>NZ_CP192077.1:4800000-9273523 GCF_050942325.1 Spirillospora sp. CA-142024 | reverse complement strand
GCGCAAGGTCCCCTCCCCACAACTCCGCCGAACGGAGTACCTGACTGCCCGGCCGTCCCACGGGATGCGGCACGCCTCGCAAGGCACTGCCGCGACGCGGAAGACTTACTCTCTCACGAGTTGTCCACAGAGTTGTCCACATGCTGTGCATAGGCATGGGGCACCCTGTGTAAAACCCGCGAGGCGGGTTCCTGGGAACGAGGTCGGCAGAGTTCCGGCCTTCTTCGGGGCCGGTCTGCGGGTGGTTCTCGAACGGGGGTTTGAGGCGCTGGAAACCGACATCGGATCGTCGAATTCTTCGAGGAAGCGTCGGCTCGCCCGGACGACCTTAACCCCTGCCGCTCACACTCGCAACACCGTCATCACGGTTCCCGTCCGGCTCCCGCATGGCCCGCGTCGGGCTCGCGTCCGGCTCGCGGTGGCCGCCTCCGTTTGACCGGCCACCCGGATAGCCCGTAACGTTCTGAGGTCGAGTCGCATCGACGGAGATGCCGCGTGCCCGCCGGCAGCCCCTCAGGAAAGCTCGGGTGGGCCCCCGCTGCGGGGGACCGGACGCGGCCCTCGGTGCGAGCGTTAGACCTTCAAGCCGAACGACCGCAGCACTGGAGCCTCAAAGTGAGCAAGCGTACCTTCCAGCCGAACAACCGTCGTCGCCACAAGAAGCACGGCTTCCGGCTGCGCATGCGCACGCGTGCGGGCCGCGCGATCCTGTCCAGCCGGCGCGGCAAGGGCCGCGCCCGCATCGCGGTCTGACCCACCCCTCCCTGTGCTGCCGTCCGGAAACCGGATGCGGCGGCGGGACGACTTCACGTTGGCCGTCCGGCGCGGTCGCCGCGCCGGACGGCCAACTGTCGTCGTTCACCTGCTACGCCCGGACGAGCCCCCGGCGGCGGCCGCGCCGCCGCTGGTCGGGTTCATCGTGGCCCGCACCGTCGGCAACGCCGTCCTCCGCAACGCGGTACGGCGCCGGCTCCGCCACCTGATGCGCCCGCACGTGGACCGGCTCCCAGCGGGTAGCCTGCTCGTAGTGCGCGCCAACCCCCGCGCGGGAGAGGCGCGTCCAGACGAACTGGCCGCGGATCTGGAGTCGGCGCTCGACCGGCTGCTGCGGCCCGCGTCCAAGGGGCGAAGATGAGGAGTCGGCAGGGGACGGCGTCCCCCGCACAGCACCAGGCGGGCCACCCGGGTCCCGTCGCGGCCGTGCTGATCCTTCTCGTCCGCGCCTACCGCCGCTTCTTGAGTCCCCTGCTCGGGCAGCAGTGCCGCTTCCAGCCCAGCTGCAGCGCGTACGGCCTGGAGGCGCTCCAGGTGCACGGGGCGCTGCGCGGCACATGGCTGACGGCCCGCCGGATCGCGCGGTGCCAACCGTTCCACCCCGGGGGTCACGACCCGGTGCCGCCAAGGAAGAAGTCCGCGGCGGCCCCCGCGAACTCCGGCCGCGAGGAGAGCGGCCCCGCCCTAGCAGAGCCCAAGGAGCTGCCCGGTGCTTGATTGGTTGTACGAGATCGTCTCTCAGCTCATCGTGTGGATTCACACGGGGCTCAGCACGATCGTCCCCAAGGACAGCGGATGGGCGTGGGGCGGCTCGATCATCCTCCTCACCGTCCTGCTGCGGCTCATACTCGTCCCCCTCTTCGTGAAGCAGATCCACGCTTCGCGGAAGATGCAGGAACTGAACCCGAAGGTTCAGGCGCTGCGCAAGAAATACAAGAACGACAAGCAGCGCCTCAACCAGGAGGTCATGAAGCTCTACCAGGAGAACGGCGCGAACCCGCTGTCGGGCTGCCTGCCGCTCCTGGTGCAGATGCCGATCTTCATCGGGCTGTTCCAGACGCTGAAGCGGATCTCGGACGCCAAGCCGGGGCAGAGCGTCTTCGCCGTCTCGTCCGACCTGGTGGCGAGCGCGCAGAACGCCAACATCTTCGGCGCCCACATCCCGGACACGTTCCTCAACGCGTGGGGCGCCGACCCCAAGTCGTGGACGGCGATCGTCGTCACCGGCATCGCGGTGGTGATCAGCTCCTGCACGACGTTCTTCACCGTCCGGGCCAGCATGAAGCGGCAGCCCGTCGCGGACGAGGCCAACCCGATGATGCAGGCGCAGAAGATGATGGTCTTCATGGCGCCGCTGTTCGGCCTGTTCGGCCTCGGCTTCCCGCTGGGCGTCCTCATGTACTGGGTCACGTCCAACAGCTGGACGCTGGCGCAGCAGCACTACATCTACAAGCGGTACCCACCGCCCGGCAAGGACGGCGACACCGCGACGACCACCACCACGAAGACCGGCACCAAGACCGGTTCGAAGACGGCGGGCTCGAAGACCACCGGCGGCTCGAAGACCGCGGCGTCCAAGAACGGCCAGGCGTCGTCGGGCATCAAGGCGAGGCTGAAGAAGGAGCCGGAGCCGGAGTCGGCCCCGGAGCCCGAGGACAAGCCGAAGGTCGTGCGCAACCAGCCGACCCGCAAGTCGCGCAGCAAGCGCAGCGGCACCCAGAAGCGCTAGTTTGAACCCGGAGAACGTGCCGGAGAAGGAGACCCCGTTGAGCCAGACCGACACCACCGAGGTCGACGTCCAGGCACTCGAACAGGAAGGCGAGATCGCCGCCGACTACATCGAGGGCCTGCTGGACATCGGTGACTACGACGGCGACATCGACATGGACGTCGAGGGCGAGCGCGCGATCGTCGCCGTCGTCGGAGGTTCCCTGGACGAGCTGGTCGGCAAGCGCGGCGAGGTCCTGGAGGCCCTGCAGGAACTGACCCGGCTGGCCGTCCACCGCCAGACCGGCAACCGCACCCGCCTCATGCTCGACATCGGCGGCTACCGCGAGCGCCGCCGCGCCGAGCTGACCAAGCTCGGCACCGACGTCGCGGACGAGGTCAAGCAGGCCGGCGAGCCCAAGCCGCTGGCCCCGATGACCCCGTTCGAGCGCAAGATCGTCCACGACGCGGTGGCCGCCGCAGGCCTCCGCAGCGAATCCGAGGGAGAGGAACCCGACCGCTACGTGGTCGTCTACCCCGCCTGACCCCGAGCGGCCGCCTCCGGCCCCTGACCCGATCACGCGAACGGCCCCGGCGCAGAACACCGCGCCGGGGCCGTCCGCATCCCACCCGCTGTGGGCTGGTGCCAGTGGAGGATCACTCGCCCGTTCGTCCGTCGATCAGTTCGCGGGCGATGTCGAGGTGGCCGGTGTGGCGTGCGTACTCCTGGAGCAGGTGGAAGAGGATCCGCCCGAGCGAGGGAGCGTCGCCGGGCTCCTGGAAACGCCCGCCGATGCCGGCCGTGTCGGTTATGGCGGCACCCGCCATCAGATCCTGCGCCTTGTCGACTTCGTCCTGGTAGAAGGCCGTGATCTGAGCGGTGGGTCGGTCATCGGGGATGTTCCATTCGGTGTCGTCGCCCCCGGGTGGGCAGGCCACGACGTCTTCCGCGGCGAAACCCCAGCGCATCCAGCGGCGTTCTACCCAGCCGAGGTGCTGGATCAGGCCGAGCGGGGACCAGCCCAGAGGCTCGACCGGTGTGCGGAGTTGCTCGTCGGAGAGTCCGGTGATCTTCCGCATCAGCGCCTCGCGGTACCACTCCAGGTAGCCGGCGAGCAGCTCGCGGGTGTCCGAGACGCCGACCCCCGGACCGTCCAGAAGCGCCGGGACCCGTTCCTGAGGGCTCTGCTTCAGCCGAACTTAGCGCTGCGTCCTTGGATCGGGCATCTCGATCGAAGTGGAGGGCCCCGCGCCCTGGCCGGCGCGGGGCCCTCGGAACTCGGTGTGCAACGCCGCCCAAACACACCGAGCGGGTTGCTATCGCCGCGCCGTCCTGCGCCATCTGCGGCGCTGCGGGATGTGGTCGCCGGCGTCCACGACCGACGGGTTGTTCTCCTCGGCGGGGTCCTGTGCGTGAGCGGGATCCTGGGAGAACGCAGGGTCCTGCGCGATGTGCCCGTGCGCCACGCCCTCGTCCGCCGGGTGTTCGATCACACGTTCGACTCGTTCGCCAGGACGGTTGACGGGCGGCGGGTCCTCGATGATGTGCTCTTCCCGGACGATGGTCCCAGGCTCGTCCCCATAGGCCGGGTCCGCGCCGACCACCCTTCCGGCCTGGCGTCGCGGACGCGTGTACCTGAGGGTGAAGCCCATGCTGACCAGCCCCACCACCATCAGAATCCAGCCGACCAAGTGGATGTCGATGCCGCTGAGGTCGACGCGGAGGGCGAAGGCGAGGATCGCGCCCAGGGCGATGAATGCGAGACTGACTCCGATTCCCATCTGTCGGAGCTCCTTCCGGGGGGCGGTGGGGCGACACTGCAGCCCCTACCCGACGCACCTCGAATATGCGGTGGGGTCATGTGGTTCTCGCCATAGCGCAAGGGTCACCCAACCTCCGCGGCCCCTGACTTATCCACAGGGACGTTTCGCGTGTACGACCCCGCCGGGTTTTGTGGAACGATTCGTCTGGTGGGGATCGCACGTGAGGTTTTCGGTGACGCGCTACCGGTCGCGGAGCGCTATGCGGCGTTCCTCGCGGAGGCCGGGGTCGAGCGCGGCCTCATCGGGCCTCGCGAGGCCGACCGGCTCTGGGAGCGTCATCTGATCAACTGCGCGGTGGTGTCGACGGCGATACCGGAGGACGCCCAGGTCGTCGACATCGGCTCGGGCGCGGGGCTGCCCGGCATCGTCCTCGCGATCGTCCGTCCCGACCTGCGGATCACCCTGCTGGAGCCGCTGCTGCGGCGCACCACGTTCCTGACCGAGTGCGTCGAGATGCTCGACCTGCGGAACGTCGAGGTGCGCCGTGCCCGGGCCGAGGAGGTGGCCAAGGAGTTCTCGGTCGACGTCGCCACCGCGCGGGCGGTCGCGCCCCTCGAACGCCTGGCGAAATGGGCGCTTCCGCTGCTGCGTCCGGGCGGGGAACTGCTCGCGCTCAAGGGCGAACGGGCCGCGGCCGAGTTGGACGAGGCGGAGCCCGTGCTGAAACGGTTCGGGGTGCGCTCGACAGAACTGCTCCAAGTCGGGCGCGGTATGGTCGATCCGCCGACAACACTCGTCCGTGTGGTCGCCGGCCGAGAAGAGGTTGTCGGGCGACGACAGCGCGCCCCCCGGCGCACCAAAGGGTCGAGGAAGAGGTCTTCATGAGCACGGGACCAGGACTGGGCCGGCCTGACCGCGCCGACGAATCCCCCGACGAACGGCCGTCCGGCCCGGGCGGTCCCGGCGAGGACGAGGGCGCGCAGGCGCCCGCCGCCGGTGGTGCGCAGTCGGACCCGGGAGCGACGCCGGGCACCGCGCCCTCCGGGCACGCGATGTGGGGAAACACGACGTCCGGAACCGCGGAGAACGTCGGCTATGTTCCGACGAACGCCGGCGCCCAGCCGCCGAGTCCGCGCAAGGGACCAGATCAGGGGGAGTCGGAACTCGTGCGAGAGGCGCTCAGGGACGCCAAGGTTTCACATGAAACCACCGTCACCGCGCTCAAGGCCATGGCGGGCCGCAGGGAACGCGAGTGGCCGCGGCCGGACAAATGCCGGGTCATCACCATCGCCAACCAGAAGGGCGGCGTGGGCAAGACCACCAGTTCGGTGAACCTCGCCGCGTCCCTCGCCATGCACGGCGCCCAGGTGCTCGTGGTCGACCTCGACCCCCAGGGCAACGCGTCCACCGCCCTCGGCGTCGAGCACCATGCGGAGGTTCCCTCCATCTACGACGTGCTCATCGAGGACATGGCGCTGGCCGACATCGTCGTCGCGGCGCCGGAGATCCCCAATCTGTACTGCGCGCCGGCGACGCTCAACCTCGCCGGCGCCGAGATCGAACTGGTCTCCAAGGTGGCCCGGGAGTCGCGCCTTCGGCGGGCCCTGGACGACTACGAGACCGAGAAGTTCGACTATGTGCTGATCGACTGCCCGCCGTCCCTCGGCCTCCTCACGGTCAACGCCCTCGTCGGCGGGGACGAGCTGCTCATCCCGATCCAGTGCGAGTACTACGCGCTGGAGGGCCTCGGGCAGCTCATCCGGACCGTTGATCTCGTCAAGGCGCACCTCAACCAGAGGCTGCAGGTGTCGACGATCCTGCTCACGATGTACGACGCACGGACGCGGCTCGCCGCTCAGGTGGCCGAGGACGTCCGGAACCACTTCGGCGACGTCGTGCTCAACACGGTGATCCCCCGCAGTGTCCGAGTGTCGGAGGCGCCCAGCTATGGGCAGTCCGTCATGACCTACGACCCCGGTTCGAGCGGCGCCCTCGCCTACAGCGAGGCCGCCTCGGAGATGGCCCACGGAGGAGCTGTCCAGTGAGCCAGCAGCGACGCGGTCTGGGCAAGGGGCTCGGCGCCCTCATTCCCACCGCCCCGCCCCCGCCGACGCCCGCCGAACCGGGCAGCGCGGGGGAGCCCGGATTTCCCGGCGACCCCCTCCCGGGTGCTCGCAACGGCACCGCCGCGGAACCTGCGCTCGAACCGGTTGCCGGCGCCCACTTCGCGGAGCTGCCCGTCCGCTCCATCGCGGTCAACCCGCGGCAGCCGCGTGAGCACTTCGACGAGCAGGCCCTGGAGGAGCTCGCCGAGTCGATCGGCATCGTCGGGCTGCTGCAGCCGATCGTCGTCCGCAAGTCCACCTCGGATGAGCACGACTACGAGCTGATCATGGGCGAGCGCCGCTGGCGTGCGTCCCAGATGGCCGGACTGGACGTCATCCCGGCGATCGTCCGCGACACCGGTGACAACGAGCTGCTCCGTGACGCGCTCATGGAGAACCTGCACCGCCAGCAGCTCAACCCGCTGGAGGAGGCGGCCGCGTACCAGCAGCTGCTGGAGGATTTCGGCGCGACCCACGAGCAGCTCGCGGGACGGATCGGCCGGTCGCGTCCGCACATCACCAACACGCTCCGCCTGCTGAACCTGCCGCCCGCCGTCCAGCGCCGGGTGGCCGCTGGAGTGCTGTCCGCCGGTCATGCCCGTGCGCTGCTCTCTCTCGACAGCATCGAGGCGCAGGAGCACATGGCGCAGCGGATCGTCCAGGAGGGCCTCTCCGTCCGGGCGCTGGAAGAGATGATCGCTCTTCGCGAGGTGGAGGACGAGCCGAAGGGACCGCGGCAGGGCCGTCGGAAGAAGCCGGTCGCTCCCGGGCTCAAGGAGCTCGCCGACCGGCTCTCGGACCGCTATGAGACGAAGGTCCGCGTCGACATGGGCCGGAACAAAGGCAAGATCGTGGTCGAGTTCGCCACGCTGGAGGATCTGGACCGCATCATCAAGTCGATGGCCCCGGACGACGACGGCGCAGGCGAGCCCTGACGCCCCCTTGCTCATGATGCGCCCCGGAAGCCGCCGCCCGGCTCCGGGGCGCTTAGCGTTGTGGCCGCTCCCCCGATGTTTCCCGTGAAACATCCGCTGTTGGGTTCGAGTCGCATGCCTCCCGAGGAGGGGCCGATCTCTTCGGGGGACATGCGCCTTCGACTATGAACGTTGCGCCACAACCGCCAGCAATCGTCGGTAGGCCGACAGATCTAGAAGGTTCTCAGACGCCCCCGACCTCGCCCCGCCGCCCACCAGCGGTTCGCGGCGCTGCGCAAGGACGTCCGCGCCGGGGCCGCCGGGCAGGTGCTGCGGCTGGAGAGGCTCCAGACGGAGCGCGAGGAGGCGTGGCGGCACATCAATGAACAAGCCTTTGGCCCTCGCGAACCTACCCCTCCGAACTCGGCGCCGATGAGCCGGAGCGGCCATCGCTGTGCGAGCAGGCTCGCGCCCCGCGCCCCGCTCCCAGCTGTCGACCGACTCGGCGGCACGTTTGCCGGCGCCGGCGCTGTCCTGCCGACCGGCGCTTGCTGTCGGTCGGCCACGTGGGCGTGGGTGCCGCCGTTCGGCGTCGCCGCCACCGGCGCGTGGGCGTTCGCGCTGCTGGACCGCAAGCCGCCCACATCTGCGGTGAAACGGCCCCATACCGTGGCCTTGATCAGCGCGCCCGCGGGCCGGAACATTCGTAATGGTGTCGCTCATGCCGGTTCGGCCCCGGAGATCAGCTGGGCCACGCCACTTCGCGAGATCGTTCGGGCGCAGGGGAGCGTCCATCGTTCACCCGCGAGACAGCGATCTCCCAGACCGCCCCGTCCACCGACGCACTCATCGCCATCCTCCACAGGGGCGCCACCACGCGGCTGCTTGCTTCTGTTGCTCCTGGGACGCAGGCACCGCTCCTGGACGTCGTCGTGCGTGCGCAGGAGGCTTCCTTCCACTCGGCTGCGGCCTATCCCCGTGCTAGCGCGTTCGGCATGCGTTGGGGTTGACCGCATCGAGCAGATCCCACCACCCCCTCGGGGCCGGCGCCGAGAAGCACCTTCGCGGGGTCCATGCCTAGGCAACCGACACAGGCTGGTCGAGTGGCGCGGGGCCCAGCTGTCACCGTTCGTTGGAGGCCGTCGCCCTCAGCATCTCCGGACGGACCTCCGGCATCTCCGGACGGACCTCCGGAGCCCTTCCGCACCTCCCCGGAGAAGCTTGGCGGTCTTGGCCGTCAGACTCTCGAACCGGACTGGCGCCGCAGAACCCCGACGCTCACCGTCCATTTCTCGCCTGGCTGCGCTCCCGAGAGGAACCGTAGGCGTGGGCCGTCGCACATACGGGGGTTCAGGCAGATCCAAGGCTTCGCCCGGCCCATTTCCATCCGGCGAGCCAGGCCGCCGACTGCCGCCGGACCACGCTCTCATTGGACCGGACGCCGCACCCCACATTCTCCAATCCCCACGCCAAGCGGGCTGCCCAACGCGCTTCCTGCTCTTCGAGAACCCGCTTGCCCTCGGTGTATGACGGCGATCGGCTTGCCCATCCCCCGTACACGTCGTGACCCCGGGACATGGTTTCACGTGAAACGCAGGGCCGAGCGTGATGGCGTCGCGACCTCGGTACTGCCCGTCCCGGCATCTGTTGTGTGGCGAACTGTCCTGGGATTCATAAGACGGGGTTCCCGACCGGCTGATCGCCGGCTACCCACTCCGACCTCCACCGCCAAGGCCAACTCAGCTCAATCGGCTACCAGGCTCGCCACCTGAGGCGTCCGAACGGCTTCGTCGTAAGACCCCTACCGGGCTGATTGCTCACAGACCGGTTCCGCAACGGCTTCTGACATCTCCTCGGCGCAGCTCGACGTTCCCAGATGGGCCGGGCCTTGTTTCACGTGAAACAAGGGGCGGACGTTGGGGCCACGGCGGCCCAGCAACCGTCGCTCGGCTCACAGATCCAGGGGCTCTCAGAGAGTCTCCGGATGGAGCGCGAGGAGGCGTGGCGGCACATCGGTGAACGACGCCTGGCCGTCGCGAAGCCCCCGAACTCGGCGCCGACGAGATGGAGGGGGTAACGGTGCACGGGGGTGAGCGTTGTGGATCGCGGAGCCGAGCGAATGGCGCCGGATGCGTTGAGACAAGACCGGTTGTGCTGAGGCGAGGGAACGAGCACATCGCTATGGCGAGCGGTTCGAGTGGCCAACGGACAGATGTGGCGATCGCGGTCCCGCCGACTGCCCGTGCGGCACGTCCTTCCGAATCCGATGGCCACCACGATCCGCGGCTTGCGGTCGCACCGGGACGTTGTCGACCGAACCGCACCACTCTCGCCCGAACCTTGGCGCCCATTTCAACTCCCGGGGGACCGGCGCCCAGGAGGCGCACTCAGTCGATCCCGGTGCACGCCTGCCCTCTCAAGAGCGACCCCGCGAGCCATTCCTCTTGGCCGCATCCGCAGGTTCGCGAGATCGGTCATTACGGGGACGCACGCGATGGTCGTCGAGACGCTCCTCTCGCTGTCCGGTGTGACTGGATGCCGTGCCTGATCGAGCGGGTGTCGGTGCCGCGCCGCAGCCGGTCCGGTGGTCTGGCATGTGTTGCACTGAGGGCGACTCGACGGACCTTCCAGTAGGGCCGCGACATCTGCCCAAGTTCTGCGGGAGCGCCGGAGTCCTAACCGCGAACCCTCACTGCTGCGGTTCGTCGGCGAAGAGCAGGGAGTCGAGTCCCCTGCGCACTCCGGCTTGTTCGCCCACGTGGCGTACCGCCAGGATGGTCCCAGCCGCATAGGGGGTCGGATCGGAGCCGGCGTCGTGTCGCATGATGAGGCGTTCGCCGGAACCGCCGAACACGATCTCGGTGGAGACCACGAAGCTGGGTAGCCGCACTGAGTGGACACGGCTCCCGGCCACGTCGGCTCCGCGTGCCTCCGCCGGTCCGTGCAACTCGGCCAGAGGCACGGCCGGCTCGGGAGTTCCGACGGTTCCCAGCGTCTCGGCGAGTTCCCGGGCGGTGCCGCTGGGCACATCCGGCTTTGTGGCACTGGCGTAGTCGATGATCTCCCAGTGGCCCAGGTGCTCCGCGGCCATCGTGGCCGCCCGGCGCAGCATCGCCGCCATCACGGAGAAGTTGCCTGCCGCAATCACTCCGACATTGTTGTCGCGGGCCATCCGGTCGAGTTCTGCGTAGTCGTCGCCGGTCAGTCCGCTCGACCCGACCACTACGTTCACGCCGGCTCGCACCGCCGTCCATACGTTGTCTTTGACGATCGCGGCGCTTGTGTAGTCCACCAGCACGTCGACGGCCGCGGCATTCAGCGCCTCAGCGACCGATGCGTACACCATTCCGGTGCTCGCGGAACCGACGGCTTCCGTCAGACTCCTCCCGGCCGCCGTCCTGGACACCCCGGCGGTCAGTTTCAGATCGTCGGCCTCATCGAGCGCCGTAAGGATCGGCCCGGCAGTCCAGCCGGTAACCCCGGCAAAGCACACATTGATCATGCCGTCACTGTAGAAGACACCGACAGCGGGTAGCCGCCGCGTAGCCGCTGCCGCCGAGCCCGCTCCGAGGAGCTGTCGACGCCTGGCAGTCCTTACGGCGTCGTCCCCCGTGGCGCTGTTCTCGCGAGACGGATACGACCGGTGGCACTGCTGCCCACATGTGGAGCATGAAGATGACATCGTCCGCAGGAAGGCCAGCTCGCGTTCGTTGATCGCGCGGGCCCGAGTATGTCACGCCGCTACGCCTTCTCGGAGTGCCCCAGCCCGTACTCCCCAGGGAGACGGCGGAGTACGCGCTGCAGGGCCCGGGACGCTGCGGCGTCGGCCTGGCAGGCGCTGATTCGGAGAAGGTAATGAACAGGGTGCGGCGCGCCTACGCCGCTTGGTGATGTCGTCCATGAGTACCGCGGTGAACAGGCGCACCCACTCGTCTGCCGCGCCGGGCCGGACTGCGGCAGCGACGCCAGTGGCTCGCACGCCATCCGAGTGTGGATCTCGACGTTGCCTCCGCTGTGGGGCATGGCGTAATGCCCGTCTTCGGTGAGCCGTCGACCATTGTCGGCGGGTGTCGGTGCCTCAGAGCCGGTTACTCGATAGATGTTGGCAGCGTGGATGCGACATTGGCTTCATGTGTCGAGGCGGTCAGCCGAGCACGGTGTGGCTCGTGCCGACGCTCTGGTTGAGGATGGCGTCGGCTCGCCCGAGCGCGTTCGCCATGTAGTGGATCGGCCAGAGCGCGACCGTTCCAGGGCGGAGGCTTTCACGGCTTGCTCCAGGGGCCTGTCCTGTTGCCAGTGCCGCGACGCGGCCGACGCTGTTCTGTTTCACGTGAAACAAGGGAGGCAGCCACTGGGCGGCGCGTGGGTGCCTCGCATCACTCAGACCACAACCAGTGCGACAAATCCAGCGAGACGGCGCCACCCTTGCTGGCGATGAGTTCCAGCCGTGGTGCAAGCCTGTTCTGGTGACCGTCGTGGGACGGCGTACGACGCGGCCCGGCACGAGACCCATGGAGGGCACCATGAGGAACACGCCGGACGACCCGACCCGCGCGGTGCCCGGCCACCCGCTCGTGGTCGACATGGCCACCTGGCAGACCGCCCGTGACGAACTCCTGGTCCGCGAGTAGGCCCACACCCGCGAGGGTGAGGCCCTGGCCCCGGCTCGCCGCCGGCTGCCGATGGTGGAGCTCGGCGGGACGGTTGAGGTCGTCGGACCCGACGGCCCGGTGTTACGGCGCGCCGTACCGGGGGGGAGTGCGAGGGCTGCACCACCACGGTCTGGCATATGAAGGACGCCGTCTACCTCGACGCCTGCGGCGTCTCGTTCGCCATCCTGAACACGGGCCGGTGGGACGAGTGGCCTCCTACGTCGAGTTCATGGGCTACACCCAGCCCTGGTACTCGGTGCGCGACGTGGACGCGCCGCTCGGAGGCAGCATGGGTTACATCACCTGCTTCCTGCGCGACGGCGACCGCGTGTTCCTCACCTACTCAACGACGGGCCGTGGCAACGAGCCGGTCAATGGGTCCCTCAGCCCGCTCGACATGACGCCCTACGGCCGCCGCGAGGGGTGGGAGGACGACCCCGAGGCTCCTCAGGCCGCCTCGCCGGTCGGTGGGCATGGCTCGCCGATCTGCTGGTACTGGCGCTCGGACGCCGACGGCGTCGCCGCTTGGGGCTCGACCAGCCGCCCCGTGTCGCAATGGACCCGCCCTGGCGCCACCCCCGTGGAGACCCTCGGCCGACACGGCGACGACCACTGACGCGCCTTCGCCGACGGGTCGGGAAAGGTCCTAGGTGCCAGGCGGAACATTCGGGCGATGCGAACCGCCCTGCGCGCGCTCGGTTGGTGGGCGGGTCGCCCGGAAGGTGAAGCACTCCCGGACGTGGAGGAGCTTGTCCAGGCTTGCCAGTTCTCTGCCATGTGCCCGGGTGTGGGTATCGTCCGAATGCCGGTACCCGTCATGGTCGGCTGATGGCCGGCGGTGATCGCCTTCTACCCGGATTCGCCGATGACCGACGGCGGTGGGCCGGGACACCGCTGCCACCCGGCCATTGCGGCCCAGGGTGAGGCCCAGGCCCGCCGGCGCCGTTGCTCCCGATGACCGGGGACCACCGGGCGCGACAGGGCCTGCCCGAGAAGCTGGACCGGTGCCTGGCGCTGGACGCGATCTTCCACATGGTCCGCGGTGGGATCGCCTGACGGGCCAGGTCGGCCGATTTCCCACCGCACCAGAGCCCGTCTACGCCTTGTTCCACCGGTGGACCCCCTGCGCGCCGGCGTGATGCCGGGATCCACACAACCTGCGCGCACGTGCGGGTCGCACCGACGGCTGCGGCCTGCTGCCGACCGCGGCCGTGCTCGGTTCGCCGACACGTCCCGACCGCCAGGCAGCGGGGATGTCGGCGGGGAAGAAGAGCAAGAGCTGCAAGTTGCACGTCGCGGTCGACACCGGTGGGCTGCTGGCGGCCGCTGTAGTCACGACCGCCTCCCTTTGCAGGGGCCGCGATCGTGCGTTCCGCTCGCCGCCGTGCTGCGCAAGGCGTTCTCCAGGATCACTCAGGGACGGGCCGACGCCGGGTGAACAGCCCCGTTCACCAACGCCGCGTGCATCCCGGACGCGGACCCAAATAGAGGGCGCTTCGGGCGTGACGGGTCGGCGTAGCGCGGCGGGGGTGGGGGAATCGCCGCCAGTCGCCTTCCGGTGCGGACGGTCTCTCAATCGTGGCGCTTGACGGTTCCGGCGGGGCGGCCGTCCGGGGCGATCTGCCGGGTAGTCGTGCTCGCGCAGCGTGAGCCGCTCGCTGTGCGTGTCGCTTCAGGCGACGGTCTCGTGGGTGACGTCCAGCAGGTTGGGCTGCTTCTCCCAGAACAGATCGAACAGGCCATCGTCGCCCTTGTCCCGGACGAGCTCGGCTTCCCGGAAGTGATCGGCAGGAGAGTGATGGCCTGGACCTTGATGCCGCCGGACTCTTCCTTCAGCAGGTCGAAGCCGTCGCGGAAGAACGGGCTCGGACAGCCGAGGAGAGCATGGATCTGCGTTCCCTCCAAGAGAGGCTCGTCGTTCTCGACCACGAAGCCGTATTGGATGAGCGTGCTCGGGTTGTTGATGATCATCTGGGCCATGGAGTCGACAAAGTGGCGGGCGACGTGGCGTTGTGCCTCCCACAGGGTGCACACCAGTTCGACCGGAGCCAGGGCGGTGACATCCTGGGAGCGCAACCCGTCGGTGGCCATCGTGCTCAGTGGCGGGCTCTTCTTGTGGAATTCGAGCAGAGCATAGCCGCGGTCCTGGACTTCCTCCCGCCCCACAAACTCACCGAGGTGCCGCCTGAGGTGGCCGTGGTAGACGTCGTCCGCTTCCATGGATAGTCCCTTCGCTCTCCGCACATAAGCCGATCATGTTAGGTCAGCGCCGACGGCCGCATCACGCGCCCGTCACCCGGGGCCGGCTGATGTTCGGTCAGGGCGTGGATTGTTCTGGGGGCAGGCTTCGCTGCACGAGTGCGTCGATGATCTTCTCGATGCCGTGGGGCGCCAGCAGTCCGGGGACCGTCAGGTCGTCCACGATGACGCCGAGCATCGCGGTGTAGAGGACCAGCACGGTGTCGTGGTCGCCGGGTAGGCCGGCGTCCAGGTGCCAGGCGATGTTGGCGTTCAGCATCGCGGTGAAGGTGCGGGTGAGGTCCTCCTGCAACTCGGGGCGGCGGGTTGCCTCCAGGCGCAGTTCGAGCATGGCGAGGTGGCTGCTGCGGTCGGCCCGCATCCTCTCCAGCAGTTGGCGCAGCAGGGCGGCGGTCAGCTCGGTGGTGGGCTCGGCCTTCATGGTCTCGGCCAGCGCGTCCGGGTCCGGCGTGAGGCGTTCGTGGGTGCGGGCCATGATCTGGCGGAGCAACTCGGCCCGGTTTGCGAAGTAGTTCGTGGTGGTGCCGGTGGGGACACCGGCCTGCTTGTCGACCGCGCGCAGGGTGAGCCCACGCGACCCCTCCTCGGCGAGGACCTCGATGGCGGCGTCGAGCAGTGCGGTGCGGCGGGCGGTGTTCTGTCGCATCTCATCTCCTGGCGATCGTCAAGCTTGACATCACTGCATGTGCAGTACTACGTTCTAACCACTGCAAACAGAGTACCTCAAATGAAGTTCGATAGGAGGAATCCGAGATGCGAGTTCAGCCCAAGCGCCGGCCGCGCCCGCAGTACCCCCCGATGCCGCGTTCCCTGCCCCGCCCGCGCCCGCTTCCCAAGCCCGGCACCCGTCGCTGACCGACGGCGGCCAAGCACCAAGTCCGCACCGAAAGAGGGCCCGCATGCGCAAGCTCACCTACTACGTCGGCGTCACTCTCGACGGCTTCATCGCCGGACCCGGCGACGAATTCGACTTCCTCCCCATCGAGCCCGACGTGACCGCGGCCATGAACGCCGAGCAGCCCGAGACCGTCCCCGGAGCATTCCGGGAGGCGGTCGGGGTGGCGGGGACGCCCAACAAGCGCTTCGACACGGTGGTGATGGGCCGCGGCACCTACGAGCCGGCGTTGAAGGTCGGAATCACCGATCCGTACCCGCAGCTGAAGACGTACGTGTTCTCGCGCACCCTGCCCGCCACGGACGAGCGCGTGACCGTGGTCGCGCAAGACCCGGCCGCCCATGTCCGCGAGCTCAAGCACCAGGACGGGATGGACATCTGGCTGTGCGGCGGCGGCAGGCTCGCCGCCGTGCTCCGGGACGAGATCGACGAACTGGTCCTCAAGCGCTACCCGCTCATCATCGGCTCGGGCCGCCCGCTCTTCGACGGCCCGTTCCACCCGGACCGCTTCACCCAGGCGCAGACCCGGGTGTTCGAGTCGGGTGCGGTGATATCGAGGTACGTGAAGGCGGCCTAGCCGCGCCTTTCGGACGTGCCGGCGCGGCCACCCCCCGAAACGAGGCGTCGAGCCAGGAAGGCAGACTTGCTTCGACCGCCACATCAGAAGCAACGGGAGGACCGGCACATATGACCTTCACCCAAGCCGAACTCGACTACCTGGCCACCCAGCACCTCGGGCGGCTGGCCACCGTCTCGCCCGACGGGCAGGTGCAGAACAACCCGACCAACTTCTTCCTCGATGCCGACACCGGCACGATCGTCATCGGCGGGGGCGCGCTGGGCGGGACGAAGAAGTTCCGGAACGTCCAGCAGGGCAGCACGGTCGCGTTCGTCGTGGACGACCTGGCGACGGTCGATCCGTGGGCGCCGCGGGGCATCGAGATCCGGGGCAAGGCAGTGGCGCTCACCGACCAGGAGCCGCCCGTACCCGGCATGTCGCGAGAGGTCATCAGGATCACCCCCACCAAGATCGTCTCGTGGAATCTGGACGGGCCGCGAGCGAGCCGCGTGGTATGAGGTAGGGCCGCGAGGAGGATCAGTACGGGCGCCAACGGGGACCCGCGATCGACCGTCAAGTTCCGTACCGATCCTCCGCTGAGGCCCTCCCGGACGAGCCGATGGCTCCCTGGCTCGCGATCATCTGATCGGGGCCGTCGAGACCGCCGTTCAGCGGTCGTCGCCGGATCAGTGGGCGAGGTGTCCCCCGCCGGCCTTCGAAAGGTCAGACGCGGGCCTGGAGCAGGGATTCGCAGACTTCGCCGAGGTCCAGGCCGGCGACGCTGATGGCGCGGGGGAGAAGGCTGGTCTCGGTCATTCCGGGGGCGACGTTGACTTCCAGGAACTGGACTTCGCCGTCCGAGGACACGATGAGGTCGGTCCGGGACAGGTCGCGGAGACCCAGGGCTCGGTGGGCGGTGACGGCGGCGGCGGTGGCCTGGGCGGTCGCGTCCGCGGAGAGACGAGCCGGGGTGACGAACTCGGTGTCACCGGCGTCGTAACGGGCGGTGTAGTCGTAGAGGCCGCCTGGAGCGACGATCTCGACCGCGGGGAGCGCGGTGGGGACGCCGTCGAGCTCGATGACGCTGACCGCCACCTCGGTGCCCGAGACGTAGCGCTCGACGAGCGCGGCGTCGCCGTAGGCGAAGCAGCCCACCATGGCCGCGGACAGTTCCGACGGCTCGCGGACGACGGAGGCGCCGAGCGCCGAGCCGCCACGGGTGGGCTTCACGAAGAGCGGAAGGCCGAGGCTCCGGACGATCCTGTCCAGGACGGAGGCGGCGCCGAGGTCATGGAAGACCTCCTTCGGCAGGGCGACGGAGTCGGGAGTCCGCAGGCCGGCACGACGGACGACGGACTTGGCGGTCGGCTTGTCCCAAACGACGCGACACGCGTCGGGACGGGCGCCGACATAGGGGATGTCCAGGAGTTCGAGGACGTCGCGGATGGAGCCGTCCTCCCCCGCGGCGCCGTGCAGGACGGGCAGCACGACGTCCGGCGGGTCGTCGGTCAGGGCATCCAGAAGCGTCGCGTCGGTGTCGCGAAGCTCGACCGGGATGTCGCGGGCGCGCAGGGCGTCCGCGACGCGCCGTCCGGACCGGAGCGACACCTCCCGCTCATAGGAGAGGCCCCCCGCGAGGACGACGACATGCCCGAGTTCCACTGGTGATGCCCCTTGTTTCACGTGAAACGGTCAGACGACGTCCGGGCCCGGCGTCTGGACGCCGGTGGTGGCACCGCCGATGTTTCCGCCGAAGGTGTCGCGGAGGCGGATCTCCTGTTCCACCACCCCGGCGAGCCGGCGGACGCCCTCGCGGATCCGGTGGGGTTCGGGGAAGCAGTAGGACAGGCGCATGTGCCGGTGACCGGTGCCGTCCGCGTAGAAACCGGTGCCGGGGACGTACGCGACGCGCTCGGCGATCGCACGCGGCGCCATCGCCTTGGCGTCGAGGCCTTCGGGGAGCGTGAGCCAGACGAAGAAGCCGCCCGCGGGACGCGTCCAGGTGCAGCCGTCCGGCATCAGCTGGTCGAGGGACTCCAGCATCGCGTCGCGGCGGGCCCGGTACAGCTCCCGGAAGTCCTTGATCTGCTCTCGCCACGGCTGCGTGGCGAGGTACTCGCGGACCGCGAGCTGGGAGAAGTTCGACGGGCACAGGATCGCCGACTCGGCGGCCAGCACGAGCTTGGCCCGCACCGCATGCGGGGCCAGCACCCAGCCGACGCGGAGACCGGACGCGATCGTCTTGGAGAACGAGCCGAGGTAGATGACGCGCTCCGCGTCGTCCGCGCGCAGGGCCCGCATGGGCTCGCCGTCGAAGCCGAGCAGGCCGTACGGGTTGTCCTCGACGATCAGCACGTCGTACTCGGCGCAGATTTCGAGGATCTGGGCGCGGCGGGCGGTGGTGAGCGTGACCCCCGCGGGGTTCTGGAACGTCGGGACGGTGTAGAGGAACTTGACCGAGCGTCCCTGAGCGCGGAGCCGGGCCAGCGTCTCGCGGAGCGCGGACGGGATGAGGCCGCCCTCGTCCAGCGGCACGTGGACGACGTCCGCCTGGTAGGCGGCGAACGTGCCGAGCGCGCCGACATAGGAGGGCGCCTCGGCGAGGATCACGTCACCCGGGTCGACGAAGATCTTGGTGATGAGGTCGAGCGCCTGCTGCGCGCCCACGGTGACGACCACGTCCTCCGCGGACGCCTGGACGCCTTCGAGGGACATCACCTCGCAGATGTGCTCGCGGAGCCCCTCGTCGCCCTGGGCGGAGCCGTACTGGAGGACCTCGGCGCCCTTGCCGGCGACGAGGTCGCCGATCATCTGGCCGACGGCGTCGAGGGGCAGCGCCGAGACGTACGGCGCGCCGCCCGCGAGCGAGACGACCTCGGGACGGGCGACCATCGCGAACAGAGCCCGGATCTCCGACGGCACCATGCCGGCGGCACGGGCGGCGTAACGATCGGCATAGGCATCCGTACGCGAGTGCTGTTCCACGAGGCACCTCCGAGGTGGAAATGGCTTCCCTGCAAACTACGCCATGGCCGCCGCGGCGGAACCGTTGGGTGTGGCGAGCCGCGGGGTTGGGGAAACTCCTGTCCGATACGATGCCCGCGGGTCCCGGATGGTTGCCGGGAACTTCCGCCGCCACGGATTCCAGGCCGGCGGGCGAGGATCGCAGCAGGGGGTGCCGTCCCGGTGTCGCGTCGTCTCGTCAACATCACGCTGGACAATCTCGATGATCTGCCGCATCGCTGTCGCGGCTGCGTCTTCTGGGAGCTGGACCCGGTCAGCCGGGACCGGGCCCTGGAGAGCGGCGACGCGGGCCTGGAGAAGGAGGCGTGGATCTCCTCGACGCTGCTCGAATGGGGGAGCTGCGGCAAGATCGTGTACGTCGACAACGTCCCGGCCGGGTTCGTGATGTACGCGCCGCCGCTCTACGTGCCCCGTTCCGTGGCGTTCCCGACGAGCCCGGTGAGCGCGGACGCGGTGCTGCTGATGACGGCGCACATCCTCCCCGAGTTCGCGGGCGGCGGCCTCGGCCGGATGCTCGTCCAGGGTGTCGCGAAGGACCTGACACGGCGCGCGGTGAAGGCGATCGAGGCGTTCGGCGACCTGAAGGGCGAGGAGGGCGGGTGCATGGTGCCCGCCGACTACCTGCTGTCGGTCGGGTTCAAGACCGTCCGGCCGCACCACCGGTATCCGCGGCTGCGGCTGGAGCTCAAGTCGGCGCTGTCCTGGCGTGAGGACGTCGAGGTAGCCCTCGAACGGCTCCTCGGGTCAATGACCCCTGAGGGTGCGCTGCGGCCCGTCTGAAGCGTCCTGAGGCGTTCTGAACGCCGTGTGGCCCGCACTCCGGGATGGAGTGCGGGCCACACGTTTTCGCGCTCGCCGCGGGAGACGGGAGGCGGTTCTTCGTGCTCTGCGGGGCTTCGTGCTCCGCGGGCCTTCGTGCTCCGCAGGGGCGGCTCCGTCAGATGAACTCGGCGAGATCCCTCAGCAGGGCGGCCTTCGGCTTGGCGCCCATGATCTGCTTGACGACCTCGCCGCCCTTGTAGACGTTCATCGTCGGGATCTGCATGACGCCGTACTTCTGCGGCACCTGCGGGTTCTCGTCGATGTTCAGCTTCACGATCTCGATCTTGTCGCCGTGCTCCTTGGAGATCTCCTCCAGGATCGGCGCCACCATCCGGCACGGGCCGCACCATTCCGCCCAGAAGTCGACGAGGACGGGCTTGTCGCTGTCCAGGACCTCGGATGCGAAGTCGGCGTCGGTCACGGCTTTCATGCTTCTCCTTGTGTTCTCACGCGGACGCCTCCCCGCGGCCGCAGGGCTGCCACCGGGGGCCGTGCGGTGGCCTGAAGGCGGTCACTGCCTCTGGTTCACGCCGTTTCGGCGGCGTCCTGGTCCTGGAGCCAGCGTTCGGCGTCGATGGCCGCGGCGCAGCCGGTGCCGGCGGCGGTGATGGCCTGACGATAGATGTGGTCGACCACGTCGCCGCAGGCGAACACGCCGGGAATCTTGGTCTTGGTCGTGGGGGCGTCCACCAGCAGGTATCCGTCGGTGTCGGTCTCCAGTTGGCCGGCGAACAGCTCGTTGCGCGGGTCGTGGCCGATCGCGATGAACAGCCCGGTGATCTCCAGCTTCGACTCCGCGCCGGTCTTGGTGTCGCGCACCGTCACGCCGGTCACCCGGTCGTCGCCGTGGATCGCGATGACCTCGCTGTCCCAGCGGAAGCGGATCTTGTCGTTGGCGAACGCCCGGTCCTGCATGATCTTGGAGGCGCGCAGCTCGTCGCGGCGGTGGATCACCGTGACCGAGCGGGCGAACTTGGTCAGGAAGATCGCCTCCTCCATCGCGGTGTCGCCGCCGCCGACCACCGCGATGTCCTGCTCGCGGAAGAAGAACCCGTCACAGGTCGCGCACCACGACACCCCGCGCCCGGACAGCCGCTTCTCGTCCGGCAGGCCCAGCTCGCGGTAGCCCGACCCGGTCGCCACGATCACGGTGCGGGCCAGGTAGGTCTCGTCCCCCACCTTGACGACCTTGGGGTCGGCGGTCAGGTCGACCTCGGTGACGTCATCGGTGATCAGCTCGGCACCGAAGCGCTCGGCCTGCTTGCGCAGGTTGTCCATCAGGTCCGGGCCCATGATCCCGTCCGGGAAGCCGGGGAAGTTCTCCACGTCGGTGGTGTTCATCAGCGCACCGCCGGCCGTCACCGAACCCTCGAACACCAGCGGCTTCAGATCACCGCGGGCCGCGTAGACGGCGGCCGTGTAGCCCGCGGGGCCCGAGCCGATGATGATGACGTTACGGACGTCGCTCACAGTTCTTGCCTCTCCTCGTTGGCCGTCGGTGCCGCACGACCCGGCCTGCCAGTGGCGTCAACCGATCCTAGGCCCCGGGGATTCCCGCCACGCCGCGACGGGCCGTCGGCGCCGCCAGGGGCGCTCTAGGGTGAGGGCATGGCACGGATCTTGCTGCTCCATTCGATGTACGGGCTGCGGCCCGCGGTGCACCAGGCGGCCGAGCGGCTTCGTGCCGCCGGGCACGAGGTGCACGCTCCCGACCTCTACGACGGGCGTGTCGTCGACGAGGCCGAGGCCGGTATCGAGATCAAGGACGAGATCGGGCGGGACGAACTGCTGCGCCGTGCCGTCGCCGCCGCCGCGCCTCTGATCGGGGACGGCGGGCTCGTCTACGCGGGGTTCTCGCTCGGCGGCTCCATCGCCCAGAATCTCGCCTTCGCCGACCAGAAGGCGGGCGGGTTGCTGCTGATGCACGGCACGTCCGACATGGCGGAGGACGCGTCCACCGACATCCCGGTGCAGCTGCACGTCGCCGACCCGGACACCTGGGAGCCCGTCGACTGGCTGAACGCGTGGTATCTGCAGATGCGCAAGGCGGGCGCGGACGTGGAGGTCTTCCGCTACCGGGGTGCGGGGCACCTGTTCACCGACCCGGACCTGCCCGACTACGACGCCGACGCCGCCGAACGCGCCTGGACGATCGCCCTCGACTTCCTCGCGTCCCTTTAGCGGGCGCCGCCGACCCGCCACCGGGCAGGAGACATTGCCTGACCGGCGTCCTGAAGCAGGGGCCGCCGGTCAGGCATCTATGTCAAACGTTCTCTAGCCTTTTCAGGACGTGCTGGTTCTGCGCGGAACAGTCCGGGGCCACCACCCAGATGTTCCGCTTGCCGGACTCACCGCCGTCCAAGGCGATGACGATCGCCGGCTTCCCCTCGTACTTCGCCTGGTCGACCAGGAGAGGGATCTTGTTGCCGGTGACGCGGTTGACGCATCCCCGGAGGTCCGCGTCGGGTGACGCGGCCTTGGCCCGTAGCTCCTGGTCGTCGGCCAGGACGCGGCCGATCTGGGCGCTCAGCGTCGCGGGCCGGTAGTCGGTGTCGCTGTGCGCGACCGTGAAGGACGCCGCCGGGGCGGCGTTCGGGGCGACACCGCTTCCCGAGGCGGCGGAACGGGAGTTGTCCTGCGCGGGCGCCGCCGCCTTGCCGTGGTCGCCGCTCGCCCCCTCCAGAGCGACCTTGCCGACGGCCGCTCCGCCGCCGACCACGACCACCGCGGCCGCGGCCGCCGAGAGAATCCGCCAATGCCGCCTTCCGCGCCGCTGTTCCATGCTCGCCACGGTGGCGGTGTGCATCGACTCGGCCGCGATGGCGGTGTCGATGCGTTCCGCCAGTTCGGCGGGCATGGACGGCACGGGTGCCTCCGCCAGGATCCGGGAGACGTCCGCAAGATCGGCGGACAGCTCACGGCATTCGGCGCAGGTATCGAGGTGCGCGTTGACGGAGGCGGCTTGGTCGTCTTCGAGCAATCCTTCGGCCAGGTCGGCCAGGACGTCGTAGTCCAGATGTGCGGGGTTCACTTGGGCATGCCACCTCCTTCCACACCTCCGACGTTTTTGCTCTCCCGGCGGTTCCGGTGGTGGACGAGAAGGGGGGCGAGCCTGGCGCGACCCCGCGCGCACCGGCTCTTGATCGTTCCGGGTGGGACCTCCATCACCTGCGCGGCGTCGTCGACGGAGTAGCCCATCATGTCGACGAGGACGAGGGCGGCGCGCTGCTCGAACGGAAGCTGCTCCAGGGCGGTGTGGACGTCGAGGGAGACGCCGTGCGCGTCGGTCGGGTCCGGCATCTTGGGCGCGACGGCGTCGAACGTCGCGTCGTCGCCCATCGGCGTCGCCGGACGGACGGACTTGCGCCTGATGCGGTCGAGGCAGGCGTTCACCACGATGCGGTGCAGCCAGGTGGTGACGGCGGCGTCCCCGCGGAACCGTCCGGCCGCACGGAACGCCGAAAGGCACGCGTCCTGCAGCGCGTCCGCCGCCTCCTCCGGGTCGCCGAGCGTGCGCAGCGCGACCGCCCACATGCGGTCCCGGTGCCGGTGGACGAGTTCCGCGAAGGCGTGCGGGTCCCCTTCGGCGTGCCGGGCGAGGAGCTCCTTGTCGGGCACTTCGTCGACGCGACGCATGCTCACCGACGTCATGAGCGACCGCTTTCTCGTTCGGTACGCCCGGCCGGCGCCGGGCGCCCGGTCCCGGCTGCTGAGGTAGGCACCACGGATTCCTGGGGGCGAGGGGACAATCTGCTCACAGGCACGATACAGACATGCGCCACTCCACGTCACAGCTCATGTCGGCCCCGCTGAGCGGGATCAGCCGGCCGACCCGTAGACGGCGATCTCGCCGAGCCGTCCCTTGAACGGCCCGCCGGGAAGCTGGGTGAACCACACGAGGACGTACCGGCCGGTGGCCTGCGGGTTCGCGGTGATGGTGAGCTCGCCACCGGTGGGGGTCTGCTCGCCGACGGGCTTCAGGTCGCCCGGGGACTGCGAGTCTCCGACCTTGACCTGCAGCGTCCCGCCGCTCACCGGTGAATGGATCTTGACGTTGGCGATCTTGACGGGCTTGCCCATGTCGAGCAGGACGCCGAGCCCCTTGGAGTAGTTGCCGAAGTCGGCGCCGTGGTAGCTCTGCGTCTCCCAGCCGCCGCCCGCCCGGCCGTCGATCAGTGTGTTGAGGCCCTTGCCGATCGCCGTGTCCTGGTGGTCGGGGCGCGACTGCTGGGCGGGGTTGATGCCCTGTACGTTCAGCTTCGCCACGGACGGCGTGGACGGCGCGCTCGTCTGGCCCTTGTCGGTGACTCCGCCGCCCTTGGAGTCGTCGCTCTTGTCGGGGAACAGCGCCCAGGCGCCGAGGCCGACGATGACGGTGAGCGCCGCGGCCGCGACGCCGAGCAGGGCCCGGTTGGCCGGACGCTTCGGGGCCGCGTGCCCATGGGCGGCCGCCGTCCGGGTCGATGTGGACGGCGGCGGGGGCGGGGCGGCATGACGCTGGGCGCGCGCCCGCGGCGGCGGGACGTGCGACGCCGCCGGCGGTTCGGGCGCGGGCGGCTGATGCGGCTGCGTGGTCGCCGAGGTCGACGGCGTGGCGGGACGGCGCGGAGCGGCCGGCCGCGGCGGCGCGGGCGAGGTGTGGCCGAGCCCGGCGAACAGCGGCAGCGGGGTGCGCGGGACGCCGCGCAGCGCCTTGGCCAGGTCGGCCGGGGTCGCCAGCGGCTCGGCCTGGCCGATGCCGAGGCAGCGGCACACGATCGCGTCGATGGCGTGCGAGATGCCGGCCTGGACCTGGCGGGGCGCGTGCGGGACGCCGTCGGCCGCCGGCGCGGCGGGCAGCTCGGAGCCGTCCTCGTCGCCGGGCCAGTGCGCGGTGAGCGCCGCGTACAGCATCCGGCCGAGGCCGCGGACGTCGTCCGCGGCGGGGTCCTCGGAGTGCCGGTCGGTGAGCACGGCGTCGGTGGCGACGCCGAGCAGTTTGACGGTGCCGCCGGTCGTCCAGACCAGGTCGCGGGGGGTGAGGCAGAGGTGCGAGAGCCCGGCGGCGTGCGCGGCGGCGATGGCCTCGGACGCCTCGTACAGCAGGGTCGCGGCGCGTCCCGGCTCCAGCGGGGCCTTGCCGAGCATGCCCTCCAGGGTCTCTCCGGCGACCCATTCGCTGACCACGTAGGCGCTCTCGCCCGAGTCGTCGGCGTCGAACACCTGGGTGACGCGGGGGTCGGTCAGCCGGCTGGCCGACCGTGCGGACGTGACGGCCTCCGCGATCCTGGGGAACTCGGGGTCGAAGGTGCGGACGGCGACCGCCCGCGCGAGGATCTCGTCGATGGCCTTCCAGAGCGACGAGCCGCCCGAGTCGCTGAAGCGCTCCTCAAGCCGGTAGCGGCCGGCGAGACGGGTGCCGGGCTCGATGACTGACGTGCTCACGGCAACGTCCTGCACAGGTGGTCAGATCCCATGTTCGTGGCGTGGCAGCTTACGCCTCCGACCCTCCTCTTTGCGTTCCCCAGGGTGTCGCCCCGCAAGCCGTAATCCCCCACATGGTAGTGGTTACTCGCACGAGTGGCCGCCTTATCGCCGCGCGTCCTTTTTTACTTTGCCCGTCGCCGCCGCCCTCACCTCGCCCGGCCCGGCAGCCGGCGCGCGAACGTGGCGATGGTCGTCTGGATCTCCTCGACCCGCATCAGCTTGGCGAACAGCAGGTACAGCAGCCCGCCGCCCACAGACCCGGCGACGAGGGTGACGAGCGCGGGGAGCAGCGTGTCGGTGCCGCCCAGGGCGTCGGCGACGGTGTGCGCGGCGTAGGCGAATCCGACCAGCGGCCAGATCGCGACGAGCAGCTTCAGATGACCGCCGATGATCCGCCGGCCGTCGATGCCGCCGAGCTTGCGGCGCAGCACCAGCCAGCAGGTGACCGTGCCGACCAGGTTGGTGACCGCGAAGCCGCCCGCGATGCCGACGACGATCCACTTGACGTCGAGGACGTTGTAGGCGGTGAAGGCCATCGCGATGTTGGACATCGTGACGACGAGGCCGACCAGCGCGGGCGTCCGGGTGTCGCCGTGGGCGTAGAAGACCCGCAGCATCAGCTGGTAGGTGGAGAACGGCACGAGCGCGATGGCGAACATCTGCATGACCCGCGCGATCACCAGCGCGTCGTCGGCGGTGGTGTTGCCGTGCGCGAACAGCACCGTGGTGATCTCCGGGCCGAGCACCAGCATCAGCGCCGCCGCCGGCATGATGATCACCGAGGAGAGGCGGAGGCCACTGGAGAACGCGGCGCGCACGTCGGCGGTCTTGCCCTCCGCGGCGAACCGGCTCATCCGCGGCAGCAGCGCGGTGATCACCGACACCCCGACGATCGCGTAGGGGAGCTGGAAGAGCTGGTAGGCGTTGAAGTACGGGGTGTAGCCGTAGCCTTCGCCGAGCCCCTGCTGGTCGGCGATGTTCCCGGCCCGGTTCGTCAGCGCGGTGACCACGGCGAGCGCGGCCTGGGTGGCGACGACGTACAGCAGCGTCCAGCCGGCCATCCGGCCGACCTCACCGATCTCGCCGCGCTTGAAGTCCAGCCGGGGCCGCCACCGGAACCCGACCCGGCGCAGCGACGGCCACAGCGCGACCGTCTGCAGGACGATCCCGCCGGTCGTGCCGATGGACAGCAGCATGAGCTGCCGGTCGGAGATCGTGGACGGGTCGACCTTCCCGGTGGTGATCGCCAGGAACGCCCCGCCGATCGCGATCACCACGATGTTGTTCAGCACCGGCGCCCACATCGGCGCGCCGAAGCTGCCGCGGGTGTTGAGGATGGCTCCGGCGAACGCGCCGACCCCGTAGAAGAACAGCTGCGGCAGGAAGAACCGCGCGAACAGGATGGCGACCTCCCGCTGGTCGCCGGTGTAGCTGCTCGCCAGGACGTCGATGAACAGCGGCGCCAGCAGTACCGAGACGGCGGTGAGGACGCCGAGGCCGATCACCGCGAGGGTGAAAACCCGCTGCTCGTACTGCTCGCCCTGGGTGCGGTCGCGCTGCTTGGCCCGCACCAGCAGCGGGACGATGACGCTCGTCAGGATGCCGCCGAGCAGCAGGTCGTAGATCTGGTTGGGGATGGTGTTGGCGGTGTTGTAGGAGTTGGCGAGCAGCCCGGTGCCGAGCGCGGCGACGATGACGGCGGTGCGCAGGAAGCCGGTGATGCGGGACGCGAGGGTGCCCACGGCCATGATCGCGCCGGACTTCAGGACGCCGGACGAGCCCTTCCCGCTCTCGCCGGGGGGCGTGTCCACGATCGTCGTCTCGGTGCCGGGCGCGCTCCCGCCGGGGAGAGGGATGTCAACTACCGTCTCGGCGGCGGTGCTCGCCGCCCCCGGTGGCCTCCCCCTCGGCGGCTGACCCGGGTACCCCGGCGGGGTCACCGGGTTCTGCGGGCCCGGCTGCCGGGTCTGGGGCGGCCTGCCCTGTGGCGGGGGCCCCTGGGGCGGCGGGCCCTGAGGTGGGGGCCCCTGAGGACGGCCCGGTCCCTGGGGGGTGCCCTGTGCCGGGTAGCCCTGCCCCGGATATCCCTGGGAACTCGGCGGCGGGTAGCCCGGGCCCTGAGAGCCCGGGGCCGGGGAGCCCGCCCCCCGGTTCTCCCGTCCCTGCCGATCCCATTCCGGTCGACCCGTCACCGGCTGCCTCCGCTTTCCGGCGGCGCCTCGCTCTGCTGGCCCGCACTCCGACGCCCACGAAGAGTACGGCAAGTCCGCCGCCCGTGATGAGCAGCGCAATACGCCCGTACCCGGTCACGGCGACGGTGATGGTCTCGCCGTCGCCGTAGGCCCGTCCGCGCGAGTCCGGGATCAGCAGTTCCGTGTGGATCTGGAAGTTGCCGTTCCCCGCCGCCTGCGCCGGGATCCACCGCTGGGCACGTTCCCCGGGCCGCAGCTCGAGCACCGCGTCCTCGGGATCCAGCGGGCTGAGCTGCAGCTTCGCGGTGTTCTCCGACCGCACGACGAGCCGTACCTTGACCGACTGGTCGCTCAGCCTGTTCTCGACCAGCACCGGCAGCCGGCCCGAGCTGCCGCCCATCAGCACGCGCCCGTTCTTCGGGGGGACGACGCGGACCATGTGCATGTCCCGCTTGAGCTCGTCCTGCAACTCCCGGCGGGCCCGCTTGGCGCGAGCCTGCGACGTCCGCCACGCGACCGACTCCAGCCGCAGCACGGCGCGCTCATAGGAGATCTTGACCGGGCCGGTCATCACCGCCCGGAACGCCGCCGCCTGCTTCGCGATCGACCGCGTCTGGTCGAGGTGCGCGTCACCGAGCTCGTACTTCTCGTAGTCGTCGGAGTAGCCGTGGAACGTGCGGGCCTGCGGCTGGGCGGCCTCGATCGTGCTCAGCGGGACCTCGTGCGTCCAGTCCGCGCCCTTGGTGAAGGTCAGGAGGTCCTTGGCGAGCCCGTCGGCGGGGTTCCAGAGCCGGTCGGGGGCGACGACGAGGCTGCGCTGGACGCTCGGCGCCTCCGCCGTGATCATCGCGGTCTCGGCGAGGAAGCGCTGCTCGGTCAGCAGCGCCCCGGAGGCGGAGCCCGACCCCCCGCTGACGATCTGGTTGATCGTGTCGTCGTAGAGCAGCGTCTTCTTGCTGCTCAGGTGTGTCTGCAGCGTGGTGGTCGCGTTCGGCTGCGCCCCCGTCACCGGTTCCTCGAACTGCGAGCTGCTCATCAGGAACGACCCGCTGTCCTTGATGGCGTACTTGGCTAGCTGGTCGAGCGTGCCGGGCCCGCCGACGCCCGCCGCCGGCCAGGCGACGTGCGCGTCCGGCGCCCGGCCGAGGACCTGCGTCGCGATGCCGGTGTTCCGCGCGTCGAACGCGACGCCGATGTCGCGGGTCGTCTTGCGCCGGACCAGGGCCGTGATGTCGGGGTCCCCGTACGGGAGGACGAAGTAGCGGTCCCCCTTGGTCGCGTTCTTCAGCGCCGTCAGCCACGCGGCCGCGACCTTGCTCTTCTCCTTCTTGACGCCCTTCTTCGCCCCCGGCGCCTTGACGTAGTAGTCGCCGGACGCCATCTGCTGGACGTCGTCCAGCAGGGCCGGGTCGATCGCCCAGGTGACCGGTGTGTCGGTGGCGGCGCCCGCGTCGACCAGCCTGCTGAGCCTGCCGCCGGGCGACATCTCCTCGGTGAGCTCGTCGTCCATGAACGTCCGGTCGTTCGTGCGGTGCATCCTGTCGATCAGCGGCAGGACCCAGCCGACCGCCACCGGTTTGTAGCGCGGCTGTTTCGGAAGCAACGTCAGGAACGTCGTCAGGCCTCCGACGACCTGCTGCGCGGAGTTCAGCACCTCGACCCGCATCGGGTACACGCCCGGCGTCCCGACCGGGGCGCGCAGGCCCAGTTGCCCGGCGCTCGTCCGGAAGCTCCAGTTCTGTTTCACGCCGGGGGCGGCCGCCTGCGCGAGCGGCTGCGGCCGGGTGACGTTGGGCAGCGAGTTCTGCTGGGCGGTCGCGATCTGGTCGAGCTGGCTCCGGCTGGTCACCGGCTGCGCGCTGTAGCGCAGCCGCACGGTGAGGCCGGGAAGCTGGCGGCCGGTGCGGTTCTTCGCCGCGCCCGAGATCTCGATCTTGGAGTTCGCGGTGCCGCTCTTGGGGGTGATCCTGGTCAGGGCCATTGCGACCTGCGCGCGTGCCCGCGCCTGGGACGGGGCCTTGGCGGGGGACGCCAAGGCCGCGGGGGCCGCCATCGCGAAACAGGGCAGCAGTGCGGCCAGCGCCATCGCGCGCTTGACCGTCGTCACGCCGCGTCCGCTCTCACGCCGTGCCCGCCCGGGGGCCGTCCGGCCCCGTGAGGACAGGCGAAGGACGGCGGGCGTAGATTTCCCGCACCACGGCCCCGATGTTAGTCCGTCGGTGTTCATGGCGTTGCCGTGCTCGGCCCTCCGGGCGGCTCCCGCGCTCGCTTCGGCGGCTCAGGTCCGCACCCGGCGCATACCGGAGGCCGGGGTGGACGGCGTGGCCGGCGGGGCGGGCAGGTCGACGGGTTTCGCGTGGCAGAGGGCGTACAGGGAGGCGGCCCTGATGCCGAGCGCGGTGGACGCCTCACCGGTCGCGGTGTAGACGACGTCGTCGGCGGGGAGCCCTTCCACGAGGGAATGGTCGATCAGCAGCGGCATCGAGTCCGGCAGCAGCAGCGGGCAGACGAGGCCCGCGGCGTATTCGGTGACGGCGTTGACCACGTCCGCGGGCGCCGGGCGGACGGTACGGGCGCCGACGGCCAGCCGCACCGCCTCGGGCTGCGGCCGCCGCCCCGCCGGGACGATCACCCCGGTCAGGAACCGCGGGCCGCGTCGGACGCTCTCGCAGGAATAGACGCGCGTCACCAGGCACCGTTCCGCCGGAAGGCCGAGCGCCTTGGGCAGTTCGTCCGCGTCGGCCATCGCGACGGGCAGCCGCACGATCTCGTGCACGGTCTCCCATTCGAGCAGCGCGCGGTGGATGGCGAGAGCGTCCTTCATGTTCGGCTCCATCCCGCGGGGGTGTGTCCCCGCTCACCCCCGGACCTGGTCTTCCCGTTGTCCCCGTGCTTCGCACTCTGCGGGGAATATCCCCACATACCCGGAACGACTGGCCTAACCCATGTCATACGTCACGTAAAACCCTGGCGATGCGCCTCTGCCGCACCTGCGGCGGACCGTGGCCCTTATGGATCCCGCTACCGTTGTCTTGCGGGAGGCTCACCGGGTCGCGCATGGCGTCATCGGGGTGTCCAGAACGTAACCCGGGGATCGCGGCCTGAGAAGGGGCCCGTCCTCCTTCGGCCCCGAAAGGACTCCCGCGCGGACCCGGGGCGATCGCCAGAAAGTCCTTTGTCAGCTCGTCAATCAAGGAAATACGCTCGATGGCCGTGCCCAACCAGAACGTGACCCCAGAGCCCTCGCGGCCAACCGCGATCGCCGAGCTGCTGCGCGGGATCGCCCCCGTCGCCGACGACCTCGGCGCCCGGTTCGCGGCGGCCGGTCACGAGCTGGCGCTGGTAGGCGGCCCCGTCCGGGACGCGCTGCTGCGCCGTCCGACCAAGGACGTGGACCTGACCACCGACGCGCCGCCCGAGCGCACCCTGGAGCTCATCCGCGGCTGGGCCGACGCGCACTGGACGATCGGCATCGAGTTCGGCACGATCGGCCTCCGCAAGGACGGCGTCGAGCTGGAGATCACCACCTACCGCAGCGAGTCCTACGACCCGAAGTCCCGCAAGCCGGACGTCTCCTACGGGACGTCCCTCGTCGAGGACCTGCGCCGCCGCGACTTCGCGGTCAACGCGATGGCGGCGCGGCTGCCCGGGCACGAGTTCGTCGACCCGTTCGGCGGCCTCGCCGACCTGCAGCGCAAGGTCCTGCGGACGCCGGGCAGGCCCGAGGACTCCTTCAGCGACGACCCGCTCCGGATGATGCGGGCCGCCCGGTTCGCCGCGCAGCTCGGCTTCACCGTCGCGCCGGACGTCGTGCGCGCGATGAAGGACATGGCTTCCCGCATCGAGATCGTCTCCGCCGAGCGCGTCCGGGACGAGCTGTCCAAGCTGATCTGCGGCCTCCACCCCCGCGAGGGCCTGGCGCTCCTCGTCGAGTCGGGGCTCGCCGCGCACGTCCTGCCCGAGCTGCCGAAGCTGCGGCTGGAGATCGACGAGCACCACCGGCACAAGGACGTCTACGAGCATTCGCTGATCGTCCTGGAGCAGGCGATCGCGCAAGAGCAGGAGGGGCCCGACCTCGTCCTGCGGCTCGCGGCGCTGCTGCACGACATCGGCAAGCCGAAGACCCGCCGGTTCGAGGCGGGCGGCCGGGTGTCGTTCCACCACCACGAGGTCGTCGGCGCGAAGATGACCCGCAAGCGGCTGACCGCGCTCCGCTACCCGAAGGACGTCATCTCGGACGTGTCCCGCCTGGTCGAACTGCACCTGCGGTTCCACGGCTACGGCACCGGCGAGTGGACGGACTCGGCCGTCCGCCGGTACGTCCGCGACGCCGGCCCGCTGCTCACCCGCCTGCACAAGCTGACCCGCGCCGACTGCACGACCCGCAACCGGCGCAAGGCCGACCGGCTCCGCCGCACCTACGACGACCTGGAGGTGCGGATCGAGCGGCTGGCCCAGGAGGAGGAGCTCGCCGCGATCCGCCCGGAGATCGACGGCAACGAGATCCAGGAGATCCTCGGCATCACCCCCGGCCCTCTCGTCGGCCGCGCCTACCGGTTCCTCCTCGACGTCCGCCTGGACCGCGGCATCATCGGCAAGGAGGCCGCCGCCGACGCCCTCCGCACCTGGGCCGCCACCGAAGGCATCACACCCTCCAACGACGCGACCGGCAGCGGCGAGGAGGGGGACGCGTGATTCCGTTGCAGTTGGGGCGGATGAGTCCCGGGGCGGCCGAGCGGATGCTGGAGTTCGACCGCGAGCACATCTGGCACCCGTATGCGCCCATGCCCGCGTCCTCGCCCGTTTTGCCGGTCGTGTCGGCGGACGGGGTGCGGCTGACGCTCGCCGACGGCACCGAGCTGATCGACGGGATGTCGTCCTGGTGGGCGGCCGTGCACGGCTACAACCACCCGAAGCTGAACGCGGCCGTCACGGGCCAGCTCGGCAAGATGGCGCACGTGATGTTCGGCGGGCTGACGCATCCGTCCGCGGTCGGTCTCGCCGAGCGGCTCGTGGAGATCACGCCGGAGCCGCTGACCAAGGTGTTCTTCGCCGACTCCGGGTCCGTCGCGGTCGAGGTCGCGATCAAGATGGCGCTGCAGTACTGGCGGTCGCAGGGGCGCCCGGAGCGGCACCGGCTCCTGACGATCCGGGGCGGGTACCACGGTGACACGTTCGGGGACATGGCCGTCTGCGACCCGGTGAACGGGATGCACCACCTGTTCAACGACGTCCTGGCCAGGCACGTGTTCGCGCCCCCGCCGCCGATCGGGTACTCGGCCGACCCGGACCAGGCGTTCCTGGACGAGCTGTCCCGGCTGGCGGCCGAGCACGCCGGCGAACTCGCCGGGATCATCGCGGAGCCGATCGTCCAGGGCGCCGGCGGCATGCGCTTCTACGCCCCCGAGTACCTGCGCGCCCTCCGCGACATCGCCGACGAGCACGGCCTGCTGCTGATCCTGGACGAGATCGCCACCGGGTTCGGCCGGACGGGCGAGATGTGGGGCTGCGACCACGCCGAGGTCGTCCCCGACATCATGTGCCTCGGCAAGGCCCTGACCGGCGGATACATGACCATGGCCGCCACCCTGTGCAGCGACCGCGTGGCCCACGGCATCGCGTCCGGGGAGGCGGGCGTCCTCAGGCACGGCCCGACGTACATGGCTAACCCGCTGGCCGCCGCCGTCGCGTCCGCCTCCATCGACCTGCTGCTGTCCCGCGACTGGCGGGACGAGGTGGACACCATCGAGGCGATCCTGACCAGCGAACTCCAGGACACCGCGGCGCTGCCCGGGGTGGCGGACGTCCGCGTCCTCGGCGCGATCGGGGTGGTGGAGGCGCGGGAGCCGGTGGACGTCGAGTCCGTCCAGGAGATCGCCATGGCGCACGGCGTCTGGCTCCGCCCCTTCGGCACACTGATCTACACGATGCCCCCGTATGTCTGCACGGACGACGAGGTCCTCCACATCGCCGCCGCCCTCCACGCCATAGCCGAGTCCCTGTAGCGCCCGGCGCAAGGCGCCGGCGGCCGGGCCCGGTCAGTGCAGGGCGTGGGCCGGGCGCCGAACGCGGGACGCGGCGGTGCGGTAGGCGACGGCGCCCGCGGCGTAGGCGACGATCACGGCGAGGAGGGTGAAGGCGGCGCGGCCGTCCGCGGGGAGCCAGGTGGCGGCAGCGGCGGCGGCAGCGGCGAACGTCGCGTTGAACAGCATGTCGTAGACGGCGAACACCCGGCCCCGGTAGGCGTCGTCGATCGTCTCCTGCAGAGTCGTGTCGACGCACAGCTTCACGCCCTGCGACACGACGCCGAGCAGGAACGCGCCCACCGCCCAGGGACGTTCCGCGAACGGCATCCCGAAGACGAGCAGGCTCAGCGCCGCCCCGCCGAGCTGCAACGCCACCCACGCCTGCTTGCTGATCCGCCGCACCACCGGCGGTGTGATCAGCGCGGCCGCGAAGTACCCGGCGCCGGACACGCCGAGCATGAGCGCGAACGTCCGCAGCCCCCGGTCGGGGTCGCCGGCGAAGTGGTTCCGGCACAGCAGCAGCGTCATGATCAGGACGACGCCGTACAGGAACCGGTGGAACGAGATCGCGCCGAGCGCCAGCGCCGCCTGCGGCCGCCGCGCCATGTGCCGCGCCCCGTCAGCCAGCCCGTTCAGGACGCCGCCGAGCGCCTCGACGATCCGCGGCGCGTCCGCCCTGGGCGTCCCGGGCGGCGCGTCCTCGGGCGGGTGCGGGCCGAGCAGCCGCTTCGGCAGCATCGTCGCGATCAGGCCCGCCAGCAGGAACAGCGCCGCCGCCGACACGAGGATCAGCGCCGTCCCGTCGTGCCCGGCGCCGAAGAGCCGCCGCAGCAGGAAGCCGGCGCCCGCACCGGCGAACGCGATGATCGTCCCGGACGTGACCGAGAACGCGTTCGCCGTGACCAGATGGTCGCGCCGCACCACGTGCGGCAGCGCCGCCGACAGCGCGGCGAGGAAGAACCGGTTGACGCCGAGGACGAGGAGCACGCCGAGGAAGAAGCCTAGGCCGTCCTGCCCCGCGGCGACGAGCGCCGCGACGAGCAGCACCAGCACGGCGCGCAGGACAGGCGTCCAGACGAGGATCTGACGCCGCTGCCACCGGTCGATGAACACCCCGGCGAACGGACCGAGCGCCGAGTACGGCAGCAGCGTCACCGCGAACGCGGCCGCGGCCTTGGCGGCCGTCGCCTGCCGTTCGGGCGAGAAGAACACGTAACCGGCCAGCGCCACCTGGAAGACGCCGTCGGTCAGCTGCGAGGTCAGCCGCGTCCCGTAGAGCCGCCGGAAATCCCGCCCGCGCAGGATCTCCCGCAACTCGCCCGCTCGCATCCGACCAGCGTATGCGTCCCCCTGGGCTAACTGAGCCAGAGGCGGGTGTAGTCGTAGGCGGCGGTGGTCGGGAGGAACAGGGCGCCGTGCACGCGGGACGAGCGGAAGAGCGTCTGGGCGCGGTCGAGCAGCGGGACGATCGCGGCGTCCTCCATGATCTTCTGGTCGGCCTGCTGCCAGTAGCCGGCCGCGTGGCCGGCGTCGGACGCGGTGAGGGCCGCGTCGATGAGGGCGTTCACCTGCGGGTTGTCGTAGCCGCCGTAGTTGTTGCTGTTCTGCCCGTAGGTGCGGCCGTCGAAGAGCGGCTGGATGATCGAACGGCCGTTGTTGCCGTACCAGTCGGGCACCCAGCCGGGGGCGGCGATGTCCCATTCGCCCGCGCGGGCGCGTGCGGGCGTGCCGAGGGTGCCGGCGTAGAAGGAGCCTCCGGAGTCGGCGGTCAGTTCCGTCTCGACCCCGCAGGCGTCGAGGTTCTCCGCGATGGACTGGGCGAGCAGCTTGTGGACGCTGTTCGTGCGGTACGGGAACTTCAGCTTGAGCCCGGCGTGGCGCGTCTTGCCGAGCAGTTCGCGGCACTTGGCCGGATCGCCGGACTCGTCGGGCGTCGGGTAGTGGTTCAGGGCCGAGTATCCGGAGTTGCCGGGCGGGATCACCGTGTGCAGCGGCTCGGCCACCGACGGCCCGCCGACGATCTTGATGAGGGCGCTGCGGTCGATGGCGTACTCCAGCGCCTGCCGGACCGCCCGGTCGCCGAGCGCGCCCCCGTTGTTGGGGCTGCGCGCGTTGAACACCAGGTAGGGGCTGTTGTTCGGGATCTCCCTGATCGCGAAGCGCGGGTCGTTCCGCAGCCGGGGAATCGCCGAGGTCGGGACGGGCTGGTCCCACGCGAGGTCGGCGGTGCCCTGCTCGATCTGCTGCTGGACGGCCTCCGGCGAGTCCTGCCCGAGCGTGATCTGGATCTTCGCGACGTGCCGTTCGCGCAGCGGGTCGGCGCCGGGCTGCCAGGCCCGGTTGTGGGCGAGCAGGTAGGAGATGCCCGGCCTGTAGCGGGTGATCTGGTACGGGCCGTCCGAGATCGTGTGCTGCCGGAAGTCCGCGCTGTCCGGAACGTACCGGTCGTACTCCTGCGGCGCGGCGGCGGTGAACGGCAGCGACAGCAGGTTGAGGAAGTCGCTGGCCGGGCGTTCCAGCTTGAAGACGAGGGTCCTGTCGTCCTTGGCGCGCACACCCGCGATCTCGTGGTCGCGCTGGTAGGCGGCGATCGCCTTGGCGTCCTTCGCGTCGACGTAGCCGAAGCCGCGGCAGAATTCGTCCATGCCGGTGAGCGTGGAGACGAAGTAGCCCTTGCCGGCGGACGGCGACGACGGGTTGCAGAGCCGCTCGAAGCCGCGGACGAAGTCGTGCGCCGTCACCGGGCGCGGCGGGCTCGTGTTCCACCGGACGCCCTCGCGCAGCCGCACCGTGTAAGTGCGGCGGTTCTTGGCGACGTCGCCGTTCTCGCGCGTCGGGATCCGGGCCGCCACGTCGGGCCGGACGGGGACCGTCTCCTGGAAGTCGTTGGACGCGCGCGTTCCGAACAGCGTCCGGGCGAACGTGCGGACGAGCCCGTACGCGCCGACGCTGGACACGGACGCGGGATCGAGGTGTTCGACGTCGGACGAGCCGACGACCCGCAGCGTGCCGCCCTGGCGGGAGGCGTCCGCCGCCGACGCGTCGTCACCTCCGCCGGCGCATCCGGCGAGCCCCATCACCAGGCCCGTCAGCCCTGCCGTCACCTTGATCATCTCGCGTGCCGTCACGTTCTCACCTCTGAAGACTCGGAACCTGGCGCGCAGTCACCGGCGGTGTCACAGTAGGGCCGGGAGTGAGAAAGGGCCGCTACATCACCGTTTTCTTCTACAGAAAGTAAGGACGCCCTGACAGTGGTATGTCCACTGCCGGGGCGTCCCTTGGGAACTTTGTGATCAGACTCTCAGCGAGAGCCGCGGACCGTTCCGCTCAGCGATCGACCTCGCCGCGAATGAACCTCTCCACCGCGTCGTGGGCCTGGTCGTCGTTGTACTGCTCGGGCGGCGACTTCATGAAGTAGGAGCTGGCCGACAGGATCGGGCCGCCGATGCCGCGGTCCTTGGCGATCTTGGCGGCGCGGACGGCGTCGATGATGACGCCGGCGGAGTTCGGGGAGTCCCAGACCTCCAGCTTGTACTCCAGGTTGAGCGGCGTGTCGCCGAACGACCTGCCCTCCAGCCGCACGTAGGCCCACTTGCGGTCGTCGAGCCACGGCACGTGGTCGGACGGGCCGATGTGCACGTCCGCCTTCGCCATCTCGTGCGGGATCTGCGAGGTGACCGACTGCGTCTTGGAGATCTTCTTGGACTGGAGGCGCTTGCGCTCCAGCATGTTCATGAAGTCCATGTTGCCGCCGAAGTTGAGCTGGTAGGTGCGCAGCAGCTCAACGCCGCGGTCCTCGAAGAGGCGGGCCATGACGCGGTGCGTGATGGTGGCGCCGACCTGCGACTTGATGTCGTCGCCGACGATCGGGACGCCCGCGTCGGTGAACTTCTGCGCCCACTCGGGGTCGCTCGCGATGAACACCGGCAGCGCGTTCACGAACGCGACCTTGGCGTCGATGGCGCACTGGGCGTAGAAGCGGTCGGCCTCCTCCGAGCCCACCGGCAGGTAAGACACCAGGACGTCCACCTCGGCGTCCTTCAGCGCCTGCACGACGTCGACCGGCTTGGCGTCGGACTCTTCGACCATGTCCAGGTAGTACTCGCCGAGCCCGTCGAAGGTGTGCCCGCGCTGGACGGTCACGCCGGTCGGCGGCACGTCGGCGAACTTGATGGTGTTGTTCTCGCTGGCGTGGATGGCCTCGGACAGGTCCATCCCGACCTTCTTGGCGTCCACGTCGAACGCCGCCACGAACTCCACGTCGCCCACGTGGTAGTCGCCGAACTGGACGTGCATCAGGCCGGGGACTCGCGTGTCGGGGGCCGCGTCCTTGTAGAACTCGACACCCTGGACGAGTGAAGAGGCGCAGTTGCCCACACCCACGATGGCTACGCGCACCGAACCCATCCGGTTGCTCCTTCTCTCTTGCGGAACATGTGGTGTGTTTCACCCGTCCTCGAAGGCACCGGGCCGCTCAGCGGCCCTCGTCCCGAGGCATGTCCTGATCAATTCGCTTATCTGACAGTGCTTGCTGTGCTTGCTGTTCCTGCTCGGCCCGCTCGCGCCCGATCAGCTCGTTGAGCCACCGGACCTCGCGTTCGACGGACTCCAGCCCGTGGTTCTGCAGCTCCAGGGTGTAGGAGTCGACCCGCTCGCGGGTTCGCGCCAGGGCGGCGCGGACGCTCTCCAGGCGCTCCTCCAGCCGGCTGCGCCGGCCTTCGAGGATCCGCAGCCGGACGTCGGCGCGGGTGTGGGAGAAGAAGGCGAAGTGCACGCCGAACCCCTCGTCCTCCCACGACGCCGGACCGGCCTCGGTCAGAAGCTGCTGGAGGCGCTCCTTGCCGTCGGCGGTGAGCTTGTAAACGATCTTCGACCGGCGGCTCTGCAGCGCCAGGGGGGCGTTCGGCTCCTCCGGACGGTCCTCCATGATCAGCCCGTTGGCCAGGAGCTGCTTGAGGCACGGGTAGAGCGAGCCGTACGAGAACGCGCGGAACATGCCCAGCAGGGCGTTGAGCCGCTTGCGCAGCTCGTAGCCGTGCATCGGGGACTCGTGCAGCAGTCCGAGCACGGCGAGCTCCAGCACGCCCGCGCCCTTCTTGGCCGCCATCCCGATCCCTCTTCCGCGGAGCCGATGTCTCGAACCGATGTATCGAGTGAATGTATCGACTCGATACATCGACAAGATACGTAGCCTAGGCCGTCCTTGGCAAGTGGCGATCTACCTGGGGCTACCGCGAGGTGCGTCCGCGCGGGTCCGCGCGGCATATCGCAAATGCGGAGAATTCAGGGTGTATGTGGCGGAAGTGTGTCAAAGTTGCGCATGGAACCACCTGGCCACGCCGGACGTTCTCGGCCACGGGGAGCAGAGCCCCGAGCGGTAGCCGAGCAGGGAGGATCCGCCGATCTTCGGGGGCGTTGACGGGCCGGGGCGTTCTTCGCCGTGCAATGCGTTCCCCCCGCTCACCAGCCCGCACAGTACTCTTCGGACGGCGCACGAGCCGCAACAAGGCCGGGGGACCGCCCCCTGGCCCTCGGCAACACCCGTTGTCCCCTGTTGATGAGGTCGCGTGAGTAATCCAAGCCAGCCCCGACCGGAATCCGGGTCGCAGAGGCCGGGCGGGCAGCAGAATCCCCGTCCCGGCGACTCCGGCGATTCCGGCCTTCCGGGCGCCCAGGGCGAGTCCGCCGGGACGAGCCCGGCGAGCGTGTCCGGCACCCCGCAGAACCCCGGCCCGCCGGGGACTTCCGCGGAGGGCCCCGGCTTCATGGGCGGTCCCTCGGGCCCCGCCCCCGGCGGCGTGCCGGGTTCTGCCGGCGAGGCCACACCGATCACGCCGACGCCCGCGATCCAGTCGCCTCGGTCATCGGGCCGCCACGCCGCGCCGCCGTCCCAATCACCACCGGCCCAGTCACCGGGCACCCCGGCCCCGTCCGGCGGCCCGCTCGGCCAGGACGCGCCGTCCGGCCCGAGCGCACCGGGCGGCCCCGGTGCCCCCGCGGGCCCTGCTGCGCCGGGCGGCTCTGCTGCGCCGGGTGGCTCTGCCTCGCCCGCCGGCCCTGCCTCGCCTGGTGGGCCTGGTGGCTCTCATGCGCTTGGTGCCTCCGGCACGCCTGCCGGACCTGGCGTGGCCGGTCCAGGGATGAGCGGCGGCCCGGCTCCGGCCGGGCCGGGAATGCCGGGCGGGTCCAACACGCCCGGTGCACTCCTGCCGTCGAGCGGACCGGGCGCCGGCGGCTCGCCCGCGGGCCCGCCCGGGCCCGCCATGCCCGGCCCACGCGGTGGCGCGTCGGGTGGCTCCGGGATGCCGGGCACTCCCGGTGGGCCCGGTGCGATGGCCGGGCCTGGTCCGGCAGGCGGGCCGGGCGCATTCGGTGGACCCGGTGCCCCCGGGGTGCCGGGAGTGCCTGGTGGGTTCGGCATGGGTGGAGTACCGGGCGGGCCTCCGGCCTTGAACGCGCCCGGAGCCGCCGGCCCGGCCGGGTTCGGCGCGGCCGGTGCGGCACCCAAACCGGGCGTGCGCGACAAGCTCGGCGAGTTCGGCAAGATGGGGCAGGACCTCGGCTCGAAGGTGACCGCGAAGTTCCGCAGCAAGGGGACGCGCGCGGCCAACGGGTCCGTGGGATCCGGCGGTCCTGCCGGCCCGGGCGGTCCCGGTGGCCCCGGCGGCCCGAATCGGCCGGGCGGGCCCGGTCGGCCGGTGCCGCCGCAGAAGAAGGGCTTCTTCGGCCATCTGCAGTCCAGGACCACGGGCTGGCGGCGGTTCATCCCGTCCTGGAAGTTCGTGGCCGGCGTCTCCCTGCTCGGCTTCGCGGCGTTCATCACGCTGATCTGGGTCGCGTACGCGAACACGCCGACGCCCGCCGAGCCGACCGTCGCGGGTGTCGAGGACCAGGCGTCGATCTTCTACTACACCGACGGCACGGAGATCGGCCGGATCGGCAAGAAGCGGCAGAGCGTCGAGCTGAACAAGGTCCCGCCGCACGTCCAGAACGCGGTGCTCGCGGCGGAGAACCGCAGCTTCCGCACCGACCCCGGGTTCTCGGTCAAGGGCACGACGCGGGCGGTGTGGGACAACCTGACCGGCGGGTCGGGCGGTGGCTCCACGATCACCCAGCAGCTAGCGAAGAACTACTACTCCGACCCGAACAACCGGACGGTCAGCCGGAAGTTCCAGGAGCTGTTCATCTCGCTGAAGCTGGAGGACGAGCACTCCAAGAACGAGATCCTCAAGCTCTACCTGAACACGATCTACTTCGGCCGCGACACCTACGGCGTCCAGGCGGCGTCCCGCGAGTACTTCGGGACGGACGTGTGGAAGCTCAAGCCGGACCAGGCCGCGCTCCTCGGCGGCATCATCCAGAACCCGAACCGCGACCCGGCGGACAAGGCCAACCAGGCGTGGGTGACCGCGAGGTACCAGTACACGCTCAAGGGCATGGTCTCGATGGGCAAGCTCACCCAGGCCGAGGCCGACAAGTACATGCAGCGGCTTCCGAAGATGCGGAAGGCGGGCACGAGCGACCAGATCTACGGCGGCCAGCGCGGCTACATGCTGATGCGCGCCAAGGAGGAGCTCCGCCGGCTGAAGATCGACAACAAGGAGCTGACCACCAAGGGCCTGCGGGTCTACACGACGTTCGACCGCAAGAAGATGGCGATGGCCAGGCAGGCGGCCGAGCACACCGTCCCGCAGGTGAACCCGAAGAAGCTCGCGAAGAAGAAGATCCGCGTCGGCCTCGTGTCGGTGAACTCCGCGAACGGCGAGGTCGTCGCGTTCTACGGCGGTCCGAACTACCTGGACCAGTCCTTCGACAACGTGTGGCAGGGCTCGGCGCAGGCCGGGTCGGCGATGAAGCCGTACGTCCTCGCGACGGCGCTGAAGCAGAACTACAGCCTGAAGAGCCTCGTCGAGGGACGGTCGAAGATCCCGATCGATCCGCAGGGCAACGTCGTGTCGAAGGACGACCCCAACGCGGTGATGGTTCCGAACAGCCATGACGTGGGCCCGGCGATCAACCTGATCACGGCGACCAAGGATTCGGTGAACACCGCGTTCATCCAGCTGATGGGCAAGGTCGGCATCGAAGAGGCGATCAAGACCGAGACGGACGCCGGCATCGCGTCCGACCTGCTGACGCCGCACAAGTGCTGCCTCAACCTCGCGCTGGGCGTCAACAACATCCGTCCGATCGAGCAGGCGGCGGGCTACTCGGTGTTCGCCAACGGAGGCGTGTACCACCAGCCGCACGTGATCCGCACGGTCAAGGAGTCCGACAACAAGACGGTGCGGCTGAAGCCGAACTACGAGAAGCACCGCGTGTTCAGCCCGAAGGTCGCGGCGGACGCCACGTACGCGATGCAGCAGGTCATCAAGAGCGGCACCGCGACGGCGGCGGCGCTGCCGGACGGTCGCCAGGCCGCGGGCAAGACCGGCACGACCGACCGGAACGTCTCGTCGTGGTTCATCGGCTACGTCCCGCAGATGTCGACCGCGGTGACGATCTACAACGACGCGGTGGGGCCGGACGGGAAGAAGAAGTCGGTGATCCTCCCGGGGATCGGCGAGGTGGAGGGCGGCACGATCCCCGCCCGCATCTGGCGGTCCTACATGGCGGAGGCCGTGCAGGGCATGGACCCCCAGGCGTTCCCGCCGCCCGCGTGGGGCGGGCTCGTGCAGAAGTGGGCCAAGCCGCCGGAGAAGAAGAAAAAGGACGGCAAGCCGCCGTGGTGCAACTCTCCGATCGGCAAGTTCGACCCGCGCTGCCAGGACGACGGTGGGAAGCCGGGCAAACTGCCGCCGTGCCAGTCGCCGTTCCAGAACACCAACTGCGACCCGAACAAGCCGCCGAGCAACCCGCCGCCGCGCTGGTGGTGCCAGATCCACCAGGGTGACAGGGCCTGCCGGGACGGACGGGGCGGCCGCCCCAACACCGAGAGCCTCAGCCCTCTGCTGCCATTGACAAGGCCGCCGGAATGAACCGGCGGACCCTCGCGAACCGAACCGTCCTGTAGAGATCGGTGGTGTGACATGAAGCATCTTCGCGAATTGCCGCACGCCAGCGGCCAAGACCGTGTGCGTCCGTCCGTCCCGAGGAAGGCGAGCCTCGCCTCATCGACCTCCGCGGCGCCGGGGAAACAGTACGCTCGGACGACGCACAGCCGTACCCCAGTTGATGAGGCCGCGTGAGTAACCCAAGCCGATACGGACCGGATTACGGAGAGGGCTCAGGCCGGAGGGGCTCCCCCCGCCCCGGCTCGTCTGGCGCGCCTTCAGGCGGGCAGCGCGGCGGGCCGTCGGGCTCGCCGACACCCGGCCGGACACCGCGCTCCGGAGGCAGGCCCGGCGGACGGGCCGGCGGGCCCTCGCGCGCGGGAGCACCCGGCGGCACCCGGCGCCGCGGCGCACCCGCGGCCATGCGTTCGGGCGGCGCCGTCCGCCCCGGCAGGCGAGGCCCTGGCGGGCCTGGCGGCCCCGGTGGACCGGGCGGCCCTGGCGGACCGGGTGGTCCCGGCGGGCCCGGTGGCCCTGGCGGACCGGGCGGCCGCGGTGGTTCCGGCGGCGGGGACGACGGCTTCTGGGGCGACGAGGGTCGCGGCCGGCGCGAGAAGAAGCGCACGGACGACCCGAAGAAGACCGGATGGCGGCGCTACGTCCCGTCCTGGAAGATCATGGTCGCCGTCGTCAGCGTGATGATCCTCGGCCTGGCCACGCTCGTCGTCGTCGCCTACGTCAACACCCCGATTCCGACCGCGAAGCAGCAGGCCGCGCTCCGCCAGGAGTCGACGATCACCTACTCGGACGGGTCGACGCTCGCGCGGATCGGCACGCACCGCGAGGACATCGCGCTGAACAAGGTGCCGAAGCACGTCCAGAACGCGGTGCTCGCCGCCGAGGACCGCAACTTCTGGAGCGAGCCGGGCGTTTCGCCCGCCGGCATCGCCGGCGCGATGTACCGGGCCGCGACCGGCGGGGAGGTCGCGGGCGCCTCGACGATCACCCAGCAGCTGGCCCGGAACTACTGGGCGAACCTCAGCCAGGACCGCACGGTCAGCCGCAAGTTCAAGGAAATCCTCATCTCCATCCGGATGGGCAAGGAGATGGAGAAGTCCAAGGTCTTGGAGCTCTACCTCAACACCGTCCCCTTCGGACGCCACGCGTACGGCATCCAGGCGGCGTCCCGCGCCTACTTCCACAAGCCCGTGACCGAGATCGACGAGTCGCAGGCCGCGATGCTCGCCGCGATGATCCAGCGGCCGGGCTACTTCGCCACCTACGGCCCGGCGTCCAACCCCGCCAAGCAGGCACTGATCAACCGCTGGAACTACGTCCTCGACGGGATGGTCGAGAAGGGCTGGCTCGACCAGGGCAAGCGCGCGCAGGCGAAGTTCCCGCAGACGCAGAAGAACTGGAGCGACGCCCCGGACGACCCGAACGCCGGCTACCTGCAGGACCGGGTGATCAACGAGCTGAAGACGCTCGGCATCGACGAGACGATGCTGGAGACCGGCGGCCTGAAGATCACGACCACCTTCGACAAGAACCTGCAGGACTACACCAACAAGGCCGTCAACCAGATCCGGAAGCAGAACGGGCTCCGCAGCGACATCCAGTTCGGGCTCGCCGCGGTCGACCCGAGGACCGGCGGGGTGGTGGCCGCCTACGGCGGCCCGAGCTACAAGAAGCAGCAGTTCGACAACTCCTTCCAGGGCAAGGTGCAGCCCGGTTCGTCGTTCAAGCCGATCGTCCTCGCCACCGCGCTCGACCAGGGCATCAGCCTGCAGACCACGATGGACGGCAGCTACAAGCGCAACATCGGCGGCGCGACCTTCACCAACGACAGCCGCTCCGAGAACGGGGTCTACAACCTCAAGCAGATGACGGCGATGTCGATCAACACCGCGTACGTGGACCTGGGCCAGAAGGTTCAGCTGGGCAACGTCGTGGACATGGCCGAGAAGATGGGCATCCCGAAGGGCACCCAGGACCTCAAGGACGACATCACGTCGCTCCCGCTGGGCGTCATCGACGCGAGCGCCGTGACGATGGCGTCGGTCTACTCGACCTTCGCCGCGGGGGGCAAGCACCGGCAGGCCCACGTGATCGCCAAGATCACCGACAACAAGGGCCGCGACGTCGTGAACAACCAGAACAAGGCGCTGGAGAAGCTGCCCTACGAGAAGCCCACGACGGCGTTCTCCGAGGGCGTCGCGGCGGACGCCACCGCCGCGATGCGGGCGGTCGTCACCTCCGGTACCGGTACCCGCGCCAGCCTCGGCGCCCGTCCCGTCGCCGGTAAGACCGGTACCACGGACGAGAACAAGTCCGCCTGGTTCGTCGGCTACACGCCGGAGCTCGCGACGTCGGCGGCGATGTGGCGGCAGGACAAGAACGGCAACCGCAAGTCGCTGATCGGCGTCGGCAACTACAGCCAGGTCTACGGGGGTACGGTGCCGGCCGAGCTCTTCAAGACCTTCATGCTGAAGGCGCTGGAGAACAAGGAGATCTCGCAGTTCCCGCCGGCGGTCAACGGCGGCCAGGTCGCCCCGTGGGCGAAGCCCAAGCCGACGCCGACCACGTCCGCGTCTCCGAAGCCGAGCACCACGCCGACCTGCCAGCCGGGCCAGAACCAGAACCAGAACCAGAACCAGAATCAGAATCAGCCGAACTGCCAGCCGCAGTCGCCGAACCCGACGGACACGCCGACGATCACGCCGCCGAACCAGGGCGTGCCCTGCGACCAGTACAACATGCCGCTCGGCTGCAATCCCGACCTTCCCCCGCAAGGCGACAAGAGCTGGTGGTGTGCAAAGCCCGAGCACAGGACCGACCCTGCCTGCCGGAAGGAAAACCAGAACAACCCGACCACCCAGTAGCGGCCTCTCCGTGACGGGACGGCCCGGAGCCTGCGGCGGCTCCGGGCCGTCCCTTCTTGATCAGAGTGCCGTTCGGGCGAATAGTCTTGCTGTCCATGTCGTCGTCTACTGAGAGGCTCGCGATGTCCGCCGACCGCCCCCCGGCGGACGGACCAGGCCGGCTGATTCGGCTCGCGCCGGTGCTGACGGGCCTCACCGCCCTGGTGTGCCTGCTCGGCTGGTTGCAGAAACAGCCGTGCGCGTCGGTCCGGTTCGACTTCCTCAAGACGACGTCGAGCGCCTGCTACACCGACATCTATCCGCTCTACTACGTGCGCGGGCTGAGCGACGGGAAGGTGCCGTACTTCGACTCGTTCACCGGCTCCGACATCCACTACGTCGAGTACCCGGTGCTGAGCGGCGGCTTCATGCAACTGGTCGCGTGGCTGGTCAAGCCGTTCGGGGTGGACGGGCGCGGGCTCGCCTTCTACAACGTCACCGTGCTGCTCCTCGCCGTTCTCGCGGTCGTCGCCGTCCTCGCCACGGCCTACGCGGCCGGACGGCGGTCGCTGCGCACCGGCCTGATGGTGGCGCTGTCCCCCGCGCTGCTCCTCACCGCCTACATCAACTGGGATCTGCTCGCGGTGGCGCTGTCGGCGCTGGCGCTGGCCGCCTGGTCGGCGCGGCGCCCGGCGCTCGCGGGCGGGCTGCTCGGCCTGGCGATCGCGGCGAAATTCTATCCGCTGCTGTTCCTCGGCCCGCTCGTCCTGCTGTGCGTCCGCGCGGGGCAGTGGCGCGCCATGGGGCGGATGCTCGCGGGCACCGCCGCCGGCTGGCTGCTCGTCAACGTCCCCGTGATGGCCTTCGCGTGGGACGGCTGGAAGGAGTTCTACACCTTCAGCCAGAAACGCGGCATCGACTGGGGTTCGATCTTCTTCGTCCTGCAGGACCACGGGCTGGAGAAGCCCTCGTCCGACACCGATCTGCTGAACCTCATCGGCACGGGGACGTTCCTCGTCCTCGCCGCGGGGATCGCCGTCCTCGCGCTCACCGCGCCGCGCCGGCCGCGCCTGCCGCAGCTGATGTTCCTGGTGCTGGTCGCGTTCATGCTGCCGAACAAGGTCTGGTCGCCGCAGTACGTGCTGTGGCTGCTGCCGCTCGCGGTGCTGGCGCGCCCGAAGCTGCCCGCGTTCGTCGTCTGGCAGCTCGGCGAGATCGCCTATTTCTTCGGCATCTGGTGGTTCCTGCTGTCGGTGTCGGGCCAGACGCCGGGCGCCGACCTGTCCGCGACGGTGTCGGCGGTGGTGAACCTGGACGCTCCGGAAGGCGGGATCAGCCAGGACGTCTACACCCTGGCGCTGCTCGCCCGGTTCGTGACCGTCCTGATGCTGGCCGCGCTGGTGGTGTTGGACATCCTGCGTCCGTCCATGGACCTCGTCCGGTCGGACGGGGTCGACGACCCGGCGGGCGGCGTCCTCGACGGGGCGGCCGACGTGGTGTCACTGCGCCGCTGGCGCGGCGCCCACCACGTCGGCGTCCCCTTGGCGTCCTAGTCGCGCAGTGCCTCGATGAACCATTCGAACGACGGGGTCATCGTGGGCCAGACAGGCCAGCCGTTGATGGTGGCGATCAGCTGCCAGTACCGTTCCGCGCGCCGGTCGGTACCGATCTCGGTCCGCCTCCGCAGCTCACGCCGGAACCCGGCGTCATACGTGGCGCCGAACGCCTCCGCGTAGGCGGCCACCAGCTCGTCGACGATGGGACGGGCCGCGTCCGAACGCGGCTCGATCCCGTCCGCGATCGCCGCCGCGATCTTCTCGCCCGTCAACCGGCCGAGTCGCTCCGGGTCCTCGGGGTAGGCGCCCTTCTCGATGTCGGCGGCCTGGTACTCGGCCATCCGCCGCACCGCCGCCCGGAAGTCCGGCTCGCCGACCAGCTCGGCCAGCTCGACCCAGGCGTCGACCTGCTCGGGTTCGGGGTCGTCGGGCAGTTCCGGCAGCGCGGACCGCATCTTCGCCTCGAAGTCGGGGTTCAGGTCGAGTCCGGCGAACGACTCGTCGATGAAGTCGGTGATGATCCGGCGCCGCTCCTCGTCGGACAGCCGGGCGAGCTTGTTCATGATTTCGATCTCCTCGGGACTGGATCCACGTTTCGCCACCGCCCGGAGCACGGCCCGGCGCAGCCGGAGCGTGCGGATCTGCACGTCCAGCGCCTCCGCGTGCGCCGCCGCGACGTCCCCGACGCCGACCTCCCGGTCCAGCACCCGCTGGACGGTGCCGAGGTCGACGCCGAGGTCCCGCAGCGTCCGCACCAGATCGAGGCGCGCGACGGCGTCCGCGTCGTACAGCCGGTAACCGGCCTCGGTGCGGCAGGTGGGCGGCACGACACCCTCGTCGGAGTAGAACCGGATCGTCCGGACCGAGAGCCCGGTGCGCCGCGCCAGTTCGCCGATCGTGTACAAGGTGTCGCCGTCCATGTCCCCCACCCTGCGGCCTCCAGCCACTGGAGACTCAACCCCGGATCCGCACACCGGGACCAGGTAAGCATGGCGGAGGCCCGTCCCGGCGGGACGGGCCTCCGGTGCGGGGCGGGTTCAGCCCTCGTGGGCGGGGTCGGCGACGCTCGGGGTCGTGCCGTCGCGGCGGGCGCGGCGGACGTCCTGCACGAACTCGCGGGAGAACATCGCGGACAGGGTGGCGACGCCGCCGCGGTGGACGCGGATCTCCCCGTGCCGGATCTCGCCGGTGATCCGGACCCGGCGGCCGCCGCCGTTCTCACCCGTCCAGTCCTTGACGCGGCCGCGGCCGGTGTAGCGCAGGTCCCAGTGCTCGATCTCGGCGTCCTGCGGGACGAGCAGCTTCACCATCGAGTGGTCGAGGTCGACCGCGATCTCGATGTCGCCGTCCGGGATCCGCGGCGAGCGCAGGTCCAGGACGACCATGCCGCGGCGGGCGCGCACCTCGAAGAGGCGGCCGGTCGTCCAGTGGCCGAGCTTCTTGATGTTCTCGTAGTGGGCGTGCACGCGGGTCGTGGTCTCGGCGGTGGTGGGCGTGGTGTCCATCTCTGTGTTCCTTTCGGAATCGGGCAACTACCTCGCTCCGAGAGTTGCTCGTCTTATGAGTATCTCTCTAAACGAGAGAATAGGAAACGGCGAGAGACGTTGTCAAGACCTTTCGGAGGCGGCGCGGATCGGGGCTGGTCAGCGCGTCGATGGCGGGATGAGCCGGGCCGCTGTGCGACGATCGCGGACGCGGCGCCGCAGGCCCTGGCCAGAATCTGCCGATATCAGGGGATTTCGCGGTGAGTGCCGGGGAAATGCTCGCGGCGGACGGGGCCGGTCGCCCCGGGACCCCGCGGACCGCGGGGACGCAGGAACTGCGGGGAGATGACGTGGACGCGAACCAAGCACTGACCGAGCTGCTCGCGGGACGGCTGGAGCCGGGCGTCTACCAGTGGCGGACGCCGCCCGTGCCGGGCGCGGTCGGCGACACGAGCTGGACGGAGCGCGCCGAGGAGGCCGGCTGGCGCGGGTTCCATCTCGACGGCCGCCGGGCCCGGGACGGCCGTTCGTTCCTGTGGCTGTGCGCCGGCGTCTTCGAGCTGCCCGACGGGGCGGGCGCGGACTGGGACGATCTCGGCGAGTGCCTGAAGGACCTGTCGTGGACGCCCGCGAAGAACGGCTACGTGGTGCTCTACGAGTCGTGGGCGGAACTCGCCGACGCGGACCCGGGGTCGCTGCGCGCCGTCCTGGACGTGTTCGCCGGCGCGGTGAAGGCCTGGCGGGACACCCCCACCCCCATGACGGTGCTGATGTCGAGCGTGGGCGTGGAGGTGGCGGGCGTCCCCCGGCTCGCCTGAAGGGGCGGCGGCCCGGCCGGTAAGGGGCGGCCTGGCCGGCCCCGGATCAGTAGGTGGTGGAACCGCTGCTCGCGGCGAACATCGCGATGCCCAGGATGTAGAAGAGCAGGATGAGCAGCCAGCCGGCGGAGATCAGGTAACCGAGGATCAGGCCGGTGACGGCCATCCCGTGACCGCCCTCGCCCGTCCGCTTGATCTGGCCCAGCGACACGTGCCCGAAGATGACCGCCAGAATGGACGTGATACCGCAGGCGAAGAAGCCGATGAGCCCGCACACCAGCGACGCCGTGGCCATGCCGTTGGTCGGGCGGGCGACCGGCATCGAGGGCCCGCCGTAGTAGTGGTGCTGGACCGCCGGGGGCTGGGAGTACTGCTGGGCGTAGGGGTCCTGCGAGCCGTAGCCGTAGGGGTCGTAAGGGGGCTGTGCCATGTGCTTCCCGATCGGTTCGCGCGCCCGCCGCCGGAGAGAACACGCGTGCGCTGAGGGCTGGGTTCCGGATTATGCCAGTGTGACGTGACCTTCGGATTTTGTCGTCAGGCCAGGGCTACGCGGTTTCTAAATCCACGCCCGGTTAGATGCCGGACCGCTCGCCGGGGTTCCCGGACACCGGCGATGATCGCCGACTCCGCGCCGTCAGAGCTTCGCACGCAACCACGAGATGTCGTCGGCCTGCCCAGCCGCGGGCGTCTCCACCACGACCGGGGCGCCCGCCGCCCGGACCACGGCCAGGATCAGCTCCGGGTCGATGCTGCCGCCGCCCAGGTTGGCGTGCCGGTCGGCGCCCGATCCGAACGCGTCCCGGCTGTCGTTGCAGTGCACCAGGTCGACGCGGCCCGTGACGGCCTTGATCCGGTCGACGGCGTCGACGAGCTCCTCCCCCGCCGCGTGCGCGTGGCAGGTGTCGAGGCAGAAACCGAGCTTGGAGTCCAGCCCCGGGACACCGGACAGCACCTCCCACAGCCGAGCGATCCGGTCGAACCTGCGCGCCATGGCGTTCCCGCCGCCCGCGGTGTTCTCGATGTAGACCGGAATCGGACACTCGATGCGTTCGAACACCTTGCGCCAGTTCTCGAAGCCGGTCTCCGGGTCGTCGTCCTTCAGCACGTGCCCGCCGTGGACGATCAGCGCCTTCGCGCCGATGGACGCGGCCGCCTCCAACTGCTGGGTGAGGTTCTTGCGGCTCGGGATCCGGATGCGGTTGTTCGACGTCGCCACGTTGATCGTGTACGGGGCGTGCACATACACGTCCACGCCGGAACCCTCCAGCGCCTCGACGCCCTCCGGCAGGACGGGCTTCTTCCAGCCCTGCGGATCGCCCAGGAAGAACTGGACGACGTCGGCGCCGATCGCGCGGGCGTTGTCGAGCGGGTTGTTCTGATCGACATGGGCTCCGATGCGCATGCCCACGAGCCTAGCCGCGCCCTACGACACCCGCGCGCACGTCAGAGCGAGAAGCCGCCGTTGCTCAGCGCGAAGCCGCCGCCGACGAACGCGGCGATCATGCCGATCACGTTCAGCCAGCGTTCGTTCGTCGTCGCGGAGATCATCTGGGAGTACAGCGCGAGCGGCAGGCCGACCGCGCCGAGGACCGCCCCGACGAAGTGGGTCGACGGAATCCAGCCCAGGATCAGCGCGGCGATCCCGATCGTGACCGCGGCCACCGCGAGCACGTCCTGCAACCGGTGCGGCTCGGCCTCGGCTTGGGCGCGGGTGGCGGGCTGACGCGCGCCGGTCGCCTCCTGCGGCATCGGGCTCCTCCTCCAGGTCGTGGCTCCCGCGCCTGGGGCACACGGTGAACGCGGGACCGGACGGACCATGCGGGTAAAGGAATGCCCAGCCGAGGCGAAGATCAACCGGCGCGGGGGTGCGGAAATGTCGGCGGCACCCGGTACTGTCGAACATGGATTCGAGAACACCGGCTCGGGTCCGAGGAGGTGCACCACCGTGACGAAAGCGGAGTTGGGGCTCATCGGTGACGCGGAGCTCGTCGAGGAGCTGACGCTGCTGACGACCCAGACCGCCCGCATGCGCGCCCGCATGGCCGACATCATGGCCGAACTGGAACGCCGGCGCTGTTCCCGTCCCGCCCAGCAACGTGCGAGACGCTGACCCCGGTCGGCCGCCGCAGGGCGCGGTACGGGCGGGCCTCCCTGCGGGAATGGGCCTGTGCGCTGCCGAGTGTTGGTAGCCTGTACCGGTCTCGCGGCAGGTGCGCCCGGCGATCCGGGGTCCGGCGCCGCCGCGGGAGACGCAAGAGCCCTCCTGTCACGGAGAGACCGTGACCGCATCAGTCCAGAGGAGGTAGGGACACAGCATGCGTCGTTACGAACTCATGGCCATTCTCGACCCCGCCGTCGACGAGCGCACCGCGAACGCCGCGCTCGACCCGTTCCTGAAGGTCGTCAAGGACGACGGCGGCAGCGTGGAGAAGGTCGACGTCTGGGGCCGCCGGCGCCTGGCGTACGACATCCAGAAGAAGTCCGAAGGCATCTACGCGGTGGTCGACCTGTCGGCTGAGCCTGCCACGGTCAAGGAGCTCGACCGGCAGCTCAACCTGAGCGAGTCGATCCTCCGTACCAAGGTCATCCGCCCCGAGGTCCACTGAGCCTGGCTCAGCCCTCTCAGCAGCCGGAGCGAGCCCCATGGCAGGCGACACCGTAATCACGATCGTCGGGAACCTCGTCGAGGACCCGAATCTGCGCTTCACGCCGAGCGGCCAGGCGGTCGCGTCCTTCCGCATCGCCTCGACCCCGCGGTTCTTCGACCGCCAGGCGGGCGACTGGAAGGACGGCGAGGCGCTGTTCCTGACCTGCAACGTCTGGCGGCAGGCCGCCGAGAACGTGGCCGAGACCCTGCAGCGCGGCATGCGGGTGATCGTGCAGGGACGCCTCAAGCAGCGCTCCTACGAGACCCGCGAGGGTGAGAAGCGCACCGTCTTCGAGGTCGAGGTCGACGAGGTCGGCCCGTCGCTGCGCAACGCCACCGCCAAGGTCAACAAGACCCAGCGGCAGGGCGGCAGTGGCGGCGGCTTCGGCGGCGGTGGCGGCCAAGGCGGTGGCGGCCAAGGCGGTGGCGGCCAAGGCGGTGGCGGCTTCGGCGGCGGTGGTCAGGGCGGCGGTTTCGGCGGCGGCAACCAGCAGGGCGGCGGCTTCGGCGGCGGCCAGCAGGGCGGCGCCCCGGCCGACGACCCCTGGGCCACCGGCGGTGGCGGCGGCGGAGGCGGAGGCTTCTCCGACGACCCGCCGTTCTAGACCGGCCGCCCCGGCGCGACCCGAGCAAGATCCAGTACACGTCCATTCCCGCGTGAGCGGGGCTCTCCCAAAGGAGCACCACGATGGCGAAGCCACCTCCCCGCAAGCCGAAGAAGAAGGTTTGCGTTTTCTGCCAGGAGAAGATCTCCTACGTCGACTACAAGGACACGGGCCTGCTGCGGAAGTTCATCTCCGACCGCGGCAAGATCCGTGCCCGGCGGGTGACCGGCAACTGCACCCAGCACCAGCGGGACGTCGCCACGGCGATCAAGAACGCCCGCGAGATGGCGCTGCTGCCGTACACCAGCACCGCGCGCTGAGGCAGGGGGAAAGATCATGAAGCTCATCCTGACCCAGCAGGTCTCCGGGCTCGGCGAGCCCGGTGACGTCATCGAGGTCCGCGACGGCTACGGCCGCAACTACCTCGTCCCCCGCGGATTCGCGATCAAGTGGACCCGGGGCGCCGAGAAGGAGATCGACTCCATCAAGAAGGCGCGTTCGGCCCGCGAGATCGCGACCGTCGAGCACGCCAAGGAGGTCGCCGACCGGCTCGGCGGCCTGCGCGTCACGCTGCGCACCCGCACCGGCAGCAACGGCCGCCTCTTCGGCGCCGTGACGGCCGCCGACATCGCCGAGGCGGTCAAGGCCGCCGACGGCCCCGACCTGGACCGCCGCCGCATCGAGATCGGCAACCCGATCAAGACCGTCGGCACCCACCGGGTCAGCGTGCGCCTGCACAGCGACGTCAACGCGACGATCGACGTCAACGTCCTCGAAGCCTGACACCCCGCTCCACCCAACGACCCCCGCACCCATCAGGGCGCGGGGGTCGTTGGTGTTTTGTCGCGCCGGTTCGCCTGGTGGCTCGCTGTGATTCGCACTTTTGGGGGGTGGTCGTGACGGTTGTTGGGGACTGAGCCGGGGGTGTTGCGGCTGTTCGGGCGTGTGTTGGGTGTTCTGCCAGCGGCTGTTTTGGCATTGATTACGGCCTCTTGTGGTGCGGAGGGGGCGGGTTCGGTGGTGTTTCTTGTGAAACGTCCGTGAATCGCCGTGTGTTTGAGAGATCAACTTTGCGGCGATTACGTTCCGTGATCACAGTGTCGCGGGACGAAGGGGGACGGTGGTGATCGCGCATTCGGGGGAGGGCGCGGACGACCGGGAACGGACGGGCAGGCTCGTGACGCGCCGGTCGGTCATCGGCGGTGTGGTGGGGGCCGGGATGCTGGAGATGCTGTCCTGGGGGGCGTTCCACCAGAATGAGGCCATGGCGGACGAGCTTCCCGCCGGGCCGCATCACGGGGCCGGCGACCGCGTCATGTTCACGGCCGAAGCCCCGCACGTGTACACGCGGGCGCAGTGGAACGCCAGGGCGCCCAGGCGTCCGGCCAAGGTCCGCAATCGGGCACCGGACCACATCATCGTGCACCACACGGCGACGGCGAACTCCAATGACCGTTCGCTCGCCCACGCGTTCGCCCTTTCTCGGGCGATCCAGAACATCCACATGAGAAAGAACCACTGGGACGACACCGGCCAGCAGCTGACCATCAGCCGGGGCGGCATCGTGATGGAGGGCCGCAACCGGAGCCTGAGGGCCATCCGCGCCGGCGACCTGGTGGTGGGAGCGCAGGTCCTGCACCACAACCAGCACACGATCGGCATCGAGAACGAGGGCACCTACACGTCCAGGGCGGTGCCGGGCAGCCTGTGGAGGTCGCTGACGGAGGTGTGCGTCTGGCTCTGCCGGATGTACAACCTCGACCCGGCCAGCGCCATCGTCGGGCACCGCGACTACAACAACACCTCGTGCCCCGGCGACGCCCTCTATGCGCGGCTGCCCGCGCTCAGAAGGTCGGTCGCCGACCGCATGGAGAGTGCCCCGAGTCCGCAGCCGAGCCCGAGCACCGGCGACAACGGCGACGATTCGTGGCTGCCGTTGTTCCCGTCGCTGGGCGACCTGGGCTGACCGCCGTCCGGTGGGGGCGCCGCCTCGTCCGGTTCAGGTCTCGGGGGTGGTGTAGCGGGTGCGGCGGCGTGCGATCTCGGGGTCGATGCCCTCGACGAGAGACCAGATGCCCGCCACCCGTTCCACCAGCGTCTCCGGGGGCAGCCCGGCGAGGCCTTCCGCCGCCAGGTCGTCGATCGCCTGCGTCAGCCGGGCCATCCGCTCGCCGTGTGTGGAACACATGTTCGAATCGTAGCGGGTGTGGCGAGCGTTGCGGGTGCGTTTCGCGACGCTCAATGAGAGGGCACGCGGGCAGGGCCGAACCAGCGCGTCAGGACCTCGTCGAGCGGGACCGGGTCGTCGGACGTCCACGCGACGAAACCGTCCGGCCGCAGGAGGATCTACGCGCCCGGAGCCAGGTCGCATGAACCGATGACGGTGTCGAGGCGGCCTCCCCATCCGCCGGCCGCCCCGTCGCGGGTGGCGATGAGCAGGGCGCGCCCTGAGCGCTGGAGTGCGGCGAGCCGCGGCTCCTCTCCGGTGGGAAGCCGGACGGTCAGGTCCGGTGGGTAGCAGCGTCCGACGAGGTCCTGCGCGGAGCCGAGGTCCTACCGGATGTCCGCGCCCGAGATCATTCCGGTCAGGTGGCGGTTCGCGCCGTCGTGGTGGAGCAGGAGGGAGAAGATCTCGCGGAGCGCGTCCACGTGGGCCCGGGCCACATCAGCGCGACCTGCGCGTGGGTGTTGTCCAGGACGCGCTCGGCGACCGGGTGCCGCTCCCGGGTGTAGGTGTCGAGCCTGCTGGACGAGGTCGGCTGGACGGGCTCAGCCTGCGCCGGCTCGCCAGGGAGTTGAACGTCCAGACAGCGGCGCTCTACCGGCACTTCGCGAACAAGCAGGAACTCCTCGACTGGCTCGCGGGCAGGGCGTGAGGCATGCGGGACGGACTCCGGGCCCACCGAGATGCGGTGCTCCTGACAGCCGGGTCTCGTCCCACAGCGGACCGGGCGTCCGCCATAGGGGGAATGCTGCAGGCCCTATGCGACGCGGGTTTCACCCCAGGCGAGGCCCTGCTCAACATCCTTGTCGTCACCGACTATGTCAGCGGGACCGTCCTCGAAGAACAGGCCGGACACTTCCGCGAGGACGACGCCGTCGAGCGGCTGGAGGGCGGCCCCGGCGGTGACGGCGTCTTCGCGGCGGCGATCGCCGAGGTCCAGGGGCGCGAGGACGCCTTCGAGTACGGGCTGGGACTCCTCATCGACGGAATGCGCGCCCGCCTGGCCGCCCGGTCCTAGCGGACGGCGCCGGTGACCATCCAGCGGTCGCCGCGGGCGCGAAGGCTCAGGGTGAGCATGCGTGTCAGCATCCACAGCCCGATCGCGACCCAGAGCCCGATCAGGCCCGCGTCCGTCCGGAAGAGCACGATGGCCGCGGGCAGGAAGACCGCCGTCGCTACAAGCGTCGTCACGGCGAGATAGGGGCCGTCCCCTGCGCCGATCAGGATGCCGTCCAGGACGAACACGACGCCTGCCACTGGCTGGAGCACGGCGACCAGAACGAGCGAGGCGAGCAGCATGTGCCTCACGTCGACGTCCTGCGTGAACAGCCCCGGCAGCCATGGACGGGCCACAAGGATCACCAGCCCGAAGACCACGCCGCAGCCGATCCCCCACCCCACCATCCGCCGGGTGACGGCCCGCGTGCCCGTGACGTCGGACGCGCCCAGATACCGGCCGGTGATGGCCTGCCCGGCGATCGCGATGGCGTCGAGCGCGAAGGCGAGCAACGTCCAGATCTGGAAGCCGACCTGGTACGCGGCGATCTCCGCGTCCCCCATCCGCGCCGCGATCGACGTCCCGACGATCAGGACGACGCGCAGCGCCGCCGTCCGGATGATCAACCCGACGCCGGCCGTGGCGGACGCCCTCACCCCGTCCAGGTCGGGGCGTACCGAGGCCCCGTGGCGCCGGGCCGCCCGGAGGACGACGGCCACGTAGACCGCCGCACTGCCCGTCTGCGCGAGCACGGTGCCCCACGCCGACCCGGCGATCCCCCACCCGAGACCGATCACGAACAGCACGTTGAGCAGCAGGTTCAGCGAGAAACCGCCGATCGAGACGACGAGCGGCGTCCGCGTGTCCTGCAGCCCGCGGAGCACACCCGTCCCGGCCAGGACGACCAGCATCGACGGGATCCCGAGCAGGCTGATCCTGAGGTACGTCTCGGCGTACGGCGCCACGACCGCGGATGCGCCGAACGCGTCCACGATCCAGGGGACCAGCGGCAGGCCGGCCACGATCAGCGCGGCCCCGATGGCGACCGCGAGCCAAATGCCGTCGATGCCCTGCCTGATCGCCCCCCGGAGATCGCCCGCACCGACCTGCCGGGCCACCCCGGCCGTCGTCCCGTATGCGAGGAAGACGCACAGGTAGACGAGCGTGGTCAGGGCCTGGCCGGCGACCCCGAGGCCACCCAGCGGCGCGGTGCCGAGGTGCCCGACGATGGCCGAGTCCGACAGCAGGAAGAGGGGTTCGGCGACGAGCGCGCCGAAGGCCGGCACGGCGAGGCGCAGGATCTCGCGGTCGTGCGCGGTCGCGAGCCGCCGGGGAGTGGTCACCGCGCAGAGGCTACCAGCCTGTAACCCATATAAGAAAATCAAGCATTACATGACCCCGGACGGCCGAGTTTCTTTTCCGCACACCCGGTGGACGACGTTCGCCCAGTTCAGCGAGCCCGCCCGGGAGTCGTCCACGAAGAATCCACAAAGTTGTCCACAGGTCGTGCACAACCGATCCGGCGTGTCTGCACAGGGCTTCCACAGGGTTGTCCACAGGCCGCTTTGCCCAGGGCGGCGCGGCCTCGCGAGAATGTCGGAGGCGGGAGATAGACGTGGGATGAACGGTCGGCGATGGGGCGGGCGACGACCAGGATGAAGGGGGTGCGCCGGTGAGCGTGGCGGATATCGGGCCGCAGGATCACGAGTTCGAGCGCACCCCGCCGCACGACATCTCGGCGGAGCAGGGCGTCCTCGGCGGAATGCTCCTCTCCCAGGACGCCATCGCCGAGGTCGTCGAGCTGCTGCGCACGCCCGACTTCTATCGTCCCGCGCACCAGATCGTCTACGACGTCATCCTGGACCTCTACGGCCGCGGCGACCCGGCCGACGCCGTCACCGTGGCCGGCGAGCTCACCAAGAACGGCGAGATCGGCCGCATCGGCGGCGCACCCTACCTGCACACCCTGATCTCCCTGGTGCCCACGGCGGCGAACGCCGGGTACTACGCCAAGATCGTCCATGAGCGGGCGATCCTGCGCCGCCTGGTCGAGACCGGCACCCGCATCGTCCAGATGGGCTACGCCGCCGACGGCGCCGACGCCGACGAGGTCCTCGACCGCGCCCAGGCCGAGGTCTTCGCCATCGCCGAGAAACGCGCCGGCGAGGACTACGTCGCCCTGAGCGAGATCATGCCCGGCGCCCTTGACGAGATCGAGGCGATCGGCAGCCGCGGCGGCCAGATGGTCGGCTGCCCCACCGGCTTCGCCGACCTCGACGCCCTCACCAACGGCCTCCACCCCGGCCAGATGGTGGTAGTCGCAGCAAGACCTGCGATGGGAAAAAGCACCCTTGCGCTCGATTTCGCCCGGGCTGCGTCCATTAAGCATGGTTTGACTTCAGCGTTCTTCAGTCTGGAGATGGGGCGGAACGAGATCACCATGCGGCTGTTGTCCGCCGAGGCGCGGGTGGCGCTGCACGCGATGCGGTCCGGCACCATGCAGGACGAGGACTGGACGCGTCTCGCGCGGCGGATGAGCGAGGTCGCCGAAGCGCCGCTGTTCATCGACGACTCGCCGAACATGTCGATGATGGAGATCCGCGCGAAGTGCCGCCGTCTGAAGCAGCAGCACGACCTGCGGCTCGTCATCATCGACTACCTGCAGCTGATGAGCTCGGGCAAGCGCGTGGAGAGCCGCCAGGTCGAGGTTTCGGAGTTCTCCCGGTCTCTGAAGCTGCTCGCCAAGGAACTGGGCGTCCCGGTCATCGCGTTGTCGCAGCTCAACCGTGGTCCCGAGCAGCGGACCGACAAGAAGCCCATGGTGTCCGACCTTCGCGAATCGGGGTGTGTCACCGCCTCCACCCGGATAATGCGTGCGGACACCAATGAGGAAGTCACCATGGGTGACCTCGTTGCGAATGGCACTCGCGATATTCCCGTGTGGGCTCTCGACGAGCGGCTCAAGTACGTGCCACGTACCATGACACACGCCTTCTCTAGCGGACGCAAGGAGGTATTTCGCGTCAAGCTGGCCTCTGGCAAGGAGATCGAGGCAACGGCCAACCATCCATTCCTCACCTACGCTGGCTGGACCGCTCTCCGTGAACTGAAATCGGGGTGCCGCATCGCTGCGTCCAGACATGTGCCACCCCCTCTCACGCCGGAACCCTGGCCCGAAGACCGCATCGTATTGCTGGCGCACCTCATTGGTGACGGTTCCTTCGTCAGGCGTCAGCCGATCCGCTACGCCAGCAAGGACGAAGCCTGCTTGAAAGCCGTCACCCGGGCGGCTGAACACTTCGGCATCAGCGCGATATGGGACGAGTATGAGGCCGCACGTGTCACCACGGTTCGTCTGCCGGCGCCCTATCGCCTGACCCATGGTCGGCGGAACCCCGTTGCTGAATGGCTCGATGGGCTGGGTCTCTTCGGCCTGCGTTCACATGAGAAGTTCATTCCGGCGCCAGTGTTCAGCCTTCCCAAGGAACAGGTGTCGCTGTTCCTTGGGCACCTGTGGGCTACTGACGGTTGTGTCCACTGGGATGCCAAGCACGGTCAGTGCCGACTCTACTACGCCTCAACGAGCAGGCGCCTCGTCGAGGATGTGTCGAGATTGCTTTTGCGATTCGGCATCCTGTCTCGCATTAAGACAGTGACGAAGGGTGACTACCGGCCTGGCTACCAACTTCATCTGTACGGTTCCGAGAACCAGCTTGCGTTCTTCAGGGCCGTCCAGGTGTACGGAGAGCGGGGTCTCATCGCGGCGACCGCAATGGAAAGACTGCAGGGAAAGCGGTCGAACATCAACCTCGATACCGTCCCTCATGCGGTCTGGGATGATGTCAGGAAGATTCTTGCGGACCGGGGTATGACTCACCGTGAGTTCTCTGCCGCGATCGGGACCGCATTCTGCGGCAGTGCCCTTTGGAAGCGGTCACCGAGTCGTGAAAGACTTGGCCGGGTCGCGGCAGTGCTCGACAACTCTGAACTTGCGTTGCTGAGCACTAACGATGTGTTCTGGGATGAGATCGTTGAAATTGAGAGTATTGGAGAGCAAGAGGTCTACGATGCGACCGTCATGGGCCTTCACAATTTTGTAGCGAACGGCATCGCCATCCACAATAGTATCGAGCAGGATGCGGACATGGTGATCTTGCTGCATCGCGAGGACGCCTACGAGAAGGAGTCGCCGCGCGCGGGTGAGGCCGACCTGATCGTGGCCAAGCACCGCAACGGCCCCACCGCCACCGTCACGGTCGCCTTCCAGGGCCACTACAGCCGCTTCGTCGACATGGCCCAGTGACCCCCATGCCGTGGAGCCGCAGGTGAGCATGCCCGCCGAGCCGCCTGAGCTGAGGCGTTTGGGACGCCGCCGTCGCCCCGGCGTGTCCGCGATCGTGTTCGTCGTAGTGATCTTCGTGTTCCCGAGCGTGCTGCTCGCAGCCGGAGCGGTGTACGAGGCGTCCAGGACGGCGGATGCCTATGAAGCCGCGCATGAGGGAGTCGCCGGAACCTTCACCGTGGAGTGGAGCGACCACAAACCCAAGGGCGGGTACAAGACGAGCGGCATGTTCGTCTCCTCCGCGGGTGCCGTCCCAGATGTCCTCTTGGACGGCGACCGCAGACATCGGTACGGCGAGCGGTTCCCGGTGCGGGCCTCCGGACCGCACCCGCACGAGGTCTACCGGAACGGCTCGAACCCTTGGGTCGGCGACCTCGTCGCGACCCTGCTCGCCGGGGCGCTTCCCGTCTGCGCACTGGTCATGGGGGTCGTCATCGTGATCAGGAGAGGTCGCCGCCGGTCGCCCGGGTGATCCCCGCGGGGTGAGGCCGACCTGATCGTGGCCAAGCACCGCAACGGCCCCACCGCCACTTGCCTTCTAGGGCCATCACAGCCGCTTCGTCGACATGGAGTAACCAGCGGCCCCTGCCACTGGCCGGGCGTCCCGGACGGTTATCACCAGCGACTGCCGGACATCGGTGTCGTCAGGCTCTCGGAGCCGTCACAGATCTGGACCCAACGAAAAGGAGAACCATGTCCGAACATGGTCCGAAGAAGATCACCTGGGAACGTCTGCGCGACCCGGGCCGCCACTCCGTCCCGTGGGCGGACGGCCCCTCCTACGTGATCGTGGGGGCGGTCAACGACGAGCTTGAGGGCGTAACACACCTGTTCGTCGTCATGGAGTCCGAGACGGAGCAGCCGTCCGTGCACCTGATGACCGAGTGGGGTGTCGCCGACCTCGACGACCTCCGCGGCATCGAGTCACTGATCGCGCGAGGAATGGGACTGGCGGTTTCGGCGGAGCGCTACCGTCGGCCGCTCAACGAGCTTTGCTGGTACGACCGGTGGAGGATTCTGCACTGGGATTACCGCGGGCTGGCCGGCGGAGTACGGCCGGAGGAGTTCGCCCATCTTCGTGAGTCCTCCGGGACCTGCGGGCTGAGCCTGAACGAGCTCGAAGCGCTCCGCTTGATCATTGACCGCTTCCGTACTGGCGGCGACGACCTGGAAGCGCTGTTGCGCGGGGATCACGGGCCGGACGGTGAAGGTGAAATCGGGACCTACTTCGGCCTCGGCTGCAACTGGCTGCGGTCGGAGACGCGGCGTCCGGCCACCGTCGGCGAACGAGGGCTGGCCATGACGCTGGCGGTCCTCCGGACACTGCAGAAGCTGCGGTTGCCCACCGGTCGCATGACGCGGGCCATCGAAGATCGCCTGCACCGCGATGTCGTGCTCGCGACGGTGGTCGGGTCCACGACGCTCCCCGAGATCGACAAGTAAGGGCCTGGGGGCATCTACCCCAGGCGCCAAGGCGCTCAGGGCCACCACACCGGGGCGTCGCCTCGACCGCGGCGGCCTCCCGTACCGGCAGCCTCCCCCATCGCAGAACGGGGGAGGCTGCCTCTTCTTGAATGTCCGGCGTGTCGATGGTCGTTCGCGCGTCCCGATGTCCAAGCCGCGCCGGTGGGTGGTCACAGGGTGCGGAGTGCTTCGGTGGGGGAGAGGCGGGCGGCTCGTAGGGCCGGGAGCAGGCCGGCGATCGCGCCGATCAGGATCGCGGCGCCGATCCCGCCGGCCCACGCCTGGACCGGGATGACCACTGCCCAGCCCTTCGTGGTCGCGTAGATCACGGTGGTCAGCGCCCCTGCCACGACTCCGGCCACGCCGCCGAGCAGTGCGAGCATGACCGCTTCGGACAGGAACTGGGTGCGGATGTGCCCGCGGGTCGCGCCGAGCGCCCGGCGCAGCCCGATCTCCGATCGCCGTTCCAGCACCGAGATGATCATGATGTTGGCGACCCCGACCGCGCCCACGATCAGCGCCACCAGTCCGAGCCCGAGGAACAGGCTGTTGAACGCGCCCTCCGCGGCGGCTCGCGCGGTGAGCGCGTCGGACGGCTGGCTGACGTCGACGTCGCTGGGCGACTCGGGGTTCGCGGTCTGCGCGAGCACCTCCTGCACCGAGTTCACCTTGTCCGTGCGGGCCCGCACGTACACCGTCGTCGGAGGTCCTGCCACCGCCTTGCCTCTGTCGACGGTCGCGTAGGCGAGGTAGCGCTCCGCGGCCGGGTAGCCGATCAAGGCACTGGTGTCGATGTCGGTCGACAGCGTCGCGGGCGCCAGGATGCCGGCGACGTAGAACCACTGGTTCTTCAGCCAGATCCGTTGCCCCGGGTAGACGCGGTCGATCCCGAGGCGCTGTGCGGCGAGCGCGCCGAGCACCGTGACCGGCCGGCGCTCGGTCGCCGTGTTCAGCCAGCGGCCCTGCGCCACCCCGGTCCCGATCACGTCGGGGAGGTTGAGGCTGGCGGCCCGTACCTTCAGGGAGTTGGTGTTGATCGCCGGGATCAGCGGGCTGCGGTACACGTTCGCGTCGTCGATGGCGCCGGCGTGCGCCACCTGTTCGACATCGGGCAGATGGGAGATCCGTTGCGGCGCGGCGACCGGGAGTTGTGCCGTACCGCCCGTGACCGACTGGCCGTTGTTCGCGGTCAGCAGGTTCGTGCCGAGCTGGTCGATCTGTGCCAGGAGCCCGGCCTGGGAGGACGCCGACAGGCCGAGCACCGCGACGATGGCCGCGGTGCCGATCGCGATCCCGAGCGCGGACAGGGCGGCGCGCAGGCGGCGAGCCCGGATTCCGATGCCGGCCACGCGCATCTGGTCGGACGGCCTCATACGCCCTCCATCGAACGCGTCGCGCTGTCGACCACGATCTTCCCGTCGAGGACGTGCAACTGGCGGGGCATCTGGGCGGCCAGCCCGGTGTCGTGGGTGATCATGAGGATGGTCGCCCCGCCGGCGTTGAGCTCGTGCAGCAGCTCGATGATCGCCGCGCCGGTCTTGCTGTCGAGGTTTCCCGTCGGCTCGTCGGCGAGCACGATGGCCGGGCGGCCGACCAGCGCGCGGGCGATCGCCACGCGCTGGCGCTGCCCGCCCGAGAGCTTGCCCGGGCGGAAGCCCGCCCGGTCCTCCAGCCCGACCCGGCTGAGCGCCTCGGCCGCGCGCTCGCGCCGCTCGGCACGGCCTGCGCCCCCGTAGAGCAGGCCGTCGGCGACGTTCTCCAGGACGGTGGTGTGCTCGGACAGGAAGAACTGCTGGAAGACGAAGCCGATGCTGCGCGCCCGCAGGGCGGCGAGTTCGCGGTCGGTGAGCGTCGCGACGTCCGCCCCGTCGATCCGTACCGTGCCCTCGCTCGGCCGGTCGAGCGTTCCGAGGATGTGCAGCAGCGTGGATTTGCCCGACCCCGACGGGCCGACGATCGCGACCAGTTCCCCGCTCCGAACGGTGAAGCTCACGCCGCGCAGCGCGTGGACGGGAGGCTGCGTGTCGTACGTCTTGGTGACCCGCTCCAGTTCGAGGACGTTCCTTTTGCTCATGTCGACGGCACCACCACTCGGTCCTTGGCCGTCAGGTCGCCGGAGACCTGCACCCGTCCGTTGGCGTTGTCGAACAGTCCCAGCGTGACCGGCACGATCCGGGTCCGGCCGGTGTCCCCCACCGCGGCCTCGACCGCGTATCCCCCGCCGGCCTGGCCGATGAGGGCGGTCACCGGCACGATCAGCGCGTGCTTGACGCCGCTCGTGGTGATCTGCACCTGGACCGGTGCCTGATCAAGGGTCCCGGCGTCCTTCGGGTGCTTGAGCGTGATGTAGACCGGCAGCGTTGCGGGCTTGTCCTTGTCGGCGGCCGCGACCGTGCCGATCCGGCTGACCGTGCCGGACGTGGTCCGGTTGTCCGGGAGCGTGATCTGCGCCTGGTCGCCCTTCTTGACCTCCGACTGCTGGGACGCGTCGAGCTTCACGACCACCTCGCGCCGGTTCGACGACGCCTCCATGATCGGATGGCCGGGGCCCGCGCCGGTGCCGTTCTTGGCCGTCACCTTGGTGATCCGCAACGGGCCGGGCAGGATCACCGCCTGACCGAGGTCCAGCCTGCCCGTCACGTCCGCGCCGCGTTCGTCCTGAAGCTTCTCCAGGGCTTCTGCGGTCTCCCAGCCGAAATGACCCCAATCGGAATCGAGTTCGGACTTGTCGGCGTAGCCCCCGTTCACCAGGGTCTTGTTCAGCGCCCGGGCATCCTTGCCGTCGTCGCCCACGGCCAGGTCCCGGTAGACGGGCGTGCTTCCGCAGATGAGGATCACCGGTTTCTGGTCGACCTTGTACAGCGTCTCGCCGCAGTCGATCTGGGTGCCCGCCGCCGGCAGCCGGGTGTACGTCCCCTTCGCCTGGTTGACCACCGGGTACGGGGTCCCGTCGGCGCCGCCCGCGTACGAGAGCGTCCCGCTCTGGTCGACCTGCGAGGAGAGCGGGCCCTCCTGGACCGCCGCGAGCGACGTCCCGCCACCGGCGTTCGTGGTCGCCTTGTCGTCGTCGCCGAACGGGCCCGTCATGGCGAGAGCCACGCCGCCGGTCGCGAGCACGATCGCGACGCAGCCGCCGAGTACTACGCGGCGATTCCTCCGTCGCCGTGGCCGTGCGGGCGTTCCTCGTGTCTCCAGGCCCGGTTCGGTCGTTCTGGTGCTCATCGAGTCCCTCGCTCAGCCGCCGTGGCCCTTGGCGCCGCCGACTTCGAGAGAGCGGCAGGCTTGTACGGCCTTCTTGAACTGCGGTGAGTTGCCGTCGATGCTGCCCTTCGGCTTTATCAGAATCTTCCCGTTCTGCGGGTCGGGGAAGTTCGGGACGCCGTTCGTGCGTATGCACTGGGCCCACTTCAGCATCTTTCGCTGGAGTTCTGCGTTCTCCGGCGTACCGGCCTGGTTCTCGGGCGGCTCCAGCGACTGGCACGCCCGCTCCGCCTTCTTGAACTCCGGAGAGTCGCGGTCCGGGAGGTTCGGCTCCTCCCCGCTGTCCTGGCCGGGATCGGGGTAGCCCGGGAGGCCGTTCTCACGCATGCACTGCGCGTGCTTCACTCCCTGGTCCGCCGACGCGTTCGCCTTCGCGCCGGACGAGCCGGCTTTCGCGTCGCCGGAGCCGCCGCATCCCGCGGCGGTGAGGGCTAGGGCTGCGGCCGAGGCGGCCAGCAACACGGAGGCCTTGTTCATCGTTCCCCTTTCCGGGGGGTATCGCTTACAAGGCCATTTCTAGAGAAGGGGCGGTCACATGACGGTGCGAGAGGCTGTGACCCCGCTGTGACCGCGACACGGGCATGCTGACGGCGATGAGAGTGCTGGTGGCCGAGGATCACGAGGAACTGGCGGACTCGGTGGCCCGGGTCCTGCACCGCGAGGGGATGGCGGTCGACATCGCCCTTGACGGCCAGGCCGCGCTCGACCGCACGGCGCTGACCGACTACGACGTGGTCGTGCTGGACCGCGATCTCCCCGGAGTGCACGGCGACGACGTCTGCCGTGCGCTGGTGGCCGGGCCGGCCCGCCGGACACGGGTCCTGATGCTCACCGCGTCGGGCACGATCGCCGACCGGGTCGATGGGCTCAGCCTGGGGGCCGACGACTACCTGCCGAAACCGTTCGCGTACGCCGAGCTGGTCGCTCGGATCCGCGCCCTCGGGCGGCGGGCGCAGCCGGCGCTGCCGCCGATCCTGGAACACGGCGACCTGCGGCTCGACCCGGCGCAGCGGGTCGTCACCCGCGCCGGGCTGCGCCTGGCGCTGAGCCCGAAGGAGCTGGCGGTGCTGGAGTACCTGCTTTCCGCGGGAGGGCGCGTCGTGTCCGCCGAGGAACTGCTGGAACGCGTCTGGGACGAGGCGGCCGACCCGTTCACCACCACGGTCAAGGCGACGATCAACCGCCTGCGGGCCAAGCTGGGGTCTCCGCCCGTGATCGAGACCGTCCCGCAGAGCGGTTACCGGATATGAGGTCCCTCATCGGGAAGGTGCCGCGGACGGTCCGGATGCGACTCACGCTGCTGTACGGGGCGTTGTTCACCGTCTCCGGCGCGGCCCTGCTGGCGATCATGTTCCTGCTCTTCCGGAGAAAAGCGATCTTCATGGTGCTGGTGCCGTGCTACGGCATCAAGGAGGAGGACTGTCCGTATCTGCCCGGCTCACGCCCCAGAACGATCAATCCGATGGTCTTGCTGGAGCAGCAGCAGGATGCGCTCAAGCACGAGTTCCTCGTCCAGTCGGGGATCGCACTGGCGATCATGCTGGTGGTCTCGCTGCTGCTCGGCTGGTTCGTCGCGGGGCGGGTGCTGCGCCCGCTGCGCACGATGACGACGACCGTCCAGCACATCTCGGCGCGCAACGTGCACGAGCGGCTGGCCTTCGCCGGCCCCCGCGACGAGCTCAAGGACCTCGCCGACACCGTGGACGGCCTGCTCGGGCGCCTGGAGGCCGCGCTCGACGCGCAGAAGCGCTTCGTCGCCAACGCCGCGCACGAACTCCGCACCCCGCTCACGCTCGAACGCGCGCTGCTGGAGGAGACGCTCACCGACCGCCGGGCGACCATCGAGGCGTTCCGCGCGACCTTCGAGCGGGTCGTGGCGATCAGCGACCAGCAGGGACGGCTGCTGGAGTCCCTGCTCACGCTGGCGACGAGCGAGCGGGGGCTGGAGAGCCGCGTCCCGGTGGACCTCGCCGCGCTCACCGAGCGGGTGCTGGCGGCCCGGCCGGAGCCGGCCGCCGGCGACCCGCGCCTGTACCCGCGGATCGAGCCCGCCGCGACCGCGGGTGATCCCGCCCTGGTCGAGCGCCTCGTGGCCAACCTCGTTGACAACGCCGTCCGGTACAACGTGCCTGGGGGGAGCGTCGACGTGGTGACCGGATCGCGGGACGGGCAGGCCGTCGTCAGCGTGAGCAACACCGGACCGGTCGTCCCGCCCGAGCAGGTGGCCCGGCTGCTGGAACCGTTCCAGCGGCTGGACCGGTCCGCACGCGGCGACGGGCATCACGGGCTCGGCCTGTCCATCGCGCACGCGATCGCGCTCGCGCACGGCGGGACGCTCAGCGCGCTCCCCCGCCAGGACGGCGGTCTCGTCGTCCAGGCCGCCTTCCCCGCCGAGCTCGGCCTCGGCGAAGCGGATCGATCGGTCAGGCTGGAGCGCGGCACCGCAGCCTGATGGATCCCGCGCCGCTGAACCCGGTGGGGGCGGGTGGACGTACCGGGAGCAAGGACTTGGGCGGGGAAGTCGCAATGGGGGCTGGACAAGGCGGCGTACTCGTGCGGCACTGAGGTGAGCGGGCGGCCCCGGACGGGCGGGGGACGGGTGATGCGGCATGCGGCTGCGGGAGTACGGGCCGACGGCGCCGGGCGACGGTGCCAGGCTGCTCGCCGGGATGGGCAGCGGGCTGGTGTCGGGGCTGGCGGTCGGCGGGCTGATGGCCTGGCAGAACCTGCTGGCGGTCCACGGCGCGTACGGGTGGGCGGTCTTCGCCCTGTACGCGGCGGTCACCGGTGAGCTGCTCGGCGGGTTCGTGGGGCGGCGGCCGGCCGGCCCGGCCGTTTCGGCGGCGGGCGGGCTGCTGCTCGGCCTGCTCGGCTGGACGTTCTGGTGGCTGACCGTGGACTCGCTCATCCGGGGCACCACGCCGACCTGGTCGATCGCGGCGGCGACGGACGTCTACCCGGAGCTGATCGGCTCGCTGCTGCAGGGCACGCTGGCCGGGCTGCTCTTCCACATCGTCGTGCGGCGGTTCGGGGAGCGGTCCGTCAAGCAGACGCCCCGCGCGCCGCGCGTGGTCATCGTCGGAGGAGGCTTCGGCGGTGTCGGTGCCGCGCGCCGGTTCGAGCGGCTGAATCTGCGGGGGCACCGCATCGACGTGACGCTGGTCAGCGACTCCAACCATCTGCTGTTCACGCCCATGCTGGCCGAGGTCGCGTCGGGCGGTCTGGAGGAGCGGCACATCAGCTCGCCGGTGCGGGCCGCCGTGACGCACACGCGGTTCCGGCACGGGCGGGTCGCCGAGGTCGATGTGACGCAGCGGGTCGTCCGGCTGGAGGCGGACGGTGAGGCGATGCCGTACGACCACTTGGTGCTCGCGGTCGGGTCGGTCCCGGGCTTCCCGGATCTGCCGGGCGTACCGGAGTACGCGTGCACGCTCAAGTCGCTCGCCGACGCCGTCCGGCTCCGGGACCGGGTGCTGACGCTGCTGGAGCGCGCCGACCAGGAGGACGATCCCGCCGAGCGCGCCCGGCTGCTGTCCTTCGTGGTGGCGGGCGGCGGGTTCGCCGGGACGGAGGTGATCGCCGAGCTGTACGACCTCACCCACGACGTGCTCCACTTCTACCCGGGCATCGACCCGGGCGAGCCGCGTTTCGTCCTGGTCCATTCCGGCGAGCGCATCCTGCCGGAGCTGTCGGAGCGCCTCGGCGACTACGCGCTGGGGAAGCTGCGGGCACGCGGGATCGAGTTCCGTCTCGGGGTCCGCCTGAGCGCCGCCACCGGGGCGGACGTGCGGCTCGACGACGGCGCCGTCATCCCGGCCGGGACGCTGGTCTGGGCGGCGGGCAACCGGCCGGGCCCGCTGCTGCGGACTCTTCCGGGCGAACACGCCGCCAACGGTTCGGTCGTCGTGGACAGGACGCTGCGGGTGTTCGGGCTGGACGGCGTCTGGGCGATCGGCGACTGCGCCCGGATCCCCGACGAGAACGGCGCGCCGTACCCGCCGACCGCCCAGCACGCGGCGCGGGAGGGCCGGGCCGTCGCCGACAACATCGCGGCCGTGCTGAAAGGGGGCCGGCCTCGGCCGTTCCGTTTCCGGACGCTGGGCGTGTTCGTCGCGCTCGGTCATCGCACCGCCGCCGGGGAGATCCGCGGACGCCCCTTCTCCGGGTTGAGCGCGTGGCTGCTGTGGCGCGGCATCTACCTGGCCAAACTTCCCGGCATCGACCGGCGCGTCCGGGTCCTTCTCGACTGGGGGCTCGACCTCGTGTTCCCCCGCGACATCGTGGTCACCGGCCCGGCGGAGGCGCCGGTGCCCGCGCGGGACGTCCGGTGACGGCCGAGGCGGTCCGCCGCGCGCCGGGCCTGCTGCGCGGGGCGGGGACCGGTGGCGTCGCGGGGCTGGCCGGAGGGCTGGTCCTCGGGGCGGCGATGCGTTCGCTCGGCATGCTCCCGGCCGTCGCCGTGCTCGCCGGGTCGGGGTCGCCGGGCGTCGGGTTCGCGTTGCACATGGCGATCTCGGTGCTGGTCGGCGCCGGGTTCGGGCTGCTGGCGGTGCGCCAGCGGATCCGGTCGAGCGAGCTCGTGTTCTGGGGGCTGGCCTACGGGGTGTTCTGGTGGTTCCTGGGGACGCTGACCCTGCTGCCACTGCTTACCGGCGTCCAGATGACGTGGAGCCTGGAGAGCGCGCAGGCGGCCTTGCCGAGCCTGCTCGGGCATCTGTACTACGGCGCGGTCACCGCGGTCGGTTTCGCCCTCCTGCACCCGGACGGCCGGTTCGCGGTCAGGGATCATCTGCGGCCGAAACCGCTGCTGCGCGGGCTGATCGCCGCGGGGATCGTGGCGGGCGTCCTCGTCCTGGCGTTCGGCGTGGGCGCGGGGGCGCGCCTGGGGTGGCTGCCCGCCGTCGCCGTCTGCATGGGGGTCGGCTACCCCCTCGTGTTCACCGGACGTCCTGAAGGGACGGGGCCGGCGCTCGTCCGCGGCACCGCCTACGGGTTCCTGTGGTGGATCGCGGTGGAGTCGACGCTGCTGCCGCTGGTCGAGGACGGCGCGCTCGGCTGGTCCCAGCCGGCCGTGGCGGAGGCGACGGCGCGACTCCCGGCGTACCTGCTGGCGGGTGCGGGCATCGCGGCCGTGTTCGGCTGGCTCGGCTCGCTCGCGCGCGGCCTGTTCGTGGACGACGTCCGGCTCCTGCACCACGGGATCGGGACGCGCGGGCTGCGGGCCGTCGGCTACGGCGCGCTGGCCGGGCTCGCCGGCGGGGTCGTGTTCGGTTTCCTGTGGGGGAGCGTGGACGTGCTGCCCACCGTCGCCAGGCTGGTCGGAGCGCGCGGCGCCGTGGCGGGGTGGGTCGTTCATCTCGTGATCGCCCAGATCATCGGGGTGTCGTACGCGCTGTTCTTCCGCGGGCGCAGCTATGACCTGGTTTCCGGGGTGGGCTGGGGGCTGTCGTACGGCTTCTTCTGGTGGGTGCTCGGTGCGCTGACGCTACTGCCCGTCCTGCTGGGGCAGCCGCCGCGCTGGAGCGCCGCCGCGATCGCCGCGGCCTTCGCGAGTCTCGTCGGGCATCTCGCCTACGGCGCGGCGCTGGGCACCGTCTACGCCTGGCTGGAGCATCGGGAGAATCCGTGGTGGGTCGCGCGCAGCGACATCGAGGCGGTCCGCGCGACGGCCCGCCGCGAGCAGATCCTCGGGTCGGCTCCCGCGCTGTGGACGCTGACCGTCCTGATCGCGCTGGCCGTCCCGGTCATGGTGGCGTGACGCCGGCTCACTCCGCGCGGACGCGGGATTCGGCGCGCCGGTCGAGGATGGCCAGGGTCTCCCGGCACCAGCGGAGGTTCTCGCGTTCGAACGCGAGCCCGCGCATCAGCGTCAGGTAGGGGCCGATGCGGTCGGCGGTGGACAGGTGCTCCTCTTCGGTGCGGCCGTCCAGGAACCGGGCGCGGATCCGCTCGAACCGGGCGATCTTGGATTCGGCCCACGTCATGCGTTCCCGGATGGCGTTCATGACGGCCTGCACGTCCCCCGCGTCCACGGCCTGGACCTGCACCATCAGCTCTTCGCGCATCGCGCCGGGGCGCGGAGGGGCGGCGGTGAACTCGTACAGGGCGCGGCGCCCCGCGTCGGTCAGGGAGAACAGGCGTTTGTTGGGACGGCGTTCCTGCTGGACGACCCGTGCCTGGATCAGGCCCTCGGCCGCCATCCTGTCCAGTTCCCGGTAGAGCTGCTGGGGCGTGGCCATCCAGAAGTTGGCCACCCCGGCGTCGAAGCTCTTGGACAGGTCGTAACCGGACGCTTCGCCTTCCAGAAGCGTGGCCAGGACCGCGTTCCGCAACGACATGATCCGAGCGTAGCGACCTGCGAGGTTCCTCTCACCTCCGGGCGATTATGTGACCATCGCCACGGTTCTGGACGGTGGCTCCGGCTACTCTTAGTGTCATCCGCACTTAATCAACAAGTTGCCTATTGGAGGTGCTGCATGCATCCGTTCCGGCGCGCGGTGGAGACCGGGGACACATCGGCGATCGAGGGCCTGCTGGCGGACGACGCGGTGTTCACCAGCCCGGTGGTCTTCAAGCCGTACCAGGGGAAGGCGATCACGGCCGCGATCGTGCGGGGCGCCGCGCGGGTGTTCCAGGACGTCCGCTACGTCCGGGAGATCGTCAGCGCGGACGGCCGCGACCACGCGCTCATGTTCCAGGCGATGGTGAACGGCCGCCAGGTGCACGGGTGCGACTTCCTCCACCTCGACGAGGACGGCCTGATCGACGACCTCACCGTCATGGTGCGCCCCCTGTCGGCCGCCAACGCCCTGGCCGAGGCGATGGGCGCCCAGTTCGAACAGATCCAGCGCGAGGCTTTCGGCGCACAGACCCACTGACAAAGCTCCAGTAGCCCCCCGCCGCCCCCGCACGCCCGCTTTCCTGGGACCACCGGTACCAGGCAGGCCAGTGCGGGGGGCGGCCCTGCGGGTGTTCCGCCGGTATTCCGGTTACGCTGCGGACATGCGGGGAGACGAGCGCCCTGCCCGGGTCGAGGACGTGCACGACCTGGCCCTGGGCATGCCCCATGTCACGGTCGTCCACGGATCGAGCGGCAACCCCGTCTACCAGGTCGGGGGCAAGTCATTCGTGTTCTTCCGCACCCCTCGTCCGGACGCGGTCGACCCGGTCACGGGCGAACGCTACCCGGACGTGATCGTGTTCTGGGTGCCGTCCGAGTCCGACAAGCTGGCGCTCATTCAGGACGAGGCGTCGCCGTTCTTCACGACGCCGCATTTCAATGGGCATCGCTCAGTGCTGCTGCGTGCGTGCCGGGTCGGCGAACTCACGCAGCGAGAACTCGCCGAGATCGTCCAGGACGCATGGCTCTCCCAGGCCTCCCGCAGGCGAGGCGAAACATGGCTGCGCGACAACCCCGGCCCGGAGTCCTAGATCGTTCACCCGGCCAGGTTGCCGATGATCGAAAACCCCGGACAGTTCCGGTTGCTGGGTTCTCGGAACTCGGCTACCCCCGCGCCAACGGGCGCGGGGGCAAACAAAATCCTTCTACTGACGGTTGGCCCTGCGGCCGATCGTTCTACTTGGACTGGTCCGCACCGCGAGTGTAGGACCGGTTTTCTTTTTGTGGGGCCCATTGCCCCGGCCGCCGTCACGGTGGAGGCCATGACAGCCGGTCGCGTTCGTGTGGATCATTCTCCCGTGGCGCCGTCGATGGCTTCGCGCAGAAGGTCGGCGTGACCGTTGTGGCGCGCGTACTCCTCGAACATGTGGAGGTAGACCCAGCGCAGATTCAGGGTGCCGCCCCTGCCGGGGAACTCCTCGTCCAGCGACCGTCCCGCCGCAGTCGCGCGTGCCAGCTCGACCTCGCGGGCGTAGGTGGCGAAGTCGGCTTCGGCGCCGGCGGCGTCGCCGAGATCGAAGTCACCGTCCGGGTGTTCCTCGCTGCAATACAGGTCGCCGAGCTCGGCGTTCTGGTCGAACCTGCGACGGAACCACCACCGCTCGTTCTCGGCGAGGTGGCGCACAAGACCCAGAAGGCTCAGCGTCGTGCTCGGCAGCGGCCTTGACGCAAGCTGCTCACCGTTCAGCCCGCTGCACTTGAGCAGCAGGGTGTCGCGATGAAAGTCGAGAAAAGCCGCCAGCGATGCCTGTTCGTCGCCGACAGCCGGGAAGTCGCCGCGTTCCACGGCAGGCGCAATCCATACCATGCCGGGATCCTGGCCACCCCAGACCAGCCGGTCAAAGGATTTAACGGCCTCCGGCATCTGGCCTGGACGAGGCCAGGTCCGCCAAGGTCAGCGCTTCAGGCCCTCCACCAACTCACGGAAGGCATCGCGGGTGACGACCAGCTTGGGCCCCTCCGGGTCCTTGGAGTCACGGAAGGCGATCGCCTCGGGGAAGCGGCCGACCTCCACGCACTCACTCCCCGACTGGGTTCCACTGTGACTGCTCTTGCGCCACGTCGTTGTCACTGAACGCCTCCATGGCCTTCTTGATCAGGTCCTTGGACCTGTGCTCGGGGAGTGCCTTCGCGCTAATACGCGCGAATAGGATCGCGTACTCCGCTACCTCTGTGGGAGACGATACAAGTCGCCCGCCCCCGATCGACTCGGTGTAGGCCACCTCACCGAAATCATCCCCCGTGACGAGCTTCAGGCCACCGTCCAGCCCTGGATAGGCACCGGTTTCGAAGTTCTGCGGGATCACGTGGAGGACGACGTTCGGCCGCTCCGCCACTTCAAGGACATGTGCGAGTTGCTCCCGCATGACCCTGGGGCTCCCCACCGGCCAGCGCAACGTGGTCTCGCTCAGCAGCACCATGACGAAGGCATGGTCGAGGATGCCCTGTCGTTCTATCCGCTCAGCGACGTCCGGCTCGGGGTCTGGCACGCCACCACCGGTCAGGAGCGCTCGGGCGTACTCCTCGGTCTGCAGAAGACCGGAGATCACAAGCGGCTCGAAGATCCGGATGATGCGCGCCCGCTGCTCGAACGTCTTGTACTGGGCCAGCCATTGCGGATCGTGGCCGATGCTGGCGTACCAGACCAGGAGAGCGAAGACCCCGCCGGTCTCCCAGGTCTTGTCCAGAAGGGCCGCGCGTGGCCCGTCGAGGCGGTCGATGCCGTTCTCGATGCGTGAAACGGTCGCCTTACTCGCGTTGAGCACGCGCCCGACGGCCTCGCCGGACAGTCCTCGCTGGTTGCGGCAGAAACGCAGGTAGTAGGCGATGAACGCCCACATGCCGTCCTTGGGATCGGGTGACGCATTGGTGGCCATGGGGGGTGAGCCTCCGCGTTCCGTGTTGTTGCGACTGCGCTGCGTACACAAGCCAACTTAGCTTCGCGGTGTGACTCTGTGTCGTGGTTCGAACACATCTCCGGACTCCGAAGGTCGTAGCGATGCGCACTGCACTTGTCCCCGAGGTCCCGACACTCGTCCTCGATCCGACTGATCAGGCTCCTCGTCTCGCGCGGGGGTTTCTGGCTGAGCGGTTCGCTGAGTGGGGCATCGCTGACGACTACGTGGGGCGGCTCGTGGTGTGCGAGCTGGTCACCAACGCCTACCGGCACGGGGAGGGGGCGATCGTCGTGCGGGTGTTCCGGGACGAGCGCGACGGCCTCGTGGTCGTGGAGGTGTGGGACGGCGGAGAGGGACAGCCGATGATCCCGGCGGAGAACTACGCCGCGACGTCCGGCCGGGGGCTGATGCTCATGGCGGAACTGGTGCAGGCATGGGGCGTCCGCCCCCTGAACGAAGGCGGAAAGGCCACCTGGGCCAAGCTCCGCTGCTAGTGCCGCATCAGACAACCTTCGCCCTGTTGCGCGGTTGTGACCTGTATGACCCCCGGATCGGGAGAGTAGGTCCGACTTGTGCGGTCGAGTCCTAATTACTGGTTCCGTAGGCGGCCATGAACATGTCCAGCAGTCCGTCGACCGCGTCCTCGTCGATGGGGCGGGTTGACAGCAGGCTGCGGTAGTACAGCGTGCCGCACAGCACCTCGGCGGCGAATTCCAGATTCGCTTCCGCGGTCAGTTCACCGGTGCGCTGGGCGCGGGTGATTCGGTCGAGGGTGCTCTGCTCGACGGTGACCAGGAATCGTTCGTGCAGGGTCGCCCGCAGCATTGAATCGGCCTGCGCCTCGGCGATGACTGCGCGGTAGACGGGGCCGATCGGCGGGCTGGAGAGGGCGAGGCCCGAGCGTAGGAACTGTTCGCGCAAATCCGCGCGGACGTCCCCGGTGTCGCGGTAGTCCAGGTCGCTGGTCCACACGCGGCTGAGCGCGTCGAGCAGCAGCGCCGACATGGACGGCCAGCGCCGGTAGATCGTGTGTTTTCCGACCCCGGCCCTTCGGCCGACCGCCTCGATGCTCAGGCCCGCGTATCCGACCTCCGCAGCCAGATCGAGGGTTACCTGCAGCAGTTCTTCGGTGCGCGCGGCGCCTCGGCGCCTCGGCGCGGCGGGCGTGCCGGTCATGCCGCCATCCTAACGGCACACGGCGTGCCGTTGACAGTGTCGAGGGCTGCGTGCAGTATTCATACTCGATCGGCACGTGGCGTGCCGATGTCGGATGTGGCGGCACGTCGCCACCCACGCGCCCAAGAATCAGCGCATCAGACCCTCAAAGGGAGATCTCCATGAGCAGCACCGAAAGCAGCACGCACGAGGGATTCACGGCCGAGGAGAGGGCCGCGATGAAGGACCACGCCCAAGAGCTGAAGACGGCAGTCCGCCGCAGCTCGCGCGCGGACAAGGCGGCAGAGGCGGAGCGGGACGTGCTCGCGAAGATCGCCGAGATGCAGGACACGGACCGGATCATGGCTGAGCGGGTCCATGCCGTCATCACAACCAGCGCCCCGGCCCTCGCGCCGAAGCTCTGGTACGGGATGCCCGCCTACGCGCTGGACGGCAAGGTCGTGTGCTTCTTCCAGAGCGCGGAGAAGTTCAAGGCGCGCTACGCGACACTCGGGTTCAGCGACCAGGCGAAGCTGGACGAGGGCACGATGTGGGCGGCCGGTTTCGCCCTGACCGAGGTGACGGCCGAGGTGGAGGCGCGGATCGGTGCGCTCGTGAAGCAGGCGGTGAGCTAAGGCGCGCCACCACGCCAGCCACAAGGAGCAGGACAGCATGATCCGCCGCTACATCATCTGGCGGAACAAGCACGCCAGGGACGAGCGCCTACGCGCTGCCGTCGACAGGGCAAACGTTGCCTGACGCGGCACTACCTGTCGCGGGTCATGAGGTTGGTGATGGGCCCACGAGTTCGGCTTGGTTGTCGGCGGCCCACTGGGCGAGCTGAGCCAAGGGCCCGTTCGCGAAGGACTCACCGAGCGGTGAGAGCCGGTAGACCGCGCCTCCACGGGCAGACGCTTCCTCGGCGCGGCGCGTCTTGGTGACGAGCCCACGCGATTGCAGACGTCGCAGGGCCTGAGTCAGCACCTTGTCGCTGACTCCCGCGATGCGCAGGAGGAGTTCGTTGCGTCGCGTTGGCCCCAGACGCAGGGCGGAGAGCACGACGGGATCCCAGGTGTGGTTGATGAGTTCGGCCGCCGCGCGCACATGGCAGTCGGACACGAACGTCTGGCAGGTCTCCTCGATCACGGAATCCAGTGTCACATCGGTCGCCTACCAAACGGTAGGAGCCACGTTCATAGCGTGCCCGAAGGCATTGCTTCACGAAGGAGATCGCTGTGAACGTAGGAATCCTGGGCACCGGCGACCTGGCCGTGGCACTCGGTCGAGCTTGGGCCACGGCCGGCCACTCGTTGTCGGTGACAGGGCGGAACGCGCTGCACGCAGGCCAGGCCGCTGACCAGATCGGCCACACTGCGAAGACGGTCGACCCTGCGGACTTCGCGACTCAGGCCGACGTGGTCGTGGTCGCGGTCTCCTGGGAGGGCTTGGAGACGGGGCTGTCTCTCGTCGGTGGCCCTCAGGGGGCGCTGGCCGGCAAGACCGTGCTCGACTGCACCAACGCGGTCGACTACCAGACCGGGGAACTCAAGCCGGCGACCGGCTCAGCGGCAGAACGTGTGGCCCGCGCGGCCGCGGGGGCGCATGTGGTGAAGGCACTCCACCTGTTCGCAGGCGCCTCATGGCCGTACGCGGGACCGCGAGACTCAGCGCCGGTCGTGGCCGTATGCGGTGACGAGCCAAGCGCACTCGATCGCGCTGCGGCGCTGATCCGGGACCTCGGCGGGCAGACCGCTGTGATCGGAGGCCTCGACGGCTCACGGCAACTGGAGGAGGCCGCGGGATTCGTCATGAGAGTGGTGGCCGCGGGTCACAACCCCAGGCTCGCCGTTCCCGATGTTGACCCGGTGGCCCTTCGAGCCGCCCAGGCCGTGACCGACTGAACCAGCCGTCCACCCGAGGGCCGTGATGTCGCAGTCACGGCTCTCTCGTACTGGCGGCCGACAGGAGTGCGAGGGCGGCGTCGCGGGCGTCGCTGCCCGCCGCGCCGGTGTTGTCGACCAGGCCGCGCGCCTTGACCCCGTCGTAAATGACAAGGAGTTGCCGCGCCAGGCCGGTGGGACGCATCGCCCCGGCCTCGGCGGCGAGCCGCTCGAACAGTTCGAGCATGCGTTCGTCGTGCGTGGCCAGCGCGGCGTGGGCCGGATGCTCGGCAGACAGGAACGATGCGGCGCTGTTCACCAGGATGCAGCCGTGGTAGTCCGGGTCGGGCAGGCTCGCCGCCAGGAGGTCGAATGGGGCCAGGAGCCGTTGGACCGGGTCCCCGGCGCGCCGCTCCAGCTCGGCGTCCAAGTCGGTGAACCACTCCTCGCACGCCGCGGTGAGCATGGTGCCGATCAGGGCGTCCTTGGATTCGAAGTGTGCGTACACGGTCGGCTTGGCGACGCCGGCACGCTGGGTGACGGCGTCGATCGAGACGCTGTAGCCCTCGGTGTAGAACAGCTCGCGGGCCGCTTCCAGCATCCGGTCGCGGGCGGGTGAGCGGGATGGCATGGACAAATCCTAACCGGTTAGTTCAGTCTGTTATATTCCCTACCAATCTAACTGGTTAGTTCGATCGGAGGAGTGTGCATGCGTGCGCTGGTCTATGACCCCGACACCGTGCGAGGCGTCCGTTTCGACGAGCTCGACGAGCCATGCCCGACGCCGTCGCAGGCGCTGATCAAGGTCGAGGTGGCCTCCCTGAACTTCGGTGAGCTCGCCTTCGCGGCCCGCCAACTGCGCCCGGGGCAGGTCTTCGGCAAGGACGCGGCGGGTGTGGTGGTGCGCGCCGCCGCCGATGGGTCGGGGCCGCCGGCGGGGACGCGGGTCGTCTCGTTCGCGGGCACCGGCGGGTGGGCGCAGATGCGTGCCGTCGAAACCGCGGACCTGGCGGCCGTGCCCGACTCCGTTGAGCTGGGCGAGGCGGCCGCGCTCCCGGCCGCGGGCGTCACCGCGCTTCAGGCGGTGCGGCGGCTGGGTCCGGTGCTGGGTCGGCGGGTGCTGGTGACAGGGGCGTCGGGCGGCGTGGGCCGGTTCGCCGTGCAACTGGCGGCGCGGGCCGGCGCACATGTGATCGCCTCGGTGGGAAGGCCCGAGCGCGCCGAGGGGCTCGGCCGGCTCGGCGCCGCCGAGATCCTCACCGGGTCGGCGTTGCCCGGTAATCGGGTGTTCGGCGTGCTGGACAACGTCGGCGGCCAGGTCTTGGCGGAGTCGCTCGGTCTACTGGAACCCGGTGGCGTCGTGCTCTCCATCGGATGGGCGTCGCGTGAGCCGACCGTCATCGACTTCGAGGAGGCACGAATGCGCGGCGGCCACGGACGGATCGAGCCCTTCACCGTCTCCGCGCCGTTCGGGCCGGGCATCGCGTACCTGCTTCACCTGCTGGAACGAGGCGAAATGGATTCGCAGATCGGGTGGCGCGCGTCCTGGGCGAAGGTGGACGAGGCGGTGGAGGCTCTGCTCGGCCGCCGCATCCTCGGCAAGGCCCTTCTTGAGGTGACCTGATCGGGTGTGGTCAGCGGGCCGGGCGTTCGTAGATTAGTTCGCGGCCGTCGGCTTCGTCCCATTGTTCGCCGATGTGGGTGAAGCCGTTGCCTGCGATCGTGGCGAGGGACGCGTTGTTCTCCGGGCTGATCGTGGCGCGGACGGTCGTGACGGAGGGTTCGGCGGCGGCCCGCTCCAGGAGGGCGGCGAGCATCGCGCGGGCGTAGCCCTTGCGGCGGTGGGCCGGGTCGATGGAGTAGGCGATCTCGACCGTTCCGTTCGCGTTCGGGGCGCCGTGGAAGCCGGCGTGGCCGACGACCACGCCCTCGGGTTCTGCGACTGCGGCGCGCACGATCCAGGGGGCGTGGGACGGGTCGCGGTCCAGCTGGGCGAGGCGGAAGCGCCAGAGGAACTTCGCCTCGTCGGTGACGAAGTAGGCGGTGAGGGGGATGCCGGCCGCGTCGCCGGCGGCGGACAGGTCGTCGTCCAGCAGGGCTTTCATGGCGGCGGGGGGCAGTTCGACGAAGCGGATCGCGGGCGGCACGGGGCGGCTCCTCAGGGTCGGTGGCTCTTGGCGTGGTGGTCGGCGAGGCGGGTCAGCAGGTCGGTCAGCCGGCGGCGTTCGGCGGGTGAGAGCGGGGCGAGCAGGTCGTCCTGGATGCCGGACACGACCTTGTCCAGCTCTTCCAGATGGCGGGAGCCGTCCGGGGTGAGGGTGACGATGTTGCGGCGCCGGTCGGACGGGTCGGCGGAGCGGGCGATCAGGTTCTTGGCGGCGAGTTCGTTGAGGGCGGCGACGACGTCGCTGCGGTCGATGCCCGCGCGGCGTCCGAGGTCCGCCTGGCTGGACGGGCCGTACTCGTCCAGCGTGGCCAGCAGCCGGTAGTGGTAGCCGCGGGCGCCGGCGGCGGCGAAGCCGTCGGCGACCAGGCGGTGGCTGTGCGCGGAGACCAGGTTGATCAGCCAGCTCGCGGCGCCCCGGAGCCGCGCGGGTGTCTGGGCGTCGGCCGTCGTCATGCGGATCAGTGTACGGGGTTGTTGGACCACCCAACGATTGGCTATTGTTGGGTGCGCCAACGTTGGTAGCTCCAATGAATGGAGGGGTCGTGGACGATCGCTATGAGGTGTCCGTACTGGTCAGCCGGCTCGGGCTGTGGCTGGACGAGCAGAGCCCCGACGAGGGCCGCTCCCTCTTCACCGACGACGCGGAGGCGCACACGCCGGGCGGGGTCGCGAAGGGAGCCGACGCCCTCGTCGAGCAGGCGCGAAGAAACCACAAGGTGCCGACCCAGCACCTCATCACCAACCCGATCATTCACGTGGACGGCGACCAGGCCACGATCGGCGCGAATCTCATGGTCGTGTTCGCGCACGAGGACGGGCCGCGGCTGCTGGGCGAGCGGTATGCGCTGGAGGCCCGCCGGACGGAGGACGGCTGGCGCATCTCGCGAGTTCAGGCCCGGCCGATCTGGGAGGTCGCGAACGCCTGAGATCACGCCGTGGCCGGGGATGATGCGGATCTCCTTGATCTGCTGCTCCGGCCAGTCCCCCGGCGCGACGACCGAGATGCCGGGTCGAGGTCCAGGACGACCGTCCGGGCGCCGGGGAGGCGCCGCGAGATCCAGAAGATGAGGCCGTTGTCCTGCGGGACGCCGCGGTCCCAGCCGCGCCGCTCCATCCCCTGCACCGCGCCGGTCGTGACGGTGAGGCCGCGGAACCGGTCGAGCGCGTCCCCGGTGCACTCGCCCTCGGTCAGCGCGTGGACCGGGCGGCCGAGCTGGGGGAACGGCTGGACGATCTCGTAGTCGGCGAAGATGTCGGACCACGCGGCCAGCTCGTCCGCGGGCACGTGCAGGGGGTGGACGATCCCGACCTCGTCGGTGCCGTCCAAAATCGGCTCGGCGTCGTCGATGTCGGCGAGCGAGCGGTCCTCGGCGATCCGGAACGTGCGGCCCCCGGCCGTCCACAGCAGCCGGCGGGCGATGTGCCAGATCAGGGGATGCCCGACGATGAGCTCGCGGAACTCGTCCGTGCTCCAGCGCCGCCCGGCGACCATCGCCCGCTCCAGCCGCTCCAGTTGTGCGGCCGCGGTGGCCCGCACCTCCTTCTTCAGCTCGGTGAACCGCTTGTGCGCCGCCGGGGCCAGCTCGGCGTCATCGCGCGCGCCGGGCTTGGGGAGGCCCGCCCGCCGCTTGCCGTCCTCGTCGAGCACGAACGGCTTGAGCTGCTCGTCGAACCCGACCGTGAACCGGCGCGGGCCGTAGTCGAGGACGAGCGTCCCCGCCGCGTCCAGCCCCAGGTCGGGGACGAGCCGCTCGGCGGTCAGCCCGCGGTCGGCCGCGAGCGCGGCGATCCGGTCCCGCGCCTGACCCTGCAGCCCCTTGTACTTGATCCGTTCGGCGATGCCGTTGAGCCCGCCGAGCGCGGTGTCGGTGCCGATCGCGACCAGCGCGTCGAGGCCCGCGACGGCCATGCGGTTCGCGTTCATGCCCGGCCACCTGCGGATCACCGGGGTCAGATCACGGGCCGTGGAGTCGTCCCCGAGCAGGCCCAGCGCGGCCATGACCCAGCCCTCGTTCTCCAGGCCGCGCCCGCCACCGCGCTCGCGAAGACCGGACAGCTCGAAGATCTTCCAGGCGAACGCGGCGAGGGACCCGGGGTCGCACGCCTCCCGCACCGCCTCCACGCCGGGGTGGACGTCGTCGAACTCGGACACGGCGAGGAGCGTGACCAGGTGGCCGACGGCCGCGCCGGGCAGCGCCCGCCCATCCCGCAGCAGCACCTGGGGGATCGGGTGCGGGTCCAGCCGCGCCGGTGGGGTTCGCAGGGCCGTCCAGGTGGGCGCGGGCGGGTTCGACCAGTTCGGGAGCGCTCTCCCCCTGGCTGAGCAGCCGTTCGGCCCTCTCCCGCGACTCCGCCAGGGCCTGGCGCAGCCGTTCGGCGGCCCCCGGGTCGATGGCGGCGGGCGCCGCGGGGATGGGGGCGGCGTCTGGGGTCACGCCGCGCCGAGGACACCCCTGGGAGATGGGCGCCGGCGCGACGGTGCGTGATCTCGACCGGAAACGAGGCACGTTCGCCGGCCGGGATGGGTCCGCCCTCAGCCGTTCTGAGGGCGATGTTGGCACCGCCGACCAGGTCGCGATGCCCAGTGAACCCGCAATGCGGGCAGGAGAAGCCGCGCCCCCGCGGTTTGGGGACGCGCCGACGGCAGGCGGGGCAGGTGGAGGAGGTGCCGCGCTCGTCCACCAGCATGGTGGTGATGCCCGCTTGTTCGGCCTTGTCCTGCAGGCAGCGGATCAGGTGCCCGATCCGCCAGGCCCGGACCCGCCGGTTGTGCTGCCGCCCGGCCTTCAGGGTGAGGACGCCGCGCGGGTCGCCGATCTTGACCGTGCCGACCCGATGCCGGAGGCACCAGTCGACGACCATGCCGGCGGCCTCATGCTGGGCCTGTTTCACTCGCCGCTTGTGCCTGGCCTCGGCTCTACGCTGGCGGCGCCGGTGCTGCTTCCACCGCCGCGACCCCACCTGTCCAGGTTTGGGCGCCCGGTGCGCCGTCTTGCGCCGGCGGTGTTGGGTGTCGCGCAGGTGCAGGTGGGTCTCGGCGCGGATCGCCCGCCCCGACACCAGCAGCCCGCGGCCGTCGGGCCCGGCCACCGCAAAGGGATGGATGATGCCGGGATCGACCCCGGCCACCCGTCCCGGGTCGGGGCCCTGGCCGGGCGGGTGGACGGCGACCGGGATCTCGGCGGTCACCTCCACCAGCAACCTGCCGGCCTCATTCAGCAGCGTGACCGAGCGGATCTGCTCGCCCGGGTAGGGCGGGTCGCGGTCCAGCCGCACCCACAGCGGCGGGCACCCGCGCGCGACCGGCAGCCGCAGCCGCCGCCCGTCCAGCGTGAAGGTGCCGTAGTAGTACCGCACCGGCATCAGCCGCCGCTTGCGGCGCGGGTAGCGGGCCGAAGCGTCACCGCCGCGGCGGCGCCGGGCGGTAGCGAACCAGGCATCGGAGTAACGGCGCAGCACCGACCGCGCCCCGGCAGTCTCCAACTCCTCGAACGTACCCGGCCCCGCCCTGGCCAGCTCCCGGCACAGCTCCTGGTAGCCGGCCAGCGGGGGCAGGCCGTCCTGCCGCCGCCACCGCGCCAGGTCCAGCACACGCCCACACGTCCCCCGCCGACCCCAGCAAACCGAAGCAGCGGCGCCGCTGCGCCGGGGTGGTGCGCAGCCCGATGCGGGCGGTCCGGTGGACCACCCACGGAGCGTCCGGTTCGTGACAGCGAGGCACTAGGCGACTACACCATGCAGCCACGACACTTTGCAGCCCATCAGCTCACATCGACACCGCAAACCACATGACCGCCTCACTCAAAACAGGGCAAAAGTTGCCGGATGCGGCACTAGCGCCGCCGACCGACACTGACGCTGCTTCAGGGAGAGGTGAGTTCGTCCGAGAGAGCCCTGAGGCGGGCGCGGGCATCGGGGTCGTATGCCTGGGGGTCCGCGCGCGATTCGCGGAGGCCGTCGAAGAAGCGGCCGGACACGTCGTCCAGCGCCGGATCGGTGACGAGGCGGTGCGTCGCGCGGACGCCTTCCTCCAGGGTGCTGATGGGCGAGGGGACCATCTTGGTCGGCATGTAGGTGGCCGGGTGCAGGGCGTTCGCGGTGACGCCCGTCCCCGCCAGCTCGTCGGCGAGGTCGATCGTGAACAGGATCTGGGCGAGCTTGCTCTGGCAGTACGCCCGCGTCCCGCCGTACCCGCGGTTGATCATGACGTCGGCGAAGTCGATGGCCTGCTGGCCGAGGCTGCTGACGTTGACGATCCGCGCGGGCGCCGACGCGACGAGGGTGGGCAGCAGCAGCCGGGTGAGCAGGTAGCCGGACAGGTAGTTGACCTGGAACGTCAGCTCGTGCCCGTCGGCGCTCTCCTGCCGCGGGCCCGCGCTGCCGATCCCGGCGTTGTTGACGAGCACGTCCAGGCGCGGATGGTCGGCCCGGACGGCCTCGGCCAGGGCGCGGGTCTCGGCGAGTGACGACAGGTCGGCGCGGTACCAGGAGGCGCGGCCGCCGATCTCCTGAAGGGTCGCCTTGCCGCGCTGGTCGTCCCGTCCGTGGACGAGCACCGTGGCGCCTTCGGCGGCGAGTTCGGCGGCCAGGGCGCGACCGAGCCCGTCGGTCGCGCCCGTGATGAGAATGGTCTGCTGGTCGATGGGACGCATGTCCCCCATCGTGCTCGGCGCGCGCGCCCGGTAACCAGGGCTGGCCCAGCCTGGTATGCGGAGTAACAGGCTCCGCCTACGCCTGGTGCAGGAAGTCCCGGACGAGCTTGGCGAACTCGTCGGGCCGCTCCGCCATCGCCACGTGGCCGGTGTCGAGTTCGGCGTAGGCGCTGCCGCGGATGCCCGCGAACAGCTCCCGGTGGTTCTCGACCGGGACCGTCTGGTCCCGGGTGGCGCCGATGACCAGGGTGGGCGCCTCGATCCGGGGCAGCAGCGGCCGGATGTCGACCCGCCGGACGAGGTCGATCTGGCGCAGCAGGCCGTCCGTCGGACGCATGAACGCGTGCGCCTGCTCGACCGCGTCGTGCCCGATCTGGTTGAGGAACGGTCTGCTGTAGGCGGTGACCGTCGCGAAACGGCCGAAACCCTCCGGGGTCCCGGCGAGGTTCAGCCAGGCGGTCATGTACTGCCGGACGTACTCGTCGCCCGCGTGCGACAGGCCCGCGACGGGCACCAGCCGCCGGACGAGGTCCGGGCGCAGCGCCGCGGCGGCGGCGACGGTCGGCGCGCCGAGCGAGAACCCGACCACGTCGGCGGGGCCCGTCCCGGAGTCCTCGATCACCGCGGCGACCTGGCCGGCGAGCGCCTCGATCGTCAGCGGGGAGCCGTCGTCCTCGGCCGGGTCGCTGCCGGCGAGGTCGGGCAGGAGGACGGTGTGGTGGCCGGTGAACCGGTCGAGCACCCCGTCCCACATGATCGAGCCGGGCCCCGCGCCGTGCACCAGGACGAGCGCGGGACCGGAGCCTTCGACGCGGTAGGAGATGGTCGCGTTTCCAACGGTGAGCTTCGGCATGATCGGTGGTCCTTTCATCTTTCCGGACACCGACGACGCTGCCAGCGTGCGGCCGCGATGAGGAGCGGACCGTTCTGGCTAGGACAACCGGTCCCAGCCTCCGCTCTTCGGGCATACCGGCCGGCGAGGAATCATGGGGGCATGGACATGGACCGCAAGGAGCTCGCCGACTTCCTCCGGCGTTCCCGCGAGCGGCTCCGCCCGCAGGAGGTCGGCCTGACGACCGGCCCGCGGCGCCGCACGCCGGGGCTGCGGCGCGAGGAGGTCTCGCAGCTCGCCGGGATGTCCGCGGACTACTACATGCGGCTTGAGCAGGCCCGCAGCCCGCAGCCGTCCACCCAGATGCTCGGCGCGCTGGCGCGGGCACTGCGGCTGACCATCGACGAGCGCGACCATCTGTACGTCCTCGCCGGTCACCGCCCGCCCGCCGGGCCGTTCGCGGGCGAGTTCGTCCGGCCGAGCATGCTGTACCTGCTGGACCGGCTGCACGAGACACCGGCGCAGATCATCGGTGACCTCGGCGACCTGCTGGCGCAGAACGCGCTGGCCGAGGCCCTTTTCGGGTGTGTCTGCACGGTCGAGGAGCCCGACCGGAACATCGTGCTGCGGTGGTTCACCGACCCGTTCGTCCGGGAGGCTTATCCGGAGGACGAACACGAGCGGCACAGCAGGCGGCACGTCGCCCACCTGCGCGCCGCCGTCGCCCGCCGCGGCAACGACGCCGCCGCGTCCGCCCTGGTCAAGCGGCTTCACGCGGCCAGCGCCGAGTTCACGCGGCTCTGGGAACTGCACGAGGTCGCCATCCACCGCACCAGCCGGATGAAGGTGCTGCACCCCGAGGTCGGCCTCATCGAGTTCGACACGGAGGCACTGCTGACTCCGGCCGAGGACCAGCGGCTCTTCGTCTTCACCCCGCCGCCCGGAACCGGCGCGATCGAGGCGGTCGAGCTTCTGCGCGTCATCGGCCCCGAGACCGCGCATCGCAGTCACCGCGCCTGACCCAGGGCCGTCACCGGGCGGTGAGCCGCCAGAGGGAGGTCACCTCGGCGGCGCGGGCCGCGTGGAGCGGGTCGTCGGGGTCGGTGGCGCGCGGATGGCGCGGCCTGGTGTCGAGCCTGCCGGCGACCTTCAGGCCGGACGCCTCGAACAGCGCCAGGAGGTCGTCCCGGGTCCGCAGGCCCAGGTGTTCGGCCAGGTCGGAAAGGATCAGCCAGCCCTCGCCGTCGGGTTCGAGATGGCCGGCGAGGCCGGAGAGGAATCCGCGCAGCATCCGGCCACCCGGATCGTAGACGGCGTGTTCGAGGGGCGAGCTGGGTTTGGCCGGTACCCAGGGCGGGTTGCAGACGATGAGGCCGGCGTGTCCGTCCGGGAAGAGGTCGGCCTGGATGACCTCCACCTCCGCACCCAGCCGCTTGAGGTTCTCTTGGGCGCAGGCAAGCGCGCGCGGGTCCTGGTCAGTGGCGACGACATGGTCGATACCGCGGCGGGCCAGGACGGCCGCTAGGACGCCCGTACCGGTGCCTACATCAAACGCTGTTTTCGTCGGCGGCAAGGGTGCCTCGCCAACGAGGTCCACGTATTCGCCCCTGATCGGTGAGAAGACGCCGTAGTGCGGGTGTATCCGGTCGCCGCCCAATGCGGGGATCGGGACGCCCTTCTCGCGCCATTCGTGGGCGCCCACCAGGCCGAGCAGTTCGCGCAGTGAGGTGACGTAGGGCTGGTCGTCCTGGCCGTAGGCCTCGGTGCAGGCGTCTTGGACGTCCGGTGCACGCCGCAGCGGAATGACGTGCCCCGGTGTGAACGGTATGAGCAGCATGCCGAGCGTCCGCGCGCGCTGGGCGCGTGCCTGACGGTGAAGGTGGAACGCCTGCACCTGGGAGGGTTCCGGCTTGTTGCGGCGCCGGCGCGGGGGACGGTCGATCCGCCGCGCCATCGCCTGGAGGAGTTGCCGCGCGTTCTGGAAATCGCCGCGCCACAACAGGGCAGTGCCTTCGCTGGCCAGGCGGAACGCGTCGTCCGCGCGCGTCTCGTCGTCGGCGATCACCACGCGGCGGGGAGGCGGCGCGCCGCTCTCCGAACGCCAGCGGACGCGATGGTCCCGGCCGTCCTCCTGCCAGGAGATCTCGTCCACGAGTAGTACCGTATCGGCGTGCGTCTACCTGGGCCATTGCATGCCCTGAACGAGGGCCTCGCCTTCGTACTGGAGATCGTGGCCATCATCGCGCTCGCGTGGTGGGGCTTCACGACCGGCGGGAACATCCTGGTCAACGTCGTCCTGGGCGTGGCGACGCCGGTGGTGGCGATGGTCCTGTGGGGCCTGTTCGCGGCGCCCCGGGCCCGTTTCAAGGTCGCGCTCCCGCTCGTCCTCCTGGTGAAGGCCGTCGTGTTCGGCGCCGGCGCGCTCGGGTTCTACGGCGTCGGCCACCCGGGCTCCGCGCTCGCCTTCGCGGTGATCACCCTGATCAACACCGCTCTGGCGACGGCGGACCGCGAAGCCCACTTCCGCAGGGCCGCCGGATGAGCCAGTACTTCCAGAACGGCGACGACGTCCTCTGGAACCCGGCCACCAGGGTCGCCGGGCTCTTCATGGACATGGCCGCCGCCCACGCGCGGCTGCTCGGGACGCCGTCGGGTCTCGGCCCGATGGAGTTCGACGAATGCCAGGTGGACGTCCCCGTGTTCGCCGCCTTCACCGACGCGGTCATCCGGGACTACGCCCGTTCCCATCACATGATCAAGAGGTCGATGACGGCGGGTTTCGCGGCGACCGCGCTGGCCGTCGCGCGATTCGGCGGCGGCACCGTCCCGGCGGTCGAGGAGTTCGCGGACGATCCCGCCGTCCGCCGCCTCGTCGAGACGGCCCGCGAGCACGCCGCGGCCATGCCGCGTTAGGCCAGGTCGGCGCTGGAGAGGCAGCCGGACGTCGCGGCCAGTTCGCGGAGGGCGGCCTCCGAAGGAGATCCGGGTTCGGCCGCGTAGAGCATCAGGCGGCTGAGGTCGGGATCGCCGGGCAGGTGCAGCGTCTCGAACGGCAGGACGAGGCGTCCCACCTGGGGGTGGTCGATGCGGGCCTCGCCATGGGTCAGGTCGGTGACATGGTGCGCCGACCACATGTCCTGGAAGTCGGGGCTTCGCTCCCGCAGGCAGTCGATGACCGCGCGCAGGTTCGGGTCGTCCGGGTCCTGTCCGGAACGGAACCGCAGGTAGGCGGCGTTGCGCCGGGCCACGGCCGGCCAGTTGTCGCCGAGCCGGGCCTTGTAGTCGCCGTTCAGGTGGATCTGGTGCGACCAGGTCCGCTCGTCCGGCGGGACGTTCGCCAGGTCGACGAACACCGCGGCGGTGAGCCGGTTCCAGGCGACCACGTTCGTGTAGTGGCCGACGACGTACGCGGGCGCGTGGGTGAACGAGTCGAGCAGGTGCTGGAGCGGGGCGCGCAGCCGGGGAGGGCCGGTGAGGGGCGCCCGGCGCGGCGGGTGAGCGAGCCGGTGCAGGTGGGCGTGCTCGTCGCCGTCGAGCCGCAGCGCCCGCGAGATCGCGTCCAGCACCTCGGCGGACACGCCCTCGGCCGTTCCCTGTTCGAGCCGGATGTAGTACGCGACGCTGACGCCGGCCAGTTGCGCCAGCTCCTCGCGCCGCAGCCCGGGCACGCGCCGCCGCGTCCCGAAGGAGGTGACGCCGACGTCCTCGGGACGCAGCCGCGCGCGCCGCGACCTGAGGAACTCGCCGAGGTCACCGTTCCGTGCCATGCCGCCGAGGCTATCCGGCGGTTTCGTCGAGGCCCTCCCCCGGCAGCCTGCTACTGGGGGTAGTACGAAGAGGCGGGGGCTGGGTAGCCGCGTTCTGCGCAGCGATGGTCTGTGGCATGACCGCACTCACCACCGCCGTGTCCGCTCCTTCTGAGCGGATGTCGTCGCGGCACAAGCTGATACTGATCCTTCTCCTTGGCGCGCAGTTCATGCTCGCCATCGACTTCTCCATCCTGAACGTGGCGCTGCCGGTCGTCGGCCGGGGACTGGGCTTCGGGCTGGACGAGCTGCAATGGATCGCCACGGCGTTCGCCCTTCCCGCCGCAGGATTCACGTTGCTGTTCGGTCGCGTGGCCGATCTGTTCGGACGGCGCCGGATGCTGCTCACGGGCATGGCCCTCCTGGCCGGAGGGTCGCTGGTCGGCGGGCTGGCCACATCGCCGGCGATGCTGCTCACCGGACGGGTCCTGCAGGGGCTGGCCACGGCGATCGCCACGCCGGCCGCGCTCTCGCTCCTCACCACGTCCTTCCCGGAGGGGCCGCTGCGGACGCGGGCCCTCGGGCTGAGCGGCGCGCTGATGTCGGCCGGGTTCACCGTCGGCGCGATCCTCGGCGGCCTGCTCACCGACCTGCTGAGCTGGCGCTGGGCCTTCCTGATCAACGTGCCGGTGGCGGTGCTGATCTTCGCCGTCACGCCCGCGGTGGTCGCGGAGAGCCGGTCCCGGGACGGGGCGAGGCTGGACGTTCCGGGCGCGGTGACCGTGACCGGCGGGCTGCTCGCCCTCGTCTACGGGATCACGTCCGCCGGATCGGAAGGCTGGGGCTCGCCGCTCGCGCTCGGCGCGCTGACCGGCGCCGCCGTCCTGCTCGTCGCGTTCGTGCTGGCCGAGCGGCGGTCACCGGCCCCGCTCGCGCCGCTGAACGTCCTGACGCGGCGGACCGTCACCTGGGGCAACGTCGGCGGGTTCGTCGCCTTCGCCACCGAGACGTCGCTGGTCTTCCTGATGACGCTCTACCTCCAGAAGATCCTGGGCTTCTCGCCGCTGACGACCGGGCTCGCGCTCGGCGTCCTCGGTGCCGGGACGTTCGCCGGCGGCGTCGCCGCGCCCCGGATCATGGGGCGGCTCGGCGGCCGGGCGGCACTCGTCTCCGGGCTCGTCCTCCAGGCCGCGGCGACGGCCGCGCTGCTCGGGCTCGGGGAGTCGCGCGACGGCCTCGGCCTGATGCTCGCCGCGACCGCGATCGGAGGCTTCGGGAACCTCGTCGCGATCGTCGCGTTCATGGGGACCGCCACGTCCGGGCTGCCGGACGGCGAGCAGGGCCTCGCGACCGGCCTCGCCACGATGACGCAGCAGGTCGCCATCACGCTCGGCATCCCGGTGATGAGCGCCGTGGCCACCGCGAACGCGTCCGTCCTCGGCGGCGTCCACACCGCGACGGCGGTGAACGTCGCGATCGTCCTCGCCGGCGCGGCCCTCGTCGGGTCGTTCCTCCGCCGCTCCTGAAGGGGCCCGCCATGGATCTCGGACTTGAGGGCAAGGTCTACATCGTGACCGGTGCGTCCGCCGGAATCGGTGACGCGGTCGTCCGGGTGCTCACCGGCGAGGGCGCCTCCGTAGTCGGCGTATCGCGTTCCTCCCCCGACATCGCCGCCGATCTCACCGACCCTGGCTCCGCCCTACGCGTCGTGGACGTCGCGCTGGAGCGGCACGGACGGCTCGACGGCCTGGTCAACAACGCGGGTGCGCTCGAATCCCGGATCGGGTTCCTCGACGTCACCGACACCCAATGGCACGCGACGTTCGAGCTCAACTTCCACGCGGCCGTGCGCATGGCCCGTGCCGCGCTGCCGGCGCTGATCGACCAGGGGGCGGGGAGCATCGTGCATGTCTCCAGCGAGGCCGGACGGTTTCCTGACACCCCGCTGGTCGACTATGCCGCGTCCAAGACCGCTCTGTTGTCGGTGTCCAAAACGCTGGCGGGGGAGTTCGGCCGCTGCGGCATCCGCTCCAACGTGGTCACGCCCGGCCCCACGCGAACACGGCTGTGGGACGAGCCGGGAGGGTTCGCCGACCAGCTGGCCGCCCAGTACGACCTACCGGTGGAGGAGGCGATCGACCGGTTCGTCCGTGAGGAGAGGCGGCTCCCGACGGGACGCCTCGGCACGCCCCAGGACGTCGCACGGGTCATCGTCTTCCTGCTGTCCCCGTTGTCCGCCCAGGTGACGGGCGCCGAATGGGCCGTGGACGGGGGAGCGCTGCGGCAGCTGTGAAACGGTGGCGTGCCGGACGCCCGGCACGCCACCCCCGTATCTCAGGCGGGCACCTTGTCGAGGAACCCGGTCACCCGGTCGAAGCGGCCGTCGTCGTCGAACGTCGCCACGTCGAAGCCGACCACGATCGCCTCGCCGCCCTCGGGGCCGAGCTCCCAGGTGAAGCGGGCCACGTTGTGGTGGGCGTCCACGGTCCCCGCCGCGCGGAAGACGAGGCCGGGGAACTGCTGCTGCGCCCCGGCGACGAACGCGTCGATCGCGTCCCGGCCCTCGGCCACGCCGAGGGGGTCGACGTAGACCGGGTTCTCCGTCCACACCTCGGCGATCGCGGCACGGCGCGCGGCCGGGTCGGTCTCGTTCCAGATGGCCAGGTAACGCTCGACCCGCTGCTGAACATCGCTCATTTCAAGACTCCCGTCTGATCGTTCGGGTTCGTCGTCCGATGTCCCCTACGCTGCCGGTCCGGGCGCGGAAGATCGATTACCTGGGACGTCATGCCCGTCCCCCGGCTCTCCCGGGATGGCCCGCCCCCAGGATGATGTCGTTTTTTCGCTAGTGGTGGCGAGGGTCCTCCGTGGATGCTGGGAGGCATGCACGAGGACGTGGAAAGGTGCGTGCGGGCCGTCCAGGCGAAGGACGCCCGCTTCGACGGATGGTTCTTCATCGCGGTCGTGACCACCGGGATCTACTGCCGCCCCAGCTGCCCGGTGGTGGCGCCGAAGCCGGAGAACATGCGGTTCTATCCGAGTGCGGCCGCCGCCCAGCAGGCCGGTTTCCGTGCCTGCAAGCGGTGCCGGCCTGACACGTCCCCGGGCTCGCCCGAATGGAACCATCGCGCGGACGTGGTCGCCAGGGCGATGCGCCTCATCGCCGATGGCGTCGTCGACAGGGAGGGCGTCCCGGGCCTGGCCGGACGCCTCGGCTACAGCACACGCCAGCTGGAGCGCCAGCTCAACGCCGAACTGGGCGCCGGCCCGCTCGCCCTGGCGCGGGCCCAGCGCGCCCAAACGGCGCGGCTCCTGATCGAGACGACCGTCCTTCCCATGGGGGACGTCGCGTTCGCCGCCGGGTTCGCAAGCATCCGTTCGTTCAACGACACCGTCCGCGAGGTGTTCGCGCTGACCCCGAGCGCTCTGCGCGACCGTGTCGCGAAGGGACATCCGCCCGCCGGGTCGGGCGCGCTGTCGCTGCGGCTGCCGTTCCGGGCGCCGCTGTGTCCCGACAATCTGTTCGGGCATCTCGCGGCGACCGCCGTCCCCGGCGTGGAGGAGTGGCGGGACGGCGCGTTCCGCCGCGCCATGCGGCTGCCGCACGGGCATGGGATCGCCACCCTGCGCTTCCGGCCCGACCACGTCGCCTGCACGCTCCACCTCAGCGACCTGCGCGACCTCACCATCGCGATCAGCCGCTGCCGCTGGATGCTCGATCTCGACGCCGACCCCGTCGCCGTGGACGACCTGCTCCGCGACGACCCCGTCCTCGCGCCGCTGGTCGACAAGGCGCCCGGACGGCGTGTCCCGCGCACCGTGGACGCCCCGGAGTTCGCCGTCCGGGCCGTCCTGGGGCAGCAGGTGTCGACGGCGGCGGCCCGAACCCATGCAGGGCGTCTGGTCACCGCCTACGGCGAGCCCATAGACGACCCAGGCGGCGGACTAACGCACCTCTTCCCCACACCGTCCGCTCTCGCCGAACTGGACCCGGAGGACCTCGCCTTCCCGAAGACCCGGCGCACCACGCTGACGACCCTCGTCGACGCACTCGCCACAGGGGAGATCGACCTCGGGGTAGGGAGCGACTGGGACGAGGCCCGCGCCCGCTTGTCCACCCTCCCCGGATTCGGTCCCTGGACCATCGAGACCATCGCGATGCGCGCTCTCGGTGACCCGGACGCGTTCATCCCAAGCGACCTGGGGATTCGTGCGGCGGCGCGTTCACTCGACCTCCCCACCACACCGGCGGCCCTCACACGACGCGCCGCCCAATGGCGCCCTTGGCGCGCCTACGCCGTCCAGTACCTGTGGGCCACCGGCGACCACGCCATCAACCTGCTTCCCGCGAACTGAAGGACTCCCTGTGGAACCAACGCACGCCGTCATAGAAAGCCCTGTCGGCCCCCTCACTTTGGTCGCGACCGACGGCGCTCTTTCCGGTCTCTACATGGACGTGCAGCGCCACCGTCCGCCAGAGGAGACCTTCGGTGCGCCGGACGACCCTGAGGCCAAGCCCTTTGCGCCCGTCGCCGAACAGCTCGCCGCGTACTTCACCGGCGAACTGACGGAGTTCGACTTGCCGCTCCACCTCGCCGGCACGCCCTTCCAGTTGCGCGTCTGGGCGGCGCTCCAGGAGATCTCCTACGGAGAGACCACCACCTACGGTGAACTCGCCGCCGAGATCGGCAGACCGTCCGCGTCCCGTGCGGTCGGCCTCGCCAACGGACAGAACCCGGTCAGCGTCATCGTCCCCTGCCACCGCGTGATCGGATCCACCGGCTCCCTCACGGGCTACGGCGGCGGCCTCCCCCGCAAGCGCTACCTCCTCGACCTCGAAAGCAGGACCCGGGTGACCGAAGACGCGCTGTTCTGAAACTGTCGGAGCCCGGGGATAACGTGCCTGTCATGGCCGGGTCTCCGGCCGTCAAGCAGTCGCGGAAGGGCTGATCGAGGTGGAGTTCCGAGTCGACCGCCAGACGTTCGCCGACGCGGTGGCGTGGGCGGCGCGGACGCTGCCGGCCCGCCCCGCCCTCCCCGTCCTCGCGGGCATGCTCATCGAGGTCACCGGCGAGGGAGAGCTCACCCTGGCCGGGTTCGACTACGAGGTGTCCGCGCACGCACGGGACGAGGCGGCCGTGGCCGAACCGGGCCGCGCCCTCGTCCCCGGGCGGCTGCTGTCCGACATCGTCCGGAACCTTCCGGCGGAGCCCGTGGACGTCTTCACGAAGGGCTCCGAGGTGGTCGTCCGCTGCGGCCCCGCCGAGTTCGGCCTCCAGACCATGCCCGTCGAGGACTACCCCACCCTCCCCGACCCGCCCGCGCGCGCCGGAACGATTCCGGGCGACCTCTTCGCCGCCGCCGTCGCCCAGGTCACCCCGGCCGCCGGACGCGACGACACCCTCCCCATGCTCACCGGCGTCCGGATCGACATCGAGGGCGACACGATGTGGCTCGCCTGCACCGACCGCTACCGCATCGCCGCCCGCGAGCTGACCTGGGTGCCCGACGACCCCGAGTTCACCGCCGGCGTCGTCGTGCCCGCCCGCACCCTCGCCGACACGGCGAAGGCGATCAAGCGCGGGGCGGACGTCGCCATCGACCTCGGCGGCACCGCCGACACCCTCATCGGCATCTCCGGCGGCGGCCGCAGGATGACCAGCCGCCTCCTGGACGACCAGTACATCAACTACCGGTCACGCCTCACCGGCACCTGGACGTCCGTCGCCGAGATCCGCGTCGCACCCTTCGTCGAGGCGATCAAGCGCGCCGCGCTCGTCACCGAACGCGGCACCCCGATACGGCTGGCCTTCACCGCCGACGAGGTCCGCATCCGCGCCGCCACCGGCGACTCCGCCCGCGCCAACGAGAGCCTCGGCGCCCATCTCACCGGCGACGACATCGACATCGCGTTCGCCCCGCAATACCTCCTGGACGGTCTCGCCGGCATCGACACCGAATCCGCCCGTCTCGAATTCGCCGGCCCCACCAAGGCCGCCCTCCTCACCGCCGTCCCCGACAAGAAGGACGACGAGGACGCCCCGGCGGAGTCCGACACCGGCTACCACTACCTCGCCATGCCCGTCCGCCTGACCTCCTGATACGCGGGCGGGCCGGCGCCGCTCAGAGGTCGAGCACGGCAAGGACGAAACGGACATCGGCGTCGCCGCCATTGCCGTACGAGTGGGCGCGGTCACCGGCGAACACGGCGGCACTCCCTTCCTCGACGAGGTCGGTACGGCCGTCCACGCTCAGGGTCAGCGTGCCTTCCTCCACGAACACGATCTCCTTGGTACCCGGTACGTGCGCGTCGCTCTCCCGCGTCTCGCCAGGCCGGAGCACCCAGTTCCACAGCTCCAGCGACGGCCGCGGATCGCTGCCGGCGAGCAACGTCCCCGTCCCGCCCTGCTCCCCTTCCCACAGGACGACATGCCGCTCTGGCCGGAACAACCGCACCGGCGGCTCCTCCTCCACCTGCACCAGCCGCGTCAACGGGACCCCGAGCGCGTCCGAGATCCGGATGAGCGTCCCCAGGTTCGGGTTGCCGCGGCCCTGCTCCAGCCCGACCAGCACCCCTTTGCTCACCCCGGCGCGCCCGGCCAGCTCGTCCAGGCTCCACCCGTGCCCGGCCCGCAGCGCCCGCACCGTCCGCGCCACGGCCTCCCCGATCGCGTCCTGCCCGCCCAACCGTCCTCCGCTCATCAGTTCGCCCTCGACGCTACCGCCTTGCCAGAACCGCAAGATTTCGTGCGAGATCGTGGAGGCCCTGGAAGCTTCGAAGAGCACCACCGGAAGGAGAGCACGATGCCCACCGCTTCCCGCCGCAGTGACACCCCGCCGCCCCGGACCGGAAGCGGCGAGGCCGAGGTCCTGCGCGGCTTCCTCGACTACCTGCGGACCTCGATCGCCGCGAAGGTGGACGGCGCCCCGGAACCGCAGGTCCGGACTGCCGGAGTGCCGTCGGGCACGAACCTGCTCGGCCTGCTCAACCACCTGACCTTAGTCGAGCGCTCGATGTTCCTCGGGGACAAGGTCACCGACTGGCAGGCGACGTTCCAGGCCGCACCGGCGGACAGCGTCGCCGACGTCGTCGCCCGCTACCGGGAGGCGGTTGAGCGTGCGAACGAGGTCCTCGACGGGTGCACCGACCTCGGGGCCCCGGTCCCTCGCCCGGGAAGGCCCGCTCCCAGCATCCACTGGGCACTCACCCACATGATCGAGGAGACCGGCCGCCACGCCGGCCACGCGGACATCCTCCGCGAACAGATCGACGCCATCACCGGCCGCTGACTCCGACACCCACTCCAGGGCCGCTTCTAGGCTTCCCCGATGAACGTGGAACGCGGCCTCGATCTCCTCGCCCAGTGCGCCCATCGATTCTGGGACGACCACGGCACCGATGAGATCGGTGTGCTCCTCGGCGAGGCGCGTGCCTGTTACGAGGGCGCCGAGCCCGCGACGGCGGCCATCGGGCGCTCGCTGATCGCGGCGTTCGAGTTGCGCCTGTGCACCGATGTGGAGCACGAGGTGAACTCCGGCTGGGACTACGACCTCGACGGCCCGCCGCTCAACGGCGTGGAGGAGGACGACTGGGACGACATGAGCCGCCCGGCCGCCGAGCGCGCCGCCGAGGCCGCGCGGGCGGCGCTGGACGCCGATCCCGGCGATCCGCTGGTGCCGATCCACCTCGGCCACGCGCTGGCCTGGCTCGGCGACCGCGACGGGGCGGTCGCCGCCTACCGTGAGGCACTGCGCCGCGACCCCTTCGACGACTTGGCCGCCACCTGCCTCGACGCGCTGGGGGCCGAGTCCGGTCCGCCGCCGACCGTCCCGCAGCCGGGTCCGCGTTCGTACGGGTTCGCTCTGCTGCGAGAGGAGGCGCGGATCGGCAACTCGGAATGGATCGAGATCGGCCGCGTGTTCGGCACGGTGGGTGCCGCACGGGAAGCCGCCGACGCGCGCCTGCGTGAAACCGGTGATCTGACCCGGCAGGACCTCGGCGACTTCATCAAGCTGGAGTTGGGCGTCCACCGCCCTGGGCGACCCGTCGCGACCTTCGAGCTGATGAGCCGGATCCCGTCCCGGCCGGTCGAAGGCCCGTTCCGGATCGACTGGTCGGGCGTCCCACTCGGCCGGCCGCCGGAGCTTCGGCTGCCACCCGGGAGGCCGGTACGCATCCAGAACCTGCTCTGTTTCTGAACACATGCAGGTCATGCGGGGCGGGTGCCTTGGGTGACGCCGAGGGCGGTCGGTATAGTGGTATCTCGATGTCATTAAAGTGACCGTCCGGAGGTCGAGAAATGCTTGAGCGGGTCGCCGTGGACGAGGCGGTACGGGAGTTGCGTCCCGATTTCGCCGTGCTCGTCATGATCGCCGAGGGGCTGGGGAACGGGCCCAGTGATCAGGCGTCGGAGGGGTGGCTGACCGAGGCGGCCCAGAAGGCCGATGCGAGCGACCCGCATGTGGAGGCATGGCGCGAGGCGTACCGGGCGTTCGGGGCCAAGCCGCAGCGCACCCGGCCCTCGGTGGACGCGCTGCTCCGTCGCGTCGAGGCGCTCCCGGCCATCAACAGGGTCGTGGACGCCTACAACGCCGTGAGCGTCGAGTACGCGCTGCCCATCGGCGGCGAGGATCTCGACGCCTACCAGGGGACGGCGCGGCTGGTCAGGGCCACGGGTGACGAGCCGTTCGACGTGATCGCCGGTGGCGAGCCCGCCGTCGAGCACCCGAACCCCGGCGAGGTCGTCTGGCGGGACGACCAGGGGGTCACCTGCCGGCGCTGGAACTGGCGGCAGTGCGTCCGGACGCGGCTGACGGAGACCACCAAGAACGGCCTCTTCCTGCTCGAACGCCTTGAGCCCTACCCGATCGACCGGCTTACCGAGGCCGGCGACCGGCTCGCGGAGAGACTGCGGACGATCTCCCCGGACGTCCGGATCGAGACCCGGCTGATCGGCGGACGGTGATGGTCACGGTTCTCGCGCTGAGCGCCGCGCTCGCGTACGGCCTGGCCGACTTCCTCGGCGGCAGCGTGACCCGGAAGTCGACGGCGATCCGGGCGCTGACCTGGTGCGTGCCGATCGGCCTGGCGGTCGTGCTGGTGTCCGCGCTGCTCAGCGGCGGCAGCCCGAGCCCGGTACCGATGACCTGGGGGTTCGTGGCCGGGCTCAGCGGCGGGGCCGGTCTGATCGCGTTCTACCGGGCGCTCGCCCGCGGCCCGATGAGCGTGGTGGCGCCGGTGTCCGCGCTGGCCGCGGCCGTCCTCCCGGTCGCCGTGGGCATCGCGAGGGGGGAGCGGCTGGACGCGTCCGTCCTGCTCGGCGTCCTGCTGTGCCTCGTCGCGATCGGCCTGGTCAGCATGGAAGCGAACGGCGACGGGGCGGCGGCCGGGCCGCGCCCGGACGGATGGCGACGGCTCGTCGACTCGGGCCCCGTCATGGCCGGCGTGTCCGGCACATGCTTCGGCGTGTTCTTCGTCCTGCTGAAGGAGGCGGGGGACGGCAGCGGCCTCTGGCCGATCGTCGGCGCGCGCCTAGGCAACCTGGTCATCGTCGCCGTCGCGCTGCTGTTCCTGGCGATCCGCGGCGGCGACACGGGCCCGCGGGTCTCCGGCCGGACGCTGATCGGGCTGGCACTTCTCTCCGGCACCCTGGACGCGGGGGCGAACGTGCTGTACTTCCTCGCGGTCCACAACGGCATGCTCAGCCTCGCCGCCGTCCTGACGTCCCTCTACCCGGCGATCACCGTCCTACTGGCGAGAGTCGCCTACAGCGAGCGCCTCCGAGCCGTCCAACGAGTAGGCATGGCCGTCGCCATCGCAGGCGTCGCCCTGGTCACCGTCGGCTGAAACGCCAAGGGCCGCGCCCCGGAATCGGGACGCGGCCCTTGGCATATGGGCTTGGGCGTGCCGAAGTGGGCGGGAATCATAACGAAAAGAGATGCGGCCCTTCCCGAGCGTTCGGGAAGGGCCGGCCACACTTGCGAGGAGACCCCCGTGAAGAGGTCGCCCGTGTCTCAGCTGACTGCCCACACCATCAGACCGTCGGCGACGAACAGGCCCGGGGCGGACTCGCAGGCCGCCACACCGTGCTCCGAGAAGTCGACCCAGAGCCGGGTGTCCCGGCCGATGCGCCGGCAGAAGGGCTCGTCCGCACGCGCTTCGATCAGCGCGTTCCGCTCGATCTCCTTCTTGGTGTTCCCCATGATGTCGAAGAGCACAAGAGGTTCGATCTCCTTGTTGACCCTCGGGCTCTTGATCGGCTCGACTGCCGCGACCTGCACCCAAGTGGTCCTGTAGCGGCCACCGTCGGCGTCCTCGTTCTCGTACATCACGCAGTAGAACATCTCCAGCCGCGCGTTTTCGTCGACGCAGGGGCGCGCCTTGCTCAGCGCCGTCTGCTCGATCTCCTTCTTGTCGTCCCCCGTCAGGCCACGGAACGAGACGACCGTGACAGTCTCCTCGTCCTCGTTCACCTCACTGAGGATGGTGGGTCCAACCTCCACGACGTCCACGACCGGGATGCCCTGGTCGGGCGAGACCTTGAGGGACGCATCCGAACCGAAGCACGGACGCGCCATGGCGAGCGCCTTCTCCGCCTTCTCCTCCCAGCTGTCTCCGGCGAGGTGCCAAAAACCGAGGTCTGCGAGGGTGTGGCCGATTTCGGTGATCTTCATTGTTTCGTCCTCTACGACGAGTCTTTTCGTTGCTATGGGAACGCGTTCCCCTCAGCCTGGGATCGTCCCGCATCGCGGGCGATAGTCAAGCCCCGCCAGGACAGCTCGCAGCGGTCTCAACAGGTCGGGCGTCCTTCCGCCGGCGACCGCGTAGCGGGCGAGGTCACGACCCCGCCGAGGATCTCGGAGAACGCGCACCCTGGCCACCGCGTGGACGTCGAGAAACTCGCTGGTGTTCGCGCTCGCCCCCGGCCTCCGCCAGGACGAAAGCCCTCGGTCTGAGACTAGAAAGCGCTGAGGGCGGGACCACAGGTCCCGCCCTCATAGCGTTTGGCCAGGTGTGTGGCCATTTGGGTGGCGGTGGTGGTGGGATTCGAACCCACGGAAGCTTGCACTTCACACGCTTTCGAGGCGTGCGCCCTCGTCCACTAGGCGACACCACCGCGGGAGAGCCTACCTGACTCTGCGGTGCGCGAAGAACTCGATTAGCAGCGCCGCGCACTCGTCCGCCATCACCTCGGCGATCACTTCGGGCCGGTGGTTGAGCCGCCGGTCGCGGACGACGTCCCACAGCGATCCCACCGCGCCCGCCTTCGGGTCGACGGTGCCGTAGACGACGCGGTCGAGACGCGCCTGGACGGCCGCTCCCGCGCACATGGTGCAGGGTTCCAGGGTCACGACCATGGTGCACCCGGACAGCCGCCACTCGCCGAGCGACGCTGCCGCCTGCCGCATCGCCACGATCTCCGCGTGCCCGGTCGGGTCGGCGGACCGCTCGCGCTCGTTGTGCCCGGCCCCGATGATCTCGCCGGACGCGTCCAGGACGACCGCGCCGACCGGGATCTCCCCGTCCTCGAACGCCCGGCGGGCCTCCTCCAGCGCCCGCCGCATCGAAGGCAGGAACTCCTCGATGACCGGGTCGTCGTCCGCAGGTCCCGGCGGGGGCGGCTCGGAAGGGGCGGCGTCAGTCACGGAGGCGGTCGAACTCTTCGCCGAAGCCGGCCTGTTCGGCGACGGCGAGGAGGGCGTCGCCGGGGAGGGCGCGTTCGCCGAGGTCGCTCAGGCGCTCGGCGTCGAGCCCCAGGTCTTCGAGGAGCGCGGCGTCGCCGCCGGAGTCGCCGTCGGGCACCTCGCCGACGAGTTGCTGGAACAGTGCGGCGAGGCCGTCCTCGCGGACGGTGGACACGAAGGCGCGCGGTTCGTCCTCCCCGTCCAGCCGGACGACGGCGAACCAGTCGTCGTCCTGCTCGACCAGCAGCACGACCGGGTCGCCGTAGGACTCGACGGCGGCCTCCCGCATCAGGTCGGCGACGTCGTCGACGTGTTCCGCCTCGGCGAGCACGGCTTCGGTCCCGACCCAGCCCTGCGGGGTCTGCGCGAACACGGCGGCGAAGTAGGACACGTGCTCATTGTGACCCACCGGGTTGCGCCGCTCACACCCCCTTTCCCGCGGAATCCGGGCGCCGCTGCCCGGATTCGGTTGTGAATAAACTTCATGTCCTGTCCGGTGCCGGACGGTCACCATTCTTCCCGTGTGTCACAAATGTCCGCATACTGCTCAGCGGCCGCCATCCCGGGAGGAGAGCCATGGGCGCGGACGAACTGACCAGGCGCGGGTTTCTGGCGGGGACGGCGGGCGCCGCGGCGATCATCGCCACGAGTGCGGCCGGGGGGGCGTCCACCCAGGCCCACGCGGCGCAACTGGCCGCGGCGAAACGCGCACCCGTCGCCGAACTCCCCGATCCGGACGACTCCGGCATCGACCACATCGTCGTCGTGATGATGGAGAACCGGTCCTTCGACCACTACATGGGCTGGCTGCCCGGAGCGGACGGTCGCCAGGCCGGGCTCACCTTCACCGACGCCGACGGCAACGAGCACGACACCCACCATTTGAAGGTGCCGTGGGGGTGCGGTTTCAGCGACCCCGACCACTCGTACCAGGGCGGACGAACCGAGTACAACGACGGCGCATGCGACGGATGGCTGCGCGCCGGCGACAACGACGTGTTCTCGATCGGCTACTACGAGGGCGCCGACCTCGGGTTCCACGGCCACGCCGCCCTCGACTGGACGGTCTGCGACCGCTACTTCCCCGCGATCATGTCGTCCACGTTCCCGAACCGGATCTTCCAGCACGCCGGGCAGACCGACCGGATCTCCAACACGCTGACGATCTCCGAGATCACCACGATCTGGGACCGGCTGAAGGCCAAGGGCGTCTCCTGCCGCTACTACTTCAGCGACGTGCCGTTCACTGCGCTCTGGGGGCTCCGGCACCTCGACATCAGCAGGAACATCGCGGAGTTCCGCAGTGATGCGCGGAACGGCCGGCTGCCCGCGGTCAGCTTCGTCGAGCCCGCCTTCCTCGGAGAGATCTTCCTGCCCGGCATGTCCGAGGACGAGCATCCCCTCGCCGACATCCGCTTCGGCCAAGCGTTCCTCAACGAGGTCTACACGGCGGTCGTCACCTCGCCCAACTGGCCCCGCACCCTGTTCGTGATCAACTACGACGAGTGGGGCGGGTTCTTCGACCACGTCCCCCCGCCGGCCGGTCCGGACCCGCGGCCCGACCTCGGCACCGGGCTGCGCGGCTTCCGGGTCCCGTGCCTGCTGATCTCCCCGCGGGCGCGGCGCGGCGCCATCGCGCACGAGGTGTACGACCACACGTCCGTCCTGAAGGCGATCGAGTGGCGCTGGGGGCTGGAGCCGCTGACGGTGCGGGACGCCGCGGCCCGCAACATCGCCGAGGTCCTGAACTTCACCGACCCGCCCGACCCGCGCGCTCCGCGCTACGACGCCAGGCGGCCGATCAGCCTCGGCTGCCTCGACCCTGCGCACAGCCACACCGGCGACGACTGGGCCGGCCTCAATGTGTTCGCCAGGCAGAACGGCTTTCCCCAGCCCAACTGACCGAAGAGCCGGCCCCGGGGTCAGGGGACGGCGTCCAGGGCGCGTTCGAAGGCGGGGGCGAAGCCGATGCGGCCGGCGATGCTGAGGAGCATCTCGTCCGGGTAGAGCTCCAGGTCGCCGGAGATCGCGCCGAGCTCCATCTCGTCCAGGCCGAGGTCGGCGAAGATCGACATGTCGCCGACCGGGAGGACCTGGTCCAGTTCCTCGTCCTCCGGGATCGGGATGTCCAGGTAGTCGAGGACCTGCCCGGCGAGCGGCCAGTCGACCGACGCCGTGACGTCCGACAGGAACACCATGACCTCGTCGCCGAGCAGGCGGATGGCCACGAAGAAGTCGTCGCCGACCGAGACCAGCCCGACCGTGCCGCCGAGGCTCGGCTGCTGGCGCAGGGCGTGGATCAGCCCCGCGAGGTCCTCGGTCAACGCCACCGGGAGGATCTCAGCCTCCCAGCCCTCGTCTTCCCGGTACACCACGACGGCGAAGTCCGTCGCGTCCACATCCGTCATTTCCACCCCACCGGCGCGTCTCCTGCCAGGGCATGGTCGCAGATGCGGCGCGTGCTCGCGCGCCCCACCACCAAACTCGCCGCCGCACCCCGATGTGAGGACGGGAGTCAGCGCCGCATTCTGGTGCCCAGCGGGATGAACCTACTCGATCTGCATCAATTCAGACGGAAGGTGCGGCGGCGCAGCTGCGCGTGGATCCGTGCCCGCCGGGATCGGTGCGGCGTCACCCGGCGGCGCAGCTCACGGGCCTCGGCCAGCTCGCGCAGGAAGATCGCCCGGCGGCGGAGATGCTCGCGCACCTGCTCGGGGGAGATGTCGCCCTGGGGGCCGGGGCGCTGCGGGGTCTCCTCGCCTGTGACATCGGTCACCGGGTCGCCCGGAGGGGGCGGGGCCGCCGCCTCGGGAGCAGGGGCGGGAGCGGTGGGGCCAGGGGATTCGCGAGCAGGCGCGGGCGGATCGGGCACGGACTCGCGGGGCCGCGCCGGGCCACTCGGCTGCTGATCGCTCTCGCTGTTCATACCGCCATACTGCCCAGCTCAGCGGCGACCTATCCAGTCGCGGGGGGCGGCCCCGGCGGGTGGGCTACGGTGAGCGCATGCAGACCCTCGCCGTCGATCATCCGCTCGTCGCGCACAAGCTCACCACGCTGCGGGACGTCCGGACCGACTCCCCCACGTTCCGCCGGCTGGCCGACGAGCTGGTCACGCTGCTCGCCTACGAGGCCACCCGCGACGTCCGGGTCGCGGAGGCCACCGTGCGGACCCCGCTCGTCCCCGCCCAGGGCGTCCAGCTGGCGAGCCCGAAGCCGCTCGTCGTGCCGATCCTGCGCGCCGGCCTCGGCATGCTGGACGGGATGACGCGGCTGCTGCCCACCGCCGAGGTCGGCTTCCTCGGCATGATCCGGGACGAGGGCACCCTGCAGGCCCAGACCTACGCGACCCGGCTCCCGGACGACCTCTCGGGCCGCCAGTGCTACGTCCTGGACCCGATGCTCGCCACCGGCGGGACGCTCGCCGCCGCGATCCGGCTGCTGTTCGACCGCGGCGCCGACGACGTCACGGCGATCTGCCTGCTCGCCGCCCCCGAGGGCCTGAAGTACCTGGAGCAGGCGTTCTCCGACATCTCGGCGCCGATCAAGGTGGTGACCGCGGCGATCGACTCCCACCTCAACGAGCAGGGCTTCATCATGCCGGGCCTCGGCGACGCGGGGGACCGGCTCTACGGCGTGGTCTGATCCCCTCCCACGGGGCCGCGCCGCGCTTCTAAACGCGACGTGACCTGCGATGTTCGTTCGGGACGGGGTGGGGTACCAACCCCCTACGGAACGCCACTGCGCGTTCCCCTCCGCCGCCTCGGCACAGGGGACCGTTACGGACCGGGCGGTGCGAGCGAGCTCGAGGACACGTGATGGCTCACCAAGGGGATGGCGACATGTCGCGCTACGCCGCGATCGGGGAGCGGCTCGCCGAGGAGTTCGACGGAGTGCACGGCGCCGACACGGTGAACCGGTGCGTCGCGGCCGCACGGTACGGCGCGGAGGAGGTCACGGGGGACGCACCGCCCGACCTCGTCGAGCGGATCGCCCGCCGGCACCTGGAGGTGCTGGCGACCGTCGCGGCCGAGAAGCGCCGCAAGGCGCGCCGCTCGTCCCTCGACAACGCGCCATAGGCCGGCGGACGCGCCGGGGCGACGTCGAGGCGGGCCATGGGCCCGGCGAACGTGTGACTCGCGCGCGCCACAGGGCTTGCTTTGCCGGTCGTGACGGCTGTGCGAAACTGAACCGGGGTCCGTGGCTCAACGCTCCGGGAGGCAGCCGTGCCCGCCAAGAAGTACATCGCGTGGGCCGCTGCGGCCTTCGTGGCGTTCTACGTCATCAACCAGCCGGACGGCGCGGCCCAGTCGGTGGAGAGCGCGGCCAGCGGCATCGCGTCCGCCGCCGATTCCCTGGCCACCTTCGTCAACGCGCTCGCCTGAGGCCGGCATGAGGCTAGTCACCCCCGGCGACTCCGCGCCGGCATCGGTCAACAAGTACCTGCTCCCCCACGAGAACCAGGTGATCACGGTACGGCGGCACCCGGCCGTGCTGATGGTCCCGGTCGGCCTGCTGCTCGGCGGTCTGATCATCGCGGGTGTGCTGACCAACACGGTCGCCAGCGACGCGGGCACCGTCATCAGCTGGATCTGGTGGGGCTGGCTGATCCTGCTCGCCTGGTTCGTCTGGCGCGTCGCGGAATGGTCCGTCGACTACTTCGTCATCACCAACCAGCGGATGCTGCTGACCACCGGCCTGATCACCCGCAAGGTGGCGATGATGCCGCTGGCCAAGGTCACCGACATGAGCTTCAAGCGGACGATCGCGGGCCGCATGCTCGGCTACGGCGAGTTCATCCTGGAGTCCGCCGGCCAGGACCAGGCCCTCACCAACGTGGACTTCCTGCCCTACCCCGAGCAGCTCTACCTCGAAGTCTGCGAAATGATCTTCCCGAACAAGAACCCGGCACCGGAGGAGAAGACGCTCCCGCCGCCTCCGCCCCCGCGCCGGCCCCGCGAGGCGGAGGACGTTCCGACCGCCCCGCTGCCCGACGACAACTCGGACGCCGACGCGTAGAACCACCCGCGATGGCCGGAAAACGCGGCGGGCTGGTCAATATCGGCGGCTGCCGGAAGGTTGCCCGGAAGGTCGGATACCGTCGGCGGGGTGGCAGTCCTCGCGATCGCCGGGCGATCCACTGACGCGAACCGGCGCACCTCGGTGTCCTCGCAGCGTGCGCCCGGGCGCCGGCCCGAGCCGTCCGGCCGGTCACTTCTTCCGCTGCTTCATTACTCTCGATGTGCGATAACCCGCGATATGCAATCATGTCGGCACCCCAGCCGCCTGTTTACTTCCGCTAAGTGAGTCCACATGCCGGGTCCAGGCAACGTCGGCGAACGTGTCCGCAACCTGCGGCTGACCAGACGCTTGTCGCAGGCACAGCTCGCCGGTCACGACCTCTCCGACAGCTACATCTCTCTGATCGAGTCGGGTAAGCGCACTCCGACGCCGACCGTCCTGCGCATGCTGGCCGAGCGCCTCGGGTGCACCCCGGAGTACCTCGCCGAGGGCGTCGAGCCGGAGCAGCGCGCCCACCTCGAAGTGCGGGAACGGCACGCGCACCTCGCGCTGCTGCGCGGCGACCCGGCCGCGGCCGAGTCCGGGTTCGACGAGGTGATCGCCCGCAGCGACGACCCCGACCTAACGGCCCGCGCCCGCTGGGGCCGCGCCCGCGCCCTGGAGGAGCTGGGCCGCACCGATCGCGCGATCGCGCTGTTCGAGGAGCTGCGCGAGCAGGCCGAACGCGACCCGGGCCGGGCGAGCTGGCTGTCCCCGGTGATCGCGCTGGCCCGGTGCTACCACGCCGTCGGCGACTTGGGGCAGGCCGTCGCGCTGGGGGAGCGTGCGCTCGAACGGCTGGACAAGCTCGGCCTCAACGCCGGCCACGAGTACACCGAGGCCGGGCGGATCCTGCTGCTCGCCTACGTCGACCGCTCCGATCCGATCCGCGCGCACGAACTCGGACGGCGCCTCCTCCGCCCGGAGAGGGCGGCCGATCCCGAGCCGGTGAGCGTCCACTACCAGCGGGCCAGCATGCGCGCGCTGGAGGAGGGGACCGTCGGCGACTCGCTGTACTTCGCCGACCAGGCACTTGCCGCGCGCTCCGACACGTCTCCGACCCAGGCTCATGCGCGCCTCGCCCTTGCCGGCGCCAAGGCTCTGCTCAGGGGCGTCAGGCCCTTCTCGGACGCCCCGGCGCCCGATGTCGCGCCGTCCGGTGAATTCGGGTTCGAACGTCCGCGCGCAGAGGGCTCGCGTCAGGCGGCGCAGGAGGCGCTCGACCTTCTCCAGGGGACGACGGACCTTGAGGGTGCCGAGGCCACCGAGAGCACCATCGCCAGGGCGCGCGCGCTCGTGCTGATCGGCGAACTGGACAGCGCGATCGCGACGCTCGAACAGTTCCTCAACACGGGTATGGCGCTGGCGGCCCCGACGAGCAGCCGCTCCGTGGCCCCGCTGCCTGGAAGCGACCTCGCCGTGCGCACCCAGAAGTCCGTCTTGGCCCGTCTCGTCCTGGCCCGTGCACGCGTCGCCCAGGGCGACCGGGCGGCCGCCCAGCTCGTCCTCGGGGCGGCCTCCGAGCAACTGGCGGCACTGCCCAAGGGCCGCCCGGCGGCGCACCTGTACAGGGAACTCGGCGAGCTCTACGAACTCGTCCATGCGCCGGAGAACGCCGCCACCGCCTACCGTCAGGCACTCGAAGCCGCCGGCCTCTCCGCGTCCCCCTCACCCACGGACGCCAGAGCCCACGTGTAGATCGCCTTGGCGATGTGACCGAGGGCGTTCGGTCGTCCTCGCATGCTCCCGGGCCCCCCGGAATAAAGTCGGTACCTCGGGTGTCCTATCATCGAAACATGGGATGACTGGTTGACTGGAGGTTCAACGTGACTCTGCGGACGGCGCGCCGGTCCTCGCTGGTCGACCAGGTGATCGACCAGCTCCGGGACGAGATCGCCGGCGGCGGCTGGCCGGTGGGCGGCAAGATCCCGCCGGAGCCGGTGCTGTCGGAGACCCTCGGGGTCGGGCGCAACACCGTCCGGGAGGCCGTGCGCGCGCTGACCCACGCCGGGCTGCTCGAAAGCCGGCAGGGCGACGGGACGTACGTGCGCGCGACGAGCGAGCTGTCCGGGGCCGTCCGGCGGCGGCTGGAGACGGCGGAACTCGTCGAGATCCTGGAGGTCCGGCGCGGGCTGGAGGTGGAGGCGGCCCGGCTCGCCGCCACCCGCCGGACGGACGCCGACATGGCCGCCATCGCGGTCGCCCTCGCGCGCAGGGACGCGGCGTGGGCGGCGGGCGAGCACGCGACGTTCGTCGAAGCGGACCTCGAATTCCACACCGCCGTCGTCGAGGCCACGCACAACCGCGTCCTGACGGACCTGTACCGCGACTTCAGCGCCGCGCTGCGGGCCAGCATCGGCGCCGCCGGCTCCCTCCTCGAACACGTCGACGTACCGCACGGCCCCATCGCCGCCGCCATCGAGGCGAGCGACGCCGAGGCCGCGACCCGGGCCACCCACGCCTGTCTCGACCAGATCCTCGCCTCGACCCTCCCCGCTCGTCCGGAGGCGGGCCGGGCGTCCGAGGGCCCGGCGGAGCCCGGCGCGGACTCCTGACGCGCCCGAACCGACAACTGAACCAGCGCTCCACGCCATGGCGACGCACGCCGACAGGCGGCCGGCGCTCTACGGACCGACACGAAGGTGACATGAACAGCTCTCAGACTCCCGTTTCCCGTGGCGCGGCGGTGTGGTCGCTCGTCGGCCTGGTGCTGCTGACGATCAACCTGCGCGCCGCGATCACCGGGATCTCCCCGGTGCTCGGCGACCTGCGGGACGTGTTCGGGCTGTCCGGCGCCGAGGTCGGTGTCCTCACCACGCTCCCGGTGCTGTGCCTCGGGCTGTTCGCGGCCGTCGCGCCGGTGGCCGCGCGGCGGTTCGGCGCCGAGGTCGCCATCGCCGGTTCGCTGGTGATGATCACGCTGGGGATCGTCCTGCGGGTGGTGCAGTCGCCCGTCTCGCTCTTCTTTGGAACGGTCCTGGCCGGCGCGGGGATCGCGATGGGCAACGTGCTCATGCCGGCGGTCATCAAGCGCGCGTTCCCGTCCCGCGTGGGCTCGCTGACCGGGCTCGCGATGATGCTGATGGCGGCCAGCGGCGCGGTCGCCGCCGGGCTCGCGGTGCCGCTGGACGAGGCCGGCGGCTGGCGGCTCGCCCTCGCCGTCTGGGCCGTCCCCTCGCTGGTCGCCGTGCTCGTGTGGGGTCCGCTCGCGCTGCGCGGCCGCCGGGCCCCGACCGCCCCCGTCCCGGCCCCGCGTGCCGAGGGCTCCCTGCTGCGCTCCCCGACCGCCTGGTTCGTCGCCGCGTTCATGGGGCTGGCGTCGCTGATGTTCTACGTCCTCATGTCGTGGCTGCCGGAGATCATGCAGGACGCCGGGTACCCGCCCGCGGCGGCCGGGATGATGGTCTCCACCATGATGATCGTCGGGATTCCGCTGGGCTTCCTCGTCCCCGTGTTCGCCGCCCGCATCCGCGACCAGCGTCCCCTCGTCGTCGCGGTCGTGGCCACCATGGTCGTCGGTCTGACCGGGCTGCTGCTCGCGCCGTCCGCCGGCTGGACCTGGGTCCTCGTCCTCGGAACCGGCACGGGAAGCGCGTTCCCGCTGGCCTACACCCTCCTCAGCCTTCGGTCCCCCAGCCCGTCCGTGGCGGCGAGCCTGTCCGGCATGGCGCAGACGGGCGGCTATCTCCTTGCCGCGGCCGGTCCGTTCGCGGTCGGCGTCCTGCACGGCGCCACCGGTGGCTGGAACGTTCCCATCGTCCTGCTGCTGGCCCTGCTCGTGCCGGAGGCGCTGTTCGGGCTGCTGGCCGCGCGCCCCGGGTTCGTCCGGCCGTCCCGCCCGCAGCCCCCGCTGGTCGAGGCGAAGGCGCTCACCGCCCCGGTCTCGACCCGCGCCCGCTGATCAGGTCAGGTCGACGGCGTCCAGGTCGAGGACGCGCGCGTGCAGGACGAGCCGCTGGTGCAGCGCCGCCCGGAGCGCCCGGTGCAGGCCGTCCTCCAGGTAGAGCTCGCCCTGCCACTGGACCACGTGGGGGAACAGATCGCCGTAGAACGTGGAGTCCTTTGAGAGCAGGGACTGCAGGTCCATCTCCCGCTTGGTGCTGACGAGCTGGTCGAGGCGGACCTGGCGGGGCGGGATCTTGGCCCAGTCCCGGGACGAGAGACCGTGCTCCGGATAGGGCCTTCCTTCACCTACCGCCTTGAAGATCACCCTTCGAGTCTACGGCGTCGGCACTACCCGGAGAAGGCAACGCAACAACATGCGTCACTCGACTTTCCCGAATCGGTAAACCAGTTACCGTGCAGGTCAACAGGTGCGTGACTAAGTACCCACGGTCCGTCGACGGGATTCCGGTCGCGTCACCACCGGTGATCGGACCAGGTGTACGCGGCGGGAAGCAGGTCGGCGATCGGGACGGTCCGGAGGGCGTCGTCCGTGCCGATGATGACGTCGATGGACGGGAAATAGTCGAGGAGGACCTGGCGGCAGCGTCCACAAGGCGGCATCACACCGCGGTCGCCGGAGCCCACCGCGACGATCGTGTCCAGGTGGTGGGCGCCCATGGCGGCCGCGGTTCCGATGACGGTCAGCTCCGCGCAGGGTCCTCCGGTGAAGTGGTAGACGTTCATCGCGGTGATGACCCGGCCGTCCCGCGCGCGGGCGGCGGCGGCCACCGTGTGCTCGTCGCCGCGGCTGTGCTCGGCCGCGACACGGGCGGCCGCCTGGACGAGTTCGTGGTCGACGCTCATGCTCTCCTCTGCCACACCCTGGGGACGCCGGTCACCGACATCATCACCGAGTACAGGGTTGTCGTCGCGGTGATGAACATGCGGTTGTTCTTGGGGCCGCCGAAGGTGATGTTGGAGACCGGCTCGGGGACGCGGATACGGCCGATGAGAGTGGAGTCCGGGTCGTAGCAGTGCACGCCGTCCTCCAGGGCCGCCGCCCAGAGCCGGCCGCCGTCGTCGAAACGGATGTTGTCGAAGCGGGCGCCGTCCCGGGCCTCGGCGAAGACCTCGCCGTCGGAGAGCGTGCCGTCGTCCCGGACGTCGAAGACCCTGATGTGGCCGGCGCGGGTGTCGGAGACGTAGAGGCGGCGTTCGTCCAGGGAGAAGACGAGGCCGTTCGGGCCGGCGAAACCGTCCGCGACGAGTCGGACCGCCCCGGTCACCGGATCGGCCCGGTAGACGTTGCAGGCGCCGATCTCGCTCTCGGCGCGGTGGCCCTCGTAGTCGCTGGTGATGCCGAAGTCGGGGTCGGAGAACCAGATCGATCCGTCGGAACGCACGACCGCGTCGTTCGGGCTGTTGAAGCGCCTGCCCTCGTGGCGGTCGGCGATGACGGTGCTGCTCCCGTCCGGCTCGGTCCTGGTCACCCGCCGGTTTCCCTGCTCGCAGGTGACCAGCCGGCCCTGCCCGTCGAGGGTGTTGCCGTTGCTGTGGCCGGCCGGGGCGCGGAAGAGTGAGACGGCGCCGGTCACCTCGTCCCAGCGCAGCATGCGGTCATTGGGGATGTCGCTCCAGATGAGCTGCCGCCAGGCGGGGAGGTAGAGCGGGCCCTCGGTCCAGCGGCCGTCCTCGTGGAGGCGTTCGAGGCGCTGGTCGCCGTGGCAGCATCGTCCGGTGCGGAAGCGCTCGTCCAGGACCTCGTATATCCCATATGCTGCTTCCTTGGGCATTGTTCCCCCACAGATGGCTCCTGCTGAACAAGGTTCAACATAGCTCGTCGACAACCGTACGCGATACAGTCTCCTGGTGAAGAACGTGGACGACATCGATCGCCGCCTGCTGGAACTCCTCCAGCAGGACGCCACCCGGTCCTACGCGGCGCTGGGGACGGCCGTGGGCCTGTCAGCCGGGGCCGTCCACGAACGGGTCCGGAAGCTGCGCGAACGCGGCGTCATCCTGCGGACGAGCGTGGACGTCGAGCCGGCGGCGCTGGGGCAGGGGGTGCTGGCCTTCATCATGATCGACGCGTCGACCTGGATGGGGGAACGCGCGGCCGACTTCGCCGCAATCCCGGAGGTCCAGGAGGCCCACGTCGTCGCGGGCAGCGCGTCCGTGCTCGTGAAGGTCCGCACGTCGACGACCACGCGGCTGCAGGACGTCCTGCGGCGCCTGTACGACATCCAGGGCGTGAGCGGAACGCGCGCCACGGTCGTCCTGGAGACGTTCTTCGAACGCCCGGTATCGCCCATGGGCGGGTGACGCCCCGCGAAGTGACCAGCCGCCACACATGACAGTGGGGGCCCGGAACCGGACCCCCACCGCACGTTCGCCCTAGGCGTCAGCGACTAGCCGTCGCCGAGGGCCTTCTTGGGACCGTCGGTGCCGTTGTCCGAACCGGCGGCGCGCTTGCTTTGCCGTCGGGTGAGGAACACGAAGCCGAGCGAGCCACAGGTGTAGCCGGTGGCATCAGCGACGCCGTAGACGAGATCTCCGTCGAACAGCACCTGGATGCCGACGATGATCAGGATGATGGCACAGTCCAGGATGGCGACCCAGCGCAGCTTTCGCGCCTTGGACAGGTGCCACTCACCCATCCAGGTGCCGAAGGCGGCCAACAGAGCGGCGTAGAAGCCGGTCTGCATGACCAGTTCCGCGAACTCACCGGCCCCCGGCATGGCTTCGTACCCGAGGGCAGCCGTGACGGCGAAGGTGAGGCCGCCGAGGACCCCGCCGAGCAAACCGCCTCCGGCGATGGCGGCAAGGTCCGCGTGATTGGGGGAAGAATCCACTGATCTCCTCCGATCTGGTTTTGACACCCGTTCCTCGTGAACGGGTTCGGAGAAGACCGTGCGGAACCACGACACGACCGCAATGAAGCCGGCGCACCGCGTGGACGACGAGAAGCACCTCGTCCCTTGCCGGGGGGGGAGAGCGCCGGCGGTGCAGCGCAGGGCGTGTCGCCCGTAAACCAGGTGCGTGATCAGATCATCAAGAACCCGGTGACGGTCGGGGACTCATCACGACGCCAATCTTCACGCTGAACACTAGGAGAACTAATCCCAGCCGCTAGCGCTTCCGAATAACCAACCCTCTTGCGTTCGCAGGAGGGTTGGGTCCTTTTATGGGCTTGCGTCCGGACGAGCGCAACAATTCGACGGGAGTTGCTCGCTGGGGGTGTGTTCCGCGCGCAGACCGTCACTGACGGCGGGCGGGTCATTGCCTTCGACGGCGGCATCGTCGCGGCCAAAGAGGTCTACGACGGTGGCGATGTCATCATTTTCGGCACCGGCACAGTCGGTCAGATCTCCAGCGGAGGCCGCAGTCTTCCCGCCCATGCCACCGAACCAGGACTGACCCAGGAGGCGCACGTCGTCGCGGGCAGCGCGGCCTTGCCCGTAAAGGTCTACACGTCGACGACCACGCGGCTGCAGGACGTCACGCGGCGGCTGTACGACATCCAGGGCGTGAGCGGGACGCGGGCAACGGTCGTCTTGGAGACGTTCTTCGAAGGACGGGCGTCGCGCATGGGCCAATGACCACCCCGACGACAAGGCGAAAGCCGGTGCCCGCATCGGACACCGGCCTCGGGTCGGCGGAGCATGCGATAACTCGCGAGCGCTCGCACGGCTGAGGATCACCGGTCGGTTCGGATGCCGAACTTCCCGCATGCCGCCGCGCGGCATGCGGGAGTCACGACACGATCAGGACGCGCGATCAGCTGTAGAAGGTGATGGTCGCGCGCTTGACGGTGGTGCCCCGGTTGGCCGAGTAGGTCCAGACCTCGGCGCGGTACTTGGTGTCCTCGTACGCGCCGGCGAGACTCCGGCAGGTGGTGTTCAGAGTGTGGTCGTAGTACCTGTTCTTGTCCGTCCATTTGGGGCTCGGCCCGGACCTGCTGATCGCGGTCAGCTTCACCGTCACGGTTCGTGGGCCCCCGGTGTTGAACGCCGCCGCGCAGAACTTGTCCGCGTTGTCGTTGTAGCTGACGCCGCCGTCAACGACCCTCTTGGTGAACGAGTTGGCCCATGCCGGCTGCGCGATCGAGAGGCACGCCGTCACCACGCCGGCGCCCACCACTGCCGTTCTGAGAAGCTTCTTCATCTTCGCCCTTCTGACTGGACCGGATCGCGGTCCGCTCGCTGCTGACCGTGAACCAGCGAGCCGTCCCAGCAGTGATCTCGCGCGCATCGTTGCGCGTTCGTGTCTTCGAACGACCGGTGTCGCCCATGGGCCGGGTGACGGCTCCGGGTTGCTGTGACGGCCCGCGCCCGTTCAACGGGGAAAAACGAAACTCGGGAGAACCCGATGAAACCTGTTCGCTTCCGTGACGTGACCTACGCCGCTGCCGCCGCCCTCTTCATCAGCGGTGCCCTCGGCGCCACCCTCGGCACCTCTTCGGGGGCGTCTGGCGCTTCCACTTCGGTGTGACCGCGTCCGTCTCCGGCGTAGTGGGGGCCGCCCTGTTCGCCTGGCAGTGGGCGGGCGGCGTGCCTCTCCTGAGCCTGGCCCTCGCGATCGGTTTGATCGCGGGCGGCGTCATCATGGCCGGCTGCCTTGCCCACATCACCGCCGGCGGTGCTGACCAGTAGGACGGCGCCACCGGTCGACCCGGCAGCGGGGCCTCCCACGGCCCCGCTGCTTCGTTCACCGTCCGGCCCTCGCACTACGCGTCGACGGGCCAAGCAGCGAGAGCAGCACCCGGTGTGGATGTCGCCCTCTACGCAAGTTGCCTGGTCAGGCTTGGCGGAGGATGCGAGTTTCGAACTCGCGAGCGCTTGCACGTACGGCGTCCAGGGCGTGAGCGGGACGCGGGCCACGGTCGTCCTGGGAGTCTACGGAGCGGCCAGTTCTCACTGGTCACGACGTCCGGCCGCTGGAACTGCCCGGCGACCGCCGGACGGCCCGCGGTGAGCGGTCCGGCCCTGTTCGCGGACGCCGCCACTGACCACGTCCCCGGACTCCAAGCTTGCGGCTCGCCGTGGCGGTGGGAGTCCGGGGCCGGAACCAGTGTGATCATCTTTTCGTCGGAACCGGCATGACCGATATCGATCCGTCGGCCGTTCCGGATTCACCCGACGCCTGGCGCGCCCTCGCCACCGACTGGGCCAAGACCTCAGGCGTCCACTCGCGGCGGTATACGGACCTCATGCAGGGAGCGGCCGCCCACCTGGGTGCCGCCCCGCAGGGCTCGCACACCCTGGCGTGGGCGCTGGGCGTCCTCACACTGACGGCCTGTCTAGAGGGAAGGGCCCTGCCCGATGCGGCACCCGTCGTGGCCGCCCTGACCGCGGCGGCCGAGCGACTGGACGGCGCGCCCTGCAACCACGCCGACCACCCGTATCTGACGGACTTCGACGCCGAAGATCTCACCTGGAGGTTCCGGCCGGAGGAGATGGCGCTGCGGGCAGTGGACGCCGGACCGCCCCTGGACGATCCCGGCCGGTGGAAGTGCCCGCGCAATGTCGCCGGGTTCGCGCGGGCGGCGGCCGAGGCGGTGTCCCCCGGCACCTTCGACGACGTCCCTGTTCGGGCCCCCGCGAGTGTCGGGCGGGGCCTGGAGTACCTCTCCGACGTGATCTATGACCACCCCTACGGTGACCCGTACGAGACCCTCGTCGGCGAGGCCCGTGACCTGCTGGAAGCCGCGCGCCAGGACACGCCCGAGCTGCCGGGCCTGGTGGTCACCAACTGCGCGCTGCTCTGGTACGCAGTCTCCGAACGGGTCGACTCCGTCGAGGTCCTGGACGAGATCATCGCCGCCCACGAAGCCGCCGCGCGACGTTGCGAGGAGACTCCGGTGTGCGACCACGCCACCCATCCGGACCTCTCTGACTTCGAGAACTACCGCAGAGACGCCGAACTGATGCTCACCCCCGGAGGACGGCGCGCCTACCGATGGCGGCAACGATCGCTGGGCGGTCTCCCGCTGGAAGCCTGGACGTGCCGCCACCATTTCGGCATCGAAGCCGAAATCGCGCTGGACGAGCTCCGCGAAGCCCGCGCGGAGCTGACCGCCGAAGCCGGACAAGCCGACGAAGAGGGTTAGGGCTCCTGACAGGATGCGCGCCGGGTGCCGACCACTCGCACCGGCCGCATCCGAACGCCGGACGGGGCGGTGACCCGCTTCCTCCGGGCGGCCCGGCTATCGCCGTTGGCCGTTCGGTTGCTGCTCAGGGCGCAGAAGTCCCAGAGTCCGTGGGAACTGAAGGATGCTCAGCCGAAGCAAGGCTGCGCGGACGCCGGCCTGGGCTTTTTCGTCACGCTGGTTCGCTCCGGCCACAGCCAGTGCCGGGCAGGCCGGACAAAGCGCAAGCTCAGTGATGGGCCCCTGAAGAGCTCTGGTTTCCACGGGCCGCTCTGCTGCTGGGCTGCCGAGCGGAATGCCTCAGCAGGGACCCGAGAGGGTCGACTGCGACTGGAAGCACTGAGGGCGGCACCCGTGTGGGGCCGCCCTCGGACGTTCTGCCTGGTGAGGCTGGCGGAGGATGCGAGATTCGAACTCGCGAGCGCTTGCACGCAACACGCTTTCCAAGCGTGCGCCCTAGGCCACTAGGCGAATCCTCCACGGGGGATCCTACCGGTTCTCGGGCAGTGACCTGACATCGATTACGGCGCGGATGGGGACCGGGCCGTACACGTGAGGAAAGAGCTCGTCACCGGCGGGTTCGTACCGGACGGGCGCGTCCAGGAGGGACACGTCGATGGTCAGCAGGACCAGGCTGTCTCGGCTGACGTCGGTGTAGAAACGGTCGAGGACGCCGTCCACCTGGTCCATGTCGGACGAGCAGTGGATGAAGCCCTCCTCGTCCAGCCTCCGGCCCAGGGTGGACATGGTGTACGACACGCCCGTGGCCCGGGCGGATTCCCAGTGGGTTCGTTCGGCGATGTGCAGGAGCGTGCCCTGGGGTGACGGGGACATGAGCCGGAGACTACGCGGAAGCGTGGCGTTCCGGGGCGGGGGATGCCATAGACTTTGGGCAGACCCCTCGCACGGCGTCACCCTGTGAACCTCCCCAGGGCCGGAAGGCAGCAAGGATAAGCAGGCTCTGGCGGGTGTGCGGGGGGTCCCTTGGTTTGACGGCGACGATCTGCTTCCGACGCTCTGCTTCTCGAGGGAGGGCGGACCCCCGATGAGTCTGGCTCTGTACCGCAAGTACCGGCCAGCGACGTTCGCCGAGCTGAAGGGGCAGGAACATGTCGCCGAGCCCCTGCAGCAGGCGCTGCGCAACGGCCGGATCAACCACGCGTACCTGTTCAGCGGTCCGCGCGGCTGCGGTAAGACGTCCAGCGCCCGGATCCTCGCCCGCTCGCTGAACTGCGAGCAGGGGCCGACCCCCGACCCGTGCGGCAAGTGCGACTCGTGCGTCGCGCTCGGGCCGTCCGGGACGGGGCACATCGACGTGATCGAGATCGACGCCGCCTCCCACGGTGGTGTCGACGACGCCCGCGACCTGCGGGAACGTGCCTTCTTCGCCCCGGTTTCGGCGCGCTTCAAGGTGTACATCATCGACGAGGCGCACATGGTGACCCGGGAGGGCTTCAACGCGCTGCTGAAGCTCGTCGAGGAGCCTCCGCCGCACCTGAAGTTCGTGTTCGCGACGACCGAGCCGGAGAAGGTCATCGGGACGATCCGGTCCCGGACCCACCACTACCCGTTCCGGCTGATCCCGCCGGGTGTGCTGCAGGAGCTCGTCGAGGAGATCCTGCGGAGCGAGGACGTCCCGTACGAGGCGTCGGCGCTGCCGCTGGCCGTCCGGGCCGGGGCCGGTTCCGCGCGTGACACGCTGTCGATCCTGGACCAGCTGCTCGCCGGGTCGGACGAGGAGGGCATCACGTACGCGCGGGCCGTCTCGCTCCTCGGATACACCGACTCCGCGCTGCTGGACGAGGTCATCGCGGCCTTCGCGGCCCGGGACGGCGCCGCCGTGTTCGCCGCCGTCGACAGGGTGATCGAGAGTGGCCAGGACCCGCGCCGTTTCACCGCCGACCTGCTGGAACGCATCCGGGACCTGGTGATCCTGTCGAACGTCCCGGAGGCCGCGGGTTCGGGGCTGCTGAACGCCCCGCCGGACGAGCTGGAGCAGATGCGTCGCCAGGCGTCCTCGATGGGCCCCGGGGAGCTGACCCGCGCGGCCGATCTGCTGCACACCGGCCTCACCGAGATGCGCGGCGCCACGTCCCCGCGGCTGCTGCTGGAGCTGATCTGCGCCCGGATCCTCCTGCCGGCCGCGTACGAGGACGAGGCGTCCATGTTCGCCCGCCTCGACCGCCTGGAACGCCAGGCCGCCGACGGCGGCCTCGGCGGCGGCCAGGGAGGCGCCGCCGGGACGGACCGCCTGTCCCAGGCGTTCGCCGCCGCACCCCCGGCCGCGCAGCCGGGCCCCGCGCGGCCGGGCCCCGCGAGGGGAGCGTCCGCGCAGGAAACGCCGCGGCAGGAAGCCTCCACGCAGGGAAGCCCTGCGCCGGCAGGGCGCGATGGCGGTTCTCAATCTCGCGGAGACAACTCCCCGCCCTCCCAGGGGGGCGACCCCACTTCCAGTGTCGACCCCCGCCCCACCACCGCACCATCAGAACAACGTTCTGTGGATAACCGCGGCGCCGCGCCCGCGCCGAGCGCCCCGGTTCCCGCCGCGCCCGCGCCGCCCGCGCCGAGCCCCCCGGCTCCCGCCTCCGGCGGGGGGACGGACTTCGCCACCATCCAGCGGCTCTGGCCGGATGTCGTGGAGGCCGTGAAGCAGAAGAGCCGCGCGACCTGGATGGTCATCATGTCCGGGGTGCAGCCGGTGTCGCTCGACGGCAAGGTCCTCACGCTCGGCTTCGACGCGGAGGGACGCCGCCTGGGCTTCGTCAACGGCGGACGCGACACCGTCCTCCGCGAGGTCTTCAAGGAGCGCATGGGCGTCGACTGGCGGATCGAGACCGTCGTCGGCGGAGCGTCCGGCGGGCCTCCACCGGGGAGGCCGGGCCCTAGCGGTGGGTTCGGTGGGGCGGCCACACCGAACCCGGCCCCGCAACCGCGGCCGCCGGCACAGCCCCCTGCGCCCAGGGCCGAACCGGTCCCGGAACCGCCGCCCCCGCCGCCCGACGAGCCTCCGCCGCCGCCCGAGCCGCCACCGGTGGACGAGAGCGACGAGGTCGACCCCGAAGGCGACGCGGACGCCGAGGGCACCGAGGCCGAGATGAACGGGATGGCGCTCATCCAGCGCGAGCTGGGCGGCCAGATCATCCGCGAGATCGACAACTCCTGACCCGCCCGGTCCCGGCACGAGCCGGCACGCCGAGGCGACCCTCCGCGGTACCGCCTCCGCCATGCCGCAATCCAGGATCAAATAACCGTTCGATCACGGATCCGGGACGCGGGGAAAGCGATTCGGCCTTCCGGACAAGCAATCGGTAGAGGCCGTGATCGCGCGGCCCGCTCCCGCAGAGAGGACGGCACGTGAAGGCAGGACTCCGTATGGTCATCACCGCCGGCGTCGTCACCGCGACGACACTGGCTCCGGCAGCCGCGACGGTCACCGGGGCTTCGGCCGCCGGCAAGGTCACAGTCAAGATCTCCAAGGCCAACGTGGAGTACGCCCGCGTCGAGGTGAAGAACGGGACCAGCAAGACCCTCAAGGACGTGGAGGTCGACCTGTGTTACGACGGGGGGCCCTGCAAGAAGCTGAACCGGTGGCTCGACACGATCAAACCAGGGGACACCGTCGCCTACACCGGCACGTGCACCCGGCACAAGAAGATCTACGGCCTGGTTCAGTACCCCCGTGACCACGGCGAGCACTCGGGCACCATCACCTGCTGAGGCGAACGCGGCAAGCCCCGGCCATGGCCGGGGCTTTTCGTATGGGTGCCCGCGCACGGGAGACACGGTGCAGCGGTCCCCCGGCGAATCGGCACACCGGCGACTGCACTTACGGGAGGGTGTCGCGAACCCGTAGTCTCGTGGGACGGACGTCCGGTGGCTGGCGGAGCGCCAGGAATAGGGCCCTCGGGGGCCGGAAGAGGGAGTGCACCGTGGAACCCGGTGGTCAGCTGAACATGCAGGAACTGCTCCAGCAGGCGCAGGCCATGCAGGAGCAGCTCTTCAACGCGCAGCGCGAGCTCGCGGAGGCCGAGGTGAAGGGCACCGCCGGCGGCGGGCTCGTCACCGCGACGGTCAACGGGCAGGGCGAGGTCACGGGGCTGTCGATCGACCCGAAGGCCATCGACCCCGACGACCCGGCCGACACCGCGGAGACCATCGCCGACCTCGTGCTGGCCGCGATCCGCGACGCCGCCCGCGAGGCGCAGGAGCTCCAGCAGGAGAAGATGGGGCCGCTCGCGCAGGGCCTCGGCGGCGGCATCCCCGGCCTCGGCGGAGGCGGGGCCGGCGGCGGTCTGCCCGGCGGTTTCCCCGGGCTCGGCGGCTGAGCGGGCGACGACCAGGAAAGGAGGGGTCCGTTGTACGAAGGGGTGGTTCAGAACCTCATCGACGAGCTGGGCAGGCTGCCCGGCGTCGGCCCCAAGAGCGCGCAGCGGATCGCCTTCCACCTCCTCGCCGCCGATCCGGCCGACGTCGAACGCCTCGGCAAGGCGCTCAAGGAGGTCAAGGACAAGGTCCGCTTCTGCAAGACGTGCGGGAACGTCGCGGAAGAGGAGGAATGCCGGATCTGCCGTGACGCGCGCCGCGACCCCCACGTCATCTGCGTGGTGGAGGAGTCCAAGGACGTCGTCGCGATCGAGAAGACCCGCGAGTTCCGCGGCCGCTACCACGTCCTCGGCGGCGCGATCAGCCCGATCGAGGGCGTCGGACCGGACGACCTGCGCATCCGCGAGCTGATGCAGCGCCTCGCGGACGGGACGGTGACCGAGCTGATCCTCGCCACCGACCCCAATCTGGAAGGCGAGGCGACGGCGACGTATCTCGCCCGGCTCGTCAAGCCCATGGGCATCACCGTCACCCGTCTGGCCAGCGGCCTGCCGGTGGGTGGCGATCTTGAGTACGCAGACGAGGTGACGCTTGGCCGCGCATTCGAAGGACGGAGGCTGCTCGATGTCTGACGCCAACAGCCCGCAGGACTGGAACGCCCTCGCCGAACGCGTGGCGTGCCACGTCGACAACTACCTGAACGGACTGGAGGCGGTCGCCCGCGGCGACGGCGGGACGCACACCATCCCGCTCCTCCTCCTCGAAGTGTCGCAGGTCATCCTGGCCGGCGCGCAGCTCGGCGCCAGCGCCGACGTGATCCTCCCGGACAACTGGGAACCCGAGGTCGGCGACGACCCCGACCTCGACTCGATCCGGCAGGGCCTCTGCGAGCGGCTCGAAGCGCTGGACGAGTACGTCGAGGTCTTCGACCCCTACAAGGACACCGAGCCCACCTCGTACCGCCTGTCGGACGACCTCGTGGACGTCGCCAGCGATCTCGTCCACGGGCTCCGCCACTACAACCAGGACCGGCCGCTGGAAGCCCTCTGGTGGTGGCAGTACTCCTACTTCAACCACTGGGGCAACCACGCGGGCGCCGCCCTGCGCGCCCTGCACGCCTTCGTCGCCAACGCCCGCCTGGACGTCTCCACGGAAGTGGCCAGGGCCTAGCCGCCTAGCCGGACGCGCCGGAACTCACCGACGCGCCTAACGCCCACGCGACCAGTTCGGCCGCCTTCTCCACGTCCGAGCCGATCTGTCCGCCCTTCTCGGACGCCCACGCGTACTGGCGCAGGTCGTCGTCCCAGACGATGGTCGCCTCCTGCCCCCGGTAGGCGACGCACAGCACGCCCCGGTCGTCGTCCGGCCGGGTCGCCGACACCTGCGGCGCCCGCCGCCGCAGGGCCGCGTACAGCGAATGAAGCGGCCCCCTGGGCACCCGCGGCAAGTCCTCGAACGCGGCCATCGACTCTCCCATCGGCTCGGTCACGACGGCGTCCGCCCACCGGGTCGGCGCCCGCCGTTACATAGACGCTTTGCCCCGCTTTCGGGTGGTCCGCCGAGAAGATCTCATCACACCGCGGCCCCGCCGTCTCCCCCCGTGCCGCCTCCGTCCGTGGAAGCGGTGCGGGCGCCGTAGAGGTGGCCTTCGGCGGCGCGGGCGGCCATGACGGCCACATCGCCCACGTCCATCGACGCGAGGGGCTCGATGCCCAGCAGGTAGCGGCAGTAGGCGATGCCGAGGGTCTGGCTCAGCAGGAGGGCGGCGCGCTCGCGGACGTCCGGGGCGTCCGGCAGGGCCTTGCGCAGGGCGGGGACGATCTCCTTGTCGAAGATGGCCTGGACGCGGGCCGCGGCGTCGGGGTGGGTGGGCGCCGTGCGCAGCAGGACGGCCTCGGCGGCGTTCTCGCCGGCCTCCCAGCGGGCGAGGAACGCCCGCACGTAGGCGGCGGCCGCGTCCCCGGCGTCGCCGAGGTCGGGAACGGCGAGGTCGATGGCCGAGGCGGCGGCGTAGAGGTCGGCCTTGCTGCCGAAGTACCGGATGACCATGGACGGGTCGATGCCGGCGTCCGCGGCGATGGCGCGGATCGTCGCCCGCTCGTAGCCGTCGCCCGCGAACCGCCGCCGGGCCGCGCTCAGGATCGCGGTCCTGGTCGCCGCGGAGCGCTCGGTGAAAGCCATGCCCGCCAACATATGCCATCACGCGTTGGCAAACGCCGGTTCGACGGTCTAGAGTCCATCACGTGTTGGCCATCAACCGTTGGCAAACAGGCATTGGTATAGGAGTCGATCATGCAGGCTCTCCCGCAGTCCGCCGACGTGCTCGTCATCGGCGCAGGTCCCGTCGGGTTGTCGCTCGCCACCTCGCTCCGGCAGCGGGGTGTGGACGCGGTCCTGCTGGACCGGGCGGCCGAAGGCGCGAACACCTCTCGGGCGGCCGTCGTCCATGCCCGCACGCTGGAGGTGCTGCGCGACATCAAGGTCACCGATGAGCTGATCGAGCGCGGCCTCGTCGTGCCGCGCTTCACCGTCCGTGAGCGGGACCGCGTCCTGCTCACCGTCGAGTTCGGCGAGCTGCCGACCGACTTCCCCTACACGCTGCTCGTCCCCCAGAACATCACCGAAGAGATCCTGCTTCGCCGTCTGGAGGCGGTCGGCGGGCAGGTGAACCGGCCGTTCGAGGTGACCGGGCTGACACAGGACGAGGACGGAGTGACGGCAACTCTCGCCGGCGGCGAGCGGTTCCAGGCCCGCTACGTGGTCGGGGCGGACGGGATGCACAGCATCGTCCGCGAGCACACCGGGATCGCCTTCGAGGGCGACGCCTACCCGGAGTCCTTCGTGCTGGCGGACGTGCACCTGGACTGGGCCGGCGCCGGAGACGAGGTCATGCTGTTCTTCTCCCCGGAAGGCGTGACGGTGGTCGCTCCGCTGCCCGGAGGACGGCACCGCATCGTCGCGACCGTCGACGAGGCCCCCAAGGAGCCGACCGCCGCCGATGTCCAGGCGCTCCTGGACAAGCGGGGCCCGAAGGAGCACCCGGCGGTGGTCCGGGACGTCGTGTGGAGTTCACGCTTCCGCGTCCACCACAGGCTGGCCGCGCACTACCGCGCGGGACGCGTCTTCCTGGCCGGAGACTCCGCCCACGTCCACAGCCCCGCGGGCGGGCAGGGCATGAACACCGGCATCCAGGACGCCCTCGTGCTCGCGGAAAAGCTCGCCGCCGTCCTAAACGACGGCGCGCCCGACGGCACGCTCGACGCCTACGAGACGGAACGCCGTCCCGTCGCCGAGCACGTCGTCTCCTTCACCGACAAGATGACGCACGTCGCGACGGTCGGCAGCCCGGTCCTCCGCGGCATGCGCAACACGCTGCTGCGCGCTCTCGACTGGGTCCCGGCCGTCCACCGCACGATGGCCATGAACCTCTCCGAGCTCTCCACCGACCCTGCCCGACACCGCTGAGGCGTCCGGCGGCGGCCCGCGAATCCGGTTGCCTCCGCGGCCGGGGCATCGGACCATGCGGGGATGCGGTTTTCGATCAACATTCCGAACTTCGGGGACTTCGCGGACCCGCGGACGGTGGCCCGGGTCGCGGAGGCGGCGGAGCAGGCGGGCTGGGACGGGCTGTTCGTCTGGGACCACGTCGTCCATGTGAAGAGCCACCGCAAGGCCTTCGGGGACCCGTGGATGCTGCTCACCGCGGCGGCGCTGGCGACCGACCGGATCAGGCTCGGCACCCTCGTCACCCCGGTCCCGCGGCGGCGGCCGCAGCAGCTCGCCCGCCAGGTCGCGACCCTCGACGTCCTCAGCGGCGGACGGGTGATCTTCGCGGCGGGGTTGGGCGGGCCGGTCGAGGACGAGTACGGAGCCTTCGGGGAGCCCACCGACAAGGCGGTGCTGGCCGAGCGCCTGGACGAGGGGCTCGGCCTGCTCGAACGGTACTGGTCCGGGGAGCCGGTGACGCACCACGGGCGCCACTACCGGGTGGACGACGTGGCGCTGCTGCCCGCCACCGCGCAGCGCCCCCGTCCCCCCGTGTGGGTCGCGGGGTTCTGGCCGAACCGGCGGCCGATGCTCCGGGCCGCCCGCTGGGACGGCGCGGTCCCGCTGTTCGGCCCCGGCTCGCACGGATACGCCCCCGCCGCCGAGGACGTCCGCGACATGGCCGCCTTCGTGCGGCGGCATCGCGAAGGGGAGGGGCCGTTCGAGATCGTGGTGGGCGGTGCCAGCCCCGCCGACGCGCGCGACGTCGTCGGTCCCCTCATGGACGCGGGCGCCACCTGGTGGGACGAGCGCCGCCGCATCGACAGCGTGGAGAACGAGCGGCTCGAACCCGTCCTGCGCCGCATCGAGGAGGGCCCGCCGGCGCTGTGAGCATGCCGATGGGCGCGGGCGTGCCTCGACCGGCACGCCCGCTCAATGGCAGCGCTGACGACGTCAGGTGATCGGCGCCTTCCAGGTCGCCTCCCACGTCTTCGGCCCGACGATGCCGTCGACACTCAGCCCCTTCTCCTTCTGGAAGGCCCTGCAGACCTCCTCCGAGTGGGTGCCGTAGATGCCGTCCACCACGAGGCTCGTCCAGCCGCGCTTGCGCATCTTGTCCTGCCAGGTACGCACGTCGTCACCTTTCATCAAGGTGAGGAATCGACCTGGCCAGGGCGGAGCCTGTACGGATTGTTGCTTAGCGCTTTGCTGGGTCTGGGTCATGCCTATCGCCTCCTTGCGGTCGTTGCTCCTTCCTCTGCTCACTCTCCAAAGTGAGGCATCAAGGAAACAACGCCCATGCGGGAAGGGTTCGGCAAAAAACCGGACCGTGCGCCGCCGCCCCTCGCGAAGCGGAATCGAAATGGTGAAAGTTTCAATTCTTCGTGTTCGCGGGCCGCGCTTCACCGTCCCCGTTCGGCACGGGCACCGGCAGCGGTGCGGAGGCCGTCGCCGTCGCCTCCGCGTTGGCGATCTCCCGCACCGCCTTCGGATCGGCGGTCCCGTGCACGCCGTCCAGCACCTCCCGGCCCTGCCTGTCCACGAAGTTGGTGAACAGTTCCTGCGAGTAGCCGAGGACGACCGCCCAGGCGATGATCTGGCCCGACGTGTCGAGGGCGCTCAGCCCCGGGATGAACTCGCCGCGCAGGAGAATGAGGCCGAGCACGGCCACGATCGCCCCGGTGGGGAGTTTCAGGAGGGCCAGCGCGACGGGGATCCCGAAGGCGGTCGAGGTTCCCCGGACCTTCCGAAGGGCGGCGGCGGCCGCGATGCACGCCGCCGTCATCCCGGCGATCTCGACGATGACGTAGTCCCCGGGAGAGGCCGTCCGGCCGGCCATCTGCCCCGCCGAGGCGCCGGACGGCAGGCTGACGGACCTGCTCGGGCAGACGACACCGAACTCCTGCCGGGAACCGTTGGCGAGCGTGAAGCACAGGGGCACGGCCGACTTCCAGACGGCCCCGAGCACCGCGATGGCGATCGCGAGGCCGAACAGCAGGGCCGTCACCCAGCGCACGAGCCGTGCGAAGTTCGCGGCGCGCAGTTTCTCCTTCATCGAGGCCTCTCGCGCGGCGTCGACCGCGTCCAGCACGGTCGACATCGCCTCGGACGACGGCGTGGCGTGCCCGGAGGCGCGCGCCCCGGTCCATCGGTGGCGACGGCCGTCCGCGGCTTGGGCGGCGTGGCTCGCCAGCTGCGCCTGCTGCATGTTCCGCGCCACGTCCTCGGCGGCGATCCTGCGCGTGTCGTTCGCAGGGAGGTGCTGCTTGATGATGGCGAACAGGTCCGGCAGGTGCGGTGCGAGATCCTCGGGGGGAAGCGTCTTCCACCACAGGGTGCGCGCGGAATTGACGTGCATCTGCGCCGCAGACACATGGGACGCCGTCGGGCCCCGCCGGTGAACATCGACGTCGATGACGCGGAGCGCGCTGCGCACGGCCTGCCGGGCGTTGGACAGGAGTTGTGCGTGTTCGGCGGAACCCGGGTCGGAAGCCCGGGCCTCCAGCGCGGCGTCCAATTCCCCGGCGTTCGCGCGAACTCCTTCGCAGAGGACCCAGGAAGCTCGCTCGTGGGTCCATTCGGAGAATCTGGACACGAACGGTATTCGCGATGGCCGGCGCCCCATATGCACAGGTCCCCTCGGTATGCGACATGCCCGTGCATCGTCTTGCGGCCCGGCAACCAGCCTAATTGCACGTCGGCCACCTCAATACATGGCCGGGTACATTCTCGGCCATTTCGCCCAATGGAATCGCCGGGCGGGCCGGGCGATCCCGTCGCCTCGCACTCCGCGACCGGACGGTCCGGCAGTCCCGTCCCCCTCACCCTGTGCGACCGGCTGGTAGTTACCTGGTCGTGATCCATGCCCGTGGGCTCGGTAGACTCGTCGTCCGGTACGCCTGACCCCGATCCGAGGAGCGCCCACCCGTGGCTCTTGTCGTGCAGAAGTACGGTGGCTCCTCCGTCGCCGACGCCGAAGGCGTCAAGCGGGTCGCCCAGCGCATCGTCGCGACGAAGAAGGCGGGCAACGACGTGGTCGTCGTGGTGTCCGCCATGGGCGACACGACGGATGACCTCATCGATATGGCCAAGCAGGTCAGCCCCCTGCCGCCGGGCCGTGAGCTGGACATGCTGCTCACCGCGGGCGAGCGGATCTCGATGGCCCTGCTGGCCATGGCCATCGCCAACCTGGGCCATGAGGCCCGCTCCTTCACCGGCTCCCAGGCGGGAGTGATCACCGACGGCTCGCACGGCCGAGCCAAGATCATCGACGTGACGCCGGGACGGATCCGGACCGCCCTGGACGAGGGCTCGATCTGCATCGTGGCCGGATTCCAGGGCGTCTCGCAGGGTACGAAGGACATCACCACGCTCGGCCGGGGCGGATCCGACACGACGGCCGTCGCGCTCGCGGCGGCGCTGGACGCCGACGTCTGCGAGATCTACTCCGACGTCGACGGGGTCTTCACCGCCGACCCGCGCATCGTGCCCGCCGCGTGCAAGATCCCGAAGATCTCCTACGAGGAGATGCTGGAGATGGCGGCGAGCGGCGCGAAGATCCTGCACCTGCGCTGCGTGGAGTACGCGCGCCGGTACAACATCCCCATCCACGTGCGATCCTCCTTCAGCCAGAAGGAGGGCACGTGGGTCATCGACAGCAGTGAGATCGAGGGACAGGACATGGAGCAGGCGATCATCTCCGGCGTCGCGCACGACCGGAGCGAGGCCAAGATCACCGTGGTGGGGGTCCCGGACAAGGTCGGTGAGGCCGCCACGATCTTCACGGTGCTGTCCGACGCCGAGATCAACATCGACATGATCGTGCAGAACGTGTCGGCGGCGTCCACCGGACGGACCGACATCTCGTTCACACTGCCGTCCACCGACGGGCAGAGCGCGCTGACCGCGCTCAACAAGCTGAAGGAGCGGATCGGGTTCGAGTCGCTCCGCTACGACGACCGCATCGGCAAGGTGTCGCTGATCGGCGCCGGGATGCGGTCGCACCCCGGCGTCACCGCGACGCTGTTCGGCGCCATCGCCGACGCGGGGGTCAACATCGAGATGATCTCCACCTCGGAGATCCGGATCTCGGTCGTCGTCGCCCAGGACGACATCGACACCGCGGTCGCCGCCGCGCACCGCGCGTTCGACCTCGACTCCGACCAGGTCGAGGCCGTCGTCTACGGAGGCACCGGCCGCTGACGTCCCGGGGAGGCCGCGCGGGACGACCCGCGCGGCCTTCTGCGTCGCGGGACGCATTCGCACGTGGCGGCCCGTGGCGGCATCCGTCCGGGAACCGGTCGCGAACCGCGGTAGTTCTGAGGATGTGAGTGCGACGATGGACTCTGCTTCCGGCCTGCCCACCCTCGTGGTCGCCGGTGCGGCCGGAGCGGTCGGATCGGTGCTGCTCGACCTGCTGTCCACCCGCCGGAACCTGTACGGGGAGATCCGGCTCGCCGACTCGGAACGGTCCGCCGGGCGGACGCTCCGGGTGCGCGGCGAGGACGTCGAGGTGTCGGCACTCGCCCCGGAGGTCTTCGAGGGCGCCGACGTGGCGATGTTCGCCGTGCCGGACGCGGTCGCCGCGCAGTGGGCGCCGGTCGCCGCGGCCGGCGGCGCCGTGGTGATCGACGGTTCCCGGGCGTTCCGGACGAGGCCGGACGTCCCGCTCGTCGTCCCCGAGGTCAACCCCGAGCGGGTCCGGGACCGTCCCCGGGGCATCGTCGCGGGCCCCGGCTGCGCGACCCTGTCGATGATCGTGGCGATCGGCGCGCTGCACCGGCGGTACCGGCTGAAGGAGCTGGTGGTCGCCTCCTACCAGGCGGCCTCCGGGGCGGGGCTGGACGGCATCGACACCCTGTACACGCAGCTGGAGAAGGTCGGCGGCGACCGCGCGCTCGGCAACCGGGCGGGCGACATCCGGGGCGTGGTGGGCGAGCTCGGCCCGTTCCCGGCGCCGCTCGCGATGAACGTCGTCCCGTGGACCGGGACGCACGCCGAGGGCGGCTGGACGTCCGACGAGGCCGGCCTCCGGGACGAGACCCGCAAGATCCTCGGGCTGCCCGAGCTGAAGGTGTCGGCGACCTGCGTCCGCGTCCCGGTGCTCGTCGGTCACTCGATGGCCGTGCACGCGGTGTTCGAAGGGCGCACCGGCCGCCGCGAGGCGCAGGACGTGCTCGCACGGTCGCCCGGTGTCGTCCTGTGCGACAACCCGGAGACGCGCGAGTTCCCGACCCCGTCCGACGTGGCCGGCACCGATCCGACCTGGGCGGGCCGCGTCCGGTGCTCCCCCGACGACCCGCACGCGCTCGACCTGTTCCTCTGCGGCGACAACCTCCGCAAGGGCGCCGCCCTCAACACCGTCCAGACGGCCGAACTGATCACCGCGGACCTGACCGGCTGAGCCCGGCGAGGACGGGACGTCGCGCTCGGGCTTTAGGGTGGCATGCGTGACCGAGACGAAGGCCGTGAAGTCCGAGCAGACGCGCGCCATGATCGTCGAGACGGCGCTGCGCCTGTTCCGGGAGCGCGGGTACGAGGCGACGACGATGCGGGCGATCGCCAAGGAGGCGGGCGTCTCGGTCGGCAACGCCTACTACTACTTCGGATCCAAGGAAGAGCTGATCCAGGCGTACTACGACGAGCTGCAGGACGAGCACGTCGCCGCCTGCCGGGCCGTCCTCGGCTCCGAGACCGAGTTCGCGCCCCGGCTGCTGGGCGTTCTGAAGGCGCGGGTCGACACGATGATCCCGTACCACGAGTTCGCCGGGAAGTTCTTCAAGTTCGCCGCGGAGCCGACCAGCCCGCTCAACCCGTTCAGCGCCGAGTCGGGCCCGGCCCGCGACTCCGCGGTGGCGATCTACCGGGAGGTCGTCGAGGGCTCCGACCTCAAGATCGACCGGGAGTTCCGGGCGGAGCTGCCCGAGCTGCTGTGGATCTACTCGATGGGGATCGTCCTGTACTGGGTGCACGACAACTCGCCGGGCTGCCGCAAGACCTACCTTCTCGTCGAGCGGACGGTCCCGCTGGTCAACCGCATGGTGGCGATGTCGCGCATCCCCGGCTTCAAGTCGGTGACCCGTGAGCTCGTCGGGATCATCCGCGAGGTCCGCGACTGAGTCAGCGGAACGTGATGTCCCAGTGGTCCTTCTCGCGGGCGAAGACCGTGCCGTCCGGTGAGCGATGGAGCCGTGCCCCGTCGCCCCGGACACCGGTGGACGGGTACCGCTCGATCATGCGGTCGACGCAGTCGCCCGTCGCGATGTCGAGCTTGTAGCCGTTCCCGTGGCCGTAGGTGCCGCCCGCGTGACCGTGCTCGGTGCCGCCGGTCACGGTGATCTCGCAGCCGCTCTCCTTCGCGAAGTCGATCAGGCCCTTGACCGTCCCCCAACGGACGCCCTCGAACGACGTGCAGGCCGCGACCGCTCGGTCCGAGCAACGGCCGGTCGACCGCCATCCGATCCCGTTGGCGCGCAACGTGTACTTGGCGAACTGCTGCTCCAGGCGCAGCGACTTCGGTAATTCCGGCGGGTCGTCCCGCGGCGGCGCCACGGATGCGGAAGCCACATTGAGCAGGCGCACCACGCCGGCAGCGGGCGCGGTGCCGCGCGGGCGCGCGTCTCCCGCGGGGCTTCGGGCGGCGGATGCGTGCGGGGACGTGCTGGCGAGCATCGCCGCGGCGACGGTGAGGGCCGCGAGCATGGCGGCCAGGCGGAAGGCCGGATGATGAGGCAGCGCATGGGCGTGGTGCGGCCGTGGCATGTGAGATCCCCCCGATCGGTGTGTCCGGGGGGCGAGCCGGTCCATGCCGGGCCGGCCTTGCCTGGTGGCTGATCGGAGGGGTGCCCGGGGTTCGATCTTGTAAAACCCCGGGGGACGGGCGAGGTGCGCCCGCCCCCCCGGAAAGATCAGGACATGCCGAGGTGTTTGCGGGCGAAACCGATCTCGGCCGCCATCTGGTTGATCCGCTCCTCCACCACCAGGGAGCCGTGGCCCGCGTCGTACCGGTAGACCTCGTGCGGGTGCCCCTGCTCGTCGAGCCGGGCGAGGTAGTTGTCGATCTGCCGGATGGGGCAGCGCGGGTCGTTCTCCCCCGCCAGGATCAGGACGGGCGCCTTCACCTGCGCGACGTAGGTGATCGGGGACGACTCGCGGTAGCGGTCCGGGACCTCGTCCGGGGAGCCGCCGAACAGGGACCGGTCGAACGCCTGCAGGCCCTCCATCTCGTCCTCGTACGCGGCGACGTAGTCGGCGACGGGGACGGCCGCGACGGCGACGCTCCAGTCGTCCGGCCGGGTGCCGATGCCGAGCAGGGTGAGGAACCCGCCCCACGAGCCGCCGGTGAGGACCAGCCGCGCCGGGTCGGCGAGACCCGACGCCACCGCCCAGTCGCGGACGGCCTTGACGTCCTCCAGTTCGGTGAGGCCGACGCGCTGCTCGATGGCGTCGCGCCACTCGGAGCCGTAGCCGGTCGAGCCCCGGTAGTTGACCCGGACGACCGCGAAGCCGTGGTCGATCCAGGCGGCGGCCGTCGGGACGAACGAGTCGTCGTCCTGCGCGGTCGGCCCGCCGTGGACGTCGAACACGGTCGGGTAGGGGCGGTCGCCCTCCGGCTTGCTGACCAGGGCGTGGATGCGCCCGCCGGGGCCGTCCACCCACACGTCCTCGACCGGGACGGACGGCGGCGCCACCGGTCCCGGAGGCGTGAGGACGACCGCGCCGGACGTGGAGCGGATCACCGGCGGCTCGGCGGCGGACGACCAGGAGAACTCGACCGCCCCGTCCGGCCGGACGTCCGCCCCGCCGATCACCCCGCGCGGCGTGTCGATCTTGCTGAGCGTTCCGTCCGACAGGACGTACCGGTAGAGCTCGTCGCGGGCCTCGTGCGAGTGGGAGATCAGCAGCGCCGTCCCGTCCGGGTACCAGCCGGCGCCGATCTCGCCGGGGAGGTCGAGGATGATCTCCCGCTCGGTGCCCGCGACAGGGTCCCAGATGAGCATCTCGTCCCGGCGGCGCCGCTCATGGTTGACCAGCAGTCGCGTGTCTCCCTCGACGGGTGAGAACCCGGCGCCGTAGACGCCCTTGCCTGGGCCGTCCCAGAGGTCGGCCACCGTGGAGCCGTCGGGACGCACGACGCGCAACGCCATGTGCCGGCTGTCGCCGTGCTCACTGTGCCCTATCGCGATCAGGCTTTCGTCCCGGGAAAGGGCGGCGACGTGCGCGTCCTCCGCGTGGTGGTAGAGCACGTCTGGCACCGAACCAGGCCGGCAGAAATGGATCGTGTTGCCCTGGTCGGTCGTCCGTCCGACTACGGCGAGACCACTGCGGCCTAGGGACAGCCCAGACGGATACGACGGTTCCAGTTCGGGAACGGCCGGAACGCTCTGCGGGCCGTCGAACGGGACGCGCTGCCAGACGCCGAACTCGTCTCCGTCCGTGTCGGCGAACCACCACACGCATTCACCCGACGGGTCGACGGTCCCCATCCACGTGCCGTTGGGACGTTCCGTCACCTGACGCTGCGCGCCGGTGTCGCGGTCCCATGTGTAGATCTCCCACGTCCCGGTCGCGTTCGACCGGTAGATGCTACGGCTCGGGGCGTCACGCGCCCATCGGGGCAGGCTCATCCGGGCGGCCCGGAAACGCGCCTTCCAGCGCTCGTCGTCGACCATGCCCCCAGTATCGCCACCGGCCGGGGTCATTGCGCGGGACGACCCGGGCGGTCAAACGCCGGGAGGCACGGAGCCGTCCGAGGTCTCCCACGTCCCGTTCGGGATGCTCCGGTCGGTCAGCGGGCGTTTCGCCTGGTTCAGCGTCCGGTGGACGGCTCGCGCGACGCGTTCGGTCGTCTCCACCCCGTAAGCCATGGACGGTGTGTCCCGCGTGAGCACCACGATCATGTAGTCCGCGTCGTGCCCGTCGAACGCGCCGATGCTGTGCACGCGCCAGTACCGGTTGTGGCGCGGCAGCCAGCCGTTCTTCACATGCCAGGTGACGCCGGTGGGATGCCCTGCCGGCGTACCCCAGCGCTGGGACGGGACGACCTCGTGCATCAGCCCGAGCGCGTACGCGCGGGCCTTGTCCGGCAGCAGGGCGTTGTGGGAGGTGAAGCGTTCGAGCAGCTTGACCTCGTCGTTCGCGGTGATCTGCGTCAGTCCCCAGCGTCCGCCGGGATCGAGCGCCGTATGGGTCATCCCCGCCCGGTCGAGGAACCGCGCGATGCGGGCCGGGCCGACGGAACGCCACAGGGACGATGCCGCGCCGTTGTCCGACCGGATGATCATCTTGCGGGCCCGGGATCTCTCGGACACCGTCAGCGGGCGCCGCTCGTCCGCCGCCTTCCGCAGCAGCGCGGCCAGGATCGTCGCCTTGACGACGCTCGCCGAGTCGTAGTGCCGTCCGCCCGCGACGGCGCAGCGGATGCCGCGCTCGCGGTCGTACACGGCGACCGACTCGACGCCGGCCCGCTCGTCGAGGGACCGCTCGATCCGCGCGCCGAGCCGCTCGGCGATGTGCGGATGCGCGGACGAGGCGCAGGGCCCGTCCGAGGCGGCGGCCTCGGCGGGCACGATGACCGGCAGGAGGGCGAGCGCTAACACGGCGGCGCGGCGTGACATTCCAGTCACGCTAACGATCATGCGGGACGGGCCGCCGGATTCCTCGCCCGCGATCGGGTCAAACGCGGCTCAGGGTGTGGTCAGCCGGCCGAGGAGCTGGTCGATCTCGGCGCGGACCCGCCGGTCCATGGCCCGCGCGAAGCCCGCCTCGACCGTGACCTGGGCGCCGGGACGCAGCCGGGCGAGGGTCTCGGTGAGCTCTCCGAGGTGCCGGTCGCCGACGTCCTGGTCGTCGAGGCGCCCGACGACGTGGGCGGCGATCAGCCGGACGAACATCGCGGCGAGGTCGTCCATGCTGCGCTGGAGCTCCAGGCCGGCCGACAGCACGGCGTCCAGCGGCACCCCCGCCCGGACGAACGTCACCGTCGCGTCCAGCTGGCGGCGGCTCCAGTGGGTGACGCGGTCGCCGTCCACCTCGATGTGGCCGAGGGCGACGGCCCGCTCGACCGACTCCGGGCCGACCTCTCCGGGGAACAGCGCCGCCAGCTCGTCCAGCGTCATCGTCACCGGGATCTCGTTCGAGAACGGCGTCGTGACCGCCTTCTCGACCCCGAGGACGGTGCCGATGTCGCGGCCCTGCTCCCACGCCGACAACAGCTCGCGGATGCCCTCCAGGGTGTGCCCGCGGTCCAGCAGGTTCCCGATCATGCGGAGGCGGGCCAGATGGTCCTCGGAGTAGAGGCCGATGCGTCCCTCGCGGCGCGGCGGGGGCAGCAGCTTGCGTTCCTGGTAGTAGCGCAGCGTCCGGACCGGGACACCGGCGGCCTCGGCGAGTTCGCCGATGCGGTACTCGCGGCCTCCGCCGCCCTGTTCCTCCGTCGGCTCTTCGCTCACGGCCGCCAGCATAGTTCGCGCCCGGAACCGGGCACATCCGGTGCCGTCCGGCGGCGGAACGCCATCGCCGCCGCGCACGTCTGACCCAGGTCATCGTCACCAGGTCGCTGACGCCCCCTGCCAGAAAGAGGCGAAAGATGCTGAGTACCCGTTCCGTGGCCCTTGCGCTGACCGGCCTGGTCGCCGCGTTCGGGTTGACCGCCTGCGGACAGGACCGTTGGTGCGAGCATGACGCGACCGACACGAAGGTGAGCGACCGCTACTGCAAGAACCACACGCCCGGCTACGAGTGGGAGTCGGACGGCGGCAGCCACAAGAAGCACTCGAACAAGCACAAGACGAGCAAGAAGTCCAAGACGCGCCACTGACCCCGCGCGGCGGGGCCTGTGACGCGATCGCTAGGTGACGCGCCGGACGATCCTGGTCCGGCGTTGTCGGCGCCGGGGCGCTTCTTTCGCGGCCTGTGACGCCTCGGTGGCCAGCAGGTCGCGAAGCGAACGCGGGACGATGTCCTGGGGCCGGTCGATGAACGGTGAACGCATGGGTTCCTCCTCAGGCGGCCTTGGCCAGACCGGGGTAGGCGGTGGAAACGCTGGTGAGCGCCCAGCGCATCCGGGCGAGATAGGTCTCCGGGTGGTCGCCGGCCTCCTGTGCGACGACGGCGACGCAGGCGGAGCTGTCTCCGCCGCAGGCTCCGAACCGGTCGTGGATCGCCGTGCGGACCTGCTCGGCGGAGGGGTGGTCGGACTCCTGCAGCCGGGAGGCGAACAGGATCTCCGCGAGTTCGGATGCGGTCATCGAGGTGAAGCTCGGCGTGTTCGACATGGGGAGTGCCTTCTTCCTGCGGAGGGTTGCTCGTCCCCTTCTCCTAGTACGACTCTGCCCGCCGGACGATTTCATCGCTATAGGGGAAAACCCCCAACCAGGGTGGAGTAATCCCCCTAGGGGATCCGGGGCATTTCGGAAACAGCCGACAAATCTGGCCTACGCGCCGGTAACATAGCCCCACCGCATCCGCCGGATCGAGGGGGGACGCTCCATGCAGCCCGCTCTGGACCAGTTCCTCACCGACCGAATCGACGAGATCGCCGCCGAGGTCGTCGGCGAGATCACCACGTGCGTCCCCGCCTACACGCACCTGCGGCCGGGCGAGATCCTGTCCCTGGTCAGGGACGCCCTCGCCGTCTACACCGGGGCGCTGGAGGCGAGCGCGGTGCTCGCCGCGTTCCGCGACCTCGGCGTCGGCGAGGCCCTCGCCGGGCAGGACGCCCGCCACTTCGAGTCGGCGCTGCGCACCGGTGCCCGCGTGCTCGTCCGCCGGACGGCCGACGCCGCCGCCCGCCTCTACCCGCCCACGAGCGAGTTCATCGCGGTCATGGAGACCGCCTTCACCGCCGAGCACGCCATCGTCGGCGCCGCGGTCGACGCCCACCACCGCGCCGCGCGCCCCGAGGTGACCCGCCGCCTCTACAGCCTCCTCAGCGGGACCTGACGGCCCAGGACGGACGCGGAGATCCGCATCGGTGAGCCCTGTCAGCCGAGGCGGCGGAACAACGGCTCAGGCCGGGGGAGTCTCTGGCCGGCGCACTGACGGCGGACGCGGGCGGCGGCGTCGGGCAGGAACGGCTCCAGAAGGTCGCCGACCGTCCGGCAGACGCTCACCAGCCCCGCCAGGACACTGTCCAGCCGCGGATCGCCGGCCTTCGCGAGTTCCCAGGGGCGCACCTGATTGATGTGGGCATTGGCCGCGTCGACGATCCGCCACACCGCCGACGTGGCACGGCGGAAGTCGAAATCATCCAGCGCCGCGTCGATCGCGCCGGGAGCCTCCCGGAGGACGTTCTCCAGGTCGTGCGATTCGCAGGCGGGAACCTCGCCGTCCCGGTATCGGTGGACCATCGCGACGACCCGGTTGACGAGGTTGCCGAGGCCATTGGCCAGTTCGTCGTCCGACCTCGCGATGAGCCGCTCGACGGTGAAGTCGGAGTCGCCGGCTCTCGGTACCTCACGCAGAAGCCACCATCGGACGGCGTCCACTCCGTACTCGCGGACGAGTTCCACGGGGTCGACGGTGACGTCCCCGGACTTGCTGATCTTGCGTCCGCCGGCCGTGAGGTACCCGTGCACCAGTACCTCGTCCGGCAGGGGCAGCCCGGCGGACAGCAGCATCGCGGGCCAGTAGACCGCGTGGAACCGCACGACGCCCTTCCCGAGGAGGTGAACGCGGCGTCCGCCCCCTTCCCACCACCGCCGGTAGTCCGCGCCCTCGCGTCCGTAGTCGAGCGCCGTGACGTAGTTGCACAGCGCGTCCCACCACACGTAGATGACCTGTCCGGGATCGCCGGGCACGGGAATCCCCCATCCCCGGGCTCGCTCGACGGAGCGCGAGACGGAGACGTCCTCCAACCCGCCCGCGATGAACGAGAGGACCTCGTTGCGCCGCTCGGCGGGCTCGACGCGCAACGCACCGGTGCTGATCGCTTCGTGGATCCGGTCCGCGTAGCGCGAAAGCCGGAAGAACCAGTTCTCCTCGGAGATCCGCCGCGGCGCCGTTCCGTGCTCGGGACACCGGCCGCCGTCCAGCTCCGCCTCGCCGTAGAACTGCTCGCAGCCGATGCAGTAAAGGCCGTCATAGTGTCGCCGGTACAGATCTCCGGACTCGGTCCAGGCGCGCCACAACCGCTCCACGCCCGCTCGATGCCGCGGGTCCCGGCCGGTGCGGATCACGTCGTCGACGGAGAGGGACAACGGTCCGGCCAGGCCGATGAACTCCTCGGCCAGCTCGTCCACGAATTCCTGCACGCCGACACCCGCGGCCTCCGCGGCGAGGACGTTCTTCAGCGAGTTCTCGTCCGTTCCCGCCTGGAACCTGACGTCGTCGCGGCGGCGCACATGCCGGGCGAGGACGTCCGCCTGCACGAGTTCCAGCGCGAACCCGAGATGGGGACGGGCGTTGACGTACGGAATCGTCGCGGTGATGTAAACACACATGGGAACCTCCAGAAGGAACCGGAGCCCCAAACGGGAAGAGGCCCCGCGAACAGGGCCTCGGAAAGCGTCCAGCGTCAGCGGCCCCGCGAGCGGGGCATCATCTCCTGACCGGTGAACGTCCTCATGGAACCGAGTCTACCGATCTCACCCGGCCCGCGCCGCTTTGATTCGTCAGCCACCGAGGGCGGCGGTGAGGTCGTCCAGGTGCCGGGAGACCGGGCCGAGGGTGATCAGGCCGCTGCCCGCGCCGGCCAGTTCGCCGGCGGCCGGGGCCAGCGCGTCGTGCGCGCGCCACATCATCGGACGGTCGTCCACGGCGACGGCGGCCTGCGCGGTCAGGCACCACAGGGCCTCGAACAGCAGGTCGCGCGGCGGTTCGGGGACGTTCCGGAGCGCCGCGGCGGCCTCGTCCGGCCGGTCGCGCGCCACCAGCACGAGCGGGTCCGCCCAGGGCCGGTAGGGCCCCCAGTCGTCGGGCTCGATCTGGGCGGGGCGCCGGTGCTGGACGCGCAGGCAGAGAAGCGCGAGCGGCAGCAGGCCGTTCTCGACCCCGGGCATGCCGGAGCCCCGCGTGCCCGCGGCGGCGTTCCGGTAGGCGGCCTCCACCTCGGCCAAGGGGGCGTCGGCCGCGGCGAGCCGCAGCGCCCGGTACCACGTCGTGAACACGGCGACCAGCGGACGCTCGTCCCGCTCGGCCAGCCGGTCCGCGGCGGCCGCGTGCTCGTCGGCCCCGGCGAAGTCCGCGAGCGCGCTCCGGGCCTGGAGCCGGACGAGATGCCCGAGGACCTCGTAGGCCGCCAGATCGTTCCGCGCCGACAGCTCCACCAGCTCGGCGCCGATCCGGTCCCTTCGCGACGCGAGCCCCGCGCGGTCGAAGGACTGCATGAACACGCCGTTCAGCACGAACGCCAGGAGGGCCGGGTCGTCCAGGCTTCGGGCGATCTGTTCGGCCTCCTTGGCGGCCTCGCGGCCCCGGACGCCGCGCGAACCCCGTGACTCCAGGGCGATCGTGGCCAGCAGCCGCGCCCGCGCGGCCCGGTGCCCGCGCGGCAGCCCGGCCAGGGCCCGCTCGGCCGCCGCGACGACCTGGGCGGCCTGGTGCGGGTCGTCGGACCGGGTCCAGATCGCCGGGACGTCGAACGCGCCGATCACCCGGGCGGTCAGCTCCGCGTCGCCCAGCTCTTCGGCGGCCGTGACCGCCGCCATGCGCTGCTCGCGGGCCGCCGTCAGGCCCCCGCCGCCGGTCAGCGCGAGATTCCGCAGGATGCCGACCGTCGATTCCAAGCGGGCCCGTGCGCCGGACGCCACGGTGCGGTCGTACGCCTCGGCGGCCTGCGCCCACACTCGCGACGCCGCGTCCTGCCCCATTTCCAGGTGTTCTGCTTGGCGGAGGATGTCCTCCTCTAGGCGGCGCAAGGCCGGGCCGGGGTCCAGCCCCAGTTGCTCCACCAGCAGGCTTCGTGCGCGGTGGAGCACCGCCAGCGCGTCGCCTTGGCGGCCGGTGCGGTAGAGGGCGAGCGCCAGCAGACGCCAGGCGTCCTCGCGCCAGGGATGCCCGGCGACGTGCGCTTCCAGATCCGGTATCGCCTCGGCGGCCGTGCCGAGCGCCAGCATCGCCTCGGCCTTCCGCTCGACGGCATGCAGCCGCAGTTCGGCCAGCCGGGACCGTTCGCCGCCGGCCCACGGCTCGCCGGCGAACTCGGCGTAGGCGGGGCCGCGCCACCAGCCCAGCGCCTCGTCCAGGGTTCCGACCAGCTCGGCGGGTGGACGCGTCGCCGCGACGGCCTGTTCGAAACGCCAGGCGTCCACCCCGTCCGGCCCGGTGCGAAGCGCGTACCCCGGCCCTTCGGTGACCAGCACCCGGGGCGGCGTCCTCGGCGGACGGTCCGGCTCCAGGACGCGCCGCAGCGCCGCCACGAAGGTGCGGACGGCCCCGACCGCGTCCGAAGGCGGATCGGCCCACAGGTCGTCCACCAGCCGCGACACCGGGACCACGCGCCCGCGCGCGACGATCAGGCGGGCCAGGACGGCGCGGTGCCGCGGGCCCTTCAGGGCGATCGCGCTCCCGGACCCGTCCCAGGCGGTCACCGGTCCCAGCACCCCGAACAGGACCTCCACGGCACCACGGTATAGCGCTCATCGGATGCTCATTCGCGCCCGGCAACCTGAAGCCATGCCGACCATCACCGACTTCGACTACCGGCGGGTGCCCGTCGCCGAGGGCGTTTCGCTCAACGTGGCCACCGGGGGTTCGGGCTCCCCGATCGTCCTTCTGCACGGTTTCCCGCAGACCCACCTGATGTGGCGGCACGTCGCCGCGGACCTTGCCGCCGACCACACGGTCATCGTCCCCGACCTGCGCGGATACGGGGACAGCGACAAACCGTCCGGCGGCTACTCCAAGCGCGTCATGGCGGCCGACATCGTCGCCGTCGCGCGTGCCCTCGGCCACGACCGGTTCGCCCTCGCCGGCCACGACCGCGGCGCCCTCGTGGCCTTCCGTGCCGGGCTCGACCACCCCGCCGCGATCACCCACCTGGCCTGCCTGGACGTCCTGCCGACCCTGGACATGTGGGACGTCATGCGCGGCGTCACCGCCGCCGTCGGATTCCACCTGTATCTGATGGCCCAGCCGCCCGGCCTGCCCGAGCAGCTGATCGCGGGGGCGCCGGACGCGTTCTTCGGGCACTTCCTGGACCTGTGGGCGAACGACCCGTCCGCGATCCCGCCCGGCATCCGCACCGCCTACCTGGACGCCTGCCGCGACGCGATCCCATCGATCGTCGCCGACTACCGAGCATCCGCCGGTGTCGACGTCGAGCACGACACGATCGACCGCGAGGCCGGGAACCGGCTGCGGATGCCCGTGACCGTCCTGCAGCAGGACTGGGGCGCCGCCCTGGGCTTCGACGCGGCCGCGTTGTGGCGCGCCTGGGCGTCCGATCTCGAACACGAGACCGTCACCTGCGGCCACTTCATGGCGGAAGAGGCGCCGGGGGACGTGGCGAAGTCCCTCAGAGCCCTCCTGTCCCGCTAGACCGGCGGCCCGCCCCGGCTCACCAGGGCGGGCCGCCCTGCGTCGCGGCCCACACCCACACGTAGATGATGAATCCGGTCGTCGCCAGCCCCAGCAGCATCTCCCAGTTGAGCAGCTGCGCGCTTCGTCCACCCCTGCGGGCCATGCCGTCCCCCGTTCGCCCGACATCAACGTCGATTCGACATGTAGCCGGACGTTCTCCCCCTAATCCCTCCGGGGGGCAAACACGGTCACCCGAGGTAGTTCTCGAAGCCTTTCTCCAGGGATTCGGCCATGCGCTGCCGGAACGCGGCGCTCTCCATCTTGGCCGCGTCACCCGGGTTCTGCATGTTGCCGCACTCGATGAACGCGGCCGGCACCGTGGACATGTTCAGCCCGCCCAGGTCACTGCGCGTGTCCAGGCCGTCCTTCCCCACGTAGGTGGCGTACGGGATGCCCGTCCCCGACCGGTACGCGTTACGGATCGCGACGCCCAGCCGGCCGGACGCGGTGACGATCCCGGCGTTCTTCCCCACGGGCTTCGGGACGATCACATGGAAGCCGTGCCCGGACGGCGCCGCGCCGTCGCCGTGAATCGACAGCGCCGCGTCGGCGTGCAGCCGGTTCCCGATCGCCGCCCGCTCCGTGACGCACGGCCCCACCCCGGTGTCGTTCTTCCGCGTCAGCGTGACCTTGGCGCCCGCGGCCCGCAGCAGCTTCGCCAGCCGGTTGGACACATCCCAGGTGAAGGCGTGCTCGCTGTAACCGTCCGGGGTGCTCGTGCCGGTCGTGTTGCACGGCTTGTGACCGTTCCCGATGAAGACCTGCTTGTTGATCTCGTCCGGATGGGACGCGTTACCGCCGTTGTGGCCGGGATCGACCACGATCACCTTGCCGCTCAGCGCCGCCCCCGGGGAACTCGCGCCCTGCGTGACCGGCGGCGGATTACGGCTGGTGGTCGTCGAACCGCCATCGGACGAACCGTCACAGGCGGCCAGCAAGCCCAGGCAGCACACCAATCCGGCGGCCACCAAACCCCCTGGAAACACCCCCACAGGCCCGCCTCCCCCAGACGACGCCCTCACCCCTAACAGTCTGCACACCCCCTCACACCGCTAAACGAGCCCGTCAGGCGCGGAGGTGGGGGAGGTGGCGGTCGAGGCGGTGGGGGAGCCACCAGTTGGCCTCTCCCATCAGGACCATCAGCGCGGGGACGAGGACGAGGCGCACGATCGTCGCGTCGAGGATGACGCTGATCGCCAGACCCAGGGCGAGCATCTTGACGACGACCGTGGGCGTCGCGGTGAAGGCCAGGAACACCACGGTCATGATCAGGGCGGCGCTGGAGATGACGCGGCCGGTGATGGAGAGCCCCGTGCCGACGGCCCGGGTGTTGTCGTGGGACGACTTCCAGGCCGCCGAGATGCGGGAGAGCAGGAAGATCTCGTAGTCCATGGACAGGCCGAAGACGATGGCGAACATCATCATCGGCACGTAGGACTCGATCGGGACGGGTTCGGGCAGGCCCAGCAGCTCGTCCCCCCAGCCCCACTGGAAGACCGCGACGAGCGCGCCGTAGGACGCGCCCGTCGTGAGCAGGTTGAGGGCGACGGCCTTGAGCGGGATCAGCAGGCTCCGGAACACGACCATCAGCAGCAGGAACGCGGCGACGAGCACGATCCCGATGATGATCGGCAGCCGTTCCTTGACGGTGTCGCGGAAGTCGAGCTGGCTCGCGGTGCTGCCGGTGACGTACCCCTTCGCGCCGGTGCCGGCGAGGGCGTCCGGCAGCGTGTGCTCGGTCAGTGTGGAGAACAGGTCGCTGGTGGCCGCGGTCTGCGGGCCGGTCGTGGGGGTGACCGTCGTGATCAGGACGTTCTTGTCCGAAGTGGCCGCGACCGGGGTGAAACTGGCGATCCCGTGCGTGTTCTGGAGGGCGTGGTCGACGTCGTCGGTGATCTGGCCGGTGGACGTGGTGGCGTTGCGGGCGTCGATCACGACGGTGAAGGTCCCGTTCGCGCCCGGCCCGAACCCCTGCCCGCTCGCGTCGGCGATCCAGTCGTAGGCCGTGCGGGTCGTGCTGCCTTTGGGGTCGGCGCCGTCGGAGACGTGGCCGAGCCGCATCGAGAACAGCGGCACGGCGATCACCACGAGCAGTCCGGCGCCCACGATCAGGAACGGCCAGGGCCGGCGCGAGATCAGCATGGCGTACCGGTGCCAGGTGTCGTGCCCGCCGGAGGTCTCGGCGACTGGACGGCGCACGTGAAGCCGGTCGATGTGGCGTCCGGTGAGCGCCAGGACCGCGGGGACCAGCGTCAGCGCCGCGGTGGCCGCAACGGCGACCGCGACGGAACCGGCGAACCCGAGCTTCCCGATGAAGGTCAGCCCGCAGGCGTACAGGCTGAGCAGCGCCACGGCCACGGTGATCGCCGCGACCAGGACGGCGTGCCCGGCGGTTCCCGTGGCCCTCGTGGCCGCCTCCCGGGGGCGGCCGCCGTCGATCAGGTCCTGCCGGAAGCGCGTGGTCAGGAACACCGCGTAGTCGATGCCGACGCCCAGCCCGATCATGATCGCCAGCGTCGGCGCCGAGGTCCCGAACGTCACGATGCCCGCGATCATGCCGACCACGCCGATGCCGACGCCGACGCCGACCAGCGCGCAGCCGACCGGCAGCAGCGCCGCCACGACGCTGCCGAAGACGATGAGCAGGATCAGCACGGCCGCGCCGATGCCGATGGATTCGCTGACGGTGTCGTCGGGAGGCGTGCGGACGACCTGGTCCAGGTCCCCGCCGTAGGCGACCTGGACGCCGTCGGCGCGGGCGGGCTCGGTGGCCTCGTCGAGCCGGTCGGTGTAGTCGTGGCCGAGCGTCTTCAGCTGCACGTCGAAGATCACGGTGATCACGGCGGTGCGTCCGTCCGTGCTGGTCACAGGATTCGACGCGCTCACGACGTGCGGCAGGGTCTTCAGATCGGCGATGGTCTCGCCGACCGCCTGCTCATGGTCGGAGACGGCGCCGGACCCGACATGCAGGACGATCTTCCCGTTCGGCTCCCCGGCGGTGGGATCCGCGCTCTGGAGCAGCTCGGCCCCGGTGTTCGACTGCGTCCCGGGCAGGGTGATCTGATCGCTGAAGGTGGCGTCCACGGCCTTCCGCCCGCCAAGCGCCGCCACGAGCAGGACGAGCCAGACCGCGATCACCCACTTCGGATGGCGCGCGCAGAACGCCCCGACGCGGGCCAGTCCCGTTCCCGAACCGACCGGCGCAGCGGAATGCACGAGACCCCCCGGAAGCGAACACAGCTACTTGCAGTAAAGCCCCCGGGTTCGCCGTCCCGTCCTGCCCAGAGGTCTTCTTGGAAGATCGCTGCACGTCCCATGACCTGCGTGAACCCTGGAGCTCCGGCTGGGCTGTCAGCGTCCGGTCGCGGTCCGGACGCGCGGTGCGCCGAGGAGCGTCGCGAGGCGGGGAGCGGTGTCGGCGCCGTCCGCGGCGAGGACGGTCCCGGCGGGATCGGTGACGACGGCGTACGGCGGCCACGGGATGCCGTTCGCGTCGTAGACGTCCGGGTCGATGACGAGCGGCAACCCGATGCCGTGGGCGGCGAGATGGGCGCGGACCTCGCCGGGCGGCCCCGCGCTCACGAGGACGACGCGCATCCGCCCCGCGGCCTCGGTGAACGCCGGGAGCATAGTGGTGCACAGACCGCACGTGGGCGAGACGAGCGCGAACAGCGTCGGACCCTCGGCCGCGGTCATCGTCTCCGGGCCGTCCGCCAGCGCGAAGCGCGTGCCCGGACGCGGACCCGGCGGACCGGAGGTCTCGGCAGGGCTCGGCCGCGCGGGCCTGAACATCCGCGGTATGGCGACGACCAGGGCGAGGGCGAGCACCGACAGGGGAGGCTGGACTGCGGAGAAGCCGGCCGGTCCGGCGACCGCGGCCGCCACCGCCAGGAGCAGCAGCAGCCCGGTCCGCGCGATCTCGGCCGCGCCGACCGGCGCCGGCCGGCGCGCCGAGCCGAAACACCCGCATTCGACGCGCATCCCGCGCCGCAGCACGGAGGCCATGGCGGCCAGGAACGCGGTGAACAGCGCCGCGGCCAGGAGGGCGCCCCAGCGGCGGGTGGCGGGCACCGCGAGCAGCGGGACCGTCCCCGTCTCGGTGGCGAGGACCAGGACCGCGGCTGGGACCGCGAGTCGGTCCGGCAGGATCCGGTAGCCGGCGACGACCGTCCCGAAGCCGCGGACGTCGCGGACCTTGCCCGCCACCGCGGCCGCAAGGACGACGATCAGCACCGGCCAGGCCGCCGCGAGCACGGTCACGGCACCTCCTGCCCGACGCCCGCCTGCCCGGCGCCGTCCGCGGGGACCAGGTCACCGTCGTCCGATGCGCGCTGGTACGCCGACGCCTGCAGCAGGTACAGGTCGGCGTACAGGCCGCCGCGCGCCAGCAGTTCGGCGTGCGTGCCGTGCTCGGCGACGCGGCCGTGGTCGAGGACGTAGATGCGGTCCGCGAAGCGGACGCTGGCGAGGCGGTGGGTGATGAGGACCACGGTGCGCCCGTCGGCGTGCCGCCGGATCCGCTCGAACAGCGCGTGCTCGGCGCGGGCGTCCAGCGCCGACGTCGGCTCGTCGAAGATCACCAGGTCGGCGTCCCGGTAGAAGCCGCGGGCGGCGGCGATCCGCTGCCACTGCCCGCCCGACAGGTCGTAGCCGCCCCGGAAGCGGCGGTCGAGGAGCGCGTCGTAGCCGTCGGACAGCCCGGCGACCACGCTGCCGGCACCGGCGGCCGCGACCGCGGCTTCGAGCCGGTCCGTCTCGGCTGGACGGCCCATCACGATGTTCTCCCGGACGGTCAGCGGCCACCGGGTGTGGTCCTGGGCGATCACCGAGATCCGCTGCCGGAGCGCCTCGCCGTCGATGCCCGCGAGGTCGGTCCCGTCCCAGTGGATCGTCCCCGAGTCCGGGTTGTACAGGCCGGCGAGCAGCTTGGCCAGCGTCGTCTTGCCGGACCCGTTCTCGCCGACCAGCGCGATGACCTCGCCCCGGGCGACGGTGACGCTCACGTCCGACAGCGCGGGCGCGTCCGCCTCCGGGTAGGTGAACGAGACGCGGTCGGCGGTGAGCCGGTGGAACCCGGCGGGCGGCGCGGCGCCGGCGGGCGGCGGGACGCGGTGCCCGGCCAGCTCGCAGAACTCCAGGTAGTCGCCGAAGTAGAGGCCGGCCTCGTACAGCCGGTTGACGCTCTGGACGAGCGCGGTGAGCGACGTCTGCCCCGCCCTGATCGCCAGGACGGCCGCCCCCGCGACCGCCAGCGGGATCACCCCGGCCGACAGCAGGCCGCCGAGCGCGCAGTACGCGGCGACGTTCGCGACGCCGGTGAGCAGGTCCCCCGCCGCCTTGGTGCGGGTCTGGTCGCGGGCGACGTCCAGCTGGACCCGCTGTTCCAGGTCGGCGACCCGGCCGTACTCGCCGAGCAGGAACCCGCGCAGCGTGAACGCCCGCACCTCGGCGGCGGGCAGCCGCTCGGCCATCAGGTCCGACAGCATGAACTTGCGCCGCCGCGCCGTCGACAGCCGGTGGAACGCCGCGTACCGGAGCCGCGCCACGCGGAGCGCGGCCCAGCCCGCCGGGACGGCCGTGACCAGCAGCAGCGGGGTCAGCGCCGGATGGAGCAGACCGAGCGCCACCGCAGGCGCGGCCACCCCGACCGCGCCCGTGGTGGCCGTGACGGTCATCTCCACCACGGTCGCCGAGTCGGGGACGCCGCTGTCGCGGGCCCGCCGCATCGCGTCGTGGAACTCGTGGTCGTCGAAGGCGGTCAGCTCGACGCGGGTGGTCAGCTCGAACAGCCGGGTCTCGGCGGCCCGCTCGACCTGCGGCTTCAGCCGGGCCTGCGCCCAGCCCGCGGCGGTCAGCAGCACGCCGCGCAGCCCCGCGGCGGCCGCGACCAGCGCGAGCGACGGCAGTGCGGCCCGCACCTTGCCCGGAGTCGGGCCGCCGGCGAACAGCGAGGCGAGCACCTCGGACGTGGCGAGCAGCCCGAACGCGGTGAACACCCCGGCCAGGACGTTACCGCCGAGGGCGACCGCGGTGTCCCGGCGGTTCGCCCGCCAGGCGAGCCGCAGCGCGGCGCCCACGAGCGCGGGCAGCTGCCGGAGCATCGTGCCGAGACCGGCGGAGATCAGGTCCGCGGCGTGGGTCTCCCAGTAGCGGGTCTCCAGGCCGGTCCGGTCGTCGGCGGGCGGGTCCGGCGGGCGGCGCCGCGCGCGCGGCGACCTCAGCCGCATCCGGACGGTCCCCGCCCGAGCGGCCTCGGCCGGGACGATCCGCACTTCATGATCACCGAGCCAAGGTAGGTCATCCGGAATCGGATGTAAATGCCTAAAGGGGGTGACAGATGAGTGGCTGGACAGTGCGCCCGAGGTCTGCTCATAATGCGTCCGGCATGATCATCCGGCGCTCGCCGAGACGGCTCCGCCGGACGGTCGATCGCGGGAAACAACGCTCACCCGGCACCGTTTCCCGGCTCATGTCCCCCCGCCGGCCGCCAACAGCGGCCCAAAGGAAGGAGCCCCACCATGTCCGTGCTCGCGATCGAGCCCCGTGACGCCGGCGTCCTCGATGTCGAAGACCTCGACGTCGAATTCGAGATGGAGCTGATGGAACTGCTCCACGGCCCCCAGGCCTGCGTGGACACCTGCAAGCGGACGGTGTGCTCGGTCTTCCCCTGCTGCCCCTCGATCGTCTGATCCGCCCTTGACGCGGCGCCGGCCCCGCGCACCGCGCCGAAAAGGCCACCGGCCCGGCCGGTGGCCTTTCTCGGTCATTGTGCAGCGCGCTGAGACCAGGGGAGAACGAATGGCGACGTCGCGTCCCGATACTTCGGGCACTCCGGTTCTCGATGTGCTGGAGCGGCTCACGGACATATCCCATGAGAATGGTAGGGAAATCGTCGTGGACGATACCTGGGTCAGCGTCCACGACCCGCGTTTCGAGACCCCCGCCCAGGGCTGGAAGCTGCACGTCTCGGCACGTCCGGGCACCCTGGCCGCGACCCTCGACCGCGTGCTCCCCGTGCTGTTCGGCACTTCCTGCGACTTCAAGGCGGCGCGCTCCGCGGACGTCCTCGGCGACCTGAACTCGGGCGACGGCGACGCGGGCGCGGTCGGGAAGGCCGTCACCGTCTACCCGGCGCAGGACGAGGTCGCCGCCCTCGGGCACGCCCTGGCCGGAGCGCTCGCCGGGATGGCCGGGCCGCGCATCGTCAGCGACCGGCGGGTCCGCCGCGACGCGCCGGTCTACTACCGGTACGCCCCGTTCCTGCCGCAGTACAAGGTGGATGAGAACGGCGATTTCGCCCTGGTCGTGGTCGGCCCGGACGGCGAGACCCTGCCCGGCGCGGCGGGCGTCGAGTACACCTGCCCGCCCTGGGCGTCCGACCCGTTCCGCCGCCCGTCTCCCGGCGCCGCCGGTGGTCCCACTAGTGGGGCGGCCCAAGGCAGTCGGCTGATCGGCGGGCGCTACCGGGTCACGACCGGGGTGATGCGCGGACCGCGCGGCAGCGTCTACCGGGCCGAGGCCCCCGACGGGCGCCCGGTCGTGGTGAAGGAGGCTCGCGCCTACGTCGGCGAGCGAGCCGACGGCTTCGACCTGCGCATGTACCTTCGCAACGAGTTGCGCGTCCTGCGCGCGCTTGCCGGGGTCCAGGGCGTGCCGGAGCCGCTCGACCACTTCCGGCACGGCGAGGACGAGTACCTGGTCATGACCGACGCGGGTTCCACCGACCTCAACCGCCATGTCGCCGAGACCGGCGCGTTCACCGGCGACGGTGCGGCACCCGGACGCGACCTGGCCGTTCTCGCGTCCGGGATCCTGGAGGTCCTTGACGCGGTGCACGCGTGCGGAGTGGTCGTCCGCGACCTGTCCCCCAAGAACATCGTGCTCGGCGAGGACGGCGGCTGCACGCTCATCGACTTCGGCACCAGCAGGTACGAGGACCTGCAGATGCCCGGCTGGAGCCGCGGCTTCAGCGTCCCGGACCAGCGGACCGGGCGCCCGTCCACCCCGGCCGACGACTACTTCTCCCTCGGCGCGACGCTCTTCTACGCCGCCACCGGGATGAACCCCGTCATCGTCGACCCCGATCCGGTGCGCGGTGTGGAGCGGACGCTGCAGTGCCTCTCCCGGATCTTCCCCGGCGGGGGGACGGGCACGATCGCGCTACTGCCCCGCCTGCTCAGCCTGGACCCGGCGGAGCGGACGTCCGCCGCCGCCGAGATCAGGACCGGCCGGGCGGCGCCGCCACCGCCCAGCGCCGCGCCCCCGGTGCGCCTGACCGGTGACCTGCTGTCGGCGGCGCTCGCCCACACGACCCGCGAGGTCGTCCGGTACGCGGAACGCCTGATGGAGGGCCCGGCCGACGCCCGGCGGTCCGCGCCGCCGGTCACCAACGTCTACAGCGGCTCCGCGGGCGTGGGCATGGAGTTGCTCCAGCACCCGGAGGTCCGCGCGATGGGCGCCGACCTCGCGCGCTGGACGGCTGCGAGTCTGCCGCCCGCGAACCTTCCGCCGTCGCTGTACTTCGGCCTCACCGGAACCGCCGTCTTCCTGGCCGCTGCCCGCACCGACCCGTCCCTTGAGCCCGTCCGGCTCACCGGGGACGAGCGCGCCGACCAGGCGCACGGCCTCGCGGGCATCGGCACCGGACACCTGATCCTCGCGTCCCTCGATCCTGACGGGGACCACCTGGCGACGGCCACGAGATGCGCGCGCCGCCTGCTCGCCGGTGACGTCACCGAGCCGGAGGCCCTGCCCGAGAAGCTCCTGGCCCTCGAACCGTCCGGTACCGGGCTCGATGTCGACACCGCCTACGCGCACGGGGACGCCGGCGTCGCCGACTTCCTCCTCGCCCACCACCTGACCACGGGGGACGCCGAAACGGGCGAGGCCGCGCGGGAGCGGTTCGCCTCGGTGGCGAAGGCGGCCGAGGGCCTGGTCGGCGAACTGGCCTCCCCGTCGGGCCGGCCGATGGGCGCGTCCTGGTGCCAGGGCATGTCGGGCGTGGCGACCGCTCTGCTACACGCGGGCCTGGCCTACGACGACGCCTACCTGAACCTGGCCGCCCGGACCGCCCACGCCTGCACGCTGGTGGCACCCCGCGCCTGGGTCACCTCCCAGTGCTGCGGCCTCGCCGGCATCGGCGAGGCCCTGATCGACGTAGCCCAGGCGACGGGCGACGACGCCTACTGGCGCCACGCGGAGGAAACGGCCGAGCTGATGCTGATCCGCGCCGGCGGTCCGCACGACCGCCCGATCTTCCCGGGCAACGACCTGGACGGCCAAGCCTTCAGCTGGGGGACGGGGACCGCGGGCGTCCTGTCATTCCTGCGCCGCCTGAACGACCGCACCGCCCCCCGGCTGTGGGCCCCCTCCGTGTTCAACGGCGGGCTGCGTCGAGGATGACGGCGTAGGGCTCGGACGCGAACGTCAAGCCTTGCCGGTGGCGGGGCTGCGCTGGAGCTGCCTCCGCGACGTGATGCCGAGCTTGCCGAAGGTCTTGCGCAGGTGCCACTCGACGGTGCGCGGGCTGATGAAGAGCCGGGCCCCGATCTCGGGGTTGGTCAGGCCCTCGCGGACGAGCCGGACGATCTGTGCCTCCTGGGGGGTGAGCTCGCTGCCGGCCTCGTCGGCGCGTTTGCGGATGCGCTCGCCGGTGGCCAGCAGCTCCTGCTCGGCCCGCCGGGCGAAGGCGTTCATGCCCATGGCGGTGAACGACCCGTGGGCGATGCGCAGCTGCTCGCGGGCGGCCCGCTGGCGGCGCGCGCGGCGCAGCCATTCGCCGTAGAGGAGATGGGCCCGGGCCAGCTCACCGCCGACACCGGCGCGGCCGAGGAGCTCGATCGCGTCACGGTGGTGGCCCTCTGCCGCCGCGCCGGTGCTCATGAGGGCCTGCGAGCGCGCTTGGATGCCGAGCGCCCAGTCGGTGCCGGCCGGGAGCGTCGCCTCGGTGAGCCGTTGGAGGGCGACGGCGGCGCGCTCGGGTGTGCCGCTCCGGGCCGCCGCCTCGATGTACTCCGTCAGCGCCCAGGGCGCGTTCCCCACCTCAACCGGACGATCCTCCCCGGCCTCGGGGATGGTGGCCAGCGCCTCCTCGTAGCGGCAGAGGGCGTTGCACAGCAGGGCGGTGGCGAACGCGCTGACGCCCAGCCCGTTCCCCTCGCCCCGGCGGGCCGCCTCCGCGGCGACGCTCCGCCGCAGCGCGGCGCCCTCGTCCTCGCGGCCCCGCCAGGCGGTCAGCAGCAGGGCGGCGTAGGGCGGCACGGGGGTCCCGATCGCCTCGGAGATCGTCGTGATCTCCTCGACCAGCGCCTCCGCGGCGGCCAGATCGCCGGCGAACACGTCCACGGAGACCTGCTGGGTCAGGGCGAGCGGAAGCGAGCTGACCTGCCCGGACTCCCTGGCGAGCCCGACGTGCCGGGCGGCGGTCACCCGCCAGGCCTCGTGATCCCACAGCGCCGCGGCCGTCACCCCGGCCAGCCAGAGCCAGCGCAGCCCGTCCTCCTCGGACAGGTCCGGGCCGCGGAAGACGCGCACCGCGGACTTCAGGGCCGGCACGCCGGCGGCGTAGCCCTCGGTGATCCGCAGCGCCAGGCCGTCGAGCAGCAGGTCGGCCGGGCGCGGCTCGTCCGGCGACGGCGCGGACCGCGCGGCCTCGGCCGCCTCGACCTCCCCGTCGTCGGCCATCGCACCGGCGAAGAGCGCCGCACTGATCGCCTCCAGATACGTCTCGCGCGCCAGCGCAGGATCCTGCGGCGCGAGCCGCCGGGCCGCGTCGAGCAGGAGCCGCGGGGCCTCGCGGCCGCGGCCCACGGTGAACGCGATCTGGGCGCGCAGCAGCTCGACCTGCGCGCGCCGGCTCTGGTCGAGGGGGCCCGCCTCCGCGATCGACAGCAGCCGCAGCGCGGTGTCGGGCGACCCGGCCTGGTGCGTCGCCCGCGCGGCGGCCAGCGCGCGCTGCTGCCGCCGCACGTGGTCGGGGGTCAGTTCGGCCGCCCGCGCCAGGAACGCCGCCGCCGCGGCCACCCCGCCGCGCGACCGCGCCCGTCCGGCCGAGCGCTCCAGCTCCGCCGCGATGTCCTCGTCCGGAGCCTGCGCGCCCTGCGCCGCGTGCCAGGCGCGCCTGTCGGGATCGGTCTCCGGGTCGATGACCTCGGCCAGCACCCGGTGCGTGGCGCCGCGGTCCTCGGTCGACGCCGCCCAGTAGACGGCGGCGCGCACCAGCGGATGGTGGAACCGCACCCGGTCGCCGATCTCGACGAGCCCGGCCGAGACGGCGGGCGCGTCCGCCCCGACACCGATCCCCAGCCGGTCGGCCGCACGCCACATCAGGACCGGCTCACCGGCCGGCTCCGCCGCCGCGACCAGCAGCAGCCGGCGCGTCTCCGGCGGCAGCCCGGCCACCCGCCGGCGGTAGATCTCCTCGATCCGGCCGGCGAGGGTCCGCGCGCCCGGCACGCGGAAGCCGCCGGCGATGTCCGCCGGCGTCGTCTCCTTCGGCAGTTCCAGCAGGGCCAGCGGGTTGCCGCGGGTCTCGGCGACGAACCGGTCGAGAACCCGCTCGTCCCACCGGCCGGGGAGGGCGCTGCGGACCAGTTCCCGCGCGTCCTCGTCCGGCAGCCCTCCGACCGGCATCTCCGGCAGCCCGGTCACCTCCGGCGTGCCCTCCGCCACCCGGGTCGCGAAGACGATGGCCACCGACTCCGCGTCCAGCCTGCGGGCCGCGAACGCCAGCGCCTGCACCGACGCCTGGTCGAGCCACTGCACGTCGTCCACGAGGCAGACCAGCGGACGGTCCCGCGCCGTCTCGGCGAGCAGGCCGAGGATGGCCAGGCCGACGAGGAAGCGGTCGGGCGCGCGACCGGAACTCAGCCCGAGCGCCGCGCGCAGCGCCTCCTGCTGGGGTGCGGGGAGGGCGGGAAGCCGGTCCGACAGCGGCGTGCAGAGCCGGTGCAGCCCGGCGAAGGCCAGTTCCGTCTCCGACTGCACACCGGTGATCCGCATCGTCCGGAAGCCCCGCGCCCGCTCGGCCAGGTATTCCAGCAGGGCGGTCTTGCCCATGCCGGGCTCGCCCCGCACCACCAGCGCGCGGCTCTCCCCGCCGCGGACGGCGTCCAGCAGGCCGTCCAGCGTCGCGCACTCGTCGCGCCGGCCTCGCAACAACCGCCACCACCGCCACCCGGTAGTTAACCGACATACCCGGCGCGATGGGTGCATTCCCCCCGATCACGCCCGCAACGTCAGCCTACGAGACGGGCGGCGTGGTCCACCTCAACGAGCTGGCCCAGGGGCCCTGGGCCAGACCCCCGTGACCCGGCCAGTGACTCACCCTGGTTTCCTTCGCGCCTCCGCTGGCGAGGGTGGTCGGTATCGGCCTCGACGCCGAGATCGGAGGGGAGATCACGCTCATGAGCAGGAAAATCCTGGAACCCGCCGCGCAGGAGTTCGCCGACGCGGCGGCCAAACCGCCTTTCCTTTACGAACTGGGCACGGAAGGCGCCCGCAAGGTCCTGGACGACATCCAGGCCGCTGCCGTCGACATGCCCGACGTGGACGAGAAGTGGATCACCGTATCGGCCGGTGCCGGCGACGTACGGGTGCGGATCGTCAAGCCCGCCGGGACATCCGGCGTCCTGCCCGTCGTGCTGTACGTCCACGGGGGCGGATGGGTGCTCGGCGACGCCGGAACGCATGACCGGCTCGTCCGCGAGCTCGCCGTCGGCGCGCGGGCCGCGGTCGCGTTCGTCGAGTACGACCGCTCGCCCGAGGCCCGCTACCCGGTCGCGATCGAGCAGGCGTACGCCACCGCGCAGTGGATCATCCGGAACGGGCCCGCGGAAGGGCTCGACGCGTCCCGCATGGCGATCGCCGGCGACTCGGTCGGCGGCAACATGGCCGCCGCCCTGACGATCCTCGCCAAACGGCGCGGCGACGTGTCGTTCGTGCACCAGTCGCTGTACTACCCGGTCACCGACGCCGCCCAGGACACCGCCAGCTACCGCGAGTTCGCCGACGGCCCGCACCTGACGGCCAAGGCCATGGCGTGGTTCTGGGACGCCTACACCACCGACCCGGAACAGCGCGCGGAGGCCACCGCGTCGCCGCTGCGCGCCACCCTGGACGACCTGGCCGGCCTGCCGCCCGCCCTCGTCATCGTCGACGAGAACGACGTGCTGCGCGACGAGGGCGAGGCCTACGCCCGGCGGCTCACCGAGGCCGGCGTCCCGACCACGAGCGTCCGCTACAACGGCACCCTGCACGACTTCATGATGCTCAACCCGGTCCGCGGCACCGACGCCGCGAGGGCCGCCACCGCCCAGGCCGTCCAGGTCCTGACCGACGTCCTGAACACCCGTCCGGCCGGCTGACGGCCGAGCTCTCAGCAACCCGCAAGCCGGGTACGGCCTGAGAAGAATCCCGCCGGAGCCGTCACAGGCGGGAGGGCCACCCGGTCCTTTCCGGTGGCGGCAACGCATTCCCTGACGAAAGAGAGGCACCCACATGAAGATCGTCGTCATCGGCGGCACCGGCCTGATCGGGTCGAAGGTCGTCGCGAACCTCGCCGAGCACGGCCACGAGGCGGTCGCCGCGGCACCGAACACCGGGGTCAACACCCTCACGGGCGAAGGACTCGCGGAGGTCCTGACCGGCGCCTCGGTCGTGGTCGACGTGTCGAACTCCCCGTCGTTCGAGGACGCCGCCGTCCTGGAGTTCTTCGAGACCTCGACCGGCAACCTGCTGGCCGCGGAGGAGAAGGCGGGCGTCGGCCACCACGTCGCCCTGTCGATCGTGGGGGTCGAGCGGCCGCCGGAGCGCGGCTACTTCCGCGCGAAGATCGCCCAGGAGGCCCTGATCGAGAAGTCGCCGATCCCGTACTCGATCGTCCACGCGACGCAGTTCTTCGAGTTCACCAGGGCCATCGCCGACGAGGCCACCGCCGACGGCAAGGTCCGGATGGCGCCGGTGTTCTACCAGCCCATGGCCAGCGACGACGTGGCCGAGCAGGTCGCCAAGGCCGCGGCCGGATCGCCGCTCAACGGCCGGATCGAGACCGCCGGGCCCGAGCGGTTCCGGATGGACGAGTTCTTCCGCGACGCACTGGCGTTCTGGGACGACCCGCGCGAAGTCGTCACGGACCCGGCGGCGCACTACTTCGGGGCCGGGCTGGAGGAGCAGAGCCTGGTCCCCCTCGGCGACGCCGTCCTCGGGAAGATCCACTACAGCACCTGGCCCGGCCGGATCCCGCCCGCGAAGTAGCGGCCGCGGCCCGCTGGTGGTCGTCGCCCGGAGCCCGCTCGTTTCGCGGGCTCCGGACGGCGACCACCGGACCGACCGCGTCCTGGCCGCTGACCAGAGCACGCGGTTCACCTGGCCGTTCTCCGCCATCGGAGAGATCTCGACCCGGCTGATCCACGCGGTCGGCCGAACCACGCAGGGAGAGAAGATGAACAAGCCCCCCGATGACGACTTCGAGATCGAGATGGAGATCGAGGTCGAGGCGGAGATCACCATGGTCGAGTCGAGCCGGGCGGAGGAGGCCACGGACCGGCCGGTGTCCGAATGGCTCTTCGACCCGGTGGACGCCGAACGCGACGAGGTCGGCCTCCGCAACCTCCTCGGCGCTGTCGAGGCACTGGAAGAGGATCGCGGTCCTGGCGGCGCTGACGAGAAGAACCTTTGATGAATCGTCCAACGCGGCAAGGAGCCGTCGTCAACCGTTCCGCACGGATCACCACGCTCGACAGCCTTCGCGAACATTTGCAGTGGGCGATCGAGCTGGAACACGCGACGTTGCCGCCGTACCTCTGCGCGCTCTATTCGCTGGACCCGGAACGCAACCCCGACGCCGTGGAGGTGGTGGGTGGTGTGTTCATTGAGGAGATGCTGCATCTGGCGCTGGCGGCGAACCTGCTGAACGCGGTGGGTGGACGTCCGGTGCTGGACGCCCCGCATCTGCTGCCGCCGCACCCGCGGCCCCTGCCGCACGGCGACCGCTCGCTGGAGCTCTCGCTGCTCCCGTTCGGGGCGGCGGCGATCGAGATGTTCCTGCGGCTGGAGCGGCCGTCGCCCCCCGGCGCCCCGGCCGAGGGCGACGACTACGCGACGATCGGGCAGTTCTACGCCGCCATCGAAGACGGACTGCGCCACCTGTGCGCCTCGCTCGGCGAGGAGGAAGTGTTCAGCGGCGACCCGGCCCGCCAGCTGCACGCGGGGCATTTCCAGCACAGCGGCGGCCGCCTGGTCGCGGTCGACGACCTGGACACAGCCCTGGCCGCGCTGGAGGAGATCGTCGAACAGGGCGAGGGCACAGGCCGTGGCGAGGTGTGGGACGGGGACCAGGACGTCCACCACCCCGACCGCGAAGAGGTCGCGCACTACTACCGGTTCGAGGAGCTCAGGTCGGGACGGCGGTACAGACCCGGCGACACGGGCCGGTCCGGGCCCACCGGCGAGACGATCGGCGTGGACTTCGACGGCGTCCAGCCGATGCGGCACAACCCGCGCCTGGACGATCATGCGCCCGGCAGCGAGATCCGCATGGCCCAGGAGGAGTTCAACCACACCTACTGCGCCGTGCTGCACCTGCTGGAGCAGGCGTTCAACGGCAGCCCCCGGCTTCTGTCCGTCGCGACCGGCACCATGTACGCGCTCAAAGCCCAAGCGCAGGCGCTGATGGGGATGCCTGACGGGGACGGTCAGACCGCCGGGCCGACCTTCGAGTACGTGCCACCCGAGTTGCGCCGGTGGAGCATCGGCGACCAGCAGCGGATCGTCGTCCTGGCCGATGGGCCGTACGTGGTGTACGGGCGGGTACCGCTGCGCCGCAAACACAAGATCGTCTCCGGCGAGGGCCATGCGCTGACCTGGCAGACCGGCGACGCCGTGGAGACCGAGGACACCTACGCGCTGTGCCGCTGCGGCCACTCGGGCTCGAAACCGTTCTGCGACGGGACGCACGCGGTGGTCGGGTTCGACGGAGCGGAGGCGGCTGATGTGCGGCCGTACGCGGAGTTGCAGCACGTCCACGACGGGGTTGGCATCTCCGCCCAGCGGGTCGGGGAGCTGTGCATCCACGCCGCATTCTGCATCGGGCGCACACGGCCGATCGCCGCGATGCTGGCCGACACTGACGACAGCGACGTCCGCTCCAACATCATGGGCCGTATCGACCACTGCCCCTCGGGCTCCTACAGCTACGCCCTGGGGCGCGGCGGGGAGACGATCGAGGCCGACCTGCCGCCGGCCATTTCGGTCCTGGAAGAGGAGAACGGCCTGGCCAGCGCGCTGTGGGTCACCGGCGGCGTCCCGGTCCTGCGCGCGGACGCCGAGCCGCTGGAGACCCGCAACCGGATGACGCTGTGCCGCTGCGGCCACTCGTCCGGCAAACCCCTCTGCGACGGCACCCACCGGAAGATCGACTTCCGCGAGTAGGGACTTCCGTGAGCCAGACCCTGCCACCGGGCCGGATCCGAATCCGGATGACCGCGCGCCCGATCGACGAGCCGCACCGGACCGCGAGCCCGCTGGAGCTGCTGTTCGACCTGACGTTCGTTGTCGCCGTCGCGGCGGTCACCGCCCAGCTCGCCCACGACATCGCCGACGGTCACGGCGTGGACGGGCTCGTCCCGTTCCTCCAGGTCTTCTTCGCGATCTGGTGGGCATGGATGAACTTCACCTGGTTCGCCTCGTCCTACGACACCGACGACGTCCTCTACCGGCTGCTGACCATGGTGCAGATGGCGGGCGTCCTCGTCCTCGCCGCCGGGGTCCCGGCCGCAGCCGACCACTCGGACTACCGCGCCGTCACGATCGGCTACGTGATCATGCGGACCGGCCTGGTCGGCCACTGGCTGCGGGCCTGCGCCGAGGACCCGGACCGCCGCCGCACCGCCCTGCGCTACGCCGTCGGCGTCTCCGCCCTCCAGGTGCTGTGGCTGCTCCGTCTCCTGTTCACCGAGACGGGTGCCTTGCCCTCGTCCGCCCAGGTCCCGGTCTTCGTGGCACTGGCCGCGCTGGAACTCGCGGTGCCCTTGTGGGCGGAACGAACCGCGCGGACCACCTGGCACCCGCACCACATCGCCGAACGCTACGGCCTCTTCACCCTCATCCTGCTCGGCGAAAGCGTCCTCGCCGCCACCAGAGGCGTGTCAGGAGCGCTCGAAGAATCCGAGATCAGCAGCCCCTTCATCATCATCGCCGTATCGGGCCTGGTCATACTCTTCGCCCTCTGGTGGCTCTACTTCCTGGTACCCGCCGGCCAAGGACTGAGCGACCGCCGCCACCTCTCCTACCTGTGGGGATACGGCCACTACGGCATCTTCGCGGGGTTGGCCGCTCTAGGCGCCGGCCTAGAGGTAGCGGTCGAACAGACGGGACACCACGTAGAGGCATCCCCAACAGCGATCTGCTACGCCGTAGCGATACCGGTCGGCCTGGTCCTAACGCTCCTCTGGCTTGTCCACGCGCCCATAGTCACCGAACGCCACATCCCATCCGTGGCCCTGGTGCTGTCCGTCACGGTCATCCTGCTCACGCCATTGCTTGCACCCAGACTCGAAGTTGCCGCCGTACTGGCGGCAATAGCCACAACGTGCGTCCTGTTGACCGTCGTCACGATCACCACCAGACAACGACGCCCCAGCCGCCCGGACGCCCCGCTGGCCTGACGCGTCCGCCCCTAGGACCACTCGAACGCCGGTCACAGGCATCGCGCCTGCCGCCCCGACCGACGGTCTGCGGTTACCTCCAAGTCGGCTGCCACGCCGGGCCGACTCCCTGACCAGGCGCTCAGCCTTCCAATCCGATCTCAACACCACCGACAGGGACGCACATCTGGCTCGTAAGGACCCGAACGGAGGTCCCCCGGAGCCGACCGCCACCGAGTGCTGCACGGACGCGATGTGGCACTCGGCCAATGGAGCGTCGTCGGCCAGATCAGCGCTGGTGCCCAGGGGGCAATCGCCGTTCCAGCCCGTCAAGGAGGGCTTGAAGGCCGGACTCGAAGGTCCTGTCAGGAGCGGCGGCGTAGTCGGCCGCCGCCGAGGAGTCGAGACGGGCACGCAAGCGCGGGTAGCGCATCGCGATCTCCCTGGCGTCGGCCATGGCGTCCTGGAACCGCTTCTCAGCGCCGTCATCCTTGTCGAGTCGGCGGGTGAGCGAAGCGGTCGCAGCGGCACCGGCCGCGTTCCCGAGGACGTAGGTGAAGACGGCGCCCGCCGCCTGATCGGCCTGTTCACCGCTGAAACCCGCCGCCTCGTAGACGGCGAGGCTGTGGTCGTCGTGACGAGCCTTCCCTTCGCCGTACAGGACGTAGGCGGCGAAGGCCTGCACCAGCCAGGTGTGCCTGGCGAACATCTCGTGCAGATCGGAGGCCATGGTCGTGGCCGCGGCGCGCCAGCCCACCCGCTCCAGGTCGGGGAGCGCGAGCTCACTCCAAATCTGGTCTGCGGCGAGCAGAACCAGGTTGTCCTTGCTCTTCACGTGCCAGTACATCGCCGTGGCGGCCGAATCGAGCCGCTTCCCCAGGGCCCGCATGTTCAGCCCTTCAAGGCCCTCGTCGTCGAGGAGCGCGATGGCGGCGCGAACGATCTGGTCCTGGCTGAGGGTGTCCCGAGGCATGCCCCCGACCCTACGCAGTCACTTGCACAAAGTTCAAAACGACCTCTTGCACTTAGTTCAAGAGCCATCTAGTGTCATCCCCATCAGCACTTGAACTAAGTGCAAGTCGAAGGGAAGCCCTCCATGAACATCCTCGCTGCCGTCATGCAACTGCTGGTCGCCGTCGCTTTCGTGAGCATCCCGGTGGTCCGCCACCGCTACGGCCCGGCCGCAAAGGCCGCCGCAGAGGCCGAACTGCGCCGGCAGAACGTCCGCCCGCAGGTTCTGGAGGAGAACAAGCTCCGGTTCGACGCCGGCGGCCACGAAACCGCGGCCCCGGCGGCCGTCGCGGCGATCATGACCGCGACCGCCGCACTGAACATCGGCGGCGCCGACCTGGCCCAGCTGATGACCTGGATCTTCTCGTCCCTCGTCCTCGTGATGAACGCGGGGATCGTCTACAGCAACCTCACCGCGGTCAAGTCCGTGCAGGCCGCCTTCCGCCGCAAGGGCGACCCGGAGCTGGCCCGCGTCGAAGTCGCCCCCTTCCTCAAGGCCGCCGGAGACGCCTTCCCGCACTGGGTGCGACTCCAGACCTACCTCCGCAACACCACCGTCTTCGTCGGCTCCACCATCGCCCTGCTCGCCGTAACCCTGACCGGAAACTGACGGGGTCAGCCGGGCAGGCAGGGGACTGTCCACTTCAGAGCCCGATACAGGCACTCAACCCCGAGGAACGCTGATGTCGTGGAAGCCGGCACTGTCAGTGGGTGCGGCTAAGGTGCCCGCCATGATCTTGGTGACGGGCGGAAGCGGAACCGTAGGCTCGGCACTTGTAGAGACGCTGGGCGCCGCCGGGCATCCGGTCCGGGCCGCGTACCACGCGCAGCGCGACGTCGATCGTGCGGCCGCCGCCGGCCGGGACGCCGTCCGGATCGACCTGGGCGAGCCCGCGACGCTCCCGCCGGCGCTGCGAGACGTCGAGGCGGTGTTCCTGGTCGGCGCGATGGGCCGTGACCAGACCCGCCAAGAGCTCAACCTGATCGAGGCCGCGACCGCTGCGGGCATTCCCCGGGTCGTCAAGCTGTCGGTCTGGCGGGCCGACGAGGAACTGACGCCGATCGCCCGCCTCCACCGACCCGCGGAGTCGGCGCTCCAGGCCTCCGGCCTGGGCTACACGTTCCTGCGGCCGAACTTCTACATGCAGAATTTCACCCGGCAGTTCGCCGCTTCGATCAAGACGACCGGCCAGTTCGCCCAACCCCGCGCCGATGCCCCCATCAGCTTCCTTGATGTTCGCGATATCGCCCGAGTCGCCGCCCGCGTGCTCACCACCGACGGCCATGAGGGCCGCGCCTATACCCTCACGGGCCCTGAGGCACTCACCTACGACACCGCCGCCGAGGTGCTCTCACGCGTCCTGGACAGACCGGTCCACTTCGTCGGCCTTTCCGATGCCGACGCCCGGGCCGCCATGCTCGGACGTGGCCTACCCGAGTACTACGCCGACGCTCTGATCGAGGTGAGCCGCGCCTACCGGGATGGCGGCGCGGAGACCGTCACCACGACCGTCCGCGATCTAACCGACCGCGACCCGACGACCTTCGAACAATTCATCCGAGACCACCGCACCGCCTTCACCTGAACCGCAGCCCCGTACCGGCCACCCGCAGCCACATCCGACCGGAAACCGAACGCACCAACGCCTTGGGTTGGCCCGCGTCCAAGCCGCGTTCAGCCGATCGTCCCATTTCCCCCGAGGCTGGATTCACTCGGCGCCCCGAGGTCGCGCCAGGTCGAGGGCGTGCGTCCGCGGGCGCGTTTGAACGCCACGCTGAACGCGAAGGGATCCTGGTAGCCGACCTGGCGGGCCACCTCGGCGACGGTCTGCCGGGTGTCGCGGAGCAGGTCGGCGGCGAGGGTCATACGCCAGTCGGTGAGGTAGCCGAGCGGCGGACGGCCGACCAGGGCAGCGAAGCGCTGGGCGAAGGCGGCGCGGGACAGGCCGACCTCGGCGGCCAGCGAGGCGACCGTCCACCGCTGGGCGGGATCTCCATGCAGGAGGCGCAGCGCCGCACCGATCGCCGGGTCGGTCAGCGCCCGGTACCAGGCGGGCGGCGCCGCCTCCGGGCTGGTGCACCAGGCCCGCAACGCGATCACGAGGACCAGATCCAAAAGCCGGGCGAGCACCGCGTCCTGGCCTGGCTCGTCGCGGGCCGCCTCGGCGGAAAGCAGATCGAGGGCGGCCCGAGTACGCGGCCCCGAAGGCACGACCGCCAGCGGCGGAAGCAGGTCCAGCAGGCGGAAGGCCACGTCGCCGTGCAGCTCGTACACGCCACGGAGCATGACGATGGCCCCGGACAGGCCGTCGCCATACGTGCGGGGAGCCAGCATCGCGTGTGGGTCCGCCGATGCGCCTGAAGGGAGATACTTGCGTCCCTCGCGGATCACGAACCGGGGTGAGGTCGCCGGGTCGTCCGCAATCGTGTACCCGCCGGGGGCGGTGATGAGGGCGATGTCACCCGCGGCAAGGCGCACGGGAGCGGAATCCCCGAGCCAGACCCAGGCGTGGCCGCCCAGCGTGGCCGCGACCGTGAGCGATGGCGCATCGGCGTATGTCACCCCCCACGGTGGCCGCTGGATCAGCTGCCTGACCAGGGCGTTCTGCGCACGGGCTCGGTGCAGCAGATCCGTCAGCACGTCCACACCGTCACCTTAGACGATCACAAAGGCATCCCGGATGTTCACCCATGGATCGTCTAGCCACCTGCGCGGTTGGCTGGACGGCATGACGAAATCCATCGCAGTGTTCGGAACCGGCCCAGGCGTGGGTCAGGCCATCGCCCACCGATACGGAAAGGAAGGGTATGAAGTCGTCCTGATCGCCCGCCGTCAGGGCCCCCTGGACCTGCTCGCCCGGGATCTGTCCGCCAAGGGCATCACAGCCCATGTGATCAACGCCGACCTCGACCAGACCGACGACGTACCGGCGCTCGTCGAGCGGATCCGAGCATGCGTCGGGGACCCTACGGCCTTCTACTACGGCCCGGCGCCCACCGACCTGGCGTTCGTTCCCGCCGTCGATCTCACCCCGGAACTGCTTCAAGACCGCATGCCGATCACGATGTACACGCTCCTGGCCCTGGTCCGCGAGTTCCTCCCCGCCATGGTCGAGCGAGGCGACGGCGCAATCCTCAGCGCTCAGGGGGCAGCCGCCGTCCACGGCCGGCCGAACATGAGCGGCTGGCCCACGGTCCTGGCCGCACAGCGGAACTACCTCCAGTCGCTCGCGGCCGAGATCGCCGACAAGGGCGTCTACGTCGGCATGCTCTACATCGGCGCCCGCATCCTGGGCACCCCGTTCGAGGCGGACTACCAGCGGCGCCAGGCCCAGGGCGAACCCATGCCCGACATGCCCGCCGCAGACCCCGCCGAACTGGCCGACACCCTCTGGAACATGCACGCCGAGCGGAATAGCCACGAAACCCTAGTCCCCGCCGAGTTCCTTGATCGATCAGCTTTCTAACCGGCGAGCGGTGACGGACGGCCTCCAGCGCCGACATGACCTGCACTGGCCGTACGGTTCCACCGCATTCGACACCGCCGGCCGATGATCCTGGGGGGCCGGTGACGGGCATACCACCCGCACCGGACCAAGGGCTTGGGACGGGCACCATGCGACTCGCCTTCCCCAGTAAGACCCCGGTGCTCCTGATGGCGGTCCCGGGCAGCGGGGACGTGGAGCAACAAGGGGATCAGGTCAGGGCGCGGGATCAGACGGACGGGGGTGGCGGTAGGTCGATCCCTCGCGCGTAGGAGTCCCGAGCGGTTCGCCGCGCGCGGACAGGTCCTAGATCTCGGACGCCGCCACGCCAATCACCATCTGTTCTGATGCGTTTGCCGTATTCGAGTGACGTCCGGACCATAGGCACGACCGTCCCCGAGCCCGCTGCGGCGCCTTCCCCGGACACTGAGCCGTCTGTCCTCCCCGCTCAAGCTCGCCGATGCCGGACGCACAACGACGAGCCCTCGACCCGCATCGGGCCGAGGGCTCGTACAACGCGGGGACGTTCAGGTGAGGTCGTGCTCCCCGCGCTTCACAAGGTCTGCGAACACGCGCCAGTCGGCGTCGCCGAAAAGAAGGTGGGGGGCCTCGGGGGCCTTGGAGTCACGCACTCCGATGTTTCCTCCGAGGTGCGCAACCTCCACGCAGTCGCTCTGGCCGGACGTGCTTCCGCTGCGGCTGGACTTGCGCCAAACAGGAGTCAAAGAAGCCCCTCCATTACTCGCGTGATCAGCTCGATCGAGGCGTCGACCGGCAACGCCCGGTCGCTGATGCGGTCGAACCGCAGCCTGAACGAGCGGACCTCTGCCGCATCCATGACCAGTCTTCCACCCCCGCAGGCTTCGGTGTAGGCGATATCGGCGTTTCCGACCGTCATGATCTTGAATGAGCCATCTCGTCCCATGTGCGCACCTACGCTTCTCGGGACGACTCGAAACGTGATGTTCGGATGTTGTGCCCGTTCCAAGATCGCGGCGAGCTGAGCCCGCATGATCTCGGGGTCGCCCACAGGCTGGTCGATGGCTCCCTGATCAAGGAAAACGCGCATGATGGGGCAGGGGTCGCGGTTCAGCACATCCTGACGCTTCATCCGTAGCGCAAGGTGGGCTTCGATATCGAGCAGCCCGGCCGCCTCGAACATGGCCCGTGCATAGTCCTCCGTTTGGAACAGGCCAGGCATCCAGGACAGCTCCCAGATCCTCAACTCCGATGCGCGCAGCTCCATCTCGGCGTGGGCCTTGAACCACTCGGTGTCATGTCCAGCAATGGCAAATCCCGCCAGGAATGTGAACAAACTGCCGGTTTGCCACTCTCGGTCGAGAATCCTCGCGTGCTTGAGCTGGAGCTTCATCCCGCCGGATTCAAGGCGCGAAACACTCGATCTATCTAGATCAAGAAGTTCGCCCAACTTAGATCCGGACATTTTACGCTCCTCGCGATGTCTTCGCAGCTGAAGCGCTATGAGGTCCCATAGTGAACCAGCCGGATCGAGCGAGTCTCGGGCACTCATCACCAGTTCCCTGTTGTTGTATTTCCTGGACGAACGTAGCGAAGATAACTCGCACCTCCCATGCTTGTCCCGGGAAGTCGCAAGGACGTGGAGGTCGAGTATGAATGCGCAATACGATCTTGAGTGTCAACAACTTGATCGTCTTCGCAACGAATTCACGGGCCACCGGATCTGGCGGGCGGTTCGCTGGGACGGGCGGCTGGGCGATTGGGTGGCCAGCCTTCACGACCCGACCGCCGGGATCTATCCGACGGTGATCTGCTCGGACGCCGCCGCGCTTCGCGACGCCCTGCAGGCAGAGGCCGAACGCGCCGCCGCGCGAAAGGGACTCCGGTGATGCAACAACCGCACTTCAACGCGGCACGGCCACCGGAGGGGACCGCGACCCCCAGCGCGGTCCCCTGGGGGGAGGTGAGAGCGGCGCGTCCGGTGAGCGTCCCCCCGGGCGCACCGGCCGCGCCGCTCCACCGCCCGCTCCACCTCCTGAATCGGCAGCCGGCCAACACCATGCGGCCGCCCACCATTGCGAACATCGGAGAGCAATTCCCCGGCGTTCACTGCTGGTGGGGACTCCACACGTGCCGATGGTGGGCCTATGTACCGACGCCGCAAGGCGGTTGCCTGCTAGAGGCCGCCACCACAGACACTCTCCTCGCTCAAGTTGCGGAGAGAACAGAGAGATGGCCGTGGATCGCGAATCGATGACCCGGATCCACGCTGCAGTTGATCAGTACCAGGAGATTCAGCCTTGGGACACCCAGGCAGTGTGCCTGGCCCGAGCCTCCGATAGGAGGAGTTCTCTGAGCTGCTCACCCGTACGCCCCCTTGTCTTGACCGCATGACAGTTGGGGCAGAGGGCGATCATTTGAATCGGATGGTCGCGGCCCCACTTTGCCCGATCCTGGACGTGGTCGACCTCCAGAATGGGGTCGCCGTTCTTGTTCACGTCGTCGGGCTGCCCGGCGCACAAGGGATTCTCACAGTGCCCGCGGCTTCGGACCAGTACCGCTTTGACAGCAGCTGAGGAGCGTTCGGGCTGCTCGCGAACGGTCTTCGAGGTGCGGTCATGGTCGCCGCGTGCTTCGGCGGCCTCCACCGTAAAGCAGAGCCGCAAGTACATTTCGAGCCTGCTTGCACCCTCGGACGGCGAAGCGGAAGTGTGCTCTATCTGACGCAAATCAACCGCCGTGAGCAACGCTTCTGGGAGGTCGCCGTCGAAGAATTTCCTGTCGATGATTTCGATGACTTCTAGCCGCACCGCTTCAGTCGACGCGACGAGTTCATATACCCAGGTGCTGAGACCACAGTGGGGATTCTGTTCTTCGAGCCAGGTGATCGGCTTGCCGTGTGCCGGTGGAACAGGCCCCACGTGTCCTTGCAATTCCCACAGATCCGTGTGGGCCAGTGCAACAATGGGAAACTCGGGGGTTGGTCGTGAGCTGGGTTGGCCGTACTCGCGCATAAGGCCGCGCAGTTCACGGTGCACGTCTCGCCAGAAAACCAGGCGCGGATGCTGGTGTGCTGCTCTCCCCAGCGCCCAGAGAAGGGTTATGGGCTGATGCCGAGCGGGCCCATCAGGGGTGTTGGCGGCGCGGAGCGTCCCAAGGATCTCTAGCAGGCGCGACCGAGGGGAAGCCGGCTCCTCGACGATCACCTCGAAACCCAAGCGCTCCAGGATCCGGCCGACCGTTTGCCGACCGCCGGAGAATTGGTCCGGGGCCAGTGGCTGGCCTGTCGCATGACGGTGAGCAACCCCGACTATGGCCTTCGAGTCGTAGTAGACGCCGTCGTGATGGAGGAAGTATCGACGGGCCGGATCGAAGCCGTAGTGGTGCAGGAAACGATCACGCCCGAGCTGATCGCACTCGGCCATCGCGTCGAGGACGGCCTCGCGCGTGATCACCGAAAGATCCATCCAGGCATGCTATGCCCGAAATGGGCGGGATTCCCGCTAGTTCTGGCTCTATGGGTTGGCCTTCTAAGGACGGTGGACGTGTGTGACGAGGGTGCCTACGTGGCCTGGGGCGGGGCCAGTGAAACCCGCGCCGTAAGGCAGACGGAACTCCGAACCTCCGACCTCAACCCGCCGCGCGGACGACGCGCAGACGGCGGGCCACCGGGGTCGCGGTCAGGCCGTACAAGGTCACCGTTGCGACGATCACTAGAAACGTGACAGGGAGGATCTTGGAGGCGCCGCCGATTCCCTGCGCGGTGAGCTGGGTGGAGAACGTCGAGGCGGTGGCGGCGGCGACGATGCCGCGCGGGTCCATCCAACCGATGAAGCACCACTCGCCAGTCGTCAGGTCCGTGCCGCGCGTGGCCAGGTAGGCCAGGAGTGGCCTGACGAGCACGACCAAGGCGACGACCAGTCCCAGGGCCGGAAGCGCCACATCGGCGACCGACTCTGGTGTGATCGTGGCCGAGATGGAGATGAAGAGCAGGCCGATGCTCAGCTGGACGATCGTCTCGGAGACCGGCCTGTGTTCGGGGAGGTCGAAGCTCTTCAGGTTGGCCACCGCAAGTCCCATGATGATCGCCGCCAGCAGGCCGGCGTCGTCGCGGGCGATGTCGCAGGCGGCCGCCACGGCGACCACGGTGGCGAGCTGTGCGGTGGCCGCGAGCACCTCGCCGAACCGGAGCCACCGCATCAGCAACCACAGCAGTCCTGACCCGACAAGCCCGCCGGCCAGGCCGACTCCGAGGCTGAGGGTGAAATGCAGTACGTGCGTGCCGGAGCCCACGCGGGTCTCGTGGATGACGCCGCTGAACACCACAGCGCCCAGGATGCCGCCGATCGGATCGACCAGTGAACCCTCCCAGAGCAGGATTCGCCCCACCCGCTCGGCGGGCCGGACGAAGCCGAGCAGCGGGCCCACCACCGTCGGGCCGGAGACGACCAGAATGGCTCCCAGCATCACCGCCGCGCCCGCCGACAGGTCGAGCAGCGGCGCGGCGAGCAGCGCGGCGCCCGCCATCGTGAGCGGGACGCCGAGCACGATCAACCTGACCACGATGCGGCGGGTGTCTCCCGTGAGCTTCCGCATGTCCAGTCCCAGACCGGAGTCGTAAAGGATCAGCGCCACCGACAGTGACACCAGGGGCTCGAAGGCCGCCCCCAGCAGCCGATGGGGATCGACGTCATCGGTCAGCGCACCCGCGACGAAACCGGTCGGGAGCAGGACGATCAAAGCGGGGATGCGCAACCAGCTCGCCAAGAGCTGGGAGCCGACCGCGAGTGCGACGGTCAGCCCCAACCCGAAAAGGATCTCATCGGTCGTCATGGCGCCCCCTGGCCTCGCGTCGCCCGGCCAGACGGACGCGTCTCATCGGTACGGCGTCAGCCGGTCACGGCGACGGTTCGGTCACGCGTCTCTTCGAGCGCGTCACCGAACTCGCGCACTCCCAGAGGTAGTGGGCGCCTTGCCGACCACCGAAGCCGAGCCCCTCACGGCCCTAAGCGAGCCCGCCAGATGACGACGCCAGTATCGGCGACGCTCCGAAACCTGGACGCTACTAGACGGAGTAACGGCAGGCTGACGCAGACACACCATGGCCCGGAACCCAAGACGAAGGGTGAGAACCACAACCGGCCTCAGGTCCGGGCACCGGCTCCTCCAGGGGGCCGCAGGTCAGCGGAGTTCGCCGGCAGCGTCCCGGACGACCTTGTCGACGTCCTTCGAGCTCACGTCGAGCTCCCTCGCGACGTGCTTCTCGGCCTTCAACGCGGCCTTGTCCATGGCCTGCAACAGCTTGCTCTCGCCAATGATGATCAGCGCGGCCTGCCCATCATCGATGATCTCCCCGAACTCCTTGACGTCCGCGCGGGACATGCCGCGCCACAAGTGGCCGCTCACCCCGCCGACGGCGGCGCCGACCGCGGTGCCGGCGATGATCGCGGGCGGGAACAGGATGCCGACCAACGCGCCGACGGCGGCGCCTCCCCACGCCCCGTGCCGGGTGGCCGTCTCGTCCTTGTTCACGTGTACCTTGCCCGCGTCGTCCTTGGAAACCACGGCGGCGTCGTAAGTGCCGATCGCGCCGGCCGCGTGAAGGTCCTTGACGACGTCGTAGTCCGCCCGCGCCACAGCCTCGCTGGGATAGGTGCCGACGTAGATGAATACCGCATCTGGCTTCGCCATGTCGTATCTCCTGTTCTCACCGCACCCGGATGGACGCGCGGCGGGCCGAAGCCGGATCATGCGGACCGTTTCGGCAGGAACGCTGCCGGTGATCCGCGATCAGGCTGTCTTCTCGATCAACGCCAGGATGCGCACTGGCGGCCCTGCCGCACTTCACCTCCTACGGGTGAAGCCCACCCCCTGCAACAGCTGACCCTCGCCATGCCCTCGGACACCATGCCGCAGGCTCGTCATCCGCGCTCTACCTGCGCGACTCTGCTGCCGCCCTTGACGTGCATCCGCGCGTGGCCATGCGCATCCTGCGCCACATTCAGATCACGTCACGATCGAGGTCTACATCCAGGTGACCGACGACAGACCCTGGAGGCGTTCAAGTGCCTCGGCAGCGCATTCGACCTGTAGTCGTCAGGGCGTGTCGCTATACATCGCTGCTGTGTGGAGATCTACAAAGCCCCCTTACGGTGACTTGAGTTTGTCGGTCTAAAACTGACGATGATCGTTGACACCTGGGTCTCCGGCCACTACGGAGATCATCTATGTCGACCCCCAGCCCCCAGCTCGACCGTCCCAGCCCTCCACTGGACCGTGAGGCCAAGCGGCGCCTGGCGGTCATCCGGCACGTCGAGGAGGTCACCGGCAACGTCGCTCAGACGTGCCGGTACTTCGGGATCAGCCGGCAGGCGTACTACATCTGGTACCGCCGCTACCAGGCCGAGGGCGTCGAGGGCCTGCGCACCCGCTCCAAGCGCCCGAAGACCAGTCCGAACGCCACCCACGTCGAGGTCGTCGGGAAGATCATCTACCTGCGGCAGAACTACCACTTCGGGCCCGAGAAGATCGCGATGTACCTCAAGCGGTACCACGACGTCACGATCTCCAAGTCCGGGGTGTGGCGGATCCTCAAACGGCTGGACATGGGGCGGCTGCCCGCCTCGCAGCGCTACAAGCGGCACGACAAACGCTGGAAGCGGTACGAGAAGCAGCTGCCCGGCCACCGACTTCAGATCGACGTGAAGTTCATCGAGCCGATCGCCGGTGCCGCAACCGGGCGCCGCGGCGGCCGCAACAAGTACTACCAGTTCACCGCCATCGACGACTGCACGCGGCTGCGAGTGCTGCGCATCTACCCGACCCTCAACCAGAAGACCGCGATCCAGTTCCTGGACTACGTGCTGTCGCGGCTGCCGTTCCAGGTCGAGGTGATCCAAACGGACAACGGTGCAGAGTTCCAGTCCGGGTTCCACTGGCACGTGCTGGACAAGGGCATCGCGCACACCTACATCAAGCCGCGCACTCCGCGGCTGAACGGGAAGGTGGAACGCTCACATCGCATCGACGCCGAGGAGTTCTACGCGATGCTCGACGGTGTCCTGATCGACAGCGCCGAGGTGTTCAACGACAAGCTCCGCGAGTGGGAGGACTACTACAATTACGATCGACCACACGGCGGCCTCGGCGGCCAGACACCCTACGAACGTCTCAAGCAGAAGACTCAGGCCCAGACGTAAACGATCATCGTCGGTCGCACATTGACAGAGTTCTAGTGGTGGTCTCAACCCCCAGCCTGGGAGTTGCGATGGGCTTCGAGATCCGGCCTTGGATCAAGGTGCTGGCGTGCGGTTCTTGTAGTTGGGGGCTTCCACCCTGATCGTGGACACCGGTTGCTATGCGGCGGCTGCCAGCATAAATGATCTCTGTTCGTACTCGGCCAGGCTGAGGTGGCCGAGGGCTGAGTGCCTTCTCCGGGTGTTGTAGAAGGTAAGCCACCGGAACACCTCGAGCCGGGCTTGGTGCATGTTCGGCCAGCCGTGGGCGGGCAGGATCTCGCGCTTGAGGCTGGCGAAGAATGCCTCGGCCAGGCTGTTGTCGGCACTTGAGCCGACCGCTCCCATCGACCGGCGTACTCCCGCGGCGGAGCATGCATCAGCGAACGCCTTGGAGGTGTACTGAGCGCCGTGGTCGGAGTTGAAGATCACCCCGGCGGCGTTCCCGCCGCGCGTGGCCAAGGCGGCGTTCAGCGCGTCGATGACCAACTCGGCGCGCATGTGCTCGGCCATGGAGTAGCCGATCAGCCGTCTGGTTCCGATGTCGATCACGGTCGCCAGGTACATCCACTTCCCTGCGACGGGCAGATACGTCACATCCCCGCACCAGCGTGCGTTGGCGGCCCCGGTCCTGAAGTCACGCCGCAGCAGGTCCGGCACCGGCGAGGCCGGCTGCTCGGGGATGGTGGTGCGGCACCGCCGGCGCAGGTGCCGTCCGATGATCCGGTGCTCGCGCATCACGCGTTCGACGCGTTTGCGGTTCACCCGATGCCCTTGGCCGCAGAGTTCGGCGTGCACCCGCGGCGATCCGTACGTCGCGCCGGAACCGGCGTGGATCTTGCGGATCTGTTCGGCCAGACACCGATCTGCGGCCTGGCGGGCGGCCCGGGCCGGAGCGGCCTGCCGCCACCGGTAGAACCCCGACCGGGAGATCTTCAAGATCTGGCACAGCCGCTTCACGCCGAACGCGCGGTGGTGGGACTCGACGAAGGAAAAGCGGCTCAATCCAGCGTCTCCCGAGCGAAATAGGCGGCTGCCTTGCGAAGGATCTCCCGCTCCAGCTTCAGCTCGGTGACCTGCTTGCGCAGCCGGGCCAACTCGGCGTCCTTGGCCGACTCGGCCGCCGCCCCGGGCCGCTGTGCGGCCTGGGCCGCACGGACCCAGGTCCGCAACGTCTCGTGATTGACCCCCAGATCCTTAGCGACCTGGGCGATCGGCTTTCCCGACGACCGGACCAACGCCACCGCGTCGGCCCGAAACTCCGCCGGGTACCTGAATGTCCCCAACAAGGACTCCTCTCCCTGGACCACTCATGATCCAGGTCCCGAGGTGTCCACGATCAAGGGGGAACGCCCTTGGTCTGTGGTCGACCTTATGTTTCGGGACCGCTTGCCCTTCGGAATGGCCTGCGGCAACACACAGCGTGATCGCGGTGCGGTGGTGGGCGCCGCGACCTGGAGGATCCGTGCTAGACGGGTTGTCAACGGCGCTTGAAGCTGGGCCTGGCTGCGGCGGGCGGGTTCCAGTACTTGTCGCAACACTCCTGGCTTGTGAAGGGCTGTGGAGTTGGGACGACGGGGACGTAGGCGGCAACTGAACCAGAGGCCTCTGCGGGCTGTGTGCCGCGCAGCCCTGGATGTGTCGCCTTCAACGCTGAGCTAAGAGCGTGTCTCATGTGGTGTCGGTGGTCTTGCGGCATGATCGGGGACTATGTCGTCGGATCTTGCGCTCCGGTTGGTGCCCGATGAGTTGTGGCAGCTTGTTGAGCCGTTGATTCCTGGGTTCACGCCGCGGCGACAGGGTGGCGGAACCGCAGGAGTGGACGATCGTGCGGTGTTCACCGCGATCGTGTACGTGCTGACCAGCGGGTGCGCGTGGCGGCATCTGCCTGCGGATTTCGGGGTGAGCGTCCCGACCGCGCATCGCCGGTTCTCCGCCTGGACCTCCGCGGGGCTGTGGCCGCGACTGCATTAGGTGGTACTGGACGAGCTCGGGTCACGGGGCCAGGTGGACTGGGCGTCGGCGATCGTGGACGCCGCCGCCGTCCGCGCGAAAAGGGGGGCACGCTGACCGGCCCCAATCCGGTCGATCGCGGCAAGAAGGGCAGCAAACTCCACGTGCTGACCGACGCCGGCGGGCTTCCGCTGGTGGTCGCGGTCTCGGCGGCCAACGTGCACGACAGCCAAGCGTTCAAGCCGCTGCTGATGGCGTTACCGGCGATCCGGTCCCGGCGCGGGCCACGCCGCCGGCGGCCGGTCAAAGTCCGCGCAGACAAGGCGTACCACTCCGCCGAGCATCTGACCTGGCTGCGCAGACATGGCATCGTGCCGCGCATCGCCCGGCCCGGCATCGAGTCCGGCGAACGCCTCGGCCGCCACCGCTGGGTGATCGAACGCACCCTGGCATGGCTGTTCGGCTACCGACGACTGACCATCCGCTACGAACGTCACGGCCACCTGTTCAATGCGTTCCTCACCCTCGCAGCCGCCATCACCTGCTACAAGAAGCTCGCTCAGCTTCCCACGTGAGACACGCTCTAAGTCGCCGCGCTCATCCGCCATCGAAGCAAGGCGGTCGGGTCGAGATGGCGGCTGCTGAACTCCGGGCAGGAGGTGCTTCCCCCCTGGCCCATCTGCGCAACGACGAGACGTTCAACCAAATCAGCGTCGGTTCGGAGGCGTCAACGAGCACCGCCGGCGGTATGTGGAGGAGACGGTAATGCTGCTGTCGGCCCGCTCGCCCGAACTCGTGCCGACGCTGCGCAAGGAGACCAGGAGATGGACCTCACCTATCTGGTGCTGGACGGCACCCTCATCCACGCCGACGGAGTACGAGCAGACCGCCCGAACTTCTCCGGCGAACACCGGGTGCACGGGATGAACCTGCTGGTGATCGCCAGTGCGAGCGGAACGATCCTGAGGACATCGGGGGCACCTGCCGAGCAAGGTCCACGCCCTGACCGCCGCTCGCATGTGGGGCATCCTGCGCGGACTGGAGAAGGTCGGGATCCCCTCTGGCAGACAAGGCCTGCCGGGGGCCGAAGCCTCGGTGGTCACCACCTGGGAAGTGATCAATCCGGACCCGCTGCATCCTGAACCCGCAACCCGCTGCGGGCGTCTGGATGTCCTGAGGGTACAGAGAAGCTCGCGCTATCCCGAGCCTTTCCTGCCCTTGGGTGTGCCACCAGCGTCTCTGGAACTCCCAAACCATCATCTGGCGAAAGCTCGAGGCTAGCTGATCGTCGGGAGCTGAGTCTGGAATGCTTCATGACGCGAGTGGATTTCCTGCCCAGTGAAGGCCTTGAACTCGCCGAGGCGGTACGCGGTAGTGCTGCCGCGAACCTTCTCTTTGATCTCGAAGTCACGCTTTAGGTGGTTGATGTGCCGCTCAAGAGTGTGCTGATCAAGTGGGTGGCGCAGGGCCTGAGAGATCTCTTCGAGACGCATGTAGCGGGTTGCCTTACGAAGAACCTGGTAGACCGGATCATGGACCGGCTTGATGTCTTCAATGAGGGGCTTGGGTGCGGCCTTCGGGCCAGGGTTCAAAGCCTTGTGGATCGCCGTGCCGACTGCTTCGGCGACGGGAGGCGGAAAGGCGTTTCCGATTTGACGGTAGACCGAAGTTTTGCGACCAGAAAACTCCCACTTGTAGCGGGCATCATCCCAGCCTTGGATTCTAGCCACCATTGGCCAAGTCAGCTTGGGCGTAAAGTCGATGGGATCGTCCGGACCCGGGGCATCGTTTGCGATCCCCCAGCCATCGACGCCCATCTCTGCCCATGCCGCCTTGGCACGTGTCGGGCCGAGATCGGCGCCACCGTGCTTTTTGGAGCCGCCAACGATCGTAGGTGCGATCTTGTTGGCCTTATCGCGCCAGGCGTTGGCGCCCGGCCAACCGTTTGCGGCCATCAGGTCGTGCAAAAGTTCTCCGACAGTAAATGGCTTTTTGGTAGCAGGTTCTGGCCACTCAAAGTACGCAAAGTCCTTGGCATGCATGGCCACCAGGACGAAGCGGGGTCGAAGCTGCGATACGCCGAAATCGGAGGCTTGAAGGAGCTTCCAGTCCGCAATATATTCCATGTCGTGGAGCTCGTCCAAGACAGCCTGCCGGTAGGCCGTGAACCGGTTCATGCTAAGCCCCCGCACGTTCTCCAGTAGGAGGGCCCGCGGCTTCATCTCGCGGCACTGCTTAACCGCCCACGCAAATAGGTCGCGCTCGTCAGTTGCCCCTAGTTGCTTGCCGGCGATGGTGAAGGGCGGACAGGGCACCCCACCGGCGAACAGGTCGATACCTTGGTAGTCAGCTGGGTCCCAGACCGAAGGGTCGGCGACATCACCCTCTCCGATCTTCCAGCCGGGACGGTTCAGCTTCAAGGTCTGGATGGCATTGGTATCGAGCTCGACTGCGAGTTCGTGCTCGAAGCCTGCTCGCTCCAGGCCGAGTGACTGGCCCCCTGCCCCAGCGCAGATCTCCACGACTCTCAACTGGTCAGCCATGGAGTCCTCCTGTGATGCCTGAGTGTTGTGCGAGGAAGCAGTCATGAGCAGTATCTTCTCTCATGGAGGCCCACCGCTGACGAATTGAGAGCAGAGCCACGGCAAGATCATGTCTGACGCACCTGGCAGTGACCCTCGTGAGCACGCTTGGGGCAAGGGACTGTATCCCCGCCCGACGAGCGAGGGACGGTCGCGGAACATGCGCGCCAACCGGCGCTCTGACACCAAGCCCGAGGTAGCGCTGCGTAGTGCTCTGCATGCTCTTGGCTACCGCTATCGTAAGGATCTTCGGGTCGATCTTCCTGGGGGTGCCCGCGTCAGGCCGGACATCGTCTTCACGGCGCGCAAGGTGGCTGTTTTCGTCGATGGCTGCTTCTGGCACGTCTGTCCAGAACACGGCAGGCAGCCCACCACGAACGAGTGGTACTGGACCCCTAAGCTCCGTCGGAACATGGAGCGTGACCGGCAGGCCAATGCTGCCCTCCGTGGAGCAGGCTGGCGCGTGGTGCGCCTGTGGGAACATGAGTCCCTCCCCGAGGCCGTCGATGCTGTCGTACGGGCAGTGGGGCCCGCCTCTGCCGAATGCAAGTTCGAAGGTACGGGCGAGGACTGACAAAACAATAGATCGCCGTGGGCGAGATCACGTCAGGTCGACGCCGAGCTTGCCTCACGGCAAATGTTCTGCAGCAACCGCTTTCCTGGTCATCTGCGAAACCACGCCCGCGTGTCCGTTCGGCCATCCGAAGTCTGAAGTGGGGGCCGAAGGGGAAGGAACCCGCCGGGCGTATAAGGCGACCAGAAGGGTAAACGGCTGTGCGGTACTAATTGGTCGGTCCGCGGACGAGCCTGCTCCCGCCTAGGAGCAAGGGGGAGCAATATAGAGGGCCTCTACCTCAGGAGCTTTTGTCGCCGTCTAGCATGTTGCGTATCTTTTGCCTCAGAGTGTCCTGGTCGCTAGCCGATAGGCGGCGCACCCGGTCATAGATCAGGTCTAGGCGTGTCCGGATTCTATGTCCTGCTTCGAGCCAGGATCGCAGTGAACGCAACTCCTCTTTTCGTAGCCCTCTGACGTCTGGCATCAAGGCAGTGAGTGTTTCTGGTATTCCCATTTCCTGGCGAACCGGCTCGTTGCACCGCTTGCACTCTGTCTGGAGATTATCCAGGTCTGTTGAACCGCCTAGCTCTCGCGCAAGCCGATGACCCACTGTCAGTACAGCCTTGCTCTCGGGCTTATCAGGGTAAGGCTCTCCACGTCCGATTCCACACACCATGCAGCGGAAGCCATCACGATCGAACACTCGCCGACGCTTCCCGTCGGAAATTCCCTCACGCTTTGGTCTCGGCCCCAGTCCCGGATGCCATCCCTTTTGATCCAGCCGGTAGGTACCTACCGGTAGCGTTCTGTCGTCCTTGTTGGATGGGACGACCCAGTCGTCTGGCCGAAGGTTGCGCAGTCGGCGGTTGAGATGTTCAGCGCTGTTAGGCACGTCGGGGTCCTCCCCGAGCGCTCGGCGCAGAGTGCGCATCGTGAACGTCTCGCCTTCGCTGACGTTGAAGGCCAACCATGCTGCGGTTTTCTGCTCGTCACCGAACTTTCGACGGGTCCCCGGCCAGTAGCGCAGCTCCCACCACAGCACGTGCCCGGGTGCGTAAGCCCCGGCCGGGTAGTTGTCGGCGCTGTCGGTCATGTCTGAGATCACAGCAAATGTCTAGCCGTTGGCGCCTGCGGGTACAACCCAGTATCTGAACACCACTTGTGAGGGCACTGGACCCTTCGGAAGACGCGGGCCTGATCAGGTGCACCTGGCGGAGGGCGAAGCAGCGCGTCGCAGATCCGGTGAGCAGCACCTGCTGGCTATCGCTGTTGTCATGCCCTGGCCTGGTGTAAGGACGGCTGCGACTCCAGGTTGACCACAGCGTCGTGGTTCCGGCCCGGTCGCCTGGCTGAGCTCGTGACCTGCGCGATGGGCTTCCTGGTCTCCGTGACGATCCGCATCGTGCCCTCACGGAGTTCCGGATCACACCGTCCTCTCCTGTCTCTCACGACCCAACCATCTCTCTGGTCCAGGTCTCCAAGCTGCGAGGGGAGCGCATTCCATTGCTATGCGCGCCTGTGTAGCTGTCGTGGCAAGCGCGGACGGTCTTGCATACGTACCGGCCTCGTGAATCGACGGTAAGGTGACATGATTAAGGCCGACGTTGCGGCGGTCTCGCGCCGACGAGGCAAGGATGAGGGATGGCTGTCGGTGGCTATGGGGTAGTGGCACTTAAGTCGGGCGTCGTGAATCAAGTCAGTTTTTCAGGTTTCTGGCTCGGCCAGATCCGAACTGTCGCTTACGTGTTCAAGTGCGCCGCAAATTTAGCAGTGACGAGGCTCGAACCCAGCCTCAGTCTCATGTGTCATGGGGCAAATACCACGGGCCAGCCCATGCAGTGCCTCTTGTGCGGGCTCGCGTGAATCCCAGTAACCAAGCCCAGGTAGCTTGATGGCCGCGACGCTAGGGCGTGTTGCTATGGGTAACGATCATCTCCAGGGTGATCCCTTCTGTCTTCAGATGCATCATGCCTCCGTGATCGCCTAAACGGGCGTTTGTCGATGGAGCGGTCTGGCGACACTGAGGAGACGTGTTGGTGCCCATCTAAATCAGCTCGAGCAATGGCATGTTGGATCGCAAGGGTGAGCGATCTCGGTTGAACACGGCTGGCGCTCTGTGGGATGGGACGACCTGCTGTTTGCACGTGTGGAGTGTCATCCGCCGACGGCTAGATGCCCCCCGTGCACATTCAGCCGTGTGCGCAAGTCCTGACATTCTTAGTGCGCGTTTGAGAAGTTGATCTCGGTCGGTGTGTCTGCGTGATGTCGTGTGCCGGTTTGCGCAGGGTGTGGCGATGGCTCGGACGTCGTGTTACCCCTCGAACCTGACCGATGAGGAGTGGGCGCTGGTGGAGCCGCTGCTGCCGCCGGCCGGCAGCGGTGGCCGCCCGGAGAAGCATTCGCGGCGCGAGATCGTGGACGCGGTGCTGTACGTGGTGCGGACCGGCTGTCCGTGGCGGCAACTGCCCGCCGACTTCCCGCCCTGGCAGACGGTGTACTGGTACTTCGTGCGGTGGGAGAAGCAGCGGGTCACGCTGCGGATGCTCGACGCGCTGCGGCAGCAGGTCCGCCAGGTCGAGGGCCGCGACGCCGACCCCAGCGCGGGCATCATCGACTCCCAGAGCGTGAAGGCCGCCGACACCGTCGGCCGCGCGGGTACGACGCGGGCAAGAAGGTGCCGGGCCGCAAGCGGTTCATCGTCACCGACACCCTCGGCCTGCTCATCACCGTGACCGTGTGCGCCGCCGGCGTCCAGGACCGCGACGGCGCCAAGGGCACCCTGCTGGGCCTGTACCTGGCATCCCCGACCTGCCGATTCGTGTTCGCCGACGCCGGATTCGCCGGACGCCTGGTCGACTGGGCCGCCCAGACCCTGCGCACCACGATCCACATCGTCCGCAAACCCGCAGACCAAAAAGGGTTCGCCGTACTGCCCCGCAGGTGGGCGGTGGAGCGGACGCTTGCCTGGCTCACCGCACACCGCCGCCTGGCCCGCGACTACGAACGCTGCCACCCCGCCACCAACGAAGCCATGATCCGCTGGGCCGCCATCGGCCTCATGACCCGCCGCCTGGCACGCGGTGGACAGCCCGCCGTCCGCCAAGGCCCACGCCCCCTCGAATACCTGTAACAAGATCCTTCTCAAACACGCACTTAGTCGCCTACCGCTGCCATCATCCAGGCCGGCGGGTGTGGACCGGTTCCGGTACGGAGCGGGTGACAGGCACCAAGTTGGGTTCCTGCCCAATCACGTACATCACTGATCCCGCGCCGGATGACGGAGGGCGGGATGTCGAAGCGAACTGATTCCCAGCGGCCGACTGAGGACTGGTCAGCTGGGGTGTGCTGGCGGATCCAGCCAGGCTCGATGGTTCCGACGGCCCCTACCTGCAGATCGGCATCAAGGAAGACGAGGGCGAGCCGCCATGCCGGGTCGTCCCGCATCACCTCGTACTCGGTGCGGGACAGGTAGATGGTGAGACGACCCCTCCGGGTTGTGGTCTTAACCTCCAGATTCAGGCACAACCCGTCGGCCTGCACGGAAATGTCGTAGCCAAGGCCGTCGGCATACTCTGCAACGTGGTCGACATGCACGCCTGAGACATCCTTGAGAAGTGTGGCGAGTGTCGCCTCTCCGGCCGCGCCGACCTGTTCACGGGCGGCGGCATCGAATTTTCCCCAGGCAGTGTGTATTACGGCCGTGGCCTGACGTGGGGAGAGCCCGAGGGCCTCGCCTATCGTAATTGCATCGTTAGGCAGATCATCAGGGGTACTGATCAGCTGGTCGGCGTCGCGGAGCCACAGCGGGCTGGCATGCAGGATTGCCGCCTCCATGAGGACCAACTCAAGCGGGCTGCCGCGGTGGGCCAGGGCCCCATCGCTGCTTACGATACCGAGATCTTTAAGCCACGCGAGGGCAGTCCCGTACTGCGTGGGAGTGAGATCGACGAAGTCGGGGTGGTTGGCAAACACGGCATGGGCACGGTCTACGGATGAGTGCCGGAGATGACGGCACCATCGGCGGGCAGCGCGCAGTACAGGCTCAGCCGGCAGGGGGGACATTTAGGTGCTCCAGCAACGCTGCAATATCTGCTTGGGTCGCGGCCGCGGGTTCTTCTTCAAGGTCGGCGAGCTGCCCGACGGAGGGATCGTCTAGCACTGCTTCCATGAACCGCAGCTTGGTCTCGAGCCGCTGTTCAACCACATCATCGATTGTCTTGTTCGCCGAAAGCACCGTGACGTTAGTGAGCGTCCCGGGTTTCAACCCGAGGCGATGGATGCGGTCGAGGCTTTGCAGGTATCGGCCCGCGGCGAAGTCTCGGTCTACGTAGACTGCATCGTGGCAGTCCTTGTGCAGACTAATCCCCTCACCCAGGGTTGCAGGGTTGGAGAGCAACACATAGCAGTCGGGGTCATCGCGGAACCGTTTAAGCTGATCGGCGCGGTCTACTGTGCCACCGTGCACCAGGGCCGGCCGATAGGGGCGCAGCATGAGTTCCAGGGTGGTGAGATTTCGAACGAAGGTCGACCACACGAGCGTCTTGCGCCCAGCCTTGGCGTTCGCGTCGACGATCGCGAGGGCCTCCTGATACTTTGGTGACAGCTCGTAGCTGGGAAGATCCTCTAGCAACTGGTATAGCGTGGCATCGCTTGGCACTTCAAGCGGCGGTACTCGGAAGCGCAGAGCTTCGTACTTAGTGTCGCCGACGGCAAGCAGGGCAGGGCTAGTAGCCGCCATGAGTAGATACATCATGACGCGCCCCAAAGCCTCTAGGCCTTCCTGGGACCGTGGATGAGCGACCCGCGCCGATCGAGCACTCATCTCTCCTGTGAGAGCGGCGTAGATTTCTTCATGCAGGTTGGGAAGGTCAAGGCGACGAATTGTAAGCTTGACTTCCGGCAAGCCAAGCTCGCCCTTTGTTGTGCGCGCAAAAAGCGGTCGCAGCACGGTGCTGGCATGCCGCAGATCATTATTGCCGATGGCTCGCGTGACGATCCGGCGACCTTCACCCGGCCACACGAAACCCAACAAGCTCTCCAAATCCTTGACGCCATTGGGAGCGGGTGTGCCGGTCAGGATAAGGCGGCGGTGTGCTCGTGGACCGAGTGACAGGCAGGCAGCTCCGTGAACACCATTGGAGCCCCTTTTCATTCGATGTGCCTCGTCCAGGATGAACATCGAGGGCTTGATGGTGAGCCATCGCGCAAGCGATACCTGGTGCTTCACCAGCCCTTCATAATTCACGATGATCAGTTCGACAGCTGGGTCGACGCGACCATGGTCTAAAACCTGTGCATGCAAAGATTCGGAGAAGCAAACTGTGTTCTCAAATCGCCAGCTCTCATAGGCCGCCTTCGGGGCCACGACCAGCAAGCGTTCGACCTGGCCCTGAGCGCGCAATACTTGAAAGGCTGCCAGAGCGACCCGGGTCTTTCCTGCTCCGGGTACGCTAAAATTGGCACCGTGATTCATCGACAGCAACATGGCGATGTCGCGTAGCTGAAACGTTGTGAGTGGATCAGGTGCACACCAGCCGGAAGCATCAAGGACATCGTTGATTTCTTTTGGCGACAGAGGCGGCGCCTCAGGCTCTTCGAGTTGCCTGCTAGCGGCCACGGAATCCCGGTGGCTAGTCTCGACTAGAATTCTTAGCTCGGGCTGCCACTCCACGTCATGAGACGATGGCCAGTTCCCCAGCTCCCGGAGATTAGCAAGTAGATCCTCGAGTTCTATCTCTACCAGGTTTGGCCGTTGATGCCGGGCTGTGACGAAGTGGCCTGAGAGCTTGCGCAACTCGTCGGCCCGCTCGTTCGGGACGCGAAGAAGTACAGCTGTGCCGGAGGGGTCAAGTTCGAGGCGGAGACTAAACATACACAAGCTTTCTACTCCGCTGTTGCGCGCTGGAGCCAGGCCAGGCCGATGCCGGGCTCACTGACGCCGCGTGATGCGGTCCGAACCAGCTGGCTGAGTGTGTCACGCAATCCGATCAGTGCGTCGTCCAAGGCCTCGTTGTCGAGGATGTCTTGGGCGCGGGCCTTGGCGATGTCTTCGATGCAAGCGCGCAAGGCGTCAGTGGCCTCATCGAGCTTTTCGGGCGCGGCCATCTTCCGCTGTGCTTGGCGGACATCACGCTCCGCCAGGCGGAGGCTTTCCCTGATCGATTTATTGGCCTCAGCGATGAGTGACGTCGTGCGGGCGGTCTCGGTCGGCGACAGTTTCGCCGCAGCGGCAGCCCGGGCCTTGGCTTTGAGGAGCTTGTCGGTGGTGGCCTTGGCGTCCTCGACCCTTGGGTCCTCAGGCGGCATGGTGATGCTCAGCCCCGGAATGCTGGCTCCTGCGGGCTCTGCAGTTCGGCGAGTCGGCTTGAGGTGGGGTGTCAACTCCGGCTTGAGGTACTTCTCATCGAAGTCGTCCACGAGCCAGATGTTGCGGATAGCTGTCTTGGGTGCGTCTATCAGCAGGGCTGCGAGGCTGGCCTCCCTGAGCCGCTTGGCAAGATCTGGATCTTCGGCCTGGATCTTTTTGTAACGGTCGTAAACCTCCTTGAGAGACTCCTGATGGCCCTCGAAGTCCATTCGCCGGAGGTGGACACCGGTGCCATCGTCCAGGTGAGTGCGGCTTCGTTCGATCGCTTCGTCAATGAGAGCCAGCGCCCACTGACCTGCCTCAATGGTCTTTTTCTTCTTGCGGAATGCGGCTGCGGTCTCCTCCAGCGACCGTCCCATGGCGATGAGCTCGCTGTGGGCAATTATCTCATTGATAAATGAGTACTCGCGCCGGAACGTCCTGCGGAGCTGAAGACTCAGCTCGACTGCATTGACGTCGTCCCAACCCCAGTCGTCAGGAAGAACTGCGACACGGATGTTGCGCTGTCCGATTTCCTGCAGGGCCGCACACCGAGTGTTGCCATCCACCACGATCCCGCTTGGCGTGATCAGGCCTGCTGTGTTTTGTGTATTGGCCTTGAGATCGTCCACCAGGGCCAAAAAGTCCGGGTCGCGGATGTCGGGATTATCTGGTTTGGCCTTCAGGAGGTCGCGGAGATAGGCCTGGCTTTGGGGACTCCACGGGTCCTCCGACAATGCTGCGTCGCGCGCTGGCTCATGGGCGCGCTGTGCCCGAATGCGATGCGTCTCGGGGTTGAAGTAGAGTGTATTGACCGGCATGTCGATGACAGGAAGATTTCGATCTCGGCCGCGCCACTCGACCCGGAAGGTCTCCGGAGTGCCGTCGCCGTTGCGCAGTGCGGCTAGCCGGGCCGCGACCAGCTCTTCGTTCTGTGTGGCGCCAGGGGGCGGAGTAGGGCTCATGCATCGTCTCCGGGAGGTGCGTGATATGTGCCACCATCATGGTAGATGCCACTGACACTCTGTACCCGGGAAAGTACTGACCTTGCGGATGGAGACAGCCGTGACCTTCCCTGACTGGAAAGACACCTCCGTGCGGCGAGGTACGAAGATCAAGATCGCCCTGTGGCTGCTGGGGGAGGTCGGTGAGGGCAACATCTTCACGAAGGCACAGCTTCGCGGAGCCTTCCCTGGTGTAGAGCAGGCTGATCGGCGCATGCGGGACCTCCGTGATCACGCATGGGTCATTCACACAAGCAAGGAGGACCCAGCTCTCGGCCCGAATGAGCTCCGTTTCGTAAGCGCAGGCGAAGAAGTCTGGAAGCCGGGCAAAGCTCGCCCGAAGGGCCCAGTGATCACCGCTAAGCAACGCGCTGCTGTGCTTGCTCGTGACGACTACATGTGCGTCATCTGCGGCATCGCAGGCGGAGATCCATACCCCGACGCTCCCCACCAGACTGCTCAGCTGTCGGTGTCTCGCCGCTCCAGTTGGCCTGGGGAGGAGCGCTATGTCACTGAATGCAAGCGTTGCCGGGCAGGAGACTCCGCAGGTTCGTCGCCCTCCCTTGAGGCGCTGCTCCAGGACATCAAGGCATTGGCAACTGACGACCGTGTCGAACTCGCCACTTGGGTCAGTGCAGGACGGCGGTCAGCCGCTCCAGTCGAAAGAGTCTGGTCGAGATACTGTCGTCTGTCGGCTGAAGATCGTGAGGAACTGGCTAGGCTGCTAGAGGACTCGGTCTGAGGTCCCTTGGGGCCGGGTTGCCGCTTTGCAATAGAGGGAAGGCGACCTGGCGAGGCGGTTTTATCCCGCTGCGTTTCCTTCCTCTGTTGGCTGGCACGTACGAGTCTCGGCAAAGCGGTGGCGGGCCGTGGCCAACCTCGTCCTGAGTATTCATCGAGGTAGTGGATGACCTCGATGACCTGGCCCACGCGTCCACGCTCAGCGATGGTCTGCTGTATTCCGGAGGCCAGGAGCTAAGGTTCCGGATCGGCGAATGACCGTGATCTCTGACACTGCATCTGGCTCGAGGGCTCGTGTTAGCCGGCGAGGGGCGGTGCTAGGTCTCGATAAGAGTTGCGCCGATGTAGACGATCGACGGGCGCGTCTGCACAAGCGAACTCCATCAAGCACTGTTCTACCTGCGGGAGTGACCGCCCTCGGACCCGCGGCGTGGCCGTGGGAGTCAGCAGCCTAGAGGTTTCAAGAGTTTGCGTGGTAGTGAACTGTCGTCAGCATCGGCTCATTTCCAGTCGAGACCGCTAGCCTTGATCTGACGCCTAAGATTCCGCCAACCTTGCGCTTCGAGAAAACGAGCTTGAGACCTTCCGAATCCTTAGAGTCCCGCACGGCTGCGTAACCTCGACGTTCACTAGTTCTACGCACTGATCGGTCGTCGCCCGGCTGCTCGTGCTCCTATTCCAAGCTGATCGGGTTGAGCTTCTGGAGTGCGACCGCGGCTGGCAACGTGGTGACGTTCACGCAGTTCTCACCGCTGGTGCTGTAGGAGGAGCGACGCCATGCGAGGCCAGGACCCCCAGCCATCCGTGATCTCCATGCAGCACGCTCGATACGTGCCACACCTAGGCGCTCAATCGCCATACTCGTGAAGAAGCTTTAAGGCATTCCGTAGTTTGCCTATGGCGTCCTGCGGTAGTGGATCAGGGTTGAAGTGCATAACGTCATTGCGTATATCGCGGAGTTCGTCGAGTCGTTTGATTACAGTTTTGCGGTCCAGCGGCCAGCCGAGCTTTTCCCACATGCCGGAATTTTCTAGCACTCGCTGATAGTCGCCCATGGACATGTCGTCAAAGGACTTGATTTGCCGCATGCCGTCGGGGTCGCAGAGTGCAGCTACTTCCTCGAAGCTGTAATTCTTTGCAATTACGCGCCGAAGCGCCTGATCGAGCTCCCCTATTAGAAAGAAGGGCGTGGCGAGCTCACCATATGCGTGGACAACATCGGTTGTAGTGACGATACCAGAGATTTTGTTCTTGTCGTCTCGGATGAAGACGAACTCGGACGCCTCTAATGTCCGCAGGATATCAATCAGCTCTGTGTCATAACGCGTTTCTTGGGCATCGATGATTGCGTCTGCGAAGCTCGCAGACGGGCTGGCATTGCGTGCTCGGGCGATGGATTTCCAGGTCACTGCTCCGCGCAGATTGTGAGGGCTTGCCATGATGGCGATCTGTGAATAATCGTTCAGAAGCATTAGAGTGATGGCCTGCTCGAAGGTCGCTCCAGGTTTCACTGAAACAACTCCTCCAAGTGCTGAGGGGAGATTGCCAACAGTTAGAACCATCTCTGTCTCATCGGAGTCGTCTGCCTCAGGAAGTGCAGAGTCAACCTTTGCTTCTCGCTCTGTATCCTCTTCCACTACGCCAACCAATTGGACAGTCGCATCGATTGTAACTTTGCGAAATACTGGATTTGTGCTCAGTCCATGGTTGGCAAGGTCGGCTTCGATGCGTTGGCTGATCCGATATCCGCGAGCGGCAGCGCCCCACCATGCGAGGAGATCCCGTATAGTGATTTCAATCGGCTCGCCCTTATCGGCTTTAGCGCGAGCCTCTTTGAGGAAATCATGCCTGCGCTGAGGGGCAGGGGTTTCGTTCTCTGCTTGGTCCCCTTCGGTTACAGAATGCGTTTCAGGTGACTGAGCGGCTACAGCATCGAGAAGTTCCTGACGAAGAGAGTCCAGTGAGCGGCCTGATGAGTCGACTACCCATGCGTGCCATCCATCAAGAGCCCGCACGCCAGCCGCAACTTCCGCCGCCCGTGACGGCGATCTAGAGGCTAGACCGTCACTGAGCGTTAGATGGCCGTCAGCGGTGACTTCGGCATAATGAGTCTCGCCAAGACGGATGCGGTCGAACCGCAGGCGGGTACCAACTTCGAGTTGGCCGCCCTTGATGAGGTCAAGGACTGTGACGCGCCGCCCATCCAGAAGGTATTGGGATCTTGAACTTTCGGACATCGTGAACCTCTTCACAATGCGGTGTGGCACTGGGAGATCAGTTAGCTCCGACGAGATGCTCGTGCACCAGCAATGCCGATTATGCATCCTACCTGTGTAGCGGTACAGCGTTTTGTCTACTTCGCAACGCAGCAGTCGCCGGGATAGGTCACGCAAACACTCGGGTCGAGTGACAACTGCAGCAGCCAGCCATGCGTCGTTGGGGCACGTCAAGAGGCAGATCGAATGTCGCAAGGAATCAACCACTACGCGGCGTCAGAGTGAACCCTTTTCATCCTGTGACTGCGGGCCGCTGATCACGACGTGATCGCGATGCGGTGGTTGGGGCCGTGACGTAGAGAGACCCCTGGTAGACGGGTTGATCACCACAATCACGTCGCCTGAACCAGAGGTCTCTGCGTGCTGTTACCGTGCCGCCCTGAATTTGTCGCGTTCAACGCTGAACTACCTCGCCGGGCTGATCCGCCGCCGGCGCAAGGCGATCGGGTCCAGGTGGCGGCTGCTCAACCCCGGGCAGCAGGCCCCGCTCGTCCTGGCCCACCTGCGCAAGGACGAGACGTTGACCGAGATCAGTGCGGGGTTCGGGGTTTCTGCGACCACCGCATGGCGGTATGTGGAGGAGGCCGTCATGCTGCTGTCGGCTCGCTCACCCAAACTGACGCAGGCGCTGCGGAAGGCCGCCAGGGACGGGCTGACCCATCTGGTGCTGGACGGGACGCTCATCCACACCGACCGGGTCGGGGCAGACCGCCCGTACTTCTCCGGCAAACACCGGGTGCACGGGATGAACGTGCAGGTGATCGCCGGCCCGGACGGGACGATCCTGTGGACCTCGGGGGCGCTGCCCGGCAAGGTCCACGACCTGACCGCCGCCCGCGTGTGGGGCATCCTGCGGGAACTGGAGAAGGCGGGCATCCTCACCTTGGCCGACAAGGCTTACCAGGGGGCCGAGGCCTCGGTGGTCACCACGCCCTACAAGGGCAAGGACAAGCCGGAGTCGCAGAAGCAGGCGAACCGGTCGCACGCCAAGCTCCGCGGGCCGGGCGAACGCGCGAACGCGCAGCTCAAGTCATGGCGGATCCTGCACAAGCTGCGGTGCAGCCCGGGCAAAGCCGGCCACATCGTCAAAGCCATCGCCGTCCTACAAAACCACCGCGTCACCCACGCCACCCGAGGATGAAATGGGCTCAGTGTTGGCGTAACGTTCCTCGCCTTGGGCTGCGTCTGTCGTGACGCCAACGACGACTGCTGTTCCCACCTCTGACCGTTGCTCGAGCTGAAAAGCTGCGTTGACCTTGCCTGCGGTGGCCGTGAACGCCAGCGGTAGTTCACGGCCACCGCAAGTTAGGTGGAGTTTGGCGGCGAGCAGCGTGTGAAGCTCTCGCACATGCTCCCATTTGCGCTGGCTGTGTGGCTTCTTGGACTGTTGGGTGTCAATGGATGCCACAGCGGGCGGTCGGCCGCGTAGGGCTGGGGACGTCCGGCTTGAGGTCAGGAGGCCGGTGTGACCAGGCCGCGGACGGCCGGATGGGGGTGCGTCTTTGCCCGTAGTAGGCATAGCCCTGCGGACTCGGGCTACGAGGAGATCTGTGGTCTTGCTTTGCGCTTCGGTGGCTGCGGACGCAATGGCGCTGGCTGGAGGACTGGGGGCGGCAGCGGTAATGGCGAGGCTTGGTCAAGAGGTGACGGCGCCGCAATCGTCCTCAGCGGATGGCTGAACCGTCACCGTAGCGGTGATCTCCAGCGCCGTCGTGGAGATCCGTAGGACTTCGGCGAGGCGGCGGAGGGCGGCGAAGCCGTCCAGAGGCTGTGCGCCAGTCTCCAGGCGAGAGCCGGCTGAGCGTGAGCAGTGGAGGCGGTCGGCGAGGTCGCCTGCGTCCAGCCGTGGGCGACGCTGGTCGAACGAGCGTGCCCAGTTTCTTCCCACGGTGGCCCGGTGGTCCGAAGAACGACTCCGTGGGAGGTAATGCCACCCCAACCCAGGTGCTAGGCACTGTCGTGGGTCGCTGCCACGTTAGGTCTGTTGCTGGTCCTTTGGGTGACGCGGAGCTATGTCCGTTTAAGGCGCTTGGACGCGGGTGGAGGGGCCGTGGATCTGAACATCTGGGCAGTGCGCAGGTTCGCTCAGTGCTGGTGAGGGACGGAACGGTGTCCTTGGGTGGAGGCAACGTTCGCGGACGAATGGCGGACAAAAGATCTTGAGGCCGGTCTCCTGAGTGGAGATCCGGCCTCTGACCTGGCGTTATGTGTCGGGGTGGCGGGATTTGAACCCACGACCTCTTCGTCCCGAACGAAGCGCGCTGCCAAGCTGCGCTACACCCCGGTGGTGGCTGCCCGGGAGGTCGTACGTTCTCCCGGCGCCTAGTCCACCTTAGCGGATGCCGGGGGGTGCTGCGTCCCTATTTACGGGCTGTGAAGCCGGTCACGGCGCCGGAGCGGGTGAGGTCTATGTCGGTCAGGCCGGCCGCTGTCAGCCAGGATTCCAGGTCGGTGATCGTGCCTGGGTTGCCGAAGCTGCCTTGGCGTTGGAGGACGCGGATCAGGGGGTCGCGGCCTGCGCCTCGGACGATGGTCGTGCCGCGGAGGGTGCCGCCTGGGCGTAGGACGCGGGCCAGTTCGCGGATGGCGGCGGCCGGGTCTGGGAGGCAGTGGAGGCCGTTGTAGGTGAGGCAGGCGTCGAAGGTGGAGGTGCCGAAGGGGAGGGCGTAGATGTCTGCCTGGAGGAGGGTGTTCGTCTTGCGGCGGGCCCGCTTGAGCATTGTGCCGGAGAGGTCGGCGGCTACGTGGCGGGGGTTGTTGTCGACGGCTATGCCGCCGCCGCAAGGGATGTCGAGGGTCAGGGCGGACGGGTCCTGGGCGGCGATCGACCGGTGGAGGTGGTCGATGTCGTAGTTCCAGAGGAGGCGCGCTGCTATGCGGGAGACGACGGGGCTCTGGACGGCTCGGTCGTAGTAGGTGGCCGAGAGGCGGTCGGTCTTCCAGTTCACCGGCGGGGCACGAGGGTCAGGAGGGACGCCTCGGGCGGGCAGCAGAAGCGGATGGGGGCCTTCGGGGACGTGCCGAGGCCCGCGGAGACGTGCAGCCACGAGCTGCGGTGCCGGTGGAGGCCCTTCACGCGGGGGCGGTCGATGCCGCAGTTGGTGGCCAGGGCGCCGTAGAAGGGGACGCATACCTGGCCGCCGTGGGTGTGGCCGGCGAGGAGGAGGTCGTAGCCGTCGGCGGTGAAGCGGTCGAGGTTGCGCGGTTCGGGCGAGTGCATGACGCCGAGGTGGACGTCGGCCTGGGGGTCGACCGGGCCGGCGATCTTGTCGTAGCGGTCGCGGCTGATGTGGGAGTCGTCGATGCCGCCGAACTCGATGTCCAGTTCGCCCACCTTGAGGCGGCCGATGCGGTTGTTGAGGTCGAGCCAGCCGGCGGCCTGGAGGGACGAGCCGAGCTCGCGGTACGGGAGGTCGGGTTCGCGGCGGCGGCGGTCGTAGTCGGACTTGCTCGTCCGCCAGATGTAGCGAAGGGGGTTCTTGAGGAGCGGGGAGTACAGGTCGTTGGAGCCGTAGACGAAGACGCCGGGACGGTCGAGGAGGGGGCCGAGGGCGTCCAGGAAGGGGCCGATGGCGTCGCGGTGGGAGATGGTGTCACCGGTGTTGACGACCAGGTCGGGTTCGAGGGCGTCCAGGGAGCGGACCCAGTGGATCAGGCGGGACCGGCCGGGCGTGAGGTGGGCGTCGGAGATGTGCAGGATCTTCACCGGGGGGCGGCCGGGCGGCAGCACCGGCACGTCGAAGCGGCGGAGGCGGAACCAGTTCCGCTCGATCACCGATGCGTACCCGAAGGTCGCGGCGCCCGCGCCCAGCAGTCCCAGGGGCACGGCGTAGATCTTTCGCACGGCTCTCCCTTCTGAGAGGTCCATGCTTTCAGAGATGTGCACCGCGCGGTAATCCTGATGAGGCAGAAGGTGCCGGAAGGGCATGATGTGAGCATGACCTTGAAGGAGAAGCTGGAGACCGATCTCTCGACCGCGATGAAGGCGCGCGACGAGGTGCGCACCCGCACCCTGCGGATGGCGCTGACGGCGGTGAAGACCGAGGAGGTCGCCGGCAAGCAGTCACGTGAGCTGTCCGACGACGACGTCGTCAAGGTGCTCACCCGGGAGGCGAAGAAGCGCCGCGAGGCCGCGACCGCGTTCGGTGACGCGGGACGCGAGGCGCAGGCGCAGGCCGAGCGGGACGAGGGCGCGGTGCTGGAGGAGTACCTTCCCGCGCAGCTGACCGACGAGGAGCTGACCGCGCTGGTGGCGGACGCCATCGCCGAGTCGGGCGCGGCGGGGCCGCGCGCGATGGGGCAGGTCATGAAGTCGGTGAACCCGAAGGTGGCCGGACGGGCCGAGGGCGGCCGCGTCGCCGCCGAGGTGAAGCGCCAGCTCGCACAGTGAGGCGGACGCAAAAGGGCCCGGCGTGAGCCGGGCCCTTTTCGCGTCAGTTGCCCCAGGGGGGCGTCTGGTTGTTCGGGCGCCCGTGCCCACCGTCGGGTTTCTTGCCGCTGCTCACGTACAGGATGACGGTGCTGCCGGGCGGGACCTCGGTGCCTGCGTCTGGTGAGGCGGACACGACCGTCCCCCTCGGCTGGTCGGAGTCGACGGACCCGGACGCGACCTTCACCTTCAGGTCGGCGCCCTTGAGCTTGGCGGTGGCGGCGGCGATCGTGTCGCCCTTCACCTCCGGGACGCGGGCGGTGTCGCCGAAGTCGCGGGACGGGGTCTGGAAGCCGGGCGCGGGCTTGCCGGACAGCGCGTTGCGCATGGACTGCTGCCACATCCCGCCGGGGATGTCCGCGCCGTAGACGCCGTAGACCTTGTACTGCCAGGGTCCGCGGAAGTCCCAGTAGGAGGTGGCGGCGGCGAGGTTCGGGGTGAAGCCGGCGAACACGGCGCAGGTGAACTCTTCACAGGTGCCGGTCTTGCCGGCGGCGGGACGGCCGATGCCGCGTCCGGCCGCGGTGCCCTGGGTCAGGACGCCCTGCAGGATCGAGTTGACCTTGTCGGCGACGGCCTGGTCGACGGCCTGGTGGCAGTCCTGCTTGGGCAGCTTGAGCTTCTTGCCCTCGGGGTCGACGACCTCCGTCACCGAGATGGGGGCGCAGTACTTGCCGCGGGCGGCGAACCCGGCGTACGCGGCGGCGAGGTGCACCATGTCGATGTCGTTGACGCCGAGGACCTGGGACGGGAGCGGCAGCAGCGGGTTGCCGTTGGCCTGCTTCATCCCGAACTTCTCGGCCATCTTGACGGCGTTGCAGACGCCGACGCGCTTCTCGAGGACGGCGTAGAAGGTGTTGACCGAGTGCCAGGTGCCGGTCTTGAGGTTGAAGTTGCCCTTCTCGCTGTCGCCGGCGTTGGACAGGGTCCAGGGGCCGCCGCCGAGCATGCCGTTGTCGACCTTCTTGCCCTGGTACATCCCGGTGTAGCGGCACGACTGGAAGCCGCCGACCGTGGTCGTCTGCGGTGAGTTGATCGTCGTGCTGACCGGAATGCCCTGGTCGAGGGCGGCGGCGAGGGTGAAGACCTTGAACGTCGAGCCCGCCGACACGCCGTTGCCGCCGCCGTGCCTGGAGTCGGCGGGAAGGTTGATCGTCGTCCGGCCCTTGCCGGGGCCGAACCGCTTGCTCAGCCCGATCGCGCGGACCTTGCCGGTGCCGGGCTCGACCATCGCCTCAGCGCCGACACGGTTGCCGCCGGGGGCGACGGTGCCGCGCAGCGCCCGGTCGACGGAGTGCTGGTCCTCCATGTCGAGCGTGGTGCGGATGGTGTAGCCGCCCCGGTTCAGCTTGTTGACGATGTTCTCCTGCTGCTTCGGCTTGAGTTCCCAGTACTTGCCGTCAGACAGGATGTTGAGCATGTCGTACTTCACGTACTCGCAGAAGTACGGCGCCTTGCTCGACTCGCAGCCGCCGACCGGGTCGGTGCGGTTCAGCTCGATCGGCTTGGCGGCCTCGGTGTCCGCCTGCGCCTTGCTGATGTGCCCGAGCTGCGCCATCCGGTAGAGGACGACGTCGCGCCGCTTGCGCGCGTCGATCGGGTTGCGGATGGGGTCGTAGGCGGTGGGGTTCTGGGTGATGCCGGCCAGCAGCGCGGCCTGGCCGAGCTTCAGTTTGTTCGCGGGGATGCTGAAGTACCGCTTGGACGCCGCCTGGACGCCGTACGCACCGGCGCTGAAGTAGGCGACGTTCATGTAGCCCTCAAGGATCTGGTCCTTGGTCATCCGCTGCTCGATGTCGAGGGCGTAGCGGAGTTCGCGGAGCTTGCGTCCGACCGTGGGGGCGGTGGCCTCGCGGTACTCCTGCTCCGTCTTGGCGCTGTCGACCAGGAGGTTCTTGACGTACTGCTGGGTGAGGGTGGAGCCGCCCTGCGTCGACTCGGACTCGACGTTGGACGCCATGGCGCGGATGGTGCCCTTGAGGTCGAGCGCGCCGTGCTCGTAGAACCGGGAGTCCTCGATGTCGACCATCGCCTGGCGCATGATGGGGGCGACCTGGTCGAGCCGGACGGACTCGCGGTACTTGTCGAAGAACGTGGCGACCTGCTTGCCGTTCCCGTCGTACATCACCGTCTTCTCGGACGGTGGTGTCGTCTTGAGCTGGCTGTCCATGTCCTCGAAGTTGTTCGCTGCGTCACGGGCGGTGAGCCCGGCGCTGCCGACCGCGGGCAGGGCGATCAGCGCGACGATGAGACCAGCCACCACGCCGGCCCCGAGGAGCCTGAAGAGTGTGGAGGCGGCCTTGACCCGATCCGTATTCGCAACGCGCACGGGGTCTAGGGTACGCGGGACGAGCAGTGCATTAGGGACAGGTCCCCCGCGCCCGTGCTTTCCGGGCCCGTTGATCAGGAAGTTCGTCCGTTATGCCCTCATGATGGCAACCTGCTCCGTGTCTGGCGCGTCAACTACAGGTAACTAGTCCGTTCCGGCGGTATGGCCCCGGTGGGCTATATCGAGAATGGGCCCATCGGGGGCTGTTGAAACGTCCCCCGCTTCCGTAAGTTCTTCCCCACGGCTTTCGTTTGGCGGCCTGACGTCCGCGCCCGTCCGGCCAAGGAGCGCAAATCGACACAGACCCTAGGGGAGTGGGGCCAAGATGTGGATCACGGATTGGACCGCCCGCGCCGCCTGCCGTAACGCGGATCCGGACGCCCTGTTCGTGCAGGGAGCGGCGCAGAACCGGGCCAAGATGATCTGCCGCGGTTGCCCGGTGCGTACAGAGTGTCTCGCCGACGCTCTCGACAACCGGATCGAGTTCGGCGTCTGGGGCGGTATGACCGAGCGTGAGCGCCGTGCGCTGCTGCGGCGGCGACCGGATGTGCGATCGTGGCGCGAGCTGCTGGAGACCGCGAAGGACGAGTACGAGCGGTCGGTCGAGGTTGACGACGAAGAAGAGGAACTCGTCGCCAGTTGACCCGATGGGGCCCAAGCGGCCCGTCCGGCAGAGGTACAGCACAGACCAATAAGAAGCGTGTCGCAGGCCCGTACCGCCTTTCCCGGTACGGGCCTCGGTCGCGTCCTGTGCGCCGCGGTCGATCGCCGCGCCGCCCGGACTCGGCGGCACGGCTGATCGTCGGTCTCGCCCGCCTTCCGCGGTGCGGCTGATCGGTTCGCGTCACCGCCTTCCGCGGCGCGCTGATCGACTGCGTCATCACGCTCCGTGTGGTCAATGATCGTCCCCGTGAGGACGCGCCGTGCGTGCTCGGTGCCGCTGACCCGCACGGTCTCGACCCGTCCGGCGCGAATGTGATCCCGTGGTGCGGGCTTACACGAGCCAAAACCGCGGCTGTCGGTTTCGCGTTCGTCTGATCAACGCCCCGTGAAAGCATTCCCGCAGGTCAAGGCGTAGCAAGGGCAGCCTCGGCGATGCCGAGGAGCGCGTTGTGCGGGTCAGGCGGCCGTCGGGGACGAGGTGGGGGCGGCCAGGTCTTCGCCGACCTGGCGCAGGCCGTCCAGGTCGTGGACGTCCTCCGCCTGGGCGGGCACCGCCGTGACCGGGACGGTCGGGTGCGTGGACGCGAAGTGGTCGCGAAGGCGTTCCTCGCGGGCGGCCAGCTGCATGCGGTCGGTGTGCATGCGGAGCAGAGCGGCGGTCAGCGTGTGCTCCCCGCGCTCCTCCAGCGTTTCGGCAGCGGCCTGGCTGCGGGCGGCGGACACCGTGTCGGCCGCGGATTCGTGGACGCGGTTGACCACGAGCCCGGCGAGCGGCATGCGCTCCTCGGCGAGACGCTCGACGAAGTACGACGCCTCGCGGAGCGCGTCCGGCTCGGGCGCGGCGACGACGAGGAACGCGGTGCCCGGGGTCTGCAGCAGCCTGAACGTCTTCTCGGCGCGCTCGCGGAACCCGCCGAACATCGTGTCGAACGCGGCGACGAAGGTCTGCACGTCCCGCAGCAGCTGGACGCCGAGGACCTTGTTGATGACGCCCGTGAACATGCCGAACCCGGCGCTGATCACCTTCACGCCGAAGCGGCCGCCCGTCTTGGCCGGGGCCGCGAGGATCTTCATGAAGCGGCCGTCCAGGAAGCGGCCCATCCGCTCGGGCGCGTCCAGGAAGTCCAGCGCGTTGCGGGACGGTGGGGTGTCGACGACGATCAGGTCCCAGGCGCCGGAGCGGTGCAGCTGCCCGAGCTTCTCCATCGCCATGTACTCCTGCGTGCCCGACAGGCTGGACGACAGTGACTGGTAGAAGGGGTTGGCGAGGATCTGCTTCGCCCGGTCCGGGTCGGCGTGCGCCTCGACGATCTCGTCGAAGGTCCGCTTCATGTCGAGCATCATGGCGTGCAGCTCGCCGTCGCCGTCGACCTCGATCTTGCGCGGGTTGTTGTCCAGCTCGGACAGGCCCATCGACTGGGCCAGCCGGCGCGCCGGGTCCACGGTGAGGACGACCACGTCCCGGCCCCGCTCGGCGGCGCGGACACCGAGCGCCGCCGCCGTGGTCGTCTTGCCGACGCCGCCCGAACCGCAGCACACGATGATCTTCGTGCGGGGGTCGTCGAGCAGCCCGTCGACGTCCAGGGCCGGAGGGTTCTTGCCCGCCGGGCTCATCGCTTCACCTCCGCCGCCTGGTGGACGGTCACGTCGTCCCGGAGCCCGTGGTCGCCATCGGGCGCGACCCAGGAAACGCCGGGCGCGCTCAGCGACACCCAGGACACGCCACGGCCCGGACGACCGGGCGCGCTTCGCACATCGGACGGGACGTCGAGGGGGCGGGGAGCGGGCTGAGGGATCATGCGGCGCCTTGGGTGCGGAGGGCGGCGGCCAGGTCGTAGAGGCCGGCGAGGTCCATGCCGTCCGAGAGGAGCGGGAGGGTGTAGCGGGGGCGGTCGATCGACTCCAGGCGTTCCTTCTCGCGGCGCTGGAGGGCGGTGCGGCGGGCGTGGTCGGCGGCCTCGGCGGCGAGGACGGCGGCGATCGACTCGGCGTCGTGCTCGAGGCCGGCGGCCTTCACGCCGCGGACGATCTCGTCGGCGTCCAGGGTGCCCGCGGCGGCCGCGGCGAGGTCGTCCTCGGTGAGGACGGGCTGGTGCTCCATGTTGACGATGACGCCGCCGATCGGGAGCCCGACCTCGGTGAGGTCGCGGATGCCGTCCATCGTCTCCTGGACGGGCATCTCCTCAAGGAGTGTGACGAAATGCACGGCGGTCTCGGGGCTGCGGACGACCTTCATCACGGTGTCGGCGTGGTTCCGGACGGGGCCGACCTTGGCGAGACCGGAGACCTCGTCGTTGACGTTCAGGAACTTCGTGATGCGGCCGGTGGGCGGAGCGTCCATCACGACGGCGTCGTAGATGAAGGAGCCGTCCTTCTTCCGGCGGCGCACCGACTCGGACGTCTTGCCGGTGAGGATGACGTCGCGGAGGCCCGGCGCGATGGTGGTGACGAAGTCGACGATGCCGAGCTTGGTCATCGCCTTGCCGGCGCGCTTGAGGTTGTAGAACATTTCGAGGTACTCGATGAGCGCCTCTTCGGTGTCGATGGCGAGCGCGTAGACGTCCCCGCCGCCGGGGGCGACGGCGACACGGCGTTCCTCGTACGGGAGGGGCGGGCAGTCGAAGAGCTGGGCGATGCCCTGGCGCCCCTCGACCTCGACGAGCAGGACCTTGCGGCCTCCGGCGGCCAGGGCAAGGGCGAGGGCGGCCGCGACGGTCGTCTTGCCCGTGCCGCCCTTCCCGGTGACCACATGGAGGCGTACGCCGTCCCAGTCGGTGTCTCTCGCGCTCACCCGATCGACCATATCGTTCACTCGGCAAACACTTGAGAGGGCCGCGGCCCTCATGCAAGTGATCCCTGACACGGTTCCGCCGCCCGGACGTTGTCATCCGGCGTGCCCGCGCGGTTAGCTGGAAAACGCGAACCGTTCTCCGGACGGTTCCGTCTGAATCTCACAGGTTCAGAAGCCCGCCGGAGCCCCGGGGGCGAGCGCTCCCGATGCCCCGGCACTCCACGCGAGAGAGGTGCCCGTGATGGAAGCGGTGGCGCTCGTCATCCTGCTCATCATCATCGTTGGCGGACTGATCGTCCTGTCCTCGTCGATCCGCATCGTCCAGCAGTTCGAGAACGGGATCGTGTTCCGGTTCGGGCAGGTCCAGCGGGACGGGCAGCTGCGCCCCGGCGCGGTGCGCAGGCCCGGCCTGACGGTGATCCTGCCGATCATCGAGCGCATGCAGAAGGTCAGCCAGCAGACGATCACCATGGGGGTGCCCGCGCAGGACGGCATCACCCAGGACAACGTGAGCGTCCGCGTCGACGCCGTCGTCTACTTCCGGGTGGTCGACCCGGTGAAGGCGATCGTGAACGTCCACAACTACGGATACGCGGTCTCCCAGGTGGCGCAGACGTCGCTGCGGTCGGTCATCGGGCAGGCCGACATGCAGGAGCTGCTCGGCGAGCGCGAGAAGATCAACATGCGGCTGCGGGCGATCATCGACGAGATCACCGAAGGTCCGTGGGGCATCCTGATCGAGCGGGTCGAGATCAAGGACGTGTCGCTGCCCGAGGGCATGAAGCGGTCGATGGCCCGGCAGGCGGAGGCGGAGCGGGAGCGCCGCGCCCGCATCATCACCGCGGACGGCGAGTTCCAGGCGTCCAAGCGGCTCGCCGCCGCCGCGGAGATCATGTCGCAGGACCCGGCGGCCCTCCAGCTGCGCCTGCTGCAGACGGTCGTGGAGGTCTCCGCCGAGAAGAACAGCACGCTGGTCATGCCGCTGCCGGTCGAGATCCTGCGGTTCTTCGAGCGCGCCGCGGGCGGGGCGGGGCGGTCCCAGGAGGGCGAGGAGAGCAAACTCGATCTCGGGGCGCGGCTCGCGAAGGCCGAGGAGGAACTGGCGAAGGCGGCCGAGCAGCCGTCCACCCTGGAGTCGGCCGAGGACGTCCCGCCGGTCATCGGGCTGGACGAGCCGAAGCCGCACGGCGGCACGGCGGTGTCCGCGCCACAGGACGACCAGCAGCGCGGCATCGCCGGCGGCACCCCGGAGAACCCGGACGGCCGGGGCAAGAGCAACCAGCCCCCGCCCAACTGAACCGACCACTGACGACGGGCCGCCCCTCTTGAAGGGGCGGCCCGTCGTGGTCTCCAGGGGCACGACATTCAACTCGTCGCCGGTAGTGGTGTCGCCTTGGGCTCCGTCAGGTTGCGGACGCCGGGGACGGCGGCCGTGCCCAGGCAGGAGACGGCGACGAGGACGGCCGCTGCCCAGAGCGGCACGGACGCGTTCCAGGCGGACGCGGCCAATGGAGCGAGTGCGTAGCCGAGCGGCGCCGCGGCCAGTGACAGCAGCCAGTCGTAGGACGTCACCCGGGCCAGCGCCCGCGGCGGGATGCTCGTCTGGACGACGGTCTCCCACGTCGGGTTGAGGACGCCGAGCCCGGTCAGCGCCAGCCCGTACGCGCCGATGACCAGGGGCGCGGGCGCCGCGACGGCCAGCAGGGCGAGGGGCAGTGCGAGGGTGGCGAGGCCCGCGTTCGCGACGAGCACGGGACGGCGGGGACGGACGCGGGACGCGAGCAGCGCACCGGCGACGAGTCCGACGGCACCCACCTGGACGGTCGCGATCCACGTCCCCTCGCCGCCGAGCCGCTCGACGGCGAGGGCCGGTCCGAGGGTGAGGAGGACGGCGGAGGCGCCGTTCCAGACGCCGTGCGCGATCAGGCTCGTCCAGTACCAGTCGCGTGAGCGGACCTCCGACCAGCCCTCCGCCAGATCCGCGCGGAGCGAGCGCCGGGGGATCGGAACGTGCCGGACGCGTGTCACGGCGAGCAGCGCGGCGCTCGCGGCGAACGAGGCGGAGTCGAGCAGGAACGTCCACCCGGGGCCGGCGGTCAGCACGAACGTTCCGGCGAGGGCCGGGCCGGCGAGCCGGGCGGCGCCGTTCGCCGCGCTCATCAGGGAGTTGGCCCGGTGCAGCCCGGACGGTTCCACGGCGCCGGCGACCAGCGGCGAGATGGTGGGCGTCTGGAACGCCGAGGCCGTGCCGCCGATCGCCTGGGCCGCGGCGAGATGCCAGAGCCGTGGCTCGCCCCCGAGAAGTTCGAATGCGGCGAACAGCTGGGCCCCGGCGCTGACGAGGTCGGTGGCCAGAGCGGTGCGGCGCGCGCTGAACCGGTCCGCGACGACGCCGCCGATCGGCAGCAGGAGCAGGCGCGGCACCATCGCGCAGCCGAGCACGAGGGCCAGCGCGGAGGTGGAGCCCGTCGCACGCAGGACGGCGAGAGCGAGCGCGGCGGGGACGGCGGCATCGCCGGTCATGGACAGGACACGAGCGCCGAACAGCAGCCGGAAGTCTCGGCCGCGCAATGGGCTGGTCATGTCCCGCAATATAGTTCGTCACAGAATTATTCTTCAACGAGTTATTCTTCAGCGAACCAACATGGCTGGATACGATCGCTCGCATGGGTGACAGGGACCGGACGGACGACCATGTGGCGCGGTGGACGCCGATCCTGCCCGACCTCGATCCGGACACCGAGGGTGCCGTGACCCGGATGGTCCACTTCGTCCAGCACATCAGGCACGTCCGCGAGCAACTCCTCGCCGCCTCCGGCCTGCAGCGGCATGAGTACGACACGCTGCACGCGCTCGCCGGCCGCGGCGGGACCGCCGCCCCCACGCAGCTCGCCGGCGATCTCGGCATGCCGCCGAACTCGATCACCGGGCGGCTGGACGCGCTGGAGCGCCGCGGTTTCGTCCGCCGGTCGCCGTCCGCCACCGACCGCCGCCGGGTCGTCGTCCAGCTCACCCCCGCGGGACGCTCCGCCTGGCGGGACGCGCTGGACGGCGTCGGCGTCGAGGAGGACCGCCTGCTCGGCGCACTGGACCCCGAGGAGCGCCGCACGCTGTCCGACCTCCTGCGCCGCGTCATGCTCCGCGCCGAGCAGAAGGCCTCGTAGCACGGCGTCATGCGAACAGAAGAGCGCGGGCGGATCCATGGGACCGCCCGCGCTCAGCGTGTGCTGCACCCGGCCCTGGCGATCAGGGCTGGACGGTTACTCGGCCGGTGGCCGAGTCGCGACCGCGAACACGTTCTGCCCGAAGGGCAGGGACTTGCAGTCGAGGCGGCGGCTCAGCGGCACGACCGTGCGGTCGTACAGCCTCACCAGCCGCGGATCGGCGAACTCCTTGGGGGGACGGATCAGGTTGAAGAGCCCGCCCAAGAGGTTGATGGCCTGGCTGAGTTCCACGTCCAGGCCGCCTTGCCAGAGGCTGTGCCTCAGAGTCTCCGGCTCGTAACGCATCAGGCGGTTGGCCTGGACCTCGTCGAACTCGCTGAGCAGCTTCGGGAACGCCGCCTCCCAGACGACGAACCGGCCACCCGGTTGGGTGACCTTGGCCAGTGCCTCGATGACCCCGACGTCGTAGCGGATGTACCCGAGGACGTTGACCATGATCACGGTGTCCACAGGCTGGATGTCGGGCACACCCGGCAGCTCCAGGCGCAGGACCTCGGCGCCTCGGACGTGTCGGAAGCGTCGCTCCAGGTGATCGACCCAGTTCTGGTCCCGGTCGGTCAGCACCAGGCGTTCGAGCCCGGCACCCTTCAGCTCGACAAGCCGCGCGGCGAACTCACCTGTCTGTTCGCCGACGATGAGCACCGAGCGGCCGACGTACGCCAGGGCCATCCGGGCCTGGTAGTCGCGGTACCGCTTGGCGTCACCGCTGGACGTCCACGACCGGATCAACTCCGGGGCGAGACCGTCGCCGCCGTCGCCGTCACCGGCGGTCGGCCTGACGATCTCCCGCCTCTCGACGAACGGGCGGAGAGGGTCCGGCAGTAGTGCTAAGGGCATGATCATCCTCCGTTTCGTTTGGGTACAGCGCAACCTGGGCGATTCACCCGGTTGAGCTGCACGGTTTCACTACTGACAGTCAGTGTTCGATCTTCAGCCGCAAGTGCCGGGGCCATGACAGCCGCGCTGGTCGACCGTGCTGGTGCGGAGGGTCAGGGCAGTAGGACCAGGCGGCCGCGTAGGGCTCCTGCCTCCAGGCGCTCGTGGGCCTTGACGGCCTTTGTGAGGGGGAGGGTGTCGGCGACTCGGGGGGTGAGGTGGCCCCTGTCCACGAGGGTGGTGAGGTGGGCCAGTTGTGCGGCGTCGGCGCGTATCCACACGTTGTGGACGGTGATGCCCCGCAGCGGGAGGGGCGTGGCCGGGCCGCCGCTGACCGCCACGAAGGCGCCTGCGTTCCGGACGGCGTCGAGTGCGGTCACCGAGAGCAACGCCGCGTCCAGGGCGCCGTCCACGCCGCCGGGGACGAGTGAGCGGACCGCGTCGCCCAGGTGCACGCCGCGTGGCACGAACATCTCCGCGCCGAGCCCCCGGACCAGGGCCTCGTCCGAGGCGGAGGCCGCGGCCACGACATGGAGGCCGCGGTGGGCGGCGAGTTCCACCGCGTAGCCGCCGACCGCGCCCGCGGCCCCGGTGACCAGCAGGGTTCCGCCGGGCGGGAGGTCGAGAAGGTCGAGGGCCTGCAGCGCGGTCAGGCCGTTCAGCGGGATCGTCGAAGCCTCGGCCGGTGCGACCGACCGCGGGGCGGGGGCCACAGCGTCCGCGTCGAGGACGACGGCCTCCGCGTAGGCGCCGAGAGGGACGTCGAGCCGGTCCTTGAGGCCGATGACCTCGTCGCCGGCGGCGAACCGCGGCACGCCGGTCCCGACCGCGTCCACGGTGCCCGCGACGTCCCAGCCGATGCCGACTGCCGGGCGGGAGCCGAACGGGGGCATGAGGCCCGCGTCGGCCAGGACGCCCGAGCGGGTCACGGCGTCGACCGGATTGACCGCCGCGGCCGCCACTGCGATCCGCACCTGGCCCGGTCCGGCGACGGGTACCGGGACGTCGGAGACCTCAAGGGCGTCGGGCCCGCCGGGTGTCTTCACAATGATCGCGCGCATGTCAGAACTGTCGCCGGAACAGTGGCGAGCCGGAAGAAGTTACTCCGGAGTGCGTTCGGTACCCGGAGGTGAGCCCGCAGCATGGCCACGATGACGGCGGCCCAGCGCCGCGAGAAGGAGAAGGCGGCGTTCGACGCCTACATGGACGCGTGCCCCACGCATCAACTGATGGGCATCATCGGCAACAAGTGGAGCATGATGGTGCTCTCGGACCTGGCCCACGGGGCGCGCCGATACGCCGAGGTCGGCAAGGCTCTCCCAGGCGTCAGCGCGAAGATGCTCACTCAGACGCTCCGTTCCCTGGAACGGGACGGCTTCGTGGCGCGCACCGTGACTCCGTCCGTGCCGGTCCAGGTCGAGTACACGCTCACGCTGCTCGGTGAGCGGATCGTCCCTCTGCTCACCTCCATGCAGGAGTGGGCCAACCGTCACATAGGTGAGATCCAGGCCGCGCGTGACCAGTACGACGCGCGGTCAGGGTGAGCGGTCGCTGCGCAGAATCGTGAGCGGGACGGCCAGAAGCCGGGACGGTGTCAGCCCGAACGTGTCGTGAAAGGCACTGCTCAAATGGGACGGGCTGGAGAAGCCCGACTCGGCCGCCGCTCTGGTGAGATCGTGTCCCGCATCGAGTGATTCGGCCGCGCGCAGCATCCTCGACCAGAGGCGGTAGCGGCGGAAACTCGTCCCGGTCTGCGCTTTGAAGAGATGAAGGAAGCGTGACACCGACAGGCCCGCCTCGGCGGCCAGAACTGTCGCGGTGACCGTGGAGGCGGGGTTCCGCAAGAGACGTCGGGTGGCCGCATGGATTCGCTGGTCGAATACCGTTCCCGGCGAAGTCGGTGCCGCCTTGGTCAGCCACGATGCACCGTCAGAGAGACGCAGCAGGTCCTTCTCCGCTCGGTGCGTATGGCTCAGAGCGCCGTCCCTCACTGTCATCTGGGCACGGCAAGCATCCGCATAGGACGAGGCCGGGTCGAGATAGCAGAAGGCCATTCGCCCGCCTTGCGCGTCCAGCCGGTGAAGGAGCCGCGGCGGAATCAGAACGCTCCGCGCTGTCACGGACGTCCAGCCGGGGACTTCCACAAGGACCGGAGCGTCAATGCCGACGGCCAGGCAGGAAACCGATCCGGCGTGGACGCCGAGGTCCAGGGACGGGCCCGCGTAGAGCGCCTGGCCCGGCCACAGCCAGAGCGTGGCCGCGGCATCGGAGCACGTTCTTGAAAGCGGCTGCACGGCGAGTCGGCCCATCCTTCCGGTGAACGAACTCGGAGACTAACCGGAGGTCAGGCCCATGCCCACCACAGTGATAGCGGTCGTCGCGGTGTTCTTCCTGGGGATGGGCCTCTACGGCCTCGCCGCCCCTGCCGCGTTGATCCGGCCGTTCGGGGTGGTTCTCTCGTCAGGAGAGGCCCGCACCGAGGTTCGTGCCGTATACGGAGGGTTCGGCGTGGCAATGGCGGGTCTCCTCGCCGCCGCGGCGGCCGATGTGCACGAAATACGGCAGGGAGCCGTTCTCGCCGTGGCGCTCGCACTCGCCGGTATGGCGGTCGGGCGCCTCGTCGGATGGGTCGCCGACCGGTCGAGCGGCTTCTATCCGATCTGGTTCTACTTCTGGGTCGAGACCCTGGGCGCGGGCGCACTTCTGGCCGTGCTCTGAGCGGTGGGTTCGAAGGGGGTCCGGGCGGGCTGATCGCTAGGGTGAGGGCCATGAAGAAGTGGGAGTACGCGACCGTTCCGCTGCTGGTGCACGCGACCAAGCAGATCCTCGATAACTGGGGCCAGGACGGGTGGGAGCTCGTCACCGTCCTGCCGGGGCCGAACCCGGAGAACCTCGTGGCTTACTTCAAGCGCGAAGTCCAGTCGTAACACCGACCCCAGAGAGGGAGCAGTCATGAGCACGCCCGAAGAGCGGATCCGGGAACTGGGGATCGAGCTGCCGGAGGTCGTCCCGCCGGTCGCCTCGTACGTCCCGACGGCGCGGACGGGATCGCTCGTCTACACCGCCGGGCAGATCCCGCTGGTCAAGGGCGAGCTGGGCGTCACCGGGAAGGTCGGCGCCGAGGTCAGCGCCGAGGAGGCGGCGAGGCAGGCGCGCATCTGCGCGCTGAACGCGGTCGCGGCGCTGAAGGCGGAGGTCGGCGAGCTGTCGCGGGTCGTCCGGATCGTGAAGGTCGTCGGGTTCGTCGCCAGCGCTCCGGACTTCCACGGCCAGCCCCAGGTGATCAACGGGGCGAGCGACCTGCTGAGCGAGGTGTTCGGGGACGCGGGCAAGCACGCCCGCAGCGCCGTGGGCGTCGCCGTCCTGCCCCGCGACGTGCCGGTCGAGGTGGAGCTGATCGCCGAGGTCTCTTGACGGAATGCCATTCGGTATGTCCGAATGGGCCGCCATGAGGATCACCAACGGGCTCAAGCTGCCGGCGTCGTTCCTGGACCGGGTCGAGGCCGTCCAGGACGGCCGCGCCGAGCCCGCGCCGGCGAAGCACGCGGCGACCGTGGTCGTGCTGCGCGACCACGCCAGGCACGGGCTGCAGGCGTTCATGCTGCGCCGCGTCCGGTCGATGGCGTTCGCGCCCGGCGCCTACGTGTTCCCCGGCGGCTCGGTCGACCCGCGCGACGGGGAGGCGGCGCTGGCGTGGTCCGGCCCGTCCCCCGCCGAGTGGGGCGCCGCGTTCAGGGCGGACGAGACGCTGGCCCGCGAGCTGGTCTGCGCGGCCGTCAGGGAGACGTTCGAGGAGACGCTCGTCCTGCTCGCCGGCCCGACCGGTGAGACGGTCGTGGACGACACGCGCGGGGACGACTGGGAGGCCGACCGGCAGGCGCTGCTGGACCGTTCCCAGTCGTTCGGCGGGTTCCTCGACCGGCGCGGCCTCGTGCTGCGCTCGGACCTGCTGCGCCCGTGGGCGCACTGGATCACCCCGAAGATCGAGCCGAAGCGCTACGACACCCGCTTCTTCGTCGCCGCCATGCCCGACGGGCAGCGGGCCAGGGACGTCAGCACCGAGGCCGACCAGGTCGCCTGGGTGCGCCCGGCGGAGGCGGCCGAGCGGGTGGCGGCCGGCGACTGGACGATGCTCCCGCCGACCATCGCGACGCTGGCCGAGCTCGCCGAGTTCGACACGGTGGCGGACGTGCTGGCCGCGCCGCGCGAGATCGTCGTCCACGAGCCCGTCGCGGAGATCATCGACGGGGACCCGTATCTCGTCCTGCCGGAGAGCGTCGCGCGGCACTATCCGCAGGGGTGAGGCCGTGCGCCGCCGGATGCCGCTGAACCAGGCCCTCATGTGGCGGCTGGCGGGCACGTCCGCGCTGCGGCGGCTGGAGCGTCTCGGCTGGAACCCGGCCCGTCACCCGGATCGGGCCTCGGGCAGGATGGGGGATATGACGGAGATCGACGGGATGGGTACCGACCGGGCGACCTGCGTGCTCGCCCCGAACCCGTCCGCCATGACCCTGGACGGCACCAACACCTGGATCATCGCCGAGCCCGGATCCGATCAGGCCGTCATCGTCGATCCCGGCCCGAAGGACGGCACGCACCTCCGGCGCGTCCTGGCCACCGTCGAGGCCCAGGGACGGCGGGTCGGCCTCGTCCTGCTGACGCACGGCCACCCGGACCACTCCGCCGGGGCCGGAAAGTTCGCGAAGCTGGCCGGCGGCGTCAATGTGCGGGCGCTCGACCCCAGGCACCGGCTCGGCGACGAGGGGCTCAGCGAAGGCGACGTCGTCACCACCGGCGGGCTGGAGCTGCGGATCATGGAGACGCCGGGCCACAGCGACGACTCGCTGACGTTCTGGCTTCCCGCAGACGGCGCCGTCCTCACCGGCGACACCGTCCTCGGGTACGGGACGACCGTCCTGGAGGGGAGGCTGGGCGACTACCTCGGCTCGCTCGACCGGCTCCGGAAGTTCTCGGCCGACGTGGAGGCCGCGACGATCCTCCCCGGCCACGGGCCCAAGCTGGACGACCCCATCGCCGTCCTCGACCACTACATCGACCATCGCCGTGAGCGGCTCGCCCAGGTCGAGGCCGCCGTAGCCGCGGGCGCGCGCACGGCACGCGAGGTCGTCGAACGCGTCTACGCCGACGTCGACAAGTCCCTTTGGCCCGCGGCCGAATGGTCCGTCCAATCGCAGCTGGACTATCTCAACGAGCGGTGACCCCTACTTCGAGCGCTTGCGCAGGCGTTCGATGTCGAGGATGACGACGGCGCGGGCCTCGATGCGCAGCCAGTTGCGCTGGGCGAAGTCGGCGAGGGCCTTGTTGACGGTCTCCCGGGAGGCTCCGACGAGCTGGGCCAGTTCCTCCTGGGTGAGGTCGTGGTGCACGTGCAGGCCCGCCTCGGACGGCTGGCCGAACCGCTCCGCCAGGTCGAGCAGCGCCTTGGCGACCCGTCCGGGGACGTCGGTGAAGACGAGGTCGGCCATCACGTCGTTGGTCTTGCGGAGCCGCTGCGCCAGCGCGCGGAGCAGCTGGACGGCGACCTCGGGGTGGCCGGTGAGCCAGGGCCGCAGGTCGTCATGGCCGAGCCCGGCGAGGCGGCACTCGGTGACGGCGATGGCGCTCGCCGTGCGGGGGCGCGGGTCGAACAGCGACAGCTCGCCGAACATCTCGCTCGGGCCGAGCACGCTCAGCAGGTTCTCCCGGCCGTCCGGGGCCGTCCGGGTCAGCTTGATCTTGCCCTCCAGGACGACGTACAGCCGGTCCCCGGTCTCGCCCTCGTTGAACAGGGTCTGGCCGCGGGCGAGCCGCACCTCGGTCACGTTGGCGCGCAGCGCCTTGGCGCCCTGCTCGTCGAGTGCCTCGAAGAGCGGGGCTCTGCTCAGAACGTCCACGTCGCGATCGGTCACGCTTCTCCTCCTCGAACACCTACAACCTAGTGTGACGTACGTCCCACCGCGTACGTGAAGGCAGGGTCACGGCGCGCCGAAACGCGGGACCGGGTCTGGCGTCCCGCGAACGGGTCACGGTCCCGTTCGCCCAGTGTACGGACCATCGGGTGAATGCCGTCACACCGGTCTCATCACCTGTTACCGGACGACCTCGGCGGGGTAGCAAGCGGTGCCTTACCCTGATCGGATGACCGAACCGCGCCGGCTTCCCAGAGGGCGTCACGCGCTGTCCCGTTCGGAGGTCGACCGGGTGCACCGCGACCGTCTCTGCGGGGCGATGGCGGCGGCCATGGCGGAAAAGGGATATGTGGCAACGTCCGTGGAGGACGTGCTGAAGCGTGCCCGGGTGTCGCGGCAGAGCTTCTACGGGCTTTTCTCGTCCAAGCTCGACTGCTTCATGGCCGCGTTCGACCAGGCGAGCGAGTTCCTCCGCCTCCACCTGCAGGACACCATCCAGCAGATCACCGCCGGAGACGCGGCGGAAAGATTCGAGCGGGCGTTCACCACCTACCTGGAGACGCTGGCGCTGGACCCGGGATACGCACGGCTGTTCCTGGTGGAGGTGTACGCGGCCGGGCCGGAGGCCGTCCGGCGGCGCACCGAGGTGCAGCACGTCCTGGCGGAGGGCCTCGCGGACCTCATGGGCGTGACAGGGGAGACCGCCCGGTTCGCGTGCCAGATCGTGGTGTCGGCGGTGAGCACGATGGTGACGCCCGCCGTCGCGGAGGGCGACATGGAGGCCCTGCGGGCGGTCGGGCCCCCGGTCGTCGAGCACATGCGGCTCCTGCTGCGATCGGGCGTCCTGGACGGCTGACGCCGGGCGACCCACGCCGTTGTGCTCCGGATCCGCCCGCGACGGTCACGGCCGTCAGGGATCGGGGTCCGGCTGTGGCGTGGTCAGCTCGACCTGCTCGTTCCTGGCGATGTCCAGGATGTCGCGGAGCCCGCGCTGGACCGCGCGGTCGACGACGGGTTGCACGACCATCCGGATCGGCAGGACGCCGCCGACCCACCACGGAGCGGCGATCCGCCTGGAACGGCGTGCGATTCCACGTTCCAAGGCGTCGATGCCCACGCGCAATGGTGTGACGCCTGAGCCGAAGCTGTTCTTCGGGGCCGCACGCATCAGGGCGGACGCCGCCTCGGTGCCGAACCCCCGCCGCGTCATGTCGGTGTCGAGTTCGGCGAAGTAGGCGACACCGGCCTTCGCGCCCCAAGGACGCAGCTCGGCCCGCAGCGTGTTGCCCAGAGCCTCTACCGCGGCCTTGGACGCGCTGTAGGCGCCGAGCAGAGGCGCTTGGACGGCCGCCGCCAGCGACGACACGGTCAGCGCATAGCCGCGCTCATGGCTGATGTGAGGTCCGGCCGCGCGGAGCGTGTTGTGGACGCCCAGAACGTTCACCCGCAGGCTCTGCTCCAGGACGGACGGGTCGCCCCCTATGACCGGCATCTGCGCGGCCACCCCGGCGTTGGCCACGATCACGTCCAGCCCGCCCAGTTCCCGGACGGCGCTGTTCACGACCTCCTCGACCCTGGCGCGGTCGGTCACGTCGCACGTCCACCAGGGCGCCGCCCCGCACGTCTCGGCGACGACCGCGAGCCGCTCGGGTTCCAGGCCGGCGAGCGCCACCCGCGCGCCGCGTTCGTGGAGCCGGCCGGCGAGCGCCGCGCCGATCCCCCGCGCGGCCCCCGTGATCAGCACGCGCAGCCCGGTGAGGGTCGCCGCCCACCGCGCGGAGTCACGCATCATGCGCCGACACTACAAGGCTCTAGGCTTGCCGGTATGGCGACGGAGGCGTCCCCGAAGGCGCGGGCTCGGAAGTGGAAGGACGAGACACGCCTGGGGCTGGTGCGGCGGGCGCGCCGGATCAACCGCATCCTGGCCGAGACGTACCCCGACGCCCACTGCGAGCTGAACTTCGGCACCCCGTTCCAGCTCCTCGTGGCGACCGTGCTGTCGGCGCAGACGACCGACGTGCGGGTCAACCTGACCACGCCCGCGCTGTTCGCCAAGTACCCGACCCCCGAGGACCTGGCCGCCGCCGACCCCGAGGACGTCGAGGCCATCCTGAAACCCACCGGGTTCTTCCGCGCCAAGACGAAATCGGTCATGGGGCTGTCCGCCGCACTGCGCGACCAGTTCGGCGGTGAGGTCCCAGGGCGTCTCGAAGACCTCGTCAAGCTGCCCGGGGTCGGACGTAAGACGGCCAACGTCGTCCTGGGGAACGCGTTCGACGTCCCCGGAATCACCGTCGACACCCACTTCGGCCGTCTGGCCCGGAGATTCGCCTGGACGAGCGAAGACGACCCCGTGAAGGTCGAACAGGAGATCGGCGAGCTCATCCCGCGCAAGGACTGGACGATGCTGTCCCACAGGCTGATCTGGCACGGGCGCCGCATCTGCCATGCCCGCCGCCCGGCCTGCGGGGTGTGCCCGCTCGCGCGGCTGTGCCCGTCCTTCGGCGAGGGGCCGACGGACGAGGAGACCGCCCGCAAGCTCGTCAAGCCCGGCCCCTTCTCGTGAGGCGGCCGGGAAGGAAAGAGGCGGTCCGGGAGTTGGGACCCACGTGACCGACACCACCCCCGACAGGCCCGCCTGGCTCGACCGCTTCCTCGTGGAGGGGCCGAGGATGCCGGTCCCGCCCATGTTCCGGCCGGCGCCCGCCGCGCGTGCCGCCGCCGTCCTGATCCTGTTCGGAGAGGGGCCGGACGGCCCGGACGTGCTGCTCACCGAGCGCGCCGCCACGCTGAACAACCACGCAGGGCAGCCCGCGTTCCCCGGCGGCCGCATCGACCCCGAGGACGACGGGGCCGTCGGGGCGGCGCTGCGCGAGGCGTGGGAGGAGGCCGGCGTCGAACCGTCCGGCGTGGACGTCCTCTGCACGCTGCCGGAGCTGTACCTGTCGCGCAGCGAGCACCGGGTCACGCCGGTCGCCGGCTGGTGGCGGGAGCCGTCGGAGATCGCGCCCGGCCATCCGGGGGAGGTCGCGACGGTCGCGCGCGTCCCGCTCGGCGAGCTGGTCGATCCGGAGAACCGGGTCATGGTGCGGCACCCGTCCGGGTTCAGGCTCGGTCCCGCGTTCCATGTCCGGGACATGCTCGTGTGGGGGTTCACCGCGGCGCTGCTGATCCAGGTTCTGGACGCCGGCGGCTGGAACCGGCCGTGGGACATGTCCCGTGTCGAGGACCTGCCCGAGGACGTCCTGGATCTCGCCTCCCGCGGGTGAGAAACCCGTTCGTTCCCGAAAAAGGCCTCCCCTCCCGCCGAGCCGGCGGACGAGCCGCAGGTCAGGTGCCTGTTCGCAGTGTGTACGGCGATGGTCACGGTCGCGTGTCACACCTGACGGCTACCCGGCCCATCCGAATCTGGTACATCGAGGGGACGTGAAGCGGCGGCGCGGCACAGTACGGTGAAGCGGTGCTGGACGACCACGTTCTCGACGTCATCCTGCTCGTGCTCGTCGTGCTGTTCGGAGTCTCGGGCTACCGGCAGGGCTTCATCGTGAGCCTGCTGAGCTTCGTCGGCTTCGTCGGCGGCGGTGTCATCGGGGTGCTGATCGCACCGCCGATCGCCGAGGCGGCGGTGGACGGCGCGGCGCAGCAGGCGCTGCTCGCCATCGTGATCGCGTTCTTGACCGCCACCCTCGGACAGCTGGTCGCCTCGTCCCTCGGCGCCGTGCTCCGCAACCGGGTGACCGGCATGAACGCCCGCACCGCCGACGCGGTCGGCGGCACCTTCGTCAGCGCGTTGTCGCTGCTGATCGTCGCCTGGTTCTTCGGCAGCCTGGTCGCCAACTCCGAGTTCAAGCCCGTCCGGACGCAGGTCAAGGGCTCCTCGATCATCAACGGCATCAACGACGTGATGCCGGCGCAGGCGCAGACGTGGTTCACCTCGTTCCAGGGGTTCGTGAAGAGCAGCGAGTTCCCGCAGGTCTTCAACGGCCTCGGCGGCGAGTCGGTGGTGCAGGTGCCGCCGCCGGACGAGTCCGTGCTGAACACCCGGGGGCTGCGGGCCGCGAAGAACAGCATCGTGAAGGTGGTCAGCACGGCGCCGCAGTGCCAGCGCCGCATCGAGGGCACCGGGTTCGTGTTCGCGCCGCAGCACATCATGACCAACGCGCACGTCGTCGCCGGCGCGCGCGGCTCGTCGGTCGTCATGTCGATCAACGGCAACAGCAACCGGGGACGGGTCGTGCTGTACGACCCCAAGCGCGACATCGCCGTCCTGTACGTGCCGAACCTGCGGGCGCCGGCGCTGCAGTTCGCCAAAGAGGCCCGTGTGCGGGACGACGCGATCATCGCCGGGTTCCCGAAGAACCAGCCGTTCACGCCGGGGGCCGCCCGCATCCGCGCCCGGCAGACGGCGCGCGGCCCGGACATCTACCACTCCGGCCAGGTCAGCCGCGAAATCTACGCGATCCGCGGCAAGGTGGAGCCGGGCAACTCGGGCGGTCCGCTGCTGACCACGGACGGCCGCGTCTACGGGGTCATCTTCGCGGCGGCCCTGGACACGGCCTCCACCGGCTACGCGCTCACCTCGGAAGAGGTCGCGCCGGACGCGCGCGCGGGCGCGAACGCCACGGAGCCGGTCTCGACGCAGAACTGCTCTGACTAAGAGGTCGCGCTGAGGCAGGTGGGTGTGACCGCCGCAAGGCCAATGTCAGCGCTGACTAATTCGTTGTGAGGCGGAGGGAGATGGGGCCCTCCTCGGGGTGCTTGGCCAGGCCCCGGGCGCGCCGGACGATTCCTTCGACATCGATGCCGTGCGGTGGGGCGTCCTGGTACGGGACGATGCGGTCGGCGGCGCGGCTCAGGAGGGCATCGGCGCCGCGTGCGTTTCCCCGGCGGAGGTGGGTCACCCCTACGGCGACCTGGGCCAGACCCCGCCACAGTTCCCGTTCGGGCTCTGGCGCCGCCTTCCAGACCGCTTCCAGTACTTCGTGGGCGTGGAACGGGCGGTCGGCGTCCAGGAGACGTTGTGCCTCGGCCAGGGCTTCCTCTGGGGGCATCTCGAGGTCGTCCGGCATCGTCGGTATGCCGGTGGTGCCATGCGGTAGCGGACGTCCGTACGCGTCGCGTGGGCGTGCGTTGCGTGGGCGTCCAGACTCGTCCCGATCCCGCATGCCTCCACGGTACGCGTGGGCTTCAGCGTTCGGGCTCCGGGTCGGCGAGCCAGCCGAGCAACTGGGCGTCGAACGCTCGCGGACGTTCCTGGTGGGGGAAATGCCCCGCACCCTCGATGAGCTTCCAACGGTAGGCGGCCGTCACGTAGCGGCCAGAGCCCTGAGCACTGGCGGGGAGCGTGCACGTGTCGAGCGCACCGTGCAGTTGAAGTGTCGGTGCCTGGATGGGGGCGCGCATGCGGTGCGCGTAGCGGATGCCGTCCGGACGGGCCAGCGACCGGATGAGCCAGCGGTGGTACTCCAGCGCGCTGTGGGCGGCCCCAGGGATCTGCACCGCCTTCCGTACGAGCCGCTCCGTGTGCTCGTCCGGCCAGCCGGGGCCGGACCAGTCGTGCAGCAGCTTCCCGGCAAGCGCCGCGTCGTCGCGGACCAAGCGCTTTTCGGGCCACAGCGGCAGCTGGAATCCGAACGTGTGACGCGCCGCCCAGCCCTGTCCTCGCGGGTCACCCGCGATGGCCTGCCGCAGCCGCAGCGGATGCGGGGCGCTCACCACCGCCAGCCGCTGGACGGTCTTCGGGTGATAGACGGCCGTCGTCCAGGCGAGCAGCCCGCCCCAGTCGTGCCCGACGACGATCGCGTTGGCCTCGCCCAGTGCGCGGACCAGCCCGGCGGCGTCTCCGGCCAGCGTGACCAGGTCGTAGCCGCGCGGAGGCTTGTCGCTGCCGCCGTAGCCGCGCAGGTCGACGGCCGCCGCGCGGTAGCCCGCGGCGGGCAGCGAGACGAGCTGGTGGTGCCATGACCACCAGAACTCGGGGAAGCCGTGCAGCAGCAGGACGAGCGGCCCCTCACCGGCCTCGGCGACGTGGAAGCGCGTCCCGCCGGCACTGACCTGCCGGTGCGTCCACGGCCCGTCGACCTCGATCAGCGACGCGTCGTGCCCGGACATGGCGTCGGTCAGCCCGTCAGCTCGGGGGTGTCGGAGTCACCGCGGCGGCGGAGGGCGGACAGGTCGTCCTTCAGCGTCTTCCGGGTCCGCTTCGCGCCCTCGATCTTGCCCATCCGCCACTTGCCGAACAGGACCAGCAGGCCCGCGAGAATCCCGTACACGAACGCCACGATGAGGAACGCGGCCCAGTGCCAGATGCCGATCGCGACCAGGCCGTAGGCGAAGGCGATCGACAGCAGGATGACGATGAGCCCGCCGATCAGGCCGGCGGCGCTGAACGACGCACCGCCGATCGCGGCCTTCTTGGCGTCGGCCTTCAGCTCCAGCTTGGCCAGGTCCATCTCCGCCCTGATCAGGTTGGAGATGTTGCTCGACGCCAGTGCGACCAGTTCGCCGACGGACTTGTCCTCGACGCGCTCGCCCGGTACTGCCTCGGACATATCGCTTTTCTCCTTAGTCCGGGCGCGCGCGCAGACGCACCCTTCTCCGGAAGACGACGGCGGCGGCCGCCGAGGCGAGAACGCTCGCGATCAGGACCGCAGTCGTCACTCTCTCGAATTGTGACGGGTCGGTATAGGCCAAACCGCCGATCAGCAGCGAAACGGTGAAACCCACCCCGGCGAGCAGCGCGACCCCCGCGATCTCGTGCCAGTGCAATTCCTCCCCGAGCGTCGCCAGGCCGAGCCGGACGGCCGCCCAGGCGCCGCCGAAGACCCCCAAGAACTTACCGATCACGAGCCCGGCGATCACGCCGAGGGCCACCCGGTCGGTGAACACGGCACCCAGCTGGGACGCGCCGAGCCCAACACCGGCCGACACGAACGCGAACACCGGCACGGCCACGCCCGCGGAGAAGGGCCGCAGCGCGTGGTCGGCGCGCTCGGCGTTCGTCGGCCGTCCGTCCGGCGTCTCCTTGGGGCTGGTGAGCATACCGAGCGCCACACCCGCGACCGTGGCGTGGATCCCGCTCCGCTGGAGGCAGTACCAGGCCAGGACGGCGAGAGGCACGTACACCCATGGCGAGCGGACGCGTTTGTACTGCAGGAACCCGTACACACCGATCAGGACTACGCAGAGCCCTAGCGGCGTCCAGTGCAGGGTGTCGGTGTAGAAGAGCGCGATGATGGTGATGGCTATAAGGTCGTCCACCACGGCCAGGGTCAGGAGGAAGGCGCGCAGAGGCGGCGGGCACGAGGTGAACGTCACGGCGAGCACCGCCAGGGCGAATGCGATGTCGGTCGCCGTCGGCACCGCCCACCCGCTGGACGCCCCCGGCTCGCCCGCGCTCACCGCCAGGAAGATCAGCGCCGGCGTCGCCACCCCGGCGAAGGCCGCGATCACCGGCAGCGCCGCGTCCCGCGGATTGCGCAGTTCGCCGTGCGTCAGCTCCTCGCGCAACTCCAGGCCGGCGATGAAGAAGAAGACCGCCAGCAATGCGCTCGACGCCCAGTGCTGCACGTCCATGTGCCCGAGGTGGAGCCAGTGCGGGCTGATCTCGAACGTCTGCAGGCTCTTGTACTGGTGGGCCCAGGGCGTGTTGGCCCACACCAGCGCGGCGATCGCCGCGAGCAGCATCACCACGCCGCCGATCGTCTCCGTGCGGAGGGCACTGGCGACCTGTGCGCCGTAGCGGACGGTGGGGCGGAACGGCCACGTTGCGGCAACGCGGCGTTTCACGGTCGGGCGCGCCATGGAGAACCTCTGGGAAAGTGGCGGACGGTCGGGCGAGGCCACGGCCCGCACTGGCTACGGGACGTTCCTGCCGACCAGACTTCCCGGCGCACCTATGACGATTTTACCGTGCACCCCAGGAACACCGGCCCGGCGTTCCTGGGGTGCACGCGACGCGATGGGGATCAGTCTTCGGATTTGGCGCTGGGCAGCTTCTCGGAGATGAGGTCCATCACCGTGCTGTCGGCGAGCGTGGTGACGTCGCCGATGCTGCGGTTCTCGGCGACGTCGCGCAGCAGCCGTCGCATGATCTTGCCGGAGCGGGTCTTCGGCAGCTCCGGAACCATCATGATCTGGCGGGGCTTGGCGATCGGCCCGAGCGTCTTGGCGACGTGGTCGCGCAGCTCCCGCAGGAAGTCCTCGCCCTCCACGTCCCCGTCGGCGTCGCCGCGCGGGATGACGAACGCGACGATGGCCTGCCCGGTGACCGGGTCCGTCGCGCCGACGACCGCCGACTCGGCGACCTTCGGGTGCGCGACCAGCGCCGACTCCACCTCCGTCGTGGAGATGTTGTGGCCGGACACGAGCATGACGTCGTCCACGCGGCCGAGCAGCCACATGTCGCCGTCCTCGTCCTTCTTGGCGCCGTCGCCCGCGAAGTACAGGCCTTCGAAACGCGACCAGTACGTCTTGATGTACCGCTCGTCGTCGCCCCAGATCGTGCGGAGCATGGCCGGCCACGGCTCCCTGAGCACCATGAACCCGCCGCCGCCGTCCGGCACCGACCGGGCCTGGTCGTCCACCACGTCCGCGACGATCCCGGGCAGCGGGCGCATCGCCGCGCCCGGCTTGCCGGCCGTGACCCCGGGCAGCGGGCTGATCATGATCGCCCCGGTCTCGGTCTGCCACCAGGTGTCGACGACCGGGGTGCGGTTGCCGCCGATCTTGTCGCGGTACCAGACGTACGCCTCGGGGTTGATCGGCTCGCCGACCGATCCCAGGACGCGCAGGGACGACAGGTCGTACTGCGCGGGGATGTCGTCGCCCCACTTCATGAACGTGCGGATCGCCGTGGGCGCGGTGTAGAAGACGGACACCTTGTACTTCTGGATGACGTCCCACCAACGGCCCTTGTCGGGGGTGTCGGGGGTGCCCTCGTAGATGACGCTGGTCGCGCCGTTGGCGAGCGGCCCGTACACGATGTAGGAGTGACCGGTGACCCAGCCGATGTCGGCCGAGCACCAGTAGACGTCCTTCTCCGGCTTCAGGTCGAACACCGCCCAGTGCGTGTACGCGCACTGGGTCAGGTAGCCGCCGGAGGTGTGCAGGATGCCCTTCGGCTTACCCGTCGTCCCGGACGTGTACAGGATGTACAGCGGGTGCTCGGCGTCCATGGGCTCGGCGGTGTGCTGGTCGCTCTGCCGTTCGACGAGGTCGTGCCACCACACGTCACGGTCGTTCTCGGCGACGTCTTCGCCGGTGCGGCGCACCACGAGGACGTTCTCGATCGTCGGCGTCTGGGCGACCGCCTCGTCCACGATGCCCTTCAGGTCGGAGGGCTTACCGCGCCGGAACCCGCCGTCCGCGGTGATGACGAGCTTGGCCTGCGCGTCGTCGATGCGGGTGCGGAGCGCCTCGGACGAGAAGCCGCCGAACACCACCGAGTGGGTCGCGCCGATGCGCGCGCACGCCAGCATCGAGATCGGCAGTTCGGGGATCATCGGGAGGTAGATCGCGACCCGGTCGCCCTTACGGACGCCCAGTTCGAGCAACGCGTTGGCGGCCCTGTTCACCTCGCTCTGGAGGTCGGCGTAGGTGAGGGTGCGGGAATCACCCGGTTCACCCTCCCAGTGGTACGCGACCCTGTCCCCCAGTCCGGCCTCGACATGGCGGTCGACGCAGTTGTAGGCGACGTTCAGTTCGCCGCCTACGAACCATTTGGCGAACGGGGGGTTGCTCCAGTCCAGGACGTCGTCCCAGCGCTTCGTCCAGGTGAGCCGGTCCGCCTGCTCCGCCCAGAAGCCCAGGCGGTCTTCCGCGGCCTGCTCGTAGGCGTCCGCCTTGACGTTGGCCTCGGCGGCGAGTTCTGCGGGCGGGGAGAACCGGCGCGTCTCCTGCAGAAGGTTCGACAGTGTTTCTTGGCTCTGACTCAACGCGAGCTCCTTGCTAGGTGATGCGGGGGTCGCCCGGTATCCCCACTCCACCAGGAAGGTCCCGGTCCCACAAGGCCGCAATCCCGGGTGTCGAGGATGAACGCGACCGGCGCGCCCGTCTCCGGACGTGTTGTGCGGGGCCCAACACGACTGACCTTCCCAGATCTGACATGCGGGAACCGTCTCCGTTTTACGCCCTCGCGGGCCGTTGCGCGAGTGCCGAAGAGGACCGCATAGGGTCGGGCCGTGACCGATGCGCTTGCTGATGTAGCGAATCTGCCCGGCGTCGCCGGCGCCGTCGACGAGGCGCGAAAGGCCGTCGACCGGCTGCTCGGCCACCGCGTCCTGCGGCGGCGCAGCGCCGAGGTGTCCACGGAGTCGGCGCTGCGCGGGGCCCGGGCGTCCGCCGTGCTGGACGGCGCTTCGGTCACGCTGGAGGAGCTGCGGACGACGGAGCACCCGTCCGACCCCGTCGTGCAGGGGGCTCTGCGTGTGTCGGCCGAGCTGGGGACGCTGACGGAGGTCTGGCGTAACGCGCCGCGGCAGGCGCTGGCGCGTCTGCATGTGCTCGCCGGGGCGGACGCGGTCGACAGCGCCGATCTGGGACGTCCGCGCTCCGGCGATGCCGCCGTCAAGGACGTCCCGGGTCTTGGTGAGCCGCCTTCGCCGTCGGAGGTGGCCGCTCGCCTGGACGCCCTCAGCGGGCTGCTGACCGAGCCGACCAAGGCGCCCGCCCTGGTGGTCTCATCGATCGTGCATGGCGAACTGCTGGCCCTGCGTCCGTTCGGCTGGGGGGACGGCGTCGTCGCGCGCGCCGCCGAGCGCCTCACCCTGGTCGCCCGCGGCTTCGACCCCAAGTCGCTCGTCGCGCCTGAGGTCGGGCACCTCGAACTCTTCGACGACTACGGCGAAGCCCTTCGCGCCTACGCGGCCGGTACGCAGGAAGGCGTCGCGCGGTGGATCGTTCACTGTTCGTCCGCGGTGGCCGCCGCCGCGCGTGATTCGCAGGCCATCTGCGAAGCGTTCATGCGGGGCTGATGCTGTCGGTGCCGGGGGCCATGCTGTTCGCATGGCCGATCGCATGCACGGACGACCCGCGGCGCCGACGGAGACCACGATTTTGTCGGCGAACTGGGATTCGCGTGACCTGACGGGTGAGAATCACGAAAACGTCCTGTTCGTGGACGTGGACATGACCGAGGCCAGTGGCACCGGTGCCACGTTCAGGGACTGCACGTTCCGCGGTGTGCGTTTCAACGCGTCCAGTCACACAGACGCCGCGTTCCTGAACTGCACCTTCGTCCGATGCGTTTTCTTCGACGCCGCCTTCACGGGGTGCAAGTTCGTTGGCAGCCTGTTCGACGGCTGTACGCACGACCTCCTGAAGGTCAAGGACGGCGACTGGTCGTTCACGGGCCTGCCGGGGGCCGACCTGCGGCATGCGTCTTTCGTCGACGTGCGCATGCGCGAGGCCGACCTGACCGGTGCGAGGTGCGCCGGCGCTGAGCTGCGCCGCATCGACCTGTCGGGCGCGTCACTCCACAAAGCCGACTTCTCCGGCTGCGATCTGCGCGGAAGCGACCTCTCGGCGGTCGACCCGTTCACGGTCGAGCTGAGGGGTGCGGTGATCGATCCGTACCAGGCGGTGGTGCTTGCGACGACGCTGGGCCTCGACGTCCGCGAGTGAGCGGACGGGGCTTTCCGCGGGTGACACAAGCGAACGGCGCCCCTCTCCGGGACGCCGCCGCCAAGCACGTCACACCGGGTTACCAAGCGTGCACCTCAAATTCGTCGGATCGGGTCAAGCCCGTCTCGACGCGCCTCCCGCGGCTGGTCGCGCGTGGGTGCCCGGGTGCCGTGCTCGGACCTTTGGTCCGTACGACCTGTCTACGCCTCATTTGCCCTGTTGACAAGCCCCGATTGGGAAAACGCGCGGCATCGGCGGGCGCGGCGGCGGGTGGGGCGCCGGTGTCCACTGTGGGCAAGGTGGGATATTTAGGGCTATCCGTAACCTCGTCCGATACGCGAAATTGATCACTCAACGTGAGCGTTTCCTTTTGGACGCCGATCTCGCATGCAGCCGGAAAGATCTTTAGTTCTGCTGTACGCTCCCACTCCCGTCCCTATGCACTCCGTGTGCGCAGGAACGGGCGCCCTGTCGCGGGTGGGACGGCGCCTTCCAGGTACCGCCCAGGCGGAACGTCGCGGCCAGGTGAGAAAAATCGTCACCTGACGGGCGAGTTTGCCGCTCGACGGAACTCTCGACGATCGGGCAGCATATGTTGTATCCACCTAGACTGGAGTTGGTGAGTTTGCTTCTCCCATAGAGCGAACTTACATACGGCTTAGCCCGAACTCCCTGAGACTTTCTGGGAAAGCGGGCCGGCTCTACCCCCCCGGAGCCGGCCGCACGGCGACCCCCGCTCTCCCCCCCGGCGGGGGTCGCCCAAACGTGAAGCGGCCGGGCGGTGGCGCCCGCGGTGAACCCCCCCGCGCCACCGCCCGGCCCCTCCGACCGCCCTCGATGCGGCGTCGGGGCGGAAGTTATCCACAGTTGAGGGAATGTCTTCGCGCTCGTCACCGCGGGCCGCAAGGTGGGTGTCTCCGAACGTCGAAGGAGCATCCGATGAACCTCGCGGCACTGATCGTCACGGGCGACCCCGCCCTCGCCGACGGCCTGCTTCGCCTGGCGGCCGCCGCCGACGCACACGCCGAGGTCGCCTACGGCGCCGATGAGGCGAGACCCGCCTGGACGTGGCCGACCCTGATCCTGGTCGGTGCCGACGTCGCCGCGGACGTCGCGGCCGCCGGCCTCCAGCGCCGTCCCGGCGTCGTCCTCGTCACCGGCGACGGCGCCACCGCCGAGGCGTACCGGCTGGCGGTGGAAGCGGGCGCACAGGACGTCGCCGCGCTGCCCGACCACGAAGACTGGCTGATCAACGCGTTCGCCGCCGCCTGCGAACCCGAGGGCGGCTGGGCCACCACCCTCTGCGTCGTCGGCGCGCGTGGCGGCGCCGGAGCCAGCGTCCTCACGACGGCGCTCGGCCTCGCCTCGGCGAGGCAGGGCCTGCGCACGCTCCTGGTGGACGCCGACCCGTTCGGCGGAGGCGTCGACCTCATCCTCGGGCTGGAGTCGCACGAGGGCGTCCGCTGGCATGACCTCGCCGAACGCCGCGGCCGCCTCAGCACCGCCACCCTCCGCGAGAGCCTGCCCCGCGCCGGTGACCTTTCCGTCCTGTCCTGGCGGCGCGGTGAACCGGTCCCGGTCTCCGAGGCGGCCGTCCGGGCGCTGTTCGACGCCGCCGTCCGCGGGTTCGACCTGGTCATCGTGGACGTCCCCCGCTACCCGGGGGACGTCGGCCGCGCGGCCCTGCGCTCCGCCGACGTGACGTTCCTGCTCGTCCCGGCCGAGGTCCGCGCCACCGTGGCGGCCGACGGCCTCGCCGCCGCCCTCCGCCGCGACACCGCCGACCTGCGCCTCGTCGTCCAGGGCCCGGCCCCGGGCGGCCTCACGCCGGACGCGGTGGCGGCCGCCCTCGACCTGCCGTCCGCCGGCACCTTCGACCGCGACCGCCGCCTCCCCGTCGCCATGGACGAGGGCGACCTCGAACGCGCGTGCCGCCGCGGCCCCCTGACCGACTTCTGCACCGCCGTCCTGGCCGACCTGGCCCTCCAGCCCTACGCCTACCGAGAGGCCGCCTGATGCGCGCGGTGAGTGGAGTGCGGGCGCCTCGGGAGGCGCTCCCCTCGTGGGAACGGTACGGCCGGACAGGGGGACGGCATGAGCGGGCTCTCTGATGCGGTACGGGATCGGCTCGCCCACAGCGGTGGCGAGGCGACGATGGGCCGGGTCGCGGCGGCGTTGCGTGCGGAAGAACGGCTCCTCGGCGACCGCGAAGTGTTGTCCCTGGCGGACGAGTTACGCGCCGAGTTCGTGGGCGCCGGGCCGCTGGAGCCGCTGCTGCGTTCCCCGGACGTCACCGACGTCCTCGTGAACGGCGCGGACGAGGTCTGGATCGACACGGGCTCCGGCCTCGTCCGCACCTCGGTGCGCTTCCCGGACGAGGCGGCCGTCCGCCGCCTGGCCCAGCGCCTCACGGCGGCCGCCGGCCGCCGGCTCGACGACGCCTCCCCGTACGCGGACGCCCGCCTGCCGGGCGGGGTGCGGCTGCACGCCGTCCTGCCGCCGGTGGCCGCGACCGGCACCTGCCTGTCCCTCCGGCTCCCCCGGCGCCGCGCCTTCACGCTGGACGAGCTGGTCACCGAGCGCACCGTCCCGCCAGAGGGCGCCGAACTGCTCGCCGCGCTGATCGAGTCCCGAGCGGCCTTCCTGGTCACCGGCGGTACCGGATCAGGCAAGACGACCTTGCTGAGCGGCCTGCTGTCCCTGGTGGACCCGGCTGAGCGTCTGCTCCTCGTCGAGGACTCGGCCGAGCTGAAACCGTCCCACCCCCACGTGGTGCGGTTGGAGGCCCGCCCGCCCAACATGGAGGGCGCCGGGGGCGTGACCTTGAACGACCTCGTCCGCCAGGCGCTCCGCATGCGCCCTGACCGATTGGTCGTAGGCGAGGTGAGGGGTCCGGAGGTAGTCGTCCTGCTGCAGGCGCTCAACACGGGCCACGAGGGTGGTTGCGGCACCCTTCACGCCAACACGGCCGCGGACGTCCCCGCGCGACTCGAAGCGCTGGCCTGCGCGGCGGGCCTGACCCGGGAGGCCGTGCACAGCCAGCTGGCCGCCGCCCTGGACATCGTCGTCCACCTGGTCCGGGATCCGGGCGGAGGCCGTCGCCGCGTCGCCGAGATCTGCCTGCTCCGGCGTGCTCCCGACGGACTGGTCGGCGTCGTCCCGGCCGTCTCGTTCACCGCGTCCGGCGAGGTCATCCCGGCCCCGGGCGCGGAGGCCCTCGCGGCCCGGCTGCGAGGCAGCCCATGATCACCACACTCGCCGCCCTCTGCGCCGCGGCCGCCGTCTGGACGCTCCTGACGCCCCCTCCGGCAGCCCATCGCCTGGGCCGTCTGACCACCCGCCCGCCCACGGAGCCGCTCCCCTCCTTGCGCACGAGAGCCGAGGCCTTTCACGAACGCCGGACGCGTCCCCACCGCCGCCGGACCTCCGTCATCGAACTCTGCGACGCCATGGCCGCCGAACTGTCCGCCGGCCGGACGCCCGACGAGGCGTTCATCGCGGCCGCGGCGGTTCTCGACCCGCAGGTGTCGGAGGAACTGCTCAGCCTGCCCCGCCCACCTCCCGATCACCTGGAGGAGGCCGCCACACGGCCGGGCGCGGAGGGGCTCCGCCTCCTGGCGGCCTGCTGGCGCGTCGGGTCCGAACGCGGCGGCACCCTCGCCACCGTCCTGGACGGCCTGGCCGGCGCCTTGCGTGACGAAGAGGCCCAACGCCAGGACGTGGCCGTCCAACTGGCCGGCCCTCGCGCGACCGCCCGCCTGCTGGCCGCGCTGCCTCTCCTGGGTCTCGCCATGGCGGCGGCCCTGGGCGCCCACCCCATCCCGTTCCTGTGCAGCACGGTCCCCGGCCTCGCCTGCCTGACCACGGGCGTGCTCCTCAACGCGGCCGGCCTCTACTGGACCCGTCACCTGGCCCGATCCGCCGAATCACCCCGCTGACCGCACCGGTTGCCGCGGTTGCACGCAGGACCGAGAGGGCTTCGGAAGGCGACCGAAGCAGGAAGGAGACGAAGTGACGACCGTGCTGACGGCCATGCTCTGCGCAGCGGCATCAGCCTTCCTCCTCCCGCGGGGGACGAACCCCGCCGCGCAGAGGTTGGCCGTCCAGTTCCGAGGGAGGCACGCGGCCCCGAGGCGCTCACCTGTAAAGGGCAGCGCCCATCGGGGAGGGACGGCGAGTCACATGGACACGGCGAAGGAGCGAGCCGGCCCGTCACAGGCGACACGGCGCGATGTCCTCTTCCGGAGGACGGCGGCGGGCATGGCAGGTGTGCTGTGCATAGTGACGGTGGGCGGACCGACCGGCGGCGTGGTCGGCGTCCTGGCCGCGGGGGCCGTCTGGTGGTCCTTCAGCCGCATCGGAAGCGGGGAGCGCCGCAGCAGACAGGCACGGCTCATCGCCGACCTTCCCGTCGCGGTGGATCTCCTCGCCGCCTGCCTGCGTGGCGGCGCCCCCTGGCACGAGGCGGTCCTGGCGGTCGCGGACGCGGTGGGCGGCCCGCTCGGGGACGAGCTTCGGGCGGTTTCCGTCCAGATCCGCTTGGGGGCGGATCCAGCGGACGCCTGGCTCGCCCTCGCGAAGGAGCCGATGCTCGCGCCCCTGGCCCGGGCGGCCGTCAGGGCGGCGTCCACGGGCGCGTCACTCGCCCCTTCCCTCAGCCGCCTCGCACGCGACCAGCGCCGGGTCGCCCGCTCGGCCGCCGCCGCCAGAGCCCGGTCGGCGGGCATCCGGGCGCTCGCCCCGCTCGGCCTGTGCTTCCTGCCCGCCTTCGTCCTGCTCGGCGTCGTCCCCGCCATCGCAGGCATCGCCTCGACGATCCTCCTGCCCTGACGACAATCCTCCTGCCCTGTTGACATCCCCCCTCGTGAACGAGGGGTTCCAACAGCACCTACCCCGTGAGGGCCAGGTCGTGCTGGGGTTCACGGTTCGCGGGCCTGCCTAATGGCGGGCCTCCCCGTGCAGCGACCGCATGCCCTGCGGCCGTATCACGAATATTGCAGGCCGCGTTCACGTCGGCGTTGACCCGGAACCCGCAGGCGACGCACGAGAAGACCGCTTGGCTCTTGCGGCTCTCCCCGGCGACATGCCCGCAGGCGCTACAGGTCCGCGAGGTGTTACGCGGATCGATCTTGATGACGCGCCCAGGCGCCTTGTGCTCCAGCCGGATCACCAGCGCACCCCAGCCAGCGGCCAGGATGCCCCGGTTCAGCCCCGCCTTCTGCCGTACGCGGCGGCCCGGCGCCTCCACCGTGCCCCGCGCCGATCGCGTCATGCCCTTGATATTGAGATCCTCAACCGCGATCACATCGAACCGGCGGGCCAGATCGGTGGAGGTCTTCTCGATCCAGTCATTGCGCCGGTCGGTCTCGCGAGCCCGCAACCGGGCGATCGCGGCCTTGACCCGGGCCCGCCGCCTCGAGCCACGCTTGGCGCGGGCGAGTCTGCGCAGCAGCCGCGCAAGCCGCGCCTTCTCGCCCTCCCGCAGCCCGGAGACGTGCAGCAGGTCACCGGTCGACAACGCCGCGGCCACGGCCACACCACGGTCCACCCCCACCACCTCACCCGTACCCGGCGCGGGAATCGGGTCCGGGATCGCGGCGAACGCGACATGCCAGCGTCCGGCCCGGTCACGGGTGATCCGGTAGGACTTGGCGGTGTCGGGGACGGGCCGGGACCAGCCGAACCGCACCCACCCCACCTTGGGCACCTTCACCTGGCCCACCCGGCGGGACACCCGCCGCACGTCGCCGGGTTTGACCGCCACGATCCGGAACCCTTCATGGCGTCCGGCCTTGCGCCAGGTGGGGCGGCTGTGGGTACCGGCGAAGAAGCCCGCCATGGCTTGGTGGAAGTCCTTGAGCCCCTGCTGCTGCACCGTCACCGACCCAGCCCGCAACCAGGCGAACTCCGCCCTGGCCTGGGTGAGTTGGCGGCACTGCTCGGCGAACCCCGGCGCCGACCCGCGCCCCGGCCGCCACCAAGCGTGCTGCTCCACCGCCAGGTTCCAGACGAACCGGGCGTGCCCGCAATGCTCCAGCAACGCCTGCTGCTGCACGGGCGACGGCTGCAGACGGTAGCGAGTCATGCCCGGAAAGCTACCGGCCACCACCGACTAAACGCGGAGAGCGCATAGCAGGACTGTGCTGAGCCTCCTCCCGGCCCTGAAGGACGTGGCCTCCACGTTGGGGGCAACAGGTGAAGTGCTTTCCTCGTTCCGGATCATGCGGCTTCTGCACGAGTCGGCTACGCAGGCCCGGCGCCCCAGGAACTGTCCGACGACGCGCCCCGTGCTTTATCGGCTGGTGCCCGCAGCGGCGGGCGGGATGGACGAGGGGGTGGCCGTGTGGGATCTGCCCTTGGGCGCGGAATTGGGGTCGTTGGACACCGACGAGAAGTCCGTGCTGGCCGTCTCGCTGGCGCGGCTTACGGGTGACGCGATCACGGTGGCGGGCGTCAAGCTCGCGGGAGACCCGATCGTGGTGGCAGGGGTCGAGGACGAGATCCTTGTGTGGGGCTTGGCCGACGAGCACGGGGACGACCCCGTTCAGGACCCGCTGACCGGTCACGAGGATGTCGTCGTCGCCCTGGACACGGCCGTGATCGGCGATCGTGTCCTGGCAGTGAGCGGGGGCGACGACGCAACGGTGCGCCTTTGGGACCTGGCGACCGGCACACAACTCGGCGAGCCGCTGATCGGCCATGGCGGAAGCGTCGAGACGGTCCGGACCGCCGTCCTCGACGGCCGCCTTGTCGCCCTGAGCGCGGGCAGGGACAGCCGCATCAACATCTGGGACCTTCAAGCCATAGCGCGATAGCGGGCACACATGGACCTGCGCTCGGCCTCCAGCCGATCACCGGACCGAACGGTCTCGGCCGCGACGACCGCGGACCCGGTGTCTGCGCTGAGCCGACTGCACAGGCCGAGCGCCTCAAACACCGTTCGACGATGCCCCCGCGCTTCTTGCGCGGGCGCTCCCCGGCCACACTGACCGCCTCACCACAACCACGCCGCCCCCACCGACTACCGGCCTGGCCCCGTTCGCCGCAGGTCTGGGGACCTGGACGCGGTGCTCCCGGCTCATCCGCCCACGGCATGATCCTTTCGAGCGCCTGCTCGCCGGGATCGCGCCAACGTCCATCGCTCAGCATCGCCAGCAGCAGGGGCGGCTGGGGAGGTCCCCGGACGCTCCTCGGCGCTTCGGGGCTCGGCTGGTCCACGAAGCGCATCCTGCCAACCCAATGCCCGCATATGTCACGGAACGTGGGCCAGGTTCCGGAAACAACGCCTAGGACCGGGAACCGCGCGTGGAAGCCAGCCTGTTCGCGCCCTGTCGGGCGGCGCTGAATCCCGGAGGTTATCCACAGAACGGGGTTCGCCTGTCGCCCGGACTGCCCTCACAGCAGCCTTGGAGAGAGCCACGAGCGAAAGGAGCTCTCGATGAGGGCGATGAAGATGGTGGTGCGGCGATGGTCCGGGACGTGCAGAGATCGCGGGATGTCCACCGCCGAGTACGTGGTCGGCACCATCGCCGCGGCGGCCTTCGCCGGCCTGCTGTTCAAGATCGTGACCAGCTCGCAGGTCAGGTCGCTGCTCTTACAGATCATCGAGAAGGCCCTCAAGCTGGCCGGCTGAGGGACCGCGGGATGGCCACGGCGGAGATCGCCGTGGCCCTCCCCGCCCTGGTGCTGATCACCGCGATGGCGCTCTGGGGCGTGACGGTCGCCTCCGTCCAGCTCACCTGCACTGACGCCGCCTGGACCGGCGCCCGCGCGGCGGCCAGGGGCGAGTCGCTCGCCGCAGTACGCGATCTCGTGGTGAAGGCCGTGCCGCAGGGGTCGAGCGTCCAGGTCCGTCGTGACGAGGCCGTCGTCTACGTGGACATCTCCGCCCCTGTCCGGCCTCCTGCGGCGATCGGCTTGCCGCCTCTGACCGTCCACGCCCACGTCGCCGCACCTACAGAACCAGGAGCCCCACCCAACGCCCGCTGAGCACCCCTGCCCCGCTCGCCATCAATACCTGCGGACCTCTTCGAGCAGCGCGGGACGCATGGCGCCACACCATCCTCCAGGTCCAGCGGAAACGCATCGACCGACAACCCGGCTCACCGACTGGGCCCCTTGGAGATCTGCGGCCGGGCGCTGTGTGCGGCCCGCAGGCCGAGGGTGCCTGCGCGGTTGGTGGGGCTGCGGGCTGTAGGGGCTGCGGGCTGTAGGGGCTGCGGGGCTGTAGGGGTTGCGGGGCTGTAGGGCGGCGCGGTGTGCAGGCGGCGCGGTGTGTGGTGTGCGTTGTGTGGTCCATGCGTTGTGCGGTGCCTTTGTGAGGCGCCGCCTGTGGTGTGCGGTCTGCGCGGTCGTCTGCGTGATCTGCGCTCTGTGGGTCGGCGTCTGCGGGGCAGGCGATGTGCGGGGTGTGGCGACGCCGGTCGCGCGGCGCCAGGCCTGCGAGCTCGCGGGCCTGGCTCCGTGGTTGGAGCTGCGCCGGGCGGCGCGTGGTGCGACGGTCCGCGGGGTCTTTGTGTGCGGCGTGCGGTCTGCGTGGTTGTGGAGTCGTGGTGTGGTGATTCGTCGGTCTGTAGTGGGGTGGGTGGTCGTGCGGGGGTTCGGGGCGGATCGAGGTTCGGGGACGGTTTGGGTGGTGGCGTTCTCCGCGGTCATTTGGGTGGTCGGAGTCGCAGCGATCATGGTGGGCGGGGTGCGAGGCGCGCGGCATCGGGGGGACGCCGCTGCCGACATGGCGGCGCTTGCGGGGGCGGCGCGGGTCGCGGACGGGGGCGGGGCCGCGTGCGAGAGGGCGAAGAAGATCGCGGTCGAGTCCGGGGCGCGGGTGTCGCGGTGCCGGGTGCAGGGAGACGAGGTCGAGGTCTCGGTGACCGTCGAGCTCAAGGTGCCGATGGGGATGGGTGCCATGCGAGTCGTGTCACGGGCCAGGGCTGGCCCCGTGGGACGGGTCGGCGTAACCTGGCGCGACGTACCTCGTTGCACTGAGTGTCAATAGGTGGGAGGGCCGCGGAGAATGAAAACACGTTCCTCTTTGTCATCCTCCTGTGACTTTTGCTACCCGGTGGTACGTTACGCTGCCGTAAGCCCGTAGTTATCACCGGACGCGGTGTCCCCGCGAGGCCCTCCGCGGGACGGGACGAGCAGGCGCTGTCGAAGGGATTGAGGCCGTGACCATGCTTCGCAGGATCGGTGCAGTCGCGCTCGCGGCCCCCCTTGCGATGAGCTTCCCGGTACTCGCCGCCCTGCCCGCGCAGGCCGCCTCGACCAGCGTCATCACCCCGGCGGACGGTGCGGTCGTCACCAGCGGTTCCGAGCTGACCGCCAAGGCTCACTTCGACTTCGCGATCAGCATGCAGCTCCGGGTGAACGGCCCCGGGATAGGTGACACGTTCCTCCAGGAGAAGGGCCTCTCCGGGGACATGTCCGGAACCTTCTCGATCAGCCGGAACGGCCGCTACAAGGTCTATCTGAAGGGCAAGCAGACCGGCAACATCTACGACTCCAACAGCTTCACCGTGCGCATCGCGCCGGCGGCCCCCACGGGCGTGTCCGCGACCGCGTCCGGCGGGAAGCTCGTCGTGAAGTGGAACCGCGGCCTTGAGGACGACCTCACCGGCTACACCCTCGCGGGCTCGGGCGTGAAGTCCAAGTCCGGTTCGCTGAACTCGCTCTGCCAGGGGACGAGCTGCTCCACGACCTTGTCGTTGACCCGGTCCACCGGCGCGGTCTCCGTGGGCGTCCGGGCGAAGCGTTCCACGGGCACCGGTGGATCGCTGTACTCCGGCACCTCTTCGGCCACCACGTCGCTGGGGGGCGGGTCAGGGTCGGTCCCGGGCGGCTCGGTGCCGTCCCTCCCCTCCGGGTCACAGGTTCCGGGCACCGGGACACCGCTGACTCCGTTCAACAATGACTCGCCGGTCACCCTGCCATCCGTCCAGCCGGACGGTGCGACGCCCGGGTTCACCTACCCCGCGCCGCAGATCGCCACCGACTCGCCGAGGGCCCAGAACGTCGCGGCGACCGACCGGCTCCAGTGGGGCAAGAGCGTGGGCATCGCGATGGTGCTGCTGATCGTCGCCGCGCATCTCGGAACCTGGACGCGGCGGCTGCGCGTCGCCCAGGCGGGGGCGAGCACCAAGGGCATGGCGGCCCGGATCGCGCGCGGCGGCACCGGCCGGAAGCGGGTCAAGAACGCACGCGAGCAGATCGCCCGCGCCGAGGCGCGCGCCAAGACCGCCCCGGTCGTCGCGGCCGGAGCCAAGAAGGCGCGGCCGTCCAAGAGCGCCGGAGGCACCGCGGTCATCGATCCGCAGGGGCAGAGGACGAGGGCGGGACGCCGTCCGGCGACCCTCGGCAAGCGTTCCGGCGGCGTGAGCGTTCGCATCGCCAAGCCCGCCGCCGGCACCAAGCCAAAGCGCGGCGGCGGCCGCCGCCGCAAGTGACCGCGCCGTCGCCTCCGTCTTGCCTGTGCGCGTGACGCGTCACGCGTCGCGCGTGACGCGTCACGCGTATCGCGGGTTACGTGGCTCCCGCGTCGGCGGGGTTGAACTGGGCGCATGCGGCGAGCATTGGGCGTATCCACCGGCCTGGTTCCGTGAGTGGGCCGTGACGGCAATGACGGCCGTACCCACCGGAAGGCAGGCGCGAGGTGTTGCCCCTGCAAGCCACTTTCTGTGATGTGACGGTGGCGGCCTCCACATCGCCTTGAGCCGGTGCCGCAGCGTCCGCACCTGTTCGCGGCGCCGGTAGCTGACAGCATCCGGCTGGGAGATCCGGGCTCCGGCATGGAGCGGGTGGTGGAGGCGGCGCTGGCCCAACCGCGCTGCTGGCTGAGTTTCGCCGCATGGGGTGGCCGGGTGACGTGGTGTCGGCATGGACCACATGAAGTCTCGACGCTCTCTCCACAGGAACTCCAAAAGCGCGCAATTGGCTGTGGGCATGAGTGAGCCCGACAACCTGTTCCGTCCTGATCCGATCGTCTATCTCGACCAGGTCGCCGCGAGCGCGCCGGGTCGCGCCTATAAGCGGCACGCGCTGGAGCTGCTGGACCTCAGGCCGGGGCATACCGTCCTCGACATCGGATGCGGACCGGGAACGGACCTCGCCGCGATGGCGGCGGCCGTCACGCCGAACGGAAGAGTCATCGGCGTCGACCGGGATCCGGCGATGATCGCGGAGGCCCGTGTCCGTTCGGCGGGCCGGCCCTTGGTCGACGTTCGCCCCGGCGGCATTCACGCGCTGCCGCTGGACGACGGCAGCGTCGATCGGGCCTGCACCGACGGTGTGCTGCAGCATGCGGCCGACCCGTCCCGGGTGCTGGAGGAGTTTCGCCGGGTGGCCCGCCCCGGTGGACGGATCGTCATGGCCGAGCCTGACTGGGACGGCCTGCTGATCGACTCCCCGGATCCGGCCATCAGCCGCGGGCTGACCCGCCTCATCACCACGGAGATCGTCCGCAACGCGACCATCGGACGCAGCCTTGCGCGGCTGTGCCTGGAAGCGGGCCTCAGCGTGCGGTCCGTGGTGACCGCCGCGCCGGTGTTCCAGGACTTCGACACCGCTGATCAGCTCTTTGGGCTGCGCCGCAACGTCGCCCGGGCCATCGACGCCGGTCACCTCGACGGCGGCGCCCGGGAATGGATCGAGGAGGCCGGCTCCCAGCCGTTCCTCGCCACGGCTCTCGCCGACCCGGTGCGCCGCTACATGCTCCCGGTGTTCCGGGTCGGCAGCGGTGTCCTCGACGAGGCCGAGGCGGCAGAGTCAGCCTGCGCGACTCCGAAGTGGAGGCCGATGCCCTAGCGCCGCCCCGCACGCCGCGCGGGTCCGATCCACGGTATTCCCTGGCCGGGGGCGGTCACGTTGATGGCCGGGCGCCTCGCCCGCCGGCCTCGCGGTCGAAAGATCTTCTGGTCGTGTCACAGGCGGCCGGGCTGTCTCGTCTCGGGTCCCGACGACGACACACCCTTCTAAGGCGAGGAGCCGACATGAGCGAGCAGAGCACACACCAGAAGGTCGCGCTGGTCACCGGGGCGAACAAGGGGATCGGCCGCGGGGCCGCCGAGCAACTCGCCGAGCTGGGCATGACGGTCTTCATCGGCGCCAGGGACCCGCGGCGCGGTGCGGAGGCTGCCGAGGCGCTGCGCGCGGCCGGCGGCGACGTGCACACGGTCACCCTTGACGTCACCGACCCGGCCACCGCCGGGGAGGCGGCGCGACGGATCGAGGAGCGATCCGGCCACCTCGACGTGCTGATCAACAACGCCGGCATCACCGGCTCCGGGCAGGTCTCCCCCCAGGACGCGCACGATCAGATCCCCAGTTCCGTCGACCTGGACATGGTCCGGGCCGTGTTCGAGACGAACGTCTTCGGTGTGATCGCGGTGACCAATGCCATGCTGCCGCTGTTGCGCCGGTCGTCGGCGCCGCGCATCGTCAACGTCAGCAGTCACGCCGGGTCACTGGCCCTCACCAGCGACCCGGACGGCCCCTTCGCAGCCCTGCTCCCGTCGGCGGCGTATACGCCGTCCAAGAGCGCGCTGAACGCGCTGACCGTGCAGTACGCCAATGAGCTGCGGAAGGACGGCATCCTCGTGAACGCCGTCGCCCCCGGCTATGTCGACACGGACAGCAACAACCACACCGGATTCCTCACGGTCGCGCAGGGCGCCGCGGTCCTGGTGCGCCTGGCCACACTCGGTGTGGACGGCCCGACCGCCGGATTCTTCAGCGAAGAAGGCCCGCTGCCCTGGTGATGACGGCCCCTGGGCCACGGCAGACGGACGGCGCGAACGGCCTCCGCGCGGGCCCCTGGTGGAAGGGGGCCGCACTTGCGACGGTCACGACGGCGTCCGTGGCCAGCCCCAGCCGCCGGGCCGACGAGGCAGCGCACACGCGATCGGGCGGCCCGGCGGCGCTCACGGGCGGCGGTCCACTGGTCAGGAACCGCGGCCAGCACGCCACCATCCCTTCGATGGCGGCGGGTGGCTCTTGGGGAGCGTGCGCTGGTCTTCGGCGGGGGCGAGTTGCCGTCATCGGCCTTTGGGGCGTCTGGCGGCGGACTGCGGTGTTCGGGCGGTGGGCGTCGGGCTCTGGGGGGTGGGCAGGGCAAGGGGTCATGGGGTGCGCGGTTTTGCTCGTGTGGTTCTGGTCGGGTGTCACAGATGGGCGGGCCGGATCGTCTCGGGTGTCAGAGACAGGTTCTGACCAGGAAGGTGATGGTTATGCGGGTATTCGTGGCAGGGGGGACCGGGGTTCTCGGGCGGCGGCTGGTGCCGCTGCTGGTGGAGCGCGGTCACGAGGTGACGGCCACGACGACGGGCGCGGGCAAGCTGGAAGCGCTGGCGCGGCTGGGCGCCGAGGCCGTGGTGATGGACGGGCTGGACGCGGAGTCGGTCGGTGAGGCGGTGGCCAGGGCCTGGCCGGACGTGATCGTGCACCAGATGACCGCGATATCGGAGGCGCACGCCGGCAAGCCCGACATGAAGCACATGGATCGCTGGTTCGCCGGGACCAACCGGCTGCGCACCGAGGGGACGGACCACCTGCTGGCCGCGGGCGAGGCGACCGGCGTGAACGGCTTCGTCGCGCAGGGTTACGCCTCCTGGAACGGTATTCGCGAGGGCGGCTGGGTGAAGACCGAGGAGGACCGGCTGGACCCGATGACGGGGACACCGGCGGAGCCCGGGATGGCGGCGCTCGGCCACGTCGAGGACGTGGTCGGCAAGGCGGGCGGTGCGGTCCTGCGGTACGGCTGGTTCTACGGGCCGGGCGCCACCGAGGGGCTCGTCGAGCCCGTTCGCAAGCGGCAGTTCCCCGTCGTCGGGGGCGGCGCGGGCCACTGCTCGTGGGTGCATCTCGACGACGCGGCGAGCGCGACCGTCCTGGCCGTGGAGCAGCGGGCGGAAGGGGTGTTCAACATCGTCGACGACGAGCCGGCCCCGGCGAGCGAGTGGCTGCCCTATCTCGCCGGGTGCGCGGGGGCGAAGCGGCCGATGCGGGTCCCCGCGTGGCTTGCCCGGCCCCTGGCCGGGGACGTGGCGGTGACGATGATGACCGAGGGGCGCGGCTTCTCCAACGCCAAGGCCAAGGCCGAGCTCGGCTGGCGGCTGCGCCATCCTTCGTGGCGGCAGGGCTTCAAGGAGGAACTGGCGTGAGCCGGGTCGAGGAGTTCGAGGAGCTGCGGCCGCTGCTGTTCTCGATCGCCTACCGGCTCCTCGGCAGCGTGAGCGAGGCCGAGGACGCGGTCCAGGAGACGTGGCTGCGCTACGAGAACTCCCCGACCCGGCCCGCCTCGGCCAAGGCGTTCCTGGCGGCCACCGTGAGCCGGATCTCGATCGACGTGCTGCGCTCGGCCCGCGTCCGGCGGGAGCGGTACGTGGGGCCGTGGTTCCCCGAACCGCTGCTGGCCGACCCCTACGAGGACCCGCAGCGCTCGGCGGAGCTGGCCGACTCGCTGTCGATGGCGGCCCTGCTGCTGCTCGAACGGCTCAGCCCGCTGGAACGCGCGGTGTTCGTGCTGCGGGAGGTGTTCGCCTTCGGCTTCCCCGAGATCGCCTCCGCCGTGGGACGTTCGGAGGCCGCGTGCCGCCAGCTCGCGGTGCGGGCGCGCCGCCACATGGACGCCGGCCGGCCCAGGTTCGAGGCCGGCCGGGCCGAGCGCGAGAAGCTCGCCGGGCGGTTCCTCGACGCCTTCCGTGACGGGGACGTCGACGGGCTGACCGGGCTGCTGGCCGCCGACGTCGAGATGATCGGCGACGGTGGCGGCAAGGCCCCGCAGTGGGCGGACCGTTTCATCGGCGCCGGGTACGTGGCGCGGGTGCTCGCCGCGTTCGTCCCGATGTTCGCCCGCATCGGGGCGGAGGTGGAGCCGCACCGGCTGAACGGCCAGCCGGGCGCGATCTTCCGCGACCGGGACGGCAGGGTCCTCAGCACCTGGACGTTCGACATCCTCGACGGCCGGATCCAGACGATCCGCACAGTGAACAACCCCGACAAACTCGGGCACGTGGGCCCCGTGGCCGACGTCTGGACGGCTTTCCGCGAAGCGAACAAGGCCCATCTGCGCACAGACTGACCACAAGAGCCGCCCCGGCGCGCAACGGTGGTTGTTTGTGCTGGTCGGTTGGGGTGGGCGTACCGTGGAGCCATGGTCGGGCGGGAGTGCCGGCCTGGTGCCGGCTGCACGCTGCTGCGGGCTCTCGCACGCGGTGCGGGCGCGGTCTGCCCGGAAACGCATATCGCCGGGGCCGCTCTTCGAACGCACCCGGGCCGTAAGGGGGGCCGCGGCGGAGGGGTTCCGCCCGTCCCGGGGGCGGATTGATGGGGGCGTTGCGGGCCCGGCTGCTCGGCGGGGTGGACTTGCGGGTCGACGGAGAGCCGCTTCCGCCGCTCGAGTCCGCGCGGGTCGAGTCGTTGCTGGCGTATCTGCTGCTCCACCGGGACGCGCCCCAGCTGCGGCAGCGGCTGGCGTTCCTGTTGTGGCCGGACTCGACGGACGCGCAGGCCCGCACCAATCTGCGCAAGGTCCTGCATCATCTGCGCCGCTCGCTGCCGGACATCGACCGCTTCATCGACATCGGGCCGCGGACGCTGAGGTGGCGGGAGGACGCGCCGCTGTGGCTGGACGTCGACCAGTTCGAGCGGGCGCTCGCCGGCGGGCGGCTCGAAGAGGCGGTGAACGTCTACGGCGGCGAACTGCTGGAGGGCGGCTACGACGAGTGGCTCGCCGACGAGCGCGAGCGGCTCGCGAGGCTGCACATGGAGGCGCTCGCGGAGCTCGCGCGCCGGCACGAGCGGGAGCGGCGCTGGACGGAGGCCGTCCGGTGCGCCGAGCGGCTGGTCGCCTGCGATCCGCTGCGGGAGGAGAGCCACCGGCTGCTGATCCGCCTGTGCCGTGCGGGCGGCGACCGGGTGCGGGCGCTGCGCGCGTTCCATGTCTGCGCCACGACCCTGGAGAGGGAGCTCGGCGTGGAGCCGTCCCCGGAGACGCGGGAGATGTACGAGGCGCTTCTCGCCGAGGCCGGTCCGATCGAGGAGGTCTCGCAGATCCGCGGCACTCCGTTCGTCGGACGGGCCGACGAGTGGGCCGAGCTGGCGGACCTGTGGCGGTCGGCGGCGGCCGGGCGCGCCCAGCTGGTGCTCGTCAGCGGCGAGGCGGGGGTCGGCAAGACCCGCCTGGTGGACGAGCTGCGCGTGCGCGTGAACGCGACCGCCGTGGAGGCGAGGGCCTATCCGGCCGAGGGGACGATCGCCTATGGCGTCGTGACGGCGTGGCTGCGAGCCCGGCCGGTGCGGAGGCTGGACCGCAGGCGGCTGACCGAACTGTCCCGGCTCCTCCCCGAGCTGGGCACCGAGGTGGCGCCGCCTGAGCCGCTGCCGGAGCCGGAGCTGCGCCGGCGCCTCTACGCGGCGATCGGCCGGGCGCTGTCACCGGCGGGCGCGCCGTTGCTGCTGATCGTGGACGACGCCCAGTGGTCGGACGCGCAGTCGCTCCGGCTGATCCACTACCTCGTCCGGGTGGCGCCGTCCGCCCGGCTGCTCGTCGCCGTCACCGCGCGCAGGGAGGATCTCGACGCCGGCCACCCGCTCGGCGCGCTGATCGAGTCGCTGCGGGCGCTGGAGCGGTTCACCGAGATCGAGCTCGGCCGGTTCGGCCGGGCGGAGACGGCGCTGCTCGCCGAACGCATCACGGGCACCCCGCTGGACGCGGAGGACCTGCGTCGCCTGTACGGCTACAGCGAGGGCAATCCGCTGTTCCTCGTGGAGGCGTTGCGGGCTGACGCCCCGGCGGACACCCCGAAGGTGCAGGCGCTCATCGCCGGCCGGCTGGCGCGGCTGTCGAAGCCGGCCGCGGAGCTCGCCGGCATCGCGGCGACGGTGGGCCGCGCGTTCACCGCGAACGTCGCGGCCGCGGCGAGCGGGCTCGACGAGCGGACGTTCGTCGCCGCGCTGGACGAGCTGTGGCGCCGCGGGATCATCCGCGCGCACGGTCCGAGCGCCTACGACTTCAGCCACGGCCGGATCCGGGACGCCGCCTACGCCGCGCTCGGCCCGCCCCGCCAGCGGCAGGTCCACCTCGCCGTCGCGCGGGCGCTGGAGGAGTGCGGCGGCGCGGCGGCGGCGCTCGCGCCGCACTACGAGAAGGCGGGCGCGACCGCCGAGGCGGTCCGCTGGTACGAACGGGCGGCGCGGGACGCGCAGTGGCTGCACGCGCACGCCGACGCGGCCCGGGCGCTGGAGCGGGCGGTGGCCCTCGCGGACGGGCTGCCCCCCGGCCCCGGCACGGCCGGAGTCCAGCTTCGGCTGCTGACGGCGCTGCCGGCGCCGCTCGTGGCGTGCGAGGGGTACGGGTCGGAGCGGATGGCGCGGGTGCACGCGAAGGCGCTGCGGCTCGCCGACCGGCTCGGCAGCGAGCCGGAGCCGCCGCTCGTGTGGTCGCTGGCGCTGGCCGCGCTGACCCGCGGCGAATGGGCGCCGGCGCACGACTTCGGCGAGCGGCTGCGGGTCCGCGCCGAACGCGACGGCGACGAGGTCCTGTGGGTCGAGGCCGACTACATCCGCGGCATCGCCGCCTACTGGGCCGGGGACCTGGAGGAGGCCCGCCTCCATTTCGCCGAGGCGATGCGGCGGTTCCGGCCCGCCCGGCGCCGGGCGCACGTGCTGCGCTACGGGCAGGACACGGAGCTGATCGTCCGGCTGCGGCTGGCCCACGCGCTGTGGCTCCTCGGGCGCGGTGCCGAGGCGGACCGTGAACGCGACGCCGCATTGGCGGCCGCGCAGGGGTCCACGCACGCCTACAGCCGGGCGGTCACCTGGCTGTGGGCGGCGATCGACGCCATGGACCGCCGGGACTCCGTGCAGTTCCGCCGCCATGTGCGGGGGCTGGAGGCCTATCTGGTCGACGACGCGCCACGCCATGTGCGGGTGCCCATGGAGCTGTTCGGCGGATATCTCGACGTGCTCGCCGGACGGACGTCCGCCGGCCTGGCGCGCCTCCGCCGTTCCCGCGACCAGGTCGTCCAGGGGGAGGCGCCCGCGCCGGGGCTGCCCGGCGTCGCGACCCGGCTGCTGCTGGAGGGCTATGCCCTGGCGGCGGAACCGGCCCCCGGGCTGGTCCTTGCGGACGAGGCCCTCGGGATGGGCCGCGGCGCCCGGCTGTGGGAGGCCGAGGTCCGGCGGCTGCGGGCGACGTTCCTCGCCGCGCTCGGCAAGCCGAACGGCGAGGTGGACGCGGAGCTGCGGCGGGCCCTGACCGCCGCGCGACGCCAGGGGCAGCGCGCGTTCGAGCAGCGGGTGCGCGGAACGCTCGCGGAGCGGATGCGGGGAACGCTCGCGGAACGGGCACTCCGCCACGATCGTGCCATCTGACGACCGAAGGAGGAGCAATGGGCATGATCGACCCGATGGACGCCCTGCGCGGCGGGTTCTCCGGCACGGTGCTCCTGCCCGCCCAGCCCGGATACGAGGAGGCGCGCAGCGTCTACAACGGGATGATCGACCGCCGTCCCGCGGTGATCGCCCGGTGCGCCGACGCGGCCGACGTGGCCGCGGCGGTCGACACCGCCCGCGACAACGGCCTCATCGTGGCGGTCCGCTGCGGAGGGCACGGCGTCGCCGGCCTCGCGACCTGCGACGACGGCATGCTGATCGACCTGGGCGGGCTGAAGACGATCACCGTCGATCCGGAGACCATGACGGCCCGGGCGGGCGGCGGCGTCCTGTGGGGCGAGTACGACGCGGCGACCCAGGCGTTCGGGCTGCACAGCCCCGGCGGGCGCGTGACCACGACGGGCATCGGAGGGTTCACCACCGGCGGCGGCTACGGCTGGTCGTCGTCCAAGTACGGGCTGGCCTGCGACAACCTCCTCTCCGCCGAGATGGTGCTCGCCGACGGGAGCATCGTCCGGGCGAGCGAGGACGAGCACGCCGAGCTGTTCTGGGGCATCCGGGGAGGCGGCGGGAACTTCGGCGTCGTCACCGAGTTCGAGTTCCGGCTGCGTCCGCTCGGCCCGACCGTTCTCGCCGGGCTGATGGCCTTCCCGGTCGAGCGCGCCGAGGAGGCGCTGCGCGGCTGGCGAGACTGCGCCGACGCCGCGCCCGACGAACTGTCCACCGCCTTCGCCGTCATCACGGCCCCGCCGGAGCCGTTCGTCCCGCCGGAGCTGGTCGGCAAGCCCGTGGCGGGCGTGCTCGCGCTCTACGTCGGCCGGCCGGAACGCGGTGAGGACGCGGTGCGGCCGCTGCGGGAACTGGGCCCGGCCATCGACCTCGTCGCGCCGATGCCCTACACCGACTTCCAGGCGATCATCGACCCGGCCTGTCCGCCCGGTCAGCGCAACTACTGGCGGGGCGAGTACATGCGTGAGCTGGGCGACGAGGCGATCGACGTCTACCTCGACCATGCCGTCGACCTGGCCGGACGCGGGGCGCCGCTCAGCCAGATGATCATCTTCCGGCTCGGGCAGGGCGTCGCGAAGGTGCCGGACGAGGCGACCGCCTTCTCCCACCGCGACGCCGGCTACCTCTTCCACCCGATCTCGGTGTGGTCGGACCCGGCCGACGACGCCGCCCTGATCGCCGCCAACCGCGCCTTCGCGGCGGCCATGCGCCCGTTCAGCACGGGTGCGTCCTACCTCAACTTCACGCTGGAGGGGGACCGCGTCCGCGACGCGTTCGGCGAGGAGAAGTACGCGCGCCTGGTCGCGCTCAAGGACACCTACGACCCGGCCAACCTGTTCCGGCTCAACCACAACATCCGGCCGACGCATCCGGCGGAGCCCGCCCTCGCCTAGCCACGGAGCCTAGCCACGGATGATCGGGAAGGGCTGGCCACCGGTTTGGGCAGGGTCTAGGCTGCCATGCCGAGTCTGACCGACCGGATCGTCCGGCAATGTGGCCTGTCGTCCGAGACCTCGGCCGCGTCCCGCCCGGGGCGGAAGGGCCGGATGGAGAGGAGACCCTCCGCATGATCTTCCTGGGGCTGATCGTCGCGCTCGCCGCCATGGTGGCCGGTGTCGCCGTGGTGCTGGACAACACGGGCTCGGCCCAGATGACCGTGTTCGGGAACGAGGTTCCGGGCCTCACCGCGGAGTGGCAGGTCTTCCTCGCCGGGTCCGTGGTCGCCATCGTCCTCATGGCGGGCGTGATGGTCGCGACGCTGGGCTTCCGGCGGTCGATGAACATGCGGCGGGAGCTGAGGGATCTGCGGGACGAGCACCAGGAGTCCCTGCAGACGCTGGAGATGGAGCGGCGGAAGCTGCAGCAGGCTCTGGCCCAGGCCCGCCGCGGGATGGGCGACCAGGCCTCGGTCCCCGCCCAGCGCGGGGTCCCCGGCTGACGGTGTCGCCCGGCCCGCCCGGCGACCGCCGCACGCGGTCATTCGGGCGCCTGGTCCAGGAGGACGGCCAGCAGGTCAAGGGCCCCGCGCTTGTCCAAGGGGTCGTTGCCGTTGCCGCATTTGGGGGACTGGATGCAGGACGGGCAGCCCGAGTCGCACTCACAGGACGCGATGGCGTCGCGGGTCGCGCGCAGCCAGGAGGCGGCGTCGGCGTAGCCGCGCTCGGCGAAGCCCGCGCCGCCCTCATGGCCGTCGTAGACGAACACGGTGAGGAGCCCGGTGTCGGGGTGGACGGCGGTGGAGACGCCGCCGATGTCCCAGCGGTCGCACGTGGCGAACAGGGGAAGCAGGCCGATCGAGGCGTGTTCGGCGGCGTGGGCGGCGCCCGCCAGGTCGAGGTCGTCCAGATGCGAGATCTGGGCGTCTGAGAGCGTCCACCACACGGCGCGCGTGCGCAGGGTGCGGGGCGGAAGGTCGAGCGGCTTCTCGCCGAGCATCTCCCCTGTCTGCAGGCGGCGCATCTGGTACGCGACCACCTGGCGGGTGACTTCGACTGTTCCGAAGCACAGCGTTGCCTCGCCCCAGGAGATCGAGCGGAGCCGTTCGACGATGCCGATGTCGGTCACGTCGCGGGCGGTCGTGGAGTAGTCGGGGTCGGCCGCTTCCACGAGCGCGACGGAGTCGTCCAGGTCGAGGGTCTGGACGATGAACGACTCACCTTGGTGGATGTAGACGGCGCCATCGTGGACGGTGGTGTGCGCGGAGGCTTCGTCCACGGTGCCGAGCAGGCGTCCGGTGGACAGCTCCACCACCTGGATGGGCGCTCCGCCCGCCCCTCGGATGTCGGCCAGGTCGGCGGCCCTGTCGCGGCGCGTCCAGTACCAGCCGGCGGGACGGCGTCGCAGGAACCCGCGGCGCACCAGATCGGGCAGCAGATCGGCGGTCGCGGGCCCGAACAGCGGGAGATCGTCCTCGGTGAGCGGCAGCTCGGACGCCGCCGCGCACAGGTGCGGTTCGAGGACGTACGGGTTGTCGGGGTCGAGCACGGTGGCCTCGACCGGCGTCCCGAAGATCGCTTCCGGATGGTGGACGAGGAACGTGTCGAGCGGGTCGTCGCGGGCCACCAGGACCGACAGGGCCGCCTGCCCGGAACGTCCGGCGCGTCCCGCCTGCTGCCACAGGGACGCACGGGTCCCCGGCCAGCCGCAGACCAGGACGGCGTCGAGGCCGGAGACGTCCACGCCGAGTTCCAGGGCGTTGGTGCTCGCCAACCCGACGATCGAACGCGAGCGCAGGGCGGCTTCCAGGGCGCGTCGTTCCTCGGGCAGATAACCGGCACGGTAGGCGGCCACTTGCTCGGTCAGTTCGGGCGCCGCCTCGTGCAGAGCGCGTTTGGCGCCGAGTGCCACAGACTCCGCACCCCGCCGGGACCGGACGAACGCAAGCGTCTGGACGCCCTCGACGACAAGGTCGGCCAGAAGGTCACCGGCCTCGGCGGTGGCGGTACGGCGAACGGGAGCGCCATGCTCACCGCGCAGTTCTGTCAGCGGCGGCTCCCACAGCGCGAACGTGGCGGGCCCGCGCGGCGAGGCATCGTCATCGACCGCGACGACGTCCAGCCCGGTGAGACGGGACGCGGCGACTGCGGGCGACGACGCGGTGGCCGAAGCCAGAATGAACGTGGGAGACGCGTGGTACCGCGCGCACAGCCGGCGCAGGCGCCGCAGCACGTGCGCGACGTGGGACCCGAAGACGCCTCGGTAGCCGTGGGCCTCGTCGACGACCACGTACCGGAGACGACGCAGGAACGACGACCAGCGGGCGTGACCGGGCAGGATCGACCGGTGCAGCATGTCGGGGTTGGTCAGCACGTAGTTGGCGTGCTGGCGGACCCACGTCCGCTCGTCCTGCGGCGTGTCGCCGTCGTAGGTCGCGGCGCGCACCCGCGTGAGGCGCAGGGAGCGGAGCGCGCGGAGCTGGTCGGCGGCCAGCGCCTTGGTCGGCGACAGGTAGAGGACCGTCCCCTCGCGGCGCGGATCGTCGTCCCCCGCGTAGATCGCCTCGACGCACGGCAGCAGGTAGGCCAGGGACTTGCCGGACGCGGTCCCTGTGGCGATGATCACAGAGCGTCCGGCGCGGGCGTGTTCGGCGGCGGCGGCCTGGTGTTCCCACGGGGCCTCGATGCCGGCCGCGGCGAGCCGCTCCAGCAGCAGCGGCGGCGACCAGTCCGGCCACCCGGTCCGGCGGCCCCGACGTGCGGGAACGCTCTCGACATGGGTGATGCGATCGCGCCGCGTGGGGTCGGCGAGCAGCCGGTCCAGGGGAGTTGAAGATCTTTGGGCGCCCATCAGGTTTTCAGTTTGCCAGCCGGGGCAAAACTACGGGAACGCCCCGGCGCCGGAGGGCTGATACCCCCTGCCCTGGCCATGAGATGAGCAGGTCAGACGGGACGGCGCGAACTTTCGCCCGGGTGGGCGAATACGTGCGTGCACGACGCCGGAGCGTGGTTGAATCACGGCGAAGTCTCGGTGCACGGCCGCCGCCCCGGCGGTTCAGATGCCGGGATCAGATAGTGCTGCACGGCGCGTGGAGGATCTGTGGACCTGAAGGTGAACGACTACACCACCGACGATGGCCTCACCGTCATCAACGTGGAGGGCGAGATCGACGTCTACACGGCGCCGAAGCTTCGCGAGAAGCTCATCGACCTGGTCAACAAGGGCAAGTTCCACCTGCTCGTGGACATGGAGAAGGTGGAGTTCCTCGACTCCACCGGGCTCGGCGTCCTCGTCGGCGGGCTGAAGCGGGTGCGCGCCCACGACGGCTCGCTGGAACTGGTGTGCACCCAGGAGCGCATCCTCAAGATCTTCCGGATCACGGGGCTGACCAAGGTCTTCGGCATCCACGACTCGATCGCCGAGGCCGAGGAGAAGCGCAAGGGCGCCAAGTAGGCGCCCGCGGCTGAGATGTCGACCGTTGAACTCTCCTTCAGCGCGCTGCCCGTCCACGTGCGGACCGCCCGGCTGATCGTGACCGCCGTCGCCCGTCGCAGCGGGGTCGCCGAGACCCTGCTGGACGAGGTCAGGCTCGCGGTCGGTGAGGCGTGCTCGCGGGCCGTGGAGGCGCATCGCCTGCACTGCCCGGACGAACCCGTCCACCTCGAACTGCGGGGCGCCGAGCGCCGCTTCGAGGTGACCGTCAGCGACACCGTCCCCGGTGACGACACGGCCGGGGGGCTCCCGGCGGCCCCGGACGCGGAGGACTTCGAGTACGGCCTCGGCGAGGGCACCGCCGAACTGGGTCTGGCCGTCATCGCCGGGCTCGCCGACGACGTGGAGATCGCCGCCACGCCGAAGGGGGTCCAGATACGGATGAGCTGGCCGGCCGAAGCCGAGGCGACCATCTGACGCGCACGTCCCTCACTCGCGGCCGAAGGCCCCGCCCACTCCGGGCGGGGCCTTCGGCGTGTCGCCCTGTTCGCGGGCGCGCGGTGGTCCCCTGCGGTGGGGCCGGTGGGACGGGTGGTGCCCGTGTTGTGAGATTCTCTGTTGATCATCGGTGTTCGATCCCGATTTGGGGCTGGACATATTCCGTGTTAATGCCTAGCTTGAATGTGGACGCCGGTGCTCGCGCCGATGCGTCATTAGGCCGTGCACCGGTCGGGCTAACCGTGAGGTAATAGACGACTCACCCGGGTTGACCTGGGTCGATGTCGCTTCGCCGGGCTAATAGGTCAAATTCCGGCGTATCGTCCGTTGCATTTCGGCGACATCTTCATCAAGGGCGTCGCGGCCTTAACAATCGACTTGCGCGTGCGTAGACTCCCGGCACCCGCGCTGCCGTGCGAGGCGTTCGAAATCATGACTCGCGGGGTACGCGGTAAAGATCGTCTTTTGTGGCGGTCGAGACGCATTGCCCCTGTCGAGGAGGACGGATGTCCGGGTTTTCCCTGTCAAGCCCGGCCAGCGCAGAAGTGGATCTCGGCGGCGGCGACCTTTCCCTGGTCGTCGTCGTAGCCGTGGTCGCGCTGCTCGCACTGGCCGTCGCCGCGGGTCTCGTCCGCGATGTCCTGGCCGCAGGCCAGGGCACCGCGAAGATGCAAGAGATCTCGCGAGCGGTACAGGTGGGCGCCAGCGCCTACCTGAAACGCCAGTTCCGAACGGTCGCGGTCTTCGTGGTCCTGATTCCGCTCGTTCTGCTGTTCCTGCCCGCCGACTCGACGAGTGAGCGGATCGGGCGGTCCGTCTTCTTCGTCATCGGGGCGCTCTTCTCCGCCGTCACCGGTTTCACCGGCATGTGGCTGGCCGTCCGGGGCAACGTCCGGGTCGCCGCCGCCGCCCGCGAAGAGGGCGGCGAGAAGACGGCGATGCGGATCGCCTTCCGCACCGGCGGCGTCGCGGGCATGTTCACCGTCGGCCTCGGCCTGTTCGGCGCCGCCGTCGTCGTCCTCGCCTACCAGGGCGACGCGCCGAAGGTCCTGGAGGGCTTCGGCTTCGGCGCCGCGCTGCTCGCCATGTTCATGCGTGTCGGCGGCGGCATCTTCACCAAGGCCGCCGACGTCGGCGCCGACCTCGTCGGCAAGGTCGAGCAGGGCATCCCCGAGGACGACCCGCGCAACGCGGCGACGATCGCCGACAACGTGGGCGACAACGTCGGCGACTGCGCCGGCATGGCCGCCGACCTGTTCGAGTCGTACGCGGTCACGCTCGTCGCGGCGCTGATCCTCGGCACCGCGGCGTTCGGCACCGAGGGCCTGGTGTTCCCGCTGATCGTGCCGATGATCGGCGTGGTCACCGCGGTGATCGGGATCTTCGCGGTGGCGCCCCGCTCCGGCGACCGCTCCGGGATGACCGCGATCAACCGGGGCTTCTTCATCTCCGCGGGGATCTCGGCGGTCCTCGTCGCGGTCGCCGCGTTCGTGTACCTGCCCTCGTCCTTCGCCGACCTGAACGGCGTCACCGACAAGGAGATCGCGGGCCTGGACGCCGACCCGCGCTGGGTGGCGCTCGGCGCCGTCATCATCGGCATCGTGCTGGCCAGCGTGATCCAGCTGCTCACCGGCTACTTCACCGAGACCAACCGCAGGCCGGTGAAGGAGGTCACCGGCAGCGCCCGGACGGGCCCCGCGACCGTCATCCTGTCCGGCATCTCGCTCGGCCTGGAGTCGGCCGTCTACACCGCGCTCGTGATCGGCGCCGCCGTGTACGGGGCGTTCCTGCTCGGCTTCGGCAACACCACCGTCGCGCTCTTCGCGGTGGCGATGGCAGGCACCGGGCTGCTCACCACCGTCGGCGTGATCGTCTCGATGGACACCTTCGGTCCGGTCTCCGACAACGCCCAGGGCATCGCCGAGATGTCCGGGGACGTCAAGGGCGAGGCCGCGGCCGTCCTGGAGCGGCTGGACGCGGTCGGCAACACCACCAAGGCGATCACCAAGGGCATCGCGATCGCGACCGCGGTGCTCGCCGCGACCGCGCTGTTCGGCTCGTTCCGGACGACGGTGATCGACGCGCTGGGCAAGGCCTCGCAGAGCGCCAAGGACGCGATCGGCGACGAATTCCTCAACTTCAACCTGTCGATCGCGAGCCCGAACGTGCTGATCGGGCTGATCGTCGGCGCGGCCGTGGTGTTCCTGTTCTCCGGTCTCGCGATCATGGCGGTCGGCCGCGCGGCGGGACGGGTCGTGGTGGAGGTGCGCGACCAGTTCCGCACCAAGCCCGGGATCATGGACTACACCGAGAAGCCCGACTACGACCGCGTCGTGGACATCTGCACCCGGGACGCGCAGCGCGAACTCGCCACCCCCGGGCTGCTGGCGATCATGACGCCGATCGCGGTCGGCTTCGCCCTCGGGTACGCGCCGCTCGGCGCCTACCTGGGCGGCGCCATCGCGGCGGGCGTGCTGATGGCGGTGTTCCTGTCCAACTCGGGCGGCGCCTGGGACAACGCCAAGAAGCTCGTCGAGGAGGGCCATCTCGGCGGCAAGGGCACCGAGGCGCACGAGGCGACCATCATCGGCGACACGGTCGGCGACCCGTTCAAGGACACCGCCGGCCCGGCGATCAACCCGCTGATCAAGGTTATGAACCTGGTCGCGCTGCTGGTCGCGCCCGCGGTGGTGACCTATGCGGACAACATCGCGCTGCGCGTCGGGGTGACCGTGCTGTCCGTCGGGGTCATCGTCGCGGCGATCCTGATCTCCAAGCGGCGCGCCGACCCGATCGGCGAGGCGCCGGCCCCGGCCGTCGAGAGCGGCACGCCGGACGCGGCGGCCGAGAGCGGCGAGGCCGAGGGAGTCGCCATCGAGAAGGAGGCACCCGAGGAGGGCGCACCCGAGCAGGCCAAAGTCGGCGCCGAAGGCGCTGCGGGGGGCGCGGGGGGTCGTCCCCCCTCGGACAGTACCGTCGGCGCCGAGGCCAACGGTGCCAAGGCCGAGTCCGGCAGTGAGGAGGAGTCGTCCGCCGGCAAGGCATGACAGTTCCGGCATGAGGGGCCGGTGGCGACGCGCCACCGGCCCCTCTCGCGTTTCCAGGGGTCCTGTCCCGACCTCGCGGGACCGGTCATACGCTGTACGTGGGCGCTGGGCCGGTCCAGCGCCCGTATCCAGGTGGGACGAACTCGGGAGGCGGCCGTGGCGAGCAGCGGCAGCGGCAGCGGCAAGCCGGCGATGTCGGGCGCCAAGGGCTTCGCGCTCGTGGTCGGCGGGATGTTCGGCGTCATGGCCGTGCTCTGGGGGATCGCCATCCTCGTGTCGCCCTGAGCGCCCTAAGGTCGACACCATGCCGACGCTCATCGTGCTCCGCCATGCCAAGGCCGTCGCCGGCCTCGGAATGCTCGACTTCGACCGCCCGCTCAACGACCGCGGGCGCCGGGACGCCACGGCCGCGGGTGAGTGGCTGCGCGCCAACCACCTCGTCCCCGACCACGTGCTGTGCTCCACAGCCGCGCGGACCAGGGAGACCCTCGCCCGGCTGGAGCTCGACACCGAGGTGAGCTTCGAAGGCGCCATCTACGACAACGAGCCCGAAGGGCTGCTCGCGCTCGTCGGCGAGGCGCCGGACGAGGCCGGGCGGCTCCTGCTCGTCGGGCACAACCCGTCCGTGCACCAGCTCGTCCACGACCTGACCGGGCAGGCCCCGGACGCCTTCCCCACCTGCGCCCTCGCCGTGATCGAGCTGCCGGGCGCCTGGACGGACGTCCGGCCGGGGCTCGGCACGCTCCGCACCGTCCACACCCCGAAGGACTGACCGGTCACGGACGCGGCTCGGCGGCCTCCAGCGACGCCTCGATGACCGTGCCGACGTCGCGGCGCAGCGCCCGGATCGTGTAGCGGGTGCCGGACACCTGGAGGAGGGCGTGCCGGAGCGGGGTGGGCTCGTCCCGGCCGACGCCCGCCTTGATCTCGGCGCGGCGCCGCCGGGTGAGCGTCGACAGGTGGGAGTCGAGGTCGGCGAGCTCCTCCTTGAGCTCCTCGGCGGGCGTGTCGGCCTCCGGGTCCCGCTCCCCGGGCTCCTCCAGCAGGCCCGCCGCCTCCTCCAGCTGGTCGGCGAGGCGGTCGAGGATCTCGGGGATCGGCCCGGTGTCCACGGCCTTCTCCCGGGACAGCTTCGCGGCCGCGATCAGATGGTCGCGGGTGCGGTGCGCGGCGGCCACGGACCGGCGCAGCTCGTCGATCAGCTCGATGTCGGGCAGCCGCTCCTGCCCGAGCCGGGTCCGGGTCTCGGCGACGGCCTCCGCCGCCCGCTCCGCCGCCACGATCCTGTCGTGCGGCAGCCGGACGCGTTCCCCGGACAGGACGTCCGCGGTCGTCCGGACGAGGCCGGCGTGCGTGCGCAGGAGCCGCTCCAGCTGGACGGGCAGGCGTTCGAGATGCCCGGCGGGCCACAGCAGCCGGACGGCGAGGAACGACATCAGCGCCCCGGCGAACGTCAGCCCGATCCGCTCGCCGGCGGTGCGCCAGTCGGCGGGGGTGGAGAAGTCGAGCAGCATCATCGCGAGCGGTGTCCCGAACAGCGCCCAGTAGGCGAAGTTCACCGACCGCATCGCGAACCCGGCGACCGCGAAACCGAAGACGATCAGCGCCACGACGGTCTGCCCCGGCGCGAGGGTGAGGATCACCGCGGCGACGGCGGACCCGGCCGCGGTGCCGCCGACGCGCTGGACGAGCCGCTCGACGGTCTCGCCGTAGGTGGCCCGCAGGCTGAGCACCGCGGTGATCGTCATCCAGTGCCCGTGCGAGAACCCGAGCGCGGCGGACAGCGCCATCGACACCGCCGCCGTCACGAACACCCGGGACGCCTGCCGGAACGTCGGGGAGCGCGTGCGGACGGCGCGGCGCAGCCGGTCCCAGACCGGCATCGGGTCCAGCGTGTCCGGCATCCGCGGCGGGGCGAGCCCGATGCGCAGCCCGCCCGCGACGACGCGGCGCGCGGACGCGACCTCGCCGGCGATGCGGTCGATGGAGCGGCGCACCTGGGCGAGCAGCGCGACCGCGACGAGGTCCTCGTCGCCGGCGAGCCCGGCCCGCCTGATCTGCTCGACGGTGCGTCCCATCCGCCGGACGGCGGCGGACTCCTCCCGCCCGAGCGGCGCCTCGCCGGCCGTCGCGATCGCCCCGGCCAGCAGCCGCAGCCGCGCGGCGAGCGCCGAGATCGCGGTCTGCGTGTCCAGCCGCCACTCGCGGTCCGGCGGATAGTTCTTCGCCGCCTCCAGGACGGCCTGGAGCGTCACCGTCTCGTGCAGGACGCGCCCGAGGGCGTCGATGAGCCGCTCGGGCCGCGTCGGGTCGCCGCGCCCGCGTCCGGTCCGGTACAGCGCGTAGGTGGCGCGGGCGGCCGTCAGCGACTCCGACGCCGCCCGCCGCCTGGCCTCCCAGTCGGGGATGCGGGTGACCGCCATCAGGTCGGGGTCCGCCAGCTCGACGGCGTCCAGCACCTCGGCGTCGTGCGCCCCCACGTCCTCCGCCACCGCGTCCAGCGCCTCGGCGACCGCGTCGGCGGACTCGCTCAGCGCCTCCCGCAGCGGACGCAGCCGGCGCGCGGGCCAGGGCGCGAGCAGCAGCCCGGCGGTGAGCAGCCCGCCGAGCAGCTCCAGCGTTCCGACGTGCAGGACGTCCGCGGACGGCGGCCGGACGGCGCTCAGCAGCACCGCCAGCCCCGCGGTCGACCCGATCCGCGGCACCGCGACCCCGAGCGCGACCAGCGGCGGCACCACGATCACGGTCGGCCACAGATGCCCGCTGAGCAGCCCGCCGACGCCCGCGCCGACCGCGACGATCACCACGCCGGCGGTGAGGTCCCGCGCCCGCGCCCCGTAGGGCCCCTCGGGCGCCCGCAGCGCGACGAGATAGGCCCCGAGCGCGATCATCGACCCCTGCGCCGCGTGCCCGCTCAACGCCCCCACGAGCATGGGAACGGTCATCGCGACGGCGGCGGCCACCCCGTAGAAGGGTGCGGCCTGCCCATGCACCTTGGCATAGGCCTCCCGCACCCGCTGAAGCATGATCTAGATCTACCCGAACGCCTCTTGAACCGGAACCTCAGCGGGGGCGTGACGGGGGTTCCAGGGGGTCGCTCCCCTGGGAATCAAGAGCGTCGGCGGCTTCGACCTCTTCGCGGGAGATGCCGAGGAGGAAGACGATGGTGTCGAGGTAGGGGACGTTGACGGCGGTGTCGGCCGCCTGGCGGACGACGGGCTTGGCGTTGTAGGCGATGCCGAGGCCGGCGGCCTGGAGCATGTCGAGGTCGTTGGCGCCGTCGCCGATCGCGACGGTCTGGCTGACCGGGATGCGGGCCTCGCGGGCGAAGCGTTCGAGGGCGGCGGCCTTGCCGGCGCGGTCGATGACCTGGCCGGTGACGCGGCCGGTGAGCTTGCCGTTCTGGATCTCCAGCGTGTTCGCGGCGGAGTAGTCGATGCCGAGGTCGTCGACGAGGGCGTCGGTGACCTGGGTGAAGCCGCCGCTGACGATGGCGAACTTGTAGTCGAGGCGCTTGAGGGTGCGGACCAGCGTGCGGGCGCCGGCGGCGAGCCGCAGCCTGCCGCGGACGTCGTCGATGGCGGAGGCGTCCAGCCCGGCGAGGAGGGCGACCCGCTCGCGCAGGGAGCCCTCGAAGTCGAGTTCGCCGCGCATGGCGGCCTCGGTGACCTTGGCGACCTCGTCCAGGCAGCCGGCGTGCTCGGCGAGCAGCTCGATGACCTCGCCCTGGATGAGGGTGGAGTCGACGTCCATGACGATCAGCCGCTTGGCGCGCCGGTGCAGGCCGCTCTGCTGGACGGCGACGTCGACCTGCTGCTCGGCGGCCTCGGCGGTGAGCGCGGCGCGCAGCGCGTCCGGGTCGGCGCCGGAGACGTCCATCTCGATGCAGGTGACGGGGTTCTGCGCGAGCCGCTCGATGCGGTCGATGTTGGCGCCGTGCGCGGAGATCAGCCCGGCGATCCCGGCCATGGCGGCGGGCTTCAGCGGGTGGCCGAGGACGGTGACGTGCAGCCGCCCCGTGCGCTTAGGCATCCGCTTGTTGCGCCCGGTCGACAGCTCGATCTCCATGTCGAGGTCGTTCGCGACGCGTTCGGCGGCGTTCCAGACCCGGCCGATGTCGGCGCCCTCGGTGTAGTCGAGCAGGACGCCGAGGACGAGCCGACCGCGGATCACGACCTGCTCCACGTCGGCGACCGTCAGCGGGAACTGGGCGAGTGTCCGGAAGAGACGCGACGTCACGCCGGGGCGGTCGCGTCCGGTGAGCGTGATGAGCAGCGTGCGCTGTGCTGACCCGTCCATACTGGTCACCACGGTACCGGCCGCGCCATCCGCCCCGTCGGGCAGGTCCAGCATGCAAGACGCTAGCCGCTGACGATCAGGTTCGCGTCGCCGAACTCGTGCCAGAGGTAGCCCTCTGCCAGGGCGGCCTCATAGGTCGCGACGAGGAGGTCGTGGCCCGCTATGGCGGTGAGCATCATCAGGTGGGACGACTTGGGTTCGTGGAGGCCGGTGAGGAGGCCGTCCACGGCCCGGACGCCGCTCTCGGGGGTCACGATGTGCTCGGTCCAGCCGGAGGACGCCCGGACGTGTCCGGAGGCGTCCACGGACGTCTCCAGGGCGCGGACGGCGGTGGTGCCGACGGCGATCACCCGCCGCCCCCGCGACCGGACGTGCTCGACCAGCGCCGCCGTCGCCTCGGGGACCTCGTAGCGCTCGGCGTACGGGGGCTCGTGGGCCTCGGGGGACGCGACGCCCGTGTGCAAGGTGATCGGGGTGATCAGGACGCCCCGCGCCACCAGCCGGGTCACGAGCTCGGGCGTGAAGGGGCGGGCGGCGCTCGGCATCTCCGCGCTGCCGGTCGAGCGGTCGTGGGCGAAGGCGGTCTGGTAGGCGGAGGCGGGCCAGTCGCGGCGGACGTACCCGTACCGGATCGGCACCCCGTGGCGCCGCAGGTAGGGGACGACGTCGGTGCTGAGCCTGGCCTGCCACAACCGGCCCGAGTGCCGTCCCACGAGCGTGAGGGTGGCGCCGCCGGGCATCGGGATCCACTCGCCGGGCGAGCCGCCCGCGTAGGGCCGGCTGGCCTTGCCTGCGAGGCGGCGCAGCTCGACGAGCCACAGCCGGTCGTCCGCGCCGGGCACGGGGGTGGAGAAGTGCACGCTGATCCGGTCGAGCCGGACGGCGGCGGGCAGCGTGGCCGAGGTGTTGACGACCAGCAGGTCGCCCGGGTCGAGCAGGGCGGGCAGGTCGCGGAACCCGTGGTGGGCGATCTCGCCGGTGGCGCGCCGTCCGACGAGGAGCCGGACGCCGTCGCGGGTCCGGCCGCGCGCCTCGGGCGGCTCGTGGGCCTCCAGGGCGGGAGGGAGGGTGAAGTCGACGGTCATGTCCGGACCTCCAGCCGGAGTGCGGCGATCACGCCGAACGCCGCGATGGCGGCGAACAGCGCCCCGGCGACGGCGAGCCCGGCGTCCAGCCGGGCGGCGCCGAAGCCGGTGACCAGCGCGCCCGCGACCCCCACCACGAGGGAGGAGCCGAGCGTGTCGGCGATCTGCAGCGCGGACGAGTTGACGCCCTGCTCGTCCTCGGCCGACAGGTCGAGGAGCAGGACGGAGAGGCTGCCGATGGAGAAGCCCATCCCGGCGCCGCCGATGATCCACGCCGGGGCGGCGAGCCAGCCGGAGAACTGCAGGGCGATGGTGGCGAGGACGATCCCGGCGGTGACGAGCACGGCGCCGAGGACCGCGTAGAACTCGCGGGGCCGCTCGGACCGGCCCTGGACCTGCGACGCCGCCGACCAGCCGAGGCCGCCGACCGTCAGCACGATCCCCGCCTGCGCGGCGCTGAAGTGGTGCAGCCGGGTCAGCGCCAGCGGGATGAAGACGTCGGCGCCGAAGAACGCGCCGGACAGCAGGCCCCGGACGAGGATGACGCTCGGCAGCCCGCGGCGGAGCCGGAGCGTCCCGGCGGGCACGAGCCGGGGCAGCCCGAACGCGAGCCCGGCGAGGCCCGCGAGAGCCGCCGGGACCATCGTCCAGCCCGACCCGTCGAGGCCGTAGAGGAGGATCCCGGCGCCGGCGGCCACGGCGACGGCGGCCAGGTAGCGCGACCCGGGCGTCGCCGGGGCGGCGTCCGCCGGCCTGATGCCGCGCAGGGCGGGCACCAGCAGCAGCGTCGGCGGGACCACCAGCGGGACGAGTCCGAGGAACACCCACCGCCAGCCGATGTGCTCGGCCACGACGCCGCCGACCGCGGGACCGATCAGCGACGGCAGCACCCACGCCGCCGACAGCGCCGCGAACACCCGCGACCGGAGCTCCTCGGGGTAGACGCGGGCGATCACCACGTACATCGCGACCATCGCGACGCCCGTGCCGAGTCCCTGCACCGCGCGCCCCGCGACGAACAGCCACATGGACGGCGCCGCGCCCGCGATCACCAGCCCGGCGACGAACGTGCCCAGGCCGATCGCGAACGGCCGGGACGGCCCGGACCGGTCGACCCAGCCACCCGCCAGCACCGTGGACAGCAGGCTCGTGATCAGGGTGGCGCTGAAACCCCACGCGTACAGCGACAGGCCGTCGAGATCGTCCGCCACCGCCGGCATCACGGTGCCCACGGACATGCTCTCGAACGCCAGCAGCGTGACGACGAGGACGATCCCGAGCGTCGCGCCCCGGAATCCGGCGCCCAGCACGCCCCGCGCGGGCACGGCCTGATCGGGCTCCAGCACGGTCGTCATCGCGCGCCCGCCAGATGGGATGCCTGGTACCGCCCGCTCGGCAGGCGGCCTGCGATGAGGCGGCGGAACGCGGCGGCGGCCTCCTCGGGCGGCGGCGCCGCGTCGGCGTCCTCACCCGCGGCGCGCAGCATCGCGGTGTTCATCTCGCCCGGATCCGCCCACCACACGGCCACGTCCGGCTCCTCCGCGGCGAGGACGTTCGACAGCTGCTCCAGCGCCGCCTTGGACGTCCCGTAACCGCCCCACGTCTCGTAGTTCTCCACGGCCGCGTCCGACGTGATGTTGAGGATCGCGCCCCGCCGCTCCCGCAGGCCCGGCAGGACCGCCTGGATCAGCGCGAGCGGCGCCAGGACGTTGGTCGCGAACGTGGCCGCGAGGGCGTCCACCGGAAGCGCGGCGAGCCGGGGCATCGGCGTCGGGCCGAGCGTGCTCGCGTTGTTGACGAGCAGATCGAGCCCGCCGGCGACGGCCCGGGCGAGATCGGCCCGGTGCGCGGGATCGGCGACGTCCCCGGCGATCGCCGTCGCACCGGTCTCTGCGGCGACCGCCGACAGCGCGGCCCGCTCCCGGGCGTCGATGACGAGGTTCCAGCCGTCCTGCGCGAGGCCGCGGGCCAGCGCCCGTCCGAGCCCCCGGGAGGCCCCTGTGATCAGTGCCGTCTTCATGCTCACGACGTTAGGAACCGGCGCGTCCCGCGGCATCGGCCGACGGGTCCTCTGCCCGGTCGTCAGATGGTCCTAGGACCGGTGTCCCCCCACGGGGGAGCGGACACCGCGGGCGTGTACTCCCGGCGGCTGATTCGAGAAGACGCGCCCAGAGAGTACGGTCTTCACATGTGAGCACCGGAGGGCGCTCGCAGGGGCGACGAAGGGCCGGGATGGACACGGGCGACGGCTGCCGAGGCGACCAGGGCGCGACCCTGCACGCCGTCAGCTCCGCCGTGCTCGCGGTGACCCGGCACCTGTCCGTGCACGAGGTGCTCCAGGTGATCGTCCGGGCGGCCGCGCAGCTGCTGGACGCCCGGTACGCGGCGCTCGGCGTGCCCGACGACGAGGGCTCCTTCGCGGAGTTCGTCGTCGAGGGCGTCTCGGACGAGGACTGGGAGCGGATCGGGCCGCTGCCCCGCCAGCACGGCATGCTCGCCGCGATGCTGCACGGCGCCACGGCCAAGCGCCTCGGCGACATCCGCAGGGAGCCGGAGTTCGAGGGCTGGCCGGTCGCGCATCCCGTCCTGAAGGACTTCCTCGGCGTGCCGATCCGCGACGGCGAGGACGTCCTCGGCATCGTCTTCCTGGCCAACAGGCGGCGTCCCGGCGGCTTCACCCAGGACGACGAGGACCTGCTCTCCCTGTTCGCCGCGCACGCCGCGATCGCCATCACGAACGCCCGCCTGTACGAGCACAACCGCGAGCTGACGGTCGTCGCCGAACGCAACCGGCTGGCCCGCGAGCTGCACGACGCCGTCGCGCAGAAGCTGTTCTCGCTGCGGCTGACGGCGCGCACCGCGTCCGCGCTGGCCGAGCGCGACCCGGTCCGGACCGTCCGGGAGCTGGAGCAGGTGGAGCGGCTGGCCGCCGAGGCGCTCGCCGAGCTGCGCGCCGTGATCTTCGAGCTGCGTCCGGCGGACCTCGCGGACGGCCTGGTCGCGTCGCTGCGCAAGCACGTCGAGGTCCTCGACCGGGCGCACGAGACCAGCGTGCGCATCTCCGCCGACGAGGCGGTCGTCCTGCCTGAGGAGCACGAGGCCGTCGCGTTCCGCATCACGCAGGAGGCGCTCTACAACGCGCTGCGACACGCCGGTGCGCGGTCCGTGGAGGTGCGTCTCGGCACGGAGGACGCCCGGGCCGTGCTGGAGGTCGCCGACGACGGCGCGGGCTTCGACGCGTCCGACACCGAGCCGCAGGGCGGGCTCGGCCTCGCCTCCATGCGCGACCGGGCGTACTCGATCGGCGGCGAGCTCACGATCGACGCCGCGCCCGGGAAGGGCACGACCGTACGGCTGGAGGTGCCGCTGTGAGCCCGCGGCCGGTGCCGATCAAAGTGCTGATCGCCGACGACCACCCGGTCGTCCGGCAGGGGCTGCGCACGTTCCTCGGCATCCAGGACGACATCGAGGTCGTCGGCGAGGCCGAGGACGGCACGTCGGCCGTGACACTGGCCGAATCCCTGGAGCCCGATATCGTGCTCATGGACCTCAAGATGCCGGGCGCCGACGGCCTGACCGCGCTGACGGAGCTGCGGGCTCGTGGGGTGCGGGCACGGGTTCTCGTCCTGACCAGTGTGACGGAACGCGGGCACGTGCTGCCGGCCGTCCAGGCGGGGGCGGCCGGGTACCTGTACAAGGACGTCGACCCGGCGGCGCTCGTCCAGGCGATCCGGGCGGTCCACGACGGGCACGTGCTGTTCGCGCCCGACGCGGCCGAGGCGATGCTGCGCGACGGGACGGCGGGCGGCGCCGGAGGCGACGACCGCGGCCTCGCCGCGCTGACCGAACGGGAACGGGAGGTGCTCGTGCACATCGCGCGGGGAAGGTCCAACCGGGAGATCGCCCGCGCCCTCGTGGTGTCCGAGAAGACGGTCAAGACGCACGTCAGTAATCTGCTCATGAAACTGGGAGTCCAGGATCGGACGCAGGCGGCGCTGTACGCGGTCCGGCATGGCGTGGGAACGTCCGGCGCGACCGGGGAAACCGGGGGGACCACCGCCCGCGGCTGATATACCTCCTCAGAGAAATTGGTATGAACGTAGCAATCAGGTACGCAGCAGGCAGCGACATCGGGTGCAACCGGGAGAACAACGAGGACTCCGGGTACGCCGGTGCACGGTTGATCGCGGTCGCGGACGGCATGGGCGGCTATGCGGGCGGCGAGGTCGCGAGCTCGACCGTCATCGGCTCCATGCGCTCGCTGGACACCGACGCCCCCCAGGACGATCTCGTCGACATCCTGGGCCGCGCGGTGGCCGAGGCCAACGAGAAGCTCCGCATCGTCCGGGAGGAACGTCCCGACCTGAGCCGGATGGGCACCACGCTCACCGCCATGCTCTGGTCCGGCGAGTCCGTCGCGCTGGCGCACGTCGGCGACTCGCGCGGCTACCTGCTGCGCGACGGCGAGCTGTTCCAGATGACCCAGGACCACACGATGGACGAGCTGCTCAAGGCGGAGGCCGAGCAGGCCGGCCAGCAGGCCGATCCCGCCGAGACGTCCCGGCTGTCGCACGTCCTCTACCGGGTCCTGGACGGGCGTGAGGACCGCGAGCCCGACCTCCGCCAGCGCGAGGCCCGCCTCGGCGACCGCTACCTGCTGTGCTCGGACGGGCTGAGCGGCCCGGTCGACGCGCAGAAGATCTACGAGGTGCTGTCCGCGGAGGCCGACCCGCAGCGGGCCGTCGACCGGCTGATCGAGCTGGCCAGGGAGAACGGCGGCCCGGACAACATCACCGCGGTCGTCGCCGACGTCGTCGAGTCCGAGCACATCACCGGCGACGAGGGGCCCCTCGTCGTGGGCGCCGCCGCGCAGAGCTGACGCTCCCCCTCACCCGGCGCGGCCTTCCGCCCGCGCCGGCGTCCCGGCGCGGAGCCCGGTGCCGTCCTGCCGGCGGCTCGCGCAAGGTGAGCGCCGGGCGGTGCCGTTGACCGCCGTCTTCGTCGCCAGGCCCCGCCACAGCGGCGATCCGGCCGATTCATTCATGCCGGTAACGCTAAAGAGTGCTCATGTAGCTGGCGATTTGTCCTACTCTTGCCCCTGAGGTGGTGTCACCGAGCGCAGAGTAACGGTCCCATAGCGTATTGTTGCCTGCACTTGACCCACCTCAGGGTGCACCCGGTATACGGGTCACTCAGCTGTTTGTCATCGAGGCGGAGGATTCGTTGGGGGGAGCGCCCGGGGCGGCGGCCGCCGGCGCACCGGAAGGTGTGCTCGGCGGAATCGTCAGCCGGACCCTCACCGCAGCGCGGCACGGCCCCCTGGGCGCGGTGCTGCGTGTCGCGGCGATGGCCGTCGCGGCCATCGGCGTGTCATGGATCCATCGCGTGAACGACCCCGGCGTGCTCTGTCCCATGCGGGCGCTCACCGGAATCCCGTGCCCGCTGTGCGGGGGCACGACCGTGTTCATCGAGCTCGGCTCGGGCCGTCCAGGCCCCGCCGTCCTCGCGAACCCGGTCGCGCTCACCGTCGCCGTCGCCGTCGCCGCCGCACCGCTGGGCCTGGGTGGACGGTGGTGGGCACTCCAGCCGAAGACCCGTGCCTGGATGCTCGGCACCGCCCTCGTCGGGTCGGAGCTGTGGCAGCTCGTCCGGTTCGGTGTTCTGCGGGTTTGAGCCGCGGTCGATCCTCGGTCAGACTTGCGGAGCCCACCGGGTCCGGCGGGCGTCACATAACCACAGGGTCAATCAATAAGGAGCAAGTGTGGGTAACCCCTACGACCCGTACGGTCAGCAGCCGGGCTACGGGCAGCAACAGCCCGGGTACGGCCAGCAGCCTCCCGCGCAGCCGGGCTACGGCCAGCCTCCGGCGCAGCCCGGCTATGGCCAGCAGCCTCCCGCGCAGCCGGGCTACGGCCAGCCTCCGGCGCAGCCCGGCTATGGCCAGCAGCCTCCCGCGCAGCCGGGCTACGGCCAGCCTCCGGCGCAGCCGGGCTACGGCCAGCAGCCTCCCGCCCAGCCGGGCTACGGCCAGGAGGTCCACCACCACCACTACGGCTCGACCGGCCAGCTAGCCGAGTGGGGCTCGCGTGCCGGTGGCACCATCATCGACGGACTCATCATCGGCGCCCCGGTGACCGTCCTCTACATCCTGATGATCATCCTGTCCAGCTCGGGCAGCAGCGGCGCGGCCCTGTTCGGCCTCCTGCTGATGCTGATCGGCGCGATCATCTCCTTCGCGGGCAGCCTGTGGGTCTGCTACCAGGAGGGCACGACCGGCCAGTCCATCGGCAAGCGTCAGATGGGCATCCGCCTCGTCAGTGCGCAGACCGGCCAGCCGATCGGCTTCGGCATGGCGTTCGTCCGCAGGATCGCGCACGCCGCGGACAACTTCGCGTGCTACATCGGCTGGCTCTGGCCGCTGTGGGACGAGCGCAAGCAGACGTTCGCCGACAAGATCTGCAACACCATCGTGGTCCGCGCCTGATCATCGGTCCACGAGAGCGGGGCGTCCCTTCCGGGGGGCGCCCCGCTTCGTCATGGGGCCTTCCCGGTCCCGTAACGAGGTGTGGCCCTCCCGACGTGCGGAAGGGCCACAACTGAGGAGACCGCCGCGAGGCGGTCTCCGGTGGTTCAGGCCATAGTGATCTTCAGTGCGGGGAACCAGAAGGGAGGGTCCCCGTGACCCGACGCCCGGAACGCGCTGGCATCCGCGTAATACCGGATGATCGCGTTGCTGGGGTAGAGCCGCTCCACCCGCGCCCTGACGAGTTCCCGGTGCCGCCTGTGAAGATAGACGGTGGTGTCCGTTCCGCGTCCGGCCGCTGACTTGGCGTCGCCTTGCTGGTCGACCATCGGCTCTCTCTTTCTGGACGATCGCGTCGTCCGGCTCGGTTTGTGACTGCCCTACGGGCTGGACAGTCCGGAGAGCACCGAGCCATGCACGAGCGCCAGGTCGCGGCTCCGCTCAGGGGACCGGGTCGAAGGCGCTGTTGCACGCGGCGACCAGGGCGCGGCGGACGGCCGAGTCCAGCAGGCGCAGGGCCTCACCTCGGCGCCTCATCTGGTCGGCGCTGAGGCCACGGTCGTCCATCTGCCGGGCAAGGTCCACGACGAGGGACAGCCGTCCGGCGAGCGCGGCGACGCGGTGGGCGCGGGGCGGGTATCCGGGGGCGAGCGGGTGGTCGCCGCGGTCCGGGTCGCGCAGGTCGACGAGCGCGTCCGCGATCTCGGGCGGGACGCCGGCGAAGTCGTCCACGGTCAGCAGGGCCTCGGTGGCGTCCCGCATCGCGAGCGTGAGCCGCCGGTCCGCCTCGGCGAGGGACGGGACGTCCGGGGGAGCCGGCGACGCCTCGTGCGTCGTCCAGCGGACGCCGACATAGGACGAGCCGCGCCGGTCCTCGGAGGGGACGAGCCCCATCGCCCGGCCGTCGAGCACGGCGACCACGGCCGCGCCCGCCTCGATCGCCGCGGCGTTGAAGCCCGGCGGGCCGGACAGCCCGAGCGGGTCGCCGGGCTCGGGCAGGGCCGGCCGGAGCGCCGCCATCCCGCCGACGCGCAGGTCGCCGAGGCCGCGGCGCAGCGTCACCTCCGCGGGCTCGCCGCCGATGATCTGCGGGCCCGCGCTCTTCTCGATCTCGTCGACCGCCTCGTCCAGGCCGACGTGGCCCGTCAGCCAGGCATTGCCCCAGGCGGCCAGAGCGATCGCGACGGCCCTGCTCATTCGTTCGTGCTCATTCCCGGTCTCGGACAGTGCGCATTGGGCATGCGATCCACGATAAGCGCTCGGATCGCGTGCGCCATCGGACGTAAGGGACCTCTCGCGTCCCCGAGGTGTCCCGGGGCCGCCGTTCCGGTGGGGAGCCGGGGGCCCACGTCCGCACCGGATCGCATAGGTTCTTTCCTGATGGCGGCGGCACGGGCCACCGGATTGGAGACGAAGGCGCGCATGGCAGGCGAGGTGCTTCAGCTCCGCGGAGTCGGGGTCAGGCGCGGCGGGGCGGACCTGCTGCGCGACGTCACATGGACGGTGAACGAGGGCGACCGCTGGGTCATCGTCGGCCCGAACGGCGCCGGCAAGACCACGTTGCTGCAGGTCGCCGCCGCCATGCTGCATCCCACCGAGGGCGGCGTCGAGATCCTGGAGGAGGAGATCGGCCGCACCGACGTGTTCGAGCTGCGTCCCCGCATCGGCCTCGCCAGCTCGTCCGTCGCGGAGAAGGTCCCGGCCGGCGAGACGGTCATCGACCTGGTGCTGACGGCCTCCTACGCGATCCTCGGACGCTGGCAGGAGGAGTACGACTCGACCGACGTGGGCCGCGCCGTCGCGCTGCTGGAGGCCCTCGGCTGCGCCGACCTGATCCGGCGCACGTTCAGCACGCTGTCGGAGGGCGAGCGCAAGCGCGTCCAGATCGCCCGCGCCCTCATGCCGGACCCGGAGCTGCTGCTGCTGGACGAGCCCGCCGCCGGCCTCGACCTCGGCGGCCGCGAGGACCTCGTCGCCCGCCTCGCCGCCCTCGCGGACGACCCGACCGCTCCCACCATGGCGATGGTCACGCACCATGTGGAGGAGGTCCCCGAGGGCTTCACCCACGCGCTGCTGCTCCGCGGCGGCCAGATCGTCGCGCAGGGCAAGGTGGACGAGGTCTTCACGGAGGAGCACCTGTCCGCCACCTTCGGCATCCCCCTCACCATCGACCGCCAGAACGGCCGCTGGTACGCCCGCTCTACGCGCTGACGGACCCCCCTTGCGCGGCGTGAGCTGCGGTCTCCCTACGATGTGCGCCGTTGGGAATTCGTAGCGCTGGGATGGGACGCATTTGAATCTGCTGGACGCGGCCGCCGTCTTCGCGGCCGGAGTGGCCGCCGGAGGCATCAACACGGTCGTCGGGTCCGGCTCCCTGATCACCTTCCCGACCCTGGTCGCGCTCGGCTACCCGCCCGTGGTGGCGAACGTGTCGAACAACATCGGGCTCGTCCCGGGCGGTGCGACGGGCGCGTACGGCTACCGCAAGGAACTCGAGGGGCAGCGCGGGCGGCTGGCGCGGCTCGCCACCGCCTCCTGCCTCGGCTCGGTGATCGGCGCCCTCCTCCTGCTCGGCCTCCCCGCCAAGGCGTTCAACGTCATCGTGGTCGCGCTGATCGCCATCGCGCTCGTCCTGGTGGTCGTGCAGCCGCGCCTGCAGAAGTGGATGGTGCGCCGCCGGGAGGGCGAGCACCGGCCGCACGGCGGCCCGCTGCTCTGGGTAGGGGTCCTGTTCGCCGGCATGTACGGCGGCTACTTCGGCGCCGCGCAGGGCATCATCCTCATCGCGCTGCTCGGCATCATGCTGGACGACGACCTGCAGCGCCTCAACGCGGGCAAGAACGTCCTGTCGGCCGTCGTGAACGGCACCGCGGCGATCCTGTTCACCCTCACGTGGCTGTTCGGCGACACCGGGATCGACTGGTGGGTCGTCCTGCTCATCGCCGCCGGGTCCACCTGCGGCGGCATGATCGGCGCCTCCGTCGGCCGCCGCATCCCGCCCATGGTCCTGCGCGGCGTCATCGTCGTCGTCGGCCTCGTCGCGATCGTGAACCTGGTGTTCTAGGCGTCGTCCCCGTGGCTCGGCTCCGTGGGGTGCTCCACCAGGGCCAGGACGCGGCTGGCCATGAAACGGGCCGTGCGGACCGCGGTGCCCGTGCGGGTGACCTCGCTGACCTCCACGACGCCGCGCCGGGTCGCGATCTCCACCCGGCGTCCCGCGCGGCTCGCCGCGACCTCGTACGTCCGTGTCCCGTCGCCGCCGGCGTCCACCACGATCTCGACCCAGTCGCCCTTCATCCCCGCAACCCCTCAGTCGATCGAACGTATATTCGAATTGTACCCCGAACGACCGATTTTGAATCACGGCACAACGCACGAATCCCCTGGTCCTGGGGCTAGACGGGCCGGACCTGGAGGATGCCCTCTTCGGTGACGCGGGCCTCGAAGGACGGCTGGCGGGCGGTGGCCGGGCCGTGGACGACGGCGCCGTCGGCGACGCGGAAGGTGCTGCCGTGCCAGGGGCAGACGACGCAGGTGTCCGCGTTGTCGTCGGTGATGACGCGGCCCTGGTGGAGCGGCCCGGCGAGGTGGCTGCAGCGGTCGGCGAGCACGTGCACCTCGTCGCCGTTGCGCAGGACGAACAGGCTGATGTAGCCGAGCCGCCGGGTGACGGGCCAGCCGTCGGGCAGTTCCTCGGCGGCGCACAGGTCGTGCCAGCCGAGCGGGACGAGGTGGGCGAGCTGGTCGGCGTGGCTGGCGCCCGCGGCCTGCCGGAAGGCGAGATGCCCGCCGAGGTAGGCGCCGGCGACGAGTGCGCTGAGGCCGGCGAAGCCGAGCGCGCGTCCGGCGGCGTCCCGTCCCTGGTAGCGGGCCACGAGGGACGCCGAGTACAGCATGCTCGCGGTGGCCGTCCCGGCCGCGTGGACGAGGCCGACGCGCTGCTGCTCGCGGTGCAGGGCCGACCAGTCGGCGATGCCGGTGAGGACGGTCGGCACGGCCCCGGCGAGCCCGGCGGCGACGAGGGCCTGCGAGGCGCGGCGCGTCCCGGGCATGAGATCCAGCAGGGCGGCGGAGACCCACATGCCGATGGGCAGGTCGGTGAGGGGCGCGTGGGCCGGATGGCCGATCGGGACGCCGTGGAGGGTGTCCTTGACGGGGCCGGGCCGCAGTGTCCGTTTCACGGCCGTGGAGAGCACGCGGATGGTGCGGTCGAGGCCGCTGGCGTGCTCCAGCCCCTCGGTGGCGTCGGCCAGCCGCGCGGTGGCCTGGGATTGGGAACCGCGCCGGAATATGTTGTTCACCCGTCGGTTCATGTCCCTCCTCCGCGTATGCACTGGGACGCCTGTTGAGACACTAGTCTTCCGCGTTCACCTGCGGCCAGTCATACGTACCTGATGCCGGGAGGGGCTAAACAACGGGTCAGTGCGCGGCCTTCAGGGTGACGGGGACGCCGTTGAACACCGCGTTGCCGGACAGGGGGTCGATGTCCTGCTCGTCGGTGACGGCGTTGACGTTCACTCCGGCGTGCCGGCTCGCGACCTCGGTGCGGGTTCCGGGACGGTCGTGGCCCCACCCGTGCGGCAGGCTGACCACTCCCGTCATGATCGTGTCGGTGGGTTCGGCGACGGCCTCGACGGTGCCCGTCCGGGAGGTGACGCGGACGGTGTCGCCGGCGGCGATGCCGAGACGCCCGGCGTCGGCCGGGTTGAGCTGCAGGGTGCAGGTGTTCGAGCCGCGCACCAGTTCGGGGACGTTGTGCAGCCAGCTGTTGTTGGAGCGCAGGTGGCGGCGTCCGATCAGCACCATCCCGCCCGGGTCGCCGGCGCTCAGCGCGGAGTGCAGGCGGTCGACGTCGGCGGCGAACGTGGACGGGCACAGCTCCACGCGGCCGGAGGTGGTGCAGAGGACCTCGTCCAGGCGCGGCTTGAGGGCGCCGAGGTCGAGGCCGTGCGGGTGCTCGGTGCGCAGCCGTGACATTGAGAGCCCGGCGGGGTCGGTGCCGAAGCCGTCGCCGTAGGGGCCGAGGCGCAGCATCATGTCGAGCCGCTGCTCGGTGAGCGTGCCGGTGTCGAGGAGCATCTTGCGCAGTTCGTCCGGCTCCCGGCCGTGCACCGGGGAGCCCGGGAGCGCGACGGCCTTCTCCAGCGTCGACCTGATGATCATCTCGTCCAGCGCGGCCGGGTCGCCGTCCGCGCCGGAGGCGATCATGGCGAGCCGGCCGAGGATGACGGCCTCGCTCGGGCGGCCGTCCGGCAGCGGGACGACCGGCGGCGAGTAGCGCGCGTAGTCGCGGACGGCGAGACCGGTCAGCGCGATGTCGTAGTGCGGCGTCTGCGCGGGGCGCGGCGGCGGAAGGATCACGCTCGCGTGCCGGGTCGTCTCGTTCAGGTAGGGGTCGACGCTCACCATGAACTCCAGGCCGGCGAGCGCGCGGTCGAGCCGGGCGGCGTTCGGGGCGGACAGCGCCGGGTTCCCGCCGATCGTGATCAGCGCCCTGACCTGGCCCTCGCCGGGCGTCTCGATCTCGTCCGCCAGCGTCGCGACGGGCAGCTCCCCGTTGACCTCGGGCAGGCCGCGGGCGCGGCTGCGCCACCGTCCGGTCGTGAACGGCTTCTTTCGGCGGTAGACGGGCGCGTGCGCGGGACGCGGGAACATCGCCCCGCCGGGTCGGTCGAGGTTCCCCGTGAGGACGTTCAGGACGTCCACGAGCCAGCTGTTCAGCGTCCCGTACGCCTGCGTGCACGTCCCGATCCGGCCGTAGACGGCGGCGCGCTCGGCTGCGGCGAGCTCACGGGCGGTCCGCCGGATGGTCTCGGCGGGGATGCCCGTGACCGCGGCCACACGCTCCGGAGGGAAGTCGACGGCGAGTGCGCGCAGGTCGTCCAGGCCGTTGACGCGACCGGCCAGATGCTCGGCGGAGGCGACCAGGTCCTCGGCGAACAGGGTGTGCACGAGCGCCATGAGGAAGAACGCGTCCGTCCCTGGGCGGATGAACAGGTGCTCGTCGGCGAGGGCGGCCGTCCGTGTCCGGCGCGGATCGACGACCGTGACCTTGCCGCCGCGCGCCCGGATCGCCTTGAGCCGTCCGGGGAAGTCGGGCGCGGACGCCAGGCTGCCGTTCGACTCCAGCGGGTTCGCGCCCAGCATGAGCACATGCCCGGTCCGGTCGAGGTCGGGCACGGGGATCGCGAGGGGATCGCCGAACATGTGCCCGCACGCGACGTGCTTCGGCATCTGGTCGGCGGTGCTCGCCGTGAACAGGTTGCGGGTGCCGAGCGCCTTCACGATCGCGGCGGCGTACAGCGGCCCGGCGATCGAGTGGGCGGTCGGGTTGCCGATGTAGACGGCGACGGAGTCCCGCCCGTGCCGCGCGATGACGTCGGCCAGCCCCCGGCCGACCGCCGCGAACGCCTCGTCCCACCCGGCCTTCTCGCCCCTGACGAGCGGCTCCGCCAGCCGGTCGGGGTCGCCGTCGAGGCTCCCGAGCGTCGCGCCCTTGGGACAGATGAAGCCCTTGCTGAACGGGTCCTTCGCGTCGCCGCGGACACGCGTCACGGCGCCCGCCTCGTCAAGGGTCAGTTCGAGCCCGCACAGGGCCTCGCAGAGCGGACAGGTGCGGAAGGCCGTGCGGTCGCCCATCGGGACACTCCTTGTGAACGGGACCGTTTCCATCATGGCCCGTCCTCGCAGGCGACGCCATCGGGCATGGCCGTCCCGGCGATTTCGGAGTTACTTTGGGAGACAGAGGACTTTCGGCAGCCGCTAGGGAGCTGCTATGGAGCCGTGGGTCGCCTGGTTGCTGGTCGCCGCGCTGCTCGGGGTCGCCGAGCTGCTCACCGTGACGTTCGCGCTCGGCCTGCTGGCCGTCGCCGCGCTCGCCGCCGGCCTGGTGGGGGCTCTCGGCCTGCCGCTCGCCGTCCAGGCGGCCGTGTTCGCGGCCGGCTCGATCGCGGGCCTCGCCGTCGTTCGCCCCATCGCGATCCGGCACGTCCGGCAGCCGCCGCCGCTGCGCTCGGGCACGGCCGCCCTGGTCGGACGCGAGGCGTTCACCCTCACCGAGGTGACCCGGCGCGGCGGGCGCGCCCGCATCGGCGGCGAGGAGTGGACGGCCCGCCCCTACGACCCGGACCTCGTCATCCCGGCCGGCGCGACCGCCGACGTCCTCGCCATCGAAGGGGCCACCGCCCTGCTCTATCCGGTCTCGTCCGGAACGGATGAGGAGCCACCATGACCGACATTGCCATCGCCCTGCTCGTCATCGTGGTCGCGGGGGTGATCGTCCTGGCCACCGGGGTGATGCGGACCGTGTGGATCATTCCGCAGGCGCGGGCCCGCAACGTCGAGCGCCTCGGCCGCTACCACCGCACCCTCGAACCCGGCATCAGCTTCGTCGTCCCGTTCGTCGACCGCGTGAAGGCCCTCATCGACCTGCGCGAGCAGGTCGTGTCGTTCAAGAAGCAGCCGGTCATCACCGAGGACAACGTCGTCGTCCACATCGACACCGTGCTGTTCTTCCAGGTCACCGACCCGCGCGCCGCCGACTACGAGATCGTCAACTACATCAAGGCGATCGAGCAGCTCACCGCGACCACCCTGCGCAACGTCATCGGCACCCTCGACCTGGAGGCCACCCTGACGTCCCGCGACCGGATCAACACGGCACTGCGCGGCGTGCTGGACGACGCGTCCGGCAAATGGGGAATCCGCGTCACCCGAGTGGAGATCAAGGCGATCGAGCCGCCGCCGTCCATCAAGGACGCGATGGAGAAGCAGATGCGCGCCGAGCGGGAGAAGCGCGCCGCGATCCTGACCGCCGAGGGCGCCCGCGCCTCCAAGATCCTCACCGCCGAGGGCGAGAAGCAGTCGGCGATCCTCAAGGCGGAGGGCGGCAAGCGCGCCGCGATCCTGGAGGCCGAGGGCCAGTCCAAGGCGATCGAGACGGTCTTCGGCGCGATCCACGCCGCCGACCCTGACCCGAAGCTACTCGCCTACCAGTACCTCCAGACCCTCCCGAAACTCGCCGAGGGCCAGGGCAGCACCTTCTGGGTCATCCCGAGCGAGGTGACGACCGCCCTACAGGCCGTCTCGCAAGCGTTCGGCGGCTCCTTGGACGAAGCCAAGTCCGCCCTCGAAAAGGCCGCCGGCAAACCCGAGTCCACCGATCCGCAGCAACTGCCCCAGCCGGACGGCCCCTTCGAACTGACCCCCGGCGCCAAGCACAACGGCCAGGAGGACCCCGCCGACCGCACCTGATCTGAGCCCATTCCCGTTTGCGGTGCCACCCGGCTACGGATCAGCCGGTGAACGGGGGTGCGGCCTTGAAAGCGGGGTGGAGTTCGATGGTGGGCGCAACCGCGGTCATGAGGCGGCGGGCACGGGACAGGGGATGCTGCGGGAAGTGGGCGTCCCAGCCAGGGTCTTCGGAGTGGTTGCGCGGGAGGCCGCCCTGGACTTCCGGGGCGTAGGGGTGCTGCGCCCACCAGCGCATCATCTCCTGCATGTCCCGGCCCTGCCCGTACTGGGACATGTAGTGGTTGAGAGCCGTGCTGTCACGTATTCCGGTGACACCCTGTTCCAGGCACTGGGCCTTGAGGACCAGGCTCCGGTCGGCGCGCGGGACGGTGAAGCTCCCGATGTAGGCCACACCGCTCGGGCGGTCGGGCAGCGGCAACTTGATGATCTGCCGGATGGCGGGCAGCCCGTCCAGCGTGATCACGTCCAGCTCGATCAGCCCGCCGCCGCCCTCGGCCGTCTTCGCGACGGTGCGGCCGCGGAGCAGGTCGAGCTGCTCCAGCGGCGCCGGCAGGTCCGGCGGGATGTCGAACCCGTAGAGGCCGAGGGTGTCGCCGTCCGCGTTGCGGAAGGCGCCGGGCTGGATCTGCTCCCAGCCGGTCTGATCGAAGCGAAGCGACATAACGGTGCACATTACCGGCCCTGCGGCGCCCCTCGGCAGGACGGTGGGAGCGGCACGTGGCATGCTTGGCCGATCCGAACCCAGAAGGTCCACGGGGGGCCGGACGGAGGCTAGGCGATGGGCATGCGGGGGAAGACGGCCGTGGTCATGGCCGGGGTGGCGCTGGCCGCCGCGGCGTGCGGCTCCGGTGACTCCGGTGCGAAGGGCGCGACGCCGCCGCCCTCCGCGAAGCCGGGAGGCACCGGTGGCAAGCAGCCGACGAAGGCCGCCAAGGAGCCGATCCTGATCGCGTTCGGCGGCGACACGCACTTCGAGGGCCAGCTGCGGGGCCAGCTGGCTCAGCCTTCCACCGCGCTCGGCCCGGTCGCGAAGCAGCTGCGCGCGGCGGACCTCGCCATGGTCAACCTGGAGACGGCCATCACCACCGGCGGGACGCCCGCGCCCGGCAAGGAGTTCACCTTCCGTGCGCCGCCGTCGGCGTTCAAGGCGCTGAAGGCGGCCGGTGTGGACGTCGCCTCCATGGCCAACAACCACGGCATGGACTACATGGAGGGCGGCCTACGTGACTCCTTGGCCGCCATCAAGCGCAGCGGGTTCCCGGTCGTCGGGATCGGGAAGAACGCCGACGCCGCCTACCGGCCGTACCGCGTCACCGTAAAGGGCAACAAGGTCGCCATCGTCGGCGCCACCCAGGTACTGGACGACAACCTGATCCAGGCGTGGACGGCCACCGACACCAAGGGCGGCCTGGCGTCCGCCAAGAACATCCCGCGGATGGTGCAGGCGGTGAAGGAGGCGCGCCAGGGCTCGGACGTCGTCATCGTCCACCTGCACTGGGGCGAGGAGCTGAAGTCGTGCCCGCTCGCCCGTCAGCAGGAACTCGCCAAGGCGCTCGTCGCGGCGGGCGCTGACATCGTCGTCGGGGGGCATGCGCACATTCCGCTGGGCGGCGGATACATGAACGGCTCGTACGTCCACTACGGCATGGGCAACTTCGTGTTCTACTCCGCCAGTGGCCAGACGGCGAAGTCCGGGGTCCTGTACCTGAAGGTGGAGAACGGCAAGGTCACCAAGGACAAGTGGGACCCGGCCCTGATCTCCGGCGGTCTTCCCGTCCCGATGAAGGGGGCCGCGGCCAAGACCGAGGTCAAGCGGTGGAACGGCCTGCGTTCCTGCACGGGTCTGAGCGCGCGACCGTCCTGACCTGGAAGATCTGGTGGGCTGATGCGAGACCAGCGGGTGAGGTCGGGCGAGATCGGGTTGGCCGTGCGGGTGCGCGGCGAGGAGAACCGGCCGACGGTCGTCCTCGTTCACGGCTACCCCGACACCAGCGCCATGTGGGACGAGGTCGCCGGGCGGCTCGCCGGGCGGTTCCGCGTCGTCGCCTACGACGTGCGGGGCGCCGGCACGTCCAGCAGCCCGTCCGACCCGCTGGACTACCGGCTGGACGCGCTCATGGGCGATCTGGAGGCCGTCCTGGACGGTGTGGGCGCCGATGAGCCCGTCCATCTGGTGGGGCACGACTGGGGCTCGGTGCAGGGCTGGGAGGCCGTCATCGGCGACCGGCTCCGCGGCCGCATCGCCTCGTTCACCTCGATCTCCGGACCGGACCGGCGGCACATGGCCCGCTGGGCCCGGGCCGCCGTCCGGTCCGGCCCGCGCGGCGTCGCCGAGGTGCTCGGGCAGGCGGTGCGCAGCGTCTACATGCCGGTCCTGATGGCGCCCCGGGTCGGTGAGGTCGCCGCCCGCGTGCTCGCCGTGGGCTTCGGACGGGTGATGCGGCTGCGCGAGGGCGCCGAGCCGCGCCCAGGTCACCCGGCGGACACGCTCGCCGCGGACGCCCGCAATGGGCTCGGCCTGTACCGCGCCAACATGCGGCGTCGTCCGGGCACCGCAGGGGATGGGCGGACGGACATACCTGTCCAGCTCATCGTTCCCGTGAAGGACCGCTACGGCTCGCAGTCACTTCTGTTGTCCGCGCGTGGGCCGGTCTCGCGTCTGTACGTGCGGCGTGCCCCAGCCGGGCATTGGGTGGCGCGTAGCCACCCGGAACTCATAGCCCGCTGGATCAGCGAGTTCGTAGAGCACATCGACGGCGGACCGGAAACACCTGGCCTGGCCCACGCGCGCGCGGCGGGAGCGCCTGTGGAACGGCGCCACCGCTGACTCAGGGTCGCTTCAGCGTCTGTGTGGGTGTCTCACCGAATCGCTGCCGGTAGTGGGCGGCGAAACGGCTCATGTGAAGGTATCCGGCGGCTTCGGCGACATCCGTGATCGTGCGGGGCCCTGGCCGGGCCACGGAGAGTGCGGCGCGGGCGTGGTCGAGCCGTACGCCGCGCAAGAGCTGGGTGGGTGTCAGGCCCCACTCGTCCTGGCAGATGGCCTGTAGCTGCCGTACCCCGACGCCCACTGCCACCGCGATGTCGGTCACGCCGATCGGACGGTGGTGGTTTGCCTCGACCCACTCCCGGATGAACCCGGCCAGATAATGCGGGATCTTGCGGTGTGGCTGGGTGAGGCTCTCCACGCCGGTATGGGGCAGGCCGAGGAGGATGGACGTGAGCAACGCCTCCTCCAGGGTGCGCTCTGCGAGCGGGTGGAGACCGCCGTGCTCGGTCGCGTGGTCGAGGACGTCGCACACGTAGCGCCAGGTGCGTTCGACGATCGACGGCGAAGTGATGGCCGGCTTGTCGACGTTGTGGAAGCGCAGGGGCGCGGTGTAGTCGCGGCCGAGATGATCGGCGAGATGGTCGGCGAGACGGCCCGTGCTCGTGGCGATGACCAGGCAGCCCAGCGTCGGATGCGGCCTCATCCGCATCGCCTCGTCATGGGACAGGACGAGGCTTCCTCCGGCGGTCTCCCGGTTCTTCGTGGCCCGGTACTCGACGCCCATGGGCGCGATCGGGGCGCACATGGCGAAGTGCCCTTCCGTCGGCGGCGTGTCCACGATGACACCGCCGCCCCCGTACCGCACCCACACCAGGTTGACCGCCCCCACATTGAGGGCATTGACGAGGCCGTCCAGCGGGATGTCCGGCTTACACGCCTGGAGGTCGTGACCGACGGCGAAGGGTTCGACCGTGTCATGCAGGACGTCGATGTCGTTGCTGGCGACCCGCTGGTGGGCGGACAGGGGCGGTGCGATGTCGAGAGAAGTCATGGTCCTTATGGCGAGGCCGGTTCCTGACGGTCGATGGACAGAACACCCCGGGCGCGCAGCCGCGGCATGACCTCGGCGGCGAAGTAGCCCAGTTCATCAGCGTAATTGAGGAATGACAGAGCGATACCGTCGAATCCGGCACGGGCGAACTCCGCGATGCCGTCGGCCACGTCGTCGGGGTCGCCGACCAGCGGGCAGCTGCCGTGCCCGGCCGCGAACCTGTCCCGGAACACCTGCAGCATCTCCGGCGTGAACGACTGCGCGTGCAGCCCCTGCAGCCGCATCACCTCGTCGACGGCGGGCCAGTCGGCGTGCTCGTCGGCGTAGTAGCGCAGGAAGTCCTCGGCCTCGGTCCTCGTCGGGCGGCACACCACGTGGCCGAGCGTGAAGACACCGACCGTCCGGCCGTGGGACTCGGCCTCGGCGCGGATGGCCTTCACGATCTCCGCTCCGTCCTCGGGCCCGGCGACGACGGTGAACGCCCGGTCGGCGTTGCGCGCGGCGAACGAGCGTCCCTGGGTGGAGGACCCGGCGTTGATGACGGGGAGGCTGTGCCCGTTGTACGGCTTGGGCCTGCCCACCACGTGCTTGAGCTGGAAGAACCGGCCGTCATGGTCGAACGGCTCGTCGGTCGACCAGATGCGCTTGACGACGTCCCACCATTCCTGCGCGAGCCCGTAACGCGTGTCGTGGTCGTTGGGCAGGGTGAGGCCGAACATCTCGTACTCGGGAGCGTGCCAACCCGCGACGATGTTCAGCCCGATCCGCCCCTTGCTGAGATGGTCGGCGGTCGCGAGCTGCTTCGCCGCGACGACGGGGTGGTGGAACGCGGTGTGGACGGTGCTGAACACGCGGATGCGGCTGGTGGCCGCCAGAAGCCCGGACGCCCATACGAGCGGGTCGAGGGCGCTTCTGTGGAAGTCGGTGTCGGGGCCCCAGTCCGTCCAGCGCGCGACCGGGAGAAGGAAGTCGATGCCCGCCTCGTCCGCGAGCCGGGCGAGCCGCAGGTTGTTGTCCCAGGTGGCGTGCCATCTTTCCGGAGCGGTCGTGATCGCGAGCCCCGATTCGGTGTTCGGGGAGAACAAGCCAAGCTGGAATCCCATGCCGACCCCTTTTCGTTACGGCCGTGTCCGGCATTGCCCGCCCAGTATCGGAAGCCGCCGGACGGCGGGCAATGGCCGAAAATAGCCATGTCAGACCGGGATGGCGCCGAGCGCGAGCCGGTCGAAAGGCCCCGGCCCATTAGGGCGGTGGTCGTCGGTCGTCGCGTACACGACGACCTGCGCCGGATGTCGGCGCTGCTCACGGGCATGCAGCGCCAATTTCTGGACGGCTTCGGCGAGATGGGCCCCGCAGGAATCGAGCCCCCCGTCCCGCGGGCCGTTCGCCGCTTCGAGCCGCACATGGAAGCACGACGACCGACCGCAGCGCGGTATCGAACAGGCTCGCAAGGATATGCCTCCGTGGCGGGGGGACGAGGCTCCAATGATGACCCACTCGGCGCCGCTCTTCAACGCGGACGAGATAGTCCATCGCGCGCACGGGCTAGTGTCGCGGCCATCCGGGCGGCGAAGGCGACGTAGGGTGGCGGGCATGCAGGCCCGAGTCCTCACCTTCAACACGCTGTTCAAGGGCGAAACCCGGGCGCGCATGGGCGTCCTGGCCGAACTCATCGAGCAGGCGGACTATGACGTCGTCTGCCTCCAGGAGGTCATTTCGCCGCGCGTTCTGGCCCTGCTGCGCCGGACGGCCGCGTCATACCCGCACATCGCCTGTGTTCCGAGGTTCCCGCTCGTCCGCGGCGGCCTGGTGACCCTCTCCCGCCATCCGGTGACCCGGCGCCACTTCGAGCCGTTCACGCTCGTCCGCCCGGCCCGGCCCGAATGGCTGCTGAGCAAGGGCGCCCTGTTCACCCGGATCCGTCTGCCCGGCGGGTTCCTCACGGTGGTGAACACGCATCTTTCGGCGAACATGGACATGGACTGGTCCCCGTCCAACGCTTACACGAAGGTGGAGGAATCCGAGCTCCGCGAGCTGGCGGCCGCCGTCAACAGAATCGATCGGGCGGAACCGCTGGTGGCCATGGGCGACTTCAACGTCCCGCGCGACTCGGACTACTTTCAGGGGTTCCTTTCCACCACGGGGCTGCGGGACGCGTTGGCGGGCGACAACGAACCGACCTATCGGCCCGAGTACGCGGACATCGGCGCCATTGACCAGCTCGTCGTCAGGCCGGGCCTTGAGGCGACGACACGCCTGGTCTTCAAAGAGGAGGTCCGCCTCCCCAACGGCCGCTCGGCCGTTCTGTCCGACCACTACGGCATAGAGGCGACCCTCACCGCCTGACGTTTCACGCTTTGCTGGCCACCGCCGTCCAGCCGGCGTTGGTGATGTATTCGCCGCCGTACGGACGCCATTTGTGCAGGGGGACGACGCCCGGCTCGACAATGGTCAGGCCGTCCAAGAGGGCGGTCACCTGGTCGCGGGTCCGGGCGACCAGGGGCGCGCTCGCCGATTGGGACCGGTAGGTCTCGCCGACCTGCTCGTTGCGCAGCTCCTCCGCCGCCGCGTGCGACAGGATGACGAAGCTGCCCTCCGGCAGTGCGTCGGTGAAACGCCGGACGAGTGCCCCCGGGTCCTCCGCGTCCGAGAGGAAGTGCAGGACGGCCACGAACAGCACGCACACCGGGCGCCGGAGGTCGATCAGCCGGTGCACCTGCGGGTCGTCCAGCACCTTGTCCGGATCGCGCACGTCGGCGTGGACGATGCCGGTCCGCTTGTCGGTGGCGACCAGTGCCCGCGCGTGGACGACGACCATCGGGTCGTTGTCGACGTAGACGACACGGGCTTCCGGATGTTCTTCGCGGGCGATCTGGTGGACGTTTCCCTGCGTGGGCAGGCCGGTGCCGATGTCGAGGAACTGGTCGATTCCGCGTCCGGCGACGTAGCGGACGGCGCGCTGGAGGAACGCACGGTTCGCTCTGGCGACGCCCTCCACCGTGGGCAGCGCCTTCACCACTTCCTCGGCCGCGACACGGTCGCTCGCGTAGTTGTCCTTGCCGCCCAGGAAGTAGTCGTACATCCGGGCCACACTCGGCGTGGTCGTGTCCACGCCGGGCATGGACGAGGCCTCTCCGGAATCCGTCATCCCGCCCGCCACGCCTTCCCCAACCGGTTCAAACCATGATCATTCAGTCTACGGCGGCGCCTGGGAGCACAGGACTCGATGGCCGGAGGCGGGCGTTAGGCTGCCGACATGTGTGAGACGGCTGACGGGGAGGCGCAGGCGTCGATGCCGCGCCCGGCACCCGGGGCGGCGGTCGATCCCGTCGCGCTGGAGCCGGTGGACGAGGTCGAGATCGTCACCCTGGTGGACAACGTCTACGACGCCCTGCTGGGCGACGACGAGCGCACCCGCCGGGCGGGGTTCGGCGCCGGGGTGGTCACGGCGCCGCAGTTCGAGGAGGGCCGCACCTTCGCCGGGATGATCGCCGAGCACGGGTTCTCCGCGCTGGTCACGGTGCGGCGCGCGGGCCGCTCCACCACGCTGCTGTTCGACACCGGCCTGTCGCCCGACGCGATGGTCACCAACGCCGCGAGGCTGGGGATCGACCTCGGTGACATCCAGGGCGTCGTGCTCAGCCACGGCCACTTCGATCACGCCGGAGGGCTGTCCGGCCTGGCGGGCCGGCGCGGCGTCCGGTCGCTGCCGATGGTGCTGCACCCGCTGGTGTGGACCAGGCGCAGGCTCGCGGTCCCCGGCCGGGAGGTGGAGGAGTTGCCGACGCTCAGCAGGCGGGCGCTGGACGGGGAGGGCTTCGAGGTCATCGAGCGCCGCGAGCCCTCGCTCCTGCTGGACGGCAGCGTTCTGATCACCGGCGAGGTGGACCGCACCACGGAGTTCGAGCACGGCATGCCGCCCCCGCACCAGGCGTGGACCGGGTCCGCGTGGGAGCACGACCCGCTCGTGCTCGACGACCAGGCGCTCGTCGTGAACGTCCGGGGCCGGGGCCTGGTCGTGCTGACCGGCTGCGGTCACTCGGGTGCGGTCAACATCGTCCGGCATGCGCGGCGGCTGACGGGAGTGGACCGGCTGCACGCGCTCGTCGGCGGGTTCCATCTGGGCGGCCCGGCCTTCGAACCGGTCATTGCGCCCACCGTCGCCGCCCTGACCGAGCTCGCGCCGAGCCTCGTCGTTCCGGGTCACTGCACGGGCTGGCGCGCCCAGCACGCCCTCGCCGCCACCCTGCCCGACGCCTGGGTGCAGGGCAGCAGCGGCACCTCCTACCGGCTGACCGCCGCGGCGTAGGAAGCGGTCAGCCCAGGGCGTGGCCGGTGGTGGCGTCGATGTGGGACGGCACCGCCTCGTGCCGGTCGCCCACGCTCAGCGTGCCGGCCGGCTCGAACATCAGGATGGACGCGCCGGTCGGCGAGGACGGCCTGTGCTCGGTCCCCCGCGGGACGACGAACACCGATCCCGCGGGCAGCTCGACCGTCCGCTCCCCTCCGGAGTCGCGCAGGGCGATGGACAACTCGCCGTCGATCACCAGGAAGAACTCGTCGGTGTCGTCGTGGGCGTGCCACACGTGGTCGCCCTCGACCTTGGCGATCCGGACGTCGTAGTCGTTCACCCGGGTGACGACCCGCGGGCTCCACAGCGCGGTGAAGGAGGCCAGCGCGTCGCGCAGTTCGATCGGTTCGTCGCTCATGGCCCCACCCTGCCGTTCCGCCGCACGGCCCGGTCAGTGCTAGGAATTGCATATGTCGCAAGGATCCTCGCACCGGGTGGTGATGATCGTCGACACCGGCTCGAACCCGTTCGAGCTCGGGGTGGCGACCGAGCTGTTCGGCCTGCGCCGTCCCGAGCTGGGCCGGAGGTGGTACGACTTCGCGCTCTGCGCGGCGGGCGGCCGCGCGGACATGCACGCCGGATTCTTCACCATGTCCGGCGTCGCCGACCTGGACGCGGTCGACCGCGCGGACACCGTGATCGTGCCGAACCGTCCCGACCCGGAGGACGGCCCGGCGCCGGCCGTCCTGGCGGCGGTGGAGCGCGCGGCCGGACGCGGCGCCCGGCTGGTCGGGCTCTGCACCGGCGCGTTCACCCTGGCCGCCGCGGGCGTCCTCGACGGGCGCCGGGCCACCACGCACTGGCGCTGGGCCGAGCGGTTCCGCTCACGCTTCCCGGACGTGACGCTCGAACCGGACGTCCTCTTCGTGGACGACGGCGACGTGCTGACGTCCGCCGGCAGCGCGGCCGCACTCGACCTCGGTCTGCACCTCATCCGCCGCGACCACGGCGCCGAGATCGCCAACGCGGTGAGCCGGCGCCTGGTGTTCGCCGTCCACCGGGACGGCGGGCAGCGGCAGTTCATCGAGCGCCCCGTGCCCGACGTCCCGGACGCGTCGCTGGCGCCTCTCCTCGGCTGGGCGCGGGAGCGGCTGGACCGGCCGCTGAGTGTCGCCGGCCTGGCGTCCCGCGCGGCCGTCAGCCCCGCGACCCTGCACCGGCGCTTCCAGGCCGAACTCGGCACCACCCCGCTCGCGTGGCTCACCGCCGAGCGCGTGGCGCTGGCCTGCACCCTCCTCGAACGCGGCGAGCCCAGGCTGGACGTGGTCGCCCGGGCCAGCGGCCTCGGCACCACGGCCAACCTCCGCACCCAGTTGCGGCGCCGGACGGGCCTCAGCCCCTCCGCCTACCGGGCACGGTTCGCCCGGGCCTCCGGCTGACCCGCCGGGTCGGGGGCGTCATGTCATGCCGGTTTGCGGGCCTCGATCAGGGTGCGGGCCGAGTGGGCGATGAAGGGGCCGTCGCGCCGGATCCGGTCGTGCAGTTCGCGCAGGCGGGCGCGGTGGGCGTCCACCGTGAAGCCGGGCACTATCCAGATCACCTTGCGCAGGAAGTAGACGACCGCGCCGATGTCGGAGAACTCCATGCGGAGGCGTTCGGAGCGCAGGTCGACGATGTCCAGCCCGGCGGCCCGGGCGTCGGCGCTCTCGGCGTCGGGGCGGCGTTTCCGGCGGGCCTCTGGTTGCGGGCCGAGGAAGTACTCGGTCAGCTCGAAGACGCTCGCTGGGCCGACGTGCTGGGCGAGATAGGTGCCGCCCGGGGCGAGGACGCGGGCAATCTCCGTCCAGTGGACGGTGGCGGGGTGGCGGCTGACGACCAGGTCGAACGCCTCGTCGGCGAAGGGGAGCGGCGGTTCGTCGGGGTCGGCGACGACGACGGCTCCCCGGGGGTGGAGGAGGCGGGCGGCCTTCTCGATGTTCGGCGGCCAGGATTCCGTGGCCGCCATCGTGGGCGGGAATTCGGCCGCCCCGGCGAGCACTTCGCCGCCACCGGTCTGGATGTCGAGCGCCGCCCGGGCCCCGGCGAGCCGTTCGCTCATCAGGCGCTGGTATCCCCAGGAGGGGCGCTGTTCGGTCGCGCGGCCGTCCAGCCAGGAGAAGTCCCAGCCGGCGACGGGCGCGGACTCGGCCTCGGCGACCAGGACCTCGAACGTCATCCCGGGATTCCGAACATGGGGAGGCACGGGGAGAGCCCTTCGATCGTGACGGGAATGGTGCGGTGGCGTTCCCAGTCGGCCCGGGTGAGGCGCAGCCGGCGTTCGACGGTCATGGCCCCGCGGACGACGTGGCGGTACACGCCGTTGGGCTGATAGCCGAGCTTGCGCGAGACCGCGTGCGAGGCGTGGCTGTCCTGGAACGCGGCGGAGAGGGCCTCATCGGCGCCGAGGCCGGTGAACGCCAGGTGGAGGGCGGCGGCCCGCATTTCGGTGCCGATCCCCTCCCCCTGGTGGCGGAGGCCGAGCCAGGAACCGGTGTCGACCTGGCGGAGGACGGCGAAATCGCACGCCCTCACCGTCTGCTGGCCGGCGACCTCGCCGACGTGGAACACGGTCAGGTCGAGATCCCAGTCGTCCGGCGTCCATTGTGCGAGCGTCTGCCAATGATGCTGGACGACGCCCCGGGCGACCTCGGCGGCCGGACGGTCCGTCCACGGCACCGCGAACGGCATCCTCTCGGGAGCGTGAATGCCCTCCGCCGCGACATCGGCGAGGGCGGCGAGTTCCTCGGGCGCGGGCAGCCGCAGTTCGAGCCGGGGTGTCGTCAGCCGTAGGCCGAGCAGCGGGAAATGGTCGACCAGCATCCCCTCACCATGGCGCTTCCGGCGGCGTGCGGCATCTTGTTTTCCGTGCCCCGGTCAGTGCGCCCGCTCAGGCGTTGCCGCCCCAGCGCGGGCCGGCGAATCGGGCGACGGTCGCCTCGATCTCTTTGCGGGAACCCTTGAGCCGATGCACGGGCACGACCACGATCCAGCCGGTCTTCCGCTCCAGGTAGCAGAGCGGCGTGCGCGGTCCGCGAATCGCCGGCAGGGCTGTGCCGGGCAACGGGAACACGCAGATCGACCATCCGGCGTGGTCCGCACGGCGGACCACGACGCGGCCGATCTCATGCCATCGGTAGAAGATCCGGCGTCCGCTGTACTGAAGGTCGATTCCTTCCGCGCCGACCTGCAGCTCGCAGGGTTTCCGCAGCGCGTTGACGAGCGGGACGATCCAGGTCGCGGGAAGCCGGGTGAGCCAAACCGCGATCGCGAAGAGGCCCGCATGGACGAGCGCGGCCATGGGGCTGTCGCTCAAGTCCCCTGAGTTGGTCGCGCTGACCACCACGAGCAGGCCGAGGCCGAGCCCGAGCAGAAGGCGGAGGGAATGCCCGACGAGCGCGAGTGCCACGGGAGCGATGTTGCCTTTGAACAGCATGGGGGGCAGTTGGTGGGGGATGGGCGGCTCGGGCTGCCCGGCCGTGCCGGGATCCAGCGGTTCCGGGGAAACGGCCGTCCACCCAGAGGTTCCGGATCTGGGGCCGGTTCCGGAAATGGGGCCGGGCCGGGGAACGGTGCCGGTTCCGGGAACGGGATACCGGGTCAGCATGTCCTGAACGGGTTGCGGAAGCCAGGCGCTGTTCTGCCCGGCCGTGGCCAGAGTTTCCAGCAATTCCGCCGGTTTCGGACGCGCGGCGGGTTCCTTGGTGAGGCAGCTTGCGACGATGTCGTGCAGCGGGGCGGGCAGGCCGTCCAGCACGGGCTCCTTGTGGACCACACGGTAGGTCAGCGCGTCCGACGGCCCTTCGCCGAAAGGCCGGACCCCCATGACGAATGCGAGGACGGCGCCGAGGGCGAACACGTCGCAGGCCGGGGTGACGGAACCGTCCGAGATCAGCTCGGGCGCCATGAAACCGGGTGTTCCGGCGTGGGTGGTGACACCGGAGGCGTCGACGGCGCGGGCGATGCCGAAATCGATGACGCGCGGGCCGTCGGCGGCGACCAGGACGTTGGAGGGTTTGAGGTCGCGATGCACGACGCCGACCTGGTGAATGGCCTCCAGTGCCTCCGCCAGTCCGGCCCCCAGCACGAGGGCCGACTTCAACGGAAACGGTCCGTGCTCGGCGATCGCGGTGGCGAGCGACGGTCCGGGAACATAGGCCGTGACCAGCCACGGGATATCGGCGTCCGGATCCGCGTCCACGACGGGCGCGGTGTGGAAACCGCCGACCTGGCGTGCCGCCTCCACCTCGCGTTTGAAACGCCGCCGGAACTCGGCGTCGGCGGCGAATCCCGCGTGCACCAGTTTGACGGCCACCGGCCGGCCGCCGGGGGACGAGCCGAGGAACACCTGCCCCATTCCGCCCGCGCCCAGCCGGGCCGACAGCGCGTAGCGTCCGACCGTACGAGGATCCCCAGGTCGCAGTTCGTCCACCGCAGCGCCTCGTCTTCCGTTGTCCGGTTTCCATCCGCGCAGACCAGATGATCTTTAGATTCAATCGGACGGGTACGACACGCGGTAGGTCATAGGACGCAGAAACGCCGCCCTTTTCACGACGCGGGGCCGGTCAGCCGGGAATCGATTTCGCAGAGCAGTTCCAACGCCGCCTCGTCGTCCGTCCGGGCGAAGGCGGCGCCGACCGCCTCGGCCGCCGCGCCGCCGGTCAGCCAGTCGACGACCTGGTGGTACGGGCGGGACGAGACGTCCCAGAACGCGTTGCTCAGCCGCGGATGGCCGCGCTGCCAGGACAGGCCCTGCACGACGAACTCGTGCAGTTGCCTGATGGACGGCTCCGACGGCAGCCGCCCCCATTCGTCCAGGTAGCCAGGTATGTCGGCCTCCGCGGCGGCCAAGGCGCAGATGGCCGTGTCCACAGAGGGACGGGACGGGAAACTCTCCAGAGTCCGCGTCCAGAACGCGCCGAAGAAGGCGGCGATGGCGTCGCGCTGCCCCCAGGACGTCCATCCCGCCTGGCCGAACTTGGCGAAGACGATCTCCACGTCCGGCCAGACGAAGGCGTCCGCGGCGGCCAGCTCCAGGAGGCGCGGCGCGAAGTAGCGGAGGTCCTCCGGGCCGCCCCAGGTGTTCAGCACCTTGGCCGCGTACCGGGACAACTCGTCGGCGCTGCGCTCTCGCGGAGGGCGCCGAAGCAGCGCACACCCCTCGGCGGGGTCGACGCAGCACGGACATCCCTCCACCGAGGAGGGGCGCGGGACGTGCGTGAACGCCGCGTACAGGTCCATGGCGGCGCTTAACTCGCAGCGGTGCGGAACTCTGTGATGGTGAGCTTCTGCTTGGGCTCGCCGTCAGTGGAGCCGTTCTCCACGCCTCCCTTGGCAACGGTGTCCACGATGTCCATGCCAGACGTGACACGTCCGAAGACCGTGTAGGTGGAGTCCAGGACCTTCGTGTCCCCGTAGAGGATGAAGAACTGGCTGCCGTTCGTGTTCGGGCCCGCGTTGGCCATGGCCACGGTCCCCCGGGTGTAGCGCGCGGAGCTCAGGCTCTCGTCGGCGAACTGGTAGGCGGGGCCGCCCGTCCCGGTCCCGCTCGGATCGCCGCACTGGACGACCTTGAGCGTCGGGTCCGTCGTGAGCCGGTGGCAGGATGTGCGGTCGTAGAACTTCTGGCCCGCCAGGTAGGCCAGAGAGTTCACCGTGCACGGCGCCTTTCCGGCGTCGAGGGACACGTCGAGCACCCCGAGGTTGGTCTTGATGGTGGCCTGGGACGGGCTCGGCGTCGGCGGCGTGGCCGGTGGTGTCCCGACGTCCTTGACGGTCTCGCTGGTCGAGGGCACGTACCGGCAAGGACCGGACGCCGTCGACTGCGCGACCGGAGTGCCGCCCCCGTTGCGGCCCTTGTCGCCAGCGTTCTTCTCGCCGTTGTTCACGAGCAGGGCCGCGGTGACGAGCGCGCCGGCCAGCAGAAGGGCGCCCGCGGTGGCGCCGACGATCAGCAGGGGGCGGCCGTTCCGTCCGCGGTCCGGTGGACCGCCCGGGTACGGGAACCCCGGCGAAGGCGGCACGCCGGGTGGGAACGCGCCGGGCGCGGTGCCGTGCGGTACGACGGGAACCGTCCCGGCCTCGGGCGGTGCCCATGCCCCGGGCACCGGTGCGGGCAGTGCTGGTGCGGGCGGTGCTTGTGCGGCGGCGGACGTGCCCTCCGCGAGGAGGTTCGCGTTAGGGCCCAGGCCGAGCAGCCGCTGGAGTACCTGGAGCGCCGTCGGGCGCCCCGCCGGGTCCTTGGTCAGGCAGGACGCGACGAGCGCGCGGAGGTCCCCGGTGAGCGCGCCCAGCTCCGGCTCCCCGTACAGGACCCGCTGCATGATGGCCGGCACCGTGTCGTTGCCGAACGGCGGAACGCCGTTGGCGGCGAACGCCATCGTGCAGCCCCACGCGAACATGTCCAGCGGCGCGCCGCCGGGCGAGCCGGCGACCTGTTCCGGCGCCATGTAGGCGGGGGTGCCGACGGCTCCGGTCAGCGTCGCGGACGTCGCCTCCAGCGGCCGCGCGACCCCGAAGTCGATCACTTTCGGCCCGTCCGGGCCGAGCAGCACGTTGGCCGGTTTGAAGTCGCGGTGCACGACGTCCGCCTCGTGGATCGCGGCGAGCGCGGTGGCGGTGCCGATGGCGAGCCTGACCAGTTCCGCGGGGGAGGCGACGCCGTTCCCGGTGATCTGGTCACGCAGCGACGGCCCGTCGATGTACTCGCTGACGATGTACGGCGCGTCGCCGTCGGCCTCCGCCGCGAGGACGCGGGCGGTGCAGAACGGGGCGACGCGCCTGGCCGCGGACAGTTCGCGTTCGAAGAGGGTGCGGGCTCTGTCGTCCCGTCCGACGTCGGCGTGCAGGAGCTTCGCCGCGACCCGCTGCCCGGTGTCCGACTCGCCCAGGAAGACGATGCCCTGGGCGCCCTCGCCGATCCGGGCCGTCAGCCGGAACCCGCCGAGCTCGGGGGGATCGGTGGCGCGCAGCGGACGGGTCTCCGGCATTCAGAACCTCCACGAAGATGCGGAGAAAGCAGACTATCCACGCCCGCCGGGCGCCCCTCCGGGACGCGCCGGGCGCGCGACCCGGCCGATGCGGGGGGCGGAGCGGGGTTTCATGAACCGCCCGCGTGCTCCTTCAGTTCCAGGTCGATGAAGGCGCCGATCATCGCCCGCCACACCGTCTCGGCGACGCCCGGTGCGAGCCCGGTCGCCGCGGCCCGGCGGCGGGCGAGCGCGACGACCCGCTCCACCCGGTCGGGCGCGCGGACGTCCTGCTCGTCGGCCTTGAAGGCGGCGGCCGCCTTCACGAGCCCCTGCCGTTCGGCCAGCAATCGGACCAGCCGCTCGTCGATCTCGTCGATCCGTGCCCGTACGTCCGCGAGCGATTCCGGGGTTTCCATGCGCCCAAGCATGCCGGTCATCCGACGCGAGGGTGGGCCGGTCAAGGGGAGGCGCCCACGCGCAGCAGCAGGTTCAGGAGTGTGGCCCGTTCGCCTTCGGAGAGCGGAGAGAACAGCTCGGTCAGGACCTCGTCGGCGATCTGCTGCCCGGCTTCGAGGATCTTCTCGCCGGCGGGTGTCAGGCGGTGTTCCCGGCTGCGCCGGAGGCCGGGGCGCCGGTCGATGAGACCTTGGGCGGCCAGTCGTCCCGCGAGGGCCCCGAACGCCTGCTCGCTCTGGAACGTCTCCGCGGCGAGCGCCCGGGCGGACGCTCCGGGAGCGCGGCTGATCGCGCGCAACGCGTCCCACTGCGCGAGCGTCGTGCCGGCGCCGGCGAGCCTGCTGTCGAGCGCGCGGTGCTGCCGGTAACGGGCCTGTCTGACCGCTCGTGCGAGAACCTGCACTTCAACGGGCATGTCACAAGAATAGAAGCGGTCGCGCGTCGTGCTCGGGAGCGACGCCTACATCGGGTTCCTGGACGACGCGATGAGATCGCGGTACCAGCCGTAGGACTTCTTCGGCGTGCGCTTCTGCGTCCCGTAGTCGACGTGGACGAGGCCGAACCGCGGGTGGTAGCCCTCCGACCATTCGAAGTTGTCCAGGAGCGACCAGGTGAAGTAGCCGCGGATGTCGACGCCCTCGTCGATGGCCGTGCGCATGGCCTCGATGTGTGCGTCCAGGAACTCGATGCGGGAGGAATCGTCCACGACGCCGTCCGGGCCGGCCTCGTCGGCGAACGAGCATCCGTTCTCGGTGATGTAGAGCGGCGGCAGGTCGTAGCGGGAGTCGAGCGTCCGGAGCAGGGACAGCAGGGCGTCCGGGACGATCGGCCAGCCCATCCCGGTCGTGGGGTAGTCGGTGATGTCCACGATGTCGAAGGGGAGCGGCCCCTCCGCCGGAGTCGTCAGCCGTGTCGGGTTGTAGTAGTTCACGCCGAGGAAGTCGATGGGTGAGGCGATGACCGGCAGGTCCTCGGGACGGACGAACGGCGCGTCCCCCATGAGGTCCGGGTAGCGGCCGAGCAGGACGGGGTCGGTGAACAGCCGGTTCATGAACGCGTCGAAGGCGTCCGCGGCCGGCTGGTCGCCGGGGGACGCGGCCCAGGCCGGCGAGTAGTGGTTCGTCAGGCCGATCTGGCGGGCACCGCGGCTGCGCAGGGCGTTGACGGCGAGGCCGTGGCCGAGGAGCTGGTGGTGCGCGGTGGGAAGCGCGTCGAGCAGGAGCGCCTGGCCAGGGGCGTAGACGCCGAACGCGTAGCCGTAGGCCATGACGACCACGGGCTCGTTCAGGGTTATCCACATGTCCACGCGGTCCGCGAGCCGCTCGGCGGCCAGGTAGGAGAATTCGGCGAACCGGTAGGCGGTGTCGCGCTCCATCCAGCCGCCGGCGTCTTCGAGCGGTTGCGGGAGGTCCCAGTGGTAGAGGGTGGCGGCGGGGGCGATGCCGGCGTCGAGAAGCCCGTCCACCAGACGGTCGTAGAAGTCGAGGCCCTTCGCGTTGACCGGGCCGTTCCCGGACGGCTGTACGCGCGGCCACGCGATCGAGAACCGGTACGCGTCGACGCCGAGGCCGGCCATCAGCGCGACGTCCTCGGGCCAGCGGTGATAGTGATCACAGGCGACGTCGCCGGTGTGGCCGTCCCGGACGCGCCCGGGCGTGTGGGAGAAGACGTCCCAGGTGGACGGTCCCCGCCCGTCCTCCTTGACGGCGCCCTCGATCTGGTAGGCGGCGGTGGCGACGCCCCAGCGGAAGCCTTCCGGAAGCCTCATCGCGGTTCCCTCCCCGGCATGCCCTGCAGGAATGCGAATAGCCTTCGGATATTAGTGCCGGGGTGGTGCCCGCGGAAGACTCCCATGACTCCGGGGTGGTGAACGGCGTGCTGAGCATGCCCGGCACGGGCCTGTTCGGGGGACAATGGCGGGGTGACCGACATCCGTACCCCGCTCCGCCGCCGTCCCGCCCAGCGCCGCAGTGCCGAACGCGTGCAGCGGATGCTCGACGCCTGCGCGGACATTCTGGACGAGGACGGCTACGACGGCCTCACCACCACGCGCATCGCCCAGCGCGCGGAGGTGGCGATCGGTTCGGTGTACCAGTTCTTCCCCGACAAGCGCGCGGTCGCGCAGGCGCTCGCGCTGCGCAACCTGGAGGAGTTCGGCGAACGGATCTCGGCCCGGCTCGCCGAGGGCGGGTTCGGCGACTGGTCCGACACGGTCGGGGCGATCATCGAGATCTTCGTGGAGATGCACCGGACCGTCCCCGGCTTCAAGGTGCTGCGCTTCGGCGACGTCGCCGACGTCAACCTGCTCGACTCCGACGCCGACAACAACGCGGTGGTCGCCGACCGGCTCCGCACGATGATCGTGGACACGTTCGGCGTCCAGGACACCCCCGGCCTCGCCACCGCCCTGGCCATCTCGGTCGAGGCCGGCGACGCCGTACTGAAGATGGCGTTCCGCCGCAGCCCGGAGGGCGATCCCGAGATCGTCGCCGAGGCCGAGCGCCTGATCCACGGCTACCTGGCCGCGCACATCCAGGAGTCCTGAGGCGGAACGCGTCCCGCACCCGCGCGCCCTTTCCTGGCCGCGCGCCGGCCCGCCGGTGACCCGTTCCCGGCCGACGGCCTGCGGGAAACCGGCGGATGACGGGGGTTCGCTGTGGCAGACTCCCTCCGCAAACCGACACAGAACGGGTGAGTTCGCTGGACGAAGAGAGACTCCAGGCGCAGCACAGGCTGCTGATCCGGCAGCGGGTGCGCCTGATGGTGAACCAGTACGAGGTGCACGCCGAGGGGCCGGGCGGCCAGGAGGGCGAGCTGCTCGCCTTCGCGCAGCAGAAGCGGCTGGCGTTCAAGGAGCAGGTCACCCTGTACTCGGACGACTCCAAGACGCGTCCGATCCTCGGGTTCAAGGCGCGCAAGCGCATCGACCTGGCGTCGGCCTACGACATCACGGACGCGCACGGGCAGCCGATCGGCATGTTCCGCAAGGACTTCAAGAAGTCGCTGCTCGCCTCGACCTGGCATCTGGAGCAGCCGGGCCTCGGCGTGACGACGGGCAGCGAGCGCAACAAGTTCGTGGCGGTGCTGCGGAGGATCTGGCAGTTCATCCCGTACGTGGAGAACCTGCCGTTCGCCTGGCCGTACCACTTCGACTTCCACGCCGGCGACCAGGTGGTCTTCTCCGTCGAGAAGAAGTTCGGGTTCCGCGACCGCTACGTCGTCGAGATCAACGATCCGCGCCTCGACCGCCGCCTGGTCGTCGCCCAGGCCGTCGGCCTGGACGCCCTCCAGTCCCGCTGACCCGTCGACTGAGCGTTAGCTGAGGAGTACGGGTTCCGGCGTCTCCCTGGTCTGGGAGCGCTTTACATGTTACGAAGGTATGTAAAGCCGTGGGCGGAGCACATCCGCGTCGCGATCGCGCGGCGTCACCCCTGGACGGAGGATCCCCGTGAGTTCCTACGACCTCTACTCCACGCCGGTCCCGACCGAGACGTGGAACGTACCGATGGCGGGCGACACCCGCTTCACCTGGGAGTACGACGAGGGACGCGACCGGCTGCTGAGCCTGTACCAGAAGGGCAAGGACAAGCAGTGGGACGCGCAGAAGCGCATCGACTGGGACATTGACGTCGATCCGGTCAACGTCGCCGGCCTGCCGGACAACTTCAACCCGCTGTTCGGGTCCGACATCTGGGAGAAGATGTCGCAGAAGGAGCGGGACGAGTACGGCCGGCACCAGGGGTCGTGGCTGTTCAGCCAGTTCCTGCACGGCGAGCAGGGCGCGCTGAACGTGTCGGCGCGCATCGTCCAGTCCGTCCCGGACCTGGACTCGAAGTTCTACGCCGCCACCCAGACCATGGACGAGGCGCGGCACGTCGAGCTGTACACGAAGTTCGTGCACGAGAAGATCGGCATGTACTACCCGATCAACCAGGACCTGGCGAAGCTGCTCGCCGAGTCCCTGGAGGACAGCCGCTGGGACCTGCCGTACCTCGGCATGCAGGTCCTCATCGAGGGGCTCGCCCTCGCCGCGTTCGGGCTCTACCGCGACATGTCGACGAACCCGCTGGTCAAGCAGCTGCTCGCGTACGTCATGCAGGACGAGGCGCGGCACGTCGCGTTCGGGCGGCTCGCGCTCAAGGACTACTACGCCGAGCTCACCGACAAGGAGCGGGCCGAGCGCGAGGAGTTCGTCGTCGAGGGCTGCTACCTTATGCGCGACCGTTTCAAGGGACGCGAGATCTTCGAGCAGCTCGACATGCCGGTCGACAAGTGCATGGAATTCGTCGACAACTCCGACATGTACACCCTCTATCAGTCCCTACTGTTCAGCCGGATCGTTCCCTGCGTCCGGGACGTGGGTCTCTGGGGCGACAAGGTGCAGGCCGCCTACCAGGACATGGGCGTCCTCGACAACGCCAAGGCCGACCTTGAGGCGCTGATGAAGCAGGACGAGGACATCGCCGAGAAGGTCGACGAGGAGCGCTACGCGGCCGAGCTCGCCGCGCGCCAGAAGGAGGTCGACCAGGCCATCTCCCTCGGCTCGGCCGAGTAACCGCGGGCCAGGGTAGGCGGGGGCGTCCTTCGGGGCGCCCCCGCTTCATGCTTTGTCGGACCTTGTCGCAATTTCCCTTTCTGGATGGTCGCCGCCACCTTCACGTAGATCTTTATTGTCTTCGGTGATTGATTCTCGAATTGGCGGCGCGCGCGGCACCGGCGTGTACTAACGTCCCCGCTCGACGGTGCGCCGGATGAGCATGCCGCGCGGGCGCACAATCACACGCGCAGGGTCAATCCCAAAAACCCCGGGGGGAAAGAATGAATCGATCCGCCAAAAGCCTGCTGAGCCTCTCCGTCCTCGCTCCGGTCGTCGCGGCGCTCGCCGTGGCGGCCGCACCGGCGAACGCGGTGCCGGGCCCTTCCACCACGCTCCTCTACGACACCACCGCGGCCGCCGCCCCCGTCACCAGGACGCTCCCGGCCCGCGTCACCAACACGGCCGGCCGGACCATCGAGACGGGCACCGGCGTCGTCGACGGCGTCATCCGGAAGGTTCCGGCGTCCTCCGCCGGTCGCGGTCTTCCGGCGGCGTCCAAGCTCCGCGCCGAGCGCGCCGGGTGCAAGCTGAACCCGGACACGCGGCTGCCGACCGTCGGCAAGGCCCCGCTCGGCGGCCTTCCCAAGGGCGACTGCCTCGGCGTGACGCGGCGCCTCGACAGCGACCCGGGGACTGTGCTGCCCGTCCCGCCCGGCAAGGCGGGCGGGGCGCTGCTGGGGCACGCCGGCAAGGTCGGCAAGGTGGTGCGCGGCGGCAAGGTCGGCGAGCTCACCGGGGCGCGGCCGGGTCTCCCGGGCGCCCGCCGGGCGGAGATGCCGGTGAGCATGGCCCTCCCGGGCCCGACCGGCGGGCTGCCGAACGTCCCGTCCCCGCTCGGCGGTGGCCCCCTCGGGCTGCCGGTCGGCTCGCTCGTCCCGGCGACCGGACGGTACGCCGCTCCGGAGCCTTCCCGCGACCTGCTCGGCCAGGCCAACGTCACCGTGAACAAGGTCGGTGCCGGGCTCGGCAAGACCGGGGACGGGGTGGGCAGCGTCGTGGACGTGCTGAAGGCCAAGAACCGCCTCGCCAGGTCGGCGGACGGCCCGCTGTCCATGCCCGGCGCTCCCGGGCTCGGCCTCCCCACGCTGCCGGGGATCGGCTGACACCAGGTCTCTCGTCCCACGTCACGGGGCGTTCCGGCGGAAGCGTTCTTCCGCCGGAACGCCCCGTTCCGTTTGGTCGCGAGCATTTGTTATCTGCCCGAGATACGCGTTCTATGGCAGGTAAAGACGATCTTGAAAAGCGGTCACCCAGCGAAGTTGATCAGCTTCGCAGGGCAAAGGCTGAGGTGACAAACCCCACAAACCAGGGCCCTGCGGCTTGATTCACGCGGATCACAACGTACGGTCAAGGACTTGTGCGGCATCTGAGAGATCGAAAAGTGAAGATGCCTTTCCAGCCGCACCTGCCGGACGCCGGACCGCGACGACGCGGGCGCGCCTGAGAGCGGCGCGGAGGCGGGCTGAGAAGCCCGCGGGCGGCGGGGGATTCGGGGACGACCGACGTCGCCCGACCGCGCCGCGAGAACGGCGGTATGCCACGCCGGGCGTCCGGGGTCCTGTCCCCTAACAAAGGACTCCTCTGTGGGTAGCCCTGTCAGGCGTCTTCTTCGCGTACGCCTACGAACCATCCTGATCGTCTCCGGCGCCGCCGTCGCCGTCCTGGCAGTGGGCGCGTTCGCCCTGGCCGGCGCGGACGGACCCGCGGAATCGGCGCGCGCGGCGCAGTCCACGCCGCAAGCCCCCGACCCGCTGGCGGACCGGCCGGACGGCGACCCGCGGGCGAGCCGGGGCAAGCCCCGCTCACCGGAGCCGTCGCCTTCGAAGACCCCCGGAAAGAAGCCGAAGCCCGACGCGACCGCCGCGCAGGTGGCGAAGCCCGCGAAGAAGAAGCAGTACAAGGTCGTGAAGTCGGGTTCCTGCCAAGCCTCCTACTACTCGGAGGGGCAGATGACCGCCAGCGGTCAGCCGTTCGATCCCAGCGAGCTGACGGCGGCGCACAAGACGCTGCCGATGGGTTCGAAGGTCCGCGTGACCAACAAGAACAACGGCCGTTCCGTCATCGTCCGCATCAACGACCGCGGCCCGTACGCGGGCGGACGCTGCCTGGACCTGTCCAGGGCCGCCATGGAGAAGGTCGGCGGCACCGGTTCGGGCATCATCCCCGTCCGGTACGAGGTGCTGTCCCGCCGCTGATCCCCGCGGTGCCCTCACCCGCCCCGGCGGGCGCCGGAGCGTGCCCGCCGGGCGATCAGGACCGGTGGCCCACGCCGGCGCCCGTCCGCGGCGGGGCGGTGTCCTGCCCGCCCGGCGACCAGGACCCGTGCCGCGTGTCCACCGGCTGGGTGACGCCCGCCTCGGAGTGCGGGACGCCGGCCGGGTCGGCGGTTTCCCGTGGAACATCCACGGGTTGCGTGTCGCCGGCAGTGGCCTCCGCCCGCGTGTCCCCGGGTGCCTGATCGGCGAGGTGGTCGCGGAACCAGTCGGTGAGGACGCCGTCCACCCGGACCGCCTCGGTGATCGGCGGGCGGGGCTCGGTGCCCGGTTCGGCGGCCAGCGCGTGCCCCATGCGGAACGTGGCGGACTCCACCGAGCCGCCGTGCCTGCGCAGCTGGTCGCGGAGCGCCGTGATCTCCCGGGTGGGGACGACGCGGTCCTTGGCCCCGCCGATGAGCAGGGCAGGGACGTGCCGTCCGGCGATGTCCGCGGCGTGGGTGCCGAGGTCGAGCCGTTCGGCCAGCGCGAGGGCCTGGTCCGTCCAGGCGCGTTCGCGGCCGGACCGCTTCTCCACCGCGCGCGCGGCCCGCGACGGCGCGACGACGGGCGCCACGAGCGCGACCGTGCTCACCGGCACGGCGCCCTGCGCCACGGCCAGCAGCGCGGCGGCTCCGCCGGCGCTGAAGCCGGCCAGCCCGACCGGCCCGTCCGGGATCGCGAGGTCGCGGCGGATCTCCGCGAGCGCGTCCGGCAGCCGCCGGGCGGCGTTCTCCACCGCCGCGCAGTACGCCTCGATGTTCTCGGTCTCCAGGATCGCGCCCGAGCCGAGACCGCCGGGCGAGCGTCCGGGCAGGTCGAGGTAGACGCGCCACACCGGCACGCCCGTCATCGGGATCGCCGCCGCGAGCGCGGTCGCGGTGCGGGGCGGGTCGAACCCGGGCCAGGCCACGATCAGCCGGGTCGGGCCGGACGCGGACGCGTCGACCGCGGTCGGCGGCAGCGCGACGTACGCGTCGCCGGCCGCGGTGCCATGGACGGGGCGGTTCGTATGCTCGCCGCTCATATCGATACGTCAGCTCCTGCGATGCTCGACGGGCCATGCCGGTCGGTGCCGGGGGAGGCGGCGCTCCTCCCGAACGTCCCATGCTTCCAGCGAACACGGGGCAACACGCCGTGAATCGCCGCACGTTGCCCGGGAGAGTGATGAAGAACTCACTTGTGGTAACCCAGATCGCACGTTAAGGGAAGGGAGCCTCGGCGATCATTCCGGCGCCGGTCCGGGCGCCGCGGCTGTGACACGGGCCTCATGCTCGGTTCGAGGGAACAAATCCGACACCCGTCACGTCCTAGACATACGTGGGCGCCGCGGGGGCGCGCCCTCACGAACATCTGGATGAGGAGTACTGGTGGACAGGAAGCGCAGTGCGGCCGCCGCCGGGCAGGCCTGGCAGATCTACCGCGAGACGCTGGAGCCCGAAGCCCCCGGGCTCTGGGAGCGTATTCGCGCCGTTCCCCGGATGCTCAAGTCGGTCCTGCGCGGGCAGTACAAGGGCATGTCCTTCGGGACGCTGGGACTGCTCGCCCTCGGCCTCGTCTACATCATCTCCCCGATCGACGCCATCCCCGACGTGATCCCCATCGCGGGCCTCGCCGACGACACCGGACTCGCCCTCTGGCTTGCCGCCGTCCTCGTCAAGGCATCGGGCGACTTCGTCACCTGGGAGCGCAGCGGACGCCCCACCGTCATCGTCGGCGAACCGGTCGACTAGACCTCCCGCCAAGGGCGAGACCACATCCTGGTGGTCTCGCCCTTTTCATGTCGTCGGGCCCAGTTCCTTGGCGAAGCGCTCCGCCGCGTCCCGCATGATGGGGACGACGTTGGGAACGGCCTCGTGCGTCATGCGTCCGGACGGACCCGAGACGGAGATCGCCGTCAGCGTCGGCGCGCCTTGCAGCGCCACCGCGACGCAGCGGACACCGATCTCCTGCTCCTCGTCGTCCAGCGCGTAACCCCGTTGGCGAATCTTCCCGAGTTCTCTCAGCAACGCCTCTGGGTCGGTGATGGTTTTGGGTGTGTGCGCGTCCATGCCCGTCCGGGCGAGGATCTCCCTGACGCGGTGGTCGGGCAGTTGCGACAGGAGCGCCTTGCCCACGCCCGTGCAGTGGGGCTGGACGCGCCGTCCCACCTCGGTGAACATGCGCATCGAGTGCTTGGACGGCGCCTGTGCGACGTACACGGCTTCGTCGCCTTCGAGGACGGCCATGTTGGCCGTCTCGCCGACCTCGTCCACCAGCCGGGCCAGCACCGGGCGCGCCCATGTGCCCAGCAGGCGGCTCGCGCCCTCGCCGAGTCTGATGAGCCGCGGCCCCAAGGCGTAGCGCTTGGACGGCTCCTGGCGCACGTAGCCCTGGTTCACCAGCGTCCGCATGAGCCGGTAGATCGTCGGCATCGGCAGCCCGGAGACCTCCGTCAGCTCCGACAGCGCCATCTCGCCCCCCGCGTCCGCCAGATGCTCCAGCAGATCGAACGCACGCTCCAGCGACCGAACGGCCTCCGCCACCCCGTGTCTCCTCTCCCCTGCAACCCACCCGATTCTACGGAGAATTGATTTCGCTATGCGAAAGACAGCGAGTTGCCAGAGTGATGCACGTTACTCGCGTGGATGACCTGGCAATAACTGTCTGTGCCCGGCGACACGTCGCCGCCCCCTGGCAGCCGTAAGGAAACGCTAGGGGGATCGAGTGCGAGAGGGGCGCCGAAGAAGACGCTGGGGCGCGACCGCGGCGAGTGGTGCGCTGGCCGCGCCGCTGATGTTGACGAGCCCAGCCGCCCAAGCCGTACCGGACGGACACCCGTCGGCGGTCCGCTTACTCATGGACACGGCGACCCACGGTGCCACGACCCTCGGACAGGACTACGCACTCACGTACACGGTCCGTCTGCGGGCCCAAGGCGGCGTCGCGCATCAGGTCGCGTTGCGCCTCACTGCCGAGCGTCCACTCTCTTGGACGAATCACTCACCGGAGTGCTCGGAAACCGAAACCCGCCGCGAACTGCGCTGCGCCCTAGGCGATGTCAGTGCGAACCCCCGTGCGCGGACGGGCACTGTACGCATCCCTGCGTCGATGGTGTCGGGACCGTCCGCGAGACCCCTGGCCATCGTCGCCGTGGCGGACGCCTCCAACGCCTCTGGCCGGTCGACCCGAGCGGTGTTCGACTTCTCCGGAACCGCCCCGGACCCCCGCAAAGACCACCCTGCCGCTACACCCCACCCCTCCGGGGCCGAACCCGGCAAGCACCCCAGCGTCCAAGGCCGCCCCGCCCCCCGGCCGTCCGGTCCGAAGCCGAGCCCGGCGGTCCGGCCATCCGGAGAGAAGCCGACCGCAGGTCCCCAGCCGGGCGGGACCGGCAAGCCCAGGTCGTCCGGGGTTAGGCCGAGCCCGAGTGGTTGTCATGGGCCATGCTCCAGCGGAAAGCCGGAAGTGAGCACTCAGCCCAGCGTGAGCGGCAAACCCACCGGCTGCGCAGGAACCAATGGCGGGTGTCCTACGGTCCAGCCGTCCGGGCAGAAGCCGACCGCGGGCTCTCAACCGGGTGGGGGCGGCAAGCCCAGGTCGTCTGGGGTTCGGCCGAGCCCCGGGGGTTGTCATGGGCCTTGCCCGAGCGGAAAGCCGGGAGGGGCCACTCATCCTGGCGGGGGCGGCAAACCCGCCGACTGCGGAGGAAACAGAGGCGGGCCGTGTCCTGCCGTCCAGCCGTCCGGGGGGAAGCCGACCGCGGGTTCCCAGTCGGGCGTGGGTGGCAAGCCCAGATCGTCCGGGGTTCGGCCGAGCCCCGGGGGTTGTTCTGGGCCTTGCCCTAGCGGAACGTCCGGAGGGGGGACTCATCCTGGCGGGGGTGGCAAGGCCACGTATTGCGCGGGGAGTGAGGCGGGTGCGGGGCCGTGTCCGGCGCCTTCGTCGTCCGGCGGTGCGGGTTCCCAGCCAGGTGGTGGTGGCGCGTCTTCGCACTGTGCGCCCGGGTGGTCGTGTTCGGCGGTTCCGTGGTCCGACGGTGGGACCCCGCGAGGGGACGGCCCGGCGCCCTGCGATGGTGCGGGCTGCCCCGATGAGGCCGCTCCGGGCGATGGGGTGCCCAGCGTCCCCGAAATGCCGGACGCGCCGGAGCCGTCGATGCCGGAGCCGTCGATGCCCGCGCCGTCGGCACCGGGGCCGGACGCGGTGGTGCTGCCGCCGTTGAACGCTCCGTCGCGGACGCAGGCAGCCGGCGGGGAGAGCCAGATGACCCTCATGTCCCCGGCCGGGATGGAAGAAGGGGACGAGACGGACTGGGCGGTCGTCGTCGGCGTGGCGCTCGTGGCCGAGATCGGGCTGCTGTGGGCCGCCGCGTGCATCGCGCTGTGGCGGCGCCGGATCGCGCTCGGCCGCGCCAGGTCCGGCACGCCCGAGGATTGGACGGGGTGACGTCGGCGCGGGGGCCGGGACGACGCGAACGGTGGTGTGCCGGTTCCGGACGACCGAATCGGCGGATGAGTGTCCCGGTACCACCCCAAATGGGGTCCGGTGTCAGTAAGCTGACCGCCTGGCGGTAAACACTGTCGTGACGGACAGGGGATCCGGTATGTCAGACGCGACGCTGCAGTGCCCGAAGTGCGAGTCGAAGCTCGACACCCATGAACGCCGCGGGGTCGTGATCGAGGAATGTCCGGGATGCAAGGGCGTGTTTCTCGATCGCGGCGAGCTGGAACAGCTGATCGACGCCGAGAGCCGTTACCTCGCGGAGCTTCCGGACGAGGTGAACCCCGAGACGACCTATCAGGGACGGCATCGCCGGGGCATCGTGCAACAGATCTTCTCCTAGCCCTGGGCACGGTCGGTGACCGGCCGGATCCCCAGGTGTAAAGGGGAAATACCTCTTGTCACGGCGGTGACAAACAGCCCTTTGGCGAATGTGACCGCGAGCTAATATCGCGCACTGACTACCATCCGGTAGCTTGACGATCATCGCTGGTCACCAGGGGCGTCCGGACACGGTCGTCCGGCAGGCGCGGCGCACCTCGGCCGGCGGCGTCACCCCCTCACGGCGCCGCACCCGGCCCGGCTCCTCGGGAGATGATCAATGGCTTTGGGCTCGCTGCTTCCCGAACTCCTGCCCGGCGGCTCCGGCCGGACTCCGCTGATCGAGCGGATCGCGAGGTGGGCGAGGGAGAAGCCGGACGCCCCGGCCTTCACCTTCGTCGACTACTCGGCGGACCCGTCCGGCGCGCACCGCACGCTGAACTGGGCCGAGGCGGACCGGCGCGCCCGGGCCACCGCCGTGACGCTCCGGCAGGTCACCGGGCCCGGGGAGCGGGCCGCGCTGCTGCTGCCGCAGACGCTCGAATACATGATGACCATGCTCGGCGCCCTGTACTCGCACGTCATCGCGGTGCCGCTGTTCTCGCCGGACCTGCCCGGGCACGCCGACCGGCTGATCGGCGCCTACGCCGACGCCGAACCCGCGGTGATCGTCACGACGCGGAACGCGCTGCCGCACGTGGAGAAGTTCCTCGCCGACCACGACGTCCCGCGGCCGAAGGAGATCGTGTTCGCCGAGGAGATCGACCTCTCCCTGGCTGACCGGTGGGAGGACGAGCCGGTCGCCTTCGACGACGTCGCCTACCTGCAGTACACGTCGGGGTCGACGCGCCGCCCGGCCGGAGTGGAGATCACCCACGGGAACGTGACGGCGAACGCCGCGCAGTTGTGGGCCGGGTGGGCGCCCGAGAAGCCGGATCCCGAACTGGTGAGCTGGCTGCCGCTTTTCCATGACATGGGCCTGATCGCGACGATGGCGCTGCCGCTGGTGCGCGGCGACCACGCGATCTACACCGATCCCGTCTCGTTCATCATGAACCCGATGCGATGGCTTCAGCTGATCGCGGAGCGCCCGGGCAAGAACGTGTACACCGCGGGGCCGAACTTCGCCTACGAGTACGTCGCGTCCATGGCCTCGCCGGAGAAGGTCGCCGGCCTGGACCTGTCCGGGCTGACGACGTGCCTGAACGGGGCCGAGCCGATCCGGACGGCGACGCTGTCCACCTTCGCGGACGCGCTCGCCCCGGCCGGGCTGCGGCCGGGCGCGCAGGCCCCGGGGTACGGGCTGGCCGAGGCGACGGTGTTCGTCACCGCGGCGGCGGAGGACGTCCCGCCGAAGGTCATCTCCGTGGACCGCGACGCGCTCACCCAGGGCGACCTGCGGCTCCGCGACGAGGACGGCGAGGGGACCAGCGCCCTGGTGTCGTGCGGGCGCCCGTCCGGGCAGATCGTCGCGATCGTCGACCCCGAGACGTGCACCGAGCAGCCGGACGGGAGGGTCGGCGAGATCTGGGTGCACGGCCCCAACACGGCACTCGGCTACTGGCGCAACTCCGAGCGCAGCCAGGACACGTTCGGAGGCGAACTGTCCGAGCCCGGGGAGTTGCCGTCCGGACCTTGGATGAAGACCGGTGACTACGGTGTCGTCCACGACGGCGAGTTGTACGTCACGGGCCGCATCAAGGATCTCGTCATCGTGGACGGCCGCAACCACTATCCGCAGGACATCGAGGTCACCGCCCAGGAGGCGCATCCGGCGATCCGTCCCGAATACGTGGCCGCCTTCGCGCTCACGGGGGAGGAGACCGAGCGCCTGGTCGTGGTCGCCGAACGCAACCGTCGTGTCCCTCTCGGACGTCTGGACGTGGACGAGGTGGAGTCGGCCGTGCGTGGAGCCGTCAACGTCGAGCACGAGATGAGCGTCCACGACTTCGTCTTGATCGAACCGGGTGGCGTCTCCAGGACGTCCAGCGGAAAGATCGCACGCGCGGCGACCCGGCAGCGCTATCTGGACGGGGACCTGGCAACGACCGCGGCCCGCCTGGCGTCTCGTAAGTGACCACAGAAGAGCGGTCACCGGGAGCGAGGGAGCTCCCAGGAGGCCGTGGCGAAACAGGAGGATCATGCTTTCGGGGCTGGGCCGTCTCATCCACCGGCGACGCTGGACCAGCCTTGTCCTGATCCTGGTCATGACCGTGGTCGCGGGCGCCTGGGGACTGGGCGTGTTCTCCAAGTTCAAGGAGGGCGGCTTCGAGGACCCGGACGCGTCGTCGACGCTCGTCGCCAAGCTGGGCGCGACCTACTTCGGCAGCACCAACCCCGACGTTCTCGTTCTCTACACGAGCGACACCCTGACGGTGGACGACCCGCGCTACGAGTCCGCTGTCGTCACGACCATCGCGCGCCTGCCCAAGGCCCAGGCCGAGGAGATCATCTCGTACTGGTCGTTCGACGGTAAGGCCGCGCACTCGTTCGCGTCCCACGACCGGCGCTCCACGTTCGTCGCGATAAAACTGCGCGGCGAGGACGGTGCGGCCCAGATAGAGAACTACCACGCCATCAAGGACCGCCTGGCGGCGCCAGGGCTGCGCGTCCAGTACGGCGGCAACATTCCGCTGGGTGAGGAGTTCGGCCAGCAGGTCGTCACCGACATCGTCCGTGCGGAGACCATCACCGCGCTGCCCCTGCTCATCTTGCTCGTCATCCTGTTCGGTGCCTTGACGGCGTCGTTCCTGCCGATGGCCGTGGCCGCGTTCTCGATGGTCGGCGGACTGGCCGTCCTCCATGTGGTGACGTATGCCGCCGATGTGACGTCGTTCGCCCTAGAGGTCGTCACCATGATGGGTGTCGGTCTCGCGATCGACTACTCGCTCTTCATCATCAGCCGTTTCCGGGAAGAGCTACAGCGCGGCATGGCCGCGCAAGGACTGCCCCAGGGCAAACCATGGAAAGAGGAAGCCGACAAGGCGGCGCGCAAGGCCGCGAAGACGGCGCACAGGACGGCGCTCAAGCCCGTCCGTGAGGCGGCTCTGGCCGCGACCATGGCGACCGCGGGCCGCACCATCATGGTCAGCGGCATCACCGTGTCGGCTGCTCTCGCCGGGCTTCTTCTGTTCCCGCAGATGTTCCTCAGGACGATCGGGCTCGCCGGCATAGCCACCGTCATGGTCGCCGTGTTCGGGGCCACGGTCTTGTTGCCGACTCTCCTGGCGCTCCTAGGGCCGCGCGTCGAATTCGGACGGATGCCGTGGCGGCGTCCCACATCCAAGCGCGCGCAGCGAGACCCGGACAGCGGCTTCTGGTACAGGCTCGGCCACAGCGTGATGAAGCATCCGCTGCCGTACTTCGCCGTCGTGCTCGTCATCCTGGCCGTGATGTTCGGGCCGTTCCTGAACGTCCAGTTCGGCAGCGTGGACGCCCGCGTCCTGCCCAAGGACAGCCCGACGCGCGCCGTGGTGGAGACGGTCAAGAAGGACTTCCCCAACGGGTCCGCCGAACCCATCGACGTCGTCGTGTCCGGGGACCTCATCCCGCGCGACTGGACGCCCTCGGGAAAGGGCGATCCCATCCCGCCCTACCTGGAACAGTTCAGGAAGCGCCTGGCAGCCCTCCCAGGTGTCACCGAAGCCCAGTACACGGGCTATTCGGGTTCCTACGGGGGCGTGCGCATCTCCGTCACGCACAAGTACGAGCCGATGGACCAGCACGCCCAGGACCTCGTCACGAAGATCCGCGGGATGAGCCTGTCCAAGGACGGCTACCCGATGCACATCGACGTCGGCGGCAGCACGGCCGCGCAGATGGACCTGATGTCGAGCCTGATGAAGTCCCTGCCCAAGATGGCGCTCGTCGTCGGGATCGCCACGTTCGTCCTGCTGTTCATGTTCTTCGGGTCGATCGTCCTGCCGTTGAAGGCGATCGTCATGAACGTCCTGTCGATCGGCGCCTCGTTCGGTGCGATCGTGTGGGGCTTCCAGTACGGGCACCTCGCCGGGCTGCTGGACTTCACCCCGACCGGCGGCGTCGAGGCCACGAGCATGATCCTCATCCTGGCGGTCGTGTTCGGCCTGTCCATGGACTACGAGGTCTTCCTGCTCAGCCGCATCCGGGAGGAGTGGGACCTCACCCACGACAACCGTGTCGCCGTCGCGTCCGGCATGCAGCACACGGGCGGCATCATCACCAGCGCCGCGCTGCTGTTCCTCCTGGTCATCGCCGCTTTCAGCATGGCGGGGATCACGGTCGTGAAGCTGATCGGCGTCGGCATGTTCGTAGCGGTCGTCGTGGACGCCGCGCTCGTCCGCTCCCTCCTCGTCCCGGCCACGATGCGCTTCATGGGCGCGGCCAACTGGTGGCTCCCGCCCTTCCTCGCGGGCCTGCACACCCGCATGGACCTCCGCGAACGCGCCGTCCTGGCGCCGTCGGGCGGCGCCGTGGCCCCACCTCGCCTTCCGGACGAGCAACCCTTCCCCTACGCCCTCAACTGGGAAGAGGCAGGCACCACGAGGTCGCAGGCCAGGCCCGCCTCCAAGGCGAACGCGGTCGAGCAAGCGCCGTGGGCGCCGTGGGCGGACGGTCCGCCGCAACCGAGGCCGCCGCTCGCCTCCCACACGAGGCGAGTGATCGTCCCCAACCCGGACGGTTCAGGTTGGCACTGGGGCGAGGAGGACGGCCCCGCCTGACGCGGTCATGGCCTCCCGGCCGGTCACGCGAGCTTGCTCTCGATCCAGCCGACGCCGAAGTCCACCACGTCGGACGCATCGAACAGGTGGCTCGTGGCGGCGCCGACCTTCCCCTGCCGTCCATGCCCGGCATCGATCATGTCGCGGGTGATGGCCTCGAAGGGGTCCTGCCCCTCCGGCACGACCGGGCTGTAGTCGAAAGCGCCGTTCTCGGAGTCGATGTCGTGAAAGTGCCGCCAGACGCGGTCGCCGTTCACGGCGATGGGTTGTTCGTAGTCGACGAATCGCTTCCCCGGCGCCTTGGCGAGTGCCTCCGCGTGGTGCAGGAGGGTGACGGTGTCCAACGGTGCCCCCAGCAGAAGGACCCGGCCGCCCATGGCGGTGAGACGGGCAAGGGGGCTGCCGGGACCATGCGGGTCGTCCCAGGGGTGGTCGTCCATCAGGGAGTGCGCCGCCGGGCCGAGGGCGGCGAAGCTGGCGTCGGGGTGGCGGCTGCGTACCGCGCCCGGCCGACGTCGCAGCGCCTCGGGCAGCCGGCCGTTGTCGTGGTCGCCCTCACTGAGCCGCGGATCGAAGGCGGGATGCTCGGCGCGCACGGCGGCCTGCCAGTCCGCGGGCCAGTCGGCGAAGTCGTAGGGCAGGGCGTCGTTCCAGCCGCAGGTGACCATCAGGGTGCCGCTGTCGCCGACGGCGTCCCGCAACGCGTCGATGACGGTCTGAGGGCCGCCGGCGACGTATCCCAGCGACGACATCCGGGTGTGGAACATCACGATGTCCCCTTCGGCCAGGCCGAGCCCGGTCAGGTCGCGGACGAGTCCGCCGCGGGTGACCGGCCCGCCGGAGCGTTCGAGGAGGTCGAGTTCATCCATGATCGAAAGGTATGCGCATTCAGCGGATCGAGTCGATGATCCGCAGCGCACGCCCCACGCCGTCCTCGTCCCGGACGATCCGCCCCAGTTCGCCCGCCCGGTCGGCCATCGCCTGGTCCCGGACGGCCCGCCGGATCTTCCGGGCGAGCCTGGGCACCGTCATCGCCCGGAACGGCAACGGGGTGGGCCCCGCACCCAGCGCCGCGACCCGCTCGCCCCAGTACGGCTGGTCACCGAAGAACGGGCACACCACCGCCGGCACCCCCGCCCGCAGCCCGGCCGCTGTCGTGCCGGCGCCCCCGTGATGCACGACGGCCGCCATTCGCGGGAACAGCCACGAATGCGGGACGTCCTGGACGGCGAAGACACGGTCGTCCGAAGTCGCCGGGTCACCCTGGACGACGCCGCGGACGCCCGCGAGCTTCAGTGCCGCCCGCACGACCATCCCGGTCATCTCGGCGTCCTTCGGCACCATGCTTCCGAACCCGACGTACACCGGTGCCGGGCCCGCCGCCAGAAACTCCGCGAGCTCCCCGGGAGGCCGCCAATCAGGCTCATCGAGAAACCAGTAGCCGGTCATGTTCACATTGGCGGCCCAATCCCGGGGCCTCGGAACGACCGCCGGACTGAAGCACGCCAGCACCGGGCCACCGGCCGCCCGCTCGCCCCGCAACGGCAGCCTCCGCAGCCCCAGCGACTCCTCCCGCCAGGGGTTGATGAAAGGGCGGGACAACTGCCACGCGATCTGATCGATCGCCAGGAAGCTCGCGCGATTCGCCCACGGACCGAGCAGCCGCGCCTGCGGAACGAACGGATGAGGAAACGCGCCTGTCGGCTCGCTCGGCTGAAAATGAATCAGCGCCCAGGGAACGCCGAGGTGTTCACCAATGTGCCGGGGAAGGAAACCGAGGGTGGGCCCGATGATCAGATCGGCGCCCTTGCAGGCGTCGGAACATTCCGCCAACAGCCGTTCGGCCATCGGCCCGATTATCCGCCGGAACCCGCCAAGGAACTTCACCGGATTCCGCCCGCCGGCCAGCAACTCCTGCCCGGCGTCCGATTCGAGTATCTCCGCCGGATCCGCCGTCAGCGGCGCGAGCTCCAGCCCCGCCGCCGCGGCCATCGGCGAGTACCGCGCACTCGCCACCAGCCGCACCTCGTCGCCCCGCGCCCGCAGCGCCCGTCCGAGCGCGACGCAGGGCTGGATGTCACCCCGCGACCCCGCCGCGAAGATCACGATTCGGCTCACGTCGTCTCCTACCAGGCGTCGTTGCGGTGGGCGGTGTGGGGCTCCTCCGCCGAACGCTCCTCCGGAACATAGGGCTCGTACCACCCGTCCGGAGGCGCGGGCCGCTCCGGCTCGCCATCGAGGTCGTCCTCGGACTTGGGGGGTGCCGGGGGTGTGGACGGGGGAGCCGGCCAGAGGGTCGGCAGGGACTCCGATGGGCCGGTGGTCCAGGTGGCGGCGTCCTCGGGCGGCTTGGGCTCGGTGTCGGTCCACCAGTGCGGGCCCGGGGTGGAGGTCGGCATGGGGTCGTCCTCCCAGGTGAGGGGGAGCGGGAAGGGCTCGTTGGGCGGTGCGGCGCCGGCCACGGTGGCAGGGGCGGCGAGGGCCGGGACGGGGTCGCGGGGCGCCGCGGCAGGGCCCGGGCGGCGTGCCGGCTCCTCGGTGCCGAGGGGGGACGACTTGCCGTGCTTCGGGCCCATCCAGCCGCGTCGGCTGGGCAGGGTGAAGCCGCTGATCAGGCCGCCGATGAGGACGAGGGCGGCGCCGAGGACGAGGCCGGAGGCGGTGCCGCCGCGGAACGTCTCCAGTTCCGCGGCGCTCGCGCCCTCGCCCGGGACGTGGTGGATGAGGAGGCCGAGGATCGCGATGCCGAACGCGCCCGAGGCTTCGCGGATCACGTTGATGATGCCGCTCGCGACGCCCGCCTGGTCCTCCGGGACGGCCTTCAGTACGTACATGACGAGCGGCATGCCCATCGCGGCGCCGACACCGACGATGAGGACGCCGGGCATGAGGTCGGCGTACTGGTCGCCCTGCCGGATGGTGGAGAACAGGAACATGCCGAAGGCCATCAGGGCGAGGCCGCCGCCGATCGCCGGACGGGGGCCGAGCTTGGCGGCCAGCCAGAACGCGACCGGCGTCATCACCATGATGGCGATCGACGGGGGCAGCATCACCAGGCCCGCCTTGGGGGGCGAGAAGCCGAGGAAGCGCTGCAGGAACGTGGCCGAGTAGAAGATCATCCCGTTGAAGCCGATGCCGTAGAGCATCTGCGAGAGCAGCCCGCCCGCGAACACCCGGTTGCGGAAGAACCGGAGGTTGATCATCGGGTCCGGGGCCCAGCTCTCCACCAGGACGAAGCAGGTCAGCGCGATGGCGGCCAGCACGAACACGCTGATCACGGACGGGTCGGCCCAGCCGTGCTTGTTCCCCGACTCCAGCCCGTAGGTGAACGCGAACAGCATGGTGGCGGAGATGAGCACGCCCGGCAGGTCGACGCGGGCGTCGCGGTCGTCGCCCTTGCCGGTGAGGACGACGAGGCCGAGCAGGACGACCAGGACGCCCGGCACGATGTTGATCAGGAAGATCCAGCCCCAGTTCCACTGCTGGACGATGAACCCGCCGATGGTGGGGCCGAGGGCGGTGGCGCTGGAGGCGGCGCCGACCCAGACGATCGTGCCGAGGGAACGCTGCTTGTCGGTGCGTCCGACGGTGACCATGACCTGCGTCGCGGGCAGCGCGAGGGCCGCGCCGGCGCCCTGCGCGACGCGGGCGAGGATGAGGGTCGCGGAGTCGGGGGCGAGACCGCAGACGGCGGACGCGGCGGTGAAGACGACCATTCCGGAGATGAAGGTGACGCGGCAGCCGTAGACGTCGGTGAGCCGCCCGCCCGCGATCATCAGGCAGGAGAACATCAGGATGTAGCCGGTCGCGACCCAGTCCTTGGCGGAGTTGGACATGCCGAGGTCGCTCATGATGGTGGGCAGCGCGTTCGCGACCACCGTGTTGTCCATGGTGATCATGAATGCGCTGACGGCCACCACCGCCAGCGCCCATCGGTATCGGCCGCGGGTCAACAGTCCGTGCGGCGTGAACTCCCGCACCGCCCGCGGGAAATCCGCCGCTTCCCCCTAATAACAGTCGTCGCTATTGTTACTATTGGTTCGCATCTCGTTACTCAGCCCTGACTCCGGGCCGGGGTGCACCGACTATCCCATCACGCCACATTGGCTCCTGCAGAGTCTTGTCATCACCGTGACAAGACGTGTGCGAGAAAAGTGGTCTGGATGCGCATCGTGAGCAGGTCGGCGTAAGACAAAGTGGTCCCTCCGCTCGATGAACGATCCCGGTTTCATGGGGGGACCCCAGCGCATGCAGAGCAACGATCGTTCCGGGGCCGCGCGGGAGAACGCGCAGGACGAGACTCGGATCGGCGAGGATTCGATCCGCCGGCACCTGATCGGGCAGATCGCGCGCCGTTCCGGTTCCACCGCCGCCGAGATCGACCCCGACCGGCCGCTGGAGGAGTTCGGGCTGGCCTCCCGCGACGCGGTCGCGATCGCCGGCGAGCTGGAGCAGATGCTGGGACGGGCCCTCCCGGCCACCCTCGTCTGGGAGCACCCGACGATCAACAAGCTCTCCGTGGCGCTGACGCGCGGGGACGGCCCCGCCGAGGCACCGCCGGAACCGGTTGTGAAGCAGGCCGTGCACGACGAGCCGATCGCCGTCGTCGGCATCGGGCTCCGCTTTCCCGGCGGCGGCCGTGACCTGACCGGTCCCGCCGGCTACTGGCGTTTCCTGACCGGACGCGGCGACGCGATCCGCGAAGTGCCGGACGGCCGCTGGGCCCCGTTCGACGACGGTTCCCCAGAGGTCGCCGACCTCCTCGACAGGACGACGAGGCTCGGCGGTTTCCTGGACGACATCGCCGAATTCGACGCGCAGTTCTTCGGCATCACCCCGCGTGAGGCCGCGGTGATGGATCCGCAGCAGCGGCTCGTCCTCGAAGTGGCGTGGGAGGCGTTCGAGCACGCGGGCATCGGCCCGGCGTCGCTGCGCGGCAGCCGCACCGGCGTTTTCGTCGGCGTGTCCGCGCCGGAGTACGCCGCGTTCACCGCGGCCGACCTGGCGTCCCTCGAACCGTTCACCGCGACGGGCGCGTCTCTCAGCATCATCGCGAACCGGCTGTCGTACCTGCTCGACCTGCGCGGGCCCAGCATGGTCGTCGACACCGCGTGCTCGTCGTCGCTGGTCTCCACCCACCTCGCCGTCCAGGCACTGCGCGCCGGTGAGGCCGACATGGCGCTGGCCGGCGGCGTGAACCTGCTGCTGTCGCCGACCGTCACGATGACGTTCGACCTCGCCGGCGGGACGGCGGCGGATGGGCGCTGCAAGGCGTTCGACGCGTCCGCCGACGGCATGGTCCGCGCGGAGGGCTGCGGCGCCGTCGTCCTGAAGCGGCTGCCGGACGCGATACGCGACGGCGACCGGGTGCTCGCCGTCATCCGCGGTTCGGGCGTCAACTCCGACGGGCGGTCGAACGGCCTCGTCGCCCCCAACTCCGACGCGCAGCGCGCCCTCCTGCGGGACGTGTACGCGACCGCGGGCATCGACACGCGAGAGGTCGACTACGTCGAAGCCCACGGGACGGGGACGTTCCTCGGAGACCCGATCGAAGCCAAGGCGGTCGGCGAGATCCTCGGTGCGGGACGCGAACCCGAGGATCCGCTACTGCTCGGCTCCGCGAAGTCCAATCTCGGGCACATGGAGTCTGCGGCGGGCATGGCCGGGCTCATCAAGACCGTCCTCGCGCTGCATCACAAAGTCATCCCGCCCAGCGCGCACTACAAGGAACCCAACCCGCACATCCCCTTTGACGAACTGCGCCTAGCCGTTGTCGCGGAGGAGACACCATGGCCCGACCGGGGCCATCCCGCGCGTGCCGGCGTGTCCGGGTTCGGTTTCGGTGGGACGAACGCACACGTCCTTTTGGAAGAGGCTCCTGCGCAGGACACGACCGCCCATCCGGCCGTCGTCCGGACGTTCCCGCTGTCCGACACAAGCGACGACCGCGTCCGCGACCATGCGGCCCTTCTAGCCGGTTGGCTCCCGACCCAGGACGAAAAGCTCGCCGACGTCGCACGGACCCTGCACCGGCGTGCCGGCCGTGGGCGAGCCCGCGCCGCCGTCGCCGCCAGGGACCGTGCAGGGCTCATCGACGGACTCGTCGCCCTCGCCGAGGGCCGTCCCCATCCCGGTGTAGTGACGGGCACTGCGCTCGGCGCTCCCGGGCGTCCCGTGTGGGTCTTCTCCGGGTACGGGGCACAGCGCGCGGGAATGGCGCGGCGCCTCCTGGAGGAGGAGCCCGCGTTCGCCGAGGCCATCGACGACCTGGACGGACTGTTCGCCGAGGAGGGCGGCCCCGGCCTGTGGGCGCTCCTCGAAGAGGGCCGCAAGCCGGACGGCCCGGCCGACACGATGCCGGTGCTGTTCGCCGTCCAGATCGCCCTCGCCCGCACGTGGCAGGCGCACGGCGTCACGCCCGGCGCGGTGATCGGGCACTCGATGGGCGAGGTCGCGGCGGCCGTCGTCGCCGGCGCGCTCACCCTGGAGGACGGCGTCCGCGTCATCTGCCGCCGGTCCCGCCTGCTGACGCGGCTGGTCGGCGGCGGCGCGATGGCCGTCCTCGGCGCGTCCGCCGAGGAGGTCGCGCGCTTGGCGGACGGCCTCCCCGAGGTGTACGCGGCCGTCCACTCCTCGCCGAAGCAGACCGTCGTCACCGGCGACGCCGGCCAGGTCGCCGAGATCGTCGAGCGCGCCGAGGCCGAGGGTCGCCTCGCCCGGATGGTCCAGGCCGAGGGAGCGGGCCACTCCCCCCAGGTCGACCCGCTCCTCCCCGACCTGCGCGAACTCCTCGCCGAGGTCGGCGCCGAACGCGGCGTACCGCTCGCCGGCGGCATCAGGCTCTACACGACGGCCCTCGACGACCCCCGGGCCCTCCTCGATGCGGAGCCGGATCTGGGCGTCGCGTACTGGGCCGCGAACCTGCGGAACGCGGTGCGGCTCACGGACGCCGTGGCGGCCGCCGCCGAAGACGGGTTCCGCACGTTCGTCGAGGTCAACGCGCACCCGATCCTCGCCCACGCCATCGGCGAGACCCTCGACGGGACGGGCGCGCTCGTCACCCACACGCTGAAGCGGGCGCCGAAGGGCCAGGAGACCGACGACACGCTGACGTTCCACGCGCAGCTCGCCACCCTCGCCGCGCACGGCCACGCGACCGCCGCGCCCGCCGACGGGCGGATCATCGACGTCCCGCAGTCGCCGTGGCGTCACGAACGCCATTGGGTGGACGCGCGGGCGCGCACGGCGGCCAAGCGCGACGAGCATCCGCTGCTCGGCGCGCACGTGGAACTGCCGGGTGAGGACCGGCACGCCTGGCGCGCGGACGTGGGCCTCACGGCGCAGCCGTGGTTGGGCGGCCTGACCGTCCACGGCCTCCCCGCGCTGCCGGTCGCGGCGTTCGCGGAGATGGCGGTCGCCGCCGGGGCGACCGTGCTGGGCACTGAGGACGTCCGCGTCAACAGCCTGTGGATGGAGCAGCCGCTCGCCCTCGCCGGCCACACGACGGTGACCACGACGTTCACCGAGGCGGAGGAGCGGGTGGAGGTCCACGCGCTGACGCCGGCGGGCACATGGGTGCGGCTCGCCAGCGCGGACGTCGGCGTGGACCACCGCGCCCCCGCCGCACCCGGGCCAGGCGCCGCCACCGAGGTCGCCGCGGCCGAACGCGGCAGCCGCCACTACCGCCTGCACCCGGAGGTGTTCGACCGCTGCCTGTACGTCCTGTCGGACGAGGCGGCGGCCGGCGACGGCGGCGTCTGGCTCGCCGAGACGATCGGAAGCCTCCGCGTGTACGGACCGACCCATCGCGGCGGCCACGTCCAGGCGAAGGTCGTGCGGGACGAGGACGGCGTGACGGGCTCTGTCACGCTCCTGGCGGCGGACGGCCAGATCCTCGCCGAAGCGACCGGCATCGTGCTCCGCAAAGTCGAACGTCACGACGTCCCCGTCCCTCTCACCGACAAGCTCGTCGAACTCGTCTGGGACGAGACCCCTCTCCACAACGTCGCGGCCGCGGATTCCTCGGGGGCGCCTTGGCTCGTGCTCTCCGAGGAGGACGACGCGCTCGCCGCCGCCACGGCCGCAGAGCTTGAGCGGCGCGGGAAGACGGTCGTCCGGCACCGGGTGATGGATCGGCCGCCGGATGAGCACCCCACCATGGACGAGCCGGTCGAGGGCGTTGTGCTCGTGCCGTCGGCCGACCTCGTCGACGAGGAACTCGTCCTCACCGTCGCAGGCGTGAGCCGTTCACTCCCGGACGGGCCCCGCTTCTACGTGGCGACCCGCGCCGCCCTGCCGCTCGAAGGGGAGGGTCTGCCGGGCCATGGCTTCGTCAGTGCGCTTACACGTGTGCTTGCCTTCGAACGGACCGTCCAGCGCGCCACGCATGTGGATGTCGACCGTCCAGCGGATCTCGTCGCCGAACTCCTCAGCAACGACGACGCGCGAGAGGTCGCGTGGCGGGGTGGCAGGCGGCATGTGGCGCGGCTTGCGCAGGCCGTGCTGCCCGAGTCGGAGGCGAAGAAGAAGCGGATCGTCCGGCGTGGCGGGGCGTATGTGATCACCGGCGGGTACGGCGGGATCGGGCTGGTCACCGCGCGGCTGCTGGCCGAACGAGGAGCCGGGCGGATCGTCCTGTCCGGGCGCGGCGGCCCGGACGCCGACGCCGAGAAGGTGATCGCCCGGCTCCGCGAGGACGGTGTGGACGTCGGCGTCGTGCTCGGCGACATCGCCCGTCCCGGCACCGCCGAGCGGCTCGTCAGGGTCGCGCAGGAGGGCGGCACCAGGCTGTGCGGCGTGGTGCACGGCGCCGGCGCGATCGACGACCGGCTGATCGCCGACCTCGGGCCGGACGATCTCCACAGGGTGTGGACGGCGAAGGTCGAGGGCGCGCGCCGGCTCAGCGAGGCCACCTGGGACGCCGATCTCGACTGGCTCGTCATGCACTCGTCGGCCGCCGCGCTGCTCGGCTCGCCCGGCCAGGCCGCCTACGCCGCCGCGAACGCCGCGATCGACGCGCTGATGGCGTACCGGCGCGCGAACGGGCGTCCCGGGACCACCGTCAACTGGGGCACCTGGTCACAGGTCGGCGGAGCCACCGGAACGTCGGTCGCCGTCATCGACCCGCTCAGCCCGGCGGAGGGCGCCGAGGCGCTCGAAACGCTGCTCGTCCACGACATGCCGGCGACGGGCGTGCTGCGCTTCGACCCGGCCACGGCGGTCGGGCTGTTCCCCGAGATCCGGAACATGCCGTACTTCGCCGCGCTGACCGAGGCCGCGCACGAGCGCCGGGACGACACCGGCTGGCCGGGCGTGGAGGCGCTCGCGGACCTCGACCCGGCGACCGCCCGGAAGATGGTCGGCGCGCAGGTCAGGCACCGGGTCGCCGCCGTCCTCGGGTTCGACCCGCAGCGCCTCGACCCGGCCGTCCCGCTCACCGACCTCGGCCTCGACTCGCTCGTCGCCGTGCGGATCAAGAGCGGCGTCGAGCACGACCTCGGGCTGACCGTCCCGGCGTCGGTCCTGCTCCAGGGCGCCAGCGTGAACGCGTTCGAGGAGTGGGCGGCCGGGGAGCTCGGCCTGGCGGACGCCTCCGCACCCGCGGCGGTTTCGAATGCCGAGTCCGGATATGTCATGCCGCGCGATGCGGCCGAGCGCCTCGCCGTCCGCATCTTCGAGGACGTCCTGGGGCTCGACCGCGTCGGCGTCACCGCCGACCTCTTCGCCGATCTCGGCGGGCAGGAGCACCAGGCCGACCGGATCGTCGCCACGGTCGCGCGGGAACTGGGCGGCGAGATCACCCGGGGCGAGCTGTTCGAGGTGCCGACGGCGGAGAACGTCGCCGAGTTCATCCGGGCGGCCGACGAGGAGGCGGCGCGGCGGACCGTCCGCCCGCTGAAGCCCTCCGGGGACCGGCGGCCGATCTTCATCGCGCATCCGGCCGGCGGCACCACGGCCTGCTACCGCCGGCTGATCGACCTGCTCGGCGACGACCAGCCGGTGTACGGGCTGGAGCGGTTCGAGGACGCGCCGTCCGTCGAGGAGCGCGCCGCCCGGTACGTCCGGCATCTGGTGGAGGAGCAGCCCGCGGGCGCGTTCCGGCTCGGCGGCTGGTCGTTCGGCGGCGTCCTCGCCTACGAGACCGCCCGGCAGCTGGCGGCGGCCGGACGCGAGGTCGAGTTCGTCGCGCTGTTCGACGCCGGCCTCCCGCTCGCGGTGGACGACGAGTCCGACACCCTCGCCCGCCGCTTCTCCGCGTTCGCCGACTACATCAACGAGACGTACGGCCTGGACGTCACCCTCACCTACGAGGAGCTGTCCGGGCTGGACGAGGAATCGCAGTTCGCGCTGGTCATGGAAAGGGCCGCCCCGCTCGTGGACCACATCCCCCCGGCGGCCCTCACCCACCAGCTGACGTCCCACCAGGACACCCGTTCCCTGGAGGCGTACCGTCCTCAGCCGTACGACGGACGCGTCATCCTCTACCACGCGCCCGAGGAGACCCCCTGGGCCGTCCGGGATGCCCGCTATGCGCTTGACGGGACCAATGGTTTCGGCGGTCTCTGCTCCGACCTGGAGATCGTCACGATCCCCGGCGCACACCACCTCAACCTGCTCGATCCGCCCGGTGTGGAGGTTCTCGCCGCGCACCTGGAGGCCCGGTTGTCGGGACGGCGGGAGCGCGACGCCGTCCCCACGCTCGACGCGGCCCGCTGACGGCCGCCCCACGAACCCCGTCGTTCCACGGAGGACACCCATGGCCCACCCCGGCTCGTCCAACGACCTGCTCGACGCCGTACGCTCCGGCGCGAGCGGCCCCGAGCTGCAGGACATCGACCTGCCGACCCGTTTCCGCGCCGCGTTCACCCGCAAGGAAGAGGTCGGCATCTTCGAGGGTCAGGCCGACAAGGACGTGCGGCGCTCCATGCACGTCGGCGAGGTCGAGATGCCCGAGCTGGCCCCCGACGAGTGCGTGGTCGCGGTGATGTCCGCCGCGATCAACTTCAACACCGTCTGGTCGGCGATCTTCGAGCCGATCCCGACGTTCGCGTTCCTGGAGAAGTTCGGCCGGCAGGGCTGGCACGGCGCGCGGCACGACCTGCCGTACCACATCCTCGGTTCGGACGGCGCGGGCGTCGTCGTCCGAACCGGCAGCGGTGTGAAGAGCTGGAAGGTCGGCGACAAGGTCGTCCTCTCCCCGTCCTACGTGGACGAGGAGGACCACGGCTCCTACGACGACGGCATGATGTCGGAGACCCAGCTCGCGTGGGGTTTCGAGACGAACTTCGGGTCGCTCGGCGAGTACTGCATCGTGAAGGCGAACCAGCTGATCCGCAAGCCCGCGCACCTGACGTGGGAGGAGGCCGGCTCCACCACGCTCTGCGCCGCGACCGCCTACCGGATGCTCGTCGGCACGCACGGCGCCCGGATGAAGCAGGGGGACGTCGTCCTGATCTGGGGCGCGACCGGTGGGCTCGGCTCGTTCGCGACGCAGCTCGTCAGGAACGGCGGCGGCATCCCGGTCGCCGTCGTCTCGTCGGAGGAGAAGGCGGAGATCGTCCGGGCCCAGGGCTGCGAGCACGTCATCAACCGCAACGAGCTGGACCTCGGCGAGCAGGGCCTCCGGCACCCCAAGGCCGGGCGGATGCTGGGCGAGGCGATCCGCCGGCTCGCCGGCGAGGACCCGGGCATCGTGTTCGAGTACCTCGGCCGCGAGACGTTCGGCGCGTCGGTCTACGTCGCCAAGCGCGGCGGCAAGATCGTCACCTGCGGCTCGTCCACCGGCTACAAGCACGAGTACGACAACCGGTTCCTGTGGATGCGGCTGAAGAGCATCATCGGTTCGCACGGCTTCAACTACCACGAGGCCGTCGAGATCAACCGGCTGATCGGCCTCGGCATGATCCACCCGACGCTTTCGCGGGTCTTCCCGCTGGACGAGGCCGGGGACGCGACCCGCGCCGTCCAGACGAACCAGCACATCGGCAAGGTCGCCGTCCTCTGCGGTGCCACCGCGGAGGGCCAGGGCGTGGACGACCCGGCCCTGCGCGAGAAGATCGGCGAGGAGAGGTTCAACCTCTACCGCCGCTGACGTTCCGTGGGCAGCGGCCGGTCATGGACGACGTGTTTCATCACGAGCGTGGAGTTCAACCGCTGCACACCGGGCAGCGCGCACAGCACGTCGTCCTCCAGTTCCTGATACGCGGTCAGGTCGGCCGTGACGATGCGCAGCAGATAGTCGGGATCGCCGAACAGCCGCTGCGCCTGCACCACCTCGGGCACCCTGGCCACCGCCGCCTCGAAACCGAGCAGCGTTTCGCGGTCCTCCTGCCGCATGGTGACGAACACGAGCGCCTGGAACGTCAGGCCGAGCGCGGCGGCATCCACGATCGCGCGGTATCCCTGGATCGCCCCGCTGCGTTCCAGCTCCCGCAACCGGCGATGGCACGGCGAGACGCTCAGCCCCACCCGCGCCGCCAGGTCCGTGACCGTCAACCGGCCGTCCTCCTGGAGCACAGCAAGGATTTTCCGGTCAATGGCGTCCATGTAGTAAATCCTCGCACGGAAGCGTTCGACCAGGGCAAATGTTGGAACCATTTCCTGCCCGATCAAACGTACTCTCCCGGTAACAGCCGATATCCGGGGAGAACTGACATGGCAGCGGGCTCGGTGTTCGCCTTCTGGGCGGTCGCGCTTCTGCTCATCGTCGTCCCGGGCGCGGACTGGGCCTTCACCATCGGCGCCGGCCTACGAGGAGACTCCGTCGTCCCCGCCGTGGGCGGTCTCGTCGTCGGCTACGCCGCGATCACCCTGATCGTCGCCGCCGGCGTCGGCGCCGCGGTCGCCGGGTCACCGTCGGTCCTGACCGGCCTCACCGTCGTCGGCGGCCTCTACCTCATGTGGCACGGCGCGACGAACTTCGCCCGTCCCTCGGCCCCTGACCCCCAGGCCGATCCGGGCACCGGCTGGGGCACCTTCCTGCGCGGCATCGGCGTCAGCGGCCTCAACCCCAAGGGGTTGCTGATCTTCGTCGCGCTGCTGCCCCAGTTCACCGACCCGGACGACGGCTGGCCGATGTCCGCGCAACTGGGCGTCCTCGGCCTGACCTTCGTGACCACCTGCGCCGGCTTCTACCTCTGCCTGGGCACCCTGACCCGCACCGTGCTGAACGCACGCCCCGGCACCGCGCGCCTGATCAGCCGCCTCTCCGGAACCGCGATGACCGCCATAGGCGCCTGCCTGCTCCTCGAACACACCCTGCCCTGACCGCCGGAACGATGATGGGCCCCGCGCAAGCGCGGGGCCCATCCGGTGATGAGGAGAACCTCCTCCTCAGAGACTTCAGAGCGTCTCGGCCGACGCCCTGATGCTGCTGCCGGTTCGCGCGGAACCTATGCGGCCGCTACCTGGCGCTCCGCCTCGGCTGACGCCTCCGCCCGGATGGACTCCAGGGAAGAGACCGCCTTCCGACGGTGCTCCGCGGCCACCTCCGGGTCCCGGTCCCAGAGGACCTCGAACCAGGGATCGGAGTCGTAACACCGGTCGCCGTACGGAGCGACGGTCCCGTAGGCCCGCAGCGGTTCCCCAGTCTCGGCGTCGGCACCGTAGGTGCGGACGACGATCTCCGGGACCGTGTCGGCGCCGGTCACGTCCGGCAGGGCGATCTCGGGCCTTTCGGTCCACGACCGCCATTGACGTTCGTTCCGGCCCGCCCGACGCAGTTCCGCCGCGTCAGGGTAGGACGGGTCGACCTTTCGGAAGGTCTTGATGACCTGGCCGTTGAACAGGAGCTGGGTGGTGGAGACCACCTCGTCCTGCTCATCGTCGAACGCCGGGTCCAGACCTTCCCGCCGCTCCGTCAGGTGCGGAGCCACGTCGATCAACCACTCCGGGTCGACCGGAGTGGCCATGCGGACGAGCCGCAGGATGTGCGTCCCACCGTAATGAGACTCGACCTCCAGGTCCCACGGGAGACCGATCAGCCATTGGGCACCGCCCACGAACGACTCACGAGCGAGGGTCCGGCTGACCCCGTCACCGTTCGAGTAGTACCCGTACTGCCGCTCGTACAGGTGATCCACCATCCCGGCGCAGACCGCCCGGAGGATGTTCTCCCGCCGGCCGTTCGAGCCGGACCCGACCTTGCCCCTGAGGGCACCGGCCAGGCGCCGCCGCTTCTCCTTGGCCTGGTAGAAGGCCTTGGGGGAGACGCCCGCTCGGGTCATCTCCTTGCGGGACATGCGCTTAGCGGCGCGGTAGACCGCCAGCTGGGCCATGATGTCGGACGTTTCATCCGACACCAGCCGCTGCCAGCAGGAGCACCTCGGCGCTCCCGCCTTCCGGCACCGGCCGCACAGCCGAGCGTTGATCTCTCCCTGTTCGAGGATCGCCGCGACCGTGATGACGTCATCGGTTACGCCGAGTCGATCCGCTTCCATGATCATCCGTGCGTGCTGCACGGAGACGGGAAGCTTCGCGACGCGGCGGCCGGTGCGCGTCACCTTGCCGTCGGCGTCCGTGCAGCCCAGCGCGCGAAGCGCCCGCTTGGCCTCACGGATGGCACGGAGGCCCGGCTGGTGGAAGAACCGGAGCTCCTCCACGTCGAACCCTGCGACGGCCAGTCGAAGGGTCTGAGTCTCAAGCCGGCGGCGGAGGATCTCCGCCTTCGCGAACTCGCGCCTTCCGCCCTTCGTGCACCAGTCGATGTAGATACCCGGCCTGGTCCGGCCGGCCCGGCCCTTGCGCTGGGCGCGGTCGGCGAGGCTGATGGGTCCGACGTACAAGCCGTCGACCCCGTTCACCAGCTCGACCCTCCGTTCCAGACCGGAGTCGACCACGGCATCGATGTCCGGGATCGTGACGCTGGTCTGCGCCACGTTCGTGGAGACGACGCACTTCGGCCGACCCGACTGAGCGAAGGCCCTGGCCTGATCCTGCGGAGTCAGCTCCCCATGCAGGGGCACGATCTCGGCGTTGAGGCCCTTGACCGCTCGAAGACGGCCAATGGTCTGCGAGATCTCCGCCTTTCCAGGCTGGAAGACCAGCACGTTGCGGCCCTCCTTGAGGAGGGAAACGACGTCCTGCTCCAGGTCGGCACCGCTGGCCGGCCGCTCCTCCACGGGGAAGGCGCGTCCCGGCACGCTGATGATCGGCGCCCCGCCGAAGTAGGCCGCCAACTCCTCTGCCTGGAGCGTTGCGCTCATCAGGACCAACTTGAAGTCGGCGCCCTTCTCCAACTGGAGCTTGCGCAACGCGACCAGGGTCTCGATGTTGAGGTTCCACTCGTGAACCTCATCGAGGACGAGCACGGACGCCCGGCGAGCGCCCGTGAGCTCGCGCACCAGCGCCAGCCCATCTGTGGTGAAGAGGCAGCGAGTCGCCCCGCTTTGCTTCCTCTGGTCGCTGGTCCGGAACCCGATCAGGCCCCCGACGGGGGTACCCGCTTCATGGGCCACCCGCTCGGCGACCGTTTTGGCCGCCAGAGAACGCGGCTGCGTCACCACGATGTCGTACCCTTCATCGAGCAAGAAACGGGGCACCTGCGTGCTCTTTCCAGCCCCGGTTTCGGCCGTCACGATGACAACCGGGTTCTCGGCCACCGCCGTCACGATCTGGTCGCGGAAGGCGGCGATCGGCAGGTCGCTGCTGGCCATTTCGTTTTATCCTCAAGCGGGTGGCTTTATCAGCCCATCGGTCGCCCGATGCTCCTACCCGCTTGGCGCGCCTTTCTTAAGGGCGCGTCTTCCGCATGACTTATGTGTTCGCCGATGCGGCATTGCGGGGTAGGAAACCCCTTGATTGAAGCGTTCCCGATCTCCGCATAGAAGGCTCAGGTACGCGCGACCCACTGATGGGCCTTGTGATGCTTTTCTTTATTTCTCCCCAGGTTGTTCGGTCGCGCACTTGGCGCAGCCTCGACGCGTTGGGAGAAGGTACTAGAGACCGTCCAGCGGCAACGGGGGGCCGCAAGGGGGCAGCGGGGCCGTGACGGCAGAACGCCCGCCTGTCCACAGGGTGCGGACGGGCGGGCGTTCTGTGTGCGGTCAGGAGCCGATGAGTTCGGCGTAGACGATCAGGTTGTCGGTGTAGTGGCCAACCTTCGCGTCGAAGGCGCCCCCGCAGGTCACGAGCCGGAGGGACGCGTAGTCCAGGTCTTCGCCGAAGACCTTCTTGTGGGGGAAGGCGTCCTTGTCGACCCGCTGCGCCGTCTGCACGGCGAAAGCGGCGGTGGAACCGTCCTTGCGGCTGACCTGGATCTTGTCGCCCGGCCGCAGCTCCTTCAGCCGGTAGAAGACGGCGGCCTTCTTGTTGGCGTCGACATGGCCGAGGATGACCGCCGGACCCACCTCGCCCGGCGTGACGCCCTCCTTGTACCAGCCGGCCAGGTTCGGCCGGCTCAGCGGCGGCTCCTCGATGCGCCCGTCGGGCCGCAGCCCGATCTGGCCGACCGGGGCCGACACGCCGATCTTCGGAATGGTGATCTCGGTGGGCAGCGAGTGGGACAGCGGCGAGGTGTTCGACGCGGCCGCGGTGCCGCTCGGGGTGGCGCCCGGGGTGGTCCCGCTCGCCGCGGGCTTCGGCATGTCCGAGGACGAGGCGCCGCCGCCGCCGTCTCCTCCGCAGCCGCTGAACAGCAGACCGGTGAGCAGCGCGCCGGTCGCCGCGGTCAGGACGCGGCGACCGGCGGCCGATGCTGGGAACCCAGGCAACTACGACCGCACCGTCCTGCGCCGGAGTGCGACCGCGGCCAGGCCGACGGCCGTCAGCGCGCCCCAGGCGCCCGCGAGCAGCGGCGCCGAAGAGCCGCCCGGCCTCCGGTACATGCTGCCGTCACCGGTGTCGATCCGCCCGACGGGGATCTTCGGCTTCGTCGGCGTCATGTTGTTGCCGCCCTTTTCGGGGCTGGTGCTGAACTTGACCGACCCGAAGCCCTTGCAGACCACCGTGGCGGTCGTCGGGTCCGGCAGGTTGCCGCGGAATGTGCCGGTCGCCGTCCAGGTGTTCTTGCCGATCTTCTTCACCGGCAGCGGGTTCCGGGTGTAACCGTTGCTCGTGATGGACACCGTGCTCGGGCAGGTCACCGTGAAGGTCGTCGTCAGGCCGGGGGCGACGCGGCGGCTGGACAGCTTCACCTTGTCGTAGCCGAACTTGAACGTCGGCTTCGGTGTCGTGGGGGGCGCCGTCGGCTCGTCGTCGCCCGGGCTGATCGCGACCCAGTGCGGCTGCTCCTGCCCGGCCTTCTTCATGCACTTCAGCAGCGTGCCGTCCTCAGCCTTCGCGGTCTTGCCGAGTTCGGCCTTCTTGCAGAACTGACCGGCCTTGGGCGGGGCGTCGGGGGTCGCGAGTGCAGGGCCCGCCATCCCGAGCACCATGGATCCCGCGGCGATCGCCGCCGCTGTCAGCCGAGTTGCGCGCATTGCCTTTCTCCTCTGATCGGGAACTCTCCATGCCTCCCGGGCGAGTGCCGCACTTGGCGATGGCGGGGGATGCCGCGCTTCGGCGCGCGACTGACATGCGGGTGCGCTCGTGGTCCGAGACCCGGTGGGACGGATGAGAATGACGCGCCCGAAGCTTAGCGAGACTCCATTGCGACACAACCCTGGGAATGGGAAAACATAGGTCGAATGACCGGGTTCGGACATCTGCGAAGACGTCGTAAACCTTTCCCGGGTTCGAGCGACCTTCACGTTCAGAGAACGTCAAAAAGGGTGCTGAGCAGGAGGTTTACCGGGGAGCCCGATGGACTCCGCGGCCGTCTGAGGGGCACGCGCCCGTGAAGATCCCGATGATCTCTGGTGGCCGCTCGAAACGTTACATGACGGCTTGGTGAACAGTCGACCGAGGAATGCAGTGCGATCCGCCGCCCCAAGTTGCGCGGCCGCCCAGAGGCTGCACGGTAGGCGATTGAGCCGCATGCACCAGGTGCGTGCGGTGACCCATACGAGATCAAGGAGGAGACGTGGCAACACACGTTCGCAAACGCAGGCTAGGCAAGTGGTGGGTGCTTGAGAAGGGCACCGACCGGGAAGTCGCCGGGCCTTTCGACACCAAGGAAGAGGCCCAGTCGCAGAAGGAGGCCCTCGACAGGAACTGACGTGGGTTGTTTCTAAATGAGGCCGGCTCCCCGCGGTACGCGGAGGGCCGGCCCACTTTTCTGCGATGGGTCGGGCCGCAGCACGGGGATCCGCTGGTGAAGATCGTTGCTTGCGGACTACGCTCCTGGCCAAAACGGCACATTGGGAGCACCTCATCGACGCCGACCAGCGTGGGTTGTCCGCCTTGTTTCAGTCCTCCGCCCTGACCGACTGGCGTCCGGTGCTGGCCTCGGCCGCCGACCGTTTCAAGGAGGGGCTGTCGGAAGGGCCGTTGCCCTTGCCGCTCGTCGAGGCGCTCCTGGAGCAGCAACGTATCGAGTGCATCAAGCACCTGGCGTCCAACAGGGACAGCGTCGGCGACGACCTCGACCTGCAGGCCCGCATCGCCGCGACCGGTCATCCGGATGTGGCGCGCGCCATCGTCTTCGGCAGGCCCGGCCTTCCCGACACGAACTGGTGGCCGCTGCGAGGCTGCCGCGAGGTGCTGGCCGCCGCCCGGCCGCACGAGGACTGGACGATACCGGGAGGCGTCCTCGCACACCTCGGGCTCGGGCGAACGCGGCGACGCCGCGCCCTGGTGGTGTGTCCGGTGGGACGATCCGCGCGCACGACGCTCATCGACATCGCCCCCGAGCTCACCCGTGCCGAGCAGTTGCGCGGGCTGCTCACCGTCCACGACCACGACGGTGGCCTCATGAGGCTGGGCCATCTCAACCAGAACAAGTTCCGTCCGGAGGTCTCCGAGGTCCTGCGCACCGTCCTGGCGAACGGCGACACCGCCGCGTTGCAGGAGGCGGTGACCCTTGCTGAGGGCTCTGAAGGCCTCATCGAAGAGCTCTACGAGAACGAGGCGCGGTACGACGCCTTGGAGCTCCATCTCGACATGGTGGGACTGCGCGACCGCATCGACTGGGATGCGCTCCGACAGGCGCACGCGGACCGCCCGTTCGGGAAGTACGCACTGAAGGCCCTCGCGACGCGCTCCGACTGTCCCGAGGCACTGCGCCCGCCTCCGCCTCCGGCGAAGATCCTCGTCAAGGACGAGACCGGCCTGCCCGCGCTGGTCGCCAAGCACCTCGGCGACAACGTCGGGGCTTGGCGCGAGGCTCGCAGACGCCTTCCCCGTTTCAACGGGAACATCGTCGACATGCTCGCCGAGGTCGGCGAGGCCGCCAAGGCTCCGGGAAGTGGGAAGGCGGCGGCTCAGTGGCCCGGCGCGGGCGAACTGCCCGCCTGGGACCGCGTCGCCTCCGTCTCGGGAACACGGGCGAAGTTCGTGGCCCTGCTGGACGCCGCGGCCGTCGAGACGCATCTGGTCCTGCTGAGGCACCTGGACGACCGCACGGTCGGCGATCTGTTCGGCCAGGGCGCCTGGCGCGCCGAATGGCTCGATTTCGCGATGAAGGCCAAGCAGAAGCGCTACCGGCTCGCGCTGGCGCAGCGGCCGTCGCTCACTTCTGAGGCCGTCGAGGTGTTGATGAGCCGAAACGATCCGGCCGTCAACGCCCGGCTGTTCCTGCGGACCGGCGCAACGGGCCCGCAGCGGGAACGGCTGCTGTCGGGACGGCTGAGCAAGGACCTGGTCGAGCGCCTCATGGAGCGCGATGGCGGGTTCCGCGCACGCGACGCGATCAGCTGCTCCAGCGTGCGGCTGCAACGACGCATCCTGTCCCACGTCCGGGTGCGCGGCGTCACCCCGCAGCTCCGGCTGCTGCTCAACCTGTGGGAACGCGGCGGCCCCCAGGCGGTTCGCGACCTGCTCGACAACGAGCCGAAGGGGGTGACCTTCTCCCGCAACGTCATCCGCCGCGAGGTCCGCAAGCCCGTCACGAAACTGCTGGCCCAGCAGGACGCAGTTGCGGCACTGGAGGAACTGCGCGCCACCGTCGCCGCCGGCGAGACCGCCGAGGCCCAGATCGCCGGACTGCGAACGCAGGGCACGCATCCCGCGGCGGAGGTGTTCCGTGAGGCGCATCTGTGGCACTGGGACGAGATCATCGCCGAACACCGGCGCAGGCCGTTCGGCCCCACCGTACTGATCGGCCTGGCCGAGATTCCCGAGTGCCCGCAGGAGATCCGCGACGAGGCCGACCGGCGGCGGTGGCGCTGGATCGAGTCCACCGGCTCCACGGTCGGGGGCGAGACCGCCCGGGAGATCCTCGGCGGCAACAGCGCAGGTCCGTGGCTGTCCCGCGCGGTCCGCGCGGGTGCCGTGACCTGGGAGGAGGTGGTCACGCTCGCGCGCCCGGCCGACGCGGCGCTCGCCGCCATGACCGGCCCGGAAGCGCGGGCGGCCCTCGCCCCGCTGGTACGCGACCACCTCGACCCCGTCCGCGAGTCATGGGTCCTCGCGCTGCGCATGCTCCCGGGCTTCACCGGAACCGTCACCGAACTCATCCACACGGCCGCCGCCGCGACGGCCCACCAGCCTCAGACGGCCGTTGGCAGGCGAGAAGCCGGCGCCGACAGCGGGCGATCGCCCGCACGGTGAGCCCGGCTACGGTGCCGCGCCCGCGGGAGGTTGTCCGGGTGGGGGTGGTGATGCGGGCAGGGCGAGGGTGTGGAGGCCGGCTCGGATGCGTTCGGGGGCCACGCCACGTGCGGTGACGAGGTAGTCGATCACATCGGCGCGCAGCGCGGTGAAGACGGCGTGGGCCAGGTAGTCGGCATCGTCGCCCGGGCGTGCGCGGCCCAGGCGACGGGCAAGCTCCTCGATCCAGAACCGGCTGGCCGGGTTGGCGTAGTAGGCGTACGGGCCGCGGTGCTCCAGCGCCCGGATCAGGCCGCGGTTGGCCCGGACGAAGTCGAAGAGGGCGTCGAGGTAGGCGTGCAGTGCTTCGTCCGGTGTCGCGCCCGGCCCCAGTGGCGGCGGCCCGGACTCCACCGCCGCTCGCAGTGCTGAGACCCGCGGTTCAATCACCGCCTGGATGAGGGCGGTGCGGTCGCCGAAGCGGCGGAACACGGTCCCCTTGCCCACGCCGGCCGCGGCGGCGATGTCGCTCATCGACACGTCCGGTACGCCCTCGCGGTCGAACAGCTCCGCCGCCGCCGACAGGATCGCCTCGCGATTACGGGTGGCATCCGCCCGCTCCGACCTGACCATCCGTCCCCCTTGCTCATCCGGACCGTGGGTCCGTATTCTAGCGCCCGAGACGATCCGGACCGAAGGTCCGCTTAGTGGGACGAGGGGGACGCCATGGAGTCGGACACCGGCCGGCGCGAGATGGCCGCGCGAGCGATCGAGGACATCCGGGCGACGCCGGTTCAGCCCCACCGTGAGGGTGCGCCCGTGCGCCGGGTGATCAGGGTGCGCGGACGGGTGACCGGGCAGTCCCGTCCCTTCGGGATCAACGTGACCCGGGTCGGCGGCGGCCTTTACCTGTGCTCGGCGATTCGCCGCCGCGACTGGGTGCGCAACCTTCTCGGGGCAGGCCGCTGCACCGTCGAGCGGGACGGCCCGGACGGCACCGACGCCGACTACGCCGCCGTTCTGGTCGAAGGGGCGGAGGCCGCCGCCGTGCTCGCGACGTACCTGCCGCAGGCCGGCTACGAGGACCCCGAACTGCCCTTTCCCATCGGCGCGCCGATCGCCGACATCACACCGCACACGACGGCGACGGCGGTCTTCCGCCTGGACCCCCTGTGATGTAGGTCGCCGTCAGGCCTCGGGGAAGACGAGGTCGGCGCTCATGCCGTCGCCGAGCAGGAAGTACCCGAGGAAGGTCACGCCGTCCTCCTGCGCGTCGAAGCGTGCGATGCGCACGCCCTCGGGCTCGTAGAACACATCACCGCGCTTGAGCAGGGTCTCGGGTTCGCCTTCGATCTGGTAGACCGCCGAGCCCCTCTCGATGCTGCCGAAGACCGGTCCGTTGTGGATGTGCAGCCCCGCGGCGTATCCGGGCGCGATGGTGATCCGCCGGATTTCGACGCGCTGGGTGGCCAGTGGCTCCGGAAGCCTCTGGTCCATGACGATCACGCGGCCGAGCGGCGGCGGCTCGGCCTGTTCTCCGCCGTCGCCGCCGTTACCGGCCTGGTATTCGGCGTCCGCCACGGCCTCGGCGAACTCCGCCGTCCTCCCGTCCTCCGGCAGCTCCTCAATGGCCAGATGAGTCATCGCGCCGCCGGGCGTCGCGCCGTGCCAATGCCATTCACCGGCCTCGATCCGCACGGTGTCGCCCGTGCGGATGGTCTCGACCTTTCCACCGCGGCGCTGCACGAGCCCCGTGCCCCCGGTGACCAGCAGCACCTGCCCGACCGGGTGCCGGTGCCAGCGCGTGCGGGCGCCGGGCGCGAAGCGGACGCTGTCGACCTGCGCACGCGAGGGGCCTTCGGGGGTGGAGAGTTCTTGGACGTGGGCCTCGCCAGTGATCCACTCGTCCGAAACGGAGACGCTGTCGTGCGGAGCTCGGGATATACGCATGCCTTCGTGCTTCCTTCGATCGGTGTTCGGGTGATCAGCGGACGGTATGCGCGCCGAGCAGTGCGAGGATTCCCTCGATCGCCTGCTCGAAGGGCTTGGTGCCGCCCGCGGCGCGGGCGAGGACGTATCCGCCCTGAAGTGCGGCGACGATGGCCGCCGCCGTGGCCGCCGGGTCGATGACCGGGCTCAGGTCTCCGGCGTCGATGCCTTCCGCCACCACGGTCGCCAGGCGGGTGCGCAGCCAGGTGAAGGTCTCCTCGACCGGCTCCCGGAGGAGCGATGCGGCCATGACGTCCGGATCCTGGGTCAGCTGGCCGATCGGGCAGCCCTTCAGGACGTCGCGCTCACGGCGAAGGTAGGCCGAGATGCGTTCGGGGGCCGTGCCCGGACCGGAGAGCTGAGCGTCCGCACCGGCGCGCATCTCCTCGGCCGTCCGGTCGATGGCCGCACGCGCCAACTCCTCCTTGCCGGAGAAGTGGTGGTACATGCTGCCCTGACCGGCGTCGGCCAGCTGCTGGATGCCCTTCGGGCTCGTCCCGACGTAGCCGCGCTCCCACAGCAGTGTGCGGGTGCTCTCGATGAGGCGTTCCCTCGTGCTCATGCGACCATCTTACATACTAGTAGGTACAGAAGTGCGCGGGTGGCTCCACGTTGCGCGGTCTTGCCTGCTCGGCACGGTAGGCCCCTGAGTAGCGCGCACTCGCACTGCGCCACCCAAACAGGGAGATTTTCCAATGATGAGTTTCGCTCGCAGGCCCATCGACCTCGCCAGGCTCGCCCCTGGCGTCGTCAGCATCGCCCTTGCCGGCGGCGTCATCGCCACGGCCTGCTCGATCATCGTGGACGACGGCGGCTCCATTACCGACTCCGGCGAGTTCGTCGTCAAGTACGTCGTCGTCCTGCTCGGCTGCGCCGTCGTCGGCGCCATCATCTCTGCCGTGCTCGGCGTGATCGTCCGCGCCGTCTTCGGCCACACCTATGGCTTCGACCTCGCGGTCGCGGTGGGCATCGTCGTGGTCGGCGCCGGCATCGGCGGGCTCATCGGCTCCGCCCATGACTCCGGCCTCGTCTATGACGGCGGCATCGTCTACGGCGGGCTGGTCGGTGTCCTCGCCGGTGCCTTCGTCGCCTTCGGCGGCTTCGCAGGCGGCTTCCGCCGGGGCCTGTAGCTCCACCCGCAGGGACCCGGCGCACGCCGGGTCCCTGTTCGTCTTTCGCCGCGAATGTCATGATCGTCCTGGCTGGGCCATGATCTTTGCTTTGAACGGGGGGAGGCGTGCCTGGTGGCCAAGGAACTCCGGGACATCGCCGGCAAGGCGGCCAAGGTCGTCGCGCAGCAGGCTCGGCAGCGTGGGGTCTTTCTCTCGCTGAGCGACGCGGAGGTCCGGTCGTTCCTCTCCGGGGTGGTCGAGGCCGGTGAGCGATCGCGGCGTTCGCGCCGGGGGTGGGAACCTGACAGCAGGGGCCGGCTGACGACAGCGCTCCACGGTGGGCCGGACAGCATTGCGGGGCGGCTTCTCGTTCAGTTCCACCCGGTGACCCGTCGGTCTCGGCTTCGCCGACTCCTCGTGGATCCGGTTGCACGGCGGCGTGCCGGCGAGGGGTGAAGCCCTCCGTGCCTGCTTTCCCGATGTCCCCGAGCCCTGGCCCGGAGACAAGCGGCCCAGGTGCTGACACCCGGTGGCTTGCCTCAGACGCCCTGCCTGGCGCGTGTGAGCGAGAAAATGGACTTCACCGATCCCTGGTCGGCAAATTCGGCCATTCTCTGTGAGTCATCGCCGGCCCATTCTTCTTTCGCAATCTTCGCAGGCCTCTGTGTTGCCGAGATTCACGGTTAAAGGGCCGGGTCCGGTAGGGGTCCCGTCCGGAATGTCTATAATGACAAACCGTGGCGGCTTGTATCGGCTTCGGTGATGCCTCGGGAACGCGGCTGCGTTGCAAGCTTCCGCAGGTCAGGTACTTCACGCTGACGGAAAAGGAAGGTGCGGCGCATGCCTGATGACGATGTTCGCCACACAATAAGAGGCATCGCCCGCCACGGTGGCGTCGTTCTGACGGTCGGCGTCGTCACACTCGTCGTCAGTCTCATCCTCGGTCTCATGTACGTGTTCGGATGGGGATTCTTCGCCCAGGTCACGGCGCCGTGGCGCGGTGCCGCCGAGAAGCGGGAACAGGTCGAGGGCAGCGGGACCTACCGGATCGCGGCGTACGACCATTTCTTCGACCTCTGCGCCCAGGTGCAGTCCGACGAGGCGTCGATCAGAAATCTGCGACGTGAGCTGACCTCGGAACCGAAACCCGGCGATGAGCGTGCGATGCAGATCAACGCGTCGATCACGGCCTTGGAGAACAACCGAGCCGAGAACATCAACCAGTACAACGCGGATGCCGCGAAGAAGTACACCGAGGGACAGTTTCGTAGCTCGGGGCTGCCGTACCGGCTCGGGCTGAACACCAAGGAGACGCAATGCACGTCGAGTTCACCGTCACCCGCGCACACCTGAGGCGCACTCTCGTATTGCTCGTTACCGCGGCTGTCGCCCTGTTCTCCCTCGTCAGCTGCACGGACAGCTCCGGCGAGCAGGAGCAGGACCGCACTCTGGGCGGGTACACGAAACTGGTCACGCAGCAGCCGAGCCAGACGATGAGCTATTCACCGACCCGCAACACGGCCAACTTCTGGATCAAGACCTGGGACAAGCCCGGCAAGCTGAGCTACGTCTACCTGCAGAACAGCAACGGCGACCTGCTCGGCTACTACGTCTTCAAGGGACTGCCGGTGCCCTACTGCGTCAGCCTCACGCCACCGGACCAGGTCAGCGGCAGGGGCGACTACGGCGTCGTGCGCAAGGCGCCGAGCGTCGACGGGGTCTACTACGGTCAGGGCGACTGCTCTCGCTACTTCGGCATCGATGCCACGACCGGCGGATACGTCGAGTACACGGCCGGTCTCGGGATCAACGTGCTGCTCTACGACCAGCCGTTGCCGAACCACCCGAACGTGAAGCCGCTCGGGCGCACCCGGATCAACAAGGACGGCAAGCCGGTCGCCGAGTGAACCGGCGGTCATCGCCCGATCGCGTCATTGCTGCTTGCGGGCAAGTAGGACCGGCCCCTGCACAGCAGGGGCCGGCGAAGCGACACTACGGGCGGTTCACTGGCCGCGGGGCTCGATGATCGAGCCGCCACCGAAGTGTTCGTCGAGGACCTGCGCAGCTTCCTCCTGCGACATTTCCTGGTCCGCCGTGGTTTCCTCCTGCGACTCGGAGGAAGAGCCTCCGTTCTGCTGAGCCATGTCATGCCCCTTTTCGTTGTCTACCTCGGAGCAGCCTCTTCAGCTGCATAGAGGGACTGTCCGGGGGCGGAAGTAGATGTCGATCAGGCTTTGGAGATCTTGGTATGACGTGACTCACTGCGCGTCGTCTTTCCGTGCCTCGGCCCCACCCGCCATCGGGGTGGGTTCCGTTCAGCCGAAGTGGGCGAGGAGGTCGCCGGAAGGGCCGTGGAAGCGCATCAGGAGGATGTCGTGGACGGTGACCGGCACCGTCGTGCCCCACGAACCCTGCTCGTTCTTGACGGTCATGGTGCCGAGGCTGACGTCGCGGCCCTCCTGGGTGGTGAGCGTGATCTGGTAGGCGCCCGGTTCGCGGACGGACGTCATCGTGACGAAGAGCCAGGCCGGTGAGCCCTGGTAGGCGAAGACGTAGCCGGAGGGTTTCGCGCCGTCCCCGTCGACGGGCACCGTGCGCAGGTACCGGCCGTGAGCGACGGAGAGGGTCTTGCGGTAGCTGTCGGCGAGCTGCCGGTCGTCCGAGGTCTTCTGCCAGACCGCGGCCCCCGCCGCCCCCGCGACGAGCAGCGCGGACGCGGCCAGCGCCAGTGTGTTGCGCAGGCGCCGGGGGCGTTCGCGGCGGAGCATGGGGGCCAGGGTGGCGGCCTCGAAACCGGCGGGCGGCTGCCGCTCCGGGACCAGCTGCAGCAGCTCGTCGACGAGCGCGGTCTGCGCTTCCAGTTCGCGGTGGCAGCGGCCGCATCCGGCGAGGTGGCGCAAGGCCCGCGCGCGTTCCTCCGGTGGCGCGACACCCGCCGCGAGCTCGGGGAGGACCTGTCGCGTCTCGGCGCATTCGGGACGGTCAGTCATGGGTCACTCCCAGCGCCTCACGAAGTTTCGCGAGCCCTCGGCGGAGCCGGGTCTTGGCGGTTCCCAAGGGTATGTGCTCGCGGTCGGCGATCTCACCGGCGGTGAGCCCGTAGTACACCGACAGGACGATGGGGGTGCTCTGCTCGGGTGGGAGGGCCCGCAGGGCCTCGCGGAGTTCTTCGGCGTCCTCGAAACTCGTGGACGGCGTGGCCCCCCGCTCCCCGCTGGTGAGCGTGCTCAGCAGGACGTGCGGATCGACGGGCCGGTCGCCGCGCAGGCGCATCGCGTCCACGGCGAGGTTCCGGGTGATGGTGAGCAGCCAGGTGATGGCCCGGCCTTTGCGGGGGTCGTAGGCGCCCGCGTGCCGCCACGCGCGCAGGAACGCCTCCTGCGCGACCTCCTCCGCTATCGCCGAGGACCCGACCAGCGCGTACGCCAGTCCATAGACGCGGGCCTGATACCGCCGGACGAAGACGGCCGCCGTCTCGGCATCGCCTGCGGCCATGCCGGTGAGCAGCGACTCATCGGAAAGTTCCCACATGTTCAATACGGGAGCGAGCCCCCAAAGGGTTCACGAAACGACGAATCTCTTCGTCCCGTCTCGCCGTATTACCGCCGACACGAAGCACGGCGAGGGGAGAACTCGTGAACACGAAGATCGTGATGGCCGGGGTCGCCGCGGCGGCGCTCGGGCTGAGCGCGTGCGGTGGAAGCCCGGAGGCCGCGAGCGGGGGCGGCGGCGGTCCGACGCTGAAGATCGAGTCGCCCGCGCAGGACGCGAACGTGCAGGCTCCGGTGACGCTGAAGTTCAGCAGCAGCGTGGCCATCGGACCCGAGGACTCCGGCAAGGACCACGTCCACGTCATCATCGACGGCAAGACCAACGAGTACACGGTCGTGACGTCCTCGCCGTACCAGATCAAGAACCTTCCGGCCGGGAAGCACACCATCGGCGTGACGCTCCAGCACGCCGACCACTCGTCGGCGGGCGCGAGCGCCAAGGTCGACGTGAACGTCACGAGCGGCGGCTCCACCGGCGGGTCCGGCGGTGGCTCCGGTGGTGGCGGGAACTATGGCTATTAGGTCGCGGACGACGGACGTGAGCGGCACGCGTCCGGAGGGCGACACCGTGGAGAGGTACACGCGGCCGACGCGGTGGTTCCACGCGGGCGTCTACGCCGGGGTGCTGGTGCTGCTGGCCACCGGATGGTGGCTGCTCCTGGGGCACGAGGGCCGGCCGAGCCTTCTCGCGAGGCTGTTCCACATGCCGGACACCACCCTGCACAAGGACGTGGGCTGGGCGCTGACGGCGCTGGTCGTCATGGGACTCGTCGCGGGGATCCGCGCGGTGCGCACGTTCGTGATCGAGTCGCTGCGGTTCCGGCGGAGCGACGCACGATGGTTTCTCCGCTGGCCGGCGGCGGTCGTGACCGGACGGTTCGTCCGGCACGGCGGCCACTTCGACCCGGGGCAGCGCGTCGCCAACATCCTCCTGACCGCCGGGCTGCTCGTCCTGGTGGGGAGCGGCGTCGGCCTCGTGACGCTGCACGGCGGCCCGGCGTTCGCCGTGCTGGCGCGCGTCCACAAATGGGCGACGTACTTCTCCACGGTGCTCATCGCCGGCCATGTCCTCGTCGCCTCCGGGATCCTGCCGGGGTATCGCGGCGTCTGGCGGTCGATGCACCTCGGCGGCCGTCTCGACGCGAAGGTGGCCGGACGGCTGTGGCCCGGCTGGCTCGAACGCGTCCGGAACGACCGGCGGGACCCGCCATGAGCTGCCCCTACCGGATGGACACCGGGGCCTACGTCCTCGGGATCCTGGCGCCGGCCGACCGGTTGCGGATGCGGGAGCACGTGGACGGCTGCCCGTCGTGCCGGGCCGAGATCGCCGATTTCGCCGAGGTGCTCGAACTGCTCCGCGGCCTGGTCGCCCGCCGGGACCGCCACGACGGCTGTCCGGCCGACTGAGGGTCGGGCCCGAGGCCCGGTCGGGGCCTCCGGAGGGCGCGGACCAGCCGTTCGACCGCCCGGCCGATGTCGGTCGTATATCGACTTAGACTTTGCGCGCCGGGCATGCCACGGGTCATGATTTGCCCCACACAGGTCCCATAAGTAAGTAATTACCCCGTGTGTACGGCGCGCAACGCAGGGGGACCGAGCTGGGAGGTTCTGTGGCGGACGACGGTTCCACCACCAGCGGGCGCCCGTGGGCGGATCTGCCGAGGGAACTCGCGGATCACATGCGCCCGCACCTCGACGAGGTGGCGGACGACATGATCCAGGAGATCCAGACGCGCGTCAGGGAGTACGACCGGCCGGGGGACGGCTCCTACTCGGGGACCCTCCGCCTCGCCGTCGAGCGCGTGCTCCACTTCTTCGTCGACCGGGTGGCCGATCCCGGCCATGATCCGGCTCCGGTGACCGACTTCTTCCGCGCCATCGGCCGCGGCGAGGCGGGCGAGGGGCGCAGCCTCGACGCCATGCAGACCGCGATGCGGGTCGGCGGCATGGTGGCGTGGCGGCGGATGACCGAGGGCGCCGAGGTGCTGCAGGTGCCGCCGCGCACGCTCGGCGCCGTCGGCGAGGTCCTGATGCAGTTCCAGGACGAGCTGGCGCACGCCGCCGCCGAGGGCTTCTCGCAGGCCAAGGCCGCCGTCGCCGGCGAGATGCAGCGCCGCCGCAAGCGCCTGCTCGACCTGCTGTTCGCCGACCCGCCGGCCGCGCAGGAGGCGATCGCCGACCTCGCCGCCGCCGCGCACTGGCCCGTCCCGCGGACGCTCGCCGCGGTCGCGCTCGGCCGGCACCCGCAGGACACCCGGCAGCCCGCGTTCCCGCCGGACGTCCTCGCCGACCTGACCCGCCGCACCCCCAGCCTGATCATTCCCGACCCGGACGGCCCCGGCCGCGCCAAGCTCGTCGACCGGGCCCTGTCCGGGACGCTCGCCGTCGTCGGCCCGACCGTCCCGCTGATGGAGGCGGCGCGGTCGATCCAGTGGGCGCGCAAGACGCTGTTCCTCGTGCAGCGCGGGGTGATCGAGGCGGAGAGCGGCGTCATCCGCAGCGTGGAGCACATGTCCACGCTGATCCTCTTCCAGGACGAGGGGCTCATCACGTCGCTCGCCGACCTGCGGCTCGCGCCGCTCGCGCACCTGCGGGCCAGCCAGCAGGACCGGCTCGCCGAGACGCTGCTCGCCTGGCTGCAGTCGGGCCGCAACGCCAACGAGGTCGCGATGCGGCTGCACGTCCACCCGCAGACGGTCCGGTACCGGCTGCGCCAGCTGGAGGAGCTGTTCGGCGACCAGTTGCTGGACCCGGACCTGCGCTTCGACCTGGAGATCGTGCTGCGCGCCCGGGCGCTGCTGGCCGACAACGCGCGGGAGCGCATCATCCCGCCCGCCCGCGAGGTCGTCGGCGACTCCGGCGAGGTCGTCACCCTGCGCCGCGGCTGATCACCTGGCTCGGGGTCAGCGGAGGCTGGACGATCTCAGCCGCTCGGCGGTGGCGACGCGCTCGGCCAGCCGGGTCTGCGCGTCGCACAGCAGCCACAGTTCGCCCTCGTCGGTCGCGACGATCTCCTCCAGGCAGCCGTTGAGCAGCTGGTAGTCCGACAAGGGGGTGACCCGTGTGGCCCGCAGGCCCCTGCTCGATCGTTCGCTGTGCCAGCCGGGCATGCACATGGTCACCGACATCGTGCGGGGCTCCCTCGGTCGGCTTTTGGTAGGACTACCATAGAACTACCAAGCACCGCCCACAACGCGTTCGCCCGAACCCCAAAAGGGCTCCGGGCCGGGCGGGATATGTACGGTGTCATGTCAGTGAATCGACCCCCGACCAGGATCTGGTATGCCGCGACCCCCCACGAAGGCACAGGCGATCGGCAACGCCATGGCGGCCCGCATCGTCGAGGGCGAGCTGGAGCCGGGCGCCTGGCTGCCGTCCGAGCGGGAGCTGGCGCGGGCGTACGGGGCCGACCGCTCGACCGTGCGGCGGGCGCTGCGGATGCTGGCCGACCAGGGCCTCGTCCAGCTGCGGCACGGTTCGGGCGCGCAGGTGCGGACGGCGCGCAAGGTGCGGCGCGCCGCGGCCGACATCACCCGGCAGGTCGGCGCGTGGCGTGGGTTCCACGTGTCGGCGCAGCAGGACGGCCGCCGGCCGTTCACCCGGACGACCGTCGCGGAGGTGGAGGCCGGCGAGCGGCTCGCGTCCCGCCTCGGCGTCCCGCCCGGGACGCGGGTACTGGAGCGGGCGCGCGTCCAGGGCGTGGAGGGCGAACCGCCCGTCCAGACCGCGACGACCTGGGTGATCCTCGAGATCGTCGAGCGGATCCCGGTGCTGCGCCAGGTCGACACCGGGCCGGGCGGCCTCTACTCGCGGCTTGAGGAGGCCGGGCACCGGATCACGTTCGAGGAGTCGGTGACGTGCCGGCTTCCCCGCGCGGACGAGCAGGAGACGCTGGAGATCGCGCCCGACCAGCCCGTCCTGACGCTGTGGCGCCGCGCCTATGACCAGGATGACCGTGTCGTCGAGGTCACCCACCGGGTGGTGGTCGGCGACCGGCACGAACTCGTCTACCGCTTTGGGTCGGGAGCCTGACATGAACGACGTCCCTGACGGCAACGAAGGGAAGCCCGCGGTCCGCCAGGTCGGCACGCGGGTGGTCTACGAGAACCCCTGGATGGTCGTCCGCGAGGACGAGGTCGAGCGGCTGGACGGCTCGCGCGGCATCTACGGGGTCGTCGAGAAGCCCGACTTCGTGCTGGTCATCCCGGTCGAGGGTGACGGGTTCCATCTCGTCGAGGAGTACCGGTACCCGATCGGGAAGCGAACCTGGAACTTTCCGCAGGGCTCGCTCCCGGGCCGGCAGGACGCCGACCCGGAGGAGCTCGCCCGGCTGGAACTCGCGCAGGAGACGGGCCTGCGCGCCGGCATGCTGACGCATCTCGGCTACCTGAACTGCTCGCACGGGACGAGCGGGCAGGGCTTCAACATCTTCGTCGCGTCCGACCTGGTGGCCGGAGAGACCGACCGGGAGCCCGAGGAGCAGGACATGCGGCAGAAGTGGGTGTCCCGGGAGGAGTTCAAGGCGCTGATCCGGGACGGCCGCATCACCGACGACTCGACGCTCGCCGCGTACGCCCTGCTCACCATCGACCAGACTGGTTAGCGCAGCTCACCGTGCTGTCGACGGGGTGCTGCCGCAGGATGTCGCGCGCCCGGTTGCGCCCGTGGTTGGCGCTCATCGCCGGCTCGTCGTCCTTCAGGTCGTGGGCGATGTCCAGGAGCGCGCACGACCGCATCGGCTCGGGGAGCCTGTCCAGCGCCGGGACGGCGTCGGCGGACAGGTTCCGCAGGTACCCGATGTCGATCTTGCCGGTCTCCCGGTACCGGTCGAGGTTGTGCTCGGCGATGAACCGGTCCGGGTTGACCAGCGCGAGGACGATCAGGGCGACCGCGCCACTGGCGGCGACCGCGCGCGGCAGCCAGGCCACCCGCCCCTTGACGACCCCGGCGACCGCGACCATCACCACCACGACGCCGAGCCACAGCTCGAACGCGTGCACCCACAGGCGCAGCCTCGTCCAGCCGTACGTTTCCTCGTACAGGTACAGGCGCCGCAGCGCCACGGCGACGACCACGAGGGTCATCACGGACAGCAGCCCGAGCAGGACCTGGACGGTGATCCGATCGCCCCGGCCCGCCGACGGCGCGTAGCGCTTCGCGACGGCCACGACCACCAGGACGAGCACGGTCACGACGACGAGCTGGAAGAACCCCTGCCGGGCGTACTCGGCGTAGGTGAGGCCGGTCGAGCGGAGCAGCTCGTCCTTGTCGTCCGCCAGGAAGATGCCCGCCTGGATCGCGCAGAACACCAGGAAGAGCAGGTCGAGCGCCGCGATCGGAACGGCCCAGGACCAGCGGCCGGCGGGCTTGGCGCGCTCGGGGACCAGCACGTGCAGCGGCGGCGGCGCCTGCCCGAGGAACGCGCCGGCGGACGCCAGCAGCAGCGTGACGCCGCCCGCGAACCCGTACAGGATGACGGTGCCCGGTGAGATCTCCGGGACGAGGCCCTCCGCGAGGCTGCCGAACGCCGCGTCCGCGCCGACGAACAGCGCGCCGAACACCGCGAGCAGCCCGCCCGCGATCAGGGCCGTCCGGATGGCCGGCCACGCGTTGCCGCGTCCCGACGTCACCGTCCCGTAGGCGCCGCGGACCGCCCACGGCATCATGGCGCCGGCCGCCGGAAGGACCGCGACCCCGCCGAACAGGACCTCGACCCAGGACCTTCCGCCCGACGTCCCGTAGGAGCCCACGGCGATGGCGAGCAGGATGGCGGGGACGACGACCCACTCCGCGTCCCGGAAGGCGGCGATCGAGGACAGGGCCACCGCGAGCAGCACGAACACGATCCCGGTCCGGTTCAGCCACGCGAGCCGCCGGTCCTTCCCGGCCCCGGTACGGACGACCCTCCCGCCCGACCAGGCCGAAGCGCCCGCGAGGTAGGCGACGGCGACCGCCGTGATGAGAACGCCCACGCCGAGCCCGTGCATCATCTCCGGGCCGAGCGTGACCGCGCCGATGACCCCGGCGACGAGCGCGCCCGCGATGAGCGCCGGCGACATCGCCCGCGAGGGCTGCTTCCACCCGACGATCGCCTTCTCCAGCTTGGTCGGCTTGTAGCGGACCGGCGGATATCCGGGCGGTGGCGGATACCCGGGCGGCGGATAGGGGGCCACGGTGTGCGGCCTCGGCGGTGCTCCCGGGGCCGGCGGTGCCCCTGGTGCGGCCGGTGCCCCTGGTGCGATCGGTGCCCCTGGTGCCGGTGGCGGCGCGCCAGGCGGCTGGTGAGGAGCCGCCCAGGCCGCCGTGCCGGGCGCTTGCGGGTCCGTGCCCGGCGACGGGGGTTCGGCCGGAGACGGCGGGTCGTCGGCTGGGTTCTGAGGTGGTTTCGTCATGTCGGGTCTCCGGAGATCGGGGGGATGACGACGCGGATGCGGCAGCCGGTCGGGGTGTCGATGACGGTGATGTCGCCGCCGTGCAGGTCGGTCGCCCAGCTCGCGATGGCGAGGCCGAGCCCGGTGCCGCCGCCGGGCGTCCCGGCGCCGGACGCGGAGCCGCGGGAGAAGCGCTCGAAGACGCGCGCCCGCTCCTCGGGCGGAATGCCGGGTCCCTCATCGGTCACTTCGATGATCAGTCCGCCCGGCGGGTTCGCGGGGCGCGCCGAGACGGTGACGGGCTTCCCGGCGCCGTGCCGGGCGGCGTTGTCGAGCAGGTTCGCGACGACCTGGTGGAGGCGGTCGCGGTCGGCGGTGGCGCGCAGGCCGGGCGTGACGTCCGGCTCGAACACCGAGTCCGGGTGGCCGGCGGCCGCCTCCGCCGTGACGTCGGCGATGAACGCGGCGACGTCGATGTCGGTGACGTCCAGGACCGCGGCCCCGGCCTCGACACGCGACAGGTCCAGGAGCTGGGTGACGAGCCGTCCGAGCCGCTCGGTCTGGTCGAGGGCCGTTTCGAGGACGTCCGGCGTCGCGGGCGTGACGCCGTCCGCGACGTTCTCCAGGACGGCCCGCAGCGCGCTGATCGGGGTGCGCAGCTCGTGCGAGACGTTCGCGACGAACTCGCGGCGCTGCCGGTCGACCTCGGCGAGGTCGGCGGCCATCCGGTTGAACGCCTGCGCCAGCTCGCCGACCTCGTCCCGCGAGGTGGCCCGCACCCGGCGGCTGTAGTCGCCGCGCGCCATCGCCCGCGCCGCCGCCGTCATCTCGCGCAGCGGCGCGGTCATGCCGTGCGCGAGCAGCTGGATCACGACCAGCGAGATCAGCACGCCGACCGGCATCGTCTGCCGGGCGCGGAACCCCAGCGGGTATCCCCACAGCACGATCAGGACGGCGACGCAGGCGGTGACGACCACCACGACGCCGAACTTCACCTTGATCGACCGGAGCGGGTCCAGCGGCCGGGGCAGCCTCGCCCACAGCCTGTGGATGACGGTGGTCACGAGGCGGCCTCCAGGCTGTAACCGACGCCGTGGACGGTCCGGATGAGCCCCTGCCCGAGCTTGCGCCGCAGGGCTTTGACGTGGCTGTCCACGACACGGGTTCCGGACGCGTCCGCCCAGTCCCACACCTGTTCGAGCAGGACGGCGCGGGTCAGCACCGTCCCCCGGTTGCGCAGCAGGCACGCCAGGAGGTCGAACTCGGTCGGGGTGAGATGCACCTCGCGGCCGTCCCGGCGTACCCGCCGGGCCCGCTGGTCGATCTCCAGCCCCCCGACGCGCACGGACCCGTCCGCGGCCTCCATCGCGGGCCGCTCGACGCGCCGGAGCACCGCCCGTATGCGCGCGACCAGCTCGCGCATGCTGAACGGCTTGGTCACGTAGTCGTCGGCGCCCACGCCGAGTCCGACGAGCAGGTCCGTCTCGTCGTCGCGGGCCGTCAGCATCAGCACCGGCACGGGACGGTCGGCCTGGACGCGCCGGCAGACCTCCAGGCCGTCGAATCCGGGCAGCATCACGTCCAGCACGATGAGATGCGGCTCGTACGCACGGGCGCGCTCGACCGCGGTGGGCCCGTCGGCGGCGACCTCGACGCCGAATCCCTCCGCCGCCAGCCGGTCGGCCACCGCCCGCGCGATCGTCGGCTCGTCCTCGACGACGAGGATCCGCGTCTCGTTCTGGCTCACGGGACCCGACTCTAGAAGCCTGATATGCCCGCGCCGGGGGTGATCTGTGGAGGATCTGTGAAGATCGGCCGGGTCAGATCTCCCAGGTGTGGACGGGGTCGTTGTCGCGCAGGTGCTCGGTGTAGGCGCGGGTCATCATGCGCAGGGCCTCGTGCCGGGACACGCCGTGGTCCCGTTCGAGGGTGTCGACGGCGGCGATCTGCCAGGCGGCGCCGGTCTGGCCGGTGACGCAGCGGCGTTCGATGATGCCGAGCAGGCGGTCGCGGCGGACCGGGTCGACGCCCCAGCGGTCGAGGCCCTCGTGGGCGAGCGGAAGGAGTTTGCGCAGGACGAGTTCGGCGGCGGGCACCTCGCCCATGCCCGGCCAGTAGAGGGTGGAGTCGAGGCCCTCGCGGGCGGCGCGGTGCAGGTTCTCCTCGGCGGTGGCGAACGACATGCGGGTCCACACGGGACGGTCGGCCTCGGCCAGCATCCGGACGACGCCGTAGTAGAACGCGCCGTTGGCGATGACGTCGGCGACCGACGGCCCGGCGGGCAGGACGCGGTTCTCCACGCGCAGGTGGGGACGGCCCTTCACGACGGCGTAGATGGGACGGTTCCAGCGATAGATCGTTCCGTTGTGGAGGGTGAGCTCGCCGAGTTCCGGGATGCCGCCGTCGTCCAGGACCTCGCGGGGCTCCTCCTCGTCGCACAGTGGCAGCAGGGAGGGGAAGTAGCGGGTGTTCTCCTCGAACAAGTCGAACACGGACGTGATCCAACGTTCGCCGAACCACACCCGGGGCCGGACGCCCTGCGACTTCAGTTCGTCCGGCCGCGTGTCCGTGGCCTGCTCGAACAGTGTGATGCGGGTCTCGTGCCAGAGCCGGTGCCCGAACAGGAACGGGGAGTTGGCGCCCATCGCGACCTGCGCGCCCGCGAGGGCCTGGGCGGCGTTCCAGTAGGCGCCGAAATGGTCCGGGCTCACCTGCAGGTGGAACTGGACGCTGGTGCAGGCGGCCTCGGGGATGATCGTGTCGGCGTGCATGCGCAGCGGCTCGGGCCCGTCGATGTCGATCCGCATCTCCTCGCCGCGCGCCGCGAAGATCTGGTCGTTCAGCATCTTGTAGCGCGCGTTGGCCGACAGCGACTCCTCGCCGATGTCGGTCTTGCGCAGGGTCGGCAGGATGCCGATCATGACGAGCCCGCCGCCGACCTCGCGGGCGCGACTGTCGGCGTGCACGAGATGGTCGCGGACCTCCGTCTCCAGTTCGCCGGTGCTCTCCCCGCCGAGCTCCCGGGGCGGGATGTTGATCTCCAAGTTGAACTGGCCGAGCTCGGTGGCCCAGGCCGGGTCGGCGATCGCCTTGAGCACGTCCGCGTTGCGCATGAGGGGGTCGCCGAGTGAGTCGATCAGGTTGAGCTCGATCTCCAGGCCGATGTGGGGGCGCTCGAAGTCGAACTGGGCTTCGCCCAGCATGCGGGCCAGCACGTCGAGGCACCTGCGTACCTTGTCGCGATAGCGCCGCCGGTCCTCGCCGCTGATGGTGACCGAGGCCACGTCCCTGCCCATGTGTCCGTCCCTGTGTTCCGGAGGAACCGTCATAAAACGGCATGTCCCGGTGGGCGAAGGTGAAAACCCGGCATGGAATTTCGGGCTCCCCGATTTGTGACCGGCCGGTAGCGTGTGTCGTCCCGCCGGGAAACCGGTATGTCCGCCGGGGAGGGGACCATGCGCATGCGCCCCCGGTCGATCCGGGCCCGGGACACGCTCGTCGCCGCCGTGATCGCCGCGCTCGTCCTCGGCGTCACCGCGATGGGCGTCGACCTCGCCGTGCGCAGCGCGGTCGAGGCGAGTCTCCTCCGGCAGACGCAGGTGGACGCCCGCCGGGTCAGCGGCGCCGTCCGCGACGGGACGCTGGACGGCCCGATCCGGGACGGCACGAGAGGGCGCGTCCTCGTCCAGGTCGTCGAGCCCGGCGGACGGGTGACGAACGCGACACCCGCCGCAACGGACAGACCCCCGGTGAGCAGAGTATGGCCGTCGAGCAACCTGCGGGTCCGCGACTTCACCGAGTGCCACGGCCACTGGCCCGACCGCGAATGCCTCGTGGCCGAGGCCATCCGGGTCAGCACCGCGCCGGACTCGGTGGTCGTGTACTCCTCCGCGCGGCTGCCGTCCTACCTGGTCAACGGCCTGCTGGAGGCGGTGCTCGCCGCGTCGGTCCTGCTGCTCGCCGTGCTCGCCGCGTGGATCACCTGGCGGGTCGTCGGCCGCACGCTCGGCCCCGTCGAGGCGATCCGCGCCCAGCTCGCCGAGATCAGCGCCACCGACCTGAGCCGCCGCGTCCCGCAGCCGGCCGGGCAGGACGAGATCGCGCAGCTCGCCCGCACCGCGAACCAGACGCTCGACCGGCTGGAACGGGCCGTCGCGCGGCAGCGGCAGTTCGCGTCCGACGCGTCCCACGAGCTGCGCACCCCGATCGCCGGGCTCCGGGCCAACCTGGAGGACGCCTCCATGCACCCGGACGACAACGATCTGCGGGCCGTCGTCCGGTCGGCGCTGCGCGACACCGACCGGCTGGAGTCGATCGTCGCCGACCTGCTGCTCCTCGCCCGCATCGGCACCGGCGGGAGCGCGGCGCAGGAGCCGATCGACCTCGGTGCGCTCGCCGGCGCCGAGGTCCGCCGCCGAACGTTCACCTTGAAGATCGTCACGGAGCTCGGCGGCGGCGTCATGGTCCGCGGCGTGCGCATGCAGCTCGTCCGGCTGCTGGGCAACCTGCTGGACAACGCCGAGCGCTACGCCGAGTCGCTCGTCACGGTGGAGGTGACCGGTGCGGACGGGCTGGCGCTGCTCACCGTCACCGACGACGGCGCGGGCATCGCGCCCGCCGACCGGGAGCGCGTCTTCGAGCGCTTCACCCGCCTGGACAGGGCCCGCAGCCGCGGCGCCGGCGGCACCGGCCTCGGCCTGGCGATCGCCCGCGAGATCGCCCAGGCGCACGGCGGGACGCTCCGGATCGAGGACCACCCGGCCGGCGCCCGCTTCGCCCTCCGCCTGCCCCTCGAATAGCGGAAGGGCCGTCCGCGCGGGACGGCCCTTCTCGCGGCGGCGCGGACGCGCAGGCGTGGGCGGCCCCGGTCTCCGCCGCGATGTCCTCGGTCAAGTGCGAAGGGCCGCCCGGCACGGGACGGCCCTTCTCGCGGAGCGGCGGCGCGGGTGGTCAGGCGCGGACGGCCTGGATCTCCAGCTGGATGTCGACCTTGTCGCTGAGCAGGGCCTTCTCGCCCTTCAGCGGCACGTTGAACTCGATGCCCCAGTCCTTGCGGTTGATCGAGACCTCGGCGGAGAACCCGGCGCGCGTGCCGCCCCAGGGGTCCTCGCCGACGCCGTTGAACTCGACCGCGAGCGTGATCGGACGGGTGACGTCCTTGATCGTCAGCTCGCCGTCCAGGAGGTACTCGCCGCCCTCGGACCGCACGCCCTTGGTCGCGAACGTCATGGTCGGGTACTTCTCGACGTCCAGCACGTCGGAGGTCCGCACGTGCGCGTCCCGGTCGGCGTTGCGGGTGTCGATCGAGCCGACCTTGATCTCCGCCGTGGCCGTGGACTCGGACAGCTCCTCGGCGATCTGCACGGCGCCGGTGAATTCGGTGAAGGTGCCGCGCACCTTGGTCATCAGGTGCCGGATGACGAAGGTGACCTCGGAGTGCGCGGGGTCGATGTTCCAGGTCCCGGTGGTCAGCTCGGGGGCGACGGCGGCGATGCTCATGGTGGCTCCTCGCGGTAGTGCTTGAAACTTCAACGACCTGTCGAAGGTTAGTTGAAGGCTCAAACACATGTCAATCCCGGATTGTTCCGCCGATCCGCCGCGACTCCGGATTCACAGCCCGCAACTCGGACCGCACACCGTGCAACCCAACGGGGTCCTCATGCGTAATCAACTGGGCACAGAGGCGAGCCGGAGCCCCTCTCCGGCGGGATATTTGGAGTCTTCGTGAGCGACGAACCACCCAGCGCCGCCGGGCGGACGGCTCGGGCGGCGGCCCCGGCCCTGATGGTGACGGCCCTGCTCGTGACCGGATGCGGAGGAGGCCACAAGGACGCGACCGCCGGCGCGTCCCCGGCGGGCGGCACGGACAAGCTGCCCCAGGCGACCACCTACACGACACTCAACGACCTTCCGAAGGACCCGGCGCCGGCCGCCAAGAGCGACGGGACGGTGGTGCACCCCGAGGACACGGTCCCGGTGTCCGCCAAGCCCGGCGCCCCCGCCGTGGCCGAACTGCCGAGCACCCAGCTCAAGGGCCCCACCTGGGTGCCCGTCGTGGAGAGCCGGCCCGGCTGGCGCCGCGTGCTGCTCCCCAGCCGTCCGAACGGCGTGTCCGGCTGGATCCCCGACTCCGGCCTGAAGACCGCGCGCAGTTCGAGCGCCGTCAACGTCGATCTCGGCGACAAGAAGCTGACCCTGTTCCGCGGCGGCCGCAAGACCGGCGCCTGGTCCGTGGCCGTCGGCGCGCCGAAGACGCCCACCCCGACCGGGCGGACGTTCCTGCTCGCCTCCCTGGCCCCCGCGAAGGCGACCTACAGCCCGCTGATCCTGCCGGTCGGCGCGCACTCCGCCACCCTCGACTCGTTCGGCGGCGGACCCGGGACGGTCGCGTTCCACGGCTGGCCGTCCAAGTCCGTGTTCGGCAAGGCCGTCACGCACGGCTGCGTGCGCGTCCCGGCGGACGCGCTGAAGCAGCTCTCGCGGGTCCCGCTCGGCACACCGGTCCAGATCACGGACTGACCCCGAACCCCCGGCTCCCCCGGCCGGTCCCGCTCAACCCCCGAATAACGAACCCCCGAAGGAGAAATACCGTGCGTTTGCAGGCACTCACCAAGTGCGCGGCCGTGGCCGGCGCGCTGGCCCTGCCGTTGACCCTGGGCGCCACCGCCGCGTCCGCCACCACCGGCGGCGCCGGCTCGGCCCTCGCCGTCGGCGCCACCGGCCCGGTCGCGATCCCGGCGACCCCGTCGGTGACCTCCACCGCCCAGCGGCCGGAGCGCAAGAGCGTGGCCGAGCTGCCGGCCAACCCGCTGGTCGAGGCGCGGCTGCTGAACGCCGCCGCCTGGTCCGGGCACGCCCGCGCGTCCGTCGCCGACCTGAAGGTGGCCCGGTTCGGGCTCACCGCCAGCGCCGTCACCGCCAAGTGCGAGAACGGCAACGGCATCTCCCACCTGGTCAAGGCGACGATGGGCGGCCGGACGCTGAAGGCCGGCGCGACGCCCAACACGATCGTCACCATCGCCGTGCCGCAGGTCGGCAACGCCACGGTCACGCTGAACAAGCACGTCCGCGACACGGACGGCAACCTCACCGTCACCGCCATCGAGGTGAGCGCGACCATCGCCGGCAAGACCCAGACGCTGAGCATCGCGTCCGTCAACTGCGGCAAGGCCGTCGGCCAGCCGGGACAGCCCGGTCAGCCGGGCGAGCCGGGGCCGTCCGACCCGGGCACCCCGTCCTCCCCGGCCACCCCGCCCGGTGAGGCCCCGGCTCCGACTCCGGTCCCGGGCGACCTTCCGGTCACCGGCTGATCCTCTCCGCCAGGCAAGGGCCCGCGCGTCCCGCGCGGGCCCTTCGCGGTGGCATCCCGCCGGAAGGTCGCGCGGTAGTCCCTGGGGCGCCGTCCGGTGTGCTTGGCGAAGAGGGCGGCGAAGGTCCCGGGGTCCCTGTACCCGACGGTGGCCGAGATGGCGGCGACCGTCCGGTCCGTCGTCTCCAGGAGGTGACGGGCGCGGCGGACGCGGGACGACTGCAAGTACTCCAGCGGGCTCTGCCCGGTCTCCTGCGCGAAACGCCGCAGCAGCGTCCGGGTGCTGACACTGAACGTGCCCGACAGCGCGGCGAGGTCGTACCGGGCGGCGAGGTTCTGGTCGAGCCACCGCATGACCCTGCGGGAGAACTCGTTTCCGGGCTGCGGGAGAAGCCGGGGGTCGACGTACGGGGTCTGGGACGTGCGCGCGTCGTCCACGAGCGCCATCCGCGCGGTCGTCCGCGCCACGCCGGCCCCGCTGTGCCGGCGGATGAGCTCCAGCGCGAAGTCGTACATGGCGCTGAACGCCGCCGTCGTCGTCACACCCGTGTCGGTGGCGACCAGGAGCTCGGGCCGGACGTCCGCGTCCGGGCAGCGCCGGGCCAGCTCGTCCGCGAACAGCCACGCCGTCGTGGCGCGGCGCCGGCCGAGCAGCCCGGCCTCGGCGAGCAGGAACGCGCCGACACAGATCGAGACGACGGCGCCGCCCGCGGCGGCGTGCGCGCGGATCACCGCGATCTCCGGGGCCAGGGAGGCGAGCGCGGCGTCCACGTCGAGGCCCGTGTGGAGCTCGAACCCCGGCACGACCAGGACGTCGGCCGCACGCGGCGGGGAGACGGCCAGCGCCACGCCCCCGGACGCGACGACGCGCCGGCGGGGCGAGACGACCGTCACCTCGTATCCGGCGCGGTCCGGGCCGGATATGCGCGCCGCCATCGTCAGGAGATCGGGGACGCCGAACACCTCCGACGCGAAGCAGCCCGGATAGGCCAGCACGCCGACCCGCAGTGCGCTCACGCTCGCCTCCTCACGGTCGCGTCAGTGGCGAGATTACCCTCGTACATGGCGATCCGGCCTATCACCGTGCGCGGGCGCGGCGGTCCACGCTGTCCCCATGAGCACTGCCAACGGGCGTCTTGACGACGCGATCACGGACTTCTCCCGCCGGCGCGTGGACGTGGACGGGGTGGTGAAGACGGTCTACGTCGCCGGTTCCGGGCCGGCCGTCGTGCTGATGCCCGAGATGCCCGGCATCAGCCCCGACGTCCTCCGGTTGGCGCGATGGGTGCGGGACGCGGGATTCACCGTCCACGTCCCCTCGCTCTTCGGCGTGGACGGCGCCTACCCCACGGCCGAGAGCGGTGCGAAGGTGGTCCGCCGCGCGTGCGTGAGCGCCGAGTTCAGGGCGTTCGCCGGGGGCGGCACGAGCCCCGTGACGATGTGGCTGCGCGGGCTCGCGCGCCAGGCCCACGCCGCGTGCGGCGGTCCGGGGGTCGGCGCGATCGGGCTCTGCTTCACCGGCAACTTCGCCCTCACCATGGCGCTTGAGCCGGCCGTCATCGCGCCGGTCGTCAACCATCCGTCGCTGCCGCTGGACGACCCCGCGGGACTGGAGCTGAGCGACGAGGACGCCCGCGCGGTCCGGGACCGCGTCACGCGTGACGGCCTGAAGGTGCTCGCCTACCGCTTCGAGGGCGACCGCTGGTGCACAGGTCAGCGCTTCGCCGCCTACCGGGCGCTGCTCGGGGACGCCTTCGACGGCCGCGTCCTCCCGGACGGCGCCGCCAACACCGACCCGCCGCCGTTCTTCCGCGACATCGTCGAAACCCCGCACAGCGTCGTCACCGCCCACCTCGTCAACGAGGACGGGCACCCCACACTGAAGGCCAGGGACGAGATCCTCGCCCACCTGACCGCCCGCCTGAAGCCCTAGGCCGTCGCGCGCGGACGGCGATCCGGGGAACGACGGCGGGCTGTCGTGCGCCTGTCCTACGGTGTGGGGCCATGAATGATCAACACCGCTCCGCGCCGGATGAGGATGTTCTGGTGCTTCCGCCCGAACTGCGGAGGCAGCTGCATCCACGGCGCGGCGGCCATCCCGGCCCGGCGATCAAGATCGACAAGGCCGCGGCGGCGTGGTTGCGGACGCGGCGCGACGAGGAGTGGCCGGACCCCGGCGCGTTGGTCGCCATGATCCTTCCCGGCCCGGAATGGGCGGACGGCGCGCGGCGGTATCTCGCGGGCGAGGCCGACCCGGCGGGGGCGGCGGCGGTCGCCTTGATCCCGTGGAAGATCCACCACACGGTTCCCGGCAGCGGGTCGCCGTCCGACTGGGTCTGGAAGGACGGCACCTGGGTCAAGAAGAAGCACAACGCCGTCCGTGAGCGGGCGGACGGCTTCCGGGAGGACTGGGTCCGGTCGCGTTACGGCGGCTGGTCCAAGGGCGGTGAGGCCCCCGAAAGCCTGCAGGACCTGCAGTACGCGCTCGTCAACGCCTGGGGCGCGGAACACGGCGTGGTGTTCGCGGCGTGCGCCTTGGCCGAGATGAGCACCGCCGCGACGAACTGGGTCGACCGCGCGAAGGTACGGTTCCGGGCCGGTAAGAACCTCTGGCTGGGCAGGGAAGCGGCCCAGCGCATGCGCACGCTCCTGGCGGCGGCCGATGAGAGCGACCATCTGGAGGCGGTCGAAAGGCTGGCGAAGCACCGCCGGACCATCGAGCAGAAGGTCGTCGTGTCGTATCTGGTGCCGACACGAAAGGACTGGCTGGAAGAGTGCCAGGACTGGCTCGACGACTGCCCGTACGGGATGGAGTGGCTGCAACTCGCGATCGGCGCGCCGGAGCGGCTCGCCAAGGGGAACCTGGCCTCTGAGGGCTACCCCATGAGCGCGCTCGTCACGTTGGCCGACGCCGCCGGAGCGGAGGCGCTCCCGCTGTTCGTCCAGGGCCTCGACGGCCGCGGAACACTCGACGACGACGAGCGCAGACGGCTGCTCAAGGTGATCGGCCTCATGCCCTTCGACGAGGCGTTCCAGGTACTGCTCGACCGGGCCGGCGACCGGCTCGTCGATCCCGCGCTGACCAAGGCGATGACCAGGTTCCCGGCGCGGGCGCTGCGGCTGCTGGCCGCGGCCGGCGCCATCGGACTGCTCGCCGGCCACGTCCGGGCCCACCCGGAACTGACCGCGACGATGCTGCCCGATCTGCCGGCGGGGTCCCGTGCGGCCGTCGAGGGGATCCTCGCGACCGACGAGCGGCTCCCGGAAGCGGAGCCGGACGACCTGCCCGCGCTGCTGGTCGAGCCCCCGTGGACCCGCGAGCCTGCGGCACGGAAGCCGGTCGTCATCGCGGGCCTGGAACCTCCGTCCGAGCAGAGGACGGCATGGGCGCCGGGCGAGCGGGAGGCCTGGTCCGTCCTCGCCCTTCCGTTCCCGGCGGAATTCGACACGGCCGACACCGACTGGGAGGCGGCGGCCGGCCAATTCGGATCCGGAGGCCTGACCTGGCGCAAGAAGGCCGAACTGCTGGCGACGGGGCCCGAAGAGGTGGTCCGGCCCCTGCTCCTCCGCTGGGACGCCGAAGCCTGGTGGGACTCCGCGGATGTGCCCTGGATGCAGCGCGTGGTGGGCCGGTTCGGTGAAGAAGCCCTTGGAATGGCGTTGCAGGCGGCCCAGGCGGACCCCGCCGCGTGCGGCAGGCTTCTCCTTCCGTATCTGAACGCGGAGATCGCGGCGCTGGCGGCGGACTGGCTGGCCCGGAAGAAGGCCGCACGGGAGACGGCGATCGCCTGGTTCGGCAGGCACGGAGTCGACGCCGCCCGGATGCTGTTCCCCGCCGCCCTCGGCAAGGCCGGACGGGGCCGCAGGCAGGCGGAGGGGGCACTGCGGCTGCTGGCGGGCCGGACAGGTGCCGATGCGATCGCGGCCGCCGCACGTGACCTCGGCGACGAGGCGGCCGGCGCGATCGAGGCGCTGGTGGCCGACCCGCTGGAGTTCCTGCCGGACCGGATGCCGGCCGTGGGGGACTGGGCGAATCCCGGCGCGCTCCCGCAGATCCTGCTGCGCGGCCGCGAGCGGGGGCTGCCGGTCGAGGCGGCCGGCCACGTGATCACGATGCTGGCGATGTCGATGCCGGGCGAGCCGTACGCGGGTGTCGACGTGATCGGCGGGCTGTGCGACCGCCGTTCCCTGGCCGAGTTCTCCTGGGCGTTGTTCGAACGCTGGGAATCGCACGGCGCGCCCGCCAAAGAAGGATGGGCGCTGGACCAGCTCGGCCTGCTCGGCGACGACGAGACGGTGCGCAGGCTGGCCGCCGCGATCCAGGTCTGGCCCGGCGAAGGCGGCCACCAGAAGGCGGTGAAAGGGCTGGACGTGCTCGCCGTGATCGGCACCGACCTGGCGCTCATGCACCTGCACGGCATCTCCCAGCGGGTGAAGTTCAAAGGGCTCAAGGCGCGGGCCGGGGACAGGATCTCGGAGATCGCGAAGAGCCGCGGGCTGACCCGGGAGCAGCTCGACGACCGCACGGTGCCGGACTTCGGGCTGGACGACGACGGGAGCATGACGCTCGACTACGGGCCGCGCCGCTTCACCGTTGGCTTCGACGAGGCGTTCGTACCGTTCGTCCTCGGCCCGGATGGGCGGCGGCGCAAGACGCTGCCCCGGCCGGGCGCGGACGACGACCCTGACCTGGCTCCGGCCGCCTACCAGCGCTTCTCCTCGATGAAGAAGGTGGCCCGGACGGCGTCCACTGGCCAGATCCGGCGCCTGGAACTGGCCATGGTCACGCAACGGAGGTGGACCGCGGCCGAGTTCCGGGAGCTGTTCGTCGCGCATCCCCTGGTCTGGCACATAGCCCGCCGCCTCGTCTGGCTGGCCGGGGAGGACGGCGCGACGACGGCGTTCCGGGTCGCGGAGGACCGCACGTTCGCCGACGTGCACGAGAACGCGTTCGCGCTGCCGGGCACGGCGGCCGTCGGAATCGCGCACCCCCTGCACCTGGGCGACGATCTCGCCGCGTGGCGGGAGGCGCTGGAGGACTACGAGATCCTGCAGCCGTTCCCCCAGGTCGAGAGAGGGACGCACACGTTCACCGAGGAGGAGGGGCGCAGCGACCACCTCGCCCGGTTCGAGGGTCGCACGGTGCGCACGGTGCGGGTTCTGGCGCTGTGCCACCGCGGCTGGGTGCGCGCCGGTTACTCCGGGATGTTCCGCGTCCTGCCCACCGGCCGCCGCGTCCTGGTCGACCTGGAACCGGGCCTGCCCTTCGGCGCGCCGGACGACGAACCGGAGCAGCGGATCACGACCGTCCAGCTGACCGACGGGCCGGCCCGCTTCGGCGAGCTGGACCCGGTGACCGCCTCGGAGCTCATCGCCGACCTCACCGCACTGTCCGGCGGGTCCTGACCGGCGGACTCGGCCTGGGCGTCAGGCGGCGGCCTCGGTCCTGAGGGGGTGGGCGCTGCCTTCCAGGATGACCTTCGCCACGCGGGGCGGGTCGTCCGACATCGGGACGTGGCCGCAGCCCTCCAGCCAGACGAAGCGGGCGTGCGGGAGGCGGCGCTGCGCGCGGATGGCCTGGCTGCGCAGCAGCAGGCGGTCCTTGGTGCCCCAGGCGATGGTGACGGGGACGTCCGCGCAGGAGCCGAGGAACCGGGTGCCGCGCCCGGCCCGGAGGGTGGGTTCGAAGCCGGGGGCGTCCCGCATGGCGCGGGCGTCTCCGGCGAGGGCCTCGACGTCCATCAGGTCGGGACGGCCGTAGATCATGCCGAACATCAGGGTGCGGCGGCGCGGCGAGCGGGCCAGGCGGGCGAGGAGCGTCTCGGGGACGCGGGCTCCGAGCCGGGACGCGCGCAGCACCGACATGCCGTAGCGGAGTTCGAGGGCGTTGAAGAACCCGGCCGGGGACAGCGCCGTGACGGAGCTCGCGAGGCCGCGGTCGGCGGCTTCGAGGGCGAACAGCCCGCCGAGGGAGTTGCCCGCGACGTGCGGACGGTCCAGCCCGAGGTCGGCGAAGGTCCCGGCCAGGGCGGAGACGACCGCGTCCAGGGTGTAGGGGGTGCCGGGCGGGAGCGGCGGGGAGTCGCCGAAGCCGGGCAGGTCGACCGCGATGACCTCGCGTTCGGCGGCGAGCAGGTCCATGACGGGGGCCCAGCCCTGGCGGCGGTGGCCGATGCCGTGCAGCAGGACGAGGGGCGACCCCTCGCCGCGGCGCTCGAAGACGATGTCCACGGCCGAAGGGTAGAGCGGAAGTTACTCAGCGGTCACTAGTGATGCTCGTCACTGCGTGCACTCGGCGGGGCGGCGGTGCTCCAGGGCGTCGCGCAGCTGGGAGCGGCCCCGGTGGATGCGGGACCGGACGGTGCCGAGCTTGACGTTGAGGGACGCGGCGATCTCCTCGTACGACAGGCCCTCGATGTCGCACAGCACGACGGCGGCGCGGTATTCGGGGGCGAGGCCGTCCAGCGCCTTCTGGATGTCGGCGTCCAGGTGGCGGTCGTCGTAGACCTGCGCGGGCGTCGGCTCCCGGCCCTGCAGGCGCTCGGCGGCGTCGTCGCCGAGGGCGTCGAACCGGATGCGCTGCTTGCGGCGGGCGCGGTCGAGGAACAGGTTCGTCGTGATGCGGTGCAACCAGCCCTCGAACGTGCCGGGACTGTACGAGGACAGCGAGCGGAAGACCCGGATGAAGACGTCCTGCGTCAGGTCCTCGGCATCGTGCCGGTTGCCGGTCAGCCGGTACGCCAGCCGGAACACCCTGGTCGAGTGCTCGCTGACGATCTCCTCCCACGTCGGCGGGGTCCACGCCATCGCGCCTGCGCTCACCACTACCCCCGTCTGATACTGAATCGTTACGGCCAAGCATGCCGGTACCCAGATAAGAGCCGTGTAAGGACCCCGCGCGTGGCCGGATGAGGCGCTGTGGGGTGCGACTCATCTCAGCGGACCGGGCGCCCGCGTCCAGGGCGGCCCTGAAGATCGCGGCTTATACCACGACCGGGCGCGTTTTCCCTGGCGCGGACCAGTCAAGAATCAATTGATGCCGAGGGAGCGTGCCTTGGGCGCCTTCCGGCGAATAACTCCGGCATGAGTGGGGATCGGCTCATACCGCTCGCGCGACGGTATCGCTTGCTCTCTGTTGTCGGCAGAGGCGGCATGGGCACCGTCTGGCGGGCGTACGACGAGATGCTGGACCGCGATGTCGCGGTCAAGGAGGTCCATCTCCCCGCGCGCATCAGCGAAGCCGAACGAAGAGTGATGTGCAGGCGCCTGCTCACCGAGGCGCGGGCCACCGCGGCGCTGCGGCATCCGGGCGTGGTCGCCGTCCACGACCTCATCAACGAGGACGGCCGCCCCTGGATCGTCATGGAGTTCCTGGAGTCGTGCTCGCTGAACAGGCTGGTCACCGAGGGCGGGCCGCTCGGCGTGCGCCGGACGGCGGAGATCGGAGCGGCGGTCCTGTCGGTGCTGCGCACGTCGCACGCGGCGGGCATCCTGCACCGCGACGTCAAGCCCAGCAACGTCCTGATCTGCGACGACGGGCGGGTTCTCCTCGGCGACTTCGGCCTCGCCGTCCACAACGGCAAGGGCCGCGAACCCGCCGACACGCTGCTCGCCGGCATCGAGGGCTCCCCCGCCTACCTCCCGCCGGAACGGGTGAACGGCCTGCCGAGCGAGGAGGCGTCCGACCTCTGGTCGCTCGGTGCGACGCTCTACACGGCGGTCGAGGGTTTCTCGCCGTTCCTGCGGTGCCACGCCCTCGCGTCCATGGTCGCGGTGCTGCTGGGCGACTATGCGCGCCCGGTGCGGGCCGGTCCGCTGACCCCCGTCATCGAGGGGCTGCTGCGCCAGCGTCCGGAAGACCGGTTGACCGCGGAGGCCGCGGCGGAAATGCTGCGGGACATCATCGGGACCCTTCCGGAACCGGGCTTCACCCGGGCCGTGGTGCCGCATCCGCGCCGCTTCTCCGCGCACCGGATCGCTTTACGCCGCCGCGACGCGTCCGGGACGCGCGTCTTCCGCGGGCCTCGCGTCCCGTGGACGCTCCGCGCCGGCCGGGCCCCCGGCAACCCGCCCTGCGGTTCGCGCCGGGTCGGGCAGCGGATCACGGCGCTGCCGGCGGGGCGGCGTCCGCGTCCCGGGACGGTCGTCAGCGTGGCGGTCCTCGCGGCTCTCGCGGCCGGGACCGGCACCTGGACGGCCCGGTGGACGTCGATCGGCAAGGGCGACGCGGTCGCGCTGCGTCCGGCGGCGGGCGTGACGGCCAAGACGGCGAAATACCACGAGGCGGGCGCCTACTCGGTGCGCGTGCCGGCGGGGTGGCAGGCCGAGCGGCGCGGCGACGTCATGACCTGGAAGGACGCCGGTTCGGGACGGGGACTGCGGATCGCCCCGGCTCCCGGTGACGCGTTGACCGGGCTGCGTGCCAAAGAACACGAGGCCGTCGCCGAGCACCGCTATCCCGGCTATCACCGGCTGCGGCTGGAACCCGTCCCGGAGGTCGTCGCAGGCGCCGCCGAATGGGAGTTCACCTGGCGGGACGGCGGTCACGACACCGCCCGGCACGTGCTGTGCGGCCGCGCGGCCGGGTACGAGTTCTGCTTCTATGCGCCGGATCCGGACTGGACGCCGGGCCAGCGTCTCTACGACAGGATCCTGAAGTCGTTCAGACCTGAGAAGAAGAACGACTGATCGGAGGCGGCCCTCTACGGCCGGCCCGTCTCAGGTGGTCTGCTGGAGCCGGAGGAGGAACTCGGCGTTGGACGAGGTGCCCTTCATCTTCTCCAGGAGCTGCTCGACGGCCTGCTGCCTCTCCAGACCCTGGAGCGCGCGGCGGAGCCGCCAGGAGAGCGCGAGCTCCTCGGGCGACATGAGCAGCTCGTCGCGGCGCGTCCCGGACGCCTCGATGTCGACGGCGGGGAAGACGCGGCGGTCGGCGAGGCCCCGGTCGAGCTTGAGCTCCATGTTGCCGGTGCCCTTGTACTCCTCGAAGAAGACGTCGTCCATGCGGGAGCCGGTCTCCACCAGCGCGGTGGCGAGGATGGTGAGCGATCCGCCGTTCTCGATGTTGCGCGCGGCGCCGAAGAACTTCTTCGGCGGGTAGATCGCGGTCGTCGCGACACCGCCGGCGAGGATGCGGCTGCTGGACGGCGCCGCCAGGTTGTAGGCGCGGCCGAGCCGGGTGATGGAGTCGAGCAGCATGACCACGTCGTGGCCCTGCTCGACGAGGCGCTTGGCCCGCTCGACGGCGAGCTCGGCGAGCGCGGTGTGGTCCTGCGCGGGACGGTCGAACGTCGAGTGGATCACCTCGCCGCGGACCGACCGCTGCAGGTCGGTGACCTCCTCGGGCCGCTCGTCGATGAGCACGACCATGAGGTGCACCTCGGGGTTGTTCTGCGCGATCGCGTTCGCGAGGGCCTGCAGCACCATCGTCTTGCCGACCTTCGGCGGCGACACGATGAGCCCGCGCTGCCCCTTGCCGATCGGCGCGACGAGGTCGATGACGCGGGTCGCGAGCGGGCCGGTGTCGAGGCGCAGCCGCTCGTCCGGGAACAGCGGCGTCAGCTTGCCGAACTCGGGCCGGTTCGCCGCCTCCGCCGCGGGGAGGCCGTTCACGGTCTCGACGCGGGCGAGCGAGGAGGACTTCTCCCGGTTCGACTTCGGCGCCTTCGCGATGCCGGCGATGACGTCGCCCGTACGCAGATTGTGGGCCCTGACCTGGGCGAGGGAGACGTGCACGTCGTCCGGCCCGGCGAGATAGCCGGACGTGCGGACGAACGCGTGCTTGTCCTGGACGGCGAGGATGCCGTGGAACGGGACGGCCGGCGCCTCGTCGGCGGGCCGCCGTCCCTGCTGCTGTCCGCCCTTCCGGGCGCTCTGCGCGGGCACGGAGTGCGACTGTGCGGGCGCCTTGCGTCCGGTGGCGGGGTGTTCGGAAGTGAGGGTGGAAGTGGACATGCGGGTCCCTTCTCAGACGGACGCGGAACGATCCGCGCCGCCCGGAGTCGAAGCCCGCGTACGGCGGCGGAACCCGCGGCGCGTACGCGAGAGGAATGCGAGAGATGCAGCTCGGTTCACCGGGCTGACGTCGGCTCCCTTGTGCGGCGGCCCCGCACGCCGATCTGCGTGCCGAACCGGAGAAGTCACCGGGCGCTCAGATGGCCCGGGCGGGGAAGAAACGCCCTCGAAGCGAGTCGCTGAAATCCGAAGACGATGCCTCGACAGTACAACACTCCTGGCCGTTTTCGCATTCCCGGAGGTCAGTGGAAACCTTCACCCGGTTCGTCCCCTGCCGCCCGGACGAGTGCCGGCGCATACGATGAGCCGCGTCGAGGCTGAGGGAGGACGATGGGCGCCGGGCTGGAGTTCGAGGTCGCCGGGGGCGTCGGGACGGTCACGATCGACCGGCCCGCCAAGCGGAACGCCATGTCGGCGGACATGTGGCGGGCGCTGCCGGCCATCCTGGACGGGCCCGCCGGGGATCCGGCCGTCCGGGTCGTGGTGCTGACCGGCGCGGGCGGGAACTTCTGCGCGGGCGCCGACATCTCCGAGCTGGACGACATCCACCGCGACGACGACTCGCACCTGTCGACGGTCGCGGAGCGGGCGCTGGCCGCGTTCCCGAAGCCGACGCTCGCCGCGATCGAGGGGTACTGCGTGGGCGGCGGCTGCCAGCTCGCGGCGGCCTGCGACCTGCGGTTCGCGGCGGAGGACGCGCGGTTCGGCATCACGCCGGCCCGGCTCGGGATCGTCTATCCGGCCGCCGCGACGGCGCGGCTCGTCCGGCTGGTCGGGCCGTCGGCCGCGAAGTACCTGCTCTACTCCGCCGACCTGGTCGACGCGGCGCACGCATTGCGCATCGGGCTGCTGGACGAGGTCGTCCCGGCCGGCGGCCTGCGGGACCGGGTCGCCGCGTTCGCCGAGACCCTCGCGTCCCGCTCCCTGCTCACCCAGCAGGCGACCAAGGACATCGTGGACGCCATCGTCGCCGCCGGCCCGGTCGCGGAGAAGACGCAGCGATGGCTCGCGGAGGTCGCGGCCAGCGGGGAGGTCGAGGAGGGCATCGCCGCGTTCCTCGGACGCCGCGCGCCCGCGTTCACCTGGACGTCCCCCACACGCTGAGGGCTACCCGTTGAGCGCGGGCCAGGCGGACACGTCGCAGAACCGGGTCTCGGGGAGCCGGTGCAGACGCCGGGCCGCGCCGGGCAGGTCGTCCAGCAGGCCGGCGGCGTCCGGGCCGCGCAGCTCGGCGAGCGGCAGTACCCCGCACACCAGTGCCTCCGGCGTCCGGACGATGAGGAGCGGCCCGATCTGCGCGCCGCCCTGGTCGATGTCGCGCAGCGCGCCCAGCAGGTTCCGGGCCCGTTCCGTCGCTTCCGCGCCGTTCGCGCGCAGCGCGGCCACCAGGCCGACGAAGTCGCGTTCCAGGCCGCGCGGGCTGCGTCCGGACAGGTAGTAGCGGTCCCGGTCGGCAAGCTCGACGCGCAGGCCGTGCTGCTCGGCCAACCACTCGTAGCGCCGGGCCAGCGCGGGCCGCGCCGCCGGCGACGCGGTGAGGGCCCCGGCGACGAGGTCGGCGGGATCGGCGCCGAGGGACGCGGCGACGGCCTGGTCGAGCCGCCCGACGAGATGCGCGCGGAGCCCGGCGACCTCGGCGGCCAGCCGGTCCACGGCGGCCCGCTGCTCGTCGGCGGCCTCGCGCTGCCGCCGCAGCCGGCCGTTGACGTCCGGCAGCAGCCGGTCGTTGATCTGCGTGATCAGCGACTTGATCCGGGCGTCGGCCTCGGTGAGCGCCGCGCGGTCGCGGTCCCGGTCCTCGGCGAGCCGGTCGAGGCGTTCCCCCTGGGACGTGCGGAGGCTCTCCAGCTCGTCCCGGGTGCCCTTGAGCGCGCGCAGCTGCGTGCGGATGTCGGCGATCTCCGGGGCGCCCGGCGCGCGCTTGCGCTCGAACGCCAGGTACAGCTCCCGCCCGGCGATCGCCAGGCACAGCAGAACGAGAATCACCGTCATCGTGCCCTCCCGGGGCCTGCTCGCGGGGCAGACTATGCCACCGCCGCGTCCCGGCGGAACGCGTCAGCGGTTGAGGTAGGCGAGGACGGCCAGGACGCGGCGGTTGTCGTCGCCGGTGACCGGGAGGTCGAGCTTGGCGAAGATGTTCGCGGTGTGCTTGGTCACGGCGCGCTCGGTGACGACGAGCTTCTCCGCGATCGCGGCGTTGGAGCGTCCCTGCGCCATCAGCTCCAGCACCTCGGTCTCGCGCGGGGTGAGGCGGGCCAGCGGGGTGTCGCGGGTGTTGCTGGCGACCAGCCGGGAGATGACCTCGGGGTCCATCGCGGTGCCGCCCGCGGCGACCCGCCGGACCGCGTCCACGAACTGGGCCGCGTCGAACACCCGGTCCTTCAGCAGGTAGCCGATCGCGCCGGTGCCGTCCGCGAGCAGTTCCCGGGCGTACAGCTGCTCGACGTACTGCGACAGGACCAGCACGGGCAGCCCCGGAACCTGCCGGCGCGCCTCCAGCGCGGCCTGGAGCCCCTCGTCGGTGAAGGACGGGGGCAGGCGCACGTCGACCACCGCCACGTCCGGGCGGTGGTCGAGCAGTGCCTTCAGCAGGGAGGGGCCGTTGTCGACGGCGGCCGCGATCTCGAAGTCATGCGACTCCAGGAGGCTGACGAGACCCTCCCTCAGGAGGGCGAGGTCTTCGGCGAGGACAACGCGCACGGCAGCTCCAGGGTCACGATCGTCGGGCCGCCCACGGGCGAGTTGAGGGCGAGGACGCCGTCGAATGTACCGATTCGCCGCTCGATCCCGCGCAGCCCGCTGCCGCCGTCGAGGGACGCGCCGCCGTGCCCGTCGTCGGTGACGGTGATCCGCAGCATGCCGTGCTCGTACCGCATGTCGACCCAGACGCGCGACGCGCCGGAGTGCTTGGCCGCGTTGGTGAGGATCTCCGACACCGCGAAGTAGGCGGCGGACTCGACCGGCGGCTCGGGCCGGGCCGGCAGCTCGGCGGACACCTCGACCTTCAGCGGGTGGTCGAGCGCGAGGGCCTGCACGGCGTCCCCGATGCCGCGGTCGGCGAGCACCGGCGGGTGGATGCCGCGGACGAGGTCGCGCAGCTCGTGCAGCGCCTTCGCCGACGACTCGCGCGTCTGGGCGAGGAGGAAGCGGGCCTTCTCCGGGTCCTTGTCGAGGAGGTGCTCGATCGCGCCGAGGCTCATCCCCATCGCGACCAGCCGGGCCTGCGCGCCGTCGTGCAGGTCGCGCTCGATGCGGCGCAGCTCGGCGGCGGACGCGTCCACGGCGTCCGACCGCGTCTCGGTGAGGTGCTGGACGCGCAGCGCCAGCTCCGACTTCTTCGTGGGGCCGAGGATGGTGCGGCCCCAGTGGCCGTACGCGGTCATCATCTTCGGGCCGATGAGGTATCCGACGGCGATGCAGAGGGTGGCGACGAACACCGTGGACAGGACCCGCCCGGTGTCCTGGTCGTAGCCGTCCGTGACGTGGATGTAGGCGTACCAGTCGCTGCCGCCGTAGTGGCCGATCATCCCGCCGGCGAACGCCGCGAGGACGTACCCCCAGATCCCGTAGAGGATCAGCAGGCCGGGCAGCGCCGCGGTGAACACCGAGACGATCGGGTCGGCGACGACCCACAGGTAGTCGCGCCAGGTCGCCGGGTCCGAGATCAGCGCGACGAACCGCTTGAACATGCCGTTCAGACCCGGCTCCTGCTCGGCCTCGGGCAGGTAGGGGCGCTGGATCCGGACGTTCGTCCACCTGTTGATCCGGTCCCGGTACGCGTCGAGCTGGCTGCGCAGGAGCATCACCGCGGACGGGAACAGCAGCACCCCGACGAAGCTCGTGATCATCGAGACCACGGTGATGAACCACAGGCCGACGAGCGACGCCGGGATGCCCAGGAACATCAGCGCCAGCCCTCGCCAGGGCGCCCGGACGTGCTGTTGCAGCCGTGTCTCTTTCACCAGTCCACCGTTCACCGGATCCTCCGCGGGTCGCTTCGCCGTCTGGAGTCCCAGTCTTCTGGCGGGCGCCCGCCAGCACAGTGTGCCCGCAACCCGGCCCGGGGGTGTAGTTGTGTACACCCCCGGACGCCGTTCAGAGCCATGTCGCGGTGGTTCCGGCCTTCCTAGCGTCGTTGGGTGTCACCCCCCGCATCCGACTACGTCAGGGGACCCCCCAATGAAACGGAATCTCGCCGCGACGCTCGGAGGCTGGAGCGCGCGGCACCGCATGATCGCCATCGGCGGCTGGCTGCTGTTCGTCGTTCTCGCCACGGTGCTCGGCGGGGTCGTCGGCCAGGTCACGGCGGAGGAGCACGAGCAGGGCACCGGGCGTTCGGCGCGGGCCGCGCAGATCCTCGCGCAGGCCGGCATCGACGATCCCGACCACGAGACCGTGCTGATCTCGGGCGCCGCGGCGGGCTCGCCCGAGATGCGGCGGGCGGTGGCGGCGGTCCGGTCGGGCGTCTCGGCCACCGGCGAGATCACCGATCTGCGGCCGGACGTGGTGTCCAAGGACCGGCGGCACGTGATCGTTCAGTTCACCATGAAGGAGACGCCCGACGACCCGCTGCCCGCCGTCCAGGGCGCGGTGCGCAAGGCGCAGCGCGACAACCCGTCCGTGCGGATCGGGGAGTTCGGCGGCGCGACGGCCGACGCGTGGTTCGACGACGCGCTCGGCAGCGACTTCAAGCGGGCCGAGATGACGGCGTTGCCGCTCGCGCTCGGCATCCTGCTGGTCGCGTTCGGGGCGCTGCTCGCCGCCATGCTGCCGGTGGTGCTGGCGTTCACCGCGTTCCTCGCCGCCGGCGGTGTGCTCGCGGTCACCAGCCACGCCCTCCACGTCGACCAGACGACGAACTCGGTGATGCTGCTGATGGGCCTCGCCGTCGGCGTCGACTACTGCCTGTTCTACCTGCAGCGAGAGCGCGAGGAGCGCCGCGGGGGGCGGGACCGGGAGACGGCGCTGGCGATCGCCGCCGCCACCTCGGGACGCTCGGTGCTGGTCTCCGGCCTGACGGTCATGGTCGCGATGTCCGGGATGTTCCTGTCCGGGCTGCTGCTGTTCAAGGGCTTCGCCATCGCGACGATCCTCGTGGTGTTCGTCGCGATGCTCGGCTCGGTGACCGTGCTGCCCGCGCTGCTGTCGCTGCTCGGCGACAAGGTCGACTTCGGCCGGATCCGCCTTCCCCGGCGCCGCGAGGGGCGCGCCGGGCTGGTCGCGATGCTGCTGAAGCCCGTCCTCGCCCGTCCGGGGATCGCGGCGCTGCTGTCGGCCGGCCTCCTGCTCGCGCTGGCGGCGCCCGCGCTCGGCATGAAGACCGAGCGGCTCGCCATCGACCAGCAGATCCCGCCCGGCGAGGAGATCGCGCAGACCTACACGCGGCTGAACGAGGCGTTCCCCGGCAACCCGGAGCCCGCGGTCGTCGTGCTGAAGGCGCATGACATCGGCTCACCGCGGGTCAAGGCGGCGATCGGCGAGCTGAAGCGGCGGGCGGTCGCGTCCGGGGAGATGAACGAGCCGATCGACGTCACGGTGCACGAGCGCGAGAACATCGCGGAGATCGAGGTGCCGCTCGCGGGGACGGGCGCGGACGCGGCGTCCAAGCACGCGCTGGAGACGCTGCGGGAGCGGATCGTCCCGCAGACGGCCGGCAGGGTGGGCGAGGCGCCGGTCACCGGGCAGCTCGCCTGGTCGGTGGACTACAACGACCGGCTCGGGTCGAGCATCGTGCCCGTGTTCCTGTTCGTCATGGGCGTGACGTTCCTGCTGATGCTGATCTTCTTCCGGTCGCTGCTCATCGCGGCCGGCGCGATCGTCCTCAACCTGCTGTCGGTCGGCGCCGCGTACGGGGTGATGGTGGCGGTCTTCCAGCACGGCTGGGGCGACTCCCTGGTCGGGACGAAGGGCGCCGGCGCGCTGGAGTCCTGGATCCCGCTGTTCGTCTTCGTCGTCCTGTTCGGGCTGTCGATGGACTACCACGTCTTCGTCGTGTCGCGGATCCGCGAGGCGTACGACCGGGGCCTGGACACCACGCGCGCCGTCCGCGAGGGCATCGGCGCGACGGCCGGGGTCGTGACCGCCGCCGCGGTCATCATGATCGCCACGTTCGGGATCTTCGGGACGCTGTCGATGCAGGACTTCAAGCAGCTCGGCGTCGGCCTCGCGGTGGCGGTGCTGATCGACGCGACGATCGTCCGGGTGGTGCTGCTCCCGGCCATGATGTCCCTGCTCGGACGGTCGAACTGGTACCTGCCCCGCTGGCTGGACTGGCTGCCTCGCATCTCGCACGGCGAGGAGCCCGCGGCCGAGCCGGTGCGGACGCCCCCGCTCGTGGCACAAAGATAGGTCGAACACAAAAATAGCCTTGACCAAATGAGTGTGACGGGCCTAATTTTAGGTCCGTCATACTCACTTGGGAGGTGTCCATGACCGCTCCCGTCCGCGCCCCCGCGGCGGAGCCGCGACCGGCCGAGCGGCTCGACCCGGCGCTGCTGAAGACGTCGTTCGTGCTGGTCCTCGGCCCGATCCTGGCGTTGCTCGACACGACGATCGTCACGGTCGGCCTGGACTCGATCGCCCGTGACCTCGGCGGCCCGCTCGGCACGCTGCAATGGGTGTCGGCCGGCTACCTGCTCGCCATCTCGATGGTGATGCCGCTGGCGGGCTGGGCGAGCGACCGGTTCGGCGCCCGCACGATGTGGATGCTGTCGATCGCGCTCTTCACGGCCGGCTCCGCCCTCTGCGGCCTCGCGTGGTCGGCCGGGAGCCTGATCCTGTTCCGCGTGCTGCAGGGCATCGGCGGCGGCCTGATCCAGCCGATCGGGCAGTCGATCGCCGTCCGGGCCGCCGGGCCCGCGCGGCTCGGCCGCGTCTTCGGCATCACGATCCTGCCGCTGACGTTCGCGCCCGTCCTCGGCCCCGTCCTCGGCGGGCTGATCGTGGAGCGGTCCGACTGGCGCTGGATGTTCCTGGTGAACGTCCCACTGGGCCTGCTGACCCTCGTCCTGGCGGCCCGGTACGTCCCCTCCGACGCCGGACGCGGGACCGCGGACGGCCGGCTGGACGTGCTGGGCCTCGCACTCCTCTCGCCCGGCCTGGCGGCGCTCGTCTACGGCTTCTCCGAGGTCGGCGACGACGGATTCGGCGCCACCCGCGTCATGGCCCCGCTGGCGGCCGGGGCGGCCCTCGTCCTCGCCTACGTGACGCACGCGCTGCGCCGTCGCGGCACCGCACTCATCGATCTGCGGCTCTTCGCCCGGCGGGGCTTCGCGGTCGCCACCGCCAACTCGTTCCTGCAGGGAGCCGCGCTGTACGGCTCCATGCTCCTGCTGCCGCTCTACTACCAGCAGGTGAAGCACGCGTCCGCGCTGGAGGCGGGCCTCCTGCTCGCCCCGCAGGCGCTCGGGACGGCCGTCGCCACGTTCTTCGCGAGCCGCCTGACCGACCGCCTGGCGCCCCGCCCGATCATCGTCACCGGCATCGTGCTGACCCTCGCCGGGACGGTCGCGTTCACCCAGTTGGGCTCGTCGCCCGCGGGCTGGATCCTCGTGCTGTCGCTGATGGTCCGGGGCGCGGGCCTCGGCGTCGTGATGGCCCCCGGAATGGCCACGATCTACGCCTCCGTCGAACGGCACGAGGTGGCCCGTGCCGCCGGAGCCGTGAACACCGTCAACCGGGTCGGCGGCTCGCTCGGCACCGCGATCCTCGTGGTCGTCCTGCAACGTTCCCTGGACGGCCAAGCTCCGGCCGCCGCCTACGGTCACACCTTCTGGTGGGCGCTCGTCCTCTCCGCCCTGACCCTCGTCCCCGCCTTCTTCTACCCGACGCGAAAGGAGAACCGATGAGGTTCCGCCTGCTGAGCGTCCATGCCCATCCGGACGACGAGTCGAGCAAGGGCGCGGCCACGCTGGCGAAATACGCCGCCGAAGGAGTGGACGTCATGGTCGCGACCTGCACGGGCGGGGAGCGCGGCGACGTCCTCAATCCCGCGATGGACCGACCCGAGGTCAGGGCGAACCTGGCCTCGATCCGGCGGGCCGAGATGGAGGCGGCGCGGGAGATCCTCGGCGTCCGGCAGCGGTTCCTCGGCTTCGTCGACTCGGGGTTGCCCGGCGACGGCGAACCACTGCCGGACGGCTGCTTCGCGCGGGTGCCGCTCGCCGAGGCCGCTCGCCCGCTCGTGGCGCTCATCCGCGAGTTCCGCCCGCACGTGGTGGTGACGTACGACGAGACGGGCGGCTACCCGCACCCCGACCATGTCAGGACGCACGAGGTGACGGCCGAGGCGTTCGAGGCGTCCGGCGACCCGGCCAGGTACCCGGGGACGGGCGAGTCCTGGCGGCCGGTGAAGCTCTACTACCAGGGGGCTTTCTCACGAGAGTGGTTCCGCGCCATGCACGACGGCCTGACCGCGCGCGGGTTCGAGTCCGGCATCGGCCCCATCCTCGCCGGATGGCCGGACACCGCGCCGGGCCTTGAGATCACCACGCGTGTCCGGTGCGCGGAGTACTTCGCCGTCCGCGACAGGGCGCTGCTGGCGCACGCGACGCAGATCACCCCGGGCTCCGGGTTCATGGCCCATCCGCGTGAGGTCGAGCGCGCGGTCTGGCCGACCGAGGACTACCGGCTCGCCCGTTCGCACGTCGATTCGTCCATGCCAGAAATGGAGCTATTCGCCGGAATTGACCCTTGCTCGGACGCCATGCCGGCATGACCCGGTTCCGGAATGGCATGAGCGTCCCGCGCCGTCCGGCGCGGGACGCTCAGGTCGATCGCCATTCCCGGAACGGCCCGGAAACGGACGGTCAGCGGCGGCGCAGGAAGGCGCGGACCACCCAGCCGTGCTTCTTGCCGCGCAGCTGAACCCAGCCGCGGTGCGACCTGCAGTCGGCGAGGACCCGCTGCCGGAACCGCAGGTGGCCGATCACCCGGCTGTGGATGCTCGGGCGCCGGTGGATCCGGAGCCCGTGCCGCGCGATGACGACGTACCGGCAGACACGGGCCTGCTGGGCGGACGGCGCCGCGGCGACAGCGGCCGACGTGGACGTGACGGTCCGCTGCTCGGTGACGGACGCGCCGGCGGCCGGGCCCGCCGCCACGAGGCCGGTCAGGGCCAGGCCGGACAGCGAGAGGGCCAGCCCGCTACGAATCTTCGTGCTCATGTACATCTCCCCCCGAAAGACGATCTCTTTCCGCCGACTACATTGCCCGGCAATTCATGTGGGGAGGGAATTTGTGCGGCAAACAAGTGATAGATCACTGGCGTGGGCAAAATGCCCGAAATGACCAGTCTTAAAGGGCGACGAAGGAGAGGCCGCGCTTCTTCATCTTCGGGATGACGGTCCGCAGGGCTTTGATGGTCTGAGAGCGGTCGCCGCCCCCGTCGTGGCACAGCATGATGTTGCCGGCCTTGCCGTCGAGGAGCGTCCGGCGGATGTGGCCGACACCGGGACGCGACCAGTCCTGCGGGTCGACGGCCCAGTGGATCGGCAGCATGCCGTGCTCGGCGACCTGCTCCAGGATCGTCTTCGACCACGCGCCGCCCGGGGAGCGGAAGAACTGCGGGACGACGCCGGTGACGTCGGCGATCCGGTCGAACGCCTCGACGATCTCCTTGCGGACCCGCTTCTCCGGCAGCCCGGCGATGAAGATCGGATGCGTCTCGGTGTGGTTGCAGATCTGGTGGCCGGCGTCGGTGATGCGGCGGGTGAGCTTCGGGAACTCCTTCACCTGCATGCCGATGACGAAGAACGTCGCGCGGATCTCGTGCTCGGCGAGCAGGTCGAGCATCCGCGGCGTCCACATCGGGCTCGGGCCGTCGTCGATGGTGAGCGCGATCGACTTCGGCGGGGGCGGCGGGGAGAGTTCCGAGAGTTTCCGGACGGGTTTCTCCAGCGCCGTGAGCTTCGCCGGCGTCCACGCGGCGGGCCGCGGCGTCGGCGTCGGCGTGGGTGTCGGCGTCGGATGGATGACCGGCCGCGCGCGGGGGGTCGCCGTCGCCCAGGCCGGCCCCCGGGTGGGGTGGGACGGGCGCGCGGTGTCCGCGCCGAGCGCGGCGAGACCGGCGGCGGCCCCCATCAGCCAGAGAGCTTTGCGGCGGGACGTCCCACCTGAGTCCTCAACCTCCACAAGTCCAACGCTATCGGGGTTTTGCGCGGGTAGGAGAGTGCTATCGGATCACAATCCGCTCGCCTGCGGTGACCGTCGCGGAGGTGTTACGGTTTCCCGTGCATATCGGGGGCCGGACGTCCTCGCCTGAAGGCGGGACGGCCGTGCGATCACGGCCCGGCGCAGTCGGCGTGTGGTGACCGTTCCAGGCAGTGCGCCGCGGGGGCCGATCTGTTCTGGACGACGCCCGCACTCGCGCCACTGACCCCGTCGCCGGGCCCGATCCAAAGGAAGACCGCGCGGCCCCGCGGTTTCCCACCGGCCCCAACGGCCCGCCCCACCGCAACCCGGTGGCGGTGGCCGGTGTTCACCCGCCATGCCCTCGACCACACAGTCCTCGAACACGGGGTCCTCGACCACGGCGTCCTCGACCACGGCGCCCAGGCGGCCCGGCCTGATGCTGGCGGTGCTGCTGACCGGGCAGTTCATGGCCAACGTCGACATCGCGATCGTGAACGTCGCCGGGCCCTCCGTCCAGGAGGGGCTGCATCCGTCCGGCGGCGCCCTGGAACTGATCGTCTCCGGGTACCCGCTCGCCTACGCCGTCCTCCTGGTCACCGGTGCGCGGCTGGGGGAGGCGCGCGGTCACCGGCGGATGTTCCTGCTCGGGCTCGGCGCGTTCACGCTGGCGTCGCTCGCGTGCGGGCTGGCGCCGTCCACCGGCGCGCTGGTCGCCGCCCGGCTGGCGCAGGGCGCGGCGGGAGCGCTGATGGTTCCGCAGGTGCTGTCGGGAATCCAGATCCACTTCACCGGCACGGCGCGTGCGCGTGCCCAGGGGCTGCTGGCCGTCGCGCTGTCCGGCGGCGCGGTCGCCGGACAGGTGCTGGGCGGCGTGCTGGTCTCGGCCGACGTGCTCGGGCTCGGCTGGCGCCCGATCTTCCTGGTCAACGTGCCGGTCGGGATCGTGCTCCTCGCGGCCGGCCTGCGGCTGCTCCCCGCGGACGCGGCCACCGGCAGGGCGCGGCTCGACCTCGGCGGGGTCGCGCTGCTGTCGGCGGCGACGCTGCTGGCGATGGTCCCGCTGCTGTTCGGGCGCGAGGAGGGATGGCCCGCCTGGACGTGGATGTCACTTCTGGCCTGCGTGCCGGTCTTCGCGCTGTTCGTCCGCCGCCAGCGGCGGGTCGCCTCTCCGCTGCTCGACCTCGGCGTCCTCGCGCGTCCCGTCGTGGCCTGGACGCTCGCCGCGCTCGGCGCGGCGACGGGCACCTACTTCGCGATGCTGTTCGTCCTCGCCCTCTACGTCCAGCAAGGGCTGGGACGCAGCGCGCTGTTCTCCGGAATGGTGCTCGTCTCGTGGGTCGCCGCGTTCGGGATCGCCGGGCCGCTGGTGCCGCGCCTCCCGTCCCGCCTCGCCGCCCGCCTGCCCGTCGCCGGCTACCTGCTGCTGGCCTCGGTGTACGTCGCCGTCGGGCTGACGCACGCGGACGGGGCGGCGCTGATCGTCCTGCTCGGATTCGGCGGGCTGGGGCTCGGCCTCGGGTTCACGCCGCAGCTCGGGCGGCTGACGGCGAACGTCCCGGCCGGGCACGCGGCGGACCTCAGCGGCCTGATCAACATGAACTTCCAGCTCGCCGGCGTCGCGGGCGTCGCCGTCTTCGGAACGCTCTACCTCGGCGTCCCCGGCGGTCACGGCCACGCGCTCACCGTCGTCATGCTCGGGTTCGGCGGGACGGCCCTCGCCGCCACCGCCGCCTCGTTCGCCGGGCACCGCGCGGCCCGGCGCGAAGCTCAAGGCAGCAGTCCGGCGCGGCGGGCGGCGGTCACGGCCTCCAGCCGGGTGTGACTGTCGAGCTTGCGCATCGCCGACCGCAGGTAGCTCTTCACCGTCTCGGGCAGCAGCCCGAGGCGCTCGGCGGCCTCCGCGTTGGTGCAGCCGATCGCGACATAGGAGAGGACGTCCAGCTCCCGGGGCGAGAGCACGGGGCGCGCCGGCCCGTCCGGCTCGTCCAGCCCGGCCGCCGCGAGACGCAGCGACGCCTCCCGCAGCCGGTCCCGGGTCGGCCGGTCGTGGACCTCCTCGGCCAGCGCCCGCAGCTCGGCGTGGACCGCCCGGACCTCCTCCCAGCGCGACGCGGACGTGTCGGGCCGGCTCCTCGCCAGTGCCTCGTCCACGCGGTCCTGGACGGCGAGGTCCTGTTCGAGGTCCCGGGCGGCCTGGACCGCCGCGCCTACGACACGGTCGGCGAGCGACAGGGGCTCCCTCAGCCCGCCGTAGATGACGCCGCGGCACCGCCGCCGCACGACGATCGGGACCGCGACGATCGACAGCAGCCCCTCGCGGCCCACGGGCTTGTCGTAGTCGTGGCTGATCGACGCCGAGCACGGATAGTTGCTGACCCACGCGGGACGCCCCATGGCCATCGCCTTGCCGCCGAGCCCGTTGCCCTGGCGCACGACCAGCCCGTTCAGCGAGTCGGTCGTGCTGCCGACCAGCTCGGTGATGCACAGCCGGTCCTGGCCGCTGAGGACGCCCCCGAACACCATGGGCAGGCCGGTCGTGCGGTGCAGCGTCAGCACCGCCGACCGGACGGCTCCCAACTCATCGCCCATGCCTCCGAGCATGCCCTGAGCGATCCCGCGCACGGAAGGTCACGCGCCCGAAAAGTCAGGCGTGCCTGGTCGCGGCGGTGTCCTCCAGGCCCAGGATGTCGACCGCCTCGGCGCGCATCTGCACCTTTCTGATCTTGCCGGTGACCGTCATCGGGAACTCGTCCACGACGTGCACGTAGCGCGGGATCTTGTAGTGGGCGAGCCTGCCCTCGCAGAACTCGCGCAACTGCCCGGCGGTGAGGCCCGGCGTACCCTCGCGCAGCCGCACCCAAGCCATCAGCTCCTCGCCGTACTTCTCGTCCGGGACGCCGATGACCTGCGCGTCCACGATGTCGGGATGGGTGTAGAGGAACTCCTCGATCTCGCGCGGGTAGATGTTCTCGCCGCCGCGGATCACCATGTCCTTGATCCGGCCGGTGATGTTGACATAGCCCTCGTCGTCCATCACCGCGAGGTCGCCGGTGTGCATCCAGCGGGCCGAGTCGATCGCCTCGGCCGTCTTGTCCGGTTCCTCCCAGTATCCGAGCATCACCGAGTAGCCGCGCGTGCAGAACTCGCCGGGCTCCCCGCGCGGGACGGTGACGCCGGTCTCCGGGTCGACGACCTTGATCTCCAGATGCGGCAGGACGGTCCCGACCGTGGACACGCGGCGGTCGAGGGAGTCGCCCGCGCGGGTCTGCGTGGACACCGGCGACGTCTCGGTCATGCCGTAGCAGATCGCGACCTCGCTCATCCCGAGCCGCTCGATGACCTGCTTCATCACCTCGACCGGGCACGGCGACCCGGCCATGATCCCGGTCCGGAGGGTGGACAGGTCGAGCCCGCCCAGCGACGGCTCGTTGAGGACGGCGATGAACATCGTCGGCACCCCGTACAGCGACGTGCAGCGCTCGGCCGCGACCGCCTCCAGCGTCGCCTTCGGGTCGAACGCCGGCGCCGGGATGACGACGCACGCTCCGTGGCTCGTCGCCGCGAGGTTGCCCATGACCATGCCGAAGCAGTGGTAGAAGGGCACCGGGACGCAGACGCGGTCCTCCTCGTCATAGCCGCAGAGCTCGCCGACGAAGTAGCCGTTGTTCAGGATGTTGTGGTGCGACAGCGTCGCGCCCTTCGGGAAGCCCGTCGTCCCGGACGTGTACTGGATGTTGATCGGGTCGTCGGCGGTGAGCGTCCGCCCGATCTCGGCCAGGATGGACGGGTCGCCCGTGCGGCCCGACTCCAGCAGCGCGTCCCAGTCCGGTGTTCCGATGAGCAGGACGTCCCGGAGCGCGGCGCACTTCGGCCGGACCTCCTCGATCATCGCCGCGTAGTCGGAGGTCTTGAACGCGGGCGCCGACACCAGCGTCCGGATGCCCGCCTGGTTCAGGACGAACTCCAGCTCGTGCACCCGGTACGCGGGGTTGATGTTCACGAGGATCGCGCCGAGTTTGGCCGTCGCGTACTGGACGAGCATCCACTCGGCGCAGTTCGGCGACCAGATCCCGACGCGGTCGCCCTTCACGACGCCGAGGTCGCGCAGGCCGAGCGCGGCCGCGTCGACGTCGTCGGAGAACCGCTCGTACGTCCAGCGGCGGCCGGACGCCCGTTCGACGAGCGCGTCCCGCTCCGAGAACGCCGCGACCGTCCGGTCGAGGTTCGCGCCGATGGTGTCGCCGAGCAGCGGGGTGGCCGAGACGCCCGATGCGTAGGAGAGCGTCATCGCAGGTCCTCCTCCCTGAACTCTCCCTCCGGCATGTCGTCCTTGCCGGGGTGCTTGACGATCTCGCTGTTCCGCAGCTCGACCCGCCGGATCTTGCCGGAGATCGTCTTCGGCAGCTCGCCGAACTCCAGCAGCCGGACCCGCTTGTACGGGGACAGCTGCGCCCGGCTGTGCGCGAAGATCGCCTTCGCCGTCTCGGCGGTCGGCTCCCAGCCGTTCGCGAGCGTGACGTACGCCTTCGGGACGGCCGCTCTGACCGGATCGGGCGAGGGCACGACGGCGGCCTCGGCGACCGCCTCGTGCTCGATCAGCACGCTCTCCAGCTCGAACGGCGAGATCTTGTAGTCGGACGCCTTGAACACGTCGTCGGCACGTCCGACATAGGTGATGTACCCGTCTTCGTCTCGGGAGCCGATGTCGCCGGTGTGGTAGTAGCCGCCGGCCATCGCCTCGCCGGTGCGCTCGTCGTCGCCGTGGTATCCGGTCATAAGGCCCAGCGGGCGGTCTTCGAGATCGAGGCAGATCTCGCCCTCGTCCGCCGGCTCGCCGGTCAGCGGATCGATCAGCACCACCGCGTACCCGGGCACGGGACGTCCCATCGAGCCCGGTTTGACCTTCTGACCGGGCGTGTTGGCGATCTGGACGGTCGTCTCGGTCTGCCCGAACCCGTCCCGGATCGTCCGGCCCCACGCGTCCTTCACCCGCTCGATGACCTCGGGGTTCAGCGGCTCACCGGCCGCGACCACCTCGCGCGGCGGCGTGGCGAGGCGCCCGAGATCGGCCTGGATCAGCATGCGCCACACGGTCGGCGGTGCGCAGAAGCTCGTCACGCCGCACCGCTCGACCGTGTCGAGGAGCCGGTCGGCGTCGAACCGCGTGTAGTTGAAGATGAACACGCAGGCCTCGGCGTCCCACGGCGCGAAGATGTTGCTCCACGCGTGCTTCGCCCACCCCGGCGACGAGATGTTCAGGTGGACGTCCCCCGGCCGCAGCCCGATCCAGTACATCGTCGACAGGTGCCCGGCCGGATAGGACGCGTGCGTGTGCTCGACCAGCTTCGGCCTCGCCGTGGTCCCGGACGTGAAGTACAGCAGCAGCGTGTCCCGCGACATCGTCAGCCCGTACGGGGTGAAGGACTCGTCCTCCTCGTAGGCATCTGCGTACCGCAGCCACCCTTCGGCCGGCTCGCCCACCGCGATCCTGGTGTACTCGCCCTCGACGCCGTCGAACTTCCCGATGTCGGACGAGTCGACCACCACGTGCCGGGCCTTGCCGCGCGTCAGCCGGTCCTGGAGATCCGCCGTGCCCAGCAGCGGCGTGCACGGAATCAGGATCGCGCCGAGCTTCATCGCCGCGAGCACGGTCTCCCACAGCTCCACCTGGTTGCCGAGCATCAGGATGATCCGGTCGCCGCGCCGCACCCCGGACCGGCGCAGCGTGTTCGCCGCCTGGTTCGACCGCCGGGCCATCTGGGCGAACGAGTACTTCGCCTCCGAGCCGTCCTCCTCGACGATCCACAGCGCGGGCGAGTCGTTGCCCTCGGCGATCCTGTCGAACCAGTCCAGTGCCCAGTTGAAGCCGGTCAGCACCGGCCAGCGGAACTTCTCGTACGCCGTCGCGTAGTCGTCGCGATGCGCGAGCAGGAAGTCGCGCGCCGCGCGGAACTCGACTGCGGGCATGGTCTCTCCTCGTAGCCGCACGGACACCCGGTCAGAAGGATCGTTGGCCATCAACGTGACCCACGCCACCCCCGAACGGGGGTACTGGGGTGGTCTTACCCGCCCATGACGAACGTTGAGCGCAGCAAGAGCACCATGTGGCCTCCGATTTGGCCGGGCGGTGATCCCGTCCATCGTGATCTGGGCCGCCGGTCCCGAACCGGCGGGAGGGGCGAGCTCCCTGGTCATGACGCTCGGGCCGCTGGGCGCCGTCAGCGGGCCGCCGCTCGGCGGCTCGCCTCCGCTATGGCCGCCGCCTCTGGCTCGGCGGCCTTTCTGTGTCTGCGCTTCGGTGGACGCCGGCGGACGGGCGCCGAAGCACAGGGACGGAAGGAGGAGGTTCCGGAGCCTCGTTCCTTGCGGGGGAGGGTGAGGGCGAGAAGGGCGGCGAGAGCGGCGAAGGCGGTGGACCACCAGAAGGCCCGCTGGAAGGCCGCCGCGAGATCGTCGGAGCCCGTGATGGCGTGCTGCAGGAGGACGGCCAGGACGGCGGTGCCGAAGGAGCCCCCGATCTGCTGGGCGATGCGGGTCAGCGCGCTGGCGTGGGCGATCTGCGCGCGGTCGAGCCCGAGGTAGGCGACGGCCATGACGGGCACGGTCACGGCGCCGAGGCCGATCCCCCGCAGCACCAGCAAGCCGGCGAGCGACCACGTGCTCGTCTGGGCGTCGGCGTAGGCGAAGGGGACGGTGGTGGCGCCGACGACGAGGAACCCGGCGACGGCGACGACCCGGGCCCCGAACCGGTCGGTGAGCCGTCCGGCGAGCGAGCGGCTGAGCAGGGTCCCGACCCCCTGCGGGATGAGCGCGACCCCGGCGTCGAGGGCCGAGGTGCCGCGGACCTGCTGGTAGTACAGCGGCAGCAGGAGGACGGCCCCGTAGAGGGTGAAGCCGGAGAAGAACAGCACCGCCGAGCCGGACGCGGTCGGACGGTGAGCGAAGAGCCGGAGGTCCACCAGCGGGTCGGAGCGGCGGACCGCGTACAGGCCGAACCCCGCGACCAAGGCCACACCGGATATCAGCGGGACGAGCACGCCACCGTGCGCGAACCCTCCGTCCGGGGCCCTGGAAAGGCCGAGGAGCACCGCGGCGATGCCGGGCGCCAGCAGGCCGAGCCCGGCGACGTCCAGGCGCGGCCGGGACGTCGGTTCGTCGCGGTCGAGGAACCGCGCGGCCAGGACGAGCCCCACGACGCAGAACGGGACGTTGACCCAGAACATCCACCGCCAGCTGAGATGGGTGAGGATCAGGCCTCCGGCGAGCGGGCCGAGGATCGGCCCGAGCAGGGCGGGCAGCGTGATGATCGACGTCGTGCGGCCGAGCAGCCGGCCGCCGGCGGCACGGACGATCAACGTCGTCATCACCGGCAGCATCAGCCCGCCCCCGATGCCTTGGACGACCCGTCCGGCGATCAGCGCGGGCGCGTCCCAGGCCGCGCTGGAGGCCACCGACCCGGCCAGGAAGACGGCCAGGGAGACCAGCCAGACGCGTTTGCCGCCGAACCGGGCCATCGCCCACGTGCTCAGCGGGACGGTCATGCCGAGGGCGAGCAGGTAGGCGGTGGTGACCCACTGGACGGTGGCGACCGTGGTGTGCAGGTCGGCCGCCAGGGAGTGCAGCGCCACCCCGACGATCGTGGTGTCGAAGACCACGGCGAGCACACCGGCGACCAGGACGCCTGCGGTCTTGAGCACCTTCGGATCGAGTCGGTCGGCACCGGCCATGGACGCACACCTCATTAAGAGTCATCAGTGTTTCTTAGGCTCACGGTAGGCTGCACATGTAAGAAACACAAGTGACTCTTATGGAGGTGCCGTGGCGGAGCGAGCGGGTCGGCGCCGGCGCGGTAAGGCGCTGGAGGACGCGCTGCTGCGGGCCGCATGGGACGAACTGTCCGAATCCGGATATGCCGCGCTGACCATGGAGCGTGTGGCCGTGCGCGCGGGCACCAGCAGGGCGGTGCTCTACCGCCGCTGGCCGGGGAAGGTCGACCTCGTCATCGCGGCCATCCGGCACCGCCGCGAGGCCGACCCAGTCCCCCTCCCGGACACCGGCAACCTGCGCGACGACCTCATCGCGATGCTGCGCTCGGCGACCCGCAGGCGCGTCGAGCTCGCCGCCATGATCGGTGCGCAGCTCGGCGGCCTGTTCGCCGAGGCCGGGATGACACCCGCCGAGCTGCGCGAGCTTGCCCTCAGCGGAGGCACGCCCTGGTCGCACACCGTCTACGGGCGGGCGGCGGAGCGCGGCGAGCTCGTCCCCGGCCGCGTCCCGGACCAGGTGCTCAGGATGCCGTTCGACCTGCTACGGCACGACATGCTCATGACCTTCGAACCCGTCCCGGACGAGCGGATCACCGCCATCGTGGACGAGCTGTTCCTCCCGCTCATCGCCCACTACCTAGGACCGCCGGCATGAGACGGGCGGTCTACCGCCGATCCGGCCGGACGATCGCCGTCCGCTACGCCGCCCTGCCCTCGTTCAGCTCCAGGCGGGAGCCGGTGAAGCCGGCCCGCAGGCGCCGGTCGTGCGTCACGACCACAAGGGCGCCGCGGTAGGAGGCCAGCGCCTCCTCCAGCTGCTCCACGAGCAGCGGCGACAGGTGGTTGGTCGGCTCGTCGAGCAGGATGAGGTCCACGGGGTCGCTCACCAGCCGGGCCAGCTCGATCCGGCGACGCTGGCCGTAGGAGAGCTCCCCCAGGCGGAGCCTCAGGTCGGACGGCCGGAACAGCCCCAGCGCGAGCAGCGCTTCCGCGTGGTCGTCCAGGCTCCCGGGACGCCCGTGCGCGTAGGCCCCCAGCACGGTCAGATCCGCGGGCCGGGCCCGCCCGTGCCCGGGAGCCCCGGCCCGGTCGGTCCGCCGCATGTCGCCGACGTCCATTTCGTCCTGGTGGAAGAAGCCGATCCGGCCGGCCCGGCGTACCTCGCCCGCGTCCGGCCGCAGTTCCCCGGCGAGCACCCGCATCAGCGTGGTCTTGCCCGCCCCGTTCGGGCCGGTGACCAGCAGGCGTTCACCGGTGCGGACGGTCAGGGAGTCCAGGCGGAGCCGTCCCGCGACCACCACGCCGTCGAGGGCGGCGACCTCGGTTCCGGCGGCGGCTTCCGCCGTCGCGAGGGCGGCGGTGAAGCGCAGCGGCTCGGGCGGCGGCGGTGCCGGGTGATCGGTGAGCCACCGCAGCCGCTGCTGGGACTGCCGGATGCGTCCGGCTGCCCCATGCGTGCGCGAACGCGCGCGCCACGCCCCGGTGCCCATGCCCGCCTTGGCCGTCTTGCGTGGGATGACTGCCAGCCGGTCCGCGTTGGCCGACACCAGCGTGGCATGCCGGGCGCGCTCCGCCTTCCACTCCTCGTGGGCTCGTGCCTGTGCGGCGCGTTCGGCGGCCTTGGCCGTCAGGTACCCGCTGTACCCGTCGCCGTAGCGGCGCACCTGCCCGTCGCGGACCTCCAGGATCGCGGTGGTCACCCGCTCCAGGAACAGGCGGTCGTGCGTGATCGTCACGACCGTGCCCCGGTGGGAGCGCAGGTGCTGCTCAAGCCAGGCCACGGCCTTGTCGTCCAGGTCGTTGGTCGGCTCGTCGAGCAGCAGCAGTTCGGGAGCGGACGCCAGCGTGGCGGCCAGGGCGAGCCTGGAACGTTCACCGCCGGAGAGCGTGCCCAGCGGGCGGTTCCGGTCGAGCGTGGCCAGCCCGAGCCCGTGCAGCGCCACCTCCACCCGGGCGTCGGCCTCGTACCCGCCCCGCGCTTCGAACTCCGCGACCAGGCCCGCGTAGACGTCCAGCTTCGCGCGAACCTCCATGCCGGGCTCGCCGAGCGAGCGTTCGGCGGCCCGCATCCGGGCTTCTAGGTCCCGCAGGTGGGCCAGGGCCAAGTCGACGGCATCGGCCACCGTCGCGTGCGGCGGGAGTGCGAGTGCCTGCGGCAGATGGCCGACGCCGCCCGGCGCGACGACCGCGAGCTCGCCGTTGTCCGGCCGCTCGACCTGCGCCATGAGCGAGAGCAGCGTGGACTTGCCCGAGCCGTTGTCGCCGATCACTCCGATCCGCTCGCCGGGCTTCACCGTGAGCGACACCCGGTCCAGGACGACGCGGGTTCCATAACGCTTGGTGACATCGGTGAGTGCCAGTTGGGCCGCAGCGCGCAAAGGCCCACCTCCCTTCCTGAGCGCGGTCGACCGGTTCGGCGCCGCGGTGATCACCACGCGATGGCCGCGTGACGAGACGGACCGTCTCGTGTCACTCAATCTAGAGAGAGGTCGTTTCCTGGTCAAGACGGAACGTCTCGTCTCGTCTGGGTGATAGGCTCCCGGACGTGACGCACCCCAGAAAGCCGAACCCTGCCCGGCGAAGCGAGCGCTCCCGGCGGGCCGTCCTGGACGCGGCGCGCGAACTGGTGACCGAGCTCGGGTACGCCAAGGTGTCGATCGAGGCCATCGCCGAACGGGCGGGAGTGGGCAAGCAGACCATCTACCGCTGGTGGCCGTCCCGGGGCGCGGTGATCTTCGACTCGTTCCTGGAGCTCAGCGCGGGCGAGGAGGGCGTGCGGCTGCCCGACACCGGGGACATCGAGGCCGACCTCAAGACCGTCATGCGGGCGACGGTCGCCGAGTTCGCCGACCCGGCGTTCGAGGCGCCCGTCAGAGCCCTCAACCTGGAGATCATCGGTGACCCCGCGCTGGCGGCCCTCTACCGCGAGAAGCTGGCCGGTCCCGTCGACGCGGCGAAGAAGGAGCGGCTGCGCAGCGCCCAGCGGGCCGGCCAGCTGGCCGGCGGCGCCGACCTCGACCTGGTGCTCGAAGTGCTGTACGCCCCGCTCCACCAGCGCTGGCTGCACCGGTCCGGGCCGCTCACCCCGCAGTATGCCGACGCGCTCGTGGAGACCGCCCTGCGCGCGTTCGCCCCGTGAGCGAACGTGCCGCCCTTCATGCGGAAGGACGGCACGTTCGGGGATGCGGGGGATCAGGCGGTGCTGTACTCGGCGGTGTCCGCGCCGGTGGTGACGCGGCGGAGGCCGGCGTTCTCCAGGACGCGGGCCGACGCCGGGTTGGACAGTTCCACGGTCGCGACGACCTCGTCCACGCCCGGGGCCGCCAGGGCGAACGCCACGATGGCGCGGGCGGCCTCGGTGGCGTAGCCGCGGCCCCGGCGGGACGCGACGACGCCGTAGCCGAACTCGACGCGCCCGTCGCCGGGCGGCCAGAACAGGCCGATGGCGCCGACCGCCAGGCCGGTGGACCGCTCGATGATCAGCCGCTGGCCGAACTCGCCGAGCGCGTCCGGGGTCTCGGCGATGACGCCTGCGATGACGCGGTCGCCGCCGGAGGGGAAGTCGTCCGCCCAGTGGGCATGCCGGACGCCGTCGAGGACGGCGGTGACCTCGCCCGTGGTCCACGGGCGCAGGACGAGACGATCGGTGATCAGGTCGGATGATGACATGTGAGGCTCCTGGTCGTGCTGGACGACCGGGCCGCGCTCAACCGCGCACGGCCCGGACAAGGGCATGCTGACGAAGGGCCGCGCGGGCCATATTCATCAACCTCCCTCGTCGCAGGAACGAGGCGCAGATTACTACGCCGGGATGTAGGGCGGCGCGATGCCCCAGCCCCAGTGCGGCATGGGCGCCTCCAAGGGAGGCTTCGCGCCGGGCTGGGAGTTGGCGAGAGCGATGCGCGTGCCCCACTCGATGTAGGCCGTGAAGGCGGCGCGGAACTCCGGGTCGTCCGGGAGGCCGACCTCGTCCGCCGCGTCCATCAGCAGGGACGCCCAGCGGCGGCGCTGCGCCTCGGTGATGCCCTTGCCGAGGTGCTGCCGCACCATGTGGTGGTAGCCGCCGCGTTCGCGGCTGTAGCGCTCCGGGCCCTGGAAGACCTCGCCCAGCCAGGCCGCGACCCACTTCGGGTGGTCGGGTGCCATGTGCTCGAAGAGGGGACGCAGCAGGTCGTCCTTCACCACGTTCGTGTAGAACGCCTCGGTGAGCCGCTCCAACGCCTCGCTTCCGCCCGCCCAGTCGTACAGCGTCGGGACGGACGAGCCGGCCCCGGACACGGACGTCCGCTCGTAGTGCCGCATCTCCTCGATCTGCTGGACGAACGGCTTGATCTCGGCGAAGAACGCCGGGAAGTGCTCGCCGCCCCGGAAGCCCCGCATGTGGTCGTCCGCCGACGTCCAGCCGATGCGCAGGATGTAGGATGACGGCTCGTCGACGCACCTGGACAGCTCGTAGTCCACGCATTGGGGCGCGGCGGCGAGCGGAACGGAGGCGCGCGCGTAGGCGGCCTCGAACTCCTCCGCGTCCTGCGGGTCGATGCGGTAGCGGATGTACTCGACGATCATGATGCCCCCAGAGTGCGACCGGTCGGGTAATCACTGTAATCCTGTAATCACCCGACCGGAAGCGCAATGATCAACTCTGGGCGCCGCCGGAACGGCGGAACCAGGCGATCGCGCCGCCCGCCAGGGCCAGGGCGAGCGCGATCAGGCCGATCCACAGCCAGCCCGAGGAACCGCCCGAGTCCTGGGCGGACGCGGCCTTCGTCGCCGACGGGGCCGGCGAAGCCGGCGAAGCCGGTGCCGCCGACTGCGCGCCGCCCTGAGAACCCTTCACCGTGAACTTGTAGGTGCCCTCCACCGGATGGCCGTCCGACGCGACGACGCGCCAGCCCACGGTGTACTCGCCGTTGGGCAGCGCACCGCCGACCGCCTGGGTGACCTTGTTGTCGACCGCGCGGGCCGTCCCCGCCTGGTACTGCTTCTGCGACCCGTCGGTCACGACCACGCGCGGCAGCCGGACCGGGTCGCCGTACGTCAGGACGATCTGGGACGGCGCCGCGACCGTCGAGTTCTTCGCGGGATCGGCCGACGTCAGCGTGGTGTGCGCGGACGCCGGGACCGTGGTCAGCGCGAGGGCCGTCCCGACGGCCGCCGCACCGGCGGCGGCGCGAAGCGCTGCCCGGCTCATGCCCGGCTCCGCGCCCGGTTCAGGCCGTACGCGCCGACCGCGATGCCGATCACCCCGACGGCGATGCCGATGCCGCCGAGCAGCCGCGCCGTCCCGTCGTCGGACGACACCGACGACTTCGCGGCCACCGGCTTCACCTGGGCGGTCAGGCCGGTCGCGTCGCCCGAGCCCTTCGGCAGCAGCTTCAGCGCCGGGGACGGGTGCTCCGGCTCGGCGGCGCCCTCGGCCGGTGCCTCCTCCCACTTGACGACCTCGCCGTCCGAGTACGTCTGGTCGGCCTTGAACACCAGCTGGTCGGTGTCCGTCGGCAGCGGCCCCATGGAGACGTCGAACTCCTGGAACTGGCCCGACTCGATCTTGCCGCCGGTCCAGGTGATCTTGGTGACGGCCTCGGTCAGCTCGCCGCCGTCGGTCTTCACCGGCTTCGGCAGCTTGGACTTCTCGACCTTCGCCGTCCAGCCGGGCAGCGGGCGGACCGACACCGACGACAGCGGATGGTCGGCCGGCAGGTTCACGACGAGCTCGGTGGTCGACGCGTCGTCGCGCTCGTTCGGGACGCGGAACGCGACCTTGGCGTACGAGCCCTGCTCGGCGGTCTTCGGGTTGACGGTGACGTGCGCGGACGCGGCCGTGGCCAGTCCGATCACGGACACGGTGGCGAGCGAGGCGATGGCGCCCACGCGGCGCGCACGCGGAAGGAAGGACATGACGGAACTCCGTTCGAGTCGTACGGGAATGGCCGGACGCGCCGGTGGACCGGCGTCCGGTGACGTACGGCGCTCTGCCTCAGAGGTGGGCGAGCGCCCTCGAACGCGGCGGGGGACCCCGCCGGACGACATGGTGCCGCAGTGCGCGTCCGGCGCCCGTGACGGCGGTCGCCGTCTGCGCCGTCCGGCGAGGACGCGCCGGAGGCTCGGCCGGTTCGACGGCGAACAGGGCGAGCAGCAGCCTGATCGGACGATCGGCCGCGGCGGCGACGCGCCGGGCGAGCGTCCACGCGGCCCGCTCGCCGTGCCGCAGCCATCCGGCGGCGACCAGCGCGGCCACGCAGTGCGCGAGCGTCATCACCACGCCGTTGCCGCCGTGCCCGGCCGGCACCGGGGCGTCCGCGCCCATGCCGCTCGTCATGGCGGCGTGCACCGCGGGCGTGTGGTGCGCCATCGGGTCGGCGGCGGCCGTGAACAGCGTGTGCAGCGCGAACTGCCCGCCGAGAAGGCCGCCGAGGATCGTCGCCAGCGAGCGCTCGTGGCCCGCCAGCATCAGCGTCACGCCGAGAACCGCGACGAATCCCGCCATCGCCGCCCAGGCCGGGACCCCGGTGCCGCCCGCCAGGACGTGCCCGAGGGTCGCCAGAGTGACGCACACGGTGGCGAAGACCACGGCGCGTGCGGTCCGGAACAGCGGATGCGGGACGGTCGGGGGCATGACGGCACCCATCGTCCCACCATGTGCCGGGTGCGCGCAGCCCACCCCCGGATCCCCGCCGACACGCCCAACATCTTGGGGTTACACAAAGATCGCCAACTACATGTAGGGTTCAACCCCGTGCTGGTTCGCCCCCGCCGTCACGCGGCGGGGGCGTCGTAAGAGGGAACCCGGTGTGAGTCCGGGACTGCCCCGCAGCGGTGAGCGGGAACGACCGCCGTCATCACGCACTGGGCCACGGGGTGGCCTGGGAAGCGACGGCCAGTAGGACGCCTCGACGAGGCGACGCCCGCGAGTCCGAAGACCTGCCAGCAGGTTGTTCGTCCAGTGCCTCGCGGGCAGGCCGGTGGCGGAGCGCGGCATGCCGCCGCGTCCCGTTCGCATGCCTCCGCGAGGCGGCATGCGAGGGGAGATGCACGTGACACAGGCTCTGGTCGCGCCGTTGCCGGCAGGGATCGCGGCCGAGGTCGAGGCGGCCTGCGACGGGGTGCCCGATGTGGACCCGGGGCGGGTTCTCGCCGCCGTCCGGCCGGGTTCACGCGGGGGGACGAACCCCGGGAGGGACGAGCCGGACACGGCGGCGCTGCGGGAACTCGCGATCGGTGAGGCCGCCGCCCTGGTGCCCGCCGAACCCGGGTACTCCAGGGTCGCCGCGCGGCTCCTCGCCCTGCGGATCAGGGACGAGGCCGCGTCCGCCGGCGTACGCACGTTCGCCGAGTCCGTCGCCGCCGCGCACCGGGAGGGGCTTCTGGCGGACGCCACGGCCGCGTTCGTCGCCGCCCACGCCGCCGCGCTCGATGACCTCGTCGACGAAACCGCCGACGACCGGTTCGAGTACTTCGGGCTCCGCACCCTCTACGACCGGTATCTGCTGAGGCATCCGCGGTCGCGGCTCGTCCTGGAGCGTCCGCAGCACTTCCTGCTGCGCGTCGCGTGCGGGCTCACTCATCCCGACGGAGCCGGGGCGGGGGGCGTGGGGGGTCGTCCCCCCTCGGGAAACACGGCCGCGGACGAGGCGGCCGAGCTGTACGGCCTGCTCAGCACGCTGTCGTACCTGCCCAGCTCGCCGACGCTGTTCAACTCGGCGGCCGTGCGTCCGCAGCTGTCCTCGTGCTTCCTGCTCGACTCGCCGCGGGACGAGCTGGAGTCGATCTACGAGCGGTACGAGCAGGTCGCGCGGCTCAGCAAGTACGCGGGCGGGATCGGCATCTCCTGGACGAAGGTGCGGTCGCGGGGCTCGCTGATCCGCGGGACGAACGGGCACTCGAACGGGATCGTCCCGTGGCTGCGCACGCTCGACTCGTCGGTCGCCGCCGTCAACCAGGGCGGGCGCCGCAAAGGCGCGGCCTGCGTCTATCTGGAGCCGTGGCACGCCGACGTCGAGGAGTTCCTGGAACTGCGCGACAACACCGGCGAGGACGCGCGCCGCACCCACAACCTCAACCTGGCCAACTGGATCCCGGACGAGTTCATGCGCCGCGTCGAGGCCGACGGGACGTGGTCGCTGTTCGATCCGAAGGAGGTCCCCGAGCTGGCCGACCTTTGGGGTGACGCGTTCGACGCCGCGTACCGGGAGGCGGAACGGGAGGGGCGGTTCGTCCGGCAGATTCCGGCCCGGAAGTTGTACGGGCGCATGATGCGGACGCTGGCCGAGACGGGCAACGGCTGGATGACGTTCAAGGACGCCGCCAACCGCGCCTGCAACCAGACCGCCGAGCCCGGCCAGACCGTTCACTTGTCGAACCTCTGCACGGAGATCTTGGAGGTGACGGGCGACAGCGAGGCGGCCGTGTGCAACCTCGGGTCCGTGAATCTGGCCGTGCATGTGGGTCCGTCCGGGGTGGACTGGGAGCGGCTCCGTTCGACGGTCCGCACCGCCGTCCGCTTCTTGGACCGCACCATCGACCGGGGGTTCTACCCCACGCCTGAGGCGGAGAAGGCGAACCGCAAGTGGCGTCCGGTCGGGCTGGGCGTGATGGGGCTCGCGGACGTCTTCTTCACGCTCCGCCTACCGTTCGACTCGGACGAGGCCCGTTCGCTGTCGACGCGCATCGCGGAGGAGATCGCGCTGGCCGCGTACAACGCGTCGGCCGATCTGGCCGCCGCGCATGGCCGGTTGCCCGCCTACGACATGACGCGCACCGCCCGTGGTCAGCTCCACATCGACCATTTCCCGGACGCGACGCCGGCCCGCCCGGCCGACTGGGAGGCCCTCCGCGCGCGCGTCGCCGAGGTCGGGCTCCGCAACTCGCTCCTCATCGCGATCGCGCCGACGGCCACGATCGCGTCCATCGCGGGCTGCTACGAGTGCATCGAGCCGCAGGTGTCGAACCTGTTCAAGCGCGAGACGCTGTCCGGCGAGTTCCTGCAGATCAACGGCTACCTGGTGGACGACCTGAAGTCGCTCGGGCTGTGGACGCCGGCCGTGCGGGAGGCGATCAAGAAGGCGAACGGCTCCGTCCAGGGCCTCGTCGACCTGCCGGAGGAGATGCGGACCCTCTACCGGACGGCCTGGGAACTGCCGCAGAAGGCGCTGATCGACCTCGCCGCCGCCCGCACCCCGTACATCGACCAGTCGCACTCCCTGAACCTGTTCATGGAGACGCCGACGATCGGCAAGCTCTCCTCGATGTACGCGTACGCGTGGCGGGCCGGTCTCAAGACGACGTACTACCTGCGCTCACGTCCCGCGACGCGGATCGCGCAGACGACGGTCGCGGCGGCCGTCTGCTCCCTGGAGAACCCCGAGACCTGCGAGGCCTGCCAGTAATGCTCCTCGATCCCGGCATGGACCTGACGTTGCGGCCCATGCGCTACCCCGACTTCTACGAGCGGTACCGCGCCGCGATCCGCAACACGTGGACGGTCGAGGAGGTCGATCTCGCCTCCGACCTCGCCGACCTCGCGCGCCTCACACCCGCCGAGGTGCACCTCGTGAACCGGCTCGTCGCGTTCTTCGCCACCGGCGACTCGATCGTGGCGAACAACCTGGTGCTCAACCTCTACAAGCACGTGAACGCGCCGGAGGCCCGGCTCTACCTGTCGCGGCAGCTATATGAGGAGGCCGTCCACGTACAGTTCTATCTGACCCTCCTGGACACTTATCTGCCCGATCAGGACGAGCGCGCCAAGGCGTTCGCGGCGATCGAGCACATCCCGTCCATCCGCTCCAAGGCGGAGTTCTGCTTCCGCTGGATCGACTCACTCGGTTCCCTGGACGAACTCAGGAACGCCACCGACCGGCGCGCCTTCCTGCTCAACCTCATCTGCTTCGCCGCGTGCATCGAGGGCCTGTTCTTCTACGGTGCGTTCGCCTACGTGTACTGGCTCCGCTCGCGGGGCCTGCTGAACGGGCTGGCGTCCGGGACGAACTGGGTCTTCCGGGACGAGTCCATGCACATGGAGTTCGCGTTCTCCGTCGTCGACACCGTCCGGGCCGAGGAGCCGGAACTCTTCGACGCCGACCTCACCGCCCAGGTCACCACGATGCTGGAGGAAGCGGTCGAAGCCGAGCTGAACTTCGCCCGCGACCTGTGCGGGGACGGCCTGCCGGGCATGAGCGCCGACGACATGCGCGCCTACCTGGAGTACGTCGCCGACCAGCGCCTCACCCGCCTCGGCCTGCCCGCCCGCTACGGCACCGCGAACCCGTTCGCGTTCATGGAGCTGCAGGACGTCCAGGAGCTGTCCAACTTCTTCGAACGCCGGGTCTCCGCGTACCAGATCGGCGTCGAAGGCAGCGTCACGTTCGACGAGGCGTTCTGACGGACTCCCCCTGAGGGCCGGACGGCCCGCCCCGCACGGGGACGGGCCGTCCTGCACGTCATTTGTCGAGGTTGGCCAGGTAGGACTCGTTGCCCTGGGCGCCCGCGGCCGCGTCCCGCGGGACGATGTCCTCCAGCCGCCTGAAGACCGAGGCGTCCAGCGTGAGGTCGCCCGCGGCGGCGTTGGCGCGGGCGTTGGCCGCCTTGCGGGTCCCCGGGATCGGCAGGGCACCGCGGTCGATCACCCAGGCCAGCACCAGCTGCGCCGTCGTGACGCCCTGCTCGGCGGCGAGCGTGGCCACCCGGTCCGCCAGGGAGACGTTGCGTTCCAGATTGCCGCCCTGGAAGCGGGGGTTGCCGCGCCGCCAGTCGCCTTCCTCAAGGTCGGCTGCGGTGCGGACCGTACCGCCGAGGAGCCCGCGGCCGAGCGGGCTGTAGGCGACGAACGTGACGCCCAGCTCCGCGCACGCCGGGATCAGCTCCTCCTCCGGGGCCCGCTGGAACGGCGAGTACTCGGTCTGCAACGCGGTCACGGGGTGGACGGCATGGGCCCGCCGGAGCGTGCTCGGGGATACCTCCGACAGCCCGTACCCGCCGATCTTCCCGGCCTCGACCAGCTCGCCGAGCACCCCGGCCGTCTCCTCGATCGGGGTCGTGGGGTCGAGCCGGTGCAGGTAGTACAGGTCCACGTGGTCGGCCCGGAGCCGGGACAGGCTGGCGTCCAGGGCGCGCCGGACGTAGTCCGGGCGGCCCATCCCCGGAATGAGGATCCCGTGCGAGTCCTGGTTCCCTCCGAACTTGGTCGCAAGGACGAACTCGTCGCGGCGCTTCTCCAGCATCCGGCCGATCAGGTCCTCACTGGACCCGCGGCCGTAGATGTCGGCGGTGTCGACGAACGTGAAGCCGGCGTCCAATGCGGCCAGGAGAGTGTCGGCGGCCTCGCTTTCCTCGACGCGGCCGTAGACCGGCGCCAGGTTCATCGCGCCGAATCCCACCACCGATACCTGCGGCCCGCCCGTTCCAAGAGTGCGATGACGCACTGAGAGTCACCTCTTGTCGCTTGTCGATGTGCCTCCACATTGCCGGGGCCTCGGCGTGCCGACCAGTGGCCGCCCATGGCTAGGAACCGCAGGGCTAGGCATGGGAGGGCAAACTTGAGCCATGGCGACACGCGAGATGGCGGATTTCCTGCGCTCCCGGCGCGACCGCATCAAGCCCTCGTCCGTGGGCCTGCCCGACAGCGGGCGCCGGCGCGCGCCCGGCCTGCGGCGCGCGGAGGTGGCGCAGCTCGCCGGGATCAGCCCCGACTACTACATGCGGCTGGAACAGGGCCGCGGCATCCGCCCCTCGCCGTCCGTCCTCGACGGACTGGCCAAGGCCCTCGTCCTGGACGACGACGAGCGCGACCACCTGTACCGGCTGGCGCTGTCCATGCCCTCGCCGCCGCACGCTCCGGCTTCCGTCCCGCCCGACGGCCCGGTGCACCCCGGCGTGCGGCGGCTGCTGGACGAGATCGACCCCGTCCCCGCATACGTGATCAACGGACGGCTGGACGTGCTGGCCTGGAACCGGACGGCGGCGGCCCTCATGTGCGACCTGGCCGAGCTGCCCTGGCCGCGCCGCAACATGCTCAGGTACGCGCTCATCGATCCCCGCGCCCGCTCGTTCTACGTGGAGTGGGAGGAGATCGTCCGGCACGGCCTGGCGCAGCTGCGCACCGCCACCGGCCGCGACCCGGGCGATCCCGCGACCGAGGCGCTCATCGGCGAGCTGTCCGGGAGCCCGTGGTTCCGCACCTGGTGGGACAGGCAGGACGTCAAGGGACCGGGGATGGGCAGCAAGGAGTACTGCCACCCGGTGGTCGGCCGGATCACCCTCGACTACATCGGCATGATCCTTCCAGGGACCCCCGACCACCAGTTCGTCACCCTGACGGCCCCCGCGGAGGGCCCCTCCCGCGCGGCCCTCGACAAGCTGGCGGCCCTGGCCCCGCCGGCCGCGGATTGGCACCGGCCCTGACAAGGGTGTTCCGAACTTTCGGGAGCGGGCACGCGTTGGACTGTAAAGGCTAGGCCGAGGAGGAAGAACGTGGCTTCTCTCATCGACCGGATCAAACGGTTCGCCCAGGGCCCGCAGGGGCAGAAGGCGAGGGCGCGGGCGGAACAGATCGCCCGGGACCCGCGCAACCAGGCCAGGATCCGCCGGCTGCTGGCGCGCGTGCGCGGCGGCGGCCGCCGGCACTGATCACCGAACACCCGGACCCGTCCCCGGCCCGGGGGCGGGTCCTCGTCATGTCGCATGCCGGGCGCGCCCTAGTCTGCTCCCCATGACCGGCGAGTATCTGTACTGGGAGAACGTCGCCACGCGGTGGAAGGACAACGACGTCTACGGGCACGTCAACAATGTCGTCCACTACTCGCTGATGGACACCGTCATCAACGGGTGGATGATCCGGACCGCCGGTTTCGACCCCGCGACCTCCGCGGCCATCGGGCTCTGCGTCGAGTCGCACTGCGAGTACAAGGCCGAGGTGTCGTTCCCCGACGCGATCCGGGTCGGGCTCGGTGTGGGGAGGCTGGGCCGCTCCAGCGTCCGCTGGGAGATCGGCATGTTCCGGGCGTCCGACGACGCGCTCATCGCCGAGGGCCACTTCGTCCACGTCTTCGTCGACCGCCGCACCCGGCGCCCGGTCGAGATCACCGACCCCGCCCGCACCGCGATGGCGAGGCTTCTCAGGTGAGGACGTGGGTGGAGAGGAGCCGCTCGAAGTCGGTTTCGAAGGCCTCGTAGCGGGTGCGGAGGTCGGGGCCCGGCCAGTCCGGCGGGAGCAGGGACGAGGGGAGCAGCGGGTCGTTCAGGAGGTGGCGCAGCACGGCGGCGGCGTAGGTGAAGCGCTCGGCGATCGTGGTCGCGTCGGCGAGGGCCGTGCGGAGGGCGCCGGCCTTGGCCGTCCAGGCGTCCAGGTCCCAGAGGGCGGCGGCCAGCGTCTTCGGGGCCTCTTCGGGGCGGCCCACCAGGAAGGTGCACTGGCGGACGACCGGGCCGGGCCGCGGGCGGGTCAGGTTGGCCGGGCGGAGCCAGGTGCCCTCGCGGAGTTCGGCGAGCCGGAGCGTCGACATGGCCTGGCGGAGCGCGGCGCGGTCGGCGGCGGGACGGCGTTCGGCGGTGATGACGGCGATCTCCCAGGTGCCGTCCCAGGGCCGGGTCGGGGGGAGGCGGGCCTCGTCCTGGCGGGCTTGGCGTTCCAGGAGCCGCTCGGTGAGGGCGTACGTGCCGCCGGACTGGACGAGGTCGCCGGCGCCGACCATCCGGGAGAGCGCGACCCGGATCGTCCCCTCCGCGATGCCGAACAGGTCGCCGACGCGGACGAGGTACCGGGCCGGGAGCCGGGGCGGGTGGACGCCGAGCAGCGTGCTCAGGACGACGGACCGGGCGGTGAGCGGGCGAATCTCCAGGCTGTCCATGTCTGCTGCCGAGCCTATCGGCGGCGCAGCCGCCTAGAGGTGGGTCACGGCGAACTTCCAGTGCCCCTCCGCACGGATGTGGAGGAGGGCCGGCCCGGCCACCTCGCCTTCGGCCGTGGACGGGTCGGTGCCCCGCAGCACTTCGCGGCCCTGCTCGAAGTCCGCAGTGAGCTCGGTGACGGTGTAGGCGCCTCGGTCCTTGTGCTCCATGAGGATCCGCGCCGGTCCGCCGACGTAGTGGCAGACGAACGAACCCCGTGACGCGATCTGCTCGTTGACGATGGGCACGGTGTCGCCCGGCTGCAACCACGCCGTCCACGTGCCGTCGCACCAGATGTCGAGCTGGAGGGTCGTGTCCGTGGCCGGGGGAAGCGGCGCCACAAGGCGGGCCGTCCCCTTGCTGCGGAGCGGCGTCGTCGCCCAGCCATCCTGGAAGACGTCGACCTGGCATTTCTTATAGGCACGGATCCGTACGACGAGCACGGACGGCGCGTCCCCTTTGAGCCGCTGCAACCTGACTCTCGCATTGCCTCGCCCCTGGGCGCGGTGCTTGCCGCTCGATCCCGGAGGGATCACCTTGAACGGCGGCGGCTCCTTCTGCGCGCCGTGGGGTGCCGGGTTCGGGCCGCCCGGCCTGGGCTTCTCAGGCCGGACGGGGCGAACCGGTGCCGATCGGCGGGACGGTGCGGGACGGCGGCCCGTCGCGATGGGCGGCATCCCCTCGGCGAGCCGCACCGCATCGGCGGCGCAGACGTCGATCATGCGGGTGGCGCCGCCCTCGGGGGCCCAGGCGACGTGCTCGGTGGACGGGCCGTGGCGGGAGTCGAAGAAGCACGGGGGCCGCAGGGGGCGGCCGGACAGCCGGGCGTCCACGCGGGCGAGGGCGTCGCGTCCCTCGCTGAGGGCGCGGGTGACGTCCGCGGCGTCCTCGCGGTCGCGGTCTCCGACGAAGTCCCGCTTGGCCTTCTCGTAGGCGTCGAGGGCGAGGGCGTAGTCGGCCAGCAGGTCCGGGTCGGAGTGCTCGTCCGGGTCGAAGGGCAGCCGGGCGAGTTCTTCGCCGAAGGCGGTGATGTCCGCCTCGATGGGCGCCAGTTCCTCGTCCCGCCGGCGCCTGAAGAGTCCGAACATGCGCCCCCTCCCCGGTCGGGTCGATCGTATCGGCCGGCGAAGAGATTACGACCTACCTTCAAGTGGTGAGGAACTGTAATGTCGGTGGCGTGAGCTCTTACCTGATCGAGTCGTTCGACCGGCTGCCGTTCGGGGACGCGGAGAAGGCGCGCCGGTACGCGACCGAGCGGTACCGGGGGGCCGCGGGCCGCAACTGGTACGACTGCGACCCCACGCTGCGGTTCCTGATGCGGCGGCATCTGGGGGACGGGTTCGGCTGGGCCGAGCCGCGGCTCAGGGAGCTGGGCGCGCTGATGGGCGGGCCGATCGCCGAGCGGGCCGAGGCGACGGACCGGAACCCGCCGCGCCTGGAGAAGTACGACCGGTGGGGACGGGACGTCAGCGAGGTCGTCATGCCGCCGTCGTTCGAGGCGGCGCGGCGGGACATCGTCGCCACGTCGTTCACGCGGCCCGATTTCGCCGCGGAGGCGAAGCGCAGCGGCGTGGATCCCGCGCCCATGGGCGTCGCCTGGAGCTATCTGCTGGACCAGGCCGACATCGGGATGGCGTGCGCGCTCGGAACCGGCGGCGACATGGTCGTGCGGTTGACGGAGATGTTCGCGCCGGACGACGTCAAGGCGCGGGTCCGGGAGTTGTTCGCGGCCGGGGAGATGTCCGGCGAGGCCGCTCAGATGCTCACGGAGCGGTCGGGCGGATCGGATCTCGGCGCGCTTGAGTCGACCGCGTCCAAGGACGGCGACGCGTGGCGCCTCAACGGGTTCAAATGGTTCGCGTCCAATGCCAACGGTTCGGCGTTCGTCGTGCTGGCCAAGCCGGAGGGGGCCGTGGACGGGGTCCGGGGGATCGCGCCCTTCCTCGTCCTCAAGGAAAGGCGGGACGGGTCGCGCAACGGCGTCCGGATCCGCCGGCTCAAGGACAAGCTCGGCACGCGGTCGGTCGCCTCCGCGGAGATCGAGTTCACGGACGCGGAGGCGTTCCTGCTGGCCCCGGCGTCGAGCGCCGGCGAGGGCGGGGACGGCAAGGGCCTCGCCCGCATGATGGAGCTGACGAACGGCGCCCGCCTCGGCATCTCCATGATGGGTCTCGGCTGCGCGCGGCGGGCCCTCGTCGAGTCGCTCTGCTTCGCGCGGGCCCGGGAGGCGTTCGGGACCTCGCTCATCGAGCAGCCCCTCATGCGGCGGAAGCTCGCCGAGCTGATCGTCGAGACCGAGGCCGTCCAGGCGCTCGTGTTCGACGGATATCTGGGGCGCCCCCGGCTGCGGATCGGGGCGGCGCTCATCAAGCTGAGGGCCGCGCGGCTGGGCGTGACGGCCGCCAGTGACGCCATCGAGATCCACGGCGGGAACGGCTACATCGAGCAGTGGCCGGTCGCGCGGATTCTCCGGGACGCGCAGGTCAACCCGATCTGGGAGGGCGGCGACAACATCCTGTGCCTGGACGTCCGCCGCGCCGTCGAACGGCAGGGCGCGCACGAGCCGTTCCTCGAAAGGCTCGCCCAGGCCGTCGAAGCCGCGCCGGAAGGCGACGACGCCACGGCCGCGCTGGTCGGCGCGCGCATCGAGCATCTCCGCCAGGCCATAGAGAAGTGGCTCGGCCTCGACAGGACCGTCGCCGAGGCGCGGCTGTTCCCGCTCGCCCAGTACATGGCGGACGTGTACGCTGCGGCCCTGCTGCTGGAACAGGCCGGGTGGGAGCGCACCGATTCCGGTGCGGACCGCAAGGCTCTGGTCGCGCGGCTGTACGCTCGGAGCCGGCTCGCCGACGCCGGTCCGCTGCGCGCGATCGACGCTCCGGCGGAGGACCTCGAACGGTTCAAGGACCTCGCGGACGGCGCGTTCATCGGCGACTAGAAGGCCGTGTGGCGCATCCGGCTGTGCCGGTCGTTGACCGAATGAGATTCGGGATCATAGGTTCCTTGAGGGCGGCCCGCCATGATCGAGGAGCAGAGCAATGACGCTGACCGTGGAGGAGGCGGGCCTCGCGCTCGCCGACCCGAAGGCATACGCGGACGAGCGGCGGCTCCATGAGTCGCTCGCGCTGCTCCGCCGCGCGTCCCCGGTGCACCGGGTCGTCCCGCCCGAGTACAACCCGTTCTGGGCGATCACCAGGCACGAGGACGTCCTGGAGATCGAGCGCAACCACCAGGTCTTCCGCAACGCGCCGCGCCCGGTGCTCGGCACCGCCGAGTTCGACGAGCTGAACCGGCAGCGCATCGAGGAGGGCGTCGCGCTGCGCACGCTGATCCACATGGACGACCCCGACCACCGGGTCATCCGGGCGATCGGCGCGGACTGGTTCCGGCCGCGCGCGATGCGGGCGCTGGAGCCGCGCGTCCGCGAGCTGGCGAAACGGTACGTCGACCGGATGGCGGACTTCGGCGGCGAGTGCGACTTCGCGCAGGAGGTCGCCGTCCATTTCCCGCTGTACGTGATCCTGTCGCTGCTCGGCCTCCCCGAAAGCGACTTCGACCGCATGCTGAAGCTCACGCAGGAGCTTTTCGGCGGCGACGACGAGGAGTTCCAGCGCGGGACGACCAACGAGGAGAAACTCCAGGTCCTGCTCGACTTCTTCGCCTATTTCCAGGGGCTGACGGAGGCGCGCCGCAAGAACCCGACCGACGACCTCGCCTCCGCCATCGCCAACGCGCGGATCGACGGCGAGCCGCTGAACGACTTCGACACCGCGTCCTACTACGTCATCGTCGCGACGGCCGGGCACGACACGACCAGCGCGACGATCGCCGGCGGCCTGCACGCGCTGATCGAGCACCCCGACCAGCTCGAAAGGCTGCGCGAGAAGCCGGAGCTGATGCCGCTCGCGGTGGATGAGATGATCCGCTGGGTCACGCCCGTCAAGGAGTTCATGCGCACCGCCGCCGAGGACTACGAACTGCGCGGCGTCACGATCCGCGAGGGCGACGCGGTGCTGCTGTCGTACCCGTCCGCGAACCGGGACGAGGACGTTTTCAACGACCCGTTCAGCTTCGACGTGGGACGCGACCCGAACAAGCACCTGGCGTTCGGATTCGGCGTCCACTACTGCCTGGGCGCCGCGCTGGCCCGCATCGAGGTGCGGGCCTTCTTCGAGGAACTCCTGCCGCGCCTGGACACGATCGAGCTCGCCGGGTCCCCGGAGAGCATCGCCACCACGTTCGTCGGCGGTCTCAAGCGCCTTCCCGTCCGCTACTCCCTGGCCTGAGGAATCCCTGTGCAGACCAAGGCCGCGGTGCTGCGCGCCGCAGACGCCCCGTACACGATCGAGTCGCTCGACCTGGCGGACCCGGGCCCCGGCGAGGTCCTCGTCAAGATCGCCGGTGCCGGGATGTGCCACACCGACCTGCTGGGGCGCGTTCCCGGGGACCTGGTCGCGAAGCCGGTCGTCCTCGGGCACGAGGGCTCCGGCGTGGTCGAGGCGACCGGCCCCGGCGTCACCGGCCTCACCCCCGGCGACCATGTGGTCATGTCCTTCGACTCGTGCGGGTCGTGCGACGACTGCCGCGCCGCGCAGCCCGGCGCGTGCCCGCAGATGACCGCGCTCAACATGCTCGCCATGCCGCTGGACGGCACGCCCCGCGCGACCGGGCCCGGCGGTGAGGCCGTCCACACCCGCTGGTTCGGGCAGTCGTCCTTCGCTGGCCACGCGCTCGGCACCGTCCGCAACGTCGTGCCGGTGAACGGGGACGTCCCGCTGGACGTGCTCGGTCCGCTCGGCTGCGGCGTGCAGACCGGGGCCGCGTCCGTGCTGATCTCGCTCGGCGTCCGGGCCGGCGACGGCATCGCGGTCTTCGGCACGGGCGCGGTCGGGCTGGCCGCGGTGATGGCGGCCCGGGTCGCGGGCGCGACCACGATCGTCGCCGTCGACCTGCACGAGTCGCGGCTCGACCTGGCCCGCGAGCTGGGCGCCACCCACGTCGTCAACGGGGCGGACGATGACATCGCCGGGCAGATCCGGGCCCTCTCCGGCGGCGAGGGAGTGCAGTACTCGCTCGACACCACGGCCGTCCCCGAGGTCGTCTCGACGGCGGTCGCGTCGCTGCGCACCACCGGCGTCTGCGGCCTGGTCGGCGTCGGCGCCGCCGAATACCGGCTCGACGCGAACCTCCTGCTCATGGGACGTACCGTCAAGGGCATCATCGAGGGCGACGCCGTCCCGCACACGTTCATCCCGAAGATGATCGAGCTCTGGGGGCAGGGACGGTTCCCGTTCGACCGGCTGATCACGACCTACCCGCTGGACCAGATCAACCAGGCGGAGGCGGACACGACGTCCGGCAAGGTCGTCAAGCCCGTGCTGATCCCTTAGACGACGCGGTGGAGGAGGCCGTCGCCGCGGGCGAGGCGGCGGCAGTTCTCCGCCGCGACCCTGAAGTACCGGGCCCAGGTCTCGGTGGTCAGCCAGGCGACGTGAGGCATGACGACGACGCTGTCCAGGGCGAGGAGCGGGTTGCCGGCGTCGACCGGCTCCTTCTCGAAGACGTCCAGGCCGGCGCCGCCCAGCCGGCCCGACCGCAGCGCCGCGACCAGCGCCGTCTCGTCGATCACCGCGCCGCGCGCCGTGTTCACCACGATCGCGCCCGGCGGCAGCAGCGCGAGCCGGTCGGCGTTCAGCAGGTGGTGGGTCTCGTCCGTCAGCGGGATGTGCACGGACACGATGTCGCTGGCCCGCAGCAGGGCGTCCAGCCCCCGCCAGGCCGGATCATCGGGTCGGGGCCGCCTCGACGTGTAGAGGACGGTCGCGCCGATCGCCTCCAGCATGCCCCGCAGCAGGGACGCGATCTCGCCGCCGCCGAGGAGCCCGACCGTCCGTCCGGCCAGCTCCCCGCCGACCAGGGACCGGTCGGCGGGCCAGCCGTCGCCGCGCCGCGTCCGCGCGTCGAACGCCACGACCCGGCGCAGCGCCGCCAGCATCAGCAGCAGGGACGTCTCCGCGACGGCCTGCGCGTTGCGTCCCGGCATGTTCGCGACCGCGATCCCGCGTTCCCGGGCGGCGTCGAGGTCGATGGTGTTCACGCCGGTGCCGAGCTTCTGGATCAGCCTCAGCTTCGGCGCCCGGTCCATGTCGGCGGCCGTCAGCGGACGCAGCACATGCCAGATCACCTCGGCGTCCGGCAGCAGCTCGGCGAACCGCGCGTCGTCCTGCTCTGAGCAGCTCACGATGTCGAGCCCGGGCTCCTCGTGATCCATGTCGTAGTGCAGCAGCACCCGCATCCCGACCCCTTCCGTCCGTCGCTGGAACCCCGGCGCAGGTCTCCGGTGTTCCCGGGGATTATCGTGCGGATCATGTGGAACGGGCTTCCGATCGTGCAGGCGCCGATGGCGGGCGGGCCGTCGACCCCGGAGCTGGCCGCGGCCGTGTCGAACGCGGGCGGCCTCGGATTCCTCGCCGCCGGCTACAAGACGCCCGGCGCCATGCGCGCCGACATCGCCGCGACGCGGAGGCTGACATCGCGCCCGTTCGGGATGAACCTCTTCATGCCGTCCCTGGACGAGGTCGATCCGGCCGAGGTGGCGGCCTACCGCGACCGCCTCGCCGCCGAGGCCGCCCGCCTCGGCGTCGTGCCCGGCACGCCGTCCGCCCGCGACGACGCCTACGACGCCAAGGTCGCCGACCTGCTGTCCGACCCGCCCGCCTTCGTGAGCTTCACCTTCGGCTGCCCGTCCCCGGACGTCATCCGGGCGTTCCAGGATCGCGGCGTCATCGTCATCGTCACCGTGACCTCGGTGGACGAGGCCCGGCAGGCGTCCGCCGCCGACGCGCTCTGCCTCCAGGGGGCCGAGGCCGGAGGCCACCGGGGCTCGTTCGCCAACACCTTCGACGATCCGGTGCCGCTGCGGGTGCTGCTGCCGTCCGTCCGCGAGGTCACCGCCCAGCCGCTCATCGCCGCCGGCGGGCTCGCGACCTCCACGGACGTCGCCGACATCCTGTCCCTCGGCGCCGTCGCCGCCCAGATCGGGACGGCGTTCGTCCGCTGCCCGGAGAGTGGGGCGAGCGCCGTCCACAAGGCGGCCCTGGCCGATCCCCGCTTCACCTCGACCGCCATGACCAGGGCTTTCAGCGGACGGCCCGCGCGGGGCCTGGTCAACCGGTTCCTCACCGAGCACTCGGCGCACGCGCCGGCCGCTTACCCGGACGTCCACTACGTCACGTCGCCGCTGCGCAAGGCGTCCGCCGCCCACGGCGACCCGGACGGCGTCAACCTCTGGGCCGGCGAGGCGTTCCGCAAGGCGACCGAGACCCCCGCCGGCGCTCTCACCACCGCCCTCACCCCGAGGTGAACTGGTGCGGCGATGAGTTTTCCCGTCGGTCGTGGTCAATCCTTCGACACCACCTCGATCCGAACGAGAGGGAGCGAATCGGATGGCCGCCGATGTGCAGAGAGATCAGCAGTCCCAGCGGGTTGCGGTCGCCTTGGGCGAGGACGAGGTCGCGGACGCCGTGAAAGCCGAGCGGCGGCGCCTTTCCGACTATCTGGAGAACCTCGATGACGAGGCCTGGACAGTGCAGTCGCTCTGCGATGTCTGGACCGTGCGGGAGGTGGTCGCGCACCTGACGATCAGTACGCGGGCCACGATCGGGTCCGTCATCGGGCCCGCGATCAGGGCGCGCGGCGACTTCGACCGGATGACCGCGCGGATGGCCCGCGACCGGGCGGCGCGGTTCACGCCCGCCGAGCTGATCCGGCAACTGCGTGAGAGCGCCGAATCGACCCGGCGGATGCCCGGCAGCGGCCCCATGGACCCGCTGATGGATCTGCTCGTCCACGGTCAGGACATCGCCCGCCCCCTCAAGCGACGCCACGAGATGCCCGTCGAACTCGCCGTGCCGGCACTTGAGTACGTCGCGGGGAGCCGGTTCCACGGCGGGCCCAAGCGCCTCGCCGGGCTGGAACTCATCGCGACGGACGCCGACTGGTCGTGGGGGCGAGGGCTCCGGGTGCGGGGAAGCGCCGAGGACCTGCTCCTCGCCGCCGCCGGGCGTCCGGTCGCGCTCGCACACCTGACGGGGCCCGGCACCGACCTTCTGGCCGAGAGCCTCAGCGCCCGGTGAGGTCCTGCCCGCCGGGCGGCTCGCGGGAGTGAGCGGCGGCGGGGTCTTCCCGGTCCGGGGCGGCGCGGTTACTCTGCAGATGGCGTCCATGCCGGTCGTTTGCGCCTTGCGCCTGGGAGGGTCCCGTCCACGGGATCCGTTCGGCTCTTGCACCGGCTCCTCTGTCCCCGTTCTGGAGGAGTCGTCCCCGTGAGAATCACGCACAAGCGATGGTCCGCGGCCGTCGCCGCGCCGGCGTCGGCCATGGCGGCGCTGGTCCTGTCCCTGGGCGGGCTGGTCGTGCTGTCAGCGCCATCGTCCGCCCAGCCCACCACCGTCCTGGTCGCCTGCACCTATTCGGCCTGGGCCGAGGGCAGCAGCTACAAGGTCGGCGACAGGGTCACCTACAGCGGCCACGGATACGAGGCGATCGTCGCCCACACCGCATACGCGGGCGCCAACTGGAACCCCGCGTCCACCCCGACACTGTGGCGCGACCTCGGAACCTGCGACGGATCGACGCCGCCGGCCACGCCCCCCACCACGCCGCCCACGACTCCGCCGAGTGCCGACGAGACCTGCGCGGTGAAGTCCAAGCCCGCCGGCAAGGTGCTGCAGGGGTACTGGGAGAACTGGGACGGCGCGTCCAACGGCGTCCACCCGCCGTTCGGCTGGACCCCGATCGGCGACCCGGCGATAGGGCGGCACGGCTACAACGTGATCAACGCGGCGTTCCCCGTCATCCGCTCCGACGGCACCGTCCTGTGGGAGGACGGCATGGACTCGACGGTCAAGGTCGCCACCCCCGCCGAGATGTGCGCGGCGAAGGCCGCCGGCGCCACCATCCTGATGTCCATCGGCGGCGCGACCGCGGGCATCGACCTCGGCTCCGCCGGCGTCGCGGACCGGTTCGTCCAGACGATCGTGCCGATCCTGAAGAAGTACAACTTCGACGGGATCGACATCGACATCGAGACCGGCCTGACGGGCAGCGGGAACATCGGTCAGCTGTCCACGTCGCAGGCCAACCTGATCCGCATCATCGACGGCGTGCTCGCCCAGATGCCGGCCGGCTTCGGGCTCACGATGGCGCCGGAGACCGCGTACGTGACCGGCGGCAGCGTCACCTACGGCTCCATCTGGGGCGCCTACCTGCCGATCATCAAGAAGTACGCGGACAACGGCCGGCTGTGGTGGCTGAACATGCAGTACTACAACGGCAGCATGTACGGCTGCTCCGGCGACTCCTACTCCGCCGGGACGGTCGAGGGCTTCCTCAAGCAGACCGAATGCCTGGACAACGGCCTGACCGTCCAGGGCACGACGATCCGGGTGCCGTACGACAAACAGGCCCCGGGCCTTCCGGCACAGCCGGGCGCCGGCGGCGGATACATGTCCCCGAGCCTCGTCGGCCAGGCGTGGAACCACTTCGACGGCCGGCTGAAGGGCCTGATGACCTGGTCGATCAACTGGGACGGCTCGAAGGGCTGGACGTTCGGCGACAACGTCCGCGGCCTGCAGGGCCGCTGACGCCCGCCCCGGGACGGGCCCGGCCCGTCCCGGGGCTTGACCTTGACGCCGGTGTCAAGGGTTAGCTTCGTAGTCGGCCACGGAGGCGAGGAGGGCAATGCGAATCGGGGAACTGGCCGCGCGGGCCGGTGTCAGCACCCGCACGCTGCGCTACTACGAGCAGCAGGGGCTGCTGCCGGCGCGGCGCGCGGCCAACGGCTACCGGGAGTACGAGGAGTCGGACGTGCGGCTCGTCGCCGAGATCCGCTCGCTGCTGGCGGCCGGGTTCACGCTGGACGACACCCGCCCGTTCGTGGACTGCCTGCGGGCCGGGCACGCCGACGGTGCCGCATGCCCCGAGTCGGTCGCCGTCTACCAGCGCAAGCTCGCCGAGATCGACACCGAGATACGCACCCTGATCCGCCGCCGCGCCGACGTGGCCGGCCAGCTCGCCCGGGCCTGTCCGGGCTGCGCACTGTCTTCGGAGGGCACGAATGATCACGCTGACGACCGAGAACTTCGACGAGCAGGTGCTCCGCGCCGGCAGGCCGGTACTGGTCGAATTCTGGGCAGACTGGTGCCCGCCCTGCAAGATGATCGCGCCGATCCTCGAGCAGATCGAGGCGGAGCACGGCGACCGGCTGACCATCGCCAAGATCAACGGCGATGAGCACCCGGAGATCGTGGCCCGCTACGGCGTCATGGGCTTCCCCACGATGAACCTTTACCGCGACGGCGAGGTCGTCCGGCAGATCGTCGGCGCCAAGCCCAAACGCGCCCTGCTGGCCGACCTGGACGGCCACATCTGACCACCGGCCCACCCCGCGGCGCCTATCCTTGAAGCGGGTGGCGCTGCGGGGAGGGGAGCGTGTCGTGCGGACGCTGTTGAACGTCCTCTGGCTGGTGTTCGCGGGATTCTGGATGGCCCTCGGCTACGTGACCGCCGGGATCGTCTGCTGCATCCTGATCATCACGATCCCGTTCGGCATCGCCTCGTTCCGCATCGCGGTCTTCGCGCTCTGGCCGTTCGGCCGGACGGCCGTCCCGAAGCGGAACGCGGGCGTCGCCTCGATGCTGGGCAACATCATCTGGATCATCGTCGCGGGCTGGTGGCTGGCCCTCGGGCACCTGGTCACCGGCGTCCTGCTGTGCATCTCGATCATGGGCATCCCGTTCGGAATCGCCAGCTTCAAGCTGATCCCGATCTCCCTCATGCCGCTGGGCCACGAGATCGTCTCGTCCGACTCCTCCGCCTTCTGACCGGGCCTTCCGGCCGGGTCAGGAGGTCCAGGGGGTGCCGGTCAGGCGTTCGTAGACGTCGATGTAGCGGGCCCGGGTGGCTTCCACCACATCGTCGGGGATCGCGGGGCCGGGCGGGGTGCGGTCCCAGTCGAGGGTGCTGCTCCAGTCGCGGACGTACTGCTTGTCCAGAGAATGCTGGGGGCCGCCCGGCTGCCATTCGCCGGCCGGCCAGAAGCGGGACGAGTCCGAGGTCAGGACCTCGTCGCCGAGGACGAGCGTGCCATCGGCCGCGCGGCCGAATTCGAGCTTGGTGTCGGCGATGATGATGCCGCGCTCGGCGGCCAGGGCGGCGCCGCGCTCGTAGATCTCCAGGGTGACGTCCTTGAGGCGGGCGGCGGTGTCGTCGCCGATCTCCCGGACGACGTCGTCGTAGGTGATGAACTCGTCGTGGCCCTCGGTGGCCTTGGTCGTCGGGGTGAAGATCGGCTCGGGCAGCCTCGACGCCTCGACCAGGCCGTCCGGGAGCGGGACGCCGGAGACCGTGCCGGACTTCTCGTACTCCTTCAGGCCGAGGCCGGCGAGGTAGCCGCGGGCGATCCACTCGACGGGGAGCATGGTGAGGCGGCGGCAGCGGACGGCACGCCCGGCCCACTCGTCCGGCACGTCGGTCGCGGACACGATGTGGTTCGGGATGATGCCTGCGAGCTGCTCGAACCACCAGAGGGAGAGCCGAGTGAGGATCTTGCCCTTGTCGGGGATCTCGGTGGGCAGGACGACGTCATAGACGCTCACCCGGTCCGAAGCGACGAGGACCAGTTCGTCGCCGTCCGCGTAGACGTCCCTGACCTTGCCCGAGTGGACCAACTCCATGACGCTCCTCTACCTCGCAGTCCTGCCCGGTAGGAGTCTTCCACAGCGGATCTCCGCCACCCGAGGTGGCACCGCGGTCGTCAGTCCTCGACGAGCACGCGCACGCTGTCGAGGGACGCGTCCGACGCGTCCGGTACGACCATCCCGGCGGACACCCCGGAGCGCAGGTAGTCCAGGACCGGCGACGTGATCCGCTCGCCCGGCAGGACGGCCGGGATGCCGGGCGGGTACGGGGTCAGCATCTCCGCGCAGACCCGTCCGGCGGCATCGGGCGCCGCGACCTGCTCCGCCGGGCCGAAGAACGCGTCCCGGGGCAGGACGGCCAGGTCGAGGCGCAGGTCCCCGGGTGCCGGCACCTCGACGGCGGGCGTCCCGCGAAGGGAGCCGATGTGCGCGTGGAGGTCGCGCAGGGCGGCGAGCAGCCGCCCGGCGGTCTCCTTGTCGTCGGCGAAGGTGAGCTGCGCGCTGATCCGCCGGTGGTCGGCGAGATGCAGGTTGACGCGGTGGTGTTCGCGCAGCCAGTCGGCCGCCCGGTATCCGGTCACGCCGAGACCGGCGATGTCGACGACGACGGGCAGCGGATCGAGGGCGTAAGCGAGTCCGGGGCCGGTGAACTCGTCCGCGCCCCGCACGTCGAAGCCCGGGAGGGCGGAGATCTCCGCGCGGACGCCGGCGGCCAGGTCCAGCGCGTCCTGCAGCAGGCCATGCCCGTGTTCGACCATCTGCCGCCGCCACCCGTCCAGGCCCGCGTAGAGCAGGACGGACGGGCTGGTCGTCCCGAGCAGGTCCTCCCGCTGCTTGAGCACGGACGGGTCGACGAGATCGCCCTGCTGATGGAACACCGACCCCTGTTCCAGCCCGGCGCCCATCTTGTGAACGCTCGTCACGCAGACGTCGGCGCCGGCGTCCATGGCCCAGGCGGGCAGGTCGGGGTGGAACGGAAGGTGCGCCCCCCACGCCTCGTCCACGATCAGGGGCTTCCCGCGCTCGTGGCAGGCGGCGGCGACCGCGGCGAGGTCGGCGCACGTCCCGTAGGGCGTGGGACTGGTGACGAGGGCGCCGCGCGCGTCGGGGTGCTCGTCGAACCCGGCCGCGAACGCCGCGGCGGCCGGCGGGTGCGCCAGATGCCGGGACGCGTCCCACTGCGGCTCCACCCAGATCGGCCGGACACCAGAGAGGATCAATCCCGACACGACCGATTTGTGGGCGTCCCGTCCGACCAGGAGCTTCTCACCCGGGCCCGCCACCGACAGCATCGCGCTCTTGACCGACAGGGAACTGCCGCAGGTCGAGAAGAACGTCTGCTCGGCGTGGACGGCGTCCGCCATGAGCTCCTGGGCGCGCTCCAGCACCTTGCCGCGCGACTCGCGGTCGTCGAGGCCGGAGATCGCGAGCACGTCCGAGCGGAACACGGCGTCGCCGAGCACCTCCCGCACCCGCGGGTCGGCGCCGCGGCCCTGCTTGTGACCGGGCGGGGTGAACGGCAGCTGCCCCTCGCGGTGGTAGGCGGCGAGGGCGTCGAGGACGGGGGCCTCCGAGTGATCCATGGCCGTCCCGTTCCCCCGAGGGTCCCGCCATAACGCGAACGGCGCGCCGGCGCGGCTCAGGGGACTTCGGTCTGCGCGAGTAGGGTGAATTCATGCTTCACGGGCGGGACCGGGAACTGGCCGCGATCGACGGGCTCCTCGGGCGGGTCCGCGCCGGGCGCAGCGGAACCCTCGTCCTGCGGGGCGAGGCGGGGATCGGGAAGTCCGCCCTCCTCGACCACGCCACCGAGGCCGCGGGCGACATGCGCGTCCTGCGCGGGACGGGCGTCGAGTACGAGAGCGCGATGCCGTACGCGGGCCTTCATCTGCTCCTCGGCCGGCATCTCGACCGGGTCGGCGGGCTCCCGGACGCGCAGGCCCAGGCGTTGCGCGCCGCCCTCAACATGGGCGGACGGCTCGGCGAGGGCGACCGGTTCCTGGTGGGTCTCGCGGTGCTCACCCTGCTGTCCGACCTGGCCGAAGAGCGCCCTCTGCTGTGCCTGGTGGACGACGCCCACTGGGTGGACGGCCCGTCCGCCGAGGCCCTGCTGTTCGCCGCCCGCCGCCTGGACGCCGAGCCCGTCGCGATCGTCTTCGCGTCCCGCGACGCGGACGCGCCCGAGTTCGCCGCGCCGGGCCTGCCCGAGCTGCGCCTGCGCGGGCTCGACCGGGACGCCGCGGCCGGGCTGCTGGCCGAACGCGCCACGGGCCTCCCCCGGCACCGCCGGGAGGAGGTCCTGAGCGCGGCGATGGGCAACCCTCTCGCGCTGCTCGAACTGCCGGGCCGGGGCGGGCACGGGCCGGCGTACGAGCGGATCCGGCGGTCGTTCGCCGAGCGGATCGCCGCGCTGCCGGAGCCGGCGCGGCGCCTCGTCCTGCTGGTGGCGGCGGACGATCTCGGGGACGCCGGCGTGGTCGTCCGGGCGGCGCGGCGGTTCGGCGCGTCCATCGACGACCTGGAGCCCGCCGAGCGCGAGGGCGTGCTGCGGACCACCGCGGACGGGCGGCTTGAGGTGCGGCATCCGCTGATCCGCACGGCCGCCATCGGGGACGCGCCGCTCAACGTCCGCCTGGCCGCGCATGAGGCGCTGGCGGAGGCGTACCTGGAGCGCGGCGACGAATGCCATCACGCGTGGCATCTGGCCCGGTCGGTGACGGGCCCGGACGAGCATGTCGCGGCCGTCCTGGAGAAGACCGCCGAGACGGAGCGGAACGCGGGCGGCAACGCGTCCGTCGCCGCCATGTACGAGGGCGCCGCCGCGCTCAGCCCCGACCAGGCCGAGCGCGGCCGCCGGCTGGCGGCGGCCGCGCGCGCCTCCGCCGACGCGGGGCTGCCCGGGCGGGCGATCGAGCTGGCCGCCCGCGCGGAGGCCGACCTGCCCGATCCGATCGCGCGGGCGGAGCTGACGCTGATCCGCGCGACCCTCGCGGACGAGCAGGACCGGACGCGGGACGCCCACCGGCTGTTCGCGGAGACGGCGGCGTCGGTCGCCGCGCTCGATCCGCTGACGTCCGGCTACCTGTACTTCCAGGCCGCGTCCGCCGCCGCGAACGCGGCGGACTTCGCCGCGCTGGACGGCATCGTCGCCGAGGGGACGCGCCTCGGCGTGCCGAACGCGTCCCATCTGCGGGCGCTGAGGCGGGTGTTCGCCGGGCAGAACCCGCTGGCGGACGGTGGCGATCTCGCGGAGGGCATCGCGGGGCTGCGCGAGCTGATGGACGGGATGAGCCTCTGCTACGCGCCGCGCGACCGGGTCCGGGTGGGCATGTGGCACCTCATGATCGGGGACGTGCGGGGTGCCGCGGAGGCCGCCGCCGCGCTGGAGCGGCGGTTCCGCGACCAGGGCGCGATCGGGCTGCTCGCGTCCGCCCTGATGCTCCGGTCCCGGACGGACCTGCTCCTCGGCCGGCACCGGGAGGCGCTCACCGGCGCGACGGAGGGGGCGCGGATCGCCGCCGACACCGGGCAGCACCGCATCCGCGTCTACCTCGACACCGTGCTGGCGCAGCTCGCCGCGATCGAGGGCGACGAGGAACGCTGCACGGAGCTGACGGAGGAGGCGCTGGCGCGGGCCGTCCCGCCGAGCAACGTGCACGCCGCGGCGGCCCGCAGCCTGCTCGACCTCGGGCTCGGCCGATATGAGGCCGCCCTCGAACGCCTCGCGGACGTCGTCGCCGGACCGAACCGGCAGGGCGCCATCGCCGCTTTGCCGGACCTCGTCGAGGCGGCCCTCCGGGCCGGGGCTCCGGAGCGTGCGCGGGAGGCGGCCGACTGGTTCGGCGGGTGGGCCGCGCAGGTCGGTCAACCGTGGGTCCAGGCGATCGCCCTCCGCTGCGCCGCCCTCCTCGCCCCTGGCGACGCGCCGTTCTCGCGTGCTCTGGAGTTGCACCGGGAGGGCGGCAGCGCTTTCGAGCAGGCGCGCACCGAGCTGCTCTACGGGGAGTGGCTCCGCAGGTCACGGCGCCGGAACGACGCACGGGCCCGGCTGCGTCCGGCACTGGAGACGTTCGAGCGGCTCGGCGCCGTGCCCTGGGCGGAGCGTGTCCGGACGGAACTGCGCGCCGCCGGGGAAAGCCTCGCGGACGGGCAGGAGCGGGACGACCTGGCCGCCCGCCTCACCCCGCAGGAGCTCCAGGTGGTCCGGCTGGCGGCGGGAGGGCTGAGCAACCGGGAGATCGGCGCGCAGCTCTTCCTCAGCCCCCGGACGGTCGGCTACCACCTCTACAACGCCTACCCGAAGCTCGGTGTCGCCGCCCGCGCCGAACTCGCCCGCCTCGACCTCTCCTAGCCTCTGGCGCGCACGAACTCGATGAGGCCGGGGACGTCCTCGCCCTCCAGGACGATCCCGAAATCCTCGGCCAGCGTCTCGGGCAGTTCCTCGGGAGCCAGCGTGCGGCTTTCGGTGGCGCCGTCCGGTCGGGTGACGGTCAGCGTCGTCCCGTCCAGAACATGGAGGACGTCGGGCGAGAACTTCTGCGTGAACGGGCGGGCGGTGAACGGCGAGCGCGCGTTGGTCGAGACGTAGTAGTTGAACACGTCGAAGTCGATGCGGAACGTCTCGTTCAAGGGGAACGTGTGCCGCTGCACCCATCCGTCCGGGCCGCGCTGGTGCATCTCCCAGCCCGCCGTGTTGGGCTCCCAGGTCGTCACAGTGCGTCCGCGCTGAATCCGGAAGCCCCAGCCGTCCTGGACGACCTCCTCGCCGTCGGTGAACCGCAGGGGTTCCAGCGGACCGGCGCCGAACCCAACGTCGCACAGCCACGCCGGGTCGTCCCGTGACGCGTCCGGCGGGCGGACGTGCAGGAGCGCATGCGACGACGGGCGCAGCTTCGGCGACCCGAGCGTCACCCGGGCCGCCAGCGCGGTGACCTCGTAGCCCAGCTTCTCCAGCACCGCCGCGAACAGCCGGTTGTGCTCGAAGCAGTAGCCGCCGCGAGGGCGTCCGACCAGTTTCGCCTGGACGGCGTCCAGCGACAGGTCGACCGGCCGCCCGAGCATGATCTCCAGGTTCTCGAACGGGATGGACGTGACGTGCGCGCGGTGCAGGGCGCGCAGGGTCGCGACCGTCGGGGCAAGGCCGCCGTCGTGGCCGACTCGCTTCAGATAGGCGGGCAGGTCGAGCAGCTCGCTCTGCCACCCGTACCCGAGGTCCTCGCTCATGTTCTCCCTCTCGCCGGTGCTGGGCGTAACACCTGACCCGGCACGGATCCTTCCCGCGTCCCCAGGTCCGGTCGCCCTTGGAGCGTGAACAGGACACGGGGCGCGGTCCGTACATGAAGGGTGACGGGTGACCTTCCGGACGTGAGGGGAGCCGGGACGGGGAGGCGGTGCTGTGGTCGAGGCGCGGGACCGCGTGGTGATCGGCGAGATCACGTTGCCCGGCGTGCGGCGGTCGGTCGGGTGCGCGCGAAGCTTCGTCCGGAACGTGGCGGCGGGCCATCCCGGACTGGACGACATGGTCATGGTGGTCAGCGAGACGGTCGCGAACGCGATCACGCACACGGCGTCCGGGCTGGAGGGCGGGCGTGTGACGGTCGTCCTCGCGGCCGGGGGCGGGGTGTACCGGCTGGAGGTCGCCGATGACGGCGCGGCGGGCGGGCGGCCGCACGTGCAGGACGAGACCGGGGCGGAGACGGGCCGCGGGATGCGGATCGTGGAGGCGCTCGCTTCGCGGTGGGGGTTCCGGTCGGACGGCCCCCGGACGGTGGTGTGGGCGGAGTTCCCGGCCCCGGCCGCCGCGCGGCGGGGCCGGGACCGGGAGGCGCCGGTCAGCGGCCCCGGTTGAGCTGCCGGGTCGGCATCTGCCGGGCGTTGCGGCGGTTGTTCGCGAAATTCGCCGCCTTGAAGTCGGCGTTGTTCCGCTTTCCCTTCTTCTTGGGTTTGGGGAAGGGGTCGTTGTTGATGGCACGCATGAAGAGAACACCTCCGGGCACGTCTGAATTCGGCCATGGAAGGGCCGTGGGAAAGGCGGGTGGGCGCACGGCGACAGCACAGGTCACATGAGTGCGCATGCGATGAGGGTGTGCCTTGGAAAAGAATGGGAGCGGGCCCGTGGACGATGCCGGGGGCGGCTCAACCGGAGAATGATCACAGCTCCATGCGTAGGAGACAACCATAGGCCCGGTGGCGTGTCAACCATTAATTTCGCTCCGGTGTGAACCCGGAGGGGGGTGAGCGGCGATACAACACCGGGAGGCCTCATGAAGCTGCTCGCTTGGGTCGCCGTCGCCGCGGCGGCGGTGTTGGTGACGGGGAGCCTGTCGGCGTACGGGTACTACTGGAAGCTGCAGAACGCCGTCCAGCAGGAGGACGTCGACAAGCTGATCGGCGGGAACCGGCCGAAGAAGCTGAACGGCGCCACCAACATCGTGGTGCTCGGGTCCGATACGCGGGAGGGCGCCAACGCGCGGTACGGGAAGGGCCTGCGGAACAAGCCGCCCGCGTCCGACACGATGGTGCTGCTGCACCTGTCGCCCGGCGGCGGGCAGGCGGTCGCCGTCAGCTTCCCGCGCGACCTGATGGTGCCCATCCCGGCGTGCACGCGCAGGGACGGGACGAAGTCCCCTGCCAGCGGCGTCGCCATGCTCAACGAGGCGATCGCCCGGGCGGGGCCGGCGTGCACGGTCAACACGATCGAGCAGGTCACGAAAATCCGCGTCGACCATTTCGTGCAGGTCGACTTCGTGGGCTTCAAACGGATCGCGTCCGCGGTCGGCGGCGTGCCGGTCTGCGTGACGGACGACGTCCAGGACAAGGACTCGGGCCTGAACCTCACCAAAGGCCGGCACAGGCTGAAGGGCGAGGACGCATTGGCGTACGTCCGCAGCCGGAAGGGTTTCGGGAACGGGAGCGACACCGAGCGCATCAAGCGGCAGCAGCATTTCTTCGGCGCGCTCGCCAAGGAGGGGATGAGCAAAGGCGTCCTCACCGATCCCGGGAAGCTGAACGAGCTGCTCCAGGCGACGGCCGAGTCGCTGACCACAGACAAGGGGCTGACGGTCGCGGAGATGCTGAAGATCGCGCAGGGCATGCGCGATCTGGACGCCGGCAAGCTGCGTTTCGTCACCGTGCCGTCCGGGCCGTATCCGCTGGACAAGAACCGGGTGGCGTTGACGCGTCCGGCGTCCGACCAGTTCTTCAAGGCCATCCGTGAGGACGTGGTGGTGCCCGCCCCGGCGAAGGCGCAGGGCGCGCGTCCGGGGAAGGTGCGGGTGTTCAACGCCTCCGACGCCGAGGGACGTGGCGCGCAGGTCGCGGCGCAGCTCAAGGACGCCGGGTGGCAGATCATCGGGGTCGGCAACCTCGGCTCCCGCACCCGGGCCACCTACGTCCGGTACGGGACGGGCGCGGAACCGCAGGCGCGGGCGCTCGCCGGGCTGCTGCCGGGCGCGAGGGTCGCGCCCCGGGCGAAGACGGCGCCCGGCGTCGTCGATCTCGTCATCGGGGCGGGGTTCACGCGTGTCCGGACGTCCGGCGGCATCCCGGTCCAGCAGGGGGAGAGCCGGGCGAGCGACGAGGTGTGCGAGCAGGTGGCGTGATCTGTGGGGTGCCGGTCGTTGACGCCATGACCGGGCCGCCGACAGCCTGGAGGCATGCGCGTCGCGTTCGTGATCTATGACGGGTTCCAGATCCTGGACCTGACCGGGCCGCACGAGGTGTTCCAGCACACCGGGCGGTACGAGTGCCTGGTCGTCGGGCCTCAGGCCGGACCGGTGACCGCGTCGGGCGGGCTGTCGGTGCACGCCCGGTTCGGCCCGGACCTCGCGCCCGCGGGCATCGACACGCTGGTCGTGGCCGGCGGGATCGGAGTCCGCGAGGCGCGCGGCGACGCGGCGCTCGTCGGCTGGGTCGCGGAGGTCGCGCGGACGGCGCGGCGGGTCGCGTCGGTGTGCAGCGGCGCGCTCCTGCTCGCCGAGGCCGGGGTTCTGGCCGGCCGCCGTGTGACGACGCACTGGCGCAGGGCGGAGCAGCTCCGGACCGAGTATCCCGGGCTGGTGGTCGACTGCGACCCGATCTTCATCCGGGACGGGCACGTCTGGACGTCCGCCGGCGTGACGGCCGGGATGGACCTGGCCCTCGCCCTCGTGGAGAACGACCACGGCCGGGAGGTCGCGCACGAGGCGGCGCGGGAGCTGGTGATGTTCCTGCGGCGCCCGGGCAGCCAGTCGCAGTTCAGCGTCCCGCTGTGGTCGGCGCAGCCCGCGACGGACCCGATCCGGGCGGCGGTGTCGTCTGTCCAGGCCGATCCGGGCGCCCGGCACACCATCGCCGACCTGGCGAAACGCTCCGGCCTCAGCGAGCGCCACCTGCAGCGCAGGTTCACCGCCGAACTGGGCGTCCCGCCCGCCGCGTACGTGGAGCGCGTCCGGGTCGAGGCGGCGCGGCGGGCGCTGGCGGAGGGGGACGAGCCCGTCGAGACGCTCGCGCGGCGGCTCGGCTTCGGGACGGGCGAGACGTTGCGCAGGGCGTTCCACCGGCAGGTCGGTGTCGCGCCGTCCGACTACAGGGACCGTTTCAGGGGAACGAGGGAGTACGCATGACCACGTACGGACTGCTGGTCTTCGAGGAGGCCGAGGAACTGGACTTCGTGGGCCCATGGGAGGTGTTCACGGCGTCGGCGATGGTGCGCGCCCAAGGCGACAAGGCCGTGCTGGTCGCCGAGCGGACCGAACCGGTCCGCTGCAACAAGGGCATGAGGGTCGTGCCCGACCACACCCTGGACGACCATCCGGAGTTGGACGTCCTCCTGGTTCCGGGTGGACGCGGCGCGAGGGTGACCCAGCCGCAGAACCCGGCCGTCACGGGCTGGATAGCGAAGGTCGCCGAGCAAGCCGACTGGGTGACGAGCGTCTGCACGGGCTCGATCCTGCTGCACGCGGCAGGCCCGGCCAAGGGACGCAGGGTCGCCACCCACTGGGGATCAGAGGACACGCTGAAGGCCCGTGGTGACGTGACCGTCGTCCGCGACGCGCGCTACGTCGTGGACGGCAACCTCGTCACGAGCCAGGGCGTCTCCGCCGGCATCGACATGGCCCTCTGGCTGATCGGACGCATCCACGGCCGCGACCACGCACGGACCGTGCGCCGCTACATCCAGTACGAGCCCGCCCCTCCGTACATGGCGGACGAACCCATCTGATCGGAACGAACATTCCGCCAAAGCGGTGATGATCTTCGCTTATCGGCATAATCACGCGAATGGCGATATCGCTTCCGGTGCGGTTCCGCAGCGACGGCGTGCGTGTGGCGGTGGAGACCGATCCACTGCACGCCCCGCTGCGCGACTTCCTCATCAACGACCTGGGCGAGGACGTCTCGGCCATCGCGCGCGCCCAGGGCCGGCTGAACGGGGACGCGGCACGGCCCTGGCAGGAGCTCTACCGCTACCACCGCCTCGACTTCGACGGGACGATCGTGCACGTCCGGGACGTCGCCGGATGGGCGTCCTGCGACCTCGACCCGGCCGTCCTCCGGCAGTGCCTGGACGAGTACCTCCAGCAGGTCGGCGCCCTGCAGAGCCGCCGCAGCCTCGAACGCGACCTCGGCCAGGCGCGCAACGGCGAGCCCGTGGCCACATCGCTCGCCCTCGGTTCCGTCTCCCCGCGGAAGCAGGGATGGGCCCTGATCCAGTCACCTCGGGCCGTGCTCGAGGACTTGGCCGGGCTCACTCCGCACCCGGACGGATGCCTGCCGCACGGCGTCCTGGGGACCGGTTCCGGCCCGTGCTGGGCCGACCTCGCCGTCCTGGACGAATCGGGAACACGCCTACGCGGCGGCACCAAGACGTTCATGCCCAGGGGCATCGACCCAGAGCGCCTCATGGGCGAACTGGGCAACGCCTTGACCCAAGCCCGCTTCATCAGCGCCGTCCCAGGAGCGTGGTCAGGAGTCGTCGCCGGCGTACCTGTGCACGGCTACGTCGACCCGGACGCCGTCCTACGGCTCCCTTGTGAGCCCATCGAGATCGGTGGGGTCGCGAGGCATGTCAAGGTCTTCTTCCCGGAACTGGCGGATTCCGGCGTCGACCTTGAGTCCGCGGCGTCCAGCGCGAGCACCTTCACCGAGTCGGTGTACGGGCCGCGTCACGTCCTCACGGCGTTCCTGCTTCACGACCTGCAGAGCCACCGTCACCACATGGAAATCGTCCGCGCCGCGCATCCCGGCTGGGAGCACACGGGCAACGCCTGCCATATGCGCGTCGACGCCCAGAGCGTCCGTCTGGAGCACCTGTGGCTGCCCGGGCACGCCTGCGAAGTCCCGACGCGCGAGTTCGCAGGCGTCCTCTACGAATACGAACGCCTGACGACCGCAGCCTAGAAAACCGGGAAGGAGTGTCCTGTGGCCGTTTCGGGACGACTTGTGGACCGCCTCCTCGGCCTTCCCGAATCGCCGTCGCCGCTCGCCGAGGTCATCCGCGACCTGCGGGTGCCGATGCCGGACGGAGTCGTGCTCGTCGCCGACCTGTACCGTCCGCGCGGAGCGGGGCCGCTGCCGGTCGTGCTGATGCGCACCCCGTACGGCAAGGCGCAGGCACTCGTGCGGCTGTTCGCGGGCGTCCTCACGCGGCGCGGGTTCCAGGTCGTCGTGCAGAACGTGCGCGGCGTCCTCGGATCGGGCGGGCGGTTCCACGCCTTCCACGACGAGAAGGACGACGGCCTGGCGACGCTCAAGTGGCTCCGTGCGCAGCCCTGGTGCGACGGCAGGGTCGCGATGGTCGGCGCGAGCTACCTCGGGTTCACCGAGTGGGCGGTCGCGCCCTACGCGGATCCTCCCCTGGAGGCGATGGGCCTCGGCATCACCGCCTCCGAATTCGCGAGCTCGTTCTACCCGGGTGGTGCGCTGGCCCTGCACAACACGCTCGTCTGGTCGTCGTTGATGGGAACGCAGGACGAGAGGAGGCGGCCGTTCCACAACAGGCGCGTTCGCCAGGCGATGCGCCACCTGCCCGTGGGCGAAGCCGATCTCGCCGCCATCGGACGCCCCGAGACGTTCCTCCGTGAGGTCGCGGCCCACGCCGAGCCTGGCGACGACTTCTGGAAGGGCACCGACCACAGTGCCGCCGTCCCCGAAACCACCACTCCCACCACGATGGTGACGGGCTGGTGGGACCTCTTCTTGCGCGGCCAGCTAAGGGACTTCGCCGCCCTTCACGCGGCGGGACGCCAGGTCCGCATCACCATCGGCCCATGGGGGCACGACGCGAGAGCCCTCCGCGCGACGCTCAACGACCAGGTGTCCTGGCTGGACGCTCACTTGAACGGCGACAAGGCCCAGCTCCGTCAGGCGCCCGTAAGGCTGCACCTGCAGAAGGCCAACACCTGGCTGGACTTCGCCCAGTGGCCCCCGCCTGAAACCAAGCCCACGCCGCTCTACTTTTCCGGCGGCCTCACTTGGGACCGGCCAGACGCAGCCCCCGCCACGTTCACCTACGACCCGTACGACCCCACACCGAACATAGGCGGCCCGCTCCTGTCACCCGGCAAGGGGAGGCAACGCGACAACTCACGGCTCGAACGCCGTGACGACGTGGTCGTCCTCAGCGGCGTGCCGTTGACCGAAGACCTCGACCTGATCGGCCCCGTCTCGGCGACGGTTCACGTCCGGACGAGCACCGGCCAGGGGGACCTCTTCGTCCGTCTCTGCGACGTCGACCGCGCCGGCGTCTCCCGCAACGTCACCGACGGCATCCTGCGCATCACCTCGGAAGGGATCGTGCGCGCCGAGATCGAGATGCATCCGACCGCGTACCGCTTCCTGCGCGGCCACCGGCTCCGCGTCATGCTCGCGGGCGGCGCGTTCCCCCGTTTCGCCCGCAACCCCGGAACCGGCGACCCCGCGGGCAGGGCCGTCGCGTTCCGCCGCACCCGGTTCGAGATCCTCCGCGACCGGGACCACCCGTCCGCCGTCCACCTGCCCATCTGGGCCGGTTAGCCGTCCTGCCCCGTGAGGTCGAGGTGCGGCCGTTGAGCGCGGAGAGTGTTCCGTTCGTCGCACACGGTAGTCCGTTCGCCGACGCGCCCGGGCAAAGCCTCGATGGGCCCGGGAGGTGCTCGCTACGTTCTTCACATCCGCCGAACGGCCGGTGCGAGCCGCTTCGGGGGGAGCGGCCGGTCCTGTGCACGCGCCGGGGCCGACACGGCGGAACGGGGGGAGAGGGGTCACTTCGGGGGGAGTGGCCCCTCCGTCCGTTTTCCGGGCTTTTGTTAGTTCACTACAAGGCCGTCGGCGCGAAGGTAGCGCCATGCCAGAAGTAAAGACGGCCAAGGCGTCCCACAATTCTGGCACCCGCGAATTCCCACCCCCTCGCGGTTTCGGCTAGTGAAGGGTACGCCCCCCATGAACAGGCATCTGACGCATGCGTTCAGAGTGCTCCCGGCCGCCGCCGTTCTCGCCGCCGGCGCCGTTCTCGCCCCCGCCGCGAACGCCGCCGCCCCCGCCGGTCCCGCCGCCGTCCGCCTCGCCGCCGATCCCTATGAGCGCGGGCCCGCGCCGACCGAGGCGAGCATCACGGCGGAAAAGGGCCCGTTCGCCATCGAGAAGATCGACGTTCCGGCGGGCAGCGGCACCGGCTTCAACAAGGGCACCATCTACGCGCCGACCGACATGAGCCAGGGGACCTTCGGCGCCATCGCCGTCTCGCCCGGCTTCGTCTCCCCGCAGGCGCTGATCGACTGGTACGGCCCCCGCCTCGCGTCCCAGGGCTTCGTCGTCATGACCCTGGAGACCAACAGCCTGCTGGACGTGCCCGCCGCCCGCGGGGAGCAGCTCCTCGCCGCCCTCGACTACATGACCGGCAAGAGCACGGTGAAGAACCGCATCGACACCTCCCGCCTCGCCGTCATGGGCCACTCCATGGGCGGCGGCGGGACGCTGGAGGCCGAGAACAGGCGCACGTCGCTGAAGGCCGCCGTGCCGCTCGCACCCTGGGACACCAACTACGACTGGAAGAACGTCCGGACCCCGACCATGATCATGGGCGCGGACAACGACGCCATCGCACCGGCGGACTCGATGGCGCACTCGTACTACCAGAACCTCACGTCCGTCCCGGAGAAGGCGTACCTGGAGCTGAAGAACGCCGGGCACATGACCTTCAACTCGCCGAACACGACCATCGCGAAGTACGCCATCGCGTGGATGAAGCGGTTCGTCGACAACGACGCCCGCTACGAGAAGTTCCTCTGCCCCGCACCGAAGCCGGACAACAACATCGCGCAGTACGAGGGAACCTGCCCGACCGGCTGATCTGTGACGGTGACGGCCGTCCGCCCGGTCGTCACCGCCGCCTCGTGGTCCGGGCGCCGGGGGACAGCCGCCGGTCGCCCGGATCGAGGCGGACGAGGTGGTGCAGGAGCAGCAGCAGCTCGATCCGCCGCTCGGGGTCGAGCATGACGCCGCCGAGGGTCTCCTCCAGGCGCCGGATCCGGTACCGGACGGTCTGCTCGTGGACCATGAGCCGCTCCGCCGCCGCCACCGCGTTGTCGCGGCACTCCATGTACGTCAGCAGCGTCCGCGACAGCGCGTCCCGCCGGTGCGGCGGCAGCCGCATCAGCGGCGCCAGCCGGGTGCTCAGCGCGACGTCGATCAGCTCCTCGCTCTGCGCCGCGACCAGGCTCGGCAGATGGTCGAGGCAGCGCAGCGGCTCCTTGCCCGGCAGGACGCCTCGCTCCACCAGCGCGAGCCCCTGCCGCGCCCAGCGCAGCGACAGCGCGGCACGGGACGGCGGGACGGACGGGCCGATCGCCGCCCCGCGCGTCCCCTTGATCGCGGCGAGCAGCCGGTCCCGGCCGGGGCCGTCCGGGTCGGGGCAGATCAGGTAGGGGCCCGGGGCGTGCCAGTCGACGAGGAACACGGGCGGCAGCACCGGGACGGCCTGGTCGGGGCCCGGCCGGAGCGCGACGGCGGCCAGCGTCCGCGGCACCGGCCAGCCGGCCGACTTCGCCAGCTCCCCGACCGCCTCCGCGCTGGCGGGCGGGTCCATGATCAGCAGATCGCGCAGCCGCCAGCGGAACCGTTCCCGTTCCCCGGCGAGTTCGCCCTGGGCGTTCGCGTACCCCTGGCCCGCGGCGCTGGCGATGCGCTCCAGGAACACGAACAGCGACTCGGTGAACGACCCGAGGGTGTCCAGCGACCAGCCGAGCCGCCGGGCGTCCTTGATGAACCGGCGGCAGGCGACCTGCCCGCTCACCCGGATCGCGGTCTGCAGCCCGTCCAGGCTGCGCCCCTGCCGCGCCTCGTACGCGCCGATCCCCTCGAAGATGCCGGTGACCGTCGCCCACTCCACGTCCGGGCGGCCGATCGCCTCCATGAACTGCCGGACGGTCTCCTCGACCGCCCACCGCATCCGGCGGCCGTACCGGCTCTCCGGCGGGCGCGCGTACTCCGGGACGAGCCCCTGGATCTCCTTGACCATCTCGACCGCCGCCGCCTCCAGGTGGGGCAGCATCGGGCCGGCGACCTCCTCCGGGAGCCCGGACAGCGGGAAGTCCCTTCCAGCGGACGGGGTGGTCCGGCTCATCACGCCCTCCTGAAGCCCGGCTGGCCTGTCACTGTGCGGGGACGATCCCCGGCCGCCGTTCTCCAGACTCCGTTCCGGGCACGCGCGGCGATAGGCACGCGCGGAAAGTTTCGATGCTTCCGGATTGTCACCCCGCTGACAGCCGTGAACCGGCCGTGCGGCGTGTCGCGACGGTCCGGACGCGCTTCCGGGACCGCGCCGGCGGCGGGCACCGGCACATGAAAGGAGATCTCCCCGCAGCGGGCCTCGCGGGGCGCTACCGGAATTCTTCGTAAAGAATTCCCGAGCCTGTTCAAATGTTCCGGGACGGCGCGTCAACCGGGTGGAGATCGCGGTGTCCGGCGGACGTTCCCGACCTGGCGGCAAATGGTCGTTCCGGCGCCCGGGCCGGAAAACTTGACCCGGCGGAAGTCGACTTCGGGGCCCGGCTGCGAAATGGTCTCCCCCATGGATTCACGAATTCGAGCCGCCGGGGCGTCCGGGCCCACCGGGTGGCTGCTGGCCTTTCTCGGCGCCCGCGAGCAGGCGCTGCGCACGCACACCGGGGTCGCCGCCGGCCCCACCGAATGGCTGCTGGTCTTCCTGGAGGTCGAGCGCACCGAGCTCGCGGCCCGGCAGCGTCCCGCCCCCCTGCTGGCGCGGCGCGGCAGGACCGAGGAGTCCCCGTTCGGCCGGCTGACCGCCCGCAGCGCGTAAAGGAAGTCATGACCATCGAGATGCTCCTCGCCGCCCTGATCGGCGGCGCGATCGGCCTCGCCGAACTCGTCGCGCGCTACCGCGACAAGCCCGTCTCCGCCCTGCTGTCCCCGGGCGGCCTGCTGTTCGTCTTCGTCAACGCCAGCGCCTCCATCGTCGCGCTGATCGCGGTGACCGCCACCGGCTGGACGTTCGGGCTGCCCCCGGCCACACCCCCGGCGAGCCTCATGGTCGTCCGGGTGATCGCCGCCGGGCTCGGCTCCGCGGCGCTGCTGCGGATGTCGTTCGGCCCCGCGCACAGCAGGGCCGCCGGCACCGGCCCCGTCGCCCTCCTCAACGGCGTCCTGCGGATCGCCGACGGCGAGCTGGAGCGCAAGCGCGCCCTCAGCCGGCTGTCGCACAACGACCTGTCGGGGCTGTCGTTCGAACGCGACCACGCGGCCCTCGCCGAGCTGTGCTGCCACCTCATGCGCGAGTTCGACCTGTCCGAGGCGCAGCGCCTCGGCGGCCTCGCGGCCGAGCTGAGCAGCCGGGACGACCTCACCGACGCCGACAAGCTGGACTGCTGGGGGCTTGAGCTGACGCGGCTCGTCGGCGAGCGCGCCCTGCGCCAGGCGGCGCGGCGGCTACGGGACCGTCCCCGCGACGACCCCCGCCCCGCCGAGCGCGGCGACCGCCCGGCCGCGCCGCAGTCCGAGCACGACCACCCGCTGGAGACCATGCCGGTGCGCCCGTCCGCCGCCAAGACCTCCCGCCTCGCCGCGAGCACGAACGGCAGAACGGAACGCAAATCGTTCAGCGATGCCTGACACCCCGTGAAATACCGGTGCGTCCCCCATATCCGGGCGCACCGGTATTTGCGCTGGGAAGGCCGCTATTTAGGCCGGGCGAACAATGGCGGGGCAACGTCGGCCTCGTCCCGCTGCTCCAGGGCCGCCGCGATCCGGTGCAGCGCCTCCGCCATCGAGACGAGCGCCTGCACCTGGGCTGCCGCCATGAGATTTCCCGGCGAGGGATCGGCGGCCTGCGCCTCCGCGGCCGCGTCGCTGGCCTGCTGGCTCCACCAATGCACACCGCGATTCTATTCGCGAACCGAATGCGGCACATTCCGCCGCGCCGCCCGTTGCCGGCACCGGAGAAATGAAAGGCCCCGCCGTGAACACAGAACCGCGCGCCGCACCGCCCGTTCCCGCGCCCTGGACCGGGAAACCGGTCCGGCGGCTGACCGCCGCCGAACTCGCCGAGGCACTGGAGTACCTGGAACGCCACCGCCCCGAGGACGACGTCCTCGGCCGCGCCCTCGCCGGCGAGTTCGCCCGCCGCACCGCCGCCACCGAGTTCGCCACCCGAACCACCGTCACACCGCCGGCGGCACCGGGTTTCGGCGGGAGCCGTCGTCCCGGTACCTGAGTACACGACCCGGGCCGCGTGAGTTCGGCGGGGCGGGTATACGTCGGTGCATGGACGTGCGACTGCGGAGGGTGTACGAGCCGGCCTCGTCTGACGACGGGAAGCGGATCCTGGTCGACCGCGTGTGGCCACGGGGCCTGTCCAAGGACAAGGCGCGCCTGGACGAGTGGGAGAAGGACGTCGCCCCGTCGACCGAGCTGCGCAAGTGGTACGGGCACGACGCCGACAGGTTCGAGGAGTTCACCCGCCGCTACGGCGCCGAGCTTGCCGAGCCCGAGCGCGCGTCCGCGTTCGGCCGCCTGCGGGAACTCGCCGGCCAGGGCACCGTCACCCTTCTCACCGCGACCAGGGACGTCGACCACAGCCAGGCCGCCGTCCTCGCCGCCCGCCTCCGCGACTCCGGCTGACCGCCGCGCCCGCCCCCCGGCCGCACCGGTCGAGCGCGGCCGGGGTTTCTACGCGTCCTGTACAGGCCGCTTGAATTCGCCCCACCACTGGATGGAACGATCCTTTCCGCTGGCCCCGTCATTGGACGTTCCATTGTCGCTGTTCAATGCCGCGGAAGAGTTCGTTTCGTTGTTTTCGCCCGATCCGGAAAAATTGAAAAGCGGCGATTGACCGGCTGACCGGCGAAGTTTACGCTCCCTTTGCGCAGGTCCAGCGAGGAGGAATCGCATGCGTAAAGGGATTGCCGTTTCCGCTGCCGCTGCAATTGCCGGGATCGCGGTGACCGCCGTGCCCGCGTCCGCCGCCCCGCTCCGGGCGCACGGCCCGGACGGCGTGACGATCGAGATCGCGACCGTCAACGGATCGGGCTGCCCGGCCGGGACGGCCGCCGTCGCCGTGTCGGACGACAAGGAGGCGTTCACCGTCACCTACAGCGACTACATGGCCCAGGCCGGCGGTTCCTCCGGGCCGACCGACTTCCGGAAGAACTGCCAGATCAGCATGAAGGTGCACGTCCCGCAGGGGTTCACGTACGCGATCGCGTCCACCGACTACCGCGGCTTCGCCTACCTGGAGCCGGGCGCCGGCGGCACCGAGAAGGCGAGCTACTACTTCCAGGGAATGCCGCAGACCGCCGCCGTCTCGCACAACCTGAAGGGCGCCTACGCCGACAACTGGCAGTTCACCGACACCAATGACGTCGCGCAACTCGTCTACAAGCCGTGCGGTGAGGAGCGCAATTTCAACGTCAACACCGAACTGCGCGTGCTCAAGGGAACCTCGGACCCCGCGAAGACCAGCTTCATGTCCATGGACTCCACCGACGGCAGCATCAAGACCACGTATCACTTCGCCTGGAAGCAGTGCCCTCCGCGGTAATGCCGGCCCCACAGTAAAGGAGAATGAGCGATGCGCACAGGACTGACCGTTTCGGCGGCCTGCCTGGCCGCCCTGGCGCTGCCGCTGTCCGCCGCCCCCGCGTCCGCCGCCCCCGCGGACCCGCCGCCGCCCGACCGGATCGTCATCGACGTCCTCACCGTGAACGGGTCGGGCTGCCACGCCGGGACGGCCGCGGTGGCGACGGCGAGCGACAACACCTCGTTCACCGTGACCTACAGCGACTACCTGGCCCAGGCGGGCGGGACCTCCGACCCCACGGACTTCCGGAAGAACTGCCAGATCAACCTGGGCGTGCACGTTCCGCAGGGGTTCACGTACGCCATCGCCGGTGCTGACTACCGGGGCTTCGCTCACCTGACGGAGGGGGCGACCGGCATGGAGAAGGCGAACTACTACCACCAGGGCATGGCGCAGACGACGCCCGTCAGCCACACGCTCCGCGGCGGCTACTCCGACAATTGGCAGTTCTCCGACCGGACGGACGTCTCCGAGCTCGTCTTCAAGCCGTGCGGCGAGGAGCGCAATTTCAACGTCAACACCGAGCTCCGCGTCTACAAGGGCACCTCGGACCCGGCGCAGACGAGCTTCATGACCTTCGACTCCGCAGACGGAAGCGTCAAGACGACGTACCACTTCGCATGGAAGAAGTGCCCCGCCTGACCCGAGCCCGCCCACACGCCACCGGGCCGCGTCCCGCCCAGGGGGGCCGCGGCCCGGCCTCACGTACCGTGACCACGCAAATTTGAACGTGTTCAATACTCTGCGCTAGGGTGGCCGCCACAAGCCGGGGGTGGGGCCGATGAAGATTGTGATTCCCGGGGGTACCGGGCAGGTCGGCACGGTTCTGAACCGCGCCCTCACCGCCGCGGGCCATGAGGTCGTGGTGGTGACCAGGAGGCCGGCGGGCGAGCGCGAGATCGCCTGGGACGGCCGGACCCCGGGCCCCTGGGCGGCGGCGATCGACGGCAGCGACGTCGTGATCAACCTGGCCGGGCGGAGCGTCAGCTGCCGCTACACGCCCGCGAACCTCCAGGCGATGATGGACTCCCGCGTGCACTCGGCCGAGGCGGTGGGCGCGGCGATCGCGGCCGCCGCTCGCCCGCCCCGGGTCTGGCTGCAGATGAGCACCGCCACCATCTACGCCCATCGCCACGACGCGCCCAACGATGAGGCGACCGGCGTGCTCGGCGGCGCGGAGCCCGGCGTCCCGGGCTACTGGGCCTACAGCGTCAAGATCGCGAAGAACTGGGAGCGCGCGCAGCGGGAGGCTCGCACGCCGTCCACCCGCAAGGTCGCCCTGCGCGCCGCCATGGTGATGAGCCCCGACCGCGGCGGCGTCTTCGACGTCCTGTCCTGGCTGGCGCGGCTCGGTCTCGGCGGCCCGGTCGCGGGCGGCGCGCAGTACGTGTCGTGGATCCACGACCGCGACTTCGTCCGCGCGGTCGAGTTCCTCGTGGCCCGGGACGACATCGCCGGGCCGGTGAACCTCGCCGCCCCGAACCCCCTGCCGCAGCGCCCGTTCATGCGCGCGCTGCGCGCCGCGTGGGGCACCCCGGTGGGCGTGCCCGCGACCGCCTGGATGGCGGAACTCGGCGCGCTCGCCATCCGCTCCGACACCGAACTCCTGCTGAAGAGCCGCCGCGTCGTCCCCGGCCGCCTCCTGGACGCGGGCTTCTCCTTCCACCACCCGCACTGGCCGGAGGCCGCCGGCGACCTCGTGCGCCGCGCCCGCCGGCGCCGCCGGTGAGCCGAGGGGACGTGAGCGCGCTCACGGTGTACGGCAGGGTTTCCTGGGGTCCTGCTCGGGCAGGTCCCTGACCGTTGTGTTACGTGTCCTTCGATGACCGGGGGGTTTCGAAGATGACCGCGGGGTGGTACGGGCCCGGAGGGCAGGACCCGTTCGAGGAGATGCTCGCCCGCTTCTTCGGCGCGCGGGCGCACCGGCGCCCGATGGAACGGATCAGCATCGCGCGGCTGATGAGCGAGCCCGCGCGCGAGCTGGTGCGGGACGCGGCCGCGCAGGCGGCGCAGTGGGGCAGCGTGGACCTGGACACCGATCACCTGCTGTGGGCGGCGACCCGCCAGCAGGGGACGCGGCACTGGATGGCACGGGCCGGCGCCGACCCCGACAAGATCAAGGAAGAGATCGAGGACCATGCGCGGCGGGGCGAGCCGCGGGACGTCCCGCCCGAGCTGACGCCGTCCGCCAAGCGCGCGCTGCTCGACTCGCACCAGGTGTCGCGGGCGCTCGGCTCGTCCTACATCGGGCCCGAGCACCTGCTGTTCGCGCTGGCGCTCGACCGCGGGTCCAGCGCGGGACGCATCCTGGACCACGAGCACGTGACGCCGGACTCGCTCCAGCAGGCGGCGGCCGGCGGCGGCCAGCCGCCGAGCGGCCCCGGCGGCGGCCAGCCGACCGGCACGCCCACGCTGGACGAGTTCGGCCGCGACCTGACCGCCCTCGCCCGGGAGGGCCGCATCGATCCCGTGATCGGACGCGAGGACGAGATCGAGGAGACGGTCGAGGTCCTGTCGCGCCGGACCAAGAACAACCCCGTGCTGATCGGCGACCCCGGGGTCGGCAAGACCGCGATCGCCGAGGGACTGGCGCAGCGGATCGTGGACGACAATGTCCCGGAGACCCTGCGCCGCAAGCGGATCGTCCAGCTCGACCTGGGCGGCGTCGTCGCCGGGACCCGGTACCGGGGCGACTTCGAGGAGCGGCTGAAGAAGGTCGTCGACGAGATCCGCGAGCACGCCGACGAACTCGTCGTGTTCATCGACGAGATCCACACCATCGTGGGGGCGGGCGGCGCGGAGGGCGCGATGTCCGCGGGCAACATGCTGAAGCCGCCCCTGGCGCGCGGCGAGCTCCATGTGGTCGGCGCGACCACCATCGACGAGTACCGCCGCAACATCGAGAAGGACGCCGCGCTGGAACGCCGCTTCCAGCCGATCCTGGTGCCGGAGCCGAGCGTCGACGACAGCATCGAGATCCTGCACGGCCTCCGCGACCGGTACGAGGCGCACCACCAGGTGCGGTTCACCGACGAGGCCCTCGTCGCCGCCGTCGACCTGTCCAGCCGCTACCTGACCGACCGGTTCCTGCCGGACAAGGCGATCGACCTCATCGACCAGGCCGGCGCCCGCGTCCGGCTGCGGTCCGGGACGCGCGACGGCGGCCGCCGCGAGCTGGAGGACCGCCTCGACCGGCGGCGCCGCGAGAAGGACCAGGCCGTCGCGGACGAGGACTACGAGAAGGCGTCCGAACTGCGCGACGAGATCGTCCGGCTGGAGAAGGACCTCGCCGAGACACGCGAGAACGGAGGGCCGACCACGGTCCCCGAGGTGACCACCGAGGACATCGCCGAGGTCGTCTCCCGGATCTCCGGCGTCCCGGTCACCCAGCTCACCCAGGCCGAACGGGAACGGCTGGCCAACCTCGAAGAGCACCTGCACCAGCGCGTGGTCGGGCAGGAGGACGCGGTGGCGGCGGTGGCCCGGGCCGTCCGGCGGTCCCGCGCCGGGATGGGCGACCCCGACCGCCCGATCGGCGGGTTCCTGTTCCTCGGCCCGACCGGCGTCGGCAAGACCGAGCTCGCGAAGGCGCTGGCCGAGGCGCTGTTCGGCAGCCGCGACCGGCTGGTCCGGTTCGACATGAGCGAGTTCCAGGAGCGGCACACCGTCAGCCGCCTGATGGGCGCGCCGCCCGGGTACGTCGGCTACGAGGAGGCCGGGCAGCTCACCGACGCCGTCCGCCGCCAGCCGTACTCGGTGATCCTGCTGGACGAGATCGAGAAGGCGCACCAGGACGTGTTCAACGTCCTGCTCCAGCTGCTCGACGACGGGCGGCTCACCGACGCGCAGGGACGCACCGTCGACTTCCGCAACACCGTCGTGATCATGACGAGCAACCTCGGCTCCGAGCTGATCACCGGCACCACCGAGATCGGGTTCGGCACGTCCGGCGGCGCCGGCTCCGCGCTCAGCGACCGGATCATGCGGCGGCTGCGCGAGTCCTTCCGGCCCGAGTTCCTCAACCGGATCGACGAGATCATCGTCTTCCGGCGGCTGGAGGCCGGCCAGCTCCGCCAGATCACCGACCTCCTCCTGGACGAGACGCGCCGCCGCCTCCGCGCGCAGGACGTCACGGTCACCTTCAGCACCGAGGCCGTGGACCTGCTCGCCGAGCGCGGCCACCAGCCCGAGTTCGGCGCCCGGCCGCTGCGCCGCACGATCCAGCGCGAGGTGGACGACCGGCTCTCCGACCTGCTGCTCTCCGGGGACCTGCCGCGCGGCGGGCACGTCGAGGTCTCGGCGGGGAACGGCGGCCTCCAGTTCGACGTCACCGCAAAGTAAGGGCTACAGTTCTTCTGTAGCCCTTACAGGAGGATGTGTGCACATACCGATCGCCGACTACGCGACAGGGGTCGAGGTCGCGAACGAACTGGTCAGCACGGCGCCTGACGTGCGGGGCCGCGAGGCGCTCGCCGACCCGAGCGCGCTGGCGGGCCTCCTCCCGCCGCTCGGCTTCCGGACGCCGGACGCCGACGACCTCGACAAGGTCCGCCTCCTCCGCCGCGAGGTGCGCGCCGTCATGGAGACCGGGACCGAGGAGGGGGCGGTGGCGAGCGCCGAGCTGCTGGCGGGACACGCCGGGCTCGCGCCCGTCCTGCGCCGGGACCCGTCCGGTCGATGGCAGTGGTACGTCCCGACGGTCCGGGACGCGTCCCTCGTCGGCGAGCTGGCCGCCGTCATCGGCGTCGCCCTGCTCGGCCTCGTCCGGGCGCTCGGGCACGAACGCTTCCGTCCCTGCGCCGCCCCCGGCTGCGGCGGTGTGTTCGCCGACGCCAGCCGTGCCGGACGCCGCCGGTACTGCATGCCCGGCCTGTGCGGCAACCGCCTCAACGTCGCCAACCACCGCGCGCGCCGCCGGGCGGTCACCAAATGAAGCGGCGGAGCCGCACCGGGGGGTGTGGGGGGTCGTCCCCCCTCGGGAAGACAACGACGCTCAACGGTGCCCTCCAACTGCCGGACGGGACCCCCATCCGGGGCCGCGGCCTCCGCAACCCCTTGCCGGAGGGGCCCGAGCCCGACTTCGGCCTCTACCTGGGATCCGCCCGTCTCCGCCGCCGGCACGAACCGGATCTGCGCTGGCCGTCCGCGTGGGTCGTCTGGCCCGACTTCCTGCTGCCCCGGGACCGGGACGAGGCCGTCCGGCAGATCCGCGCCCTGCACGAGCGCGCCCGCTCGGGCGCCTCCGCCGAGGTCGCCTGCGGGGGCGGCGTCGGACGCACCGGCACCGTCATCGCGTGCCTCGCCGTCCTGTCCGGCCTGGACCCGTCCGACGCCGTCGCCTGGACGCGCGAGCACCACCATCCGCGGGCCGTGGAGACCCCCTGGCAGCGCCGCTGGGTGACCGCCTTCCCGGCCTGACCTCGGCCGGGGCGCGCATCACCCGCCGAGGATCAGCTTCGCGCCGTGCTCGCCGATCATCATGCTCGGCGCGTTGGTGTTCCCGCCGATGATGCTCGGCATGATCGAGGCGTCCGCGACCCGGAGCCCCTCGATGCCGCGGACCCGCAGCTCCGGGTCGACCACGGCCCGTTCGTCCGTCCCCATCCGGCAGGACCCGACGGGGTGGTAGACGGTCGTCGCGCGGTTCGGCAGCTCCTTGGCCATCGCGGCGCGGTCCGGGTACTCCGGTCCCGGTGACAGCTCCTCCTTCACCTGCCCGGCGATGATCTTGCTGGCCATCACCTCGCGGACCAGTTCGACGCCGTCCAGCAGCAGCCGCGCGTCGTCCGGGTCGGTGAGGTAGCCGGGGTCGATGACGGGCGGCGCGGACGGGTCGGCGGAGCCCAGCCGGACCGTGCCGCGGCTCTTCGGATAGATCAGCGTCGGCATGATCGTGAGCGCGGGCCGCTTGTCGACGGCGTGCCGCACCGGCGCGTCCTGGTTCGGGAACGGGTACGACCACGGCAGCGCGTGCAGCTGGATGTCGGGCACGGCGCCGGTCTGGCCGCTGCGGACGAACCCGACCGCCTCGAACACGGTGCGGGCCACCCACGTCCCGCCCCTGATCCATTCCTTGGCGACGCCCTTGGCGAAGTAGGGCGCCGTGCCCTTGTTGCGGGCCGTGTCCATGACGAAGGTCATCGGCAGGAACATGTGGTCGTGCAGGTTGTCCCCGACGGGCAGGTCGGCGCGCACCTCGATGCCGTGCTCCCGCAGATGCGCGGCCGGGCCCACACCGGACAGCATCAGCAGGTGCGGCGAACCGAACGCCCCGGCCGCCAGGACGACCTCCTTGGAGGCCCGGATCGTCCCCTTCCCCTGCTTGGTGACGACCTCGACGCCCGTGGCCCGGCCCTTGTCGATCACCACGCGCCCCACGGTCACGTTCGTCAGGACCGACAGGTTCGCCAGGCCGTGGTCGTCCAGGTAGCCGACGGACGAGCTGTAACGCAGTCCGTCGGCGACGCTCTGCTGGAAGATCCCGACGCCCTCCTGCTCGGCGCCGTTGTAGTCGTCGTTGCGCTTCACGCCGACGGTCTCGGCCACCGCCTCGATGAACGCCTCCGACGCCGGCGTCAGGTCCTTCTGCCGCGTCACCTTGATCGGACCGCCGGCGCCCCGCAGGTCGGTGGCGCCGTCCTCCCAGTTCTCCAGCCGCTTGTAGCTGTCGAGGACGTCGTCGAAGGCCCATCCCGCGCAGCCCTCGGCGGCCCAGTCGTCGTAGTTCTTGCGGTGCCCCCGCACGAACAGCATCCCGTTGATCGACCCGGACCCGCCGAGGACACGCCCCCTGACCTGCGGGATCTTCCGGTCGAGCGCGTTCTTCTGCGGGGCGCTGTAGAACCCCCAGTCCAGCCGCTTCTTCAGCTGCGGGACGTTGTGGAAGACGGCGATCAGCCCGGGCTTGCGCACCAGCCGCGTCCGGTCCGGCCCGCCCGCCTCGACCAGCACGACGCTCGCTCCCGACTCGGCCAGTCGCTTCGCCAGCACGCACCCGGCGCTCCCGGCGCCCACCACGACGTAATCAGCGGTCCGGTCCATGTGTTCCTCCCAGCGGCCGTTGGGTGCGCCGATCGTAGAAGCCCTCGCCACCCCGCCGACCCCCAAGTCCCAATGACCGGAACCAAGACGCCCCCTGGGTCTTGCGCGGTGTCGGCGGGGGAGTTAGCGTCGAGTGAATCCGATAGGAAAGTTTCCTATCTGATGGAGTTCCGATGCCCCGCTCCCGCTCCCCGCCATCGGTTCCGTGCGGCGTGCTCCCCGCCGCGACGGAAAACGACCACCCCAGCACGCAAGGACCCCCCGCATGAAGAAAGCAAGGCGCAGGCTCGCCGCGATCACGGCGGGCCTCGGAATCGCTCCCCTCGTCGCCGTGGTCCTGCCGGCGACCTCGGCCTGGGCCCACGGTTACGTGTCGGCCCCGATGAGCCGGCAGGCCCAGTGCGCGCAGAAGATCGTCCAATGCGGCTCCATCCAGTGGGAGCCGCAGAGCGTCGAAGGGCCGAAGGGTCTGCAGAGCTGCAGCGGCGGAAACGCGCGGTTCGCCGAGCTCGACGACGACGGCAAGGGCTGGCGGGCCACCACCGTCGGCAGAACCGTGACCTTCACCTGGACGTTCACCGCCAGGCATCGAACCAAGGACTACGAGTACTACGTCGGCGGCCGCCGCGTCGCGGTGGTCGACGGACACGACCAGCAGCCGCCGGAAAGCGTCTCGCACACCGTCGACCTCGGTGGCGTGTCCGGCCGGCAGAAGGTCCTCGCCGTCTGGAACATCGCCGACACGGCCAACGCTTTCTACGCCTGCATCGACCTGCAGGTGCAGTGATGGCGGGCCGCAGAGTCAGAAGGATCCCCGCGCTCCTCGGCGCCCTGGCGCTCGCGGCAGGGATGCTGTCGGCCGTCCTGCCGACGGCGCGGGCCTCCGCCGCCGCTTTCGTGGTGAGCGAGTCGCAGTTCGGCCAGATGTTCCCCAACCGGAACTCGTTCTACAGCTACAGCGGGCTGACCACCGCCATGGCGTCCTTCCCGGCGTTCGCCAACACTGGCAGCGACACCGTGAAGAAGCAGGAGGCGGCGGCCTTCCTGGCCAATGTCAGCCATGAGACCGGCGGGCTCGTGTACATCGTCGAGCAGAACACCGGGAACTACCCGCACTACTGCGACGCGAGCCAGCCCTACGGGTGCCCTGCCGGGCAGGCCGCCTACTACGGGCGCGGTCCGATCCAGCTGAGCTGGAACTTCAACTACAAGGCGGCGGGCGACGCTCTCGGCCTCGACCTGCTGAACAACCCGTGGCTCGTGGAACGGGACGCGTCGGTGGCATGGAAGACCGGGCTCTGGTACTGGATGACCCAGAACGGCCCGGGGACCATGACCGGGCACAGCGCGATGGTCAACGGCCGCGGGTTCGGCGAGACGATCCGCAGCATCAACGGCAGCCTGGAATGCGACGGCAGGAACCCCGCCCAGGTGCAGAGCCGGGTGAACGCCTACCAGCGGTTCACCCAGATCCTCGGCGTTCCCGCAGGCGGCAACCTGACCTGCTGACGCCGCCCGATCACCCCGCGACGACCCGCGCCGGCCACCCCGCGCGCGGGTCGTCCGCCGTCATTCCGGCTCCGGCGGGGCTGCGGCTGGTGCGGTGAAAGAGTTGTTGACGGGGTTGGCGTGGGTCCGTACTTTCGCTGGAAAGCGCTTTCTGAGCGCGCCGGAGCCGGGCCGCCGCCACGGGTTCGCTCGGCTGAGCTCCCCCGTGAAGGCGGTGACGATGCTTCCGAAGCAGGACTGGGAGCGCTCCCAATCAGGTCCGCCGACCGAGACCGCACGCACCGAGTTCCATCGCTTCTTCCTGCGGCACCACCGCGACCTCGCCCGGCTGGCCTTCCTGATGCTGGGCGATCCGGACGGTGCCGACGACCTGGCGGCGGACGCCATGACGGCCGCCTGGCAGCGCTGGGACCGGGTGCGCGCCGCCGACCAGCCCCTCGCCTATGTGCGCCGGATGGTCGTCAACATGTCGCGGAGCCGGATCCGCACGCTGGTGCGCGAGCGCGACAAGGCCGCCCGGCTCGGCGCCATGGCGGACGACCGGATCCCCGCCCCGGACGTCCCGGCGGTCGTCGACATGCGCGCCGCGCTCCAGCGGCTGCCGAACCGGAAGCGGGCCTGCGTCGTCCTGCGGCTCGCCTTCGACATGTCCGAGAAGGAGACGGCGCACTTCCTCGGCGTCGCGGTGGGCACCGTGAAGAGCCAGACCTCCAAGGGCGCCGCCGAACTGGCGAAGGCGCTCGACGACCGGCACGGCTGACCCGCCGTCGACGGGACCGTCAAGACCGGCGGCAACCTTCCGGGGCCGGGCGGCGACTAGTGGGAAAAGCCTTTCCCTGGACGGTGCCGGCCCCCGCCCCGGCCGATCCCCACGGAGTCGCCTGTGAGATCGACACCCCGCCGGGCCGCACGCGGGGCCCGGCTCCTGCCGGCCCTGGCCGTCGCCGCCGCGATCGCCCTGACCCTGCCCGGCGTCACGGTGCTCGCCGGGCGGCAGGTCGCGGTGGCGCACCGGGCCGCCGCCGCGCGGCAGGCCGAAGACCTCGCCCGCGGCCTGATCAGCGTCCGGTCGGGCGGCGGCGACTACGTCGGCTGGCGGCTGCTCGGCACCGACCCGCCGGCCACCACGTTCGCCCTTTACCGGGGGACGACCCGCGTCGCCACGGTCACCGGCTCGACCAACTACTGGGACAACGGCGCCCGGCCGACGCGTCGTACACCGTGCGGCCGATCGTGAACGGCGGTGAAGGAACGTCGTCCGAGCCCTCGCTGCGGTTCGGCGACGGATACCTTGACGTGCCCATCCAGCCGCCCGGGTCGACTACAGCGCCAACGACGCGAGCGTGGCCGACCTCGACGGTGACGCACGCCTGGAGTTCGTCCTCAAGTGGGACCCGTCCGACTCCAAGGACAACTCGCAGAGCGGGTATACAAGCGACGTCTACGTTGACGCCTACCAGCTGGACGGTACCCGGCTGTGGCGCATCGACCTCGGCCGCAACATACGCGTCGGTCAGCACTACACCCAGTTCCAGGTGTACGACTACGACGGCGACGGCCGCGCCGAGGTCGCCATGAAGACCGCGGACGCCACCGTGGACGGAACCGGCAAGGTCATCGGCAACGCGGCCGCCGACCACCACAACTCCAGCGGATACGTCCTCAGCGGCCCCGAGTACCTCACCATGTTCGACGGCCGGACGGGCGCCGCGCTGCCTACCGTCGACTACGTGCCCCCGCGCGGCAACGTCTCGTCCTGGGGCGACTCGTACGGCAACCGCGACGCCGGCGCCGAGTTCTGGTCGGCCGCCGTCTCCGAGCTGCGCAGCGTCACCGGCAACAACGCGGGCCGCAAGCGGTCCTCCGTGAACTTCCTGGCCTGGTGGGACGCCGACCCGGTGCGCGAGCTGCTGGACGGAACCCACATCGACAAGTACGGCACGTCCGGCGACACGCGGCTCCTGACCGCCTCGGGCGTGCACTCGAACAACGGCACCAAGTCCGTCCCGTCGCTGTCCGGCGACCTGTTCGGCGACTGGCGCGAGGAGGTCGTCTGGCCGACCAGCGGCAACACCGCGCTCCGCATCTACACGACCAGGGAGGTCACCGACCGCAAGCTCTACACGCTGCTGCACGACGTCCAGTACCGGACCGCTCTGGCCTGGCAGAACACCGCCTACAACCAGCCGCCGCACCCGAGCTTCTTCCTCGGGAACGGCATGTCCGCCCCACCCCAGCCGCAGATCTACGTGCGGTGACGAGGAGGAACCCCCGCATGTCCACCAAACCCCTGCTCATCGGAACGCTCGCCGTCGCCCTCGCCGCGGCCGGAACCGGCGCCGCGATCCAGGCCCGTCCCGCCGCCGCGGCCGAGACCGCCCCCGTCGGGTACGCGAGCATGAACGGCGGAACCACGGGCGGCGCCGCCGGGACCACCGTGACCGCGACGAGCGCGTCCCAGCTCAACACCTACGCGACGTCGAGCACCCCGTACGTCATCCGGATCACCGGCACGATCCCGGTGTCAGGCATGCAGAAGGTGGCGTCGAACAAGACGATCATCGGTGTCGGGACGTCCGGCCGGATCACCGGCGGCGGGCTCAACGTCTCCCAGGTCAGGAACGTCGTCATCCGGAACCTGACGTTCACCGGCGCGAGCGACGACGCGATCAACGTCCAGTACTCGACGAACGTGTGGATCGACCACAACGACCTGTCCAACGGCCACGACGGCCTGACCGACATCAAGCGCGGGTCCGACTTCGTCACGGTGTCGTGGAACCGCTACCACGACCATGACAAGACCGCCCTGCTCGGCCACAGCGACGACAACGCGGGCGAGGACCTCGGGCATCTGCGCGTCACCTACGTGCACAACTGGTTCGACGGCACGAACCAGCGCCACCCGCGCGTCCGGTTCGCCAACCCGGTGCATGTGCTGAACAACTACTACAGCAACATCGGCAGTTACGGCGTCGCGTCCACAGAGAACGCGGGCGTCTACGTCGAGCGCAACTACTTCGAGAACGTCGAGCGGCCCACCTCGCTGCAGGAGGGGTCGTCCGACGAGGGCAACATCAAGGTCCTGAACAACTACCTCGTCAACTCCGGGACGCCGGTCACCCGCAACCCCGGATCCGTCGCGGCGATCCCGTACTCCTACACCCCCGAGGCCAACGGCACCGTGAAGGCGACCGTCACCGCGGGCGCCGGGGTCGGCCACGTCTGACCAGGCGCGGCCCGGTCACTCGTAAGGGTTGCCGGGCCTGCCGATCCGCTGGAGGGACCGGCCGCGCAGGGCCTGGACGACCGTCGCCCCGCGGCCGGTCGCGGGCGGCTCCCAGACGCCCACGACCTGGACCCAGGAGTCGGTGGGCGGACGCGGCAGACCCCGCACGATCACCGGGAACGGGACGGCGTCGCCCGCGCAGCAGGCGACCTTGAGCCTGGTGACCCGCCAGCCGCGATCGCCCTTCCCGGCCGGGGTGACGAAGCCCGTCAGCCGCACCGGGACGCCCTCGAAAGCGGCAGGATCACCGGTCTGCGCCTCGTAGGCGCGGCCGATGAACTCGCCCATGCTCATCGGGACGGGCGCCCCGGTCCGCGGCAGCGGCGCGAAGCCCTCGGCCGGGGCGGGCGGCGGCGCCGTGCGGCCGGTGTCGCGGGACGCGGTGAACGAGCCGAGCGCGGGCGGCGCGATCACGAAGATCGCGAGTACGGGCAGGCAGAGCAGCCATGCCACCCGCGGTCCGTGGGAGTGCTCGTCGTCGCCGGCGTCCCGCCACTCCCGGCGGAGGCCGGCGGTGCCCAGCACCAGCAGCGCCACGGCCGCGGCCACCAGCGGATACCGGAAGCCGGGCCGCACGTAGTTGACGTACTCGCCGCTGCCCAGCGTCGTCCACAAGATTGCGGCGCCGACAAGGACGAGCAGCAGGTTCTGCGCGGCCTTGCTCATGAGAGGAGCCCTCCCACCAGCGCGCTGACGCCCACCGCCATGCAGAACGTCATCGGGACGAACCGGACCGCGAACCGGCGGCCGAAGAAGCCCGCCTGCAGGGCGATCAGCTTCAGGTCCACCATCGGCCCCACCACCAGGAACGTGAGCCGCGCGGTGGTGGAGAACTGCGACAGGCTGGCCGCCACGAACGCGTCGGCCTCCGAGCAGATGGACATCAGCACGGTCAGCAGCGCGAGCAGGAGCACCGACGCCCAAGGGTTTCCTGCCACTGCCGACACCCAGCCGGAGGGCACCACCGCGTTGATGGTCGCCGCCCCGACGGCGCCCACCACGAGGAAACCTCCGGCGTGCATGATGTCGTGCCGCATGGCCTGCCGGAACGCCTCCAGCCGGCCGGCCGTCCCGTGCGCGTGCGGCCGGGACGGAACCCTGATCCAGTCGCCCTTGCCCAGCAGCAGCCACGCCCACCCGGCCAGCACCGCGACCAGCAGGGACGCGGCGAACCGTCCCGCGACCATCTCCGGCCGCCCCGGGAACGCGACCGCGGTGGCGACCAGCACGACCGGGTTGATCGCGGGGGCGGCGAGCAGGAACGTGAGCGCGGCGGCGGGCACCACCCCGCGCGCCATCAGCCCGCCCGCGACCGGCACCGACGCGCACTCGCACCCCGGCAGGACCGCCCCCATCGCGCCCGCGACCGGCACCGCCGCGGCCGGCCGGCGCGGCAGCACCCGCCGCCACACCGACGCCGGGACGAACGCGGTGATCGCGGCCGACAGCGCGACCCCGAAGACCAGGAACGGCAGCGCCTGCACGCACACCGCCACGAAGACCGTGGCCCACGCGTCCAGCGCCCGCGCGTCGATGCTCGGTGCCACCCAGATCCGGCCCAGCACCAGCCCCGCCGCGAGCACGCCGAACAGCAGCACGGCACGGGTGCCCGGCGCCGATCGTCCGCGGCGTCCCCAGTCGGCGGGAGGCAGCAGCTCGTCCTCGGCCAACCCCAGGCCGGCACGATCACTCATGCCCGCCATCGTTCCAGGTGCCGGCGCTCGCGGATCACCTGTCGCCGGATCGGCCCCGGGCGGCTTCGACGTGGGCGGTCGTCAGGTATGCGCGAGGAGGACGGCGGGGCTCTCCACGCAGTCGGCCACGTAGCGCAGGAAACCGCCCGCGGTGCCCCCGTCGCAGACCCGGTGGTCGAAGGTCAGGGACAGCTGGGCGACCTTGCGCGGCACGACCGCGCCGCCGTGCACCCAGGGACGGTCGATGACGCGGCCGACGCCGAGGAGCGCCGCCTCCGGATGGTTGATGATCGGAGTGGATCCGTCCACGCCGAAGACCCCGTAGTTGTTGAGGGTGAACGTCCCCCCGGTGAGCGCCTCGGGCGGCAGCCTGCCCGAGCGGGCGAGGCCGGTGAGCCGGGCCAGTTCCGCAGCGAGGCGCGCGGTCGTCATCAGGTGCGCGTCCCGGACCACCGGCACGACGAGGCCCCGGTCGGTCTGCGCGGCGAAACCGAGGTTGACGTGCCCGTACCGGACGATCTCGGCGCGCCCGGCGTCCACCGAGGAGTTCAGCTCGGGGAACCGCCGCAGTCCCTCGACGCAGATGCGGGCCAGTAGGGCGAGCAGCCCGACGCCGAGATCGGGGAGCGCCCGCCGGAGCGCGTCCCTCGCTTCGAGCAGGCCGGTGGCGTCGACGTCCACCCAGGTCGTGGCGTCGGGGATCTCGCTGCGGCTGCGGCTCATCTTGTCGGCCACCGCCCGCCGCAGCCCGCGCAGCGGAATGCGCTCGGTGGCCGGTTCGGGGGTGGCCGGGGTCGGCGTCCCGGCGCGCGGGTCGTGACCGGCGGCGGCCTGCTCGACGTCGCGGCGGAGGATCACGCCGTGGGGTCCCGTGGGGGTGACGGCGGCGAGGTCCACCCCGTGCTCGCGGGCGATCCTGCGGACGAGCGGGGAGATCACGCGGGGCGCGCGGCGTGGTGCGGGCACGAGAGCCGGAGCGGGGGCACTCCCGCCGCGGCGCCGCCGGCGCGACCCGGACGCGGGGCCGGTGCCGTAGCCGATCAGGACGTTGCCGGAGCCGGCCTGTTCCTCCTCGCGGTAGCGGGCCGCGGCGGGCTCCGCGTCCGCCGAGCCCTCGCCCGGGGCCTCCGCCGGGCCGACGGCGATGAGGGGTTCGCCCACCCCGAGGACGGCACCCGTCTCCGCGTGCAGTTCCAGCACGGTCCCGGCGTAGGGGACCGGAACCTCCACGGCCGCCTTCGCGGTCTCGACCTCCACCACGACCTGGTCGACCGCCACGACGTCGCCGACGGCGACCTTCCATTCGACGATCTCGGCCTCGGTCAGGCCCTCGCCGAGGTCGGGCAGGCGGAACACCTGCCGCACTTCGGTCGCCGTCAAGACGCCCTGCCTTTCTGGGGGCGGCCCCCAGACCCCCGGGCCCGGAGGCCCGACGATCCTCGCTTCGCTGCGGTCATCGGGCCTCCCTGGCCAAGTGCAGGACGTCGGGCTCGTCGTCGAACTGGAGCCGGTCGACGGCGTCGAGGATCCGGTCCACGTCCGGCAGGTGCGAGTGCTCCAGCTTCGGCGGCGGGTAGGGGATGTCGAACCCGGTCACGCGCAGCACGGGAGCGGCCAGCGAATGGAAGCAGCGTTCCTGGACGCGCGCCGCGATCTCCGCACCCACGCCCGCGAACCCCTGGGCCTCCTGGACCACCACGCAGCGGCCCGTCTTGCGCACCGAGGAGACGACGGTGGCGTCGTCGAACGGGACGATCGTCCGGAGATCGAGCACTTCAAGGGAGATGCCGTCCTGGTCCGCGGCCTCGGCCGCCTGGAGCGCCACCGGGACGCTGGGCCCGTAGGCGACCAGCGTCGCGTCCGATCCCCTGCGCCGTACCGCGGCCCGCCCGAACCGGGCGGCTCGCCGGTCGCCGGGCGTGACCTCGTCCTTGGCCCAGTACAGCCGCTTCGGTTCCATGAACACGACCGGATCGGGGTCCTCGACGGCCTCGCGGAGCAGGTGGTACGCGTCGTCCGGGGTCGCGGGCGTGACGACCTTCAGGCCGGGGGTGTGGGCGTAGTACGCCTCGCTGGAGTCGCAGTGGTGCTCGACGCCGCCGATGCCGCCCGCGTACGGGATGCGGATCACCATCGGCAGCGCCACCCGGCCGCGGGTGCGGTTGCGCATCTTGGCCACGTGCGAGGCGATCTGCTCGAACGCCGGGTAGGCGAAGGCGTCGAACTGCATCTCCACCACCGGGCGGAAACCGCCCATGGCCATGCCGACGGCGAGGCCCACGATCCCCGCTTCGGCGAGCGGGGTGTCGAAGCACCGGTCCTCGCCGAACTCCCCGGTCAGCCCATCGGTGACGCGGAAGACCCCGCCCAGCGGGCCCACGTCCTCGCCGAAGACCAGGACCCGCTCGTCGTCGCGCAGCGCGTCGCGCAGGGCGGTGTTCAGGGCCTGCGCCATCGTCAACGCGGTCATGTCAGTCCTCCGCGGCGGTCAGCTCGGACGCGAGCAGCGCCCGCTGCTCGCGCAGCTGGGCGGTGGGTTCGGCGTAGACGTGATCGAACAGCTCGAACGGGTTCGTCTCCCCGTCGGCGTTCATCCGGTCGCGGAGCCGGGAGGCGAACTCCTCGCCGGCCTCCCGCGCCGAGGCGATGCCCTCGTCGGCGAGGAGCCCCCGGCCGCGCAGGTAGGTCTCCAGGCGGGCGAGGGGATCGGCCGACTCCCACTCCTCGACCTCGCCGGCCTGCCGGTACCGGGTGGCGTCGTCGGCGTTGGTGTGCGCGTCCATGCGGTACGTGTGCGCCTCGACCAGGAACGGCCCGTGTCCGGCCCGCGCGTGCTCCACGGCGGCGGTCAGGACGGACAGCACCGCGACGAGGTCGTTGCCGTCCACCTGCTCGGAGCGGACGCCGTAGCCGATCCCCTTGTACGCGAGGGCCGGCGCGGCGGTCTGCTTGGCCAGCGGCACGGAGATCGCGTACTTGTTGTTCTGCACGAAGAACACGACGGGGGTCTTCAGGACCGCCGCGTAGTTGAGCGCCTCGTGGAAGTCGCCCTCGCTGGTGCCGCCGTCGCCGATGAAGGCCATCACGACGGCGTCCTCGCCCTTGCGGCGCAGGGCGTCGGCCATGCCGACCGCATGGATGGTCTGGGTGGCCAGCGGCGTGCACTGCGGCGCGACGCGGCTCGCCGCGGGGTCGTACCCGCAGTGCCAGCCGCCCTGCAGCAGGGTGAGCACCTCGACGGGGTCGAGGCCGCGCGACACCAGCGCCACCGAGTCCCGGTAGGTGGGGAACAGCCAGTCGTCGTCGCGGAGCGCGAGCACGCCCGCGATCTGGCACGCCTCCTGCCCGCGGCTGGACGGGTACACGGCGAGCCGGCCCTGTTTGGTGAGCGCGGTCGCCTGGCGGTCGAAGCGGCGTCCGAGGACCATGCGCCGGTACGCCTCGACCAGCCGCTCGTCCGGGGGCGCGGAGTAGCCGCCGGGCGGTTCGACGGCCGTGCCGTCGGCGGCGACGAAGCGCACGGGCACCGCCGCGGGCAGAAGATCGTCGACCGCCGGGTGAGATGTCCGCACGGACATGGCGCCGCTCGCTTTCTCTGGACGCATGACAAGCCCAGCGTCCGCTCAGGTGACCATACGTTCAAGATGTCGGGCACAATGAGCGACGAATGGCTTCCTGGTGGATGCGAAGGGGATCGAATGTCTTCCGAGGAGGGTCCGGAGCCCGGGCCGCCGGGACGTTCTGCCGCCCGGCTGGACGACGTGGACCGCGCGATCATCGCCGAGCTGCGCCGCGACGGCCGGATGTCGGTGCGCACCCTCGCCGAGCGCGTGCACGTCTCCCGCGCCAACGCCTACGCCCGGCTCACCCGGCTGACCGGCGACGGAGTGATCACCGGTTTCACGGCCGAGGTGTCACCGCAGAAGGCGGGCCTCGGCACCAGCGCCTACATCTCGGTCACCATCGAGCAGAACACCTGGCGGGCGGTGTCGGCCAGGCTCCGGGACATCCCCTACGTCGAGCACTTCGCGATGGTGGGCGGCGACTACGACATCCTCGTCCTGGTCAGGGCACCGGACAACACGGCGCTCAGGCACGTGGTGCTGGAGTGCGTCCAGGACATCCCCGGAGTCCGCGGCACCCGCACGTGGCTGGTGTTCGAGGAGTCCAGGGGACGCGGCGCCGAGCCCGCCGGCTGAGCCGGCTCACCCCGGCCGCTCACACGGTCTGCCCTGACCTCGGTCCCCGCGACCTGTTGCGCGGACGGGCCGTCTCGTGCGACGGTATTACTTACCGATCGATCAGTAAATGAGCCGGACGTCCGGAGGGACGATGACGACGACCCCCGCCGAGCCCGCGCCGGAGGAACGGCTGCAGGCCGCGTTCGACGCGACCATCGCGCGGCACGACCGCATCGAGCCCCGGGACTGGATGCCGGACGCCTACCGCAGGACGCTCGTCCGCCAGATCGCCCAGCACGCGCACTCGGAGATCATCGGCATGCAGCCCGAGGGCGCCTGGATCGGCCGCGCCCCGTCGCTGCGCCGCAAGGCGATCCTGCTGGCCAAGGTGCAGGACGAGGCCGGGCACGGCCTGTACCTGTACTCGGCGTGCGAGACCCTCGGGATCTCCCGCGCCGAGCTGACCGAGCTGCTGCTGACCGGGAGGCAGAAGTACTCCTCGATCTTCAACTACCCGACCCCGTCCTACGCCGATGTCGGAACGATCGGCTGGCTCGTCGACGGCGCCGCGATCTGCAACCAGGTCCCGCTGTGCCGCACCTCCTACGGCCCCTACGGCCGCGCCATGATCCGCATCTGCAAGGAGGAGTCCTTCCACCAGCGGCAGGGCTACGAGCTGCTGATGACGATGATGCGCGGCACCGATGACCAGCGCGCCATGGTCCAGGAGTCGGTCGACCGGTTCTGGTGGCCGTCCCTGATGATGTTCGGCCCGCCGGACGTGCGGTCCCCGAACAGCGAGCGGTCGATGGCCTGGGGGGTCAAGCGCAACTCCAACGACGAGCTGCGCCAGAAGTTCGTCGACATGACCGTCCCGCAGGCCGAGGCGCTCGGTGTGACGCTGCCGGACCCGGACCTCCGCTGGAACGAGGAACGCGGCCACTACGACTTCGGCGAGCCCGACTGGGACGAGCTCGCCGCCGTCATCCGCGGGGACGGGCCGTGCAACGCCCAGCGGCTCGCCCATCGCCGCGCCGCGCACGAGGACGGCGCCTGGGTGCGCGAGGCGGCCACCGCGTTCGCGGACCGGTCGGCGACGGCGGGTGCCCGATGAGCGCCGACGACCGGCGGGAGTGGCCGCTCTACGAGGTGTTCGTCCGCGGCAAGCGCGGGCTCAACCACGTCCACGTCGGATCGCTGCACGCCCCGGACGACGCGATGGCACTGCGGCACGCGCGCGACGTCTACACCCGGCGCAACGAGGGCGTGAGCATCTGGGTCGTCCGGTCCGACGCGATCACGGCGTCCAGCCCGGACGAGAAGGACCCCCTGTTCGCGCCGAACGGCGACAAGGTCTACCGGCACCCGACGTTCTACGAGATCCCCGAGAACGTCCCGCACATGTGAGGGACACCATGAGCCACGACCCCGTGAGCGATGGGCAGGGCAGCGTCTTCGACGGCCTGATCGGCGGAGACTCGTCCCAGTGGGCGTTCGGCACCGACTTCGAGGACCCGCTGGCCGGCGTCGACACGACGGTGCCGGACGGCGTCGACCACGCCGAACTCGCCGCGTACTGCCTCATGCTCGGCGACGACGCCCTGATCATGTCGCAGCGGTTGTCGGAGTGGTGCAGCCGCGCCCCCGACCTCGAAGAGGACATCGCGCTGTCGAACATGGCGCTCGACCTCCTCGGGCAGGCGCGGCTCCTCCTCGCGCGGGCGGCCGCCGCGGATCCCGGCGCCGTACCGGCCCTGCCCGAGGGCTCGCCCGTCCCCGCCGAGGACGCCCTCGCCTTCTTCCGCGACGCCGGGCGGTTCCGCAACGTGCGCCTCGCCGAAGTGCCCAACGGCGACTTCGCGCACGTCGTCGTCCGGCTGCTGCTGTTCTCGGTGGCCAGGCTCGCGCTGCTCGAACGGCTCCGTTCCAGTGCCGACACGGTGCTGGCGGCGGTCGCGGCGAAGGGTGTCAAGGAGGTCGCCTACCACCGCGACTGGGCGGGCCGCTGGTTCCTCACCCTGGCGCAGGGGACCGCGGAGTCCAGGCGCAGGCTCGTCACGGCCCTCGACGCCCTGTGGCCGCTGCTGACCGAGCTCGTCTCCGCGCACCCGCTCGAACGCTCCCTCGCGCTGGCCGGGGTCGGCGTCGACCCCGCGTCGCTCCGCGACGAGGTGGACGCCGTCCTCGACCAGGTCCTCGCCGTGAGCAGCGTCGACCGTCCTGGTGATGCCGAGCAGGCCAAATCGGGTGGTCGGGACGGCCTGCACACCGAAGCCCTTACCGCGCTGCTCGCCGAGATGCAGGTGGTCGCGCGGGCCCACCCGAGCGGGCGCTGGTGACCGCCCGGGAGGGCGCGGTCCGGCTCGCGAGGCAGGCCGCCGGGCAGGTGCGCGACCCCGAGATGCCGATGCTCACCCTCGCGGACCTCGGCGTCCTGCGCGGCGTCGATGTCGACCCGCGGCCGGACGGCGACGTCGTCATCGCCTCCATCACCCCCACCTACACGGGCTGCCCGGCCATGGCGACCATGCGCGACGACCTCGTCCACAGGTTGAACGACGCCGGGTTCCAGCACGTGGAGGTGCGCGTCGTGCTCGACCCGCCCTGGTCGAGCGACTGGATCTCCGATCGCGGCCGGGCCGCCCTGCGGGAGGCCGGGCTGTCGCCCCCCGGCCGGGCAGCCGACCGTCCGGTTGGGCTGGTGCTCGGCCCGGTCCGGCTCGCCCCGCGCTGCCCGCGCTGCGGCTCGGCGTCCACCCGGCTGACCTCGGAGTTCGGCGCCACCGCCTGCAAGGCCCTCTACACCTGCACCGGCTGCCTCGAACCGTTCGAGCACGTCAAGGAGATCTGAGGATGACCATGCTCGCGCCCGCCCCGTCCCGGGCGGCGGCCTTCCACCCGCTGACCGTGTCGGCGGTGGACCGCCTGTGCGAGGACGCCGCGGCGATCACGTTCGCCGTCCCCGGCGAGCTGCGCGACGCGTACGCGTTCCGGGCGGGGCAGTCGCTCACCCTCCGCCGTGTCATCGACGGGCAGGAGCACCGCCGGACCTACTCGATCTGCGCCCCGGCCGGAGCCGCACCCCGTATCGGCGTCCGCGAGATCCCCGGTGGCCTGTTCTCGTCCTGGCTCGTGCACGAGGTGGAGCCGGGGACCCGGATCGAGGTGCAGACCCCGACCGGCTCCTGGCGGGCCGACCCCGCCCTGGGGGAGCGGCACCTGTGCGTCGCCGCCGGGTCGGGCATCACGCCGATGCTGTCGGTCGCCTCGACGGTGCTGACCCACCCCGGCGCCCAGGTGTCGCTCCTGTACGGCAACCGGACCAGCCGCACCGTGATGTTCACCGAGGAGCTCGGCGACCTGAAGAACCGGTACGGTCCCCGGCTGCAGACCGTCCACGTGCTCTCCCGCGAGCCCCGCGAGGTCGAGTTGTTCTCCGGACGCCTCGACGGCGGCCGTCTGCGCCGCCTCCTCACCGAACTGGTGCCGGTCGAGACCTTCGACCATGTCTGGCTGTGCGGGCCACTCGACATGGTCGAGGACGCACGGGCGGTCCTCGACGACCTCGGCGTTCCCGCCCGCAACGTCCATGTCGAGCTCTTCTATGTGGACGCGCCCCCACCTCAGCCGCGACGGGACGACGACCGAATGGCACCCGGGGCGACGACCGAACTGACCACGGTCCTTGACGGTGTGCGCACCACCTCGACCGTCTCCCGCGAGACCACGCTCCTCGACTCGGCCCAGGCCACCCGCTCCGACCTGCCGTTCGCCTGCAAGGGCGGCGTCTGCGGGACGTGCCGCGCCGCCGTCCGCGAGGGCGAGACCGACATGCGCCGCAACTATGCCCTGGAGCAGTCGGAGCTGGACGCCGGTTTCGTCCTCACGTGCCAGACCTTCCCGGTCGGCGAGAACGTGACCGTCGACTACGACGCCTAGCCCCGTTCGTGGCGGGACAGGCCGTCGAAGGCGATGGCGGTGATCGCGTCGGCGACGGTCGCCGGGTCGTACGCCCCCTCCGGCCGGTACCACTCGACCAGCGAGTTCACCATGCCGAACAGCAGCCGGCTCACCAGCGCGGGCGGAACGTCGTCGCGCAGCGCGCCCTCCGCGACGGCGTCCGAGACGAGCGCGGCGAGGCGGTCGTCGAGCCAGCGCCGCCGTTCCAGTGCCGCCACCTCGACCTCGCTGTTGCCCCGCACCCGCAGAAGGAGCGTGACGGACGGCTGGTGCGCGGCGAGGACTTCGACGCTGCGCCGCACCACCTCGCGGAGGCGCCCGTACGCGGTGGCTCCGGCACCGTCACGGGACGCCTCGGTCACGACCGCGGTGAGCTCGTCGAGAGCATCGTCCAGAGCCTCACCGAGCAGCTGCTCCTTGCCCGTGACGTGGTGGTAGATCGCGGGCTTCGTCAGCCCCAGCTCCTTGGCCAGGTCGCCCATGCTCGCGGCGTCGTACCCCTTGCGGTTGAACAGCTCCACCGCGGCCCGCAGGACCGCCGGCTGGTCGTAACCGGGACGGCCTCTCCGGCGGCGCGGCGGAGGGTCGGCGGGCCCGGGTGACGTCACGCCTGCAGCATCTCACGGGGGCCGTGATCGCCGGTGACGCGTAGACTCCACGGGGCGCCAGCTCAGGAGCCGTTCCGGGCGGGAGGGACTCATGCCGAAGCGCGCGCCGCGGCGGGTCATGCGGGTCGTGCTCAACCGCGACCTCATCGTGCACACCGCCGTCGGCCTGGTCGAGCGCGAGGGCGCCAAGGCGCTGTCGATGCGCGCGGTCGGCGCGGAGCTGGGTGTCACGGCGATGGCGATGTACAACCACGTGCCCGACAAGGAGGCCCTCGTCCGGGGCATCGCCGAGTACGTGATGGGCAGCATGGACCTGCCCGAGGAGCGGCCCGGCGACTGGCGGGAGGGCGCCCGCGACCTGGTCCGCGCCTTCCGCAGAACGGCGCAGGAGTATCCGCGGTGCATGGCGCTGGTGGTGGCGAACAGGACCGGGATCCCGGTCGGGCTGCGTGTGATCGAGCGTGCCCTGGTCATCTGCGCCCAGGCCGGTCTGGACACCGTCACCTCGGTGCATGTCCTGCGGTCGCTGATGGCCTACGTCCTGGGCTCCCAGCTCCGGGAGGCCGGGATGAGCAGGCTCCAGCGGCAGAAGCCCGGCGACCTTGCCGACGACCTGCGGAGCCTGGACGCCGAGAGGTTCCCGCACGTCGTCGCGCTTCCCTGCGAGCTGTCCGAGCACGGGTCGGACGCCTCGTTCGAGTTCGGCCTGGAGCTGTTCCTGTCCTCGGTCGAGGTGATGGCGGCCAGGCGCTCGACGTGATGGACGGCTAACGGGCCTTCCGCGGCAGCCGGTCGAGCGCGTCCAGCAGCATCTCCAGCCCGCACTCGAAGTCCGGTTCGAGGTCCGGGCGCGTCAGCTCGTCCGCCGCCTCGACCACGTGCGGGATCTCCGCGGGGTCCACTTCGAGCCGCAGGGCGGTGAGATCGCCGGGGAGGCGTCCCGGGATCGTGAGCGCCCCGCCCTCCAGCATCTGGGCGCCGATGACGTACGACATGAGCGCGCGGAAGGCGTGCACGGAGGTGGCGCCGTCGAACCCGGCGGCGTCGAACACCGCCAGCGCCTGCTCCGTCGTCCGCCAGCCGAACGTCTGGCCGGTGCTGCTGGTCAGCACCAGATGCGTGGTCCGCGGGTAGCGCCGCGCGATGGCGCGGAAGGCGGCGACCAGGGCACGCGCGCTGCGCTTCCAGTCCAGCCCGGGACCGGCGTCGGCGTCGAGGACGTCCAGGCCGGCGAGGACGGATTCCGCCACGGCCCCAAGGAGCGCGTCCTTGTTCGGCACGTGGTTGTAGAGCGACATCACGCCCACGCCGAGTTCGGCGGCGATCCTGCGCATGGACAGCGCCTTGGCGCCGTCCCGCTCGATGAGCGTGATGGACGTCCGGACGATCAGTTCGCGCGTCAGCGGCCGCCGCTCGGCGTGCTCGGCCGTCTCCCTCGCCATCACCGTCCCTCTTCACCGATCCATGCCGTGCGGCCAGGAAGTCCCCGCTACGCCCCCATAGAGCGTATCGACAGGGCACCGGCCGGCGGGGGCGCCGGCGCCGCTGAGGCGCCCTGTTGCGTACGTCATAAATCTTGTTTACAGCGTACGTACCGTGTCATGGTGATGGTGGGCCGAGGCACCACGTCCCCCCGGAAACCTGGAGGTGTCATGACAACGGCGACCGCCGGCGTCGGCGACAAGGACTGGGTCGACAAGAAGAAGCACCTCTGGATGCTGGGGCTGGCCGTGCCGCTGTCGCCCTTCTTGTCCTGGGGGCTGGTCGTGCTCACCGGGTGGGACGTCCTGTGGTTCACCGGCGTCCTCGTCCTGGGCGGTATCGCTCCGGTCCTGGACCAGGTCCTGGGGGAGGACTCGTCCAACCCGCCCGAGAGCATCCTGGCCTGGCTGGAGACCCAGAAGTACTACCGCTGGTGCACCTATCTCTACGTCCCGCTGCAGTACGCGGGCCTGGTGCTGGCCTGCTGGATGTGGTCGCGCGGGGACGTGTCCGTCCTCGGCAGGATCGGGCTCGCGCTGACGATCGCCAATGTCGGCGGCGTCGGCATCAACACCGCCCACGAGCTGGGGCACAAGAAGGAGTCGCTGGAGCGCCGGCTGTCGAAGATCACACTGGCGCAGACCGCCTACGGGCACTTCTACATCGAGCACAACCGCGGCCACCACGTCCGCGTCGCCACGCCGGAGGACCCGGCGAGCGCCCGGCTCGGCGAGAGCTTCTACCGCTTCTGGCCCCGGACGGTCTGGGGCGGCCTCAAGTCGGCGTGGCGCCTGGAGAAGGCGCGGCTGGCGCGCCGGGGCAAGCGTCCCTGGACGCTGCGCAACGACGTGCTGAACTCCTGGGCGGTGACCGTGCTGCTGTTCGGTGTCCTGATCGGCGTCTTCGGCCCGGGCATCACCCCGTACCTGGCGGCGCAGGCGGTGCTCGGGTTCACGATGCTGGAGGTCATCAACTACCTGGAGCACTACGGGCTGCTGCGCCAGAAGACCCCGGGCGGACGGTACGAGCGGTGCGCTCCCAGGCACAGCTGGAACAGCAACAGCATCGCGTCCAACATCCTGCTCTACCACCTGCAGCGGCACAGCGACCACCACGCCAACCCCACCCGCCGCTACCAGGCGCTCCGGCATTTCGACGAGGCGCCGCAACTGCCCGGCGGCTACTCCGTGATGAGCCGCCTGGTGTTCGTCCCCCCGCTGTGGCGGCGCGTCATGGACAAGAGGGTCATCGCCCACTACGGCGGGGACGCGTCCCTGGCCAACATCCAGCCAGGGCAGCACTCTCGTTACGGGGTCGTCCCGCCGGCGGTGCGGGAGGGGGCGGCGGCGTGACCTACCGGTGCCCGGTCTGCGGCTACGAGTACAGCGAGGAGACCGGAGAGCCCCGGGAGGGCTTCCCGGCCGGAACCCTGTGGCCGGACGTCCCCGACGACTGGTGCTGTCCCGACTGCGGCGTCCGCGAAAAGATCGACTTCGAGAAGGTGTGAGTCCATGGAGTACCGGGTCTGGGAGTGCATGGTCTGCGGCTTCGTCTACGACGAGGCCGAAGGCTGGCCCGAGGAGGACATCCCGCCGGGCACCCGCTGGGACGACATCCCCGACGACTGGTCATGCCCCGAGTGCGGCGCCGCGAAGGCCGACTTCCAGATGACCGAGGTGACCCGCGCCTGACCGGTACGGCGGGGTCCAGGCGGTTAGCATCACCAGGTGTCGCATACCGCCGCCGGTGATTTCGTCGCGTACGGGCCGTCGCACTGGGCGGCGCTCGGCCTGTTCGCGGTCGGCTGCGCCGGGCTGGTGCGGCTCGGCCGGACGCAGCGGACGGAGCCGGGCGGCGGGTTCGGAGGCCGGGCGAGGGGCTTCGGCAAGGCGTACGCGCTGGCGATCGTGTACGTGGTGATCGGCACCCATGTGTACACGCTGCTGCCGGGACAGTGGCGCATCGGCGGGTCGCTTCCGCTGCAGCTGTGCGACGTGGCGTGGGTGATCACGGTCGGCGCGCTGTGGACGTTCGGCCGGCGATGGTTCGCGCTGACGTACTACTGGGGACTCACCCTGTCGGTCCAGGCCCTGCTCACCCCTGCCCTGAACGGCGCCGACTACCCCGGCATCGACTACCTGGGTTTCTTCGGGCCGCACCTGATGATCGTTTGGGCCGCCGTGTACCTGACATGGGGGCTGGGGATGCGGCCGGGCTGGGGCGAGTACCGGTTCGCGGTCGCCGCCACCGTGGTGTGGGCCGTCGCCACGTTCGTCTTCAACGTGATCGCCGGAACCAACTACGGGTATCTCAACAGGAAGCCCGGCACCGCCTCCGTGCTCGACCTGATGGGCCCATGGCCGTGGTACGTGCTGGTCGAGATCGCGATCATCCTGCTCGGCTGGGCCCTGATCACCTGGCCCTGGACCCGGATGGCCGGACCCCGTCCGGCCGCCGGCCGGGAACGCCGCTGACCCGTCCCCCGCGCACGTCGCCTCGCACGAGGTTCAGGGCCGAGATGACGCCCGCGGCCGGCGGCCGCCATCAGACCCCGACCGAGTCGTCCTCCAGCGGCGTCGCCGGGCGGAGCGCCTCCCGGGCCGCGATCGCCGCGCCGCGGGCGCCCGCCATGTCCAGGTCGGGAACGAGAGCGAAGACCGCCTTCTGCGCCTGCTCGACGCGCAGTCCCGTGTGCCGGCGCACCAGCGACAGCAGCCAGTTCCGGAACCGGGGGTGCGCCTCCACGACGCCGCCGCCCAGGAAATAGGCGTCCGGATCGGTGAAGTCCGCCGCGAGGGTGAAGAGCCTGCCCAGCGCCTTGGCCTGCTGCTCGAAGATCGCCAGTGCCAGGGGGTCGTCTCGTTCGGCGTAGGAACGCAGCAGCTTGGCGGCCTCCGCGAGCGGCACCTCCGACAACGGGTGGCCGGGGAAGCGGCCCAGCCAGTACGGCAGCAGATTCCGCCCGAGAGCGGTCAGTGAAGCGATGCTCTCCACATCCCCAGCGTTGCCGCAGTTGCACATGGGAAGCGGCTGCCCGTCCTCGACGACTCCCTCAAGGGGAATGCGCACGTGCCCCAGCTCCCCGGCCATACCGGACGCGCCCCGGACGACGCGCCCGGATTCGACCACCCCGCCGCCCAGCCCGGTGCCGACGATCGCCGCCACCGAGGAGCGTTCCATCGCCTCCGCGCCGAAATACGCGTGATGGGCGTACAAAGCCGCCGCGTTCGCGTCGTTGCTGTAGACGACCGGCAACCCGATCCGCTCCTCCAGCGCGGTGCGGATGTCGAAACCGGCCCATTCCTCGTGCCCGAAGTTCGTCGAGCCCTTCGCCGAGATGACCCCCTCGGCGGTCGCCGGGCCCGGGGTGTCCAGCCCTACGCCGGCCACGGCCGACCTGCTCACCCCCGTGGCCTTCAGCACCTCGTCCAGGGACGTGCACAGCGCCCGCAGCGCCGCCTCCGGCCCCTCGCGAACACAACTGGCGGACTCCATGAGCCCCGACACCACGAACCGGCCCCCGGCGTCCAGGAGCGTCGCGTTGTTGGAGGTTCCGCCATTGTCAAGACCCACGATGTACCAAGGGCCGACTGCCATGCCCGCTCCCGTCCATGAATGCGCCGGCGCGCCCGGCGCACCCACAGCATGGAGAACCCGCCGCCCCGACGGCAAGACCGCGATGATCGCGCCGGCCGGCCCACGAGGATCACCGGCCGCCGTCAGGACGACGTCAAGATTCCCCATGTGCGCGAAGACGCGCACGGCGGGCTCCTTCCGATGTGGATGTCCGATGGAGAGCCGGAGGCTCCGTCTCGACGGTAGGGAAGGATCAGTCCACTAAACTGGGCCATTGGATGGACGAAAGATTGGACAGCTTTCCAGCCCGGACGCCGGCGTCGGCCGTGGGGCCCGAGCTGTTCCTGGAGGTTCCGCCCAGAGGCGGGCGGCGCCGGGCGGTCGAGGAGTCGTTGCGGGCCGCCATCCGCGACGGGCGCCTCCTGTCGGGGGCGCGCCTGCCGTCGAGCCGGGACCTCGCCGCCGAACTGGGGGTGGCGCGCGGCACCGTCGCCGCCGCCTACGAGCAGCTGGTCGCCGAGGGCTGGCTCACGGCCCGGTCCGGTTCGGGGACGCGGGTCGCCGCCGGGGCGCGCGCGCCGGCGCCCGCGCCCCGGGAGCACGCCGCCTCGCGGCCGTCCGCGCCCCGCCACGATCTGCGGCCCGGCCGCCCCGACACCGGTGCCTTCCCGCGCGCCGCCTGGGCCCGCGCCATGCGGCACACGCTGCGGGAGGCGCCCGCCGACGCGTTCGACCTCGGTGATCCGAGAGGGCGGCCGGAGCTGCGGAGGACCCTGTCCGCCTATCTGGGCCGCGTGCGCGGCGTCCGCGCCGACCCGTCGCATCTGATCGTGTGCTCCGGCTTCACGCAGGCGCTCGACCTGCTCACCGGGGTCTTCGCCGAGCTCGGGGCGGGGACGGCCGGGATGGAGAACCCCGCCATCGGCGACCATGTCTCGATCGTCGCCTCCCGGCTCGCCATCGCGGACATCGCCGTGGACGCCGAGGGCATGTCCCGGGCGGAACTGGCCGCCTCCGCCGCGCGGGTCGCCGTGTGCACGCCGGCGCACCAGTTCCCGCTGGGGACGAGCATGTCCCCCGGACGCCGGGCCGGGCTCCTGTCCTGGGCGGACGAGAACCTCGGCTGGATCGTCGAAGACGACTACGACGGGGAGTTCCGCTACGACCGGCGTCCCATCGGCGCGCTCCAGTCCCGCCGGCCGTCCCGGGTGATCTACGTGGGGTCGGCCAGCAAGAGTCTCGGGCCGGCGGTGCGGCTCGGGTGGATCGCCTGCCCGCCGCGGCTGCTCGAACCGCTCGCCGAGGCCAAGCGCCGGGCCCGCCCCACCAGCCCGCTGGAACAGCTCGCACTCGCCCGCATGATCGACAGCGGTGACTACGACCGCCACCTGCGCGGGGTCCGCGTGGCCTATCGCCGCCGCCGCGACCTCCTCGCTCAGGCGGTGCGCTCACGGCTGCCGCGAGCGCGCGTCCTCGGCATCGAGGCGGGCCTGCACGCCATCATCGAACTGCCGGCCGGCTCGCCGGACGAGGCGACGGTGTCCGCCGCGCTGCGCGCCGCGTCGGTGGACGTGCACACCCTGGGCGATTACCTTCGTCCGCCCCTCGGCCACGACCGGCGGCGGCCGTCGCTGGTGGTCGGGTACGGCACGCCTCCCACGCACGCCTACCCGGGTGCCGTCAACGCGCTCGTCGGTGTGCTGCGGAGGCTGGACGCGGCCTAGCGATCCGTGCACGCCCGGCGTCCCGGGGCCTCGAACAGCCCAATGTTTCCGGCTGGGAATGGCCCAGTGTTCTGGGCCGATTCCGGCCTAGCGTGCCGTCCATGGAAAGCAGCCCGCAGTCGAACACCGTTCTGACCGTCCTCCAGGAGGAGCAGCCGTCGATTCCCGGCGGGGCCTGTGCGATGACGGTCCTCATCGAGCTGCCGCCGGGCGACCCGGGCACCCCGCCGCACCGCCACGCCGGCCCCGTCTTCGGCTACATGCTCGAAGGGGAAATGATCTTTGAGCTGGAGGGCGAGCCCGAGCGGGTGATCCGCTCCGGTGAGGCGTTCTGGGAGCCGGGCGGCGACGTCATCCACTACCAGGCGGCCAACAACCTCAAGGACCGCCCGAGCCGTTTCGTCGTCGTCATGATGTGCCTCCCAGGAGAGCCGATGCTCACCCTGGTCGGCGAGGAGGAACTGCGCCGGCGGCAGGACCGCCGCGCACCCCGCCCGTGACTGCGGCACGCGCCGCCGGCATGGGTGAGCGGCGGGCGGCCCGAGGGGCCGCCCGCCGCCGAGCCGGCGATCAGGCGGGGACGATGTTCTCCGCCTGCAGGCCCTTCTGGCCCTGGGTGATGTCGAACGACACCTTCTGGCCCTCCTGGAGCTCACGGAAGCCCTGGGCCGCGATGTTGGAGTAGTGGGCGAAGACGTCGGCGCCGCCGCCGTCCTGCTCGATGAAGCCGAAGCCCTTTTCCGCGTTGAACCACTTGACGGTGCCGGTGGCCATGATCGTCTCCTTCTGGATCGGTCCCGGCCGCACACCCTGTGCGCCCGGGGATGCCGCGATGGCCCATCCGGAAGATCCAGAACAACAAAAATGCGCCTGAGGTCAGATCCACCAGGCGCACGCACATGTCTTTGGGAACCGCAACTACGAGCGACGGTATCACATGATTTGGCGGGTCGACGGAAAACATGCGCGGGCCGCGCGCCGTGAATTTTCATCAGGCGCCGGAGACTCCCCGCATACGCTCAGGTGGCGCATAATGGGGGTAATGAAACCCACCAGACCCACCGGGCGGCGGCACCTGCCCACCAGCCCCTTCAAACCCCCGCCCGCGGCTCCGCCGACCAAGGAGTTCGAGCTGGGGGACCAGGTCACGCATGACAAGCACGGGCTCGGGCGCGTGCTGGAGGTCGAGCCCGGGCGTGCCGTCCTGGTCGACTTCGGGACGCGGAAAGTCAAGATTCTCGCTCCGTTCGCGAAGCTTTTCAAGCTCTGAAACACCGCCGGGAACCCGGCCGTGGCAGGGCCGAATCCGCGGAATCGCCGACCGACGGCCGCCGGGCCGGGGAAAGGCCCGCCCAGGCGGTTTTCAGGCCTGCCCTGGAGTCGGCAGCGGTGCCGTCTCCTCGTCCGGCCCCGTCACGTCGACCGCGGGTTCCGCCGGGGTGTCGGAGACGCGCGCTCCCGCCATCTCGATCAGCCGGGCGGCCATGTCGCAGAACAGGAGCATCTGGCGAGCGGTGGCCGGGCTGAACGGCTGAGCGCCGGGTTGTCCCACGACGGCGAGCACTCCCCGGGTGGCCTCGCCCGTTTCCAGCGGCAGGATCAGGATCGGGCCGGCCGGCAGGCCGATCAGCGTCTGGTCGGCCGCGATCCGCGCGGACAGGGCCCGGCGGGAACTGAAGGCCCGGCCGAGCATCGACCGGCCGCGTCGCACCGTCAGCCCGCGTATCCGGTCGCTGTCGGTGCCGACCGCGACCTCGATCCGCAGTGTGTTGCCCTCCTCGGCGGGGAGGGCCAGGAACGCGAGAGGAACGCGCGCCAGCGTGCGGGCGTGCGCCGTCACGAGAGGCAGCATGCCTGACGGCCGGGTCCCGTTCAGGACCTCCGTCATCAGTTCGAACGTGGCGGCGAAGCGCCGGTGGTCCGCCCCGGTCGGTGCGGCACCCACGGACCCCCACCCGCTGGATCCCAGATCGTCGCCCGTCATGTCGTCATCGCGATGTCGAGAGCTCCGACCGCGTGTCGAGAAACCAGGAGGACGCAGGCTTGGCCGTCCGCATCGGGAACCCCTCGTTCGCCATGAGTCTACGCCCTTTCGGGAAGCCCTATCTTGAGGGAGAGGGCGTGTGGGCTTCCGATCCGGGGAGATGAGGCTCATGGGCGAAGTGTGGATCTCAGCCGCTGACGGCTGCGACATGATCCGCGCCGACGCGATCGTGATACTCCGTATGGACAGGACGGGCCGCCTGACCGCGCAGCTCCGCGACGAGGCGAAGGTCAACGTGACCCTTCTGGAAGGCTCGCCGGGCGGTGCCCGTCCGCCCGCCGACTTCCACCGCCGGCTGATCCGGATGATCGCCGAGCTCGCGGACTCCGACGGCGCGCAACTGGTCCGCGCGCGGGAGGAGGGCGGCACATGGAGCTGGGCCGCCGAATCGCTCTAGCGCGTCGCCGGATGTTGGGCGAGCCGCGGGTGGGCAGACGGAATATAAGAGATGATGGGCGCGATTTGCCGCACTGAGGGGCTGGCGCATGACGGACAATCCGCGACCGGGGATCGACACGAGCGTGCCGCACTCGGCGCGCATCTGGGACTACTGGCTGGGCGGTAAGGACAACTACCCGGTCGACCGCGAGGCCGGCGACGCCGTCCTGCGGATACTGCCCGGGATCGCCGTGTCGGCCAAGCAGGACCGGGCCTTCCTCGGCCGCGCGGTGCGCTTCCTGGTCTCCCAGGGGATACGGCAGTTCCTCGACCTGGGCACGGGCCTGCCCACCGTCGACAACACCCACGAGGTCGCGCAACGTGTCGCGCCGGACTCCCGGATCGTCTACGTCGACAATGATCCGCTGGTGCTCGCCCATGCCCGGGCCCTGCTGACGAGCAGCGACCAGGGGGCGTGCGACTACATCGAGGCCGACATCCGCGACACGCGGGCGGTGCTGTCCGAGGCGGCCCGCACGCTCGACTTCGACCGTCCGATCGCCCTCATGCTGCTCGGCGTCCTGAACCATGTGCTGGACGACGACGAGGCACAGCGGCTGGTCGCCGACCTGCTGAGCGCCCTCGCCCCCGGCAGCCATCTGGTCATCTCCCACACCTGCGACGCGACCACCGAGGAACTGGACGGGGAAGCCATGCGCAGGGCCGTGCGGGAGGTGATGGAACGGGGCGGGACGCCGATCCGCGCCCGTTCCCCCGAGGAGATCGAGGCGCTGTTCGCCGGAACCCGGCTGCTGGAACCCGGGGTGGTGTCCTGCTCGCGGTGGCGGCCGGATCCGTCCCCCTGGCGGGAGCCGGAGGTCCCGCACTTCAGCGGCGTCGGAGTGGTTCCCGAGGCTCCCTGAGATCACCGGATGAGCGCTGATCACAGGATGAGCGCGATGAAGATCAGGTAGGTCACGATGTTGACCAGCCAGCTGTGGGTGTTGATCCATTCCCTGATCTGGGGCATGGCCCGCTCCGCGCGCCTGTGGAAGAGCAACAGGCCGAGCAGCGGCAGCGCCGCGATCAGGACGGTGGCGGCGATGAACGGCAGCGCGTCGGCATAGCTCGCGGAGTGCTGTTCCAGATGGGCGCCCACCGTCAGCATGACCGCGATGTCCGAGGGCATCAGCAGGATCACCAGAAGGCCGACCTTGTACGCCCTCCCTGGATCCGCCTCCATCAGCGTTCCGAGCCACTTGGGCGGCTTCACCGTCTCACGCTTCACGTAACTCTTCACCGCCGCGGCGAGCAGGAGGGCGACGAGCGTGTACTGGATGATGCTCCCCACCGACCCCGAGTCCGAAGGGTCGCCGAAGGAGACGCCGTTTCCCAGCAGCGCGAAGACGCCACGGGCGATGGCGGTTCCGACCAGCGCGGCGGTGGCCACACCCGCGAGGAAGGCCAGGGACACACGCACGGCCTGTTTGGTGGTCACCAACACGATGGCGGACATGATCTGCGGTCCCACCATCATGGTGACGGCCAGCGGGAGTATGCGGAGATCCAAGTTTCCCCCTCTCCGGCATCGGCGCCGTGATTCCCCGCCACCGATTCGCGCTCCGGGCGACCGACGCCTTCCCTGCACATGCTGAGTCGGTCGTGACGGCACGGCATCACCCGGACAAGGTGAGGTGAGCCCCGGAGACTTACCTTGTACGAGTAGAGTTCGTCGGGAGGAAGATCGATGACCCCACGGACCGACGCCGACGAGCTGACCGAGGAGCAGCCCCGCGTTCCGCTGAGCCGGAGGCGGGTGCTGCGCGCCGCAGCGGGGCTGGCCGACCGCGACGGCCTCGATTCGCTCACCATGCGCCGCCTCGCGCAGGAGGTCGGGGCCGAGGCGATGTCGCTGTACTACCACGTCGCCAACAAGGAGGCCGTCTTCGACGGCCTCGTCGAGGTGATCCTCGGGGAGATCATGGAGGCGGTGGAGCAGGTCGAGGCCCCCGCCCCGGACGAGGACTGGCAGGCCGCGCTGCGCGCGCGGATCCTCGCCGCCCGGGAGGTCTTCCTGCGCCACGGCTGGGCTCCGCAGCTGCTCGGAACCCGTACCACCACGAGCCCGGTCGTCATCGCCTACTTCGACCAGGTCGTCGCCATCCTCCGGGCGGGCGGATTCTCCTTCGATCTGGCCCATCGCGCGCTGCACGTCCTGGGCAGCCGCGCTCTCGGGTTCGCCCAGGAGCTGTTCCGGCCCGACGGCGCCCAGAGCGCGGACGCCGAGGCCGCCGCGATGATGGAGCAGATGGCCGGCCGGTTCCCGAACATCGTCGGGATGCTGGCGCACGCCGTCCACGACGATCCGGACGGCACCCTGGGCTTCTGCGACGACCAGTTCGAGTTCGAGTTCGCCCTCGACCTGATCCTGGAGGGGCTGGAGCGGCGCCGCGCCGCCGGTTCCTGACCCCTTCCGACCACGGCTGAGCGCGCAGGGCGCGCCGTCGTCTCCGGTTGCCGGCCGAGTCCCGTTCCGCCGCGGCCCTTGACCTTCTTACGGCGTACGATTACCTTACGACGTACGAACACCTTACGTCGTACGACGCGATCACGCCCCGCCCACCGAAGGGAAGACGCCATGAAAGCCTGGAGCTGGGACCGCTACGGCCCGCCCGAAGTGCTGACCCTCAAGGACGTCGACGAACCCGACATCGCCCGGGACGAAGTGCTCGTGCGGGTGCGGGCGGTGTCGGTCAACCCCTACGACTGGCGCCACGTGGGGGCCGACCCGAAGCTGGTGCGGCTCAGCATCGGCCTGCGCCGGCCGAGACCGGGCCTGATCCCTGGTGCCGACCTCGCCGGCGTCGTCGAGCGGGCAGGCGACGACGTGACCGGACTGCGTCCCGGCGACGAGGTCTTCGGGGAGGTCCGGCTGGGCTCGTTCGCCGAGACCGTGGCCGTCCCGCAGAACAGGCTGGCCGTCAAGCCCGCCCGCCTCACCTTCGAACAGGCCGCGTCGGTGTCGATGGCCGCGCACACCGCGCTGCAAGGGCTGCGGGACGTGGGACGGCTCTCCGCCGGGCAGCGGGTCCTCGTCAACGGGGCGTCCGGCGGGATCGGCACCTTCGCCGTCCAGCTCGCCAAGACGCTCGGCGCCGAGGTCACCGGCGTGTGCAGCACCCGCAACATCGAACTGGTCCGTTCGCTGGGCGCGGACGACGTCGTGGACTACACCCGCGAGGATTTCACCGAGCGGAAAGGGCGATACGACCTGCTCATGGACATCGTGGGCGACCGGTCGCTGGCGCGGCTGCGGCGCACGCTGACCTCCTCCGGCACGCTCGTGATCGTGGGCGGCATCGCCTCGCCCCGCGGCGGGTTACTGGGTCCGGCGGCACAGGTGGTCCGGGGGGCGCTGGCCTCCCCCTTCGTGAGCCAGCGCATCGTCACCGTCAGCTGGAAGCCCAACTCCACGGACCTGCGGTTCCTCGCAGAGCTCATGGACAAGAAGCAGATCGCACCCGTCATCGACAGGACCTACCCGTTCGCCGAGATCCCCGAGGCGCTCCGCTACATCGCGCGCGGCCACGCCCGAGGCAAAGTCGCCATCACCCTCTGATCTGGGCGATGAATCGCGAGCGGTCGCTCAGCGGCTCGAACGGTTACGGCCCACTCGTTCTACGAACCGTTCGACGATCGGCCCGGCGCGATCCGCTGATCCGGCCGGCGCCGGCGGTCCGGGAGGGGTCCCGTGCGGGTGGCCGATCATTGTCGCCCGTGTGGGAGAGACAACGGACGGAAGTCCGCCAGATCGCCGGTGCCATCGCGTTCGAGACCGTCATGCGGTACGGGGACGCCCTCGCCAGATCGCCGCATGCCGAGAAGACCATGGAGACGACGGCGGAGCGCGTGGCCACCGCGGTCGCCCGCGCGGTCGCCGGCGAGCGCGTGGCCCACGCCGAAGAGATCGTCCGGTCGGCCAGGTCGGCGGCGCTGGAGACGGCCACCGGCGCGGCGGAGGAGGTCGCGGAGAAGACGGCCGCGCGCCTCACGGCCGACGCGGCGGCCGCGTCGCTGAAGGCGGCGCGCGAGGCGGTGGAGGAGGAACTGAAGGACGCCTGGGAGGCGTTCGAGGAGTCGCGGGAGGGGCTGCGGCGGTCCGTCGGCCGGTTCGCGCGGGAGGAGGCGGCCCGGGTGATCGCCGAGATCGCCGCCGAGACGGTGCCGCCCGTCGTGGAGGTCAGGGTGGCGGGCGCCCCCGGCCCGGTCCGCCTCGCCGGTCACGCCCACGCCGTGCTCCCCGACGTCCTGCTCGCGCTCGGCGCCGGCTGCCACGTGCTCCTCGTCGGCCCGGCCGGCACCGGGAAGTCGATGATGGCGCAGCAGGCGGCGGAGGCGTTCGAGCAGGAGTTCCATGCCCTCTCCCTGGGGCCGACCACGCCGATGAGCAAGATCTTCGGCTACTACGACGCGCACGGCCACTACCACGCGACGCCGTTCCGCCGTGCTTTCGAGGACGGCGGGCTGATGCTGCTCGACGAGCTGGACAGCGGCCATCCCGGGCTGCTGGCCGAGCTGAACCAGGCGCTCTCCCTGCGGTCCTGCGCGTTCGCCGACGGCATGGTCACCGCGCACCCGGACTTCCGCCTGGTGGCCACCGCGAACACCTACGGCACCGGCGGCGACCGGCAGTACGTGGGCCGCCAGGCACTGGACGCGGCCACACTGGACCGGTTCACGATCATCGAGGTCCCGGTCGACGAGGACCTGGAGGAACTGATCGCGCTCGCGCACGCGCCCGCGCGGCCCGACGACACCCGGCGGGTGATCGCGGAGGTGCGGCGGCTGCGCGCCACGGCCGCAGAGAAGCGGCTGCCGGTCATGTTCTCGCCCCGCGCCGCCATCGACGCGGCCAAGCTGCTCCAGGCGGGGGCGAGCGTGGAACAGGCCGTCCGCTGGCGGGTGGTGCGGGGCATGTCGGCGGCACACCGCTCGGCCCTCGGGCTGGCGGAGGACGAGGGGTGAGCCGGGGGGACCCGGGGCACGCCGACACCGTGCACGCGCTGCGCCCGATCTGGTCCTGGCAGGAGTTCGTGGACCGGGCCTGCGCGCCCGACAGCATCGCCGACGGCAGCGGACGCCACAGCACCGCCGAGTGGGCCGGCGCGTCGTGGGACGAGACGATGCTGCTGGCCAGAGACGGCTGGACCACCGTGCTGCCCGAGGTGGACGCCGAGGTCGCCGAGCTGCGCGAGCGGGTCAAGGACGAGGTGCTGACCACGGCACTCGTCCCCGCCTGGGACGTGACCGGCAGCGAGGTGGACATCGGCGCCTATCTGTCCGGCGAGCCGGAGTGCATGGTGGACGCGGTGCCGCAGCGGATCTCGGCGCGCGGCCGCGTCGTGACGTTCCTGGTCCCCGCGGGACTCGTCACCGACACCCCGCACTCGGCCGTGCACAACCGGGGGACGGCGCTGGCCGCGCTCTGCTCGTCGATCATCGCGTCCGGGCACAGCGTCGAGATCTGGTCGGGTTTCTGCCCCTACGTGAGCGAGACGGAGCGGTACGCGTCGGTGGCACGGGTGATCTCGGCGGCGGAACCGCTTGACATGGGACGGCTGATGTTCGTGCTGGCGCATCCGGCGATGCTGCGCCGGCTGTGGCTCGCGGTCTGGGACAGCGCGGAGCAGCCGGTGGCGTTCCGCATGTGGAAGGAGTTCTACGGGTGGCCGCCGTACGACTGCCATCCGGAGGATCTTCCAGAAGGCATCGAGGATCCGTACATCCTGCCGTTCCTGGCGCCGCACGACCCCCAGTGGGAGACGATGGACACCGCGCTGGCGTGGTGCCGGGAGATGTTCACCGGCCTCGGACTGCTGCGGGCCCTCGCGGGATGAGACCGGGCCGCCGGGTCAGGAGGTCCCGTGGCTTTCGCCGGTGGTGTTCCCGCTCGCCGACCCCCACCCGTTCATGATCCTGTCCACGACGACGCGGTAGCTGACCTGGCCTTCCTTGTGGCGGTACTTGATGCGCCACTTCGCGGACCCCGGGTCGGCGGGAATGTCGATGGCGGTCCGCCACGGCAGCTTGACGTTCTTCAGCGTCGTGCTCTTTCCGTTGACCGTGTACGTCAACGACGTCAGCCTGACGTTGCCGGTCACGTAGAACTCGAGTACCCGGGTCCGCGCGGTGGGGGACGGGGCGGCGGATGCCGAGGACGCGGGCGCGGCCGGGGACGAACGGGACGCTCGCCCCGGCCCGGCCTCACCCGAGGACGACCCCGGGCCGCCCAGTACCAGGACGCCGGCGGCCAGGCCGCCCGCGATCAGGACCCCCGCCCCGGAGAGCACCACCGGGCGGCGCCTCCGGACCTTCGCCGGACGCGGCCGGGCCGCCGGCGGGTTCTCCATCTCGGCGACCTGCCGGTGGATCTCGCCGGCGATCTGCGGCGGCCACGCCGTCCGGTCCCCGCCCGTGACCGGCGGGGCCGCCCGTGCCGCCAGTTCGGCGGGGTCCGGACGGGCGGCGGGGTCGGGGCGCAGGCAGTCGGCGATCGCCGTCCGCAGGTCGTCGCCGATGACGTCCTCGGGGGAGCCCTCGCCGGGCGGGCCGCCGGTGCACGCGAAGGTCAGCGTGCAGCCCAGGGAGTAGACGTCGCTCGGGGGCCCGGCGGGCGTGCCGGCCTCCTGCTCGGGCGACATGTAGCCGCGCGACCCGGCGGGGGTGCCCGGGACCGTCCCGTCCGGGCCGCGCTCGCCCACGATGCCGAAGTCGATCACCCGGGGGCCGTCGGCGGTGAGCAGCACGTTCGCCGGTTTGAGGTCGAGGTGGACGTACCCGGCGCGGTGGATCAGGGCGAGCGCCTCGGCGAGACCGGCCGCCAGGGACCGGACGGCGTCCGCGGGCAGCGGGCCGTACCGCCGGACCGCGTCCCGCAGCGAGATCGCCGGGAGGAACTCGGTCGCCATCCACGGCCTCGGCGCGTCCGGGTCCGAGTCCAGCACCCCCGGGCCGTACAGGCCGCCGACGGCGCGGGTGGCGGCGACCTCGCGGCGGAAACGGGCCCGGTGCTCCTGATCGCCGGCGAGGTCGGCGTGCATCATCTTCACCGCCGCGGCACGCCCGCCCGCGGACCGGCCGAGGTAGACGACGGCCATGCCCCCGGACCCGGCGCGCGCCAGCAGCCGGAAGCGGCCGGCCTCCCTGGGGTCGGTGTGCTCCAGTCCCCGCACCCGTCAGCCCCCGTCCGGTGGGGTGAGGGCCTTCACGTATCCGCCGGCGGTGCCGATGAACACCGATCCGCCGATGGCCACCGGCGCCGAGGTTCGGACCGTGACATCGGCCGGGTACGTCCACTTGATCCGTCCGTCGGCCGCGCCGAGCGCGTAGACGTTCCGGTCGGCGCAGCCCGCGTACAGCGTGTCTCCGGTGATGCCGAGCGCGTTCCACTGGTTCCTGGACGCGCCCTGACCCAGCCGGCGCGACCACACGACCTCACCGGTCGCGGCCCGGATCGCGTACACGTCCCCGGCCGCGGTTCCGAAGTGGACCAATCCGCCTCCCGACCCGAATCCGAAGCTCTCGTAGACCGTGTCGCCGATGAACCTCTTCCAGACGAGCCCGCCGGTGTCCGCGCGCAGCGCGTGCACGGTGCCGGGCCCGTCGAGGACGAAGACCAAGCCGTAGCAGACCTGCGGGTAGTGCGCCCACTCCACCTGATACGTCCAGCGGGGACGGCCGCTGCCGGCGTCCAGGGCGGCCACCCTCGTCCTGTCGGCCACGACCACCACGTCGTCGGCGACGGCGATCCCGTACTCCGCCTTCACGGGAGCGTTCCAGCGGCGCCTGCCGTTCTTCCTGCCCAGGGCGGTCACCGAGTAGTAGCCGAAACAGGCCATCTTGGTGCCGGCCACGGGATACATCGGAACGTTCTTCTCGGACGGCCATGGGCGGCTCCACCGCTCGGCACCGGAATCGGCGCGCAGCATGGTGAGACGCGAGGCGAAGTGGTCGACGAGGAACACGTCGCCGCCGTCCACGCTGACGTGGTCGACGTCGACGGAGCGATGCTTCCAGCGCGTCTTCCCCGTATCCGGGTCGAGGGCTTTCAGGATGCCGTCGCCGTGCGCCAGGAGAACACCGTCGGCGGCCAGCAAGTCCGGGTAGTAGTCGTCCACCTTCACTTTCCACCGCGACTTCGCCCGAGGGGGCGGGGCGGACGGTGACGGCGTGGCGGACGGCGTCGCCGCCCGCGCGGCCGAACGCCGGACGGGGTCCCGGTTCCTCGACAGCGTGGCCGCGCCCGCGGCGACACCGGCCGTGGCGAGCGCCGCGCCGCCGCCGATGAGCAACGCGCGTCTGCTCGGTACGCGGGTCGCGGCGGGCAGGCCGGATGCGCCGTCGCCGTCCGTGGTCGGCGGCTCGGCGGTCTCCTCCGCCGAGCCGGCCCGGTCGGCGAGCGTGGCGGAGGCGGCCGGGGGCATCGCGACCTCGGGCAGGCCCCGGGCCTGGACGGTCCGGCGGCCGATGGCTTCGGCGACGCCCGCCGGCAGCCACGCGGCGCCGTGCGCGGGGCCGGCCTCGTCCAGCCTGGCGAGCAGGTCGGCGGCGGAGGGCCGCCGCCCCCGCTCCAGCCGGAGGCAGTCCCCGATCAGGTCGCGCAACCACGGGTCGGAGATCCCGCCGAGATCGGCCTGCCCGGCCTTGATCCGTCTCAAGGCGGCCGCCGTGCCGTCGGCCGCGAAGGGCTCCGCCCCGGTCGCCGCGTAGGCCAGCACGGCGCCGAGCGAGAACACGTCGCCGGCCGGCCCGACCTTGAGGCCGGCGGCCTGCTCGGGCGACATGAACCCCGGAGTGCCGGGCGTGCCTCCCACCCTGGTGATCGTGACGGCGTCCTCCGGACGGGCGATACCGAAGTCGATCACCCGGGGACCGCCGGCGGTCAGCATGATGTTCCCCGGCTTGAGATCGCGGTGCGTCAGCCCGGCCCGGTGGATGTCGACCAGCGCCTCGGCGAGCCCGGCGGCCAGCGTGCGGACGGCGGGCGCCGGAAACGGCCCGTGCCCGGCGACCGCCTCTCGCAGCGTCAGCCCGGGAAGGTAGGCGGTGGCGAGCCAGGGCGTCCCGGCGTCGGCGTCGGCGTCCAGCATCGAGGCGGTGAAGGCGCCGCTGACGGTCCGGGCCGCGCCGATCTCCCGTTCGAACCGCGCCCTGTACTCGGCGTCGCCCGTGAATCTCGCACTGACGACCTTGACCGCGACCAGCCGGCCGCCCGGGGACCGTCCGAGGTAGACGACGCCCATGCCGCCGGCGCCCAGCCTGGCGAGCAGGCGGTATGGACCGACCCGGTCGGGATCGTCCGGCCGCAAGCGCTGCACAGACCTGCCTTTCGCACGCTCTGGAGTCTTTCCACGCCCTTTTGTAACGACTTTCCCTCATGATGTCGTGGGGTTCCACTTGATCGAGTATGAAATCTTCGGAGGCTCCCGGGAGGAAGGGCTGATGACGGTGCCGCGGTTTCAACCCAAGGTGGAGTTCCTGCCGGCGGAGATCAGGACCCTCTCCGACGGAATTCCCCCGGCCCAGCCCGGGACACTGTTCGTCCTGGGGGCGCGCGGGGGGATGAGGGTCGCGCCGGACGCCGGGTTCACCCTCGTTTTCGGGCGCCAGGAGGACTCCGTCCACGTCTGCGTGGGCCCGGGCGACACCCACGTCAGCCGGAGGCACGGCCACATCACGCGCGAGAATTCGCGCTGGATTCTGCACAACACCGGGAAACTGGCCATCCGGTTCCCCGGGTCGCGCCTGGTCCTCCGGGGCCAGGCGGCGGAACTGCCCGCCGCGGGGTACACGCCGCTGTTCATCGTCGCACCCGATCAGGACCATTTGTTCGAGGTGCGGATCGCCTCGGGCGCCGCTCCGCTGGGAGCCGGCGCCCGCAACGAGGCCCCCACCGAGGAGCGCCGGCCGTGGCGGCTGGAGCCGTCCGAGCACCTGGTCCTGGTGTGCCTCAGCCAGCGGTACCTCCGCCACGACCCGGACCCGCAGCCCCTGACCTGGGCCCAGGTCGCCGACGAGCTGGGCCGCCTCCAGCCGAAGGCGGGATGGAACCAGAAGAAGGCCGCCCGCCGCGTCGAGAAGGTGCGCCACCAGTTGAGCGGCGAGGTGCCCGGACTGCTGGAGCACGAGGTCGCCCCGCCCATCGGCAACGCCCTCAACGTCAACCTGATCCGGAACCTGCTGATCACCGGCACCATCACCCCGGACCACCTGAGCCTTCTGGACGAACCGCCGGAGCGCTAGAGCCGGCCGATGGCCGGGCAGCTCTCGTCGCCGGGCGGGAGGGTTCCGGTGGCCAGGTAGGTGTTGACCTTGGCGTCGACGCAGGGGTTGCCGTACTCGCCGTAGATTCCGTGGGCGATGGCGTCGAGGGTGAGGAGCCGGGAGCCCGTCATCAGCCGGTGCATGGCCTTGCTGCCCTGGTAGGTGGTGGCGGCGTCGCCGGTGGCGGACACGATCAGCGCCGGGGTGGGGTTGCCGATCCGCGTCGGCTGCTCGCGCGGCGGGCTCGGCCAGAAGGCGCAGGGCCAGATGTTGTTCTTGAGCGGCCCGAACAGGGGATGGCGCGACCGGCTGCGCTGGATCTCGTTCCAGTAGGTCTCGGGGTCGCGGGGGGCCGCGCGGTCGCCGCAGATGATGGCGGCCGCGGCGCTGCCGTACTGGGAGTTGGCGCTGGTCAGCAGGAACGCCAGGAGACCGTCCAGCTGTTCGTTCGGGGTCGCCGCGCGTCCGTTGGCGGCCTCGTTGAGGACGCGGACGGTGGAGGCGAACTCGGCACGGTCGGCGGGACGGTCGGTGGCGCTGCCGACATAGAGGATCTGAGGAAGCACGTGCTGGTCGACAAGGTACGGGCCGACCTGGAGGGGATGTCCGGCCGCGGCGTCAGTGATGTGGCGCACCGTGGCGAGCACCTGGCGGCGGGTCTCGCCAAGGCCGTAGAGGTCGTGGTGTTCGGCCGCCCAGCTCGCCCAGGCGCGCAGGGCGTGCTCGGCCTCGTCCTCGGTGCCCTGCATGAGTCTCGGGCCGTACGTGCGGGGGTCGCCGGCACTGTCCAGCACGACACGGTCGGTCCGGCCGGGGAACATCTGGGTGTAGACCGCGCCCAGGTAGGCGCCGTAGGAGTAGCCGAGGAACGAGATCTCGCGTTCGCCGAGGGCCCGCCGGACGAGGTCGATGTCCCGGGCGGTGTCGCGCGTCGTGACGTAGGGGAGAACGTCGCCCTGGCTGCGGCGGCACCTTTCCGCGAGGTCGCGCTGGAAGGCGACCTGGCGATCGAATCCTGCGCGGTCGGAGCCGGCGGAGCGGAGCCACAGGCCGATGGGCCAGCCGCAGTCGAGCGGTGTGGAGCGGCCGACGAATCGCGGGTCCAGCCCGATGAGGTCGAACCGGGAGGCGACCTGCTTCATGTACGTGCGGGTCTCCAGGGGCATGCCCAGTGTGGGCTCGGCCGGGCCGCCGCTGTTGAGCACCATGGTGCCGATCCGGTGGGCGCGGTCGGTCGCCTTGAGCCGGGACAGCGCGATCTTGATCGTGCGGCCGTCCGGCCGGGCATGGTCGAGCGGGACGGTGATCTGTGCGCACTGGGCGCCGGCGCGGTCGAGTTCGCCGCCCACCGAGTCGTCGGGGCTCTGGGCGCACCGTTTCCAGGCGATGTGCCGATCGGGGTGGCGGCCTGGGGTCTCGGCGTGCGCCGTCTGGACGGCCAGGGGCGGCAGGGCGGCGAGCATGAGCAGGAGGGCCGGGATCCGGCGTCGTGATCGTGTCATGGCTCAGGACGCTAGGCACGGGGGCGGGCCCGTCCGATACAGCCTGCTGCCTCAAGAAGGTGTAGCGGGCTGTAGTGCCGTCCGGCCGATCGTCCCGCAGACTGGGCCTTGTCCCTGGCATCTGCGGGAGATCGGACGGCACGTGCGGGAGCAGTGGAAGCGGGCCTTCTCCGGCAATGGTTACCTGCTGGGGGCCCTGGGCACGGCCTTGGCCTCGTTGTTCGCGCTGCCGCTGTGGCTCGTGCCGGGCCTCGCCCGCCAGTGGGCCGAATGGCACCGCGGGCGCGCCGGGCGGCTGCTCGGCGATCCGGTGACCAGTCCGGGTGCGCGGCGGGCACTCCTGTGGCCGGTCGTGCACGGCGTTGTCGGCGGGGTGTTCGGCCTCGCCGCGTTGCTCTGCCTGGGCAATCTGCTGACGGTCGTCACCGTGCCGTTCTGGTGGGCGTTTCCCGCCTACACACGCCCCGAGCTGTTCTGGAGTGTGAAGGTGAACGGCTGGGGGACGGCGCTGGTCCTGGGGCCGGCGCAGGTCGTCGTGCTCGGGGCGGTGGCGTTCTGGGTCCTTCCTGTGCTGGCGCGCGTCCACGCGCGGGTCTGCCTGGCGTTTCTGTCCCCGCCGATCACCGAGCGCCTCTCCGCGAGGATCGACGTGCTGACCAAGACCAGGGCCAGGGTCGTGGACGCCCACGGCGCCGAGCTCCAGCGGATCGAACGCGATCTGCACGACGGCACGCAGGCCCGCCTGGTGACGATCGCCATGTGCCTGGGCATGGCCCGCGAGTCGCTCACCGATGACGCCGAGACGGTGGCGGTGCTGCTCCGGCAGGCGCACGAGACCGCGGAGGAGGCGATGGTCGAGCTCCGCACGGTGCTGCAGACGATCTACCCGCCGATCCTCGCCGACCGCGGGCTCGACGGGGCGCTGGCCTCGCTGGCGGCCCGGTCACGGGTGCCGGTGCGCGCGGACGTCGGCGAGCTGGGGGCGATCCCCGCGGCCGTCGAGGCGGTGGCGTACTACGTGGTGGCCGAGGCCCTCACCAACGTCGCCAAGCACGGCGGCGCCGATCGGGCGGCCGTCCGGGTCGGGCGCGCCGGAGACCGCCTGTCGATCGAGGTCACCGACGACGGCGTCGGCGGCGCCGACGAGACCCGGGGCACCGGGATCGCGGGGATCCGGCGCCGGGTCCTCGCCCTGGACGGCACCGTCCGCCTGAGCAGCCCCGAAGGCGGGCCGACCACGCTCGCCGTCCGGCTTCCGTGTGCGTCGTGAAGGCCGAGGAGGTGCCGTGCGGGTCGTGATCGCTGAGGACAACGTCCTGCTGTCCACCGGGCTGGAACTGCTGCTGGCCACCAAGGGGTTCGAGGTCATGGCGATCGCCCGCGACGCGGAGGCCTTCGAGGACGCGGTGGCCGAGCACCGGCCCGACGTCACGATCGTCGACGTGCGGCTGCCGCCGTCGTTCCGCGACGAGGGGATCCACGCCGCGCTGCGCGCCCGGCGCTGGTACCGCGGCCTGCCCGTTCTGGTGCTCTCGCAGTACGTCGAGCGGGACTACGCCGGCGAGCTCCTGTCGGACGGGCGCGGCGGGATCGGCTACCTCCTCAAGGACCGGATCAGCCGGGTGGCCGAGTTCGTCGACGCGCTGCGTCGCGTGGCGGCCGGCGGTACCGCCATGGATCCCGAAGTCGTCGCGCAGCTCCTCGCTCGCCGCAACGGGGATCCTATCGACGACCTCACGCCGCGCGAACGGGAAGTCCTCGCCCGGATGGCGCAGGGACACGACAACACCACCATCGCCCAGCGCCTGAGCATCACCGAGAACGCCGTGCACAAGCACATCGGCAACATCTTCGCCAAGCTCGGCCTCGCACCCAGCGACAGCGGCCATCGACGCGTACTGGCGGTGCTGGCGTATCTCAACGGACGCCCTCCCGAAGCGTGACCTGCCTCCGCGTGTACCGAACGCCCGGTTCACGCGCCCGCGGCCACCGCCGCCGGATGCGGACGCAGCGCGAACCAGCTCGACAGCAACGTCACCACGACGGTCAGCGCGCTCGCCGAACCGATCACGGTGAGGTAGATCCACAGCGGCCCGCCGGGCGTGGGTGAACCGCTCAGGGCGAGGCAGAACGGCACGAGCGTCAGCGTCGACACGACACCGCCGAGGAGCACGCCGGCGAGGGCGACGGCCAGCCCCTCGACGCCCATCATCCGCAGCAGCCGGCCGCGGTCGGCCCCGATGAGCCGCTGCAGCGCGAACTCGCGCCGCCGCTCCAGCGCGGCGATGATCAGAGTGTTGACCTGCGAGATCACCGTGTAGCCGATGATCATCCCGACGAGCATGTAGTTCACCCAGGCGCCGATCTGCTCCTGCTCGGCGTGCGCGGCGGCGGCTTGGTCGCGGTCGGCGACCCGCGTCCCGGGACGGTCGGAGACCAGCCGGGTCAGCGCGGCGGTCAGCCGGGCATGGTCCACCCCGGGCGCGGCGCGGACGAGAATCTGCGTGGGGGCACCCGACGTGACGTGCCGCGCCAGCAACGCAGCGGGCAGCATCACGGTCTTCGGTCCGGTGCGCATGGTGAACAGCGCGACCACCCTCAGGTCGGCCTTCGCCCCGTCGCCGAGGCGCAGCGTCACTGTGTCGCCCACGCCCACGCCGCCGCCGATCCGGCGGGCATGCTCGTTCGTCAGGGCGACCGTGTCGCCGCGCAAGGCGGTGAGCGACCCGGCGTTGACCGAGACCGCCGACGTGGCCGCGGCGCCCTCCGGCGTGACCCCGCGCAGAGGCAGCCCGTCCTCGCTCTGGGATCCAAAGCGCGGCGCCTCGATGTACCCGGTGCTTGTCACCAGTTCCGACGCCGCCGCGACCTCGGGCATCTTGCCGGCGGCGTCGACGAGGTCGGGTGGCAGCCCGCTCGAAGACGAGGTGACCACGGCGTCCGCCCGCAGGCTCTCGCCGAAGTCGCGCCGCGCCTCGGCCGTCTGCGAGGTCTGCATGTAGATCAGGCCGGTGGCCAGTCCCGTGGCGAGCATCACCGGTGTGATCGCGGCCGCCGTCCTGATCCTGCGCGCCCGTACGTTCAGCAGCGCGAGGTGACCGGCGTGCCCCGACACCACGCGCAGCGCCGGACGCAGTACCGCGATGATGACCGGGGCGATCCGCGGGCCGAGCAGTGCGATGCCGGCCGCCCAGAGCATCGCCGAGGGCCCGGCGGTGCTGGCCGCTACCGGCCCCGACAGCACCAGCGCGGTGACCAGCGACAGCGCGACGGCGCCGGCCAGGCAGACCAGCGCGCAGACGATCCGGATCCACCCGAGCCGACGGTCCTGGAGGGACGCCTCGGTGAGGGTCTCGGAAGGCCGCGCGGTCGCCGCGGCCCGGGCCGCGATGAACGCCGCCGCCACGGCGGTGAGGAGCCCGACGCCGGCTCCGGCGGCCGCCGGAATCCATCCCTGCCGGAAGACGACCTCGGCGGGAACGACGCCGTGCGCTGTCAGCTGGTCGAACAGCATTCTTCCAGGGCGTGCCCCGGGCAGCCGCGCCAGCGCGACGGCGAGTGCGGACACCACGATCGCCTCACCGAGGACCATCCGCCGAAGCTGCCCCGGCGTCGTGCCGATGATCCGCAGCATCGCCATCTCGCGCTGCCGTTGCTGGACCGAGAGCCCCAGCGTGCTCGCCACGACGAAGACCACGACCATGATCGAGAGCCCTCCGAAGACCCCCGCCATCGGGATCAGGGTCTCCCCGGCGAGCCGGACGTCGGTGAATTCCGCCTGCCCCCGCTCGCCTCCGGTCGAGACGGTCACGTGGTGTCCCCTGAGCGCGGTCGCGATCCGTCCGCGGAGTTCGCCGGGGCGCGTTCCCTGTGCCGGGAACACCGCGATGGCGTCGATCTGCCCGGGTGCGATCCGCCGGATGTCCGCGTCGGAGAAGAACACTCCCGCGGGGAGTTCCGAGCGGCCTGCGACCAGGCCGACGATGCGGAACCGTTCGGGCGTCCCGCGCACCGTCAGCCCGACGGGGGCTCCGGCGGCCATCCCCGCCTTCGCGGCCGACCGTGCGTCGAACACGGCTTCGCCGGGACCGCTGGGCGCCCGGCCGGTGCTCAGGCTGTACGGCGCAAGCGAGGCCGACGACCAGCCATGGCCTGCGAACCGTTCGTCCACGTCGAGCGGCCGATGGTCGTCCGGGGCGAGCGGGGTGACGGGGATGGAGACGTCCGGCACCGCCTTGGCGACACCGGGCACCGCCCGTACGGCTTCCACCAGGTCAGGGGCCAGGCGGACCCGCTCCGGGAGCGTCACCCGCTCGTCGTCGCCGGACTTGGGCACCCGGTACGACTGGTCGCCGGCCACGACGACGGGTGCGCCGGCGAGCCGGCGCGGCGGGGCGTCGGTTCGGATGCCGGTCTCCATCAGCCCGCCGCAGGCCGTGACGATCACGACACCGAGGAACAGGGCGGCGAACGAGGCGGCGAAACCGCCCTTCCGGAACCGCAGGGTGCGCAGTGTCAGCCGGAACATCAGGACACCTCGCCGGCATGACGTCCGGCCGGAGCGGAGCCCCAGGCGCCGAGGTGGGTCATCCGCTCGGCGATCGCGTCGGGGGAGGCTTCGCGCAGTTCGCCGGCCAGCCGCCCATCGGCGAGGAAGACGACCCGGTCGGCATGCGCGGCGGCCACCGGATCGTGGGTGACGATCACGACGGTCTGCCCGGCGGCACGCATCGCCTGGCGGAGCAGGGCCAGGATCTCCAGGGCGGTGCGGGTGTCGAGCGCACCGGTCGGCTCGTCCCCGAAGACCACCGCGGGACGGGTGATCAGCGCCCGCGCGATCGCCACCCGCTGCTGCTGACCGCCGGACAGCTCGCCGGGCCGGCGGCGCCCGAGCGAGCCGAGCCCGACCCGTTCGATCGCCTCCTGCACGGCGTCCCGGCGCGGCCGCCCGCCCGCGAGCCGGATCGGGAGCGCGACGTTCTCGGCCACGCTCAACGCCGGCAGCAGGTTGAAGGCCTGGAAGACGAAGCCGATGCGTTCCCGCCGCAGCCGGGTGAGGGCCCGCTCGCCCATGTGCGTCAGCTCGCGGCCGTCGAGGAGGACCGATCCCGACGTCGGCCGTTCCAGCCCTGCCGCGCAGTGCAGGAACGTGCTCTTGCCCGAGCCCGACGGACCCATGATCGCCGTGAAGGTGCCCGGTGCGAAGCCGATGGTGACCCCGTCGAGCGCGACGACGCCGTTCCGCCTGCTTCCGAACTGTTTACGGACCGCCCCCAGACGAACCACTTCATCCGAGTCCGGTTTCGTTTCCGCGAGTCTCCGCATTTCCGCTCCCCATAGGCGCTGGACCGAGTCTCGTCGGCCGGGCGGGGAGCGCGGCAGATGCAGATGTAGCCAGTCGGCAGTGATGGACATCATCGATGAGGTGAGGACATCGGCATCTACCGGCGAAGGGGAGGCCAGAACCAGACTGTGCCCACGGTCGCTCAGAGGAGGCTACGTGTCCGATGGCGTCGCCTCGCTGGTAGTTCCCCGAATGGAGCACATATCCTGGCTCAATTGGGGTTCACGCGTGGAGGGCCTCCTGAAGCCGCGACTGAGAGTCAACAGTTTGGTCCCGCCGGCGACGAGTTCCATTTCGCTCATCACAATGAGCGCGGTCGCCTACAGCGTGCTGATTCCCGCGGTGGAGCTGTGGCGTTTCGCTCTCAGATCCACCGACACGACGCACACCGTCGTCGCGATGCTGGCCACACTGAGCTATCTGCCCTTGCACGTCAGGCACGTCCACCACGCCGCTCAAGGGACCCGTTCCACGGGGGCGGGCTGGACGGTCGCGGCGATGGCCGTGGTGATCGTCGGCGTCCTTCCCTACCTCGGAACCTTCTGGCTGGGGCAGTTCCACGCGCTCGCCGTCTCCGTGCTCATCGTGCTCCGGCCGCCCTGGTCGCTCGCCCTCTTCGGGGCGATCGTGGCCGCGCAGACACCGTTGACGATCGTCTTCGGCCATCCCGAGATGGCTCCCTTCTTCACGATCGCCGGAGCACTCAAAGGGATGCCGGTGTTCCTCCTGATCTGGCTCGTCGGCGCCGTGCGGCGGCTCCACGCGGCCCGGCGGGCGCTGGCGGACGAGGCGGTGGCACGCGAACGACTGCGGATCGACGAGGATCTGCGGCGGACGGTCGGCACGGCCCTGGAGTCGATCGCCGCCCAGGGAGGACGGGCCGGCGCGCTGACCTCGCTCGACAGGGCCGCGGCGGAGGCCGAACTGCGGGCGCTCGCCCAGAATTCACGACGGACGCTGGCCGAGGCCCGGCGGCTGATCCGCGGATACCAGCACACCTCGCTGTCCGCCGAGCTCGACACGGCGGCGACGCTCCTGTCCGCGGCCGGGATAGAGAGCCGCTTCGCCCTCCCCGACGGCGACCTTTCGGACACCGTCGACGAAACCCTCCGCTCCACCCTGCGGGCCGGCGTCACCCGCCTCCTCCAGGACGACACGGTGCGGCGTTGCGTCATCGCGGTCTCCCGCCACGACGGCGGCCTGCGGCTGGAGGTCAGCGCCGACACCGGCCAGGGATGCGACACCGCGGCCGGTGCCCCGTGACGGCCCCGTCCGCCGACTGGTGGGAAGGCCCCGCCTGGTCGCCGCGGCGAGCCCGCTGGTTTCTCATCGCGGCCCACCTGCCGTTCATGCTGACGTCCCCGATCTACGCGATCACGGGACTGGACGGCCCTCCGGCCCGCCATCCCGCCGTCCCGCTGCTCGCGGGCCTGGCCATCGGCGCCCTGCAGTTGCGGCACAGCTTCGCCGCCGTGCGGAGGGAACGTCCACGCGGCTGGCGGTGGACGTTCCTGCTCCTGATCGTCCTGGTGTACCTCCCGATGCCGTGGTTCACCGGGAACTGGATCGACATGCAGTTGTTCGTCGTGGTCTCGGCCATCATGCTGCTGCGCCGCCCGCTCGCGGTCGCGGTCGCCGTCCTCTCTCCGCTGGGGACTCTCGTGGGACTGGCCCTCACGGCGCCCGCCGAGTACACCGACGTCGGCGTCGTCGCGGTGGCGGCCTGGGCGGTCTTCTGGCTGTCCGCCGGATTCACGATCGGGGTGGTGGCCACCTACGGATCGGTATGGCTGGTGCGGATCGTCGACGAGTTGCGGGCCACCCGCACCGAACTGGCCGAGGTCGCCATCGGACGGGAGCGGCTGCGGGTCTCTCGCGATCTGCACGACCTGCTGGGGCAGAGCCTGTCGGCGGTGTCCCTCAAGGGCGACCTGGCGCTGCGGTTGCTGTCCAAGGACACGCCCGCGGCCCGGGCGCAGATCGAGAACCTCACCCTCGTGGCCCGCGACGCGCTGGCCGGAATGCGCGCCGTGACCAGGAACGAGCACTCGGTCTCGCTGGAGGAGGAGACCAGGGGAGTGACCGCTCTGCTCGGCGCCGCGGGCATCGACGTCCGGCTCGACGTACGCCTGCCCGGGCTCGCCCCGGCCGTCCAGGACGTCCTTGCCTGGGCGGTACGGGAGGGAGTGACCAATGTTCTGCGGCACAGCGATGCCCGCATATGTACGATCACCGCGTCGCGCCGGGGCGGTACCGTGCGGCTGGAGATCGTCAACGACGGCGTCCGCGAGCCGAAGGGTGGGGGCAGCGGCCTGGCCGGCCTGGCCGAACGCGCCCGCGCGCTGTCCGGCTCGGTGTCCGCCGACGGCGCCAAAGGCCGGTTCAGGATGCTCGTGGAGATTCCGGAGGAGCCGGCCTGATGATCAAAGTGCTGATCGCCGAAGACGTGCACATGATCCGTGGCGCCCTGGTCGCCCTCATCTCGCTGGAAGACGACATGGAGGTCGTCGCGGAACTGGACCGCGGGGACCGGATCGTGGCCGCCGCCCAGAAAACCCGGCCCGACGTGGCCGTCCTCGACATCGACCTGCCGGGTGCGGACGGCCTCACCGTCGCCGGTGAACTGCACGAGCTGCTGCCCGAATGCCGGACGCTCGTCCTCACCGGACTCAGCCAGCCCGGCAATTTGCTGCGCGCGCTGAAACTCCATGTCCGCGGCTTCATCATCAAGGACGCACCCGCCGAGACCCTCGCCGACGGCATACGCCGGGTGGCCGCCGGTGAGCGCGTGATCGACCCCGACCTGGTCGCCGCCGCGTTGGAAACCGGCAACAGCCCGCTGACCCAGCGCGAGGCCGACGTCCTCCGCGCCGCCGAAAGCGGCATCTCCACCGAAGAGATAGCCGCCGCCCTCTCGCTGTCGCGCGCGACCGTCCGCAACTACCTTTCCAACGCCATCACAAAGGTCAACGCCCGCAACCGCATAGACGCCATCCGGATCTCCCGGAACGCCGGTTGGCTGTAAGGACGCCACTGCGCGGCGTCCTCAGTGCCGCCGGCATCCCGGGAGAGCACCCGTTGGGCCGATTCCCGTCAGTCGACAGGAATCGGGGGGATCTCGGCCAGGCAGCCGGTGCCGGTCGCCCTCCCGGTGCGGAAGAACTCCGACTGCAACTCCATGACGCAGGGGTTGGCCTGCTCGTCGAACTCGGCGACGTGACCGGTGTTGGGTATCTCGATCACCCGGGCACGCGGGTACTGCCGCGCGGCCGCCCGTCCCTCCGCGGTCGGGGTGTTGGCGTCGAGTTCACCGGAGAGGACGAGGACCGGCACGTCGGGCAGTGGCCGGTCGGTGGGCTGTACGGGCCCGTTCCGGTCCGGCCAGCGCAAGCAGAAGTTGCCGCGGTCGTAGATTCCGTTCGTCCAGGCGCGTGCCGTGAACGGGGCGAGGGCGCCCGGTGCCAGCCGCTCGCGTCCCCGCTCGTACTGCCGGGTCCGCGCCGATACCGGGGCACGCCGGTCCCACAGCGTCGGGTAGTCGTTGCAGATCACCGAGGCCCATGTGGTGAGTCCGTAGAACTGCTCGTCGGCCTGCCCGCTCCGCCGGCCCACCCTCCGTTGGGGGAGCCGGTCGCTGAGCGCCGGCTGGGCCCGCGAGGCGGCCACCTCGGTCAACGGCCCGTAGTCGCCTTTCAAGGACGCTCGCACGATGCCGGGCAGCCGTCCCATGAGCTCCCGGTCTCCGGCGGCGTCGTAGGTGATGGCGGCCAGCGCCGTGTCGTCCAGCACGCGCTCGGCGCCCGCGCCCTCATAGGGGACGGGCCGCGCCCGCAGCCGACCGGCCAGCGTGCCGAGGTCGGCGAGAACCCGCTCGCCGGCGCACCTGCCCGAGCTGCGCTCGCACAGCACCTTGATCGCCCGCCTCGTCGCCTGGGCGTTGGGGCGCGCCCACATGTCGAACTCCAGCGGATAGGCGCTCGACAGCACGATGGAGCGGACGTGCCCGGGGTGGCGCTGTGCGTACACGGTCATGAGGTAGCTGCCGTAGGACTCGCCGAGCAGGTCCAGCCGGCCGATGCCCAGGTGCGCCCGGACCGCGTCGAGATCGTCGGCGGTGGCGGCCGAGGTGTAGTGGCGGGAGCGTCTCCCCAGTTCGCGTCCGCATCCTCGCACGGCGTCCAGCAGCCCGGAACGCGTCGCGGGGATGGCGTCGATGGAGAGGTCCTCGCAGTGCTGCGCGTCTGAGCCGCCGGTGCCGCGAGGGTCCATCAGCAGCATGTCGTGGGTATCGAGGATCTTGCCGAAGACGCCGAGGAGAAGCTGCGGCCGCTGCGCCAGGCCCACGATCGTGGCGTTGCCCGGTCCGCCGTCGTTGAGTGCCACCGTGCCGACGGTGGGTGCGGTGCCGCGGTGTCTGACCAGCATGTACCGCACCGTGGTCTCTCCGGACGCGGGGGCGGCGCGGTCCAGCGGCACCCGGATGGTTCCGCATGTGGTCTGCAGCCCCGGCGGTCTCGGACACGTCGTGTCCGTCCGGGCGGCCGCCGGGGCGGCCTGCGCGGCGGGCACGCCGGTCCCCGACGCGCCCGCCCATACGGCGGTCGCTGTGCCGGCCAAGGCCAGGACGGCGAGCGCCCTCGGACGGGTCGGCCGTTTCGCGGTGGTCTTGGTCAAGCCCGGCAGGGTCATTCCTCGCCCCTTCGCTCTGAGATGCTCGCCCGGGACGAGTCTGAGCGGCGGACGGGCGGCTTCGGCAGATTCCGATGTCACCGACCACAGATGATGAACGTCATGATGCCGATCCTGAGTCATCCGACTCCGGCCGGGGCGGATCGGATCACGCGGGGCGGCGGCCGATGCCGGGGAGGAACCGGCCGACGTCGGCGGCGTACCGGCCGTAGTCCTGCCCGTGGACGCGGCGCAGGTACGGTTCCTCGACGGCGCGGACCTGCAGCTGGATCGCCGCGACGGTCAGGACCAGGCCGCCGAGGGAGACGGCGTTGGGGACCATCCCGGCCAGGCCCGCCGCGGTGGCGATCATGGCGGTGAAGATGGGGTTGCGGGCGAGGGCGAACGCGCCGGTGGTGACCAGGGCGGTGCGCTCGGTCTCGTCGACGCCGATGCGCCAGGAGGCGCCCATGGACATCTGCGCCGCCAGGGTGGCGGCCACGCTGAGCGCGGCCAGCGCCAGTCCGCCGCCGCGCACGATCGGGTGGTCCAGGACGCCGAGGGGGTCGAGTCCGGCCAGGTCGGCGACGGGGCCGGCGGCGCCGACCAGCAGCGCGGCGACGAAGGCGATCCGGGCCCACCACTGCATGCCGCCCGTGCGCAGGCCCGCGCCGCGGAATCCGGTGTCGCCGGTGCGGCGCCACTGCAGCAGGCTGCGCAGCCCGAACGCCAGGGCGGCCCAGAGCACGTAGATGATCAGCGCGGCCGTCGCCATGAGGTCCTCCGAGGACTCGGTGCGGGGTGGGGGATGCGGGAGCGGGTTGCCTGAACATCTGAACAACTGCTCATACGTTGATCATAGGGCGGGGAGGCTTCGCCGTACAGGTGGCTTCGTCGCGCGTGGGTTTGATCACAGTCGGCTCTGCGGCCGGCCGTCATGGCCGATGATTTGGGCGTCAGGTTCCGGCGCCGGCTTCAGAGGTGGGCATGTGAACGTGGTAGCGGCAGTGCTGTCGTCCGTCGTCGGGGTGTTGTTCGTCGTGACGGGCGGGGTGAAGGTGCTCGGTGTCCGTCAGAGCCTGGCTGTGCGTGACCACTTCGGTATGGCGCCCGGAGTGTGGCGTGCGGTGGGGGTGCTGGAGGCCGCCGGCGGCGTGGGCGTGCTGATCGGAATCAAGGTGGATCTTCTCGGTCTGCTCGCCTTGGGCGGTCTGATGCTGTTGATGCTCGGCGCCATCGCGTCGCGACTCAGGGTGCACGACCCCGCTCGCCTGCTTCTTGCCGACGTGGGTGTGCTCGGGCTGGTCGTGGCAACGGCCGCCACTCGTCTCGCGGCCTAGGTCACGCCGAGCTCGGGGCCTTCGTCGCGCGAAGGTCTCCTGCCCTGGTGGCCATGACGGCGGCGACCGCGCACAGGACCGCGACGAGCGACAACGCCGATCGCAGCGAAGTGGCGGAGGCGACGAAGCCGAGCAGCGGGGGTCCGACCAGGAACCCGGTGTACGCCATGGTGGCGACCGCGGACAGCGCCCGGGCGGGTGGCAGGAGCGGGCCCCTGGCGGCGGCTTCGAAGGCGACCGGCGCGATGATCGACACGCCGAGACCCACGATCGCGAATCCCGCGACGGCCGCCGCCGGACGGGGCACGGAGAGCCCGCCCGCCAGTCCGGCGGCGGCGATCACGGAGCCCGTCGTGATGATCCGCCGGGGGGTGAACCGGCCGCGTAGCGCGTCGCCGGAGAAGCGGCCGATCAGCATGGTGGCGGAGAAGGCCGCGTAGCCGAGCGGCGCGACCGCCGTGGTGGAGCGCAGAGCATCGCGAAGGTAGATCGCGGTCCAGTCGGCCATGGCCCCTTCCGCCACCGCGCCGCAGAAGGCGATCGCCCCGATGCCCCACAGAGGACGAGGCGGCAGGCGGACGGCCCGCTCCCTGCGGGCTCCGGAGTCGCCTGGAGGTTCGGGAAGGTCGCGCACCATCGAGGGGCGCATCGCGGCCAGGACCGCCACCGCGACGGCGGCGACGGCGAAGAAATGGTCCGTGAGGGACACCCCGTGCCCGGCGGCGAACACGCCTGTAGCCGCACCGGCCAGTCCGCCGAGGCTGAAGAAGCCGTGCAGGGAGGACAGCACCGGGCGTCCTCGCCGCCTCTCGACCTGCAGGCCCTGCGCGTTCATGGCGACGTCCATCCCGCCGTTGCCCGCGCCGAGCAGTACCAGGGCCCCGAACAGGGCCCACAAGGATGTCGCAATTGCCGGAAGAAGGAGCGCGGCACAGAAACCGAATCCGAAGACGCTGGTGGCGAACGCGCTCCCGCGGCGAGAACTCAGCCATCCGCTGGCTTGGAACGCCACCAGCGCTCCCGCCGACATCCCCAGAAGCGCCACCCCGAGCTGCCCGTGGTGCAGTCCCGACCGCTGGGCGGCGCCGGGGATCCGCGCGAACCAGGTCGCCAGGACGAATCCGTTGACGAAGAAGACGACGGAGAGACCGGCCCGCTCGGCGACCTTGATCACGACGCTCGGGCGCGCAGTCCGGGAAGGACCTCCGCGGCCACCGCCTCCAGGACCTGCTCCGAACCCGCGAAGACACCCTCCCGCCGGGGCCACGGCGCAACCACGTCGGTGAACCCGAGCTCGGCGGCACGGCCGAGGAAGTCCCGGTAGGTCTCGACGGACGAAAGGGAGAACACCGGTGCGGCGTCGGTCTGCACGAATCTGCGGACGGACCCGCGCTCCCGCCCCTGTTCGTCCAGCGCCTCGTCGAACCGTGCGGCGGCATCGGCGACATGCCGCCACCAGGTGTCGAGGTCGTCGCTGGGCGCCCCCGTGGTGATCCACCCCTGCCCGAACCGGGCGGCGACCCGCAGCGCCTTCGGGCCGTTGGCCGCGATCACGAACGGCGGGCGAGGCGACCGCACCGGGCCGGGGGCGTTGCGCGCGTCCACGGCCGCGTAGTACTCCCCTGCCAGCGTGGTCCGCTCGCTGCTCAGCAGGGCGTCCAGGAACTCCACGAACTCCGCGAACCTACGGAACCGGCTCACCGGTCTCCCGTCCGCGCCGAGCACGGTGGAGTCGTAGTCACCGGCCCCGCCCGCCCCGACGCCGAGCGTGAACCTGCCCGCCGACACGTCGTCCAGCGCCAGGATCTCCCTCGCGAACGGCACCGGATGCCGGAAGTTCGGCGAGGCGACGAGCGTGCCCAGCTCGATCCGCCCGGTGGCCCGCGCGGCCAGCGCCAGCGTCGGCACGGCCCCGAACCACGGACCGTCGACCAGCGACTCCCAGCCCAGGTGGTCGAAGGTCCACGCGTGGTCGAAGCCGTACTCCTCGGCCCGCCGCCACTTCGGCTCGGCGTCCGGCCAGCGGTACTCCGGGAGAATGACGATTCCGGCTCTCATCGGTCGGCTCACTCCTCGTCGGGACGGGCGGCGGCCGGGATCCCGGCCGCCCTGCTCACAGATGCTGCTCGCGGGCCCGCGTCCGGTGGTACTCGTCCTGGCGCTCGTCGGTGATGTACGCGGGGACTGGGAAGTCCCACCATCCGGGCGTCCAGGGGCCCGCCGCGTCGCGGTCGGTCGGCACCTCGACCAGTGCGGGGGCGCGGGACTCGATCGCCTTGCGCAGTGTGGGCTCCAGTTCGTCCGGCCCTTCGACCCGCCAGGACCGCAGCCCGAACGCCTTGCCCAGCGCCGCGTAGTCGGGGCTGTAGGGCTCCCCGCCCGGGTGGTTGAACTCGGTGCCGATGTGCCGTGACGTCTGCTTGCGCTGGCCGCCGCGGATGGACATGTATCCGGCGTTGTTCTGCACGACGTACACCACGGGTACGTCGTTGGTGACGCTGAGCGCGATCTCCTGGGCGGTCATGAGGAAGTCGCCATCGCCGAGGACGCAGACGACATCGGCCTCGGGCCGGCCGAGCTTGGCGCCGACCGCGGCGGGCACCGCCCACCCCATGGAGGAGAACCCGCCGGAGGTGAGGTGGGTGCGGGGCTCGTACACCGGGAAGGTCTGCTTCACCGCTCCCTGGGTGTTCCCGGAGCCGACGACGATGACCGCGTCGCGCGGGAGGATCTTGCGCAGCGCGCCGAGCGGGCGCTGCGAGGTGAACGGGAAGCGGTTGCTGTCCCGGCGTCCGGCGAGCTTGCGCTCCCAGTCCTCCTTCAGGGTGGCGAGATGGGTGAGGTACTCGGCGCGGGCGGGCGTCGCCGCCGGCAGCGAGTCGGTGATGGCCGCGACCGCGCACCTGGCGTCCGCGACGATGCCGACCTCGGCCGGGTAGTTCTTGCCGATCTCGTGCGGGTCGACGTCGATGTGGATCAGTTTGGCCGGCGGAATGGAGAAGCTGACCCCCTGGGCGTAGCTGGAGGCCGACCAGTCGGTGAACCGGCAGCCGACGGCGACGACGACGTCCGCCGCCGCGGCGATCCCGTTGCCGGGGATCGTGCCGGTCTGGCCGACGCTCCCGGCGAACAACGGGTGGTCTTCGGGGAAGGCGCTCTTGCCGTTCCACGTGGTCACCACCGGGACGTTCCAGCGTTCCGCGAGGCCCAGCACCTCCTGGCCCGCGTCCCCGCTGACCGTCCCGCCACCGACGACGATCACCGGCCGCTCGGCGGCGCGCAGCACGGCGGCGGCGCGGTCGACGGCCTCCGGGTCGGGATACTGGCGGCCCACCGGCAGGCGTGCGGCGAGGTCGTGCAGCGAGACGTCGGCGCTCTCGGCCTGGACGTCCATCGGTATCTCGACGTGCACCGGCCCCGGCCGCCCGGTCAGCATGGAGTTGAAGGACCGGTGGAGGACGAAGGGGAGTTCGTCGACCCTGGTCGCCACCCAGTGGCGCTTGGAGACGGCCTCGGCCACCTTGGGGAAGTCGTTGGCGGTGTACCGGTCGAGCTCCTGGAGCAGGCCGTGGCCGCGCATGTGCGTGGGTGGGCCGCCGGTGACGACCAGCACGCTCGTGGAGTCGGCGAAGGCCGTGGCCATGCCGATCACGGTGTTGCTGGCGCCGGCGCCGATCGAGGTGACGGCGGCCATCGGACGGCCCGTCGTCCGGTAGTAGCCGTCGGCCAGGTGGACGGCGCTCTGCTCGTGGAAGACCTGGATGAACGGGATCCGGGACTCCTGGTCGAGGAGGGCGTCGGTGAGCGACCAGATGCCGTGGCCGGGGATCCCCGCCACGTAGTCGACTCCGTAGTTGCGCAGGGTGCGTGCGACGATCTGGCCGCCGGTGAGCACGGGCACGGTGCGCTCCTTTCGGTGAAGGTGAGACGTCGGTCTGTTGAGGTCAGGGCCGCTGGTCCCGCAGCCGGCGGGCGACTTCGATCGCGTCGCCCTCCTGCGCGTCCGACCGGTCCCCGGGCCGGACGGTGAGGAGGTAGGCCAGGCCGGCGCCCGCGACGATCAGGAAGCCGATGAGCGCGATCCACCGGTCGTAGAAGGGCAGGTCCGAGTCACCGGTGGGCTGGGCCAGGAGGATCATCGCGAGTATCCCGTACAGGAGCGCGGCGACCGTCACCGGGAGCCCGGCCTTGCCCATGCTCCACGCGCCGGCCGGGCGCCAGCCCTTCAGCCGCATGCGCAGCGCCGCCAGCACGACCATCTGGAAGGCGACGTACCCCGCGAGCATCTGGAACGCCGCGATGCGGAAGAGCGAGTCCGGCGCGAAGTACACGAACAGGAACAGCGCCAGCGGCGGGATGTTGACGGCTATGAGGGCGTTCACCGGGACGTGCCGCTTGGCCGAGATGCGGGAGAAGACGTGGCTGCCCGGGAACATGTCGTCGCGGGCGAAGGAGAACACGAGCCGGCTGGCCGCCGCCTGCTGCCCCATCACGCAGGCCAGGAACGAGGTGAGCGCGACGACGAGGAACGCCTTGGTGCCGACCGAGCCGAGGGAGTTCTGCAGGATGGCCGGAATCGGGTTCCCGACGTCGCCGGACACGATGGCCGGAAGGTCCGGCGCGGCCAGGACGTAGCCGGCGTAGGACAGCAGTGCCGAGCCTCCGCCGACGAGCACGGTCAGCTGCATGGCCCGGGGGATCCGGCGGGCCGGGTCGGGTACCTCCTCGGCGACCTCGCCGCAGGCCTCGAAACCATAGAACAGCAGCAGCCCGACCAGCGACGCGGCCAGGAACGGGCCGAAGTACCCCTCGCCGTGGCCGCCGGTCCCCATGGTGTCGAAGAAGACCGAGAACGGCTGGTGCCGCTGGAAGACGAGCAGGTACAGGCCGACGGCGATCACCCCGACCAGCTCCGCCGCCAGTCCGATCTTGGAGATGCGGGCCAGCGTCCGCGTGCCCGTCGCGTTGAGCACCAGCCCGATCGCCGTGACGATCACGGCGATGACCAGGCGCGACCCGGGCGAGGACTGCGCGCCGGGATCGTCGGCCGTGCCGAACAGCAGGCTGGCGACGAAGTCGGCGCTGAACAGCGCGGTGGTCGTGATGCCGATGATCACACCGCAGATGTAGATCCACGACAGCAGCCACGCGTACCGGCCGCTCCACAGCCGCCGCGCCCACTGGTAGAGCCCGCCGGCGAGCGGATACTGCGCCACGACCTCGCCGAACACCAGCGCGACGAGGAACTGGCCGGCGGCGACGATGAAGATCCAGAAGACGGCCGGGGGTCCCGCCGTCGTCAGGCCCTGCGCGAAGAGCGCGATCACCCCGACGAGCGGTGACAGGTAGAGGAAGCCGAGTGCGAAGTTGGCCCACAGCCCCATCTGGCGTTCGAACTTCTGCTCGTAGCCCAGAGCCTTGAGCTGGGCGTCGTCTGCGGAGACCTGCGGGCGGCCGTCCTGTGTCGTGGACATCGGCCTTACCTTTCGTGATCCATGGCGTGGTCGGTCCAGGCGGGTTCACGGCCGCCGGCGGCGGCCGCCCGGATGTCGCCTGACCGGGCGTGGCCTTCGAAGTCCTCGAGGCGGGAGACCCGGCCGCAGACCTCGCCGAGCAGAGCGCTCGTCGCGGGGTCGCGCACCTCTTGGTAGGTGACGGTCTTGAGGAACTTCCCCACCCACAGACCGCCCGTGTAGCGCGCCGCACCGAGCGTGGGCAGCACGTGATTGGTGCCGATCACCTTGTCGCCGAAGGACACGCACGTCCCGGCGCCGAGGAACAGGGCACCGTAGTCGCGCATGCGCTCCAGGGCCATGCGGGGATCGGCGGTCATGATCTGCACGTGTTCGGAGGCGTAGGTGTCGGCCAGCGCGTAGGCGGTGTCCAGGTCGTCGACCACCCGGACCTCACCGTGGTCGCGCCAGGCCGGACCGGCGACCGCGTTGGTCGGCAGGCCGGGGAGGAGCCGCTCGACGTGCTCGATCGTCCGCCGGCCGACCTCCGCGGAGGTCGTGATCAGCACGGCCGGCGAGTCCGGGCCGTGCTCGGCCTGACTGAGCAGGTCGACCGCGACGACGAACGGATCGGCGGTCTCGTCGGCCACGATGAGGATCTCGGTCGGGCCGGCGAACAGGTCGATGCCGACCTCACCGAACAACTGCCGCTTCGCCTCGGCGACATAGGCGTTGCCCGGGCCGGTGATCAGCGGTACCGGCGCGATCGTCTCCGTGCCGAGCGCCAGCGCCGCGATGGCCTGCACGCCTCCGAGGACATAGATGTCGTCGGCGCCTGCGAGATGCATCGCCGCGATGCTCACCGGCGGAGGCTGCCCGCCGCCGGGCGGCGTGGTGGCCGCCACCCGGTCGACGCCGGCGACCTTCGCGGTGACGACCGTCATGTGGGCCGATGCGGTCAGCGGGTACCGTCCGCCGGGCACGTACGCGCCCGAGGCCGAGACGGGGATGTTGCGGTGGCCGAGCACCACCCCGGGCAGTGTCTCCACCTCGATGTCGCCGATCGAGTCGAGTTGCGCCCGGGCGAAGCCGCGCACCTGGTCCTGGACGAACCGGAGATCGTCCAGGACCGTCTCGGGCACCGACTTCACGATGGCGGCGATCTCGTCGTCGCGCAGCCGGTAGGAGTCCGGCGCCCAGCCGTCGAACCTGCGGGAGTAGCGCCTGACCGCGTCGTCGCCTTCGGCGCGCACATCGGCGATGACCTGCGCGACCGTCTCGATGACCTGCGGATCACCGGCACGCGCCGGTGTCCGTCCCGCTGCGGCCTTCAGGCTGATGGACACTCGGACTCTCCCTTGCGAAAAGACGTGGGCTCGATGCCGGAGGCGCTCCGAACGGCTCTGTCGGCCGGGTCAGGCTGCCGGACCGATCGCGGCGATGGGGAGAAGTCTTGCGACGCATCACCGCCGCTGACAGACTCGCGATGCGAAGCGACAGGCCCGATCACTGCACAGTCCGTGCAGTGACCGAGATTCCGGTGGAGAAGGGTTCTCGATGGGGCTCACGATCGAGGCGGTTCTGGATCTTGAGATCTTCCGGCGTGCCGGCGCCAGGATCTTCGCCGGGCACCGCAACCTGCACCGGACGGTCCGCTGGGTGCACGCGGGGGAGATCCCCGACATCGCACGGTTCCTGTCCGGCGGTGAGCTGCTGCTCACCGCGGGTCTCGGCATCGGGGGCACCGACGAGGAGCAGCGCACCTACATCCGGCGGATCTGGTCGGCGAACGCCGCCGTTCTCGTCGTCGAGCTGGCCGGACGGGCGTTCGCCACGATGCCGGACGGCGTGGTCGAGGAGGCCGAGCGGCTCGGTCTCCCCGTGGTCGGCCTGAAGGAGGAGATCCCGTTCGCGGAGGTGTCCGCCCAGGTGCACGAGATGCTGGTGGAGCAGCGCGTGCAGGAGCTCACCGACGAGGAGGCCATCGGCCAGGCCTTCATGAACCTCCTGCTGGACGGCCAGGACTCCCTGGCGCTCACCGCCGAGCTGGCGCGGCGGGTCGGTCACCCGATCGTGCTGGAGGACATGTCCCACCAGGTGCTCGCCTACGCCGGGCGCACCCCCGAGGCCGACCAGATCATGGCCGAGTGGAGCACCCATTCACGGGTCCTGCACGAACTCCAGCCGCTGTCACCTCGGGGGCATCGCCCCCTGCCCTCGGTGCGGGCGCGGACCGCGGCCGACTTCGCCGAGTGCGCCCGCCGGCCCGTCGTGCTCCGGGGCGAGTGCTGGGGCTGGTTGCACGTCCTGCACGGCCCGGCCGAGCTCGCCGGGTCGGATCTGTACGCGCTGGATCGGGCCGCCGCGGCCGTGGCCATCACGCTGCTGAGCGAACGCGAGATCGGAGCGCGCTCGGCCCAGCGCCAGAGTGCCCTGGTCAACCGGCTCATGCTGGGAGACCTGTCCGGTGAGGACTTCGTGCGGAAGGCGCTGGCGCTCGGCCGCGACCTGCGCCGCCGGCGGCTCCTGGTGGTCGTCGTCGGCAAGGACGGGGCGGACGGCACCTTCGCAGAACAGGACCTGTCCGAGACCCTGCGCGGCATCGGCGCCCCCGCCGTCGTCGCCGACATGGGCGACTACACGCTGGCGGTGGCGGGGCTGCCGCCGGACACGCCGGACCGTGTGATCGTCGACGCGCTGGACGGCCACCGGGTACGCGCCGGGATCAGCCGGATCATCGAGCCCGCGAACCTGCCGGTCGCCGTCCAGCAGGCCCGCAACGCCGCCGCCGCGGCGGCCGCCCGCCCGGATCCGTCCGTGCTGCGCTTCGACGACCTCGGCGTCCTGCGGCTGCTGGTCGCCCTGGCCCAGGGCCCCGAGCTGGCCGGCTACGTGGAGGACGAACTGGGCGTCCTGCTGCGCCACGACGCGAGCAGCGCGAACCGCCTCCTGCCCACGCTCCGGGCCTACCTGGAATGCGACGGCAACAAGTCCCAGGCCGCGAGCGCGCTGTACGTCCAGCGGCGCACGCTGTACTACCGGCTCGAACGGCTCGACCGGTTGATGGGCGTCTCCCTGGACGACCCCGCCGTGCGCGAGCGTCTCCTGCTGGCGGTGCGCGGCCTCGACCTCCTGCAGCGGCCGTTCGCCGCCGGATGAGTCATGCGGGGGCCCATGCACGGTATGTGCAAGCCCGGCCGCGATCCTGCACGCGATGGCCCTCCTCGGCCCGCCCTTTCGGTGCCTAGGGTTCAACCCTCGACCCCTCGGACCAAGGAGCTTCGATGACACAGGTGTTCGGCGGGAGCAGGCCGGCGGTGATAGCCGATCCACCGGACGAACTCGAATGCGACATCGTCATCATCGGCTCCGGCATGGGCGGCGGCACCCTCGCCTACGCGCTCCGCGACTCCGGGGCCCGCGTCCTGATCGTCGAGCAGGGCGACTTCCTGCCCAAGGAGGTCGCCAACTGGTCGGCCAAGGATGTGTTCGTGGACGGCCGGTACAAGAACTCCGCCCTCTGGTACGACGAGACCGGCCGGGGCTTCGTCCCGGGCAACTACCACTACGTCGGCGGAAGCACGAAGATGTACGGCGCCACGCTGCCCCGGATGCGCGAGCACGACTTCGACGCGGTCGAGCACCCCGACGGCGTGTCACCGGCATGGCCCCTGAGCTATGACGACCTTGAGCCCCACTACGCCGAGGCCGAGCGCATGTTCTGGGTGCACGGCCGGAAAGGCGAGGACCCCACCGACCCCTGGCGCTCGACGGACTTCCCGTTCGCGCCGGTATCTCATGAACCGGCCGTGGCCGGGTTCGAGGCGAGCCTGCGCGAACAGGGTCTGCACCCCTTCCACCTCCCTCAGGCGATCGACCTGCGGGAGGGCGGCAAGTGCATCCGATGCCCGAGCTGTGACGCCTTCCCTTGCCTGGTGGACGCCAAGGGAGACGCCGACGTCGCCGCGGTGCGCCCGGCACTGAAGTCGCCGACGGTCCGGCTGCTCACCCGCACCGAGGTCAAACGGCTGGAGACCGATTCGCGCGGGCGCCAGGTCAGCAAGGCCCGGGCGCGCCGCGACGGCCGTGACATCTCCATCAGGGCGAAGCGTTTCGTGGTCTCGGCCGGCGCGGCCAACACGGCGGCACTGCTGCTCCACTCCGCCTCCGACGCGCACCCCACCGGCCTGGCCAACCGTTCCGACCAGGTGGGCCGCAACTACATGACGCACGTCACGACGTTCTTCCTGGCGGCGGACCCTCGGCGGACCAACGACGACGTCTACCAGAAGACGCTCGGTCTCAACGACTGGTACAGCGCCGGAGCGGACAACCGCTACCCCCTGGGCAACGTGCAGGGGCTCGGCAAGTTGCGCGGCCCGATGGTCAAGAACGCGCGCCGGATGGTCCCCATGCCGGTCCTCGACGCCGTGACGCGCCGCACCCTCGACCTGTTCCTCCAGACCGAGGACCTTCCGCTTCCGGAGAACCGGATCCGGCTCGGCTCCGGTGACCGCATCGTGGTCAGCCGCCGGCCCACCAACCTGTCCGCGCACCGTGAACTGGTCACCCGTATGAAGCAGGTGGCCCGCCGCGCCGGATACCCGGTGACCCTCCACCAGATGCTGGGCATCGAGGCGACGTCGCACCAGTGCGGCACCGCCCGGATGGGCGAGGACGGGGCCGGCAGCGTCGTGGACTCCCGCTGCAAGGCCCATGACGTGGACAACCTCTGGATCGTCGACAGCTCGCCCTTCCCGTCGTCCGCGGCGGTCAACCCCGCCCTCACGGTCGCGGCCCTCGCGCTCCGGGTGGCCGCCGCGGGCGAGCTCACCTCCTGACCGGCCGACACGAACGGAGAAGTCATTGAACGGCGAACAGGTGGTCCCGCGGGGCGTCCCCACCATCCGGAGCGTCGACCACGTCGCCTACACGGTCCCGGATCTGGACGCCGCCGTGTCCTTCTTCGTCGACCACTTCGGCGGCGAGCTGATCTTCCACGACGGCCCCTTCTCCGGGCAGGCCGACGAGATGACCCGCCGTCTGAACGTCGACCCCCGCGCCGTCTGCCGCCTGGCGATGGTCCGCCTCGGCCTGCACACCAACCTCGAACTGTTCGAATACGACGCTCCCGAGCAGCGGCCGTCACCCCCGAGGAACAGTGACATCGGCGGCCATCACCTGGCGTTCTACGTCGACGACATCGACGTCGCGCACGCGTATGTCAGCGCGATCCCCGGGGTCACCCTCATGGACGGACCCAACGGCGTCGCACCGGACTCCCCGGTGGCGGGCCAACGCTGGTTCTACTTCCTGACCCCCTGGGGCATGCAAATGGAACTCACCTCCTGCCCCGGAGGCCGCTTCTACGCCGACCTCCCCGGAGCGCGAATGGCTCCTCCCAGTGAACATTGGCGATAGCCCTGCCAACGGGGGGGTGAACTGTTCCACCCTCGCCTGTGATACGTCTGCATATCCACCCCGGCTCGGCACAGTCAATTTCCGTAGCGCGCCCGGCACACCAGCAGGGCGCCACGGAAATCAAAAGGAGGAAGGCTGTGCCGAACCGAATCGACGTGCCGGACAAACCTGACGTGCACCTCGACGATGTCGCGTACGACGCGATCCAAATGGCCAACGAGACCGGCGAGCCCGTGACGGTGGCCCTCGGGGAGAGGGAAACCGTCGTCGAGCCCCGTACCAAGGTTGGCCCTGCGGCAATAACCGCGCGTTTGCTCAATGCGGACGAGCGGTAGCGGGAACCCGCAACTGACGATGGTCCGGTGCAGCAGGGCCGGGCCATCGTCTCCAGAACCACCTGCCGTGGGTGATTCCGGTGCCGTCGGGGGCGAGGAGCGTTGGCCGCATCGGATGAGGATGGGCCGACGACAGGAGGACCACCATGAACGAGCTCGCGAGACCCATCGCCGCGACGGACTACCCCCTGCTGAACGTCTTCTGGACCATGCTGTGGTTCTTCCTGTGGGTCCTGTTCCTGATGGTGCTCTTCAGGATCCTCGCCGACATCTTCCGCGACGACCGGCTGAGCGGCTGGGGCAAGGCGGGATGGTCGATCTTCGTGATCGTGCTGCCCTTCCTCGGCGCCATCGTGTACCTGATCGCGCGCGGCCGGGACATGGGGGAACGCGACCTGCGCGCCGTCCAGAAGCGCGACGACCAGTTCCGGGCCTACGTCCGCGATGCGGCCGGGACGCCGGAGCACACGAAGACCGACGAGCTGGTCAAGCTCGCCGAACTCAAGAACCACGGCGACATCAGCGAGGTGGAGTACCAGCAGGCGAAGACCAAGATCCTCGCCTGAACCGTCTCAGACGCTCTGGGCGGTGACGCGGCCGCCCTCGACGGCGTCGGCCAATGCCCGGTGGTCGCGTTCGTTCTGGTCGGCGTAACTCTCCGCGAACTCCGCCAGGGCCCGGTCGAAGGCATCGCTCTTGCCGAGATAGGCGGCGATCGCGATCGGATCACCGGAGCGTGCGTGGGCCCGGGCCAGGGACGCCCCGCACAGCCTGCCGAAGAGTTCCATCGTGTCCGGCGGCATCGTCTCGGGCTGGGCGATTCCCTTCCAGTCGTGCAGTTGCCGCACGTAGAAGTCACGTTGCCGGCCGTCGATCCCGGTGACCCTGTCCCAGCCCAGGAAGATGTCGCCGGCCGCCTGCATCAGGCGTTGTCCGGCGACGACGCGCTGGCCCTGGTTGCGTTGCCGCGCGGCGGCGGCGTACGGGGCGAGGACCGACTCTCCGGCCTCCTTCGCCTGCAACAGCAGGGGGTCTTCGTCGTCCCTGCCCAGCATCAGGACGATCCAGCAGCGGGTGCCGACGCTGCCGACACCGACCACCTTGCGCGCCATGTCCACCGGATGGAACCGGCTCAGCAGATGCCTGCGCTCGGGGGAGAGGCTGCGGCGGTAGCTCTGGAGCAGGCCCCGCAGCGTCCTTTCGAGCTCGGAGCGTTCTTCGTCGGGAAGCAGGTCCGCGATGGGGGTGATCAGGGGCGGGTCGGGGTTGATGCGGCGCCTGCGGCCGTCGGCCGGACGCGTGAGCTTGTCGAACGCCTGGATGTTGTCGCGGCTGCGGGCCTTGGCCTTCGCCCGGGACGCTCTCCGGCGGGCGTTCTTGTCCAGGCGCTCCTGCAGGATCGCCTGGAGTTGGTCGGCGTCGTCCTGGGCGTACCAGACGTCGAGGGTGCGCATGGCGGCCAGGTCGTGCATTCGCGTCCGGTAGGCCTGGACGCAGGTCCGCACGATGGCCCGGCGTTCCCCGGCGGTGAAGGCGTTGGCGCGGGCGGCGATGACGAAGCTGGTGGCGAGCCGCTTGACGTCCCATTCGAACGGTCCCGGCAGGGTCTCGTCGAAGTCGTTGATGTCGAAGAGCAGATGGCGCTCGGGCGAGGCGAGGAGCCGGAAGTTCAGCAGGTGCGCGTCGCCGCACAGCTGCGTCGTGATCCCGGTGTGCGGCGCGGGCCCGAGATCCGCGGCCATGATCGCGGCCGCGCCCCGGTAGAACCGGAACGGTGACTCCAGCATTCGTCCGTACCGGATCGGCACGAGTTCCGGGACACGCTCGGCGGACTGCCGCTCGATGACGCCGATCGGATCGGGACGCCGCCCGTCCGGTTCGAACGCGGCGTGCCCGGTGCGGGGCACCCTCGCACGCGCGGCCTTGCCGTACGCGGCCCGCTCCGAAGGGCTCAGGTGATCGCTAAGAGCCGTCGTCATGGCCGGTCCTTCCGATAGACGCCTCCCGCCATTGCGTCGCCGTCGACGCGGGCGCCGCATCACCCGGATGAGGTGAATGCCCGGCGCTCGTCAGTGGGCGAGGATCGTGCTGGCCAGGACGACGTGGAGGGCGGTGCCGCCGAGGATGCTGAGCAGGGCGTTGCGGCGCCACAGGTGCAGGGCGATGGTGGCCGCCAGGGCGGCCGGCGGGGCAAGAGCCTCCGGCCGTGGCAGTGGCAGGTCGCGCAGGCAGTAGACGACCAGGATCACCATGACGCCGGCGGGCATGCGGGTGTTGAGGTACTGGACGATGCCGCTGGCGCGCAGTGGCGCCAGTGCGGCGAACGGCAGGGCCCGCAGCGCCCATGTGACGGCGGCGGCGACGATGATCGCGGCGACGGCGTAGCGGGTGTCAGGCATGGCCGGGCCTCCGGCAGATGGTGGCGTACCGGACCAGGAGCCCGCCGGTGAACAGGGCGAACGCGACCAGGAGCACCTGGCCGGGGAACAGCAGCCGGGCGGCCAGCGTGCTGAGGAGGGCGAGCACGGGGGTGGGCAGGTCGCCGCGCAGGTCGCGCAGGGCGTCGAGGGCCAGCACGGTGAACAGGGCGGTGAGGGCGAAGTCCAGGCCGGTGACGCTGCCGGGGATGACGGAGCCGAGCAGGGCGCCGGCGGTCGCGCTCGCCGTCCAGTACAGGTGCAGGAACGACTGCAGCCACAGGATGCGCCGGCCGGGCCAGGAGCGGGCCTCCTCACCGGTGGTCAGCGCGTAGACCTCGTCGCTGAGCGCGAAGGTGCCGTACGCCTTTCCAAGACGGCCGGTCACCCGGTGCAGCGGGAATGACAGCGCGTAAAAGACGTGCCGTACGTTCACCATGAAGGCGGTCACGGCGACCGACGCCAATGGGGCGACGGCGGCGACCAATCCGATCAGCAGGAACTCGAACGATCCGCCGTAGATGAGTGCGGCCGACAGGCCCGCCCACCACCAGTGGAGACCGGACTGTGCGACCAGGGCCCCGAAGGCGAGACCGAGCGGAACGAAGCCCAGCCCCACCGATGCCGAATCGCGGAGCGCCGCCCGTGCGGAAGACGTCCGGGGCGGGGCGGACCGAGGCCGGTCACCGGCAACGACGGAACTGACTCGCATGGGCGCCAGTTTATTAGAAAATGCAGGTAATTTGGTTTCGGGTCAGAGCGATATTGTGGTGCTGTGAGCAATGAATTCATCATCGATGCGGTCGATCGAGAAATTTTGTTTCAGCTGCGGCAGGACGGGCGGCTGAGCAACGTCGAACTGGCCCGGCGGGTGGGCCTGACCCCGCCGCCCTGCCTGCGCCGCCTCAGGCGGCTGGAGGAGGGCGGTGTCATCACCGGCTACCGCGCGATCATCAACCCCGAGGCGGTCGGCCGCGGCCTGGAAGTCCTGGTCAACGTCGAGGTCTCCGCCACCGACCGGGAGACCGTCGAGGCGTTCGAGGACACCGTGGCCGCCTACGAGGAGGTCGTCGAGTTCCGCCGCATGTACGGCCGCCCGGACTACTTCATCCGCGTGGCCGTCGCCGACCACGCCGCCTACGAAGCCTTTCTCACCGGCAGGCTCTACGGGCTTCCCGCGGTCCTGCGCCTGGAATCCCGCCTCACCATGAAGAAGATCAAGGCGGACGGCTGACACGAGGGTGGCACCCGGATCATCGTCCGGACGGCGGTCCTTAGCGTTCGGCCTGTGACGTGACGCGTTGAATGGCCTGAACGGCGGCATCAGGCTGCTCGACGTAGATGTAGTGTCCGCTCTTCGCGGCCGTGGTCAGCCTGCTGCGGCTGGACAGCGCGAGCCACTTGCGCTGGCCTGCGGTCCACGCCTGCTCCAGGCGCGGCCCGTACTTGGGAACGGCCGCGAGGTACGGCTTCCCATGCTTGATCACCTCGACCGGAATCCTTCCGGCCGAACGCACCTCTCCGTCGGTCATGACGAGCTTTTCCGGGTTGTTCCCCTGAAAGATCGCAAGGTTCTGTGCGCGTAGTTGAGCCGCCTGCCCGGTGGCGGACTTGGGAATGGCCTTCGTTATGTCGTCGGTAATCGTCGGTGACGTCGCGTCCATCAGGACCAGCCCCTTGACCCTGTCCTGATGGTCGGGGGCGTATCGGGCGGCGATCAGCCCGCCCATCGAGTGCCCGGCCAGGACGACCGGCCCGTCACCGGCGATCCGATCGAGTACCCCGGTGAGGATCTTCCCCGTGCTGGAGAAGCTCTGCGGACCGTCCGGTTTGTCGCTCGCGCCTGCGCCGAGCCGGTCGTAGGAGCAGACACGATTCGCCTTGCTCAGGGTCTTCTGGAAGGCGGCCATCTTGTCCAGCCCGTCACCCCCTCCGTGCAGCAGGACGACGACCGGCCTGCCCTTCGCGGGGACGCCCGAACAGGACACGTTCACCGACCTGCCCGCGACATCGATCTTCTTGGTTCCGGAGAACGGATCGGCGGTGGCCTTGGGCGTCTTGGAGGCGAACGGGTCCCAGTCCGCCGCCGTATCGTCATCACAGCCCGCGAGTACCGGGCCGGCCACGGTGCAGCAGAGCGCGACCAAAGCGGCTGCCTTGATCTTGCTGGGCATGATGTCCTCCAGGGTGAGAATGGACGCCGAGAATGATTCCGAAGCGCTACCGCTTCGCCGAAACGCTATGGAATCGACGGCCGACGGATCGTCACCACCCGGTGGACATTCGCCGGTAGCTCGCACGGGGGACAAGGGCATCGCCGCAGGCGGCTGATTCCGCATCGGCGCAGCGCACGGGCCGCCGCGACCGCTACCCTCCTCCAGTGATCGATCTCCGGCGGATCCCGGACGTATGGCGGCGGTGGGACGTCACGGTCCGGGACCTCCCGTTGGCGCTCCTGCTGGTCGTCGCGTCGTTCCTGCCCGTGCTCCGCGGCCAGGAGACCGAGGTCGGCGACATGCCGCCGCGACCCTTCGACGCGCTGGCCATTGTGGTGCTCGCCCTGGTGTGCCTCCCCCTCGCCGTGCGCCGGCGATGGCCTGCCGCCTGCCTCGCCCTGGTGTCGCTCGGCTTCACCGTCGCCGAACTCCGCAGCTACCACATGGTCGCGGGCACCGCGCTGCCGTTCGCGCTGCTGAGCGCGGGCGCCCACCTGGAACGTCACCGGCGCGCCGCCGTGGCGGTCCTGTCCGTGGTCTATGTGATGCTGGCGATCGAGCTCGACCGGTCCGGCTCGACCGAGGGCCTGGACGGATTCGTGGTCTTCTACCTGGCGCTGGCCGTCACGTGGGGCATCGGGGCCTGGTGGCGCTCCGGCCGGGCCGCCGAGGCCGAACGCCGCCGCCGCGTCGCCGAGGCCACCCGCACCGCCGAACGCACCCGCATCGCCCGCGAACTCCACGACGTCGTGACCCACCACGTGACGGCGATGGTCGTGCAGGCCGAGGCGGCACGCTACCTGACGGCCGCTCCCGACCGCCTCGACGAGGCCCTGAACGCGGTCGGCGACACCGGGCGGCGGGCCATCGGCGACCTGCGGCACCTGCTCGATCTGCTCAACCCCGACCACGACACGGTTCCCGGCGACGGCACCGGTGCCAGGAGGCCGTCCGTCGGCGAGCTCCACACGCTCGTCGAGCAGACGCGCCTGGCCGGCCAGCCGGTGGAGTTCACCGAGGAGGGCAGGCCGGCGGCGGCCGGAAGCGCAGAATTCGTGGCCTACCGGGTCGTGCAGGAGGCCCTGACGAACGCCCTCAAGTACGCCCACGGCAGCCGCACCGTGGTCCACATGCGCTACGGCGCGAGGGAGATCACCGCGGAGGTCAGCACCGACGGTTCCCGCTCGCCCTCCGGGTCTCCCGGCGGGAGCGGGCGTGGCCTCGCCGGGCTCCGCGATCGCGTCGACGCCCTCGGCGGCGAGTTCAGCGCGGACGGCCGGACGGGCGGCGGCTTCGTGGTGCGGGCGCGCATCCCCGCGGGGAGCCCGTCGTGAGCGCGCCGGTCCGGGTTCTGGTCTGCGACGATCAGGCGCTGATCCGCACCGGGTTCGCGACGATCATCGATGCCCAGCCCGACCTGGAGGTGGCGGGGGAGTGCGGGGACGGGCGCGCCGCGGTCGACCTCGCCCGCCGGCTGAAGCCGGACATGGTGGTGATGGACGTCCGGATGCCGGTCCTCGACGGCATCGAGGCGACCCGCCTGCTGGCCGGCGCCGGGGTGGCGGAACCCGTCAAGGTGCTCGTGGTGACGACGTTCAACCTGGACGAGTACGTGTACGAGGCGTTGCGCGCGGGAGCGAGCGGATTCCTGCTCAAGGACGCCCCGCCGGCGCAGCTTCTCCACGGCATCCGCACCGTCGCGAGCGGAGCCGCGCTGCTGGCGCCCGAGGTGACACGGCGGCTCGTCGGCAGATACGCGGCGCGGATCCGTCCCCCGGACGGCGCGCCGGACGACCTCGCGATAACCCCGCGCGAACTGGAGGTACTGCGCCTCATCGCCGACGGCCTGTCCAACAGCGAGATCGCCGCGACGCTGGTGATCAGCCAGGAGACCGTCAAGACGTACGTGTCGCGCATCCTCACCAAGCTCGACCTGCGGGACCGGGTGCAGGCGGTGGTCTACGCCTACCGCAACGGCCTGGTCACGTGAACCAGATGCCCCCGCGCCGCCTCGCCCTCGATCGTAAGAGAGCGGCGGGGGGTTGCCCCGCCGCTCCGCTGGAAGGACCGGTCGGACGACCGGTCCCGGGTCAGGCCTTGACGGCCTGGCGGTTCCGGATCTCAGCCTTCGTGGCACCAAGGCCGGCGGCTGTGACCAGGGTGACGCCCAGCGCGATCGGCAGCCAGTCCGACGCGCTCAGCGGTTTCTGACCCGCGATCCAGCCCCCGAAGAGGCTGAGCGTGGGCCGAGTCGGCTGGAGAAGGGCGTGGGTGTTCTCCTGCAGCCCCAGGTTCCAGGCGAGGTTGGCGATGATCGTGCCTATCCCCGAGAGGATTCCGACGATGACGCAGACCACAACGGCATTCCTGCCGAGGTCGATCGTGGCGTTCACCCCGTCCGCGCGGAAGAACAGCACGGCGAGGAACACCACGCTCGGAATCCTGCTCAGAGAGATGCAGGCGTTCACCTGGTCGTCGCCCCCGTCCTCGTACTTGCGCTTGAGTCGGGAGGTGACGGTGACGTAAACGTAGTAGTTCAGCGCCATGACGCCGATCCACGCGAGTGACGCCGGGTGGAAGGTGCCGTGCCAGCCCTTCGCCACGAGAGCCACGCCGCCGATGGCGACGGTCGGCAACACGTACCGGGTGACCCGCGAGCGACCGCGGATCAGGGCCACGAAGAACGGCCCCCCGAAGAAGAACACCGTCGTCATCAGCGCGTCGGGGATGGAGCCCAAGGCCTCCCGCGACGCGATGACGTTCGCGGCGTACATCCCGCCCAGGAGCAGGGCCCGCCACCAGAGTGACCAACTCGCCCGGAGCCGAGGCTTGGAATAGCCCCAGAAGACGAGCGACGCCACCGTGTATGTGAGAAAGCCCGTGATGACCGCGCTCTCCTTGTTGACGCCGGTCTTGATGAGCACCGTGGTGCCCACCTGGCCGAGGACGAGCGAGAAGACCACCGCGGCCGCGGCGATCTTGCTCTGACGAGCCCTGCCCTCGGGCGTCGACGCGTCAGGCAGCGCCTGGCGCATCCGCTGTATGAAGCCCCTCATTCGGGACTCCTTTCTTGGTGCACGAACGCACCAAGGAATCCCGGGGGCTCTCAGGTCCCGGCTCCTTGGTGCGTCCTGATGGACGCTCCCCAGAGCCGGGAGCTCTGGTTTGCATATTGCACAAACGACTGTACATAAACGGTCAGGATCTTGTCATGTGTTAATCTCGCCGTTGTGCAAGCCCCTCATGAAAGCGGCGGACTTCTCACCCGTCGGCAGGGGCGCATGGGAGACGGCGGACCGGTCCTTAATGGCGGGAAGTAGCTGTACGCTTCCCCTTGGTGCAGAGGGCCGTTCCGTCGTTTTCCATGTAACGGACAGCCCGAAACATGATGGTGTAGACCAATATGCCGCCGTCCCGGCTCTACCGGGACGGCGGCAACAAGTGAGGACGGGTGCGATGATCAGGCGTGACGTTGTTCGCGCATTTCAATGATGCGACCGAGACGCCTCAGGGCATGTCAGAAGTGACCAGAAGGCCCCGCTCGCGCAGTACCGGTGTCATGAGGTTCTCGAACCGCCGGCATTCCTCGAGTTTCGGATATCCGGAAAGGATGAAACCGCGGACTCCGGCCTCCTGGTACTCCGCCAGCCGGTCCGCGATCTGGTCGGGACTCCCCACCAGCGCCGTCGCCGCGCCGAATCGGCCGGTGCCCACCCCGGCCCAGAGATTGGGCGCGACGTAGAGGTCTTCGGAGGCCGCGAGCTCGTTCTGCCGGGTGCGCTGCGAGGTCGCCTCGTGGCGTTGTGCCCGGATCTTCTCGCGCACCCGGGGATCGACCCGGGACACGAGGTCATCGGCCGCACGCCGCGCCTCGTCCTCGGTCGGGCGCACGATGAGGTGCACCCGCATCGTCGCCGCGACCGCCTCGCATCCGGGGGTGGAACGCAGCCGGGCGATCTCGGCGCGGACATCGTCCGGCGGTGCGGCGAACATGAGGTATTCGCTTCCGAAGCGCGCCAGCGTACGGCGCGACTGCGGCGAAGAACCGGACATGGCGATGTGCAGCCGATCCCGCAGCGGCGACCGCAGCCGTGCCCCGTCGGCCGAGTAGAAGCGGCCGCTGTGGCGCAGCGGCTTCGTGCCGTAGAGCACAGAGGTCAGCACCTCAAGCCATTCTTCCAGCCGGGCGCTCCGCGTCGCGCGGTCCTCGTCGTTGCCTATCCAGCGGTCCTCGTCCCAGCCCCCGGTCGTCACGTTGATCCGGATCCGGCCGGGGAACAGCGTGCCGAGGCTCGCCAGCATCATCGCCGCATGGGTCGGGTGGTACTGGTGGGGCCGGATCGCCAGCAGGAGATGGGCGGAGCCGGTATGGGCGAGAACGGCGGCGGCCGTGGTGAAGTTGTCCAGCGTGTTGTGATAGCTGGTGGGGACCAGCAGCCCCTCGAAACCGGCGAGTTCGGCGGCCCGGACAATGGCGACGAGATGGTCCACGGTGGGAGCGGCGCCCTCGGGGGGCCACGTCCCGATATGCGTGACGTCTGTGTCCATCGGGAGAAACCAGGACAGAGTCGCGGCGCCGGTCATGTGCTTCTCCCGTTCAGCGGCCGGACGGGGGAATCCGGCCGGCGAGTTGATGGGCGCAATACCCCAGGTGGTACCCCAGGCCCGCATATCCGAGGATCGTCTCGTTGTAGAACGCCCTGTACGGATCGCGTTCCACCCGCCCGGTCATGTCGTCGTGATAGAAGCCGGGATTGCGGGCGCCGGCCCTCTCGAACAGCTCGATGGCCTCCGCCCATCTGCCCGCCATCTGTGCCAGCAGCCCCAGGTTGATGTGGGCGTGGACGAACTCGGGGTCCAGCCGCAGCGCCCGCCGGAACGCGTCGGCGGCGTCGTGGCGCTGGCCCAGGCTGATCATTTGCAGTCCGGCCATGTTGTGCGGCGCCGGGTCCTCGGGCGCCAGCTCGATGCCCCGCTGGTAGGCCTCCAGCGCCTCACCGTCCCGTCCCACCGACCGCAGGACGTGGCCGCGGAAGAGCTGCACGGTGGCCGAGGACGGAGCGACGGCGATCGACTGGTCGGAGTACTCCAGCGCCTCGCCGAACCGGCCGAGGGTCCGCAGGATGAGCCCCTTGTAGCCCAGCAGGACCCCGTCCTGGGGCCGCTCCGCCAGCTGCCTGTCCATGATCGACAGATAGGTGTACGCCTTCTTCGAACGGTCGGCGACGGATCGGCTGTGCCCGAAGTGGTTCATCAGGACGGGGGCGGCGGCGACCCTGCCGCCCGCCTCCGCGATGCTCGCCGCCACCGACTCGTTGATCTTCCGGCGGTACTGGACGTCCGGGCGGTTCCGGAACACCTTCAGCTCGCGCCCGGTGTAGAAGCCGCCGTCGGCGAAGAAGTTGTACCGCAGCAGGCGGAGTCCGAGGGTGTCCTCCGGCGCCTGTTCGAGCTGCTCGACGAGCCGTGCGCCCTCGGCGGGCATGAGACGTTCGTCGGCGTCCAGGAAGAGGATCCAGTCGCCGGTGGCCCGGACGAGCGCCTCGTTGCGCGCAGCGGAGAAGTCGCCGTCGAACGGCACCTCCGCGAACGTGTCCGCGAGCTTCCATGCCAGGTCCACCGTGCCGTCCGTGGACCCGGTGTCGATGATCACGACCTCGTCGACGAACGGGCGCGCGGACCGCACACACCCCTCCAGGTAGGCGGTCTCGTTCAGGACGATCAGGCACAACGAGATCATCTTTTTCCTCCCTCGCCCGGCGGGGCGGCCACGGGCGGGCCGGTGGGCCGGCCGTTCCCGCGTCCCGGCGGGCGGAGCACATGGTCCAGGAAACGTGTCCAGGCGGTGAGCAGATGCGCGCGGGCGGTGCCGCTCTCGAAAAGGTGATCGCTGTCGACTTCCACGACCTCACCGCCGTGCCCGGAGAACCAGGCGGCCTCCGCGGCGATCTTCGCGTCGTGGCGCCCGTACACCAGCATGTACGGCACGCCGGTTTCGAGCAGGAGGGTGCGGGGCCGGAGGGCCTCGCGCTCCCGGAAGAACGCCTCCGGGAGATGGAACTCGCCACCGCGTATCGCGGTGACCCCGCCGGTGCCGAACCGGATGCCCTCGATCAGGTCACTCGACATCAGCGCGACGCCGGCGACCTGGAGTTCTCCCTGGCGCCACAGCCGGTGCGCACCGAGGGCGGCGGGCACGCCGCCGATGCTGATCCCCGCGCACACCAGGGGTGTCCCGGCCGGGGCATGCCCGGCCGCCACCGCGGCGAAGTCATCGGTCATGCCGGTGAACGTGGTCTCGTGGAACTCGCCGCCCGAGTCGCCGGAGCCGCGCATGTCGAAACGCACGACCCGGACCCGCGCACGCCGGCACAGTTCCGCCGACAGCTGCGCGAGCAGTTCCGCGGGCCCCACCCGGTCGCCGGTGAGGCCGTGCGCGATGCAGACCGTGGCCGCCGCTGGCCCGTCGGCGGGCCGGTCCACGACGGTCAGGCACGCGCCGCCGGGCACCGGCGTGAACACCTGCTCCCGGAGGACGCTGTCCAGCCGCCTCATCGGGAGACCTCCGGCCCCGGGCTCGCGCCCGGGGGCTCCCGCCTCCAGGGCAGATCGACCGACATCACGCGGCCCGGCACACCTGCCATCAGCCACAGCGCCGCGCGCGGATCGGCGCAGCGCCGCAGGTCGACGGACTCCCATGCTGTCGCGTCAGGGGTCCGCACCGCGGCTAGCATCTCCGCCGGGCCGTCCCAGCACGGCACCGCCACGTGGGCACCGGGCAGGGAGACGGCGGCGGCCGTGTTCGGGACCCAGCGGGCACCCTCCAGCATCTCCATCTGCTCCAAGGTGAGCGAGTCCGGATCGAAACACCTGAGCTTCGCCGACCCGACCACGTCGCCCGCGATCGCGAGGTGGCCGTGCCGCCCGAGCCAGCCGACCCGCAGCCATCGGCCGAGCGGCCAGGGCGCGGCCTCCAGCATCCGCTGCGTGGCGGTGGGGGCGGCGCCGGTCTGGACCGACCCGATGCTGATGAGATCGTTCCCCGCAAGGAGCACCGGCAGATGCGCGCGGACCACCTGCCCGACCTGGCCGGCGGGGGTGCTCGGAGGCAGGACCACCAGAGCGTCCACCCGTTCGCCGGCAGACCGGTCGACCAGGCGCAGCCCGCTTTCCGCGATCGCCTTCGCGGCGTCCGGCGGCGGGCCCTCCACCGCGACGGCCACCGGCTCGTCGCCGTTGAGCAGCCGCAGCCGGCGCGTCAGCCCGGTGACCGTCTGCTCCATGGTGTGCCGCGTGGAGTTCCACACGACCGTGCCCGGATGGATGCGCAGAGGTTCGCTGCTCCGGTTCGCGTCGCCCCGTTCCCGGACGGGATCGAGCGTCTCGCCGGTGACCGCGGCGCTCCGCCGGGCCCGCTCGGCGGGATCGGCCCAGAGGTAGACCGCCATCACCGCGTCGGGAAAGATCTCCCGGGTCGCGCGGCCCTCGGCCACCAGCCCGCCACCGGCGTACGCGCGCAGCGCGGCGTTGACGACGGCCTGCCGGCCGCGATCCCCGGCCAGGCGGGCCGCCTCCCGGCCGTACCGTTCCCCTGCGAGTTCGGATTCGCCGAACGTCCGCCCTTCCACCTCGACGAGAGGGTCGGCCACGCCGTCGGCCGCCGCGGCGGCGATGACGCGCGGCGCCGTGCCCGGCGGGGCGCCCACGGCCGCCAGCGCGCGGTAGACCATTCCGACCGACAGCCAGCGCCATCCGAGGCGACGTGCCAGTTCGCGCGCCACCGCGGTCTTGCCCACACCGTTGGGACCGTCGATGCCGATCACCGGGCCGGCCCGGTCCGGTACCGTCACGTCGCCTCCCTGGCGGCGGTGGACAGGTCGAGCGCGGCCACCGCCGCGGACAGCACATCCTCCGGTGGCGCGGTCCCGTCGAGGACGGTCACGGTGGCCTCCGACGCCTCCGACCTCATCAGCCGCGCGCAGCGCGACAGGAACGCCTCGCCGGCGCCGACGCCCGGATCGGTGCTCCGGCGGGCGATCCGCTCCCCCGCGATCCCGGCCGGCACGTCGATCAGGAAATGGACGTCGGGCCGGGGGACGGACGGCAGCAGCGTCCGCCACGGTTCGAGGTCCACACCGAAGGCGCCCTGGTTGGCGATGTGATCGAGCACCCAGCGATCGGCGAGCACCCACGCTCCCGCCTCCAGCGCCGGCCGGACGACGGTCGCGGCGTTGTCCAGCAGCACGAGGGTGAAGTAGCCGGCGATCCACTGCTCGACGGGCCCGCGCGAATCCGGGCCGACCGGGATCTGCTTGAGCCAGGGCAGCGGGGACGTGGCCGCGGGCTTGAGCGCGGCGACCGTGACGACACGGTGCCCACGGCCGCGCAGCACCGCGGCCAGCCCGTCCAGCAGCGTGCTCTTGCCGCTGCCGTCGATTCCGCTGACGGCGACCAGGCGCCCCGCGTGAACGGTCACCGGCGGACCTCCGTGCTCGGCATGCGCAGATACCGGACGAGCAGGTACTCCAGCCCTCGGCGGTCGGACTCCAGGCGCGTCAGCGGTTCCCGGCCGCAGACCAGCGTGTTCGCGGCGGGTCCGCGATCGCGGCCGGCCACCACGGCGACGTCCCAGGCCACGCCGTCCCGAAGGCGCCCCACGAGGCCGTCGACGGCGGCGGCCGGGACCCGGAGGCCGCGGACGAGATCGGGCTCCGCCCCGCAGGCCTCCCAGAAGGCCCGCTCCGATGCGTCCAGCGGCGAGCCGATCTCGATGACACCGCTCGCGCGGTCCCGCGACCACCAGCGCAGGTCCGCCCCGCTGGGCGGGAAGAGGGCGATCCGAAGTCCGCCGGTACCGACCTCGGCGCCGGCGCCGGCGTCGGCGAGCAGGGCCGCGTGCAAGCCGCGGGCGACGACGTGCACGGGGTCCGCTCCGTGCTCGCGAGCGGTGGCGATCGCGTCGTTCACCTGCCGCGCCCAGGCGGCCGGATCCTTCTCGTCCAGACTCTCGCCGTACCCGCTGAGGTCGAACCGGACGGCCGTGAGACCGGCCGCCGCCAGCGCGGTCGCGGCCTGCGCCTGCCAGTAGTTGTTGCCGGTCCGGTTCTCGCCCGGAGCGTGCAGCATGATCACCCACGGCCGGGCGGCCGCGCCGTCCGCGTCCTGACCCGGCGGACGGTGGACGACGAGCGGTTCCCGCGGCTGGTCGAGCAGGACGACCGCGGGGCCGGACCCGGTGGTGGTCACCATCCACGGCTCCAGCGGACCCGGTCCTCCGTCCAGCCCGCGGCGCGCAGCCCGGTACGGAGCCGATCGCTCACCGGCCCGAGCACGACGTCGCTCTCGACGACGCCGTACCCCGCCTCGTCCGCCGCGGCCAACAGCGCCGCGGTCGTCGCTGTGGAAAGACCGTTCCCGTGGTGTTCGGGCAGGACGAACACGTCGACGAGATAAAGAACGCGGTCGATGCCGTACCGGTCGGTGCGCGCATGGCCGAACCCGTGGCATGCCCTCCGGCCGTCGACCTCACCGACCAGGCAGAGGACACCGTCCCCCGTCAGCGCGTAGCGCTCCCGGGCGAAGGCATCGAGGTCGACCGCCGGCGCCTCGCCCGAGAGCCCCCGGCGAAGCGCCGTGGTGAGGCAGTCCGCGACGAAGTCGGCATCGTCGGCGCGTGCCCGGCGCAGCCGCAACTCCGGATGACCCGGTGCGGCGGGGGCACGATCGGCGTTCCCCGTGCCGTGTCGTGCGGTCAGGACGCTCTCGGTGAAGCCGTGGTCGGCGAGCCCGCCGTGACGGCAGTCCCGCCGAGCCTCCACCTCGACCGTGCACCGGGCGAGCGCGTCTTCCCCGGCGAGGCCGTCGAGCAGCACGTCCACCGCGTCGGAGGCCGTGCCGACGAAGCGGGAAAGTGTCACCTCCGGCCGCCCGGTCAGCGGGTGGTCGGCGCGGCCGACGGCACAGTACGCCGTCCCCTGGCCCGTCCGAGCGACGGCGGCCGGGCGGGTCGCGAGCGCGGTCAGGAGCCGATCCCGTACGACGGCGGGATCGCCGGGTGCCCGCCCCCGGTTCCGCTGCCGGGTCCGGGCGAGTTCCGCCGCCCACGTCCCCACCCATTCCGGCGGGGCGGCCGGGTCCACGGTGACCATCTCGAACCGACCGGTCATCGCTCCTGTCCCACCTCCGTCAGCGGCGGCGTGAACACTGCCTTGGAATAGCCGCGCGGCACCAGCGGGTAGACGCGGCCCCGCAGACCGGACAGACCCGCGGTCTGCCGTCCCGTCCCGCCGCGGAAGACGCCCGGATGCACCTGCGGCGGCGGGACCGGCAGCAGATAGACCGGCAGGCCCGCGGCGAACCAGGCGCGCGCGGGAGCCCTCTCCACCAGGTGGCGCGCGGCGCGGGGCGACACCCGCCGGACGGCCCTGACCAGCGCGTCGCTCGCCTCGACGACGGCGTCACGCCAGTACGGGAGCCTGGACGGCGCCCCGGGCAGCGGCCACCGGCCGGCCGGCCGGGAGACGGGCGGATCCGTGCCCAGCCCGGCCGCCGGAAGGCTGGACCGGGCCAGTTCCGCCACCCGCCCCAGCGCCTCGGCGGCGTCCGGAGCGCTCCGCAGGCGTGCGGCGACCTCGGGCCAACGGGCACCGCCACGGTGGAGCATGACGAGGTCGAGGGCGTCGCGCGGCTGGTACGCCCCGTCCCGCTCCACCATCTCCCCGGCGAAGACGACCGCCTGCCAGGTCGGATCCAGCACCGGGATCGGCGTGCCCGCCACCGTGACCTGCTCGCGCCGGCGCCAGGCGTCCTCCGGAAGAGTGAGCGACCGGGCACGGCTCAGCGCCGGCCCGAGCGTCGTCAGGTCCAGGTACATGGGATGGCCGAGATCGGAGACCTGCCTGTTCAGCGCCAGGCCCAGCCAGAGTCCCGTCCCGCTTCTCCGGCTGGCGATCGGCCGGGCGAGGTAGTAGCCGAGGCCGCGCAGGCGATCCAGTGCGGCGGGCAGGGAACGGTCGTCGCGCAGCAGGATGTCGACATCGTTGTACTGCCGCACCCAGCCGTCCGGGTAGAACCGGCTCAGGCCCACGGCCCGCAGCAGGACGTAGTCGGCGCCGCCGCGGTTCAACGTGGCACCCACGGTCGCGAGCTCCCGCTCCAGGATCGCGGTGCGGCGCCGCAGCCGGGAAAGCTCGGCCGACTGCTCGGCCGTGAGCGTGACATCCCACCGTTCGGCGAAGTGAAGTGCCAGGTAGGAGAGCTTCGCCCTTTCGGCGTCGGCAAGATCAGGAAGAGCCAGCAGAGAATGGATTTCGGCAGGTGGAGACGGCCTTTCCAGGCCCGTCTCCAGGAGATCGTCCAGCAGACGGCACAGAAGTCGATTCTGATCGAGCAAAAGCCCCTCCTCGATCTCGCGACCTCAGTGGGGGTGATCTTAACCCGCGATCAGATCCTCCGTAAGGGCCTCATTCCGGCATGACCGCTTTCAGTCGCACCGGTTCGGCCGCCCACCTGGGGTAATGGTGTTCCGCGGAGAACAAGGGACGGATCTGCGGCGGGGGAAAGGGCGCGCCACGATGCAGGTAGCGGTCGAGGAACCGCTGGGCCCCGGTGAGCGTGCGCCGCAACCCCTCGGGGGTCTGCGCGCCGGAGGACAGCGCCGTCCCGGCCTCGTCCAGATCGAGGATCCGGTAGGTGGGCCCCATTCCCTCGACGACGATGTCGACATGGCGGTCCTCGATATGAAAGCAAAGCGGATCCGCGCTCTCATCGCGGCGAATCGAGACCAGGTCGATGTACCATTCGTCGCGCCAGCCGAACGGCTCGTACACGAGCTGGACGCCCTCGTCAAGGAGCCAGAAATACCGTCGGGGGCCGTCGTGGCGAAAGTACAGCTGGTCGCTGTAGAGGACTCGTCCCGCGAGCATCGCGGTCACCGGACGATCGTAGATGCGATGCGTGACCGTGACCGGTATCGGAGGATCCGTTTCATGGCCCACAGCGGGCATTCGCCATCCCCTTTCACTTCTTCTTCGCCGCGCCCGGAGCCGTTCTCGTCGGCCGGCGCACCGGACATGATCCTTCTTATCAGGCACGGCCAGAGCGAACAGAACGCCGCGGCCGAGACTCCTGGCGCAGCCCGCGCGCCGTCGGGCCGGCGGCGGGACTGGGCCCTCACGGAGCGCGGGCGGCGGCAGGCGGAGGCCCGGGGACGATGGCTGCGGGCGACGGCCGGTGACGCCGCGGTCCTGCACAGCTCGCCGTATGCCAGGGCGCTCGCCACCGCGGAGGCGTTCGGCCTCGGATGGCCGGACCGGATGGAGGAACTCGCCGACCGTGACTGGGCCGCCTGGTTCGAGGGGGGCGAGGGGCCCGAAGAACGCGGCGCGCTCGCCCGGCGCCTGGCCTCGGACGATCCGTGGGGGTGGCGGCCGCCGGGCGGGGAGAGCCTGCTCGATCTGCGCGCCAGGATGAGCGTCTACCTCCGGTCCCTTTCGGCCACCGGGAGGCCGGACCGTCCGCCCATCGTGATCGCGGTGTCGCACGGCGAGCCGATCCTCGCCATGCGGGCGGTCATGGAAGGGATACCGCTGCGCGGGACGCTGCGGCGCCGCCAGGGCAAGAGCGGTCACGGCCTCCCCAACTGCGGCGTGCTGGCCTACTCGCGCGTGGACCCGGAGACTCCCGGCCGGCGGCTGCCCGCCTACCGCTGGCGCGGACACCTCGTCGACCCTGACCATGCGGCCACCGGCTGGAACGCCCTGAGCTGGACCGACCTGGGGGAGACCGCTTCATCCTCCGATGCGGGCGCGGATGACGGCGGCGCGCCGGGTGACGCGTAGCCGGCCGTCGAACGTCTCCAGCCTGTCGGCGATGCTCCGCGGCCGCACCTGGTTGGCCACGAACGCGTGAGCTTGGTCGTATCCGGTGAAGTTGACCGTTCCGACGACCGGTGTGATCTCGGCCTGGGCGCCGAACCTGCCGAGCGCGGCGCCCGCGTTCTCTTCCGAGAAGCTCAGCCGGTAACGGGCTCCGGGCAGGCGGGACCACAGTTCCGCCATATGCCGATCCGAATTGGTCGCCAGCACGAGCCAGCCGCCCGGACGCAGCACTCTGCACATCTCTCCGAGACCGGACGCGACCCGTGCGTCGTCCAGGTAGTGCAGCACCCACGCACCGACGACGCAGTCGAAACTGGCGTCCCGGAACGGCAGCTCCGGGAGAGCGGCCAGGAGCGTCGGCACCCCGCGGGCGCGGGTCAGTTCGCACATGCGGGCCGAGGCGTCCGTCGCGCCGACACGCCAGCCGTCGCCGTTGAGCCGCTGGGCCAGGGCCCCTTCGCCGCAGCCGACCTCCAGCAGGTCACCGCGGGGGAGTCCGGTCACCGTCGTCTCGAGCACGTCCCGAGCGTCAGGACCCGTGCCGTCGCGGTACACCGCCTGCTGGGACCGGTAGGCGTGCTCTGTGGCGAAGGCCTCGCTCCCACGTCGCGGGGCCATGAAGTCGAACCTCCTCCCCGCGGCGGGGATGTCTCCCAGCGCGGTCGAACGGCGGTGAGGGCCGGCGCACTCGCCGGCACCGCGGCCCATCAATACCTCACGCGACACGAGGTGACAACCCCCGTGGCCGCACCCGGCTACCTCCTTTCTCGCCTCCATGGGCTTACCTATTGTGTAAAACATTACGTTGATCAACTTCAAAAAAGACCTGCGGCAGCGGAAAGACCGACTTTCGGTTGACCCACATACCCAGGACGCAGCCTGGGGCACGGCCCGCTCGCGAACAGGTGCGCTCGCGAGGACGACACCTCGCAAACACAGCGCATTCGCATCATCCGAGCCTTGCCAAGCACGACGCCAGGGGAGTTCGTGTGCCAAGTCCCGATGAACGCATGTCAGTGAACAAGAGCCTCCCACTGCTCTCCGGAGCGGATATCCCTTTCGGACAGCCAGAATCCTTCATGCTCGACCCGATGCAGACGGACGCGGGTGATCTGGCACCTGAGTGGACGCGCCGAATGCCGGTTTCGGTGAACGACACCTACGGCGACCCTTTCATCATCGAGCAGGTGGGCAACACCGTCACCAAACTCACGTCGCTGGACAGGCATCGCGCGCCGATCGCCATCTTCACCAAGGCGGGGTACAGCGAAGAGGTGCTGGCCCAGCTGGAGACGGTGCCCGCACAGGTGGCCGCCAATGTCGTGGTCTTCTATTCGCTCACCGGCCTGGACGAAGGAGGCATCTCCTTCGACGAGCGCGTCCGGTTCATCCAGGCGTTACGGGAGATTTTCACGAACACCCTGGTGTTCACCCGCCCGATCATCCGGAACCGCAACGACGACCCGGCCATGCTGCGCCGGCTCGCCGAGGTCGCCGCGGAGCACACCGGCTATCTGGTGCTCGGCGGCCTGCACGATGCGAAGAAGCGGAAGACGATCGAGACGCCGGTCGAAGACCAGCTGATCACCTTCTGCGACGAGCTCGGCGTCCCCACCTTCCACAAGACGAGCTGCGCGGCCTCGTGGCTCCACGGAACCGAGTGCTGGGTCCACGACCTGGGCGCACCGCGGGATCTCGACAGTCTCGTCTCTCTCGGCTACCGGTTCGGCATCCGCGACGACATGGTGGTCCTCGACCGCGGCACGACGGGCGACATCAACTTCATCCGCATGCTGACGCGATCCGAGGTCTACCTGCGCGAAGTGATCAGCAACTACAACCTGCTCACCCTGCCGTCCGGAGAGCGCAAGCTGGAGGCGACCTCCTCGTGGTTCGCCTGGTCGGAGAACATCGACACCTGCCTGGACTGCAATTACTGCATCATCAAGCAGATCGAGTACCTGAAGAAGATGCGGGTCCGGATCGGCGTCCATCCGAGCCGGCTTCCGGAGATCGTGGCGAGCACCGGCCCGTCGCAGGATTTCTCGGCGTTCCGTCTCACCAAACTGCCCAAGGACCATGCCGGCCGCAACGTCTACGCCGATGTGCGGACCGTCAAGCCGTGCCGTGCGCGCCTCTATCCGCGACCCCTCCGGGTTGAGAGGACCACTGGGCAGGGCGCCACCGATGCGAGTTCGTCGCATCGCTGATCCGCACCCCCGAACGGACCGAGAGGAGGTGAACCCGCTGATGGACATCGCGATTGTGGTTGCCGAGGAGGAAGACTAAGCGCTCCCTTGTGTCAGCCGGGGCCTCGGCCCCGGCTGACACGCGCCGAACGGCTTCGCCGCGGCCCGGCTCAGACCAGACGGGTCACGATGAGCGCGGCGGACTCCGGCGTCATCAGCACCTCTGTCCCGACGAATCCGGGGCGCCGCAGCCACGACTCGCGCACTTCGTCACGGCTCTTCCCTGCACGGTCCGCGGGGCGGGGCAGCCATTCGGGCGTGAGGTCGTCGATGAGCACGATTCCGCCGACCGCGATGGCGTCGGCGAGCTCGTCGCCCAGTTCCTTGGCGTCGGCGCAGTCCGGAAAGACCAGAGCGAAGGGGCCGCGGTGAAGTACGGAGGACCAATCGCCGGTGAGTATCTCGACACCCGGGACGTCGCCGAGGGCGTCGTGGGCGACGGCTCCGTACCGGGCGTCGGCCTCGACGGTGACCAGCCGGGTGCCAGGACGCATGCCCGCCGCCATCCACGCGGTCCCGACCCCGCAGCCCGTACCGAGTTCGGCGATGGGCCCGCCGCTTCCCGCCGCCAGGACCCGTAGCAACCGCCCGACCTCGTCGGTGCACGAACGGGTGAATCCAGCCGCCCCGGCGGCCTTCTTGGCGGCTGCGACGATCTGCGGAAGCGCGCCGGACGTCGAGCGCTCTGTCATTGCGTTCCTTCCGTGTCAGGCGTTCGTACCGGCGCGTCCGGCGCACCACGGGCATGGCGAATGAACATATCGAATCGACGGCCGAGTCGGCCGGTGGACAGCTGGGGACGGCCGTTGATGGATGTCATGGAGTTCGGCCCACGGGTCGTCAAAGTCAGCACCGTCAAGCGTGGCCTAGGGCATGAAATGCGAGCCGTCAAGGTGGTCATGCATCGGGACCTGCTGAAATATCGCACCGACACCTACCGTATGGTGTCCCTGCTCGTCCAGCCCGTGCTGTATCTCTTCGTTCTCGGCGCCGGCCTGTCGGCGGTGGTGTCCGGCGGCGCTGCCTCCTCCTCGCAGGATCAGGTCGACTTCAAAATCATCGTCTTTCCGGGGGCCATGGTCCTCTCGGTCATGTTCACCGCGATGTTCTCCGCGGGCGGGATCGTCTGGGATCGCGAGGTCGGATTCTTTCGCGAGATGCTCGTGGCGCCCGTCAGCCGTACCTCGATCGTCTGCGGCAAGATATTGGGCGGCGCCGTCGTGGCCGTCCTGCAAGGCGGCGTGGTCCTCGCGTGCGCGGGTCTGGCAGGTCTTCCCTATGACCCGGTGATGCTCGGCTCCCTTCTGGCCGAGCTGTCGATCGGCGCATTCGCCGTCAGCGCCTTCGGCACCATGCTCGCCGCGCACGTCAAGGGGACGCAGACCTTCTTTGGAATCGTCCAGCTCGTCATGATGCCCATGCTCTTTCTCTCGGGCGCCTGGTATCCGCTCGCCGGCCTGCCGGGTTGGCTGGCGGCCCTGGCCAGGCTCAGCCCTCTCACCTACGTGGTCGACCCGTTGCGCCAGACGGTCTTCGACCAGGTCACGATGACCGCCGCGCAAGAATCGCGACTCGACCCGGGGGTCACGTGGTTCGGCCGGCGGCTGCCGGTCGCGCTGGAGTTGGCGCTCGTGGGAACGGCCGGCCTTGTCATGCTGGCCATGGCCGTCCGGCGGTTCCGCCGCACGGACTAGGTCCAAAAGATTTTGGCGCGTTCCACAAGGTCGTCGCGTTGTGACTCGGGAAGCGCAGGTCGTTGGGCCCCCGATGCCGTTGACCCCCTAGATGATCTTAGATAGATTCCCCTGCAATGGTGCGCTCGGCGATATGGCGATAAGGGTTCGTGGCCGGACCACTCCGATCTGAAAGGGGTTGTTGCACCGCCTCCCCGGGGATATTTTCCGGGTGTTTCGCGCAATTAATGCGATCGTCGGCGGCCTATCGGGGTGGCGCCGGAGATCCGGTGCCGATTTCGCTCCCACAGTGATCGGAGAACCGATGACGATCTCGCTCACCGACCAGGCGGGCGTCGACTCCCAGGACGAGTTCGACCTCGACGTCCGGGTCTCGGAGCTGTCCACGTCCGCCGAGATCCTCAGCTGCACCGACTCCTGTCCATGCTTCACCGCCCCCTGCCAGTCCACGCCGACCTGCCTGGAAGGCATCTGATCGGCCCGGTGCGCGGCGCCTGGCAAGGGTGATCCGGAGTAACGGCACCGGATCCCGCGCTGGACGTTCCCGGCCCCGCGCCTTTGGCGGATGACCGTCCGGCCGGAGCACCGGACCATTTTCATCCGATCGTCCCAAGATGGGCGCAGAACGAAAATGGTTCGCCCGACAGGGACCGGAGCTCCGCCGGACGGGCATTTGAGAAACGGCAGGACGATCTTGGGCGTGGATGGCAGACAATTGACCCCCAAAGAGGTCGCCGAGCTCGCTCGCCAAGTGGCCGATCGATTGGCCACCGCCCCTGCGGCCGGCGGGTGGGAGAATTTGGGAAGCGGAGATCTCGGAATTGCGCTCGCCCTTCTCCATGCGAGCGAGGCACTGGATGACGAGCGTTATCTCAAGGCCGGTCAAGCCGTTCTTCGCCGCGCCGCCGAGGCCACCGCGCGGGAACCTCTGGTGGCGGCGGGCCTGTTCACCGGCACAGCGGGCTTCGCATGGGTGCTGGCCGAGTTCGCGCGCCGTGATCCGCGTTATGGAAGATCGCTGCGCTCGGTGACCGACCGTCTGGCCGAGCGGTCGCCGGATCTGCCGGAGCGCGGCGGTGTCGCCCTGGGCGACTACGACGTGATCAATGGCGCGGCAGGGCAACTGGCCGCCATGCTGAAGGCCGCGGAGACCTTGGGTGCGGCCTCGGACAGCAAGCCGCGGGACGCCGCCGACAGGCTCGTCGCCTACCTCCTCAAGGTCACGGACCTCGACGCGGACGGTGCGCCGAACTGGTTCTGCCCACCCCGGCTGTACCCCAAGGCGGCGCCCTGGTTCCATGACCAGTTTCCGGACGGGATGTACAACCTGGGCTTCTCCCATGGGCTGCCGGGAATGCTGGCCGCGCTGACGCTGGCGGCGCTCGCGGGGATCAGGCGGCGGCAGGTGGAGGACCGTGTCGCCGAGCTCGCGGACCGGCTGGCGGAATGGCGCCTGGACGACGGCGGTGGCCCGAGCTGGCCCGGCGCCCTGCGGGCCGCCCCCGGATCCCGGCTCCCCGTCCGTACCGAGGACGACGCCCCGGCCCGTACGGCGTGGTGCTACGGCGCCCCCGGCGTCGCGGCCTCGCTGCTGTCGGCCGCCACGATCAGCGGAGGCACGTCCCTCGCGGTCGCGGCCCTCACCCGTGTGCGCGCCACCCCGCAATCCGAGCGCCGGACGTTCGCCCCCACCCTCTGCCACGGTGTGGCCGGGCTGCTCAGCGTGTACACGCGGGCCTACGCGCAGACCGGCGACCCCGCCTTCGAGGAGATGCGGAACGACACTCGCGCGCGGTTGTGCGCCATGGCGTCGGACGAGCATCCCTTCGTGTTCGCCGACATGCCCGAGCCGGACAGGCCGTCGCACGACACCGGGCTGCTCGAGGGCGCGGCAGGAGTGCTGCTCGCCCTGCTCGGCACGGTCTCTCCCGAAGCCTCCCGATGGGACGAGGTGCTGTTCTTGACACCGACGGCCGTGAGCCTGGCATGAAGCACACCGGCCCCTACAAGGAGAGCGGATTCTTCCTGCTCAGAGCGCCGGCGCTGCCGGTCCGCCCGATGCTGGACATCCTGGGGTCGTTCCCGGCCGCGGCGGGTGACGCCGAGGACGGCTGGCGGGACGACTACGCCCAGGCTCTGCTCAAGCTGTGGGGCATGCCGGGAGTGTCGGCCGCGATCCGGTCCGCGACGTCCGATCTCGCCGATGCCGTCGACCGCCTCGATGACCTGTCCCCCAAGGATCGGCACCGGGCCGTGCTGAGCCTCGGCCGCTACCTCAACAGGATGAGCTTCCGCGCGACCCCGTTCGGGCTCGTCGCCGGGGTCGCCGGCGGCTTCTTCGGCCGCCCCGGCGACCCAGCACACGCGCGGCTCGGCGACACCGCCATCGGCAGGGCGCGGGCCAGAGCCGACATGGGCTGGGTGATGCACTTGGCGAAGCGCCTCGCCAAGGATGCGGGCTTCGCCCCTGAGCTGCTGGTACGCCACAACGATCTGCTCTACGCGGGACGCGGCAGGGTGTGGCTGCAGTCCGCCGACGGCTACGGGACGAAAGAGAACCGCGCGGTCAGTGTTCGCCTGAACGGACCTGTCCTCGCCGTCCTCGAACACACGACGACGCCGAGGACCCTCGGCGACATACGCGCCCGCCTGGTGGCCGGCTACCCCGGTGTCGCGGCGGAGAAGATCGACGGCCTGCTCCGGGAGCTGCTCGAACTCGACATCCTCGTCACCGCCGAACGTCCCGGAATGCTGGCCGGCAGCGAGGGCACGCCGCTCCGCTCCCTGCTCCCGGCCATCGCGGACCCGGTGATGGCACAGGCCCTCGACGACGTCGAGGACGCGATCCAGGCGTTCAACCGGAACCGCGACGTGCACGGCGACCTGCGCGCGCACATCGAGTCACGGGCCAAGGCCGCCGCCGGGGACTACGAAGGCCAGGTCCTGCAGATCGACTCCGCGCTGGGTTTCGCGTCGCCCCCCGTCCTTCCTCAGGAGGTGGCCCGACTGGCGGAGGACGCGGCGCGGGTGCTGTCCGTCGTGGGATCCGATCAGTACCCGCCGCCACTGCGGGAGTACGCCGACGCTTTCGTCGAGCGTTACGGGCTCGGCGCTGAGGTCCCTGTGCTGGAGCTCCTCTCCGAGGAGTCCGGGCTCGGGCCTCCGGCGGGCTACCTGTGCCCGGAGCGGTCGTATCCGCTCGCCGGTGAGGAGGCCGACCCGCCGGCCTGGACCGAACGTGAGGCGCTGCTCGTACGGCTGGTGTCCACCGCGCTGGCCCGGCGCAGCATCAAGGTCTCCCTCGACGACCACCTCCTCGCCGAGTTCACCGACGCCGCGCACCTCGCAGACGACGACCGGCCTCGATGGCCCTCGATCGACGTCCACCTGCAGCTCACGCCCCCCGGAACCGGTGGCGAGGGCTGGCGCGGCTTCGTCTCGGGGGTCGGCGTCACCCTCGGCGGCCGGACCTTCGGACGGTTCCACGACCTGCTCGCGCCCGAGGTCCAGTCCGCGCTGCGGGACCTGGCCGCCGCCGAGGAGGAGCTCATCGGTGACGCGCTGACCGTCGAGCTGACCTACCTGCCCTCGGACGCCCGGGCCGCGAACGTGTCGATACGGCCACTGCTGCACGAGTGGGAACTGCCGGTCAACGTGGCGACCGACCGGCCCGCCGACCGGCTGATCGAGCTCGCGGACGTCTACGCCGGCGTCGACGGCGGACGGCTGTACCTCCGCAGCCCGCGGCTGGACCGCCGCCTGCACGTGACCCAGCGTTCGATGCTGAACCTGGGAAAGGCGCCGAACGTCTGCCGTTTCCTCGTCGAGATCTCGACCGCCCAGGCGCGGCGGGTCTCGCCCTTCGAGTGGGAGCGCCTCGCCGAAGCCACCCCGTTCCTGCCGCGGATCGAACGGGCCGGCCTCGTGCTGCGGCGAGCACGCTGGAGGCTGCGCGAGGACTCCATCGCCCGGGAGGCGGGGTGGGGGCACGCGGATCCGCTGGCCCCCTTCGCAGATGCCATGCGGGCTTGGAGGGAGACGTGGATGGTGCCGCGCCTCGTCCACATGATCCAGGCCGACAACTCCATCCTGCTCGACCTCACCAGCGCGCCGTCCCTGGCCGAGTTGCGCGCCGCGATGGCGCGAGCACGGGCACAGGGCGGCGACGTCCTGCTGGAGGAGGCGCTGCCCGGCCCGGACGAGGGGTTCCTCACTGACGCCTCCGGGGAGCGGTACGTCTCGGAGGTCGTGGTCCCGCTCGTGCGCGTCGACCCTGGTTCCGCCGAGAAGACGGCACCGCGGAGATCCGGGACGCGGCGCGCACCGTTGACGGAGCGCGTCAAGCCGGTCGGCAGCGACTGGCTGTACGTCAAGCTCTACGCCGAACCGGACGCGCACGACGCCTTGGTGACCGGCGACCTGGCCGCGTTCGCCGAGCGGCTGACCGCGAGGTACGGCGTCGCGGAACCGTTCTTCATCCGCTATGGCGACCCCGCGCCTCACCTCCGCGTCCGGTTCCACGTTCCGGACGAGGCGGTCCGAGAGAAGATCCTCGGTGAGACCGCGCAATGGGCGCGCGCGCTCACCACCAACGGCCGGGTCGTCGAGTTCACGTTCGCCGCCTACCACCGCGAGATCGACCGCTACGGGGGCACCGACCTGATCGGACACGCCGAACGCTGGTTCCAGCGGGACAGCACCGCGGCCACGCTGCTGCTCGGGCACCTGCGCCAGGCGCCCGCCGAAGATCGTGTCGCGATGACCGCGCTCAGCCTGGAGCACATGGGCCGGATGCTGCTCCCCTCGCTCGACGACCGCCGCCGCCTCGCGCGGTCGGCCGCCCCCGGGCATGTCGGAGGTGCCGAATATCGCGAGGCGGGACGCGCGCTCTGGGCGGACCTCACCGGCGACGGTGCCGGCGCCCCCGCGCTCGCCAAGGCCGAGGAGATCTGGCGGCCTGCCGCGGCGGCGCTCACACGGCGCACCGACGAACTCGGGACGGGCCGCATGAACATCGCCGGGAGCCTGCTGCACCTGCACTGCAACCGGATGGGCCTGCCCCGCGACAAGGAGGAGATCACGTTCGGCGTCTGGCGGCGCCTACTGGACAGGATCGCCAACACCTCGAACCACTGAGGAGTGACTCCCGGGCGCAGTGGGCGGCGAGGTCATGCCATACCGCCGCCTCGACGGCGGGGAATATGTCGCGTTTGACCCGGGCATAGGCGGCCGTCCGGTCGAACTACGCTGCCAGGACAACCAGCGGCCGGTGGGTTGCGAGCCCGCCGCCGCGACGGGGAGGGGATCTTCATGAGCGTTCACGGCAAGGTCGTCGCGATCACCGGCGCCAGCAGCGGAATCGGTGAAGCGACGGCTCGCCACCTCGCCTCGCTCGGTGCGGCCGTCGTCCTCGGCGCGCGCCGCACCGACCGGCTGGACCGGCTGGTCGCCGAGATCCTCGCCGCGGGCGGCGAGGCGGCCGCCACGCGCGTGGACGTCACCGATCCCGCCGACCTCCAGTCGCTGGTCGCCGTCGCCGTTGAGCGCTTCGGCCGGCTGGACGTCCTGGTGAGCAACGCCGGGATCAGCAGGATCAGCCCCATGGCGGACCTGGACGTCGACGGCTGGTCGGCGATGGTCGACGTGAACCTCAAGGGGGTCCTGCACGGGATCGCCGCGGCTCTGCCGGTGTTCCGCCGTCAGGGCAGTGGTCACCTTGTCACCGTCGTCTCGACCTCCGGCCTGAAGATCGTGCCCACCCAGGCTGTGTACGCCGGGACGAAGAACGCGGTACGCACCCTCCTGGAGGGCCTGCGGCAGGAGAGCACCGACGGGGTCCTGCGGACGACGTCGATCTCCCCGGGCTACGTCCGCACCGAGCTCATCGACACGGCCGTCGACGATCCGGCCGTGCGCGAGCAGGCCAGGCGGAACATGGCCGATCTCGGTATCGACCCCGCGGCGGTGGCCCGGGCGATCGCCTTCGCGATCGACCAACCCGACGACGTCGAAATCGGGGACCTGACCATCCGGCCAACTCGCCAGGGCTGAGTGAGGCAGGGTCCCGACAAAAGTATTGCCAGTAATGATCAATGTTCAAGCAAATGACCGTTTCGGGTGACATGAACTGCTCATGTACCAGATATGCGGACCTCGGCTTCAACGCCAAGATTCCCGAACGGACAACGGCCCATCATCGGCAGGCTCGCGACAAGCGCCCTGTTGATCGGTGCGCTCGGACTCGTCGCACTTCCGGGATGCGACGACGATGACCACCGTTCCGCCACTCTGCAGCGGGCGACCAAACCGGACGGCCCTAAGGCGAAACGTTTCACCATTGCGGCGACCGGTGACTTCCTTCTGCACCGAATCGTGATGGATCAGGCGGCCTCCGACGCGCGTAACGAAAAGCGGGACGGGTACGACTTCATGCCGATGCTCACCCGGCTCAATCCCCTGATCGGCCAAGCGGATCTGGGGGTCTGCCACATCGAGACGCCATTGGCCTCGCGATCGGGACCCTTCATCGGCTACCCGGTGTTCAACTCGCCACCGCAAATCGTGGACGCGATCCGCGAACTGGGCTACGACACCTGCTCCACCGCCTCCAACCACGCCATCGACCAGGGAGAACCGGGCGTGCGCCGGACGCTCGACACCCTGGACAAGGCGGGCATCAGGCATGCCGGTACGGCGCGCACCGCGGAAGAGGCGAAGAAGATCAACCTCCTGGACGTCAAAGGGGTGAAGATCGCACAGCTTTCCTATACGTACGGCACCAATGGCATGACGAAGCCCCCAGGAAAGCAATGGCTCGTGAACGACGGGCTGAACCCCGACAAGATCCTCGCGGAGGCGTCCAGGGCCAAGGAATCCGGCGCCGGCATCGTGATAGTCAGCCTCCATTGGGGCCAGGAATACCAGCACGAGGCCACGCCCGAGCAGCGGCGCCTGGCGGCGACCCTGCTGCACTCCCGCAATGTCGACCTGATCCTCGGCAACCACGTACACGTCGTTCAGCCTTTCGAGCAGATCAACGGAAAGTGGGTCGCGTACGGAATGGGCAATCAGGTCGCCAATCCGACGGAGAACACCCAGGCCACCCGCAAAGGGCTCGTCGCCCGGTTCACCTTCACCTGGGATTCCCGCGGACGGCGCTGGAAAGAGCAGCCCTCCTTCGTCCCGACCCTCGTCGAGCCCGGCCCGCCCATCAGGGTCCGGACTCTGATCCGCGGCGATTCGGCGGACCAGGCGGCAATTGACGACACGACGCGAGTGGTACGAAGCCTCGGATACGACGTTCCCGACGCTTCGGACCAGGTCACCTCGATGAACCTTCAACGCCCTGCGGGAAACTGACACCGCGACCACGCCCACCGGCACTGCTTGAGGCCGACATGCCGTGTTACGACGACCTGGCGGTTCCGTCCGTGCGTCGGAGATGCTGTGTCGCGTGAAGTACGTGTCGAGAGTGCCGCGACCGCCGCTGGACGGGCTGATCGACGACATCTACTTCCTGGAGGGCGCGCCGCCGTACCCCCGGCTGACGCTGCCGCCGATGCCGTCGGCGGTGCTCATCTTCAACCTCGGGGCGCCATTCCGCATCCGCACCGGCACCGGTACCGAGACGGCCGAGTACGCCGACGGCTGCGTGGTCACCATGCCCACCCGCGCCTTCGAGTTCGGCTACCCACCGGGAACCCGGTCGGTCGGCGTCCACTTCAAGCCGTGGGGGCTGGCGCCGTTCCTGCCGATACCCGCGGCCGAGCTGTGCGACCGGCCGGTGACGGTGGAGCAGTTGTGGGGCCGCCCCGCCGTCGCCGAGCTGCAGACCGGCTGACCAGGGCGGCCGGGCCGCACGAGATGCTGGTGTCGCTCGAAGACGAGCTGATGCGACGGCTCCGCGAGACCGCCGGCCTGCGGCTGGTCCGCCACACGAGCGGCGTCATCGCGGCGGCCATGGGAGCGGTGGTGATCGGTGACCTGAGCGTGGCGACCGGCGTCAGCAGCACCCATCTGGCACAGCGGTTCAAGGAGCTCGTCGGCGTCACGCCGAAGCGGCTCGCCCGGACCTACCGCTTCGCCGCCGCCGTGCGCGCGATCGACCCCGCCGGACCGGTCGACTGGGTCGACCTCGCCGGTCGCGCCGGCTACTTCGACCAGGCGCACTTCGGCCACGAGTTCCGGACGTTCACGGGTCTTACACCGACCCGGTACGTCGAGGTCCGCCGGCGGTTCCTGCGCGAACATCCCGGCCATGCGCTCGACGTCGGGCCGCTGCCGGCCGATTGATTTCTTACAAGAGCCGACGACTCACGACACGCCAGTATGGGCACTTTCCCGAGCGGAGGAGAGAGCCCGTGGGCAAGGTGGTCATGTACGGCACGGTGTCGGTGGACGGCTTCATCGCGGACGAGAACGACCAGGTCGGACCGCTGTTCGACTGGATGTCCAGCGGTGACGTCCCGTTGGACGAGACCGGGGAGGCGAAGGTGTCGCAGGCGTCCTACGACTACACCCGGCCGTACTGGGACCAGATCGGAGTGACGATCGTCGGCCGCCACGTCTTCGACATGACGAACGGCTGGGGCGGCTCGCCACCGGCCGGGATCGACCACGTGGTGGTCGTGTCGCACCGGCCGATGCCCGAGGGCTGGAGCGCGGAGGCGCCGTTCCACTTCGTCGACGGCGTCAGGGCCGCCATGGCCAAGGCGCAGGGCCTTGCGGGCGACCGCGTGGTCGAGGTCGCCGCCGGCGACGTCGGCGGCCAGATGCTGGCCGCAGGGCTCGTCGACGAAGTCGCCATGGACGTCGCGCCCGTGGTGTTCGGGTCCGGCAAGCGCTACTTCGGGTCGGTCGACGCACAGCACCTGTTGGAGGATCCTGACGTGGTGAGCCAGGGCGACCGCGTGCTCCACCTGCGCTACCGGATCCGGCGGTGATACCGCCACCGAACTCGACGAGACCCTGCTCGTCGACGTGCGCCGTGAAGTAGGTGCCCATGCCCTTGGTGACGGTGAAATGGCTCGGCATGGGCAGTTCGCGGTCGATGCAGTGCTGCCGGGGGCTTCGGACCCAAGTGAGGCGGCCGTCTCCGGGAGAACGCCGGCGCCGCCGACGGGCCTACTGGGGCGGCAGATCGGTCCACCGGGCGGCGATCACGGCGCCACCCGGGGCCGAGACCGACGCACCGTCAGCGGAGACGAAGAAGTCGGTGTCGGTTATCCGAGAGGTCTTCGGATCGAGGACCAGGTTCGCCTCCTTCTCTCCGCCGAAAGAGATCGACAGGCCTTGCCCGCCCTTCACCGGACCGAGGCTCTTGACGTTCGGATGGGAGGCGATCGCGCGGAACGCGGCAGCGCGGACCTTCGGCGGGGAGGGCGGCTGGGACACCAGGGAGACCAGCCCGTCGAAGACCAGCCGCTCCTGCGTCCTCGCGTCAGGCCGGCCGGCGCTGGTCCTGACGTCACCGCGCTTGAGAGCGTCGGTGATCCATGCCTTCAGCGCCTCCGGCTCGGCCGGCGGCTTCTGGAGCTGCTCGAAGCTCACCGGGGGGCCGCCCAGCCGGAACGGTGCAGGCGCCGCCCTTCGGATTGGTGTACGTGGTCTTGACGTACCAGTAGGCGCCAGAACCCGCCTGCGTCCGTTCCGCAGTGGTCGCGGCCACGAGCAGGACCTGCCGGCCGGACGGCGAGGCCGGCTGGCTCTCATCGCCGACAGGATCCGTCCTCTCCGTTGAACAGCCTCGTGGGCTACTCGGAGCGACTGCCCGCGCCGCTCTTTCGTGGGGAATGTCAGGCGGGGGCGGGGAGGAGTTCGGCTAGTTGGCGTCCGCTTTTTTGCAGGCCTAGAGGGAAGGGGGCGAAGGTCAGGCGGATTGCCTGGTCGGAGCCTGCGATCTCCAGCCTGAGCTTGTAGGTGATGAGGGCTCGGAGGGGGGCCGCTGTTACGGCTTCTCGGGGGAGGTCGGCCAGCAGGTCGCGGGGACCGGGCCTGTTGCGGTCGCCGCCGAAGACCAGGACCCTGCGGTCGGTCACGGCTACGTACGCGCGGCCCTTGTCGAACACGGCCACCATGGCCATACCCCCGCCGGTGACGGCCGCGACCGCTGCGCTGGCCGCGACCGAGGCGGCGATCGAGCCCATGTTCTTCTTGATCGGGACGGTGCCCACCTTCGCGTACAGGGCGTGGACGATCTGCTCACCGGGCGCGATCTGCTCGACCTTGGCCGTCAGTTGTGAGTAGCTCTTGTTCGACACGCCCATGGGGGTCCTCCGAGGGTCCGCGCGTCGGAACGGCTTCGCGATCGTAGCAGGGGCTGGCGCGGGCACCTGGCTGGCGACGGCCGGGGAATAACAACGGCTGCACCGCGTTCTGCGGCTTGGCACACCTACGAACTACCGCCGCAATCGTGACGGCGTTCACCGCGCCGCCCGCGGCATCGTCCTCCTGCGGCTTGGCGATGGTCGGCTGACCCAGCGAACCGGCCCGGGTTCCCGGGGGTGACGGCCGGCTCAGCGCGGAGGAACTTGAGACCCGGGTGGAGAGCGCGCTGAATGCCCGGACGCTCGGCGAGCTGGCCGTGCTCACCGCCGACCTGCCGACCGAGGCCAAAAGGTACTCGTGATCAGGCAGGGGGGCGGCAAGTACGTACAGGAGGGGCGCTGGCTGGTGCTGGCGCGCATCGAGCTTCGCACGCAACTGTGCCGAGTCACCCTCGACTTCACCCACGCGGTGATCACCTCGAACGTCCTGCGGATCGACGCGGACATGGTGCACGGCAAGCTGGTCATCGTCAGCTCGCCGGGCATGGTGATCGACACCGGAGGGCTCAACCGCACCTACTCCAAGCTCAAGGTCCACTCCAAGGATTTCGCCGCCGATGCTCGTCTCCACGTCGAGCTTGCCGGCACGCTCCTGCACGCGAAGGTCATCGAGCGGCGGCCGCGACGCTGAGCGGCGGCGTGATGCGTATGTCTCATGCCTCTCCGCGATCTGCACTCGCGGTGGCGGTGGCGTCTGTGGTCGTGTCGGTCGTGGCGTAGAGCACCTCGCGGGCCTGTTCGGCGGCGCGGGTGATGCTCTCACCGACGAAGTCGAGGAAGCGGGCGGCGTTCTCCAGGCGGACGGCGGCCGGGGTGCCGGCGCCCAGAACGGCGACGCCCTGGCGCGCGGTCTCGACGAACTGGTCATTGTCCCGGGCGCTGCGGATCATCGACTGGTACCACAGGTCGTCGTCGACGACGTAGCGGTCGCGGCGGCGCACGTCGCTTTCCCGGCGGACCAGTTCCATGCTCTCCAGGAAGGTGATCGCTTTGGAGATGGACGCCGGGCTGACCTGGAGGCGGTGGGCGAGTTCGGATGCGGTGAGGCTGCCGCTGTCGGTGGTGTAGAGGCAGGCCAGCACCCGGGCCATCATCTTGGGCAGGCCCGAGGTCATGAGGACGGTGGTGAGCGTCTCCCCGTATTCGGCCACGGCCTGGGCGTCGCGCCCGTAGGGCTGCGCCGCCGCCTGTAGCCCCCCGGGAATGGGCTGCCTGCGCCGGTGGGTGCGCTGCTGGGTGGCGCGGTGGGCCAGCTCTGCCCGGTAGCCGGTGGGGCCGCCGTTGCGCATGACCTCACGCGTGATCGTCGAGGTCGGGCGGTCGAGACGCCTGGCGATCTCGGCGTAGGCCAGGCCGTCGGCGAGCCCTGCCGCGATCTGCTGGCGCTCCTGCTGGGTGAGCCTGCCTCCCGGCATCACGACCCCCTTCCTCATGCCCACGGGCGCCCCCGTGGGTGCTGCTCGGTGTTGCTCGACACCTCGACCATAGCGTTCACCTGCAATGTATTGCAACGGAAGATGGTCTCGTTGTTGCGTTAAACGGCAGGCCGTTGCAATGATTCTGATGCGTTCACCTGCATAGATAGAGTTCTAGAGCAAAGATCTCGTTGTGGGAATCGTGAAAGCAACGTAGCGTTCACGTTGTCAGAAACAACGAGCCGCAAGTGCAAGGAGAACCACGATGAACACCTTCGCCACCCCCGCCCCGATCTCCGCCGTCCTGGACATCCCCGCCGGGCGCGTCCAGGTCATCGCCGCCGACCGGACCGACACCGCGGTCGAGGTCCTGCCCGCCAACGCCTCCAAGAGCCGCGATGTGAAGGCGGCCGAGCAGACCACGGTCGACTACGCCGACGGCGTCCTGCGGATCGCGGCCCCGGTGGGGAAGAACCAGGCCTTCGGCCCGTCGGGGTCCGTCGAGGTGACGGTCAAGCTGCCCGCCGGTTCCCGGGTCGAGGCCAAGACGGGGGCCGCCGAACTGCGGGCCGTCGGCCGCCTCGGCGAGGTCGCCTTCGACGGCGCGTACCGCCAGATCAAGATCGACGAGGCCGCGAGCGTCCGTCTCACCGCGACCGACGGCGACGTCGAGGTCGGCCGGCTGCGCGGCCCCGCGGAGATCAGCACCGCACGGGGCGACATCCGCATCGCCGAGGCCATGGGCGGCACGGTGGTGCTGCGCACCCAGTCCGGCGATATCTCGGTCGCCGCCGCCACCGGAGTCTCCGCCTCCCTGGACGCCGGCACCAGCTACGGCCGCATCACCAACAGCTTGAAGAACGACGGCGCCGCTCAGCTGGACATCCGCGCCACCACCTCCCAGGGCGACATCACCGCCCGCAGCCTCTGACCAGCAGGCCCTGCCCCCAGCCCCCCGAGGAGCATCCATCATGACGAACCTGGCCATCGCGGCGAACGGACTGCGCAAGTCCTACCGCGACAAGAACGGCGAAAAGGTCGTGCTCGACGGCATCGACCTGGCCGTCCCCGAAGGCACCGTCTTCTCCCTGCTCGGCCCCAACGGCGCCGGCAAGACCACCACCGTGCAGATCCTGTCCACGCTGATCCGCCCGGACGGCGGCACCGTCCAGGTCGCGGGGTTCGATCTGGCCCGGCAGGCCGATGATGTGCGCGGCGCGATCGGTGTCACCGGGCAGTACTCGGCCGTCGACAAGCTGCTCACCGGCGAGGAGAACCTGCTGCTGATGGCCGACCTTCGGCACTTGTCTCGCCGAGACGGTAAGCGCAGGGCGGCCGAACTGCTGGAGCGGTTCGACCTGGTGGAGGCGGCCGGCAAGACCGCCTCCACCTACTCCGGCGGCATGCAGCGCCGCCTGGACCTGGCGATGACCCTGGTCGGCGACCCCCGCCTGATCTTCCTGGACGAGCCCACCACCGGCCTGGACCCGCGCAGCCGCCGCTCCATGTACCAGATCATCCGCGACCTGGTCGCCGACGGCGTCACCATCTTCCTGACCACCCAATACCTGGAAGAAGCCGACGAACTCGCCGACCACATCGCCCTGCTGGACCACGGCACGCTGATCGCCCAAGGCACCCCCGAAGAACTCAAACGCCTCATCCCCGGCGGCCACATATCACTGCGGTTCACCGACGACGACTCGCTCAAGACCGCCCTCGACACACTCGGCCAGGGCTTCGTGGACCCCTCCGACGACGACCGGCTCACCCTGCAGATCCCCTCCGACGGCGGCGTCGCCTCACTGCGCGAACTCCTCGCCCGGCTGGACACCGCCGACATCGAACCGGCCGACCTGAGCATCCACACCCCCGACCTCGACGACGTCTTCCTCACCCTCACCGGCCAGCACACCGGCCAGCACACCGACCAGCACACCGACCAGCACACCGACCAGCACACCGGCCAGCACACCGACCAGAACGCCGAGGCCCTCTGATGAGCACCCTCACCCTCGCCGCACGCGACTCCTCCACCATGGTCCGGCGCCAGCTCAAACGCCTGATCCGCTACCCCTCCATGACCATCCAGCTGGTCATCACACCCGTCATCCTGCTGCTGCTGTTCGTCTACGTCTTCGGCGGCACCCTGGGCGCCGGCCTGGGCGGCGGCCGCGGCACCTACGTCAACTACGTCCTGCCCGGCATCCTGCTCATGGCCGTGGCCACAGCCGCCACCGGAACCGCCGTCATGGTCGCCACCGACATGACCGAAGGCATCATCGCCCGCTTCCGCACCATGCGGATCTCCCGCGCCTCGGTCCTGACCGGCCACGTCGTCGGCGCCGTGATCCAGCAACTGCTCGGCATCGCCGTCCTGACCGGTGTCGCCCTGGCCATCGGGTTCCGCCCCAACGCCACCGCCGTCGAATGGCTCGCCGCCGCCGGCCTGCTCACCCTGTTCGCCCTGGCCATCACCTGGCTCGCGGTCGCCCTCGGCCTCAAGGCCCAGACCCCCGAGTCCGCCAGCAACGCCCCCATGCCCCTGATCCTGCTGCCCTTCCTGGGCAGCGGCTTCGTCCCCACCGACTCCATGCCCACCGTGCTGCGCTGGTTCGCCGAATACCAGCCCTTCACCCCGATCATGCAGACCATCCGCGGCCTCCTGCTCGGCAACCCCATCGACAACAACGCCGCAATCGCCACCGCCTGGTGCACCGGCATCGCCATCGTGTCCTACCTCTGGGCCAAGAACACCTTCAACAAGGCCTGACCATGCGCCGGCCGAACAGGGCCGTCAGACCAACAGGTCTGACGGCCCTGAGCCTTTTCCGCCCATCGCACCGAAGACGGACGGGCTCGCGGTCCGGCCGCCGAGCACCACACGCACAAGAAGCATTTCGACCGCAGCGGGTCCAGAATGTAGTCATTCGGGGCGCCGCCGAGGCCAAGGCCGCTGCACGTGCCGCATTCGCAGGCGCCGCGCGAAGGAGTGACCGCCAATGAGAAGTCGCCAGTGGATCCCTTTGGCGACGCGTTGGCTGGTGACCGCTGTGCTGTTCGTCGGGGCGGCGGCTTGCCTGTGGGGTGCCATCGCACAAGGCAGCGCCACCCGCAAGGCCGCCGTGGGGCATGGACGGCCGGGCACCTTCCTGGCTGAGAGTTGGCGGTGCTCGAAGACCTGCCCCTGGCACGGGACCTTCACCGCGGACAGCGGGGGCGAGAACCGAGACATCGAACTGCGGGCGCGGACGAGGAGTCGATCGAGTCCGGTCAGCGGGTGCGCGTGCGCGATGTCGGCCCATTCGGCCTCTGTGCATTTGTCCCGCCGGGCGTCCAGCAACGGATAGCCCGTGGCAAGGTGTGCGACCACCGACCACCGACCACCCTCAGCCACTGCCGATCTCCGAAGGTCTTGGCTCAGGATCGCCGAACCCATGCGCCGTCACGAAGCATTACGCGACGAGCTCTCGCTGTGTGGAAGCTGCGGGGAGGTCGTCCTCCCCGCCGCGGATCGGGACGTCGCCGCCGTCAGGGCGTAGCGCGACCCGTCTTGTCGTCCGAGCGGCAGTCGATCAGTTCGACCCAGGTCTTTCTCCCGGCCCGCTGCGGCGTTCTGGGTGAGAGCGGGGATGGCCACGACTAGCAGGCCGGTCAATGCGGCGGCGCCGCCCAGGCACGGGCTGTGCAGCCACTGGGGCAGCGAGGCCACCCCGTGTACGGCGAGCGCCGTGCAGGTGACGGCGACCGCTGCAAGGCAGTTGGCCATGGCCACGCCCGGACCGAGCAGCCGGCGCCCCCACGATGTCCTCCGGTAACGCCATACCGAGGTCAGACCTACCGCGAGTGAGCCGATGGCGACGGCGGTGGCAACGGTCCCCAGCGTCAGTTCCTGCGCCGCGTACCCGTAGGCCACGGCGATCAGCGCGTTGCCGAATGCGACGCGGAGGATCGCCCCCCACATCGCTCGTTTGAGGTGGCCGAGTTTCAGGCCCTCGGTGATCCCGACCCACGTCATCAAGGTGGCGGCTCCGATGACGCACATGGGGACCGCCGCCAGGAGCGCGTAACCGATCTGCAGGGCGGTCAGTGTGCCGATGATGAGCGCCCCGGCGGCGATGTGCTGGGCGCGTTCCGACTCCGGTGCATGCGTCACCTCTCTCGTTTGCGATGCCGCCCGGACGCTGCGTTCGGGCGGCCGACTGCTTGAGCTGAGCGACGTTGACCGTCCTGGCCACCTGAGAGATCAACGCGAAGATCACGTAAACGGTGAATAAGCAGGTGGCGCGCCTCGCGACTTGTTCGAAGTGATAAGAATCTGTAAAGAGAGGTCGGCGTCGCTCAGGCCAGGAAACACGGGCATACCGATGTAATGGTGGTTCCTGACACTCGGCTTGCCATCTTTGCCGTCTCGGACGGCCCCGAAGACCCTTCTGGTCCGTGCGGTCGCCGACCTGCGATGCCGTCGATCCATGGCATTGCGTTAGGAACGCGTTAAAACCGGTGGTAGGGGCGCTAAGGTCCCGTCAAGTTTTGCCGAATCTCCCCAATTAGGCGCTTTACTCCATGGTGCCCTGGAAGGAACCGGGGCGTGAGGAGCGCTGGGAGGCGGCGATGGAGCGGCTGGAGTCGGCCGCCTGGCCGCTGGCGGGGGGTGTGCTGTGCGCGTTCGTGATCGCGATCGCGCTCAAGGACGCGTCCTGGCCGGCGGGTCTGGCGGTGGTGACCGGGTCCGTGGTCGGCTGGTCGCTGGTGTCGGCGTCCCCTGCCGTCGGCGCTGTCATCGGCGTGGCGGCCTGGGCGTTCGTGACCGGATTCGACGTCGACCGGACGGGTGACCTAGTCGTCACCAGGCCGGGGGACGTCGGCCGGATCCTCGTGCTGGCCGGCGCCGGAGCGGCCGCCGGGGTGGCCGGTGCGCGGATGCGTCGCGTACCGCCCTCCCGTGCCGAGACCGGCTGGCCCGCTCCGCCCGAGGAGTGGTCCGGCGACGGCCTCGATGCCTATCGGTCCATGGCGAGCACGGACGACGAAACAGATCGTCCAGGTACCGCACGCCATGCCATTCCGCTCCAGCGGAACCGGCCGAACTCCCGGCGCGGAGGGCGTCCGAGGCGCCCGGAATTTCGAGAAGGAAAGCAATCATGAGCGACGTGGTGTTCGTTCTGCTGACAGTGGCGATTTTCGTCCTGCTCGGCTTTCTGGTGAAGGGCGTGGAGAAGCTGTGACCGTCGAGAACACGGTCGGGCTCGTGCTGGCCGCGATCCTGACCGTCTTTCTGATCGCCGCACTCTTGTTCCCGGAGCGCTTCTAGATGAATACGACCGTCGCGGGGATCATCTTCATCGGATCCCTCGTACTCGCCCTGGCGGTGGTGTACCGGCCACTGGGCGACTACATGTACCGCGTCTACAGCGGCACGAAGCACTCGCGGGTCGAGCGGGGGATCTACCGGCTGATCGGGGCCGCCCCGGACGCGGAGCAGACCTGGCCCGTCTACGCGCGCAGCGTGCTGTCCTTCTCGGTCATCAGCATCCTGTTCCTGTACGCGCTGCAGCGGCTGCAGAACCATTTGCTGCTGAGCCTGGGCTTCCCGCCGGTCAAGGCGGACCAGGCGTGGAACACCGCGGTCAGCTTCGTCACCAACACCAACTGGCAGTCGTACTCGGGCGAGTCGACGATGGGCCATCTGGTGCAGATGGCCGGTCTGGCGGTGCAGAACTTCGTCTCCGCCGCAGTCGGCATGGCGGTCGCCATCGCGCTGGTGCGGGGCTTCGCCCGCAAACGCACCGACCGGCTCGGCAACTTCTGGGTCGACCTGATCCGCGGCACCCTGCGGATCCTGCTGCCCATCGCGTTCGTGGCGGCCCTCGTCCTGATCGCCGGCGGGCTGGTGCAGAACTTCTGGAACGCCGACGACCATGTGGTCAACACGATCGCCGGCGGGCACCAGGCGCTCACCGGCGGGCCGGTGGCCGGCCAGGAGGCGATCAAGGAACTGGGCACCAACGGCGGCGGCTTCTACAACGCCAACTCCGCCCACCCGTTCGAGAACGCCACCGTCTGGACGAACTGGCTGGAGATCTTCCTGCTGCTGGTCATCTCGTTCTCGCTGCCGCGCACGTTCGGCCGGATGGTCGGCAGCGACAAGCAGGGATACGCGATCGTCTCGGTGATGGCCACGCTGGCGATCACCAGCACCGTGCTCATGCAGGTGTTCCAGCTCATGCACCACGGCACGGTCCCGACCGCCGTCGGCTCGTCGATGGAAGGCGTGGAGGCCCGGTTCGGGGTGTCGAACTCCGGGGCGTTCGCCGCCGGCACGACGCTGACGTCGACGGGCGCGGTGAACTCCTTCCACGACTCCTACACCAGCCTCGGCGGCATGATGACGATGTTCAACATGATGCTCGGCGAGGTCGCGCCCGGCGGCACCGGATCGGGCCTGTACGGGATGCTGATCCTGGCCGTCATCACGGTGTTCGTCGCCGGGCTGATGGTCGGCCGCACCCCCGAGTACCTGGGCAAGAAGATCGGGTCCCGGGAGATCAAGTTCGCCTCGATGTACTTCCTGATCACGCCGATCCTGGTGCTGGTGGGAACGGGCGCGGCGATGGCGGCCGACAGCGGCCGGGCCGGGATGCTGAACCGGGGGCCGCACGGGCTGTCGGAGGTGCTGTACGCGTTCACCTCGGCGTCCAACAACAACGGTTCGGCGTTCGCCGGCCTGACGGTCGACACCGTCTGGTACGACACGGCGCTCGGGCTGTGCATGGCCCTGGGACGGTTCCTGCCGATGATCTTCGTGCTGGCGCTGGCGGGGTCGCTGGCGAAGCAGGGCCGCGCACCCGAGTCCGACGGCACGCTGCCCACGCACCGGCCGCAGTTCGTCGGACTGGTCGTCGGCGTCACCGTCGTCCTCGTCGCGCTCACGTTCCTCCCCGCGCTGGCGCTGGGGCCGCTCGCCGAAGGAATCCATTCATGACAACGCAAACCCTCCAGTCTTCGAGTTCGGCGCCGCAGCCTCCGGAACGCAACGGCGAGAGCAGGGTCCAGGGCGGTCTGCTCGATCCGAAGCAGCTGGTGAAGTCGCTGCCGGATGCAGCGCGCAAGCTCGATCCGCGCACCCTGTGGCGCAACCCGGTGATGTTCATCGTGGAGATCGGCGCGGTGTGGACCACGGTCCTGGCCGGGCTGCATCCGAGCGTGTTCGCCTGGCTGATCGCGGTGTGGCTGTGGCTGACCGTGATCTTCGCCAACCTCGCGGAGGCGGTCGCCGAGGGCCGCGGCAAGGCGCAGGCGGATGCGCTGCGCAAGGCCAAGACCGACGCGGTGGCGCGCCGCCTGCTCGACTGGACGGCCGGGCAGAAGGAGGTCCGCGAGGAGGAGATCGCCGCCCCGGAACTGCGCCAGGGTGACCACGTCGTCGTGGAGGCCGGGCAGATCATTCCCGGTGACGGGGACGTCGTCGAGGGCATCGCCAGCGTGGACGAGTCGGCGATCACCGGCGAGTCCGCCCCGGTCATCCGGGAGTCGGGCGGGGACCGGTCCGCGGTGACCGGCGGGACGAAGGTGCTGTCGGACCGCATCGTCGTGAAGATCACCCAGAAGCCGGGCGAGTCGTTCATCGACCGGATGATCGCGCTGGTGGAGGGCTCCAGCCGGCAGAAGACGCCGAACGAGATCGCCCTCAACATCCTGCTCGCCGCACTCACGATCATCTTCCTGCTGGCCGTGGCGACACTCCAGCCACTGGCGATCTACTCCAAGGGCAACAATCCGGGCGTCGGCAACACCCTCGCGCTGGACACGCACGGCGTCACCGGGATCGTGCTGGTGTCGCTGCTGGTCTGCCTCATCCCCACCACGATCGGGGCACTGCTGTCGGCGATCGGCATCGCCGGCATGGACCGGCTCGTCCAGCGCAACGTCCTGGCGATGTCGGGTCGTGCCGTCGAGGCGGCCGGCGACGTCAACACTCTGCTGCTGGACAAGACCGGGACGATCACGCTCGGCAACCGGCAGGCGGCCGAGTTCCTGCCCATCCAGGACGTCGGCGAGGACGAGCTGGCCGACGCGTCCCAGCTGTCCAGCCTCGCCGACGAGACCCCTGAGGGCCGCTCGGTGGTGGTCCTGGCCAAGCAGCGGTACGGGCTGCGGGAACGTTCACCCGGCGAGCTGACCCACGCGACCTGGGTGCCGTTCTCCGCGCAGACCCGGATGAGCGGCGTCGACCTGGACGAGTCCGGGGACGGCAAGGCCGACCGGATGCTGCGCAAGGGCGCCGCCGGCGCGGTCGCCGACTGGGTCCGCGAGAAAGGCGGAACCGCACCGGCGGAGTTGAGCCGCCTCGTGGACGGCATCTCCGCCTCCGGCGGCACCCCGCTCGTCGTCGGCGAGGTCGCGGACGGCACGGCCAAGGTGCTGGGTGTCATCCACCTCAAGGACGTCGTCAAGGAGGGCATGCGGGAGCGGTTCGACGAGATGCGCCGGATGGGCATCCGCACCGTGATGATCACCGGTGACAACCCGCTGACCGCCAAGGCGATCGCCGACGAGGCGGGCGTGGACGACTTCCTCGCCGAGGCCAAGCCCGAGGACAAGCTCGCGCTGATCCGGCGCGAGCAGGACGGCGGCCGGCTCGTCGCGATGACCGGGGACGGCACCAACGACGCGCCCGCGCTCGCGCAGGCCGACGTCGGCGTCGCCATGAACACCGGCACCTCCGCCGCCAAGGAGGCCGGGAACATGGTCGACCTGGACTCCGACCCGACCAAGCTCATCGAGATCGTGGAGATCGGCAAGCAGTTGCTCATCACCCGCGGCGCCTTGACCACGTTCTCGATCGCCAACGACATCGCCAAGTACTTCGCGATCATCCCGGCGCTGTTCGCCGGCCTGTACCCGGGCCTGGACGCGCTGAACATCATGCGGCTGCACAGCCCGCAGTCGGCGATCCTGGCCGCCGTCGTGTTCAACGCGCTGGTCATCATCGCGCTGATCCCGCTCGCCCTGCGCGGCGTGCGCTACCGGCCCAGCAGCGCGGCCAAGCTGCTGTCGCGCAACCTCTACGTCTACGGGCTCGGCGGCATCGTCGCACCCTTCATCGGGATCAAGGTCATCGACCTGATCATTCGTTTCCTTCCGGGGATGTCCTGATATGCGTTATCCAGCCTGGATTCGGCAGCATCTGGCCGCGCTGCGGGCCCTGCTCGTGCTGACCGTGGTGCTCGGCGTCGTCTACCCGCTCGCCGTGTTCGCGGTCGCGCAGATCCCCGGCCTCAAGCATCGCGCCGACGGGTCGACCGTCTCCCTTCACGGCCGGACGGCCGGCAGCGCGATCATCGGCCAGTCGTTCACCGACAAGGACGGCGACCCGCTCAAGCAGTACTTCCAGAGCCGCCCGTCCAACGCCGGAGACGGCTACGACCCGACCGCCACCGCCGCGAGCAACCTGGGGCCCGAGGACATCGTCGACACGCTTCCCGACCCGAAACTCCTGGCGGCGGGCAAGGAGGACGAGAACGCCGCCCAGAGCCTGCTCACCCAGGTCTGCGAACGCAGCAAGGACGTCGGCGACCTGGAAGGCGTCAGCGGCGCACGTCCGTTCTGCACCCCGGGCGGTGTCGGCGCGGTGCTGGCGGTGTTCGGGCACCGCACAACGGACGGCACCGTCCCGCACCCGACCCGGGTGGTCAGCCTGAACGAGGAACAGGGCGTGGTGAAGGCGCCGTTCGTCGCCACCTACAAGGGCGTGCCGGTCGAGCTCGCCCGGTACGGTGAGGACTACGCCAAGGGCCTGGTCGTCCCCATCAAGGGAGACGCCCCCGCCAAACCGGCCGTCCCGGCCGACGCGGTCACCGCGAGCGGCAGCGGGCTCGACCCGCACATCTCGCCCGCCTACGCCGCGCTGCAGGTCAACCGGGTCGCAAAGGCCCGCGGCATCACCCCGGGCCAGGTGAAGCGGCTGGTCGAGGACAACACCGACGGCCGCGACCTCGGCTTCATGGGTGAACCGCGCGTCAACGTCCTCAAGCTCAACATCGCTCTGGACCGGAAGTATCCGGCCCGCGGCTGACCCCGCGAACGTCCGGCCCGTGGTGAACCGGTGGAGATCGCCTCCGCGGGTTCACCACGGCGGGACGTGGCAACTGGAGGTGTCATGGGGCGCGGCAGAATGCGCATCTATCTCGGTGCGGCGCCCGGCGTCGGCAAGACCTACGCGATGCTCGCCGAAGGCGGCCGCCGCGCCGGACGGGGCACCGACGTGGTGGTCGGCTTCGTGGAGACCCACGGCCGTCCCCGCACCGCCGCGCTCCTGGAAGGGATGGAGGCCGTCCAGCGCAAGACCCTCGCCTACCGCGGGACCACCTTCACCGAGCTGGACACCGATGCCGTCATCGCCCGGCACCCGCAGGTCGCACTGATCGACGAGCTCGCGCACACCAACGTCCCCGGCTCGCGCCACGGCAAGCGGTGGCAGGACGTCGAGCAGATCCTGGACGCCGGGATCGACGTCATCACCACGGTCAACATCCAGCACCTGGAATCGGTGAACGACGTCGTCGAGCAGATCACCGGGGTACCGCAGCGCGAGACCGTGCCGGACGAGGTGGTCCGGCGCGCCGACCAGGTCGAACTGGTCGACATGGCGCCGGAGGCGCTCCGCCGCCGTATGGCGCACGGCAACATCTACGCCCCGGAGAAGATCGACGCCGCGCTCGGCAACTACTTCCGCGTCGGCAACCTCACCGCGCTGCGGGAGCTGGCACTGCTGTGGCTGGCCGACAAGGTCGACGACCAGCTCGACCGCTACCGCGCCGACCACGGCATCGCCGGGACCTGGGAGGCGCGCGAGCGCGTGGTGGTCGCGCTCACCGGCGGGCCCGAGGGCGACACCCTGATCCGCCGCGCCGCCCGCATCGCCGACCGCACCAAGGGCGCCGACCTGCTCGCCGTCCACGTCACCCGCAGCGACGGGCTGACCGACGTGAGCCCGGCGGACCTGACCCGGCAGCGCGCCCTGGTGGAGAGCCTGGGCGGCAGCTACCACCAGGTCGTCGGCTCCAACGTGCCGGACGCGCTGCTGGACTTCGCCCGCGGCGTCAACGCCACCCAGATCGTCCTGGGCGCGTCCCGGCGCGGGCGCGTCGCCCAGCTCTTCTCCCGCGGCATCGGCGTCACCGCGACGGCGCAGTCGGGTCCCATCGACGTGCACCTCGTCACGCATGAGGAGATCGGTCAGGGGCGGCGCTGGGGGGCGCGGCGCGCGGCGGGGCCCCCGTCCGCCCGCCGCACCACGGGCTTCGCGCTGGCCGCGATCGGGCTGCCGCTGCTGACCGTCCTGCTGGTGCACCTGCGCGGGCAGGTGTCGCTGGCCAGCGACATCCTGATCTTCCAGGCCGCGGTGGTCGGGGTGGCACTGCTGGGCGGGCTGTATCCGGCGCTGTTCGCGGCGATCGGCGGCTCCCTGCTGCTCAACTACTACTTCACCCCGCCCATCGGGGAGTTCACCGTCCAGCAGCCCGAGGCGCTGCTCCAGCTAGTCATCTACGTCGTGGTGGGAGTGACGGTCAGCACGATCGTCGACATCACCGCCCACCGCAGCCGGGAGGCCGCGCGGGCCCGCACCGACGCCGAGGTCCTGTCCACCCTCGCCGGGGACATCCTGCGCGGCAAACACGCCTCGATCACCCCCGGACACCCCTACAGCGCCCTCGGCAACATCCTCGAACGGCTCCGCGAGACCTTCGCGCTGACCACCGTCACGCTGCTGGAACGCGCCCCGGACGCGCCGGTGACCCCCGACACCCTCCGCGACCCCGACTGCTGGGGCATCGTGGCCACCGCGGGCGGCGAGCCCTGCACCAGCCCGGACGCCGGTGAGGCCGACATCCTGGTCGAGGACGGCACTCTGTCCTTGGTTCTGCGAGGCCGGACGCTGCCGGCGTCGGACCGCCGGGTGCTGGAGGCGTTCGCCGCCCAGGCCGCCGTCGCGCTGCGCCACGAGCGGCTCGCCGAGACGGCCCGGCAGGTCCGTCCGCTGGAGGCCGCCGACAAGATGCGGACCGCGCTGCTCAACGCCGTCAGTCACGACCTGCGCACCCCCCTCGCCTCAGCCAAGGCCGCCGTCGAGAGCCTGCGCAGCCCCGACGTCGCATGGAGCATCGAGGACCAGGACGAGCTCGTCGCCACCGCCGCCGAATCCCTGGCCAGGCTTGAGCACCTTGTGGCCAACCTGCTGGACATGAGCCGCCTGCAGGCCGGATCGCTCGGCATCTCCCCGCGCCGGGTCGCCGCCGAGGACGTCGTCCCCCGCGCCATCACCGACAACGACCGGGACGCCGTCGAGATCCACATCCCCGAGGGCCTGCCGGAGATGGTCGCCGACCCGGCACTGCTGGAACGCGTCCTGGCCAACCTCATCGCCAACGCCGTCCGCTTCAACCCGCCGGGCGAACCCGCCGTCGTCACCGCCAGCGCCCACGGAGACCGGCTCGAACTGCGCGTCATCGACCGCGGCCCCGGCATCCCGGCCGCCGACCGCGACCGCGTCTTCCAGCCGTTCCAGCGCCTCGGCGACCGCGACAACGAAACCGGCGTCGGCCTCGGCCTGGCCCTCGCCCGCGGGCTCGCCGAGGCCATGGACGGCGACATCACCCCCGAGGAGACCCCGGGCGGCGGGCTCACCATGATCCTCACCATGCCGATCCGCCGCCCGCACACCCCGTCCGACGACCCCCCGGGGACGAGTGGCGCGCCCGCTGCCCTGACGCCCGACTTGGCGGAGGGTGCGGCCGCGGACGTCCCGGAATCCGATCTCGCCGACCCCCTGATCATCGACCGCGTCGCGGCATGGCGCGACCGCATCGGCCACGGCAACGACCGCCCACCCGCCGACCAGCAGAGACGCGACCGCGACTGAGCATCACCGGGCGCCGCGATCGCCGCCGCAGAGCAACAAGCCGGTTGCGGTCGGCGCCGAGACCGCCCAGGCTGCAGGCATGGCGCATGGCACGGTCAAGTTCTTCAAACCCGAGAAGGGCTGGGGGGCGATCTCGTCCCCGGAACTGCCCGAGGGGTTCGACGCATGGGTGCACTTCAGCGTGATCGAGATGGACGGCTTCCGGATCCTGGAGGCCGGTGACCGCGTCGAGTTCGACTACGAAGCCGCCCAGCAGGACAGCTTCCGATTCCGGGCGACCCGCGTCCGCGGACTCGTGTGATCGAGGCCCCACCGGAATGGTGGAAAGGCTGCTCTGGAATCGCCCCAATTCCCTTTCTGTGCTAAAAGCGTGTTAAGAAAGGAGCAATTCCCTCGTAACCGTCATTAGCACCTGGTTGTTCGGGGTTCGTGCGGTGAGGGTGAGGGGTCTTGGGGGACGTCGACCGTTGCGCCTGGCCGGGATGCACGGGGACCGTTCAGGACGGCTATTGCGACGCTTGCGGTGCGGCCCCGCGCAGCGCTCCGGCGGCGTCCGCGACCTCGTCCGGGGCGGCCGGTCGGACGGCAGGAAGGACCAGCGGGTCTTCGCGGTCGCGTCGTATCGGGTCGGGGCGGTCCCGGGGCCAGCGGGTCGAGCGGACGGTCGCGGCGCGGGATGCTGGGGGCCGGGCCGGTCGAGGTGCCGCCGTGCCGTACCGGGACCCGCCGTAGGCGATCATGGCGGACCCGCAGGTCCCCGAGCACAGGCGGTTCTGCAACGCCTGCGGTGAGCCGGTGGGGCGCGGCCGCAACGGGCGCCCCGGCCGCACCGAGGGCTTCCGCCCCAAATGCGGGGCCGCCTATTCCTGCCGCATCCGGGCACTGACCGGTGCGGGGCTCGTCCTCGTCCTGACGCTCGGCCTAGTCTCCGGCATCGCCGCCACCGGGCTGCGCGGCGGGCTGCACCGGATCGGACAGCAGGAGGGGCCACAGGTCGTGGCCACCTCCGACCTGTACTTCGACGGCTGAGCACGTCCAACCAGCGCGGCGCCGGTGGTCCTGGACGGGCTCGGCGAGCCACTGGACGCGCGGCATGGGGCGTCGAAGGGCCCGGCATTAGGAGGGCGTCAAGGTTCGCGGCGGAGGCGTCAATATCGCGTAGGTATCCGCGACTTCCGCCCGATCGCCTCGTAAGTTCGGCCGTGTGGACACCGTAGCAGCGAAAAGCCGCGCGTCCACCCCATCTGAAACCGCTGCAAACAGCCGACAAAGCGCGGAGGCCCGCGATGAATGATCGCCTGGAATCGGCCGCCTGGTCGCTGACCGGCGGCGCATTGTGCGCATTCTTGCTGTCCGTCGTCCTCAAGGACGCGGACTGGCGGATCGGCCTCACTGCCGTGGCGGTGTCGGTCGCCGGCTGGGCACTGCTGTCATCGCCTCTCGTCGGAGCGGTGCTCGGGTTGATCGGCTGGCTTTTCGTGACCGGCTTCGACATCGCCAAGGACGGCGATCTGGCCTTCAGCGGAATGGCCGACCTGGTCCGAGGCGGCGCGCTCATCGGCGCGGGCCTCGCCGCAGGCGCCATCGGACGGCTGGTCACGGCCGCCCGGGCAGCCGCGAACGCGGATCGCCGCGCCGGCTCGGGGAGCCGGTCGACCGTCCCACCACCCGAGCGCGCCATGCCCTCGGAAACCTTCTCCGTGCCGGACGACTGGCACGAGCCGTTCAGTGCAGCACCCCCGACGGTCGGTGACCGCTCGACGCCCGGCCCCGAGGACCGCCTGGACGGCCGCACCGAACGGCCGGCGGAGACGGTCCCGCGGCAGGGAAGCCGCCGGGTCGGCAAGGCCGAGCGTGGCCACGAGATTCACCAGAGGTGACAAATGCATCTGCCCATCCCCTCACCAGGCCCGACTGGGACACGCTGGGGTGAGTGCGCATGACACGCGTGCTGGTGGTCGACGACTCGCCGCAGATCCTGGCCACCCTGCGCCTCAACCTGCGGGCACGCCACTACGAGGTCCAGGTCGCCCCGAACGGCGCCGGCGCCCTCACCGGCACCGCGGAATGGCACCCCGACCTGGTCATCCTCGACCTCGGGCTGCCCGACCTTGACGGTGTCGAGGTCATCCGCGGACTGCGCGGCTGGACCGAGGTCCCGATCATCGTGCTGTCCGGCCGGGCCGGCAGCGCCGACAAGGTCGACGCCCTCGACGCCGGCGCCGACGACTACGTCACCAAGCCGTTCGGCGTCGACGAACTCCTGGCCCGCATCCGCGCGATCACCCGCCGCGTCCCCGCGGACGACGCCCCGTCCGTGGTGGAGGTGGGCCGCCACTCCGTCGACCTCGCCGGGAAGATCGTCTACGGGCCCGCCGAGACGCGGGTGCACCTCACACCCACCGAGTGGGGACTGCTGGAGATGCTGCTGCGCAACCCCGGCAAGCTGATCTCGCAGCGCCGGATCCTCGCCGAGGTGTGGAGTCCGAACCACGTCGCCGAGACGAACTACCTACGCGTCTACATGGCGGCCCTGCGCCGGAAGCTGGAAGACGACCCCTCACGTCCGCGGCACCTCATCACCGAGCCCGGCATGGGCTACCGCTTCGAACCCTGACACCCAAACCCAACCCGATCACGCCACCTAGCAGGAGAACACATGCCCGACCCCCTCGCCGGTGCCGTGACGGACGCGGCCGACGCCGCCGAGGAGCCTCCTGATCCCGGTGACCGGTATCGGCTGAGCGTCATCGGCGGCCTGGCCGCCCTGTCGCTGGACGCGATGGCGTCGGTGGCCAACGGCCCCGAGGCGATCGTGCTGGTCCTGGCGCTCGCCGGTGGAGCGGGCACCGCCAGATGATCGCCGCGTTCCCCGAGGGCGGCGTCGCCTCCGGCGTCGCCAAGAAGCATCTCGCCCGCCGCCCAAACGCACGGCCTGCAGACCATCGGCGCACTCCTCCTGCTCAAGGCCTTCGCCAACGGCCGCGCCGCACTCACCTCGCCGCGACATCGACGCCGTCGTCTGCCGCCTCCGCTTCCGCCTGGCGGCACTGCCCGAACGCGGCGCACCGCGCACGCCGGCCCGCACACCGACCGTGACCACCTGACCAGGGGGAGAAGATGAACCTGTTGATCGGCCTGCTCCTCGTCGTGACGGGCATCGCCCTTGCCCGATGGTCGCCGCACCTTCTGCGCGCGCGGACCGCCACGGCAGGACAAGACGAACCTGCGCATCCGAACCCGTCGGAGTCGTGGATGTTCGCCGCGGGTCTCGGCTTGGTCGCCGTCGGCTTGGCGGCCCTCAACATCGAACCCGCGGACGTACTGCTCGCGCTCGTCCTGCCTGGCGTGCTCCTGTGCACCGGCCTCGCCGCCATCGGACTCGTCCTCGACCGAGCCGGAAGGCGCCACGGCCGCTGATCTCGGGGCCGCGACCGCCGAACCTACACCTCGAAGTGCGAGCCCATGATGACCGTGCGGTCACGAGGAAGACCGAAGTGTTCGGCCGCGTCGGCGGTGATGTAGGAGGTGGCGATGAACAGCTGCTTGCGCCAGGGCATCATCGTCGGTGCCTTCCCGCGCCGGAGCTCGATCTTGGACAGGAAGTAGGACGCCTGGTCGAGCTGCAGATCCCCCTCGGTCGCGGCCGGGTCGAGCCCGGCCAGGGCGGCGGGCACATCGGGTGTCTCCATGTAGCCGAACCGGGCGGTGACGTGGATGATCCCGTCGTCGGCGTTGGCCCGCAGGGCCAGCGGGGCGGTCTGCTTGCCGCGGTTGAGGAAAACGGCAGTGCCGGGGACCTGCCGGAGCGACGACTTCCGGTCCCGCAGCTGGTCGACGAACTCTTGCAGCGATCCCTCACGCCGCTCACGCTCCGCGGTGACGATCTGACGGCCCCGTTGCCAGGTGGTCATGACGGTGAACGCGGTGAGCCCGATCAGCAGCGGCAGCCACGCGCCGTGGACCAGCTTGGTCAGGTTGGCCCCGACGAACAGCAGGTCCACCGCAGCAGCGTGCCCGCGCCAAGGCCGATCAGCCAGCGCGGCGTCCCCCATTTCCAACGGGCGATGAAGAAGAACAGCAGGGTGGTGATGGTGCCGGTGACGGCCATGCCGAACGCGAAGGCCAGCGCCGCCGAACTGCGGAAGGCGAAGACCAGGGTGAGCACCGAGACCATCAGCAGCCAGTTGATCCACGGGACGTAGATCTGGCCCATCGTGGACTCCGACGTGTGCGCGACCCGCAGCCTGGGCAGATAGCCGAGCCGGGCGGCCTGCGACGCGACCGGGTACGCGCCGGTGATCACCGCCTGGGACGCGATCACCGTCGCCGCCGTGGCCAGCAGGACCAAGTGACCCATGTCGGCGTACAGCGCCTCGGCGCCGGTGACCGCGAGCACGATCCCGGCCAGGGCGAAGAAGGCGGTACCGAAATGGCCGCCCAGGAACCCCAGCGCCTAGGTCGGCGACAACGCCTTGAGGATCTGCGGGTGGCCGGCGATGCCGACCACGCCGAACGCGCCGATGGCCAGGAACCAGGCGATCATCACCGGTCCGAACATCCGGCCGACGGCCGCGGTCCCCCTGCGCTGCACCAGGAACAGCACCACGATGATCACTGCGGTGATCGGCACGACCAGCTCGTCCAGCGACGGTTGCACGACCTTGAGCCCCTCGACCGCGGACAGCACCGAGATCGCCGGGGTGATCATGCTGTCGCCGAAGAACAGCGCGGCACCGAAGATGCCCAGCGCGGCAAGCACCAGGGCCGCCCGCCGGCCCGGCTGCGCGCTCCACCGCCGCAGCAGTGTGATCAGCGCCATGATGCCGCCCTCGCCGTCGTTGTCGGCGCGCATCGCCAACAGGACGTAGGTGACCGTGACGATGATCATCACCGACCAGAACACCAGCGACACCACCCCGAACACATTGTCCGCGCTGACCGGGACAGGATGCGGGTCGTCCGGGTTGAACACGGTCTGCAGCGTGTAGATCGGACTGGTCCCGATGTCGCCGAACACCACACCGAGCGCACCCACGACCATCGCCAACCGCACCGTGTCACCCGCACCCGGACCGTGAGCCCGACGCCGATGCGGATCCGGCGTCCGGCGGCTGCGCTCGCCGCTCATTCGGCACCGTGGCCCTCCTCCTCCGCACGGGTCCTGGGTGGTCCGGCCCCCTGCCGGACGATACCGGTCCCGCTACGCAGCCCTCGGCCCCGGTGCCTGCGCCAGCCGGGCCTTCGGCTGGAAGAGCTCAGTGCGGCGTCCCGGGAGATGCACCACTATGGCCTCCATGATTGTGGATAAGGCGATCTACCAGGGCGGTCGACGCCGGGACATCGACGGCGACATCAGTGACGCCTTCGATGAGGCACGCAAGAAGGACCACGACTGCTTTGTGTGGATCGGTCTTCACGAGCCCTCCGCCGAGGAGTTCAGCCTTATCCAGGACGAGTTGAAGCTGCACGCGCTGGCCGTCGAAGACGCGGTCGAGGCCCATCAGCGTCCCAAGCTGGAGCGCTACGACGACACCTTGTTCATCGTGCTCAAGACCCTGGACTATCACGACGAGAGCTCCGACATCGAGGTCGGCGAGATCATGCTGTTCCTGGGCATGGACTTCGTGGTCTCCGTCCGGCACGGCGCGGCCAACCCGCTGGCACCGGTCCGCAAGCGCTTGGAGACCGACCCCACGCTGCTGACGACCGGCCCGCCGGCCGTGCTGTATGCGATCTGCGATGAGGTCGTCGACCACTATGGGCGAGTCGCCCACGAGGTCGAAGTGGACATCATCGAGTTGGAGCGGGCCGTGTTCGATCCCGCCGCCGGCGACGTGATCGAGAACATCTACCGCCTCAAACGCGAGGTGCTGGAGTTCCGCGCCGCCGAGGACCCGCTCGTACCGGTCCTGCAGGAGATCGCCAAGGGCCGGGTCACCACTTTGAACGCCGAGTACTTCCGGGACGTCCTGGACCACCTGCTCCGCGTCGACGGCCTGGTCGACGCCCACAACGAACTGCTCAACAGCGTGCTCACCGCCCACCTCGCCCTGTTGGGCAAGCAGCAGAACAACGACATGCGCAAGATCTCCTCCTGGGCCGCCATCGTCGCCGTCCCGACCGCGCTCGCCGGGATCTACGGCATGAACTTCGACGACATGCCCGAACTGCGCTGGCTGCTCGGCTATCCGATCACCCTCACCGTGATGACCGCCACCATCGGCATCGTCTACTACAAACTCCGCAAGAGCGGCTGGCTCTGAGAGGGATCGGCCAAGGGGCCGTCAGTCGGCGGTGAGGATGTCGAGGTCGCGCACGGCCTTGGAGAGGAGGTCGTGCATGGCCTGTTCCGCGCGGTTCGGATCGGCGTCGCGGACCGCGTCGCGGACCGTGCGGTGGCTCGGGACCGGGTCGTCGTGGGGTCGGACGCCGTGTACGAGCCGGTCGCGTTCGGCGAGGCCGACTTCGATCACGACCTCCATCCGCTCAAGCAGTTCGTTGTGGGTCGCGGTGAGCAGGGCCCGGTGGAAGTCCAGGTCGGCTTGGACGGCGCGGGTCAGGTCGCCGTCGGCGGCCTTCATGGCGGCGAGGGCCTCGTCCAGGGCGGCGAGGTCGTCGGGGGTGCGGCGCAGGGCCGCGTAGCGGACCGCCTGGGGTTCGATGATGCCGCGCACCTCGGCCAGGTTCTGCAGGAACACCTGGTCGTCGCGGTTGGCGAACTGCCAGCGGATGACGTCGGGGTCGAGGAGGCTCCAGTCGGAGCGGGGGCGCACGAACGTGCCGCGCTTCTGCCGTGAGGCGACAAGGCCCTTCGCCGCCAGCACCTTCAGTGCCTCGCGCATCGCGGTCAGGCTGACGTTCAGCTCGTCGCCGAGCGCCGCCACGTCGATCGTGTCGCCGGGGTCCAGCCCCCCGCCGAGGATGCGTCGCGCGATCTCCTGCACCGTCTGGCCGTGCAGCCCGCGCTCCGAGTAGCGCACCACGAAAGCCCCCTCCTTCGTCCGCCGAGTACCCTAGCTCTCGCAGAGTAATAATAAATTATGAATTAATATTGACAGTGTCGAATCGAGGGCATTAGACAAGCTCAGCAGGTCGCCGGAACGAGGAGCACGTCGATGAAGCACTGCGCCGGGAAGTCCACCGCCGACACCGTGGAGATCGCCGGCGCCCCGCTCGGCGGCGGCGTCCGGCGCGCGAACCGGCACGGGGTGCGGACCGTCCACCAGGAACTCGGCCCGAGGCCTGGGATGACGGCGGAGCGGACCGGCGAGGCCGGGGGGATGCCGTGACCGCCACGCGCCCGGTCGCCGTCATCACCGGTGCCGCGCAGGGAATCGGCGCGGCCACCGCCCGCCGTCTCGCCGCCGATGGATACGCGGTCGCGCTCCTCGACGTGTCCGCGCAGGTGGACGACGTGGCCGCCGCGCTGTCGGCGGACGGTGCGGCGGCGCTCGGGCTGCGTTGCGACGTGAGCGACCCCGCCGACTGGGAACGCGCCGTCCGCGCCTGCCGCGCCGAACTCGGCCCGGTGAACGTCCTGGTGTCGAACGCCCTGCGCTACGACCCGGGCGCGGCGGACGAGATCTCGCTGGAGTCCTGGCGGGCCCAGCTCGACGTCACCCTCACTGGCACGTTCCTCGGCGTCCGCGCGACCCTGGACGACCTGCGCGCCGGTGACAACGCCGCCGTCGTGATCGTGTCGTCCGTGCACGCCTCGTTCGGGCTGCCGGCGCGGCCGGCGTACGCCGCGGCCAAGGCGGGACTGACCGGGCTGACCCGGCAGCTCGCCGTCGAGTACGGGCCACGCGTCCGGGTGAACGCCGTGCTGCCCGGCCCGGTCCTCACCGCGCAGTGGGACGGGATCAGCGAGGAGGACCGGCGCCGCAGCGCCGCCGAGACCGCGGCAGGACGCCTCGGCCGCCCGGACGAGGTCGCGGCGGCGATCGCCTTCCTCGCCGGCCCGGACGCCTCGTTCGTCACCGGCGTCTCGCTGCCGGTGGACGGCGGCTGGAGCATCACCAAGGGATCCGCATGAAGATCACAAGGGTGGAGACGTTCCTCGTCCCGCCGCGCTGGCTGTTCTGCCGGGTGGAGACCGACGACGGCCTCGCCGGCTGGGGCGAGCCGGTCGTGGAGGGCCGGGCCGAGACGACCCGCGCCGCCGTGCACGAGCTGGCGGACCTGCTGCTCGGCGCGGACCCCCGCCGCGTCGAGGACCTGTGGCAGACCATGACCAAGGCGGCGTTCTACCGGGGCGGCCCGGTGCTGTCCAGCGCCGTGGCCGGACTCGACCAGGCGCTGTGGGACATCCTCGGCCGCTCGCTCGGCGTCCCGGTGCACCAGTTGCTCGGCGGCGCGGTCCGCGACCGGGTCCGGGTGTACGGCTGGATCGGCGGGGACGAGCCCGGCGAGGTCGGTGAGGAGGCCGCCGCGCAGATCGCCGCCGGGCTGACCGCCGTGAAGATCAACGCCTCCGGGCGGGCCGCGGCGCTGCCGCCGCCCGCGCAGATCGATGCGATCGTGCGGCGGGCCGCGGCCGTGCGGGAGGCGATCGGGGACGGCGCCGACTTCGCCGTCGACTTCCACGGCCGGATCACGGTGCCCGCCGCGCGGCGGCTCATCCCGCTGCTGGAGCCGTACCGTCCGCTGTTCGTGGAGGAGCCGGTGCTGCCGGAGCACACGCACCGGCTCGGCGACGTCGTCGCGTCCACCACCACCCCGATCGCGTGCGGCGAGCGGCTGTTCTCCCGTGCCGAGTTCCTGCCCGCGCTGCAGGCCGGGGTCGCGGTCGTCCAGCCCGACCTGTCCCACGCCGGGGGGATCTCCGAGGTGCGGCGGATCGCATCGCTCGCCGAGGTGTACGGGGCGCTGTTCGCCCCGCACTGCCCGCTCGGCCCGCTGTCGCTCGCCGCGAGCCTGCAGGTGGCGTTCGCGACCCCGAACTTCCTGATCCAGGAGCAGAGCATCGGCATCCACTACAACACCGGCGCCGACGTGCTCGACTACCTGGCCGACCGGTCGCCGTTCGCGTTCGTGGACGGCTCGATCGAGTGCTGGGACGCGCCGGGCCTGGGCATAGAGATCGACGAGGACGAGGTGCGCCGCGCCGACGGGGTCGGGCACCGGTGGCGCCCACCGGTCTGGCGGCACCCGGACGGAGGATTCGCGGAATGGTGAACACGATCGCCGGGGAACTGCGGCGACGCCGGCTGCTCGCCGTCGTCCGGGGCCCGGACCCGGCGGCGGCCGCCCGCACCGTCCTCACCCTCGCCGAGGAAGGTGTCACGCTGATCGAGGTGTCGCTGAGCGGCGCCGACGCCCTGCGCGTCATCGAGGAGGTCGCGGGCAAGGCCGTCGGCACCGCGCGGATCGGCGCGGGCACGGTGCTGACCGCGGACGACGCGCGCCGTGCCCGGGACGCGGGCGCCGAGTACGCCGTCACGCCGTCGCTCGGTGCGGGTGTCGACGAGGCGCTGCGGCTCGGCCTTCCCGTGCTCGCCGGGGCGCTGACCCCGACCGAGGTGGCCGCGGCCGCCGCCGCCGGCGCGACCGCGGTCAAGCTGTTCCCGGCCTCCGCGCACGGGCCCGGCTATCTCACCGCGCTGCGCGATCCGTTCCCGGACGTCCCGTTCGTCCCGGTCGGCGGCGTCGGGGAGGCCGAGGCCGCCGAGTACCTGCGGCGCGGCGCCGTCGCGGTCGGCGTCGGCTCGCCGCTGTGCGGGGACGCACCGCGCGGCGGCGACCTCGTCGGCCTGCGCCGGCGCGCCCGCGCATTCCTCGCCGCAGTCGCCGCGCCAGGCGGGCCGGCATGACCCGGGTGGACGTCCTCACCGCCGGAGAGACGATGATGGCCCTGCGCGCCACCGGCCCGGTGCGGCTCGGCTCCGGCTTCACCACCAGCATCGCCGGTGCCGAGAGCAACGTCGCGATCGGCCTCAGCCGCCTCGGCCACACCGCCGCCTGGGCCGGACGCGTCGGATCCGACGAGGCAGGGCACCTCATCACCCGCACGCTGCGCGCCGAGGGGGTCGACGCCTCGGCCGTCCGCCGCGACGACACCGCGCCCACCGGCCTGATCATGTTGGAGCAGCGGCTGCCGGACGTCACCCGCGTCCACTACCTGCGCGCCGGGTCCGCCGGATCCCGGCTGTGTCAGGAGGACGTCGAGGCCCTGCCGTTCGAGCCGCGGATCGTGCACATCACCGGGATCACCCCTGCTCTCGGTACGTCCTGCCGGAACGCCGCGACCGCGCTGTGCCGCCTCGCCCGAGCCCGGAACGCGCAGATCAGCCTCGACCTCAACCACCGGCCGCGGCTGTGGAGCCGGGCTGCGGCCGCCGAGGCGCTCACCCCGCTCGCCGCCGCCGCGGACCGCATCGTCGCGTCCCCCGACGAACTGACCCTGCTCGGCGACGGCGCACCAGACGGCATCGCCGCCCGGCTATTGGACGGCGGCGCCGCCGAGGTCGTCGTCAAGAACGGCGACGAGGCCCGCTCCTACGCCGCGGACGGCGCGCACGCCGTGCCCGCCTATCGCGTCAGCCCCGTCGACTCGATCGGCGCCGGCGACGCGTTCACCGCCGGGTACCTGTCCGGCCTGCTGGACGGCCTGGACGTCGAAGCCCGGCTACGCCGCGCCCACAGCGCCGGCGCGTTCGCGGTACTGACCCATGGCGACTGGGAAGGCCTGCCCTACCGCGACGAGCTCGACCTCATCGGCCTCCCCGAAGGAACCGCACTGCGATGACCTGGACCATCCCGGAGAACACCGGCCCGTGGGAACTCGGCGAAGGAAAGGCCGTACCGCCTGGAACCCACGACGCTCCTGGCATCCGTGCCGTTCCCCCTGGGCGCGGTCGCCCCGATCCAGGACTCGGACGCGTAGATCGCCGCCGCCGACACCAGCATGGCCGTTCTGAACCACGGCACCGTGGACTGTCTGGCGCGCCCGGAGGACGACGCCCCCACGCTCATGCGCCGTCGGTGTGGGGGAGCCCCCGGAGCGGGAGACCTGGCGAAGCCGGTCATCAACGCGAAGCCCGAAGACCAGGCCGACCTGTACCGGCAGCTGGGCCTGACGATGTCGAACAGATCGCACTCGGTGAAGGTCTCGCCGTCGCGCAGGTGGCGCGCCCCATGAGGATGGCGCTCTCTCCGAGGTAGGAGCGTGTTCGGGGAGCGATGGACACGAATTGACTTTCTCCCCCGGCTGAAGCATGGGGATTCCCGACCGCCCTTGCGGGTGATTATCCCTTGCGGAGCGCACCCCACGGTGCGGGGCTCCTGTTTCGACGACCACCGCACCCGACCGTATTCCGGCCGAAAATGTGTGGCCGGGGCTGGTGAGGTTCGCTCACCGATCCGGCACGCTACCGCGAACCGCCTGACGGCGGTTCGCAGATCCCGCCCCCACTCCGCAGGAGTCCGACTTATCCCCGCTTTTCGATCAACAGGAGCAGTGCGCATGTTGCGCCGAGTGTGATGAGCCAGCGGCTGGCCCCGGATTTGCTGTTCGGGACGCCCGCTACGGCCGTGCGGTCGGACCTGTCAGCGCAGGGTGCGCAGGGGAACCCGGCGGAAGGTGATCGTCTCGTACGGGCCGGCGTTGCCTGTTTCGTAGAGGACGCCGACGGTCCTGGCGTCGAGCTGGACCAGGTCCGAGTAGGCGGCCGGCAGACCTGAGAGGGCGAGTGCGGATCGCCAGGTGGACCCTTGGTCGGTGCTGACGCGGAGGGTCAGGGCGGCGCGGCTGTTCGGGTCGGCTGGGCCGGAGTAGAGCAGCGGCGCCTGGGGGCCGGACGGCTGGAGGACGCTTCCCTGGACGACCGGGCCGGTCAGTGTGGCCTGCGGACGGAAGGGTGTTTGCAGCGTTTGGCCGCCGTCCAGGCTGAGGGCGTCGGCGCGGGTGCCCGGGGCAGTGCCGTTGTGCTCGCGGGTGTTGAAGTAGACGCGGCCGTCGGGTAGCTGCGCGGCCGTCGTCTCGTTGACGTTGACATAGCCGTCGGGATTGTCGTCCACGTAGCCGATGTGCCAGGTCTGGCCGTCGTCGTCGCTGTAGAGGGAGTGCCCGCCGTAGTACCTGGCCTCGGTGCCGGTGTCGGTGGAGCCGGCGGGTGGCGCGATCGAGTGGTTGGCCGGGACCAGGAGGCGACCGGTGTGGGCGCCGCGGGTCAGCCGGATCGCGTGGCCGGGACCCGTGGCGTACCAGCGCCAGTTGCCGAGTTTGGTGGACGTGGTGATCTCGCGGGGGCTGGACCAGGTGGCGCCCTCGTCGTCGCTGGACTGGACGAAGACGCGACGGCTCTCGTCGGCCGTGACCTCGCCCCGCATGATCGCCGCCTCGCCGGCGGTGCCCGCGTTGTAGGTGGTGAGCAGGACGATGCGGCCGCTCTCGCTGACGACGGGCGCCGGGTTTCCGGACGTGTTGGGTCCGCTGTCCTGGACGACCTGGAGCGGTCCCCAGGTGCACCCGCCGTCGGTGGACCGCTTGACGACGGTGTCGATGTTGCCGGCGTCGCCCAGCCCGGCGGACCGTCCTTCGGCAAAGGCCAGCAGGTCTCCGGACTTCGTGCCGATCACCGCCGGGATGCGGAAGGCGCTGTAGCCCTCGGTGCCCGTCCTGTAGGGGACGGACGTCTCGCAGCGTGCGGCCTGTGCGCCCCAGGCGGGGGTAACGGCGGTGGTGAGGACGGTCGCGAATCCGGCGGCAAGGGCCGCGCTGCGAGTGAGGGACGGCATGCTCTCCTCCAAATCGCAGGACGTCCGATGTCCTACGTCCTAGGGAAGGTAAGGGTGCGCCCCGGGAACGTCAACCCTAGAGGACATCCGACGTCGGACGTAGGATGTCCCACGCCCACCCCCACTGGAAGGCTCGATATGCACGAGGCACCTGAGAAACCACCGCCGATCCGTCACCGTCCCTTCACCTGGCGACGAGCCGCTCTGACGTTCGCGGTCCTGCTCGTCGGGTCGCTGGTCAACCCCATGGCCGCCCGGTCGGACACCGCGGCCGCCCCCTTCTTCGATGAGCAGGTGCTGTTCAAGCAGCGCGACTTCGGTTACGCGTGCTTCCGCATCCCGGCCGTCGTCCGGGCGAACGACGGCACGCTGCTGGCCTTCGCCGAGGGACGCGTCAAGGACTGCGGCGACGACGAGGACATCGACCTGGTGCTGCGCCGCTCGTCCAACGGCGGGCAGACTTGGGGGCCGCTGCAGGTGGTCTCCAAGGGCAACGGCGAGACGCACGGCAACCCGGTGCCGATCGTGGACAAGCGCACCGGACGGATCGTCCTGGTGACCACGCACAACGGCCCCGCGCCCTGCCCGAACGGCTGCGACCGCGACCCGTACGTGCAGGTCAGCGACGACAACGGGGCGACCTGGTCGGCGCCCCGGGAGATGACCGAGGGCAAGCGGCCCGAGTGGAATTTCTGGTATGCGACGGGTCCGATGCACGGCATCCAGCTCACCCACGGGCCGCACGCCGGACGCCTCGTCGTCGGCGCCAACTACGAGATCAACGACGGCGTGAAGCCGCACGTCTACGGCACGCACCTGCTCTACAGCGACGATGCGGGCGCGACCTGGCACATCGGCGCGGAGGGCTCGTTCGACGACGGCTCGATCATCGCGCAGGAGGTCACGGTCGTGGAGCTGTCGGACGGCCGGGTCTACGCGCTCGCCCGCGAGCGGGGCACCGATCCGGGGCACCGCGCGTACGCGATCAGCAGTGACGGCGGCGAGACGTTCGACAAGCCGTTCCGGACCCTCGACCTGGCAATGCCGGACGTCCAGGCATCGACGCTGCGACTGCGCTCGACCAGCGAAGGGGACGCGGGAAATCGCATTCTCCTGTCGGCGCCGGCACATCCCGTCGCGCGGGAGGCGATGGCGGTGCGCTCGTCATTCGACGAGGGCCGTACCTGGCAGCCCTGGGACAAGGGCAAGGTCTTCTGGTGGGGACCGTCGGCGTATTCCGACATGGTCAAGATCGACGATGACCAGGTCGGGCTCTATTACGAGGCGGGAGTGTCCACGCCTTACGAGTCGATCCGCTGGGCACGTTTCAACGAGGCATATCTCGCCACGCCCAACGGCACACCGCCGGGGATTCCCGGGCCTCCCGCCCCCGGCCCGACGACTCCGGACCGTTCGGAGAATCACAATGACGCCTATGTCCGGGGCGGGGCGCAGCCAGTGCCCGGACGTTTCGGCAACGGTCTTGGCCTGGACGGCGTGGACGACCGCGTCGAGGTGCCTTTCGACAAGTCGATCGACGTCGGCGGCGGCGACTTTTCGATGATGACCTGGTTCCGGTATTCGGACACCACCGGGTCGCATGCGCTCTTCTGGGCGTACCGGGTAGGCAGCGGCACCACGCCGCAACTGTGGCTGCGCGCGGAACCGGCCTCGAATCGGATCCGGGCGCTGATCATGGTGGATCGGTTCAACATCAGCGTCCAGTCGGCGAGCGCCTACAACGACGGCCAGTGGCACCACGCGGTGCTGCAACGCGTTCGCGGACGGTTCGCGCTGAGCATCGATGGTGTGGAAGTCGCCTCGACGACCGTCCCGCCGGGTTCGGTCACGGAGGGCAAGGAATTCGGCGTCAACGGAATCCACATCGGGCAGCGGCTGGACGGCGTCGACCGTTTCCGCGGCACGCTCGATGACGTTCGCGTCTACCGGCGGGCGCTGAGCCCCACCGAACTGGATCTGATCCGGACGCGCAACGCACCGATCGGTGGAGAGCTCGGGCTCTCCCTCCCCTTGGAAAAGGTCGGCTGACCCGGAGCTATCGGGGCTTCCCGCGCCGCGGCGCGGGAAGCCCCGATACACGAGAACGATGAGCGTGTCCCGTACTGATGGTCAGGCCGAGCGTGCGCGAGAGCGCACCGAGTGAAGGTCGCACCAGTCCTCCTGCCGGTGAGTGATCACGTCATCTGGAGTTGCGTTGTCCACAAGATGGGCCTCGCCTGGGGAAAGAGACTCGGCCATGACAGCGGTGGCGCTCGCGGCGTCCAGGACTTCGGCCGGAACTGTGAGCGCGGCCAGGGCTTGCACGGCCGCGGCGGCGCGCCGCGATGCGACCGCAGCCGCCGTGTTGCGCCCCGCCCGCCGGCGTTTGTGCTGCCGCCACGGGAGGCCGGGGCCGGGGGCGAGGATGGGATCTGGCCGGTGATGACGATGAGGATCTGCCGGATGAGCAGGTCGTGCGCGCCACCGAGGTCGGTCAGGAACGCGGCGTGCTCACGCGCGGCCTGCTCCAGCGCCGGGTCGGGCAGCGCGGGAGTGTGCTGGGTGATGTGGTCGGCCAGCCCGGTCAAGTCGACGGGGCGGGCCTGGACGAGGAGCCGAAGCCGGCGCCGACCCGGCGACCATCACCAAGTGGATCGCCGAGACCAACGCCGAACGAGCCGCCGCCGAAGCACAACTCCAGGCAGCCGAAGGCAAGCATCCGCACATCATGACGTCCGGGATGCGGCTCACCTACCACCCGGACAAACAAGAAATCCGAGCCGAGGTGAACCTCGACCCGGATCGGATTGTTACTCCCGAACGTCACTTGGGGGTAACCGCTGGTGTCCGAGGCCGGAGTTGGACCTTCTGCCTATATCGTCCTTCCTTTGGGCGAAGTATCACTAAACGCCGCAGCCCTGGTCGACGAGGCTGGGGACTGATCGGCCGTGGCGAACGCAGAGCCTTCTCTGGCAGATCGGGTGATCTGCTGGGCCTCCATGGTCAGTGTCATCGTGTTGGCCGGAATCGCTGCGGTGATCAGCTATAAGCACATGTACCAGCTGGTGCTGCGGTATGGGGAAACGTCGTGGACGGCCATGCTGTTGCCGGTGAGCGTGGACGGGATGATCGTGGTGGCTTCGATGTCGCTGCTGGTCGATTCTCGGCAGGGTCGGCGCAGCGGGATGCTGCCGTGGACATTGCTGGTGCTTGGTAGTGCCGCGAGCTTGGCCGCCAACATCGCTGTCGCCGAACCATCGGTGGTCGGTCGGCTCATCGCAGCGTGGCCGAGTTGCGCGCTGATCGGCGCCTATGAGCTGCTGATGAGGCAGATCAGGCGTACCGCGGCGGAGAACCCCGCCGAGCGCGATAGCACCGACTCAGAAGTCACCTCAGAGATAGCACATAGGACCTCTGAGACCGTTCATAGGGTCTCCGCGGCAACTGATAGGTCTTCTGAGAACTCTCATCAGGGTCCCCGCTTGGCCTCGGCGCTCTCAGGGGAGTCTGTGAGGAAGTCGGCCGCCCGCCCCAAGCTCCCAGAGAAGCCTCATAAAAACCGCACGATTGACCTCATTCGCTCCTCAGAGCCGTCCCAGGGCCGTGATGCAGTTGATGGAGCGCCAGTACGGCGCCCATCAAGTGCAGCAGAAACGGGCGATATGGACATCCAGTGGCGCGCGTGGCGGTGGGCGGTGGCCAACCGCACGCCGGAGGGGGATCTGCCGCCGGGGAAGGTGATCGGCAGCCAGTTCGGGCGCAGCGAGCGGTGGGGACGACTGGTGAAGCAAGCCGGCCGTGCTGGCCGGCTTGGTGCCGCCGCATCATGAGCTTGGATTGTGCTTCGCGTGTGTTCCCTCGCGTGCGCCGGTCGGTTCGTGTTCCGTCGACGCCCCGGCTCCAGGTGCGTCGGTGGAACAGGGTGTTTCTGGCTGGTCTTGGTCATTCCGGCGGTACGGGCCGCAGCCGCCGGGGGGTGCCGCCCGTAGGACCGGCCGTCCAGCGGGAGCCGCAGCCGGGCTGGGGACCACCGCTCGGACCACCGCTCGGACCACCGCGGCCGCCGTCGCGGCTGCGGCGGCGGCTGATCGGCCTGCTTCTCGTCGTGACGGGAATCGCCCTCGCCCGATGGTCACCGCGCCTCCTTCGCCCGCAGACCGCCACGGCAGGACAAGAAGAACATGCGAATCCGGACGCGTCGGAGCCGTGGCTGTTCGCCGCGGGCCTCGGCTTGGTGGCCGTCGGCTTGGCAGCCCTCAACATCGAACCCGCCGGCGGCTGCTCGCGCTCGTACTACCCGGCGTGCTCCTGTGCACCGGCCTCGCCACCATCGGACTCGTCCTCGACCGAGCCAGAAGGCGGCACCGCCGCTGACGACGCGCTGATGTGGGAACGTCGATCGGGTTTCGGACCGAACAACGCGAGGTGAGATCACAGTTCGTTCTGGTGGCGTTTCTGCCGTCCGCTGTGGCGGCGGGGCTTCACCGGCGTGGTTCGGCCGGTGGCCCTGAGTTGTTCCCCAGCCCCTACGGTTGCGGGATCGACCAAGTGCCTGGGCATATGGACGTGATGTCGCGGTGTTGCGGCCGACCCGTCGCCGGAGCCGTTCTGGCAGCAGACAGGATGTGATCTCGTGATCGTGGACAAGGCCATCTACCACGGTGGGAAGCGCCGAGAGATCGACGGGGCATCAGCGACGCCTTCGACGAGGCCCGCCGTGACGATCACAGCTGTTTCGTCTGGATCGGGCTGCACGAGCCGAACCCGGACGAATTCGCCCTCATCGAGGAGGAACTGAAGCTGCACCCGCTGGCCGTGGAGGACGCGGTCGACGCGCACCAGCGCTCCAAGCTGGAACACTACGACGACACCCTGTTCATCGTGCTGAAGACCCTCGACTACCACGAAGAGGATTCCAGCATCGACGTCGGCGAGATCATGGTGTTCGTCGGCGAGAACTTCGTGGTGACCGTGCGGCACGGCCCCGCCAACCGCTGGCCCCAGTACGCAAACGGCTGGAGGTCGCACTGGAACGGGCGGTGTTCGACCCGGCCGCGGCGGACGTCACCGAGGCCATCTACAAGCTCAAACGCGAGGTGCTGGAGTTCCGCGCCGCGGAAGACCCACTGGTCCCGGTCCTGCAGGAAATCGTCCGTGGACGGATGGCGATGTTCGGGCCCACCCGCGAATATTTCCGTGACGTCCTGGACCACCTCCTGCGCGTCGACGGGCAGGTAGAGGCCCACAATGAACTGCTCACCAGCGCACTCACGGCCCACGTCGCCCTGCTAGGCAACCAGCAGAACAACGACATGCGCAAGATCTCCTCCTGGGCGGCCATCATCGTCGCCGTGCCGACCGCCATCGCCGGCATCTACGGCATGAACTTCGTCCACATGCCCGAACTCCGCTGGCTGTACGGGTACCCGCTGGCGGTGGCAGTGATGGCCGTGGTGATGGGACTGGTCTACTACCGGCTCCGCAAGAGCGGCTGGCTATGATCTCCGATCGTGGCCAGCACGGCGGCCGGGTCGGAGTCTCCGATGCTGGCGTTCCCGGGCCCGGTCCGGTCCGCCGTGACGTCGCACAGGTGACCGAGGGCCCAGCCTGCCTAGGGAATGACCACGTAGTTGCTGAATCCGCCGCTCCGGTGCCGGAGCCCCGAGATCGCCTCGTTGACCTCCGACAGCGGGAAGCGTTGCGGTTCGAGGTAGCCCAGATCCAGCGCCCCCGTTCGCACCATGTCCGCGATCTCCTGGCCCTGCGCGGTGCTGAACCAGTTCGAGCCGATCAGTTGTACCTGCTCGTCCATGAGCCACTTGACGTCCAGCGGCAGCCGGTCGGCGACCCCGCCGACGTTGACGACCCTGCCGCCCCTGCGGACGCCCTGGAGGGAGTCCAGCATCGTCTCCACGGGTGCCTTGGCTCCCAGCGCACTGATGACGAAGTCGGCGCCCTCGCCCTCGGTCATGGACCGGGCCCAATCGCCAGAGGAGCCTTCGCCCAGCTTGAACACTTCGACCCTGTCCGGGGCCAGGGCCTTGACACGCTTCAGCAGCTTCTCGTCGCGTCCGGTCCCCAGGACCCGCGAGACTCCCATGGCCAGGGAGAGCGCGGTGGCCGCGACCCCCAGCGTTCCGGTGGCGCCGTCGATGAGCCCGACCTGACCGGGACCGGCCTGGGCGTGCCGCAGAGCCTCGTAGGAGGTGCCGATGTAACCGAGCTTCCCGGCCTGTTCGAACGACATGTTGTCCGGAAGGTTGACGATCGAGTACTCCGGTGCCGTCATGTACTCGCAGAAGCCGCCGTAGGGGTAGAGGTCGAAAATCCGCTGACCGTCGCGGGAGGTGCTGAAGTAGCCGTTCAGCGTGAAGTAGCGGCACCGGCTGCGTTCGCCGCCGCGGCATACTTGGCAGCTTCCGCAGGAGCGCAGCGGGTTCACGTACACCCGGTCGCCGGGCCTGGTGTTGATCACCGCCTCGCCGACCTCCTCGACGACGCCGGCGGCGTCCAGCCCGAAGACGGCGGGCAGTTCGGGCAGCGGCTGGTGGGGGAACCACTTCGGCCAGTTGGCGAGCACATTGGCCATGTTGGGCACGATTCCGCAGGCTCTGACCCTGACCAGCACGTCGTTCGGCCGCGGGCTGGGCGCCTCGACCGTGTCGATCGACATGGGCTCGCCGAGCACATGCAGGCGAGCGGCGAGCATCTTCGCCACCATTGAGAACACTCCTTCAAGTTGATCCGTCCCAGCCGGGCGGCGGCCCGGTGCGAGGTGGGGGACCGGTCACGAGACGAGTCCGCGGGGAAGCTACGGCTTGGCGTAACCGCTCTCGAGCTCGATGTCGAGCATTCCCATGATGCGAACGCCGGAGTTGTACCAGGCGATCGTCAGCGTCAGTTCCACCATCTGCCGGTCCGTCAGGTGGGCGGAGGCCGCCTTCCACACGTCGGCCGGCACGTCGACCTGCAGGGTGGACTCCCTGGCGAGGCGCATGACCGCTCGCTCGCTCTCGTCGAAGACGTCGGCCGACTCGAAGGTGGGCACCTCGGCCAGTTGTTCGGGGGTGACACCGGCCTTGAGCGCGTGCGACCGGTGATGGGCGATCTCGTACGTGGAACCGGTCGCGTACCCCACGGTCAGGATCGCCAGCTCGCGAAGGGCCGGACTGAGCTCGGAGGCGTCTCGCAGCGCGTTGGCGTACGACAGGAATGCGTCGAGCTGGGCGGGGGCGTGCGCGAGTGCCAGGAAGATGTTCGCCGTAGGCACCTTGCGCTCGGCCTCAAGGCGGTCGTAGAGCGGCTGCACCTCGGATCCCGCGTCCTGCCGGTAGAGGTAGGGAACTCGTGCCATGTCATTTTCTCCTTGGTGGCGGACGGTCAGAGCGAGGACCGCTCGAGCAGGAACCGTTCGAGCGTCATCGGCCGCTGCGGTTCCGCCGGCTCGATCTGTGGCACGCCGATGAACGGTGACGCCTCGAAGTACCATTTCTCCAGCGCCGGAAGCCCCCATCGGGCGTTGGTGCTCAGCGACGCCGCGTCCCAGCGCACGGGCTCGATCTCCGCGTCGATCGTCTGGTAGTGGCTGTTGAAGACCTCAACCCGGTGCCCGTCCGGGTCGCGGAGGTAGGCGAAGAGCATCCCGCCGGGCCCGTGCCTGCCCGGTCCGCGTTCCACCGCGTCGCCGTAGCCCAGATTGCCGGCGACGTCACAGGCGGTGAAGATGTTGTGGCTTTCGGGGACGGTGTAGGCGAAGTGATGCAGGCGCGGGCCGGCGCCCGTGACGATCGCCAGGTCCAGGCAGGTGCCCTTCCGGTACATGAAGGCCCCGAGCAGCGTGTCACCGTGGGCCAGATATTCGGAATTCCGGAATCCCAGCGTGCTGTAGAACTCGCACAGCGCGTAGGTGTCCGGGGCGAGGATCTGGTAATGGTCGAGCCGCTGTGCGTGCGCGCCCTTGAAGATCTCGAACTGGATGTGCATGCGCGGCCGGGTCTCCATGGTCGCGCACAGTTCGAGTGGGGTGCCGACGGGGTCGCTGACATGAAGGGTGCGGCCCTGGTGCGGAACCTCCACCCATTCGGCCGGCAGACCCCGGTCACGGAAATACCGGTACGCGATGTCGAGATCTTCGTCGAAAAAGACCCGGAACCCGATTCTTCTGCACGTCCCGCCGTCCTGGGCCTGTTCCAGAACCAGGCTGTGGTGGCAGGCCTCCTGCAGTCCGCGCAGGTAGCAGACCCGCTTGTTCTCCTCGGTGACGACGAGCCCCAGGACCTGCGCGTAGAAGTCGGTGCTCTCCGCGAGGTCGGAAACGGTGAGACGGACGTGACTGGAGCGAGTGATGTTGAACGGGGGACGGAGATCCACTGGTGGAAGCATGATTGGTCGCAGCGCTCCGATCGGTGGTCTGGGATTGGGTGGGTTCGGTGTTCCGGTGCCCGCTACGGCCGGACGGCGGCGGACTCGGTCGTCGCAAAGGGAAGAGCCGACCATCCGCTGAATTCCGCGGATTCGCCGAGGGCTTCTTCGATGCGCAGGACCTCGTTCCACTTGGCCATTCGCTCGGACCGGGAAAAGGAGCCTACCTTGAGCTGCCCGGCGTCCCAGCCGACGCTGAGATGGGCGATCGTGACATCTTCCGACTCCCCCGACCGCGCCGAGACGATGGTGGAGAATCCCGCCTGCCTCCCGGCCCGCAGCGCCGCCAGCGCCTCGGTGACGGTCCCGGCCTGGTTCGGTTTGATCAGCACGGCGTTCGCCTCGCCGGCGGCGGCCGCGGCGTGCACGCGCCGGGCGTCGGTCACCAGGAAGTCGTCACCGATCACCTGGCAGAGATGTCCGTACCGGCGGGTGAACTCGGCGTGCCCCGCATGGTCGTCCTCGGCCAGCGGGTCCTCGACCGACAGGATGGGGTACTGCTCGATCCAGCTTCCGAGCATCTCGATCAAGGCGCCCGAGTCGAGTGTGCGGTCGTCGAGGGCCAGCGTGTACACCCCGCTCTTGCCGAACTGTGACGCCGCCACGTCCAGGGAGATGGCGACCTGGGTCCCCGGCCGCAGTCCGGCGGCCTCGATGGCCCGGGTCAGGGTCTCCAGCGCCTCCTCGTTGGAGTCGAAGGCCGGCCAGTAGCCCCCCTCGTCGGCCACGCCCTGCAGCTTCCCGGCCTTGCGCAGCAGTTCACCCGCGGTCCGGTAGATCTCCGCCGTCCAGTCCAGGGCCTCGGAGAAGCTTGACGCTGCAGGACACATCACCATGAAGTCCTGCACGTCCACCCGGCGGTCCGCGTGCGCGCCGCCGCCGAAGATCTGTATCTCGGGCAGCGGCGTGCGGACCGGGCGTCCGCGCGACAGATGGAGCCACAGCGGCTCCCCCCGAGCCGCCGCCGCGGCATGCAGCACCGCCATGGACGTGGCGACGATCGCGTTGCCGCCAAGGCGGCTCCGGTCCGCCGTTCCGTCCAAGCCGATCAGCAACCGGTCGACGGCCTCCTGGTCGGTCGCCTCCAGCCCGGCGAGGGCGGGCGCGATCGTGGTGTTGACCGCGTTCAGGGCGAGCCGGACGTCGAGGCCGCCGAAGCGGGCACCGCCGTCGCGGAGGTCGAGTGCCTCGCCCCGGCCGGTCGATGCCCCGGCCGGCGCGATCGCACGTCCGACCGCGCCCCCGGCGAGATGGGCTTCGACCTCGATGGTCGGCCGGCCACGTGAATCCCACACTCTTCGGCCGTGCAATCTGGCGATTCGAGCATCTGTCATCGCGGTGCGACCCTTCGGAGTTTGCGGTCGGGATGTGGGGCCGGGGAACCGGACCTGCCGCGGATCCGGGATGGATGGCTCCGGGTGCGCTGCGGCGAATGCGGGTCGCTTCGCCGCGGCGCACCACGGCACCGGGCGTAGTGCTATCGATAGCGCAATGGTGAATGGATCGGGAGCCTATGTCAAGAGCCCGGCCCCGACCCGCCTGCACCGCGGGTCCGGTACGCGCACGTCCTCCTCGGGCCCGTTCGATGCCGCAAGAGCTCCATGGTTGACCGCTGGACAGATAGTGCTATCGTTTGCACAAATCTCTGCGCAATCGAAGTGAGGCACGGGCGAAGCCCCGCACGGACGCCGGACGCAGAGCCGGCCGCGCTCCCGCGGCCCGGAATCAGCTGACGGAAGGCGGAACCGACATGGAACCCGTGACTTTGACCACCGTCGTGGCCAGCACCCGCCCCGGTCGTCTGGGCAAGCCCATCGCGGACTGGTTCGGCGCCAAGGCGGCCGGCCACGACCTCGTCACGGCGCGGACGGTGGACCTGGGCGAGCTCGCCCTGCCGTTCCTCGACGAGCCCGACCACCCGGTGCTCAGGAACTACACCAAGAGCCACACCCGGGAATGGAGCCGGATCGTCGAAGAGTCGGACGCCTTCGTCTTCGTCACCCCGGAGTACAACGGCGGTTTCCCTGCGCCCCTGAAGAACGCGCTGGACTACCTGGTCGTGGAGTGGCGGTACAAGCCGGTCGGTTTCGTGAGCTACGGGGGCGTCTCGGCCGGCACCCGAGCGGTGCAGATGGTCAAGCAGGTCGTCGCCAATCTCAGGATGCTGCCGGTCGGCGCCACGGTCAGCATCCCCTTCGCCAGCGAGCTGGTCGACAACGGCTCACTGCGGGCCAACAAGATCCTTGACGATGCCGCCGAGCAGATGCTCGACGAACTGGAGCGGGCCGCCCGGGTCCTGCGCGGCCTCCGTGTCGAGTCTGTGACCTGAGCCGTGTGCGCGGGGAGGAGCGGGCCGCCCACGCCTCGGGCGACGTGTGCGGCCGGACCGCTCAGCCGGAGCGGGAGCCGGACGTGTGCCCGCTCGGCGGGGGCGCCGTGCTACCCCGCACTATCAGCGTCCCCGACGACACCGAGGCGTAGGTGTTGTCGTTGTCGGGCTGCGTGGCGAGGCGGCGCATCAGCCACAACGCGCATCCGGTGGCCATTTCCTGGATCGGGAAGGCGACCGACGTCAGTCCGGGGCCCCACCAGGAGAACCCGGGCTCGTCTCCGAAGCCCACGATGGACAGATCTTCGGGCACCTTGATGTCCGTCTGGCGCAGCTCCTCCAGAACCCCCAGCGTGAGCTGGACCGAGCCGAGCACGATCGCGGTCGACGCGGGCCTGTCCGCCAAGATCCGCCGTACGGCCCGGCGGCCGTGGTCGACGGAGGACGGCGGGCCCAGTTCTGTCCGGCCCGCGCTTTCCGGCAGGCCGCCCTCCCGCAGGGCGCTGCGGAAGCCCTCAAGCCGCTCGGCGCCGGTCGGCAACTCGACCGGGCCGCCCACGTAGCAGATCTCGGTATGGCCCTGTTCCACCAGGTGAGCAGTGGCCAGCCGGAGCGCCTCGTGGTCGTCCACACCGAACCACTGCGAACTCAGCGACCGATGTTTGCGCAGCAGTTGCAGGTGCGGAATCGTCCGCAGCAGTTTGACCGATTCGCGGTGGGGACGTGCGGTGGGGACGATGATGACGCCGGCCACCCGGTTCGCCGACAGCTCACGGAGGTGGCGCAGTTCCACCATCCTGTCCTCGTCGGTCTCCGACAGCATGAGCTGAAAGCCCTGGGCCTCCATGTTCTTGGACAGCTCGTGGGCGATGGTGGAGTAGAAGCTGTTGCGGATGTCCGGAATCACCAGCCCCACCACGTTGCTGGAGGCGCCGCGCATCATTCGCGCGGCGCGGTTGGCCACGTAGCCCATGTCGGAGGCGGCCTGGCGGACACGGAATTTCGTCCCCTCGCTGATGCGGGGATCGTCGGCGAGTGCCCGGCCCACGGTCGAGACGGACAGTCCCAGACGGTCCGCGATATCCCTCGTGGTGATCACGTGGTCACAGGTCCCATCGAGTGCGTGGCAAGGGCTGCCAACGATAGTGCCCTCACCGGGAATATGAAGTCATGCTAACGTTAGCACAGCCAAACTCGGGAGGTAACATGCGGATCGCCAGATACGCCGTCGGCGGCCAGGTTCACTACGGCGAGCTGAGTGACGACGACAGTAAGATCGCGCGGTTGGAGGGCAGCCCGTTCATCGATGAAGTGCGCCTTTCGGGGGACGTCGACGAGGTCGGCGACGCACGGATTCTGGCGCCCGTGGAACGGCCGCGGGTCTTCGGTCTCGCCTACAATTACGCTTCTCATGTCACTGAAACGGCCAAGGAGAAGCCGGAGATTCCGGTGCTCTTCATGAAGCCGAGCACGGCCGTGATAGGCACGGGTGAACCGATCGTCTATCCGTCCGGCGGCGAACTGGTGCATTTCGAGGGTGAACTGGTGGTGGTCGTCGGGTGGCGCGCCAGGCATGTCGCGGCAGCCGACGCCCATGCGTACATCCTCGGCTACACCTGCGGAAACGACGTCAGTGACCGGATCCTCCAGCGGAAGGAGGCCAGGTTCGGGACCCTGCTGGCCGGCAAGGGGTACGACACCTTTGCGCCTCTCGGCCCCGTGATCGCGACCGGGGTCGATCCGTCGGGGCTCGCGCTGGAGACCCGTGTCAACGGAACCGTGCGCCAGGCGGCGGGTACCGCGGACCTGCTCTTCTCCGTCCCCGACATCATCGAGTATCTGACCCGCCACATCACCCTGCTGCCGGGCGATGTGATCATGACCGGGACGCCCTCCGGGGTCGGGCCGATCCAGCCCGGCGACGACATCGAGGTTGAGATCGAGGGCATCGGCGTTCTCCGCAACACGGTCGTGGCGGAGGACTGACCGCAGCCTCCGCCGTGCGCCGGACGTCCGGTTCGTTCCCGTCCGGGCTCCCGCAGGGGTCCGCGCCGGCCTGCCGCCCGGACATGGTGGTCTCGCCGGGCCGAGGACGCGGCCGACCCTGCCGCCGGTGAACGGTCGGCAGGGTCGGCGCGGTGCGGACGAGAGGCGGCCTACCGGACGGCGTTGCTGAACTCGGAGGTCCGGACGAAGGTCAGTGCCGCGACGGCGATCAGCGGCAGCAGGGTGATCTGCCACAGCCCGGCCAGGTGCCAGCCGAAGCCGTCCACCAGGGCGGCGAAGATGAGGCCGGAGAAGGCGGCCGTCACGTAGTAGCTGCTGATGAAGAGCCCGGCGCCCCGTCCCACCTGCGAGGGGCGGACCGCCCGCTGCATCGCGCTGTTGGTGTTGGGGAAGAGGAAGCCGGTGCCGAAGGCGCCCATGAGGAAGGCGAACAGGCATTGCCAGCCGATCGTCAGATGCGTCTGGTAGACGAGCAGGCTGCTGGCGGCCAGGGCCAGATGGCTCACGATCAGCAGGTTGCGCTGGTCGACGCGGTCACCCAGCCAGCCGCCGACGATCCCGGTCATGCCGCCGAAGCCGACGAAGCTCATGGCGAGCGCGGCCTGGGCGGACGTGAAGTGCAGGTTGCTGATGAGGAACGTCGGATACAGGCCGATGAAGCCGTACAGGACAACGCCGCTGATCGCCGAACTGACGGCCAGCGCGATGGTGTTGCGGTTGTACGGCGACGCGGGCATGTGGTCGTACTCCTGGGCCGCCGTCGTCCTCTCGACGGAGCGCTCGGTCAGGCCCCGGCGCACCGTCAGGGCGGCGATGGCGGCCATCAGCAGGCCGGCCGTGCCGAACACGATGAACGGCGCGCGCCAGGTGCCGTGTGCGCTCGCCAGGTTGACGCCGATCAGCGGACCGAGGAAGACCCCTACCCCGAAGGCCACGCCGAGCGCGCCGAGGGCCAGACCGCGGCGGTGGTGGAAGTACGCGCCGATGGCCGTGAAGAGGGCCGCAGCCTGCATGCCTTCACCGAGGCCCGAGACGATGCGGTAGACCGCCATGTCGGCGAAGCCGGACGCCAGTGGTGTGGCCAGCGTGCCGAGGGAGTAGATCACGATGCTGACCAGCAGCACCGTCTTGCGCGAGAACCGGTCGACCAGATACCCCGACGGCAGTCCGGCGAAGGCCATTCCGAGGGTGAAGCCGGTGGCCAGCAGCCCGCCCGCCTGCAGCGAGAACCCGTATTCGGCGCGGATGCCCGGGAGCAGTGGAGGGAACACCTGCCGGTCCATGGCATTGACCATGAACGACAGGGCCAGCACCAGAAAACCTGCCCCGGCGAGCACGCCGGGCACGGCGCGGTGGTGAGTGTCCGACGTGGCCCTGCCGGACGTCTTGCGGGCGTCCAAGGGCGCTGCATGGGTCATGAGCGTCTCCTGTCAGGGAGCGGCCACTGTGGACCGCAGTGAATTGCCGACCGCATGGGCCGATACCGAGAAGGAATGACGGAACACGGTTTCTCTGTCATGACCGTGTCGAGGGGCCGTGGTGGATTGGCCGTCGCGTGAATGTCTGTCACCAACCGACGTCCGCGGTTTGGGGTGACTTCACCGCCGAGATTTCGTAAGGCGATCATCTGAATCTCACGGCCGTGAGATTCGGCCATCATGAGGTCCTGGATTCTGGCTCGTCAAGACGTGATGACCGCTGTTCTTCTCCGGTGTCGGTCGGTTCGGGCGGACCCCTGGGGTGCGGGGTCGTGCCTGTTCGGCACCTGGTGGTGGCAGGTGGCCGATGACTCTTGACCGGCTGGCTACGGGGAATGCTATCGTTAGCACACGGTCGCCGCAATGGTATCCAGTGATTCGCGCCACACGGCGTGGATCGCCGGGGCCTCCGACCGCGACGCCATCATCGACCCGCCCGGATCGTCGCGGGCCATCCGATTCTTCGAGGACGACCTGCCATGACTGCACCGAGCGCCGGCACCGTGCTACTCACCGACCATGCCTGGCCCGACGACACCGTGGAGCGCTCCATCATCGAGACCGCCGGGTTCACCCTGGTGACCGGCCCCGCCGATGCCGCACCCCGCGAGGTGATCGAGGAACTCGTCGCCGCACACCGCCCCATGGGGGTCCTCACCTGCTGGGCGCCCGTCTCGGCGGCCGCCATCGGCGCGTCGGCGGGGTTGCGGATCGTGGCCCGGCTCGGAGTCGGCTTGGACAACATCGACGTGGACGCCGCCACCGAACGCGGGATCTGGGTCACCAACGTGCCGGACTACTGCGTCGAGGAGGTCTCCGATCACGCCGTGGGCATGGTGCTGGACTGGACCCGGGGGCTCGCCGCATGCGACCGCGAGGTCCGTGCCGGTGTGTGGGACCCGGCCGGGATCCGGCTGCGCAGACTGTCGGCGCTGACCTGCGGCGTCGTCGGATATGGCCGGATCGGCCGGGCCACCGTGCGCAAACTGCGGGCCTTCGGCTGCCGGATCCTTGTCAGCGACCCGTCTTCCCGGGCGGAGGCCCCGCTGGTCGAGATGGTTCAGCTGGAGGAACTGCTGCGCCGCAGTGACGTGGTGATCCTTCACCTGCCGCTGACGGAGCGCACCCACCACCTCATCGGCGGAGAACAGCTGGCCCTGATGCCACCGGGTGGTCTGCTGGTCAACGTCAGCCGGGGAGGCCTGGTGGACACCGACGCGGTCGTGGATGCGCTGGACGACGGGAGGCTCGGCGGTGCCGCCCTCGACGTGCTGGAGACCGAACCCCATGTCCCCGGAGCCCTGCTGACCCGACCGGGAGCCCTGCTGACCCCACATGTCGCCTTCTCCTCCGACGCGTCGGTGGAGGAGCTGCGACGCCGGGCCGCCGAGGAGGTGGTCCGGGTGCTGAGGGGCCGGTCCCCGGTCAACCCCTGCAACCGTCCCCGTGACTCCTTGTCCACGACGGCCACGGCGGTGGACGCATGACCTTCCCGCCTGAGCCGGCGCTGACCGATTTCCTGCTGGACCACAAGCTCGCCGAGCCGGGCGAGGCCGCACGATGGACGCTGATGGCAGGTGGTGTCTCGTCCGATCTGTGGCGGGTCGACCTGCCAGGGCGCTCCCTGTGCGTCAAGCGGGCGCTGGCCAGGCTCCGTGTCGCGGCCGACTGGTGGGCGCCGGTGTCGCGCAACGCCTGTGAATGGGCGTGGATGCGGTTCGCAGCCGGACACCTGCCCGACAGCGTGCCCGAACTCCTTGCGCACGACGCCAAGGCCGGCGTGTTCGCGATGGCGTACCTGCCGCCGGAGCGGTACCCCGTGTGGAAGGCGCAACTGCTGGACGGCGAAGTGTGTGTGGACACCGCGGCCGCCGTCGGGGACGTGCTCGGCGCCCTGCACGCCGCCGGCGCCGGTGATGGCGGGCTCGCCGAGGAGTTCGCCACCGACGACAACTTTCACATACTGCGCATCGAGCCGTACCTGCTCGCCACCGCGGCCGCGCACCCCGGCCTGCGCGACGTTCTCCGACACCTCGCCGACCGCACCGCGGCCACGCGCCTGGCCCTCGTCCACGGCGACGTCAGTCCCAAGAACATCCTCGTCGGCGCCGCGGGTCCGGTGCTGCTGGACGCCGAATGCGCCTGGTATGGAGACCCGGCTTTCGACCTGGCCTTCTGCGTCAACCATCTGCTTCTGAAGACCCTGGTGTTGCCCGGACGCCGCGCCGAACTCCTGCGGTCCGGCCAGGCCCTGGCCGAGGCCTACTTCCGGCGGTCCGGCTGGGAGCCGCGGCCCGCGCTGGAGGGACGGGCGGCCTCACTTCTGCCGGCGCTGATGCTCGCGCGCGTGGACGGCAAGTCTCCCGTGGAGTACCTCACCGACGAGCGGCAAAGGGTGTTCGTCCGGACCGTGGCATCGGCTCTGCTGCGCACACCTGGACGCACGATCGGGGACGTTCTGGACGCCTGGCAGGAGGCACTCTCCGGACACGCCGTGGAGACCTGGACGGCCGCCGACCGGAGGACGTAACCCACATGGTGCGGGCGGCGGTTGCCTGCGCGGCGAGGCCACCCCTCCGATCCGAGTTCCCATGACCACATGTGCAGCTGAGGAGGCACACGATGCGCAGAGTCGTCACCGGCCATGACGAGAACGGAAGATCGGTCGTCGTCAGCGACGGCCCGATTCCCCGCGCCCGCGAGTTTGCCAGCCTGCCGGGCTGGGTGTCGGCCCTGCCTTGGGCGACCGAGCCGGACGAGCCGATCAGCCGGACCGGGGAGGACCCCACGCCGAAGGTCTCCAGCCTGCTCCCGGCGCCTGGCGGCACCCGCTTCATCGTCCTGATCTTCCCACCGGACACCGCGATGGCCGACCCGGCGTTCGACCCCATCGCCTTCGCCCGGGAACAGCGGGCCGACTCGCCGGGCCTCGCCGAGTTGATGGAGGTGGACGGCAGGCACACCACGCCGACCGTCGACTACGGAATCGTGCTGCAGGGCGAGATCGTCCTCGAACTCGACGACGGACGTTCGGTCCCGCTCTCGGCGGGCGACATCGTGATCCAGAACGGCACCCGGCACGGCTGGAGCAACCGCGGTGACCGTCCGGCCACCATGGCCTTCGTGTTGATCGGAGCCGAGACCGGCGCCTGACCGGCGACGGCGGGCTCGGCGCCATCGCTTCCCCGGCGCAGGGCCCGCCGCGATACGACCTCCGCCGGCGAACCCGCGCACCGATGGCCCGCCCGTCAGGTCTCGGGATACGTGAGTTCTTCCAGGGCGGTGACGGCGTGGGCGCGGTGCTCGTCGAGAATGCGCACCGCCCGGTCGGCGTCGCGGGCGTGCAGTGCTTCCAGCACGGCCCGGTGCTCGCCGATGACGCGTTCCCGGTTGACGCCGTGCCCGTAGTAGATGGAGCGATACGCGTCGGTGGCGTCCCAGAGCGAGCCGATCAGGCGGTTCAGGCGAGGCATGCGCGCGCACTCGTACAGAGCCATATGGAAGGTGCGGTTGGCCGCGGCCATGTCCAGCACGTCACCGGCGGCGCCGGCGCGTTCGACGTCCTGCTGCGCCTTCTCCAGCGCCGTCAGGTCCTCGTCGGTCAGCTGCGAGACGGCTTGGTGCACCGCCTCGGCCTCGAGGATCTTCCGGATGCGGTACACCTCGCGCAGATCGTCCAGCGACAGTTCCTCGACGAGGTAGCCGCGATGAGCCCGGTAGCCGACCAGCCCTTCGCCCTGCAGGGTCTTCAGCGCCTCGCGGAGCGGGACACGGCTGACGCCCAGCTCCTCGGCGAGCGCGTCCTGCCGGATCGGCGCACCCGGGCGCAGGCGGCCGGTGGTGATGGCGCGGCGGAGTTCCCCGAGGACGAACTGCTGGGCCGTCGGCGGCCGACCGCGTCCCTCAAGCGAACTCATCGCCCCAATATCTCACGGACCCATGCGTCGTCCCCGCCGAGCTGCGGAGGCGGCAGCCGATAGCTCGGCGGAGTCACGCCGAGCCGGATGGGGTTGGCGACCTGGCCCACGCCGTCCACCTCGACGGCCGGGGAAAGCCCCAGGTCGGCGGAGAGCTCGAAGGCGGCGGCGAGATCGTTGATCGGGCCGCAGGGCACGCCCGCCTCGGTGAGCAAAGCGAACCACTCGTCAGCGGTCCGGCGGGCCAGCGCCTTCGACAGCTCGGTGACCAGGGCCTCGCGGCCGGCGACCCGCCCGGCGTTGGCGGCGAACCGGGCGTCGTCCGCCAGGTCGGGGCGCTCCAGGACGGCGCACAGGATGCGGAACTGCCGGTCGTTCCCGGCTGCGATCACCATCGGGCGGTCGGCGGTGCCGAACACCTCGTACGGCACGATGCTGGGATGCCGGTTGCCCATGGCCCGCGGCACGACTCCCGCTGCCACGTACGCCGACGCCTGGTTGGTCAGCGCCGACAGCAGTGAGCCCAGCAGCGACACCTCGACCAGCTGCCCCTCGCCGGTGCGGTCGCGGTGCCGCAGCGCGGCCAGCACGCCCAGCGCCGCGTGCAGCCCGGTGACCACGTCGACGAGGGCGACCCCGGCCTTGGTGGACCCGTCGCCCGTGACGCTCATCAGGCCGCCCATCGCCTGTGCGATGAGGTCGTACCCGGGAAGGCCGGCGCCCTTGCCCGCGCCGAAGCCGGTGATGGAGCAGTACACCAGCCCCGGGTTGAGCTCCCTCGCCTGCTTGTGGCCGAGGCCGAGGCGGTCCATGGTGCCGGGACGGAAGTTCTCCACGAGCACGTCGGCGCGGGCGGCCAGCCCCCGGGCGAGGTCGAGATCGTCCGGATCGCGGAGGTCGAGCGCGATCGACCGCTTGTTGCGGTTGACGGCCAGGAAGTAGGTGGCCTCGCCGTCGGCGTGCGGGGGACCCCACGAGCGGGTGTCGTCGCCGTCCCCGGGACGTTCCACCTTGACCACGGTGGCGCCGAGGTCGGCCAGCAGCATCGTCGCGTAAGGCCCGGCCAGCACCCGGCTGAAGTCGGCGACCAGCAGACCGGACAGGGCGCCGTCCACGCGGGTGCGCAGGAGGCCGTCGGCCGGATTCGGGATGTCCACCCTCAGGACGCTAGCCAAAGGGCTCTGGATAATCAATACTGGATCCAAAATCCGATCTGAGGAGGATGGGCCCGTGACGAAGTCCCCCACCCACCCGGCCGCGCTGTTCGCCGTGGACGGGCTGCTGACCGACGAGGAACGTGAGATCAGGACGGCCGTGCGGCGACTGCGCGACCGCGAGCTCAGCCCGCATCTGGCCGAGTGGTTCGAGGAGGGCCGCATCCCCGCCCGCGACCTGGCCCGGCAGTTCGGATCCCTGGGTGTGCTCGGCATGCACCTGCGGGGCTACGGCTGCGCCGGGCTGGGCGCCGTCGCCTACGGCGTGGCCTGCCTGGAGCTGGAGGCCGCCGACTCCGGGTTGCGGAGCCTGGTCTCCGTGCAGGGCTCCCTCGCCATGTACGCGATCTGGAAATACGGGAGCGAAGAGCAGAAGCAGGAGTGGCTGCCCGCGATGGCGACGGGTGAACGCATCGGCTGCTTCGGCCTGACCGAGCCCGACTTCGGCTCCGACCCGGCCCGGATGCGCACCCGCGCCCGCCGCGACGGCGATGACTGGGTACTCGACGGTACAAAGATGTGGATCACCAACGGGTCGGTGGCCGACGTCGCCGTGGTGTGGGCGCAGACCGACGAGGGCATCCGGGGCTTCGTCGTCCCGGCCGGGACGCCCGGGTTCACCGCGCACGACATCAAGCGCAAGCTGTCGCTGCGCGCGAGCGTGACCAGCGAGCTCGTACTGGACGGCGTACGGCTGCCAGGCAGCGCCCTGCTACCCGGCGCACGCGGCCTGTCCGGTCCGCTGGGGTGCCTGAACGAGGCCCGCTTCGGCATCGTCTTCGGAGTGATGGGCGCCGCACTGGACTGCCTGGAGACCACGATCGCGTACGCGGCCGAACGTGAGGTGTTCGCCCGGCCGCTGGCGTCCTTCCAGCTCACGCAGCAGAAACTGGCGGACATGACGCTGGAGCTCGGCAAGGGCCTACTGCTGGCGATCCACCTGGGACGCCTCAAGGAGGCGGGCACCCTGACGTCCGAACAGGTCAGCGTGGGCAAGCTCAACAACGTGCGGGAGGCCCTGGACATAGCCCGCACCTGCCGCACCATCCTGGGCGCGAGCGGCGTCACCCTGGAGTATCCGATGATCAGACATGCGGCCAACCTGGAGTCGGTGCTGACCTACGAGGGCACGTCCGAGATCCACACCCTGGTGATCGGCCGCGCCCTCTCCGGCCACAGCGCCTTCGCCTGATCCGCCCGGCGGCCCTGCCAGGGAGAAGACGGAGATCTGGCAGGGCCCGCCACGACCGGTTGAACGGCGGTGCCCGCAGGCTGTGGGTCTGTGGACATTCGGCGTCCGTGCAGGGCCCGGCGTCGGCGGCGCCATGCGGCGAGTCGTCGGCTCAACTCGTTCACTGGGCCGGGCCTCGCGGGCGTCGGCCGAGCGCTTCGTCCCGCCTCGGGATGCGCAGGCGGGACGAAGGCCGGGGAACGGGTGGTCAGGTCAGCGGCCAGACCAGCCCGGTGAGGACGAAGCCGATCAGGCCCATGACGGTGGTGAGCACGGTCCAGGTGCGCAGGGCCGCGCCGACGTCCAGGCCGACCAGGCGGGAGAACATCCAGTAGCCGGCGTCGTTGATGTGCGAGAGGGCGAGCGCCCCCGCGCCCATGGCGACGGCGATGAGCGCGGTCTGGGCGGGCGAGAGGGCGGCCGTCTTGACCAGGGGGGCGATCAGGCCCGCCACGGTGACCAGGGCCACCGTCGCCGAACCCTGGACCGCGCGCATCAGCAGGGTCATCAGGAAGGCGAGCACCAGGACCGGTAGGCCGGTGGAGCGCAACAGGTCGGCGACGGCGCCGCCGATGCCGCTGGCGACCAGGACCTTGCCGAACACGCCGCCCGCGCCGGCGACGAGGATGACCGCGGCCACCGGCGGCATTGCCGAGGTCATCACTTCGGAGATGTGACGGCTCGACCAGCCCCGGCGCACCCCGAGCAGGTAGGCGCACAGCCCCAGCGCGATGATCAGGGCCACCAGCGGCGCGCCCACGACGTCGAGGACGGCGCGGAGCAAGGAGCCGTCCTCCAGGGTGTTCTCGCCCACCGCCCCGAGCAGGATCAGCGCGATCGGGGTCACGATCATGGCGAGCACCAGCCCGAAGGACGGCGGCGCCTCGGCGGGGGCGGCGGTGACGGGCGGCGTTTCCGGCTTGGTGCGGACGGCCGTGAGGCTCCCGCCGGACGTGCCCGTGGCGGGAGCCACCGGGGCACTGCCGTCCGGGCCCTCCGGTCCGGCATTGCCGAACACCTCGGCCTCGATCTCGGGGGCCATCGGGTAGCTGTGCCGGGTCATCCGCGCGGCGATCAGGTATCCGGCGAAGGTCACGACCGCGACGATCGGGAGGCCGTAGAGGAGCACCTCGCCCTGGCTCGCGCCGAGCAGCTGCGCGGCGGCGACCGGTCCGGGGTGCGGCGGCAGGAAGGCGTGCACGGCGAGCATCGCCGCCCCCATCGGCAGCGCGTACACCAGCAGCGGCCGGCGGGATCCGCGCGCCACCCCGTAGGCCAGCGGCATCAGGATGATCAGGCCGACCTCGAAGAAGACCGGGATGCCGAGCAGGAACCCGGCCACGGTGAGCGCCAACGGGGTGCGGCGCTCGCCGAACCGCCGCATGAGGGAGTGGGCGAGGGCGGCGGCGCCGCCGGACAGTTCGACGATCCGGCCGATCATCGCGCCGAGCGCGATGATGAGGGAGATATGGCCGAGCGTGGAGCCCATCCCGTCCTCGATCGTCTTCACCAGTTCGCCGGCGGGCACCCCGGCGGCCAGCGCGACGCCGATGCTCACAACGAGCAGGGCGACGAACGGCTGGATCTTGAACTTGAGCACCAGCACCAGCAGCAGGGCGACCCCCGCCGCGGCGATGAGCAGCAGCGTGCCGTGGCTCATCTCGACTCCTTGGAGGTCTGCAGAGGGGACAGGACGGTGACGATGCTGGAATCGTCCTGGGCGGCGAGGCCGGCGCGCTCGCCCATCAGGTACAGCTGCTCGGCCGCGGCGGCGAGCGGGACGGGCACGTGGGCGGCCCCGGCGATGCCGGTGACGATCCCCATGTCCTTGACGAAGATGTCCAGACGTGAACGGACCTCCGCTCCCTCCTCCTCGTAGGCCTGCACCATCCGGGGGCCGCGGTCGGAGAGCATGAAGGAGCCCGCGGCGCCGCGGCTCAGGCTGTCGATCACCGTCCGCGGATCGAGTCCGAGTCCGCGGGCCAGCGCGACCGCCTCGGCCGCGGCGGCGATGTGCACCCCGGCCAGCAGCTGGTTGATCGCCTTGAGCGCCTGCCCGTCGCCCGGGTTCGGCCCCACGACGGTCAGGGTCGACGCGAGCAGGTCCAGGACCGGCCGTGCCAGGGCGAGGGCGGCCTCCCCGGCGCCCGCCACGATGAGCAGGTCCCCGTCGCCGGCCCGGGCCGGGCCGCCGCTGACCGGCGCGTCCACGATGAGCAGGTCGTGCTCGGCGAGGCGGGCCGCCGCGGCGCGGACGACGTCGGGACCGACGGTGCTGGTGAACAGGACGACCGCGCCGGGACGCATCGTCGTGGTCACCCCGTCCGGGCCGAACAGCGCCTCGTCGGCCTGGGTCTGGTCGCGGACGGCGAGCACGGCGACGTCGGCGGTGCGAACCGCGTCGGCCGGGGTCTCGGCCGGCGTGATCGACCCTGCGCCGACGACGCCGGTGCCGGCGGCGAGCGCGCGGCGCGCGCGATCGACATCGAACACGGACACGGGCAGGGCCGAGGCGAGGCGACGGGCCATCGGCAGGCCCATCGCGCCCAGGCCGATCACGGCGACACAGAGGGCGCGGGCGGCCGGATCGGGAGCGCGTCCCGAAGCAGGACGGGCGAGGGGGCGGGCCCCGTTACGGACTGAGGTGTCGGCCATCAGGCCTCCTTCGGAGTGGTGGGACGGGCGGTGACGGCGTGCTCTGACAGGGCGGAGCCGCGGAGGAGGTCGAGGACGTCGGCGAGGGCCTCGTCGCCGCCGACGTTCCCGGGGAAGACGACGTAGGGGACGCCCATGCAGGGGCCGGAGTCCGGGTCCCACAGCGAGACGATCCCGGGGAGGAGCGTGCCGCGGACCCACGCGCGGCGGACGTCCAGCGCGCCGGTGGCGATGTCGCTGGAGGTGATGCCGCCCTTGGCCAGGACGAAGCGGGGGCGGCGCACGGCGGTGACGGCGCGCACCGTCTGCACCAGGGCCGCGGACACCTGCCGGGCGATGGCCAGGCTGGTGTCGGCATCGTCCCCCGCCACGACGGTCCGGGAGGTGCGGACGACGACGTCCGCGCGGTCGAGGGCGGCCGCGCAGGCCGCGGCCGTCTCGGCGATGTGGCGCTCGCGCCGCCGGGGATCCAGGAGGGTGTGGACGTCCAGCTCGAATTCGGCCGGGGCGAAGCCGGAGCCGCCGCGGGCGCGCACCCGGGCCAGTTGGCGCGTGGTCAGGCCCACGTGCGAGCCGACGGTCACCAGGCCGTGGGGCGCGGTCCCGCCGGGGGAGCGCGGGATCTCGGCCGGGGTGAGCGGGGCACGGGCGGTCTGCCCGGTCCGGGCCCGGACGAACGACGGGCCCACCCGGTAGAGCAGCCGCTTGCCGCGCTCATGGGCCTCGGCGAGGGCGAGCGCGAGCACCCGGAGATCGTCGTCGCAGACGGCGTCGACGACCGCTGGACGGCCGTCCCGGAGCCCGCCGAGCAGCGCCGCGACGTGCGGGGGGCCGCCGACGCGCAGATCGGTCAGGGTGATGGGCAGGACGGCGTCGGCGGGAACGCGGCCGCCGGTCTTCTCCGCGACCCATTCGCGCAGGTCGGAGCTGCGGTAGCCGAACGTCGCGTCGCGGGCGAACTCGCTGTGGCCGACCGGCGTGAGGCCGCCGGCCGTGTGCAGCCAGTGCACCGAGTCGACGGTGAGCCGCCCCGCCTCGATGAACGCGGGCGCGACGACGACGCCGTCGACCGGGCCGGTGCCGACGGCCGCGAGTTCCTCCGCGAGCACGTCGGTCTCCAGCGGGAAGTGCCCGCGCAAGGTGGAGTCGCCGCGGCTGGCGACCACGTAGCCGACTCTTTCGGCGCGGGCGGCCTTGTGCAGGGCACGGACGACGTCCCGGTTGCGCGCGGCGGTGTCCGCGGGGCCGAGGCTGCGGGTGTTGGTGAGCACGAAGAGGGCGGCGGCGTCCTGGCGCAGGCCCCAGCGCAGGTCGTCGACGGTCCAGCCGGTCAGCACCGGGACGCCCGCCACGGCCTGGGTGCCGGTCGGGTCGTCGTCGAGGACGACGAGCCGCGGGCCGTCGGCGATGCGGGCCGCGACTTCGCCGACGGTGACCGGCCGTACGGGTGGCAGGCCGCCGAGCACCCGGTCGGGCGGGACCGGTGCAGCAGATGTCGGAGTGTGCGGGGTCGCAGGCACAGCGTGAGCGATTTCGGGCATGGGGTACTCCCTGCGGAGGTGATGGACGTGAGCGCCCAGGGGAGGGTCAGGACCGGGCTTCGTACCCCAGCGCGGGCCTACTGGATGGCGGCGCCGGGGCGTTCATCTGCGGCGGTGTCTGCGGGGTGATACGAGGTCAGACGGCGCGACCTCGTCAGGATGGATGTGCTCAAACAGAGCCGTGCGAGGATTCCGGATCGGCGACATTCGGGGCGGAAAGGACGTGGACGCGCAGGTCGTCGACCGTCTGCGCCATGTGGGCGTCCATCGCCTGGCGCGCCTGGCGGGCGTCGCCGGTGATGAGCGCTTCGAGGATCAGCGCGTGATGGGCGATGGCGTTCTCGCGGATCGCGGGCACCGCGGAGGTCTCCCGGCGGCCCTCCTCAAGGAGCCGCCCGAAGGGTTCGAACAGCAGCGGGATGAAGGCGTTCCCGGCGGCCCGCATCACGCAGTCGTGAAAGGCGATGTCGGCGGACACGAACAGGTCGGTGTCCTGGGCGGCGGCCGCGTCCCTCATGTCGTCGAGAAGGGACCGGAGCTGCTCCAGGTCCTCCTTCGACCGCCGGACGGCGGCCAGCTCGACCGCGCCGATCTCGATCATCCGGCGGGCCTCGATGAGGCGCTCGGAGACGACCCCGCCGGAGCGGGAGGCCCCGGCCGCGGCCCGGATCACCGGCTCCAGCGCCGTCCACCGGTCGGGTGGATTGACATAGGTGCCGCGTCCCCGATGGATGCGGACCACGTTCTGCGCGCGGAGCACCTTGACCGCCTCCCGGACGGTGAGCCTGCTGGCCGCGTACCGCTCGGCCAGTTCCCCCTCGGGCGGCAGCATCGAACCGGCCGGGAAGTCGCCGTTGATGATCGCGGTGAGGAGCCGCTCGGCGATCTCGTCCGAAAGGGACATGGCGCTGTCTCCTTGCCGTAACAACCATGACATCAGACGTCTGATGTCAAAAAGGTAGATGCCGGGCGAGGGCACGTCAAGACTCCGCCCCAGGTGAGGCCCGGTATCCAGCAAGCGCGGCCGCAGGCCCCAGAGCGCGGGGACCGGGCGATCGCGAAACCGAGGTCGAGGTCGCCCTCCCAGACGGCCTCGTCCGCCCAAACCGCGATGACATCCAGGTGAAACTCAGCGGTGACCAGCTGTGAATCGTCGGCGAGATCGACCAGGAGGAAAACGGCAAGGCCTGCGCCGTCGTGTCGGCAAGTTCGTCTACAGACCGGTTTGCCCGGGGACGCCGACGCCACAGCCGGCGCCGTCGACGCTGAACTGGCCGAGGGCGTATTGACCGTACGGGTTCCCAAGTCCGAAAGGGCCCGGTCCCGGCGGATCGAGGTCAAGACCTGACGAGGGCGCCTCTCTCTGACGTTCCGTGCGAGTGGAGTCTGTGCTCAGGGCTTGTTCACCAGCTGTGCCGGGACGGGTGAACGAGCCCTGACGCGCCTCTGGGCCTGGGATGAGCCGGACGTGGTCTCGGCTGCGGTGGGCTTGAATTTGGTGGGGTCGGTGGGGTCGCCGTGAGGGCAATGTGTCGATGCGGCGGGTCGGCATATCCAGCGCTTGCAGGACGGTACGCAGCTCGTCGCGTTCGGCGGGTGTGACCGGCGCGTCGCGGATGTACAGGGCCATCACCAATTGATCGATCGCCGTCTCCCATCTGCCGCTGGCCGCCGAGCCGGTGACGCGCTGCAGCACCTTGCGAGGCAGCCGGTCGTTGTAGCGGCCGGGCAAGCACCGCAGGAACTGGGCAAGCTCTCGACGCTCCAGGGCGGTGGACGGCGCAACGCAAGGCCGAGGAGCGTCGGCCCAGCCGAACAGTTGCAGTACCTGGTCCATCACACCCACGGCGTCCCCTTCACATTCGCCTGACCGGTCTCTTCGGCCCGCGATGGGGCGACAGGTGCGGGTGGCGAGCCTGATAAGCGCTACCGGCCGGGGAGGTTGACCCACCCCCGCCGGGGCAAGAAAACGATCACGCCAGCAGGTCGTCCACGAGGCTGCAGCGGGTTGAGGTATCAGGGTGCCTAGCGGGCATGAGTAAGACCTGTGAGGCGTTCTCCCTTCGCCGGCATTGTCCGGATCAGGTGGCTAGGGGTCGCCGTACCGCCTACACGGCGTTCCGGCCTCTCAGCCCTTCCGTCGTTCCCCTGCTGGATTGCTCCTTCAGAGGTTCTCTGGCCGGGCTCCCTCGCTCGTCCCACAGGCCCATATTCAGTTTCCCGCGGCGGCTGCCACAGCACCAGGGTGACGGCCCACCTTTGCCTGGGTGTGGGGCACTTTTTGCTGTAGTCGATGGCACTTCGTCTTGTCTGGTGCCCGATCTGCTGCAGCGAACCGTTGCGCTTTCGGCCCGCGTGCCGCTGACCCGATGATCTTGCTGTGGAGCAGGTGATCAGTGCGGACCGGGTCGAGTGGGTGCCGGTGTTCACCGGCTTGTCGGTGCGCCGGTTCCGCAAGCTGGTGCGGATGCTCGGCCCGGCCGAGCTCGCGACCTTGCGACGCGCCGTCCACCGCCCGCACCCTCGAGATCGGACGATCCACCGCCTACGCCGCTCTCGCCGACCCGCGCTAAGGCGCCCCGCGACACTCGACGTACCCATCGGCCTTTGTCTGCTGTCAGACTTCGGCGCTCACTAACGATTGCCGGGCGCTCAAGGTGTTAGCGGGTCAGGTGCCGGCCGCCCGCCACGGAAAGAACTTCACCGTTGACGTGCCCGTTCGCGGCCGAGCCGAGATAGGCGACCGCGGATGCGACGTCCTCGGGAGTGCAGATGCGGCGGGTCGGTGTCTTGGCGGCCTCGGCGTCGACGACTCCCTGCCCGAGCCCGGGTGTGGTCAATGCCCGCTCGGTCAGGGTGAAGCCGGGGCGGACGACGTTGGTGAGGATGCCGTGCTCAGCCTCTCGGGCGGCGAGTACCTTCGCGGCCGTCTCCAGCGCGCCCTTGGCTGCGGGGTAGGCGACGGCGGCGGGCATCGGCTGGTCGACCACGTCGGAGGAGATCAGCACCAGCCGCCCCCATCCCGTACTCCTCATCCCGGCAAGGACGGCGTCGATCACCGCCAGCGTCCCGATCGCGTTCGCGGTGAAGCCGTCGGTCAGGGTGTCCCACGTCTCTGGACCCCTCGCCGGCCAGGAGACGGCGTTGGCGACCAGGACCGCGATGTCACCGAGCTCGCGCTCGACCTGGTGCACCGCCGCCTGGATCGACCCCTGTTCGCGCTGGTCGATTCGGATCGTCGCCCCCTTCCCGCCCGCCTGGATGATCGAGTCGATGAGGGTGCGAGCCTTGTCCTCGCTGCGGTGCCAGCCTGCGGCTACCAGGGCGCCTTCCTGTGCGAACGCCCTGGCGACCGCGCCGCCGATTTCACCGGATGCCCCCGTGACCAGGACGACTCGACCGTTGAGTCCGAGATCCATTGCCCCTCCAGTATTTAGCCGACTACCTATTAGCCGACTATATACATAGTATGATCAGTGCGTGGATGCAAGCGAGGCGATGCGCGTCAACCGGACGCTGAACAAGATGAGCAAGCTCTACCGCGCCGTGAAGGCGCGCAAGCTCGCCGCACTCGGGCTGCACCCCGGGCAGGATGTGCTGCTGTGGGTCCTGGCGCAGGAACCCGAAGGGATGACGGTCTCGGAACTGGCGGCACGGCTCGGCATCGAGCCACCGACCGCGACCCGCAGCCTGGCCCGGCTGGAGGGTGGCGGATGGTTCCGGCGCGAGACGGTCCCCACCGATCGCCGCCAGGTCCGCATCGTGGTCACAGACGCAGGACACAAGCTCGTGCCCGGCATCGAACGTGCATGGGCAGAGCTCGCCGAACAAGCTATGGGAGAGGCGAGCATGGAACAGCGTGAAATCGCGCTCACCGCCCTTGAGGGCGCCAACGACCGACTACAGGGTCTCGTTGGAGAAGGCGTCCTCGCAGAGGAATGATCAGGCGGCGAGACCGAGGTCGAGGTGGTGGTCTATGCCGATCTCGATGGTCCCGTAGAGGTTGTTCTCCACCACCTGCGGGCCTTCGTGGATCTCCCGGAGTAGCTCTTCGGAGGCCACGTATTTGGCGATGCGCGGTGATCACCGCGAGGTCCTCCTCGGCTCGGAGGGCGGATCGGGGTGTTCAGGACATGCAGACGCAGGCGGAGCCGCACGCCTGGCAAGTGTCACCGTTCTTCGCCCCGGCGGGGTCGGCATGGGTGGGAAGGGTGCAGCAGGTGTCGCCGTGCCAGGCCTCGCGGCCTTCCTTGGCCGCCACGGCCGCGATGACCAGTGCGGCGATCGGGTCGGCCCAGGCCCAGCCGAACAGGCTGTTGACCGCCAGCCCGGCCAGCAGCACGCCCGAAAGGTAGGTGCACAGCAGCGTCTGCTTGGAGTCGGCCACCGTGCTCGCGGAGCCGAGTTCGCGGCCGGTGCGCCGCTGGGCGTACGACAGGAACGGCATGATCGCCAGCGACAGCGCCGCCAGCACCAGACCGGCGGTGGAGTGTTCGGCCGTGCCGCCGCCGCCCATCAGCGCGTGGACTGAGTCGGCGGCCACATAGGCGGCCAGTATGAAGAACGAGAGCGCAATGATCCGCAGTGCGCGCCGCTCCCGGCGTTCGATGGCCTCGGGCGTGCGGGCGGAGAACTGCCAGGCGATCGCCGCAGCGGAGGAGACCTCGATCACCGAGTCTAGTCCGAATGCCACCAGGGCTCCGGACGACGCCAGGCTTCCAGCGGTGACCGCGACAACCGCCTCGATCACGTTGTAGGTGATGGTGGCGGCCACCAGCAGCCGCACCCGCCGAGCGAGCACCGCGCGGCGCCGCGGGGACGGGCTCAAGGGCAACGCCGTCACGCCGGCGCCTGCTCATCAGGTCTGCATGCCCCCACCTGCTCGCCCTCCGTATCGACGCCGTAAGTGGGGCAGAGCACCACGGCGCGGTCGGTGGCGGCCAGCAAGAGCTCCGCCGAACGCAGCAGGTCCAGCAATTCCGGGACGGCGATGAAGTAGAACGATTGGCGGCCCTCGGCGCGGTAGTCCACCAGCTTGCACCCGCGCAGGCAGCCCAGGTGCTTGGACACCGTCGACTGCGCCATCCCCAGTTCCCGGGTCATATCCACCACCCGCGCCTCGCCTCGCGCCAGCCGCTGCGCGATCGACAACCGCACCGGGTCGGCCAGCGAATGGAACAGCGCCGCGGCCGGCGCCAGCCCGTCCCGCGAAATCATTCCAAAATCAGAATCAATCGCCATATCGTGATGATATGAGGGATCTGTGAACAGTCAACAACGTCCGCTGCATCCGTTCCGCCCGTCGGCCGTGCCTCCTTCAGCCGCCTGGTCGGCTGGCGAGGTACTTTCCTAAAGCTGGTCGGTGCCCGGTCCGGTGATGCCCGCGGCGGAGCGGCGCTGATCCGGCCGCTGGACAGATCGGCTGAAGGCCGGGGCGGCGCCGACCTGTTCGGCGGTGTCCTCTTCATCTTCATCCGTCATCAGCGTGCCGGTCGCTCCAGATACTGGAGGACCGCACTGCTTTCGGTGCAGGATACGCAATCACGCCACTTCGAGGCACGATCTAGTCGAGCGGCAGTGTCGTGATGTGGTGGAGAGACCGGAGGGCCGCTGGGAGTTCGTGCGTCGCGATGACGACGGTGGTGTCCGGCAGGTCCGCCAGGAGGCCGAGTATGTGCTGGGCGGTCTGGTCGTCCAGCCCGGTCGTCGGTTCGTCGACGATCAGCACGTGAGGCCGGGTGGCCAGGGCCCGGCCGAGGTAGAGCCGGCGGAGTTCACCGCCCGAGAGGTCTCTGCCGCCGGGGCCGACGCATGTCCCGGGGGTGAGGCCGCTGCGATCTAGCCATAGATCGGCGAGGCGCGTGTTGATGTCGGTGTCGGTCAGCGCCGGATCGGCGAGCCGCCAGTTCGACCCGAGTGTTCCGGTGAAGAGGTGGTCGTCGGCGGCGACCGCGGTGACGGCGGGTCGGTCGCCGGGGACGGCGAGCGATCGTCGTAGTGAGGAGGCGAGGGCGCGCAGCAGGGTGCTCTTGCCGCTGCCAGAGCGCCCGGTGATGACGAGGACTCCGTTGCGTTCGGCGTGTGCGCCGATGACGCGCCCAAGCCGCAGGGCGGTCGGAGGAAGAACGTACTCACCGAAGCCGATGCCGTGCTCGGTCACCCACGACCGCATCGCCGGAACGGGCCCGTCGTCCGGAGCGCGCGAGTCCGCGACCGCCGTGAGGCGGTGGCGTGCTCCCAGGGCGGCAACTCGCGCTTCGGCGGTGGCCGCCAGCTGTTCGGTCTGTGCCACCACGCCGACTGCCATCAGCGCGACGAACACGAACGTGGCGGTGCCGGTGCCGATCGCGCAGACGATCGTCGCCGTCACGGTGGCGGCGCCCGCCAGCCCGCTGATCAGGTCGGTGCGGAGCCGGTGGCGATCGACCGCGTCACGTGCGGCGCCGAGTTCGGAGAACTTCGCCGTCGTACGTGTCGCCAGCTGCTCGGCGGCGCCGAGCGACGCCATCTCCGCCCATGCTTCGGCGGCCGTGACCGACTCCGCGCGCAGGGCCTTGCGGGTGTTCTGCTCGGCGGTGTGCACGCTGGTCGACGGGCGGTGCGCCGCCAGTGCGGTGAGTGCGACGCCGGCGGCGAGCGCTGCCGCCGGCGCGGCGGACGCGGCCAGCGCGATGGTGAGGACGCCGGTGGCCGTCGTCGCGGCGGCCACCACGGCGGGCGCGGTGCACTGGATCAGTGCCATTCCGGAGGTGTCGGCGTCGGCCATGGCGCGGTCGAGCAGGTCACCGGACCACAGCCGGTCCAGTTCACCCCGGTCGGCGGCCGCGGCCCTGCGGAAGAGGTCGGCCCGGTCGGCGGCGACGCGGTGGAGGGCGGCGGCGTGCAGCACCAGGCGCCTGCTGTAGTTGCCGGTGATGCGGGCCAGGGCGAAGGCCCGCACACCGCCGCTGGGGGCGATGTAGGAGAACGAGCTGAAGGTGGCCGCGCCGGCGACGGCGCACGCGCTGATGAACCAGCCGGACAGGCCGAGCAGGCCTGTGGAGGACAGTTCGGCGAGGACGGCGAGCACGAGTCCGATGCCAGACAGCGCACGGGCTCGTCGGTGAGGGCTGCGGGGAAGGAGGCGATCCGTCCTCATCGTGCGCCCACGGGGGTCGCGTGATGAACACGGCAGTCGTCGATGACCAGGACGGTGTCGGCCGCGGCGGCCAGGGCGAAGGAGTGGGTGGCGAAGACGACCGTGCACCCGTGGGCGGCTCGCAGCAAGGCTTCGATGACGTCGTGTTCACTGTCGGTATCGAGGTGGGCCGTCGGCTCGTCCAGCAGCCAGAGCCGGGCTCCGCGCAGGAGGGCGCGGGCGATCGCGATCCGGCGGGCCTCGCCGGTCGACACGCCCCGGCCGCCTTCGCCGAGCCTGGTGCCGAGCCCGTCGGGCAGGCGGTCGATCACGGAGCGCAGACCGGCGGCATCGGCAGCCTGCTGGATCTGTCGTTCGGTGGCGTCCGGCCGGCCGAGGCGGATGTTGTCGCGGACCGTCGCGTCGAGCAGCACGGTCCGCTGCCCGATCCACGCGGCTTCGCCCAGTACCGGCGCCTGCCGTCCTGAGGCGGTCTGCCACCGGATCTCCCCGGCCGACGGAGGCCGCATGCCGGCGATCAGTGACAGCAGAGTGCTCTTGCCCGCTCCGGAGGGCCCGGTGATCGCGGTCCGGCTCCCGGGCGCGATGGTCAGGTCGGCCTCGATGGTGTCGTGGTCGGTGCCCGCGTAACGGAACCGGACGGCGCTGAGGGACACCCCGGGTGGTCCGCCGAGCCGTGGACGCGCCGCCCGGGTCGCTTCTCCGGAGGGCGTGTCCTCGACGAGGTCGCCGACGGCTTCCGCCGCGGCAGCGGCGCGTTCCCGCTGGTGGAACGCGGCGGCCAGCGCGCGTATCGGGGCGAAGTACAGCGGGCACACCAGCAGGATCAAAAGGCCGCTGAACAGGCTGAGTCCGGGGGCGTGCGGCAGGCGGACGTAGCCGAGCAGCGACAAGCCGATGTAGGTCGCGTTCACCGCGATGGAGAACGTGATGACGACATCCATGATCATTCCGGAGATGAACGCGCGGCGCAGCACGCTCATGGTGGCCGCGTTCAGTTCCTCGGCGGCTTCGGTCAGGGTCCGGCCGCGCCGGCCGGCGGCGCCGAGTTCCCGCAGGGTCGGCAGGCCGCGGAAGCTGTCGAGCACGACGGCGTTGAGCCGTCGGGTCGCGGCCCACTGGCGGTCCGCGCCGTGCCGGGCGAACAGGCCCGCCAACCGCATGTTGATGGGGATGAGGGCGCTGGTCAGGATGAGGATGATCGCCGCGGGCCAGTGCAGCACGGTGACGATCGCCAGAACGGCGAGCATGGACAGCGGGGCGGACCGGCGCAGCGGCGCGATCTCGGCGTGATAGCCGGCGAGGTCGTCCGCGAGGTCGACCATCGCCAGCCCGGCCTCGGCGGGACCGATGTCGTGGCCGCGCCGGGTGGCTGGCAGCAGTGCCGCGGCGAGCCGTTGCCGTATATTGCCCGCCACCTCTCGGGCGCCGCGCCGGCGGAACCTTCCCGAAGCCCACCCGGCCGTCGGCGCGGCCGCGCCCGCCGAGGCGAAGAGCAACACGCCTTGTGCGTCCTGTGGTGCGCTGTGGTGGAGCACGCCCTGAGCGGTCCACGCCAGGCCACCCCAGCGGGCGATGGTGAACACCGTCTCGAGTGTCAGGAGAGCGCCGGACAAGCCGAACCAGCGCCGCGCGGGAGCGGCGAACACGGCGAGCCATGCATCGGCCGTCCGTCGCTGGGCAGGGGCGATGCACTCATTCGTCGTCATGAGGACGCCGCTCGTCAACGATCCAGGTGATGCCTCCGGTCAGTGCGATGGCGACCATGCCGAGCGTGGTCAGCAGCGCCGAGTGGACCTGCGGGTAGCCGCCGAACATGCCCTGGCACACGAGGTAGGCGACCGTTCCGAGGGCGGTCCAGGCCGTGGTGGTGGACAGGCGCCGAGCGAGGCGCACTGGCGCCGGCCGGGCGGTCGGGCACTCGGCGGCTTCGTTGCCGGTGAGGTGGTCGGTACGGCGGGCTGTCATTTGTGTGCTCCTGTGATGCCGGGACGGTCGGCGGTGGAGGGCTCGCCGGGAGGCGGTCCGGTGTCGAGCTTGCCCGCGAACGCCCGGTGGGCGAACACGTTGTAGGCCAGCACCAGCGGCATGTTCAGTCCGATGCCGACGAGGATGAAGACCATGGTGTTGTGGGGGGCGGCGGCGCCGTCGACGGTGAGGTCCGGTGGCATGAGGACCGGATAGCGCGCCACGCCGATGGCGAGGAACAGTGCGACGACCGTGGCGATGAGCCCGCTGATGGGCATGGTGTCCGCCGCATCGGTCTGTTGCCTCCACGGGAACGTGGTCAGCGAGGTGGCCGCTCCCGCGGCGGCGAACAGCAGGAGGCCGCCGAAGGCGAACGCGCGTCCCGGGCTGGTCAGGTTCAGCGGCGTCGAGGTGGTTTCGATGGCGAACAGCGCCGCTGTCGACAACCCGATGGTCACCGCCGTGGCGATCAGGCCGTTGTGGGCCGCTGACGCGCGCAGGCGCCCCGATGACTTCTGTTTGGTGTAGGCGTAGCCGAGTGCGGTGTAAGCGGCGGTGACGGTGACGCCGGTCAGAGCCGAGAACCAGCTGAAGGCGCCGAACGCCGTGCCGGCGGAAGCGCCGTCGTGCGGGTTCAGGGCGCAGGTCAGCGTGCCCAGTGTGAACCCCTGCGCAAAGGAGGCCAGCAACGATGCCACGCCGAAGGCCGTGGTCCAGTGGCGTGCGGGCGGCGCCTGGGACGCCATTTCGACGCTGACGCCTCGCACGATGAGCGCGAACAGCATGACGATCACGGGCAGGTAGGCGTGCGGGAGGATCGTGCCGAATGCCTGCGGGAACCCCGACCACAGGGCCACGCCGAGCAGGATGAGCCATGTCTCGTTGCCGTCCCAGCCCACCGCGACCGACTCCAGCAAGTGCCGCCGGTGGGCGGCGTCGCGTTCCAGAAGGGTGGCCACGCCGACACCGAGGTCGTAGCCGTCCAACACGACGTACATCAGCAGGCACAGCACCACGACAGCGAGCCACAGGGTAGTGATCACGGGGCCACCGCCTCTGCGGAGCCGGGCCGTTCGGGAAGCCGCCCCGGGAAGGGGCCTCCTGGGCGGGAGGTCGCGGTCGTGTCCGTCGGGCCGGGCCGGGGCTCATGTCGAGGATCGTCACGCTCCGGTCCGAGGCGCACCGTGTGGACGATGTAGGCGATGTAGGCGACGAGCATGATGAGGTAGAGCACCGAGAATCCGATCACCGAGAACAGGACCTCGCCGGGCGCCAGCCTGGAGACCGCGTCGGAGGTGCGCAGCCGCCCGAACACGATCCACGGCTGCCGCCCTGCTTCGGCGGTGACCCAGCCGCCGAGGATGGCCAGGATGCCGGACGGGGTCGTCCAGAGGACGAACTGGTGGAAACGTCGCGCGGTCCACAGCCGGTTGCGCATGCGTAGGATCGTGGCGGCGAAGGCTGTGCCGAACATCAGCACGCCTGCCAGGAACATGATGCGAAAGCCCCAGAACGTCGCGGCCATGTTCGGCCGATCGGCGACGGGTGTGAGTTTCAGGCCGGGCATGGGCGTGGCACAGCCGAGGTCCTTGGCGATGGCACTACCGAGGCACGGGACGTCGAGCTCGGCGATGTTGCGCGCGGCCAGCTGGTCCGGGATCTCGAACAGGACAAAGCCGGTGTCACCGTTGTTCCAGTTGCCTTCGATCGCTTCGAACTTGGAGGCCTGGTGGGGCAGTTCGTGGCCGGCGACGTTGTCACCGAGATAGAGCTGGACGGGCATCAGCAGTGCGGCGACGCCCAGGGCGATCGACATCGACCGTCGCGCGAAGGCTTGCGCGCGTCCCTTGACCAGGTACCAGGCCGAGATTCCGGCGACGAAGAACGCGGCTGAGATCAGCACGGCGGCGACCATGTGCGGCCAGCGCCAGATGAAGGACGGGTTGAAGATGACGCGCGTCCAGTCCGTGGGCTCGAACCGGCCGTCGACGATGGTGAAGCCGGCCGGTGTCTGCATCCACGAGTTCGCCGCGATGATCCATGTGGATGACAGGAGGGTGCCCAGCGCCACCATGACGGTGGAGGCGAACATGGTGCTCTTGCGGACGCGGCCGTCCCCGTAGAGCAGGACGCCGATGAACCCGGCCTCGACGAAGAAGGCGGTCACGACCTCCATGCCGATGATCGGCCCGATGACCGCGCCCGTCCTCGCGCCGTAGACGCCCCAGTTCAGACCCATCTGGAAGGTGATGACGGCTCCGGCGACCACGCCGATCGCGAAGCCCACGGCGAAGATGCGCCGCCAGAACCGGAACATCTGCAGATAGACCGGCCGCCCCGTCCGCCAGTGCATGCCGTAGACGACCGCCAGGAATATCGAGAGTCCCACGGTGATCGCTGGGAAGGTCATGTGGAACATGACGGTGATGGCGAACTGCCACCGGGACAGGTCCAGAAGACTCATTGCTGCTCCTTCACGAGCATCGGCCCGTCGCAGGGCGGGGGATGCCGGCCCTGCCCTGCGACGGGCCGGATCATCAGCCATCGATCACGGGGGTGGCGGCGGAGGGCTGAGCGAAGCGGGGCAGGGCCGCGGCGCCGACCGCGAGGAGGGCGACGATGCCCATCTGTACGTATTCGACGGTGGCGAAGGCGTGCGAGGCACTGCCCGGCTCCAGAGCCAGGTAGAGGGTGCCCAGGGCGGCGACACCGAGGGCGAGGCCGCTCTGCTGCAGGGTGATCAGCACGCCGCTGCCGACACCGCCGAGGTGGGCGGGAACGTCGGCGAGCACGCTGCGGAACAGCCCGGTGAACAGCATCGACTGCCCTGCGCCGACCAGGGCGAGCGGCAGGGCCATGGCCCACAGGCTCACGTGCGGCCACTTCGTTACGACGACCATGACCAGCGTGGCCAGGCCCGCGAGCTGGATCACGGCGCCGGTGGACAGGGCCGCGCGGCCGAAGCGGCTGATCAGGCGGGGCGCGAACAGGGAGCCGGCGAGGAACAGCAGGGCCATCGGCAGGATCGCCAGGCCGCCGTGCAGCGCGTTCTCGTGCAGGCCGTTCTGCACGGTGAGGGCGAAGACGAACATGAACGCGCCGAAGCCGATGCTGAAGACCAGGACCATCCCCAGGCCGCGGGACATGGACGGCAAGCGCAGCAGGGACGGCGGCAGCAGCGGGACCTCGCCCCGCCGCTCGGCACGCTTCTCCACGCGGTAGGTGACGGCGGCGAGGACGGCGGCGACGCCGATCAGCAGCCACGTCCACCACGGCCAGCCCAGCGAGTGCCCCTCGGTCAGCGGGACGAGGAGGGTGGTGAGGGTGGCGGCGAACAGCACGGTGCCGGGCAGGTCGATGCCGAGGGGATGCGGTGAGCGGGTGGCCGGCACGATCCGCGCCGCCACCAGCAGCACGACCACTCCGATCGGCACGTTGACCAGGAAGATCGGCCGCCACGACGTGTCGGCGACGTCGGCGGACACCAGCAGGCCTCCCACCAGCTGCCCCACCACGGCCGCGATGCCGGAGGTCGCCCCGTACAGGGCCACCGCGCGAGCCTTGCGCTCCCCGTCCAGAGTGTGGTGGAACGTCGCGAGGACCTGCGGGATCAGCAGCGCCGCGGTGCCGCCCTGCACGATACGAGCCCCGATCAGCACCCCCACGGTGGGTGCGATGCCGCACGCCAGGGAGGCGATGACGAAGCCCACCAGCGCGCCGAGGAAGATCCGGTGCCTGCCGTAGCGGTCACCCAACCGGCCGCCCAGCACCAGCAGGGACGCGTAGGCCACGCCGTACCCGGCGATCACCAGCTCCAGCGACGACGCCGAGGCGTGCAGCGAGGCATCGATGCTCGGCAGGGCGACGTTGGTGATGAAGAAGTCCATGATCGGCAGGAACGCGCCCGCCAGCAGGATGAACACCCCGAACGGGTGCAGCCCGCCTGCCTGCGCCACGGCGCGCGGGGACGCCGGCGCGGCATCAGGGGACCGGGTGGACAGGGAGGTCTTCATGACGCTTCCTCCAGAAAGTTATGAATGCATAACTATATGGTCACTGCTACTATGACCTCATAACTATCCTTTTGGCAACCGCCCACCCTGGAGATGTGATGCACGACCGAGCGCGGCAGCCGGACGACGAACAGGACCCAGAGGCGGGCTGGGCCGACCTGGCGGACCTGGTGCTGATCATCGCCCGGGAGATCCAGTTCCGCGGCTACACCGACGAGCGGGCCGTCCCGCTCTCCCCGTCGGAGGGCATGGTGATGCGTCACCTCCAAGACGACCCCGCCGCCCCACCCAGCCGGATCGCCGATGCCACCGGACTGCAGCGCACCAACCTCTCCACCGTCCTGCGCGGCCTGGAGACCAAAGGCCTCATCGAACGGCGAACCTGCCCGGACGATCGCCGCGGGGTGACCGTCCACGTGACCGAGCGCGGCACGACCAACTACGCCCTCGTCCGCCAAGAATGGGCCAGAGCCGTCTCGGCGGCCGCCACTCACGACACCACCGGCCTCGACACGGCGCTCACGCTGCTCGGCACCGTGGAAGCCGGCCTCGTAGCGGCCCGATCGGGAACCCCGCCCTCGAAACCCGCGGTGTGAGCCCCCATCTGCACCGGACGGAGGCGACGGTGACCACGACCGTCAGCAGCAGTCCGAGGGTGTCGACCACGCAGCCTGGACAGCTGACGGAAGACCTGGGCGTCGCATCAGAGGCGGAGGTAGCCGTAGATCGTCTGCTACGGCGGGTAGTCGTGCGGCAGGTGGCGCGAGGGGATGCCCGTGCGGTCCGCATACAGGATCGCGTCCGGGACGGTGCGCAGCGCAACCCGTCCACGCCGCCGCGGAGGTCGGGGGGACGTGCAGGGCGCCGCACCAGGCAGGGCGCCCTAGGAGCTACAGGGCTCGGTCGTGGTGGCGCGGTCGGTGCGGACGGTGGCGCGGTGGTCGATCGGCTCGGGTGAGGGGCGACTGCCGGGCCGCCAGATCCGGATGCGCCGTCCTCGCGCCCATCGAAATCGCGTGCCTGCCGTCTGCCGTCCAGTACCTGACACTTCGCATAAACGATCTCAGGGCCTCATGCCGTGCTTACGAAGAGGTTCTTCGTCCGAGTCTGGAGGAAGCGTCGCCGTCACAAGGAGCGGCAGGCAGAGCCCGTATCACCCCACCGGTCACTGACCGTTGTGTGGAGCAGCCTGAAGGAACAGGGGTAGTACGCGGTGCGCGGTTCAGGAGGTCGTGATGGTCAGGTTCGCGTTCTTGGGGCGGGTGTCGAGAGAGGATCTTCAGGATCCGGTGGCGTCACGTCAGTGGCAGCTGGCTCGTGTTGAGGCGCTGGTGGCCGGTCATGGCCGGATCGTGGCGGAGTTCTTCGATGTGGGGCAGTCACGGGCAGTGTCGTGGCTGCGGCGGCCGGAGTCGGCGCGGCTGCTGGAAGCGCTGGAGCACCGCGGGCGTGAGTTCGACGCGGTGGTGATCGGAGAACCACAGAGGGTGTTCTACGACAACCAGTTCGGCTTGGTCTTCCCGCTGTTCGTTCACTTCAAGGTGGCGCTGTGGGTTCCGGAGGTCGGCGGTGCGCTTGATCCGGACTCTGAAGCGCACTGTCTGATCATGTCGATGTATGCCGGGATGTCCAAGGCCGAGCGGCGGCGCATCCAGGTCCGGGTCCGCGCGGCGATGGCGGCACAGGCGGAGCGCGAAGGACGCTACTTGGGTGGACGGCCGCCCTACGGCTACCGGTTGGCCGACGCGGGACCCCACCACAACCCGGTGCTGGCGGCGCTGGGTGCTCGGTGCCATCGGCTGGAGCTCGACCTGCAAGTGGCACCGGTCGTGGAGCGGATCTTCGCGTTGCGGCTTGATGGTTGGGGCGGCAAGCGCATCGCTGGTGCGTTGAATGCTGACGGTGTCTCCTGCCCGTCCGCCCATGACCGGTGTCGTAACCGGCATCGGTCCGGTGCTGGATGGACGGCCGGGACCGTGCTCTCGATTCTGGGCAATCCTCGCTACACCGGTCACCAGGTGTGGAACAAGCAGAGCCGCACCGACGTTCTGGTCGACCCGCACAATGTGGGTCTGGGGACTCGGACTCTGATGCGCTGGAACCGCCGTGAGGACTGGGTGACCTCACGCCGGATCGCTCACCCCGCCATCGTCAGCGTCGAGGACTTCGAACTGGCCCAGGACACCCGCGTCGCAGGTGCTTCCACCCGGCGGAGCTACCTGCTGCGCGGCCTTCTGCGGTGCGGGTTGTGCGGTCGCCGGATGCAGGGCGCCTGGAACAACGGCCGCGCGAACTACCGCTGCCATCACCGACACGGAGGACGGGAGGATTGGCCTGCCAGCGTGTCGGTCCGCGAAGACGCGATCACCAGTCACCTGGGCGCTGTGCTGATTCGCGCGATCGCCGAGAGAAGCCAGGCCGAGGCCGCCATCGCGTTCGAGAACGTCGACATCCCCCGCGGTGAGGCTGACCAGGCTGCGCTGTGCCGTCGGCTCAGCCTCGAACTGACCTACGACCACCACGGGCAAAGCATCATCGCTCAGGGCGGTAGGGGACCGATCGTGCTCAGCCTTCGCTGACTCAGAGCGTGTCCCCTCGGACACTAACCTATGGATTGTTATGCAATCTGACGTGCAACGCTGAGCCGCCGGCTCGGTGAACCAACTAAGAAAGCCCAGCTTCGGAAGATATCTGAAGCTAGGCTATTCACTCATCATGCATAGATTTTCGGAACCATGCATAATCATGTGTCCGAGGGGGGACTTGAACCCCCATGCCCCGTAAAGGGCACTAGCACCTCAAGCTAGCGCGTCTGCCTATTCCGCCACCCGGACCGGTCGCAGGCCGCAGCGGGGCTGCGGCGGGCTTCACCATACCAAAGGAGACGAGTCGCGGCGAAGTCGATCGGCGGGGCACCATGGGACGGTACGCGAGGACGCGAGGAGATCACTGTGGTTCAGCCGACCGCTGAGGACGAGGTCGTCCGGCTCTGCCAGGAACTGATCCGGATCGACACCAGCAACCCGGGCGATCATTCGGGGCCGGGGGAGCGGGCGGCGGCGGAGTACGTCGCGGAGAGGCTCGACGAGGTCGGGCTGGAGTCGCGGATCTTCGAGTCGCATCCGGGGCGGGCCAGTCTCGTGGCGCGCATCGAGGGGGAGGACCCGGGGCGGGACGCGTTGCTGCTGCACGGGCACCTCGACGTCGTGCCGGCGCGCAGGGAGGACTGGACGCGGGATCCGTTCGGCGGGGAGATCGCGGACGGGTGCGTCTGGGGCCGCGGGGCCGTGGACATGAAGGACATGGACGCGATGATCCTCGCCGTCGTCCGGCAGCGGCTCAGGGAGGGGCGGAAGCCTCCGCGTGACGTGGTGCTCGCCTTCCTGGCGGACGAGGAGGCCGGGGGCAAATGGGGTGCGCAGTGGCTCGTCCGGGAGCATCCGGAGCTGTTCGAGGGGTGCACCGAGGCCGTGGGGGAGGTCGGCGGGTTCAGCCTGACGGTGCCCGGGGACCGGCGGATGTACCTCATCGAGACGGCGGAGAAGGGCATCGGGTGGATGAACCTGACCGCCACCGGGACGGCCGGGCACGGGTCGATGGTGCATCCGGACAACGCGGTCACGGCGGTGGCGGCGGCGGTCGCGCGGCTGGGGTCGCACGAGTTCCCGGTGCGGCTGACGAAGTCGGTGCGGGCGTTCCTGGAGCGGGCGTGCATGGCGTACGGGGTGGAGTTCGATCCGGAACATCCCGGAAAGTGCCTTGACGAGATCGGGCCGCTGGCGCGAATGATCGGGGCGACGCTCAGGAACACCCTCAATCCCACGCGGCTGGATGCCGGATATAAGACGAATGTCATTCCGCAAAGCGCTACGGCTCAGGTGGATGGACGGTTTTTGCCCGGATATGAGGAGGAGTTCTTCGCGGTAGTGGACGAACTTCTCGGGCCGGACGTCCAGCGCGATTTCGTCCACTATGACCATGCGGTCGAGACGGACTACGAGGGGGCGCTCGTCGCCGCGATGGAGGCGGCTCTGACCTCGGAGGACGCGGGAGCGCTGCCGGTGCCGTACTGCCTCAGCGGCGGGACGGACGCCAAGTCGTTCGCCCGGCTGGGCATGCGGTGCTTCGGTTTCGCGCCGCTGAAACTGCCCCCAGAGTTGGACTTTTCCGGAATGTTCCATGGGGTCGACGAACGCGTTCCGGTGGACGGGCTGCGTTTCGGCGCCAGGGTCCTCGACAAATTCCTTGATCGCTCCTGAATTTGCCATCACCAATGCGTTCCGTGGTGCTATCGTCGCCATTCGTTGAGGGCGGGTTTGTCGCAACGGAAGGTGTCCGGTGGCAGGTGGCGCGGCGCGGATTCGGACGGTTCCCGTCCGGCTGACCCGCGTCGCCGTCCGGCGGCTGCTCGTCCTCGGCGGGCTGCTGGTAGCGGGCTGGCTGCTCGGGTGCGCCGGGCATTCGGCCCACGCGGAAGAGGTGCCGCCCGTGCCGCGGCCGGCGGGGGTCGTCGCGAAGACGCCCCTGCTGAAGGACGCGGTCACCACCGTCCATGAACGCGAACCGGTGCGCCGGGTCGTGCGTGCGGTGGCGCAGAAGGCGAAACCCGGCACGCACGTGCGGGACGCGTCGCCGTCGAAGCCGGCGGTGCCGGCGGCACCGGTGGCGGGTCATGAGGTCGCGCCGCCCTCCCCGAAGAGCGTCCCGGCGGTGAAGATCCACCGGCGGCCGGTGCGACCCGTCGTTTCCGCGGTTTCCCGAGTGCGCACGAGCATCGGGCATGGGGCGCGCCATGCCGTCCGGCACCACCGGGCGCCGCTGCCGGCGCCCGAGCGGCCCGGCACGCATTCGGCGGCCGGCGCCGTCGTCGTCCCAGGCGCGACCGCGGGCTTCCCGGTCACCGGGACGTGGGCTCCCGCCCCGCCTCGCGCGGCGCGACCGCGCGTCTCCGGCGCGCTGCCCCCGGCCGTCCGCACCGCCGCGGACGAGCCGTCCTTCGCGCCCGACTAATCCCGATCACAGGCTCCGGACGGGCGCCCGTGCGGCTCGGGCGCGCCGATCCGGTCATTCGCCGTGCCCTTTTTGCGCGCGGCATTTCCCGAGACACGTGTGTCTCTCACCATCTCCCCGAACGGAGCATCATGCGAACGTGGGCAAAAGGCACATCCCGTGCCGCGCTGCTCACCGCGGGCTTTGTCGCTCTCGGTGTCAGCGCCATCCCCGGCACCGCCCTCGCCGACATCACGAACGGCAACGGCGGCGTCCTGAGCGGCAACCAGGTGGACGTGCCGATCTCCGCGCCCGTCGACGTCAGCGGCAACGGCGTCACCCTGCTCGGCAACGGCTACGCCACCTCGCACGGCGGCGTCAAGATCCACAAGCGCGACGGCGGCCGGCGGACGTCCGGCGCGCACGGCATCGCGTCCGAAAACCAGGTCAACGCCCCCATCTCGGTCCCGGTGAACGTCTGCGGCAACGCCGCCGCCGTCCTCGGCGAGGCGGACGCGGGCTGCAAGGGCGGCGCGACGGTCAACGACGGCGGCACCGGCGGTCAGCGTACGAACGGGACCAACGGTGTCCTCGCCGGAAACCAGGTGAACGCGCCCATCTCCATCCCCGTCAACGTGTGCGGCAACGCGGTCGCGGCCGTCGGCGACGCGGTCGCGGGCTGCGAGGGCGGGTCGCTCGTGAAGAGCGGCGGAAACACCGGTTCCGGGCAGAAGACGTCCGGCATCTTCGGTGTAGGCGCCGGCAACCAGGCCAACATCCCGATCAGCGTGCCCGTCGACATCTGCGGCAACGCCGTCGGGCAGGCGGCGGCGTCCTGCGAGGGCGGCGCGTCCGTCCGCAACGGCGGCCACCGGACGGGACGGCAGACCACCGACGGCGCCTTCGGCGTGCTCTCCGGAAACCAGGGCAACGCCCCGGTCAGCGTCCCGCTGACCGCCTGCGGCAACGCCGCGGCACTGGTCGGACAGGCCGGCGCGTTCTGTGAGGGCGGCGCGCACGCGCGCAGCAGTTCCGGCGGCGGCCAGCACACGTCCGGCGTGGGCGGAATCCTCTCCGGAAACCAGGGCAACGCTCCGATCTCCCTCCCCGCCGAGGTCTGCGGCAACGCCGCTGCCGTCGTCGGCCTGGCCGCCGCGAGCTGCAACGGCCAGACCCTGGTCGAGGGGCCCCACGGGTCCGGCGCCCAGACATCCGGCGACCACGGCGTCGGCTCGGGCAACCAGGGAAACGCGCCGGTCGAGAACCCCGCCGAGGCGTGCGGTAACGCGGCCGCCGTCCTCGGCCTCGCCTCGGGCCTGTGCGAGGAGGGCCCGGGCCACGGCGGCTACCACCCCTACTCCCGCACGACCGGCGCGGCCATCCCGGCGCGGCCCGCGACCACGCCCGGCGTGAACGGGCTTGCCAAGCTCGTCGCGTTGCCGAAGCCGAACGGTCTGCCGAAGACCGCCGGTCTGCCGAAGACGAGCGGTCTGCCGAAGACCAGCGGCCTGCCGAAGACCAGCGGCCTCCCCAAGACGAGCGGTCTGCCCAAGACGAGCGGTCTGCCGAAGGTCAAGGGGCTGTCGGCGGTCGGTTCCGCGGCCCGGCCTGGTGGGCTGCCCAACGCGAACGGCCGCCGTGCGACGGGTGGGGTTCTGCCGCGACTGGACGGGGTGACCAATGCCGGGTCCACCGGAAAGCAGCTGGTCAAGGGCAAGGGGCCGGCGCTCGGCGACGGCGGTGCGCCGATTCCGGTGTCGCTGCTCGACACGCAGGCCCTGCCGGGTGGCGCCGGCCTGCCCAAGATCAACGGCAGGCGCGCGGCGCACGGTGTGCCCGTGGCCGGGGGCCTGCCCCGGGTGGACGGGCCGGCGAAGCCGGTCGCGCTGCCCAAGGTGCACGGGCTGCCGTCGGCCGGCGGCCTGACCAACGTGCCGGGCGCCCGCCTGCCGGTGGGGAAGGCTCTGCCCGGGACCCCCGCGCTCAACGGCGTGAAGCACGTGACCGGTCAGCGCGGTGACGTCCTCACGAGGACGCACGGACGGGCGCTGCCCGCCACGCCGGTCGTGCCGGTCGCGGGCCACCGGCTGCCGAAGGTGGATGGGCCGGCGGTCGGCCACGTCCCCGCGACGGACGGGATCGGGCAGGTCAGGAAGGTCGCGGCCGAGCAGACGATCACGTCCGGGGCGCAGGGCTCGCTGCGGGCGCCGCTGGCGGCCGGGGTGCTGGCCGCGGTGGCCGGCGCGCTGGCGCTGACCCGCCGCGTCCGGACGGCCCGCCGCTAGCCCCCGCGGAGGAGGCCGGCGTGGCGGTGCGGCCACGGTCCGGCGAGCCGCGGAAGATCTTCGCCCGTCCCGGAAGGCGCGGTCCGGGGCGGGCGAAGCCATGCCCAGAGGCCGATCCCGGCCGGATCGGTAACGATACGTCAGGGGGTCCGTACGTGGTGCTACGCTCCGGACGGACCGCAGGGACGGTCAGAACGTGCGGACGGCACGGATGACCTTGCGGCGGAGTTGAATACGACGGCGTCCGTCCGGGTACAGGCGCAACCGATCGATCTCCCAGCCGCCGCGTTCCGCGTGCTCGGTGAGGATCTGCCGGGCGGTATCACGCGTGGTGCCGCGGGGCAGTGACAGGACGAGGTAGGTGTACTCCGCCATTGCGACCATTATTACTTGGTCTAACGGCCGCCCGGCACCGTACCGTGGCGTCCCGGTCCGCGCGGAGTCCGGCGGCATGTCATCCTGTCGGAGGCGCGCGGCGGTGGAAATCCCGTCCCCCGCAAGGGGCGGCACGATGATCGCGGGACGGCGGCGGGAGCGCCCGGGCATGAACGCGCCGTCATGCGGCGTTGTAGGAAGCCGGTAAGAAAGAGCCTGTGTAAGAGGAACCGAGACTGCGAGGTTGGAGCGACTGTGCCAGCCAAGAACGGCACCGCGAACAGTGGCCGGGGCAACGGTGCGGCGACGCGCCTGGTGATCGTCGAGTCGCCCGCGAAGGCGAAGACGATCGCCGGGTACCTGGGCCGCGGCTACATCGTGGAGTCCAGTATCGGCCATATCCGGGATCTCCCGGGGAGCGCCTCGGAGGTGCCGGCCAAGTACAAGGGCGAGCCGTGGGCGAAGCTCGGCGTGAACGTCGAGCAGGACTTCGAACCGCTCTACGTGGTCAACACCGACAAGCGGCAGCAGGTCCAGAAGCTCAAGAAGCTGCTCGCCGAGGCGGACGAGCTGTTCCTCGCGACGGACGAGGACCGGGAGGGCGAGGCGATCGCCTGGCACCTCCAGGACGTCCTGAAGCCGAAGGTCCCCGTGCACCGGATGGTCTTCAACGAGATCACCAAGGACGCGATCCAGCGCGCCGCCGCGAACCCGCGCCAGCTGAACATGCGCCTGGTGGACGCGCAGGAGACGCGCCGCATCCTGGACCGCCTCTACGGGTACGAGGTCAGTCCCGTCCTGTGGAAGAAGGTCATGCCGAAGCTGTCGGCGGGCCGTGTGCAGTCGGTGGCGACGCGGCTGGTGGTCGAGCGGGAGCGGGAGCGGATCGCGTTCGTCCCCGCCCACTACTGGGACATCGCGGCGCAGTTCGACACGCACAAGGACGAAGAGCCCACGGTGTTCAAGGCCGGGCTCATCTCCGTGGACGACAGGCGGGTCGCACAGGGGCGTGACTTCGCGGCCGACGGCACGCTGAAGACGCGGGACGTGCTGCACCTGGACGAGCCGGCGGCGCGTGCGCTGGCGGAGCGGCTCCGGGGCCGCCCGTACGAGGTCAAGTCGGTCGAGCGCAAGCCGTACACGCGCAAGCCGTACCCCCCGTTCCGGACGACGACGCTTCAGCAGGAGGCCAGCCGCAAGCTGAGCTTCTCCGCGAAGTACACTATGTCGGTCGCGCAGAAGCTGTACGAGAACGGCTTCATCACCTACATGCGGACCGACTCGATCACGCTGTCGGAGACGGCGATCACGGCGGCGCGGCGGCAGGCGGCGTCGCTGTTCGGCGGCGAGTACGTCCCGGACAAGCCGCGCGTCTACGCGTCGAAGGTGAAGAACGCGCAGGAGGCGCACGAGGCGATCCGCCCGGCGGGCGACACGTTCCGGACGCCGGCGGAGACGGGCCTGTCCGGCGACCAGTTCCGCCTCTACGAGCTGATCTGGAAGCGGACGATCGCGTCCCAGATGAAGGACGCCGCTGGCCAGTCGGTGTCGATCCGGGTCACGGGCGTCTCGACCCGGAACGAGCGGGCCGAGTTCGGCGCGACCGGTAAGACGATCACCTTCCACGGCTTCCTCAAGGCGTACGTGGAGAGCGCGGACGACCCGTCGACCGACCGCGACGACCAGGAGCGGCGGCTGCCGAACCTGGCGGAGGGCGACCCGCTGACCGCGAACGCGGTGGACGCGGAGGGCCACTCGACCCGCCCGCCCGCCCGCTACACCGAGGCCAGCCTGGTCAAGGAGCTGGAAGAGCGGGAGATCGGCCGCCCGTCCACCTACGCCTCGATCATCGGGACGATCCTGGCCCGCGAGTACGTGTTCAAGAAGGGCACGGCGCTCGTCCCGTCGTTCCTGGCGTTCGCCGTGGTCAACCTGCTGGAGCAGCACTTCGGCAACCTGGTCGACTACGACTTCACCGCGAACATGGAGGACGGTCTCGACGAGATCGCGCGCGGCGAGGCCGAGCGCGTCCGCTGGCTGACCCGGTTCTACTTCGGCGACAGCGGTGAGGAGGGGCTGAAGGAGCTGGTCGGCGACATCGGCGACATCGACGCCAAGGGGATCAGCTCGTTCCCGATCAAGGACACCGACATCGTGGTCCGGGTCGGCCGGTACGGGTCCTACCTCGACCGCGACGGCGAGCGGGTCAACATCCCCGACGACATCGCGCCGGACGAGCTGACCGCCGAGAAGGCCGAGGAGCTGATGGCGCAGCCGTCCGGCGACCGGGAGCTCGGCACCGACCCGGAGACGGGCCACACGATCGTCGCCAAGTCGGGGCGGTTCGGCCCCTATGTCACCGAGATCCTGCCCGAGCCGGCGCCGCCCGCCGACGGGAAGAAGCGGACGAAGAAGGCCGACACCCCCAAGCCGCGCACCGGTTCCCTCTTCAAGTCGATGTCGCTCGACTCGATCACGCTCGACGACGCGCTGAAGCTGCTGTCGCTGCCGCGCACGCTCGGTGAGCTGGACGGCGAGCCGGTGACCGCGCAGAACGGCCGTTTCGGTCCCTACATCAAGCGGGGCACCGACAGCCGTTCGCTCGGCTCGGAGGAGGAGCTGTTCACCGTCACGCTGGAGCAGGCGAAGGAGCTGCTGGCGCAGCCCAAGCAGCGCGGCCGCCGGGCCGCGGCCGCCGCTCCGCTGCGTGAGCTGGGCAAGGACCCGGCGAGCGGGGAGCCGGTCGTGGTGAAGGAGGGGCGCTTCGGCCCCTATGTCACCGACGGTGAGACGAACGCGTCCCTGCGCAAGGGCGACGAGGTCGAGTCGATCACGATCCAGCGCGCCGCCGAGCTGCTCGCGGAGCGCCGGGAGAAGGTGGCCGCGGGCGGCGGGAAGAAGAAGACGGCAACCCGGCGCCGAACCTCCGCAAAGTCCGGCTCCTAGGGACATCTACGCCGATACCCTGACCGACATGACCAGAACGGGCGCACCTCGGCCGCACCCCGCAGCTTCACCGCCGCCGGGCGTTTCGTCGCTTACCTCGGCCGTGCCGTTCCAGCGGCTACGGATCGTGTTGTCGTTGTCCAGCGTCGCCCAGTGGCTCAGCGTCCCCGCGCTGACCGCGATGGCCGCGACGCTGACCCGCGACGACGACCCCGCCACCACCGCGCAGGCGGTCGGTGGCACGCTCGCGCTGATGCTGCTGCCGGCGGTGGTGCTCGCACCGCTCGGGGGCATGCTCGCCGCCCGCGTCGACCGCCGGCTGATGCTGATGATCGCCGACGTGCTGCGGCTGGTGGTCGTCCTGACGGTGCCGCTCGTGGACATGCTGCCGTGGACGCTCGCGGCGGCGTTCCTCGTCTCCTGCCTGAGCCTGCTGTGGGTTCCGGCGGCGCGCGCGGCCCTGCCCGCCCTGGCCCCGGACGAGGAGCTGCGTCCCGCCGCCCGCCGCACCGCGACCCGCGTGCTGCACGGCCCGGCCCCGGCCGCCGCGCTGCTGTTCGCCGTCCTCGCCCTCATCGCGGGCGGGACGCTCGGCGAGGGCTCCCGCGCCGACCTCGCGCTCTACGTGACGGCGGGCCTCTTCCTCGTCGCGACCGCCGCCGTCGCCACGATCCGCGAGATCCCGGTGACCGAGCACGCCGCGGTCCCCTCGCCGCTGAAGCTGATCTTCCAGGGGCCGGGGACGGCCGCCGCGCGCGGTCTCGGCCTCGCGATCGCCGGCGCGTCCGTCACGGCGGCCGCGGTCGTGGCCGTGGCTCGCGTCCACACCGGTGAGCTGGGCGGCGGCGACGCCGGGTACGGCACCGTCCTGACCGGGCTCACCGTGGGGTTCGGTTTCGGGTTGTTCCTCGGGCCGCGCGCCCTCGTCCCGTTCAGCCGCCGCAGGCTCCTCGGCCTCGCCGTGATCGCCGCCGCGCTGGCGCTGGTCGTGCTCGCCCTCGTCCAGAACCTTGTCGTCGTCGTGTTCATGACGGCGTTCCTGGGTGTGTTCGCCGGGGCCGCCTGGTCGAACGCCGACGCCGCGGTGAACGACCCCGACGCGTCCGAGGACAGCCGCCCGTCCGCCTATCTGCGGTCGGTCGCGCTCGTCACCGTGCTGGTCGCGTTCGCCGCCGTCCCGCTGATCGCCGGGGCGCTCGGCTCCCACCGGATCGACATCGGCGGCGGCTACGACTTCCACGGGGCGAACGCCGCGCTGCTGATCGCCGCCGTCGTCGCCCTGCTGTCCGGGCTCCTCGCGTACCGGAGGCTGGACGACCGGCGCGGCATCCCGCTCGTCGCCGATCTGCGCGCGGCCCTGCGCGGCGAGATCTACACGCCGCCGGAGCAGGCCGTCGCCGCGCCCCAGCAGCCCGTCCGCCGCAACCGCGGCGTGTTCGTCGCGTTCGAGGGCGGCGAGGGCGCGGGCAAGACCACCCAGGCGCGGCTCGCCGCGATCTGGCTCCGCGACCACGGCTACGACGTCGTCACGACGCACGAGCCGGGCGCCACCAAGATCGGCATGCGGCTGCGCGCGATGCTCCTCGACCGCGACACGACCGGCCTGTCCGTCCGCGCGGAGACGCTGCTGTACGCCGCCGACCGGGCCGACCACGTCGCCAACGTGATCAGGCCGGCGATGGACCGGGGCGCGATCGTGGTCAGCGACCGCTACGTCGACTCGTCCCTCGCCTACCAGGGCTTCGGACGGCAGCAGCCCGTCGAGGACATCGCGCGGGTCAACGCGTGGGCGACCGGCGGGCTCGTCCCGGACCTGACCGTCCTGCTGGAGATCCCCCCGCAGGCGGGACTGAACCGGCTGTCCGCGCCCGCCGACCGCATCGAGTCGGAGTCGGCGGACTTCCACGAGCGCGTCCGCGCGGGCTTCCACGCCCTCGCCGAGGCCGACCCTGACCGGTACCTGATCCTGGACGCGAGCCGACCGCAGGGCGAACTGAGCCGCGAGATCCAGTACCGCATCCGCGAGATCCTGCCCGACCCCGTCCCGGCCGGCACCGAGGACGTCACGAGCACGTTCCCGGTCATCACGGACTACTGATCCGGCTAGCCTCTTTCCCATGAGCGTGTGGGACGACCTGGTCGGGCAGGAACCCGTCATCGCGCAGCTGTCATCGGCCGCCGGGGGAACGGGCCCGGCGCACGCGTGGCTGTTCACCGGGCCTCCCGGCTCCGGACGCGTCGCCGCGGCGCGGGCGTTCGCGGCGGCGCTGCAGTGCACGGAGACGCCGCGGGGATGCGGGCACTGCGCGTCCTGCCACCAGGTCCTCCAGGGCACGCACGCGGACGTGGAGGTCGTCCGCCCGCAGGGGCTGTCGTTCGGCATCAAGGACGCCCGCGCGCTGGTGCTGCGGGCCTCGTCCTCGCCGAGCGGGCACGGCTGGCAGATCGTGCTGTTCGAGGACGCCGACCGGGCCACCGAGGGCGCCGCGAACGCGCTGCTGAAGTCGATCGAGGAGCCGCCGGCGCGGACGATCTGGCTGCTGTGCACGCCGTCGCCGGAGGACCTGCTCGTCACGATCAGGTCGCGCTGCCGGCTGGTGACGCTGCAGACCCCGCCGATCGGGGCCATCGCCGACTTCCTCGTCCAGCGGGACGGCGTCGAGCGGGAGACCGCCGAGGTGGTGGCGCGGGCCGCGCAGGGGCACATCAGCCGGGCACGTCGGCTGGCCTCGGACCCCCGGATGCGCCGGGTGCGCGACGACGTGGTGGCGATCCCGCGCCGGCTGACCGGGGTGAGCCCGGCGGTGGCGGCGGCGGAGATCCTCGTGAAGGCGGCCGAGGCGGAGCGGGACTCGCAGACGGGTGAGCTGAACGAGACGGAGACGTCCGCCCTGCGCAAGGCGCTCGGCGAGAGCGAGAAGGGGCGGATGCCGCGCGGCACCGCGGGCGCGCTCAAGGAGCTCGAAGGCCGGCAGAAGTCGCGGGCGACGCGCGTGCTGCGCGACGCGCTGGACCGGACGCTGCTCGATCTCGCGTCCTACTACCGCGACGTGCTGACGCTGCAGCTGGGGGCGGGCAGCGAGCTGGTCAACATCGAACTCGGCCCCGAACTGCGCACGGCGGCGGGGACGGGACGCCCGGAGGACACCCTCCGCCGCCTCGATGCGATCATGGACTGCAGGGAGAGGCTGGCGGCGAACGTCAACCCGCAGCTGGCGTTCGAGGCGCTCGCCCTCGCCCTGCGTACCGGCTGACATCGCATCGCGTGACACTTGCGTACGGCTTACAAGAGATGTCCCTATTCGTTACATTTCCGTACGCGTCTCTCAACAAGCGCACAAGTAGCGTCTGCTGGCTGATCAACAGAAAAGCGGGCTAGTCACCCCACGGCCAGGAGGTCTGCTTTGCGGCGAGCCTTGATTTCCGCCGCGTGCGCCGTCACCACCATGGCGGCCCTCGCGTTCCCAGCGTCAGCGGCTCCGAACCCGACGCAGGCGAAGGGTGCGGAGTCGGAGTACGTCGTCCTCTACAAGGAGGGCGTTTCTCTCGGTTGGGCCCACCAGGCCGTCAAGGCCGCCGGTGGCAAGGTCGTCCACGAGAACCGTGACGTGGGCGTCGCGACCGTCCGTTCGGACAACCCGGAGTTCATCCACGCCGTGATGAACCAGCGGGCGCTGGAGGGCGTCGCGCACAACCGGGTCATCGGCGAGGCGCCGAAGACGAAGAAGAAGGCCGCCAAGGTCGAGCGGCTGGTCGGCGTCAAGGGCGTGAAGAACAAGGTCGCCCTGACCGGCAAGCCGTCCAAGGACACCGAGCCGCTCGCGGATCTGCAGTGGGACATGAAGCAGATGCACGCGACGGCGGACGGCTCGTACAAGAAGGAGCCGGGAGACAAGCGCGTGCTGGTCGGCGTCCTCGACACCGGTGTCGACGGTGACCACCCGGACATCGCGCCGAACTTCAACCGGAAGCTCAGCCGGAACTTCACGCACGACATCCCGACCGACGCCAACGGCAACGAGGTCGACGGTCCCTGCGAGTTCAAGTCGTGCGTCGACCCCAACAACTGGGACGACAACGACCACGGCACGCACGTCGCGTCCACGATCGCCTCGCCCCGCAACGGCCTCGGCATGGCGGGCGTCGCGCCGGACGTGTCGATCGTCAACCTGCGGGTCGGCCAGGACTCCGGCTACTTCTTCCTCCAGCCGACCGTCGACGGCCTGACCTACGCGGCCAAGAACGGCATCGACGTCGTCAACATGTCGTACTACATCGACCCGTGGCTGTGGAACTGCGGCAACAACCCCGCCGACAGCCCCGAGGACCAGCTGGAGCAGCGGACGATCATCAAGGCCGCCCAGCGGGCCCTCGACTTCGCGCACAGGCGGGGCGTCACGCTGATCTCCGCCGCCGGCAACGACTTCGTCGACTACACGAAGACGAACGACGACGCGACCAGCCCGGACTTCCCGTCGGTGCCGGGTGAGGAGCCGCACGACCGGACGGTCCCGGCGAGCTGCGTGTCGATGCCGTCCGAGGGCGAGCACGTCATCCCGATCTCGGCGACCGGCCCGAGCGGCCGCAAGTCGTACTACAGCAGCTTCGGCAACGGCTACGTCGCGGTGGCCGCGCCCGGCGGCGACAAGGTCGACAACGCGGACCAGCGTCCGGACGACAAGGGCGGCATCTGGGCGGCCTACCCCGAGCGGCTCGCGAAGGCGCGCGGCGAGCTGAACGCCGACGGGACGCCGAACGTGCCGTACATCATCCGCAGCTGCAAGGGCGACAAGTGCGCCTACTACCAGTCGCTGCAGGGCACGTCGATGGCCTCGCCGCACGCCGTGGGCGTCGCCGCGCTCATCGTCAGCAAGTACGGGCACCGGGACGGCCAGGGCGGCCTCACCCTGGACCCGGGCTTCGTCGAGAAGATCCTGCGCGGCACCGCGACCGCCAAGGCATGCCCGAGCCCCCGCACGACCGAGTACGTCTGGTACACGACGTCGGGCGACGAGTGGGTGAAGCACACCTCGACGCAGACATGTGAGGGCTCGAAGGGGCAGAACGGCTTCTTCGGCAACGGCATCGTGGACGCGCTGAACGCCGTCTCAAGCTGACCCTGTATCAGGCCACCCCAGGACACGGCCCCCGGCGACTCTGCCGGGGGCCGTGTTCTTTTCACCGAGGGACGATCCGGTGCGCCCTGTGGCAAGGTGAACACCGACCGTGTCTCGGACGTGGCGGGCGAAGGAGCGACGATGACCGAGCCGGAGGAGCGGCCCGAGGACACCGGCGAGCCCCCGGCCCGGCGGCCCCGAACGTGGATGATCGTCGGCGCGGCGGTGGTGGCCGTCCTGCTGACGGGAGGCGCGCTCGCCGCGAGCTTCTACGCGATGCACGACGAGAGCGACGCTTCTCAGCCCGGCGAGCGTCAGGTGTCGGTGTACTTCTGCATCCGCTCGTCGACCGCTCCCAGTTGCCGGGGTAGGGAGGCGACGGATCTGATGCGGCAGACGGTCACCCAGCGCGTCAAGGCCATGCCCAAGGTGCGCAGCGTGGTGTACGAGTCGCAGCAGCAGGCGTACGAGAGGGCCAAGAAGCTCTTCAAGGACCGCAAGGACCTGCTCGACGCACTGAGTCCCGGCGACGTCCCCGATTCGCTGCGGCTGCGCGTCGCCGACACCGCGGGCGCCGAGGCTGTCAAGGCGGCGTTGGCCGGCGCCGCGGGCGTGGAGGACGTCGTGATCCAGCCGCTTCGCCCTCGGGCATGATGGAGGGATGCCGTACCGAGTCACCTTCGTCTGCACGGGCAACATCTGCCGCTCCCCGATGGCCGAATGGGTGCTGCGCCACCACGTCGAGGAGGAGCGGCTGGACGTCGACGTCGACAGCTCGGGCACCGGCAACTGGCACGTGGGCGACGAGGCCGACGACCGGACGATCGCGGCGCTGGAGCGGGCCGGGTACCGGTCGGCGCACATGGCGCGGCAGTTCGAACCCGGCTGGTTCGGCCGCTACGACCTGATCCTGGCGCTGGACAAGGGGCATCTGCGGGCGCTGCAGTCGATGGCGCCGGACGCGGAGGCGCGCGGCAAGGTCCGGCTGCTGCGCGAGTTCGACCCGGACGCGGGCGGGGACCTGGACGTCCCCGACCCGTACTACGGAGGCCGCGCCGACTTCGACATGGTCTTGGAGCAGGTCGAGGCGGCGATGCCGGGCCTCCTGGAGGAGATCCGCACAGCGCTCAAGGAGAGCTGAGAAGAGTGCGGCTCGAACGCCTGCTGGGAACCGGGGTCGATGATGTACACGACCTCGGTTCCAGTCATTCCTGGACGTTGCACAAGGCCTCCCTGGCCGACGGCCGCGAGGTGTTCGTGAAGGCGGCCTCCGGTGGGGCCGGCGTGTTCGCGGCCGAGGCGGCCGGACTGCGCTGGCTGGCGGAGGCGGGCCCCGGGACGCCCGTCCCCGAGGTCGTCGCGGCGGACGACCACATGCTCGTCCTGCCGTGGCTCCCGTCGTCGTCGCCGTCCCCGGCGGCCGCCGAACGGCTGGGGCGGGAACTCGCCGCCCTGCACACCGGCAACCGCCCGGCCGCCTACGGCGCGCCCTGGGACGGCTACATCGCCGACCTACCGCTCGACAACACGCCCGACGACCGCGCCTGGCCCCGCTGGTACGCCGAACGCCGCCTCGAACCGTTCCTCCGGCTCGGCGCGCGGCACCTCTCGTCCGGTGACGTCCGTCTTGTCGAGCGGGTGATGGCGGACGTCGAGACGCTCGCCGGGCCGCCGGAGCCGCCGTCCCGCATCCACGGCGACCTGTGGTCGGGGAACATCCTCTGGACGGACGAGCGGGCGCTGCTCATCGACCCGGCCGCGCACGGCGGCCACCGTGAGACCGACCTGGCCATGATGGCGCTTTTCGGGACATCGCACCTCGAACGCGTCTTTGCCGCCTACGATGAGGCCGCGCCGCCTGCGGACGGATGGCGCTCCCGCATCCCGTTGCACCAACTGCACCCGCTGCTCGTCCATGTGGCGCTGTTCGGCGGGTCGTACCGGGCCTCCCTGGTCGACGCGGCCCGTGCGTCGCTAGGCTGACGCGGCTTGCGACTTCGCTTCGATGTGGTAACTCCACCTTCATGGGTGTTTGTCGCGATGTACATGAGATAGAAACGACGGGCGATCCGGCAAGAGAGGCAGGTGCGAGGAACACCCATGGACGAAGGCAGGCGCGAGGATCCGGGAACCCGCCTCGGCTCGTGGAAGGGTCTCGTCCCTCTCGGGGTGGCCGCCGCGGCCGCGCTGTTCATCGGTGGCGGCGTGGACGTGGTGCACCGTCACCAGCGTGCCGCCGATGATGAGCACGACGCCAAGCCCGCCGCGAAGGCAGAGAAGACGGAACCGGTGTTCGTTGTCGGCATCACCAAGCCGGGTACGGCGTTGGTGGTCCGGGACGTCCACACGGGCGCGAACGTAGGTCTGCCCGTGGCCGCGCCAGAAGGCCGTCGCTTCCACCGTGTCGCCGCGGCCAAGGACGGCTCCTACGTCGTCGCCTCCTACGGCGCCCAGAAGGTCACCTTCCAACGCCTCCGCCTGGACGGCCGTGGACGTCCCAAGGACCTCAAGGACATCCCGAACGCCACCGTCCCTGGCGTCTCCACAGCCTGGTCGGACCTCGCCCTAAGCCCGGACGGCGACCACATCGCCTACGTCACCTACAGAGGCGTACGCAGCCGCGTGGACGTGGTCTCACCCAAGACCGGCACCCACAAGGTGTGGACGACGAAGCTGCGCGCTCGCGTTGGAAGCCTCTCCTGGTCCGGCTCCACACTCTCTTTCGTCTGGAGTTCGGCCGGCTCGGCCAGACACCAGGTCCGCGCACTCGACACCAACGGCGCCGCCGGCGACCTCAGGGTCAGCAAGGCCGTCATGCTCCTGCCAAGGGGCAGCTCCAACGCCGTCCTAAGCCGGGACGGCAACTCCCTCATCGTGGCCGCAGCGAAGAAATCCGAACTGACGCTCCAGACCTACACACTGCAGGGAAAACCCATCAAGGCCCTGTGGGCCCAGAAGGTCAAGGGTGAGCTCACCGGCCTCGACGTGGGCCACACCGGCGGCGTCATCGCGACCGCAGGCGACCTGTACGCGCAGGGCGTCCCGGCCGTCCCAGGAGAGGATCTCGCCGACGCCGCCTGGTGAGACCTAGAGTGGGTCCCACGGAATCGGGCGAATGGAGCGAAACTGTGGGCATGGTGATGGCCGTCAGCTTCACCCGTTACGGTCGGCTCTATTACCTCGACCCCGGCCCGCACAGCCCCAAGGTCGGCGACAGGGTCCTCGTCCCGACCGACTCCGGGCCCGAGGTCGCCGAGTGCGTGTGGGCGCCGCAGTGGGTCTCCGACGACATCGGCGGCCTCCCCGAATGCGCCGGCCCCGCCACCGACGAGCACCTCGCCCGCGACGAGGCCAACCGCCGCCGCCGCGCCGAGGGCCGCTCCATCGCCAAGCGCCTGATCCGCAAGCACGAGCTCCCGATGAAGGTCATCGGCGTCGACTACCTCGACGCCGACAACGTCTTCAAGATCTACTTCACCGCCCCGCACCGGGTCGACTTCCGCGCCCTCGTCCGCGACCTGGCCCGCGGCATCAAGGCCCGCGTCGAACTCCGCCAGGTCGGCCCCCGCGACGAGGCCCGCCTCCAGGGCGGCATAGGCCCCTGCGGCCGGGACCTGTGCTGCGCCACCTTCCTGAAGGACTTCGAGCCCGTCTCCGTCCGCATGGCGAAGGAACAGGACCTCCCAGTCAACCCCCTCCGCATAGCAGGCGCCTGCGGCCGCCTGATGTGCTGCCTCAAGTACGAGCACCCGTTGTATGTCAAGGCGCACGACAGCATGCCGAAGCTGGGATCCCGCGTGGACACCCCGAACGGCCCAGGCCAGGTGGTAGGACGCAACGTCCCCGCGGACAAGGTCACAGTCCGCCTCAACAGCGGCGGCCGCTGCTCCTGCCCCTCAGCCTCAGTCTGCTCCCCCCGCCAACAACACGAAGCTACGTACAACCGTGCCTCCGACGAGACCGCTACCTGACCTTTCTGCTAATCGTCGACAGGGACCAGTGGACAGCGCGACGATGATCGGGCTGCGCACGGTGAACTCCGTGTCACCGATCGCCCCAATACCTGAGCTGACTTCAGTCAGGCAACGGCGATCGCAGGCCCAACTGCCGAGCAACCTGGACAGATCTCATGGGAGGATCCAGGCGCCGACCGTCCGTCGGAGATCGCTTCTTGTCACTGCTGAGACCGTTGACCTAGTTCGGTCTTATGTTCCAGCCCTCGGCAATATTGGTGATCTTGAGGGAAGATGTCGGAATGCATGGTGGGCGGGTCGCGCTGGTTGTGTCGGGTGTCGTGGTAGCGGTGTTGGTGGTGTTGTTCCTGGTGTTGAAATGGGACGACGCCAACAAGATTGCGACTAGTGCCTCGGCCTTGGCGGGGGTTGCTGCGGTGGGGGTGGCGGTGTGGGCGGCCTGGCCGGTGGTCGCGGGAGGCCTCTCAAGTGTGCGTGTGTCTCGGACGGGGAAGGCGACGGCGGGGCCTGGGGGGAGGGCGAACACAGGGCTCTCGGTGGGTGGTTCGGTGCCCGATGGCGTCCGGGTGGATCGCACGGGCGATGCTGAGGGCGGGGATGCCAATAGCGGGGTGGAGTCGCGTTGACGAGTCGACCTTGGTGGGGTTGGGTTCGCCGGTCGGGGCGCGCGTCGGGTGGTGATGGCGCGAATGTTAATACTGGCATTCAGAACAATTATTACGGAATGCGAGCGACAGGTCCTTTCCGCTCGGCGTATGCGCGGCAGGTTGAGCAGATTTTCTCCGGTGAGCTGAAGGATCGCCGGGCGGAGCTTGAAGAGTTGGCAGAGTTCTGCACATGCCCGGAAGGTCCGGATTATGTGTGGTGGCAAGCTCCGGCATGGGCTGGCAAGTCGGCGTTGATGGCGTCTTTTGTGCAGAATCCGCCGGCAAGGGTCCGTGTGGTGTCCTTTTTTATCACTGCGCGGCTTGCGGGCCAGAGCGACCGGTCCGCATTTTTGGCAGCGGTGTTGGAGCAATTGGCGGAACTAACAGGTCAAGCGCTGCCGGATGTGTTGACTGAGTCGAATCGCCAGCAGTGGTTCTTGCAACTGCTGGAGGAGGCTGCGGGCAAGTGCGCGGCGGACGGATACCGGCTGGTGCTCGTGGTCGATGGATTGGACGAGGACCGGGGCGTGCGACGTAGCAGGGATGCTCACAGCATCGCCGCTTTGTTGCCCGGTCGGCCCCCTGAAGGGGTGCGCGTCGTGGTGTCAGGCCGTCCGAACCCGCCTGTACCGGGGGACGTGCCGGACTGGCATCCGCTCCAGAAGCAGGGAATCGTCCGTGCATTGCGGCCTTCTGATTGGGCGGTGGCGTTCCGAGCCGCAGCCGAGCGCGAGTTGTCAGACCTCTTGGATGGCGGCGGGGTAGGGCGTGACCTGCTTGGCCTGCTGGTAACGGCGGGAGGTGGCCTATCAGGCCGGGACTTGGCGGAGTTGACAGGTGAGCCGGTGGGGGAGGTGGAACGGATCCTTCATGCCGTCACGGGCCGATCATTTACTTGCCGTGCCCCACGGTGGGCCGACAATGGCGATGAACTCCTCGTGCTGGCTCATGAGGAACTCGTGCAGAGTGTTTTGCGATCCCTCCGCCAAGTGGAGACCCAAGCATGGTGGGAGCGGATCCATGCCTGGGCAGAGCGCTATCGAGGTTCTGGCTGGCCCAAAGGTACACCGGAATATTTGCTCCGCGGATACCTTCAACAGCTTCACAAAATCGGTGACTTGTCGCGCATGCGGGCACTGGTTGCAGATCAAGAACGCTTAGACCGCATGCTGGATGTAAGCAAAGGAGACGGTGCGGCAATAGCTGACATTATCACCGTTCTGGAGCACATTCGTGACCAACCTAGCCCTGACTTAGTCTCGGCTCTCCACGTTGCTTTGACCCGGCAACGCCTTATCCAACGCAACAGCAACATCCCCGTAGGACTTCCGGCTGCCTGGGCACGTCTAGGAAATCTTAATCGTGCCCTCGCATTGGCCCATTCTCTCAGCGATCCTCCGGACCAGGTAGTGGCGCTGGGCAAAGTGGTCGACGCGTTGGTGGACGCGGGTGGGGTTGAGCGGGCTGCTGAGTTGGCGACGGAAGCGGAGAACATCGCCAATTCCGTTCCAAATCTCTTGAGTCAGGCCTATGCGCTGAGCATCGTGGTCGACGCGCTGGTGACCATCGGGAGTCTAGAACGGGCTGAAGCCGTCGCCCGCACCATCACCGACCCTCGAAACCAGGCAGACGCGCTGAGCAGCGTGGCCGATGCGTTGGTGAAGGTGGGGCGGACCGAGCCAGCCGCTGAGTTGGCCACCGAAGCCGAGACCCTTGCCCGCACTATCACCGACTCTCAGAGTCGGGTTTACGCGCTGAGCAGGATAGCCCGCGCGTTGGTGAAGGCGGGTGGGGTTGAGCGGGCTGCTGAGTTGGCTACCGAAGCGGAGAACGTCGCCCGGACTATCACCGACCCTCGAAACCAGGTGTATGCGCTGAGCAGTGTGGTCGACGCGTTGGTGGACGTGGGTGGGGTTGAGCGGGCTGCTGAGTTGGCTACCGAAGCCGAGACCCTTGCCCGGATCATCACCGACCCCCGAAACCAAGCGTTCGCGCTGAAGCACATTGTTTGGGCGCTGGTGAGCTTGGGGAGTCTAGAACGGGCTGAAGCCGTCGCCCGGACCATCACCGACCCCCAGAACCAGGCAGACGCGCTGAGCAGTGTGGTCGATGCGTTGGTGGACGTGGGTGGGGTTGAGCGGGCTGCTGAGTTGGCCACGGAAGCCGAGAACGTCGCCAATTCCGTTCCCGATCTTTTGGGCCAGGCTTATGCGTGGAGCAGTGTGGTCGACGCGCTCGTGAGCATGGGGAGCCTGGTACGGGCTGAAGCTGTCGCCCGGACCATCACCGACCCCCAGAACCAGGCTTACGCGCTGAGCAGGGTAGCCCGCGCGTTGGTGGACGTGGGTGGGGTTGAGCGGGCTGCTGAGTTGGCTACCGAAGCGGAGAACGTTGCCCGCACCATCACCGACCCCCATAGTCAGGCCTATGCGCTGAGCAATCTGGTCGACGCGTTGGTGAAGGCGGGTCGGGCCGAGCCAGCCGCTGAGTTGGCTATCGAAGCGGAAAACGTTGCCCGCACCATCACCGACCCCCAGAACCGGGCCTACGCGCTGAGCAGAGTGGTTGACACAGTGGCGAGCATGGGGAGCCTAGAACGGGCTGAAGCCGTTGCCCGGACCATCACCGATCCCCAGAACCAGGCAAACGCGCTGAGCAGTGTGGTCGAAGCGCTGGTGGAGGTAGGTGGGGGTGAGCGGGCTGCTGAGTTGGCCAACGAAGCCGAGACCGTTGCCCGCGCCATAACCGACCTGCTGAACCAGGTGTATGCGATGAGCAGAGTGGCCGGCACCCTGGCGGAGGTAGGTGAGGTTGAGCAGGCTGCCGAGTTAGCCAACGAAGCCGAGACCCTTGCCCGCGCTATCGCCGACCCCCGAAGTAAGGGGTCCGCGCTGAGTAACGTTGTTTGGGCGCTGGTGAGCATGGGGAGTCTTGGACGGGCTGAAGCTGTCGCCCGGACCATCACCGACCTCCAGAACCAGGCAAACGCGCTGAGCACTGTGGTCCACGCGTTGGTGAAGGCGGGTCAGGTTGAGCAGGCTGCTGAGTTGGCTACCGAAGCCGAGAATGTTGCCCGCGCTATCACTGACCCCCAGAATCGGGCCTATGCGTTGAGCAGCGTGGTCGACGCGCTGGCGAGAATTGGGAGTCTAGTACGGGCTGAAGCCGTCGCCCGTACTATCACCAGCCCCCAGAGTCAGGCTTCCGCGTTGAGCAGCGTGGTCGACGCCTTGGTGGAAGCTGGACAAGTTGAGCGCGCTGAAGCCATCGTTGGATCCATTGTCAACCCTCCGGCGGCTGCATATGCCCTCGAAGCCATCGCCAGAACAACTGATGCGGCCCGCGCTCGGCAGCTGATCTCATCGGCAATGGTATACGCGACGGCTACGGACCTCCTCACAGCAGTTGGCATCGCCTCTCCTGACGCGCTTGTTGAGGCCATTACATATGTGAGAGGGCTCAGTTGCTGACTAATGTTTCTTCGAGGGTTTACTGGTTAACATGAGTGATGTCGTGGCAGGGACCACCCCAGTAACGAGCGGGAGACCATAATGGTTCGTGAGCACTTCAACATAGATTGGTGTTTTGGATTCAGGGATTGGATGCGTCGAATAGTCGAAGAAGACCGCAGGGCGGATCTGTATCGCTGGCCCATCCAGAGTTTCGACGGCAAAGTTTATCGCGCCTCTGACTCCGTGCGGCTGTTCGTATTGCGCGACAAGGGATCGGCTGACGTAATTTCGTCGGTCAATGGGGTCAACTTGCTATCGTTGCCAGAAAACGTTCAACCGATTGACGAGGTCTCTCTCGAATCAGACGCCATCCTCAATCTTCTCGATTCATTGTATCGAGACTTTGAATTGAGGCAGCAGGACTGCCTCTTCTTCCTTCCTGAGGTTGAAGGTCGAAATATCGAAGAGGATTGGGGATTGCTGCCCTCTCAGGTGCAAGCTATATTGCGCTTGCAGGTCGATTATGCCATTAGATGGCAATCGCATTACGTTAGAGGGTTCGATACAATGGGAAACTTCTCTCTCCCTCCAGGCTACGACTTCCTTGCGAAAGAGTGCGAACGTTTCTTTAAGGATCACCCGAGATACGAGCGCAACGTCTTCCTAATGACACGCTTTGATGCTGGGAGCAAGTTCCTTGTCACGCTAGATCAAGAAATTCGAAAAGCTTTGCGCGAACACGGTTATAATCCGGTCAGGGCGGACGATAAGGTTTACATGCCAGATCGAAATCTCTGGAATAATGTCTGCGTATACATGCTCTGCTGTAGCCGTGGAGTTGCCATCCTGGAAGACAGGGCGGCTAACGAATTTAATCCAAACGTTGCTCTTGAATACGGATTCATGCGAGCGCTCAACAAGCCAGCTCTCCTACTAGCCGATAACGCATTTAGTAATCTCCGGGCAGATATATTGGGCACCCTGCGGGAGACATTCGATCTCACCGATATTGAAGCCACTGTTCCTGTAGCCATTGAACGCTGGCTAAGAGATTAGGCGTTCCTTCTGATATCGGGCGGGAGCCTCCGCCGAAGAACTAAAAGAGCTAGTTCACGCAGCGCTAGAAGAGCGTTTGTGGCCTTCGCCCCGACAGCCGTGGCCATATCCTGGGCGATTGAGCCGGAGTCAAGAACGAAGTCCGTTGGATTGTGGATCAACACCTATTGTCGGTGGTGGGCGCCGGCCTCGAAGGAGTACCCGCTGGCACCCGCGCTTAGCTTCAATGCGGCTTGCCAGTGCAAGTAGGCGGTCGATGGGCCACATATGGTCACACGGCGTTGTGACCCGCCCGTAGCGGCAACGCGTACCTACACTTGAGAACGGGCAGACCCTGATGTAGGGGCTGGCATCCCGATGCGACTACTTTCGCACATCGCGTCTTTAAGTACTGGAGGACGATATGAGTTATCGCAATAAGACCTACGTAGCCTTCGCCAGTGAAGACATTAACTACTACAGACTCATGACAGCCTGGCGCGATAACGAGCACATCGATTTCAACTTCCTAGACGCACACGATCTTGCACAGGCAAGGGATACTAGTCTGCCAGAGACCATCCGGCGAAGCCTTCGTCTGCGGCTGGCTAACACGAAACAAGCCATCATACTGGGCAGTGCGAAGGGGAAGAAGAAGGCGGGAGACGGAAAGTCGTTTCTCTATTATGAGGTCGAGGTTATTTCGAAGCTCGACCTGCCAGTAATTATTGCCAACCTGGATGGGGATCGTTTCATTGATGAAAACTTCATTCCTCAACGGTTTATTGATGACGACTACTACACGCTATCAGTTTCGTTCCAGCCTAGGATAATTCGATACGCTCTAGACAATTACGCTCCTGCGTATGCTGTATCCAATAAGAAGGGGGCTCACTACTATAAGGCTGAAACATATCGAAAGATTGGTCTCTAATAAGTGGCTATTGTAAGGGACCTGACAAAAAAGCGCTTCTGGGCAAGGTTTTCGACTCAGACTTTGTCCTGCGTCGGCTTCTTTGCCGTGGTTGCGGGCATAGTTTCTGCACTGTTCCCAAAAGCGCTTCCTCCAATGGGAGTGTTTTTTGTAGGCACAGTCCTCCTGATATCACCTACATATGGTCTTTATAGATCTTGGCCTAGACCTGTGCGGCAACAGTATAAGTCTCCCAACACCGAAATTCATATTGTCGAAGGAGATCTATTTGAACAGGAAGGAAACATAGTCATCGGTATGACGGACACCTTTGACACCGAGATCCCACATATCATCGATGAAAAAGGTGTGCAGGCGCAGCTTCTGACGCGAGTCTACCGCAATGATATTCGTGCGCTTGATAGGGCTTTAGAGCAGGGGCTCGCCCCTTACAACGAAAGCCATCGGTTCACGCCTCAAGATGCTAAGCCAGGCAAGCAGGTGGCCTATCCTGTCGGGACAGTCGTTGCGATTTCGCCCTCGATTCGCCGCCTGTACTTCTGTGTAGCTTACACGGAGATGAATAAACGAAATGAGGTACGCGGGAGCGTCGACCGTGTCTGGCGTAGCCTGAATAATCTGTGGGATGAGGTTCGGGCGAAGGGTAATGGGGACCCTATCTCGGTCGCAGTAATCGGGGGCGGGCAAGCTCGCATCTCTCAATATTTCCCTGCTCAGGACTCTATTCGCTTCATTGCTTTGTCATATATTTTTGCCTCCCGCAAAGAGAAGGTCGCCGATCGGCTAAATATTGTGGTCAGGAGTTCGGATGTCGACAATCTCGATATGCTGGAATTGCAAGCCTTCTTAAGGTCGCTTAAGCCGTCATGAATGCATCGCTGGACGTCCCCAAGATATGGCCTTGCCCATTTTGTGAATACTTGGCAGGGGTTCGACCGTTTACCATTCTCACAAGAACTGAGGCCGTAGCTACTTTGGTGACGCGAGAGCAGCGCGGTGTAGGACATCTACTGGTAATGCCAATAAGACATAGGCCTACCCTAATCGATCTGACAAAAGATGAAGCTACGGCTATCATGCCTGCTATTATCTCGGCCGCCAAAGCAGTCAGCAATGCCTATAAAGTCCGAGGCGTAGCTGTTTGGCAGAACAATGGTATCCCTGCACATCAAACGATTCCTCACGTTCATTTCCATGTTGCCGGGACGTTGCCCGATGGTGGGACGGAGTGGGAGCATGTAGAGGAGTCGTCGATCGCTGATACTGATGCAATTGCAGCCCGTCTAAGAGATCATCTAGACTGAATTTTGATCTAGTACTGAATTTGCCCTCTGTCGATCAGATCGGCCGCTCGTCTGTGGCGGTCAGTGAATCGCCTCGGGTAGTAGAAGTTTCCATCTGCATGGCTGAGCAAAAACCCCTTTTCTGGTTTGATGCTCGAATCTCCATCACTTTGAGGGCTATTCGTCAGCTAAAGCGTCTTCTCGCCTATCGCTTTTGCGCAAATGCTTACAAATTGCCTGCGGTGGGAGGCTCTGTCGACACGGACAGTGATGAACCGCTTGCGACGTGCTTTGCTTCCGAGGACACTTGGAGCAACGACAACGGTTTTCATCGTCTCTTTGGGAGGGTTCGTGAAGGTTGCGTTCGTGGGTAAGGGCGGTAGCGGGAAGACCACTACGTCGTCGCTGTTCATCCGTCATCTGGATGCGGAGGGGGTGCCGGTTGTCTCGATCGACGCGGACATCAATCAGCACCTCGGCGCGGCCTTGGGGCTCAGTGATGAGGAGGTCGCCAGCGTGCCGGCGCTGGGAGCGCACCTCGACGTCATCAAGGAGTACCTCAGGGGCGATAACCCTCGTATCGCGTCCGCGGCTCAAATGGTGAAGACGACGCCACCAGGGCGCGGCTCGAAGCTCCTGCGGATCGGGGGTGACGACCCGATCCATGCCATGTCTCGTCGGTTCGGTGGCGTGACCTTCATGGCGGCCGGCCAGTTCGACGACAAGGACCTTGGGGTGTCCTGCTATCACGGGAAGACGGGAGCGGTTGAGATGTACCTCAACCACCTCGTTGACGGTCCCGGAGAGTACGTCGTCGTGGACATGACGGCGGGGGCGGACACGTTCGCCTCTGGGCTGTTCACGCGGTTCGACGTGATGTTCCTCGTCGTCGAGCCGACGAGGAAGGGCGTAGCCGTCTACCAGCAGTACACCGACCACGCGCGGGACTTCGGGGTGAAGATCGCGGTCGTGGGCAACAAGGTCCAGACCAGCGACGACGAGGCGTTCCTACGCTCGCAGGTGGGGGATGACCTGCTGACGTGCATGGGGCACCAACCGGCCGTTCGGGCCATGGAGCAAGGTCGTCCCTTCGACCTCAGCGCGCTCGACGGTCCTGGGCGGGAGGTGCTGCGACGCCTTCAGGCCGAGGTGGACGCGCAGCCGAAGGACTGGGAGAAGTTCTCTCGGCAGGGTGCGGAGTTCCACGTCAAGAACGCTGAGAGTTGGGCCAACAAGTCTGTGGGGGTCGATCTCACGACTCAGATCGATCCGGAGTTCAGCATGGCCCTCGAAGCGTCGGTGTTGGGATAGCGGCTCTGGGATGCCGGACGGCTCACGAAGTCGGATCTGAGCTGTCCGGCGTCTCCTCGATGAACACTCGTACTGCGGAAAGCTGGGTGGGAGGGGTAGGGGCCGGCTGATCAGTCGACAGGGTCTCGGCAGCCATCCTGAAGGTTTCGGCTTTGTCCCAGTGAACTTGTGCCTCGTGATTTTCCCGGAGCAGGATGCAGCGGAATGAGGATTCCATGTGCATCTCGCTCTGTTGGGTCAGATAGAAGCGCAGTAGGGGGCGGAGGGGGCACAGCAGGGCGTAGCGGACGCGAGGCATTCGATTACTCCGGTAATCCGGAACCCCCGACTCTGCGCGCCTTCTTGGCGGAAGTCGGGGGTTCGTCTCGGGGTTTCAGCAGAGGTACATTCGGGCTCTGAGTCTGTGCTCGACGTTTTCGGCGGCTCCCTTCGCGTCTCCGCAGAGGTAGATGTGGCCGCCGGTTCCGTGTCCTTGTCGAGCTTCGTAGTAGCTCCATCGGCCGTCGGGTTCTGCTCGGACGTGAACCCAGACCTCGACGTCTTCCGCACCAGGGGCGTACACCCGCAGGACTGGCAGCGAGATCGGGAACCCATCGGGGCGGTAGAGGCGGACGCATCGCCAGCCGGACGCTTCGAGCACTACGGCGAGCCCATCCAGGTACCGCAACGCGGTGTTGTGGCTGATGCGGGTACGGCATCGAAGGGTGTGGCGCTCGACGAGGGCACGCGCGCGGGTGACCAGCTCCCGCCCTAAGAAGCGACGCGCGCCCAAACGATCTTGCCTCCTTCGGTGATCGGTCGCGTGCCCCACTTGAGCGCGATGCCCTCGACGGTCAGGAGTCCTCGGCCGTTGAGCTGGGTGTCGCTTTCCGGACGGACTACCGGCGCGCCGTCGCCCTGGTCCCACACCTCGATTACGGGGATGCCGTCGCTCTCGTCTCGGTAGACGCGGACGACGATCTGTCCGGCGCCGTGGAGAAGGGCGTTCGTGACCAGCTCCGAGACGACCAGACGGCCGTCGGAGTCGTCCTCGATGCCCCACTCGCGGAAGCGTTCGGCGAGAAAGCGGCGCGCCAGGGCCGGCGCGTTCACGGTGGGATCGAGGACGAGGGGCGGGGTTTCGGGGGCGAGAAGGGTTGCGTGCATCGATACGACCTTTGGAGTGTCTCCGGATGTCGGATGGAACCGGTGATGATCACCGGGCGGTGGGCGGGTGTTCGCCATGGGGAACTGTCGCCTCCGGTTTCCTGTTGAAATGCCGTGACCAGAGTCGCAAGCGTGAGTTACTCTCGGCTACGAACCCCGAAACGGGTCCGGTAAACCTCCGCCCCGGACCACGAAACCTCCCACCGGGGTTTGGTAGAGGAGTCGGCAATGGGATCACGGCGTGAAGCGTACGAAGATCCGGCTATCCAGACATTTGCGGCAGAGGTCACGGCGTGGCGCTCGGAAGCGCAGCTGAGCAAGCAAGACTTGGCCGAGAAGCTCGGATACACGCCGCAATGGCTCGGCCAGATCGAAGCCGGCAAGAACATTCCTTCAGAGAAGTTCGCCCAGGACCTCGACACCTTTTTCAGGACGAACGGTCTATTCTCGCGCCTTTGGAAGCGCATCATCGACACACGTCACCGGACGATCCGGCCTCCCGGGTTCGACCAGTACCTCGAAATGGAAGCGGAAGCGGCTACCATTCGGGCGTTCGACGTTGCCATGGTCAATGGGCTGTTGCAGACGGAGAGCTACATTCGAACCGTGCTTGGACGTAATCAGAGACCGGATATGGTGGATCAACTCGTGAAGGACCGTTTGAAGCGGCAAGAGTTGTTCACTGCTGAGGACGCACCTCAAGCATGGTTCACGATCGACGAGTTCGCTTTGCGGCGTGTGATCGGTGGCCCTACGGTGGTACGTGAGCAACTTCAGCATCTGCTCTCCATTAGCGAGTTGCCCAACGTGTGGATCGATGTCGTCCCGCAGGATGCCGGGTACTACCCCGGGTTGGGTGGGAGCTTCATCATGCTCAGTTTTGCGGACTCGACCGATGTCGCCTACATCGAAGCTGGTGGGCAAGGGATGCTTCTCCAGGAGAAGAAATCCGTTGCAGAGTGTGCGGTGTTGTACAACTTGCTTCGAGGTGACGCGCTCCGAATTGATGAGTCCCGTCGCCTGATCGAAAGTTTGATGGAGGAACTCGGATGATGAACTTGCCGAACCCCACGGGTCTCCGGTGGCGTAAGGCGAGCCGTAGCGACCACCACGGAGGAGCATGCGTTGAGGTGGCGAGCGCGGCACCTGCGGTCGGTGTGCGTGACTCGAAGGACCCGGACGGACCAATATTGATCTTCGCGGCGACCGAATGGCGAGCGTTCGTGCGTCGCGTCAAGGATCGTGAGCACGACTTGATCTGACCTGGCATTGCGTGCACGAACAGGTTGGAACCGGCCACAGTGCGGCGCCCCGTACCGCACTCCGTCTATGAGAGAATCCGTCCATGGTCGACCGTGATCAGCAAAGCTCCCCGTATCAGGCCATCGCCGACGACCTTCAGTCGCAGATCAAGAGCGGAGACTTGACTCCTGATTCGCCGTTGCCAAGCGCTCAGGAGCTGGCCCAGCGGTGGGATTGTGAGTTGAGCGCGGCGCGTCGAGCGCTCATCGCACTGAGGAACGTTGGCGCAATCTACTTCCTGGCAGGTCAGGGCGCCTTTGTTGCGAAGAGCCCGCCCCTCGTCAGAACCCATTGGGACCGGTTCCAGCGTCCGCATGCCAAGCCCGCGTATCGACAGGAGTCGGACCGCGCGGGTATGGAACTCCACATGGAGCATTCCACGGAGCGCGCAGAGGCTCCCGCCGGCGTTGCGGAACGTCTCGGCATCGACGAGGGCGACCCTGTTACCGAGACCTCGTATGCAATCAGCATGGGCGGGAGCCCTGTCTCTTTCAGCGTGGCATGGGAGCCTCTCGCGATCACGGCTGGCACTGAGATCGAGTCGCCCCACGAAGGGCCGTACGGCGGACAGGGAATTGTCCCGCGATTCGACGCGATCGGCTACTTCGGTAGATGTGGAAGAAGAGGTTCTGCAAGTCCGCATGCCCGAACCACACGAAGAGGCGCAGCTCGACATTCCGGCGGGTGTCCCCGTGATCCAGATATGGCAAACGTTCTGGGCGGGAGACACACCGGTCGAGGTCGCGAAGATCATTTACCGTGCTGATCGGTACGAATTCCAATACCGGACGACGATCGACTAGGAATCGTCGCGCTTCTGATCAGCCGACGGAAGTCCGTGGTCGTACTCGTTGCCACAGTTCCGGCAGGCTCGATATAGAACTTCCTCACCAAACGCGAGGTCGATTTTCGTCTTGACCTCGATGTCACTTGAGCTGCAATGCGGACATGGCTGAGCGTTGGTGTCCCCTGCGGTCATCACTCGCTCCCCAGGTTGAGGCGTGTGCTTTCGGCGGGCCATACCGTGACTGTGTGGTCGATCGGGCGTCCGCTCTGGTCCTGCGTGGTCTCTGTACGGACGAGCACACAGGCCGTGGGGCGGAGTCCGAGCATGGCCGATTCCGTGTCGGTTGGGTGACGTGCTGAGACGTGGCGCTGTGCCGCTCCCAACGACTTGCCGTCTGCGGAGGCAAGGGCATCTACCCATGAGCCAGTAATGGGTTCGGGTTCGGCAAGCGCGGTGCCCTGGGCGAAGTCGTGATCCAGGTAGCTGGCTCGAAGCTCTACCGGTGTCCCGTGCTCGTCAGTCGTGAGGCGCCTACGGACCACTACGGGCGAGGTCGCGTCGTTGAGGTCCAGCGCAATGGCGACCTCGGCAGGTGCCGGTTCGGAGCGCACGTCGATCGTTGTCCGGTCCGTCTCGGATCCTGCGAATCCGTCTGACGCGATGGTCACGGATGGCCGGATGATCAAGCCTGCGGGACGGTCCCCCGCCGCATCTTCGGTCGGCTGGCGAGCGTCCTCGGCGGTGTGCTGGGCACGGGAACCGGTCGAGACGTGCCCACGCGTCCCCTCTGGGCGCGCGTAGCCGGCCGCGACCACCTCAGCGAGCGCCTTACGGGCCGTGGTGGTGCTGATGGCCATCTTCGCCGTGAGCTCCCGGACCGACGGGAGCAGAGCGCCGGACGGGTATCGGCCCGACTCGATCTCGCCTATCAGTTGGTCCCGAATCACCTCGTACAGATTCGGCTTGGAACCCCCTGCACGCGCGCCCGCTGGTAGCGATGTCGTGCCAGCCATGATCGATCGGTTCCTCTCACCTGCGTCGATGCTTGGTCCCCCGTCACTCTAGCGCGCACGCCTGTATGCGTCCAACTGTCCGCGCACATCATGACGCGCGAAGCTGTTGACGCGAAAGTGTGCGCTAACGTCTTGACGCGCACGACTGTGCGCGCACAGTATGAATGTGCTCGCGCTTCCCAAGAGCGCGACAGGACGAGAGGGGTGATCCACATGCCGTACGCGGACATGAACCAGCGACCGCGACTCATCGCCGGTCTTCGCGCCCTTGCCGCCTTCCTCGAAGCGCATCCCGAGGTGCCGGCGCCCCACAGCACGGAACTCATGGTCTTCGCCCAGGGCAGCGACCGGGCCCAGCAAACCGAGATCCACCGCATCGCGGCCCTCGTCGGGGCGGAGGTCTTCACCCCGGACCCGTACAGCCGCCACTACCGCGCCATGCGGGACTTCGGTCCCGTGACCTACAGCGCGATCGCGATCCCCAACGCCGTACACGCCCGCCACAACGCCCTGATGACCTACGACGGCGCCGTCATCGCGGACGCCCCCGAGGAGATGTGACCGATGACCTCCGCGATCTTCATGCTTCTGCTCGCCGTGTTCCTGACCGGTGGTGCTCTCGGCGTCTTCCTGTTCCTGCTCGTCGGCATCCACACCGAAGAGCGCCACATGAGCCTCACCGGCACGGCCAACTCCCGGACGACGGCCTCAACGCGCCGGTTCCTCGGCGTCACGGTCCGATGCCAGACCTCCCAGACGACCCGTCAGACCACCGGCCTCAAGAGGTGAATGTGCGAACCCCCAACGTCCCCGGACGTTCCTGCCCCTGCGGTGCCCGTACCGAGATCGGCAACCGGCGGTGCCTCAAGTGCCGGTCCCGCTCCCGCTGGCGTCGCCGCAAGTCCCGCCACGACGGAATCTGAAAGGACGGTCCCATGTCCGCGACCGATGCGCACCCGACCCTCGTACCGGAATCCGTCCCCGACGAGGACGATCCGGTACGGGACTGGTGGGTGATGATCGGTATGACGATCGCGGCCGTCTCGGCTGCGGTCGCCAGCTTCACCGGTCTGTACGGGCTGGCCACCGTTGCCGGCTGGCCCGTACGGCTGGCGTGGCTCTTGCCGATCACCATCGACGCGCACGCCATGACCTCGGCGCGCGTGTGGCTGGCCAGCACAACCCGTTCGGCCGCCGCGCGCCGATTCGCCCGGACGAACGCTCTCGGCGCGATCGCGATGAGCATCACCGGCAACGCCGCGTACCACGCGATAGGGGCCGGACTGCTCGACCTCTCATGGCCGATCGTCGTCCTCGTCGGTGCCGTACCCGCTGCCGTCCTCGGACTCACCGCACACCTTCACGCCCTCCGCAGCCGGATCGACGCGCCGCCGCTTGCTGAGGACGAACCGAAGAGCGGCAGGGACGACGCCTCCTCCCCTCATCCGAAGCGACGGGTACGGCGTCCGCCTCGCCGTACCGACGAGGAACTGATGGATGCGGCCCGGTTCGCCGATGCCCAGTACCGACAGATGCACGGTCGTCCCATCACCCGTGACGCGCTCCGGACGTCGCTGAGGATCAGCACCCCCAAGGCGACCGAACTACGCCGGCAACTCAACGACCCGGACGAGTCCGAAGACACCGACCCCTCGTAACGGCGTGACCTGAGATCCCCGCTCGCGAGCAAGGAAGGGAGGTGATGCACGTATGAACGTTTCGATCCCGCTCGTCGCCATCCTCGGCGCGGTCGCGTACGTCGCGTGGCGCTACATGGGCTTGCGCGTCTGGCACGCGGTCATCTGCCTGTTGTTCGGGTTCTTCCTTGCCGCCACCAGCGCCGCGCCGGAAATCCGCCACCTGGTGGCCGCGATCGTCGAGTGGCTCAGCACCGACCAGCACTGACGACCCTCCCAAACGTCTCAACGCCCCCAACCGAAGGAGGGGATGCCTAGTGACCAACTCCCCGTACCACCCGAGGATTGACCTTCAGGAGGCCATCAACCGCAGCCGCACAGCACGCCGCATCATCGCCAACACATGGCCCGACGCATCGCTCCCCACCATCCTCCGCAGGAACCTCGACAACGCCCTCGACACCATCCCCGCACTGGCCGCAGAGATCGCGCGTCTCAGCACCGAATTGCGCGACAACCGCATACACCGCGCCAACCTCGCAGCCGCCGCACGCGCCACCCTCAACGCGCACAGCGACGGGGAACGCGACCCCCACTGGTACCTGCGCGACGAGCTACACGCCCAGGGATACGACACTGAGGGGCGCGCATGAAGAACCAGCAGATGAAGCGCCACGCCCGCCGCATGCGCCGCAACGGGCTACAGCCCATGGTCGTCATCGACTCCAACGGACCGGTTCCCGATCTCGCAGCCGTCATCATCGCCCGAGGACTCTGGCGCTACCGCTCCGAAATCGGGCCGATCGCACTGGCCCTCGTCCTCGTCGCCGCATCGCTGACCCTCCACCTGTCGCATCCCGGATGGTGGATCGGCATCCTCGGCACGGCCATCGTGTCCGCGTCGGCTCTGGGCCTCGTCGGTGACCGCATCGGCCTGTCACTCCGGATCGAGCGTCTGTACGCGGCAACCGTCGCGCTGAGCGCCGGAGGATGGCTTGCCGCAGCAACAGCACTCGGCGTGGCCTACCGGCCGCTACCGCAAATCATCCTCGTCGGTACGCCCATCCTGTCCGTGCCCTGGTGGGTACACCGACGCCGGCGCGCCCGAGTCCGCGTCGAGCGCACGCTTGCCGCGTGGCCCGAGATCTCCCAATCGGTCGGGCTGGCAGGCTCCCGCGTCATGTCCGCCGTGGTGGACGTATGGGGATGGCGCGCCCGCTTCGGCCTGGCACGCGGCCAGACGATCCAAGACGCGATCGGCAAGATTCCGGCGCTCGAATCCGCACTCGGGACGTTCAGAGGTGCCGTCCGCGTCTACCCGACCCGTGACGACAGGGCGAACCGCTTCGAGTTGCGGGTACTCAACATCGACCCGCACGCCAACGCCATTGCGTGGCCTGGACCATCCGTCACGACAATCACGGAACCGATCGACCTCGGCCCATTCGAGGATGCCGCACCCGCACGTGTCCTCCTCCTGCGTCGGCATGCCCTCATCGGAGGCATCGCGGGATCGGGCAAGAGCGGCGGCATCAACGTCCTCATGGGCAACCTGTCCGCCTGCGGAGACGTAGTCATCTGGGCCATCGACCTCAAGCGCGGCATGGAACTCCAGCCGTGGGCAGAGTGCATCGATCGACTCGCGACTACTCCGGAAGAAGCACGCCGCCTTCTCCGTGACGCTGTGGTCGTCCTGGAGGCGCGTGCCGCCACTCTCGCCGAGACTGGGAAACGAGTATGGGAGCCGACACGCGACAACCCTGCACTCGTGATCATCATCGACGAGTACGCCGAACTGGCAGAGGAAGCCGCAGACGCGACGTCGTACAGCGATTCCATCGCTCGTCGCGGACGTGCCGTCGCGGTGCAACTCATCGCGGCCACTCAGCGCCCAACTCAGAAAGCAATGGGAAAGGGCGCCGTCCGATCGCAAATGGACGTCCGCCTAGGTTTCCGCGTCCGCGAGCGTAAGGACGTGGATCTCATCCTTGGGCAGGGAATGCTCAACGCCGGCTGGCACGCCCAGACCCTCAACGCACCCGGCAAGTTTCTTGTCTCGGCACCCGAGCATGACACGCCTCGTCGCGCTCGCGCGTACCTGCTGACGGACGAGACTGTGAGGGCGACCGCCGAAAAGCACACCGGCTCCCGTCCGCCCCTCGACGAGGTCTCCCGACGAGCAATCGACGAGGCGACCATTCTGAGCGACCCAGAGCCACGCGACGCGCCCCCGCAGGGGAAGGGGACCGCAACGACTCCGAGAGCCGACGCAACAGGGCCTCAGGACGGCCCTGAGGTCGTCCTTTGGCAGATGCTGAGCCAAGCGCCCGACGAGGGAACACCCATCGTCCACCTCATGAACGGGACTGGCATGGGCCGCTCATGGATCTACTACCGCCTTCAAGATCTCTCGAAGACTGGCCGCGCCACCCAGACCACCCGTGGCCGCTGGCGCGCCACCTCGTAGCCCCTTCCGTAACAAGCCGTAATCGTCCACGTCCACACGTGCGCGTCTGCACGTAAGGGCGCATGGACATCCATGGACGCGGACGTAGACGATTACCCAACGTGATGGATGGGGGTGATGCGCATCTCCAAGAAGGCGTCAGGCCGTGGGCGACCTCGAAGCTGTGGGAAGAGGCGTAGTCCGCCACCCACCCCAGAGGAGTGGGCCGCCGCCGAGGTAGCCAAGTCTCCGGAACTCAGCGAACGCCAGACACGAGACATCCTCCGCATCCTCGGATTCGACGACGCGATCACTTGACCTAGGGGCGTTCTCGGGCGGGCTCAGGTACAGGCCGACCACGTCACGGACCTTGAAGGCGAAGTACGGGTCAGCGGACAGCTTCGAGGTCTGCACGGTGTGCGGCTGAAGGCCGAAGGCCAACGTCCGCGAGGGGCCCTCCGGCCGGTGTGCCCGCCCGATCAGAACCGGCATTTCCTCACGGGACAACACCACCGGATCAAAAGAGGGGGGTTCGGCATCCCATCAGCGTACCGAATAATAACCAAGTTTTGACGGTACATTAGATCGTTGAAAAAAGGGCGGCCGTGAAACGCCCACCACCCCGAGGAAGGTCGACAAGCGTCGCTTGACGAGACATGCGGGTGGCGTATACTGAATTTCACCAGCATAAACAACTATGGCAAGACGGGGAAGCCATGGAAGTTTAACTCAAAAATGGCCACTATTTGCGCGCCGAGGAATCTTTCCCGTGATCGACTCTGCGAGATCGCTGCTGGTAGGCGAGCGCGGTGGCGTGCAATCTTTTAGATTAATCTGACGCCTGCGATGCTATCTCAGGAAAAGGCTTTATGGGTTGGCTGGTGTCGATAGATCTCCCGTGGGGGATAGGATGACTGAAGCAATCACGCTAGATGAATACGAAATCTTAGTAATGGAAACGGCTCTAAACATGGCACATTCAGCCGCGCTACCCGTCGGGGGGGAAGTCATAAAAACGTTGCTGGCCAGAATTCAGGCGGCAAATATACAACGCATTATTCACGAGCAAGACACAATCGCATTTACCGTCGACGAGATGGAGCATGCGACGATCGAGGTCTTGCTAAAAGGAATGCTCTCATCGATTACTCAACAACTCGATTATGAATCAAAATCAGAAGAGTACGCGAAGATAAAGAAATCTGCTGAAGGTATCGTACAGCGCATTACCTAACGAAGTTTGGCCTTCTCGTCCGCTCAGCAGAACGAGAAGGGAAGCCCTAACGTAGCGATGGATCTCGATGTTCGTAAGCTCGTCGTCACAATCTTCCGGTCCTTCCGCTACTAACATGGAGTGAACCGCTACGGAACATTGCCGCTTCTTTCGCGCCAGATGGGGCGGAGTTTGGTGGGGTCGAAGGGGCCTCGTCGCCATGCGCCCTCTTCTAGCGGGGAGACGATGACCGCTCGGAGTACGCGGCCGATGGCTGCGCGCTTCTGTGCTAGGTCCATGCCTTCCCACTCCTCGCGGATGTCCGCGGTTAGCGACTGGCTCTGTTGCTCAGCGAGGGTGTGGCGTTCCTGTTCTGTCCGCAACTTTCGAAGCTTTCCTTCGAGCGGAGGTAGTTCGGCGTAGAAGAAATCGTCTGTCACGACGTCGTCTCGCCACTGCTGACGTAGGTTGGCTACTTTCTTCTCCAGTCGTTCTAGTTCGGCTTCCCCGTCCCATGGCCTCGACTGCCGTCGGGTGCGGTTCTTGAGTTCCTTCTCAAGCTTCTGAAGAACCAGTTCTTTGAGGTAGCGATCGACCTCTGCGCCGTTGCGGGAGATTCGGCCGCATGCGCCCTTGCCGTCGGCGACACAGCGATAGTGGTAGCCGTAGGTTCCATCGCGGTTCTTGCGGCGGGTGCCGCCCATGCGCCCGTTGCACATGGTGCCGTCTTCGAGAGTGTTGCCGCAGCGAAGGAAGCCCGAGAAGAGGTAAACACGGCTGCGGTCCGAAGGCCCACCGGGGGAGTGGTCCAGGCTATCCACAGCTAGACCTTTCTGGGCTCCCGACTGGCGAGAGCGTTCGCACATGGCGCGCCACTGTGCTGGGGTGGCTGGGGCGTCCCACTCTCCCACCTTGATGTTGCCCTCGTCGTCGCGAACGAGGTCACCGTTCAGTTTGCGGTAGCCGCAGATGAACGGATTCGTGAGCAGAGCGCGGACGCTTGTTTGACTCCACTTCCCGCCCTTCGAGGTGAGGATGCCGCGCTTGTTGAGGCCGTTGGCAATGGTCATCCAGGACTTGCCGGCTACCCCGTCCCGGATCATCTGCTTCAGGATCGGCCACTCTTCGGGGTTCTTCTCCATGTTCGCGGGACGCTCGGTCTTCTTGTCTGCGCCCAGCCAGCCGAACCTACGCGGGCCACCCGTGAACTTGCCGCGTTGGGCGCGGGAGACATGAGAGCGCTTCGTCCGCTGGCGAATCTTGCGGATCTCTTTCATGGACTGGGCGACGCCGACGAGGCCGATCATCTCTGCGCCGTCCCCGTAGAGGTCGAAGTGCTTCCCGTCTTCGACGAGGAGGCCGTCATCGTCGACCGTCAGGGCGTTGATGATCCGCTCGTAGTCGCCCGGACGGCGGTAGAGCCGTTCCCGTTCGGTGCACAGGACGCCGAGGACGCGGAAGCCTTCGCTCGTCCGGCGGCGGTTGATCTCCTTGACGAGGAGATCGAAGGCGTCCCGGATCACCTCGTCCTTGGCTGCCGTCTTGTCGTTGTCCTCGTAGTACTTGACGATCGCGAGTCCGAGGTTGCCTGCGTGACGTCCGTTCGATGCGTGCTGGTCCTCTACCCCGTGCTCGTCGCGCGTGATGTCCGCTGAGATGCGTGCGTACGATGCCACTGGGATGCGTCCTGCAAGCCAGTCTGCGAAGGTCTCGCCGCGTTCAAGCGCCTCCGCAAGGTCCGGCGCGATCCACCAGCGGGACTTGGCCATGTCCGCCTCCGAAGCCATAGATTCAGTATGCACTTCAGAGGTACAACGAGCACCCGCTCTACATGGAGTTCAAGGAGAAGGCGCCGCGGTTGGGGTCGCGGGTCAGTACGCCGGAAGGGGACGGGCAGGTGATCGGCTACAACGTCCCCGCCGACAGGGTGACGGTGAAGGTGGGCTCCCGCCGCTGCTCCTGCCCCTCCGCCTCAGTCTGCTCCCCCCGCCAACAACACGACGCCCACTACGGTCCCAGCGCTGACGATGGCCCGGCCTGATAATCAACCTGCGGCCCACGGAGAGCCGCAGGTTCGGCAACGTCCTGCCGCCCTACGAGCCCGCCTGACTCGTCACCAGGTCGGCCATGGGCTCGGGATGAGGACGCAGGGGGCCACGGGGCCTTGCATGAGAAGGGTCTGGGTGGCATTGCCTCCATCGGGGAGTACCGTCATGGTCCAGACGAAGGTCTGGCCGGGTTTGAACAGGCGGGTGTCGATGCGCATCCGCCAGCCAGGGCCCTCCTTGGGGAGATAGGTGTAAAGACCCTCCGGGACGTCGTCGACATAAGCGCCGCGGGGATCTTTGCACTCCGTGTTGAAAGGGACGTAGTCGACGATGGCCGGCACACCGAGTTCGCGCAGCCGCTTGCTCACGGCGGGGGCGTCGCGGAAGTCGGAGACGCTGATGGAAACGACCCCTCGGGAGTCCTTGTCGACGGCGTAGGCGGGCTCGGCGCCGCCCTGGAAGATCACCACCGTTGCGGCGCAGGCGCCCGCGGTCGCGGCGGCGGCCATAGCGAGACGGCGACGCGGCGTCCAGGCCCGGTGGGCCCGCTTGGCTCCGGCGCGGGCGGCGATGTGCTCCTTGAGCTCGGCGAGGCGCCGCTCCTCGAAGCCGGCCAAGGGTTCGGTGCTGGTCATCAGGGCGTTCCTCCCGTGCTGGTGACGGCTTCGGTACGGGTTTCAGGCGCGTCTCTTAACAGGCGGTGGGCACGATGCAGCCGGACCCGTGCGGTGCCGAGGCGGATGCGAAGCGCGGCCGCGGCCTCGACGACCGGGAGCCCGTCGACGTCCACCAGTTCGGCGACCGCCCGCAGCTTCGCGGGCAGAGCGGCGATGGCCGATTGCACGTGTCGGGCGTCCCGCTCGGCGTCGATGCGTTCTTCCAGACGGGCGATGTCGTCGGCGTCCAGGTCGCGGCGGCCCGCCGCGCGGCCGCTCTTGTGCGCCTCCCGGGCCGCTCTGCGCTGCTCGGCCGCCACCACGTTGCGGGCTATCCCGAACAGCCAGGCCACCTGGCTGCCTCGCTCGGGCCGGTAGCTCCCGGCGCCGTCGATGGCGGCGAGGAACACGTCGGTGGTCAGGTCGTCCACGGTGTGCGGATCGCTCATCCGCCGTGCCACGAACCGGCTGACCGTCGCCGCGTGTTTCCGGTAGAAGTCCTCGAAGGCCGCCGGGTCCCGCATGACCCGCCGGAGATCCCCGTCTTGTGAGGGACCTTGTGAGGGGGCATCCGACAATGCTCTCCACCTCCTGCTCGCCGGTGTTTCCCCTTCTTGGTCAAAAGCCGGGCAGGTATTACATACTGCGCTGATTCCACCAGTGCCTGGCGGCCTGGCGGCGACCGCCGCCACCCGACCTGCGCGTTGTGGTGCGCGTCGATCCCGGCCGGTGCGTCAAGGCAGGGACACTCCCTGCTCGACGCCGTGCCGTCTTGCGGTCATGCCGGTGCGGAGCCCGGACCCGCGAGGCCGTGCAGCAGGAGCCGGGTGAGGGTGTCGATCACCTCGTCGTCGGAGCGACCTGACTCCGGGTCGTCGTCCAACAGTGCGTAGGCGAGCATCGACAGCAGCCCGCCCATCGCCGCGGCGACCAGTTCCGGGTCGCCGGGGAGCGAGTGCCCCGTCTCCCGTAGGTGCTCCAGGTGCTCGCGGAGCACCCGGGTGTCCTCGATCAGGCGCCGCCAGAGCTCGCCCGCACCGGGACCGGCGGCCATCGCCTGCTCGAACAGGGCGATCATGATGGGCCGGTTGCCGCGCATCAGGTGCCAGGCCACCGCCAGATGCTCGCGGAGCTGGTCCCGGTCCGTCAGGTCGTGCGGCGGGTGATCCTCTCCGGCGAGCCGGTCGTGCGCATGGCCGTGCAGGTCGGCGAGCAGGGCCTGGAGCAGGTCCTCCTTGCTCGCGAAGTGGTCGTAGAAGGACCCCGTGGCCCGGCCGGCCGCAGCGGTGATGTCCGTGATCTTCGTGTTGAGGTAGCCGCGCTCCACGAACTGCCGCCGGGCGGCCTCTTTCAGCGCCGCCGCGGTCTCCTCCGCCTTGGCCTTTCGTACTCCCATGGGGCCTCCCCTTGACGTCGTCATCGACGCGCAAGCATACTGAAGGCGTTTTCACCGAATATAGATTCAGTGAACGAGAATTCAGGAGGCTCTGTCCATGCGGGTAGCGGTGGTGGGCGGCGGGGTCGCCGGGTCGGCGAGCGCGATCGCGCTGGCACGGATCGGCGCTGAGGTCACGCTCTACGAGGCCTACGAGGACCCCGCCGGTCCGGTCGGGTCGTTCGTCAGCCTGTCCGTCAACGGGCTGCGCGCCCTGGAGGCGCTCGGGTGCATGGAGGCGGTTCAGCGGGCGGGCTTCCCGGTGGACAGGCAGCGCATGTGGTCCGGGAGAGACAGGCCGCTGGGCGACGTACCCCGCGGACGACGGGCCGACGATCGGCTGCACAGCGTGACACTGATGCGCGCCGACCTGGTCGGTGCGCTTCGGGAGGAGGCGATGCGAGCCGGTGCCCGGATCGCGGTCGGCACGAGGATCACCACCGGTGACTCACACGATCCGCTGACCGCCGGCGCCGATCTGGTCGTCGGAGCGGACGGCATCTGGTCGGCCGTCCGCCGGACGCTGAACCCCAAGGCGCTCGAGCCACGCTACGCGGGCCTGTACTCGGTCTCCGGCGTCACCGACGGGCCCGTACGTCTGCCCGGAGTTCGGCCGCAGGGATTCAACATGGTCTTCGCGCGCCGAGGGGCCTTCATCTACCTGCCCGCTCCGGACGGCACCGTCTGGTGGTCGGCTCAGGTCGCCGCTGCGGACCCGCCGCCGGACCCGGCCGCCGTCGGCCTGACGGAGCTGACCGAGACGTTTCGTACCGAGCAGACGCCGCTCGCCGTGCTCCGCGCTTCCTCGGCGGTGAACGCCGCGACTCTGTTGCACGTGCTCCCCCCGGTGGCACGCCGTCACGACGGCTGCACGGTACTGGTCGGCGACGCGGCCCACCCGGTCGGCGCCGGGCAGGGCGCTTCGATCGCGATCGAGGACGCCGTCGCACTCGCCCGTGAACTGGCGGCGGCGGACGGCGTCCCCGCGGCCTTGGCCGCGTTCGACCGGATACGTCACGACCGCACGGGAAAGCTGGCCAAGACGGCGGCCGCCAACCGGGACGCCAAGACGGCGGGGCCGGTGGCTGCCCGGCTCCGCGAAATCATGATGCCGTTCTTCTTCAACCGCTTCTACGAGAAGGCCACCGGCTGGCTATACGACCACGACCCGGGGCAACTGCCCGTGGCTCGCACATTCTGACCCGCCCCAGTCCCAGAGAGGATCTCGTCGCGCGGCTGTATGGACTCGACCCGGCCGGCATCCAGATCTTCCATGTCCCCGCCCTCAACGTCGTGAAGATCTCGCCTCCCCGTCCGATGGCCCAGGGCAGCCCGCGTGATCGGGATGTCCACGCGGGCCAGCACCACGTCCCTTTGGCATCGCTCGTACCCCCATGAGCGGTCAGGCAGAGCCGTAGACAGCGGGCGGTTCCCCAGTTTCCGCATGCGGCCGGGCGGCACTGGTGGTCCGGACTTGAAAGGGGCGAGGGGGGACGGACTGTCTTCGCTGCAAGGCCGCACAAGGCGGCAAGGCCAAAGGCCTAAAACTAGAGAAAGAGAGGTCTGGCATGAGTGAGATGCCCGACAGGCTCCGAGACGGGCTGGCGAAGCCAGTCGTACTGGAGACCAGTCCAGAGACCGCGGGCTGGGGTCTCTTCACCCCCGACCCGGAAGCCGTACTGACCGTGAAGTCCGGCGCGTGCGTCACCATCAACACCCTCAGCTGGGTCGGGGCAACCGCCCCCGAAGGTCCGGTCGCCTGCTTCGAGGCACTGGGTGTGCCCGCCGGCCAGGTGCTGCCCGAGCTGATGGAAATGGCGGAGGTGCCGCGCCCGAAGGGATCCAGTGGCCACATCCTCACCGGGCCGATCGGCGTCGAGGGCGCTGAACCGGGTGACGTGCTGCAGATCCGCATCCTGGATGTCTCGCCGCGCGTTCCATACGGCGTGAACAGCACCGGCCCGGGCTGCGGGGTCCTTGACGATCTGCTGGACAGGCGAACTCGCCGTCTGTTCCAGCTCGATCCCGATCGGCGCTTCTACCCCTTCGTGGGCGGCATCGAGATTCCCTTCAGACCGTTCGCGGGGATCATGGCGGTCGCGCCGCCCTCCCGGGTCGGTGCCGTGTCCGCCAACCCACCTGACAGGTGGGGCGGCAACATGGACTTTCGTGATCTCGTCGCGGGTTCGACGCTGTACCTGCCGGTCTTCCAGCCGGGAGGCATGTTCTACACGGGCGACACCCACGGCGCGCAGGGTCACGGCGAGGTCAACCAGACCGCCATCGAGCACTCGATGGCGGTGACCGTACAGCTCATCGTGCGCAAGGGTGGCGTCCTGACGTTTCCGCGCGCGGAAAACGAGGAGCACGTCTGGTTCATGGGGATCCACGCGGATCTCTACAAGGCCATGAAGATCGCCAACCGGGAGGTCGTCGACTACCTCGTCAACGTCATGGCGATGAGTGATGTGAAGGCCTACGGGTTCTCCAGCATTCTGGTCGACTTCAAGGTCGCCGAGGCGGTGAACGGCAACAAGGTCGTCGTCGCCGAGGTCCACAAGGACCGGCTGCGTCCTCTGGTGGGCGGGGCCGGCGTTCCCGTGGTGGGTGGCGGACTCCACTCGCCTGCCTGAGGTCCACTGAGCTCTAGCTCCGTGGGTCTGTAGTACAAGGCGTCCCGGCGGAAAGGCGGCATCGAGCCGCCCGATGCCGGGACGCTTCTCTTTCTACGGTCGCCCGTCTACTGCTCGGTGAGAGCGACCGCGCGGGTCAGGGCGCGTTCGGCGGCTTCTGGGGTTCGTCGGCCCAAACCGCATGCCGGGGACACGTCGACGGTGCGGCCGAGAGCGGTCTCGACCGTGCGCAGTACCTGCCGCTGCTCGTCCAGGCCCTGCTCCTCGTGCACCAGGCCGGCGATGAGGCGGACGTCCTGCGGCATTCGGGCGAGCCGCCCGAGATCTCGGTAGAAGCCGGGCTCCGGCACCGGCGGCTCGTCACCGGCGGCCAGCGGGACGTGCACGTATTCCAGGACTCGGCCCTCCGGCCACGCTCGAAGAAGTGCCTCGGTCAGGGCGACCAGGGGCGCGGTGGACTTCATGCGCTTCAGCGCCTTGTGGTTGAGGTCGCCGACGCACAGGTGGACGCCGAACCGGGTGCCGGGCGGCGCCGCGGCGGCCAGCCGGGTCATGCCGCGCGCGAGGAGCCGCGCCACCAGTCCGCGCAGCGGCGCGGGGGCCGTGGTCACCATGACCAGTTCCACCGGGAACTCGAGCTGGAAGAGCACGTCGTTCCCGCACTGCTCGGCGATCTCGTTGATCTCCCGGATGAGCGCCTGCCTGAACGGTGCGCGGCGGGTGAAGGCGCCGGCGGGTCCGAAGGTGAAGAGGGCGAGATCGAGGTCGCCCGGGATGCCGACCTGGAAGGACAGGCCGTCCAGCCCGTGTTCGGTGCGGATCTCTTTGAAAACGGCGTAGCTCTCCTCGGCGTCCCTGACATGGCCGAGGTCGAGGGAGTCGGCGGTGAGTCGGTGCCCCCTCTTCATCTTGAATACCGGTGCGTCGTCGTATCCCGACCAGTGGCCGTCCTTGCGGAGGACGACGTCGGGACGGTTTCTGAAGGCCTCGATGATGTGGACGACCCAGTTGCGCCGCTCGCCCACCTCACCGTCCGCCAGCGTTTTCAGGTGCTGGCCGGTCTTCTGGACGGTGGCGGTCATCGCCTCGCGCACGGTTTCGGCCGGATAGCTGCCGACGAGATGGATAGAGCGTTCCTGCACGAGGTCACCTCTAGAACGGGGGGCCGGCACCGAGGGCCCCGCAAGAGTAAGTGCTCGTGAGCGCGCTGTAAACGACGGTTTGGCGCGTGCCATCTGCAGGACATCACCGCCGCGGGCAGGCAGGTGGTCGGGCAGCGGGTCTGCCGCAGCGGCCCCATCACCGGCCTGGCGAGCACGAACATCTGCACCGAACCCGGAGACTCCCCGGGGGCGCCCTACTTCGCCGGCGGCACCGCGGTCGGGATCGCGATCGGCGGCGTCGGCGATTGCAGCAGCGGCGGGTCGTCCTTCTTCCAGCCGATCGTCGACGTGCTCAGCGCCTTCGGTGGACTGAGCCGTCCAGGCGGTGACCGGGCGAATGCATTTAGCGCTTCGGGAGGAACTGGGCCAGGGCCGCGGTGACGGCGCAGAAGGCCATGACCGGCAGGAGGGACGTCCTGAAGGCGTCCGCGACGCTGCCCAGGGCTCCGTAGAACACGATGCCGACCAGGGCCACGCCGAGGGCGTTGCCCACCTGCTGCGCGGTCGACAGGACTCCGGCGGCCGATGCGGCGTGGCGGTCCGTCACGCCCGACAGGACGATCGCGGAGAGCGGCGCCAGGACGAAGCCCATACCCGCTCCCGCTAGCGCCAGGCCCGGGATGAGCCAGCCGATGGGGTGCCCGATCGCGGCGAGCAGCAGCAGGCACCCGGCCGCTTGCACGGCGGCGCCCAGGGCCAGGACCTGCCGTCCGAGGCGGGCGGCGACGGCCGTTGCGCGGGTGGATGCGGCGAAGTAGCCGGCGCCGAGGGCGACGAACAGCAGGCCCGATTCCAGGGCGCTGAGGCCGCGTCCCTGCTGGAGATACAGGGCGAGGTAGAGGAAGAAGGACGCCAGCGCCAGGGTGTAGACGAGCGCCAGGCCGCTGCCGACGCGGAACGCGGCCTCGCGGAACAGTGAGGGGGCGACGAGCGGAGCCTCGCCACGGCGCTGCGACAGGGCGAACACGGTCAGCAGGACGGCCGATGCCGCGAGCGACGCCCACGTCCAGACCGGCCAGCCGAGGCGGCGCCCCTCGATCAGCGGCAGGACGAGCGCGATGAGGCCGAGCGTGACCAGGACGGTTCCGGCGGCGTCCAGCCGGGTGTCCGAGGTGCGAGGCTGGGACGGGACGGTCCTGCGGATCAGCGCCAGCGTGACCACGCCAACCGGGACGTTGATCAGGAAGATGCTGCGCCAGCCGGTGCCGAACAGGTCGGCCTGGATCAGCGCGCCCCCGATGAGCTGCCCGAACACGCCCCCCAGACCGAGCGCCAGGCCGTAGGCGGTGAACGCGCGGGCGCGGCGCTCGCCGGTGTAGACGCCGTTGATGATGCCGAGGACCTGCGGCATCAGCAGCGCGGCGGCGACCCCCTGCACCGCCCTTGAGGCGATCAGCGCGCCGGGGGACGGGGCGAGCCCGCACGCGAGCGACGCGGCGGTGAACAGGGCGAGGCCGAGCGCGTACATCCGGCGGCGCCCGAACAGGTCACCGAGCCGCCCGCCGGTGATCAGCCCGCCGCCGAGCGCCAGCCCGAAGCCGGCGACCACCCACTGGATCGCGGTCGCGCCGGCATGGAGATCCGCCTGGATGTCGGGGATCGCCACGTTCACGATGAAGAAGTCGAGCGTCGTGATGAAGATGCCGGTGAGCAGGACGAGCAGGCTGGCGGTCGACGCGCCGTGCGCGGGCGCCGCCTCCTGCCGCCTCACTTCCGGAGTCGCCGTGTGCGACATGTTTCTCCTCAGGTCGTCGTGTACGTCTCGACGATCGCGCCGGAGGGGTCGTCAAGGCGATGACGTGAGGGGTAATGCAGGGTGGTTTGGCCGCACGCCCGCAGTCCTGATCCCGCACGGCGGCCCGGCATCCCCGCGATGCCGGGCTTGCCGATGCGCGCATCGTCCATGCAGTCGAGCGGATCATGTAACTCGCGTAATTCGGTTGTTCGGTTCGCCGGGGCTATCTAGCGTCCCGTGGCATGAGTTCACCGGTGCCGGACGGGCCTGTAAGGCTGCTTGGAATCGACGACCTGGCCGCCTGCCAGCGCCTGGCTGAAGACCGCGAGTGGGGACGCGAAGACCACAAGTGGCGTTTCCTATTCTCGGTCGGCGATGTCTACGGCATCGATGACGGGAACGGTGAACTCGCCGCGACAGTGGTGTCGACCCCATACGGCAAGGACGTCGCGGCCATCAGCATGGTGCTGGTCGCCAAACGCTTCGAACGCCGTGGTCTGGGCGGCCGCATCATGCGCTACGTGATGGACAACGCCGGCACGTCAAGCCTCTGCCTGACCGCGACCGAGTACGGGCGCCCGCTGTACGAGCGTCTGGGATTCCGCTCCGTGGGGTTGTGCACGACCTATATGGGGACGGCTGAGGAGACGTCCGAGCGAAGCGTGTCCGTGCCGGTTGAGACTACGGATATGGCTGCGGTCCACGCGCTCGACACCGAGGTCTTCGGCGCCGAGCGTGCGCGGCTGGTCGAGGGTCTGCCGTCGTTCTGCGCGACATTCCGCGTCGTCCGGGACGAGACCGGCATAGCGGGGTTCGGGGGCGCGTGGTGGAACGACGGACGGGCCGTGATCGGTCCCGTCATCGCCCGGGACACCGAGACCGCCCTCACCCTCGTGGACGAGGTCGTCCCGCACGGCCCGATCCGCCTGGACATCGATCACCGTCACCCGGAACTGATCGCCTGGTCCGAGCGGCACGGCCTCAGCCCCGCCTTCACCACCACGATCATGGAATACGGTGACGCGATCGAGAACGACCCGTCCCGGCTCTACCTCCCCGTGGCCCAGGCCCTCGGCTGAGATGGCGGCCTCCCGGCCGGGCACATCTACCGCAGCAGCCGCGAGCTGACCCTGGTACGCCGGGACAACTCCCCGATCAGCTGCCACCGTCCCCGCTTGACCTTCTCACCGATGTGAATGCCTAACGTCGTTCCGTAAGCGATCACTCCGATCTGCTGGGGGACACGCATGACCTCTCTTGTCGTTCAACGCAATGGCCGCGCGGCGACCGTCGAAGAACTGGGGCCGCTTGCCTTCGCGGGCTATGCCCACTTCACCGCGATGCAGGTGCGCGGAGGCCAGGTCCGGGGCCTCGACCTTCATCTGGAACGGCTGAGGTTCGCCTCGATGGAGCTGTTCGGCCGGGCGGTACCCGATGATCGGGTGCGGTCCTGTTTGCGGGCGGCGCTAGAGGCGGGGCCGGCAGACGTCTCCCTGACGGCAACCATGTACTCGCCGCCCGGGGAGTTCACGACGGGCGGGAGTGATCGGGAGCCCGACGTCCTGGTCCGCAGCGGGCCGCCCGCGTCCGGCCCGTCGGGACCGCTGGCGCTGGCGACGGTCGAGTACGAACGGGTCCTGCCTGCGGTGAAGCACGTCGGTGAGGTGGCCAAGACCTATTACCTACGTCGGGCCGACCGGGACGGCTTCGACGACGCCGCCTTCGTCGACCGCCGGGGCCGGCTGAGCGAGGGAACGATCTGGAACCTGGCCTTCTGGGACGGCGACGCCGTGGTGTGGCCCGACGCGGAGATGCTGGTCGGGACCACGATGGGCATCGTCCGCCGGCAACTGGACCGCTCGGGCGTCCCCCAGCGCGTCCAAGAGATCACAGCCGCCGACCTGCCGGCGCTGGCCGGTGCAGTGGTCATGAACTCCTGGACGCCGGGTGTCGCCGTTCACCGGATCGGCTCCGCGCCCATACCCGAAGCACCGCGCTTCCTGGAACTGCTTCACCAGGCCTACCAGGCCGAACCGCTCACCGAGTTCTGACGGGCGTGAGCCCTGCCCGCTGCGGGTCAGGCTCGCGGGGCCAACCGCCGCAGGGCGTTCGCCGCGAGTTCCGCAAGGTGCTTGGGGCAGTCCCAGCCCGCGACCGTCGGGCGAGGGTTGTCCAGGTCGTACTCCTCCATGTCCTCGCCGTCCTCCTCGGCGAAGGCGCGGTCCTCCAGCCAGTCGTCCAGCTCATCCCAGCCGTCCTCGCCGTATGCGACGGCTTCGATGACGGACGGCCAGCGCTCGAAGGACGGTTCGCCGGGATGCCCGGATTCGTCATGCGGGCAGGGCGTGTTCAGCGCAGCGTCGTCGATCGCAGCGAACGCCTCGCGGCACAGCGTGACGATCTCCGGCCCCATCCACTGTTGCTCGCCCTCACCGAACGGGGTCATCACGTAGAGCGCGAGCACCAGCGCCGCGTCGTCGTTCGCTGATCCGGCAAGGAGCCGCCGTGCCAGCCAGACGACGGTGAGCCGGTTGTCGTCGACGACGGGCAGATGGGAGAACTCGTCGGCCCGGGCGCGCAGATCACGCTTGAGCGCGCCGGAGAAGTCGATTCCGCCGTCCTCGTCCAGGTAGAGCCCGTCCAGCCGACCGACGTCCGGCAGCCCGCCCCGGCCTGGTTCCTCAGCCAAGATCACAGCCGTTGGGACGCTTCAGCCGCTCACAACGTTCCAGCGCCGCCGTCGCGGGCCGGGGCGCGTCCCGGAAGCTCGTCCTCGTTAACCTCAGAACTTCGTCTTCGGCCGCTCCTGAAGGACGCCGTCGACGAAGATGTCGACCTTCTCGCTGTAGAAGCAGACCAGACCGGCGACCTTGCGGCTCTCGTCCAATGGAGTCGGATACGACCAGGCCAGATCCGGGTGGAGTTCGCCGCCCGCGCGGACCGACCAGTACTCCGCGGTGCCCTTGTACGGGCAGTGGGTCACGTTGTCGGTGTGTTCGAGCAGGTCCATCCGGACATGCGGCTTCGGCAGGTAGTACCGGACCGGCAGGCCCGTCTCGAACAGCAGGCGCGGGCTCGACGACTCCGCGACCGTCACCCCGTCCACCTCGACCCGGACATGGCGGGACGCCGCGAGGACGTCCACGCGCGTGTGCGGATCACGGGGGTGGACGAAGACCTCCTCGTCCTCCTCGAACCACGCGTCCATCGCGTTCCAGTCAAGCCGGACGAGCCCCGGAAGTTCGGTGTGGCGGAGCGCCGCGCCGGGGGCCTGCGCCCCGTCCACCTTCACCGTGTAGGCGGTGGATTCGCCCCGGCTCGGCGAACGCTTGCCGGGGCCGTCCTCGACGAGTTCGGCCCGGACGTCCTCTTCGGGGAAGTAGTAGGTCGGGTAGTAGGGGATCTCCCAGACGAGCGACGGCCGTGTGGTGTCGGCCACGAGACGGCCGCCGAGATACGTCCGGACGCGCTTGCCGCTTTCCTCGATCCGGAGGCTGGTCTTCCGCGATGTGCCCATGCCTGGGCAACCAACCGCGTGGAGGACCTATTTCATTTAATTCTCACACTCGCCTCACGAGAGGCACATGCGCGCCCAACAACCTCATCCGCATGAATCGGACTCTCCTGGTCAACGGTGCGCTGGGCGCGCTGCTCGTCGCCGGGGCCGGCACCGCATATCTGACCCTCGGCGACGGAGGCGGCGACGCCGTCGCGTCCACCAGGCTCTCGTCCGTCTCGCGCGGGACGGTGGTCTCGTCGGTGTCGGCGTCCGGCTCGGTGGAAAGCGCCCGGAGCCGTTCCCTGTCGTTCGGCGCCTCGGGGACGGTCGCCAAGATCTACATCAAGGCGGGCCAGAAGGTGGCGGCGGGCGACGTCCTCGCCCGCCTCGACCAGACCGAGGCGATCGAGAACGTGAACGCCGCGAAGGCGAACCTGGCCGTCGCCGCCGAGGGGGACACCTCGTCCGACAAGGGTTACGCCAGCTACGTCCAGGCGCAGAACTCCTACAACTCCGCTTTGCGCGCGTATCAGGGGACGGTCCTGAAGGCGCCGTTCGCCGGGACGGTGACCGCCGTCAACGGGACGGTGGGCGGTAGTTCCAGCGGCTCGTCGTCCTCTTCTACGTCCTCGTCCTCTTCCTCGGGGGCGGGTTCGGGGGCCGGGGCGGGAGCCGGGGGCTCGTCGTCCTCCACCTCCTCGTCCTCTTCGGGATCGGGTTTCGTCGAGCTGGCCGACACCGCGCATCTCCAGATCGAGGGCGACTTCACCGAGGCGGACACCACCAAGCTGAAGACCGGCCAGTCCGCGACGATCTCGTTCGACGCGCTGACCGGCAAGACCGCCACCGGCAAGATCACCGCGGTGGGGCTGTCGCCGACGACCACCGACAACGTCGTGAAGTTCCCCGCAACGATCTCGCTGAGCGACGTCCCGTCCGGTGTCCGGCTTGGACAGACCGCCACGGTCGAGATCACGGTCGCGAGGGCGGAGAACGTCCTCTACGTGCCGAGCGCCGCTGTGAAGACGGCCGGCGGGCAGAGCACGGTTACCGTCGTCCGGAACGGTCAACAGATCCCCACCACGGTCGTGACCGGCGTAAAAGGCGACCAGGGCACTGAGATCAAGTCGGGCCTGAATGAGGGCGACCAGGTCGCGGTGACCTCCACCACCGGCTCCGGGACGACGGGGACCAACGGCCGCCAGGGCATCCCGGGCGGAGGCGGCGGTCTCGGGGGCGGCCCCGGCGGCGGAGCCCCGGGCGGCGGGGCACCGGCCGGCGGAGGCCGCCGATGAACGCGCCCGAGCCCTTTCTCCGATCCCAGGCCCCGACTCCGCCAGCGGGGTCCGGCAGGGCCGAGGCTTGGCCGGGCCGATCCGACAGAGCCCGCACTTGGCCGACCGATCCCGACAGATCCCCGCCTTCGCCGAGCGAGCCACCCGATTCGTCCGGGCGACCCGACGAGGCAGGCGCTCCGTCGGTGATGTCCGGCGGGACGCCGACTTGGCCCGGGGAAGCGCGCGGCGACTCGGCTTGGTCCAGGGGAGCGGGCGGCGACTCGGCTTGGTCCGGGCAACCGGGCGGGGCCGAGTCTTCGCCGGGGATGCCGAGCGGAGTGCCGGCTTCATCAGGGGAATCCGGCAAGGGGCCGGCTTCACCTGCGGAGACGGGAAGGAGGCCGGTTTCGTCGGGGATGCCGAGCGCGGGGCCGGATCATCGTGGTGCCGGGTATCCGGCGACGCGCGTTTCGCGGGGGCGCCGGCCGGCGGGTCCGCCATTGGTGCTCGACGTGCGCGATGTGACCAAGGTGTACGGGACGGGTGACACGGCCGTCCATGCCCTGCAAGGCGTCTCGCTGACGGTGGAACGCGGCGACTACGTGGCGATCATGGGCGCGTCCGGCTCCGGAAAGTCGACGCTGATGAACATCATCGGCTGCCTGGACGTGCCGAGCGGCGGCCGCTACCTCCTCGACGGCATCGACGTCGTCGGCCTGGACGAGCGGAACCTCTCGATCCTGCGCAACCGGCGCATCGGATTCATCTTCCAGTCGTTCAACCTCATCCCGAGGATGACCGCGCAGGCCAACGTCGAACTGCCGCTCGCCTACGGCGGGATCAAGGGCGCCGAGCGCCGGCGCCGCGCCCTGGCCGCACTCCGCGAGGTCGGTCTCGCCGATCGCACCCGGCACGAGCCGAACGAGCTCTCCGGCGGCCAGCAGCAGCGCGTCGCCGTCGCCCGCGCCCTGGTCACCGCGCCGACGCTGCTCCTCGCCGACGAGCCGACCGGTGCCCTCGACAGCGGCTCCACTGCCGACGTCCTCGGCGTCTTCGACCGGCTCAGCCTCGCCGGCCGCACCATCGTCGTGATCACCCACGAGGACGACGTCGCCGCGCACGCCAAGCGGATCGTCCGGCTCGTGGACGGCCGCGTCGTCGAGGACGTCCGGCGCGCACCCGTCGCCGCACCGCCGCCCACCGTGTCCTGGACGACGGAGGGCGCTCGGTGAGCCCTTTCGAAATCCTGCGGTTCGCCCTGCGCGGACTGTCGGCCAACAAGCTGCGCAGCTCCCTCACCACGCTCGGCATCCTGATCGGCGTCGGCGCGGTGATCCTGCTCGTCGCGGTCGGCAACGGCTCGTCCGAGCAGATCAAGAAGAGCATCCAGCGCCTCGGCGCCGACTCGCTGACCGTCACCCCGTCGACGACGGGCGGCGGCCGCGGCTTCGGCGGCTTCCCCGGCGGACCGGCGCAGAGCGGGACCGACTTCGGCCCCCGAACCCAGGCCCGCGACCTCACGGCGCAGGACGCCGAGGCCCTCACGGCCGCGACGTCCGTCAAGAGCGCCTCACCGGTCGTGACCAGCCAATCGGTCACCGCCGGCTACGAGGGGACGAGCGCCACCATCAACCAGTTCGTCGGGACGACCCCGTCCTACTTCGCCGCCGCGAACAAGACGGTCGCGTCCGGCACCGCGTTCACCGACGCCGACGCGACCGCCGCGCGCAAGACGGTCGTGATCGGCAGCACGGTGGCGTCCGACCTGTTCGGACGCGTGAACCCGATCGGCAAGAAGATCGACGTCGGCGGGATACGGTTCACGGTCGCGGGCGTCCTCAAGGCGACCGGCTCGTCCTCGTCCACCTTCTCCGATCCGGACAGCATCGCCGTCGCGCCACTCGCCGCCGTCCAGGAGACCCTCACCGGCTACGGCGCGCTGGACCAGATCATCGTCCAGGCGAAGGACAGCGACGCCGTCGACACGGCCCAGGCCGAGATCACCGAGATCCTCGGCCAACGGCACGACACCGATTCTTCGGGCGCCGCGGACTTCACTGTGTCCAGCCAGGCGAGCGTCCAGTCGGCGGTCAGTGAGTCGAGCCGGACCTTCACCGTCCTGCTCGGCGCCGTCGCCGCCATCAGCCTCCTCGTCGGCGGCATCGGCATCACCAACATCATGCTGGTCACCGTCACCGAACGGACCCGCGAGATCGGCATCCGCAAGGCCATCGGCGCGCCACGCGGCGCGATCCTCGGCCAGTTCATCGCGGAGGCCACCGTCCTCAGCCTCATCGGCGGCCTGCTCGGCGTCCTCGCCGGCGTGGTCGGCAGCCTCTTCACCATCGTCGGCGTCAAACCCGTCCTGGTGCCGTCGTCGATCGTCCTGGCCCTCGGCGTCTCGGTGGCGATCGGCCTGTTCTTCGGCAGCTACCCCGCCAACCGCGCCGCCAAGCTCCGCCCCATCGAAGCACTCCGCCACGACTGACCCACAAAGGACCACCATGCCCCTCCCACCACCCCCACCCGGAACCACCACCCTCAACACAAACGCCCCCACCCCAACCACCGCCGAGCGAACCGCCGCCGATCCAACCGCCGCCGATCCAACCGCCGCCGAGCGAACCGCCGCCGAGCGAACCGCCGCCGAGCGAACCGCCGCCGAGCGAACCGCCGCGGGTCCAACCGCCGTTGAGTACCACGAGACTCCGCCCGACACTCCGGTGTCGGGTGAGCCCCGTCGCCGGACCACCCCTGAGGCCCTCGTCGAGAACCCACCCGATGACGCGCCCCGCGACGCTACGGCCGTCCTAAGCCCGCGGACCGCTCTCCTCAGGGATCTTGTGATGGACGGACGGCAGCCATCCGCGGTCGACCTGGCCACGGGCAGGTCGACCGCCCCGGGTACCGCCGTCCCAACTGCCGCCGAGCGAACCGCTGCGGTTCCCGTTGAGTACTACGAGACTTCGCCCGACGTCCGAACGTCGGCTGAACCCCGTCACCGGACCACCTCTGAGGCGTTTGCCGGCAGCCCGCTCGATGGCGCTCCCCGCGACACCTCAGCCGTTCCAGGCCGACGGGCCGTTGTCCTCGCGGGTCTTGTGATGGACGGACAGCAGCCATCCGCGATCGACCTCGCCGTGGGCGGGGCGACCGCCGCCAACCCGCGGGGCACGCTCTGGCATCGAACGCCCGCACGGAACCCTTTCCAACTCCGCCTGATGATGAGGCCGGTGTGAGCAAGCGTTTCAGGGGGCGTGGATCGGCCGCCCCAGACGAGCAACTCGAACCCGCTGGTCCGTCCCTCACAGGCCGAGTAGCCACGCCGGGAGCGCAGACCACGCCGGGAGCTCAGAGCCTGCCCGGAGCGCAGAGCCTGCCCGGAGCGCAGAGCACTGCGGGAGCGCAGGCAACGCCGGGAGCGCAGCGCTCGCTGGGAGCGCTGTGTTCGCCGGGGGCGCAAGGTACGGCCGGAGCGGAGGGTTCGCCGGGGGCACAAGGCATGGCGGGAGTGCAGGGGAGGGCGGACGGGTCGGCGACGGATGCCGAGCTGCTGGCAAGTTCGCCGTTCGATGAAGATCTTGACGCCGAGTTGGCGGCACGGCCGCAGCGGCGGTCGCTGCCAGGGCCGACGCTCTACCTCGCGGCGGGAATCGTGCTGGTCGCCGGGTTCCTCGGCGGTGTCCAGGCACAGAAGTGGTCGTCGGACGGCTCACGTCCGTCCGGCGCTGGAGGGCTGGCGGCCGGGCCTGAAGGCGGACGTGCCAGATCCGGCTACGGCGGCGCGCCGGGCTACGGCGGAGCGGCGCCCGGCTTCGGCGGCCAACCCGGCGGAGCGATGCCCGGAGGCGGCCAAGGAGCCGCACCGGGCGGCGGCGGAACGGGGACCGTTGGAACCGTCACCAAGATCGTCGGCGACACCCTCTACCTGCGCACATCGTCCGGCAAGACCGTAAAGGTCAAGACGAGCGGCACGACCAAGGTCCGCATCACCAAGGACGGCGAGCTGCAGGACCTCGGCAAGGGCTCGACCGTCGTCGTGCGCGGCTCCACGGGCACGGACGGCACGGTCACCGCGTCCGCCGTCACCGAGGGCTCGGCCCGCTGACAGGGCCCAACACCGAACAAGGAGAACCATGGCGATCAACAACGCGAACGCACGCCGGATATTCGGCGCCTTGGCCGTCGGCGGTGTGCTGTTGCTGAGCACAGCGTGTGGCGGCGGCGACAAGGCGGACTCGGGTTCCGGTAGGGCAGCCGGCGCCGACCCGATGGCGTCGTTTCGTGCCTGCCTGGAGAAGCAGGGCGTCAAGATGCCGGAGGGTGGCAACGGCCCCGGCGGTGGTGCGCCACCGTCCGGCCGCCCGACCGGCCGTCCGAGCGGGGCCCCGACCGGGCGTCCGAATGGCACTTCGACCGCGCGTCCGAGCGGAAGGCCGACCGGCCGTCCGACGGGTGCTCCGTCCGGTCGGCCGACGAGATCGGCGGCCGAGCAGAAGGCGATGCAGGCGTGCGCCTCCCTCGCCCCGCAGCGCGGGACCGGCGGTGGCCAAGGCGGCCCGCCCGGGGGCGCCACGCAACAAGGCGCACCCCCGGCCTCCTGACAGAAGCGCCGGCTGCCCGCGCCGCGGATGCGGCAGACCCGCGCCGCGCCGCGGACGGGACAGGCCCACGCTGCGGACGGGGCAGACCACGCCGCAGACGGGACAGACCACGTCGCTGACCGTCAGTCTTGTGGCGGTCCTCCCCGAGGATGGGCGGTCTCCCCGGGTGCACATCTCACGGCTTGGTGAGCGGGGTCTGCTTCGGTCTGCGGGGGACGGCAAGGATCGGGATCAAGCAGAGGAGCAGGATCGCCGCCGCCCACCAGAAGGTTTCGGTGAAGGCATTCGTCAAGAGAGCCGGCGTGTCCGCCGTGCGGTGGGCGGCGGCCTCGTCCAGGTTGCCGGACGCGCCGGGGATCTCGTCGCGAATTCCGATCTGCAGGACGACCGCCGTCAGCGCCGTGCCGAAGGAACTGCCGACGCGGATCAGGATGTTCGCTCCGGTGGTGGCCCCGGGTACCGCCTCCCGGGGCAGACCTTGGTAGACCATCGCCATCAGGCACGGGGCGATCATGCCGTGGCCGAGCCCGATGACGAACATCGCGCCCATGATCAGGCCGCGCCCGGTGTCCGGGGAGAGAGCGGTGAGGGCGACGGTTCCGGCGAGCACGCAGAGGATGCCGCCGATGGCGAACCAGCGTCCGCCGAAATGGTCGGCCAGCCGCCCCGACACCGCCATGGTGATCATCGCGCCGATCCCCATCGGAGCGAGCAGCCAGCCCGCGTCCAGGGCGGACTCCCCCCGCACGATGCCCGCGAACAGCGGGATGAGGATCATGACCCCGAACACCGCGGCGCTGTAGAGGAAGAACCCGCCGGTCGCGGCGGTGAAGGCCCGAGTGCCGAGACGGCGTAGCGCGATGAGCGCGTCGTCGCCCTTGCGGAACGCGTGCACGGCGAACGCCACGACGAGGACGCCACCAGCGATCGCCGCGGAGAGGAAACGTCCGCCCGTCAGGCTCTCCCCGTTCCCGGCCGCCGACAGGGCGTACACGAGAGCGGCCAGACCGGGGGAGAGCAGCAGCATCCCGACCACGTCCAGCCGGGCGTCCGCGCTGCGCTCGCCGTCGCGCGGCAGCATCCGCAGCGCGGCCAGCAGCGCCACCGCGCAGAACGGGACGTTGACGAAGAACATCCAGCGCCAGCTCAGATTGTCGACGATCACGCCGCCGAGCAGCGGGCCGAGAACCGGCGCGAGCATCGCGGGCACCGAGATGATGCTCATCACCCGCCCCATCCGGTCGGGGCCGGCCTCCTGGACGAGCATGGTCTGCCCGACGGGCATCAGCATCCCGCCGCCGAGCCCTTGCAGGACGCGGAACGCGATCAGCGCGGGCACCGACCACGCGAGCCCGCACAGCAGCGACCCGCTGATGAACAGTGCGAGCGAGACGAGCCACATCGTCCGGGTGCCGAACCGCCGCACCGACCACGCGGTCATCGGAATCGCCATCGACAGGGCGAGTGTGTAGCCGGTCACGACCCACTGGATGGTCGAGAGCGAGGTCCCGAAGTCCTGGCCGAGGGACGTGATCGCGACGTTGACGATGGTGCTGTCGAGCACGGTCATGATCGCGCCGAGCACCACGACGACCGCGAGGTTGCGCAGGCGCGGGTCGATCCCCTCCCCGCGCGTCGGCGGTGCGGTTCCTGTGGTGGTCATCCGGGCGCCCCCTCGGTTTCCGTACGCTGTATCGGTCACACCATACACCGTATCCGTGAATCCGTACACCGTATCGATACGCCGTATCGCGTACGATCCAGTTGTGACGGAAACACCAAGGTCAGGCGATGTGTGGACGCGTCCGCGCGGCGGGCGGCGCCCGAAACTGACGCGGGAGGCGATCGTCGAGACGGCGATCAAGGTGGCCGACGCCGAGGGCCTGGACGCGGTGTCCATCCGCCGCATCGCCGGAGATCTGGGCGTCCGCGCGATGAGCCTCTACACGCACATCGACGCGAAGGAAGACCTCCTCGACCTCATGTACGACGAGGTCGCAGCGGAGGTGCTGGTCAAAGGCGAACTGCCGGACACCTGGCGGGAGGCGCTGTTCGAGATCGCCGACGGGGAGCGCCAGGCGGGCCTCAGGCACCCGTGGATGCTGGAACTCGCCGGGCGCTCACCGCGCATGGGGCCTAACGGGCTGCGTCATTTCGAGCAGTCCCTGGCGGCGGCCGGCCGGCTCACCGACGACCCGGAGAGCATGCTGGCGATCGTCAAGACGATCGACCACTACATGTTGGGCTTCATCACGATGGAGCGGCATCTCGGTGAGGACGGTCTGCGGGGCGCCAACACGAGCCCCTTGGAGCAGGACTACGTCCGGCGCCTCTTGGAGCGCGGTGAGCTTCCCCACCTCAAACCCTTCTTGGATAAGGCCCTCCACCGTCGTGACACTTTCGAGCAGGGGCTCAACTGGCTGCTCGACGGCATCGAACACGAATACCGACGGAAGTAGCCTCAGGCACCGTGCCGACGTAGCGTAGGCGACGGCGTACGTGCCGCTACGACGAGACGGGGACCAGGTGCGGGCAACGAGGTTCATCAGCGTGGCCGCCGTGCTGGCACTGGCGACGGCCACCGGTTGCGATGGCGCCCACAAGGGAGAGGCGTCGTCGCCGGCACCTGCGGGCCTTGCGTCCTTCTACAGCCAGAAACCTTCCTGGAAGGACTGCGGGGGCGGTTTCGAGTGCGCAACCGTCCAGGTTCCGCTGGACTACTCCAAGCCGTCGGGCGAAAAGGTCGGCATCTCGGTCGTCCGGCTCCCTGCCGAGGACAAGTCCGCCCGGATCGGTTCGCTGCTCACGAATCCCGGCGGCCCCGGCGGTTCCGGTGTCGACTTCATCAAGCAGTCAGCCAGTGGCTTCGGGGACGAACTTCGCCGCCGCTTCGACATCGTCGGCTTCGACCCGCGCGGTGTGGCGGCTAGTGACCCCCTTCGCTGCAACACCGGCCCCCAGCTGGACGAGTTCTTCGCCACCGACGCCTCCCCAGACGACCAGAAGGAGACCAGCACACTCGGCGGCGAAAGCAAGGCGTTCGCCGAGCGCTGCAAGACCAAGGCCGGATCGGAACTCCCCCATGTCGGGACCGCCGACGCCGCCCGCGACATGGACGTCCTGCGCGCGGCCCTGGGCGACAGCAAGCTCACCTACTACGGCGCCTCCTACGGCACCTACCTGGGCGCCTCCTACGCCGAACAGTTCCCCAAGAACATCCGTGCCTTCGTCCTGGACGGCGCCGTCGATCCCAAACTCTCGTCCACCGAACTGCTGATCGAGCAGGCGAAGGGCTTCGAGACCGCCCTCCGCGCTTTCGCCGACGACTGTGTGAAGTCGGGCGGCTGCCCCTTCGGCACCACGGCGGACGCGGTCATCAACAAGATCGCATCGTTCCTCACCGCCACGGACAAGAAGCCCCTCTCCAACACCCGCGACTCCCGCAAGGTCACCGAATCCCTGGCCGTGATGGGCATCGCCAGGGCCCTGTACGTCAAGCAGTACTGGCCCGTCCTGCGCCAGTCCCTCATCCAGGCGATGGAGAAGTCCGACGGCACCTACCTCCTAGCCCTCGCGGACGAGATGGTCGAGCGCAAGGCCAACGGCTCATACAGCAACCAGACCGACGCCAACATGGCCGTCAACTGCGTCGACAAACCCAACCCCCCGAACCTCGCCACCTACGGCAAGGCCGCCACCGAAGCCAAGAAGGTCGCTCCCCGATTCGGCACCTTCGTTGTCTGGGGTGGCCTCCCATGCGTCTACTGGCCCGTCCAGACCAAACAGGAGCCGAAGCCAATCACCGCCAAGGGCGCCGCTCCCATCGTCGTCATCGGAACCATCCGCGACCCCGCCACGCCGTACAAGTGGGCGCAGAGCCTCGCCGGCCAGCTCTCCAGCGGCGTCCTCCTCACCTTCGACGGCGACGGGCACACCGCCTACCTGCAGGGCAACTCGTGCATCACCAAGGCGACCGACGACTACCTGACCACGGCCAACCCGCCCAAGGACGGGACCACCTGCCGCTGAATAACCAGGGCGCACCCACCCCCGAAGACCCGGTAGACTGCTTCCCGCCGTGCCCCGCACGGCACGCCGCCTTAGCTCAGTCGGCAGAGCGATTCACTCGTAATGAATAGGTCATCGGTTCGATTCCGATAGGCGGCTCCAGGTCAAGGGCCCGTTCCGAAGATCGGAACGGGCCCTTGCTAACGACTGCCTGACATATTGCCTGACTAGTCGTCCTCGGTCTGGGCGGGGAACACATCGTCCATCGCCTCCGCTCCGGCCAGCAACGCGGGCCGGATCTGGTGCCAATACACCGTCTCCGTGACCTCCGTGCTCTTGTGACCGGCCAGCCGGGAGATGTCCTCGATCGGGACGCCAGCGTCCGACAGCACCGACACGAAGCTGTGGCGCAGCTCGCGCGGCGTCCACTCGTCCGGATCGAGGTCGGTTTTGGCCAGGATGGCCCGGAAGGACCGCAGGACGTTGTTGGCGTTCCGCTTGGTGCCCACGGTGGAGGCGAAGACCAGGTCGTGCTCCTGCCACGCCTTTCCGGCCGCCGCGCGTTGCTCGTCCTGCAACTCGCGCTGGAGGCGGAGGGCGTCCACGCACCGTTTCGGTAGGGCCAGTGTGCGCCGGGACTTCTTGGTCTTGGTCTTCCCACCGGCTCGCACCGAGCGCCAGACACGGATGTGCGGGGGAACCGGCGGCTGGGCGTCCGGACACCCGTCCAGGTCCACGTGCGCCCAGGTGAGCGCGCGCAGTTCCTCCGTGCGAGCGCCGATCAGCAGGGACAGCACGATGTAGGCGTACATCGCGGTGCCCTCGGCCGCCGCGAGCACGGCGAACGCCTGGGCAAGTGTAAGCGACTTGGACGGGCGGCCGTCTTGTCCGCGCGGTACCTCGCACAGCAGGACGACGTTCCGCTTCACCTTGTCGCGGGCCTGGGCTCGCGCCACCGCCCGTTTGAGGATCGACCGCAGCTGTCGGAGGGTGTCGGTGCTCAGTTTCTTGGCCTTGCGGGCGAGCCACGCGTCGACATCGTCGGCCGACAGCTCACGCAGCTTCCGCGCACCCAGGTCCGGGATGATGTGGTTGTTGGTCAGGCTCCGGCACTTGACGCGCGTCTCCTCGTCCCGGTTAGCCAGGCCATACTCCAGCCAGTCCTCGACGGCGTCTCGGACGCGGTACTTCGTGTCTTCGCTTGGTAGACCGTCGTCACGGTCCCGCAGCTTCTCGTGGAGCTTCTTGAGCGCCTTGCGTTTGTTCCGGTCGCTGGCCGACCGGACGATGCGCTTGCCCGCGGGCGTGTACCCCACGGTGATCTCCGCGATCCACCGCTGACGACTCTCACTCCAACGCAGGCCGCCGTCCCCCTGGGGACGGCGGTTCCCGGGTTTCCCCTTCTCCTCCGGCCCTGCTGGTGTGCTGGCCTCGGGGGTCACGAGACGTCCAGGATGGGGGCGACGACGATGTTGAGCGCTTCAACCAGGGCCTCAATCGTGTCCCTGCCGACGTAGACGGCGCCGCGTGAGGTCGGCGTGGCCGGCGGCGGCGGCAGCATCACGTCGTGGAGGCCGAACTCGAGGCTCACGGTGGTGAGCGCGTACCCGGTCTGGTAATCGGAGCGATGGCCGATCTGCTGCTCGTACGGGCCGACGGGGACGTAGTGTTCGCCGCGCAGCTCGGTCGGCCAGTCGGCCCACTGGCGCATCCGGGCCAGGCCCGCCGGCGGCGATGTGGCCAACTGGACCGACGCCAGGAGGGCGCCGTCCCAGCTCGACCGGTACACCTCGGCGCCCAGGATCAGGTGGTGGTAGCGGACGTAGCCCGGTGCCATCACCGGACCGGTGGCGGTCCGCCAGGCCAGCGCGGCGAAGGCATGCTGGCGGTCGGTCTCGTCCTCGAAGCCCCAGACGAGGCCGTGGTCGGCGGCGACCGCCTCGCGGAGGTAGTGACCGTAGCGGCTCACGCCATCGCTGGCCCGTGCGCGGTCGTAGGCGTGGTCGACGGTGAAGGGAACGGGCATGCCAGTCATCACGCGACCCCCTCGTTGTCGGCCTCGCGCTCCAGGAGCTGGGCGTACTCGGTGAGGGCGGTGGCGGGGACGAGACGGGTCCGGCCGCGGGTCACGCTGCGGAGGCGGCCGCTGCGGATCTCCTCGTAGATGACGCTGCGGCTCAGGGACAGCAGGGCCATGGCTTCGGTCACCCGGTAAAGGATCTTCTGCTGAAGCTGCGGCTTGGTGTTGGCGGCGTTCATGATGGGCGGTGCCTCTCTTCTCGGGAGGTGGCGGCCCCGGCGCGGTGTTCGTGGTGGTTCACCGCCGGGGCCGTCCACGTCTTCGGGGAGTCAGGGTGTGGTGCTGGTGTGTCGGTCGTGGGGCGCGGGGAGCGGCCGGGCGAGGCCGTTGGTCAGCGCGCGGTGGACGATGCGGCGGGCGAGTCGTTCGGGCAGCCCACTGGCAATGCCGGCTTGGACAAGCCGGTCCTGGACGTCGGTGCGCGACTGGCCAGCCCAGGCGAGGAGACCGCCGGTCTTGTACGCCAGGGCGGACAGGGCGGCCTTGCGGCCGTCAGTGAGCGGCGCCAGCTCGGCGGCGCCGTCCTCGATGACGGCGTGCAGATACGCGACGGCCCGTCCCCGGTCCTGCCCCGCGGGGCGGGACGGCGGAGGTGGCGGTTCGCGGCGGGGTGCGGTCACGCGAAGGACTTCGCGGGTGAGCCAGCCGGGCATCTGACCGACGGTGGCCAGGGCTCCGGCGCGGATGGTGTATGTGCCGGCACGGGTGGTGGCACCGGGTGCGATGCCGTAGCTCCAGGCGGCTTTGATGTCGATCTGCCAGCCGAGTTCGCCCAGGGCCTGGCGTAGCCGCCGGTGGTTTGTTTTGTCTGTGGGGATGGCTGGCGCGCGGTACCAGAGGTGGCGGCCGCCGGACGGGGTGGCAACGGAGACGGGCTGGTACGCGGGGTCGGCGGGCCAGGGGTTCGGGCCGCCGCGCAGGCGGGCGAGCAGCCGCAGCACGTCGGCGCCGTCGCGGACCGCGGCGAAGCCACCGGGGATCTGGTTTTCGGTGAGGGTGAGGCCGGGCAGCAGCCGAGCGGCGGGATCGGCGGGCGGCTGGTCGGTGTGGTGGTCGAGGTCGATCAGGACCAGGCCGGACGGCCCGGCGGCGACGGCGGGGATCGCGGCAGGCACGCGACGCCACCAGGTGGTGATGCGGCCGGGGTCGGTGGTGGCGGCGCGGACGCCGTGGCACCACTGCCCGCCGCCGATGCATCGGCATCGGGTGTACTCGTCGGCGGGGCAATCGGGGTTGTCGCGGCAGTCGAGGCAGTTGGCCAGGGGCCGCTTGTCGCGGGGGGTGAGGGGGAACACGTGCCAGCCGGCCGCGGCCAGATCCAGGGCGAGGCTGACCGGTGAGGCAGTGGCGGTTGGAGCGGTGCTGGGCATGACGACTCCGTCCCGAAGGGGGTGGGGATGTCTCGGCGGACGGCTTGCCGGGGGTGGAGGAACGAGACATCCCCCACCCCCACGCGTTTTGAGGGGGGTGTGTTTCGGCTAGGTGCGTACCGCCCTGAAACGCGAGCTGGCCTGCGGAGACACGGGTACGCACAACTGCGTACCGTCCGGACTCCCGAGGGCGGCCGGTACGCAGTTGCAGTAGGTGCGTACTGTTTGCGTACCGTGCTGCGTACAGTCCCGATAGGTGCTCTGACCTGTATGAGCATTGATCATTTTCATGATCGGTACGCAGGTACGCAGGCTCGGTGGTCTTCGTGCGCGCATGGGGGGACTCACTCGGCATTCCCGCCGTCGTCGGCATAGTTGTCGTGGCCCATGGCTGCGCCGGTGAAGACGTAGCACTTGGTTTGGCGGCCGTCGATGCTCCGCTTGATCAGGTACTGGGGCCGCTGGCTCTCCTGCATGTGCAGCGCCCTCATTTCCAGCCAGCCCTGGCGGACGGCGTCCAGTTCGTAGCCGGCGCGGTCGAGGGCCTCGCGTAGCTTCTCGGGCACAAGCGCGACGGCCGCCAGGTCGTCACCGACTTTGGTGTCCACGCCGATCCAGCCGGAGGCGGGGGCGCGGTCGTTGTGCGGGGTCCACAGCTTGTCGGCATTGACCGCGACGTACTCGCGGACGACGTCCAGAGCCATCTCCGCGCGGTTGTCGCGGGGGTCGTTGGCGGCGAACAGGCTCGACCACACCTCGGGTGGGGGCGGCGGGAAGGGGACGATGCTCCAGGCGTCGGCCAGTTCGGCGGCGAGCCGCAGGACCGCGACCAGCGGGGCGCGCCGGCGGGCCAGGTCGGAGGCGCCGTGTCGGTGCAGTTCGGTGAGTTCGCCGTGGCGTTCTTCCAACCGGGTGGTGCCGTGCTCGTCGAGCTCGGCGCGCAACCGTTCGATGAACGCGGGCCCGGCGTGCCCGTAGTTGTCCAGCAGTCCCTGCCGGAAGGTTTGGGCGTCGCTGCCGGAGTCAGGGGAGCGGCCGAACGGGGAGCCTTGCAGATCCAGGACGCGAGCGCTGATGCCCTGGTGGGTGGCGAACGACAGGGCGGAGCGTTCACCGGTGGACAGCACGATGGTGCGCCACCGGTAGGTCTTCCAGTCCCCCATCCGGCCTTTCCCCTGGTTCTGGGTGATCTGGTAGAGCGCGGCGGAGACGAACTCGGGGTTCTTGGCGGTCTGGGTGTCGTCGAGCAGGATCGGGATTCCGTTGCCTGCCAGGCCGAGGCGGGCTTGGTAGTAGGTGGCGGTGGTGGCCCAGGATGTGACGGCGGCGCCGGCGTCGTCGGGGTCGCACCAGGCTGACAGGCCGCCTTGGGCGGCGGTGGTTTTGCCGCCGGTGGAGCGGCCGCCCCAGTTGACCGTGAACGACGACACCCCAAGCACCTGCAGCAGGGGGGCGGCGAGGCCGGCGTATACCCCGACGGCGACGGTCGGGTACTTCTCGGCGATCTTCACTGCGGTCTGCCAGCCGGAGAGGGTGCCGCGCTGCCGGTGCGCCTCCAGGGGCCGGGTCATCTGGGGGTCGACGCCTTGTAGCTGGTAGGGGTGGCCATCGGCGATGACGAAGGCGCCGTCGCGCTGCCAGCCCAGATGCCGTGCGATCTTCACCTCGGGGATCACCTCCTGGTTGGCGACCTCGACGGCGGCCAGCCAGCGTTCGGCGGCCTTGGCGTCGGCTTCGGTGGCCGGCAGGCCGAGGTCACCGAGCTGCTTGACGAGCTGGCGGCCGGACTTGGCGACCGAGCGCGGCACGATGTGGCTGCGCCAGCGGCCGCGGTCCAGCCAGGACAGTTCGCTCATCTGTGCTCCTTCGGGATCGATGAACACCCGCAGCACGGTCAGCGCGGCCCAGGCGACGCGTTCGGCGCCGCCGTGGGTGGTGTGCAGCCAGACCGCGTCGGGCGCGACTGTGTAGGGCTCGGGGATCTGGTAGCCCGCTGGCAGCGGGCAACCTGGCAGCGCGGTGAGCGACGACAGGCCGCGGTCGGCGGCCTGGCCCGCTGGTGCACTGGTAGGGATGCCTCGTTCGGTCAGCCACGCGGTTGCGGCGGGGTCGTCTAGTTCGGCCTCCTCCGCTATGCGCTGCAGGTCGGCCACGACGCTGCGGAGGGTGCGGTCATCCGGCGGAGGATCCTCCTGGGTACCGCGCCACTGGTACCGGATCTCGGCAGCCAGTGAGGCCCGGCCGGACCGGTCGAACCGGAAGACCCGACTGCTCAGCCGCACGTACGGCCATCCCTGCTCGGCCCGGCGCAGCTCGGACCGGTCGGTGACCAGAGCCAAGGCGCGGTCCCGCTTGGGCGGGCGACGCTGCCCCGGCGTGGTGGTATCGGCAGAGTCAGGTCCATCGACTGATCCGCTGGCTTGGTTCGGCTCGTCGTGGTGCGGCTGATCAGGGTCGGCGTCGTTGTCCTGGCGTGCGTCCATATGCGACCCTCGATGTCGAGTATGTGTGTTGACGAAGGCCCTGGCCCCTACACCAGGGCCTTCGCGTTGTCGTGGGGTCTTGCAGCGGTGTCGTTCCGCCCTCCCCGGCTAGTCAGGCGCCCCGATGTCCGCCGGAACGTGGGCGCCGGCGACGTCTTGCGCGGCGAGTCGTTGGATGGCGGAGCTGCGGCGCGGCCGGATGCCGGCGCCCGAATTCCAGTGGTCCCGGCAGGGGAAGCTCTGATTCGCCGCATCGCCGATTCCTCTCTTGAGGCTGTTTTGAAGAGGGACTCTACGCCTAGCTTTGTCAGTGGAAGTGTCAGCCGATGTGTCGATTTGAGATTTGCCTGAGGAAAATGCTTGTGGTCACGCTTCCGGGCATTCGCTGTGGGCGCCTACGGGGCGGACTGTGCAGGGCGGAAGGTGGCGGGCAAGATGGGCCGAGTGGTCCTTCTATGCCTGGACAAGGGGGGTACGGTCGGCGAAACTCGTGCCTTAGCAGGGCTCCCCGGGCCGGGGACCGAGCGCGGTCCCAGCAAAAAAGGAGATCAGGTTACCTGATGGTCGATGCAGGCATTGGAATGGCGGGGGCGGTGGACGGGGAACGGCCACGGCTGCGGCATCGGCGGCGCGGGCAAGTGCGTCGGGCCCGGCAGATGAAATTGACCCTGAGCGAGGCCGAATGGGCTGAGGTGCGGGCGGCGGCGGTCGCACGGCGGATCACGCCGGCGCGATTCGCGGCCGAGGCTGTGCTGGCCGTGGCCCGCTGCCAGACGGCGCCGGTGGGTGAGACGGTGCAGCGCGCCCTGCAGGAGGTGCTGGATGCCCAGACCCAGGCACGCCGGATCGGGATCAACCTCAACCAGGCCGTCCGCGCCTTCAACACCACTGGCGTCGCGCCGGACGGAATGCAGCAGAGCGCGGCGGAGAGCATCCGGATCGTGCGGAGACTGGACCGCGCGACGGAACGGATCGCCCGGATGCTCCGCGGAACGCTCCGTTGATCATCCGGGAGTTGGGGCGCGGCAAGGGGACGACGCGGCTGCTGTCCTACCTGTACGGGCCGGGCCGTTCCGGCGAGCATGTCAATCCGCATCTGGTCGCCGGATTCACTGACACGGCGTTCCTGGAACCGGAACGCGGTCCGCAGGGACGGCGGAGCGTGCGGCATCTGGCCGGGGTGCTGATGGCCCCGGTGCACGCTCGGCCGGGTGAGGTTCCGACCGATCCGGTGTGGCACTGCATCGCCCGCGCCGCGCCGCAGGACCCGATCCTGTCCGATGCGCAGTGGGCGGCGATCGCTGAAACCATCATGGACCGGGTCGGGCTCGCGCCGGCAGGGGAAGCCGATGCGGCGGTGCGGTGGGTGGCGGTGCGGCACGCCGACGACCACGTGCACCTGGTGGCCACGCTGGCCCGGCAGGACGGCGGCCGGATCTCCCTGTGGCGCAGCCGCTACCGGCTGCAGGCCGCCCGCTCCGACATCGAGCACGCCTATGGGCTGCGGATCGTCGGGCCCGGAGACCGCACCGCGGCGCTGCGGCCCACCCGCGCCGAGATCGAACTGGCCCGCCGCCGCGGGGTCCGTGTTCCGCCGCGCATCCGGCTGCGGAACACGGTCGCCGCCGCCGCGGCCGCGGCGGAAGATGAAGCCGGATTTTTCGCAGCCCTCGCAGAAGAGGGGATCCGGGTGCGGTTGCGGCGCAGCGAGCGCGATCCCGGACAGGTCACTGGGTACGCGGTCGCGCTCTCCGGCCACCGCAACGCCGCCGGAGAGCCGGTGTGGTTCGGCGGCGGGAAGCTGGCCAGCGACCTGTCACTGCCCAAACTCCGATGCCGCTGGCAGGCGCCCACGACCGGCCCGCTCCAGCCTGGCAGCGTCTTCCTAGGCAGCACGCGACCGGACACAGCCGCAGCGCGCGCACATCGAGCTACCGGACACGCCACCGACCATCTGCGCCAGATCCTCACCGACAACGGGACAAGCTTGAACAGCGGCGATGACATCGCCTGGGCCGCCGGAGACCTGCTGCAGATCGCCGCCACCATCCACCCAAACGCCCGGCTACGGCAGGCGGCTGACCTGTATGACCGAGCTGCCCGCCGCCCGTACGCACGGGTCCCGCCGCCTTCTACGGCCGGGGTGCGGCTCCGGCGCGCGGCGCGCCTGCTGGCCGCCGCCGGGCCACAGCAGCGAGACAACGCCGCGTGGCTGCGGCTGCTCGGCAGCCTGATGCAGCTGGCTGACGCCGTGGCGAGGTTGCGTCACGCCCAACACCGGGAGGCGCAGGCCGCCGCCGCGCAAGCGGGGGCCCGCCATCTTCAGCGGCTCGCCGCCGGGGGGCAGGCCGGCCCGCACGGTTGCGACGGCCAGGATCCCGGTCAGCTGCGGCAGGTCCTTCGAGCCGAATTCTCCGGGCCGACGCCGGGACCACGCCGCCGCCCGGCGCAGCCGTCGCCCTGGCTGGATCGGCCGCCTCGGCGCGCTGGGCCCCACCGGCCATCCGCGCCCGGGCGGTGATCGGGCATGGCCGGTCAGGCGTTCTGGGTGGCGCGGGCGACGCGGGGATGAACTCCGCACATGGGGCACGCGCGGGAGGCACCGCCCTGGCGTTTGATGGCGCGTTCACGGTGCCGGTCGCCGGGCCATAGGCGGGCCAGGCGCCATTCGATCCCGGCGTCGGCGACGACCTGCAGCAGCCGGGCGCCGGTGCCGATGTGGTGGGCGGCCAGGCGGCCGGGCAGGTCACGGGTCCAGCCGAGGTAGTGCCGGGCGTGCTTGTAGGGCTGGGTGAAGTGCAGCAGATAGATCACGCCCACCCGCCGGCAGGCACGGCACAGTGGGAACGGGTCGGGGCAGTGCCCGGCCAGGACCGTCAGCGCGGCGTCACAGCCGAGCATGACCAGCGCAGGGTCGCAGGCCAGGCACACCGGCGGGAGAGGACTGCCGTCGTGGCGCCTCTCGGCGGGGCGACCGGGAGGGGCGACCGGGAGGGGGGAGTTCATCCCGCCTCCTCAGGGAGGATGATCAGCCCCTCCGGGGTGAGGACGAACTCATGGCCGTTGTCGCAGGTCCACAGGTCGCCGGGGACGTCGGGGGCGTGTGCGGCCCAGCAGGTGTCCTTGGTGAGGCAGTACGGGCAGTCGGGGCCGTTCAGGACCGGCCAGTGACGGGTGGGGATGTGCCAGTCGTGGCGGCAGGCGCGGCAGCGCCAGACGTTGACCTCGGTGCCGTCCTGGTAGGTGGCGGGCCCGATCCACACCGCGTCAGCGGGGCGCTGGCACAGAGGGCAGTCGGGCGGGGTGACCGTCGGCCATTGCTCGACGGGCGGAAAGTTCTGCGGGTTGGACATGACGGTGCTTCCCTGAGTCGGGGGGACGGAGCGCGCCGCGGCAGGCTGCGGCGGCTCGTCAGGGGCTGGTGGGACGTGGCGGGCATAAGAAGACCCGGACCAGCGGGTGGCTGGTCCGGGTTCTGGCGCTGGTCAGGCCCGTTGGCTGGTCAGGTGCCCGGGGCGGTGGCGCGGTTGCGGAGGTCGGCGAGGTGGGCGTGCACGCCTTCGTAGAGGGTTGCGGCCTGCTGGTAGGCGGTCAGGGCGCGCCGGACCCGGTGGCTGTCGGTGGCCTTGTGCTCGGCGTCGGTCAGGACGAATTCGATCGGTGCGGCGTTCGGGCGGCCGGTGGCGCTGCGCAGTCCGGCGGCGGCATGGCGGAGCCCGGCGACGGCGCACCACTCGTCGACCTTCGCGGCCTTCCACTCCTCCTCCAAGGCGGCCATGGTCGCTATGTCCACCAGGCCGTGCAGGGCGTGGTCGTCGGGAATGAGCGGTTCGTCGAGGTCGAAGCGCATGCCGCTCATCGGCGGGGGGTCCCGTCCGGCCAGTGGCACTCCAGCAGCACTTCCTCGTGGTGGGCACAGTGCCCGAACGACGCGCCCGGCTTCGACTTTGCGCCGCACAGGTGATCGGTCTGCCCGAAGTACTGCACACCCACATCCCAGGAGCACAGGCCCCGGTCGAAGAAGTCCTTCTCCTCGTCGGTCCACCGGTCGGGGTCGGTGGACGGGGTGACGATCCGGTTTCTCAGGTCAGGCATTCCGGCCCCCGTCCTGGGGCTCCTGGCCGCGCAGCCGCGCGATCAGCGCTTCGATGTCCGCATCGTCTGCGGGCTCAGGCGGCGGGGCATTCCGGGTAGCGCGGATCTTTTCCCGCAGACCCGGGGTGGCGTCGATCCGGATCATCGCCTCGTAGCTCCTGACCAACTCGGTGAGGTGCCTCCCCTCGCTGGTGCGGCGGAAGGCGGTCATCGCCTGGATCGTGGAGCGGTAGGCGTTGCGGCGCTCGATGTCGTCGAGGCGGTCGTAGACCTCCATCGCGCGTACGACGGCCGGGTCGTCCACCTTGACGCCGGTGGACTCCTCCATGAAGTTGACCCGTTTGAAGGCCATGGTTCTCCCTGTTTCTCTGGGTGTGGTTCTGGTGTTGCGTGAGGCGGCCCCGCCACGGGGCAACGGGGCCGCCAGGACGCCGCACCGGGATCAGTCCCTATCTGCCAGGCGTCGCGATTTCGCGCAGATGCACCTGGGGGTTGGCGGGTTGACGGCGCCGCTCGGTCAGCTGGTCAGCCGGACCGGCATCAGGTAGTGCCGGTAGATGACAGCGTTGAGGTTTTTGGCGTTGTCTGGGACGGTGCCGGTGATCAGAGCCGAGGTGGTGTCTTTGTCCCCGATGAACAGGTGCGCGGTGTCGGAGTCCAGTGCGTTCAGCGCGTCGGTCAGGTAGCCGGGGTTGAACGCGACGGTCGGCGGGGTGCCGTGCACGCGGGCGGGTAGAACGTCGCGGCCGTTGGCCTCATCGCCCGTACCGGCCTGCAGCGTCATCTCACTCTGGCCGTCGGGTCCGTCTTGGACGGTGGTGAAGGAGAGCCGGACTGGGGTGTTGCGTTCGGCGACGACCGCGACGCGCTGGACCGCTTCGATGAATTCGCGGGTGCCGATCTCGACGCGGTGCGGGCGCTGTTTGTTTTCCAGCATGGACGCGTAGTCCAGGACGGCGCCGTCCATGAGGCGCGTGGTGATGGTGCGGCCGGGGACCTGCAGGCCGATCAGATGGGGGGCCTGGTTGTGATCGGCTGCCAGCCCGACGGTGACCGGGAGGTCCCCGGTCAGGGCCTTGGCGATCCGCGTCATTGTCGCCGCGTACACGAACACCTTCACCGGGTCGCCGCCGAGACCGGAGGCCGGTGCTTCCCCGTCCTCTCGGTCGTTTTCGGGTCGGCCGTGGGCGGCGGTGTTGCCGGTCGGGGTGATGGTGGGCTGCCAGCCGGTGAGGCGACGCAGCGCGACTCGGTACCGATCCGTGCCCGACAGCATGGGCGGCCCTTGCGGGGCCAGGTCCAGGCGCAGCGAGCACAGGGTCGGGACGGTGTGGTCGTGGGCCGCGGCGATGCCGGTCTGTGTGATCGCGCGGGTCAGGACGCTGGCGTCGACCTGGCCGACGGTGGGAGGCATGGCCGGGATGGTGGGGTAGTCCTCGACCGGCATCGTCAGCAGGCCGAAGGATGCCGGGCCTGATCGCAGGGTCATGGTGGCGCCGTCGAGGGCGACCTCGACGGCGCCGGCCCGCAGGCGCTTGGCGATCTCGGTCAGGACGCGGCCGGAGACCAGTGCGGTTCCGGGGTCGCTGACCTCGGCGGGCACCTGGGCGTAGGCGGACACCTCGTAGTCGAACACGCTCACGGCCAGCTGCTGGTCGGTGGCCTCCAGTCGGATCCCGGCCAGCACCGGCATCGTCGGCACGAACGGCAAGAACCGTGCGGCCCAGCTGATCGCGTCGGCGAACGCCTCGGCATCGATGGTGAACTTCACCGGTCAGTCCTCCTGGTCTTGGTCGTCTTCGGCGCCGCGGTAGGGGTCGGCCGAAGTGCCGGCCAGATCGGGGTGGGCGAACTCCCACAACGCCGCGTCCAGGCGCTCGCGGTCGTCGTTCAGCCAGGTCGACAGGCCGTTCCGGTCGCACACGGCGGCCACCTCATCGGCCAGGGCGTGGAACTCGCGGTCCCGCATCGGCGGTTTGGGAGGGTTCATCGCGGAACTCCTTCGTGGTGGGGGCGGGGATGTCTCGGCAGGTGCGCGGCCAGCACGGTCAGCGCCGCATCACAGCCCGAGCCGTCGGTGACGGGCCAGCGGGTGACCATCCGGGGTTTCTCCCTTTGTGGCGCGGCGGCTAGTTCTTCCATCGGCCGACTACGAGGGGCTGGGCCCACGGGAGCGTCTTGCGGCGGTCGATGACGATGTCGCCGTTGGGCTTGAGGACGATCTCGTCCTCGCGGATGTTGTCGGAGGCGAAGTGTTCGGCGACTTGCGCCTTGATCTGCTTCTCGTCCATGACGGGGCCGTCTCCCTTGGGCAGTAGGAAGCCCCGGGGACCGGTTGAACGGTTCCCGGGGCGGCGGATCGAGGTAGGCGGTCGCAGGTGATGGCCGGTGGGCTGGTCATTGGAGTCTGCGGATGGTCCACCGCTGGTCATTGCGGGGTGCCAGGGGCGAGATTTTGACGACGTCGCCGGTTTGGGGGGCCTGCACCATGCGGCCGTCGCCGACGTATATGCCGATGTGGGTGATGCCCTGGCCGTGGTCGAAACCGATCAGGTCGCCGGGCCGCATCGCCGACCGGGAGACGGGTTTGCCGCGCCGGACCTGGTCGGCGGCGACGCGGGGCAGGGTGATCCGGCCGCGGGATGCCTGGTACACGGCGAACTGCACCAGGCCCGAGCAGTCGAACCCGACCGTTTCGCGGCCGTCGTATCCGCCGGGTGAGCAGCAGATCCCGCGGCTTTTGCCGCGGGTGCCGCCGCCGCCCCAGGAGTAGGGGACGCCGCGCTGGGTCTTGGCTGCGGCGACGATGCGCCGGCCGAGGTCGGTCCCGGCCGCGGCGTGGGGGCGGGTGCTTTTGGTGTCGTCGCCTTTGGCGTCGTCGCGGGCGATGGTGCTGATGTGGTAGGCCAGCGCGCCGACCAGGGCGATGCGGACGAGCCGGCCTGCGGCCTGGGCCACCGGGTACCTCCTGAGCAGATTGGGGGGCGTGTATTCGCGCACGGCGAGACCGGGGGCGCGCGTGTTGCTGTGCGCGCCCTCGGTCAGGTGTCGCCCGGGTTAGGGGATCTCGTAGTGGTCTGCGGGTTTGACCAGGTAGCCGAACCGGGTGAGGTGGCTCAGCAGTTCATCGACCTGGTGTTCAGGCAGCCCGGTGCGGGTCTGGATCTGGCCGGTGGTCGCCGGTCCCGCCCGGACCACTTGCATGACCTGTTCGTGGGATGCGGTCAGCGGGTCGGTAGCGGTCTGCGGGGTGGCCGGGTGCTGGGATTTGGCGTGTTCGACGACCTGGATGATCTGGTCGCTGGTGATGAGTGCGCCTTGCAGGCGGATGTGCTGGCCGGCGCCGGCCGGTGCCAGCAGCGCGTCCCCGGCGCCCAGCAGCTTTTCGGCGCCCGGCTGGTCGAGGATGACGCGGCTGTCGGCCAGTGAGGAGACCGCGAACGCCAGCCGGGACGGGACGTTGGCCTTGATCAGACCGGTGACCACGTCCACGCTGGGCCGCTGGGTGGCCAGAACCAGGTGAATGCCGGCGGCGCGGGCGAGCTGGGTGATGCGCACGACCGAGTCCTCCACGTCGCGCGGCGCGATCATCATCAGGTCGGCCAGCTCGTCCACGATGACCAGCATGTACGGGTACGGGGTGTACACGCGTTCGCTGCCGGGCGGCGCGGTCAGCCTGCCCGCCTCCACCGCCTGGTTGAAGTCGTCGATGTGCCGGTATCCGGAGGCGGCCAGGTCGTCGTAGCGGCGGTCCATCTCACCGACGACCCACGTCAGGGCCTCGGCGGCCTTCTTCGGGCTGGTGATGATCGGCGTGAGCAGGTGCGGGATGCCGGTGTAGGCGGCCAGTTCGACCCGTTTGGGGTCGATGAGCACCATGCGGACCTGCGCGGGGGCGGCGCGGACCAGGACCGAGGCGATGATGGCGTTCAGCGCGGTGGATTTGCCCGCGCCGGTCGCGCCCGCGATCAGGATGTGCGGCATCTTGGCCAGGTTGACCACCACCGGGCGGCCCTCGACGTCCTCCCCCAGGCCGACGATCAGCGGATGGTCCTCGCCGGTGGCGGCCGGTGAGCGCAGCACATCGGCCAGGTGCACGGGTCGCCGGTCGGGGTTGGGCACCTCCAGGCCGACCAGGCCCGGTTGTCCGGGGATGGGCGCGATGAGCCGCACCCGGTCGCGCCCGAGCGCGACACCGAGGTTCTCCACCAGGGCACGGACCTTGGAGATCTTGACACCGTTGCCCAGTGCGAGGCTGTAGCGGATCACCTGCGGGCCTGCCGTCGCCCCCACCACGGTGGCGTGCACACCGTGTCGGCGCAGCTCGTCGGCGATCACCCGGGCAGCGGCGTCATCCGCGCCCCCGCCATCGGCGGGCCCATCGGCGGGGCTGCCAGCGGGCTCGGACAGGGCCGTGTCGAGGTCGACGGTGGTACTCGCCTGCTGGATGGGCGGCGCGGCCGGACCGGGCGCCGGACCGGGCGCCGGACCGGGCTCCTGGTCCCGCTCGCCGATGCGGTCGCCAGCGTGATGGGCGGTGCGGTGGGAGGTGGGCGGCCGGGGCGGGTCGGGGTATCCGGGGCGGCAGTGCTGCCACCACCGGGCGGCCAGCATGATCTCTGCGGCGACCAGCACAGCGACCAGGACCGGGCCCAGGCCGGTCAGCGCGGTGGCCGTCAGCCACCCGGCCACCACAGCACCGGCGATGGCCACGCGCGTGGTCCACGCCCGCCATCCGGTCCGGCGCATCCGCCACATGAGCACCGCTGTTGTTGCCGCGGTCAGGCCTACGGCACCCAGCGCCGTGGCGGTGGCCGACACCTGCGCCGGCCAGTTGGCCACGGTGATGCCGACCGCCAGCACCGCGGCCGTGAAGTAGTGCGGCAGCATCTGACGGCGCAGCCGCCCCTCCACGGCTGCCTGCAGCTCAAACCCCAGCCGCTGGACGCGTTGGTTCACCTGGGTCCTCCTCGGGCCGCTCCCCGGGGCGGGTGAAGGTTCGGCGGGGGCGGTGAGTCCCTGGCGGCGGTCGGCACCGGCGACCCGGACTGAGTTGCTCATCGGCCGGCCACCCCCTTGCGGACAGGCAGAGCGGTTACCGCGAGCGTCCCAGCGCGCATCGCGCCCTCGACGTCGGGAGAGTGGTCCTGCACCTCGATCACGCCGCCGTAGGCCAGGACCACGCCGTTGAGGCGCACGGTCTCACGCCAGGCGAATGGGACGTCGTCGGTACCCACCCGCAGGCGCAGCCCGCCCGGGCCGCACAGGACCGCTCCCGGCTCATCGTCTAGCTCAACGCTCCAGGTCTCGGATATGGGCATCGCAAACGGCCCGGCGCCGCGAAGGAACTCCCAACCGCTGGCCAGCAGTGCGGTCATCAGGACCGACGCGCCGTCCTCAACCTCTTGGTCCGGGTCCTGCAGGAACAGCAGCGGGATCATCTGCATCTGGTCGTCCAGGCGGCCGCCAAGGCCGACCATGAGGCGCTGGGGCAGGTTCTCGACATGCATGATGTAGATCAGGTCCTTTCCAGGCCGCGGCCAGCTCGGTGATCGCCGGAGCCTCTGTGCCGATCGAGCGGCGGTCAGCGCAGCCGGTCGGCCACGACCAGGACGTGGTCGACGTAGCGCGTGGAGTGGTTGTAGTGCCACAGAGCGCCGCGCAGGTTGGTCGCGGCGCCGTGCGCGCACAGGTAGCCGGCGGCGGCCGGGATTGCGTCGGCGGGGTCGTGGACGTCCTTGCGGCCGTCGCCGTTGCCGTCGCGGCCGTAGTCCCGCCAGGTGTCCGGTATGAACTGCATCGGTCCCAGCGCCCCCGCCGAGCTGGGGCCGGTGTTGGCTCCGTGCCGGGATTCGACGTAGCCGATCGCGGCCAGCACCTGCCAGTCCACGCACGAATCGGCGGCAGCCCGCTTGTACAGGGCGCGGTAGGCCGCCGGGATGCCGTCGCGGTCACTGCCGGCGGCGCCGTCCGGTGCGTCCTTGCCCTCCGGTGCGTGCTTGCCGTCCGCACCGGGCTTGCCCCCGCCGCCGCTGCCGTCACCGGAGGTGTCGGTGACGGCAGCGACAGCGGTGACCAACTCGCCCAGCATCGGGACGTCACGGAACACACCGGGGTTGATGCAGGCCACGCCGAGCGCGCCCGCTACCGCGGCGGCGGCGGCGACCCTGCTCATCGGCCCTTCTCACCAGTGTCCGCGCCGCCCTCCTTGCCGGGCTTGCCGGACTGTCACCGGAGGGGTGCTCGGCGTCGCGGTTACGCACGTCCGCCTTGGCCTGGTCCACGACCATCCGGACGGTCTGACCGGCCTGATCGGTGATCTGGTCGACGACCACCGGCGCGACCCAGACCAGCAGCGCCAGCAGCGGCACCGGCGCCAGCCACAGGTACGGCCGATCGACCTTGCCGTCCATCAGGTCGCGGGCCATCACCAGCCCCTTGACCAGCAGCACCGCCACCACGACGACGCCGACCACCGCGGGGGCCGCCTCATGGACACCGGCGAGCAGTTCGTAACCCGCCCGGGCCAGCGGGACCAGGCCGAGCCCGCCCGTCAGCACAGCCACGATGGTCACGAAGGAGGCGAGCTGCCCGCCCGCCCGCCGCAGGTGCGCCTTCACCTGCCCGCCACCTGCGCCGTCCCCCGTCTGGCCGGGGAAGGCGCCGGGTACCTGACCGGGGGCGCCGCCAGAGACGCGGAATCGTTTCAGACCCTTGGCCAGGGCCAGCCCGGGAACCGTCAGGAACACCAGGTTGAGCACGATGCCCTTCAGGTCCACCCCGCCGAGCCCGGCCACCAGATCGGCGACAGCATCCATGGATCGACTCCTTTCTGTTCTTGTCGGGGGTGCTTCACAGCAGGTGGAAGAAGGCGGCGATGTTGAGCAGCAACCACCAGACCTGGACGATCAGGAACGGCACGCCGCGCAAGGGGCGCTCCAGCGCCCACGCCTTCCAGTAGGCCCACGCGGTGATCGGCAGGCACACCAGCCGGAACCACCAGATCTGCCCGGTGCGCAGCGGCCCGGTCTCGGGTGTGCCGGCGCCCTGACGGGCGTAGGCGGCCAGCTTGGCCAGCCCGGGCCGGTCACCCCAGATGTCGGGCGGGTGAGCGCCGGCCAGCAGCCGGGAGCACAACCTCCCGATCCGGCCACCGGCACCCGCGTCCGGGGGCGTCTCGGCGGCACCGCACGCGGGCGCATCCGGCGCGTCACCGGAGGGCATGCCACCGGTGGGCACGCGGCGGGTGTCACCGGCGCGATTGGGGGCGTCCACGGCAGGCTGGGGCGGGCCGTCCACAGGATCTGCGGTCCGGTCCGCCCCAGGCGCCATGTAGGGCTCGGCCGCCACCTACTCGCCGCTTTCCTTGCTGTCGCCGCCGCTGGTGACCCAGAGCGCGGCGGCGGTGCCGGCGGCCAGCGCCACGACCAGGAAGACGCCGTTGAAGTTCCACTCGTAGGCGACGATGGCGGCGATGAACCAGAACACCGGCATCCAGAGCACCAGCTTGAACATCTTGGGCATGACAAGATCCCCTTTTCGGGTTGATGGAAGAGAGAACTTCGTTTTCTGTGCAGCACGAAATGACCGGGCGGGCTACGAACACCCGCCCGGTCATTCCCGGGATACGAATCAAGGCCGGGTCGCCCCGGGCCTTCTGGTCGGCCTGGCCGGTTTGGTCGGCGGCTGCAGCGCCTGGACGCTGGGGGCTTGAGGTGCCCGTCGCCGGTTTTGCGGCGCTGCCGGGTACTCAGCGCGGTGGTCTGGGGAGCCGAACTCGCCAGGTCTGCCCGTCGGCGTAGCCGCAGTTCCCGTGGAAGGTCTCGATCCAGGTGCCTTCCGAGTCGTGGTGGACGTCGATGACCTCATCGCCGGAGGCGAGAACGTCACCTCGGCGGAGATCCTGGCCGCTGATGAGTTTGGTCTTGATCTTCTCCATAGGCCTCCAAGTGGATTGGGGGGAAGGTGGCAGGTTCGCGGTTCACCCGGTTCCACGCCCGCTGTGGCTTGGCGGGGGGCTTACCGGTGTCGTCCGGTGCCGTTCTGCTTGACTTTCGGTGTGATATTCCGGATCGCTGTTGCCCTGGCATTGCTGATGCTCAGCGCGTACGCGATCTCAGAGATCGTCAGGGATTTCCCGGTGCTTTCTTCGATGGTGGCGACGATTTGCGACATGCGGTCTTCGCTGAGATTGTGGCCGCGTTCCAGCACCTTTCCAGTGCTTCCCGGGATCTTTCCCAGATCTTCCCCGCCCTGGGCATCGCCCCAGCTCTGTCCCACTGCGCCGCTTCCCCGGATCTTCCTCAGATCTTCCCCGTCGTGCCCGCCGAGGAGTTCGGCCAGGGGGTCTTTCCCGGAAATGGCGTCGGTCGCGGTGCTGGCCATCATCGCCTTGGCGGCGTCCACCAGAAGGCGGCGGGAGGCGTCCTCGTTCAGGCCGGTTTCGCAGGCCCGTTCGATCGCCTCGACGGGCAGGGTGCCGTCCCGGCACGCCCGCATGATCGCTGCCCGCACTTTCTTGGCCTTGGCGCCCTTGTAACCGGCGTCGTCCTGGGCGGCTTCCACTACCCGGGAAACCGCCTTGATCTTCTCGTCCCGCAAAACCAGGGCTGAAGAAACGGGGGAGCGGTGCCGCAGCCGGTACAGGGTCGCCTCCCGCCACGCGCCGGGATTGGTCAGGCACAGCACCATCGGGACGCGTTCCACGCCGATGGCGGCGTCGATCCGGGCCCGTAGCAGCCAGGCCACCGACTCGGCGAACACCGCGAGGGTGACCGCCATCAGCGCGTGCGCGGCCACGAACCAGGTGATCCAGCCGCCGCCCACCTTGTGCCCGTACCAGGCGCCGATCCCGGCGCTGGTGGCCACCAGCACCACCCCGTACACCCGGGTGACCAACTGCCCGCGGGACTCCTTGACGGCCAGCACCAGCGACAACGCCACCAGCACCGTGCCCGCCACATCGAACCCCAGCGGCAGCATCCGCGCCAGCTCCTGGGTCTCCCCGGCCTCCAGCAGCGCCGTGCGGGCGTTGGTGTAGGACACCACCATCAGCACCACGTACAAGGCGCCCACCAGCACCAGCACGGCCTTGCAGGCCAACTCGCCCTTTTTACTCAAGGCGATGCGCCCGACGCCGGGCAGCCCGGCGGCCCCGCGGTCGGAGTCGCCCGGTCGGGGATCGCCGAGGCTCTCATCACCAGGGCCGTCATCGCCGGGCCTGGTCGGCCAGCCGGCCGTCTCATCCATGTTGTCCATCGGGGTCCGGTGCTCCTTCCGCGAGGAATCCGGGGCTGCAGGGGTGTGCGGTGCGGGGTGCGGTCCGCGCTGCGTCACGGGCTGCGTTGCGGGCTGCGCAGACCCGATTGGCCAGGGCGCGGTACCGGCGTGCGGCCCGGGCTGCGATCTCGTAGTCGGGCACCGTGACCGCCACCCCCGCCACCCGGGTGTAGATGTCGGCCCGCGCATTCAGAGCCCGCGCAATCAGGTCCAGATCGGCGGTGGTGAACGCGGAATTGATCGTCATGGTCGTCTCCCTGGGGGGAAGGTTCTCGGCCCAGAAGAAAAGCAATGGGGAACTTGTCCGGCTGGTCTCAGTGCGGGGTGCGGACCCGGCCGCCGCGGGAGTCGGCCGGGATGCGCAACCGGCCGGGGCCGATCCTGTTCGGGTCGGGTGATTCCGGATGCCCGCCGTTGTGGGTCTTGGTGGTCACCCTTGCCGGCGCCACGGCGGCGGTCAGGTCTCCTGCCGCTCGCGCTCACGGCGAAGGGCGCGGCGCTGCCTGGGGCTGGCGCCGCCGAAGACCCCGTACCGGTCGTTGCGCTGGCTGAAGCTCAGCGCCCACTCCAGGCACTGGCCTCGCACCGGGCACGCCCGGCAGACCCGCTTGGCCTGGGCGAGCGTGTCGGTCTCGGTGGGGTCGCTGAAGAACACCTCGACACCGACCTGGGCGCACAGCGCGTCCTTGGTCCAGGCGGGGATTTCCAGGCGCAGGTCAACCCGGCCGGGGCCATCCCACGGGCTACGGCCATGCCTTTGGCGCTGGCGCAGGGCAGGCATCGGTCACCTCCTCAACACGGGGGAGTTCTAGGCCCGGCGGCGGGCGGCGGTCGATCGGCGGATTCGGGTACCGGGGCTTGGGTGGTCTGGGCTGCGGCCGCCTGGACATCAGCCATCTGGACATCAGCCGCCCCCTCTCATACGCCGCTCCTGCTCGCCGATCCGGGCGAGTTCACGGGCCGCGGCGAGACGGGACTGGTGGCTGTGGCCGTTGCGGACCTGCCACGCGAGCTGCTTCTTGCGGGCTTTGGAGGTCATTACCGTCTCCACCGGTTGTGGATCTCGGCGATGAGGCTGGCCGGGAGCTTTCTGCCGCCGCTGTGCACGACGCCGATGCCCGGCTCGACAACGGCGGTCAGGCCGGACGGGCTGTGGTAGACGCGGGCGTAGCCGTTCTGCAGCAGCTCGACCCTGTAGTCGGCGGGCCGATCGGTGACCACGTGACCGGCGCCTCGCGAATCGATCTCGTAACCGAAACCGGCGGTGCGGGTCATGAGATCCGCTCCATCGCCTCGGAAAGCGCGGACTCGATCGTGTCGTGGAACCTGACGTTGGCCGGGGCGTCGGTCGGGGCGGCGTGCGGGCCGCGGACGTAGAACCGGCGGTCCCGCAGGGGCGTACAGACCTGCCCGTACTCGCCGTCCACGGTGATGTACTCGGCGTGCAGAAAGTCCCGGCCCTCGATGTTGAAGCACGGGCGCCGCAGAACGCTCAACACGCCGGCGTCGTCGTCCCGCAACGCCTCGGACGAATCGCGGACAGTGCGCGTGATCTTGCCGTTGAAACTGGTCCCCACGGCAGTCCTCCTTTGACATGTGCCTGGAGTGGTGTCGGACGTGTGGCCGGACGCTCAACGGCAGCCCAGCCGCGGCTCCCCCTCTTCGTTGAGGTGAGGAGCGTGGTCACCGGTCCCGCCCGGACGGTCCGAATCCGCTCGGAGATCTCCGGCCAGTCGTCGGGGTAGCGGTCGGCGTTCTCGGGACGGATCGGCATCACGCCGCTTCCGTGAACAGGTCGAGTTGCACCGGGGAAGTCGTGGCGGCGAGGACACGGTCACGCCAGACGAGCGCGTAGTCCGGGCAGTTGTTGCAGCACTTGTGAGCGCAGCCGGGAAGGCGGACGTGTTCGCGGCGCGCAGTGTCGGACCAGGCCAGCGAATCGGACGACGTGAGGAGATAGGCGACGCGGCGGAGAGCGCGGATGTTCATCCCGAACCCGTGGAGCCGTAGCCTTCGGCCGTACCGCTGCCGTGCGTAGGACTGGACGGCCGTGACGATCTCGACGATGGGCTTCTCCGACCCGCGGCGGCACACTGACCCAAGGCCGACCGTCTCGGCGTGGGCGAGGTTGATTCCGCGGGCCTCGTACATCCGCAGATGGGCGATGTAGTCGCCGGTTTCCCAGCCCTGTAGCACGGGCGCCCACGGCACGAAGTAGAACTCCTCGGCCAGGTAGACGTAGCTGTCGAGGGTGAGTTCCTGGTGGTCTTCCGTGGTCAGGCCGGTCACGGCGCGGACGTCCGGCTCACATGGCGGCGAACGCCGGCGGGCATCCCACCTCATAGATGACGCGGGTGACCATGCCGCCGAACTCGTCCGGGGCGAGATGCCAGGGATGAGCGGGGTTGCCGCCCGTCCGCGGGTTGTTCGCCGTGTAGGCGCCAGAGTCGAACGCCCAGTCGCCGCACCCGTGGGTGTTGCGGGCGCGGCGTTCGCGGACGATGCGGTGCACGGTCGCGGCGCTGATGAACAGCGGCACGTCCATGAACGTCAGCCAGCCCGGCCGGTGGGTGCCGAGGTAGAAGGTGAACTTCATGTGCCCTCGATCCGCCGTGAGCGGTCGCCCGGCCGAACCGGGGTCGAGGGCTGGGGGCGCTAGGCATGCCAGAGGTCGACGACGGCGCCCGTCCCGTCGGCGAAGTCGATGCGGAAGATGCCGGCGGCGGCGTCGGATGCCTCGACGTGCTTGAGGTCGGGCATCCGCGGCGGCCTGGAGGACGGCGTCAGGGCGGCATCTCCTGCCGCTCGGGATGGACTTACTGGTTGCGCTTGGCCTTCTCGCCGCAGTTCGCATCCATCGCGCGATGCGATGCGTCGGGCACGGCCGCGTTCAACGCCTCCGTTGACGGGCGGTGGCCTGGGCGTCGGCGGTCACCCGGCGTCGCGCTCCCGGTGGTGTTTCCCCGGCCGTGTGCGCAGCCTTCGGCCTACAGCCACAGGCCAGACCAGCCGCGTACCGGGCCGCGCCTGCCTGCGCGGGTCAGGTAGGTGCCCATCATGTCCATGACGAGCTTCTCGTCTCGTGAGGCACCGGAGTACAGCGCGCCGAACATTTCTCGCCACACCTGTTCCGGGTGATCGGTGATGGCCCCCGTACTCGCAAACGAGTACGCAAGTGACCATTGCCCATCGTGGTAGAGAGACGCGATCACACGGGCACACGCGTCGCTGATCTCCTGGACACCGCGCTTCGCACGGCACTCTGCAACGACCTTTTCCATGTCGCCCATGGGGCGCGCTCGCTTTCCCGACGAATGGCTGTCGGCTTCGGGTGGGGTGGTTGAGGGGTGGGCCAGCGGCCTATGCGGCGGTGGTCCCAGAACCGCGTGGAGCTACGGCGTGTCATCGGCGCCGTGCCCGGTGGGGTACCGGGCCGTGCGCCGGGCGGTGGGGGTCCAGCGGTGTCCGCAGTCGCAGCGGTGTCGTCCGTCGGGCAGCACCCGCACACTGCGCACGCTTCCGCAGTTGCCGCATCCGCCCGCCGCTACGCCGGTTGCGGCGGCGGCCGGGGTGACGAGAGCGTCCGGGACGGGGTAGGGGCCGGTCACCGCGACCGGCATCGTCATCGGGTTCGTCGTCGGGTTCGTCATCGCGCACGCGCTCCCTTCTCCCGCGTCGCGGGAATCGGATGACGAAGGGTCCGGGCGTCTGGCACCGGGTGAGACGGCCCCGCCCCGCGCGAACATCTGTCGCAGCGGGGCGGGGCCGCCCGGACTCGGGGTCAGCAGTCCGTTTAGGCGGCCAGCCCGTCACCGGCCGCGGGAATGAGGTCGTTCAACGTCCCCGCCGGCAGCGCCCGGCCCGGCGGTGCGGTCACCCGGGCAGCCGAGAACCGCCACCACTCCCCGCCCCGGTGCCGGGCCGCCACGAACGCCCGCACCAGCGGCACATGGGCGTGTGCGGTGTCACGGTCTGGGAACGGCCCCAGCACCAGCGACGATTCGCCCATACGGGCACTGGTGCGCACTGAGACGTAGAACCCGGCCACGGGCCTTGTGGCGGGCATGCGGTCGGTGAGATCACAGGGCAGTCGGGCAGGCATACCGTTCATCGGCACGGTCCTGCGCCCTGCTTGTCCTCAGTGATGGGCCATCCCGGCCAGTCGGCGGGCTCGTCCGCGCCGCGGATCTCCCAGCCGAAGCCGAGCATCCGACCGGACTGCTCCAGGTCGGTCAGCCACTCGTGGAGGTCCTGGTGGCGGGCGATGGACTTGCCGACCGGCTGCCCGTGCTCGTAGTGGTACAGCTCCCACATCGGGGAGCGGCCGATCTGCACGCCCGGCTCGACGACAGTGGCCTTCGGCGCCGCCTGCAGCTCCTTGGAGGTCGGCATCACACGCCTCCGGCAGGGACGTAGCGGGCGCCCAGGGCGCGGAGTGCGGAGATCTTCACGAAGGGGTTCCTTCCAGGAAAGCGGCCCCGTCCGAGGCCGCGAGCGGGGATGCGGCCCCGGCCCGGGGATGGTTGGCGGGTCGTCAGGACCGGCCGTCGTGCCGGTCAGTCGTGCGCGGCCTCCAGGCCGCGGACGGTCGACTGGGCCTCGCCGAGCAGACGGCCCAGCCCGGCCGCGGCGGTCGACGCCTCTCGCGTCACGCTGGCCAGTGCCCGGGCGGCGGCGTCGGCGTCGCCGCCGTACCGGCCGTAGGACGGGTGCTCACGGGCCTGGCCGCTGGTCACCTGGTCGGTGATGAACTGGGCCATCTGCGCCAGGGCCTGCGGCAGCTTGGCCGCGGCGGCCGACAGCTCCCCCAGCACGCTGTAGACGTCGCTGGGGTAGGCCAGCCCGTTCGGGCTCATGGTCGCGTAGTTGAGCAGCCGGAACGTGGCATCGATCCCGGCCGCGACCGCGCGTGTCCCCTCGGGGTCGTGCGGTCCGTCGGCGGTGACCGGCCGATCGTGCTCGGCCGCCCTGATCTCGATCATCGGTGGTCATGGTCCTTTCAGACGGGGGGCGCGGCGCGGCCGGTAGGTGAGGCGGTGCAGGGCCGTCCGCAGCCGCGCCACGGCGATGCGCGCACCACCGTGCCGGCGCGGGCGGGCGTGCCGGGGGCCGGCCGGGAACACCTCGGCGACCAGCCGCTCGGCGGCGCGGCGGGCGCAGCCCGGGCAGTAGACCCGGCCGCTGGTGGTACGGGAGACCAGCCAGTCGTCCACGGCCGACAGCAGGGTCCGCGCGCAGCAGGTGTCGCACAACGCGAACCATTCGCCAAGGCGGGAGTAGTCCAGCTTCCCGTCGGGGAACCGCAGCGGGATGATCACGGCTACTTCTTCTTCCCGGCCTCGTAGGCATCCCGCACGCTCTTGCCTCGCTCGGCGTCGCGGACGCTCTTGGGCTCGCCGTTGGGCCACGTCGAGGACTTGCCCTTGGTGGGCTTGTCGGCCATCGTTTGGGCCTCCTTTCCTGTTGGGAGGGGCCCGGGACGTCACTGTTTGGAGGTGGGGCGTCCCGGGTCTGGGGGAACTCTGCGGGGCCCTAGCCGTCGGCCGGGCCGGTCAACACCACGTCGAGGTAGCCGCGCACGCCGCTACCGCGCCGGTTGGAGTATTGGGCCGAGACCTCACCGACCGCGCACCGGTCGCCGGGCAGCTCGGTCAGCAGCTCGGCCAGCGCCGCCACGTCGGCGGCCTCGCCCGACAGCCGCACCTTGACCAGCCGGGGCCGCGGGGCGCTCACCGGCCGCCCCCGGTCCCGTCTTCACAGGGACTGGTGCCGGCGGCCTGGGCGGCTTGCTTGCCGGTGACAGTCCGGTGGGTGACGACGAACCGGGCCAGCAGGGCGGTGACCCAGACGGGCAGTGGCGCCATGGGGCCGTCCTGGACGACCCGGTAGGTACGCCCGTCGACGACGCTGCCGGGCCCGACGACGTAGCCGCCGCGGCCGCCAGCGCCGGGCCCACGCGTGTCGATCCCGGCACCGAGCGGTGTGGCGCCGCCAGATACCGATCCGATCACCACATCCTGAGGCGCTCGGTAGTACAGGTGGCGGCCGCCGGACGGGGTGGCGACGGTGAACGTGGCCGGCCAGGGCCCCCGTGCTCACGGCAGGCGGCGGCGAGGCTGTCGACGCCGCGCACCCTCGTGCGGTGGCCGGGGCCGGGGACGTCCAGATCCAGGACCACGATGCGCGAGCGCCAGCAGCCGATGCCGATGTTGGCGCCGGGCGGCCAGGTGGCGCGGATCTGGTCGGGGTCGGTGGTCGCGGCGCGTGCCCAGCCGGTCGGGGCAGGGCGCTTGGCGCCGGGCGGGAGCGGGAAGACGGCCAGGCCGCGCGCGGCCACGTCCAGCGGGTCGGGAGCCGGCGCGGCCATCAGCAGTCGCAGCGGTAGCCGTCGGAGCCGGTCGCGCCGCACTCACCGCAGCGGTCGCCGTCATCGTCGTCGGGCAGCTCGAAGTCGACCGATCCCCAGTGCCGCCACCCGGTGCACCGGCCGTTCCAGCACGCGCATCCGGGGCACTCGGGGCAGATGATCGGGCCTCCGCAGTCCGGGCAAATCTCCGGGCCGTCGTCGAAGGTGAACATCACCTGTTGATCACTCCGTTCGGTCGAATCGGGCACAGGCAAACGCCCCAGCCCAATTGGGCCGGGGCGCTCGTGAGGGGTGAGGCGAAGAAGAGGGCCTCGTCAGGGGCGCGCGGTCGCCAGCCGTCCCGACATGCGACGGGCAGCGATCTGATGGACCGATGGAGCGGCCGGCGGGGACTGCTGGTACCCATCGCGCGGGCTGCGGGCGATGGCGCGGGCGTGAGCGGCTGCACCGGCCCGCAACTCTCGAAGCTGATCGGACGTGAGGTCGACCAACACCCGCTGGTGGGAGCCTGGGCACTTGGGGGAGATGGCCTCATCCGGGCAAAGCGCATGCGCCTTGACCAGCCCGCGCTTCCAGATCTGCCAGGTCCCGCAGTCCGGGCACACCAGCCGAGGGCTACGCCCCTCCGGCATCAAGATCTGGTCCAGAGGGATCCGGCTGGCCAGCAGCGTGCGACGGCCGTTGCTCGACGTCATGAACGCCTCCAAGGTGGCGAGAGGACGAAACAGGGCGTGTGTTCTCCGCCCGCCACGGCACACCTGGCACAACCAGGGCGAAAGGTCCGCAGCGGACAGACAGCACAGGCGCTGCCTGGGAAGACGGGGCGCTGCCGCGACCAACGCTGATCCGGGGACTGAATCGACCCGGACACCTACCGGTTCCGCACTTGGCCGCCAACGCCATGTGAAGTTGTGTGGTGCCCTTCCTCGTTCCGGCAAGAGCGGCGGGACAGCGTCCATCCACGTCCACCAAGCTCCGCTCAGTACCGGTACTGCAGCCGGATGAGTACCGGTACTGATGATGGGCCTTGCGAGGGGATGTGTCAACAGTCCCGGTACAGATAACCTTCTGTGAGGGAGGTCCTTGTGACTGCGAGATACCGCGAGATCGCCGCTGAGCTACGGGAAAAGGTCGAGAGCGGCGAGTACCCGCCGGGCAGCAACATGCCCGGCTATGACGAGTTGACCAGCGCGTACGGTGTCGGACGTGGTGTGATCCGGTCCGCGTTGTCCTTGCTCGAAGCAGACGGTCTGATCCAGGTGATCAAGAAGCGCGGCATCATCGTCCGGCACGGCACCATGCGGTTGCGAAGGCCAAGGGGAAATTTGGTCAAGCGGAACGTCGCCACCGGCAGTCCCGGGTATTCCTTCCCATCCGCGTCCGGCCAGGAGGTGTGGACCCACCACGTCAAGCCCCAGGCATCCTTCGAGCCGCTGACCGACCCACGTATCGCCGGTCTTCTAGGCGTCCCGGTCGGTACCAAGGTCATGCGGCGCTTTCGAGTCACCGGGCCAGTAGCTGAGCCCCCGTTCCAGATCAACATCTCCTGGATTCATCCGCGCGGAGTCGAGGACACCCCCGAGGTGGCCTCGCAGGCCGAGGGGCCGGGGGACTGGCTCTACCGTCTGGAGCGCGCAGGCCATTGGCCTATCTCCTGGATGGAGATCCATCGCGCCCGCATGCCGACCCCTGAAGAGGCGACGCTGCTGCAGATACCGGGCATCCTGCCCGTGCTGGAAATCGTGCGAGTTGGCACGTCCGGCGGGGACGGCAAGCCAATCGAGGTGACCGAGTACATCGTGGCTAGCGACCGTGTCGAAACGGTGCACGTCCTGCACCGTGATGAATCTGCTCAGGATCCATGGCCCGACGACGAAACGAACGAGTGATCAATCGTGAGCCTCGCTATCGAAGCCGCCCTCGGCACCCATGTCGGCCTCGTACGCAAGCGCAACGAGGACAGCGGCTACATCGGCCGTCGACTGCTGGCTGTTGCTGACGGCCTCGGCGGGCACGCCGCCGGCGACGTAGCCAGCACCACCGTGATCGAAACCCTCAAACCGTACGACCGAGAGGTCGCCCCCGAAGATTTGGCCACAACACTTGGCCATGCGATCTTCGAGGCCAGCGATGCCCTTCGCGCCCGAGCTGCAGGGGATCCAAGCGTGACCGGCATGGGAACGACCCTGGTAGCCGTGCTGTGGTCCGGAAGATTCGCCGTATTCGCCAACGTCGGCGACTCCCGCATCTACCAGCTGCGCGACGGCCAGCTCGTGGCGTTCAGCGAAGACCACGTCTACGATCGGCTGGTCTTCGACGCTGCGACCGTCCCAGACCTCCCGCCAAAGCTCGCCCGGTTCCTCGACGGACGAGCCGATGGCCGATCCCCCGATCTGACTGTCCGTGAGCTCAAAACCGGTGACCGCCTCCTGCTCTGCTCTGACGGCCTCAGCGGCGTCGTCGACCAGGAGGACATCCGCCACACCTTGGCGTCCGTCACCGACCCAAACGAGACTGTCAAGCGCCTGATCCAAGCGACTCTCGCTCGGGGCGCCCCCGATAATGTGACGGCCATAGTTGCCGACGTCCAGTCAATCCCGAACCAATTGTAGAAGCTAACTTTCGAATGGACGGCCGACGAATGAAGCCGGACGAGGACCTGCCTCGCCACGCGGTCAGCGTCTCGGGGATTGTGGTTCGGGACGACGGACGCATCCTCGCCATCAAACGCGCTGACGACGGCCGGTGGGTACCACCCGGCGGTGTTCTGGAGCTGGACGAGGCACCGTTCGAGGGCGTCGTCCGCGAGGTGTTCGAGGAAACCGGTGTGAAGGTCGAGCCAGAGCGGCTGACCGGCGTCTACAAGAACATGGACCAGGGCGTCGTCTCCCTGGCCATCCTCTGCAGGCCGGTCAGCGGGGAGCCACACCCGTCTGACGAAGCCACATCAGTCGCCTGGCTTCTGCCGGCTGGAGCGACCGAGGCGATGCCCGAGGCCCGCGCAGTCCGTGTGACGGACGCACTCAGAGCCGACGGCCCATTCGTGCGCATCCACAACGGAACCTCGCTCCTTTGAGTCGTCCTACCTACCGGGATTGTTGTCGGTCCGAGTCGCGTTGCTGGACGCGCTGACGCAGGCGTTGCCCGTGCTGACGTGCGGCCTGCCGTGATCCCAGCCCAAGAACAGCTGCGATCTGGGTCCAGGTTCCTCCGGAGGTCATGATGGCGTCGATGGCGGCCAGTTCATCCCTTTCGAGGTCGGCATAGCGGGACCGGAGTGAAACAAGGGCAGCGAGCGCGGCCGCGGCACCTGGCGGCACGGGCTGGCGTGGGCGGAGACTACGACGGGCGACGTCAACGGGATTCGTGGACAGCTCGGTCATGGCGATGAGCATCGCCGCTGAGCGGTGTCAAGGACAACAAGATGTTGTCGAGAAAACTGCCGATACCTGAGCCCACGCAGCCAAGATCACGGCAACATCTGGTTGTCGACAATGGTCCGATCTTCGCGAGGTGCAGTGTTGAGCGACAGGTTTTCGTCAGCGAGCGCGACGAGCGGGCCACGTCGGGACATCGTGTCCTCCTGGAGTTGGACAGACCACCACCTGATGATCCCGGACGGTAGCAACGCAATCACGGACCGTTCGTCAGATTCCGGATGCTGGCACGGACCGGCCAACCCGCCGGCTGCCTGTCCACAGCGGAGTCAGATGCCTACGCGCGTGCCTGAAAACTGTGAGCGGTACCGCTCGGCGATCCACGATGATGAATCTTGTGTCCTTGGCCCAGACTCTGCTGCATAGCGCCCCTTCCCAGGTGACGATCGATCAGATTCGCCGCCTGGTGGCGATGGTCGGCCCCGAGAGCCCCACCCTGGAGTACAAGGCCGACATGAGCACCAGCATCGCCAAGGCCGTGGCTGCGTTGGCCAACACCTATGGCGGTCTGGTCCTGGTCGGTGTCACCGATGACCGCAAGGTCACCGGCGTCAAAGAGAAGACGCTCGAACGCGTGTCCGAGCACTGCCACAGCGCCATTGAGCCCCCATGGGTGCCCGAGATCGTCCCGGTCCCGATGGACGACGACTCAGGCAAGTACGTCCTGGTCATTCGCGTGGTCCCCGGCGTCGGACCGCGGCCGCTGCTCATCGAGGGGGCGGCGCCCGTCCGGCACCACAACACCACTCACCCGGCCAGCTGGCAGCAGCTCGCCGCGTTGTTCGCCGAAAGCGACACGCAAGTGCAATCCGACCCGTGGGCCATCCGCCCCCCGAATGCACCGCGTGATTCATTCGGCGACGCCGACGAGCATGTGGATCTCAGCATCCGCTCCGGCCTCAACATCGCCATCGATCCCCGGGCCGCCTGGCTCCCCCTGCGCGAGCAAGACGTCAACCAGTTGGCCGACGCCCTGAACGGCTCGGACCTGGTTGGCCAGCTCACTGACTTGATCTCAGGTGGTGGCGGCTGCAGCATTCGCAAGTTCCACCGCCGCGGACACAACCGGTCCCGCACAATCAGGCTCCAGTGGCAGGGACTCCCACCGGGCTGGACCTCAAGCCACCCGGTTCCCGTCGAAGCGCTGCTGTCAGCCGAGGTGCCGGGCGGCTACGGCCAGACCGCCACCCACCTGCTGGTGCACCTGGACGTCACCATCCGCATAGCCAACTGGCTCAGGATGCAGGAGACCCACTGGGTTCCCGCCAACGGCAGCCAGCAAGATCGACCCGAGCCCGACTGGCAGATAAACGTCGAGGAGCTCGGGGGCCTCATGGACGCGCTGGTCGCCGCGCTCGTCGACCAACACGTCGTCAGCTCGCTCGCTGAGCTGGCGCAGATCGACTCACTGGCCGTCCCCCAACCACGCGTCCTGCACATGGTCACCGCGCGGCGTCCGATCCCGCAGATCCTGGATACCGGCAGGCTCACCGCGATTCCGGAGGCAGGCAACTCCCACGGCGCGCATTTGCTGGCGGATCCTGGGCTCGATCTCACCGATCCCGGCAGCCGGCACGACCAAGTGGACGCCTGGTTGGTGCAGACGGCATTGGATGCTGGTCTGCTCGGCATGGAGGAACTCCTGACAAGCCGTCCTCCACCACGCGCGACCAACTGAGACGAGACCTCACCCATGGACTGCGAGGCGGTGGAGGCCGTATGAGCCGCGGTGTGGAGGAGCAGCCGGCGGCACCGCGACATCGTAGGCGGCGCCCTCATGCTCCCGCTCGCCACGGCGCGCCTCGTAAATCGTCCCGGAACTCAGCGCGCGACCCTGTGTGTATCGGTATGGGTTTCCGGGACACCTCGACCTGAGTGTTCGTATCGCGACCAGGACCGTCCGCTATCGAGAGTTTCCGGGGATGGCGGCTACTCCAAGGTCATCCCACGCCCAGCGATCAGCGGCGTGCCCGTTGGTTTCACGCCCGAACCGAAAGCGTGCGTCTTGACCGGCGAGTTTGAGGAACCGGTTGAACTGGCCCGAAGCCGGGAGTCGGTCGGCGAGCGTGGTGGCCTGTTCCCGCGCCCCCACTTCCCACAGCGCTCCTACCAGGGCGGCCGCATCGCGCGGGCTGTCGAGGGCGGCGGCCCGGCCGGCCAGCGTGATGACCTGTTCGCCCGCCCCCACCCGCTGCAGCACCTTGAGTAGTTCCGCCACGCTGTGCGGGTTGTCGAGGGCGGCGTGAGCAGCGGCCCGGTCGGCCAGCGGGGCAACTTGTTCCAGCCCCCCCACCCCGTGCAGCGCGTTCAACAGATTCGCTACGCCTTGCGGGTCGTCGAGGGCGACGTGAGCAGCGGGGCCACGCGCCACCAGCGCGGAGATCAGTTCCCGCGCCCCCACCCGCTGCAGCGCGTACAACAGATTCGCCACGCCTTGCGGGTTGTCGAGGGCTGCCCGATCGGCCAGCGCAGTGGCCTGTTCCCGCGCTCCCGCCTCCCACAGCCTCTCCACCAGGGCGGCCATGTCGCGCGGGTTGTCGAGGGCGGCCCGGTCGGCGAGCATGGTGACTTGTTCCCGCGCCCCCACCTCCCACAGCACCTTGAGGAGATACGCCACGCTGTGCGGGTTGTCCAAGGCAACGCGAGCGGCGGGGCCACGCTCCACCAGCGCGGAGACCTGCTCCCGCGCACCCACCCCCCACAGAATCTTGAGCAGATAGGCCACGCCGGAGGGGGCGTCGAGGGCGGCGTGAGCAGCGGGGCCACGCTCCACCAGCGCGGAGACCTGCTCCCGCGCACCCACCCCCCACAGCGTCTCCGCCAGGGCCGCCACGTCGGACGGGTCGTCGAGGGCTGCCCGATCGGCCAGCGCGGTGATCTGTTCCCACGCTCCCACCCCCCACAGGACCCTGAGCAGATCCGCCACGTCGTGCGGGTTGTCGAGGGCGGCGTGCGCGGCGGCCCGGTCGGCCAGCGCGGTGGCCTGTTCCCGCGCCCCTACCGTCCACAGCATCCAGAGCAGATCCGCCACGTCGCGCGGGTTGTCGAGGGCTGCTCGGTCGCCCAGCGCGGAGACCTGTTCCCGCGCACCCACCTCCCACAGCGTCTCCGCCAGGGCCGCCACGCTGTGCGGGTTGTCGAGGGCGGCGTGCGCGGCGGGGCCACGCGCCACCAGCGCGGAGACCTGTTCCCGCGCCCCCACCTCCCACAGCACCTTGAGCAGATTCGCCACGCTGTGCGGGTTGTCCAAGGCCACGCGAGCGGCGGGGCCACGCGCTACCAGCGCGGAGACCTGTTCCCGTGCACCCACCTCCCACAGCGTCTCCGCCAGGGCCGCCACGCTGTGCGGGTTGTCGAGGGCGGCGTGCGCGGCGGGGCCACGCGCTACCAGCGCGGAGACCTGCTCTCGCGCCCCCACTCCCCGCAGCACGTTCAGCAGATAGGCCACGCTGTGCGGGTTGTCGAGGGCGGTGTGAGCGGCGGCGCGGTCGGCCAGCGCGGTGATCTGTTCCCGCGGCGCCCCCACCGTGTGCAGCACGTGCAGGAGATAGGCCACGCACCGCGGATCATTAAGCACGGCGGCCCGATTGGCCAGCGTGGTGACCTGTTCCCGCGTTCCCACCTCCCACAGCACCTTGACCAGATCCGCCACGCTGTGCGGGTTGTCGAGGGCGGCGTGCGCGGCGGCCCGGTCGGCCAGCGTGATGGCTTGTTCCCGCGCCCCCACCCGCTGCAGCACCTTGAGCAGTTTCGCCACGTCGCGCGGGTTGTCGAGGGCGGCGTGGATGGCCGCGAAGTGTGCAGGGCGATGGTCTGTGGGGTGCAGGGTGTGCAGGGTGGTGATGAGGGCGGCTGCGGCGTGGGTGTCGCCGCGGCTGGTGGCGTTCTTGTGGAGTTGGGCGGCAGCCCGGTATAGGCCGCGAGCTTGGGCGGCGTTCCCGAGCACGGCGTGGTCGCCGGGGTGCGCATGCGCGGCTGCGGCCCAGAAGCCGGGCGGTGGGATCTGGTCGGCGCGGTGACGGCGGCCGTGCTGGTCGAGGTAGTCGGCCAGCCGGTACACCGGCCCTGTGTCGCTGGCCGACGTACGGTTGGGATCGGGGCGGACGCGGGTGACCGGGCCGCGGGCGCCCTTGCAGGACAGTCCGGTGTAGGCCAGGGCCTGCTCCAGCCAGTCCTCGCCGAGCTGATCCCATTGGGTGTCGGTGAGGTAGGCCGGGGCGGCCGCCTCCAGGAACGCCAGCGGCAGGGCGTTGCGGTGCCCCAGGCGGCGGGCGTCCATGGCCGCCCACATGACCGCCTTGGCCGCTGCGGGCGCCGTCTGGTAGCGGGTCAGGAGTTCGGGTGCTCCGGCCAGGTACTGGGTGATGTGTCCATCGTCGGCGTGCTTTAGCGCGGCGGCGAGCCGCGCATCGGTGCCGGCGGCCATGCTGAGGGCGGCCAGGTCGGAGCCGGTGAAGGTCTCCGGCAGTTCGATGACGGTGCCGTCCAGCACCTTGGCCACTTGCGAGGTGGAGTCTTGGGTGAGGTCGGCGTGGTGCTCGCGCCACAGGGTGCCCAGCACCAGCACCGGAGCGCGGGACGGGTCGTCCAGCAGGGTCCGCAGCTTGGCCGCTACCTCCCCGCCGTCACCTGGCGCGCCCAGATACTGCTGGGTCTCGTTCAGCCACACCACGGTGCGCTTCTCGACCCGGTCCAGCGCTTGAAGCGCCGCGTCCGGACGGGTCGGATCATAGGGGTGCCACAACCGCCACCCACCCGCCGCGCGCAGCGGCTCCAGCGCCTGCCACAAGGCCCGGGTCTTACCCGCTGACGACCCCGCCACCAGCACCACCATCCGGCTGGCCCCGGCCGCCGCCTCAGCGACCACCGCGGCCAGCCGCTCGTCATGGGCCCGCCGTACATACGACGGCAGCGCGGGCAGCCCGCCCGCCCCGTCCACCGCGATGGGCCGGTGCACCTCCAGCGTGAACGGGTCGGCCACCTCGCCCAACGGAGTCCCCACCGGCCTGCCCAGGCGGGCGGCGACCCACAGATCCCGGGCCCGCCGCACGGCGTCTTCGGAGTCCCACCTGGCGGCGCGGGCCAGCACGGTGACCACCGCCACCACATCAGCCTGGGACGGCGGCATCCCGTCGTCATGGACGATCCGATGGATGGAATCGCGTTCTGGAGCTCCCGGCAGATCGTCATCGGTGGCGACCCAGTCGGTCATCTCCTCCAGCGACGGCGCACCGGCCTCCAGATACAACCGATAGACCAACGCCTTGAGATCACAAAGCGGCCCCGGCGGCACCTCGGGGGGTGTGATCAGACGCGGCCGCCTCCGGCCCCGCCCGGCCCTGTCGTCGCCACTCATAGCGCACCATCATCGCGGCGTACCTCAGCGAAGCGGGCTGAAATGCCCGCAATCGCGCACCTGGCAGCGGACTCATCGCGACTCGTCGACGACCCATCCGGCAACCGCACCCTGGACACCAACCGGCCGGCACATCACCCACCCAACCGGATACCTGGGAGACCGCGATGGCACGCACCACCGACTTGACCCGAACCGAACGGCTCCACCTGGCCGCAGCCGCCCTCCGCGGCACCCTCGCCGGCGCCACCCACGCCATCGTCACCCTGCTGCTCGACCACCTCACCCACTGATCCAACAGGAGCGGGTCCGGCCTCCACGATCGCCGGCCAAGCCGGACCCCAGCCACCCGCATCGGAACGGCCAGTCACGGCAAGACGAGCCCGCCGGGCTCCTAACGTGACTGGCCGAGTGGTTGCTGCTCAAACCCCGTGTCCGTTAGGGGAACGCCCACCGGACAACAACGACGAGCGGTCGGACGCGAACGCGACGTGCGGAGACGTTGTCTCACATAGGTAGTCCGCGAATCTGTCCGGTGAAGGGGGGCTAAACGGTACGCTGCGCGGGTGGGAGAACTCATCGGCTACGCCCGTTGCTCAACCGTCCTGCAAGACCTCACTGCCCAGACCGAGATCCTTCTCGGATTCGGCGTGCCCGAAGACCGCATCTATCTCGACAAGGGACTCACCGGCACCAACCGGGAACGGCCCGGCCTCGACCAGGCTCTCGCAGCCGTCCGCGCCGGCGACACCCTGGTCGTCCCCAAACTCGATCGGCTCGCCCGGTCGGTCCCCGACGCCCGCGACATCGGCGACGCCCTGGTCGCCCGCGGTGTCCGGCTGTCGCTCGGCGGCAGCATCTACGACCCGGCCGACCCCATGTCCAAGATGTTCTTCAACATGCTGGCGGTGTTCGCCGAGTTCGAAGCCGACTTGCTGAAGATGCGCACCCGCGAGGGCATGGCCATCGCCCGCTCCCGCGGCAAGTTGAAAGGCCGCGCACCGAAGCTGACCAGCCGGCAGCAGGCCGAGCTGGTGCGCATGCACGCCACCGGCGAGTACACCATCGCCGAGCTGATGGAAGTCTTCTCCGTCGGGCGGGCGACGGTGTACCGGGTCCTCGACCGCGCCGCCACCGCGACCACCCGATGACCACCGCCCCCAAACCCAACCCGGCTGCGTCGGGTCGCATCACCGACGTCACCCGCCGTCGCCTCCTTGAAGGCCTGAGCCGGGTGTGCGGGCCCGTGCCGGACGGCCGGCGAGAATTCCTGGAACCACAGCGCACCTTCTGGAGCGGCGCCTTACCCGAACCCGATTTCCTGGCCCGGCTCTATCCCCTGGAGGAGCTGCCCAGCACCGACTCCCGGTTCACCACGGCCCTCCAGGACATCTTCCAGCACCGCGTGATGAACGACGACTGGGACGAGGACTGGATCTTCCACGACTCACGGTTCGGCCTGGCCGACGACGACGGGGCGCTGCTGGCCTTCCTCGCCGAGATGCTGCATCCGGCGGTGCGGACCGACCCCGCCGAGGTCGAGCAACTCCGGAACTTCCTCAACTCCGTGCTGACCCACGATGGCTACGAACTCGTCCAGGTCGACGCCATCAGCGGCGCGCCGGTCTTCGACCACCGCCTCATCGGATCCGGGGTGCCCGGGGCGCTGAAGAACCTCATCTTCGCCGCCATCGGCCCCAAGCCCGAGATCGTCCTCGACGACGCCGTCAACAACGACCTGCGCATCGTCCGCAACGAGCACAACTGCCTGGTCTACGACCGAGCGCTGGCCGCGCACGGGTTAACCTGGGCCGAACTGACCGACTGGTGGGCCGACCGGCAGCAGATGACCGGCGAGCCCGCCGCCGACATCTCCCGCAGCCTGTACCGGAGGCTGGACCGCTCGCTCGGCGACAACGACGCCGAACGCCGGATCCTTCGCGCCTACGCCGACCGCTACGTCCGGCTCGGCCCCAACATTCCCGCGCTGATCCCGCAGGTCTACCTGCACTACGACCCCTACACCGCGGCCGAGCAGCGCGCGCCCGGCCCGCTCGCGCGCCAGCGCATGGACTTCCTGCTGCTCCTGCCGCACCGCGCCCGCGTCGTCATCGAGTGCGACGGCAAGCAGCACTACGCCGGCGACGACGGCCACGCCGACCCCCGCCGGTACGCCGCGATGATGGCCGAAGACCGCGACCTACGTCTGAAGGGCTACGAGATGTACCGGTTCGGCGGCGCCGAGCTCACCGACCCCCAGGCAGCGCACCGCATGCTCAGCGCGTTCTTCGACCGCCTGCACCAGCACTACCACACATGAACAACCTGCGACGTCATGCTCAAGTCCGCACGGTCGCATCGTCGAGGCGACGGTGCACCAGCGACAGCATCGAGCGAAACCCATACCCCATGCCGACACACCACTGACATTTCATTTGGCGTACGGCACTGACAACATTTCGCCGCTCAACACGCCAACCCCGGCGAGGCCATCTCAGCCCGCTGCCTCGCGCAGCACACCGAGCAGTTTGCCCAAGGTGCCTGGGCGGGCGGTGCACAGACGGCGCGCTGCGGCGAACGGCAGGTCGCTGGCCAGAAGCACAACCGGTGGCTGCCACACCCACCCGCACGCGACCACGTTGCCGTGCAAATGGTCGAAGGTCTCGTCATGAGCGAACCCGTGCGGGAGGTAGAGCACACGCAACGGCCCTTGGCCGGCCTCCGGATCGATGTCGTTCTCTATGCCCTGGGTGTCTCCGAGATACTCCAACGGCCACGGATTCCGTTCCGTGTCGTATCGGAACGGCTCGGGCACTGCGGCGTTATATGCGTTCCACGAGGTGAAGATGTGGGTCGGCTTCACTCGGCCTCTCCTTCGATCACTTTGTGGATGAGTTCGGTCAGGTCCCTGAGCGCCGCACCCTTCTCCTCCTTCAGGAAGTCGATGAAGTTGACCATGGCCCAGGTTGCGTAAATCCAGGCCAGAGACTCCTCCGGCGGGACGGATCCGTATCTCTCCCGCCACTCCCTTGGCTCTTGTTGGAGGAAGGTTGCGGTAAGCCCTCCGGCGATCATCGGAAGGACATCGGTCGAGACACCTTGAATCTCACCGAGCTTCCGAACCACCGCTGGGACGAAGTTGAGTGGCGCCTCGTCGAGGCCCATCGAGTTGAACAAGAAGTAGATCAAGGTCATGCACCCTGTCCGCAGGTCGTCGACGCCCTGATCCGTGGCTAGGAACGGCTGGAACTCCCGCAGAAACTCATCCATCGAGGGTGGTTCTTCGACCTCCTCGTTGAGGACCCTCACCATCTCGATCGCGCTGTCAAGATCGCCGAACTCGTCCAGGAAGCTGCGGTCTGGGCGCTGAGGCTCAGCATGTGTCTCCATGTACCTGGACGCTAACCGGGTCCCCGTCCGAACGCTGAGCTTCGCCAAAAGTAGGAGCCTTGGGACGTTGGCGGACGGCCGAAGCACAGCCGTATCAACCGCTACTCGCTGCGGCGCCTGGGGGCGTGCAGGTCTGATGCCTGTCTGCCGATGACTTGGCCGTTGATCGTTTCCCGTGCCACCCGTTGTTCACCATGGCGTGGACTGCCGTGGCGGCGTGGGGGGCACACACGGGGCGGCCGCGGGCCGCCCCTCCCCAACGGAGGGCGGCCGTGGCCTGGGAGGGGCCGAGGGAGGGGGCGGCACTTGCCCGGCGGTCAGTTGGTGGTGTGGGCCGCCAGGCTTGGGAGACGCTCTCGTACATGGGCGACGGGGCCGTACAGGCGGTGCCGGCCGGGGTCCGGGTCGGGTCGTTCCCTCTTGCGTAGCGGTCGCCACCCGAGCTGGGCCCGGCTCAGGGACGGTAAGGGTGGAATATGCCGACGAGTAAGCCTTTGACGGGAATGATTGACTCTCGGCCAGGGCGGGCGTAGATCTCGTGGGAGGGCTGGCGTTCTCGGCCGGGAGGTGCGGGTGGCGACGGGCACCAAGGGCGGGCTGCTGGAAGACGGCGACCGGCATGCTCAGTCGGTCTTCAAACACCAGGTGCTGAGCCAGTACCTGAAGATGTTCATGGCGATGACCGGCAGTACCGCCCCGGACAAGCGTGTGGTGGTGCTGGACGGGTTCGCTGGGCGGGGCCGTTATCTGAACGGGCGCCCGGCCTCAGGCGAACTGATCCTGCAGGCGATCTCGGAGCTCAAGGCGTCCCGCCAAGTGGCCGCCTTCTTCGTCGAGAAGGACCGCGCCGACCATCGGGACCTGGCTGGCGTGGTGGCCGAGTACGCCGCCCGGGGACTGGACGCCCAGGCACTGCCCGGCCTGGTAGAGGACCACCTCGACCAGGTGGTGGCCAAGGCGGCGGAGGTGCCGCTGTTCTTGTTCCTGGACCCTTGCGGAGCCGGTGTCAGCTACGAGCGGCTGGTTGGGCTGCTGACGGGACCGCGACGGCGTCAGCCGCCACCGACCGAGGTGCTGCTGAACTTCAGCGCCGACCTGTCCCGCCGGATCGCCGGCGCGCTGGCCCGCGGGCGCATCGACCAGCGGGCGATGGACTCCGCCTGTGGCGGAGACTGGTGGCGGCAGGTGGCCGAACAGGCACGCCAGACCTCCACAGACGACACCTTTGAGCCGGTGGTGCATGCGGTGGCGGCCGAGTACGCGCGGCGGGTCGGCGCCGCCTGCCGCATGATGCCGGTGACGATCCCGGTGTACCGCAAACTCGGCCACCAGCCCATCTATCACCTGGTGTTCTTCACCCGCAGCCAGTACGGGTTGTGGGTGTTCGGGGACGCGGTGGGTGCCGCCCGCAAAGAATGGCTCCGGCACCAGGGCCGGATACGCGATGCCCAGGCTGGGCCGACGCTGTGGCCACACCTGCAGGACATGGAGGAACGCATCGAGCAGGAGGCCAAGCGGGCCCTGGATCATGCGATCGTGAACCTGCGTCGGCAACTGGCGGCCGGGCGGGCGTTCCAGCTGGTGCACCGTCCCCGGGAGCTGTTCGGGAAGGCCTACGGGGTGGCCACCGAGGCCACCATCATCCAAGCCATGCGCGCGCTGCACGACGCTGGTGAGCTGGAGATCCTCTCCAACGGTGCCAGGCCCCGCAACACGGTCGTACGCGCTGCCCGCCCGGGCACCTGATCAAGCAGCCAGTCCCAGAGCGCGGCAGCGGGCACGGCTCAACTCGTGGTGACCAGCGCAGGCATCTGGTCCCAGAGCTGCCCGTCCAGCTCGCGGCCGCGGGCTTTGGGGGTGGCGCCGCCCCACTGCTTGAAAAAGAACGGCACACCCGCGTCGGTGCACTGGTCACGGATCTCGCGGACCCAGCCAGGGTCCATCGGCCGATGGCCAGGCCCACTCTCACCTCCGGCAATGACCCAGCCGACCTCGTTCAGATCCAGCCCAGGCAGCGGACCCAGCAGCGGTTCCAGCGACAGGAACCGAACCGCCGCTGGGACCGCACGCAGGTCGTCGATGCGGTGCACCTGGCTGCGGTCTTCTACCGACACCCCCATCCACACATTCGCCGGCCAGGGCAGGTCACCAGCCAGCAGCCGGAGCCTCCGAGCCCGCTTGGTCAGCACCTGGTAGGTGTGCCGTGGCGTGTCTGCCATGACGGCGAACACCTCGTGGATGAAGGTCTTTGGAACCTGGGCGTGGAACAGGTCGGACATGGAGTTCACGAACACGGTGCGGGGGGCCCGCCAGCGGTAGGGCAAGCGGAGTGCATCAGGGTGAGTCGTCAGCGCGAATCCCGGCCCGGATGTGCGGGGGTCCCCGTCGGCTTGGTACTTGGGGTGGCCCATGGCCTTGAGGCGCTTGGCCAAGGTCAGGGCATAGCAGTGATCACATCCGGCAGAGATCCGATCACATCCGGTCGTGGGGTTCCAGGTGGCCTCGGTCCACTCGATGGCGCTGCGGTCAGCCATGGCCGAATGCTCCTTTCCGTGGTGAAGAGCGCACGTTGCTTTGGATGGGCACCTGCTCATCTGGTCATACAGGCCGCCCCGGACTTTCCAAAGGGGACATGCCCTGCGAGTAGGGCACGATCAGATGACGGCCCGCGTGTGATCGGCTGGGGCTGCAGTCCGCGGGGGCCGAAACTTCCGGGTCATTAGCGGCGTGCGGAAGCCTGACTAACTGACTGACTACGCCGATGGACGTGGGCGGACGCCGAGCTACTCAAGAGGACCTTTGAGCACGTCAGATACATAGGTCCTCGGAAGTTGATCTTCGCTCGTAATGAATAGGTCATCGGTTCGATTCCGATAGGCGGCTCCCACGTCAAAGGCCCCTTCCGATCATGGAAGGGGCCGTTTTGCTAACAGGCTTGCTAACAGCAGCGTCTACGCCGCTTCGTTCATGACCCTGGCGAACACGTCCGCCGCAGCCACCTCGGCCGACCGGATCACATGCGCGTAGACCCGCAGCGTGATGGCTGGGTCAGCGTGCCCGAGCCGCGCGGCCACCACGTGGACGGGAACGCCCGCCAGGAGCAGAGTCCCGGGCACAGTTCCACCGCTGGCTGAGCGGCGAACTAAAGGGGCTCCCGTACCCGCATCACTGTCGCGTTCTGGAGACGATGCTCCCCGGCTGGACGGCAGAACAGCTCTTCGAGCCATGCCCACCCAAGGAGTCCAACCAGCCGCAGAGCAACCCCGACGAGCCCATGGCCCCAGACGTCGCCGAACTACTCGCCACCCTTGAGCACCACATCGACACCCCTGAGACCGGCGAGATCAGTTGGGGTGCCACTGCTCGGACCATCCCAGCCGCTAAGGCCCGGCTTTCAGGGACGAGGGAGACCGCCAGCGGCCACGCTCAGGACCTCGGCCGCAGACTCCTCCAACTCCAGCACGAACGCCGCCTGAACGACGCCGACATCACCGAGCTTGCCGGCCTGTCCGGTCACGTCGTCGAGCTGGCGAAGACGATCAACATTGAGATCGCCGAAGACGGCAGCGCACGGCTGGAATACCGATTCGACATGCTGAACCTCGGCGACAAGTCGCAGGCCCGCGTGTCCCGTGAAGTCTGGTTCGAGCACACCAGCGGCCCCCTCGTCATCAAGCCGGTCCCCGATATTGACCGGCGCATCGCCATCCAGCGCATTCACGACACGACCAACCTCGCCAAGTTCGCCTTTCAAATCTCGCCCCCACTACGGCCGGGGGAGTGGGCACGGGTTGGCTATGTCTGCGAGGCCGGGAAGTTCGACCTGAACCACTACTGGCGCGAATCGATGCCCCGCTACTGCCGCCGCTACGAGATCAACGTCCGGCAACGCAACATCGACATCGCGGGCTGTACCGCCACCGAGGAACACCCAGACGGTTCGGAGAACTCCTCCACAGATAGCCTCGTTTGGGACATCGACGGCAAGGACGCCGTCATGACCCTGACCCGTGACCATCTGCGCCCGAACCAGGCCGTGACGCTGCGCTGGGAAGTGATCCGTGAACCTGCGTGACGAGATCGAAACGACCCTACGATCCTGGCACGCCTACGAAACCGGCCGCGGAGCCGTAGCCGTCATCGACTTCGATTGCGCCCCCACCACCGAGGCCACCACACCAGCTACCAGCCGCCTAGCGGTCTACCAGCGCCTCACCGACCTCTACGCCCAGGCCACCGAAGCCGGAGCCGACCGCCTCACCGCCCGCCTGACCGCCGATCTCGCCTACCTCGGCGCCCTCCTGGGCGAACACCCACCCCTGAACGACTACGTCCAGGCCACCCAGGGATGCCCCGCCGCCGGATGGCAGGACGGCTACATCACCCACCGAGGCGACCAGGCCCGCCAGGCACTCGCCGCGCTGGGCATCCAGTGGGGACCCGACACCGCCCGCGACCTCACCGGCGTCGAAGGCCCCATTGAGACCGACGAGGCGCCCGACGCGATCCGCCAGGCCGCCGCCGACTACGAGACCGCCGTCCGCCAGATCACCGGCAGCACGGCCCCGTTCAACCTGACCATCGAGGCCACCGAGGTCGATGCCTACTGGTCGTACTGGCTGGACGGCGCCGGCGACAAGGTCCGGCTACGTCTCAACCTCCGCCGCGCCAGCTTCACCAAGGTCGCCGCCCGCCAATTCGCCCTGCACGAGGTCCTCGGCCACGGCCTCCAGGGCGCGAGCTGGTCAGCCCGAGCCGCCGCCGAAGAGGTCCCCTGGGTCCGCCTGATGTCAGTGCACGCCCCGCAACAGGTCCTCCTCGAAGGACTCGCCCAAGCGCTCCCCCTGTTCGTTGCCCCCGATGACGAGCTGCTAGCCACGCGCACCAAGTTCGACCACTACACCCAACTCGTCCGCGCCGAGCTGCACATAGCTCTCAACCACGGCGCGAGCATCACCGAACTGGCCGATCACGCCCGATTTCGCATGCCCTGGACCGCAGACGCAGCAATCGCCGACGTCCTCACCGACCGCGGAGCCAACCCCCAACTCCGCTCATACCTGTGGGCCTACCCCGCCGGAATCGACTGGTTCGCCAACCTCGCCGAGGCCGACAGCGCAACCAGAACGACCGTCCTCCAGGCCGCCTACCGAGACCCGCTAACACCCACGGACCTAGCAGCCCTCTGGCCAACAGGCCCCACAATCGGCGGCCAAGGCACCTAAAACCTAGGGTCACGAGGGCGCCCGTCCTGCGGATGAGAACTTTCTTTACGTCTTTAAAGGCGCCCCGCTGGTGCGGGGCGCCGGGCGGCCGCATGCCCGGCTCTACGAGCCGGGCATGCGGCCTGTTCCGTCCGGTCCCGTCTCGCGCCGCCGTGCACGGCCGCCCCACCCAGCAGCGGAACGCCATGACCGCGCAAGCCAGCCCGCACCGGCCAAGCGCCCTCGTCTGTCGAGATGCACGGCCCCGATTGCCGTGCGGGTCTCTGCGAAGGTCGGTTGAGCTTCCTGGTACCAGGGGGCTCCCGCCCCCTGGACCCCCGGAGCCGGAGCACTCATTCGCGCGAATCGGTCCTGCCCACACCGGCCCGTTCGCGCGAATAAGCACTCCGGACCGATGTGCGTCTGCGCAGGGATTGCGGGATCGAGTTGTAACAAGAGAACCGCCGGGACTTGCGTCCCGGCGGTTGGAAGGCATATCAGGCCCTCCGTGCGATCCAGTGCTCGAAAGCAGTGGACTTTTACCGGACTCCCCTGCCCGAAGGCAGTGAATTAGGCCGCGGCCGGTGATCTACTTATCGACCGCGGTCCAGGAGTGCACGATCACGTTCTCGACGAAGAACCCCTTGGGGTCCTCGCCGAAGTCGTAGCCGTGCCCGTGTCCGGTCCAGTCGGCGCACCTCTTGACGGCGCCTTCGTCCCTGATCTGGATGGAGAACACCTCGGCGGTCGGGAACGCTTCGGCTCCTTCTCGGTGCGCCGCCGTCTTGATGCTCTCCCAGTTGTCACCCCGTACCACGCGAAGGTGCAGGTTGCGTACCTGACTCTTGGCCTTGGCCTTGGCCTTGGCTTCGGGCTCGGGCTCCTCCTCGTCCCATGAGGCGTGCACGGTCAGCTCCGGGAAGAAGTACTTCTTGGGGTTCTCGCCGAAGGGGTGGCCGTGTCCGGTCCAGTCGGCGCACCTCTTGAGGTCGCCGGTGACATGGACGGTGAGCTTCGCGTCGGACGGGAACACGTCCGTGCCCACCTGGAGAGCGGTCTCCTCGACGTCGTCCCAGTTGTGGCCTTGGACGTTGAGGAGCGTGAGGTTGTGCTCCTTGCGGACGCTGCGGAAGTTCGTCTTCTGCTGCATCGAAATCTCCCTGAATCTGGGGTCTTTGTTGCTTCTTGTGGAAGGTCTCCCCGAGGAAGAACCTGCTCGTCCACGACCGTCCCGAGGAAGCTCGATCATGCAACAGCGCCGTCGAAGCCCGTCAGCTGATGCGACAGAGCGGCTTCTACCGGGAGTGACCCTTGAGATGGAATCGCCTACACGGCGCGGGATGGTTCCCTCTTGTCGCCCTACGGGGTGGCCTACGGCCATAGGCTGGCCCCAGACCTTGCGGGCGGTCCGGCCGGTCACGATGGTTGCTACTCCCTGAGAAACGGACGCTCGCTTGTTTCTGGTCTCTTGCTTGCCGCGGTGACTACCCAGGTCAACGCTAGGGTGCCGTGCCATTAGGGGCAGTCATCAAGGGGCACTCACGGTCACTCGCGGAACGGACGAACGTCAGGTCAGCAACGGCGACGGCCGAGATCGCAATGGTCCCCAAGCTGACAGCGCGAGTCTGGTCCGTCACTCGCTCCAGGCGCTCGGGTTGCTAACGCGGGTGCTAACAGCAGTCCTGGACGATCTTGGACGGTTGTCGACCCCGAGGCCCGTGGGGGAGTGCTGCGGAGCAGGTCGGCGGACAGATTCGGACGGATGTGGATCTTGTTCGTCAGACTCGTAATGAATAGGTCATCGGTTCGATTCCGATAGGCGGCTCCCAGCCCAGAGGCTCATCACGATCACTCGCGATGGGCCTTTCGCATGACCGCCTGAAACACTGCCTGACTAGGCGTCCTCGACAGCGGCGGGGAACACGTCATCCCTGGCCTCCGCACCGGCCAGCAGAGCAGGCCGGATCTGGTGCCAGTAGACCGTCTCGGTGACCTCCGTGCTCTTGTGGCCGGCCAGCCGTGACCGATCGCCACACCCTGATGGACGGCGGGACCGGCGGCTCGGCGATCGACCGCGGCCGGCCCGGACGCCGGGCGTGCGGCCTCTTCGGTCCACTCCCGTCGCCCGGGCGGCCCTTGCCCGCGGGACGCCATGAAGCCGAGAAAGTTCCCTGTGCCTCGGCAGCTCCCATGACGCCCGTGCCGGCAGTGATCAGGTGGCCTTGCCGGGGGCGATGTAGAGGTTCATGTCGGTGAAGTCGAGGGTGATGTTGTACGGCTTGAAGAAGCAGTGGGCGAAGTGGCCGATCGCGTCGAACCCCGGCCCGTAGGGCCAGGGGACGTTCACCGGCATGTTCGGGTCCGTTTCGCAGTAGACCTCGTTGGCGACGGCGTCGCCGAGGCGGATCTCCTTCGGGTAGCAGGGGTAGGCGATGGTCGGGTGGCTGTGGGCGAAGGTCTCGATCGGGCGGTCGTGGTCGGTGCGGACGCCCAACTGCTTGGTCACTTCCCCAGGCATGCCCGCGGCGGTCGCGCCGCTGCTCCCACCGAAGTTCACGCCCATCACCCGTGGGCCAGAGCCGGCGATGCTGCCCAGGCTGTGCACATCGTGGTCCCGTGACAGCCACAGCGGTAGAGGCTTGGCGCCCGCGCGTGCGGCGTCGGCGCGCACGTCGCCGACCATTTCGGGGGTCGGGCGGCGCAGGATCAGTGACCGGCCCGCGTAGTCGAAGGTGGTCAGCAGGTGGTAGAAGACCCATGTGCCGATCAGGCCGTCGTTGCCGGTGCCGACATCTTCGCCCGACTCCGTCGACGACCAGCCCACGGGGACGTTGCGCAGTTCTATGCCGCCCAGCTTGAAGGAATCCAGTATCCCGTAGTACACCCAGATGGCGGTGCCTTCGAAGTCGGTCTTCTCCTTGTAGACGGGGGTCAGCCCGGCTTCCTTGGCTACCGTCGCGGTCACCTGCAGATTCGGGGCGCCGGTGTAGAACGTGAAGCGCTTGGACGGCCCGTTGTTGACCGAGGCCTCTACCAGCGGTTCCGGGTCCATCTGCAGCCATGGCACACGGCCAATGTCGCCGTGGATCTGATACGGCTTGCCGCGGATTGCCGCAAACCATTTCGCGTAGCCTTCCTCGCCGGCCGCTTGCCAGCGCGCCACGGATAGGGAGAACTTGTCCTGTCGGATGTAGCAGTCGCCCAGCAGTTGGTTGGTCTCCTTGTCGCCGGGCGCTAGTTCGAGGGCCATCGTGAGGTACTTCTCCGCGTCGGGGAATTTGTTGGCCAGTAGCCCGACATAGCCGCGCTGGCGCGCCGCGTGCAGGTTCGTGGGGTCTGCTTTCAGGATCTCCTCATACGCGCGCCCGGCCCGCTCGAACTTCCCGGCCTTGAACAACGCATCCGCGTCACTGTCGTCGGCGTGTGCCGCAGCCGCCTTGCCCAGCAGTGGTGTGGCCGCGACCGCACCGGCCACCACGGCCGCGCCCCGCAACAGCGAACGCCGGTCCCATTTCCCGTCATCAGCCACCGGCCTTCCCCTCTTCCATGATCACCCTCCGAAGCCGGGGCGCCATGCCCCCGGCACGGACCGCTGTGGTCCATGGCCCCCAATGAAGACCGAAGAGTGTTGCGGCGGCGTATGCGATTTTCGGTACGCCCGCGATACAACCGATCCCCGGCCCCAAGGAACCGGCGCACACCGGCAGCGAGAAGATCCCGCCACCGGTCACCGCGACAGCCCAGCTATTGCACACGTCGCGAACTGGGTGGGGCCGTGACGAGCGGGGCGTCGATGATTCGGGACGATGAGGTGCGGTGTACGCGGCCAGGGTGGGTTGGGTGTGCTCGATGCGGAGGCTCGCAGCCCCCAGCCCCGCGGGATGGAGCACACGATCACGCGAGACGGTCTGTCACACCTTGCGGGCCGTTCGCGCGAACGTGCACTTCGGATCGTGGCGGAGGCGTGCGGGGGAGTGCTGACGGGGGCTTGGCAACGGCCCCGGACGATCCTCGACGCGGGGGATCGGGAGGGGACGCGACGCGCTCCCGGTCAGGTCATGGAACGGATCTGAACGGATGTGGATCTTGCTCGTGAGACTCGTGATGAACAGGCATCGGTTCGATTTCGATAGGCGGCTCCCGCATCGAAGGCCCCTTCCGATCTTGGAAGGGACCTCTTCGCCGACCTGACAGCAGCGGTCTTATGCCGCCTCGTTCGACCCGCGCAGACGTCCGCCGCAGCCACTTCCGGTGACCAGGTCACCCTGCGCGCAGCCGCTCAGCGTGATGGCCGAGCCATCGCGCCCCAGCCGAGCGGCCGCGCGAGGTGCACGTGGTCGCCCGCCGGGAGGCGAGTCGTCACGTGGGTGTGGTGCAGGTGGTGGACCCGAGCATGGGGGAGCCGCTCAGCCGGACCAGACGCCGATGAGGCGTGCGGTGGTCAAGTGGCCTATGTGCGGCCTGATCACCTGACGGGCGTGATCGGAATCAGCCCCAGTCGTACGCCACATAGTCCGCGTAGATCCAGCCCTTCGTGCTGGGCCAGTCCGTGTGGTACCACAGGTTTCCGTAATTGTTTATGCATGACTTGTCGACATGGATGAGCTTGCCGTAGCTGAACCTTGCGAGAATGCTCGATGACCCGTAGTAGTTCGAATGCACCGGAGCGCTGCTGACGACGACTTCCATAATCAGGTCGCGGCCGGAGCATGAAGCCGCGGCGGCACTGGGCGTAGTAGCCAGAGCAGGCGCAGAAATCATCGACGCAACCACCATGGACACGACTCGCTTGCGCATTGTTCCTCCTTCAGTCGAGGTCGCCGGTTCGGGAATGAGGCCACGGCGCGGGCGATTGCCGTTGGCGGCCAGAGGACCTTTCATGCGAGTTGCGATCATGGTGATCTCACCCATATTCGGTGTCAAGAGTCGACGGCTCTCATTTTTGGCGTCAGGTGGCTGCCCGGCGGCTTGGGCTGCTTTTCGTAGCAGGGACGACACTAGGTGCGACAGGCCGGCCGTGGGCGATCGACGGTTTCAGTTCGTTTTTGGCTGCCCGAATCTGCGAATAGAAGCGCCTTGACAAAGTGTTCCACTTAGCGCAAGGATCGCGTCCCCTAACGGGCGCCTGGTCAACTGCACGAGCCCGTGGCAAACCGACATCCCAGCCCACCGGAACGCCCCGGTATGCCCAGGCTCGTTGGATTGGCTGCCGGACGTCTGAAGGTTGGCCTGGACTTGCTTGCGCGCTCCCGGCCAATCTCCACCCCAACGGAGGGCGGAGTGCGGGTCGACGACGGCGCGCCCTTGAGCTCGACAACGCCTTCTTGGAGGTTTGGGTGAGGCCCCTCGCCGCCCTCATCACCAAGATGGAAGGCTTCGGCCGTCATGCTGCCGCGAGCCCACCGGTCGCCTGGCAGAGGTCAAACTGCACCGACAGCCCGACGTGCCCGAAGAGGGGCTGAGGGCTTCGCAGCCTTCAGCCTTCGGGCCGTGCTCCAAATTAGGGGAATGCACAGGCAAGGCCGACCACCACCAGCGTGCCACCGGGACGCGTAGCTTGCGGATTCGGGGCAGGGCCGCCTCAAAGTCCATGTGGTGAATCGCGGACACCAGCAGATGAAGTCGTAGCCTTCGGCCGGGAGATCGACAGCGCGGAAATCGCCTTCGATGTTTTCTGCAGGCGCTACACCTGAATTGCTGTGCCGGCGCGATCGGCGTGGCCGCTGGCATGGCCTTGGTGTAGTGAAAGTCGCTCTGGTTCAGCTGGCTGGGTGTGCGCAGATGTGCACAGGTCCGGCGTCCGGCGGTCGCGTTCGACGCCGGAGTGCCGGGGCCGGTCTGGATCGCCGGCCCCGGCCGCACCGCGGCTCAGTCCACCGCCGGGGCATGGTCGGCGACGGAGACCTTCAGTTGCGCCGAGTTGGTCAGGACGCTCCCGATCGGCGCTCCGGCCTGCTCGGCGTCCGTGACGACGCTGCGCTGGCCGAGATACCGGTAGGTCTTCTGGTCGAAGATGTACTCCTCGCGGACTCCGCTGCCTGGCGTGGTCAGTGCCACGGCGACACCGGTCCGGCCCGCCGCGTCCACTGCGCGGCCGACGGTGGTGACGCCGCGGATCGCGGCCGCCGCCCGGAACAGCGCGGCCCGTTGCAGGGCCGGCATGTAGGCCTCGCTGAGCATGCCGCCGACGTTCTGCCACGCCTGCGCGTCGGCTTCGGGACCGTTGCCGAGGCCGGTGTACAGGTGCTGGTACATCTTGGCCGGGTCGGCCGGCAGGCGGCTCAGGTAAGCATAGTCATTGCGCAGGTGCTCGGCCCGGTCGTCGAAGTCCGCGGCCTTGGAGAGAGAGCCGTGGCCGACGTCCTGGCGGGCCTCCGGCGGGATGGGCCAACCCGGGTACGGCTTGGGCGGCAACGTCTTGGACCACAGGACACCGTGGGTGGCGTCACCTTCCACAGGCAGCCAGATCTTGCGTTCCTGGCACGCCAGGTATCGAGCCTGCCGATCGTGGGAGTTGCTGTCGACGGGGTCCATGGTCTGCGACTCGAAGACCATGAACTGGCCCGGGCGGGGGCGCAGCTCCGGGGTGGCGGCGGCGTGGTCCGCGGCCCGCTTGAGGACCTGCACCGACGCCACGGGCATCGTGTGGACGACCGGGGGCGCGCCGGGTTCCCCGTCCGCGGTGACCGTGACCACGGCGGCCGTGACGGCGGCGGCGACCCCCAGCCCGGCTCCCACCAGGCCGACCCGCAGCCGCAGTGCCCGGCGCGGGCGCCCGGGGACACGCCGTCCTGCGGGACGCTCGGGGCTCGGCGCCGCGTCCCGCAGGACGCTCAGCAGGCGGTGCTCCTCGGCCCGCACACCGGTCAGGTCGAAGGCGGGGACTTCCGAGCGGAACCGCTCAAGTTCGGTCATCTCATTCATGGACGGGTTCCTCACTGACGTAGATCACGGAGTCGGTCGCACCGAGGTGCCTGCGAAGCCTGTGCCTGGCCCGGTTGATGCGGGACCGCACCGTCCCGATGCGCACGTTCAGCGCCTGCGCGGCCTCCGCGTAACTGAGATCGCCCCAGGCCACCAGCAGCAGCGCGTCGCGGTGCCCCTTCGGCAGCGCGGCCAGCGCGCCGGCCAGCGCCCGCCTGGACGCGCCCGCGCTGAGCCGCTCGTCACTGCGCTCGGTGAACGGCGCCATGACCGGGTCGGTGCCCATCCGCTCCAGGACGCGCAGCTGCCGTACCTCCGCCCGCACATGCCGGCCCATCAGATTGGTGGCGATCCCGTACAGCCAGGGCCGCGCGTTCGGGCGAGCCAGGTCGTACCGGTCGCGCTGACGGAACGCCGTCAGGAACGTCTCGGCGACCACGTCCTCGGCGGCGTCGGCGCCCAGCCGGCGGATCACGTACCGCTTGATGTCGGGGGCGTACCGGCGGAACACCTCGGCGAACGCCTCGGGCTCCCGCCGGGACCGCCTGATGACGGACGCATCGTCGGCGTCCGCTTCACTCGTCTCACTCATACTCGGCCTCTCGGCATCGGAACGGGACACCCGTTGTTGCCGAGCGGCCCGCGACCGGTTCCCGCCTTCGGAGCCTGCCCGCCCAATTGGCCCAGCCCGATGACTTCGACGCCTGGATCCGGGCTCACCGGACGATCGAAGCACTCCACCACATCCGCGACGCCATCGCCGCGAAGACCGATGTCAGATCCGCACCGGTACGGTCCCGCCGTCATGGCCGCCTTGCGCGACCCCGCCATCGGCCCCTCGGGACTCTGCGGCTGGAGCAACAACGCTGCCGCCATCCAGCACCACCACCGTGACGCCACCCGCCTCCTGGCCACCCCCGCCCTCACCCTGGCAATCAGCCAGGATGCCGAAGCACTGGGCCGCTTTAGGTGCGCTCATCGCGAGTGAGCCTTTTGCAGCATGGCCGCCGGGTTCGGTGTCTCTACCGCCGCTGTGTGCCAGTACGTCATCGAGGCAGTAATGGTGCCGGCCGAGCGCAGGCCCAAGCTCGGCCGGGATTTGGCCAGGCCGCTGCTGATGGGCTGGCTTACCTCGTTTGGACGGCACCCTCACTGCGATCGAACGAGTGGCCGCCGACTTTTCTGGAAGACGGCGCAGGGGCGAATGAACCGGCAGGTCATCGCCAATCCGACCAGTGAGGTCGGGTGGGCGTCGAGCGCGCTTCCCGGCGCCGTCCACGACCTGGCTGCTGCCACGGAATTTGAGGAGTATGCGCACACTCTGAAGGCCGCCGGGCTGGTGGTGCTGGCCGAGGAGGGGGACCGTGGCGCGTGCGAACGCTGCTCGCTCCCTGGAAACACCAGGGCAGACTCCAGCTGCTCAGGAACGCCGATCGGGCGCACGCCCGCCTGCGCGGTCTCTGGTGAACGCCCAGCTCATGAGGCGGCGGGACCCTCCGCTACCTTTGCTGCTGCCCACGCTTGCCAGTCATGCGGGCAAAGCCCTCCACGTTTCTGTGGAACCGGGGGACCACCTCACGCTGAGAAGGCTCGGCGCTTCTGGGGCGCGGTTCGAGGGTCAGACGGCGGCTGCTTCGAGTTTCGCGGCCAGGCGCTTGTTGCCGCCGAGCACCCCCGCCCAGCCGAGCATGCCACCGTCCATGAAGTATGCGTCGGTCGCCTGCCCGTCCGTTTCGTAGCGGACGTGCACCCACCTGTTGGTGCCCATCTGGGTGCGTCCGATCGCCAGGATCGAGCCCACGACATCTCTGCTCCTGCCAGAGAAATGGAACCTCCCGTGTTGGAAGGTCAGCGAGCCTCGGTCCTCCCAGGCGGGAACGTTCACGGCCGCGGTCGAGCGATACCAGATGTTGTTCACGGGTCCTCCTCGTTGACTCGCGTTCCATCTGATAAGAGCCCGTGCGGAGAGCCCAGGTTCATGGCGACTTGCGCAAGCCCCTCTGGTGGGACAAAGCCCTAGGCGTGGCAGGATCCGGACCCAGTCCTTGAGCACCGTGAGTGAGTTCGTCCAGTCGATCCGCTCGGCGATGACCGCGGCCGGCGTATCCGGAAACTGCTCCAGTAGCTCACGGATCTGCGGCTCCACCGCGTCCACGATCGACCCCCTGCTCGCTCGCCGGTAACCAGCGCCCGCTTGCCGGTGTTCTTCGAGATGCCCATCCGCCGAGCGATCGCCTTGATTGGCACGCCCTCGGCCCGGTGCAACCGGCGGATCTCCGCCCAGCCCTCCACCTAGATCACCCTCCACAGTGACAGCGGAGGGGGTCAGATTTCGCCCGTCTCGTCCAGGGGTCAGGTTTTCACGCGCCGCCGACACCGTGCTCACGTGCCGTGCTCACGTGCCGTGCTCACGTGCCGTGCTCACGTGCCGTGCTCACGTGCCGTGCTCACGTGCCGTGCTCACGTGCCGTGCTCACGTGCCGTGCTCACGTGCCGTGCTCACGTGCCGTGCTCACGTGCCGTGCTCACGTGCCGTGCTCACGTGCCGTGCTCACGTGCCGTGCTCACGTGCCGTGCTCACGTGCCGTGCTCACGTGCCGCGCTCATGGGCCCGTGCTCGTGGGTGCGTGCTGCGAGTTTGTTCGTGTGTTGCAGTTGCCTTGGTGTCCGGTCGCATTGGCCTGCTCGTAGGTATATGCGCGGTACTGCACGTGGTCCGCCGCGGCAGGGCCAAGCTCGCGAATGTGATCTTCGAAGGAACTGGACCGGCGCGTCCCTGGGCTGACCGGCTGCGCCGTGCACCCCGGCTGCGCCGTGCACCCCGGCTGCGCTGCAGCGGACGGGGCCTGCGCTCTGGAGGGCGGCTGGCGAGCGGAGTCGCGTGGGGCCGTTGCGAGCTTGTCCCGGGGCGTCCGGTAGTGATCCGCAGTTGCGTGCCGGCGGTGAAGCCGGGGTGCCCGAGGGTCAGTCGGTCAGGTGCTCCGCGAGGATCTTCAGGTGGGTGTCGCGGGCCTCGGCGTGGCAGCGGCGGCCGGCCTCGGTGATCTCGACGAATACGCCGCGCCGGTCGTCCTGGCAGAGTCCGCGCTGGACGTAGCCGTGCTTCTCCAAGCGGGCGACCGTGCGGGACAGGGCGCTCTGGCTCAGGTACATCGCAGCGGCGATCTCCTGCATGCGGCGCTTCTCACAATGGAGGTCGACGAGGCGATCGAGCGTCTCGTACTCACTCATGCTCAGGCCGTGGTCGTCCTGCAGGGCGCGATCCAGGGCGCACGCCACCGTGTTGTAGCAGGTCGCGAGCTCGCGCCAGCGGCCGACCAGAGTTGTCTCCGCCTCCATGCCGCGCATCTTACCATGCACATGCATGAGATGCACCTGCATTAAATTCGTACGAATTTTGTGCGTGGACATTTGATGCACGTGCATGTATCGTCCTCCGACGTGACTATCACCGACACCTCACCCGACTCCACCGTCCGTGCGCCGGCCGCAGCGAACGCGTCGGCCGAACAGACCTGGACTCCCCGGCTGTGGGGAGTCCTCGCGGTCCTGTGCGCCGTGCTGTTCCTCGACGGACTCGACGTCTCCATGGTGGGCGTCGCGCTGCCGTCGATCGGCACCGAGCTGGGCCTTTCCACCACGTCACTGCAGTGGATCGTCAACGGTTACGTCCTCGGCTACGGTGGGCTGCTCCTGCTCGGCGGGCGGACCGCCGACCTGCTCGGCCGCCGCCGGGTCTTCCTCGCCGCGCTGGCCGTGTTCGCCATCGCGTCGCTCGTGGGCGGCCTCGTCAACGACGGCACGTTGCTGATCGCCACCCGTTTCGTGAAGGGCCTGGCCGCCGCGTTCACCGCGCCGACCGCCCTGTCCATCCTGACCACCACCTTCCATGAGGGGCCCGCGCGCAACCGGGCGCTGTCGGTCTTCTCCGTCTTCGGCGCCAGCGGCTACTCGTCCGGGCTCATCCTCGGCGGGCTGCTGACCAGCTTCGGGTGGCGCTGGACGTTCCTGACGCCCGTGCCGCTCGCGGTCCTCGCCCTCGTCGCGGGCCTTGCGCTGATTCCGCGGGACAAGCCGGCGGCCGGTGGCGGTCACGACCTGCTCGGTGCCGTGACGCTCACCGGCGGCATGCTGATCGCGGTCTACACGGTGGTCTCCGCACCCGACCGCGGCTGGCTGGATCCGGTCACCCTGGGCTCCGTCGTCCTCGCGGCGGCCCTCCTGACCGCCTTCTTCGTCACCGAGAACAAGGTGCGGCACCCGCTGATCCGGCTCGGCATCCTGCGGATCGGCTCGATCGTCCGGGCCAACCTGAGCATCGTCGCGCTCTTCGGCTCATACCTGAGCTTCCAGTTCATGATGACGCTCTACCTGCAGGACGTGCTGCGCTGGTCGCCGCTGAAGATGGCCATGGCGCTGCTGCCGGCCGGCCTCATCGTGGCGTTCGGCTCCCCGTTCGTCGGCCGGCTGATCGACCGGTACGGGACGCCACGGCTGATCATCAGCTCCATGACGTCCCTCAGCCTCGGCTACGGCTGGTTCCTCGCCACGGCCGGGAACGCCCCGCACTACGCGTTCACGATCCTGCCGACGATGCTGCTGCTGGGCGGCGGGTTCGCGTTCGGGTTCAGCTCGATCATGGCTCAGGCCACCGACGGGATCGACGACTCCGAGCAGGGACTGGCGTCCGGCCTCGTCCAGACCTCGGGCCAGGTCGGCGCCGCCCTGGTGCTGGCCGTCGTCACCGCCCTGGTCGCGGGCGGCACGGCGGCCGGTGGTGACGGCTTCGGCGAGTTCCACCCGGGCGTCAACCTGGTCAGTGCCGTCGCCGTGGTCGGCTTGGTTCTGAACCTGATTCCCCTGCTCAACCGATACCGCTCCAAGCACGCCTGACCCTTCAACCCCCGGCCACCACGGTCGGCCGCTCGGACTCCTCAAGCGCTGAGTCCGAGCGGCCGACCTGGTGGCCGCTCAGGTTCACGACTGGTCCCCGAGTCGAGTCCCGCGCCGCAGGTCGCGCCCCTCACCGCCAGGCCCGTAGGCCGGGCGGCTGCTCATGGCGGAGGCCACGGGTCGCGCGCACGACCACCGCGTCCGCCTTGTCGACCAGCAGCGGCAGAAAGGCGTGTGGCGCGGGGTGCTGCAGGTCGAGCGTCATCCACGCCGGGCAGGCTTACGGCGGCCGTGCGCAGGACTGGCCTTAGCGGGACTGGCCTTAGCGGGGACAGGTCGGCGGGCGAGGTCGATGCCATTGCCACCGTGAGCGGGCCGCTAGAACGCTCGGTCAAAGGCTCCGATTTGGAGCTCTGGAACCCGGCCCCTGGAACCCGGCCCCTGGGCGGCCCCTGGAATTGGCCTCTGGGAACGGTGCCCCTGGAATTGGGTCCTGGGAGCGCGCCCGTGGGAGCGGGCCCCTGGAACCGCGGCTGGAACGGGCCCTCGGGACGGGCCCCTCGGAACTGGGGGCTCCAGGACCGATCCTCGGAACTGGGGCTCCGGGAGCGGGCCTCGGAACCGGGGCCCTGGTTCGGACCCCGAGTTGGGGTGCTGGGTTTGTGGCCCCTGGTTCCGGGCCCTGGTTCGGGGCCCGGATTCGGCCCCTGGTAGGGGGCTGGGTTGGGCCGGGGGCGGGGTGGTGGGTTGAGTCTCGTGGAGGGCGGGTGCGGGGGCGTCCATTTTGGGACGCCCCCGCGTTGGGCTATTTGGGGCGTTTCCAGAAGGGGCGGCGCGGTTGGGGAGCGCCGGTGAAGTCGGCGAGGACCTGCAGGGCGCGGGTCCAGTGGGCGTTGATGATCGCCTCGTCCGCGGTTGGTGGCATCCGGCGGAGATCGTCGCAGAGGGCTGCCAGGAATGTGGTGTCCAGGCCCTGCTCCTCCATCCGCAGGACGACCGACCCCAGGATCGGGAGGAGATCCCTCAGTAGGTGGCGGACTCGTTCGTCCCGCGCTTCCGGCACCTGGCGGAGGCGGTCCAGCACGTTGGTCAACTCCTGCTGGAAGCCGGTGAGGGCGGGGACGCCGCGGGTCTGCTCCGGCACCGGCCGGCTCGGCGCCTTGCGCTTGGCGCGGGGACGGCCGGCGCCAGGACGCGGCGCGCCGTAGGACGGTGGCGCGGCCCCTCCCATGGGCTGCGGCGGGCCGCCGGGTGCTGCGGGCATGGGGGGGCCGCCGGGCGGTGGCGCGCCGAAGAAGTCCGCGGGGTCCTCGTCGGCCATGAAGGCGGCATGCGCCACCCGCGGAGCGGCCATCGGGGCGCCCCAGCCCTGGGGCATCTCGACCGGCTGGACGACCTGGTGCGGGGTGCCGCCATCGGTCGACACCCGGCTGTCCACGGCCACGAAGGCGGTGAAGCGGCACAGCACGCCGAACCGGAGCGAGGTCGCGACGATGCGTTGCTCCAGGTCATCGGGGCCGCCGACCGTGTAGCGGTCCTCCAGGTCGCGGAGGTGGGCGCGGGCCCAGATGGACGCGGCGGCCGCGTCCTTGGCGACGACGCCGGAGGCGTGCTGCTCCCAAGGCGTCCCGTCGGACGCGGTGCCCCGGACGGACAGTGATCCGGAAGGCGTGCCGCTGAACCGGCCCGCGATCACGAGCGGCACACCGGGGAACAGGGCGCCCAGCCGCGCGGGGGCCACCGTCTCGGAGGCGATCGCCAGGCCGTCGGCATGCAGGGTGAGGCCGGTCGCGATCGGGGCGGTGATCCGGTGATGGATGTGTTCCATCGCCTCGTCGAGGCGGTCCTCGGACTCCACCAGCTCGCAACGGCCCCCGCCGATCGCGGCGAGACGGTTCAGGAAGCCGGCGTTGACCGCCTGGTCGATCCCGACGGTGTGCACGCGGACGTTGTGGAGTCGCGGTTCCAGGTGCGCGAGGAGCTGGTCTTCGTTGCCGACCTGCCCGTCGGTGATGAGGACGAGCACGCGGTCGCGGGTTGAATCGGCGAGCAGCCGGCAGCCCTCGTCGAGCGGGGCGAGCATCTCCGTGCCGCCGCGCGCTCCCAGGGAGGCCAGGTGCTCTACGGCACGGAACCGGTTGCGGTCCGTGCCGTCGACGAGGCCGGTCCCGAGGTCGCGCGGGCGTTCGATGACGGTGTCGAAGGACAGGACGGCGAACCGGTCCTCGACGCGGAGCGTGTCGACGATGCGTGCCGCGGCGCGGCGTGCGGCGACCATCTTCCAGCCGTGCATGCTGCCGGAACGGTCGAGAACGAGGACCACGTCGCGTGGGCTGGGCCTTGCCTCGCCGGACGGCAGCACGGTGAGGCTGAACGTTCCCTCTTCGCCGGATTCGTCCGGGATGAGGGTGAGGGCGGCACTCTCCTGCGGAGCGAAGTCCAGGCGGAGGATGAAGTCGCGGTCGAGGCGCTCGCCCGGTTGCAGGCGCAGGGTCGTCCGGTCGCCGTCACCGTCCTCGGCGACCACGTGCAGCGCCGACCGGACCTGGGTCAGCGGCAGCCCGGCCGGGTCGATGTCGACGGTGACGGCCAGGCGGACGGGGTTCGGAAAGCCCGGCAGCAGGACGGGCGGGCTGATCCGGGACGCGTCCGGCACGGCGTGGGTGTCGTCGGCCACGCCGGATCCGGCGCGGTCGCCGCCCAGGGGCGCGCCCGGTATGTAGCGGGGCGCGACGACGAGCGGGAAGCGGAACGTCGCGCTGGACGCCGACTCGTGCGGCAGCGGCTGGTGGAGCGTCAGCCTGATCGTCACGCGTTCGCCGGGGAGGATGTTGCCCACCCGCATGGTGAAGACGTCCGGGCGGTCTTCTTCGGCGATGGCCGCGCGCTGCCCGGCGGCTATCGCGGTGTCGTAGTCCTGCCGTGCCTGGCCGCGCTCCTTCAGTTCTCCTTCGATGACCCGGTCGGCGGCCTCCATGCGCAGCGCGGTGACCGCGGCGCGGTCGGGCAGGGGGAAGATGTAGGTGGCCTCCAACGGCGTGTCGAACGGGTTGCGGAAGCCTTGGACGACGTCGATGCCGGCGGCCAGGCCGGTGATCGACGCGTGCACGTCGACCGAGTCGAGCGGCAGGTTCCCCTTGTCGGTGCTGAGCGCGCCGAATCCGCGGTCGGGGACCGGTGGCGCGGTCTCGGGTAGTGGCAGGATGCGCACGGTCACTGGATCCTCCGGGATTCATCGGCGGGCGGGAACGCGGGGGTTTCGGCGGGGGAGAGAAGACCGAGCCGGCGCAGCTCGTCGAGCAGCGGACGGGCGGCGGTCTCGATCGCGGCGAGATCGTCGCCGCTCAGGGTCGGTGCGTCCAGAAGGACGGTGAGGCCCGGCGCGAGCCGAACCCCTTGAACGACTGCGGGACGGGACGCGCCGTACCCGTCGGCGACGGCGGCCTGGCTGAAGGACACATCCGGCCGGGCACTCCAGAAGGCACCCCGCTCGCGTCCCCTCTCCTCAGCCGCAGGGCTTTCGGCGGGATGCGCGGCCTCGGCATCCGCTTCGACCGGCAGAGTGCCTTCCCTGGCGGCCGTCCGGCTTCTCCTCCTGTGAGCCGGGGCCGGTGCGGAGGTGCTCCTGCCGGGAAGGCCTGAGCGGGGCACCTGTTCTCCGTCCTGAGCGGCCGGGGTTCGGGAAGCGGCGGGTTCCGGCGCTCCATCACTCGAATCGGTGGGCCGTGCGTGCAGACCGTGCAGGCCAGGGGGCCGCGCCGGGGTCGCGCGGCGGTCCGCCGGCTCTCCGGATGCTGCTGTGGCTTCGGCGTCAATGCCCGGCTTCCCTTGTCCCGTGGCGGGAGGCGGCCGGTCGGCCGGGGTGGCGGGCCCGTGCCGGGGAGCCGGGCTGGACGCGGCGGGGAGGGCGGCGATCTCGGAGAGGGTCGCGTCGGTGGCGGCTGCGAGCTCGACCTGGATCTCGGCGATGGAGCGGCCCTCGGCCTGGCGGCGCTTCACCGCCACGAGCTGGAGGAGATGGCGGGGGCCGTACAGCGCGGTACGGCCGCGGCGGCCGAGGGGCGGGTCGACCAGGCCGATCGTCGTGTACCAGCGGATCAGCCGCTCGTTGGGCAGATCACGGACCCGGCCGCTGACCTGCGCGGATCCATCCGCGGCCAGGGCTGCTGCGGCGTGTTCCGCCAGCTCGCCGATCGTCCAGGTGCCGTCCATGGCCTCATAGTGACACTGTCATGATGACAGTGTCAAATGGTTCTGGAGATCGACTTCGGAAAATCCTTGATGGAACCGCCGGGCTGCCGCACGCTTGTGCCTCCAGGTGCGGCTCGGGGGCGGCGGAAACGAGGCCTTGAGGTGCGCAGCAGCGGTGTCGGCGTGTCGAGCGCGGGGGCCTCGGCCCGGCACCGCTACCGCCTGCTCGCCGCACGGCATCGCTGGGAAAGACGTGCGGTACGGGCGCTCATGGCCTGTGCTGCCGGGATCGTCGCGGCGGGCGTGAGCACCTGGTGGGTGGGCGTCGCTGTCGCCGTTCTCGTCTTCGCGATGCATGCGGGCTATTCGAGATTCCGGTCTGGCGTCGTGACCGGCTGGCGCCGGGGAGCCCAGGCCGAGCGCCGTACAGGACGCCGGCTGGCGCGCCTCGATCCGGCGGGCTTCCACGTTCTGCACGACCGGGCCCTTCCGGGCCGTTCTACGCCCACCGCCAACCTGGACCATCTGGTGGTCGGTCTCACCGGCGTCTACGCGATCGCGAGCCGGAGATTTCGGTGGGGTGCCCGGTTGCATGCCGATCAGCGCCGCCTCTGGGTGGGGCGCGGCCAGGTCGGCGGGGTGACCGTTCTCGCCATGCGGGCCGCCGAGACGGTCGCCGAGCTGCTCTCCGGAGAGCTGGGCTATGACGTACCCGTCACGCCGATGGTCGTAGTCCACGGGGCACGGGTCACCCGAGAAGGCGTCCAGCACGGGGAGGTGCTCTATCGCGCCACGAGGGCGATCCCACGCGCCATGGCCTCGGAACCCGTCATCTATACGAGCGCGCAGGTCGCCACCATCGCTGCCGCTGCCGAGTACCTGCTTCCGCCGATGATGGAAATGCTGCCGCCCGACTGATCATCAATATCAGAGCCATTCACTCTGGGTATCTACTTGACCGCATACGGACATGACGACCTGGTCATCTGAATCATGCGAACCTTGCAGGATGTCGGTCATTTCGCCCATAGCGCTCAAATCTGACACTTCGCAAAGGTATTACGGAACGCACAAGAATGGTGTTCGGTATCTAAGTCTGATCTCTTGAATTTGCCAGTAAAGAGCGCCCGAAGCCTTTACCTTTCTGGCATGAACGACCATCTCCTGGTCGAGGCGCTGCGCGAGCGCGATCCCGGTGCCACGGCCGCCGTGTACGACGCCCATGCCGGCAGGCTCTTCGCGTACTGCTGGTTCCAGTTGCGATGCCGTGACGCTGCGCAGGTCGCCTTACGCGACACGTTCATCGTGGCCGAAGCGCACATCGGCAAGCTCCGCGATCCCGACCGGTTCGGTCCGTGGCTCTATGCCCTCGCCCGCCTCGAGTGCGCCCGGCGTCTGCCTCCCAGGCACCAGGCACCTGACGTGCCGGTCGCCAGCCACGACCAGGAGGACGTGGACCAGCGCATCACGGCCTGGCATGCGGTACTGGCGCTACGGCCCCTCTCGCGGGAGATCCTGGAGCTGCGGGTCAGGCACCAGTTGTCCGTCCCCGATCTCGCCGCCGTGTTCGGTATGTCGCTGAAGGACGCGCAGGCCGCGCTCGACCGCGCGCACGGCGAGCTGGACGAGGCCTTGACCGCGGAGATACTCGCGGACAAGGGACCCTACGGTTGCCCACAACGCGCTCTACTCCTGCGTGAGCGGCGTGGAGACCTCACCAACGACCTCAGTAAGCGGCTTATGGAGCACGCGGAGGGCTGCTCAGTCTGCGGAGCCTTCCATCCCCGAACCGTGTCCGCCGCCAAGGTCTACGGGCTGCTGCCGGACGCGACTCCGGCGGCAGAGCTGCGCCTTCGGGTGATGAGCTGCTTCCTGGACCCGGAACTGGTGGGCTACAGGCTCTTCGTGGCCACCCGGGTCATGGAGTTCACGCCCGAGGGCTTTCCTGTCCAGTCTCCTGGGGAGGGGCGTCCGGCCAAGACGTCACGCGCAACTGGATGCTGGATACTCGGCCGTTCGCGCAGGACGTCCCCCGAGGGAACGGCGGCCAACCTCTACGCGCAGGCCATCCGCGCTGCCGCAGTGCTCGCGGTGGTCGCGCTCCTATCCGCAGGTGGGGTCGCCTCCATGTACGGGCTCATCGGCGGCGGACGGAAGGGGGCGGGAGGGGTCGCGGGCCCGCATCCGACAGCGGTTCCAGGCTTCTCTCAGGTACCCGAGTCCGTGCGACGACCAGCCGGGCACACCAACGGCCCCGGAAACCTCGACGCCGCCCCCGTATCGGCCACGTTCCCGCTGGGCGCACGTGTGTCGTCCGCACCACCAACGGCCTTTCCGGCACCGTCCTCTGCACTGGTCTCCTCACAGGAGCCGTCCGGGCCCGCGGCCACGGGTGCACTAGCGGTCTCCCCCCTCTTCCTGGATCTGGCAGGGGGTTCAGAGGGCTTCGTGGAACTGCGCGCAGAAGGTGGACCAGTGACCTGGCAAGCAAAGAGTCATGGACCACTACTGGTCAGCCCGCCCTCTGGGCACCTCAAAGCTGGGCAGAGCGTGACCGTGCGTATCCATGTCACGCGTAAGCAGAACTCGCGCGGGGATGGAACCATCACCTTCCAGCCGGGAGGGAGTCAGGTACACGTCACCTGGCGTCCTGATGCTCCCGGCCCGGATCCGACGCCGACGCCGACGCCTACGCCGTCAGGTTCCGGGTCGGCGACCCCATCCACGCCACCCGAGACTCACCGGCCGGGTACTCCGCCACCGCCGACCCCGGAGCCGAAACCATCCGGCTCACCGGCGGCCGAAAGCGAACCGGATCCCTCGCCGCCGCCGTCACCCTCGTCCGAGCCGTCCTCGGGGACGGCCTCGTCTGGTGCGAGTCCCACGCCGAGCGCCTGACAGGGAGTGGCGCTCGTACCCGCCATTGCCAGAGTCAACTACTCTTCGTAGGTGATCGTTTGCGCTAAGCAATACATCACTGGGGGAGGACGTGATCATGGCATCTGGCGCAGCACGGCACCGTCGCGCGATCCCGTCCCCGGCCCGCAGCAACGCGCTGCGGCTGGTCGCCTTCACCGCTGGCCTGTCGATGTGCATGAGCCTGTTCGTCCCGGCCGCGTCCGCCCGTCCCTCCGCCGACCCCAGTCCCAGCGCGAAGGACATCGAGCAGAGCAAACAGCAGGTCAGGGATCGGGCCGCCGAGGTCGGACGGACGAAGGCCATGCTCGTACTGGCGGACGGTGAACTCGACAGGCTCGCCATCGCCGCGGAGGCGGCGGTGGAGCGGTACAACGGCGAGCAGCTGAAACTGCAACGCTCACAGCAGGCGTACTGGGACACCCAGGCACGGCTGGCCGAGGCGAACCGGAGAGTTGAGGAATCCAGGGCCGGACTGGCGTCGTTCGCTGCGCAGGTCTACCGGGACAACACCGGATACGACGAGATGTCATCGGCGGTCGCCGGCAACGGCGGGCCGCAGGGCTTCATGGACCGTGCCGGCATGGTCAAGATGCTTGCAGAACGGCGAGCGGCCATGGTCCACCAGGTCGAAGCGTCCAAAACCGTCGCGGATGTGTTCCGGCGTCAGGCGAAGGTGGCGCTGGACGAGCAAGGAGCGGCCACCAGAAGCGCCGACGAGGCCAAACGGCTCGCCCAGGACGCGGTGTCCAAGCAGCAGGGGTCCATTCAACGCATTGAGGCCGACAAGCGTCGGCTAGAGCGCCGACTTGGCAAGGCCCAAGCACACGCCTCCGAGGTCAAGCGCGCGCGGGAACGGGCCCTGGAGAAGGCGAAGATACGCAAGGCGCGATCTGATTTCTCCGACTCTGTGGCGGGGCCGACCCTAGCGGCGGCACGCGGTGCCATCGCTGTCCAGGCGGCGCTGAAGTGGCTTGGCACGCCCTACTCCTGGGGCGGGGGCGACATGGACGGTCCCAGCTACGGCGTAGCGCAAGGTGCCGGGATCGTGGGCTTCGACTGTTCAGGTCTCACCATGTACGCGTGGGGCAAGGCCGGCGTACGTCTCGACCATTGGACGGGCACCCAATGGACATCCGGCCCGCACATCCCCATCAGCGATCTGCGCCCCGGTGACCTTGTCTTCTTCGCTACCGACAAGTCCGATCCCGCCACCATTCACCATGTCGGCCTCTACATCAGCGGCGACCGCATGGTGGAGGCGCCCTACACCGGTGAACGGGTGCGCATCTCAAGCATCCACAGAAGCGACCTGATCGGGGCCACACGTCCTGCCGCTTGACGAGACCGCCCTTGGAAAGGCGGGAACCCTTCCGTAGGACCTGCGTACGGAAGGGTTCCTCGCGAGGCGTGTCGCATGGCGGCGGGAAGCGGATCAACGCCGTCCGCGACTCCCTCTCCCGGCCCCGGAACGGCCCGGCCTGCGGTCGGCGGGGCCGGACGGCGCGTCAGTGGCCGCCCTGGTCCGCGGCGCGCTTGAAGGAACGCTCGATCTCCTGCTCGGCCTCGACACGGCCCACCCAGCTGGCGCCCTCGACGGACTTGCCGGGCTCCAGGTCCTTGTAGACCTCGAAGAAGTGCTGGATCTCGAGGCGGTCGAACTCCGCGACGTGGTGGATGTCGCGCAGGTGCTCCATACGGGGGTCCGTGGCGGGGACGCACAGGACCTTGTCGTCGCCGCCTGCCTCGTCCGTCATCCGGAACATGCCCACGGTGCGGCAGCGGATGAGGCAGCCCGGGAAGGTCGGCTCCTGCAGCAGGACCAGCGCGTCCAGCGGGTCGCCGTCCTCACCGAGGGTGTTCTCGATGAACCCGTAGTCGGCCGGGTACTGCGTCGAGGTGAACAGCATGCGGTCGAGCCGGATGCGCCCGGTCTCGTGGTCCACCTCGTACTTGTTCCGCTGGCCCTTGGGGATCTCAATGGTGACGTCGAAATTCAAGATGTCCTCCGCTCCCTGCGCGCTCGCAGTGAATAGTCTTTCGGGAACCTGTGGGTGAGGCCGGCCCCACAGGACGAGTGTTCCCTGTATAAGGATGTCGCACGTTGGTGAGTGCTGAGTGGGAGAGGGGCGGTCACGTGCCTGGACGGGGCCGAGCCCTCGTGGTCCTGTCGCTGTCTCTCCTTAACGTTTTCGCCCTCGCCGCAGGGGTGGCAGTGGTGAAACTCACACCGGAGCGGCACTTGTCGCCGCAACCGCCCAGCGTGGCGGCGCGTGAGGTCGTGCAGGTCCCGGCCTCAGCGGCCGCGATCCCCGCCGCCGACCCCGGATCGGGACGGCCGCCGAACCCGTCCACTCTGGCGGGACGGCTTTCGGCGCTGATCGGCGGCCCGCAGGCGAAGATCAACGCGGTGGTCGTCGACGCCGAAACCCGCCGGCCCCTGTACGAACTGCGCGCCGACCGTCCCGCCACACCGGCCTCGACGACGAAGCTGGCGACGTCGGTCGCGGCACTGGCCGAGGTCGGCCCCGCGCACCGGATCACCACCCGGGTCGTACGCGGGACGGGAGGCGGGATCGTGCTGGTCGGAGGCGGGGATCCTACCCTGACGGCCCTTCCCGCGCGTCCTGAAGCCGACCATCCGCCGTATGCGTCCCTGTCGGACCTCGCCCGTCAGACCGCCACGGCGCTGAAGGCGTCCGGGCTTCGCAAGGTGCGCGTGGACTACGACTCGTCCGCGTACCAGGGCTCTCCTACGGCCGCCGGGTGGAAGCCCAATTACCTGCCGGACGGTGAGGTGGCGCCTGTCTCGGCCCTGACCGTAGACGAAGGGCGGATCGCGCCCATGGACCCGTCCAAGAAGGCGCGGGTCTCTGATCCACCTGCCGCTGCGGCGGGGCAGTTCGCGCGTCTGCTGTCCAAGAACGGACTCAAGGCGAGCGCCGGGCGAAGGACGGTCGCACAGAAGGGGGCCGCGCAGCTCGGCGCCGTTCAGTCACCGCCCTTGTCCGCGCTGGTGGAGCATTTGCTGACCGATAGCGACAACGACGTGGCCGAGGCGATGGCGCGCCAGGTCGCCATCAAGCTGGGCCGTCCGGCGACGTTCGCGGACGCTGCTCAGGCCGTCCGGCAGGTTCTGGCCAGGTTGGGTGTCGCGGAGGGCGTTTCCGTCAATGACGGCAGTGGGTTGTCGCCTCGCAACCGCATCTCGCCTGTCGCGCTGGCCCGGATCGTTTCGCTCGCCGCTGGTCAGGACCACCCGGAGTTGCGTCCGGTCATCACTGGCATGCCGATCGCCGGATTCTCGGGGACGCTGAGTCCGCCGCGGTACACGGTCGCGTCCAGCCAGGCGGGGGCGGGGATGGTTCGCGCGAAGACCGGCACCCTGGCGGGTGTCAGCACGCTGGCCGGGCTCGCCTATGACGCCGACGGCCGGCTGCTGGCGTTCGCCTTCATGGCGGGGGACGGGAAGGGCCCGGTCGATCCGGGGAAGCTCGACCAGCTGGCGGCGGCCGTCGCGACCTGCGGGTGCGGCTGATCTTCCGGTTATCCACAGATGCTTGTTCTGCTGCGTTCCGGTGGTGGGAGAGGCAAGGGTGGAGGGGTACGGTCCGCCCCCGGGTGGGTGGGGCATGTTTTTCGTGGAATGCGGGATATGCGGCTGCGTGTGGGGTCCGCCGTACGGGAGATAACCAGAACGGTTGTTCGTTGAACGACCATGCAGGGCGCTCCGGCGCCACGTCCGAAACGTACGGTGGAGTACATGAGCGCCTCAATGATCGACTGGAACGTGGCGGTTCAAGCGGGGACCCGGCTCGTCAGGCCGGGACCGCAGGTCACCCATACCGAGGCCCGTGAAGTCGTGAAGGAGTTGCGCGAGCTTTCGAAGATCGCCCACGGGCATGTGCGGGACTTCACCGGCATGGCCTCCGAGCTCGACCCCGACCCGGCGACGGTCGTGGACAGGCCCGGGTGGATCCGCGCCAACGTGGACGGTTTCCGCGTGGTGCTGGAACCGCTCATGGACCAGATGTCCGAGCGGCGCGGCCCCAGCCCTCTCGGAGGTGCGGGCAACGTTGTCGTCCAAGCCGTTGGTTCCCGCGTCACCGGCATGCAGGTGGGCGCGATCCTTGCGTACATGGCCAGCCGTGTCCTGGGGCAGTATGAGCTGTTCCTGCCGCCGGACCCCTCAGGCCGTGCACCCACAGGACGTTTGACCTTGGTCGCGCCCAACATCGTCCATGTCGAGCAAGAGCTCGGTGTGGAGCCGCATGACTTCCGCCTCTGGGTGTGCCTCCATGAGGAGACGCACCGCGCCCAGTTCACCGGGGTGCCTTGGCTGCGCGAATACGTGCAGGATCAGATGACCAAGTTCCTCCTCGCGTCGGACCTCGACCCAGGCGTGATGCTGGACCGCATCCGGGACGCGGCCGAGGCCGTCGCGGACGCGGTGCGCGGCGGAGACGCCAACCTCATCGACGCGATCCAGAGTCCGGAGCAGCGCGAGATCCTCGACCGCCTCACCGCGGTGATGACGCTGGTCGAGGGGCACGGCGACTACGTCATGGACGCGGTCGGCCCGGAGGTCGTGCCGTCCGTCCAGCAGATCAGGTCCCGCTTCCAGGGGCGGCGTACCGGCGGCTCCAAGCTCGACAAGACGATCCGGCGCCTGCTCGGCATCGACCTCAAGATGAAGCAGTACGCGGAGGGGTCGCGGTTCGTCCGGCGGGTCGTCACCGAGGTCGGCATGAGCGGGTTCAACCAGGTCTGGCAGTCGCCGGAGACGCTCCCGACCCACGACGAGATCAAGGAGCCGGCCCTGTGGATGGACCGGGTCGTCGGGCCGCGCGCCATCGACGCCCCGCCCAAGGCCAACGAGGCTTGAGGGCCGCCGGTGCGCGGCGCCATGTGGTGGTAGACGTTTCCCATGGGCCCTGATCCGGCGGTGGCGGCGGTACGCCTCGCGGTGCGCCGGGTTCTTGTCGACCTTCCACAGGGCGAGATGGTTCTCGTCGCCTGCAGCGGAGGCGCTGACTCTCTGGCGCTCGCAGGTGCGCTGGCCTTCGAGGCGCCTAGAGGAGGGCGCCCCGCCGGCGGGATCACGATCGACCATGGTCTCCAGGACGGTTCGGACGACCGTGCGGACGCGGTGGTCCGAACCATGGCCGGGCTTGGCCTCGACCCCGCGGGTTCGGTCGCGGTCACCGTCGATGGGCCCGGTGGACCGGAGAACGCGGCCCGTGACGCCCGGTACGCGGCGCTCGAGAGTGCGGCCGCCCGATTGGGTGCCGTGGCCGTCCTCCTCGGCCACACCCAAGACGACCAGGCTGAGACGGTGCTGCTGGGGCTGGCACGTGGTTCCGGGGCCCGATCCCTGGCCGGCATGCCGCCCAGGTTCAAGCGCTCCCACGACGTCCTCTACGCGAGGCCCCTTCTGGAACTGGACCGTGCGACCACACGCCGGGCCTGTAGGGCGATGGGGCTGGACCCTTGGGACGACCCCCACAACATCGATCCCGCCTACGCGCGCGTGCGGGTCCGGCACGAGGCTCTCCCTGCCATGGAGAAGGCTCTCGGGCCCGGGATAGCCGAAGCCTTGGCCCGGACGGCCAGGATGCTGCGCGACGACGCCGACGCCCTGGACGAGCTAGCCGCCCGCGCCTACGCCGACCTGGGGACCGTTGAGGACGGCCACAGCGTGGCAGTCCGCCTGGAAGGGCTTGAAGAGCTGCCCAGAGCCGTCCGTACCCGGGTCCTCAGGAAGGCGGCGGTCATGGCCGGAAGCCCACCGGGTACGCTCGCGGCGGTCCATGTTGACGCAGTGGATCGGCTGGTCACGGCCTGGCACGGCCAGCGGCACGTGGATCTGCCCGGGGGGCTCCGAGCCGTCCGGCGGTCTGGAAAGCTCCTGTTCGGCCCGGTTTGACATCGTGGCGTGCGGGCGAGTTCCGAGCGATGAGGGTGGGGTTGTGGACGAGAAGGACCTGGGCAACGACCTGGCGAAGGTACTGATCCCCGAGGCCGACCTGCAGGCCAAGGTGCGGGCGCTCGCCGCGCAGATCGACGCGGACTACGCGGGCAGGGACCTGCTGCTCGTCGGTGTCCTCAAGGGCGCTGTCATGATCATGGCTGACCTGGCGCGGGCACTGCACTCGCCTGCGTCGATGGATTGGATGGCCGTCTCGTCCTACGGCTCGGGGACCAAGTCGTCCGGCGTCGTCCGCATCCTCAAGGACCTCGACACCGACATCATCGACCGCGATGTCCTGATCGTGGAGGACATCGTCGACTCGGGCCTGACACTGTCATGGCTGGTGAGCAACCTGCGTTCGCGTGGCCCCGCCTCGTTGGAGATCTGCGCGCTGCTGCGCAAACCGGAGGCGGTCAAGACCGAAATCGACGTGAAGTACATCGGGTTCGACATCCCGAACGAGTTCGTCATCGGCTATGGGCTCGACTACGCGGAGAAGTACCGGAACCTGCCGTTCGTGGGCACGCTGGCCCCGCACGTCTACGGCGGCGACGGGGCCTGATCGCCCTGGACAGAGCCACACTGGTCGTCCGGATGGGGCGGCACCGGTCAGAGGCACGCGAACGGCCCCAGGGAACAAGGGACCGTGACGAATCGTTGCAAGGGTCGTTGACGGGTATATGGATGGGATGCGGGAGAACGGCGTCGGCTGCGTCTCCTGCGCCTGCGGTGTACCGTCGATGTCCCGGACCCTGGGTCCGGGAGCACGTGAGGGAAGCCGCCACGGCGGGTCCGGAGCCTCGGGCGACGGGCCTTCGCCGGACGCATTGCTGGTCGCAGTGGCGTTCGTCCCCCGGGACGGGCGAGGATCACACACAGACGTTGGTCAGGAGGGACGGGCCCCCACAGGGGTAACCGGATAAATGGACGTGAAGCGCTACTTTCGCGGGCCGCTGCTGTGGATCCTGCTGTTCGGCCTTTTGGTCGCCCTCGTCATGTGGGGCGTCAACCCCGGCCGTTCGTTCGAGAAGGTCGACACCTCCAAGGTGGTCCAGGAGATCAACGCGGGCCAGGTGAAGTCCGCCAAGATCGTTGACAAGGACCAGCGGATCGAGCTCACCCTCAGGAACGGCAAGCAGCAGCAGGCCTCCTGGGTCGACGGCCAGGGGCTCCAGCTGCAGCAGCAGCTGCAGAAGCAGGCCGACGCGGGCAAGCTGCCGGGCGGCTACAACGTCGATGTCCCGAAGCAGAGTTTCTTCCTGAACCTGCTGTTCAGCCTGCTGCCCATCGTGGTCATCGTGCTGATCTTCCTGTTCATCATGAACCAGATGCAGGGCGGCGGCTCGCGGGTGATGAACTTCGGCAAGTCCAAGGCCAAGCTCATCACCAAGGACACCCCGAAGACCACCTTCGCCGACGTGGCCGGGGCCGATGAGGCCCTGGAAGAGCTGGAAGAGATCAAGGACTTCCTGCAGAACCCGGCGAAGTTCCAGTCGATCGGCGCCAAGATCCCCAAGGGCGTGCTGCTGTACGGCCCGCCCGGCACCGGTAAGACGCTGCTGGCGCGCGCCGTGGCCGGCGAGGCGGGCGTGCCGTTCTACTCGATCTCCGGCTCCGACTTCGTCGAGATGTTCGTCGGTGTGGGCGCGTCCCGTGTCCGAGACCTGTTCGAGCAGGCCAAGACCAACGCCCCCTCGATCATCTTCATCGACGAGATCGACGCCGTCGGCCGGCACCGCGGCGCGGGCCTCGGCGGCGGTCACGACGAGCGTGAGCAGACCCTGAACCAGCTGCTGGTCGAGATGGACGGGTTCGACGTCAAGGGCGGCGTGATCCTGATCGCCGCGACGAACCGTCCCGACATCCTCGACCCGGCGCTGCTGCGTCCGGGCCGCTTCGACCGCCAGGTCACCGTCGACCGTCCCGACCTGGAGGGCCGCAAGGGCATCCTGCGGGTGCACGGCCGCGGCAAGCCGTTCGCGCAGGACGTCGACCTGGACGTCATCGCGCGCCGCACCCCCGGCTTCACCGGCGCCGACCTGGCCAACGTCATCAACGAGGCGGCCCTGCTCACCGCGCGCTTCGACCGCAAGCTGATCGACATGGACACCCTGGAGGAGTCCATCGACCGCGTCATGGCCGGGCCGGAGCGCAAGACCCGGGTGATGTCGGAGAAGGAAAAGAAGATCATCGCCTACCACGAGGGCGGGCACGCTCTGGTGGCGCACGCGCTGCCGAACTCCGACCCGGTGCACAAGGTGACGATCCTTCCGCGCGGCAGGGCCCTGGGCTACACCATGACCCTCCCGATGGAGGACAAGTTCCTCACCACGCGCTCCGAGATGACCGACCAGCTCGCCATGCTGCTCGGTGGGCGCACCGCCGAGGAACTCGTGTTCCACGAGCCGACGACGGGTGCGGCCAACGACATCGAGAAGGCCAGCTCCATCGCCCGCAATATGGTGACCGAATACGGCATGAGCGAGCGCCTGGGCGCCCGTAAGTTCGGCACCGGGCAGGGCGAGGTCTTCCTCGGCCGCGACATGGGCCACGAGCGCGACTACTCCGAGGACATCGCGTCCGCGATCGATGACGAGGTCCGCCGCTACATCGAGGCGGCCCACGACACGGCGTGGGAGATCCTCGTCGAGTACCGGGACGTCCTGGACGAGCTCGTCGTCAACCTGATGGAGAAGGAGACCCTGTCGAAGGACATGGTGCTGGAGATCTTCGCGCCGATCCAGAAGCGGCCGCACCAGAACTCCTACACCGGCTACGGCAAGCGCCTCCCGTCGGACCGTCCGCCGGTGCTCTCGCCCAAGGAACTGGCCCTGCTCGGCCCGCAGGACGTCGCCGACCTGACCAAGAACAACGGCCAGGGCGGCGTCACCTCCGAGGCCGTCGACCCGGCCCCGGGCGAAAGCTGACCGTCTTGGCGATTCCGTACGACGAGGCGCCTCTCGAAGAGGACCCGCAAGAGGAGACTCTGCACGGCGGGCACTTCGACCATGCGCGCATCGAGAAGGCCGTCCGGGAGATCCTGATCGGCATCGGGGAGGACCCCGACCGTGACGGGCTCCGTGAAACGCCCGCGCGGGTGGCGCGGGCGTACGCGGAGCAGTTCGCCGGCCTGCGCCAGACGCCCGAGGACGCGCTGACCACGGTGTTCGACGCCGACCACGAGGAAATGGTCCTGGTGAAGGACATCGAGGTGTACTCCGTGTGCGAGCACCACCTGGTGCCCTTCCACGGCGTAGCGCATGTGGGGTACACGCCCAACAAGAAGGGGCAGATCACCGGTCTGTCGAAGCTGGCCAGGCTGGTGGACGTGTACGCCCGCCGCCCGCAGGTACAGGAACGCCTCACCAGCCAGGTCGCGGACGCGCTGATGAAGGTCCTGGAGCCGCGCGGGGCGATCGTGGTGATCGAGGCCGAACACCTGTGCATGACAATGCGCGGTGTGCGGAAGCCCGGCGCGAAGACGGTGACGTCGGCGGTGCGCGGAGACTTCCGGGATCATGCCGAGACGCGTTCCGAGGCGATGAGCCTGATTCTCGGCCGCTCCTGATCGTCCGGCCCTCTCGGGGCCACCGAACCGCCCGAACGGGCCTCAGCGTCGCGCTGAGGCCCGTTCCGCTGTTTCGGGAGGGGGTATGCCGGACGCACCGGGGCGGCGAAGGCGCCGCTCCGGGGGAGGGATTCCAAGGCATAGGGTTGGGTGACATGACCAGTGCCGCCGTTCCGGGGCTGCCCGCGCCAGGGCGCTGCCTCGTCATGGGCGTGGTCAATGTGACCCCGGACTCGTTCTCGGACGGCGGTGCCTGGTTCGACCCGGAGAAGGCCATCCGGCATGGGCTCGATCTTGTCGCGGAGGGCGCCGACATCGTTGACGTCGGCGGTGAGTCCACGCGACCTGGCGCACAGCGTGTGTCGCAGGACGAGGAACTGCGCCGCGTGCTTCCCGTCATCAAGGCGCTCACCGCTGAGAACGTTCCGGTCAGTGTCGACACCATGCGCGCCGAGGTCGCCGAGGCCGCGGTCGGTGTGGGCGCCCGCCTGGTGAACGATGTCAGCGGTGGCCTGGCCGACCCGGACATGCCGCGGGTGGTGGCCGCGGCGGGTGTCCCGTACGTCGTGATGCATTGGCGAGGCCACAGTCACGACATGCAGACCCGCGCCATCTATTCGGACGTTGTCCGTGAGGTACGCGACGAGCTGCAGCACAGGGTCGACGCCGTGCTGAACGAGGGCGTCGATCCGTCGCTGATCGTGCTCGACCCAGGGCTGGGCTTCGCCAAGAACCCGGAGACTGGGCATAACTGGTCGCTGCTCGCCCATCTGGACGCGTTCACCGGTCTCGGCTATCCCGTCCTGGTAGGGGCGTCCCGCAAAGGGTTCCTGACCCGGCTCCTGGCCGAACCGGACGGGACGCGCCGCCCGTTCGCCGAATGCGACGACGCGACCGTGGCCGTCACGGCGCTCGTGGCGGCCGCCGGGGCATGGTGCGTGAGGGTGCACAGGGTCCGGCCCAACGCGGACGCGGTGCGAGTGGCGGCCGCCATGCGCGCGGCCCGTCCAGCCATTGAAGACCGTTCCGACGACGGAGGTCCCCGCCTGTGAGCCGTGCCGTGAACCGCGCCGACGTGGACGAGGTCCACGCCGAGTTCTATGCCGCGTTCGAGGAAGGCGACTTCGACCGGATGTCGGCGGTGTGGGCGGACGGCTCCTACGCCGAAGGCGTCTCCTGCGTGCATCCCGGCTGGACGATGCTGCGGGGACGTGAGGCGGTGCTGCGCTCGTGGGCGCTCATCATGGCCAACACGACCTACATCCAGTTCGTGCTGACCGATGTCGAAACCGATGTATACGGCGATCACGCCGTCGTGACGTGCAAGGAGAACATCCTCACGGCCGACGAGGACACCGAGGCCGGGTTCCTCGCCGGGGGAAGCATCGTCGCGACGAACGTGTTCGTGCGGGTGGACGGGGAGTGGCGGCTTCTGCTGCACCATGGTTCGCCCGTCCTCAACGTCGTGGATGCAGAGGAAGAATGACTCTCGACCGCATCGAGCTGCGCGGGCTCCGCGCGCGGGGGCGGCACGGATGCCTGCCCGCCGAGCGTGAGCTGGGCCAGGAGTTCGTCGTGGACGCCGTCCTCGGCCTCGACACCCGCCCGGCGGCGGCGGGCGATGACCTCTCGCGTACCGTCGACTACGGAACGCTCGCCGGCCGGCTGGTCGCCGTCGTCGAGGGGGAGCCCGTCGACCTCCTCGAAACGTTGGCCGACCGGTTGGCGAAGATATGTCTGGAAGACCGGACGGTGTCCGAGGTCGAGATCACCGTCCACAAGCCGAGCGCCCCGATCCCGCACCCCTTCACGGACGTCGCCGTGAAGATCACGAGGAGTCGCCCATGACAGCGTCCGACCGCATGCCCGACCGCACCGCCACCGGTGGACACATGCTGGTCCAGCACCGTGTCGTGTTCTCGATCGGCAGCAACCTCGGGGACCGGCTGGACAACATCCAGGGGGCGGTCGACGCGCTGTTCGACGCTCCGGGGCTGCACTTCGTGGCGTTCTCCCCCGTCTACGAGACCGCGCCCTACGCGCCGCCGGGGGAGAGCATCCCCGAGCAGGGCGACTTCCTGAACATCGTGCTGGTCGCCGACACGCGGCTGCCACCGGAGAACCTGCTCGAGCGCGTCCTCAACATCGAGAACTCGATGCGCCGGGAACGTGTGGTCCGCTGGGGCCCTCGGACCCTCGACATCGACATCGTGGTGTTCGGGGACATTTCGATGAACGACCCCGCTCTGACGCTCCCGCACCCGCGCGCGCACGAGCGCGCCTTCGTTCTCGTCCCGTGGGCCGACATCGAGCCGGACGTTCTCCTGCCGGGGCACGGCCGCGTCGGTGACCTGGCCCAGGCCAAGCAGTCCGAGGGTGGTCCGTCGGCCGTCCGGCGGCGCGACGACCTGGCGTTGCAGCAGCCTGCATGAAACCGTCCCGTCCGCTGTTCCTCATCGCCCTCGTGGTCGTCATCGGAGTGATCACGTGGGCGGTGCTGCGTTCTGCCTACGTCTCGCTGCCGCCGCTGCCATGGACGGCGGTGCCGACGCTGCTGCTCCTCGCCCTCGGCGAGGGCTTCAGCGGGCTGAACGTGCTGCTCCGCATCCGCCGCGCACCGGGCCGGAGGCGGGGGCCTGACGCGGGACGCAAGCCGGCGCAGAAGCGGCAGAAGCCGCTAGACCCGATGGCGGTGGCGCGCCTGGCCGCCCTGGGGAAGGCCAGCGCGCACTCCGCCGCGGTCATCGCGGGGGTGTTCGCCGGTTTCGCCGCGAGCCTGGCGTCCTCCCTCGACAAGCCGACGCCCCGGCACGACTTCTTCGTGAGCGGCGGCACGTTCCTCGCGGCGTGCGTGCTGGTGGCTGCGGCGTTCTTCCTGGAGTACGCGTGCCGGGTGCCCAAGGACCCGGACGAGGAGGAACGCGACCGCCGCGCATCACGCGCCTGAGCGCGTGTGAGGGTCCGGACGCGTGGTGCGGGGCTACTTGTCGATGTCGCCGACGACGAAGAACATCGAGCCGAGGATGGCGATCATGTCCGCGACCAGGTTGCCGGGCAGCAGTTCCGTGAGCACCTGGATGTTGTTGAACGACGCCGACCGAAGCTTCAGGCGCCACGGTGTCTTCTCGCCGTGCGACACGAGGTAGTACCCGTTGATGCCCAGCGGGTTCTCCGTCCAGGCGTAGGTGTGGCCCTCCGGAACCTTCAGCACCTTCGGAAGCCGCTGGTTGATGGGGCCGGGCGGGAGGTCCACCAAGCGGTCGAGGCAGGCGTCGGCGAGGTCGAGGGACGCGTGCACCTGGTCCAGCAGGCACTCGAACCGGGCCAGGCAGTCGCCCTCCGACCGGGTGACCACGCGGACGTCCAGGTCGCCATAGGCGAGGTAGGGCTCATCCCGGCGGAGGTCGAAGTCCAGGCCGGACGCACGCGCGATAGGGCCGGACACCCCGTACTGCAGGATCTGCTCCTGGGTGAGGACACCGACGCCTCTGGTGCGGGCACGGAAGATCTCGTTGCCCATGATGAGGTCGTCGATGTCGCCCATGCGGCCACGGACCTCGGACACCGCCGTCCGCGCGCGCGCCGTCCAGCCGGCCGGCAACTCGTCCTTCAGCCCGCCGACCCGGTTGAACATGTAGTGCATGCGTCCGCCGGAGATCTCCTCCATCACCCGCTGCAGCGCCTCACGCTCACGGAACGCGTAGAAGATCGGGGTGATGGCGCCCACTTCGAGCGGATAGGAGCCGAGGAACATCAGGTGGTTGAGGATCCTGTTGAGCTCCGCCAGCAGCGTCCTCGCCCAAACGGCGCGCGCCGGGACCTCCATGCCGAGCATGCGTTCGACGGCGAGAACGACACCGAGCTCGCTGGAGAACGCCGACAGCCAGTCGTGCCGGTTCGCCAGGACGATGATCTGGCGGAAGTCGCGGACCTCGAAGAGCTTCTCCGCGCCCCGGTGCATGTACCCGACGATGGGCTCCGCGGCCGAGATGCGTTCGCCGTCCAAGGTCAGCTTCAGCCGGAGCACCCCGTGCGTGGACGGGTGCTGGGGGCCGATGTTCAGGGTCATGTCCTCGGTGGCGAGCTCCTTGGCGCCCGCACCGATCCCGACGATCCGTTCGGTGGTCATGGTCGCGTCTCCGCCGCTCCGGTCACCGCTTCATGGTCCCATGGCGAGCGGTGCTCGTTATCCGGTTGACTAGGGGGCAATGAACGCGAGCCACGGCGAACCGCCATACGAGCCCGTCGCGCAGCCTGGAACCCAGGGCGCGGCGCACCAGCCCGCGCCGGCCGGCCCGGGCCCAGGCGGTCAACCGCCTGGTCAGGGGCAGGTACAGGCACCATACCCGCCGCCGCAAGGCCCGCCCGTCTATCAGGCGGACCAGGCGTTCGCGCCTGGGGGCGGCCTCCACTGGTCGCCCATCTCCAAGCGCCATGCCTTGCACAGGCTTCTCACAGCCGTCCTGTGGGCGATTCCGGTCGGTGGCGTGGGGGCGTTCATCGTTTGGAGGAACGGCGGCGTCATAGCGGCCGCCATGTGGATCGCCGCCACCTTCCTTGGGGTCGTGCTCACCTCGCTGGTCGCGGAACTGGATCGCCGGGCGTACGGCTATGTCGAGCGTGGCGACGACCTCATCGTGACCCATGGCGTGTTCGTGCGGCGCCTCATCGTCGTCCCGTACGGGCGTATGCAGTTCGTGGACGTCACTGCGGGGCTTCTTGAGCGGTGGATGGGCATCGCCACCGTCCGGATGCACACCGCCGCGGCCGCGACGGACGCGACCATCCCGGGGCTGCCCGCCGCTGAGGCCGCGCTGCTGCGCGACCGTCTGGCGCAAAAGGGCGAAGAACGGAGCATGGGCCTATGAGCGGCCCCTACGGCCCATACGGTCCGCCAGGGCCACCGAGACCACCCGGCCCACCGGGACGCCCTGGCCCTTACGGTCCCCAAGGGCGGCCAGGGCCGCCATACGGCCCGCCAAGTCCTTCATATGGCCCGCCTCGTCCTCCGTATGGCTATGGCCCCCCGCAGGTGCAGCGTCCGCAGATCCCGTTCTCCGCGGGCACGCACAGGCTCCACTGGGCGACGGCCCCGCTGCGCGCGTTCATCTTTCTCATCATCTACTTCGTCCTTCTCGGCTTCCCGCTGCTGCTGACCCAGACGAACAGCGGTGTCACCCTGGCCTTCACCGCGGAGGTGATTGTCAGGTTCATCCTGGTGACCGTCCCCATGGGAGTGGTCGCGGTGGTCACAGGCCTCTGGACGTGGCTGGCCCTCCGCTTCCGCATCGAAAACGACGATCTCGTCGTCGAGACCGGCATCCTCCGCAAGAACGTGCGCCGCATGCCGCTTTCGCGCATCCAGGCCATCGACCTCGTCCGTCCGCTGGTGACGCGGGTGTTCGCGCTGGCGGAAGTGCGGGTGGAACTCGCCGGCGGTGAGCAGAGCGAGATCGCGCTCCGGTACCTGGGACGGCAATCGGCGCAGCGACTGCGCGCCGAACTCCTGGCCCGCGCGGCGGGGCTCCCGGGCCAAACGCCGGAAGCGCCCGAACGGCACCTGTGGCGGGTCCCGTTCGGGTCCCTGCTCGGCTCACTGGTCGTGCGGCTGCCCGTCCTCGGGACGGCGCTGCTCTTCCTCGCGTCCCTGATCTTCTTCGTGATGTACGCGGAGGGCGGTATCCTCGCGGTCACCGTCCCCGTCCTGCTCGGGCTCATCCGGGCGGTGGTCGCGCCTCTGGTGATGTACGCGAACTTCACCGTCGCGATGTCGCCGGACGGGATCCGGCTGCGCTACGGGCTGCTGGAGACCCGGATGCAGACGCTGCCTCCAGGCCGGGTCCAGGCCGTCAGCATCGTGGAACCGGTGATCTGGCGGAGTCTCGGCTGGGCCCGCGTCGAGGTCACCGTCGCCGGATACGCGGGCGAGCGCCAGGCCCTGTCCTCGACCTTGCTGCCCGTCGCGCCCCGTCACGTCGCCATGCACCTCGTCTCGCAGGTCTTTCCTGGGACGAACGTCGATGCCGTGGCCCTCGTCCCAGCGTCGTCCAAGGCCGTGGCGGTCGACCACGCCGATGGTGCCGGCACTGACGACGTCGTCTTCGTGACCCGGCACGGGTGGCCGTGCCGCCGCACGGACGTCATCGCTCACGCGCGCGCGCAGAGCGTCCGGCTCACGGTGAACCCGTTCCAGCGCATGCTGGGGCTGGCCACCGTCCACGTGGACGCGCCCCCCGGGCCGGTCCAGGTCGCCGCGACGGACCGCGAACTCGGCGAGGCCCGGGCCATCGTCGAATCAACCGCCCGCCGCGCCCTCGCCGCCCGCCGGGGAGGCGGCGGAGACCCCACCCGCTGGGCCCGCTGACCCGCCTCCACAGGCAAGACCGGCGCCCTGACCTACGGCGTTCACCCGGACGACGAGCCTTCGACGGCCCCCTCTCCACATCCGGGGGCTGGAGCGGCATCGGTTATCCACAGAACGCGATTCTGTTCACCCTCCTCCCCGCCGCACCCCACGATGGATCCGGTCGGCCCGCCCAAGGGGGGAGGGCGGGCCGACCCAGGCACGGTAAAGGCCCCGTCTCCGCTTCCAGCCTGGAACGGGCGCCCGCATGCCGTCGGGCCGGTCGGGCACGCCTTCCCGACCAGCCGAGGCGATGGCCCGCTCGACCAGCAGAGGCGATGGCCTGCTCGACCAGCAGAGGCGATGGCCTGCTCGACCGGCCATGGTGAGGGCTGGCCAGCTCTCTGGAGTGAGTGGGCGCCCGGCTGGCCAGCTGAGGGGGGGCCAGTTGTCCGGGTGGGGGGTAGGCCCGCCGACGGGCCGGTCGGGCGCGCCCGCTCGACCGGCCGAAGGCGATGGCCTGGTCAACCGGCCATGGTGAGGGCTGGCCAGCTCTCTGGAGTGAGTGGGCGCCCGGCTGGCCAGCTGAGGTGGCCAGTTGGCGGGGTGGGGGTAGGCCCGCCGACCGGCCAGTTGAGGGGAGGTCGACCGGCCAGGGTGACGGGCGGGCTGGCTGGTGCCCGGCACCGAGGGTTTCGGCTTTTTTCGAAATGTATCGAGATGGTGCTCGCAAACGTAGGTCGTCTCGTGGAGCGGGGTCAACGGGGGTGTGTGGTGTCTGGGATTTGAGAAGGAAGCGCCTCGCGGCGTGAAGGGGCGCCAGCGTGGCGACGTGCGGTTCACGTGCTGCGAGAACAACGGGCCTGGGGATCTGCGGAACTCGCGGCTGGCTTGGAGTTCGAGGTTAGTCCAGGGTGCCGGGTCGGCCGTGTTGGAAGGCGTTTCGGTGAATCGTTCTTGACGTGGTGATCTCGGCGACGTACGTTCGGCCAGAAGTTCGAAAGAGTTCGAAAGTTTTCGAAGGTGTGGCCCTCGTTCGCTGAGTCGATCGGAGAGCTGTGGTGAGACGTCTTCCGCTTGTCCCTGTCCGGCGCCCAGGGCGGAGAACGGGTGCCCTCGCGCAGCGGGTGAACGGGATGCCTCCGGTCGCCAGGTCGGCCGCCGTCCTGGTGCTCGTGGCCGCCCTCGTCGCGGCATCGTTCTCGGTCGCCGCCACGGGTGCGGAGGGCGCGCCTCGCACGGCGGGCGGCCGGGCCGCACCGAAGATCGGCGGCCACTGGATCGGCAGCTGGGCGTCGATGCCGCAGCTGACCGAGCCCGGCAACATGCCTCCGCCCCCGTTCACCCAGGACGACGGGGTCTTCGACGACGCGACCCTGCGCCAGACCGTCCGGGTCTCGGCCGGCGGCCGGAACGTGCGCCTGCGGTTCTCCAACGCGTTCGGCGGGGCGCCGCTCCCGATCACCAAGGTGTCCGTGGCCCTGCCCGCCGGCGGGAAGGCGGGCGTCAGCGCGATCGAGCCGGGGACGTCCCGGCCCGTGACGTTCCATGGCCGCTCGGCGACGGTCATCCCGGTCGGCGCGCAGATGGTCTCCGATCCGCTGACATTCCCGGTGGCGCCCCGGTCCATCCTGACCGTGACGATCTACCTGGCGGACGGTCAGGCCTCGACGAACATCACGTCCCACCCCGGCTCCAGGACAACCTCCTACATGCTGGCGGGCGACCATCTCGGGGACACCGATCTGCCTGGGGCGACCCACACCGACCACTGGTACTTCCTCAGCGGACTGGAGGTGTGGGCCGCTCCCACCACCGCGACGGCCGCCATGCTTGGGGACTCGCTCACCGATGGACGCGGCTCCACGACCAACATGAACGACCGCTGGCCGGACCAGTTGCTGGACCGGCTGCAGTCCGGTCCGGCCACGAGCGGCATCGCCATCGTCAACCAGGCGGCAGGTGGCAACCGCGTCCTCAACGACGGTCTGGGCCCCAACGCGCTCGCCCGGCTGGACCGCGATGTGCTCGCCCAGAGCGGCGTCCAATGGCTGGTCGTGTTCGAGGGGGTCAATGACATCGGCACCGCCGAAGCCGCTCCAGCGCCGCAGAAGCAGGTCGCGGACGATCTCATCGCGGCCTACGACCAGATCATCGTCCGCGCGCACGCGCAGGGCATCCGGGTGTACGGCGCTACGCTCACCCCGTTCGGCGGCAACACCATGTACGACGACCAGGGCGGGTACCGGGAGGAGGCGCGCCAGACCGTCAACGCATGGATCCGCGTCGGCCACCGCTTCGACGCCGTCATCGACTTCGACCGCGCGGCCCGCGACCCGGCCGACCCGCGCCGGCTCCTGCCGTCCCTCGATGTCGGGGATCACCTGCACCTGAACCCGACCGGCTACAAGGCCCTCGCCGACGCCGTCCCGCCGACCCTTTTCCGCCGGGCACCGCTTCCTCCGACCTTCGGCTTCAACTGATGCCACCCACCGAGCGATTCGCAACGCGCCCCCGCCCGCTGCCCCGCCCGACACTCCAGCCGGACTTCACGCCGCCCCCCGCCGGAATATGAGCGCGCCGGTCGCCGGATCGTCCGCCGAGTAGTGGGAGCAGAACGAGGCATGGACGCCCGGCGGCCGGTGTCCGGTGTCCGGCCCAGGCCCTCCCCACGGGGGGCGGCATCGGCCTACCGCCGCGGGCCTCCAGGCCCTCTCGCCAATCGGGACCACGGTCCGCGTCGCTGGCGCCACGACCGGTATCGGCTGGACGGTGCAAGGGCCGAAGTCGGCCATGCGTTGCGACGGCTGGCCTCGGCTGGGCCGTGCTGAGAGCGGTGCCGCGAGTTGTCGGCCGGTGCCAAGAGCGGCCCCACGGGTGGTGTTGTGGGCGGTGCTATGAGCGGTGTCGGTGTGCCTTGTCGGGTGGGCGGTAGGGCGGTGGTTTCGGGTGTCTGGGCTGTGCTGGGTTTGTGGTGTGGTGGGCTGGGCGTGATGACGGTGGTCGTCAGGGGGTTCGGGTGGGGAAGGGGGCAGGTCCGCTGCGGCCTGGGGGCGGTGGTGTGGTGCCCGGCAGAGGTTTGTCTGGGTTGGGGCGACGTCCGTCAGTTGGTCAAGAGGTCGTGTAGGCGGGCTGCGAAGGCGTTTGGGTAGGCCGTGTTGCCGTTGTGGCCGCCCGGGAACTCGACGAGCGGTGTGTTGAGGGCGGCCGCCAGTTCTTGGGCGCACTGGTAGTTCCACGCGTGGATCGAGGCGGCGCCTGCGGCCGGGATGATGCGCGTCGTCGTGGCGGCGGTGGTGATCGCGGCGGCGCCGAGGGTGTCGCGGCGCAGGCCCGCGACGTCGTTGGTCAGGTAGTAGGTCATGTTGGCCGCGCGGTCCTCGGTCATGGGGACCGCGGTGACGCCGGACTCGGTCTTCATGCTCGCGGGATCGAGGCCGGTGGCGGCGGCGACCTTCGCGACGGCGGCGCGCCAGTCGCCGGTGCGGGCGGTGCTCTCGACGTCGGCGAGGAGGCGTTCGATCCGGGTGCGGTCGGCGGGCGGCAGCAGGCAGGGGGTGGCGGGATCGTGGGCGATGAGGGTGGCCAGTTGCCCGGGGTGGGCCGCCGCCAGGTGAAGGCCGTAGAGGGCGCCGAGGCTGCATCCGAGCATAAGAGCGAGTTCGTCAGTGAGGGCGGCCAGCAGGTGGTGGACGTCCTCGGCGTGCGTCTCCGGCGGGACGAAGGCGGACGGGTCGGAGACCTTCGTCCGGGACAGGCCGCGCCGGTCATAGGTGACGAGGGTGTAGTGCTCGACCAGGCGGTCGACCATGTCGGCGCTGCGCCGGGCATCGCCTTCGCCGCTCTGGCCGATGACCAGCATCGGTCCGTCGCCCCTGACCTCGACGTACAGGTCGGCGCCGGGAACGGGAAGCATCGTGGTCTTGACGGACATCAGGTCCTCCTTGAGGGGTGTGGGTCTTCGCGAGAGGCCGCCGGGGCGGTCCTCGCGGTCGGCCCGGGGGCTCGCGGGTGATGCCACCGTAAAGCATCGAAATAGATGTATCAAGTTAGATGCATCTAGAATGATGTAAGTTGAGGCCGTGAACGGAGTCGAGCTGTTCCTGCTGGGCCGGACGCTGATGAAGATCGGCGAGGAGGCCATGCCCTCCCCGCGTGACGGGAGGAGGGGCGGGACGCGCGCGGTCCTGATCGTGCTGAGCGACATCGTCGTCCACCCGGACAGCGCCGTCGGGGAGATCGCCGAGCGCACCGGGCTGCCGCAGAGCCAGGTCTCGACCGCGGTCGCGCGGCTGCGGGAGACGGGGTCGGTGGTGGCGGCGCCCGATCCGGACGACCGCCGCCGCTCGCTGGTTCGCGTCGCGGACGAGCCGTCTGAGCGCGTGGCCGAAGTGCGCGCGACCACGATCGACGTGGCCCTCGCGGCGGCCCTCGGCGGAGACGAGCACGTCGGTGAGGTGACGGCCGCGCTGGAGACGCTGGCGCGCCGCCTTTCGCCCGGTTCGGTGTCCCAGCTTCGCTCCGGATAAGTCCGGGATGCGAATATCGTCGGCACATGAGCGATTTGGCCTATGACCCCTGGTCCCCCGCGTTCGTGGCGGACCCGTATCCGGCGTTCGAGCGACTCCGCGCCGAGCGTCCGGTGTTCTTCCACGAGCCCACCGGCCAGTGGGTGATCAGCCGGTACGAGGACGTCGACGCGCTGCTGCGGGACCGGCGCCTCGGGCGGTCGTACCTCCACATCGCGGGCCACGAGGAGTTCGGCCAGGCTCCGGAGGCCGAGTTCCTCAAGCCGTTCTGGGATCTCATCCGCGCCGGGATGCTGGACGTGGAACCCCCCACGCACACGAGGCTGCGGCGCCTGGTGTCCAAGGCGTTCACCGCCCGCATGGTGGAGGGGCTCCGCCCAACGATCAGGCGCCTGGCCGGCGAACTGGCGGCGGCGCTCGCCGACAAGGGCGGCGGCGACCTGCTCGCCGAGGTCGCCGAGCCGCTGCCCGTCAACGTGATCGCGGAGATGCTCGGCGTCCCCGTCGAGGACCGTCACCTTCTGCGCCCGTGGTCGGCCGGCATCTGCGGCATGTACGAGCTGAACCCGTCCGAGGAGGCGCAGCGGACCGCCGTGCGCGCCGCCGTGGAGTTCTCGGACTACCTGCGCGGTCTCGCCCGCACCCGGCGGGACGAGCCGCGCGACGACCTCATCACCGCGCTCACCCAGGTCGTGGACGAGGGCGACCGGCTCACCGAGGACGAGCTGATCGGCACCTGCGTCCTGCTGCTCAACGCCGGCCACGAGGCCACGGTCAACGCGACCGGCAACGGCTGGTGGTCGCTGTTCCGCAACCCCGGTGAGTTGCAGCGGCTTCGCGCCCGGCCAGACCTCGTCCGCACCGCCGTGGAGGAACTGCTGCGCTACGACACCCCGGCGCCCATGTTCGAACGCTGGGTCCTGGAGGACATCACCGTCGCCGGCGTCGGCATTTCGCGCGGCTCCGAAGTGGCGCTGCAGTTCGCGTCCGCCAACCGCGACCCCGAGGTGTTCGCGGATCCGAATCGGCTCGACCTATCTCGCGACCCGAACCCGCACATCACGTTCGGCCTCGGGATCCACTACTGCCTGGGCGCGCCTCTGGCTCGCATCGAACTCGCCGAATCGTTCGGTGCGCTCCTACGTGTGGCCCCCGACCTGCGTCTCGCCGCCGAGCCGAAATGGAAGCCCGGCTATGTCCTGCGTGGTCTGGAAAGCCTCCACGTGGAACGCTGACCACTCCGGAAGCCCGAACAGGGAGCGGCGTCCGCTCAGGCCCTCTGGCAAGGCGTGAGGGCGGCGGGGATCGGAATGCCGACGGTCTGGGTGAGCCAGCCGAAGCCGCCCAGGCCGGACGGGTCGGTCAGCTCGGCGTCCTCCCCGGCGTGGCAGAGGGCGGCGAGGTAGGCGCCGGGATCACGGCGGGCGAGGTCCAGCGGCGGGCGGGTGCCGGACAGGCCGAGGGCGCGCAGGGCGTCGCGTTGCGTGGTCAGGAGGGTGGACGTCGCGCCGGCGCGCTCCCCGGCGACGCGGCAGGCGTCGAGCGCGACATGGGCGGTGACGTCGCACGATCCGTCCGGGACGGCGGGGACGGTCGCGCCGTCCCGGTAGCCGGTCAGCGTCCCGTACACGGGACGGGCCTCACGCGAATGCGAATAGTCGACCGCGAGCGCGAGACCGCGGGACATCCGTCCCACGACCGACGCCCACGCGGCGCAGCGCGGATGTCCGATCTCGGCGCGGTCGCCCGGTTCGCGCAGCGGCCACCAGCGCTCTAACCAGTCCCGGTCCTCGTCGGTCGGCGGGGGGCCGGGGCGTTCGGTGCCGGTGGACGGTTCGACGAGCACGGTCCGGACGCCGTCCGGGGTGCGTTCCACCACGTCCAGCGGCACGTTGTCGAGCCACTCGTTCGCGACGGCGAGCCCGGTGATGCGGCCGGGCAGGTCCGGACGCCAGATGATCTGGGACGGGATCCCGTCGGGCCGCGGCGCGATCTCCACCGCCGTCGGCACGAGGCGGGAGGCCAGTTCGGGAGGCACATCGGCAAGGACGCTGCTCAGCAGGCGTCCGGACCCGGCGCCGATGTCGACCACGTCCAGCCGCCCGGGACGCCCGAGGAGCGCGTCGACCTCGACCAGCAGCCGGGCGATGGCGGCGGCGAAGCGCGGCGAGGCGTGCACCGAGGTGCGGAAGTGCTCGGCGGGGCGTTCCCCGCGCCGGTAGAAGCCTTCCTCCCCGTAGAGCGCCCGTTCCATCGCGGTGCGCCATGTCAGCCATCCGGAAATCACCGACTCCACGACTGTGACGTTACCGTGGGCGAGGGCCTCGGGACGGGCACTGCGGGCCATCCCTGCGGTGGACGTGCGTCCGACCTGCGGCCGATCTCGGACCGACCGGCGGGTACGTACGCTGTTCGGCATGGTGGCGAGCGCATGGGAGTGGCTGCGGCGTAGGAGGCCGCTCGTCGACGCGTTCTTCGCGCTGCCGGTCCTGCTGGTGTCGCTGCCCTCGCTGCTGGGGGGCTCCGCCCAGATCGACAATGCACGCTACGTGCTGCTGACGGCGGCACTGGCAGCGCCGCTCGTGCTGCGCCGGACGCTCCCCAGGACGATGTTCGGCGTGGTCGCGCTGATCTCCTTCGTTCAGTGCGTGCTGGGGGTGATCCCGGTGCCCGCGAACATCGCCGTCCTGATGTGCCTCTACACGGTCACGGCCGGATTCACGTTCCGCTGGGGGCTCGCGGCCGCGCTGACCGCCGAGGCGGGCGCGGGGATGGCGACCTTCCGCTACCCGTCCGGCGCCGACGACCGGAAGTTCACGTTCGTGATGCTGACGGTCCTGGTGGCGGGTGTGTACATCCTCGGCATGCACATGCGCACGCGCCGTGCGTACCTGCGGTCGGTGGAGGAGCGGGCCGAGCGGCTGGAGCGCGAGCGCGACAACGAGGTCAAGGTGGCCATGGCGGCCGAACGCGCGCGGATCGCCCGCGAGCTGCACGATGTCGTGGCGCACAACGTCAGCGTCATCGTGGTGCAGGCGGACGGCGCGTCCTACGCGATCGACACCGATGTGGGACGGGCCCGGCAGGCGCTCGACACGATCTCCTCGACGGGACGGCTGGCGCTGGCGGAGATGCGGCGGCTCCTCGGCGTCCTGCGGGAGAACGACGACGCGGGGGTGTTCGCGCCGCAGCCGGGTGTGGCGCAGCTGGACGACCTGGTGGAACAGGTTCGCGCGTCCGGGCTGGCGGTGACGTACGAGGTGGACGGGACGCCCGCGGACATGTCGGAGGGACGCCAGCTCACCGTCTACCGGATCGTCCAGGAGGCGCTGACCAATACGCTCAAGCACGGAGGCCCGCGGGTGGCCGTGTCCGTCCGGCTGCGGTACGCGAAGGACGCGCTGGAGATCCGGGTGGACGACGACGGCCGCGGCGCCGCCGCCCCCGACGACGGGCGGGGCCACGGCCTCGCCGGGATGCGCGAACGCGTCGCCGTGTACGGCGGCACCGTCCGCGCCGCCCCGCGCGTCGGCGGCGGCTTCGAAGTGGTCGCCCGGATTCCGGTGCACGAGGAGGTCGCGGCATGAGCGGAGCCTGCAGGGAGGGTGCATGACGGAGGCCGAGGACGTGGCGGCGCCCATCCGGGTGGTGCTCGTGGACGATCAGGAGCTGGTGCGGGCCGGGTTCCGGATGGTGCTGGACGCGCAGCCCGACATCGAGGTCGCGGGCGAGGCCGGTGACGGCGTGCAGGCGCTGGAGCTGCTGCGCGGCACACGGGCCGACGTGGTGCTCATGGACGTCCGGATGCCGCGGATGGACGGGATCGAGGCGACGCGCCGGGTGGTGGCGCAGTCCGGGCCGAAGGTCGTCATCCTGACCACGTTCGACCTGGACGAGTACGCGTTCGCGGCGATCAAGGCGGGCGCGGGCGGGTTCATGCTGAAGGACGCGGGCCCGGCCCAGCTCATCGAGGCGATCAAGGCGGTGCACTCGGGGGACGCGGTGGTGGCGCCGAGCACGACGAAGCGGCTGCTGGACCGGTTCGCCGTGCATCTGCCGGACGCGGAGGAGAAGGCGGGCGGCGCGCTGGAGAGCCTGACCGAGCGGGAGGGCGAGGTGCTGCGCCTCGTCGCGCGGGGGATGTCGAACGCGGAGATCGCCGGCCGGCTGTACGTCTCCGAGGCGACCGTGAAGACCCACATGGGGCGGATCCTCATGAAGCTCGGCCTGCGCGATCGGGTGCAGGCCGTCGTGTTCGCCTACGAGACAGGCCTGGTGAAAAGCGGCCAAAGTGGCCACTAAGCGTAACGTATTGATTACTCCGTGGTGACTTTTTGCCTTCAGCGTGGTGTTCGCTATTGGTCTACCTGAGAGTAGCTGGGTAACTACCGTACGCGACGCCGTCTTAGCGGGCGGACGTCGGCAAATGTCAGATCGGGCCTGCTAAGCCCACGTACGGGAGGACTCTCGTGTTCAAGAAGCTTGCCGCCACCGGCATCCTCGGCTTCGCTGTCGCCGGCTCGGCCTTGGCCGCGACGCCCGCCTACGCCGCCGCCTACGGCGGTGGCGACGGCCACCACCACGGCAAGGGTCACGACGACCTGTTCAGCCACAACAAGACCAGCGACAACTTCGGGATCCTGAACGGGACCCAGGTGATCGCGCCGATCTCGGTGCCGGTGGACGTCTGCGGCAACGCCGTCGCCGTCATCGGCGGGGCCAGCGCCAAGTGCAAGGGCGGCTCGTCCGTCAAGTTCGGGCACTGACACGACACAGGACGGGCCTGAGGCCCGTCGCCGAGGCGCCGGAGACCTGCGTTGTCTCCGGCGCTTCGGCGTGTGCGGGCGACGGAGCCGCGATCCCCGCGCGCGCCGCCCGCGCGCCGGGGTCGGTGGGAGGGGGGACGGGTCCGTACGACTCAGGTCGTACGGGGGCCCGCTCGATAGTCGTGAGAGTGACGCGGAGCGTGGCCCGCGGGCCGATGGCAGGGACGGCGCCGGTTCCTAGCGTGGAGCCCGATCATCCACGACCGCGAAGGAGTCACCGTGACCAGCACGTTCGCCGAGCCGCCCGGGGGAGCCCCGGCCGCGGCGGTACCGCCGGCCGTCACCGCCGAGGGCGTGTCGAAGGTGTACGGGTCGGGTGACGCGGCCGTCCACGCGCTGCGCGGGGTCGGCGTCGGCTTCGCGCGGGGCGCCTTCACCGCGATCATGGGGCCGTCCGGGTCCGGGAAGTCCACGCTGATGCACTGCCTGGCCGGGCTGGACACCGTCACCGCCGGGCGGATCGTGCTCGGCGACGCCGAGATCACCGGGATGGGCGACCGGCAGCTGACGATGCTGCGCCGCGACCGCGTCGGGTTCGTGTTCCAGGCGTTCAACCTGCTGCCGACGCTCACCGCCGAACAGAACATCCTGCTGCCCATGGAACTGGCCGGGCGCAAGCCCGACCGGGCGTGGTTCGGCCGGGTCGTGGACACGCTGGGTCTGCGCGACCGGCTCGGGCACCGTCCGAGCGAGCTGTCGGGCGGCCAGCAGCAGCGGGTGGCGTGCGCCCGCGCGATCGTCGCCCGCCCCGAGGTGATCTTCGCGGACGAGCCGACCGGCAACCTCGACTCCCGTGCGGGCGCCGAGGTCCTCGGGTTCCTGCGCGCCTCGGTCCGCGAGATGGGGCAGACGATCGTGATGGTCACCCACGACCCGGTGGCCGCCTCGTACGCCGACCGGGTGGTCTTCCTGCGGGACGGGGAGATCGTGTCGGAGATCCTCCAGCCCACCCCGGACACCGTCCTCGACCGCCTCAAGAGCCTGGGGGCGTGATGCTGCGGACGACTCTCGCGGGCCTGCGCGCCCACAAGCTGCGGCTGCTGCTGACGGCGGTGGCCATCACCCTCGGCGTCGGCTTCATCTCCGGCACGTTCGTCCTGACGGACACGATGGACAAGGGCGTCGCCAAGACGTTCGCGAAGTCCGCCGACAAGGTCGACTTCGCGGTACTGCCCAATGACGACGACCCGGACAAGGGCGTCCCCACGCACCTGCTCGGCGAGGTCCGCGCCCTTCCCGGTGTGACGGACGTCCAGGGCCTGGTGCAGGGCGATGCCGCTCTGGTCGGCAAGGACGGCAAGGCGGTCGGCGACTTCCCCACGGTCGGCATGTCCGTGCCGTCGGGACGGCTGCTGCGCTACGACGTCGACAAGGGACGGCCCCCGTCCGGCGGCGGTGAGACCGTCCTGGACACCGAGGTCGCCAAGCGTGAGGGCTACACCGTCGGCGACACCGTGACCGTCCTCGACAAGAAGGAGCGGCCGCACAGGTTCAAGGTCGTCGGGCTGGTCGACTTCGGCATCGACCAGGAGGCGAGCTTCCGCGGCGCCGTGGGCTTCGACTCCGCGACCGCGATGCTGATGACCGGCGAGAAGACCTACCGCGAGCTCGACGTCGCGGGCGGGAGCGAGGCCGCCGTCAAGGCCGCCGCGGGCGGCTCGTACGAGGTGTACACGGGCGAGGAGCTGGGCGCGCGGCTCGCCAGGGCGGCGGGCGCCGACACGAAGATCATCCGAACTGGGCTGCTGATCTTCGGCCTGGTCGCGATGCTGGTCTCCGCCCTGGTCATCTACAACACGTTCTCGATCCTGATCGCGCAGCGGATGCGGGAGATGGCGCTGCTGCGCTGCGTCGGCGCGACCCGCAGGCAGGTGTTCGGCGGGGTGGTCGCCGAGTCCGCCGTGGTCGGCCTGGTCGGCTCGGTGCTCGGCCTCCTCGCCGGGGTCGGCCTCGGGGAGGGCGCGCTGGTCGCGGTCAACAGGCTGGACGCGAACGTGTCCGTCGCCGGGCCGTCCCTGGCGGTCCGGACGATCGTCATCGGCCTGCTGGTCGGCATCGTCGTGACCGTCCTGTCGGCGCTGCTGCCCGCCCGCGCCGCCACCCGGGTCGCACCGGTCGCCGCGCTGCGCGCCGACCTGGAGCCCGGCAGCGGACGGTTCCGGCTCGGCCTCCCGCGCACCGTGATCGCCGTTCTGCTCGGCGCCGCCGGCCTGGCCCTGGGGGTGCTCGGATCGGTCGTCATGGAGAAGGGCGAGACCGCGATGTACATGGTCGCGTTCTCCGGCGGCGTCTTCTTCCTCGCCGTGATCGCGGCGATGCCGGCGCTCGTCCGCCCGCTCGGGCGGCTCGCGGGCGCGGCGCCGGCGCGGCTCGGCGGCGTCCCGGGACGGCTGGCCGTGGCGAACGCGCAGCGCGCGCCACGCCGCACCGCGACCACGACGATCGCGCTGACCGTGGGAGTCGGGCTGATGAGCCTGTTCGCGGTGGTCGCGGCGAGCGGAAAGGCGACGGCGTCGCACAAGCTGGAGGAGCAGTTCCCCGTCCAGTTCCAGATCCGGACGCAGGACTTCGACGGGACGCTCCCGCACGCGCTCACCGAGGCGCTGCGCAAGCGGCCCGAGGTCACCGGCGTCGTGGAGACGCGCAGCGAGGACACCAAGGTCGGCGGTGACGACGAGGAGATCGAGACGATCACCACGTCGGCGCTCGGCACGATCCTGAAACCCGACATGGAGCAGGGGACGCTCGCCGCCGCGCTCAAGCCGGGGACCGCGATGGTGGACGCGGAGACGGCCAAGGCGGCCGGCCGGGGCCTCGGGCAGACCCTCCAGGTCAGGACTGCGCACGGCACCGTCCCGGTCAAGATCACCGCCGTGTACGCGGCGGGCGGCAACTTCGAGGGCGTCCTCGTCCCGGAGGCGGACTTCACCCGGTACTTCGGCGTGCGGGACCCGGCCGGGATCTACGTCAAGACCCGCGACGACATCCCCGCCGCCCAGGCCCGCAGGGCCGTGGACGAGGCGGCGCGCCCCTTCCCCGCGGCGAAGGTCGCGTCCTCCGCCGAGTTCGAGGAGACGATGACCAAGGCCATCGACATGATGCTGATGATCTTCGGCGGGCTGCTCGGCCTGGCGATCGTCATCGCGCTGTTCGGCATCGCGAACACGCTGACCCTGTCGGTCGTGGAGCGGACGCGGGAGTCGGCGCTGCTGCGCGCCCTCGGCCTCACCAAGCGCCAGCTCCGCCGCATGCTGTCCGTCGAGGCGCTGGTCATGGCGGTGATCGGCGCGTTCACCGGGGTCGTCCTCGGGGTGGCGTTCGGCTGGGCCGCGACGCACGCGATGGCGGCCGACTCGATCTTCGCGCTGCCCTACCTCCAGGTGACCGGGTTCGTCGTCCTCGCCGGCGCCGCCGGGACGGTCGCCGCGGTGATGCCGGCGCGGCGCGCCGCGAAGACGTCCATCGTGGAGTCCCTCGCGCATGACTGAATGGGGGGCGGGGTGACGATCGTCACCTACCGGGCCGCGTGGCCGGGTCCCGCGGGTACCCTGGTGCGCGCACGTCCGGTACCTACCTGAGGACTGGAACGAAACCGATGGACCCACAGGTCACGCCCCCTTCCGGCGCGCCCGGAAACGGGCCGGGCCCCGGTGGGGGGACGGCCCCCCACGGCGCCCGGAAGAACGAGCCGGAGAACCCGGCGGACCGGCCCGCCCGGCTCGCGGTCGGCGTCGTCGGCGCCGGCCGCGTCGGCACGGCGCTCGGCGCCGCGCTGTCCCGCGCGGGCCACCGCGTGGTCGCCGCGGCCGCCGTCTCCGAACGGTCGCGTGCCCGTGTCGAGGATCGCCTGCCCGGCGCGGACACGGCCCCGCCGCCGGACGTGGTCGCCGTCGCCGACCTGGTGCTGCTGACCGTCCCGGACGACGAGCTGCCCGAACTGGCCGCGGGCCTGGTCTCCGCGGGAGTCCCGGTCACCGGCAAGCTCGTCATGCACACGAGCGGGCGGTACGGGACCGCCGTCCTGGACCCGCTCACCCGTGCGGGCGCGCTGCCGCTGGCCCTGCACCCGGTGATGACGTTCACCGGACGTCCGGACGACGTGAACCGGCTCACCGGCATCTCGTTCGGCGTGACCTCCCCCGAGCCGCTGCGGCCGGTCGCGGAGGCGCTCGTCCTGGAGATGGGCGGCGAGCCCGTCTGGATCACCGAGGAGGCCCGCCCGCTGTACCACGCGGCGCTGGCCGGCGGCGCGAACCACCTGGTCACGCTGGTCATCGAGTCGATGGACCTGCTGGGCCGGGCCGGCGTCGCCGAACCCGGCAGGATGCTCGGCCCGCTGCTCGGCGCCGCCCTCGACAACGGGCTCCGGCTCGGCATCGACGGCCTCACCGGTCCGGTCGCCCGCGGCGACGCGGGCACGGTGGCCGGCCATGTCGCGGAGCTGGCCAAGGTGTCGCCGGAGAGCCGCCGCGCCTACGTGGCGCTGGCCCGCCTCACCGCCGACCGGGCCCTCGGCGCCGGACTGCTCAAGCCCGAGGACGCCGAACGGCTCCTCGAAGCACTGGCCGACTGACGAGGAAGGGGACGGACTTGACACCGGTCGTCGTGCGGACGCGGGAGGAGCTGGCCGAGGCCCGGTCGCGGGTCGAGGGCACGTTGGCGCTCGTCCCGACCATGGGTGCGCTGCACGAGGGGCACCTGTCCTTGATCCGCCAGGCCGGGCGGCGGGCCGGCACGGTCGCGGTCAGCATCTTCGTCAACCCGCTCCAGTTCGGTCCGGGCGAGGACTTCGACCTGTACCCCCGGACGTTCGCCGCCGACCTCGAAGCGTGCGCGGCCGAGGGCGTGGACCTGGTCTTCGCGCCGGGCCGCGAGGTCATGTACCCGGGCGAGCCGCAGGTCACGATCAAGTCGGGGCCGATGGGCGAGGTCGTCGAGGGCGCGGCGCGGCCCGGCCATTTCGACGGGATGCTCACCGTCGTGCTGAAGCTGCTGAACCTCGTCCGCCCCGATGTGGCGATCTTCGGGGAGAAGGACGCGCAGCAGCTCGCGATGATCCGCCGGATGGTCGCCGACCTGAACGTGCCGGTGGAGGTCGTCGGCGGGCCGACCGTCCGCGAGCCGGACGGCCTGGCCCTGTCGAGCCGGAACCGCTACCTCTCCGCGGCGGAGCGCGAGACGGCCCTGGCCCTGTCGCGCGCCCTGCGCGCCGGGGCGGACGCCGCCGCCGCGGGCCCGGACGCCGTGATCGCCGCCGCGAGCGCGGTCCTCGACAAGGCCACGGCCGCCGATCCCCCCCTCGGCCTCGACTACCTGGTCCTCGTCGACCCCTCGACCTTCAAGGCGGTCGCGGGTTCACACGCCGGGCCGGCCGTCCTCGCCGTCGCCGGCCGCGTCGGCGCCACCCACCTGATCGACAACGTTCCCCTCCAGTTCGGCAAGGAGCACTGATGTTCCGGACGATGTTCAAGTCGAAGATCCACCGCGCCACGGTCACCCAGGCGGACCTGCACTACGTCGGCTCGCTGACCATCGACCAGGACCTGATGGACGCCGCCGACCTGCTGCCCGGCGAGCAGGTCTCGATCGTGGACATCGACAACGGCGCCCGGCTGGAGACCTACCTGATCGCGGGCGAGCGCGGCTCCGGCGTCATCGGCATCAACGGCGCGGCGGCCCGCCTCGTCCAGCCGGGCGACCTCGTCATCATCATCAGCTACGCGCAGATGACCGATGCGGAGGCCCGCGAGTTCGTCCCCGCCGTGGTCCACGTCGACCGGTCCAACAAGATCATCTCGCTCGGCTCCGACCCTGCCGAGCCCGTTCCCGGAACCGGCACCACGCGCGGCGACCTCGTCCGCGGCTGACCCGTTCCGGCCGTAGGCGGGGGGCCGGGGGTTCGACCGTTCCGGGGTTAGAGTCATAATGACGAGAACCTCGACCCCGGAGGAGGGCCAAGTGATCCCTTCCGTTCTCCACGCCCCCGCACCCGGCTGGACCGCCGAAACCGACGTCGTCGTCATCGGGTCCGGCATCGCCGGCCTGGTCGCCGCGCTGCGCTGCCGTCCGCAGGGCCGCGTCCTGCTCGTCACCAAGGCCCTCCTGGACGCCGGGTCCACCCGCTGGGCGCAGGGCGGGATCGCCGCCGCGCTCGCGCCCGACGACACGCCGGAGGAGCATCTGGCGGACACCCTGACCGCCGGCGTCGGGCTGTGCGACGAGGACGCCGTCCGGACGCTCGTCACCGAGGGCCCGGACGCGGTCCGCGGGCTGATCGAGCTGGGCGCCGCGTTCGACCGCGCCGGCGACGGCATCGCGCTGACCCGCGAGGGCGGCCACCACCGGCGCCGCATCGCGCACGCCGGCGGCGACGCGACCGGCGCGGAGATCAGCCGCGCCCTCCTCGCCGAGCTCAAGGACTCCGGCGTCGAGGTCATCGAGCACGCGCTGGTCCTCGACCTGCTGAAGGACGCCGCCGGACGCGCCGCCGGGATCACCCTGCACGTCATGGGCGAGGGCCAGCCGGGCGGCGTCGGCGCCGTCCGGGCCCGCGCCGTCGTGCTCGCCACCGGCGGGCTCGGCCAGGTGTTCTCCGCCACGACCAACCCCGAGGTGTCGACGGGCGACGGTGTCGCGCTCGCGCTGCGCGCCGGAGCCGAGGTCGCCGATCTGGAGTTCGTTCAGTTCCACCCGACCGTGCTCTGGCTCGGCGAGGGCGCGACCGGGCAGCAGCCGCTGATCTCCGAGGCCGTCCGGGGCGAGGGCGCCCACCTCGTCGACGACGCCGGAGAGCGCTTCATGGTGGGGCGCCACGAGCTCGCCGAACTCGCCCCGCGTGACGTCGTCGCCAAGGGGATCATGAACCGGATGCACGAGACCGGCGCGTCCCGCATGTTCCTCGACGGCCGGCACTTCGGCGCGGCGATGTGGGAGACGCGGTTCCCGACCATCCTGGCCGTGTGCAGGCATCACGGCATCGACCCGGTGACGGAGCCGATCCCGGTCAGCCCCGCCGCCCACTACGCCAGCGGCGGCGTGCGCACCGACCTGTACGGACGCACATCCGTCCCCGGCCTTTACGCCTGCGGTGAGGTCGCCTGCACCGGCGTCCACGGCGCCAACCGCCTCGCCTCGAACTCCCTCCTGGAGGGCCTCGTCTTCGCCGGCCGAATAGCCACCGCCCTGGCCCGCGATCCAGCCGCCACCCTCCCCACTCCCGGTGAGCGTTTCGGGGCGGGCGGGCTGCTCGGGGCGGAAGCGCGGGGGGAGATTCAGCGGGTCATGACCTCCTACGCGGGGGTGCTGCGCGGAGCGGAAGGGCTGGAGAAGGCCGCCGCCGAGCTGGAGCGGCTCGGGGACGGCCGGAGCGCGGAGCCCGGCGTGGAGGCTTGGGAGGCCACCAACCTGCACACCGTCGCGTCCGCGATCGTGGCGGCGGCGCGGCGGCGGGAGGAGACGCGCGGGAGCCACTGGCGGGAGGACTTCCCCGAGCGTGCGGACGGGACGTGGCGCGGCCACCTCGTCACCCGGCTGGCGGGGAACGCCCTGACGACCACCTACGAACGTCTGGAAGGAAAGCGCTCATGACACCCGAACTCTCGCAGCGGCTGAGCGCCGCCGGGCTCGATCCACAGGCTGTGGAAAACCTCGTCCGGACGGCGCTGGCCGAGGACGGGGAGGTCGACGTCACCAGCACGCCGATCTTCGCACCGGACGACACCGCGGCAGGGGAGCTGCGGGCGCGCGAGGAGGGTGTCGTCGCAGGTGTTCCGGTCGCGTGCGTCGTGTTCGAACTACTGGACGTGGCGTACGAGGCAAGGGCGGCCGACGGTGACCGGGTCGTCCCCGGGCAGGTCCTCATCTCGGTCAGCGGACCGACCAGGGCCGTCCTCAGGGCGGAAAGGACGGCCCTGAACCTCCTCACACACCTGTCCGGAATAGCGACGGCCGCGCGCAGGTGGATGGACGCCATGGAAGGCACCAAGGCCAAAGTCCGCGATACCCGAAAAACCTTCCCCGGCCTGCGGGCCTTGCAGAAGTACGCCGTGCACTGCGGCGGCGGCGTGAACCATCGCATGGGCCTGCAGGACGCCGCCCTCATCAAGGACAACCACATCGCCGCTGCCGGAAGCGTCACCAAGGCGTACGAGGCGATCCGCGCCGTGTACCCGTCCCTGCACATCCAGGTGGAGTGCGACACTCTCGACCAGGTCGAGGAGGCCCTCGCGGTGGGCGCGACGAGCATCCTGCTGGACAACATGACCGACGCCGAGATGACCGAGGCGGTGCGCCTTGTGGCGGGGGAGGCGGAGCTCGAGGCCAGCGGTGGCCTTACCCTGGAGCGGGCCCGAGACGTCGCCGTGACCGGGGTGGACTACCTTGCCGTCGGCGCGCTGACGCACTCGGCGCGCGTGTTCGACATCGGCCTTGACTTCTCCTGACCAGCGGGGACCGGATGCTGCTCACCATCGACGTCGGTAACACCCAGACCGTTCTCGGCCTGTTCGAGGGCGACGAGGTGATCGAGCACTGGCGGATCAACACCGATCCGCGGCGCACCGCCGACGAGATCGCGGTGGTCCTGCAGGGTCTGGTCCAGCAGAGCCCGCTGCTGGCGGAGACCGACATCAGCGGCATCGCGCTGTGCTCCACGGTGCCGTCCGTCCTGCACGAGATGCGGGAGATGTGCCGCCGTTACTACGGCGACGTGTCCGCGGTGATCGTGGAGCCGGGCGTCAAGACCGGCGTCCCGGTCCGGATGGACAACCCCAAGGAGGTCGGCGCCGACCGCATCGTGAACGCGCTCGCGGCCGTCCACACCCACGGCGGTCCGGCGATCGTGGTCGACTTCGGCACCGCCACGACGTTCGACGCCGTCTCCGCCAAGGGCGAGTACGTGGGCGGCGCGATCGCCCCCGGCATCGAGATCTCGATAGACGCGCTGTCGTCGCGCGGCGCGCAGCTCCACAAGATCGAGCTGGCCAGGCCGCGCAACGTGATCGCGAAGAACACCGTCGAGGCGCTGCAGTCCGGGATCATCTTCGGTTTCGCCGGGCAGGTGGACGGCATCGTCGAGCGCATGTCCGAGGAACTCGCCGAGGAACCGGACGAGGTCACGGTCATCGCCACCGGCGGCCTCGCCCCGCTGGTCCTGGAGGAGTCCCGCAGCATCGACGTGTTCGAGCCGTGGCTCACCCTCATCGGCCTCCGCCTCATCTACGAGCGGAACACTCCGTGACGGCCGTCCGCGTCCCGTAGGAGACGTAGGCGAGGCACGCCGCGGCCAGCAGCGCCATGACGATCAGGGCCGCGGTGAGCGGGACGGCTCTGGCCACGACGGTCAGGAACAGCGGCGAGAACATTCCCGCATAGACCAGTGCGTAGGCGGCGGCCGTGAGAGCCGCCAGTTCGCTCGGCGCCGCGATGCGGGCGACCTCGCCGAGCCCGTAGGTCAGCACGAAGCCGTACCCGGTGCCGAGCACGACCGCCGTGACCGCGTTGAGGACGGGCAGATCCCCGGCGACGGTCAGCGCGGCGAGGAGCAGCCCGCCGGTGATCGCGCCGAGTCCCGCGCGGGCGACGAGCCGCGGGTGCCGTGCCTCCAGCCGGCGGGCCACCGGCTGCGCGGCCATGCCGGACGCGAGGGTGAGCGCGGTGATGACGCCCGCGTACACGATCGGCAGATGGCGGACGGGAACGAGCGTCGGCAGCAGCGCGAACGCGCTGACCGGTGCGGCGAACGTCCAGATCGCGACCGGCGCGATCGTCCGCCGGAACGCCGGATGCCGGACGCCCGACAGCCTGGAGGCCCCGGTTGCACCCTCCGGCGAAACGGCCCCTCCGTCCGGCCGGACGCGGGTCTCCGGCACGCGGAAGGCCGGCGGGACCGTCACCAGCATGATCAGCAGGTGCGGCAGATAGGCGGTGACCAGCGGATCCGGCGCCCACTGCGCGACGAGCGCGGAGACCAGCGGGCCCGCCCCGAACCCCGCCGAGACGGCGAGGGCGGTCATCCAGGTCCCCGACACCGGCGTCAGTTCCTTAACCCACGCGGTCCCCGCGGCGAGGACGGCGCCGGTGACGACGCCCGCGAGGAGCCGTCCCGCGTACAGCAGCCCCGGCGCCGCGACGCCCGCCATCAGCACCAGCGTGACCAGCGCGGACAGGCACGCGAACGGCAGCGCGACGCGGCGCCTGCCGTACCGGTCGGACGCGGGCCCGCCGAGGACGAGGCCGGGCACCAGCCCGAGCGCGTACACCCCGAACATCGCCTGCGCGGCGCCGCCGCCGAGGTGCAGCCGCTCGGTGTAGAGGCCGAGCAGCGAGGCGAACTGGTTGGCGCCCCAGCCGACCCCGAACATGATCGACGCGATCGGAAACCACCGGGTCTCTGCCATGACCTCCTGTTTAGGACCCCGCGAAGTGATCCCCGCCGCCGCTTCGCGATTCGTGAACGGCCCCCGGCGGACAAGAGCGGACGAACCGCCAGTTACCGTGACGAACATGGAATTGCGCGAACTGGCCTCCTTCCTCGCGGTCGTGGAGGAGGGGCAGTTCGCCCGGGCGGCGGCACGGCTGTTCCTGTCCCCGCCCGCGGTCACCGCGCACGTCCAGCGGCTCGAACGGGAGCTGGGCGTCCGCCTGCTGGAACGCTCCCCGCTGCGGCTCACCGAGGCGGGCGAACGGCTCGTCCCGCACGCGCGGGCGGCCCTCGCGGCCGTGGACGCCGCCGCGGTCGCCGTCGCCGGCCCGCGCGAGGACGACGATCCTGCGCTGCGCGTCGGCGTGATGGGCCACGGCTCGGCCGAGCTGACCCCGGCCATCGTCCGCGCGTTCCGCCGGGCGTGGCCGCACACCCGGCTGACCATCGCGCCGCTCGACTTCACCGAGCACGTCTCGGCACTGGTCGAGCGCAAGGTGGACGTCGCCTTCGTACGCCCCGCGCCGGACGACGACCGGGTCGAGTGCGACGTGCTCACCACCGAGCCGCGGATCGTCTGCGTCCCGGCGGACGGCCGTTTCACCGAGGCCGGCGCGCTGCGGCTCGCGGACGTCCTCGACCTGCCGATCGTCGCCGTCCCCGACGGCACGCCGGCCGTGTTCACCGACTACCTGTACTTCACCACCGCCGTGAACGGCGAGCTCGGGCGGCGCGGCCCCGACCTGGCGCGCACCCCGCAGGACGTGCTGCACAGCGTCGCCGCCGGCCGCGGCGTCGGGTCCGCGCTGCGGTCGTTCGCGCGCTTCTACCCGTGGCCGGGCGTCCGGTTCCTCCCCATCGTGGACGCGCCGTGGGACAGCAGCGTCCTCGCGACGCGCCGCGGCGACCCCGATCCGCGGGTCCGCGCCTTCCGATCCCTCGCCGCCGCGCTCGCCCGCGATCTCGGCCCCGTCGTCTCCGGCGGACCGCAGCCCGGACCGGGCGACAGTGCGCAAGTCGTTCGCGGGGCACCGGACGGCCTGGATAGCCTTGCGATGTGAGTGACGAGACCTTCGACGAGCTCCCGGAGCAGATGCGCGTGCGCCGGGAGAAGCTCGACCGGCTCCGCGAGAGCGGGATCGACCCCTACCCGGTGACCTTCCCGCGGACGGCGACGACCGCCGAGATCCGCGCGAAACACACCGGCCTGGAGCCGGGCACCGAGACGGGCGAGAAGGCCGGCGTCACCGGACGCGTCATGCTGGTCCGCAACACCGGGAAGCTGTGCTTCGCCACCATCCGCGACGGCTCCGGCGACATCCAGGTCATGCTGTCGCTGGCCAAGGTCGGGCAGGAGCAGCTCGACTTCTGGAAGCGCGAGGTCGACCTCGGCGACCACATCGGCGTCGAGGGCGAGATCATCACGTCCCGCCGCGGCGAGCTGTCGATCATGGCGGACCGGTTCGCGATCACGTCCAAGTGCCTGCGGCCGCTGCCGGAGAAGCACGCCGGGCTGACCGACCCGGAGGCGCGGGTCCGGCAGCGCTACGTCGACCTGATCGTCAACGACGAGGCCCGGAAGACGGCGCGGATCCGCAGCGCCACGGTGCGCGCCGTGCGGGACTTCTGGCACGAGGAGGGCTACCTCGAGGTCGAGACGCCGATGCTCCAGCCGATCCACGGCGGGGCGGCGGCGCGTCCCTTCAAGACGCACATCAACGCCTACGACATGGACCTCTACCTGCGCATCGCGATCGAGCTGTACCTGAAGCGGCTCGTCGTCGGCGGCATCGAGAAGGTCTTCGAGGTCAACCGGAACTTCCGGAACGAGGGCGCGGACTCCACGCACAACCCCGAGTTCACGATGGTGGAGGCGTACGGGACGTACCTCGACTACAACGACATGGCCGACCTGACCCAGCGGATGTACCAGAAGGCGGTCGTCGCCGCCCTCGGCACCACGGTGGTCGTCCATGACGGAACCGAGATCGACCTCGGCCTGGCGGAGTGGCCGCGGATCACGCTGTACGGGTCGGTGTCGGAGGCGCTCGGCGAGGAGGTCATCCCGCACACGCCGATCGAGGCCGTGCGCAAGCTCGCGGACGCCCGCGACATCTCCTGGGACCCCAAGTGGGGGCAGGGCAAGCTCGTCCAGGAGATCTTCGAGGCGCTCGTCGAGCACACCCTAGTCCAGCCCACGTTCGTCATGGACTACCCGGTCGAGACGTCCCCGCTGACCCGCCAGCACCGGGAGGAGCCCCTCCTCACCGAGAAGTGGGACCTGATCGGGTTCGGGACGGAGCTGGGCACCGCCTACTCCGAGCTGGTCGACCCCGTCGAGCAGCGCCGCCGCCTCACCGAGCAGTCGCTGCTCGCCGCGGGCGGCGACCCCGAGGCCATGCAGCTGGACGAGGACTTCCTGCGCGCCCTGGAGTACGCCATGCCGCCCACCGGCGGGATGGGCGCCGGCATCGACCGCATGATCATGGCGTTCACCGGCAAGGGCATCCGCGAGACGATCCTGTTCCCGCTGGTCAAGCCCGAATAGTGACCGGAAGGTCACGCAGCCCGCGCAGGACGAGGTTGTCCCGGTAGACCAGATCGCCGGTGGCGAGGGCCAAGTCGCGTTCGAACAGCTTGCCGAGCGCGACTTGGCCCTCCAGCCGGGCCAGGGGCGCGCCGAGGCAGAAGTGGACGCCGTGGCCGAACGACAGGTGCTTCGGGGTGTCGCGTCCCTCGGTGTAGCGGAGCAGGTCGAGCCGGTCCGGATCCTCGAAAACGGCCGGATCGCGGTTGGCGGCACCGGTCAGGAGCAGGATGAGCTTGCCGCGCTCTAGGAGCGTCCCGTCCAGGTCCACGTCTTCCAAGGCGGACCGTAGCGTGAGCTGGACCGGCGGGTCGTAGCGCAGCAGTTCCTCCACGGCCGCTTGTACGTTCCCGGGCTGCTCCCTGAACAGTGCCAATTGGCCTGGGTCGCGAAGCAGCGCCAACGCGCCGTTCCCGATGAGGTTCACGGTGGTCTCATGTCCCGCTACGAGCAGCAGGACGCACGTGGCGAGTAGTTCCTCCTCCGTGAGGGCGTCTTGGCCGTCAGAGACGCTCACAAGCGCGCTCAGGAGGTCGTCCTGCGGCTCGGCACGGCGCTTCGCGGCCAGTTCCTGGAAGTACGCCCCGAATTGCGCGCGGGCCGCCTCTCGCTGCGCGATCTCGGCCTCCGGCAGCAGGAAGTCGGGGTCGAGCCCGCGCGCGAGGCTGTCCGACCAGCCCTTGAACAGGTCGCGGTCCTCGGGCGGGACGCCGAGCATCTCGCTGATCACGATGACGGGGATCGGATACGCGAGGGTGGCGATCAGGTCGACCTCGCCGGAGACGTCCTCCAGCAGTTCGTCGACGAGCTCCTCGACCCGGGGCCGGAGCCTCTCCACGAGGCGGGGCGTGAACGCCTTGCTGACGAGCCGCCGCAGCCGGGTGTGATCCGGCGGATCCATGGTCAGGAACGACCTGTTCCGCGCCACGGAGCCGCGCCACGGCTCGCCGCCCTCCGGACGGTGCCCGAACCGCGGGTCGCGCAGCACCCGCTCGCTCAGTTCGTAGGACGTGGTGACGCGCAGCCCGACGTCCGTTCGCGTCAGACTCCGCCCGCCCGCCGCGAGCGTTCGGTAATGCGCGTACGGGTCGGCCCGGAAAGCCGGATCGCCCGGATCGAACCCGAGAATCGCCGCCGCACCCGCCTGTCCCGTCCCATCGGCCATGTCCCCAGGGCACCCGAATCTCAGACGGACTGTCAATAGCGTCGGCGGACGGAACCGCTAGGCGCTCTCCCGGATCACGAGATCGGGCCGCTGGACGACCTGCCGGTGCTGGTGCGACTCGCCCTCGCTCATCTCGGCCATCGCCAGCTCGGCGGCCTCCCAGCCGAGCTCGCGGCGCGGCTGCCGGATCGTGGTCAGCGGGACGGCGGCGCTCGCGGCCAGCTCGATGTCGTCGTAGCCGATCACGGCGATGTCCTCGGGGACGCGGACGCCGAGCCGGGTCAGTTCGTTGATCAGGCCGATGGCCAGCAGGTCGTTGGCGCAGAACACGCCGTCCGGCCGCGGCGACAGCGCCATGATCTGGTGCGCCGCCGCCTGGCCCGCGGTCGGGCTCAGCCCGTCCCGGATCACGGTCGAGGGCTTGCCGAGGCCCGCCTCGGCGATCGTGCGGGCCGCTCCGGCGCGGCGCTCGACGCAGGGCTGCGGCTCCGGAACGCCGGTCACGAAGGCGATCCGCCTGCGGCCGATGCCGAGCAGGTGCGCGGCGGCGATCTCACCGCCCGCGACGTGGTCGACCTGGGCGGAGCAGGCGTCGGACGCGTCCCGGTCGATCAGCACCACGCTCATGCCCGCGGCACGGAGCCGGGAGATGTCGCGGCCGCCCAGCCCGACCGGGATGATCAGGACCCCGGCGGCGCGCTGCTCCTGCAGGATTTCCAGCGAACGGCGCTCCTTGGCGGCGGAATGGTCGCTGGAGAACCACAGGGCGTCGTGGCCCGCCGCGTTGAGCGCCGCCTCGGCGCCGTAGGCGACGTCGGTCGCGTACGGATTGGTCAGGTCCTCGACGACGACGCCGAAGGCCCGGCGCGGCTGATCGCCGAACTCGCCCGCGGTGCGTTCCGGCCCCCTGCGGAGCCGGCGCGCGGATTCGTTGCGGACGAATCCGAGCTCCTCGATCGCCGCGCGAACACGGTCACGGGTAGCTTCGGCCACGAGATCTGGCCGGTTTAGGACATTCGAAACGGTCCCAACTGAGACTCCAGCCCGCCTCGCGACCTCACGAATACTGGTCTGTGGCAACTTGCTCCTCGTCCCGGCCCAGGGGCGTTTTCCCAGGTAGTGGAGTTTTGCATGTTGTGGCGCCGAATGCACTGTCACGCATTGTGACCAATCGGGCGCATATTGCCGTTGAATGGCGCTTGACGGGCCGGATCCGGCCGCCTAGCGTTCCGAGCCGAAGCGTAGCTTGAAACGATTCACGATCTTCGTTCACTGGGAGATCGGCGGGTCCGGCGAGAAGGGGCGGGTGCGGATGGCTGGCGACCTCATCCCGTCTCCCTCGGCAGGCCAACGCCTGAATCGTCACCCGGAGTTCCCCCGTACACCCCTGCAATCGGCCATGCGGCCACCTCCGGCCAAGCTCGTGAGACAGAAAAGGAACCCGATGATCTAAGTCCGGAGGGCTCCGGACCCGGCAACCCAACGCGCGTACAGATCAAGGCCAACCCCGTGCCTGTGCAGCGGACGGCTGCATCCCCGCGGTCATCACCACGGACGAGGGAGGACGGAGTGGAAACAGCCACACTCGCACGTCGTGGCACCGACGATTTCGGGCTGAACGAGGAGGAGATCCGGCTGCTCGCCCAGATCGCCAGCGGTGTCACCGCCGATGTGGCGGCACGCAAGCTGGAATTGAGCGCCCGGACCTTGCGGCGCCGGTTGCGGACGATCTGCGACCGGCTGGAGGTCAACACCCCTATCGAGGCCGTGGTGTGGGCGGCCCGAAGGCAGCTCATCTAGCTGTGACACCCCCGACGCTCGCCAGGGGACGGGCGGGCGTCACTCGAAAACCAGGCGGCTCATCCGAATCCCGTCCGACCCCGCAGCGGCGGCGCCGGCAACCTGACAGGTAGGTCCCTGCAGGGGGCGTCGCCGCGGACGGCATTCGGGTCAGAGATCCTGGTCATCCGGGCGCTCAGGACGGACGCGCTCAGAACGGACGCACCCGGTCCCGGTCGCTCGGCTCGGGCGGGCGGGACGATGCCCGCTTCCGGCGGAGGTCCGGGGGTCAGGCCACGCGCACGCCGCCGGCGAAGGGGCGCCCGTCCATCGGAGCGATCTTCACGACGTCGCCGGTCTGCGGCGCGTGCAGCATCTTGCCGTCGCCGACGTACATGCCCATGTGGTGGAGGTCGGAGTAGAAGAACACGAGGTCGCCCGGCTGGAGCTCGCTGCGCGACACGTGCGTGCCGGCGTTCCACTGGCTGCCGGTGTAGTGCGGCAGATTGATGCCGACCTGCTTGTAGGCCCACATCGTCAGGCCGGAGCAGTCGAAGGTGGTCGGCCCGGCGGCGCCCCACACGTACGGGCGGCCGATCTTGCCCATCGCGTACCGGAGCGCCTGCGCCGCCTTGCCGGTGCCGACGACGGGAAGCTTGGTCAGCTGGGTGGGGTCCTTGTCGACGAGCTTGCCGCGGACCTTCTCGTAGGTGTCGGTGACCTTCTTGCGCTGCGACTCCAGCTGCGTCCGCAGGCCCTTCACCTGCGAGGCGCGCGCCTCGGCGGACTTGCGCGCCCGCTGCGCGGACTGCATGGCCTGCATCAGGCCGAGCACCTGGGTGCTGTCCTGCTTGGCGAAGTAGTGGAGGGTGGCGGCCTGGTCGAGGACGGCCTGCGGGTCCTGCGAGGCGACGAAGGAGACCGCGGGGTCGGAGCCGCCCTGCATGTAGCTCGTCGCGGCGAGCGAGCCGACCTTCTGCCGGATCGCCTCCAGCGACTTCTCCTGCCGCTTGGCGTTCTCGGTGGCGACCTTGGCCGCGCGCTGCGACTGCGCGAGCTTGACCTTCAGCCCGTTGTACTGCTCGGTGAGCTGCTCCAGCTGGTCGGCGAGCTTGAGGGCCTTGGACCTGAGCTCCTTGGTGGACGGCTCGGGGTCGGCGTGCGCGACGGCGATCGTGTGCGGGGCGATCGCGTGGGGGGCCGCTGAAAGAACGATGAACGCGCCGGCCAGGGTGGCCGCGCGGCCGCGGAATCGTGAACGGGAAGCAGTCCGCGATCGCTCCACGAATTCTCCTCTCCTTGTCCGCCTACCGGGTTAGCTGACGGGTTCGGGCCGGAGGAGCCCGTCCGCGGGCGCGCGAATACTTCACACGCGGCTGCGGATTCACCCCTTTCGGTTCGTCCGCTCGGGGGCGATCCCCCGAACGTTCCGAAAGTGGGTCCCCGGCTCCCCGGGGCGCTGGTTGCGTCCCGCGGACTCGGCGGTTCGGCCTCGGTGCTGCGGTCGGCCGACGTCAGCGATGGACACTAACGGAACCCGCATTGGATGCCAACCAGAACATGCGAAATTGCAGGTCGTGAGGATGCTGGACGACGGATGCGCCGGGTCCGTCCCGGCTGGTCCCGCGGTGTTCGATAATCTCGTTTGTTTGTGGAAGTCGTGATCCGGCGTGCACGTACCGCCGACGTCCAGGAGATCCGCAGGCTCGTCGACCTGTACGGGTCGGGACGACGCCTGCTGAAGAAGACGACGGTCAAGCTGTACGAGGACGTCCAGGAGTTCTGGGTCGCCGAGGACCTCCAGCACGGGTCGCCCGGGCGGGTCATCGGATGCGGCGCCCTCCACATCATGTGGGAGGACCTGGCGGAGGTCCGCTCGGTCGCCGTGGACAAGGGCTGCGGCGGACGCGGAATCGGGCACCGGATCGTGACCCGCCTCCTGGAAACCGCACGGGAACTCGGTGTGCGAAGGGTGTTCTGCCTTACCTTCGAAGTGGAGTTCTTCGCCCGCCACGGCTTCCAGCCGATCCTGGGGACTCCGGTGGCGCCAGAGGTGTACGAGGAACTTCTCCGCTCCTACGACGAAGGCGTGGCAGAGTTCTTGGACCTCGACCGGGTCAAGCCGAATACGTTGGGCAACACCCGGATGTTGCTTCGCCTGGAGGACTGACCCAAATGAGCGATTCCCCCAACCGCGGGCGGCCCCGTCGGCCCCGACTGCCGCAGCAGGGGCAGGGTTCCTACGGCCCGCCGCCTCCGTACCAAGGTTCGCAATGGCAGCAGCCCCAGCAACAGCAGCAGCCGTCCCAGCAACAGTGGCAGCAGCAAAGGCAGGAGCCGCAGACGCAGCAGTGGGGCGGGCAGCCCTCCTATGAACCCGCCTACGACGAGTACGGCTCCTACGGCGACTCCTACGGCGATGCCGACCTGGCGCTGGCCCCGATCTACCGGCGGGCGGGCGCCCGGATCATCGACAACGCGCTCGTCGCGGTCTTCGGCTTCGCCCTCGTCCTGCCGGTGACGATCGGTGCGTTCGGTCTGGGCAAGCCGGGCAGCAAGACAGAGGACGAGGGCGGTGTGTGGAACTGGCCCATCATCTTCACCCTGTTCTGCGTCCTGTCCGTGCTTCCTTTCATATACGAGGCAGTCCAGTTGTCCATGTGGGGGCGGACGCTTGGTAAGCGCGTCCTGGGTCTCGGCATCGTGCAAGCGCGCCCTGCGGGGAGCCCGCTCACCACGACGCAGGCCGTCTGGCGCGCTGGAATCACCCATGTCGCCTACCAGCTCGGCGTCTTCTTCTTCCTCGTCTTGGCGGTGATGGTGTGGGACTACGCCGCGTACGGGATGGTGCTGGTCTGGGCGGGCGCGCTGATGGCCTACCTGTGGGCGATCTGGGATCAGCCCCTGCACCAGGCGCTGCACGACCGCTTCGCCGGCACGCTCGTCATTGACGAGCGGGTCGGATATGACGAGTACACCGAGTACTCGGAGTAGGGCCGCGATGGCGGCATCGCTCGCCGAGCCCGGCCAGCGCCTTCTGGCCCGCGTTACCGACACGCTCGTCGTCGGTGTGCCCGTCATCGTCGTGGTGCGCGCCCTCGTGTCCGGGCACACCGTGGACATCGTCGCTCCGCCCGCCGTGGCCGGATGCATGCTGCTGTACGAGGCGGTCCAGCTCGCCCTCTGGGGCCGGACGCTCGGCAAGCGCCTCGCCGGCATAGAGGTCGTCGCGACGGCGTCTCAGACGACCGATCAAGCCGTCCCAGAGGGCGCTGCGGAGCCCGGCGGCGCGGAGCCCGAGGGTCTGGAGCCCGATGGCGCGGGGTCCGGTGGTGGTTGGGTGCTGCCCACCTCCGTGCCGGGATTCGTTCCCGTGGCGGCCGTCGCGCCGGAGGAGACCGGGACGTCCGCGGCGGAGAGTGAGAAGTCCGTGGCGGAGGCGCCCGCCGCGCACGCGCGCCCGGACGTCCTGCGTTCGGTTCTTCGCGCCGCCGTCTATTCACTGCCGGTCGCGGTCCGGCCGATTCCCGTTCTCGGTGTGCTCGCGAGCATCTTCTGGGTGGCGAACGCGGGCATGTTGTTCGAGGGGAACCGCCGCCAGGCGATCCATGACAGGCTGGCCGGGACGCTCGTGGTAAAAAGCACGCGTCCCGATTCATCGGCCTTCTGAGGCGCTCTCAGACGCGCCCGGAGGCGCTCGCGAGATCTTGATACCGCCCACTGCGGTGGGCGGCCTGCCGCGCGGCCCGGGATCGTTCAGGTGCACCCTGCGCGTTTTCCGCTGAGATGCCCGCTCTGTTTCGGACGCCCGGGCCCTGACGGCGAATGCCTGCTCCTTCCGGTTACGGTCCCGAATCGGGCCGGGATGTGTCTCGTCCCGGACGCCGCCTCCGCTTTGGAAGTTGCTGATGAACCGTTGCCATGGCTTCTCCATAGCCGCTTGTTAGGTACCGGTGGACTTACCTCGGGCGGGATACGGCCGCGCTTCGAACGGACCTTTCGCGCCGCATGCCCCGCTCCGTGGGAGGGGAGGCGGGAGCGGGCGGGCTCGCGGATCTCGGGCGTCAGGTTGAAGAAGCGGGGCAGGGGGTGGGATTGTGCCTCAAACTCCCGTTTTCGGGATGAAGGGCAGCGGGCGGCTTCCGCACGGGGAAGCGGGTCGCCGACTTCTCGTCCCCGGGTCGCGGCAACAGATTTCGTGGCCGGCCCGCTCCCGGTTATCCGTCGACATCGGCCGGTCGGAGCGCTGATCACGTGCCGCGGGCCACCCGGGCATTACCGGTGGGAGGCGGGGTTACCGCCGTTACGCCAGGGTTAATCGGCGGTGCCGGCGGCGCCGCCCGCAAACCCGGGTCAATGTGCGGACGCCCGCCCAGGTCAGCACGGTGCGGCGTGACAGCGGTCACTCATGAAAACTCGGACGGTGTCCGGTGAGGTTGGAAATTCATGGAACCCGTGCCCGGCGCCGACCACGACCTGCGGTCAGGTCGCGCCGGAAACGACGAGGTCGATTACGCCGGGTCACGGGCGGAAGGTGACTTCGGGTCGGGCGCCGGTTCATCGGGTGCGTTGGAATTGTCATCGGCGAAGTTCTCGGTATATCTTTGTCAACCGATTGAAGTTTGCTCCAGCTGAAAGGTCTGTCCCCATGGCACAGAAGGTTCAGGTGCTTCTCGTCGACGACCTCGACGGTGGCGAGGCGGACGAGACCGTAGCGTTCTCGATCGACGGCGCCTCCTACGAGATCGACCTGAGTGGCCCCAACGCGACGAAGCTGCGGGAATCGCTGCAGCCGTTCGTCGACAAGTCCCGTAAGGCGGGCACCGTCTCGCGCCGCCGCCGGCAGCGCGGCGCGTCCAGTCGCGAACGCAGTGCCGAGATCCGCGCCTGGGCCAAGAACAATGGCATCAAGGTCAATGAGCGCGGCCGGATCCCGGCCCACGTGATCGAACAGTACGAGGCGGCCAACTGACCCGCACGGCCACCGGCGGCCCGTCTCCGTTCGTGAGACGGGCCGTTCGCTGCTCGCAGTGACGCGCCGCGGATTCGCCGGCGTTCAACACCGATGCGAAGAGCCGTTCGCTTGTGGCGTAGCGCCCGTGCGGTTCGCCGCGTCCGCGGTGAGGTACACAGGCCGCGCGGGTGGAAACTCCATCCCCATTCGGCACTCTCGGCCCGCGCCCTGACCGACCTGCGGAAAGCCCCTCGTTCGCTTGGGGCGTAGCGGGAACATGACGCACCGATGCGGTAGTTGGATGAGACTGAACAGCGCATAGCTGGGGAACGTCTCCTGGTGGGAGTGCACCGGGCGGCCTCCTCGGGGCGGGCTAGCATGCGGAAGGACAGTTCCGGACGTTCCGGACTCTGCCCAACCGCTCTGTGAGGAGCGACGAGATGTTCGAGAGGTTCACCGACCGCGCGCGGCGCGTTGTCGTCCTGGCTCAGGAAGAGGCCAGGATGCTCAACCACAACTACATCGGCACCGAGCACATCCTCCTGGGTCTGATCCACGAGGGTGAGGGTGTGGCTGCCAAGGCTCTGGAGAGCCTCGGCATCAGCCTTGAGGCCGTGCGCCAGCAGGTCGAAGAGATCATCGGCCAGGGCCAGCAGGCGCCGTCGGGCCACATCCCGTTCACTCCGCGCGCCAAGAAGGTCCTTGAGCTGTCGCTGCGCGAGGCGTTGCAGCTCGGCCACAACTACATCGGTACCGAGCACATCCTGCTCGGCCTGATCCGTGAGGGCGAGGGCGTCGCCGCCCAGGTCCTGGTGAAGCTTGGCGCCGACCTGAACCGGGTGCGCCAGCAGGTCATCCAGTTGCTGCACGGCTACCAGGGCAAGGAACCGGCCGCCTCCGGCGGTCCCTCCGAGGCGGCTCCGTCCACCTCCCTTGTGCTCGACCAGTTCGGCCGCAACCTGACGCAGGCCGCGCGGGAGAGCAAGCTCGACCCGGTCATCGGCCGGGACAAGGAGATCGAGCGGGTCATGCAGGTGCTGTCCCGCCGCACCAAGAACAACCCCGTCCTCGTGGGCGAGCCCGGCGTCGGCAAGACCGCCGTCGTCGAGGGCCTCGCGCAGAAGATCGTCAAGGGCGAGGTGCCGGAGACGCTCAAGGACAAGCAGCTCTACACCCTCGACCTCGGCGCGCTGGTCGCCGGCTCCCGGTACCGCGGTGACTTCGAGGAGCGCCTGAAGAAGGTGCTGAAGGAGATCCGCACCCGCGGCGACATCATCCTGTTCATCGACGAGCTGCACACGCTCGTCGGCGCGGGCGCCGCCGAGGGCGCGATCGACGCCGCGTCCATCCTCAAGCCGATGCTGGCGCGCGGTGAGCTGCAGACCATCGGCGCGACCACGCTGGACGAGTACCGCAAGCACCTGGAGAAGGACGCCGCGCTGGAGCGCCGCTTCCAGCCGATCCAGGTCGCCGAGCCGTCGCTGTCCCACACGATCGAGATCCTCAAGGGCCTGCGGGATCGCTACGAGGCGCACCACCGCGTGTCGATCACCGACAGCGCGCTGGTCGCGGCCGCGCAGCTCGCCGACCGCTACATCAGCGACCGGTTCCTGCCCGACAAGGCGATCGACCTGATCGACGAGGCCGGCTCGCGGATGCGCATCCGCCGCATGACCGCACCGCCGGACCTGCGCGAGTACGACGAGAAGATCGCCGACGTCCGGCGCGACAAGGAGTCCGCGATCGACGCGCAGGACTTCGAGAAGGCCGCGGCGCTGCGCGACTCCGAGAAGCAGCTGCTCGGCCAGAAGGCGCAGCGGGAGAAGGAGTGGAAGGCCGGCGACATGGACGTCGTGGCCGAGGTCACCGACGAGCTGATCGCCGAGGTCCTCGCCACCGCCACCGGCATCCCGGTCTTCAAGCTGACCGAGGAGGAGTCGACCCGGCTGCTGCGCATGGAGGACGAGCTCCACAAGCGCGTCATCGGGCAGGAGGACGCCATCAAGGCGCTCTCCCAGTCGATCCGGCGCACCCGCGCCGGGCTGAAGGACCCGAAGCGTCCCGGCGGCTCGTTCATCTTCGCCGGCCCGTCCGGCGTCGGTAAGACGGAGCTGTCCAAGACGCTCGCCGAGTTCCTGTTCGGCGACGAGGACGCGCTGATCCAGCTCGACATGTCCGAGTTCATGGAGAAGCACACCGTCTCGCGGCTGTTCGGCTCCCCGCCCGGCTACGTCGGGTACGAGGAGGGCGGCCAGCTGACGGAGAAGGTCCGCCGCAAGCCGTTCTCGGTCGTCCTGTTCGACGAGATCGAGAAGGCCCACCAGGACATCTTCAACTCGCTGCTGCAGATCCTGGAGGACGGCCGCCTCACCGACGCGCAGGGCCGTGTCGTGGACTTCAAGAACACCGTCATCATCATGACGACGAACCTGGGGTCCAAGGACATCTCCAAGGGCGTCTCCATGGGCTTCGCCCGGCAGAACGACGAGCAGGGCTCGTACGAGCGGATGAAGGCGAAGGTGTCGGAGGAGCTGAAGCAGCACTTCCGCCCCGAGTTCCTCAACCGCGTCGACGACACGGTGGTGTTCCACCAGCTCACCCCGAAGGAGATCATCCAGATCGTCGACCTGATGATCGCCAAGGTGGACGACCGGCTGCACGACCGCGACATGGGCATCGAGCTGCGGCAGGAGGCCAAGGACCTGCTGGCGCTGCGCGGCTACGACCCGGTGCTCGGCGCCCGGCCGCTGCGCCGCACGATCCAGCGGGAGATCGAGGACAGCCTGTCCGAGAAGATCCTTTACAACGAGCTCAAGCCCGGGCAGATCGTGATCGTCGGTACCGAGGGCTTCGACCCGGAGAACACGGACTCGGCGGAGAACGCCAAGTTCACGTTCAAGGGCGTCCCGAAGCCGTCCACCGTCCCGGACAGCCCGCCGCCCATCGAGGGCGCGGTCAACTTCAACAAGGACTGACGTCCTGCGCGAAGGCCCGCGGCCGGATCCGTCCGGCCGCGGGCCTTTCGCATGCGCGGGGCCTCCCGCGGCCGCCTCCATCCCGAAGTGTCATAGCCGACGCCTAGCATTCGAACATGCATTCGAATGCGATCGGATCGGCGGCGGAGTTCGGCCGCCGGGCAGGCGAGGCCCACCTGGCGCACGCGTTCCTGCGGGATGTGCGGGCCCGCGCGCCGGCCCGGCTTCCGATCTTCCGGTCGCAACTGCAGGGCGAGCTGCTCGCGCGGCTCCTGCTGGGGCCTGCCCGCGAGGTGTCGATGCTCGACCTCGCCGTTATGCTCCGGACCGATCTGGCGTCGGTGATGCGCGAGGTGGAACGGCTGGCGCGCGCCGACCTGCTCACGCTTCGCCGGACCCTGGCCGGCCGCCTCGTGGCCAGGAACACAGCGAGCCCCTTGTACGAGCCGCTCGCACGCCTCCTGATGCTGACGTTCGGCCCGGCGGCGGTGATCGAGGAGGAGTTCGGGCGTCTCCGGGGCGTCGGCGAGATCTACCTGTTCGGTGCCTGGGCAGACCGTCATGCCGGCAGGCCGGGCGATCAGCCGGCGGACGTGGAGGTCCTGGTCATCGGCGAGCTCTCACCCGACATCGTCCACGACGCGGCGCAGGAGGCCGCGGCACGCCTGGGCCTGCCGGTCCACCCCGTCGTGCGGGCACCGTCGGAATGGGAGGACGACACCGACCCCTTCCTACGCGAGATCCGAAGCGGCCCCCTGACGAGGCTCTGAGAACCATGCCGGAACGTCTTCGAGGCGGCCGCCTTAAGGCGCGTTGACGCGCGTCGCGCGGCTGAAGGGGCACCACAGGCGCCACGGGGGACGGCAGGGCGCGCACAGCGCATGGGCACGCGTAGGGGGCAGGGGCGTGGGTCAGGGGGTGTTGGGTTGGGCTGGGGTGGTCAGCCAGGTGTTGATCTCTTTGTGCAGGCGGGTCTTGGTCGGTGTCGGGGCGAAGGAGGCTTCGGTGGCGGCGTGGGCCAGGTCGGCGAGGGTCGCGTCGTCGTAGCCGAAGGTGTCGCGGACGCGGGCGTACTCGGTGGTGAGGGGCGTGCCGATCAAGGAGGGGATGTCGGTGTTGAGGGTGACGACCAGGCCCGCGTCGCGGAGTCTGGGGAGGGGGTGGGTGTCGAGGGCCGAGGCGAAGCCCAGGGCGACGTTGGAGGACGGGCACACTTCGAGCGGGATCCCGCGTTCTCGCACCTCCGCCACGAGGTCCGGGTCGTCCAGGATGCGTATGCCGTGGCCGAGCCGCTCGGTGCGGCCCGGACCGAGCGCCTGCCGGATGCTGGCCGGGCCCTCGCCCTCGCCCGCGTGGTGGACGACGTGGAGCCCGGCGTCCCGGGCGGCGGCGAACACCTCGGTGAACGGGTCCCCGGGGTGGGCCTCGTCGCCGGCGAGGCCGATGGCGACCACGCGGTCATGGCGGCGGGCGAGGTCGAGGGTCCGCCAGGCACGGTCCACCGAGCGGCGGCGGGAATGGTCGAGGATGAGGCGGCACTCGATCCCGAAGGAGTCCTGACCGGCCTCCAGGCCCTCCAGGACGGCCGCGAGCGGCATGCCCATATCGCCGAGGCGCTCGCCGTGCGCGGCGGCCGTGAAGGAGACCTCGGCGTAGCGGGTGCCCTGGGCGGCCTCGTCCTCGCAGTACTCGTAGGCGATCCGGCGGAAGTCGGCGGGCTGCCGCAAGCACGCGCGGACGACGTCGTTCTGCGCGAAGAAGGAGGCGAAGTCGCCGAACCGGCCGACATTGTCAGGGATCTGTACGCCGTTGGCCGTGCCGATCTCGCGGAGCGTGCTCCACCGCACGGTGCTTTCCAGATGGACGTGCAGGTGGGCTTTGGGCAGGGTCAGTAGATCGCGCACGGCCGTACGGTACGGGCCCGTCGGCGGGCTGACCAACCATTATTCGGGTTGACCTCACGCCACCGGCGACGTCGCCGTGCACGATGTGCTCACGGCGACCGGATGGAACCGCTCGCGCGTCTGGATCGCCCAACGGTCGAAGTCCAGCCCACCGGCCGGCATCCGGCGAGGAGCCCACGAGCATCGTGTTGAACAGAATCCACCGCATCGAGGACGGGCGGCGCATCGAAGGGGTCGTGCGTCCCGTCTTCATCCACAACTTCTCGTACCACCTCACGAACCTGCTGGTGTTCGCGGACGGTGCGATCAACTGCTGGGAATGGGTCGACCTGGACGGCCTGCGCGAGAAGCTCGAATGCGGCTGGGTGGTGACGGAGGTACCCGAGGGCGGTGAGATCAGCGCGTTCGAACTGGGCCGCTGGAAGGTCTCGGAGCCCATGTTCGGCCTCACCGCGGAGATGCTTCTGGGGGAGGTGGCCGACGACATCGAGAAGCTGAACGACCGTCCCGACTCCACGGACCGCTGCATGGCGGCGCTGGACCGGTACCTGGAGTCGCGCGACGAGGCCGACCGGCTGGCGCTGCGGGAGGCGTACCTGGCCATCCCCGAGCACAAGCGCCATTATTCGCTCGGCGACATGAACTACAAGGACCGGCCGCTGGTGTTCCTGTGCACCGATATCGGCGAGCGTCCCATAGGCGGATGGTTCGACGATGACGAGATCACCGAGGACATGCGCGAATGGGCCCTTGCGTACTTCGCCGACCAGGGCCGGGCCCGTGCCGAGTACGAATCCAAACGCCCGGCGGACGACCCTGCCGAGCCGGTGGAAGGGACGATCCACCTCGGCGGACGCGTATTTCCGAAAGGCTGGCCCGAGGACGCGGGAATCGACGCGCTGCAGAACGACTGCCCGGCCCCGGTCGAGGTCGGAGAGGTCGTCTACCCGTCGGTCGTGCACGCCTACTGGGCCCTGTCCACCGCCGATCCCGAGGCGCGGGACCGGATCCGCGCGGCCGGGCGCCCCTACGACGCCCAGCAGATCGCCGAGGGGGTGCCCCGCGTGCAGGACTGGCCGCAGATCCGGACGGCGGTGATGGCAGGCCTCCTGCGCGCCAAATACACACAGCATCCTGACCTGGCGGAAGTGCTGCTCGGAACTGGCGACGCACCGATCGCTTACACCGGGACGGAGTCCGACCACTGGATCACGCGTGGTGAAAAGGGGCGCAACTGGGTGGGGCGGCTTCTCGAACTGGTCCGCTCCGAAATGCGGGCCCAAAAATCCGGCATTCCCTTTCCCTGACGCGCCGCCGCGCCTAGGCTGATCAACTCTGTCATCGGGGAAGGGGAAATGCTGTGAAGCAGAGGGTTGTGCACGGTGCGGTCGGGTTAATGACCGCGGCGGCGCTGGCGGGCTGCAGTGCCGTGCCGGGACGGACCGAGGCGGCGCCGGTCGCCGACGTGCGGAGGACGAGCAAGGTCGCGGAGCAGTTGCGGCAGGTCATGGACCGGCTCAGGTTCCAGGAGGTGCTCGACACGGCGCCGCCGACCACGGCGCAACTCCGCTCGACGCAAAACCCCGTCGACAAGGAGGCTCAGCGTACGCGCCCGTTCGCCGCGGCCGACCCCAAGCCGATCGTCCAGCAGCCGCAGATGGACGCGACGATCATCGAGCTGGACGAGCGCGGCCGTCCCGTCTCGTCCGGCACCGTTCTGATGAGCCCGCGCTACCAGCACGGCGTCGTCGTGCCCGTGGACCGGAACCTGTCCACGACGAGCGTGCGCTGGCGCCAGTGGGACGATGCCGGGTGGTACAAGAACAAAGGCCAGGGCACGATCGACGTGGTTCCGGGCAGGGAGAACGCGCCCCTCGACCACATGCTCGACTATCCCGCGTCCGTCCTGAAGCTCATGGTCAACTTCGGGGTCCTGCGGCTCGTCGACCAGGGCGAGATCAAGCTGGACGACACCTACTCCTACGCGCCGACCGAGATCAGCCCCCTGTGCGGCGAGGCCACCAGCAACACCGTCCGCAAGTACATGGACGCCTCGCTGACGATGTCGTCCAACGCCGCGTCCTGCGCGCTGGTCAAGCTGCTGCACGACCACCATGCCGTCGACTCGCTCAACCAGGCGTTCCAGGACCTCGGCCTTGAGACTCTCCAGCTCAAGGGCACCAGGGCCTCCAACGGCGGCCGCTGGTCGAACGAGATCACGATGAGCTCGCTCGACACCGCCAAGCTGCTGACCCTCGTCAACGGCGCACCCGGCACCGTGTGGAGAGCGCCGAACGGCAAGCCCGTGAAGAGCGACGACGTGCTGAGCCCGGCGTCGCGCAAGTTCTTCCGTGCGGAGCTCGCGCAGCAGGGCTTCAACGACATGCTGTCGACGACGAACTGGTGCGGCGGGACGTATCCGGCGGCCGGCCTGCCGAACGCCGCCCCGAAGCGCTGGATCGGCGCGGACGGCACCGTGACCGTCGACGGCAACAAGTTCGGCCGCGACGTCCGTCCCTGCAACAAGAGGGCCGAGGTCACGTTCGCGCACAAGACGGGCTGGGTGAACAACTCGGGGGCCGACGCGGGAATCGTCCGTGCCCTGCCCGGCAAGGGCGGCCGGAGCTACGTCATCGTCGTCTTCTCGAACCTCGGAACGCAGTACGTCGACGCCCGGCGCCCCAAGACGCCCCCCGGCATCTTCCCGTTCTCGTTCACCGAGAAGTTCGCGAAGCTCGGCCGGACCATGGACTCCTACGAGAAGCGCCGCGCCGGTCACTGAGGGAGGGCGTAGCGGCCGTCCTCCAGCGGGTCCACCAGGCCGTCGGCGATGAGGGCGTCCAGGGCGCGTTCGCGTTGGACGGCGTCCGACCAGACGACGTCGAGGGCCGGTTTCGGCACCGGGCCCTCGGCGTCGCGCAGGACGGCGAGGATTCGGCCGCGGCACTGGCGGTCCGTGCCCGCGTACGTCTGGCCTCGGCGCGGCGGGCCGTCGTAGGCGGGGCGGCCCGCGAGCTGCCACGCGCATTGGCCGACCACCGGGCAGTCGACGCAGTGCGGGGTGCGGGCGGTGCAGACCAGCGCGCCCAGTTCCATGACGGCGACGGCCCAGCGCGCGGCGGTCGCCGGATCGGCCGGCAGCAGGCGCTCGGCGCGTTCGACCTCGGCCTTCGTCTGCGACTTCGGCGGGTACTCGTCCCCGGACAGCAGCCGGGCCAGCACGCGCCGGACATTGGTGTCCAGGACGGTGTGCCGCTGCCGGAACGCGAAGCTCGCGACGGCGGCGGCCGTGTAGGCGCCGATGCCGGGAAGCGCAAGCAGGTCCGCATGCGACGACGGCACCTCGCCGCCGTGCCGTTCGGTGATCGCCCGGGCGCTCTCGTGCAGCCGCAGCGCGCGCCGCGGGTAGCCGAGCCGCCCCCACGCCCGGACGGCCTCGCCGGACGGTTCGGCGGCCAGCGCCGCGGGCGCCGGCCAGCGGGTCAGCCACGCCTCCCACACGGGCAGGACGCGGGAGACCGGCGTCTGCTGAAGCATGATCTCGCTGACGAGGACGCCCCAGGGGGTCGCGTCCGGCGCCCGCCACGGGAGATCCCGGGCGTTCGCCTCGTACCAGTCGAGGATCGGGGCGGTGTACACGGAGTTGAGGTTCATGGCGCGCCGCCATTGTGGCACGCGGCGGGTCGGCCCCTCTTTCCGGTTCGGTGAATGCATACTGACCGCATGGGGGCGAGCACTGAACGTGACCGGGCCGGTTCGGGACTCGATCAATACTGGCGGCGGCGCGCGGTGGCCCTCGGCGGCGTTCTCGGCGCCGTCGGACTGCTGGCCTGGGCGTGCACCGGAGGCACCGGCGGCGCGGGGGAGGACGAGCCGATCCGGAACGCGGGCGCCGCGGACAGCGCGAGCCCTCCTCCGCCGCCCAGCGCGATGCCGACGGTCACCGTCACCACGACGACCACACCCGAGCCGCCGGAGCCGGCCGACGGAGGTCCCTGCGACGACAAGGACCTCGTCGTCAGCATGTCCGTCCCGAAGAACACCTACCAGGGTTCCGAACGGCCTGAATTCCGCATCACGGTCGTCAACACGGGCAAGGGTTCCTGCGCGTTCGACACGGGGTCGCTGGACGTCCGCATCACGTCGGGTGCGGATCGGATCTGGTCGTCCGACGGGTGCCGCAAGGGCAAGGCGCCGAAGGAGACGCTCCGGCGCGGCATCCCCTACGTCGACAACGTCGCCTGGGGCCGCCAACGCGGCTGCGAAGCCGCCGCCCATGCCCGTCCCGGTACCTACGTGGCCGCCCTGAAGGGCGCGAAGGTCAAGAAACTGATCTTCAGTCTCCGCTGAGCCGGGCACGCCGTGCCCGGATTCGGGGTCACACGTAGCGTTCGAGGATGGACGACTCGGCCAGGCGGGAGAGGCCCTCCCGGACGCTGCGGGCACGCGACTCGCCGACACCGCCCACGGCCTGGAGGTCGTCGATGCTGGCGGCGAGGAGCTTCTGCAGGCCGCCGAAGTGCTCGACGAGGCGTTCGACGACCATGCCGGGCAGCCGGGGCACCTTGGCGAGCAGCCGGAAACCCTTGGGGCTGACGGGAAGGTCGAGAGCGTCCGGGCCGGAGAAGCCCATCACCTCGGCCACCGTGGACAGGTCCAGGAGGTCGTTGGCCGACAGGGTGTCCAGCGCGGAGAGGATGGCGTCCACGCCGCGGGCGCGGGTGTCGTCGGACGGGTAGTCGCGGACGATCAGTTCCCGGTCGGCGTCGACGCCGGACACCAGCTCGTCCAGCTGGAGGGAGAGGAGCCGGCCGTCGGTGCCGAGCTCGACGACATAGCCCTCGATCTCGTCGGCGATGCGGCGCACCATCTCGAGGCGCTGGACGACGGCGCTGACGTCCCGGACGGTGACGAGGTCCTCGATCTCCAGCGCGGACAGGGTGCCGGACACCTCGTCGAGCCGGAGTTTGTAGCGTTCGAGCGTCGCCAGGGCCTGGTTGGCCTTGGACAGGATGGCCGCCGAGTCCTCCAGGACGTAGCGGATGCCGTCCAGGTACAGCGCGATGATGTGCATCGACTGGCTCACCGAGATGACCGGCAGGCCGGTCTGGCGGGCCACGCGTTCCGCGGTGCGGTGGCGGGTGCCCGACTCCTCGGTGGGGAGGGTCGAGTCCGGCACGAGGTGGACGGCGGCGCGGACGATGCGGGTGTGGCTGTCGTCGAGGACGATCGCGCCGTCCATCTTGGCGAGCTCGCGCAGCCGGGTGGCGGAGAACTCGACGTCGAGCTCGAAACCGCCCGTGCAGAGTTCCGCGACCGGCTTGTCGTAGCCGAGCACGATCAGGCCGCCGGTGTGGCCCCGCAGAATCCGTTCGAGCCCGTCGCGGATCTGGGTGCCGGGAGCCACCGCGGCCAACGTGGCGCGGCGTCGTTCGTCATGACCCTTGTCGTGTGATGGCACCTGACCCCCGGAGGTCGCTGGACGGCGTCAGTTTACCGAGGCGGGCAGCGCCTCGGTTCCTCCCCAGGTCGCATGCCCGAGTTGTGTGCAGTAATACTCTGGCGTGACTTCCGTCAGGGTGCCGTAAACGAGACCTGGAGCGCCTGTTTCAGGCTGTCGACCTCCATCACCTTCATGCCCTCGTAGCTGCTGAGCTGCGGATCCGCGCGTTTGAGCGGCGACCCGTCGGCGAGTTCGAGGGAGCCGCGCGGGACCACGGCGTGCTTGAACCCGAGCCGGGCCGCCTCGGCGAGCCGCCGCTGGACGCCGGGCACGACGCGGACCTCCCCCGCGAGGCCGACCTCGCCGAGCGCGATCAGGCTGTTGGAAAGCGCCTGCTCGACCGTGGACCCGGCGACGGACAGCGCGAGCGCCAGGTCGACGGACGTCTCGGCGAGCCGCACCCCGCCGACCGTCGAGACGTACACGTCCTGCTCGTGCATGGAGATCTTGCAGCGCTGCGCGAGGACGGCGAGGACCATCGCGACGCGGGACGTGTCGAGCCCGGACGTCGCCCGCCGCGGCGCCGGCAGATGCGACTTCGCGACCAGCGACTGCACCTCCGCGACCAGCGGCCGCCGCCCCTCCAGCGTCACGGTCACGCACGTCCCCGGCACGGGCTCCTCGCGCCGGGTCAGGAACAGGCCGCTCGGATCGGGCAGCCCGACGATGCCGACCTCGGACAGGTCGAAGCAGCCCAGCTCGTCCGTCGGCCCGTACCGGTTCTTCACCGCGCGGATCATGCGGAGCCGGGAGTGCCGGTCGCCCTCGAAGTACAGGACGACGTCGACCAGGTGCTCCAGCAGCCGCGGCCCGGCGATCGCGCCCTCCTTCGTGACGTGGCCGACCAGCACGACGGTGATGCCGCGCTCCTTCGCGACCCTGATCAGGTTGGCCGCGACCTCCCGGATCTGGGTGACGCCGCCGGGCGCGCCGTCCACCTCGGACGTGCCGATCGTCTGGATCGAGTCGACCACGAGAAGCGTCGGCTCCACCGAGTCGATGTGCCCGAGGACGGCGGACAGCTCCATCTCCGCCGCCAGGTACAGGTGGTCCGTGATCGCCCCGACCCGGTCGGCGCGGAGCCGCACCTGCTCGGCCGACTCCTCACCCGTCACGTACAGGACGTTCCTGCCCGCGCCGTCCGAGCCCGTCGAGGCGAGCGCGGCGACCTCCAGCAGCAGCGTCGACTTCCCGATGCCCGGTTCGCCCGCCAGCAGCAGGACGGCCCCCGGCACGATCCCGCCCCCGAGCACCCGGTCCAGCTCGTCCAGCCCCGTCGGGCGCGTCTGCGACGTCCGGACGTCGACCTCCCCGATCGGACGCGCCGGCGAGCTGACGGGCCCGGCGGACACGACCCGCGCCGGAGTCGCGGACGCCGCCTCGGTGACCGTCCCCCACGTCTGGCACTCGCCGCAGCGCCCCACCCACTTGGACGTCTGCCACCCGCACTCCGAGCACCGGTAGGCGGCCTTAGCCGTCTTAGCCTTCGCCATGACGCGAAAGCGTAGAGCCCCCCACCGACAGTGGTCGCCCTGAGCGAGCGGGACCAGTCACGATGTGGACGGCGTCGGAGCAATCCATTCGGTGATCAGCCCAGCCGTTGCCTCAGCCACGCGACGGCCTCAAGCATCGCGATCGCGTCCGAAGGCAGTTTCGAGCCTGCGAGAAACTGATCGCGCAGCGAGCCGCCAGGCGAGACGGAGCGATGCAGCGATCGCACGCAATGCTGTGGCGTGAGGCGCCCCAGGCGCCTCACGCCACAGCATTGCCATGAACACGTGCGCGTTCTACGAGGTCGCCTAGGTGGTCGGAGACGGTGCTGGGGCGTTCGAGCATGGCCATGTGGCCGGCGGTGGGGATGATCTCCAGGCGGCCGGACGGGACGCGGGAGGCGATCTTGAGGCTGTGCTCGACCGGGGTGAGCCTGTCGTTCTCCGCGCCGATGACGAGGGTGTCGGCGGCGCCGAGGGACGCGCAGTCGCTGATCACCTCGGTCGTGATCATCGAGCGGAAGAAGTCGACGAAGGCGTCCATCCGGGTCTCGGTCATCATCTGCTCGGCGAACGCGACCGCGGCGGGGCCGGCGTCCGGGCCGAAGGCGATGAGGTCCTCGATGAGCGTGGCGGCGTCGCGGCCGAGGTGGCGGACCCGCTCGACGGCGCCCGAGCCCGCGCCGAGAGCGCCGAGCGCGTGCGGGAGGACGCGTTGCGTGCTCCGCGCGACCAGCGTCGGCAGGCCGAGCGTGACCTCGCCCAAGCCGCCTGACGACGTGCACAGCAGCCCCGTCGCGAGGATCTTGCGTCCGAGGAGTCCGGGGTTCTCGTCGGCGTACCGCAGGACGGTCATGCCGCCCATGGAGTGCCCGACGAGGACGACGGGCGTCTCGGCGGGGACGGTCGCGTCGATGACGGCGGCGAGGTCGCGGGCCAGGCGGGGGACGGCGTAGCCGTCGCGGGCGCCGCCGTCGGAGCGGCCGTGGCCGCGGTGGTCCCAGAAGACGAGCCGGCCGAGGCCGCGCAGGGCCTTGCGCTGGAAATGCCAGGAGTCCTGGGTGAGCGTCCAGCCGTGGGAGAACACGACGGCGAGGTCAGTGCGGTCCTCGCCGTCGATCTCGGCGTACAGGCGCGTGCCGTCGTCGGCGCGGACGGGGCGGGGACGGCCGCGCAGCGATCCGAAGGGCTCGCCGGCGAACGGGTCGGGCCGCAGCTGCAGGCGGCGCATGGCGCGGCGCTGGGCGACCAGCCCGGCGCCGGCGCCCGCGGCGCCGAGGGCGGTGGCGGCGAGAGCGCCGCGAAGCATGGACGCGGTGACGGGAGTCGTCTTGGCGGTGCGGCCCATGGTCCGTCCCTCCTGTGACTAACTAGTCAGTAACTCAGGGGCAACGCCACCACAAATTCACGGCATAGTCCACCTCAAGCCCGGGGTGATCGCGCAGGCAGGCGTCGGCGAGATCGGGCGGGAACTCGATCCCGAGCACCGCGGCCAGATCCTCCCTGTTCTGGAACGACCAGCGGATCAGCAGGGGTTCGCGGGAGAAGCCGCGGCGGGTCCAGAACCGCTCGACCGCGTCCGGGTCGTACTTGGGCAGGCTTTGCCGGAACCAGCGGCCGAACGTGGAGCGGGTCGCGTCGTTGTCGATGATGAAGATCGCGCCGCCGCGCCGGACGACCCGGTCGAGTTCGCGCAGGCCCGGCTCGCAGCCCGGCCCGAAGAAGTACGCCCAGCGGACGTGGACGACGTCGATCGAAGCGTCCGGAAGCGGCAACGACTGGGCGGCCCCGACACGGACGGTGACGTTGGGAAGGTCCCGCGTCCGGCGCGCGGCCGCCGAGGCGAGGCCCGCATGCGGCTCGACGCCGATCACGCGGCGGGCGTCCGCGGCGAAGAACGGCAGGTGGAATCCGGTGCCGCAGCCGAGGTCCAGGACGTCCGACGCCGTCCAGGGACGGATCGCCCGCATCGCGTCGGCCAGCACGCCGTCCGGGTCGACGGCGCGGTTCTCCAGCTCGTAGACGTGAGGGGAGTTCCAGATGTTGGGACTGGGCACGGCGCCCGGAGCGATCTCGGCCACGGGGACAGAGAGTAGCCGCGCCCGCGGCGGAGAAACCCAGATCACCGCGGGCGAGTGTTTCATCACGGCCGCCGCCGCATAGGCTTTCCTTGCGTACACTGCCGAGCGATCATTCCTGGCGAGGAAGCCTTGACCCCGCAGCACAACGGCGTCTCTTCACCCGTGCTCCGCGTGCCGGACGCGCCGATCACGCTCTCCACCGCGTCGGTCTACCCGGAGAAGGTACCGAGCGCCTTCGAGATCGCCGCGCTGCTGGGGTACGACGGTATCGAGGTCATGGTCTCCACGGACGCCTCGTCCCAGGACCTGAACGTCCTGCGTCGCCTGTCCGACTACCACCAGGTCCCGATCAAGTCGATCCACGCGCCCTGCCTGCTGCTCACCCAGCGGGTGTGGGGGCGCGACCCGTGGGGCAAGCTGGTGCGCTCCAAGGACGTCGCCGAGGAACTGGGCGCCGAGGTCGTCGTCGTCCACCCGCCGTTCCGCTGGCAGCGCGACTACGCCAAGGAGTTCGTCGAGGGCCTCGCCCGCATGCAGGACGAGACGGACGTCCTGTTCGCGGTCGAGAACATGTTCCCGCTCAAGGCTCGTGGCGCGGAGGCGGGCATGTACCTGCCCGACTGGAACCCCGTCGACCAGGACTACCCGTACGTGACGCTCGACCTGTCCCACACCGCCGTTTCGGGTTCCGACGCCATCGACATGGCCGAGAGCTTGGGCGACCGTCTGCGGCACATCCACTTGGCCGACGGCGTCGGCGTCATGAACAAGGACGAGCATCTCGTTCCGGGCCGGGGCAACCAGCCGTGCGGGCCGATGCTGGAGAACCTCGCGGAGGGCGGCTTCCGGGGGCACGTCGTCCTGGAGGTCAACACGCGGCGCGCGTCCAGCCGGGTGGAGCGGATGGAGGATCTCGCCGAGGCCCTGGCGTTCGCCCGCCTGCACCTCGCCGCGGCCGACCACACCTGGGAGGTCACCTCGGCGGGCGAGATCACCCGCCGGGGCGTGCGGCGGTGACGGACCCGAAACCCGCCGGAGGCCGGACGCGGGGGCCGGGCCGCCGGCCCGGCCCGACCGAGACCCGCGAGAAGATCCTGGCCGAGGCGCGCGACCTGTTCGCCGAGAAGGGCTACGACGGGGCGTCGCTGCGCGCCATCGCCCGCGCCGCCGGCGTCGACCCCGCCCTCGTCCATCACTTCTTCGGCAACAAGGAGGGCGTGTTCATCGAGGCGATGCGCTTCCCGGTGGACCCGTCCGTCCTGCTGCCGCGCATCCTGTCGGCTCCCCGGGACGGTCTCGGTGAGTTGATGGTCCGCACGTTCCTGGACGTCTGGCGGGACGCCGACCGCCGGGCGCCGATGCTGGCGATGCTCCGCTCGGCGATGACGAACGAGCGGGCGGCGGCGCTGATGCGCGAGTTCGTCGCGTCCGCGCTGTTCGGGCGGGCCAGGCAGGCCACGGACGCGTCGCCGCTCGGGATCCAGGCGGCCGCCGGCCAGATGATCGGCCTGATGATCCTGCGGTACGTGCTCTGCATCGAGCCGCTGGCCTCGGCCTCCGAGGACGAGCTGATCGAGCTGGTGGCACCGACCATCCAGCGCTACCTCACGTCCTGACCTTCGCGAGAACCCCTTGACCCGGCCCCCGTGTCGGCTTAAATTCAACACATGATGAGTTCTAGTCCGGCGAGCACCGCCGACGCGGCGGTGGACGTGCGCGACCTGCGGGTCGTCCGCGGCGGCCGGGAGGTGCTGCACGGGCTCACCTTCCAGGTCCCGCACGGCTCGATCGTGGGGCTGCTCGGCCCGAGCGGCTGCGGGAAGACCACCCTGATGAGGGCGCTCGTCGGCGTCCAGATCGTGCGCAGCGGCACGGTGACCGTGCTCGGCGACCCCGCGGGATCGCCCGGCCTGCGGCGCCGCGTCGGGTACGCGACGCAGCGGCCGGCCGTCTACGCCGACCTCACCGTCGCCGAGAACCTGCGCTACTTCGCGTCCGTCCTGCGGGCCCCGCGCTCGGACGTCGACCGCGTCATCGACGAGGTCGGGCTCGGCCGGAGCCGCGACCAGACGGCGGCGACGCTGTCCGGCGGGCAGCTCAGCCGCGCCAACCTCGCCGTCGCGCTGCTGGGCGCGCCCGAGCTGCTCGTCCTGGACGAGCCGACCGTCGGCCTCGACCCGGTGCTGCGGCAGGAGCTGTGGGAGCTGTTCCGGGAACTGGCCGAACGGGGCGCCACCCTCGTCGTGTCCAGCCACGTCATGGACGAGGCGGGCCGCACCGACCGGCTGCTGCTCATGCGCGAGGGCGTCCTCCTCGCCGACGGCACCCCGGACGGGCTGCGCTCTCGCACCGGGACGCCCGACCTCGAAGCGGCGTTCCTCCACCTGATCACCGAGAAGGCCGGGAGCCCGACATGAGCGCCGCCGTCACCCTCGCCACGATGCGGCGCATCCTGGCGCAGCTCAAGCACGACCACCGCACCCTCGCGCTGCTGATCGGCGTGCCGACGCTGCTGATGATCCTGCTGCGGTACGTGTTCGACCAGCCGGCCGTCTTCGACCGGATCGGGCCCATGCTGCTCGGCCTCTTCCCGTTCATCGTGATGTTCGTCGTGGCCAGCGTCGCCACCCTCCGCGAGCGGACGAGCGGCACCCTCGAACGGCTGATGACCATGCCGCTCGGCAAGCTGGACCTGCTGCTCGGCTACGCGTTCGCGTTCGGCCTGCTCGCGCTGGTCCAGGTCGCCGTCGTGCTGGCCATCTCGCTGACCTGGCTCGACCTCGACCTGGACGGCTCGCTCGGCTCGCTGGTCCTGGTCTCCCTGCTGGACGCGCTGCTCGGCATGGCGCTCGGCCTGTTCGCCAGCGCGTTCGCCCGGACCGAGTTCCAGGCCGTCCAGTTCATGCCGGCGTTCGTCCTGCCCCAGCTGCTGCTCTGCGGCCTGATCGTCCCGCGCGAGAACATGGCGGGCTGGCTCCAGGCGACCGCGGACGTCCTGCCGCTGTCCTATGCGGTCGAGGGCATGCAGGAGATCAGCGCCAGCCCCGACTTCACCGGCACCCTTGCCCTCGACGTCTCGGTGATAGCCGCCTTCGCCGTCGTCGCCCTCCTCCTGGGCGCGATAACCCTGAGGCGCCGCACGGCATGACCCTTTGGGGGCGGGTTGGGTTTACCGGGTGGGCTGCTTCCGCCTTAATCGGACAGGTGGGTCGAAGTGGGCTATCCCCGCCCGAGGGGGCTGGTAGTTTCGCGCCATGACCTCCCCAGATCTTTCCGGTTCACAGGCGTCGCAGGGGCCCGACGAGGCCTCGCGGCCGCCTGCGGGGGCCCAGGCCACCGAGGCGCCGGGTGCCCCCGGGGCGGACGCCGAGAACGCGTTCTGGGGCGGCGGCGACGGGGACGGCGGGGAGCGTGCGCGCAAGCGCCGGTGGCCGCGGATCCTGATCGCGGTCGGGGTGTTCCTGGCGCTGGTCGTGGCCGGGCTCGGCGGGCTCGTGTGGCAGCGGCAGTCGTCCTACAACGGCAACATCGACCGGATCAAGGGCGTGATGCCGGACGACGGCTCGAAGCGCCCAGGCCCGAGCGCCGCGGGCACCGAGAACTGGCTGCTCGTCGGGTCGGACTCGCGCGCCGCGGCCACGACAGGGGAGGGCAACAACGTCTGGAAGCCGGGGCAGCAGCGCACGGACACGATCATGCTGCTGCATCTGCCGGCGGACCGGAAGAAGGCGTACATCGTCTCGTTCCCGCGCGACTCGTGGGTGGAGATCCCCGGCTACGGCCGGCAGAAGATCAACGCGGCGTTCTCCTTCGGCGGGCCGAAGCTGCTGATCGAGACGATGGAGAACCTCACCGGGATCCGCATCGACCACTACGGCGCGATCGACTTCGAGGGGTTCAAGTCGATGACGGACGCGCTCGGCGGCGTCACCGTCAACATCAGGCAGAGCGTGTACGACCCGGCGCGCAAGAAGCAGTGGGCGGCGGGCAGGCAGAAGCTGAACGGCGAGGAGGCGCTGCTGTTCGTCCGGCAGCGCTACAACCTGCCGAACGGCGACTTCGACCGGATCAAGCGGCAGCAGGCGTTCCTCGGCGCGCTCGCCAAGCAGGCCGCCGACCGCGGCACCCTCACCAACCCGCTCAAGCTCGATCGGTTCCTGTCGGCGCTCACCAAGTCGATCAGCGTGGACGAGGGCGTGTCGGCGGGCGACCTGCGCTCGCTGGCGCTCAGCATGCGGAACGTGCGGGCCTCGGACGTGATGTTCATGACGCTGCCGCACAAGGGAACCGGCATGCGCAACAAGCAGAGCGTCGTGTTCCTGGACCCGACGAACGCGAAGGCGCTGTTCGAGGCCGTCAAGACCGCGCAGATGGCGGAGTACGTGAAGCAGCACGGCGCCGGCAACAGCCTCGGCACCGTGTCGTGATCGCCGGCGGCCGGGGCGGGCATAACCTGGGACGGTAAGGCCCAGGGACAAGGGGTTCGCACAGTGCTTCGTCAGGCGTTGCTCGTCGCGTCGCGCAGCGGTGGCGCACGCAAGGTCATGGAGACCGCTCCGTTCACCGGTGACGTCGTCCGCCGCTTCATCGCCGGGGAGACGATCGAGGACGCGGCACGCGTCACGAACGACCTGACCGGTGAGGGCCTGCTCGTCACCTTGGACGTCCTGGGCGAGGACACGCACGACGAGGCGCACGCCGAAGCGAACGTCACGCACTACGTCGAGCTTCTGGAACGACTTGGTGCCGCCGGTCTCGGCACACGCGCAGAGGTGTCACTGAAGCTCTCCGCCATAGGGCAGACCTTCGACGCAGACCTCGCCGTGGAGAACGCAAGGCGGGTCTGTTCCGCCGCCCGTTCCGCCAGTACGACGGTCACCCTCGACATGGAGGAGCACACGACCGTCGACTCGACGTTGGGTGTCGTCCAGGAACTACGGCGAGACTTCCCGGACGTGGGCGCGGTCGTCCAGGCGTACCTGCGGCGCGCTGAGGAGCACTGCGCGGAACTGGCCTACGAGGGTTCGCGCGTAAGGCTGTGCAAGGGCGCCTACGCGGCACCGGCGGCGGTCGCCTTCACCGACAAGGAAGAGATCGACCGGTCGTATGTGCGGTGCATGAAGGTCCTGATGGCAGGCAAGGGCTACCCGATGCTCGCCACGCACGACCCACGGCTCATCGACATCGCGGGTGCGCTGTCCACCCTGAACGAGCGTGACGCCGACACGTTCGAGTACCAGATGCTCTACGGGATCCGCCCGCAGGAGCAGCGCCGTCTCGCCGCCCAGGGCGCGCAGGTCCGCGTCTACGTCGCCTACGGCCGCGAGTGGTACGAGTACTTCATGCGCCGCCTCGCGGAGCGCCCCGCCAACCTGCGCTTCTTCATGCGGTCCCTCGTCGGGCGGTCCTGACCCCCGGCTATAGGCTGGACCGGTCGTTGAATCCCCACGTCAAGGTATGCCGATGATCGCGATTCTGGGTGCCGGGAAGATGGGCGAGGCGCTGCTGTCCGGGGTGCTCCGGGCCGGCCGCCGCCCGTCCGAGCTGATGGCGACCGCGCGCCGGGAGGAGCGCGGCGCGCTGCTCCGCGAGCGGTACGGCATCGAGATCGTGTCGAACGCGGACGCCGCCGCCAAGGCCGGGACGCTGGTCCTCGCGGTGAAGCCGCAGGACATGGGCGCCCTGCTGGACGAGGTCGGCACGCACGTCCCGGCCGGCCGGCTGGTGATCTCGATGGCGGCGGGCATCACGACCGGGTTCATCGAGGCGCGGCTGCCGGAGGGCGTGCCCGTCGTCCGCGTCATGTCGAACACGCCCGTCCACGTGGACGAGGCGATGAGCGTGATCTCGCCCGGGTCGCACGCGGGCGAGGAGCACCTGAAGCTGGCCGAGGAGCTGCTGTCCCCGGTCGGCAAGGTGCTGCGCATCCCCGAGTCGCTGCAGGACGGCGCGACGGCCCTGTCCGGCAGCGGCCCCGCCTACTTCTACTACCTGGTCGAGGCGATGGTGGACGCGGGCATCCTGCTCGGCATGCCGCGCGCCGCCGCCCTGGAGATGGTCATCCAGTCGGCGGTGGGCGCCGCCGTCATGCTCCGCGACTCGGGCGAGCACCCGGTGCTGCTGCGCGAGGCGGTCACGTCCCCGGGCGGGACGACCATCGCGGCGATCCGCGAGCTGGAGCGGCACGGGGTGCGCGCCGCCGTCCTGGAGGCCATCGAGGCGGCCCGCAACCGGGGGCGCGAGCTGGCGGGCGGCTGACCGGCCGCCGGGATGCGGCACCCCGGGACAAAGTTCATCTTTGAACATTGATCCGGCACGGGGGGTTCGTCCGTGTAAGGAATATGGGACTCATACTCCGCCTGATCGTCGCCGCCGGACTGGCCGCCGACGCCATCGTGCACTGGAAGTTCGCTCCCGAGATGGCCTTCGTGCAAGGCGGGTCCATCGACGGAGACCTGCTGTTCCGCATCCAGGCCGCGGTCGCCGGCGTCACCGCCGTGGTGATCCTCACCTACGCGACACGCTGGGCGTACGCGGTCGCGTTCCTCGTCGCGGCGAGCGCGGTCGGCGCCCTCGTGCTCTACTACTACGTCGACATGGGCGCGCTCGGCCCGCTGCCGGACATGCACGAGCCCGTCTGGTACACGGAGAAGACGATCAGCCTCGCCGGTGAGGGCGGCGCCGCGCTGGCCGCGGTGGTCGGCTTCCTCACCGTGAAACGCGGCAGGCGCCGGCAGGAGGACGAGGTCTACGAACGCGAGCCCGCGAGCCGCTTCTGACCCGTGTCACGATTCGCCCGCCGATTCCGGCCCCACCCGGTTAACATCCAGTTGATCTTGGAGTGTGGGGGCCCCTGGATGGAAGACCGGCGCGAACGTCCGACCGAGATGCCGAGGGCGGCGTCCGCCCTGCGCAAGGCGCTGCTCAAGGCGCGCGTCCCGCGCTTCATGGCCGAGCACGCCGCCGCCCTGCTGGCGGGGCTGCTGACGAAGCCGAAGGACCGCCGGGACTGACTAGGCGGCCCTGGTCCGCTTCCCGGCCGTGCGGGTGACGGTCCGGACGAAGCGGGCGGCGTCGTCCATCGCGGCGCCGGCCTCGGGCAGCACGCGGTTCAGGATCTGGAAGACGTGCATCTGCCCGTTCCAGACCTGCAGTTCGCAGTCGGCTCCGGCGCTCTCCAGGGCGTCCGCGAACGCCTCGGCCTCGGCGCGCAGGACCTCGGCGCCGCCGACCTGGATCAGGACGGGCGGCATGTCCGTCCAGGCGCAGGAGAGCAGGGCCAGCCGCGGGTCGTCGAATCCGGCCGGCCCCACGACCAGGCGGGCGACCCGGCGCACCGACGATGCGCTGATGTACGGGTCGTGGGCGAGGTGCTGCGTGCGGATGGAGAGTTCGCAGGTCAGGTCCACCCAGGGGGAGAACAGGACGAGCCCGGCCGGGTTCGGCAGGCCGAGCCGGCAGATCTCGCCGGCCAGCACGGCGGACAGGTGCCCGCCGGCCGAGTCGCCCGCGAGGACGATGCGGGACGCCGGTATGCGCCGCGCGAGCAGCCACCGGTAGGCGGCGACCGCGTCCTCCAGCGGCGCGGGGAACTGGTGTTCGGGCGCGAGCCGGTAGCGGGGGACGAGGACGGGCAGGCCGGTGTCGAGCGCCAGCCGCGACGTGATCGGGCGGTGCGTGCGCGGCGAGCAGAAGATGTAGCCGCCGCCGTGCAGATAGAGGACGGCGCCCCGCGCCTTCTTCCCGGTGACCTCCCGGGAGATGATCCACTCGCCCTTGACCGGCCGGTCACCGCCGTCCTTGGGCGGTGGGTCGTCCACCGAGTCGACCCGCACGTGCGGGCTGTGCCGTAGCAGCAGGGCCGCGGCGTCCATGGTCGACCGCGCGGTCCGGATGCCGGTGGCATGGCCGGGGAGGTAGTTCAGGAACGGGCGAACGCCGAGGCGAAGCGCGTTGCTTATCGCGCGGCTGCGAACGCTCGGGCCGTCCATCTACCCCCCAGTTGGAGATTTCGCCTGCTAGCGGTATGCCCGTTTCTGAGGAGTAATTCACGTCACACATCTGTAGCGGGGTTCGTCCCACTCTCGACCACTGTGGGGCGCGTCACGTGATCCGCGCGATACCGTGAGGCCATGAGCAGTCCCGATTCGTCCCCGCCCTCCGGTCCCGAGAGCTGCGGACTTGAGATTTTCTGGGACGAGCGGCTCATCTCCTACGACTTCGGCCCCGGGCATCCCATGAATCCCGTTCGGGTCGAGCTGACGATGGCGCTGGCACGCGCGCTCGGCGTCCTGGACCGCCCCAACGTCCGGGTCTCGGAGTTCGAGGCGGCGGACGACAAGCTGCTCCGGCTCGTCCACGAGGAGTCCTACATAGCGGCGGTCAAGCACGCCGGCGCGACCGGCCTGCCCGAGATCGCGTACGGCCTCGGCATTCCCGACAACCCGGTGTTCCTCGGCATGCACGAGGCGTCCGCGCTGGTCGCGGGCGCGTCGGTCGCCGCCGCGGAGGCGGTGTGGACGGGGAGCGCGGAACACGCCGCGAACATCTCCGGCGGCCTCCACCATGCGCTGAGCGGCGCCGCGAGCGGGTTCTGCGTCTACAACGACCCCGCCATCGCGATCGCGTGGCTGCTGGAGAACGGCGCCGAGCGCGTCGCCTACGTCGACATCGACGTGCACCACGGCGACGGCGTCCAGGCGGCGTTCTACGACGACCCCCGTGTCCTGACGATCAGTCTGCACGAGACGCCGCGGACGCTGTTCCCCGGCACGGGCTTCCCGAACGAGACGGGCGCGGCGGGCACGTCCGTCAACATCTCGCTGCCGCCCGGCACCGGAGACCGGCCGTGGCTGCGCGCGTTCGACGCGATCACCCCGCCGCTGCTGCGCGCGTTCCGCCCGGACGTCCTGGTCACCCAGCAGGGCGCGGACGGCCACGCCCTCGACCCGCTCGCGCACCTGATCCTCAGCGTGGACGGGCAGCGGACGGCGTACTCGATGCTGCACCGGCTCGCGCACGAGACGGCGGGCGGGCGCTGGGTGCTGACCGGGGGCGGCGGCTACGAGCTGGTCCAGGTCGTCCCGCGGGCGTGGACGCATCTGCTGGCGGAGGCCGCCGGCGGGCCGATCCCGCCGGACACCGAGACGCCGGAGGAGTGGCGCGACCTCGTCCGGCGGCGGACCGAGGAGATCGCCCCCCGCCGCATGACGGACGGGACGGACGCGGTGGAGGTCGGCAGGTGGGGCGACGGCTACGACCCGGCGAACCCGGTGGACCAGGCGATCCTGGCGACACGCCGGGCGGTGTTCCCCGAGCACGGCCTCGACCCGATGACGGACGAGTGACCGCGCCGACGCGCGACGAGCTGCGCGCCCACCTCGTCCGCACGATGATCGCGGGCGACGTCGCCACGCCGCGCCAGAACAACCTGCTGCACTACCGGCGGATGGCCGCCGGGAACCCGTACTACCAGTTCGGCCTGGAGCTGAAGCCGTCGTGGACGGAGCGGGACGTCCTGGAGATGATGGTCGAACGGTGCGGCGTCGACCCCGATCCCCGGCACATCTACGGGGACGACACCATCGACCCCGACATCACCCTCGACACGCTTGAGGCGATGGGCGACCGCATCGGTCTCGCGGCCCGCCGCGGGGAGAACGTGGTGATCGCGACCGGGCATCCGGCCACGCTGACGCCGCTGTACCAGGCGGTCGCGCGGGCGCTGGAGGGCGCCGGCTGCCGGCTGCTGACGCCCGCGGCCGGCTGGACGTACGAGATCGAGACCGGCTACGGCGGCTCGGAACCGCGCCGGATCGTCTACGCCCGGCCGGGTGTCGCGATGCTGGAGGGCGACGACCTCCGCACGCACCACACGCACGATCCGCACCCGATGGAGGCCATGCTCCGGGAGCTCGCCAGTACCGGTTCTGAGAGCGGGGCGGAAGTTAAACCCGATATCTGGCCGGATCTGGCCATCGCCGATCACGGCTGGGCTGGGGCCGCCGGGCAGGCGGGCATCGACACCGTCGGCTTCGCGGACTGTAACGACCCGGCGCTGTTCGCCGGGGCCGCCGAGGGCAAGATCGACGTGGTCGTCCCGCTCGACGACGGCGTCTCCCCGCACCACTACGCGCCGCTGACCGCCTACATCCTTGATCGCGCGGGCCTGTACCTGTCCGATTGATCCTGCTTACTCCGGAGTTAGGGTCGGGTCGCCGCCGACCGGCCTGTCACGGCGTGTGACAGGGCTGCCATAACGAGGCGCATGGGCTTGCCGGATGCTGTCGGGAGCGGCGGAACCGCAGGTCAACGCGGGGTTTCGGTTGACAACCGTTCGTCGCGCCACGCGTTGTGCCGTCACGTCCACGCTCCGTACGACATCAGGACTGTATCCACCCGGTCAGGTCGGGATACGGAAATGTGCGGAACTCCCCTCTTGCGACTGCCGATACGCGATTTACGCTGGAGGAAGTACACGTGCGTGATCAAAGTCACCCAAAGGGCCGGTGCGCGGCACGTGTGGAAGAGGGCGTCCGATGACCTCAGGCGAGCGACCTCTGAGCGAGGTCAGGTTCCTGACCGTTGCCGAAGTGGCGGCGGTGATGCGGGTGTCCAAGATGACCGTCTACCGTCTCGTCCACTCGGGCGAGCTTCCCGCGATCCGCGTGGGCCGCTCGTTCCGGGTCCCCGAGCAGGCCGTTCACGATTACCTGCGCGACGCGTACATCGAAGCCGGATAACGGGTAGGGGCGGGGCATGACCCCGCCGCGAACTCCATACCCGGCCGTGCAGGGGGCGTCGGGAAGGTCCCGAGGGACCGTCCCGAAGCTGGGGAAGCAGGACGAGGACCGGCAGAACGGTCCGGACACCGAGCGGACGGGCGGTGGCCCGAGGCCACGCCCGCCCGGGCGGAACGGTGCCCGGCGCCGTGCGACGCGCGGTGCCGGCCGCCGTCCGTCAGGCCGTCCGTGCGGCCGAACCCGTGGCCGCAGGGCAGGCCGCGGCATGATCTCCACCGCCACGGCGGTAGTCTTGTGCGTCGGACCGTGCGCGCTTTTCGAGTCATGCTCGCCTGCGGCACGTTCGTCTCCTGCACATCACCCGATTCGCCGAGCGAGGTCCCGTGGGCTCTGTCATCAAGAAGCGCCGCAAGAGGATGGCCAAGAAGAAGCACCGCAAGCTTCTCAAGAAGACGCGCATCCAGCGCCGCAACAAGAAGTGATCACACCGGCCGTCAAGCCGTAAGGGGTGGGGCGCACAGTGTCCTCCATACCCGCCGCCGCGGCCCGTGTCGTCCTCGTCACCGGCGTCTCCCGTTTCCTGGGGGCGCGGGTCGCGAACACCCTGCAGGCCGACCCGGGCATCGAGCGGGTCATCGGGGTGGACACGGTGCCGCCGGCCGAATCGCTCGGCCGCACCGAGTTCGTCCGGGTCGACATCCGCACGCCCGACATCGCGAAGATCATCGCATCGGCGGGGGTGGACACGGTCGTGCACCTCAACCTGGTGACCTCCTCGTCCGTCCCGCGGGCGAAGGTCAAGGAGCTCAACGTCATCGGGACGATGCAGCTGCTCGCGGCCTGCCAGCGCTCGTCCGACATGCGCAAGCTCGTGGTGCGGTCGTCGGCCGCCGTCTACGGCTCCTCGCCGATGGACCCGGCCGTCTTCACCGAGCGGGACGAGCCCGCCGAGGCGCCCAAGAGCGGCTACGCCAAGGACGCGGTCGAGGTCGAGGGCTACGTCCGCGGTCTGATGCGGCGCCGCTCCGACCTGACCGTGTCGGTGCTGCGGTTCGCGAATTTCCTCGGCCCGGGCGTCGACTCGCCGCTCACCCGGTATCTGCACCTGCCGGTCGTCCCCACCGTGCTGGGCTTCGACCCACGGCTCCAGTTCGTCCACGAGGACGACGGTGTCGAGGTGCTGCGCCGCATGACGGTGGAGAGCCATCCCGGCTGCTACAACGTCGCCGGGGACGGCGTGCTGCTCCTGTCGCAGGCGCTCCGCCGCGCCGGGCGGCCGTACCTGCCCGTCCCGTCGCCGTCGATCTCGGTGCTCGGCGACATGGGGCGCCGGTTCGCCGGCCTGTCGGGGTTCTCACCGGAGCTGCTGCGCTGGCTGACGTACGGCCGGGTCATCGACACCACCGCCCTGGAGGACGAGCTGTCCTGGCGTCCCAAGTACAGTTCCGAGGCCGCGTTCGCCGACTTCGCCGCCGCGCAGGGCCTCGGCCACAGCAGGCTGACCGCGTTGCTGGGACGTGCCTGAAAGCCGCAGGGACGCGCCTGAGAGGGGAGCCGAGATGATGAACGCGCACCACGAGGACGACGAGGGCGCGCAGGTCATCCGGCTCGCCACCGCCCGCCAGGACTCCGGCGACCCCGGTGGCTCCGCCGCGGGCGACCCCGGCTCGGGTGCCTCCGGAGGTTCCGCCGAGTCCAGCTCGCTGGAGCGAGGCATCGCCTCCGGCCTGGCGTTCCTCAGACGCCGGATGGCCGGCGACTACGAGGTCGACGAGTTCGGCTTCGACCCCGAGTTCAACTCGACGCTCCTCCTGCCGCTCGCCCGCGCCCTCTACGAGCACTGGTTCCGCGTCGAGCTGGACGGCCTGGACAATCTTCCCGAGGGCGGCGCGCTGCTCGTCGCGAACCACTCCGGCACCATCCCGATCGACGCGCTCATGCTGACGGTCGCGCTGCACGACCACGCCGACCGGCAGATCCGCCTCCTCGGCGCCGACCTCGTCTACCAGATCCCGCTGTTCGGGCACCTGGCCCGCAAGGCCGGCCACACCCTCGCCTGCCAGGCCGACGCCGCCCGCCTCCTCGGCAAGGGCGAGCTCGTCGGCGTCTTCCCCGAGGGCTTCAAGGGGGTCGGCAAGCCCTTCGCGGACCGCTACAAGCTGCAGCGCTTCGGCCGCGGCGGCTTCGTCGGCACCGCGCTGCGCGCCGGCGTCCCGATCGTCCCGTGCGCCATCGTCGGCGCCGAGGAGATCTACCCCAAGATCGCCGACCTGCGCCCGCTGGCGCGGCTGCTCGGCCTCCCGTACTTCCCGATCACCCCGACGTTCCCGCTGCTGGGCCTCGCCGGGCTGGTCCCGCTGCCGTCCAAGTGGATGATCCAGTTCGGCGAGCCGATGACGCTGGAGGAGTACGACGCCGGCGCCGCCGACGACCCCATGACGGTCTTCAACATCACCGACCACGTCCGCGAGAACATCCAGCAGATGCTGCACGAGACGCGGCTCCGCCGGGGCCCCGCCTTCCTCTGACCGTTCTCCGCCCGTCCTAGAGTGAGCGCATGCTGCCGCTCCGAAGCCGCATGGGCCCCCGCGACCTGGGCGAGCCGCACCGCGCCTCCAGCCCGCTGGAGCTGCTGTTCGACCTGACCTTCGTCGCCGCGGTGTCGCAGGTCGCCGGACGGCTCGCCCACGCCACCGAAGAGGCGCACGTGGGCGGCGCCATCGCGCCGTTCCTCATGGTGTTCTTCGCGATCTGGTGGGCGTGGATGAACTTCACGTGGTTCGCGTCCGCGTACGACACCGACGACGTCCTCTACCGCGTCATGACGTTCGTGCAGATGGCGGGCGTCCTCGTGCTCGCGGCCGGGGTGCCCGCCGCGTTCGACGGCGACTTCACCACCGTGACCATCGGCTACCTCGTCATGCGCGTCGGCTTGGTGAGCCTCTGGGTGCGCGCCGCCGTCGCGCATCCCGCCGGACGCGCCACGGCCCTCCGCTACGCCGCCGGCCTCTCCGTCGTCCAGGTGTTCTGGGTGTCGCGGCTCGCGCTCCCGGACGGCGGCCCGATGTGGCTGTTCTTCGTCCTCGCGGCGCTCGACCTGTCCGTCCCGCTGATCGCGGAGCGGCCCGGCATGACGACCTGGCATCCGCATCACATCGCCGAACGGTACGGGCTGTTCACGATCATCCTGCTGGGGGAGAGCGTCCTCGCCGCGACGAACGCGGTGCAGGACGCCGTGGCGCACGGCGTGAGCGGCGAGCTCGTCACGATCGCCCTGGCGGGCCTCGCCATCCTGTTCGCGCTCTGGTGGCTCTACTTCTCCGAACCCGCCGGCGAAGGGCTGGAACGGCGCCGCGACCGGTCCTTCATCTGGGGATACGGCCACTACCTCATCTTCGCCGCGCTCGCCGCCATCGGCGCCGGCCTCGAAACGGCGGTCGTCTCGGCGGGCGACCACATCGAGGCGAGCACGCGGACGGTGGTCGCCTCCGTCGCCGTCCCGATCGCCGTCGTCCTCGTCATGCTGTGGGCCCTGCACGCACCGTTGCGCCGGACGACCATCCGTCCGGAGCTCATCGGTGCGACGGCCGTTCTGATCCTCCTCACGATCCTTGCCGCCCCCACCCTCGGCGTAGCGGCGACCCTCATCGTCATGGCCGTCCTCCTGTCCCTCCTCCTCGCCGCGACCCTCACCCGCGAGGCACCCGGGGCCGGTGGCGCGGGTTCGGCCTGAACTTGCACCAGTGACGCCCGAATTGCGCTCTGACAAAGGTTTCGCGCAGCAATAAGTAAACCTGGCTCTGTTCAAGGTCCGCGGACATTTCGCGCTCCCGCGATTACTTATCGTTCGCGGTCAATTGCCATGGGAGTTTCCAGCACCGAGACCGTGGATCTCGCCACCGCCAGGGGCTTTTGCGTATGATCCTTAGGGTTGTCCGCCGCCGAGCTGGAGGCACAATGGCCTTGGAGACAGTGCCCGCCGGCGTCGATGCCACGACCCCTAACGTCGCACGTATTTATGACTACTTCCTCGACGGGAAGGACAACTACGAAGTCGACCGGGAAGCCGCCGAGCAGATCATGCGGAAGGCGCCGGCGACGCGCGCGACCGCCCAGGCCGGCAGGCACTTTCTTGCGCGCGTGGTCCGATTCCTCGTCGTCGAAGCGGGAATCGACCAGTTCCTGGATATCGGGTGCGGGCTGCCGACCCAGCAGAACGTGCACGAGGTGGCGCAGGCGGCGCGTTCTGACGCGAGCGTGGCCTACGTCGACAATGATCCCGTCGTCCTCGCGCACGCGCGGGCACTGCTCGCGAAACAGCCGCGGACCACGGTCATCGAGGGAGATGTCCGCGATCCAGAGTCGATCCTGCGGAATCCGGACCTGACGGACGTCCTCGACCTGGAGCGTCCGGTCGGCGTGCTGATGTTCTCCGTCCTGCACTGCGTGGCCGATGAGGAACTGGTGCAGGACGCGGTCCGGCGGTTGCGTGGCGCGGTCGCTCCGGGCAGCCACCTGGCGATCTCGCACATCACCCGGCCGCCCGCGGCGTCCACCTACCGCGACGCCGCCGAGGAGGCGGCGCGGACGTACCGGGACCGGGGCGTCAACACCACCATGACCTTCCGCGACCGGGAGCAGATCGCCGGGTTCTTCGGCGGGATGGAGGTGCTGGCGCCCGGGCTGGTCCAGCTGCCCGACTGGCGGCCCGATCCGGAACTGGGGCCGGTGTCCGGGCACGGCCTCCCCGCCACCTACCTGTGCGGTGTCGCCCGCAAGGACGCACGGTGAACGCGCCACACGTCCCGTTCGACCCGTTCGCCGGGCAGGGACCTGCCGGACGAACCCATCCGCACTTGGACGAGCTGCGCGAACAGCATCCGGCGTTCCGCAGCACCGTCGGCCACGGCTTCTGGGTGCTGACGCGCTACGACGACATCCTCGCCGCGCTCCAAGACCCGGAGACGTTCTCCAGCCGCGCGATCGCCGTCATCGACCCGAACCCTGGGTACCAGTGGATCCCCGTCATGCTGGATCCGCCGCTGCACACGACCTGGCGGAGGCTCCTGCGGCCGTTCTTCACACCCACGGCCGCCGCCGTCCTGCGGGACCGCATCACCCGGCACTGCGTCGCGCTGATCGACGACCTCACGCCCAGGAACGAGTGCGACTTCGTCGCCGACTTCGCCCGCCTCTACCCCACGACGATGTTCCTGGAACTGATCGGCCTCCCCGCCGAAAGGCTGCTGGAGTTTCTGGCCTGGGAGTACGCGATCCTGCATCCGCCGCCTTCCGGCGCCGGAAGGGGCGAGGCCATGGCGGCGCTGACGGCCTGCTTCACCGAGCTGATCGAGGACCGCCGGGCGCGTCCGCAGGAGGACCTGATCAGCGCCGCGACCTCCTTCGCCGTCGACGGACGGCCGGTCACCGACGACGAGCTGTTGCAGCTGTGCATCCTGCTGTTCCTCGCCGGTCTCGACACCGTCACCGCTCAGCTGTCCTACGTCTTCTGGCATCTGGCCCGGCACGACGCCGACCGGGCCCGCATCACCGGCGACCCGGACGACATCCCCGACGCGATCGAGGAGCTCCTCCGCGTCTACTCCATCGTCCTCCCGGCCCGCAAGCTCACCCGCGACGTCGTACTGCACGGCTGCCCGATGAAGGCCGGGGACATGGTCATGCTCCCGCTCGCCATGGCGACCCGCGACCCCCGCGCCGTACCCGCCGCGTCGGCCGTCGAGCTGGACCGCCCGCCGACCCGCCACCTGGCGTTCGGCGCGGGCCCGCACCGCTGCCTCGGCGCGCACCTGGCCCGCCTCGAACTCCAGATCGCCCTGCGCGAATGGCACGCCCGGATTCCGGACTACCGCATCACCCCAGGCGCCCAACCCCGTGAGCACGCCAGCCTCGTCCTAGGCCTGGACACGCTCCCCCTGAGCTGGTGACCGTCACCAGGCCGACGGGGCGGTACCTGAGGAGCCGGTTGATCTGCGCAGTGGCCGTTACCGCCGTCTGAGACCCGATCGTCGCCAGGCAGCCGCGCCCGGAGACGATGAGCCGCCCCCTGCAAAGTTGGCTCTTCGCGCCGTGCCGTTCGGGAAAGACATTCCGAACGCCGCAGCCAAAGCGACGAACGGGTGGACGCTCAACGCAGGCAGCGTTAGAGAGCAGCACCGTGTTCGACGCCGCCGGACTCCTGCCCGTGGAATGTCACAGCGTGCTTGGGCGGGTTGCAGCCGACGATGTGGAGAGGAACGCCCGTCTCGATCCCGCTCAGCGGTCAACTGCGCGACGAGTCACCGCCGCGGCTGCAGGCGGCCTGCCGGACGCCGTCTCTCCGCGCCGTCATCGGCCGGGCTGCGCGCACCGACCTGGGGGCGGCGGCAAGGGTGAGGGCGCTCGTACAACTCGACGGACCCCGGCCCGGGAGCTGGGCGATGGTGGCGATGCCGATGGTCGAGCGTCGCCGCCGTAGGGCTTCGCCCGGGCCTCGTTACGCCTGCGCGCAGTCGTACTTCTCGACCGCGTCGAAAGCGGCGCTGTTCTCCTTGCCATACACGGGCTCCACGACGTCGCGGACCTTCGATCCGTCCTTTAGCTTGCTCGACGAGGTCTTGATCGCCTTGAGGACCGCACGGAACTGTTCGCCGATGTCCGGTGGGGCGCTCGCCTCCATCTCCTCGCCCCAATGGAGGACCAAGGCGGCCTGCCTCCGCAGTTCCTTGAAATCCAGCGGTTGCCCGCTGATCGCCTTGCCCACATCTGAGCGGAATGAGAGGACGCCGACCTGGAACGTGGACAGATCCAGGCAGAAGGCGGACGTGGGCGATGGAGTCGGCGACGCGGGTGCCTTCGAGGACGACGGTGAAGCTGCGGACGACGCGTTTTCCGAGGTCGAACAGCCCGTGGCGATTAGCGCGGCCGCCAGCATCAAGGCCCACGTACGGGGAGCGCTCATGGACGGAGGGTAAAGGGCATGTCGCGGGAGGGGTCCTGAGACCCGGAGCCGACAAGCAATCGGTCACCCGTCCTCTGCTGGAGTGCCAACCCACCGCGCCACCGACCTGTCGAACGGGGCCGACCAGAGGCCGGCGTTCTCCCCGCAGGCGCTCGCGACCGCAGCGGCCGTCAGGACCGGCAGGCTCAGGCCGCAGCCAAGGCTTGTAACCAGCATGCCCGCGAGGATTCCGCCACAGGGCTATGCGACGCAGGCCTTGAGCGGGCCGTAGCGAGCACGTTTGCAGGTGGATCATCAGCAGGAAGGCCACCGCGTAGAGGGCGGCGGAGAACGGCAGGCCCATGTCGCCGGCCACGAGCAGGTCCGCAAGGAGAGGAAGGACAGCGGCACCAGCGGTTCGGCCGTCTGCCACTTGTTGGCGGCCATGACGTTGGTGACACACCTCAGCCGACGGATGTGAGCCCGCTCAAGCGAGCCCCCTGGCCAAGGCTCACGCCGGTCTTCCTTCTCACCGGCTTGACCTTCACGCTGATGTGAACCCCTACCGTCCTGCAGCATGACACCAGGAACGACCCAGCGGCGTGCCTCGATCATCCACGGCTATGGCGCAACCCCCGAAGATCACTGGTTTGGCTGGCTGGGCGAGCAACTCAGCGCGGCGGGCATCCCGGCCACGATCCCGGCTCTTCCGAACCCTCAAGCCCCAGATCCCGCACTGTGGACGGGAGCCGTACGCGCCGACTTGGGGACCCCTGACGAGAACTCGATCGCCGTCGCGCACAGCCTGGGCTGTCTGACGGTGCTGCGCTGCTTGCGAGCACTTCCGGACCCTTGGCAACTTGGCACCCTCGTGCTGGTCGCCGGATTCGTTGACCAACTGCCCGCGCTCCCGGAACTGAACTCCTACATCGGCGACGGATGCGACGTGAAGCAGCTCATCAACAACATCGGTCGACTCACGATCATCCGGTCGGACGCAGACCCGTTCGTCCCCCTGGGGCACACTGACCGTCTCGCCGGCCTGCTCGGGGTCTCAACAGAGGTGGTCCCCGGAGCCGGTCACTTCCTCGCTTCCGACGGCGTCACATCGCTACGCGAAGTTCTTGAAGCGATCGCGCCGTAGCCGTCATGCACCACCAGATCCACCCGGCACACACCCCGCCGCAACGGGAAAGGCGAGCGCTACAACCGGATCTTGGCGGAGGAGTCCCTCTACGCCAGACTCTGGGCATCCGAGACTGACCGTGTGGCGGTCAGGATCCAATGAACGTCACGGTTTCTGTCATGTCCGCCCGCCCGGTACGGAGCCGTGGCACGTCTTCCTTCTCGAATCCCACCGAGACGCCGCAGAGCAGCAGGTGTCCGTCTTCGGCGCTGACCATCTGGCTGACGGTCTTGCGATACATCGTCCACATCACCTGGGGGCAGCTGTGCAAGCCTTCCGCTCTCAGCAGCAGCATGACGGTCTGCAGGTACATCCCCGCGTCCGCCCACTGTCCGGGCCCCATCGTCTGGTCGAGGTAGCAGAACAGTACGGCCGGCGCACCGAACGCCTCTGAGTTCAAGGCGGCGATCTTCCTGGGCCGGTCGGGGTCGTCACGCTCGATCCCCAGCGCTTTGTATCGCTGGGCGGCCGCGGCGGAAAAGCGGTCCAGATACGGCGAGTTCAGTTCGGCCGGGTACATCGGGTATTCCCGTTCATCACCCGGATCCCCGGCCAGTGCCCTGGCCGTCGCGCGCTTCTTCAGTTCGGCCAAGGGCTCGCCGGTAACGACATATGCGTGCCATGGCTGAAGGTTTCCGCTGGAGGGGGCCCTGGTCGCTGCAGTCAGCACTCGTTCGAGTGTCTCCTTGGGTACCGGCTTGTCGCTGAACGCCCGCACGGCCCGGCGGCTGTCCACGGCTTCGTACACATCCACGTGTTCCGTCCTCTCATTCAACGACAACCACTTCTCTACCGTCTTCACTGCGCACAGACGACAAACGGTGATCCTTATCGCGTGCAGGGGCATGCCTGTCGGACCTTGATCTATCGGACCGGTAGTGGTTAGTCGGTGACGCGGCGGTTCGAGTTGACTGATGCGAAGTGAGAGCGGCTTGCACTGCTCCTGCCGCCTCCTGGTGGTCGTGGTGGCCAGTGGGTCGAGCACCGGCAAGTGGTGTCGGGCATCTTGTACCGGGTTCGGACGGGGCTGCCGTGGCGGGACCTGCCGGAACGGTTCGGGCCGTGGAAGACCTGCTACGAGCGACATCGCCGCTGGTCAGCGGACGGAACCTGGCGCCGGATCCTGAACGAGTTACGGATCGGGGCCGACTTCGCCGAGGGCGATGATTGGACGGTCGGGATCGCGGAGCATGGCGAACAGCACGTCGGTGCGTCGGCGTGCCAGGCACGTGATGGCGGCGACGTGGTGTTTGCCCTCGCTCCGTTTCTAGAAGGCGCGTTTGAGCTGCCGGTTGCCGCGCCGGGGCGGCCTTTCACCGCGGATGGAGGAGCCCGAGGTCCGGGGGGCGGGGGCCAGTCCGGCGTAGGCGGCCAGGTGCCCGGAGGTGGGGAAGCGGCTTGCGTCGCCGACGTCGATGAGGATGCGGGCGGCGGTCCTGACCCCCACGCCGGGCAGGGAGGTCAGGAGCGAGCGCGCCAGGCTCGGGGTGATCAGTGCGGCGCCGTCGGTGCCCGGCACCGTGACCGTCTGCTCTTGCAGCGCGGCGAGGACATCGTCGGCCAGCCGCTCGGCCATGCGCGGCGCCTTGGGCCGCAGCGCGCGAACCAGCCGGCCGCGCCCGGCCTGTCGCAGCTGTGCGGGGGGCCGAAGCGTTCCAGCAGGGCGCGGACGGCGGGATGATCCAGACGCGGCCCCAGCACTCGCTCCAGGGCGGGATGGACCTGAGTGAGCAGACCGCGCAGCCGGTTGGTCAGGCGTGTGGACTCCTGGGCCAGGTCGTCGGCGAACCCGACGAGCATCTGCAACTCGGCAACGGCCTGGTCATGAAGGGCGAGCTGGCGCAGGGCTGCGGCATGGTGCGGGCCGCGTCGGCGATGATGACCGCATCACGACCGCGAGGGGGGCGTGCGGTCGTGCGTCAGTGGCCCCGGGCCCATGGGGTGATTGCGCGCTGCGGCGGAACGGCAGTGTCTTGTCAGGGGGCGCCGGGCGGGTGGTTGACCTTGGTGGGACGCCCATGGGCGTGTGGCGTTTGCCGAGTAGAGATGTCACCTGGGTGAGGGGCTGTGATCGTTTTGGGTTCCACGATCCAGGGGGCCGGACTGTGGCGGCCGGGAAGCTGCGACGCGTGGGTGCGAGAGGCGCCGCCGGGTGTGAGAAGTCGGTAGGTGTAGCAGCCGCGGTCGCTGGTCTTGGTGATCTGGAGCCGCTCTGGGTTGGTGTGTTTGTAGCGGTTGTGCCAGCCGCAGCAGAGGGCGAGCTTGTCGATGTCGGTGGGGCTGTTGCCCAGGGCCCATCCGTGGACGTGGTCGATTTCGCACAGTGTCCCGGGGACTTCGCAGCCTTGGACGGCGCAGGTCGGGTAGAGGGTTTCCAGGACCTGGCGCTGGGGGCTGGTGGCGAATCGGACCTTGTGGCCGAGGTAGAGGGGATGTTTCCCTTGCCGAGTAGGAGGGGTGAGACGCCTGCGTTGAGGGCGATGCGGCGGGCTTGGGCGGCGGGGATGGGGGTGCCGTCGGTGAGGCGGGCGGGGGCTTGGGCGCCGGTGAGGGTGTCCAGGTCGCAGATGAGGGTGACTTTGGTGGCGCGGTGCCCGTCCGACAGGACGCAGGTGAGGGCCGCCGCGGTGCGTTCGGACAGGTCTCGCTGGTCGTCGGTTCCGGCGGGCTTGGCCAGGGGGCCGAGTGTCCCGTCCCAGATCGCGGCGTCTTCGGCGTTCAGCCAGCCCTTGATGTAGCGGCCACCGTCCAGCGAGCGGGTCGAGTCGACCCAGGACCGCTCGTACCCGCGCTTGGCATCCTCGGGGACCGCTTCGACGCCGTCGCGTTCGGCGATCACATCCCGGATCCGTTTGCCGAAGGAGGCGACCTTCCCGGCGGAGAAATCCTGATCGACCATGCCCAGGAGGATTTCTTCGGCAGCGGCGCAGTCTTCATCGTCGAGGCGGGCGACCGCGCCCGCGATGGTGACGGCGTATCCGAACGACAACTCGCCTGCGGTCCACCGATCGGTCACCTCGGTGAGCCGGTGCCGCTGGCGCGCCAGGGCGAGGCGTTCCTTGGCCCGGCTGTCGCGCATGCCGAGCCGGTTGCGCAGCCACGACTGGGTGGACGGGAAACCCCATCGCTGAACCTCGCGCCCGGTGTCGACGACACCGATGAATCCGGCGAGTGCGGCTTCGTGCATGTCGGTGGCGGCGGCAAGGGTTTCAGTGAGTTCCAGGCACGCCGCCGCTGATTCGGGAGCGGTGCGGCGTGCGAGCTCGGCCGCGATCGCAGACGCGGCGTTCACCAATTCCATGGTGGACGCCGCATCAAGATCGATCGCGACTGTTTGCATGATTCCATAATATGTGATCCAAGACGCTTGGGCTTTATGTTTCTGGCTGGAATATTGTCACCCTCTGGCTATGTCGGAGTTTGACGAAGTTTCGTGCCCTCGCGGCCCCGGCACTTCGCGAACCTCACAGCCCCTCATGTTTGATGTACGGCGCCGCTCCGCGCATTTTAAGACCCTCCGAATTGTCCGTCTTCGGCTCGTGGAGAGCGGTGGGGGCGGCGCGTCGGGCAGAGGGCAGGCGGAGCCTGCCCGACGAAAGCCGCACTCAGGGCGGCCCCGTACGCAGCGCCGCCGTCACCGCCCGCCGACGAACCACGAACACCGGAAATACGAACGCCGGAAATACGACACGGGAAAGCACGTGCTTGAACCCAGAATGGCGAGAATCGCGCATCGAAATCAGGTGCATGTCGAACCGGTCAACGCGGATCCTGTCCATAGGAGGGACGGCGGTTTCACTCCCGGACATGACCTGAAACCCGGGTGAAAGCGGGCTGAAGGCGGGGGCGCGCACGCTTCATCACATGAGCACAGAAGCAAGGCAGACGGCCATCCATGCGACCGGTCTGCGGAAGGCGTTCGGGGACAAGGTCGTCCTCGACGGAATCGATCTGGATGTGCCGCGCGGGACGACCTTCTCGCTGCTCGGGCCGAACGGGGCGGGGAAGACGACGGCGGTGCGGATCCTGTCCACGCTGATCCGCGCGGACGCAGGCGACGTGCGCGTCGCCGGGCGCGATCTGGCGAAGGACCCCGACGGGGTGCGCAGGGCGATCGGAGTGACCGGGCAGTATTCGGCGGTCGACGGGCTGCTCACCGGCCGGGAGAACCTGATCCTGATGGCGGACCTGCACCGGCTCGGCAAGACCGGCGGACGCCGGGCCGCCGACGTCCTGCTGGAGCGGTTCGACCTGGTGGAGGCGGCGAACAAGACGGCCGCCACGTACTCGGGCGGGATGCGGCGGCGGCTCGACATCGCGATGACGCTGATCGGCGACCCCCAGATCATCTTCCTGGACGAGCCGACGACCGGGCTCGACCCGCGGAGCCGGCGGACCATGTGGGAGATCATCCGCGAGCTGGTCAAGGGCGGCGTGACGATCTTCCTGACGACGCAGTACCTGGAGGAGGCGGACCATCTCGCCGACAAGATCGCCGTGCTGGACGGCGGCCGGCTGGTCGCCGAGGGCACGGCGGACGAGTTGAAGCGACTGGTTCCGGGCGGGCACGTCCGGCTCCGGTTCGCCGACCTGGCAGCGCTGGACGCGGCGGCGCGCACGCTCGGCGTGGTGACCCGAGACGACGAAGCGCTCGCGCTGCAGGTGCCCAGCGACGGCGGCGTCCGCTCGCTGCGGGCGTTGCTCGGCCGCCTGGAGGACGCGTCCATCGAGGTCGACGAGTTCTCCGTGCACACCCCCGACTTGGACGACGTCTTCCTCGCCCTCACCGGCCAGAGCAAGGCGACCACCGGCCAGACCAAGCCCCTCACCGGCCAGACCGAGAACGAGAAGGTGACCTCCCGATGACCACGTTCACGCTCGCGGCGACGGACTCCGCGACGATGCTGCGCCGCAACCTGCGCCACGCCCTCCGCTACCCGTCCCTGACGATCGGCGGGATGATGACGCCGATCCTGATCCTGCTGCTGTTCGTCGGCGTCTTCGGCAATGCGCTCGGCGACGGCGTCGGCGGGACGGCCAAGGGCGACTACATCGGCTACGTGACGCCAGGGATCATCCTGATGGCCATCGCGTCCGGGTGCATGTCGACGTCCGTCGCCATCTGCATGGACATGACCGAGGGCATCGTCGACCGGTTCCGGACGATGGCGATCTCGCGGTCGTCGCTGCTGACCGGGCACGTCGTCGGCAGCATGATCCAGACGATGATCAGCACCGCCGCGGTCATCGGCGTCGCGGTGGCGATGGGCTTCCGGACGCACGGGAGCGTCCTCGACTGGCTCGCCGCCATCGGCCTGATGCTGCTTCTCACGTTCGCGCTGACCTGGGTGGCCGTGACGCTCGGGCTGCTGGCGAAGAACCCGGAGGGCGCCAGCAACACGCCGCTGATCATCCAGTTCCTGCCGTTCATCGGCAGCACGATCGTCCCGCCGGAGTCGATGCCGACCGGGGTGCGGTGGTTCGCCGAGTACCAGCCGTTCACCCCGATCATCGAGGCGATCCGGGGACTGCTGACGGGCTCGCCGAACGGACACGACGCCGCCCTCTCGGTGGCGTGGTGCGTGGGACTGGCCATCGTCGGCTACATGTGCTCGAAGGTCCTCTTCAACCGAAAGGCGCCCCGCTGACCGGGGGGCCGCTGATCAGGGGCCACCGGCCGGGCGTCGCTACCCGGGCCGGTCGGCCCGGCACCGTTAGGCGGACGCCGGCGGCCAGCCCTGTTGGCTGCGCGCTTTGGCGGGTGCCGTTGGGCGGGCGGTGCTAGGTGGGTGCCAGTTTTCTTGCGGCTTCTCGTAGTTCGGTGCGGCTCAGGCCGGCGTAGGCCGATACCGCGTCGGCGTACGCCGGTCCGTCGGCGTTCTCGGCCGCGCGGCGGACGAGCGCGGACGACATGGTCGGCTGGAACGCCCGGACGTGGTGCAGCCGTTCCGCCAGCGCGATCGTCCGTGCCGCCCGTCGCCGGACGTCCGGGGACGCGCCGGGACGGGCGAGGTCGACCATGGCCAGCGCCAGCAGCAGCCCGCCGCTGAGGGGAAGATCCATGAAGAAGGACGGCATCGGGATCTCAGGCTCGGCGAGCAGGGCCGACAGCTTGGCGGGCAGCCCCGCGACGATGTCCTCGACGAGATCGACGCGGCCGTGCCGGGCGTGGGCGACCACGGTGACGCAGTGGGCTTCGAGGGTCCACGGGTCGAGGCCGGGCGCCGACATCGGGTTCTCGTCGTTCGCGAGCCGCTCCACCGCCTGCCGCCACAGCCGCAGGCCGGTGTCGACGTCGCCGCGTCCGAACGCGATCTCCGCGCGCGCACCGAGATTGAACGAGGCCGTGCCGAACGACTCGTCAGGTCCCTGCGCGAGGGACTTGTCGAGCCATTCTTCCGCCTCGTCGACCTCCCCGAGTGACTGGTGGACGGACGCGAGCGCCCACAGGAGCCCGAACACGTCGGGCCAGCTGTACTGTTCGAGCAGGTCGAACGCCACTCGCAGGTGGTGCAGGGCCCGCTCGCCCTTGTCGAGTTGCATGAGCAGCTCGCTGAGGCGGGAGTGGGTGACCAGCCGCAGCCAGGGGATCCCCGACGCCTCGGTCGTCGCCACCATCGCCTCGGTGGCCGCGAGTGCGCCGTCCACGTCGCCGTCCCGCTCGCGGATGTAGCCGAGGACGCAGTTCGCGATGGCCGCGAGGGACGGCTCGTCGCTCGCGCACATCCCGGCGAGGACGCGTGAGTCCGGCCCGAGGATTTCCGGCACGGCGGCCACGACCGTCGCCATGGCCCGGACCAGGCTCGTCGGCGGCGCGGGCGGCAGGCGGCGCAGCGCGACGAGTGTCCGCGTCGCCTGCGCCCCCTTGAACAGGAGCGTGGTCATCGTGCCCAGCGCCAGCGCCGTCCGGGTGATCTCGACGTCCTCGGGCCCCGGCCGGAAGCGGGTCAGCAACCCGGCGGTCTCCTCCGTCAGGACGATCATCCGGCTGTAGGCGGATTCGAGCATCCACAGGCCGCCGAGGACGGCGGCGACCGCCGCGACGGCCGGGCCGTCCTGCCGGGCGAGCCCGTGGCGGAGCGCCTGGAGGAGGTTGTCCTGCTCGTCCCGGACGAGTTCCACGTGGACGAACGGGTCCGCCCCGAACAGCGGCTCCTGGTGCGCCGCGCCGAGCTCCCGTGCCCAGTTGAGGAGCCCGTCGACCGCGCGCCCGGTTTCGCCTTCCGCCTCCCGGTGGGACGCGCTGAACTCGCGGACGCTCTCCAGCATCCGGAACCGTGTCGTCGGCCCGCCCTCGACCACTTCGAGAAGCGACTGGCCGACGAGGTCCTCCACGACCTCCAGTACGTCGTCGCCGACCACGAGATGTCGCGCCGCCTCTGCGGTGAACCCGGCGGAGAACACCGACAGCGACCGCATGGCCGCCCGGCCGGACGGGGTGAGCAGGTTCCAGCTCCAGTCGACGACGGCCCGCATCGTCCGGTGCCGGGACGGCGCGTCGCGCGCGTTCCCGCGCAGCAGCGTGAACCGGTCGTCCAGGCCGCGGGCGATCTCCGGCACCGACATGACCCGGACGCGGGCCGCCGCCAGCTCGATCGCGAGCGGCAGGCCGTCGAGGTGACGGCACAGTTCCTCCACCGGCCCTGACGGCAGGTCGACGCCGGGACGCGCCGCCTGCGCCCGCTGGCGGAAGAGCTCGACGGCGGTCGGCGGGTCCAGCGCGGGCAGCGGGTACACCGACTCCGACGACAGGCCGAGCGGTGCGCGGCTCGTCGTGAGCACCCGGAGGTCCCGGGTCATCGAGACGAGGGCGCCGGCCAGCGCGGCGGCGCCTTCGACGACGTGTTCGCAGTTGTCGAGGACGAGCAGGACGGGCCCGGTCCCGAGCACCTCTGCGATCCCGGAGACCAGGTCGCCGGGACCGCCGCGGCGTCCGTGCGTCCGCGGGGGCTCGCCGACGCCGAGCAAGGACGCGACCTCGCCCGCCACGTCCTCGTCCCGCGCGACGCCGGCGAGCGCGACGAGGTGCACGGCCCGCTGCGGGGCGTCCCGAGCGACCGTGTTGGCCAGCCGGGTCTTGCCCAGCCCGCCCGGCCCGACGATCGAGGTGATGCGGGACGTGCGCAGCAGGTCCAGCACGGCGGCGAGGTCACCGGCGCGGCCGAGCAGCGGGTTCGGCTCGTGCGCGACGCCGCGCCGGACGGGGGGCGCCTCGTCCTGGAGCAGCTCCTGCTGGACGTGCTGGAGGACGCCGCCCGGATCGGTGCCGAGCTCGTCCCGCAGCGCGCGCCGGTAGGACTCGTACCGCGTCAGCGCGGCCGGCGGTCCCGCCGTCGACGCCTCGCAACGCAGCAGCTCGGCGAGCACCTCCTCGTCCCGGGGATGTTCGCGGGCCACGGCGGTGAGCGCGTCGAACCCTTCCGCGTGCCGCCCGAGCCGGGCCAGGGCCAGCGCACGGGCGCGCATCAGCGTCCAGTACGTGGAGACCCGTTCCGCGCGCAGGACGGACACCGGGTCGTCCGCATCGTCGGGTTCCGGCGGGCCGTCCCACAGCGCGAGCCCCTCCTCGGCGTGGACGAGGGCGCCCGCGTGGTCGCCTTCACGAGAGGACCGGGCGCTCGCGGACGCGGCGAGGACGACGGCCGAGGCGTCCACCGCGGACTCGTCCAGGCCCAGCCGGTATCCGGCCGGAGTGCTCGCGATGACGTCCGCGCCCAGCTGCGATCTGGCCCGGGAGACCACGACCTGGAGCGCCTTGGCGGGGTTCTCCGGACGGCCGTCCGGCCACAGCCCCTCGACCAGGCGCACGACGGGCACGCCCGCCCGCGGCTCACCCGCGAGGAGCGCGAGCAGCCCGCGCAGGCGCGGGCTCGTGACGTCCCGCCCACGGCAGGCGACCCGCGACAGCAACGTCAGCTCGACGGTCACGGGGACAGGTTAGAGCGTGCGCGGAGCGCACCGGTGGGCCGCGGACGAGCCGCCGATCAGTTCGCCCGGTAGTGGCGGCGGAGCGCGATGCCGGCCGCGACGCCGCCCGCGATCGCGCCCGCGCCGGCGGCGGCGGGCAGCGCGACCATCGTGACCTTGCGTCCGGTGCGGAAGTCGTGGATGGGCCAGCCGTGGTCCCTGGCGTGCGCGCGCAGCTCCGCGTCCGGGTTCACCGCGTGCGGGTTCCCGACCGCGGTCAGCATCGGCAGGTCGTTGATCGAGTCGCTGTAGGCCGAGCAGCGCGCCAGGTCGAGCCCTTCGCGCTGCGCCAGCGCCCGGACGGCCTCCGCCTTCGCCGGCCCGTGCAGCAGGTTCCCGACGAGCCGCCCGGTGTAGACGCCCTCGCGGGTCTCGGCGACGGTGCCGAGCGCGCCGGTGAGCCCGAGCCGGTGCGCGATCGTCCGGGCGACCTCGACGGGCGTCGCGGTGACGAGCCACACCTGCTGCCCGGCGTCGAGGTGCTGGAGGGCGAGGGTGCGGGTGCCGTGCCAGATGCGGTCGGCCATCACCTCGTCGTAGATCTCCTCGCTGAGCTTGACGATCTTGTTGACCCGCTGCCCGGCGACGAACGCGAGTGCGGCCTCCTTGGCGCTGCCGATGTGCTCGGAGTTCTCGGTCCCGCGCAGCCGGAACGCGGCCTGCCCCCACGCGAACATCGCGAGGTCGCGCATGGTGAACAGCTTGCGGGCGGCGAGACCGCGCGCGAAGTAGTAGATGGACGCGCCGCGCATCATCGTGTTGTCGACGTCGAAGAAGGCCGCGGCGGCGGGGTCGGGCGCCGGGAGCGGGCCGAGTTCGGCGGCCGCGGCTGCGGCCTCCCCGGCGCTCTTGTGGTCCTCGTCCCTGCCGCGTCCCCAGAATTCGCGCTGCCAGAATCGCCGCATGAGGCGAAGCCTAGTCAACCGCCTCCCCGCCGCCGTCTCCCCGGCCGCGATTGCGACAGTCCTCACTCCGGACGCTCGCGGCCGCCACGAGCCGCTCGCGCAGCACGGCGCGGAACCGCGGGTCCGGTCCCGTCTCGCTCGCCCGCAGCCGGGCCAGCGCGTTCCCCCGCTCGCTGATCTTTCCTCGCTTTGTCTTCACTGCCCGGTTCTCACTGGCCGCTCCCTTGCGGACTCCAGGCGCGAACGCGCTCTTGCCCGCACAAACGATCGGACACTGGGCCGGGTTACGGCCCGGAAGTTAATTGTTAAACAATCCAATGCGCTTCACGCGGGCGACGTCAACCGTTCGGGCAGGCCGCACAGTACGGAGAGGGTGGTGCGGAGGGTCAGCCGCGCAGGTCGTCCGGGAGCATACGGCCCAGCGACCGGACGGCGCGGTACTGAAGCGCCTTGATCGCGCCCGGCTTCTTGTCCATGACCAGCGCGGTCTCGGCGACCGTCAGCCCGTGCAGGAACCGCAGCACGACGCACTCCTGCTGCTCGGAGCCGAGCCGCTGGACGGCGAGGAGGAGCGTCCGGTTGGTCATCGCGTCCAGGACGGCCCGCTCCGGCCCCTCCTGCGGACGGTCGGGCTCGACCAGCTCGGCGGTGCAGACCTCCAGCCGGTAGCGGCCGGACTTGAAGTGGTCGGCGACCAGGTTCCGGGCGATCGTGACCAGCCAGGCCCCGAAGTCCTTGCCCTGCCAGTGGAAGTCGCAGATGCGGCGGAGGGCGCGCAGGAACGTCTCGCTGGTCAGGTCCTCGGTGAGCGAGTGCGTCCCGACCCGGTAGTACACGTACCGGTAGACGAGCTCGACGTAGTGGTCGTAGAGAGAACCGAACGCTTCGGCGTCGCCTTCCCTTGCCCGCAGCACCAGCGCCTTGAGCACCTCGGCGCGGTCTGCCCCCCGCTCCGGCGCGCGCTGCACGGGACGCACGAGGGTCCCACGGGAATGCCGAGGAAGCGGGACGAGCCCGGCGTCGAGGGTCAAGCTGCTCATGCAGTTCTCCTCGGGGCGTACGCGACCTCCGGCGTGATCTGCCACTCTAGAGACCGAAAGGTATGAGAGCAATGAGTGCTTTTCATCCACTGCGTATCACGAGCCCCGCACGGCCCGGCCCGCCGAGGAGGAGCGCGCGCACCGGTGCGTTCCCGGGGAGCGGTTACCCGTCAGCCCCCCGCATCGGGCACCATTGAGCGCGATGGTTGCTCTTCTCGCGCTCCTGGCGACCCTCGGCGCCTTAGCCGCCACAGGGTTGCTGGTTCAGCGTGCCTACAAAGAACGGCTGCTGTACCTCATCGCGTGGTCGTTCACCCAGGTCGGGCTGACGCTCGCGCTCCTGTGCATGGGCCTCGGCCTCATGATGGGGTTCAACGGCCCGCTGTTCCGCGTCATGGAACTCGGCGCCGCGCTGATCGGGCCGGTCTGGCTCGCGCTCGGCATGATCGAGCTGATCGCGCGGTACGTGCAGGTGCGGTTCGCCGCCTGGCTGTTCGCGATCTCCTACACGGTCGTCGCGATCGTCATCCTGATCCTGGACCCGCTCAAGGGCTCGCTGTCCAAGAGCCTGCCGAAGCCGAGCGCCACCTACGACGCGCTGCCGCTGCTGCTGATCGACGGCGCGCACGTCGTCGCGGTGATCGCGCTGGCGGGATGCACCGGCGTGACCGCGTGGCTGGCCAGCAAGCGCGACCAGGAGGCGGCGGAGCTGCTCATCCCGGTCGCGCTGGTCGCGCTCGCGGGCGTCCTCGTGGTCAGCGGCACCCGCGGGTTCCTGCCCGCGCCGCTCGCGGCGATCGCGCTCGGCGCCGCCGCCGGCCTGGTCTGGTACGGCTCGATGCGCACGATCCCGGTGTACGAGGAGGGCGAGGGCTACGACGAGTACGGGGACGAGCCCGCGACCGGCTACGAGGAGCAGGGCTACCCGTCCGCCGCCAAGGCGGAGCCCGTCCCGGCGCCGACACCGCCGCCGGATTCCAGACGCGGCGAGCTGCGCTTTCCCGAACCGGTCGCCGAGGAGTTGCGTTACCCCGTGAACACCAGCATCCCGGAACAGCCCCAGCAACCGGCCCAGCCGGCCCAGCCCGCCTACCCCGATAACCCGGCCGGTCCGACGGCGATCGACGGGATCGGGAACGTGCTGGAGCAGGCGGCGCTCGGCAGGGCCAGGCCGGGCGCGCCCGGCGGGGAACTGGCGAACGCGTGCGGGCAGATCACCGTCTACACGCTGCTGGACGGGCGCGAGGACGCCTTCGACCGGCTCGCCACCGACCTGGTGAAGGCGGCGCTGGCCGCCGAGCCGGACACGCTGGTCTTCGCCTCCCACGATGTGGTCGGCGCCCCCACGCAGCGGATCTTCTACCAGCTGTTCCGGGACGAGGCGGCGTTCGCCGCGCACCGCCGCCAGCCGCATCTGCAGCGGTTCCTGGCGGAGTCGCGCACCCATGTGCTCGCCACGAACGTCATCGAGCTGAAACTCGGCCCGGCCAAGATGCCGCTTCCCGCGCCGGAGTTCCCGGGGAGGTGACATGGCGGCGAACATCATGATCACGCTGCTCGGGAAGCCCGGCTGCCACCTGTGCGAGGACGCCCGCGCGGTGATCGAGCGCGTCGCCCGCGACCTGGACGTGCCGTGGGAGGAGCGGGACATCACCCGCTCCGAGGAGGACACCGAGCGGTACTGGGAGCAGATCCCGGTCACGCTGATCAACGGCGTCCAGCACGACTTCTGGCGCGTCGACGAGGACCGCCTCCGCGCGGCGATCGCGAAGCTGCGCTAGCCCGGTATGTCTGGTCGGTCACACCCGCTCTCCGCCCGGTGCCCGGCCCGTAGGCTGGGAAGTCCCTGATGGACGGGCTTTTCGCGGCGTCGTCCGGGGCGGCCGCGGACCGCGGGACCGGGGGGTGACTTTGTGCGCGTATTCACAAAGGCTTAACCTGGTGGACAGCCCTGCGGCGGTCAGGCCGCGGCCGTCCGGCCACCACCTGGTCGCGCACGCCGAGGGTCAGGGGACTTGCGTGCCCCGTCCCCAGCGTCGAGCCCGAAGAGCAGGCCGTGACACCTCGACAGAACCGCCACCGCGATCGTGCGGGCCGCGGCATCCCCGAAGCCACCGTGGCGCGGCTGCCGGTCTACCTGCGCGCCCTCACCGGGCTGCAGGAGCGCGGCGTCGCGACCGTCTCGTCCGCGGAACTCGCCGCGGCGGCCGGCGTCAACTCGGCCAAGCTGCGCAAGGACCTGTCCCACCTGGGCTCCTACGGGACGCGCGGGGTGGGTTATGAGGTCGAGTACCTCGTCTACCAGATCTCCCGCGAGCTCGGCCTCACGCAAGACTGGGTCGTCGCGATCATCGGTGTCGGTAACCTTGGCCGTGCCCTGGTCGGCTACGGCGGTTTCGCGTCCCGCGGCTTCCGCGTCGCCGGCCTGCTCGACGCGGACGAGTCCATCGTCGGACAGGAGATCTCCGGCATGACGGTGGAGCACATCGACAGGCTCGAGGACATGATCGCCGGGCACGGCGTGTCCATCGCCGTGATCGCCACCCCGGCGGGCGCCGCCCAGGGGGTGTGCGACCGCGTGGTGGCCGCCGGCGTGACGAGCGTCCTGAACTTCGCGCCCGTGGTGCTCTCGGTTCCCGACGGTGTCGACGTCCGCAAGGTCGACCTGTCCATCGAACTGCAGATCCTCGCGTTCCACGAGCAGCGCAAGGCCGGCGGGCCGGACGGCTTCGCGCCGCTGGCCGCCGGTGACGCGCCGCCGGGCACCGCTCATTACGTAGAGACGGTGGAAGCATGAGCGGAGCAGGCAGAGACGCGGGAGACGGCAGATGAGCATTCTGGTCGTGGGGCTCAGCCACCGGAGCGCGCCGGTGGCGGTGCTGGAGCGGGCGGCGGTCGCCGGGGACGACCTGGTCAAGCTGCTGCACGCGGTGCACGACTCCGCGAACGTCGTCGAGGCCGCGATCGTCTCGACGTGCAACCGGGTCGAGATCTACGCGGTCGTCGACAAGTTCCACGGCGGCGTCTCGGCCGTCTCCGACCTGCTGGCCCTGCACTCCGGCGTCCCGATGGACGACCTGTCCCGGCACCTCTACGTCCACTACGAGGAGCGGGCCGTCCAGCACGTGTTCGCGGTGGCGTGCGGGCTGGAGTCGATGGTCGTCGGCGAGGGGCAGATCCTCGGGCAGATCCGGCAGGCGTTCCGGCTCGCGCAGGACGAGGGCACGCTGGGCCGCGATCTGCACGACGTCCTCCAGCAGTCGCTCCGGGTGGGCAAGCGCGCCCACCACGAGACCGGGATCGACAAGGCGGGCGCGTCGCTGGTCAGCGTGGGGCTGGACGTCGCCGTCCGGCATCTCGGGCCGCTGGAGGACGCGCGCGCGCTGGTGGTCGGCGCCGGCTCGATGAGCTCGCTGGCCGCGGCCACGCTGAGCCGGGCCGGAGCGCGCGAGGTGGTGGTGGCCAACCGCACCCACGAGAAGGCGGTGCGTCTCGCCGAGTCGCTGGACGTCCCGTCCCGCGCGATCGAGCTGTCCGTCCTGGACGCGGCCGTCGCCGAGGCCGACCTGGTGGTGTCGTGCACCGGCGCCGCCGGCCTGGTGATCACCGCGGCGCGGCTGGCGGCGCGCGGCGTCGGCTCCGACGGCCGGCCCCGCTTCTTCCTCGACCTGGCGCTGCCGCACGACGTGGAGCGGGCCGTCCGCGACCTGCCGGGCGTCGGGCTGGCCGGGCTGGACGACCTGCGGACCGCGCAGGAGGCCGCGCACGCGATCGGCCCGGAGGCGGTCGAGGCCGTCCGGCGGATCGTGTGCGAGGAGGTCGAGGCGTTCCTCAGCGCCGCCCGCGCCGCCGCCGTCGCCCCGACCGTGGTCGCGCTGCGCAGCAAGGCGGCCGAGGTGGTGGAGGCCGAGCTGACCCGGCTGACCGGGCGGGTGCCCGAGATGGACGGCAGGGCCCGCCGGGAGATCGAGCAGACGGTCCGGCGCGTGGTGGACAAGCTGCTGCACGCGCCGACCGTCCGGGTGAAGGAGCTGGCGGCGGCGCCGGGCGGCGACTCCTACGCCGACGCGCTCCGCGAGCTGTTCGACCTGGATCCGAAGGCCCCCGAGGCCGTCGCCCGCGCGAACATGGGTGAGACCGACACGCGGGACGTGGACGCGGGGTGCGACGACGCCGACTGTGTCAGTCCGGCCTCCGCACCGGGGGACGTCCCCGTGTCGGACGTCCCGGTGTCGGATGTCCCCGTGTCAGATGTCACGGTGTCGGACGTCCCGGACGGCGACGTCGCGGTGCCGGACGGCGTGAATGTCGAGACGGTGAACGCGCAAGCCGCCAGCGTCCGGGCGGTCAGTGCCCGCGACGCGGTCCCGGCGCGCGAAGGAGACGAGAAGTGAGTACGGCGAGCAGGGGCCCGCTCCGGCTGGGGACCCGCAAGAGCCTGATGGCGACGACCCAGTCGCAGGGTGTCGCGGACACGTTGTCGCGGCTGACGGGGCATGCCGTCGAACTGGTCGGGGTAACGACGCAGGGTGATGTCTCCAAGGCCCTGCTCGCCCAGATCGGCGGCACGGGCGTGTTCGTCAACGCGCTCCGCGACAAGGTGCTGTCCGGCGAGGTGGACTTCGCGGTGCACTCGCTGAAGGACCTGCCGACGTCCGAGACGCCCGGGATCGTCCTCGCGGCGACGCCGCTTCGCGACGACCCCCGCGACGCCTTGTGCGGCCCGTCGAAGCTCGCCGACCTGCCGCGTGGCGCGCGGATAGGCACCGGGTCGCCGCGCCGGGTCGCGCAGCTGCGCGCGCTCCGCGCCGACTTGGAGATCGTCCCGATCCGCGGCAACGCCGACACCCGGCTCCGCAAGGTCACCGACGGCGAGCTGGACGCCGTGGTGCTGGCGAACGCCGGCCTGGCGCGGATCGGCCGGCTGGACGCGGTCGGGGAGGTCTTCGACCCGGACCAGATGCTGCCCGCCCCCGGGCAGGGCGCGCTCGCCCTCGAATGCCGCGCCGACCGGGCCGACCTCCGCGCCCTGCTCGAAGCGGTCGACGACCCCGCCACGAGGCGCTCCGTCGTCGCCGAGCGGACGGTGCTGAAAGTGCTGGAGGCGGGTTGCTCCGCGCCTGTGGGAACATACGCTGCCGAAGTAGATGAAAGGCTGCATCTTACGGCGACCGTCGCGGCGTACGACGGAAGCCGGCAGGTGCGGCTGTCCGCAAGCGGCCACCCGGACGCCGCTGAGCAGATCGGACGCGACCTCGCGGACCGGCTGCTCGCGCAGGGGGCCGACCAGTTGATGGGGGAGCGCGATTGAGCCCCGCCGCGAAGAGCACGCCCGCCGAGAGCACGAAGCCCGCCGCCGCGAAGTCCGCCGCGTCGAAGTCCGCCGTGAAGTCCACCACGAGGAAAGAGCCGCCGCCCGTGCAGGCGCCCGCCGGAACCGGCATCGTCGTGATCGTCGGCATCGGCCCGGGTGATCCCGGGCTGCTGACCCTGCGCGCCGCGACCGAGCTGGGGCGCGCCGACACGGTGATCGTCAGCCGGGTGCACTGCCCGGACGAGATCCTGGCGCACTGCCGCCCCGACACGGAGATCGTCGACGTGTCCGAGGGCGACCCGGTCAAGCTCGCCGTGCGGGCCGCCAGGCAGGGCCGCCGCGTCGTCCGGCTGAAGCGCGGCGACCCCGGGCTGGCCTGCGGCCTGGCCGACGAGGGCGGCGCGCTGCACAAGGCCGGCGTTCCGTTCGAGGTGGTCCCGGGCGTGTCGTCGGTGACGGCCGTGCCGGGCTACGCCGGCATCCCGCTGACGGACGCCTCGCACCGCGAGGTCCGCGTCATCGACGCCTCCGAGGGCGGCGTCGACTGGGAACGGTTCGCCGAGCCGGACGTCACCCTCGTGATCCTCGGCGTCGAGGGCGCGGTCGCCGAGGTCGCCAAGGGCCTGGTGGCGGCGGGACGTCCCGACTCCACCCCGGCCGCGATGACCAGCCTCGGCACCACCACCGACCAGGAGACCGTCGTCTCCACGCTGGGCCGGCTCGCCTCCGCCACCAAGGGCATGGAGACGCCCGCCCTGATCATCGTCGGGGACGTGGTGAACTGGCGCGACAAGCTGTCCTGGTTCGAGACGAAGCCGCTGTTCGGCTGGCGGGTCCTCGTGCCGCGGACGAAGGAGCAGGCCGCGTCGCTGTCGGACCAGCTGCGCGGGTACGGGGCCGTCCCGGACGAGGTACCGACGATCTCCGTCGAGCCGCCGCGCACCCCGCAGCAGATGGACCGCGCCGTGAAGGGCCTGGTCACCGGGCGGTACGAGTGGGTGGTGTTCACCTCCACCAACGCGGTGAAGGCCATCCGGGAGAAGTTCGTCGACTACGGCCTCGACGCCCGCGCGTTCGCCGGCCTGAAGGTCGCCGCCGTCGGTGAGCAGACCGCCGCCGCGCTGGTCGCGTTCGGGATCCAGCCCGACCTCGTCCCGTCCGGGGAGCAGTCCGGCGAGGGCCTCGCCCGCGAGTGGCCGCCCTACGACGAGGACCTCGACCCGATCAACCGGGTGCTGCTGCCGCGCGCCGACATCGCCACCGACGTGCTCATCGCCAGGCTGACCGAGCTCGGCTGGGAGTGCGAGGACGTGACCGCCTACCGGACGGTGCGGGCCGCGCCGCCGCCCGCGCCGATCCGCGAGGCGATCAAGGGCGGCGGGTTCGACGCCGTGCTGTTCACCTCGTCGTCCACGGTGAAGAACCTGATCGGGATCGCCGGCAAGCCGCACAACGTGACGGTGATCGCCGTGATCGGCCCGCAGACGGCGAAGACGGCGGAGGAGTACGGCCTGCGCGTCGACGTCATGGCCGAGAAGCCGTCGGTGTCCGCCCTCGCGGAGGCGCTCGCGGAGTACGGTGCCAGGCGGAGGGCGGCCCAGATCGAGGCGGGGGACCCGCTCCGCAAGCCAAGCCAGATGCGCCGGGGGGCCCGGCGCCGGAAGTAGCTCACACAGAGGGATCATGTCTGCTCAGTTCCCCGTCGCCCGCCCGCGGCGGCTGCGCCGTACGCCCGCCCTGCGCCGGATGGTCGCCGAGACCCGGCTCCGCCCGGCCGAGCTGGTGCTGCCCATGTTCGTCAAGGAGGGCATCACCGAGCCGCAGCCGGTCGCGTCCATGCCGGGCGTGTACCAGCACACCCGCGACAGCCTGCGCAAGGCCGCGCACGATGCGGCCGAGGCCGGCGTCGGCGGCCTCATACTGTTCGGCATCCCGGCCGAGAAGGACGGGACCGGCTCCGCCGCCGACGACCCGGACGGCATCGTCCAGCTCGCGCTGCGCGACCTGTCGTCCGACCTGGGCGACACCACCGTGATCATGACGGACCTGTGCCTGGACGAGTACACCGACCACGGGCACTGCGGCATCCTCACCCCGTCCGGCGAGATCGACAACGACGCCACGCTGGAGCGCTACGCCTCCATCGCGCTCGCGCAGGCCGAGGCGGGCTCCGCCGTCGTCGGCCCGTCCGGGATGATGGACGGCCAGGTCGGCGCGATCCGGGCGGCCCTCGACACGGCCGGCCACACCGACACCGCGATCCTGTCGTACTCGGTGAAGTACGCCTCCGCCTACTACGGCCCGTTCCGCGAGGCCGCCGAGTGCGCCCCGCGGTTCGGCGACCGCTCCACCCACCAGCAGGATCCGGCCAACGCCGACGAGTCGCTCCGTGAGGTCTTCCTCGACATCGACGAGGGCGCGGACATGGTCATGGTGAAGCCCGCCGGCGCCTATCTCGACATCGTCCGCCGCGTCCGCGACGCCGTGGACGTCCCCGTCGTCGCCTACCAGGTGAGCGGCGAGTACGCGATGATCGAGGCCGCGGCCGAGAAGGGCTGGATCGACCGCGAGCGCACGATCATGGAGTCCCTGGTGTCCATCCGCCGCGCCGGCGCGGACATCGTCCTCACCTACTGGGCGACCGAAGTGGCCCGCCTGCTGTCCTGAGGCACCTGTCCCAGGACACATCTCTCTAGTCACTTAGGGTTGTTTTCCGGGGGTTGCCGTGTCCGCGGTTCGGTCCGGCGGGCATCATCGGTAACCAGGAACTCACGGTGCGACCTGGTGCTATGGGGGGCGGAGATGCTGGCGGTCTCGGGGAGCAGGCGGCAGAAGGCGGCGCGTGACCGGATGGCGGCGGCGGCGCGGGACTACGCCGATCTGGGGTGGCCCTGCTATCCCGGCGCGCATCCTCCGGCGGGCGGTGACAGGGCGTGTTCGTGCGACCGGATCGGCTGTCCGGATCCTGGCGCGCATCCGGTGTCGGCGGCCTGGGCGCACCAGGCCAGCGTGGACGCCGACGTGATCAAACGGTGGTGGTCGGAGCGTCCGCAGGCCAACATCATCCTGCCGACCGGCCGGGTCTTCGACGTGTTCGACGTCCCGGCCGCGGCCGGGACCATCGCCCTCGACCGGATCGCCCGGGACGACGTTCCCGTCGGTCCGGTCGCGTCGTTCGGGGACGACCGGCACCTGTTCTTCGTCGCCACGCGCGGCGCCCCCGTCGACGAGGACGAGTGGTGGTCCTGCCACCTCGACACCTCGCCCGAGGACGTCGTCGAGACGCCGGGGATGCGGTGGCACTGCCGGGACAGCTATGTCGTCGCGCCGCCGTCCGTCCTGCCGTCCGGGCGTGAGGCCGCCTGGCTGCGCCCGCCGTCCCGCGACCCGCTCCCGGACCCGCTGCGGCTCCTTGAGCTCCTCTCGGACGCGTGCGAGGACGCGTAGGCCCTAGCGGGGCGGGCGGGCCCTAGCGGGGCGCCTTGACGGCGGGCTTGCGGCCCCACTTGTCGTAGGAGCCGTGCTGCATCTGGTTGCGGCCCTTCTCCGGCCCGGCGCGGACCCAGAACTTCACGGGACGGTGGCCCGCGTCGAGCTTGATGGCGAACGCGATCTGCTGGGCGCCGGTCTCCTGCGACATCCGCGCGTACATCGGGCCGACGCCGGGGGCCTGCGCCAGCTTCGCGGCCGGGGCCTCGCCCTCGTAGATCGAACCGGACCTGGTGAGCCTGGTCGCCGCGCGCAGCAGCGCCGTCAGGTTGGCGACGGAGCCGCCCTGGCGCACCTGGTCGCCCGCCGCCGGGTAGCCGCGCCCGCCGAGCGCCGACGACCGCCACTTCTTCCCGGCACGGACGTACAGCCGGTCCTGGACGATGACGGCCCGCACCGGTTTGCGGGCCGAGCCGGTCCCGGCGAGCGTCATCGTGAAGGACGGCGAACCGCCCTCCACCAGGCCGATCGTCCCCTTGCCGGTGACGGGGAAGCCGCAGCAGCCCGTCTGCCGGTAGCTGAACGCGGCGCCCGGCGCCCCGGCGACCGCCTGCTCGATCTGCGCGATGAGCGGTGCCGGGTCGACGCCTCCGGCCGGCAGCGTCGGCTGCGGGGTGCTGCTCTGCGCCGGGGTCGGCGTCGGCGGGTCGTCGTCGTCCTTCTTCAGTACCACCGCCGCGGCGGCCACGGCCCCGGCGACGACGAGGACGGCGATGACCGCGAGGACCCAGCGCATCCGGGACCGGCCGCGCCGCGGCCCGCCGGTGACGACCGGGTTGCGGCCGCTGCTGCGGGACGACTTCGGCTTCGGCCTCGGCGGTTCCGGCTGCTGCGCGGCCTGCGCGGCGAGCTCGGTGAGGCGGCCGCGGCCCTGCGCCTCCCAGGACGGCCCGTAGGCGGAGACGGCGGCCTCCTCCAGGGCGGCCAGGTAGTCGGCGGCCGACTTCGGGCGGTGCGCCGGGTCCTTCGCGAGGCCCTGGTGGATCAGCGCGCGCAGCGGCCCGGGCACCTCGTCGGCCGGGATGGGCGCCTCGCGGTGCTGCCGGGCCATGTTCCGGCCCGTGTACGGGGGATGGCCGGTGAGGCACTCGTAGAAGACCGCGGTGGCGGCGTACAGGTCGGTGGCGACGGTGGCGGGCGCGCCGTCCCACAGCTCGGGCGCCGCGTACTGCGGGCCGTGCTGCGCCTCGGTGCCCGCGGGCGCCGTCGCGAAGTCGGCGAGCCGGGCGTTGCCGTCGCCGTCCATGAGGATGTTCGCCGGGCGCATCGAGCCGTGCACGATGTCGTGTTCGTGCGCCGCCGCGAGCCCGAGGAGCGTTCCGCCCAGCACCGACAGGGCCGCGAGCGGTCCTGTCGGGCCCTGCGCGGCGAGGACGCGGCGCAGGCTGACGCCCTCGATGCTCTGCATCACGATCGCCACGCCGTCCGCGGTCTCCACGAAGTCGTAGAAGTCGACCACGTTCGGGTCCTCGAGCTGCGACAGGTTCCGGGCGGCCGCCCGGAACCGCGCCAGAAACGCCTCGTCGGCGCCGAGCGCGCCGTCGAGGTACTTGATCGCAACCCGTGTGCTGGTGAGGTCGTCGACCGCCAGCACCACCCGGCCCGAGGCGCCGCCACCCAGCTCCCGCTCGTGGGTGAAGCCCGGGACCGTCCAGCCGTCAACCACGGTGAAAGCCATCCCTCCGATGTCGTACTTGGTGGAATATCGGCCCGTACGCCGTGAGGTCAAGGCAAGTCGCCGAACTGCAACTGAGAGACTGGAAAAGTGACTGGTATCGATCACTCCCAGCAGCTGTTCGACCGTGCCGCCGCGGTGGTCCCCGGCGGCGTCAACTCGCCGGTGCGGGCGTTCGGCGCCGTCGGCGGGACGCCCCGCTTCATGGAGTCGGCGCGCGGCCCGTACCTGACGGACGCCGACGGGAACACCTACGTCGACCTGGTGTGCTCGTGGGGGCCGCTGATCCTCGGCCACGCCCACCCGGCCGTCGTGGAGGCGGTGCGGGACGCGGCGGGCCACGGCACCTCCTACGGCGCGCCGACGCGCGGCGAGGTCGAGCTCGCCGAGGAGATCGTCGCCCGGACGCCGGCGGCGAAGGTCCGGCTGGTCAACTCGGGCACCGAGGCGACGATGTCGGCGATCCGGCTGGCCCGCGGGTTCACCGGCCGCACCAAGATCGTGAAGTTCGCGGGCTGCTACCACGGGCACGTCGACTCGCTGCTCGCCGCGGCCGGCTCCGGCGTCGCCACGTTCGGGCTCCCCGACACCCCGGGCGTGACCGGCGCGACCACCGCGGACACGCTGATCCTCCCCTACAACGACGTCGCGGCGGTGGAGACGGCGTTCGACGAGCACGGCAACGACATCGCCTGCGTCATCACCGAGGCGGTGCCGTGCAACATGGGCGTCGTCCCGCCGCTGGCCGGGTTCAACGCGCTGCTGAAGCGGCTCTGCGAGCGGTACGGCGCGCTGCTGGTCGTCGACGAGGTGCTCACCGGCTTCCGGGCGTCCAGGTCCGGGTGGTACGGGATCGAGGGGGTGCCGGGCGACCTGATGACGTTCGGGAAGGTGATGGGCGGCGGGCTGCCCGCCGCCGCGTTCGGCGGGCGCGCCGACATCATGGACCACCTCGCCCCCGCCGGGCCCGTCTACCAGGCCGGGACCCTGTCGGGGAACCCGCTCGCCACCGCCGCCGGGCTCGCGACGCTGCGGCACGCCACGGACGAGGTGTACGCCGCGATCGACCGGTCGGCGGAGATCGTGTCGAAGGCCGCGTCCGAGGCGCTGGCGCGGGAGGGCGTCCCGCATTCGGTGCAGAACGCCGGCAACCTGTTCTCGGTCTTCTTCAGCGAAGGGCCGGTGGGCGATTTCGCCGCCGCGCAGCGCCAGGACTCCAAGGCGTACGCCGCCTTCTTCCACGCCGCCCTGGAACACGGCGTCTACCTTCCGCCGTCCGCGTACGAGGTGTGGTTCCTGTCGTCCGCGCATGACGAGGAGGCTCTGGGCCGCGTCCTGGACGCCCTCCCGCACGCCGCCCGAGCCGCGGCCCAGGCCGCGTCCTAGAGGCGTTCCAGGGCAGTCCTAGGCGGGCAGGGAACGGAACGCCTTCATTGCGGCAGAGACCGATTCGGGACGCGGAGCGTGCAGGGGAGCGCGCACCGCGGGCTCGTCGATCAGCCCTTCCTCCGCCAGGCATGCCTTGAGGACCGCCGGGGACGGTTCACCGAACAGCGCCTCGGCCATCGGCAGCAGTCCGTTGTGGAACGCCAGTGCGCGCGCCGCGTACCCGTCGCGTGTCGCTCGCGCCATCGCGGCGTAGGCGGCCGGTGCGAGGCACGCGCACGCGGCGACGCCCCCGGACGCGCCGAGCTGGAGCATGGGGTAGATGTACGCGTCGTCCCCCGACAGGATCGACTTGCCCGGGTTGGACGCCAGCATGGCGAGGGTGTCCTGGTCGATCGCGCCCGCGCAGTGCTTCATGGCGACGACGCAGTCGAGGGCGAGGATCTCCACGAGGGTGGAGGCGGGCAGCTGCCTCCCCGTCCGGTACGGGACGTTGTACGGGACGAGCGGGACGTCAACGGCGGCGCCGACCGCGGTGAAGTGGTCGACGATCCCCTCGTCCGACGGCCGCAGGTAGTACGGGACGACGACGAGCAGCGCGTCCGCCAGCGGCGCGCGCTCGCGGGCCTGCCGGATCGAGTCCTCGGTGCCCATCGTCCCCGCGCCGACGGTCAGCGGTGTCCCGTGCTCGATGGAGACGGCGCGGCACACCTCCAGCACCGTCCGCTGCTCGGCGGCGCTCAGCAGGGCCGCCTCGCCGGTCGTGCCAAGCGCGACCAGTCCCGCCGCGCCGTTCTCCAGGCAGTGGACGGCGAGGCGTTCGAGCGACTTGGCGTCCACGTCTCCCGAGCGGGTGAACGGCGTGACGAGCGACGCGTGGATTCCGTGCATGGGTCTCACCTCGTTCGGACGGGTTCCCCGGCGACCGGGGCGATGTCGATGCGGGAGCGCAGGCGGATGCTGCCGGCGGCGACGCCCGCGATGATCAGGGCGGCGCCGGTGAGCCGCGTCGCGTCCACGTGCTCGTCCAGCAGGAGGGCCGCCGAAAGGAGCCCGAACGGCGGGACGAGCAGCGAGTACATGGCGACCGTGCTCGCCTCGTACCGGCGCATCAGCCAGCCCCAGGCGCCGAAGCAGAACAGCGTGGAGACGTAGGCGATGAACGCCATCGAGCCGAGGCCGGCGAGGGACAGGTCGCGCACCGCGTCCGGCGCGGCCCCCGGCCCCTCGAAGACCAGCGACAGGGCGAGGAGCGGGAGCGGCGGCACCAGCGACATCCAGACCATGAACCCGAAGGCGTCGACCGGCTCCCCGGCGGACTGGTTCATCCGCCGCATGGCGACGTTGGCGAGCCCCCAGCTCGCCGCCGCGAGCAGGCAGATCAGGAACGCGCCGACCGGGCTGCCGCCCTCGGCCTGGGCGACGCCGAGCAGCGCGACGCCGCCGAACGCGACGACCATGCCGGCGATCTGCCGGGCGCCCGGGCGCTCGCGCAGCAGCAGGCCGGCGAACAGCGCCGTGAAGATCGCCTGGATCTGCAGCACGACCGACGCCAGGCCGGCGGGCATGCCCATGCTCATGCCGAGGAACAGCAGGCCGAACTGCCCCACGCCGAGCGGCAGGCCGACCAGCAGGAGCCAGCGCGCGGCGACCGGCGGCCGGCGGACGAAGAAGACCGCGGGCACCGCCGCGGCCGTGAACCGCAGCGCGGCCATCAGCAGCGGCGGGAGGTCGTCCAGGGCCACCTTGATCGGTACGAAGTTGAAACCCCACAGCGCGGCGATCAGGGTGGCCAGCAGGACGTGGCGCGATCTCATGTCTCGATCGTGAGGAAACTCTCGCTTTAGGACAAGCGAGAACTTCTTGACACCTCGTTTTAGTATTGCTTCATGCTTGATCTGGAACGGCTGCGCGCCCTGCACTCCGTCGCGACCTACGGCTCGGTCAGCGCCGCCGCGGACGTGCTCCACGTCACCACCTCGGCCGTCTCCCAGCAACTCGCCAAGCTGGAGCGGGAGACCGGCCAGAAGCTCCTCGAACGCAACGGCCGCGGCGTCCGCCTCACCGACGCCGCCGAACTGCTCGTCGCGCACGCGGAGCGGATCCTGTCGCTCGTCGAGCAGGCGCAGGCCGACCTGGAGGCGCACCGCGGCTCCGTCGTCGGCCGGCTCACCGTCGCGGCGTTCCCCACCGCGATCCGCGGGCTGATGCCCGCCGGGCTGCGCGCGCTCCGCACCGACCATCCCGACCTGCGCGTCCTGCTCCGCGAGGAGGACCCGATGCGCAGCATGCCGCTCGTGCTGCGCGGCGACTACGACATGGCCGTCGTCCAGGACTGGAACAACGAGCCGCTCCCGCTCCCGGAAGGCCTGCACAAGGGCGTCATCTGCGACGACGTCGCGGACGTGGCGCTGCCGTCGGGGCACGATCTGGCCGGACGCGACACGATCGACCTCAAGGACCTGGCCGGCGACCCGTGGATCAGCTCCTCACCCGACAGCATCTGCTGCGACTGGCTCATGCGGACGCTCCGCGCCATCGACAGCGAACCCAGGATCGACCACATGGCCTACGAGTTCGCCACGCAGCTCTCCCTGGTGGCCGCCGGGCTCGGCAACGTGATCCTGCCCCGCCTCGGCCGCTGCGACGTCCCGCCCGGCGTCGCGATCGTCCCGCTGTCGGCCCCGCTGTCGCGCCGCGTCTACGCCGTGTGGCGGGAGGAGGCGGCCCGCCGCCCCGCGATCCGCGCCGTGGTCACCGCGCTGCGCTCCGCCGTCCCGGCGGGTGCTCAGGCGCTTGCGGGCGTGCCCGGCTGAACAGTCCGAACCGCCCGCCGGAAACGACCGTCATATCGGTCGGTTTCGTGATCGGAATGTGGCGGAGGGTACGTGGACGACGCGTGGCGGGTCGACGGATTCGCGGAGGTGCGGGAGCTCGGCGCGGGCGCCCAGGGACGGGTGGTGCTAGCCCGGCACGAGGCGTCCGGGACGCCCGTCGCGATCAAGTACCTGGCCGCACGGGCGGACGAGGACGACCAGGAGCGGCTGCGGCACGAGGCCCGGATGCTCGGCCAGGCGGACAGCCCGCACGTGGCGCGGCTCTTCCAGCTCGTCGAGGGGCCGGACACCGCCGCGATCATCATGGAGGCCGTCGACGGGGTCTCCCTCAAGGAACTGCTGGAACGGCACGGGGCGCTCGCCCCCGAGGCGGCGCTGAGCGTCCTCAAGGGCTCCCTGCTGGGCCTCGCGGCCGCGCACGGGGTCGGCGTCGTCCACCGCGACTACAAGCCCGCGAACGTCGTCGTCCCGGCGGACGGGCGCAGCCGCCTCGTCGACTTCGGCATCGCCACCCCGGCCGGGCAGGAGGCGGGCGGCGCCGGCACCCCGTACTACATGGCGCCGGAGCAGTGGAGCCGGCACGTGCCGACGCCCGCGTCCGACGTGTACGCGGCCACGTGCGTGTTCGTGGAGTGCGTCAGTGGACGGCGGCCGTACACCGGGGGCCGGGCGGAGCTGATGCGGGCCCATCTGACCGGCGCGGTGCCGGTCGAGGCGGTGCCCGAGCCGCTGCGTCCGCTCGTCATGCGGGGCATGGCCAAGGCGGTGGAGGACCGTCCGGACGGCGCCGCGGCGTTCGTGGAGGATCTGGAGCGCGTCGCCGGCGAGGCCTACGGCCAGGAGTGGGAGTCGCGGGGCGTCAGGGCCCTGTCCGCTTCCGCCGTCGCCCTGGCCGCGCTGTTCCCGCTCGCCGCCTGGATGATGCCCGGCGTGGCGGGCACCGCCTCCGTCGCGGGGACGGCAGCGGGCTCGGCGGCGGGCGTGACCGGCACGGCGTCCGCGGCCGGGCAGGCGGCCGGGCACGTCGCCGGGCACGCGGCCGGGGCGGGGAAGCTCGCCGGGGCCTCCGCCGTGAAGGCGTTCCTCGGCAGCGGCGCGGGCATGACGGCCGCCGCGGTCGGGACGGTCGTGGTCGTCGGGGCCGGCGCCGTCGCCGTCCAGGAGGTCACCGAGAAGGACCCCGCGCCGAGGCCGACGGCGAGCGTCGCCGTCAGGACCGTGGCGGACGTGCGGCCGTGCCCCGCCACCGGCCCGGCCGGCGAGGTCCTGACGACACCGGCCGGGCCCGCGAAGGTGACGCTCCCGGCGCAGGTGAAACTGCCGAAGGACACGACCGTGTACCGGACCGGCGAGGGACTGGTGATCGGTCCTTCGAACGTCCGGTGCGAGTCGTCGATGGGGGCGAACGGGGGCGGCACCACGATCGGCGATTTCCGCACGGCGCAGGTCGTGCAGTTCTGGCAGGGGTCGGTCGGCGGGATCAGAACGCAGCTCTGCGAGTACTTCCCGGACTCGCCCCAGGCGCAGAAGGAACGCGCGGAGGGCAACGAGTGCACGTCCACGGTGTCCTCCCGGCAGGCGCTGCCGACCGGGGTGCCCGGCATCCAGGCGGTCCTCACGCGCGGGCCGGCGACCGACGACCTGCCGCCGTCGCCCGCGGTCCAGGCGCAGGTGGTCGTCCTGACGTCGCGCGGGCTCGCGTGGCCCCTCACCTGCACGGCTCCCCTGTCCCACGCCGACATCTGCAACGCCACGCTGACCTACTGGTTCGTCCAGGGACTGGGGAACGCCAAGCCCGCCAAGGCCGACCTCGACCGGGCCGCCGAGCGCATCGCGGCATACGTCGCGTCCACCCGCATATGACCGCCCCGGAGCCGCAACCGGAGGGCACGCCCGGTGGACGGGACGACCGGGCCGCGCGGGTAACCTGGCGAGGCGATGACTGACACGACTACCGTTCACCTGCTGCGGCACGGTGAGGTGCACAATCCCGAAGGCATCCTCTACGGGCGGCTGCCCGGCTATCGCCTCAGCGAGGACGGCGTCCTCATGGCGAAGGCCGCCGCCAGGTGGTTCGCCGAGCGGGACGTCACCGCACTGTTCTCGTCGCCGATGCAGCGGGCGCTGGAGACGGCCGCGCCGCTCGCGGACGCGCTGGACCTGCCCGTGACGGTGGACGACCGGCTGATCGAGGCGGGCAACCACTTCGAGGGGCTGACGTTCGGGGCCGGGGCCGGCTCGCTGCGCCGCCCGGAGCACTGGCGGCATCTGGTCAACCCGTTCCGGCCGTCGTGGGGCGAGCCCTACCGGGAACTCGCCGCCCGGATGCGCGCGGCCGTGATCAGGGCGCGGGGGGCTGCGCGCGGACACGAGGCCGTGTGCGTCAGCCACCAGCTGCCGATCTGGATCCTGCGGAGGCACGCCGAGCGCCGCCGGCTCTGGCACCACCCGAGCCACCGGGAGTGCTCGCTGGCCAGCCTCACGAGCCTGACGTTCGAGGGCCATCGGCTGGTCGAGGTCGCCTACTGCGAGCCCGCCGCCGGGATCGCGAAGGGACCCAGTGTCGCGGGCGCCTGACCGCACCGCTAAGTTGTACTACGTCCCGTAGTAGTAGGAGGAGGGGCACGTGAACCCCCGCCGAATCGCCCTGCCCCGATCCCGCGCCGCCGCCGCCGTCACCGCGGCCGTCGCGCTCGGCGGGCTGCTGGCCGGCTGCGCCGGGACGAACGCCTCCGGGAGCGGCCCGGACGGCGGCGACAACCGCTTCATCTCCGGCGACGGGAACGTGACGCAGTACGAGCCGGCCCGGCGCAAGACCGTCCAGAACGTGACCGGGGAGCGGCTCGACGGCAAGGCGTTCAAGCTGGCCGACTTCAAGGGCAAGGTCGTCGTCGTCAACTTCTGGGCGTCGTGGTGCGCGCCCTGCCGCGGCGAGGCGCCGTCCCTTGAGCACGTCTACGACGAGAACAAGGCGCAGGGCGTCGAGTTCCTCGGCGTCAACTTCAAGGACTCCAAGGCCAACGCGCAGGCGTTCGAGCGCAAGTTCAAGGTCGCCTACCCGAGCCTGTTCGACGCGGACGGCCAGGTGACGCTGGCGTTCCGGGAGGTTCCGCCGAGCGCGATCCCGAGCACGCTCGTCCTCGACCGGCAGGGCCGCGTCGCCGCCCGCGTCATCGGCGCGACGACGTACTCCAAGCTGAACCCCCTGGTCGCCAAGGTCCGCGCGGAAAAGTGAGCACGTCGCGGAGGAACGCCTGCCCGCCGCCGAGCGGAGCGACGCCATGAGCACGGTCGGCGAGACGGTCGTGAGCGGGTCGCTCGTGGCGGCGGCGCCGCTGGCGGCCCTCGCCGGGCTCGTCTCGTTCGCCTCGCCGTGCGTCCTGCCGCTGGTGCCCGGCTACCTGTCGTACGTGACGGGCATGACCGGCGTCGACCTCGCCGAGCAGCGGCGCGGACGGCTCCTCGCCGGCGTGCTGCTGTTCGTCGCGGGCTTCAGCGCCGTGTTCGTCAGCTACGGGGTCGTCTTCGGCGGCCTCGGCCGGTGGCTGCTGGAGTACCAGGACACGATCACCCGCGTCCTCGGCGTCGTCACCATCCTGTTCGGTCTCGCGTTCATGGGGTTCGTCCCGGGCCTGCAGCGGACGCTGAAGTCGGGCCGCCTCCCGGCGGCCGGGCTCGCCGGGGCGCCGCTCCTCGGCGTCCTGTTCGGGCTCGGCTGGACGCCGTGCATCGGGCCGACGCTCGGGGCCGTACAGGGGCTCGCCATCACCGAGGCGAGCGCCGGGCGGGGCGCGCTGCTCTCACTGGCGTACTGTGCGGGTCTCGGACTGCCGTTCGTGGCCACCGCGATCGCCTACCGGCGGGCGCTCGGCGCGTTCGGCGCCGTGAAGCGCCACTACCCCCTGGTCATGCGGATCGGCGGGGGGATGCTCGTCCTCATCGGGGTGCTGCTCGTGAGCGGCCTGTGGGGTGACCTGACCATCGAGCTGAGGTCGTGGATCAGCGGCTTCGAACCGGTGATTTGAGATGACTACCGACCACGTCAAGGAATCCGGCACCGAGGCGCCCGCCGCGCGGCAGGCGCCCGAGGAGGTGCCGCGCCCCTCGGGCATCGGCCCGCTCGGCTGGCTGCGCTGGGGCTGGCGGCAGCTCACCACGATGCGGACCGCGCTGATCCTGCTGTTCCTGGTGGCGCTCGGCGCGGTGCCGGGGTCGATCCTGCCGCAGCGCGGACAGGCCCCCGAGAAGGTCGCGGCCTATCTGGACGAGCACAAGACGCTCGGGCCGTGGCTGGACAAGCTCTCGATGTTCGACGTGTTCGCCGCGCCCTGGTTCGCGGCGATCTACATCCTGCTGTTCGTCTCGCTGGCCGGCTGCGTCGTCCCGCGCGCGGTCAAGCACTACCGGTCGATGCGGGCCCGGCCGCCGGCGGCGCCCCGCAACCTCGGCCGGCTGCCGCAGTCCGCGACGTACGAGACGGACGCGGCCCCGGACGACGTCCTCGCCGAGGCCCGCAATGTCCTGCGCGGGCGCCGGTTCCGGGTGGACGTCGCCGACGGCGCCGCGTCCGCCGAGAAGGGCTACCTGGGCGAGTCGGGCAACCTGCTCTTCCACCTGGCGCTGCTGGCGTTGCTGTTCGCGCTCGGCCTGGGCAACCTGTTCGGCTACCGCGGGGACGTGCTCCTGACCGAGGACAAGACGTTCGCCAACTCGCTCAGCCAGTACGACCAGTTCACTCCGGGACGTGCCTTCAAGGGCGGCGAGCTCGCCCCGTTCACGATCACGCTGGACGACTTCAAGGCGGCGTACGAGACCAAGGGCGACAAGCGCGGCCAGGCGACCGCGTTCGACGGCCACATCCGCTACCGGGCCGCCCCGGGCGGCAAGGAGAAGCGCTACGACCTGCGGATCAACCATCCGCTGAAGGTCGGCGGCGCGAAGGTGTACCTGCTCGGCCACGGCTACGCGCCGGTGTTCACGGTGCGGGACGCCAAGGGCGATATCGCCTTCCAGGACTCGGTGCCCTTCCTGGAGATGGAGCCGCGGAACATGACGTCCGAGGGCGTCATCAAGGTCCCGGACGCGGAGCCCGACCAGCTCGCCTTCTACGCGATCCTGTGGCCGACCGCCGTCGCCGGCGAGGACGGCAAGCAGATCGTCTCGGCGTTCCCCGCGCCGATCCGCCCGGTCGTCACGATCTCCTCGTTCAAGGGCGACATCGGCCTGGACTCCGGAGCCCCCCAGTCGGTCTACAAGCTGGAGGGCATCGGCAAGACCCTGCAGCCGATCAAGGGCGGGCAGAAGCTGCTGGAGCCGGGGGAGACGTTCCGGCTGCCCGGCGGCGCCGGCTCGGTCAGGTTCGACGGGCTCAAGGAGTACATGACCATGTCGGTCAACCACGACCCGGGACGCATCCCCGCGCTGATCGCGGCGGTCCTCGCGGTGCTGGGCGTGGCGACCTCGTTCATGGTCCGGCGGCGCAGGGTGTGGGTCCGTGCGAGCGCCGCAGAGGGCGGGCGTACGGTGGTGGAGGTCGGCGGCCTCACGCTGGGGAACCCGACCTCGGAGTTCGACGACATCGTGGCCGCGCTGCGCGGACCGGAGGACGGGCCCGGATCCGAGCCCGGTGAGACCGAGCCCCCGACCGATCGGGATTCCGGGTCGGCCGACGAACCTAAGGAGTGACGAGGTGAGCAACGCCGACCTCGCGAACCTGAGCGACAAGCTCATGCTGACCACCGTGGTGATGTACATCGTCGCGCTGGTCGCCTACGCCGCCGACCTGGGCTTCGGCCGCAGCCGCGGGGCGGCGGAGACCGTCGCCGCGAAGGCGGACGCGAAGGTGCTGGTGGGCGCCGCGGGGGCCGAGGCCGCGGACGGCGCCGCCGCGAAGGACGACGTCCCCGCCGCCGCGCAGGACGCGGCGGACGAGCGGGCCCGGGTCGACTGGATCCGGCTCGCCGTCCTGCTGAACGTGCTCGGCTGGGGCGCGCACCTCGGCGTCCTGGTGACCCGCGGGCTGGCCGCGAACCGGTGGCCGTGGGGGAACATGTACGAGTTCCTCACCGCCATCTCCTTCGCCGCCGTCACCGCGTTCATCGTCGTGATGCTCCGCTACAAGGCGCGGTTCCTCGGCGCGTTCGTCATGGCCGCCGCGGTCATCGCGCTGGGGGTCGCCAACATCTGGCTGTACGACTCGGTGGGCCCGGTCAGCCCGGCGCTGAACTCCTACTGGATCGCCATCCACGTCACCGCCGCGATCACCGCGACCGGCTCGTTCACGGTCGCGGGCGCCGCCACGATCCTGTACCTGGTGAAGGAGCGCGCCGAGTCGCGCGGGAAGGTCGCGGCGGACGGCGTGCTGTCCCGCATCCCGTCGGTGGAGAGCCTCGACCGGCTGTCGATGCGGGTCACGATGTTCGCGTTCCCGATCTGGACGGCCGCGATCATCATGGGCGCCATCTGGGCCGACCAGGCGTGGGGCCGCTACTGGGGCTGGGACCCGAAGGAGATCTGGTCCTTCGTCACCTGGATCGTCTACGCCGCGTACCTGCACGCCCGCGCCACCGCCGGCTGGAAGGGCCGCAAGGCCGCGCTCCTGTCGCTGCTCGCCTTCGCCGCGCTGCTCTTCAACTTCTTCGGCGTGAACTACATGTTCTCCGGCCTGCACTCCTACGCCTGACGGAGGCCGGACCGCCGGCGGCCCGTGACTCCCGGGGATGACGGCATGTCGGGTTCCGGCTTACCCTGCCTCCGGGACCCGGTCCAGCGGCGAGGGCCGCTCGATACCCCCGCGGGTCCCGCTGACAGAGGAGCCCGATGCGCTTCAAAGGCGTGCACCGCAAGCCCCGGGAGCTGAGACCCCGGGAGGCGTTCCGCGGCGGCCGGGTCCGCGCGGACGCGGCCGGGGACGAGGTGTCGTACAGCCCGTCCCCGCCCGACTCGGGGCAGGTGCGGCCGCGCAGCAACCAGCCGCGCGACCGGTTCGGCCGGTTCCGCAAGGCGGGCCGCGACGACGACTACGCGCTCCGCCCGGACCGCCAGGGCGACGGCCCGGTCGACACCGCGGGCGGCCCGCGCGGGCTCACCGGCCGGTTCGGGCGGCGCGGGCACGGTAAGCCGCGGGCGGGCGACTACTCGTGGCGCGACTTCGAGCTCGACGACGACCGGCTGCGCGTGGAGCCGTACCCGCCGGGCATGCCGCACGCCGCCGACGGCCGCCGGAACTGCGGCGTCCTGGAGAGCATCCTCTACCGGCAGTGGGACGTCCGGGAGGGCCCGCCGACACCCGAGGTGATCGGCGCGGTGGACAGCCTGGCGTCGCTGCCCGAGCCGCTGAAGGAGAAGCTCGCGAGCGGGCTCGACGGCATCTACGTCGGGCCCGGCGGCGTCCCGCAGCTGGACGACATGGGCCACCTGCGCGACCGTCCGCTGCCCTCGGGCCGCGCCACCTGGGACATCTGCGCCGGCGCCTACGGCGACCGCAAGATCGTCGTGGGGGACCGGCCGTCCCCGACCCCGGACGTGATGCTGCACGAGGTCGGCCACGCGCTCGACGACATCGACGGCGACGACGGCGAATGGACGTCCGACAGCCCCGCCTTCCGGAAGCTGTACGAGGAGTGCCGTCCGCACCTCGCCAGCGAGTTCCACAAGCAGCCGGACGCGCTCGGCCGCCGCGAGTTCTTCGCCGACGCGTTCGCCGCGATCTCGTCCCGGCAGCGTCCGGCGCTGGTGGATATGCTCGCCGGCGACATCCGGCAGGCCCTTGAGGTCATGCTCTTCTTCAACCGCAGGTACGGGATCTAGGACACCCTGATGGCAGGACGCGCGGCGACAGACGGCGAAGGTGGACGACGATGCACGTGATCCGGCTCCCCGACGGCACGCTCCTCGTTCCGCACAGCGTCCTCTCCGACGCCGGCGAGTCCGGGCCCGAGGCGCGCGGCGAACAGATCATCGCCGACGCGTACGTCGAGATCGGGCCGGACGACCCGGACTACGAGCGGCTTCTCCCCGGGTCGGTCACCGCGGAGGAGATGGAGGCCGCGCGGCGCCGCTGGCGGGACGAGGACGCGGAGCTCGCGCGCCTGTTCGAGGAATGGGAGGCGGGTAACGCCCAAGAGGAGTGAGCGGGAAGGAGCGAGACCGCGGGGTGTGGGAGGAGACGCCCCGGCCGCCCGGGCGAGGACTGCCTTCGGCGCGGCGGTCCGGGCGGCTCAGGGGCCTGCTAGCGGGCCGAATGCTCGGCGACGGGCTCCTCGCCGCGCAGCAGCGCGTGCACCTCGGACTCGCGGAAGCGCCGGTGGCCTCCCGGAGTGCGGATGCTGCTGATCCGGCCCGCGGCGGCCCACCGGGTGACCGTCTTCGGGTCGACCCGGAAGAGGGCGGCGACCTCTCCTGGGGTCAGCAGGCGCTCGCTCGTGCTCTCCACGTTTTCTCTCCCCCTTTGTCCCGCTCTCGGCGCGGGTGGACTGTTTAACAGTGTGGCGGGTCAAGACCGATTTCTCCCTTGTTTTCGCAAAAGATCACCGACGGTAATTCACCGAGCTGGAGCGATGACGGACGGTGATCGCGGCATGGGTCACTGTGATCACGCTGACCCCGTTTGACCTGCCATGTCACGCCTGGAAGGCCCCTGCGGACCGCCGCTCGAAGTAGTCTCCGACCATGTCCGATCTTGTTTCGCTGCCGGAGATCGAGCGGGCCGCCGAGCGCATCGCGGGCGTCGCCGTCCGGACGCCGCTCGTCCCGTTCCCGCGCGACCCCGCCCCCGCCGGAGCCGGCGGGCCGGCGCTGCTGGTGAAGGCCGAGTCGCTGCAGCCGATCGGCGCCTTCAAACTGCGCGGCGCGTACTCCGCCATCTCCTCCCTCGACCCGGAGGAGCGTGCCCGCGGCGTGGTGACGCACTCCAGCGGCAACCACGCGCAGGCCGTCGCCTACGCGGCCCGCGCCCTCGGTACCAAGGCCGTCCTGGTCATGCCGCACACGACCCCGGGCGTGAAGGTCGACGCGTGCATCGCGCTCGGCGCCGAGGTCGTCTACGTCGAGCCGACCTCGCGGGCCCGCGCCGAGACCGCGGGCAAGCTCGCCGCCGCGCACGGCTTCACGATGATCCCGCCCTACGACGACGCGCGGATCATCGCGGGCCAGGGCACCACCGGAATGGAGATCGTCCAGGACCGCCCGGACGTGGACGTCGTGCTCGTCCCGGTCAGCGGCGGCGGCCTCATCGCCGGTGTCTCCGCCGCGGTCAAGGCGCTGCGCCCGGAGGCGAAGGTGATCGGCGTCGAACCGGAGCTCGCCGCGGACGCCCGCGACTCGATGGCGGCCGGACGCCCCGTCTCCTGGGGAGCGGAGGAGACCGGCCGCACCATCGCCGACGCCCTGCGCGTCCAGCAGGTCGGCGACCTGCCGTTCGCACACATGCGCGCACATGTGGACGGCATCGTCACCGTCACCGAGGACGAGATCCGCCGGACCATGCGCCGCCTCGCCCGCGAGGCCCGCCTCATCGCCGAACCGGCCGGCGCCGTCGCCACCGCCGCCTACCTCCACCACCGCGAGGATCTCCCCGAGGGCCGCACCTACGTCTCGATCCTCTCCGGCGGCAACGTGGACCCGGCCCTCTTCCTGGACGTGCTGCGTTAGCCCGGAGACGACCCCGCGGAGAGATCGTTGACGTGCGGGGTTAGGCTCGGGGGGTCATGCGTTCCGTCATTCTCTACACCGCCGCGCGCCTCACGATCTTCGCGGCGACCGCGGGCGTGCTCGCGCTCTTCGGGGCCCGCGGGTTCCTGCTTCTGCTGCTGGCCCTGCTGATCAGCGGGATCGTCAGCTACGTTCTGCTGTCCGGGCAGCGTGACCGGATGTCCGCCGTGGTCGTCCGGGGCGTCCGCGCCCAGCGGGAGAGGTTCGAGAAGTCGGTCAGCAAAGAAGACGGGGTGCGTCCCCGCACGGACTGACCCGCGAGCCCGCGCGCCCGGGGCTCCCCGCTTGCTTCTAGGGTGGGGTCATGACCCGCGCTTCACTCGACAAGCAGCCCGCCGACGTCGCGGCGATGTTCGACGGCACCGCCGAGCGGTACGACCTGCTGAACACGCTGATGACCGGTGGGCAGGACCGGCGGTGGCGGCGGGAGGTCGTCCGGGCGCTGGAGGCCAGGCCGGGTGAGCGGATCCTCGATCTCGCGGCCGGGACGGGAACCTCGTCGGTCCCGTTCGCCGAGGCCGGCGCCGACACGGTGGCGTGCGACTTCTCGCTCGGCATGCTGCGCGTCGGGGTGCGGCGGCAGACGGGCGTCCGGGGGCTGAGGTTCGTGGCGGGGGACGCGCTGCGCCTCCCCTTCGCGGACGGCTCGTTCGACGCCGTCACGATCTCGTTCGGGCTCCGCAACGTCGCCGACACCGGCCGTGCCCTGCGCGAGCTGCGCAGGGTCGCGAAGCCCGGCGGGCGGCTGCTGGTCTGCGAGGTGAGCCACCCCCCGAACGCGCTGCTGGCGCTCGGCCACAAGGCGCATCTCCGGTACGGGCTGCCGCTGCTGGCGCGGGTCAGTTCCAATCCCGGCTCCTACCGGTACCTGGCCGAGTCGACGCTGGCCTGGCCCGACCAGGCGGCGCTGGCGCGGCTGATCCAGGACGCGGGCTGGGGCGATGTGCGCTGGCGCGATCTCACGTTCGGGGTGGCCGCGATGCACCGTGCCGTCAACCCCGGCTGACATTCCGCGGCCGGTGGGTCCGGACCGGTCCAAACTTGGACCACCCCAGAAGTACCCACCAGTCGTGATAAAGGAATAGACTCCCCACCGGATCCTTGTGAAGTACTTCACAAGCGAACGAGCGAAGAGGACCACCGTGACCGACTCCACCCGACACGCGGACGTCATCGTCGTCGGGGCAGGCCCCGCCGGATCGTCGACCGCCTACTGGCTCGCGCAGGCCGGCCTGGACGTCTTCCTGCTGGAGAAGGCCACCTTCCCGCGCGACAAGATCTGCGGCGACGGTCTCACCCCCCGGGCCGTCCGCGCCCTCATCGGCATGGGCGTCGACATCAACGACCCCGGCTGGGGACGCAACAAGGGGCTGCGCATCTACGGCGGCGGCGTGAAGGTCGAGCTGCCCTGGCCGGAGCTCGCCTCGTTCCCCGACTTCGGGCTCGTCCGCAAGCGCACCGACCTCGACCAGCTGCTCGCCGAGCACGCCGCCAAGGCCGGCGCGCAGCTGCTCCAGGGCTGCACCGTGACCGGCCCGATCGTGGACGAGCGCACCGACCGCATCATCGGCGTGACCGCCGACTACGAGGGCGGCGAGATCGAGTTCCGCGCCCCGCTGGTCGTCGCGGCCGACGGCAACTCCACCAGGCTGTCGCTCGCCATGGGGCTGCGGCGGCGCGAGGACCGGCCGATGGGCGTCGCGGTCCGCCGCTACTTCCAGACCCCGCGCCACGACGACGACTTCATGGAGGCGTGGCTGGAGCTGTGGGACGGCCAGCGCCTGCTGCCCGGATACGGCTGGGTGTTCGGCGTCGGCGACGGGACGTCCAACGTCGGGCTCGGCCTGCTCAACACCAGCAAGGCGTTCCAGAACGTCGACTACCGGGGCATGCTGAAGCGCTGGTGCGCGCAGATGCCGGAGGACTGGCGGTTCGACGAGGAGCACGCGACCTCCAGGATCCGCGGCGCGGCGCTGCCGATGGGCTTCAACCGGCAGCCGCACTACACCCGCGGGATGCTGCTCGTCGGCGACGCCGGCGGCATGATCAACCCGTTCAACGGGGAGGGCATCGACTACGCGCTGGAGTCCGGCCGGCTGGCCGCCGACATCATGGTGCAGGCGCTGGCACGCCGCACCCCCGCGCAGCGCGAGCGGACGCTGTACGAGTACCCGCGCATCCTGAAGGACGAGCACGGCGGCTACTTCACCCTCGCCCGCGTGTTCGTCCAGGCGATCGGCGACCCGCGGGTCATGAAGTTCCTGACCGCGCACGGCCTGCCGCACCCGACGCTGATGCGGTTCACGCTGAAGCTGCTCGCGAACCTGACCGACCCGAAGGGCGGGGACGCGATGGACCGGGTCATCAACGCGATGCAGAAGGTGGCGCCGACGGCATGAGACACCACCCTGTGAATTTCAAGCTTCCGCTGGTGAGCGGACTAAAGTGCAGTACCCGACCCCCTGAGGGGAGCTCTATTGATCACCTTGGTTAGGGTGGCGGGTCGCGGACGGCCCGTCCCGTACAACGTCGTACGTCCCGAGGAGAGGCTGTAGAGACATGGATCTCTATATTCCGATCATCGTGCTGGGGGTGCTCGCCTTCGCCTTCGCCGCCGGCTCGGTGGCGATGGCCGCGCTCACGGGGCCCAAACGGTGGAACCGTGCCCGGCTGGACGCCTACGAGTGCGGCATCGAGCCGACGCCGCAGCCGGTCGGCGGCGGGCGTTTTCCGGTCAAGTACTACCTGACGGCGATGCTGTTCATCGTCTTCGACATTGAGATCATCTTCCTTTATCCCTGGGCGGTCGCTTTCGACCGGATGGGGCTGTTCGGCCTTGTCGAGATGGTTCTTTTCATCGTCACCGTGCTCGTGGCGTACGCCTACATCTGGCGGCGCGGCGGTCTGGAGTGGGACTGACATGGGCCTAGAGGAGAAACTTCCCAGCGGCTTCCTGCTGACCACGGTCGAGCAGGTCGCGGGGTGGGCGCGCAGCAGTTCGGTGTGGCCGGCGACGTTCGGCCTGGCGTGCTGCGCGATCGAGATGATGGCGACCGGCGACCCGCGGCACGACTTCTCCCGGTGGGGCATGGAGCGTGCCTCGGCGACGCCGCGGCAGGCCGACCTGATGATCGTGGCGGGCCGGGTGAGCCAGAAGATGGCGCCGGTGCTGCGGCAGATCTACGACCAGATGACCGAGCCGAAGTGGGTCATCGCGATGGGCGTGTGCGCCTCGTCCGGCGGCATGTTCAACAACTACGCGATCGTGCAGGGCGTGGACCACATCGTCCCGGTGGACATCTACCTGCCAGGCTGCCCGCCGCGCCCGGAGATGCTGCTGGACGCGATCCTGAAGCTGCACGACAAGATCAACAACACCAAGCTCGGGCCGCAGCGCGCCAAGCAGATCGCGGAGCTGGAAGAGGCCAAGCGCCGCCAGCTGCCGTTGCTCGGACAGGGAGCGTGACACATGAGTTCCCAGAATCCTGAGCAGCAGGCCGAGCAGGGCGCCGACCAGCTCCCCGCGCAGGCCGAGGAGGAGCGCCGGGAGCAGCCCGTCGCCCGCAAGGGCATGTTCGGCGCGAAGACGACCGGCGACACGTCCGGCTACGGCGGCCTGGTCATCCGGCAGAGCCCGAAGGTGTCCGCGCAGCGCCCGTACGGCGGGCCGGGCGGCGCGGCGGAGGCCGGCGAGTTCGACGAGATCGCCGACGAGCTGGAAAGGGCTTTCCCCGCCTTTGGGGACGCGGTCGAGCGGGTCGTCGTCGATCGCGGCGAGATGACGTTCTTCGTCAAGCGCGAGCACCTGGCCGAGGTCGCGAAGACCATGCGGGACGAGCCGTCCCTGCGCTTCGAGCTGTGCTCGGGCGTGTCGGGCGTGCACTACCCGAAGGACGAGGGCGCCGAGCTGCACTCGGTCGTCCACCTGCTGTCGATCACGCACAACCGGCGGGTCCGGCTGGAAGTGACCTGCCCGGACGCCGACCCGCACGTCCCGTCGCTGGTGCCGGTCTACCCCACGAGCGACTGGCACGAGCGGGAGACCTACGACTTCTTCGGGATCGTCTACGACGGCCACCCGGCGCTGACGCGCATCGAGATGCCCGACGACTGGGTCGGCCATCCGCAGCGCAAGGACTACCCGCTCGGCGGCATCCCCGTCGAGTACCGAGGTGCGGAGATCCCGCCGCCCGACGAAAGGCGGTCGTACGTATGAGTTCCACGAAGTACACCGAGTACGACGCCTACGCGGCGGAAGAGGCGGCCGAGGGCAGGGTCTTCGACGTCAACGGGCAGGACTGGGACCAGGTCGTCGCCGGTGCGGAGGACCTCGGTGACGAGCGGCTCGTCGTCAACATGGGCCCGCAGCACCCGTCCACGCACGGCGTGCTCCGGCTGATCCTGACGCTCGACGGTGAGACGGTGAACGAGGCCCGCGTGGGCATCGGGTACCTGCACACCGGCATCGAGAAGAACATGGAGTTCCGCACCTGGACGCAGGGCACCACGTTCTGCACCCGGATGGACTACCTGGCGCCGATCTTCAACGAGACGGCGTACTGCCTGAGCGTGGAGAAGCTGCTCGGCGTCACCGAGCAGGTCCCGGAGCGGGCCCAGATCATCCGCGTGATGATGATGGAGCTGAACCGCATCTCCTCGCACCTGGTCGCGATCGCCACGTTCGGGCTGGAGCTCGGCGCGACGACGGTGATGCTGAACGGGTTCGTCGAGCGCGAGTACACCCTCGACCTGTTCGAGGAGATCACCGGGCTGCGGATGAACATGGCCTACGTCCGCCCGGGGGGCGTCGCGCAGGACCTGCCGAGCGGCGCGACCAGCAAGATCCGCGACTATCTCGACCGGATGCCGAAGCGGCTCCAGGCGATGCGCAAGCTGATGGACGACAACCACGTCTACAAGGCGCGCACGCAGAACATCGCGTACCTGGACCTGACCGGCTGCATGGCGCTCGGCGTCACCGGCCCGGTCCTGCGCGCGACCGGCCTGCCCTGGGACCTGCGCAAGTCGCAGCCCTACTGCGGCTACGAGAACTACGACTTCGAGGTCGCGACGCAGGACACCTGCGACGTGTACGGCCGCTACCTCGTCCGGATGGACGAGATGGAGGAGTCGCTGAAGATCGTCGAGCAGTGCCTGGAGCGGCTGCAGTCCGCCAAGGGCCCGGTGATGATCGAGGACAAGAAGATCGGCTGGCCGGCGCAGCTCGCGATCGGCGCGGACGGCATGGGCAACTCGCCCCGGCACATCGCGCACATCATGGGCACCTCGATGGAGGCGCTGATCCACCACTTCAAGCTGGTGACGGAGGGCTTCCGGGTGCCGGCCGGGCAGGCGTACGCGCCGATCGAGTCGCCGCGCGGCGAGCTGGGCGCGCACGTCGTCAGCGACGGCGGCACCCGCCCGTACCGGGTCCACTTCCGCGAGCCGTCCTTCGTCAACCTGCAGGCCACCCCGGCGATGGCGGAGGGCGGCATGGTCGCCGACGTCATCGCGGCGGTCGCCAGCATCGACCCGGTCATGGGGGGAGTGGACCGATGACGTACGAACCGGAGATTCGGGAGCGGCTGGAGGCGGACGCCAAGGCGATCATCGGCCGGTATCCGCGGCCGAGGTCGGCGCTGCTGCCGCTGCTGCACCTGGTGCAGTCGGCCGAGGGCCACGTCACCGAGGACGGGATCGAGTTCTGCGCGGAGCAGCTCGGCATCACCCCGGCGCAGGTGACGGGCGTCGCGACGTTCTACACGCAGTACAAGCACGCGCCCGTCGGCGAGTACCACGTCGGCGTCTGCATCAACACGCTGTGCGCGGTCATGGGCGGCGACCAGATCTGGAACGAGCTGAGCGAGCACGCCGGGGTGGGCCACGACGAGGCGACCGCGGACGGCAAGGTCAGCCTGGAGCGGATCGAGTGCAACGCGGCCTGCGACTTCGCGCCGGTGATGATGGTCAACTGGGAGTTCTTCGACAACATGACTCCCGAGAAGGCGAAGCAACTGGTCGATGACCTGCGCTCGGGTAAGCAAGTGCTTCCTTCGCGTGGCCCCGAGCACCTGGCCACGTGGAAGGAGGCGTCCCGCGTGCTCGCCGGGTTCCCGGACGGACGCGCGGGCGAGGGCGTCCAGGCCGGGCCCGAGTCGCTGGTCGGCCTGAAGCTCGCGCAGGAGCGCGGCTGGACGGCTCCGTCGGCGGACGCCGACCGGGAGCGCCCGGAGGAGCCGGTGAAGCCGGAGCAGATCGCCGAGCCGCCGCACGAGCCGGGCAAGCCCATCCCGGGCGAGGCGAAGCCCGGAACCCAGGAGGGGCGGAACAAGTGACCACGCTGACCCCGATCCTCACCAAGAACTGGGATCAGGCCGACTCGTTCACCCGCGAAGGGTACGAGCGCGACGGCGGCTACCGGGCACTGCGCAAGGCGCTCGGCATGGAGCCCGACGAGATCGTCCAGGCGGTCAAGGACTCCGGCCTCCGCGGCCGCGGCGGCGCCGGCTTCCCCACCGGCATGAAGTGGGGGTTCCTGCCGCCGACCAGCCCGAACCCGCGCTACCTGGTGGTGAACGCGGACGAGTCCGAGCCGGGCACGTGCAAGGACATCCCGCTGATGATGGCCAACCCGCACGTGCTCGTCGAGGGCGTCGTCATCAGCTCGTACGCGATCAAGTCGAACCTCGCGTTCATCTACGTGCGCGGCGAGGTCCTGCACGTGATCCGCCGGCTGCACCAGGCGGTGGCGGAGGCGTACGAGGCGGGCTACCTCGGCAAGGACATCCTCGGGTCCGGGTACGACCTGGACGTCGTCGTCCACAGCGGCGCCGGGGCCTACATCTGCGGCGAGGAGACGGCGCTGCTGGACTCCCTCGAGGGGTTCCGCGGACAGCCCAGGCTGAAGCCTCCCTTCCCGGCGGTGGCGGGCCTGTACGGCGGGCCCACCGTCATCAACAACGTCGAGTCGATCTCCTCGGTTCCCGCGATCATCGGGAACGGTCCGGAGTGGTTCGCCGCGATGGGCACCGAGAAGTCCCAGGGATTCGGGATCTTCTCGCTGTCCGGGCACGTCACCCGGCCCGGCCAGTACGAGGCGCCGCTCGGCATCACGCTCCGGGAGCTGCTCGACATGGCGGGCGGCATCCGGGAGGGGCACCGGCTGAAGTTCTGGACGCCCGGCGGGTCGTCCACGCCGATCTTCACCGAGGAGCACCTGGACGTGCCGCTGGACTTCGAGTCCGTCGGCGCCGCCGGGTCCATGCTCGGCACCCGGGCCCTGCAGATCTTCGACGAGACGACCTGCGTCGTCCGGGCGGTGCTGCGCTGGTCGGAGTTCTACGCGCACGAGTCGTGCGGCAAGTGCACGCCGTGCCGCGAGGGCACCTACTGGTACAAGCTCATGCTGAAGCGGCTGGAGGCCGGCCAGGGCACCGAGGAGGACCTGGAGACCCTGCTGGACATCTCCGACAACATCCTCGGCCGCGCGTTCTGCGCCCTCGGTGACGGCGCGACGAGCCCCGTCGTCTCGTCCATCAAGCTGTTCCGGGACGAGTACCTCCAGCACTTCGAGCAGGGCGGCTGCCCGTTCGACCCGGCCAAGTCCACCCTCTGGGGAGGTGCCAAGTGACCGTCACCGACGACAAGTCGGCGGTGGAGAAGCCCGTGGAGATGGTCTCCTGCACCATCGACGGCTTCGAGATCGAGGTGCCGAAGGGCACGCTGATCATCCGGGCGGCGGAGCTGCTCGGCATCCAGATCCCCCGGTTCTGCGAGCACCCGCTGCTCGACCCGATCGGCGCCTGCCGGCAGTGCCTGGTGGAGATCCCCGACGCCGGCAACGGCCGCGGGATGCCGAAGCCGCAGGCGTCCTGTACCACCACCGTGATGCCGGGCATGGTCGTCAAGACCCAGCTCACCTCGCCGGTGGCCGACAAGGCCCAGCACGGCATCATGGAGTTCCTGCTCATCAACCACCCGCTGGACTGCCCGATCTGCGACAAGGGCGGCGAGTGCCCGCTGCAGAACCAGGCGATGTCCAACGGGCGGGGCGAGTCGCGGTTCGCGGAGACCAAGCGGACCTGGCCGAAGCCGCTCCCGCTGTCCAGCCAGGTGCTGCTCGACCGGGAGCGGTGCATCCAGTGCACCCGCTGCACCCGGTTCTCCGAGCAGATCGCCGGCGACCCGTTCATCGACCTGTTCGCGCGGGGCGCGAAGGAGGAGGTCGGGACGGCCGACGGCAACCCGTTCCACTCCTACTTCTCCGGCAACACCGTGCAGATCTGCCCGGTGGGCGCGCTGACCGGCTCCGCGTACCGGTTCCGGTCCCGCCCGTTCGACCTGGTGTCGCAGCCGAGCGTGTGCGAGCACTGCGCGTCCGGCTGCGGGCTGCGCACCGACCACCGGCGCGGCAAGATCACGCGGCGGCTGGCCGGGGACGAGCCGCAGGTCAACGAGGAGTGGAACTGCGACAAGGGCCGCTGGGCCTTCACCTACGGGACGCAGCCCGACCGGCTCACGCACCCGCTCGTCCGGGGCGAGGACGGCGAGCTGGAGCCGGCGTCGTGGCCCGAGGCGCTCACCATCGCGGCACGCGGCCTCGCGGCGGCGCGCGGCTCCGCCGGCGTGCTGACCGGCGGCCGCGTCACCCTTGAGGACGCCTACGCCTACGCCAAGTTCGCCCGGATCGCGCTCGGCACCAACGACGTCGACTTCCGGGCCCGCCCGCTGTCGGACGAGGAGTCGCGGTTCCTCGCCTCGTCGGTCGCGGGACGGTCCATCGAGGTGTCCTACTCCGATCTGGAGAAGGCGCCGGTCGTCCTCCTCGCCGGCTTCGAGCCGGAGGAGGAGTCGCCGATCGTGTTCCTGCGGCTGCGCAAGGCGTTCCGCAAGAACCGGCTGAAGGTGTACGCCGCCGCCCCGTTCGCGACCCGCGGGCTGGAGAAGGTCGGCGGCTCGCTGCTGCCGACGGCGCCCGGCGCGGAGGCCGAGACGCTCGGCTCGCTGATCGGGGACGACGCCCGCTCCGACATCCGCACGCTGCTGGAGACCCCGGGCGCCGTCATCCTGGTCGGCGAGCGGCTCGCCACCAGCCCCGGCGCGCTGACGTCCGCGGTCCGGGTGGCGCAGGTGACCGGCGCCAGGCTGGCGTGGGTGCCGCGCCGGGCCGGGGAGCGCGGCGCGATCGAGGCCGGGGCGCTGCCCGGGCTGCTGCCGATCGGCCGCCCGGTCACCGACCCGGAGGCGCGCGCCGAGGTCGCCCGCACGTGGAACGTCGCCGAACTGCCCGCCGGGCCCGGCGAGGACGCGGACGGCATCATCGCGGCGGCGGCGGCGGGCCGGCGCGGCGCCCTGCTCGTCGGCGGCGTCGACCCGGACGACCTGGCCGACCCGGAGGCGATGCTGCGGGCGCTGGCGGCCACCCCGTTCGTGGTCAGCCTGGAGCAGCGGCCGAGCGCGGTCACCGACCGCGCCGACGTCGTCCTGCCGGTCGCGGCGGTCGCGGAGAAGTCCGGGACGTTCGTCGACTGGGAGGGCCGCGGCCGCCCGTTCGACGTGGTGCTGAAGTCCGCCGGGCGGATGTCCGACCTGCGGGTGCTGGACGCGCTGGCCGACGAGATGGACGTCCACCTGGGGCTGCCCGGGCCGGACGCGGCGCGCCGCGAGCTGACCGCCCTCGGCGCCTACCGCGGCGAGCGTCCGGACGCGCCGAACGTCGCGCAGGCGCTGCCGCCGCACCCCGAGCAGGGCGAGGCGCTGCTCGCGACGTGGCGGCTGCTGCTGGACAAGGGCCGCATGCAGGACGGCGAGCCGTTCCTCGCGGGCACCGCGAAGCCCGCGGCCGCCCGGCTGTCGCCCGCGACGGCCGCGGAGATCGGCGCGACCGGCGCGGTGACGGTGTCGGCGGCGCGCGGCGAGGTCACGCTGCCGCTGGAGATCACCCCCGACCTGCCCGACCGGGTGGTGTGGCTGCCGACGAACTCGGCCGGCTGCGCCCTGCACCGGGACCTGGGCGCGGCCGCGGGAGGCGTCGTCAAGATCGCGAGCGGAGTGCTCGCGACCAGTGAACAGCACGCTGGAGGTGGGAAATGATCCCGCTCGCCGCGGCCGCGCCGCCCCTGGCCGAGCCGGCGCCCGGAACCGGGGTGCCGGGCTTCGGCACCGACCCGTGGTGGCTGATCGGCGGCAAGGTCCTCGCCATCTTCGTGTTCCTCGTCGTGACCGTGCTCATGACGATGTGGATCGAACGCCGCGTCATCGGCCGGATGCAGCTGCGCGTCGGCCCGAACCGGGCCGGGCCCTTCGGCCTGCTGCAGGGCCTCGCGGACGGCGTGAAGCTGGCGCTGAAGGAGGACATCGTCCCCCGCCAGGTCGACAAGGTCGTGTTCGTCCTCGCGCCGGTCATGGCGGCGGTTCCCGCCTTCATCTCCTTCATCATCATCCCGTTCGGGCCGCGGGTGTCGATCTTCGGGCACGAGACGGCGCTGCAGGGCACCGACCTGCCGGTCGCGGTGCTGCTCGTCCTCGCGATGTCGTCGATGGCCATCTACGGGATCGTGCTGGCCGGCTGGTCGTCGATGTCGCCGTACTCGCTGCTCGGCGGGCTCCGCTCGTCCGCGCAGATGATCTCCTACGAGATCGCGATGGGCCTGTCGTTCGTGGCCGTGTTCATGTTCGCGGGCTCGATGTCCACCTCGCAGATCGTCGCGGCGCAGCACGACAAGTGGTTCGTGGTGCTGCTCGCGCCGTCCTTCGTCGTGTACGTGATCACGATGATGGGCGAGTCGAACCGCATCCCGTTCGACCTGCCGGAGGGCGAGGGCGAGCTGGTCGGCGGCTTCCACACCGAGTACTCGTCGCTGAAGTTCGCGATGTTCTTCCTCGCGGAGTACATCAACCTCGCGACGCTGTCGGCGCTCGCCACCACGATGTTCCTCGGCGGCTGGCGGGCTCCCGCGCCGATCTCCACGGTGTGGGCGGGCGCCAACTCCGGCTGGTGGCCGGTGCTGTGGTTCCTGATCAAGATCTTCCTGTTCATCTTCTTCTTCATCTGGCTGCGCGGCACGCTGCCGCGCGTCCGCTACGACCAGCTGATGAAGCTCGGCTGGAAGGTGCTGATGCCCTTCTCGCTCGGCTGGATCCTGCTGGTCGCGACCATCCGCGCGCTGCGCAACGACGGCTACGACATGCGGCAGATCGTCATCGTCGCCGCCGTGGCCGCCGCGGTGGTGCTGGTCGCCACGGTGATCTGGGAGATGGTCCGCGGCGGTGAGGGCGAGAAGGAGATCGTCCCGGACGCCGCGCAGGGGCCGCGCACCGACCCGTCGGCGGGCGGGTTCCCGGTTCCGCCGATGGACGCGCCCCACTACCACGGCCGCGCCCGCGAGCCGAGCCGGCAGGCCACGATCGAAACGCCCTCCGAGGAGGTCACCAGTGGGACTCACTGATTTCCTGAACCCGGTCAAGGGGTTCGGGGTCTCGTTCCACCAGATGTTCATGAAGAGCGAGACCGTTCAGTACCCCGAGGTGAAGAAGCCGACGGCTCCCCGCTTCCACGGCCGGCACCAGCTCAACCGGTGGCCGGACGGACTGGAGAAGTGCGTCGGCTGCGAGCTGTGCGCGTGGGCGTGCCCCGCGGACGCGATCTTCGTCGAGGGCGCCGACAACACCGCGGACGAGCGGTACTCGCCCGGTGAGCGGTACGGCCGCACCTACCAGATCAACTATCTGCGCTGCATCCTCTGCGGACTCTGCATCGAGGCGTGCCCCACCCGGGCGCTCACGATGACGAACGAGTACGAGCTCGCCGACGACAGCCGCGAGAGCCTGATCTACACCAAGGAGATGCTGCTGGCGCCGCTGCGCGAGGGCATGGAGGCGCCGCCGCACGAGATGCGGCTCGGCGACACCGAGGAGGACTACTACCGCCTCGGCCTCCAGCCCGAGGACGCGCCGAACGTCCCCGCGGAGGGCGGCGGACGGGCGAGCGCCGACCGGGCGGTGAAGGCGGAGAAGCGCCGCAAGGGCGGTGACGGCAGGTGAACACCGCGCATGTTCTCGCCGCGGAGGTCGCGGACAAGCAGTCCGGCGAGCCGTTCTTCTTCTGGCTGCTCGCGGTCGTGTCGGTGCTCGCCGCGCTCGGCATGATCTTCGCGCGGAAGGCGGTGCACTCGGCGCTGCTGCTGGCGACCGTGATGCTCTGCCTCGCCGCGCTGTACGCGATCCAGAACGCGCCGTTCCTGGCGTTCGTGCAGGTGATCGTCTACACCGGCGCGGTGCTGATGCTGTTCCTGTTCGTGCTGATGCTCGTCGGGGTCAGTTCCACCGACTCGCTGGTGGAGACGATCCGGGGGCAGCGCTTCTGGGCGGTGATCGCCGCGGTCGGCTTCATCGTCCTGCTGGCGGTCGGGCTCGGCAACGCGTCGCTCGGCGACTCGGCCGGGCTGAACCAGGCCAATTCCGAGGGCAACATCATCGGGCTGGCCCGGCTGCTGTTCTCCAAGTACGTGTTCGCGTTCGAGGCGACCAGCGCCCTGCTGATCACCGCGGCGCTGGGCGCGATGGTGCTCGCGCACCGGGAGCGCACGGAGCCGAAGCCGACGCAGAAGGACCTGTCCAAGGAGCGGTTCCTGTCCGGCGACCACCCGGGCCCGCTGCCCGGTCCCGGCACCTACGCCCGGCACAACGCCGTCGACATGCCGGCGCTGCTGCCGGACGGGACGCCCTCGGAGCTGTCCGTCAACCCGGTCATCGCGGCCCGCACCGACACCGCGGAGCGGCACGCCGACCTGTACGGCGGGACCGAGGAGGAGGCCGTCGAGCGGGACGTGGCCGCGGTGAAGGCGGTCACCGAAGAGGCCAAGGACGCGGACGCCGAGTCACGCGTCGTCAAGTCCGGATCGCAGGCCGCCGGCGGCATCGCGGGCGGCCCGGCGGGCGGCAGCGAGCGTGAAGGCGAGGCTGGTCAATGAGTCCGGGGCACTACCTGGCGCTCTCGGCGATCCTGTTCACCATCGGAGCGCTCGGCGTCCTCGTGCGCCGCAACGCCATCGTGGTGTTCATGTGCGTCGAGCTGATGCTGAACGCGACGAACCTGGCGTTCGTCTCGTTCTCCCGCATGCACGGCAACCTGGACGGCCAGATCATCGCCTTCTTCGTGATGGTCGTGGCCGCGGCGGAGGTCGTGGTGGGCCTGGCGATCATCATGACCATCTTCCGGACCCGCAGGTCCTCGTCGGTCGACGACGCGAACCTGCTGAAGTACTGAGAGGTCGGGGATGAAAGCGGAAGGTGTCCAGGCCGCGTCCTGGCTTCTCATCGCGCTCCCGCTCGCGGGCGCCGCGATCCTCCTGCTCGGGGGGAGGCGCACCGACAAGTGGGGCCATCTGCTCGGCGTCACGATGTCGCTCGCGTCGTTCGCGGTGGGCGTCGCGATGTTCGTCCAGATGCTCGGGTACGACGCCGAGACCCGGCGCCGCACCCTGCACCTGTGGGACTTCATCGACGTCGGCTCGTTCAAGATCGGCGTGAACCTGCTGGTGGACCCGCTGTCCATCAGCTTCGTCCTGCTGATCACCGGGGTGGGCTCGCTCATCCACATCTACTCCGTCGGCTACATGGCCGACGATCCCGACCGGCGCCGGTTCTTCGCCTACCTGAACCTGTTCGTCGCGGCGATGCTGCTGCTGGTGCTCGGCGACAACTTCCTGATCATGTTCCTCGGCTGGGAGGGCGTCGGTCTCGCCTCCTACCTGCTGATCGGGTTCTGGCAGCACAAGCCGACGGCCGCGACCGCGGCGAAGAAGGCGTTCGTCGTCAACCGCGTCGGCGACATGGGGCTGATCATCGCGATCGCACTGATGTTCGCCACCTTCGGCACCATCGACTACGAGCCGATCCTCGGCACCGGCGCCGAGCACGTGGGGCTCGCGTCCCACCTCGGCACCGGCACCGCCACGGCGATCGGGCTGCTGCTCCTGGTCGGCGCGTGCGGCAAGTCGGCGCAGCTGCCGCTGCAGTCCTGGCTGCTGGACGCGATGGAGGGCCCGACCCCGGTGTCGGCCCTCATCCACGCGGCGACGATGGTGACCGCGGGCGTCTACCTGATCGTCCGGTCCGGGCCGATCTTCGAGATGTCCGACACCGCGCAGCTGGTGGTGACGATCGTCGGCGCGGCCACGCTGCTCGCCGGTGCGATCATCGGGTGCGGCAAGGACGACATCAAGAAGGCGCTGGCCGGGTCGACGATGTCGCAGATCGGCTACATGCACCTCGCCGCCGGCCTCGGCAAGCCCGGTTACGTCCTCGCCATCGCGCACCTCATCGCGCACGGCTTCTTCAAGGCGGGCCTGTTCCTCGGCGCCGGCTCCGTCATGCACGGCATGAAGGACGACGTGAACATGCGCCACTACGGCGCGCTCCGCTCGGTGATGGTGCTCACCTACGTGACGTTCGGGCTCGGCTACCTCGCGATCATCGGCTGCCCGCCGTTCTCCGGCTTCTTCACCAAGGACGGCATCATCGAGGCCGCGTACGACAAGGGCGGCACGTCCGGGATGATCCTCGGCTCGTGCGCGCTGATCGGCGCCGGCATCACCGCGTACTACATGTCGCGGGTCATGTTCATGACGTTCTTCGGTGAGAAGCGCTGGGAGGAGGACGCCCACCCGCACGAGTCACCGGCCGTCATGACCTGGCCGCTGATCCTGCTGGCCTTCGGGTCCGTCTTCGCGGGCGGGTACCTCGTCCTCGGCCCGTTCGCCGACTTCCTCGAACCGGTCGTCGGGAAGCCCGAGCACGAGCACGAGTTCGCGTGGATCACCGCGCCCGGCGTCGCCACCTTCGTGCTGATGATCGTCGGCGCCGGGATCGCCTGGGCGCAGTACGGGGCCCGGAAGGTGCCGCGCGAGGCGCCCAAGGGATCCTTCGTCACCGTCGCGGCCCGCAAGGACCTCTACGGCGACGCGCTCAACGAGTCGCTGCTGATGCGTCCCGGCCAGTGGCTGACCAGGCTGGCGGTCTGGTTCGACGGACGCGGCGTCGACGGCGCCGTCAACGGAACGGCCGCCGGCGTCGGCGGCAGCTCCGGCCGGCTCCGCCGCGTCCAGACCGGCTTCGCCCGCTCCTACGCCCTCTCGATGCTGGGCGGCGCGGCCCTCGTGGTCGCGGCGCTCCTGGTGGTGAACGTGTCATGAGCGACTTTCCCTGGCTGAGCGTGCTCATCGCGCTGCCACTGGCGGGCGCGGTGCTGCTCAGCGCCATCCCGCGCGAGCGGGAGGCGCTGGTCAAGCAGTTCGCGCTCGGCGTCTCCCTCGTCGTCGCCGCCCTCACCGGCGTCATGGCGGCGGACTTCGACGCGGGCGGGCCGCGCTTCCAGTTCACCGAGAAGTACTGGTGGATCAAGGAGTTCGGCGTCCACTGGGCGGTCGGCGTCGACGGCGTCGCGCTGGTGCTGATCCTGCTGTCGGTGATCCTCGTCCCGCTGGTCATGCTGGCGTCGTGGAGCGAGGCCGACCGGTCCGGCGGCGTGGACGTCCCGGCGAAGCGGTCGGTGAAGACGTACTTCGCGCTCCTGCTGTCGCTGGAAGCGGCCATGATCGGCGTCTTCGCGGCGACCGACGTGTTCCTCTTCTACGTCTTCTTCGAGGCGATGCTCATCCCGGTGTACTTCATCATCGGGTACTACGGCGGCGCGCAGCGCTCCTACGCGGCGGTCAAGTTCCTGCTGTACTCGCTGTTCGGCGGGCTGCTGATGCTCGTCGCCGTCATCTGGCTGTACCCGCTGTCGGCCAAGTCCGTCGACGACGGCGGCCTCGGGCACGGGACGTTCATGTTCGACGAGCTGTCGAAGATGAACGTCGACCCGACGACGGCGAAGTGGCTGTTCCTCGGCTTCTTCGTCGCGTTCGCGATCAAGGCGCCGATGGTGCCGGTGCACACCTGGCTGCCGGACGCGGCGCAGCAGTCCCCGGCCGGTGCGCTGGTGCTGGTCGTCGGCGTCCTCGACAAGGTCGGCACGTACGGGATGCTCCGGTTCTGCCTGGAGCTGTTCCCCGGCGCCGCCAAGTGGGCGACCCCGGTCGTGCTCGGGTTCGCGGTGCTCAGCATCATCTACGGCGCGATCCTCGCGATCGGCCAGGTCGACATGAAGCGCCTCATCGCCTACACGTCGGTGTCGCACTTCGGGTTCATCGTGCTCGGCATCTTCGCGATGACGTCGCAGGGGCAGTCCGGCGCCGCGCTGTACATGGTGAACCACGGGTTCTCCACCGGCGCGCTGTTCCTCATCGTCGGCTTCATGATCGTCCGGCGGAGGTCGGCGCGGATCTCCGACTTCGGCGGGGTGCAGAAGGTCGCGCCCGTCCTCGCCGGGATGTTCCTGATCGCCGGCCTGTCCGCGCTGTCGCTGCCCGGCCTGTCGACGTTCGTGTCGGAGTTCCTCGTCATCGTGGGGACGTTCAGCCGCTACGAGTGGGCGGGCGCCCTCGCGGTCAGCGGCGTCGTGCTCGCCGCCGTCTACGTCCTGTGGATGTACCAGCGGACCATGGGCGGCCCGAAGGTGCCCGCGGTCGAGGGCATGAAGGACCTGTCCGCCCGGGAGAAGTGGGCCGTCGCCCCGATCATCGCGATCATCGTGGCGATGGGCTTCTTCCCGCAGCCGGTGCTGCACGTGATCAACCCGTCGGTGGACCACACGCTGGCCCGGGTCGACAGGCACGATCCGGCGCCGGACATCACCGGTAACGTCGCCGAGAACGGAGCCCGTCCATGAGCACCACCAGTCAGGTGAGCGGCGTCCTCGCGCAGGGGGGTGACATCCCCGCGCCGCACATCGAGTACGGGCAGATCGGCCCGCTGCTGCTGGTCCTCGGCGTCGCCGTCGCCGGCGTGCTGGTCGAGGCGTTCGTCGGCCGGAACGGGCGGTACTACGCCCAGGTGCCGCTCGCGTTCCTCGGCCTCGCCGGCGGCTTCGCCTGGACGATCGCGCTCGCGTGGCGCGACAACCCGCACCACGTCGCCGCCGAGGGCGCGCTGGGCGTGGACGGCCCCACACTGTTCATCCAGGGCACCATCCTGGTGCTGGCGCTCGTCAGCCTCCTGCTGATCGCCGAGCGGGGGAACGGCAAGTCCGGCATCGTCGGCGGCCACTTCGCCGCGCAGGCGTCCGCCCTGCCCGGCAGCGAGGCCGAGCAGCGCACCACCGAGGCCGGGATCACCCAGACCGAGGTGTTCCCGCTGATGATGTTCGCCGTCGGCGGCATGATGATGTTCCCCGCCGCCAACGACCTGCTCACCATGTTCGTGGCGCTGGAGGTCATGTCGCTGCCGCTGTACCTGCTGTGCGGGCTCGCCCGCCGGCGGCGCCTCCTCTCCCAGGAGGCGGCGGTCAAGTACTTCCTCCTCGGCGCGTTCTCCTCGGCGTTCTTCCTGTACGGGACGGCGCTGCTCTACGGGTACGCCGGGTCCGTCCGGCTGTCGGACATCTCCGCGCAGATCAGCAAGGACGCGGGCAGCGAGACCCTGCTCCTCGCGGGCGTCGCGCTGCTGTCCGTCGGGCTGCTGTTCAAGCTCGGCGGCGTTCCGTTCCACATGTGGAAGCCGGACGTCTACCAGGGCGCCCCGACCCCGATCACGGCGCTGATGGCGTCCTGCACCGTCGTCGCCGCGTTCGGCGGGATCCTGCGCGTCTACTACGTCGCGTTCGAGACGCTGACGTGGGACTGGCGGCCCTTCATGTGGGGTGTGGCGATTCTCACCATGATCGCCGGGTCGATCATCGCGATCACGCAGACCGACATCAAGCGGATGCTGGCCTACTCGTCCATCGCGCACGCGGGCTTCCTGCTCATGGGCGTGATCGCCAGCTCCCCGGACGGCCTGTCGAGCACCCTGTTCTACCTGGTCGCCTACGGCTTCACCTCGATCGGCGCGTTCGCCGTCGTGACGATGGTGCGGGACGCGGGCGGCGAGGCCGGGCACCTGTCCCGCTGGGCGGGGCTCGGCAAGCGGTCCCCGGTCGTCGCGGGCGTGTTCGCCTTCTTCCTGCTGGCGTTCGCCGGAATCCCGCTGACCAGCGGGTTCACCGGGAAGTTCGCGGTGTTCAAGGCGGCCGTGGAGGAGGGTGCGACGCCCCTGGTGATCGTCGCGGTGATCTCCTCCGCCGTCGCCGCGTTCTTCTACGTCCGTGTGATCGTCGTCATGTTCTTCAGCGAGCCGGACGCGGAAGGGCCGGTCGTGGTGGCCGGGCCGGCGACCGCGGTCGCGGTGGCCCTCGGTGTGACGGCTACTGTGGTACTCGGCGTGATTCCGCAGCCCGTTCTGGACCTCGCGGGAACCGCCACGACCCACATGTTCGTCCGGTAGGGAGTCTTGGGTGAGCAACCCATCCGCTGAGAAGTCCGGCGGGCCGGCCATCGAGGAGACCGGCCCGTTCGGGCTTCCCGTCGACGCCGCGCTCGCGGCCGACGCCAAGGAGCGCCTGGCCTCCGTGGAGGCACTCCTCCAGGAGTGCGTGCGCGGCGAGGATCCGCTGCTCAGCGAGGCCTCGCGGCATCTCGTCGAGGCGGGCGGCAAGCGGTTCCGGCCGATGCTGGTGCTGCTCGCGTCCCACTTCGGCGACCCGTCGGCGCCCGGCGTCGTCCCCGCCGCCGTCGTCGTCGAGCTGACCCACCTCGGCACCCTCTACCACGACGACGTCATGGACGAGGCGACCGTCCGCCGCGGCCAGCAGTCGGCGAACTCCCGCTGGACGAACACCGTCGCCATCCTCACCGGCGACTACCTGTTCGCCCGCGCGTCCGACCTGCTCGCCGACCTCGGCCCCGAGGCCGTCCGCATCCAGGCCCGCGCGTTCGCCCGCCTCGTCCGCGGCCAGATCCAGGAGACCGTCGGCCCCACCCCGGACGCCGACCCCCTCAAGCACTACCTGCAGGTCGTCGCCGACAAGACCGCGTCCCTCATCGCCGTCTCCGGTCAGTTCGGCGCCCTGCTCTCCGGGGCCCCCGCCCACGTCGTCGACACCGTGACCTCCGCCTGCGAGAAGATCGGCATCGCCTTCCAGCTCTCCGACGACATCCTCGACATCGACTCGGAGACCGAGAAGTCCGGCAAGATCCCCGGCACCGACCTTCGCGAAGGCATCCGCACCCTCCCGATGCACCACGTCCTCGCCGGTATCGGCTCCGGCCCGGACGACGCCCGCCTCCGCGACCTCCTCGTCCAGGACCTCACCGACGACGCACTCCACGCCGAGGCCCTCGCCCTGCTGCGCGCGCACCCCGCCATGGACCGCGCCCGCGCCGACCTCCGCCGCTGGGCCGAGGACGCCCGCACCGAACTCCTCACCCTCCCCGAAATCCCCGCCCGCGAAGCCTTCACCAACCTCTGCGACTACGTGGTAAGCCGCACGGGCTGATCCCACCCCCGCGCCCGTGTCACTACGCGGGGCCGTGTGCGGCGCCGACGTCGGTCGGCACCGCACACGGCCCCGCGTCTGTGTTTCAGGCGTTCTGGGGTTCTGGTTCTTCGGTGACTCCGCGGGACTTCATGGCGTGCAGGACGAGCTTGATGAGGACCTCCTTGCAGGAGGCGAGGCGGCGGGCGTCGCAGAGCATGACGGGAACCTTGGGGCCCAGGTTGAGGGCCATCTGGATCTCCGCCAGGTCGAAGCGCTTGGCGCCCTCGAAGCAGTTGACGGCGACGACGAACGGGGTGTTGCGGCGCTCGAAGTAGTCGACCGACGGGAAGCAGTCGGACAGGCGGCGGGTGTCGGCGAGGACGACGGCGCCGAGGGCGCCGAGGGCGACCTCGTCCCACATGAACCAGAAGCGTTCCTGGCCGGGGGTGCCGAACAGGTAGAGGACGTACTCGTCCCGCATGGTGATGCGGCCGAAGTCCATCGCGACGGTGGTGGTGTTCTTGCGCTCCACCCCGGAGATGTCGTCCACGCCGATGCTCTCATCGGTGAGGATCTCCTCGGTGCGCAGCGGCTGGGTCTCGGAGACCGTGCCCACCATCGTGGTCTTGCCGACCCCGAAACCACCCGCGATCACGATCTTGACCGCGGTGGGGAGCCGACGGGCGCGCATGTCGCGCCTAGAGGGCCCGGAGACCATCGATCACCGCCTTGTAGAGCCTGATGTCGTGCATGTCCGCCTCCGGTTCGGGTTCCTGCATGGAGACGAACCCCTTGTCGAGCAGGTCGCCGAGCATCACCCGCACGGTCGCGACGGGCAGGTCGAGATGGCCGGTGAGCTCGGCGACCGACATGACGTTCTGGCAGAGCTGGATGATCGCCAGATGCTCGGGCCCGAGCCCGATGGTGGTGTCCGGTTCAGCGTGGACCGAGACCACGAGAGTGATCAGATCGAACTTGCCGCGGGTCGGCTCGATCCGTCCGCTCGTCATCACGTAGGGACGCACCATGGGGCCGGCCTGGTCGTCGAGCCAGCGCTCCGGTGTTTCGGGCTGCGGCTGCGGCTGAAGCGACGGATCCTCCGGCCAGAGATCTGAGGTGGGATCTTCGGGCGGCATCATGTGGGGCGGCCCTCCGCGGGGGTCTCCGAACGCGACGGCGAGGTGAGATGTTCGCCCATGCTCGTGACGAGCATCGCCATCTCATAGGCGATGAGGCCGACGTCGGCGTCCTCGTCGGCCAGCACGGCGAGGCAGGCGCCCTTGCCGGCCACCGTCACCAGCATGAACTGCGACTGCATCTCGATGATCGTCTGCCGGACGGGACCGCCGCCGAACCGGGTCCCGGCACCCTTGGCCAGGCTCTGGATGCCGGCGGCCACGGCCGCCAGATGCTCGCCGTCATCCTGGTTCATCCCCCGCGAGGACGCCATGAGAAGGCCGTCCGCGGACAGCACCACCGCGTTGTGGGCGTGCGGCACACGGTGGACCAGGTCGTCCAGCAGCCAGCCCAGATCGGACGCCGAACCCGCTTTCTGCATCACTGATCGTCCTCGCCTTCAGGTGCTTCGTTGCCGCGGGCTTCGACCGCCGTCCTCGCAAGGCGGGTGCCGCGCTGGTAGGAACCCATGATCCGCTGAATCTCCTCGGGCGAGCGTCCGGGATCGTCGGGCTCGTCCGGCTCGGCGACGACCGGTTCGTCGGTCTGCAGCGGCGCCGCGAGGTTGGCCTGGGGAACCCGCACGGGCAGGCCGGATGGAGTGGTGGAGCTTTCGGACACGGCTGGCTCGTCCTCCGGGTGACTGATCTCGGGATCCGCGGCGCTCGCCACTCCGGAGACGGCGGGGGGGCCGGACTCACCGGGCGGGTCCGCCGCGGCGAAACCGCCGGTGGACGAGGCGCTGTCATGGGTGTCCGGACCGTCTGGTTCGCTGACGTCGTCCGGGACGGAGGGGGGTGGCGGCACGGCGACGAGGGCTGGAGGCGCGGGCTGCTGCCGGCTGAGCGTCGCCACTCCGCGCGTCTCCGCCTGCGTCTCCGTGGACTGGCCGCCGGTGCCGGAGGCGACCGGCGCGGGCTGCCGGACGGCCAGTCCGTTCTCAGTGGTTGTGGTGGTGGTAGCGGTGGCGGGGGCCTTCTCGGTGCCGCTCTCGACGATCAGCTCCTGCGGAATGACGACGACCGCCGTCGTGCCGCCGTAGGCCGAGCGCTTCAGGGAGACCCGCACGCCGTAGCGCTCGGCCAGCTTCGCGACGACGAACAGGCCGAGCTGGACGGAGCTGCGCAGGTTGAACTCGGGAGGATCGACGATCCGCTCATTGATCTCGGCGAGCTTGTCCTCGGTCATGCCGAGCCCGCGGTCCTCGATGTCGATGGCGAAGCCGTTGGCGACGAGGTGCCCGCCGATCTGCACGACGGTGTCGGGCGGGGAGAACGACACGGCGTTCTCGATCAGCTCGGCGAGCAGGTGGGTGACGTCGCCGACCGCGCGTCCGGCCAGTTCGACCGGGCCGAACGGCAGCACGGTGACGCGGGTGTAGTCCTCGACCTCGCCGACCGCGGCGCGGACGACGTCCACCATCGGGACGGCGTTGCGCCAGCCGCGGGCGGGGAGCGCGCCGGACAGCACGATGAGGTTCTCGGCGTTGCGCCGCATGCGGGTCGCGAGGTGGTCGAGCCGGAACAGCTCCTCCAGCTCCTTGACCTCGATGTCGCGGCGGCGCTCCATGGTGTCCAGCATGGTCAGCTGCCGGTGCACCAGGGTCTGGGTGCGGCGCGCCAGGCTGAGCAGGACGTCGCGGATGCCGCGGCGCAGTTCCGCCTGCTCGACGGCGGTGGCCAGCGCGGTCTGCTGGACCTGGTTGAACGCCTTGCCCACCTGGCCGATCTCGTCGTCACCGAACTGCAGCTCGGGGGCCTCGGCGGCCACGTTCACCTTCTCGCCGCGGCCCAGCCGCTCGACCACGCCGGGCAGCCGCTGTTCGGCCAGTTCCGCGGCGGCGTCGCGCAGCCGCTCCAGCTGGCGGACCAGGGCACGGACGGTGGTGATCGACACGATGATGGAGGCGATGACCGCGAGCAGGCCGAGACCGCCGGCCAGCAGCAGCCGGACGACGACCCCGACGCCGAGCGGCGTGGCCCGGTCGACGGTGCGCTCACCGGCCTCGTTGATGCTCTGGTTCATGTCCGCCAGCCCGGCCTGGGTGGCCTGCCGCCACTGCGCGGCGGTGACCCGCGGGAGCTGGCCCGGCCGGGTCTGGAGCAGCCGGTCCTCCATCGCCTTGATCGCCGCCAGCTGGGGGCTGGAGGTCATCTCCTGGTACTGGCGGTGCTCGGTGTCGCGCAGCCCGACCATCGCCTGGTCGAAGGCGTAGCGCCGGATGGCGATGGACTGGTCGACGGCCTGCAGGTCGTCCGAGCTGAGCCGGCCGCTCTGGAGCATGCCGGCGACCAGCGCATCCTCGCGGGTGAGCAGCTCGCCGCTACGGGCGACCGCGATGGCGGCGCGCACGACGTCGGCGAAGTCGTCGTCGTCCAGGGTGGCCATGGAGTCGTACACGCGGTACACGGTCTCGTTGATGGCCGTGTAGCTCTGGAACGCCTGGCCGCGCCCCATCGCGCCCGAGTCCACGGCCTGGCGGTAGTCGCCGAGCCTCCGCAGGAGCTTGACCGCCTCCGCCATGCGGTTCTCGAGCGCGTCGTCGGCGGCACGTTTGACCGAGGCGCTCTCGGTACGGCTGATCATGGTCGCCACGGTCTTGTCGGTCTTGCTCCGCTGGGCCACCATGGCATTGCGTTCGTGCTGGTTGGGACCGGCGAGATAGACCACGGTGAGGCGGCGCTCGTTCTGCAGCTCGACCAGCATCGGGTTGGACGCGTTCACGACCGTGTTCAGCGTGCTCACCCAGAGGAGGTTGATCCCCTCCCTTGCGGTCACCCAAGCTGCGAAGGCCCACAGAGCGGTGAGAGACAGCAGCATTGCCGCAATCTTGGTCCGCAGTCGCGAGTTGCGGAAGCGCATTGATTTAACCCAACAATAATGTCAAGGCACCCTGCAATTGGCGGAGGGGTTCCGGATGCTGGGCACGCGATGGTGGGGTATGCAGGGAATGCCGATGTCGGCCGGTTCTGTTGCTCGCAGCACCATACCAACGACCTCATAGGCGCTCAAGGTGAATCGTTTACTTTGGGGAGAGCTCAAACGCCTTCACCGAGGTTGGGTGAGGTGAATCACAGGAGAGATTCCGGGCGGTATTCCTGGAGCAGTGCGAGTGCGGCGAGAGTGACGGCGCTCACGATGGTGGCCGGGAGGTATGTATCCTTGTCGTGCCACAGTGATGGATTATTGCTATTTGATAGCATTTGTCCGATTGTTTGGGGAATGTCTGCCGCATCCGCCGTACTCCCCGCCGTCAGGGACGATCGGATGAAGGCGCCGCCGCGGGAGGCCGCACGCAGGCACTCACTCCGGAGCGACTTCCGGACCGACCCCGCGAACAGGAGGATGTGCACGGCATACGCCGTCTCCTCGATGGTGCCGTCCCAGCGCCCCCACCCCCCGTCCGCCCGCTGGGAGCCGAGCACCCAGCGGACCGCGCGGTCCACGGAACTCGCGTGCCCGGACCCGGAGCCGTACCGCTCAATGGCCAGCGCGGCGCAGCACGTGGCGTAGTAGGGGGACGCGTGCCAACGGTCCCGCCAGGAACCGTCGGCCTCCTGCCGTTCGCACAGCCAGGAGGTGATCTTGATCATCGAGGCGGAATAGCGGTGCGCCGCGGCGCCGTCGCCGGTGGTCTCCAGGAAGTGCCCGAACGCCTCCAGTACGTGCGCGTTGGTCGTGACGGATCGGCCGTTCTCGCCCTGCCAGGTACAGAAATGCGTGTCCAGCTCGTACTGCAAGAGAAGGTCGGGCGCACAGGGGCTGCCGAGGAGCGAAAGGGCATAAAGCACACCGGAGCTGGTGTCGGCGTCGGGGGGCAGGCCTTCGCCCCCTCCGGTACCGGCCTGCCCCAGAGCGGCACGCAGTTCGGCCGTCAGCCATGGCGGCGCCTTCACCGGCACCCCGGCCCGTGCCAGCCAGCTCAGCACCCATCCGCGCTCGAACTCGGTGATCGGTGTGGCCACGGGCACCGGACCTCTGTACTGAGCGACGCCGGCCTCCAGATACCGGCGAGCCCGCGTTCGGGTCTCGTCGCGCGGGTCGGGTTCATGACCGAGCCAGGCGGCCGTGGCCGCGAAGGAAGCGCCCACCGTACCCGTAGGCCCGGGCACGACGGAGCCGGTTCCACGCGCGGACTCGCCCGCGATCTCCAGCGCGTGCAGGAGCTTGGCGGGGATCGGATCGCCCCGCTCCAGTAGCTCCCGGACGACGGGAAGCAGCTCGCCGGTCATCCCGCTCGGCGCACGTAGGCGTTGGTCAGGGTCCGTCCACCCCAGCCCGGGGATCCGGCCCATCGCCCGCGCGTCCAGCCGGGCATTGATCCGTTCGATCAGGTAGGGAGCGATGTGCTCGATGGCGGGCATGTCCGGCAGGTCGAGGACGCGCCCCGGGGCGAGCCACTTCGACAGCAGCCCCAGCCCCCGCCCGGCGGCGCGCGCCATGTCGGCGACCGGTACTCCCGGCGGCCCAGTGCGGGAGGGTTCGGCGCCGAGGGCGGAGAGCAGGGCCTCGGTCGCGCTGAGGGTCGGAACCAGCGCGTACCCGTCGTCCGGCAGGCCCCAGCCGCCGTCCGGCCGCTGCCCCGACAGCAGGAACCGCAGCCGCTCTCCGTGGCCGGTCAGCCAGGGGGCCAGGGACACCAGCCTGCCGGTCTCGTACACCGACGGCGAGGACGACCCCCAGGGCCGCTCGGTCAGGTCGTCGACGATCTTCTGTGCGGACACGATGATGTCGACGAGGCCCGCGCGGTCCGGGGTCGCGTCGAGTGTCACAGCGATCCCCAGTAGTCGCTGGTGCCGTAGAACCCGGTGCTGTAGCCGATCTGGCGTTCCAGGTAGTCCACGGCCTCCGGGCACTCGCCGCGCAACGGTTCGAGCAGCGTGTGGCAGTGCCGGACGATCTCCTCGATGCGCGCGGTCAGCGTGCCGGCGTCGGCGCCCAGCAGCTGCGCGTTGAGATCGTTCCAGGACTTGTCCCGTTCCAGGGTGGCCAGGTCGTTCAGCAGCCGGAGGATCTTCTGCACCTCGCGGCTGATGACCTGGAGCCGGTCGACGTGCGCCAGGGTTGCCGCGTCACCGTTGACGATCCAGTGCGAGATGTTGACCCAGGCCGATCCGTAGTTGTCGGCGTTGCCGAGGTAGACCTCGAAGGACGGCAGGGCGCTCCGGTCGCCGGACGAGGCCGACGCCTTCCACTCCACCTCCCGCGCCCCCGCCTCCAGCAGCCGTACCAGCTGGCTCCGCCAGTCGTCGCGCAACCCGGCGAAGGCGGGGGACGCGGCGACCTCGTCACGGATGTCGGCCAGGAACCGGGCGAGCCCGTCACCGGGCGCCGGATCGCGCCCGTCGGCCACGGCGAGGCAGCGCCGGTTGAGGTCGTCGATCTCCTTCCGGCTCGTCGCCACGTGGTCGACCAGCCAGTCCAGGGCGAAGATCCACAACGAGGTGCGGTTGGCGATCCTCAGCCGTGCGGCGCTCAGCTCCGGGGAGCCGAACGCGTTGGCGCACGCGACGGCGATGAACAGGGTCCCGTCGATGGGCTTGGCGGCGAAGACATCGGGATAGGCCTCCGCGCACGCCGCCAGGTCACGGGCGGCCCGCACCGCCTGTGCCAGGACGGCGCCGTGGCCCTGTGCCGCGCGCATCGGATCGCCGGCGGTCCGCTCCGCGCTCTCCGGGGGGACACCGTTGTCCGGGGTGTCAGGGTTCGGCATCGGCTCTGACCTCGAAGCCGTTCTCAGGCGGACCGCTGGATGGGCTCCAGCGTCATCATGATCGGTTTGTCGGGCCGCAGCGTCAGACCCACCTGCGGCTTGGGCATCTCCGCCCCTTCCACCGGCCGCGTGCGGAACCGGCTGAAGATGGAGGCGAGGATCAGCTGCGCCTCGGCCTGGACGATATGCCGGCCGACGCACTGGTGCGGGCCGCCGCCGAAGGGGAAGTAGGCGTAGCGGTGGTACCCCCTCGCACGCTCGGGCTCGAACCGGTCGGGGTCGAAGCTGCGGGCGTCCTCCCCCCATATCGACTTCATCCGCTGGGTGACGAAGGGGCTGACCAGCACGGTGTCGCCCCTGCGGATCCGCACCCCGCTCAGCACGGTGTCCTCGGTGGCCACCCTGGAGAACAGCCAACCCACCGGGAAGATCCGCAGCAGCTCCTGGACGACCTGCTTGGTGTACTGGAGCTGCGGCAGGTGCTCGGCGCGGACGCGCTCGGTGCCCACCACCCGCCGGGCTTCCTCATGCAGCTTCTCGCCGACCTCCGGGTGCCCGTTCAGCAGCGGCCACAGCCAGGTCAGGGCCACGGTGGTGGTCTCGTTGCTCGCACCGAACGTGGCGAGCAGATTGCTGCGGATCCACCGGTCGTCCACCGGGCCGCCCTCCTGCTTACTGGCACGGCACAGCGCGGTGAAGATGTCATTGCCCTCGCCGGGGTCGTCGCGGTAGCGCTCGACCAGCGCGAACAAGCTGTCGTCCATCGCCTTGACGGCGGTGCGGAACGCCCGGTCGCCGGGCATGGGCACGGCCCGCGGCATGAACGGGAACAGGAACCGGTACGCGATCCTGATGACGATCTGCTGCAGGGGCGGGATCATCACATCCGCCTCGGCGCGCGTGATCTTGTCGCCGAAGAGCACCTTGACCACCGTCTCGTTGATGATCAGGTACATCTCCTGAAGCATGTCGACCGGGGTGCCGCCCCGGGCGTGCTCCTCCAGCCCGTCCACCGCGCCGTTGATCGCCTCCGCCATCAGCGCGGTGAGCTTCTTGGTGTTGTGGAGGGAGAAGACCGGCTGCAGGGTCCGCTTGCTCGCGTCCCATCCCGGACCCTCGTCCAGGATGCTGTCGGTCATCAGTTCGCGGATGGGACGCCAGTAGAGCCCGCTGCGGTCGAATCGGTCCGACTGGTGTCGGAGTATCTGTTCCACGTCCTCGGGGTCGGTCGCCAGGTACGGGCGGGAGGCCCCGAGGCCGACGCGCATCAGCCGGCCGCCGGCCTCTTCGCCCATGCGTTCGAGTTGCTGCAACGGGTCTTTGATAAATCCGAGGGCGGTCCGGTACAGAGGAAAGTTCTTGGCCCGTTGCACGGGAACGGCGCCAACATCAACGGACACTTTCGACGGCCCCCCACGAGCTCGACATCACCGGATCGCCCGCCGTGACCGCCGCTGGTGTGCGGTGAGGTACTGGCTGGGCGATTCGCGATCTCTGTCCACGTCTGCAATTCTTGGGCGTTTTGTGTATATTTCGCTGGAAGTATCACATGATCAATTAACGCGATCAAGGGGGCAGGGGAAAGAAATGTCAGCCCATTCCGGGTGGCGTTCATCACTTGCCGGACGGGTTGTCTCACTTGTTGAGCGATCCTGACAGTATTCGCCCAGGTCAAGACCCTGTTATGACGCAGCGTCAGTATTTGAACGCAATGAGTAGCGGACGCCGAAAAGGAAAAGTGCCCGCCTTATCCCGGTTACCGGCCGCCTCGGTCGGTCGGGAGGATGTCGGGCCACGCGACCCGTCCCGCCACCCGGACCTCGCCGGTCACTTTCCGTGACCCGCATCGTGCCTCGACCGGGTACGTGCTGGGCGTCGCGTCCCGCCGCACGGTGGCGGTGCCGTCCACGGTCCGTCCGGCGAACGCCTCGGACCGCGCAGCCACGTCGCCCGCGCACCCGGGCACCGAGAGGCGCACCTGCTCCCCGGGCCGCGCCATGCCGGGCTTCACCGCGACCTCGTCCTGATCGGTCGCCTCACCCGTCGCCGGGGTCAGCATGCCCGCCGCGATGAGCGCTGTTCCCAACACGGTGACGCTGACCAGACGCAACGGGAGCTCCTCGAATCCGGCATATGACGACCGGCACTCTAGCTCCTCTAAGCGGTTTCGGGCACCGCTTCCCGGCGTCCGGCGCTCAGCCCGTCCCATGTCAACGTCACCAGTGCGGGCCACACCGGCAGGACCCCCGCCCACCGGCTCGGCGGCACCTCCTCGTGGTGGGCGAACACCCCGATGGTGAACTGCAGCACGGGCCAGGTACTGCAACATGCCGATCGCCGTCAGCGGCAGCCGAATGGCCGCCGCGTTGAACAGCATCAGCGGAACCGCGGTCACGACACCCGCAGCCGCAAGCAGCGCCGCGTGCCCCGCGGCCGCGCCCATGCCGACCGCGCCCCACTGTCACGGCCGCAGCCGTTCACGGAAGATCACCACACCGAACAGCACACTGATCAAGATCACTACCGCCGCCAGCGTCAGCAGCACGCCCTGCCGTCGGCTCAGGCCGCGCACCCGGCACCGCCGTACCGCCAGCACGACGGCCACGGCGACGAGCGACCACATGATCCGCAACGTACCAGCGTGTAATGAACGAAACGTCACACGCCCATGTCATGCCCGGCCGGCATGTTCGGCTTTGCGAAGACCCAGATGGTCTCTCCGGAGAAGGCACTCCCCGGCAGGGACGAGCCCATCCCGGTACCGCCGCGCCACAAGGTCCTCGACGCCCCCCTGGCCGTCGTCTACGACCCCGCCAAGGTCACCTGCGACGACCTGCTCCGCGTCTTCTGGGAGTCCCACGACCCCACCCAAGGCATGTGTACTGACCATGGACGTTGGTAACGCGGACACGGCTGGATGATCTTGTAATGAGGGAGGGCCTCCTGGCGAGGTGTGAGTCACCACAACTTGCACCGTGAACACCAGGAGGCCCTGCATGGTCCACGCTAATGCCAAGCTCACTCCGCGGGGCCGGTTGGAGCTGGCGCGCTGTGTGGTGGAGGACCGATGGCCGCTTCGGCGGGCGGCCGAGCGGTTCCAGGTAGCGGTGACCACGGCCAAACGGTGGGCCGACCGGTACCGCCAGCTCGGAGCGGCGGGCATGGCAGACCGATCCAGCCGCCCGCATCACAGCCCGGCCCGCACCAGCGAACGCATCGAGCGGCGCATCGTCAAAGTCCGGATCACCCATCGGCTGGGACCGGCCCGGATCGCCGCCCGGCTGGGACTGGCCCCCTCCACCGTGCACCGGGTCCTGCGGCGGTACGGCTGCCCGCCACTGGCCCATCTGGACCGCGCGACCGGCCGGTCCGCCGTTATGGACATGCCGCCCCCGGCGACCTGGTCCACGTCGACGTCAAGAAGCCGGGCAACATTCCCGACGGCGGCGGACACCGTGTCCACGGCCGCCAGATCGGCGGCCGCAACAGCCAACGCAGCCAGACCGCCGAACGCAACGCCTACCGCAACCCGCTGCTGGGCTACGGCTACCTGCACACCGCCATCGACGACCACTCCCGGCTGGCCTACACCGAGATCCTGCCCGACGAGCGCAAGCACACCGCTGTGGCGTTCTGGGCACGGGCGAGGCCTACTTCACCAACTGCGGCATCACCGTCCGCCGGGTACTGAGCGACAACGGGTCCTGCTACCGCTCCCGGACCTGGCGCGACACCCTGGCCACCACCGGCATCACCCACAAACGCACCCGCCCCTACCGACCACAGACCAACGGCAAGGTCGAGCGATACCACCGCACCCTCGCAGAGGAATGGGCCTACGCCCGCCCCTACCTGTCCGAGGCCGAACGCCGCGCCGCCCTTGCACCCTGACTGCACATGTACAACCATCACCGCGGCCACACCGCCCTGGACGGCCTCCCACCCGCCAGCCGCGTTCCTAACCTCTCAGGCCAGTACAACTAGCCGAGGTGCGGCTTATCGCGGTGCTCGCGATAGTGGCGCAGCCTCAACTGCTGGGTGTGGTGCATGGGCAAGTCGTCCAACTCGTCGGCTGGCACCCCGACCAGGCCCGTGATTTCGATGTCGTACCCGGTCTCTTCCTTGACCTCCCGGACTGCCGTGTTCGGTAGCGACTCGTCCAGATTGATACCTCCGCCTGGGAGTGCCCAGAGACCGGAGTCGGCGCGTCGTTGCATAAGCACTTCGCCGTGCTCGTTGGTGGCGACTGCGGAGGCGGCCACGACCATTGAGTTCGGGGCCGGTGCTGCCGTGTCGTCGTAGTACTCGGTGCGTGCCACTGCTCACTCCTTGACGGTTTGGCCTCTGGTCATCACCGAGATAGACCGAGTCGTAGAGCGTGGTCGCGTGCTGGTGCACCTCGATACCTGGTGTACCGATCAGCGGGGCGCAGTGCATGAATGCCACGCGGCATCGGCTTTCGATGCCGCGCTGGATCAGGCCGCGCCGCTGGCACTCGATCACGCGGGCACACGACAGGCGGGCCTGCTCGCGTAGGGACTTTGTGATGACCGTGCCGATCAGGCCGCTGCTCTCTACGTCTTCGCTGTAGAGATCCTGGGGCCGCGTTGGTCGTGACCACGGTCCCACGGATGGCGCGGCCGTCCTGGAGCTTCCCGGCACGGAGTGCGCGAAGCATGGTCTCGGACTCGTCCCGGACGACGTTGCTCCTGGCAGCGGACTTGTCGTTGTCGGTGTACTCGGCGACCACCGTCCAGCCGAGTCGCCCGGCGGCTGCCGGTTGACCTTGTGCTGGTGCTGGATGTCGTGCTCGTCTCGTTCTTGGTCGGTAGAGATAGCCCTTCGCCGCTGGTCGCGCGGCGCCTGGGGTCGGTCTGCACGGACATGTCACCGCTGCACGGGTTGGTGGTAGACCTCCGATAGGCAATGATCAGTTCCGTCGGAACGCCGGGCCTCTCCAGGCTCTCTTCCCCCCGGAGGAACACATGACGCTGCATCAGATCCCGGTACCGACGGAACACATCTACGACACACAAACGCGGCTACGCGGCTTCGGGCCGGTGGTACCGATCGAACTCGTCGGTGGCGTCGTCGTGTGGGCGGTGACCACGCACGCCGCGGCGCATGAGGTGTTGGCCAACGACAAGGTGTACGCCCGCAACGCCCGCAACTGGCTCGCTCTGCACGACGGCACCATCCCGGCGGAGTGGCCGTTCCGGGCACTCGTCGAGGGCGAGCACATGGCGGTGCAGGACGGCCTCGATCACCGGCGGCTGCGCACGATGGTGAACAAGGTGTTCACCCCGGCGCGGGTGGCCAAGCTGGCGCCCCGGATCGAGGAGATCACCGCCTCGCTTCTCGACGACCTGGCCGCTGCCGGCGACGGTGCGGACCTGGTACCGCTGTTCGGCGAGGCCCTGCCGATGCAGGTGATCTGCGAACTGTTCGGCATCCCGCAGTCGGAGCGGGCGCCTTTCCGAGCCTGGACCGAAGCGGTGCTCAGCGCCAGCGCGCAGGCGGTCGAGGCGCGCATGGCGATGGTCGACTACCTTGCCCGGTTCGCCGACCGCCGGCGCGGCGACCCTCGGGACGACCTCACCTCGATGCTGATCAAGGTGCAGGAGGACGGCGAGGTCACACTGTCCGACGGCGAGCTCGCCGACCTGCTGCTCCTGTTCGTGATCGCCGGGCATGAGACCACGAAGCACCTCCTCGACAACGCCGTTGTGGCGCTGTCCTTGCACCCCGACCAGCGCGACCTCGCCATCCGGGACGGCCTGTGGGAGCAGGTCGTCGAGGAGACGCTGCGCCGCTACCCTTCGGTGCCGATGGCCATATTCCGGTTCACCACGCAGGACACGAAGCTGGCCGAGGTGGAGTTGCCCGTCGGCGCCGCGCTGCTGCTGTCGCTGTCGGGGACCGACCCGGTGCACCACGGCGCCGACGCCGACCTGTTCGACATCACCCGTACCCAAAAGGCCCATCTGGCGTTCGGGCACGGGCCGCATTTCTGCATCGGCGCACCGCTGGCCCGGCTGGAGGGCAAGATCGGGCTGGACGCGCTGTACCGGCGATTCCCAAAGCTGCGAATGGCGGTCGACCCGGCCGAGCTGGTGTACACCTCATTCACCACCTCGGGACCGGCCTCGCTCCCGGTACACCTGGACTGAACGCCGCTGGACCTGCCGGGCCAGGTCAGCTCGCCGATACCTCCGCTGTCGTCCGGCTACTCCGCGACGAAACGGCGTACGGCCAATGGGAGGAAATGCTCGCCCGCCGCCTCGTCGCCATTTGCCCGATCACCGAACTGGAGATCCTCTAGAGCGCCCGGTCGGTCCCGTTGACCTGCTCGTCGCCGCAGCTGCCGACCTGCATGGTGTCACCCTGCTGCACTACGACCGTGACTTCGACCAGATCGAACCGGTCGGCCCTACCTTCCGCTTTCGGTCTCGGGTCAGGCGACTGTGCAGATGTTCTGTCCGGTCGCCTGGTGCAGTGCAGCCGCCAGCCGGTCGCGTGCCTCGGTCTGGGCCGCAATGCGTTCGTCGAGGACGGCGAGACGATCCAACGCGATCTGGATGCCCTTGTCCGACGGTGACGCGGCTACCACGTCGCCGTCCAGACAGGGCAGGAACGCGCGGATGTCTTCGAGGGTGAGGCCGGCGGTCAGCAGGCGGCGGATGTTGCGGACCCGCACGACGACGCTTTCGTCATAGATCCGGTAGCCGTTGTGCGCCCGGCGGGAGGTGATCAGCCCTGCTTGTTCATAGTGCCGCAGCGCACGCGGTGTCGTTCCCGCGACCTGCGCCAGCTCGCCGATCCGCAACGGCTCCACCTCCCTCGCCAGTCCTATCACGCGACGACGGCTCCACCATCGACAGGGAGCACCACTCCTGTGATGAACGATGCACGCCACGAGGCCAGCCGTGTGATCGCCCATGCCACCTCCTCGGGACGGCCGATCCGACCCAGCGGCGTGTGGCCTATCTGCCACTCTCGGACCGCCGCCATCCGCTCAGGTGACAAACCCTGGTGCTCCCCGATCGGAGTGTCGATCGCTCCAGGGGCCACCGCGACCACCCGGATTCCGCGAGGGGCCAGTTCCACCGCCCAGCTGCGCGTGAGGAGTTCCAGGGCGGCTTTCGTCGCGGCATAAACCGCGTTGCCCGGCCAGGCCCGCTGCCCGATCGACGTGGTGACGTTCACGATCACCCCGCCACCGGCCTCCAACGCGGGCAACGCGGCCTGCGCCAGCATGACCGGCGCGACCAGGTTGGTCGCCAGCTGCGGTTCGATCAGGTCCCGAGTGAACGTCCCCAGTGCCCCGCCGGCAACGATCCCCGCATTGTTGACCAGCACGTCCAGCCGGCCATGCGACTCCATGACGGCACGCATGATCTCCTCGGCGGCGCCCTCGGCAGCGACGTCGGCGATCAGCGGAAGGATGCCGTCATGACCGGCAGCGGCTTCCGCCAGCGGCTCCGCTCTGCGGCCTACGGCCACCACCTGCGCGCCCATTCCGGCGAACATGCGCGCTGTCGCACGGCCTATGCCCGTGCCCGATCCAGTAACAACAACCACTTTGTCCCGCATTGAGCTGTCCATGCGGGCAATCCTCAAACCCTGCCGCCAACGACAAGGTCAAACCAGTCGCCGCCCGCCGGCCACAGCGCCCCCGAGAGATCACAACCTCATGCGTCGGACATGCCGCGCATTCCCTGCCGAACCTTTCGGGAAGATCGGGTCGGTCCTGGGTGCGGCGCTGGGCCGCTCAGTGGGTCTCAGTGGGCCGATGTCTCGCTTGCATAGGTGATGATGTTGTCGCGGTAGGAATGTGTCGCCTTGTCGAAGGTGCCGCCGCAGGTGACGAGCCTGAGCGTGGCATGGCGGGTGGGGCCGTAGACCTTCTGGGACGGGAACCGGGACTTGGCCACCTTCTCCACCGCCTCGACGGTGAACACCGCGGTCCGGCCGTCCCGGCGGGTCACCTCGACGGTGTCACCAGGCCGGAGCCTGCCCAGGTCGTAGAAGACGGCGGGACCGTTGCGGTCGTCCACGTGGCCGAGGATCACGGCCGGGCCCTGCTCACCGGGCGACGGGCCCGGCGCGTGCCAGCCCGAGATCTCGGGCCGGTCGATCGGCGGCGTTCCCGCCGACCCGTCCGAGGTCGGGCTGAGCGGTGTCACCGGCGCCCGCACCCCGATGGACGGCAGCGCGATCCGGGTGGGCTCCGACCGTCCGAGGACGGGCCCGGGGTGCCCGGCCGGCCGCGGGGAGGCGGCCCACGCGGGCGGACCGGGCGGACCCGGGTGGCCGCGCAGGGCCTGGACGATCAGCGCAAGGCCCGCGAGGAGCAGGACGGCGGCCGCCACCGCGGGGAGGCGACGGCCGCCACGGGTCCCGCTGTCAGGACCGGTCATCGCCGCGCCGGCGCCGGATCACCATCGTGCCGCCCGCCCCGAGGAGCAGGGCGACACCGGCCCCGAGGAACGCCGGGCTCGCGTGCGTCATCGCACCGCCGGCGCCCGTCTTCGCGCCTCCGCCGGGAGGCGGGGTCTTCCCGGCGATCACCGTCACCGATTCCTTGGCGGCGTTGTTGCCGCACTGGATGATGACGGGATGCGTGATCAGCGCGGCCGTCGACGAGATCTGTGCCGGGACGGTCGCGGCGCCCGCGGCGAAGTTCACGGTCGCCGTGAACGCGGGTGAGGTCACCGTTCCGGCGGTCCCCTTGCAGACCGCCGGAACCTTGACCGTCACGTTCTCCCCCCGGTGCGCCGGATCGGGTGTCACGGCCCCGGCCGCCATCGCGGGCGCCGCCAGTCCCGCGGTGGTCGCGAGACCGGCCCCGGCGATCGCGATGGCGCCGAGCGTCGTCATCTTTCGCATTTCTCCCCCTCGCGACACGGCGGCGATCCGTGACCGCTCGGTGACCGTGTCTATGAGGGGGTTCGATCCGCGGCTCCCGCGCACTGTTGGCAACGCGCTCGCAAAAATCGTCGAATTCCCCTTAAATCCGCCCGACGCGTCGCTTCACGGCGCTCCGGGCGCACAAGGCCGTCATCCTCCTGAGCCGGCCGGCCCTCACCTGCGTGGACGCCACTCGCCGTGCCCCATGACCGCTATCTCAGGGTGGCGCCGGTCAATGTTCGACGGAAACGACGATGCTGTTGGCGGCCTTTCTCCTGACCCCCAGGTTCAGGCGGGCCAGTGATTGGCCGTCGCCGCGATCGGCGATGACGACCTGAGTGAGCAGCCTGGACTTCATTCTGGCGGTGAGGGCCTTACGGGGCGCCTCGAACACCAGCTTGCCAGGCTTGGAGGCGCTGCTGGTCTTGGCGTACATCAGGACCCGCTGAGAGGTCACCACGACCCACACCGCCGGCATGGAGGCGAAGACGAACAGCCCGGCACCCCCTGTGGCCGCCGTCGTCACCAGTCCCGTGGCCAGGCCGGCCGCCAGATTCTTGCCCAAGTGCTGCTTCATTCCTCGTTTGAGTTGCGCGACGACCACAACGTTGATCGTCTCCTCGTCCTGCATATCAGCGCTTAAATGACCCCGGAGCTTGTCTTGCGCCGCCATGAAATCCCCTCGAACTCGCCCTGAATTGCGATGATCATAGAGTCCGGACACCTTAGGGAGAACCCGCCGACCGCCTCCGGCCGCATTGACTCCGGACGGGTGGCTCTCCGTTCGGTGCTCAGTGCCCGGTGTCCTGGCGGAGGCTGGAAAATCACGTGCCTGGTGTCTCGCGGGTGCATCAGAATCGCCGGCATGAGGAACGAGGAGGGTCTGCTGCTGGTGGGCTATCGGGCCGTGCCGCCATGGATCGTGCCCGCGCCGAGGGACGGTCCGCTGCTACCGCCTCGGGTTCTGACCATGAGCGATCATCTGGTCGACCCGGTGCCCGACGACGACACCTGGTTCGCATCGGCCGAAGCGGCTGCCGCGCTGACCCGGCACACGACCGAGCCCACGGCGCGGGTGATGGCGATGGGTGTTCATGAGCGTGACGCTGATGACGTGATCGGGCTCCGGTTGACCCTGGACACCGATCAACTCTGCCTTAACGAGCATGTACGAACACCCTGGCCTGCCCAGCTCCACGTGCTCGGTTATGAACTCATCGGCATTGAGGCCTGCGGCTTCCATAGCTGGCTGTGCTACGGCGAGGTTGCTTCCTGGGCTCACGGCACGCTTGGACTGCAACTCAACTCCCACGGCCTGGTGAACTCGCCGACCGATGCGGAACGCCTTAGCGAAGCTGCGGAGGAGCCGGGTTCCGGGCTCCCTCCGATCCCATGGGTGGCCGCCGCCATCGCCGTCGTGGGCCAGTGAACCGAACTGCTCACCCCATGCCGGACGGCACCGCTTCGTATTTGTAGCCGACGGAGGCTCAGCGGAGGCGGTCTGCGTCCTCTGCGGCCTTCCGGCGTTCGAAATCGTCCAGGGTGGGGTCGTCGGCGACCTCGGTCAGCAGCACAATGCCGTGGTCGCGGTCCAGTTCGGCGGCGTCCTGGACCGCGCCCAAGCGCTCGGAGTTGTCCAACGCGGTGTCGCGGGCGATCTCGGTCAGCAGCGCGAGGCCGTGACGCGGTCCAGTGCCGCTGCGTTTTCCGCCCCGTTCAGACGCTCGTGCTGGTCGAGTGTGCTGTCACGGACCAGTTCGCTCAGCAGCGCGAGGCCGCGGGCGCGCTCCGTGGTGAAGGCCAAAACCGAACCGAGGGAGAACACGTCGCTGGCAGGGCCGATGTGGGGCTCGCCGAGGATCTGCTCGGGAGACATGTAGGCGGGAGTCCCGATGACCGCGCCGGTCGCGGTGGCCGAGGTCACGTCGAGCGCGCGGGAGATACCGAAGTCGATGACGCGGGGGCCGTCGGGGCGATCAGCAGGTTGCCGGGCTTGAGGTCGCGGTGCACCAGACCGGCCCGGTGGATCGCGGCCAGCCCCACGACCAGGCCGGCGCCCAGGCGCGCGGCCGACCCGATCGGGAACGGTCCGTACTCGGCCACCGCCTGCTCCAGCGATGGACCCGGCGCACAAAGACTTTTGACTGCCGGAATTGTGTGCTGTCCCCGCCGGGCATTTCGGTCTCGCCGCCGTATCGGCGGTCAGGGGAGGGTGGCGAGTGCCTGCTTCCATGTCTCCTGGTCGCGGGCCTCGCCGGGGGAGTTCACCTCGGTGAAACGAAGGGTCCCGGACTTGTCGACCAGGAAAGTGCCGCGTACGGCCATGCCTCGGTCGGCGTTGAAGACGCCGTAGTCCTTGGCAACCGCGCCGTGCGGCCAGAAGTCGGAAAGCAGTGGGAACCGGTAGCCCTCGTCATTGGACCACGCCTTCAGTGAGAACACGTGATCGACGGAGACGCCGAGGATCTGGACGTTCTCGTTCTGGAAGCTGCCGATGTCGTCCCGGACGGCGCAGAGTTCACCGGTGCAAATGCCGGAGAAGGCGAACGGGTAGAAGACCACGAGCACATTGCGTGCCCCGCGGAAGGACGAGAGCGTTACCTCCTGGTTGTTCTGGTCCTTCAACGTGAAGTCAGGGGCCTCGGTTCCGACCTCGGGTGCCATGCGCGGGGGCTCCTCAGCTTGGGGTTGCCGGTGCGACGAGCCTAGGCGGTCCGGAGGCGGGTGAGGCGTCAGTGGTCGACGGTGACGACGACCTTGCCCACCTGGGTGCCCGATTCGATATGGCGGTGGGCCTCGACGATCTCGTCCAGGGGGAAGGTCCGGTCGATGGCGGGTTCGAAGGCGCCGGTGGCCAGGCCCGAGGAGACGAACGCGGCGGCGCGGCGCAGCCGTTCCGGGTCGGTCGTCGTCTCGTGGAGCGTGTAGGTCCGCATGTTCAGGGCGGGCATGCCGAGCACGAATCCCGGATAGGGGGTCGTCTCGCCGCTCATGGCGCCGTACTCCAGGAGCGTGCCGCCTGGGGCGACGACCTTCGCCAGGTCGATCACTCCCTGGCCGGCGACGGCGTCGAAGATCAGCTCGGCGCCTCGTCCGGCGGTCAGGTCGCGGACGCGGTCGACGAGGTTCTCCTCGGCGGTGACGATCACGTCCGACGCTCCCGCCTTGAGCAGCGCGTCCTTCTTGGCGCCGGTGCGGGTGGTGGCGATGGGGCGTGCTCCGACGCGCACCGCCGTGCGGATCGCGGCCAGGCCCACGCTGCTGGACGCGGCGGTGAGCACGACCGTGTCTCCGGCGCGCATCCCTCCGACCTCGACAAGGGCTCCATAGGACGTCAGGTACGGCATCCACACCGCGGCGCCCTCGATCGCGTCGACGCCGTCGGGGCGGTGCAGCACCGCGGCCGCGGGGACGATCGCGCGGTCGGCGTACACGCCGTAGTCGTTCATCGAGAAGGCGGGGACCACGCTGACCGGCCGGCCGGGCGCGAAGTCCGTGACGTCCGGGCCGACGGCCTCGACGACGCCCGCCGCCTCGGCGCCGAGCAAGGCGGGGAACCGCTTGACCGGCTCGATGTAGCGTCCGCTGCGGAAGAGGACCTCGGCGCGGTTGAGGCCGATCGCGTCCACCCGGATCAGCAGTTCGCCGGGGCCGGGTTCGCCCGCCTCCACATCCTCCAGCCGCAGTACCTCCGGTCCTCCGACTTCGTGGAACCGCACCGTCCTCGCCATCAGGCATGTCCTTTCGGTCAGGCGACGGCCGCGCCGCCGCTCCCACTCAAACGCAAAGTCCGATCGCTGTCAAACTTCGATGAGCATCGTACTTCGATCGGTGTCGTACCATGAGCCCGGAGGTGGCGAGCGATGGCGGTGCGGACCAGCGGGCGGGAGCGCGTCCCGCCTCACCCGGACGTTCGGGAGATCAGCCTTCAGCAGGTGCTCGAAGCCCTGGTCGACCCGGTGCGCCGCCTGATCGTCGGCGAGCTGTACGCCGTCGGCCGGGATCTCAGCTGCGGCACGATCGACCTGCCGGTCAGCAAGTCCACCGCGACGCATCACTTCAACGTCCTGCGCGAGGCCGGCCTCATCCGCCAGTACTACGTCGGCACCTCCCGCATGAACGCGCTGCGCCGCGAGGAGATCGACGAAGCATTTCCCGGGCTCCTCCAAGCAGTGGTGGCCGGGCGAAGGGACTGAGTCCTCACCCGAGGGACGAGACGTACCCCAGGGCCACGGCCGCGGCGGTCAGGGCGGCGAGACGAACGATGGCAGGGCGCGGCCCAGCGAAAAGCAGACGCAAGCCCAGCGGGACGAACGCCAGGCAAAGGCCGGCCGTCGCGACTATGGAGAGCGGCGTGGTGCCCTTGAGGACGCCGAGGGGGAGAGCGGCGGTCAGTGCAAGGGCGACCGAACTCACCGGCCCCAGGGTGCGGGTTCGGTAGGCGGCGAACGCGAGCAAGGGCCAGCCGAGCATGATGGCGAATGTCGTGTAGTGGAAGATGTGGAAACCCTGGTAGGAGGCCGCCACTGCTTGGGTCGCGGGGATGCGGCCCTGTGCGTCCACAAGCTGGAAGGCCATGTGGTCGGCGCCCGCGTGGAACGTCCGGGTGAAGAGGCCGAGAGTGATAAGGCTCCCTGCAAGGCCGGCCATCTGAGTGCCGATGAGGCGGGTTAGGGCGAGCACGCCCGGGGCCAGGGCGACGGTGCCTGCGACGAACGCGCTGTAAGACGCGGTCATGAGCGTCGGATGGTCGTCGTAGGCGGCAAGTTGGTCCGGGAAGAAGAACGCGAAGCGCACGCGGAGGAGAACCCCGGCAAGCAGTAGAGCGGGACCGAACACGAGGGATGTGCCGGCGAGCAAGCGTGTGTTGGGCATGCCCACAACGGTCTCCGAACTCGGGCAACGCGAAATCGGGCTGCTGTGGACAATCGCGCTTCATCCTGCGGCGGGCGTTCTGACGGCACGGCCTTGGCGCCGTCCTACTCCAGGACGATCCACAATGGGCTGATGTGGGCGGTGGACAAGCTCGATTAGCGTTCAGACCGTGCGTCGTGGGTTCGTGTTCGATGTGGTGGCCGCCGCCGTAGTGGTCGTGGCCGACGTGCTCGTCGCCGGCAATCTCCTCAAGGGCCGCGACGACTTCGCGCCATGGTTCCTCAGCTCTGTGTTCGTTGCAGTAGGGCTCGGCCTCGTGCTCACAGTCCGCCGCAAGTGGCCGATGGGGTCGCTGGGTGCGGCGCTGGCCATTTCGGGGGTCGCCACGGTTGCGGGTGTCTTGTGGGAACCGTTCGTCGTGGTGGCTCTTGGGCTGTACCTGGTGACGGTCAGGCGCGATTCCCGTCCGGCTCGGGCGTACTGCCTGGGCGTGGTGTCGGTTGCGGGCCTGCTCGGACAGGTCGTCCACCCGAGGTGGAGCCTCCTCGGCGCGGCCTGCTGGACGGCGGCAGGCCTCCTGCTGACCACGGCCGCGTGGGTCATCGGACGGACGGTGCGCTCACGAAGGTCGGACGCGGAGCGGCTGGAACGGCAGCGCGAGCATCAGATCGTGATCGACGAACGGCTGCGCATCGCGCGGGAGCTGCACGATGTCGTCACACATGGGATGGGCCTCATCGCGGTCAAGGCGGGAGTCGCCAACCACATCGCCGAGGAGCGGCCGGGGGAGGCGCGGGAGGCGCTCCGGGTCATCGAGGCCACGAGCCGGGAGGCGCTCACAGAGATGCGCAGGCTCCTCGGGGTCCTGAGGGACGAGACGGACGGCTTCTCAGCGCCCGCCCTGGCGGGCCTCCCCGACATGGTCGAAAGGGTGAAGCCGGCCGGTGTGCACCTGGAGTTGTCCATCTCGGCAATGGACGTCCCCGAGGGCGTCGAACTGGCCGTGCACCGGATCGTCCAAGAGGCGGTCACCAACGTCGTCAAGCACGCGGCGCCCGCCACGTGCAGAGTGGACGTCCACGAGGATCGAGGCGTGGTGCTGATAGAGGTCACCGATAACGGCCCAGGCGGGGATGTGACACCGGGCGGGCACGGGCTGGTCGGCATGCGGGAACGCGTCGCCATGTACGGCGGGCGGTTCGAAGCGGGGCCGCTGCCAGAGCGAGGGTTCAGGATCAGCGCCACGATCCCGTACAAGGCGCAGAGGTGAGCGAATCGATCAGCGTTCTCGTCGCTGACGACCAGGCGCTGCTCCGCGGGAGCTTCCGGGCCCTCATCGAGACGGCGCCCGGTCTGAGCGTGGTGGGCGAGGCCGCAGACGGGGCGGAGGCCGTTGAGCTTGCCCGGTCCCTGCGTCCGGACATCGTCCTCATGGACGTGCGCATGCCCGTGATGGACGGCATAGAGGCCACGCGCCGCATACGTGCCGACACGGATGTGCGCGTCCTCATCCTGACCATGTTCGACTTGGACGCTTACGTCTTCGCCGCGCTGCGCGCAGGAGCAGCGGGGTTCCTCCTCAAGGACACCCCACCTGCCGACCTGCTCGCGGCCGTCCACGTCGTCGCGGCCGGTGAAGGGTTGCTCGCGCCGACCGTGACACGCCGCCTCATCGAGGAGTTCGCGCGACGTCCCGAGCCGGGACGTCCCCTGCCAAGGCGGCTCGACGGTGTCACGGAACGGGAGCGCGAAGTGCTCACGCTGGTCGGCAAAGGGCTGTCGAACGGCGAGATAGCCGAACACCTGAGCCTCAGCCTGGCGACCGTGAAGACCTACGTGGGACGACTCCTTGCCAAACTCCACGCCAGAGACAGGTCCCAGCTGGTGATCGTCGCCTACGAGACCGGCCTCGTCCCCTGAAGGAGGATGGGTGGATGGAACTCAAGCCGGGGTTGCGGGCGGAACTGGTGATCGTGGTTGGGGAAACGGATACGGCCGCTGCGTTGGGGAGCGGAGACGTCGGCGTCCTGGGGACGCCGAGGCTGCTCGCGCTCGCCGAAGCCGCCACCGTCAAGGCGGTCGGTCCTCACCTGGGCGAAGGTGAGACCTCGGTCGGGACGCGGGTGGAGCTGGAACATCGGGCGCCCAGCCCGGTGGGCGCCCGGGTGACGGTCGAGGCCGAACTGCGGGAAGTGGACGGACCGCGGCTCGCGTTCGGGTTCGAGGCCGCCGACGAGCGCGGCACGACGGTGGGGAAGGGGCGTATCGAGCGGATCGTCGTGGATCGGGAGAGATTTCTGGCGCGGGCGAAGCGGTGAGACCGGATCAGTACGGCAGGAGACGGCCCGAAGGCGTCCGCAGGTCGGTAGGGCTCGGTTGACGTGGGGGCTTGGGGCGCTTGATGAGCTGCTGCCGGGCCATGGTGATCATCTCCCCCCATCGGGCCGGACTTAACCCGCAGGTCGAGTGGTTACCTCGTACGACGCGCCTGCCGTCCACGAGGTTCGCTGAGCTTATGCGACCAACACGGCCGGTTCGACCGATTTTCAGGAAGCCGTCATCGACGCAGCGCGATCATCCGGTCGCCGAACGTGTCAGGAGACGATGTCGCGTGCCCGGAAGCGGCGGAAGGCCAGAGCGAAGAGGACGGCGGCGTAGGTGATCGAGATGGCCGCGCCCTTGGCCATGCCCGCCCACTGGATGTCCGGCTGGAGGGCGTCCATCCAGGAGTACATCCAGTGGGTCGGGAGGAAGTCGCGCCAGGAGCCGAGTGCGGTGACGGCGTCCAGGATGTTGCTGACGATGACGAGCCCGACCGCTCCGCCGACCGCGCCCAGCGGAGAGTCGGTCGTCACCGAGAGCAGGAACGCCAGCGCGGCGACGACGAGTTGCGCGACGAGCGAGTAGCCGATGATGATCGCCATCCGGCCGAGCGCGGTGCTCACCGGGACGGTGCCGCCGGTCGGCAGCTCGACGTCGCCCCAGCCGAAGCCGGCCGTCCCCGCGACCAGCGACATCAGCGGCAGGCTGACGACCGCGACGACCGCGTACGAGAGGGCGACGACCAGCTTCTGGCGCAGCAGCCGGGCGCGCGGCACCGGCGCGGCCAGCAGGTAGCGCAGGGACGACCAGCCCGCCTCGCTCGCCACCGTGTCGCCGCAGAACAGCGCGACGGCGACGACCAGCAGGAAACCGGTCGAGACGAACAGGGCGAACAGGGCGAAGTTGAGCGCACTGGACGTCGCGACGTCGACCAGGCTCGGCACGCCGTCCGGCCCCGGGTCGCCGCCGAGCTTGAACGCGGCGACCAGCACCCACGGAAGGACGAGCAGGATGCCGAACGCGACCAGTGTGCGGCGGCGCCGGAACTGCCGGACGGCCTCCACCCGCAGCGGCAGCGTCCGCCGGACGTCGTAGGCGGTCATGACCCTTCTCCGATGATCTCCAGGAACGCGTCCTCCAGGCGGCGCCCGGAGCCGACGATCTCGGCGACGGGGCCGGCGGCGACGCGGCGGCCGCCCGCCATGACGACGGCGTGCGTGCAGGTCTGCTCGACCTCGGCCAGCAGGTGGCTGGAGACGATGACCGTCCGCCCGGCCGCCGCGTACCGGACGAGGACCTCCCGCATCTCTCGGATCTGCGGCGGATCGAGCCCGTTGGTCGGCTCGTCCAGGACGAGGAGGTCCGGCAGCCCGAGCATGGCCTGCGCTATGGCGAGACGTTGACGCATCCCCTGCGAGTAGGTTCGGACGGCCCGGTCCAGCGCCGACCCCAGGTCGGCTATCTGCAGCGCCTCCTCCAGATGGGCTTCGTCCTGGGGACGGCCGGTCGCGCGCCAGTACAGATCCAGATTGTCGCGGCCGGAGAGGTGGGGCAGGAACCCGGGTCCCTCGACGAACGAACCAAGCCGGGACAGCACGGGTGCACCGGGGTACACGCGATGCCCGAAGATCTGGATCGAGCCCGAGTCCGGGTGGATCAGCCCCATGAGCATGCGCAGGGTCGTCGTCTTCCCAGCGCCGTTCGGGCCGAGCAGACCCAGCACCTGACCCTTCTCCACCCGGAACGACAGGTCGGCCACAGCGAGGTGCCCGTTCTTGTACGCCTTCGTCAGGCCCGTTATCTCCAGGGGCACGTTGCTGTCCGTTTCGGCGCCGCGCCTGCGACGCCAAGGCAGGAGAATCGCGGCCGCGATGGCGAGACCGGCCACCGGCAGTCCCCACACCCATGCGGGTAGAGGCGCCGATGTCGTCTTCAACGACGGGACAGAGGGAACGGTCAGCGGCGAAACCACCTGCACCTTGTACGACGAGGGCTCGGCCGGGGTCGCGAACCCCATGTCCGTGGTGGCGATGACCAGACGCAGCCGATGCCCGCGATCGAAGCGGTAGTCCATCGCCGGGAGGGTCACCGTGACCTCGTCCCCGCCGGTCACCCTGAACGGCGCCGCGAGCCGCCGCGCGGGAGTGGCCGTTCCGCCTGGCGCGACGTCGTAGAGCTTCGCGAAGAGCGGCCCGTCCCCGTGGATTTTCAGCCGGACGGTCGCGGCCCCCGTCAACCACACCGGATGGTCCAGCGGGCGTGTGTCGAAGGTGGCGGTCTGCCCTGGCATGTCCGCCGGCAACTGGCCGCCCAGGGACCCGCCCAGGGTGCCGCCCAGCGATCCGAGCGCCCCCAGCCCGGGCAGCGCCGAGATCGACGCGGGCGACCCGCCGGCCGGGTTGAAGATCGTCTGCTCGCCGCCGCTCAGCGGCAGCGCCGAGGGCACGCCGGAAAGCCCCGGATAGCGCCGTGTCGTCGCCTCGTCCACGACGACCTCCTGGGTGGACGAGTCGAGCCCGCCGGCACGCGTCACCGTGAAACCGTCCGGCGAAGGCGGCTCGGACCGCATGAGGCGTGCGTCGAAGAAGTCGCGCACCAGCCCTTCGACCCGTGTCGTCTCGGGGTCGCCGCCGTCGTGCCCGCCCTGGAACCACACCACCGAAACGGGGGCGCCGTTCGCGGCGATCGCACGCGCGTTGGCATCGGCCTGGTCGAGCGGGAACAGCGAGTCGGCCTGACCCTGGACCAGCAGCGTCGGCACCTTGATCCGGTCGGCGACCGAGGCCGGGCTCGACCGCCGCAGAGTCGAGAGCGCCGACTCGGTCGCACGCCCCTTCTCCGCGATCTCCTGGTACATGTCGCACACCGACGGCAGGAACCGCCCGCACGCGGTCCGGGTCGCGCTGCCGGTGAAGAACAACCCCGCCCACAGCTTCTTGAACACCCCGTCCGAGGGCGCCGCACCGGCCGCGGCGTCGGGGAACAGCGCGCCCGGGAGGCTGTTCCAGGTGATCTGCGGCGCGATGGCGTCCACGCGCCTGTCGTACGCGGCGGTCATCAGGGCGATCGCCCCGCCGTAGGACTGGCCCGCCATCCCGACGCGCGGGTCGCCGGGCCCGTCGAGCAGGACGTCCGGGCGCCGCGCCAGCCAGTCGATCAGCTGCCGGGTGTCCTTCACCTCGTAGTCGGGCGAGTTGAGCGCGATCTCCCCGGTCGACCGGCCGAACCCGCGGGCCGACCACGCCAGCACGGCGTACCCGGCGCGGGCGAGTTCGCGCGCCTCGCCCGCCACGTCCCGCTTGCTCCCGCCGAAGCCGTGCCCCAGCAGGACCGCCGGGCCCTTCGCCCGGCCGACCGGCCGGTAGAACGTCGTGTCGAGCGTGACGTGCTGGTCGTCCTTCGGGCCGTCGACCACGGCGATGCGCTGCTCGGACGTCTCGACGCGGGCCGCGCCGCCCGCCGTCATGCCCCAGGCCGCGCCACCGCCCGCCAGCGCGACCGCGACCCCCGCCGCGGTCCAGCGCGCGGACCGTCCCGTCCTGCCCCACCGCGCCCGGAGCGCGCCCGCCGGCCTCATGGTCAGAACCCTATGCGGGCCGCGCGGCCACCTGCTCCGACCTGAAGTCGATCTCCGCTGCGCCCGCCGCCGTACGCCGGGCCGTCGCGTTACACCTCGCGGCGTACGGGCGGGGCGAGGGCGGCGGTGAACATGGCGGTGAGGCGGTCGGTGAGCTCGGCAGGGTCGGCGGCCCGCAGGTCGCCGAGGCCGAGCAGGCGCCGGACGGGCGCGCCGCCCATGATGATCGTGGACGCGAGCAGCGCCCGGGCGCGGGCGTCCGGCCCCTCCAGCTGCGCCACCATCGGCTGGACGATCACGTCCTCCAGGTACTGGAGCAGGATCTCCTTTACCTCGGGATGGCCGACCGACCGGTCCAGCATCCGGGACATGGCGGTGACCCCGTGCTGGTCGATCTGCCGGACGAAGTGCTCGGCGAGCCGGCGCGGCAGCCCCCCGGGATCGCCCGCGATGACGCCGCGGATCACCGACTCGCCGGCCAGCACCTCGCCGAACAGCGCCGCCTTGGAGCCGAAGTACCGGTTGACGAGCGCCATGTTCGCCTCGGCGCGGGCCGCGATCATGCGGACGGTGACGCCGTCGTAGCCGTGCTCGCCGAACAGGTCGCGGGCGGCGTCCAGGATGCGCCGCCGGGTGGCCTCCCGGTCGCGTTTCGGCCGCCGCTCCACCGCGCGCTCGGTCTCGTCCTCGACCCGCATCCCCCAAAACCCCCGGTCGCCGGCGACGTTCCGTGCCCAGTATCGGTGACGGTCCGTGCCGAGTGGTCGACGAGTTGCAAGTAAACAAGCGTCTACATAAGATACATGTAAAGCACAGGTAATTCCGCCTACGCATGGGGGCAGGGTGGCTCAGGCGAGCGCGGCGTCGCACGGCCCGGCGGCGCCGGAGCAAGCGAGACCGCAGTACACGCACCGTCAGATCCTGGAGATCCTCGCCGGTCTGATGATGGCGATGCTCACGTCGATGATCTCGACGTCGGTCGTCGCCACGGCGCTGCCGACGATCGTCGGCGACCTCGGCGGCCAGGACAAGCTGTCCTGGGTCGCCAGCGCGTCACTGCTGACCATGACCGCGTCCACGCCGCTGTGGGGCAAGCTGTCCGACATCGCCGGGCGCAAGCTCATGTTCCAGACCGCGCTGATCATCTTCGTCGCGGCCTCGGTGGGCGCCGGGCTGTCGCAGAACATCGGCCAGCTGATCGCGGCCCGCGCGTTCCAGGGCCTCGGCGTCGGCGGCCTGTCGGCGCTGGCCCAGGTCATCCTCGGGGACGTGGTCGAACCCCGGCAGCGCGGCCGCTACGCCGGCTTCATGGGCGCGGTGTTCGGCGTCTCGACCGTCGCCGGGCCGCTGCTCGGCGGGTTCATCGTGGACGCCGACGGCCTCGGCTGGCGCTGGTGCTTCTACGTGTGCGTCCCGCTCGCGGTCGTCGCGTTCCTGGTCATCCAGAAGGTGCTGAAGCTGCCGAAGGTGCGCCGCGACACCCGCATCGACGTGTTCGGAGCGTTCACCATCACCGGCAGCGCCGCGGTGCTGATGCTGGTGCTGTCCATGGGCGGGACGGAGTTCGACTGGAACTCCGAGTGGACCTACGGCCTGCTGGGCGTCGCCGCCCTGCTGCTCGTTCTCGCGGTCGTCGCCGAACGCGTCGCCCGCGATCCGATCCTGCCGCCCCGGCTGTTCCGCAACCGGACGTTCGTGCTGGCGTCGTTCGTCTCGATCTCCGTCGGCATGGCGATGTTCGGCGTGATGATCTACATGCCGCAGTACCTGCAGATCGTCAAGGGGATGAGCCCGACGGCGTCCGGCCTGATGACGCTGCCGCTCGTCGTCGGCATGCTCATCACCTCCACCGGCTCCGGGCAGATCGTCACCCGGACGGGCCGCTACAAGCTCTTCCCCGTGGTCGGCCTGCTGTGCGTCGCTGGCGCCATGTTCCTGCTGTCGCGGCTGCACACGGACTCACCGAAGCTCGTCATCGGCACGGACCTCGCCGTCCTCGGCATCGGGATGGGCCTCAGCCTCCAGATCCTCATCCTCGCAGCGCAGAACGCCTCTGCGCCAAACGATCTCGCGTCGACCACATCGGGCGTATCCTTCTTCCGCAATCTGGGAGGTGCGATGGGTGTGGCCGCGTTCGGTGCGATCCTCACCAACCGGGTGACGGACGAGATAAGCAGCGGGTTCAGTGCGGCGGGCATCCCGATGCCGGCCGGCGGGGGCGGACCCGACCTGGGCTCCCCGGCGGAGATCAAGAAGCTGCCGCCGCAGGTCCTCGGCATCATCCAGGACGCGTTCACCAGCTCGCTGGAGACCGTCTTCCTCGTCGGCGTCCCCGTGGCGCTCGTCGGCTTCGGCGCGGTGCTCCTGCTGAAGGAGCTGCCGCTGCGCGGCTCGGCGCACCGGGGCAAGGCCGAGCCGCCGGCCGGCGGGCCCGCGGACGACGCCCCGGCCGAGAGCGGTGTCGTCCGGCCCCCGTCGCCCGTCGTCCGGACGGGTGCGGTCGCCGCGGTCGGCGCCGGCAGGCACGCACGCGACGGCGGCCCGGCCGACGAGGGCCGGCTCGCCATGGCCGCCGCGACCCGGCCGGAACCGCCGAACGGCGCGTCCCCGGCCGCCCCCGGCCTGGCCGCCGAGGTGCACCTCCTCGCCCGGCAGAACGGGCAGGACGGGCAGAACGGGTCCGGCGGCGGCGTTCCCGTCCGCGGCGTCGTCCGGAGCGGCGACGGCGTGCCGGTCCCGTCCGCGGCGCTCACCCTCATCGGCGGGGACGGCCACCAGCTGGCCCGCGCGATCACCCGGGAGGACGGCCGGTACGCGCTGCCGGCGCCCGGCCCCGGAAGCTACGTGCTGATCGCCGCGACCGGCGAGCACGAGCCGCAGGCCGCGACGCTGGTCGTCGGTGGCCGGCCGGTCGAGTACGACCTGCTGCTGGCCGGCAACGGCGGCCTCGGCGGGACGGTCCGCAGCGCCGACGGCACGCCCATCGTGAACGCGATGGTCGTCGTCACCGACGTGCGCGGCGACGTCGTCGGCACGGGCCGCACCGACGCCGCCGGGCAGTACGCCTTCAAGGACATCGTCTCCGGCACCTACACGCTCGCCGTCAGCGCCGCCGCGCACCGCCCCGTCGCGATGCCGGTGGACGTGACCGGAAACGGCCAGGCGCGGCTCGACATCGAGATGCCGCCAGGCGCCCGGATCCGCGGGACGGTCCGCAACGAGTCCGGCGCACCGGTCGGGGACGCGCGGGTCACGCTGGTGGACGCCGCCGGCAACGTCGTCGCGATGGCGATCACCGGTCCGGACGGCGAGTACGCGTTCACCGACCTGACCGGCGGGCAGTACACCGTGATCGCGTCCGGCTATCCTCCGGTTGCCACCGGTCTGTCGCTTTCGGGCAGCGGGCTGGACGGCCACGACCTGAAACTCGGCTACCCGGACGAGTGACGGACACGAGCGAGCCCGGCCGCCCGCCGGCGGCGGCCCCGAACACACGAACCTGGAGTGCGGGTCGTTGATGGACGCGAACCGAGGTCTGCACGGCACGGTGCGGACGAAGGACGGCTGGGCGGTGCGGCACGCCATCGTCACGGTCACCGACCTGACGGGCGACCAGGTCGCGCGGGAGCAGACCGGGGAGGACGGCGTGCTCGCCGCCGGCCCGCTGCCCGCCGGCACGTACACGGTGATCGTGACGGCGCCGGGCTTCCGGCCGGCCGCGTCGACACTGATCGTGTCCAGCGCGGGAATCGCGGACATCGGGAAGATCGTGCTGGCCCGGGCGGGCGATGTCGAGCTGCCGCCCGCCGGCGCGTGGACGATCGACCCGGCGCACTCCATCATCGGCGCCGTCGCGCAGCATCTCGGGTTGACGAGCGTCCGCGGCCGGTTCGCCTCGTTCGAAGGCCGTATCGAGGTCGCCGAACCGGTCGAGGAGTCGACGGTCACGGCGCGCATCGAGGCGGCGTCCATCGACACCGGCAACAAGACGCGCGACGACCACCTGCGCTCCGCCGACTTCATGACGGCCGACGTCCACCCGGTCATCACCTACGAGAGCGACGGGCTGACCGGCGCCGGCCCCGACCGCTGGACGGTGCACGGCCGCCTCACCCTCAACGGCATCACGCACCCGGTCGACCTCGACATGACCTATCTCGGCAGCGGCACGGACCCGTGGGGCGGCGTCCGGGCCGCGTTCCGCGCCACCGCCGAGCTCCGCCGCGCCGACTTCGGCATCCGCTTCAACCAGATCCTTGAGGCGGGCATCGCACTGGTCGGCGAGAGCCTGAAGGTCGAGCTGGAGATCCAGGCCGTCCGGGGCGAAGAACTTCCGCAGGCGTGACTTTCCGCAGGAGTGACTAGCGGCCCTTGAGCTCGCGGACCAGCGTGTTCGCCGAGGCCCGGTCCGGCGACCCGGTCACGACGACCTTCCCGTCCGTGATCGCCATGTCGACGCGGGGCAGCGTGATCAGCCGGTCGCGGACGACGAAGGCGAGGTCCCGCCCGACCGTCGCGCGCGTCAGCCCGGCGAACGCCCGCCGGTCGACCGGGCGGAGCGTGACGGCCACGTCGTAGCCGCCCGGCTTCACCCGCGACTTCTGCACGCGCAGATCGGCGACCTTGTGGATCGCGATCCCCTGGGTGAGCCGGTAGCAGGTCACCCCGGTGGCGGACTGCCCGGTGATCCCCTGCGTCCCCGCGGGGCACTGGCCCGGCGCCGCCTGCGCGACGGGGTAGATGTGCAGCGGCGCGGCCAGCGTCACCGGCCGTGCCTGCATCGAGGACGCGATCATCGCGCCGGTCACCGCGACCGCCGCGATCAGCACGCCGAGCGTGAGCACCATGACCAGCAGCGCCGACCGGTGCTGGTCCGCGGCCTTCGCCGGCGCGACGGGCTCCCGGTAGGGGCGGCCCTGCCGCCGTGCCGCGCGGCTCCGCTTCGCCTCCGCCGCCTCCCGCCGCCGTTGGGCCGCCCGCGCCCGCCGGCGCGCCGCCTCCGTGTCCAGGGGCTGCGTCTTCGCGGCGGGCAGGACGGCCGTCGCCGGACCGCGCTCTCGCGGACTCTCCAGCGACTCGGCGGGGTCTCCGGCGCGCTCCTTTCCGACCTCCATCGGCCGGGTGCTCCCACCCGCCGGATAGAACGGCTGAGCCGCCTCGACGACCTGCTCCGCCCGCACCCCATCGCCGGACGGTATGGCGCTGCCGGATGGCATCGCCATGCCAGGATTTCCAACGGCGGCAGGCTGCGTCCGGTCGGAGGGCTGTGGCTTGCCGGCGGGCTGTGTTCTGTCGAAGGCCGGGGCGACGTCGACCGCTGGGGGCGTGCCAGGCGGGTGCGGGGCGGCCGCGGGCTCGGGCCGTGTCAGGGGACGAGTGGGCTCCTCATCGCTCGTTCGACCCTTGCTCCGGCGCGGAATGACCCGCATCGTCACCTCCCCGGCTCCGTGATCCCCCCAGTCTTTCAGGATGAGACACCGGCCCGCATCGTGTCCCGTCCAAGGCGTTCACAAAGCCTCCGTCGCCCGCCACGTGGGAACCGTGCCCCGTTCACGGGATTTCAAAGCGCGCGAAGGCCCGGCCCCGGACGAACCAGGACCGGGCCTGCGGACACGCGTCTAGTCGATGCGCCAGGTGTCGCCGCTGCCGAGCAGCGCGGCGAGGTCGCCCTTGCCCTGCGTCTCGGCCGCCTCGTCGAGCTGGGCCCGCATCAGCTCGTCGTAGGACGGGCGGTCGACGTCGCGGAAGATGCCGATCGGGGTGTGCTCGAACGCCGGCTGGTCCAGCCGCGACAGCGCGAACGCCTGCGACGGGTCCGGGTTGTGGGCGTCGTGCACGGCGATCTCGGAGGCGTCCACGTCGGCGACGTTCACGATCTCGAACGACCCGGCCGGGTTGCGGCGCAGCGCCTTGGAGCGGTCGGCGCCGAACACGATGGGCTCGCCGTGCTCCAGCCGGACGGTGACGTCGTCGCGGACGGAGGCGTCCTTGAGCGGCTCGAACGCGTTGTCGTTGAAGATGTTGCAGTTCTGGTAGATCTCCACCAGCGCGGTGCCGCGGTGCTGGGCGGCGGCCCGCAGCACCGACTGCAGGTGCTTGCGGTCGGAGTCGATGGTGCGGGCGACGAACGTGCCCTCGGCGCCGATCGCCAGCGACAGCGGGTTGAAGGGCGCGTCCAGCGACCCCATCGGCGTCGACTTGGTGATCTTGCCCAGCTCGGACGTCGGCGAGTACTGGCCCTTGGTCAGCCCGTAGATCCGGTTGTTGAACAGCAGGATCTTCAGGTTGACGTTGCGGCGCAGCGCGTGGATGAGGTGGTTGCCGCCGATGGACAGCGCGTCGCCGTCCCCGGTGACCACCCACACCGACAGGTCGGGACGGGACGTCGCCAGCCCGGTCGCGATCGCGGGCGCGCGGCCGTGGATGGAGTGGAACCCGTAGGTGTTCATGTAGTACGGGAACCGGGACGAGCAGCCGATGCCGGAGACGAAGGTGATGTTCTCGCGGCGCAGCCCCAGCTCGGGCAGGAAGGACTGCACGGCCGCGAGGATCGCGTAGTCACCGCACCCGGGGCACCAGCGCACCTCCTGGTCGGTCTTGAAGTCCTTCATCGACTGCTTGCCGTCCGCCTTGGGGACCAGCGAGAGCAGCGACCTGCCGTTCCCGTTCCCGTTGGCGGTGCCGTTGCCGTTCACGGCGCCGTTCGCTCCGTTCTCACTCACTGTCGATCACATCCTGGATGACGCCCTGCAGCTCTTCGGCCTTGAAGGGCAGGCCGCGGACCTGGTTGTAGCCGATCACGTCGATGAGCAGCCGGCCACGCAGCAGCAGGGCGAGCTGGCCGAGGTTGATCTCCGGGACGATGACCTTGTCGTAGGAGCGCAGCACCTCGGGCAGGTTGGCGGGGAACGGGTTGAGGTGGCGCAGGTGGGCCTGGGCGATGGTGCGCCCGGACCTCCTGACCCGCCGCACGGCCGCGGAGATCGCCCCGTACGTCCCGCCCCAGCCCAAAACCAGCACGCGTGCCTTACCGGACGGGTCGTCCACGGCGAGCGGCTCGATGTCGCCTGCGATCCCGTCCACCTTCGCCTGGCGGAGCCGGACCATCCGGTCGTGGTTGGCGGGGTCGTAGGAGATGTTGCCGGTGCCGTCGGCCTTCTCCAGGCCGCCGATCCGGTGCTCCAGCCCGGCGGTGCCCGGGATCGCCCACGGGCGGGCCAGGGTGGCCGGGTCACGCTCGAACGGCCGGAACCCCTCCTCCGAGGAGCCCGCCTCCGGGCCGGCGAAGTCCGGTTCGATCGTCGGCAGCGACTCCACGTCCGGGAGCTTCCAGGGTTCGGACCCGTTGGCCAGGTAGCCGTCCGACAGCAGGATCACCGGGGTGCGGTACTTCACCGCGATCCGGGCCGCCTCCAGCGCGGCGCCGAAGCAGTCCGACGGGGACTGCGGCGCGACCACCGGGACCGGCGCCTCACCGTTGCGGCCGTGCATCGCCTGCAGCAGGTCTGCCTGCTCGGTCTTGGTCGGCAACCCGGTCGACGGACCGGCCCGCTGCACGTCGATGACCAGCAGCGGCAGTTCCGTCGCCACTCCCAGGCCGATCGTCTCGCTCTTCAGCGCGAGGCCGGGCCCGGAGGTGGTGGTCACCCCCAGCGAACCGCCGAACGAGGCGCCCAGGGCCGCACCCACCGCGGCGATCTCGTCCTCGGCCTGGAAGGTCCGCACCCCGAACCGCTTGTGCTTGGAGATCTCGTGCAGGATGTCCGAGGCCGGAGTGATCGGGTAGGAGCCCAGGAAGATCGGCAGCCCGCTCTGCACCCCGGCCGCGACCAGCCCGTAGGCCAGCGCGAGGTTGCCGGTGATGTTGCGGTACAGGCCCGGCTCGTGCTCGGCCGGCTTGATCTCGTACTGCACCGAGAACGCCTCGGTGGTCTCCCCGTAGGACCAGCCCGCCTGGAAGGCCGCGATGTTGGCCTTCATGATCTCGGGCTTGCTGGCGAACTTGCGCTCCAGGAACGCCAGCGTCCCCTCGGTGGGACGGTGGTACAGCCACGACAGCAGCCCGAGCGCGAACATGTTCTTCGCGCGCTCGGCGTCCTTCTTGGAGATGTCGAAGTCCGCGAGCGCCGTCACCGTCATCGACGTCAGCGGCAGGGCGTGCACCCGGTACTCGGCCAGCGAGTCGTCCTCGACCGGGCTCGTCTCGTACCCCACCTTGGACAGGTTGCGCTTGGTGAACTCGTCGGTGTTGACGATCAGGTTCGCGCCGCGCGGCAGATCGGCCAGGTTGGCCTTCAGCGCGGCGGGGTTCATCGCCACCAGCACGTTCGGGGCGTCGCCCGGAGTCAGGATGTCATGGTCGGCGAAGTGCAGCTGGAAGCTGGACACGCCGGGCAGCGTCCCGGCGGGGGCGCGGATCTCGGCCGGGAAGTTCGGCAACGTCGACAAGTCGTTGCCGAACGCCGCGGTCTCCTGGGTGAAGCGGTCGCCGGTCAGCTGCATACCATCGCCGGAATCGCCGGCGAATCGGATGATGACACGGTCGAGCTGCTGGACCTGTTTGGTCACAGAGGAAGACCTCCTCGACGCGCAGCATCCGTCCTGGAGGAGGCGTCCAGGATCGTGATGCTACTAAGGCTTACCTTCATGGTATGTCCGGGATCGGATGGTGTTATCGGGGACGGGCCGCTCACTGGGACGAGGGCGCGCTTCGTCCGGGTGCCGGTGGCCGCGGGTCATGAAGGCTGTGCCGGGAAGGCACTGACGGGCGGCGACCGCTCCGCAGGTCCTATCAGGTGATACGACCTGTACCGGTCCCCGAGTTCATCCCGAACACAGGCAGCTGCGCTGCCGGCACAGGTCGACGTGCAGCCGTCGGACCAGGAGCCGCGCGGGACTCGTCGAGGAGCCGTGGCTCCCCTGGGGCGTGAGGTTCACGTCCCGAAGTGTAGACAGCATGAACATCGTTCCAGGGCACCGCCCCCGGCGTGGGGCTCAGGGTGTCCCTGGTGTCTTTGATGTGGCGACTTCCGGCCGCTCCGACCGCTTGACTGAGGGTTCTCCCGATACGGTCGGCGTCGACGTGGGCGTTTTCGGCTTCATGACCGCCTTGCGTTCCCTGTCGACGCGGGCGAGCAGTGCGGGCACGTCGGCCGCGTCCACCGCCTCGCCGACGACGCGGGCCGTCGCCGCGTACGGGTAGGAGCCGGGGTTGTCGAGTGCCGCGCGCATCCAGCGCCGCCACAGGCCGCTCGTGACGGTGCAGCGCAGCGTCAGCGCCCGGTTGGCCGGGACCGGCCCCGACCCGGTGCACGACCCGAGCGGCTCGCCCCTGGACGTGATCGACGCCCGCAGCGCCGCCCGCGCGCCCTCCGGCACCGACCCCGCCGGCTGGGTGAGCGTGGCCGGCACGCTCACCGTGCAGCCGGTGGTGTTCTGGTCGCAGTTGCTGAACGCCAGCGTCCCGGGCGTGAAGCGCAGGCCCGGGTCGGCCGCCCCGCCCAGCCTCGCCACCCGCGTGCGCAGCTCGGCGAACAGCGTCGCCGGGGCGGCCACGGGCGCGACGGTGAACCGCGGCGCCGCCTGCCCGGCCGGCCGTACCGCCAGCAGCCCGTGCGGCGCCGCCGCCGTGAGCAGGTACTCCGCGCCCGGCGTCTTTACCCGGTAGGCCGGGACGCCGTTCACGTTCTCCGTGGGAGGCTTCGCCGGCGCCTTGGCCAGCATCGTGGCGATCGACTTGGGGCCGAGGACGTCCGGCAGGTCGAAGCCGGGCATCGACGCGGGCGCCTTCGTCCAGCGCCCCGCGTAGTACTCCGGATGCGCGACGCCGCTCACGTAGGTCTGCCAGAACGTCGTCCCGGCCCTGATGTAGGTGACGCCGTCGATCGCTACGACCTCCGCCGTCAGCACGCCCGCGGTGAGCGTCCCGGACGCCGAACCCGCCGGCGTCACCCGCAGTTGCGCCTGGACGGGCCGCCCGCCGATCGTCAGGGTGCCGTCGTAGCGCAGACCCGTCCCGGTCGTGAGCGCCTTCCCGGCCTCGACCGTCCACGCGGGCGGCGCGGCCGCCGTGGTCGCCTTGGGCTTCTTCTTCGCCGGCTCGTCGCCCCCGGCGACCACCGCCGCGGCGACGGCGCCCATCGCGATGACGACGGCCGCCGCCCCGGCGACGACGAGAACCCGCCGACCCCGAGCCTTCCGCCCTGCCATCCCCGGAGGCACCGGGCCGCCCGGGGGAACGGGAGCACCATGCTGGAAGGCGTCCACCGGCATCGGACCGCCGGGCGGAGCCGCGAACCCGGGCGGTGGAACATCATGCCCGGACGAGTCCGCGGGCATCGCCCCGTCCACATCCATGGGGGCGTCCGGAGGCGGGGGAGCGTCCGCCGGGCTCGCCGCGGCGGGAGCCGCGTGGGACGCGGCGGGGCTCGGAGGCGTGGCGGGCTGGGGGCCCGCCACGTGGACGTCTCCGGGGTGGGGGCCGGGTGGGGCCTGGCGGTCCGGCTGGGGGGCGGCCGTCCCGGCGTCGTCCGGGGACGGGGGTCGGGAAGAGGCCGTCGGTGACGGCTCGTCCTGTTCAGCGCTCACTCGGGGCTCACTCTGCTCACTTCCGGGGCCAGGTTTCGGCCCGTCCGTCAGGCACAAAGCAAGGGGGTGGAGACGTCCCCAGGGGGAGGCCGGCCGGGGCTCTGGACCGTTCGAGGGGTTGGGTCCGGCCACCGGGGCCCTGGAGGGGCGTCCTCAAAGAGCATAAGGGTGCCCGGCGGCGCTTTCCCCCGGGCGGGGAGGAGCGCGGCCGGGCACCCTGGCGGCGGAGGGTCAGCGCGCGGGGCGCCTCACCTGCGGCCTCATTCGCTGTCGAGCCCGTTCTGCAGTGCCTGAACTTCGGAGGACGTGGCGCCGATCACCTTGTACTGGGCGTGCTTGTAGAAGGTGCCGCCGGTGGCCTTGGCCCAGCTGGTCCACGCGGCGCTCGTGACCCGGCAGCTCGCCCACTGCGAGTCGGTGCCGGTGATCGTGATGCGGGTGGTGCAGTTGCCGAGGTCGCGGCCGGTCAGCGTGCTGGCGGTGATCCGGAACCGGACGTCGATCGTGACGGGCTTCTCCACGTCGTACGGCGGACGGATCTTGGCCTCGACCGTGCAGCCGGAGTTGCCGTTGCAGCCGCCCCGCTTCCACTCGTCGACCGTCGGCCGCGCCTCGCCGTTGAACGAGTCCTTCAGCTCGCCCATGTTGGTGCGCATGTTCGAGATGACGGTCGAGGCGTCGCCGGAGTCCTTCGGGGTGACGTCCACCGCGACGCGCGGCGTGGTCGCCTCGTACCGCAGCAGCTTGGAGTCGTCGTCGTCGGTGATGTAGAGGGTGGAGGAGAAAGTGCTGAACTTCAGGGCCTTCTGCCCCTGCCAGGTCGTCTCGATCGGCTTCACGCTCGACGTCCGGGCCGAGCGGATCTTGCTCGCCAGCGCGGACGGCGACAGCTGCGTCTTGAAGTCGAGGTCGAGCTCGTCGTCGCCCAGCCGGCCCCACTGCTCACCCGTGGTGAGGAAGAACGGGTCGTCGGTGGCGGAGATCTGCCGCGTCCAGTAGGACTTGTCGGCCTTCACGAACAGCTTGCCGTCGGCCGACAGCACGGTGACCTGGTCGCCGTTCCAGGAGACCGGCCCCATCGCGCGGCCGCCCTTGGTGACGTTCAGCTCACCGCGGAGCGTGTCGCTGCCGCCGAACGTGCCCTTCAGCTGGACGACGTCGGCGGTGTCCATGTCGGCCGCCGCGGCGGTCAGCTTCTCCTCGGGGGACTTGCCACCGCCGCTGGCCACGATCAGCACCACCACGGCGATGATCACCAGCACGGCGACACCGCCGCCGACCAGGCCGATCACCAGGCCGGCGCCGCCGCCGCGCTTCGGCGGCGGCGGCATCGCGGGACCCATCGGGGAGCCGGGGGGCGGGGGGAAGAAGGGAGGCGGCGTTCCAGGGCCGCCGAAGCCGCCGGGCGGGGGAGGCCCGCCCGGACCACCCGGACCAACCGGGCCGCCGGGACCGGGCCCGCCCGGGCCCGCTGGCGGCGGCGGAGGCGGCCAGGAGGCACCGCCCGGGGATTCCCAGCCCGGGGGAGGCGGAGGGTTGCTCATCCGGTCACGTCCTTCCAGGTCAAAGTGACCCCATGAAAACCTAGTGTGCAGCAAAAGCATGACATTGTGATCCTCCGGGGTGGAGGTACGACGCCACACTCCTCGATGCTGGTCGGGAGGTACTGGATGAGACGCACGCGAGGAGGATCTGGTGCATAACTATTTCGACACATATGTCGTCGTGGTCGTGCTGCTCCTCGCCGGTGCGGGGGTCGTCGCCGGCGCGCTCGCCGCGAACCGGCTGCTGCGTCCGCACCGGCCGACCGCCGAGAAACTCACGACGTACGAGTGCGGCGTCGACCCCGTCGGCGAGGGCTGGGCCCACTCGTACGTCCGGTACTACGTCTTCGCCTACCTGTACGTGGTCTTCGCGGTGGACGCGGTGTTCCTCTTCCCCTGGGCGACGGTCTTCTCCGCGCCCGGGTACGGGGCGACGACGCTCGGCGAGATGTTCGTCTTCCTCGCGTTCCTGGCCGCCGGACTCGCATACGCGGGCAAGAAGGGCGTCCTGTCCTGGGTCTGAACCCTCCGGGCGCTGTAACAATGGCGTTGTGGGCACTATCGATCTACCGCCGCCGAGCGTGGGGCCGCTGTCGCGGCTGGCGCCCAAGCCGATCAAGTTCGTGCTCAACTGGGGCCGCCGCTATTCGCTGTGGGTCTTCAACTTCGGCCTGGCCTGCTGCGCCATCGAGTTCATCGCGACGTCGATGAGCAGGCACGACTTCATCCGGCTCGGCGTCATCCCCTTCGCGCCCGGCCCGCGGCAGGCCGACCTGATGGTCGTCTCCGGCACCGTCAGCGACAAGATGGCGCCCGCGGTGCGGCGGCTGTACGAGCAGATGCCCGAGCCGAAGTACGTGATCTCCTTCGGCGCCTGCTCCAACTGCGGCGGCCCGTACTGGGACTCCTACTGCGTGACCAAGGGCGTCGACCAGATCATCCCGGTGGACGTCTACGTGCCCGGCTGCCCGCCCCGTCCGGAGGCGCTGCTGCACGGGATCGTCCACCTGCAGGAGAAGATCGCGGTCGAGTCGCTCGGCGACCGGTACGACGGCGGCGAGCCGCTCAGCCCGCCGCCCCCGCCGCGTCCGCTGCCGGCCACGGTGCTGCGCCGCCCGCTGAAGCCGCCGCCCCCGCCGGACCTGCACGACACCTTCGAGCACTGGAGCACCCGGGCCGAGGAGGCCGCCCCGGGCGGGGGCGCCGCGGGCGAGGGCGCCGCCGACGAGACCATGCCGGTCCGGCACCTCGGGGACGCCGAAGTCCAGGCCGAGGCGCCGCCCGCCGAGCCCGCACCAGAGGCGGAACGCGCCGCGCCGCCCGCCCGGCCGGGCGACACGACGCAACCCGTCCACATGGTCCCGGACGACCAGGCCACACCCCCCGTCCGGCCGGACGACAAGACGCCGCCCGTGGAGGGGGGAGAGGCCGCGCCGCCGGTTCGGCCGGATGACAAGACGTTGCCCGTGCCGCCTGTGGAGGACGAGGCTTCGTCGCACGACCCGTCGATCATCCCCGGTCTGGCCGACGACGAGCACGACGACCAGATCGGACGGGACCGGTGAGCGCCGGGCTCGCGGAAGCCTGGGCGGGGCGGTTCGGCGACGAGATCTCGACCGAGGAGACCTTCGGCGGCCTGGCCGTCGGGGTGCCCCCGGAGCACTGGATCGACGCGCTGACCTTCGCCCGCGACGACCTGTCCTGCGGATTCTTCGACTGGCTGACCGGCGTGGACGAGGCGGCGGAGGGCTTCGCGGTCGTCGTCCACGTGTACTCGCTGGAGCGCCGCCACCATCTGCTGATCCGCACCCGCGTCCCGAAGCGGACGCCCGTCCTGCCGACGGCGACGGGCGTGTACCGGGGCGCCGCGTGGCACGAGCGGGAGACGGCGGAGATGTTCGGGATCCTGTTCGAGGGCCATCCGAACCTCGTCCCGCTGCTGCTGCCGGACGGCTTCGAGGGCCATCCGCTGCGCAAGGACTTCGTGCTCGCCGCCCGCGTCGCCAAGCCGTGGCCGGGCGCCAAGGAACCGGGCGAATCGGGGCACGGCGCCCCGAGCCGCCGCCGCGTCCGCCCACCGGGTGTGCCCGACGAAGGCGCGTGGGCGGCCGCGGCGGAGCGGCGGCCGCTGGAAGGGCAGGGCCGCGATGCTTGAGGTCGTCGGCAAGCTGGTCCTGGTCGCCGCCGCGTTCGCGCTGCTGCCGCTGCTGGTGGGGCAGGCCGAGCACAAGGTGATGGCGCACATGCAGGGCCGGCTCGGCCCGATGTACGCGGGCGGCTTCCACGGCTGGGCGCAGCTCGTCGCCGACGGGGTCAAGTTCGCGCAGAAGGAGGACGTGGTCCCGCGCGACGCCGACCGGTGGGTGTTCAAGCTGGCGCCCGGCGTGGCGATCGTCCCGTATCTGCTGGTCCTGCTCGTGATCCCGGTCGGGCCGGGCGGGCAGGTCGCGCTCGACCTCGGTCCCGGGGTCTTCTTCGCGCTCGCCGTGATGGGCGTCGGCGTGATCGGCGCGATCATGGCGGGCTGGGCGAGCGCGAACAAGTACTCGCTGCTCGGCGGGATGCGGGTCGCGGCGCAGCTGATGTCGTACGAGCTGCCGATGGTGTTCGCGGCGTCGTCGGTGGCGATGGCGGCGGGGACGCTGTCGCTGCAGGGCGTCGTCGAGGAGTGGCGCTGGTGGTGGCTGCCGTGGCAGGCGGTCGGCGGCGTGGTGTTCTTCGTCGCGGGGCTGGCGGAGCTGCGCCGCCCGCCGTTCGACATGCCGGTCGCCGACTCGGAGATCATCTTCGGCCCGTACACCGAGTACGGCGGGCTGCGGTTCGCGCTGTTCATCCTGGCCGAGTACGCCGGGATCGTGGTGCTGTGCGGGCTGACGACCGTCCTGTTCCTGGGCGGCTGGAAGGGCCCGTTCCTGAACACGGAGCTGGGCTGGCTCTGGACGCTGCTCAAGGGCGGCGTGCTGGCGTTCTGTGTGATCTGGCTGCGGGTCAGCTACCCGCGGATGCGCGAAGACCAGCTGCAGAAGCTCGCCTGGGCGTGGCTCGTCCCGCTGTCGCTCGCCCAGCTGGCGCTGACGGGCGTCCTCAAGGTCGCCGCCTGATCCTCACCTGAGGAAGATCGTGTACTCGGCCAGCTGCGGGAGGACGTCCGGCGGGATGTCGGCGTCCACCGCCATCTCCTCGGCGGACAGGAACCCGCCGGTCTGCTCGCGGCGGCGGACGATCCGGTCGGCGAACTCCGGCGTCATGCCGGGCAGCGCTTCGAGGATCTCCCGCGGGGCGTGGTTCACGTCCACGAGCCCGCCGTCGTCGTAGGTGCGCGGCACGTCGGGGCGGCCGATCCGCAGCTCGCGGGCGAGCGCCGGGTCCTCGGCGGCGAGCGCGCGCGCCTCGTCCCGCAGCGTCCGGCGGTACTTGGCGACCTCGATGGCGTGCTCGTTGGCCCGGTTGCGCGGGATCCCGCGGGGGAAGACCGACGACCGGACGGCGAACGCGTGCCCCGTGCCCGCGATCCACAGCAGGATCGCCACGAACGTGCCGAGGACCGCGAAGACCGGATCGCCCGACTGCATCATGGTCACGACGGCGGCCGTGCCGGCGCCGTAGCCGGCGGCGGTGACCCCGAGCCCCAACGACCCGCGCCGGACGGCGGCGTAGAGGAACGAGAACGGCGTTCCGTAGCCGAGGGTGATGAACGGCACGAAAGCCCACAGGATGCCCCGGGCCACCTCCGGGGCCGGCCCGGGGACGGGCGGCGGGGCGGGAGGCTGCGGCGGTGCCGGCGGGCTCGGATACGGGGACCGCCAGCCGGGCGGCGCGGGCGGGCGCCGTGCGGGCCGCCTGCGGTCGGACGCCGGGCGAGAGCGGTGACCGGGCCCCGGCTCATAAGGGCGGTCCGCGTGATGACCCACTTGCCCTCCTTGCCCGCAAACCGGCCTTTTAGCTCATGGCCTACACCCGGTTGGACGAACGTGGAACCCACCGCGTTCCCCCCAGGCTCAACGTGCGCAATCATGGGGCGCGTGGGACGGCTACCAGGAGGCGGGCTGGCCAAGGGGCTGGCGGTCACGTTGCGGACGATGACGCGGCGCTCAATAACACGTCAGTATCCGGAAGTGCAACCCGATCTGCCGCCGCGCAGCCGGGGCGTCATCGCGCTTTTCGAGGAGAACTGCACGGTGTGCATGCTGTGTGCGCGCGAGTGCCCCGACTGGTGCATCTACATCGACTCGCACAAGGAGACCCTCCCGGCCGAGGGCGGCGGACGTGCCCGGACCCGCAACGTCCTCGACCGGTTCGCGATCGACTTCGCGCTGTGCATGTACTGCGGGATCTGCATCGAGGTGTGCCCGTTCGACGCGCTGTTCTGGTCGCCCGAGTTCGAGTACGCCGAGTACGACATCGCGGAGCTGACGCACGAGAAGGATCGGCTGCGGGAGTGGATGTGGACCGTCCCGCCGCCGCAGGCCCACGACCCGTCCGCCGAGCCGCCGAAGGAAGTGGGCGCGGCGGAGAAGGCCGCGGCGCGGGCCACCCGCCGGCCCCCTGGGGCGGGAGCATGAGCGGGGCGAACCGGACGAAGCGTCGCGGGGAGCGCCCATGAGCGGCCAGGAGATCGTGTTCGCGCTGCTCGGCGTGGTCGCGGTCGGGTCCGCGATCCTGGTGGTGACGACGCGGCAGCTCGTCCACGCGGCGCTGTGGCTGGTGGTGTCGTTCGGCGCGCTCGCGGGCGGCTACCTCGTCCTGACGGCGGAGTTCGTCGCCTGGGTGCAGGTCCTCATCTATGTCGGCGCCATCGTCGTGCTGCTGCTTTTCGGGATCATGCTGACGCGGGCGCCGATCGGGGAGTCCGCCGACCTGGACTCCGGGAACCGGTGGGTCGCACTGGCCGTCGCGGTCGCCACCGCCGCCGTCCTGGTCACGCTGATGGTCATCGGGTTCCGCGACGAGCGGATGCCGCTGCACGCGGGCGGCGGGTCGGCGGACGAACTGGGCGCGAGCGTGTTCCGGACATGGGTGCTGCCGTTCGAGGTCCTGTCGGTGCTGCTGCTGGCCTCGCTGGTCGGCGCGATCGTCCTGTCCCGGTCGGACATCCGGGCGCGTCCGGAGACCGGGGCGCGGGCGGACGAGGAGGGCGACGTCTGATGCATCTCGCCTACCCCACGGTCGTCGCCGCGCTGCTGTTCTCCGTCGGCGTGTACGGGGTGCTGGCACGGCGCAACGCCATCCTCGTGCTGATGTCGGTCGAGCTGATGCTGAACGCGGTGAACCTCAACCTCGTCACGTTCGACGTCTGGTACCGGGACCGCCTGCACGGCGGACAGGTCCTCACACTCTTCACCATCGTGATCGCGGCGGCGGAGGTCGGGCTCGGGCTGGCGATCGTCCTGCTCGTGTTCCGCAACCGGCAGATGATCGAAGTGGACCGGCTGCGCGCCCTCTCCGAGGACTCCGACTCCTCCGCAGAGTCCGAGGAGTCTGAGGCGGAGGCCGGAAACCGGCCGGAGCCGGTCGAGGAGGCCGCGCCGTGATCTGGCTCTCGTCACTGGTCGCCCTCCTGCCGTTCCTCGCCGCATTCGCCGGGATGCTGTTCGGCCCGTCCCTCACGCGGGCCCTCGGCGGCTCCGGGGGCTCGCCGCTGCGGAACGGGCCGGCACTGACCGCCTGCGCGCCGGTCGCGGTGTCGCTCGTCCTTTCGGCGGTCGTCGCGTTCGCCGTGTGGCGCGACCCCGGCGAACGCACGGGCACCCTGACGCTGGTCGACACCGGGTCGGTGCCGATCCGGATCGGGCTGCAGGTGGACGGGCTGGCCGCGGTCGTCGGGCTCATGGTCTGCTGCGTGGCGCTGGCCGTCCAGGTGTACTCGGTCGCGTACATGAAGGACGACCGGCGGTACTCGTCCTACGCCGCGTTCATCTCGCTCTTCACGTCCGCGATGCTGCTCGTCGTCTACGCCGGCGACCTCCTCGTCCTGTACGCGGGCTGGGAGGTCATGGGCATCTGCTCGTACTTCCTGATCGGCCACCACTGGGAGGACCGGGCCAACTCGCGGGCGGCGGTCAAGGCGTTCCTCGTCACGCGGCTCGGCGACGTCGGCTTCCTGATCGGCTTGATCGTCCTCAGCGTGGGCGCCGGGACGTTCCAGATCGACCGGGTGATCCGGGCGGCCGGCGCCCTCCCGCACTCGACGGTGACGGCGGCCGCGCTGCTGCTGCTCGCCGGGGTCGCGGGCAAGAGCGCGCAGTTCCCGCTGCACACCTGGCTGCCGGACGCGATGGCGGGCCCCACCCCGATCAGCGCCCTCATCCACGCGGCGACGATGGTCGCGGCGGGTGTCTACGTCGTCGCGCGGCTGTACGGGGTGTTCCTCGCGGCCCCGTCCGCGCTCGCCGTGCTGGGCATCGTCGCCGTGCTCTCCATGGTCGGTTCGGCGTGCGCGGCCCTCGCGCAGGACGACCTGAAACGCGTCCTGGCGTACTCGACGATCAGCCAGCTCGCCGTGATGGCCGCGGGCCTGGCGGTCGGCGCGAAGTCGGCGGCGATCTTCCACCTGCTGACGCACGCCGCGTTCAAGGCGCTGCTGTTCCTCGCGGCCGGCTGCGTGATCGTGACGGCCGGGTCGAACATGCTCGCCCGCTACGGCGGACTGCGGCGCGGGATGCCCGTCACGTTCTGGTCGATGACGGTCGGCTTCGCCGCCCTCGCGGGCGTCCCGCCGTTCAGCGGATGGTTCAGCAAGGACGCCGTCATCGAAGCCGCCCAGCACGCGGCCACGCACGGCGGTGAGGTCGAAGCGGGCGGCTGGTTCGCCTACGCGCCCCTCAGCGAGACCTCGCGGGGGCTCGTGAAGGTCACGTCCGGGGGGGACGTCGTCCAGGCGGACCTGCCGGGTGGCGTCGCGTGGCTGGTCTATCTCGGGTTGCTGCTCACGGTCGTCCTGACGGCGGCCTACGCCATGCGGGCCTGGCTGATGACGTTCTTCGGCGAGAGGCGCGGGACGTACGAAGTGCGCGATCCGTCGAGAATCATGTCGTGGACGGTCGCGGCGCTGGCCGTCCCCGCCGCGATCCTCGGCTTCTTCGGGCTCGGCGCTCCCGAACTACGCCCGCAGCTGGGAGCTTCCGTGCTGAGCGTGGTGCTGCTCGCTCTAGGGGCGGGCGGGGCGTTTCTCGTCTGGAACCGCGACCCGGCGCTGGATCCTGCGCGCGCCCTTGGGCCGGTCCGTCCTGCTTTTGCGAGGGCCTTCTTCGTGGACGAACTGTATGCGGCGGCGATCGTCCGGCCCGTCCAGGCTCTGGCACGCCACGTCGTCCTCTTCGACCGGGGACGGGTGGACGCCGCCGTCGTCGGGACCGGACGGGGCGCGCGGCGGCTCGCCGGCCTGGTCAGAATCGTCCAGAACGGTAATCCGCAGACGTATCTCACCGGCCTGCTCGCCGGTGTCGTCGTCATCGTGGCCGCGGTGGTGATCTTCCAGTGATCTTCGTGCTGATGATGGCGATCCCGCTGGCCGGGGCGCTGGCGATGCTCGTCCCGGCGAACCGGTTCCTGCGCACCGGTTTCGCCGTCCGCGCCTTCGGGACGGCCGTGTCCGCCGCGACCCTCTTGGTCGCGATCTCGGCGATGACGGCGTTCGACTTCGACGAGACGTCCCGCATGCAGCTGGAGGTCGACCGGGCGTGGGCGCCCGCGATCGGCCTGCGCTTCCACCTCGGCGTGGACGGGATCTCGCTGCCGCTGGTCGTGCTGACCGCCCTGCTGACGTTCCTGTGCTTCCTCTACACGCTGAGGCACCCGCCGGAAGGCGGCAGGATCCGGCTGCTCACCGCGCTCCTGTTCGTCCTGGAGATCGGGATGATCGGCACGTTCGCCGCGCTCGACCTCGTGCTGTTCTTCGTGTTCTTCGAGACCGTCCTGGTCCCCATGTACGTGGTGATCATGCTGTGGGGCGGGGCGGGCCGCCGCGCCGCCGCCTACAAGTTCATCCTCTACACCCTCCTCGGGTCGGGGCTCCTGCTGGCCGGGATGCTGCTCGTCGGCGCCAAGGCGGGCACGCTCGACATGACCGACCTGGCCGCCCGGCACGGGTCCGGTCTGTCGCACGGCATCCAGATCACGGCGTTCGCCCTGATGGGGATCGGGTTCGCGGTCAAGGCGCCGATGTGGCCGCTCCACACGTGGCTGCCCGACGCGCACACGGAGGCGCCGACGGTCGGATCCGTCCTGCTGGCCGGGGTCCTGCTGAAGATGGGCACGTACGGGCTGGTCCGCGTCGCCCCGCCGCTGGCACCCGACGGAGCACGGTTCTGGGCGCCCTGGCTCGGGCTGCTCGCCGTCATCGGGATCGTCTACGGCGCGCTCGCCTGCCTCGCCCAAAGCGACCTGAAACGGATGATCGCCTACTCGTCCGTCGGGCACATGGGGTTCGTCCTGCTCGGCATCGCTACTCTCACCCCGGTCGGCATCAACGCGGCGCTGTTCGGCAACATCGCGCACGGCCTCATCACCAGCCTGCTGTTCTTCCTCGCCGGATCGGTCAAGGAACGCTGGGGCACCGGCGACATGAACGCGATCGGCGGCGGCATGCTCGGCACGTCCCCGCGGCTGGCCGCGATCCTGACGTTCGCGTCCGTCGCCTCGCTCGGACTGCCGGGCCTCGCCGGATTCTGGGGCGAGGTGCTGGCCCTCGTCGGCGCCTACCGCCCGCACGCCGACCTGCCGCGCGAGACGTTCGTCACGTTCATGGCCGTCGCCGCACTCGGCACGGTGCTGACCGCCGCCTACTTCCTGCGGATGCTCGCCAAGCTCACCCACGGGCCGTCCGACGGCGCCGCCGTCCCGCGCGGCCCGGTCGCGGCCGTCTCCCTGCAGGAGTACGCCGCCTGGACGCCGCTGATCGCGCTGACGCTGCTGGTCGGTCTCTGGCCGAAGACCCTGCTGGACGTGACCACGGGCCCGGTCCGCGCCCTGTTCGGAGGCGGCTGATGATCCAGGACGTCGACTACGCGGCGATCGCGCCGCCGCTGATCCTCGCCGTCGCCGCGATCGGGCTGCTGCTCGCGGACGCCTTCGACGTGCCCCGCCGCGTCCTGTCCCTGCTGTCCGGCGGGTCCCTCGCCGCCGCGCTGATCGCCGTGATCGCGCTGGCCGCCGGCGACCGCCGCGCCACGTTCTGCCTGCCGGACGGCCTGCGGCACGGCGGCCCCCGCTCCTGTTCCTACGTCGCGGACGACTTCACGCTGCTGTTCCAGGGGATCGTCCTCGGCGCCGCCGTGATCGTCGTCCTGTTGTCCCTCCGGGAGATCACCGATTCCAGGATGCCGGCGGGGGAGTACCACTTCCTGCTGCTCGCCGCCGTCATCGGCGCGCTGGCGCTGGTCGCCGCCCGCGACCTCGTTCTGCTCGTCGTCGCGTTGGAGACGCTGTCGCTGCCGGTGTTCGCGCTGGCCGCGCTCCGCCGCTACGACGGCACGGCGTCCGAGGCCGCCCTGAAACTGTTCCTCGTCTCGGTGATCTCCACCGCGATCATGCTGTTCGGGATCAGCCTCGTGTACGGCGCCACCGGCGCCATGCACCTGGACCGGATCGCGCCCGCCCTCTCCCGGCTGCCGTCCGAACTGGACCCGATCGCGGCGGTCGGGTCGGTGCTCGTCCTCGCCGGGTTCGCGTTCAAGGTCGCCGCCGTCCCGTTCCACTTCTGGGCGCCGGACGTCTACCAGGGCTCCCCGCTGCCCGTCGCCGCGTTCCTCTCCGTCGTGTCGAAGGCCGCCGGGTTCGCCGGGCTCGCGATCGTCCTCGCGCTCGGCCTGCCCGCGTACGGGCACGTGTGGGGGCCGGTCATCGCGGTGCTCGCCGCGCTCACCATGACGCTCGGGAACCTCGCCGCGCTCCGGCAGCGGACCGCGATCCGGCTGCTGGCCTGGTCGTCGGTCGCCCAGTCCGGCTACATGCTCGCGCCGCTCGCGGTCGGCTCGCACCGGCTCCCCGAGGCCGTCGCCGCCACCACCGCCTACGTCGCGTTCTACGCCGTCATGAACATCGGCGCGTTCGCCGTCGTGATCGGCTTCCGCCGCCGCGATCTGGACGACTACCGCGGCCTCGCCCGCCGCAGCCCCGCCGTCGCCGCCGCCCTCGCCTTCTTCCTGATCTGCCTCGCCGGGCTGCCGCCGGGCGTCATGGGGCTGTTCGCCAAAGTCGTGGTGTTCCGCGCCACCGTCGCCGGCGGCGTCACGTGGCTGGCCGTCGTGATGGCGGTCAACACGGTGATCGGGCTGTACTACTACCTCGCGTGGGCCGTCCGGCTGTTCACCCCGTCCACCGCCGGCGAAGAGCACGAGACCGCACCCGGCATGGGCGTCCGCGCCGCGATCACCGCGGCCGCGGCCGGCGCGATCGTGCTGTCGGTGGCGCCCCAGATCGTCCTGCAGACGGTCGTACAGGCCTCTTAGGCGGGAACGTTCACCCAGGTCAACCCGTTGATATTGATGGCGGAAATTCGACGGGGAGGCGGGCGGAAGTGCGGTTCAACGGCGTCAAGACGGCAGCACTGATCGCCGCGCTGTCGGCTTTGATGCTCGTCGCCGGATGGGCGTTCGGCGGCACCATGGGGCTGACCATCGCGCTGGTCATCGCGCTGGGGACCAACGGCATCGCGTACTGCTTCAGCGACCGGATCGCGCTGCGCTCCATGCGCGCCCACCCGGTCGGCGAGGTCGAGGCGCCGAGGCTGTACCGGCTCGTCCGGGAGCTGGCGACCTCCGCGCACCAGCCGATGCCGCGCCTCTACGTCTCGGAGACCCGCCAGCCCAACGCCTTCGCGACCGGACGCAACCCGCGCAACGCCGCCGTCTGCTGCACCCGCGGCATCCTCCAGATACTGGACGAGCGGGAACTGCGCGCCGTCCTCGGTCACGAGCTGTCCCACGTCTACAACCGCGACATCCTGATCTCGTCCGTCGCCGCCGCCATCGCCACCGTGATCACCTACCTGTCGCACCTGGCGATCTTCCTGCCGATCGGACGGTCCGAGGACGACGACGGCCCCGGCGTCCTCGGCGCGCTGCTGATGCTCGTCCTCGGCCCGGTCGCCGCCGCCGTCGTGCAGATGGCGATCAGCCGGACCCGCGAGTACTCCGCCGACGCGGCCGGCGCCCGCCTCACCGGCGACCCGCTCGCGCTGGCGTCCGCCCTCCGGAAGATCGACGCCGGCACCCGCGCGATGCCGCTGCCGCAGGACCCCGAACTGGCCACCACCAGCGCCCTGATGATCGCCAACCCGTTCTCCGGCGCCGGGATCGGCAGGCTGTTCTCCACCCACCCCCCGACGGCCGACCGGATCGCCCGCCTGGAACGCATGGCCGGCCGCCGCTAGAACCCGGACGAATTCAACCGAACCACTCAGGGCGCGGCCGCGTCATAACACACGAGAGCGCGCCGGCCACTTCTGCGGGGGATGGGGCCGGCGCGCTCCCTGTATGCGGCTACCGGTAGTTCACGAACTGCAGCGCCACATCGAGATCCTTGCCCTTCAGCAGCGCGATGACGTCCTGAAGATCGTCCTTCTTCTTCGAGCTCACCCGCAGCTCGTCCCCCTGGATCTGAGCCTTGATGCCCTTCGGCCCCTCATCCCGGATGATCTTCCCGATCTTCTTCGCGTCCTCCTGCGCGATGCCCTCCTTCAGGCCCACGCCCAGCTTGTGCACCTTCCCGGACAGCTTCGGCTCCCCCGGGTCGATCGCCTTCAGCGAGATGCCCCGCTTGACGAGCTTGTCCTTCAACACGTCCAGCACGGCGTTCGCCCGCTCCTCGGTGTTCGCCTGGATCTCGATCGACTCCCCCGACCACTTGATCCCGGCGTCCACGTTCCGGAAGTCGAACCGGTTCGCCACCTCCTTGGCGGCCTGGTTCAACGCGTTGTCGACCTCCTGCCGGTCGAGCTTGCTGACGATGTCAAAAGAGCTGTCGGCCATCGCACACACATCCCCTCAGCAGCACCTTCGCGACCCAGAGAGCGTATCGACTCCCCGCGATCAAGCCCACGCCCGCACGTCCCGCCTCGATGTCACACCCACTCCCACCGTCCGCTATTCTTTCCAGTGCCGTCGCGCAAGCGACACCACGGCGGGTTGCCCGAGTGGCCAATGGGAGCGGACTGTAAATCCGTCGGCTTAGCCTACGCAGGTTCGAACCCTGCACCCGCCACACCAGCAGAAACAGCCCCTGACCAGGCAAAACCCGGTCAGGGGCTGTTCTCGTTGTGTCCGGCTGTCTCTGATCGTTAACGGCGTCCTACGGGTGGCTGTGCCGAATACGTGCCGAAGTTCTAAGGCGTCTTCGGCCTGGTCGCTTCGCTGATTCGGCGCTTGGCATCCTCCTCTTGTCCGGCCACGCACTTGGCATAGACGCGGAGGAGGACAGCGACGCTGTGCCCCGCCCACTCGGCGACTTGAGCCGGAGGGACGCCCGCGCCGAGCCAGGTCGACACGGCCGCATGGCGGAGGTCGTATGGCGTCTTGGCCAACGGCGAGGCCGCCTCCCGCTCGCTCAGGGCCGCCGCCCTTGCCTTGTGCCAGGCGCCGAGGTACGTCCGGTCAGTCATGATCCCGCCGCGCGGCCCGACGAACAGCCGGCCGCCGACCGGGATTCCGAACTCCTTGATGTGGTGGCGCAGGAGCGTGACGAGCTCGGGATGGATCGGCACGGGCCGGGTCTCGCCGGGCGCCCTGTGCTTGAGTGGCTGCCTGTCTCGCGCTTTGCCGCTGTCCGTCCAGCGGGACCCGCTACGCGGTTCAGCGTGCGTCAGCCGCATCTCGCCCCAGCCGTCATCCGGCAGGCTCACGAGGTGATCGCGGCGCAGGTCCACCGCTTCCTCTGGCCTCAGCGCGGCGTAGTACATGACGGCGAAGAACGCGACCATGCGCTCACCGCGCTTGCCCTGCGTCCGGACGGCATCGAGGAGCCGCCGCGCCTGGTCGGGATTGGCGACCACCCGAAGGTCAAGCGTCTGCGCCACTCGGGGCCGAGTCCACTTCACCAGGGTCAGCGGGTTGACGGGCAGGACGCGCCGCTCGCAGGCGTACTCCATGGCGTTATTGAACGTTGCCCGTTTACGCGTCGCCGTACTGCCCGCCGCCGGAGCGCCGTCCTGGCGACGGCTCAGCCGGTCGAGGACTTGCCGCGCGAGTTGCGGGCCTTGCCGGTCGGGCGCGAAGTCGCTCATGTCGACCGTGTTCCGTTCCAGCCACCGGACTGCCGAGGCCAGGTGCTCCGGCGGTTCGGTCTCGCCGTTCTGCAAGCGTCCGCTGTACGCCCAGGCCCGCAGAGCCTCACGCAGCAGGCTGCCCGCCGGAGCGCCCTTGCCCGTGGTCAGCAGAGCCTCTGTCGCGTCCGTGAGCGCCTCAGCTATGCCCCGCCGATGATTGGGGGATGCGTACGGCCACTTGGCCGCGCAGTAGTCGAGGGAGAACGCGAACCACTTGATGGTGTTCTCCTCCCGCTCCCAGGAGAGCGGACGGCCCGTCTTCACGGCGAACGCCTCACCCATACGGGCAGCCGTGACGAGCGACGACCGGAAACTCTCGGCTTGTGCAGAGTTCCGGAACGCCTCCTTCCAGGGCTTCCGTGCGACCCTCCATCGCACGGTGTAGGTCGTGACCCTCTTCCCCTCGTAGACCTCGGTCTTGTAGACGCGGACGTCGTATGTGATGTCATCCATCAGGCGGCGTCCTCGCAGGTCGAGAGCCAGCGGTCTAGGTCTCGCCGGCGAACGCGGAGGCTGCCGTTCGGCAGCACCAGGCAGATCGGCGCGCGTCCCTTCTGGCGCCAGTCGTAGAAGGTCGATCGGGAGATCTGGAGTTCGGCGCAGACCTCGGGAACGGTGAGCTTTTTGTCTAGCTGCGTTTTGGTCGGCAACGGGCTACCTCGGTTTCTCCGGCGAGCGTGATCGGTGGGTGACCGGTGTCGTGCTTGGTGGCTGCGCACTGGTCACGGGGGGTGATGTCACGTAGGGCGGGCGGAGGTCTACAGCGGTGAAGCACGTCAGCGGAATCGAGCAGAATTCGCCGTGACCCCTTTTCTGTTGAGTTCTGCTGACGTGTTGCGCTGCTGACACCGGGTGCGGAGCCCCTGGGGACGTGACGGTCTGTGAGCGGGTGCCCGGTAGTCATCGCGTCCCCGATGTCGCGTCGGGGTGCGTCTCGTAGAGCGGTCCGGCCTTGCGGCCTCGGCCGGTCTTGGGGGCCGTGGGGACACGCCGGATCCAGCCGTGAGACTCCAGGATGCGGAGCGCCGGGTCTAGGTCCGCGACCTTCTTAAAGCGGCGTAGGGAGGACAGGACGTCGCGTGCGCCGAACTGTGTGGTTGCGGTTCGTTCGATCCATTCGAGGAGGGCACGGGCATCGGCGACGGCCGGATCCGCCCCGATGGCGTCGTATGCGGCTTGCGCGTGGACGGTGAAGTACTCGCCGATCTGACGGGCGTTCTGGAAAGTGGCGAGGCTGATCGGGCGGTCCCAACCGCCGCGGAAGTGTTCGGCGAGATGGAGCAGGGCCGCTATGCGCAGGACGGCGCCGACGTACTTGCCGCCCCAATCGGTCATGTGGGCCAGGTCGCCGGTTCCGGGGCGAAACCGTGGCTCTGTCTCGGTTAGGAGGGCGAGTGCGGCGGCCTCGGCGTCGGGGGTGAAACGCAGGGTTGCAGGCTCTGAGAGGGCGTGCAGGGACAGGATTAGGGCTGTGACGTTGACGCGGTAGGTGTCGGTGAAGTGCGGAGGGATGGGCGCGGGGTTGGGATCGCGGTAGCCGAGCAGCGACTTGGGCACGGAGTAGAGCAGCCGGCCGAGTAGTCCCTGTTCAAGGAACTGGGGCGTCTCGCCGAGGCGCGTGAGCACACCGGGTTGCGTGCAGATTCCCAAGGTGATCGTCGCGGCGGGGATGCGTTCGGAGGCGCGTCCCATGCGATCGATGCGCATTTCCTCGCCTGCGTGCCCGGACTTGAGGACGGCGAAGTTGGGAGCGCCGGAGTAACGTCCTGCGGCGATGGAGAAGACCTCGCCCTCCGGCGAGAGGATCGCGAATCGGCCGCCTTGCTCGGACAGGTGAGAGGTAAGCCGCTCAACGGTGGCGTCGTCGGAGAACAGGCACGGTTCGGCCGGAACGGTCGTCTCGTCCAGTGCAAGACGCGCTGTGGTCGCCTCGTCCAGGGCGGCGGCCTGTTGCGTGGCGTCGACGGCGCTTGCGGCGGCCTTCTCGGTCTTTTCGGCGTACGCCTCGGCGACGCGTCGGGCAATGACGGCCTCGGCAATGATGGGCTTGGCCTGCTCGACGAGGATCGTTTCAGCGGCCCGGATCGGGGCCGTCATGTGCTTGTAGACCTCGGACTTGCGGTTTCCGGGCGGCAACACGACGAGCGTGAACAGGTTCGTCGGTTCGGTCCAGGCGGGGCCTTGGACCCACACCTTGCCTCCGGCCGCCACGCCGAGAACGGCGAGGGCGAGGGATCCGGCGAGATCGGCCGGAGTCTGGGTGGCCTCGGCGAGACGAGCGGCGTACTCGCCCAGCCAGTCAGGGAAAGCCCAGACCGGGAACGTCGGCAGTTCCGGAGTCGCGGACAGAGGCGCAGGGGCCGGCCACCCCTGCGCGTCCACCGCGGCGAGAGCGGCCACTTCGGCGGCGACAGTGCCCCGGAAGTCGGATTCGGTGTCGCTGTTGGTGCCGTAGCCGAGTTGCATGAGGCGCGTCCCGGTCTCGATGACGCGACGGGCGTAGGCGAGGCTGCGAACGAGCTGGGCGTAGTACGTGGCGTTCGCAGCGCTGGGTACCTGGCTGATTAGCGTGTGAAGGTACGGGGCGCCCCCGATCCTGGCGAGTTCCCGCGCATCGATGGCGGTCGCTACGGCGACAGGCTCAAAGGGGGCGCCTCGGTCCGCCAGGCCAACGACGCCGTCCCAGATCATCCGGTGCCCGGGGCGGTAGAACTCGCTGCCGTCCAGGAGCACGCGAACCTCGGGGAGCACGAGCGGGGAGAGCATGACCGCGCCGAGAACATGCTGTTCTGCCTCGATGCTGTGCGGAAGCGGCCGGATGAACTCGGCGAGGTCGGAAGGGGTGTCCGGTTGGCTATCGACCGGGCGAAGTGGTGACGTCATGATGAAAGGGCCTCCGTCGGTTAGTGATCGGTAGGGGCGCGGCCTCGGTGCTCGTGCTTGGTGGCTGTGGCGCCGGGGCCGCTCTGTCGCTAGTGCTTGCTGCGGTTCCGGGTGTTCGCCAGGTACGTCCAGAGGCGGCGTCCGAGACGGACCTGAGCGGCGCGTCCGCCGCACTTGTCGCAGTAGCGCCACGCGCGGCCGGACGGCGAGCGGAAGCGTCCGGCGCCCCCGCACTTGCGGCACGCTCGGAACGGCCAGACGAGGCAGTGAACGACGTAGGCGACGACGGCGACGAGGGCGAGGAGGACGAACGATCCGGCGTCCGCTCCGCTGTCGCTAGCGGCGACGATGATGGGGGTCACGGGGCCTCCTGAGGGTGTTTCGGGCATGGCTGTAGCCAGGGCGCTAGAACGCTTGTTCGCTGGTCAGAGAGCGGATTGGCCGCTAGCGGGGCCGCTAGGTCTAGCGGGCGGGGGCGCTAGACCTAGCGGCGCCTGCGGCGTCGGTCAGGGCGTACCGGTCGCCTTCCGGGCGGCCTCCTGGACGTCCTCGCGGACAATGCCGCGCCGGTTCGCCCCCCTGCCGTCCTCGTCCTGCCCCCAGACTTGCCGGGTGGCGACCCCGTAGGGCTTGAGGGCGTCGGCCAGTTGCCCGGGCGTCCACCCGGCGTAGAGACCGGGGCGGAGCTCGGCGAGGCGCTTCACGACGGTTTCCGACCAGATCTTTTCCTCGCCGGAGGCGATGACGGCGGCCACGTCGTCAACGAGCGAGATTCCGGCGTCGTCGGTGGTGGGGTCCTCTCCGGCCGCGTAGCCGGTCAGGGTGCCGGCGGCCTTCCGCTGGGCCCGGGCACGCTCGCAGATGCGGTCAGCGGTCAGGTTGTCGATGTAGTACGAGCGGCCGATCTGCGGGTCGTCGGCGTCTCCGACCAGGTACCCGATGCCCTTGTCTCGGAGCCCGAACGTCGTGGCGCGGAGTCCGTTGCGGTATGCCGAGGTGCCGAGAACCATGTCGTTCTCGACCTGTCCCATGACCCGCAGACAGAACCGGATCCCGACGTTGGCAGAGACGCCGGTCGGTAGAGAGTCCTTGTCGGGGCGCTGCGTGGCCAGAAGGAGGATCACGCCGAACGCGCGGCCGAGCTTGATGATCGCGGTACAGAGTTCGGCAGCCTCAGCGCCGTAGGTCGGGTGGGCAAAGAGGTTCTGACACTCGTCGACGATGAACACCAGAGGCCGGAGGCCGAGCGACTTCTTCGCAGCGAGTTGGGGCGTGACCTTGTTCTCCGGGCACACGTCCTTGGGCAGCTTGCGGAGCGTCTGTGCGCGCCGCTCCAGCTCCTTACGGACCTCGCGGAGCGAGGCGAGGCACGCAGCAATCGTCTCGTCGTCCTGTCCGGATCCGTAGTGGTGAGCCACCTTCTCTAGGGCGGACAGGTCGCCGGAGCCCTTGAGTTCGAAGGTGCGGAGTTCGGCCAGGGAGTCCAGCGCGGCCGCCAGGGCGAGGATGCGTAGAGCGAACGTCTTGCCCATGCCAGGCATGGCCGCGATCAGCGCATTGGCGTACATGAGCGTGAGCGTGATCGTCCGGCCGCGCTGGTCGGTGCCGAACGGGATCGCCTTGAACAGGTCGGCCGTCCCTGACTTCGCCAGTGGCCACGTCGGGGGCTTGACCTGGTTCATGTCCTGGTCGCCCACCCACAGGACGAGCCGTCCGGCGTGCTGGTCGTGGGCAGGTTCCGGCCAGACGCAGCCGAGAGGCCGCCGCAGGCCGGACGCGAGGCGTTCGCGCCGGTCCATGATGTCGGTGACGGTGACCCCGTACGGGAGGTCGACGTCCGCACGCCACCCGGGACCGTCGCGCGTGATCGGTGCGGGGAACGTGATTCCGGCGCCACCCTTGCCGAGCGCCTTGTTGATCTCGCCGATGCCCAGGGCTCCCAGAGCGCGGACGATGATCTCGCTCGTGAGCTTCGGCGCCCTGGTCGACACCACGGCCGGACCCATGAGCGGCTTGTCCGCAGGGGATCCGATCCAGCCGAGAACGGCGACCAGGGCGGCGAGGGCGGTGGCCTGCGTGACACCTCCGGCCGCTGCCACGGCGGAGGCGGCGAAGCCAGCGCCGAGCAGGCCGCCGGAGGCGAGCAGACGGCGCCACCGGACGCGGTTGTCACGCTCGCGGAGCAACCGAAGGTATGTGTCGGCGTCGTTGCCGTCGACCGCGTTCAGGCGGAGCGGCAGGGCCTCGGCGTCGCACGTCCAGCGCCACGTTCCGGCGACGAGCCGCCAGAGGCCGCGGGGCGACCGAACGGCGAGCGTCCCGGCGTACAGCGGAATCCGAGCAGCATGGAAACCGGCGATATGGGTGCCGTAGTCGACAGCCCACCGAGCGGTGGTCTTCGCCTCCTCACGGTTGCGGAGCCATGGGGCGATGATCGGACGACGCCGCGCGCCTCGCCCTGCGAGGAGGCGCGTCCGGAACTCTTGCCGGCGGGGCGCGGCCTGGTCGACCAAGACCTTGCCCTCTAGGACGTCACCGTTCCCGTCGTCGGGGCCGTCCTCGGCGGGCGGGATGGCCCGACGGCTTCCGTCGTCCCCGTTGCCCGCACCGTTCCCGGCGTGGCCCGTGCGCGGCTCGTCGGCCTCGGCGTCGGTCGGCTGGTCGATGGACGGAACGGGAAGGCGGAGTACCTCGGCCATGGGCTTGCTGAAGTTCATCGGTGCCCCTCGATCGGGTCGTTTGCGGCCGGAGCGTCATCGGTGGTCGGACGGGTCGGTTCGGTCGGGGCTTCTGTCTTGAGTCGAGCGAGGAGAGCGCTGGCGCGCGCGTTGCTCACGGCCTGGTCGGCCTCGCGGAGGGCGGCGGCGACGTTGTCTCGGCTGAGAGCTACGCCGCGCGATTCGAGGTCGGCGGCGATGCGCCAGCCGAGCGGCATGAGGTCGTCCACGTCCGGGACGGCCCGCTTGCTCCGCGCGGACCGTCCGCGCTTCTTCGCGGAGGCCGTCCGCCGGTTCGTCCGCTCATCCGTCCGGGACGACGGCGCGGACGACGGCGCCTCGATCGCCGGACGGTCCTCCGCATCCGGGAGCGGGGCGGACGGACGGTCGTCCGCATCGCACGTGGCCTCGGTGTCCTCGTCGGACGTGAGTTCGCCGAGCCGGTAGAGGGCGCGAACTCTGCGCGGAGCGTGCCAGCGCCACGCAACCCTTCCGTAGGCGTCCTGTAGCTCGGTCAGAGCCAGGAGCCTTGCGCGTTCCCGGGTGAGCGCGTCCGAGTAGGAACGGATCTCCCACAGCACCATGCGGCGCCACAGGGCAGCCGTCCGGAACGGGGACAGGAACCAACGCGAGGACCGGATCCGGTCCATACGGGTTCCCGCCTCTATGCCTGCCCTTACGCGGACGACGTGAGCGGCGACTTCGACGGCGACGACCCAGAGGCACGGCACGACGGCGTGTGCGACCTTGCCGAACGCGGACGACTCTCCGGCAACGTTCATGTAGACCGTGGCCGCTGTGAGCGTCCAGGGGATGAGCCGGAGCCAGCGCATCCGCATGTCGAGCCGCGCGAGGACGATGTCTAGGGCGGCGAAGATCGCGATGCCCAGATCGACTCCCAGGGGGACCGTCCACGCGAGGAACCCGAACGAGGGACGTGCGGCCTCGGCGACCGCCGCGAAGCTGTTTACGAATCCCAGCAGGCCGAGGACGCCGACCAGGGCCGCGACGACGGCGACTGCGGCGAACTCGTTGCTGGAAAGCATTCGCGAGCGGGAAGCGGCGGCCTCGGGCCCTCCGAACGAGGGCGGCGGCGAGAGCGTTTGGAGATCGCTGTTCATCACGCAGCCTCCGCCTGCGGGGCGGTGGTCGTGTCGCGTTCGGTGAACAGCGTTTTGAGCGTCTCGGCGTCGAAGGTTGCCCAGACGCCAGGGTCCGGCGTGCCCGCAACGGCCCGGTCCAGACAGCGGCCGAGCAGAGGGCAAGAGAGGCAGACTTCTGCGGCGACCAGGAGCCGAGCGTCCTTCTCCTCCGGGGACTCGCCGGAGTCTGCCGGACCGGTGTGCAACTCCGGGTCATAGAGGCACGGCGCCTCCGTGAAGCCGAGAGTCTCGCGGGACGTGAACGAGAGCTTGGACGGGTGAACGGTCATGACATTCCTCTGCATCCGTCGTGATCGGTAGGGGCGCCGTCCCGGTCCGTGCTTGGTGGCTGTGGCCGGGACCGCTGGGCCTAGGACTGGAAGGCGGCGGCGAACTTCCCGAGCTGGTCGGTGATCCGCATCAAGATCGCGCCCGCCTGCTGGACCAGGTGTGCGGCGGCCTCGGGGTTCTTGTAGGCGAAGAGGGCGAAGACGGCGAGGGCGATGTACCGGCCGTACTTCTTGGGCTGAGGGAACACGTCGGGCCTCCCGAAGAGAGTTCCTGACTAACTTGGCTAGTCAGGCTTCTGAGACAGGATCATGGCCAACTTGGCTAGTCATGTCAACAGGTTCGGGCAGGATTTTTCTGGCTTGGCTAGTCAGCCCGTAGGCTGGCGGGCATGAGCGCAGACAGCGAATACCTCGGTGACCTGGACCCCGACGACCCGCGCACGCCTTCACAGCAGATCGCGAACAAGCTCCGCGCGGCGATCCTGACTAGCAAGCTCAAGCCGGGAGAGAAGCTTCCATCGCAGCCAGACCTGGCTACCCGGTACGGGGTCGCACGCGAGACGATCAAGGTTGCGCTGAGGACGTTGCAAGCCGAGCGCCTGATCGTCAGCCGGCAGGGGAGCGGCTCGTTCGTACGTGCCCAGACCGAGCGGCCGATCGGGCTACGGCCGCACATCGAAGCGGCCTTCGAGCGTCCGCATGTCTCGATCGACTTCGCTGGATTCTCCGGCGAGACCCTTCACAACACCCTGATTGAGGTTCTCGACAAGGTTCGTGCCGGTCGCCTTAGGCCGGAGTCTCTAAAGATCCGAATCATGATGTGCGACACGGCCGCCCCCATGGCCTTGCCGCGCAGGGTGGGGACGGAGACAGCCGAGGAGGCAATCAAGGAACGAGCGGAACGCATCACGAGGCGCGCCGTCGATGGGATCGCGGACGCCGTTCACGAACTCGCAGACATGGGTCTCATCAAATCAGCTACGGCCGAAGTGCGCGTTCACGAACTGACCCCCTCCTTCAAGCTGTACATCCTCAACTCGGAGGAGATCTTTTACGGGTTCTATCCCGTGAAGTCGCACACGATTCGCTTGAACGGCGATCAAGAGAAGATCTTCGATCTTCTCGGCAAGGATTCGACTCTATTTCACTTCTCTGTCAGTGATGACGAAACATCGAACGCGCCTCAGTTCGTTAAGGAGGCGCAAGAATGGTTCGATTCGCTATGGGAGACGATCTCCCGTGAGTACGCGCCGTGACCTCGCTAAGCGCGCTCATTCAAACGTCCAGAGCCATACTGCTTGACTTCGACGGTCCTGTCTGTCGGTTGTTCTCTGCCGTTCCGGCTCCCGGGATCGCCGACAAGATCCGCTCTTTTCTGCTTGAGCGGTCGGCGTACGTGCCGGAACCGATGATGGCGGTGGGCGACCCGCTGGTCCTTCTCAGGTGGACCGGGGATACAGCACCCCACCTCCTATCAGAAGTCGAACGGATTCAGACCGACTCGGAGATAGAGGCTGCACGTCTAGCGGAGCCCACCTCGGGTGCTGCGGAACTAATCCGCTCGTCGGGGGCACTAGGCCGCCCCGTGGTCATCGTTACCAACAACTCCACTGAGGCCGTAGCTGTCTACCTCGACCGCCTCGCCCTTGCGGCTTCCATCACCGGGATCTCCTCGCGCATCCAAGGGCGCCCTGACCTGATGAAGCCCGATTCGCATCTCGTACTCAAAGGGGCCGCGATAGCAGGGCAGTCGGCAAACGCCTGCGTACTAATCGGCGATTCCCCAACTGACATGCTGGCCGCCAAAAAAGCGGGTGCTCGCTGTGTCGGTTACGCCAAACGCAAGACACGAATCTCGGAGCTGTCCGACGCCGGAGCTGACTTCGTCGTTCAAAGCATGGAACTTGTGGCCGATATCGCGACTCAGGTAAAGGGATAGTTAGGATGGCGACGAGTGAGCCGCGGATCCCTGCCGAAGTCGTTGAAGCCGTCTCAAAGCGCTGGCCCGAACTGGCCTCGGCTTGGCTAGACACCGCTCCCGACGAACTAGCACAGATCTGCCAACGATACGAGGGCCGCTATGTACGGACCTTCAACGCTCGGTACGGGTTTGTTGTCGAAGCTGAAACAGCCTGCGGGCCGTTGGTTCTCAAATCCACACCCGATCCGCATGGAATGGATCAGGCCGAGGTTTCACGGTCGCTATCACGTATAGGCGTAGGACCACACATATACGAAGTCCTTCAAACGCCAGTGAGTATATGGACTGTAGCGAGCCGTGTCCTCCCAGGTGCCCCTTTGAAGGGTAAGGCCGTCTCGCTGGATCGCCTGGCGTCGGTGTTTCGGAAGATGCGAGATCAGAAGTCGGAGAATGACAGCCTTCCAAGCCTTGTCGACTGGTTGCGTTCCCGTCTCGATGACGAGAGCTTGAGCGACCTCGCGCCAGGCCGTTCCCAGGCTCCTCGCAGCGAGCGTCGACGGGCGACCGCGATCCTTGAAGATCTGGGATCCGACGTCTCTGGCATGGTTTGCCATGGTGACGCTTCCTCGCGAAACATCCTCCTCGGGCCTGACGAGCAGCTCATGTTGATTGACCCTCGCGGCATCAATGGCGATGTGTGTTACGACGTGGCCGTGGCCGCGTGGAAGACCGCCAGTGATGCCCCCCTACGGGACCGGGCCGCGGAGCTGGCGCGCCTGGTCGGAGTCGATACGGATCGAGTCCATGCCTGGCTCTTCGTCGCCGACGCCGCCCGTGTCTAGTGGGGGCCGGCAAGGCAGCGCCGATGTGGCTAGACCTCGTCCTCCTGGACGAGGTCTGCCGCGTGGCCGGCGCTCTTTGATGACCCCGGGGACCTCGGAGGCTGCGAAACCCGCGTCGGTTCTGCGTTCGTCCCGTACAGGCTCATAGTCCGTGGTCCCCAGTGACAGGCGACGTTGCCGTCCTCGTGAGTCCAAAAGGTCAGACGCGCATAGGAGGACTGGCGGAGAGGCTCCGCGCAGTGCCTACAGACAACCATCGGTGCACCCATCGCAACGGCGTTCGCACTACAAGCGCGGGTTGCCGATGAGGGTCCGCAGTTCGGCAGTCCACTCCGTAGGGACGGACTTCGGAAGCGCGTGGATAGTGCGCGCGGCGCGATGCCGGTAGATCGGGTCTACGGGCGTCTTCTCTCTGGCGAACGACTGCATCACGTCAGCGGCCATTTCGAGCGCCCTCCCCGGGTTGTGGGGCGCCTCGGACCATGCCTGATTGAGTCGCAAGAGCTTGCGGAATCTCATGCGCTCTTTGGCCTCGTACGCAGTCGCCTGGAATCCGGCGGCGAAGAATTCGCTCGCGCTCGGCTGCCGACGAAAGGCATGGGCGACTGCGAGTGAGTTGTACATCTGCGATGGAGTGAGCTCGAAAGCGTTGGGCTTCCGTATCTCTGGCAGGCACTGCTGCCAGTCGCGTACCTGGCGTTCATACTCGTCGGAGAGGCCGGCATGCTCCGGCAATCGCGAGTAGTGCACCATGGCTTGCGAGTGCAGCCCAGCCAGAATGAGCTTCCCGCGCCGGGTCCCCGCTTCGCCCTCGATTACTTTGACGCCGCGTACCGCTGCCCGTGATCCGAGTTCCGGCGTTCCATACCAAATTTCGGCGATCGATTCGCGATCGTAGGCACTGGCCACTGCTGCACGGTCGCCGCACTGGTAGCCGAATTCTCGTGCGACGGACGCCGATTGGCGCGCCTGCTGGATCTCTGCCAGCCTAGTGTGGAGTGTCGTGAGAAGTACCCCTTGCCACGCCATGACTCGATACCCCGCGCGTTGCCGAGTCCGTCCGTTGGCACGGTTGGTAAGGGACCGGGTGACGAGAAAGTCAGCGTGCACCTCACCTAGAAGCGCACGCGTCGACTGAGGTTGTGCAGCGGCGCGTGACCAGTCCTGAAAGATGCGAGTTTCGAAGTCGGAAATTTCGAGTCCGTTGCGTGCCAGGGCTGCACCCTGAAAGTGCATTATCTTCTCTCCTCCATTTACGACGGGCGCCAGCCCAGCGAGCGCGATCCCGGAAAGTACTTGCCTTCGCTTCATGTCGCCTCTCGTCTTCGTCGTACCGTTCGGATTCGGATTACAGGGGTGTAGATGCTCCTAACCTTCTTGTTGAGTTTCCGGGGCGCGCACAGTGTGGTAACCGTGCTGCGCATCCTGCGCAACTTTGATCGCCGTCTGAGTTCGCAGATCGTTTGCTGCTTCTGTCATCTCGATCGACCTGGCAATCAGTTGCGTGGCGTAGTCGAATGCTTGTCGCAAGTCCGGAGTCGAGCGGATTGCCGACATCGCTTCTTCGTGAGCGTCGCTAACCCTGGCCAGAATCCTTGTGAATGTGTTTGAAGGAGTAGGCGGCGAGGGCGAGGGAGATCTCAGCTGAACAACGGATCTGCTCCCTTGACGGCCATTTATGAGATCCTCGGCGACAAGTTGCCGTAAGGCGGCTTTGACGGTTTCCCGTGCGACGCCGTATTTCGTGGAGAGCTGTTGCTGAGAGGGAAGCCTTGTGCCTGGCTTCAAGTGACCAGCAAGGATTGCCGATCGGAGCTGCGCCGCGATCTGCTTCGACGGCGAACGTGAATCCTCGGGATCCAGTCCACTGAGGAGATCGTCAAGTCCCAGGGAGCGCCCGGAACGCTCGCCGGCCGATTGGCCGTCGGTCCCCGATGCAAGGGGTCCGCCGTTCATGAGCACGTCGCCTCGTCCGCGCCGCTGACGAGGGAGTCGCGCTGCGCGGTCGCCAGCCATGACGGCTCACCTTGGCTAGCCCTGCGTGCGATGACCTTGGGGTGTGGAGCGATCCTCGGTCGGGCGGCCTCCGCCAGGGCGAGCCGCTCGGCCAACCGTTGCTGTGCATCACACAGGACCCAAAGCTCTACGTCAGTCCGTGCCTCGACCTCAGATACCGCGCCCCATTGGCGCTGGTAGTCGGTGAGGCCCTCAGTCCTGGTCGCGACGTACGTCCGATCTTCGAGCATGACCGCCCAACCGCTGATCGCAGGTACGGGCTTGGCTGGCTGCATGCGTCGGCTCTCCTCAAGGCCAGTGGCGCCGGAGCGGGGCGAACTTGGCGGACAGGTGGCCAAGGAAGTGTACGTGCTATATAGAGCTATGCATAGCTCTCAGTGCCTTTATGCAGGTCAACGGGGCTCTACGTTGGTCGTGTGGGTGATCGTTCAGAGGTTCCGGAGTTCGATCCGCAGGGGCCGCAACTCGTCTACATGGCGTTTGCTGACCACATCGCGGCGCGGATCGCTGCTGGCGACCTCTCGCCTGGATCTCGACTGCCGGCCGAACGCGAGCTTGCGGACGAATACGGCATCGCGTACATGACGGTACGGCGCGGAACGCAGGAACTTCGCGACCGCGGCCTGATACTCACCGTCCATGGCAAGGGCACATTCGTAGCCGAGCCACCCCAGGACGACGCCGAGGAAGAACCCCAGGCAGGAACTGAGGACTGAGGCCCGTAGACGCCGCACGGGGGAGCTGGCCGGCAGGGTTCCCTTGACGTCAGAGGGATTCCGTGCCACCTGGAGCAGGAGCGTTGTGATCGCCCTTAACTTTCCAGGTCAGTGCAGCGCACGCCTGGCCATACGAGGACTTTCCGTTGCCGGTTCAAGGGCGCCCGCTCCGCGGCCGCCGCCAGTCGGTCCGGGCCAGGCATGCGGCCTCTCCGGGCCGGCCCGCCCCGGCCAGCCCGGCCCATGGCACCAGCCCTCATCCATGCGGCACAGCCTTCCGAGCACACCACCGACCAGTGCGGCGAGCGACAAGGCCGCGAACAACATGGTGATTCGGTCCGACCACCGCAACGCGCCATTGCGCGATGGGCAACCAACGAGCCAAGACGCCCTCGTCGGCGCGTCGCAACCGCACTTGGAGCGTGGTCTCTGTAAGTTCAAGGGCTGCCATAAGAGGTCATCAGGGACAGAAACAAGCTCCTAGGGCTAGTCAGGCACCCGAGAGTTGAGGGATGGTGATGGTGTGGCGACCATGACCCGGCAACAGCGCAGGGCCACTCTACGAGAGACCCTGGAGCGTTGTGGGTACAGCAGCGCCCTCCTGTCAGAAAACTTTCGGGTCTGGTCGCCAGAACTTGGTGTATCGCCAGCTGACATCGTTGCATTTACACGTGCTGATCAGCAGGATATGTCAACCGCAGCCATCGTTGCCGAAATTGTGGAAAGCATAGATGAGATACACCAACGTACCCTCCCAAACGCAGTAGCTCTCGCCGCTCCCGTCGCACTAGTAGCGCTCCCAGACACCTTGAGCTTGTGGGCAGTTTCAGATGACACTGATGCATCCCATGAACTAGTGGCAGCACCAATTGGCGATACAAGTTCCATTATTGCCAGGCTTGGCGCCCTCGACCCTGAATCCGTTCGTAAGATCAAGGAAAGCGGAGCACAAACGACTCTCTTTCCGCTTGACATATCCCTGCTGAGCAACGTTCGTAATCGATCACGTCGCCTCCTTGCAGACATCGTAGAGAACGTTGTCGTTAGAGTAAGTGACGCCGTCGACCCCTCACGTGAGGTGCTCTCTCCTCGACTGGTGATCGGCGCACTCGCTGCGCTCATGCTGCGTGACAAGGACATCGTTTCGCCTAATCTCCAGGGCGGTGCACTGATTGACGTGGCGGCCGCTCGCTTCTCTGGTTACTTTGACTGGCTCAGCGAGCTGAGCACAGAGGAGCAAGAGATATTCGATGAAATTGTTCGCGACCTGAGTTACCGGGTCAACTTCTCAGCTCTTGAGCCCGCCCTAGTTAGCGATGTCTATGAGCAGGTCCTGACGACTAAAGCGACGCGACGAGAACAAGGAACTTTCTACACGCCACCTGCCCTCGCGCGGCAAATCCTTAGGGCAATCCCGGTCGAGCATCTTCCGGACGGCGAGCGACATGTGTTGGATCCTGCTTGCGGATCAGGAACGTTGCTTCTTGCCGCAGCGGCACGCTTGAGGGAACTCCAGCCAATCAATCTGGATTCCGGCTCGGTCCATCACTACTTAGTGAACCATCTTCGTGGATACGACCGAGACCATTTTGCGACTGAGATTACAAAGCTGTCGCTGCTCATGACGGCGCTACCTATAGGTAATAGCTGGCAGGTACATACAGGAGACGTCCTAGACAAGCAATTGTCTAACGAGAACCGTCCGTCGATTATAGTAAGCAACCCACCTTGGAGCTATTCTAGAAAAAGAGGGCGGCGCCAAGAACGAGCCGATGACTTTATCTCGTGGATGCTGGACAACCTGAGGGAGGGGGGAATCCTCTCGTGTGTCCTACCCCTAAGTTGGCTGAATTCCGATACCAGCAAAGGTACCCGCGAACTCTTGCTGAGCCGTGCTTCGCTTATCGAGGTATGGCGCCTGCCGTCGGAGACTTTCGAGCAAACCTCTTCGGCCATCGCCCCGGCAGTAATAGTGGCCCAGAAGAAGACGGGCGCCCAGACCAACAGGACGTTCTCACTGGTGAAGAACGTGAAGGGTAGACATGCGAGCGTCAACCGCTTCTTGCGCGGCGGTCAGCCTGACCAAGCCTACCTTGTTCAACTAGGTCCAACTGGGGAAGGCATACTTGCTGGACCCGTTTCACGTTACCTAAGTAAACGTTCCGACCTTATTCGATTCGATAGCGTTGCGATCATTAGGAACGGCAGGCCGCAGAAGCCAGGAAGGCCAGAACGTTCCGCCGACGAAACGCCTATTCGCGAGTTGAGTTCGCATAGGGCCCTTCCTGGTTTCGGAGAGGCCGATCCCGACGATCTTCTTCCGGTGATGTTCCCTGAAGACTTCGACAAGACGAGTGCCGGTTCAATCAAACACGTCTTAAGCAAGAAGGTGCTGGTAACGGCGAAGCGGTGGATCAGTGATGATCCTTGGCGAGTGAAGGTTGGATACGACCTACGCGGTATCGCAGTCCGGGAAAGCTTTCATATTATCGTTCCAAACGACGCCTGGCACGGCTGGGGCGGACTCTCGGAGGAGCAGCGACTTTATGCAAGCATGGCTGTGCTCGGCTCTGGCATGTGCGCTTGTTGGATTGATGAGCATAACCCTGGACGCAACATACGAACCGACGTAGTCAAGTCTCTGCCTTTCCCAAACACGCAGGGGGCCGTAGCGGCGCTAGCCCGGGCGGGCGCGCTAATGATCGAGGCTGCGCGGAAAAAGGATCTCGGCGCGCTCACGGCAGCTGGAAGGCACCTAGAGAAAACAGTCGCTGAGGTGTACGAACTACCTGAGGTCGTACTTCAGAGCATCGCCGAAAACCTTGCCGGCCACGAAGCGCCGGAAGGAATAGTGCGCTACCCAGAAAAGCGTAACGTCGATGAGCTCGAAGCTTTCGACGAAGAAGATGTTCCCAGCTACGGGCAAGTGCTTGAAGTGGATGAAGAGCGCGGACTGCGGATATGGGTCTCAGGTGTCACACCTGAGAGTGGTTGTTGGGTCGGTATACCCCACAGCATTTCGGGTTGGTTTTGCCAACCCGAGATAGATTTCTACGTGAGCGGAAGCCTGGAAGATCTAACGTCGGCTGAGTACCGACTACATTTCTTTGATTGGGTTTCCGACCTAGGGCAAGCAACAGCTTAGACGTAGGTGGTGGGATGGCTGGAGCGGTTCTTCCCCCAAGAGCCGGGAATGCTATCGCGGAGGCCTGGTTCGTTGACATCGGACAGGGTGACTGCACGCTGATAGTCGATAATGCGAGTAGCCGAGCATTACTCGTTGATTGCCATACAAAAGACGTTAATATGGTGATCAAATTCATTCGCGCCAATCGGATATCTGTTGACACTGCGATTGTGACGCATTGGGATCGAGATCATTACGGCGGCGTGGCCCGGATAGCAGAAACGCTGCCACTCCGTAGGGTCTTTTATAACCACGACACTCTATTCCCTACGGATGGAAGTTCTGTCGGCGTAAGGAGTACCCTAAAACTCTTTCTCGGGTTAGAGCGATTCGGAACCCAATTGAGTGAAGCTAAAGAGGGGGCAGCTGAAAATATCGGTAGTGTTAGCTGGAAGCTATTAGCGCCGAGCCATAGCGAGGTCACGCGAGCTGTGGTGGCCGGTAACCGAAACATCGCTAGTGCCGTGGTACAGATTAGCGTTGGCGCCGCTAATATTCTCGTTGGTGGTGACGCTGTCGCCGACACGTGGCGACGCCTACTTTCTAATGGCCTAGTGCATGCAGATATCCTAAGATGGTCGCACCATGGAGCCGATTTAGCCGGCGACCAAAATGGACAGGTTCGAGACCATCTACTTGCGCAGATCGAGCCGGATACCGTGATCATATCGGCCGGGTCAACCAATAGGTACGGACATCCGTCGAAGGCGGTAGTAAAAGCGGCTTCAATCAAGGCACGTGTTATGTGTACGCAAGTCACGCCAGCGTGCTTCGGACACCTCAGTCAGAACGGTAATGTGTCTCCCGAAGGTCGCCAAGCGGTTGCACGTCTAGCATCTGCCGCTTGCGCTGGGACGGTGCATGTAACCATCACGGAAAATGGCGTACTGGTTGAACCCGACCACGAGGTCCTAAGTCGTCGAATCCGGCAATGGCCTCAGCCAATGTGTAACGGCGAGCATTGAAAAGCAACACGTGAGCGCTGGCCTGGTGCACCCGGTCTGATAGACAGCATAATAATGCCTTTAGCGCAATACCGGCCGGGTGCCAAGGATGTCACTAGGTGGCGATAACCTCGGCCCGGATCGGTTTGATTCCAAGGCGACAGCGCGGGCTCGATCTACATCATTCGCTCTCTTTGTGAAGTCGCAGCCCAGGACGATGATCTGATGTCGGGCCTTAGTTGTTTCTAGCTGTCCCTGATGCCGCCTTCCATCTCATGGTGATCTCTCTCAAGTGCGGCACCAGCAGGCTGGTTGAGCCTCTTTTCGGTTTCGGACTTTATTTCGATTAGGTTCGACAGTAAGAACTGTTCCTGCTTTGACAAATTGCCACCCAACTTGATTTGGTCCAGCAAGGCGTCAATGTTCTTAGATAGAACGTCCATGCAGATATTGGCCGCCTCTTCGAATCCTTCGGTAAATATTTCGCCGGTACGATCATTGGCGACTTTTCTTGCTACGTCTAGTAGAAAATCGCTTACATGTGCCATGTTGTCTCCCCGTGCTCGTTGTGGCCGATGCTGTGTCACTCAACGCTACCGTTGGCTGTACGCGGAAGCCGGGTGTCTCAGCGAGGTCCCTCGCCGCGTATGAGGGTCCAGGACGCTAAGGCCTGCAGACTTCAGCGGAGACGACGTTAGGGGGGCGGTGCCCAATGCGTGCCGAGAATCGGGGGAGCAGGACAGTCGGAGCAGGTCAGGGGAGTTTGGCGGTGGGACTGTAAATCCGTCGGCTTAGCCTACGCAGGTTCGAACCCTGCACCCGCCACCATCACGCAGAACGGCCCCTGACCAGCTAGAACGCTGTCAGGGGCCGTTCTCGTTGTTTCCCGGTAGCTCCCCACTCCTACCGGCCATTGCCGGGTGTTCACGGAACAGTCACGGAACACGGCCGGGGCGTCCGAGCGCCCTCTAGTCGACGTCCTCGACCGCGTTGTCGCCCGGACCCGTGTGAGGAGGCACCTTCGGCTTCCACTGCGAGCAGTAGGTGTGGAGCGAGTCGAAACGCCCGGTGTAGGCCGCGTACAGCGTGGCGTTCCGCACGCGGAGGATGTTCTCGTCCTGCTGGCGCAGTGCCTGGACGGTGAGGTTGTGGCTGCCCACGTACAGGCCGGACGACGTGCCCTTACTGATCTGCATGAACTTCTCGTGCATCCACGAGATGTTGTTCACCGGCCCGCAGTACCTGACGCCGCCCTCGATGTAGGAGCTGTACGCGAGCTTGTTGACCGCCGCGTAGATCAGCTCCGCCCCACCGTCCTCATAGGCGATGTCCCCGGTGAGCACTCGGACCGTACAGCCGCGCTTCCCAGCATCGATGAGCGCGTTGGCCACCGCCATCCGGACGACCCTGACGTTCGCCACGTTGATGACGTCGTCGCTGGCACTGCGCGAGCACCTCGCCGCCTTCACGTCCGCCACGACCGGATCGTTGGACGCACTCGTGCGCGCTTTCCCGGCGGCCTCCCTCCGAGGGAACGTGTAGACCTGATACTTCCCGCCGGACGGCTTGTACACGTGACTCGATCCGTAGTTGTCGAGCCGCCCCGACCTGTTCGCGAGACGGTACATGTCGTCCAAATATCTGCTGTAGAACCTGTACAGCCCGGCGTCCCGCACCGTGATGGCACTTTCGTACGAGGTCCACTCGTGCAGATTGGCGGACGCCACGTAAACGACGTTCCGCGCGACGCCTCCCCCCTTCTTCGCGACCTTGTCGATCGTCATGAACTTGTTGTGCATGCGCGAGTAGTTGTCGCCGACCTTCCGGTTGGCGGCGCATCCGCGAGTGGATATGTAGCGCCCGCTCTGCTTCGGGAACCCGCCGGCGCCGTCCGTGACCCGCTGCCCGCACGTCCGCACCGCATCGGGCGAGTCGGCGAACGCCGCCGTCAGCTCCTGGTACTGCGGCATGCCGATCTCGCTGCCGTTGATGACGACCCTGACCTTGACGCCCCGCCCCTTCGCCCTGCTGAGAGAGGTCACGATCTTGCTCTGGCTGAAGTAGTACAGCGGGAGCCGGATCGTCGCCCCGCTCGGCGCGGCGTCGATGAGGTCCTTGGCGTGATCGGAGATCACCGTGTTGTCGTCCTCGGTGAACTTCACATAGTCGTCCACCTGATCGAGAGCGATGGGAATCGCCTCATTCGGCGGATCGGCGTGCACCGGACCGGCCGGGAGCGCGGCACTCGCGAAAGCGAGCGCACTGAGAGCGACGGGCACCTTGAGGGGGAGCTTGCTGGACATCTTCAGCCTTCCGGTGGGGATCTGAGCCTCGCTGTTGGATGCCTTCTGACCGATGTCACATCCGCTGTCTTGCCAATGAGGCTAAGAACCCTCCGAACCCTCAACCAGGGCCCTAGGGCCCTAGGACCGCACAGCGGGGACCCCAACCCGAACACCTCACGCCCAAACACCAGCGCTGCCACTGAGCCATCTGGCACAGGACGGCCAGAACGCCCCCGCGCAGCTCACCGGTGTCGATGACCTCGCCGGTCCCCTCCGGTCGTCCTGGCGGGCATCGCACTCCTAGCCAGTCGCCGTCCTTGAGAGCGTCCTCGATACGGCCGTTCCACATGTGCTCGTGGCCGTCGATGCACCCGGCGTAGACCCGTAGCAGCACGTCGACGCCGTGCCCAGCGCGGCGGGCGACCTCGGGCGCCGGGACGCCGGCGTTCAGGGCGAGCGTGACGCCGCTATGGCGGAGGTCGTAGGGCCGCCCGGCCAAGGGAGAGGCCACCTGTGTGGGCGTGAGCGCCATGCCGCGGGCGAGCTGCCAGACGCGCCCGTACACGCTCTCTGAGAGCGGCCCACCACGCCCACCAGAGAACAGCCGACCGTCCGGCGCCGTCCCATGCTCGGCCAGGTGACGACGCAGCAGCCGGACGAGTTCCGGCGGGATCGGCACGGGCCGAGCGATCTTCTTCGCCCGGTGCTTCAACTGCCGTTCCTCGTGACTCGTCCCGGTGTCCGTCCACTCCGACCCGACACGGGGCGAGTTGCCGCTGAGCAAGAGCTGCCTCCATCCCTCCTCGGGCAGGTCGATGCAGTCACCCTTACGCAGGACTTTGGCCTCACCGGGCCGCATGTAGGCGTAGTACAGGCAGCCGTAGAACGCTGTGATTTCGGGCCGCTTGTCCTCGATCGCCGCCAGGAGTGCCCGAACCTGGCGAGGCCGGGCCACGACGTTGCGGTTGACCTCCTCGGCGATGGCCGGAGCTTTCCAGGCCACGCGGTCGATGGGGTTCGCCGGCAAGATGTCGAGTTCTACGGCGTAGTTGAGCGCGCCGTAGAAGATCGCTCGCTTCCTGGCGACGGTCTTCGCCGCGGCGGGCGTGCCGTCCATCTTGAGTGCGATGGTGTCGAGTGCCGAGCGGATGAGTTGGGACCGCTGCTCTTTCTCGTTGAGCGTGACGACTCGCAACGAGTTGTCCTGTAGCCACTTGAGATCTACGAACCGGCATGCGAGGTCGTACCACGTGACGGAGAGTTGGGCGCGGACCATGGACTCGGGGAGTCCCGTGTCCGTGTCGAAGCCCTCTCCCTTCCTCGCTGCCTGCATGAGCTTGGACCGGTAGTTATCGGCCAGCGCCCGTTCGGTGAACCACTTCGAGGATTCCTTGCCGGCCACCGTCCAGCGGACGCCGTGACCGCGCTTGCGGTTCTTCATGGCGCTATTGGGATCTTGAGGGCTACCTGGGGCTGACCTGCAAACACGTCACCGAGCTTGTGATCGGCACCGACCAGCGTCGGATGATCATCGCCCTGCTGCGTGCCGCCGAGGAAGAGCGGCGCCAAGGTTCAGGGTGAGGAGGGCGTCAACCGCAGTACGGCAGGCGGAGGTTCGGCCCTGTCAGCCGGTGTAGAGATCGGGTGGGCAACTGTCGCCGATGGGAGAGCCGACACGGACTTTGACCGGGTCGAAGGACACTGACCGTTCCCTTTTGCCCTCTTGGCCTTCTTGGCGGACAACTATTGTGTTCGCGTCAGCGAAGCGCACCGAGTCAAGCCGGTGGTCGCCGCTGTCAGACAAGCAGCCAAGATACTCTCGCTTGCTGAAGAAACCTTCAGTCGTTTGCAAGTACAGGCCATCCGGTTGATCGGTCAAGTTAGCTGATCGGCGGTCGGCATAGTACAGAACGATGGCGAACCGGCCATCGGCGGAAACGGTCGCAACCCTCTGCTCATTCGAGTAATCCACGAGCATCGTGGTAAGGCCGCCCCAGGCGATGCCCGCGAGGGCCGCCAGCGCCATGCAACTGGCACAGAACGCCAGCGACCAGCGTCTGACGCCACTCCATGCAATCGCCAGCCGCACGCTCGCGACGCTAAGCAGGCAGAACCCGGCGAACGCCAGCAAACACCAGAGCCAGAGCCAGTCGCCGAGGCCGATGAAGCGGAAGGGGTTGATCACCGCTGGCACTGCGGTGATCGTCAGCAGGCCGCCGATCACGAGCAGACAGTAGCTCCACCTCATCCCGGTATGATCGCGCATTCTGCGACAACATTTGGCAAGCGACGATGACACGCTGACCGTGCCCGCTCCGGGCGCTGCCTCTCGGGTGCAGCTGTCGAACACAGCCGGTTTTCCTACGGATGAGTCCTCCGGCTCGCGGGGCCTGGGGCGAGCCGGTCGCGGCCGACCGGCCGCTCTACTGGGGAAAGCTTCGTCGCCACGGCATGAATCTCCAGGTCATCACCGCCCAGGACGGAACCCTGCCCTTGGCGAACTGGCTACATCGCCAAGCCCATCCACACTCTGCAACTCCGTGAGAACTCACGGGTTCGATGAGCGGGAGCGGGGCGCTGCGGCCCGCAACGACCATGATGACGGGAGTGTGGCGGCGGGCCCTGTTCGGCGCGAGATCATGTGCGGGTGACGGATGCCATGACCGAGCCGATGCCGCTTCTAGTGTCGACTGGCACTGGACAAAACGATCTTCTGATCCGCGGCCGGCGGCCGAGTTCGGAATCTGTCCCTTCCCCCGCGTCCTGCAAGGGGCGGCAGTGGCGCTGACCTCCGGCTGGTCTCTGGCAAGTGACCCAGCCGAGTTCGTCGCGGGGGAGGAGTTCCTGCTCGCACGGGCGGCGACCAACCTCCCCGTGCTGATCGCCCTTTCGGCCCACCGGGACTCCGGCGGCGGGCGGACGCCGCCACTGTTCGGCTGGTGGACGGGCCCTGAGGGAACGGTCGGCGGCGCGTTCGTCCGGCCGTCCTTCGGCCCGCTCCTTCTCGGCGACATGCCATTGGAGGCCGCCGCCGCGCTACCCGGGTGCCTGGACGGCGCGCCTCACGCGTGGGAAGGCCGCAGCGACCTCGCCGAGGCGTTCGCGTCGGCTTGTCCCGGAAGGCCGGTAGGCCACAGAGCGCGGCTGCATCGGCTGGAGACGCTCCGGACGTGTTCGACGCCGGACGGCTTCGCGCGGCCCGCGACGCCGACGGACCACGACCTGCTGGACCGCTGGTACGAGGCCGTCACCCGGGGCCACGGCACGCCCGGCGCCGTCGCCGGCCGCCTCGCCTCCGGCGACCTGAACCTCTGGGAGACCGGTGGCCGCGTGGTGGCGGTCGCCGGGCACGGGCCCCGGATCGGCTCGGCGGTGCGCCTCGACCCGATCTACACCACCCACGAGCACCGGGGGCACGGCTACGCGACCGCCTTGGTGGCCGCCGTCACCCGCTCGCTGCTGACCGCCGGTGTGACCGAGGTCGTGCACGTCACGACCCCGGCGAACCCGGCCACCTACCAACGTCTCGGCTACCGGCCCGTCGCCGACTACCTGACGTTCTCCCGCATCGCCTGAACCCAGGCCTGGACGGAGGCGGTGAGCGTCTCCATCGGTCGGCATCCGGCCCCGCCGTGGCGGCCGGCGCTATGGGGAACGTGCTGTTCATCGTCCACGGCCAAGGATGTCTCCGGCCACCTCCAGAACGGTGACCTGAGGCGGCAGCGCGGGCTTGCTCCCGCGGCAGGTCGGCATGCTCGGCACGGACCCGCCGTAGGTGCCGTCCCATCCAAGATCGTGAGAGGAGGCGGCCCGATCGATGAGGTTGTCGGGGAGAGAGGCCGCAGGCGGCGCGCCATCGGTGTTCCCCTCGTGACGAACTATCGCGGGATCTTGAACGATTGGGCCGATGGCGTCCCGCCGACTCCGGCCGCCCTCAAAAGGGTCCCTCCATGGAGGTGGGGAACAAGTGGCTTGCGCGGTTCATCGGAGGCGTGTTCGCCGCAGTCGGGCTGACGGCTCTACGGCTCCAGCTGCTGGTTCGGGGCGAGTGCAGTGTGGGGGATCAGCTGCTCGGAGGCGTGGTGGATGAACTGGTCGAGCGCGGCCTGATAGTGGTCCCCCTGAGCATCTCGTTCGCTTCGGGACTCGGCCTTTCGGACCTGTTCGGCGGAGCTTCGAACCTGCTGTGCGGCAGCGATCAGCGATTGGTCGCCGGAGAGTAGCCGGATCTGGGTGATGGCCCGGTCGACGGCGGCTTGCAGTCGGTCGGCTTCGGCGCGCGCGTCCTGGAAGTCCTGCCCTTCCGGGCTCTCCTTCTTGCGATACCAATGAGTGAAGGCGGAACGGTGGTAGTCGGCGGCGGCGGTGACGAATTCCGTGTAGGCCGATAGGCGTTCCTGGCGTAGGCGCTGAAGTATTTCTCTTGTTTCGGCTCGGCGGCTTTGCCTGACCTGGAACAGGTAGGTCAGGGCTGAGCCGAGGAGGGTTCCGGCAACCGCGATGAGGCTGGCGAAGGAGGCGTTCACCCCGTCAGTGGATCAGAGCACGCAAAGCTTGGGAAGCCGGATGCCGTGGCGTGGAAACGTCCGAGGTCAGGTCGTGTTGTGCAGGAAGGTGAGCAGGGCGGAGGTGAGTTCGGCGGGACGGTCCTCGGGGAGCAGGTGGCCCGCGGCGTCGATGACGCGTAGGTCGGCGCCGGGGACGAGGGCGGCGAGTTCGCGGCCGCGTTCGACCGGGACCCAGGTGTCGTCGGCGCCCCAGCACACCAGGACGGGCAGGTCGATGGCCGCGTAACCGTCCTGTATGCGGTCGGTGTAGTACTGGTCGTCGCGGCGCTGGGTGAGCTGGCGGTAGAAGGCGGCCTGCCCGTCCGCGCCGAGCCATGGGGCGGTCAGGGCGTCCAGCACGTCGGCGCGCAGGCCGGGGGAGCTGGCCGTGGCGACGTACTCGCGGAGCAGGGCTCTGTGGAGCGGCCCCGGAAGTTGCCGGAACACCTCGGCGTGTTCACCGACCAGTGCGAAGAACTCGCTGCCCCAGGGTGACAGCGACACCGCGTCGACGAGGGCCAGGCGCCGGTACGGGACGCCGCGGTCCACGTGCGCGCCGAGCGCGACGGCGCCGCCGGAGTCGTGCGCGACGACATCCGGACGCGTCAGACCCCAGAACTCGATCAGTTCGGCGAAGACTCCGGCCAGCGCGTCCAGCGACAGATCCTGGCCCTCGGACATGGCCGACGCGCCGTAACCGGGCATGTCGAACACGTACACCAGACGGCTGATGGCCAGGGCGCGCGCGATGTCGCGCCAGATGAACGAGGAGAACGGCGTGCCGTGCAGAAGGACGAGGGGTTCGGCGTCCGGATCGCCCAGCCGCTCCCATCGGACCTCTCCCGCTGGGCTGTCGAAGCTGTTGCCAAGCGTCCAGTCGCTCACCGATGCCTCCCATGCCGACCCTACGACGGCGGCGTGGCGTCCGGCTTCAGAGGAGCTTGGACGGGAGGTCCGACTCGATGACGATCAGGCCGCCGATCGCGATGAAGACGGCGGGGACGAGCCACCTGCCGTACTGACCGACGAAGTCGATGATCTTCTTGTGGGAGCCGAGCCAGGAGGCCGCCAGGCACCACAGGGCGACGCCGGCGGCGAACACCGCGGTCGTGATGAGCGTGGGGCCGGTGCCGACGGTGCGGAACACCGGTGTGTAGACGGAGATGTTGTCCGCGCCGTTGGCGATCGTCACGCCGGCGATGGAGAACAGGCCCGAGGCCACGGCCGGTGAGGCGTCACGGCCGGAGTCCCGGACCGCCGAGACCAGGCCCCGGACGCCCAGGGCGAACGGGACGAGCCCGAGCATGCCGATCCAGTCGTCCGGGACGATCGTCAATCCGAGCGCGGCGACCACCGATATGAGGACCAGGGCCGCGATGCCGGCGTACTGGCCTGCCCAGATCTGCCACGTCTTCGGGGCTCCGGTCGCCCGCCCGGACAGGAAAAGGACCGTCAGGACGATGAGGTCGTCCACGTTCGTCCCAGCGAACATTCCGCATGCGGTTGCGACCGTGCCCGTGATTCCGTCCACCGGCGCGAACTTATCGGATGCCTCGGCGGCGTGGTTGACCTTGACGTTGCGTCAACGTTTGTAATGAGGGCATGCGGATCGGGGAGTTGGCCGCGCTGGTCGGAGTGTCGACCAGGACCGTGCGGCATTACCACCATCTCGGGCTGTTGCCGGAGCCGGAGCGGCGAGCGAACGGCTACAGGGAGTATCGGCTGCGGGACGCCGTCGTCCTCGCACGCGTGCGCAGACTCGTGGAGTTGGGCCTCTCACTGGACGAGATCCAGGACGTCCTCGCCGATGAGCGCGGGCGGGAACTGCGTGAGGTCTTGCGGGAACTGGACGCTGATCTGGCCAGGCAGCAGGACGCCATAGCGGCGCGGCGAGCGCGTTTGGCCGCACTGCTGGCGGACGAGGAACTGCAGGCCGATTCGGCCGTGTCGCCGCAGATGGCCGAGGTCCTGCGGGGACTGCCGAGCGGATCGCGGTTCGGGGAATTCGACCGGGAACTGCTGGCGCTGGTCGACACCGCGGTCGGAGAAGGCGAGCGGGCGCGGTTCGCCGAGATGCTGCGTCCCTTCACCGAGCCGGAGGCACGCGAGCGGATCGCCGGCATCTACGCGCGGCTGGACGCGATCGCGGACGCGGAGAGAGACGATCCGCGCATCGTCGGGATCGCGCGGGAACTCGCCGAACAGATACCGGATGAAATGGCTGCGCTGATGGTCGGGAACGACATGGACGCAAGGTGGCTGGATGCGATGTCCGCCGCGCAAGGCGAGGTCTTCCGGCAGGTCCTGGGGATTCTGCGGGAGCGGGCATGCTGAGGCTCGCGCGGCGGGCCGGGGACGGGTGGCGGGCGTCGTTTCGCGGCGTGGGTCTGCTCGTGCCCGACCGGGTGCGCAGGATCGTGGCGTTCGACCTGAAGGGAATGGTCAGCCTCGCGTTGTTCGTCACGCGGCGCAGGCATGGGGTGCCGCCGGGCGCGGTCGGAGTGCCCTATGCGGGAGCGCAACTCTTCCTGCAATTGGGATTCCTCTTCGCGATGGTCGTGGAGGTCGTGGTGGTGGAGTTGCTGTTGCGGGCCGTCGACGCACCGGAAGGGCTGCGCACGGTCTTCCTGGCGGTCGATCTGTATTCGATCCTGATCGTGCTGGCGGTCGTCGCGGCATGCGTCACCCGGCCGCACGTGCTGTCGGACGAGGAACTGCGCATCCGCTACGGAGCGTTCTTCGATCTGCGGATTCCGCGTGCACGGATCTCCTCGCTGCGGGTCGACCGGAACTTCAACGAGAGCGGCATGGTCAAGGTGCGGGACGAGCGGCTCTCGGTGGCGGTGGCCGCGCAGACGAACGTGGTCGTGGAGCTGCGGGAGCCGATGGAGATCGTCCGGCCGCTCGGCGGGCGGGCCGTGGTCCGGACGATCCGGTTCTTCGCCGACGAGCCCGGGGCCGTCACCCTGAACGCCGTCCCGTCCGGCGGATGAACAGGCACGCGACTCCGGCGGCGGCGGTGACGGCGGCCGTCATCAGCCAGGCGGCGTCGTAGTCGCCGTCCCGTCCGAGGACGGCGATCAGTGCGGCGACGCCGATGACCGTGCCGACCTGCCGCGCCATGGTGACGACCGCGGACCCGGTGGAGAAGTTCGCCGGCGGCAGCGCCGTCACGGCCGCGCCGATCAGCGTGGGCAGCGTCAGTCCGACCCCGACGCCGGTCAGCAGCATGCCGGGCAGCATCCCGGCCGCGTAGCCGTCCGCCATCCGCCACGCCCACCAGCCGATGCCGGCGGCGAACACCGCGCAGCCGGCCGCCGCGAGCGGGCCCGCGCCGGCGCGGCGGGCGAGCGGCGCGCCGCCGACCGCCAGCGCGGGCACCATGAGCGGGCCGGGCGTGATGGCGAGGCCGGTGCGCAGCGCGGACCATTCCCAGACGTCCTGGCACCAGAGCACGCAGGACAGCAGCATCGCGGCGAACGCCACCGCGAACAGCACGTTGGCGAGGGACGCGGGGCTGAACGCGGGGACGCGGAACAGCCCCAGCGGCAGGACGGGCGACGGGTGCCGCGCCGAGCGCAGCAGGAACCAGGCGACGAGGACGGCGGCGGCGAGAAGTGCGCCGGTGACCTCGATTCCGCTCCAGCTCTCGGTCTTGACGACACCGAGCGCGAGGACGGCTATCCCCGCCGTGAGTAGGGCCGCACCGAACAGGTCGGGCCGCCCGGCACGGCGGCGCGCCGCCGTGCCGGGCAGCAGCCTGCGGCCCGCGATCAGGGCGGCGGCGCCGGCGGGCGCGTTGACGAGGAAGATCCACCGCCAGTCGAGCTGGGTGAGCAGCCCGCCGGCGACGGGGCCGAGGGCGGCGGCGAGGCCGCTGATGGCGGTCCAGCCGCGCACCGCGGACACCCGTCGCTCGGGCGGCGCGGCGGCCAGCAGCAGGCCGAGCGAGGACGGGATGAGCATCGCCCCGCCCGCCGCCTGCACCACCCGGGCTCCGACGAGCCACCACACGCCCGGCGCGAGCGCGCAGCCGACGGAGGCGAGCGTGAACACGGCGATGCCGAGCAGGTAGGCGCGCTTCGCCCCGGCACGGTCGGCCAGGCCCCCGGCGGGCACCAGCAGCGCGGCGAAGATCACGGCGTAGGCGTTGAGGATCCACGACAGCGATGCCAGCGACGCACCGGCGAAATGGCCGCCGATCTGGGGCAGCGCCACGTTGACGATGAACACGTCGAGGTTGGACATCGCCACCCCGGCCGCGACGATCGCGAAGACGGCCCCGAAGCGCGCGGCCGCCCCCTGCCCGGGCGTCTGCTCCGCCGCCCGCGTTCCCGAACTGCCCACGGCCCCTCCCAGGACTCGGCTCAGTGGCACGGGACGCTAGCAACATAGAGTTGGAAAATACAACCCACCAGCTCACGAAGCGATGTGCGAGTCGGCCGTCCGCCCGGCAGGCAGCCCGAAACCTCGGCGTGGTAGGACAAAACGCATGTCGCCGACGGTGCTGCCCAGGGGTGCGGCCATCGACCTGCCCGCGGCCGAGAGATGGACGGTCGCCGCCTGCTGGAACCGGCACGCGCAGTGCGAAGTGGACGTGGTGGCGTTCGCCCTGCGTGAGAACGGCCGCGTCTCCCGCGACGAGGACTTCGTCTTCTACGGCGCGGCCGAGACGCCCGACGGGACGGTGCGCCTGGCGGCGCGCGGCCCCGCCGAGCAGGCGATCGTCATCGACCTGACCGCGCTTCCCGAGGCCGTCCGCACGGTGACGATCGCGGCGGCGATCGACGGGACCGTGACGTTCGGCGACCTCGGGCCCGTCCGGCTTTCCGCCGGACCCGGCGACGGAGGACCGGCGCACGCGCAGGCGACCCTCGACACCGGGACCACGGAGCGGACGATGCTGGTCGCCGAGGTCTACCGCCGCGGCCCGCGATGGCGGCTGCGCGTCGTCGGCCAGGGCTACGACTTCGGACTGGCCGGGCTGGCGCGCGGATTCGGCGTTGATGTCGAGGAATAGGCGGATTTGCTCCGGCACGGCGGGTGCGGGTTTTGGTCTAGCGGTCCCGCGCGGGACGGCCGACGGGGTAGACCTGCATCCGTGCAGGTGAGTTATGTGAGCGAGGCGACGCCTGGGCGGCCGAACGAGGACTTCGTGGCGGCCGGGCCCGGGTGGGTCGTGCTGCTGGACGGAGCGACGGCGCCCCAAGGAGTCGACAGCGGGTGCCGGCACGATCCGGCGTGGCTGGTGCGCAGGCTCGGCGGGCGGATCGCGGCGCTGCTGGCGCTTGAGGACGGCAAGCCGCTGCCCGATCTGGTCGCCGAGGCGATCAAGGTGACGGGGGAGGCGCACACCGGGACGTGCGATCTGCGGAATCCGGACAGCCCGTCCGCGACCGTGTCACTGCTGCGGCGCCGCGACGAGGTCGTGGAGTGGTTCGTCCTCGCCGACTCCCCGATCGTGGTGGACGTCGGCGAGGTCAGGGTCTTCCGGGACGACCGGGTCGATCACCTGCCGAGCTACACCCTGGAGGGCGTCCGGGCGTCGCGGAACAGCCCCGGCGGATTCTGGGTGGCCAGCACGAAACCGGAGGCCGCGTACGAGGGGCTGACCGGTGAGGTGCCGGTCGCGGGGCTGCGCCGGGCGGCGGTGCTGAGCGACGGCGCGTCCAGGCTCGTGGAGCGGTTCGGGCGCATGGGCTGGGACGACCTGCTCCGCCTCCTGGACGAGGAGGGCCCGCGGGAACTCGTCAGGAGGACCAGAGCCGCGGAGGCGTCGGCGACCAAGGCGAGAGGGAAGCAGTACGACGACGCCACCGCGGTCTTCGTGCGCTTCTAGCCCTTCGGAGCCGTGATGTGCGGCCACCATTCGCCGAGGTCCTCGGGCAGGTGCATTCCCTCGACGCGCATCGTGGCGGGCATCATCGGGAAGCGCCGCCCGGCCGGGAACGTCCGCTTGTAGGACGGCGGGTCGAGCACGACGACGCGGGTGCCGTTCACCACCGGGATGTCGGCGGGGACGCCCTCGTTCCAGATCATCTCGCCGTGCGCGTCCACGAGGTTCCACGGGCTGGAGATGATCGGCCGCCCGTCCGGGACGTCGGCGTTCAGGAAGCAGGCGATGATCTCCGGGGCGGGACGGTCGCCGGTCAGCCCGCCGGGACGCCCGATCAGCGCGCCCGCGAGCAGGACGTGCAGCTGGAAGTTGTCGCCGATCCCGCCGATCGTGACCGTCCAGCCCTTGCGGCTCGCGCGGTCGAGGACGAGGAGGCGCTCGCCGTCCAGGACGCGCAGCAGCGCCTGGTAGTGGTTCATCTGCCCGAGGTGCTCGCCGGCCTTCCCGGCGGTGAAGGCGAGGAAGTCGCGCTCGGAGAGGCCCGCCCGCACCGACGGCGCCGTCTGCAGGACGGTGCACCCGGACAACGCGAACTGCGGCAGCGCGAACCACGACATCATCGCGGTCACGGTGCCGTCCCCCAGGTGCGGCTCGACGGTGTCGAAGACCTGCTGGGACGGCTGCTCCTCCTGCATGTCGGGCGGCGGCTTGCCGCCGGTCGCTGCCTCCCACGCGTTGCCGAACGCCAGGGCGGCCGCGGTGACGTCGGTGATGCGGTTGACGACGGCCGCGCCTACGGGGGCGGGGTCGGCGCCGTTCTCGATCCAGGCGCCGGTGACGATGGCGAGCCAGCCGCCGAGGTTCGGCGGCGCCTCGGCGACGCCTTCGGCGAGACGGGGCAGTGCGGCGTCCATCTCGGCGGGGGAGGCCGCCTGGGACGCCTGCATGAGCTGGGGCAGGAGGTCGCTGAAGGACTGGTCCTCGACCACCGCGGCCCGGACGATCTGGTCGACGAGTTGCTGAAGCGCCATGGTCGATCACCCTGGCACAACGGCCGGGACGGGAGGGAATCCGCCCCATCATTCTGGAATTTGGTTCTAGAATGAGCGCCATGGAGCCCCAGGATTTCGCCGACGTGCTCAAGGCCGTCCGCAGCTTCGTCCGCGAGCAGGTCGTCCCCCGCGAGGAGGAGATCGAGGAGACCGACGCGATCCCGGAGCCGCTGCGCCGCACGTCCCGGGACATGGGGCTCTTCGGGTACGCGCTGCCCGAGCAGTACGGCGGGCTCGGCCTGTCACTGGGCGAGGAGGTCCGCCTCGTCTTCGAGCTCGGCTACGCCAGCCCCGCGTTCCGCTCCATGTTCGGCACCAGCAACGGCATCGCCGGGCAGGTCCTGGTGAACTCCGGGACGGACGCGCAGAAGGACGCATGGCTGCCGAGGCTCGCGTCCGGCGAGGTCATCGGGGCGTTCGCGCTCACCGAGGCCGAGGCCGGCTCCGACCCCAGCACGCTGTCCACGACCGCGGCCCGCGACGGCGACGACTACGTCATCGACGGCGCCAAGCGGTTCATCACCAACGCCCCCGAGGCCGACGTCTTCATGGTCTTCGCCAGGACGGGCGGCGCCGGCTCCCGCGGCATTTCCACGTTCCTCGTCGAGAAGGGCACGGACGGCCTCAAGGTCGGGCCGTCCGACCAGAAGATGGGTCAGCGCGGCGCCCACACGGCCGAGGTCTTCTTCGACGGTGTGCGCGTCCCCGCGGACGCCATGGTCGGGACGGAGGGAACGGGTTTCCGCACCGCCATGGCGTCGCTCGCCCATGGACGCCTCAGCATCGCCGCCGTCTGCGTTGGCCTCGCCCAGAGGATCCTGGACGAGACCGTCGCCTACGCGAAAGAACGCAGCCAGGGCGGTAAGACGATCGGCGAATACCAGCTCGTCCAAGGGCTCATCGCCGACTCGCAGACGGAGGTGTACGCCGGACGCTCGATGGTCCTGGAAGCGGCCCGCGCCTACGACGCCGGTGAGGACACCAAGCAAGGCCCGTCCTGCGCGAAGTACTTCTGCTCCGAGATGGTCGGACGCGTCGCCGACCGCGCCGTCCAGGTCTACGGCGGCATGGGCTACATGCGCGGCGTCGCCGTCGAGCGCTTCTACCGCGACGTCCGGCTCTTCCGCATCTACGAGGGGACGAGCCAGATCCAGCAGCTCGTCATCGCCCGCAACCTGCTGCGCTGACCAGCGCGGACACCGGCGAGGGAATCCGGTTCGCAACACCCGCCCGGGCCGTGTATGGTTTCACTGCGCGAACGACGCAGGCCCCTTTAGCTCAGTCGGCAGAGCGTCTCCATGGTAAGGAGAAGGTCTACGGTTCGATTCCGTAAAGGGGCTCACGGCATTCCGGCCGCCATCCGGCACACTCGGACGGCGGCCTTCGTCGTTTCCGGGGCCGACCGCCCCGATTCGCTCCGTACCGGGGCCTGTGGTACCGTCCCACCGGTTCCAGCAGGACGTTTCGCAGCTCATCGGCGCACCCGGTAACCTGGGAGACGGTCCCGCGGAGCCCGCGAGACCGATTCCCCGAACCTCACCCGGGTTTTCGCGTTTCCAGGGCTCGGTGAGCATCCGGTATCCTTGCAATCCGGTCCACACCGACCACCACGGCGGGGTAGCTCAGTCAGGCAGAGCAAGCGGCTCATAATCGCTGTGTCGCCGGTTCAAGTCCGGCCCTCGCTACTACCCATGTCTCTCATCCCCGGTCCCGGGGGTGAGCAGGCCTGGGTCGAATCGCCGGCCGCCCACCAGGGCGGCCGAGGTCCGAAGATCCATGTCCCTTACCAAGAAAGGCACTCCATCGTGGCTGCCACCGACGTCCGGCCGAAGATCACGCTGGCCTGCCAGGAGTGCAAGCACCGCAACTACATCACGCGGAAGAACCGGCGCAACGACCCGGACCGCCTTGAGATCAAGAAGTACTGCCCCAACTGCCGGACCCACCGTCCGCACCGGGAGACCCGCTAACCACGGACCCGCCGTCCGCACGGCGAAACCCGATAGCGGCGCCCGCAGCATGGCGACTTCTTCGCACGCTTGCCCCGACCCGATCAGCCCGTCCTCGTCGATGAGACCCGCGAGGGCGGGCTGAACGTCGTTCTGTTACCGTCCGTCCGGAGAGACGAACCAGCGTGCCCGGGCGGGCACCCGGGCACCGTGCGGGCACCGGGGCCCCGTTCGGCCTGGAGGGACGGACTGCATGGCACTCAACCGTGATTTCATCGGGCGGAGCTTCCCGCCCAGCGACCCGTACGAGGTCACCCGGGGGAAGATCCGCGAGTTCGCGGACGCGATCGGCGACCGCAACCCGGTCTACCGCGACCAGGAGGCGGCCAAGGCGGCCGGGCACCCCGACGTCATCGCGCCGCCCACCTTCCCGATCGTCGTCTCCCTCGGCAACGCCGCCCTCGCCGACCCCGAGCTCGGGCTGAACTACGCGATGGTCGTCCACGGCGAGCAGCGGTTCGAGTACACCCGCCCCCTGCACGCCGGCGACGTCGTCACCTGCACCGCGACGATCACCGAGATCAAGTCGATCGGCAACAACGAGAAGATGTCGGTCGAGACCGACGTCAAGACGACCGAGGGCGAGCTGGTCTGCAAGTCCTACAACACGATCGTGGAGCGGGGGGCCTGATGACCGCCAAGGTGAAGTACGCCGACGTCGAGGTCGGCACCGAGATCCCCGCGCAGACGTACGCGATCGACCGCGCGAACCTCGTCATGTACGCCGGCGCGTCCGGCGACTTCAACCCGATCCACTGGCGCGAGTCCGTCGCCAAGGCCGTCGGCCTCCCGGACGTGATCGCGCACGGCATGTACACGATGGCGCAGGGCGGCCGGTTCGTCACCGACTGGGCCGGCGACCCGGGCGCCGTCGTGGACTACGGGGTACGGTTCTCCTCTCCGGTCGTCGTCCCCGACGAGGGCGGTGCGACGCTGGAGATCAGCGGCAAGGTGGAGGAGAAGCTCGACGACGGCAAGGTCGTCGTGGCGCTCACCGCCAGGTCCGACGGACAGAAGGTCCTCACGCGCGCGAAGGCGGTCGTCAGGCTCGCCTGAGCGGAGCGGAACGGCGCACCGGCCGGGGACGTCCCCGGCCGGGCACCGGACCGGGACGCCGGCGAGGGGCACGCACGGGAGGGGAAGACGACGTGGCGGTGTTCGACGAAGACGTGAACCTGGCCGGATACACCACGCTGCGGCTCGGCGGGCCCGCCCGCCGCTTCGTCGAGGCGACGACCGAGTCCGAGCTCGTCGCCGCGGTCCGCAAGGCCGACGACGACGGCGAACCCGTCCTCGTGCTCGGCGGCGGCAGCAACCTCGTGGTGTCCGACGACGGATTCCCCGGCACCGTCGTCCACGTCGGCACTCGCGGCACCGAACGCGTCGCCGCCGAAGGCGACCGCGTCCTCGTCCGCGTCCAGGCCGGTGAGGAGTGGGACCCGTTCGTCGCCCGCTGCGTCACCGACGGGCTCGCCGGCCTCGAATGCCTCTCCGGCATCCCCGGGCGCGTCGGCGCGACCCCGATCCAGAACGTCGGCGCCTACGGGCAGGACGTCAGCGAGACGGTCGTCGAGGTCCGCGCCTACGACCGCCAAGCCCGCGCCTGCGTCACACTCGACCGCGACGCCTGTCACTTCACCTACCGGCACAGCGTTTTCAAAGGCAGTGATCGGTACGTCGTCCTGGACGTGACCTACGCGCTTCACGAGGCCGAGGAGTCGCAGCCGGTCGCCTACGCCGAACTCGCGCGGAAGCTCGGCGTCCGGCCGGGCGACCGGGTCACGCTGAAAGAGGCGCGCGACGCCGTCCTCGAACTGCGGCGCGGCAAGGGCATGGTCCTGGACGCGGCCGACCCCGACACCCGCAGCGCGGGCTCGTTCTTCACCAACCCGATCCTCGGAGCCGCCCAGATCGCCGACCTCGAACGCCGCGTCGCCGAACGCCTCGGCCCGGACGCGGCGTTCCCCCGCTACCCGGAGATCGGCGACCGGGTCAAGACGTCCGCCGCCTGGCTCATCGACCGGGCCGGCTTCACCAAGGGCCACGCCCGGGGCCCGGCCCGCATCTCCACCAAGCACACCCTCGCCCTCACCAACCCGGGTGGCGGGAGCACCGCCGACCTGCTCGCGCTGGCCCGCGAGGTGCGCGGCGGCGTCCGGGACGCGTTCGGCGTGGAACTGGTCAACGAGCCGGTCCTCATCGGGGTGACCCTCTGAGCCCGATGTGACGCTTCGGACAACGGCCCGCTGAGCAGGGGTTGATAGTGTTGTGGCGTCGAGGGGGAGTAGTCCCAATCGCGTGATCGACATACTGGCGCCGCCGACGGCGCCCGGTCGCGCGGGCCCGGTCACCGACCGCGGCGGACGAGACCTTCGGCCTGGCAGTCATGCCGGGCCGAGGTCGCGTGCGTGAGAAGCCCCCGGCCCTTCGCCCGGCATCCGAGCGAGAGGGAACCGGTGTCCGCCTTCCTCATCAGCCTGGCCGTGATCTTCGTCGCCGAACTGGGCGACAAGAGCCAGCTCATGGCCATGACCTTCGCCACCCGCTTCCGCGCCCTCCCGGTGCTGATCGGCATCACGGCCGCGACCGCGCTCGTCCACCTGGCGAGCGTCGCCCTCGGCGCGGCGCTCGGCGCCGCGCTCCCGACCGGCCCGATCTCGATCATCGCCGGCATCGCCTTCCTCGGCTTCGCGTTGTGGACGCTGCGCGGCGACGAACTGGACGACGACGAACGCGACAAGGCCCGGCGCGCCACCGGCTCGGCGATCCTCGCCGTCGGCGGGGCGTTCTTCCTGGCCGAACTGGGCGACAAGACGATGCTCGCCACCGTCACCCTCGCCGCCGACCACGGCGGCCTCCTCGGGCTCACCGGCGTGTGGCTCGGCTCGACGGTCGGCATGGTCGCCGCCGACGCGCTCGCGATCGTCGTCGGCCAGGCGCTCGGCCGCAAACTCCCCGAGCGGGTCATCAAGTACGGCGCCGCGGCCGGTTTCGCCGCCTTCGGCGCCCTCCTCCTCGCCGAGGGCCTCACGGCCTGACCCGTGGTCCGAGCCTTGAAACGGGCCCGGGGCGGGAACCATGACCGCAGGGCCCTCGACGACCGCGGGGCTCGGCCGCGGCAGGGTCCGGACGGGAGTACGACCGTGGCCCTACCCGCCCCCCTTCCCCCGCCCCGGCAGGTGCTCGGCACACGTCTCCAGCTGAGCGACGAGGCCGCCGCCCGCATCCGCGAACTGATCATGGAAGGCCGGGTCCGGCCCGGCGACCACCTGCGGCTCGAACGGCTCGCCATGGAGTTCGGCATCAGCGTCACGCCCGTCCGGGAGGCGCTGAAGTCGCTGCGCAGCGAGGGGTTCGTCCTGCTCGAACCGAGACGCGGGTTCGTCGTCGCGCCGCTGTCGAAACGCGACGTCCAGGACCTGTTCTGGGTGCAGGCCGGCATCGCCGCCGAGCTGACCGCACGCGCCGCGCCCCGGATCGGCCCCGCCGCCCTGCGCGGACTGGACGGCCTCCAGCACGCGATGGAACGTGCCAGGGACGCGCGGCGCCCCGACCTGATGGAAGACCGCAACCACCTCTTCCACCGGGAGATCAACCTGGCCGCCGCCTCGCCGAAGCTCGCCTGGTCGCTGGGGACGGCGGCACGCTACGTCCCGCGCGGCCTCTACGGGCGGCTCGCCGACTGGCCGGGCCTCGCCCTCCACGACCACGCGCGGATCCTCGCGGCGCTCCGGGACGGGGACGCGCGGGCCGCGGCGCGCGAGATGCGCGGCCACATCGTCCGGGCCGGCGAACTGCTGGTCGCGCACCTCGAACGCCGGGGGCTGTGGCGTCCCGACGCGTGCGACGGCTAGCCGCCGAGCCAGGCGTCGACCCCGGCCAGCAGCCGTCCCCGCAGATCGTCGGGGGCGGCCGAGGCCCGGATCGACTGCCGGGCCAGCTCCGCCAGCTCGACGTCGGAGAACCCGTGCTCGGTGCGGACGAGCTCGTACTGCCGTGCCAGCCGCGAACCGAACAGCAGCGGGTCGTCGGCGCCCAGCGCGATCGACGCGCCCGCCTCGAACAGCCGCCGCACCGGAACCTCCGACGCCGTCGCCGCCACCCCGAGACTCACGTTCGACGCCGGGCAGACCTCCAGCGTCACGCCCCGCTCCGCGATCCGCGACACCAGCCGCGGGTCCTCGACCGCGCGGACACCGTGCCCGATCCGGTCGGCGTCCAGCGTCTCCAGGCACTCCCGGACGCTCGCCGGGCCGAGCAGCTCGCCGCCGTGCGGGTCCGACAGCAGCCCGCCGCGCTTGGCGATCCGGAACGCGCCCTCGAAGTCGTACGCCCGGCCCCGCCGCTCGTCGTTGGACAGCCCGAACCCGACGACGCCCTTCCCCGCGTACCGGACGGCGAGCCGGGCGAGGGTCTTGGCGTCCAGCGGATGCCGCGTCCGGTTCGCCGCGATCACCACGCCGATGCCGACGCCGCTCGCCTCCGCCGCCTCCCGCGCCGCGTCCAGCACCAGCTCAACGGTCGGGGTCAGCCCGCCGAACATGGCCGCGTACCCGCTCGGGTCGACCTGGATCTCCAGCCAGCCGGACCCCTCCGCGGCCTCGTCCTCGGCCGTCTCGCGCAGCAGCCGGCGCAGATCGTCCGGCGTCCGCAGCACTGATCGCGCGATGTCGTACAGCCGCTGGAACCGGAACCAGCCGCGCTCGTCGGTCGCGTGCAGCTTGGGCGGCCAGTCCTCGACGAGGGCGTCCGGCAGGTGGACGCCGTGCAGGGCGGCGAGTTCCACGAGCGTGGAATGCCGCATCGACCCCGTGAAGTGCAGATGCAGATGCGCCTTCGGCAGCAGGGCGACGTCCGGACGGGCCGGGCCACGCGACGGGACGGGCTCACCACGGCCCGGGATGGAACGGTCCGGCAGGGCACGGTCCTGGGCCGGATGGGCTGAAACGGTACGGGCCTCCATGAGCCAATGTTGCCGGATCGACGCCGGACTCGAACCCCCGCCCCGCCAGGATCACCACACCGGACTACCTCGCATGACACGCCACGGCCATCCCGCCCATGGGCATCTCAGAAAAAACTTTGGAATCGCGTGCAACCCCCTCCGGGCACCGTGCGTATACGAGGGGCGCCAGAGAGAAACAGGCATCCCCCCGCATGCAAGACCGGGCAGAAGGGTTACACCATGATCACGCTGAAGGCCGCCTTGATCGCAGCGTCCGCCGTCGGAACCGTGGCCGTGGGCGGCGGCGCCACGTGGGCGATGACCGGCTCCCACCACGACGCCGGCCTCCAGTCGCACGGCTCCAAGGTGCCGGCCGCCACCCGCCAGCTCCAGGACGCCGCGCCCAAGGGCGCCCCGACGTGCCTCCCGGCGAAGTCCGACCTTCCGAAGGCCCCCGACGCCGGTGTGAAGAAGCAGGTCGAGCAGCACCTCAAGCAGCACCCCGTCACCAAGGACCTGCCGAAGGGCCAGCTGCCGAAGGGCCAGGTGCCCGAGGGCGCGACGAAGGACCTCCCGAAGACCGGCGTGCCGAACACCCAGGTGCCCGGCGTCAAGGCCCCGGACGGCAAGAACCTCCCCGCCAAGCCCGGCGTGCCCGGCGTGCCCGGCGTTCCCGCCAAGCCCGGCGTCCCGGCGAAGCCCGGCGTCCCGGCGAACATCCCCACCTGCGCGCCGTCCACCGGCAACCTGCCGGGCGCCCCGGCCACCAAGCCGTCCGCGCGCGTCCCCGCCAAGCCCGGCGTGCCCGCCGTGCCGAACCTCGACTGCAGCAAGCTGCAGCCGGCCGTGCAGGTCGGCGGGCCGGTCGAGAAGGCCGTCATGCTGTCGAAGGGCCTGCGCTACGTGTCGGCCGTCCCGGGCTCCGCGGAACTGCGCAAGCAGCAGATCTGCGCCATCACGCAGAAGTGGACCGGCAAGGCCGGCCAGGTGCTCACCGTCGAAACGCTGAAGACCAGCCCCGGAATGACGCAGAATCAGCTGCGCCAGGCGCTGAAGCTGCCCGAGGGCGGCACCCCGGCCACCGTGGCGGGTGTCACCACCTGGCAGGCTCCCGGTGGTAACGGGGTGCTGCTGTTCGACCCGAACGGCTACTCGCTGTTCGTCAACGGCAGCCCCGTCCTCGCCGGGAACGGGCTGAAGGACGTGGCCACCGCGCTGCACCAGGCCCGGTAACAGCACACAAAAGCGCGGGCGGGCGGCCCAGGCGCGGAGGCCGCCCGCCCTCGGCACGATGGAAATGCCGGAACTGCTCTAGCCGGGATGGAGCACTGTGGGGCGTCGAGACGACGAGTCGTTCGTGGAGTTCGTGGCGGCACGCGGCGATGCCCTGCTGCGCACCGCGGCACTGATGTGCGGGGCCCGGCAGGACGCAGAGGACATTCTGCAGACCGCGCTGGAGAAGGCGTACCGCCACTGGGGACGGCTGGAGACGGGCAGCGATCCCGAGCCGTACGTCCGCAAGATCCTGGTCAACCTGGTGATCAGCCGGTCCCGGCGGTGGAAGGTGCTCCGGGAGATCCAGATGGCGAGGCTCCCGGAGACACCGGCCGCGTCACCGAACCACGCCGTCGAGCTGAGAGGAACCCTCATGGAGGAGCTGCGCAAGCTCGGCCCCCGGCAACGGGCCGTGCTGGTCCTGCGGTTCTGGGAGGACCTCTCCGAGGCGGAGACGGCGCAGGCTCTCGGCTGTTCGATCGGAACGGTCAAGAGCCAGGCGTCCCGGGGGCTCGCCAGGCTCCGGGAACGCCTCGACAAGAACCTGGCTCCATTGGGGAGATGAGCGATGGACCTGGAGAGTGAACTGCGGAAGGCCATGGCCGAGCAGGTGGCCGAGGCGTCCGCTTCGCCGTCGCTCGTCAACGACGTCAAACGGCGGCACCGCCGCCGCAAGTCCCGCATCCACGCGGCCGCGGGGGTGGCGGCCGCCTCGGTCGCGGCCCTCGCCCTCGTGCCCACCTATCAGTCGCTCCGGGCCACACCGGCCGGGAACTCCGAGACGACCCGTCCCACCAACAGCGTCTCGGCGTTCCGGTCGCCGGAGCGACCCCCCGCTCTGGGCCTCCCCGCGTCCCCGTCCTCGAAGGGGAGGCCTGGAGCGGACGCCTCACCGAAGCCGCCGGCGAATCCGCCCGGCGACGGCCGGGAACCGCACAAGCCCGGCCTGGGCGGCGCGGTGGGCAGGCTGCCGTCCTGGATCACCTACCTGCCGGAGGGCCTGGCCGCCACGGGGCCGTGCAAGGTCTCCCGCGGCACCGAGCGCGAGACCACCACGTGCGTGTGGCGCGGCGACGGCGGCTGGGTGGAGATCGCCCTCGTGAAGAGCGGCGGGCTCACCGGGCCCCAGGACCTCGTGAAGGCGCCGGGCGTCCCCGGGCACGCGAACGTCCGCGGGATGCCGGCGCTGACCGCCGACCGGCCCGGCCCGGCCCGGCAGATCTCCTGGATGGCGCGGCCAGGCGTCGGCGTCACCGTCACCGCCGCGGGGGCGGCCAAGGACAGGCTCATGACCATCGCCGAGGGCGTGCGCCCCTGAGGACCCCGCCCCGGCGGGACGTCTCGCGGCGGAGAGGGGCCGTCCGCGGGACGTCCCGCCGGGCTTCCGGGACGGGCCCGGCGGAGGCCCGCCCACACGAAACCGGCCCCGGGCCGTGTGCGCCCGGGGCCGGTTTCGAGTTCGCGGGATTCGCGGGAGGTCAGCCCGCCTCGCCGAGCAGCTTCCCGACGCGCGAGACGCCCTCGACGAGGTCGTCGTCGCCCAGCGCGTACGAGAGGCGGAAGTAGCCCGGCGTGCCGAACGCCTCACCGGGCACCAGCGCGACCTCGGCCTCTTCCAGGATCAGCGACGCCAGCTCCACCGACGTCTGCGGCCGCTTGCCGCGCAGCTCCTTGCCCAGCAGCGCCTTCACCGACGGGTAGGCGTAGAACGCGCCCTCCGGCTCGGGGCACACCATGCCCGGGATCTCGTTCAGCATCTTCACGATCGTCTGCCGGCGCCGGTCGAACGCCTTGCGCATCTCCGCGACCGCCGACAGGTCGCCCGTCACCGCGGCGAGCGCGGCGGCCTGGGACACGTTCGCCACGTTGGACGTCGCGTGCGACTGCAGGTTCTGCGCGGCCTTCACCACGTCCGCCGGGCCGACCATCCAGCCGACCCGCCAGCCCGTCATCGCGTACGTCTTCGCCACGCCGTTCAGGACGAGCGTCCGCTCGGCCAGCTCCGGCACCACCACGGGCATCGAGTGGAACTCGGCGTCTCCGTACACGAGGTGCTCGTAGATCTCGTCGGTGACGACCCAGAGGCCGTGCTCGTCGGCCCAGCGTCCGACGGCCTCGACCTCGTCCCGCGTGTAGACGGCGCCGGTCGGGTTGGACGGCGACACGAACAGCAGCACCTTCGTGCGGCCGGTGCGGGCCGCCTCCAGCTGCTCGACGCTCACCTTGTAGCCGGTCGTCTCGTCGGCGACGACGTCCACGGGCACGCCGCCCGCCAGCTTGATCGACTCGGGGTAGGTCGTCCAGTACGGCGTCGGGACGAGCACCTCGTCACCCGGGTCGAGGAGTGCCGCGAACGCCTCGTACACGGCCTGCTTGCCGCCGTTGGTCACGAGCACCTGCGACGCCTCGACCTTGTAGCCGGAGTCGCGCTCGGTCTTCTCGGCGATCGCGGCGCGCAGCTCGGGCAGCCCGCCCGCCGGCGTGTACTTGTGGAACCGCGGCACCCTGCACGCGGTCACCGCGGCCTCGACGATGTAGTCGGGAGTCGGGAAGTCGGGCTCGCCGGCGCCGAACCCGATGACCGGGCGGCCCGCCGCCTTCAGCGCCTTGGCCTTGGCGTCGACGGCCAGCGTGGCGGACTCGGATATCGCGGCGATGCGCTTGGAGATGCGAGGACGGTCGATGCTCATGTCCCTATCGTTACAGACGGCGCGCCGTGACCCGAGCGATATATCCGGGCCGGTCACCTGTGGGGGGACGACCCCCGCACTCTTGGAAGAACGACCGGTCGGACGGGGTTCGGCGCGGCGTCCGGACGATCTCCGGCTATTCGGTTCGACGCGGGCCCCTCCGGCACGTAGACTCACCCTCCAAGTGACGCGCCACCGGTGATACGAGCCTGTCCGCACGCGGGCATCCTCGTAAGGCCGTAAGCTGGGACGCGGCACCGTCCCGATCCCATGGTCGGGCTTCTCCTTAGCCGGAGAAACGAAGGGCAGTGGCTCAATTGGTAGAGCTCCGGTCTCCAAAACCGGCGGTTGGGGGTTCGAGTCCCTCCTGCCCTGCGAGGTGCGGTGCGCGCACCCGTGCCGGCCGCGCCACGGCGGCGCCGTGGCACTCCGCGGTACGGGACCGCGCGGCAACCACATGGTGGTTGGATCACGACCTATGAGGTGAACGGCGGCAAATGGCGACCGAGACTCGCGACGAGCCTGAGGCCAAGGACGAGGGCAAGGGCAAGAAGAAGTCCCCTTCCAGGCGGACCTCGCCTGCGCTCTTCGTGCGCCAGATCATCGCCGAGCTGCGCAAGGTCATCTGGCCGACGCGGCGGGAGCTGATCACCTACACGACCGTCTCGCTGGTGTTCGTGCTGGTCATGGTCGCGATCGTCTCCGGTATCGACTACGGGCTGCAAAAGGGCGTCTACGAGCTCTTCGGCTGACGCCGCGCGGGCCGGGGCCGTACCGGGAGACCCGCCGTACCCTCGCAAGTCCATCACCGCAGACCGAGAGAAGAGTCACCGTGTCCGAGCCCTCACAGCCCTACGACGAGGCCGTTGCCGAGGCCCAGTCCGCTGCGGCTGCTGCGGCAGACCAGGCGGCGCAGCCCGTCGACGAGACGGCCGAGGAGGTCGTCTCAGCCGGCGACGCCGAGCCGGCGGACACGAAGCTGGAAGGCGAGGGCCCCGCGCCGGACGCGGCCGAGGGCGCCGCCGAGCTCGCCGAGTCCGTCGAGGGCGAGGAGCCGGCCGAGGCCGCCGAGCCGCCGGCCGACCCGTACGCCGACTTCAAGATGCAGCTGCGCCTGCAGCCGGGCGACTGGTACGTCGTGCACTCCTACGCGGGGTACGAGAACCGGGTCAAGACCAACATCGAGACCCGCACCCAGACCCTCAACATGGAGGACTACATCTTCCAGATCGAGGTCCCGCAGCACGAGGTGACCGAGATCAAGGGCGGCAAGCGCCAGAAGGTCAACGAGAAGGTCCTGCCGGGCTACATCCTCGTCCGCATGGAGCTCACCGACGAGTCGTGGGCCGCGGTCCGCAACACGCCGGGCGTCACCGGGTTCGTGGGGCTGCTGAACAAGCCGTCCCCGCTGAGCCTGGACGAGGTCGCCAACCTGCTCGCGCCCGAGCCCGAGGAGGGCGTCGCCAAGGCCACCAAGGAGCAGGCCAAGGTCGCCGCCACCGTCGACTACGAGGTAGGCGAGTCGGTCACCGTCATGGACGGCCCGTTCGCCACCCTCCCCGCCACCGTCAACGAGATCAACGCCGAACAGCAGAAGCTGAAGGTCCTGGTCTCGATCTTCGGTCGCGAGACCCCGGTCGAGCTGTCCTTCAACCAGGTCTCCAAGATCTGACGGGCCGGCCCGACCGGCGCGTGGCGCCTGGATACCGCTGTGCCCGGCCCGTCGGCCATGTCTCCACGATCTGGCCGATCCGCTCGGATCAGCGCGTATCCTGGACGGGTTGTCTTCGCCCAGGCGACGACGAACTCGGTTCTCGTGTCGCTCTTCGACGTGAGAAGCCGACGACCCCGCGCATGCGGGGATGACCCCAAAAGGTGGCTGCACTCGTCAAGGTGCGGCTCTGCTCCCCGCGCACGCGGGGATAGGGGTCGGTCAAGGTCCCAACACGGCGGTCACGTTCCGCCCGCCATGTTGCCCGGGCACCCGGGAGTCGGGACCACAGCGAAACGGAACACAGAGGGAGAGGCATGCCTCCCAAGAAGAAGATCGCCGCGCTCGTGAAGGTCCAGTTGCAGGCCGGTGCCGCCACGCCGGCGCCGCCGGTGGGTACCGCTCTCGGTCCGCACGGCGTCAACATCATGGACTTCTGCAAGCAGTACAACGCTGCCACGGAGTCCCAGCGCGGCAACGTCATCCCCGTAGAGATCACCATCTACGAGGACCGGTCGTTCAGCTTCGTCACCAAGACCCCGCCGGCCGCGCAGCTCATCCTGAAGGCCGCGGGCGTCGAGAAGGGCAGCGGCGAGCCGCACAAGACCAAGGTCGGCTCGGTCACCCGCGACCAGGTGCGCGAGATCGCCACCACGAAGATGCCCGACCTCAACGCCAAGGACCTGGACGCCGCCGAGAAGATCGTCGCCGGCACCGCGCGGTCGATGGGCATCGAGGTCAAGTAGATCACCCAGTGGAAGGGCCGGCGCTGGCCCGCACCACGAGTTCCAGTGGAGGAACGCACATGAAGCGCAGCAAGGGCTACCGCGCCGCGGCGGAGAAGATCGACCGGGAGCGGCTGTACAGCCCGGTCGAGGCCGTGAAGCTGGCCAAGGAGACCGCGGTCACCAAGTTCGACGCGACCGTCGAGGTCGCCCTGCGGCTGGGCGTCGACCCGCGCAAGGCCGACCAGATGGTCCGCGGCACCGTCAACCTGCCGCACGGCACCGGCAAGACCGCCCGCGTGCTCGTCTTCGCCGTCGGCGCCAAGGCGCAGGAGGCGGAGGCGGCGGGCGCCGACCTGGTCGGCTCCGACGACATGATCGAGCGCATCCAGGGCGGCTTCCTGGACTTCGACGCCGTCGTGGCGACGCCGGACCAGATGGGCAAGGTCGGGCGCCTGGGCCGGGTGCTCGGCCCGCGCGGCCTGATGCCGAACCCGAAGACCGGCACGGTCACCATGGACGTGGCGAAGGCCGTGACCGACATCAAGGGCGGCAAGATCGAGTTCCGGGTGGACCGGCACGCGAACCTGCACTTCATCATCGGCAAGGCGTCCTTCGACGAGCGCCAGCTGGTGGAGAACTACGCCGCCGCCGTCGACGAGATCCAGCGGCTCAAGCCGTCCGCGGCGAAGGGCCGGTACGTCAAGAAGGCGGCGCTGACCACCTCGATGGGCCCGAGCATCCCGGTGGACCCGAACGCGGTCCGCAACCTGACCGCGGAGCTCGAAGAGGCCTGACGGCACGCGACGTCACCGGACGTCACCGGGCAGGGCGTCCCCGATCCGATCGGGGGCGCCCTGCCGCGTTCTCGCGCGGATCATCGGATACAACCCCACGGACCACCGGATACAACGATCGCAGTCCGGAACCGGACAATTTGGTACCCGATTCCTTAGTTACCGGTGGGGAACCTGGTGTTGAATTGCCCGCGTGAAGCGTCGAACCGACCGGGCCATCGCCATCTCCGCCGTGACCGCGGTGGCCGTCGTGCCCACCGCGATCCTGATGGTGGTGAAGGTCGGAGGCGACGGCCCCAAGGACACGGGCGCGCTGCCGCCCGCCGCGGCCATGGCCCAGCAGGATCCCGCCAACCCCAACGGCTCGGCGTCCGGCACGGTGTCGCCCGGTGCGTCCGGGGCACCGGGGTCCGGAACGGGCGCGGGCGCCCGGCCGGGCGCGCCGGGTCCCGGAGGCGGACCGGCCGCGCACGGCCTGCCCACGGCACCGCCCCAGCCCGGCCCCAGCCTGCACTCCTTCACCCGCAGGACGGAGATGAAGGTGACGGTCGGCTCGGCCGGCGACTACGAGCACGCCACAGAGACCGCCTCGGTCACCCTCTACCCGAAGTTCGCGATGAACGCCGTCGGCGTCACGCGGACGATGAAGGGCGGCGAGCTCAGCGAGGTCACCCAGAAGGTGATCGTGCAGGGGAGCACCCTCAAGGGATACGACGGGCAGAAGTGGACGCAGTCCACGCTGACGCAGGCGCAGCTCGGCAAGCTGCAGAGCGGCTCGGACCCGCGGCAGTTCACGTTCATGATCGGGACGCTGCCCGGCATGACCGCGAGCGAGCCGGACGACGCCGGCCGGACGCGCTTCACCGCGCAGGCGCTCATGGGCGGCGTGTACGCACTGCTGCCGCAGGACGCCGCGGAGGCGTTCCGCAAGTGGATACCAGACAGCGCCGGCTGCGGGCTCGACATGTGGGCCGACAGCGAAGCCCGTCCTGCCTCGATCGCGTTGACCGCGCAGGCGCCCGGCGCGGGGTTCACCGGGTCGATGACCTTCGGTTCCTACCGCTGACGCAGCGCATACGGCCCCGCCGGACGGGTGCGGGGCGGCTACGCCGTTGGTCGTACCGTCCGGGGGGCCATTCGTACCACCGGGGGATGTAGCGGCGTTAGCGCCCCGAGACACTGGGAACACCAGCAGGGCGACAAGGGAGGCTCAACCCTCATGAACCGACGACTCGTGGTGGCGGCCGGAGGCACCGCCGTGGGTGCCGCGCTCCTCCTGTCCGGATGCAACGGGGACGGGTCGGAGAACACCGGCAACATGAAGCTCAGCGCGAACCAGGCGCTGCTGAAGGCGTCCGAGAAGACCGGTAAGACCGACACGTTCAAGGCCGACCTGACGGTGACGGGCACCGGCGACGGCGGCGGCAAGGTCCACGCCAACGGGCAGTTCCGGCTGCGCCCCTCACTGCAGTTCAGCGCGAAGCTGGACGAGTTCAGCCAGAACGGGCAGAGCGTCCCGGGCGCCAAGGGCCAGGCGATCTTCAAGGACAACGTGCTGTACGCGAAGGTCCCGCAGCTCGCCCAGTTCGTCAGCGGCGGCAAGCCGTGGGTGAGGATCGACGTGAACCAGGTGGCGCAGAAGACCGGTTTCGACGTCCAGAGCCTGGTCAGTCAGGTGCAGAAGGTGGACCCGGCCGAGCAGACGAAGATGTTCACCGGCTCCAAGGACGCCCGCCGGGTCGGCACCGAGACGATCGACGGCGTCAAGACGACGCACTACGCCGGGACGGTCACTGTCGACGACGCGCTGAACCGGCTGGACCCGCAGGCGCGGCAGAAGGTGCAGAAGTGGCTGCCGAAGGACCGCGGCAACGGCAAGATCAACTTCGACCTGTGGACGGACGGTGACAACCTGCCGCGCAAGCTCGTGTCCAAGGCGACCGGCTCGCAGGGCGAGAACGGCACGGTCACGGTCCTCTACAGCGACTACGGAAAGTCGTTCGGAGTGAACCCGCCGCCGTCGGACCAGGTGGGGCAGCTGTCCCTCGGCCAGCTCCTCGGCGGCAACTGAGCACGGTGAACCGCGGGGGCCTTCTTCGCGTCTGATGTACCGTTCGGCCCATCTCCCGGGCGTACACGACCGACCAAGGAGACCCCCACGATGATCCGTCGTTTCGCGGCCGGCGCGGCGCTGGCCACCGGCCTCGCCCTCTCGCTGACCGGCTGCCTCGGGGACGCCGGGAAGAGCGTGGACGATGCCGGCAAGGGCCTGAAGCTGACGGCCGCGCAGGTGCTCGGCAAGGCCGCCGAGAAGACCGGCCAGGTCGATTCGTTCCAGGCCGACATGACGATGCAGATGACCGGTTCGACCACCGGGGACATGTCGGCCAACGGCACCATGCAGTACCGCACCAAGCCGGACCTCGCCTACAGCATGAACTTCGGCCAGATGACGGTCGCCGGCAAGTCGATGTCCGGGATGGAGCAGCGGCTCGTCGGCCGGAACATGTACATGAAGATGCCGATGCTGACGCAGCTCGGCGGCGGGTCCAAGCCGTGGATCAAGATCTCGCTGGACGAGCTCGGCGCCAAGTCGGGCCTGAACATCGACGAGCTGCTCCAGCAGTCCCGGCAGATGGACCCGGTCCAGAACACCAAGATGCTGACGGCGTCCAAGGACGCGCGCGAGGTCGGCAAGGAGACGATCGACGGCGTCCAGACGACCCACTACACGGGCACCTACCGGATGTCGGACGCGATCTCGAAGCTGTCCCCGGAGACCCAGGAGGCGTACCGCAAGAGCCTCGGCACGACCGGCACGCAGGCCATGAACTTCGACCTGTGGGTGGACGGACGGCAGCTGCCGCGCCAGATGACGATGAAGTCGCTGCAGTCGGAGGGCGGCACGATGACGATGACGATGAAGTACCGCGACTTCGGCAAGCCGGTGCAGATCACCGAGCCGCCGGCGAGCGAGGTCACCGACTTCGGCCAGCTGATGAACCGGCTCGGCAGCGGCGGCGGGCTCCCCGGCGCCTGACCCGCACGCGGATCGTCCGAGGGACCGCGCCCCGCCCGGGGCGCGGTCCCTCGCGCGTGTCGCCGATTTGGCCAAGCCGGGGGACGCACGTATCCTGTTCCCTGCCGAAGACCGCCGGTCGTCATCTCTCACGGGGTGACCGAAGGACCCGACTCAGTTCGGGCGGCCTGCGTAGGTGAGACGAGAGCTTCCCGTATGGCCTCCGTGCCGTGCCTGGACGTCCCGTGCGCCTGCGCCCGGGGCGTTTTTTGGTGGATCGGCGTCCATGTCCCTTCGCGGACGTGGCGCGGATCGGACCACCCAGGTAATCGGAAGGAGGGCTATGGCCAAGGCCCACAAGGACGCGGCGATCGCCGAGCTCAAGAGCGAGTTCGAGAGCTCCAGCGGTGCCGTGCTGACCGAGTACCGCGGGCTTTCCGTCGCGCAGGTCAAGGAGCTGCGCGACAAACTCGGCGAGACGGCGCGGTTCCGCGTGGTGAAGAACACGCTGACCAAGCGCGCCGCGAACGAGGCCGGTGTCGGCGAGCAGTTCCGTGATCTGCTCGAAGGCCCGTCGGCCATCGCGTTCGTCCGGGGCGACGTCGTGGAGGCCGCCAAGGGCCTGCGCGACTTCGCCAAGGCGAACCCGATGCTGGTGATCAAGGGCGGCTTCATCGACGGTCAGTCGATGGACGCGGCCGAGGTCGCCAAGCTCGCGGACCTCGAATCGCGCGAGGTCCTCCTCGCGAAGCTGGCCGGCGCGATGAAGGGCTCGATGGCGAACGCCGCCGCGCTGTTCAACGCCCTGCCGACGCAGGCCGCCCAGCTCGCCGAGGCGCTGCGCGCCAAGCGCGAGTCCGAGGGCGAGGCCGCCGAGGCCCCCGCCGAATAGGCACTCCCGCGGTCCCGTACCACCCCAGATCACAAGCCATAGCGGAGGAAACATCATGGCGAAGCTGAGCACCGACGAGCTGCTCGACGCGTTCAAGGAGATGACCCTTCTCGAGCTCTCCGAGTTCGTGAAGCAGTTCGAGGACGTCTTCGACGTCAAGGCCGCCGCGCCGGTCGCGGCCGTGGCCCAGCCCGTCGGCGGCGGCGCCGTCGGCGGTGGCGAGGAGGCCGTCGTCCAGGACGAGTTCGACGTCATCCTTGAGGGTGCCGGCGACAAGAAGATCCAGGTCATCAAGGAGGTTCGCGCCCTGACGAGCCTCGGCCTCAAGGAGGCCAAGGACCTGGTCGACGGCGCGCCGAAGCCGCTGCTGGAGAAGGTCAACAAGGAGACGGCCGACAAGGCCAAGGAGGCCCTGGAGAAGGCCGGCGCCTCGGTCACCGTCAAGTAGGACGCTCCAGAGCACCGGAGCCCGCGCGGCTCCACGGCTCTCTCGGGAGGCGGTCACCCCGGTCGGGGTGGCCGCCTCCTTTTCTGTGCCGAGGTGACAAACACTTGCGGGAAACCGTGCGCGCCGACGGGTTGTGCGGTTCTCGACCGGCGGCGTAGCGTCCCATCCACACGCTGTGGCCACCTGGGTCGCGCACGCCTCAACGGTGACGGCGGACGTCCGGTCGCGGCGGCCTGACGGCACCCCCTTGAGACGACGCTTCTTGGACCACTAGTCTCATCGGCGCCGTAAGTAACGATTGTCTTACGACGTCGCATTTAGCCGCTGATCTGGGCCGGAACCCCTTCCATTTGGACAGGGGGCCGCTACGGTAGTGGAACCCGATCTGGCTACCGGACGGTAGCAACACGGCGGACACAGGGTGTGACGACAGAAAGAGCCTGAGTGCTACTCGCTCATTGGTTCGGGATTCCCCCGGCCTGGACGAAAGGTGACGAGTGGGCGTCGAGATCAGAGTCGAGGGCCTGACCAAGTCCTTCGGCCGCCAGGTGATCTGGCAGGACGTGTCGCTGACCATCCCCTCAGGGGAGATCTCCGTCCTCCTGGGTCCGTCCGGCACCGGCAAGTCCGTCTTCCTGAAGTCGCTCGTGGGGCTGCTCAAGCCCGACCGCGGTCACATCTGGATCGGTGACCGCGACCTGCCGTACCTGCCCGAGTCGCAGCTGTACGACACCCGGAAGCAGTTCGGAGTCCTGTTCCAGGACGGCGCGCTGTTCGGCTCGATGAACCTCTTCGACAACATCGCCTTCCCGCTCCGCGAGCACACCAAGAAGTCCGAGTCCGAGGTCAAGCGCATCGTCCTCGAGAAGATGGAGATGGTCGGCCTCCTCGGCGCCGAGCACAAGCTCCCCGGCGAGATCTCCGGCGGCATGAAGAAGCGCGCCGGGCTCGCCCGCGCACTGGTGCTGGACCCCGAGATCCTCCTGGTGGACGAGCCGGACTCCGGCCTCGACCCGGTCCGCACCGCCTTCCTGAACCAGGTCTTCATCGACCTCAACGCCCAGATCGGCGCGACGTTCCTGATCGTCACCCACGACATCAACACCGCCCGGACCGTCCCGGACAACATCGGCCTGCTGTACCAGCGGCACCTGGCGATGTTCGGGCCCCGGGAGATGCTGCTGTCCAGCGAGGAGCCGGTCGTCCGGCAGTTCCTCAACGCCAGCAAGGTCGGCCCGATCGGCATGTCCGAGGAGAAGGACGAGTCCGAGCTGGAGGCCGAGGCCAAGATGGGGCTCGACTCCGGCAAGCTGCCGCCGATCCCGCCGCAGCAGATGCCGAGCAACGGGCTGCTCCGCTCCGGGATGCACGCCCCCGGCGCCTGGTGCGCCGCGCACGGCGTCACCCCGCCGCCGGGCTCGTTCATCGACGACCTCGGCCGCAACTGGGTCGAGGAGTGGCCGCGGTACGTGGCGTCCATGGCGCCCGTCGGCGCGCCCGCCGGCGGCGGGCCGGGCGGCATGCCGCCCGCCGGCCCGGCCCCCGGCGGCCCCGGTCAGTTCCCCGGCAACCCGCCGCCCGGCCGGCCCGGGGGTGCGGGGTACTGATGTCCGCTCCTGAAACCGGCATCGGCGCGGGCCGGCGGGGCGGGAAGGGCGGCGGTGCCGCGACGTTCCGGAAGATCGGCGACGGCGCTGCCAACGTCATCGTCCGGGAGCCCGGACGGTTCTTCGCCCTGTGCCTGGACACCGGCCGCGCGACCTTCAAGTGGCCGTTCCAATGGCGTGAGTTCATCCAGCAGGCCTGGTTCATCGTCAGCGTCACGGTCGTCCCCACGATGCTCGTCGCGATCCCGTTCGGCGGTGTGCTGTCGCTGCAGGTCGGCGGGCTGATCCGGCAGCTCGGCGCACAGTCCTACACCGGCGCGACCGCCGTGGTGGCGATCGTCCGGGAGGCCAGCCCGCTGGTCACCTCGCTGCTGGTCGCGGGCGCCGCCGGGTCGGCGATGTGCGCCGACATCGGCTCCCGGAAGATCCGCGAGGAGATCGACGCCATGGAGGTGCTGGGCATCAACCCGCTGCACCGCCTGGTGGTGCCGCGGATGCTCGCCTGCGCGTTCGTCGCGCTGTTCCTGAACGGGCTGGTCTCGGTGGTCGGCCTGATGGGCGGCTATTTCTTCAACGTGATGCTGCAGGGCGGCACCCCCGGTGCCTACCTGGCGTCCTTCAACGCGATCGCGCAGCTGCCCGACCTGCTCCAGGCCGAGTTCAAGGCGTTCGTGTTCGGCATCACCGCCGGCCTGGTCGCCGCCTACAAGGGCCTGAACGCCAAGGGCGGTCCGAAAGGCGTCGGCGACGCCGTCAACCAGACCGTCGTCATCACGTTCATGCTGCTCTTCCTGGAGAACTTCCTGATCTCCACGCTGTACTTCCAGTTCGTCCCGTCGAAGGGGATGTGATGGCTGCCCCTGGAAAAGCGGGAAAAGCGGTCTCCCGGGTTGTGAACGCGCCCCTCGACCGGCTGGACGACTTCGGCCACCAGATGTCGTTCTACGCTCGCGCGTTCGCGTGGGTGTTCCGGGTGCTGCGCCGGTACCGCACCGAGGTGCTGCGGCTGCTGGCGGAGGTGAGCCTCGGCACCGGCGGCCTCGCGGTGATCGGCGGCTCGGTGGTGATCGTCGGCTTCATGACGTTCTTCACCGGCAGCCAGGTCGGCCTGCAGGGCTACGAGTCGCTGAACCAGATCGGCACGGCCGCGTTCACCGGGTTCGTCGCGTCCTACTTCAACACGCGTGAGATCGCGCCGCTGGTGTCGGCGCTCGCGCTGTCGGCGACGGTCGGCTGCGGCTTCACCGCCCAGCTCGGCGCGATGCGGATCTCGGACGAGATCGACGCGCTGGAGGTCATGGCCGTCCCGTCGATGCCATTCCTCGTCACCACCCGGATGCTGGCCGGGATGATCGCGGTCGTCCCGTTGTACATCGTGGGCCTGCTCGCCTCCTACGGGGCTACGCGGGTGATCGTGACGATGTTCTACGGCCAGTCGACGGGCACCTACGATCACTATTTCCATTTGTTCCTACCGCCGTACGACATCTTGTGGTCGTTCGGCAAAGTGATCATTTTCGCGGTGCTGGTGATGCTGATCCACTGTTATTACGGCTACCACGCGTCCGGCGGCCCGGCGGGCGTCGGCGTCGCGGTGGGCCGCGCCGTGCGCACCAGCATCGTGGTGATCAACGTGGTGGACCTGATGCTCGGCATGGCGATCTGGGGCACCGCCACCACCGTCCGGATCGCGGGGTGAATGGGATGAGCGGAGCGAACCGGGGGGCGTGGGGGGTCGTCCCCCCACAAGGGAGACGCTCATGAGCCAACGTGTGCGGTTCCGGGTGCTCGGCATCTCGATGATCATCGTGATCGTGCTGCTGCTGGCGCTGACCGTGGCGCTGTTCAACAAGGCGTTCACGCCGGTGCTCAAGGTGACGGTGACGAGCGAGCGGGCCGGGCTGCAGCTGCTGCCGCACTCGGACGTGAAGGTGCGCGGACTGATCGTCGGCGAGGTGCGCGGCACCGACGCCACCGCGAACGGCGCGACGCTGCATCTCGCGCTGGACCCGGGCAAGGCCAAGCTGATCCCGCGGAACGTTCAGGCGCGGCTGCTGCCGAAGACGCTGTTCGGCGAGAAGTACGTGGACCTGGAGATCCCGGCCCAGGCCGCGCCGGCGGGGCTGCGCGAGGGCCAGGTGATCCCGCAGGACCGCTCCCAGGCCGCCGTCGAGGTCGGCAAGGTGCTGGACGACCTGCTTCCGCTGCTTCAGGCGGTGAAGCCGGCGGAGCTGAACGCGACGCTGAACGCGCTCGCGACGGCGCTGCAGGGCCGCGGCGACCAGATCGGCCGGAACCTGGAGGAGGCCGACGAGCTGCTGCGCAAGATCAACCCGCAGCTGGGCACGCTGGTGCACGACCTGCGCGGCCTGGCGGACGTGTCCGACATCTACAGCGCCGCGGCGCCGGACCTGCTGCAGACGCTGCGCAACCTCAACGTGACCAGCCGGACGATCACCGACAAGAGGGCCACGATCGAGCAGCTGATCCCGGCGACCACCGCGCTGGCCGAGGACGGCGACGTGTTCATGCGGCAGAACGGGCCGAAGATCATCGGCTTCAACATCGCCAACCGGGACGGGCTGGACCTGGTCGCCCGGTACTCGCCCTCGCTGCCGTGCGTGTTCGCCGGGCTGATGAAGATCAGGCCGGAGGCCGAGCGGGCGGCCGGCGCGAACGGCTCGAAGACCTTCAACCTGACCGTGGAGATCGTCAAGCCGCGGCCGGGCTACAAGTACCCGCTGGACAAGCCGGAGGCCCGCGACCAGCGCAACCCGCGCTGCTACGGGCTGCCGAACCCGAAGGTCCCGGGCCCGGACTACCTGGCGCTGGACGGGACCCAGGACGACCTGTGGTGGAAGAACCCCGATGACCCGAACGGCGGCGGAAGCCGGGGCCGGGCGATGTCGAACGTCTTCGTGGACCCGGGCTCGATGAGCGAGAAGGACAAGCTCAAGAGCATCCTCGGGCCGCTGACGCGGACCCCCGCCGACCAGCTCTCCGACGTCTCCGCGCTGATGTTCGGCCCCCTGCTCGCGGACGGATCGGTGGTGACCGTCAAGTGAGGACGACGAGCGCTGCGATCAAGCTGGCGATCTTCGTGGTCGTCACCTCGCTGGCCACCGGCGTGCTGGCGATGACGATCTCCAACATGCGGTTCCGGGAGACCACGACCTACAAGGCGATCTTCTCGGACGTGACCGGGCTGCTGGACCACGACGACGTCCGCGTCGCCGGAGTCCGGGTCGGCCAGGTCGAGCACGTCGAGCTCTACAAGGGGAGCCAGGCGAAGGTCACGTTCAGCCTGCAGAAGGAGGACGTCTTCAAGGCGGGGCTGCCCTCGTCCACGCAGGTGCAGATCCGCTACCGCAACCTGATGGGCCAGCGGTACCTCGCGCTGACCGACGGCGCCGGGCAGGTCGACGACTACCTGAAGCCGGGCGGGACGATCCCGATCGCGCAGACGAAGCCGGCGCTGGACCTGACGACGCTGTTCAACGGCTTCCGCCCGCTGTTCCGCGCGCTGGAGCCGAAGGACGTCAACACGCTCGCCATGCAGATCATCCAGGTGCTGCAGGGCGAGGGCGGGACGATCAACAGCCTGCTCGCGCACGTCGCGTCGCTGACCAACACGCTCGCCGACCGGGACAAGGTCATCGGCCAGGTGATCGACAACCTGAACACCGTGCTCGGCACCATCGACGAGCGGCATACCGAGGTCAACCAGCTGATCACGGATCTGCGCGGGTTCGTCAGCGGGGTGTCCGGCGACCGCAGGGCGATCTTCGACTCGGTCTCGGCGATCAACGACCTGACCGGCACCACGCAGGACCTGCTCGCCGACGCCCGCCCGGACATCCGCAACGACATCGCGGGGCTGCGCAAGCTCACCGCCACGTTCGACGCCAACGGCAAGGCGATCGACCAGGGCCTGAAGCGGTCGCCGAAGCGGCTGGAGGGGCTGGTGAACATCTCCTCCTACGGCTCCTGGTTCAACATGTACATCTGCGGTTTCGACGCGAGGGTGCGGCTGCCGGGCGGACCGGTCTACCAGACGCCGGCGATCGTGAACGAGAACGCGAGGTGCAAGTAGATGAGGATCCCGTTCCGGGAACGCAACCCGGTCCCCATCGGGCTCTCCGCGTTCGCGATCATCATCGTCCTCCTCGTGGTGGCGATGAACCTGGAGAACATCCCGTTCATCTCCGGCGGCACCACCCACACCGCCGCGTTCAAGGAGGCGGCCGGGATGAAGGCCGGCGAGGAGGTCCGCATCGCGGGCGTCAAGGTCGGCAAGGTCACCGGGCTCGAACTCGACGGCGACCACGTCAAGGTCACCTTCCGGGTGGACGACGGGGTGAGGCTCGGCGAGCGCACCGAGGCCGACATCAAGATCAAGACGATCCTCGGCGCGCACTACCTGGCGCTCACCCCGCGGGGCCGGGGCAGGCTCGGCCACAACATCCCGATCGAGCGGACGCACACCCCGTTCGAGGTCGTGCCCGCGATCAGCGAGCTGAGCCAGCGGGTCGGGGCCATCGACGTCCAGCAGGTCGCGAAGTCGTTCGACGTGCTGTCGGACACGTTCAAGAACTCGCCCGAAGAGGTCCAGGCGTCGCTGCAGGGGCTGCGCCGGCTGTCGAACACGGTCGCGTCCAGGGACGACGAGCTGCACGAGCTGGCCGGCAAGGCCAAGGACGTCTCCAAGCTGCTCGCCGACCGCAACCAGGACTTCGCCAAGCTCGTCCAGGACGGCGACAAGGTGCTCCAGGCGGTGCAGGCGCGGCGCGCGGTCATCCATCAGCTGCTGATCAACACGGTCACGCTGTCGCAGCAGGTGAACGCGCTGATCAACGAGAACGAGAAGCAGTTGCGGCCGATGCTGGACAACCTGGCGAAGGTGAACGCGATCCTGCTGAAGAACCAGAACAACCTGGACCGGATCCTGCAGCTGTTCGCGCCGTTCGCCCGGCAGTTCACCGACGTCACCGGCACAGGCCGCTGGTTCGACTCGTGGATCCAGAACCTCATCCCCATCCCCGCATCGATCCAGAACCCGCCGAGCGGCGGTGGGACGACGACCAAGAAGCAGGGCGGCCAGCTGGGCAACGGCTCGCCCGGCACCGGCCAGACGCCCGGCAACGGCCAGACCGGCGGCAACCGCGACAACCCGTTGCCCTTCCTCCCGTGAGCAGCAGGCAGGTTCCCGTGCGCAACTCAGCGACCATCCTCCGCCTCGGCGGCGCGATCCTCGCCGTCGCGGTGCTGGCGGCCGCGCTCCTGCTGATCTTCCAGCAGCCGAAGCAGCGCCACCTGACGGCGTACTTCACCAAGACCGTCGGCCTCTACAAGGGCGCGGACGTCCGGATCCTCGGCATCCCGGTCGGCGAGGTCACGAGCGTCGAGCCGGCCGGCGACTCGGTCAAGGTCGAGATCAGGTACGACGCCAAGTACAAGGTCCCCGCGAACGCGCAGGCCGTCATCGTCAACCAGACGCTGGTCGCCGACCGGTACGTCCAGCTCACCCCCGTCTACAAGGGCGGCGGCGTCCTCGCCGACAGGGCGACGCTCGGCACGAACCGCACCGCGGTCCCGGTCGAGGTGGACGAGATCGGCGGCAACCTGAACGAGCTGTCCCAGGCGCTCGGCCCGCAGGGCGCCAACGCGCCGGGCGCGAACGGCGAGGCGGGCTCGCTGTCGCGGCTGCTGCAGGTCGGCGCCGCGAACCTGAACGGGCAGGGCGACGACATCCGGCAGACGATCGCGGACGCCTCCCAGGCGCTCAGCACGCTGAGCACCGACCGCGGCGACGTCGCCGAGACGATCAAGAACCTGCGGATCATCACCGACGCGATGAAGGCCAACGACCAGCAGATCAAGTCGTTCTCCGGGCACCTCAACGGGGTGTCGGGGCAGCTCGCGGGGGAGAAGGAGGAGCTCAGCGCGGCCCTCAACACCCTCGCCCCGACGCTGCGGAACGTGCAGCGGTTCGTCAAGGACAACCGCACCGAGCTCGCCGCCAACGTCCGGCAGCTCGCCCAGATCACCGGCGTGCTGGTGAAGGAGAAGGGCGCGCTCTCCGAGATCCTCACCGCCGGCCCGCTCGCCGTCAACAACCTGGCCCGCGCCTACGACCCGATCAGCGGCACCATCCACACCCGTGACAACTTCCGCCAGTTCAACAACCTGGCCGACTGGATCTGCTCGCTGGCGTACTCGGTCGGGACGCCCGCCAAGGAGTGCCTCGACTTCATCACGCCGTACAACGGCATCGGCAAGGCGCTGACCGGCTTCAGCCTGGACCTGTCCTGGATCACGGCGCTGACCACGCACTACGACCCGGTGCCGATCCCCCCGGACGCCTACGGCCCGCAGGGCCCGCCCGGCAAGTCCGGCAAGACGAGCACCACGAACAAGACGAACAAGACCGCGACGGCCGGAACGCAGAGCAGGCCGCGGGATCTCACCGCGCTGCTGCCTGGAGGTGGCCGATGAGCAGGACATGGCGCACGCGCCGGCGCGTCCGCCGCGCCCGGCTGTTCGGCGCCGCCGCCCTCGCGGGCGTGACGGCCCTGTCCGGCTGCTCGTTCAACGGCGTGGAGTCGCTGCCGCTGCCCGGCGGCCCCGACCTCGGCTCTGACCCGAAGACCGTGAAGATCGAGTTCGAGAACGTGCTGGACCTCGTCCCGCAGTCCGCGGTCAAGGTCAACGACGTGTCGGTGGGCAAGGTCGAGAAGATCGACCTGGCCGGGGAGCCGGGCACGCGGGGCGGCTGGCACGCCCTGGTCACCGTCAAGTTCCGCGGGGACGTCAAGCTGCCCGACAACGCCGTCGCGACGATCGGCCAGACCAGCCTGCTCGGCGAGAAGTTCGTGCAGCTGGAGCCGCCGCAGAACGAGACCCCGACCGGGCAGCTCGGAAACGACGACCTGATCCCGCTGAACCGCACCTCCCGCGGCACCGAGATCGAAGAGGTGCTGTCGGCGATGTCGCTGCTGCTGAACGGCGGCGGCCTGGAGCAGGTCTCCACGATCAGCCACGAGCTGCAGGCCGCGATGGGCGGCCGCGAGCCGACGATCAGGTCGGTGCTGCAGCGGGTCAACACGTTCGCCGGGACGCTGGACCAGAACCGCGCCGCGATCACCCGGGCGCTGGACAGCATCGACCGGCTGACCGGCAAGCTCTCCGACGAGCGCAAGACGATCCAGGACACGATCGACAAGACGGGCCCCGCGATCGCGGTCCTCAACCGCAACCGCGCCGACCTCACCAAGATGCTGGTCGCGCTGAACAGGCTCAGCCGCACCACCACGTACGTGATCGACCACTCCAAGGCCGACATGCTGGCCAACCTGCGGGACCTCGACGTGATCCTGCGGAACCTCAACAAGGCCGGCTCCGACCTGCCGAAGTCGCTGGAGACGCTGATCACCTTCCCGTTCCCGGCGACGTTCGAGAACGTCATCGCGGGCGACTACGGCAACGTCCGGCTGACCCTGGACCTGGACTTCGAGTCCATCGCGCACAACCTGCTCGGCGGCACCGACCTGGAGGGGCTGCTCGGCAGCGGCAAGCAGATGCGCAGCATGCTGCAGGTGCCGAACGTGACGCTGCCGGACTCGCCGCTCGGCGTGCTGCCGCAGACACCGGGCGGCGGCACCGGGCAGGGCGGGCTGCCGGGCCTGCCCGGCGGCTCCACGCCGACGCCCGGCAAGACACAGGGCACGCAGGGGCGTCCGGGCGCGTTCGCCCCCGGCTACGGTGACGGCGGTCTGCGGACCCTGATGGCGGGGGGCCTCTCGTGATCCTGAAGCGCGGCGTCATCATCCAGCTGATCGCCTTCGCGGTCATCACCGTCGTCGGCGTGGCGATCGTCTCGGTGAACTACATCGGGCTCGGCCGCGGCCTGCTCGGCAAGCAGTACACCACCTACGTCGACCTCACCGACTCCGGCGGCGTGTTCACCAACGCCGAGGTCACCTACCGGGGCATCCCGGTCGGACGGGTCGGGCCCATCGAGCTGACCAAGGACGGCATCCGCGTCAAGCTGCTGATGGAGCGCGGCAAGCGGATCCCGCGCGAGGGCACGAAGGCCGTGGTGGCGAACCGGTCGGCGGTCGGCGAGCAGTACATCGACCTGGAGCCCACCCGGAAGAGCGGGCCCTACCTGGACGAGGGCGACCCGTACACGATCCCCCGGGAACGCACCACGCTGCCCGTGTCCACCGCCGAGCTGCTGCGCAACGTCGACTCGCTCGTCGGCTCGGTGAACACCAAGGACCTGGGCGTCATCGTGGACGAGCTGGACAAGGCGTTCTCCGGCTCCGCCTCGGACCTGCAGTCGATCCTGGACGACACCGACCGGCTGCTGAAGACGGCCAACGAGGCGTACCCCGACACCGAGCGGCTGCTGAACAACAGCGTGACCGTCCTGGACACCCAGCGCGGGCAGGCCGCCAACATCCGGGGCTTCGCCCGGAACCTGAACGAGCTGACGACCTCCCTCCGCAACGACGACCCCGCGCTGCGGAAGACCATCGAGAGCGCGCCCGGCGCGGTGGACGAGACGCACAAGGCCATCAACCAGCTCGCGCCGACGCTGCCCGTCCTCCTGGCGAACCTCACCACCACCGGTCAGGTCATCGCGTCGCGCAAGGCGGGCCTGCGGTCGCTGTTCATCCTCTACCCGGTGACGGTCGCCGGCGCCTTCACCGTCACCCCCGGCGACGGAACCCAGCATCTGGGGCTCGCGCTGAACATCGACGCGCCGCCCGCCTGCACCAAGGGCTACGAGAAGACCAAGCACCGCTGGCCGCAGGACACGTCCCCCAAGAAGCCCCGCCTGGACGCCGGCTGCACGGCTCCCCACAACGCGCCCACGGACGTGCGCGGTGCCCGGAACTTCCCGCGGGATGCCATCGCGCCCTACCCGCAGGTTCCGCCGGGCGCGACGACGGGCGCCGGCTTCCCCGAGGGCGGCGCGTACGGCACCGACGGTGACGGCGGCGCCAAGACGGAGGCCAAGGGCAAGAGCTCCGGCAAGACCTCCGGGAAGGCCGCGGCCGCAGGGGCTCCGACCGGGCAGCTGTCGAACGGCAACCTGTACCTGTCCTATCCGGCGGATTCAGTCGAATTCGCTGGATACGATCCAACGACGGGTGCGGTCTACGGGCCCGATGGCAAGCGTTATGTCATGCCGCGCAGCGCCGGTACTCGCCAGTTGGGAGAGGAATCCTCGTGGAAGTGGCTCCTGCTCGGACCGCTGAGCCAGTGAGGGGGACACGATGAGGCGCAGGCTCCCCATGGTCACCGCGATCGCCCTGAGCGTCGTCGTGGTCGGTCTCGCCATCGCGTCCGGCTGGCTCGGCGTCGTCTCGCTGCGGAACAAGGACGAGGCCGACCAGAAGGCGAAGGCGACCCAGTCGGCGCGGCAGATGGGCGTGAACCTGATGTCGCTCAACTCCGACACCGCCCAGCGCGACCTGGACCGCATCGTGAACGGCACCACCGGTGACTTCAAGAACAAGCTGGCGGGCCAGTCGAAGGCGTTCATGGACCAGGTGACCAAGGCCAAGGCCAAGTCGACCGTCACCGACGTCGACGCCGCGCTGGTCTCCATCGACGGCGACTCCGCCGAGGTGATGGTCTCCCTCACCGGCACCGTCACGAACGACAAGGTGCAGAACGGCACGCCGCAGGGCTACCGGTACCAGATGGACCTCACACGGGTCGACGGCCGCTGGCTCGTTTCCGGACTGGAGGTTGTCCCGTGACGATCAAGTCGGAGGAGCGGGCGGCCCGGGCCGCCGAGCGCGCCGCGCGGGCCGAGGAGCAGGCGGCCAAGGCGGAGGAGGCCGCCGAGGCGGCCCGGCTCGCGGAGGAGGCCGCCGCGAAGGCCAGGGAGGCCGCGCGGCTCGCCCAGATCGCGGCGGACCAGGCCGCGGCCGTGGAGGCCGATTCCGAGGCCGACGAGGCGGATGAGACGGACGGGGCTCCGGACGACGACGCCCCCGAGGCGACCACATCCCTGGAGAAGCCCCGGCGGGGCTCGAAGGCTTCCGAAGACGCGTCCGGCGGCGACGACGCGGCAGAGGACGACTCAGAGGCTCCGGAGGCCGCCTCCGTGGAGACGGAGGCTCCGGAGGACGCCGAAACCGAGTCCGGCGAGTCCGGCAAGGGCGATGCCGACGACGAGGCGAAGGCCGACGACAAGGCGGAGGCCGAGGACCAGGACGACAAGGCCAAGACCGACGAGGACGACGAGGACGACGAGGACGTCAAGCCCGCGAAGGTCAAACGTCTGAGCCTCGGGAAGTCCGCCAAGTCCACCGCCGATGACGACGACAAGCCGCGAGGCCGGTTCCGGTCCGGCGGCATCTCCACGGTCATCACGGTCCTGGTCGTCCTGACGATCGCGCTGGGCGCCGGTACCACCGCGCTGGTGTTCAAGGTCCGCGAGCAGAATGCGACCGAGCAGGCGTCCAAGGAGGCTTCGTACGCAGCGTCCCGCGCGGCCCAGAAGCTGTCGTCGTACGACTACCAGACGCTCGACGCCGACCTGAAGTCCGCGTCCGCGACGACGACGGGCAAGCTGCACACCCAGTACGACAAGCTCGCCCAGGAGCTCAGGACCGTCGCCGTCCAGCAGCAGGCCGTCTCCAACACGACGGTGATGAAGGTCGGCGTGGTGAGCGCGACGCCCGACAAGGTCGTGGCCCTCGTCTACGCCAACCGGTCGTCCGCCACCAAGAACGACAAGCAGCAGCGGCTCCCCGAGCCGCTCCGCATCAAGATGACGATGGTCGAGAAGGACGGCAGGTGGCTCGCCTCGGAGCTCACCGTCCTCTCCTGACCCGCTGATCTCGCCGGATCCGGCGAGAACGATCGAGCGGCCGCCCTCCCGAGGGCGGCCGCTCGACGGCGTTTCACGGCCCTACCCGGCGGTAGGGCGTGGGATCTTAAACTATGGCCTTCCTCACTGCAGGTCAGGGCCCGAAAAGTCCAAGTCCGCTCTTGACTGACAGGCCCTGAGGGGCGATGCTCCATGGCAACGTGATGCATACTGCGGCGCTAGAGTTGCGAGCGGTGTACCAGTCGGCTACACTGCCCCTTTGCGCTGCCCTCTGACTATCCGCGTGTGAGAGCACCCCTGTGACGGTCCGTTTTGGACCACTTTGTGCAGGTCTCGGACGTGGATCGTCTGGCGTGCGTGTCGTCAGTTACGCCGCGAGCCCTCGGAAGGACCACTCTTGGCAGCCTCGCGCAACGCCTCGAATACCGCAACCGGTCCGAACCGCGTCTCCTTCGCGCGCATCAAGGAGCCGCTCGAAGTCCCGGACCTCCTTGCTCTGCAGACCAACTCCGTTGACTGGCTGCTGGGCAACGAGAGGTGGAAGGCCCGGGTCGAGGCGGCCCAGAAGGCCGGAAGTAAGAGCGTCCCGACCCAGTCGGGGCTGGAGGAGATCTTCGAAGAGATCAGTCCCATCGAGGACTTCTCCGGAACCATGTCCCTCTCGTTCCGCGACCACCGGTTCGAGCCGCCCAAGTACTCCGTCGAGGAGTGCAAGGACAAGGACATGACCTACTCCGCCCCGCTGTTCGTCACGGCGGAGTTCATCAACAACACCACCGGAGAGATCAAGAGCCAGACGGTGTTCATGGGCGACTTCCCGCTCATGACCCCGAAGGGCACCTTCATCATCAACGGCACCGAGCGCGTCGTCGTCTCACAGCTGACCCGATCGCCCGGCGTCTACTTCGACCGCGCCCTCGACAAGGCGTCCGACAAGGACATCTACGGCTGCCGGGTCATCCCGAGCCGTGGCGCCTGGCTCGAGTTCGAGATCGACAAGCGCGACAACGTCGGCGTGCGCATCGACCGCAAGCGCAAGCAGCCCGTCACCGTGCTGCTCAAGGCGCTCGGCTGGGACGAGGCGCGCATCCGCGAGCGCTTCGGCTCGTACGAGTCGATCAACGTCACCCTGGAGAAGGACCACACCTCCGGGCAGGACGACGCGCTGCTCGACATCTACCGCAAGCTGCGTCCGGGCGAGCCGCCGACGCGCGAGTCCGCGCAGACGCTTCTGGAGAACCTGTACTTCAACCCGAAGCGCTACGACGTCGCCAAGGTCGGCCGCTACAAGATCAACAAGAAGCTCGGCCTCGACCTGGACATGAAGCAGGGCACCCTGACCGAGGACGACATCGTCTCCACGGTCGAGTACCTCGTCCGGCTGCACGCCGGCGAGGAGGAGGCCACCCTCGGCTCGGTCGCCGTGCCGATCGAGGTCGATGACATCGACCACTTCGGCAACCGGCGCCTGCGCACCGTGGGCGAGCTGATCCAGAACCAGGTCCGGCTGGGCCTGGCCCGGATGGAGCGCGTCGTCCGCGAGCGGATGACCACCCAGGACGTCGAGGCGATCACGCCGCAGACGCTGATCAACATCCGGCCGGTCGTCGCCTCCATCAAGGAGTTCTTCGGCACCAGCCAGCTCTCGCAGTTCATGGACCAGACCAACCCGCTGGCCGGCCTGACGCACAAGCGCCGGCTGAACGCGCTGGGCCCGGGCGGCCTGTCGCGTGAGCGGGCGGGCATGGAGGTCCGCGACGTCCACCCGTCGCACTACGGCCGCATGTGCCCGATCGAGACGCCGGAAGGCCCGAACATCGGCCTGATCGGCTCGCTCGCCGCGTTCGGCCGGGTCAACCCGTTCGGGTTCGTCGAGACGCCGTACCGCAAGGTCACCGACGGTGTGGTCACCGAGCAGATCGACTACCTCACCGCCGACGAGGAGGACCGCTACGTCATCGCGCAGGCCAACTCCCTGCTGAACGACGACGGCACCTTCGTCGACGACCGCATCCTGGTCCGCCGTAAGGGCGGCGAGGTCGAACTGGTCCCCGCTCGCGAGGTCCAGTACATGGACGTCTCGGCGCGGCAGATGACCTCGGTCGCCACCGCGATGATCCCGTTCCTGGAGCACGACGACGCCAACCGCGCGCTGATGGGCTCCAACATGCAGCGCCAGTCCGTCCCGCTGCTGCGCAGCGAGGCGCCGCTGGTCGGCACCGGCATGGAGTACCGTGCCGCGACCGACGCCGGCGACGTCATCACGGCCGAGAAGGCCGGCGTCGTCGAGGAGGTCTCCGCCGACTACGTGACCGTCATGAACGACGACGGCACGCGGACCACCTACCGGGTGTCCAAGTTCAAGCGGTCCAACCAGGGCACCTGCTTCAACCAGAAGCCGATCGTCGACGAGGGCCGCCGGGTCGAGGTCGGCCAGGTCATCGCCGACGGGCCGTGCACCGACGACGGTGAGATGGCGCTCGGCAAGAACCTTCTCGTGGCGTTCATGCCGTGGGAGGGCCACAACTACGAGGACGCCATCATCCTCAGCCAGCGCCTGGTGCAGGACGACGTCCTCTCCTCGATCCACATCGAGGAGCACGAGGTCGACGCCCGCGACACCAAGCTCGGCCCCGAGGAGATCACCCGGGACATCCCGAACGTCTCCGAGGAGGTCCTGGCCGACCTCGACGAGCGCGGCATCATCCGCATCGGCGCGGACGTCGTCCCCGGCGACATCCTGGTCGGCAAGGTCACCCCGAAGGGCGAGACGGAGCTGACCCCCGAGGAGCGGCTGCTGCGCGCGATCTTCGGCGAGAAGGCGCGCGAGGTCCGCGACACCTCGCTGAAGGTGCCGCACGGCGAGCAGGGCAAGGTCATCGGCGTCCGGGTCTTCTCCCGCGACGACGGCGACGAGCTCCCGCCCGGCGTGAACGAGCTGGTCCGGGTGTACGTCGCCCAGAAGCGCAAGATCACCGACGGTGACAAGCTGGCCGGCCGGCACGGCAACAAGGGCGTCATCTCCAAGGTGCTCCCGGTCGAGGACATGCCGTTCCTGGAGGACGGCACCCCGGTCGACATCGTCCTGAACCCGCTGGGCGTCCCCGGGCGCATGAACGTGGGCCAGGTCCTGGAGACCCACCTCGGCTGGGTCGCCTCCCGCGGCTGGAAGGTCGAGGGCGACGACGCCGAGTGGAAGCGGGCCCTGAAGGCGATCGGCGCCGACGAGGCCGACCCCTGGACGAACACCGCGACGCCGGTGTTCGACGGCGCCCGCGAGGACGACGTCACCGGCCTGATCGAGAGCACCCTGCCGAACCGCGACGGCCAGCGCATGGTCGGCCCGGGCGGCAAGGCGCGGATGTTCGACGGCCGCACCGGCGAGCCGTACAAGGACCCGATCTCGGTCGGCTACATCTACATCCTCAAGCTGCTCCACCTGGTCGACGACAAGATCCACGCCCGCTCGACCGGCCCGTACTCCATGATCACCCAGCAGCCGCTCGGCGGTAAGGCCCAGTTCGGCGGCCAGCGCTTCGGTGAGATGGAGGTGTGGGCGCTGGAGGCGTACGGCGCCGCCTACGCCCTCCAGGAGCTGCTGACCATCAAGTCCGACGACGTCCTCGGCCGCGTGAAGGTGTACGAGGCCATCGTCAAGGGCGAGAACATCCCCGAGCCCGGCATTCCCGAGTCCTTCAAGGTGCTCATCAAGGAGATGCAGTCGCTGTGCCTCAACGTCGAGGTGCTCTCCAGCGACGGCATGTCCATCGAGATGCGCGACACCGACGAGGACGTCTTCCGCGCCGCGGAGGAGCTCGGCATCGACCTCTCCCGCCGTCCGAACGAGGGCGCGATGAGCGTCGACGAGGTCTGAGAACTCAAGGGGAAAACAGTTGCTTGACGTCAACTTCTTCGACGAGCTTCGCATCGGTCTGGCGACCGCCGACGACATCCGCCAGTGGTCGCACGGTGAGGTGAAGAAGCCGGAGACGATCAACTACCGGACCCTCAAGCCGGAGAAGGACGGGCTCTTCTGCGAGAAGATCTTCGGCCCGACCCGGGACTGGGAGTGCTACTGCGGCAAGTACAAGCGCGTCCGCTTCAAGGGCATCATCTGTGAGCGCTGCGGCGTCGAGGTGACCCGCGCCAAGGTGCGCCGTGAGCGGATGGGCCACATCGAGCTGGCCGCGCCGGTCACGCACATCTGGTACTTCAAGGGCGTGCCGTCACGCCTCGGCTACCTGCTGGACCTGGCCCCGAAGGATCTGGAAAAGATCATCTACTTCGCGGCCTACATGATCACCAGCGTGGACGCGGAGCGGCGCGACCGCGACCTGCCCACGCTGGAGGCGCACATCTCGGTGGAGCGCCAGCAGATCGAGCAGGCCCGCGACGCGCAGGTCGAGGCCCGCCAGCAGAAGCTGGAGGGCGACCTCGCGGAGCTGGAGGAGGCCGGCGCGAAGGCCGACCAGAAGCGCAAGGTGCGCGACGGCGCCGAGCGGGAGATGAAGCAGCTGCGCGACCGCGCGCAGCGCGAGCTCGACCGTCTCGACGAGGTGTGGAGCCGCTTCAAGAACCTCAAGGTCCAGGACCTGGAGGGCGACGAGCTGCTCTACCGCGAGATGCGCGACCGGTTCGGCAAGTACTTCGAGGGCGGCATGGGCGCCGCGGCCATCCAGGCGCGGCTGCAGAACTTCGACCTCGACGCCGAGGCCGAGAAGCTGCGCGACATCATCCGCACCGGCAAGGGCCAGAAGAAGGCCCGCGCCCTGAAGCGGCTGAAGGTCGTCTCGGCGTTCCTCAACACCCGCAACAGCCCGCTCGGCATGGTGCTGGACTGCATCCCGGTGATCCCGCCGGACCTGCGTCCGATGGTGCAGCTGGACGGCGGCCGCTTCGCGACCTCCGACCTGAACGACCTGTACCGCCGGGTCATCAACCGCAACAACCGGCTCAAGCGCCTGCTCGACCTCGGCGCTCCCGAGATCATCGTCAACAACGAGAAGCGGATGCTGCAGGAGGCCGTCGACGCGCTGTTCGACAACGGCCGCCGCGGCCGCCCGGTCACCGGGCCCGGCAACCGTCCGCTGAAGTCGCTGTCCGACATGCTCAAGGGCAAGCAGGGCCGGTTCCGGCAGAACCTGCTGGGCAAGCGCGTCGACTACTCCGGCCGTTCGGTCATCGTCGTCGGCCCGCAGCTGAAGCTGCACCAGTGCGGCCTGCCCAAGCAGATGGCGCTGGAGCTGTTCAAGCCGTTCGTCATGAAGCGGCTGGTCGACCTCAACCACGCGCAGAACATCAAGTCCGCCAAGCGGATGGTCGAGCGGGCCCGCCCGGTCGTGTGGGACGTGCTGGAAGAGGTCATCACCGAGCACCCGGTGCTGCTGAACCGGGCGCCGACCCTGCACCGCCTGGGCATCCAGGCGTTCGAGCCGCAGCTGGTCGAGGGCAAGGCCATCCAGATCCACCCGCTCGTCTGCACCGCGTTCAACGCGGACTTCGACGGCGACCAGATGGCGGTGCACCTGCCGCTGTCCGCCGAGGCGCAGGCCGAGGCGCGGATCCTGATGCTGTCGACCAACAACATCCTGAAGCCGTCGGACGGCAAGCCCGTCACCATGCCCACCCAGGACATGGTCATCGGCCTGTACTGGCTGACGACGCAGAAGGACGGCGCCGAGGGCGAGGGCCGCGCGTTCGGGTCGGTCGCCGAGGCGATCATGGCCTACGACCGGCACGAGCTGGACCTGCAGGCAAGGATCCAGATCCGGCTGAAGGACATCCCGCCGCCGCGCGGCTGGAAGGCGCCCGAGGGCTACGAGCCCGGCCGGCCGTACCGGCTGGAGACCACGCTCGGCCGCGCGATCTTCAACGAGACGCTGCCGGACGACTTCCCGTTCGTGGACGACGAGATCGGCAAGAAGCAGCTCTCGGCGATCGTCAACGAGCTGGCGGAGACCTACCCGAAGGTCGCCGTCGCCAATGCTCTGGACGCGCTCAAGAGCACCGGGTTCCACTGGGCGACCAGGTCCGGTGTCACGATCGCGATCGACGACGTCATCACGCCGCCCAACAAGCAGGAGATCCTGAGCGGCTACGAGCAGCGCGCCGAGAAGGTGCAGCGGGAGTTCAACCGCGGCCTGATCACCGACGACGAGCGCAAGCAGGAGCTCATCGAGATCTGGAACAAGGCCACCGCGGACGTCGCGGTGGACATGGAGAAGGCGTTCCCGAAGGCCAACCCGATCTGGATGATGATCCAGTCGGGCGCCCGCGGCAACCCGCTGCAGCTCCGCCAGATCGCCGGCATGCGCGGCCTGGTCTCCAACCCGAAGGGCGAGACCATCCCGCGTCCGATCAAGTCGTCGTTCCGCGAGGGCCTGTCGGTCGTCGAGTACTTCATCTCGACGCACGGCGCCCGGAAGGGTCTCGCCGACACCGCGCTGCGCACCGCCGACTCGGGTTACCTGACCCGGCGCCTGGTGGACGTCGCGCAGGACGTCATCGTCCGCGAGGAGGACTGCGGCACCGACCGCACGATCCCGTTCGAGGTGGCCGACAGGCTGGCCGACGGCACGCTGGTCAAGCTGGCCACGTCCGAGACGAGCCTGGTCGGGCGCACCATCGCCGAGGACGTCGTCGTCGACGGGACGCTCATCTTCCCGGCCGACACCGACCTGTCCGACACGGTCGTGACGCGCCTGGTCGAGGCGGGTGTGGAGAAGGTCCGCACCCGCAGCGCCCTGGTCTGCGAGGCCAAGATCGGTGTCTGCGCCGCCTGCTACGGCCGCTCGCTGGCCACCGGCAAGCGGGTGGACGTCGGCGAGGCCGTCGGCATCATCGCCGCGCAGTCCATCGGTGAGCCCGGCACGCAGCTGACGATGCGCACCTTCCACACCGGTGGTGTGGCCGGCGGCGACATCACGCACGGTCTGCCGCGTGTCCAGGAGCTGTTCGAGGCCCGCATCCCGAAGGGTGTGGCCCCGATCAGCGAGGTCGCCGGCCGCGTCAAGATCGACGAGACGGAGAAGGCCCGCAAGGTCGTCGTCGTCCCGGACGACGGTTCCGACGAGATCGCCTACCCGGTGCCGATGCGGTCCCGCCTCCTGGTCAAGGAGGGCGAGGCCGTGGGCGTCGGCCAGCAGCTCATCGCGGGTGCGATCAACCCGCACGAGGTGCTGCGCATCCTCGGTCCCCGCGCCGTGCAGCTCCACCTGGTCCAGGAGGTCCAGGAGGTCTACCGGTCGCAGGGTGTGTCGATCCACGACAAGCACATCGAGATCATCGTCCGCCAGATGCTGAAGCGGGTGAACATCCTCGAGTCGGGCGACACCGAGCTGCTGCCGGGCGACCTGGTCGAGCGTCCGATCTTCGAGGAGACGAACCGGAACGTCGTGGCCGAGGGCGGGGTCCCCGCCGCCGGCCGCCCCGTCCTGATGGGCATCACCAAGGCCTCGCTCGCGACCGAGTCGTGGCTGTCGGCGGCGTCCTTCCAGGAGACGACCCGGGTGCTCACCGAGGCCGCGATGCACGCCAAGAGCGACCCGCTGCTCGGCCTCAAGGAGAACGTCATCATCGGTAAGCTCATCCCGGCCGGTACCGGCATGCCGCAGTACCGCAACGTCCGGGTCGAGCCGACCGAGGAGGCGAAGGCGGCGGTGTACTCCGTCGGCTCCTACGACGACGGCGCCGAGTACGCCTTCGGCCAGGGCTCCGGCGAAGCCGTCCCGCTGGAGGAGTACGACTTCGGTCAGTACAACCGCTGACGTCCCGTCCCGGGACGCCGTGCTCGCGGCGTCCCGGCTCGCGGACACCTGACCGACGACACGCGAGAGGCCCCTTCCACCCGGGAGGGGCCTCTTCGCGTTCAGGGGGTCGTGACCGACTCCAGGTCGGCGAGGATCTCGGACGCGGTCACCTCGTCCAGTTCGGCGAACCGGTGCTGGGAGCCGGTGTCCCAGCGGAGGAAGTCGCCCGGCTCGTCGGCGAGCCAGATCGTCCTGAGGACCTGGTCGTCGTTGGAGTCGCCCCAGCCGACCTGGATGCCGGGGTCGAGCTCGATCACGACGTGGAGGCCGCCGGGGACGGGACGGGAGATCCAGCGTTCGGTGCCGTTGTCCATGGGGGTGCCGCGCCGCCAGCCGCGCCGCTCCAGCCCGACGACCTTGCCCCATCCGGCGGTGCGGTCCTCGAACCGGGCCAGCCTGGCGGTCGCGGTTTCCTCGTCGGTGAGGCGGTGCACTTCGCGTCCGAGCTGCGGGAACGGCTGGATGATCTCGTAGTCGGCGAAGACCTCTGACCAGGCAGAGAGCGCGGTGCCGAGGGTCAGCGGGTGGGCGACTCCGATCTGTGCCGTGTCGGACGGGGTGAGTTCTTCGTCGTCCACGTCGGCGAGGGTGCGGTCCTCGGCGAGCCGGAACGCGGTGGCGGCGGTGCCGGATTCGGCGAGCCACACCAGGCGGCGGACGATGTGCCACATCAGCGGGTGGTCGACCAGCAGGTCGCGGAACTCACGCGGCGTCCACCGGCGGCCAGTCGTCATCGCCAGTTCCAGGCGCCGGACCTGGTTCGGCATGGTCGCCCGAACATCCTTCTTGAACTGCGTGAACGCGGCGTAGGCGGCGGGCGCGAGGTCCGGGTCGTCCTTGGCGCCGGGCTTGGGGAGCGCGGCGCGGCGGCGGCCGGTCTCGTCCGTCACGAACGGCTTGAGCTGCTCGTCGAAGCCCACGACGAAGCGGCGCGGGCCGTAGTCGAGCGTCATGCTTCCGTCTGCGTCCAGGCCGATGCCGGGGACGAGCCGGTCGGCGAGCTGCTCGCCGGTCAGCCCGAGCCGGGCCGCGACCTCCTGGATCTTCTCCCCGGCGCGCTTCTTGATCGCCTTGAACGGGGCCTTGTGGGAGATGCCGTCGAGCAGCATCAGCGAGGTCTCCGTGCCGATCACCGCCAGCACGTCCAGGCCCTTGACCGCCTTGTGGTGCCCGTTCTCGCCGGGCCAGGCGCGGATGACCGGGGCGAGGCGGCGGGCGGCGGTGTCGTCGCCGAGCCAGCCGACCGCCGTCAGCGCCCACGCGTCCTCGGAGCGTTCGCCGAACTGCCGCCACCGCTCGAACAATGCCCAGGCGAACGCGGCCAGCGACTCGGCGTCGCATGCCTTCTTGACGGCGTCCAGGCCGGGGTCGGGGTCGTCCGGCGGAGACATCGCCAGGATCGTCAGGAGGTGCGGGACGACCGTGACCGGCAGGGCGCGCCCGCTGCTCGCCAACCGTATCCGGGGCAGGACGGCGGGGTCGGCGAACGGCCCGACCTCGGGGATCTTTCGCGGGACGAGTTCCTCGGGGTCGCGCTCCAGGAGTACTTCCATGGCGTGGCCGGCCTCGTCCCGCTGCTCGCGGGCCAGCTTGATGACGGTGTCGCGCCCCAGGTCGCGGGCGAGGGAGTGCAGGGCGTACTCGGCCGCGTCGCGTCGCTTGCCGGGCCTGTCGAACGCAGCCGGGAGGAGAAGGCGAACCGCCTGGGGGCCGTGCCTGTTCAGCCATGCCTCCGCGTGCGGGCGTCCCGCCCTGACGCGCAGGAGCCAGTCGGCGACCAGTTCGGCGACGGGTTCGGCCGCGAACGGGACGACGACGTGCCCGCAGGCTCCGGGCCTGCTCCGGGCGCCCTTCACGACGGCGGTGAGCGCGTCCAGCCCGAACCGCTGGGCGAGCCTGGGCACCCACCTTTCAGGCTCCCGATCCGCTCCGTAGTTCTCCTTGGGCGGATACCAGCCCGCGACCAGACGCCGAACCTCCTCGAAGGGGGCGTAGCCGAGCAGCGCCACCTGCTCGTAACTGCGCAGCCTGCCCGCCCCGAAGTCCGCGATCCGCTTGTCCCATGGTCCGGGCACCTTGCCTTCGTGACTCCAGCCGGCCGGAACGGGGAGCCCGTAGGGAGTCCGGGTCTCCCGTTCGTGCTCGCCCTCGTCGTCGGCCCAGACGAGTGTGGGATCCGGGGCTTTCAGGTCCTTGATGACGATCGGTTCCGGCTTCTCCCGCTTTCGCGCCCAGGGCGGGTCGGTCAGGACGCCGGGCAGGTCCGCCGGGTCGGCCTCGGCGGTCTCGCCCAGGCCCGCGATGATCCGTTCGACCGTCCCACGGACGTCCTCGTCGAGCGTGGGCAGCGCGCTCCTGATCACGTCGAGGTTGCCGCGCACATGCGTTTCGAGCAGGTCGTCTTCGGTGGCCAGTTCCCGCGCCGCCCGCAGGGGGAATCGCTTCATCGCGTTCATCAGCTCGCCGCTGACGTGCATGTTGGAGCGTCGCCGGAGCAGCGCGCGGAACGCCTCGTCGGACGGCAGACGGCCGAGCACCTCCAGGAGAGCGTCCCGTCTCCGCGGGGAGTCGAGATGCTCGTCCAGCGCGGGGGCCAGGAGCGGGACGGCGGCCGGGCCGAGACCGTCCGCCAGCGCGTGCAGGTTCTCCGGCGCGTAGCAGTCAGCCGCGGTCAGCGTGGCCCGGTGGCCGAGGAGTTCGAGGTGCGCGGACGACCCCAGGCACCTGAAGAGCACCTCGCGCGGCACTCCGTCCGGATGCTCGCAGAGATCGCTCACCCAGTCGTCCTGCGTAGGGACCAGGTAGGCGGTCAGGAGCCGCTGCCGGGCCGAGCCCCGCCGCTCGGAGAGCCGTTCGACGGCCTCGGCGTACTCCTCCTCGGTCGCGGCGGCCAGCATCGAGCGGACGCGCAGAGCGCCGTCCGGAAGAGCCCGGACGCCGCGCTCACCCGGCTCGACAGGCTTGATGACCTTGCTCCGCCGTCCGTCCCGCATCGGCCCGCTGGCCCGGGCTTCCAGGCCCCACCTGTCGGTGAGCGCGCAGGCGGCGAACACGACGCCGTGCTCGTAAGCCCACGCGTCCACGTAGTCCTGGTTTTCGCGCGACCAGACCGACTCGCCCGCCGTGATCAGCGACAGGACGGCCGCACCGAGCGGATCCGGCTCACCACCGAGATGCGCACGCGCCGCGGAGGCCAGCACCGCCTCGGTGCCCAGGTCGCTCAGGGCTCGTTCGATCTGATCCGCGGCCTCCTCGATGGACCGCGCGACGATCTTGCTCGCCCCCGCGTCCAGCGTGATCTCCGGACCGGGCGCGCCATCGCGCCGCGGGTGGAGCCCACCGCGCCACCGCTCCGGCACGACCAGCACGTCTTCGTCGGGAAGCCGAACAAGATGATCATCCATGCCCGCCGACGCTAACAGCGCCCACCGACACACCGCCGCAATTCCGACCACACCGTCGCGCCCGCTGCAAACCCACCGCTCGCGACGTCGGCGGCCCTGTTCTTCATCACGAATCCGGGCTTCTCGGTGGGTGGCGAGAGATCCGGAAGGGCCCGGCCGCGCGAAACCGCCAGGCGAGGGCATCGTCGGGCGGGCGTATCGCATTTCCTCAGCCCGGACGCAGACGTGCCACAACTGTTCGGCGGACAGGCGTCGGACGTCCCAGAGCAGGGCCGCTGCGTCGGCGGCCGGGGGGTCAGGGGGAGACCCGTCCGGCAGCGGGATGCCGGTGATCGCGGCGAGATCGCCGGCGGGCATGTCGATCAGGGTGGACAGGTCGGCCAGCCTGTCCGGGGTCAGTTCCACCCTGCCCTCTCCGATCACCACGACCGTGACCGCGGACACGTACATGCGGCCGTTGGAGCAGTAGGCAAGAGCCTTGGTCGCGTTGCCCCAATCCAGATTCCGATTCGCGTACAGCATGTTCGCGACCAGGGCCCCGAACCCCGCCTTGTGCGGGTCGAACCATTTCCTCGGCACGTACGGGTCCCGGCGCGGCATCTGCGGCAGTTCTCGCACGGCCTGCGACAGCCGACTGATATCCGACTTTCGGTGGCCGAGCAGCCGTTCCAGAAGCACGCCGAAAGGGGGGAACTTCACCACCTCAGGCTCCGCGTCCGTGGCGGCGAGGGTTCGAAAGAGCCGCACCATCCCGGCGCCGTCCAGCACGAGCGCTGTTGGGATGCGGCTTGACCCTCACGTTACGTGCAAAGCCACCGCTCGCGCCCTCTGCGGCGATGGTGACGCGGAAGCTGAAGGCGAGCACGCCGGGGCCGCGTTGATCCGGCGGGCGGTGTCGACCAACTCACGCCATCTCGGCGACGGGGTACGGGAGTTGCGCTTCTACTTTGGACGCGATTCTTGAGGTGACCTTCGTTCCGCACGCGGCCTGATCCGCGGGTCAGCACTTCGCCCACGTGATCTTCCCGCCCTCCAGCAGCGGCCGCGTCCCCCACTCGACGGCGAGCTGCGACACCATGAACAGCCCTCGCCCGCACGTCGCCGCGTGGTCCTCCGGCTGGACTTCGGGTCGCCCCTCTCCGCTGTCCCACACCTCGATGACGGGACGGCCGTCGCGCTCGTCCCGCACCACCCGGACGACGATCGGCCCTTCCCCGTGCACGAGCGAGTTGGTGACGAGTTCGGAGACGACCACCCGCACATCCGAGTCGTCCGCGATACCCCACTCCCGGAACCACTCGGCGACGAACCGCCGAGCCAACGCCGGCGCCCGATCGGACGGTTCGAGGACGAGCGTCGGCACCCCAGGCGCAACGGCTGTCGGAGGCATCAGGCACCACCTTTGGCTGAGTCGTGGATTCTCGAACACAGTCAGCCACAATGAAAGTACTCTGCGTTACAAAGCCCAGACCATAGGTGGCAAGTCAGGCTCCGTGCGCTCACACCACTTGGGTGTTGGTTGGGCGTCCTTTGCAAGGGAGGATGAACAACATGGCTCCACAGCGGAAGCGCGGGACGGTCTCGCCGACGCTGCTCGCGTTCGGCCGCCGGTTCCGGCGGCTCCGGGAGGCCAAGGGCTGGACGCAGGAGTCCGTGGCACGACGCGCGAACGGCGGCCAAGGCGTAAAACCGCAGTACATCGGCGCCATCGAGAATGGCCGCACCCGCTGTACCCGGGATTTCGCCGAGACGATGGACCACGCGCTGGACGCCAACGGCGAACTGCTCTATCTCTACGACGACCTGGTCAAGGACGCCACATTCCCCACCTGGTTCGACTGGCACACCGTCGAGCCCGAAGCGATCATGCTGGAGTCATACCAGCCTCTCCTGGTGCACGGGCTACTCCAGACTCCGGCCTACGCCTCGGCGATTCTCAAGGGAGACAAGGACGCGGTAGAGGCGCGGATCAACCGTCAGAGCATCCTGACCAGGGAGAACCCGCCGCCTCCGGACTTCTCGCTTCTCCAGGACGAGGTTTCCCTCAACAGGCTGACCGGCAGCCCCGAGATCATGAAGGAACAACTGGAGCATCTGCTTTACATGGCGGAGCGGGGCATAGTGGCCTTGCAGATCGTGCCGAGCCGAGGGGAGCACGTCGGCAACAGCGGTGCGTTCAACGTCGCCACCTTGGCCGACCGGACCGAGATCGCATACGCGGACATGGCGGCGCGTGGGCTCACCATGAGTGACCCAGAGGACATCGCGACCCTCAGCAGAACACTGATGGTCGTCCGATCACTGGCCCTGCCCATGGACCAGTCCCTAGAAATGATTCGTAAGGTGGTAAGGGAAAAATGGACCTGACCAAGGCCGTATGGCGTAAGTCCAGCTACACCACTGCCAATGGCGGTGACTGCGTCGAGTTGACCGCCGTCCCCGGAACAGTTGCCGTCCGCGACAGCAAGGACCCGGAGGGACCGAAGCTGCTGGTGACGCGGCGGGCTTTTGCAGCGCTGCTGTCCGACCTCAAGCGGTAGTCCCGGTTGCAGTCACGCCGCGGCAGAGGCTGCTTGAGACACGGTTCAGTACAGGGCGTCCACGATGCGTCCATCCGCGGTGCCGATGAGGACGCGGCCGTCTTCCGGTATCGCGAGCGATGTCCCGGAGGTGGGCATGCCATGGACGGTCAGCGACCGCCTCCAGCGGGGCCTGCCGTCCGTGGCGCCCAAGGCGACGATCTCGCCCGAGTCCAGCGCCACCAGGACGGTGTCCCCGGCGGCGTCCATCGCCGTGACGACGGCTTCGCATTCGAAGACCCATTCGGGCTCGCCGTCCGCCCGCCGCCGCACCACGAACGCCTCGATCCGCCGGTGCGGACCGGAGCGGGTGACGGCGCCGGCATGGACCAGGGCGCCCGGCAACCGGACGCCGGGCCCGCCGAAGAACCGGGTCCCGCGTCCGGCGTCCCAGTCCAGGGGGAACAGCGGCCGGACCGCGCCGGAAGGCTCCAGGGCCGCGATCCACACGCCGTGCGGTCTGGGCTGGAGAAACAGCAGCTCCGGGCTCCGGCGGACGACGAAGGTCGTGTTGGCGAACTCGTACCCGCCCAGGTCGAGGGGCGCCGACTCCTGCTGATCAGGGGACACCAGGGTGGTGCCGGCCTCGGTGGGGGCGTGCCGGGTGTCCAGCAGCATCACCCAGCTGTCCTGCCTCCCGGTCACCGCGACAGGGGTCTCCGAACCGGCGGGACGCAGGACCTCGCCGTTCTGGAGCGACAGGAGTTCTGCGCCGTTCGGCCGGTACCGCACGCGGTGTCCATCCCAGCCGGGCGCCCACTGGATCTCCACCCATGCCGCCCGCTGGTCCGGCGTGACCACGATCCTCCTGCCACCACCACCGGGCACCGGCGCCACCCACTCCCGTAGACCGGACGGCAGCCACGACTCCAGCCGCACCCCGTCCAGCGCGGCCAGGACCCGGCCGTCGCGCAGCGGCTCCACCGCCCGGACCTGGCGGCGCGGCGTGAAAGCCACGTTCCGGCACGCGGCGCTGAGCGATTCCAGGGTGCGCAATGCCGCCTCCGAAGCGCCTGGAGGCACCGACGGCACGCGTTCTCCGGCCAGCTCGGCCGGGCCGATCGCCTTGGTGGGCAGGGTCCTCCAGTCGTCACGGGCGATGGACGCGGCGAAACCCCAGGTGTCACCCTTGCCGCTCTCATCGTCGGTCGCGGCCAGGACCAGGTCGAGACGGCGTTCGTTCAGCCATCGCGCGGACCGGACCTCCCGCTCCGAGGCGAAGGCGGAGACGGCCTCACCCGAGAGGAGGTCGAGCAGGAGCAACTCGCCTTCGTAGAAGAAGCCGCCGTCGTAGCCTCCGGTGCCGATGGCCGCCAGCGGCAGCACCGGATGGAACGCGATCGTGTTGACCGGCCACCGCGACGGCAGCAGGTACCGGCAGCGCAGGCCGTCCATGCTGTAGACCCCGATGCGGTGGGTGCTCCGCCCGCTGGTGAGGGTGCCGGGCTGCCACCCAGGAGGGCCGACCGCGCCACCGGCGACGACGAGCCCCCGCAACTCGCTGACGGCCGCAACCGACGGAAAACCGATCTCGGCGAAGGGACGGTCGCCGAGAACACGATCGAGGATCAGCGAATCCGGCACGGGCGGCCCTCCGGGATCGGCGAGTCGGACCATCCTCGCGGTTGTTTCAAAACGGCGGCCGGTTCAGGCCTCCGGTGCTTGGAAGAGCGGGGCGATGAAGGCGTCCACTTGGCGGCGGTCGTAGCCGCGCATCACCACGTCGAAGGCGGGACGTTCGATCTCCGCCGGACTCCCGGCGTCCACCAGCTCGGCGATCTTGCGGAGATACGCATCGACCTGGATTCGGTGATAGCCCTTCAACTTCAGGCGGAAAGGCATTGGAGAACCGGATTGGAACGCCTTCAACTGCGCCACCCGCTCGGACCCGAGCTCTTGCCACGTCATGAAGGGAACGTAGCCGGGAGAGGACCCTAGGCGAAATCGGCGGCGGTGATTCCCTTGGGATGTCCGGGTGGCCACTGCACCAGTTCGATCCTGTAGCCGTCGGGGTCTGCGAGCCATGAGACCTGGGGACCGTCCGGGCCGCCGGGACGTTCCACCGGGCCGGGACGCAGCCCCGCCTGCGACAGCGCCTCGACGGTGGCGGCGAGGTCATCGACCTGGACGGGGAGGTGGCTGAACCCGGTGCCGAGATCCACCGGGCCGTCGGCCGGACGGTGGACCAGCTCCAGCGTGACCATCTCCTCCGTCGGAAACTTGAGCATGGCCAGGGTCGTTCCCCCGCCGACGTCCACGCGCCCGACGAGCTCGTACCCGAGCGCGGTGTAGAAGCCGAGGGAGACCGACAGGTCCGTGACCCGATATGCCGGGTGGAGCGTCTTCACCCGACGACCGTAGCTCGGATGCGCATGGGCGACGGTCCGCTCCCACGTGGCGGGTGGCTCCTCTGATGGGTTCTCCGTGTGACAAGCCCGACAAACCGTTGGCACGGCCAATGATTATGCTATCGTTGGCAGCGCCAACGTTGGTCACTCCAATGTTCGGCGGTCGAATCGATCCCATGGAGGTATGGCCATGATCAAGCCGTTCCGCATCGATGTCCCCCAGGCCGACCTCGACGACCTGATCGACCGGCTCTCCCGCACCCGCTGGCCCAACGAGGTCGCCGACGCCGGGTGGGACTACGGCTTCCCGCTGGCGCGGCTCAAGGAGCTGGCCGAACACTGGCGCACCGGCTACGACTGGCGCGAGCACGAGGCCGAGCTCAACGAGCTTCCGCACTTCACGACCGAGATCGAGGGGCAGAACATTCACTTCGTCCATGTCCGGTCTTCTAATCCGGACGCGCTCGCGCTGATCCTCACCCACGGCTGGCCGGGTTCGTTCCTGGAGTTCCTCGACGTGATCGAGCCGCTGTCGCGCGACTTCCACCTGGTGATTCCGTCCATCCCGGGTTACGGCTTCTCCGGACCGACCCACGAGCGCGGCTGGGACGCCGTCCGGATCGCGCGGGCCTGGGCCGAGCTGATGAGCCGTCTCGGGTACGAGCGCTACGGCGCGCAGGGCGGCGACTTCGGCGCGGGCATATCACTGGCGCTCGGCGCGGTGGCGCCCGAGCGGGTCGTCGGGGCGCACGTCAACTACCTGCCGACCCGGCCCGACCCCGACGCCGGCATCCAGCTGTCGGCGACCGATGAAGCCCGGCTGGCCAAGGTCCGGCAGCTGATGGCGAATCGTCCGCCGTACCAGGCGTTGCAGGCCCTCACCCCCCAGACCATCGGCTACGCGCTGACCGACTCGCCGGTCGGCCAGCTGGTCTGGATCGCCGAGCGCTTCGCGCAGTGGACGGACCCCCGCTCGCAGATCAGCGACGATCGGATGCTCACCGACATCTCGCTGTACTGGCTGACCGCCACCGCGGCCTCCTCGGCGCGGCTGCACCACGATGCCGCGCGGGGACGGACCGTGCAGTGCCCGGTTCCGGTCGGCGTTGCGGTGTTCGCGCACGACATCACGCAGTCCGTGCGACCGCTCGCCGAGCGGTTGTACGACATCAGGCACTGGTCGGAGTTCGACCGCGGCGGCCACTTCGCCGCGATGGAGGTGCCAGAGCTGCTCGCCGAGGACGTCCGGGACTTCTTCCTCACCCTCCTCAAGGACGACGACCAGGCCGCCACCCACTAGGCGGGTGTGGGGCGGATCGACAGGGCCGTGGCGTGCGTGCCACGGCCCTTGGGCTCTTTGAGGGTTTGATCAGCCGGTGGTGTCGCGTTCGGTGAAGACCTCGCGGGCGGCGGTCACGCCATTGAGGGCGGCGGGGAATCCGGCATAGACGGCCATCTGGGTGATGGTCTCGATGACTTCCTGGCGCGTGCCGCCGGTGTTCAGCATGCCGTGGATGTGGACGCGCAACTGGGGTGCGACGGTGCCGAGCGCGGTGCAGGCGGCCACGGTGGCCAGTTCCCTGGTCTTCAGGTCCAGGCCGGTGCGCGAGTAGATGTCGCCGAAACTGAACTCGATGATGTAGCGGCCCAGGTCGGGAGCGATGTCCTGCAGGGAGGCGACGACCTGCTCCCCGGCGTGGCCGTCGATGTGCCGCAGTGCTTCCAGGCCGCGGGCGTAGCGGTCCCGGCTCGTCTCGTTCGGCTGGCCCTCGCCGGTGTCGTCCTCGCCGGCGCCGTCGCCGGCTTCGGGATCGGCGGCGAACGCCTGCCGGGCGACGGTCAGGCCGTTGAGGGCGGCGGGGATGCCGGCGTAGACCGATATGTGCATGATCGTCTCGACGATCTCGCGGCGGGTGACGCCGGCCTTGAGCGCGCCGCCGATGTGGAAGCGAAGCTGCGGGGCGGCGGTGCCGAGCGCGCTGAGTGCGGCCACGTTGGCGAGCTGCCGCTGCCGCAGGGTGAGGCCGGGCCGGTTGTAGATGTCGCCGTAGCCGAACTCGACGGTCAGGCGCCCCAGGTCAGGTGCGATGTCGTCCAAGCCGTCGATGACGGCGGTATCGCCGATCTGGGCGAGCAGGGCCAGACCGCGCTCGTAGCGGCTCTCGGCGGTGGAGGTGGAAGACAAGAGGGCCCCCTAGAAGAAGACGTCACGGAACGTTCCGTAACGTTGAAGAAGAGTAGGGCGACCTGCTGCGCCCTGTCAAAACGAAACGTAACGTCACGTTGTGGGGTAGGCTCCGGGCATGTCCGCCGCCACCCGCGTCCCCGATCCCGCCCGCCGCAGCCGGCGCTCGCACCGCGCCATCCTGGACGCGACCTTCGAACTCGTCGCCCGCAAGGGCTACGCCAAGGTGACCATCGAGGGCATCGCGGCCGCGGCCAAGGTCGGCAAGCCCACCATCTACCGCTGGTGGCCCTCCAAGGGGGCACTGGCGCTGGACGCCGTCATCGACCGGATAGGCCACGCCCTGGACTTCCCCGACACCGGCGACATCACCGCCGACCTCGTCCAGCAGATCACCGAGGTCGTCACGCTGTTCTCCAGCGACGTCGGCGTCCTGCTGCGCGGCGTGATCGCCGAAGGGCAGAGCGACCCGGACGTCGCCGCCGCCGTGCGCGACCGCTTCATCGAACCGCGCATCCGCGCCTGCCGGCAGCGCCTGGACACCGCCGTCACCGCCGGGCAGTTGCGCGCCGGCGTCTCCACCCGCTCCATGGTCGAGTCGCTTTACGGCGCGGTCTACTACCGGCTCCTGCTCGGCACGGACGCCCTCACCGCCGCGGACGTCCCCGCGATGGTCGACAACGTGATCATCGGCCTGGGAACGGGCGGCGGGCGGCCGTCACCCCGTTGACGGAGCCCGGTTCCTGAGCGGTCTGGTCGCCTGTTTGGCCAGGCACGACGGGATTCCCGCCGTCGTGTTCGCCGCCTCGGTCCGGTAGGCGCTCGGCGGCATCCCGACCAGTTCGGTGAAGCGGGTGCTGAAGGTGCCGAGGGACGAGCAGCCGACCGCGAAGCAGACGTCGGTGACGCTGAGGTCGCCCCGGCGCAGCAGCGCCATCGCGCGTTCGATGCGCCGGGTCATCAGGTACGAATACGGCGATTCGCCGTAGGCGCGGCGGAACTCGCGGCTGAGGTGCCCCGCCGACATGTGCACGCCGCGGGCGAGCGCCTCGACGTCCAGGGGCTGCGTGTACTCCCGGTCCATCCGGTCGCGGACGCGGCGCAGCAGCGCGAGGAGGCGGAGGCGCTCCGGGGGCACGGGCTCCCCGGGCGCGTGGTGGTCGGCTTGCACGTCTGTATTGTCCCGAGTCGACTCCCGGCTCGTCCACTCCGGGCCCCGCGGAGTGGACGAGCCGAGCCGGTCAGGCGCCGACGTAGGCCGCGAGGTGCTCGCCGGTGAGGGTGGAGCGGGCGGCGACGAGATCGGCGGGGGTGCCCTCGAAGACGACCCGGCCGCCGTCGTGGCCGGCGCCGGGGCCGAGGTCGATGATCCAGTCGGCGTGCGCCATGACGGCCTGGTGGTGCTCGATGACGATGACCGACTTGCCGGAGTCGACGAGCCGGTCGAGCAGGCCGAGCAGCTGTTCGACGTCCGCGAGGTGGAGCCCGGTGGTCGGCTCGTCGAGGATGTAGACGCCGCCCTTCTCCGCCATGCGGGTGGCGAGCTTGAGCCGCTGCCGCTCTCCTCCGGACAGCGTGGTGAGCGGCTGGCCGAGGTGCAGGTAGGCGAGCCCGACATCGGAGAGCCGGTCGAGGATCTTGTGGGCGGCCGGCGTGCGCGCCTCGCCGTCCTGGAAGAACTCCTCGGCCTCGGCGACCGACATCGCGAGCACCTCGGCGATGTTCCGGCCGCCCAGCGTGTACTCCAGCACCGACGCCTGGAACCGCTTGCCCTCGCACTCCTCGCAGGTGGACTCGACGGTGGCCATGACGCCGAGCTCGGTGAAGATGACTCCGGCGCCGTTGCAGGCGGGGCAGGCGCCCTCGGAGTTGGCGCTGAACAACGCCGGCTTCACGCCGTTGGCCTTCGCGAACGCCTTGCGGATCGGGTCGAGGAGGCCGGTGTAGGTCGCCGGGTTGCTGCGCCGCGAACCGCGGATCGCGCCCTGGTCGACCACCACCACGCCGTCGCGGCCGGCGACCGAACCGTGGATCAGCGAGCTCTTGCCGGAACCGGCCACGCCGGTGACCACGCAGAGCACCCCGAGCGGGATGTCGACGTCCACGTCCTGGAGGTTGTGCGTCGACGCGCCCCGGATCTCCAGTGCACCCGAGGACGAACGCACCGAATCCTTGAGGGCCGCCTTGTCGTCGAGATGGCGGCCGGTGGTGGTGTCACTTTCGCGCAGCCCTTCCACGGTGCCCTCGAAGCAGACGGTGCCGCCCCCGGAGCCTGCGCCGGGGCCGAGGTCGACGACGTGGTCGGCGATGGCGATCGCCTCGGGCTTGTGCTCCACCACCAGCACGGTGTTGCCCTTGTCCCGCAGCCGCAGCAGCAGGTCGTTCATCCGCTCGATGTCGTGCGGGTGCAGGCCGATCGTGGGCTCGTCGAAGACGTAGGTGACGTCGGTCAGCGACGACCCGAGGTGGCGGATCATCTTGGTGCGCTGCGCCTCGCCGCCGGACAGGGTGCCCGCGGGACGGTCGAGCGAGAGGTAGCCCAGCCCGATCTCCGCGAACGAGTCGAGCAGGTGCTGCAGCCCGGTGAGCAGCGGGGCCACCGACGGCTCGTCCAGGCCCCGGACCCAGCCGGCCAGGTCGCTGATCTGCATCGCGCAGACGTCGGCGATGCTCTTCCCCTTGATCTTCGACGACCGGGCCTCGGGGCCGAGCCGGGTGCCGTCGCACTCGGGACAGGTCGTGAACGTCACCGCGCGCTCGACGAACGCCCGGATGTGCGGCTGCAGCGCGTCGACGTCCTTGGCCAGGAACGACTTCTGGATCTTCGGGATCAGCCCCTCGTAGGTCAGGTTGATGCCCTCAACCTTGATCTTGGTCGGCTCCTTGTAGAGGAGGTCGTGCAGTTCCTTCTTGGTGTACTTGCTGATCGGCTTGTCGGGGTCGAAGAAGCCGGAGCCGCGGTAGATGCGGCCGTACCAGCCGTCCATGCTGTAGCCGGGGATCGTCAGGGCGCCCTCGTTGAGCGACCTGGCGTCGTCGTACAGCGCGGACAGGTCGAAGTCGGTGACCGAGCCCATGCCCTCGCAGCGCGGGCACATGCCGCCCAGCCGGTTGAAGGTCGCCTTCTCGGCCTTGGTCTTGCCGCCCCGCTCGACCGTGATCGCACCGCTGGCCTTCACCGACGGGACGTTGAACGAGTACGCGTTGGGCGAGCCGATGTGCGGCTGCCCGAGCCGGCTGAAAAGGATGCGCAGCATCGCGTTGGCGTCGGTGGCGGTGCCGACGGTGGAGCGGGGGTTGGCGCCCATCCGCTCCTGGTCGACGATGATCGCGGTCGTCAACCCGTCGAGGAAGTCGACCTCGGGCCGCGCCAGCGTCGGCATGAACCCCTGCACGAAGGCGCTGTAGGTCTCGTTGATCAGCCGCTGCGACTCCGCCGCGATCGTGGCGAACACCAGCGAGCTCTTGCCCGAGCCGGAGACGCCGGTGAACGCCGTCAGCCGCCGCTTGGGGATCTCGACGCTGACGTCCTTGAGGTTGTTCACCCGCGCCCCGTGCACGCGGATCAGATCGTGGGTGTCTGCTGCGTGCGGCGCAGGCGGCTGCGCCTCCGTGCTCGTGGCCATGCTCTTCATGTCTCCATCCGTTAAGCGGTGCCGCCTGCGCGGTCTCCGCGGCGCGCCCGGCCGACGTCAGACTAGCCAGCGGCCGTCGCGCATCAGGTCCCGGCCGGTCAGCTCGTTCTCCTCGCGCCACGCCTGGACGCGCCGCGGGGTGATCCGGAACCAGCGGTACGGCGTGGCCAGGGTGCGCGGGTCGAAGCCGGTGCGCTCGGCGAACCGGTCGCCCCGCTCCCGCGGCAGCGCGTCGATCTCCAGCACCTCGACTTCGCCCTCGATCACGGACACGTCGCGGGTGGGGCCGAGTGCCAGGCGAACCGTCCGTTTTTCCGGGGGGTGTGGGGGGTCGTCCCCCCACAGGAGACCGGCCTGGGGTGCGGTGAGGTTCCTGCCGGTCGGGCTGTCCGCCGGCGTGGCCAGCAGCAGCGCCTCGCCGTCCCACAGGAAGGACAGCGGCACCAGATACGGCGCACCGTCCGCCGAGGCACTGGCCACCCACACATCGACGTCGTGGGCGAGCCGGTGCTCGGTGTCGCGCCGCCGCTCGGCACGGGAGCGGGGTGCGGCGCTCATCGGTCCTGGAGCAGTCCGAGGACGTTGCCGTCGGGGTCGGTGACGGTGGCCACCAGGCGGCCGCCGCCGACGTCGTGCGCGGGCTCCTTCACCTTGGCGCCCGCGGCGGTCACCTCGGCCAGCTTCGCCTCGATGTCCGGCACGTGCCAGTAGGCGACCGGCGAGGCCATGCCCTGCGGCCCTCCGTTCGGCACCAGCCCGATGTGCTGGCCTTCGGCCTCGAAGCCGACGTAGTAGGACTCGTCCGTCTGCGGCGGGACGCCGAGCAGGGCGGCGTACACCGGCTTGGCGGCCGCCAGGTCGGACACGGGGTGCAGCACGGTCTTGATTCCCTGGGTGGAAGAACCGGTCATGATCACTCCTGAGGTCGTGGGTCTCATCGAACCCGCCGTTTCTTCCGATCACGCTAATTGCGGCCCGGTGACCTGCGCTTCTCGATTCCTGACCGGTTCGGTCATCGGGGTTGGCCCGAGTCGGCCGAGGGGACAATGGGGTGTGGCTCGGTGGGTCCTGCACGTCGATCTGGACCAGTTCATCGCCGCCGTCGAGGTGCTGCGCCGCCCGGAACTGCGCGGGCGGCCGGTCGTCGTCGGCGGTGACGGCGATCCGGCCAAGCGCGGCGTGGTCAGCACCGCCTCGTACGAGGCCCGCGCCTACGGCGTGCACTCCGGGCTGCCGCTTCGCACGGCGGTGCGGCGATGCCCGGACGCGGTGTTCCTGCCCGTGGACAGGGACCGCTACGAGGCCGTCTCGCACCAGGTCATGCAGACGCTGAAGGGTTTCGGCCTCGTGGTCGAGGTGCTCGGCTGGGACGAGGCGTTCCTGGCCGTCGACGGCGACGACCCCGAGGCGGTGGCCGAGGAGATCCGTGACCGGGTGCGGGCGGCGACGGGACTCGAATGCTCGGTGGGCATCGGGCGGAACAAACTCCAGGCGAAGCTGGCGACCGGCTTCGGCAAACCGGCCGGGGTCTTCCGGATCACGGGAGAGACGTGGTTCGAGGTGCTCGGCGACCGGCCGGCCGACGCGCTCTGGGGCGTCGGGGCCAAGACGGCCAAGCGGCTGAGAAGGCTGGGCATCGCCACGGTCGGCGAACTCGCGGCGGCCGATCCGGGCGCCCTCGCCGAGGAGATGGGGCCGACGATCGGCCCGTGGCTGGTGCTGCTCGCCCAGGGCCGGGACGACTCGCCGGTGAGCGACGCGCCGTACGTCCCCCGGTCGTGCGGGCGCGAGACCACGTACCAGCATGATCTGGACGACTGGGAGGACGTCCGCCGCGAAGTCTCCCGGCTGGCGCGATGGGTCGCCGGCGACGTCGCCGACGACGGCAGGGACGTAGCCCGCGTCATCGTCAAGGTCCGGTACGCGCCGTTCATCACCCAGACCCACGGCCGGACGCTCACCGCGCCGACGATCGAGCCCGACCGGATCGAGGAGGCCGCCCTCGCCGCTCTCGACGGTTTCACCGGCCGCCGCCCGGTGCGCCTCGTCGGGGTCCGCGCCGAGTTCGCGCGGTGAACGCTTGACCTGCCTCTATAGCTGCTTTTTACCTATTTGTCGGGTTTTGGGGTGTTGGGGGCCGGGGAGGTACGCCGTCGTTGCCAGATGTAGCGACGGGGGAGAGAGCACATGAAGAGGGTCATGACCGGGGCACTGATCGCCGCAGTCGTCGGGATCGGGGGAGCGGGCGCCGCGGCGGCCGCCGAGCCGTCCCACGACCAGAACACGCGCCAGGACTGCCGCACCTACTCCAGCGTCACCAAGTGCGGCCAGGTCCAGCTCGACGAGAAGCAGCGCGCGTGCGTGACCTCGGCGGTCCAGCAGGGCATGACCGAGCGCCGCGCCACCGTGGAGTGCTCCGCCTTCGGGTAGAGCCCGCCGCGATCACGAAGGGGCCCGATCCCATTCGGATCGGGCCCCTTCGCGTGCTGACCGGCGGCTCAGCGCGGGGGCTGGGCGTTGGTCCATTCGGTGATCTGGAACGCCTGGTAGGAGGCCAGCTCGCCGGGCTTGTGGAACCGGTCGGGCATGTTCTTCGCCTCCAGCCGGCGGGGCTTGCCGTCGTCCCCCGTGGGGAGCGGCCGGCTGCCGTGCGGCGGTGTCGCCACGAGATCCCGGATGGCCAGCAGGGTCCCGGTGGCGGGGTCGACGACGAACTGACGACGGTAGGTGCCGAGCTGCTTGGGCGCGGTGAACAGGCCGAGGGGCGTGGTGGTCTTCAGCGGCAGCGAGATCACCGTCCCGGTGCGGCCGAGCGGGTCGGTCGTCGGGCCTTCGGCCCTGATGCCGGGCTGGGCCGCGAGCATCCGGTACACGGCCGCGCGCACCGCGGGCGGCGCGGGCGCGGTGGACAGCAGCGTCCCGGCCACGTCGGTCAGAGCCCTCATGCGCTCCTGCCCCCGCAGGGCACGGATCGGTTCCGCCTTCTCACCGTCCCGGGAGACGGCGTGCCAATGGCCCTTGAGACCCAGCAGGACCTTCTCCAGCTCCTCCGGCCGCGTGGGAAGCTCGGCGATCTGTGCCGGTGTCATGCCGTAGTACCGGTCGTCGGACGGCATCCAGTTCCGGCCTCCCTCCCCATAGGCCGACATGTCCAGGAACACCGTCCCCACGGCGCCCTCAGGGTCGGGAACCGGGACCATCTTGGGGGAACCGGCCGCCTCCCACTTCCGCTTGTCCTGGGCGGTGACCGGGACGTCGGCCAGTTCGACGTGGGAGCTGCGGCCCTTGCCGTCCGGGCCGATCCACGTCTCGTTCCCCTGCCTGGAGTCGACCATGTAGTGGTCCGCGGCGCTCTTGCCGACCGCGTAGATGTCGCCCATCACGGTCTTGGTATGCCAGTAGCGTCCGCTCGGTGCCTTCTGCGCGTTGGTCGCGGCGACCAGCAGCGCGTTGCCGGGCGCGATGGTCTTCTCTCCGCCCGGCGCGGGGGACGAGCCGTCACCCGGCCGCAGCGCGATGACGCCGACCGTCCCGGCGGCGACGGCCGCGGCCGTCGCCGCCGCCAGCAGCGGAACCTTGAAACCGCGCCGAGGGCGTGCCGGGACGCCGGTCCGCCAGTTGGTGCGCAGTGCCAGCCGGTCCGGGTTCTCCTGCTCGGCCAGCCCGGTCCTCATCTGCCGCAGCGCGTCGAGTTCATCCATGGGTCTTCTCCTGAGGGAGGGCCTTGCGGAGCTTGTTCCGGGCCCGGTGGATCTTGGCCTTCACGGTGCCGAGCGGCAGATCGAGCGTCGCCGCGATCTCGGCGTAGGACATTTCGGCCCAGGCGAGCAGCAGGACGGCGTCGCGTTCCTGCGCGCTCAGCGAGGCGAGCGCCTTCGCCAGCGCCGGCCCGAGCGCGGCGGCCGCCGCGCGGTCGCCGGCCACGTCGGCGACACTGTCCTCGGCCGGGTCCACTCCGGTCCGGGCGAACGCCTGGTACATGCGCGTCTCCTGCCGGTGGTGCCTGGCGATCAGTTTCGCGGCGATGCCCCACAGCCAGGCGCCGAACTCCCGGCGTCCGTCGAACCTCGCCCGCTGCCGGAACGCGGTGGCGAACGCCTCCGACACGAGGTCGTCGGCGAGGGGCGGCCCGAGCCGCCGTTTGACATAGGCGTGCAGCCGCGGCGCGTGGCGGCGGAACAGCTCACCGAAGGCTTCGGGGTCGTCCAGCGACGCGGCGACGATCTTCGAATCGTCCAGTTCGTCGCCGGCATGGCTCACCGCGCCCATGGGCGTCTTTTCATGGAGCCGATCTCCGTGGGTAGAGGATGCGGACACTCCCTCTATCCCGAAGCCCGCTCCCCGGTTGCGCGGACGTCCGGGGTCAGTCCAGCGGGAGAGGACGGCGGGGGACGGGTGCCGACTGGAGGATCGAGGTCGTCGTGCGGGCGTAGGGGGTGAAGCGGTCCAGGATCGGTTCCAGCTCCTCGACCGCGCGCAGGTGGGCGAGGAAGAAGAAGCAGTCGTCGCCCGTGATGCGGTGGCACTCGGTGATCTGCGGGATCTCGTCGGCGATCTTGGGGATGCGGCTCAGCTCGCGGGGGCTCGGGCTGACCCGGACGAGGATCGTGATCGGGAAGCCCAGCGCGACCGGGTCGACGGTGGCGTGGTAGCCGGTGATGACGCCGGTGTCCTCCAGCCGCTGGACGCGCTCGGCGACGGCCGGCGCGGAGAGCGCGACACGGCGGCCCAGCTCGGCGAGCGACGCGCGGCCGTCCCGCTGCAGCTCGGTGAGGATCCTGAGGTCGATCGCGTCGAGCGGCTTGGGTTCGTAGGCGCGGCCCGGTCGGCCCCTTCGGTTCGCCATTCCTCCAACCTACGAAGCGGCCGACGATACGGCCATGTCGTTTCCGCCTTGGACGTACTTCGTCGGCAGCGCCGTCTTCCACTACCTCGGCCCTTCCTTCGCAGTGCTCCTGTTCTCCCGTGTCGGCCCCCTGGGAGTGGCGGGAATCCGGATATGGAGCGCCGTCCTGGTGTTCGCGCTCTGGCGCCGGCCATGGAGGACGTTCGACCGCGACGGATGGCGGACGATCGTGGTCTGGGGCGCCGTGCTCGCCGCCATGAACTCGTGCTTCTATATGGCGATCGCGAGGTTGCCCTTGGCGACGGTGGCGGCGATCGAGTTCCTGCCCGTCGTCGGCCTGGCCGCCCTGGGAGCGCGAACCGGACGCAACCTCGTGGCATTGGCGGCGGCCGTCGCAGGCGTCTATGTACTGACGGACGTACGGCTTGAAGGCGAGCCGCTGGGGTTCGTCTTCGCGTTCGCCAACGCGGCACTGTTCGCGCTGTACGTGGTGGTCGCCCACAGGGCCGCACAGTCGGACGCCGGGGGAATCGACGGGCTCGCCATGGCGATGGTCGCCGCGACCGTGTTCGTCCTTCCTATCGGTGGCATCCAGGCCGTCCCCGTGCTGGACGATCCAGCCGTGCTCGCCGCGGGCATCGGCGTGGGCATCACGTCGTCCGTCATCCCCTACGTGTGCGACCAATTGGCCATGGCGCGGCTCAGCCGGGCGACGTACGCGCTGATGGTGTCCCTGCTGCCGGCGACGGCGACCGTGACCGGGCTGGTGGTCCTGCGACAGGTTCCGACGGCGGCGGAACTCGCCGGGGTCGGGCTGGTGATCGTCGGCGTCGCGACGCACCGCGCAGAACGCTGAGAGGAACAGGAACAGGAACGGCTCGGTACGACGAGAGGGCTCAGCCGGCGTCCGCCGTCGGGCATGCGTTGGTGATGCTTTGGTGGACGGTAGGCCTTGAAGATGACAACCAAAACTGGACGACGCCGGCCAGGCCACTGGTCCGCGGCGTCGCTCCCTGCAGTCAGGAGAGTCCTGATGGCTGATGGCAATCAGAGCGAGCCGTCCATTCGCCTCACCCGTGCCCGTGTCGCCCTCTTGGAGGTCTTTCTCGCGGACCCCCGGGCGGAGCGTTACGGCACGGAGTTGACCGAGCTCACCGGAGTCGTCACCGGAACGCTGTACCCGATCCTGAACGGGTGGGCGGACATCGGGTGGCTCCGGTTCCGGACCGAAGACGGTGCGCATCCCGGACGGCCGCCCCGCCGTTACTTCCAGATGACCCGGGACGGAGAACAGCAGGCGCGGAGGCTGCTCGCCGCCCGGCGACCAAGGCGCCGGCAGGGGAGTCGCGACCTCACCCGCGATGATCTGATGAAGATCGTCGATGATGCGCTGCAGCGAACGCTGCAGCACCTCGGCGTCACCGTTCAGGTCACGCACCAGCCCCTGGAACCGGGCAGCGAACCGGCCGCGCCCGGTGCACACCGGTTCCTGGTGACAACCACCATCGAGTGATCCGCGGCGACCCCCATGGCGGTCGCCGCCCATGCCCCTCCCGCATCGGAGGGGCACCCTGCAACGAAGGCCCCCGGCGCGCCGGGGGCCTTCACCACGTTGCTGGAGCCGTGATCTCGGATGCTCTCCGCGTGTGAGACTGGCCGACGCGGATGACGGCGGCAGAGTCGGAGGGGCATGGGTTACTGGATGAGTTTGAGCCGGTATGACGGCGGCGAGGTCGCGGCCGTGCTCGACCATCCGCACGGTTTGCGCGCCGGCCTCAGGCGGCTGTGGGACGTCTGGGACGACCTGCCCATCGGCCTCGGATACGACCCGTCCGGTTCCCTGCGCAAACTGGAGGAGGTGGACACGCACCGGGCCTGGGACGCCCTGCACGTCCTCGTGACGGGCCACCCGAACGAGGACTACGAGAACGTCTCCGGAGATCCGCCCGCCTGCGATGTGGTGATGGGCGGCCTCGTCATGAACGAAACCGGGGAAGGGTCCCTGATGCACGTCCCGCGCCTCCTGCGGCCCGACCGGGTGCGCGCTGTGGACGGTTTCCTACGCGGCATGGACCGCGACGCCCTGATCCGTGAGCGTCACGCGTATCTGAAGGAGATCCAGCCCTACTCGTTCGAGGGCTGGGGACGGCTGCTGAGCGGCGAGGCATGGGACATGGTGGAACACGGCGTCCTCGCGAAGGTCTTCGACACCGTCCGGGAGTTCTACGCCCGCGCCACCGCCGGAGGCAACGCCGTCATCAAAGAGATCGGCTAGGCCGGACGTCCTCCTCTTGGTGACCGCCGGGGCCGGGGTGCACCGTGGAGGACGTTGAGAGGAGAGGTCATGGAACAGGTACGGCTCGGCACGACGGGAACGCGGGTCTCGCAGATCTGCCTCGGGATGATGAGCTACGGCGACCCCGGCATGCGGCCGTGGGCCTTGGACGAGGACGCGGCGGAGCCGATCGTCCGGCGGGCCGTGGAAGGCGGCGTGACGTTCTTCGACACCGCCGACATGTACTCCCGGGGCGTCAGCGAGCAGATCACCGGGAGCCTCCTGGCGAAGCTCTTCCAACGGCGGGACGACTACGTCCTGGCGACCAAGGTGTGCCTCCCCATGGGGGACGGCCCTAACGACAAGGGCCTGTCGCGCAAGCACGTGATGGCCGGCATCGACGCCTCGCTTCGACGGCTCGGCACCGACTATGTGGACCTCTACCAGATCCACAGGTGGGACTACGGGACACCCATCGAAGAGACCATGGAGGCTCTGCACGACGTCGTGAAGGCGGGCAAGGTCAGATACATCGGCGCTTCCAGCATGTACGCGTGGCAGTTCGCCAAGGCCCAGCACGTCGCCGAGACACACGGCTGGACGAAGTTCGTCACGATGCAGAACCACTACAACCTCATCTATAGGGAAGAGGAGCGGGAGATGATCCCGCTGTGCGCCGATCAGGGAGTGGGCCTCATCCCGTGGAGCCCGCTCGCCCGGGGGATGCTCGCCGGCAACCGGGAGAGGGGCGGGGAGCGCAGGACCTCCCGGTCCCAGAACGACGCCTACGGCGACAGCCTGTACGTGGAGTCCGACTTCGACGTCGTCGACGCCGTCCGCGAGGTCGCGTCGGAGCGGGGCGTCCCGGCGGCTCAGGTCGCGCTCGCGTGGCTGCTCGCCAATCCGGCCGTGACCGCGCCGATCGTGGGAGCGACGAAGCTCACCCACATCGACGACGCGATCGCCGCGGCGAGCCTCCGGCTGGACGAGAAGGAGATCGAGCGGATGCAGGCCCCGTACCGGCCGCACCCGGTCATCGGGCACTCCTGATCCCACCTGCGGAAGTCGCCCCCGGGCCGGAACGGTCCGGGGGCATTCCACGTCTATCAGGGGTGGTGATTTGCGATACCACGGGCGATCGGGGCAGGCTGGGTGCGAGAACGCCCACGCATGGCAAGACCGCCACGTGGGGACATGGGTGACAAGGTTCGGAGGCCGCGTTATGCGCCGCGCGCCTCCGGGCTTCCGGGAGCTGAGGAGCCCCGGGACGACGGCGCTGAAGGAGCCCGACGATGACCGAGAACGACGGCACGCAGGGACCGCAGCGGCCGTTGCCGGAGGACGAGGGGCAGCCCAGGCCGCCGGAGGGGCAGGAGCCCCCCGCCCGGCCGCTGGGAGACCGCACCGTGGTGTTCGGGGCTCCGCAGCTGGGTGGCCAGACCGGAGCGCCGCCCGAGCGGCCTCGTGAGGAAGAGCGGCCGGCACCGCCTCCGCCCACGATGGTCGAGCAGCCGATGCAGCAGTTCGGCGAGCAGCCTCCCGCTCCGCCCCAGCAGCCGTATGGCGGTCCGCCGGAACAGCAGCCCCAGTACGGGCAGCCGCCCGCCGGCCAGATGCCCTACGGCACGCCTCCCGGACCGGGCGGGTTCCCGCCCCCGCAGGAGCCGCAGCAGTACGCCCCGCCGGGCGAGCAGCAGCCCTACGAGCAGCCCCAGTATGAGCAGCCCCAGTATGAGCAGCCCCAGTACGGGCAGCCGCAGTACGGGCAGCAGCCCGAGCCGCAGCAGTACGGCCAGCAGCCTCCGCAGCAGCAGAGCGGGTACCCGCAGCAGCCGGCGCACGGCGCGCCCCAGGAACCGCAGCAGTTCGGCCAGCCCCCGTTCGGGGGGCCGCCCGGTGAGCAGGCGCCGCCCGGGCAGCCGCAGGAGTCCGGGACCGACCGCACGATGATCGTCCCTGGTCCTACCGCCGAGACCGAGCAGCCGCAGCGGCCCGTGGTGGACGACCAGGCGACGCTGCACTGGTCGCCCGGCACCGACATCCCGGTCGCCACCGGACCCGAGCGCAGGCAGGAGCCGCCGGCCGAGCCCTGGCAGGCGCCGACCCCGCCGTCCACGCCCGAGCCGTGGTCGCCGGAGTCGTCCCAGCCCGGCGGTGCCCAGCCCGGGCAGGGCCAGGCCGACCACGAGCGGACGATGATGGTGCCGCCGCCCGACTCGGGCTTCGGCGCCGGCTCGCAGCCGCCCGGCTCGTCGGTGGACGACCTGTACCGTCCGCCCGGCGAGAGCGGTGCCGAGGAGCCCCGTCCGACCGAGGCGTTCGATCCGTCCGCCGGGTCGCAGGGCCGGCACGCCGCCGAGTCCCCGGGAATGGCCGAGCACACCCGGCTCGACATCGGCCAGCAGCAGTGGGGCCAGCAGCCGCAGCAGCAGTTCGGCCAGCAGCAGGGCTTCGGCCAGCCGGAACAGCAGCAGGGCTTCGGCCAGCAGTACGGCGGCCAGCAGGGCGAGCAGCAGCAGTTCGGCGGCCAGCCGGAACAGCAGTTCGGTCAGCCCGGCGAACAGCAGCAGCAGTTCGGTCAGCAGCCGTACGGTCAGCAGCAGGACTTCGGGCAGCAGGGCCAGCAGGGCCAGCAGGGCTACGGCCAGCAGGGGCAGCAGGGCCAGCAGTTCGGCCAGCCCGGAGAGCAGCAGCAGTTCGGCCAGCAGGGGCAGTACGGCCAGGCCGGCCAGCCGGCGCAGTACGGCCAGCAGGGGCAGTACGGTCAGCAGCCCGCCTACGGCGGTGACGAGGGCAAGGGCAACAAGAACACCCTCTGGCTCGTCATCGGCGCGGTCGCGATCGTGGTGATCCTGGTCGTCGTGGTGGTCGCGTTCGTCCTCTAGCAGGCGAGGCCGCGAACGCCGGTCACCGGCGTAAAAGCTGGGCCACGTCTTCCCCAACGGCGGGGATGTGGGTCACAATGCCGACGGGTGTACCGCTCGGAGCCGAGTCTCCGGGCCGGGAACATCCGTCGGCATTTCGCCGTTTTTGACCATGGGAAGTCGGCTTCCCGCCGCCCGCGGGCTTGCGCCGGAGGGGGCGCGCACGGTAGTGCGCGCGCCACTTTGCACTTTGGCCCGGCGGTCGGTAACCTCTTCACTTGTGCCCGCTGTAGGCGGGCCGCTATGCGTGCGCGTCGGCGTGGCCTGGTGGTCGGCCCCAGCGCCGCATCTACTCCCCGGCTTGATTCGGCCCTGGTATGGGCCGGGCGGTCTGTGTCGGTTTCGAGCGGTTGTATTTCCGTGAGGCGGCGACACGCCCGACCGCGGGGGTCGGAGAGGTCGGGAAACCGGCAGGTCACAGCCTCGCCTGAGGTGGTGATTGCAGCAAAAAGACTTACCGGCTCGGTACGAGGAAGACGGAGACGCGGTGCCCACGATCCAGCAGCTGGTCCGAAAGGGCCGCCAGGACAAGGTGACCAAGAACAAGACGCCCGCGCTCAAGGGCAGCCCCCAGCGCCGGGGAGTCTGCACGCGCGTCTACACGACGACGCCCAAGAAGCCGAACTCCGCGCTTCGCAAGGTCGCACGTGTCCGGCTGACCAGCGGGATCGAGGTCACTGCCTACATCCCCGGCGTCGGCCACAACCTGCAGGAGCACTCGATCGTGCTCGTGCGCGGCGGTCGTGTTAAGGACCTCCCCGGCGTTCGGTACAAGATCATTCGCGGCTCCCTCGACACCCAGGGCGTCCGGAACCGCAAGCAAGGGCGCAGCCACTACGGCGCGAAGAAGGAGAAGAGCTGATGCCGCGCAAGGGCCCCGCTGGCAAGCGCCAGCTGATCGCTGACCCGGTGTACAACTCGCCGCTGGTCACCGCGCTCATCAACAAGATTCTCCTGGACGGCAAGCGCTCGATCGCGCAGAGCATCGTGTACGACGCCCTCGAGGGCGCCCGCGACAAGACCGGCAACGACCCGGTCGTCACGCTGAAGCGCGCGCTCGACAACGTCAAGCCCACCCTGGAGGTCCGCAGCCGCCGCGTCGGTGGCGCGACCTACCAGGTCCCGGTCGAGGTGCGGCCGGCCCGCAGCACCACGCTCGCCCTGCGGTGGCTGGTGGTGTACGCCCGGCAGCGCCGCGAGAAGACCATGACCGAGCGGCTGATGAACGAGCTGCTCGACGCCAGCAACGGCCTCGGCGCGTCTGTGAAGAAGCGCGAGGACACGCACAAGATGGCGGAGTCCAACAAGGCCTTCGCCCACTACCGCTGGTAACCCCGGCGAACTGCAACGACGAGACGCAGCGAGGACGACAGTGGCTACCAAAACCGGTGTAGACCTGGCCAAGGTCCGCAACATCGGGATCATGGCCCATATCGACGCGGGCAAGACCACGACGACCGAGCGGATCCTGTACTACACGGGCATCAGCTACAAGATCGGCGAGGTTCACGACGGCGCCGCCACCATGGACTGGATGGAGCAGGAGCAGGAGCGGGGGATCACCATCACCTCCGCCGCCACCACCTGCGAATGGCCCGTCGACGACGTCAAGCACACCATCAACATCATCGACACCCCCGGGCACGTCGACTTCACCATCGAGGTGGAGCGCAACCTGCGGGTGCTCGACGGTGCGGTCGCGGTGTTCGACGGCGTCGCCGGCGTTGAACCCCAGTCCGAGACCGTGTGGCGCCAGGCCGACCGCTACGGCGTTCCCCGCATGTGCTTCGTCAACAAGCTCGACCGGGTCGGCGCGGAGTTCCACCGCTGCGTCGACATGATCGAGAACCGCCTCAACGCGACCCCTCTCGTCCTGCAGCTGCCGATCGGCGCCGAGTCCGACTTCAAGGGCGTCATCGACCTGGTGAACATGAAGGCCCTCCTCTGGAACGAGGAGGCCAAGCTCGGCGAGATGTACGACACGCTCGACATCCCCGAGTCGCACCTGGAGACGGCGCGGGAGTGGCACGACAAGCTGGTCGAGACGCTCGCCGAGAACGACGACGAGATCATGGAGCTGTACCTGGAGGGCAACGAGCCCACCGTGGAGCAGCTGCACGACGGCATCCGGCGCGCGACGATCGCCGCGAAGCTCACCCCGGTGACGTGCGGCACGGCCTTCAAGAACAAGGGCGTGCAGCCGCTGCTGGACGCGATCGTCCGCTACCTGCCCTCGCCGCTGGACGTGGAGGCCATCGAGGGCCACGCCGTCCGCGACGAGGAGAAGGTCCTCATCCGCAAGCCGAGCGAGGACGAGCCGTTCTCCGCGCTCGCCTTCAAGATCGCCAGCGACCCGCACCTGGGCAAGCTCACCTTCGTGCGCGTCTACTCCGGCGTCCTGGAGTCCGGCGCGAACGTGATGAACTCCGTCAAGGAGCGCAAGGAGCGCATCGGCAAGATCTACCGGATGCACGCCAACAAGCGCACCGAGATCGAGCGCGCGGGCGCCGGTGACATCGTCGCGGTGATGGGTCTCAAGCAGACCACCACCGGCGAGACGCTGTGCGACGACAAGAACCCGATCGTGCTGGAGTCGATGAACTTCCCGGCGCCGGTCATCCACGTCGCGATCGAGCCGAAGACGAAGGCCGACCAGCAGAAGCTGGGCACCGCGATCCAGCGGCTCGCCGAGGAGGACCCGTCCTTCCAGGTCCGCACGGACGAGGACACCGGCCAGACCGTCATCTCCGGCATGGGCGAGCTCCACCTGGAGATCCTCGTCGACCGGATGAAGCGCGAGTTCAAGGTCGACGCCAACGTCGGCAAGCCCCAGGTCGCCTACCGCGAGACGATCAGCCGCAAGGTCCAGAAGGTCGAGTACACCCACAAGAAGCAGACGGGTGGCTCCGGCCAGTTCGGCCGCGTGATCATCGACCTGGAGCCGCTCGGCGGCGGGTCCGACGGCTACGAGTTCGAGAACAAGGTCACCGGCGGCCGCATCCCGCGGGAGTACATCCCGTCGGTGGACGCGGGCTGCCAGGAGGCCGCCGAGTTCGGTGTCCTCGCCGGCTACCCGATGGTGGGCGTCAAGGTCACCCTCCAGGACGGCGCCTACCACGAGGTCGACTCCTCGGAGATGGCGTTCAAGGTCGCCGGTTCCATGGCGTTCAAGGAGGCCGCCCGCAAGGCGTCCCCGACGCTGCTGGAGCCGATGATGTCCGTCGAGGTCACCACGCCCGAGGACAACATGGGCGATGTGATCGGCGACCTCAACAGCCGCCGCGGTCAGGTCCAGTCCATGGACGAGCGGCACGGCATGCGCGTCATCAAGGCGCTCGTGCCCCTGTCCGAGATGTTCGGCTACGTGGGTGATCTGCGCAGCAAGACCCAGGGCCGGGCTGTCTTCACCATGCAGTTCGACTCCTACGCCGAGGTTCCGGGGAACGTCGCGCAGGAGATCATCGCCAAGGCGCGGGGCGAGTAAGCACCGGGCCTGCCCACAGATCACCAGGACGTACATCGAAGCGGTCGTCTAGACGGCCGAGGATCGCAACAAGGAGCAACCAGTGGCGAAGGCCAAGTTCGAGCGGACGAAGCCGCACGTGAACATCGGCACCATTGGACACATCGACCACGGTAAGACCACCCTTACCGCGGCGATCACCAAGGTGCTCCACGACAAGTACCCGGACCTCAACCCCTTCACGCCGTTCGAGGACATCGACAAGGCGCCGGAGGAGCGCGAGCGCGGCATCACCATCTCCATCGCGCACGTCGAGTACCAGACCGAGGCCCGGCACTACGCGCACGTGGACTGCCCCGGTCACGCGGACTACATCAAGAACATGATCACCGGTGCCGCGCAGATGGACGGCGCCATCCTGGTGGTCGCCGCCACCGACGGCCCGATGCCGCAGACCAAGGAGCACGTGCTCCTGGCCCGCCAGGTCGGCGTCCCCTACATCGTCGTCGCGCTGAACAAGTGCGACATGGTGGACGACGAGGAGATCCTGGAGCTCGTCGAGCTCGAGGTCCGCGAGCTGCTGTCCGAGTACGAGTTCCCGGGCGACGACGTCCCGGTCGTGCGCGTGTCCGCGTTCCAGGCCCTGCAGGGCGACGAGAAGTGGTCCGAGTCGATCGTCGAGCTCATGGCCGCCGTCGACGAGAACGTGCCGGAGCCGGTGCGCGACACCGAGAAGCCGTTCCTGATGCCGATCGAGGACGTCTTCTCGATCACCGGCCGCGGCACCGTCGTGACCGGCCGCATCGAGCGCGGTGTCGTGAACGTCAACGAGACCGTCGACATCATCGGCATCAAGCCGGAGTCCACCTCGACCACCGTCACCGGCGTCGAGATGTTCCGCAAGCTCCTCGACCAGGGCCAGGCGGGCGACAACGTCGGCCTGCTCCTGCGCGGCATCAAGCGCGAGGAGGTCGAGCGCGGCCAGTGTGTCATCAAGCCGGGCACGAACACCCCGCACACCGAGTTCGAGGCGCAGGTCTACATCCTGTCCAAGGACGAGGGCGGCCGGCACACGCCGTTCTTCAACAACTACCGTCCGCAGTTCTACTTCCGGACCACGGACGTCACCGGCGTGGTGAACCTCCCCGAGGGCACCGAGATGGTCATGCCGGGCGACAACACCGAGATGCGCGTCGACCTGATCCAGCCCGTCGCCATGGAGGAGGGCCTCAAGTTCGCCATCCGTGAGGGTGGCCGGACGGTCGGCGCCGGTCGCGTCACCAAGGTCATCAAGTAACACCCTCTCGTGCGCGGCGGCCCGGCCGCCGGAGCCCCGGCAACCGGGCCGCCGCGTCACGACCACTGAAGTAAACAGCGGCACTACAGCAAAGGACACCGAGGCCACCATGGCGGGACAGAAGATCCGCATCCGGCTCAAGGCCTACGACCACGAGGTCATCGACACCTCCGCGAAGAAGATCGTTGAGACGGTGACGCGGACGGGCGCCAAGGTCGCGGGCCCGGTGCCGCTGCCGACCGAGAAGAACGTGTACTGCGTCATCCGCTCGCCGCACAAGTACAAGGACAGCCGCGAGCACTTCGAGATGCGCACGCACAAGCGGTTGATCGACATCATCGACCCGACGCCCAAGACGGTCGACTCGCTGATGCGGCTCGACCTTCCGGCCGGCGTTGACATCGAGATCAAGCTCTAAGGGACGCACCGAGAGATGAGTACGCAGAGGAAGGGCGTCCTGGGCGAGAAGCTCGGCATGACCCAGGTCTTCGACGATGAGGGCCGGATCGTTCCGGTGACCGTCGTCCAGGCCGGGCCGTGTGTCGTGACCCAGCTCCGCACCCAGGAGACGGACGGCTACACCGCCGTCCAGATCGGGTACGGGCAGATCGACCCGCGCAAGGTGAACAAGCCGCGCACGGGTCACTTCGAGAAGGCCGGCGTGACGCCGCGCCGTTATCTCGTCGAACTGCGGGCCGACGACACCACCGAGTACGAACTCGGCCAGGAGATCACCGCCAGCGTCTTCGAAGCCGGCCAGAAGATCGACGTGACCGGCACGAGTAAGGGCAAGGGCACCGCCGGTGTCATGAAGCGCCACGGGTTCAAGGGCCTCGGCGCCTCGCACGGCACCCAGCGCAAGCACCGCTCGCCGGGTTCCATCGGCGGCTGCGCGACCCCCGGTCGCGTCTTCAAGGGCCTCCGCATGGCGGGACGGCACGGCAACGCCCGGACCACCGTGCAGAACCTGACCGTCCACGCCATCGACGCGGAGAAGAACCTGCTGCTCATCAAGGGCGCGGTTCCCGGTCCCAACGGCGGCGTGGTGCTGGTCCGCGACGCAGTGAAGGGGACGGGCAAGTGACCGCCAAGCTCGACATCGACCTGCCCGCCGAGGTCTTCGACGCGAAGACCAGCGTGCCGCTGATCCACCAGGTCGTGGTGGCGCAGCTGGCCGCGGCGCGCCAGGGCACGCACGCCACCAAGACCCGGGGCGACGTCTCCGGCGGCGGCAAGAAGCCGTACCGGCAGAAGGGCACCGGCCGCGCCCGCCAGGGCTCGACCCGCGCGCCCCAGTTCGCCGGCGGTGGCACCGTGCACGGCCCGCAGCCGCGGGACTACTCGCAGAAGACGCCCAAGAAGATGAAGGCCGCCGCGCTGCGCGGCGCCCTGTCCGACCGGGCCCGGTTCGGCCGGGTGCACGTGGTCGACGGTCTCATCGAGGGCGACACCCCGAAGACGAAGACGGCGCTCAAGGCGCTGCGCGAGGTCACCGAGGCCAAGCGCGTCCTGCTGGTCCTGGACCGCGAGGACGAGCTGACCTGGAAGAGCCTGCGCAACGAGCCGAGCGTGCACGTTCTCGTCTCTGACCAGCTCAACACCTACGACGTGCTGGTGAACGACGACGTCGTCTTCACGAAGACGGCGTACGACGAGTTCATCTCGCGCGCGGCGAAGAAGTAAGGAGGGTCGCACATGAACAAGATCGCCGACCCCCGCGACATCATCATCGCGCCGGTCGTCTCGGAGAAGAGCTACGGGCTGCTGGACGAGAACAAGTACACGTTCGTCGTCCGCCCGGACGCCAACAAGACGCAGATCAAGCAGGCCGTCGAGTCGGTGTTCGGCGTCAAGGTGACGAACGTGAACACGCTCAACCGGCAGGGCAAGCGCAAGCGCACCCGGTTCGGCTACGGCAAGCGCAAGGACACCAAGCGCGCCATCGTCAGCCTGGCCGAGGGCGAGCGGATCGACATCTTCGGCGGCCCGGCCTAGGCCGGCGCCGGAGCAGATTAAGGGATGAACGAAAAAGATGGGCATCCGTAACTACAAGCCGACGACTCCGGGTCGTCGCGGCTCCAGCGTGGCCGACTTCGTCGAGGTCACCCGCCGCGAGCCGGAGAAGTCGCTGCTGCGTCCGCTCCCCAAGAAGGGCGGCCGCAACAACCACGGCCGCATCACGACCCGGCACCAGGGCGGCGGGCACAAGCGCGCCTACCGCGTGATCGACTTCCGCCGCCACGACAAGGACGGCGTGCCGGCCAAGGTCGCGCACATCGAGTACGACCCGAACCGCACCGCGCGGATCGCACTGCTGCACTACGTGGACGGCGAGAAGCGCTACATCCTCGCCCCGCGCGGCCTCAAGCAGGGCGACCGGGTGGAGAACGGCGCGGGCGCGGACATCAAGCCGGGCAACTGCCTGCCGCTGCGCAACATCCCGACCGGTACGGTCATCCACGCCATCGAGCTCCGCCCCGGCGGCGGCGCCAAGATCGCCCGCAGCGCGGGCGCGGGCGTCCAGCTGCTGGCCAAGGAGGGCAAGTACGCCACGCTGCGCATGCCCTCCGGCGAGATGCGGATGGTGGACGTGCGCTGCCGCGCGACGGTCGGCGAGGTCGGCAACGCCGAGCAGTCGAACATCAACTGGGGCAAGGCCGGCCGGATGCGGTGGAAGGGCAAGCGCCCGACCGTCCGCGGTGTGGCCATGAACCCGATCGACCACCCGCACGGTGGTGGTGAGGGCAAGACCTCCGGTGGCCGGCACCCGGTGAACCCGGCCGGTAAGAAGGAAGGCCGCACTCGCCAGGCGAACAAGTCGAGCGACCGGCTGATCGTCCGTCGTCGCAGCAAGAAGAAGCGGTAGGAGTCGCTCGTCATGCCACGTAGCCTTAAGAAGGGCCCGTTCGTGGACGACCACCTGATGAAGAAGGTGGACGTGCAGAACGAGAAGGGCACCAAGAACGTCATCAAGACGTGGTCGCGGCGCTCCATGATCGTGCCGGACATGATCGGTCACACGATCGCCGTGCACGACGGCCGCAAGCACGTCCCGGTGTTCATCACCGACGCCATGGTGGGGCACAAGCTCGGCGAGTTCGCGCCGACGCGCACGTTCCGCAGCCACGTCAAGGAAGACCGCCGCAGCCGTCGCGGCTAGCAGGCAGAGCAGTACGCACGTAGGAGAGAGGGAACAGCGATGGAAGCCAGGGCCCAGGCGCGGTTCATCCGCGTCACGCCCAGGAAGGCCCGCCGCGTGGTGGACCTCATCCGCGGCCTGCCTGCCGCGGAGGCTCAGGCGGTGCTGCGGTTCGCCCCCCAGGCTGCGAGTGAGCCGGTGGGCAAGGTGCTGGCGAGTGCCATCGCCAACGCCGAGCACAACTTCAAGCTCGACTCGGACACGCTCGTCGTGAGCCGTGCGTGGGTGGACGAGGGGCCGACGCTGAAGCGTTTCCGCCCCCGCGCCCAGGGCCGGGCCTACCGCATCAACAAGCGCACGAGCCACATCACGGTGGTCGTGGAGTCGCGGGACGAGGCGTCCAGCGGGGCGTCCGGCGGCGGTAAGAAGACGAGGAGGGCCCGGTAGTGGGTCAGAAGATCAACCCGCACGGGTTCCGGCTCGGCATCACCACCGACCACAAGTCCGTGTGGTTCGCCGACAAGCTCTACAAGGACTACGTCAAGGAAGACGTCCAGATCCGGCGCATGCTGCAGAAGGGCATGGACCGGGCGGGCATCTCCAAGGTGGAGATCGAGCGGACCCGTGACCGTGTCGAGGTCAACATCCACACGGCCCGGCCGGGCATCGTCATCGGCCGCCGCGGCGCGGAGGCCGAGCGTCTCCGCGGCGACCTGGAGAAGCTGACCGGCAAGCAGGTCCGGCTGAACATCCTCGAGGTGAAGAACCCCGAGATCGACGCGCAGCTCGTCGCGCAGGGCGTGGCCGAGCAGCTGTCCAGCCGGGTCGCGTTCCGCCGCGCCATGCGCAAGGCGATCCAGTCGGCGATGAAGTCGGGCGCCAAGGGCATCAAGGTGCAGTGCGGCGGCCGCCTCGGCGGCGCCGAGATGTCGCGGTCGGAGTTCTACCGCGAGGGCCAGGTCCCGCTGCACACGCTGCGCGCCGACATCGACTACGGGTTCTACGAGGCCCGGACGACGTTCGGCCGCATCGGCGTCAAGGTGTGGATCTACAAGGGCGAGGCCGCGGCGACGCGCGCCGAGCGCGAGCAGAAGGCCGCGCAGCAGCGCGCCACCGGTGGCGGCGGCGGTGGCCGTGAGCGCCGCGGTGGCGACCGCCGTGGCGGCGGCCGCGGCGGCCGTGGCGGCCGCGGCGGCGCCGGTGCCGGCGAGCGCGGCGGCCGTGGCGGCGAGCAGAAGCAGCAGCAGGGTTCCGAGCAGCCGGCGCAGGCCGCCGAGTCTGCTCCGCAGGGTGAGGGGAGCTGAGTAACCGATGCTGATCCCTCGCAAGGTCAAGCACCGCAAGCAGCACCACCCGAAGCGCCGCGGCATGGCCAAGGGCGGCACGAGGGTGACGTTCGGCGAGTACGGCATCCAGGCCGTCGAGGCCGCGTACGTGACGAACCGGCAGATCGAGGCCGCTCGTATCGCGATGACCCGCCACATCAAGCGCGGCGGCAAGGTCTGGATCAACATCTTCCCGGACCGTCCGCTGACCAAGAAGCCCGCCGAGACCCGCATGGGTTCCGGTAAGGGCTCGGTCGAGTGGTGGGTGGCCAACGTCAAGCCGGGCCGCGTGCTGTTCGAGATCTCCTACCCGAACGAGCAGATCGCCCGTGAGGCCCTGACGCGCGCGATCCACAAGCTCCCGATGAAGTGCAAGATCGTGAAGCGCGAAGTTGGTGAGAGCTGATGTTCAAGCTCCACAAGCTCCCGATGCTGTGCACATTGACCTGCAAGACCGTCAAGCGAGAGGTGGGTGAGTCCTGATGGCCAAGGGTCTTACCGCCGACGACCTGCGGACCGAGCCCGAGGACGTCCTGGTCACCAAGCTCAAGGAGGCCAAGGAGGAGCTGTTCAACCTCCGCTTCCAGGCCGCGACCGGCCAGCTTGAAAGCCACGGGCGGCTGCGCACCGTGAAGCGCGAGATCGCCCGCATCTACACCGTGATGCGGGAGCGCGAGCTCGGCATCGTCACGGTCGAGGACGCCGCGGAGGGCAACGAATGACCGAGCAGCAGACCGAGCAGCGGAGCAGCCGCAAGATCCTTGAGGGTCTCGTGGTCAGCGACAAGATGGACAAGACCGTGGTCGTGTCCGTCGAGGACCGCGTCAAGCACCCGAAGTACCACAAGGTGATCCGCCGCACGAAGAACTACAAGGCGCACGACGAGGCCAACGAGTGTGGCGTCGGCGACCGCGTCCGTCTCATGGAGACCCGCCCGCTGTCGGCCACCAAGCGGTGGCGCGTGGTGGAGATCCTCGAGAAGGCCAAGTAGGGCCGCGGGACGGAGTCCCGCAAATGTAAACAGTCTGGTTCCACCAGGCTCGGCGCCGACGAAGGAGGCGTCGAGAACCGGTGTGACGAACAGGAGTTGACGTGATCCAGCAGGAGTCGCGACTCAAGGTCGCCGACAACACGGGTGCGAAGGAGATCCTTTGCATCCGGGTTCTCGGCGGCTCGGGTCGGCGCTACGCGGGAGTCGGCGACATCATCGTCGCGACGGTGAAGGACGCCCTTCCCGGCGCGGGCGTGAAGAAGGGTGACGTCGTCAAGGCGGTCGTCGTGCGCACCCGCAAGGAGCGCCGGCGCCCGGACGGCTCCTACATCCGCTTCGACGAGAACGCCGCCGTCCTGATCCGGGACGGCGGCGACCCCCGCGGCACCCGTATCTTCGGCCCCGTGGGCCGTGAACTGCGCGAGAAGAAGTTCATGCGCATCATCTCGCTCGCGCCGGAGGTGCTCTGATGAAGATCCGCAAGGGCGACGAGGTCGTCGTCATCGCCGGCAAGGACAAGGGCGCGACGGGCAAGGTCCTGCGCACCGACCCGCGCGCCGAGCGCGTCGTCGTCGAGGGCGTCAACCTCATCACCAAGAACATCAAGGCCGACCAGCAGCGTGCCGGCAAGGAGAGCGGTCGCGTCACGGTCGAGGCGCCGCTGCACGTCAGCAACGTCGCGATCGTCGAGGACGGCAAGCCGGTACGGGTCGGTTACCGCATCAACGAGGACGGCACGAAGGTTCGGATCTCGCGCCGTAGCGGTAAGGAGATCTGAGACCGATGACCGAGACCGCCACCGAGCGTCCCGTGCCGCAGCCGCGGCTCAAGCTGCGCTACCGCGAGGAGATCGCGGGGCAGATGCGCGAGCAGTTCGGCTACGCCAACGTCATGCAGATCCCCACGCTGACCAAGATCGTGGTCAACATGGGAGTCGGCGACGCGGCCAAGGACGCCAAGCTGATCGAGGGCGCGATCCGCGACCTGTCGGTCATCACCGGCCAGAAGCCGGCGGTGAACCGGGCCCGCAAGTCCATCGCGCAGTTCAAGCTGCGCGAGGGCATGCCGATCGGCGCGCACGCCACGCTGCGCGGCGACCGCATGTGGGAGTTCCTGGACCGGCTGCTGTCGACGGCGCTGCCCCGCATCCGTGACTTCCGCGGCCTGTCGCCGAAGCAGTTCGACGGCAACGGCAACTACACCTTCGGGCTGACCGAGCAGGTCATGTTCCACGAGGTCGACCCGGACAAGATCGACCGGACCCGTGGCATGGACATCACGGTCGTGACGACCGCGAAGACCGACGACGAGGGCCGGGCGCTGCTCAAGCTCCTGGGCTTCCCCTTCAAGGAGAACTGAGCATGGCGAAGAAGTCGCTGATCGCCAAGGCCGGGCGGAAGCCCAAGTTCGGCGTGCGCGCGTACACTCGGTGCTCGCGCTGCGGCCGTCCGCGCTCCGTCTACCGGAAGTTCGGCCTGTGCCGCGTGTGCTTCCGGGAGATGGCCCACCGCGGCGAGCTGCCCGGCATCACGAAGTCCAGCTGGTGACCGCCTCCCCGGAGTCCGCTCCGGGGAGCGGGGCACCCGCCTGTAATGACCAACCGGGCGCCTGAGAGGGCGTCCACGACCGCGCCAAAGGTCCACGGGCCGCATCAACCCGAGGAAACCGTGGCGAGGGAGGGCCAGTAGGCCATGACGATGACCGACCCGATCGCAGACATGCTGACGCGTCTGCGTAACGCGAATTCGGCGTACCACGACCAGGTGGCGATGCCGTACTCGAAGATCAAGGCGCACATCGCCGAGATCCTCCAGCAGGAGGGCTACATCTCGGGCTGGAGTGTGGAGGACGCCGAGGTCGGCAAGAAGCTCAACATCGAGCTGAAGTTCGGCCCGACCCGCGAGCGTTCGATCGCCGGCATCAAGCGCGTCTCGAAGCCGGGTCTGCGTGTGTACGCGAAGAAGGACAACCTGCCGAAGGTCCTGGGCGGGCTGGGCGTCGCGATCATCTCGACGTCCTCCGGCCTGATGACGGACCGCCAGGCGGGCAAGCGCGGAGTGGGCGGGGAAGTCCTCGCCTACGTCTGGTGAGGGGAGGGCACTAACAATGTCTCGTATCGGACGTCTCCCCATCACCGTGCCCAGCGGTGTCGAGGTGAGGCTCGACGGCCGCGAGGTCACCGTCAAGGGGCCGAAGGGCACGCTGTCGCACACCGTCGTCGAGCCCATCGAGGTCAGCCAGGAGGACGGCAGGATCGTCGTCACCCGGCCGAACGACATCAACAAGGTGCGCGGGCTGCACGGGCTCACCCGGACGCTGATCAACAACATGGTCGTCGGCGTCACGGACGGCTACAAGAAGACCCTGGTCATCCAGGGCGTCGGCTACCGTGTGGTGGCGAAGGGCAAGAACGTGGAGTTCTCGCTCGGCTACAGCCACCCGATCCCGTTCGAAGCCCCTGAGGGCATCACCTTCACGGTGGAGAGGCCGACGCAGCTCACCGTCGAGGGCATCGACAAGCAGCTCGTCGGTGAGATCGCCGCCCGCATCCGCAAGCTGCGCAAGCCCGACCCGTACAAGGGCAAGGGCGTGCGCTACGAGGGCGAGCAGATCCGCCGCAAGGTCGGAAAGGCTGGTAAGTAGTCATGGCAGGCACCAAGACCCTGGCCGGCAAGGCCACGTCGGCGCGGGCCAAGTCCCGCAAGCGCCGGCACCTGCGGGTCCGGAAGAAGGTCGTGGGCAGCGCCGCGCGGCCTCGCCTGGTCGTGACCCGCTCCACCCGGCACGTGTTCGTCCAGGTCATCGACGACGACAAGGGCCACACGGTGGCCAGCGCGTCGACGATGGAGGCGGACCTGCGCGCCGACTCCGGCGACAAGACGGCCAAGTCCCGCAAGGTCGGCGAGCTCGTCGCCGAGCGGGCCAAGCAGGCCGGTGTCCACGCGGTCGTGTTCGACCGCGGCGGCAACAAGTACCACGGCCGCATCGCCGCGGTCGCGGACGGTGCGCGCGAGGGGGGCCTGGAGCTGTAATGGCCCTTTACAAGGTGAACGAGAGGAACCACTGATGGCAGCGCAGAGGCGTGGTGGCGGTCAGGGTGGCGACCGTCGCGACCGCCGTGACGACCGCCGCGGTGGCGCCGACAAGGGCCAGTCGTACATCGAGAAGGTCGTGGCGATCAACCGTGTCGCCAAGGTCGTCAAGGGCGGGCGTCGTTTCAGCTTCACCGCCCTGGTGATCGTCGGTGACGGCAACGGGACGGTCGGCGTCGGCTACGGCAAGGCCAAGGAGGTGCCCGCGGCGATCGCCAAGGGCGTCGAGGAGGCCAAGAAGCACTTCTTCAAGGTGCCGCGGATCCAGGGCACCATCCCGCACCTGGTGCAGGCGCGGGACGCGGCGGGCGAGGTCCTGCTGCGTCCGGCCAGCCCCGGTACCGGCGTGATCGCCGGTGGCCCGGTGCGCGCGGTGCTGGAGTGCGCCGGCATCCACGACGTGCTGAGCAAGTCGCTCGGCAGCGACAACGCGATCAACATCGTGCACGCGACGATCGCGGGCCTGAAGGCGCTGAAGCGTCCCGAGGAGATCGCGGCCAAGCGCGGCCTGCCGATCGAGGACGTCGCGCCGGCGGCCATGCTGCGGGCCCGTGCCGCGGGCAGCGAGCCCAGGGCGGAGGCTCAGACGTCATGACCAACCTGAAGATCACGCAGACCAAGTCCGTGATCAGTGAGAAGCAGAACCAGCGTGACACGCTGCGCACCCTCGGCCTGAAGAAGATCGGGCAGAGCGTGGTCCGCGAGGACCGCCCCGAGGTGCTCGGCATGATCCGGACGGTGGCGCACCTGGTCGCCGTCGAGGAGGTCGACTGACATGGCGGCTGATCTCGGCAAGGACACCGAGGGCACCCCGCTGAAGGTGCACGACCTGCGTCCGGCCCCCGGCGCCCGCAAGGCCAAGACCCGCAAGGGCCGCGGCGAGGCGTCCAAGGGCAAGACCGCGGGCCGCGGCACCAAGGGCACCAAGGCCCGCAGCACCGTGCCCGTGGGTTTCGAGGGCGGCCAGATGCCGCTGATCCGCCGGGTGCCGAAGCTCAAGGGCTTCAAGAACCCGAACCGGGTCGAGTTCCAGGTCGTGAACCTGGACAAGCTCGCCGCGCTCTACCCCGAGGGCGGCGAGGTCACGGCGGAGGACCTGGCGGCCAAGGGCGCGGTGCGCCGCGGCCGTCCGGTCAAGGTCCTCGGCACGGGCGACATCTCCGTCGCGGTTCAGGTGAAGGTGCACGCCTTCTCCGGTGCCGCGAAGGAGAAGATCGCCGCGGCCGGCGGAACCACCGACGAGCTGTAAGAAGGAACTCTTCCGATGCCGGGGCCGTTCTCGCCTAGTGCCCGGGGCCGCGAGGCCGCCGGGACGGGCGGGACGGCCCCGACGTCGTCTGCTGTTAGAGTCACACGGGCGAAGGTGAACGCGTGAGATTCCACACTCCGGCCTCTCAGCGGATATCCTCCGCCCGACCTCATGGACCTGTAGTAACCGGCCCCTCGGTGGCCATGAACCCGCCAGTCGCGCAGGAGGAATGGTGCTGACCGCGTTCGCTCGGGCTTTCCGTACGCCTGACCTGCGTAAAAAGATCTTCTTCACGTTGTTCATGATCGTGGTGTTCCGGATCGGCTCGATCCTGCCCACGCCCAACGTGAACGTGAAGGTGCTGAAGGAAACCGCCGACGCGGCCAAGAACAGCGGCGGCGCCAGCGGCCAGCTCTACGGGCTCGTCGACCTGTTCAGCGGCGGTGCGCTGCTGAAGCTGTCGGTGTTCGCGCTGGGCATCATGCCGTACATCACGGCGAGCATCATCTTGCAGCTGCTGACGGTGGTGATCCCGCGGCTGGAGGCCCTCAAGAAGGAGGGCCAGGCCGGCACCACCAAGATCACCCAGTACACCCGTTACCTGACGGTGGGGCTGGCGATCCTGCAGGCGACCGGCATCGTGGCGATGGCGAGCACCGGTCAGCTGTTCCAGGGCGTGTCCGGCGGTGAAGACATCCTGTACAAGACGGGCATCTTCCCGATCATCGTGATGGTGATCTGCATGGTGGCGGGCACGACCGTCATCATGTGGCTGGGCGAGCTGGTCACCGACCGCGGCATCGGCAACGGCATGTCGATCCTGATCTTCACCCAGGTGGTGGCGGTCTTCCCGGCCCAGTTCTGGAGCATCTACAAGGCCAAGAACGGCTTCGTCTTCGCGGTCGTGATCCTCGTCGGCCTGGCGATCATGGCCGGCGTCGTGTTCGTCGAGCAGGCGCAGCGGCGCATCCCCGTCCAGTACGCGAAGCGGATGGTGGGCCGGCGCATGTACGGCGGGACGTCGACGTACATCCCGCTGAAGGTGAACCAGGCCGGCATCATCCCGATCATCTTCGCGTCGTCGCTGCTCTACCTGCCGGTGCTGGCGACCCAGCTGTGGCCCAACACCAAGTGGCTGCAGAAGGTCCAGCCGTACCTCCAGCAGGACAATGCCTGGCACATGGGCGTCTTCTTCGTCTTCATCATCTTCTTCACGTACTTCTATGTGGCGATCACGTTCAACCCCACTGAAGTCGCCGACAACATGAAGAAGTATGGTGGATTCATCCCAGGTATCCGTCCTGGCCGGCCGACCGCCGAATACCTCGACTTCGTGCTGACCCGGATCACCACACCCGGTGCGCTCTACCTGGGGCTCGTGTCCCTCGTCCCGATGGTCGCCTTCGCACTCATGCAGGCGAGCCAGGACTTCCCGTTCGGCGGCACGAGCATTCTCATCGTCGTCGGCGTCGGACTGGATACCGTGAAGCAGATCGAGAGTCAGCTCCAGCAGCGCAACTACGAGGGCTTCCTCCAGTAGTGCGTATCGTCCTGGTGGGCCCCCCGGGAGCGGGCAAGGGGACGCAGGCCCAGTTCATCGCATCTCATCTGTCGGTCCCGAAGATATCGACAGGTGACATCTTCCGCGCGAACGTGAGCGGCGGCACCGAGCTCGGCCGGAAGGCCAAGCAGTACATGGACCGCGGCGACCTCGTCCCCGACGAGGTCACGATCGCGATGGTCCGCGACCGGATCGGCGAGGACGACGCCCGCGACGGGTTCCTGCTGGACGGGTTCCCGCGCAACGTCCCGCAGGCGGAGACGCTGAAGAAGATCCTCGCCGAGTGGGACAACCGCCTCGACATCGTGCTGGAGCTGGTCGTCGACGAGGACGAGGTCGTCCGGCGGCTGTCGGGCCGGCGCACCTGCGACAGGTGCGGGCGGATCTGGCACGTCGACTTCGACGACAAGCAGGACGACATCTGCGACGACTGCGGCGGTCACCTCTTCCAGCGCGACGACGACAAGGAAGAGGTCGTCATGCACCGCCTGGAGGTGTACAAGCACGACACGGCCCCGCTGGTGCAGTTCTATGCCGACGAGAACATCCTCGTCGGCATCGACGCGACGGGCCCGGTCGAAGAGGTCACCAAGCGCGCCCTGACCGCGCTGCGCCCGCTGGAGAAGTGAGCAGGCCCGATGTTCAAACGGCGTAGGCTCGCGATCCAGGTGAAGACCGCGGAGCAGATCGAGCTGATGCGCGCGGCGGGGCTGCTCGTCGGCCGGACGCTGGAGCTGCTGCGCGAGGCCGTCAAACCGGGGATCACCACCCTGGACCTGGACACGCTCGCCGAGCGGCACATCCGCGACAACGGCGGCGTCCCGTCGTTCAAGGGCTACCACGGCTTCACCGGGACGATCTGCGCGTCCGTCAACGAGGAGATCGTGCACGGCATCCCGCGGGCCGGGAAGGTGCTGCGGGACGGCGACGTCATCTCCATCGACTGCGGCGCGATCGTGGCGGGCTGGCACGGCGACGCGGCCGTCACCGTCCCCGTCGGGGAGATCACCGACGAGGAGCGCCGGCTGCTGGAGGTCACCGAGGCGTCCCTGTGGCACGGTCTGGCGGCCGGGACGGCCGGCGCCCGCCTCACGGACATGTCGCACGCGATCGAGGCTCACATCCGCTCTCAGGGCCCCTACGGCATCGTCGAGGGCTACGGCGGGCACGGCATCGGGACCGAGATGCACATGGACCCGCTGATCCCGAACCACGGGGCGCCCGGGCACGGGCCCGTCCTGGAGCCGGGGATGTGCTTCGCGGTGGAGCCCATGGTGAACCTCGGCACGAAGGACACCCTCGAACTGGACGACGGCTGGACGGTCGTGACGACCGACGGGCGGACCTCGGCGCATTTCGAGCACACGTTCGCGGTCACCGCGGACGGCCCCCGCGTCCTGACGGCGATCGACGAGGGCCGGGAATGGTTCGCGAAGCTCGCGCCGCCACCGCAGAATGGGAGTGACAGCTCGTCCTGAGGAGCGGAGGAACGATGGCGCCGAACCCTGACATCCGGGCGTCGGACGCCGACCGCGACCGGGTGGCCGCGAGCCTGCGGGAGCACTGCGCCGAGGGCCGGATCACGATGGACGAGCTGGACGAGCGGCTCGAATCGGTGTACGGGGCGAAGACGCTCGGGCAGCTCCAGGAGATCACCTCGGACCTGCCGGAGGAGGACCTCTACCAGCTGCCCGTCCCGGCGTCGCAGGCCAAGAGCACCGCTTCCCCCGCCAAGCCCATGCCGGGCGACCTCGAACCGCAGCGGATGCGGGCGATGTGGGGCGCCTGGGCGACGGTCAGCATGATCAACTTCACCGTCTGGCTGATCATCCTTGTCACGTCGGGCGCGGTGTACCCGTGGTGGATCTGGGTGGCGGGCCCGTGGGGCGCGATCCTGCTGATGCGCACGGTCTTCGGCGGCCGGCCGGGCCGCGGCTGACCGCTCACCGGCGGGGGGCGGCCCGCGGGCGGCTCACTCCACGTCCATCAGCGGGCGGTAGTTCCCGGTCGGCGCGAAGTGGGTGGTGGCGGTGCCGTCCTCGCCGACGAGGTGGAGGGCGAACCCGGCAGGCTCCCCGGTGACGGCGGCGCGTCCCCGCTTGGTGAGGTCGAGGAACAGCTGCCGGTAGGTGCTCGGGCAGGTGGTGCTGACCGTCCCCGCCAGCGACCCGACCGACGCCCGGTGGACGTGCCCGGAGATGATCCGCACGACCTGCGGATGCCGTGAGATCACCGACGCGAACCCGGCGGGGTCGACGAACCGCAGGTCGTCGATGAACCGCATGCCGATGGGGTAGGGCGGGTGATGCGTCGCGATGATCGTGGGGGTGCCGGGCGCCGCGCCGAGCGTCGCGTCCAGCCAGGCGAGCCGCTCCTCGCTCATGTGCCCGTGCGAGTGCCCGTCCACGGTGGTGTCGCAGCAGACGAGCCGGACGCCCGCCACGTCGACGGCGTACTGCAGGGGCGCCCCCGGGCCGGTCCCGGTGGCCGCGACCGCCGGATGGTCGGCGAACGCCTTCCGCATCTCGTCGCGGTCGTCGTGGTTGCCGCACATGGGGTGGACGGCCATCGGCAGCGGCGACAGCAGCGCGTGCAGCCGGGCGTACTCGGAGGGGCGCCCGCCGTCGGCGAGGTCGCCGGTGAGGACGACGGCGTCGGGTCGCGCGGGCAGCGACAGCAGGCTCGACACGGCGGCGCGCAGGGCGCGGACCGGCCCGGAGCCGTCGTCCACCTCGCCGTCGCGTCCGGCCGCCAGGTGGATGTCGCTCAGCTGCGCGATGATCGCCATCGATCCCCTCCCCCTTGCCCAAGCACATCACGGACCCACGCTCAGGGCACCCCCAGGCCCGGCATCTGGACGATCTTCGCCTCCTCCGCCCGCACTGTCGACTTCACCCCATCAAAGACGACATTACGGGCGCATTACCCACGCTTTCGGGTCGCGCCGTCCGGTCGGCGAGGCGTTCCTCAGGCGACCTGGATGACCAGCGACAGGGCCGAGGTGACCTCTTCCGGCGCGGGGGCCACGTCCGGGACGACGTCGCGAAGGGCGAGCCAGCCGTTGATGGCCTGGACGGTCGGCTTGGCCTCGACCAGCTGCGGGTCGTGGAGGTCGTACCAGGCGGCGACCTTGGACCAGCGCCACAGCCGGTGTCCGGCGGTGGACATCTCCGAGGACGGGAAGCCGGTCGCGCCGCGGGCCCCGGTGATCGCGTGCCGGACGGAGTCGAGGGAGCGCCCGACGCGTTCGGCGATGTCGCGGATCGTCAGCAGCGGGTCGGCCTCCACCTGCAGGACGTGCAGGCCGGGCGCGCTCTCCTCGACATGGCGGACCACCTCCATGATCGCCGCGGCGAGGGTGGGACCCGGCCAGGAGCAGGAGGCGTTGCCGGGGCGCTCCGCGTGCTCAGGCTCGCTGATGATCGACACCGTGACCGCGCCGTGCGTGCGGTCGAACAGCGGATCCAGCTCGTCCTCGTAGAGGGGACGGCTGAGGATCAGCGCGAAGTCATAGCTCGGCATGCTGATCCTCCTCGGACGTCTCTCTCCTGGAAAGGTACAACGCGCACGCGATGTATGCTTAGCTCGGGAGGAGTCTCCGGACCCGTATCATGCGTTGATTTCGCATTGGAAGGCCGGTTGACGTAGACTCCCTTGTCGGTCCGTCGACGGCCGCCCGATTCCCCTTCATGACGCTTCCGCGTCGCGTGCGGGTTGCGGCCGATTCTCCTCTGGAGAGCCGGGCCGCGTCCAATGAGCCGACCAGCGAAGCGCGGAGGACATGCCCAAGAAAGAAGGGGCCATCGAGATCGAGGGCACCGTGATCGAGTCGCTGCCCAACGCCATGTTCCGGGTGGAGCTCGACAACGGGCACAAGGTGCTCGCCCACATCAGCGGCAAGATGCGGATGCACTACATCCGGATCCTGCCGGACGACCGCGTCGTTGTGGAGCTGAGCCCCTACGACCTCACGCGCGGTCGGATCGTCTACCGCTACAAGTAAACCCAATCCCACTGGGGTTGCCTTCCCCGTGCGTGGCGGCGCGGGGGTGACCCTGATCCCTAGGAGACCCAGTGAAGGTCAAGCCGAGCGTCAAGAAGATCTGCAACAAGTGCCGCGTCATCCGCCGGCACGGCCGGGTCATGGTGATCTGCTCCGACCCGCGCCACAAGCAGCGTCAGGGCTGACGCTCACAACCGAGCAAACGCATCGCAGCCTTCACACAGGTCGCCGTACGGGTTTCGGTCCACTGGATCGGGCCGTACGGCACCGTCGTGTGGAGGAGCACCCCCGGACCTTCGGAGGCCGGGGCCGCCACCCGGGCAGGGTGTGTGCGGAGGCGGTGCGTCCATACCTCCGGACGAATGAAGGGAACTGCCCACGATGGCACGCCTCCTCGGCGTCGACCTCCCGCGCGACAAGCGCCTCGAGGTCGCTCTCACCTACATCTTCGGCATCGGCCGGACGCGCGCGCTGGAGACCCTCGCGGGCACCGGCGTCAGCGGCGACCTGCGGGTGCACCAGCTCGGCGACGACGAGCTGGTGCAGCTCCGCGACTGGATCGAGGCGAACTACAAGATCGAGGGTGATCTTCGCCGCGAGGTCCAGGCGGACATCCGCCGCAAGATCGAGATCGGGTGCTACCAGGGCATCCGGCACCGCCGCGGGCTTCCGGTGCACGGTCAGCGCACGCAGACCAACGCGCGCACCCGCAAGGGCAAGAAGAAGACCGTGGCCGGCAAGAAGAAGGCCGGCAAGAAGTAGTCCGGAGTCGGTCCTCCGGATCGATGACCTCAAGAGTAGAGAGAGCAGATGCCTCCTAAGAGCCGTGTCGGCGCCAAGAAGGTGCGCCGCAAGGAAAAGAAGAACGTCGCTCACGGGCACGCCCACATCAAGAGCACGTTCAACAACACGATCGTTTCGATCACCGACCCCAACGGCAACGTGATCTCCTGGGCCTCCTCGGGCCACGTCGGCTTCAAGGGCTCGCGCAAGTCCACCCCGTTCGCCGCGCAGCAGGCCGCCGAGGCGGCCGCCCGCCGCGCGATGGAGCACGGCATGCGCAAGGTCGACGTCTTCGTGAAGGGCCCGGGCTCGGGCCGCGAGACCGCCATCCGGTCGCTGCAGGCGACCGGCCTCGAGGTGGGCTCGATCCAGGACGTCACGCCCGTTCCGCACAACGGCTGCCGCCCGCCGAAGCGTCGCCGGGTCTGAGGCAGGGGAGATCTAGAACAATGGCTCGTTACACCGGTGCGGACTGCAAGCTCTGCCGCCGCGAGAAGATGAAGCTGTTCCTCAAGGGCAGCAAGTGCGAGGGCCCGAAGTGCCCGATCGAGATCCGGCCCTACCCGCCGGGTGAGCACGGTCGCGGCCGGCCCAAGGAGACCGAGTACCTGCTGCAGCTTCGTGAGAAGCAGAAGGCGCGGCGCATCTACGGCGTGCTGGAGCGGCAGTTCCACAACTACTACGTCGAGGCGAACCGCCAGCAGGGCAAGACGGGCGACAACCTGCTCACGCTGCTGGAGCGCCGGCTCGACAACGTCGTCTACCGGGGCGGCTTCGCCAAGTCCCGCGACATGGCCCGCCAGCTCATCCGGCACGGCCACATCCGGGTCAACGGCAGGAAGGTCAACATCCCGTCGGCCCTCGTGACCGAGGCCGACATCATCGACGTCAAGCCCAAGTCGATGGAGATGACGCCGTTCCAGGTCGCCAAGGCCGAGGTCGGCGACCGTCAGGTCCCGGCGTGGCTCGGGGTGGACGGCGAGAAGATGCGGATCCTCGTGCACTCGCTGCCCGTCCGGCAGCAGATCGACGCTCCCGTTCAGGAGCAGCTGATCGTCGAGCTCTACTCCAAGTAGGGGCTCACGTCGTTTCGCCGGGGTCCCCGGGTGGGATCCCGGCGGAACGGGGAACATTCACGAACGCGGTCGTCAAATAGCGGGCACCGCGGAAAGAAGGCACCACCATGCTCATCGCTCAGCGTCCGACTCTCACCGAAGAGCAGGTCGACGAGTACCGGTCCCGGTTCACCATCGAGCCGCTGGAGCCGGGCTTCGGCTACACGATCGGCAACTCGCTGCGTCGTACCCTGCTCTCCTCGATCCCCGGTGCGGCCGTCACCAGCATCCGCATCGAGGGCGTCCTGCACGAGTTCTCCACCGTGCCCGGGGTCAAGGAAGACGTCACCGACATCATCCTGAACCTCAAGGAGCTCGTCGTCTCGTCCGAGCACGACGAGCCCGTGGTCATGTACCTGCGCAAGCAGGGCCCGGGCGAGGTGACCGCGGCCGACATCGCGCCGCCGGCGGGCGTCGAGGTCCACAACCCCGACCTGCACATCGCCACCCTGAACAACAAGGCCAAGCTGGAGATGGAGCTGACGGTCGAGCGCGGCCGCGGCTACGTCTCCGCCGCGCAGAACAAGCAGCCGGGCCAGGAGATCGGCCGGATCCCGATCGACTCCATCTACTCGCCCGTGCTCAAGGTCACCTACAAGGTCGAGGCCACCCGAGTCGAGCAGCGCACCGACTTCGACCGCCTCATCCTGGACGTGGAGACCAAGCAGGCGATGCTGCCGCGCGACGCGGTCGCCTCCGCGGGCAAGACCCTCGTCGAGCTGTTCGGGCTGGCCCGGGAGCTCAACGTCGAGGCCGAGGGCATCGACATGGGCCCGTCCCCGACGGACGCCGCGCTCGCCGCGGACCTGGCCCTGCCGATCGAGGAGCTGAACCTCACCGTCCGCTCCTACAACTGCCTGAAGCGCGAGGGCATCCACTCCGTGGGCGAGCTCGTCGCCCGCAGCGAGCAGGACCTGCTCGACATCCGCAACTTCGGCGCCAAGTCGATCGAAGAGGTCAAGCAGAAGCTCAACGACATGGGCCTGTCGCTGAAGGACTCCCCGCCCGGGTTCGACCCGAGCGCGGCGGCCGACAACTACGGCGACGACGACCAGGGCTACGCCGAGACCGAGCAGTACTAGAAACCCGATTCCGGCGGCCGGGGGCACCGTTCCCCGGCCGTCCGGAACCAGCTGACACCGGTACCTGATACGGCCGGTGCAGGAAGGAAAGAGTCATGCCCCAGCCCACCAAGGGCGCCCGCCTCGGCGGCAGCGCTGCGCACCAGAAGCTGATCCTGGCGAACCTGGCCACGTCGCTGTTCGAGCACGGCCGCATCACCACCACCGAGGCCAAGGCCCGGCGGGTGCGTCCGCTGGCGGAGAAGCTGATCACCAAGGCGAAGAAGGGCGACCTGCACAACCGCCGCCTGGTGGCCAGGACGATCCGCGACAAGAGCGTCCTGCACGAGCTCTTCACCGAGATCGCGCCGCGCTTCGAGAACCGTCCCGGCGGCTACACCCGCATCACCAAGATCGGGCCGCGTAAGGGCGACAACGCCCCGATGGCCGTGATCGAGCTGGTGCAGGAGCAGCTGGCCGCCTCCACCGCCAAGGCCGCCCCGGAGCCCAAGGTCGCCGAGGAGGACCTGCCCGCCGAGGGCGATGTCACCCTCAGCAAGGCCGACGCCGACGAGCCCGAGGCCGCCGAGGCGAAGGACGAGGCCGCGGACGCCGAGGACGAGGGCGGCAAGAAGTAGTTCACCGCGTGACCTAGGCGAGCGTTTGCTCGACATTCGTGAGGGCCCGCCGTTTCGATCGAGACGGCGGGCCCGAACTTTGCCAGACTTGATTCCATGGTCAGGTCAGGCGGGCGACGATTCAGCGGGGAGCGTGTCAGGGGAGTGCCCGATGAGCGCGGGACATCGGGGGGAACGGACGCACGGTGCAGAGGGACGATACGGCTGACATGACCGCTCTGGTACGACTCCGGCTCGACATCGGATACGACGGGTCGGACTTCGCGGGCTGGGCGAGACAGCCGAACCAGCGGACCGTCCAGGGCGTCATCGAGGACGCGCTGGCACGCATGCTGCGCCTGGACCCGCCCCCCATGCTCACCGTCGCCGGCCGCACCGACGCCGGCGTGCACGCCCGCGGGCAGGTCGCCCACCTGGTGGTGCCCGTCGCCGCCTACTCGGCGATCAACGGGACGATGCCGCGCCGCCTCGCAGGGCTGCTGCCGCCGGACGTCCGGGTGTGGCGCGTCTCGGTCGCGCCGGAGGGGTTCGACGCGCGGTTCTCCGCGCTGTCCCGCCGCTACGTGTACCGGGTGTGCGACAACCCGGTCGGGGTGGAGCCGCTGCGCCGCCATGACGTGCTGTGGCATCCTCGCCCGCTGAACCTGGACCGGATGAACGACGCCGCGCGGAGGCTGGTGGGGGAGAACGACTTCGCCGCGTACTGCCGGAAGCGGGAGGGCGCGACGACGATCCGGGAACTGCTGCGCTACGAGTGGGCTCGCGACGACCGCGACCCGCACCTGGCCTGCGCGACCGTGGAGGCCGACGCCTTCTGCCATTCGATGGTCAGGGCGCTCGTCGGCGCCCTGCTGATGGTCGGGGACGGGCGGCGCGAGGTGGAGTGGCCCGCCGAGGTGCTCGCCGCCCGCGTCCGCGACTCGGGCGTGAACGTCGCGCCCGCGCACGGCCTGTCGCTGGAGGAGATCCGCTACCCCGGCGACGACAGCCTGGCCAGGCGCGCGCAGGAGACCCGCCGCGTCCGCACGCTGAACGCCACCGCCGCGGCCGCCGCGGAGCAGCCGGCATCGTCCGGCGGCGCGGCGCCTCAGCAGGGCACGTGAGGGTTCAGCCCCGGGCGCGCGCCACGATCGGGCGCAGGTCGTAGTCGAGGAACAGCTGGGCCGCCTTCTTGATGACCGGATCCCCGGGCTTGGCCTTCCTGCCGTTCGCCCACTGCACGTAGGCGTAGGCCACGTACCGGCCGCGGACGGTCGCCGCCGCGTAGCCGCCGGCCCGGTCGATGTCCGGTGAGCGCTTGCCCGCCATGCCGCGGAACCACTCGTACTCGGCGGGGTCGCCCGCCTTGCTCACGGCGATCGCCGCCCTCTTGGTCGGCATCACGGCGATCCCGGACGTGACGGCGAGCTTGCTCTCCGGGTCGATGTAGGTGGCGCGGACGATCTTGCGGCACTTCTCGCGCTGGAGGGCGGTGAGCATGGAGCCGCGGGCCGCGTACGCGACGTCGCGGTTGAGGGACCAGCGGTCCCGGGTGTAGGTGCGCCCGCCGAGCTGGAGGGTCGCGGCGGGGAAGACGTCGTGGAACCCCAGGTCGGCGGTGTCGGACTTCTCGTTGCTGATGTCCACGGGCCTGGACGTCGCGGACGGTGTGGCGGCCGGCGTCGACTGCGACACCGCCGGAGGCTCGGCCGCCTTGCGGTCGCCGGCATCGTTGCCCGAACCCGTCTCGCCGATGAGGAACAGGGCGGCGGCCGCGGCGAGGATGAGCGCGGCGCCGCCGCCGATCAGCACGACCCGCTGCTTGTTCGCGCCGTGGCCCGGGCCGTCCTGCCGGGGACGTCCGGGCGGCGGCGGGGTGTCGACCGGGACGCCGCCCTCGGCGTGGTAGATCGGTGTGATGACCGGCGGCTGCCCGTCGACCACCGTGTCGTCGGCGGCCGGCTCGGTCTGCGGGAACGGGCCGCTGCCGGTGGGCGGGACGACGCCGGGCGGCAGGATCGCGTCCGGGACGAGCACCGGTGCGAGCGTGGACGACTCGTCCTCCGCCTGCCTGGCCTTCTCGAACGCCGAAAGCGGCGTGGGGGCGTCCTCCACGGCCTCGGTCGCCGCGGCCTCGGCCACCACGGGGTCGTCCACGACGGTCTTGTCCGGGGCGTCGCCGGCCGGGTCGTCCTCCTGTGCCGCCTCGTCCGCCGCCGGGATGGGCTGGAAGCCGTCCGGATCGGTGTCGTCGGTCGAGAGCGGGCGCTGGACGATCGGCTCGGCGGGAACGGCCCGGCGGGAGTCGACGCTGGGGACGCCCTTCCCTGCGACCAGGGTCCCGGGCGGAGGGAGGGTGACCACGGGGACGACCTCGCCGGCCTCGGCCTCGGGCTCGGCTTCGAGTTCGGCCTCGGCCTCGGCCAGAAGGTCGGAGACGGGTGCGATGGCGTCCGCCTCGTCCTCCATCACGGGCGCGGACAGGAACTCCGGCTCGCGCGGGGGCTCGTCGGCCGGGCGGGCGGTGCCCGCGGATTCCGCGGCCCACCAGGGGGCCTCCAGGCCGAAGGCGGGGAGCTTGAGGGAGGCGGACTCGGCCGCCGGCGATTCGCCGGTGGCCTGGTCGGTGGTCTCCCGGGCGTCTTCAGGTCCAGACATAAGCAGTGAGGGTATTCATACAGGTCACTTTTGGAGGGGCTTGCCTTCGGTTTCCCTGTAGTGCAAGGCCAGCGCCAGGTTGCTGCCCTTGACCATCTGCGTTCCGAAGACCCGGACGGCCGCATGGTACTTGCTGGAAATCTTCTTTCCGTCCGGCCGCTGTACCCACGTCATGATGACGTAGTGGCCGCGCACCTGCGAGGTGCCGAGCGCCTCGCCCTTGCCGTTGGTCTTGGAGACGCCCTTGCCGGGCAGCGCCTGGAGGAACGCGTCCTTGGCGCCCGCGGCCTTGACGGCCTTCTTGGCCGCCGCCTCGTTCTGCAGGTTGAACACGCCGACCGTGCCGATGAGGGAGCCGGTGCTGAGCGCGTAGGTGGCCCGCAGGGCCTGGGTGCAGCGGCCCTTCTTGAGCGCCTTCTCCAGGCTCGTGCCGCCGACGACGTCGGCGCAGCTCTTCTTCGCGTTGACGGCGGTCCGCACGTACTTCTGGCGGCCCGACTTGAACTTCCCCTTGCCGAAGACCTCCTTGAGCGTCAGCGGCGTGGGGTCGGTGGTGCGGCTCTGCAGCTTCACCGGCGCCAGCACGGGCTTCGTCGGGCTCGGTGTCGGCTTGGGCTGGGTGGACGCCGCCTGGTCCGGTGTCTTCTTCGGCTTGGAGTCGCCCTTCAGCATCGACGACAGCCCGACGCCGCCGCCGATGAGGAGGATCCCGGCGACCGCCGCGCCCCCGATGATCAGCGGGAGGTTGCGGCGCCGTCCGTGCGGTGTCGGCCCGCCGGAGGGCCCGCCGGACGGGCCGGGCGGCATGCCCTCGTAGGAGCCGTAGGCGTCCTCGCCGGGCGCGTCGCCCGGGGCGGGCTCGGCGCCCCACGCCGGTGGCTGCTCGGACCAGGTGGCGGTCTGCTCGCCCGGTCCTCCGGGCCCCCCACCGGCGAACGCGTCCCTGCCGAACGGCTCCCCGCCCAGTGGTTCCTGACCGAACGCCTCCTGGCCGGACGGCATCGCACCGGGCCCCTCGTCGCGTGGTGCGAAGGGGGCTTCGTCGTTGTCGTGGCCGTACGGTGGCGCTTCGGCTCCGGGTCCGTACGGCGCGTGCGGCGACTGCCGGGGAGGCCAGTCGCCGGGTCTGCCTTGATCGCCCGGGTAACCCATGCGTTGGACCTTACCGTTCCTCGTTCAGGGCTCTGGACCTTCGAGACACCCACCATGACATGGGGGCGAACCGGACGCCGGTGATTTGCGGAAGGTCATGTCCCCTGAGTGAGACGGGGTCATTTCCAGCCGAAGTCCTGCGTCCACAACGGGCCGCCGGGCCCCGAGGCCATCCCGACGCCGATGGCGCGCAGGCCGCAGTTCAGGATGTTGGCCCGGTGGCCCGGGCTGTTCATCCAGCCCTTCACGACGGCCGAGGCGGTCGGGTAGCCCTTGGCGATGTTCTCCGCGCCGGGGCTGCTGTACCCGGCGTCCTCCATCCGCTTCCACGGGCTGTCGCCGTTGCGGGACGTGTGGTCGAAGTAGTCGTTGGCCGCCATGTCCGCGGAGTGCTTGCGGGCCGCGACGACGAGCCGCTGGTCGATGCGCAGCGCCTTGCACCCGTTCTTGGCGCGCTCGGCGTTGGTCAGCGACACGACGGCCGCCTCGGTACTGGTCGATCCGCCGGTGTCGCCCGTGGTGCCGCCCCCGCTCGACGGAGGCTCGTCCGATCCGGACGGACTGCCGGACTTCGACGGCTCGGCCGAGGTGCTCTTCGGCGGGTGGATCGCCTTCAGCGGCGGCGTCGGCTCCTCCGACGGCGGCGCGGGGGAGGCCGTGGGGCTGCTCTTGCCGCCGCCCGTGCCCGTCGGGGAATCCGTGCCGGTCCCCTCCACCGGGTCGCTCTGCGGCCCGGGCGGGATCTCGGCGGACGGGCTCCGCTCCGGTGCGGACGCGGAGGTCTTCTCCGACCGGAGTCCGGGCAGGATGAGGCGGTCGATCGCGACGCCGAACCCGATGGCGAGGCCGGACGCGGTGACGACGGCCACGATCCCGGTGGCGCTCCTGCCCCGGGACCGCTTGCGTCCCGGCGGGCCGCCGTTCCCGGACGAGCCGCCGGACGTGCGGCGCCGCCGCGGCGGCGGAGCGGAGCGGGCACGCGACGGACCGCTGGCGACGAGCTCGTCACGGTACGGAGGCGTCCCGTCGCGTGCGGGGACGTCGCGGGGCGCGGGGCCGCTCTGCCCGGCATGGCCGGGCCGGCGGCGTCCGGCTGGATCACCTGGTCTGCGGGGAGTGGACAGCGGGGGCTCCCGGGTGCGGGCCGGCGTGAGCCGGCGTGGACCGGTCGCCCGGCACCATATCCCGATATGACCCCGGGTTACTAAGATCCCCCAAGAAAGATCAATATCGCTACATTCTGTGATCGACGGGCCGCCGACCGTCTCCTTTTCTGGTGCGGATACCGGAATGCCGCATGGCCGGGGATGCGGCCGAGGGTGTCATCGCGGCTTGTTTTGACCCGTACACGCACGGCCGAGTATCCTGCGTGTTTGTTGTGTGCGTTGACGCCTGCCCGCGCGGGCGGCAGTGACGCGACGACGTGCCGGTGTGTCCCGAGCAAGCGCCTTTCGCGGTGTCGTACGGGCCCCGGCCTCCCGGAGCGCCAGGTCGGACTTAGGTCTCTGATCGGCGCGAGCAGGATCGAAACCGCTGAGAGGTGGCGCTCGCCCACGATGGGGGAGCGAGGATCGACACCGCTGACAGGTAGCGTTCGCCCGCCAGGGGGACCGCTGAGAGTCGACAGAAACGAAGGCTTACGACCGTGCGCACGTACACCCCTAAGCCCGCTGACGTCCAGCGTCAGTGGTACGTCATCGACGCGACCGATGTCGTGCTGGGCCGTCTCGCCAGTCAGGTCGCGCAGTTGCTTCGGGGTAAGCACAAGCCGATCTACGCGCCGCATCTGGACACCGGTGACTTCGTCGTCATCGTGAACGCCGACAAGGTGTCGCTGTCCGGCAACAAGGCGGAGCGGAAGAAGGCGTACCGGCACTCCGGTTACCCCGGTGGCCTGCGCTCGGTGACCTACACCGACCTGCTGGCCAAGCACCCCGAGCGGGCCGTCGAGAAGGCGATCAAGGGCATGCTGCCCAAGAACTCCCTCGGCCGGAAGATGTTCGGCAAGGTGAAGGTCTACGCCGGGCCCGACCACCCGCACCAGGCGCAGAAGCCGGTCCCGTTCGAGATCACCCAGATCAGCCAGATCAAGAAGTGACACCCCGCGCACGAGCCGATCGTGCGCACCACCATGAGGCCGCCGGGGCACCCGCAGGACGGGCCCGCCGCCCTGGCTAGAACACCCCAAGGAGAACCGTGGACGACACCACCGGCGCCGAGCAGGCCGCCGAAGCCGAGTCGTACGAGGACGCGCCGTCCGAGTACAGCACCGAGACCCCCGAGGCCGCGGGCGAGGGCTACCTCGGCCAGCCGGTCGCGACCGGCCCCGCCGCCGGAACCGGCCGCCGCAAGCAGGCCATCGCGCGGGTCCGCATCGTCCCCGGCACCGGCCAGTGGAAGATCAACGGCCGCACGCTGGACCAGTACTTCCCGAACAAGGTGCACCAGCAGATCGTGAACGAGCCGTTCGTGCTGCTGGGCCTGGAGGGCCAGTTCGACGTGCTCGCGCGCGTGAACGGCGGCGGCACCACCGGCCAGGCCGGTGCGCTGCGCCTCGGCATCTCCCGCGCGCTGCAGTTCGCGAACATCGAGCACCGCCCGGCACTGAAGAAGGCCGGCTTCCTCACCCGCGACGCGCGGGTGCCGGAGCGCAAGAAGGCCGGTCTCAAGAAGGCCCGCAAGGCTCCGCAGTACAGCAAGCGTTGATCGACGGTACGAGCCGTCGCACCCCGTGGCTTCTCCGCGCCCGGCCAGCATGGCCGGCGCACCCGGGTGCGGCGGCTCGTCCGCTTTTCCGGGGTGACCCCTCTTCGACCGGGAGTTGAACTGTGGCTCGTCTGTTCGGGACCGACGGCGTGCGCGGGCTCGCCAACCGCGACCTCACCGCCGCGCTCGCCATGGACCTGTCCGTCGCGGCGGCGCGGGTGCTGGGCGAGCGGGGCGCGTTCAAGGGGCACCGGCCGGTGGCGGTGGTCGGCCGCGATCCCCGGGCGTCCGGCGAGTTCCTGGAGGCGGCCGTCGTGGCCGGCCTCGCGAGCTCCGGGGTGGACGTGCTGCGCCTCGGCGTCCTGCCGACCCCCGCGGTCGCGCACCTGACCCACGAGCTGGACGCCGACCTCGGCGTGATGCTGTCGGCGTCGCACAACCCGGCCCCCGACAACGGCATCAAGTTCTTCGACCGCAGCGGCCACAAGCTCGCCGACGAGATCGAGGACCGGATCGAGGCCCGGCTCGGCGAAGTGTGGGACCCGCCGACCGGCGCCGGCGTCGGCCGCGTCCGGGAGGCGCACGGCGCGGTCGAGCAGTACGTGGCGCACCTGCTGTCGACCGTCCCGGTGTCGCTGGACGGGCTGCGCGTCGTGGTCGACTGCGCGAACGGCGCGTCCAGCGACGTGGCGCCGGAGGCGCTGCGCCGCGCCGGCGCCGAGGTCTTCACGATCGGGACGGCCCCGGACGGCCTGAACATCAACTCCGGCTGCGGTTCCACGCACCTGGAGGCGCTGCAGAAGGCCGTCAGGGAGCACGGCGCGGACGTGGGCATCGCGAACGACGGCGACGCCGACCGCTGCCTGGCCGTGACCGCGACCGGCGAGGTCGTGGACGGCGACCAGATCATGGCGATCCTGGCCCTGGACCTGCGCGAGTCGGGCGCGCTCGCCGCCGACACCGTCGTGGCGACCGTGATGTCGAACCTCGGGTTCAAGCTGGCCATGCGGGAGGCCGGGATCACCGTGGTGGAGACCGCGGTCGGCGACCGGTACGTCCTGGAGGCGATGAAGGAGGGCGGCTTCGGCTTCGGCGGCGAGCAGTCCGGGCACGTGATCATGCTGGACCACGCCACCACCGGCGACGGCGTCCTCACCGGCCTGCACCTGCTCGCCGCGATGGTCCGCCGCGGCCGCCCGCTGGACGAGCTGACGAAGGTGATGACCCGGCTGCCGCAGGTGCTCATCAACGTCAAGGACGTCGACAAGGACCGCGCGAAGACCTCGCCGGAACTGGCCGAGGCCGTCGCCGCCGCCGAGGAGGGGCTCGGCGACACCGGGCGCGTCCTGATCCGGCCCAGCGGCACCGAGCCGATGGTCCGCGTGATGGTGGAGGCCGCCTCCGAGGACCAGGCCCGGTCGGTGGCCGAGCACCTCGCCGGCGTGGTGCGCTCGGCGCTCGGCTAACGCTCGTCGATCTCCAGGCGGCCGACCTTCAGGTGCTTGATCTCGACGGTCCCCGCCTCCAGATGGGCGATGACCGCCCGCTTCACGACGAGCTTGCCGATCGCGACCGCGCCGACGGCGAGCGCGCCGACCGCCATCGACCCGAGCGCCAGCGAGCCGAGCCCGTTGCCGAGCCGCAGCGTGAGACCGGTCGCGGACGCGCCGGTCACCTCGGCGCCGGTGGCCCGCGCCCCGACGCCCCGCTCCGTCCGCACCCGCACCCGCTCGTCCGTGGCGTCGTCCGCGCCCTCGATGCCCTTACCGCCTGATTCGCTGCTCATCCGACGAGCATACGAGGCGTCAGCACCGCCCGAGGAAGTTCTGGAGGGCGTCGTGGTCGGGGCGGGTGACCGGGAGCGAGTACTTCTCGGCCACCGCGATGTACTTGATCGCGTAGACGCACTGGAAGCCCTTCTGCGGTTTCCATTCGCCGGGGCCGGAGTCGCTCTTCTGCTGGTTCGGCACGCCCCAGACGGCGAGCAGGTTGTCGCGGTCGTTGGCGAACTGCTCGCGCCTGTCCTCGCTCCACCTGGACGCCCCCATCCGCCAGGCGAGCGCGAGGGGGTAGACGTGGTCGATCTGCACTTTGGCGGCGTCCTTCTTCGCGAAGGTGATCTCCTTGCCGCTGTAGGGGTCGTCCAGGTGGCCGGCCAGGACGATGCAGCGGCCCTTCTTCTCGACCTTCGTCAGGTCCCGGGCGAGGACGTCGTTGCGCTGGTCGCAGCCGTTGTGATCGGTGTCCTTCCAGCGGGTGCCGAACTTGTCGCGCTTGTAGCCGTCGCCGTCGCCCTCCGAGGCGAGGCGCAGGCTCGTTAGGTCCTTGCGGGCCCGGGCCTCCGCTCCGGGCGCGGGCTTGGTGCCCGACGACGGAGATCCCGTCTCCGAGAGCCCCGCGCTTCCCTCGCAGCCCGCCGTGACCAGCGGGACGGCGACCGCGAGCGCCGCCGCGGCCGTCCGTACCGCGGTCACCGGCACCGGCGTCCGTGCCATGCCCTCACCGCCCTGGGGTTATCTGTCGATTTTTGCCACCATGCAGGCAAATAACCGATCAAAGCGTAGGACTGGCTTCCGCGCTACGGCGCCCCGCCGTTTAGGGCACGATTGGCCCGTGCTGCATCTCAGAGCGATCGTCCCGGCGGACCACACGGACGAGGTGTGCGCCGTTCTCGCCGACTGCGCCGGGGCCACCAACGTGGTCGTCCTCGAAGGCGCCGCGCGTGCCCCGAGCGGCGACCTCGTGACCGCCGACATCGCCCGCGAGGCCGCGAACGAGGTACTGGACGCGCTCCGCGCGCTCGGCGTCGACCGGGACGGCTCCATCGCGCTCGACAAGGTCGACCTGACGCTGTCGCAGCGCGCCGATCTCGCCAAGGAGCTGGCGCCCGGCCACGGCGACGACGCCGTCGTCTGGGAGGAGCTGGACCGGCAGGTCGCCGAGGGGACGGCACTGACCTGGTCGTTCGTCGCGTTCCTCGCGCTCGCCACGCAGCTGGCCGGGATCGCCGCGCTGATCGACTCGCCGGTGCTGGTGGTCGGCGCGATGGTCCTCGGGCCGGAGTTCGGCGCCGTGGCGGCGATCTGCTACGGCCTCGTGCGGCTGCAGCCGGGCCGGATCGCCGAGGCGGTGCGGGCGCTGCTGGTCGGGTTCGCCGTGGCGATCGTGATCACCTATGTGTGCGCGCTGGTCAGCCGGTGGATCGGCGTGATCGAGCTGGACCGGCTGCCGGCCGAGCGGCCTCTCACCGCGTTCATCTACAGCCCGGACCGCTGGTCGTTCATCGTCGCGCTGCTCGCCGGCGCGGCCGGGGTCCTGTCGCTCACCGCGGGCAAGTCGTCGGCGCTGGTCGGGGTCTTCATCTCCGTCACCACCGTGCCCGCCGCCGGCAACCTCGCGGTCGCGATGGCGCTCCGGCACGGCAGCGAGATCACCGGCTCGCTGCTCCAGCTCGCCGTCAACTTCGCCGGGATGATCATCGCGGGGTCGCTGACGCTGCTCGTCCAGCGGGCGCTGTGGTCGGCCGTGCTGCGGCGGCGGAGCGGAAGGTCGGCCGTTCGGCGAACTTAGGTCGATCCGGCATCGGACCAAAGGCTGCCCCTCATCGCCCTTCAGGGTGACGTGCGGCACGTCGCCGGGGACTAGGTTCGAAGTATGCCGATCATCGCCACCCAGGGCCTGACGATGAGGTTCCCCCGGGTGACCGCCCTGGACGACCTCTCCGTGGCCGTCGAACCCGGAGTCGTCGGGCTGGTCGGCGCCAACGGCGCCGGCAAGTCGACGCTCATCAAGATCCTGCTCGGGCTGCTGCCGCCGACGTCCGGCACCGCGACCGTGCTGGGCCTCGACATCGCGCGCGAGGGCCTGCGGATCCGGGAGAGCGTCGGGTTCATGCCCGAGTACGAGTGCCTGCCCCCGGACGTGTCCGCGACCGAGTTCGTCGTGCACATGGCCCGGATGTGCGGGCTGCCGCCGACCGCGGCCCGAGAACGCGCGGCCGACACGCTCCGGCACGTCGGCCTGTACGAGGAGCGGTACCGCCCCATCGGCGGCTACTCCACCGGCATGCGGCAGCGGGTGAAGCTGGCGCAGGCCCTCGTCCACGACCCGAAGCTCGTCTTCCTGGACGAACCCACCAACGGCCTGGACCCGGCCGGGCGCGACGAGATGCTCGACCTGATCCGCCGGATCGGCGCCGAGTTCGGGATCAGCGTCCTCGTCACGTCCCACCTGCTGGGCGAGCTGGAGCGGGTCTGCGACCACGTCGTCATCATCGACGGCGGCAAGCTGCTGCGCTCGCAGGCGGTCGAGGCGTACACGGCCGAGAGCGGCGTCCTCACCGTCGAGGTGGACGAGGGGCGCGACAACCTCGGGCAGCACCTCTACGACCAGGGCGTGTCCGTCCATCCGGAGGGCCGGTTCCTCGTCGTCGACATCGCGGGCGAGCAGACCTACGACCTGATCCGCGACGGCGTCGCCGATCTCGGGCTGCGGCTCATCCGGCTGGAGCAGCGCCGCCACCACATCGAAGAGGTCTTCCAGACGCCGGCCGCGCCGCAGCCGCCCACCGGAACAGTCCAGCAGGGGGCGCCCCGATGAGCACGAGCACGATCCACGACATCGGCTACCGCCACTACGACGGCCGCCGCAACGGCCGCGCGTACGTGCTGCGGTCGCTGTACGTCCACAACCTGCGCGCCGCCTACGGCCTCGGCCGTCCGGCGCGCGCCAAGGTGATGCCGTTCCTGCTGGCGGCGATCATGCTGCTGCCGGCCGCCGGGTCGGTCGCGGCGTTCGCGTTCAGCAAGCAGGAGGACGCGCTGTTCCGCTACTCCTCCTACGTCGTCATCATGCAGGTCATCGTGGCGATCTTCCTGGCGACGCAGGCGCCGGTGCTGGCCTCGCGGGAGGTGCGCTTCCACGTCATCCCGCTGTACTTCTCGCGACCGGTCGGCCATCTCGACTTCGTGCTGGCCAAGGGCGCCGCGATGGCGACCGCGCTGTTCGCGCTGATGGCGGTGCCCGTCACCGTCCTGTACGTCGGCGGTCTGATCGCCAAGATGCCGGACCCGGGCGAGCAGGTGCTCAAGTACCTGGGCGCCCTGGTCGGCTGCGTGCTGTTCGCGCTCGTGCTGGCCGCGATCGGGATGGTGGTCGCGGCGTTCACCCCGCGGCGCGGCTTCGGGGTCGCGGCCGTCATCGCCGTTTACATGATCAGCGCCGCGTTCGTCGGGGCCGTCCAGGGGATCGCCGAGGCGCAGACGAACTTCACCCTCCAGGGCTGGGCGGGGCTGTTCACGCCGTTCAACCTGGTGGACATCGTCCAGGTCAGGCTGCTGGGCGCGCAGACGTCCTCGCCCGGGGTGCCGTCCGGGATCGCCGGCGGCGCCGTCGCGCTGGCGTTGTGCGCCGTCATCGTCCTCGGCTCGATCGCGGTGCTGTACCGCAGGTTCCGGAAGGCGGGCCTCTCATGAGTGAGCGGAGCGAGACGGGGGGTGTGGGGGGTCGTCCCCCCTCGGGGGGCAAGAGTGAGCGGAGCGAGACGGGGGGTGTGGGGGGTCGTCCCCCCACAGGGAGCATGAGCGAGTTGGTGTTGGACAACGTGTCCCGCTGGTACGGGAACGTCGTCGCGGTCAACGGCGTGTCGATGAAGGTGGGGCCGGGCGTCACCGGGCTTCTCGGCCCGAACGGCGCCGGCAAGTCGACGCTGATCCACATGATGGGCGGGTTCCTGGCGCCGTCGTCGGGCTCGGTCACCCTGGACGGGACGCCGATCTGGCGGAATCCGGGCATCTACCGCAGCCTGGGTCTCGTCCCGGAGCGCGAGTCGGCGTACGACTTCCTCACCGGCGAGCAGTTCATCCTCGCGATGGCCAAGCTGCACAAGCTGCCCGACCCGGGCGCCGCCGCCCGCCGCGCCATCGGCCTGGTGGAGATGGACTACGCGGCCGGACGCTCGATCGGCAACTACTCCAAGGGCATGAAGCAGCGCATCAAGATGGCGTCGGCCCTGGTGCACGACCCGCCGGTGCTGCTGCTGGACGAGCCGTTCAACGGCATGGACCCGAGGCAGCGCCTCCAGCTGATGGACCTCATCCAGCGGATGGCCGCCGAGGGCCGCACGATCCTGTTCTCCTCGCACATCCTGGAGGAGGTCGAGCGGCTCGCCAGCCACATCGAGGTGATCGTGGCGGGCCGGCACGCCGCGTCCGGCGACTTCCGCAAGATCCGGCGGCTGATGACCGACCGGCCGCACATCTTCCTGGTCCGCTCGTCCGACGACCGCCGGCTCGCCGCCGCGATCATCGCGGACGGCTCGGCCCGCAGCGTCCAGCTCACCGACAAGGGCCTGCAGATCGAGGCGGTCGACTTCCAGCGCTTCACCTGGCTGCTTCCGCAGGTCTCGCGGGACGCCGGGGTGCGGCTCTGGGAGGTCTCCCCGGCGGACGAGTCCCTCGAAAGCGTCTTCTCCTATCTGGTGGCCCGATGAACGGCACAATCGCGATGATCACGTTCCGGGCGATGCTCGGCCGCAAGCGCGCGCTGCTCCTGCTGGTGCTGCCGCTGCTCCTGCTGGTCCTGGCGGTCGCCCTGCGCGTGACCGGCAACGACGACCTGGACATCTCGGCGAACGTCCTGCAGAAGTTCGGCCTGGCGACGCTGCTGCCGCTGCTCGCGCTGATCGCCGGCACCGGCGTGATCGGGCCGGAGATCGACGACGGCCAGATCATGTACGTGCTGACCAAGCCGATCCCGCGCGAGGTGATCGTGCTGACGAAGCTGGCCGTGGCGATCGTGCTGGTGACGGTCTTCGCGGTGGTCCCGACGCTGCTGGCGGGCCTCGTCCTGACCGGGACGACCGCGCAGATGACGCCGGCGTTCACGGTCGGGGTCCTGGCCGGCGGCGTCGCCTACAGCGCGGTGTTCGTCGCCCTCGCGGTCGCCAGCCGCAACGCCGTCACCATCGGCCTGCTGTACGCGCTGGTGTGGGAGACGCTGCTGGGCAGCTTCGCGCCGGGCGCGAAGTCGGCGTCCATCCAGCAGTGGTCCCTGTCGGTCATCGACGCGCTCACCGGAGCCTCGCCGGTCAAGTCGACGGTCGACCTCCCGCTGGCCATCGGCCTGCTGGTCACGGTCACGCTCATCGGGGCGTTCCTGGCCACCTTCCGGCTCCGCTCGCTCCCGGTCGCCAGCGCCGACTAGCGGGGCAGGAGGCCGCGGTCCATGGCGACGACGACGGCGTGGGTGCGGTCGCTGACGTCCAGCTTGGCGAAGACGCGGAGGAGGTGCGTCTTGACGGTCGCCTCGGCGATGACGAGCCGCCGGCCGATCTCGGCGTTGGACAGGCCGTCGGCGACCGCCCGCAGCACGTCGATCTCCCGGGCGGTCAGCGCGGCCTGCTCGGGGCGGCGCATCCGGGCGACGAGCTTCTCCGCGACGCGCGGGGCGAGGACGGTCTCGCCCCGCGCCGCCGCGTGGATGGCGTCCACGAGCTGGTCGCGCGTGGTGTCCTTGAGCAGGTAGCCGATGGCGCCGGCCTCGATCGCGCGCTCGATCTCGGTGTCGGTGTCGTAGGTGGTGAGGATGAGGACGCGGGTCCCGGTCGGGCCGATCCGGGCGGTGGCGGCGACGCCGTCCAGCACGGGCATCCGCAGGTCGAGCAGCGCGACGTCGGGCCGGAGCCGCTCGGCGAGGGCCACCGCCTCGCGGCCGTCGCCCGCCTCGCCGACGATCTCGATGGTGGGTTCGGCGGCAAGCAGCGCGACGACGCCGGCGCGCATGACCGTGTGGTCGTCCACCACGATGATCCTGAGTTTCCCGTTCATGTCATGCCTTCGCGGGGATCATGGCGAGGATCCGGGTCCCGTCGCCGGGGGAGCTGGTCACGGTGAGCTCGCCGCCCAGCTCGGCGAGGCGGCGGCGCATGCCGTCCAGGCCGAAGCCGCGGGACTCCACCACGACGAAGCCGCGCCCGTCGTCGGTGATCTCCAGTTCCACGCCGTGCGGATGCCGTTCGAGGACGACCCCGACCGTGGACGCGGCGGCGTGCTTGCGGACGTTCGCGAGCGACTCCTGCGTGCAGCGCAGCAGTGCGATCCGGGTCGTCTGGTCGCAGTCGACGTCCGGCAGGTCGGCGGTGACGGTGAGCCCGGTGTCCTCGGCGAACCGGTCGAGGGTGCGGCGCAGCGTCCGGGCCACGGACCCGGGGGCGACCTCGCCCTGCGACGCCGCCCCGACGAGGACGCGCGCCTCGGCGAGGTTCTCCCGCGCGGTCTGCTCGATCGAGACGAGCTGCTGGGCGCTTCTGCCCGGATCGGCGCCGAGGCCGTTCCGGGCCGCCTCCGCCAGGACGACGATGGACGCGAACCCCTGCGCGAGCGTGTCGTGGATCTCCCGGGCTAGCCGTTCGCGCTCGTCGGTGGCGCCCTGCCGGCGCTGCGCCTCGGCGAGCCGCCGCTCGGCGTCGGCGAGGTCCGCGGCGAGGAGGCGGGCGCGTTCGTCGTGCCGCCCGACGACCCGGTGCATCCACAGCCCGAACAGGATCCCGGCCGCGGCCCCGACGACCGCGGCGATGGAGTTGCCGCTGAGGTGCTCCCCGCCCGGGGCCGTCCGGGCCGCGTCGGCGGCGACCGTGGCCGCGGTGGCGGCGCCGCTGAGGACGACCGCGCGCCGCGGGCTTCCGGCGAGGATCCAGAAGTGCGGCAGCGAGACGATGAGCAGGGACGCGGCGCCGTCCATCAGGTAGGAGACGGCGCCGATCCCCGCGATGAGCGCGCCCAGGAACGTGTTGCGGCGGAGCGCCGGGTTCCCGGGGAACGTTCCCGTGATCGGGTAGCAGAGCCCGAGCATGGACAGCAGCGCCATCGTGGCCGACCTGGTGGACTCCGGCTGGTCCCACACCGCGATCGCGGGCGGGACCAGCCCGAACAGCACCCAGGCGCCGGCGTACCACCTGCGGAGCGCCCGTTCCTGGGGCCGTTCGCCGGGCTGCGTCACGCTGATCAGCCTACGTTCTGCAGCACCGGCCCCGCCGCGTCGTCCGTGGTCCGCCGGATGCTCCGCGACGGCCACCAGCACCGGTCGCCGAGCAGCAGCATCAGCGCGGGCAGGATCATGATGCGGATGACGGCGGCGTCCAGCAGCACGGCCACCGCCAGCGCGAAGCCCATCTGCTTCAGCTCGATGACGTGGACGAAGACGAAGCTGGTGAACACCGTCACCATCACGAACGCGGCGCTGGTCACCACGCTCGCCGAGCCGCCGACCCCGTCCAGCACGGCCTGCCGCGTGGGGACGCCGCCCAGCGCCGCCTCCCGGATCCGGCTGATGACGAACACCTGGTAGTCCATCGACAGCCCGAACAGGATCACGAACAGGAACAGCGGGACGCGGGAGCCGATCGACCCGGTGGAGGTGAAGTCGAGCAGGCCCTCCGCCCACGTCCCCTGGAACACCAGGGTGAGGACGCCGAGCGCGGCGCCCGCCGACAGCATGTTCAGCACCACGCCGATCAGCCCGAGGACCACCGACCGGAACGCCCAGACGGTCATCCCGAACGTCACCAGCAGCAGCGCGCCGATGATGAACGGCAGCTTGCTCTTCTGATGGTCGGGGTAGTCGGCGTAGCGGGCCACGTCGCCGGTCACCGCGGTCTCGACGCCGAGCTTGCCGACCGTCGCGGGCACGTACTCGCCGCGGACATGGTCCAGGGAGCGCTGTGCCTCGTCGGTGCTGACGTGGTGCGGCACCGCGAGTTCGAGCAGGCTGATCCGCCGGTCAGCCGAGGTGCGCAGTTCCGAGGTCCCGGCGAGCAGCGGGTCGCCCTGGGCCCGCTGCGCCAGGTCGCGCAAGGCGGCCTGCACCTCGTCCGCGCGGTCGGCGTCCGCCTTGACGACGACCTGGTGCATCGACTTCAGCTCGGGGAACGCCGCGTTCAGCCGGTCATAGACCTGCATCGCGGGGATCTGCCGGGGGTGGCTGTCGCGGCCCATGTCGGTCAGGTTGAAGTTCAGCAGCGGCGCGGCCAGCGCCAGCATCGCCACCACCGAGACGGCCAACGTCGCCGCCGGGTGCTTGCCGGTGGGGCGCAGCATCGCCTTCGTGATCCGTCCGCCGCCGGTCCGCGGCGCCTTCGGGGTCCGGCCGCGGCGGGCCGCCCGCCGCTCTGCCCAGCCGCCGAGCTTCGCCAGCACGGCGGGCAGGACGGTCAGCGAGCTGACGACCGCGACCAGCGTGACGACGATCGCGGCGGTGGCGATCGAGGAGAAGATCACGTCGTCGGCCAGGTACAGCGTCGCGCTCGACACGGCGACCGCGAGCCCGGACATCACGACCGAACGCCCGGACGTCGCCGCGGCGATCTCCACCGTCGCCCGCGCGTTCAGCCGGCCGCCCGAACGGGCCCGTTCCTCCCGTTCCCGCTTGAGGTAGAAGAGCGTGTAGTCGACGCCGACCGCCATGCCGATCAGCAGGATCACGCTGGCGCCGATGCCGGCGTCCGGGAACACGTGCGAGGCGAGCATCGACAGGCCGATCGCCGCCGCGATCGAGGTGAGCGCGAGCACCACCGGCACGACCGCCACCGCGAACGACCCGAACACCACCAGCAGCGTGAGCAGCGTGATCGGCAGGGCGATGACCTCGGTGCGGGCGAGGTCGTCGTCGCGGAGCTCGTCGACGCCCTTGCTGATGGACGGGCTGCCCGTCTCCTCCACCTTCACGTCCGGATGGGCCGCCTGCACGGCGGCCGTCTGCGCCATCAACGGCTCGACGTGGTCCGTGCCCTGGAGTTCGGAGCCCTTCAGGGTCACGTCCACGCGCAGCGCCGTGCCGTCCTTCGACCGCACCGGCGCGGACACCGACTCGACCTCAGGGAGCCGTTTCATCCGCGCGGCGGCGTCCTGCGCCGCCGCGCCGGCCGCGGCCCCGCCGCCGGTGATCAGGACATGCTCGACGGGCTTCTGCTGCAGCCCGCCCTCGGCGGCCATCGCCTCGGCCCGGCCGGCCTCGCCGATCCGGAAGTCCTCGGTCGTGGCGGCGTGCCCGCCGACCGCGATCCCGGCGCCGAGGCACAGGACGACGAACAGGAACCAGGCGGCGATCCCGCGCCAGGGGTGCCCGGCGCTCCACCGGGCCATGCGTACGGTGAGATTCGTCATGCGAGAAATGCTCGCCGCGAGCCCCTGTCCGGCATGAGCCTCGACCGGTTGAACCTGCCGTCCACCGATCGGTGGACCCCGGCCGCCCGTCAGCCGGTGACGCGGGTCAGCTCGGCGATGACCTCGGACGCGGTGACCTGGTCGAGCGCGCCGAAGGGGAGAGCCTTCCCGGAGTACCGGCCCGTCATGAGCATGACGTACTGGATCGTCTGCTCCGCGTACTCTTCGGGGTCCATGACGCGGATGCCCGGCTCGAAGGCGACCATCACGTGCCGGTCGTCCGGCGTCATGAGGTTCACCTGGCGGCGGAACCCGCCGGTCTCCTTCTCGCCGAGATCCCAGCCCCGGGACGTCATGCCGAGGAACCTGCCGAAGTGGGCGGTGCACCCCTCGAAGCGCGTCAGCCGCTCCGCGTCGCGTTCGCCGTCCGCGAGCGCGTGCGCGGGCCGTCCGAGCTGCGGGAACGGCTGGAGGATCTCGTAGTCGGAGAGGACGGGCGCCCAGGCCGCCACGGCGTCCGCGCCGAGCAGGACCGGGTGCGGCAGGGTCACGCGGGCGTCCGGCGGCAGGGTGAACTCGTCGTCGTGGACGTCGGCGAGGGACCGGTCCTCGGCGACCCGGAACGTTGCCTCGCCGGCGGACCACACCAGGCGGCGCGCGATGTGGCACATCAGCGGGTGGCCGACGAAGATGGCGCGGAACTCCTCCGGCGTCCAGGAACGCCCCGTGACCATCGCCCTTTCCAGGCGTTTGATCTGGTCGGCGGCGACCGTCCGGGCCTCCTTCTTGAGGTCGGCGAACCGCTTGTAGGCGACGGGCGCGAGGGTGTCGTCGTCCTTGACGCCCGGCTTGGGCAGCGTCTTGCGGGGCTTGCCGTCCTCGTCGGTCACGAACGGCTTGAGCTGCTCGTCGAAGCCGACCACGAACCGGCGCGGGCCGTAGTCGAGCGCCATCGAGCCCTCGGCGTCCAGCCCGAGGTCGGGCACGAGCCGGTCGGCGAGCTGCTCGGAGGTGAGCCCGCGTTCCTTGGCGATGCGGTCGAGACCCGCCTGCGCGTTCCGCCGGATCCTCGCCGGGTCCTGCGCCTTGCGCGCGAGCTGGTGCAGATGGCGCAGCGCGGAGTCGGTGCCGAGGCGGGTGAACAGGTTCAGCGCGCTCGCCCCTCCCGTCTCCCACACGCGCGCCTTCGACCACCGGGCGACGATCGGGGCGAGGCGGTCGGCGTTGCGATCGTCGCTCATATGGAGCAGGGCGTGCTGGACGCCGGGCGAGGCCCACAGTTTCGGGTGCCGGTCGGCCTGGTACAGCGCCCAGACGAACTCGGCCAGCGAGGCGGGGTCCAGGTGCTCGGCGACCTGGGGGACGGCCGGATACGGCTTCCACACGTCCGAGATGGACAGCATCGTGATGAAGTGCCGGGTCGCGGAGGCGGGCAGCGCCCGCTCCCGTCCTCGCATCAGGATCCGCGGCAGCCGATTGGGATCCCATCCCTCCGGGACGTCCGGCAGCGGGTCGGGATACTGGTCGAGCGGGTCGGTGCGCAGCGCGGAGATCGCCTCCACGGCCTCGTCACCGTAGCACCGGGCCGCCTCCACGAGGATCTCGTCGCCGTGCCGCTCGGCGACGTGCCGCAGTACCGCCTCCGCGAGCTCCCGTTTCGGACCGGGCTTGCGCAGCGCGTCCGGGATCGTCAGCCGGACCGCGTCCACCCCGTGCAGGGCGTACCAGGACTCCTGGTCGTCGTTGCCCAGGTACGAGGAGGAAGGGGCGAAGTCCTTGATCATGGCTTGGGTGACGGCGTGGTCCAGGAACGGGACGAGCGGGTAGACGGTCCACTTCTTTTTCTTCGCCTGGTGCATGACCAGCGGATACGCGGCCATTCCGTGGCGTGCCACCGCGCCGCGGTCGGCGCCCAGGTTCCAGAATTTGACGAAGGGATCCCAGTAGCGCTCGTCGGCGAGCAGCTTCTCACCCAGCTCCAGGGGGGCCTGCATGACCAGCCCGACGAACAGGGTCTCGAACCGCTTCTTGTCCCGTTTCAGCAGTTCCAGGGCGCCGTCTCCGGCGAAGAGTTCGGCGATCTCGGCCCAGTCGGTGTCCTGGGGCATGCGTTCGCCGTACTTGTACGGGCGGTCAAGCCAATCCTCCCGCTGGCCGGGAGCCCAGCGGATGACGGTCGGATCCTTGATCGCCTTCAGCTTGAGGACGGCGGGTTCGGCGGTCTTCCCGGCCCCGGCCCACGGCGGCTCGACCAGCAGGCGGGGGAGGGCGCTCTCGGGGGCGTCTTCGATGTGGGGGGTCTCGGTCATCACTCAGGCCTGGCTCAGTTCCTTCGCGGCTTCCTTGAGGTCCTTGGCGGTGTCGATGGCACGCCAGTAGGCGCCCTGAGGGATCGGATATCCCGCCAAGCGGCGCTCCCTGGCCAGTTGCGGGAACGTCGTGCGCTCGTGGTCCCCCTCGTCCGGGAGGAGCTCGGCGAAGTCCGGGGCGAAGACGTAAAGGCCCGCGTTGATCTGGTACGGCGACGGAGGGGCCTCGATGAAGTCCAGTATGTGGCCGAATTCATTGGTCTCCACCGCGCCCCACGGCATGTTGGGCCGGGCCAGGGCCAGCGTGGCCGTCGCGCCTCGTTCCATGTGGAACGCCGCCATCTCCCGCAGGGAGAACCGCGTCCAGATGTCGCCGTTGGCGGCGTACCACGGCTGGTCAGGATGCGGCAGCGCCTTCGCCGCGTACTTGAGGCCGCCACCGCGCCCCAGCGGCTCGTGCTCGACGACCGTGCTGGTCTTCATGGGCAGGTCGGCGCCGGCGAGCCACTCCTGGAGGACCTCGGCCAGGTGCCCGCAGGACACCACCACGTCCGTGACCCCCTCCGACGCCAGCCACTCCAGCTGGTGACCGATGATCGGCGTCCCGGTTCCGGGAATCTCCACCATCGGTTTGGGGCGGTCGTCGGTGTAGGGGCGCAGACGTGAGCCCTGGCCCCCGGCCAGGATGACCGCCTGGGTCACCTGACCGGCACGGTGGGAAGTCGTCATGGCGGTAAGGATAGGGGCCGGACCCCGTGGCCGCCGGTGGCGAACGTGTTCGGTGGTGCTGTGGAGGTGTGCCGTATCCCCTGGGGGCCGGCCGTGTTAGAACGGCCTGGGAGGGCTTTGATCGTTCCAACCAGGGAGTGTGCCAATGTCAGTCTCGCGCCGTCAGCTCCTGGCAAGGTCCGGTGCGGTGGGAGCGGGGATCGCGTTCACCGGTTCCGTCGAGCAGCTGTTCGCGGGGGCCGCGGCCGCCGCGCCGACCGGCGGCCGGGACGGGTACGGGCCGCTCGTGCCCGATCCGGAGGGGCTGCTGGACCTGCCCCGCGGGTTCCGCTACACCGTGCTTTCGCGTGAGGGCGAGCCGCTGCGGTCGGGGGAGGGGGCGGTGCCGAGCCACTTTGACGGCATGGCGGCGTTCCCCGGACGGGGACGGACGTGGCTCGTCCGCAACCACGAGAACCGGCCGGACGCGGAGCACCGGGTGCCGCCGGTCGAGGGCGTCACGTACGACCCGGGCGGCCTCGGCGGCTGCACCGCACTGGAGGTCGGCCAAGGGGGGCGCGTCCACACCGAGCGGGTCGCGATCGCCGGGACGGCCGTCAACTGCGCGGGCGGCCCGACCCCATGGCACACCTGGCTGACCTGCGAGGAGACCGAGGACAAGGCCGGCACCGGGAACTACACCGAGGACCACGGGTTCATCTTCGAGGTCGACCCGTACCGGCGGGGGCGGACGGTCCCCGAGCCGCTCACCGCGATGGGACGGTTCGCGCACGAGGCGATCGCCGTCGACCCGCGCGACGGGACCGTGTACGAGACCGAGGACGCGTTCGAGAAGCCGTTCGGGCTGTTCTACCGGTTCCTGCCGAAGAAGCCGGAGGGCGGGTTCGGCAGCCTGCGGGCCGGCGGACGGCTTGAGGCGCTGTGCGTCCCGGACGTCCCGGACCTCTCGGTCGTGCAGGAGCCCGGCACCGTGTTCGACCGCGTCGAGTGGAAGCGCGTGCCCGACCCGCTGGCGAAGGAGACGCCGATCCGGTTCCAGGACTTCGGGTCCGGCGGCATCACGCACGCGCAGAAGCTGGAGGGCTGCTACTGGGGCGGCGACCGCGTCTACTTCGTGTCGAGCTTCGCGAAGACGGCGGACGGGTCGCGGGCCGGCCACTTCGGGCAGGTGTGGTCGTACGAGCCGCGCCACCGCCGGCTCACCCTGGTGATCGTGTTCGGCCCGGACACCGACGTCCAGAAGCCGGGCGAGTCGCCCGACAACATCTGCCTGGCGCCGCAGGGCGGGCTGATGGTGTGCGAGGACGGGAACGGCGCCCAGCACGTGTTCGGCGTGTCCCGCCGCCGCACGGTGTACCCGATGGCCCGGAACCGGCAGAACATCGGCACCGACAGCGAGCCCGCATGGGGCGAGTTCGCCGGCGTCACGTTCGCCCCGGACAAGCGGACGATGTTCGTCAACGTCTACGAACCGGGCACCACCTTCGCCGTCACCGGCCCCTGGGGCCACTGACGATCAAATTCTACGCAGCCGCACGCGCTGGACGGCGTGTTCGCGGTCCTTGTGGAGGACGAGGGTGGCGCGGGCGCGGGTCGGCAGGATGTTGGAGACGAGGTTGATCTCGTTGACGTCCCGCCACACGCGCTGCGCGAACGCGGCGGTCTCGTCCTCGTCCAGTTCGTGCGCGTACTTGTGGAAGTAGGAGCGCGGGTCGGTGAACGCGGTGCGGCGCAGCGCGAAGAGCCGGTCGACGTACCACTGCCGGATGTCCTCGACCCGCGCATCCACATAGATGGAGAAGTCGAAGAAGTCGGACACGCCGAGGGTGCCGGGCGGCGGCGCCTGAAGCACGTTCAGACCCTCGACGATCAGGATGTCGGGGCGCCGGACGGTCTGCGCCGCGTCCGGGACGATGTCGTACTCCAGGTGCGAGTAGACGGGGATCGACGCCTCCTCCGCGCCCGCCTTGATCGCGGAGACGAACCGGACGAGGGCGCGCCGGTCGTAGGACTCCGGGAACCCCTTCCGGTCCATGATCCCGCGCTCGGACAGCACGGCGTTCGGGTGGAGGAAGCTGTCGGTCGTGACCAGTTCCACACTCGGATGCTCGGGCCAGCGGGCGAGCAGGGTCCGCAGCAGCCGGGACGTCGTGGACTTGCCGACCGCGACGCTGCCCGCCACGCCGATGATGAACGGGGTGGGCCGCACCGCGCCGCCGAGGAAGCCGCTGACGGTGTCGCGGAGCCGGCCGTCCGACTGGAAGAACAGGGTGAGCAGCCGGGACAGCGGCAGGTACACCTCCTCGACCTCGGTGATGTCGATCGGGTCCCGCAGGCCGCGCAGGGCGTCCAGCTCACCCGGCGTCAGCGGCAGCGGGGTGTTCTCGCGCAGGCCGCGCCAGGCGTCACGGGAGAGTTCCACGTAAGGGCTCGGCACGCTGTCCCATCCGCTCGTCATGGCTGAACATTAACCGGGCTGATCAGCCGGTCACCGGGTTTTCACCGCTCGTACACGCTAGCGCCGCCCGCTACGCCGCCTGCAGGTAGGCCGCGCGCAGGACACCGAATAGAGTTGCCGCCATGTGCGGAATCGTGGGGTACGTAGGCGGGCGGCCGGCGCTCGACGTCGTCGTCGATGGGCTGGCACGGCTGGAGTACCGCGGCTACGACTCGGCCGGGGTGGCCGTGGTGGCCGACGGGAAGCTGGCGACGGCCAAGCGCGCGGGCAAGCTCGTGAACCTGCGCGGCGCCCTGGCGGAGGAGCCCCCGCCCGCCGGGACGGTCGGCATGGGGCACACCCGGTGGGCGACGCACGGCGCGCCGAACGACCGGAACGCGCACCCGCACGTCGACTGCAGCGGCTCCGTCGCGGTGATCCACAACGGGATCATCGAGAACTTCGCCGAGCTGCGGGCCGAGCTGGAGGAGGCCGGGCACGGGCTCGCCTCCGACACCGACACCGAGGCCGTCGCGCACCTGCTGGAGGACGAGCTCAAGGGCGGCGGCGACCTCGCGGACGCGATGCGCCGCGTCTGCCGCCGGCTGGAGGGCGCGTTCACGCTGGTCGCCGTGCACACCGGCACCCCGGACCTCGTCGTCGGGGCGCGCCGCAACTCGCCGCTGGTCGTCGGCGTCGGGGACGGCGAGAACTTCCTCGCCAGCGATGTCGCCGCGTTCATCGCGCACACCCGGGACGCGATCGAGCTGGGCCAGGACCAGATCGTCGAGCTGCGCGCCGGCGGGGTCGCGGTCACCGACTTCGACGGCCGTCCCGCCGAGGTGAAGGAGTACCACGTCGACTGGGACGTGTCGGCCGCGGAGAAGGGCGGCTACGACTACTTCATGCTCAAGGAGATCGCCGAGCAGCCGCGCGCCGTCGCCGACACCCTGCTCGGCCGGATCGGCACCGACGGGCGGCTGCACCTGGACGAGATGCGCATCCCCGACCAGGAGCTCCGCGAGGTCGACAAGATCATCATCGTGGCGTGCGGCACCTCCTACCACGCCGGCCTGATCGCCAAATACGCGATCGAGCACTGGGCCGGGCTGCCCTGCGAGGTCGAGCTGGCCAGCGAGTTCCGCTACCGCGACCCGATCCTGTCCCCGGCGACGCTGGTCATCGCGATCTCCCAGTCGGGCGAGACGATGGACGCGCTGATGGCCGTCCGGCACGCCCGGGAGCAGAAGGCCAAGCTGCTCGGCATCTGCAACGTCAACGGCTCCACGCTGCCGCGCGAGTGCGACGGCGTCCTCTACACGCACGCCGGGCCGGAGATCGCGGTCGCGTCCACGAAGGCGTTCCTCACCCAGCTCGTCGCCGTCTACCTCATCGCCCTCTACATCGCGCAGGTGCGCGGCACCAAGTGGGGGGACGAGGTGTTCGCCATGGTGCAGCTCCTTGAGCGGATGCCGGAGAAGGTGGAGAAGGTCCTGGAGACCATGGAGCCGGTCCGCGAGCTGGCCCGGTCGCTCGCCGGTGAGCGGTGCGTGCTCTTCCTCGGCCGCCACGTGGGCTTCCCTGTCGCGCTGGAGGGCGCGCTGAAGCTCAAGGAGCTCGCGTACATGCACGCCGAAGGCTTCGCCGCCGGCGAGCTGAAGCACGGCCCGATCGCGCTGATCGAGAAGGACCTGCCGGTCGTGGTCGTCGTGCCGCCGCGGGCGCGGGACGTCCTGCACGACAAGATCGTGTCGAACATCCAGGAGATCCGGGCCCGGGGCGCCCGGACGATCGTGATCGCCGAGGAGGGCGACGCGTCGGTCGAGCCGTACGCGGACACGCTGATCAGCGTCCCGGCCGTCCCGACGCTGCTGCAGCCGCTGGTCACGACGGTCCCGCTGCAGGTGTTCGCCTGCGAGCTGGCCACCGCGAAGGGCCACGACGTCGACCAGCCGCGCAACCTCGCCAAGTCCGTCACCGTCGAATAGCCGTCGTTCAGCCGTCGTTTCCGGAACCGCAGGGCGGCGGCCCGCGTCACACCGAGATCGAGATCGAACCGGTCTCCGGAGGTGACGGGTGGCAGGAGACGGCGGCCTGGGCATCGAGGCGCGCGGGGTGACGCGGTGCTTCGGCCCGGTGCAGGCGCTGCGCGGCCTCGACATCACCGTCCCGTACGGGCAGGTCACAGCGCTCGTCGGGGCCAACGGCGCGGGCAAGACGACGCTGCTGCTGATCCTCGCCACGCTGCTCGCCCCCGACTCCGGCACGGTGCGGATCGCGGGGCATGACGCACTGACCCGTCCCGCCGAGGCCCGCGACGCGCTCGGCTGGATGCCGGACACGTTCGGCGTCTACGACCAGCTCACCGTGGACGAGTACCTGGCGTTCTTCGCCGACGCCTACGGGCTGCCGAAGCAGGAGCGCCCGCGCCGGCTCAGGGCGCTGCTCAGCCTCGTCCACCTGGAGGACCATCTCGGGCAGCCCGTCCACGCCCTGTCCCGCGGGCAGAAGCAGCGGCTCGGGCTGGCGCGTGCCCTCGTGCACCGGCCGCGCGTCCTCCTGCTGGACGAGCCCGCGTCCGGACTCGACCCGCGCTCCCGCATCGAGCTGCGCGACCTGCTGCGCTCCCTGGCCGCGGACGGGGTGGCCGTCCTCGTGTCCAGCCACATCCTCAGCGAGCTGGAGGAGATCGCCGACAGGGTCGTCCTGGTCGACCACGGCCGGACGGCCGGCGACCACGCGATGTCGGAGATCGCGGGCGCCACGGCACGCGTCCCGTGGCGGATCCGCTCCCTCGACCCGGAACTGCTGGCCGCGGCGCTCGCCCGGCTGACCGAGGACCTGCCGTGGGTGCGGGTGGCCGACCTGCCGGGAGGCACCGAGGTCGGTCCGCTCACCGAGGCGGAGGCCGCCGGGCTGCTGGCCGGACTCGTCGCCGCCGACGTGCCCGTCACCGGCCTCGCCCCCGCCGGCAGCGCCCTGGAGGCGGCCTACCTGGCGATGACCGAGAACCGGAGATGACCGAGAACCGGAGATGACCGAGACCGGAGACGACCGAGACCGGAGACGACCGAGACCGGAGGTGACCGGCCATGACCGCGCGCGGGATCGGCCTGGTGGCAAGGCAGGAGATCAGGACCCGGCTGCGGACCGGCCGCTGGAAGGTGCTGCTCGGCGCCTGGTTCCTGATCGTCAACGGGCTCGGACTGCTGTTCCGGCTCGCGCTGGAGGCCGGCGAGACCTCGTCCTACGGCGAACCCGGGATCCCGATGTTCGGCGGTGTGCTCCTCGGGGTACTGGTGCTGATCCTGCTCGTCACGCCCGCGCTCAGCGGGCAGTCGATCAACGGTGACCGGGAGCGGGGGACGCTCGCCACGCTGCAGGTCACCCGGCTCACCCCGGGCGAGATCGCGCTCGGCAAGCTCGCCGCCGCGTGGGGGACGGGCCTGGTCGCGCTGCTCCTCACGTTGCCGAGCCTGCTCCTGCCGGTCGTCGAGGGCGCCATCGGCGTGGGGCGGGCGCTGGTCGTCCTCGTCGTGACCGCCCTGCTCATGGGCGTGGTCTGCGCCGTCTCGCAGGCCTGGTCGGCGCTGCTGGCCCGCAGCGTCACCTCGATCCTCATGTCGTACCTGACGGTGTTCGCCCTGCTCGCCGGGACGCCGCTGCTGTTCGCCCTGGCGACGCCTATGACGGCCGAGCGCCACAACGACGGGGACGCGTACTACAACGAGGAGCACACCGAGCGCATCTGGTGGCTGCTGGCCCCGAACCCGGTCGTCGTGCTCGCCGACGCGGCACCGCGCCTGCACGGGAAAAGGATCATCGTCGGCGACCAGGTGATCACGCGTACTCCCTCGGACGACCCGCTCGGCGAGCTCAGCCGCAGCGTGCGCGACGTCCGTGAGGGCGACGACGGCTTCGAGGACGGCTCGTCGGAAGGGGGCGCCGTCTGGCCTTGGGGCCTGGCCTTCGATCTGGCCCTCGCGGCGGGCGCCGTCGCCATCACGGCCACCCGCCTCCGCACACCCCTTTACAAGGTCCCCAAGGGCGTCCGGGTGGCCTGAAAAAGCGCGTCGTCCTGATCACCTGGTCAAAATACGCGCGGAGTGGACGCCGCCGACACGAAAATATCCAGCGGGCAATGGAATAACGGACGTCCTCTGCCGTCGAATGTAATTCTCCGTCGCGTTTGAAATTCTCAATCAGGTGTAACTTGCAGGGACACTTTCAAGGACGGTCGAAACGACCGTCCTTGACTCCGTCGGTGAACGTGCGCCATTCGCCGGGCTGGAACGACAGGATCGTCACCGGGTCCTCGGTGGCCCGCACGGATATGGCGTCGCGGCCGAGCCGTGCCACCTCTACGCAGCCGTTGCTCGCGCATCGGGTGCTCTTTCTCCATCGGGCGGGCGGTGTCCCACGGAAACTCATTACGGCTCCCTGCATCGAAAGTTGCATCGGGCCCGCGGCGGCGCTGCCGGTGCTCAATGCACACGGTAACAAGATCACGAAAAACGCCTGATCACGTCCGGGCAGGGCGGTACCCGTGTGACAGGCGTGTCGAGGTAGGTCCAGAGTTTCACGTGAGGGGGCTACGAGCCGGGTCAGCGGTGGACCCGGCCCGCGCTGCGTGGCCCCCGCGCCGCCCTCGCCGAGGCCGGCGGACGGGGGCTCAGCGGTGCGTCACCGCCGTCTCATCGGCCCAGATCGAATTCGCCCTTCTTGGCTCGTCCGAGGAAGTCCAGCCATTCTCCCCGAGAGAACGACAGGACCGGGCTCTGCGTACCGTGCTTGGCGTCCCGCGCCCCGATGAAAGGGGACGAACCGGCCAGTGCGGCGATTTCGACGCACGTGTTGCTCGCCCCGCAGTGGGCGCTTCTCCTCCATTGCGGAGCAGGAGTGGCGAAAGGGGACACTCGGTGCCTTTCACAAGGATTGAGCCCCTTAGCGGACCGTCACCATGTGTCCTTGGCCTCGGCGATGCGACGCCGCGATTCCGTGGCGTCCAGCGCCTGGCCGGCCAGGCTTGAATAGGCGAGCCTGTACATATAGGTAACAGCCTCATCCGCGAAGTGGCTGATTGTCAGGGATTCGGTGTGCACGATATCAGGAAATACGATGTCATGCACCGGTGAGAATTCCAGGAGGATAAACGATTCGGCCAACACCGAGTGTGCGATGTCCAAGGGCAGGATCTGCACGGTCACGTTCGGCCGCTCGGTCATCTGACACAGATGTTCGAGCTGCTCGCGCATGACCTTCCGGTCGCCGATCCGGCGCTGCAGAACCGCCTCGTCGATAACCGCCGACAGTTCCAGCGGATCGGCCCCGTCCAGCAGTTCGCGGCGCCGCATTCGCACGTCCAGCCGACGTTCCAGTTCCTGTGGAGGCAGGGTCGCCAGGTCGCTCCAGCCACCGATCACATTCCGTGCGTAGTTCTCCGTCTGCAGCAGCCCCGGAAAGACGGTGCTGCCCCATTCCCTGGCCGCGGTGGCCTCGGACTCCAGTGCGATGAAGTCCGCGAGCGGGCTCGGCAGGTCGCGGTAGTCCTCCCACCATCCCCGTTGGGCGGCGTCGTGCGCCAGGGAGATCAGGTCCTCGTGCCGCGTGCCGTCGATCTCGTACAGGTCGAGCAGCCGCCGCACGTCGCCGATCTTCGCGCCGGTCCGCGCGTTCTCGATCCGGCTGACCTTGGCGGTGGACCAGGTGAGCCGTTCGGCGACCTCGTCTCCGGTGAGACCCCTGCGTTCGCGCAGTCTCCGGAGCTCGGCGGCCAGCCGCCGCTGCCGGACGGAGGGACCACGGGAAGTGCTCATTGCTCGGGCCTCTCCAGTCCCGGCGGACTGATCTGGGCGCATTCTGCCGCACCGGGGGGCCGGGGCGCGAATACATCGGACCGGATGAGGAAGATTCTACGGCTGAAGATTCTTTTGCGCACATGACACCGAAAGTTGCAGCGCAAGGTACGAATGGCACGGGGTGGCCGGGACGCGAGGTTGCGGAGCGCTTCCTCGTGGCACCCTAAGTGTGTGATCGACACGGGGAGCCGCGGATGAGGTACGCGCACGAGGTCGGCAAGGTCCGGGCCGCGGAGCGGGCCCTCATGGACCGGCTCCCGGACGGCGCCCTGATGCAGCGCGCCGCCGCCGGGCTGGCGTCGGTCTGCGCACGCGTCCTGCCCGCCGTGTACGGGTCCCGCGTCGTCCTGCTCGTCGGCGGCGGGGACAACGGCGGCGACGCGCTCTACGCCGGGGCCCGGCTCGCCCGGCGCGGCGCCCGCGTCCAGGTCGTCCAGGCCGGTTCCAAGATCCACTCGGCCGGGCTGGCGGACCTGCGCGCCGCCGGCGGCCGGCTCCTCGGCGGCGGCGAGGAGGCCGCGATCGCCGGCGCCGACCTGATCATCGACGGGCTGACCGGCATCGGCGGGACGGGCGGCCTCCGCGAACCCCACGCCCGGTACGCCGCGCTCGCCTCCGAGTCCCCCGGACTGGTCGTGGCCTGCGACGTCCCGAGCGGCGTGGACGCGAGCACCGGACGCGTCGAGGGTGCCGCCGTGCACGCCGACGTCACCGTCACGTTCGGCACGCACAAGCCCGGCCTCCTCATCGACCCGGGCGCCTCCTGCTGCGGCGTGGTCGAACTGGTCGACATCGGGCTCGGGCCCCACCTGCCCGACCCGGACATCGTCGCGGCCCGCCCGGCGGACGTCCAGCCGCCCGACCCCGGCCCCGAGTCCGACAAGTACCGCCGCGGCGTCGTCGGCATCCTCGCCGGCGGAGACGAGTTCACCGGCGCGGCCGTCCTCAGCACCGGCGGCGCCGTACACGGCGGCGCCGGAATGGTCCGGTTCGCCTCGGTCGCCCGTCCGGTCGAGCTGGTCCGGCAGCGCTGGCCCGAGGTCGTCACCACGGTCATCGAGCCCGGCCGCCACGACGGCAAGGTCCTGGAGCGCGTCGGACGCGTCCAGTCCTGGGTCGCCGGCCCCGGCCTCGGCACCGGCGACGCCGCCGAATCGCTACTGGAGGCCGTCCTCACCACCGACCTGCCGGTCCTGGTGGACGCCGACGGTCTCACGGTCCTGTCCCGCCGCCGCGACCTGCTGCGCCGCGCCGCGCCGACCGTCCTCACCCCGCACGCGGGCGAACTGTCCCGCCTCATCGCCGCCACCCGCGAGGACATCGAGGCCGCGCGCCTCGACCACGTCCGCCGAGCCGCCGCCGAACTCTCCGCGACCGTCCTCCTCAAGGGCTCCACGACACTCGTCGCCGAAGAGGACCGCCCCGTCCGCGTCAACCCGACCGGCACCCCCCGACTGGCCACCGCAGGCACAGGCGACGTCCTGTCCGGCCTGATCGGCGCCTTCCTCGCCGGAGGCATGCCCGCCATGGACGCGGCCGCCGCCGGCGCCTACCTGCACGGCCTCGCCGCCCGCCTCGCCTCCGCCCCCACCCCCGGCCCAGAGTCCCCCATCAGCGCCACCGACGTGATCCAAGCCCTCCCCGCCGCCTTCAGAACCCTTTCTCAGCCCACACCCCCAGCGGGGTGAACCGCAGCGCCACGTCACAGACCCGCACGGTCACGGTGACCTCAGCCGTGGCGTGAGGATCGACCGGCTCGTGACGGGGGTTCCAGGGGGTCGCCTCCCTGGGGCAACACTGAACCTGGGGGCGGGCGATTGCGTCTTATCGGGCGAGGAGCGCTCAGGGAGCGCTCATTGGGTGGGGCATCCTGGCCGTGAGCTGGGCGAGGGTGCTCCGGGCATGGCCGTGGGGGCGGCACACTTGTTGGTCATGAGGGTTCCTGCGGAGGCACGGGTCGAGCTCGGCGCCATCGGCCACAACATCGGAGTGCTGCGCGAGCACGCGCGGGGTGCCGAGGTGATGGCCATGGTGAAGGCCGAGGCGTACGGGCACGGGCTGGTGGAGGCGGCACGGGCCGCGCTCGACGGCGGCGCGTCCTGGCTGGGCGTCGCGAAGCTCGCGGAGGCGCTGCGGCTGCGGGACGCGGGCCTCACCGTCCGGACACTGGTCTGCGTGGGCGTTCCCGGCGAGCCGTACCACGAGGCCGTCGCGCGGGACGTCGACCTGACCGTGGGGGCGGTCTGGCTGCTGGACGAGGTGGTCCGGGCGGCGGAGCAGGCGGGACGTCCGGCGCGGGTTCATCTCAAGGCCGACACGGGCATGTCGCGCGGCGGTGCGCGGGGCGACGACTGGGACGCGCTCGTCGCCGCGGCGCTGAAGGCAGAGGCGGCGGGGCACGTGCGGGTGGCCGGGGTCATGTCGCACTTCGCCTGCGCGGACGAGCCGGGGCATCCGTCGATCGCGGCGCAGGTCGGCGCGTTCACCGAGATGATGGCGCACGCGGAGAAGGCGGGGGCGCGGTTCGAGGTGCGGCACCTGGCGAACTCGGCGGCCGCCCTGACGCTGCCCGAGGCGCGGTTCGATCTCGTCCGGCCCGGGATCGCCACCTACGGGCTGACGCCGGTGCCGTCGCTCGGGACGTTCGGGCTGCGTCCCGCGATGACTCTCGTGGCGGACGCGGCGCTGGTCAAGCGGGTTCCGGCGGGCAGCGGAGTGTCGTACGGTCACACCTACCACACCGAGCGGGAGACGACCCTGGCCGTGGTGCCCGCGGGATACGGCGACGGGATCCCCAGGCACGGGTCCAACGTCCTGGAGGTCCTCGCGGCCGGACGTCGCAGGACGATCGCCGGGCGGGTCTGCATGGACCAGTTCGTCATCGACCTCGGCGACGACCCGCTCTCGGCGGGAGACGAGATCATTCTCTTCGGCCCGGGCGACCGGGGCGAGCCGACCGCGCAGGAGTGGGCGGACGCACTGGGAACGATCTCCTATGAGATCGTCACCCGCATCGGGTCCCGGGTACCGAGGGCGTACCCGGGAGGGGCGCTGTAGGGGGCGCGTGCATGGACAGCAAGAGCAAGCGCAGGATCGGCATCGCCGGCGCCGTCGCGGGCGTGGGCGCGGCGGGCGTCGGCGCGGCCGTCGGGCTGCGGCACTTCGCCGTCGGCCGGGTGCGGCTGCGGCCCGACCCGGACGCCGGAGAGCCGTTCGGCGAGTTGCGCGGCCGGGAGACGACCGTCCTGGCGGACGACGGCGTCCCGCTCCACGTCGAGGTGGACGGCCCCGAGGACGCCGACCTCACCGTGGTCTTCTGCCACGGCTACACCCTCAACCAGGACGCGTGGCACTACCAGCGCCGTGACCTGCAGGGTTCGCTGCGGATGGTGTTCTGGGACCAGCGCAGCCACGGCCGCTCGGGACGCAGCGAGCCCGCGCACGCGACGATCGAGCAGACCGGCGACGACCTGCGCGCGGTGCTGGAGGCGACCGTCCGCCCGGAGAGCCCGGTCGTCCTCGTGGGGCACTCCATGGGCGGGATGTCGATCATGGCGCTGGCGGACCGGCATCGCGAGCTGTTCGGCGCGCGGGTCATCGGCGTCGCGCTGGTGAACACGTCCTGCGGCGACATGGCGGAGATGACGCTGGGGCTTCCGCTGGTGCTGGCGAAGGCCGTCCGGCCGCTCGCCCCCCGGACGCTGCGCGGCCTCGGCCGCCGGGCCGAGCTGGTCGAGAAGGCCCGCGGGCTGGGCGCCGACCTGGCGTTCGTCGTCACGCGGAAGATGGCGTTCGCCGACAAGTACGTGAGCCCGTCCGTGGTGGACTTCCTGGAGCAGATGATCAGGGCGACGCCGATCGACGTGATCGCGGAGTTCTATCCGGCGCTGATCGGCCACGACAAGACCGGCTGCCTGGACGTCCTCGGCGAGGTGCCGACGCTGGTGCTGGCCGGCGGGCGGGACCGGCTGACCCCGGCCGCGCACGCCCGGCGCATCGCGGAGGCGCTGCCGGACGCTGAGCTGGTAGAGGTGGAGGAGGCCGGGCATGTGCTGCCGCTGGAGTACCCGGGCGTGGTGACCGGCGGCCTGCGCAGGCTGATCGACCGGGTCCGTCCGGAGTACGAAGAGGAGCGCACCGCGTGAACGCCGTCACCGTCCCGACCGCGGAGGACATGCGAGAGCTGGGCGTGCGCCTGGCCGGCCTGCTCGGCGCGGGCGACCTGCTCGTGCTGACGGGGCATCTCGGCGCGGGCAAGACGACGCTCACGCAGGGCATCGGCGAGGGCCTGAAGGTGCGAGGCCCGATCACCTCGCCGACGTTCGTCATCGCGCGGGTGCATCCGTCCCTTGCGGGCGGGCCCTCCCTGGTGCATGTCGACGCATATCGGCTGGGCGGATTCGCGGAGCTGGACGACCTTGATCTCGACGCGTCCGTCGCGGAATCGGTAACGATCGTGGAATGGGGAGAAGGGCTCGCGGAGGGCCTTGCCGAGGACCGGCTGGAAATGATCATTTCGCGCGGGGACGGCCCGGGCGAGGAACGCGAAGTAAGGATCGTCGGGGTCGGTCGTCGCTGGTCCGACCTGGAACTCGGCCCCGGATGACAGGGCTTCGGTAAACCTTCTTCTTTACGGCTTCATGTCGTACTCTTTGCCGGAACGAACCACACCTTCGCGACATATCGATTTCCTCGGGAGTGGGAACCGGTGAGTGGTAGCCATCGCAGCGGTAGTCACCGCGACGGTTACGGCGGTTCGGGCGGTGGCCAGGGATCAAGCGGCGGTTACCGGCCGGACGGCGGTGGATACGGGCCGGCCGGCGACGAGCACGAGCGGTACTCGTCCGGCCGATCGGGTAGTGGCCCCTACCAGAGGGAGACCGGCCCTTACGAGACCGGCAGTGGCGGCTACCGTACGGAGAGTGGCGGCTACCGTACCGAGAGCGGCGGATACCGGAGCGGCAGCGGCGGTTACCGCACCGGCAGCCACCGGATCGTGCAGGAACGCCGCGCCGGCCGGCGCTGGGCCGTCCTCCTGGGCGGCGCGGTCGCGGGCATCGGCGTCTGCGTGCTCGCCGCGTTCGTCATCCTGAGCGGCGTCGGCGCGAGCGGGGACAAGGGCACCGGCCAGGTCGTCGGCAGCGGTGCCACCGAGGACTCGCCGACGTCCAAGGGCGAGCGCACCGCCGTCCCCGACTCGTGCACGATCGTCGGCGCGGACCTGATCGGCAGCCTGGCGCCGGACTCCGAGCGCAACGAGGCCGACAACTACCAGGGCGACGACCAGCAGAACCAGTGCGTCTGGGGTGCCTACGCGGGCGACCGCAAGCGGCAGCTCACCCTTGAGCTCCGCGCGATCGCGGGCGGCGCCGACCAGTCGCCCACGGCCGCCGCCCGCAAGACGCTCGCGTCGGAGCAGGCCGCGGACGAGTCCGGCAAGGCGCTGCTGGCCGGCCAGGAGCTCAAGGACAAGATCCGCCTCACCGGCGTCGGGGACGAGGGCTACATCGTCTACAGCGTCGACGACAAGCAGGGCTCCGGTGAGGCCGTCGGCAACGTCCGGCTCGGCAACGTCCTCGTCACCGTCCACTACTCGGGCTCCGACAAGGGCGACCCGCTGAAGTCCAAGGACGCCACGGGCGGCGCCACCGAGGTCGCCAAGGCCGTGGTGGCTGCGCTGAACCAGGGCTGAGCCATCCCGGGCCCATGACCGGTAGGCTTACAACCCGTGCTGGTCTTGGCTTTCGACACCGCGACCGCCGCGATCACCGTGGCGCTGTACGAGTGGACTCCGGGGGAGAGCGCCGTGCCCCGCGGCTTGGCCGAGGCGGTCGACAGGCGACGGCACACGGAGCTGCTCACCCCGTCCATCGCGGGGGTGATGGCGGAGGCCGGAGCCGCCCCCGACGACCTCAGCGCGATCGCGGTCGGCGTCGGACCGGGTCCCTACACGGGTCTCCGCGTCGGCCTGGTCACGGCACGCGCGATGGGGGAGGCGCTCAGCGTCCCGGTGCACGGTGTCTGCACCCTGGACATCATCGCGTGGGCCACCGGTAGGGACGAGCCGTTCGCCGTCGCCACGGACGCCCGTCGCAAGGAGGTCTACTGGGCGCGGTACGACTCGGCCCGCGCGCGCGCCACCGAGCCCGCCGTGGGACCGGCCTCCGACGTCCTGGCAGGCGCGCCCCATGGCCTGCCCGTCGTCGGTGAAGGCGCCGCCCTCTACCACGACGTCCTCGGCGGTTCCGAGTTCGAGCCGCTGTTGCCCACCGCCGGCGCGCTGGCCGAACTCGTCATCGCGCGGCTGGCGGGCCTGAAGGGGCCGGACCTGCTGCCCCCGGAGCCCCTCTACCTGCGCCGCCCGGACGCGAAGGAGCCGGGCCCGCGCAAGAAGGTGACGCCGGCGTGAGCGACGTGGTCCTGCGGCCCATGACGAACGCCGACCTGCCGGTGATCCACCGGCTGGACCGGCTGCTGTTCCCCGACAACGCCTGGAGCGAGGAGATGCTCGCCGGGGAACTCGCCGACCAGCCCCGCACCCGGCACTACGTCGTCGCGGAGACGTCCGGCGGCGAGATCGTCGGCTACGCGGGGCTCGCCGCGGCGGGCGGGCAGGCCGACGTGCAGACCATCGGGGTGCGCGCGGACCGGCGCAAGGGCGGTATCGGCGCCGCGCTGCTGACCGCCCTGCTGGACGAGGCCGTCCGCCGGAACAGTGAGGCGGTGTTCCTGGAGGTACGCGCCGACAACGACGCCGCGCACCGCCTCTACGAGCGGTTCGGCTTCGACCGGGTCGGCATCCGCAAGCGCTACTACCAGCCTTCGGACGTGGACGCGATCGTCATGTGCCGCAAGCTCCGCGACCGTCCGCCCATGGGCTTCACCAGGCCGGAGGGCGCGGACGGGGAGAAGAGGAGACTCACGTGATTCCGGACGAGCCGCTGGTGCTCGGCATCGAGACGTCCTGCGACGAGACCGGGGTCGGGATCGTGCGGGGGCACACGCTGCTGGCGGACGCGATCGCCTCCAGCGTGGACCAGCACGCCCGGTTCGGCGGCGTCGTGCCGGAGGTCGCGTCCCGCGCGCATCTGGAGGCGATGGCGCCGACCGTGGAGCGCGCGCTGGCGGACGCCGGCGTGAGGTTCACCGACGTGGACGCGTTCGCGGTGACCGCCGGCCCCGGCCTGCCGGGCGCGCTGATGGTCGGCGTCGCCGCCGCGAAGGCGTACGCGCTGTCGCTGGGCAAGCCGCTGTACGGCGTCAACCACCTGGCCGCGCACGTGTGCGTCGACCAGCTCGAACACGGCCCGCTGCCGAAGCCGTGCGTGGCGATGCTGGTGTCGGGCGGCCACTCGTCGCTGCTGCTGGTGCCGGACGTGGCGGACGACGTCCGGTCCCTCGGCAGCACCGTGGACGATGCGGCGGGCGAGGCGTTCGACAAGGTCGCGCGGGTCCTCGACCTCGGTTTCCCGGGCGGCCCGGTCATCGACCGCATGGCCCGCGACGGCGACCCGGCCGCGATCGCGTTCCCGCGCGGTAAGTACAACGACGGCACCTACGACTTCTCGTTCTCCGGTCTGAAGACGGCCGTGGCCCGCTGGGTGGAGGCGAAGGAGCGCGCGGGCGAGCCGGTCCCGGTCGCGGACGTGGCGGCGTCGTTCCAGGAGGCCGTCGTGGACGTCCTCACCCAGAAGGCGCTGAAGGTCTGCAAGGACAACGGCGTCCACGACCTGCTGATCGGCGGCGGCGTCGCGGCCAACTCGCGGCTGCGCGCCCTGGCCGCGGAACGCTGCGAGGCGGCGGGCGTGCGGCTGCGCGTCCCGCGCCCGAAGCTGTGCACCGACAACGGCGCCATGGTCGCCGCCCTGGGCTCCGAACTGGTCGCGTCAGGCATCGCCCCATCAGACCTGGAGTTGCCCGCAGACTCCAGCCTCCCTATAGAGGCAATAACCCTCTAACCCGCGAGGGCCAAACCCCCCACAAACACGGGCCGGGCGGCCGGAGGGCGCTCTGGCGCCCGGAGGTCGCACGGCCCGCCGAGCCGGGCGACCGCAGCGCCACGACTCAAACCCGCACGGTCACAGCGACCAGCACCGTGGCATGAGGATCGACCGGCTCGTGACGGGGGTTCCAGGGGGTCGCCCCCCTGGGCTAGCACTCAGCTAGGAGGTTGCTCAGGTAGTCCTCGTAGAGGGGGACCTGGGCTTCGTCCATGGGGCGGTCGTCTTCTTCGGGGAGCAGGTCGAGGAGGCTTCGGACGTCCCAGTAGGGGTCGTGGAGGTGGCCGCCGGAGACCTGGTCGAAGGTGGACAGGAAGCGGTCGGCGACGGGCCGGCCGTAGCGGAGGGCCAGGCCGCGGCGCATGCGGGCGATGTCGACGGCGATGGGGCCGGACGAGGCGTCCGACCAGTCGACGACGCCGGTGAGCTTGCCGTAGGACCACAGCGTGTTGTCGGCGTGGTAGTCGCGGTGGATGAAGCGGGCGGGCGCCTCGGGGGCGGGGCGGGCGGCGACCTCGAAGGCGCGTTCCCAGAGGCCGGGGCGGAGCGCGTGCTTCGGCGGGAGCCGCACGTCGAGCCGGTTGTGCGGGACGTACGGGGGCATCGTGGACGCGCCGTTCAGCGCGTGCACCGACAGCAGCGCGGCGGCCAGCTGGATGAGGTATTCGGGCAGGTCGTCGGGCGAGGGGCGCGGCGGGTGGCCCTTCAGCCGGGAGATGAGCAGGGCGGGGACGTCGCAGTAGGCGCCCGCGGGGTCGGCGGCGACCAGGGAGGGTGTGGGGATCTCGCAGCCGGCGAGCAGCGCCAGCGCGGCGATCTCGCGCTCGGGGGAGAACTCGGTGTCGCCGTAGGAGCGGCGCGCGGGGACGGTGTGGTGGGACGTCCAGCGGCGCAGCACGAGGCGGTGCGCCTCGCCGGAGCGGCTTTCGACGAGGAGGGCGTGGTTGGCGTGTGCGGCGCCGCCGGCGAGAGGCCGCACCATGCGGACCTCCGCGCCCTTGCCGAGGCACTCCTCCACCCAGCGCAGGGTGGTGTGCCCGGGCGGGGCGCCGGTCGGCAGGCAGGGAGCCGGTGTGTGGGTCACCTGATCCATGAAAACGGATTCCGAAGGGTATTGGGAGTGATTTTGCGAAGACGGAACGTAACAAAATGCACGTCATCGGGGTGGCGTGCAAAAGCACCTTCGGTCGTCCCGGTGTATTGCCGGACAAACGCCTCAGATTCTGTGGGGTATTCAAATGCGGCCGGGTGGGGCCCGCGCCAGGCCCCACCCGGTCGGGTCAGTCCTTCGCCTCGCGGCGGGGACGCAGTAGCGCCTCGGCCAGGGCGAGCATTGTCTCCTCAAGAGTGGACAACCGCTTCAGCACGTCCTCGTGCACCGCGTTGACCTGCTTGGAGACATCGTCATGGACGCCGTCCATCTTGCGGCCGACCTCGTCCTCGACGTGGGAGAAACGCTTGGCGAACTCGGCCTGCGCGGCGTCGGCGCGCCGTCCGGCCTCGTCCTGCATGTTCTCCACGCGTCGCGCGAATTCGGCGTGGACACCGCCGACCTGGCGGGCGACGTCCTCCTGCATGTTGCCGACCTGCTTGGCGACGTCCTCGTGAATGGTGCCGACCTGCCGCGTGACGTCCTCGTGGATGTCGCCGATCCGCTTGCCGAAGTCGTCGTGGACGCCGCTGACCTGGCGTGCCACCTCGTTGTGCACGGACTCGACCTGCTTGGTGACGTCGGAGTGCACCGACTCGACGCGGCGCGACACGATGTCGACCTGCGTGGTGAATTCCTCCAGTGCGACGTCGACCCGCTTGGTGACCTCCTCGTGGATGTTCTCGATGCGCTTGCGGACGTCGTCGTGCACGTCCTCGAACCGGCGGGAGAACTCGTCCATGCGCTTGGCGACGTCGCTGTAGGCCGTCTCGGCGATCTGCGACATGGTCGCCTTGACCTCGTCGCGGTCCGGCCTGGCGCGCAGCTCCTCGATCAGCGGGTCGACCGCCTCGGCGAGGTGCTTCTCCAGCGCGTCGAACCGGTCGCCGTACTCGGCCGCCGGACGCTGCGCGAGCTCGTTCAGCAGCCGGTGCAGCTCGGCGATCTCCAGCGTGGCGGGCAGCCGGCTGATCCGCTCGCCGACCCCGTCGATGCGGCCGTCGATGCCCTCGAACCGGCCGTCCAGGCCGTCCAGCTTGCCGGACAGCCCTTCGAGGCGGCCGTCCACGCCGTCCAGCCGCCCGTCCAGGCCGTCGAGCCGGCCGCCGACGCCCTCGACCCGGCCGTTGACCGCCTCAAGACCCTGCTCCATCCGCTCGGCCATCTCGCCGAGCGCCTGGTCGACCCGTGCCGTGACCCCGTTGATCGAATGCTCCAGCCGCTCCGACCGGTGACCGAGCTCCGCCAGCGACTTGTCGAGCCGGTTGAAGCGGACGGACGCGGCCTCCATGCTGCCCTGGAGCTTGTCCAGCCGCTTGGTCATCTCGTCCATGCGCTGCGACGCCTGGTGCGTGGCGTCGGTGATCTGCTGCGCGGAGTCGAGGACGGCCTGGATGCGGGTCAGTCCCTCGTCGACGTTCTCGGCGACGACGCCGACGTCGGCCCACAGCGCGGGCAGTTCGGCGACGGGCTTGACCCGCTCGCCGAACGCCTCGATGTGCTCGGCCAGTCCTTCGGCCCATTCCGGGGGCTTGCCGGACAGTTCGTCGACCTGCCCGCGGACGCTCTCGATCTGCCCGGTCAGCCCGGTGAGCTCCCGCTCACGGACCTCGCGGAGCAGCCACTCCATGCCTTCCAGCCGCTGGCGAATCTCGTCCAGGACCTGACCCTGTGAGCGCTGTTCATAGACGTGGTCCTGCGCCGCACGGGCGAGCAACTCCCGCATCCGATCCGAGACCGGTTGACCCCCCGTCTGCAGGAAGTTGTGATTCGTTTCCACCCGATGCTCCTTCGTGTGCCGGCGCGACGAAATGACGCACGGCAAATGAATCTCTGAGGTGGCCACTGTAGTGCGTGTTGAGCGCCGCTAAAACGGGTAGCAGAGAAGATTGTGAGTTCTGCGGAATGCGCCTGTTATCCGGCTGGCGTGGATAGCAGGGAATCGCCGGACGCATTGTGATTTCCGCGCTTTGCGGCTATTGCCGCGATCATGGGGTTGGGTGCCGTGGGCGCACGGGATCGGGGGCGGCCGTGCCCGGCGTTCTGTCCGTACATCTCGTCCAACATCGGCAGTTCCCGCACCGGCCGGTGGGTACGGCCCGGCGACGCGTGTGCCGGGGAGGTGATGCCGCGCCGCGGGTTCCGGGCAATTTCGGGAGGCTTTAAGGGGCGCCGGAGTCCCGGCCGCTGAACCCGCCTTGGTGTTTCCGGTCATGTTGATCGCGGCGCGCCGATTCCCGTGCCGCGTCGCGCCCTTGCCGGGCGCCCGCAATCGCTGGTGAACGCAATGCCGGAAAACGCCGATGATTTGCACCGCCGTGGCGCGTCGCCCGGCCCCCCTTTGTGATGCCCCGCCGAGTGGAAGATCTTTGGGCAGGTTGCCGGCCGGCCGCTCCCCCCGGGCGGGTCAGACCGCCGGGACCGGGCGGGTGAGCAGCGCGACCGGATCGCGTCCGACACGCGTCACCACCAGGGTCAGCTCGTTCGCGCCGCGTCCCGGGCGGCGTCCGCCGAAGCCGAGATCGCGGCGGAGCCGGTCGACGTCGACGGCGGAGCCGCGTTTCTTGACCGTCAGCACACCGACCTCGCGGCGGCGCAGCTCCGCGCGCAGCCGCTTGACCGAGAACGGCATCACGTCCTCTATCTCGTAGGCGGCGGCGAACGGTGTCGGGCGCAGCTCATCCGATGTGATGTAGGCGATGTGCGGGTCCGCCAAGCCGCCGTCGACCAGCCCTGCGACCTCGCCGACCAGATGGGCGCGGATCACGGCTCCGTCTGGCTCGTACAGGTAGCGGCCCCATGCACGCACGTCCGGGACGTCCAGCCCTCGCGGAGTCAGCGTCCACACCTGGGGATCGGCGTCGGACGAGAGCAGAGTGGCCCGCCGATCCACGTCGCCGGCGAGGTCGCCGAGCCACAGAGCGGCTTCCTTCACGTCGCCGTTGACCGACACCCATTCGGCCTCCGCGTGGGCCGGGACGGCCTCATGAGGGATGCCAGGTGCGACCTTCACGCATGCGGCGGGCACCCGGTGGGCCATGTCGAGGACGACATCGAGCGGCGGCTCGTACGAACGAGGGTCGAAGACCCGGCCTCGCGCTGTACGGCGTCCGGGATCGGCGAAGACCGCATCGAAGCCTGACGGGTCCGCCTCGGTCGCATCACCCACCCGGACGGCGGCGTTCAATCCGAAAGCGGTCACGTTGGCCCGCGCCACCTCGACCGTCAGTGGGTCGAGGTCCACGCCCTCCCCGGAGAGCCCCGCGCGCGCTCGGGCGATGAGGTCGGCCCCTATGCCGCACCCCAGTTCCAGCACACGCGCGCCAGGCAGGCGGTCCGCGAACCGTCCCGCACGGTAGGCCGCCACACTCGCCCGGGTCGCCTGCTCCAGCCCCGCTGGGGTGAAGTACATACGGTCGGCGTCCGCGCCGAACTTGACCCGCGCCCGCTGCCGCAACCGCACCTGCGTGAGCGCCGCCGAAACCAGCGCGGGATCATGCCTCTTGCGTAGCCGGGACGACGTCGCCAGCAGATTGTCCTCGCTCACGTCCGCGCCGGAGGCCTCGTCGAGAACCGCCTGGCCGGAGGTAGTGAGAAGACTCTGTAGCGACGCGATGTCCATAGGCCGACATCCTCCCCGTCCAGAGGGACGCGGAGTGCAGCCTTGGGTGGGCTGAGGTTCACTGGTGGTGCGTCCGTGTTCGTGTTGACGGGTCAACGGGCACGGAATAGTCTCCATGACTGGCACTCTCCTAGCGAGAGTGCCAACACAGCGACGAAGGTCGGTCTGGCACCCGCGACGGCAGGCCGGTCCAGGGTCGCCTCTTCTGTCACATGTGCTGGCCGGTCACTCCGTGGCCGAGCCGAGGACCAATCGAAGGGGAGGTCAGATCGTGACGACCGCCACCAAGGTTGTTCTCAAGCCGCTTGAGGACCGCATCGTCGTCCAGCCGCTTGAGGCCGAGACCACCACCGCGTCGGGCCTGGTGATCCCGGACACCGCCAAGGAGAAGCCCCAGGAGGGCACCGTCCTTGCCGTTGGCCCGGGTCGCGTCGACGACAAGGGCGAGCGCGTCCCCGTCGACGTCAAGGTCGGCGAGGTCGTGCTCTACAGCAAGTACGGCGGCACCGAGGTCAAGTACAACAACGAGGAGTACCTCGTTCTCTCGGCCCGCGACGTGCTCGCGGTCATCGAGAAGTAAATCACCGAGATCGTGATGCACCCGCCCCGGTCGGCGCCGCCTTCGGCGGGCCAGCCGGGGCGGATCGCGTGAAAGAGGAGTATCCGCATGGCGAAGATCCTGGAGTTCGAGGAGGACGCTCGCCGGGCTCTTGAGCGCGGCGTCAACGCTCTCGCGGACGCCGTCAAGGTGACGATCGGCCCGCGCGGCCGCAACGTCGTCATCGACAAGAAGTTCGGCGCGCCGACGATCACCAACGACGGCGTCACCATCGCCCGCGAGGTGGAGCTGGAGGACCCCTACGAGAACCTCGGGGCCCAGCTCGCCAAGGAAGTGGCGACCAAGACCAACGACATCGCGGGCGACGGCACCACCACGGCGACCGTCCTCGCGCAGGCGCTGGTCCGCGAGGGCACCCGCAACGTGGCGGCCGGCGCGTCGCCGCTCGCCCTCAAGCGCGGCATCGACGCGGCCGCCCAGTACGTCTCCGACCAGCTGCTGAAGTCGGCCCGCGAGGTCGAGGAGAAGGGCGAGATCGCGCACGTCGCGACCATCTCCGCGCAGGACCCGCAGATCGGCGAGCTGATCGCCGAGGCGTTCGAGAAGGTCGGCAAGGACGGCGTCATCACCGTCGAGGAGGCCCACACCATGGGCCTGGAGCTGGAGTTCACCGAGGGCCTCCAGTTCGACAAGGGCTACCTGTCGCCGCACATGGTCACCGACCACGAGCGCATGGAGGCCGTCCTGGAGGACGCCTACGTGCTCATCGTGGACGGCAAGATCTCCAACGTGCAGGAGTTCCTGCCGCTGGCCGAGAAGGTCGCGCAGACCAAGAAGCCGCTGCTCGTGGTGGCCGAGGACGTCGAGGGCGAGGCCCTGGCGCTGCTCGTCGCCAACAAGATCCGCGGCACCTTCCTGTCGGTCGCGGTCAAGGCGCCCGGCTTCGGCGACCGCCGCAAGGCGATGCTCGGCGACATGGCCACCCTCACCGGCGGCCAGGTCGTCAGCGACGCCATCGGCCTCAAGCTCGACTCCATCGGGCTGGAGGACCTCGGCCGCGCCCGCCGGATCACGGTCACCAAGGACGCCACCACCATCGTCGACGGTGAGGGCTCCGCGGACGAGATCAACGCCCGGGTCAACCAGATCAAGGTCGAGATCGAGAACAGCGACTCCGACTGGGACCGGGAGAAGCTGCAGGAGCGCCTGGCCAAGCTGGCCGGCGGTGTCTGCGTGCTGCGCGTCGGCGCCGCCACCGAGGTGGAGCTGAAGGAGAAGAAGCACCGCCTGGAGGACGCCATCTCGGCGACCCGCGCGGCGATCGAGGAGGGCATCGTGTCCGGCGGCGGCAGCGCGCTGGTGCACGTCGCCAAGGAGGGCTTCGACACCCTCGGCCTGTCCGGCGACGAGGCCACCGGCGCCGAGGCGGTCCGCCGCGCGCTGCCGGAGCCGCTCCGCTGGATCTCCGAGAACGCCGGCCAGGAGGGCTACGTCGTCGTCTCCAAGGTGCAGGCCCTGCAGTCCGGCCACGGCTTCAACGCCGCGACGAACGAGTACGGCGACCTGATCGCCCAGGGCGTCATCGACCCGGTGAAGGTCACGCGTTCGGCGGTCACCAACGCCGCCTCCATCGCGGGCATGCTGCTCACCACCGAGGCGCTCGTGGTCGACAAGCCGGAGGAGCCCGAGGAGGCCGCCGGCGGCGGTCACGGGCACGGCCACGGGCACGGCCACTGAGATCGGCCTCCCGGACGGTCCTCCGTCCGGAGCGCGTCGGCGAGACCCCCGTCCATCCGGGCGGGGGTCTCGCCCGTTTCGGAGATCCCGGCTCCCGTGAAGACTCGTGCCCGCCGGGCAGATTTCACGACATCTGGCATCATTGCGATCACGCTGCGTAGTATTCGCAGGGTCATTCCCGCACTGTGACCATTCCGTTGTAGAGGACAGTGGAGACACGCCCGGGGGTGCTGGGCATCATGCTTGACGTGACCGAGGGATGCTACGCCGGGACCATGACCGCGCGCGCTGCCGAACCCTCGGGAGGACCGGCGCCTCCACCGGCCCGCGCGCTGCGCGCGGCGGACGCGGGCGACGGCGACCTCAAGGAGCTGACGAACCGCGCCGTGCAGGGCGATCCGGGCGCCATCGAGGGGCTCATCGCCGAGGTCCGCCCCATGATCGTCCGGTACTGCCGGGCCCGGCTCGGACGGGTCTCGGGGCAGTACCACATCGCCGACGACGTGGCCCAGGAGGTCTGCATCGCCGTCCTGTCGGCCCTGCCCCGCTACCGGGACATGGGCCGTCCGTTCGCGTCGTTCGTCTTCGGCATCGCCGCGCACAAGATCGCGGACGCGCTGCGCAGCGCGGTCCGCGCGGCGGTGCCCACCGAGGACCTGCCGGACGGCCCGGACGACCGTCCGGGGCCCGAGGAGACGGTGGTGCGCTACATCGAGGCGCAGCGCGCCCGCGACCTGCTCACCCGGCTGCCCGAGCACCAGCGCGAACTGGTGCTGCTGCGCGTCGTCGCGGGCCTGTCGGCGGAGGAGACCGGTAACGTGCTGGGCATGTCCGCGGGGGCGGTACGCGTCGCGCAGCACCGGGCGCTCGCCCGGCTCCGCGCGATGGCCAGAGAGGAGTCGATCGCTTGACGGAGCGAGGCCCCCTCACCGGCCTGCAGGGCGCCCCGAATCCGGCCGAGCCTTCGCATCCCGGCGACTCCCCTCCCGGCGACTCCCCGGCGCCGGCCACGGGCCTTCCGGCCGATCTCGGCGCGGTGCGCCGCACGGACGAGCTCATCGAGTCGCTGGCGCGGCGCGCCGCCGGTTCCGCGGCCCGTCCTGAGACCGGCCGCCCCCGCCTCCCCGACCCTGGGCGCGCCGACGACCGCGACCCGGCCGTACGGCTGCTGGGCGCACTGATCACCGACGTGGACGACCAGGACCCCGGTCCCGAGACCGCCCCGCCCCCGCCGTCCGGCCCTCGCCGCCGCGGGCCGCGCACCATCGTCGCCCTGGGAGTGGCCGGTGCCGTCCTCGCCAGCAGCGGCGTCGCGGCGGCGGGCGGCGGCGTCGCCGACCGCACCGCCGCCTCCCCGGCGCCGAGCACGTCCGGCGTGTCGGACGACGCGGACCGGGCCACCGCGGACACGGACGCGGACCTTCGCGGCCGTAAGCGGTCTCCCGTCCGCCCGGCGCCGGAACCCGGGGGCCCCACGGCGCGCAAGCAGTCCGGCTCCCCTGACCCCGGGCGCATCAAGCGTCGTCTGGAACGCGCGATCCCGCGCCGTCCCGAAAGGGACCCCGCTCCGGCGGTGAACTCCGCCCCTTCCACAAGACCCGACACCGCCCGCGAGGACGACGCCCGCAGTCGCCTGGACGACCTGCGCCGGGAAGCGCGGAAACGCGCCCTCGGCGACCAGCCCCCCGGCGGCTAGTTCTCGTCGCGGCCCTCTTCGCTGTCGATCACGCCGTCGACGTAGCCGCGGGCGTACTCCCAGCTCACGTAGTCGACGGGGTCGGGGGAGAGGGCGGGCTCGTGCACGCGGGGGAGGCCCTGGTCCAGCAGGTGGCGCAGGTTGCCGTGCAGCAGGTCCCAGTCGATGTAGTGGAGCTTGCCGCAGTCGCCGCAGTCGACGGTGAGGCCGCGCACTCCGAGCGGCTCCAGCAGTGCACGGAAGACCTCCAGGTCGGCGAGGTCGGCCAGCACGTCCTCCCGCTCCGTCACGCTGAGCGGAGCGGTGTCGTCCGGGTCGCCGAGCGCCGCCGCCGGATCCTCCGGATCCCCGGCGAAGGGGTCGAGCGGTGCGTCGTCGTGCACACCCCCACGCTACTGCGGGACGCCCCGGCAGGTGCACCCCCGGTCTCCTCCTTGCGCGAATCCGTGCGCGAACATTCACGCGGCGTGCGCGGAAGCCGGGAATGTACAGGACCGTTCTGCTTGTTGCGAGGTGTCATCAAGACCACGTCCCCGCCGTGCGCAAGAGCCCGTCCGGCCGTGGGCCCAGCCCCTACCATGGGAACAGGGTCCACGTGACCTGGCCCGATGCCCGCCACCACCACGGGAAGGTTGTCATGATCCCCGCCGCCGAGCCCGACAAGTTCCTTCCGCAGGGCCTGACCTTCGACGACGTGCTCCTGCTGCCGGGCTACTCCGACCTGCAGCCCGGCGAGGCCGACACCACGACCCGGCTCACCCGCGACATCTCGCTGCGGATCCCGCTCGTCTCGGCGGCGATGGACACCGTCACCGAGTCCCGGACGGCGATCGCGATGGCGCGGCAGGGCGGCATCGGCGTCCTGCACCGCAACATGTCGATCGAGGAGCAGGCCGAGGAGGCCGATCGGGTCAAGCGGTCCGAGTCCGGGATGATCACCAACCCGGTCACCTGCCTCCCGGACGCGACCCTCGCCGACGTCGAGGAGCTCTGCGCCCGCTACCGCATCTCGGGCGTGCCGGTCACCGACGTGCGGGGCGTGCTGGTCGGCATCGTGACGAACCGCGACATGCGCTTCGAGTCGGACCTGACCCGTCCGGTGCGCGAGGTCATGACGCCGATGCCCCTGATCACCGCGCCGGTGGGCGTGTCGCGGGACGACGCGTTCCGGCTGCTGGCGGGCAACAAGGTGGAGAAGCTCCCGATCGTGGACGCCGACGGCCGGCTCAACGGCCTGATCACCACCAAGGACTTCACCAAGAGCGAGCAGTACCCCGACTCCACCAAGGACGCGGACGGCCGGCTGCTCGTCGCCGCGGCCGTCGGCGTCGGCGACGACGCCATCCGCCGCGCCCGGGCCCTCATCGAGGCCGGCACCGACGTGATCATCGTGGACACGGCGCACGGGCACTCCAAGGGCGTGGCCGACACGATCGCCGCGGTCAAGGGGAACTCGTCCGTCCAGGTCGTCGGCGGCAACGTCGCCACCTACGCGGGCGCGAAGGTCCTGGTGGACGCCGGCGCCGACGCGATCAAGGTCGGCGTCGGACCGGGCTCGATCTGCACCACCCGCATCGTCGCCGGCGTCGGCGTCCCGCAGATCACCGCGATCTTCGAGTCGGCGCGCGCGGCGAAGGAGGCCGGGGTCCCGGTGATCGGGGACGGCGGCCTGCAGTACTCCGGCGACATCGCCAAGGCCCTGGTCGCGGGTGCCGACACGGTGATGCTCGGCAGCCTCCTCGCCGGCATCGAGGAGTCCCCGGGCGAGCTGATCTTCGTCCACGGCAAGCAGTACAAGTCGTACCGCGGCATGGGCTCGCTCGGCGCGATGCGCAACCGCGAGCGCGGTGCCTCCTTCTCCAAGGACCGCTACGCGCAGGCCGACGTCACCGCCGAGGAGAAGCTGATCCCCGAGGGCGTCGAGGGCCAGGTCCCCTACCGCGGTCCGCTCGCCAACGTCGCGCACCAGCTCGTCGGCGGTCTGCACCAGTCCATGTGGTACGCGGGCACCCGCACCATTCCCGAGCTGCAGGAACGCGGCCAGCTCATGCGCATCAGCGCCGCCGGCCTCCGCGAAAGCCACCCGCACGACATCCAGATGACGGTCGAGGCCCCCAACTACCAGGGCCGCTGACCGCCGCCCTCTCCCGTCGCGCCGGTCGTGCCGCCGCGGGTCACGTCCCCGTGGGGGCTGACGTAAGCTCTTCGGGGCTTGTTACCGCCGCCTGCGGGAACACCGATCACGTGGAAGAAGGGCGCAGTGGCTGCTGAGGTGGAGATCGGCCGTGGCAAGAGCGGCCGCCGGGCGTACGCCTTCGACGACATCGGCATCGTGCCGTCCCGCCGGACGCGCGATCCCGAGGAGGTCAGCGTCGCCTGGCAGATCGACGCCTACCGTTTCGAGATGCCGCTGGTCGTCGCCCCGATGGACAGCGTCGTCAGCCCCGCCACCGCGATCGCCGTCGGACGGCTCGGCGGCCTCGCCGTCCTCGACCTCGAAGGGCTGTGGACGCGGTACGAGAACCCCGAGCCGCTGCTCGCCGAGATCGCCTCGCTGGACGACGTCCGCGCCACCCAGCGGCTCCAGGAGATCTACTCCGAGCCGATCAGGGAGGAGCTGATCGGCCGCCGGATCGAGGAGGTCCGCGAGGCGGGGGTGACGGTCGCGGCGGCGCTGTCGCCGCAGCGCACCGCCCAGTTCCACAAGGCCGTCATCGACGCGGGCGTCGACCTGTTCGTGATCCGCGGGACGACCGTTTCGGCCGAGCACGTGTCGGGACGGGCCGAGCCGCTGAACCTCAAGCAGTTCATCTACGACCTCGACGTCCCCGTCATCGTCGGCGGCTGCTCCACCTACACGGCCGCGCTGCACCTGATGCGCACCGGGGCGGCCGGCGTGCTGGTCGGGTTCGGCGGCGGCTCCGGGCACACGACCCGGACCGTCCTCGGCGTGGCGGTGCCGATGGCCACCGCGGTCGCGGACGTCGCCGCCGCCCGCCGCGACTACATGGACGAGTCCGGCGGCCGCTACGTGCATGTGATCGCCGACGGCGGCATGGTGAACAGCGGCGACATCGCCAAGGCGTTCGCCTGCGGGTCCGACGCCGTGATGGTCGGCTCCCCGTTCGCCCGTTCCACCGAGGCGCCCGGGCGCGGCTACCACTGGGGCAGCGAGGCGCACCACGGCGATGTTCCGCGCGGCACCCGCCTGGAGCTCGGGACGATCGGGACGATGGAGCAGATCCTGCACGGGCCGTCCCATGTCGCGGACGGCTCCATGAACCTCATCGGGGCGCTGCGCCGCGCGATGGCGACCTCCGGCTACACGGAGTTGAAGGAGTTCCAGCGGGTACAGGTCGTGGTGGCCCCCCGCCGGTCCACCGACTGAGAGCGAACCCACTACGAATCGGTCGTTTCCAGGGTGGACCCGTCCCTACTCTTGGGTAGGAACCGTTCGGAAACCGAACCGCTGTGGGGGGATGCGCGATGACGGGATCACCGGTGACCGGCCTTGGAAGCTCCCGGCTGGGTCCGGCGGAGCGAGCGGTGGCGCTCGACCGCATGGCCCGCGAGGAGTTCGACGTGGTCGTCGTCGGCGGCGGCATCGTGGGCGCCGGGGCGGCGCTCGACGCGGCCACCCGGGGACTGTCGGTCGCGGTGGTCGAGGCGCGCGACTTCGCGTCGGGGACGTCGTCCCGCTCGTCCAAGCTGATCCACGGCGGGCTGCGGTACCTGGAGCAGTACAACTTCGACCTGGTCCGGGAGGCGCTGACCGAACGGAGCCTGCTGCTGCAGCAGATCGCGCCGCACCTGGTGCGGCCCGTCCCGTTCCTGCTGCCGACGACGCACCACGTGTGGGAGCGCGCGTACTTCGGCGCCGGCGTGGCGCTCTACGACCTGCTCTCGCTCCAGATGGGGAGCACCCGGGGCGTCCCGCACCACCGGCACCTGACCCGGCGCGGCGCGCTGCGGCTCGCGCCGTCCCTCCGCAAGGACTCCTTCACCGGCGCGATCCAGTACTGGGACGCGCAGGTCGACGACGCCCGGTACGTCATGACGGTGCTGCGGACGGCCGCGGAGTACGGAGCCCAGATCGCGTCCCGCACCCAGTGCCTCGGCTTCCTGCGCGAGGGCGAGCGGGTCACCGGGCTGCGCATCCGCGACCTGGAGGGCAACACGACCAGCGAGGTCCGCGCGAAGCAGGTCGTCAACGCCACCGGCGTGTGGACGGACGACATCCAGGAACTCGTCGGCGGACGCGGGCAGATCCACGTGAAGGCGTCCAAGGGCATCCACCTCGTCGTGCCGAAGGACCGCATCCACTCCTCGACCGGGATCATCCTGCGCACCGAGAAGTCGGTGCTGTTCGTCATCCCGTGGGGACGCCATTGGATCATCGGGACGACCGACACCGCCTGGGATCTCGACAGGGCCCACCCGGCGGCGTCCAAGGCCGACATCGACTACATCCTGGATCACGTCAACGCCGTCCTCAACACCCCGCTCACCCACGACGACGTGGAGGGCGTCTACGCGGGCCTGCGCCCGCTGCTCACCGGCGAGACCGAGGAGACCTCCAAGCTCTCCCGTGAGCACGTCGTCGCGCACCCCGTTCCGGGCCTGGTCCTGGTGGCGGGCGGCAAGTACACCACGTACCGCGTGATGGCCAAGGACGCCATCGACGCCGTCGCCCACGGCCTCGACGGCAAGGTCGCGGAATCGTGCACCGACCGCATCCCGCTCGTCGGCGGCGACGGCTTCCAGGCGATGTGGAACGCCCGCCACCGCCTCGCCGCCCGCTCCGGCCTGCACGTCGCCCGCATCGAGCACCTCCTCCGCCGCTACGGGACGCTCCTGGACGACCTGCTCGAACTGGTCTCCGACAAGCCCGACCTCGCCAAGCCGCTGGGCGGCGCCGACGACTACCTCCGCGCCGAGGTCGTCTACGCCGCCACCCACGAGGGTGCCCGTCACCTCAACGACGTCCTCGCCCGCCGCACCCGCATCTCCATCGAGACGTGGGACCGCGGCGTCGGGGTCGCCCAGGAGGCCGCCGACCTTCTCGCCCCCGTCCTCGGCTGGTCCAAGAAGCAGCGCGACCGCGAGATCGAGTACTACCGCAAGCGCGTCGAGGCCGAACGCGCCTCCCAGACCCAGGAAGACGACCAGGAGGCCGACGCCCACCGCCGGGGCGCCCCGGACATCGTCCCCACCGCCACTCCGTAACGCCGCCGGCCCCGCCTCGGGGCGGGGTCAGGGTTCGCGGCGTCGCATCAGGGTCTTGCCGGTTCTGTAGAGGTCGGCGGGGACTCGGGCGGGGTCCAGGAGGTGCTGGAAGGCGACGCCGAAGTCGAGGGCCATGGTGAGGGTGGCCCGGTCGCCGGGTGCCAGCCCGTCGGGTGCCGGGTCGCCGGGTGCCGGGTCGTCGTCGGCGGGTTCGAGTTCGCCGGCGAGCTGGGCGCGGCGCTCGGCGTACCAGTCGGCGATGCGCCAGCCCGCGGCGTAGTCGCGCATGCCGTAGAGCCAGAACTCGACGAGGAGGAGGGTGAGCCGGCGGGGGCCGTCGTCGGCGTCGTGGCGTGCGGACGAGCGGCCGGCCGGATCGGCGTCCTGCGCGGCGGCGTGGAGTTCCTCGCAGACGTCGGTCCGGGTGAGGTCGCCGGTGATGCGTTCCATCAGGGCGAGCAGCAGATCGGTTTTGCCGGCGAAGTTGGAGTAGACCGCGCCCTTGGTGAGGCCGGCGGCCGCGGCGATGTCGTCGAGTGAGGCGCCGTGGATGCCGCGGTCGGCCCAGAGGCGCGCGGCGGCGGTGAGCAGGGCGGTGCGGGTCTGCTCGCGCCTGTCCCGGCGCGGCCGGGGGCTGCCGTCTGGCGGCCGCGGGGGACGAAGGCCGCTCGTCCCGTCCGGGCCGCCCTCGGTCCGCTCGCCGCCGTGGGCGTCCGTCATGTGGTGTTCCCCTCCGTGTGCGGCGGCGCGCGGCCCCGGCTCCGGGCGCGCGGCAGCGGACGCCCGGGCGGCGGTCGCGCGCCGAGATTCTCTCTCTGCTCTTCGGGATACACCGCCCGGACATGGTCATTCCGCGAGTTGCGCAACTCCGCCTGGCTTGGAACGGTCCCTTCGGGATGCGTCGTCAATGCGGGCCGGAGATTACGGATCCAGGTGGGGCATATCACTGCAAGTAGCGCGTTACTTGCGGGTAGCCAAGGGTGGGCGGGTGGTCATACCCTGCCTGCATGGCATCCCCGACCGTCCCTGCCAAAGGCGCGGCAGAGCAGAAGCTCCCCCAGACCCTGATCGACCGGCTGGTCTCCCATGTCGCCTCGGACGGCGCCGAGACCGCGACGATCCCCGGCCCGTTCACCGGTGAGCCCCTCGCGACCGTCCCGCTCGCCGGCGCGGACGATGTCCGCGCCGCCTACGAGCGTGCCCGGAGGGCGCAGCGGGCCTGGGCGGCGCTGCCCGCGGGCGAGCGGGTCAAGCCGTTCCTGCGGCTGCCGGACGCCCTGGTCGACCGGCGCGAGGAGATCCTCGACATCATCCAGCTGGAGACGGGCAAGGCGCGCCGCCACGCGATGGAGGAGTTCCTCGACGTGGCGCTGTGCTCGCTCCACTACGCGCGGCGGGCCCCGAAGCTGCTGAAGCCGCGGCGCCGCCAGGGGATGATGCCGGGCCTGACACGCGTCCAGGAGCTGCGGCACCCGAAGGGCGTCGTCGCGCTGATCGCACCGTGGAACTATCCGTTCGCGCTCGGCGCCAGCGACATCGCGCCGGCGCTGATGGCGGGCAACGCGGTGATCCACAAGCCGGACACCCAGACGTGCCTGTCCAGCCTGTGGATCCTGGATCTGCTGATCTCTCTCGGGCTGCCGCGCGACCTGTGGCAGATCGTCGTCGGCGAGCCGTCCGAGATCGGCGACCCGCTGGTCGATGACGCCGACTACGTCTCGTTCACCGGGTCGACGCGCGGCGGGCGGGCCATCGCCGAGAGGGTCGCGCCGCGGCTGGTCGCCTACTCGCTGGAGCTGGGCGGCAAGAACCCGATGATCGTCATGCCGGACGCCGACGTCGAGCGCACCGCGCGCGGCGCCGTCCGCGCGTGCTTCACCAATGCCGGGCAGCTGTGCATCTCGATCGAGCGGCTGTACGTGCACGAGGACATCTACGACAGGTTCGTCCCGCGGTTCGCCGAGCTGGTCGAGGGCATGAAGCTCGGCGCCGGCCTCGACTTCGGCGCCGACATGGGCTCGCTGACCTTCGAACGCCAGCTGGACGCGGTGACACGGCACGTCGACCAGGCGGTCGAGAAGGGCGCGACCGTCCTCGCCGGAGGCAAGGCCCGTCCCGACATCGGCCCGCTGTTCTACGAGCCGACCATCCTCGCCGACGTCAACGGTGACATGGACCTGTGCGCGAACGAGACGTTCGGCCCCGTCGTCGCGGTCTACAAGTACCGGGACGAGGACGAGGTCGTCGCCCGCGCCAACGACACGTCCTACGGGCTGAACGCGTCGGTGTGGACGAAGAACCCCGCGCGGGGCCGCCGTCTCGCCGCCCGCATCCAGGCGGGGACGGTGAACGTCAACGACGGGTACGGCGCGGCGTACGCCTCGTACGACGCCCCGATGGGCGGGATGAAGCAGTCCGGTGTGGGACGCCGTCACGGGTCCGAGGGCCTGCTGAAGTTCACCGAGGCGCAGACGGTCGCGAGTCAGCACTTCATGGACCTGGAGCCCCCGGGTGCCATCGGCTACGACAAGTTCGCCGACTACATGGCGACCGGCGTGAAGCTCATGAAGAAGCTGCGGATCAAGTAGGGAACGCCTGTGAAGCATGACTTCGACGTGCTCGTCGTCGGGTCGGGGTTCGGCGGCAGCGTCTCGGCGCTCCGGCTGACCGAGAAGGGGTACAGGGTCGGGGTGATCGAGGCGGGCCGCCGCTTCGACACGAACCCGTCCGGTGCGCCGGGGTCTCGGTATCCGGAGCTGCCGAAGACGAACTGGCGCATCGCGCGCTACCTCTGGGCGCCGGCACTGGGTCTGACCGGCATCCAGCGGATGCATCTCATCCGCGGCGCGAAGTCGAGCCGTGTGATGGTGCTGGCGGGCGCGGGGGTCGGCGGCGGTTCGCTCAACTACGCCAACACCCTGTACGTCCCGCCGGAGCCGTTCTTCAAGGACCGGCAGTGGGCGCACATCACCGACTGGCAGGACGAGCTGGCGCCCCACTACGAGCAGGCGAAACGCATGCTGGGCGTCGTGCGGAACCCCACGACGACCGCGGCCGACGAGGTCATGAAGAAGGTCGCCGGCCGGATGGGCAAGGGCGACACGTACGTCCGGACACCCGTCGGCGTCTACTTCGGGCGCGGCGCCGGGATAGAGAGCGCCGACCCCTACTTCGGCGGGGCGGGCCCCCGCCGGCGCGGCTGCCTGGAGTGCGGCGAGTGCATGGTGGGCTGCCGCCACGGCGCGAAGAACATGCTCACGGAGAACTACCTGTACCTGGCCGAGAAGGCGGGCGCCCGGGTGATGCCGCTCAGCCGTGTCACCTCGGTGCGGCCCCTGCCCGGCGGCGGGTACGAGGTCGCGATCGTGCGGACCGGCTCGTTCGGCCGGAACCGCAGGACGTTCACGGCCGGGCAGGTGGTCTTCGCCGCCGGCACCTACGGCACGCAGAAGCTCCTGCACAAGCTCAGGTCGACCGGCCTGCTGCCGCGGCTGTCCGACCGGCTCGGCGCCCTGACCCGCACCAACTCCGAGGCGATCCTCGGCGGCGGCCGGCGAGGCGGCAGGCCGGGGCCGGACTTCTCCGCGGGCGTCGCGATCACCTCCTCGTTCCATCCGGCGCCGGACACGCACGTCGAACCCGTCCGGTACGGCCGGGGCTCGAACCTGCTCGCCGGCCTGCAGACCCTCCTGGTGGACGGCGACCGCCCCGGCGAGCCGCACACGCCCCGCATCCTGAAGTTCGCCCGCGCGGCGGTGCGCCGCCCGCGCGATCTCCTTCAGCTCCTCGATGTCCGGCACTGGTCGGAGCGGACGGTCATCGCGCTGGTCATGCAGACCCGCGACAACTCGATCACGCTGCGCCCGAAGCGGGGCCCGTTCGGCTGGGACGTCCGCGCGTCCGCCGGGCACGGCGAGCCGAACCCGACCTGGATCCCCGAGGGGCACGAGGCGACGCGGCTGATCGCCGAGGAGATCGGCGGCATTCCCGGCGGCGCCTGGGGCGACCTGTTCGACGTCCCGATGACCGCGCACTTCCTCGGCGGCTGCGCCATCGGCGACTCCGCCGAGTCGGGGGTGATCGACGCCTACCACCGCGTCTACGGGCACCCCGGCCTGCACATCGTGGACGGCTCGGCGGTCTCCGCCAACCTCGGCGTCAACCCGTCCCTCACCATCACCGCCCAGGCGGAACGCGCGATGTCGTTCTGGCCGAACCGCGCGGAGGACGACCCGCGCCCCGCTCTGGGCGATCCCTACCGCCGCCTCGCGCCCGTCCCGCCGAAGAACCCGATCGTCCCGGCCGACGCGCCCGCCGCCCTGCGTTTGCCCATCGTCGACATCACGTAACGCTTAGTGTTCGTCCATGCGCAAACCGATCCCCCTGATCGTGGCGTTGAGCGTGCCTCTGGCCCTCGCGCTGCCCGCACAGTCCGCAAAGGCCGACGAGCGTCCGCAGGTGCTTCCGATGAGTGCGAAGCTGCGAGACCGGCTGGCCCGGCTCTACGAGCGTGAACACAATCCCGGGCACTATCGGCGGCTCGTCGTGGAGGCGCGGGGCGCGCACTACGGACGGGTCGGACGGCACTACTACGCCGTGCTCGCCCTCTGGTACCGGGACAGCCCGGCCAAGAACACCGACGCCGGAACCGCGTTCACGAAGCACGCCCCCAAAGGCCGCTGGAAGGTCTCCATGGCGGACGGCGCGTACGACCCCTGCGCGCGTCCTGCGCCGAAGGCGCTGATGCGGGCCTGGCACATGAAGGTGGCCGACTGCTGATCCCCGTAGCGCCCGGCGCCGGGACGGTTCATTCCGCTCCGGCGCCGGGCGTGCGACTTGTCAGGCGCGGTAGGCGGCCCATTGGGACTGCATGCGCTGGGCCTGGCCCGGCGTGAACTCGTACATGCACGAGTCGTAGCTGTAGTCCATGAAGTTGTGGATCGGGTCGGCTCCCGGCGCGGAGCAGGTGTCACGGCCGGTCGGGCAGCCCGAGGCCGGGCTCTGCTCGGCCGGCGTGTCCGAGACCCTGTCGCCCTGGCCGCTGCAGCCGCCCTGGAAGGTGTGGTACAGGCCCATCCAGTGGCCCACTTCGTGGGTTCCGGTGTCGCCCTCGTTGTAGTTGCCGAGTGAGCCGCCCGGCAGGCTCTGGTAGTGGATGACGACGCCGTCCATCGCCGGCTGGGAGCGGTAGTCGCTCGGGAACGTGGCCCAGCCGAGGAGGCTGCTGCCGAGGTCGGCCGTGTAGAAGTTGAGGTCCTGCGCGTTCCCGGCGTGCAGGGCGGTCTTCATCTGGCGCTCGTTGCCCTCCGGGTCGGAGAACCATGCCGCGTTCTGTGTCCGCTTGATCTCAGCGAGCGTGAACGTGACGCCGCTGTCCGCGTAGGCGTCGTTGAGGACGTCGAGTTGCTTGTTCAAGGTCGCGTCGGACACGTTGCCCGCACTGCCGTAGACGACCTGGAAGTGCACGCGGACGGTCATGGCCGCCGCGGGCTTCACCTTCTTGAGCTTGCCCAGGCGGTCGTGGAAGTCCTTCTCCATCGCGGCGACCTTGGCCGCCCCGGGCTGGTTCCGTTCGGTGGCGTGGGCTCCGGCACGGACGCGGGCCTGCGCGGGCTGGTCGGCGCACTTGGTGGACGGGGCGGCGGGGGCGGCGAGGGTGGCGGGGGCGGCGGGCGCGTACGCCGTGAGGGCGGCGGCCAGGCCGAGCGCAGCGGCGATTCCGGCGCGTTTCATGGAACTCCTCGGGGGTGCGGCGCGAGCGGGGGAGCGCGCGCTGGGGGAGCGGAGTCATCGCTGGAACCAGGGTGGATGCGAACAAACGTCACGTCTTTGGCAAACCTGGACGAACAAGGGCATGCAACGCTGAATACGGCGCCGTAGCGCGACCGCGTAGCGTGTCCCGCATGGACGTGGAGGGTGAGGCCGCGCGGGTCCTGGCGGAGCTCCGGGCGCAGGCGGATCCGGTGCGCGCGGAGTACGAGAAGCGCTACCTGAAGAGCGATTTCGTCCACATTGGCGTGACCGTCCCAGCGTTGCGCAAGGTCGCGCTGTCGACGGTCAAGGCCAAACCCGCAAGGGACGAACTGCTCGCCCTCGCCGAGACGTTCTGGGGAGTGACCGACGAAGGCCGTCCCGTACACGAGGCTCGTATGGCGGCGATAGAGGTCCTCGCGAAGCGAGTCGCATTGCTGGAGCCGCGCGACATGGGGCTTGCCGAGCGATTCATACGCGACTCGGCAAGCTGGGTGTACGTCGACCATCTTGCGGAGAAGTCCGTCGGCGCACTGGTCGTCCGGTACCCGGACCTGGCGACGACCCTCGACGCATGGGTCGCCGACCCCTACATGTGGATACGGCGTGCGGCGGTTCTCGCGCTGCTGCCGGGCGTCCGGACGGGAAACCCGGATCTCGGCAGGATCGACCGTTACGGGGACGCGCTCATAGCCGAACGCGAGTTCTTCATCCGCAAGGCTCTCGGATGGGTCCTTCGTGAGCTGTCCAAGAAAGACCCCGCGTGGGTGGCCGCATGGGTCGAACCCCGTGTCGGCACCATCTCGGGCGTGACGCTACGCGAAGCCGTGCGTCACCTGCCGCCCGCCGAGGTGGCGCGGATCAGAGCCTAGGCTCGGTACGCCCTCCACACCGTGTGGATACGGGCGCCCTGCCCGGCGGTGAACGACGTCATGCATGTGTCGTAGCTGTAGTCCATGTAGTTGTGCACCGGGTCGTACCCAGGAGAGGTGCACGTGTCCTTGCCGGACGGGCACCCGTTCGTGGGGTCGCGCTCGGCCGGAGTGTCCGAGACCCGGTCGCCCTGGGCGCTGCAGCCGTCCTGGAACGTGTGGTACAGCCCGAGCCAGTGCCCAACCTCGTGCGTCGCGCTGAACCCCTTGTTGAAATGATCGATGGAACCGCCCGGCATGCTGGCGTAGTGGATGGTCACACCGTCCATCTTGGGGTCGGACCTGTACTTCCAGGGGAACGTCGACCAGCCGAGCAGATCCCCGCCGATGTAGGCGCTGTAGAGGTTCAGTGTGCCCTTCCCGCCCACGTGCAGCCTCGGCTTGAACGTCCCCTCGTAGCGTTCCGGGTCGCTGAACCAGGCCGCGTTGTTGGAACGGCTCACAGCCTTGAGCCTGAAGGAGACACCCGTGTTCGCCCCGCCGTTCCGGCCGCCATAGGACGCGTTCAACGTGCTGATCTGGCGCAGGACCTCCCCGGTGGACACGTTGCCCCTCGCGCCGTCGTGAATCACATGGAAGTAGACCGGAATGCTGATCTGAGTCGCCCTGCGCAGGCCGGCGCCGTTCTTCGAGCCGTCCGCCCTGTAGGTCGTGCCCAGGTCCAGACCGGCCAAGATTCGGTTGAGGCGCTGCTCCACGGAGGCGGCCTGCGCCGGGGTCAGATCGTTGCGTTCCCGGCCGTGAGCGCCCGTCCTCAACCGCGCCTCAGGGTGCGCGCAGTCGTCCAGGCGTCCATTCCGGGCGCCCAAGGACGGCCCGGACGGCGCGGCGGGAACGAGGGCGGCGAGCAGGGCGGCGGCGGCGAGCAGCTTCACGGCACTCCTAGGGAGGTCGCTTGCGGACGGGAAGCGGGCGAATACAGGGCGTCATCCACAGGTATCAGAGCGAAGACCTGCCGCGAGTGTGATCAAGGTAAATGGATGCCGACCGTTATAGGGCGATCGCGCCATGTGATGCGCATGGCCGGGGCCGCGCGTATCGGCGCAGGCAGCGGCCCTTAGACTGGGAGGCCCTTCCGGCCGTGCGAAAGGCGTAGTTGGTGGCCGCAGACCAGTCCTTTGACACCGTCCTCGTCGTCGACTTCGGCGCGCAGTACGCGCAGCTGATAGCGCGGCGGGTCCGCGAATGCCATGTGTTCAGCGAGATCGTGCCGTCCACCATGCCGGCGGCGGAGATGCTCGCCAGGCGGCCGAAGGCGATCATCCTGTCGGGCGGCCCCGCGTCGGTGTACGAGAAGGGCGCCCCCGCCGCGCCAGAGGGGCTGTTCGACATCGGCGTCCCCACCCTGGGGATCTGCTACGGCCACCAGGTGATGGCCCAGGCCCTCGGCGGGACGGTCGAGAACTCCGATGTCGCCGAGTACGGCGGCGCGACCGTGGCCGTCACGTCGCCAGGGATGCTGTTCGCGGGGCTCCCGCACGAGCAGGCCGTGTGGATGTCCCACCGCGACTTCGTCAGCAGCGCCCCTGCCGGGTTCACGGTGACGGCGAGCACGGACGTCACGCCGGTCGCCGGCATGGAGGACCTGGAGCGCGGCTTCTTCGGCGTCCAGTTCCACCCCGAGGTGCTGCACACCGAGAACGGCATGGAGATCCTGAGGCGGTTCCTGTACGAGGGTGCCGGCTGCCGTCCGAGCTGGACGATGGTGAACATCGCGGACGAGTCGATCGAGGCCGTCCGGCAGCAGGTGGGGGAGAAGCGGGCGATCTGCGCCCTCTCCGGCGGCGTGGACTCGGCGGTCGCCGCCGCGCTCGTCCAGCGGGCCATCGGGGACCAGCTGACCTGCGTGTTCGTCGACCACGGCCTGCTGCGCAAGGGCGAGCCCGAGCAGGTCGAGAAGGACTTCGTCGCCGTCACCGGCGTGAACCTGCACGTCGTGAACGCCCAGGAGCGCTTCCTCGCCGCCCTCGACGGCGTCACCGACCCCGAGGAGAAGCGCAAGATCATCGGCCGCGAGTTCATCCGGGTGTTCGAGGAGGCGGCCCGCGAGATCGTCAAGGGCGGAGCGCGCCAGGACGGCCGGGCGGACGCGGCGGAACCGGTCGAGTTCCTCGTCCAGGGAACGCTCTACCCGGACGTCGTCGAATCGGGCGGCGGTACCGGCGCGGCCAACATCAAGTCGCACCACAACGTCGGCGGCCTCCCCGAAGACCTCCAGTTCAAGCTGGTCGAGCCGCTGCGGACCCTGTTCAAGGACGAGGTCCGCGCGCTCGGCGAGCAGCTCGGCCTGCCACCCGAGATCGTCTGGCGCCAGCCCTTCCCGGGCCCGGGCCTCGGCATCCGCATCATCGGCGCCGTCACGCGCGACCGCCTGGACGTCCTCAGGGACGCCGACGCCATCGCCCGCGAGGAACTGACCCGCGCCGGCCTCGACCGCGACATCTGGCAGTTCCCGGTGGTGCTGCTCGCCGACGTCCGGTCCGTTGGCGTCCAGGGCGACAGCCGGACGTACGGGCACCCGATCGTCCTGCGCCCGGTGACCAGCGAGGACGCGATGACGGCCGACTGGGCGAAGCTCCCGTACGACGTCCTGCAGCGGATCTCCACCCGCATCACCAACGAGGTCCGCGAGATCAACCGGGTCACGGTCGACATCACGTCCAAGCCCCCGGGCACCATCGAGTGGGAGTGACCCCACGGGGGTTCAGGCGCGCCGGGCGGTGATGAGCGGCACGGTGAGGCACGCGGCGGCCAGGAGCATGGCGGACGCGATCGTGAGGGCGGCGGTGTAGCCGTGTACGGCGACCGCGGCGTCCGACGCCCGCGGATGGGACGCCAGATAGGTCGCGCCGGCCGCGAGGGTGTTGAGCAGCGCCGTGCCGAGGGCGGCGCCCAACTGCTGGGCGGCGTTGTAGGCGGCCGAGGCGGCCCCGATGTCGTGCCCGCGCATCCCCTCGGTGGCCGAGGCGGCGGTCGGCGGCATCACGCAGCCGAGACCGAGCCCGGTCAGCACCAGCGCGGGAAGCAGGTGGCGGACGAAGACGTCCGCGCCGTCGGCGGTGAGCCGGGTGAGGATCAGCATCCCGGCGGCCGCCGCCAGCAGCCCCGGCACGACCAGAACCACGGACGGGACGCGGCCATGCGCCTTCCCCGCGATGAGCATGGCCCCGCACAGCGCCGCCAGTGCGTTCACGATCAGGGCCAGGCCCGCCTGGACGGGCGAGTACCCCAGCACGGTCTGCAGGTAGTAGCTCATGAACAGGTAGAAGCCGAACATCGCCACGAACATCAGCGTGATGGCGAGGAACGCCCCCGCACGGACGCGATGCATCAGCACCCGCGCCGGCAGCAGCGGATCGGGCGCGCGGACCTCGACGACGGCGAACGCGGCCAGTAGCAGCACTCTGCCGGTCAGCAGCGCCGCCACTTCGGCCGAGCCCCACCCGAGCGGCTCGGCCCGATTGAACCCGTACACCAGGGCGGCGAATCCCGAGAGGCTGAGCAGCGCACCGGCGACGTCGAACCGTCCGCGGCGCCGCATGGGCCGGTCGCGAGGCACCGCCCCTGCGCCGAGAACGGCGAGCAGCGCGACGGGCACGTTGATGTAGAGGCACCATCGCCAGCCGGCGTACTCGGTCAGCAGGCCACCGGCGATCAGCCCGGCCGCCGAGCCCGCGGCGCAGACAGCCGCGAACACGCCGAACGCCCGGCCGCGTTCGCGGGGCTCCGTGAACGTGGTCGCCAGCAGCGACAGGCCGGCGGGGGCCAGCACGGCGGCGAACGCCCCCTGCACGGCCCGCGCCCCGAACAGCGTTTCCGCGTTGACCGCCGCCCCGCCCAGCGCGGACGAGGCGGCGAACCCCACCAGTCGTCCTGGACGAAGCAGCCGCTGCCCCTCAAACGGCGGTCGAACCCCGCAGCCGAGGGGGCGACCTTAACGTGCTGGTCAATGGCGGCCAGGTGAGGTCAAGTCTGCGTCAGGGCACGGCCTTGCAATCGCGATGCGTGTTCGTACGGTGGCGCAACGTCACCATGCTCTGTGGGGCGAGGAGGAGGCCCCATGTCCCCGAAGCTCAGCGTCGTCGTGCCGTTCCACAACACCGAGGAGTACTTCCGGGAGTGCCTGGAGTCGCTGGCCGATCAGACACTGCGCGACCTTGAGGTGATCCTGGTGGACGACGGGTCCACCGACAACGGTGCCGTCATCGCCAAGGACATGTGCGCCCGCGACCCCCGGTTCCGCCTGGTCACGCGTGAGAACGAGGGCCCAGGGCCCGCCCGCAACGCCGGTGTGCTGCAGGCGAAGGGCGAGTTCCTGGCGTTCGCGGACGCCGACGACGTGGTGGAGCGCGAAGCCTATGCGCGGATGGTCCGGTCCCTTGAACGGACCGGGTCCGACATCGCGTCCGGGAACGTGCAGCGGATGGACGAAGACCGGACCTGGCAGTCGCACCTGCACGACGGTGTCTTCACGGAGTCCTGTGCGAGGACGCATGTGTCGTCCAAACCGATGCTCATGCGCGACCGGACACCGTGGAACAAGGTGTACCGGCGTGAGTTCTGGGACCGGATCGGCCTGGAGTTCCCCGCGGGCTTCTACGAGGACCCTCCGGTCACGGCGCGCGCGCACGCGCTGGCCCGTTCCGTGGACGTCCTGAGTGAGACCGTCTACTTCTGGCGCAAGCGGCCGGGGTCCATCACAGAGGACCGCTACGACTGGGACAACATCCGCCAGCGGATGCGGTCGGCGCGGGTCGTCCGGGACGGCCTGGCCGACTACGGCCCGCAACTCCTCAACGCGTACGACGAGCACGTCCTCGTCCCGATCGAACTCCGTGTCCTGTTCGCGGCCCTCCCCAGGACGGAGGACGAGAACCGCGAGGAACTCGTCGCCATGGGCGCGGTACTGGCCCGGCACATCAGCCCGCGCGTCCTGAAGCGCCAGCCCGCGATGACGCGCCTGCAACTGCACCTGCTGTGCAGGCGGATGGTGCCGGAACTGCTGGAGGTGCTGCGGTTCGTCCAGCTCCGCAAGGTGGCCGACGCGCCGAGGGTGCGGCGCGGGCTGCGGCATCGCTGGTACGCGGAGTTCCCGTTCTTCGAGGACGAGGAGCGGGCCGTCCCGTCGCACGTGTACGACGTGACCGACGAACTGAAGCCGGTGGCGGCGATCGACCGGGCCGGCTGGGTGGACGGGCGGCTCCGCATCGAGGGCCACGCCTACATCCGGCATCTGGACTCCTCCACCGAGGACGGCTCCCGCATCCGGCTCTGGCTGGTCGCGGCGAACAAGCGGGGCCTCATGCGCGTCCCGGTCACGCGGGTCCGCAGGCCGGACGTGACCGCCCGGTCGCGGCAGTCGACGGTCTCCTATGACTGGTCGGGGTTCGTCGCGGAGATCGACCCGTCCACGCTGAGGATGTTCGGACGCTGGCGGGACGTCGACTGGGTCCCGTGCGTGGAGATCGTCAACCGGGGGCTGCGGCGGCGCTCGACGTTCGCGAACCCGCGGCTCACCGGGCGGCAGTGGCCGGACGACCGCGAGTGCGCCCCGGGCGTGCTCGTCCAGGGCGTCGCGGGCAAACACCGGTTCGTGGTGCAGGTGCGGCGCACGCCGGCGGCGGTCACCGGCTGTCACCTGGAGGGCGGCGAGCTGTGGCTGGACGGCTGGAGCCTCGCCCCGCTCGGGGACGAGCCGCGCGTCACCGCAACCCCGAAGGTGGGGCGGGCCACGGTGGTCGGCCCCGTCGAACTCACCGGCGGCGACGGCTTCAGGGCGCGGCTGCCGGTCGCCGGGCTGGCCAGGAGGCAGGGCGACTGGGAGATCAGCCTGCCGGGCGGGATCCGCCCGTACTTGGACGAGGACCCGGCGGGCACTGCCTTCCCGATACCGGGCGGGGAACTGGAACTCGCCAGGACACGGCGCAGCACGCTCCGGATCGTCGCCCGTGGCCGCGTTCTCGCCGTCGACGAGGTGTCGTGGTCGTCCGAAGGGGCCCTCCGCCTGGCAGGTACGTGCACCGACCGGGTCGGACGGCCGGATTCGCTGATGCTCAGGCGGCGGCGGTCGTCCGAGGAGCACATCGTCACGCTCCATTGGGAAGGTGAGCGCTTCACTGCGAAGTTCTCACCCGCGCGTATGCCGGTCCTCGGTCTGTCCCGTCCTCTTGTCGCCGGCCGTTGGGACGTCCTCGCCTCCGTTGGCGGACAGGAACAACCGGTCGTCATCAGGCGCCACACTCTCCGCGACATGCCCGAGCCATTCGAAGCGGGCTTGCACAGGATCACCGTCCGCGCGCACAAGACCGACCTGTTGCAGCTTCGGATAGAGACGGCCCTGGACGACGACGAGCGCGGGGCCTATGCGCAGAGCCGGATACGGTCCGGGCACTACCGGCGCCACCTCAACCTGCCCGTCCGCGAACTGGCGCTCTTCGACGCGTACCGGGGACGCCAGTACTCGTGCAACCCGCGCGGCATATACGACGAGCTTCGACGGCGCGAAACCGACCTGGAATGTGTGTGGGTCACCGAGAACGGCCAGTTCGGCAGGCCGGCGGGTGCGCGGACCGTCCTGTCCGGCACGCGGGAGCACTACGAGGCACTCGCCCGCGCGCGCTACATCTTCGGCAACTGGTCGCAGCAGGAATGGTTCTGCAAGCGCGAGGACCAGACCTACGTCCAGTGCTGGCACGGGACGCCGTTGAAGAAGCTCGGATACGACGTCAAGCAGATGCCCTTCAAGCGGACCGAGGGCGTGGACTGGATGCAGTACGACGTCCCCCAGTGGGACCTCCTGCTCGCCCAGAACACCTTCTCCGTCCCGCTGTTCCGGCGTGCGTTCGGCTACGCGGGGGACGTCCTGGAGAGCGGCTATCCCCGCAACGACGTTCTGAGCAGCCCGCACAGGGAGGAGATCGCCGGGGCCGTGCGGCGGCGGCTCGGCATACCGGACGGCAAGCGGGTCGTGCTGTACGCGCCGACGTGGCGGGACGATTTCCACCACGCGATCGGCAAGCGCGCGTTCCGCCTCGAATTCGAGCTGGACCGTTTCAGGGCGGCGCTGGGCCGCGACCACGTCCTGCTTCTGCGGACGCACTACCTCGTCACGGACCGGCCGCGGCTGCGCCCGGGCGACTGCGTCATGGACGTGTCCGTCTACCCCGACATCTCCGAACTGTTCCTCATCAGCGACGTGCTCGTCACGGACTACTCGTCGTCCATGTTCGACTTCGCAGTCACCGGCCGGCCGATGGTGTTCTTCACCTACGACCTGGAGCGCTACCGCGACCACGTGCGCGGTTTCTACTTCGACTTCGACGCGGAGGCCCCTGGGCCGCTGCTGGGCACCACGCAGGAGGTCGTCGAGGCCCTGCGCGAGCCGGACGCGCTGGACGCCGGGTTCCGGGACGCCCGCGCCGCCTTCGCCGCCCGGTACTGCCCGCACGACGACGGCCACGCCGCCTCCCGCGTGCTCGACCGGGTCCTCGACCAGGCCCGTTAACACCCCGAACCCCATCACGGAGCTGCTCGTGTCCCCGCTGATAAGCATCGTCGTCCCTTTCCGCAACACCGCCGGCCGGCTGCCGGAGTGCCTGGAGTCGCTCGCCGGGCAGACCCTGCGCGACATCGAAGTGCTCATGGTGGACGACGCGTCGGACGACGGCGGAACGGTCGTCGCCAAGGACTTCGCGGGGCGGGACGACCGCTTCACGCTCGTGCAACCCGGTCCCGGCGCGGCCGCCGCCGACGTGGGCGTCGAGCAGGCGGCGGGCCGCTATCTCGCCTTCGCCGACGGTGAGGACGCACTGCCGCCCTACGCCTGCGAACTGATGGTCGGCACGCTGGATTCGACGGGATCGGACCTCGCCGGCGGAAACGTCATGTGCCTGGACGGCGAACGGGTATGGCAGTCGCCGCTCCACAGCGACCCCTACGCGGAGACCATGAAGGCGACGCACGTGACCCGCCACCCGGCCCTCCTGCAAGACAGGACGGTGTGGAACAAGGTCTACCGGCGCTCGTTCTGGGACGCGCACCGCTTCGAGCTTGGGGTCGGCCAAGACGCGCTCATCGCCGTGCAGACCCAGATACTGGCCTCCGCCGTCGACGTGCTGGACGCGACCGTCTACTTCTGGCGGGACCGTCCGGGGACGGCCACGCGCACACGTCCCGAACCGGCCGACATCACCGAACGGTTCGCGACCCTGGCGAACGTGCGGGGCTTCATCCGTGAGCATGTGCCGGACCTCCTGGAGGTCTACGACATGCACGCGCTGGACCTCGACGTGCGCGAGCTCATGCTCGCCTTGCCCGGAGCCACCTGGGAGGAGCGTGAACGTCTGGTCGAACTCGGCGCGGAGGTCGCCGCCGACGCCGGACGTCCGGCCTTCGCCGGCCTTGAGGCGATCAGGCGGCTGGAAACGTACCTGCTCGGTGAGCGCATGCTCTCGGAACTGCTGGAGGTGCTCCGTTTCGAGGAGGACGGGCTGCAGGACGTCGCTCTCGTTCCCCGGGGCCGTCTCCGCCAGCGCTGGTACGCCCGCTACCCCTACTTCGACGACGCGGCCCGGGACATTCCCGAGGACATGTACGACGTCACCGACGAGCTCGCCCTGTGGGCGGACGTCGACAGTGTCCACTGGGACGTCGACACCCTCATCGTCGAAGGGCACGCCCACTTCGACCGGTTGGACGTGTCGTCGGCGACGGACTCGCGGATCCGGGTCTGGATGAGCGACGTGCGGACCGGCAAGGAGATCCGGCTGCCGGTGGAGCGGACGTGCGTTCCGGAGGTCACCGCCCGGTCCGGCCAGGCGAACGTCTCCTACGACTGGTCGGGTTTCACCGTCCGCGTGGAGCCCGAGTACCTGCTGGACGGCGACGAATGGCGGACGGCCACCTACGAGGTGTTCGCCGAGGTCACGACGGCCGGGCGCAAGGCGGTCCAGCGGTTGACCGCGATGTCTCCGGCCGTGCGGTGGACGGCGGCGCGGCAGGTGGACGAGCACGTGGCCGTCCAGCCGGCGGCCGGCGACGACGACGTCTTCGTCGTCCACGTCAAGCGGGCCAAGGCCGTCCTCACCAGGATCCGCCGTGACGGGGACACGCTGGTGCTGGACGGATGGACGCGACGCGCACTCGGGGCGGGGGCCGCCATGGTCGCGGCACGCCGGCATGGGGGAGTCGAGGTCAGGGGCGAGGTGACAGTGCGCCAGTCCGCCGTTCTGCGGATGGCGGAGGGCACCGGGTTCGACTTCACGGCGAAGCTGCCGCTGGAGTACCTCATCTCCGTCCCGGAGGGCGGAACCTACGGCACGCATCTGCGGGACGCCGTCGACTGGGACATCCGGCTCACGGGCGAGGGCGGCCCGCTGAGGCTCACGGTCGCGAGCAATGTGAAGGCCGCCCGGCACGCCCTCCCGACCACGGGCGGACGCGGCCGGGAGTTCGCCCTCACGCGCACCGCGTTCGGGAACCTGCGCGCCGTCGAGCGGGGTTTCCGCCCGGTCGTCACGGGCGCCGAGTGGGGCGCGAACGGGCTCCTGACGCTCAGCGGGGACTTCGCCGCGCCGGAAGACCGTCCCGACCGCTTCGTTCTACGGCGGCGCCGGTCGGGCGACGAGCACCACATCCCCGTCACCTGGGAGGAACACCGCTTCACCGCCACGTTCACGCCCGCGACGATGGCCGTCTTCGGGACGGACCTGCCGCTGAGCAGCGGAACCTGGGACCTGCTGGCGCGCGCGCGTGACGGAGAGGTGGCGGTCGTCGTTGAACGTGAGGCAGTCCCCAGCCTCCCCGGCCGGCAGCGTGTCGGAACGCACGAATTCGAGATCGGCGTTCACCAGATCGACGCGCTGACACTGCACAGCCGCCCCGCCCTGGAGGACGACGAGCGCGGTGGGCACGCACAGGTGCTTCTCCAACGGCGGGACTACCCCGTCTACCTGCGGAGCCCTCTCGCGGACATCGCCGTGTTCTCCAGCCACAACGGATCCCAGTACAGCTGCAGCCCCAGGGCGATCTACGAGGAACTCACCCGTCGCGGAACCGATCTGGAATGCGTCTGGGTGTCCCAGGACGGCCAGTTCGCGGTCGATGGGAAGGCTCAGACCGTCCTGGCCGGAAGCCGCGAACACTATCGCCACCTCGCGCGCGCCCGGTACGTCGTCACCAACCACGGGCTGCCGCCCTGGTACATCAAGCGGGAGGAGCAGACCTACGTCCAGACCTGGCACGGAACCCCGCTGAAGCGTCTCGGCCACGACCTGAGGGACATGCCGTACCGGCACACCGAGCGGCTCGACTGGATGGAACGGGAAGTGGCCCGATGGGACCTCCTGCTTTCCTCCAGCCCGTACGCCACGCAGGTCATGAAGCGGGCGTTCCGGTACGACGGTGAGGTCCTGGAGACGGGGTATCCGCGCAACGACGTCCTCAGCACGCCCGAGTGGGAGCGCATCGGGACCCGCATCCGCAAGGGCCTGGGAATCCCGCACGGCAAGAAGGTCGTCCTCTATGCGCCGACATGGCGGGACGACCGGCACCATGCTGAAGGCAGGCGCGGGTTCTCCCTGGAACTGGACATGGAGATCATGCGCCAGGCCCTAGGCGATGACCACGTCCTGCTACTGCGGACCCATCACCTCATCACCGATCGCGATCCTCTCGTCACGGACGGAGGCTTCGTCATCGACGTTTCCCGGTACCCGGACATCGCCGACCTCTACATGGCGTCCGACGTGCTCGTCACCGACTACTCGTCCGCCATGTTCGACTACGCGATCCTGGGTCGGCCCATCGTCCTCTACACCTATGACCTGGACTGGTACCGCGACCACCTGCGCGGCTTCTATTTCGACCTGGAGGCGGAAGCGCCCGGGCCGCTCGTGAAGACGTCCGCGGAGGTCGCCGACGCGGTCAAGGCCGCCCCAGGCAGCGAACAGGGTTTCGCCGACGCCTACGACCGGTTCTTCGTGAAGTACTGCCCGCATGACGACGGCCAGGCGGCGTCCAGGGTCGTCGACCGCGTCTTCGGCGAGGCGTGAGTCCCGCCGCTCAACCCGGGCGGCGGGCCCGTGCGAACAGCCACACGCCCGGCCACGAGCAGACCGGCAGGCGCCGCTCCAGCACGGCGGACAGCCGCAGGGCCTCGTTGACGAGCGGATGCAGCGGAGCCAGATCCTCGCGCCGCGCCGTCCGGTTCCTGAGAAGCCGCAAGAGCGGACGGTGCAGGACGCCCCGGCTCCACACGCGCTCCAGCACGAGCTCCGCGCCCTCCAGCAGATCGACCAGCGCACGGTGGGTATAGCGGCGGACCCGTCCGAGCGCCACATCGTGCGCCGACCACAGGGCCATGTCGCACGGCACGGACACCAGCGCCGTCCCACCCGGCCGCAGGACGCGCGCGATCTCGGCGACCGCCCGCGCGTCGTCCTCCACATGCGCCAGGACGTCCAGCGCCAGCGCCAGGTCGTACTCGCCGGGCGGAAGCGGCAGGTACCGCGCGTCACCCTCGTACGCCTCCACGCCGTGGGCGCGGGCCAGGGCCACGGCGGCCGGGCTCAGGTCGATCGCGGTGGCGCGCCAGCCGTGCTCGGCCAGCACGCGGCAGCCGGCACCCGACGCGGCGCCGATGTCGACGGCCGTCCCGGGCACGCTGAACCGCAGCAGCTCGGCGGACAGGATCTCGCGGCGTTCGCGGTACCACCAGTTGTCGTTCTCGATCCGGGCGATCCGCCGGAGCTCGATGGTGTCCACGGGACAAGCCGACGGCATCGGCGGTGGCGCGTTCCATCACCGCCGCCGCCCGCGCACGGATCGTTGACCCCGGTTTGACCCCGGGGCGGCCGTCAGCGCCTCTTGCGGCGGCGCACCAGGAAGCGGACGGCCATCAGGAGGGCGACCAGGCCGCCGACCGCGGGGACCGCGCGCTTGGCGATCGACGGCCCCGCGACCTCCAGCAGGTCGATCGCGTCGTCCTCCTTCGCCACGTGCAGCGGCGGCCGGGCCGGCTCCGCCTTCACCGGTCCGGGCTTGTCAGCGGGCTCCTCGGGCGTCGCCGCCGCCACCCCGGTCTCGGCCTCCCCTTCCGGCTTCGCGGCCTCAGCCGGGCTCTCAGGCGCCGCGGCGGGGGCCTGCGCGGGCGCGGCGGGCGCCGCCTCGCCGGGCGACTCCAGCTCGGCGGCCAGCGCCTTGGCGAACCTCTCGATGATCTTGGAGCCGACCTCGGACAGGATGTTGCGGCCGAACTGCGCCGGACGCCCCGTCACGTTCAGCTTGGTGTGGACGGTCACGCGCGTCGTGCCGTCCTCCGGGTGCAGCGTCGCCTGGACGGTGGCCGCCGCCGTCCCCGACCCGCGGGCCTCCTTGCCGGACGCCTCCATCGTCACGACGCGGGACGACTCGTCCGCCGAGACGATCCGCGCGGTGCCGCGATAGGTGATGGTCATCGCGCCGACCTTCACCTTCATCCGGCCGGAGTACTCCTCGCCCTCGACCCCGTCGAGCGTCGCGCCCGGCATGCACGCCGCGACGCGCTCCACGTCGAGCAGCACCGACCATGCCTGATCCACCGGTACGGGGACGGTGAAATCGTGGTCGAGTTCCATGATCAATGTCCTTATCGTCCGGAGACCTTGCCGCGACCCTACGGCGGCCGCACGCCGCGTCGCCAGTGGGACCCGACAGGCATCCAGGTACCCGGCGGCGCGGTGAACATGCCCCCTGGTGAACCTGCGGCGCGGCGGCCGGGCCCCGGGGTGCGGGGCGGGGCCCGGCCGCCTGGAGCCGTCAGCCCGCGGCGGCCGCCAGCGCGCGCGCCGTCAGCACCGTCGCCAGATGGGTCCGGTACTCCGACGACCCGTGCAGGTCGGTCGGCGGTTCGGTGCCGGCCGGCGCCTGTGCGGCCGCCGTCCGGAACGTCTCCTCCGACGCCGGCCGCCCCTGGACGGCGATCTCCACCGCGTTGGCCCTGACGGGAACCGGCCCCATGCAGGTCAGTGCGACCCGTGCCTCCTCGATGCCGTCACCGTTGCGGCGGACGGCACAGGCGATTCCGACGATCGCCCATGCCTGCGCCGTCCGATGGAACTTCTCGTAGTGCACGCCCCAGCCCGCATCCAGTTTCGGTACGCGCACGCCCACGAGCAGCTCGTCCGGCTCCATCGCCGACGTCATCCAGTCGACGAAGAACTCCGACGCGGGGATCTCCCTCTCACCGCGCACGGACCGGACAAGGCACACCGCGTCCAATGCCAGCGCGACCGCGGGAAGGTCCCCCGCCGGGTCGGCGTGGGCCAGCGACCCGCCGAACGTGCCGCGATGCCGGACGGCCGGGTCCGCGACCGTCTCCGTCGCCTGCGCGATCAGCGGGGCGTGCTCGCGCACCAGCGGATCATGGATCACCTGGTGATGCGTCGCCATGGCGCCGATGACCAGGGAGTCGCCCGCGTCCCGGATCTCCCGGAGCCCGTCGACCCGGTCGAGGTCGATCAGCGCGTCGGGGTAGGCGAGCCGGAGCCGCAGCAGCGGCATCAGGCTCTGCCCGCCGGCCAGCACCTTCGCGTCCTCGCCGGCGTCGGACAGCGCCCGGCAGGCGTCCTCCACCGAGGCGGGACGCGCGTAGTCGAACGTCGCGGGGATCACTGTGCACCTCCGGCCGAGCCGAGTCCGCCGCCCGGGCCGGGTTCGGCCGCGGCGGGTTTCTCCTCCGCGCGCAGGGCGCGCCACACGCGTTCGGGCGAGCACGGCATCGGCACGTCCGTGACGCCGTGCGGGCGCAGCGCGTCCACGATCGCGTTGACGACCGCGGGCGTCGACGCGATCGTCCCCGCCTCGCCGACCCCCTTCACGCCCATCGGGTTGGACGTCGCGGGCGTCTCGGTGCGGTCGGTCGTGAACGACGGCAGGTCCTTGGCGGACGGGACCAGGTAGTCGGCCATGGTGGTCGTCGTGAGGTTGCCGTCCGCGTCGTACACGGCCTCCTCATAGAGGGCCTGGGCGATGCCCTGCGCGAGGCCTCCGTGGACCTGCCCCTCCACGATGAGCGGGTTGACGACCTTGCCGATGTCGTCCACCGCCACGTACTTGCGGAGCTTCACCATCCCGGTCTCTGTGTCGACCTCGGCGGCGCACAGGTGCGTGCCGTGCGGGAAGGAGAAGTTGTCCGGGTCGAACGTGGCGTCGGAGTCCAGCGACGGCTCGATGCCGTCCGGCAGGTCGTGCGCGGCGAACGCGGCCAGCGCGACCTCCTGCAGCGTCTTGCCCTCCTCCTGGACACCTCGGACGCTGAATCGTCCGCCGGCGAACTCCAGGTCCTGTTCGGACGCCTCCAGCAGATGGGCGGCGACCTTGCGGGCCTTGTCGACCACCTTCTCGCAGGCCGAGAACAGCGCGACGCCGCCGACGGTCAGGGAACGCGAGCCGTAGGTGTCCATTCCCTTGGGAGAGATGGCCGTGTCACCGTGCAGGACCTTCACGTCCTCGAACGGGACGCCGAGCCGGTCCGCGGTGATCTGCGCCCAGGCCGTCTCGTGGCCCTGCCCATGCGCGGACGAACCGGTGACCACTTCGACCTTCCCAGACGGCAGGACGCGCACCGACGCGTGTTCCCAGCCGCCCGCGCCGTACGACAGCGACCCCAGCACGCGGGACGGGGCCAGGCCGCACATCTCCGTGAACGTGGACACCCCGATGCCCAGCTGCACCGGATCCTGGCGTTCACGCCTGTCCGACTGCTCCGCGCGCAGCTTGTCGTACTCGAACAGCTCCAGCGCCTTGTCCGTCGCCGCCTCGTAGTTACCGGAGTCGTACGTGAGGCCCGCGATCGTCTCGTACGGGAACTCCTCATGCTTGATCCAGTTGCGGCGCCGTACCTCGATGGGGTCGACGCCCAGTTCGGCGGCCAGCTCGTCCATGATGCGCTCGATGGCGTACGTGGCCTCCGGGCGGCCAGCGCCCCTGTAGGCGTCCGTGGGCGTCTTCGTCGTGAAGACACCCGTGCAGGTGAACGACAACGCGTCCATCTTGTAGATGCCGTTGTACATGAACGCGCCCAGCAGCGGGATGCCGGGAGTGACCAGCATGAGGTACGCCCCCATGTCGGCCAGCAGATCCACCTTCAGGCCGCGGATCCGTCCGTCCCGCTCCGCCGCGAGGGTGATCTTCTGTATCTGGTCGCGCCCGTGGTGGACGGTCATGTTGCCCTCGCTGCGCGTCTCCGTCCACTTCACGGGACGGCCGAGCCTGCGGGCCAGCAGCAGCGCGAGGACCTCCTCCCCGTACACCTGCAGCTTGGAGCCGAAGCCGCCGCCGACGTCCGGTGCGACGACCCGGATCCGGTGCTCGGGGATCCCGGTGACCGTGGCCAGCATCAGCCGCAGGATGTGCGGGATCTGCGTGGCCGAGTACAGCGTGAACTCGTCCCCCTCGGGGACGCACAGGACCGACCGCGGCTCCATCGCCGTCGGGATCAGCCTCTGCTGGACGTAGCGGCGCTCCAGGACGACCGGTGCGTCCCTCATCGCGGCGTCGAGATCCCCGTTCTCGAACACCCACGTGTAGGACTTGTTCGTCCCCAGGTCGTCGTGGACCAGATCGGCGCCGTCCGCTACGGCCGCCTCCATGTCCACCACCGCGGGCAGCGGCTCGTAGTCGACGTCGATCTCTTCCAGGGCGTCCACGGCCGCGGCCTTGTCGCGCGCCACGACGCACGCGACGGGCTCCCCGACGTAGCGGACCTCGTCCACCGCCATGGGCGCATGGTCCGGATGCTTCATGTCATCGGTCACGACCCAGGCGCACGGAAGCGAACCCTGTTCCGCGGCGAGATCCTGGCCGCTGAACACGCCGACCACTCCGGGACGCCCCTTCGCGGCCGCGGTGTCGACGCCGGTGATCCTGGCGTGCGCGTACGGGCTGCGCAGGAACGCCACGTGCAGCGTCCCCGCCGGCGTCATGTTGTCGGTCCACCGGGTCCGGCCGGTGATGAGCCGGGCGTCCTCCGACCGCTTGCGCGGGCTGCCGACCTCCTGGACGGTCACGGCGTCACCTCCTGCCGGCCGGGCTCACGCATCTCGCTCGCCGCGCGCCGGACCGCCTTGACGATGTTCTGGTAGCCGGTGCACCGGCACAGGTTGCCTTCGAGCCCCTCCCGGACCTCGTCCTCCGACGGGTCGGGGTTCTCCCGCAGCAGATCGAGCGACGCCATGATCATGCCGGGCGTGCAGTAGCCGCACTGGAGCGCGTGCTCCTCGTGGAAGGCCCGCTGCATGGGGTGCGTGGTGCCGTCGACGCCGAGGCCCTCGACGGTCGTCACGTCGCGGCCGTCGGCCTGGACGGCGAAGACGGAGCAGCTCTTCACGCTCAGCCCGTCCATCAGGACGGTGCAGGCTCCGCAGTTGCTGGTGTCGCACCCGACCGGGGTCCCGACCTTTCCCAGCCGTTCGCGCAGATAGTGGACGAGAAGGAGGCGCGGTTCGACGTCGTCTTCGTACGTCGCGCCGTCGACCTCCACACGGATACGTGGCATGCGTTTCTCCCAGGGACGTCTCGGGGTGGACTTCGAGAGAGACGCCCCTGGGCGGGGCACGCTGTTCCGGCCACGTCATCGGGGCCACCTCCGTGGAAGGCGACCCTCCGAAACTAATCCGCGGTTGAATGCCGTACTAGTCCCCTGCGTCGCTTATTTACCGACGTCTGGGGGACTGATGGCCGCTAGTGCACGCGGAGGAGAACCGGCCAGGTGTCGGAGCCGACGATCCCGTCGTCGTCGACGCCGCCCCACCGCTGCACGGCCTTGACGGCCTCCTCGGTCGCGTCGTCGAACGTCCCGGTCATGGACACCTCGGGGTGGCTGCGCGCCTGCAGCAGCCCCTGCACGCTCTCCACGTGCTCCCCGGTGTCGCCCTTGCTCAGTTCCGGGAGCTTCTTCACCATGTCCTCCGTCCAGTTTCCTCCGCCGTAGGCGGGGCGTCCATAACCGGCGATGACACCGGAGTCGCGCACGCGGCGCTTCACCGCGTCGCTCGTATTGGCCTCGATGGTCTGGAGCCGCCCACCGCCGAGGACCTTCTCGACCACGCCGACATGGTCGATCGCGCCCACGTTGTTGGTGGCGCCCCAGTCGAAGAACACGATGTCGCCGGGCTTGGCCTCGTTGACACTCGCGGTCGTCCCGCTGTGCCACCGTCCGGCCTTCTGGAAGTCCTGTGCGTGCCACACGGTGTAGGCGCGGTCCCCGCCCGGCAGGACGGCCGCGGCGTTCCCGCTGTGCCGTGCCCAGTAGGTGATGCCCATGTCGCACCATGAGGCCCTCAGGAACTCGTCCCCGTGCCTGGACGCGTACTCCCTGGTGATGGTGTTCGGCCGGCCCGACATTCCGAGCGACTTCCGGGCCTCGGCGATCATTGCCGCGGCGCTCATCCGGAACCCTCCCCGCGGAAGATCCCGTCGGTATCGGGCTCGCCGTACAGCGCTCCGAGGATCTGCTCCTCGTCCGGTTCGGTGGCCCGGTGGACGTCCGGATTCACGTCCACTTCATCCATATGGGCTGCTTCGTTCGCATCTGTGCTGTTTTGGGGGGTCATGTGCTCCTCCAGGAGCGTCGGCCTCCGCCGCGCCGTTCCGTGGGCGACTTTCGACCGACCGTAATGGGCCGACCCCATACTTCTCCGGTTTTCGCCCTAAAACTCACTCAACTGCCCGAGAAACGCTGCTACCAGGTAAGACACCCGGCAACACATCGGTGTGGCCGGCGTTTCGCGGGCGATATCGACCGGTTCCGGGGTAGGGGCCGCCTATGTTGTTCTTTTCGTCCCGGCTGGGATGCCTGGGGTCGGTGGTCGTGACCCTCGTGCTCACCTGGGTCGTGTTCCTCCTGCTCAGCCGGTGAGTCAGCGGCGGGGAGCGAGGGTTTCGGTGTGGAGCGGCCTCCCGTCCAGATCCCGTAGGTGGACGGTCAGGGTCTCGCTTCGTCCGTCGATCTGGACCTCACCGAAGAACTGGTAGCCCTCGGCCGGGGACGTGTTCGCGTGCGGCGGCGCCTGGACGAACTTGAGTTGCGGGCCGAACGTGCCGTCGAGTTTGTTGGGGCCGAAGGCGCCGGCATTGAGGGGGCCCGAGACGAATTCCCAGAAGGGGTCGAAATCGGTGAAGGCGGCCTTCGCGGGGTCGTAATAGTGCGCCGCCGTGTAGTGGACGTCGGCCGTGAGCCAGACCATGTTCCGGACGCGGTGCCGCCGCGCGTACGACAGCAGGTCGGCGATCTCGCGCTCGCGGCCCAGCGGGGCGCCGTCGTCGCCCTGGGCGGCGGACTCCTGCGCGGTGCCGTCGGGGACGATCAGCCCGAGGGGCAGGTCGGCCGCGATGACCTTCCAGGTGGCCTTGGAGTCGCGCAGTTCCCGCTTGAGCCACGCGGACTGCTCGGCGCCGAGGAGGCCGTCCCGCTGGGTCGGGGACGTGCCCGCGTCGTTCGGGGACTTGTACGTCCGCATGTCGAGCATGAAGACGTCCAGGAGCGGGCCGTAGGAGATCCGCCGGTAGAGGCGGCCCGAACGGGCGGTGCGGACCGGCGTGTACTCGAACATCGCCTGGCGGGAGCGTTGCGCCAGGACGTCCACGCGCTTCTCGGTGTATTGGGGGAGGTCGAGGATCTCACCCGGGTACCAGTTGTTCAGCGTCTCGTGGTCGTCCCACTGGTAGAGCATCGGGACCTGGGCGTTGAAGGCCCTGAAGTTCGCGTCCTGGAGGTTGTAGCGGAACTGGCCGCGGTATTCGGCGAGGGTTTGGGCGACGGCCGATTTCTCCGGAGTGACGATGTTGCGCCACGTGCGGCCGTCCGGGAGCGGCACCGTCGCGCTGAGGGGGCCGTCGGAGTAGACGAGGTCGCCGCTGCACAGGAAGAAGTCGGGGTCGGCGGCGCCCATCGCCTTGAAGATCCGGTAGCCGCCGAGGTCGGGGTCGATGCCCCAGCCCTGGCCGGCGAGGTCGCCCGACCAGACGAAGCGGATGTCCCGCCGGCCGCGGGGAGCGGTGCGCAGCCGCCCGGCCAGCGGCTCGGACGCCGGTCCCTGGTCCAGGCCGTCGAGCCGGACCCGGTAGTGCAGTTCCTCGCCGGGCGGCAGGCCGCGCAGGAGCGTCTTGCCGGTGAGGTCGGTGCCGGGCGTCAGTACGGGCCCGCGCACGGTCCGGGCGTTCCGGAAGTCGGGACGGCGGCTCACCTCGACGAGCATCCGGGCGGGACGGTCGGAGCGCGCCCACACCACGGCCTCGTGCGCGGTCACGTCGCCGCTCTGCACGCCGTGGGTCAGGCGCGGGCGGTCAATGCGCAGCAGCGCGGACGCGGGCCCGCCGCCGAGCAGGGTGAACGCCGCCCCGCCGGTGGTGACGAGGCCGCCGCGCAGCACGGTCCGACGGTCCATGGGTGCTCCGTTCCCTTGATCCATTCCCCGCGCATGCTCTCCACGCGGGGCGGATTCCGGGTGGACTCTCGGTGATCGGCTTGACAACCTTCGGTTACCGAGTGTCTCCTTGTACCCGTGACCAAGCGCCTGCCGACCGACAGCCCCGTGGCCCTGTGCCGCGTGGCCGGCGCGCTGTGTCCTTCGTGTTGTCGCTGACCTCTGTTCTCACCGGCCGACACACCTGCACGAAGGACTTTCTCCCGTGGACCTTTCCGTGGTTCCCGATCTCACCATGCACGGCCAGGACGACCCGCACGGCCGCGCGACCGCCGTCCGTCCGCCGACCGTCGGGCAGCTCGCCGCCCGCGTCCGCGAGCTCGCCGGACGCCCCGGCGAGTGGTGGCGGCTCGTCCGGTTCGACCTCGGCGAGCCGGTGCACGTCCCGCTCGACGACGAGACGTGGCTGATCACCTGGCCGCCGGGGTCCGGCGCGACGGTTCCGGGCCAGGTCAGCACCTTGATCGCCGGCGAGCTGGCGGAGCTGGCGATGACCGGGCGGGGCGTCACCGAGCGGCCGTTGCGGGCCAACCGCGTCCGCGTGCACGGCGGGGCGCAGACGATGACGAACCCGGGGCCGGCGTTCGCGGTCAGCCTGCACGCCGGTGCAGCACGTCCTTCGGACCGCCCGTCCAGCTGACGACGAGCTTCCCCGACCGCAGGACGGCCCGGCCGGCGACCCGGTCGCGGGAACCGTTCGCGCAGCTCAGCTTGATCCCGCCCGACGCGTCGACGGTGCCGGTGCAGAAACCCGGCGAGTTCAGGGCGGCGGCGCCGCGGTAGAGGTAGAGCGCCACGCGCCCCTTGCCCGAGCCCGCCGTCCAGTTGCCGTCCAGCGGCGACTTCTTCTCGGCGCCGGGCCGCACGCCGTTCAGCACCGGCGGGGTCGGACGGAACGTCGCCGCCGAGGGGGCGGGCCCGGCCGGCGGCGGTTCCGAACCGCTGCAGCCGGCCAGCGGGACGGTGAGCAGCAGGGAGAGCGCGAGCACGGCCGGCCGCATGAGGTCCTCCAGGGATGAGGCGCGCGGCGGGCCCGGGGGGAAGGGCCCGCCGCGCGTGCACGGGGGTCAGCGCGGGGTGACCCGGACGGTCTTCTTCTTCGGGGCGGCCGGGAGGACGCGGGGCTTCCGCACGGTGCGGGCGTCCTTCAGCAGCTTGGCGGCCTCGGCGGGCGCGGCCGCCTGCGGCGTGTTGCTCGGGTTGATCCCGGACGCGAGGCTGAGGACCCCGGTCAGGTTCATCGTGTTCTCGGACGCGGGGGACGGCAGGCCCATCATCTGGTTGATGACGCCGTCCAGGATCCCGAACGGGCCGCAGCCCTTCGCGGCCGGCACGGCGACCGGCGCGCTGATCGCGATCTGCCCGGACAGCCACGACAGCAGCGGGTCGAACGCGAGGTCACCGGTCCGGAACGCCGGGGCGAGGTTCGCCTCGATCGGCCCGATGACGCAGGTGGCGCCGAGCAGCTGGTTGTTGAGGTGGACGTTCAGGGACGCCTTGGCGCCGAGCCCGCCGCCCGAGAGCGACACGTGGATCGGCCCGGCGAGCGACTGCGTGACGGTGAGCCGGTTGACGTCCCACATGGCCGCGGGGGTCTTGCCGAGGATGGGCCCGATGAGCGGCAGCTGCCCGATCAGCCCGCCCGGCACCTCGACCGGCGTGGACACGAGCTGCCGCCCGGCGACCGGCGGCTTCAGCACGAGGTCACCGGTCTCGTCCGGCTCGCCCAGGTAGCCGGTGATGCGGATGGCGCCGGCGGGCAGCTCCTGCTGGAACGAGCCGATCTCGACCGAGCCGCCGGTGGTGACCTGCGTCTGGCAGAGCTGCTCGCGCGGGCACTGGTTCATGAACTGGGCGGCGCCGTTGGGGGCGGCGCCGGGCAGGAGGGCCGGGACGGCCGGGTGGCGGGTGCCGGCGGGCGGCGCGGCCGGGTCGAGGTGCCCGATCAGCCCGCGGCCCGGCTCGCTGAACCACAGGTGGCCGCCGGGGCCGTTGACGATGCGCTGCGGCGCGGACAGCGTCGCCGGCAGCGGGTACTCGCTGATCGCGCCGGACACCGGGTCGACGCTCGCGATGTTGCTGGCCGCGGTCTCGGTGATCCAGAGCTTGCGGTCCGGGCCGGTGACGATGCCGGTGGGCATCGAGTCGGGGACGGGGGTGGAGTACTCGTCGACCGCGTGCGTGGCCGGGTCGATCCGGCCGACCCTGCCGGCGCCGGGCTCGGTGAACCACAGCTTGCCGTCCGGGCCGATGACGATCCCGCCCATCGCGGGGGTCCCCTTGCCCGCGGACGGCGTCGGGAAGGTGGTGACCGCGCCGGTGGCGGGGTCGAGCCTGCCGAGGACGCCCTGGCCGGTGGTGAACCAGATCGCCTTGTCCGGGCCGGTCGTGAGCGCGTAGGGGAAGAGCCGGGTGGCGTAGGCGGTCACGGTGCCGGACGCGTCGATGCGGCCGATGGAGCCGGAGACGCCGCCGGTGAACCACAGGGCGCCGTCCGGCCCGGGGGTGATGTCGGAGACCTGAGCGTTCGCGAAGTTCACGGTGCCGGTGGTGGGCAGCTCGTACAGGGTGGACTTGCCGGTCGCCGGGTCCACGCGCCCGACCCGCGGGGCGGCCGTGGACACGTCGGTGAACCACAGCGAGCCGTCCGGCGCGGAGGTCATCGCGTCCGGGGCGCCGAGAAGCTTCTTGGAGTTCTCGGCGACCGGGTACTCGGTGACCTTGCCGGCGGCGTCCACGCGGCCGATGCCGCCCGCGTTGGCGGCGTACCAGACGGATCCGTCCGAGCCGGCGGCCAGGCCGAGCGGCAGGACGTCGGGGACGGGCAGGGCGATCTCGCGCACCGGGCTCGCGGCGGCCGCGGCGCCTGGGACGGCCGTCAGGGCGCCCGCTCCCAGCGCCAGCGCGGCGGCCAGCGAGAGCGCTCTGCTACGTCGATGGCGCATCGCCATCGCCTCCTTGGAAAGTGGGGATCCCCCGACCCGAGACAAGATCCACACCAATAGAAACCCGTAGGTTTTTCACGTCAACCCGGTCGTTGATCTCCGTCCGCTTCCGGTCAGCGGGTCAACCGGAGGGCCGCGAAAGGGGTCCCGAGCTGGCCGGAAAGCCGAACGTGCCAGTATTCGCCGGTCAGGTGGGGTCGCCGTTCAGATAGGGCGACGCGGCCTCGCGGCCGATGAGGGGGAGCAGCGCGAAGTAGGTCAGGGACGGCAGCAGCGACGGCAGTTCCTCCGCCTCGCCCGTCTCCATCTGGACGTGGATCGCGCTGTAGATACCGCCGACGATCGCGTCCACCACGGCGACCGGGACGGGCGCCAGCGACGGGTCGGTGAAGAACGCGCGGAAGCGGACGAGGTTGTCGATGCGCGCCTGCCGGACCTGCGGGCCCGCCGCGTTGACCTCCACCAGCGACGCCCGCGCGAACCGGGGCTCCCGGGCCAGGGCGGCGAGCAGCGTGCGGAGCCCCGCATGGATCCCGTCCGGCCAGGACGGCGCGGCCTCGTACGCCTCCCGCATGAGGCGGAGCAGGATGTCCATGCCGCGCTGGTAGGCGGCCAGAAAGCAGTCGTCCAGGTCGGTGAAGTGCGCGTAGAACGTCTTCTTCGTGACGCCCGCGCCCTCGGTCACGCGGCTGATCGTGGTGTGCGCGAACCCGCGTTCCGACACGACCTGGACGAACGCGTCGATCAGGCGCTCCCGCTGGATGCCGGCCACCGTCTCGGGGGACAGCCCGTGCCGGCCGGGCTTGATGGCGCGGCCCGGGTCCAGCGCCGACCGCGACCCGGGCAGCACGTCCGCGCACCCCGCCTCCGGCGTCCCCGCCTGCCCCGACATCGAACCTCGTTCCGTCACCAGCCGTTGGGATCAGGTTACTTCCCGTTCCCGGCGCTGGGGAAAGGCCCGGCGCGTGCGGCGCGGGTCACAGAAGGGTGTCAGCGCAGGTTGCGGCGGCGGGAGCGGGTCAGCACCCGGACCGTCCCGACGAGCCCGAGGCCGATCAGCACCACCGGGACCAGTACCGTCGCGGGAACACCATCGGTCTCCGACAGGCCGTCCGAGAGGAAGAGCCCGGCGAGGACGAGGAAGAACAGCCCGGTGACGGGCCCTGCCGGATCGAACCTGTACTTCTTCTTCGCACGCTCCCGGTCAGCCACGGTGCACGTCCACGTCTCCGACCTTCCCGCGGATCCGCAGGACGATCACCGGCGGCTCGCCGGCCGCTTCGACCTCGGGTTCGAGGGTCCGCACGACCTTGGCGTTCGGCCCGCTCGTCGTCCGGTGCTCGACGCGCAGGTCGCCGAGCGCGACCTTCGCGTCCACCATGACCCGGGCGCCCGGCGGCAGCGTGACCTCCAGCCCGCCGAGCGCGACCTCCGCGTTGATCTCGACGCGCTGCCCGGCCGCGACCGGCAGGGCGGTGAGGTCGAGGCCGCCCTGGCCGACGCCCACCTTGTAGACCTGGTTCGCCTGCCCGAGGTCGGTGGGGCGCCAGTCGATCTCCCCGTACTCGGCGTTGCGCGGGACGTCGCCCACGACCGAGGTGGTGAGCATCGCGAGGGTCAGCACGGTCCCGGCCGCGGCGAGACCGCGGGTCCGGTACCAGCCGCCGACGAACAGCCCGAGTCCCATGACGGCGAGCGCGGGCGCCATGACGATCAGCCAGGAGTCCGGGGCGGGATAGGACCGCGCGACCGGGATCATCGCCGCGCCCGCCGCCATGGCGGCCAGCAGCGTGATCGTGGCCGCCGGCGAGCTCACGCCGCCGCGGTCGCGCGGCGCCGGCGGCGCGTCCGCGACGGTCTCGGCCGCGCCCGTCCGCGTGGCCGAGTAGGCGGCGAGGTCGATCATGCCCTCGGGCAGGCCCCCGCCGCCGCCCGGTGCCCGGGACGGCACGTCCTTGCCGAGGGAGACGCCGCCGACGACGACGGACTCCGACCGCGTCCACTCGGCGGACGGCTCCGGCGGATGCCCGGTGAGCCGTTCGGGGACCGACCGCGCCATGGTCACGAGGTCCACGCCGCGCGAGTGCGCGACGAGCAGCACCAGCCCGAATACCACCAGCACCGCGATCGCGTCGGTCGGCGAGCCGCCGAACAGGCTGAACACGACGCCGACGCACAGCAGCGCGCCGAGGATCGACAGCACGGCCTGCCCGTCGAACCACCGCTTGAGGAGCTGCTCGGCGAGCGACGACTCGCCCGGGCTCGACGGCATCAGCAGCGCCGCCGCGATGTAGAGGAAGATCCCCTGCCCGTGCGCCAGGACCAGGATCGCGAATCCCACGCGGAACACGACGGGGTCGATTCCGGTGTAGCGGCCGAGCCCGGTGCACACGCCGGCCAGCACCCGCCGGTCGGCGTCGCGCGCCAGCCGCCGGTAGTTCGGTTCCTGGACCTGCTTCTCCTCGCCCATGCCAGCCATGGTCGCGTGTCCCGCCCCGCGCGCGGTATCGGGGAGGTCCCTGATTCCGACCCTGAGGCGGGCCCGGGGTAGGTCCCTGATGCGGTTCGCGTCCCGGCGTGTGACGATCGACGACGTGGGAGAACCTTCGGAGGGGCGGCGGTGAGCCGGGAGACGGCGGAGCGGCCCGGGGCGACGCCGGTCGCGCCGGACCGGCTGGAACGCGCCGCCGAGGGCCGGCTCGTCGCCGGGGTGTGCCGCGGCCTGGCCGTGCACCTCGGCGTGGACGTGTTCCTCGTCCGGGCCGCGTTCGTCCTGCTCACGATGGCGAGCGGGCTCGGCCTCGCCGCGTACGCGGCGTTCTGGATCCTCGTGCCCGCCGCCGAGAGGTCCGAGCGGCCGGCCGGCCGGCGGCGCGGCCGCGACTGGGGCCAGCTGCTCGCCTACGCGGCCGTCACCCTGGGCCTCGCGGCCCTGCCGTGGGGCGCGGCCGGGGTCGTCCAGTGGGCGCTGTGGCCGTTCGTCGTCGGCGGGGTCGGCGCCGCGATCCTCTGGCAGCAGGCCGACCGGGACCAGCGGCAGCGCTGGACGCTTCCGCTCCGCCAGCGGTGGCTGCGCAGCCTGCTCGGCCTGCTCCTCGTGGTCGGCGGCATCGGCGGGGTCGTCGCGCAGAACGTGGAGGCCGACCAGGCGCGCTCGGTCGTCATCGCCATGCTGATCATCCTCACGGGGGTCGCGGTGATCGTGACGCCGTGGGTGGTGCGGCTCTGGCAGGACCTGGACGCCGAGCGGCACGAGCGCATCCGGTCCCAGGAGCGCGCCGAACTGGCCGCGCACATCCACGACTCGGTGCTGCACACGCTGACCCTCATCCAGCGGAACGCGCACGACACCCGGGAGGTGCAGCGGCTCGCCCGGTCCCAGGAGCGGACGCTGCGGACGTGGCTCTACCAGCCGCGCGCCGATCCCGACCAGACGTTCGCCGCCGCGATCCGCGAGGCGGCCGGCGAGGTCGAGGACGACCACAACGTGCCGATCGAGGTCGTCTGCGTGGGGGACACGGCGCTTGACGAGCGCATCGGCGCGACGCTCCAGGCCGCGCGGGAGGCGATGGTGAACGCCGCCAAGTACGCCGAGGCGCCGTCGGTGTCCGTCTACGCCGAGGTGGAGGGCGCCGAGATCGCCATCTTCGTCCGCGACCGCGGCAAGGGTTTCGACCTCGACCAGGTCCCGGCGGACCGGATGGGCGTCCGGGGGTCCATCATCGGACGTATGGAACGCAACGGCGGCAAGGCCACCGTCCGCACCGCGCCGGGCGAGGGCACCGAGGTGCGTTTGGAGATCAGGAAATCGTGAGCGGAGCGATGGGCGAGGCGTTGAAGAGGGTCGTGCTGGTCGACGACCACCAGATGTTCCGGACCGGGGTGAAGGCCGAGCTCGGCGGCGGCGTCGAGATCGTCGGGGAGGCGGGCGACGTCGACGAGGCGGTCTCGGTGATCCGCGGGACGCAGCCGGACGTCGTGCTGCTGGACGTCCACCTGCCCGGCGGCGGGGGGATCGAGGTGCTGCGCCGGCTGCACGGCTCGGTCCCGTCCAAGTTCCTCGCGCTGTCGGTGTCGGACGCGGCGGAGGACGTGATCGGCGTCGTCCGGGGCGGGGCGCGCGGCTACGTCACCAAGACGATCTCCGGCCCCGAGCTGACGGACGCGATCGGCCGGGTCGCCGAGGGGGACGCCGTGTTCTCGCCCCGGCTCGCCGGGTTCGTCCTGGACGCGTTCGCGGCCACGGACGTCCCGGCCGTCGATCCCGAACTGGACCAGATCACCCAGCGGGAGCGGGACGTCCTGCGGCTGATCGCGCGCGGCTACGCCTACAAGGAGATCGCGAAGGAGCTGTTCATCTCCGTCAAGACGGTGGAGACGCACGTCAGCAGCGTCCTGCGGAAGCTGCAGCTGTCGAACCGGCATGAGCTGTCCCGCTGGGCCGCCGCCCGCCGCCTCGTCTGACGGCGCATGTTCCTGCCCTCTGGAGTCCCCGCAGTAAACGTTTTCCCCGCGACTGTGAGCAAATTGTAATATCCGATTTGCCGGACTCGTGATCATCGCATCGTCCGGTATGGGACAGTCGCTCTCCATGACCTATCCTCCTCCCGGGCCCGGGCAGCCGGGCTCCCAGCCGCCTTATCCGACCCCTCCCATGCCGTCGGATTCCGGTTACGGCCCCGGCCACGGCTCCAGATCCGACAAGACCAACGGCCTGGCGATCGCCGCCTTCGTCACCGGCCTGCTCGGCTGCCTCGGCATCCTCGGGGCGATCCTCGGCGCCATCGCCCTCAACCAGATCGGGAAGAAGGGCGGGAAGGGGCGGGGCCTCGCGATCGCCGGCATCGTGCTGTCGTGCCTGTGGATCGTCGTGGGCATCGCCGCCTTCGTGCTGCAGGGCGGCGACTCCTCGGACGACGGCGGAGCCACGCCCAAGGTGACGCAGACCAAGCCCGAGAAGGTCGACGCCCAGGAGATGAAGGTCGGCCACTGCATCAACGACAACTCGGGCGCCACGAGCAGCACCGCGACCGACGCGCCGGTCGAGGTCGAGAGCGTCAAGATCGTCCCGTGTACGCAACCGCACGACGGCGAGGTGATGGCCGTCTTCAAGCTGCGGCAGGCCGTCATGCCGCCCGAGGCGCAGCTCCAGCAGCTCGCGTCGACCGGATGCAAGGCGCGCACCCAGGCGAGGATCAACCGCGACCCCGCCGCCCGGGGCATCGCGAACTCCTACTACTACCCGACGGCCGACTCCTGGAAGTCCGGGGACCGGGTCGTCACCTGCGTGGCCGTGGCCGCCACCGAGGGCAAGAAGCTCAGCCGGCCGCTGCACCGCTGACGTCGCCGGTGTTCCGCTGGGCGGCCGGCCCGCCGCCCCGGAACCCGCTCTAGGCCCGCGCGGCCCGCAGGGCGTCCACGACCATGCCCGCGACGTGTTCGACCGTGGAGACACCGGTCTCCATCGTCGGGTTCTCGCCGGTGCACACCGCGACGAGGAAGTCGTGGCCGGGGCCGGTGATGCGGCCGACGCTGTTGATCGTCCAGCCGTGCCCCTGGTGGCGGACCGGCGTCCAGCCGTTCTTCAACGCCACCTCCTCACCCGGGCGCGCCGCCGCGCTGACCCCCCACGCCTGCTCGTCGAGCACGGAGCCCATCAGGCCGAGGATGTAACGGCGGCCGGACGCGTTCAGCGGGCTGCCGTCCGACGCCAGGTTCGTGAGCAGCCGCACCTGGTCGGCCGGGCTCGTCCAGGACGAACCCCATGAAGGGGAGAACGGCGTCGTGTTCTGCAAACCGAAGCTCTTGTTGGCCTTCCTGACACCGGCGCCGTAGCCGGCGTGGGAGTACAGGGCGTCCGCCGCCGAGTTGTCGCTCTCCCTGATCATCTGGCCGGCCAGTTCGCGCTCGCCGCCGGACAGCCACCGGCGGTCGCGCTGCCGCTGCAGGGCGAGGCTCGCCAGGATGTCGACCTTCATGATGCTGGCGCTGACGAACCGGCCCTTCTCGTTCTCGCCGAAGGTCAGGCCGGTCCGCAGGTCCGTCGCCATCACCCCCGCCCTGCCCGGACGCGCCCGGATGTAGGCGCGGACGGACTGGCGCAGCGCCGCCTGGTCCAACGGGGGAAGCGCCGAGTCCGCCGCGGCCACCTCCGCTCCGGCCTTGGGGGGCCCGGTGGCGTTCACGACGACACCGCTCTTGCGATGCGGCTTGTCCGCGATGAACCAGTGGGCGGTGACCCCCGCCCCCGTGGCGCCCGCCGCGAGAGCGAGCACGATGAGATGACGCCGCATCGATTCCCCCGAATGTCGTGCGACCCGTTGCCAGCCGTTGTCAGATGGCGCCCGGAAGGCGGGCCGGGCAGCCCGGCTCGCAGCGCTCGGAGTGCCATGCCACGCGGCGCGCGTACGCGCCGAGGCGGCGGCGCAGGGCCGCGCGGGCGACCGGTCCGATGCCCGGGAAGCCGTCGATCTCGCCGCGCCAGCGGATCAGCGTGCCCTTGACGTGCGGCTCCAGCGTGACGTCGGCGCGCAGGCGGCGCCGCGGCGGCCCGGCCTGCGCGATGTAGCCGTAGTGCCGCGGCGGATCCCAGGCCACGACCTCCGCACGCCAGGACCGGACGTGCCGGACGGCCCCGATCCCGTTCGGATGCTCCGCGCCGGCGGCCTCGCGCCGCGCGCGGGTCCAGAAGCCGCCCCATTCGCCCCACGCCTCCGGCACGCACAGATGCTTGAAGATCACATCCGCCGCGGCGGAGGAGGTGGCGGTGACCTCGATCCCGTATGGCATGACGACCCCCCGTGTTCTGTCACATGGGGTACATGCCCGATCAGGAGCCGATTACGGCTTGTAAGGGAATGTATTTATCGCGTGACCGATTCTCGGGCAGGCTCAGGCGGTGTCGATGACCTGGAACGACTCGGCGAGACGTCCCTCGGGAAGCCCTGCGGCGGTGGCGTTGTGGCCCAGCCAGCCACGCAGCATCTCCGGCAGCCCGTCGCCCATGTGCCCGGTCTGGCTGGCGTGCGCCCGCAGCGCGTTCACCTTCCGGTCGAACCGGTCGGTGATGTCGACGTAGTGGTTCACGACGGGCCCGCCGCTCATCCACACCTCCCGCACCGTCCACGCGTCCAGGCCCTCGCCGGCGAGCAGCTCCGGAAACGCGTACGGGTTGCGGGCGTCGGGGTAGACGGCGTCGAGCGCGGCCGAGCCGACCGCCCGGTGGTCCGGGTGGCTCGGATAGATCCGCTGGTAGTTGCGCTCGGGACTCGGCATCAGCACGCGGTCCGGCCGCACCTGCCGGATCACCCGGGCGATGTCGCGGCGAAGGTCCAGCGTGGCCTCGACCCGACCGTCCGGGTAGCCGAGGAACCGGACGTCGCTCACCCCGGCGCACTTGGCCGCCGCCCGCTGCTCCTCGCGGCGCAGGGCGGCCATCTCCTCACGGGTGACGCCGTCGTCGAAGCCGCCCGCGTCGCCGTCGGTGACCATGAGGTACACGACCTCGATGCCGCGGTCCGTCCAGCCCGCCACCGTCCCGGCCGCGCCGAAGTCGACGTCGTCGGGATGCGCCATCACGGCGAGGATGCACCGCAATTCACTGTCGTCCAGAACGTTGGTCACGGATTCAACCATAAGGTCGATTTTGATCAGAACGACATCAGGGACGCCAGGAGCCGTTCCTGGAACGCCTTCACGTCGCTGCCGACGGCGACCTTGACCGGGCGGCGGGCGTCCTCGGCGGGCAGCGAGCGGGCGTCCCACACGGTCGTGCCGCGCGTCAGCTCGCCCCGCAGCTCCACCCGCACCGGACGGGTCGCGTACTCGCCGAGCTCCGGCTCCACGACCAGCATCGCGGCGAGCGCGTCGTGGATGACGGCGCCCCGTCGCCTGAGCGTGGGCGTGTAGGCGTCGGCGTAGAACTCCAGGATGCTCGCGGCGAACCGCGCGACCGGGGTGTCGTGGGCGGCCAGCCGGTCGAGCCAGTCGTCGTGGACGGCCGTCGGGTGCGTCGCGTCCAGCGGCACCAGGACCACCGGCCAGTCCGCCGCGAACACGAGGTCGGCCGCCTCGGGGTCGTGCCAGATGTTCGCCTCGGCGTGCGTGGTGATGTTGCCGGGGTGGTCGAACGCCCCGCCCATGACGACCACCTCCTTGATCAGCGACGGCAGCTCGTCGTCCAGCAGCAGCGCCGCGCCGAGGTTCGTCAGCGGGCCGGTCGCCAGCAGCGTCAGCTCGCCCGGCGCCTCCCGCGCCAGCCGGACGATCTGCGCGGCGGCGGGCTCGGCCACCGGACGCCCCGCCGGCTCGGGAAGGCGGGTGTCGCCGAGGCCGTCCGTGCCGTGCCAGTCCAGCGCGTAGTGGACGTCCTGCGCCATCGGGCGGGGCGCGCCGACCGCGACCGGCACCCCCTGCTCGCCCGCCTTGATCTCCGCCGCCTCCAGCACGCGCAGCGTGTTCAGCGCGCCGGTCAGCGGGTCGGTGTTGCCGTGCACCGTCCCGACGCCCGCGAGCTCCGCCTTCCCCGCCCGGACCAGCGAGGCCAGGTAGAGGAGTGTCAACGCGTCGTCGATGCCGGTGTCGCAGTCGTACAGGATGGTGGGTGCTTTGGTCACGGATGCAACCTATATCGCATGATCGGCGATTGGGTCTGGGAGGCGGCGCCGCACCGGGGTAGAGCAGAGACATGCGCAAACTCATCAACGCCCCGGCGAACGTGGTCTCCGACGCGCTGCGCGGCCTGGCCGCCGCGCATCCGGAGCTGACGGTCGATCCGGGCAACGGAACCGTCATACGTGCGGACGCGCCGCGCACCGGGAAGGTCGCCCTGGTGTCGGGCGGCGGATCCGGGCACGAACCGCTGCACGCCGGGTTCGTCGGACACGGGATGCTGGACGCCGCGTGCTGCGGCGAGGTGTTCACCTCCCCGGTGCCCGACCAGATCATCGCCGCGACGATGGCCGTGAACGGCGGCGCCGGCGTGCTGCACCTCGTGAAGAACTACACCGGCGACGTCATGAACTTCCAGATGGCCGCGGAACTGGCCGAGGACGAGGACATCCAGGTCACGTCCGTCGTCGTCGACGACGACGTCGCCGTGGAGGACAGCACGTTCACCGCCGGGCGGCGCGGCACCGGCGCCACGCTGTTCGCCGAGAAGATCGCCGGCGCGCTCGCCGAGGAGGGCGCGCCGCTGGACGCCGTCGCCGCGGCGGCACGGGAGGTCAACGAGCGCAGCCGGTCGTTCGGCGTCGCGCTGTCCTCGTGCACGGTCCCGGCCGCCGGATCGCCCACGTTCGAGCTGGGCGAGGACGAGATGGAGCTCGGCATCGGCATCCACGGCGAGCCGGGCCGGGAACGCGCCAGGATCGGCAGTGCGGCGGAGATCGTGGACGCGTCGCTCAGCGCGATCGACGCGGACATGCCGCTGTCCGGGGCCGAGGTCCTCGTGCTGGTGAACGGGATGGGCGGCACCCCGCTGATCGAGCAGTACGTCGCCTACGCGGCCGCCGCCGAGTGGCTGGACGGGCACGGCGCCACCGTCGTCCGCCGCCTGGTCGGGTCGTACGTGACCAGCCTGGAGATGGCCGGCTGCATGATCAGCGTGTGCCGGGTGACGCCCGAGCTGACCCGCCTCTGGGACGCCCCCGTCGAGACCCCCGGGCTGCGGTGGGGCCGATGAACGCGGACGATCTCGCCTCCTGGATCCGGCACACGGCGGAACTGGTGTCCGCCGACGCCGACCGGCTGACCCGGCTGGACGCGGCCATCGGCGACGGAGACCACGGCCTCAACCTGGACCGCGGCTTCCGGGCCGCGGTGGAGGCGCTCCCCGCGGACGTCCCGCCGGGCAAGGTGCTGATCACGGCGGGACGGGCGATCGTGTCGAAGACCGGCGGCGCGTCCGGGCCCCTCTACGGGACGGCGCTGCGCCGCGCGGGCAAGGCGATGGGCGACGAAGGCGAGGTGGACGCCGCCGGGCTCGGCGCCGCGCTCCGGGCGGGGCTGGAGGGCGTCGTGGAGCTCGGCAAGGCCGCCGAGGGCGACAAGACGATGATCGACGCGCTCGCCCCCGCCGTCGCGGCCTACGAGGCGGCACTCGCCGAGGGCTCCGGCCTCGCCGGGTGCGTGCGCGCCGCCGCCGAGGCCGCCGCGAAGGGCGCGGACGGCACCGTCCCGATGCGGGCCCGCAAGGGCCGGGCCAGCTATCTGGGCGCGCGGAGCGAAGGACACATGGATCCCGGCGCGTCGTCCACCGCCCTGGTGCTCCAGGCCCTGGCGGACGTCGCAGGGGAGGGATGACATGGTCGGGATCGTCATCATCGCCCACAGCCGGACGCTCGCCGAAGGCACCGCCGAGGTGGCCCGCGCGATGGGCATCGGCAAGGCCGTCGTCGAACCCGCCGGCGGTGACGTCGACGGCGGGCTCGGGACCAGCATCGACCTCGTCGAGCACGCGGTCGCCGCGGCGGACCAGGGCGACGGCGTCGTGCTGCTCGCCGATCTCGGCAGCTCCGTGCTGACCGCCAAGACGCTCATCGAGGACGCCGGCGGCGATGTGCTGCTCGCGGACGCCCCGCTGGTCGAAGGCGCGGTCGCGGCGGCGTCCATGGCCGCGGCCGGGGCCGACCTTCCCACCGTCCTCGCCGCCGCCGAGTCCGCCCGCGACCACCGCAAGACCGGCTGAACACCGCCGGCCGAACACGGCAGGACCGGCTGAACCCGGCCGTGGCGGGCTCGCGTCGGCCCGCCACGGCCAGGCTCAGGCCCAGTCGGGGCCTTCCAGGAGCGTCCCGAGAGGGGACGCCCTGCCCGCCGTCGGGTCGCCCCGCACCTCGTACACGCGCGATTCGCCGCCGCCGTCCTCCCCGGAGACCGTGATCCGGTAGGCGGGGAGGTCGGCGCCGATCTCCCCGGCCTCGCCGCGGGCTTGCGCGGCCGCGAGGGCGTGCACCGCCTCCCGGATGCGCCCGGCGTCCCCGGCGGGGAGGTCGGCGGTGTCGTACGACGCGACGACGGTCTCCCGGCCGGTGAACCCGCCGGTGCTCTCGACCTTCACGCGCATGCCGCTGCTCCCTCCCCGCCGGATCGCCCTACTTGCTGAAGGCCCGGCGCAACTCGTCCAGTTCCTCGTGGAGGATGTCAGCGTCCTCCAGAGTGCCGCGCTTGGCCAGCTTGTCGGCCGCGACGACCTGGTACTCCGGCATCTGCATGGTGCCGCAGCAGCGCGACCGGTCCTGGCCGGCCCGCAGGCTCGCCGAGTGCTCGTCGTGCGCCTCGACCTTGGTGACGTCCTTCCCGTTCCCGGTGTACCCGGCCTCGGTCATCGCCATCTGCCCGCTCATCAGGTCACGCAGCGGGGTCGCCGCCGTCGTGATCTCCCGGACGGCGAACCGGTTGCGGATGAACGTCCGGTAGATCGCCGGGTCGCCGCGGCTCGCCGAGATCTGCAGCATCTTGTTCGCCACGTCCACGAACAGGGCCCCGGTCGCGGGGGACGCGACGATCGCGTCGAACACGAGCTTGCACAGCGCGGCCGCCGTCTCGATCAGCACGATCGCCGGGTCCTTGGTGCGCGCCTGCCGGCTCATCTCGAAGGTGTAGATGTCGGCGAGCACGTCGTAGATCGCGCCGGTGAACACCTGCGAGATCGCGTGCACCTCGTTGCCGACCTCGCTGAGCTTGAGGTCGTTGTCGGCGTTCCGCAGCCCGGACGGCATGCCGAGCGCCTTGCCGAACTCCTCGGCGAGCTCGGGCAGGAACGACTTGTCGTGCAGGTTCGCCTTCGTGAGCGCGACGAGCGCGTCGGCCTGGTCCGGCTCCGCCAGCGCCAGGAAGATCGCCGTGATGTCGCCGAACGACTCGTGCAGGCCGCCCGTCTGCGGCGGGTTGTCCGCCGACAGCCAGCCCGGCTTGAGCCCGTCCAGGATCGCGTGGCCCGTCTCGTGCGCGACGATGTCGAGCGACCGGCACGTGTTGACGACGGTGGACGGCGGCTGTCCCTCAGGCGTGAAGAACAGGAACTTCAGCGCCTTGGCCGTCCTGGAGTAGAACGCGTTGGCGCCCTCGCCGGCGTGCGGGAACACGGTGATGCGGTCGGTGTTGCCGCCGACGTTCCATGCGAACGGGATCGGATTGCCCCCGTTGTGCCGCTCGTACATCGCCATGGTCCGCCGGACGACGGCGAACGTGTGCGCGCAGTCGAACTGCGGGGTGCCCGGCGTGAACACGAAGTCGCCGTTGATGTTGCGCGCGACCGGGGTGACGCCCGGCAGCTCGGTCTGGACGCGGGCGTCCGCCGGGCCGATCAGCACCACGGTCGGGATGAACGCCAGCCGGGCGCCCAGCTCGGTGACCGACGGGTCCTGTTTGTACATGAGGAACCGGTGGCCGGGCTGCGCCGGCACCGGGATCGGCACGGGCCGCGGTACCGACCGCGGTACGGGCGGTGCCGCCCCCTGGACGATCTGCGAGGCCCGTCCGGGCCACTGCGCGGGAACCTCGACGTCTCTTGCCTCGGCGTCCCGCTGCGTCTGGAACTCCTGCTGGTGGATCTTCACGCAACCACCTCCCCTGACGGTGCGCGAGTCCCTGCTGACTCTGCGCTTCCATGGGCGGACATGCGGGGATGCCACACAGGCCTTGCACCCCCGGTGCGGGCCGGTCTCCTGTGGGGGACGATCCCCCACACCCCCGGGACGAGCCGACCGGGCCGGCGGGGTGTGTCCGCTCCGTACTGTGCCAACGTCCGTCGGTCAGGAGATCGAGTCAACCTGCGCAGTCCAAAAGGCATCCCATCTGTCCACATGCTGCCGCGGGCCTGTCCACATGCGGGCGCGGGCACGGGACGGCGGCGGGCTCGGCGGACGCGCCGAAAACGTCCGCCCGGCGCCGTAGACTCGCACCTGATGTCGAAGACCGAAGCTCACCCCTTGCTCGATGGCCTCAATCCGCAGCAGCGCGACGCCGTCGTGCACTCCGGCGGCCCCCTGCTGATCGTCGCGGGCGCCGGCTCGGGCAAGACCCGGGTGCTCACCCACCGCATCGCGCACCTGCTCGGCGAGCGGAACGTGCACCCCGGCCAGATCCTCGCGATCACCTTCACCAACAAGGCCGCCGCGGAGATGAAGGAGCGGGTGGACGCCCTGGTCGGGCCCCGGTCCCGCGCCATGTGGGTGATGACGTTCCACTCCGCGTGCGTCCGGATCCTGCGCCGCGAGGCCAAGCGCCTCGGCTTCCCCACGAGCTTCTCGATCTACGACCAGGCCGACGCGAACCGGCTGATGGCGCTCGTCTGCCGCGAGCTCGACCTCGACCCGAAGCGCTACCCCCCGAAGTCGTTCAGCGCGCAGGTGTCCAACCTGAAGAACGAGCTGATCGACTACGAGACGTTCAAAGCACGGGCGTCCACGCACATGGAGCAGACGCTCGGCGAGGCGTACGAGATGTACCAGGCGCGGCTCCAGCAGGCCGGCGCCATGGACTTCGACGACCTGATCATGATGACGGTCAACCTGCTGCAGGTGTTCCCGGAGGCCGCCGAGCACTACCGGCGCCGGTTCCGGCACGTCCTCGTGGACGAGTACCAGGACACGAACCACGCGCAGTACGAGCTCGTGCGGGAACTGACCGCCCCCATCGCGGTCGCCGGGGCAGAGGACCACGAGCAGCTCGGGGCGGCCGAGCTGTGCGTCGTCGGCGACGCCGACCAGTCGATCTACGCGTTCCGCGGCGCGACGATCCGCAACATCCTGGAGTTCGAGCGCGACTACCCGGACGCCACCACGATCCTGCTGGAGCAGAACTACCGCTCCACCCAGACGATCCTGTCGGCCGCGAACGCCGTCATCGAGCGCAACGCCGACCGCAAGCCGAAGAAGCTCTGGTCCGACCAGGGCGAGGGCCACAAGATCACCGGATATGTGGCCGACAACGAGCACGACGAGGCCGCGTTCGTCGCCCGCGAGGTCGACCGGCTCACCGACGAGGGCGACGCCCATCCCGGTGACGTCGCCGTCTTCTACCGCACCAACGCGCAGTCCCGTGTCTTCGAAGAGGTGTTCATCCGCGTCGGGCTGCCGTACAAGGTCGTCGGCGGGGTCAGGTTCTACGAGCGCAAGGAGATCCGGGACGCGCTCGCCTACCTGCGCTGCCTCGCCAACCCCGAGGACACCGTCTCCCTGCGCCGCATCCTGAACGTCCCGAAGCGGGGCATCGGCGACCGGGCCGAGGCGTGCGTCGAGGCGTACGCGTCCCGGGAGCGGGTCTCGTTCTGGCAGGCGCTGCGCGTGCCCGAGGACGTCCCCGGCATGGCGACCCGCTCGATCAACGCCGTCCGCGACTTCGTCGCCCTGCTGGACGAGCTGCGTGCCGCCGCCGAGTCGCTCGCCCCCGCCGACCTGGTCGCCGAGGTGCTGAAGGCCAGCGGCTATCTCGCCGAGCTGGAGGCGTCCAAGGACCCCCAGGACGAGACCCGCGTCGAGAACCTCCAGGAGCTGGAGGCCGTCGCCCGCGAGTTCGAAGAACGCCTGGACGGCGAATCCGCCGAAGGCCGCCTCCCCGAGTTCCTCGAACAGGTCGCGCTGGTCGCCGACGCCGACTCCATCCCCGGCGGCGCGAAGGGCGGGCCCGTCCCGCCGGGCGAGCAGCCGGAGGAGACCGAGCACGGCGTCGTCACCCTGATGACCCTGCACACCGCGAAGGGCCTCGAATTCCCCGTCGTCTTCCTCACCGGCATGGAGGACGGCGTGTTCCCGCACCTGCGCGCCATGAGCAACCCCAAGGAGCTCGAAGAGGAACGCCGCCTCGCCTACGTCGGCATCACCCGCGCCCGGCAGCGGCTCTACGTCTCCCGGGCCGCGATGCGCAGCTCGTGGGGGGCGCCGCAGGTCAACCCGCCCTCCCGGTTCCTCGGCGAGGTCCCGAGGACGCTCGTCGACTGGGAGCGCGAGGCGTCGTCCGCGTCCGGTTCGGCCATGTCCCGCATGGCCGGACGGCCCGGCACCCGCTCCCCGGGAAACCGCCCCGTCCCGTCCCTCTCCCCGGGCGACAAGGTCACGCACGACGCCTTCGGCCTCGGCACCGTGGTGTCCGTGTACGACAAGGGCGAGAAGGCCAGCGTCGACTTCGGCGGCGAATACGGCGTCCGGACGCTGGTGCTCCGCTACGCCACCATCGAGAAGCTCTGACGGCACCTCACCGGCGTGTGCGCGGCGCGCCGGTCGCGGGCCCGAGGGTGCCGAGGCGCTTCAAGGTCTCCAGGACCGGGGCCGTTTCGAGGGTCTGGACGCCTTCCAGGACGCCCAGCCGCTGCGTCAGGTAGCGGTGCAGATCGGCAGGACCGGTGCAGAGGGCCTGGGCGAGAAGGTTCGTCGGGCCGGTGGTGGCCGCGACCACGGCCATCTCGTGGTGACCGGCGATCGTCTCCGCGACATGGTCGAGGCGGCCGGGAGAGACGGACATCCAGAGCAGGGCCTGTGTCGTCGCCCCGAGGAGCGTCGAGTCGATCTCGATGTCGAAGAAGACCGTCCCGTGGGCGCGCAGGCTCGCGAGTCGCCGCGCCACGGTCGCCTGTGACCAGCCGGTCGCCGCGGCGAGGTCCGCGTAGCCGGCGCGGCCGTCCTGGCGCAGCGCGTTCAGCAGGGCATGGTCGGCGCCGGCCAGGGGGCGCGCGTCACCGGGTTCCGGGGCCGGCGGCCGAAGGCGGGCCCGCTGGCCGGGCGTGAGGGCCTGCGTGATGCCCCGCCACGCGGTCGGCCCGCCGAGGTAGGTGTGAAGCAGGCAGTGGGCGGACACCGCGGTGATGCCCGCCCGGCGGGGAGCGTCGTGCAGCAGCATCGGGTGCCCGCCGTCCGGGACGTCCACGATGGCGAAGATCTCCGTGCCGCCGGACGTGAGCTTGACCCAGGACGTGTCGGGGCGGCGGGCGAGCGAGCGGGCGAGACTCTGTGCGGCGGGCGGGGTGCAGGTCAGCCGCACCATCCACCGCGTCGCCTCGTGCATGTCGTGGGTCATGGCCCCGACGACGCGCAGCCCCGCCTCCGCGCGCAGCCGCCGGTACCGGCGGGTGACGGTCTGCGTGGACACGCCGAGGACGTCCGCGATCCGGCTGAACGGGGCGCGGCCGTCGACGTGCAGCGCGTGGATGACGGCGCGATCGAGATCGTCCAGCATCGAAATTCCTCACTCGGCCGCATGCAGCTGGAAGAAAACAGCGAAAAATCAGCTGTGGTTGGAAGCCTATGCGGCCTCCGGCCCAGGCTAAGGCACGAACCGAAAGGAGCGTGCCCATGGTGGTGCAGAGTGAAGTTCGGAACGTCGCCTACCGATGGCGGTGGGTCGCGCTGGCCGCGCTGCTCGTGGCCGAGGCGATGAACCTGCTGGACGCGACCATCGTGCAGGTCGCGGCACCGGCCGTCCACGCGGACCTGGGCGGCGCCACGGCGGGGATCCAGTGGTTCAGCGCCGCCTACACGCTGCCGTTCGCCGCGCTCCTGGTCGCGGGCGGGCGGCTGGGAGACCGGCTCGGGCGCAAGCGCGTCTTCACGGCGGGTGTGGCGTGCTTCGCCCTGGCCTCCCTGCTCTGCGCGGCGTCACCGGACGCCGGTGTGCTGATCGGCGCCCGGACCGTCCAGGGCGCCGCCGCCGCGCTGATCATCCCGCAGACCATCGGCCTGATCCGGGCGATGTTCGACGGTGCCGAGATGGCGAAGGCGCTCGGCTGGATCGGGCCGGTCATGGGCCTCTCGGCGATCTGCGGACCGGTGCTCGGCTCCGTCCTCACGCACGCCTGGACCTGGCGCGCGGCCTTCCTGGTGAACGTGCCCCTGGCCGCCGCCGTGCTCGGGATGGCGCCGGCGATGCGAGAGGACAGGGCGCCACGACCGCCGCGCCTCGACCTGCTCGGAACCGCACTGGCCGCAGCCGGATCCGCACTCGTGGTCTACCCGCTGATCGAGGGGGACGCGGCAGGACGGCCGCTCTGGACGTGGTCGGCCCTGGCGGCGGGTGCACTCCTGCTGGTGCTGTTCGGTTTCCACCAGCGGCGGACGGCGGACCCGCTCGTCGAGCCCACCCTGCTCCGCGGCCGCCGATTCCCGGCGGCGCTGGCCACGTCGACCCTCTTCTTCGCCGCCATGAACGGGCTGATGGTCGTGATCGTCCTCCAGGTCCAGCTGGGACTCGGAAAGGACGTGCTGACCGCCGGGCTCACCCTGTTGCCCTGGTCGTGCTCGCTGGCCGTCTCGTCGTGGCTCGCCGGAACGTACCTGGTACCGCGGGCCGGCACCCGGCTGCTCTTCTGCGGTCTGGCGTTGATGCTGACCGGCGTCCTCACGACCGTCGCCGTCTACCACGCCGCCGTGTCGTGGCCTCTTCTCGGTGCGCTGGCACTGGTGGGGACGGGCAATGGGCTGTTCACGGTCCCGTTCTTCACTGCGGCCCTGGCGCCCGTCCGCCCGCAGGAGACGGGATCGGCCGCCGGGCTCCTCAACGCCGTCCAGCAGTTCGGCGGGACGCTGGGCATCGCCGTCCTCGGCACCCTCTTTCTCCACGAAGCGCCGGGGACCGGCGGGACGGAGGCCCTCCGCCCCGCCTTGTGGGCGGCCGCCGCCCTCCTGACCGCCACCGCCGCCACGGCCGCCCTCATGTTCGGGAACCGGTCGCGCCCGGCGCGTTCACGCTGACTGGTAGGTGCCGGGTGTGTGGCCGAACGCGCGATGGAAGACATCGATGAAGGCGCTCGCGGACGACCAGCCGCACTGATGGGCCACGGCGGTCACCGGAGTGTTCTCGGCCAGGAGGACCAGGGCGTGGGAGAGGCGCAGCTGGGTGCGCCACTGCGGGAACGTCATCCCGAGATCGGTCCTGAAGAGCCGGGACAGGGTCCGGTCGCTCGCGCCCACCGCTCTGCCCAGCGCGGCCAGTGTGCGGGTGTCGGCGGGGTCGGCGTGCAGGAGTTCGCACACCGCCTTGAGGTGGGGGACGGTCGGAGCGGGCAGATGCAGAGGCCGCTGAGGTGAGGCGCGCAGCTGGTCGAGCAGAACCGCCCGCAGGCGAGCGCGTTCGGGGCTGTCGTCGTCCTGCGGGGTCCGCGTGTAGGCGAGGATCAGCTCCCGCAGCAGAGGGCTGACGCTGAGCACCGTCGGCTCGTCAAGGCCGAGGGGGTTGTCGGCCGCGGGCAGGCCGATCAGGTGCAGCCGGAGTTCGCCATGCGCCTGGTGGGCGTGGACGGACCCGGCCGGTATCCAGATGGCGCGGTTGGCGGGCGCCACCCATGAACCGGCGTCGGTGGTGACGGCCACCACGCCCCGTCCGGCGTAGGCGATCTGGTGGTCGTCGTGCCGGTGGGCGTCGATGGCCGTCCCCGGCGCCAGGCGGCGTGTCCGGGTCGGCGCGGTCGGCTGATGGCGGCTTTCCTGCATTGGATGGCAGATTATCGGAAGCCCGACACGCCGCTCCAGCGCGAGCATGAGGGACGTGTCAACGAGAAAGCCGGTCCTGCTCCTGTCGGCCGGGCACGCGTGCGTGGACGTCTACCAGGGGTCCGTGACCGCGCTCGTCCCCTTCTTCGTCGCCGAGCGCCACTACACCTACGCCGCCGCCTCGGGCATCGTGCTCGCCGCGTCCTTGCTGTCCTCGGTGGCGCAGCCGCTGTTCGGCGCGCTCACCGACAAGTGGGCGATGCCGTGGCTGCTGCCCCTGAGCACGCTCCTCGGCGGCGTGGGCATCGCCCTGAGCGGACTCAGCGGGAACTACGCGCTCACGCTGGCGTTCGTCGCCGTCTCCGGGGTCGGGGTCGCGGCCTACCATCCCGAGTCCGCCCGGGTCGCACGGAGGGCCAGCGGGGGGAGCCACACCGCGATGAGCTGGTTCTCGGTCGGCGGCAACGTCGGGTTCGCGCTGGCGCCGCTCCTGGTCGCCGCCGTGGTCGCCGGCAACGGGCTGCGGTACACGCCCTTTCTCGTGGTCCCGGCCCTCGCGGGCAGCGTGCTGTGCCTGCCCGTGCTGCGCGTCCTTGAGCGGACGGCGATCAGCGGGCCCGGCGGTGCCGCGAACACCGCCCCGGACGACACCGCCTCCTTCCTGAAGCTGTCACTTGCCGTGATCTGCCGGTCCGTCGTGTTCATGGGGATGAGCACGTTCATCTCCTTCTACGCCCGGCAGCGCACGGGAGGAGGCATGGCGGCGGGCACCGCGGCGCTGTTCGTGCTGTACCTCGGCGGCGCGGTGGGCACCGTGCTGGGCGGTTCACTGGCCGCCCGATGGGACCGGGTCACCGCGGCGCGCAGGTCGTACCTGATGGCCGTCGTCGCCGTCGCGGGCATCGTGTTCGTGCCCGGCCCGGCCATCTACCTGTTCGTGGCGCTGACCTCCGCCGGGCTCTACATCCCGTTCTCCCTGCAGGTCACCCTCGGCCAGGACTACCTGCCCTCGCGGGTCGGAACCGCAAGCGGCGTCACCCTCGGCCTGACCGTCAGCGTCGGCGGCCTCGCCAGCCCCGTTCTGGGCGGCATCGCGGACGCGACGTCCCTGCAGACGGCGTTGACCCCGCTGATCGCGATGCCCGCCCTGGCCTGGCTGGTGTTCCGGACGCTGCCCGAACCCGCCGTCCCGAAGCACGCCGCACCGGTTCCGCAGGTCGTCGACGACGTGGCGCCCGGTTGACGTGAGCTACGCCCCGCGGCGGCTCAGGAGGTTCATCGGAAGGGTGTGCAGCACGACCTGGTCGTCCTGGTTGAGCAGCTCGGCGCGGGTGCGGACGATGCCGCGGTCCGGCTTGGAACGGGACGGGCGGGCCTCCAGGATGGTCACGCGGAGCCGCAGCGAGTCGCCCGGACGGACGGGAGCGGGCCAGCGCAGCTCGTCCACGCCGGGGGAGGCGAGGCTGGCGGCACGCGAGAGGACGTGGTCGGCGAACAGCCGCATCATGATCGAGCCGGTGTGCCAGCCGCTCGCGATGATCCCCTTGAACGGCCCGGACGCCGCGAAGTCCGCGTCGACGTGGATCGGCTGCGGGTCGAACCGGCGGGCGAACTCCAGGATCTCGGCCTCGGACACGGTGACGTGGCCGTACTCGTAGGTCGCTCCTTCGGTGTAGTCCTCGAAGTAGCGGTCGTCGATGGGGGCTGTGAAATCGTCACCGAGGGCGCGGGTGCTGATCGTCATGGCACCAGGATGGCTCAGTGGCCGCTCGTCCATCGCGGCGGCCGCTATGCGGGGGCCGAGACCCGGCTCTGCCATTCCTCCCAGAGCTCGGCGTGCAGCTTGTAGAGGCCGTACGGGGTGTCGGCGGACGGCTCCTGAAGGTGGGTGCCCTGGTCCACCTTCATCGACGCCAGCCTGACGGGGAAGAAGACCGCCTGGTGCTCGCGGTCCTCGGACCGCACCTGGAGCAGGAAGTAGCTGTGGTAGGCGTCCGCGCTGATCTCGACGATCTCCGCCCAGTCGAAGTGGCTGCGGCGGTAGCCGGAGACGAGGGTGAGGCCCGCGTCGTCCATGATCATGCGTGTGCGCAGCTTGGGGAGGGCGGCGAGCGCGAGGAGGAACAGCACGATTCCAGCGGCGAGCGCCGGGGCGCCCGCGCCGTCGAGGGCCTTGTCGGTCGCCACCACGCCGAAGAGCGCGGCGATGGCGGCACCGGCGAGGATCAGGCCGAGGTGGCGGGGGCAACGCAGCGTGCGCGGCTTGGTCATCGCGGCATTATCGGGCAATCCATGCGCAGCCGTCGAGCAGCCCCAAATCGGCGGTCAGCCGGAGAGGACATCCCCGCCGGGCGCCGTATGGCCGGAACCCGTGGCGAGTGAGGCGAGGAAGGCGTCCAGCATCGCGGTCTGGCGGTCGGGCGGGTACGCGTCCGGATCGAACAGTGCGTGGACGACGAGGCCGTGCGCGAAGGCCGCCGCGGCGGCGACGACGTCGTCCATCTCGGACGCGGCGGGCAGCTCGCCCTGGGCGACGGCGGTCGCCACGTGGGGGCGCAGCCGGGCCCGCCAGTTCTCGTAGCGGCGCCGCTGGCGTTCGCCGAGGTCGGGGTCGGCGAGCGCGACGTCCCATGAGCCGACCCAGATCCGGTTCATGCCGGTCGCGGCCGGGGTCAGGGGCAGGACGTCCAGGAGCGCGGCGCGCAGGGCGGCGAGGCCGGGCGGAGCCTCCCGCAGCGGACGGTTCGCGGTGCGCTCGTCGGCGAGCTCCAAGGCGTGCGCGACGAGGGCCTTCTTGCTCGGGAAGTAGTGCGTGAGCAGGCCGGTGGACGCGCCCATCTCCGCGGCGACCGCGCGCAGCGTCAGGCCGCCGAAGCCCTGGGCGGCGAGGACGCGCCAGACGGCCTCGGACACGTCCCTGCGCCGGGCCTCGTGGTCACCTTTGGCGGGCATCCCCGTACGATACATAACAAACGTTGGGTACGTACCCCTCTGGAGGCCCCCATGTTCGCTCGCACGCTCGCCGACGGTGCCGAGCTCCGTCCGTTCGAGCCCTGGCAGGCGGCCGAGTTCGCCGCGCACGCGGACAGGGTCCGCGCGGACATCCGCGAGTACATTCCCTGGGCCGGGACGGTGGTGGACGAGAAGACGGCCCGCGAGCTGCTGCAGTCCTACGCCGACAGGCAGGCCAGGGACGAGGGCCGCATGTACGGCATCTGGGTGGACGGCGTCCTCCAGGGCGGGACGGTCTTCCGGACGTTCGACGCCGGGCAGGGCGTCTGCGAGGCGGGCGTCTGGCTGGCGGCGGAGGCGCGGGGGCGCGGCCTGGTCACCGAGGCCGTCCGCGTCATGATCGATTGGGCGATCGGAACGCGCGGCATGCACCGGGTCGAGTGGCTGTGCGACCCGCGCAACACCGCCAGCGCGGCGGTGGCCGAGCGGCTCGGGATGACCTGCGAGGGCGTCCTGCGGCAGGCGTTCGTGCTGAACGGCGAGCGGCGGGACGTCCAGGTCTGGGCGGTCCTCGCGGAGGAGTGGGCGGCGGCCTGACCCGCGGGGCCCGGTAGGGTAATCGGTGATCTAGTCTTACCCCTTACCCTCTGGGAGCCCCCGTGCATGCCGAGCAGGTGCTCATGCTGCTGGCCGCCGCCGTCGCGGCGGGCTGGGTCGACGCCGTGGTCGGCGGGGGCGGGCTGATCCAGCTGCCCGCGCTGCTGCTGCTCAACCCGGGGCAGCCGGTCGCGACCGCGCTCGCCACCAACAAGCTGGGCTCGATCGCGGGCACCGCCTCGGCCGCCGTCGCCTACGCGCGCAAGGCCAAGCCGGACGTCCGCGTCGCCGTCCCGGCGGGTGTCCTGGCGGTGTGCTGCGCCGCCGCCGGCGCCCTCTGCGCGTCGGCGATCTCCTCGGACGTGCTGAAGCCGGTCATCATGGTCGTGCTGCTGACCGTGGCCGCGATCGTGGTGCTCAAGCCGGATCTCGGCCGGGCCCCGCGGCTGGTGCTGCGGACCCGCCGCCGGGTCGCCGCCGCCGTCCTCGTCCCGGGTGTCGCGATCGCCTTCTACGACGGGCTCGTCGGGCCGGGCACCGGGACGTTCCTGGTCGTCGCGTTCACCGCGCTGCTCGGCCTGGACTTCGTCGACGCCTCCGCCACCTCGAAGATCATCAACGCGTGCACCAACCTCGGCGGGCTGATCGTGTTCGCGGCGCAGGGCCATGTCCTGTGGGCCGTCGGGCTGGCCATGGCACTCTGCAACGCCGGCGGCGCGCAACTCGGCGCCCGCATGGCGATCAGGCGCGGCGCCGGTTTCGTTCGGGTCGTACTGCTCTGCGTGGTCTCAGCGCTCGTGCTGAAGCTCGCCTACGAGCAGTTCGGCTAGGGGATCGGAAGGGGCCGCTCCAGCGCGGAGAGGCTGAGCAGGACGAGCGACGCCGTCCAGCCGAGCGGCGCCGGACCGGCGGGCATGCCGGTCGGGCCGACCTTCTCCGGCAGGACGCCCAGCGAGGTGCGGTGCGCCGAGAGCCAGCCCAGCCGGCTCATCGCCTCGTCCGTCCGGCCCGACGCCGCCGCGTTCAGCCCGAACAGCGCGGTCTCCGGCGTCCAGGCGACGTCCGGGGTGCCGGACCAGCGCTCGCCCGGCAGGACGCCGCCGTTCGGCAGCGCCTGATTGCGCTCGGCGTCCCCGATGGCGACCGTCACACCCGCGTCCGCGGGGGCGAACGGCGGCGCGAGGAAGGTCACCGACGTGTCCATCAGCCCGCCTCGCAGGGGCGACCGCGGGTAGCCGTAGGGCGCGAACTGCCTGGCCACCGCGTCCGACACGCGCTGCGCCGCGTGCCGCCACTCCGCCGCCTTGCCGCCTTCACCGCGCATTCGCGCGAGGTCGGCGGCCGAACGCAGCCCCGCCAGCACGGGCCCGACGACGCCGAGCGTCGGCCGCCGCGGGTCCTCCTCGCGCCGGTGGTCGCGTTCCCAGTAGTCGGACGAGGCGGGCGGCAGCCCCTCCGCGTCCAGCGAGCGCGCCAGGTGGTCGGCGGCGCGCTGCACCATCGGCCACAGCGCGGGCAGCTCCTCCGCCGCCCCCGCCCGGACGCGGTAGAACCACGCCGCCCACAGCACCCAGCCGAGCGAGTCGAGCTGCGGCGCCCGGCCGTCCGCGACCGCCGTCCCGTCCGGGTTGTAACGCGCGGCCCACATGCCGTTCTCGTTCTGGGCGCGGGCGAGGAAGCGCAGGACGCGGCGCGCCTCCGACGGATGCCCGGTCACGGTGAACGCGGCGACGGTGAACGCGGAGTCGCGCGGCCAGCAGTACCGCCATTTCGAGTACCAGGACGCCAGGGACGCCCCGTTCGGGCGGGTGAGCAGGCGCAGGTCGAGCAGCGCGCGCGCCGCCATGTCGCGATGGCCGCCGCTCGCCGGGACCGTGCCCTGGGCCAGCCACGTCCGGTCGGACCGGACCGCCCGGTCCACGCGCGGGTCGGACGCGTCGACGGTGATCGGCGTGTCGCCGCCGGACGGGACGAGCCGGATCCGCCCGTCCGCGAGCCTGACCACCGAGCTGTCCGGCAGGTAGGACGCCCCTTCGGCCTGGTCCGGGGCGAGCGGCACGCCCGCGAACGGCCATCCGCCGCCGCCGACGAGACCGGGGCTCGCCCAGCCCGAGTCGGGCGGCTCGGGGACGGTGGCGCCGCCGGTCGCGACGAGCGCGGCGACGAGGAGCAGGGCCGTGGTGCGCCGGACCTTGCTGACGCCCGACCGCCTGCGCGGCGCCGGTCGCCGGCGCCCCCGCGGCGGCGGGACGACCGGGGTGGGCGCGGCGGGGGCCGGGGCCGCGACGGACGTGTCCCGTTCCTCCGCCATCGCCATGCGTTCGCCCCCTATACCGCGCCCGGCCACCCGACCGTCAGGCCGAATTAAGTACATCAAACTACGTCAATTGGTTCATCCTCCTCACGAGCCACTCGTGCCCGCCCTTGAGGATGAGCACACCCGCCGTCCCGGAACACTCGCCCGCGGAGGGAACTCCCGGTGACATATGGCCCCGGCGGCATCACCACGAAGCAGGGTTGACTAGGCTGCATCGACGGAGCGGACCGCAGAGTGCCGGCCGCACGGACACCCGTGTAACCCCCACTCGTGTGGTCGCACATTCGGCTGTCGATCCGTAAAAGGACGCCTCGTGGACCTGTTCGAACATCAGGCGAAGGAACTCTTCGCCGAGTACGGGGTACCGGTGCCCACCGGCAAGGTCGCCCATACTCCCCAGGAAGCCCGGGCCATCGCGGCGGAGCTGTTCGCCGCGGGAAGCTCGAAGGTCGTCGTCAAGGCCCAGGTGAAGACCGGGGGCCGCGGCAAGGCCGGCGGCGTGAAGCTGGCCGACTCCGCCGACGAGGCCCAGGAGCTCGCCACCCAGATCCTCGGCATGGACATCAAGGGCCACACGGTCCACAAGGTCCTGGTCGAGGAGGGCAGCGCGATCGCGCAGGAGTACTACTTCTCGTTCCTGCTCGACCGCGCCAACCGCACCTTCCTGTCCATCTGCTCCGTCGAGGGCGGCGTGGAGATCGAGGAGGTGCCGCACGACCGGCTGGCGATGGTGCCGATCTCCCCGCTGCACGGCGTTGACCGGGCCATGGCCCGCGAGATCGCCGAGCAGGGCCGCCTCCCGCAGGAGGCCCTGGAGGGCGCCGCCGAGCTCATCGAGCGGCTGTGGGCCGTGTTCACCGACGAGGACGCCTCCCTCGTCGAGGTGAACCCGATGATCCTCACCGCCGACGGCCAGGTGAAGGCCCTCGACGGCAAGGTGTCCCTGGACGAGAACGCCGCGTTCCGCCAGGACCACGAGAAGCTTGAGGACAAGGCCGCGGCCGACCCGCTGGAGGCCGCCGCCAAGGCCAAGGACCTCAACTACGTCAAGCTGGACGGCAGCGTCGGCATCATCGGCAACGGCGCGGGCCTGGTCATGTCCACCCTGGACGTCGTTGCGTACGCGGGTGAGCAGTTCGGCGGGCAGAAGCCGGCGAACTTCCTCGACATCGGCGGCGGCGCGTCCGCCGAGGTGATGGCGAACGGGCTGGAGATCGTCCTGTCCGACACCGACGTGAAGTCCGTCTTCGTCAACGTCTTCGGCGGCATCACCGCGTGCGACGCCGTCGCCAACGGCATCGTCTCGGCCTACAAGCTGCTGGCCGACCGCGGCGAGGCCGTCAACCGCCCGCTCGTCGTCCGGCTGGACGGCAACAACGCCGAGCTCGGGCGCACGATCCTCAACGACGCGGCGCTGCCCGGCGTCCAGCAGGTCGACACCATGGACGAAGCGGCGGGGCGCGCCGCCGAACTCGCAGCGGCAGGTGCATGACAATGGCCATCTGGCTCACCGAGAACAGCAAGATCATCGTGCAGGGCATCACCGGCTCCGAGGGCACCAAGCACGGCCGCCGGATGCTCGCGTCCGGCGCCCAGGTCGTCGGCGGCGTCAACGCCCGCAAGGCCGGCCAGACCGTCGAGTTCGACGGCATCACCCTCCCGGTGTTCGGCACCGTCAAGGAGGCCATGGCCCAGACCGGCGCGGACGTCTCCGTCGTGTTCGTCCCGCCGAAGTTCACCAAGGACGCCGTCGTCGAGGCGATCGACGCCGAGATCCCGCTCTGCGTCGTCATCACCGAGGGCATCCCGGTGCACGACACCGCCTACTTCTGGGCGTACGCCGAGTCCAAGGGCGGCAAGACCCGCATCATCGGGCCGAACTGCCCCGGCATCGCGTCCCCCGGCAAGTCGAACGCGGGCATCATCCCGGCCGACATCACCACGCCCGGCCGCATCGGGCTCGTGTCCAAGTCGGGCACGCTGACCTACCAGATGATGTACGAGCTGCGCGACATCGGCTTCTCCACCTGCGTCGGCATCGGCGGCGACCCCGTCATCGGCACGACCCACATCGATGCCCTCCAGGCGTTCCAGGACGACCCGGACACCGACGCCATCGTCATGATCGGTGAGATCGGGGGCGACGCCGAGGAGCGCGCCGCCGCCTACATCGAGCAGCATGTGACCAAGCCGGTCGTCGGCTACGTCGCCGGGTTCACCGCCCCCGAGGGCAAGACCATGGGCCACGCCGGCGCCATCGTGTCCGGCTCCGCCGGCACCGCGCAGGCGAAGAAGGAGGCCCTGGAGAAGGTCGGCGTGCGGGTCGGCAAGACCCCGAGCGAGACCGCCGTCCTCATGCGGGAGATCATGAAGAACCGCTGATCCCCCGGATCACCGAAAGACGCCCGAGCGGCCCCGGTCTCCTGCGGGGCGGCCCGGGCGTCTTTCATTCCCGCCCGGACGGCCGGCGCACAAGGGCGACACGCCGGGCGGGCGGGGCGTCCTGGAGCCGGCGTGGTGCCAGCATGGACCGGGTGAGCGACAAGACCCCCGGGCAGCGTGCGAGGCGCGAGCCGGCGAAGGCCGGACAGCCGAAGAGCGGAGCGGGACGGGCCGCCGGGCCGCCGCGCGCGGACGCCGGGCGCGGACGTCCCGCGGCCGCCGCCGCGTCCAGGCCGCTGTACGTGACAGGGCTCGTGGCCGCGCTGTGGTGCATCGGCATCGGGCTCGCCGTGCTCACCACCATCACCCTGATCGGATGGATCGCGGCCCCCAAGAGCGCGTTCGGCCACGGCATGGCCGGCGTGTTCCGCACGGCCGTGAACTTCTGGCTCGTCTCCCACCACGCGGGCTTCTCCTACGGGCACGGACGGTTCGGGCTGCTGCCGCTGGGCGTGCTCGTCCTGCCCGGGGTGCTGCTGTACCGGGGCGGCGGCTGGATGATCCGGGTGGCCGGGCTGCCGCACCGGCAGCGGATCGCGGTCGTCCACGTGGCGGTCGCGCTGGCCGCGCCGTACGCGGGGCTGGCCGGGCTGCTCGCGCTCGCGGCGTCGTCCGCGGAGGTCCGGCCGTCGGCGTGGCAGGCGCTCGTCGGGTGCTTCCTCGTCGCCGTCATCGCGGGCGGGCTGGGCGCGGCACGCGCGGTCGTGGCGGCGGAGGCGCGCGGACGGCGGGTCCGGTCCGGGCTGGGCGCGCTGCTGCGGCTGCTGCCCGAGCGCCCGCGGTCGCTGGTGATCGGCGTGGCGGGGTCGCTGAGCGTGCTGCTCGCGTCGGGCGCACTGCTCGTGGCCGGGTCCCTCGCCATGCACATGGCGGACGCCGGCGACCTCTACGGCATGCTCGCCCCCGGCGTCGTCGGCGGCGTCCTGCTGCTGCTGGTCGAGCTCGCGTTCCTGCCGAACGCGGCGATCTGGGGGATGGCGTACGCGGTCGGGCCGGGGTTCTCGGTCGGCGCCGGGACGAGCGTCTCCCCGACCGGGGTGTTCCTGGACGCGGTCCCCGCGTTCCCGCCGCTCGCCGCCCTGCCCCAGCCGGGCCCGGCGCCCGCGATCTCGCTGCTCGCGCTGGCGGCCCCGTTCGTCGCGGGCGCGGTGGGCGGCGTCCTCACGATCCGGTCGCTGCCGAGCCCGGTGTCGGAGGGCGCGCCGCTGTGGGGTTTCGTGTCCGGCGCGCTGACCGGGGCGGTCGCCGCGCTGCTGAGCGCGCTGGCCGGCGGGCCGCTCGGCGGCGGGCGGATGGCGACCGTGGGCCCGTCCGCCTGGCAGGTCGGCCTGCTGGCCGCCCTCGAAGTCGGCATCTCGGCGGCGATCGCGGCGTGGGTGGCGAACTGGATGGTGCTGCGCCGTCCGGCAGATGAGAAGCCGAAGAAGCGGAAGTCCGGGAAATCCGCCGCGAAGAAGCCGGCGGCGAAGCCGAAGAAGCCCGTGCGCGCGGTGCCGGAGCCGGCCGTTCCGCTGTCGGCGCCCGTTCCCGGCGACTACGACCTCCGCCCGGAGAAGGCGGCCGAACCGGCGCCGAAGGCTCCGCACGCGCCCGATCCGCTGGAGTTCGAGGAGGCCGAGCCCGTGCTCGCGCCCCGGCGCCCCCGGCGCCGGTCCGACCCGGTGCCCGCCCCTCCGGAGGAACGCCCCGAACCGCCGCCGGGCGACGGCACGGTCGTCGTGGAGGGCCATCTCGTGGACGAACAGGCCGACGAGCCCGAGCCCGGGCGTCCCGTCCCGCCTCCGCGCGAGGATCCGGAACGCACCGAGAACCGCGGCGGCGCGATCTACGTCCTGCGCGAGGAGCCCGACCAGGAGGGCTAGGGCGGGACGGTTAGAGAAGGTCGCCGTACTTGTCCATGCTGCCGGCGGGCAGGTCGAGCTTCTTCTCGATCTTCGGGTAGAACTCCTCGCGGCACGCCTGCTTGTCGGTGGCCGTGTTGGACGCGCTGACGCAGTTCTGGTAGCCGCTCAGCTCCGCCCACAGGAACACCGTGAGCGACACCGACAGCAGCGAGAACACCAGCCCGATCGAGCCCAGCACGATGCCGGGGACGGCGCCGGGAGCGGCGTCGCGGGCGCGCCGCGCGTTCCGGCGGGCCCTGATGCCGACGACGAGCGCGGCGATGCCGAGCACGAGCCCGAGCGGGTAGAAGAAGAACGCGGTCAGCAGCGCGATGCCGCCGAGCCACAGGGCCCGCCAGCCGGTGCGCTGACCCTGCCCCGGTCGCGCGGGCGGCTCTCCCGCCGGCCGCCCGTCCGGGCGGTCTTCGGGCTGGGCCGGACGGCCCTGCTGCTCGCTCACGTTCTCTTCCTCCTGGCCCGTGTGATGGGTGGCTGGGGTTCAAGCGGCACCGAGCAGGCCCGATAGGCTTCGTGGTGTCCCAGCAACGTCCACCGGGGAGTCATGGTGTCCGCCCGGCTCGTCGTCCTCGTCTCCGGCGCGGGGACCAACCTACAAGCGCTGCTCGACGCGTGCGCGGATCCAGCCTACGGGGCGAAAGTGGTGGCCGTGGGGGCGGACCGCCCCGATATCGGGGGAACCGAGCGCGCGGAACGTGTGGGTTTGCCCACTTTTACGGTCCGAATTCCTGATTTTTCCTCCCGGGACGACTGGGACGCGGCGCTGACCGAGGCCGTCGCGAAGCACGAGCCCGACCTCGTCGTCTCCGCCGGCTTCATGAAGATCCTCGGCCCCCGGTTCCTGGCGCGGTTCGGCGGCCGGACGGTCAACACCCATCCGGCGCTGCTCCCGTCGTTCCCCGGCGCCCACGCCGTACGGGACGCCCTGGCGTACGGCGTGAAGGTCACGGGCTGTACGGTTCACTTCGTCGACGAAGGCGTGGACACCGGACCCGTCATCGCCCAGGAGACCGTCCCCGTGGGCTGGCATGACGACGAAGACTCCCTGCACGAGCGGATCAAGCGGGTGGAGCGCCGGCTCCTCGTCGACGTCGTCGGACGGCTGGCCCGCGACGGCTGGACCGCGCGCGGCAGGCGGGTCTCGATGAAGTGCAGGACCTGTGGTGATTCGTCCGATCAAGAGGGGAGCTCGGCCGGTGAGTCGGGTGGCGATTAAGCGCGCACTGATCAGCGTGTACGACAAGACCGGGCTGGAGGAGCTGGCCCGGGGCCTGCACGAGGCGGGGGTGGAGCTCGTCTCGACCGGATCGACGGCGGCGCGGATCTCCGCCGCCGGCGTCCCGGTGATGAAGGTGGAGAAGCTCACCGGCTTCCCCGAGTGCCTGGACGGGCGGGTCAAGACCCTGCACCCCCGGGTGCACGCGGGCCTGCTCGCCGACCGCCGCAAGGACGACCACCTCCAGCAGCTGGAGGACCTCGGCGTCGAGCCGTTCGACCTGGTGGTCGCCAACCTCTACCCGTTCGCCGACACCGTCGACTCGGGCGCGGGGCCGGACGAGTGCGTCGAGCAGATCGACATCGGCGGCCCCACGATGGTCCGCGCCGCCGCGAAGAACCACGCGAGCGTCTCCGTCGTCGTGGACCCGTCCGCCTACGCGACGGTCCTGGACGCCGTGCGGGCGGGCGGTTTCACCCTCGACGAGCGCCGCCGCCTCGCCGCGCGGGCGTTCGCGCACACCGCGTCCTACGACGTGGCCGTGGCCTCGTGGTTCGCGAGCGCCTACGCCCCCGACGAGACCGCGGCCGAGACGCAGTGGCCCGACTTCCTCGGCGCCACCTGGGAACGCTCGAACACCCTCCGGTACGGCGAGAACCCGCACCAGCGCGCCGCCCTGTACCGCTCGCCGGGCGAGAAGGGGCTCGCCGGGGCCGAGCAGCTGTACGGCAAGGAGATGTCGTACAACAACTACGTCGACACGGACGCCGCGCGCCGCGCCGCCTACGACTTCACCGAGCCGTGCGTCGCGATCATCAAGCACGCCAACCCGTGCGGGATCGCGGTCGCCGCGGACATCGCCGAGGCGCACCGCAAGGCGCACGCCTGCGACCCGGTGTCGGCCTACGGCGGCGTCATCGCGGCGAACCGCCCGGTCACCGCCGCCCTGGCCCGGCAGGTCACCGAGAGCTTCGCCGAGGTGCTGGTCGCACCGTCGTTCGAGGACGAGGCCGTCAACGTCCTCAAGGACCGGTTCAAGAACATCCGGCTGCTGGTCTGCCCGGACGCCCCGGCGGGCGCGGCCGAGTACCGGCGCATCGACGGCGGCGTCCTGCTCCAGGGCGTCGACCGCGTGGACGCGTCCGGCGACGACCCGGCCGCGTGGGAACTGAAGACCGGCCCGGCGGCGGACGAGGCCACCCTCCGCGACCTGGCGTTCGCGTGGCGGGCGATCCGCTCGGTGAAGTCCAACGCGATCCTGCTGGCCGCCGACGGCGCCACCGTCGGTGTCGGCATGGGCCAGGTCAACCGGGTCGACTCCGCCAAGCTCGCGGTGGCGCGGGCCGGCGAGGGGCGGGCCTCCTCCGCCGTGGGCGCGTCCGACGCGTTCTTCCCGTTCCCGGACGGCCTGGAGGTGCTGACCCGGGCGGGCGTCCGCGCGATCGTCGAGCCCGGCGGCTCCGTCAACGACGACAAGGTGATCGCCGCCGCGGAGAAGGCCGGCATCACCCTCTATTTCACGGGTGTCAGGCACTTCTTCCACTGACCGAGGGCGAGGCCCGGTGTGGCGAACAACACCGCCACACCGGGTTTGCCCCGTACCTTCCGCTTTCGGGGTGCGGGTAGCCTCGGGCTGCCGCGCCTCCCGACCCTCTCTGCCCCATGGCGTGGCCGTTCCGTGTTGGAGGCCCGATGGACGTGCTGATGTCCTTCATGCTCGGCGTCGTGTACCAGGCCGACTCCCTGCTCATGGAGTCCCGGCAGGTGATCGGGCTGGTCGCCGCGTTCCTGGCCGCGATGCTGGCCGCGCAGCTCGGCTGGCACGGCACCGACCGTGTGATCGCCTGGCGGCAGCGCTCCGAGGACTGACGGACCTAGCGCAGCCTCGCCCGGAGGGCCGCGGCGGCGGCCGGCCAGTCGTCGTCCGTCATCCCGTAGGTCGCGGTGTCGCGGATCGACCCGTCCGCCCGGACCCGGTGCTTGCGGTGGACGCCCTCGAACGACGCGCCGAGCCGCTCGATCGCCGCACGCGACCGCTCGTTCCGGACGTGCGTGTGCCAGCCCACCCGGATCGCGCCGAGATCGTCGAACGCGCGTCCCATCAGCAGCAGCTTCGCCTCGGTGTTGATCCCCGTCCGGTGCCAGCGCGCCCCGATCCAGGTGTGGCCGATGCACAGGCCCCGGTTGGCCGGTGAGATCTCGTAGTACGACGTCGTTCCCGCGACCTCGCCGGTCGCCGCGTCGATCTGGACCCACGGGAGGCGCAGGCGTCTCTCGCAGTCCGCCAGGGCCCTGTCCACGAGCGTTCCCATCTCCGCGGCGGTCGCGGGCTGCCGCTCGCTCATCCACGTCCAGACGCCCGGGTCCTTGGACGCCTCGAACAGGCCCCCGGCGTGGCCGGCGGACAGCGGCTCCAGCCGCACATACCGCCCGGTCAGGACGGGCCGCTCGAACCAGTCATCGTTCATGCGGATCACGCTAGGAGCCCCCGGGTGGCATCCGGCAGAGCCACTTGACGCCGATTTCCACATGCCACTTGGCCGGCGCCCCGCCGGTTAGCATGGGTGCCTACGCGACTGGCGCGGTCAAGGTGGATCACCACCGGGGAGCGAACGACAGTCCGGACACCGCGCGCCTGGGTGGACGGGACCCATCGCCGGCCGGGCCCGGCCCGGTCCCTGGTGAGATCCACGCGGAGGAACGCATGACGGCACAGATTCTGGACGGCAAGGCCACGGCCGCCGAGATCCGCTCGAACCTCAAGGTACGTGTCGAGGCGCTCCGCGACCGCGGCGTCTCCGTGGGGCTCGGCACGGTCCTGGCCGGCGACGACCCGGGCAGCCACTCCTACGTGAACATGAAGCACCGCGACTGCGCCGAGGTCGGCATCGAGAGCATCCGCCGCGACCTGCCCGCCACCGCCGCCCAGGACGACGTCGAACGCGCCGTCGCCGAACTGAACGCCGACCCGGCCTGCACCGGCTACATCGTCCAGCTGCCGCTGCCGAAGGGCCTGGACGAGCAGCGCGTGCTGGAGCGCATCGACCCGGCGAAGGACGCCGACGGCCTGCACCCCACGAACCTCGGACGCCTCGTCCTGATGCAGCCGGGCCCGCTGCCCTGCACGCCCAAGGGCATCATCGAGCTGCTCCGCCGCTTCGACGTCCCGATCAAGGGCGCCGAGGTCACCGTCGTCGGCCGCGGCATCACCGTCGGACGCTCTCTCGGCCTGCTCCTGACGCGGCGCACCGAGAACGCGACCGTGACCCTCTGCCACACCGCCACCCGCGACCTGGCCGCCCATACCCGTAGCGCCGACATCGTCGTGGCGGCCGCCGGGGTCCCCGGCCTGATCACCGCCGGCATGGTCAAGCCCGGCGCCGCCGTCCTGGACGTGGGCGTCTCCCGGGTGGACGGCAAGCTCGCCGGCGATGTCGCCGCCGACGTGCGCGACGTCGCCGGATGGGTCGCGCCCAACCCCGGGGGCGTCGGCCCGATGACCCGCGCGATGCTCCTCGCGAACGTCGTCGAGGCCGCCGAGAAGAACGCCTGACCGGCACACGAACGGGGCCGCCACCAGCACCGAGGTGGCGGCCCCGCTTCACGTTGCCCCAGGCCGCGCCGTCACATACGCGACCCGCGGGGGTTCAGCGATCGCCCTCGGGTTTGCGCTGCCGGGGAGGGCGACCGCAGGTCCTCACATCAGCTGGCCCTCCGTCCCGCCGTGCTGTGCGCCGGCCGCCCCGGGCCGTGCGCGTGCCCGGGCTGGCCCGGCCTGCGCGTCTCGGCCGTGTTCCGCACCCCGGAGACCCGCCCGTCCATCGGCGGACGGCCCTGCTGGGGCACGTGCACCGGCGGCAGCGGCCGGACGAGGCCCATGGCGATGACCTCGTTGGCGAGCCGCGTACGCCGGTTGGCGCCCTCGGGGATCCGGAACTTCTGGTAGAGGCGCAGCAGGTGCTGCTTGACGGCCGCCTCCGTGACGACCAGCTCGCCGGCGATGTCGCGCGCCGTGGCGGGGGCCACGAACGCCTCGTCCGACAGGGCGGGACGGCACAGCGAGGTCAGCACGTCGACCTCGCGGCGGGTGAGCTCGGGCGCGACGGCGCGCCGCAGTTCGACGTCCGGGTCGACCTCCTCACGGGGGATGCCCCCCAACCGGCAGCGCGCCGTGCCGAAGCTCACGACGTCACCGTCCTCCAGGACACGGCGGGCGATCGGCCGGCCGTTGACGCGCGTCCCGTTGCGGGACAGGCCCATGTCCACCACGTAGACGTACGGACCGCGCCGGACGATCTCTGCGTGCAACCGGGACACACTCGGGTCGTCGAGGCGGATGTCCACCCCTCTCCCTCTCCCGACCGTCGTAACGTCGGGGCGCAGCGGCATCACCAGCCCGCTGTCCTCGATCCGCATGAACGGCCCCTCCACGGCAGTCCTCCCAGCTAGTTAGCGACCCCTGTCTGCCGGGTTACCCGGGCGCCATGCCGTCACACCCTCCTACTGGCGAGTAGGTCCGATGCCGCAAGGGATTCCGGCCTCTCGGGGGGCACCCGGGCCCCACTCGTCCCACCTTGGTTCCCAGCTCCGGACGGCGAGCCGGACCGTTCCATCCCGCGTTCCGGCGGACGATGTCGTCCCGCGCCGCGATTGCCTATACCGTGAGGACCATGAGCACCCAGGTGCACCGGCGCAGGCGCAAGGCGCCGCGCCGCACGGGCGCCGCGCCGCACTGGCTCGCGCAGCTGCCGTACCTCCTCGTGCTCAGCGGCGTCGGCGCCGGGCTCACGCTGTGCGCCTTCAACTACTTCCGCAAGGGCTCCGGCCTGATGGCCGCCGCGCTCCTCGTCGGCGCGCTCGCCCGGCTGCTGCTGCCCGAGTCCCAGCTCGGGCCGCTCGCCGTCCGGAGCCGGTCCGTCGACTGCTGGACGCTCGTGATCCTCGGCGAGATGGTCGCGTTCGTGTCGCTGAGCGTCCCGCCGATGAACAAGACCGGGCTCGTCCTCGCCGGCGCGTTCGGCGTGGTGATCGCGCTCACGATGCTGGTGCGCGGTGTGAGACTTCTCATCGCCGGACGCGCCTCCGTGCCGGGGGACGGTCCGCCGGACTAGCGCGTCGTCGCAGCTGAAGGCGGATCCGGCGGGTCGCGGGCCGAGGGCAGGTCTAGACCTCATGACCGCCTCGGCTAGCCTAGCCAGTTGAGCCTTACAAGGACTGCTGGCCAGGTGTAGGAAAGGGACAGCAACAGCATGCCCAAGATCAAAGTAGCGGGCCCGGTCGTCGAACTCGACGGCGACGAAATGACGCGGATCATCTGGAAATTCATCAAGGACCAGCTGATCCTGCCCTACCTCGATGTTGACCTGAAGTACTACGACCTGGGAATCGAGCACCGTGACGCCACGGACGACCAGGTCACCGTCGACGCCGCCAACGCCATCAAGCAGTACGGCGTCGGCGTCAAGTGCGCGACCATCACCCCCGACGAGGCGCGCGTCGAGGAGTTCGGCCTGAAGAAGATGTGGCGGTCCCCGAACGGGACGATCCGCAACATCCTGGGCGGCGTCATCTTCCGCGAGCCGATCGTTGCGTCCAACATCCCCCGCCTGGTCCCCGGCTGGACGAAGCCGATCATCATCGGCCGCCACGCGCACGGCGACCAGTACAAGGCCACCGACTTCGTCGTGCCGGGCCCGGGCAAGGTGACGATCACCTACACCCCGCGGGACGGCTCCGAGCCGATGGAGCTGGAGATCGCCGACTTCCCCGGCGGCGGCGTCGCGATGGGCATGTACAACTACGACGACTCGATCCGCGACTTCGCCCGGACGAGCATGCGGTACGCGCTGAGCCGCGAGATGCCGCTGTACATGTCGACCAAGAACACGATCCTCAAGGCCTACGACGGCCGGTTCAAGGACCTCTTCCAGGAGATCTACGAGACCGAGTTCAAGGCCGACTTCGAGTCCAAGGGCCTCACCTACGAGCACCGCCTCATCGACGACATGGTCGCCGCGGCGCTCAAGTGGGAGGGCGGGTTCGTCTGGGCCGCCAAGAACTACGACGGCGACGTCCAGTCCGACACCCTCGCGCAGGGCTTCGGCTCGCTCGGCCTCATGACGTCCGTCCTCATGACCCCGGACGGCAAGACCGTCGAGGCCGAGGCCGCGCACGGCACGGTGACCCGGCACTACCGGCAGCACCAGCAGGGCAAGCCGACGTCGACCAACCCCATCGCGTCGATCTTCGCCTGGACCCGCGGCCTCGACCATCGCGGCAAGCTCGACGGCAACAAGGAGCTGATCGGCTTCGCCCGCGCCCTTGAGCAGGTCTGCGTCGAGACCGTCGAACACGGCCAGATGACCAAGGACCTGGCTCTGCTCGTCGGCCGCGAGACGCCCTGGCTGACCACGCAGGAATTCCTGGAGGCGCTCGACACCAACCTCCAGAAGAAGGTCAACGGCTGACCTGCGCCGCGCTTCGAGGGCCGTCCCGGACGTCGTCCGGGGCGGCCTTCCGCGTTCGCGGGGCGGGCGCCATGCCGGGCGGTGCACCTGGGGGGTGGCGGGGAGGGGGCGCGCGATAGCCTGAACTCCGGAACTATCTCGACGGCGAGAGAACCCGCGCGGGCGGACTCTCCGGCGGTCGGGTTCGAAGGATGGCCGCCTGAGCCCCGTCAGGTCACAGCAGGAGAAGGACGCATGACTCGCACCCCAGTCACCGTTACCGTTACCGGCGCGGCGGGCCAGATCGGCTACGCGCTGCTGTTCCGCATCGCGTCCGGGCACCTCCTCGGCGCGGACGTGCCCGTACGCCTCCGGCTGCTGGAGATTCCGCAGGCGGTGAAGGCCGCCGAGGGCACCGCGATGGAACTGGACGACTGCGCGTTCCCGCTGCTGTCCGGCACCGACATCTTCGACGACGCGGCGAAGGCGTTCGAGGGGACGAACGTGGCGCTGCTCGTCGGCGCCCGCCCGCGCACGAAGGGCATGGAGCGCGGCGACCTGCTGGAGGCCAACGGCGGCATCTTCAAGCCGCAGGGCGAGGCGATCAACGCCGGAGCGGCCGACGACGTCAAGGTCCTCGTCGTCGGGAACCCGGCGAACACGAACGCGCTGATCGCGCAGTCGCACGCGCCGGACGTCCCGGCCGACCGGTTCACCGCGATGACGCGCCTCGACCACAACCGCGCGCTGGCGCAGCTGTCGAAGAAGGCGGGCGTGTCCGTCGCCGACATCAGGAAGATGACGATCTGGGGCAACCACTCCGCCACCCAGTACCCGGACATCTTCCACGCCGAGATCGCCGGCAAGAACGCCGCCGAGACGGTGAACGACCAGACGTGGCTGGAGAACGACTTCATCCCGACCGTCGCCAAGCGCGGCGCCGCGATCATCGAGGCCCGGGGCGCGTCCTCGGCGGCGAGCGCCGCCTCGGCCGCGATCGACCACGTGCACACCTGGGTGAACGGCACCGCCGACGGCGACTGGACGTCCATGGCGGTCGTCTCGGACGGCTCCTACGGCGTCCCCGAGGGCCTGATCTCGTCCTTCCCGGTCACCACGAAGGGCGGCAAGTGGGAGATCGTCCAGGGTCTGGACATCAACGACTTCTCCCGCGCCCGCATCGACGCTTCGGTGAACGAGCTGTCCGAGGAGCGCGAGGCGGTCCGCAAGCTCGGCCTCATCTGAGCCACAGGCGGACGGGCCCCGGACCGCACAGGTCCGGGGCCCTCTCGCGTCCGGTCACATCAGGCGGGGCTGGTCGTCGCCACGTAGTAGACGTTCAGCGGGTCCCCTTCGACCGAGCGGACCTGGACGTCGGTGAAGCCGGCGTCCCCGAGCATCCGCTGGGCCGTCTGCTCCCCCCAGACCGTGCCGAGACCGGCGCCGCCGGTGCTCAGCGAGGTGGTCATGCAGTAGAAGACCGAGAAGCTGTAGAGCGCGGGCCCGAAGGGATGGTCGAGGTTCTCCTCCAGGTTGCTGGACGCGGCGATGTCGCCCATCAGGAAGATGCCGCCGTCGCGGAGGGACGCGGCGACGGCGTCCAGGGTCTCCTGCGGCCGGGCCAGGTCGTGGATGACGTCGAAGGCGGTGACCAGGTCGTACCGTCCGGTGATCTGCGTCGCGTCGCCGATCGTGTAGGAGACGTTGTCCAGGGACAGCCGGCCGGCCTCCCGGCGGCCGGCCGCGATGCCCTCCTCCGACTGGTCGAGGCCGTGGAAGCGGCTGCGTGGGAAGGCCTGGGCCAGGACGACGGGGGCGTGTCCCTGGCCGGTGCCCACGTCCAGGACGTCGATGCCGTCGCGCAGCCGTTCGGTGAGGCCAGGGACCAGCGGCACGATCGTGTCGACGAGAGCCGCGTCGTATACGCGGGCCGTCTCCTGCGCCTGGAGGGCCTGGAAGCGGGGGTACGCGGAGTAGGGGACGCCGCCGCCGTTGCGGAAGGACGCGACGACCTGCTGCTCGACCTCGCCCATCAGCGCGATGTAAGGCATGAACCCGGCGAGGTTGTCGGGCCCGGCGGCGGTGGTGAGCGAGGCGGCGTGTTCGGGGGGCAGCGTGTACGTCGCGCCGTCCGGCTCGTATTCCAGGATGCCGCCGACGACCATGCCGCCCAGCCACTCGCGCACGTAGCGCTCGTCGAGGTGCGCCGCCTTGGCGATGTCGCTGCTCGTGGAGGGCGGCAGCGTGCTCATGGTGTCGAACAGGCCGGTCTGGTGGCCGACGCTCATGAGGAGGGCCAGCGTCCCCTTGTTGAGCACGTCGACCATGAGGCCGGTGAACTCCTCCTGCCGCGTGGCGTCCGATGACACGGTCCCTCCTCGGATCAGAACGGCATCGTTCCCCTCTTCGTCCCTATCGTGGCCGGGACGGTGAGGGGGAGCCGGGCACCAAGTATTTGCCGGATCCGGGAGAAGCCATCACTCTTCATGGCCGAGGTCCGCGGCACCCGTTCCCGCCGCGCTCCACCACAGGTGGGAGGCCGAGGCCGATCGGACGGTGGCGGTCGCAAAAGATCTGAAGGCGTCGGTAGTGGTCGCTATGGTGTGATCCGCTCGCAATGTGATCGGGGGAGGCGCGCCGGTGGCGGAACAGGCATTTCAGGTGGATCTGCGCGGGGTGGTGGATCTGCTGAGCCGCCATCTCTACGCCAGCCCGCGGGTGTATCTGCGGGAGCTGCTGCAGAACGCGGTGGACGCGATCACGGCGCGGGGCGAGGGCGGCCGGGTCGAGATCGAGACCGGCGGCGGGACGCTGCGGGTCCACGACGACGGCGTGGGGCTGACCGAGGACGAGGTGCACACGCTGCTGGCGACGATCGGCCGGTCGTCCAAGCGGGACGAGCTGGGCTTCGCGCGGCACGACTTCCTCGGGCAGTTCGGGATCGGGTTGCTGTCCGCCTTCCTCGTCGCGGACGAGATCGAGGTCGTGACCCGGTCCGCCCGGGGTGGTGCCGCCGTCAGATGGACGGGCCGCTCCGAGGGCAGCTACCGGGTCGAGCCCGGCGAGCGCGACGAGCCGGGCACGACGGTGACGTTGCGGGCCCGGCCGGGGGCGGGCGAACTGCTGAGTCCGCCGGTCGTCGCCGAGCTTGCCCGCACGTACGGGTCGCTCCTCCCGGTCGAGCTGGTCGTGGACGGCACCGCCGCCACCGGGGACGGGCCGCCCTGGCGCGCGTCCCACCGCGACCCCGCCGCGCGCAGGCGGGCGCTGGAGCGGTACTGCGAGGAGCTGTACGGGTTCACGCCGTTCGACGTGGTGGATCTCGACGTGCCGGAGGCGGGGCTGACGGGGGTCGCGTTCGTTCTGCCGGAGCCGGTGTCGCCGTCCGCGCGCGCCGCCCATCGCGTCTACCTGAAGCGGATGCTCTTGGCGGAGAACGTGGAGGGTCTGCTGCCGGAGTGGGCGTTCTTCGCGCGGTGCGTCGTGGACGCGGGGGAGCTGCGGCCGACGGCGAGCCGTGAGGCGCTCTACGAGGACGAGCTGCTCGACTCGACGCGGCAGGGGCTCGGTGACGTCCTGCGGCAGTGGCTGGTGAAGCTCGCCGAGACCGACCCGGCGAAGCTGCGCTCGTTCCTGCGGCTGCACCAGCTCGGCGTGAAGGCGATGGCGCTGCACGACGACGACATGCTGCGGATCGTCGACCGGTGGCTGGAGTACGAGACGTCCGCCGGGCCGATGACGCTGCACGAGTTCCGCCGCCGGCACCCGGACGGCCGGTTCACCGCGAGCGTGGACGAGTTCCGGCGGCTGTCGGCGGTCGCGGGCGCGCAGGGGGTCGGGCTCGTCAACGGCGGCTACGTCCACGACACCGAGATCATCGAGCGGCTGCCCGACCTGGACCCCGACATCCGGCTCGCCCGGCTGGACGCGGCGGAGCTGACCACCACGTTCGGCGTCCTCGACCCCGCCACGGAGCTGGCGCTGCGGCCGTTCCTGGCGGCGGCGCAGCGGGCCGTGGAGCGGCTCGGGTGCGAGCTGGTCGTCCGCGACTTCGACCCCGCCTCCCTGCCCGCTCTCTACCTGACCAGCCGCGACGCGCAGTTCCGTCAGGAGCTCACGCGCGCGCAGGAGGAGGCCGACGAGCTGTGGGCGGACGTGCTCGGCGCGGTCAACGCCTCAGCGAGCGCCGACCGGCCCCAGCTGGTGCTGAACCATCGCAACCCGCTGGCGCGGCGCGTCACGTCCCTCGGCGATGACGGGCCGGTCGAACTGGCCGTCCAGGCCCTGTACGGGCAGGCGCTGCTGCTCGGCCACCATCCACTGCGGCCCGCCGACACGGCGGTCCTGAACCGTTCCTTCATCGGCCTGCTGGAGTGGGCCGTCCACTCGCCGGAGGCGCCGAATGAGCACGGATGACGTCTACGCGCTGATGGCGCGGTCGCAGGAGCTGCCCTACGGGGAGGCGCGCACCGTCCTGGTCGAGGACGCACTGCGCCGCGCGGAGGCGGCCGGCGACGAGGTGCTGGCGTTCCATGTGCGGGTCCGGCTGACGGACGCGTACCGGTACGGCGGCGAGCCCGCGAAGGCGTTCGCGACGTTCGGCCGGACGCTGGCCGAGCACGACCGCGACCCCGCCCGGTTCGACGAGACGCACAGCCTGCTGTGGCAGATGAAGGCGGCGGTCAGCTCCCTCACCCTCTTCCCGGAGATCCCGCTGGACCGGGCCTACGCCGTCCTGGAGGACATGGAGCGGCGCTACAAGGCGGCCGGGCACAGCCTCCAGGCGGTGTACCACTACCGCAACGTGGTGGCGCGGCACATCGGCGACGGGTCGGCGGACGAGTGGTACCTGAAGTGGCGCGCCGCCGAGCGGGACGACCTGTCCGACTGCGAGGGCTGCGACCCCACCGGCATGGCCCGCCACCTCGTCGAGGCCGGACGGTACGAGGAGGCGTTCGAGATCGCCGCGCCCGTGCTGAGCTCGCGGCTGTCCTGCAACGAGCAGCCGCAGTCCATCCAGACCGCGCTGCTGCCCGTCTACCTGCGCACCGGCCGCGGCGAGCAGGCCGCTGACGCGCACCGCCGCGCCTACCGGGTGCACCGGGCGCGTCTCGCCGACCTCAGCGACATCGCCGAGCACCTGGAGTTCTGCGCGGTCACCGGCAACGAGGCGCGCGGCCTGGAGATCCTGCAGCGGCATCTCGGCTGGCTCGACCGGGCCCCGAGCGCGCACGCCGACATGGAGTTCTCCGCCGCGGCGGCCCTCGTCCTGGACCGGGTGGCCGCGGCCGGGCACGGCGCGGCGGCGATCCGCCGCCCGGCCGCCGACGGGCGCGCGGCGGCCGATGTGCCGCTGCCGGAGCTCCACACGGAACTGGCGGAACGCGCCACGGCGCTGGCGGACCGGTTCGACGCCCGCAACGGCACGTCCCACCAGGGCGACCGGGTGCGTGCCACGCTGGCGGCCGAACCGGTCGCCGGCTTCGTCCCGCTGGCCGCCCACCACCGCCGTCCCGCGCCGGCGTCCGTACCGCCGCCCGTCCCGCAGAACGACCTGACCTCCGTGGACGACCTCGGCGAGCTCCTCGACCTCGTGGACCGGCGCCGCGCGGACAACGACCTGGACGGCATGCGGGCGGCGTGGCGGCGGTTCGACGCCGTCGCCGAGACCACCGAGCCGACGCCCCCGCAGAAGGCCCGCCGCCTGGACGGCCGGGGCGTCGAGCACGCCGTGGACGGCGACGGCCACGGCGCGGTCGCGTGCTGGGAGGAGGCGGCCCGGCTCTTCGCCGAGCTGGGCGACGAGACGCGCCGCCACCGCACGCTCGGCCGTCTCGGCGCGCTGCGCATCGACCTGGGCGACGACGGCGGGCTCGAGCAGGTGATCGCGTCGGCCGGCCACCTCGCCGCGCACCCGGGGGAGGACGGCGACGCCACGGCCGCGCTGCTCCGCCTGGCCACCGCCTATGTGCGGTTCGACCGTCCGGCGGACGCGCTCGCCGCGCTGGACGAGATCGTTCCGGACGACGCGCCCGACCGTGCCGGCGAACTGTGGTTCCTGCGGGGACAGGCGCTTCTTCAGCAGGGCGGCACCGACGAGGCCGCGGCGGCGCTGCGCCGTTCCATCGACGCGGCGCGCACGTCCGGCGAGCCGGAGACGGTCGCCTCGCCCGGCCTGCTGCTCGCCCGCATCCTGGCCAGACGGGAGGAGGGCCCGGACGAGGAGACGTTCGCCCTGCTCGACGAGGTGATCGCCGCGCTCCCCGGCCCGTCGCCGATGCGCGCCTCGGCGCACTCCGAGCGCGGCCTCGCGTTCCTCGCCGCCGACCGCCCCGCCGACGCCGTCGCCGACCTTGCGGAGGCCATCGCCGCCTGGACGGCGCAGGGCGCCCACGAGCAGGCCGTCCGGCTACGCGTGGACCTCGCAGCCGCCTACCTGTCCACGGGCCGCAATTTCGAGGCCGCCGAGGTCGCCGAGGAGGCGCTGCCGAACCTCGACGGCGACGCCGGGCAGCGCTGCCGCCTCATCCTCGCCCACGCGCAGAAGGGGATGGGTGAGGAGGACGCCGCCGCGACGTTCGCGTCCCTCGCCGAGGACGCCGCGCGGGACGGCCGCCACGACGCCGTCGCGCACTTCCTCGACGAGGCCGCCGGCGTCCTGACCGCCCTCGACAAGGACGCCCAGGCCGCCGAACGGTTCGCCGAGGCGGCCGAGTCCTACGAGAAGGCCGGCGACCCGTACGGCTTGGTCCGCACCCGTCGTCGCGCCGCGATGTGCCTGTTCTGGAGCGGCGACGCCGACAAGGCCCTCACCGCCATGGACACCGCCCGCGCGGCCCTGGCGGGCCTCCCTCCGGACAACGAGCCCGCCCGCATCTGGGAGACGGCCCTCGTCTCCTACGACCAGGCCCGCATCCTCGCCCAGGTCGGCCGCCTCCCCGAGGCCGCCTCCCACGCCTCCGCCGCGGCGGACGGCTTCACCACCCTCGACGAGACCGATGCCGCCGAAGAGGCCACCCGGCTCCACGCCGACATCAGGTCGGCCCTCAGCTGACGCGGTGGGCGCCCTGTGAGGGGGGCGCCTCCAGGAACTCGGGCGGCGTCCAGGAGCGCTTCTCGTACGCGGCCGTGATCGCGTCACGCACCTGCTGGGCGCGGGCCGTGGAGGTGAGGACGATGACGGAGCCGCCGAAGCCGCCGCCCACCATGCGCCCGCCCCGGGCGCCCGCGCGGAGGGCGGCGTCGACGGTCGCGTCGGCCTCGGGCCAGGAGATCTCGAACTGGTCGCGGAGGGAGAGGTGCGAGGCGTTCAGCATCGCGCCGAGCTCGGGCAGGGCACCGGCGCGCAGCAGGCCGACGGCGGCCTCGACGCGGTGGTTCTCGGTGACGACATGCTGGACGCGGCGGCGCAGCACGGGGTCGGGCAGCGCCCCGAGGGCGGCGGCGAGGTCCTTCACGTCGCGCAGCGCCGGGACGTCGAGCAGGGCCGCGGCCTCCTCGCACTCGGCGCGGCGGCGGCCGTAGTCGCCGCCGGTCAGGGTGTGCGAGGCGCGCGTGTTGATCACCAGGAGCGTCATGTCCGACGCGGCCGGGTCGAAGGGGACCTGCGCGGACAGTTCGCTGCGGCAGTCGAGCATCAGCGCGTGGCCGTGCGTGCAGAGCAGGGACGCCGACTGGTCCATCAGGCCGCAGGGCATGCCGACCTGCTCGTTCTCGGCCCGCTGCGCCAGCCGGGCCAGCGCCGGCCGGTCGATCTCCACGCCGTACAGGTCGCGGAGCGCGAGCGCGGTGGCGCATTCCAGGGCGGCCGACGAGGAGAGGCCCGCACCCTGGGGCAGGTCCGAGTCGACCAGGAGGGACGCGCCGCCGGTGCCGTGCTCGCGCAGGACGCGGGCGACCCCCACCGGGTACGCCGCCCACGCCCGGTCGGACGGCCAGTTCTCGGAGACGACCGTCCCGCCGTCCACCGGGGCGGTGACGGTGGCGGGGGCCTGCAGGGAGCGGACCTCCAGCACACCGTCGTCGCGACGGGCGGCGGCGACCGAGACGCCGCGGGACAGGGCGAACGGCAGGACGAAGCCGTCGTTGTAGTCGGTGTGCTCGCCGATCAGGTTGACCCGGCCCGGCGCGTGCCACACGCCTTCGGCGGGCCGCCCGAACGCCGCGCGGAACGCTTCGGTCATCGCGACCGCAGGAACGTCCACGCGTCGCCGACCATGGTGCGCAGGTCCCGCTCCGGCTTCCAGCCGAGCTCCGCCTGGATCTTCTCGGACGAGGCGACCAGCACGGCCGGGTCCCCGGCGCGGCGCGGCGCCACCTCGGCCGGGATGTCGCGGCCGGTGACCTCGCGGCAGACCTCGACGACCTCCCGGACCGAGTTGCCGGTGCCGCTGCCCAGGTTGAAGATCTGGTGCGTGCCCGGCGCGCAGGCGTCCAGCGCGAGGAGGTGGGCGCGGCCGAGGTCGGTCACGTGGATGTAGTCGCGGATGCAGGTGCCGTCCGGCGTCGGATAGTCGTCGCCGAACATGCGCACCGTGTCGCCGTCCCCCTGCGCGATCTTCAGCACGTTCGGGATCAGGTGCGTCTCGACGGTGTGCCGCTCGCCGTGCCGCCCGTGGGCGCCCGCCACGTTGAAGTACCGCAGCGAGACCCCGCCGATGCCGTGCAGGCGCGCGTACTCGGCCAGCGCCGTGTCGATCGCCAGCTTGGACGCGCCGTAGGGGTTGGTCGGGCGGGTCGGGTCGGTCTCCAGGATCGGCGTCGACTCCGGCTCGCCGTAGGTGGCGGCCGTGGAGGAGAACACGATCCGGGGGACGCCGGCGACGCGCATCGCGTCCAGCAGCGCCAGCGACTCGCCGAGGTTCTTGTCCCAGTACAGGCCGGGCTTCTCGACCGACTCGCCGACGAGGGACTTGGCCGCGAAGTGCAGCACGGCCTCGAACCCGGCGCCGCCGAGGAGCTCCGCCGCCTTGTCGCGCAGCGTGCCGCGCACCAGCTTGGCGCCCTCGGGCACCGCGTCCTCGTGCCCGGTGGACAGGTCGTCCAGGACGACGACCTCGTGCCCCGCCTCCAGGAGCAGAGCGGAGACGACACTGCCGATGTAGCCGGCGCCTCCGGTGACGAGCAGCTTCACTGACGGACCTCCACGGCGAGACTCTTTGGACGACGGGTGCGTCCAGGCTATCCGGAACGCCGAACGGGGAAGGCTGAACGCATGGACCGGAGGCCGCCGAGGCCCCCCGCGGGGCCCGCGCGCAGGCTGGCGCGCCCGCTGGTGTGGCTGCTGTCGAGCTCGACCGACCTCGTCGTGCGGCTGTCGGGCGGCGACCCGCACGCCCTGCGGGAGGAGATCACCGCGGAGCGGATGCGCGCCCTCGTGGCGGAGAACACGCAGCTCACCGCGGACGAACGGGCGTTGATCGGGGAGGTGTTCGCGGCCGGGGAGCGGCCGCTGCGGGAGGTCCTCGTCCCGCGCACCGAGGTGGTGTTCCTGGACGCGGCGCTCCCGCTGACGGCCGCCGCGAGGCTCGCCGCGAGCAGCCCGCACTCCCGGTTCCCCGTCTGCCTCGACTCCCACGACGAGGTGATCGGCTTCGTCCACATCCGCGACCTGCTGGCGCCCGGCGGCCCCGAGGGGGAGGGGCCGGTGGGAGGCCTGGTGCGGCCGGTGAAGTTCCTGCCGTCCTCGAAACGGGTGCTGCCGGCGCTGTCGGAGATGCGCCGCGAGGGCTGCCACCTGGCGATCGTCATGGACGAGTACGGCGGCGTCGCCGGGATCGTCACGCTGGAGGACCTCCTGGAGGAGCTCATCGGCGACATCCGCGACGAATATGATGTGCAGGACGCGCAGGCACGGCGCCTGCACGGCGGGGTGGTCGAGGTCGACGGCCTGCTCAACCTGGACGACTTCGCCGCCGAGACCGGCATCCGGCTGCCGGACGGCCCGTACGAGACGGTCGCCGGGCACATCATGGCGGTGCTGCGCCGCGTGCCCGCCGAGGGCGACTCGGTGGAGGCCGGCGGCCGCCGCCTCGCGGTGGCCCGGATGGACGGCCGGCGGGTCGCCCGCGTGCGCGTCATGCCGCGGGCGACGCCGCAGGCCGTACCGGTGCCGCCCGGCACGCCGTCCGCGACCCCGCGGGCGGCGACCGGCGACGCCGCCACCGGTCCCGGCGCCGGCCCCGGCAACGGGCCGGCCGTCCGGCAGGCCACCGGCGGCCGAGCCTCCGGTGACACCTGAGAGAATCGATCCGTGCAGATGCCCGAAGCGCCCAGCCCCGAAGCGTCCGACGCCGGAACCGCCGCGGCCCCGCCGCGCGTGCTGTCCGGCATCCAGCCCACCGCCGACTCGTTCCACCTCGGCAACTATCTGGGCGCGCTCCGGCAGTGGGTCTCGATGCAGGACACGCACGAAGCCTTCTACTGCGTTGTCGACCTGCACGCCATCACGATCGAGCACGACCCCGCGCTGCTGCGCCGCCGCACGAAGGTCGCCGTCGCGCAGCTCCTCGCGATGGGGCTGGACCCCGAGCGCGCCACCGTGTTCGTGCAGAGCCACGTCCCCGAGCACGCCGAGCTGGCGTGGGTGCTCAGCTGCCTCACCGGGTTCGGCGAGGCCGGGCGGATGACCCAGTTCAAGGACAAGTCGTCCAAGCACGGCACCGGCGGGACGAGCGTCGGCCTGTTCACCTACCCGATCCTGCAGGCCGCCGACATCCTGCTCTACTCGCCCGACCCCACCCGGGAGGAGCGGGCGCTGCGCGTCCCGGTCGGCGAGGACCAGCGGCAGCACCTGGAGCTGACCCGCACGCTCGCGCAGCGGTTCAACCACCGGTTCGGCGACACGTTCGTGCTGCCGGACGCGCACATCCCCGAGGGCGCCGCGAAGATCACCGACCTGCAGGAGCCGGGCGCGAAGATGAGCAAGTCGGCGTCCTCGCCGCAGGGGATCATCGACGTGCTGGAGGAGCCCGGCCCGATGCGCAAGAAGATCATGCGCGCGGTCACCGACACCGGCTCCGACGTCGTCTACGACGAGGAGAAGAAGGCGGGCGTCACCAACCTGCTGCGGATCTACTCCGCGCTGGAGGGCGCGTCCGTCGCCGACCTGGAGCGCCGCTACGAGGGCTCCGGCTACGGCCAGTTCAAGAAGGACCTCGCACAACTCGTCCTCGACACGTTCACGCCGATCAGGGAGCGCACGCTCAAGCTGCTGGACGACGAGGAGCAACTCGACCGGCTGCTCGCCGTGGGCGCCGAGCGCGCCTCCGAGGTCGCCGCCGGGACGATGGAGACGGTGCGCGAACGGGTGGGATTCGTGGGACGTGGTCGCTGACCGTCCCCCACACGACGACGCCGCGGAGGGCCCCGGCGAGGCGCCCTCCGTGAGCGGTGCCGCGTCTTCCGGCGACGGGATCCGCGCGATCGGCGTCGCCATCCCCATCCCGGACCCGCACGGAGCGTTCCTCCAGGCCAAGCGTGCCTCGTTCGGCGATCCCCTCGCCCATGCGATCCCGACGCACATCACGCTGCTGCCGCCCACCGAGGTGCGCGGGTCCGATCTGGACGCCGTCGAGGAGCATCTGCGCGGCGTCGCGGCCACCGAGCGGCCGTTCCCGATCAGGCTGCGCGGCAGCGGAACGTTCCGGCCGGTGTCCCCGGTCGTGTTCGTGGCGCTCGCCGAGGGGATCGGGGGCTGCGAGCGCGTCCAGGCGAAGGTCCTGTCGGGCCCGCTCGCCCGGCCGCTGCCGTTCCCGTACCACCCGCACGTCACCATCGCCCACCACCTGCCCGACGACGTCATGGACCAGGCGTTCAAGGAGCTCGCCGGCTACAGCGCCGACTTCGAGGCGTGGGGGTTCTCCCTTTACGAGCATGGGCTGGACGGCGTGTGGCGCCCGCAATGCGACTTCTTCTTCGGTGGCGGGGTCGTGCCCTCGCCGGGACGGGATGGGTGAAAAACGCTCTGTTGAACGGTTGATTACGGTCTGCGGCATCGAGTGGTCTCCGCTGGGTACGTTGCGTACATGCGGCAGGTGATCAACAGGGTGCAGCGGCAGAGCGAGTCTCTGTCCGGCAAAGGCAAGGACCTGCTGCGCCGCTCGCGGCGACGCTCGCGGTGGCTCGACCACCAGGCCCGCGCGTTCGAGCGGTACCGGGAGCGCCGCGGCGACCGGCTCGCCGCCGCCCTCACCTGCTACGCGTTCCTGTCCTTCTTCCCGCTGCTGGCGCTGGCGTACGCGCTGCTCGGCTACCTCGTCGGGCTCAGCGACGAGGCCCGCGACTACTTCGTCCGGGCGATCGGCTCGCAGCTGCCCGGGCTCGCCGGTCAGCTGGACGTCGAGCAGATCGCCCGGTCCAAGACGGCCGTCGGGGTCGTCGGGCTGGTCGCGCTGCTGGTCACCGGGCTCGGCTGGGTGCAGGTGCTGCGCGAGTCCCTGCGCGACATCTGGGGGAACGAGCCGGGAGGCGGCGGCAACTTCTTCCTGAAGCGGCTGTGGGACCTGGCCGTCCTGGCCTTCCTCGGCCTGATCCTGGTCTGCGGTATGGCGGTCACGACGGTCGCCACGTCCACCACCCACACCGTTCTGGGATGGCTCGGGATGCAGGACGTCCCCGGGGCCGGCACCGGGCTGCGGCTGCTGTCGCTGGCCTGCGCGATCTTCTTCGACACCGTGGTCTTCCTAGTGCTGTTCACGCGGCTGTCGGGGACGCGGGCGCCCTGGCGGCGGATCATCCGCGGCGCGGTGTTCGGCGCGGTCGGGTTCGAGGTCCTCAAGCAGATCGCGGCGATCCTGGTCGGCCGGACCACGCAGAACCCGGTCTACGGCACGTTCGCCGTGCTGGTCGGGCTGATGGTGTGGATCAACATCGCGACCCGGTTCGCGCTGTTCGTCGCCGCCTGGACGGCCACCCGCCGCGTCGTCCTCACCGCCGACGCCGCCGATCCGGAGAACGCCGCCGACCGTGCGGAGGCCGAGGCGCTCCAGGAACGCGCCGAAGAGGCCCAGGCGCCCCGGAAGAAGGCCGAGCCGTCCGGGACCGGCCCGGCTCAGGACCAGAAGGCGTCGTCGGCGTACTGATCCTCGGCCAGCGTCCGGATCTCGGTGATCTTCCCGTCCCGGAAGCGGAACAGGTCCACCCCGCGGCCGTCCAGGACCCGGCCCGGGCGTTCGGCGTAGGTCTGCACGAGGGCCGCGCCGTACTCGTCGTTGGCCATCACCGAGTACGGCTCGGCGCGGAACGTCCCGCCGGACAGCTCGAACAGCCGGACGTAGAAGCCGAGGACCTCCTCGGGTGTCCGGTACTCGCCGCAGATGGGCCCGCGCCCAGGGACGCGGTGGACGACGTCGTCGGCGAGGAGCTCGCGGATGAGGGCCATGTCGCCCTTGGCGAACGCCGTGTAGCCGTCCTTCAGCAGCGTGACGTTCGGGTGCTCAAGGACGGACCCACCGGGCACGGAGACGTACAAGTCGGACATGACGCCGTTCCTCCCGCGGCGCCGGCCCGCCGTCCCGCGGCAGCGGCGAGGTCACCGGCGCCACCGTGAGCGTAAGCCCGCCGGGCGCGCGCGTACCAGAGCCGTGGGCTCGGGGTGAGAGAAGCTTTACCGGCCGGCTTCACCGGCCGGTGCCGCCTACCGGCCGGCGCGGTTGCGGGCCGCCTCCAGGCGGCGCCGCCGCCGCAGCACCACGAACAGCACCGCGATCGCGAGCAGCGCCCCGGCCGTGCCGCCGCCGACGAGCAGCCACATGCGGGACGAGTCGTCCGAGGCGAGCGGGGCGTCCGGCAGCACGCCGGAGTCGCGCTTCTTGGTCTGCTGGGCGTCGCCGGGCGGGACCAGCGTGCCGACCGGCTGCACCTTGCCGCGGGCGGCGAAGCCCCAGTCGAGCAGCTTGGCCGCGTACGGGGACGGCGGCCGGTCCGCCCTCATCAGCGAGATCACGATCGTGTGCCCGCCGCGCCGCGCCTCGGCGACGAAGGTCTGCTGCGCGGCGAGCGTGAAGCCGTTCTTGCCGCCGAGCATCCCGGCGTACGCCTGGCCCTCGCCCGCCAGCATGTGGTTGTGCGTGTGGATCGGGTATCCGCCGACCTTCACGCCCTTCTTGCGCTGCTTCTTGGTGGGCGGCGCCGGGAACTTGAAGTCGATCGCCTGCATGTAGGCGCGGTACTCGGGGTTCTTCATGCCCTCGCGCAGGATGAGCGCGAGGTCGTAGGCGGAGGTGTGCTGCGTCCGGACGTTCAGCCCGAGGTCCTTGTCGAGCCCGTTCGGCGACGCGGCGAGGGTGTCGTGGGCGTTGATGCGCTTCGCCTCGGCGTTCATGTCGGCGAGCGTCTTCTTCACGCCCCCGTCGGCCTCGGCCAGCGTGAACGCCGCGTCGTTGGCGGACATCATCAGCATCGCGTGGAACAGGTCGTTGACCTTGTACTGCATCTTCGGCGTCAGCCCGACCTTGGTGCCCTCGACGTCGCACGCCTTCTGGGACGGCCGGACGAGCCGGTTCGGGTCCAGCTTCGGGACGAGCGTGAGCGCGGTCAGCGTCTTGATCGTGCTGGCCGGGAGGTAGTGGCCGTGCGGGTCCTTGGCGGCGAGGACCTGGCCGGTGTCGGCGTCCGCGATCATGTACGAGGAGGCCTTGATCTTCGGCGGCGCGGGAACCCCGGGGGCCTTGTTGACGACGATGCCCCGGCTCGCGAGCTGCGGGCCGCCGACCGTCTCGGCCGCCGGCGCGGCCGTGGACGCGGCTGTGGCGGGCGCTGCCACCAGGGCGGGGCCCGCCGCGAGCGAGGCGGCCGTGACCGGCACGGTGATCACCGTCAGGGCACGGCGGACGTCCGGCCCTCGTCGCTGTGGTCGCAAGCTCCCGACGCTCCTCACTCCCGTGGAAGCGCCATCGCTCCCGACGCGCATGCGCCCAACGCCCATGACTCCCCCGAAGACTAGGCGACGTATCCGACGAAGGGGTACCCGATCACGAATACGGCAAGCACGGGACGGACGCGACGCGGGGTGCACAGGTGATCTCACGGTACGTAAGGGACGCTCAGTATTGGTCACAGTCCGTCATGGACGGTATTTTGGGACCGGCTGACTAGTTCGATCTAGTGATGCCGAAGGCAAGATCGATGACCGAAAAGTAGGACCCCCGCGCGCCCACCGACGGCCCGCATGAGTCAATTGATCCGCAAAGGGCATGGACACCCGGCAGGGTGGCGCGCTCGGACGTCATCATGGAGCGAACACGTGACCTGGACCGGCGTTTGTCCAGGCTTAGGGACCCGCTGGCTGAATAGCGCCACGTGCCACGCAACGACCTGCAAGGATTGTGGACGGAGGTTGGCCGTGGCCATTGACTTCAACGCATCGAACGGGGCGACGCTCGGCGTCGAGTGGGAGATCCAGCTCGTCGATGCGGAGACCAGGCACCTGCGGCAGGACGCACGCGAGGTGCTCGCCGCCCTGCCTTCGCTCAGCGAGGACGGCGACAACCCGCCCGTCCGGCATGAGCTCATGGAGTCGACGGTCGAGGTCGTGACCGGCATCTGCGACACCGTCGGGGAGGCCAAGGCCGACCTCTCCGGGACGCTCGCCGCCCTGCGGATCGCCGCGGCCGACCGCGGTCTCGCGCTGGCCTGCACCGGCACCCACCCGATCAGCGACTGGCGGGACGCCGTGATGGCGCCCATGGGGCGCTACGCCCAGCTGGTCGAGGAGATGCAGTGGCTGGCCCGGCGCATCCAGACGTTCGGGGTTCACGTCCACGTCGGCGTCTCCGACGGCGCCAAGGTGATCCCGATCGTCAACGCTCTCTCGTCCTATCTTCCGCACTTCCTCGCGCTCACCGCCTCCAGCCCGTTCTGGAGCGGCAGCGACACCGGCCTCGCGTCGTGCCGTTCGGTCGTCTTCGGCCAGATGCCGACGGCCGGGCCGCCCCACTTGCTAGACGACTGGGCGGCCTTCGAGGATTACATGGACACCCTGATGCGTTCCGGAACCATAAGGAGCATCAAAGAGGTCTGGTGGGACATCCGCCCGCATCCCGACTTCGGCACGGTGGAGATCAGGATGTTCGACGGCATCCCGACCATGCGTGAGGTGGGCATGGCCGCCGCTCTGTGCCAGAGTCTGGTCACGCTCTTCGAGCAGCAGCTCGACCGCGGCTACACCCTGCCGCGGCCGGCCGCCTGGGTGGTGCGCGACAACAAGTGGCGCGCGACCAGGTACGGTCTCGACGCCATCATCATCACCGACGACACCGGGAACACCGCGCCGCTCCGCGACGATCTGTACGAGCTGATCAGGGAGCTGGAACCGGTGGCCGACCGGCTCGGCTGCGCCGAGGAGCTCAAGGTCGCCGGCGAGGTGCTGGAGCACGGAGCCCCGTACGAACGCCAGCGCGCGATCCGCGCCGAGGGCGGGACGCTGGAGAACATCGTCGACGCGGCGATCGCCGAGCTCGCGGAGGACAGGTTCGTCACACTGGGGGAGGTCGCACATGCCGGAGCGTGAGCAGCCGAGGCGCTCGACCGAGCCCGCGGACGCCGAGCCCGCGGACGCCGGACCCGCGAACGCCGACCCCGCAGCGCAGGGGGACGCCGGCCCGGCCGAACCGGCCGGGACGGACCCCGCGAACAGCAAGGCTCGTGAAACCGACCAGAAGACCACCGGGCGGAGCCCGTTCGGCTCCGCCCTCGCGCAGGGGGCGCACATGACTCATCCGGGACCCGGGGTGATGCCCGGCCTTGAACCACCCACCGCCCCGGGACCTGTGGGCTCCGAGGGCCTCGACACCGGCTCCGCGGCCGCCCGCGTGAACGGGACGACCGCGTCCGGCGAGCCCGCACGGCGACCCGCCCCACGGCACCCCGAGGCGCCGCGACCCGAGATACAGGGCGCGGTCTCCGAAGGTGCGGAGGAGGAGCAGGGCCGGCCGGGGCTGGCCGCCGTCGCGGGCTTCCCCGCCGTGCTCGGCGGCGCCGTGCTGCAGCCGCAGCTCGACGCGTTCCTCGCCGAGCACGAGGACGAGCTGATCGCGTTCCGGCGCGACCTGCACATGCACCCCGAGCTGGGCTACGCCGAGCACCGCACCACCCGCAGGATCGCCGAGCGGCTCCGCGCGGCGGGCCTGGACCCGGTGATCCTGCCGAAGGGCACCGGCCTGTTCTGCGACATCGGCCCCGCCGACGGCACGACGGTGGCGCTGCGGGCCGACATCGACGCGCTCCCCCTCCAGGACGAGAAGGAGGGCGTCGAGTACCGGTCGACGGTTCCGGGCGTCGCGCACGCGTGCGGCCACGACGTGCACACCACGATGGTGCTGGGCGCGGGCCTGTTCCTGGCGCAGCAGGCGGAGGCCGGGCTGCTGCCCGGCCGCGTCCGGCTCCTGTTCCAGCCCGCCGAGGAGACCCCCGGCGGCGCGCTGGACGTGATGGCGGCCGGCGGCATCGCCGGCGTGGACCGCGCGTTCGCGCTGCACTGCGACCCCCGCATCGAGGTCGGCCAGCTCGGGCTGCGCACCGGTCCGATCACCGCGGCGTGCGACAAGGTGTACGTGAAGGTCACCGGGCCCGGCGGGCACACCGCCCGGCCGCACCTGACCGCCGACCTGGTCTACGCGCTCGCCAAGATCGTCACCGAGCTGCCGTCCGCGCTGTCCCGGCGCGTCGACCCGCGCTCCAGCCTGTCGCTGGTGTGGGGACGGGTCTCGGCCGGGTCCGTCGCCAACGCCATCCCCGACGACGGGATCGCCGAGGGCACGGTCCGCTGCCTGGACGACGAGGCGTGGCACCGGGCTCCGGAGATGATGAAGGCGCTGTTGCAGTCGGTCGCCGCCGCCTACGACGTGGAGGCGTCGCTGGAGTACGTCCGGGGCGTCCCGCCGACCGTGAACGAGGCCGCCAGCGTCCAGATGTTCCGGGACGCCGCCGCGCAGGTGATGGACGAGGAGGGCGTCGTGCCCACCCCGCAGAGCCTCGGCGGCGAGGACTTCGGCTGGTACCTGGAGTCGATCCCGGGCGCGCTCGCCCGGCTCGGCGTCCGCACCCCCGGTTCTCCCGGCGAGTACGACCTGCACCGCGGCGACTTCGACGTGGACGAGCGGTGCATCGCGGTCGGCATGCGGGTGCTCAGCGCCACCGCGCTGACCGCGCTGTGGGAGGGCGGCCGTCCCGGCGACACCGAGCCGATCGAGGGCGCGGCCCTGGCCTGAACCCCTCCCCTGAGCCTCCCGCTCGAAGCTCCTGCCTGGTCCCCGGCTTGATCACCCGGTCCGATCACCGTGTGTAACCGTCCGACCAGGCCTCCCGGTCCCCCGGGCATCTCCTGACACGGTGGCCCCGCGCACCGGTCCACGGCGCCTACTGCCGCGCTGACCTGTGGCGATATGCGTACGCATTGGTAACGGACCTATTGCGAAACGGTGCAAGCGGGAAGTTTGCCCGCATTCGCGAGGTAGCGTCCGATCGATTTCGGTGACCGGACCGGTCGCCGGACCGTGGGTGGGGAACGGAAGGAGCGCTACCTTGCGCCGTGGACTCAAGATTTCGCTCGTCACCGTGACGGGTGCGGCGCTGACGCTCAGCGCTTCCGCGTGCGGTGGCAAGAAGGCGGACACCGGCGGCGGTGACGAGGGCGGCAAGAAGGCCCTCAAGATCGGTCTCGCCTTCGACATCGGCGGCCGCGGTGACCAGTCCTTCAACGACTCGGCCGCCGCGGGCCTCGACAAGGCCAAGAAGGACCTCGACGTCAAGACCGAGGAGATCTCGGCCAAGCCGGACGAGCCGGACTCCGACAAGGAGTCCCGCCTGCGGCTGCTGGCCAACAAGGGCTACAACCCGGTCATCGGCGTGGGCTTCGCCTACACCGCCTCGATCAACAAGGTCGCCAAGGACTTCCCGAACACCAAGTTCCTGGTCGTCGACGCCGACCAGTGCAAGGTCGAGGGCGCGAACGTCAGCGGCGCGTGCTTCGCCGAGGAGCAGGGCTCCTACCTGGTCGGCGCCGCCGCGGCGCTGAAGTCCAAGACCGGCACGATCGGATTCATCGGCGGCGTCAACGTGCCGCTGATCAACAAGTTCTTCGCCGGGTACCAGGCCGGCGCGAAGAAGGCCAAGCCGGGCGTCAAGGTGCTGCCGGCCAAGTACCTGACGCAGCCGCCGAACTTCAACGGCTTCAAGGACGCCGGCCTCGGCAACGAGGCGGCCAAGGGCCAGCTCGACCAGAACGCGGACGTGATCTACCACGCCGCCGGAGGCGCGGGCATCGGCGTCATCAAGACCGTCGGCGCGGCCAAGAAGTGGGCCATCGGCGTCGACTCCGACCAGTACAACCAGCCCGCGGTCGCCGGCGTGAAGGACTACATCCTGACGTCCATGGAGAAGCACGTGGACGTCGCGGTGTACGACTTCGTCGAGAGCGTCGCCAACGGCAGCTTCAAGGCCGGTACCAAGCAGTACAACCTGCAGAACAACGGCATCGGCTACGCCACGTCCGGCGGCCATGTGGACGACATCAAGGCCAAGCTGGACGAGCTGAAGGCCGACATCGTCAGCGGCAAGATCACGGTTCCGACCAAGGCCTGACGCCGCGGCCGGGGTGCGGGATCCCTCCCGCGCCGTGACCGGGCGGACCGGTTTCGTCCGGCCGTAACCGTGCACCGGGCGTCACCATCGCGGTGGCGCCCGGTGGCGGCGGTTCCAGACACAGCACGTTCGAGGCAGGAGGAGGGGCACTCGTGCCTGACCAGGTGCCGGCCGTGCGGCTGACATCGATCACCAAGCGGTTCCCCGGAGTGGTGGCCAACCGCGACATCGACCTCACCATCGAGCGCGGCGAGGTGCACGCGCTCTGCGGTGAGAACGGCGCCGGCAAGTCCACCCTGATGAAGATCCTCTACGGCATGCAGAAGCCGGACGAGGGCACCATCGAGGTCGACGGCGAGCAGGTCGCCTTCCGGACCCCGGCCGACGCGATCGCCCGCGGTATCGGCATGGTCCACCAGCACTTCAAGCTGGCCGACAACCTGACCGTCCTGGAGAACGTGGTCCTCGGCGCCGAGCCCCGCGCGAAGGGCTGGCGGCGCGGCCGCATCGACTTCGCCGCCGCGCGCGCGAAGATCAAGGAGATGTCGCAGGCGTACGGGCTGCGCATCGACCCGGACGTGCTCGTGGAGACGCTCGGCGTCGGCGAGCGGCAGCGCGTGGAGATCCTCAAGGTGCTGTACCGGGGCGCCCGCGTGCTGATCCTGGACGAGCCGACCGCCGTGCTCGTCCCGCAGGAGGTCGACGAGCTGTTCGGCAACCTGCGGGAGCTGCGCGCCGAGGGCCTCACCGTGCTGTTCATCTCGCACAAGCTGGACGAGGTGCTGGCCGTCGCCGACACCATCTCGGTGATCCGGCGCGGCACCACGGTCGCCAAATGCCTCGACCCGGCCGAGGTCACCTCCCGGCAGCTGGCCGAGCTGATGGTCGGGTCCGAGCTGCCCACCCCCGAGCTGCGCGAGTCGACCGTCACCGAGGACGTCCAGCTGGACGTCGCCGGGCTGACCGTGCTCACCCCCGAGGGCCGTCCCGCGGTGGACGACGTGTCGCTGCGCATCCGCCGCGGCGAGATCGTCGGGCTGGCCGGCGTGGAGGGCAACGGGCAGACCGAGCTCATCGAGGCGATCATGGGCATCCGGCACGCGGACGCCGGAACCATCCGGTTCCTTACGGGGGGTGTGGGGGGTCGTCCCCCCACAATGAAACGCGACGGCGGCGACGACATCACCCAGTGGCCGACCCGGCGGCGCCGGGAGGCCGGCATCGCCTACATCCCCGAGGACCGGCACCGGCACGGGCTCGTCCTGGAGGGGACGCTCTGGGAGAACCGCATGCTGGGCCACCAGACCCAGCGGCCGAACGTGCGCGGCCCGTGGATCGACCGGCGCGGCGCCCGCCGCGACACCACCCGGATCGTCCAGGCGTACGACGTGCGGACGCCGGGGATCGACGTGCCCGCGGCCGCGCTGTCGGGCGGCAACCAGCAGAAGCTCATCGTCGGGCGGGAGATGTCCGGCGACCCGCACCTGCTGATCGCCGCGCATCCGACCCGCGGCATCGACGTCGGCGCCCAGGCCGCCATCTGGGAGTACCTGCGGCAGGCCCGCGCGGACGGGCTGGCCGTGCTGCTGATCAGCGCCGATCTTGAGGAACTCATCGGTATGTCCGACACCCTGCACGTGATCCTGCGGGGACGGCTGGTCGCGGAGGTCGATCCGCGGACCGTCACCCCGGAGGAGCTCGGCTCCGCCATGACCGGTGCGGGAGCCCCCTCATGAGCGACGACGCGAAGGACCCGAAGCCGCCGGGCGACGACGTCCCGGACGGCGCGTCCGCCTCGGGCGGCGAGTCAGGGGACCCGACGCCGGAGGAGGGCGCGACGCCGGAGAGCGGGACGTCCCTGCGCAAGGAGCCCGCGGCCGGTGACGCGCCGTCGGGGCCGGCGGTCCCGGAGACGGTGCCGTCGTGGAAGGCGATGCTGCGGGCGCTGGGCCCGCGCGGGCTCGGGCTGAAGATCGGCGCGCCGGTGCTGGCGCTGCTGATCTCCCTCGGCATCACCATGATCCTGCTGCGGATCACCGGCGCCGACCCGGTCAGCTCGATCAAGAGCATGATCGACTACGGCACCACCGAGAACTCGATCGTCGACATCCTCAACCGCGCCACCCGCTACTACCTGTCGGCGGTCGCGGTCGCGATCGGGTTCCGGATGGCGCTGCTGAACATCGGCGTGGACGGCCAGTACCGGCTGGCCGCGTTCCTCGCCGCCGCGCTCGGCGGGGCCGTCACCCTGCCCGCCCCGCTCGGCCAGATGCTGGTGATCGTCGCGGCGATGGTGGTCGGCGGGCTGTGGGCCGCGATCGCGGGCGTGCTGAAGGTCACCCGCGGGGTGTCGGAGGTGCTGTCCACGATCATGCTGAACGCGATCGCGACCGGCCTGATCGCCTACCTGCTGAACGACAAGCGGCTCGCCGACGTCCGGCCGGGGAGCAACAACGTCGCGACGCCGCAGATCCCCGAGTCGGGACGGGTCGGGGGCCTGAACGGCTTCCTGTCCTCGATCGGCATCGACCTGCCCGGCGACGTGTACGGGCTGCTGCCGCTCGCGGTCGTCGTCGGGATCGTGTTCTGGGTCGTCATCAACCACACCAGGTTCGGGTTCGACCTGAAGGTGTCGGGGCTGTCGTCGTCCGCCGCGCAGGCGAGCGGCGTCAACGCCCGCCGCATGATCGTCTACACGATGGTGGCGTCCGGCGTGGTGGCGGGCCTGATCGGCATGCCGGAGCTGCTCGGCGCGTCCTACGAGTACTCGCTGAACTTCCCCGCCGGGCTCGGTTTCACCGGCATCACGGTCGCGCTGCTCGGCCGCAACCATCCGGCGGGCATCGCGCTCGCCGCGCTGCTGTTCGCGTTCCTCGACCAGACCTCCGACGTGCTCCAGGAGGTCGACGTGCCGAAGGAGATCGTGGGGGTCATGCAGGGCGTGGTCGTGCTGACCGTCGTCATCGTGTACGAGCTCGTCCGGCGCTGGGAGATCCGGCTGCAGCAGCGGGCCGTCGCCGCCGAGCTGGCCACCGGCCACGACCTGGCCCGCGAGGCCGCTGGGAGTGCCTCATGAGCGCCGTGACCGAGACGGTGTCCGTCAAGAAGGCCGCGAACGGCGCGCGCCGGCTGCGCTGGCCGCACTATCTGCTGATCGCGTCCGGGATGCTGGTGCTGCTGTCGCTGGTCCGGGTGCTCGACGACGCCGACCCGGTGACGTCCAGCGGGACGGTCAGCGCGTCGCTGCGCCTCGCGGTGCCGATCTTCCTGGCCGGGATGGGCGGGCTGTGGTCCGAGCGGTCCGGCGTGATCAACATCGGTCTCGAGGGCATGATGATCCTCGGGACCTGGACGGGCGCGTGGGCCGGCTACCAGTGGGGCCCGTGGATCGGCGTCCTCGCCGGGATCGCCGGCGGCGCGCTCGGCGGCCTCCTGCACGCCATCGCGACCGTGTCGTTCGGCGTCGACCACATCGTGTCCGGTGTCGCGATCAACATCCTCGGGCTGGGCCTCACCCAGTTCCTGGCCGGGCTGATCTTCGACAAGGGCGAGGCGAAGGCCCTCGGCGGCGGCCCCCGGCAGTCGCCCCCGGTCGACCCGATCCAGACGCTGACGCTGCCGGTGCTGTCCGGCGGCAAGATCGGCGGCTGGCAGAGCCCCGACTGGCTCGGCACGCTGGAGAAGCACCACTGGTTCCTGGTCTCCGACATCGCGGGCATACTGCGCGGGCTGACCAGCGACATGTCGCTGCTGACGCTGGTGGCGCTGCTGCTCATCCCGGCCAGCTTCCTGGTGCTGTGGCGGACGGCGTTCGGGCTGCGGATCCGGTCCTGCGGCGAGGACCCCTACGCCGCCGAGTCGCTCGGCGTGCAGGTCTACCGGATGAAGTACGCGGCCGTGATGATCTCGGGCGGGTTCGCCGGGCTGGCGGGCGCGTTCCTCGTCACCGTCGCGGCCCCGTTCTACCAGGACGGCCAGACCAACGGCCGCGGCTTCATCGGCCTCGCCGCCATGATCTTCGGCAACTGGCGTCCCGGGGGCCTCGCCGCGGGTTCGCTGCTGTTCGGCTACACCGACGCGATGAACGTGCGCGGCGGCGGCCAGTCCGTGCACGCGCTCCTGCTGTTCGTGGCGATCCTGCTGATCGGCATCGCGGTCTGGCAGACCGTCCGGGCGAACCGGCTGCGCCCGCAGGCGGCGACCGACGTGGCGCAGCGCCGGGACATGCGCAACGCCTACTTCGGCGCCGTGCTGTCGCTGGTCGCCGCCGTCGCGCTGCTCGCCTGGTTCCTGCTGAGCGACATCGTCCCGGGCGAGCTGGTCTCGTTCACGCCGCACCTGACGACGCTGCTCGTCCTGGCCCTGGCCAGCCAGCGCCTCCGCATGCCCGCCGCCAACGGCCTCCGCTACCGGCGAGGCGAGGCAAGATAACCCTCATGGAGATCGACTGGTCTGGCCTGCGCGATGCCGCGCGGGAGGCGATGACGCGTGCGTACTGCCCGTACTCCGGGTTCCCGGTCGGGGCCGCGGCGCTGGTGGACGACGGCCGGGTCATCACGGGATGCAACGTCGAGAACGCCTCGTACGGCGTCGGCCTGTGCGCGGAGTGCGCCGTGGTGTCGGCGCTGCACGGGCCCGGCAAGTCGGAGCGGCCGCGGCTGGTCGCGATGGCGGTCGTCGACCGGCACGGGAACCCGCTGATGCCGTGCGGGCGCTGCCGCCAGCTGCTGTGGGAGCACGGCGGCGCCCCGATGCTGCTGGAGACGACGCGCGGCATCCTGCCCATGTCGGACGTCCTGCCGGACGCGTTCGGCCCGGACGACCTTGTCGAGAGAGGCTGATCGTGGACGCCATCGATGTCATCCGCGCCAAGCGGGACGGCGGGACGCTGACCCCCGGGCAGATCGACTGGGCGGTGGACGCCTACACGCGGGGCGCGATCGCCGAGGAGCAGATGTCGGCGCTGGCGATGGCGATCCTGCTGAACGGCATGTCCCGGCCCGAGGTGGCGCGGTGGACGGAGGCGATGATCCGCTCCGGAGAGCGGATGGACTGGTCGGCGCTGGACCGTCCGACCACCGACAAGCACTCCACCGGCGGCGTCGGCGACAAGATCACCCTGCCGCTCGCGCCGCTGGTGGCGGCGTGCGGCGCGGCCGTCCCGCAGCTGTCGGGCCGCGGCCTCGGCCACACCGGCGGGACCCTGGACAAGCTGGAGTCGATCCCGGGGTGGCGGGCGTCGCTGTCGAACGCGGAGATGCTGGACGTCCTGCGCTCGGCGGGTGCGGTGATCTGCGCGGCGGGCGGCGGCCTGGCGCCCGCGGACCGCAAGCTCTACGCGCTCCGCGACGTGACGGGGACGGTGGAGTCGATCCCGCTGATCGCGTCGTCGATCATGTCCAAGAAGATCGCCGAGGGTACGGGCGCGCTGGTGCTGGACGTGAAGGTCGGCTCCGGCGCCTTCATGAAGACGGTGGAGAACGCCCGCGAGCTGGCCGAGACGATGGTCGCGATCGGCACCGACCACGGCCTGCGCACCGTCGCCCTGCTGACGGCCATGGACCGTCCGCTGGGCAACGCGGTCGGCAACGCGGTCGAGGTCGCCGAGTCGGTCGAGGTGCTGGCCGGGGGAGGCCCGTCCGACGTGGTCGAGCTGACCCTGACGCTGGCCCGGGAGATGCTCGCCGCCGCCGGGCTGTCCGGCCGGGACCCGGCCGACGCGCTGAAGGACGGCTCCGCCATGGACGTCTGGCGTCGCATGATCATCGCCCAGGGCGGCGACCCGGACGCGCCGCTGCCGGCCGCCCGTGAGACCCATGTGGTGACCGCCCCGTCCTCCGGGGTCCTGACCAGGCTGGACGCCTACGGGGTGGGTGTCGCGGCCTGGCGTCTCGGCGCCGGCCGGGCCCGCAAGGAGGACCCCGTGTCGTTCGGCGCGGGCGTGATCTGCCACGCGAAGCCGGGGGACACCGTCAGGGAGGGGCAGCCGCTGCTGACCCTGCACGCCGACGAGGAGTCCAGATTCGGCCGCGCGCTCGAATCCCTCGACGGGGCGTACGAGATCGCCGAGGCGGGGGCGCCGCCCCGGACCCCGTTGATCATCGACCGGATCGCGTGAGCCGGGCGCTCACCGGTCCGCGCCCACTACGGTCGGCGCCCTTTTCGTATCGGTGAGTGAGCCCCGGGTCAAGCCTTGAATCCCCGTGCCCGCATCGCCGGAACGGCGTCCCGCGCTCACGTGTTTTGCCCGTTATCTCCGCGGTGCCGCGGACGGAGATCCTCCTTGCCGAAGGGCGGGGGAGATGCGGGGTCCCCGCACGCGCCCCCGTCATTGACCGGCGAATGGGCCGGTGTTCGACTGGATTCAGTGATCGCATTCGGGGGGAGGACGACGATGGCATTGGGAGAGCAACTGGGCCAGGACTCGGGGCAGATCACGGGGACCCGCGTACTGCCGCCGTCCGAGCAGGGCGAGGCACGGGTCGAGGTCTCCTTCGAGGCCCGCGGCCGCCTTCTCGACGAGGACATGGTGGACATGGGGACGTACGTGTCGGTCCTCGGCGCGGACGGCGTCCTGCGCGGTACCGGCCAGGGCTGCACGATGTCCGGCAGCGGAGAGACCCTCACCTGGGAGGGCACCGGGGTCGGCAGGCTCCTGAAGGACGGAGCGACCTCGTTCCGGGGCGCGATCTTCTACCGGACGACGTCCGGGAAGTTCTCGCGCCTGAACACCGTGGCCGCCGTGTTCGAGTACGAGGCGGACGCGAGCGGTAAGACGGAGTCCAGAGTCTACGAGTGGAAGTAGCGACCCTGGCTTAGCAAACCCCCCCGCCCGGCGGCCCGGCTCGACCGGCGACCGCCGGGTGGGGCGATATTCGGTGTCCCTCTTATGCGCGTCCGTCGAGGATCTCGAACCCGCCGAGCACGGTGGCCCGATCGAGTTCGGCGACCGGTCCCTGGCCTTCCGGCATCCGCTCGTCCGGTGACCGTCGGGCATGGCACCTGGCGGCAGGCGCCGTCGACGCCGATGAGGAACTCGCCGCCCTGCTGACAAGGCCGCGGCCAAGGCCGAAGGCCGGGAGATCGGTTTGGCCGAGCCCTGGGGCACGCGCTCGTCCACCCCGGCGACGCCCGCCTCTGGCTGCGTTCCGCGGTGGAGACCTTCGAGACGATCCGCGCTGCACCCTGGGCGGCCCGCGCGCGGACGGAGTTGAGCGCCGCGGGCGAGCGCTTCCGCCCGCGCGACGCCGAACCCGGCGGCCTGATCACACACCCCGGCGATGGCGGACTGCCGCCGGGTGAAGGACGGACTTGGAACGCCCGGTCAGTCGAGGCAGAACTCGTTGTCCTCGGGGTCGGTCATCAGGATGTGGCCGGCGCCGAGCGGGGGAGCGGGCTCGTAGCGCTTGAGGCGGGTGGCGCCATGGGCGACGAGCCGCTCGGCCTCCGCCTCCAGGGCCGCCATGCGCGCGTCGCCCTGGAGGCCGGGCGCGGCTCGCACATCGAGGTGCAGGCGGTTCTTGACCTGCTTGCCCTCCGGCACCCGCTGGAAGAACAGCCGCGGGCCGGAGCCTTCGGGGTCGACCACAGCCGAGGCGTCATTGCGCTTCTCGGGCGGAACGCCCATCGCCTCCAGCGCCTGGTCCCACGACTCGAAGCCTCCGGGCGGGTCCTGCAGCCGGTAGCCGAGGGCCTCGGCCCAGAACGCGGCCAGGGCGGCCGGGTCGGCGCAGTCGAAGGTGATCTGAATCTCGCGTGTCATGGTTCCGAGTTTCCCGCCTATAGCGGACAGAACCGTTCCGTGATCTGTAGGACGATGGGCCGGTGACTGTCGAGGGGACGACCGAGCGGGTGCTGCGGTTGCTGGGACTGCTGCAACGAGGGCGGTCCTGGACGTCCGCCGAACTCGCCGCCGAGCTGGGGGTCACCGACCGCTCGGTGCGCCGCGACGTGGAGCGGCTGCGCACGCTCGGCTACCCGGTGCACGCGGTGGCGGGAGTCGGCGGCGGGTACCGGCTCGGCGCGGGCACCCGGCTGCCGCCGCTGCTCCTCGACGACGAGGAGGCGATCGCCACGGCGGTGTCCCTGCGGCTGGCGTCGGGGGGCACGGTCGCCGGGGCGGGCGAGGCGGCGCTACGGGCGCTCGCCAAGCTCGACCAGGTGATGCCGCCCCGGCTGCGCGCCGAGGTACGGGCGGTGCACGGCGCCACCGCGACCCTGGTCGGCCCCGGAGTCGAGATCGACGCGGAGGTGCTGGTGACGCTCGCGCGGGCCTGCCGCGACGCCGTCCGGGTGCGGTTCGGCTACGCCGGCCGGGACGGCGAGGAGCGCGAGCGCACGGTCGAGCCCGTGCGGATGGTCACCACCGGCCGCCGCTGGTATCTGATGGCCTGGGACGTCGACCGCGACGACTGGCGCACCTTCCGGCTGGACCGGATGCGCGCGGTGGCCGCGACGACCTGGCGGTTCCGGCCGCGGGAGCATCCCGACCCGGTCGCCTACGTGCAGCGGTCCGTGACCGAGGCGCCGTACCGGTACGTCGCCCGCATCCGGGTGCACGCCGAGCCCGACCGGGTGCGGGAGCTGATGCCGCCCCAGGTGGGACGCGTCGAGGACGGCCGCGACGGCTGGTGCGTGCTCGTCGTCGGCGCGGAGGACCTGGACCTGCTCGCCGTGCACGTCGTCCGGCTGGGTTTCGAGACGGAGGTGCTGGAGCCGCCGGAACTGCGGGCGGCCGCCGCCCGCCTCGCCCGCCGCCTCACCGCCATGGCCGGCACCGACTGACCTCAGCCCGCGGTGACGGGGACGAGGCGGGGGGACGCCAGCCGGACGTAGTCGTCGGTGGCCAGGGCGATCGAGCGGTCCAGGCGGGCGGCGTTGAAGAACGGTTCGGGTCGTCACCACTCACCGCTGACCACCTTGCCGGCGATGGCGGGTGTCGTGGATGCGGGCGGCTCGATCTCGCTCGCCGCGCTGACGAACGTCGTCTTCCCCACGCCGATGCCGCCCGCGATGAGGATCTCGACCTGAGTGGGGAACGCCTGATCAGGCTCGTTGCAGGCCGTCGAGCAGCTTCTCCAGGAGATCCCGGTCGGTGTGGTCCGCCGCGATGCGCGGCGCTCGTGTCGTCATCGCCCCGCAGTGCACCAGGTCGGCGAGGAGCACCTTGGCGACCACCACGGGTAGCCGCAGATGCGCCGCGACCTCGGCGACGGAGGTCGGGCCGCGGCACAGGTCGGCGGCCCTGGCGTGCTCCGGGTCCAGGCCCGCCGGACGGTGCCCGGTCGCGGTGACCAGGGACAGCAGGGTCAGCTCGACGGCCGGGCGGGTGCGGCCGTCGATCACCGCGTACGGGCGCACCAGCGGCCCGGCGGCGTCGTCGAGCCAGAACTCGCCCATGCCGGCCGTCATGCCGGCCGATACGGCCGGCCGGTGGTGACGGCCGGCCGCACCGCGGTGTCCAGGAAGGGCCGGACGGCCTTGATCAGCCGGGCCATCTCGAAACCGACCACGGCAGGGTCGGCCTCCGCCCGCGCCAGCACCGCCAGCAGGGAATTGAATCCGGCCCACGAGAGGAACAGCTGGCTGCCCTTGAGTTCCGCCACCACCTGCCGGACCTCGTTGCTGCCGTCGAACTTCGTTCCGGCGCTGCGCGCTATGGAGAAGAGACCTGACGCGAGCGCCGCGAAGTGCTCCGCGTCGGCGCGGTCGAAGCCGTCGGCGGCCTTCATCATGCCGTCGGAGGACAGCAGCACGCTGCCGCGAATGACCGGAACCTCTTCGCCCAGGCCCCGCAACAGCCAAGCGAGATCCTGAGCCTGGTTCGGGGGGACAGCGCTCAACGGACGCTCCTTATCGCTCGTGGGGTTTCGTCGGGGGACTCGTGAGCGCGGGCGCGGCGGAGGCGAGGGCCGGCGCGTTGTCCGCGGCCGCCGGGACGGCCTCGGCCCGCGCAGGCCGGGCCTGGACCTCGGCGCCCTCCGCGTCGTCACCGATCTGCCCGCTCGGGATGACGACGACGGCCTGCGTACCTCCGTAGAGATTCCCCTGGAGCCGGACGCGGACATTGTGGCGGCGCGCGAGCGCGGAGACCACGAGGAGCCCGATGCGCCCCTCCTGCAGCAGCTCGCCGGTCTGGACGTCGTCGGCGCCGGCGAGCAGGTCGTTCAGCCGCCGCCTGTTCTCCGGCGGGATGCCGAGGCCGCGGTCCTCGACCTCGATGGCCAGGCCCGCGGCGACGTCCTCGACGCGGATGAGCACCTGCGTGGGCGGCGCGGCGAACCTGGTGGCGTTCTCGACGAGTTCCGCGAGGAGGTGGACGACGTCCGCGACCGCGCTGCCCTGCAGAGTCCCGTCGACGGGTGGCACGACCTTGACCCGGTCGTAGTGCTCGACCTCGGCGATGGCGGACCGCAGCACCTCGTACACGGTCACCGGCCGGCTCCACTGGCGGCGGGACGCGGCGCCGCCGATCACGGCGAGGCTCTCGGCCTGGCGGCGCATGCGGGTGCTGAGGTGGTCGACCTTGAACAGGCCCTTGAGGAGATCAGGGTCCTCGACCTGGTTCTCCAGCTCGTCCAGGCCCTGGATGGTCCGGTGGGCCAGTGACTGCATCCGGCGGGCGAGGTTGACGACGACGTCGACCCGCTGGTCCCCGCCCCCGGCGGAGGCGTGGTTCGCGGCGTCGAGCACGGCGTTCCACGCCTCGCCCTGCGCCTTCCGCAGTTCACCCGCGAGCCGCAGGAACGGGTCGCCGGGGTCGGTGGCCGGGGAGTCGTCCGCGGCCGGCAGGACGGCTTCGCCGGCGCTGAGCCGCGCCGTCAGTTCCTGCAGGCCATGCCGGCCGCGGGTGATCAGGAGCCACAGCTCGCCGAGCCGGCGATGCACCTCCTCCTGGTCGCGGACGGACAGCCGCGCGTGCTGCCGGTGGACGCGGCGGGTCGCGAGGTCCGCCGACAACGCGGCGGCGCCCATGATGATCAGGGTTCCCGCGCCGGCCACGACCAGGACCGGCAGCGTCGTCGGGGTCACGGCGTCGCCGGTGTAGAGCACCGCCGCGACGGCGACCCCGAGGAGCGCCATCGCCGTCGCGGGAAGGACGAAGATGCCCGGGTGGAAGCCGCGCACGCCGATCGGGCTCGGCGCGCCATGGGCGGGCGACCCGCCGTATCGCCGGCCACCCCGGCGCTCGGCGGCAGAAGATTCGGGGAAGTGAGGCATCGGCGTCCTCGGTGCGTTCGACGACAGGACACATTGCTCGGTAATGCGCACTTGACGCGTACAGTCCGTATCTAGGCTGACACAGTGCTCGATCGAGGAAGTGTGGATTGCCGAAGTTTCGGAGATACCGGAGTGCAATCAAGTGCCCTGTCCCGAAATGCCCACTTCTTCCGAAACTTGCGAACCGCAGGTCCATATTAAGAATATGGAGATGCCGAAGATCGACAATCAAAGATCGAATCTTCCGGAAACGAAGATCATATTCCCTGGACCTTCGTATATGTGAACGCCGGCCGCCCGCTCCGTGTCCCGGGCGCGAGGTCCTGGCGCGCCTCGGTGCCGCGCGGTCACGCGGGCGGTCGCCGCGGCATAAATTCTTTGCGCGGTGGGCCGCCGCCCGCCTAGGTTCGTCCCGTGGGACGCACGGTCATCGTCGGCGACATCCACGGTTGCTTCGACGAGCTGCTCGAACTGCTCGAAAAGATCGGTCTCCGCCCGGACGATCTCCTGGTCAGCGTGGGTGACCTGGTCGATCGCGGGCCCTCGCCCGGGGAGGTGACCCGGCTTTTCCGCGAGCGTCCGAACTCGGTCGCGGTCATGGGCAACCACGAGCGCAAGCACGTGCGCGGGATCTTCTCCTATGCGCAGGAGATCACGCGATTGCAGTTGGGCGACCGGTACGCCGAGACCGTCGAGTGGATGCGGACGCTGCCGTACTACTTCGAGGACGAGCATGTCCGCGTGGTCCACGCCGCGATGCTGTCCGGAATCCCGTTGGCCGAGCAGAAAGAGGAGATCCTCTCCGGCACGACCAGCGGCCAGCGGGAGCTCACCGCGCTTTTCCCGGACGGCCACTGGCACGACCACTACACCGATGCCAAGCCGGTCGTGTTCGGTCATCACGTGACCGGACATGAGCCGCTGATCCGCGATGCGCGGATCTTCGGCCTGGACACGGGCGCCTGCCATGGCTGGAACCTGACCGCGCTCTGCGTGCCCGGATTCACCGTTCACTCGGTGAAGGCGCGTGCCGATCATTGGTCGAACGTCAGGCGGCAATGGCAGTTGCCCGTCCTGAAGTCCAGGTCCTGGCACGACTTCACCTGGCCGGAACTCGCCGCGGAGCTGGCCGTGGCGAACGCCAAATTCTCGTCGACGGCCGACGCCGGAGCGCGCGGCTGGCTGGACGCGGTCGAACAATGGGCGGCGGATCTGCGGTCGTCGTTCCCCGCATTGGTCGCGGCGGCGCGTCAAGCCGCCGACGGGTGCACCAACGACGAGCTGCGGCGGCATCGCGCGGCGCGGTTCCTTTTCCAGGCCCGTGACGGCCGGCTCGACGAGGCCGCTTTGGCCAGGCAGTGCTCGACGCCCGGCAAGACGGCCGACCTGGCAGCCGCGCTCGGCCTGGCGGTGCCCGAGTCTCCGGCGTCCCGGTGACCCGCCGGCCTCCGGCGCCTTGACGCAGGTTAGTGCCGGTGCGAGCGTGAGAATTGATGGTGAAAGGGGGACCCATCATGACGGAAGTCAAGAGCATCGAGAAGCCGGACGAGCGGCGCGACTTCCCCAGGGGGCATCTGGAAGTCGTCAACCTGACGGGGCTGGTCTTCGGCAAGGCGACGTTCGAGCCCGGATGGCGCTGGACGGAGTCGGTCAAGGACATCGCCGGCACCGACCTCTGCGAGGTACACCACAACGGTTATGTCGTGCAGGGCCGGATGCGCATCCAGTCCAAGGAGGGCGCCGACCAGGAGGTCGGACCGGGCGACGTGTTCGTCGTCCCGCCCGGACATGACGCCTGGGTACTCGGGGACGAGGCTTGCGTGGTGTTCGATTTCGCCGGCGGCATCGGCGAGTACGCGAAGGCCGCGGGCTCCTAGGCGCCGACGGCGCGAACAAGGGTCCGCCGCGGAGCCGGGCCGCCTCATCGCGGCCCGGCTCCGCGGCCGTAGGGGAGCGCCGGGTCAGGGAAGCCTGTGGCGCTGGTAGTGGCGGGCGACGCGCACGCGGTTGCCGCAGCGGGCGGCCGAGCACCAGCGGCGGCGGGGATGGGCGGGCAGGAACAGCATCACGCACTCGGCGGCCTCGCACTGGCGGACCTTGCGGACCGCCGGGTCGGCCAGCAGCCCGGCGGCGGCCTCGGCCAGCCAGGCGGCGACCCGCGCCCCGGGTGAGCCGGTGCGGCGGCGGGTGGCGGTGACCGCCTCGCCGCCCCAGGCCAGTTCGACGATGGCGGGCGCGGCGCGCTGCGCCTGGTTGAGGGCGTCCAGATCGTCCGCCGCGGGCGGCCGACCATGGCGGACTCGGTCGAGTGCGCGGGCGGTGTGCTCCCGGACGTCCCGGACGGCGGCCAGATCGGCACCCGTCAGATCGGCGTCGGCGAGTTCCCGCGCCTCCTCGAACCGGCCGGCCTCCAGGCCCAGCCAGGACCGCAGGTCACCGGGGGTGGACAGCAGGTCGGCGGCCGCCGGACGGGTGTTGACCAGGTCCAGGGCCGGCGGCTCCCCGATCAGCGGGATCAGATCGCTCATGGCACTAACGGTACATCCATGCGTTGACACATTAGGCTCGCGGTCGTATATCTAATGCATCATCTTCGATGAGAGGTGTTAGGGATGTTTGCGATCGCTCGTACCGTGCACCGATACATCGACGTCGACGGCGTCCGTGTCTTCTACCGCGAGTCCGTGCCGGAGCGGGACGGCGCGCCCGTGCTGCTGCTGTTGCACGGCTTCCCGTCGGCCTCACACCAGTTCCGCCGGCTCATCGACGCCCTCGGTGCCCGCTACCGGCTGATCGCTCCGGACTATCCCGGCTTCGGTCACACGCACGCGCCGGACGGGTTCACCTACTCCTTCGACCGGCTCGCCGACATCACCGAAGGCTTCGTCCAGCGGCTCGGGCCGTCCCGCTTCGTCATGTACGTGTTCGACTTCGGGGCCCCGGTCGGCTTCCGGCTGGCCGAGCGGCATCCCGAGTGGATCGCGGGCCTGGTCGTCCAGAACGGCAACGCCTACGCCGATGGCCTGTCGGACGCCGCCCGCGACTTCATCGCGCTGCGCCCCGGGACGCCCGGGGCGGAGGAGACCGTCCGCGGCCTGCTGACGCCGTCCGGCACCAGAAGCCAGTACGAGACCGGCGTCGCGGCCCCCGAGTCGCTCGCCCCGGACGGCTGGACGCTCGACCAGCATTTCCTCGACCTGCCGGGCCGCAAGGAGGCGCAGGTGGCGCTGGCCTTCGACTACCACTCCAACGTCGAGCGCTACGACCGCTGGCAGGCGTGGCTGCGCGAGCACACCCCGCCCACTCTGATCGTCTGGGGCGCCGGCGATCCGTTCTTCCCCGAGCCCGGGGCCCGCGCCTACTCGCGGGACGTCCCCGACGCCGAACTCCACCTCTTCGACACGGGGCACTTCGCCCTGGAGACCCACCTTCCCGAGATCGCCCCGCTCATCGCCACCTTCATGGACCGCACCTGGAGGGGGCCCGGTAGGTTCGAGGGATGAACGTTCGGCCGACTCTTGAGGACATTCGGCGTGCGCCGAAGGTGTTGCTGCACGACCACCTGGACGGCGGGGTGCGCCCCGCGACCATCGTGGATCTGGCGCGTGAAACCGGGTACGGGGATCTGCCGACCACCGACGCCGGCAACCTGCGGGCATGGTTCGAGGAGGCGTCCAACTCCGGATCGCTCGAACGGTACCTGGAGACGTTCTCCCACACCGTCGGGGTGATGCAGTCCGTCGAGGCGCTCACGCGGGTGGCGTACGAGTGCGCCGAGGACCTGGCGAAGGACGGCATCGTCTACGCGGAGGTCAGGTACGCGCCCGAGCAGCATCTCCGGGACGGGCTGTCGCTGGAGCAGGTCGTCGAGGCCGTCCTGGACGGGTTCGCCCGGGGCCGCGAGGACTTCGGGATCCGGGTCGGGACGCTGGTCACGGCGATGCGGCACCAGGCGCGGTCCATGGAGATCGCGGAACTGGCCGTCCGGTACCGCGACGCGGGCGTCGTCGGGTTCGACATCGCGGGCGCCGAGGCCGGGTATCCGCCCACCCGGCACCTCGACGCGTTCGAGTACCTGCAGCGGGAGAACGCGCACTTCACCATCCACGCGGGCGAGGGGTTCGGGCTGCCGTCGATCTGGCAGGCGATCCAGTGGTGCGGTGCCGACCGGCTCGGGCACGGCGTCCGGATCATCGACGACATCGAGGTGGACGGCGACGAGGCGCGGCTCGGCCGGCTCGCCGACTACGTGCGGGACAAGCGGATCCCGCTGGAGATGTGCCCGACGTCCAACATCCAGACGGGCGCGGCGAAGTCGATCGCCGCGCACCCGATCGGGCTGCTGCGGCGGCTGAGCTTCCGTGTCACGGTGAACACCGACAACCGGCTGATGAGCGGCACGACGCTGTCGGAGGAGTTCGCCAAGCTCGCCGACGCGTTCGGGTACGGATGGGACGACCTGCAGTGGTTCACGGTGAACGCGATGAAGTCGGCGTTCGCGCCGTTCAACGAGCGGCTCGAACTCATCAACGGCGTGATCAAGCCCGGTTTCGCGCAGCTCAAGTGGAGCGGCGCCCGGCCACTGGCATGATCGGGCCATGACCATCCGTTCCACTGGCGGGCGTGTCGCCGCTTACGCGTGGCTCGCGTTCGCCGTGCTCAACTTCGTGGACCTGTTCGTCGGCATCACCGGTGACCCCGACTACTCGCTGACGACGTTCGCGATCACGTTCCTGCTGCTGTTCGGCTGCGGGATCGCGTACACGGTCGGCCTGCGGCCGATGATCGCCGGCGACGACGAGGGGGTCACCGTCCGCAACCCGCTGCGGGAGGTCCGGGCGCCGTGGGGCGCCGTGCGCAAGATCGAGGGCAAGAACGCGGTGACGGTGTCCTTCGCCGGCCCGGACGGGGCGGACCTGGAGACGCGCGCCTGGGTCCTGCAGACCTCGCCCCGGGCGCAGGCCAAGGCGGAGGCGCGCGCGCAAAAGGAGGCCCGCAAGGGCGAGAGCCTCGATCTGCGTGGGCGGACTCCGACCATGTACGCCGCGCAGCAGCTCAACGAGCTCCGCGACCGGCACCGCCCGAAGGCGAGATCAGGTGCGCCGGACAAGGCCGCCGCGGCCAAGGCGGAGGAGCCGGCCACGGGCACGGTCAGATGGTCCATTCCGGCCGTGGCGGCGGTGACCGTCCCCCTGGTGGTGCTGATCGTCCTCGTGGTCGTGGGCGTCGTCAGCTGAGGGCCGCGGAAAGGTCCGCGCGCAGGGCTTCCAGGTCGGAGGCGGCGCGCGCGCGGGTCGCGGTGATGTCGTCGCCGACCGGGAGGACGACCTCCAGGTAGCACTTCAGCTTCGGCTCCGTGCCCGACGGGCGGATGACCACGCGGGAGCCCCCGGACAGCCGGAAGCGCAGACCGTCGGTGGGAGGCAGGCCCCCTTCGGGGCGGGCGAGGTCGTCCACCGACTCGACCCGGTGTCCGCCCAATGCCCGTGGGGGAGCGGCGCGCAGCCGGGTCATCGCGGCGGTGATCAGGGACAGATCGTCCACTCTGATCGAGAGCTGGGACGTGGCATGCAGCCCGTACTTGCGGGCCTGGGCGTCCAGCAGGTCGAGCAGCGTACGGCCGTCGCGTTTCGCGTCGGCGGCGAGGGCGGCGACGGCGAGGGCGGCGCCGATGCCGTCCTTGTCGTTGACGAGGACGCCGCGGTCGTCGCCGACGCTGTAGCCGAGCGCCTCTTCGTAGCCGAACACCAGCCGGTGCCCCGGGTCGCCCGCCTTCATGATCCACTTGAAGCCGGTCAGCGACTCGGCGAACCGGACCCGGTGCGCGGCGGCGATCGAGCGCAGCAGGGACGACGACACGATCGTGGTGACGACCAGGCGGTCGTCGCCTGTGGTGTGCCGCAGGACGTGCTCGGCGAGCAGGCCGCCGACCTCGTCCCCGGTCAGTGCCCGCCAGCCGTCCGGCGACGGGACGGCGACCGCGCAGCGGTCCGCGTCCGGATCGTTGGCGATCACCAGGTCGGCGTTCCGGGTCTCGGCGAGGCTCAGGGCCAGGTCGAGCGCGCCCGGTTCCTCCGGGTTCGGGAACGCGACGGTCGGGAAGTCGGGGTCGGGCTCGGCCTGCTCGGGCACGACGACCGGCGCGGGGAACCCGGCACGGCCGAACGCCGCCAGCAGGACGTCCCGTCCCACGCCGTGCATGGGCGTGTAGACGATCGAGATGCCGCGGTCGCCGCCGAGGTGCAGGGACGACACGGCGTCCAGATAGAGGCCGGCGTCGCGATGGACGGGCCAGCCCTCGCCGAGCGGCAGCCCGTCCACGCGGCCGACGGCGTCGATCGCGGCGGAGATCTCCGCGTCCGTCGGCGGGACGATCTGCGCGCCGTCCGCCCAGTACACCTTGTAGCCGTTGTCGCGCGGCGGATTGTGGCTGGCCGTGACCATGACGCCCGCCACGATGTCGTCGAACGTCCGGGTGAAGTGGGCGAGGACGGGGGTCGGGACGGGATCGGCGAACACCTCGGGACGCAGGCCCGCCCCGCTGAGCACGGCCGCCGTGTCGTCGGCGAACCGCCGCGAGCCGTGCCGCGCGTCGAACCCGATGACCACCCGGCCGCCGGCGGGCAGGCAGGCGGCGAGTCCTGCCGCGGCGCGCATGACCGTGACCCGGTTCATCCGGTTCGGGCCGGCGCCCAGCTCACCGCGCAGCCCGGCCGTGCCGAACTCCAGCCGCGTGCCGAACCGGTCGGCCAGGGCGGCGTCGTCGCCCTCGTCCAGGATCACCCGGAGTTCGGCGCGGGTGTCCGGGTCCGGGTCCTGCGCCAGCCACTCCTCGGCCCGGGCGCGCAGATCGCTCACAGCTTCGCCAGCACGGTGCCGAGCAGGGTGCCCATGCGGCCGGCGGACGCGCGCCCCGCCGCGAGGACCTCCTCGTGGTCGAGCGGCGCGTCCGACAGCCCGGCCGCGATGTTGGTGACCAGGGAGATCCCGAGCACATCGGCACCGCCCCGCCGGGCCGCGATCGTCTCCAGCACGGTCGACATGCCGATCATGTCGGCGCCTAGCGTGCGCAGCATCCGGATCTCGGCGGGCGTCTCGTAGGTCGGGCCGCGGAACGCCGCGTACACGCCCTCGGACAGCGTCGGGTCGATCTCCCGGGCCAGTGCGCGCAGCCGTCCCGAGTACGCCTCGGTCAGGTCCAGGAACGTCGCGCCGGTCAGCGGGTTCGCGCCTGACAGGTTCAGATGGTCGGAGATCAGCACCGGGTCGCCCACGCGCTGGTGCTCGGGCCGCAGCCCGCCCGCCGCGTTGGTGAGCACCATCGTCGTCACGCCGGCCGCCAGGGCCGTCCGGACGGGATGCACGACCGCGTCGACACCGCGCCCCTCGTACAGGTGCGTCCGGCCGAGGAACACCAGCGCGCGGCGCCCGCCCACCTCGACGACCCGGATCCGCCCGGCGTGGCCCTCCACGGCCGGGGGCGCGAACCCGGGCAGGTCGGTGACCGTCAGCTCGGCGACGGGCTCCCCCAGCTTGTCGGCCGCCGGAACCCAGCCGGATCCCATCACGAGGGCGACGTCGAAGGAGTCGATGGACGTGCGGGCGCGCAGCTCCGCGGCCGCGTCCTGCGCGAGTGCAAAAGCGTCGTTGCTCACATCGCCGACACTACAACCGGGTTCCCCGCGCCTCGCCGGGGCATCCGAGGCGTCAGTCGCCGAGCGACTTGCAGGGGCGGGTGCGCAGGTCCTTGACGTAGTCGTCGGGCGCGCCGGCCTTCTCGGCCGCGTCGGCGAGGATGCCGAGGTAGCGCGCGGACGGCAGCCCGCCCTCGTAGTCGTCCAGGACGTACAGCCAGCACAGCGCGTCGCCGTCGAGCGTCTGCACCCGGACCCTGATCTTGCGGTAGACGTCGAGCGCGGCGCCCTCCCAGGCGTCGAGCTCCTTCTCGTCCCACGCGGGCACGTCGTACATGACGACGAAGACCTGCTCCGAGTCGTCCTCGACGACCGTCGCGAGGGCTCCGTCCCAGCCCTTGTCCTGCCCGCCGAAGGTCAGCCGCCAGCCGGCCAGCCAGCCGGTGCCGCGCATCGGGGAATGCGGAGCCCGGCCGGCCATCTGCTCGGGATCCATGTTGGAGGCGTACGCCGCGTACAGTGCCACGTTGGCCAAGGCTACGCCACCCATGCTCAGGGGTGTGGGGGTCGTCCCCCAAAGGGGACGCGCCACGCTTGCTCAGGGGTGTGGCGGTTGCCCCCCACGGGGAACGCGCCACGCTTGTTTCGGGGTGCGGGGTTGCCTATATGCCTGGTCAGTTCCGGTAGGCGAACGCCCGTTCACCAGGCGATTTCGGTGTGTTCTCGCTCTCCTGTTCGAGGTTCGGCGGTAGGGTTCTTGATATGTCGGGGACGGGGCGGGAGAGGCGGCTGGGTGAGGCCCGGAACGCCCGGTACACCTACCGGCTTCGGTTGTCGGCCCGGGCCGAGCGCGCGTTGCTGGCCGAATGGGATCGGTGCCGGTGGGTGTGGAACCAGTGCGTCGCCGAATCCCGTGCCGCTCACAAGGTGGGGGGAAGGATCGGCCCAGCGAAGCTGGACAAGATGTTGACCGGCTGGCGCGCCGACCACGCCTGGTTGGGTAAGGGTTCGAGCGTGCCGCAGCAGCAGGCCATCCGTGACTTCGGCCGCTCCAGAGCCAAAGCGATCAAGGACATCAAGGCGCGGTTGCCGGAGCGGCAGCGCGCCGGGATGCCGCGCTTGAAGAGAAAGGACGCGGCGGACCCGACGTTGAACTACACGCGTCGCGGGTTCCGGCTTACCGGTGGCCGTCTGAACCTGGCGGGCGGCGTCGGCGTGACGGTGGTGTGGTCGCGTGACCTTCCGACCGCTCCCTCGTCAGTGCGGGTGTACCGGGACGGCCTCGGCCATTGGTATTGCTCGTTCGTCGTGGCGGCTCAGGTTGAATCGCTGCCCGCGACTGGAAAGGCGATCGGTGTGGACTGGGGCGTGAAGGAACTCGCCACCACCACCAGCGACGCGCACGATCTTCCCCATCCCGGGCACGGCCGCACGGCCGCCGACCGCCTGGCCAGGTACCAGCGGCAGATGGCGCGCCGCCGTGCCCCGAAGGGCGCGCCGGGATCCAAGGGGTACAAACGCGCCGCTCGCCGTACGGCCAAGCTGCACAAGAAGGTCCAGCGGCAACGCCGGGACACGGCCCGCAAATGGGCCAAGCGGATCATGCGCGACCATGATCGGGTCGCGGTGGAGGATTTCCGGCCCAAGTTCCTGGCCCACTCGACGATGGCACGCAAAGCCGCCGACGCGGCCATCGGGGCCGCCAAGCACGAACTGATCAACATGGGGCGGAAGCATGGACGCCAGGTCGCGCTGGTCGACCCCAGGCACACCACCACCGACTGCGCGGGCTGCGGAGCGAGAACCAAGCACGCACTGCCGTTGTCGGAGCGTACTTATACCTGCCTCGCGTGCGGGCATGCGTCTCCTCGAGACAAGAACTCCGCGCAGGTGATGCTGGTCCGGGCCGGTTTCGTCCCGGCCGGTGTTGAGGGCGCAAGACCTGGGAGTCCGCCGGGCTCCCAGGCTGCCTGAGCCGGAAATCCCCGCGAACCCCGTGAGGGGAGGAACCTCCTCCCTGCAGGGTGGGGAGGGATCAATGCCGTGAGTAGGAAAGAATGGATGATGTGACCCGAATCGTGATCATCGGAGGAGGCCCGGGCGGGTACGAGGCCGCGCTCGTCGCGGCGCAGCTCGGCGCCGACGTGACCGTCGTGGAACGGGACGGTCCGGGCGGCGCCTGCGTGCTCACCGACTGCGTGCCCTCCAAGACGCTCATCGCCACCTCGACCCGGATGGCGGTCATGTCGGAGTCGTCCGGGCTCGGGCTCCGCTTCAACGGGGGTCCGGACGGGATCGTCGGCGCCCTTGAGGCGGACATGGCCGAAGTCAACAAGCGGGTGAAGGACCTCGCACGGGCCCAGTCGTTCGACGTCGCCGAACGGCTCGCCTACGAGGAAGTCAAGATCGTCCGCGGTGAGGCGCGGCTGGTGGAGCCGCATGTCGTCGCGGTCGGCGACCGGCGCATCCGCGCCGACGTCGTGCTCATCGCCACCGGCGCGACGCCGCGGGTGCTGCCCGGCGCGGAGCCGGACGGCGAGCGCATCCTGAACTGGCGCCAGCTGTACGACCTGCCCGAGCTTCCCGAGGACCTGATCGTGGTCGGGTCCGGTGTGACGGGCGCCGAGCTCGCAGGGGCCTACCTGTCGCTCGGTTCGAACGTGACGCTGGTGTCGTCGCGGGACCGGATCCTGCCGACGGAGGACGCCGACGCCGCGGCCGTCCTCCAGGAGGTGTTCCTGCGGCGCGGGATGAAGGTCATGTCTCGGTCCAGGGCCGCGGGGGTGGAGCGGTCCGGGAACGGCGTGATCGTCACGCTGGAGGACGGGACGAAGGTCGAGGGCTCGCACTGCCTCATGACCGTCGGGATGGTGCCGAACACCACCGGCATCGGCTTGGAGGACGTCGGCGTGCGGTGCGACGCGCGCGGCTTCGTGGAGGTCGACAAGGTGTCGCGGACGTCGGTCCCGCACATCTACGCCTCCGGCGACTGCACGGGTGTGCTCATGCTCGCGTCCGTCGCCGGCATGCAGGGGCGCATCGCGATGTGGCACGCGCTCGGCGAGGCCGTCCAGCCGCTCAAGCTGGGCTGGGTCGCGTCCAACATCTTCACCGATCCCGAGGTCGCGTCCGTCGGCGTGACGCAGCACATGGTCGACTCCGGGGACGTCAACGCCCGTACGGTCATGCTGCCGCTGTTCACCAACGCGCGCGCGAAGATGCAGGGCTTCGAGGACGGCTTCGTGAAGCTGTTCTGCCGCCCCTCCACGGGGATCGTGCTCGGCGGCGTCATCGTGGCGCCGAGGGCGAGCGAGCTGATCCTGGGCGTGTCGATCGCCGTCCAGCAGCACCTCACCGTCGACCAGCTGGCGCACACCTTCGCGGTCTACCCGTCGCTGTCGGGCAGCATCACCGAGGCGTCCCGCAGGCTGATGGCCGAGCACGCCTACTAAGAAGTCCTCACGACGCAGACCACGCGGCAGACCTCGCCCAGGGAGACCCGAGGTAGACGCGTCCGCCTGCCCCGACGCTGATCCGCCGAGCGCAGACGCAAAGGCGCTCACCTCCAGGGCCTGCACCTGGGCGGGCAGCGCTGCTACCCAGCCGACCAGCGCGCAGCAGCTCGGCATGCGCGGGCGCCCTCGACCAGAACTTTGGTTACACAATGAAGTTTCTTCGCTTCATAGTGTGACTGATAGTGAGGAGGGGCAGAACCGCAACAGGAGGTCGGCGCATGACGAAAGACCAAAGAACCACGCTGGAGGGTGGCAGCCTCCTTGGGCGCGCCATCACCTCTGGTGGCGTAGGCCGAGGAGTGACCGCTCGCAAGCCGGTCATTGCGGCCATCGCGCTCGCCGCGACGGCGGCGACGCTGCTGACCGGCGCGGCGCGGGCGTCCGCCGAGCCCGCCACGGTCGGGCACACGCCGGGCTCGGCAGCGGGCAACCCGCAGATCGATTGCCGGGGCTGGCTCAGACCCCATCCGCACATCGTGACGGACGCCAAGCCGATCTACCAGCTGGCCGGTGGCTCATGGACCGGCGAAGTCCACGTCACCCTGTGGCGGGGCCTGACCAGCACCGGGCCGCACTACTGGGCCACCCTGACCGGCAAGACCCGGCCAGGTGACGCGGTGTGGATGGACGTGAACGTCAAGAACGGTGGTGGCTGGCACCAGTGCGGCCCCTTCGGGGTCGGCTCGCACGACCAGACAATCTCCTCCCCCATGGGACACGACCTGCACTTCCACGCTTTCCGCGCTTGCGGCCGCCACAACAACGACAGCGGCTGCACCAGCGACTACTACCCCGGCATCAGCAGACGCTAGGCCGACGCCGCACGGCTGGAACGTGAAGGTCCCGGGATCCCACCGTCAAGAGCGATCCCGGGACCTCCCTTTTCGTCGCGGCCCACCAGCGATGGGGCAGCCCGTCATTCCTCACTGGCGGTCTTCCATGCGGCCACGGCCACGCCGTAACAGACAGCGCCTGCTGCCGCGGGCCCACGCCTACCGCTCGGGCGGGCGCAGGCCGTGCCGGTGCAGGCGGGAGCGGCGCAGGTCGTCCGAGCTGATCGCGACGGTGAGGGTGCTGGCGGCCAGCGCCAGCAGCGGCACCGCCGCCCGCACCCACGCGGGGCCGGGCAGCAGGGCCAGCAGCAGGCAGATCGGCACCATCACGTACAGGTGGCGCAGCAGGATCCGGCCCCGCCAGCCGGCGTCGGTCAGGTCGTGCCGCACCCAGTCGAGGTTGCCGGGCGGCAGCCGGAACCCGAGCGCGTACCGGATCCGCCCGAACGGGCCTGGATCGCCTGGGAGCCGGGTCATGAGGACGCTCCTCAGAAGCCGCCGAAGTCGCCGCCCCCGCCGCCGCCCCCGAAGTCGCCGCCGCCGAAGTCCCAGCCGCCGCCGATGTCGCCGTCGCCGCCGCCGAACCCGTCGCCGTAGCCCGCGCCGCCCCAGCCGAAGCCGCCGCCCAGCGACGAACCGAGCAGAGTGCCGATCATCAGGCCGCTGAGCAGGTCCACCCCGCCGTAGCCGTAGTAGTAGCCGCCGGCGTAGGGCGCGTACGCGGGACCGGCGTTCCAGTACGGCTGCCGCCCGCCGCCGTACGGGACCATCCGGATGTCGGGGTCGCCCCCGTGCAGGACGGCCTCCGCGTCGGCCGCGCAGGCCGGGACCGAGCGGGCGACGCCGCCGGGCGGCGCCCAGGTGACGTCCTGGACGGACGGCCCGTGCTGCGGGTTGAAGAAGCAGGGCGCGCGCCGCTCGGGCACGGGCTCGCCGGCCAGCCGGGCCCGCGTCGCGGTCATGTAGTAGCGGCCGTCCTCCAGCGCGGTCGTGACCTCCTGCATGTCCTGCGGCCGGGTGGCGCGGTCGGTCGCCTCCTTGGCCTTGTCGTAGGAGTTCATGGCGCGTTCGTAGTCGCCGCGGGTGTCGGGATCGAGGTCCTTGTCCATGACGTTCAGGTCGAGGCGGGCGATGTCCTCGCCGAGGGCGGTCACGTCCTCTTCCACGCCTTCCTTGAGGTCGGCCATCTGCTGGGCCTCACGTTCCCGGCGCCGCTTCCGGACGTTGACGAGGACGACCGCGACCCCCGCGACCACCAGCACGGCCAGGCCGAGCACGACGTATCCGACCGTCGCGTTGGACTTGGAGTCGGCGTCGACCTTGTTCTCGGCGAGGTTCCCGAACTTGATCAGGCGGTTCTTCAGGGAGTCGCCCTCGGTGCGGGTGACGAACTGGTTGATCTCCGCGCGGTCCAGCTTCTTGGAGATCGCGCCCATCCTGCTGCCGTCGGCGGTGATGGCGACGTAGGTCTGGCCCTTGCCGACGCGCTCCGCTACGGCCGGCAGGAGTTGCTGGACCTCACCGCTCGTCACGTTGTCCCGCACGACGACGGCGCGGATGTCGGCGTCGTTGTCGCCGCCCAGGGACGTCTCGATCTCGTTCCGGTCGGCCTGGGACAGCACGTTGCCCGCCCCGCTCGTCACGTACAGGCGCGAGTCGATGAGGCCCTTGGCGATCTGCCCGACGGTGTCGTCGGCAGCCGCCCGCGGACCGACCGCCTGCGCCATCGTGACCTGTGCCGTGGCGGCCGTGGCCTGCACCGGTGCGGCGTTCGCGGGGGAGGCGAGGGCGAACGCCGGCAGGGCGACGGCGGCGACGACCGCCGACACGGCGCCCCGGCGTGCCGCCCGGACGGCCCGGTTCTCGGTGCTCACGCCTGTTGCCTGTGGGGGGACCGCCCCCGATGGCCCCCGCTTCGCTCCGCTCATGCCTCCAGTCTGCCCACGTGAACGGGGCGATGCGTCGTCCGCGCGGCGAATTCGCCCCGAAGCGGGATTCCCCGGAAGAGCGGACCGGTCAGGAGTCCTTGATCTCGCAGATGACGGCGCCCGCCGAGACGGTCTGGCCGACCTCGGCGGCCAGGCCGGTGAGCGTCCCGGCCTTGTGCGCGGTGAGCGGCTGCTCCATCTTCATGGCCTCCAGGACGACGATGGTGTCGCCGGCCGCCACGGTCGCGCCGTCCTCGACCACGATCTTGACGATCGTGCCCTGCATCGGGCTGACCAGGGAGTCGCCGGACGCCTGCGCGCCGCCGCCCTTCTTGCCGCCGCGCCGCCTGCCCGGCACGGCCCTGCCCGCGGCCTGGCCGCCGGCACCGGCCGACGCGGCGCCGAGCCCGGCGGGCAGGACGACCTCGATGCGCCGGCCGCCCACCTCCACGGTGACGCGCTCGCGCTCGGCGGTCTCCTCCTCGTCGCCGGCCGCGGGCGTCTCGTACGGCCCGATCCGGTTGTCGAACTCCGTCTCGATCCACCGGGTGTGGACGCCGAACGGCGTCTCGTCGTCCGCCGGGACGAACGCGGGATCGTCCAGCACCGCCCGGTGGAACGGCAGGACGGTCGGCATGCCCTCGATGACGAACTCGGCGAGGGCGCGCCGGGACCGCTCGACGGCCTGCCGCCGCGTCGCACCCGTCACGATCAGCTTGGCGATGAGCGAGTCGAACGCCTGCGGGACGGTCTGCCCGGCGCCGTAGCCCGCGTCCAGCCGGACGCCGGGGCCGGTCGGGGGCTCCCATGCGGTCAGCGTGCCGACGGCGGGCAGGAACCCGCGCCCGGCGTCCTCGGCGTTCAGCCGGAACTCGATCGAGTGGCCGCGCAGCTCCGGGTCGCCGTAGCCGAGCTCCTCGCCGTCGGCGATGCGGAACATCTCCCGGACGAGGTCGACCCCGGCGACCTCCTCGGTGACCGGGTGCTCGACCTGGAGCCGCGTGTTCACCTCAAGGAAGGAGATCGTGCCGTCCTGGCCGACGAGGAACTCGCACGTCCCGGCGCCGGTGTAGCCGGCCTCCTTCAGGATGGCCTTGGACGACCTGTACAGCAGTTCGAGCTGCTCGTCCGACAGGTACGGCGCCGGCGCCTCCTCGACGAGCTTCTGGTGCCGCCGCTGGAGGGAGCAGTCGCGGGTGGACACCACGACCACGTTGCCGTGCTTGTCGGCGAGGCACTGGGTCTCGACGTGCCGGGGCTTGTCGAGGTACCGCTCGACGAAGCACTCGCCGCGCCCGAACGCGCCCACGGCCTCGCGGACGGCGGACTCGTACAGCTCGGCGACCTCGTCCAGCGCGCGGGCGACCTTCAGGCCGCGCCCGCCGCCGCCGAACGCCGCCTTGATCGCGATGGGCAGGCCGTGCTCCTCGGCGAACGCGACGACCTCGTCCGCGCCGGAGACCGGGTCCTTGGTGCCGGCGACCAGGGGTGCGCCGACCTTCTGCGCGATGTGCCGGGCCTGCACCTTGTCGCCGAGCGCGGTGATCGCGGCGGGCGGCGGGCCGATCCAGGTCAGCCCGGCGTTCTGCACGGCCGCGGCGAAGTCGGCGTTCTCCGCGAGGAACCCGTATCCGGGGTGGACGGCGTCCGCGCCGGACTCGGCGGCGATCTTCAGCAGCTTCTCGATGTCCAGGTAGCTCTCCGCGGCCGTCCGCCCGCCCAGGGCGAACGCCTCGTCGGCGACCCGAACGTGCAGCGCCTCCAGATCGGGCTCGGCGTACACCGCCACACTGGCCAGTCCCGCGTCGCGGCAGGCACGGGCGATACGGACCGCGATCTCGCCGCGGTTGGCGATCAGGACTTTGCGCACGTGGGTCTCCTCCTCGAACCTCGCAGGCAGTCTAGATAACCGCCCTCGCAGGGTTTCGTAAGGGCCTCCTTATAGGGGGATCCGGTCCCGGGCAGCGGGACGTGTCCCGGGGCCGCGGGCCATCGCGCGGAAGCGGGTCCGCGGACACTCCGACAGGTGTACTCTCGGCTCGGATCTTGCTCGCCCACGATCAGCGGGAGCGGCCGATGGTTCGCCCGTGGCCCCGGGTCGGCCTGGCGGTCGTCCTGGCCGCCTGCCTGCTGGCGCCCTCGTCCACCGTGCGGCGGGACGACCCCGTCGTGGAGGACTACGTCACCGAGCAGCTCACCGTTGCCGCGAACACGTACCTGCAGCGCCGCTCCCAGGCTCTCGTGCAGAAGCACGACCGCGACCCGAGGGCCACCCCCACGGAGGTCCAGGGCGTGCGGATCTCACCGAGGCTCGTGCGGTCCCAGGAACGGGCCGTCCGCGAACTGGAGACCCGCAACCGCGCTCCGGTGGCGGGCGGCCCCGCCTACACCGGCGCCCGCACCCGCCTGGACGACGGGCACGCCGTCCGGAGCGGGGACCGCATCATGCTGGAGGCGGTGGAGCACACCGAGATGCGCTACGGCAGCGGCAAGGTCACCCAGTCGGTGCGGCGCCGGTTCGACTTCCGGGCGCGGGGCGAACAGCTGATCATGGTCGGCGAGCGCGTCCTGGACCCCGGCGCGCACCCGGTGAACGACCCGGTCGACGACGGCCGCTGACCGCCCGCGCTTTCCTTCGCATTGGCGGGCCGAGCCCGCTCTGATAATTCTTTGACGGCCAGTAATTATGTTGGTCACAATCCGTGCGCCACCGCCCGGATGGCCACATCCGGACAGGCCGGGATGGTCGGAATGTGGCCGTTTCGGGGGCCGGTTCGTGGTGTGCCGCTGGCCCGATGTGATCGGTAAGGCGTAAGCTGACGCCATTCCCGCGGTGGTATCCGAAAACGTCCCAGCGGGCAGCGACGAAAGGGCCGGAGCGATGGGCGGAAAGCGCGGCGCCGGCATCGAGGACGCCATCCGCTGACACCGCCCCCACGAGCCGCGGGTCCCGGCCCATCCCCCCGAGGCCGGGACCCGCATCCATGTCCGGCGGGCCCGGTCAGTCCGCGGACGCCGGCGGAAGGGCCACCTGGATCCGGGTGGTGACGCCGCCGGCGACGAAGAGGCCGCGGCCGGTGGGGCCGCCCAGCGGCGCGTCGCCGGGCAGGCGGAGGCCGAACAGCTCACCGTCGTCCGGGGAGTCGACCGACAGCAGGACGCCGGAGCGGGAGCGGCGGACGCCGGAGAGGAAACCCCGTCCACCGCGCCCCAGATCGCCGGTCGTGCCGCCGACGACGACCGCGTGCTCGCCTTCACGGGCGGTGCGGAGAACATCGAGGAGCGCGTCGTCCAGGCCGGTCCCGTCGAGGAGCTCGGCGTCGTCCACCACGACGGCGTAGCGGTGCTCGTCGCCGACGGCCCGTTCGAGGTCGCCCGCGTCGGAACCGGACGTGAGCACACCGAGGACACCCGGCCGGCCCGACAGCAGGCGCAGCGGCGAGCGGCGCGGCGTGACCAGCACGACCGGCACCAGGCCGCCGCCCACCGCCGGATCGAGCAGCGAGTGGACGATCGTCCGCAGCGTCGTGGAACGCCCGGACCGGGGCGGGCCGGCGACGGCGAACCCCGGACCCTCGTTCAGCAGGTCGACGCCGACCGGGGCGAGCATGTCCCCGCCGACGCCGACGAGGGCCCACAGGGCCGACGGGGCGAGGAAGTCGGGATCGAGCGACATCGCCTCCCGGTAGGTGACCCGGACCGGCAGCTCGTCCACCCGCAGCGGGCGCCGGCGGCGCGGCAGCCGGCCGTAGCGGGACACGCACGTCCGGGCGATCTCCTGCAGGACGGCGACCTGGGAGCCGGCGGACGGATCGTCTCCCAGCAGGGCGATCTGCGACTCGCGCGGCGGCGCGCCGGGCGCGGTGGATTCGAGCGCCCGCCCGGGCGGCATCGCGGCGGGGATCTGCGTGTCGTGGAGGCCGCCGTGGCCGTGGTCGTCCGGGCCGCCCATGCGGAGGACGAGGCGCCGGTCGAAGACGGTGGAGATCTGCCCGCCGAGGCCGGAGCGGTCGCCGGTGAACACCGCGCGGAGGCCGGCGGCGGCGCCCTGGCGCAGCAGCCGGACGGCCTGGTCGACGAGCCGGCCGTGGTCGTGGTGCTCGAACGCGCCGAGGAAGCCGTCCCAGCCGTCGAGGAGGAGCACCATCCAGGGGAGGCGGTCGGTGGCGGCGACGGCGGCGCGCTGCTCGGCGAGGGACGCGAACCCGGCCTCGGCGAGCAGCCGCCGCCGGCGTGCGACCTCGGCGGTGAGGGCGGTGAGGAGCCGCTCGCAGCGGTCGGCCTGGTCGCGGGTCACCACGGCGCCGCAGTGCGGCAGGGAGATCAGCGGGACCAGCGCGTTCGCGCCGCAGTCGATCGCGTACAGGTGCGCGTCGTAGGGGGAGCAGGCGCCCGCGAGGGACCCGGCGATGGTGCGCAGCGCGGTGGAGCGGCCCGACCGGGCGGACCCGGCGAGATACAGGTGCCCGCCGGACGCGAGGTCGAGCGTCAGCTCCTCGCGGCCCTGGACGGCGGGCAGATCGGTGACGCCGAACGGGATCGGCGGGACGTCGACGACGGAGCCCCCCGCGGCGGTACGGGGTGCCAGCGCGAGCCGCTCCGGCAGCGGGTTCAGCCAGGGCGACGGCTGCCGGGCGACGCCGGCGCGGCGGGCTGCCTCGTCGATCGCCTGGACCAGGACGCCCAGGTCGGTGGCCGGCGCCTCGTCGTCGGCGGGCTCGCGGGGGCCGGGCAGCGGGTGGCCGAGCCCCTGCCAGGGCATGGGGTGGACGGTCGGCCCGCCGGAGGCGGCGCCGGTCCCGGGCCGGCGGCCGGCGACGCGCGCGGTCTGGACGGCATGCGGTGACGACGTGCCGGAGCGGATGTGGCAGCGTCCAGGCGTCGCCTTGGAGATCCGGGCGGCCTCGGGAGAGTCCAGGACGACGGTGGATTCGTCCGGGTCGGCGACGCGCAGCGCGACGCGCAGGTCGCTGCCGGCGCGGACGCCGGCGGTCAGGTCCTCGGCGGGTCGCCGCGTGGCGAGGATCAGGTGGACGCCGAGGGACCGGCCCCGGCGGCCGATGTCGATCAGCCCCGCGACGAAGCCTGGCAGTTCGGTGACCATGGCGGCGAACTCGTCGATGACCAGCACGAGACGCGGGACGGGCGGCAACCCCGGCTCGGTGGGACGCAGGCCGTTGTAAGCGTCGATGTCCTTGGCGCCCGCGTCGAGGAGAACCTCCTCGCGGCGGCGGAGTTCGGCGGCGAGCGACTCCAAGGCGCGTTCGGTCGCGTGACCGTCCAGGTGGGTCACCATGCCGACCGTGTGGGGGATGTGCGCACACTCCTTGAACGCGGTGCCGCCCTTGTGGTCGATGAGGAGGAACGTCATCTCGTCCGGCCGGTTCGCCACGGCGAGGGACGCGATGAGCGTCCGCAGAAGCTCCGACTTGCCCGCGCCCGCGGCACCCGCGACGAGAGCGTGGGGCCCGTCCGTGCGCAGGTCGATCTCGTAGAGGCCGCCCGAATCCAGCCCGATGGGCACACGGGTGGCACGCCCGCCCGTCCGGCTCCACGACCGGAGGACGTGCTCGGCGGTGGGCTCCGGCATGTCGAGGAGGTCGAGAAGCCGCACCTCGGCGGGAATCGGGTCTGCGGCGTCCTCGCGGGACACGTCCCGGACGGGGGCCAGCGCCCGCGCCACCCGGTCGGACCAGGTCACGGACACCTGGTCGGCCAGCACAGGACCGATGGCGTCCAGCCCCTGGCCTTGAAGCCGGATCATCGAAGGTTTCCGCGCGTCCCATGTGGCGACCGCGGCGCACTCTTCGGGGAGCAGGTGCTCCTCGTCTTCGATGCAAATGGCGTAGAGGCCGTATTCGGCGCCTCGCGAAAGGAGCATCGGCATCCCCGGGATGCGACGCAATGCGCGCGCGCCGTCCAGCACGATGAGGACGTTGTAAGGGACGGACTCGGCGCTTTCCGCCGCGCGCCGCCGCTCCGTCACGCGGATCGCCAGTTCGGTGACGCGGTGCGCCGCCGATTCGGGGTCGGTGCCGACGAGCGCCACGCAGTCCTCGCCCTCGCGCGGCGCGCAGTGCGGCAGCCAGCGCACCCAGTTCCACTCGTCCCCGGCGTGCCGGTCGGCGGACAGGACGACGATGGCCAGATCGCGCGGGCTGTGCAGGGCGGCGGCCTGCGCGACCATCCAGCGGGCCAGTGCCCGGGACGCGTGCCGCGGCCCGGCCAGCCCGACGACGCCCGGCTCCGCCAGCGGCAGCGCCACCGGAACCCGCCGCGCCACCGGGACCTCGATCGGGGTGTCGCCCATCAGCTCGATTCGGGCGGGCAGGTCGGCGAGGCCGAGCCGCAGGTGCAGGACGTCCGGGTCGTCGCGGCGACGTTCCCACAGGCGGCGCCGCGGGCCGGTCGCGGTCAGCAGCACCTCGGCGGGGTCGGGATGCAGGGCGCGGCGCTCGGCCTCGTCCTCGCGCTGGAGCCGCTCCAGCTCGCCGCCGAACTCGCCGGCCTCCCGGTGGTACTCCTTCAGCGCCTTCTTGTACGACGTGCGGCCGTGCGCGCCGAACAGGCGGAGCCGCGGATTCGGTTCCGGACGTTCCGGGATGGTCAGCGTCCGCCGGCGCTCCGCCGGTCTCGGCCGGGGCGGACGGTCGAACGCCAGCCCGCCCTCCGGCAGCGGCTCGAGGTGGGTGTCGGGGGCCGAGCTCTGTGCGAGGGTCAGCACACTGGATCCGACCGAGAGCATCGCGCCCATCGGCCATGTGGTCTTCGCGCCGAGCGGTGTCCCGTCCAGTGCCGCGGCGCCCTGCATCGTCATCGCGGACGCCTCGACCTGGACGGCGTCGCGCCCGACCGTGATCCGCAGCGACCGGGCCGGGACGGATGGATCGTCCAGCACCACGTCCACGTCGCCGCCGGACCCGATCGTGCTGACGCCGAGGCCGAGCCGGTGCACCGATCCGGCCGCCGGACCCCCGGCGACGCGCACCTCGACCAGCCCGGTCGGCTCGGCGAGCACGGTGGCGGCGGCGCCGCTCCGCTCGACGGCCACGACGGCGCCGTCCCGCAGTTCCTTCACGGCGAGGGCCTGCGGGTCCAGCATCCGGCCGTCCACCCAGAGGGCCCTGTGCGCGCCGCCCCGGGAGCGCAGGGCGCTGCCGGAGTAGCGCGGCGCCGGGAGGAGGGGGCGGCCGTCCAGGATGGCGGCGAGCGACCGGGCGACCCCGTCCACGGTGACCTCGGAGTCGGCGTTCAGCACGACGTCGCGGGGACCTTCGCCGGTCAGCGCCGTGAACGAGATCCGCATCCGCTCAGCTTAGTTACCCGCGCCCTGCGCCACCCGGGATGCCGCGACGACGGTCTGGAGAGCGTCGTCCATCGGCGTCGGAGCCATCCCGAAGGTGGACTGGAAGGCGGAGGAGTCCAGGACGTACGGGCTGTCGAACTGGTACCTGGTCTCGCGCAGCGCCTTGGCCATCGGAGAGAACAGCCCCGCCGCGGTGAAGACGGCGCGGGGCACCTCGAAGATGCGCGGCGCCGGCGCCCCGGCGATCCGGCACAGCCGCTCGCCGACCTCCCGCGTGGACACGGCCGGCCCGGTCGGGACGTGCCAGGGCCGCCCCCACGCGCGCTCGTCCGTCCCGGCGATGGCGAGGGCCTCCGCGGCGTCCGGCAGGTACGTCCAGGAGTGCGGGATGGACGGGTCGCTGAAGTACGGGACGCGCTTGCCCGCCAGCAGCGGCCGCACGAACCGCGTCTCCCCGACGTACGCCTGGTCGGTGCTCCCGGGGCCGTAGTAGTCGGAGCCCCGCAGCTCGGTGGTCCTGATGCGCCCCGCCTTGTGCGCGGCGAGGGCGTCCTCCCACATCTTCGCCCGGACGCGTCCCTTGACGCCGGTCGCGGCGAGCGGCAGGTCCTCGGTCATCGGCCCGTCGACGGGACCGTACCCGTAGAGGTTGCCCAGGATCACCAGCACCGCGCCGGTCTCCTCGGCGGCGCCCAGGAAGGACGCCGCCATCGGCGGCCAGTCCTGCACCCAGCGGTGGTAGCGCGGGTTCACGCAGTTGTAGAGGGCGTCGGCGCCCTTGGTGATCTGCGTGATCCGCGCCTGGTCGGTGACGTCGGCCGCGATGCGCTCGGCGCCCTCCGGCCCCGACCCCGACCGGGTCACGACGACGACCTCGTGCCCCTGCGCGGTCAGCCGCTCGGCGAGATGCGCCCCGACCTGGCCGGCTCCGACGATCACGTGCTTGCCCATGTTTCTCTCCTCGGTCGCGATTCTCGTTGCCTCAGTGCTCTGTTTCGAGAGCAATGCTCTCCTTTGAGAGCGTCAATGTCAAGAGCAGTGCTCTCGATTCAGTGCGTCGCTCTGCTAGAATCCGGGCATGAGCGCTGGTCGTACGGCACGGGAGCGGGTCCGGGCGGAACTGACCCGGGAGATCACCGAGATCGCGAGGCGGCAGCTGGCCACCGAGGGCGCGGCGGGACTGTCGCTGCGCGCGGTCGCCCGCGAGATGGGCATGGTCTCGTCGGCGATCTACCGCTACTTCCCCAGCCGCGACGACCTCCTCACCGCGCTGATCATCGACGGCTACAACGCGGTCGGCGAAGCGGTCGAGCGCGCCGACGCCAAGGCAGGGAACGACGACCACGCCGGGAGATGGCTCGCCGTGTGCGGCGCCGTCCGCGCCTGGGCGCTCGCGCATCCGCACGAGTACGCCCTGCTGTACGGGACGCCCGTCCCCGGCTACGAGGCGCCGCAGGACACCGTCCCCGCCGCCTTGCGCGACAGGATCGTCCTCGCGCGGATCGTCGCCGAGGCGCACGCGGCCGGGGCGCTCGACCCGGCGGGACCGTGCCCGCCGACGCCGCCCTCGATCGCCGGCGACATGGCCCGCGCCCGCGCCCTGCTCCCCATGGACGCCCCGGACGACGTCATAGCGAGGGCCTTCACCGCCTGGGCCGCTTTGTACGGGACGGTCAGCTTCGAATTGTTCGGGCAATTCGACAACGTGATCGAGGAGCGGGACGCTTACTTCGACCACACCATGATCCTCCTCGGCCGCCTCGTCGGCCTGTAGCCCCGCCCGGGCGGCGTCCGGAACCGTCCACGATAGGGTCAGTGACGCATGTGACTGGTGGTAAGTAGTCATGTGGCCGATGAATTCGCAGGTCATCGTGGTGTGCCGGGATATGGGGCGGCTTCACTCCACCGAATCCATTGACGTGGCCTCACCGCCCCCGCAAGCATGGATCGCTCGGTGACGTGGAAGATCCCGCGCGGCGGGGTCCGCGGGAGGGCGGGAAGGAGCGCGTGGGCAGCGCGATGAAGTCCAACCAGTCGACCATCCCGGGGGGTGGCGCGGCGGGCTCGTCCGGCGGGACGGCGGGGCTCGGCCGGTCCGGGCTCGGCACCTCCGGGGGGCAGCGGCTCCCGGCGTCCCCCCGCGAGCGGAAGCCGGCGCTCGCCGCCCTGGCGGTGCTGCTGATCCTCGGCGGCGCCCTCGCCAGCGCCTATCTCGTGATGGCGAGCGGCGAACGGGTGTCGGCGATCCGGATCGCGCAGCCGGTCGCGGCCGGGCAGCGGATCCCGCCGGGCGCCCTCGAAGAGGTCCAGGTCGGCGACACCGGGATCCAGTACCTCAGCTGGTCGGAGCGGGAGAAGGTGACCCGGCACTTCGCGGCCGTCCCGCTGGTGAAGGGCGCGCTGCTGACCAACGGCATGATCAGCCCGCTGGACACCCCCGCGAAGGGGCGCCTCGTCGTCGGGCTGGCGCTCAAACCGGGCCAGCTGCCGGCCGGCGGGCTCAGCGGCGGCAAGCACGTCACGCTGTTCGCGGTCGGCGGCACGACGGACGGCGGGCCGCGCGCCGGAACCGTCCTCGCGCAGGACGCGATCGTGCTGAACGTCGGCACCGGGGACGCCGGCGGCCCGACCAGGCTCCGGTCCGAGCTGACCAACGTGGACGTCGCCGTCCTCCCGGCGGACGCGGCGCAGGTGACCCAGGCGGCCTCCGCCGGAACGGTCGCGCTCGCGCTCATCCCGGACGGGACGAAGGTCTCCGTGCCGGCCGCGACCCCGCAGAAGCCGGCCAAGCAGAACGGCGGCACCGGCGGCGTCGAGCCCGTCCCGAGCAGCGGCCAGGGCACGGGCGGCACCGGCACACCGGGCCCAGGTACGGGCGGTAACTGACGGTGGCACTCATCGCGCTCGCGGCCGACAAGGGGGCGCCGGGCGTCACGACCGCGGCGGTCGCGCTCGGCGCCGTGTGGCCGCGCCCCGTGCTGGTCGCGGAGTGCGACCAGGGGGGCGGCGACCTCGTGTACCGGCTGCCCGCCGCGGCCCCCGCGGACGGCGACGCGGACGGCGGGATGCTCAACCCGTCCCGCGGGCTGCTCAGCCTCGCCGCGACCGCCCGCCGCGGGCTGCGCCCCGACCAGATCGCCGAGCACTGCCAGCGGCTCGTCGGCGGCCTCGACGTGCTCGTCGGCCTCACCAACGCCGAGCAGGCGCAGGCGATGACGTGGCTGTGGGGGCCGCTCGGCCGGGCGTTCGCCGGCCTCGCCCCCGTGGACGTGATCGCCGACTGCGGGCGGCTCGGCGCGGGCAGCCCGCTGATCGAGCTGATGCGCGAGGCCGACATGGTCGTGCTGCTCACCCGCGCCACCCTGGAACAGGTCGCCCACCTGCGTGAACGCGTCGCCGCGCTGACGTCGGAGCTGCGCGGCGGCCCGCCCGTCGGGGTGCTCGTGCTCGCCGACCCGCGCGACTACCGCGGCTCGATCGCCGAGGTCGACCGGATCCTCGCGGGCGTGCGCAACCGGGCCCTGGACACCGCGCAGGGGCCCCCGCCGCCGGACGTGACCGTCCTCGGCGGGCTGGCCCTCGACCCGAAGGGCGCCGACCTGCTGTCCGGAAGCTGGGGCGGGCGGCTGGACCGCTCGCTGCTCATCCGGTCGGCGCGGGAGGTCGCGGGCGAGCTCGCCGGACGCCTTCCCGGGGTGCCCGCCGGGCAGCGGGACGTCCCGCCGCCGGCACCGCCCGCCGAGGCGCCCCCGCCGTCCGCGCCGCCGTCCACAACGGCGTCCGCACCGCCCGGTGCCCGGCCGCCGCACGTCCCGGCCGGCGGCGGAACCGAGGAGGGGAGGCGCTAGATGGACCACGGCCTCGTCAAACGCCTCCGCCAGGAGGTCGGCGACCGGCTGGCGCAGCAGCGCCGGCTCGACGCCGCGAACGGGCTGGCGCAGATGTCCGGTGAGGACGAGCGGCAGTTCGCCCGCGCGCTCATCGGCCAGGTGCTGGAGGAGTTCGCGCGCGGCGAGATCACCTCCGGGCGCCGTCCGCCGAACGCCGAAGAGGAGGAGGCGCTCGCCGCCGGGGTGCACGCGGCGCTGTTCGGCGTCGGCCGGCTCCAGCCGCTGCTCGAAGACCCCGAGATCGAGAACATCGACATCAACGGCTGCGACCGCGTGTTCATCGGCTACGCCGACGGCCGCGAGGTGATGGGCGAGCCGGTCGCCGAGAGCGACGAGGAACTGGTCGAGCTGATCCAGATCCTCGCCGCCTACAGCGGGCTGTCGTCGCGGCCGTTCGACACCGCGAACCCGCAGCTCGACCTGCGGCTCCCGGACGGCTCGCGGCTGTCGGCCGTGATGGACGTGACCGTCCGGCCCGCCCTGTCGATCCGGCGCGCCCGCCTCGGCAAGGTGTTCCTCGCCGACCTGGTCGGCAACGGCACCTTCACGCAGGAGATCGGCCACTTCTTCCGCGCCGCCGTGCTCGCCCGCAAGAACATCATGCTCGCGGGCGCGACGAACGCGGGGAAGACGACGCTGCTGCGCGCGGTCGCGAACGAGATCCCGCCGCACGAGCGGCTCATCACCGTCGAGCGGGCCCTCGAACTCGGCCTGGACGCCTTCCCCGAGCTGCACCCGAACTGCGTCGCGTTCGAGCAGCGGCTGCCGAACTCCGAGGGGCAGGGCGCGATCTCGATGGCGGAACTGGTCCGCCGGTCGCTGCGCATGAACCCGTCCCGCGTGATCGTCGGCGAGGTCCTCGGCGACGAGATCGTCACGATGCTGAACGCGATGACGCAGGGCAACGACGGCTCGCTGTCCACGATCCACGCGAACTCGTCGGTGGAGGTGTTCAACCGCGTCGCGACCTACGCGATCCAGTCGGAGGAGCGGCTGCCCGTCGAGGCGACCCACATGCTCATCGCGGGCGCGATCGACTTCGTCGTGTTCATCGAGAAGCGCAACGACTACGCCTCCGGAGGGCGGCTGCGCCGCTTCGTGTCCAGCGTCCGGGAGGTCACCGGCGTGGACGGCCGGGTCCTGTCGTCGGAGGTGTTCGCGCTCGGGCACGCCGGCTACGCGGTGCCCTCGGCGCCGATCGCGTGCGTCGCCGACCTCGCGGAGCACGGTTACGACCCGTCCGCCGGAGGTGCCTGGTGACCGGAGGGAGGGGATGATGTACACGCCGGACATGCTCCTCGCGGTCCTCATGGGCGCGGTCACGGGCGGCGGGTTCCTGCTGCTGGCCGTCGCACTGCGCGGGCTGCCGCCGCGCGCGAAGCCCGCCCGGGGCCGCAGCCGCGAGGACCTGGTCCGCACCCTCACCACCCGCACCGCCGTGGCCGTCATCGTCGGTGTTCTCGTGCTGATCGTGACGCGCTGGCCGATCGCCGCCGCCGGGACGGGCGCGCTCGTCCTCGCCTGGAACGGGCTCGCCGGCGGCGCCGCCGAGGAACGCCGGGGCATGGCGCGCCTGGAGGCCCTCGCCGGCTGGACGGAGTCGCTGCGCGACACCATCGCCGGCGCCGTCGGCCTCGAACAGGCCATCCCCGCCTCGCAGCGCGCCGCCGCGCCCGCGCTGCAGCAGCCACTGCGGGGCCTCGTCGACCGGCTGCACACCCGCGTCCCGATGCCGGAGGCGCTGCGCCGGTTCGCCGACGACATCGACGACCCGTCCGCCGACCTGGTGATCGCCGCGCTGATCCTCAACGCCAAGCTCCGCGGCCCCGGCCTGCGCGACATGCTCGGCGCGCTCGCGAACTCCGCCCGCGCCGAACTGGACATGCGGCGCCGCGTGGAGGCCGACCGGCGCGCCACCCGGCGCAGCGTCCGGATCGTCGTCGCCGTCTCCGTCGGGACGGCCCTGGCCCTCGCCGTGTTCAACCACTCCTACGTCGAGCCGTACGACGACGTCCTCGGGCAGCTCGTCCTGTGCGTCGTCGTGGCGCTCTACGGGGCCGCGTTCCTGTGGCTGCGCCGGCTCTCGCGGTACGAGCTGCCGGGACGGTTCCTCAGCGAGCCGCGCAAGGCCGTCCAGCCCGGCGTGCCCGGCGAGGTGCCGAGCACGGTCGCCGGCTGGCAGGGCAAGGGCGCCGCCGACCAGGGCAAGGGCACGCAGGAACTGCCGCTGCGCGGCCGCCGCACCATGGACGCGGGAGGGGGGAGCACGCCGTGAACGGTGCGATGATCGCGGGCGCGGTCGTCGGCCTCGGCCTGTACGTGCTCGTCCGGGCGCTGTTCCCGCCGCGTCCCGGTCTCGCCGCGCGGATGGCCGCGCTCGACGCCGCCCGCCGCCGCGACCTGGAGGAACAGCAGGCCGGGCGGATGTCCCCGACGCTGGAGCGGGTCGGCGGGATGCGCGCCCGGGTCGGGCGGGAGCTGGCGCGGTTCTACGAGTCGCGCGGCTGGCGGCTGCGGTCGGTCCGCGCCGACCTCGCGATCACCGAGCGGTCGCTGGAGGCGTTCCTCGCGACGAAGTTCCTGCTGCCCGCCGCCGCGCTGCTGTTCATCCCGCTGATCGTCGCTTACTTCACGCTGCTCGGGCTCGGCTCGTCCGTCGCCGTCCCGGCGTGGATCTGCGTGCTGTTCGCCGCGCTGTTCTTCTTCTTCCCCGACATGCAGCTCCGGCAGGAGGCGCAGTCCCGGCGGCAGGACTTCCGGCACGTCGTCGGCGCGTTCCTCGACCTCGTCTCGATGAACCTCGCCGGCGGACGCGGCGTCCCCGAGGCGCTCATGACCGCCTCGAACGTCGGCGAGGGGTGGGCCATGCACCGCATCCAGGACGCCCTGGCCAACGCGCGCATCACCGGGCAGACGCCCTGGCAGGCCCTCGGCCGGCTCGGCGAGGAGCTCGACATCGCCGAGCTGCGCGACCTCGCCGGGGCGCTCGCGCTCGTCTCCGACGACGGCGCGCAGATCCGCAAGTCGCTCGCCGCCCGCGCCGCGTCGATGCGCAGCCGCGAGCTGTCGGAGCTGGAGGGCAAGGCCGGTGAGCGCTCCCAGTCGATGCTCATCGCGCAGCTGTTCCTGTGCGCCGGCTTCCTGATCTTCCTCGCCTACCCGGCGCTCATGCGGGTGCTCGCCTCATGACGTCCCGTACCCGCCCGTTCGCCCCCCTGGAGGTCTCACGATGAATCCGCTCAATCCCCTGAACGACCCGGCGATCGTCTACCTGCGCGCCATGGTCGGCGCCCGGCTGGCACGGCTGCGGTCCGACGAGGAGCGCAGCCGGGGCGCGTCCGCGATCGAGTGGGCGATCATCACCGCGATCCTCGCGCTGATCGCGATCACGATCGGCGCGGTGATCCAGAAGAAGATCCAGGACAAGGCCAACAGCATCAACACGGGCTGACCGCCATGCGGTCCAGCGAACCCGGCATCCGGTGGGGTCGCCGGGAGGAACGCGCCGATGCCGGAGCCTCGTCGATGGAGTGGGCGCTGCTCACCCCGGTCCTCATCCTGGTGATGCTCGTCGTCGTGCAGTTCGCCATGGTGTTCCACGCCCGGCACGTCGCGCTCGCCGCGGCGCAGTCGGGCGCCCGCGTCGCGCGCACCTCCCCGGTCGGCGGCGGCTGGCAGGGCGCAGCGACCGCGAAGGCGGCCGGGAGCGTCCGCGAGATCGGGCCGGACCTGCTGAGCGGGCTCCAGGTCACGGCGGGGGAGGACGACGACGAACGCTGGGTCGAGGTCAGTGGGGAGGCGGTCCAGGTCGTCCCGTTCATGACGTTCCACGTGTCGCAGCGCTCGCAGGGGCCGATCGAGTGCTTCCGCCCCGACGTGGGGGCGGGAACGTCCTGCCAGCGGGGGGCCGGCCAATGAAGGTCCGTGGCGTCGTGCCCGTCGCCGAGCGCGGTTCGATGTCCCTGGAGATGGTGCTCGTCACGCCGATCTTCATCGCGTTCCTGCTGTTCCTCGCCGGCGCGGGACGGATGGTGGACGCCAAGAGCCAGGTGGACGGTGCCGCGCGGGACGCCGCACGGGCCGCGTCCATCGCGCGCAGCGCCGGCTCCGCGCAGAGCCTCGCCGCCGACACCGCCTCCGCCGGCCTGCGGGGGACCGACTGGTGCTCGGGCGGCCCCAGCGTGCAGACCGACGTGTCCGACTGGGGGCCGGGCGGACGCGTCGGTGTGACCATCACCTGCGACGTCGACCTCGGTGACCTCGCGTTCATCGGGCTGCCGGGCAGCAAACGGCTCCAGGGCCACGCGATCGCCCCCGTCGACACCTTCAGCTACCGCGGGACCGACGACGTGCCGGGAGACGAGCCATGACGGCCGGACGGGACCGCGCCACGGCGGGCGAGCGGGACCGCGGCACGATCGCGATGTACACGGTGCTGTTCACGCCGGTCGTCCTCCTGCTCGCCGGGCTGCTCGTGGACGGCGGCCTCGCCATCCACGCGCGGCAGCGCGCCGCGGACATGGCCGAGCAGGCGGCCCGGGCGGGGGCCGACCAGATCGACACCGACGAACTGCGCGAGACGGGCCGGCCCGTCATCGATCCGGGCCGGGCCCGTGCGGCGGCGTGCGACCTGCTCGCGTCCTACGGCGACCAGGTCACCTCGTCCCAGTGCGACGCCGACGAGCAGGAGGTCGCCGTCACCGTGCAGATCAGCGTGCGGCCGCAGCTTCTCGGGATCATCCCCGGCTTCGGCGAGTTCCATCTGACCTCCAGCGCGACCGCCCGTCCCGTCACGGGAGGCCCGGGGGGAGACAACCCGTGAGGTTCCGCGAGAACGGATCTACGATGAGGACGACGTCCGGGGACCGGCGAACGGCAGGGGCGCGATGGTGACGCGGCAGGGGCAGAGGTCGCCCGTCCGGGTGAACGGGCATCGCAGTGCGGGCGACGTGCTGGCGGGGATCGGCGCGCTCATCGCGCTCGCCGCGCTGATGGCCGGCGTCCCGTTCGCGCTGCTCACGATCTTCGGTTCACCGCTGCCGGACCATCTGCCCTCGGCGTCCGACCTCACCCACCGGGTGGGGCCCGGCTCGCTGATCGCGATCCTCGTCGCGCTGGTGTGGCTCGCCTGGCTCCAGCTCGCCGTGTGCGTGGTCGTCGAGGTGTACGCGGGGATCCGCGGCGTCGGCGTGCCCGCGCGGGTGCCGCTCGCGGGCGGGACGCAGTCGCTCGTGCACCGGCTCGTCGTGGCGGCGATGCTGCTGTTCACCGCGACCACCGCGATCATGCCGGCGTTCTCCGGCGGCGGGCTGTCGCAGCGCCCGGCGGCCGTGCAGCTGCAGCCGCAGTCGCAGGAGTTCCAGCGGCTCCCGGACGCGCCGGAGGGTCCCGCCGCCGAGCCGGTCGCCGTGGAGCTCAGCGCGAACACGGTCGAGAAGGCGGCCACCACCAAGATCTACCGGGTGCATCCGCCGGAGGGCCGGCACCACGAGAGCCTGTGGGAGATCGCCGAGAAGTGCCTGGGCGAGGGGCGCCGCTACAAGGAGATCTACTCCCTCAACAAGGGGCACATCCAGCCGGACGGGACGCGGCTCACGATCGCGAGCCTGATCCGTCCCGGCTGGATCCTGGAGATGCCGGCGGACGCCAAGGGCGCGCAGGTCGTCCCCGTGAAGGACCTCGACGAATACTTCCGGTACGGGCACGCCGTCCCGGAGAAGCCCGCCAAGCCGGAGAAGCCGCAGCGGCCCGCCCCGCCGGAGGCCCAGCCGCCCGCGTCGCAGCCCCCTGCGTCACAGGCCCCGCCCGCCACCCCCAAGCCGTCCGCGTCGCAGCCGCCTGCCTCCCAGCCGCCTGCCTCCCAGCCGCCCGCATCACAGCCTCCGGCATCGCGGCCTCCGGCGTCTCAGGCTCCGCCCGCGGCGTCCCCGGCGCCCGCACCGCGGCAGAGCGAGCCGCAGAAGTCCGAGCCGCAGAAGTCCGAGCCGCAGAAGTCCGAGCCCGCGCACCCGCCGGCGCACGGCGGGCCGTCCGGCGAGATGGGCGGCGACGCCGGCAGCGGCGGCGCCGAGGTCCCCGGCAAGGGCGCGCAGCACGAGGAGACCGGCGGCACGCTGGACATCGGCTGGCCGCACGGCCTCGCGGCCGCGTCGCTGCTCGCCGCCGGGCTGCTCGGCGTGCTCGGCCGGCGGCGCCGCGCCCAGATGTGGCGGCGCGCGTTCGGCAACATGATCGTCCGGCCGCGGGGGGAGGCCGCCGAGGCGGAGCGGGCGCTGCGGGTCGGCGCCGACGATGACGCGGTGAAGCTGCTCGACCTCGGGCTGCGGCACATGTCGAAGTCCATGGCGGCGGGCGGCCGGGCCATGCCGACCGTCTACGGTGTGCACCTCGGACGCGGCTCCCTCGACCTGTGGATCGCGCCCGCCGACCGGAACCCGCCCGCCCCCTGGCAGGCGTTCGACGACGGCCAGGTGTGGCGGCTGCACGGCGACGCGCTCCCCGGCCTGGAGGCGTCCGACCTCGGGGACGTCCTCGCCCCCTACCCGGGCCTCGTGTCGATCGGCACCAACGACAACGGCCGCATCCTCGTCGACCTGGAGGCGGCGCACGGACTGATCGAGCTGCGCGGACCCGAGGACACCCGCCGGGCCGTGCTGTCCGCGGTCGCGCTGGAGCTGGCCACCAACCGCTGGTCGGACCACATGCGGATCACGCTCGTCGGGTTCGACGGGGAGCTGGGCGAGGGCCTCGCGGAGATCGCCCCGGACCGCGTCCGGTCCGTCCCGACGCTCGCCGACGCGCTGCCCGAGCTGGAGGGACGCAGCGAGGAGGTGCGGCAGGCGCTCGCCGCGTCCGGCGTCGACTCCGTGCTCACCGGACGCTGCCGCGGCGTGTTCGGCGAGGCGTGGATGCCGCACTACCTGATCATGGCGGACCGGCCCGCCGAGGCGGAGGCGGACCGGCTCGTCGCGCTCGCCCGCACCGGCACCCGGATGGCCGCCGGCTACCTCGTCCCCGGCGACGTGCAGGGCGCCACCTGGACGTGGGACGTCGACGACGCCGCGCGCCTCCAGGCCGGGGTGCTCGGCTTCGACGTCGACGCGCAGCTCGTCCAAGACGACGACTATCGGGGCGTGTTCGAGCTGTTCCGGACGGCCGGCCGGGTCGAGTCCGTCGAACTCCCCGGCCTCACCGGCGGCGCGGAACCGCCCGGCGCGGAGGAGTCGTCGGTGGACGTCCGGCTGCTCGGCCCGATCGAGGTCGACGCGCCCGGGCCGATGGACGAGAGCCGCCGGGAACTGTGCACCGAGGTGCTGGTGTACCTCGCCGCGCATCCGGAGGGCGTCCACCCGACGGTGCTGTCCGGCGCGATCTGGCCGCGCGGGGTGAGCGCCGGGGTCCGCGACGCGTGCGTGGCCCGCGTGTCGGACTGGCTCGGCCGGGACGCGCGGGGCCGTCCCAACCTGTACTACGACGATCGCGGCCGGATCCGGCTCGGCTCCGAGGTGCGCGTCGACCTGAACGTGTTCCGCTGGCTGGTGTGGCGGTCGGCGGCCGAGCCCGGGTCCGAGACCGCCTATATGGCGTACGCGCTGGACCTCGTCCGCGGCCCGCTCCTCGCCGACCGGCCGCGCGGCCGGTACGCCTGGCTCGCCGACCACGACCTGGAGTACGAGGCGCCCGCGCGGGTCATCGACGTCGCGCACCGCCTCGTCGTGCTGCGGCTGGAGGAGGCCGACGCCCGCGGCGCGGTGAGCGCGGCCCGCGCCGGGCTGCGGCTCGCGGCCGAGGACGAGGGCCTCTGGCGCGACCTGCTCCGCGCGACCCACGCGTCCGGCGACGTCGCGCAGGTACAGGTGGTCGTGGACGAGTTGCGCGCCCGCGTCGGACGGGACCCGCTGTTCGACCGCCTCCAGCCCGAGACCGAGGCGCTGGTCGAGGAACTGCTCCCCGACTGGCACCGCGTCGGCTCGCACTAGCGGTCATCGCCGGCGTCAGCGGTACAGGCCGGTGCCGCCCAGCGAGTAGCGGCCCGGCTGCGGGTGGACGCACAGGTCCACCGGACGGCCGCCGACGTCGACCTTGTGCAGGACGCGGCCCGTGCGCGTGGAGACGGCGTAGACGAGCCCGGCGGGGTCGGCGAGCCACAGCGCCGTCCCGTCCGACGACACCCCGCCCGGCACCGGTGAGCCGCGCCCGGGCAGCGGCCAGCGGGACGCGACCCGCCGCGAGCGGAACCCGAGAGCGGTGACGGTGCCGTCGCCGACGACGAACAGCCGGTGCGCGTCCCGGCTGATGGCGAGGCCGCGGGCGCCCGGCGCGGTCGCGACGAACCCCAGCAGCGCGAACCGCCGGGCGTCCACGAACCACACCCCGCCCTTACGCGCGTCCGCCACGTAGAAGGCGCTGCCGTCGGGCGACAGCCGCAGGTCGCCGGGCCGCGCCCCCTCCGGCAGCCGGATCGTCCCGGTGACGCGGCGGTTCGCCAGGTCGACGCGGGCGAGCACACCGGCCGCGGTGCACGTCGCCACCAGCGTCGCCCCGTCGAGGGAGAAGTCCGCGTGGCCGGCCGGGCACGGCATCGGAATCGACGCCCTCGCCGCCATCGTGCGCGGGTCGCGGACGCCGATCCGGGACGGCCGTCGCGCGAGGACCAGCGCGTCCTGCCCGTCAGGCGTGAAGTACAGCCCGGCGGGCGCGGTGACCCGGACGGGGCGCCCGCGCCTCCCGCCGTGCGGGCCGACCGGGACGAGCGTCCCGTGCGCGGGGTCGGTCACCCACAGCCGCCGCAGATCCCAGGACGGCACGATCCGGGCCGCCGCCGCGCCCGGGTGGAACCGGCCGGTGACCCGGAGGGTGCCGGGGTCGACGACGTCGATGGTCCGGCCGTTCGCGACGTAGAGGCGGGCCGGCATGCCGCGCGCGTTCGGCGCGATCATGCCCGGCCCGGTGGCGGCGTAGACGGGGCCGCCCGCGGGCGCGAGGGGCACCCCGCCGCCGGGCGGCCCGGCCTCCGGGGCGGCGTCGCCGGCGGCCGTCCCGTCCGGGCGGGCCCGCAGGTAGGGCGCGGGGCCGCCGAGCCCGACCACCGGGTCGTCCGGGGAGCCTTCCCCGGGCCGGTAGAACGGGACGGGCGACTCGCACCCGGCCAGCACGCCGCCGGTCAGCGCGAGGGCCGCGGCGAGCGGAAGCGCGGCGGCCCGTGATCGTCCTCCATGAGGTCCCATGCACGGCCTCCCCCATCACGGCGGGGACGTTACCGAGTGACGACGCGCAGTGTCCGGCTAATTGCGAAACGTATTCACTGCGGCCCGCCGAATCAGTCGGATTTGCCGATGCCGATGCCGAACTCGCGGTAGACGCGCTCCCAGAAGCCGTCCCGCAGCCAGGTGCGGGCCTCCTGGTAGGGGCGCAGGGAGCCGCCGAGCTCCTTCTCCGCCTCGATCAGCAGTTCCTTGTCGATGACGGGCGGCAGGATCGGGCCGGGCAGCAGGTCGCGGATGTTGTCCCGGCCCCGCTCGAAGATCCACTTCTGGGCCACGTGCTCGCCGATCTCCAGCATGTGGTCGCGGTCGGGCCCGAGCTTGCCGTCGGACGGCGACGCGGTGGAGTTCATCGACGCGGCCACCGTGGCGGGCGTCACGGCGCCGGGCACCGGGACGGCCGTGCGGGCGGCGGCGGGCGCCGGCTTGACCGGGGGCCGCCCCGCGAAGACCTGGGACGGGGACGGGACGGGGCTCGTCCGGTGCGCGGCGGCCGCGGCGTCCCGTACCGCGGCGGCGGCGCCCGGCACCGGCAGCACCTTGGCCTTGGTGAAGTACGGGCGCAGGAACTCGGCGGGCAGCACCTCGACCGTGTCGGACTCCCACACCAGCCATTCGGCCTGGTTGGAGCCGTGCGTCGGCTCGACGCCCCACAGGTGCACGCGGACGCCGTAGCGCTGCGCGGCCTCCACGGCGGGCAGCATGTCCTCGTCGCCGGCCAGCAGCACCGCGTCGGTGATCGCGCGATGCCGGGCCAGGGCCTCCAGGTCGGCGCGGAGCTGGGCGTCCACGCCCTTCTGCTGGCCCTGCGCGTTCAGGTTCCCGAGGCGCAGCTTGACCAGCGGAAGGTTGGCGATGACGCGCTGGTCGACGGTCGGCTGCCGCTTCGGCGCCGCGTCGAACCAGTACACCCGGAGCAGCTCGCCGCGCCGCTGCTCGTCGGCGTGGTCGGTCAGCGCCTTGATCAGCTTCTCCGCGGCGACCCGGTACTCCCGGCGGGAGCCGCAGCCGAGCAGCAGGGCCCCGGAGGCCGCGTAGAGGTACCCCGCGTCGACGAAGATCGCGTATCGCGCGGGCTGTGGGACGTACTCCGAGGTGGCCATGGCCTTCCACCTTATTCGTGCGGAGCCCTCCGCTGGGCGCGAACCACGGTTACATGTCGCTTCGAGCGGCCCGGCCGACCTCGCACGACAGGGTCAGCGCGCCGAGTCAGCGCCCATCTGGGGGGCGACCCCCCAACCCCCCGGCAAGAGCCGCTGAGCCGCTCCTTCGCTGGCGCTCAGTCGTCGGGTCAGCGGGGCAGGCCGCTGGCGCGCCATGCGCCCGGGCCGCGCGGCGCGATCTCGCCCGCGAACGTGCCGCGGACGAGCCGGGACCGGTCGGCCCAGCGGGACGGCCTCGCCGGGCCGCCGCGGCCCGCGCCGTCCCGGGCCGCGGCGGCCGCGCGGGCGCGGGCGGTCAGCACGGCGACGAGCGCCGCGATCTCCTCCGGGCCCGGTTCGCCGCGGACGACCTGGAGGAACGGCGTGCTGTCGGCGGTCACGAAGCCTCCCGGAAGGCGGTCACAGCGGGATGTTCCCGTGCTTCTTCGGCGGCAGCGTCTTGCGCTTGTCCCGGAGCGCCCGGAGCGCCCGCACGACCTGCCCGCGCGTCTCGGACGGTTTGATCACGTTGTCGATGTAGCCGCGCTCCGCCGCGATGTAGGGGTTGGCGAGCGTGTCCTCGTACTCGGTGATCAGCTCGGCGCGGCGGGCGTCCGGGTCGCCGGCGGCGGCCAGCTCGCGCCGGTACAGGATGTTGACCGCGCCCTGCGCGCCCATCACCGCGATCTGCGCGGTCGGCCACGCCAGGTTGATGTCGGCGCCGAGGTGCTTGGACCCCATGACGTCGTACGCGCCGCCGTAGGCCTTCCGGGTGATGACCGTGACGAGCGGGACGGTCGCCTCGGCGTAGGCGTACAGCAGCTTCGCGCCGCGCCGGATGATCCCGTTCCACTCCTGGTCGGTGCCGGGGAGGAAGCCGGGGACGTCCACGAACGTCAGCACCGGGACGTTGAACGCGTCGCACGTCCGGACGAAGCGGGCGGCCTTCTCGGACGCGTCGATGTCGAGCGTGCCGGCGAACTGCATCGGCTGGTTCGCGACGATGCCGACCGAGTGCCCCTCGACCCGGCCGAAGCCGACGATGATGTTCGGCGCGAACTGCGCCTGGACCTCCAGGAACTCGCCGTCGTCCAGCACGTGCTCGATGGCGGTGTGCATGTCGTACGGCTGGTTCGGCGAGTCGGGGATGAGGGTGTCGAGCTCTTCGTCCGCCTCGGTCACGTCCACGGGGACGTCGAACGCGGGCGCGTCGGAGAGGTTGTTCGACGGCAGGTACGACAGCAGCGCCTTGACGTACTCGATCGCGTCGTCCTCGTCCGACCCCTGGTAGTGCGCGACGCCCGACCTGGAGTTGTGCGAGTGCGCCCCGCCCAGCTCCTCCATCGTCACCTCTTCGCCGGTGACCGTCTTGATCACGTCCGGCCCGGTGATGAACATGTGGGACGTCTGGTCGACCATGACGATGAAGTCGGTGATCGCCGGGGAGTACACGGCGCCGCCCGCGCAGGGCCCCATGACCAGCGAGATCTGCGGGATCACGCCGGAGGCGTGCACGTTCCGCTTGAAGATCTCCGCGTACAGGCCGAGCGCGACCACGCCCTCCTGGATCCGCGCGCCGCCGGAGTCGTTGATCCCGATCACCGGGCAGCCGGTCTTGACCGCGTGGTCCATGACCTTGCAGATCTTCTCGCCGAAGACCTCGCCGAGGGAGCCGCCGGAGACGGTGAAGTCCTGGCTGAAGACCGCGACCGGGCGGCCGTCCACCGTGCCGTACCCGGTGACGACGCCGTCGCCGTAGGGGCGGTTCCTCTCCATCCCGAAGTTGGTGGAGCGGTGCCGCGCCATCTCGTCGAACTCGACGAACGAGCCGGGGTCGAGCAGCGCGTCGATCCGCTCCCGGGCCGTCATCTTGCCCTTGGCGTGCTGCTTCTCCACGGCGCGCGCCGAACCGGCGTGCACCGCCTCGTACCGGCGCCGCTCCAGGTCCGCGATCTTCCCGGCCGTGGTGTGGACGTCGTAGCCGGCGGGGGGTTCAGGGGCTTCCATCGCCATGCGGGCCAGGGTAACCGGACGCTGATCCGGCGGGTGCGCGCGGGGCCCGCTGACCGGGATGAACGGCGCGAAATCCGGCTCGTTAGGCTTGTGCGGGTGGCTACGAAGACGCGTGACTCCTTTCGGCAGGACATGCCCGAACCGCTGCGCCGCGACGTGCGGCTGCTGGGCGCGATGCTCGGAGACTCCCTCGTGGAGTACGGCGGGAAAGGGCTGCTGGACGACGTCGAACGGCTCCGCCACGCGGTGATCGCGGCGCGCCGCGGCGAGGCCGGCATCGAGGAGGTCGCCGCCCTCGCCGACGGCTGGACGCTGGAACGTGCCGGCCAGGTCGCCCGCGCGTTCACCGTGTACTTCCACCTGACGAACCTCGCGGAGGAGCACCACCGCATCCGGACGCTGCGGGAACGCGACACCGGCGGCGCCGTCGCCGGGTCGGTCGCGGCGGCCGTCGAGGAGATCCGCGCGGTCGGCGACGGCAGGCTGGACGGGGTCATCGACGGCCTGGAGTTCCGGCCCGTCTTCACCGCGCACCCGACCGAGGCCCGGCGCCGCGCGGTCGTCACCGCGATCCAGCGGATCAGCGACCTGCTGACCCGGCTGAACGAGGGCCCGGGCGGGAGCGAGCGGGAGGAGATCGAGCGCAGCCTGCGCGAGGAGATCGACCTGCTGTGGCGGACGGCGCTGCGCCGGGGCACCCAGATGGACCCGCTGGACGAGGTCCGCACCGCGATGGCCGCCTTCGACGAGACGATCTTCCGGGTCGTCCCGCACATCTACCGGGCCCTGGACCGCGCCCTCGACGGCGACGGCACCGGTACCCGCCCGCCGAAGGCCCGCCCCTACCTGCGTTTCGGCAGCTGGATCGGCGGCGACCGCGACGGCAACCCCTACGTCACCGCGCAGGTCACGCGGGACGCCGTCATGATCCAGGCCGACCACGTCCTGCGTGCCCTGGAGAACGCGTGCGCCCGGATCGGCCGGGAGCTGACCGTCCACGAGTCGACCACGCCCGCGTCGAAGGACCTGCTGAACGCGCTCGCCGCCGCGCGCACCGCGCATCCGCCCCGGCTCGCCGAGATGACCAAGCGGTCACCCGGTGAGACGCACCGGCAGTTCCTGCTGTACGCGGCGCTCCGCATCGCCGCGACCCGGGAACGCGACGCCGACCTCGCCTACGCCTCCCCGGACGAACTGCTCGCCGACCTGCGCGCCGTCCAGGACTCCCTCGCCGGAGCGGGCGCCGCCCGGCAGGCGTACGGACGCGTCCAGCAGCTCGTCTGGCAGGTCGAGACGTTCGGCTTCCACCTTGCGGAGCTGGAGATCCGCCAGCACTCCGAACTGCACGAGAAGGCCCTGGCGGAGGTCGAGGCGGGCGGCCCGCTGTCGGAGATGACAGAGGAGATCCTCGAAACCCTCCGGGTCGTCGCGTGGATCCAGCGGCGGTTCGGCGTCCGGGCCTGCCACCGCTACATCGTGTCGTTCACCCGCTCCGCCGGCGACATCGCCAACGTGCACGCGCTCGCCGCGTCCCTCGGCGACGGCGCGCCGGTCCTGGACGTGATCCCGCTGTTCGAGACCGGCGAGGACCTGGAGCGCGCCCCGGCGGTGCTCGACGGGATGCTGGAGATCCCGGCCGTCCGGCGCCGGCTGGACGACACCGGCCGCCGCCTGGAGGTCATGCTCGGCTACTCCGACTCCGCCAAGCAGCTCGGCCCGGCCAGCGCGACCCTCCGCCTCTACGACACGCAGGAGGTGCTGGCCGCGTGGGCGGCCCGGCACGACATCAGGCTGACCCTGTTCCACGGCCGCGGCGGCTCCCTCGGCCGCGGCGGCGGTCCCGCCAACCGGGCGATCCTGGCCCAGGCGCCGGGTTCGGTCGCGGGCCGCTTCAAGGTCACCGAGCAGGGCGAGGTCATCTTCGCCCGCTACGGGCACACCGAGATCGCCAAGCGGCACGTCGAGCAGGTGACCAGCGCCGTCCTGCTGGCCTCGACGGACGCCGTCCAGGACCGCGCCCGCGAGGCCGCCGCCCGCTTCCGTCCCCTCGCGGACAAGATCAGCGAAGCGGCCAAGGCGGCCTTCCGGAGCCTCATCGAGACCGAGGACTTCGCGGTCTGGTTCGCCCGCGTCAGCCCGCTGGAGGAGATCTCCCAGCTGCGCATCGGCTCCCGCCCGGCCCGCCGCAAGGCCGCGCGCGGCCTGGAGGACCTGCGCGCCATCCCGTGGGTGTTCGCCTGGACGCAGACCCGCGTCAACCTCCCCGGGTGGTACGGCCTCGGCAGCGGCCTGGCCGCCGTCTCCGACGACGGCCGGGACGTCTCCGAACTCCGCGAGGCCTACGAGGCGTGGCCGCTGTTCAACACCCTCCTGGACAACGCCGAGATGAGCCTCGCCAAGTCCGACCGCGCGATCGCCGAGCGCTACCTGGCCCTCGGCGAGCGCCCCGACCTCTCCGAAACCGTTCTGGCCGAGTACGACCGCACCCGCCGCCTCGTCCTCACGGTCACCGGCCACGAGCGCCTCCTGGAGAACCGCCGCGTCCTCTCCCGGGCCGTCGAACTCCGCAACCCCTACGTCGACGCCCTCTCCCACCTCCAGCTCCGCGCCCTGAAGGCCCTGCGCGCGGGCGTGGAGAGCGAGGAGGAACGAGCCCACCTGGAGTCCCTGCTCCTCCTGTCCGTCAACGGCGTCGCCGCCGGCCTCCAGAACACGGGCTGACGATGATCAGACCCGCCACGCAAGCCGATCGTCCGCGCATCGAGACGATCGTGGAGGCTGCCTACACCCCGTGGGCCGAGCTCATCGGCGCCCGCCCCATCCCCATGGATGCCGACTACGGGGCCCAGATCGGCGCCGGTCAGGTCTTCGTGACCGGCGACGGTCCGGACGGCCTGATCGTCCTCATCCCCGAGGACGGCACGCTCCTGATCGAAAACGTGGCCGTCGCCCCCGACCGCCATGGCCAGGGCATCGGCCGCGCCCTCCTGTCCTTCGCCGAGCAACACGCCCGCACGCTCACTTTGCCCCGCATGCGCCTCTACACGAACGAGCTGATGACCACGAACATCGCCCTCTACGAGCGCCTCGGCTACCGGGAGACGTCCCGCGAGGACATAGGCGGCCGCTACGTCGTCCACATGGCGAAGGACCTCGCGTAGGACGGAGGTCTGCGAGGGATCCGGTCGGGCAGAATCGGGTGCGTGAAGTATGCGCTGCTGATCTGCGATGACGAGTCGGTTTCGCCGTCCAATGAGGAGCTCGCGGCCGATCCGGTGCATCAGGCCTGGGTGGAGGGTCTGGAGCGCCGGGGCGCCAAGCTGTTCGGCGCGCGGTTGCGGCCGGTGGTGGACGCGACCACGGTCCGGGTCCGGGACGGCGAGACCCTCGTCTCGGACGGGCCGTTCGCCGAGACGAAGGACGTCGTCGGCGGCTTCGTGATCGTCGAGTGCGGGAACCTGGACGAGGCGATCCAGATCGCCGCGGGTCACCCCTACGCGCGCTGGGGCGGCGTCGAGGTCCGTCCCCTCTGGGAATGACCGGGCCCGACGACCGCGTGCGGGCGGCGGCCGACGCGGCGTACCGGGACGAGTGGGGCCAGGTGGTCGCGACCCTGATCGGAATGACGGGGGACTGGGACCTGGCCGAGGACTGCGCTCAGGACGCGTTCACCGCCGCCCTCACGACCTGGCCGCGCGACGGTGTTCCGCGCCGTCCGGGCGCCTGGCTCACCGCGGCGGCCCGCAACCGCGCGATCGACCGGCTGCGCCGCGACGCCGCGGGCGCGGCCAAGCTGCGCCGGCTCGCCGTGCCGGACCGCGACGAGCCGCCCGAGGAGGACATCCCGGACGAGCGGCTGCGGCTGATCTTCACCTGCTGCCATCCGGCGCTGCCGTTCCCGGCCCGGGTCGCGCTCACCCTGCGCACGCTGGCCGGTCTGAGCACGGCCGAGATCGCCAGGGCCTTCCTGACCGCCGAGCCCGCCATGGCGCAGCGCCTGGTCCGGGCGAAGCGCAAGATCCAGGAGGCCGGCATCCCGTACCGGGTCCCGCCCGCCGAACTGCTCCCGTCGCGGCTCGCGGCCGTTCTCGCGGTGCTCTACCTGGTCTTCAACCAGGGCTACGACGAGGAGGACCCGGACCGGGCGCTGACGGCCGAGGCCATCCGCCTGGCCCGCGTCCTCGTCCGGCTGATGCCGGCCGAGCCCGAGCCGCGCGGACTGCTCGCGCTGATGCTCCTGCACGAGGCCCGGCGCGCCACCCGCACGGAAGGCGGTGTGCTGGTCACGCTGGAGAACCAGGACCGCTCGCGATGGGACCGGGCCCTGATCGCCGAGGGCGTGGCGGCGCTCGACCGGGCACTGGCCGCGCGGAGCGCCGGGCCCTACCAGGTGCAGGCCGCCATCGCCGCCTGCCATGCCACCGCGCCCGACGCCGCGAGCACGGACTGGCCGCAGATCGCGATCCTGTACGCCGAGCTGGGGCGGCTGGCGCCGTCCCCGGTCGTGGACCTCAACCGGGCCGTGGCGGTCGCGATGGCGGACGGAGTTCCGGCCGGCCTGGCCCTGGTCGACGAGATCGCGGCGTCCGGGCGGCTCGCCGGGTATCACCTCCTGCCCGCGACCCGGGCCGACCTGCTCCGCCGGGACGGCCGGGCCGCCGAGGCCAAGGCGGCGTACGAGGAGGCGCTGAAACTGGCGCCGACCGAGGCCGAGCGCCGATACCTGGCCGGCCGCCTCCGCGAACTCTGATCCTCCCGCGGATCGCCCGGCGCCGAAGTTTTGCCCGGCGATGTCGATCCCGGACGGATGCCCTTCGTCGGTGGGGTGAAGGTCCACCGAGAGGAAGGGAAGGTCCCATGAGCACCGATACGAAACTCCCGATGCCCGAAGTGGTCGACCGGGCCGCCTGGCAGGCCGAGCTGGACGCGCTTCGGGTGCGGGAGAAGGCGCACACCCGCGCGGGCGACGCGATCGCGGCGGCCCGCCGGCGGCTGCCGATGGTGGAGGTGGACGCCACGACGCCGCTGACCGGCCCGAACGGGCCGGTCACGCTGCTGGACGCGTTCGAGGGCCGCCGGCAGCTGATCGCCTACTACATGATGTGGTTCGACGGCCGCCCCGCCGCCGAGCAGTGCGAAGGCTGCACGTACTACAACGGGCAGGTCCGGGAGCTGTCCTACCTGCACGCCGCCGGAATCACCTACGCGACGTTCTGCCAGGGCCCGTACGAGGAGAGCGTCCGCTACCGCGACTTCATGGGCTGGGACGTCCCCTGGTACTCCGTCCAGGACTCCGCTGAAGCGCTGCTTGCCGGGCGCCGGGTCGGCATGTTCCACCTGGTGTGCTACCTGCGGGACGGCGACCGGGTGTTCGAGACCTACTGGACGAACGGCCGCGGCGTCGAGGCCATGGACATCAGCTACGCGCTGATGGACATGACCGTGTACGGACGGCAGGAGACCTGGGAGGACTCGCCGGCCGGCTGGCCGCGGGACGGGTCGGTCAACGCCGGGTTCTTCCGCACCGGCGGGCGCCCCACCTCGCAACTGTCCCGCCTGGAGGCCGGCCGTTCCGACGACCTCGGCACCGGCGGCTGAACCCCGACCGGGGCCGGGGTTCAGCCCCCGGCCCTGGCCGGCCTCGTCGAGGCGCGCAGGTTCAGCTCTATCGGGTGGATGCGCTCGGTGCCCGGGGCGGCCCGGCCGTCCAGCAGGTCGAACAGGAGGTCCGCGCACGTCGCGCCCGCCTCGCGGGGGCGCAGGTCGATCGCCGTGATGGGCGGGTCGGCCAGGCTCATCGCCGGGCTGTCGACGCAGGAGGCCAGCAGGAGCGGGGAGCCCGTACGGCGCAGGGCGGGCTGGAGTCGTGCGGCGGCGCCCGCCGGGGCGCAGACGAGGGCGTCCAGGTGCGGTTCGGCGGACAGGAGGTCCTCCACGGCAGCATGGACGTCCTCGGCCGCGGCCTCGAACGGCACCGTGCGGACCGCGGGCGGGACGCCCACGCCGACGCACCACTCCCGGTAGCCGCGCTGGAGGCTGGCGGCCCACTCGCTCTCGCTGCCGGCGGCGACCAGGGCCGGATGGGCGGCGCCGGAGGCGCGGAGGTGGCCGAGCATCTCGGTGAGCTTGTCGGAGTGCCGTGACCACACCACGCCGTCGGCGGCGGCGTCGCCCGGGAAGTGCTCGCAGGTGACGGTCGGCAGTCCGCTCGTCATGAGCTTCTCCACGACGGCGTCGCCGGCGAGCGGGTCGCCGAGGATCAGGCCGTCCACCCGGGGGACGCGGGACGGGCTGCCCGAGGTGATCAGCGTGATGTCGTAGTCACGGGCCGCCGCGTTCTCCACCACGCCGAACACGAACGGCATGTAGTACGTCGAGCGGGTGAGAACGTCCGGCACGTGCAGCCCGATCGTGCCCGTGCTGGCCCGTCGCAGGTGCCGCGCGGTCCCGTTGGGGACGTAACCCAGAGTGTCCGCCACCCGGGTGACCATCGCGCGGGTCTCGGCGGAGACCCGCCCCGATCCGCGCAGGGCGTCGGACGCCGTCGTCTTCGACACACCCGCCGCTCTGGCGACCGTCAGCAGGGTGACCGGCTCGTCCTTGCGCACGCCAGGGATCCTATCCCTCGCCCCGGAATGGGGCGGCCGGGTGTGACGGAGCGTATTGGACGGTCCGAAGGGGTTGTCGTGGCGTCCGTCACACGCTTATGGTTCGGCCAGATGCCGGAACGTTCCGGCATCATGAGTGCCGGAACGTTCCGGCGTCGGAGAGTAACGACGGCGAAGAGGACGCATGAGCGCGCAAACGTCCGGCAGGGCACTCGGGCCCGGGGAACGGCCGCATCCGCTCGACCCACTGGGCGCCGACGAGATCCGCGCGGTCGGGCGGATCCTCGCCGAGGACGGCCTCGCCGGGGCCAGGGTCGCCTACCTGGGGCTGGAGGAACCGCCCAAGCGGACGGTCCTGGAGTTCGCGCCTGGCGAGCCGGTCCACCGGCGGGCCAGGGTGCTGCTGCTCGACCCGGCCTCCGGCGAGTCCTGGACCGCCGTCGTCTCGATCACCGCGGAGCGGGTCGAGTCACGCGTCGCGATCGATCCGGTCGAGGATGGGCAGGTCCCGCTGCTGGACGGGGACCATGCGCTCGTCCGGCGCGTCCTCGCGGACGATCCGGAATGGGCGCGGGCGCTCAAGGCCCGGGGGATCGACGACATATCGACCGTCTACATGGCGGCGCTGACCGCGGGTCACTACGGCCTCGACGGCGAGCACGGGCGCCGTGTCGCCCGTGTCCTCGCGCACCTGCGGCCCACGCCCGACAGCCTGCCGTGGGCCCACCCGATCGACGGGCTGGTCGCCTACGTGGACCTGATCGACGAGTCCGTGATCGAGATCGTCGACACCGGGGCACAGCCGGTTCCCGCCGAGCCCGGCGACTACCACCTGATCACCGAGCACCGCACGACGCAGCGGCCGATCGAGATCACCCAGCCGGAAGGGCCGGGCTTCGGGCTCGACGGCCCGCTCGTCACCTGGGAGAACTGGAGCCTGCGTCTCGGCTACGACATGCGCGAGGGTCTCGTCCTGCACCAGATCGGCTTCGCCGACGGCGACCGGGTCAGGCCGATCGTGTACCGGGCGTCGGTCGCGGAGATGCTGGTCGCCTACGGCGATCCGAGCCCGGTCCGGTTCTGGCAGAACTACTTCGACACGGGCGAGTACCAGCTCGGGAAGCTCGCCAACGCGCTGGAACTCGGCTGCGACTGCCTCGGCGAGATCACCTACCTGGACGCCACCGTGGCCGGGGACGACGGGTCGCCGGTCGTGCTGCGCAACGCGATCTGCATGCACGAGGAGGACTTCGGCGTGCTGTGGAAGCACACCGATCCGGCCAACGGCTCCAAGGAGACGCGGCGGCAGCGCCGGCTCGTCATCTCCTTCTTCGTCACCGTCGGCAACTACGACTACGGCTTCTACTGGTACCTGTACCTGGACGGCACCATCGAGCTGGAGGTCAAGGCCACCGGAATCGTGTTCACCGGTGTCTACGACGAGCGGGCGGAGCCGCACGCGTCCGAGGTCGCCCCTGGCCTGGCAGCCCCCTACCACCAGCACCTGTTCGGCGCGCGCCTGGACATGATGGTGGACGGCCTGGAGAACGCCGTCGAAGAGGTGGACGTCCGGCCCCGCCCGATGGGGGAGGGGAACCCGCACGGCAACGCGTTCGGGCGGTCCGCCACGCGGCTGCGCAGGGAGAGCGACGGGCAGCGCGACGCCGACCGCGGCCTCGGCCGCACCTGGCACGTCGTCAACCCGTCCAGCCGCAACCGTCTCGGACGGCCGGTCGCCTACGCGCTGTACCCCGAGGGGGAGCCGACCCTGCTCGCCGCCCCGGGATCGTCGATCCGGCGCCGGGCGGCGTTCGCCACCCGGCACCTGTGGGTCACCAGATACGACCAGGCGGAGCGCTATCCTGCCGGCCCCCTGGTCAACCAGCATCCGGGCGGGGACGGTCTGCCGCGCTACACGGCGCACGACCGCGACATCGACGGCCAGGACATCGTGCTCTGGCACACCTTCGGGCTGACCCATTTCCCGCGGACCGAGGACTGGCCGGTCATGCCCGTCGACACCTGCGGTTTCACCCTCAAGCCCGTCGGGTTCTTCGATCGCAACCCGACCCTGGACGTTCCGCCGGGCACCGCGGGGCACTGCCACTGAACCCCGAGCTTCGGAGAGAGATGAACCCATGCGCCACACACGTCCGGCCTGCAGTGCCGCCATCGCCGCCGCCCTCCTGATCACATCGGCGTGCTCGTCGGTCGACACGAAGTCCGGCGACCCCTCCGCCAGGCCCGGTTATCTCGGTGTCGCCGACGCGTCGCTGCCCGCGGGCGGCACCCTCAAGCTCGGGACGCACGTCGACATCGGCGGGCCCACCGGCCTCGACCCGCAGATGGCCGACGTCGCCTCGACCTGGACGCTCATGTCGCCGGTCTACGAGACGCTCACGACGATCGGCCCCGACTACTCCGTCCAGCCGCTGCTGGCCGAGAGCTGGGACACCCCGTCCGACACGACGTACGTGTTCCACCTGCGCGAAGGCGTCACGTTCTCCAACGGGCGGACCATGACCGCCGACGACGTGGTCGGCAGCCTCAAGCGGCTGCTCGGCTCCGAGTCGGTGTGGCGCGGGCAGCTCGGTCCGGTCGAGTCGGTGGCGAAGCAGGACGCGCGGACCGTCAAGATCACGCTGAGCGCCCCCTACTCGCCGTTCCTCGCCGCGCTCGCCAACATCCCGGCCGCCGTCCTGCCGATGAAGGAGATCAAGGACGGTTCGCTGGATCCGGTCAAGACGATGCTCGGCACCGGCCCGTTCACCGTCGTGAACCATCGGCAGGACGTGTCGTGGACGTTCAGGCGCAACGACCGGTACTGGCAGAAGGGCAAGCCGGCGGTCGACGGCCTGGAGGTCGCGATCGTGCCCGAGGAGGCCGCCCGGGTCGCCGCGCTGCAGAACGGAAGCGAGTCCATGGCGATCCTGGGCAACGTCGACTCGCGCACCACACTGGCCGGCGCGTCCAATGTCAACGTCGCGACGCAGGCCACCACCGACTTCTACTACCTGATGCTGAACACCAGGAAGGCCGCGTCGCCGTTCGCCGACCCGCGCGTCCGCACCGCGATCAACATCGCCATGGACCGCGGGAAGATCGCGAACGCGGCGATGGGCGGGCAGGGCAAGCCGACCGCCGTCACACCGGCCGGGCTGCCGGGCGCCTGCGACCCGGCGTCCCTGCCGTCCGCCAAGGCCGGCCTGGACAAGGCCAAGAGCCTGCTCGCCGAGGCGGGCGCGCGGAACCTCTCCTTCACGCTCAGCATCTACTCCACCCAGCCCGCGCCGGTCGTGGCACAGGTGATCCAGCAGAACCTCCAGCGCATCGGCGTCGAGGTGAACATCGAGCAGATGGACGAGGCGAGCTGGTCCGGCAAGGTCTACGGGGAGGCGCCGAAACCGGCGAAGTTCGACGCGGCCCTGTCGTGGTTCGCCGGGTACGCCGATCCCGCGATGGTGATGCGGTGGTGGAACCCGGAGCAAGCGGGCTTCAACGTCGGGTTCATGAAACCCGACCCCGCGCTGAACAAGGTCATCCGGGCCGCCGGTGAGGCGCCCGCCGGCTCGGAGCGGAAGACGGCGATGAGCGGGGTCTGCGCCAAGGTCGACCAGGACGCCCAGATGATCCCGCTGGTCACCCGTCCGGCGACCGTCGCCTACCGCACCGATCTGCTCAGCCCGAGCCTGTACGCGAGCGAGGGCTACGGCAACGTGCTGCGGCTCGCCGCCGACGCGCGCGTGAAGTCGAAGTAGCCCGATGCGCGTGCTGCTTTGGTGGTCCGGCCGCCTGCTGAGCGGGGCCGCGACCCTGGCCGGCGTCTCTGTGCTGATCTTCGTGGCGGTCCGGCTGATGCCGGGCTCGTTCGCCGAGACGATCCTCGGGCCGTTCGCGACGTCCGGGCAGAAGGACGCGCTCGCCGCCCGGTACGGGCTGGACGAGCCGGTGTTCCTGCAGTACTGGCACTGGCTCACCGCCGTCGGGCAGGGCGACTTCGGATTCTCGATGATCAGCCGGCAGCCGGTGTCGGCGGAACTACGGGCACGGCTGCCGGTGACCGCGGAGATCTCCGGGCTCGCCGTCGTCGTCGCCGTGCCGGCGGGCGTGCCGCTCGGCGTGCTGACCGCCGTCCGCGCACGTCCGGGCGGCGGCGGGGCGGCCGGGCGGCTGCTCAGCGGGCTCGGCGTGAGCGTCCCGGAGTTCGTGCTGGGCAGCCTGGTCGTGTTCCTGTTCTCCCGGTACTCGCTGGGGCTGAAGACCGGCGGGTACGTACCGTTCGGGGAGGACCCGGCCGGCAACGTCCGCTCGCTGGTGCTGCCCGCGCTGGTGCTGTCGGTGTTCGCCGTCTCCGCCGTCGCCCGGACGACCAGGGACGCCGCCCTCGGCGTGCTGATCGAGCCCTACGTCACCGCCGCGGTGGCGCGCGGGGCGTCGCCGTGGTCGATCGTCCGGCACCACGTCCTGCGGAACGCCGCCCCGCCGGTCGTGACGCTGACCGCGACGATCGCCGCGTACCTGCTCGGCGGCGCGCTGATCGTCGAGTACGTGTTCAACCTGCCCGGGATCGGCTCCTACACCGTCCAGGCCATCGGCCGCCGCGACTACGCGGTCGTGCAGGCGTGCGTGCTGCTCACGGCGGCGGTGTTCATCGTCATGAACGTGCTGGTCGACCTGGCCGTCCGGCTGATCGACCCGAGGCTCGGCGGGGAGGTCGCCGCGAGATGACCATGATCAAACGGCTGGACCCGCTGTCCAGAGCCGGCCTGGCCGTCCTGCTGGTGCTCGTCCTCGCGGCGCTCGGCTCGGTGGTGCACCTCGGCGGCGACCCGGACGAGATCGTCGGGCCGCGGCTGCAGGCCCCCGGCCCGCAGTGGTGGCTCGGCACCGATAACCTCGGCCGTTCGATGCTGCCGCGCGTCCTGGAGGGCATCGCCACCACGCTGCTGCTGTCGTCCGCCGCCGTGCTGGTGACGGCCGCGGTCAGCACCGGGTTCGGCATCGTCGCCGGATACGCCGGGGGCTACGTCAACGGCCTGGTGATGCGGCTCGTCGAGGTGCTGTACGCCTTCCCGGCCATCATCCTGGCGGTGCTGGTCGCGGCGGTCCTCGGCCCGGGGCAGCTCGCCGCGCTCGCCGCCATCGTCCTCGTCACGATCCCGCTGATGACCCGGCTCGTGCGGGGCGCCGCGGCGGCCGTGGCGCAGCGCGACTACGTCACCGCGGCCATAATCGGCGGCGCGCGGATGCCGCGGGTGCTCGGCACGCACGTCCTGCCGAACGTCGCCGGGACGGTCGCGGTGCAGGGCACCTACGCGCTGTCGGTCGGCATCTCGGTGGAGGGCGGTCTCGGCTTCCTCGGGCTGGGCGTCCAGCCGCCGCAGGCGTCGCTGGGGATGCTGATCAACCAGGGCGCCGTCTACCTGGTCGCCGCGCCCTGGCTGGTCGTCGGCCCCGGTGTCGTGCTGGTCCTCGCCATCCTTTCGATCAACGTGTTCGGCGACGGCCTGCGCGATCGTCTCGAACCGAGAGAAACGAGGTCCCTCACATGACCGTCGTCGACGAGACCGGCGGGACGGGACTGCTGCGGATCGACGGGCTCGTGCTCGACTACGCGACGCGCGGGCCCGGGACGTCCTCGCGCGTCCGGGCGCTGGACGGCGCCGATCTGGCGGTCGCCGCGGGCGAGACGGTCGGCATCGTCGGGGAGAGCGGATCGGGCAAGTCCACGCTCGGATCGGCGGTCGGGCGGCTGCTGCCGCGCGCGGCCGTGCCGGTCGCCGGGACGGTCCGGATCGCGGGCGAGTCCGTGTTCGACCTGGCGCCCGGCGCGCTGCGCCGGCTCCGCCGCGAGCGGCTCGGCTTCGTCTTCCAGGACCCGGCCGGGTCGCTCGACCCCACCATGCGGATCGGCGCCCAGCTCCGGCTCGCGCTCGGCGACCGCAAGGCGGACGTGACGCCGCACTTGGAGCGGGTGCGGCTGGCGGACGTGCGGCGGGTGGCGCGGTCGTACCCGCACGAGCTGTCCGGCGGGATGGCGCAGCGGGTGGCGATCGCGATGGCGATGGCGGGCGGGCCGCGCCTGCTGGTCGCCGACGAGCCCACCGCCGCGCTGGACGCCCAGGTGCGCGCGGAGGTGTCCGACATGGTGTTCGCGCTCGCCGCCGAGACCGGGACGGGCATCCTGTGGCTGAGCCACGATCTGCCCGCCGTCGGGCGGCTGTGCGGGCGGATCGCCGTGATGTACGGCGGCCGCGTCGTCGAGGACGGCCCCGCCGGCGAGGTCCTCGGCCGTCCCGCCCACCCCTACACGGCGGCGCTGGCGGGGGCGGCGCCCGCCAGGGCAGCGTTCGGGACGAGGCTCGAACCGATCCCCGGGCGGCCGCCGCTGCTCACGGGGGCGTCCACCGGCTGCGCCTTCGCTCCACGCTGCCCGTTCAGCGTGGAGCGGTGCACGACCGAACGTCCCGAGCCCCGCGACGTGGAAGGCCGCAGCGTCCTCTGCCACCGCGCCGGGGAACTCGCCGCCACCGGCCTGGAGGCACGCGCATGAGCATGACCGAGACTCCGGCTGGGACGCCGCCGGTACTGGAACTGGAGAGGGTGACCGTCGTCTTCAAGACCGGGACGCCGCTGAACCGGGTCCCGCTGCACGCCATGCGGGAGGTGTCGCTGCGGGTCGCGCCGGGCGAGACGCTGGGGCTGGTCGGCGAGTCGGGGTCGGGCAAGACCACGACCGGCCGGGTCGCGCTCGGGCTGCGCCGGCCCGCGTCCGGGACGGTCAGGTTCGAGGGCGGGCCGTTCCCGCGCCGCCGGCGTGCGCTCGCCGGGCGGATGCAGGCCGTCCTGCAGCATCCGCAGTGGTCGCTCGACCCGCGGATGCGGGTCGGGCGGAGCGTCGCCGAGCCGCTGGTCGTGATCGGCGAGGCGGCCGGCGCGGACGAGCGCGTTCACGCGATGCTCGGCCGGGTGGGCCTGGAACCGGAGCTGGCCGGCCGCTACCCGCACGAGCTGTCGGGCGGCCAGCGCCAGCGCGTCTCCATCGCCCGCGCCCTGATCACCCGGCCCGCGTTCATCGTCTTCGACGAGCCCGTCAGTGCCCTGGACGTGTCGGTCCAGGTGCAGATCCTCAACCTGATCAAGGACCTGCGGGACGAGTACGGGTTCGGCGCCCTGTTCATCTCCCACGACCTCGGCGCCGTCCGGTACGCGGCGGACCGCATCGCCGTCATGCGGGCCGGCGAGGTGGTCGAGACCGCCGCCACCGAGGTCTTCCACACGAGCCCGTCGCACGAGTACTCGAAGCAACTGCTGGAGACGCTATGACCGAGCCGCGGCCCGCGACGCCGTCCGCGTACGCGCCGGACGTCCCGGGGAACCCCGACCTTCCGCTGACGCCGCGGCCGAGCCCGGGGAGCGGCACCGTCCCGTTCGACCTGCCCGGAGTGTTCGTCGGGACCGCGGAGTACGAGGAAGGGCCGACCGGATGCACAGTCGTCCACGTCCCGGCGGGCGCGCGGACGGCGGTGGACGCGCGCGGCGGCGCGGTCGGCCTCAGCGGCGGATACGAGTTCAACCACGCCGTCTGCCTCGCCGGCGGCTCGGTGTACGGCCTCGGCGCGGTCGCCGGAGTCAGTGCGGAACTGCTGGCCCGCAACCGCAACCTCACCAAGTGGGACCAGTTGCAGCTGGTGTCCGGCGCGGTGATCTACGACTTCTCGGTGCGCGACAACGCCGTGCACCCTGACGCGGCGCTCGGCGCCGCCGCGCTGCGCGCCGCCCGCGAGGGCGGGTTCCCGGTCGGGCGCTGCGGCGCGGGCCGCGCCGCGAGCACGGGCAAGGCCGACTTCGCGCGCGCCGAGTTCGCCGGGCAGGGCGCCGCCTTCGGGACGTTCGGAGAGGCGAAGGTGCTCGTCGCCACCGTCGTCAACGCGGTCGGCGCCGTCGTCGACCGGGACGGGACGGTCGTCCGCGGCAACTACCACGCCGCCGAAGGCGGGCGCCGTCACCCGGCCGTGGACTACGCGGAGCAGGTCGGACGCGACGAGCCCGCCGATGCGGTCCGGGGCAACACGACGTTGACCGTGATGGTGACCAACGTCCGGCTGACCGACCGGGAGCTCGACCAGGTGGCCCGGCAGGTGCACAGCTCGATGCACCGCGGCATCCAGCCGTTCCACACGCTGACCGACGGCGACGTGATGTTCGCGCTGACCACCGACGAGGTCGACCTGCCCGGCGTCCCGCCCACCGGGTTCGGTGCGCTGGCCTCCGAGGTCGCCTGGGACGCGATCCTGAAGGGCGTGGAGTAGCGATGTTCGAGTTCCCCCGCTTCGCCGTGCACGACCCGCGGCATGCGAACGAGCTCGTCCGGAGCAACCCGTTCGCGCTGGTGGTCAGCGGCCGGGACGGGGTCCCGGCCGCCACCCACGCGCCCGTCCTGCCGGAGGGGCACGTCGAGGGCTCGTTCGCCGGCACGACCCTGCTCGGGCACATGGCCCGCGTGAACCCGCACTGGCGGCAGTGGGAGGGCGACGCGACCAACGTGCTCGTTGTGTTCTCCGGGCCGCACGGCTACGTCTCGCCGAGCATGCACGGCGCGGCGGAACCGTCCGTCCCGACCTGGAACTACGGTGCCGTGCACCTGACCGGGCGGCTGGAGCTGATCCTCGGCGAGGAGGAGGTGCTCGACGTGGTCGAACGCACCGTCCAGGCGATGGAGACGCCGCGCACGCCGAAGTGGGAACCGGGCGCCGCGTCCAGGGACGTGTTCCGGAAGATCGTCGGCGGCGTGGTCGCGTTCCGGGTGCACGTCCGGGACGAGGCGAAGCTGTTCAAGGTGAGCCAGGACGCCGGCGACCGGACCCGCGGCCGCATCCGGGACGCGTTCGCCGGCCCGGAGGGCAACGCCGGGCTGGCGCGCCTCATGGACGAGGTCGACCCGAGGGGAGAGTCGTGACCGTCCCCGCATTCGTCTCGGCGCAGGCCGACGCCGTGGAGCGCGGCCGGGCGTTCGGCCTGCGCTGGGGCACCGAGATCGGTGCCGCCCACACCGGCTACGCCAGGCTGTTCGAGGTCCTCGGCGGCGACACGACGAGGGTGCGCGCGCTGAGCGAGGACGCGCTGGCCGAGACCACCGCGTGGGCGCCCGGTCTGGGCGCCGAGATCGCCGCGATCGCCACCGGCGCGGGCCTTGAGCCCTGGCAGGTGGCCGCCGTCAACGCCCGCACCGAGATCCTCGCGGCGCTGGGCGCCACCGGCGAGGGCGAGTGCTCCACCGCCGTGGTCCTGCCGGACGGTGCGCCTCCGCGCACGGTCCAGACCTGGGACTGGCACGACGTGATGCGCGACATGCCCCTGGTGTGGACCTACGAGCCGCGCCCAGGCCACCGCGTGCGGACCTTCACCGAGTTCGGCGCGCTCGGCAAGATCGGGGTGAACGGCGCCGGGCTCGGCGTGCACTTCAACATCCTGCGGCACGCCTCCGACGGGGGCTCGGTCGGCGTCCCGGTGCACATGGTCGCCCGCCGCATACTGGACGAGGCGGCGACGCTGGAGGACGCCGAGCGGATCGCCCGCTCGGCCCGCACCTCGGCGTCCACCGCGATCACCGTCGTGACCTACGACGGGCGACGCGGCCGGGCCGCCGCCCTGGAGATCTGCCCGGAAGGGGTCGGTGTCGTCCCGGCGGGCCCGGACGGGCTGCTCCTGCATACCAACCACTTCATGGACCCGGAACTCGCGGCGGGGGAGGCGCTCGGAAACGAGCGTCCCGGCACCTACGACCGCTTCGAGCACCTGAAGGCCCACGCGGACGGCCTGACCGCCGCGGCTCCGGCGGACCGCGCCAGGGCACTGCTGGGTCATGCTCCCGAAGACGCCCCGGTCTGCGCGCACCCCGTGCCCGCCGATCCTTTCCAAGACCGCTGGGAGACGCTGGCGACCATCAGCCTGGACATCGCCGCCGGACGCCTCGCCGTCCACCAGGGCGGGCCCTGCGGGTCCACCCCGTCCACGTGGCGGACCTACTGACATGCCGAGACGCCGGTGAGGGAGCCCGCCTCCTTCATCCCGCCAAGGTGATCCCTATATATTGGATCCAATATCCATACCTGGGAGGGGTGCATGGACGTCCTGAACCTGATCGGCGGCCGGTGGGCCGAAGGGGCGGGCGCGGAGTTCGCCGACGCCAACCCGGCCCGCCCGGACGAGATCGTCGCGCGCGGGCGGTTCGCCTCCGCCGCGCAGGTCGAGACCGCGGTCGAGGCGGCCCGGACGGCCGCGCCGGAATGGGCGTCCACGCCGTACCACGCCCGCGCCGAAGTGCTCGCCGGAGCGGCCGCGATCCTCGACCGCAACGCCGAGGAGTGGGGGGAGGAGCTGACCCGCGAGGAGGGCAAGACCCTCGCCGAAGGCGTCGGCGAGGTCCGGGGCGCCGCGCGGATCCTGCGGTACTACGCCTCCGAGGCCGACCGTGAGAACGGCGAGATCTTCCCCTCGCCCCGTTCCGGGGAGAACGTCCTCGTCGTCCGCCGGCCGGTGGGCACCGCCGGGATCATCACCCCGTTCAACTTCCCGATCGCGATCCCGGCCTGGAAGATCGCGCCCGCGCTGATCTACGGGAACACGGTCGTGTGGAAGCCGTCCTCGCTGGTGCCGCTGCTCGCCCAGCGCCTCGCGCGGGCGCTCGCCGACGCGGGCCTGCCCGCCGGGACGCTGAACCTCGTCTACGGCGAAGGCGAGGTGGGCGGCGCGATCGTCGGCCATCCGGGGGTCACCGCGGTGTCCTTCACCGGCTCCACCGCCGTCGGCCGGGCGATCATCGCCCGGTGCGGCGAGCTGGGCAAGCCGGTGCAGACGGAGCTGGGCGGCAAGAACGCCTCCGTGGTGCTCGCCGACGCCGACCTCGGCCACGCCGCCGAGCAGGTGTGCGCGGGCGCGTTCCGCTCGACCGGGCAGAAGTGCACCGCCACGTCCCGCCTGATCGTGGAGGAGGCGGTCGCGGACGAGCTGCTGGCACGTGTGGCCCGCCTCGCGGGCGACATCACCGTGGGCGACCCGCTCCGCCCGGACGTCCGGATGGGGCCGCTCATCAGCGAGGCCGCCCGCGAGCGGGTGACCGCCGGGGTGCGCCGCGCCGTCGAGGAAGGCGCGACCCCGCTCACGGACGCCGCCCCTTACACGGGCGACCTCGCGGCCGGCTGGTTCGTTCCGCCGACCCTGATGGAGCTGCCGGCCACCGGCGTGGAGTTCTGGCGGCGGGAGCTGTTCGGCCCGGTCGTCGGCGCGATCCGGGCGTCCGGCCCGCGGGAGGCCCTCCGGCTCGCCGACCAGAGCGACCACGGACTCTCCGCGGCGATCTTCACCCGGGACCTGGGCGTCGCGCTCTCGGCGGTCGACCATGTGCGGGTCGGCGTCCTCCACGTCAACTCCGAGTCGGCCGGGACGTTCCCGCACGTGCCGTTCGGCGGCGTCAAGCAGAGCGGATTCGGCCCGAAGGAACAGGGCCGCGCCGCGCGCGACTTCTACACCCACACCGTCACCGTCTACCTGGGAGCGCCCGCGTGACAGGGGCACTCGACGGGCTGTTCGTCGCCGACTTCAGCAGGGTCCTCGCCGGGCCCTACGCGACGATGCTGATGGCCGACCTCGGCGCCGACGTCGTCAAGGTGGAGCGACCTGGCACGGGCGACGACACCCGCTCCTGGGGCCCGCCGTACTCGGCTGACGGCGACGCGACGTACTACCTGTCCGTCAACCGGAACAAGCGGTCGATCGCCCTCGACCTGCGTGAGGACGCCGACGTGGCACGGGCCCTGATCGCCCGCGCCGACGTCGTGGTCGAGAACTTCCGCCCCGGCACCATGGACCGGCTCGGCCTCGGCTACGGGCGGGCGCGGGAACTCAATCCCGCCGTCGTCTACTGCTCGATCACCGGCTTCGGCGCGGGCGAGGGCGCCGGCCTGCCCGGATACGACCTCATCGCGCAGGCGGTGGGCGGCCTGATGAGCGTCACCGGTGAGCCCGGCCAGGGCACCAAGACGGGCGTGGCCCTCGTCGACGTCATCACCGGCCTGCACGCCTGCGTGGGCGTGCTCGCCGCGTTGCGCCACCGCGACCGGACGGGCGAGGGGCAGCGTGTGGAGGTATCGCTGCTGTCCTCGCTGCTGTCGGCCCTGACCAACCACGCGTCCGCCTACGTGGCCGCCGGAGAGGTGCCCGCCGCGATGGGCAACCGGCACCCGAGCATCGTCCCGTACGAGGTGTTCCCCACCGCCGACCGGCCGATCGTGATCGCGGCCGGCAACGACCGCCAGTTCGCGGCCCTCTGCGCCGTCCTGGACCGCGACGACCTGGCGGCCGACCCCCGCCACGCGGCCAACGCCGGGCGCGTCGAGCATCGGGAGTCCCTCGTCGCCGCCCTGTCCGCGACCCTGCGCACCCGGAGCGCCGACGACTGGTTCACCGCGCTCTCCGCCGCCGGCGTCCCGTGCGGGCCGATCAACGACCTGGCCGAGGCGTTCGACCTCGGCGCCCGCCTGGGCCTGGCCCCCGCCGTCGGGCTGGAGGACCCGCGCCGGGACCGTCCGGTGGACCAGGTGGCGAACCCGCTGCGGCTCGGCGCCACGCCGCCCGCCTACCGGCTCGCGCCCCCGCGGCTCGGCGAGGACGACGAGTGGGTCCGTGAGATATTGGGCCGATGACCCCGCAGCGGCCGCCGACGGCCCAGCAGTTCGTCCTGGACGAACTGCGCCGCGCGATCACCACGGGCCGGATCCGCCCGGGCGATCCGATCCGCCAGGACGTCCTGGCACGTGAACTCGGCGTCAGCCGCGTCCCGCTCCGCGAGGCCCTCAAGACCCTCCAGGGCGAAGGGCTGGTGAGCTACCGGGCGCACCGCGGTTACGCCGTGGAGGAACTGTCCCTGGACGATCTCCGCGAGGTCTACCGCATCCGCGAGATCCTGGAGGAGGAGGCCGTCCGCCGCGCCGCCGCCCGCCTGACCGCGGACGACCTGAAGGCGCTCGAACGGGCCGAGGACGAGGTCGAGCGCGCCGCCGGCGCCGGGGACGTCCTGCTGATGGCCGCCGCGAACCGGGCCTTCCACATGGCCCTCTACGAGTTCGCGGGCATGCCGCGGCTCGTCCGCATGATCCGTACGCTGTGGGACTCCACGGACGCCTACCGTTCGATCTACTACGGCGAGCCCGCCAACCGCGACCGCGTCATCGACGAGCACCGCGCCGCTCTGGAAGCACTCCGCGAAGAAGCGGTCGACGAGGCGGTCCGGATCCTGAGCACGCACCGCGCCCACGCCGTGGCGGCGCTGGAACGCCTCATCGCCACCTCCGCCTAGGAGGGCCAGACGGGCTTGCGCTTCTCGTTGAAGGCGGCGATGCCTTCGCGGCGGTCGGCGGAGAAGGCGACGGTGCGCCAGGCGTTCTCCTCCAGGTCGAGGCCCGCGTCCAGGCCGACGCCGCCGCCGAGGCGCATGGCGCGCTTGGCGGCGCGGACGGCGGCCGGGGAGTTGCGCGCGATGGCGGCGGCGACGCCGAGGGCCTCCTCGCGGGCCGTCCCCGCCGGGACCCGGCGGTCGGCGAGACCGTATTCGAGGGCCTCATCGATGCCGAGGCGGCGGCCGGTGAAGACCAGGTCGGCGGCCTTGCCGGGGCCGAGACGGCGCAGCGCGAGCTGGGTTCCGCCGCCGCCGGGGACGAGGCCGACGCTCACCTCGGGGAGGCCGAACACGGCCGTCTCGTCCGCGACGATCAGGTCGGCGGACAGCGCGAACTCGCAGCCGCCGCCGAGCGCGTAGCCGTGCACGGCCGCGACGACCGGCTGCGGCAGGTTCAGGACGCCGCCGAACGCGGCGCGGAAGACCGGACGCTGCGCGAGGATCTCCTCGTCGGTCATCGAGTTGCGTTCCTTGAGGTCGGCGCCCACGCAGAACGCCTTCTCACCGGCCGCGCCCAGCACCACCGCGCGCACCGACGCGTCCGCCGAGACCTCGGCGCAGACGTCCGCGAGCCGCCGCGCCATCGCCGTCGACAGGGCGTTGAGGGCCTCCGGCCGGTCCAGCACGATCTCCGCGACGTGCCCGTCGCGCCGCAGCGTCACACCATCCATGGGGGCACCCTAACGACCGGGGTCCGCGCGGCCGGACGCCGGTCCCAAGATCGAACTGGCCATGGGGTTGGATTGGTCGTGTGAGCGACTCACCTTATGGGGATCTCGACCGGCCGCCGTTGCACGAGGCGGCGCTCCAGCGGGCGCTCGTCCGCGAGGGCGGGCTGTGGCGGGAGGTCCGCGTGGTGGAGGAGACGGGGTCCACCAACGCCGATCTCGCCGCCCGGACGCGGGAGGGGGCGCCGGAGGGGACCGTGCTGGTCACCGAGGCGCAGACGGCGGGCCGCGGGCGGCTCGGACGGACCTGGACGGCGCCGCCGCGGTCCGGGCTGACCTTCTCGATGCTGCTGCGGCCGCAGGTGCCGGTCTCGCTGCTCGGCTGGGCGTCGCTGCTGACCGGCGTCGCCGTGGCCACCGCCGTCCGGCGGATGACCGCCTGGTCGCAGGCGGCGGAGGGGTTCCTCGGCGAGAGCGGCGACGTGGCCGTGGACGCGCGGCTGAAGTGGCCGAACGACGTGCTGGCCGGGGACCGGAAACTGGCCGGGATCCTCGTCGAGAAGGTCGACGACGGGCTCGTGGTCGGCGTCGGCCTCAACGTCGGGCTGCGCGAGGACGAGCTGCCCGTGCCGACCGCGACGTCCCTCGCGATCGAGGGCGCGCCGCTGAGCGACCGGGCGCCGATACTGCGCGCGGTCCTCCGCGAGTTCGCGACCTGGTACCGGGAGTGGACGGCGCTCGGCGGTGATCCGGAGAGCAGCGGGCTGCGTACCGCGTACAAGGACCTGTGCACGACCCTCGGCCGCCGGGTCAGGGTGGAGCTCCCCGCCGGCGAACGGCTGGACGGGACGGCACGGGACGTGGACGGCGCGGGGCGGCTGGTGGTCGCCGGGACGGGCGGGGACAGCGCGGTCAGTGCCGGCGACGTGGTGCACGTCCGGTGAACGGGGAACGGCGATCCGCGGTCCGGATGTTGACCCGGTTGCTGATCTGCGACGATATGGGCGGGTATCGATCCACGACGCCACCGCCACGGCCCACGGCGGCGGCGCACTGAGGGGCGGAAGATGGCGGCCGGATTGCCGGATCCGAAGGAGATCGAGGAGCTCCTCCTCGGCGGCGAGCTGCGGTACAACCGCGTCGACGCCGTCCGGCTGGCCGGGGTGTCCCGCGAGTTCGCCGGCCGGATCTGGCGGGCGTTCGGCTACCCGTCGATGCCCGACGAGACGATCGCCTACACCGAGGGCGACGTCTCCGCGCTGGACCGCCTCCGCAGGCTCGTCGACGACGGGATCCTGGACGAGGAGGGCGTGGTCCGGCTGGTCCGGGCGTTCGGCCAGACCATGACCCGGCTCGCCGAATGGCAGGTCAACCTGCTGCGGAGCATGCTGACCCACGACCTGGCCGAGACGCCGTCCGCGGAGGCCGTGGACACGGTCGTGGACATCGCCGAGAAGCACATCGGCGAGTTCGAGCCGCTGGTCGTGCACGCCTGGCGGCGGCAGCTCGCCGCCGCCGGGACCCGGGCGCTCGCGGCGGCCGCGACCCGGGACAACGGCGACCCGTCGGGCCGCCCGATGACCACCGTCGGTTTCGCGGACATGGTCTCCTTCACCCAGGTCAGCCGGGAGCTGGAGGAGATCGAGCTGGCGCGCGTGGTGGAGTGGTTCGAGGAGACCGCGGCCGACATCATCGCCACCTGCGGCGGCCGGCTGGTGAAGACGCTCGGCGACGAGGTGCTGTTCAGCGCGGCGACGCCCGAGATCGGCGCGGAGATCGCGCTGACGGTGGCCGCGGCGATCCAGGACGAGACGGAGGTCCCGGACGTGCGGGTCGGCGTCGCGTACGGGCCCGTCCTGCCGCTGATGGGCGACATGTTCGGGACGACCGTCAACCTCGCGGCCCGGCTCACCTCCCTGGCCCGGCCGGGCGCGGTCGTCATCGACGGCGAGCTGGCGGCGCGGCTGGAGGGGGCGCCGGGCTACGACGTCACCCGGATCGTGAAGCGCCCCGTCCGCGGCCTCGGCATCATCCAGCCGTACGTGCTCCGCAGAACGGACCCGCCGGCGCCGTGACGTCAGGCGGGGCTGGGCCCGCCCTCGCCGGGGGAGTCGGTGAGGCGCTGCAGGTAGTTCTGCTCGCCGAGTGCCTGGACGAGGCTGAGCTCGGTCTCCAGGTAGTCGATGTGCTGTTCCTCGTCGGCGAGGATGTCCTCGAAGATCCGGGCGGACGTGACATCGCCGCGCGAGCGCATCAGCTCGATGCCGGGCCGCAGCCGCGCCACGGCCTCCATCTCGATCGCGAGGTCGGCCTCCAGCTGCTCGACGATGTTCTGCCCGATCCGCAGGGTGCCGAGCTTCTGGTAGTTCGGCAGCCCCTCCAGGAACAGGATCCGGTCGGTGAGCCGCTCCGCGTGCCGCATCTCGTCGATGGACTCGTCGCGGGTGTGCCGGGCGATGCGGGTGAAGCCCCAGTTCTCCTGCATCTTGGAGTGCAGGAAGTACTGGTTGATCGCCGTGAGCTCCGCGGTGAGCTGGTCGTTCAGCAGCGCGATGATGTCCTTGTCGCCTTCCATGCGGCCCATGCTTCCATGCGGCCGGGGTTCAGGACAGCACTAACCCCCCGCGGACGCGTGTCCGCCGGGGCCCCGGGCGGCGTTCAGGCGGCGGTGGGCGGGGCGGCCTCGCCGCCGGCGATCTCCGGCAGGGCCGGCGCGGGGACCGCGGGCATCTCGGGAACGGGCGACAGCGACGCCGGGCCGCCGGTCAGGGCGTCCGCCAGTTCGGCGGCCGTCCGGTACTGACTGACCATGGTGTGGATGCGCTTGGTGCAGGAACCGCAGCCCGGCTTGAAGCCGCAGGCCTCCTTGACGGCCTTGGCGGTCGTGCAGCCGTTCGCCATGCAGCCGTGAACGTCGTCCTCGGTGACGGCGTTGCAGATGCAGACGTACATTCCGGTGGAAGACCTTCCGTGCGGCTCATGCTGGTCCGACGCGCCCGACCTGGGCCTGTAAGGACACCCTCATTAAGGTAAGGCTCCCCTAAGGTAGCCGACGAATGTCCGTTCTGGCCAGTGGGGTCCCGATCGGTGTGATCCACCCCTCACGGGGAAGGGCTTCCGGCGTGCGGCCCGGGCCGGTGCGTCGCCCGGCGCCCGGCGCCGCATCGGACGGGAGGGCGGGACAGTGGCTCAGGTTTGGCCGGGCGACGCCTACCCCCTCGGAGCCCGGTTCGACGGCGCGGGGACGAACTTCGCCGTCTTCTCCGAGGTGGCCGACCGTGTGGAGCTGTGCCTGTTCGACGGGCCGGTGGGCAGCGGCGAGGAGACGCGGCTCCCGCTCCCCGAGGTGGACGCCTTCGTGTGGCACGGCTACCTCCCGGGCGTCATGCCGGGGCAGCGGTACGGCTACCGCGTGCACGGCCCTCATGACCCGCGCCGCGGCAGGCGCTGCAACCCGGCGAAGCTGCTCCTCGACCCGTACGCGCAGGCCGTCGAGGGCGAGGTCGACTGGGACGAGTCGTGCTTCGGGTACGACTTCGGCGATCCGTGGTCGCGGAACGACGCCGACTCGGCCGGTCACACGATGCGGTCGGTCGTCGTCAGCCCCTACTTCGACTGGGGGGACGACCGCCCGCCCCGCACCCCGTACCACGAGACGGTGATCTACGAGGCGCACGTCAAGGGCCTCCCCGCCCGGCATCCGGACGTCCCGCCGGCGCTGCGCGGCACGTACGCGGGGCTCGGCCATCCGGTGATCACCGAGCATCTGCGCTCGATCGGGGTGACGGCGGTGGAGCTGATGCCCGTCCACCAGTTCGTCCACGACGACGCGCTGACGAGCCGCGGCCTGCGCAACTACTGGGGCTACAACACGATCGGGTTCTTCGCGCCGCACGCCGAGTACTCCTCGTCCGGGCAGCGGGGCGAGCAGGTGCAGGAGTTCAAGGCGATGGTGAAGGCGCTGCACGGGGCGGGGATCGAGGTGATCCTCGACGTCGTCTACAACCACACCGCCGAGGGCGACCACCTCGGGCCGACGCTGTCGTTCCGCGGCATCGACAACGCCTCGTACTACCGGCTCGCCGACGACGACCCCCGCTACTACACGGACACGACGGGCACCGGCAACAGCCTGCTGATGCGCAGCCCGCACGTGCTGCAACTGATCATGGATTCGCTGCGGTACTGGGTGACCGAGATGCACGTGGACGGGTTCCGGTTCGACCTCGCCGCGACGCTCGCCCGCGAACTGCACGCGGTGGACCGGCTGTCGGCGTTCTTCGACCTCGTCCAGCAGGACCCGGTCGTGTCCCAGGTGAAACTGATCGCCGAGCCGTGGGACATCGGGGAGGGCGGCTACCAGGTCGGCAACTTCCCGCCCCTCTGGACCGAGTGGAACGGCAAGTATCGCGACACCGCGCGCGACTACTGGCGCGGGCAGCCGGGCGCGATGCCCGACTTCGCGTCCAGGCTGACGGGCTCGTCCGACCTGTACGCCGACGACGGCCGCCGTCCCATCGCCTCGATCAACTTCGTGACCTGCCACGACGGGTTCACGTTGCACGACCTCGTGTCCTACGACGCCAAGCACAACGAGGCCAACGGGGAGGGCAACCGGGACGGCAGCAACGACAACCGGTCGTGGAACTGCGGTCACGAGGGCCCGACGGACGACCTGGACGTCGTGTCGCTGCGCGAACGGCAGAAACGCAACTTCCTCACCACGCTGTTCCTGTCGCAGGGCGTCCCGATGCTTCTGCACGGCGACGAGATAGGCCGGACGCAGCGCGGCAACAACAACGCCTACTGCCAGGACAACGAGCTTTCCTGGGTCGACTGGACGGGCCTGCGCGACGACACCTTCTTCGACGAGCGCGGCCCGCTGCTCGACTTCGTCCGGCGTCTGTCCGATCTGCGGACCGGGCATCCGGTGTTCCGCCGCAGGCGGTTCTTCCGCGGCGATCAGCGGACCAGGCGCGCCCGCGCCGGCACGAGCCCCGAGGACCTGCCGGACCTCGTCTGGTTCACGCCCGGCGGGACGGAGATGGCCGACAAGGACTGGTCGGCCGGCTTCAACAAGTCGCTGTACGTGTTCCTGAACGGCGAAGCGATCGGGGAGCCCGACCGGCACGGCCGGCAGGTCAGGGACGACTCCTTCCTGCTGCTGTTCAACGCGCACGACGGGGACCTGCCGTTCACGCTTCCGCCCGCGCCGTACGGGCAGATGTGGATGAAGCTGCTGGACACCGCGGATCCGCTGCTCGCCGAGGAGGAGTCGCCCGTCGTGAAGGCCGGCGAGAACGTGCCGGCCGGCGCCCGCTCCGTCCAGGTCCTGCGCCGGGTCTGAGGGCGTGGAGACGAGCAGATGAACGACGACACGAACGCCGAACCCGTTCCAGAGGAACCGCTTCCCGCCGCCGAACCCCCCGAGGAAACCGTGTCCGAGGACCACAGAGCAGAACAGGCAGACAGAGCCGCCCAAGAAGGCGGAGCCGAACGAGCAGACAGGGCCGTTCCGGAGGAGGACACGCTCGCCGTACCGCCGACCGGCACCTACCGCCTCCAGCTCCGCGGCACCCCCGAGGATCACTTCGGATTCGCCGAGGCCGCCGCGCTGGCTCCCTACCTGGCGTCCCTCGGCGTGTCGCACGTCTACCTGTCGCCGATCCTGCAGGCGGCGCCCGGGTCCACGCACGGCTACGACGTCGTCGACCACTCCCGGCTGTCGGACGAGCTGGGCGGGGCCGAGGCGTTCGGCGCCATGGCGGCCCGGTTCCGCGCGCACGGGCTGCGGGTTCTGGTCGACGTCGTCCCGAACCACATGGCGATCCCGGACCGCCGCGACCTGAACCTGCCGCTCGCGGCGGTCCTGGCGGACGGGCGGGACTCGCCGTTCGCCAAGTGGTTCGACATCGACTGGGACGCGGGCGGGGGCCGGGTCGTCCTGCCCGGCGAGGGCGAGCCCAACTACCGCCGGTTCTTCGACATCTCCGGGCTGATCGGGCTGCGGCAGGAGGACCCCGAGGTCTTCGAGCGCACGCACGCGCTGCTGCTGAGCCTGGTCGAGCAGGGCCAGGTGGACGGCCTGCGCGTCGACCACCCGGACGGTCTCGCCGACCCGCGCGGCTACCTGCGGCGGCTGGCGGAGGCGGCCCCGGACCGCCGGCTGCTCGTCGAGAAGATCACCGAGGGGGAGGAGCGGCTGCCGCCGGACTGGCCGTGCGCCGGCACCACCGGCTACGACGCGCTCGGCATGATCGGCGGGCTGTTCGTCGACCCGGCAGGGGAGAAGCCGCTCACCGACTACTACGTGTCGCTCACGGGCAACCCGGCCGACTTCGCGGAGGTCGAGCACGACGCCCGCCTGTACGCCGCCACACACGGCCTGAAGCCCGAGATCGACCGGCTCTTGCGCGTCCTCCACCGGGTCGTGGGCGAGCGTCGTCCGGGCTTGGAGCAGGCGTTGGTCGAACTGCTGGTAGGCATGCCCGTGTACCGCGCGTACGTAGTGCCAGGAGAGGACGCGCCGCAACAGGCCGTGGACATCCTGAACGAGGCCGCTCACCGTGCACGAGCGCATCTGCCAGAGGACCTGCACGACGACCTTGAGGCTGTCGTGGATCTGGCCCTCGGGCGTGGTGAACGCACCGACGCCGAGTTCATCGTGCGTTTCCAGCAGACGTCGGCTCCGCTCGCCGCCAAGGGCGTGGAAGACACGGCGTTCTACCGGTGGAACCGGATGGCCGCGCTGAACGAGGTGGGTGGCGCCCCTGGGCGGTTCACCGTCAGCCCGGAGGACTTCCACGCGTACTGCATACGGCTCGCACGCGACTGGCCGCTCACGATGACGACGCTGTCCACGCACGACACCAAGCGTGAGGAGGACGTGCGGGCATGGTTGTCCGTGCTGTCGGAACTCCCAGACGAGTGGGCCGAAGCGGTGGAGCGGTGGCGGAACTGGGGTCCGGATGAATCGCCTCTGGAACCGGACCTCGAATACCTGCTCTGGCAGACGCTCGTCGGGGCCTGGCCGCTCACCATCGGCAGGTTGGAAGAGTTCCTCATCAAGGCGATGCGCGAAGCCAAGACGCGCACCTCTTGGATCGACCAGGACCTGGGCTACGAGGAGGCCGTCCTCGCGTATGCGCGCGGCATCCTGGCCGACCCGGACCTGGTCACGGACATGACCGCGTTCGTCGCCAAGCTGGCCCCTTACGCGCGCGTGAACACGCTCGGGCAGAAGTTCGTGCAGCTGGCGATGCCGGGCGTCCCGGACGTCTACCAGGGCTGCGAGCTCACCGGCCTGGCGCTCGTCGATCCCGACAACCGGCGGCCGGTCGACTACGGGCGCCGCCGCGAACATCTGTTCCGGCTCGACACCGGCCGGCAGCCGAAGGAAGTGGACGACGAGAAGCTCCTGGTCACGTCGCGGACTCTGCGGCTCCGGAGGGCGCATCCGGAGTGGTTCGGGCCTGGGGCCCGTCACGAGCCCGTCAGCGCGCGGGGAATCGCGGCCGAGCACGTCGTCGGGTTCGCCCGGGGGGAGGCGGTCGCGCTCGCGACCCGGCTGCCCGTGGGGCTGGAGCGCCGCGGCGGCTGGGGCGGCACGCGGGTGGACGTCCGCCGCCAGGGCTGGCGGGACGTCCTGACCGGCTGCACGCACATGGGCCCGATCCTGGACGCGTCGCGCCTCTTCGAGCACCTGCCCGTCGCGTTGCTCGTCCCCCGGGAGATCGATCGGTGAGCGCCCGGTTCGAGGTGTGGGCGCCGGCCGCCGGACACGTCGAAGTCGTGGCCGGCGGCGCGCGGCATCCCATGGCGGCGCTGCCGTCAGGATGGTGGGAGGCCGAAGTCCCGGCCGCCGAACATGGGACGGACTACGGGTTCGTCTTGGACGGCGCTGCGGAAGTTCTGCCCGACCCGCGCTCGCCGTGGCAGCCCGGCGGCGTCCACGGCCAGAGCCGCGTCTACGACCACGAACGGTTCGCCTGGACCGACCAGCACTGGCATGGCCGTCCGCTCCCCGGGAGCGTCTTGTACGAGATGCACGTGGGCACGTTCACGTCCGAAGGGACGTTCGACGCGGCGACCGAGCGTCTCGACCATCTGGTGGCGCTCGGAATCGACGCCGTCGAACTCCTGCCGGTCGCGTCGTTTCCCGGCCACCACGGATGGGGTTACGACGGCGTTCACCTATGGGCGCCGCACGAGCCGTACGGCGGCCCGGACGGTTTGAAGCGTTTCGTGGACGCCGCCCATGCGCGCGGCCTGGCCGTCGTCCTGGACGTCGTCTACAACCACCTGGGCCCGGACGGGAATCGCCTAGGCGAATACGGGCCGTACTTCACGAGCGCCCATGCCACCCCCTGGGGCGACGCGGTGAACTTCGACCAGGAGGGCTCGGACGAGGTCCGCGCGTTCGTCGTCCAGAACGCGTTGATGTGGCTGCGCGACTATCACTTCGACGGCTTGCGCATCGACGCTGTCCACGCCATCACCGACCACAGCGCGATGCACATCCTGGAAGAGATGGGACGCGCTGTGGCCGCCCAATCGGCGCACCTGGGACGGGCCCTTTTCCTCATCGCGGAATCGGACCTGAACGACCCGCGCCTGGTCGCCGCCAGAGAAGCGGGCGGGTACGGCCTCGACGCCCAGTGGAGCGACGATTTCCACCACTCTCTGCACGCGGCGCTCACCGGTGAAAGGCAGGGCTATTACTGCGATTTCGGTTCGCTGGAAACGCTGAAGAAGGCCCTCACCAGGGTCTTCGTCCACGACGGGACCATGTCCACGTACCGGGGACGGCGTCACGGGCGTCCGGTGAACGTCCAGCAGACCCCTGCGCATCGCTTCCTTGGTTTTCTGCAGAACCACGACCAGGTGGGCAACCGCGCGGCAGGAGACCGTCTGGGAGCCCTTCTGCCCTCTCCCGGCCTGCTCAAGGTGGGCGCGGCGCTTCTCTTGCTCGCCCCGTTCACGCCCATGCTGTTCATGGGCGAGGAATGGGGCGCGTCCACCCCCTGGTGCTACTTCACCGACCACCAGGACCCTGGGCTCGCCCGTGCCGTCAGCGAGGGACGCCGGCGTGAGTTCTCCCGGCACGGCTGGACCGGCGAGGTTCCCGATCCACAGGCTGTGGATACTTTCCGGCGGTCGGTCCTGGACTGGTCCGAGCCGGACCGGCCGGCCAATCGCGACCTGCTGGAATGGCATCGCTCCCTGATCGCGCTGCGCCGGTCCAGGCCCGAGCTGAACGATCCCCGCCTGACCGCGACGAGCGTCGAGGCGGACGACAACGCGGCGCGCTGGCTCATGATGTGGCGCGGCGCCGTCTGCGTGGCCGCGAACCTCGGCGGCCTCCCCGTGCTCCTCCCCGCGTCCCCTCCCGGCGGGGCGCCTCCCCGGCTGCTGCTCGCATCGAACCCGGCAATTCACCTGGACGCCGACGGCATCGGCGATTCCGGAACGGCCGCGGTGGAGCTGCCGGCCGCCTCGGTCGCGGTCCTCGCCTCCTCCGGCGCGGCGGCGGCCGGGGCGTGATGCGGTCTACACCCGGATTCGGCCTGATAAGTGGTGTTCGAGGATGTACTACGAGTGGCAAACCGCAGGTCAAGAGCGCGGCGGCAGCCGGGCAATGTTCAAGAATGGTCATACGATCGGTTCATGACCTCAGTACTGCTCGCCGAGGACGACACGTCCATCTCCGAGCCTCTCGCCCGCGCGCTGCGGCGCGAGGGGTACACCGTCGAAGTCAGCCCGGACGGCCCGCAGGCGCTGGAGCGGGCGCTCGGGGGCGGTGTGGACCTGATCGTCCTTGATCTCGGCCTTCCGGAACTGGACGGCCTTGAGGTGGCCCGGAGGGTACGGGCCGAGGGGCATGGCGTGCCCATCCTGATCCTGACCGCCCGGGCCGACGAGGTCGACACCGTCGTCGGGCTGGACGCGGGCGCCGACGACTACGTGACCAAGCCGTTCCGGCTGGCCGAGCTGCTCGCCCGGGTGCGGGCGCTGCTGCGCCGCGGCAGCACCGAGACCCCGATCGTCCAGGGGGTGCGGATCGACGCCGAGTCGCGCCGCGCCTGGATGGGCGAGCAGGAGCTCCAGCTGACCACCAAGGAGTTCGACCTGCTCCGCGTCCTCGTCCGCGACGCCGGCAAGGTCGTGACCCGCGAACAGATCATGCGCGAGGTGTGGGACACCAACTGGTGGGGTTCCACGAAGACCCTCGACATGCACATTTCCTGGCTGCGCCGCAAGCTCGGCGACGACGCCGGCAGCCCCCGCTACATCACCACGGTGCGGGGCGTCGGCTTCCGGTTCGAGCGCGGCGACTAGCACCGGCCGCCGCGGTCGTGCGGGACGCCGGGGGCCTTCCCGAGAGGCCCCCGGGAACGCGTGCCGCACGGTCCGTGGCCCCACCCTCGAAGGAGCCCTGATGAGGCGCCGACTCCTTCTGTCGACGCTCGCGGTGGCGGTGGTCGCGCTCCTCTTGCTCGGCATACCCCTCGCCTACGCCGCCCAGAAGCTCGTCTACGAGGAGGCCGGCCGGTCGCTCGACCGGGAGGCGTCCTCCATCGCCGGCGGTGTCGGCTTCAGCCTGGAGTCGCACCGGCCCGTCACCGGCGCCGTCATCGCGCGGGAGTACCCGGGCCGGCACATCTCGATCACGATGCCGGACGGCCGGACGGTCACCGCCGGGCCGCCGCGGCGCGGCCGCGTCCTGTCCGCGACCGCGGCGCACGGCGCCGTCCGGGTCCGTGTGTCGCGCCCGGAGGCGCAGGTCCAGGGCGCCGCGCTGCGGCTGATCCTGCTGGTCGGGAGCCTGGCCCTGCTCGGCGTCGCCGTCACCGTCGGGCTGGCGATGATGCAGGCCCGCAAGCTGATCCTGCCGCTGGTCGACCTCGCCGAGACCGCCGACCGGCTGGGCAGCGGCAACGCCCGCCCGCGTCCCCGCCGCTACGGCATCCCGGAGGTCGACCGGGTCGCCGAGCAGCTGGACCGCAGCGCCGTCCGCATCACCCAGCTGCTCATCGCCAGCCGCGGCTTCGCGGCCGACGCCAGCCACCAGCTGCGCACCCCGCTGACCGCGCTGTCGATGCGGCTGGAGGAGATGATCGAGGCGGCCGACTATCCGGACGTCGTCCGGGAGGAGGGCGCCGCGGCGGTCGCGCAGGCCGAACGGCTCGTCGCGGTCGTCGAGCAGCTGCTCGCCCGCGCCCGGCACGACCGGGCCGGCGGTGTCGTCCCGGCCCCGATCGACGAGATCATCGCCCAGCAGGTCGAGGAGTGGCGGCCGAGCTTCCGCAAGGCGGGCCGGAACGTCCGGATCATCGGGGAGCAGGGCCTCGTCGGCATGACCAACCCCGAGGGCCTCTCCCAGATCGTCGCCACCCTCCTGGAGAACGCGCTGACGCACGGCGCCGGGATGGTGACCATCCACACCAAACCGGGCGCGAACTCGGTGGTGGTCGAGGTCGGGGACGAGGGCGACGGGATCCCGTCCGAGCTGGCGCCCCGCATCTTCGAACGCAGCATCAGCGGCGGCCGCGGCACCGGGCTCGGCCTCTACCTGGCCCAGTCCCTGGCGGTGATGGACGGCGGACGCCTGGAGCTGAAGCAGACCCGGCCCGCGGTGTTCAGCGTCTTCCTCCGCCAGCCGGCCGAGGCCCTCCTGGCCTCCCAGCCCGTGGTGATGGGCCCCACCTGACGGACGGGCGGCGCCGCCGTTCGCGGGGGCGCCGTTCAGATCTCGGCGTAGTCCTCGGCGGCGCGGGCGTCTAGGGGGTGGCCGATGTGGTGTGACGGGTGCCGTCCGTTGACCGCGCGGGTCGCGCCCGGGCCGTCGAAGACGGACTCCGCGGCGGGCGCCGAGGGCGCCTCGGGGAGGCCGGACGCGGGGTCGACCGGCTGGGCGGTCGCCGGCAGGAACACCCACTTCTTGTACGACCAGAAGCGGAACAGCGTCGCCACGCCGGTGCCGATGACCAGCGCGATGTTGAAGAACACGTTTCCGTGCAGCCCGAGGACGTAGCGGGTGAAGCCGATGAACAGCTCGGTGATCACCAGGCCGACGCCGTTCAGCGCGAAGAACAGCACGTACTCGCGGCCGAGGCCGGTGCGGTCGCGGTGCCGGAACGTCCAGTAGCGGTTCGCCAGGTAGGCGAACGTCGTCGCGGTCACCGTGGCGACGGCGAAGGACGTCAGCGGGCCCACCCCGAGGCCGCCGTGCAAGCCGTTGCTGACCGCGACCGTGATGACGAACGCGATGGCGCCGACGCTCCCGAACTGGGCGACTTCCCGCCTGAGATGCGCGAACTGCCGGTTGAGATTGGCGACCAGGCTCACGAAGGAGAACCGTCCTTCCGGACTTCGTCTGTACGCAACGGGCTGCGCGGCGGGTACTGCGGAGGCACCACGAGGATAGACGCCCGTGGCCTGTGAGACGTCGGAACATGAACGTTCCACGCTCTCCAGGCGTTCCCTGCCCATTGCCGAGATCCCCACACACGTTCGACGCCGCGGCCGCCTGATCCGTTCGCTCCGCCCGGCCGATAGCCTTTCGACGTGAAGGTTCAGCGTTCCACGAGGGGGGGCGACCCCCCACGCCCCCCGGCCCGGCTCCGCCGGGAGGATATGCCCGTCGTCGGTATGGCGGGCGGGGGCCAGCTGGCCCGGATGACCCAGCAGGCCGCGATCGCGCTCGGCGTGTCGCTGCGCGTGCTCGCCGGAGCACCGGACGACTCGGCCGCCAAGGTCGTCTCCGACACGCGGATCGGGAACGACCGGTCGCTCGACGACCTGGCGGCCTTCGCCAAGGGCTGTGACGTCGTGACGTTCGATCACGAGCACGTTCCAGGGCCGCACATCGAGGAGCTGGAGAAGTCCGGCGTCCCGTGCCGTCCCGGATCGGCGGCCCTGGCGCACGCGCAGGACAAGCTCGTCATGCGCGAGAGGCTCGCCGGCCTCGGCGTTCCGTGCCCCGCCTACGCGCACGTGCCGCCGTCCGCGCCGCTGGCGTTCCTGGAGGCGTTCGCCCGGGAGCACGGCTGGCCGCTGGTCCTCAAGGCGACGCGCGGCGGCTACGACGGCAAGGGCGTCTGGCTGGTCGAGAACCTCGACCGCGAGGCGTACGAGCTCGTCCAGCGGCTGCTGTCCGGGGGCGTCGACCTGATGGTGGAGCAGCACGTCCCGTTCGAGCGGGAGCTGGCCGCGCTCGTCGCGCGCTCCCCGTACGGGCAGGGCGCCGCGTATCCGGTCGTCGAGACCGTCCAGGAGGGCGGGATCTGCGTCGAGGTGATCTCGCCGGCGCCCGGTCTGCCCAGGGAGCTGGCCGCCGAGGCGCAGAGCCTCGCCCTCCGCGTCGCGGACGAGCTGGACGTCGTCGGCCTTCTCGCGGTCGAGCTCTTCCAGACCGGGGACGGGCTGCTGGTGAACGAGCTGGCCATGCGCCCGCACAACTCCGGCCACTGGACGATCGAGGGCGCGCGGACCTCCCAGTTCGAGCAGCACCTCCGGGCCGTCCTCGACCTGCCGCTCGGCTCCACCGAGCCGACCGCCCCGTTCACGGTCATGGCCAACGTGCTCGGCGGCGACGACCCGGACGTGTACTCCCGCTACATCCACGTGATGGCGCACGACCCGGCGGTCAAGGTGCACATGTACGGCAAGGAGTCCCGCCCGGGACGCAAGATCGGCCATGTGACGGCCCTCGGCGACGATCTCGCCGAGGTCCGCGAGCGGGCCCGGCACGCCGCCGGCTACCTGCGTTGGGGAACCGAGATCAAGGAGCACATGTGAGCGATCCGGTCGTCGGTGTGGTGATGGGCAGCGACTCGGACTGGCCCGTGATGGAGGGCGCCGCGCAGGCGCTCACCGAGTTCGGCGTCCCCTACGAGGCGGACGTCGTGTCCGCGCACCGCATGCCGCACGACATGATCGCCTACGGGGAGGACGCGGCGGCCCGCGGCCTGCGCGTGATCATCGCGGGCGCGGGCGGCGCCGCGCACCTGCCCGGCATGCTCGCGTCGGTGACGCCGCTGCCGGTGATCGGCGTGCCCGTGCCGCTGAAGTACCTGGACGGGATGGACTCGCTGCTGTCGATCGTCCAGATGCCCGCCGGGGTCCCGGTCGCGACGGTCGCGGTCGGCGCGGCGCGCAACGCCGGGCTGCTGGCCGTCCGGATCCTGGCCGCGGCCGACGAGGACCTGCAGGCCAAGATGAAGGTGTTCCAGCAGGACCTCTACGGCCAGGCCAAGGCGAAGGGCGCGCGGCTCCGCGAGCGGCGCTGAGCCGCGCTCAGCGCCGCAGCGCCCACTCGACGGCGGGGCAGCGGTCCATCACGACGTCGAGCCCGGCGTCCCGGGCACGCCGGGCCGCCGCCTCGTCGATCACCTGGAGCGGCAGCCACACCGCCTTCGCGCCCGCGGCGATCGCCTCGTCCACCGCCTGCCCGGCGTGCTCGGCGCGGCGGTACACGCCCACCACGTCCACCTCGGCGGGGTCCGGGACGTCGGCGAGGGAGGCGTACCCCTGCTCGCCGAGCACCTCCGGCGCCGCCGGATGGACGGGAATGATCCGCTTCCCGCGTTGCTGCATGAGCCGGGCCTGGTTGTAGACCTCGCGTGCGGGATTGTCGCCGAGCCCGACGAACGCCCACGTCCTGGACTCGTTCAGCAGCCGGCGGATCACGGCCTGGTCGGCGAAGTCAGCGCTCATGCCCGGCACAACACCGCCCGCCGCCCCTTGGTTCCCGGCTCACGGGCGCCCGAGGGCCCGGTAGTTCCAGCCGGCCGCGCGCCACCGCTCGGGGTCGAGCGCGTTGCGCCCGTCCACGATGTTGCGTTCCGCGACGACCTCGGCGACCTCGTACGGGTCCATGCCCCGGAACTCCGCCCACTCGGTCAGCAGCAGGACCGCATGGGCGTCCTGGACGGCATGCAGGGCCGAGTCGCCGTAGTCCAGGGTCGGGTGGGCGCGGCGCGCGTTCCGCATGGCCTGCGGGTCGTACACCGTCACCTTGGCGCCCTGGGCGCGTATCGACGCGGCCACGTCCAGCGCGGGGGAGTCGCGCACGTCGTCGGAGTTGGGCTTGAACGCGGCGCCGAGGACGCCGACCGTCCGGCCGACGAAGGAGCCGCCCAGCAGCTGCCGGGCGAGGTCCACCATGCGGATCCGCCGCCGGATGTTGATCTCGTCGACCTCGCGGAGGAAGGTGAGCGCCTGGTCGGCGCCGAGCTCGCCCGCCCGGGCCATGAACGCGCGGATGTCCTTGGGCAGGCAGCCGCCGCCGAACCCGAGCCCGGGGCCGAGGAACTTGCCGCCGATCCGGTCGTCGTACGACAGCGCCTCCGAGAGCTTCGTCACATCGGCGTGCGCCGCCTCGCAGACCTCCGCCATCGCGTTGATGAAGGAGATCTTGGTCGCGAGGAACGCGTTCGCCGACACCTTGACCAGCTCGGCCGTGGGGAAGTCCGCGGTGATGAACGGCGTGCCCTCGGAGATCATCGTCCGGTAGACCTCGCGGAGGACCTTCTCGGCGTGCTCGGCGGCGCCCTGCTCGGCGGGCAGCCCGGCCACGATCCGGTCGGGGTGCAGGGTGTCCTGGACGGCGAACCCCTCGCGCAGGAACTCCGGATTCCACGCCAGCACGGCGTCGCCGCCCGCCGGCGCCGTCCGGGCGAGCACCTCGGCCAGCCGCGCGGCCGTCCCCACCGGCACGGTCGACTTCCCGACGACCAGACAGGGCCGCTGCAGCAGGGGCGCGAGCGTCGCGACGGCGTCGTCCACGTACCTGAGGTCGGCCGCGTACTCCCCGGCCTTCTGCGGGGTGCCGACGCACAGGAAGTGGACGTCGCCGAACTCGGCGATCTCCTCGTAGGACGTGGTGAACCGCAGCCGCCCGGTCTCCAGCCCCCTGCGCAGCACGGGTTCGAGGCCGGGTTCGTAGACGGGCAGGTCACCGGCCGAGAGCCGCGCGATCTTCTCCGCGTCCACGTCGAGACCGAGCACCTCGAAGCCCAGATCGGCCATGCACGCCGCATGGGTGGCGCCGAGGTAACCGGTTCCGATGACCGTCAGCCGGTGGGACAAGACCTGCTCCTCTCGATTCGCCGCCGCCGACAAGCGGCCTTACTGCACACGTGCCCACTGCGCGCGGACACCTGCGTCGCCCGCACATACCTACTGGCGGGTAGCATCTGCGGCATGAGTTCTGACTTTCCCGCGTACGCGCCGTCGGAGGAGCATGAGCTGTTGCGGCGGACGGTGCGTGAGCTGGCCGATGCCAAGATCGCTCCTTTCGCGGCGGAGGTGGACGAGGAGTCCCGGTTCCCGCGTGAGGCCTTGGACGCTCTGGTCGCCAATGGTCTGCACGCGGTGCACGTGCCCGAATCGTACGGGGGTGCGGGGGCTGATGCGCTCGCGACGGTGATCGTGATCGAGGAGGTCGCGCGGGCGTGTGCGTCCTCGTCGTTGATTCCGGCGGTGAACAAGCTGGGCACGGTGCCGGTGCTGCTGGCGGGTTCGGAGGAGCTCAAGAAGAGGTTCCTGGCGCCGGTGGCGCGGGGGGAGGCGATGTTCTCCTATGCGTTGTCGGAGGCGGATGCGGGGTCGGATGCGGCGGGGATGAAGACCCGTGCGGTGCGTGATGGTGGGCATTGGGTGTTGAACGGCACCAAGATGTGGATCACCAATGCGGGGGTGTCGCAGTTCTACACGGTGATGGCGGTGACCGATCCGTCGGCGGGGGCGCGGGGGATTTCGGCGTTCGTGGTGGAGGCGGCCGATGCGGGGGTGTCGTTCGGGCCGAAGGAGCGCAAGCTGGGGATCAAGGGGTCGCCGACCCGGCAGGTGATCTTGGAGGATGTGCGGGTTCCGGCGGATCGGATCATCGGGGAGCCGGGGACGGGGTTCAAGACGGCGCTGGCGACGTTGGACCACACCCGGATCACGATCGCGGCGCAGGCGCTGGGGATCGCGCAGGGTGCGTTGGATTTCGCGGTGGGGTATGTGCAGGAGCGCCGTCAGTTCGGCCGGCCGGTCGCCGATTTCCAGGGTGTGCAGTTCATGCTGGCCGACATGGCGATGCGCCTGGAGGGTGCCCGGCAGTTGACCTACCACGCGGCGGTCAAGTCCGAGCGGGCGATGCGGGGGGAGCGGGTGGCGGATCTGACGTTGGTGTCCTCGGCGTGCAAGGCGCTGGCCTCGGATGTGGCGATGGATGTGACCACGGATGCGGTGCAGTTGCTGGGCGGGTATGGGTACACGCGCGAGTTCCCGGTGGAGCGGATGATGCGCGACGCCAAGATCACCCAGATCTACGAGGGCACCAACCAGATCCAGCGCATGGTCATCGCCCGCCAACTCCTCAAATAACCGGCAGCCGCACTTCTCCGTCGCGTAGGGCGTGGTGCGGGACGCAGCGCGTCGAGCTCGCCGCCGACCCTGGACCCGTCACCGACCCGGGGGACGGGTGTGGTGCCCGTCCCCCGTTCGCGGGTCAGTCGTGGGAGATGTTGAGGATCATGCTGCCGTCCTTGGCCCGGTGCGGACGGAGCGAGATGCCGTTGTAGACGGCGGTGGAGTTGGGCCAGGCCGCGTCGACCGAGGTGGTCATGTTCGAGCCGCGGCCGCGGATCACGAAGATGACCTGGCTGCCGCGCAGCTTGACGTGGATCGGGTCCAGCCCGTACTTGCGGTCGAGCGTGATCTTCTCGCCGCCCTTGATCTGGACCTGGCAGTCCGCGTCCCGGCAGGCCGAGAGGTCGGTGCCGTCCTTGGCGACCGGCTTGGCCTTGGGCGCCGCCGCCTTGGGCGCCGCCGGGTCCTGCTGCGCGGCGTTCGGGTCGGGTGCGGCGTCCTGGTCGAGCGCTCCGCTCAGGTCGGGCAGTGCGTTCGCGTCCGGCGCCGCCTTCGGGTCCGGCGCGGCGTTCGGGTCGGGCGCCGCCATCGGGTCGGGCGCCGTCTTCGAGTCGGGCGCCGTCTTCGGGTCCGGCACGGGCTTCGCGTCGGACGCGGAGTTCTCGTGCGGCGGGGACGGCGGCGGCGCCGTGAACGAGGCGTTCGCCGCGGCGGCGACGCCGCCGGTGAGCGCGGCCGAGATGGCGGCGGCCGTGGTGAGCAGGCCGAGCATCCTTGTCGACATCCTGTGACTCCTGAGAAGTGGCTTCTCTCTGTCGCGGTATTGCTACCCAGAGTAGTCGATCAAGAACGTACAGTTATGATCAAGGTTCTTGGTGGCGTGTTCAGGCGGACGCCCGCTCGTCCACCAGGAGGGTCTGCATGACCCGGCCGATCTCGCCGGAACGGTCTGCGAGGGTTGCCTGGCAGAGCGCGCTCCCGCCCGGGGCGGCGTCCAGCGACGCGGCCATGCACAGCCACTCGCCGACGGGGTCGCGGTGCAGGGCGACGGTCACGTCCGTGTTGATGATCAGCCACTTGGACAGGTCGAGCTGGCTGCCGATGCCGGACGCGCTGTCGGCGAGGGTGAGGGCGCGGACTAGGGGCGTGTCGGACTCGCCGGCGACCAGCGGGATGCGGGAGCGCGCCCAGGTGGTGCCGGGGCCGGGTTCGGCGAAGCCGCCGTCGAGAAGCCGCCATTCCATCGCGGCGAGGTAGCCGCCCGTATGGAGATCGCTCCAGTCTCCGAACGGGCGCGTCGCGTCGGGGAGGGGCGGCGGCATCGGGCCGTGGGCGACGGCTTCCAGATGGGCGGGGGCGGCCATGATCCGCCAGGCGGTGGCGTGGACGACCGGCCGGCCATCGTGGGTGATCCGGCCTTCGAGGAACGCGATCCGCCTGCCCGGGCGGACGACGCGGACGTCGACGTCGAGCTCCGCCACCGGCACCGGGCTGAGGATCTCGACCGTCACCCGCGCCACCCGGGTGCCGGGGACGGGGTCGTGCCGTTCGAAGGCACGTCCGATCAGCGCCGACACCGGGCCGCCGTGCTGGAGGCCTGGCGACCAAGGCCCTGCGGTGGCGGGGGTGCTGGCGAATCGCCCGTCCCCGAGCGGCTCGTAGAACGACTCGGCGGGCACGTCCTCGGTCATGCCTAGAATCTTATTCTAGGAGGGCGTCAGCCGCACAATTTCGAGGTGGCCGTGCCGGTCTCGATCGACGAGCCCCCGGACGGCGACGCGCTCGGGGACGCCTTCACCTCGACCTCCTTCACGCCGTCCCAGTTGGCGCCGACCATGACCTGCATGTTCGAGCCGAGCGAGGAGACCTCCTTCAGCTTGGCGTCCGGGATCGCGGCGGCGAGGGTCTTCGCCGAGTCCTCCCGCTCGGGCCCGTAGAGGATCTGCGTCGTCTGGAGCCCGCGCCGCGCGACGCCCGGCGCGACGGTCACCTTGAAGCCGAGCTTGCGAAGCTGGCCGCCCGCCTTCGTCGCGAGGCCCGGGGTGCCGATCGCGTTGAGGACGCGCACGGAGATGTCGTCCGGCGGCACCGTCAGCTCGTTCTCGGGCTTCTTGCTCGGGGAGGCGCTCGGCTTCGCGCTCTGCGTGGCGATCGGCCGGTCGCGCCGGAGGTCGGTGAACAGGTCCTGCGCCTTGCCGCGGTCCCACTGGACGGTCGACTGCGGCGACGGCGAGTTCCACAGGACGGCGTTGTAGCCCTGGTTCGACAGCGGCACCTTCGCGAACGTGAGGTCGTCGGTCGACAAGTTCTTCATCTGGTCGGCGAGCTTCGGCAGGTCGTCGGCCAGCTTCTCGTCGACGCGCAGGGATTTCAGCGACGCGTTCAGGAACTTCGTCGACTTGACCGGGTCGCCGAGCGTCTTCGTCGACAGCGCCTGCTTCAGCATCGACGCCATGAACTGCTGCTGCCGGTCGATGCGGCCGAGGTCGCTGCCGCCCGTCAGCGAGTAGCGGGCGCGGGCGAACGCGAGCGCCCTCAGGCCGTCCAGGTGCGACTTGCCGCGCGGGAGCTTCAGCCCGCTCTTCTTGTCGTCGACGGCCTGCTCGGTGCACACGTCGACACCGCCGAGCGCGTCCACCATGTGCACGAACCCGTAGAAGTTCACCTCGACGTAGTGGTCGATGGACACGCCCGTGGCCTGCTTGATGGTGCTGACGGTGAGGTCGGGGCCCCCGAACTGGTAGGCCCAGGTGAGCTTGCCCGGACGGGCCGGGACCCTCGCCCCCTTCGCGCCCTCCGAGCCGTTCGACTTGTGCGCCGGGATCGTCACGTAGGAGTCGCGGGGCAGGCTCACCACAGAGACGCTGTCATGGTCGCGGGACACGTGCACCAGCAGCATCGTGTCGGAGCGCTCGCCCTCGAAATGCCCGAGCTTGGCGGCCTTCTGCTGCTCCTTCGTCAGCCCCTCGCGGCGGTCAACGCCCGCCACCAGGATCGTCATCGCGCCCTTCGGCGTGTCCTTGCCCTTGCCGAGCCCGCCGACCGAGACCTTGTCGATCATGCCGGTGACGTAGTTCTGGAACGCCCACGCGCCGCCCGAGGTCAGCAGGACGAACGCCGACGCCGTCCCGGTGAGGGTCAGGAAGCGCTTCTGCCGCCGCGCGCTGATCGCGGCCCGCGGGCTCAGCCCGCGGCCCGGGCGGCGCGGCCCGCGCGGGCCCTCCACGGGGACGCGCGGCGCGGGCATCCCGTCGATGGTCACGCCCTCGATGTCGCCGTCGTCGTCGCCCGCCGCGTGGGCGCCCGGACGCGGCCGGAAGTAGCGCTCCAAGGGGTCGGCGTCGCCGCGACCCGAGTCGTGCCCGTCTGCCATGCCGGCCGCCGCCTCCCGAAGATCCCGTGCTGACGCGAGTCCCCACCACTCTAAAGTGGGGGACACCCGTCCGTTCGCTACCTGGACCTCGTGTCCTTGCAGTAACGTGGCGCCGTCTTGACCACACCCCGGCGGCCCGCACGCGAACCTGGGTGGCGTGGGCTGCGTCAGACAGCGAGCTAGAGAGAGGAAGGGGCGTCTCCTCCGGCCTGCCGGAAGGGTGCGCCCGCGAGCCCACATGAATTCGTCTCCCCATGCCCAGCGCGTCATGAACCAGGAAACCCAGCACGCCGTGAAGCCCCGTCCCGACTCCGGTGAACGCACCTGGCCCGCCGTCTCGGTGGTGATGCCGGTCCTCAACGAGCAGCGCCATCTGACCGACGCCGTACGCGGCATCCTGAGCCAGGACTACCCGGGCGAGCTGGAGCTCGTGCTCGCGATCGGGCCGTCCCGCGACCGCACCGAGGAGATCGCCCGCAAGCTCGCCGCCGAGGACCCGCGCGTCCTCGTCGTCGCGAACCCGACCGGGCGCACCCCGCAGGGCCTCAACATCGCGATCAAGGCGTCGCAGTACTCGATCATCGTCCGGGTGGACGGGCACTCGCTGCTGCCCGCCGACTACGTCCGCGCCGCGGTCGAGACGATGGAGGAGACCGGCGCCGACAACGTCGGCGGGATCATGGCGGCCGAGGGCGTCACCCCGTTCGAGAAGGCCGTGGCGCGCGCGATGACGTCCAAGCTCGGCGTCGGCAACGCCCGCTTTCATACCGGCGGCGAGGCGGGCGAGGTCGAGACCGTCTACCTCGGGACGTTCCGCCGCAGCGCGCTGGAGCGGGTCGGCGGCTACGACGAGACGTTCGTCCGCGCGCAGGACTGGGAGATGAACCACCGCATCCGGGAGACCGGCGGCCGGATCTTCTTCACCCCCCGGATGCGCGTCACCTACCGCCCCCGCCCCAACCTGCGGGCGCTCGCCAAGCAGTACTTCCACACCGGCCGCTGGCGGCGCGTCGTCGGGCGCGAGCACCAGGGCACGCTCAACCTGCGCTACCTCGCGCCGCCGATCGCCGTGGTCGCGATGACGGCGGGCGCGGTCGCCGGGGCGTTCGGGTTCTGGCCCGGCTGGATCCTGCCCGGCGGGTACGCGGCCGCGATGGTCGCGGGCGCCGCCGTGGAGGGACGGGGGCTGCCGTTCTCCGCCTGGCTGCGGCTGCCGCTCGTGTTCGCCACCATGCACGTGACCTGGGGCGTCGGGTTCCTCACCAGCCCGCCGCGGCTCGGCCAGCCGACTCCGATCAAACCCGGCGAATCCGTCCAGTAGCGGGCAAAAACCCATATCCACCTGCGAACCCTTGTGGCCTTCCGCCCGTCTGACCGTTAGGTTTGGCGGGATCTCGCCCGCCTGCGTTCGGAGGTGGCCATGTCCAACGGAGCACGCCACGGCCTCGGCGTGGTGATCGGTCTCGTCGTGACGCCGGTCATCGCGCTGTGCCTGACGTACGGTGCCGGCAGACTGAGCCAGGTCATAAGCCTTGGCATCGCGAGATTCGAGACCTATCACGGGAAGGAGCTGTGGATCGGCGCGGGCCTCTTCCTCGTGGCGGCCGCGGCGCTCGGCCTCGTCATGGGCAGCCGGCTGTCGCCGGTCGCCTCGCTCGTTCCCGGCGCCGCCTACACGATCACCGGCCTGGTCTGGTTCGCGTCGCCCCGCTGGGCGATCACCCATCCCCGCACGAACGACCTGCCGAGGGAACTCGACCTCGGCTATACGACGCTCGCCTCGTTGGGGATCTTCTTCCTGCTCGGAGTGATGCTCGTCACGGCATCACTGGCGCCGTCGCGGTGGAAGGCTCGTACGAATGCCGCGCCGCGTTTCGGCGGGCCGCCGCCCGCGCCGGCGGGCCCGCCGCCCATGCACGGTTCTCCGGCGCCCATGGGGGCGCACCAGCCGCCGCCCGCGCCCGGGCAGAGCCCGGCATGGCAGGGGGCGCCGCAGTACGGGCAGCCGCCCGCTCAGCCCGCCGCCTCGAACCCGCCGCCGCTGCCCCCCGCCGAGGAGAAGCCCAAGCCGTCCGGCAAGAGCGGGCCGGACGAGGACAACCCCGGCGAGTGGACGCAGATGTACGGCGGCAACCGCTAGACGGCCGCGAGCACGCCGGGGACGTCGTTGACCACCATCGCGTCGAACCCGGCGGCCGCGTAGGTCGGCGCCGCGTCGGCCGACGGGCACCATGCGATCGTCTCCAGGCCCGCCTTGTGCGCGATGTCCACGCAGTGCTCCAGCGGACGCAGCCGCGTGTCGGGATGGTCGATGCCGCACGACCCGGTGTGCACCGCGACGACGTCCATGCCGAGCCCCGCCGCGGCCGGGACGGCGTGCCACAGCGGGAACCGCAGCCACGTCAGGAGCCCCAGCGGGACGCCCGGCAGCTCCTCCCGCAGGAACATCAGCAGCGACGGGTCGAACGAGGTGACCAGCAGGCGGCGCCGCTTCGCCTCGCGCTTCAGAACCGGCAGCAGCAGCGCCCCGGTCCGGCGGGACGGCTCGTGCAGCGCGTCCTCCAGGACGGTCTTCACGTCCACGTCCACGGCGACGTCCGCCGGCAGCGCGTCGAAGACGTCGGCGAGCCGGGGCAGGCCGCTCGCCGTGGCGGGCAGGTCGACCAGGTGGTCGCCGTCCGCGGTCGTCGGGTCGTGCCGCAGGACGAGGGTGTCGTCCGCGGTCCTGGTCACGTCGATCTCGATCCAGGAAAGGCCGGCGTCCACGGCGGCGAGCATCGAGGGCAGGGTGTTCTCGGAGACGGTCGTCTCGGACCCGGCCGGGGTGAGGTCGCCCGACCCGTAACCGCGATGTCCGATGACCGTGGGGGTGTTCTCGAAGATCAAGAGGGTTCCTCGCTGGCGAGATGTTCGGCGATGACGGCGTCGAGCGGCTGGGTGACCTTGAGGTTGCGCTCGCTGCCCTCGACGACCCGGATCGGGACGCCGGGCAGATAGCGGTGCACGATCCCGCAGTCGTCGGTGGCGCGCAGCCCGGGGTCGGCCAGCGCCAGCTCGTACGCCTTGCGGATGGTGCCGAGCCGGAAGCCCTGCGGGGTCTGGAACCGGCTCATCGTCTCGCGCGGCGGCATCGAGGCGACCACGCCGTCCTCGACCACGACGATCGTGTCGGACGACGGCACGCCCACCGCGACGGCCTCGTGGGCGTCCAGGGCGTCCAGCACGCGGTCGATGACCGGGCGGTCGACGAACGGGCGGGCCGCGTCGTGGAACAGGACGCGGACGTCGTCGGGGCGCCCGTCCAGGGTCCGCAGCGCCGCGACCGTGGACGCGGTCCGGGTCGTGCCGCCCTCGATCACCGCCGCCGTCTTGCGGAACGGCGCGGCGATCGCGGCGGCCGCGCGCAGATGCCCGGCCGCCATCACGACCACGACCTCGCCGATCCCCGGATGGGCGTCGAACGCGGCGACCGCGTGCGCCAGGATCGGCCGCCCGCCGACCTCCATGAGCTGCTTCGGGCGCCCGGCGCCCATGCGCTCGCCGACCCCGCCGGCGAGCACCACCGCAACCGCTCGCGTCGCCATCTCTCCTCGGTTCCCACGACACCCGGTCATCGGGCCACTACGCTGTGCACCTGCCCATGCTTTTCCGACCGGCCCGGAGGCACCGATGGATCAGGCGCCCGCGCGTGAGCGGCCGGTCACGCTCAACGTACCGGACCGACCCGCGATCACCCGCCCGGACCGAGAGGCCGCCGAAGCCGTGGACGACGACCGGGCGCGACCGCGCCGGCGGCCCGAGGGGGCCGAGGGCCTCGTCGCCGCGTACCTGGCCGGCCCCTGCACCCCGCCCATCGCCCGGTGGGCGGCCGGCCGCGGGCTCACCGCCGGTGCCGTGTCGATGACCTCGCTGGCCTTCGCGGTGCTGGCGGCGGTGTGGTTCTCGGGCGGCGCCCGCGGCGGCCTCGTCACCGGGGCGCTGCTGCTGTACGCCTCGCTCGTCCTCGGCAAGGTGGGCGCCGGGCTCGCCCGCCGGGCGAACCCGTTCACCTCCGGGCCTGCCTCTTGTGGGGGGCGACCCCCCACACCCCCCGGGAAGTACCATCCGGCGGTCCTCGACCGGGTCAAGGAGTTCGCCGTCTACGCGGGGCTCGCGGCGGGGGCCACGGCCTCCGGCGGGAACCCGTGGTGGCCGGCGACGGGGGCGGTGGCGCTGCTGTCCGTCCGGCACACGGTCGCGGCCTCGTACGCGGCGAGCCGGACCGCCCGGAGGCCGCCGCCGTCCCGCCGCGGACTGGTCGTGCGGCGGGCCGCGAAGAGTCTCCGGCTGCCGCTCGGCGAGCGGTTCGCGCTGATCTCGCTCACCGCCGCCTTCGCCGACGCCCGGCTGACGTTCGCCGTCCTCCTCGCCTGGGGGTCGGCCGCCACCGCCTGCGCCCTGGCCGGACGGGTGACGAGGTCGATCTCACCGTGACCACCGTACGGCTGCACCGCGACGACGGCCCGGTGTCCCGCGTGCTCGGCGGGATGGCGGCGGGGCGGCTCCCGCCGCTGCCCGCCACCGTCCTCGCGGCGGCGGCCACGGGCGTCCTGCTGGCCGCCGGACCGGGCGCCCGGCCGCCCGGAGGGCCGGCGCCCGCGCTGCTCTGCGTCCCGCTCGTCGTCCTGCTGCTGGCCGGGCCCTCGTCCCGGCACCCGCACTCCGGGCGGCTGGACTGGCTCGTCCCGCCCATACTGCGCGGGATCGAGTATGGTTACCTCGCCGTGTTGGGGGACGCGCAGGGAGTGTCGGCGCCGCTCGTCTACGTGCTGATCACGGTCCTCGCGCTCCACCACTACGACACCGCCTACCGCACCCGCCAGGGGCATCGGCCGCGGGCGTGGGTCCGCCTCGCCGGGCTCGGCTGGGAGGGCCGCATGCTGTTCACGGCCCTCGCGGGCCTGTCCGGGGCCCTCCCGTTCGCGTACCCGGCGCTGGCCGCCTACCTTGGCGTGTTGTCCGGCGGCGAAAGCGCCGCCACGTGGGCGCGGAAAGGTCGCGGCAGCGGCGTTATGGTCGACTTGGAGGAGAGAGCATGATCGGCATGGTGCTGGCGGCGGGTGCGGGCCGGAGGCTTCGGCCGTACACCGACACCCTCCCCAAGGCCCTGGTCCCCGTGGACGGTGAGACCACCATCCTCGACATCGCCCTCCGCAACCTCGCCGAAGTCGGGCTGACCGACGTCGTCATCGTCGTCGGCTACTGCGCGGGCGCCGTCGAGGAGCGCAAGGCCGCCCTTGAGGAGCGGTACGGCGTGAAGATCACGCTGGTTCACAACGACAAGGCCGAGGAGTGGAACAACGCCTACTCCATGTGGCTGGCTCGGGAGCACTTCTCCAAGGGCGTCCTCATGGTCAACGGCGACACGGTCCATCCGGTGAGCGTCGAGAAGACACTATTGGCGAACCGCGGGCCGGACATCCTCCTCGCGGTGGACGACGTGAAAACTCTGGCCGACGAGGAGATGAAGGTCATCCTCGACGGCGAGGGGCACCTGAAGACCATCACCAAGCTGATGGATCCCGCCACGGCCGGCGGCGAGTACATCGGCGCCACCCTGATCGAGCCGGCCGCCGCCGAGCCGCTCGCCGACGCCCTGAAGGCCACGTGGGAGGGCGACCCCGACCTCTACTACGAGGACGGCTACCAGGAGCTCGTGAACCGGGGCGGCCGCATCGGGGTCGCGCCGATCGGCGACGTCGACTGGGTCGAGGTCGACAACCACGACGACCTGGAGAAGGCCCGCCGGATCGCCAAGGGCTACTGACCGCACGCACGGCACGACGCGAGGAGCCCCATGCCCCTGCTGACGCGGATGCTGAACGCGCCGCTCTCCATCGACGTGCGGCGCGGCGCCGTCGCCGGCCTCGGCGAACTGCTCGCCGACAAGCGGATCGCCACCGAGGGACGCGTCGCGATCGCGGTCGGCCCCGGCCAGGGCGACCAGATCGCCGAGCACGTCCGGCCGTCGCTGGCGGCCTGCGAGGTGTTCCAGGTCGCCGGCGGCACCGTGGACGCGGCCGTCAGCCTCGGCTCCAGCCTGCGCGCCGGATCCTACGAGGCCGTCGTCGGCATCGGCGGCGGCCGGACGATCGACGCCACCAAGTACGCGGCGACCCTGTCGGGCATCCCGATGGTGTCGGTCGCCACCAACCTGTCCCACGACGGGATCTGCTCGCCGGTCGCCTCCCTCGTCCACGACAAGGGCAAGGGCTCGTTCGGCGTCGTCATGCCGCTGGCGATGGTCGTCGACCTCGACTACGTGCGCGCCGCGCCCGACCGGCTCGTCCGCGCCGGGATCGGCGACGTGGTGAGCAACTTCTCCGCCGTGGAGGACTGGCTGCTCGCGGCCGAGGAGGTCGGCGAGCGGGTCGACCGGATGGCGCTCACCGTGGCCCGCACCGCCGCCGAGGCGCTGCTGCACCAGCCCGGCTCCATCGACTCGGACCGGTTCCTGACCGTCCTCGCGGAGGGCCTCGTGCTGTCCGGGATGGCGATGTCGTTCGCGGGCGACTCCCGGCCGGCGAGCGGCGGCGACCACGAGATCCTGCACGCCATCGACCACCTCTTCCCGGACACCGCCAACCACGGCGAGCTGGCCGGCATCGGCGCCGCGTTCTGCTACCACCTGCGCGCCACCCGGCTCGGCGCCGGCGCGGACCGGCTGGAGGAGATCCTCGCCTGCCTCGGCCGGCACGGCCTGCCCCGCTTCCCCGGCGACATCGGGCTGACGGTCGAGCAGTTCGCGGAGGCCGTGCGATACGCCCCGCACACCCGGCCGGGCCGCTATACGATCTTGGAATACCTCAGCCTCGACGAGGGCGAGACCCGCAAGGCGGTGGAAGAGTATGTCCAGGCCCATGGAGGCTGAGCTCCCCGGGCACGAGCACTCCCCGGAGCCCCCCGGCACCCCCGGCGACGACCACCGGCCGCACCGCAAGGGCGCCGGCGTCGCCGACATCCGCCGGTACGGCCAGCCGCCCGGCCTGAAGGACCGGCGCAACGAGGAGCACTGGGCCGGCCGCCTCTACATGCGCGACCTGTCCCCGTACTTCGCATGGATCGCGCTGCGCCTCGGGTTCAGCCCCAACCAGCTCACGTACCTGATGATGGCGAGCGGCGTCGCCGCCGGCGTCGCGGTGTCGCTGCCGGTGAACCCGCTGTGGACGGCGCTCGGCGGCGCCTTCCTCATCCAGGTCTACCTGCTGCTCGACTGCGTGGACGGCGAGGTCGCCCGCTACCTGCGGCAGACGTCGGTCGCCGGGGTGTTCCTCGACCGGATCGGGCACTACCTGTCCGAGGTGTCGCTGCTGATCGGGCTCGGGTTCATGGCGCAGGGCGGCTGGGCGAACGGCGGCTGGGCCGAGCTCGGCCTCGTCGCCGCCCTCGGCGCCGCGCTGATCAAGGCGGAGACCGACAACGTGGTCGTCGCCCGCGCCAAGTCGGGGCTGCCCGCCGACCCGTCCGGCGGCGACCGCGCGCTGCGGCCCCGCTCCACCGGCATCGCGCTGGCCCGGCAGGCGGCGTCCATGCTGCGCTTCCACCGGATCATCGGCGCGGTCGAGCTGTCGCTGCTGATCCTCGCCGCCGCCGTGATCGACACGCTCACCGGGACGGACGACCCGGTCGCGGTGCGCGTCCTGATGGTCGCGGTGGCCGCCGTCGCCGTCGTGCAGACCCTGCTGCACCTGGTCAGCATCCTGGCCTCCCGGAGGCTGAAGTGAAACTGTCCGTGGTCGTCCTCACGATGGGGAACCGGCCCGAGGAGCTGGCCCACGCCGTCCGCAGCGCCCTGGAGCAGGAGCACGTGGACGTCGAGGTCGTGCTGGTCGGCAACGGCGTCGACCCCGTCGGCGACCGCGCGGGCGCGGCGCCGTTCGACGACGAGCGCGTCAAGACCCTCAGCCTCCCGAAGAACCTCGGCATCCCGGGCGGGCGCAACCGGGGCGTGGAGGCGTCCTGCGGCGACGTGATCCTCTTCCTGGACGACGACGGCTGGTACCGCTCCACCCGCCTCGGCACCTACCTGCGCGACCGGTTCTCCGCCGAACCCGACCTCGGCGTCGTCTCGTTCCGCGTCCGCGACCCCGAGGGCGGGCGCGGCGAACGCCGGCACGTCCCCCGGCTGCGCGCCGGCGACCCGGAACGCTCGTCCGCCGTCACCACCTTCCTCGGCGGCGCCTGCGCGATCCGCCGCGCCGCGTTCGACGCCGGCGGCGGCCTCCCCGAGGACTTCTTCTACGCCCACGAGGAGACCGACCTCGCCTGGCAGATCCTCAACGCCGGGTACCGCATCGTCTACGACGCGGCCGCGGTGATGTTCCACCCGGCCGTGCTGCCGACGCGGCACGACATGTTCTACCGGTACAACGCCCGCAACCGCGTCTGGCTGGCCCGGCGCAACCTCCCGTGGCCGCTGGCCCTCACCTACCTCGCGGTGTGGATCGGCATGACCGTCCTCCGCGAGCGCAAGCCGAGCGCCCTCAAACCGTGGTTCAAGGGCTTCCTGGAAGGCTGGCGCAAGCCCGCGGGCCCCCGCCGCCCCATCTCCTACCGCACCGCCTGGCGCATGACCCGCACCGGCCGCCCCCCGATCGTGTAGCCCAGGGGGGCGCCCCCCTGGAACCCCCGTTGCGAGCCGGTCGATCCTCACGCCTGCCCGTGCCCGGCGGCCGAGCTCTAGGGGTGTGTGAAAGCCGCGATTATCAGGTGGGTGAGTTCGGCGGTGATGTCGTCCAGGGGGACGTCCTGGTCGCGGGCGGACCAGTGGTGGACGAGGTTGTTCACCGCGCCGATGATGGCGATCATCGTGAGGCGGTAGTCGCGGTCGACGGCCTCGCCGCGGTCGACCGCCTCCCGGGCCATCGCGAGCATCGTGTCCTCCCAGCGGCCCCGCCAGCCGAAGCGGTGCTGCTCCAGGCCGGCGCTGACGCCGATGACCTCGACGAACGCGATGCGGGCGCGGCGCGGGTCGCTCGCGGTGACGGTGACGAACGCGCGGACGGCACTCCGCACCCGGGTCGCGAGGTCGGCGCCGGCCGCGTCGGCGTAGGCGGCGGACACGGCCTCGGCGGCGCGTTCGTTGATGCCGCGGTGCAGCGTGGTGAGCAGCTCCTCGCGGCCGGAGAACTCCTCGTAGAAGTTGCGGGTCGACACGCTCGCCGTCGCGCACAGCCGCTCGATGGACGTCGCCGCGTAGCCGCGGGTCCCGAACAGTTCGAGCCCGGCGGCGAGCAGGCGTTCCCGCCGCTCGGCGCGGCGCTCCTCGGCCGAGCGGCCTCCGTAGCTGCGCCTCGGTGCGGGATTGCGGCCGCTCATCGATCTCCGTCCACCCGTCCGAATGGGTCGGCGTCAGCCTAACCCCGGCGCGCGGACGCCTGCCGCCGTCAGTCGTCGAGCAGCGTGCTCTTCCATTCGGGGTCGGCGGTGAGAACGGTCAGCCGCTGCGTCGCGCGCGAGACCGCCACGTACAGGACGCGCAGCCCGCGCGGCGACTGGGCGGCGACGGTCTCCGGCGCCACGATCACCGCCGCGTCGAACTCCAGCCCCTTGGCCTCCAGCACGTCCAGCACCTGGACCCGCTCCGGCAGCCCGTCCGCCAGCCGCTCAAGGTCCTCCTCCGCCCACGCGCCCCCCTGACCGGGTGGGGCTGCCGGGCCCGGCAGGGCGTCGAAGAGGGAAGGCTGGGCGCCGGACGGCGCCGGGGCGGCCGAGTCGGCCAGCGGGAGCGGGACGATGACGCCGATCGTGCCCTCGACCTGGCCGAGCAGTTCTTCGGCCGCCTCCCGGGCGGCCGAGCCGAGGTCGCGTTCCGCGACGACGCGGACGACCGGGTCGATGCCGGATGTGCGGACGGCGCGGGCCGGGGTGGCGTCCGGGAGCGCGCGGGCGAGGACGCGCGCCGACACGGCGGCGATCTCGGTGGAGTTGCGGTAGTTCGTGGTGAGCTCGTACTCATGCCGGGCGCGCGGCGTCGCCTTGCGGGCGCGGCGGCGGCCCCGGGAGGAGGGCCGCTCGCCGCCGAGCGCGGTCTCCATCGCCCGGCGGGCGGCGTCCAGGTCCTCCCAGGCGCTCTGGGCCGGGTCCTCGACGATCGTCCAGCTGGCCTGGCGGCCGCGGCGGCCGAGCATCCGCCACTGCATGGGGGAGAGGTCCTGCGCCTCGTCCACGACGATGTGGGCGTACTCGGGGCGTTCCTCGACCACGCCGTCGTCGACGCGGCGGGACCGCTCCAGCCGTTCGATGGACGTGGTCAGCTCCTGCATGTCCGGCTCCCAGGTGTCGTCCACGACCTCCTCGCCGGTGAGGATGTTGACGCCGTCGACCACGAACGGGTCGTCCTCGGACGGTGCCTTGCGGCGGCGGGACGGACGGGGCGGCGAGCCGAGCAGCGCGTCGATCTCGTCGAGCAGCGCGACGTCCTGGTAGCTGAGCGGCGCGTCCTCGCCGGCCCAGGACGCGGCGAGCGGCTCGATGTCGGCGCGGTCGACGTCGCGGCCGGCGGCACGGCGCAGCCGGGCCGGGTCGCCGAGCGAGCGCAGCAGGTCCAGCGGCCGGCGGATCGGCCACCAGGCGACGAGGAAGTCGGTGAACGCGCGCTGCTCGCGGACCCGCGCGTCGAACTGGGCGCGCTTGGGGTCGCCGTTGCCGCCCTGGCTCCCGCGCGTCGGCTCCTCGTCGAGGGACGCGAGGCCGTCGGCGGCCAGGATCGCGTTCCACAGCCCCGCCTCGGCGCCCTCCTCGGCCTCGGCCGCCTCCGGCCCGCCGACGTCGTTGAAACGGCCCCAGAGGGCGTCCAGGAGCATCTCGGCGGCCCTGCCGCGGGCCGCGTTCACGCTGCCGCGGCTGCGCCGGTGCACATCGTTCCTGATCCGGTCGAGACGGTTGCGGTCGAGCGTGACGACGACGCCCTTGAACACGACGCGGAGCTCGCCCGGGGCGCCGGGCGCGTGGTCGGCCACGGCGCGCCGGAGGACCGTCACCATCGCGTCCGCGCCCTTGACGCGGGCGAGGCGCGGCGGGTCGTGGACGGTCGCCGTGGCGCCGTCCACGAGGTCGCCGAGGGAGCGCAGCGTCGCCGAGCCCTCGCCGAGGGACGGCAGCACCCGTTCGATGTAGGCGGTGAAGCGGCGGTTCGGGCCGATCACCAGCACCCCGCGCGAGCCGAACCGGCGGCGGTGCCGGAACAGCAGGTAGGCGACGCGGTGCAGGGCGACGGCCGTCTTGCCGGTGCCGGGGGCGCCGCGCACGAGGACCGTCCCGTCGGCGGGCGCGCGGATCACCTCGTCCTGCTCGCGCTGGATCGTCGCGACGATGTCGCGCATCGCGCCCTCGCGGGTGCGGGCGAGCGAGGCGAGGAACGCGCCGTCGCCGACGACCGTCATCCCGTCGGACGCCTCCGGGTCGAGCAGGTCGTCCTCCAGGTCGACGACCGCGTGCCCGCGCGAGTGCAGGACGCGCCGGCGGACGACGCCGCGCGGGTCCTCGGGGGTGGCGCGGTAGAAGTCCTCGGCGGCGGGCGCCCGCCAGTCGATCACCAGGGAGTCGTGCTCGCTGGTCCGGACGCCGATGCGGCCGATGTAGCGGATCTCGCGGGAGGCCAGGTCGAGGCGGCCGAAGACGAGACCGTCGTCGGCGATGTCCAGGGCCTGGGCGCGAAGGGCCGCCTGGTGGACCATCGCGTCCCGGTCGACGAGCGAGCTCTTGGTGCCGGCGAGCGACTGGCGGTAGCCCTCGCGGATCATGGCCTGGGCGGCCTCGCGCATCTCCTCCAGGCGCGCGTAGGCGACGTCGACATAGCGCTGCTCGGCGGCGATCTCCTGATCCTTCACCGTGCCGCCGGGACCGGTCGGACGACCGTTGACCTGGGACGACATGCAGGCTGCTCCTCGCACGTTGACGCGCCGGGGACGTCCCCCGGCACCCCGAAGGGGCGAAAGAGACAGCTTATGCCGTCCCGCGGGCGTTCAGCGCGCGGCGGAGATCAGGGCAGGCGGCCGGCGGGTCGGCCGGACGCGCACGTGGACGTCCGCGGCGGGGCGGGCGAGCGAGCGGTCCATCGCGTCGAGGACGAGCCGGTGCGATGCGCCGGCGCCCGCGTGGACGCAGCGCAGCGTCACGCCCCGCCCGCCGTGCTCGGCCCAGAGCGCGTCGGTGTACGCCGCCACGGCAGCCGCGGCGGCGCTCGCCGGGGGGCCCGGGGCGTCCGGGCAGAGGAACACTTCGCCGGCGCCGCGCTCCAGCATCCCCGGCAGCGTCGCCCGTACGACGTGGACCATGCCGAGGACGTTGGTTCGGAGAACGTGTTCTATCTCGCTGGGCGGGAGCGTCAGCACGGGCGCGTCCGACGAGGCCGCCGCGGCGTGGACGACACGGTGCACCGGGCCTGACATCGCCAGCACCTCCAGCACGGCGTCGGGATCGGTGACGTCGCACACCCGCACGTGCATGTTCGGGGAGCGCAGGGCCGTCTTGGCCAGGCCGACCTCGTCCACGTCCACCGCGACGACGTCCCAGGCCGCCGCCGCGAGACGCCTCGCCGCCGGCGCGCCCAGGCCGCGCGCCGCACCGGTGACCAGAGCCGTCCGCCTCACGTGCGCACCTCCTCGGCGCCCTGGAAGACCATCCGCAGATGCCCGACCGTGCTGGTGGTCAGCGCTCGCGCGCGGTCGAGCCCCAGCCCGCGCAGTTCCTCCGCCACCGGGTGATCGCCGAGGACGACCTTCGCCCCGCCCGGGCGGGTCCGCACCTCCGACGGCGTGAGCGTCCACGGCGTCCGGCGCGTCACGCCGTCCAGGCAGGAGTAGGCGTCGACGCTCGGTGCCGCCGCGCCGCCCGGCATCGGCACGCCCGGCCTGACCGCCACCTCGATCGCCGTCCGGCCGCCGAACCGCACCGCGCACCGCTTGACGCGTCCGGCGAGGTCCATGGGGATGTCGGCGATCTCCTTGGGGAAGCCCCAGATCGTCCGGCCGGCCTCCAGCGTGAACTCCTGGTTGACCGGCAGCCAGTGGATGAACGCCCCGACTCCGCGCAGCCGCCCGAGCACGCCCGGGGACGGCGCCTCGCCGGGCGGGCGCACCAGGAACGCCACGGCGAACTCGTGATAGGGCCCGAGGTCGCCGTCGGCGTACCGGACGAACGCCAGTGAGCAGACGGCCTTGCCGGGCAGAGGCTCGGCGACCTCCAGCCCGGAGTAGGCGATGACGGCCTGGGCGGCGCCCGCGGGCACGGCGAACATCGCCGATCCCACGGCGGCGTCGCGGATCCGTACCGGAAGGGTGACCCGCTGCCCCTGGATCGCATGCGCTTGCACGGTGCTCGTCACACGCTTAGTAGAACAGGTTCTTGTTTTGCTGCCAAGACCGCGCCGTGCCCGGCCCGCGGGCGGGGCCGTGTCGCTAACCGCGCTCGGCGGCCGTCCGGATCCGATCGAGGGTGGCGCGCATGCCCTTGCGGTTGACCTCGGCCCGGCCTTCCGCCGGGACGCCGGTGAAGACCTTGCCGAGCAGCGAGACGAACGCGGCGCCGCGGTTGTCGCGGCGCAGGTCCTCCCAATACTCGGTGAGCCGGGTCCGGGGCTCGGCCGGGTCCTCGGCGACGTCCTCGATGCGGTATCCCCACAGCGCCACGGGAATCCCGAAGCTCGAAACGCGGAACGCGAACGCCCGCCCCGGTACGGCCGACGTCACCTGGCACGTGGTGAACCACACGCGCCACCCGATCCGGTTGAACCCGACGAACTTCGTCCCCGACGCGATCGCCCGCCCGCGCACCCACGTCGCGAACACCTCCGGGCTCCACTCGCCCATCCGCCGCAGGTCCGCGACCGCCGCGTAGACGTCCCGCGCGCCCGCCGCGACGACCACGCTCTCCTCGACGACCCACTCTCGCTCCATGACCTGATCCTCCCACTTAATGACCGTGTGGTCACTGGAGGTGGGCGAAATGGGTGCTCCAGGAGGCGTACCACGTGCGGAACCACGGTTCGCGCTCGGCCAGGGGGACGATGTAGGTGATCGTTTCGGCGTAGTAGCGGCGCTGGAAGTCCGGGGGCATCCGGTCGAGGGTCTGGACGTTGCTCACACGGTCGGCGAGCTTGACCAGGACCGCCTCACGGGGGGCGTCGCGCAGGCGGCGGAGATAGGCGGCCTTCCCGGCGCGCTTGGCCTGGCGGCCGGCCCCGGCGGTGGGCGGCTTGGTGACCCAGTCGACAAGCTCCGTGACCTCCGGCCCGAACTCCGCCTCCACGTCCGCCAAGGTGGCCGGCGTGTCCTCGACGACGTCGTGCAGGACCGCGGCGGACAGGACGGCGGGTGCTGTCACCTCCGCCCCGCGCACCAGCACTTCGAGCGCCTCGAGCAGATGCTCGACATAGGGGGCGCCGGTCGGGCGGCGCTGGTCGCCGTGCCATCGCTCGGCGGCGGCGACGGCCGGGGCCAGGCCGTCCAGGTCGATGTGCGCGCCGGACGAGGCGATGTCGGAGCGGGCCGTTTCCCATGTGCGCCAGCGGGTGAAGACCTCCATGGTCACTCCGTTCTTCGCGGCCGTGTCGCGGCGGACGCCCCGCACAGGGCATGGTGGGGTGTCGTCCTTGGAGAGCACAGTATTCGGAGGGGAGGCGGCGCGGTCGTGGTCGGGAGCCGGCAGCGCCGTCCGGAGTCCGTGGGGAAGGTCCGCGTCGCGCTCGGCCTGGTGTCCGGTGTGGTCGCCGTGGCGCTCTGCGTCGTGCTCGTCGACAAGTACGTCCTGCGCGCCGAATGGTGGCAGGTCCGCCACACCGTGACCGGAGAGCCCGTCGCGCCGCAGAGCGAGGTGGGGCCGCCTCCGGGCCCGCTCACGGTGAGCTGGGAGCACACGACGCGCACGCACCACGGGTCCGTCGCCGGCTATGACGGCGTCGCCTACCAGGTCGCCCAGGGGCAGGTCGCGACGGTGTCCGGGCGCGGGATCGAGGTGCGGGACGCGCGGACCGGCGACGGCCGCTGGAGCTACCGCCGCTCCGGCTGGACGCTGCTCGGCTGGACCTCCACCGGGTCCCGGCTGGTCGCCTACTTCGAGCGGGACGGCGACCGCGGGGACCGGGTGCTCGTCGCGTTCGACGCGCTGTCCGGCGGGCTGCTGTGGCGGCGCGCGGGCGAGCGTCCCGCCGCGGTCTCCCGGACGACGCTCCGCTGGCCCGCGGGGTCGGACGTCCTGCTCACCACCGACGAGGAGCGCCGGACGCTGTTCGGCGTCTCGGCCGTGACGGGCAACCGGGTGTGGCGGCTGGCGCTGCCGCGCGGCTGCCGGCTGTTCGAGGGCGGCGCGCATCCGTCCGACGGCCGGGAGACGCTCGCCGCGCTGGGCCTGCACTGCGCGGGACCCGGCAGCGAGAAGGGGCACCGCAGCCTGCTGCTGGCCGTCGATCCCGCGAAGGGCGCCGTCCGCTGGAGCCGGCGGCTCGGGTCGAAGGAGTCCCCGGAGGTGTCGATGCTGGACGGGGTGACGCTCGTCTCCGACGGGACGGCCCTGCGCGCGTTCGACGACGGCGGCCGCCAGTTCGGGGTCTGGGACGGCGACGGGGCGTGCGGCGACCTGATGTGCCCGGGCGTGCTGACGTCCGGCCGGCTCGTGGTCGTCTACCACCCGGACGGGTCCGGGCCGGACGACGCCCGCATGGAGGCGGTGGACGTGCCGTCCGGGCGGGTCGAGTGGCGCCGCGACGTGCCCGCGTACACGGCGCTCGCGCAGGCCGGCGGGCAGGTGTTCGCGCTGCGTCCCCGGCTGTCCGAGCGGCTGCTGCCCGCGGGCGTCGACATCGTCGAACCCGGCGACGGGCGAGTCGCGACCGCGCCCGCGCCGTTCTCGATGGACCCTGATCTGCCGGGCGTCCGGCCGTGGCTGGCGGCGGCGGGCGGCCTGCTGTACGTGGCCGTCCCGCAGGCCGCGCCCCGCCCGGACGGCGCGGCGCGGCTGGTCGCGCTGCGCGGCGGGCCCACCGGCACCGGCCCGGCGGAGCTCGGCGGCGTGCCGGAGGCCGACTGGCCGGACGCCTGCACCCTGCTCAAGAAGCCGGACCTGACGGCGGCGCGCATGCCGGACTACGTCACCGAGCCGCGCGGCGCGTCCGCCGGGAGCGTGCGGCTTCCCCGCCCGGTGTCCTGCACCTACGAGCCGCGCGGCGGGAAGGCGCGGCGGGAGCGCGGCGACCGGAAGGCGCCCGGGCCGGAGCCGAGCGCGGCGGGTTCCGCCGCGGCCGATCCATCGGCGAGCCCGGAGCTACCGGAGAAGCCGGCCAAGGGCGGCGAGCCGGACATGACGGTGCGCGGCCTCACGGTGAGCGTGCGGTGGGTGGCCGAGACCGACCAGGCGGCCTCCCGGATGCTGGACGCGCTGCAGGCCACCCAGGCGCAGGCCCGGCGGCGGCACGACATCGGCGCGGACGAGGCGTACGAGATCGGCCCGACGGCCGGGATGATCGCGCTGCGGGTGGGCCGGTGCGTCGTGGTGGTCGAGGCGAACCGCCCGCCGGGCGCCGCCGCCCGCCTCGCCCGGTCGGTCGCCTTCCGCCTGCGCCACCCGTCCTGAACGCTCAGAACTCGGGTACGGGCTCGGCCTCCGGCTCCGGGGCGCTGGTGGCGGAGCGGCCCGCCCACGCCTCCAGCTGGGCGACGAAGCGTTCGGCGTGGACGGGCCAGTGGAATCGCGCGCGGGCGGTCTCGTAGCCGCGTTTGCCGAGGTCGACGCGGAGCTCCGGGTCGTCCCGCAGCCGCAGGACGGCCTTGGCGGCGGCCTCCGGGGCGCCGAACGGGACGATCAGCCCGCATCCGGCGGGTTCGACGATGTCCACGGCCGGCGGGTTCGGCGTGCTGATCACCGGGACGCCGCGGGCCATGTACTCGACGACCTTCGTCGGCATCGAGTGCCGGTAGTTCGGCTCGTCGTGCAGCAGCGCCAGCCCGGCCATCGCGCCCTCGGCGATGCGCAGCGCCCGGTCGTTCGGGACGAACCCGTACCAGCGCACGACGCCCTCGCGCTGTGCCGCCCGCAGCTCGGCCCTGACGTCGGGGTCGGCCGCGCCGATCAGCTCCACCAGCACGCCCGCGGCGGTCAGCGTCCGGGCCATCTCGATCATGTCGAGGGCGCCGCGGGCCCGCGACAGCTGCCCGACGTAGACGGCGCGGCGGCCGTCCGGCGGGCCGGGCGGCAGGTCGGACACGTAGGTGGTGTTCGGCACGACCGGGTGGTCCGCGCGGAACCGGGACCGGTAGCCGTCCTCGGCGAGCAGCAGCCGGTGCCGCCGCTCGGTCCGCCGCTCCAGCCGGTGCACGGCCGGGCGCAGCACGGGCCGGGCGGGGCCGGGCAGCCAGCCCTTGGCGGACAGAGCGGCGGCGGTGTCCTCGTGGACGTCCCAGACGACCGTCCGCTGCCGGACCTCGCGGGGGAGGGACACCAGCAGTTCCGGGTCGTGCAGGAGGATCACGTCGGCGTAGGCAGCGTGCTCGGCGAGCGCGCGGTGGGCGGCGCGCAGGGCCCGGAACCGCCGCCGCCCCGTGGCGCGCGGGACGTCCACCGGGCTGATCTGCCGCCACGGGGTCGCATTGCATGCCCGAAACGGGGCAATATATGTGACTTCATGACCGGCGTCGAGCAGTGCGCGTATCTGCCGGTGCAGAATGCGCGCATCCTCGGGATGATGCACGACCGTGCAAACACAGACCCGCATTATCCTCACTCCGCAACGTGCCGAATCGTCTTTACCGCCGAGTCTCGGACGCCGATGGAAATTGCCGATGAATTCCCGTTGGCCATGGCATGGACGCTGCCGGGCGACTCGTGGCGGTCTGCTAGAGAAGCTCGACGGTGTCCAGTTGCGCGTTCCGTGTGCGGCCGCGGGTGTCGAAGAGCAGCCGCGCGTGCCGGGTCAGCGTCGCCGCGTCGTAGGCGGCGTGGCCGGCCAGCACGATCGCCAGGTCGGACGCCTCCAGCGCGGCGGCCAGATCGCCGCCGGCGGGCGGGACCGGCGTGCCGTCGACGTCCCACGACGTGACGAACGGGTCGTGGAACGACAGGTCGGCGCCGAGGCGGGCCAGCCGCCGGGCCACCGGACGGGCCGGCGATTCGCGCTGGTCGGCGATGTCGGCCTTGTAGGTGACGCCGAGGAGCAGGACCTTGGCGCCCTTCAGCGCGCGTCCCTCCCGGTTGAGCAGCTGCTGCGCCCGTTCCGCCACATACCGGGGCATACGGTCGTTGATCTCCTGGGCCAGCTCCACGAACCGGAACGGGTAGCCCAGCGAGCGGACCTTGTACGACAGGTAGTTCGGGTCGATCGGGATGCAGTGCCCGCCGACCCCCGGCCCCGGCCGGAACGCCTGGAAACCGAACGGCTTGGTCGCCGCGCAGTCGATGGCGTCCCACAGGTCGATGCCCAGCTCGTTGCAGAACACCGCCATCTCGTTGACCAGCGCGATGTTGACGTGCCGGTAGGTGTTCTCCAGCAGCTTGGCCATCTCGGCCTCGCGCGTCCCCTTGGCCTCCACGACCCGTTCGACGAACTTGCCGTAGAACGCCGCCGCCGCCGACGCGCACGCCGGGCTCAGCCCGCCGACGATCTTCGGGGTGTTGCGGACGCCGTACACCGGGTTGCCGGGGTCGATCCGCTCCGGCGAGAACGCCAGGTGGAACTCCTCCCCGGCGACCAGGCCGGACGTCTCCAGGATCGGCCGGACGACCTCCTCGGTCGTGCCCGGATAGGTCGTCGACTCCAGCACCACCAGCGTGCCGGGCTCCAGGTGCCGGGCGACCGTCTCGGCCGCGCCGCGCACCGCGGTCAGGTCCGGGCCGCCTTCCGGCGACAGCGGCGTCGGCACGCAGATGACCACGGTGCGGGCGCCGTCCAGGACGTCCTCGTGCAGGCTCGGAGTGAACCCGGCCTCCAGCATGCGCTCGACCTCGTCCGGTGACACGTCGTCGATGTGCGACAGCCCGGCCTTGAGTCCTGCGACGACGCGCGCGTCCCGGTCGAGCCCGCCGACCCGCAGGCCGGCCTGGCTCGCCTCGCGCACGAGCGGAAGTCCCACGTAGCCGAGTCCGATGACCACAAGATCCACGCGGCCGGCTCCCTTCGATCTATGTGCTCTGCTGCATTGAGCGGCGATAGGCGGCCCGGTATCCGGCCGTCACGGCGCGCCAGGTGCGTTCCGCCGCGACCCATTCGCGAGCCGATCGCCCGATTTTCTGTCTCCTTTCGGGACTGTAAGCCACGTCTTCCAGGCAATTCGCCCATGCTTCCGGGTCTTCCGGAACTGTTAACGCGCCGGTCACGCCCGGTTCCACGATTTCGCGAAGAGCCTTGACATCACTGGCTATAACGGGGATTCCCCCCGCCATCGCCTCGATCGGTTTCAGGGGCGTCACCAACTGGCAGACCCGGTCCGCCCGGCGCGGTACCGCGAACACATCGAGGAGAGCGTGATAGCGGCGAACGGACTTCATCGGCACCCGGCCGGTGAACACGGCATGAACGCCGTGCCCGGCCGCGCGCCGTTCGAGCGCGCCGCGGTCCGGGCCGTCGCCGACCAGCAGCAGCGTGACGGGCGTCCCGCGGTCGCGCAGCAGGGCGGCTGCGTCGATGAGCGTGTCGATGCCCTCGTAGCCGTAGAAGGACGACGTGAGCCCGACGACGGTGGCCGCGGCCTCGATGCCCAGCCCTTCGCGCAGCCCGGAGGCGTCCGGGAGCGGCTCCAGGAACGCCTCGTCCACCCCGTTCGGCACCGTGAAGATCTTCTCCTCCGGGATGCCCCGGGACGCGATCTCCGCCCGCATCGCCTCGCCGAGCGTGACGACGGCGTCCGCCTCGGCCATGCGGCGGGTCTCCAGCTCCCGGGTCAGCCGGTAGAAGTCGTCGGTCTCGCTGTGCGCGGGGTCGCGGGAGAGCCAGGAGTCCTCCAGGAAGCCGCGCACCTCGTAGACGACCGGCAACCCGTGGCGCCGTCCCAGCTCCACCGCCACGGCCGCGTTGAGGTGGTTGCTGACCGCGTGCAGGACGGACGGCCTCAGCTCCTCGACCAGCCGTCCGGCCAGATCGGCGCTCTTCGCGATCGCGTGCAGTGGATCGGCCTGGGGGAGCCAGGGCAGCAGCCGGTGGTACGGTACGCCGTCGACGTCCACACGGGTCCGCGCGTCGCCTATGCCCTGGCTGAGCGGGTACCCGAGGCGCGTGACGATGTGCGTGTCGAACCCCATCTCGCGCTGGGCGAGGGCGATCCGGTGCGTCCGGACGGTATAGCCCGCGTTCGTTCGCGGCAAAGCGTTCGTCACGAGCTGCAGAACGGTCGTGCCCTGGACGGCTCGGCCCGCGCGCGGAGGCGATGTGGGCCGCGCCAGCAGGCGACGCAGATCCCGTGTTTCGCGCTGGACGTCCCTGGGCCTCGGGACGACGAGCGGGGAACGCCTCAGCCGGGCCCCGAACGGGGTCCGCGCGGCCAGCCGCACGGCCAGCCTGGACGCCCGTCCGGGATCGTCCAGAAGTTGCCGCCAGGCGAGTCCGGCCAGGTAGACGGATTTCTTCACGGGTTTGTCGGCCACGGGGCCGGACGTTAGGCAACCCCGATGAACAGAAGGGAAATTGTGTTGGCACCCATCGTGCACGTCCTCGGGGCGCGGCCGAACTTCGTCAAGGCCGCGCCGGTGATCTCCGCGCTGCGCGCCGCCGGCGCGGAACAGGCGGTGATCCACACCGGCCAGCACTACGACGCGCGGATGTCGGAGATCTTCTTCGACGAGCTGGGCCTGCCGGAGCCCGACGTCAACCTCGGCGTCGGCTCGGGCGGGCACGCCGAGCAGACCGCCGCGCTCATGATCGGGCTGGAGAAGGAGTTCACGGGCCGTTCACCGGCGCTCGTCATCGTGTACGGCGACGTGAACTCGACGATCGCCGCCGCCCTCGTCGCGGCCAAGCTGCACATCCCGGTCGCCCATGTGGAGGCCGGGCTGCGCAGCTTCGACATGACCATGCCCGAGGAGGTGAACCGCCGGCTCACCGACCAGCTGTCCGCGCTGTGCCTGGTCACGAGCCCGGAGGGGATCGGGCACCTGGCCGCCGAGGGCGTCCCGGTGGAGCGGGCGCACCTGGTCGGCAACCCGATGATCGACACGCTGCTGGCGAACCTCGGGAAGTTCGACACCGCGGCCGTCCGGGAGGCGCACGGGCTGCCGGAGCGGTACGTCCTGGCGACCATGCACCGTCCGGCGAACGTGGACGCGCCGGAGACGGCGGCGGCCCTCGTCCGGCACCTGCACGGCGTCGCCGACCTCGCCGACCTGGTCATCCCCGTGCACCCGCGCGGCCGGGCGAACCTGCTGGCCGCGGGCCTGGACGACCACTCCGCCGTGCACATTCTGGATCCGCTGGGGTACATCGACTTCATCGCGGCCGTCCGGGGCGCGGCGGCGGTCGTCACGGACTCGGGGGGCCTCCAGGAGGAGACGACGATCCTCGGCGTGCCGTGCCTGACCGTCCGTCCGAACACCGAACGGCCGATCACCATCACGCACGGGACGAACCGGCTCGTCACGTTCGAGGAACTCGTACCGGGGGTGCGCAAGGTCCTGGAGTCGGGCGCGCAGGCGGGCGACCGCACGCCGCCGCTCTGGGACGGCCACGCCGGCCCCCGCATCGCCGAAGTGATCATGGAGTACGTGGGTGAGTGAAGAGGCCAGGAACGCCAAGGCGTACCAGCAGCTCGGGCGGCTGAAGTCCACGCTGCGCGAGCGCGAGGCGCGCCTCGACGAGCTGGAGAAGCGGCTCGCCGCGCTGGAGACCTCCACGGCCGTCCAGTTCGGGCGGCTGGTCGCGGGCACCGCGCGCAACCCCAGGCGCGGCAAGCGGCTGCCCCGCGAGCTGTACCGGCTCTGGCGCAAGCGGAACGCTCCGGTGTCGGCGTCCGGGGCGGGCGCCGGCGGCGGCGTCCAGCCGGACCGCGTCGACCGTCCGGAGAACCGCCTGCTCGTCGCCGGGCCCTGGGACGGCCTGATCATCGCCGGCGTGCTCGGCCCCGCCGCGGCGACCTCGCTCGCCGGGCACGCCAAGGTCGTCCCGCTGTACCCGCACGACGCCGGGATCGTCCTCGACTCCGCCGACGTGGACATGGTCGTGGTGGACGCCGCCGCCGGCGAACCCGGCGGTCCATGGGCATATCTGGGCGTTCCCGGCATGTACGACCGTGATCTCGCGCTGCACGAGATCCGGCAGATCGCCGCCGCCCGCTCGCTCCCGCTGGTCCTGTGGGGCGAGGCGCCGCCCGCCACCCTGGCGTCCCTGAGCTGGGACGCGACCGCCACCGCGCCCGCCCGGCTCACCGAGCTCCTGACGCCGGCCCGTTGAAAGGAACCACCGTGCGACCACGTGCCCTCGTCTACGGCGACGTCGACCTCAACATGATCGACGGATCGGCGATCTGGGCCCAGGGCATGGTGCAGGCCCTGGTCCGCGCCGGCTGCGAGGTGACCCTGGTCCTCAAGGCTCCCGTGCGGACCGGCCGGCTCGTGGACCCGCTGCGGGTCCTGCCCGGCGTCACCGTCCGCAGCCCGCACGCGGAGGGCCTGTTCGACGCCCCCATGTCGCCGCGGCACGCGGCCGCGATCCTCGCCCGGATCGACGAGGAGAACCCGCACGACCTCGTCGTCGTCCGCGGCCGCCGCCTCGTGGGCAAGCTCGCGATGGGCCCCCTGGCCGGACGGCTCTGGACGTACCTCACCGACGTGCCGCAGTCGGCTGCGGAGTTCACCGCCTCGGCCAAGGGCGAGCTGCGCCGGATCGCGGACGCCTCCCGCGTCCTGCTCTGCCAGACCGAGGAACTGCGCGGGTTCCTGGAGAGCGCCGTACCGGCCACGGCCGGGAAGAGCGTCCTGTTCCCGCCGGTGGTGGTGCTCCCCGACGGCCTGTCGGCGCGCCCGCCCGGCCCGCCGGACGGCCCGATGCGCCTCGTCTACACGGGCAAGTTCGCGCCGCGCTGGAACACCTACGAGATGACGTCGCTCCCGCGCCTGCTCGCCATGCGCGGCGTGGACGCCGAACTGCACATGGTCGGCGACAAGATCCACGACGACCCGTCCGACCCTTCGTTCTCGACGCGGATGCGGACCGCGCTGGAGACGGGCGAGGGCGTCGTCTGGCACGGCGGCCACCCGCGAGCCGAGGCGATGCGCCTCACCGCCGCTAGCGACGTGGGCCTGTCATGGCGCCACCCGTCCATGGACACGAGCCTCGAACTCTCCACGAAGGTCCTGGAGTGCGGGACGCTCGGCGTCCCGGTCGTCCTCAGCCGCACACCCATGCACGAGCGGCTCCTCGGCGCCGACTACCCGCTGTTCGCCGCCACCGAGGACGACGTCCTGGACTGCCTGACCCTCATCGGCAAGAACCCGGACGTCTTCACCCTCGCCGTGGACCGCTGCCGCTCGGCCGCCGCCGGATTCACGCTGGACGCCGCCGCCGAGCGCCTCCGCGGGTACCTCTCCCAGACCTTCCCGGAACCCTCCGAGAAGGTCCTGTCCGTCAAGGAACGCCGCCTCCGGGTGGGCGTCGCGGGCCACGACCTGAAGTTCTTCACCCGCCTGCTCGACTACCTGCGCTCCCGCCCCGACATGGAGGTCCGGGTGGACCACTGGGCCGCGCTGAAGGCCCACGACGAGAAACGCAGCCAGGACCTCGTCGATTGGGCGGACGTCGTCATCTGCGAATGGTGCGGACCGAACGCCCTCTGGTTCGCCCAGCGCAAGCGCCCGGACCAGCGCCTGGTGGTCCGCCTCCACCGTTTCGAGCTGTACGCGGGCTGGCCGAAGCAGCTGGACATCGAGGCCGTGGACCGGGTCGTCTGCGTCAGCCCGCACTACAACGAGCTGACCCGCGAGATCACGGGCTGGCCCGCGGAGAAGGTCGTCACGATCCCGAACTGGGTGGACGACGCCCAGCTGGACCGGGCCAAGCTTGCGGGCGCCGAACACCATCTCGGGATGATCGGCATCGCCCCGTCCCGCAAACGCCTGGACCTGGCCCTCGACGTGGTCGAGGAGCTGCGCCGCGACGACCCGCGCTTCACGCTCTTCGTCAAGTCCAAGCTCCCCTGGGAGTACTGGTGGATCTGGCAGAAGGACGAGGAGCGCGCCCACTACGAACAGGTGTTCCGCCGCATCCGCCGCTCCCGCCTGCTCTCGGGCGGTGTCGTCTTCGACTCCTACGGCCGCGACGTGGCGTCCTGGCTACGCCGCATCGGCTTCGTCCTGTCCACGAGCGACGACGAGAGCTTCCACCTGGCCCCCGCCGAGGGCATGGCGTCCGGCGCGATCCCGGCCCTGCTGCCATGGCCCGGCGCCGACACCATCTACGACCGCCGCTGGATCCACGAGGACACCTCCGCCATGGCCGCCTCCATCGCCAGAACGGTCGCGCTCGACCGCTGGAAGGAGGACACCGACATCGCCCGCACCCAGGTGAAGACCGCCTACGGCTTGGACGAGGTCTGCCATCAGTGGACGGACCTCCTCACCGAGTAGACCGACCCACGCGGGACGCGCCCCGGCGGCCCCGGCCGCCGGGGTCAGCCGGAGCTGGTCCCCACGGCCACCTCGGTGTACTCGGCCGGAAGTTCGGCCCGGTGGCTCTCGATCTTGGCGTTGAGCTTGGCGAGGCTGCGGCTGTAGTCGCGGCTGGAGAGCCAGAACTTGTAGATGATGAAGAGCTCGAAGGCCAGCAGGCCGGCGCCGCTGACGATCACGACGGGGATGATGGCGCCGGGGACGGCGGCGGCGACGATCGGGGCGACGATGAAGACGCCCATCTGGAACTCGATGCCGCTGATCAGGTGGGGGCGGATACGGCCCGCCATCAGGACGTTGCGGATGCGGGCGTACCAGGGGAAGCGCTGGTTGAAGCCCGCCTGGAGGGCCGCGGTGGCCGGGTCGTCGGCGACGACGCGGTTCTCCAGGTCGGCCTCGGGGTCCTCGGTCAGCGCCTCGGCGGAGCGGAGGTCCTCGTCGGCGTCGGCGAGCTCGCCGTTGGCGCGGCGGGCGGCGAGTTCGAGGGAGCGGGCCTCCTCGCGGGCCGCGTTCAGCGTCGTCCGCATCTGGGAGCGGACCTTGTAGATCTCCAGCGCGTCCATGTAGCGGAGCATGTCGAGGAAGACGACGCCGAGGGCCGTCCAGACGTAGGCGACGTTGCCGGTGGCCGCGTACTGTCCGGCCATCAGGGCGATCGCGCAGGCGAGGACGCGGACGCGGTCGAAGATGTAGTCCAGCCAGGCGCCGAAGACCGAGCCGGTGCCCTTCAGCCGGGCGATCTTGCCGTCCATGCAGTCGAGCGTGAACGACAGGTGGTACAGGAGCGCGCCGGCCAGCAGCCACGGCCAGGACGCGACGGCGAAGCAGGCGCCCGCGCCGAGGCCGAGGATCAGTGCCCCGACGGTGAGCTGGTTCGGCGTCACGCGCGTCCGGTTGGCCGTGAACCTGACCAGCCGGGCCGCGAGAGGGTCGACCAGCAGGACGGTCCACCAGGCGTCACGCGCCTTGTACGTCCGTTGCCGAACGTCGTCGAGCGTGAAGTTCGCCATGGGGTTCCTTTCATTTCACGGGGCGGTGTAGATGGTATCGGCTGTCCGGTTCCGGTCCTGGCCAATGTCGCCGATCCGTGATCGCACGCTCACATGTCGATCAATACTGTGGGTACCCTGGACCGAGTGCGTGCCCGATCCGTCCTGACTCATCTGCCTTTCGGTGGGGTTCTCGCGGTGGCCCTCTGGATCAGGATCGTCGCGATCCTGGGCTACCCGGCGCCATTGTGGTTCGGCGACTCACCCAGCTACCTGAAGGACGCCATCGAGCTGCGGCCCGGCGAGACGCGGCCCAGCGGATACTCGCTGCTGCTGTGGCTGATCAAACCTTTGCGCAGCTTCACCGCGATGGTGTCGGTCCAGCACGCCATCGGGATCCTCACAGGTGTACTGGTGTACGTCCTCGTGTGGCGTGCCGGACGGGCGGCGTGGCCCCCCGGGGAAGGGGGACGGTGGCGCGAGTGGCTGCCCGGCCTGGCCGCGGCGCTGCTGACCGTCCCGGTGCTGATCCCCGTGCACCAGGTCGCCCTTGAGCACATGCTCATGTCGGACTCGCTGTTCGAGTTCCTGCTCCTCGCGGCGGTGGCGGCGGTGCTTTGGCGGCGCCGGACGACGTGGTGGCTCGGCGCCCTGGCCGGGATGTTCGCCGCCTTCGCGTCGCTCACCAGGACGGCGGGACTGCCGCTGATCGGCCTGATCCTCGCCGCGATGCTGATCAGGAAGGCCGGGTGGAAGGCCTGCGCCGCGGCCGCGGTGACGTTCGCGCTCCCCATTGCCGGCTACCTGTTCTGGTTCCACGCCGAATACGGCCAGTACAGGTTCGCCAAGGCCGACCAGGTCTTTCTCTACGGGCGCACCGCCGCGTTCGCCGACTGCAAGATCATCAAGCCTCGGCCGGAGCTGGCGATCATGTGCCCCCGGCAGAGCGATCCGCGGATCTCCCGGACGTTCTCCGTGATGTGGACGCCCGACTCCCCGTTCCGCGACATTCCGGGCTGGGTCTACGGCGAGGAGGGCAACCGGCTCGCGGGCGAGTTCGCGTGGGCCGCGATCAAGGCGCAGCCCGCCGCCTACGCGCAGATCATCGTCCGGGACACGCTCAAGTCCTTCACGTGGCACCGCAGCCCCTACCCGACACCGTGGACCTGGCTGCAGTACGACTTCCCCCAGGGGGAGGCGTGGAGCGACGACCAGGCGCTCCTCGCCGAGCAGTACGGCGACGACGGCGAGACCAGGGTCGTCCGGCCGTGGGCCGGGCAGGTCCTCGCCTACCAGGACCATGTCGTCATGCCGGGCACGATCCTCGGCGTCCTGCTGCTCGGCGGCCTCGCCGGGGCCGCGCTGCACGTGCGGAACCGGGGGCGGTGGCGGCCGCTGCGTCCCGTCCGGCACTTCGCGACAGGTGCGCTCCTGCCGTGGGGGACGAGCCTCGCGCTGCTGGTGATCCCCGCCGCGACCGCCGACTTCGACTACCGGTACGTCCTGCCCGCGGTGCCGTTCGCGTGCGTGGCGCTCGGGCTGGCGCTGCTGCCCCCGCCCCGCCCGCCGCGGCCGTCGCCCGCGCCGCGCGACGACGACCGGCCGGCGGCCCGGGAGCCGGCCGGTGTCTAGCGCCGCCCGCTGTCGCGGCGGGGCGCGGTGCGCAGCCCGTCCAGCATCGTCTCCCACTTCGCGGCGACCGCGGAGATGCCGAAGCGCTCCGCTGACGCGACGGCGTTCGCCGACATCGCGCGCCGGAGCTCCTCGTCGTCGATCAGCCGGATCAGCGTCTCGGCGAGCGCGCCGGCGTCCCCGGGCGGGACGAGCAGCCCGTCCACCCCGTCGGTGACGATCTCGCGGGGCCCGCGCGGGCAGTCGAAGGCGACCACAGGCAGTCCGCACGCGAACGCCTCGATGATCGTCATGCCGAACGACTCCGCGCGCGACGACAGGGCGAGGATGGACGCCTTGGCGAGCTCGCCCTCCATGTCGTCGGTCGGCTCCAGCATCAGCACGTTGTTGTAGAGCCCGAGCCGGGTGGCCTTGCGCCGCAGCTCGGTGCGCCGCGGGCCCTCCCCGTGGATCCGCAGGCTCCACTCCGGATGCTTCTCCACGACCTTCGCGAACGCGCTGATCAGCAGGTCGTAGCCCTTGATCCAGACGACCCGGCCGCCCGCGACGACGACCTTGTTCTCCTGCCGGGAGCGCGGATACACCCGCGCCGGCAGCCCGTTGCCGATCGTGTGCACCGGACACGACCCGTCCGGGAGCAGGCGCCGGTAGTCGTCGGCGTCGGCGGACGTCAGGCAGGTGAGCGCGTCCAGCCGCGGATACGCCTCCTCGATCTCGGCGAGGATCCCGGAGTCGTTGGTGCCGAGCTGGAGGTGCTCCTGACCCACCACGACGACCTTGCGGGGCGCCAGCCGCGCCGCCATCAGGTTCAGGCCCGCCCGGGTGGTGACGAGCACGTCCGTGCGGGGGCGCCGCAGGAAACGGGTGAGCCTCTCGTCGGTCCAGGCGGAGTACTTGTTGAAGCTGCGCTCCTCGGGATGGACGATCCCGGTCGGCTCGGCCATGAGCCGCTCGGCGCGCGCGGTGTTCGGCCACGGGACCTTGGCGCCCGGCCGGACGTCGACCAGGGACTCTAATCGGACCCGGTCCGAGAGCGGGAACACCGGCCGGTCGGCCGTCCGCCGCACGGTGACGATCTCGACGTCGTGGCGGCGGGACAGCTCGTCCGCGAGCGTGAGGGTGCTGCGGACGGTGCCGTCGATCGAGAACGCCTCCAGGAGCAGGAAGGTGATCTTCACGTGCCGTTGTCCTCCGCGAGAAGGTGGCAGGCGATCGACAGTTCGTCCTTGAGCGTGTAGTAGGGGCGCACGGTCATCTCCCGGTCGCCGGAGGCGGTGACCTGCCGCGGGTAGGACAGCGTCCCGCGCTTGCCCGGCGCGTCGTCGAGGAAGGTGGCGAGGCGGGCGTGGACGTCCCCGGCGTCGAGCCAGAGATCCCAGAGCGCGGGTTCCCACGCGGCGAGCGCGGAAACGTCGAGACCGGCGTGGAACTTGGTTCCGTCGAGCCGGGCGTCCCGTGTCACGGTGCCCTCGCTCTGGCGGGCCGCCGCGACCAGCCGGGCGCCCCCGCCGGGACGCGGCCCGGCGTACGCGAGCCGTCCGCTGATCTTGATCTCGCCGTCGCGCGGGTGCACCGCCTCGACCTCGGCGTGCGGGGCGACCTTCCGGACGTTCAGCACGGCCTGCCCGTCCGGCCGGCGGACCACGCGGACGGCCAGGTCGCGCGGCCGGCCGGCGTAGGCGCGCAGCCCGTCGAGGGAGAACCCGGGGTCGTCGGTCAGCAGCGGACGGTCCGCGTCGAGGAGCACGTCCCACGCGCCCGCTGCCAGCCCGCCCACCGGCAGGGTGACCGACCGGCGGTCGCCGGTGAGGGCCTCCGTCCTGACCGCACCGGACGAGCCGTGCCGCAGGACGATCCGCTCACCGTCCGGTAAGGGGACGGGCCAGCGGATGAGCAGGTTGTCATCCGCGTCGACCCTGCAATGATCAGCCACCGGGTTCACGGCCCGTTCGCCTTCCGTCGCCGGCTCAGCGCGCGCAGCCTACCAACGGCCCCGCGACGCCCGTGGGGCGAACCGGCCCCGCTGGCCTCAACCGGCCGTGCCGAAGACGCGGTCGACGGTGCGGGCCGCCGCGTGCCCGTCATCGAGGGGGCAGAAGCGGTCGACGAAGGCCGTGTAGCGCTCCTTGTGCCCGGCGGTGGCGGACTCCACGTCCCGGATCGCCTCGATCAGGTCGTCGGACGTCTCCACCAGCGGCCCCGGCGACTCGGCCTCGAAATCGAAGTAGAAGCCGCGCAGCCGGTCCCTGTAGTCGGCCAGGTCGTAGGTGAAGAACAGCATGGGCCGGCCGGTGTTGGCGTAGTCGAACATCACCGACGAGTAGTCGCTGATCATCATGTCGGAGACCAGGTACAGCTCGGTGATGTCGGGGTACAGGGACACGTCCCGGACGAAGCCGTGCTCGTCCTCGGTGATGCCGTCCACGACGTTCGTGTGCAGCCGGACGAGCAGGACGTGGTCGTCGCCGAGCGCGGCGCGGGCCCGCTCCAGGTCGATCCGCATGTCGAACTTGTACCGGCCGCGGCTGTAGTACTGGTCGTCGCGCCACGTCGGCGCGTACAGCACGACCCGCTTGCCCTCGGGGATGCCGAGCCGGGCCCGCACCTGCTTGGCGACCGTCTCCGCCTCGGGGCTGTGCAGCAGGTCGTTGCGCGGGTAGCCGACCTCCAGCATCTCGCCCTTGAACGCGAACGCGCGGCGGAAGATCTCCGTGCTGAACGGGTTGGGCGACAGCAGGTGGCTCCACTCCGGGACCGACGGCCCGGCGGACTTCGACTGCAGCGCCTTCTTCATGCCGGGCGCGTACGCGAAGTGCACCTCCTTGATGTCGCCGCCGATCTTCTTCAGCGGGGTGCCGTGCCAGGTCTGCAGGACGACCTGGTCCGGGTGCCGCCGGAACGCGTCGCCCAGCCGGTGGTTGGTCACGATGTACCGGGAGGTGGCGAGCGCCTCGTTCCACTCGCTGCCGTTCAGCCGGACGGCCCGCAGCGTGCTCGGCAGCTCCACCTGCGCGTCGTTCACGACCCACAGCTGTTCGAGGTCCATGTCGCGGCGCAGCAGCTCCTGGTGGACGGCCTTGGGGCTGTCGGAGTACTGCCGGCCGCTGAAGCACGAGAACAGGACGGCGTCGCGCAGGCCCTCGCGGTCGACGCGGCGGCGGGCCTCCTCCCGCTGCCTCGCGCCGGCGCTCTTCTCCTCGGGGGAGACGTCGCCGGTCACCGCCACGGCGAGCCGCCCGTCGTGCGCCTCCAGCGCGTAGTCGCGCCGCGCCACCTCCAGCGGTTCGGGCAGGTCCCGCTGCGCGTGCTGCGACAGCCGGATCGTCAGCGCCCGCCCGCCGGGGGCCCGGAACAGCACGTCCCAGCGGCCCGGGCGAAGCGGCAGGACGCCCGCGACGCCCGGCACGGCCGCGACCGGGACCTCCGCGCGCAGCACGCCGGACGCGGGGTCGGCGACGAGGTCGAACGCGTGCTCCTTGCGGCGGCCGCGGCCGCGCAGCACGATCTGCCCGCCGTCGTGGGCGGTGTGCGTCGCGGTCAGGGCGAGCGTCCCGTCCGGCCGCCAGGTGCAGTCGTCGACGGTGAGCCGGGCCGTGGTGCGCCGGACGCGCAGGTAGCCGCTCGGGCCGCGGCCCGCGGTCACCTCCAGCGCGCCGAACGCCCGCTCGACGTCGTCGACGCCCTCGGCGAGCACCAGCGGCCGGTCCGCGACGGAGACCGTCCAGTCGAGGGTGTCGTCGATCTGCTCCGGCGGCATCGGGGACCCTTCGAGGGCCTCCGGATCGACGCGGGCGGTGAACCCGGCGCCGGCCGCGGTGACCGGGACGCGGACGACGTCGTCGCCGAGCGTCAGCGTCAGCTCGCCGGGCGCCTCCCCGGTCCCCTCGATGACCAGCGCGTTGTCCTCCCAGCGCAGCGCGCGGGCCATCGTCCGGACCTTCTCGACCCGGATGACGAGATGGCCGTCCTCGATCCGCGGGACGACGCGCACGTCGTCGGCGACGTAGTGGTACGGCGGGTGGGCCCCGGTGCCGGAGCCGCCGCCGCGCAGCGGCCCGCGCCGGAACACGCCCGCGTTCAGCACGGACGCGTCGACGGTCCAGACGCCCTCCGTCCACGCCCCGTGGTCGCGGAGCCGGCCCACGTCGAAGCTGAACTCGAACCCGGACCAGCCGGACCTCTTGCCGGGCTTCGGCGTCTGCCGGGCCCGCGCGACGATCTTCCGGTCGCCGGACCGCAGCGTCATCGTCTTCACCGACGTCCAGCGGCGCCGCATGCTGACCGAGTTGATGTACGCCTCACCGGTGACGACGAGGGTGTCGCCCTGCCAGCTCACCGCGTGGACGCGGCCCCGCAGCCGGACCTCGCCGCGGGCCCGGTAGATCTCGCGGGGGATGTCGAGCTTGGCGTCCTTCCAGTACGGGTAGACGACGTACCGGCGCAGCGGGTCGCGGACGATCGACGGCGAGGACTTCCCGCGCTCGTACCGGACGACCTTCACCAGCTCGGTGGTGTGCCCGGTGGTGGTGAGATGCCACTTCAGCCGGGTCAGCGCGGGCGCGTCCGCGAGCACCTTCGCCGGGATCCCGGCCGCGTACGCGGCGGCCTGCGCGACGACCTGGTCGCGTTCCTCGGCCGGCACGTCCGGAAGCGCGTCCAGGAAGGCCAGCAGCTCGCCGTCGGCGGCCAGGAGCTGGAGCCGCCGCCGCGACCGGGCGTGGCCGTGCTCGCCGAGCCAGGTGGTGGCGAGCGTGACCGCGCCGAACCCGTCCGCGATCTCCTGCGCCTCCGTGGTCGCCGGGAACGGCGTGCTCCGCCGGTGCAGGACGACGCCGGGCAGCACGTCGACGCCCGCCGCGAGGTGCATCGCCCGGATCGTCGTGGGCAGGTCGTCGTACCGGCCGATGTCGGGGAACTCCAGCCTGTTCGCCGTCCAGAAGGACCGCCGGACCAGCTTCCCGGAGATCCCGCGTTCGCAGACGAGGTCCGGGGTGTGCCGCACGTCCGTGCCGGTGACCGGGTCGAGGGACTCCTTGACCGGCCGCCATGCCGCCACCTGGCCCGTCCACCTGCGGACGGCCGCGCGGCCGAGCGCGATGTCCGACCCCGACGACTCCAGTGCCGCGACCAGTTCGGCGGCGGCGTCCACCGGCAGCTCGTCGCCGCCGTCGAGGAACAGCAGGTACTCGCCGTCGCTCTCCGCGACGCCCAGGTTCCGGGCCGCGCCCCGGCTGAGGGCGCCCCGCCGGACGGCCCGGAACCGGTCGTCGGGCAGGACGGTCTCGGCGGTCGCGCCGGCGCCGTCGTCCATCAGCAGAACGTCCAGGTCCCGGTGCGACTGGGCCGCGAGCGACGCGAGGGTGTCGTCCAGCGACTCCCCGGCTCCGTGTGCGAGCACGACGACGCTGATCCTGCTGACGGACAAGCGACCCACTCCTTCGATCACTTTGCCGGCCCGGCGAGGCCGGGCCGGCATGGCGGTTCACGCTGCGGGCGACCGCCTGGGAGCGTGACGGATGTGCGCCGGATGTTACTGCGCTACGGCACTCGCCGTAGGCTACAGCGGCGGATTCGCGACCTTCTCCCCGAGGAACATCCGGCGGACGGCCCGCTCGGCCGCCTGACCGTCGTCCCACGGGCAGAACCGCGCCCGGAAGTTCGCCAGGTTCTTGGCGGCCGCGTCGCTCCACGCCGCCCGCGACACGAACGCGTCGACCAGTTCCGCCTCCGTCTCGGCGACGACGCCGGGCGGGGTGGCGGTCAGGTCGAAGTTGACGCCGCGGGTGAGCCGGTAGGTCTCCCAGTCGTTGGCGTAGATCACGATCGGCCGGTCGAGGTTGGCGTAGTCGAACATGACCGACGAGTAGTCGGTGAGCAGCGCGTCCGAGGCGATCATGAGGTCCTCGACGGACGGGTGCTTGGACACGTCGATGACCCGGCCCTCCGGCCAGCCCATGTCCGCCGCCATGTTCCTGATCTTGTAGTAGTAGTGCGCCCGCAGCAGCAGCACGTGCCCCTCGCCGAGCCGGTCCATGATCCGCCCGATGTCGAACATCGGGCTGTAGCGGCGCTGGTAGTCGCGGTGCGTCGGCGCGTACAGGATCGCGTTCGCGTTCCCGGGGACGCCGAGCTCGGCGCGCAGCCGGACGCGGTCCTCGTCGGTGGCCGTCACGAGCCGGTCGTTGCGCGGGTAGCCGATCTCCAGCATCTCGTAGTCGCACGGGAACCCGCGCTCCCACGCCTCCGTCGACAGCGGGTTGGACGAGACGAGGTAGTCCCAGCGGTCCGACCGGGTGATGAGGGCCTTGAAGTCCATGTCGTTGGCGCCGACCGGGTACTCCATCTGGTCGAGGCCCATCTTCTTCAGCGGCGTGCCGTGCTGCGTCATCATGTGCACCTGCCCCGGCCGCTTCACGTAGTTGTCGGGGAAGTTGACGTTGTTGACGAAGTACTTCGCGCGGGCCAGCGCCCGGTAGTAGTCGGCAGACCCGGCGACGACGTAGTCCATGCCCTCCGGCATCGTCTTGCGCGCCCCGGGCTTGACGATCCACACCGGGTTGATGTGCGGGGCGAGCTCCCGGACCTTCTCGTAGATGGCCGCCGGGTTGCAGGCGTACCCGCGGTACCAGTAGGCGCCGAACAGGGCGAGGTTCTCGTCGATCGCGAGCCGCCGCTGCATCTGGTAGTAGCGCTCTTTGGCGAGCTCCTTGCCGAGCCGCACGCCGCGCCTGCGGATGCGGACGGCCTTGGAGGCCCTGCGCCGCGCCTTGTCCTTGGCCTCGGCGGCGCGGACCCGCTCGAAGCCCCGGTAGTCGTTCGCCTTGATCATCCGGTGCTTGTCGGCCAGGAACGGCTTGTCGTCCGGGGGGACGTGGCCGGCCGGCTCGTACCGGTTGTACGTCTTCGACATCTCGCCGAAGAACCGGGCGTTCTCCGACGCGTGGACGCGGTCGCCGCGCTCGATGATGACGAGCAGGTGCCAGATCGTCCGGTTGAACATCAGCGGGCGGAACTGGTCGGCCGCCGGCCCCATCCCGTCCATGAACTCGAAGATGCGGTCGTACTGCGCGAACGCGTCGAAGTGCTTGGCGCCGGTGGTCTTGGTGATCGCGCCGCGGCGGCGCTGCCGGTAGATGTAGCAGACCCGGTCCAGCAGGCTGAGCCGCTCGGCCGCCATCAGGATCGGGTACGTGACGTTGACGTCCTCGTAGTAGCCGCCGCTGAACCGCAGCCCGAGGTCGAGCAGGAACTCCCGGCGGATCGCCTTGTTCCACGCCGTCATCATCATCTCGAGGACGCTCTGCCGCTCGGCGAGCGTGAACACGTCCGGCGCGGGCGGCTCGCGGAACAGGTCGTTGATGATGCTGCGCTTGACCTTGCCGTTCCAGTAGGACCGGGCGTAGTCGAAGACCAGCACGTCGGGGCGGGTCTCGGCGAGCCGGTCGCAGATCGCCCGGACGGCGCCCTCGGTCGCGTAGTCGTCGCTGTCGAAGAACCAGACGTAGTCGCCGGTCGCCATGTCGAGGCCGACGTTGCGGGCGTGCCCGAGCCCGACGTTCTCGGCGAGGTGCCGCACCTTGACGCGTGAGTCGCGCTCGGCGAACTCGTCGAGAATCTCACCGCAGCCGTCCGGCGAGTGGTCGTCGACCGCGATGACCTCAAGGTTGGGGAGATCGGGATCGAGGATCGAATCCAGGCATTGCCGGATGTACCCCTGCACTTTGTGCACGGGCACGATGATGCTCAAGGAGATGTCGTGATCAGGGCTCACGCGTAGACCAATCAACTACTCGGTGAATCTGGACTATACCCGGCGATCGGTGTTGAACCTTATGTCCTACCGTGCGCGGGCCTGAGAAGCCATCGGGCGCTGGGCTCCACCGCCCAGTGGGTGAGGCGCCGCACGGGCGCGGTGGCGAGCGCGACGCCGAGCACGGCCGCGGCCAGGGTGACCCCGATGATGCCGAGCGGCCCGTGCAGGACGGGCTCGTCGAGCACGCCCGTGTAGTCGAACGTCTTCATGATGAGCCCGTGCAGCAGGTACACGTACATCGTCCGGGTGCCCATCTCGGTGTACCAGGCCCGCTTCCGCGGGATGGACGCCAGGAAGGCCGAGCCGAGAAGCAGGGCGAATCCCAGCGCCACGAGGCGCCAGGCCATCCCCTCCGCGGTCCCGTACCCCATGTCGGAGTAGCCCTCGTTCCAGTACAGGAACCCGCTGTTGATCTTGGGAACGACGGTGCCGAGCTCCCAGACGTAGGCGGCGGGCAGGGCGGCGGCCAGCAGGGCGAGCCCGGCCCAGCGCGTCCACGAGGCGCGCAGCCGCTGCACGTGCTTCGGGTCGATCGTCAGCCCGAGGACGAAGAGCGGCAGCAGCCCGGCGGTCCGGCTGAGCGTGGAGTCGGCGGTGAAGGCCCAGCTGCCGCCGACGAGGCTGAGCGCCACCGCGATCGCCACCGGATGGCGGAGGTGCCCCCAGATCGGGGCGCTCAGCCGCCAGAGGACGAGTGCCACCAGGAACCACATCAGGAAATGCGGCCGGAGTATCTCGCTCAACCGGAAGTCGACGTCATTGATGAAGATCAATTGCGCCCGGTAGAGCAGAATGAAAATGACGTACGGGACGATAAGCGTGGGGAAGACGCTCCGGAACTTGTCCGTCGAGCGCATGAATCCACGGGAGAAGAAGCCGGAGATGAAGACGAAGACCGGCATATGGAAGGCGTACAGGACCACATAGGCGGCGTGTACGGCATGGCTGTCGCCGTACACGGACCAGAAGTGGCCGAGAACGACCAGGACCGCCGTGAAGAATTTGGCGTTGTCGAAGTACGCGTCGCGCGAGCCGGGCTTGGACGAGGAGGCGGACGTGGATGTGGGGCTTCCCCCGCGGGGCGCCGGGACGGTGGTCGTCGGCGCACCGGCCGTCGGCTGCGCACCGCCCGTGGTGGGAAGCGCACTGCCAGTGGCGGGTGGCGGGGTGGGGAGGATGTCGGTCATTTCTCCGGGAGGTTGTGCCCTAGCGGGAGCGGGCTGGGCGTCGCAGGGGGGTGAACACCCAGGTCATCTTGGGCTCCAGCGCCCAGCTCATCGTCCGGACGACGGGCTTGGAGCACAGGAACGTTCCGACCACCAGGGCGCCGCCGATCACGATGAACACCCCGGGCAGGGTGTGCATCCAGTCGGCGCCCCACCAGCCGGTGAAGTTGAGCAGGCGGGTGACGAATCCGTGGAGCAGGTAGGCGTACAGGGTGTAGGCGCCGAGCTGGGTGTACCAGTGACGGCGGCGCGGAATCAGGCTGAGGAACGCGGCGACGAGCACGATCGCAGAGGCGAACATGGCGAGCCGCATCACCGTGCCGGCGAAGTTGCCCACGCCGAGCTGGAAGTTCGCGTGCTTCCAGTAGATCCAGTTCCGCGACATGTGGTTCATGACGAGGTAGGACGCGCCGAGACCGGCGGCGAGCACCACGGCGCCGATCGGCCGCGCTATCGGCTTCTTCAGCAGCTCGAAGTGCGCCGGCTTCAGCGTGAGGCCGAGGACGTAGAACGGGAGGAGCCCGATCACCCGGTGGATGTCGAACGTCCCGCCGAGGTTGCTCATGTACGACAGCAGCGAGAACACCAGCGCCACTGCGAGCGGCCAGCGGATCTGCTGCCAGACGGGGGTCGACAGCCGCCACATGAACAGCGCGGCCAGGAACCACGTCAGGTAGTACGGGTTCAGCAGGCTGACCTCGAGTTCGTTGCGGCCGGCGAGCCAGTCGTACAGCGAATAGGCGGCCTCGAACACCACGTACGGGACGCCGACATTGGTGATGACCTTGCGCGCCTTGCCGCCGGAGAACGTCCAGTTCCGGGAGAAGTAGCCGGTGATCACGATGAACAGCGGCATGTGGAACATGTAGATGAAGATGTACAGGCCCTTGGCCAGCGGGACGTTCAGCAGATTGGCCAGGGAGTGCCCCACCACCACCAGCAGGATCGCGAAGTACTTCGCGTTGTCGAAGAAGGGGTCGCGCTGCCTGGGCGGCCGCTTCCCCTGCTCGGCGCCGCCGGTGGCGGTGGTGCCGGAGCCAGTGGTGCCGGAGACGGTGGTGCCCACGGCGTCCGGCGCCCCCGGTTCGGGGGGCACCGCCGGATCCGTGGACGGTAGGTGTTCGGTGCGCTGTGCCGTTGCGGCCTCGGAGGGCCTGGTGGTGTACGTCATACGCGGGCTGCCCGGTCAGCTCTCCTTGCAGATGTCGTCGCTGGCACGGATTTCACCCTGCTGCTTCGGGATGCCACTGCCCGCGCTCTTCAGGTTCGTCCAGTTCCGGCCGACGATCAGGTCCACGACGCCCGGCGTGCCGCCCGTGGTGCGCGCCGCGGGCTGCGGCGCGCTCGGGATGAGCGCGGTCAGGGTCTGGGCCTGTTGGTCGGCACCGGAACCGTACATCACCTTCGTGGTGGATGTGGCGGAAGGGGCGTTTCCGCCCACAGTGACCTGGAAGCCCTGCGACTCCAGGTCGTCGGCGACACGGCTCGCCTGACCGTCGATCCCGCTGCCGTTGTACACCCGCACCCGCACCTGGCTCGGCGGGATCTTCGACGTGCCGGGCTTGGGCTCCTTCGGCACGGTCTTGTCGTTGCGGACGGCGGCGAAGAACGGCTGCGCGGCGTCGTTGAGCGCCACCCGGTTCGGGTCGAGGGGGTCGGGCCCGGACGGGACGGTCACGAACCGGAGCTTGCCGGAGGTCATGCCCTGCATCTCCTGGGCGATGTCCATCATGACCTGCGGCGTCAGCTCCTTGTCGGTGGTGAGCGACTTGGTGGCCGCGTTCATCAGCGAGTAGAGCTTCTTGGGGTTGCTGAGCACCCCGGCGCTCATCGCCTTGCTGGCGAGGGCGCCCATGAACTTCTGCTGGCGCTTGATGCGGTCGGTGTCGGAGCCGTCGCCGAGGCCGTGCCGGACGCGCACGTACGCCAGCGCCGTCTCGCCGTCGATCTTGTGCTTGCCCTTGGTCAGGTGGAGCCCGGACTTGGGGTCGTTCACGTCCTTCGGCAGGCACACCGGGACGCCGCCGACCGCCTTCGTGATGCTCTTGAACCCGTTGAAGTCGACCTGCATGAAATGGTCGATGCGGACGTTGGAGAGGCTCTCGATCGTCTTGATGACGCAGGCCGCGCCGCCGTTGGTGAACGACGAGTTGATCTGCGCGCGGGTCTGCGCCGGGACCACCCCGCCCTTGTGGTTCTTGCAGGACGGCATCCGGACCATCAGGTCGCGGGGGAAGCTGATGCCCATCGCCTGGCCGCCGCCCGGCGACAGGTGCAGCAGGATCATCGTGTCGGAGCGGGGGGCCTCGTTCTTCAGCTGCCGGCCGTACTTGGCGTTGGAGCCCGCACGGGTGTCGGAACCGAGCAGCAGGATGTTCATCGCGTTGTTCAGCTTCTTCGGCCGGTTCGGGCCCAGCTGCGCGTTGACGTCCTCGTGGGAGATGTTCCCGAACGCCTGCCGGTAGAGGCCGTAGGCGGTCAGGGAGCCGACCACCATCACCGCCGACAGCCCGATGCACACCCAGCCGAGGATGCGCCAGCCGCGTCGCGGCGCCGGCTGCGGGTCGGCGTCGTCGACGTACTCCATGTACATCGGGTTGCTGTTCATGGGCTCCGAGATCCGGTATGGGCGGTTCCGGGGGTCGAGGGTCGCCCCCACAAGGGGAACGGCCCGCTACCAGGGGTCGGGGAACGGGACGAGGGCAAGGGGAAGCGTAGGTCAGGGGAGCCGGTACGGGGACCCGGATTCGTCATTCGGTCCGGGTGGGCCGGCCACCACCGTCACATGCTCCAGGGTCAGACGACGATCTAGGGTGGCTTTGTCGAAGTTTCGTTGGATTATGACGGAAGCACCCGAGGCTAGTGGTGCGATAAGGCCGGTCAGTACTCCGTCGAGTGTGGCGAACGACATGTCAACCAGAATCCGGTCGCGCGCGTCCAGCTCCCATTTCTCGGCGGCCGCGCGGGCGGCGCCCACCAGTTCCGCTCCGGTGAATGTGGCCTTTGTCACAGTCATCACAGGCGTCCCGGGAGTCACCTCCGGCCCCGGGACGAACCGGTCGCCGTACGCGCGGACCTCCGCGGCGTAGTCGGTCACGCCGGGCGGGCAGTCGGTGAGCGGTCCGCCCAGCGCGTGCAGCGACAGTCCGACGATCTCCTCGGCTCCGCCTGCGAGCGTCTCGTCCGCGACCACGTCGTCCAGCACCTCCTGCGCCGCCGCCACAAAGTACGGATCGGAGACATGGATCGGTTCGGCGCCGCCCTGTTTCAGCGTCTCCGGGTCGACGACCTCCGTGACGAGCCCCGCGGACCAGCAGGCCATCAGCCACACCGCGGTCTGCCAATGCGGCGGCAGGACGAGGACGACGCGCGTCCCCGGTTCGGCGGCGAGACCGTCCACCAGGAAGTTGGCCGTCTTGGCCACCCAGTTCTCGAACGTCCGCGCGGACAGCTCGACGCGTTCGCCGCTCGCGTCGTCGTAGAAGGTGACCAGCGGACGGGACGGGTCGTCCGCCACCCGCCGCCGCAGCAGCTCCGCGGGCGTGACCGCTTCCCCGGCATGTGCGCTCATGGGTCCGAGCGTATGCGCGCATGATCGCCCGTGAGCCATCACCCGGCCGGTGCCGCTACGCTCCGCACGGGTGAACGACGGAACACACGCGAGCGAGCTCTCTTCGAGCAAGTACGGGGCGGATGAATGAACGCGGGTCGGCTGCTCGTCCGGGCCACCGTGGCTCCGGCGCTGCTCATCGTGGCGTGGCTCGCGGTGTCGCTGCCGCTGCTGATGGCGGGCGTGTTCCGTCCGGCCCCGGCGATCGCGCTGTTCGTGCCGGTCGCGGCCCTGGTGCTGTGGCTCGGCCTGCGGTCGGGGCCGCGGGACACCGCGGGCGAGCGCCCCGGGAGCCTGAACGCCCCCGGCGGTCTGGACGCGGTGCAGCGGTGGCCGGTGTGGGCGGTCCTCGCGATCACGCTGGCGTTCCTGGTGCTCCAGGTCGTCATGTGCTCGGAGCAGATCATCGTCCGCCGGGACCCGGCGTCCTACGTCCAGTTCGCGACCTGGCTGACGAAGCACGGGTCGCTGCCGATCCCGCTGATGGAACGGGCGTTCGGCGGTCCGGACGCCGTCCTGCGCTTCGCGAGCCCCGCCTTCTACCAGCACGACGGCGCTGTCGTGCCGCAGTTCATGGCGGGGTGGCCGCTGGTGCTGGCGCCGGCCGGATGGATCGGCGGCACCCACGGGATCCTGCTGACGGCACCGCTGCTCGGCGCGTGCTGCGTGCTGTCGTTCGCCGGGCTGGTCGCGCGCCTCGTCGGCCCGCGCTGGGCGCCCGCCGGGGCGCTGCTGCTCGCGCTGACGCTGCCGATGCTCTACGCCTCCCGCAGCACCTTCAGCGAGCTTCCCGCGATCGTCCTGCTGCTGGGCGGCCTGTCGCTGATGTACGACGTCCGGCGGGAGGAGGGACGCGTCGCCGATCTGAAGGCGTTCCTCGCCGGGGCCGCGCTCGGGCTGATCGTGCTCGTCCGCATCGACGGGCTGCGGGACGTCCTGCCCGTCCTGGCGTTCGCGGGGCTCTTCATCGCGCGCCGGCGGGGGATCGGGTACTGGATGGCCGGCGGACTGCTGCTCGGCGTGGGCGCCGGGGTGGCCGAGGGCTTCGCGATGTCCCTGCCCTACCTGGAGTACCTCAAGACGTCCCTCGTGCCGCTGGCGGCCATCACGGCCGCGGTGGTCGTCGCGACGGCGCTCATGGTCCTCCTGCTGCGCCGGGACCGGACGGGGACGTGGCTGCGCCGCGCGGGCGCGTCCGTCGCGCGCGGCCGGGTTCCGGGCGCCGCCGCGGTCCTCACCGTGCTCGTGATGGCGGGTTTCGCGATCCGGCCGCTGGTGCAGACCGTCCGCCGCGCTCCGGCGACGAGCGACGACGAGATGAACGTCCGGTTCATCGAGATGGTGCAGCGGATCCAGCACGTCCCGGTGGACGGCACGCGGCAGTACTCCGAGCTGTCCCTCTACTGGGTCGTCTGGTACATCGGCGTCCCCGCGCTGCTGTTCGCGACGCTCGGCGCGGCGCTGCTGGCGCGGAGGCTGCTGCGCGGGCGGTCCCCGGAGTGGCTGCTGCCCTACGCGATGATCGTCTGGACGACCACGCAGGTGCTGGTGCGGCCCGGGATCACGCCCGACCACCCGTGGGCGTCCCGGCGGCTGATCGGGCTCGTCGTCCCCGGCCTGCTGCTGTTCACGGTGTTCGCGTCGGCCTGGGCGGTGAAGCGCGTCCGGCGGCTCGGATACGGGCCGAAGGTGGTGCGGACGGGCGCGGTCGCCGGAGTCGCGCTGATGCTGGTGCCGATCGTCCTGACGTCCGGCGGCTACCTGGTGACCCGGACGGAGCAGCACGAGGTCGCCGCCGTGGACGGCATGTGCGACGAGCTGAGGCCGGGCGCCTCGGTCGTCATGGTCGAGCAGTCCACCGCCGACCGGTTCCTCCAGGTCGTCCGCGGGATGTGCGGGCTGCCCGCGGCGCGCACGGCCGGCGGGGCCGCGACCGGGGACGTCAGGCGCGTCGCCGGCAGGGTGTTCGCGGCCGGACGGCACCCGGTGATCATGGCGGCGAAGCGGGAGCAGGTCGCCCCCTACGGGACGCCGCGACGCGTCCTCCACCTGGAGACCCGGCAGGACGGACGCACCCTCACCGGGCCGCCCGGCGGGACCTGGGGGCTGGCCGCGGACGTCTGGATCGCCGAGCCGCCGAGGCCATAGACGACGCCTCCCCGCGCCGGTGCGAGTATCCTCGCGCTGCGTGAGCACCCAGTCTGCCGAGCCGACGCCCCAGCCGCCCGCCGATGTGGAGCCCGCGTCCGAGCCCCTGTCCGAGCACGTCCACGTCACCATCGTCCTGCCCTGCTACAACGAGCAGGACCATGTGATCGACGAGGTCGAGCGCATCTGCAAGGCGATGGACAACAGCGGCAAGTCCTACGAGCTGCTGGCCGTCGACGACTGCTCGACGGACGCGACGCTCGCCCGGCTGGAGGAGGCGGCGCCCCGATTCCCGAACATGCGGATCATGGCGTTCCAGCACAACAGCGGTTCCGGCACCGTGCGGCGCATCGGCTCGCAACAGGCCCGCGGCGACATCGTCGTGTGGACCGACGCCGACATGTCCTACCCGAACGAGCGGATCCCCGAGCTGGTCGAGGTCCTCGACTCCGACCCGGCCGTGGACCAGGTCGTCGGGGCGCGCACGACCGAGGAGGGGACGCACAAGGCGCTCCGGGTGCCCGCCAAGTGGTTCATCCGCAAGGTCGCCGAGCGGCTCACCAATTCGAAGATCCCGGACCTGAACTCGGGGCTGCGCGCGTTCCGCCGCGAGGTGTCGCTGCCGTACCTGCGGCTGCTGCCGCCCGGGTTCTCCTGCGTCACGACGATCACGATCGCGTTCCTGTCGAACCAGCATCCGGTCCGGTACGTGCCGATCGACTACGCCAAGCGGGCCGGGAAGTCGAAGTTCCACTTCACCAAGGACGCCTACCGCTACATCCTGCAGGTGCTGCGGATGGTCATGTACTTCAACCCGCTCAAGGTGCTGATGCCGCCCGCGCTGTGGCTGATCCTGATCGGGCTGCTCAAGGGCGTGTTCGACATGGTGGTGCACTTCGGCTACTTCGCCAACAACACCATCATGATCTTCGTGACGGGGTTGATCATCGCGTCGCTGGCGCTGCTCGCCGACCTGATCGTCCGATCGCGCGGCGACGTCTAGCGGCATGCGGATCGCGATCGTGGGGCCGGCCTTCCCGTACAAGGGCGGCGGAGCCCGGCACACCACCGAACTGGCGCACCGGCTCGCGGCGGCGGGCCACGACGTCGTCATCGAGTCGTGGCGGGCCCAGTACCCGTCGTTCCTGTATCCGGGGCAGCAGACGATCTCCGAGCCGGAGGGCGAGCCGTTCCCGGACACCCGGCACCGGCTCGACTGGCGCCGCCCGGACGGCTGGTGGCGCACCGGCCGCGACCTGCGCTCCTGCGACCTGGTCGTCCTGGTGGTGCTGAGCACCGTCCAGGTGCCGTCCTATCTGGGCATACTCTCCGGTCTCCGGGGCGGGGCGCGGGTGGTGGCGCTGTGCCACAACGTGCTGCCGCACGAGCGGAAGGCGTACGACGAGCCGCTGATGAAGCGCCTGCTGCGGAAGGTGGACGGCGTCCTCGTCCACACCGACGCCCAGGCCGGCCTCGCCCGGACGCTCACCGGCCGTCCGGTGCGGGTCGCGGAGATGGCCGCCCATCTTCCGGCGGCCGCCGCGGTCACGCCCGGCGACGGGAAGGTGCGCCGGCGGCTGCTGTTCTTCGGGATCGTCCGCCCGTACAAGGGGCTGGACGTGCTGCTGCGCGCTCTCGCCGAGGGCCCGGACGACGTCGCGCTGACCGTTGCGGGCGAGTTCTGGGGCGGTCTGGAGGAGACCCGCGAGCTGATCGGGTCGCTGGACCTGGAGTCGCGGGTCGAGTTGCGGCCCGGGTACGTCCCGGCCGCCGACATCCCGGGCCTGTTCGCCGCGGCCGACGCGCTCGTGATGCCGTACCGTTCGGCGACCTCGTCGCAGAACGTGTGGATGGCCCACGAGTACGGCCTGCCGGTGATCGCCACCGACGTGGGCGGGTTCGCGGACCAGATCCGGGACGGCGTGGACGGGCTGATCTGCACGCCGGACGACGTCGGCTCGCTCGCCGGCGCCGTCCGCCGCCTCTACGCGCCGGGGGAGGCGGAGCGGCTGCGCTCCGGCGTCCGCCCGGTCGACCACGGCCCGGTGTGGGCCGCCTACCTGGACGCGCTCACCGGGGACGCGCTCACAGGTGCGGTTCGAGAACCTTGAGCAGGGCGCGCTTCGGCTTGGCGCCGACGATCTGCTCGACGACCTCGCCGTTCTTGTAGAGCAGCAGGGTCGGCAGGCCCATCACGCCGTACTTGTTCGGCGTCTCCGGGTTGGCGTCGTAGTCGATCTTGGCGATCTTGATCTTGCCGTCCTGCTCGGCCGCGATCTGCTCCAGCACGGGAGCGATCATGCGGCACGGCCCGCACCAGTCGGCCCAGAAGTCGACCAGCACCGGGGTGTCACTGCTCAGGACCTCGTCCGCGAACGTCGCGTCGGTCACGGTGATCGGGGCCGTCACGGTCCCTCCTTCGTTGGCTGCGTACCCGTCACAAGCTCTTTGGACGGCGGTTCATTCCCCGCGTCCGGCGCCGTCCGCCCGAGCAGGAACGCGACGCCGGCGTTGATGAGGTCGGCGGCGGTCAGCAGCACCCGGGACGCGATCGCGACGACGACCGGCGCGCCCGCCGGGAGCACCGGCGTCAGGACGACCGTCAGGGCGGCCTCCCGCGCCCCGATGCCGCCCGGGGCGATGAAGACGAGGAAGCCGGCGACGAACGCGAGCGCGTAGGCGCCGGTCGCGACGAACGGCAGTCCCTTGCCGTCACCGCCCACGGCCGCGCACAGCAGCCAGGTGTGCACGCCGAACAGGACCCAGCCGAGGACCGTCCAGCCGATGGCCCGCAGGGTGACGCCGAGGCTCACCGGGTGCTCCAGCGGCGGCCGGCGGACGAGCCGGAGCATCACGCCGAGCGCCCAGCTCACGATCTTCGGGTGCAGCATCGCCAGCAGCACGGGGGCCAGCAGGAACAGCCACCAGTACTCTCTGCGGGCCGCCGCGGAGGTGAGCGGCAGTGTCACGGCCGCGACCGCGAGCCCGCAGGACATGGACGTCGCCACCGCCAGCATCGTCGACCCGAAGCTCCGCTCGGGCGGCACCTTGTGCTCGCGCGTCATCTCGATCTGGGTCACCAGCGCCCACACCTTGCCCGGCACGTACTTGCCGAGCTGGGAGACGCCGGAGATCCGGAAGATCGCCCGGACCGGGAGCGGCGACCCGAGACCGCCGAGGAACTCGCGCCACCCCAGCATCCAGGCGAAGAGCCCCGCCAGGCCCACGGCCAGCGCGCCGGCGAGCACGGCCCACGACATCTGCCGGAACGCGTCCACCGTGGCGTCCCACTGGGACGCGACGCTGTAACCGCAGAACGCGAGCGCGAGCAGTACCAGGAGCACGCGCAGGCCCCGGACGGCGACGACCTTCATCTTCACGCGCCCAGCGTAGGCGAACGTGACCTCGCAGCCGCCCGCGCGGCCTAGAGTTGGGAGGCGATGAAGATTTCGGATGTGGTCGCCTTCATGGGACACCAGGTGCACGTGTGCCGGTACCGCGAGGCGGGGACGCTGCTCGGCTGGATGGGACGCGACCTGCGCGGCAAGCGGGTCCTCGACGTCGCGGGCGGCGACGGTTACTGGGCCGGCCGGGCGCGCAGGCGGGGCGCCGACGCCGTCTCGATCGACCTCGCCCGCGGCAAGATGGTCTACGGGCGGACGCTCGCGCACGCGCCCGCGCTGGTCGAGTGCGACGCGCTCCGGCTCCCGTTCGGGGACGGCTCGTTCGACGCGATCCTGTCCGTCTGCGCGATCGAGCACTTCGACGACGGCGGCAGGTCGCTGGACGAGATGGCGCGGGTGCTCAAGCCCGGCGGCGAGATCTTCATGTCCGCCGACGTGCTGAGCCGCGCGGACGCCTGGCCGAAGCTGCGCGACGCGCACAAGGCCAAGTACCACGTCCAGCACACCTACACGCACGACAGCCTGCGCAAGCTGATGGACGAGCGGGGCCTCGACCTGGTCCAGCACAGCTACCAGTTCCGCACGGCGGCCACCGAGCGCCTCTACCTGTCGCTGTCCACGTACGGTGGCAAGGTCGGCTTCAACGCGGCGGCGCCCCTCACCCCGCTGGTCGCCCTCGCCGATCGCAAGGCTCCGAACGAGCGCGGCAGCATCGTGCTGGTCCGGGCGCGTAAGAGGTGACCATCTGGGGGAGGGCTCCCACGATGAATCGCGTGGAATGAGATCCGGCGAGCGCGCGCCCGCCGGGCGTACGCTCGAAGAGTAAAAAGTGATCTACGCCACCGCGCTGGATGGGGGAGTGGACCGTGGCGCCTCGGATTCTGCTCGACGCCACCGCCGTGCCGGCCGACCGCGGCGGGCTCGGCCGGTACGTCGATGGGCTGCTGAGCGCCCTGCACCGGCAGGGCGCCGACCTCGCCGTCGCCTGCCAGCGCGTGGACGCGAAACGCTATGAGGAACTCGTCCCCGGAGCGCAGGTCGTCGCGGGCCCGGCGACGCTGTCGCACCGCGCGACCCGGCTCGCCTGGGAGCAGTCGGGCCTGCCGCACGTGGCCGAACGCGTCGGCGCCGGCGTCATCCATCTGCCGACCTACACGATGCCGGTGAGCGCGGTCCTGCCGACCGTGGTGACGATCCACGACGTCACGCTGTTCGCCGAGCCGGAGATGCACGACCCGGTCCGGACGTCCTACATCAAGTCGGCGACCCGCAGTGCCGCCCGCCGCGCGACCCGGCTGATCGCCCCGTCCCGCGCCACCCGTGACGAGCTGGTCCGCATCCTGGGTGCCGACCCGGCGCACATCGACGTGGCCTACCACGGCGTCGACCACGAGGTGTTCCACCGGCCGTCCGAAGCGGAGGTCAAGCACGTCTCCGACCGCCTCGGCCTGCACGGCCGCCCCTATGTCGCCTACCTCGGGGCGCTGGAGCCGCGGAAGAACGTCCCGAACCTGATCCGCGGCTGGGTCAACGCCTGCGCGGGCCGTCCGGACGCGCCGGCGCTCGTCCTGGCGGGCGGCGGCGGCTGGGACGACGAGGTCGACGCGGCCCTCGCCACCGTCCCGCTGGACCTCCGCGTCCTTCGGCCCGGCTACCTGCCGTGGCCGTCGCTGCCCGGCTTCTTCGGCGGCGCCCTGGTCGTGGCCCTGCCGAGCCGCGGCGAGGGCTTCGGCCTGCCCGTCCTGGAGGCCATGTCCTGCGGCGCGCCCGTCCTCACCACCCACCGCGGTCCACTCCCCGAGGTCGGCGGTGACGCGGTCGCCTACACCGAACCCGACCCGTCCGGCATAGCGGGCGCGCTCGCGGCCCTGATCGACGACCCGACCCGGCGCGCCGAGCTGGCCGAGGCCGCCCACGTCCGGTCCCGGCAGTTCTCCTGGTCGGCGTCCGCCGAGGCGCACATGGCCTCCTACCAGCGCGCCGTGGACCAGTACACGGCGACCCACACCCACTAGGAACCCTGGCGCGTCTTCGTAATGGGCTCGGCGATGTGGAAACGGGAGTGGCGGCCCCCATGGACGCTGGATCTCGGTGATGCGCTGGCGCCGCATCAGCGCGGGCGTCGTGATCCTGCGTTCCGGGTGGAGCGGGACGGATCCATATGGCGGACGTCCTATACCCCTCACGGGCCCGGGACCGTGCGGGTCGAGCTGGTCGGTGGCGTCGTCGAGGCGACCGCGTGGGGGCCCGGCGCCGAATGGCTGCTGGACGGGGTGCCCGACCTACTGGGGGCCGCCGACGACCCCGACGGCTTCGTCGCGCGGCACGACGTCGTCCGGGAGCAGGTGCTCATGCGGCCCGGGCTGCGGATCGGACGGACGCGGCGGGTGTTCGAGGCGCTCGTGCCCGCCGTGATGGAGCAGAAGGTGCTCGGGCAGGAGGCGTGGCGGGCCTGGGGCTACCTGCTGCGGAAGTTCGGGGAGCCCGCGCCGGGGGCGCCGCACATGCGGGTTCCGCCGCCGCCGGAGGTGTGGGTCCGGATTCCCTCGTGGGAGTGGCACCGGTCCGGGCTGGAGGCCGTCCGGGCCAGGACGATCATCGGTGCGGCGCGGGTCGCGAGGCGGCTGGAGGAGGAGCCGAGCGAGGCGCGGCTGCGGTCGCTGCCCGGCGTCGGGATCTGGACGGCCGCCGAGATCCGGCAGCGGGCGGCCGGCGACCCCGACGCCGTCTCCGTCGGCGACTACCACCTGCCCGGCCTGGTGGGCTGGGCGCTGGCGGGCCGCAAGGTCGACGACGCCGGGATGCTCGAACTGCTGGAGCCCTATGCCGGTCATCGGTACCGCGTCACCCGGCTGCTGGAATCGTCCGGGATGCACCCGCCGAGGCGTGGCCCCCGTTTGCCCGTCCGGGACTATCGGTCTTTCTGACCGGGTCGTCGGCCGAGCGGCGGCGCAGCCAGAAGTTGTCCGGGGTCCAGTCGAGGCCGTCCCGGCTGTCGGCGCCGAAGAGGGGGCCGAGGACGGCGAGGGCGATGATGAAGCCGAGCACGTACAGCATGACGTTCTTCCTTTGGGATCGCGGTCGGTAGGCGTTCCCGCGCGGGGCGATCGGGGGAGCCGGGGTCTCCGCCTCTTTCCGTCGCACCAACAGTTTGACTCCGTCCAACGTTCAGGTCCAGCGACAGTTGCTGCAGGGATTGTGTAAGAATCGCTTCACTATGTTGGATCTCGGGCGGTTGCGGGTGCTCCGCGAACTCAAGCTGCGCGGGACGCTCGCCGCCGTGGCCGACGCGCTCGGCTACACGCCGTCCGCGGTGTCGCAGCAGCTCGCCCAGTTGCAGCGCGAGGTCGGTGTCCCGGTGGTCGAGCGGGCCGGGCGGCGGCTGCGGCTGACGGAGGCGGGCGAGGTGCTCGCCGAGCACGCCGAGACGCTGCTGGCGCGGGCGAAACGCGCCGAGGAGGACGCGCTCGCCGCGAGCGGGCGCGTGGCCGACATGGTGCGGCTCGTCGGATTCCAGACGGCGCTGCTGCACGTGCTGGCGCCCGCCCTGCCCCGGCTGGCCGAGGCGTATCCCGATCTCGTGGTGGACGTCCTGGACGAGGAGTTCCACCGGGTGCTCCAGGCCCTGGCGCTCCAGGAGATCGACGTGGTGCTGACGGACGAGTACTCGCACCTGCCGCGTCCGCGCAGGCCGGAGCTGACGTCCGAGGTCCTGATCACCGAGATGATGCGGGTCGCGCTGCCCGCGGACCATCCGCTCGCGGGCGCGGACGGGCCGGTCCGCATCGCCGACCTCGCCGGCAGCCCGTGGGTGACCGGTCATGTCGGGACGAACCACGCCGACCTGCTCGAACGGACGTGCGTCGAGCTGGGCGGCTTCCGGCCCGACGTGCGCTACCGGTCCAACGATCTGCTGATCATCTTCGCGATGGTCGCCCAGGGCGGCGCCGTCTGCCTCGTGCCCGACCTCGCGCTCGCCGAGCGCGAGGAGGGCATCGTCGTCCGCGACGTGGCCGACGCCCCCGTGGATCGCCGGATGGTCCTGTGGACGCGCGTCGGCGCGGAGGTGCGGCCGTCGGTCGAGGCCGTCCTCGATGAGCTGCGCCGCTCCGCGGACCTGCTGGTCGAGCGCCGTCCCAGTTGTGTTCGCGGAGCGCCCTGATCAGGGACGGGACACCGGGGTCAGGGTGAGGGCCGCCCGTCCGAAATCGCCGATGCCGTCCGTGCGGCGGGCCGCTTTCATACGCTCGGCGGGCACCTCGCCGTAAAGGGTGGTGCGCTGCCTGGCTGGACGGCCCGCGCGCGCCGCGATCGTCTCCAGTTCGCTGATGGGCTTGAACGAGCCGTTCTCCGATCCGGCCATGCGGCTGATGGTCTCTTCCATCAGCGTGCCGCCCAGGTCGTTCACGCCTCCTTGCAGGACGCGCGTACACATTTCGTCCCCCATTTTCACCCAGGACGTCTGGATGTTGGAGATCGCGCCGTGCAAGAGGATGCGTGCCAAAGCGTGGACGGCGACGTTCTCCCGGACGGTCGGTCCAGGACGTGCCAGCCCGGCGAGATAGATGGGCGAGTTGTGGTGCACGAACGGCAGCAGCACGAATTCGCTGAACCCGCCCGTCCGTTCCTGGATGGACCGCAGCAGCTTGATGTGCGCTACCCAATGCGCGGGCGTGTCCACATGCCCGTACATCATCGTGGAGGTCGTCGGAATGCCGATCTCGTGCGCGGTGGTGACGACTTCGATCCACTGGTCGGTGGGCAGTTTCCCCTTGGTCAGGACCCAGCGGACGTCGTCGTCCAGGATTTCGGCCGCCGTTCCCGGCAGCGAGTCGACACCGGCCTCCTTCGCCGCCTCCAGCCATTCCCGGATCGACAGGTCCGTGCGGGACGCCCCGTTCACGACCTCCATCGGGCTGTAGGAATGCAGGTGGATGTCCGGTGCGCGCCGCTTCACCTCGCGCGCCAGGTCGAAATAGGCGGTGCCGGGCAGGTCGGGATGGATGCCGCCCTGCATGCAGATCTCGGTGGCCCCCGCCTCCCACGCCTGGTCCACGCGTTCGCCGACCTGGCTCAGTGACAGCGTGTAGGCGTCGGCGTCCGTGCGGCGCTGCGCGAACGCGCAGAAGCGGCACCCGGTGTAGCAGACGTTCGTGAAGTTGACGTTCCGCGTGACGACGTAGGTGACGTCGTCGCCGACCGCTTCGCGGCGCAGCCCGTCGGCCAGTGACGCGAGCGCGTCCAGTTCCGGGCCGTCGACGTGCAGGAGGGCGAGCGCCTCGTCGTCCGAGAGTTCCGCAGGGTCCTGCTCCGCGCGCCTGAGAGCCGCCTTGACGTCGGCGTCGAAACGCTGGGGGGCGGACATGCGGTCGCGCAGCGCGTCCCAGTCGCCGTAGACCTCGTCGAAGTCGTCCCGGCGGTCCTTCGTCCGTCCCGTCGTGTCGATCTCGGTGTGCAGGTCTGTCCGCCCGGACGCCGCGAACCCGCCGTCGGGCTCCTGCCAGGGACGTCCCTCAAGGACGGCGTCCTCCCGCGCCAGCCCGGTCGCCGGGTCGGCCAGGGCGGCGACGTGCCCGGAGAGCCGCGGGTCCAGCCACGGCTCACCGCGCCGCACGTACTCGGGGTAGATCGTCAGCCGCTCGCGCAGCTCGAACCCCGACGCCGCCGTCCGCGCCGCCAGCTCGTCGATCTGCGGCCACGGACGCTCCGGGTTCACGTGGTCGGGCGTCAGCGGCGACACCCCGCCCCAGTCGTCGATGCCGGCGCGCAGCATCAGCGCGAACTGGTCGGCGACCAGGTTCGGCGGCGCCTGCACGCGCGCCTTCGGGCCGAGGACGAGCCGGGTCACCGCGATCGTCGCGGCCAGTTCCTCCAGCTCCGCGTCCGGGGTGTCGCGCATCTTGGTGTCGGGCTTCGCGCGGAAGTTCTGGACGATCACCTCCTGGATCGCGCCGTACTCCCGCATCGTCCGCCGGATCTCGAAGATCGCGTCCGCGCGCTCCTCCACCGTCTCGCCGATGCCGATGAGGATGCCGGTCGTGAACGGAACGTTCGTGCGTCCCGCGTCCTCCAGCACCCGCAGCCGGACGGCCGGGTCCTTGTCCGGCGAACCGAAGTGCGGGCCGCCGCGCTCGCTGAACAGCCGCGTCGCCGTCGTCTCCAGCATCATCCCCATGGACGGCGCGACCGGCTTGAGGCGCTGGAAGTCGCGCCAGGTCAGCACGCCGGGGTTCAGGTGCGGGAGCAGCCCGGTCTCCTCCAGCACCCTGATCGCCATCGCGCGCACGTAGGAGAGGGTGTCGTCGTAGCCGTGCGCGTCCAGCCACTCGCGGGCCTGCTTCCACCGGTCCTCGGGGCGGTCCCCGAGCGTGAACAGGGCCTCCTTGCAGCCCATCTCGGCGCCCTGCCGCGCGATCTCCAGCACCTCGTCCGGGCTGAGGTACGGCGAGTCCAGCCGGTGCGGGACGGTCGCGAACGTGCAGTAGCCGCAGCGGTCCCGGCACAGGCGGGTCAGCGGGATGAAGACCTTGCGGCTGTAGGTGATGACGCCGGGGCGGCCGGCGGCTTCAAGACCGGCGTCCCGGGTACGGGCGGCGTGGGCCAGCAGGTCGTCGAGCCGCGCCCCGCGAGCCTGCAGCAGTGTCGTGGCCTCGGATCGGTCCAGTGTCTTGCCGTCGCGCGCGCGGGCCAGGGCCCGGCGAAGAGCGGAGCTCGTGGCGTCCATGCGGGCACTCTATGCCAATCGTCATAATTTGCGCCGCGCCGGGGCCCCGCAATTGCGAAAAGGACAGCCAAGGATGTTCCGGAACTATTCCCGCTCGCTCCGGTCACCGCGGTCCTCGCGCCGCCGGCGCATCGCCGCGGTCACCTGACCTCGATGAACGCCTCCGGGCTCCGGGGCGGGCGCTCGCGCGGGGGCGCGGCGGCGCGGCCGACGCCGACGGCGCCCATCGGGTCCCACTCGTCCGGCAGGTCGAGGACGTCGCGGACGACGTCCCGGCAGAACATCGTGCTCGACACCCAGCACGAGCCGAGCCCCTCCACGGCCAGCGCGACCAGCAGGTTCTCCACGGCGGCGCCCGCCGCGACCACGAACATCTCCCGCTCGGCGCGGGACCGCCGCTCGTCCGGGTAGTCGTGGGAGCCGTCCATGACCAGGCACGGGACGACGAGGTACGGCGCCCGGCGCAGCACCTCGCCGCGCCGCAGCCGCTTGGCGACCGACTCGTCGGAGAAGCCGTCGCGGCGAAGGTCCGCCTCCCAGGCGTCGCGCATCGCGTCCAGCAGACGGGTCCGCGACTCCGCCGACTCCAGCAGGACGAACCGCCATGGCGTCGTGTGATGCGGCGCCGGCGCGGTGATCGCCGCGGCGACCGCGCGCCGGACGGCCGCCGGGTCCACCTGGTCGGCGGTGAACTCCCGGATCGTGCGCCGCGCGTGCAGCACCTCCGACGGGCCGAACCGGAACATGTCCTCGTCGGGCGGGCGCACCAGTACCCGCGCGCCGGGGCCGTCCTCCCGCGTGACCAGGCCGGACAGCCCGCGCACCACGGCGATCGGGACCCCGTCGAGCTTGCCCTTGACCAGCTCGCCCGCCGCCGCGATCTCGTCGGCGACGGCCGTGATCGTGGCTTCGAGGCGGTTGCCGTGCGCGTCGTCCCGCCCCCGCAGGTCGCTGAGCGGCTCCAGCCCGGCGGCGCCGATCGCCGCGTCCGTCAGCCCGTTCCGCCAGGGCCGCCCGAGCGTGTCGGACACGATGACGGCGACCTCGGCCCCGGTCCGCTCCCGCACACCCGCGCGGATGCGGCGGGCGGAGGCGTCCGGGTCCTCCGGCAGCAGCAGCACGGTGCCCGGCCTGGTGTTGGACGCGTCCACGCCCGCCGCGGCGAGCACGAGCCCCTGCCGCGTCTCCACGATCCTGGTCTCGCCGCGCGCGTGCGTCCGCCGCGCCACCACCCGGACGGTCTCGGCGTCGATGGCCTTCTCCCGGTCGGCGGCGACCAGGACCCGCCCCTCCGCCTTACTGACGATCTTGGAGGTGACGACCAGCACGTCGCCGTCCTCGACCGTCCCGGCCGGGATCAGCGCGGCGATGTCGTCGCCCTCGGCGACCTCCGGCAGACCCGCGACACCGAACACGTGCAAGCTCACAGCGCCTCCTCCGCCCGCTTCAGCTCCAGCGCGAGATCGAGCGCCGCCCGGGCGATCGCCCCGGTCGCCTCGGCGTCGCTCATCAGCAGCGGGCGGGACCGGACCTCGATGCCCTCCACCCGCACGTCCGCGTCGGCCTCGTCGACGAGCCACCCGTCCAGCAGCCCGAGGCCGTAGTGCTCGGCGACCGCGCGCGCCGACGTCTCGACCCCGATCGCGGTCAGGCAGGCGTCGGCCATGCCGCGCACCGGCGCGCCGCCGATGATCGGGGAGACGCCCACCACGGTCTTGGCGGCGACCGCGTCCCGGACGCCGGGCACCGCCAGGATCGTCCCGATGCTCACCACCGGGTTGGACGGCGGGAACAGCACCACGTCCGCCGCCTCGACCGCCGCGAGGACCCCCGGCGCCGGCGCGGCCTCCTCAGCCCCCACCGGCGCGATCGACAGGGCGGGGACGGACGCGCGCAGCCGCACCCACCACTCCTGGAAGTGGACCGCCCGCCGGCCCTTCTCGTCCTCGATGACCACGTGGGTCTCGACCTGGTCCTCGGTCATCGGGATCAGCCGCACGCCCGGCTTCCACCGGTCGCACAGCGCCTCGGTGACCGCCGCCAGCCGGTAGCCCGCGGCCAGCATCTGGGTCCGCACGATGTGGGTCGCGAAGTCGCGGTCGCCCAGCCCGAACCAGCCGGGCCCGACGCCGTACGCGGCCAGCTCCTCCTTGACCGTGAACGCCTCGTCCGCCCGCCCCCAGCCCTGCTCCTCGTCGATGCCGCCGCCGAGGGTGTACATCACGGTGTCCAGGTCGGGGCAGACCCGCAGCCCGAAGAGCGAGATGTCGTCCCCGGTGTTGCCGATGACGGTGATCTCCGCTTCCGGTGCCGCTGCCCGCAGCCCCCGCAGGAAACGCGCCCCGCCGATCCCGCCCGCCAACGCCACGATCTTCATGTCCGCAACCCTACGGCGACCCGGCGGACCTCGTAGGGGGTCGCCCCCCTGGGTGACACTGTGCAAAGCTTTGCCCTGGAATCGGATGCCTCGGTCTGGAGATACCACCGTGAACAAGGAAGCCGTCCAGCGCCTGCGCGAACCGGCCGCCTGGGTTTTGCTCGCAGCGGCGGGCCTGCACCTGCTCGCGGGGATCATCTCGCTGCTCGGCGCCGGAGGAAGTTTCACGCTCCGTGCTCTCGGCCAGACCAACGACGGGACGTTCCTGCAGGTCGCGATGGTCGGGCTCGTCGTCCTCGCGGTCGTGCTGACGACCTCGGGCGCCACCCCCACCCCGCAGGCCCGGACGATCACCATGGGGGCGCTCGGCATCCTCGGCGTCACCGCGCTGTTCGGTGTCATCTCCTGGCTGAGCGGGATGCTCGCCAACTCCGACTACGCGGGCGCTGTCACCAAGCTGACGACGTTCCTCGTCGGTGCGGGCAACCTCGCCGTCGTCGGCATCGGCGGATGGTTCGTCTTCACCATGTTCCAGAGCATGCAGCCGCCGCGCCCGCAGCCGCAGCCGCAGATGCAGCCGGGCTACCCCGATTTCGGCTACCAGCAGGGCCAGCCCGGCCAGCCCGGCCAGCCCGGTCAGCCGCAGTACGGCCAGCAGCAGTACCAGCAGTACGGGCAGCAGCCGGCCCCCGAGGGGCAGCAGCCCGCGCCGCAGGGGTACGAGCAGCAGCCGCAGCAGTACGGCCAGCAGTACGGGCAGAACCCGCAGTACGGCCAGCAGGACTACCAGCAGTACGGCGGCCAGGGCGGCTACCCGGCGGGCCAGCCGGGCCAGCCGGGTTACGACCAGCAGGGGTACGACCAGCAGGGGTACGGTCAGCAGGGCTACGGTCAGCAGCCTCCGCCGGAGGGCCAGCCGCCCGCCGAGCAGGAGGACATGGGCGAGTGGACCCGTGCCTACGGCGGCTCCGGCCAGGACCAGGACCCGCAGGGCACCCAGCCCGCTCCGCCGCAGCCCGGCGGGGACGAGGGCGGCGCCGACTGGTACCGCGACAACCGGCCCCCGCCTCCGCAGTAGGCGGCTCGTCGGGGTCCGCACCCCGACGGTGACCGCCCGATTAACCGATCTTCATCTGAAGGTCAGGCGCGCCATCCCGGCATAACCCGTTATGTCGCCCGGGAAAGCCCTTCGGCTTGACGGGGCGGCCGCTACACGCGTGTAATTTCATCGGTGTAGTTTCAATGCCTTCTCGGGGGAAGGAACCGGAGGGAAGGCATTGACCAGGGGGTTCCACGGGCAGGGAGGTGCGCTGTGAGCGAGGTGGTCATCCCGCTGGCGCACGGCACAGACGGCGAAGAGTTGGGCTGGCAGGAGCGCGCCCTGTGCGCGCAGACGGACCCGGAGGCGTTTTTTCCGGAGAAGGGCGGCTCCACTCGCGAGGCCAAGAAGGTGTGCCGGGCATGCGAGGTGCGTACGGAGTGCCTTGAGTACGCGCTGCAGCACGATGAACGGTTCGGCATCTGGGGAGGGCTTTCGGAGCGGGAACGCCGCAAGCTGAAGCGGCAGGCCGTCTGACCCGGCTGCTCTTGCCGGGGCTGTGGGGGCCGTCCCCCCACAGGAGACCGCCCCGGATCTTGGGGGATCCGGAGCGTGTGCGCGCGGCCACGCGTACAGTTATCAGCCGTGCCGGCCCCCGGGCCGGCACGGCTGCCGTTCTTCCGGCCCCTGAACCCGTCCGTCCCACAGATCGAGCGATCCTTGGCCCCCACACTCGATCGCCACGTCGTCACGGCCGTCCTCGTCGCGCATGACGGCGCGCGATGGCTTCCGGAGACGCTGAAGGCGCTGCTGACGCAGGCGCGCCCCGTGCAGCGCCTCGTGACCGTGGACACCGGAAGCCGCGACCGCGGGCCCGCGATCCTCGCGGAGGTCGTCGGCGAGGACGAGATCCTCACGCTGCCCCGCACCACCGGCTATGGCGAGGCCATCGCCGAGGCGCTCCGGCAGGACGCCGCGGCCGGCCCCGTCCCGGACGACGAGCCCGGCGACGCCGCCTCCCGCGGGCGGGCCGCAAGCGACCGCACGGCCGCCACCGAGTGGATCTGGCTGCTGCACGACGACTGCACGCCCGACCGCGACGCGCTGGACCGGCTGCTGCGGACCGCCGAGACCGACCCGAACGTGGCGGTGCTCGGCCCGAAGGTCCGCGACTGGGACGACCGCCGCATGCTGCGCGAGCTGGGCGTCACCGTCGACGCCGCCGGCCGCCGCGAGACGGGCCTGGACCGGCGCGAGTTCGACCAGGGCCAGCACGACGGCGTCCGGGACGTCCTCGCGGTCGGCAGCGCGGGGATGCTGGTCAGGCGCGAGGTCTGGGAGAAGCTCGGCGGCTTCGACGTCGAGTACGGAATCTTCCGGGACGACCTGGACTTCTGCTGGCGGGTCCACGCGGCCGGATACCGGGTCGTCACGGCCAGCGACGCCGTCGTCTACCACGCGGAGGCCGCCCGGCGCGGGCTCCGCGAGATCGGCATGACCGCCGAGCATCCGGCCCGCCGCGACCGCCGCAACGCACTCCTCACGCTGCTCGCCAACCGGCCGCTCGGCGCGATGCTCCGGGCGCTCGTCCGCAACGTGTGGGTGTCGCTCGTCCACGCCCTCTACCTCGTGACGACCAAGCGGCCCGGCGCGGCGCGCGAGGAGCTCCGCGCCCTCGCCGACGTCCTGCGCTCGCCCGGCCGGCTGCGGCGGGCGCGGGCGGCCCGCGCGGACGGCCGGACCCGCGTGCACCGCACCGTCCGGCGGTTCCAGGGCCGCTGGGTCGTGCTGCGCCGCGTCGGCGAGGCGGTCTCGGAGTACTTCGCCGCCCACGAGCGGGACCGGGAGGAGAAGGACGACGACCTCACGGCCGACGAGCCGGGCCCGATCCGCCGGTTCCTCGCCCGCCCCGGCGTCATGGTCGTGCTCGCGCTCACCGCCGTCGCGGTGGCCGCCGAACGTTCCCTGATCAGCGCGGCCGGGCGGCTCGGCGGCGGCGCGCTGGTCCCCGCGTGGGGCGGGGCGAGCGACCTGTGGGCGCAGTACCTGTCCGGCTGGCATCCGGTCGGGCTCGGCACCGACGCCGGAAGCCCGCCGTACGTCGGGGTACTCGCCGTACTGTCCACGGTGCTGTTCGGCAAGCCGTGGCTGGCGGTGTCGGTCCTGCTGCTGGGCAGCGTCCCGCTGGCCGGCCTCACCGCCTACCGCGCGTCCCGGCTGCTCGTGGTGGAGGCACCGCGGACGGGACGGCGCGCCCGCGCGGCCGGCCGCCGCATCCCGGTGTCCGCCGTCCGGGCCTGGTTCGCCGCCGTGTACGCGCTGCTGCCGGCCGCGACCGGCGCCATCGCGGGCGGGCGGCTCGGCACCGCCGTCGTCCTCGTCCTGCTCCCGCCGATCGCCGTGCACGCCGCCCGCGTCTACGGGTATCCACGGTCGGAGGCCGCCGCGCTGGACGCCCCGGAGCGCCGCAAGCGCAGGGGCCGGGCCGCCTGGACGGTCGCGCTGCTGCTCGCCGTGGCGATGTCGTTCGTCCCGCTGACCTGGCTGATCGCCGTGCTGGCCGCCGCGATGGTGTGGGCGGTGCTCGACCGGCCGGGGCGGCAGGGCCGCCGCCACCTCGCCATCGCGCTCGGCGTCCCGCCGCTGCTCACGCTCCCGTGGACGGCCGGGCTGCTGCTGCACCCGACGCGGTTCCTGACGGAGGCGGGCCTGAACCGGCGGTTCGAACCGGCCGCCGCCGCCGACCTGCTGGCGCTCGACCCGGGCGGGCCGGGCACGCCCGCGCGCTGGGCGCTCGCCGGGCTGCTCGCGGTCGCGGTCTGCGCGCTGCCGCTGCGCAGCCGGCGGGGCCATGTGCTGGCCGGCTGGCTGCTGGCGGTGTTCGGTCTGCTCTTCGCGGTGCTGACCAGCGCCGCGACCGTCACCAAGGGCGCGGACCAGGCGCCCGTCTGGCCGGGGGTGGCGCTGCTCTTCGCGGGTGCCGGGGTGCTGCTCGCCGCGACCGCCGCGGTCCAGCGCGGCACCGAGGTGCTGGCGGGCAACCACCTGATCTACAAGGCGGGCGGGGCGGTCGTGGTGCTCGCCGCGCTCACGGCCCCGGTCCTGGCGGCGGCGCTCTGGGTGATCGGCGGCGCGGGGGATCCGGTCGGGAAACTGGACCCTGACACGGTGCCCCAGTTCGTCCAGGGGCGCGGTACGCGGACGCTCGTCCTGCACAGGGAGCCGAGCGGACGGGTCTCCTACACCGTCCTCAGGGACGGGCGTCCCCGGCTTGGGGAATCGGAGGTCGTCACCGTGGGCCGGGCTCACGACCGCTTGGACGACCTCGTCGCCGGCCTGGCCGCCGGACGTGAGGGCGACGACGGGCCCGCGCTCACCCGGATGGGCATCCAGTACCTCCTGGTGCCGTATCCGGAGAAGGACCCGCTCACGAAGGTTCTGGACGCGTCGCCCGAACTGACGCGCCTCAGCCGCACAGGGACGTTCGCCGTATGGCGGCTCCAGGCGACATCCGCCCGGATGATGCTCTTGCAAGGCTCCACGGTCACGCCCCTGCCGGCGGGCCGTGTCAATGCCCGCGTGCGGATCCCACCTGGCACGGGCTCTCGCACCCTTCTCCTGGCCGAACCGTCCGACGGAGGGTGGCGGGCCACGCTGAACGGTCACGACGTCAAGGCGCGGACGGTGGACACGTGGGCGCAGGGCTACGACATCCCCTCCGCCGGAGGAGAGTTCGAACTGACCCGGTCGATGATGATGCGGCACACCTGGGTCGTCGTCCAGGGCATCGCCGTCCTGGTCGTGGCGGTCCTGGCGCTACCGGGCGCGCAGACCGAGACCTTGATGTTCACCGGTGAGCGGGAACGCCGCCGTCGCGGACGGCGAGGACGGCGCCGCTCGCCCGGTGCCCACGTCCAGCACGCGCTCCCGGCCGCCGAGCCCGTGCAGGAGCCCAGGCCTGAGGAGGTGTCCTGATGGACAAGGCTCTGATGGACAAGGTCCTGCGCCTCCTCGGCATGCGGTACGCCACAGTGGCCCTCATGCTCGTCGCCGTGGCCGCCTTGTACGGTGCGGCATCGTTCTCCCGTCCGGGCGAAGCGTCCGAGGGGGGCCGGGACGCCCCGGTCACGCAAGCCGTCATGGTCTGCCCAGGGCACGAGGGCGGCCGGCTCGCCATCCAGTCGCTCCCTCAGAAGAGGGGTGGCGGACGCGTGGACATGGCGCCCACGAAGGGCGGATCGCCGCTGGCGTCCATGACGTCCTCCGGCCAGGGCTGGGGCAAGGACACCGATTCCGGCGAGGACTCCTACACCCTTCGCGCGACCGGCGCCATCGCCGGCGGGCTGGACGCCGAGCAGACCACGCACTGGAGCGGCGGCCCCGACCGGGGCCTGGCCGGCGCCCGGTGCGCCACCCCGGGCACCGACCTGTGGTTCATGGGTCCGGGGCCCGTCGCCGCCGACGAACTCGACCTCTACCTGACCAACGTGGACGCGCAGCCCGCGTCCGTCGACCTCACCGCCCTGTCCGGCGAGGGCCCGCTCGACACCACCGAGGGGCGCGGCACGCCCGTCGAGCCCTACACCACCCGGATCATCAAGATCGGCGCGTCGGCCGAGGGGCTCGGGGACATCGTGAAGACCGCCACCGACCTGGCCCTCCGCGTGCACGCGACCAGCGGCCGCGTCGCCGCATCCCTGCGGGTCCGGATCGGCGAGAAGAAGGGCATCGAGTGGCTGCCGCAGTCCGCCGAGCCCGCGACGTCGCTGCTCGTGCCCGGCGTTCCGGGCGGGTCGGGCAAGCGCCGCCTGCTGGTGTCGGTCCCGGGTGAGGCCGACGCCCAGATCAGGGTGCAGGTGATCACGGCGGACGGCGCGTTCGCGCCGCAGGGGCAGGACGTGCTGGACGCCCCCGGCAAGACCGTGACCTCGGTCGCCCTCGACGGCGCGCTGTCCGGCAAGACCGCCGCCGTGCGCCTGGTCGCCGACCGTCCCGTCCTCGCGGGCTTCGCCGCCGACCGGGGCGCCGACGTCGCCTACGGCGCCGCCACGCCGCCGCTCCGGGCGTCCGGCCCGGGCGTCGTCGCCGACAACCGGTTCGACTCCTCGATCGTCCTGACCGCGCCGGCCGGGGCGGCGACCGTCCAGGTCTCCACGATGAACGCCCAGGGCGGCGCGCCCCAGGAGATCAAGATCCCGGCCGGGCGCACCGTGGAGACCAAGCTGACCGCCCCCGGCGGGAAAGCCGGGGACGGCACCGCCTTCGGTGCCGTGATCACGCCGAAACCCGGCTCCGCTCCCGTGTACGCGTCCCGCACTTTGGCCACCGGCAAGGGCGACGACTACCTGTTCACCGTGCTGCCGGTCGTCCCCGCTCTCACGACCCTGCACCTGCCGGACACCGCCGACTCCCAGACGGCCCTCACGCCCGGCTAGTCGTCCGGGGTGTCGTAGCTCGGGTCGACGGATTCGGGCGAGAGGCCGAGCAGGTCGGCGACCTCCTCGACCAGAAGATCGCGGATCAGGCGGGCGAGTTCGGCCTCGTCGTCGGCGCGGGCCTCGACGGGACGGCGGAAGACGACGATGCGCACCGGCCTGCCACCGTCGCCGGAGCCAGCCGGCCCGGCGACGGTCTGGCCGAGCGGGACGGGGCCGTCGAACCACGGCTCGATGCCCGGCACCTCTTCGACCGCGAACTCCACCCGGGCCAGTTCCCGGCCCCAGCGCGCGCCGAGCCGCCGCACCTCGTCGTCGACGAGGTCGCCGAACCGTTCCGCGCGGGTCCGCGAGACCGGCGCCTGCGGGGGCGCCAGGGGGCCACGAAGACCACGTCCGCGCCGGTCGCGGCGCCGTACGCCTGCCACACGGGATCGCACGTCTCAAGAGTACCTCCGCCGGTGCGGCCGCCCTCGGGTAAAGCACCATCCGGAATGCAGCGGGCAACGACCCATTTACATGGATCTGCCGCGAAAAGAGTGGTTACAGTGGCGTAGGCATGGCTCCCTGGCCCCCGCGGCCGATGGTGCATGAAGGGTCGATTTCCCGTGGATCCCCCGTCCCGGCGCGCACGCCGGAGCCGCGACCAGGTCACCGTCGCCGCCGCAACGGCCTTGGGCGCGGGCCTTGTCCTCGGAGGCGGCGGCTGGGCCCTGGCGATGCGCGACACCGGCTGCGACGGGGCGCGCCCATCGCTGTCGGTCACCGCCGATCCGGCGCTCGCCCCCGCGGCGCTCGCCGCCGCCGACCGGTTCAACGCGGCACGCGACGCCGCCGGGCAGTGCGCGTCGGTGCGGGTCGTCGCCGGCGACTCGGGCGAGGTCGCGGGCGTCTTCCGCACCGCGCGCGGCACACCGGACGTGTGGATCCCCGACTCCTCCCTCTGGCCGGACCTCGTGGGACGGGAGGCCGCCGGCAAGGCGCCTTCGGTCGCGTCGTCCCCGATCGTCTTCGCGGTGTCCAAGGCCACCGCGAACAGGTATCGGACGGAACTGGAGCGAAGGTCGTGGAACGCCTTCCAGCAGGGCCACGGCACGCCGGCGTTCCATCTCCGGCTGTCCGATCCCGAGCGCACCGGCTCGGGCATGGCGTCGTTGCTCGCACTCCAGGCGTCCTCTGGCAGCGGCAAGGGCGCGCTCGACAGGTTCACCACCGTGCTGCGCACCGCCAAGACGCTCCCCTACGGGAAGGGGCTGGAGACCGTGTTCGGTGGGGGCGGCTCTGACGAATCGGACGTCGTCGTCGTTCCGGAGCAGGTCGCCCTGCAGCGCGGCAAGGGCGACGCGGAACGGACCGCGGTCGTCTACCCGCGTGCAGGGACGCCCTACCTCGACTTCCCGTACGTCGTCGCCACGTCCGATGCCAAGCGGAAACGGGTCGCCGACGGCTTCCTGGCGGAGTTGCGATCGCCGCGGACGGCCGCCGACCTCAAGCGCGCCGGGCTGCGCGGTCCCGGGCAGGCGGCACCGCGCCCGCTTCCGGTGGTCCGCCCGGGGGCGGCGGCCGGCATCCAGGAGATCTGGCGCAAGCTCGGGCAGGGCCTGAACGTCCTCGCGCTGATCGACCCGTCAGGCGGTGGCACGCCGATGCCGGGCGCTTCCGGGACGCGCCTGGACGCGATGCTCAAGGCCCTCTCCACGGGCTTCACGCTCGTCCCGGACGACTCGTCCTTCGGGCTCTGGACGCTCACGGGCACACCCGGCCGCCCCTACCGGCAGGCCGGCCCGATGCGCGAGCTCGGGGCCCGCTCGCAGAGCGGCGGCAACCAGCGGCTCACGCTCCAGGAGGCGCTCGAACACGTGCGGCCGAGAAGCGGCGCCTCGACCGGGCTCGACGCCGCGATTGAGGCCGCCTACCGGGAGGTCGACCGCAACTACGAGAAGGACCGGCTCAACGTGGTCCTCGTCCTCACCGCCGGGGCCCGGGGCGGCGCCGAGCGAACCGAATTGGGCCGAACGGCGGAGAGACTACGAGGGGCCTTCGACGCGCGGCGCCCGGTGAGCGTCATCGTTCTCGGGTTCGGCGCCGAGGCGGACCCGTCGCTGCGCAAGGTCGCCGCCGCCACCGACGGCGGCGCTTACAAGATCGACAATCCGGGGACGGTGATGCGGCTCTTCCTGCGTTCCGACCAACTGCGCGTCTGCGACGACCCCCGGTGCCCGGAGTAGCCGAGGGAGGGCCGGCCACGACGCGGCTCGCCGTGACGTTCCGGGTGCTCCTGCTCCTGCGCGGCATGCTGCTCGCCATGGCGGTCGTCCTGCGGGGCAGTGCCGGGCCCGGGCACGGCCTGTGGGCCGCCATCGCCCTGCTCGGCCTGGAGACCGCGCTCGCCCTCGCCGCGTGGCGGCCCGTCCTGCGGCTCGTCCGGCGGCTGCCGCCGCTCTGCTGCCTGGACGCCCTGCTCGTGTTCGCCGTCCTCGTCCAGGGCGGCGTGTTCGGGCCGTTCTTCCTGTTCACGGTGATGACGGCGGCGCTCGCAGGCGTCCTTTACGCGTGGGGGCCGGTGCTGCTGGTGTGCGTCGCGCAGATCGCCCTGTGCTTCGCCGCGATGGGCACGGCGTCACCCGCCGAGCGGCACGACCCCGGACTCCTGATCGCGCTGCCCGTCTTCTACCCGATCGCGGCCTGCGCCGGGATCGCCCTGCGGATCCTGTTCGACCAGTACGCCGAGGCGGAGGAGGCGCGCCGCCGCGCGGAGGCGGCCGTCGCCGCGGCCGACGAGCGCACCCGGCTGGCCCGCGAGATGCACGACTCGCTCGCCAAGACCCTGCAGGGCATCACGCTGTCGGCGGCGGCGCTGCCCGCCTGGATCCGCACCTCCCCCGACCGGGCCGAACGCGACGCCCGCGACATCCTGTCCGCGCTGCGGGTCGCCGCCCGGGAGGCCCGCGGGCTGATCGCCGACCTGCGGGAGGAGGCGTACGGGCTGCCGCTGCCGGCCGCGGTCGGGCACGTCGCCGCCGGATGGAGCGAGACCGCCGCGGTCCCCGTCGAAGTCGCCGCCGAGGGGTCGCCCGGCGATGACATTCCGGTGGCCGTCCGTTACGAGATCGTCTCGGTGCTGAAGGAGGCGCTGACCAACGTGGAACGCCACGCGCGGGCCGGACGGGTCGAGATCCGGCTGGTCCGGTCGGCGGACGGGCTGGAGTTGTCGGTCCGCGACGACGGCGCCGGGTTCGTCCCGCCGGACGGAGGACGGCTCGACCTGCTGGCCCGCGAGGGCCACTACGGCGTCGTCGGCATGGCCGAACGCGCCCGCCGCGCCGGTGGGCGCCTCTGCCTGCGGTCCGCCCCCGGACACGGCACCACCGTCACCATCACCGTCCCGCGCGCCTCCTGGCCCGCCGGGGACGCCGCCGAACCGGCGGCCACCCCGTGAGCGGAGCGAACCGCGGGACGGGCGACCGGGTGCGCGTCCTCGTGGTGGACGACAACCCGGTCGTCCGCGCCGGCCTGGTGAGCATCCTGGAGTCCGGGGGAGCGGACGTCGTCGGCGAGGCCGTCGACGGTGCCCACGCGGTCGAGCAGGCCCGGCTGCTGCGTCCCGACATCGTCCTGCTGGACGTGCGGATGCCCGGCGTGGACGGCGTCGCCGCCGCCGGGCCGCTCAGCGCGATGGCCAAGGTCCTGATGCTGTCCTACGACACCGACGCGGACGTGATCGGCCAGGCCGTCCGCAACGGCGCGTCCGGCTACCTGGTGCACGGGACGTTCGAGGCCGACGAGCTGATCGCGGCCGTCCACGACACGGTCACCGGACGGTCCAGCCCGCTGTCGCCGCCCGCGAGCCGGGCCGTCGTCGAGGCGCTGCGGGGCGAGCCGGCCCCCGCCTCCCCGGCGGCCCGCGACGATCTCGGGCTGTCCCCGCGCGAGGCGCAGGTGATGGACCTGATCGCCCAGGGGCGCTCCAACGGCGAGATCGCGCAGGTCCTGGTCGTCTCCGAGTACACGGTGAAGAACCACGTCAACCGGATCTTCGCCAAGCTGCGGGTCAGGACCCGGGGCGCGGCCATCGCCCGCTGGCTGGGCACCGCACGGTAGGGGTTCGGGACCATACGGAATGTAGTTGTTACCCCGGAAATCGCCCGGTAACGGCGACACGTGCGCCGGGGTGGTGGCGGAGCCGGGTGGGGGGAGGTACGGTCAGCCATCGTGAGCCCCGTCCGCACTTGCTCCCGCACCGCCTGCAAGGCGCCCGCAGTGTTCACGCTCACGTACGTCTACCGCGACTCCACCGCGGTCCTGGGGCCGCTCGCCACGTACGCCGAGCCGCACTGCTACGACCTGTGCGCGGAGCACTCGGAGCGGCTCACCGCCCCGATGGGGTGGGAACTGGTGCGGCTGCCCGTCGAGGAGGAGTCCGAGCCCAGCGCGGACGACCTGGAAGCCCTCGCCGACGCCGTCCGCGAGGCCGCCAAGCCCGCCCCCGGCACCGGCCAGGAGCCGGTCGGCCAGGGCACCGAGGTCGGCCGCCGCGGGCACCTGCGGGTGCTGCGCTCCGAGCCCGCGGGGACGCAGCCCGCTCAGGAGTAGGCCCGTCACGTGGTGATACGGACCGTGACGCGACGTCGCGGCCGGTCGCGCCCGCCCTTCCCGGTAGGCTCGTGAACCTGCCGTTTTCCGCGCACGGTTCTTCGGACAGGGAGCAGGAGTGGGCGACCTCGCCAAGATCTTCAAGGCGTACGACATCCGCGGCGTCGTGCCGGACGAGCTCGACCCCGCGACCGCCGAGGCGGCCGGCGCGGCGTTCGTCCGGGTGACCGGGGCGAGCGCGATCGTCACCGCGCACGACATGCGCGAATCGTCCGTCCCGCTGTCCGAGGCGTTCGCGCGCGGCGCGACGTCCCAGGGCGCGGACGTGATCGAGGCCGGGCTCGGCTCCACCGACCTGCTCTACTACGCCAGCGGCAGCCTCGGCATCCCCGGCGCGATGTTCACCGCCAGCCACAACCCGGCCAAGTACAACGGGCTGAAGCTGTGCCGCTCCGGCGCCCGCCCGGTCGGCCGCGACACCGGCCTCACCGAGATCCGCGAGATGATCGAGAACGGTGTGCCCGGCCACGACGGCGAGCCGGGCACGGTGACGAGGCGGGACCTCCTCAAGGGGTACGCCGACCACCTGAAGACGCTCGTCGACCTGTCGTCGATCCGGCCGCTCAAGGTCGTCGTGGACGCGGGCAACGGCATGGGCGGGCACACCGTCCCCTCGGTCTTCGAAGGCCTGCCGATCGACCTGGTGCCGCTGTACTTCGAGCTGGACGGCACCTTCCCCAACCACGAGGCCAACCCCATCGAGCCGGAGAACCTGCGCGACCTGCAGGCCGAGGTCCGCGAGACCGGCGCCGACATCGGGCTCGCCTTCGACGGCGACGCCGACCGCTGCTTCGTGGTGGACGAGCGCGGGGAGATCGTCGCGCCGTCCGCGATCACGGCGCTGGTCGCGACGCGGGAGCTGGCCAAGCACCCCGGCTCCTCGATCGTGCACAACCTGATCACCTCCAAGGCCGTCCCGGAGATCGTCGCCGAGCACGGCGGGACGCCGGTGCGCACCCGGGTCGGGCACTCGTTCATCAAGCAGACGATGGCGGAGACGGGCGCGGTGTTCGGCGGCGAGCACTCGGCCCACTTCTACTTCCGCGACTTCTGGTTCGCCGACTCCGGCATGCTGGCCGCGCTGCACGTCCTCGCCGCCCTGGGGGAGCAGAAGCGGCCCCTGTCGGAGCTGCTCGGCGAGTACACCCGCTACGCGGCGTCCGGCGAGATCAACAGCGAGGTCGCCGACCAGGACGCGGCCGCCGCGAAGGTGCGCGAGGCCTTCGCCGGGCGGCCCGGAGTCGCGATCGACGAACTCGACGGGCTGACCGTGGGCGACGAGGCCGCCGGATGGTGGTTCAACCTGCGGCCGTCCAACACCGAACCGCTGCTGCGCCTCAACGCCGAGGCCGGCGACGAGGGCACCATGGCGGCGATCCGCGACGAGGTCCTGGCCCTGGTCAGGCAGAAGTGACCGGTCAGGAAAAGTGACTGCAAGGGAGATGTGACGCTGCCATGACGATGAAGCTGGACTCCTGGCTGCTGGAGATCCTCGCCTGCCCGAACTGCGGCGGCGGGCTCCGGGCCGACGAGCGGGCCGGCGAGCTGGTGTGCACCGGCTCCTGCGGCTACGCCTACCCGGTCCGCGACGACATCCCCGTTCTCCTCGTCGACGAGGCCAGGACCCCCGCCCCGTGAGCACCTCCCTCGACCCCTCGCGGCTGGAGGACGCGGAGGCGGCCGAGGCGGCGGATCCCGGCGGGATGCTGCGGCAGGTCGCCTCGTCGGCGGCTCAGGTCCGGGAGGCCCGGCGCGCGGCCGCGGAGGCCGGCATAGCGGGGCTGGCCGAGGACGGCAGGCCGCGGGCGATCGTGATCGCCGGGATGGGCGGTTCCGGCATCTCCGGTGACGTGCTCGCCGCGGTGTGCGGCGAGGGCTGCGCCGTCCCGATCTCGACCGTGCGCGGATACCGGCTGCCCGGCTGGGTGGGCGCGGCCGACCTGGTCATCGCGGTGTCGTGCTCGGGGACCACCGAGGAGACCCTTGAGGTCGCCGCGGAGGCGGCCCGGCGCGGCTGCCGGCTCCTGGCCGTCGGCGGGGCGGGCTCGCCGCTCGCGGACCTGGCCGGCAGGAGCCGCGGCATGTTCGTCCCCGTGCGGTCGGCGGGGCAGCCGCGCTCGACCCTGTGGGGGCTGACGATCCCCCTGATCCTCGCCGCGCGCGAATTGCGGCTGGCGGACGTCTCCGACGCGGTGCTGGAGTCCACGGCCGCGCTGCTGGAGGACGTCGCGCACCGCTGCCGCCCGTCGAGCGAACCGTTCGTCAACCCCGCCAAGCGCATCGCGCTCGACCTGGCGGGCGACGTGCCGCTGGTGTGGGGCTCGTCGGCCGTGGCGAGCACGGCGGCCTACCGGTTGTGCTGCCAGCTGAACGAGAACGCCAAGTACCCGGCCGTCTTCGGCGAGGTCCCCGAGGCGGACCACAACCAGCTGATGGCGTTCGACGGCTCCTTCGCACGGGCCGCTTCCCCCGCCGACCCCGATGACTTCTTCCGCGACCGGGTCGACGAGCCGGAGCACGGCCTCCACCTCGTCATGATGCGGGACATGGAGGAGCATCCGCAGGTGCGCAAGCGGTGCGATGCGTCCGCCGACGCGGCCCGGGACCGGGGCGTGGCGGTCAGCGAGATCCGGGCGGAGGGCGACCATCCGCTGGAGAGAATCGCCTCTCTGATCGCGTTGGCGGACTATGTCACGGTTTACTTGGCTATCGCGCTGGGCGTGGACCCGACGCCCGTGCCTGCCATCGAAGAGCTCAAAGCGAGGATTGCGTAGATGAGTGCTGAGGGTGGAACGAAGGCCATCGTCGCCGCGTTGGCCGCCAACCTCGGGATCGCGGCGTCGAAGGCCGTCGCGTTCGCGTTCACCGGTTCGTCGTCGATGCTGGCGGAGTCGATCCACTCGGTCGCCGACTCCGGGAACCAGGGGCTGCTGCTCCTCGGCCGCAAGCGGTCCGAACGCGACCGGACGCCGGAGCACCCGTTCGGCTACGGCCGCGAACGCTACTTCTACGCGTTCGTCGTCGCGGTCGTCCTGTTCACCGTCGGCGCGGCGTTCTCGCTGTACGAGGGCTACCACAAGATCACCCACCCGGAGGAGGTCAAGTCCCCGGTCTGGGCGTTCGGTGTGCTGATCGTCGCGATCGGCCTGGAGACGTTCTCGTTCCGCACCGCGATCAAGGAGTCGAACGAGATCCGCGGCGAGCAGTCCTGGTGGGCGTTCATCCGCCGCGCGAAGGCGCCGGAGCTGCCGGTGGTGCTGCTGGAGGACCTCGCCGCCCTGGTCGGCCTGTTCCTCGCCCTGTTCGGCGTCTCGATGGCCGTGGCCACCGGCGACGGCGTCTGGGACGGCGTCGGCACCGTGGCGATCGGGCTGCTGCTCGGCGCGGTCGCGACGATCCTGGCGATCGAGACCAAGAGCCTGCTGATCGGCGAGGGCGTCGACCCCGACACCGAGAAGCAGATCATCGAGGCGCTGGAGTCGGTGGACAAGGTCGACCACCTCATCCACATCCGCACCGAGTACATCGGCCCGGACGCTCTCCTCATCGCGGCGAAGATCGCCGTCCACCACGACGACACGGCGGCGGACGTGGCCCGCGGCATCGACGCGGCCGAAGCGAAGATCAGGGCGCAGTTCCCCGTGGCGAAGCTCATCTACCTGGAGCCGGCGCTGGACGAGGTCTCCCTCAAGAAGGCGGAGGACGCGGAGCCGACTTCGGGGACCCCCGCGTCGTCCTGACCGAGTCCTCCGGGCGCCGGGAATCCGGCGTCCGGAGGGACATGGGACCCCTCGCCGGACGGCCGCCGCCATGCCGGCCAACCCCAGCCCAGGCGAGTCCGGCGAGTGCCTCCGAGGAGGCGAACCGCGGCCGTCCGGCGAGGTGCTTCCCATGCCTCCCCGCCCGGACCCCTGAAACCGGGCGGTTCTGGTGTGACCGCGGCGACCCCGCCGAACCCCCTACGTCGGCGACGGCCACCGTCGCGGTCACGGTTAGAACACTACGATCGCCGCGCTCTCCCGCACGTCCCCCTCAAGGAGGGAAAGCGGGTGGTACTCCAGGTGGATCCCGGTCGTCCGCATACATCCGCGCGGTGAGGTGATCGCCCGCCTCAACGGTCAGTATTGAGGGGTGAGCACCGATGACAAGGCCCGGACCGGACCCGACCCCGCGGGGTTCGGCCCAGCCGTCGCGCATCATGCGTGGCGGTTGTCCGGCCGGATCGTAGCGGGCGTGGGGCAGCTGCTGCTGTGGCTCCTCACCGGCATCGGCACCCTCCTGCGCCCGCTGGCGGTCAAGCTCGGCGCGCGGCTGAACGGCGGGCCGGGACGCCGCCCCGGCCACCCCGGGGCCGCGGCCGGGCAGACGGCGCCGCTGCCCCGCTGGATCAACACCTGGCGGGAGGTCGTCGGCTCCTGGTACTTCGCCCCGCTGACCGGGCTCGCGCTGGCGATCGCCGCGCTGGCGGAGCTGGCGCCGCAGGCCGACTCGCCCGTCAGCCTCGCGAGCGGCTTCGCGGTCGCGGCGACGCTCCCGCTCGTGTGGCGGCGGGAGAACCTGCGCCCGGTCGCCGCCGTCGTGCTCAGCGCGGTCGCGGCGAGCCTGCTCACCGGGCAGATCCTCCTCGTCACCACCAGCTTCGCGGCGCTCTACACGCTGTACGCGCTGGGACGGCGGCTGCCGCGCCAGTCCACCGGCGTCCTCGCGGTCGGCAGCGTCGCCACGATCGCGGTCGTCTACCTCGCCACCGGGACGCTCGACGACATCCCGTGGCCCGCGCCGATCGTCGCCGTCCTCGCCGCCATCGGGCTCGGCGACGCGCGGCGCGTGGTGGAGTCCGCCGGGCGGACGGAGGCGGCCGCCGCCGAGCGCACCAACGAGACCCTCACCCGGCTCACCGCCGTCCAGCGGGAGCAGGCGGTCATGCGGGAACGCGCCCGCATCGCCCGCGAGCTGCACGACGTCGTCGCGCACTCCGTCTCCATGATCGCCGTGCAGGCGGAGACGGCCCCGTACACGATGGAGAACCTGTCGCCCGAGGCCCGCGCCGGGTACACCGAGATCGCCAAGACGGCCCGCGAGGCGCTGGTGGAGATGCGCCGGCTGCTCAGCGTGCTGCGCGCCGACGCCAAACCCGAGCCGGAGGCGGCGAACTCCCCGCAGCCGCGGCTCGACCGGCTGCCCGACCTGATCGAGCAGCACCGCGGCGCCGGCGGGCACGTGGACCTCGCCGTGCACGGCGACCCGCGCTCCCTGTCGACGACGGTCGAGCTGTCGGCCTACCGGATCGTCCAGGAGGCGCTGACGAACGCGCGGCGGCACGCGCCGGGCGCCGGCGTCCGCGTCGACCTGACCTTCCTGCCGGACCGGCTGGCGGTCCGCGTCCGGGACGACGGCGCGACCGCGGCCACCCAGATCCTGAACCGGGAGAATCCCGGCTCCCGTACAGCGGTACTGGACCCCGCGGGCCCGACCTCCGTGGACGCCGGACGCACCCGCCTGGAGACGCCCGAGTCCGGTGGTGGACACGGGCTCGTGGGGATGCGGGAACGTGCGACCATGCTGGGCGGGCGGTTCTCCGCCGGCCCGGCCACCGAGGGCGGGTTCCTGGTGGAGGCCGAGCTTCCGCTGACAAGGGAGGGGAACACCATCCGTGGACACGGTTCGCAGGCGCCGCCCGGCCGCTCCTGACCCCGCCGCACCCGCGCTTCCGAGGCGGTCGCGGTGATCAACGTGCTGATCGTCGACGACCAGACGATCGTGCGGGCCGGGTTCGCCGCCCTGCTCGCCGCCCAGGACGACATCACCGTCATCGGCGAGGCCGGCGACGGCCGCGAGGCCGTCCGGATCGCCGAGCGCTCCCGTCCCGACGTCGTCGTCATGGACATCCGGATGCCGGGCATGGACGGCATCGAGGCCACCCGCCGCATCCTCGCCCTCCCCGGCGCCGAGAGCGTCCGGGTGCTGGTGCTGACGACGTTCGACGTGGACGAGTACGTCTACGATGCGCTCGCGGTCGGCGCGAGCGGCTTCCTGCTGAAGGACGCGACCGCGGACGAGCTCGTCTCCGCCGTCCGGGTGGTGGCGCGCGGCGACTCGCTGCTGGCGCCGCAGGTCACCGGGCGGCTCATCCGCGAGTTCACCAAGCAGCGGCGCAACCGCCCGCAGGCGCCGTCGGAGCTGTCGACGCTGACCGCCCGGGAGACCGAGGTCCTCGTGCTGATCGCGGGCGGGCTGTCCAACGGCGAGATCGCGCAGCGGCTCGTGGTCAGCGAGCACACCGTCAAGACCCACGTGGCCCGCGTCTTCACCAAGCTCGGCCTCCGCGACCGGGCCCAGGCGGTGATGCTCGCCTACGAGTCCGGCGTGGTCGTCCCCGGCGAGAACGCCGCCGGCTGACCGCGGCGGTCACCGGCGGCGCAGCAGGCGCATCGCCTTCTCCTTCTCGAAGTCGAGCGCGCGGGCCGGCGGCGCGGACAGCCGGCCGATGCGTTCGCCGAGCTCGCGGACGTGCGCCTGCACCTGCGGCTCGGCCAGGACGCGCAGCCCGAACGCCAGCTCTGCCGGGCCGATGTCGTACCGCTTCTCCAGCGCGAGGGCGAGCGCGACGGCGCGTAGTTCGGCGTCCCCGAACCGGCGGTGGCCGCCGCCGCCCCGGGTGAGGGCCGCGTCCCGGGTGACGGGCAGCAGCCCGAGGGCCTCGCGGTAGCGGAGCATGCGGGGCGAGGTGCCGAGCCGGCGGGCGGCCTCCGTGATGCGCATGGGAGCAATTCTGACAAATTCGTGTCAGAAAGTCGCCCCCGGTCGTGCCTCCCGGTCCCCGCCGCCCGTAGACTCGCGACCGTTGACGCCGCCTCGCACACGCGTCAAGCCCTCGCGTACGACAGCGCGCACATGACCAAGGGAGCAACGAAAGCATGGACTACAAGGTCGCCGACCTGTCGCTGGCCGACTTCGGGCGCCGGGAGATCCGGCTCGCCGAGCACGAGATGCCGGGCCTGATGGCGGTGCGCGAGGAGTACGCCGCCGCCAAGCCGCTGCGCGGCGCCAAGATCATGGGCTCGCTGCACATGACGATCCAGACGGCCGTGCTGATCGAGACGCTGGTCGAGCTCGGCGCCGACGTCCGCTGGGTCTCCTGCAACATCTTCTCCACCCAGGACCACGCCGCCGCCGCGGTCGTCGTCGGCAAGGACGGCACGCAGGAGAAGCCGCAGGGCGTCCCCGTGTTCGCCTGGAAGGGCGAGACGCTCGAAGAGTACTGGTGGTGCACGGACCAGGCGCTGCAGTGGCCGGACGGCACCGGGCCGAACATGATCCTGGACGACGGCGGCGACGCGACGCTCCTCGTCCACAAGGGCGCCGAGTACGAGAAGGCGGGCGCGGTCCCGGCCGCCACCGAGGAGGACCCCGAGGAGTGGGGCATCATCCTCGACACCCTCCGCCGCACCATCGCCGAGAAGCCCGGCCGCTGGACCGACGCCGCCGCCGCGATCAAGGGCGTCACAGAGGAGACCACGACCGGCGTCCACCGCCTCTACGAGATGGCGAAGGCCGGCACCCTCGCGTTCCCGGCGATCAACGTCAACGACTCCGTCACCAAGTCGAAGTTCGACAACAAGTACGGCTGCCGCCACTCCGTCATCGACGGCCTCAACCGCGCCACCGACGTCCTGATCGGCGGCAAGGTCGCCGTCGTCTGCGGCTACGGCGACGTCGGCAAGGGCTGCGCCGACGCGCTCCGTGGCCAGGGCGCCCGCGTCATCGTCACCGAGATCGACCCGATCTGCGCGCTGCAGGCGGCGATGGACGGCTTCCAGGTCACCACCCTGGACGACGTCGTCGACAAGGCCGACATCTTCGTGACGACCACCGGCAACTTCAACATCATCACGGCCGGCCACATGAGCCGGATGAAGCACCAGGCGATCGTGTCCAACATCGGGCACTTCGACAACGAGATCGACATGGCCGGCCTCGCCAAGATCTCCGGCATCGAGAAGATCGAGATCAAGCCGCAGGTGCACGAGTGGCGCTTCGCCGACGGCCACTCCATCATCGTGCTCGCCGAGGGCCGCCTGATGAACCTCGGCTGCGCCACCGGCCACCCGTCGTTCGTGATGTCCAACTCCTTCACCAACCAGGTCATCGCGCAGATCGAGCTGTTCACCAAGACCGACGAGTACCCGATCGGCGTCTACGTCCTTCCCAAGCACCTGGACGAGAAGGTCGCCCGCCTCCACCTCGACGCCCTCGGCGTCAAGCTCACCGAGCTCACCAAGGAGCAGGCCTCCTACATCGGCGTCCACGTCGAAGGCCCCTACAAGCCGGACCACTACCGGTACTGAGTCGCAACTGGGGCAGGATGGCTGCCGGGCGGGTTTTCGAGCCGCCCGGCAGCCGCTTTCTTGAGGGTGTTGATGAGCGATATCGCGGATCGGTCGTTGGCGTATGAGGGCGTCAAGCGGATCGAGTGGGCCGACCGGAGCATGCCCGTGCTGCGGCAGATCCGGGAGCGGTTCGCCGCCGAGCGTCCCCTGGACGGGCTGAAGGTCGCGGCGTGCATGCATGTCACGACCGAGACCGCGGGGCTCATCCGCACCCTTCACGCGGGCGGTGCGGAAGTGGCGCTGGCGGCGTCCAATCCGTTGTCCACGCAGGACGACACCGCCGCGGCGCTGGTGGAGGAGTACGGGGCGCAGGTCTTCGCGCGGGCCGGTACCGATCGCGAGGGCTACTACGCGCACATCCACCAGGCGTTGGAGAGCGGGCCCGATCTCGTGCTGGACGACGGGTGCGATCTCGTCAACACGCTCCACATCGACCGCACGGATCTGCTCGGCACGGTCAAGGCGGGGTGCGAGCAGACGACGACGGGCGTCATCCGGCTGCACCAGATGGCCCGTGAGGGCGCGCTGAAGTTCCCCATGGTCGCGGTGAACGACACCGACACGAAGCACATGTTCGACAACCGGTACGGGACCGGCCAGTCGACGCTGGACGGGATCATCCGCGCGACCAACACGCTGCTGGCCGGCAAGACCGTGGTGATCGCGGGGTTCGGGTACTGCGGGCGCGGCCTGGCCGAGCGGGCCCGCGGCCTGGGCGCGCGTGTGGTCGTCACCGAGATCGACCCCGTCAAGGCGCTGGACGCGGCGCTGCAGGGCTTCGCCGTCCAGCCGATGGCCGACGCCGCCGCGGAGGGCGACGTGTTCATCACCGTCACGGGGAATCGTGACGTCGTGAACGGCGACCACCTCGCGTCGATGAAGGACGGCGCCATCCTCGCGAACTCCGGGCATTTCGACGTCGAGATCGACGTGCGGGCGCTCAGCGAGATGGCGGTCGAGGTGCATCGCGGGATTCGGCCGCAGACGGACGAGTACGTGCTGGCGGATGGCCGGCGCCTCGTCCTGCTCGCCGAGGGCCGTCTCGTCAATCTGGCCGCCGCGGAGGGGCATCCCGCGGCCGTGATGGACATGTCGTTCGCCGACCAGGCGCTCACGTGCGCGTGGCTGGCGCAGTCGCACGCGAACCTGTCACCGGCGGTTCACGAGGTGCCCAAGGAGATCGACACCGAGGTGGCCCGCCTCAAGCTGGCCTCGATGGCCGTCTCCATCGACCTGCTGACCCCGGACCAGGAGGACTACCTGCACTCCTGGCGCATCGGATCCTGATGCCGGCCGGCACGTACCTGCACCTGGAAGAGGGCCTTGAGGAGCGTTTCCAGTGCGCGCCAGGGCCCAGCGGATGGCGCTACACGTCCGGGCGTTCCGATGGTGTCCGGGTGGACCTGGTCGTGGACGCCCGCTGGCGCCAGATCCGCGTGGAGGTGGTCACCCCCACGTGGTGGCTGCGGGGCGGGGTCACCGGTCCCGAACTGGCCTGGGTCCGGGCGGCCGGTGAGACAGGGAGCGAGTACGGCGAACGGGCGTCCGGTTTCGTCTCCGACTCGCCGGGATTCCTCGTCGCCGTCGCCCACTCTCTCGGACTGACCGAGAACGCTCAGGAGGACGTGCGCCTCGTCCGGTTGAGCGGGACGTCCCTGTCCACCCTGACGGCCACGTGGCGCTGGCGTCTGGCCGGGACGTCCGCCTACGAGACCGAGACCGAGCCGCTGCCCGTAGCGCAGTACGAGGTCACCGACCTGTCCACGGGCGAGGTCGAGACGGTGCATCTGGCCGGTGACGTCGTGCTCGCCGCGCCCGGGATCGAGCTCACCGACCTGGAGTCCCCGCCGAACCTGCTGGCCTAGTAGGGCGGCCCTTGCGGCGGGTACGGGCCGGGCGGCCGGGGCGCGTTCAGGACGTTCTGGTACGGCCCCGCCCCATAGTCGGACGGCGGCAGGAACTGCGGCTGACCGGGCCCGGGGGTGCTGAACGGCGGCGGAGCCGGCGGCCCCGGCCGCGGCGGGCCGGCCGGCGCGGGCCCGGCCATCGCCATCGCGGGGACGGGCGCCGGGGCGGCGCCCCATGCGGGCAGCCCGAAACGCCGCATGCGGCGGGCCCGGCGTTCGGCGAGCCGCCGCTCCTCCCGGTGGCGGCGCTCGGCCAGGACGGCCGACAGCAGGATCTCGGGCCGCACCCCGGGCGGCGGGGGCGGGCTCACCACCGCGACGACCTGCGACGCGATCCTGTGCCCCAGCGAGTCGCGGACCTCCGGCAGCAGCTCCCAGAACCGCGACAGGTACTGCCGGGCCGTCATCGCCAGCTCGTCCGACACCAGCGACAGCTCCAGCGTCCGGGCCCACCAGGCGAGCTGCGGCGGCATCACGGCGACCGGACCGTACAGCACCGACACGGGGACGCGTTCCTGGATGACGATCGTGCCGGCGAACACGTCGCCGAGCCGCTTCCCGCGCCGGTTGCAGAGGGACGTGATCAGCGCGGGGGAGCCGTAGAACGTCCAGAACTCGATGAACCCGGCCAGCGCCCGCACCAGGGCCTGCCGGAACCGGACCGGCCCGCCGTCGTCGCCGACGACGCGCAGGCCGAGGGCCATCTTGCCCGGCGTCCGCCCCCGCGTCAGCGTCTCCCACAGGCACGGGTAGCCGACGACGGCGGCGACGAAGGCGATCAGCGTCAGCCCGGTCGTCCACGCGTCGTCCGCCACGAGCGAGGTCATCGCCGTGACGTAGACGAGGACCATCAGCAGGATCACCTGGCAGAGCAGGTCGAGCAGGATGGCGCAGCCACGGCTGGCCAGCCGCGCGACCCGGATGTCGAGTGCGACGGCCTCGCCGGTGACGAGATCGGCCATGTCCTGTTCCTCCAATGCGGGCGGATGGCCTATTTTGCCGGTTCCATGGGCCGAGGCGTTAGTCTCCCCGGGTGGACGTCGACGCCTACGTGGCCGAGCACAACGCCGAATGGCAGCGCCTGGAACGGCTCATCAACCGCGGCCGCAGGCTGACCGGAGCGGAAGCCGACGAACTGGTCGAGCTGTACCAGCGGGCCGCGACGCACCTGTCGGTCGTCCGGTCCAGTTCGCCCGACCCGCAGCTCGTGGGACGCCTGTCGTCGCTCGTGGCGCGCGGCAGGGCCGCCGTGGCCGGGGCCCAGGCGCCCCTCTGGCGGGACGTCACCCGCTTCGCGACCGTGTCGTTCCCGGCGGCCGCGTACCGGATGCGGTGGTGGTGGATCGGCAACGCCGTGCTCGGCAACCTGCTGGCGCTTGCCCTGGCGATCTGGGTCGTGCACAGCCCGGAGGTGCAGGCGAGCGTCGGTACGCCGGAGGAGATCCGCGAACTCGTCGAGCACGACTTCGCGAACTACTACACCGAGCACTCGGCGTCGTCGTTCGCCTTCCAGGTGTGGGTCAACAACGCCTGGGTGTCCGCGACCGCGCTGATCTTCGGGATCCTGCTCGGCATCCCGACCGTGTACGTCCTGCTGCTGAACCAGGTCAACCTCGGGTTGAGCGGCGGCCTGATGTTCGCCTACGGCAAGGGCGACGTGTTCTTCGGCCTGATCCTCCCGCACGGCCTGCTGGAGCTCACCGCCGTCTACCTCGCGTGCGCCGCCGGCCTCAAACTCGGCTGGACGATCATCGACCCGGGACGCCGCCGCCGCGGCCAGGCGCTCGCCGAGGAGGGACGCGCGGCCGTCAGCATCGCCATCGGGCTCGTCGGGGTCCTGCTCGTCTCCGGCCTCATCGAGGGCTTCGTGACCGGCTGGGTGCACACCACATGGCTGCGCATCGCGATCGGCGTCGTCGCCGAGGTCGCGTTCCTCGGCTACGTGATCGTCCTCGGCCGCCGCGCCGTCCGCCGCGGCGAGACCGGCGACGCCGACCTCCACCCCGACCTAGCTCCCATCTCTGGTTGAGGTTCTCACAGCCGACCGGCCGCCTTTAGGGCTAGATAGGCGTCGGCTAGGGCTGGGGCTATCTCGTCTGGTGGGGCGTCTACCACCTCTACGCCGTGGCCGCGTAGTTCGGCGGTGAGGCGGCGGCGTTCGGCCCGCGCGCGCTCGGCGGCTGCCGCGTCGTACACGGCCGCGAGGTCGCCGCGGCCCTCCGCCATCTCGCCGACCCGCGGGTCCGACACGGCGGCGATCATGACGAGGTGGCGGGCGGTGAGCTGCGGCAGCAGCGGCAGCAGTCCCTCCTCGATCGCGGCCGTGTTCAGCTCGGTGAGCAGTACGACCAGGCAGCGCTGCCGGACGCGCGCCATCAGCGTCGACACCATTCCGGCGGCGTCGCATTCGAGCAGTTCGGGCTCCAGCGGCGCGAGGGCGTGCACCATCGCGGTCAGCAGGTCCGTCCGGGACGCGCCCTCGACGCGGGCGCGGACACGCCGGTCGTAGGCGAGCAGGTCGACGCGGTCGCCGGCGCGTGACGCCAGGGCGCCGAGCAGCAGCGCCGCGTCCATCGAGCAGTCGAGCCGGGGGATGTCGCCGACGCGGCCGGCGGACGTGCGGCCGGTGTCGAGCACCAGGTAGATCCGCCGGTCGCGCTCGGGACGCCACGTCCGGACGACGACGTCGTTGCGCCGCGCCGTGGCCCGCCAGTCGATGGACCGGACGTCGTCGCCGTCCACGTACTCGCGCAGGGAGTCGAACTCGGTGCCCTGCCCGCGGATCAGCGCCACGTGCGCGCCCGTCAGCTCGCGCAGCCGTGCCAGCCTGGCCGGGAGATGGCGGCGCGAAGGGAACGCGGGCAGGGCGCGGACCGTCCAGGGCGCCTGACGCGAGAGCTGCCGCGCGGCCAGCCCGAGCGGTCCGACGGAGCGGACGACGACGGTGACGGCGTTCCGGTCGCCCCGGCGGGTGGGGGTCAGCTTCATCTCGACGCGACGCCGTTCGCCGGCGGGCACGTTCACCTTGACCATGCGGGGCGCGGCGCCCGCGCTGGGCGGCCACACGTCCCGCAGGCGGGCCTTGAGGCGCCGCCGCCCGAGGTTCTCCACGATCAGCGACACGTCGGCCGTCTCACCGAGCCGCACGTTGGTGTCGCCGGAACGGTGGAAGCGCAGCGCCCGCACGTTCCCGGCCAGGGCCAGGTCGGCGACGACGCCGAGCAGCAGGACGCCCCACACCGCGAACAGCGTCCACCAGCTCGGCGCGAACAGCGGGACGATCGCGCCGAGCAGGGCCAGCAGCCCCAGGCGTCCGGTCAGCGCCATCAGCGCGGGGCGGGGACGTGGGCGAGGATGCCCTCCAGCACGCCGTCGGCGGTCGCGCCCTCCAGCTCCGCCTCGGGACGCAGCTGGACGCGGTGCCGCAGCGTCGGCCTGGCGAGGGCCTTCACGTCGTCCGGCGTGACGTAGTCGCGGCCCGACAGCCACGCCCAGGCGCGGGACGTGGCCAGCAGCGCCGTCGCACCACGCGGTGACACACCGAGCTGAAGCGAGGGGGACTGCCGCGTCGCCCTGCACAGGTCGACGACATAGGCGGCGACCTTGGGGTCGAGGTGGACGGCCCTGACCGCGGCCCGTCCGGCGGCCAGCTCGTCGGCGCCCGCGACCGCCTTCACCTCGGACAGGTCGCGCGGGTCGAAACCGGCCGCGTGCCGCTGGAGCATGGAGATCTCTTCGTCCCGCGTGGGGACGGGCACGGTCAGCTTGACCAGGAACCGGTCGAGCTGGGCCTCAGGCAGAGCGTAGGTGCCCTCGTACTCGATCGGGTTCTGGGTCGCGCACACGACGAACGGATCAGGCAGGGGGCGCGCGGCGCCCTCCACCGAGACCTGACGCTCTTCCATGGCCTCCAGGAGGGAGGCCTGCGTCTTGGGGGGCGTCCGGTTGATCTCGTCGGCCAGCAGGAGATTGGTGAAGACCGGCCCCTCGCGGAACTCGAACTCCACCGTCCTGTTGTCGTAGACAAGCGAACCGGTCACGTCACCGGGCATCAGGTCGGGTGTGAACTGGACGCGCTTGAAATCCAGGTCGAGGGCCCGTGACAGCGTCTTGATGAGCAGCGTCTTAGCGGTACCGGGGACGCCCTCCAGCAGCACGTGGCCGCGGCAGAGCAACGCGATGACCAGACCGGTCACCACCGAGTCCTGGCCGACGACCGTCTTGGCGACCTCACCGCGCAGGGCCGTCAGAGCCGCGCGGGCCGTCTCGGACTGCCGCCGGATGTCCTCGGACATGACGCCCTGGCCGGTGCTCCCGTCGGGCACGTCGTCCTTCCCGAGCTCTACAGGGTGGTTCAAGACTCGCGTACCTGCCTTTCCAGGTCGTCGAGGACGTCCGTAAGGGCGATCAGCCCGGCGTCGTCCAAGGGTTGAGGACCGTACAGGGCCGCTCCGACGTACGTCTCGTCGTACATCGTGCGGCGTGCGACCGCCGTGACGATCTCCCGCGCGGCCGAGGGGTCCTGCGCGCTGCTGCGGGGGAGCCCGAGGAGCGGGACGAGCCGCTCGCGGGCCCCGGAGCGCAGCGCGTCCGAGGCCCGGTCGCGGGCGTGCGCGGCACGGTAGAGGCGGGCGCGCCCCTCGACGGTCTCGGCGGACCGGACGATGACGGGCAGCGCCTCCGCCACCACCGGGCCGAGCCGGCGGGCCCGCCACAGGGCCACCAGCAGAACCGCGACCAGCAGTTCGAGGATGAGCAGCTTGACGCCGAACGGCAGCAGGTCGCCGAGCGACCGCTGCCCGGCGCCCGAGCCCGACTCGTGCACATCCGGGACGAGCCAGACCATCGACGAGCCGGCGCCGGCCAGGTTCATGGCGAGCGCGGCGTTGCCCTCCTCGGCGAGGCGCCGGTTGGTCAGCGGGGCCGTGGACCCCAGCACGGTCACGGTGGCCGTGCCGTTCGGGATCTGGAGGAGCCTGGCGGCGCCGTACTCGGTCTGGTAGCAGTCCGTCCCGGGGCCCGAGGTCTCGTAGGTCTCCGACTCGTGGAAGTCGACCCTCCCGGCGAGCGTCGCGGCCTGGAGGGTGCAGCCCGGCTCGTCGGTCTCCTCGTACGTCGGGCCCTGGCGGCGCACCTGCGGGGCGAACGCGTCCAGCGCGAACGAAGTCGGCCGGACGAGCACCACGCCGGCCTGCGTGCTGCTCAGCCGGGCCAGCTCCTCCTCGGTGAGCCGCTCGGTGCGGGTCACCATCATGACCGTGCCCGGTGCCGCCGCGGCGAGGGCCGCGTCCGTGTTCCTGGCGACCGTCACCTGCGTGCCGTGCTGCCGGAGGATCTCGGCCAGCGCCCGGCCGCCGTCCTGCTTCGGCGACTCCGGATCGAGCGCCCCGGCCGACGTGGAGGGGCGCAGGGCGGCCAGGGCCACCGCGACCACGATCATCGCGAGGATCGCCGCGACCACGCCGCGCGCCGACCGCCAGCGGCGCCCCGCCACCTGCCGGGCGGTCGCCTCCGGGGCGGCCTGCCCGCCCCGCGGCGGGGATGCCGTCACCATCGCGGCCCCCCTTCGTCGCCGGCCGCGGCCAGGGTGAGGTCGTCGGACTCCAGCGGCTTCGGACGCGCCGCGCGCAGCCGCTCGTCCAGTTCCTTCATCCGCGCGTATCCCTCGGCCGTGCCGGGACGGTCGCCGTACCAGACGTCGTCGAAGATCCGCACGCCCGCGGTCAGCTCCTCGGCCAGCTCGGGCACGGCTTCGCCCGCCTCGGCCGCGAGCTCGTCCGCCGTCCGCCCGGGACGCGCCGAAAGGACCGCCCGTTCCTCCAGGTCACGGGCTATCGCGCGGAGCCGCTCCCGGATGGCCTCGGCCCACTCGCCCGCCTCCGCGTGCCGCTCCGCCGCCTCCCGGTGGCCGAGCGCCGTGGACGGCGTGTCCTCCAGCAGCGGATCCTTGCGGGAACGCGGGTTGCGGCGCCCCCACATCAGCCACACGACCAGCGCGACGGCTATCAGGACGATGACGACGATGACGACGATGGACGTCCAGCCGCCGCCGCTGCCCTGCGACTCGGGGGCGGGCGCCTTGCCGAACAGCTGGTGCAGCCATTCGGTGAAGTCGTCCCAGGCGCGCTCCAGCCAGGACGGCCTGTCGCGCTGGTAGACCTGCTTGTCCAGTTCCCGGCGGGCCATCTCGCGGGCCTCGTCGCGGCCGATCGGATCGAGGATCACGAACCCGCCCCCGTCCCCGGGCGGGCCGGCACGCGGCCGGACCGCCACAGGCCGATGAAGCCCGCGTCCTCGTCGCCTTCGGCCGCCGCGACGGCCGCGGCCGAACGTCCCCTGGTGCGCAGGTCCAGGTCGAAGCCTTCGCGGCGCATCCGCCGGTCCATGTAGAGCAGTGCGATCACCCCCGCGTCGAACGGCATCACCACGGACCAGCTGACGATCCGGCCGACGGTGTCCACCGCGAGCGCGCCCATCGTCGGCCCGCTCCCGGAGGAGTCGTCGAAGAAGACCAGCTGCGCGAACAGGAACGGTATCCGCAGCACGACGAAGCCCATGAGCACGGTGACGAGCATGGCCAGTGAAAGCGTTCCGAAAGTGCGGAACCAGCGGCCCTTGGAAAGGGTCACCGCCCGGCGCAGCGCACCGCCGACCGTCTGCCGTTCCAGGACGACCACGGGCACGGCGTGCACGAACAAAAGGTAAAGCCAGACCATCAGCCCGATGCCGATGGGAAAACCGAATATCCCGGCCAGAACTCCGACCGCCGGGTGCGCCCCGGCGCCGATCGAGGCGAAGAACGGCGCGAGCGGCAGCGCGAGCGCGCCCAGCGAGACGCCGATGACGGTCGCGGCGGTGCCGGCCAGCCGGCCGAGTCTCGGCCGGGCGTCCCGCCACGCCTGCCTCGGCGCGATCGGCAGGCCCACCAGCTCACGGCCGAGGATCGGGGCCACCAGCCCGGCCAGCAGCAGGATCCCGAACGCCGACAGGACCAGGCCCAGCAGCGTCAGCGTGAGCTGCGCGCCCAGCGAGTCCAGCAGCACGTCGGGGGTGACCTCGTCGCGGGCCTCGTCGCCGATGAAGAAGTAGGCGGCGATCGAGCTCGTCACCTGGATCACCGTGCTGACGGCCACCGACAGGCCCAGCGTCGTGCGGGGCCGGCGCCGGATCCCGGCGATCGCGCCGTCCAGCATCTCCGAGATGGACATGGGACGGAACGGGACCCCCGCCACCGCATCGGTGGCGTCGGCGTCGTCGTCCCAGCCGTCCGGTCCCGGCATCCCGTCTCCCTGCGATCTGTGGCGGGGTCTGCGGCGCGTCCGACCGGGCCTTGGCAGGGGCCCGTCGCGACCGCCGGTCAGGTCATCCTGTCACGGGCGCAGTGTGAACCTTGCGCCGGTTTCGGGAGTCGCGCGACAATTCCGAGCCGCCCACCCGATGCGGGAGAGCCATGTACGCCGCAAACGCGGGTAACCTTGCACGCCAAGGCATATCTCTCCCTGGCGAGGTGGCGCCGGAGCATCGCGCCCCACTCCACCGAACCCCGACTTTGTGACGATGAGGGCCATGAGAGGACGTGTACTGGTCGTCGACGACGATCTCGCGCTCGCCGAGATGCTCGGCATCGTGCTGAGGGGCGAGGGCTTCGAGCCCTCGTTCGTCCACGACGGCGACAAGGCGCTCGAGGCGTTCCGGGAGACCCGGCCCGACCTCGTGCTGCTCGACCTGATGCTGCCGGGGGCCGACGGCATCGACGTGTGCCGCCAGATCCGCGCCGAGTCCGGTGTTCCGATCGTCATGCTGACGGCCAAGAGCGACACCGTGGACGTCGTCCTCGGTCTGGAGTCCGGCGCCGACGACTACATCGTCAAGCCGTTCAAGCCCAAGGAACTGGTGGCACGGGTGCGCGCCCGGCTGCGCCGCACCGACGAGCCCGCCCCCGAGACCCTGCAGATCGGCGACATCACCATCGACGTCGCCGGCCACTCGGTCAAGCGCGGCGACCGGCACATCCCGCTGACGCCGCTGGAGTTCGACCTGCTCGTCGCCCTCGCCCGCAAGCCCCGCCAGGTGTTCACCCGCGAGGTGCTGCTGGAGCAGGTCTGGGGCTACCGGCACGCCGCCGACACCCGGCTGGTGAACGTGCACGTCCAGCGGCTCCGCGCCAAGATCGAGAAGGACCCGGAACGACCCGAGATCGTCGTCACCGTGCGCGGTGTCGGCTACAAGGCCGGACCTGCCTGACCGTGTGAAGGCCGACATGAGGAGGGCGAAGCGACTCGCCCGGCGCGGGCTGGGGACCGTGCGGCGCGTCCTGCGGAGCGCCGCGCGCGCCGGCTACCTGCGCTGGCGCCGGTCGATCCAGGTCCGCGTCGTCACGTCCACGCTGTTCATCTCGGCGATCGTCGTAGCGATCCTGGGCGCGTTCCTCATGCAGCAGGTGTCGTCCGCCCTCATGGACGGGAAGGTCAAGGCGGCGCGTCTGCAACTGGACGACGGCCTTGCCCAGGTGCAGCGTGACCTGGGCAACTCCACGGGGGACGGCAGCAGGCTGAACGAGACGATCGACCGGCTGAAGTCGCGCAGCGGGCCGTCCGGGCTCTACGAGGTCTACATCCGCGACACCAACGAGCAGTACTTCGACGGATACACGACCAACGAACTCCGCCAGGAGAGCGTCCCGAAGCGGCTCCGTGAGGAGCTGAAGAACGCGCCCGCCGGTTCCCGCGCCTACACCTACGGCAAGCTCTCCTATGTCGGGAGCCAGCAGGACGAACGCGGCCTCATCGTCGGCGGCAAGACCGGCCAGTTCGAGCTGTACTACCTGTTCCCGCTCACGCAGGAACAGCAGACCCTGACCAACGTCAGCCGCTCCCTGGCCGGAGTGGGCGTCGTGCTGGTGCTGCTGTTGGCCGCGATCGCCTCGCTGGTGACGCGGCAGGTGGTCATACCGGTGCGGCTGGCCGCCCAGGGCGCGCAGAGACTCGCCGCGGGGCGCCTGGAAGAGCGCATGAGGGTCCGCGGTGAGGACGACCTCGCGCGTCTCGCCCGGTCCTTCAACGACATGGCCGCGAACCTGCAGGAGAAGATCGGCGAGCTGGAGGACCTGTCCCAGGTGCAGCGCCAGTTCGTCTCGGACGTCTCCCACGAGCTCCGCACGCCGCTGACCACCATCAGGATCGCCGCGGACATGCTGTACGAGAACCGCGACACCTTCGACGACCCCGCCGTCGGACGCTCCGCGGAGCTCCTGCAGAGCCAGCTGGAGCGATTCGAGTCCCTCCTCGCCGACCTGCTGGAGATCAGCCGGCACGACGCGGGCGCCGCGACGCTGGACCCCGAGTCCCTCGACATGCGCGACCTCGTCCTGCGCGTCGTCGGCGACATCCAGGGGCTGGCCGAGCGCAAGGGCAGCAAGGTCGTCCTGCAGCTGCCGGGCGAGCCGTGCATGGCCGAGGTCGACCGCCGCCGTGTCGAGCGCATCCTGCGCAACCTCCTCGTCAACGCCGTCGAGCACGGCGAGGGCGAGGACATCGTCGTCTCCGTCGGCGCCGACCGCGACGCCGTCGCCGTCGCCGTCCGCGACCACGGCGTCGGGCTCAAACCGGGTGAGGGGCAGATGGTCTTCGACCGCTTCTGGCGCGCCGACCCCGCCCGCGCCCGCACCACCGGCGGCACGGGGCTCGGCCTGTCGATCTCCAGGGAGGACGCGCAGCTGCACGGCGGCTGGCTGCAGGCCTGGGGGGAGCCCGGCGCGGGCTCCCAGTTCCGCCTGTCGCTGCCGCGCGTGGCGGGGGCCGAACTCCGCGGCTCGCCGCTGCCGCTCGTCCCGCCAGGGGCCGGTGACGCGCGCCCGCTGTTCGCGGAGCTGGAGGCCGGCGAATGACGGCGTGCGCGGGGACCCGGCGGATCACGAGCCTCCTGGTGGTCGCCGTGCTCGCCCTGGGCGGCGCCGGATGCGCCAACGTGCCGAGCGGCGGGCAGGTCGTCTCCGGCAGGCCCGCCGAACGCGCCGAACGCGTCGACGACCCCTACGTCCGGCTGATCCCGGTCAAGCCGCGCCCCGAGTGGGGGCCGGCACAGATCGTCTCCGGGTTCCTCGCCGCGTCCGCGAGCTTCGACGACGGCCACAAGGTCGCGAAGATGTACCTCAGCGGGCAGCCGTCCTGGAACCCCGGGCTGCGGCCGTTCGTGACCGTCCTGGGGAGCCGCATCACCGACCCGCACGTGATCAAGTCCGCCGCGAACCAGGCGACCGTCCGGGTCACCGGGGAGGAACTCGGCACGATCACCGCCGACGGCCAGTACACCGCCTCCCCGAAGGCGCTCGACGCCACGTTCCAGCTCACCAGGACGCAGCAGGGCGTCTGGCGCATCACCGGGCTGCCCGGCGACGACAAGGCCGGCCTGCTGCTCACCAAGGACGACGTCGAGCGCGCCATGCGCACGGTCAACCTGTACTTCTTCGCGCCCGACCGGAGCACCCTCGTCCCGAACGGCATCTTCCTGCCGGTCGTGAACCGCCAGACGCTGCCGACCCAGCTCGTCCAGGCGCTGCTGGCCGGGCCCACCTCGTGGCTCACCGGGGCCGTGCGGACGGCGTTCCCGGAGGGCACGCGGCTGCGCCGCAGCGTGCAGATCGACAAGGACGTCGCGACCGTCGACCTCACCGAGCAGGCCCGCGGCGGCGACGTCGAGCAGATGTCGGCGCAGCTCGCGTGGACGATGCGGCAGCTGTCGGAGATCAAGACGTGGCGGCTGCAGATCGACGGCGAGAGCGTCGCCCCCGACGGCATGGACTCCGCCCAGCCGGTGAACGCCTGGGAGGGCAACTCGCCCGACGGCCGGACACCCGCCGACGGCACGCACCAGAACGCCTACGTCGTCGGCCCGTCCGGCTTCCTCGGGATGCTGGAGGGCGACCGCGCCCAGCCCGTCGTGACCGGCGCCGCCGGCCGCCTCACGCGTCCGGCCGTGTCCCCCGACAACCAGGAGTTCGCCGGCCTGAGCGCCGACGGCGGCCAAGTCCTGCTCGCCTCGCCCGTCACCGGGCAGCCGGCCGCCCACCTCGTGCTCACCGCGCACAAGGGGGCCCGCTTCACCGCCCCGTCCTGGAGCCGCGACGGCACCCTGTGGGTCGTCGAGAGCAAGAAGGACGAATCCTGGCTGTGGGTGCGGGAGCGTAACAAGCCGCCCGTCCGCGCCGCCCACTGGGGCCTGGGCGGCCGCGAGGTGCTCGCCTTCCGCGTGGCCCGCGACGGCGTCCGCGCGGCCGTCATAGCGCGCGTGGACGGCCGCCCGCAGGTCCAGCTGGGCCGCATCGCGCACGCCCCCGACGGCTCCCTGGACGTCGGCTCGTTCCTGCCCGTGAGCTCCGAGCTCCAGGACGCCGTCGACCTCGCCTGGCGCGACTACGGCACCCTCGCCGTCCTCGGCCGCGCCAAACGCGACTCGCAGACCCTCCCGTTCCTGATGCCGATCAGCGGCAGCGCCATCACGTCCCTGGGGGTCGGCTCCCTCGGCGAACCCCGCACGATCGCCGCCGCCCCGGGCGCGCCGATCCTCATCGGCACCCGCTCGTCCGGCAAGGACCAGGTCTGCCGGCAGCGGGCCCCCAGCAACTCCTACAGCCCCTGGATCTGCCCCACCCCCGCCAAGGACCCCTCCTACCCCGGCTGATCGCGTCTGCCGCCGGGTTATCCACAGTTCCGGGAGCGGGGGACGTGGGCGGGGCGGGCGCGGCATCGTCCGTGGCATGAACGTTCTCGCCGATCTGATCGAGCTTCTCCTGCCCGAACGCTGCGCCGGCTGCGCGCAGGTACCCGTCCTGCTGTGCGAGACGTGCGCGAGACCTCTGCGGGCGGCTGCGCGTCCCGCCGGGACCGCGCCGGCCGGGCTGCCCCCTCCGTGGACGGTCGCCTCCTATGAGGGGCCTCTTCGCACCGTCCTGGCCGCCTACAAGGAGCGGGGGCGCACCGCGCTCGCCGTGCCTCTCGGAGAGGCCCTGGCCACCGCCGTCCGGGCCGCCCTCACCGCGTCCGGGCCGGGCCCGCCCGCCGCTGATCGGGCTGCGTGCGGGCTCTCGGGAGAACGGGCCACCGGGGCGTCCGCGCCACGCTCACGGGAGCCCTGCGCGCCATACGGGCGAGGGACCGGGGTGCGGAGCCGGGATCCCGCCTCCGATCCTCTCGTGGTCTGGGTGCCCTCCGCGCGCCGGGCGGTGCGGCGGCGCGGGCATGACGCGCTCCGCGGGACGGCCGAGGCCGCGGTGCGCCGCCTGCGGGCGGACGGCCTGCCCGTGACGGCGGTGGGCGCCCTGCGGCAGCGCGGCCGGGTCGCGGACCAGGCCGGCCTCTCGGCTTCGCAGCGTGCCGCCAACCTGAGCGGGGCGATCGAAGCGCGCGCGGAGGTCGCCGGGCGCCAGGTCGTGCTGGTGGACGACGTGGTGACGACGGGCGCCTCCCTCGCCGAGGCGGCGCGGGCCCTCCGTGCGGCAGGCGCCGACGTCGCCGGAGCGGCGACCATAGCCGCCACCCCACGCCACAGACCCTGGTAACTCCGGGCGAATGGTGACTTTCTTCACGTTTGGCGCGTGGGGCGGTAGTCAGTGACGATGTGTAGTCGGAGGGTGTCCGGCTTGTCGGGTGTTGGGTGGATGTTTGGAGTTAATCGAGTCACATCGCTTCATGGAGGGGTAGAGATTTCCCAAACTCACTGGCAGGTCATTCCCAGCTGACCTGCGTCGGCATGGAGGGCGTGAGCGTCGTGCACCGGGGGTCTCACGGCTTGTGAGGGGCGTCGGCGAGGGGGCCGGGGAACCCGGTACGGCAGTCATCGATGACGGTCAGTGAGTATTTCCTCGCCCCACCCCCCTGACATTCGTGGCGTAAGGGGTTAGCGTTCCTGACATGGCACCCGCCCGGGTCCGTGGTTGCGTTGGATCGCAGTGCCCGTCAGGGGCATGGCAGACGATCCGGCTAGCCGATGCCAGGCGCAGGCGAAACGGCCCACGTAAGGCGACTTCTCGTCGACCGATCACGGTGCGCCTTAGAGGTAAGTCCTGCCCCGGCGGGGGATCCGACATCCCCCGAACCGGGAGAAGGGCAGTAGTGGCGAGAGCGCCGCGAGCCCCTCAGCAGGCGGATGTGGGGACGAAGACCAGGTCGGCCGGGCGGGTGCGACCCACCGTCCTGTGGTGCCCGTCCGGGACCGTCAGGGGTCCCGGACGGGTGAGAAACGCAACCGGGAGAAGGGGGGTCCCACGTGAACATCACCGTGAGGGGCCGGCACACCGAGGTCAACGACAGGTTCCGTCGGCATGTCGACAACAAACTGGCCAGGATCGAACGGCTCAACCAGAAGGTCATCCGCGTGGATGTGGAGGTGTCCGAGGAACGTAACCCACGGCTGGCCGACCAGCGCGAAAGGGTGGAGCTCACGATTCGCTCCCGCGGCCCGGTGATCCGGGCCGAGGCCGCCGCCGACGACCGCTACGGCGCCCTCGACCTCGCGCTGGACAAGCTGGAGTCACGGCTCCGCCGCGACTCCGAGCGGCGCAAGGGCCACGGCGTCAAGAACCACGGCGGCAAGGGCCGCGCGAAGCTCGCGACGATGGAACCGCTCCCCGAGGCGCTCCCTCCCACACCCCCCGAGACCGCGGCGAAGACAGCGCGCCGAGCCGAGGCCGAGGCCGAGGCGGCCGTGACGGTCTCGCCGGATGAGAACTTCGTCCCCATCCCCATGGACGGCGACGGCCCCCTCGTCGTCCGCGAGAAGTTCCACAAGGCCGAGCCGATGGGCATCGAGCAGGCGCTCTTCGAGATGGAACTCGTGGGTCACGACTTTTTCCTGTACCGGGACAAGGCCACCGGGCACCCTTCGGTCGTATATCGGAGAAGAGGCTGGGACTACGGAGTCATCAGGCTTGTCGAAGAGTGATGCGGTTCTCGCCTCACGTCACCGTCCGAACCATGTCATGATCTGAAAAGGCGCATCAGCCGATCCACGGACGCGGCGCGTCCCGGGAACCACCCGGGGCGCGCGGCGGTTGACCGGGTGACACCCGGTCCGAAATCCCCCGGGTTCGTCCCCGGACCCCGTAGGTTCCCGAGGACGACCCGTGGGGGAACGGCCCTCCGGTAGTTCCAGATCGCTGAATAGTGAAGGGGGGAAGCGGCGTCTCCTCCACGCCGCGACTCTGGTGAGCGAGAATCCCGAGGCTCGCGACGCCGCGGCGGTACCCCGTCAGACCGGCGCCGGCGGCACCCCCGCCGACCGGGAGGCGGCACAGCCGACCGGGGCGGCCGACCCCATCCGCGTGCTCATCGTCGACGACCACGCGCTCTTCCGCAGAGGTCTGGAGATGGTCCTCCAGGGCGAGGACGACATCGAGGTCATCGGCGAGGGCGGCGACGGGCACGAGGCCGTCGAGATGGCCGGCGACCTGCTGCCCGACGTCGTCCTCATGGACATCCGGATGCCCCGCCGCAGCGGTATCGAGGCGTGCACGGCGATCAAGGACGCCGCGCCCAGCGCGAAGATCGTCATGCTGACCATCAGCGACGAGGAGGAGGACCTCTTCGAGGCGATCAAGGCCGGGGCCAGCGGCTACCTGCTCAAGGAGATCTCCATCGACGAGGTCCCGCAGGCGGTCCGCGCGGTGCACGGCGGCCAGTCGCTGATCAGCCCGTCGATGGCGTCCAAGCTCATCACGGAGTTCGCCGCGCTCGCCAAGCGCAGCGAGGAGCGCACGCAGCAGGTGCCCGCGCCGCGTCTCACCGAACGCGAGATGGAGGTGCTGCGCCTCGTCGCCCGCGGCCTCGGCAACCGCGAGATCGCCCGCGAGCTGTTCATCTCCGAGAACACCGTGAAGAACCACGTCCGCAACATCCTGGAGAAACTCCAGCTCCACTCCCGCATGGAGGCGGTCGTCTACGCCGTCCGCGAGAAGCTGCTGGAGATCACCTGACCGGCGACCGGCAAATCGGTTTTGTCGGTGTCGTGTCGTAGCATCGCGGGCGTGAGCGAGGCAGACTCCAGCACAGGCGGATCCGGCGTGGCCGAAGTCGGCGCGGACGAGGCGAGACGACTCCAGCTGCGCGCGCAGGGCTTCCTCGGAGCGCGCCCGAAGGGCGGCGTGCCGGCGATGCTGGAACGGCTCGGCGCCGTCCAGCTCGACACGATCTCGGTGCTGGCCCGGTCCCACGAGCTGGTCCCCTACGCCCGCCTGGGCCCGGTCGGACGCAACAGGATCGAGGCCGCCTACTGGGGCGCCGGCAACGGCTCCGCCGCCCCGGCCGAGCACGGGGCGGCCGAGCACGGGGCGGCCGGATACGGGGCGTTCGAGTACTGGGCGCACGCGGCGTCGATCCTGCCGATGGGCGACTGGCCGCTGTTCGCGTTCCGCCGCCGCGCCTACCTGCGCCGCGGCTGGCGCTGGCACAAGGTGCCCGAGGGCGTCTGCGACCAGATCCGCGCGCGGCTGAGGGCGGACGGCCCGCTCACCACCAAGGAGCTCGGCGGTGCCAAGGCGAGCGCCGAATGGTGGGACTGGAGCGACCACAAGATCGGCATCGAGTGGCTGCTGGACATCGGCGAGGTCGTCTGCGTCGAGCGGATCGGCTGGCGCCGCGTGTACGACCTCGCCGAACGGGCCGTCCCGTCCGCGCTCCTCGCGCGGGACCCGGACGACGACGCCTGCCTCACCGCCCTCGTCGCCCGTGCGGGACGCGCCCTGGGGGTGGCCACCCGCGCCGACCTCGCGGACTACTACCGGATCAAGCAGGACCAGGTCGACCGCGTGATAGAGGCCGCCGGGCTCAAGCCCGTCAAGGTCGCCGGCTGGTCGCAGCCCGCCTGGGCCGATCCCGGGGCGCTGGACGTCCCGCCCAAGGGCAGGCACGCCACCACCCTGCTCTCGCCGTTCGATTCGCTCGTGTGGGACCGCGCTCGTGCATCCCGGGTGTTCGGTTTCGACCACCGCCTGGAGGCGTACGTGCCCAAGGCCAAGCGGGTCCACGGCTACTTCGCGATGCCGCTCCTCGCCGGCGGCCGCCTCATCGGACGAGTCGACCCCGCCCGAGAGGGCCGCACCCTCATCGCCCGCCAGGTGTCCCTGGAGCCCTGGGCGACCCGCACCACCACCCGCACCGAAAGTTCGGCGGCGGCCCTCGCCGCCGCCCTGTGGCGTGCCGCGTCCTGGGTCGGCTGCGACGACGTCCGGGTGGAACGGGCCTCCCTGCCCCCCACCCTCCTCAAGTCAGTTTTGGCCGCCGCTCAGCCGTGAGGGGTCTGCTGCGTGTCGGTGGCTATGGGGCGGTCCAGAACCTCGCCCGCCTCGCCGCCGCGGCGCTTGGCGGAGCGCGAGCCGAACAGGGAGTAGTCGACGATCTCGGGGATGACGCGGGGCGCGTCCACGACGACGTCGGCGAACAGGTGGACCATCCAGCTCACGAGCATGCCGGCGACGATGATGGCGGCGCCGACCCAGAACATGACCCACAGGGGGCCGAGGCAGAGCGCGACGCCGCCCACGACGAAACCGGCGAAGATGATGGTGACGGCGACCCATGAACTCGGCCGGCCGGCGTGCGAACCATGCGACTCTTCGGACATTGCGCCTCCCCTCCAGATGGTCTGGACATCCTCTCCGCGACCCGGAAGGCCAAACGGAACACGCTGTGGATTGCGCTGCGGAGTGACCTAGACCATTCTGGGACTCGCCTACGATGGGCATCGTACGTGTGGTGTGCGCGCCGCCGGGGGCGGTGAACCACGATCTGCAAGGAGCCTTCTAGAGTGCCGCCAGTCATCGACAAGATCCTTCGTGCGGGCGAGGGCAAAATTCTGCGCAAGCTCAAGAAGCTCGCGGATCAGGTCAACTCGATCGAGGAGGACTACCTCGAGATGAGTGACGCCGAGTTGCGCGAGCAGACTGAGAAGTTCAAGGAGCAGTTCGCCGAGGAGGTGGCAGCGCTCACCGACAAGGGCGTCCATGAGAAGGACGCGGAGCGCGAAGTCCTCAACGAGATCCTGCCCTACGCTTTCGCGACCGCCCGTGAGGCCGCCCGCCGGGTGCTGGGCCAGCGTCATTACGACGTGCAGATCATGGGTGGCGCGGCGCTGCACATGAGCGAGCACCGGGCCTCTGACGATGAGAGGCGTGACGGTGACGACACCGGCCTGATCCGCAGTAGCCGCCATGTCGGTTACATCGCGGAGATGAGGACCGGTGAGGGCAAGACCCTGACCTGCGTGCTCCCCGCCTACCTCAATGCGCTGACCGGCAAGGGCGTGCACGTCGTCACGGTCAACGACTACCTTGCGAAGCGCGACGCCGAGTGGATGGGACGCGTCCACCAGTTCCTCGGCCTCGAGGTCGGCGTCATCCTCCCGCAGATGACCCCGGACGAGCGGCGCGCGGCCTACAACGCCGACATCACCTACGGCACGAACAACGAGTTCGGGTTCGACTACCTGCGCGACAACATGGCGTGGAGCCTGGAGGAGTGCGTCCAGCGCGGCCACAACTTCGCGATCGTGGACGAGGTCGACTCGATCCTCATCGACGAGGCCCGCACCCCGCTGATCATCTCGGGGCCGGCCGAGCAGAACTCCAAGTGGTACTCGGAGTTCGCCAAGGTCGTCCCGCGGCTGAAGCGCGCCGAACTGATCAGCACGGCCGGCCAGGTGGACGAGTACGGCCCCGGCGACTACGAGGTGAACGAGAAGAAGCGCACGGTCGGCATCACCGAGGCGGGCGTCGAGAAGGTCGAGGACTGGCTCGGCATCGACAACCTCTACGACTCGGTCAACACGCCGCTGGTGAGCTTCCTCAACAACGCGCTGAAGGCCAAGGAGCTCTACAAGCGCGACAAGGACTACGTCGTCATGAACGGCGAGGTCCTGATCGTGGACGAGTTCACCGGCCGCATCCTGCACGGCCGCCGCTACAACGAGGGCATGCACCAGGCCATCGAGGCCAAGGAGGGTGTGTCGATCAAGGACGAGAACCAGACGCTCGCCACGATCACCCTGCAGAACTACTTCCGCCTCTACAACAAGCTGTCCGGTATGACGGGCACGGCCCAGACCGAGGCGGCCGAGTTCAACAAGACGTACAAGCTCGGCGTCGTGCCGATCCCGACGAACAAGCCGATGATCCGCGAGGACGTGGCGGACGTCGTCTACAAGACCGAGCAGGCCAAGTTCGAGGCCGTCGTGGACGACATCGCCGAGCGGCACGAGAACGGCCAGCCGGTCCTGGTCGGCACGACCTCGGTCGAGAAGTCCGAGAAGCTGAGCAGGATGCTCAAGCGGCGCGGCATCGCGCACCAGGTGCTGAACGCCAAGCACCACGAGCAGGAGTCGGCGATCGTCGCGGAGGCCGGCCGCAAGGGCGGCGTCACCGTCGCGACCAACATGGCGGGCCGCGGCACCGACATCATGCTCGGCGGCAACCCCGACTTCCGCGCCGACCTGGAGCTGCACCAGCGCGGGCTGTCCCCGCTGGAGACGCCCGAGGAGTACGAGGCGGCCTGGCCGGAGGCGCTGGAGAAGGCCAAGGAGGCCGTCAAGGGCGAGCACGAGGAGGTCGTCAAGAACGGCGGCCTGTACGTCCTCGCCACCGAGCGGCACGAGTCGCGGCGCATCGACAACCAGCTGCGCGGCCGGTCCGGCCGGCAGGGCGACCCGGGCGAGTCCCGGTTCTACCTGTCCCTTGAGGACGACCTGATGCGGCTGTTCAACTCGGCCCGCGTCGAGGCGATCATGACGCGGCTCAACATCCCGGACGACGTGCCGATCGAGTCCAAGATCGTGTCGAACGCGATCAGGTCGGCGCAGAGCCAGGTCGAGCAGCAGAACTTCGAGATGCGCAAGAACGTCCTGAAGTACGACGAGGTGCTGAACCGGCAGCGCAAGGTCATCTACGCCGAGCGCCGCAAGGTGCTGGAGGGCGAGGACCTGCACGACCAGGTCTGCCGCATGATCGACGAGGTCGTCGCGGGCTACGTCGCGGGCGCCACCGGCGAGGGCTTCGCCGAGGACTGGGACCTCGACAAGCTGTGGAAGGCGTTCGAGGACCTCTACCCGATCTCCATCACGGTGGACGAGCTGGTCGAGGAGGTCGGCGGCGACATCTCCGGCCTGGACGCCCAGACGCTGGCGGACAAGATCCGCGACAACGCCCAGGCGGCCTACGCCGCCCGCGAGGAGGAGCTCAGCGCGGACGTCATGCGCGAGCTGGAGCGCCGGGTCGTGCTGAACGTCCTCGACCGCAAGTGGCGCGAGCACCTCTACGAGATGGACTACCTCCAGGAGGGCATCGGCCTGCGGGCCATGGCGCAGCGCGACCCGCTGGTCGAGTACCAGCGCGAGGGCTACGACATGTTCAACGCGATGCTCGACGGCATCAAGGAGGAGTCGGTCAGCTACCTGTTCCACCTGGAGGTCCAGGTCGAGGACCAGCCGGAGACCCCGGTCGTGGGCGCCACCCCCGTCTCCGTCGCCAAGTCCGCCCCCGAGGCCGACACGGCGGAGGACGACGAGGAGGACGAGGCCGAGGACGTGGAGGCCGAGGAGGCCCCCGCGATCAAGGCGAAGGGCCTCGACGCGCCGAAGCGTCCGAAGAAGCTGGAGTACTCGGCCCCGACCGTCGACGGCGACGGCGGCGTGGAGCACCACAGCGAGGAGACCAAGGACGAGTACGCGGACGTGAACCGCAACGACCCGTGCCCCTGCGGCTCGGGCAAGAAGTTCAAGCGCTGCCACGGCGACCCGCGCAACAAGGGCAAGTAGGGCATCGGAAAGCGGCCTCCCGCACGCGGGAGGCCGCTTTCCGCATGTCAGGGGGCGGTCGTCTCAAGGGCCGTGCAGCGCCATCGTCCTCGCATGTGCTCCAGCCGCAGGGCGAGCGCGTGGACCCGCCCGGCCACGACCACCACCGCGACCGTCTCCGCCACCGCCGCCGACGGCCGCTGCAGCCGCGTCGACAGCACCTTGGGCGGGACCACCCGCCTCCCATGCGCGCCCGGCCCGTGCCGTGCGGCCATCACCCGGCACACCGCCGGGACGGCCACGAGCGACAGCTGGTGCGCCGGACGCGTCCCCGCCAGCACCTCCACGACGAGCCGTACGGCCGCGCCGGCAACGGCCCGCACCTCCGCGTCCACCCCGTCCCCGGGCCGGACCAGCCGCAGCGCGGGTCCGCGCGCCGGAGCCGCCGCGGGCCGCAACGCGAGCGCTCCCCGCGTCACGGGCACCGGCCGGTACCGAACGAAACGAACAGCCGCTGGCTTGACCGGACGTCGCATGAAACCTCCCGACTCGTTTAAGAACAGGAGTCGCGAGCGCCGCGAAAAATACACCCTGACCACACGCGGTCACCCACGTAACAAGGCCGGCTCGCGTCCCCAGCCTGTGAGGGGGACGAGAGCCGGCCTTGAGCGGGCGCCGCGAACAGGGGGTGAAGGGCTCGCGGCGCCCGTGGGAGGTCAGCCGCCGGCCGGGGAGTCCTGCGGTTCGGCGCTGCCCTTCCGGACCTTCTTCTTTCCGCCGGCGAGTTCGGGGTCGGCGCCCGCGTCGGCGGCCGTCGACTCCTCGTCGTCGGGTTCCCGGCCGGGGGTCGCGAAGTTGAACTTCACGATCAGGAATTTGAAGATGAAGTAGTACAGGAAGAAGTACAGGACGCCCATTCCGAGGATGAGCGCCAGTCCCTTCGTGTTGTCCTTCGAGGCGTTCAGCAGCAGGTCGATGCCGCCTGCGGAGAACCCGAAGCCGAGCTGGGCGCCGGCCGCCTCCAGGACCGCCATCGAGATGCCGGTGAGGACGACGTGCACCGCGTACAGGACCGGCGCGACGAACATGAACGCGAACTCGATCGGCTCGGTCACGCCGGTGACGAACGCGGTGAGGGCGGCGGAGATCATGATGCCGCCGACCGCGGGACGGCGGTGCGGGGGAGCGGCGCGCCAGATGGCGAGGGCCGCGCCGGGCAGGCCGAACATCAGCACCGGGAAGAACCCGGCGAGGAAGCCGCCCGCGTGCGGGTCGCCGGCGAGGTAGCGGTTGATCTCGCCGTGGACGGTGCCGTCCGGGCCGTTGTAGGAGCCGAACACGAACCAGATGAGCGAGTTCGGGATGTGGTGCAGGCCGAACGGGAGCAGCAGCCGGTTGACGACGCCGTAGATGCCGGCGCCGGCCGCGCCCGCGCCGGTGATCCAGTTGCCGAAGTCGGTGAGCCAGCTGCCGAACACCGGCCAGATGAAGCCGATGAGGACGCCGAGCACCAGGGCGGCGAGCGCGGTGATGATCGGGACGAACCGGCGGCCGCCGAAGAACGCGAGGTAGGTGGGCAGCTTCACCCGGTAGAACCGCTGGTAGAGCAGTGCGGCGACGACGCCGATGAGGATGCCGCCGAGGACGTCGGTGGGGTTCTTGGCCCCGAAGTCGATGACCTCCTTGGGCGCGCCGTCCACCATCTTGGTGATCAGCACGTTGCCCTTGAGCTCGGCGGTGTGCGAGAACATGATCTTGGAGACCTGGTCGTAGACCAGGTAGCCGACCACGGCGGCGAGCGCGGTGGAACCGTCGGACTTCTTGGCGAAACCGATCGCCACGCCGACCGCGAACAGCAGCGGAAGATGGTCGAACAGGGCCTGGCCGGCGCCGCCGACGACCTCGGCGACCCGGATCCAGCCGAGGCCGTCCGCGCCGAGCATGTCGGGCTGGCCGAAGCGGAGCAGCAGGGCGGCGGCGGGCAGCACGGCGATCGGCAGCATCAGGCTGCGGCCGATCCGCTGCAGCACCGCGAGGGCGCTCGACCCTCGGCGCGGTGCGGATTCCACTGTTGTCGCAGTCATCGCGAGGTCCCTCCTCAGGGGTTTCAGGAGTTCGGCGGGGGATTTCCGAGGGCCGTGTGGATCTGGTACCGGTCTGCCCGGTAGGTCGACATGCCCAGCTCGGCGCACACGCCTCCGGTGTAGGACCGGCGCTGGAGGAGCAGCACGGCACTGCCCCGGGCGATCTGCAGGTGTTTGGCGTCGGCCGCGTCGGCGAGGCCGGCGTCGATGGTCTGGTCGCCCGCGTCGAAGACCAGCCCGTAGACCGCTTCGAGGACGCCGTACAGGGAGCGGTCCGCGAGCCTGCGGTCGAGAAGGTCGGGGGCGAGTGCGGCCAGGATGTGCGCGCGTTCGAGGGCCATCGGCTCGCCGTCGGCGGTGCGCAGCCGCTCGAAGACGTGGATCTGGGTGCCGGGTTCGACGTCGAAGACGCGGGCGAGGCGCGCGTCGGCCGGGACGGTCCGCCGGTCCAGGTCGATCGCGCCCGGCCGCAGCCCGCGGGCCAGCATGTCCTCGGTGAACGAGACGAGCCGCAGCGGCATCTCGATCTTCGGCCGGGCGACGAAGGTGCCCTTGCCGGGGACGCGGTAGAGCCGCCCCTCGGAGACGAGCTGGTCGACGCCCTGCCGGACGGTCATGCGGGACAACCGGTACTGGACGCACAGCTCGCGCTCCGATGGGATCGGGGCGTCGACGGGCAGTTCCGCGCTCTCGATGAGGTCGAGCAGGATGGCGCGGAGCTGGAAGTACTTCGGTACCGGGCTGTGCGGATCGATGGTCGTCACGGGGGTGTCCTCGATGGCCGTGGGCCGGATCGATGGGATTCGCCGGGTTTCGACGGTTGGGTGGGCTTGGCGGTTGTTCGATGGTATTCGGCTTGGTTCGTACTGGTCTAGGCCGGACTAGACCACAGCCGAAAAGGCATGTCAATGCACGAATCCGTAACGGCCCGGTCACGCGGCGGCGAACTCAAGATCGACAAAGTCGCAGGTCAAACCGTCCTCCCGGACGGGGCATCCGCTTCCGGCGGCGGACGAGTTTCGTCCTGCATCTTCATCTCCATCCGATTCGTGGAGTATGGTGCGTACCGGTCTAGTCCGGACTAGACCAGTGAGAAAATCCCGAGGAGACGACCCGCGACCATCGCGTCACAGAGAGTGCGCCCCCATGGCATCACTGCTGATCACGGCCAACCGCATGATCATTACCCCCGCGGGCAGTCCTACCCGCGTGGTCTCCCCGGGATACGTGCGCGTGGAGAACGGCGTGATCGCCGAGGCCGGGGAGGGACGTCCGGCCGGCGTGCCCGACGCCGACCTGCCCGACGGCCTCCTCGCGCCCGGGCTGGTCGACCTCCAGGTGAACGGCTTCTTCGGCCACGACATGGTGGACGCGGACGAGAGCGGCTGGCACACCGTCGTCTCCCGCCTCCCCGAGACCGGCGTGACCGCCTTCCTCCCCACCTTCATCACCGCCCCGGTCGCGACGCAGGCCGCCGCACTCCGGCGCACCCGCGACCTCCTGCCGGACCTGCCGGACGGGACGCGCGTCCTCGGCGTCCACCTTGAGGGCCCGTTCCTGTCCGAGAAGCGCCGCGGCGCGCACAACGCCGCGCACCTCGCCGACCCGGCGCCCGACGCGATCCGGACCCTGCTGGAGACGGGCCTCGTCAAGCTCGTCACCCTCGCGCCGGAACGGGACGGCGCGCTCGACGCGATCCGCACCCTGACCGAGGCCGGCGTCCTGGTCAGCGTCGGGCACAGCGACGCCACCGCCGCGCAGGTCAAGGCCGCGGCCGACGCCGGAGCCCGCAAGGTCACCCACATCTTCAACGCGCAGACCGGCGTCCACCACCGTGACCCCGGCGTGGCCGTGCAGGCGCTCATCGACGACCGGCTGAGCCCCGGTCTCATCCTCGACCTGCACCATGTCGCGCCCGCGGTGGCCGAGCTGGTGTTCCGGGCCGCGCCGGGACGGGTCGTGCTCGTCACCGACGCCGCCTCCTCCGCCGGGATGCCGCCCGGCACCTACGATCTCGGCGGGGAGCCCATCACCATGCCCGAACAGGGCCCTCCGCTGCGCGCCGACGGCACGTTCGCCGGCTCCGGCCTCCGGCTGGACGAGGCGGTCGGCAACGCCGTCGGCCTCGGCCTCGACACGGCCACCGCGGTGGACGCCGCGACCCGGGTCCCGGCCGACCTCATCGGCCGTCCCGACCTCGGCCGGATCGCCCCCGGCGCGGCCGCCGACCTGGTCTGGCTGGGGCCGGACCACCGAGCGCTTGCGACGTGGGTCAACGGGCAGAAACTCTTCGGAGGGGGATCATGACCAGTCTGATGCGCGCCGAGATCGGTGAGCAGCCGGACGCGCTGCGCCGGACGATCGACGCGCTCCTCCCGCGCACGGCCGACATCGGGGCGCTGGCGCGGGAGACCCGGCAGGTGCTGTTCATCGCGCGCGGCTCGTCCGACAACGCGGCGGTGTACGGGCGGTACCTGGTCGAATCGCACACCGGGCGGCTGGCCACGCTCGCCGCGCCGTCCATCGCCACGACCTACCGGCGCCGGCTGGACCTGTCGGGCGTGCTGGCCGTGGCGATCAGCCAGTCCGGCAAGACCGAGGAGATCGTCGAGACCCTCGACTGGGCGCGGGACTGCGGCGCCCGGACGGTCGCGGTCACCAACGGCGCGGCGTCGCCGCTCGCCGAGGCGGCCGAGGTCGCGCTGGTCACGCGGGCGGGCGACGAGATCGCCGTCCCGGCCACGAAGACCTACACGACGCAGCTCGCCGCGCTGTCGGTGCTCGGCCTCGGCCTCGGCGCGGACGTCGCGGTGGACGACCTGCGCCGCGTCCCCGACGAGGTCGCCCGCATGATCACGCTGACCGAGGCGTCCCCGGCGCTGCCCGAGATCGTCCGCGAGCTGGCGGAGGTTCCGGGCGCGGTCGTGTCCGGGCGCGGCATCGCGTTCGGCACCGCGCTGGAGCTGGCGCTGAAGATCAAGGAGGCGTGCTACCTGCACGCCATGGGCCTGTCGTACGCCGACCTGCTGCACGGCCCGATCGCCGTCGTGGACGCGCAGACCCCCGCGCTGCTCGTCGCGGCCGACTCCGGCCCGACCCTGCCCGGTACCGTCGCGCTCGCCCGGCGGGTGGAGAGCGCGGGCGCCCGCGCCTTCGGCGTGGGCGGCGGGACGGAGCTGGCGCGGGCCTGCTCGGCCGCGCTGCCCGGCCCCGGGCTGCCCGAGTGGGTGGCGCCGCTGGGCCTCATCGTCCCCGGCCAGATCCTGGTCGAGAACCTCGCCCGCCGGCTCGGCGTGGACCCCGACGTCCCGCGCGGCCTCAACAAGGTCACCCAGACCGACTGAGCCCAGAGCGGCCGGACGATCCGAACCCGGAAGAGAGAAGAGCATGGACAAGGCCGAGGCCATCATCGCCGCCCTGGGCGGCGCCGAGAACATCGTCGAGATCGAGCCGTGCGCGACCCGGCTGCGCACCGAGGTCTCCGACGCCGGCAAGGTCGACGACGCGGCGCTGAAGAAGGCGGGCGCGTTCGGCGTCATGCGCAGCGGCACCGTCGTGCAGGTCGTCGTGGGCCCGGAGGCCGACACCATCGCCAGCGACATCGAGGACATCCTCGACTGACCCCAAGGGAATCCCTCCAATGACCCGAGTACTGTCACCGGTCGCCGGCCGGGTCGTCGGCCTCGCCGGCGTCCCGGACCCGGTCTTCGCCCAGGCCATGGTCGGCCCGGGCACGGCGGTCGACCCCGAGCGCGGCCGCGGCCACGCCCTCGCGCCGGTCACCGGGAAGATCGTCAAGCTGCATCCGCACGCGTACGTCGTCGTGGACGACGAGGGCCACGGGGTCCTCGTGCATCTCGGCATCGACACCGTCAAGCTGAAGGGGCAGGGTTTCGAGCTCCTCGCCGCCGAGGGCGACGAGGTCACCGCCGGGCAGCCGGTCGTCGGCTGGGACCCGGCGGTGATCGAGGCCGGCGGACGCTCGCCGATCTGCGCGGTCGTCGCGCTCGACGCGGGCGCGGACGCCCTGTCGGATGTGATGGAGTCGGGTGAGGTGACGAAGGGGGCCGAGCTTTTCACATGGAGCTGAGCGCATGGCGGTGATCGGTCTCGGGGCGGCGGTGTTCGATCTCGACGGAACCCTCGTCGACACCGAGCCGCGCAACCGGGTGATGTGGTCGCGGCTGTTCGACGCGCACGGCGTGGCCCACGACGAGGCGCTGATCGCCTCGTTCGCGGGGCGCCGCGGAACCGAGGTGCTGGCGGACGTCGCGCACCTGTTCCCCGGCCGGACGGCCGAGGAGCTGTTCGCGCAGGCGATCTCCTACGAGACGCTGCCGGACATGCCGGCCGTCGCGCCCGTTCCCGGCGCCGTCGGCCTCGTCAGGTCGCTGGCGGAGGCCGGCGTGCCGCTGGCCGTGGTGACGTCGGGGCAGCGTCCGTACGCCGAGGGGCTGCTGGCCGGGCTGGGCATCCGCGACCTGCTCGACCTCGTGGTGACCGCCGGCGACGTCGTCACCGGCAAGCCGCATCCGGAGGGGTACCTCGCCGCCGCCCGCGACCTGGACGTCCCGCCGGAGGAGACGATCGGGTTCGAGGACGCCCCGGCGGGCGTGGCGGCCGTCAAGGCCGCGGGCATGACGTGCGTCGGGGTGGTCACCACGCAACCGGTGGGCGCGCTGGCCGAGGCCGACCATGTGGTGGCCGATTTCAGGGAAGTGGACGTCGTGCCGGGCCCCGCGCTGCGGGTGCGCCGGCCGGTAACGAGTTAATGGGAGAGAGTCCGGTGACCGAGCGCAACGTCAAGATCGAGTCCAGGGTGGGGCTGCACGCGCGGCCGGCCGCGTTGTTCGTCCAGACCGCGGCCAAGGCCCCGATGGACGTGACCGTGGCCAAGCGCGGTGGCGCCCCGGTGAACGCCAAGAGCATCCTCGCCGTGCTGGGCATGGACGCGCGGCACGGCGAGGAGATCGTGCTGTCCGCGGAGGGCGAGGGCGCCGTCGAGCTCCTCGACGACCTGGAGAGGCTGCTGTCCACGCCGGAGCCCGAGGAGGCGTGACATGGGCGAGGTGCTGCGGGGCGCGGGCGTCAGCCCCGGTGTCGGGTTCGGGCCGGTCCGGAGCATCGCCGGGGCCGTCCCCGAACCGCCCGCCGGGGCGCGGCACGGCGGCGACGCCGCCGCCGAGCGGGACACGGCGCTGGCCGCGCTGGAGGCCGTCGCCGCCGACCTGGAGGAGCGCGGGCAGCGCGCCGCCGCGGCCGGCAACACCGACGGGCGGGACGTCCTGAACGCGCAGGCCCTGATGGCCCGCGACCCCGGCCTCGCCGACGGCGTCGGCGCCAAGGTCGGCGAGGGGACGTCGGCGGCCCGCGCCGTGTTCGAGGCGTTCGGCGTCTACCGGGACATGCTCGCGGGGGCGGGCGAGTACATGGCCGCCCGGGTCACCGATCTCGACGACATCCGCGACCGCGCGATCGCCCGGCTGCTCGGCCTCCCGATGCCCGGCGTCCCGGAGTCGGACGAGCCGTTCGTCCTGGTCGCCCGCGACCTCGCCCCGGCGGACACGGCCGTCCTCGACCCGGCGCACGTCGTCGCGTTCGTGACGGAGGAGGGCGGCCCGACCAGCCACACCGCGATCCTGGCCCGGACGATGGGCGTGCCCGCCGTCGTCGCGCTCCAGGGCGCCACGTCGCTCGCCGACGGGACCCGCGCCCTCGTCGACGGCGCGGCGGGGACGGTGCGTCCCGACCCGTCCGGCGACGAGGTGGCGGCGGCGCGTGCCTCCGCCGCCGCCCGCGCGTCGGTCCTGAAGGAGTCAACGGGACCGGGCGCCACCAAGGACGGGCACGCCGTCCCGCTGCTGGCGAACGTCGGCGGCCCGAAGGACGTCGAGGCGGCGCTGGCCAACGGCGCCGAGGGCGTCGGGCTGTACCGGACCGAGTTCCTGTTCCTGGACCGCGCGACGCCCCCGTCCGGCGAGGAGCAGGAAGAGGCGTACCGGAGGGTGCTGGAGGCGTTCCCGCACGGCCGCGTGGTCGTCCGGACGCTCGACGCCGGCGCCGACAAGCCCCTCGCGTTCCTGCCCGCCCCCGGCGACGAACCGAACCCGGCGCTCGGCGAGCGCGGTCTGCGGATGATGCGCCGGCACCCGGACGTGCTGGCCTCCCAGCTCGCGGCCCTCGCCCGCGCCACCGCGGGCCTGACCGTGAAGCTCCAGGTCATGGCGCCGATGGTGACGGACGCGGGCGAGGCGGCCTACTTCGCGGCCGCCTGCCGGGACGCGGGCATCGCGCATCCCGGCGTCATGGTCGAGGTCCCCGCCGCCGCGCTCCGGGCCGGCGACCTGGCGCCCGAGGTCGAGTTCTTCAGCATCGGCACCAACGACCTCACCCAGTACGCCTGCGCGGCGGACCGGCAGGTCGGCGGGCTCGCGCACCTGCAGGACCCGTGGCAGCCGGCCGTCCTCGACCTCGTCGCCCCGGCGGCCGGCGCGGGCGTCCCGTGCGGGGTCTGCGGCGAGGCGGCCGGCGATCCGGCGCTCGCCTGCGTGCTGGTGGGTCTCGGGGTGACGTCGCTGTCGATGAGCGCCCCCTCCCTGCCGCTGGTGCGGGCCGCGCTCGCCCGGCACACGCTGGACGAGTGCCGGAAGGCGGCCGGCGCGGCCCGGGCCTCGCGCTCCGCCGAGCAGGCCAGGGAGGCCGCCCGCGTCCACCTGCCCGGCCTCGCGGACCTCGGGCTGTGACCGGCGGTCAGCCCGCGATCTGCCAGTAGGTCCGGGTCTTGCGGAGGGTGAAGCTCGCGGCCAGGAGGCCGCCCGGGCTCGCGGGCTCACCCTTCCACCGCAGGTCCTCGAACCGGACGGTGCAGTCCCCGCCGGACCCTTTCGCGCAGACCGGGACCGTCACGCCGCGCAGCGCCGCGACGTTCCGCGGACCCAGCTTCGCGCGGGCCCGGGCGAGCCCCGAACGGCAGCGTCCGGGCGCGCCGAACACCCGCCGCTCGTGTTCGGGCGTCAGATACGCGCATGACTTCACGTTCCCCGCGGCGACTCCGCGCAGGTACTTGTACAGCGCGAGGCGCGCCGGAAGGGTCTCCTGCGGGGAGGACGCGTTGGACGGGACGACGAACCGGGAGTCGCTGGGTTCGGGGGTGAGCGGCGGCATCGTGACGTCGTCCTTGCCGCCGCAGGCTCCCAGCAGCGGAAGTAACAGCATCATGGCGAGGGACGGCCGGACACGCACGGGGACCTCCTGGGGGCACGAAGGCGGCCCGATCCTCCCAGCAGAGGGGCCGTCGCGTCCATCGGAAGCGGTCCCTACCGGTAGTTCATGCCGTATCCGGCGGGTTTGCCGCCCGCGGGGACCGGGAGCCTGCCCGTCGGTTTCACCGCGCCGCTCAGGACCCCGGCCAGCGCCTCCACCGACACGCCGCTGGAGGAGTAGGTGGCGAGCGCGGCCTCGGCGTTCCCGGCCGCGTCGAGGTCGTAGGGGCGGCCGAGCGCCGCGACGACCACCGGCTTCGGCCCGAGTGCCCGGATCCGGGACGCGGTCGCCGATCCCGCGTTGGCGGTCGTCAGCACGGTGACGTCCGCAGCGCCGGGCGCCGCGGTAGCGACGCCCTGGCGGCGCAGAGCCGCCTGAAGCCGGCCGCTGTCCGGCCCGGAGACGGCGACCTTCTTCCCTTTGAGCGGCAGCAGGCCGCCGTCGTTGCGGACCAGCGTGACAGAGTGCTCGGCGACCCGCCGCGCCGCGGCCTTGTGCTCGGCCGTGCCGATCGCCGCGCCCGCCTTGGCCGGGTCGGCGGCCGTCCCCTGGAACAGGCCGCGCCGCTGCTTGAGCCTGAGGATCCGCGTCACCGAATCGTCCAGCCGCTTCCGCGTGATCTTCCCGGACCGGACGGCCTTCAGCACCGCGTCGTAGGCGCGCGGCAGGCTCGGCGGCATCAGCAGCTGGTCGGCGCCCGCGTTGATCGCCCGGACGGGGACGACCGAGTCGCCGTACTTCTCCCGCACCCCCGCCATCTCCAGCGAGTCGGTGGTGATGACGCCCTGGTAGCCGAGCTTCTCCCGCAGCAGCCCGGTGAGGACCGTCTTCGACAGGGTGGACGGGTCGCCCGACCCGTCGAGCTTCGGCACGACGATGTGCGCGGTCATGACGATGTCCACGCCTGCGGCGATCGCGGCCTTGAACGGCGGCGCGTCCAGCCGCTCCCAGGTGGCGCGCGAATGCTCGATCACCGGCAGCCCGGTGTGGCTGTCGGTCGCGGTGTCGCCGTGACCGGGGAAGTGCTTGGCGGTCGCGGCGACCCCCGCGGCCTGGTAGCCGCCGATCGCGCCCTGCACCAGCGTGGACGCCGCCGCCGGTTCGGACCCGAACGAGCGCAGCCCGATCACCGGGTTGCGCGGGTTCACGTTCACGTCGGCGTCCGGCGCGTAGTCGAGGTTGATCCCGACCGCGCGCAGCTCGGCGCCGGTGACCTGCGCGGCGGCGCGGGCGTCGGCCGGGCTGCGGGTCGCGCCCAGCGCCATGTTGCCGGGGAACGCGGTGATGAACGGCGTGCGCGAGACGATGCCCTGCTCCTCGTCCACGCCGAGGAGCAGGGGGATCTTGGACGCCTTCTGCAGCGCGTTCGACTGCGCGGCGGTCTTCGCGGGGGTGGCGATGTTGCCGGGGAAGTAGATCAGCCCGCCGACGTGGTACTTCCTGATCTTGGTCAGCGCGTCGGCGCGGCTGGAGAACGTGGGGACGAACAGCTGCCCGACCTTCTCCGCCGCGCTCATCTTCGCGATCTGGCCGGGGATCCACGCGTCCGGCGCCGGCGTCGCCGGTGAACCGGGCGCGGCGGAGCGGGCGGACGGCGTCCGCCCGCCCTTCCCGCCTTCGCCGCCGCCGCAGCCCGCGGCCCCGCCTGCCAGCAGGGCCGCCGCCGCGAGCGCGAGGGAACGTGAGGCACGCACCTGACCAGGCCCCCCGACATGGTCTCGGTCACTCGGTCGCATCGGACGCCCGCGACCGTAGCCGCTCCCGGGGGCCGCTGTCGACTCGATCTCTCCCGGATCAGCGCGGGCCGGCTGTCGGGACGTCCGTTTCGCGGGCCTTCTCCTGGGCGGCCTTCTCCTGGGCGGCCTTGCGGCGGGCGACCTCCGGCGGCAGGGCGGAGGACGGCGCGGTGGAAGGCGTGGGGGAAGGCGCACCGCCGTCCTGGCCGCCGGGCTTCGGCTTGCCGGTGTTCTGCCCGGTCCGGTTCGGTTTCGACGGGTCGGCGTCGACCCAGTTCGCGGCCACGCCCGAGAACGCGGGCTCGGGGAACGGCTGGGCCGGCAGGTCGCGGGTGACCTTGTCCATGAAGGACTGCCAGATCGTCGCCGGCAGGTTCTCCCCGGCGACCGTCCCGGTGAAGCCGGGCAGATTCCGCAGCGTCGCGGGCTTGGCGTTGCCGAGCACCACGGCCGTCGAGACCTGGGGGACGAAACCGACGAACCAGGCGGCGCGGTTGTGCTCGGTGGTGCCCGTCTTGCCCGCGGCCTCGCGGTCGGACAGCGCCGCGCGGGTGCCCGTCCCGCCCCTGACGGTGGCCCGCATCGCGTAGGCGGCCTGCGCCGCCTGCTCGGCGTCCAGCACTCGGCGCCCCGGCCGGTCCCAGGGCAGCGGGACCCGCCGGCCGCGCGCGTCGACGACCTTGGTGACGAGGTGGGGGACGACGGACGTGCCGCCGTTGGCGAACGCCGCGTACCCGGCGGCCTGGGTGACCGCCGAGACGTCGGGGATGCCGAGCGCCACCCCTGCCTGCCCCTTGAACGGCGCGAGGGCGTCGCCGGGAACCCCGAACAGCCGCGCGGTCTCCAGGACGTCCGAGATCCCCGTCTTCAGCGCGGCCTTCACGTATCCGGTGTTGACCGACAGGGCCGTCGCCTTGACCAGGTCCACCGTGCCGAGCGAGCCGATCTCCTCGTCGTTGTCGACCTCGTAGCCCGGCGCGGTCATCGGCGTGACGTCGCCGTTCGGCGCGAACTTCTGCGGGGACCTGCCGCTCACCCTCGTCCGGACGCTGAGGCCCTTGCGCAGCGCCGCGGCCAGCACGTACGGCTTGAACGTGGAGCCCGCCTGCGCGACCGGCGCGAACACCGAGTCGACCTGGCTGCGCTTCGGGTCGCCGCCGTAGAGCGCCTTGACCGCGCCGGTCCGGGAGTCGACGGCGACGAGCCCGGCGCGCACGGTCCCCGGCCACCGCGGCTCGTCCGCCTGGCGCATGGCCTGTTCGGCGTGCCGCATCCAGCGCTGGTCCAGCCCGGTGTAGATCTTCAGGCGGCCGTTCACGACGCTGTCCATCGGGATGCCGATGCCCGCGAGCTCCTCCTCGACCCGCTGCCGGACGAGGAGGTCCTGGCCGGACAGGCCGACACCGGTCCACTCGGCCTGCGTCCTCGGGAAGCGCTGCCGGTCGGCCTCGGCCCGGCTGAGCCTGCCCATCGACACCATCCCGTCCAGGACGTACTTCCAGCGGGTGCGCAGCGCGCGGGCCGCGGCGCCGTCGCCCTGCGTCCGGAAGTACGTCGGCCGCTGGATCATCGCGCCGAGCAGGGCGCACTCGGCGACGTCGAGCTGCCAGACGTCCTTGTCGAAGTAGGCGCGGGCCGCCGCCTGCACCCCGGAGGTCTGCCGGCCGAAGTAGATCGTGTTGAGGTACAGGTCGAGGATCTCGTCCTTGCCGCGGTTCCGGTCGAGCTTCACCGCGATGAAGATCTCCTTGATCTTGCGGCGCATCGTCCGGTCGCGGCTGAGCCCCTTGAAGTAGTTGCGGGCGAGCTGCTGGGTGATGGTCGAGCCGCCCTGGGTGTCGCGCCCGGACGCGTTGTTCCACAGGGCGCGGAACGTCCCGGTGGGGGAGACGCCGTGGCCGCCGTAGAAGCCGCGGTCCTCGGCGGCGAGCACCGCCCAGCGCAGCCGGTCGGGGATCTGGTCGTGCCGGACGCTCTCACGGTTGGCGCCGAGGCGGAACAGCGGCGTCCGGCCGTCGGCGTAGTAGACCGTGGAGCCCTCGTCGGTGACGCCGTCCTGCGGCTGTGTCGGCAGCGGGGTCCGGATGTAGGCGACGGCGGTGACGACGGCCGGCAGGACGACCGATGTGATGATCATCACGATCGCCCTGCGGCGCGGGCGCAGCAGGGCTCGGACGGCGCGGGACAGGCGGGTGAGGGCAGGCCGGAAACGGCGTGCCCTGGGGAGGGAGTGCATGCGACCTCGTTCGACGTGGAGTACGGAGTCGGCCGTCGTCCGGGCCATGGGAGCGCAGGGCGGGCATGCGTCTGGCATGCGCGAGGTAGCTGGGGCGCCTGCGGGTCGGTGGAGATGTCCCGCGCGGACGACGCTGCGGAGTAACGCAGTCGATTCGGTAGGGCCACGCCTGTGGCCGGTGGTCCCGCAGGACACGGCCCCATCGGGACCGGTCCCACGGCTCTGCTGCCACCGTGGTAACAGCTTAATCACGATGGACCCCGGGATCGCAAGCGATTGCGGATCTTGTGGGGTCCATCGCGATGAACCTGGCGGCCGGGCCGGATCGGGGCGGCCGGGCCGGAGCCGGACGGGGCCTTCCGCCGCGGAGGCGGGGGACGGCTCAGCCGGGCAGGGGGTGGCCGAGGCGGCGCAGTGCCATCCCGGCCGCGCCGACGGCCCCGTCGCCGGCGCTGCGCGGCGCTTCGGTGAAGCGGGCGCGCAGCCCGGTGCGGACGGCCTCGGCGACGGGGCCTTCACGGAGCACCGAGCCGTGCATGACGACCGGTGCGCGGGGGTCGGACAAGGCCGGGCGCACCGCGTCGACGTCGCGCAGCAGCCACTGCGCGGCCTCCTCGGTGATGCGCCTGGCCACGGGATCGCCGGCGGCCGCGGCGGCGGCGACGACCGGGCCGAGCCGGCCGAGGGCCGCGGGCGGGCGGCCGTACACCTCCTTGATGATCGCTTGGGCGAGACGGGGGTCGGGCGGGGCTCCGGGCGACTCGGCCCGGCCCGGTGGCCCGTGCGGGCCGGTCGGCCCGTTGCCGGGAGCGGGGTAGGGAGCGGACGGCGGATAGGCGGACGGCGGACAGGCGGATTCGGGGACCAGCACGGCGGTGCCCGTGCCGCCCCCGCCCGGGGATGCCCCTCCGGAGACGAGCGTGGCGGGTTGCGGGAGCACGGAGGGACCCGGTGACGACGAAGGGGCGCCGGCCATGGCCAGCGCCCTTGGGTGGCGGGGTCTTCGCCGTTCCGAGTCGATCTCCGCGACCACGGTGGCGCCGAGCAGCGCCCGGGGGACCGAATCGGTGAGCAGCGTCGGGGAGCCGCGGCCGTCGTAGGCGGCGAGCGCCGCCCGGACGGCCTCCTTCCCGAGCCACACCGCCGAACCCTCGTCCCCGACGAGCCAGCCGTAGCCGTCCGCGCGCTGCACGATCGTCCCGTCGTTGATGACCGCCGCGCCGGCGCCCGTGCCGGAGAACACCACGATGCCCTTGGGCTCGCTGGTTCCGGCGGCGAACGCCACCGCGATGTCGGTCACCACCGCGGGCGAGCCGCGCAGCCCGACGGCCTGCCATGCCCGGCGCGCCGCGGTGACGGCGGCGGGCCGGCCGGCGGAGCCGGCACCGGCGATCCCGAAGACGCCGGTGAGGATGTGGGTACGGTCCAGGTCCCCCAGCGCCTCCCGCAGGGCGGTGGTCAGCGCGCCGGCGGTGTCGCCTCCTGAGTTGGGGTTGGCCCCGGGGCCGGTGCCGGAACCGGCCAGGGCACCCCCGAGCGTCAGCACGACGCAGCGGGTCTTCGTGCCACCCGCGTCGATACCGACCACGTAAGGACCGGCCAAATGGGTCAACACATGGCGACCGTAGCCTTTTCTACCGTTGACGTGACATCCTGCGCGTAAGAAAATTTCCTCCATGAGGAAACCCATCGGCCCCGAAGGGGGCCCCGAGCGGGGGATCACGGGGGAGCCCGGAGCGTCACGGGGCGACGCGGCCGGCCAGTCCAAGGACAGGGACGCCACACCGCTGAGCACCGTGGTGCGCGTCCGATCGTTGCTGCCCTCGCTGCCTCCCGCCGAGCGACGAGTCGCTCAACGCGTCATCGACGACCCCGAAGGGGTCGCCAACTCCACCATCACCGAGCTCGCGCAGACCTGCGGCACCTCCGAGACCACCGTCATCAGGTTCTGCCGCGCGATCGGGTTCCACGGCTACCCGGAGCTGCGGCTGACCCTCGCCACCGAGGCGGGACGGGCCCAGAGCGCCACCGGCGGCCGGATCATCGGCAGCGACATCAGTCCCGACGACTCCCTCGAACAGATCGTTGAGAAGGTGACCTTCGCCGATGCCCGGGCCGTCGAGGAGACCGCCGCCCAGCTCGACATCAAGATGCTCGAGCAGGTCGTGGACGCGGTCGTCGCCGCGGAGCGGGTGGACGTCTACGGCGTCGGCGCCAGCGCGTTCGTCGCCGCCGACTTCCAGCAGAAGCTGCACCGGATCGGACGGGTCTGCTCGGCCTGGGCGGACGCCCACATCATGCTCACCAGCGCCGCCGTGCTCGGCCCCGGCGACGTGGCGATCGGCATCTCGCACACCGGCGCGACGGTGGAGACCATCGACGCGCTGGAGGTCGCGAAGACCAGGGGCGCGAAGACTGTGGCGCTCACCAACTTCCCGAAGTCCCCGATAGCGGAGGTGGCGGACCTGATCCTGACGACGGCCGCACGGGAGACGACCTTCCGCTCGGGCGCCACCGCCAGCCGGCTGGCGCAGCTCACGGTGGTCGACTGCGTCTTCGTCGGAGTGGCGCAGCGCACCTACGGGCCGACCCGCAAGGCCCTGGAAGCCACGTTCGAGGCGGTCCGCGGGCGGACCGTGCGACCCGACCGGAGGCGTCGGTGATCGATTGCGAGCTCCCCACCGAGGGACGGAACCCCCGGACCCTCGACGTCGACACGCTGCCGACCATGGAGGTGCTACGCCTGATCAACACGGAGGACGCGACCGTGCCGATGGTCGTCGCCTCCGTCCTGCCCGAGGTCGCCCGGCTGGTCGACCTCGCCGTCGACTCCCTGCGCGCGGGCGGCCGCGTGCACTACTTCGGCGCCGGGACGTCCGGCCGGCTCGCGGTGCTCGACGCCGCCGAGCTGCCCCCGACGTTCGGCATCTGGGGCCGGGTGGTGGCCCACCACGCCGGCGGCCCCGGCGCGCTGTCCCAGGCCATCTCGGACGTCGAGGACGACGTGGAGCTCGGCCGCCGGGACGCCCGCGACGTCCAGCCGGGCGACGTCGTCGTCGGCATCGCGGCGAGCGGCCGCACCCCGTACGTGGTGGGGGCGCTGCGCGCCGCCGCCGCGGCCGGGGCGCGCACCGCGCTGATCAGCTGCAACCCGCACACGCCGTACGGGGACGAGGTGGAGGTGCACATCGGGCTCGCCACCGGGCCCGAGGTGATCAGCGGGTCCACCCGGATGAAGGCGGGCACGGCGACCAAGCTGGTGCTCAACTCCTTCTCCACCACGCTGATGATCAGGATGGGGCGCACCTACTCCAACCTGATGGTCAGCGTGAACGCGCTCAATTCCAAGCTGCGCACCCGGCTGGTGCGCATTCTCACCGAGGCGACGGGCATGGACGCCCGCACCTGCGAGAACGCGCTGGCCGAGGCAGGGGGGAACACTCGCGTCGCGCTGGTCTCGCTGCTCGGCGAGGTGCCGGCGGCACGCGCGACGATGGTGCTGGAGGAGACCGACGGCGGTGTCCGCGAGGCCCTCCAGCGGCTCAGATCGGCCTGACCGGGGAAGGGTGACCCGATCCGGGGTCACCGCGGGAGACCGGCCGGCGCGGGAGACGCCGGGCGGTCCCCGTGGTCATGCGATCGTCCCCGCACCGATCGCATGATCACGGACACGGCAGAACGGGGTTCGGTCATTCGGGCCGGCATCGCCTACCATCGGCGCGTGCCCTCCGAACCCACCGTCAAAGCCGTGATCACCGACTGGGGCGGCGTGCTGACGTCCCCGCTCGCCGACGCCATCGACAGCTGGCTCGCCGCGGACCGCATCGACTCCGCGCACTACAAGAACGTCATGCGCGCCTGGGTGAAGCAGGCCTACGACGGAGCCGGGACGAACCCGATCCACGGCCTGGAGGACGGCTCCCTCGCCCCCGAGGAGTTCGAGCGGCTCCTCGCCGCGGAACTGCTCACCGTGGACGGCGGCCCCGTGGAGGCCGCCGGGCTCATCGCCCGCATGTTCGGCGCGTTCGACCCCGTGGAACCGATGTACGACGCGCTCCGCGCCGCCCGCGCCGCCGGGACCCGCACCGCGCTGCTGTCCAACTCGTGGGGCAACGAGTATCCCCGCGACCTGTTCGCCGGCCTCTTCGACGAGGTCGTCATCTCCTGCGAGGTCGGGATGCGCAAGCCCGACGAGCGCATCTTCCGGCACGCCCTGGACCTGCTCGGCCTCACCGCCGCCGAGTGCGTCTTCATCGACGACATCGACCACAACGTCCGCGCCGCCGAGGCCCTCGGCATCCGCGGGATCCTGCACACGGCCCCCGACACCACGATCGCCGGACTGCGAGAGCTGAACCTCCTGCCCTGACCTCTGGCAGACTGCTGACCGTCATGCGCGTCTACCTGCCGTCCACGCTCACGCTGCTCGCCGGCGTCCACGCCGCGCGGGAGATCGGCCCCGCGCCGCTCGCCGCGCACGCCGTCACGCCCGCGCTGCGCGAGTGGTACGCGGGCGGCGACCTGGAGGAGCTGGAGTACGCGGCGATGTCCGCCGCGTCCCGCGCCTCGCTGCGCCTGCTCGCCGCCGACCCGTCCGCGCCCCGCCGCCGGGTCGTGCTGGCCGCCGAGATCCCCGACGACCAGGTCACCTGGCCGCGCGGCGACGCCGGCCTGGCCGACGACGACCGCGCCCTGGTCGAGCTCGCCGTCCCCGTCCCCTGGAAGCTGATCGCCTCCGGCCACGTCGACGACCCGGCCGCCGTCCCCGACGTCACCGCCGCCGCGGACGCCCTTCCCGCCGCCGACGCCGGCGACGACGACGCCCGCTTCACCGTCGACGGCGCCGAGGGCCACGAACTCCTCTGGTACGCCACCCAGGAGCTCCCCGACCTCCTGGACTGAGGAGGCGCCCGGACGGGTCGTTTCCCGTCTTCGTCCGCGGACGGGCGGGTAGGTCCATCGGCACGTCGACAATGCCGTCGGATCGCAGGGAGCCGTCAGATGGACGCCGTGACGAACGTGCCGGTGCCGGTGAACGAGCCGGTCAAGGGGTATGCGCCGGGCAGCGGCGAGCGGGCCGCGCTGGAAGCCGCGATCAAGGAGCTGGGCGGCGCGCAGACCGAGCTGGCCATGACGATCGGGGGCGAGCGGCGGATGGGCGCCGGCACGCCCATCGACGTCGTGGAGCCGCACAACCACGGGCACGTCCTCGGCCGGATGGGCGACGCCACCGAGGCGGACGTGGCCGAGGCGGTCGCGGCGGCGCGGGAGGCGGCGCCCGCGTGGCGGGCGATGGCGTTCGAGGACCGCGCCGCGATCTTCCTGCGCGCCGCCGACCTGCTCGCCGGGCCGTGGCGGGCCACGCTGAACGCCGCGACGATCCTCGGCCAGTCCAAGTCGGTGCAGCAGGCCGAGATCGACGCCGCCTGCGAGCTGATCGACTTCTGGCGGTTCAACGTCCGCTACGCGCAGCAGATCCACGAGCAGCAGCCGCTGTCGTCGCCGGGCGTGTGGAACCGGCTGGAGTACCGGCCGCTGGAGGGGTTCGTCCTCGCCATCACGCCGTTCAACTTCACCGCGATCGCCGGGAACCTGCCGACGTCGCCCGCCCTGATGGGCAACGTCGTGGTCTGGAAGCCGTCCCCGACGCAGCAGCTCGCCGCGCACCACACGATGCGGCTGCTGGAGGCCGCGGGCCTGCCGCCCGGTGTGATCAACATAGTCACCGGGAACGGGCGGGCCGTCTCGAACGTGGCGCTACGGCATCCCGACCTCGCCGGCCTGCACTTCACCGGGTCCGTCGCCACGTTCCGGAACCTCTGGCGCGCGATCGGGGAGAACATCGCCGGCTACAAGGGCTACCCGCGCATCGTCGGCGAGACCGGCGGCAAGGACTTCGTCGTCGCGCACCCGTCCGCCGACCCCGCCGTGCTGAAGACGGCGCTCGTCCGCGGCGCCTTCGAGTACCAGGGGCAGAAGTGCTCCGCCGCGTCCCGCGCCTACATCCCGCGCTCCGTCTGGGACGCGATGCGCGACGAGTTCTGCGCCGAGGCGGAATCGCTCACCATGGGGAACGTCGCCGAGGACCTGTCCGCCTTCATGGGCGCCGTGATCGACGACCGGGCCTTCGCCAAGCACCGCGCCGCCATCGAACGCGTCCGCGGCGTCGACACCGCCACGGTCCTCACCGGCGGCGAGCTGGACGACTCGCGCGGCTACTTCGTCCGGCCGACCGTGCTGGAGTCGTCCGACCCGGCCGACGAGATCTTCACCAGTGAGTACTTCGGGCCGATCCTCGGCGTGCACGTCTACGCGGACCGCGACTACGACGCGGTCCTCAACCAGATGGAGAGCGTCTCCGAGTACGGGCTGACCGGTGCGATCATCGCCGAGGACCGCGCGGCGATCGCCGCCGCCACCGGCGCGCTCCGCTTCGCCGCCGGGAACTTCTACATCAACGACAAGCCGACCGGCTCCGTCGTCGGCCAGCAGCCGTTCGGCGGCGCCCGCGCGTCCGGCACCAACGACAAGGCCGGCTCCGTCTTCAACCTCACCCGATGGACGAGCGTCCGCTCCATCAAGGAGACCTTCGTCCCGCCCACCGACCACCGCTACCCCCACATGGGGCCCTAGCGGCGGTGACGAGGTGACCGCCGTGCGGTTGCGGCGGACGCCCAGAGGCCGGACGATAGGCTCGCGTACCGCCGCGGGCGCTGCACCGGCGCCCGTGCACGCTCCACCGACGCGCATGGGAACGGGATGTCGACGCTGAACCGTCTGGTGCTGTGGAACATCGACCACACCCTGGTCGACGTCGGGCGGGTCACCCGGGACGCCTACGCCGAGGCGTTCCAGCGGACCATCGGGCGGCCCCTCGTCCGGCTCCCCCCCACCCCCGGCCGCACCGAGTCCGAGATCATCTTCGAGACGCTCGCGTTCAACGACGTCGTCACCACCGACGACCATCTCCCCGCCTTCTTCGGCGCGCTGTCCGCGGCGTTCGCGTCCCGCCGCGACGACCTGCGCGCGCACGGCCGGGTCCTGGCCGGCGCCCGGGAGGCCGTCGAGGCGCTCGCCCACGTTCCCGGCGTCGTCCAGTCCGTGCTGACCGGCTCCGTCCAGCCGAACGCCGTCCTCAAGGTGACCGAGCTGGGGCTCGCCGGCCACCTCGACCTGGAGGCCGGCGGCTACGAGAACGGCGTCTACAGCAAGGCCGCGCTCCTGGAGCTCGCCCGCACCCGTGCGGGCGAGCGCCACCGTGCCCGCTACCCCGAGTCCGCGACGGTCTACATCGCCGACTCTCCCCGCGACGTCCAGGCCGCGCACATCGCGGGGTCCCCGATCATCGCCGTCGCCACCGGCAGCGCCACCGAGGCCGAACTCCGCGCCGCCGGCGCCGAGCGCGTCCTCGCGACCCTGGCCGACACCAACGCCGTGGTCAGCGCGGTCGCCGACCTGACCCGCATCTGACGCCTGCGGCCCGCGGCGGCAGGCGTCCATCTGCGGAAAGCCGGGTGTGTGGCGGCGGGGGATGAGCGCGGCGGGTTCTGTGTGGGGGCGCGGGGTTGTCCCGAGCGGGGCTTTGACCTGGGATGGGACGAGGACGGGCGCGTGGTGGCGGCCGGCTCGGGGAAGTTGCGCGGGGTGCGGAGCGGGGCCGATATTGGGATTGCCGCGCGCCGTGGCGCGGCGGGGAGGGAGAGAGATGGCCGGTGAGGTGTCCGAGGGTTCGGCGCTGTGGGAACCGTCGGAGGAGGTCGTCGCGAACGCGCGGGTGACCCGTTTCGTCCACTGGCTGTGGGACAGAGGCGTCCTCACGGAGTCCTATGACGAACTGTGGCGCTGGTCGGTCACGGAGGTAGACGCGTTCTGGGACGCCATCTGGTCGTACTTCGAGGTCGTCGGCGAGCGCGGCGACGGTCCCGTCCGCACGGGCGGGCCGATGCCCGTGGACGGCCTGAAGTGGCTCCCCGGCGCCACCCTCAACTACGCGGCGAACGCCCTGCGCCGGGCGCAGGAGACGCCCGACGAGACCGCGGTCGTCTTCCGGTCGGAGGCGGGCGGGCACCGGGTGCTGACCTACCGGGAACTGGCGCTGCACGTGGCGGAGGTCCGCGCGGGCCTGGCCGGCCTGGGCGTGGGCAAGGGCGACCGGGTCGCCGCCTACGTCCCGAACATCCCCGAGGCGCTGATCTGCTTCCTGGCGACGGCGTCGCTGGGCGCGATCTGGTCGTCCTGCTCTCCCGACTTCGGATCGTCCTCGGTCATCGACCGGTTCGCGCAGATCGAGCCCAAGGTCCTGATCGCCGTGGACGGCTACGCCTACAACGGCAAGCGGTTCGACCGCCGCGGGACCGTCGGCGAGATCGAGGCCGAGCTGCCGAGCCTGGCCGCGACCGTCCTCATCCCGTACCTCGACCCGGCCGCGACCCCCGACGGGCTGCGGGTGGGGATGCACTACGGCGACCTGCCCCGCCGCGACCACGACACGCTGGAGTTCGAGGACGTCCCCTTCGACCACCCGCTGTGGGTCGTCTACTCGTCCGGCACGACGGGGCTGCCGAAGCCGATCGTGCACGGGCACGGCGGCGTCGTCCTCGAACACCTGAAGGCCCTGTCGTTCCACCAGGACCTCGGCCCCGAGGACGTGTTCTTCTGGTTCACCACCACCGGCTGGATGATGTGGAACTACCTCATCGGCGGCCTGCTGGTGGGGTCCACCATCGTCATGTACGACGGCGCGCCCCTCGACCTGTGGCGGCTCGCCGCCGAGAACGGCGTCACCTACATGGGCGTCGGCGCGCCCTACATCACGGCCACGGCGAAGGAGGGCCGCCGCCCCGGCCGGGAGTTCGACCTGTCCGGTCTGCGCGGCATCGGCTCCACCGGCTCGCCGCTTCCGCCCGAAGGCTTCGCCTGGGTGTACGAGGCGGTCGGCGAGGACCTGCTCCTCGGCTCCTTCTCCGGCGGGACCGACCTCTGCACCGGCTTCGTCGGTCCCTCGCCGCTCCTGCCGCTGCGCGCCGGCGTCATCCAGTGCCGCGGGCTCGGCGCCAAGGTCGAGGCGTTCGGCGAGGACGGCAAACCGGTCGTGGACGAGGTGGGCGAGCTGGTCATCACCGAGCCCATGCCGTCCATGCCCGTCTTCTTCTGGAACGACGAGGACGGCGAACGCTACACCGACTCCTATTTCGACATGTATCCGGGCGTGTGGCGGCACGGCGACTGGATCAAGATCCTCCCGGACGGCGGCTGCGTCATCTACGGCCGCTCCGACTCCACCCTCAACCGCGGCGGCGTCCGCATGGGCACCTCCGACTTCTACCGCGTGGTCGAGGCGTTCGACGAGATCACCGACAGCCTCGTCATCGACACCGGCCGCCTCGGCCAGGAGGGCCGGCTGCTCCTCTACGTCCAGCTCGGCGAGGGCGCCTCGCTGACCGACGAGCTGGTCGCGAACCTCAGGCGGGAGATCCGCTCCGCGCTGTCGCCCCGGCACGTCCCGGATGAGATCACCGCGGTCCCCGGCATCCCGCGGACGCTGTCCGGCAAGAAGCTGGAGGTCCCCGTCCGCAAGATCCTCCAGGGCACCCCGGTCGACAAGGCCGCCAACCGCGACTCCATGGCCAACCCGGAGGTCCTCCCCCACTTCACCCCCTGACGGCATTAGGGTGGTGCCTCGCCCCAAACGTGTCCGATCGGAAGCGGTGGGGCAGATCCCGTCGGATGGTCGCAGGATCGGGTGAACTCCCCTCGGGTCTCGCGCGTCACACAGTCGAAGGGGCGATCCGGGCCCGGGGCCGACGCGGCCCGTCGATCGAGAGAGGGACGGTTCCACGCATGGAGGTTGGGGCGCTGCGGTCCGGAGACCCGGACCGGCTGGGGTCGTACGCCCTGATCGGCCGGGTGGGCGAGGGCGGCCAGGGCACCGTGTTCCTGGGCGCGGCCGAGGACGGCCGGCAGGTCGCGATCAAGCTGCTGCACGCCGAGCTGACGTCCGACGACAAGGCGCTCGCCCGGTTCCTGCGCGAGCTGGAGGTCGCCAAGCAGGTCGCGCCGTTCTGCACGGCCCAGGTCATCGACGCGGACGCCACCGGCGACCGGCCCTACATCGTCAGCGAGTACGTGCCCGGCCCGTCGCTGAACCAGCACGTGCTGGAGGACGGCCCCCTCGGCGGCGCGGCGCTGGACCGGCTCGCGGTCGGCACCGCGACGGCGCTGGCGGCGATCCACCAGGCGAAGATCGTCCACCGGGACTTCAAGCCGCACAACGTGCTGCTCGGACCGGACGGCCCGCGCGTCATCGACTTCGGCGTCGCCCGCGCGCTCAGCGGCGGCACCACGCTCACCAGCCGGGTGATCGGCACCCCGTCCTACATGGCGCCCGAGCAGATCAGCGGCGACGTGGTCGGGACGGCCGCGGACGTGTTCTGCTGGGCGGCGACGCTCGTGTACGCCGCCACCGGGCAGCCTCCCTTCGGGCAGGACACCATCCCGGCCGTGATCAACCGGATCCTGCACGAGCAGCCCGAGCTCGGCGGCATCGACGGTCCGCTGCGCGAGCTGGTGCTCGACTGCCTGGAGAAGGACCCGGCGCTGCGCCCCGGCGCCCGGCAGGTGCTGATGCGGCTGCTCGGGCACGAGGAGGCCGCGGCGCGTCCCGCCGCGCGTCCGTCCGGCGACACCGACGAGACCGCGATGCTCGCCGCCGGATCCGTCCTCGCGGCCGAGGCCGGCGACGAGGACGAGGTGTTCGGGGCGGCCCCGGTGTTCGCCGACGACCCCGTCTTCGAGGACGCCCCCGTCCTCCAGGACGCGGCGTACGCGACCCCGGCGGCGGCGGACGAGGCCCTGGACCACGCGGTCCAGGAGGGCCAGGCGGCCGGGCCGCTGCCCACGCCCGCCGAATGGGCCGCCGGCAACACCCTGCCCCGTGACCTCTCCGGCGAGAACGGCGGGAGGCGCGGCGGGCTGCGGCACGGGCTCGCCGGGTCCGGCCGCTCCGCCGCGCTGGCCGGGGCCGCCGCCCTGTTCGTCGCGATCGTGGTGATCTCCTCAGTGCTCGTGCTCGGCTCGGGCGACAAGGGCAAGGCGGGCCAGAAGGTCAGCGACCCGAGCGCCCCGCCCGCGTCGACGGACGTCGTGCCGAGCTCGGAGCCGTCGATCACCCGCCGGCCCGTCCAGCAGGCGCCGGTGACCTCCCAGGCGCCGGCGACGCCGACCGACAGCGGCACGCCGACGGACAGCGGCACGCCGACCGACAGCCCGTCCCCGTCCGAGACGCCGACCAAGCCCACGCCCACCGGCTCGCAGACGCCGACCGGCAAGCCCACCGACCCGCAGACGCCCACCGACCCGGAACCGCCGACCGGGCCCGGCACGGGCGATGGCGGTGGCGGCACCGGGACCGGCACCGGGGGCCAGACCACCGGCTGACACCCACGGCCCGGGATCGGACGATCACGTCCGGTGACGCCGCACGGCCTGACAGGGTGGGATAGGCCACGTTGGAGTTGCCGCAGAGCAGGTCGGCTTTGGGGCGATTCCTGGCTACGCTCGTGCAGTGAGCGGCGCCACAACGAGGTGGCGAAGGGTCTCAAGGGGAGTTGTTGATGGGCGGCATGCTCGATCAAGCGAAGGACGACCTGCTCCGGCGGGCCGCTGAGACGTGCGCGCAGCGCCCGGGGGCGCGTGGCGGGGACGTGGAGGAGGCGTTCGCCTACCTCCGCCTCTACTACCACCACGTCGCGCACGAGGACCTGCTGGAAAGGGACCCGGCAGACATCTGCGGCCCCGCGATGGCGCACCGGGCGCTCGGCGAGGAGCGGCCGCAGGGGCGCGCGAAGGTGCGCGTGTTCACGCCGACCCTGGAGGAGTTCGGCTGGGATCCGGGGCACACGGTCGTCCAGGTGGTGACGGACGACATGCCGTTCCTGGTCGACTCGGTGACGATGGAGCTTTCCCGGCACCAGCTCGCCACGCACCTGATCGTCCACCCGCTGCTGGGCGTGGACCGCGACGTCGCGGGGCACCTGAAGGCGTTCCGCGGCAAGCTCGACAGCGACGAGGACGTCGACGAGTCGTGGATGCACATCGAGGTGGACCGCACCAGCGACCGGACCGTCCTTGAGGAGCTGGAGAAGGACCTGGTCCGCGTCCTGCAGGACGTCCGGGTCGCCGTCGAGGACGAGCCGAAGATGCGCGCCCGCGCCCACGAGATCGCGACCGGGATCCAGGAGTCGCCGCCGCCGCTGCCGGAGAAGGAGCTCGCCGAAGGCGTCGAGCTGCTCGACTGGCTGGCCGACGGGCACTTCACCTTCCTCGGCTACCGCGACTACACGCTCACCGAGGACGGGGGGGCGCTGCGTCCCGAACCGGGCACCGGTTTCGGCATCCTGCGCGGCGACAAGCGCGAGTCCGACAGCTTCGCCGCGCTGCCGCCCGAGGTCCGGGAGAAGGCGACGGAGAAGCGCCTGCTCGTGCTGACCAAGGCGAACTCGCGCTCCACCGTCCACCGCCCCCTGTACCTGGACTACATCGGGGTGAAGAAGTTCGACGAGAACGGCGAGGTGACCGGGGAGCGCCGGTTCCTCGGCCTGTTCACGCACGTCGCCTACAGCGAGTCGATCGCGCACGTCCCCGTCCTGAAGCCCAAGGTGGACGAGGTGCTGGAGCGCGCCGGGTTCACCCCCGACAGCTACGACGGCCAGGACCTCATCGAGATCCTGGAGAGCTACCCGCGCGACGAGATGTTCCAGATCTCGGTGGACGACCTGCTGAAGATCTCCCTCGGTGTGCTCCGGCTGCGCGAGCGCCGCCAGCTGAAGCTGTTCCTCCGCAAGGACCTGTACGGGCGCTTCATGTCCTGCATGGTCTACCTGCCGCGCGACCGCTACACCACCAAGGTCCGGCTGCGCATCCAGGACCTGCTGAAGGCGGCCTTCGAAGGCGTCAGCGTCGACTACAGCGCGAACGTGACCGAGTCGATCCTGGCCCGGCTGCACGTCGTCGTCCGCGGCGAGCGCGGCCGCCCGCTGCCGGACATCGACGTCTCGGAGCTGGAGGAGCGGCTGGCGAACGCCACCCGCTCCTGGGAGGACGACCTCGGCGACGCGATCGTCGAGCAGTGCGGCGAGGAACGTTCCGGAACCCTCGGCCGCACGTTCGGCGAGGCGTTCCCCGAGGGGTACAAGGCCGACTTCCCGGCCCGCACCGCGGTGGCCGACCTGCGCCGCCTCGACGAGCTCACCGAGGACGTCGACACCTCGATCAACCTCTACGAGCCGTACAGCGCCGAGCCCGGCGAGCGGCGGCTGAAGATCTACCGGCTGGGCGAGCCGATCTCGCTGTCCCGGGTGCTGCCGCTGCTGCAGAACATGGGCGTCGAGGTCATCGACGAGCGGCCCTACGAGATCATCACCTCCGGCGGCCGCCGGTTCTGGATCTACGACCTGGGGCTGCGGTACCTGCCGCCCGCGAACGTCCCCGAAGAGGCCATCAAGGACCTCTTCCAGGACGCGTTCACCGCGCTGTGGCGCGGCGAGATCGAGAACGACGGCTTCAACGCGCTCGTCCTGCACACCGGGCTGACCTGGCGCGAAGCGATGATCATGCGCGCCTACGCCCTGTACCTGCGGCAGACCGGCACCACCTTCTCCAAGCGGTACGTCGAGCAGGTGCTGCTGCGCAACGCCTCGATCACCCGGCTGATCGTCCGGCTCTGGGAGAGCCGCCTCGACCCGTCCCTGCAGGGCGGCGAGGAGGAGCGCAGCCTCGGCATCACCGAGGAGATCCAGGGCAAGCTGGACGAGGTCGCGAGCCTCGACGAGGACCGCATCCTGCGCGCCTACCTGGCGCTCGTCCAGGCGACCCTGCGCACGAACCACTACCAGGGCAAGCCGTACCTGGCGATGAAGTTCGACCCGGAGGGCATCCCCGACCTGCCGCAGCCGCGGCCCATGTACGAGGTCTTCGTGTACTCGCCGAGGGTCGAGGGCGTCCACCTGCGGTTCGGGACGGTCGCGCGCGGCGGGCTGCGCTGGTCCGACCGCCGCGAGGACTTCCGCACCGAGATCCTCGGCCTGGCCAAGGCGCAGGCGGTGAAGAACACCGTCATCGTCCCGGCGGGCGCGAAGGGCGGATTCGTCGGCAAGCAGCTGCCCGACCCGGCCGTGGACCGCGAGGCCTGGCAGCAGGCCGGCATCGCCTGCTACAAGGACTTCATCTCCGGCCTGCTCGACCTCACCGACAACCTCGTGGACGGCAAGGTCGTCCCGCCGTCGAACGTCGTCCGCCACGACGGCGACGACACCTACCTGGTCGTCGCCGCCGACAAGGGCACCGCGACGTTCTCCGACATCGCCAACGGCGTCGCCGCCGACTACGGGTACTGGCTCGGCGACGCGTTCGCGTCCGGCGGCTCCGTCGGCTACGACCACAAGGGCATGGGCATCACCGCCCGCGGCGCCTGGGAATCGGTCAAGTACCACTTCCGCGCACTCGGCAAGGACATCCAGAACGAGGACTTCACCGCCGTCGGCATCGGCGACATGTCCGGCGACGTGTTCGGCAACGGGATGCTCCTGTCGGAGCACACCCGGCTCATCGCCGCGTTCGACCACCGGCACATCTTCGTCGACCCGGACCCGGACGCCGCCGCCTCGTTCGCCGAGCGCCGCCGCCTGTTCGAGCTGCCGCGCAGCAGCTGGGGCGACTACGACACCTCGCTGATCTCCAAGGGCGGCGGCGTGTTCCCCCGCACCGTCAAGTCCATCAAGGTCACCCCGCAGATGCGGGCGGTGCTCGGGATCCCGGACGGGGTGAAGGCCGTCACCCCGTTCGAGCTGATGCGGAGCATCCTCAAGGCGCCCGTCGACCTGCTGTGGAACGGCGGCATCGGCACCTACGTCAAGTCGTCCATCGAGAACAACGCCGACGTCGGCGACAAGGCCAACGACCTCGTCCGGGTGGACGGCGCCGAACTGCGCTGCAAGGCCGTCGGCGAGGGCGGCAACCTCGGCGTGACCCAGCTCGGCCGCATCGAGTTCGCCCGCGGCGGCGGGCTGATCAACACCGACTTCATCGACAACTCCGCCGGCGTCGACACCTCCGACCACGAGGTCAACATCAAGATCCTGCTCGACCAGGTGGTGCGGGACGGCGAGTTGACCGGCAAGCAGCGCGACGGCCTGCTCTACGACATGACCGAGGAGGTCGGGCGGCTCGTCCTGCGCGACAACTACGCGCAGAACGTGGTGCTCGCCGCGTCCCGCGCGCAGGCGTCCGGGATGCTGCACGTCCACGCCCGGTACATGCGCAAGCTGGAGCGCGACGGCCGGCTGAAGCGGCGCCTGGAGGCCCTGCCGGACGACAAGGCGCTCGCCGAGCGGCGGCACTCCGGGCTGGGGCTGACCAGCCCCGAGTTCTCCGTCCTGCTCGCCTACGCCAAGCTCACGCTGGACGCCGAGCTCGTCGCGTCCGACCTCGCCTCCGACCCCTACCTGGAGTCGTGGCTGGTCGAGTACTTCCCGACGCCGCTGCGCGCGCGGTTCCGCGCCTACATGGACCGGCACCCGCTGCGCCGCGAGATCATCACGACCGCCGTGGTGAACGACCTGGTCAACGTGAGCGGCTCCACGTTCGTGTTCCGGATGAACGAGGAGACGGGCGCGTCGTCGTCCGACATCGCCCGCGCCTACCTCGTCGCCCGTGACGTGTTCCAGATGCCGCGCTTCTGGGGTTCGGTGGAGAGCCTGTCGCACCAGGTCGAGGAGTCGACGCAGGTCGCGATGCTGCTGGAGGCGCGCAAGCTGACCGAGCGCGGCGCCCGCTGGCTGCTCCACAACCGGCGGCCCCCGTTCGACATCCAGGAGACGATCGACTTCTTCAGCGGCGGCGCGGCCACGCTGAGCGCGCACCTGTCGAAGCTCCTGGTCGGGCTGGACCTCGCCGCGTTCGAGCAGCGCCGGGACGGCTTCGCCGAGCGGGGCGTCCCCGACGAACTGGCCGAGCAGTGCGCGACGTTCGTCACCGCCTACTCCACCTTCGACCTGGTCGGCATCGCGCACGACACGGGACGCCCGGTGGAGGAGGTCGCCGAGGTCTACTTCGACCTCGCGGACCGCCTCCAGCTGTCCCGGCTCCGCGAACGCATCATCGCGCTGCCGCGGGACGACAAGTGGCGTTCGATGGCCCGCTCCGCGCTCCGCGACGACCTGTACGCGGCGCACGCGGCCCTCACCCGCGACGTCCTCGTCACCAGCGAGCCGGGCGGGAACCCCGAGGAGCGCCTGATCCGCTGGGCGGAGAAGAACAGGCCGGCCGTCCAGCGCGCCCAGCAGACGCTCAGCGAGATCTGGGAGAGCGACAGCTTCGACCTGGCCACCCTCTCCGTGGCCCTGGGCGCGATCCGCACCCTGGTGACCGCAAGCTCGCTGTAATCCGGTGAACACCACCGGATGCCGGGCCGGCCCCTGCCGCAGCGGTCAGAAGGGCGGGGCGGCCCGGCATCCGGCGGAGATCAGGAGCCGTGGGCGGTGACGGCCTTGCGGTACATGCCGCTGATCATGGCGCGGCCCTTGGGCGGAACGGTGGCGAGGTACTGCACGAGGACGGTCGTGTCCATGCGCGTCCTGGCGACCTTGGCCGGGGCCAGCCCGACGAGGTCGCCGCTCACGGTCAGCCTGCCCTGGTGGGTCGCCGAGTACGCCTCGTTCTGCTTGAGGACGTACCAGACGAGCGCGCCGCGGTCCTTGGTGCGCAGCGCGTAGACCTTGTACGGCGCGGGTGAGAAGCGCGACGACAGGGTGACGCCCCGCCCGGCCAGGGTCTGCTCGCCCTGCTTCAGCGCCTTGTAGGTCTCCGTGGTCTTCGCCCCGTCCGCCAGCAGGGACGCGCCGGACGCGCGGGGCCCGTCCGTGAGCAGCGACGCGTGCGCCTGCGGCAGCCTCGCGGGCGCGACGGCAAGCCCCTTCACGTTGGGGCCGACGGGCGTGGCGAACCCGGTCGTGTCGAGCGCCACCCGCCCGAGCGCGTTCTCGGACGGGTACGGGTCGCTGGCCAGTAACCAGGGCGCCCCCTGCCCGGCCTGCGTGAACAGCAGCGCGTGCCGCTGCGCCGCCGTGCCCTTGCCGCTGACGGTGTCGGCCGCGAACCAGTGCGGGTAGCCGGTCAGCCGCGGGATGTAGAAGGTCGTGTTCGTGAACGCCAGCTTCGGCGGGCGCTGCCGGACGGCCCGCCGGAGCCTGAGCGCGGCGACGTCCATGGACAGCTGCGGGTCGGTCTCCACCGAGCGCAGCGCCTTCCCGCTGAACCGGCGTCCCGCCCGGTTCGCCCCGGCGGCGAAGGACGTGAGCACCTGCTGCGCCTGCGCCTTGGTGAGCGCGGGCGCCCCCGGTGCCCTCCCCGCGGCGGCGGACGTGGCGTGACCGGAGCAGCCGGCGCTCAGGGCGCCGGCGAGCAGGCCGGGAATGAGGATCGGAACAAGAGTGCGTGCGGTCATGAGGCCCCCCGAATGGCGACGGTGATCCGGACCACCCGGCATCCTCGCAGAGTGACCGCGCAGTCACTCTATGAACACGAAAGAAGGCAAGAAAAAGCCGGGGGCGCCCGGGGGCGTCATGGGGTCAGGCGCTCTCCCGCTGGCGCAGCCAGCGGATCTCGGCCTCGATGAACTCGTCGATGTCGCCGTCCAGGACCGCGGTGGGGTTGCCGACCTCGATGCCGGTGCGCAGGTCCTTGACCAGCTGGAACGGGTGCAGGACGTAGTTGCGGATCTGCGTGCCCCAGCTCGTGGTGCCCTCACCGCGCAGCTCGGAGAGCTTTTCCGCCTCCTCCTGCCGCTTGCGCTCCAGCAGCTTGGCCTGCAGGACGTTCATCGCCGTGGCCTTGTTCTGCAGCTGGCTGCGCTCGTTCTGGCAGGACACGACGATCCCGCTCGGGAGGTGGGTGATCCGCACCGCCGAGTCGGTGGTGTTGACGCCCTGGCCGCCCGGCCCCGACGACCGGTACACGTCCACGCGCAGCTCGCTCTCGTCGATGTCGACGTGATCGCTCTGCTCCACCACCGGGACGACGTCCAGGCCGGCGAACGACGTCTGCCGCCGGCCCTGGTTGTCGAACGGGGAGATCCGGACCAGCCGGTGCGTGCCGTGCTCGCCGCGCAGCGTCCCGTAGGCGTAGGGGGCCTTCACCGTGAACGTGGTCGACTTGATCCCGGCCTCTTCGGCGTAGGACGTGTCGTAGATCTCCGTCGAGTAGCCGTGCCGCTCGGCCCAGCGCAGGTACATCCGCTGGAGCCGCTCGGCCCAGTCCGCCGCGTCCACCCCGCCGGCCTGCGCGTTGATGGTGACCAGCGCCTCACGGGCGTCGTACTCGCCCGACATGAGCGTGCGCACTTCGAGCTGCTGGATCGCCTTGTGCAGCGCCGCCAGCTCGCCGTCGGCCTCCGTACGCGTGTCGGCGTCGTCCATCTCCTGGGCGAGCTCGTACAGCGTGGCGGTGTCGTCGAGGCGCTGCCGCAGGCCCTCGACCCGGCCCAGCTCGCTCTCCAGGTACGACAGGCGGCGCGTGACCGTCTGGGCGCGCTCCTGGTCGTTCCACAGTTCGGGGTCGGCCGACTGCTCGCGCAGCTCGGCGATGTCACGCCGCATGCTGTCGAGGTCCAGCACCTGTTCGATGCCGGCGAGGGTCGAGCCGAGCTCCTTGAGCTGCTCTTCGGGTTCGATGCCTGCCACGGTCCGAGCTTATCGCCGTCCCGGCACTGCTTATCGCGTTATGGCAGGCGCCCGGTCGTCCGGCCAATATCATGCAGTGGCAGAATCACGGGCCGAGGAGGCCGGCCTAGAGAGGCCGGCGCGGTCATTCGGTCCAGGGGACGGGTCTTTGCACAGCTTCCTGCGGGTGGTCGCGGCCGGGGTGCTGCTCACCCTGCTCGCCACCGCGGGCTGCGCCGAGGGCAGGACGGAGGCGCGGCCGACCGCCGGCGTGCCCGAGACGTCCCCGCCGGCGCCGGTGCCGCTGACCCCGCAGGTCGCGGAGAGCGCGTTCCGTACCTATGTCACCGACGAGGACGTGGCCAGGTCCGCCGGCGACGAGCGGCTCGCGCTGACGTGGACGTCCGACGGCCAGTCCCAGCTCACCGCGGCGGAGTTCCGCAAGGCCGCCTACGACGGTGACCCTGTGCAGCGTTTCGTCTACGGCAAGCCCGAGCTGTACGTGCCGAAGCTGAAGGACGCCGCCTATCCGCAGTGGTTCGTGGTGTCGGTCGACCGGTCGGTCCTGGGGAAGGACAAGAGCAAGCGCAGGACGCTGATGGGCTTCGTCTTGCGCGGGCCGTCCGACCACTGGAAGCTGACGCTCGCCACCCTCCTGCAAGAGAAGGCCAAGGAGCCGGAGGTCGCGATCGACGCCGACGGCTATGCGACGGCGCTGGGCACGGACGACCCGTCGGTGCTGATCCGTCCCCGCGACGTCGGCGGGATCCAGGCGACGATCGCCGCGGAGGGACCCCGCAGCGTCGCCGCGAAGGTGATGAAGTCCAGCGCCGTCACCACCGGCTTCTACCAGGACGCCAAGCGCGCCAGGAAGAAGGCCAAGAAGAAGGACCTCACGCTCCAGGTCGTTTACACCGCGACACCGTTCCCCTACTTCGGGTTGCGCACCGAACACGGAGGCGGACTGGTCATCTACTCGCTGTTCCGCAACACCTCACTGGTCGCCAAGGACTCGGACACACCCAAGCCGGAGATCCCTCAGGAGGCAGAGCATCTGCTCGACGGGACCGTCGAGGGCAACGAGGTCGACACCACGGCCACCCTTCAATTCGCCGCATACGACCCGCCGAAGGCCAAGAAGAACGCGACGCAGCCGAAGGCGCACATGATCGCCGACGACGGCGCGGTGACCAAGGCGGCCACGCCGCCGGTGAAGAAGCAGCCGTAGGGCGGGGGAGCGGCCGTACGGCTCAGCCGTAGACGCGCTGCAGGACGAGCGCCGCGAACAGCAGCGCGACGAGGACCGCCAGGACGAGGGCGGGCGGCACGGACGAGCCGTGGCGGTGCAGCTCTGACCGGGCCTCCCGGCAGGTGGGGCAGCGCCCCTCCACCACCGGGTTCGAGCACCGGGCGCAGATCAGATGTTCGCAGCTCATGTCGTGGGCCCCAATCTCCGACAACGGCACGCGGTCCGTGCGGGAAGCGTCGGCCTGTCTGGTCGTTCGTCCGGCTATTAGGTATCTTTCGCCATCATCCAGCGTAGCCGGACTGTATGGTCGTTCCGGCAAGTCCGGGAGCTTGAAGGTATGAAACGGCCGGACGTCGGGAGACGGTTCACATGGCACTGATCGGACGTCACACACAGATCGGGCGCACCGTCCGCCCTGGGCGCCCGTACCGCGCCGAGTGGGACGAGGTGGTCGCCTCTCCCCTCTACACTGCTCGAAGGCTCCGCGTCCCACCTGGCCGCGAAGCCGGGCGGCGCAGGCAAGAGGCCACGGAAGCGTCCGTGGCCGCGGGCCGGCCCGCTCCCCAACCCCTACAGCGAACCGCCGTGATGCAGCCGTGATCCACTTCGACAACGTCACCAAGGTCTACCCGAGCCAGAACCGGCCCGCCCTGCAGCATGTGAACGTCGCCATCGAGAAGGGCGAGTTCCTGTTCCTGGTCGGTCCGTCCGGCTCCGGTAAGTCGACCTTCCTGCGCCTCGTCCTGAAGGAGGAGCGTCCTTCCCAGGGTCACGTGCACGTGGCGGGCAAGGACCTGAGCAGGCTGAGCAACTGGAAGGTGCCGCACCTGCGCCGCCGGATCGGCTGCGTCTTCCAGGACTTCCGCCTTCTGCCCAACAAGAACGTCTTCGAGAACGTCGCGTTCGCCCTAGAGGTGATCGGCAAGCCGCGGCGGTTCATCGGCAAGGTCGTCCCCGAGGTCATCGACCTCGTCGGCCTGGAGGGCAAGGCCCACCGGATGCCGGACGAGCTGTCCGGCGGCGAGCAGCAGCGCGTCGCGATCGCGCGGGCGTTCGTCAACCGGCCGATGATCCTGCTGGCGGACGAGCCGACGGGCAACATCGACCCCGCAACCTCGATCGGCATCATGAAGGTGCTGGACCGGATCAACCGGACCGGCACCACCGTCGTCATGGCCACCCACGACGCCGCCATCGTCGACGCGTTCCGCAAGCGCGTCGTCGAGCTGGAGGACGGCCGGGTCGTCCGCGACCAGTCGCGCGGCGTGTACGGCCAGGCGTACTGACATCTGAACCATCCACTCCCGCCGGGTCGTACGACACCAGAGGACGTCCGGGAGGCGGGAGCCGCCCGCGCCGCACCGTGCGGCCGCCCCGGGCTCCCGGCGAAACCTAGGCGATCAAGGACAGCGAGGCATGCGCGTACAGTTCGTTCTCCAGGAGATCTGGATCGGTCTCCGCAGGAACATGACGATGACGATCTCCCTCGTCATCACCGTCGCCATCGCCATGGCGCTCTTCGGCACCGGGCTGCTCCTGCGGCAGCAGGTCGCCGCGTCCAAGAGCTACTGGTACGACAAGATCGAAGTCTCGATCTTCCTGTGCGCCAAGACGAGCTCCAACCCCGTCTGCCAGAAGCAGGACGTCACCGACCAGCAGCGGCAGACGCTCAAGGCGCAGCTGGACAAGATGCCGCAGGTCTCGAACGTCCAGTACGAGAACAAGCAGCAGGCGTACGCCCGGTTCAAGGACCGCTTCTCCGGCTCGCCGGGCTTCGTGGAGAGCACCCGTGAGGGCGACATCCCCGACTCGTTCCGGGTGAAGCTGAAGAACCCGGAGGAGTACAAGGCGGTCGCCCAGGCGATGCTCAACCAGCCGGGCGTCGACTCGGTGATCAACGAGCAGGAGATCCTGAAGCGGTTCTTCCGGATCCTGAACGGCCTGCAGGTCGCCGCGCTGACGATCGCGCTGATCCAGGTGGTCGCCGCGGTGATGCTGGTCGGCAACACCGTCCGGCTGTCGGCGTTCAACCGGCGCCGGGAGACCGGCATCATGCGGCTGGTCGGCGCGTCCAACACCTATATCCAGATGCCGTTCATCCTGGAGGGCGCCATCGCCGGCCTGATCGGCGGGTTGTTCGCGTCCGTCCTGCTGATATTCAGCAAGAAACTCCTGGTGGACAGATTGGCGGGGGACGTCCAGCTCGTCAGTCAGCTCGGCTGGAGCGTGGTGATCCTCGTCATCATCGTGTCGATATGTTTCGGCGTGCTCCTCTGTGCCGTGTCTTCCTTCCTCACGCTGCGCAGATATCTGAGAATCTGACCTTTGACCGGATCCGGCACAAGTGCCGGGTCCGGCCCCTCCGGCCGCCCTACACTTGCCCCATGCCCCCCTCCGTGCCGTCACCGAGCCCGTGTCGCCGCTGACAAGGCGGCCGGGTGGTGTGCTGCGCGGTGCCGCCGTCGCGGCGGCGATCGTCTGCGCGTACGGGATCGGGGTCGTCAGCGGCTCGGGCTCGGAGCGGCACGCCGCGGTCGCGGGCGGCGGCTCCGTCCTGGACGAGGCGGCGACGAAGATCGGCGGCCGTGCCGCCAGGCCGGTAGGGCGCGACGAGCTCGACCGCGCCGCCATCGAGGGCATGCTGCGCGGTCTCGGCGACAAGTGGGCGCACTACTACTCGGCTCGCGAATACGACGACGTCGAGGGCCGCCTGACCGGCCGCTACAGCGGTGTGGGCCTCTGGTTGGGGAACGAGGACGGCGACTCCCGCGTGCTGGTCGCGAGCGTCCAGCCCGGCACCCCGGCGGCGCGCGCCGGCGTGCTGCCGGGGGACGTCATCACCGGCGTGGGGAACGCGTCCGTGACCGGCTGGGACTTATCCCGGGTCGCCCAGGCGCTGCGGGGACGTCCGGACGAGGCCGTCGAACTAACCGTGGACCGCGACCGTCGAACCATGCGATTCCACCTTGTCCGCACGCCGGTCTCTGGAGGAGACGTCACCGTGACCGATCTCCCCGAACGCGCGCGGATCATCCGGATCGGCGCGTTCACCCGAGGGACGGGACGGGAGGTCCGCGCGGCCGTGACCGGGGGCCGGCCGTCGGACCGTCCCAGCGGCGGTGTCCTGCTGGACCTGCGCGGCAACCCGGGCGGGCTGGTGGACGAGGCGGTCGAGACGGCGTCGGCGTTCCTGTCGGGCGGCCCGGTCGTGACGTACGAGCCGCGCGGCAGGCCCGTCCAGCGGCGGTCCGTCACCGAGCCGGGGGACGCGAAGACCCCGCTGGTCGTGCTGGTCGACGCCGGCACCGCCAGCGCCGCGGAGATCGTCGCGGGATCCCTGCGCGACCGCGACCGCGCGGTGATCGTAGGATCGCGTACGTACGGGAAGGGTTCGGTGCAGGAACCTCTCAAGCTCGCCGACGGGTCGGTCATCGAGCTGACCGTCGGTCGATACCGCACCCCGGGCGGCCGTAACCTCGACGGGGTCGGGATCGAACCGGACGTGGCGGTGTCGGCCGGCCGTCCCCCCAAGGTGGCCGAGCGGCGCGCCCGGACGGTGCTGCGCGGCCTGCACGCGACGATGCCGGGCTAGAGACGATGCCCGGACCAGGAACGACACTGCCGGACCAGGACGACGACGCCGGACAAGGACTGAGGACGTGGCACGGGACACCGGGAAGAAGGACACCGGGCGCAAGCTCATCGCCCAGAACAAACGGGCCCGTTACGACTACCACATCGACGACACGTGGGAGGCGGGCATGGTGCTGATGGGCACCGAGGTCAAGGCGCTGCGCGCCGGCCGCGCCTCCCTCGCCGACGGCTTCGCGCACGTGCGGGACGGCGAGGTCTGGCTGGAGAACGTCCACATCCCCGAGTACACGCAGGGCACCTGGACGAACCACGCGCCCCGGCGGCGGCGCAAGCTGCTGTTGCACCGGCGCGAGATCCAGAAGATCATCTCCAAGTCGGAGGAGCCCGGCTGGACGCTGATTCCGCTCTCCCTGTACTTCAAGGACGGGAAGGCCAAGGTCGAGATCGGGCTGGCCCGTGGTAAGAAGACCTACGACAAGCGCCAGGCCATCGCCAAGCGGGAAGCCGACCGGGAGATGCAAAAGGCGGCGGCGGCCCGGTTCAGGAGACGGTGAAGGGTGTCGATGACGAACCGAGGCCGGAGGCGGGCCGGTGCCTGGGCCCGGAGGCCGCGCCTTTCGCGCGCACGGCGCCGGGCGGTCGCGCTGACGGCCTGCGGCGCCCTTGTCGGGACGATGACGACCGGATGCTGGGCGGAGCCGTCGGCGATGCCCGCCGTCCGCGACTTCCTCATCGCCTGGCAGGTCGGCAACTACGAGGCCGCGGCCGGGCGGACCGTCGGCACCGACCGCAAGCAGGTCGAGGACGCGCTCGGCCGCGTCCGGCAGCAGCTCGACGCCGCGTCCCTGCGGCTGTCCCTCGGCACCGAGGTCGAGGGCTCCGGCGTCGACCAGATCGTCAAGAAGGGCGACGAGGCCGACGCGCGCTTCACCGTGAAGATCGACCTCGGGGAGAACGGGCAGCCCTGGGAGTACCCCGGCCTGATGCACCTGCGCCGCGTCGGCGGCAAGTGGAAGGTCGTCTGGAGCCCGTCCATCGTCAACACGAAGCTGAAGCCAGGGCAGCGCCTCGCCGTGGTGACCGAGGTGCCGAAGCGCGCGCCGATCACCGACACGCAGGGCCGTTCCATGCTGCGCGAGACCGGCGCCTACAACGTCGGCGTGTTCCCCGGTCAGCTCGCCGACCCGCAGAAGACCCTGGACCTGCTCGCCAAGCAGACCAAGATCGACGGTGGCCGCCGGCTGGACGCCGAACGGCTGCTCGGCCGCGTCCGGTCCGCCCCGCCGCAGACGTTCCTGCCGCTGCTGACGCTCCAGGTCCCCACGCACAACGCGCTGATCCAGCGGCTCACCCACGTCCCCGGGCTGCGGTTCCAGGGCGCCAGGGCGCCGATCGCGCCCGCGTACGCGCCCGAGCTGATCGGCAACCTCGGGCCCGCCACCGCCGACCGGCTCCAGCAGGTCGGCGCCCCCTACCAGCCGGGCGACACGATCGGCGTCAGCGGCATCCAGCTGCTGCAGCAGCGCCGGCTCGCCGGGACCCCCACCGTCCGGGTCGTGGCGCAGGACGAGTCGGGCAAGAACACCGAGGAGCTCCGCTCCTGGCCGGGCCTGGACCCGCAGGAGGTCCAGACGACCCTCGACCCGTCCTACCAGCGGCGGGCCGACAGCGCCCTGCAGGGCCTGCAGCAGCCGGCGTCCCTGGTTGCCGTGCGTCCGAGCACCGGTGAGGTGCTGGCCGTCGCCAACCACGGGACGGGCGGCCGGAACCTCGCCTTCGAAGGCCACTACCCGCCCGGCCTGACGTTCGGGATCGTGTCGGCGGAGGCCCTGTTCTCCCAGGCCGGCATGAAGCAGTCCGACAAGACCGCCTGCCCCGGCAGCGTGACCATCGGCGGGAAGACGTTCACCAACAAGGGGCGCGCCGACGGCAGCTTCGCCAACGCCTTCGCCGCGTCCTGCAAGACGACCCTCGCGCAGCTGAGCAGCAAGCTGGACGGGCAGTCCCTCGTCCGCGAGGCGGGACAGCTCGGCATCGGCAAGAACTGGGGCCTGGCCGTCCCCGCGTTCACCGGCTCGGTGCCGGCCCCCGCCAACGACGGCGACAAGGCCGCCGCCATGGTCGGCGAGGGCGGCGTCCAGGTCAGCCCCCTCGCCATGGCCCTCGTCGCCGCCGCCGCGCAGAACGGCACCTGGAAGCCCCCGTACGTCCTCAAGGACATCAACACGACCGTCCAGGCCCCGCCGCCCCAGAACCTTCAGCCCGAGTCCATCTCGAACCTCAAGAAGGTCCTCAGCCGCACCGCGTCCCGCGGCAACGCCCGCGGCGCCCGCGTCTCCGGCGACGTCGTCGGCGTCGCCGCCCTCGCCACCTACGCGGAGGGCAAGACCGTCTCCTGGTTCGTCGGCTCCAGCGGCGACCGCGCCTTCGCCATCGCCGTCGAAGGCCCCGTGAACACCCCACAGATCGCCGCGAAGTTCCTGGGCGGATAGGCCGTCCCCGGTTTTGTGAGCTCTTTACGGACGGGACGCAACCATCCGGCGCCTCCCCGGCGTCTTTACGGGTGACTGAGGCACCGCTTGGGGGGTTGCGGACTCAGTCGCCGTGATGAGACCAGAGCCTCGTCTCGGGGGAGGCTCTGCCGTCCGGACCGGCCCGACCCTGCCGGTCGACCCCGGTGGGCGTGACACCGCTCATGCCCACCGGGGTTCACGCGTGCTCGGAGGGAATCACGTTGCCCGCCCACGCGTTATGCTTGTACCGTCATCGTGCGGACGTCCCCGGACGCCCGTTTTGACAACTCAACATGGGGGTGACCGGCTTCGACTTCGGTCGTTCGAGCCAGGGGAAGCGGGTCGAGGGTTGCTGTCGTGACCTCGTAAATCCTGTGACAGCAAACCAATAACTGCCAACAAGAAGCAGTCCGAGTTCGCCCTCGCCGCCTGAGCGAGGAGCGAACTCTGTCAGCCCGGGTGCGTCTCCGACCCGGGGTCTGGCATCGTAAGGAGACTCCACCTACCGGCCCGGTCGCGGGACCGGTAGGGACAACCAACAGCGACTGAGCCCGTCGGCGACACGCCTGCGTGAGCGCCGGGACTGAGAAAACGCCAAGCAGGCTGCACCCGGAGAAGCCCTGACCCATCACCGAAGGACGCGGGTTCGATTCCCGCCACCTCCACCGCGCTTACGGCCCGACTGGAATACCTGTTCCGGTCGGGCCGTTTGTGTCCGCTCGAAGCGTTACGCCAGGAGGGTGGACCCTTGGGCCTCTACGCCCATGAACCACCCATCGCTGAACACTGCCGGCGGCACCGATGGATCGGAATCCGTGGGCGGGCGGGTCCGCCCAGGTTGACGAACACGTGTGCCGACGGCATCGGCGGCGCGTTCACCCGCTTCGAGCACGGCGTTACTCCAACACCCGCCGGCGAGCCCGGTGCGGAGCATCGCCGAGGACGAGTTGTCGTCAGTGATGGCGGTGACGTTGCCCAGTAGGGCAGCGGCACCGCCGTTGTGCTTTGCGGCCTTGTGCGCGTCCACGAGGGGCGCGGAGACCTCGGTGGGCTCGTCGCCTGAGACTGCGGTCCGGCGTCGTCGGCATCGACGTAGACATGATCTGAGAATCTCCGACCTTCGACGCACTGCTGTAACGATTCGGGATCCCCCGGTATGGTGCTGGTCCGGTGAGAAGTTCTCCGGACGGTACTGAGAATGTGGTTCGTCTCGCCCGGAGTGGAACTCAGAATGTGCGTGCGCGAAGAGCGCCTTTACTTGCCGTTGTGGCGGATTTCGTGCAATCGCAGGCTGGAATCGTCTTGAATTCCGTTGTCGAGCGGGACCGGATATCGCCGAGGCGGAGTGGCGAGCTGCTCGACCGGCTCGGCAGGCCGAGCCCGATATTCGTCCGCGGACGCGGGTTCGAGCGGCCCTATATTTCGCCGCCCACCGTCCAGATCATCCGGCTGGGAGCGCCGCTGGAGGTGAGCACCTCCGACATCACCGTCCATATATTCAGGCCCGGCTGATCGGTCACCGAGCAATCAAGGGCAACGACATGACTGCCGACCATCGACGACGAGTCGCGCACTCGTCCGTCCCGGAGGGATCGCGGCGCTGCTGGAGTGCCACCACCGTGCGGCGGTGGATCGGTTGTCTCGGACGCCGCGCCGGCGCCGCTCTCCCGACCGGTTACTTGTCGCCGCCCCTTGGACCAGCCCCTGTCTGCCACCAGGTCATGAGCAGAGTCTCTTGACTGCCACTTAGTATGCTGAACCTCTCGCTTAGCTCTTTGAGCTGGGTGTATGTGTTCGAGTAGGAAGCCAACACCTCCACCAGCTATAACGGCCCGACCGAACTTGTGTTTCGGTCGGGCCGTTCTGTTGTCTGCGCCTCGCGTCCGTCGATCTTCTCGCGGACGTTGAGGTAGTCGATGGGCGCTTTCCCGACCGAGCCGCCGCGCGCGGCCCCTGCCGAGCAGCCAGGCGGGCGGATACACCCGGAGCACCTCGTGGACGAGGCCCATGGGTGTAGGGCAGGGCCCGGTTTTTGGACGACCGTCGGGAGTGTCGATCCCCGCAGACGGCCTCTTCCAGGCCGTGAGGCACGGGCACGGAAGACCGTGCCAACTGTGTTCGGAACGGCGACGAGAAGCGTCCCGGCGATGACGGCATGATGCCGGTCGCCGGGACACGGGGTTCCTCCCGCCGTTCGCGGTGAGGGAGGCGAGAGAACCGCCCAGGCGGACCGGCATGCGACCGGTCCGCCCGAGCAGCGGGTGTTCCACCCCAAGTGGGTGACCACGGGGGTGGAGCCGGGACGAAGGGTCACGCCGTTTCGACGACATCCCCTCGCGCCGCCTTCGCCCAGACGTCGAATAAGCGACCCGCCGATCCGCCGACCGGCCCGATGCTCTCCCGCAGCGTCTCAGACGCCGGAAGTCGGGCATTGTCCACCGCGGATACCGCGAGCGCGGCATCATCGATGGTGGACGAACAGACCGTGAGCAGATGGTCGGGAACCCTCAGCGCGGGGTCGGTGCACCCCACGAGAGGTGTGCCCCCGGCGGCGATCAGGGGGAACACCGTTCCCGGAATCCCGATCGTCGCCTCAGCACGTGCCGCGGCGGTCTGCGACGAGACCTGGCTGATCTCATGGCGGGCCCACAACGCGGGGTCCTCCCTCGGGTGCAGACCCACCATGATCCGCTTGCCGCCCGTCCGTAGTTCCTCCGCGGCCGCCAGCAGGAGATCTGTGCCGGGCGCCGCTTCACCCGTCGAGTCGGGGTGGGTGACGCTCGTCAGAACTAGTACCAGCCCCGGCTCGGGCACCCGCTTCGGCAGATCATCGGTCCGCGGGGAACCGACGACGGTTATCGTCCGCCGCGTGCCGAGATGGCCGGCGAACGCAAGGGCCGCCCCCTGGGACGCGGCGGTGATCGCCAGCAGCCGCGGGCGCAGCCGCCCGGCGTCGGCGGCTTCCCGCGGCCCCAGATAGGCGAGCCCGCTGGCGGCCAGGGGCAGCCTCGGAAATCGACCGGCGACCTCCACCGGCCAGTCACCGGCCCCGGCGACCACGAGCAGATCGGCCGGCGGCGCCGTTCGCGGTGTCGCGACCGGCACAGGATCCCCAGGCTTGATCCGCGACACGTCGGGCACCACCTGGATGAGCACCCAATCGCGCCGCTCGGCCTCGTCGAGCAGTGGCTGCACGTGGTAGGTGCCCCATGGTTCATTCGTCGTTATCAATACCCGAAGCCGGGGAGGCGGGTGGCCATGATGCATGTTAATCACCCTCTTATTTGCGCGAAAAACCGACACGCTTTTCGTGTCGGACATAAGAGACTGTACAGGGCAAGGGCGAGCTGGACTTCAGTCGACTTGCTTGAGACCTGGACATGCGACTTCTTGTTCCGTCAGGTCATCGGGCGGATCCGGTCTCGGCGGGTACAGTTTCGCTGCGACCGGAACACCGGTCGGGTCGTATCTGTGTCCGCGCTGTCGGCTCCTGTGCGAAACCACGTTCGTCTACGCCGTTGTCCGGACTTCTGTGCGGTCGTTGAGCGGAGGGCGGACACGGATGGTCGAACTGTGGCGGGCCCGCGTGCGACCGCTCATCAGCGGGTGTGGTCGTCGAGCGCCCAGCTGATGAGGGCGCGTACTGCTCCGGCGATGGCGCCACGCAGGGCGGCGGCGGCCAGCAGGAGTCGTTCGGGGCGGGTCAACCGGGTGGGGCTGGGCATCTCGTGCTCCCTTGAGTCGTGGGCAGGCGGGTGTGCCGGTCGGCTGTTGACCAGCCTGGAACCGTCCAGGAGCCGGGTTCCCGGTTGCGATGAGTGAAGGGTGCGCCGGGCCGTTCGGGCAGTTCAGCATGCAATCGCAGTGAGGTGGCGTGATGATGGTCTGCGATGAGTGGCGATGGGAAGGGCGGGTCGGTGCGGCGGCCGCGCCGGATCAAACGGCCGCAGGTGCCGCCCGGACCGCTACGAGATCTCAAAGAACTGCTGTACCGGCTGTACGTCGAGGCCGGCTACCCGTCTCTGGACGAGATCCACGCCTCGGTCGAACGGGAGGGGACCGAGAGGGTGACCGGGTGGCCGGGCCGGGACTCGATCCGCCGGATAATCGGTGAGGCGGCGGTGCCGCCCTCCCAGGCCGACACCGTGACGGTCGCGGCAGTGCTGGCCCGTCTGGCACGGTGGGATGCCCAGGACGCCGCCGCCCGGGCTCGCGAGCTTTGGGTACAGGCACAGATGACCGCGCCGGTGGGCCCGCCGCGGGCGGCCGGGAAGGATCTCTCGGACGAGGAGATCTTCCTCGCGCCCGATCCAGGTCAGCTCGCGGCAGATGGCCGACTCCTCGAACTGCTTGCCGCAGGTGGCTTCAGCGGCGAGCCGTATCGTCTGCTCGCGCTGGAGCTCGCCCGTTACGGCGTGGCACTCGCGATGGCGTGGGGTACGGAGCCGGGATCGGTCGCACAGGCCCTCTGCTCCTTCCGCAGGGAGCTCGTCGGCGGTCGGTGGCGGCCTGCGGAGCGGACGATCAAGGAGGCGTTCGCAGGCGCATGTCTGCCCCTACGGGACGAGCGGGAGCTCATCCGGCAGGCGGTGAAAGGAAAGATCAACGACGTGAGCAGGGGCGCTCGCAGGCTGGCCGCCGGCGGCTACGACGTTGAGGAGATAGCCGAAGTGCTCGGGATATCGACCAGCGCCGTCGAGGCCGTCCTCGAGGGGAGCCCGCCCGATGGATGACGTGCGCGCCTTGCTCGCCTCCAGTTCGCTGGGCTCCCCCGCCGTGTCACGGTTGCGCTCACGCGCCCCCTCGGCCGAGGTTGAGGCGGCCCTCCTGCGAGCCTTCGTCGAGCAGGTCCCGGAGAAACGCGCCATGCATACGCTCGCGCACTGGCGCGAGCGGTTGCGCGAAGCGGTCGACTTGGAGGAGTTGCAGGACCTGCCGCCGGCGCGGAGACGAGTCAGGCTGGAGGATCTGGCCGGTCGTCTCATCAGCGCCGAAGGAGCGTTGCTGTCGAGTGCGGAACGGGCGAGCTTCATCCGACGCCTGGTGGACCAGATGCTCGGACTGGGCGTCCTGGAACCGCTTTTGGCCGATGCCAGCGTCACAGACATTTTCGTCAACGGGCCGGAAAGGATCTACGCGGAACGGGACGGTCGCCTGCAGTTGACGAACCTCAGTTTCGACAGCGAACAGGCTCTGTACGAGACCATCGAGCGGATCATCTCGGTCGTCGACCTGCCGTTCGGCCGGTCCGATCCTGTCGTGGACACGCGACTGCCGACCGGTGAGCGCATTACGATCGTCGGTCCGCCCTTGAGCCCGCTCGCGCCGGTCCTGGCCATTCGCCGGTTCCGCCGTTTCCCCCGGCTTGACCAGATCGGGGATCAGCCGACGGCCGATCTGCTGTTCCGGTTCGTGCTGGCCAAACTGACCTTCCTTGTCTCCGGAACCCCCTCCGTGGACAAGGAATCACTGCTCAACACCCTGATGACCGTCCTGCCGGACGGCGAACGTGTGATCACTTTCGGGATGGGGGCACCGATGACACACCTGATCATGCTCGAAGGCTCACATCACACGCTGCATCAGCTCCACGCTCACAGCAGTCTGCTGCAAGCAATGCTCGCCCTGCGTCCCGACCGCGTCGTGCTAGGAGAGATCCTACCGACCGCGGCACTCGACGCGATGCACGTCCTGCTCAGTGGCCCAGAGGGAACGATGCTGGCGGTGAACGCGCCTTCGGGGCCTGACGCGCTGCACCGCCTGGCGCTGCTCGGGGCGCTCGGCGAGTCTTCTCCCGCCTTGGACACGCTGCTGCAGGCGGTATGGCAGGCAGTCGAGATCGTCGTCCATATCAAGCGTGACGCCGACGGCTCCCTACGCATCGACACCGTACAGTCCGTCGACCCCGCCAACCGCGAGTTGCAGGTCATAGTGGAGTACGTGCAAGGGGGATATCGCCACCATCCCCTGAATGATCGAGTGACCGACCGGCTCAGGGGCAGCGGGCTGGAGATCCCTCCGGAGTTCCTCGCATGAGCGTTCGCCTTCTACTGTGCACGAGTGACGAGCGTCTGCGGGATCTGCTGCGCGCCTTCATCGAGCTGATGGACGACGTCGAGATGGTCGCCGCCCTTGAGACCAGCGCCCAGGTCCTGCCGCGGATCGCGGCCACGAAGGAGCTGGATGTCGTCCTGGTCGACGAACACCTGGGTCCCTGGCCGGCCCCGGTCGAGCTGTCGCGAACCATCTCTGTGACCTGGCCCTGGCTCGCCGTGATCATGGTTGATCTCGATGGAGTCGAGGCCCTGCAGAACGCCATGGAGAACGGCGCACGAGGCGCGATCCCACGCGATCCGAGCCTGGAGGAGTTCAAGCACCAGGTCCGGGTGGCCGGCACCTGGTCACACGAGATGCGGCGGCATTTCGTCCCCGGGCAGTCCCGGGCGCGCACGCCCGTCAAAGGCAGCGTGCTGGCCCTGACCGGCGCCAAGGGCGGCACGGGTGCGACGACGCTGGCCATCCAGCTCGCCCTGCTGGCCGGCGCCCGGAAGCGGGTCTGCCTGGTGGACATGGACGTGCTGTCAGGCGATCTGTCCGGCTTCCTGGACACCGTCCACCGGCTGGACGTCTCCCAGCTCGCGCAAGTCGACCCCATCACCCCCGAAATGCTGGAAGAGGTACTCTTCGCGCACTCTGACATGGTCCACGTCCTCCTCGCGCCCGTCGAGCAGGAGGACGGAGAAATGATCAGTAGCCGGGCGACGAACCGGATCATCGGCGCACTCCGCGACCGGTACGACGTCGTCATCGTCGACTGTGGCGCCTACAGCGGCGAGCCGTCGATCACCGCTGTCGAGGCCGCCGACCAGGTGCTGCTGACCGCGACGGCCGACCCGATCGCGCTGCGCGCCGCCAAGCGCCGTGCCCGCCTGTGGCACCGGCTCGAGGTCCGCCGGCATGAAGACATCCTTGTCTTGCTGACACGCACCGCCGACGACAGCCTGACGCCGGACCAGGCCCAGGCCGCACTGGAACTCACAGTCGCCGACGTGACCGTCCCCGAAGTCTCGCGCTCCGCACTGAACCAAGAGACCTTCTCCCTGACGGAGGACGGGAACTACCGCGAAGCCCTGTCGACCCTCAGCAGCACTCTCGGCTGGTTGTCCACGGAGGACACTCACCGGTGAGGAGCGCATCCAGCTTCGAGCTCAGGACCGTGACCGGGGCATATGAGTTCGAGTAGGACGCGACTGCCTCCATTCTGGACGACGTGTGCTCGGTGCCCGCCTGCGCGGGCACCTTGGCCGCGTCGTTTCGTCACGTCCACCAGGGGGGCGACCCCCAGACCCCCGATGTGGTGGCTCCGCTGGGACGGTACCGCCTGAAGGCATTGCTCGGGCGACGGTGTGTGATCATCCGGTCGACTCACCGACCTGGCCGCACGGGCCGCCGCGGCAAGACCCTTACCGGGTGCCGGACATCCGCTCTCGACAGCCGATTGGCAAAAGAGCCGCTCTCATTCCTCATGTGCAGGAATGAGAGCGGCCATATTAGAAGCACGCGCAGCCTGAGCTGCGTGTCAAATTAACAAAAAGATCAGCAGAACGGTCGAGGCTGACTAATTGCCGTCCTGCGCCTTCCTCAAGGCCTCTTGGGTTTTCCGGGTGGCCTCTTCGATCTCCTTGCGCTCGTCCATCTGGCGCTGGTCCGCCTCCGCCTGGAGTCGAGTGATCTCGTCGTCGCTGGGAACAGACATATCGGTCTCCTTCAGAGACTAACTCATTAAGCTCGGGTAGATAGATCCGAGCTGATTTGGATTATTGATGGTCGCACCTGTTCTGGGTGCACCCATGACTGTCCGGCGGAGCGACAGAACGGCCAGCCCCGTTGGTCCGACGATGGCGAGTGGGGTCGGTGTCGGCCCAGGCGGTGCACTGCGGCGGCGGTGACCGCTCTCATCCGCCAGGGGGACCTCCTACCGTGGCTTGACTGACCCAGTACCACAAGCACCGGAACTGCCGTCCATCAGATGAGCTGAACGCCCAAGCCGACGATGTAGGCGAGGACAAGGCAACCTGGAAAGACCAGTAGGGTCAAAATCCACACCAGGGCCTTTTGGTCTCTCAGTTCGTCGTCCGGGGCGACGAGCGTGATGAGAAAGTTTCCAGAAAGCGGCTTCGATACGACCACACCGTCCACGCCTCTTTCCACTGCGCCTTTGACGTAGACGTCGCTTCCCTCGGGCAGAATCCATTCCTCGCGCCCTCGGTCACCAGCCCCCCGCCTGCGCAGACGCGGATTCTTCTCGAAGTCGTTTGCGGTCTTGACCAGTCGGTCCGCTCGGATCACGTCGAACCGGGAATCGGGGGATGGCTCCAGGGCAAGCCCCTCGGGGAACACCGTTGCTTCGCCCGAGGAGTCACGCAACACGAAGGGGGCGGATGACCGGTGCCAGTCGAGCCGGCCCGCCTTCGGCGTCGGGGACCCCCAGAACGACGATGTGTATTCGACCGTGCGCGTGATGAACCACACGCACTCGCTGGCGGAGATCGGAGCCGTCACCGGCCCGTCCGGCCCTGAGGCCGCGGAACCACGCAGCCAGACCTCTTGGCCCGCGTGTTCTTCCCCGGCACCGCACGGCAGGACCGAGGTCCGGCCTATGGCTCGGATTTTGCGTCGGGCTCGGATGACGAAGTACGCGACCAGCGCTCCGTCGCCCACCAGCGCGATCCACACCAATGCCAGTGCGGACGAGAAATCCACGGCTACTCCCGCGGCGACGATACAAGTCATATCTGAGCCATCATGTCGGATGGGCCGTTTGAGTCGCAGAACTTCTGAGGTAGTGCACGCTCTCCACAGAAGAGCTGAGCCGCGACGGGGCTTTCCGGGCCTACCACGGGATGCTCTCTCGGCGAGACCTTCCACGGACTTGGGTACAAACGAAGTGCTGCTATCTCCCGTGCCTGTCGGAGGGCGCGATGTTGGACTCGGATGACCTTGCGGGTGGGCCGGGAGCGCTCGGCTGGTTGCTGGCGACATCGTTCATGTCGGCGATCTGCGGTGGGGTGCTGGGCTTCCTGGTGCACGACGACAACCAGGACTGCCGCAATGTCGCCGGTGACGTCTTGGTGGCCATCGGAAGGGACGGTGTCTTTCTGGGCAGGCGCCCCGCGCAGTACATCGCCTGGTCGTGGATCGCCGAGGTGGTCGTCTTCCACCTTCCGGTGCCGACCGACAGGGGACCGGCGCCGTTCCTCGTCGTCGTGCAGCGCGGAACGCGCGGAAACCATGTCAGAGCCGGCCGATGTCCCGCTGATCCTCGCCGGTGGGGGCCATGCACTGATCTGCACGACTTGGGGCGTGGTTGATTGGCGGGGGTGTCAGGGCTAGGGGTGCTCCAGGGCCCAGGCGCAGATGGCGGACAGCGGCTCTTGCAGGGTCTTGCCGAGTGTGGTCAGGGTGTACTCGACGTGCTGTGGGGCGGTCTTCTTGAGAACCCGTCGTTCGACCAGCCCGTCACTTTCCATGCTCCTCAGGGTCTCGGTCAGCACCTTTTGAGTGATGCCAGGTAGCCTGCGGCGCAGCTCGGCGTGCCGCTGCGGTCCGGCGAGCAGCGCGTAGATCAGCAGGACCCGCCACTTGGCGGCCAGTCGCTCAAGCGCCTGCCGGGTTGCGCAGCTTTCTTCCAGGACGTCAGGTATCACCAGCGCCATGGGTTCTCCCTCTGGAAGGGCACCTGAAAGTGCCTTCTGGCCGGTTCAAGATCAGGAGGCCTAGTGTGCCGGTCATGACAGAGCTTAGGGTCCGCACCTACAGGGCGGCAGAGCCCGGGATGCCGTTGTATCCAGGCACGGCGCCCCGGCGACACGGGCCTGTTGACCCGGCGGCATCGATCGATGCTCGGGAGGGCTCATGACCAATGTCAAAACCGAGCGGATTACATTCGGTAGCGAAGGCATCGAGCTGGTGGGCGAGCTCCGGTTTCCGGACGCGGACGGCTCACAGCCCGCCGTCGCGCTCACCGGTCCGTTCACCGGGGTGAAAGACCAAGTCCTCGGCACCTACGCCGAACTACTCGCTCAGGCCGGCCTCGTCACGCTCACCTTCGACCACCGGGGCTTCGGGGAAAGCGGCGGACGCCGTCAGCATGAGGACAGCCAAGGAAAACTGGCCGATCTGAGGGCCGCCGTCGGCGTGCTGGCCGGTCGACCCGAGGTGAACCCAAGCCAGATCGGCGTGGTCGGCGTCTGCCTCGGCGGCGGTTATGCGGTACGAGCCGCCGCCACGGATCCTCGTGTCAAGGCGGTGGCAGGAATCGCGGGCGCCTACAACAGCCCGGCCCGGATCGTCCAGACAATGGGCATCGACGCCTACCGGTCCGCACTCGGCGGCTTCCTGGACCGGTACGACGAGTACATTCCAGCCGTGGCGCCCGACGGCGCCGAGGCCGCGATGGCAGGCGACGAGCCGTACGCCTACTACGGCACCGCCCGGTCCGCCTCGCCCAGCTGGCGCAACGAAGTCACCAGAGGATCGCTCCACTCCCTGATGACCTTCGACGCCCTCGGTGCGGCCGACCTCCTGGCCGCCACCCCGCTCCTCATCGTCCACGGAAAGACCGACGCCTACTGCTCACCCGAGCTGGCTCGAGAGTTCTATGAACGCAAGCCAGGCGACAAGGAGATCCTCTGGCTGGACGCCGACCGGCACATCGACCTCTATGACGTGGAACCGCACGTCACCCAAGCCGCCCAGGCTACCGCCGGCTTCCTCCACCGCAATCTTTCGCATCGGCCCCGAGATCCGGGTGCCGGCGTCGGCGGCGACAGGACGATCTTTTCGTCTGGAACTCGCGGTGGAACGGGTCCGTCTCATGAGGACCGCGACCGCGTCTGACTTGGAGCCTCGCATGTCTGCCGAGAGTGACGGCCGGTTCGACTATGTGGCCTTCGCCGACGAACTGGCCGGGATGATCGAGGGGTATCCGCTCCTCGGCCCGGAGTACACGCTCGCGGTGATCTCGCTCGGCGTGGCGAAGGAAGCCGGTGAGCGGCACGGCAACGCGATGCTGGTCGCGGCCTGGTCTGCCCGCTGGTACGTCGAGTTCGAATTCACCGCTGCCGGTGACTTCGACTATCTGATCGAGGGGGCCGAGCGCGCCGAGCAGGTGCTGCGCGCCAGCGGCTGCACCGTGCCCGGCGAGCACCGGCATCCCCCGCTGGTGGACATCGAGCCCGAGGACGCGGGCGCGATCGCGGCCGTCATCGGCGACGCCGAGGCGTGGGCGGCCTCCGAGCCCGGCTACGAGATGTTGTCACCCGCAGAGATCGACGCCTGGACTTGCCCGGGCTTTCTGGCCGACCTGGCCGCCGAGTTGGCCAAGGACCTGCGTGGGGCGCGCCGGAGACGGTTCGAGGTCCCCGCCACCGAACACCTCGACGCGCGTTTCCTGGTGGACGGGCGGCTGCAGGCCGGCGCGCTGCTCACAGATCTCGGGCAGCAGGAGTCCAGGTCCATCGACCCGACGGCCCAGGCCGCCTCGATCTGGGCGTGCCGGAGGCTCCTCGGCAATCCCCCGGTCGAGGAACGGACCCCGTTGGCTCTCGCGGTCTGCTTCATGCTTGACGCGTCCCGCTGGGGCTCACCGGCGCCAGGTGTGCTGCTCCTGTACCGCGAGGCGCTCAGGTCGTTCGACCTGAGCGCTCTTGACCAGCCGTGCAGCCACCCCGACGGGCACCCCGGCGTCGATGTGAAGGACACGCTGGAGCACATCGGTGATCAGGAGGCCGGGGTGGATCCACATGGCGCACGCTGCCCTCGACGCACGGCGGAACTGGTCCGGGAGACGTTCACCGACATCACCCGGCATCTCGACCCGTACGACGAGGAACTGGACGATTAGCCGCAGTCCGGACCCGGGCTCCACGCTCGGTCTCGGCGCGGAAAAGCAGTGTGCCCGTGGCAGGCCGGCCGCTACGATCGCGGACACTTGATCATGCCGGCGCGGCCCGCGAACGTTCTCGAAAGGCTCCTCGACGATGCGGACTCTGGAAGAACGGCCTGACCATCCCGAGCCGCTGGAACGGGGACATCCCTTCAGGCAGTGGAAGACATGGCGGATTCCCGGTGCCGACCTGACCCTGACCGGCTATTCCCGCGCGAACGACAAGACCTTCTTTCACATCCCCGAGCTGAGGTGCAGCCTTGATGCGGGATTGTGCGAAGGGCGGCAGGTGGACACGGTCTTCCTGACCCACACGCACCACGATCACTCCAAGGACCTCGACTTCCTGGCTTCCAAGCCCTCCGGCGCGGACATCTACCTGCCCACCGCGGCAGTGCCTTACGTGGAGTCCTACCTTCGCGCCTCCGCCGAGCTGAACCACGGAGCAGAATTCGACCCGGCCCTGGCGGGGGGCTACCGCCTGCACGGCGTTCGGCAGGACGACGAGTTCACCTTCGGGCGCCGGGGACACCATGTGCGGGTGGTGGAATGCGAGCACAAGGTGCCATGCGTGGGATATGCCTTCTCGGAGCAGAGCAAAGCGCTGCGGCCGGAGTTTGAAGAGCTGCGGCGATCTCTGGTGGCGGAGGGGCGGGGCGCGGAATTCGGGCGGATCATGGCTCGGCGGCGCAAGGAGGGGACCGAGGTCGACGTCGCGGTCCGACGGCCGCTGTTCGCCTTCCTCGGTGACACGCATGTGGACGTGTTCGAGCGGAATCCGTGGCTTTTCGAGTATCCGGTCGTCATCACGGAGTGCACTTTCCTCGACGACGCCGAGATGGACCGCGCGAATCGGGTCGGGCACACGGTGTGGAGCCGGCTCAGGCCCGTGGTCGAATCCCACCCGGAGACCTTGTTCGTCCTGATCCACTTCAGCCTGCGCTACTCGGATCGGGAGGTCCTCGCGTTCTTCCGGCGGGAGTGGGAGGAGGCGGGGGACGCGCGGCCGGACAACGTCCTGTTGTGGGTGCACCCGGAAAGCCGCCTGCCAGAGCAGCACCAGCACAGCGGTTCCTGAGCGCTCAGTCCGCCATCCGCCACGTTTTCCGAGGCTTGCGGTGCATCCGTCCGGGAATGCCGGGCCGTCGTTGCCAGGGGTGCGGTCCGGTGGGCGGCCGATAGCCGACGCCGAGCGCGTCCAAACGGGCATAGTGCGCCGCCTTCATCCGGCGCTCGAAGTCGCCGAAATCGCGTTCGTCCGGATCCGGCAGCTCCGACCAGGCCACTTCGGCGAACGCGACGAGCCGGGGGAACGCCTGGTAGTCCACCCGCCCGCGGTCCTCGGCGACCTCGGTCCACAGGTTGGCCTGGGTGCCGATGATGTTGGCCGCGTGGGGCGTACCGGCCAGCCGGGGTGGGATGGGCTCGAACCTGTAGACGTCCTCCAGAGTGTGCACCCATCCGAACGGCACGGGTTCCTCCGTACCGTGGGCCTGGACGTGGTCGAGGTAGACCTCCTGCTGAGGACACATCACCACGCTGTGCCCGGCCTCCGCGGCGGCGATCCCGCCCTTGTACCACCGCCAGCACATGACGGCGGCGCCGTCCGCCAAGCCGCCCTCCAAGATCTCGTCCCAGCCGATGAGACGCCGGCCGCGCTCGGCGAGCCAGCCCCCGAAGTGACGGATCATCCAAGACTGAAGCTCGTCCTCATCCTTGAGCCCCAATTCACGGATGCGCGCCTGGGCCGCGGGGGACTCGCGCCATTGATCCTTGAAACATTCGTCCCCGCCGATGTGGGCGAACCGTCCGGGGAAGATGTCCAGCACCTCCTCCAGGACGCCCTCATAGAAACGCAGCACGGCGTCGGTGGGGGCCAGCACGTTGCGGTTGAAGCCCCAGTCGGTCATCACCTCCAGCGCGGCCGTGTCGATGACGTCGGTGTTCCCCAGTTCGGGATAGGCGGCGATGGCCGCCTGCGAATGCCCCGGCAGGTCGATCTCGGGGATGACGCTGACATGCCGTTCCGCCGCATAGGCGACGATCTCGCGCAGATCGTTCTGGGTGTAGAAGCCGCCGTGCGGCCGCTCGTCCCAGCGCAATGGCTCACCCCAGCCCATTCGGGTTCGCCGCCGCCAGGCGCCGATCTCGGTCAGCCGGGGATACCGCTGGATCTCGATGCGCCAACCCTGGTCATCGGTGAGATGCAGGTGGAATACGTTCAGCTTGTGGGCGGCGAGGAGATCGACGTAGCGCAGCACATCATCTTTGGGAAGGAAGTGCCGTGCGACATCGAGCATGAAGCCGCGCCAAGCGAAACGCGGCGAATCCTCGATGGTCACATACGGCACCGTGACCGGCCCTCGTGCGATGGGGGCGCGGCGAAACGCGTCGGGGCCCAGCATCTGGCGCAGGCTCTGACGGCCCCAGAAGACGCCTGCCTCCTCACCGCCGACGATCTCGGCGCCGTCGGCGGACACGGTCAGCCGGTACGCCTCCGGTGCGAGTGACGGATCGACCCTGGTTCGCACGTCCCCGTTGAACGGCCCGGAGCCGCCGGTCCTCTCAAGCCGGCGCGGCGCGGGAATCAAGTTCACCTCAGTCGCCATGCGCCCAGTTTCACCACAGAACCAACTCACGCCAAGCGGGGTGGTCACAGGCGCATGATCACCAGGGCGGTGTCGTCGGTGATGCCTGCGGGCGGTAGCAGGTCTCTCAGCAGGGCGTCGGCGAGGGCTTCGGCGTCGGCGTGCTGGTGGCGGGCGAGAGAGTCGGCCAGCGAGTTCAGTCCGGTGTCGATGTCCTCACGGCGGCGTTCGATGAGTCCGTCGGTGTACAGGACCAGGGCCGATCCCTCGGAGAAGGCGATGTCGGCCTGCGGGCGGGTGAGATGCTCGGGACCGGCCCCCAGCGGGGGGTCGGTGGCCTGGTCGAGGAAGGAAACGGTGCCGTCGCGATGCAGTAAGGCGGGCGGAAGGTGTCCCGCGCTGCTGTAGGTGAGGGTGCGGGTCGTCCAGTCGATGAAGACGCTGACCGCGGTGGTGGACTCGGCGCCGTCCACCGAGCGGGCGTAGTGACCGAGGACGTCCAGCGCTTGCGCGGGGCCGTCGGCGACGCAGGCGGCGGAACTCAGCGCCGCGCGCAGCTGGCCCATCACCGTGGCCGCGGTCAGACCGTGGCCGACGACGTCGCCGACGGCGACCGCGATACGGTCGCCGGACAGGTCGACCAGGTCGTACCAGTCGCCGCACACGTTCAGTGAGCCGATCGCAGGCCGGTAGCGGACGGCGGCGCGGTGAGGGCCGATCGCCGGGGCGGCGGGGAGCATCGCCTCCTGCAGAGCCAGGGCGACCTCACGCTCACGGGCATGCGCTCGCCGCAGTCGCTCGTTGAGCTCCTGCAGTTCCCGGGCTCGGGTGTACAGCTCAGCCTCCAGCACTTGTGTTCGGTCTCCGCCGCCGCGGGCACCGCGCGCGTGGATGAGCTCGGTGACCTCCTCCACCCTGTGCAGGAGCAGCAGGACCTTCCCGTCGGGACCCAGGACGGGGGCGTTGATCGGACTCCAGTACCGCTCCTGCCACACCCCGGGCCGCTCGGGGTCCTCCACGTCATAGCGCTGCAACGCCATGGTGTCGCGTTCCCCGGTGGCCGACACCCGCCGCAGCGACGCTCTCAAGTTGCGCATCCCGGTTGCGGCGGGGTCGTTAGGATTGTCGGGGAAGACGTCGAACAGGTACCGGCCCAGCAACTGCTCGCGGGTGCGGCCCGAAATTCGCAAGAACGCCTCATTCACGTCGGCGTACACCAGATCCGGCCTGAGGAGCGCCACCGCGCTCGGCAGCGCATGGAACACCGCCTTGTAATCGATCTCGGCCCCGCTCACGCTTGCCCCCGAATGCCCCTGACAACCGGTCTCCTGCTCCTTTCCACAGTAGGCATCGCCAGGGGCCCTGCCCATCGCCGCCACCTCGGGGGCGGTCCCGGAAGCCGGCCGTCCTAGATCGGTGGTGCGGGACGGCGGCCGCGCCTTGTCCACACGGTCAGGACGCCCGCCACCGCGCCGGCGAGCAGGCCGCCCGGCAACGCGGCCACTCCGTCGGCGGGATAGGAGTCACCGGACAGCGCCAGTGCGCCCATCGCCGGGCCCATGCCCACCAGGAACGCGGCGAGTGCGGCAAAGGGATAGCCCACCGCGATGATCGCGAGGCCCAGGAACGAACGCGCGGATCGCGGCCGGGAGGTGAGCAGCAGCACGGCGACGACGAGCGGGCCGCCGAGCAGCAGCGCCCAGACCACGTCGCCGTTCGCGCCCGCGAACGCCCCTGCCGTTCCCAGGACGATGGTGAAGCCGGCGGCCGCGGGAACGGCACCACGTGGGACGTGCGGCATGGCCGACACGGCGCAGGCGATGGCCGCAAGCACGAGGAGGACTTGGGCGGCGCTCGCGCCGGCGGCCAACCCGTCCGGAACGAACCGGCCGACCCCGCTCATGGCATTGGACAGCAGCAGGGGCGCACACCAGGCGGCGACGATTCCGTACCCGACCAGATGCCGCTGTGGCCCGTCCGCCTTCGTGTCGGTGCGCTGCGCCGCCATCGTGGCTGCGGCGATCGCGGACGCCGCCACGAGCGCCCCGATCATGGCCGGCCACCTGGTCGCGTTCATCGCGGTGAACGTGCCATCGGCCACGAGCAACACGATCCCGGCGACGACGGCGGCATGCTTGCGGTGACCGGTGCCGCACGCGGTCAGCGCCAGCCCGCAGACGATCACGATGATCGCGGCCCAGCGGAGGTCGTGCACCCACAGACTCAACCAGCGGTCGTTGGGAATCTCCTGTGCCGCGTCGTCCACCGCCATCGCGGCGTTCTCGGCCGTCCGTGCGGCCGGGACCACGAAAGCCAGTGCCGTCGCCCAGAGCACCGCCCCAGCGGCAGCCAGCACGATCCCGAATGCCGGACGGACCCTCTGCGCCGTCATGGCCTGCTGAGGCTTTCGGTCAGGCGGACCGCGATGAACTCGTCGTCGTCGGGCCGGTTCGGCACCCGGGTCGCGTCCGATGGGAAGTTGTTGTCGTTCAGCACGCCGATGGTCCGGTCGTCCAGGACGGTGACGGCCTCGATGGTGAAGAAGGGGAACTCGAAGGTCTTGCCCGGAGTGCCGAGCTCGCGTGGGTTGGCGATGTTCAGCAGGTCGACGGCCTCGGTCTTGTCGACCCGGCCGTCCTGGTCCCGGTCGTCGAGGTCGACCTTGTAGACCTTCTTGAGAGCCGCCGCATCACCCTTGAGGTTGTCGCGTTCGATGGCGAGGAAGCGGTTCGGGCCGATGGCGGTCAGATCGGCCACGGACAGTTTGGGGGCGTCCATGTGGTACGTCCAGCGCCGTCCGGTGAAGGTGGCGCGGCGCCGGTCGAACTCGTAGATGCGCAGATCCTGCGGGGTGTCACCGGTGACCGTTCCCTCCAGCATCGGATACAGCGTCCTGCCGTCCGGGGAGATCGCCAGATTCTCCAGCCCCTTGCTGTCGCCGATATCGGGCTCTTCGCCGGGTTGCAGGTCCGGGCTGTTCGGGGATTTCACGCCGGGTACCGGGATGGGCCTTTGCAGCAGCCGCCCGGCACGGTCGAAGTGCAGGAGGTAGGGGCCGAACTCGTCGCCGATCCAGTACGTGCCGTCCGGGGCGCGCACGATCGACTCCGGGTCGAGGTCGGCTCCGGTGAGTTTCCGGTCGGCCCTCGTGAGGGGGAAGTGAACCAGGCCTTTCGGATCGGAAAGGGAGATGCCTCCGAGGACCCGTACCAGGCCGCGCTTGAAGTCTGGCTTGATCCGGTGGATGCGCAACAGGAAGTCCGCGCTGTTGTTCTTCTTTCCGTATCCGTTGTCCGATATCGCGGAGAACGACCCGTCCTCGTTCTTGACGATGCCGCTGAAGCCCTGGATCGGCTGATGGGCGAAGGGCACCTTGACGCCGTTGACCGGTTCGGTGCCCAGCGCGGAGCCTGAGGGCTCGGTCCCGGCGGCGTAGGTCTCCGCGGGCAACCGCGCCCAGCCCACTAGCGTCGGCCGTTCCGACCCGACCCGCTCGTCCGAACCGCTCAGCGCCGCCACGGACGACGTGCCACCGGCGCCGACCAGAGCGGCGACGGCGCAGGCGGCGACGGCTCCGACCGGGACAGAATTACGCACAGTTCCCCTTTCGTCTGCCGCCCAGATGATCATAGGGGGACTAAGCGATGGAGATCAGGAAACGCAGGTCGGACAGCGCGTTTGTCGCGCCGTTGCGTTTTAGTGCGGATTCCAGGCGTTCCAGCATCGGGTCTTCGGGTCCGGTGAGGCGTGATGGCTGGAGCCGGATCCGGTAGCCGTCGCCATCGGGGGTCGCCGTCAAGAGATCCGCGATGGCCAGCCTGCCGTGATCGGGAAGGTGGACGGCGAGTTCTCCGATGGCGCCTTCGAGGGCGCTCACGGAGGTGACGCCCGTGGCTATCACGACGTGGGTCTCCGGAGCGGTGTAGGCGGCGCCCAGGTCTGCGAGTCGTTCCGCGGCGACGGCCCGCGCGGGGTGGTGAGCGGGCAGGCGGTCCTCCAGCAGCTTGGCCGCCTGGCCGAACCGGCCCGGGACGAGTGCCGGACGCTCGTCGAGACGTTCGCCGAGAAGAGCCACCAGGCTGCGGACCAAGGGGAGATCGCGCTCGTCCAGGCCGGCGGTGAGCGTGATCCACAGGTCGGTCGTGAGCGGCGTCAGCCGCGGATGGCGGCCGGACCACCGGGTGATCGCGCGATCCAGGTCGGGGCCGGACCGCCACAGGTCCGCGGGGTCCTCCGGCATCAGCGCCTCGACGAGGTCGATGGCCTCGCCGGTCTCCGTCATCGCCTGCAGGGTGAGAGCCGCCGCCCTCAATCCAGTCTGTGTCAGGTTGTGCGCGCGGATGAGTTCGGCGTCGTCGGGGTCGGGCGAGGCGACGCGTCCCAGCGCCCAGCCGTCCGGCCATGCGGTGCTCCGCGCGGAAGGGGACAGCAGCACGATCGCCTGCGCGATGGACAGTCCCGTGGCCTCGGCGAATGCGGTGACGACGGCGTCGTGGCCCAGTGGCGGCGGCCCGTTCCGGCCGATGAGGTCCGCCGCCGCGCGGAGCCGGCCGGGGTCGCCCCAGCCCCGGCAGCTCCGCGCCTCCTGGACGTTGTTGCGGCTCAGGATCAGCGGATCGGGACCGTCCGGGGTGTGGAGCAGGGCCGTGGAGACGTAGACCCAGCCGTAGTCGCCCCTTTCCTCGGGGCCGACGCCGACGATGCCGACGCGGCCGTGACCCGTGTGCGGCTTCCCCGCCTCGACATGCGGGCGTATGCGCCCGACCTGCCAGGTCCCGTCGGTGCGGATGAGCTCGGGGACCGAGGCGAGATCGAGCAGTTCCGCACGGCGACGGTCGCGCTCGGCGCCCGCGGCCCGGGCCGCGCGCAGGACCGAGGCGCCCAGCCGTCCCAGCCGCTCCTCGACCCCTTGGACGGCGGCGGCGTCGAAACCGCCCGCGACCTTCTCGACGTACCCGCGCTTCGGCACGGCCTCTTCGGCAAGGCGCACGATCTTCTCGTACGCGGCCGCGCGCGGGGAGCGTGCCTGGACGGGCTCACGCTCGGACGCCTCGGGCCGAGGCCCTGGCGCCTCGGCGGCGGTCGCGGACGGAGTGACCGGGGCGGGTTCAAGGTGCGGTGGGGGAGCCAGGCCGAGCCGCCGGGCCAGTGCGAACGCGCGTTCACGGCATTCGATCGCGGTCCAGACGACGGAGGTCACGCCGGTCCGGAGCATCTCGTCGTTGATCTCGGGAAGGAGCGTGCGCAGCCGCGCCTTCAGCTCGTTGAAGCGGTCGTGCCTCTCCATCAAGTCGGAACCGGGGGCCATCAGCTCCATCATCCGGGGGGTGAACGAGGTGTCCGCGAGGTCCAGCAGCCGTCGCGCGGTCGCGTCGTCCACGCCTCGCAGGGTGCGGGACCCCTCCGGATCACGAGGGGTCATCGCGCTCCACCATCCCGGTGGAGGCACCCAGCCGGATTTGGCCGCGAAGCGATGGAAGTGGATCCGGAAACCGTCTGCTCCGTCGTGTTCGGGCACCCACCCGGAACCGCGCAGATATCGGCCGATCGTCCGGCCCGTGGAGTCGCGCAGTTCGATCAGACGGCCCTCGCCACGCCACACGGTGGCGTCCGACCCGGCGTGGGGAAAGCGCACCGGCTCCCCGTCGACGGGCCGCATGGAAGGGGCGTTGGGGTGGGTGCCGCCGTGCGGGCAGTGCGGGCCGTTGTGATCGACCACGGTGACCCGTCCATCCGCGACGATCAGGCAGCGGTCGTAGAGTTCGCGTGCCTCGGCCTTCTTGTGGACGCTCTCCCGGTCGTCGTACGTGCCGAAGCCGTGGCCGGGGCCGACGCCTCCGGGCGTCACGGCCGAGGCCCGGAAGGCGTGGCGCCACAGCCGGCCCGCCTCGATGACGAGGAGGTCTGCTCCGCTTTCCTCCATGTAGTTATGGACCGTGTTGGTCTCGTGCCGGGAGAGGACTTCGAGGTCGAGTTCGCCGAGGACGCCGCCGCGAAGCGTCGCTGCCAGAGCCCGCACCGGATCGGCCTCGGCGAGGATGGCCCGGACGGCCTCCGCGGAACCTTCGGGGACGCCGGCGACGGTGAACCGTTCGACGTCGCACAGCGCCGCGTGCACGTCCGGCAGCCCGTGGCCCGGGACCCTCTTGGCGTGCTCAGCGAGGATGTCCGCAACGATTTCCCGGGTGCCCGGCGCGTTGACCAGGGCCTTCACGACGGAGGGGCGGACCTGCAGTTCGTGGGCGGGCGGGCCGAGCCCGAGCGGGGCCGAGACGTTCCCGATCACCGCGTCGCGGAGCAACGGACCCCAGGCCGGGTCGGCGGCGGTGGCGGCAAGGCCGGGACGCTCGGCGGCATCGAGCCAGGAGTGCAGCTTGAAGGTGTGGAGGTAGCGCGGCGGGGCGAGGGGGACCCCCAGGCCGAGCGCGAGTTCGAGCAGCGGGAAGTCGTAGTCGGTGTGCTCTTCCTGCACCTGCCCGTCGTAGAAGTACATGTAGTTGTCGTCCGGCCCCAGCAGCGCGATGTGGCCGTCGCAGGTCAGCCCTTCGGCGGTGAGCCGCTTCCCTGCGTCCCGCAGCAGGCCGTCCAGGCCGGAGACCGGCAGGGCGAGACCGGCGTAGAGGCTCATGAAGCGCCCCACCCACTGCCGCACCCGCGCACCGCTCATCTCGACGTCGGACGTGAACGGCGCGCGCGCACCGGCCCCGTCGAGGTTGGCGACGAGCACCGACACGGCGGCGGCCTTCGCCTCGGGGGTGCCTTCCGCGGGCTCGGGAAGCAACCCGGCCAGGGAACGCCGGACGGCGGCGTCCTGTCCCGCCATCCGGAACAGCAGCGGGCGGACGAACTTCCAGATCGCGGCCGGAGCCGTCCGCAGGCAGCCATGATCGAGCAGGGCCCGGACGGCGCGTTCGTCGGCGGCCCGGTCCTCGGCGGCGGGTCGCTCGCCGGGCTTCCACCCGGCGGCACGTGCGGCGCCGGCCCATCCGGCGGCGAGGATCAGCGCGTCGCCCTCGCCCGCCTCGCACCATTCGGTGAGCAACCGGCGCTGCCAGCGGCAGGCCTCGTCGGGGGAGTGCCGTTCGGCGAGGCGCGCGGCGTGGTGCTTGAGGGACTTCGGCCCGACGGCGCCGGAGCCCGCGGTGACGTACGCGGCCACCAGCCGGGCCTCGTCGACCGGCAGGGAATGCTCGGACTCGGCGGCCCTGGCCTTCTCGAAGTACGCGGCCGCGTAGGCCGTGCTCCCCGCAGCGGCCATGATGCGCGCGCACTCGTCGAAGTACAAGGGGAGCAGGTCGGGGGCGTCGGTGGCGAGGCCATCGGCGGGCTCGTTCAGGGCTTTCCGTGCCAGCCCCGGCTTGCCCGTCGCGGTCTTGCGGGCGGCCTGCAGCACCTGATGCAGCGCCACGATGCGGTCATGCTGGGCCGGGTACGAGTGCAGGGCCATCGCGAGGAACCCCAGCGGGCCCGCACGAACCGCACCGACCTCGCCGTCTCCCGCTGCGACCAGGCCGGGCAATGCCATCGAGGCCCTTTCGGCCGGCACCGCCGCGCGGCGCACCAGCGGCACCACCGGCTCGTTCAACGCCGGATGGGTGAAGCGCGCCGCGACGAGAGCGTCCTCGTCCGCCGAGGCGGGCGGACCTGGGAGCACGGCGCCGGCTCGGAGCAGGACCTCGCGGGACGGCGGCCGGTGGCGGGTGTCCGGGACGGTGCCCGGTTCGCCGCGAAGACGGTCGCAGTAATCCGCGTACGCGTCGGTGGCGCCGAGCACCTCGCGTTCCTCGTCCTCCACGGTCCGCCCCGCGAACAGTGACATCAGAATGCGCGCCGCCTCCGACCAGGCGATGTCGCCGATCTCCCGGCCGCCGTTCGCGAAGGTCAGGGTCCCGAGAAAGGCGGGGCTCATGGGTCCGCTGTACTTCACCTCCAGCTCGATGCCGATCGGTTCGGGGTCGTGCACGGTGAACCGCGCGACGTCGCCGCGGACGCGTCCGCCGAACCCGATGACGCGGCGCTCGAACGCGGCGCCGCTCTCGTACCAGGCCTCCGTGAACCAGAACGCGTCGATGACGTCGATCGTCCGGTCCATCCCGTCCGGGCGCGACCATCGTTCCCGGTGGAGTTGCTCCACGGCCTGGTCATGCTTGAGTGCGCCGCCGCGCCGAAGCCGATCGATCAGGTCGTCTCCCAGCAGGACGGGGTGGGGGATGGCGAACGTGTCGGCGTCCGACCACCGGACGTCCCCGTCAACCGGTGTGAGCCGAACGCCCTTCGTGCCATCCAGCCCGAGCAGGACTCCGGCGCATTCCAGGTCCGGCGCGCCGCCGCGGACGGGGGCGACGACCAGGCCGGTGAGCGCATGCCGCCAGGCCGGGTCCTCCCAGACCGCGTGCAGTACATCCACCGGGACGGGCAGTGAGCGCAGCATCCAGGCCTCGACCTGTTCGCGCACGGCCCGGCCGTGCCCGGCGAGCCGTTCGCAGAGCCCCATCAGGCTCGCCACACCGGGGTCCTGTTTCACCTTGGCCGGGACCTTGGCCAGCTCCTTACCTCCCGCCCGCCGGCACGCGACGACGGGTTTCTCCGCCCCCTCGCCTCGAACCGCGACCTCGTAACCGCCCGCGACGCCGATCCAGCGCATCCCGCCACCCCTCTCGCTCTGCGCGACAGGACACGATCTTGGCCCGCGCCCCAGACATTCCGGGCCGTTTCGGAGATGATCACCTGCACTCGTCAGGGAGATGCGGCCGACCGGATCGCGTGCTCCGGCACGGTGGCCCTTCGGCGCGCCGCGGACACGGTATGTGGCGAAGGAGGGGGCACCGAGGACAGGTCGGTGCCCGCAAACAAATGAATGACACACAACTGCATGTCGTGCAGGAAAGGCTCCAGGCGATCCGAGGCGTGATCTTGGATATGCCCGGAGCGCAGAAGAAGGGTCCTGACTGGGTTCTCAGTGACGAGAAGCGGCGGCTCGATCTGCTGATCGCCACAGCGCTGCTGCCGGTGTACGTGCCTGCGATCGCCGTCGGAGCATCGGTGATGTTCCTCGGGGATGGCAAGGCGCCGTTCTTCTGGCAGGAGCGGATCGGCATGAACCACGTGCCGTTCAAGGAGCTCAGGATCCGGACCATGTGGGACACCCGGGGCCGGGACGCGAGCCGCGGCTCCACCGACCCCCGGGCGCCCCACCGCGGACAAGTCCTGCGCAAGGTCACCGTCGACCAGTTCACCGAACTGTGGAGCGTGTACCGCAAGCGCATGGCGATCACCAACCCGCGTCCCCTGCTGCCGTACTGCAGGGGCCGCATGAGGGACGTCCTGACCGCCTCGGAGTACACGGAGTGGGACTGGGCGTCCACGCTCGGCAGGCCCGGAATGTACAGCACGTTCGGGAACGAGAGCATCGGGTTGGACGCGGAGGACGAGGAGCAGTTCCTTCGTCGACGGCGCGTGTGCGACGTCGAGGATGTGGTCTGCGCGTGCCTGGAGCGGGACATGAAGATCCTGGGTGACACGGCGAAGATCGGCTGGTCCTTTGTCCGGCCGGCTTCGTAACTCACCCGGAGCCAAACGAAGAGGGCGCGGCGGCCAGCCGCGTCCTCTTTCTTGCGCGGAAGATCTCCTGGTAGTTGACCGACGACGCACGGTGCGGTCATTCGCCACAGGTTCCGTCCCTCCGCTCCCCGGCCGGGGAGCGGAGGGACGGACCAGGTTCAGTCCTCGTCCGACCCGAAGAGGTCGGCGAAGTACTGGAGCGCTTCGGCAGGGGTCCTGCCTTCACGCAGTTCGGGGCCGAAGAGGCTGGGGTAGGCCCCGAGCCTCGCGGCCTGCATCACCTGGTCGTGACCGGCGTTCTGAAGCGCCAGCGCGTACCAGGACACCTCGTCCGGCCCGCAGATCGCGATGACCTGCTTGACCTGGGCGTGGGTGGCTTTCGCCCGCGCGGAACCGTAGTCGCCGGGGTAGACGCCCAGGGACTTGGCTTCGAGGATCTCCTCGGTGGAGGCGGGGATGTTGACGAACCCGTTCACGTAGTCGAACGCCGAGCAGACTTGGGCGACGTTGACCGCGTGGTCGAGGCCCCACACGTCCATTCCCCGGGCGATCGCCGTCTCGAACATGTCCCGGGTGACACCCGGGGGCGGCGTCGCGGCGGAGAACGCCTGACGTTGGACCGTGCTTGCTTCGGTCATGGGAGACTCCCGTGATCACGGCGCGCAAGGTCCCGGTAGTGTGCCCGGCCCTTGTCACGCCTGCGAACAGAACTGGACACCAGGGCCGGGCGGCCCTTGTTTGGTGTGCTACCAGCCACCGTCCTGTGTTCATGGGCGTTGGCTACAATCGCTCTGGCGCAAGCCCCTCCTTGCAGCGGCGGAGTAGTGACCCGTCGGCAGGGGCACGCGGAACGGCGGGAAGACCATCCGTGTGAGACTCCCCGGAAAGGTCGACCCGCTGTTTCGCGTTCGGGCTGGACCCTCACCTCTGCGCTCGCCGTTGCCCGCTTGGGCCGCCGTTCCGTGTTCCCGCAGTGCGGGCAGGCGTCCTCGGCCGACCCGTAGCCTGGTAGACACATTTGTCTATTTGTGATGTGGGGTGCGGTTCTTGGGTGATCTTGGGCGGTAGGTTGCCCGTGTGGGCGAGGGGCCGGGGGAAGTGCTGGCCGGGCGGTACCGCATTCTCGGGACGCTCGGGCGCGGCGGTATGGGCGTCGTCTGGCGGGCCTGGGACGCCGGTCTCGAGCAAGAGGTCGCGTTGAAGGAACTGCGCCTCCCCGAGCAGATCGGGGAGGACGAGCGGCATGTGCTGTACGCCCGGATGGAGCGGGAGGCGCGCGCCGCGGCACGGCTGACGCATCCCGGCGTCGTCCGGGTGCACGAGCGGGTGGCCGGTGAGGACGGCCGGCCGTGGATCGTGATGGAGCTGATCCGCGGCGGCTCGCTGGCCGACCTGCTTCGCCGGCGGGGGCGGCTGCCGGTGAACGAGGTCGCCGCGATAGGTCTGCAGATGGTGGACGCCCTCTCCGCCGCGCATGACCAGGGCATCGTGCACCGCGATGTGAAGCCCGCCAATGTGCTGCTGGAGGGGGAGCGCGCGGTGCTCACCGACTTCGGCATCGCCGCGCTGGAGGGCGACGCGACGCTCACCAACACCGGGACGGTCCTCGGTACCCCGGCGTTCATGGCGCCCGAGCAGGTGCGTGGGCGGCCCGCCACACCGCAGTCGGATCTGTGGTCGCTCGGCGCCACCCTGTTCGCGGCCGTCGAAGGTGGGCCGCCGTTCACGGGGCCCAACCATGGGTCCATCTACCTCGCCATCGCCACGGAGCAGCACGCGCCGCTGGTGCACGCCGGCCCGCTCGGTGAGGTGTTGACGGGGCTGCTGCGCAAGGATCCCGCCGCGCGGCTGACGGCCGGCGCCGTCCGGGGGATGCTTGAGGCGGTCGTCGCCCCACTGGACTTGACCCTCCCGGAGACACGGCCGCTGCTTGCGAAGCCGCCGCGCGCGAGGAGTGCGCTCGTCGCGGTGACGGCGGCGCTCGTCGTGGGCGCGGGGGCCGTCGCGGGTGTCTGGGCGTTGCAGCCGTCGGGCGGCGAGCGTCCGGGCGCCGCCCCTACGTCGGCCGTGCCCCGTCCGACCGCCATCGAGGGCTCGGACGAGATCTGGGGGCTGGCGTTCGGCCCGGACGGCAGGACTCTGGCGAGGGTCGGGGAGGACGGCGCCCTCGAACTCTGGGACGTGGCGACCGGCAAGAAGACCGCCACTCTCGCGCGGTCCAGCAAATCCAAGCACGAGGTGGCGTTCAGCCCGGACGGCAAGACGATCGCCTCGGACGACGGGGACAGCGGCATCGGGCTCTGGGACGTCGCGTCGGGCCGTGCCATCGCGACCTTCGACGATCCCGACGGCGCCGGTGCCTGGTCGCTGGCCTTCAGCCCGGACGGCCGGACCCTGGCCATCGGGGTGTCGACGTTCCTGAGGGAGGAGAACGCCAAGAACATGATCCGGCTGTGGGACGTGAGCGGCCATGGCCTCACCGCCACGCTCTCCGGCCTGAAGGAGGTGCCTGGGACAGTGGCGTTCAGCCCGGACGGCGAGACGCTGGCGTGCGACGACGACAAGGACGTCCGGCTGTGGGACGTCGGCACCCGTCGGAGCGCAGCGGTCCTCAAGGGGCAGGACAAGTCGCTCTTCTCGGTGGCCTTCAGCCCCGACGGCAAGACCCTGGCCACCGGCGGCAAAAACGAGATCAGGCTCTGGGACGTGGCGGACCGCCGTCCGAAGAAGAAGATCACCACCGGTGCCCATCAGGTGGCGTTCAGCCCCGACGGCAGGTTCCTGGCCTCACGCAGCGAGACCGACGGGGCCGTCCGGCTCTGGGACGCCGGCACCGGAAAGGCGGCCGGCAGCCTCGGCGGAAACACCCCGGGTGTCTCCGCTTTGGCGCTCAGCCCGGCGGGCGGGCTCCTCGCGAGCGGCGACTTCGAGGGGACCGTCCGGTTCTGGAATCTCCCTTGAGGATCACGTGCCCGGCTTGGTGAGGGTGGACAAGGCGCGGTCGGGTTCCCAGTGGGCGCGCAGCGAGGTGATCTTGCCTGCCTCGTCGACCTTGTAGATGAGGACGCAGTCGATGGTCAGCCTGGAACCGTCGGCGGCCATCGTGGTGGTGATCGTCGCGACGTTGGCGCAGCACGGTCCGTTGGCGAACGAGTCGGCGATGGCGAAGCGGAAGTCGGCGACCGTGGAGATGAAGTTGTCCCAGAAGGCTTCGGCGCCCTCCCGGCCCCGGTGACCGTTGCCCGAGGGGTCGAGGAAGGACGGGCCGACCGGGTCCTCGATGAGGGCGTCGGGGGAGAAGAGGTCCAGCCAGTCGTCCTTGCGGCCTTCCGCCGAGGCGTTCATGGAGGCGCGGGCGGCCCGGCGGGCCGGATGGTCCGAGTCGGGGGCGTCCCAGGTGATGGCGTTCATGGCCGGACTGTAACGTGTTCTCGTTTCGATGTCAGGACCCGGTCTTCGCGATGACGTTCTCGGCGAACCGTTCGAGGTGCTCGATCTTCTTGGCCAGCGGTTCGGTGTCGGGGCCCTTGGCGTAGGGCATCCGGAAGCCGACGATCACGTCGGTGACGCCCTTGTCCTCCAGCCGCCTCACCCCGTCGGGCGTGTAGGCGTCCGTGGAGATGACGTGGATCTCGAACGGGCCGCCGGCCTTGCCCTCCGCCTCGCGGATCCGGTTCAGCCTGGCCAGCAGGTCGTCGAGGTCGTCCCCGCCGGCGTGCATCCAGCCGTCCCCGCGCACGACCGCGCGCCGCAGCGCCGCCTCGCTGTGCCCCCCGACCAGGATCGGGAACGGCCGCGCCGGGGTCATCTTGATCGCCGGAACGTCGTAGTGCTCGCCGCGGTACTCGAAGTACTCGCCGCCGCTCAGCCCCCGCACGATGTCGATGGCCTCGTCCATCCGCCTGCCGCGCCGCTCCCACGGCACGCCCATGACCTCGAAGTCCTCGCGCCACGGGCTGACCCCCACGCCCAGCCCGAGCCGCCCGCCGGTCAGGCAGGCGATCGAGGTCGCCTGCTTCGCCACGAGCACCGGCGGGCGCACCGGAAGCTTGAGGACGAACGGCGTGAACCGGAGCGTGGCCGTCACCGCGCCCATGGCCGCGATCAGCGTGAACGTCTCGATGAACGGCTTGTCCTCCAGGAACTCCCGGCTGCCGTCCGCGGTGTACGGATACACCGAGTCCGACTCCTTCGGATAGACCAGCGAGTCGGCGACCGACATGCTCGTGTACCCCGCCTCCTCCGCCGCCCGCGCCAGCGGCAGATAGAACGAGGGGTCCGTCATGGCCTCGGCATAGGTGAACCTCATGGCCGAATACTAGAACCTGTTCCATTATCGTGCCAGGGCCGGCCTCGGGGCGGCGCGCTTGCCGGGGAGTGTGCGGGGTGGTTCGGTGGGGGAATGGAGTCCAGGATCGCGATCGTGACCGGGGGGACGTCCGGGATCGGGAAGGAGATCGCGCGGGGGCTCGCGCGGGCGGGGCTCCTGGTGGGGATCGTCTGCCGCAACGAGTTGCGCGCCGCGGCGACGGTGGAGGAGCTGACGCGGGACGTGCCCGGCGCGCGTGTCGAGACGTTCCTCGCGGACCTGTCGGTGCAGATGGACGTCCGGCGGGTCGCGGCGTCGCTGACGGAGCGGTTCGAGCGGCTGGACGTCCTGGTCAACAACGCGGGCGTGCATCTGCTGCGCGCCAAGGTAAGCGCGGACGGCCACGACCGGATGATCGCGACGAACCATCTGGGGCCGTTCCTGCTGACGAACCTGCTGACGGGACTGCTGGAGAAGGGCGCGCCGTCGCGGGTGGTGGTCGTGGCGTCGGAGGCGCACCGGCACTCGGACCGGCTCGACGCCGAGCGGATGGCCGAGCCCGGCGCGTACGGTCCCGCCGGGTCGCTCCGGGTGTACGGACGGTCGAAGCTGCTCAACATCCTGTTCGCGCAGGAGCTGGCACGGCGGATGGAGGGCAGCGGCGTCACCGTGAACGCGATGTGCCCCGGCGTCGTCGCCACGAGCCTGAGCAGGGACGTCCGGGGGAGCGAGCGCATCGGGGGGCTGCTGTCGCACACTCCGGTGATGCGGACGCCGGCGCAGGGCGCGCGGATGGCCCTGCGGCTGGCGCTGGACGAGGAGTTCGAGGGCCGCAGCGGCGGTTTCCACAGTTCGACGCCGGGCGCCGGGATGCTGCCGACGGTGGGCGCCCTGAAGGATCCGGAGCTGCGGCGTGTGGTTTGGGAGCGTTCCGCTCGCCTTGTGGGGCTTCCTGCCCTATAAGGTGAGGGTGCGTGAGCCAACCGCACGTCCCGCCGGATCGACCCGGCGCATGGAACGCCCCGCCGCCACAGCCAGGCCCGCCCCCGCTGCCCGGCCCGCCCCCGCTGCCGGAGCCGCGCCCGGAGCCGGAACCGGAGGCGTCCAGGCCGTCCGCTTTCAAGGACCTGTTCAACGGCGTCGGGTATCTGCTGCGCGGCATCGGATGGGTGGCGCGGCACCCGGCCCAGTGGCTCTTCGGGCTGATCCCCGCGCTGATCGTGCTGGCCGTGTACGCGGCCGCGCTGGTCTACCTGGCGTTCGAGATCGACGACCTGGCCGGATGGGTGACGCAGTTCGCGGACGGATGGGCGGGCGCGGCCCGGACGTCGGCGCGCCTCGTCGCCGGGATCGCGCTGTACGGGTCGGCCCTGTTCCTCGCGGTGATCACGTTCACCGCGGTGACGCTGCTGGTCGGGGATCCGTTCTACGAGGCGATCGCGGTCCGGGTGGAGGAGTCGCAGGGCGGCGCGCCGCCGGAGCCGGACGTCCCGCTGATCGTCCAGATCGGGCGGGCGATCAAGGACGCGGTGATCCTCGGCGCGGTCGCGCTGATGTTCGCGGTCGTGTTCTTCGCGTGCGGGTTCCTGCCGGTGGTCGGGCAGACGGTCGTCCCGGTGATCGCGGCACTGGTGTCGGGCTACTTCCTGGCGGGTGAGCTGACCTCGATCGCGCTGGAGCGGCGCGGGCTGCGGCGCCGGGAGCGGTTCGCGCGGCTGAAGGCGGACCGTCCGCTCGTCGTCGGGTTCGGCGCCGCGACTGTTGTGGTGTTCCTCATTCCGCTGGGCGCGGTGCTCGCGATGCCGGGCGCGGTGGCGGGGGCGACGCTGCTGGCCCGGGAGCGGCTGGCGGACGGGCCGGAGCCGTCCGCGGGCTTGGCGGGGCCGTCACCAAGCGATCACTAAGCGATGAGAAGATGTGTCCTGAGCGTGATCAGCGGCCGGAACGGCATAGGTGATCTTCGCGTAACGTGTGCCGCATGTCCGATCAGGGGGAGCGCGGCGTGCGCTGGACCGACATGAGCGAGAGCGAGCCGGAGAACCGGCCGGAGCCCGGCGCGGACGACGCGGCCGGCCCGCGGACGGCCTTCCCCGAGCCGAAGGTGCCCGAGGTGTTCATGCCCGCGCCGACCGGCCGCACGGAGTTCTCCGGGTCCGGGGAGGGCGGGGAGCCGCACGACATCTGGGGGAAGGTCGAGGCCAAGGACGCCCGGGTGCCGGGCCCCGCTCCGGCCGAGGGCGAATCCACCCGCGAGCCCGCCCCCGAGCCCGCTCCTGAGCCCGCGCCCGAGGACGTCAAGGTCGCGCCCGTCTCCGAAGAGGAGGCCCCCCAGTGGGAGGGGTCGCTCTTCGACGAGAGCGGCGGCGACGACAACTACGTTCCGGCCGTTCCGACCGGGGCCGGCCGTCCGGCGAAGCCCGGCAAGCCGAGCAGCGGCAACTGGCAGATGCCGGACTGGATGGCGGACGAGGCGTCGGCGGACGCCAAGCTCGGTGGCGACGGCTCGCCGAAGCGTCAGCCGAAGCGCGCCCCGAAACCTCCGCGGGACGTCCTGGACGAGGGCGGCGGCCGGTCCCGGCTCGTCCTCTTCGGCGGCATCGGCCTGCTGGTGGTCGCGCTCATCGCGGCCGGCGGCGTCTACCTCCTGACGAGCGGCGGTAAGGAGTCGGAGGACACCTCCGGCAACGCCGACCAGCGGGCCGCGGCGGAGCAGTCCGAGGCGGCGCAGGTGCAGCTGCCGCCGGACAGGCGGCTGACGACGTTCCCGGGGAGGCCGAGCAGGATGCTCGGCCGGGTGAAGGACGTCCATTCCGGCCTGGCCTATCCGCGGCTGGCCGCCCCCTGGCAGGTGCCCACCAAGAAGAACAAGCTGGGCACCCCCGGGTGGTCGGGGCAGCAGATCCTCGTGACGGAGAGGCACGCCGGCCAGCTCTGGTACGGGCAGCTGCTCACCGGCACGCTGCTCCCGAGCCTGCAGAGCGCCTACCAGGGGCCGGACAGCGTGAAGAACGTCACCGGGCTGGCCGCGCAGGGCTTCGAGGCGCAGTACTACGCGTTCCCGCACAAGTCGGCGCCGCTGGCCTCGCAGGCCCTGACCGTGGACGGGCACCCGGGCTGGCTGATCGCCACGCACCTCACCTACAAGCGGGCCGGGGTGCGGGCGACCGGCGAGGTCGTCGCCACCGCGGTGATCGACACCGGCCGGCCGGCGCCGGCCGTGGTGTTCGCGTCGATGCCGAACACGCACCGGAACCGGTGGCCGGACCTCAACGAGTTCTTCGCCCAGCTGAAGATCGCGTCCTGACAACCCGAACGGCGTTCTAATAGGCTGTGGCCACTCCTGAGAAAGGTGTGGCCATGGCCATCGGGCTGACCGGGGAACACGAGGAGCTGGCCGCGTCGGTGCGCGGCTTCGCCGAGCGGAACATCACGTCGCGGGCCGTCCGGGAGGCGGACGCGGGCTGCTGGCCCGCGCTCGCCGCGCAGGGCCTGCCCGGCCTGCACCTGCCCGAGGACGCGGGCGGGCAGGGCTTCGGCGTCCTCGAACAGGCCGTCGCGCTGGAGGAACTCGGCCGGGCACTGGCTCCCGGCCCGTACACGCCGACGGTGCTGGCGTCCGCGATCCTGTACGCGGCCGGCGCCGACGTGACCGGCCTCGCGGACGGTTCCCGGACGGCGGCGGTCGCACTCTCGGGCGGCTTGGACCGGGACGGCTCCACCGTGTCCGGCACGGTCCAGCCGGTTCTGGGTGCGCCGCTCGCGGACGTGTTCGTGCTCCCGGCCGGTGACGGCTGGGCGGTCATCGACCGGGACGACGTCACCGTGGGGACGCTGGAGTCTCTCGACATCACCCGCCCGGTGGGATCGGTCACGGCCGATGGCGTGACCGTCCCGGACGAACGCTTCCTAAGCGGAGTGGACGCACACGCCCTTGCCGTCGTCCTGCTCGGGGCAGAGGCATGCGGTGTGGCCGGACGTGCCCTTGACGACGCCGTGGCATACGCGAAGCTCCGCGAGCAGTTCGGCCGCCCGATCGGGCAGTTCCAAGGCATCAAGCACAAGTGCGCCCGGATGCTCATCGCCGTTGAGCGTGCGAGGGCCGCGGTATGGGACGCCGCGCGCGCTCTGGATGAGCCAGAAGAGCAACGTGCCTACGCGGTGGGTGTCGCCGCCGTCCTGGCAACGGATGCCGCTGTCACCTGCGCAGAGGGCAACATCCAGGTTCATGGGGGCATCGGCTACACCTACGACCACGACGCCCACCTGCTCTACCGGAGGGCCCTGACCCTTCGCGCGCTCCTGGGGCGGGCCGGCGAACACCGCGCGGACGTGGCGGCGCTCGCCGTGAAGGGCGTCAGGCGCCCGATGAGCGTCGAACTGGCCGAGGACGCGGCGCCGGTACGCGAGGAGATCCGCGCCAGGGTCGGCGAACTGGCCGCGATGGAGCCGCTCGAACAGCGGGCCGCGATGGCGGAGGGCGGCTGGGTGACGCCGCACCTGCCGAAGCCCTGGGGACGGGACGCCGGACCGCTGGAGCAGATCGTGATCCAGCAGGAGCTGGCGGCGGCGAAGGTCCGCCCGGTGCCGCTGATGATCGCCGCATGGGTCGTCCCGTCGCTGGTCCAGTACGGGACGGCCGGGCAGCAGCAGCGGTTCCTGCCGCCGACGTTGCGCGGTGAGATCGTCTGGTGCCAGCTGTTCTCCGAGCCGGACGCCGGCTCGGACCTCGCCGGGCTGCGGACGCGCGCCGAACGCGTCGAGGGAGGCTGGGCGATCACCGGCCAGAAGATCTGGACGTCGCTCGCCCGCGAGGCGCAGTGGGGCATCTGCATCGCACGAACGAATCCGGACCGTCCCAAACACGACGGCATCACCTACTTCCTCGTCGACATGACGTCGCCCGGCATCGAGATCCGCCCGCTGCGCGAGTGCACCGGCGACGCCGTGTTCAACGAGGTGTTCCTGGACGGCGTGTTCGTGCCGGACGAGCTCGTCGTCGGCCCGGTCGACGCGGGCTGGCGCGTCGCCCGCACCACCCTCGCCAACGAGCGCGTCGGGCTGACCAGCACCTTCCAGCTCGGCGGCGACCTGCCCGAACTGCTCGATCTCACCGCCGAGCTCGGCTTGTCCGCGGACCCGGTCGTCCGCGACGGCATCGGGCGCCTCGCCTGCGACGAGCACTCGTTCAACCTCCTCGGCCTCCGCGCCACGCTCAAGCAGTTGTCGGGCACGGACCCGGGCGCGACCGCGAACGTCCGGAAGCTGGTGGCGATGGAGCACGGCCAGCACGTCACCGAGTTCGGGTTCACGCTGCTCGGCGAGGAGGGCGCCCTGACCGGCGGCCGGCAGGACCCGCTGCGCGCCCGCTGGACCCGCTACCTGCTCGCGTCCCGCGCCATGACCATCGGCGGCGGCACCACCGAGGTCAACCTCAACGTGATCGGCGAGCGCATCCTGGGCCTGCCGCGCGACCCCGACCCCGCGCGGTCGCCGGGGGGCGCAGGGGGGCGGCGCCCCGCCGGGGAACAGGTCGGGTAGCGTCCAGGCTCACATGCGGGAGCGGACGGCTTGAACGACCGGACGCGGCACCTGGCGGCCGCGCTGACCGGGCTGGGGCTCGGGCTCGCGGCGCTGGGGCCGGGGCTCGCGCCCGGCTTCGTGCTGTCGTACGACATGGTGTTCGTGCCCGATCCCGCGTTCACCCGCCTGACGTTCGGGCTGACCGGCGTCGTCCCCCGGCACGCCCCGAGCGACGCGTTCGTCACCGCGCTGGCCACCGTCGTTCCGGCGGACGCCGTGCAGAAGCTCGTCCTGCTGGCGATCTTCGTGATGGCGTGCACGTCGGCGGCGTCCCTGGTGCCGTCCCGCCGGCTCCTGCCGCGCCTGGCGGCGGGCGTCTGCTACGCCTGGAACCCGTTCGTCGCCGAGCGGCTGCTGCTGGGGCAGTGGGCGCTCCTCCTCGGCTACGCGGCCCTGCCCTGGGTGGTGGCGGCGGCCGCGAGCACCGATGTCCCCGGCGGCGGACGCCGTCTCCTCCGCGCCCTGATCCCCGCCGCCATAGGCGGTTTCGCCGCCCTGACCGTCTCCGCCCTGACCGCCCTGACCATTGCCCTGGCGACCGCACGATCGGTGCACCGGATGCCCGTCGACGCGGCTCGGGTCGTGGGGGCCGTTGCGGTTCTGAGCCTTCCTTGGCTGGTGCCCGGCCTGCTGCGGCCGGCCGGCGTGCCTGGGGACGGGTCGGCCGTCGGCCTGTTCGCGGCCAGGGCGGACACGCCGTTCGGGTCGCTTGGGAGCCTGCTCCTGCTCGGCGGCGTGTGGAACGGCGAAACCGTGCCGAGCGGGTACGGGGCGCCGGTCACCGCGACGATCTGGCTGGTCGTGGTCGTCGCCGCACTGGCCGCCTACTGGAAATGGTGCAGGGAACCTATTTGGCGACGCGGGGCGGCCGTCGCGGCGGTGGCCGGATTCGCCGTCGCGGCGCTGGGGGCGGTCGCCGCCGGGGCGCTTGAGACGGTCATCGGTCTCTGGCCCGGGTTCGCCGTCCTGCGGGACGGGCAGCAGTACGTGGCCCCGCTCGCCGTCGTGGTCGCCGTGGGGCTGGGGGTGGCCGCCGACCGCGCGGCCGAGGCGCGGTGGCCGGGAGTGGCCGCGGCGGCCATGGCCGTCCCGGTGTTCCTGCTGCCGACACTGGCGTGGGGCGCGGCCGGCGATCTGCGGGCCGTCCACTACCCGGACGACTGGGAGCGCGCGCGGCGGATCATCGACGGCGACCCGGCGCGCGGGGACGTGCTGGTCCTGCCTTGGGCGTCCTACCGGAGCTACCCGTGGAACCACGGCCGCCGTGTCCTCGACCCGCTGCCTCGCTATCTGCACCGCCGCGTCATCGTGGACGACGCCGTCACCGTCGACGAGACGACCGTCGCGCCCGAGGATCCGAGGGCGGTCAGGCTCGCGCCGGTCGCGCGGACGGGAACACCACCTGCGGCTACGCTGCGTGACGCGGGCGTACGGTACGTCGTGGTGGACGCGGAGACCGGTGAGCACCGCCCGTCCGGTGCGGTCACGGAGCTGCTGCGAGGTCCTGACCTGGTCGTTTACCGGATCGACGGGGTCGCGGACGTGGCCGGTGACGGTGTTCCCGCCGCTCCCGTGGCGGCCGCCTGGGTCGCGCTGAGTCTGCTCGTTTTCTGGTCAATCCTGGCCCCAAGGACTACTCTGAGCTTTCCGTTACTCGGCAGTATCAAGCCCCGCGACCCCCACCCCCGACGAAGGACCCCCTGATGCGCATCGCCATCGCCGCAGTCGTCGGCGTCCTGCTGGCCGCCGGAGCGTCGTTCGGCGCGGTCCAGCTCGCGAACGCCTCCCAGAAGGACCCCGTCATCAAGCCGCTGTACAACTACGGCTCCCGGTGACGTGTAGGCCCTGATGGGGACCCGGCGTGACCGCTCCGCGCTCCTGGAGATCGTCGTCCCCGCCTACAACGAGGCCGACCGGCTTCCGGCGGGGCTGGGCCTGCTGTGCGACAAGCTCGCCGGCCTGCCGATGCGGGCGGAGGTCATCGTCGTCGACAACGCCAGCACCGACGGGACGGCCGAAGTCGTCCGGGCCTGGGACGGGCCGGTGCCGGTGCGGCTGGTGCGCTGCGAACTCCGGGGAAAGGGTGCGGCGGTCCGCGCGGGGCTACTCGCGACCCATGCCTCTTATGTAGGCTTCATGGACGCCGATATGGCGACAGACCTCGCGGCTCTGGACGAAGCCATCGTCCGGCTGCGCGAGGGCCGCCCGGTCGTGGTCGGGTCAAGGCGCCACGGTCGGTCGGTCGTCGAGGGATACGCGCTGCCGGTCAGGCGGCTCGGCGCCCTCACGTTCAACCGGCTCGTCCGCGACCTCGTGGACGGCATCCCCGACACGCAGTGCGGGTTCAAGTTCTTCCATGGTCCCTTGGGCCGGGCGGCTGCGGCCGACCTGCGGACGACGGGTTTCTCGTTCGACGTCGAGCTCCTCGCCCACTGTGTACGGCGGGGAGCCTCCGTGACGGACATCCCGGTCGTCTGGCGTGACCGTCCCGGGTCGACGTTCTCGGTCCGGCGGCATTCGCTGCAGTGCCTGATGGACCTGGCCCGGATCCGCGCGCGCGCCGGTGTCCGGCCGCCCACCGTGCCGGTGAAGCCGAACCTCCCGGTCGTGCCGGTCCGGGCGGTGTTCGGTGAGCCGCGACCGTTGCCGGTCGCGGTGTCCGAGAGCGCTTCGACGCCGCACACCACGACGGGATGAACGCTAAGACGGGATGAAGAGAGAACTACGGCTGGCGGTCGTCAACTGGCGGGATCCCTGGCATCCCGCCGCCGGCGGCGCCGAACGCTATGCCTGGGAACTGGCGCGCCGGTTCGCCGCCGACGGAGCGCGCGTCCACTACCTGACGTGCAGGGCGCGAGGGCAGAAACGCAGCGAACGCGTCGAGGACGTGGACTTCGTCCGGCTCGGCGGCCGTTTCACCGTTTACCCGCTCGTCCTTCTGTGGATGCTGGGGCGGCGCCTAGGACGACGTTTCGACGCGGTCATCGACTGCCAGAACGGCATCCCGTTCTTCACGCCGTGGGTGCTGCCTCGCCGTGTTCCGGTGTTCTGCGTGATCCACCACGTGCACGATGCCCAGTTCGGCCTGTACTTCCCCGCGTGGCTCGCCTGGGTCGGCCAAGTCCTGGAGGGCCCGGTGAGCCGCTGGACATACCGGCGTCACGTGTTCGTGGTCGTTTCGCCGTCCACCCAACGTGCCGTAAGAGAACGATTGGGCTGGACAGGGCCGACTCACGTCGTTCCTAACGGATCGGTTGTCGCCGAACTCGACGGCGTGGTCTCGGTGCCCGTGGGAGACCCGGATCTCGTCTGCGTGACCCGGCTCGTCCCGCACAAGCGCCTCAACCTGCTCCTCGACCTCGCGGAAAGCCTCGCCGAGACCCACCCTGGGCTCAAGCTCCACATCGTGGGGGACGGGCCTGAAGCGCCCGCGTTGAAAGCCGAGATCAGCGCGCGGGGCCTGGACGGGATCGTCACCGCGCACGGATACGTCCCCGAGAACGTCAAGGCGGCCCTGGTCGCCCGCGCCGACCTGCACCTCAGCACCTCGCAAGGCGAGGGCTGGGGCCTCAGCGTGATCGAGGCCGCCGCGCTCGGCGTTCCCACTGTCGCCCACGACGTGGACGGCCTGCGCGACGCCGTCCGCGACGGAACGACCGGATGGCTGGTCCACGCAGGCGACGACCAGGCCGACGTCGTCAGGCGCGCCCTGAAGGAGCTGGACGATCTCACGAGACGCGATCAAGTGACCACGGAATGTCAGACCTGGGCGGCAGAGTTCGACTGGGCGCACACCGCCGGCCGGATGCGGGACCTCGTCGTCTCCGCCGTCCGGACCGCGGGCGGCCGCCACTACGGTGACGAGCACCCCGGCCGGCGTCGCTGACGTCCGGGGGCACGGATAAGGGGCGGAGGGCGAGCATGGCCGTGGGAGAGGCGAATCCGCCTCGCGCCGGTGCGTCTCCGCAGCCTGCGTCCGGCGGCGGGCCGGACGGCCCGGACGTCGCCGCCCGGCTGCGGGAGCGGCTGCGCGTCCTCGCCTGCTGCCTGACGCTGACCGCGCTCGCGTTCGGCACCCGGCCCGGCGCGATCCTCGCCGACACCAAGATCGACATGGCGGTGAACCCGCTCGGGTTCCTCGGCCGCGCCCTGCACCTGTGGGACGCCGAGCAGTTCGGCCAGCTGCAGAACCAGGCCGTCGGCTACCTGTTCCCGATGGGCCCGTTCTTCGCGCTCGGCGACGTGGCCGGCATGCCCGCGTGGGTCGTCCAGCGGTTCTGGCTGGCGCTGCTGATGTGCCTCGCGTTCACCGGTACGTGGCGGCTGGCGGGGCGGCTCGGCATCGGCGGCCCGGGGACGCGCCCGTTCGCCGCGATGGCCTACGCCCTGGCCCCGAACGGGCTGGCCACGTTAGGGCAGATCTCCTCGGAGTACCTGCCGGCCGCGATGCTGCCGTGGATCGTGCTGCCGCTGGTGGGCGCGGCGTCCGGCGAGCGCGGGCGGCTGAAGGCCGCGGCCGGGTCCGGGCTGGCGATCGCCTGCTGCGGCGGCATCAACGCGGCCGCGACCGTCGCCGTCCTCGTCGTGCCGGTCGTGTACATGGTGACGAGGCCGCGAGGGTCGTTCCGGGCACGGATGCTCGCCTGGTGGTCCCTGTGCGCCGGCGGCGCGACGGCCTGGTGGCTGGCTCCGCTCCTTCTGACCGGGACGTACGGGTTCTCCTGGCTGACCTACACCGAGAAGGCGGAGACGACGACGGGGCCGACGGGCCTGATCAACGTGCTGCGCGGCGCGGAACGCTGGGTGAACTACCTGATCGTGGACGGGCAGGTCTGGTGGCCCGTCGGGCACGGCCTGTCGCTCAGCCCCGTGCCGGTCGTGTGCACGGGCGTCGTAGCCGCTCTCGGGCTCGCGGGGCTGCTCGCCCGGCTGCTGCCGGAACGGACGTTCCTGCTGGTCACGCTGCTCGCCGGGCTGACCATCCTGTCGATGGGCCATATCAGCGACATCCCGGGCCCGTTCGCGCACCAGCTCCGCGACCTGCTGGACGGCCCGCTCGCACCGCTGCGCAACCTGCACAAGTTCGACGCGGTCGTCCGGCTGCCGCTCGCGCTCGGCCTCGCCCACGTCCTCGTCGCGGCGGCCCGCCGTGTCCAGGACGGCGGCGCCCGGAAGGGCGGGGGAGACCGGAACGGCGCGGTGCGGAGCCTGGGCGGCGGGACGGCGCCGGTGTTCGGCGTGACACTGCGGTCCCTGGCCGCCCTGCCGGTCGCCGCCGCCGTCGCGCTCGGCGGCATCGGCGTCACGGCCGCCTCGCACGGCCTCACCGGGCCGGGCGACTTCAGGGAGGTGCCCGGCTACTGGCGGGACGCCGCGTCGTGGATCAACGCGCGAGCGGGACGGCAGGGAGTGCTGGCCGTGCCGGGCGCGCCGTTCGGCGAGTACCTGTGGGGCCGTCCGATGGACGACATCGTCCAGCCGCTGCTGTCGGCGCGGTGGGGCGTCCGGCAGCTCGTCCCGGCCGGGTCGCCGGGGTACACGCGGGCGCTGGACGCGATCGACCAGCAGGTGCGGTCAGGGCAGGGGTCCCCGGGGCTGAGCGATTTCCTCGGCCGGATGGGTGTCCGGTACGTCCTGGTCCGCAACGACCTGCGGCGGGAGACCCTGCGCGGCGCCTGGCCCGCCCGCCTGCACGAGGCGCTGGACGACTCGCCGGGCATGCGCCGGGCCGCCTCGTTCGGCGCGCCCGTCGGAGGAGACGCCGACGACGCCGTGTCCGCCGTCGACCAGAAGTACCCGCCGCTGGAGGTCTACGAGGTCGAGGGCGCCGCCGACGTCGCGAACCTCGCCGGCGCGACCGATCCCGTCCGCGTGTACGGGGGGCCGGAGTCGCTGCTCGCCATGGCGGACGACGACGTGCTGCCGGACGGGCCCGTCCTGCTGGACGACGACGCCCCCGACCTCAGGGGCGCCCGGGTCGTGACCGACTCGCCTCGGCTGCTGCGCCGCAACTTCGGTGAACTGCACCAGACGTCCCCGACGCTCTCGGCCGCGCACAAGGGCGAGGCCACCGACGTCCTCGACAAGGGGTGGAAGCGGTACGCGACCCACGTGACGTACGGCGGCGGTGTCCGCGACGTCACGGCTTCCACGTCGGCGGCCGGTGACGACGCGATCCCGCAGGCCCGCAAGCCCGAGGCGACACCGTACGCGGCCTTCGACGGCGACCGGTTCACCGCCTGGGAGACCGGCGGCTGGAACGGGCCCGTCGGGCAGTGGCTCCGCGTCGACTTCGACAAGCCCCGCGACGTGCGGAATCTGACCGCCACGTTCGTCCAGGACGGTTCCCTCGGGCCTTCGATCTCCCGCGTCGCCGTCGAGACCGAGAACGGAGCGGTGGAGCAGGACGTCCAGAAGATCGCGACCGCCCAGGCCCTCCGCGGGCCCGAGGGCCCCACTCGCTGGTTGCGTCTGCGGATCACCGCCCTGGCCTCCGAACCCGTCGTTCCCGCGTTCGCGCGCGCGGGCGTGGCGGACGTGACCGTCGAAGGTGTGAAGCCCACCCGCACCTACACGATGCCCGCGCCCGCCGGTGGCCCCGTCACGTACGTCATGAGCCGGACTCCGGGCGCGACGGGCGAGTGCATGAAGGGCGACCGGCGGTGGGTGTGCTCGCCGTCTCTCGGCTCCGGTGACGAGGAGGGTTCCGGTTTCGACCGGACGTTCACCTCGCCGGTGTCCGGCAAGGCCCCCGTCACCGGGACGGCCGTCCTCACCGACCAGCGGCTCATCGACCGGTACACCGGCGTGCACGGCCAGCCGGTCGTCACCGCGAGCTCGACGCTGTCCGGCCATCCCGCCGACCAGCCCAGATCGGGCTTCGACGGCGACCGGGCGACGTCCTGGATCGCCGGGGAGAAGGAGGAGTCGCCGACCTACGGCGTCCGGTGGAGGGAGCGGAAGCGGCTGTCCGCGGTCACGGTCACACGGCCTCCCGGCGCGTCCGGCCCGATCCGCGTCCGTGTCGAGGGCGAGAAGGGCGAGACCCGCGAAGGGCTGTCGGACGCCCAGGGCAAGCTGTCGTTCGCCCCGATGACGACCGACCGGCTGACGCTCACCTTCTTCCGGGAGAGCCGGACCCGGCCCGTCCAGGTGGCCGAGCTGAGCATCCCCGGAGTCAAGCCGATCCCGGACGTGCGGACCTACCCGCTGCGGCTGCAGTGCGGATACGGGCCGAAACTGCACGTCGGCGACCGGAGCGGAACCGTCCAGACGAAGGCGTCCGGCACGCTCGGCGACCTGCTCGCCGGGCGTCCCCTGCGGTTCGTCTCGTGCGCCCAGGCCGAGCTCAAGGCGGGCCAGAACCATCTGACCTCCGTGCCGTTCGACTCCTATCGCGTCGACACGGTGACGGTCGGGGCGAAGCCGGAGGCGGCCGCCGCGGCGCGGCCCCCGCAGCAGGTCAAGATCGTCAGCTGGGGGGCGAGTTCCCGCAAGGTGGAGGTGGACGCCGGCACCGCTTCCTTCCTCACCGTCAACGAGAACTTCAACACCGGCTGGCGGGCGACGACCGGCGGCACCGAGCTGCGGCCCGTCCGGCTGGACGGGTGGAAACAGGGCTGGGTCGTCCCCGAGGGCACCGCCGGTGTCGTCGAGCTCACCTACACACCCGACCGGGCGCAGCGGATCGCCGTCGTCGCCGGCCTCAACCTGCTGCTCGTCCTGCTGGTCGTCGCCTGCTGGCCGGGGAGGCGCGGCCGCCGCCCGGAGCCCCGCGCGCTCGTCGCCGGGACGGGCTGGCCCGCATGGGCGGCGATCGGCCTCGCCGCCCTCCTCGGCGGCTGGATCGCGGGGGTGCCCGGCCTCGCAGTCACGGCCGGGACCGCCGCCGTGTGCGGCTGGGCCCGGACCCGCCGCTCCGCCGTCCCACGCGCCCTCGCCTCGCCGTGGCCGGTCGCGCTCGCCATGCTCGCCGGGACGGGCTGCCTCGCCGCCGGGCTCCAAGTGGACCTGCTCGACAACCCCGCCGCCCCGTCCGGCCCGGTCGGCGACATCGCCCCGCAGCTGCTCGGGCTGGTGATCGTCGGGCGGATCGCGGTCGAGCTGTGGCGTCCCGTGCCGCCCGGCGGCGGCGACTCCGGCGGCCGGATCTCGCTCAGCTGGACGGCGCCCGGGCCGTGGCCGGGCGGGCCCGGCCACGGCGCCGGGTCAGCCGCTGGACCGGCCACTCCACCAGACAGTGGCTCAGTGTCCCCGCTGCGATGGTCGCCGCGGCCATCAGCGGCAGATCCGTCGCGACGTCCCCCCGGAAGCCGCGGTCCGTCGCGTCGTACCAGGAGACGATGATCAGCAGCTGCCACAGGAACACGCCGTAGGAGATCCGGCCGAGGAACCGCATGACCGGGTTGCCCAGGATCGCTCCGAGCGCGGGCTGCCCCGCCGGCGCCAGCGCCACCGGCGCGACCAGCGCCGCCGCGCACAGCCCGAACACGATCAGGTGCAGCACGGACGTCCAGAAGGCGTCCGCGGTCTGGAGGCTGAGCGGTCCCGCCGCGGGCGTCGCCGCCACCACGTACAGCATCGCGGCCGCGACCCAGCACGCCGCCCACGAGTCCGACACGGCCCGGCACATCGCGGCCACGGGACGCCGCTCGTCCAGCCGCGCCCACACCGTCACCACCGCGAGCGCCATCCCGATCGCGAACCAGACGAAGAACCGGGGAAGCCACATCCCCATCTGGGAGTGCCGGTCCGGGACGAACATGAACGCCGTCCACGGGAGCGACAGCGCCCCGTACACGCCGATGCCGATGAGGAGGCGCCTGGCCCGGACGCCGACGTCGTGCGTGCGCACCCGGCGCGCGTACCAGCCGAGGACCGCTGCGGTGAAGGGCAGCGTGACGTACCAGCCGGCCTCGACGACGAGGCTCCAGAGCTGCCCTATCTGCGCCGGGCCCAGGTCGCTGTCCCACCACGCATTGGGCAGATACGTGTGCGTCAGAGTGAGCAGCGAACCCCAGGTCACCGGGTCGCCGATGTGGTCTCGGCCTGCCGTGGCCATGAAGACCACGATCACGGCCCAGTAGGCGGGCATGATGCGCAGCACGCGTCTGCGCAGGTATTCGATGGTTCGCGGGGCGGATCGCCCGTCCAGGACGGCCGCCGCCCACGGGCGGTACAGCAGAAGCCCCGACAGTGTGAAGAAGATGGGCACGCCCACCTGGCCGCCGTTGAACAGCCAGCGCACGCCGTTCGGGTTCGTGATGGAACCGGCCGCGCTGGCGACGTGGAAGACGAGGACGGCGAGCGCGGCCACGGCCCGGACGCCGTCCAGGGTGTCCTGGTGCCCCGAAATGGGCGGCGCCGCCGGCCTGGCCACCTGCGCGTCCGGCCTCACGTCTTCTTCCTGAGGACGAGGACGAGGTTCCAGGTGGCGATCTCGCGCAGGCCGGGGATGCGGACGACGCCCTCCGCCCAGCGGGGGTGATAGCGCGGCAGAGCGTCCAGAACGGTCACGCCGTCGTTGTTGCGGGCCCACTTCAGCGCCGACGACACCGACACCGGGTGCAGGCACCGCCCGAAGTGGTTCTTCGGCGGACGCCCGTTCCGGCGCTCGTAGCGCCGGGCGGCACGGTCGCCGCCGAGATAGTGCCAGGGCGAAGTCTCGTGGCCGCCCCATGGAGACAGCCAGTTGGTGAACGACAGGAAGACCGTCCCGCCCGGCCTGGTCACGCGGACCATCTCGTCGGCCATGCGCCACGGATCCGGGACGTGTTCCAGCACGTTCGAGGAGAAGCACACGTCGGCTGAGCCCGTCCGGAACGGAAGGGCCAGCGCGCTGGCGACCAAAGCGTTGGGCCCCGGGACGTTGTGCGCGGTCAGCTCGGCGAGGTCATGGTCGATGCCGGTACAGCGTGCCCCTGCCTCGGTCAACGCGCGCGCGAAGAAACCGGACCCGGTGCCCACGTCGATGACCGTCGCGCCGTCCAGGTCGGTGTACGAACCGAGCTGCGCGACGGTGTCACGTGCCATCAGCCCGTAGAAGTACTCCGGCTCGCTCTGCTCGCGCCGGAACGCGCTCAGCAGCCGCACGGACCGCGCCAGAGTGGCCCGATGTCCAGGGTCGAGACGAGGCCCGTCCTGCCTGGGGGGCGCCGAGGCCATGCGGCCACCTCGCTGTTCCTGTCGTCCGCCGGCTGGGGCGCCCCGTTCGCGGGGCCGGTGAGGTAACGAGGAGCTTACCGACCAGTACGCCGCTCCGGTAGGGTGACCCGGACATGCTGGACGTGGCCCCTCGGCCGTGTGCACGAGGGCAGTCCCGGAGGTGTTCATGCGGCGACCGGTCGGCCTGGTCCTGATCGGCCTGGGGGCCTTCTTCCTGACGCTCGCGCCGCTCGTCCGCTTCTACGTGGCCGACCAGGTCGTCGTCGCGCCGCTGAACCGCTACCAGGTGACGAACCTGGAGTCGAAGGGCTCGACGTACTTCGACCAGGCCGACCTGAAGCTGAAGACCGGCGTCACCCTCCTCGCCAAGAACACCGTCCGCGGCGACGTCCGCGCCAACGAGGGCGACGACGACATCGCGGTCTGGGACTCCACGACCAACATCTACGACCAGGCCGACCCGGACAAGCCCATCCAGATCCAGGGCTTCCGCATCGCGTTCGACCGCCGGACCGGACTGCTCACCAACTGCTGCGGCACCAACGTCGACGGCGACAACACCGTCCGGATGTCGGGCTACGGGCTGCTGTTCCCGCTCGGGAACGTCGAGAAGCGGGACTACCCGTTCTTCGACATGACGACCAAGCAGTCGGCGCCGATGCAGTTCAACGCGGTCGAGAAGGTCCACGGGCTCACGACGTACCGGTTCACCCAGACGATCCCGCTGACGAAGACGGCCGCGCTCGACGCCAAACTGCCCGCCAAGATGCTCGGCCTGCCCGAGGACGCGGGCGACCAGAAGGTCGACCGCTACACCGAGGCGTACAACACGGTCTGGGTCGACCCGCGCACCGGCATCCCGGTCAAGCACCGCGAGAACGTGCGCAGCACCGTCCGCACCCCGGACGGCAAGGGCTCGATGATCGTCGCCCAGGCCGACCTCATCACCGTCGACAAGGACCAGAAGGGCCTCGTCGACACGGCCGACAGCACCGCGCTGCAGATCGACCTCGTGCGCAGCTACCTCCCCGGGGCCGCCATCTTCCTCGGCCTGATCCTGCTGTTCGTCGGCGGCTCCCTGGCCCTGGCCCGCCGCGAGGCCCCGCGCATCGAGGCGCCGCGCCGCGCGGACGGCAAGTTCGGCGACATGACCCCGTCCGGCCCGCCCAAGCCCCCCGCGCCGCCCGCGCCGCGCCCGGCCGCCGTTCGCCGCGCGGCCCCCGGCAGCCAGCGCCAGCAGCGCAAGGCCGCCGGCCCCACCCACCGCCGCTGACCCACCCCCGACTCCCGCGTCCTGCGCCTCCAACGGCTCGGCGCGATCGGTCCCGGCCTCGCACTCTCGCACACCTGGGTGATACGTGTTCTATGTCGAAGGGTGAAGCGCGCTGGTCGGGAGATTTGTAACTAGAACCTGTTGCAGTTTTGCGTGTGCGCGCTTAGGGTCGGGGCTGTGCGGACACGAGTCACCGAACTATTCGGCATCGAGTACCCGATCTTCGCGTTCAGTCACTGCCGCGACGTGGTCGCGGCGGTGAGCCGCGCCGGCGGCATGGGCGTCCTCGGCGCCCTGCATTTCACCCCCGAGGAGCTCGAGCTGGAGCTCAAGTGGATCGACGAGCATGTGGGCGGCAAGCCCTACGGCGTGGACGTCGTCATGCCCGCCAAGTACGAGGGCGCCGACATGGGCGACGCCGAGGAGCTGCTCGGCAAGCTGCAGGGCATGATCCCGGCGGAGCACAAGGAGTTCCTTGAGGAGCTGCTCGCCGAGCACGGCGTCGAACCGCCGAGCGAGAAGGCCGGCAAGGCGCTGCTCGGGTGGACCGACGTGACCGCGCGGCCGCAGGTCGAGGTGGCGCTCAAGCACCCGATCGCGCTGCTGGCCAACGCGCTCGGCCCGCCCCCGGCGGACGTCGTCGAGCAGGCGCACGAGCACGGCGTCAAGGTCGCCGGCCTCGCCTCCAACGCGCGGCACGCCCGCAAGCAGGTCGATGTCGGCGTCGACATCATCGTGGCGCAGGGCACCGAGGCGGGCGGTCACACCGGCGACGTCGCCACGATGGTCCTCATCCCCGAGGTCGTGGACGCCGTCGGGGAGGACACGGTCGTGCTCGCCGCGGGCGGCATCGGCCGGGGCCGGCAGATGGCCGCCGGCATGGCGCTCGGCGCGGACGGCGTCTGGACCGGCTCGATCTGGCTGACCGTGGACGAGGCCGACACCCCCGAGCGCGCTCTGCCGAAGCTGCTGAACGCCACGTCCCGCGACACCGTCCGGTCCCGGGCCTGGACGGGCAAGCCCGCCCGCTTCCTCAAGACCGCGTGGACCGAGGCGTGGGAGAGCGAGAAGTCGCCGGGCTACCTGCCGATGCCGATGCAGTTCATGCTGATCGCGGACGCCCTGCCGCGCATCCAGCGCTCCGGCGACGGTGAGCTGGTCACCTTCCCGGTCGGCCAGATCGTCGGCTCGATGAACCAGGTCAAGCCGGCCGCCCAGGTCGTCTACGACCTGATCGAGGAGTACGTCGAGGCCATCGAGCGCCTCAACGCCATCACCGAAGGCTGACCGCCCCGCAGGCCCCGGCCGCCGCTGTTCCCCAGCAGCGCCGGCCGGGGCCTCATGCCGCGCTTCTCAGAAGCGCGTCATCCACGACAGGGCCCGGGCGAGGACGTAGTAGACGACGCCGGCGAGGGTCCAGTTGATGTAGAGCTGCTCGTCGGGGTCGGACCGCGTGAAGACGTCGTGGAACGGCGTCGCGAGCCAGCGCCCCGCGTCGAGTACGGCGTCCACCAGGGTGTTCCCCGGATTCGCGTCGCCCCAGGTCAGCAGCATCCCGAGGGCGAGGATCGCGGCGGCCGCCCAGCCCGCGGACAGGATCATCGTGCTGACCGGGTTGTGCCGGCTGCGCCGCCACCGCCGCGGCTTCCGCTGGACCACCGTGGTCTTCGAGGCGCCGTCCGCCGCCGTCCGCCGGGGCCAGAGCGGCCGCCTGGGCGTCGTCTCCGTGGTCTCACGCCGCCTGCGTCCTATGTGCAAGGCCATGGCCTGCTCAGTCCTTCCGTGACTCGCTTCGCCCCAGCGATGCCACGTCAAAACCCCCACAAACCACCCACCCATTTTCGGACGGCCCTTATCCTCCCATCCGCGCCCGCCGGGAAGAAGGCGGTGCGGGACCAGTCCCCGTGTCCACGCGTTCCCTGATCGTTCCCGGGCGCTAACCCGGCTAGCATGCCCCTGCTCTTGGGGCGGGCGGGTTTCGGTCGGCGGGCCTCGAACTACCTGGCTGAGCCGTACGTGCCGCTCAGGTGGCGGCTCGGCTCACATGACCGATGATGATCACGTCTTCCTTCAAGCGGTACATCACGCGGTACGGACCGACGCGCAGCCGGAAGTCACCTTCCTTTCCCCAGGGGAACGCCTCAGGCGGGGCGGGGTCGTCGGCCAGCAGGCGGATCGCGGCGGCGATGGCATGCATGCCCTCTTGGTCATTCATGTACCGCCGCAACGTCTGCTGTCCGTCCAGTGACCACTCGATCTTCACTCGGTGCCGCCGAGGATCTCTGCCATGAACTCCTCATGGCTTATGGCGCCGGGGCGTCCCGCCGCCTCCCACTCGTCCAGGGCGGCGGAGGCGGCATCGGCCTCGGCCGCGTCCAGAGCCTCGGGCGTCGCGGACCGCTCCAGCGCCTTCAGCTTTCTGATCTCTGCCAGGGGCACGACTGCCGCTGCCTCACCGCCTAGGTGGATGACCTCGTACTCATCCGTTACGGGGGCCGGAGACAGAGTCCGGATCGGTTCTGCGCTCATGGGTCCGGAGCCTACAGCGCGGAACCGACGGATCGGGGGTCCTCCCTGGAGGGCGTCCTGCTTGTCTTGAAGGTGCTATTTGCCGTGGTAGATGGCGGGGCGCTTCTCCTTGAAGGCTCGGGAGCCCTCTTTGGCGTCTTCGGAGCCGATGACGGTCTGGCCCTTGATCGTCCTCGGTCGCTAGCCTTGCGCGCATGCCTCCCGCGCTTGGGCCGGAGCCGCTGGTTCTGCGGCCGTCTACCGCCTGGTGGCTTGCCTTGAACGCCTTGTCCGCAGCCATGCTCGCCGTCGCCGTGGTGCTGGTGGCGGCCGGCGGGACGTGGACCTTCCTGGCCGTGCCGTTCGTGGCGCTCCCCATCCAGCTCGTGGTGTTCGCGCGTCGTGCGTCGCCCCGTTTCCGGACGCTCGTCGACGCCCACGGTGTGACGCTTCGACGCGGCGAAGCGGAGGAGGCGATCCCCTGGGACCGGATAGCGGGGATCTCCATCCGGCCGAAGGGCAGGAACTCGCCGGAGTACGGGCTGTTCCTTCTCACGGCGCAGGGCGAAAGCGTCCGGTTGCCGTGCCGGATGCTGGGGCCGTTCACGCGGGGACGCCGGATGGCGGCCTTGGCGGAGGAGATCCGCGTGAGGTCCGGGCTGTACCGGAACCGAATCGGCGTGGTGCTCCCCGGGCCGGGCGTGCGGGCGTTGTTGGCCGTCGGCGGTGGGGCGATGGGGACGGCGGTCGCCATCGTCCTGCTGCTCCCGGTCGTCCTTCTCGCGAGCCCGTGGACGCGGTCCTGATGACCGGACACCACGAGCGGGTCGCCGTGGAAGGTGCTATTTGCCGTGGTAGACGGCGGGGCGCTTCTCCTTGAAGGCGCGGGAGCCCTCCTTGGCGTCTTCGGAGCCGATGACGGGCCAGCCGATCTCGTCGGAGATCTTGAGGGCGTCCTCTTCGGAGAGGTGCTGGGTCTCGCGGTAGGTGCGGAGGATGCCCTGGACGGCGAGTGGGCCGCACTCGGCGATCTGGTCGGCCAGTTCGCGGGCGGCGGCGAGCGCGGTGCCGTCCGGGACGATCTTGTTGATCAGGCCCATCGCGAGGGCCTCCCGCGGGGTCACCGAGCGGGCGGTGAGGAGGATGTCCATCGCGTTGGCGTAGCCGATCTGGCGGGGGAGCCGGATGGCGGACCCGCCCATCGGGAACAGGCCGCGCTTGGCCTCGTACAGGCCGAGGGTGGCGCCTTCGGCGACGACGCGCAGGTCGGTGCCGACGAGCAGCTCGGTGCCGCCGGCGACGGCGTAACCCTCGATGGCGCAGATGAGCGGCTTGGTCGGCCGGCCCTCGCGCAGGAGGCCCTTCCAGTGAAAGTTCGGGATCTGCGCCATGCGCTCCTGGACGCGTGGGTCCGAAGGTTGCTGTCCCATGGCCTTCAGGTCGGCGCCGGCGCAGAACGTCCCCTCCGCTCCGGTGAGGATGCCGACCCGCACCTCGGGGGTGTCGGAGATGTAGGCCCAGGCGTCGGCGAGCCCGACCAGCATCGAGGAGCTGAGCGCGTTGCGCGCCTCGGGCCGGTTCATCGTGACGATGACGACGTGTCCGTCGCGCTCGACGACGCAGTGCTCGGTGCTGATCGGCAGCCGTTCCGCCATGGGTTCCTCCAGCTCAGATGTCAAACGAGAACAGATTCTAGTTAAGGCGTCGCCCTACCGGTAGGGCTTGAACTGCAAAACGAGAACGTGATCTACTTTGGACGCCGGGCGCCGCTCCGGGTGTCGGTGCTCGCTGTGATCACGTAGGGAGATCCGATGGGGTCATTGGGCTTTTGGCGGTTGGCGCAGACCGACCCCGGGTGGGTCGCCGCCGTCGATCCGGACGGGACGAAGCACACCGCGGGCGACCTGCTGGCCCGCTCGAACCGGCTCGTCCACGGACTGCGCGCCCTGGGCCTGGAGAAGGGCGACGGCATCTGCGGCCTCGTCCCGAACGGCGTCGAGGGACTCGTCCTGTACCTGGCGGCGCTCCAGGCGGGCTGGTACTACACGCCGGTCAACTGGCACCTGACCGGACCCGAGATCGGCTACATCGTGGCCGACAGCGACGCGAAGGCGTTCTTCGTCCACGAGCGCTACGCCGAGGAGGGCGCGCGGGCCGGTGAGGAGATCGAGGCTCACCGGCGTTTCGCGATCGGGGACGTCGAGGGGTTCCGGCCGTATGCGGAGCTGGTCGACGGGCAGCCCGACACCCTTCCGGACGACCGCAGCAACGGCGCCACCATGCACTACACGTCCGGGACGACGGGACGGCCGAAGGGCGTCAAGCGGGCGCTGATGGGCATCGACCCCGACGACAGCGCCGAGCTGATGACGTTCCTGCTCGGCCTGTTCGGAATCCCGCCGGGCCTCCCGGCCGGGGGCGAGCACCAGGCCCATCTGATCACCTCGCCGAACTACCACACGGCCGTCACCCAGTTCGGCGGAACCGCCCTGCAGATGGGCCACACGCTCGTCTACATGGACAGGTGGGACGCCGAAGACACCCTGAGGATGATCCAGGAACACCGTGTGAGCAATACCCACATGGTGCCGACGCACTTCAAGCGGCTGCTGGCGCTGCCCGAGGACGTCCGGGCCCGGTACGACGTGTCGAGCATGAAGTGGGCGATCCACGCGGCGGCGCCGTGCCCGGTGCCGCTCAAGCACCAGATGCTCGACTGGTGGGGCGACTGCATCTGGGAGTACTACGCGGCGACCGAGGGCGGCGGGACGATCGCCAGCCCGGGCGACTGGCGCGCCCACCCCGGCACGGTCGGGAACGCGTGGCCGATCAGCGAGCTGCTGATCGTGGACGACGACGGGGACCCCGTCCCGGCCGGGACGCACGGCACGATCTACATGAAGATGGCCGGCGTCGAGTTCGAGTACAAGGGCGACAAGGAGAAGACGGAGAAGAACCGTCTCAAGGACTTCTTCACCGTCGGCGACATCGGCTACCTGACCGAGGACGGGTTCCTGTTCCTGTCCGACCGCAAGTCCGACATGATCATCTCCGGCGGCGCGAACATCTACCCCGCCGAGATCGAGAACGAGATCATCCTGCATCCGAAGGTCGGGGACGTGGCCGTGTTCGGCATCCCGGACGAGGAGTGGGGCGAGCAGATCAAGGCGGTCGTCGAGCCCGCCGACGGCGTGGAGCCGGGCCCGGAGCTCGCGGACGAGATCCTCGCGTCCCTGGAGGGACGGCTCGCCAAGATGAAGTGGCCGAGGTCCATCGACTTCATCGAGACGATGCCGCGCGAGCCCAACGGCAAGCTCCTCAAGCGCAAGCTGCGCGACCCGTACTGGAAGGACCGCGACAGTGCCATCTAACACGGGGCCGTCCGAACAGGGGCCGAACCACGTCATCGGGTTCCCCGGCGGCTACACCCGCTCGGTCGGGCCGGTGATCGGGCGCTTCCTCAGCGAGCTGCGCGACGGCCGGATGGTCGGGGTCCGCACGGCGGGCGGCAGGGTGCTCGTCCCGCCGGCCGAGTGCGACCCCGAGACCGGCGAGGACGTCACCGGCGAGTTCGTCGAGGTCGGCCCCGCCGGCACCGTCACGACCTGGTCGTGGGTGCCGCGCCCGGCCAAGGAGCATCCGTTCGACCGCCCGTTCGCGTGGGCGCTGATCCGCCCGGACGGCGCCGACACGGCACTGCTGCACGCGCTCGACCTCGGCGTCTTCGAGGCCGGCGCGAAGCCGCCGAAGTTCCTGAAGACCGGGATGCGGGTGCGGCCGAAGTACCGCGCGGAGCGCACCGGGACCATCCGCGACATCGAGTGCTTCCTGCCCGAGGTCACGATGATCAACCCGCAGGCGTCGCTGGCGTACCGGCTGAAGGGCGGCCGGGCGCTCGGCCGGTTCCTGGAGGGGATCTCCGAGGGACGGATCATCGGGCACCGCTGCCCGGTGTGCGAGAAGGTCATCGTTCCGATGAAGGGGTTCTGCCCGCGCGACGGCGTTCCCACGAGCGAGGAGGTGGAGCTGCCCGACACCGGCACCGTCACCACCTTCGCGGTCAACAACATCCCCGACCCGCGCGCGCCCGAGGTGCCGTTCGTGTCCGGCTACGTCCTGCTGGACGGCGCCGGCCTGACGATGCTCACGCTCGTCGCGGGCATCCCGGCCGACCAGGTGCGGATGGGCATGCGGGTGAAGGCGGCGTGGCGGCCCCGCGAGGAGTGGGACCGGTCGATGGCCAACATCAAGTGGTTCGAGCCCATCGACGAGCCCGACGTCCCCTTCGAAGAGATCAAGGACTTCATGTAATGCGTGATGTCGCAGTCGTCGCGTTCGCACAGAGCCGTCACAGCGCCGAGGACCAGGGGCTCGCGGAGACCGAGATCGTCCTTCCGGTGATCGCGGAGATCAAGGAGCGGACCGGGCTGTCCCGGTTCGGCTTCACCTGCTCGGGGTCGTGCGACTACCTGCAGGGCGCGCCCTTCGCCTTCGTCTCCGCACTCGACACGCTCGGCGCGTGGCCGCCGATCTCCGAGAGCCACGTCGAGATGGACGGCGCGTGGGCGCTGTACGAGGCGTGGGTGAAGCTCCAGATCGGCCAGACCGACACGGCACTGGTGTACGGGTTCGGCAAGTCGTCCCAGGGCGATCTCCGGGCGATCATGACCCAGCAGCTCGACCCGTACCACCTGGCTCCGCTCGGCGTCGACCAGGTGTCGATGGCCGCCATGCAGGCCCGCGCGTACATGGACAGGGCGGGCGTGAAGGAGGACGACCTGCGCGCCGTCGCGGCACGGTCCCGCGCGTCCGGGCGCGACAACCCGTTCGCGCTGCACCTGCCGGACCCCGAGGGTGACGACTACGACGTGGCGCCGCTGCACCCCTACGACGTCGCGCCCATCACCGACGGAGCGGCGGCGATCGTCCTCGCGGCCGGCGACACGGCGCGGGAGCTGTGCGAGCGGCCCGCGTGGATCACCGGCATCGACCACCGCACCGAGCCGCACTCGCTGGGCGTGCGCGACCTGACCCGCTCGGAGGCCGCCCGCATCGCGGGGGAGAAAGCCGGCGCGACCGGGATCGAGGTCGCGGAACTGCACGCGCAGTTCAGCCACGAGGAACTGATCCTGCGCGAGGCGCTCGGCCTGGGCGGCGGCGTGACGGTCAACCCGTCCGGCGGGGCGCTGTCGGCGAACCCGGTGATGGCGGCGGGCCTCATCCGGATCGGCGAGGCCGCGTCCCGCATCCACGACGGGACTGCGTCCCGGACGCTCGGGCACGCCGCGTCCGGCCCCTGCCTCCAGCAGAACCTCGTCTGCGTGCTGTCGGGAGAGAAGAATGGCTAAGTCCTGTGCGGTCATCGGGGTCGGGCAGACCGAATACAAGACCAAGCGGCTGGACGTGTCGATGGCGGGCCTGGTCCGCGAGGCGGCCCGCCGTGCGCTGGAGGACGCGCAGCTGACCTGGAAGGACATCGACGCCGTCGTCGTCGGCAAGGCGCCCGACCTGTTCGAGGGCGTGGTGATGCCGGAGGTCTTCCTGGCGGACGCGCTCGGCGCGACCGGCAAGCCGCTGCTGCGGGTGCACACGGCCGGCTCGGTGGGCGGGTCCACGGCGATCGTCGCGGCGAACCTGATCCAGTCCGGGGTGCACGAGCGGGTCCTCACGATCGCGTGGGAGAAGCAGTCGGAGTCCAACGCGACGTGGGCGCTGACGGTGAACGGGCCGTTCACCACCTCACTCGTCGTCGGGGCGGGGGGCTACTTCGCGCCGCACATCCGCGCCTACATGCGGCGGTCGGGCGCACCCGACCACGTCGGGACGCTCGTCGCGGTCAAGGACCGGCAGAACGCGCTGAAGAACCCGTACGCGCACCTGAAGATCCCCGGCATCTCCCGCGAGATGGTCGAGTCGACGCCGATGCTGTGGGAGCCGATCCGCTACCTGGAGACCTGCCCGTCGTCGGACGGCGCGTGCGCGATGGTGCTGGCCTCGGAGGACGCCGCCAAGAAGGCGCCGAGCCCGCCCGCGTGGGTGCACGGCACGTCGATGCGGTCGGAGCCGATGCAGTTCGCGGGCCGCGACACCGTGAGCCCGCAGGGCGGCAAGGACGCGGCGGCGGACGTGTACCGGCAGGCCGGGATCACGGACCCGCGCAGCGAGCTGGACTGCGCCGAGGTGTACGTTCCGTTCTCCTGGTACGAGCCGATGTGGCTGGAGAACCTCGGGTTCTGCGGAGAGAGCGAGGGCTGGAAGCTCACCGAGGCGGGCGCCACGGCGCTGGACGGCGACATCCCGTGGAACGCCTCCGGCGGCGTCCTGTCGTCCAACCCGATCGGCGCGTCCGGGATGATCCGGTTCGCGGAGGCCGCGCTGCAGGTGCGCGGGCAGGCCGGCGAGCACCAGGTGGACGGCGCGCGCCGCGCGCTCGGCCACGCCTACGGCGGCGGCGCCCAGTTCTTCGCGATGTGGATCGTCGGCAGCGACAAACCCTGATTCCCTACCCACTGGCGCGACAGACCCTCGGAGGACGTCCGATGGAGTACAACCACGCTGACCTGTTCGAGGGAGTCGTGGACGCGGTCGGGGAGCGGGTCGCCCTGGTGTGCGGCGACCGGCGGCTCACCTACGCCGAGCTGGACGAGCACGCCAACCGTCTCGCGCACCATCTGGCGGACGCGGGCGTCCGGCCCGGCCAGCATGTCGCCGTCCAGCTCTACAACGGCGTCGAGTACGCGGCGGCGATGCTGGCCACGCTGAAGATCCGGGCCGTGCCCATCAACGTCAACTACCGGTACGTGGAGAGCGAGCTGCTCTACGTGTACCGGGACTCCGACAGCGTCGCGCTGCTGTACGACGTGGAGTTCGAGGAGCGCGTCGCGGCGACCGTCCCGGAGGCGCCCGAGCTCAAGCACCTCGTCGCGGTGGGCGGCACGCCGTCCATCCCGGGGGCGGTCGCATACGACGAGGCGCTGAAGGACGCGGACGGCACGCGCGGCTTCCCCGCGCGCTCCAAGGACGACCTCTACATCATCTACACCGGCGGGACGACCGGGATGCCTAAGGGCGTCATGTGGTCGACCGAGCAGATGCTGCTCGCGTTCTGGAACCCGGCGTTCCCGCCCCCGTCGAAGCCCGGGGACGTGGTGGAGAACGCCCGCAACGGCGGGCCGATGACCATGATGCCGGTGGCGCCGCTGATGCACGGCGCCGCGCAGATGGCCACCTGGATCGCCTGGTTCATGGGCGCGACGCTCGTCTACACGCGCAAGTTCGACGCCGCCGACGTGTGGCGGACGATCGAGCGGGAGAAGGTCAACTCGCTCACGATCACCGGGGACGCGATGGCGATCCCGATGGCGGAGGAGCTGGCGCGCGGGGACTACGACACCTCGTCGCTGCTGGCCTACGTCTCCACCGGCGCGATCTTCACCGGGACGGTCCGGGACCGCATCCAGGAGCTGCTGCCGAACACGATGATCCTGGACCGGTTCGGGTCGACCGAGTCGGGTTCGACCGCCGCCGCGGTCGCCGGGTCCACCCCGGAGAAGGGCCTGAGGTTCGCGCCGGACGTGGAGAACGTCACCGTGCTGGACGACGCGTTCCAGCCGGTCAAGCCGGGGTCCGGCGTCATCGGCCAGGTCGCCCGCACCGGGTACATCGCGCAGGGCTACTACAACGACCCGGAGAAGACCGCCAGGACGTTCCCGATGGTGGACGGGAAGCGCTGGCTGCTCACCGGCGACATCGCCACCGTGGAGGAGGACGGGTCGATCGCCGTGTACGGACGCGGCTCGCAGGTGATCAACACCGGTGGCGAGAAGGTGTTCCCGGAGGAGATCGAGGCCGTCCTGAAGGGGCACCCGGCCGTCTACGACGCCGTCGTGACGGGCATTCCGGACGAGCGCTGGGGGAGCCGCGTCGCGGCGGTGATCCAGCCGTCGGCTGCCGAGCCGCCGGCCGAAGAACTGGACGCGCACTGCCGCAGGCACCTGTCCGGTTACAAGGTGCCGCGCGTCTACGCTTTCGTGGCGGAGATGAAGCGCTCGCCGGCCGGGAAGGCGGACTACCGCTGGGCGAAGCAGGTGGCCGAGGGAGCACGGTAGAGATCGGCTCGCCTTCGCCACACGCTCGTCCCCGCTGGTCCCGCCCGCGCGCGCCCTATAGAATCTCCTGCAGAGAGTCGCTCTTGAAATGAGCCTCTCTATATGAGAGAAAAAGAGGGAGAGGTGGGGCGTGTCGACCCCGGAGCGCGGACGGATGGCGGGCGAGCTGCAGATGGCGATGCAGCGCAGCACGATGTTCACGGTGCTGCTGCACCATGCCACCGCGAGCAAGGCGGGCATGAACGTCACCGACGCGCAGTGCGTGAACGCGCTGACGCTGGACGGGCCGCAGACGCCGGGACAGCTCGCGCAGCTCATGGGCATCACGACCGGCGGGGCCATCACCGCGGTCATCGACCGGCTGGAGCGGGCCGGGTACGTCAGGCGCACCCGTGACCCCGACGACCGCCGGCGCGTGATCGTCGAGCTCGTCGAGGAGAACGTCGTCCAGTTCGCCCAGTACTTCGAGCCGATCGGGCGCGCCTTCCGCGAGCGGCTCGAAACCTACACCGACGAGCAGGTCGCCGTCCTGCTCGACTGGGTCCGCCACAACAACGAGGCGATGCCCGGGATCATCGACGAGATCCGCAAGCTCCCCTGAACGCGGGCAGGCCCTCATGCGGCGGTCTGCTGGGGCGCCGCCTGCGTGCCGTCCAGGTCCGGCGACAGGTAGCCGTGGCCCCGCCGCTGCGAGCGGGCCAGCCACACGCCGGCGAGCTGTGACGTGAGGATCGACAGCAGCACCAGCGCGACGAAGAAGGTCGCGTTGATGACGCCCGCGGCGAAGGTCACCGCGGCCAGCACGATGCCGGGACCGCCGCGGGCGTTCATCGCCACCGCGAAGTCGGTCGACCAGGTCCGGGTCCGGCCGGCCAGCCGCGCGCCCGCCCACACGCTGCCGAACTTGACCGCGCAGGCGGCCGCGAACAGCCAGCCGAAGAAGAGCAGGTCCAGGTCGTGCGCCAGGTCGATCTGGAACCCCACCAGCGCGAAGTAGACCGGCACGAAGAACGCCAGCGCGAATCCCCGCAGCAGGCCGAGCCCGGGCGACTCGGCGGACGCCGGGTCGGCCATGGCGACGCCCGCCAGCAGCGCGCCGAAGATCGGATCGATGCCGAGGGCCATGCAGCACAGGCACAGCGCGAACAGGAACACGAGCCGCAGCGCCGCCGGGCTGCGCCGTTCCAGCACCCGGAGCCGCCAGCTCCCGGACAGCCACCGGAACAACGGCCGGCCGCCGGCGAGCAGGACCACGAAGAACAGCACGGAGACGGCGACGTAGTAGGCCACGTACCACCCGGTCCCCTCGGCGCCGATCAGCCCGGGCAGACCGAAGGTGGAGTGCGCCTGGACATTGGCCAGGCCGAGGATCACCGCCAGCACGACGTACAGCAGGATGTCCTCGATCACCGCGACGGTCAGCACCGTGCGGGCGAACAGGGTGCCCAGGATCCCGAGGTCCATCATGATCCGCGAGATGACCGGGATGCTGGTCACCGCGATCGCCAGCCCCAGCACCAGGGAGATCGCGGCGCCCGAGCCGTGCGGGCCGGCCAGCGCATCGAGGTCGGCCACCTGTGCGATGGCCAAGCCTCCGGCGAAGGGAATCACCAGGCCGGTGGCGCTGGTGAACAGAACGGTCTTGCGCTCGGCTCCCTGACCGCCCGGCCGCATCTCCAGCCCGGCCAGGAACACCATCAGGATCGTGCCCAGATGGTAGACCGCGCCCAGCAGGTGCGCCGTGGGCGTCCCGGACCGGGCCAGCCAGCCGGCGGCCCCCGGGGCGACCAGAGCCAGCGCACTCGGACCCAGGAGCACTCCTCCGGCGATTTCGCCGATCACCGGTGGCTGGCGCAGCCGGAGGAACAAGGCCGCCCCCAGGTGCGCGGCCAGCAGGAAGACCGCCAGCACGATCAGCATCCGGGCCACGTCGCCGACCGCAAGGGACATCGCTCTCGCCTCCTTGCCAAGCACGGGGGATTTGTCGAACTAAACCACGATGAACAACTATCTGTAACTTTATGTTCACTATACGGAGTCGGCTATCGCCTGGCGATGCCATCGGCGCCAGGTGAGGATTGCCGTGAAGCGAGCGTCTTCCGCCCATGCGGGAGTGAAGTCGGGTGAACGAACGCCCGGCTCGTGGCCGGGGCGGCGGCGCGGAATGGGGGCTGTCGGCTCCGGGGCGCCCCCGACGCCCCGGAGCCGATCGGGCGGGTCCGGGAACGGCCGCGGCGGTCCCCCCGGCCGCGGCGGCCGCCCCCGGAGTCTCAGGAAGTTCGCATACCCGCCGAGAGGGTGACATCAGACACGTGACCGCTCCACCCCAGGTCACACAGGGTCAGCATGGTGATTTGGGTCACATTGTCCCTGGTAGACGTCCTGCCGGCCCGGCCGGCGCCGGTCCCGGAGGCCCTCGCGGAATGAGATCATTCCTCCGCGGAACGTGATGACGAGGGGCCGGTGAATCGTGGAACCACTCCGTCCGGAGGACCCCGCCGAGGTCGGCGGCTACCCGCTGCTGGCCCGCCTCGGCGCCGGCGGCATGGGGCAGGTCTATCTGGGGCTGACCGGTGGCGGACGGCATATCGCCGTCAAGGTGATCCGGGACGACTTCGAGGGGCCGCAGGCGCTCGCGCGGTTCCGCCGCGAGGTGGCGACCGTCGAGCGGGTGCGCAGCCGGTTCGCCGCGGCGATGGTCGGCGCCGGCCTGGACACGCCGCCGCACTGGCTGGCCACCGAGTACGTGCCCGGCCCGACGCTGCGGCAGGCCGTCGCCGAGTACGGGCCGCTGCCCCCGGACACCTGCCTGCGGCTGCTCGCCGAGCTGGCCCAGGGGCTGCTGGAGATCCACCGGCACGGCGTCCAGCACCGCGACCTCAAGCCGGGCAACGTGATCCTCGCACCGGACGGGCCCAAGCTGATCGACTTCGGCATCGCGCGCGGCGAGGACCAGACGCAGATCACCCAGACCGGGGCGTGGAACGGCACCCCCGGCTTCGTCGCGCCCGAGGTCGTCCGCGAGCAGCAGCCGCTGCCCGCGTCGGACGTGTTCTCGCTCGCGGGCACGATCGCCTACGCCGCCACGGGACGTCCGCCGTTCGGCGGCGGCCGCATCGAGGCGGTCATCCACCGGACCCTCGGCGGCGAGATGGACCTGGACGGGGCCGACCCGCGCGTCGCCGAACTCGTCCGGCTCTGCGCCGCGAAGGAGCCGCAGACCAGGGTGCCGCTGGAGCGGCTGCTCCAGATGACCGCGGCGCAGGCTCCGCTCGCCGCCGATCCCGCCTACCGCCGGCTCGTCGGCGTTCCGCGGCCGGCGCCCGTCAGCCTCCCGGACGCGGTCGCGTCGGGGCTCGTCCCGCCGGACCGCACCAGGACGGTGCCGGGCCGGACGCGCGGGCGGTCGCGGGCCGCCGTCATCGCGGCGGGCGCGGCGGTGGCCGCCGTCATCCTCGGTGGTGCCCTCGTCGCCCGGTTCGCCCTCGACAACGGCGCCGACGAGAAGCCGGACACCCCTCTGGCCGGGAAGGGCGCGCGGAGCGCCGGCGCGACCGGCGACCCGGCGGGCTCGTCCCCGGGCGCGCAGCAACCCCGGAACGGCGCCGGCGGCGGAACCGGCGGCGCTCCGCCGGACCAGATCCTGGTGAAGCAGCCGACCGACGACTTCGCGAACCTCCGGTGGTCCAAGGCGAACTCCGCGTGCCAGCCCGCCGTCCGTCCCGAGGACTTCAAGGTCGCCAGCGACATCCAGACGTCACTGCCGCGCGAGCCGTACACCAAGCAGACCGTCGACTTCGGCCTGCGCTTCAAGTACACGAATCCGTCGAAGTACTACGTGGCCGTTCAGGTCCGTCCTCCGATCGAGCAGCAGGGGAACAGCGTCACCGGGGAGGTGGCGAGCAAGCCGCACCTGTACCCCGGGAACAGCGCGTGGCTGCAGATCCACTATCCGTCCGAGTTCCAGTGGCAGGGCGCCGACAAGGGCACGTACCCGCTCATGAAGGGCGACTGGACGGTCATCTGGCTGCACGTCCACCCGAACGGCGACGCCTACTACCTGGCGTGCGACGGGTTCACCGTCGCGTGACCGCCCTGCGGCGGGTCACCGGACGGCGATGACCGCGGAGCCGTGGCCGAAGAGGCCCTGGTTCACCGCGATGCCGGCCCGCGCGTCCGCGACCTGGCGGCCCTCGGCCTGCCCGCGCAGCTGCCAGGTCAGCTCGCACACCTGCGCGATCGCCTGCGCCGGGATCGCCTCGCCGAAGGACGCGAGCCCGCCGCTCGGGTTGACCGGGACACGGCCGCCGAGCGTGGTGGCGCCGGACCGGAGCAGTTCCTCCGCGGTGCCCCTCTCGCACAGCCCGATGTCCTCGTACCAGTCCAGCTCAAGGGCCGTGGACAGGTCGTAGACCTCGGCGAGCGACAGGTCCCCGGGGCCGATGCCGGCCTCCTCGTAGGCGGCGTGCGCGATGGCCGACCGGAACGGCCGCTCGGGCTCGGGCGCCGTCATCGCCGAGTCCGTCGCGAAGTCGGGCAGGTCCAGGACGGTCTTCGGGAACGTCGGCGTCACCGTCGACAGCGCCGGGATGCGAACGGGATCGGTGACCCCGTGCCGCCGCGCGAACTCCATGGACGTCAGGACGAGCGCGGCGCCGCCGTCGCTGGTGGCGCAGATGTCGAGGAGCCGCAACGGGTCGGCGACCACGGCGGACTCGCGCACGTCCTCCACGGTCACCTCCTTGCGGTACCGGGCGTTCGGGTTCGACAGCCCGTGCCGGGCGTTCTTCACCTTGACGGCGGCGAAGTCGTCCAGCGTCGCGCCGTACATGGCCATCCGCCGGCGCGCGTAGAGGGCGAAGTAGATCGGGTTGGTCGCGCCGAGGAGGCGGAACCGCAGCCAGTCGGGGTCGTCCGGGCGGTCTCCGCCGACGGGCTTGAAGAAGCCCTTGGGCGCGGCATCGGCGCCCACCACCAGGGCGACGTCGCACAGGCCGGCGAGGATCTGCGCGCGCGCCGTGTTGATGGCCTGTGCCCCGGACGCGCACGCCGCGTAGCAACTGGACACCCGCGCACCCGACCAGCCGAGCGCCTGCGCGAACGTGGCGCCCGCGATGAACCCCGGATACCCGTTGCGGATGGTGTCCGCGCCGGCCACGTACTGGACGTCCGGCCACGTGAGGCCCGCGTCGGCGAGCGCGGCCCGCGCCGCCGCCAGCCCGTACTCGACGAAGTTGCGCCCCCACTTGCCCCACGGATGCATCCCCGCGCCCAGCACGGCAATGTCGCGCGTCATTTCACGGGCCTCCACATCCATACGGTGTACTCGGCTTCGTCGTCCTCGTAGAGGACGCCCTCGGTCAGCTCGACCTCCATGCCGACGGCGAGGTCGTCGACGGTGTGGCCGGGGGCGACCTGGCCTAGGACGACCATCCGTTCGGCGTCGAGTTCGACGGCCGCGACGGCGTAGGGGACGAACGGGTCGGGGGAGACGTACGGGGGCGGCGGCTTGTAGCGGGAGTCGGCGTAGGACCAGATGCGCCCGCGACCGGAGAGGGCGTACGGCTCCAGTTCCGAGCCGTCCTTCGGACCGGTGCAGCCGGGGTTGCGGCACGCCAGTTCGTTGCGCGGGAAGTACGGCGTTCCGCAGGCGGTGCAGCGGGTACCCAGCAGGCGGACGTCCCCGCCCTCGGTGGCGAACCAGCCCTCGATCGCCGGACGACGCTCCTTGGTGGCTGTCACGCGGCCCTCCCTGTTCTCCCGCCCGGTGTCGTACCGGCGCAGCGTACCAATCAAACGATCGTTAGAAAGATGGGCCGTCCGGTGACCGGGACGAAGGCGTCCGGGGCCAGCTAACTGACTCGTCAGTCACTTCGGTACAGTGAACCGAGTCGGATTCTGCCCATGCCGCCCACAGGGTGCGAACAGGTAGGGAGCGCGCGGATGCGGACTGGACTTCAGGGAAGGACGGCCCTGGTCACCGGGGCGTCCCGGGGGATCGGGAAGGCGATCGCGACCGCGTTCGCCGCCGAGGGCGCCAACGTCGTCCTCTCCTCCCGCAAGCAGGAGGCGCTGGACGAGGTCGCCAAGGAGATCGGCGCGGCGTACCCGGACGTGGGCGTGCTCGCCAAGGCCGCGCACGTGGGCGACGCCGAGCAGGCCGCCGCGTGCGTGGACGCGGCCGTCGCCGAGTTCGGCGGCCTCGACGTCCTCGTCAACAACGCCGGGACGAACCCCTACTTCGGCCCGATGGCCGACATCGAGCCCGCCGCCGCGGCGAAGACCGTCCAGGTCAACCAGTTCGCGATCGTCCAGTGGACGCAGCTCGCGCTGCGGGCGTCGCTCGCCGAGCGCGGCGGCGCGATCATCAACATCGCGTCGGTCGGCGGCATGGTCACCGAGCACGGCATCGGCTACTACAACGCCACCAAGGCGGCCGTGATCCACCTCAGCCGGCAGTTCGCGATGGAGCTGGCGCCGAAGGTCCGGGTGAACTGCATCGCGCCCGGCCTGGTCAAGACGCATCTCGCCCGCGCCCTGTGGGAGAACAACGAGGCCGAGATCAGCAAGTTCATGCCGCTCGGCCGGATCGGCGAGCCGGAGGACATCGCCAACGCCGCGGTGTTCCTCGCGGGCGACGCCTCGTCCTGGATGACCGGGCAGACCCTCGTCGTGGACGGCGGCGCCACCGTCCGCCCATCGATCGCCTGATCGCCAGGAACAAGGAGAACCGAATGTCACGCTGGGGACTGACCATTCCGCTGACCGGGCTCCCGCTGGCCGAGCACCGCGAGATCGTGTCCGGACTGTCCGGGCTCGGATACACCGACGCCTGGTCGGCCGAGACGAACGGCGCCGACGCGTTCACGCCGCTGGCGCTCGCCTCGCAGTGGGACCCCGAACTCCGGCTCGGCCCGGCGATCGTGCCGGTCTACACGCGCGGCCCCGCGCTGCTGGCCCAGCAGGCCGCCACCCTCGCCGGTCTCGCGCCCGGACGGTTCGTGCTCGGCATCGGCACCTCGTCCGACACGATCGTGCAGCGGTGGAACGGCATCCCGTTCGAGGAGCCGTACAAGCGCACCCGCGACACGCTGCGCTTCCTCCGCAGGGTGCTCGCGGGGGAGAAGGTGAAGGAGGAGTACGACACCTTCGCCGTGAAGGGCTTCAAGCTGGACGACGCGCCCGCGGCGCCGCCGCCGATCGTCCTCGCGGCGCTGCGTCCCGGCATGCTGCGGCTCGCCGCCCGCGAGGCCGACGGCGCGATCACCAACTGGCTGGCGCCGAAGGACGTCCGGACGGTCCGCGGCGAGCTGGGCGACGACCCCGAGCTGATCGCGCGGCTGTTCGTCTGCCCGACGGAGAACGCCGAGGAGGCCCGCGCCATCGGCCGCTGGATGATCGCCGCGTACATGACGGTCCCCGTCTACCGGGCGTTCCACGAGTGGCTCGGGCGCGGCGAGGCGCTCCGCCCGATGAACGAGGCGTGGGCGGCCGGCGACCGCAAGAAGGCCCTGGAGGTCATCCCGGACGAGGTCGTGGACGACCTGATCGTCCACGGGTCGCCCGAGGCGTGCCGGGCCCGTGTCCGCGAGTACGCCGACAACGGGCTCACCACGCCCGTCCTCGCGATCGTCCCCGGCGGGAACCTGTCCCTGCCGGACGCGGTGCGGGCCCTGGCGCCGAGCGCGGACTGAGACCGGCCGATCACGGATCGATGTTCCCGGCCATGTTTACCGCCATGGGGATCGGGGAGGGTGGGGCAGATCCGATCCGAGAACGAAAGAAACGTGAGGAGCTGATCGTGCTCACGCTGACCAGCGGTGCCGTTCAGGTCATTCGTACTGTGACCGCGAATCCGGAGCTTCCGCCCGACACCGGTATCCGCATCGAGTCCGGCCTCGACGGCTCGGACGCCCTGCGGCTCTCGGTCGCCCCCGCGCCCGAGGCCGGAGACCAGGTCGTCGAGGAGGAGGGCGCCAAGGTGTACCTGGAGCCCTCGGTCGCCGAGCTCCTGGACGACAAGACCCTTGACGCCCAGGTCGACCCGCAGGGCGACGTGGCCTTCACCATCGCCGAGGGGGGCGGGGGCACCCCTACCTGACGTGCGGAGGACGAGACCGGGGCACGTCCGCCCGGGCCGCCGCTCCGGTCTCGTGTCCTCTCAGCGCATCGCCATGACGACGGCGACCACGGCGAACACGAACGCCGCCGTGGTGAGGATCATGAAGGCGCCGATCACCGCGCAGGCCAGGCCGCGCGGCTGGTCGCGCCAGGTTCCGTAACGGTCGCGCACCTGCCGGTCCAGTTCCTTCCGGGACGGCCGCCCCGCGTCCGGGGGGTCGGGCGAAGGCGGGGTCGTCACGGTCGCCAGTCTGGCAGATCGATCACTCGGAGAAGGACGGGTGCGGCCCCAGCGCCCAGTACTCGAAGAGGCCGTGCCCGGTGACGCCGCCGGTGGGCTGCGCGCCGTCGAGGTACTCGTACCGGCCGACGGCGTCGACCATGCCCCACATGAGCGCGGCGTCGCCCGGTTCGCGGGTGTCGTAGGAGACGCCCTCGACCTTCAGGTCGGGCCCCTGGTACATGCCGTGCTTCCAGCCGGGCTCCAGCCCGTACCCGGTGCCGACCATCAGGTGGACGGGCAGGATCGGCGTCGCCCTGATCTCGAACGGCTCCCCGCCGGGCGGCGCGAACCGGAGGGTCGCCGTGACCACGTCACGGGTGCCCTCCGCGTACTCCGGGCGGTATTCGGGACGTCCCAGGTACTCGGCCTCACGATCGGGCCAGACGCGGGTGGCCTCTTCCAGGACGCGGCGTCCCTTCTCATCCTCCTGCACGATGCAGAGGATCGAGTGGTCCTCGAACTGCATCGGCGCGTACAGCCAGTAGAACGTGCCCGCGTTCTTCAGCTGGATGCCCGGCGGCTCTGGCTCGCCTACGGGACGGATACCCCAGGAGCGGTCTCGCGAGCCCCACCAGTGGTCGGGGGTGACCTCGATGGTCTCGCTGTCGACCGTGATGGTCCCCGCCCAGCGGCCCGTCTGCGCGAGGCGTCGTGAGTCGAAGACGACGCGTTCCTGCCAGCGCAGGAAGTGCGGGGGCTCCAGCGTGGCGGGGATCGCCCCTTCCCAGGTGAGGTCGAACGACAGGCCGTGCTCTGTCTCGTCCAGGACGACCCGGAGCCGCTTCAGTCCCTCGATGACCTCCACGCGGAACGGGCCGACCGTGGTGTCCATGCGGTCGTTGCCCAGTTCGCGGGACGCCCTGACCACCTTGTGCACCGGCCCGCGCCGGACGACCGCGAAGGCGTCCATCACCCCCAGGTTGGGGTACTGCCCGATCCCGATGATCATCATCAGCTCGTCCGAGCAGGGGTGGACGTTGAAGTAGTACCGGTCGTAGAAGTTGCGGTCGGACGTCGTGACGTGCCGCATCACCTCCGGCGCCTGGTGGATCGGGTAGTCGTCGAGCGGCGAGAGCGTCACCGGTCCCCCTCCAGGATGCGGGCGAGCAGCTGCGTGCAGTTGTTGTCGTACGGAAAGCCGTCGGACTCGTCGATCCAGCCGAAGTCGATCATCGCCTGCCCGATCCGGGCCATGATCACCGAGAACTTGAAGCCGGACAGGATCTCGTAGTAGGCCATGTGCCGCATCGGGCGTCCGAGCAGCTCCTCGTAGCGGGCGATCGTCTCCGCGTAGGACGGGAAGCCGGGCAGCCGGGCCGCGCCGACGCCCTCGGAGTGGTGCCGGTCGAGGAACATGAACCAGGCGAGGTCCTCCTCGGGGGCGCCGAGCACCGCGGTCTCCCAGTCCAGGACGCCCGCCGGGACGCCCGCCTGGAAGATCACGTTGCCGATGCGGGCGTCGCCCCACAGCGCGACGGGGTCGTCCGGCTCGTCCGGACGGTTCGCCTTCAGCCACTCCAGGGCCTTCAGCGCCGTCTCCTGCGGGCCTTTGTAGGCCCACGGCAGATAGCTCTCGTAGTAGCCGAGCCGCTGGCCGAGGCCGGGCGCGCCCCACTCCGGCTGGTCGAGGAAGCCGAGGCCGAGCCCCCGGACGTCCAGCCGGTGCAGGCTCGCCATGATCTCCAGGGTGGACCACCACATCGCCGCGCGTTCCGCCGGCGCGACCTCCGTCACCCAGCCGCCGGTGTGGTACGGCGGCATGTCGGTCGGGACCCGGCCGTCGACGCGTCCCATCACGAAGAAGGCGGCGCCCAGCACGTCCGGGGACGGCTCGTACCAGCGGATCGGCGGCACCGGGATGCCGCTGCGCTCGTCCAGGACGCGCATCAGCCGGTACTGCTCCGCGAACCGCGGCTCCGGGAAGATCTGGTACTTCTCCGGGGCGACCCGCGCGACGAGCCGCTCCTTCCGCGCCGTGCCGCCCTCGGCCCACTCGGCCTCGAACATGAGGGTCTCGTTGGAGAATCCGCTGGTCTGGGGGGTCTCCACGTGCGGGATGCGGACTCCGGGAAGATGCCGGTCCAGCCACCGGGTGAGGCGCCGCCTGGTGATCTCGGGGTCGCGTTGGTCGGGAACGGGCATCGCCGCCTCCTTGCGCAGGGTCGCGCCCAAATTAGAACGTGTTCTATCAACGGCCCCGGGGCCGGTCAATGGGACCGGACGCCCGGCGTGGAAAAATCGCCTGATGCGTCTCACCAAGCTCGGGCACGCCTGCGTGCAGATCAGCAAGGACGACCGCACGATCGTCATCGACCCCGGCGCGTTCAGCGACGCGTCCGGCGCCCTCGCCGGCGCCGACGCCGTCCTGATCACCCACGAGCACTTCGACCACTTCGACGCCGACGCGCTCCGCGCCGCGATGGCCGCCCGTCCCGACCTGGAGGTGTGGACGTCCCGCGTCGTCGCGGAGAACCTCGCCGACCTCGGCGGCCGCGTCCACCAGGTCGGCCACGAGGACGCGATCACGATCGCGGGCTTCGACGTCCACGTCTACGGCGAGGACCACGAGCTCCTGCACCCGGACGTCCCGCCCATTCCGAACACCGGGTTCCTGATCGACGGGGAGGTCTTCCACCCCGGAGACGCGCTGACCGTCCCCGCCGAGCCCGTCCCGACACTGTGCCTGCCCGGCAACGCGCCCTGGATGAAGATCACCGAGCTGTTCGCCTACACGCGCGCGGTCGCGCCGGAGCGGGCCTTCGTCATCCACGACGGCCTCCTGAACGACATCGGCCTCACGGTCATGGAGACCGCCGTCACGAGGGCCGGCAACGAACTGGGCAAGGAATTCCGCCGCCTCGTCCCCGGCACCTCCGTAGACCTGGCCGCCGCGTGAACCTGACCCCCCGCAGGATCCAGGCCGTCTTCTTCGACATCGGCGAGACGCTCATCAACGAGGGCGAGATCTACGGGCGATGGGCCGACTGGCTGGGCGTGCCGAGGCACACGTTCCTCACCAAGCTCGGCGCGCTGCTCGCGACCGGCGGCACCCACATCGACCTCTTCGAGTACTTCCGGTCCGGGTTCGACCTGGCGGAGGAGGAGCGCAGACGCGCCGAGGCGGGCGTCCCCAACGGGTTCGGGCCGGAGGACCTGTACCCGGACGCCCGGGCGTGCCTGTCCGGCCTGCGCGACCAGGGGCTCTTCGTCGGGATCGCGGGCAACCAGCCGGTCCAGGCGGCCGAGCAGATGGCGGCGCTCGGCCTGGACGCGGACGTCGTCGGCATCTCGGACGTGTGGGGGGTCGGCAAGCCGTCCCACGAGTTCTTCGAGCGCTGCGCCCAGCTCGCCGACGTCCTCCCCGACCGCGTCCTGTACGTGGGCGACCGCATCGACAACGACGTCCGGCCGGCGCTGGCGTTCGGGATGCAGGCGGCGTTCCTGAGACGCGGCCCTTGGGGGCACATCCAGGAGGACGGCGACGCGCTCCGCGACTGCCTGTTCGTCCTGGACGACCTGGCCGGCCTGCCGAAGCTCGTCGCCGAGTACAACGCCCCCTAAGGGACGTCCCCTAAGTCCGGAGTATGGGGCGAGAACAGGTCGGACGGCTGATGTGAGGTGCGCTGTCCGGTTCGTAGCGTGAAGAACGTGGCCGTGAGAACCGCGGCCGTGTTCACCGCTCGACGAATCGGGGAGAGAAGAACCCATGAACGGCCTCTACCGTCCGCGCCGCGACCGGATCATCGCGGGTGTCTGCGCCGGCCTCGCACGCCGGTTCGGCATGACCCCGTGGACCGTCCGGCTGCTGTTCCTGCTGTCGTGCCTGCTGCCCGGGCCGCAGTTCGTCGTCTACCTGGTCCTCTGGGTGATGATGCCGGCCGAGGACCGGTACATGGCGGGCGCCCACTAGCCAAGATCAACGATTGCGCTCGACCGGGCCCGCCCGGGGGGTGTTAGATCGGGGCACCACCATTCCCGTGGGAAGGGGAGGAGCCGCGGTGCCCGACGAGGCCCCGGGTCCCGGCCGGCCCGGCCGGGCCGTGGACGAAGCCGCCGCGCGCGAGGCCGAGCACGCCGCGCGGCTGCTCGGATACCTGCGCGACCTCGCGCGGGCCCGGCGGCGCCCGTCCCGCGACCTCGCCGAGCACGACCACGTCCACTGGCTGGCGGAACTGCCCGGCGACGTCTACGTGGAGCGGGACGCCGGGCCCGGCGACGTCCTGTTCAGCGTCCCGGTCATCCCGCTGACCCCGCCGGTCGTGCTGGACGAGTTCGACGGCTGGCTCGCCCTCCGCAACTGGTACCGGATCCTCCGCGACCTGTCCGGCGCGGAGGTGGTGCTGGCGACGGGCCTGCTGTCGTGGCGTCCGGCCGTCCACGACCATCTGCTGAGCACGCCCGTCCGGATCGTGCTGGACGAGCGGACGGAACGCATCGACGTCGTCCTCACGGGCCACACGAGCCTGCGCGACCGGGAGCTGCTGGCCGGGCATCCCGGCTTCCGGCCCGCCGGCCGGGTCTCGGACGCGGTGCAGGCCGGGCAGGGATTCGGGCTCAACGCGTCGGTCGGGGACGTCCTGCGCAAATGGTGCCAGGTCGCGCTCACGAGCCCGGCCGACTACCGCGAGGACTGGACGCCGGACGCCGACGGCGCCTCGCCCGTCCCGCGGATCCGGCTCGCGCCCGCGCTCGTCGTCCGCCCGCAGGGCCGCGAGGCCGTCGCCGACCACCACGCCAGGCTGCTCGGCCTGCTGCCGCGCGGCGTCCCGGACGGCCTCGGGCGGTTCGTCTCGGGGACCAGGAGACCGCAGGTCATGCACGTGCCGGAGCGCGCGCCGGAGACCGTCCCGGACCTGCTCGCCGGGCTGCTCGCCCGCGGGCACCGCGTGCTCGTCGCGACGTCCGGCCCGGCCGCCTCCGCCGAGCTGCGCGCGGCGCTGCCGCCCGGCCTCGCCGCCCTCACCGCCACCGACCCGGCCACGGCGGCCCGGGTGGCGGACGGCGTCCGCGGCGGGGGCCCCGCCCCCGACCTCGGCCCGCTCGCCGACCGGGAGGAGGCCGCCGCCCGGCGGGTCGCCGAGATCACCGAGCGCCTCCGCCGCGGCGAACCGGACGAGCCCCCGCCGGACCCGGGCGGCGAGGACCCCCAGCTCTCGTGGATGCCCGTCCGGCCGGACATGCCGGCCGGCCCGCCCATCACCCGGTCCGAGGCCGCGGAGCTGGTGGTCCTCCTCGCGGAGGAGACCGCCGAGCGCAAGGCCCGCACCGCGCAGCGGGACATCGACCCGGGCGCCCTGCCGAGCGCCGCCTACGTCCGCACGCTGATCGACGCGGAGACGGCCGCAGCCGAGCGCGCCGAACGCTCCAAGACCGACCTCTCCCAGCGCCTCCGCGACAGCGACGTCACCCTCCTCGCCCGTCTCGACGGGGACGCCTCCGCCGTCGGCGCCGCGTTCCGCGACCTCGGCCTCGACGGCCACCCGGGCGGCTGGAACGCCTCCGACCTCGCCGTACGCGCCCTCGGCGACGCGCTCGCCGAACGGCGCCCGCTCATCTGGGCCCGGGTCGTGGAGATGACGTCCCGCGCCCAATGGGCCGAGCGCGCCCTGGCCGAGCTGGGCGGACACCACATCGAGCTGCCCGCCGACGCGGACCTGCGCGGCCTGGCGGCCGCCGCCCAGGACCTCCGCACGTACCTGGCCGACGGCGGCGCCCTCAAACGCGGGCCGCTGCGCTCCTCCGCCCAGCGCCAGGCGGAGCCGCTCCTCGCCACGGTGACGGTGGACGGCGCGGCGCCGGCCACGCCCGAGCTGCTCGACCTCGTCCACACCGACCTCATGGTGCGGATCACCTGCCGGGAGCTGCAGTACGTGTGGGAGGCCGCCGGCATCTCCTTCCCCGCCGACCTGCCGCCCGGCGACCGCGTCGCCCGTTTCGTACGCGCGCACGCCCGCCTCGCCCGCGTCCGGGACGCGATGACCGCACTGGACTCGACGCGGCGGCTCCTCGAACGCTCCGGTTTCCGGATTCCGCTCGTGCATCCGATCCAGTGGCACGACTACGCCGCCGCCCTCCGCAACGCCCTCGAAGGGCTCGGCGTCAACCGCGCCACCGCCGACCTGGACGCCCTCCGCGACTCGATCGGCCCCGTGGACGACGACGATCCCCCCGAGATCCGCGACGCCCTCGCCGCCATCGACGCCCGCGACGCCGCCGCCTACGGCCGCGCACTCGGCGCCCTGGCCGAGGCCCGGCACGAGCGCTCCCGGCAGAACCGCTGCGCGGAGCTGCTCGCCCGCGTCCGCGCCGTCCACCCCGACCTCGCCAACCTCATGATCGCCACCGACGGCGACGAGGTCTGGCACGCCCGCACCCGCCGCTGGGACGACGCCTGGGCCTGGGCCCGCCGCCGCGCCGCGCCCCCCGCCCCCGCCGACGCGGAGGAACGCCTCCGCACCGCCCTCGCCGCGGCCGAGGACGACCTCCACAAGGCCCGTGCCGACCTGACCGCCGCCCGGGCCTGGACGTCCGCCGCCGCCCGCGCGCCCTCGGCCCCCGACGTCGTCCCCGCCTGGATCCTGCCCCTGTGGCGCATCCCGGACGTCCTCCCGCCCGTCCCCGAAGGCTTCGACGTCGTCATCGTCGACGGCGAGCACGAAGCCGGCGCCGAAGCCCTCTACGTGCTCTGGCACGCACCGCGCGTCATCCTCGTGGGGCCGGCGGGTCCCGCCCTGCAACCCCCGGAGGGGCCGCCCCCGACCACCCTCCTCCCCGCCCACCTCCACGAAGCGGTGACCTCCACGAGCTCCCTTTTCACCGCGCTCACCACCGCCCCCTCACCTGATCGTCCGGACGAGGCGCCCCGGGAGCCGCCCGCCGCGCCGCCACGTCCCGGCCCCCCGGCACCCGAGGCGGACCGGGCCCCGCGCGCCCCCGAGCGTCCGGGCGCCCCGCCCGCACGGCCGAGAGCACTGTCCGAGCGGCCCGACGCGACCCAGCGGGACATGCCGATCACGCCCCCGGCGCCACCGCCCCCGTCCGGACGCCCCGGTGTCCCGCCGACGCGTCCGAGCGTGCGCCCGTCCGCCGCACCTCGCGAGGGAGCACCGCAGACCGGCCGGGACCCGCGTCCTCCCGAGCGTCCGGCCGCCCCGCCGGTGCGCCCGGGCGTGCCGGCGTCCGAATCGCGCCCCGGCGGCCCTCGCGAAGCCGGGCCGGGGAGGGTCCCGGACCCGCGTGCTCTGGAGCGTCCGCGGACTCCGCCCGAGCGGCCGGACGTGACGGCGCAGGACCTGCGCGTCCCGCCGCGTCCCGCGCAACCCCGTGACGGCACGCCCAGCGCTCCCAGGGGTGCGAGCGGGCCGTCCGAGCGGCCCGACCTGACGCAGCGGGACCTGGAGGCGCCCTCGCCCCCGGCGCCGCGGCCCGGCGCGCCCGCGCAGGGCTCGCGGGGACCCGGCCAGGGCGCGAGCCTGCCGCCTCGACGGCTGGACGCCCCACGGCGGGAGCCACGGGAGCCGGGGCCGGGGACTCCGCGTTCCCCGGGTGGCGCTCCGAGCCTTCCGCCTCGCCGGCTGGACGCAGGCCCGAACGCACGCGGACCTGAGACCGAGCCCGGCCCGCCCGCACCCCGACCGGACATTCCCGCCCTATGGGGCAAGCCCGGCCCACTACCGAAGCCACCACCCCCACCCGAGACACCCGAGCCACCGCCCCACCCCGAGGCGGCTGGGCCGCCGTCCCGGCCTGAGACGGCGGGGCTGCCGTCTCGGCCCGAGACGGTCCGGCCATCGCCCCGAGCCGAGGCGCCTGGGTCGCAGTCCCAGCCCGAGGCGGTCGGGCCTTCGCCTCGCTCCGAGACGGCCAGGCCACCGTCTCGGCCCGAGGCGGCTGGGTCGCCACCCCGCCCCCAGACTGCTGGGCCGCCGTCCCGGGCCGAGACGGTCGGGCCATCGCCCCGAGCCGAGAAGACCGGGTCGCCGTCTCGACCCGAGGCGGCCGGGCCACCGCCCAGGCCCGAGGCGGCTGGGTCGCCACCCCGCCCCCAGACTGCTGGGCCGCCGCCGCCCCGAGCCGAGAAGGCCGGGCCGCCGTCCCGGCCCGACGCGGCGGGGCCTTCGCCTCGGCCCGAGGCGGCTGGGTCGCCGTCCCGGCCCCAGGCCGCCGGGCCGCCGTCCCGGCCTGGGGCGGTCGGGTCTTCGCCTCGGTCTGGTGCGGCCGAGCCGTCGGGTGGGCATGGGCTGGTGAGGCGTGGGCGGTCGATCGCCGGTTACAAGCGTCCCGAACTGGTCGAGATCGTCGGGCACATCGCCGAGCTCGAGCCGGATCTCACCGACGAGCAGATCGTCGAGCTCGTCACCCGGCTCCTCGGCTGCCCGGAGGACGAGGCGCTCCTCGTCGGCGCCCGCCTGCGCTACGCGGTGGAGGCGTACCGGGAGGGCACCGGCTGATCGTGTGGGCCCGCTTCCGCTCCTTTGGCGGCGGTTCTTATGGAATAGAGCATTCCGTTCTGATATTGTCGAAGTCGACGGTTCGTTCTTCCTGAGGCGGGGTCATGACACAGATGCTCGATCGCCGGACGCTCAACCGGGCGGCCCTCGAACGGCAGCTCCTCCTGAAACGCTCTGGGATGTCCGCTCTGGAGGCGGTCGAGCGGCTCGTCGCGGTACAGGCGCAGGAGACCAACATGCCCTACATCGGGCTCTGGACGCGGCTGGACGGGTTCCGGCGCGAGGATCTCACCGATCTCCTCTACGACCGGTCGGCCGTGCGCGGCTCGATCCTCCGCGGAACGCAGCACATGGCAGCGGCCGCCGACTACCTGTGGGTGCGTCCCCTCGTCCAGGAGAGCCTCCTGCGGGGCCGGCGGGCGGCGTTCGGCGGCGTCACCAAGGACTGGGACCTGGACGAACTCGCCGCCGAGGCCCGGAGGCTCCTGGCCGGCCGCATCCTCACCCGCCCTCAGCTGGCCCGCGCGCTGGCCGAGCGATGGCCCGGCCGTGACCTGCAGGCTCTCGGCTGGTCGTCCCAGGCGCTGCTCTCCGTCGTCCACCCGCCGCCCAGCGGCACCTGGAACACCGGTGGCGCGACCCCGTTCGCCCTGGCGGACGAATGGATCGGCCGGCCGCTTCGCAAGGAGACGCCGGAACACTTGATCCGCCGCTACCTGGCCGCATTCGGCCCGGCCTCCGTCAAGGACTTCCAGATGTGGTCCGGAATGCGGCGCATGGAAGCCGCCTTCGACGACCTTCGCCCGTCCCTCCAGACGTACAGGGACGAAGACGGGGCGGAACTCTTCGACCTGCCCGGCATGCCCCTGCCGGACGCGGATGTTCCCGCCCCCGTCCGCTTCCTCCCGGCCTTCGACAATCTGATCCTCGCCTACGCCGACCGCAGCCGCATGATGACGGACGAGCAGCGCAAGGCCGTGTGCGTGGGCTCCCTCACCCACCCGGCCCTCCTGGTCGACGGCCGGGTCCACGGCCTTTGGACGCTCAAGCACGACAGGAAAGCAGGCCACGCCGCCCTGACCATCGAACTGTTCGCGCCTCTCCCGGACGAGCAGCCGGTCCGGGAGGAGGCGGCCCTCCTCCTGGACTTCGCCGCCCCCGATGCCGACCACGACCTCCGCATCGCGCCCTGGTCGGGGTGATCTTCCCTCAGGTGATCGGCATGGTGATCGCGATCGGCCAGGCGAGGAGCACGCCGCCGACGACGGCGGTCACCCATGCCGGAGCCTGGATCGCGCGGAGCGCCGCCGCCTGGACGCCCTGCCACACCAGCAGACCGGCGATCAGCGGCGACACCAGCAGCACGAACGACGAGACCACCCCGAGGAGCACGGCCAGGCAGAGGCCGGCGAGGACGCCCATCGCCGTCCAGGCGTGAATCCCCATCGCGACGAGACGCCCATGCCCCGCGCACATGGCCTCGACACCAAAGCAGTACAGCGCGGTGCAGAGCGCGATCAGGACGAGCACCCAGGCCCGCGGGCCCACCGGTACGGCATGCGCCCAGCCCAATTGCGCGGGCACGGCGAACGACGCCACGGTCAGCACGCCCAGAATCGCGGCGCCCACGATCGTCCGTCGCGCCGGACGTCCACCTGGCGAGCCGGGCCCCCTCGCGAAGGCAAGGGTCACCACGCCGATGACGCCGAAGAACCCGGCGAGCGGACCGGACACCGCCAGCGGCAGCCTCAGGATCCCCATCGCCGGCACCGCCACCACCACGGCGGCCGTGGCGGCGGCCGCCGCGCGCTTCGATGAGAGGCGGCGGGCCGGGCGGTCGCCCGAGGGGCGGCCCAGAAGCGCCGAGGCGATCGCGGCGAAGCTCAGCATGGCCGCCAGGTACAGCAGCATCGCCGACCCGGCCCGCTGGACGGCGCGCACGCCAGCGTCGGGCGCCGAGTGGCGCCCGAACGCCGCGTCGAACCAGGCGCCCGCCTCCCGGTGGGTGCGCGGGCTGAAGAGCACGCCGACATGTTCGGCACCGCCGACGATCACGGCCCGCCGGGCGGTCCCCGCACGAGGGTCGCCGTACGTCACACCGGGCCGCCCCTGCGGATAGGCGTCGCGCAGCGCGCCGACGGCGCCGTCCCGGTATCCGGCGAACTCCAGGCCGCCGGCGATCAGCAGAAGATCCCGGGGCCCGGATGCAGGCACGCCCATCTGCCCCTGCGAGATCGCGACGGTCGCCCCCACCAGCGGATGCGCCGTCGCGTATCGGATGACCGCGGCCGCCCCGAGCGAATGACCGACGAGGCCGAGGCGCCCTCCGTCCACCCACGGCATGGCCCGCAGATGCCGGACGGCGACGTCCAGGTCACGGTCGAGCCGCGCATCGGCGGCGGACCCCTCCCCGGCGCCGGGGAGCCGCCGCGTGCTGGCCCCGTGCCCCGCGAGATCGACCAGCGCCACCGCATACCCGCGCCGCGCCAGCGTGTCCGCGAAACCGCGCATGAGCTGCCTGCTCGCGGCAAGCCCATGCACGACCACCACACCGGGCAGGCCGCCGCCCGCACCAACCGGCCGCACCGTCTCTACCGGGACCCCGTCCACCACCGTGGCCCGCCGCTCGATCCCCCTGTCGGCCGTCGCCAGCCCCGCACCTCCGGCGATCGCGCAGGCCACCGCGACCACCACCGCCACGATCCGCGTGGTCGTCGGGCCGCGGCGTCCAGGGCCATCGCGTTCCGGTCCGGCATCGTGAGCGTGGGGACGCGGAAGCCTTTTGTGCACCGGCATAGTCCAGCACGTTCGGGCCGTGAGGCGGATACCGGTTAGCGGATGTCGGTGGAGACCGGCAGAATCTCGCCCATGGTGACCGAGGAACTGGTTCAGGTTTGGCGGGACGTCATTCAGGGCGACGAGAAGTCGTGGGTGCTATTCGCGAACGGGACCTGCGTCATTTTGATGGAGCCCGAGGACGACCTGAGCGCGCAGGCGGTGGAACTGCTGCGCGAGTACGGGCCGGTTCACGGGGGCACGCCGGCCGGTGATTTCGGGACGATCGATCTGGACGCGGCGCCGGGGTGGGCCGTCTACGGGCACCACAACGACATCCTCACGTACGTCGCCCCGGACGAGGTCGAGGACGCGGCGAACGATCTGGCCGTGGGCCTTCTCGGCCGGTCAAAGCGCGATCAGGACGGTCACGAACTCGCGGTCGTCCACGTGGAGGACAAGCGGTCTCGTTGAATCCGCCGCCGTTGTCGGAGGATGTCGGTACAAATGTCTGCGTGAGGGCTTGGGGTGAGCAGGACCTGGCGCGGTTGCGGGCCGCCGCGCATCGGGGTCTCGGAGATGCCGGGGTGCTCCGGGGACTCCCGCTGCCTCCCGTTCTCCAGTACGCCGGGGACGTGCTCGCGGCGGCCCTCGCCCAAGGGCGCGACGTCCGGAATCTCGCCTGCGAATGCCTGGAGGAACTGAATCGGCGCCGTCTTCCGGGCGACGCGGAATTGGCCGCGGAACTGGGCGCCGCCCTGGGGGTGAACGCGCCGACCGGGCTGGCATCGCTCCCCGTCGATTTGGGCGCGGTCGCCGCGGCCATGGACGACGGATTCCACGTCCTCGATCTGGAGCGCGGCGACGTTCTTCCGGAGATCGAGGGAAACGGCCTGCCGATTCCGCCGGGCGTCCTGCCGGAGAGCGAGGACGCCCGGCGGGGAGCCGCGCGTGAATGGCTCGCCGAGCAGGGATATCGCCCCGTTCCGCGGAGCCTTTAGGAACCCGGGCGCACCAGCGGGAACGGGATCGTCTCGCGGATGCTGCGGCCGGTCAGCGTGATCAGCAGCCGGTCGATGCCCATGCCCATGCCCCCGGCCGGCGGCATCGCGTACTCCAGGGCGCGCAGGAAGTCCTCGTCCAGCTCCATGGCCTCCGGGTCGCCGCCCGCGGCCCGCAACGACTGCTCGGTCAGCCGCCTGCGCTGCAGGATGGGGTCGATCAGCTCGGAGTAGGCGGTGCCGAGTTCGAGGCCGAAGACGATGAGATCCCACTTCTCGGCGAGGCGCGGGTCGGCCCGGTGCGGGCGGGTCAGCGGGGACGTCTCCGCCGGGTAGTCGCGGACGAACGTCGGCGCCTTCAGGTGCTCCTCCACGAGCGCCTCGAACAGCTCCTGGACGATCTTCCCCTGCCCCCACTGCGGGTCGAAGTTCAACCCCAGCCGCTCCGCGATCGCCTGGACCCGCGGCAGCGCGGTGTCCGGGGTGAGCTCCTCGCCGAGCGCCTTGGAGACGGACTCGTAGACGGTGATCTCCTGCCACGGCTCGGCGAGGTCGTACTCGACGCCGTCCCGGACGATCAGCGTGGTGCCGAGCGCGGCCAGGGAGGCGTCCACGACGAGGGAGCGGGTCAGCTCGGCCATCGTGTCGTAGTCGCCGTAGGGCTCGTACGCCTCCAGCATCGTGAACTCGGGGTTGTGCTTCTGCGAGACGCCCTCGTTGCGGAAGTTGCGGTTCAGCTCGAAGACGCGGCCGACGCCGCCGACGAGGAGGCGCTTCAGGTAGAGCTCGGGCGCGATCCGCAGGTAGAGCTGCATGTTGTAGGCGTTGATGCGGGTCGTGAACGGGCGGGCGGTGGCGCCGCCGTGCACGGGCTGCAGCATCGGGGTCTCGACTTCCAGGTAGCCGCGGGAGCGCAGGCCGTCCCGGACGGCGGCGACGGCGTCGCCGCGCATCCGCAGCATCCGCCGCGACTCGTCGTTGACGATGAAGTCGACGTACCGCTGCCGGACGCGGGACTCCGGGTCCGACAGCCCGGACCGCTTGTTCGGCAGCGGCCGCAGGCACTTGGCGGCGAGCTTCCACGAGGAGGCCAGCACCGACAGCTCCCCGCGACGGGAGGTGACGACCTCGCCCTCCACGCCGACCTGGTCACCGAGGTCGATCAGCGTCTTCCACTGGTGCAGCGACTCCTCGCCCAGCGCGTCCGCGGTCAGCATGACCTGCAGGTCCGCGGTCTCGTCCCGCAGCGTGACGAAGATCAGCCGGCCGTGCTCGCGGGCCAGCACGACCCGTCCCGCGACCGCCACCCGGTCGCCGGTGTGCGCGTCGGGCGCGAGATCCGGATGCCGCGCGCGGATGCCGGCGGCGAAGTCGGTGCGCTCGCAGCCGAGCGCGTACGGCTCCATCCCGGCGGTGCGGATCTGGTCGAGCTTGGCGTGCCGGACCCGCTCCTGCTCCGACAGCCGGCGTTGCGGGGCGCGCCGCGCGTCCGCGGCCTCCTCGATCTCCTTGATCTTGTCGACGAGGTCGGTGGACGGCACCATGGCGGCGGCCCGGTCCAGCTTGGGGCGGTTGAAGCTCGGCAGGAACCCCTCGGCGCGGGCGTAGGCGAGTCCCAGCCGGACGAGGTGCCGCCCCTGCTGGTAGCAGATGAAGCGGGGACGCCAGTCCGGGAGGTACTTGGCGTTGGACAGGTACAGCGACTCCAGCTGCCAGAACTTCGACGCGAACGACAGGAACCGGTAGTAGAGCCGCGCGACCGGCCCCGCGCCGATCTGGGAGCCGCGCTCGAACGCCGAGCGCAGCATCGCGAAGTTCAGCGACAGCTGCTGCGCGCCGACGGCGGCGGCCTTCTCGGCGAGCTTGGCGACCATGTACTCGTTGAGGCCGTTCTCGGCGAGCCGGTCGCGGCGCATCAGGTCCAGCGACAGGCCGGTCCGGCCCCACGGCACGAAGCTGAGCAGGCCGCGCAGCTCCCCGTGCGCGTCGAACGCCTCGACCATGACGCAGCGCCCGTCGGTGGGGTCGCCGAGGCGGCCGAGCGCCATGGAGAAGCCGCGTTCGGTCTCCTCGCCGCGCCACGCGTCGGCGCTGCGGATCAGCTTGGCCATCTCCCAGCCGGGGATCTGCGAGTGCCGCCGGATCCGGACGGTGTACCCGGCCCGCTCGACCCGCCGGACGGCCTGCCGGACCTGCCGCATCTCCCGTCCGTCCAGGTTGAAGTCGGTGAGGTCGACGATGGCCTCGTCGCCGAGTTCGAGGGCGTCGAACCCGTGCCGCTTGTAGATGTGGGCGGCGCGCTCGCCGAGGCTGACGGCGCCGGGGATCCAGGCGTGCGCGCGGCACTCGCCCAGCCACGCCTCGATCGCCTGGTCCCAGGATTCGGGATCGCCGAGCGGGTCGCCGCTGGCCAGGGAGACCGAACCCTCGACCCGGTAGGCGATGGCCGCCTTACCGTTCGGGGCGACGATGACGTCCTTGTCGCGGCGCAGCGCGAAGTAGCCGAGGGAGTCCTGGTCGCCGTACTCGGCGAGCAGCGCGCGGGCCGACAGCTCCTCGGCGGGGCTGAGGACGGGGTCGCGCCGCCCCGGTTTGAACAGCGCCCAGAACGTGGCGATCAGCAGCCCGGTGCCGAGGACCCACAGGATCGCGTCCACCCAGAACGGCACGGACACGTTGATCGGCTTGCCGGTGACGCGCGGCCCGAGGACGGTCTGGGAGATCGCGTAGAGCGGGTGCGTCCAGAAGTCGCCGCTGGCGTTGCGGTCGGTGAAGGTGACGAGGAACGTCCCGATTCCGCAGGTCACGACCAGGAGGCTGGTGAAGACGAGGGTGGCGAGCCGCCGGTTGGCCCGGTCCGGCAGCGTGGTGAACTGGCCGCGCGCGGCGATCAGCAGGCCGAGCACGGCGAGGTACACGCCGGCGGTGACGATCAGGCCGACGGGGGTCGGCTTGTCCGGGTTGAACAGCGTCGTCAGGACGGCGGTGACGCCCAGCGCGGTCGGCAGGCAGAAGATCAGCACGAGGATCCGCCATGCTGCCTTCTTGCGCCGCCGGACGCCCATCGACAGCAGGATCCACAGCATGCCGATGGGGACGCTGGGGAACCAGCCGAGGTATCCGATCCAGCGCAGCGCCCAGATATCGGCTATCTCAAGGATGAGACCATAGGAGACCCACGCGAGCAGCGACAGGATCCCGGAGAGACGGGTGTACCAGAAGAAGATCGTCGGCGCGGCCTGGATCAGCCGGCCCCACTCGCCCCGCAGGCCGCCCTTAGGGCCCTGCTCCGTCATGGTCCCCTTTCTACCGGGTGTCACGTCGTTCGCGCTTCCGTCCGGACGTGCCCGCCGGGCCCGTCCGGAGGCGAACCTCCAGGCGGTGCCGGGCGTCGTACGGGTAGGGGGATGTGGCTTGCAAGCTTGGTCCAAGATTGTCAGCAAAAGTCGATATGGTCGCGGATATGCCAAATGAACCCACCGGCGGGCGGTTGCTCGCCCGCCGCTACCGCCTGGTGACCCAGGTCGGGCGTGGCGGCATGGGTACGGTCTGGCAGGCGCACGATGAGGTCCTCGGTCGTGACGTTGCGGTGAAGGAGGTCATCCTCCCGCATGGTCTCACCGATGAGGAACGCGCCGTACACCATAAGCGCACGTTCCGTGAGGCCCGTACCGCGGCCCGGCTCGGTCACCCCGGCGTCGTCACCGTCTACGACGTCGTCGAGGAGGACGACCGGCCCTGGATCATCATGGAGCTGATCAAGGCGCGCTCCCTGGACCAGGTGATCAAGCAGGATGGGCCGCTGGAGCCGCGCCGCGCCGCGGAGATCGGCCGGCAGATGCTCGCCGCGCTGCACGCCGCGCACGGTGCCGGGGTGCTGCACCGCGACGTCAAGCCCAGCAACGTGCTGATCACCGGAACCGGCCGGACGGGTGAGCGCGCCGTGCTCACCGACTTCGGCATCGCCACCGCCTCCGGCGACGCCACCCTCACCCAGACCGGGCTGGTCATGGGCTCGCCCGCCTACATCGCGCCGGAGCGGGCCCGCGGCCGCGTCGCCGGCCCCGCCTCCGACCTGTGGTCGCTCGGCGTCACGCTGTACGCGATGCTGCACGGCAAGTCGCCGTTCGAGCGTCCCGAGCCGATGGCCGCGCTGGTCGCGGTGATCTCCGACGAGCCCGACCCGCCGGAGAAGGGCGGCCGGCTCGTCCCGGTCATCGAGGGGCTGCTGCGCAAGGGCCCCGACCAGCGGATGGACGCGATCGAGGCCGGCGCGCTGCTGGACGACATCGTCCGGCAGGAGACCATCGACACCCAGCGCACGATGGCCGTCGAGTTCCCGCTGGAAGAACTGCCCGGCCCGCAGTCGACCGCACCGGAGCCGTCCGGCGACGCGCCGGCCCCGGCGGACGCCGGCGCACGGCCGGACCAGCTGACCAGCTTCGACCTCCCGATGGCCCCGCCGGGCCGGCCGGAGACCGCGAACCCCGCCGAGACCGCGCCCGACCCCGACCGGGTCAGGTCGTGGCGGTCCGGCCCGCGCACCGAGCCCGCCGCGCAGGCCACGCTGGCGAGCGCCGGCCCGCCCGAGACCGGGCCGGCCACCCACTTCCCGCCGACGACCCACCAGCCCGCTGGACGTCCCGCGCTCGCGTCCAACCGGAACGTGCTGATCGTCGCGGCCGTCGTGCTGATCATCATCCTGGTGGTCGCGGGCATCGCGCTGGCGAACGGCGGGGACGGGAACGGGCGGGACGCCCGCAAGCAGGGCGCGACGACCCCGTCGACCGCCGGGAAGAGCCCGTCCGCGCCCGCCACGTCCGGGAAGCCGAGCACGGGCCTGCCCGCCGGGTTCACGACGCACAAGGACGACAGCGGCTACTCGGTGCCGGTCCCCGCGGGCTGGAGCGGGCCCGAACGCAAGAACGGCGGCGACTTCTACTACGCGCCGGGCCGCAAGACCTACCTCCAGATCGACCAGACCGACGAACCCGGCGAGAGCGCGATCGCGGACTGGCGGCGGCAGGAACGGGGCGGCTCCGGCTTTCCCGGCTACCGGAAGATCAAGATCGAGCCGACCGGCGACCAGCCGCCGGTGCCCGACACCGGGAACGGCGACAAGTCCGCGGACTGGGAGTTCACCTACGACGGCGACGGCGGCCGGGTGCACATCCTCAACCGCGGTTTCGTGACGAACGGGCACGGCTACGCGATCCTGCTGCGTGCCCCCGACGACGACTGGGACAAGGTGTTCTCCGACCTCCAGCCGGTCTACCGGTTCTTCAAGCCCGCGGACGCCTGATGGAAGGGCGGCTGCTCGCCGGTCGGTACCGGCTCGCATCGGTCGTCGGACGCGGCGGTATGGGCACCGTCTGGCGCGCCCGCGACGAGACCCTCGACCGGGAGGTCGCGGTCAAGGAGGTCGTCCTGCCCGCCGGGCTGAGCGACGACGAGCGGGAGAACCGGCACCGCCGGACGCTCCGCGAGGCGCGCGCCTCGGCGCGGCTGAACCATCCGGGCGTCGTGACCGTACACGACGTCGTGGACGAGGACGACCGGCCATGGATCGTCATGGAGCTGGTGCGGGCCCGTTCTCTCCAGGAGATCGTGGAGGAGGACGGGCCGCTGCCGCCCGCCCGCGTCGCGGCGATCGGCGGGCAGATCGCGGGCGCGCTGCGGGCGGCGCACGCGATCGGCATCCTGCACCGCGACGTCAAGCCCGCGAACGTGCTGGTCGCCGCGGACGACCGCACCGTCCTCACCGACTTCGGCATCGCGCAGATGGCGGGCGACGCGACGCTGACCGGCACCGGGCTGCTCATGGGGTCGCCCGCGTACATGTCGCCGGAGCGGGTGAACGGCGACCCGGCGATCCCGGCGTCCGACCTGTGGGCGCTCGGCGCCACCCTGTACGCGGCGACCGAGGGGAAGGCGCCGCACCACCGCAGCGACGCGATGGCCGTGCTCGCGGCCGTGATGACGCAGGACGTCCCGCCGCCGAAGAACGCGGGGCCGCTCGCGCCCGTCCTCACCGGCCTGCTGGAACGCGACCCGGTCCGGCGGATGAGCGGGGACCGGGCGGAGGAGGCGCTCAAGGCGGTGGCCGCCGGCCACGCCGCGGGCCTGGCCCCCGTGCCGGCCACGGCGAACGAGGCGACGGCGGGGGACGGCGGCGGCGGACCGCGGACCGCCCTCCTGCCGGAGCAGCCCGTCCCCGTGCCCGTCCCGGTCCCGGACATGCCGACGCAGTACCCGCCGGGCCCGCAGCAGTGGACGCCCGGGTACACGGCGCCCGCGACGCCGCGGAAGAAGTCCCCGGCGGTGCCGATCCTCGCCGGTGTCGTCGTGGCGGCCGCCGTCCTCGCCGCCGCCGCGTTCGTCTTCTGGCCGGACGGCTCGGCCGGCGGCGGGACGGGCAAGTCGGGGTCACCGGTGGCCGGCGGGCGGACGTCCGCTCCGGTCACGCCCGCGACATCGGGTACGCCGGCCTCCTCGCCCACCTCTTCGCCGAGTTCGAACGCGACACCCCTGCCGGCCGGGCTCACCCCGGCCGCGGGCCCCGGCTACACGATCGGGGTCCCGCGCGGGTGGCGGCGCTCCGTGCAGGGCAACAGCGTCGTCTGGACCGACCCCGCGTCCAGCGCGTACGTTCAGGTCGACCGGACGGTCTGGTCCGGCGACCCGTACGAGCACTGGGTCACCTGGGAGCAGGAGGCCATCGCGGACGGGAAGCTGCAGAACTTCCAGCGGATCGGAGAGATCACCCGCACCACCGTCGCCGGGCAGCCCGCGGCCGACATCGAGTTCACCTGGTCCAGGTCCGGCGTAACGCGCGCCCGCGACCGGGGCGTGATCATCAATGGTCAGCCGTACGCCGTCGTGGTGGCGGTACCCGCGTCCCAGTGGAACGAGCACGAGACACTCGTGAAGAATGTGCTCGACACGTTCCGTCCCTCCGGGGTGGGATGACCAGTGGGGAGTCCGTCTAGAAATGGCACAGGCACGTCTGCTCGGTAACCGATACCGCCTCGACTCGGTGGTCGGCCGAGGCGGCATGGGCACCGTGTGGCGCGCCTTCGACGTCATGCTCGGCCGCGAGGTGGCGGTCAAGGAGGTCGTGTTCCCGCCGGGGCTGAGCGAGGCCGAGCGCGGCGTCCTGTACGAGCGGACGTTCCGGGAGGCGCGGGCGTCGGCGCGGCTGAACCACTCCGGGGTGGTGACCGTCCACGACGTGGTCCAGGAGTCGGACCGGCCCTGGATCGTGATGGAGCTGGTGCTCGCGCCGTCTCTTCAGGACATCATCGAGCAGGGCACGATGGAGCACCGCCGGGTCGCCGACATCGGGGTGCAGATGCTCGGCGCCCTCCAGCACGCCCACCAGAAGGGCATCCTGCACCGCGACGTCAAGCCCAGCAACGTGCTGATCACCGACGCGGGGCGGGTCGTCCTCACCGACTTCGGCATCGCGCAGATGGAGGGCGACTCGACGCTCACGCAGACGGGCCTGGTCATGGGGTCGCCCGCCTACATCCCGCCCGAGCGGGTGCAGGGCGAGCGCGCCGTGCCGGCGTCCGATCTCTGGTCGCTCGGCGCGACGCTCTACGCGGCCGTGGAGGGCCGGTCCCCTTACGAGCGGTCGGACGCGATGTCGTCGCTGCAGGCCGCGCTGACCGAGCCCGTCCCGCCGGCCCGGAACGCCGGTCCGCTCGCCCAGGTGCTGGACGGCCTGCTGGTACGCGAGCCCGCGCGCCGGATGACGGCGGTGCAGGCGCAGCCGCTGCTCACCCGGGTCGCGACCATGCCCCTGCCGGCGCCGCCGCGGGCGAACGAGACGGTGACGGACGAGCCGTCCGCCCGCTACCTGCCGGAAAGCGCGTCCGAGACCGTCCTGGACCCGGACGACCTCGACCAGCGGACCCGCCGCGATCCAGGCGACCTCGATCCGGTGACCCGCCGCGACCCGGGCGATCTCGATCCGGTCACGCGCCGCGATACCGGCCGCTTCCAGGAGCAGAAGAGCTCGCACTACCCGCCTCCGCCGCGGTCCGGGCACGACCAGGAGGTGCGGACGCTGCTGGAGACGGAGTGGACCCCGCCCCCGTCCCAGCTTCCCGCGCAGGGGCCGCATCCGGGCCTTCCGCCGCAGACGCCCCCGCCGTGGGAGCAGCCGCAGCAGTACACGAACTGGCAGCAGCCTCCGCCGCCGTCCGCGCACGACCGTCCCGGCGGCGGGGAGCGCCGCAAGACCCTGCTGATCGTCACGATCGCGGTGATCCTCGTCGTGGCGGCGGTGCTGCTGGGCGCGTTCATCCTGCGCGGCAAGCTGCGCTCGGCCGCCCTCGACCAGGATCAGGCGCTCGTGACGGCGAGGCCGGTGATCTGCGCGCCGTCCGCGGTGACGGCGGGCTGCTCGGACACCACGTCCGTCATGACCATGTAGGGCAGCGTCAGCGGCGGCGGTGCCTCCGGGGTGAACGTCGTCGGGATCCCCAGGAGCTTGGACGACAGCTTCGTCGTGTACATGACGACGTCGCCGCTCAGCGCGAGGTCGCCGGTCCGGGTGCGCGTGGTGGTCCCGCCGTGCACGGCCGTCTGGTCCACGTCCTTCAGGACGGCCTTGGACATCGTGAACTTCAGCGCCTTCACCGTCCCGCCCGCCGATGGCAGCGACGCGACCCCGCCATAGCTGAGCCCCGACATCGTCAACGAACTGGCGCGCAGAGTGCTGGAGTCGGTGTAGGTGCGCGGCCCGGTGCCCGCCTCCTTGGCAGGCGTGGGCGTCGGCGTGGAGGTGGGCGTGGGCGCAGAGGTGGCCGTGGGTGTGGGCGTGGGTGTGGGGGTGGACGTCGCGTCGGCACTCGGTTGCGGGGACGGCGTCGCCGAGGCTGAGGGCGAGGGGGACGGGGACGGGCTGATCAGGTGGAACCCCAGGACGGCGGGGATCGCGAGAGCCGTCAGGCGTCCGCCACGGGACGCGGAGTGCGTGCCGCGGCGGCCCCGTGGCGGGGGCTCGGTGCGGGGCCGGTCGGGCGCGGGGGACCAGGCGAAGCCGAGCGCGCCGCCGAGCACGCCCAGCAGCAGCCCGGCGAGGAACCCGCCGAAGTTGGACGTGAGGAACGACGCGAGCGACAGCAGCACGGCGAGGATGCCGTAGAAGCTGCGGTGGGCGGGCTGGAACCACATCAGCGCGCCCGCGGTGACGAGCAGCGCGCCGATCAGCCAGCTCGCCACCCCGGCCATGCCCTGGTGGACGACGAGCGGCATCGGGGCCAGCGGGATCGCGATCAGCTCGGCGCCGCCGAGGACGGCGAACACGCCTCCCCAGAAGGGGCGTGTCCGCCGCCAGCGGCGGAATCCGCGCGGCGTGCGCGGGGCGGGAGGGCCGGGGTGCGCGGGGTGGAAGGTCATGGCCTCAGAAGCACTCGCCGCCGAGCTTCATGCTGAGGTCGCTCAGCTTGAAGGTCCCCGCGGTGGTCGCCCACGCGACCTGCCTGACGTTCTTCAGCTCGATGCGGGACGCCTGCTGCCCGAACATGCCTGCCGCGCCCTGCGAGCCGGACGGGCCCTTGTCCAGGGTGCTCGCGTCCCGGCCGATCTCGATGTTCGAGAACTGGGCGTCGGCGTTCAGCTGCTCCACGTCCAGGACCAGGTCGCGGGCCTCGACGGGGTCGGCGCCGGTGCCGGCGGTCAGCCGCAGCGTGAACGGGCCGACCTTCACCGACTGGCACATGTTGCGGATCTGCGCGGACCTGATGCCGGAGATCTGCACGGGGTGCTTGTCGCCGTTCTTGCCCGCGTCGATCCCGCCGTACTGGACGAAGCCCTGCCCGCTGAGCGAGTCGGCGCTCACCTTGAAGCTGCTGCCGGAGACGGCGAACGAGGAGGCGATCGAGCCCTGCGCGGTCATGAAGACCAGGGCGCCGGCGCCGATCGCGGCGGGGGCGGCGACGGCGGCGAACCGCTTCCAGCGGACGCGCCCGAGGGCGGCGTCGGACGAGGGGGTCATGGGCTCACTCCGGGGGGTCGTGGTCCGGGAAGGACCTCGGTGACGCGGGTCACTGACGTGACGCAGAGTGCAAGTTACCCCCAAGTACTTACTTGCGACAAACCCCCCAAGCGTTCTGAAAGGTAAAGAATCCGACACGGCTGGCCTGCAAGATCCAGAAACGGGCCGACCCGGACGGAGCCGGGAGCACGCCGAAACCGACTACGATAAGTAGTCACTGACGGCCGGGAAAGCCCGTAGCCGCGGGGGTGGCGACGGGGTCAGCCGCCGGCGGACAGGGCGTCCAGTGCCGTCCGCAGATCGGCGAGATGGGCCTCCAGCCGGTCGGCGGGCTCGCCGGACCGCAGCCGGGCGACGTCCTCCTCGACCCGGGCGAGCCGGCCGTCGAGGGCCGACAGGAGCCGGTCGCAGCCCGACGTGGCGTCCTCGCCCTCGCTCCCGTCCGCGTCGAGCGTCTCGCGCAGCAGCCGTGCCTGCTGCTTGAGCCGCAGGTTGCGCCGGTGCAGCTCCACGAAGACCGACACCTTCGCGCGCAGCAGCCACGGGTCGAACGGCTTGGTGAGGTAGTCGACGGCACCGGCCGCGTATCCGCGGTACGCCTGCTCACCGGCGTCGCCGCCCGCGGTGAGGAAGATGATCGGGACGTCGCGGGTGCGCGGCCGGGACTTGATGTGCTCCGCGGTCTCGAAGCCGTCCATCTCCGGCATCACGACGTCCAGGAGGATCAGCGCGAACTCGTCGTTCAGCAGTTCTTTCAGGGCGGCCTGGCCGGAGGTGACGGGCACGACCTGGACGGGCAGGGCGTCGAGCACGGCCGCGAGGGCCGTGAGGTTCTCCTCGCGGTCGTCGACCGCCAGAATCCTCGTCTCGTTCGGCACCGGACTCCCTCGCGTCGGAGACGGTCTGCGCCGTCCACCCTGTCATGTACCTGCGTGCGGCGACAGCGAATGGCCGCAGTGTAGATTTCTAGGGCAGCCAGCCCGGTTTGACCAGTCCCGACTCGTATGCGAACACCACCAGCTGGGCCCGGTCCCGCGCGCCGAGCTTGACCATCGTGCGGCTGACGTGCGTCTTCGCGGTGGCAGGGCTCACCACCAGGCGGGCGGCGATCTCCTCGTTCGAGAGGCCCTCCCCGACGAGCGCCATGACCTCCCGTTCCCGCTCGGTGAGCGCGTTCAGGCGGGGCGAGGGCGCCGGTTCCTTGGCCCGCGCGGCGAACTCGGCGATCAGCCGCCGGGTCACGCTCGGCGACAGCAGCGCGTCCCCGTCCGCGACGGCCCGGACGGCGTGGATCAGCTCCACCGGCTCGGTGTCCTTGACCAGGAACCCGCTCGCGCCGCCGCGCAGCGCCTCGAACACGTACTCGTCCAGCTCGAACGTGGTGAGAATCACGATCTTCGCGCCGTCGAGGCGCTCGTCGGACGCGATCCGCCGGGTCGCCTCCAGGCCGTCCAGGCCCGGCATCCGGATGTCCATCAGGATGACGTCGGGACGCAGCCGGCGGGCCTGTGCCACCGCCTCCTCGCCGTCGCTCGCCTCGCCGACGACCTCGATGTCGGACTGCGCGTCCAGCAGTGCCCGGAACCCGGCCCGCACCAGCACCTGGTCGTCGGCCAGCATCACCTTGATCACTGCGCACCCCTTCCGGGCGTGGCCGTCTCGTCGGCCGCGGTGTCCGGCGCCTCGTCCAGCGGCAGCCGCGCCCGCACCCGGAACCCGCCGCCGGGCCGCGGACCGGCGTCGAACGCGCCGCCGAGCGCGGCGGCCCGCTCCCGCATGCCGCGGATCCCGCTGCCGCCCGGACGGTCGTCCAGCGGGGACACGCCCCGGCCGTCGTCCTCGACCTCCACCACGATCTCGTGCTCACCGTAGGCGATCCGGACCCACGCCGTCACCGGGCCGGGACCGGCGTGACGGGTCACGTTGGTCAGCGACTCCTGGACGATCCGGAACGCGGCGAGGTCGGTGCCCGCGTGCAGCGGCCGCCGGTCCCCGGTGGTCTCGGCCTCGACCCGCAGCCCGGCGGACCGCGCGCGGGCGAGCAGGTCGTCCAGCCGGTCCAGCCCCGCGGTGGGGGCGCGGGGCGCGGTCTCGCCCTGCGCCCGCAGCGCGCCGATCACGCCGCGCATCTCGGTGAGCGCCTCCTTGCTGGCCTCCTTGATCGCGGCGAGCGCGGTACGGGCCTGCTCGGGGTTCTCGTCCATCAGATGCAGCGCCACGCCCGCCTGCACGTTGATCATCGAGATGTTGTGCGCGAGGACGTCGTGCAGCTCGCGGGCCATCCGCAGCCGCTCCTCGCTCGCCTGGCGGCGTTCCTCCTCGGCGCGGGTGCGGGCGGTCTCGGCGGCCCGTTGCGCCCGCATCCGGATCAGCTCGGCGGTGACGAGCACGACCAGCGCCCAGCCGACGGCGATGCTCGACCAGTCGAGGGTCGGCTCCTCCACCGGGAACAGGCCGTCCTGGCCCCGTTCGGCGGCCGGGACGCCGATCAGCGCGGTCAGCGTGAAGAACGCCGCGAGGCCGAGGCCCGTCCCGGCCCAGACCACCAGCCGGTGCCCGGCGACGACCGCGGCCATCATCGCGACGAGCAGGGCGAGGGGCGCCGGACCGTAGGTGTAGGCACGCAGGAAGTACAGGGCCGTCACGGCCGCTATGGCGCTCACCGTGAACACCGGATACCGGCGTCGCAGCAGGAGGAGGGCCGGTCCGCCCAGGAGAAGGGCGAAGCCGAGCACGTCCAGATCGGTGTGGCCGATGGTGGTGCCGTCGCCGTGCCCCCAGGGCGGGCCTTCGGCCCCGTCGGACGGGCGGTCCCGCTGCGCGCCCAGCGAGCCCATGACCTGGACGATGGCGAGCAGCAGCGGGACGACCCATACCGGCCACGCGGCGGGCCGCGGCCAGTGCGGCCGGACCAGGACGTGCGGGGGCGCCCCTCCGCCGTGACCTGGGCCGTGCGGCGCTGAAGTGCTCATGCCTGCACGGTAGGTCATCGGTTTCCGGCTTCACGTCGGCCCGGAGGAGTGGGCGTTCCTACTCCCCGGGAGGTACCCGGAGCCGGTCTCCGAACCACGCCAGAACGCCCGGGATGTGGCCGCGCCACGCCGCGAGCGTCGCGGCCGGGCCGTCCACGAAAGACGTCCCGGCCCGCATCGGCGGCTTGGCCAGGGCCGCGAACCGCTCCGCCTGCCGGGCGTGCGGGCCGCTCCCCCCGGCCGCGGCCAGGACCGAGACCGGGGGCGGCGGGAGGTGCTGGAGCCGCCACAGCAGATCGTTGCCGAGCCGGTAGCGGGCGCTGCCGCCGTAGAGATCACCGCCGGGCGCGTCGAACCGCCCGTTCAGGCTCGCGGCGGCGGAGAACCGGTCGGAGCGCAGCATCGCGAGCCGGGCGGCGCACTGCCCGCCGCCGCCGAACCCGGCCACGCCCCACCCCGTCCGCGCCTGCGGCACCCGGTACAACGACGCCAGGGCCGCGGGGAGGTCCTGCGTGAGATAGGTCTCGCCGAGCGCGGGACGTCGCCCGGGCACGTCCATGCACCCGGCGGGGCCCTGGACCCGCGCCATCACGTAGAGCATGGGCCGCACGCCGCGGGCCGCCTCGGGCACGCGGGCGTCGCGGAGCCACCCCGCCGGCTCGCCGTCTCCGAGGAGGAGCACCACGGGGAGGTGCGTGCCGGCGTAGGCGTGCTGGAAGTACTGCGGCGGGACGTAGACGTCCGCGTCGGACTCCAGCCCGCTGCGGATGCCGTGGATCTTCAGGTGGTCGACGCGCCCGTCCTCGGCCGGGTCCCGGTCACGCCCGGCCCGCTCCGGGCCGAGGCCGGTGATGGTGCGGTCCACGAGGCCGCCGGCCGCGCGCTGCGGCTGGACGTGCTGGACGTGCACGTTCGCCGGGTCGTTGCCGAGCAGGTCGTTCCACGTCGCGTAGAACACGAAGTACCGGTTGGCCAGCAGCACGATCGACGCGGTGAGCGCGACCTGCGTGGCCAGCAGGAGCCCCGAGCGTGCCAGCACGGCCCGGGCGCCCGGGCCCGCGAGGCGCCGCCACAGCACGACGGCCGCGACCACGCCGCCGAGGGCCAGCAGGCACACCGGCCCGATGAGCGCCGCGCTGACCGGTTCCACGTCACTCGCCCCGCAGCCGCTCGCTCAGCCATCGGATGGACGGCGGGATGTACTTGCGGAACGTCTTGAAGTTGTGGCCGCCGGACCGCAGCAGCACCTTGTCCACCACGAGGGGCGGACGAGCGGCCCGCATGAACCGCCGCGCCGACGGGAAGGTCTTCTCCCCGGTGTCCGCCGAGGCCACCAGGATCGACACCGGCGGCGCCGGATAGTGCCGCAGCCGCCAGATCAGGTTGCCGCCCAACCGCAGGTCCCGGCTCCCGCCGTACAGGTCGCGGGTCGTCGGGTCGAGCAGCGAGTCGAAGTGCCCGGCCATGCTGACGGCGGCGGAGAACCGGTCGGAGTGGAGCATCGCGAGCTTCGCCGCGCAGAACCCGCCGGTCGAGTATCCGGCGAGGCCCCAGCCGCCGCGGTCCCGCGGCACCCGGTACGCCTCGGAGACCGCCTCCGGGACGTCCTGCGCGAAGAACGTCTCGACCTGGGGGCCGCCCGGCACGTCGGCGCACTCGGTGTCCCAGCCGTTCACCACGGTCGGCCGCATCATCACGTAGATCATCGGCTGGATCCGGCCGGCCGCCTGCGCCCGCGCGACGTCCGCGGGGACGTGCCCCTGGTGGATCCAGACCAGCCGGTCCGCCGCCGGATACCCGGCCAGGAAGATCACGACCGGGAGGCGGCGGGCGGCATAGGCGGGCTGGAAGTACTGCGGCGGCAGGTACACGTACGCCTCGGACGACAGGCCCGTCCGGACCCCGCGGATGTCGAGGCGCTCGACCTGGCCGTCCTTCGCCGGGACGTGCTCGGCGCGCGGCCCCGGGTCGAGCCCCGCCTGCACCGTCCGGACGACCCTCGTCGCGGCCGCCGCGTTCCCCCCGGCCGGACGATGCTGCGCCTGTGCGGCCCCTCCGCCGGCGGCGCTCAGCAGGTCCGTCCAGGAGCCGTAGAAGAGGTAGTAGGCGTTCAGGGCGGCGACCAGCGTCAGCAGGACGGCGAACTGGCAGCCGGCGAGCATCAGCACACGGACCCCGGCGGCCCGCGGGCCGGAGAACGACGCGCGCGGCCACGCCCACACGGTCGCGACCATGCAGCCGAGGGTGAGCAGGGTCAGCAGGCTGAGCGTCCCCCAGCTCGTGAGTCCCACGCACCTTCTACGAACGGGGGACGGCGGAAGTTCAGCACCGGAGGGGGCGGGCGGAGGCCGTCAGGCCGTCCAGCGGATGGGCAGGTGCGCGAAACCGTGCCGGGCGCTCGACCGCAGCATCACGGGCTCGCCCGCGAGCCGCGGCAGGCCCGGGCGTTCGAGCAGCGCGACGAGCAGGGCCCGCAGGTGCACGCGGGCCAGCCGCGCCCCCAGACACGTGCGGTGCCCGAACCCGAAGCAGAGGTGGGCCGGGGCGCCGTGCAGGAACCGGCCGGGGACGAACTGCCCCGGGTCGGGGAACACCTCGTCGTCGTGGTTCGCGGAGACGAGCCACAGCGTGACGTGCTCACCGGCCAGCAGCGGCACACCGCCGACGACCGTGCCGCGCTGCACGGTGCGCCAGACGTGGAGCACCGGCGTCCACCACCGCAGCATCTCCTCGACGGCGCTGTCCATGAGCCACTCGTCCTGTTGCTCCTCGCGGAGCCGGATGTACTCCGCGGGATGGCGCAGGAGCGCGTACAGGCCGCCTGCGAGGGTGTTCCGCAGCGTCTGCGGGAGGTCGCACGCGACCTGGCCGACGAAGTCGACCGGCTCACGGGGCGGGATCCGGGCGAGCATGGCCTGCACGGGAGGATCCATGTCGATCAACGCTGCGTCCGCCGGACTTGGAGCGGGGTCTTCCGGCAGTGCGCCCTCCCCGCTCGATGGGCCGTGCAGGACGCCGTCCACCTCCGGGGAGAACAGCTCCGGGTGCGCGAGCGCATGCTGGACGTCGGCATGGCGCAGCACGGCCCAGGCGCCCGGCCGTCCCGCCGTGCGCCCGTCCAGCCAGACCACCGGCGTCCTCGCACGGAGCCGTTCGAGCCGGTCGTGCGGGACCCCGCGGGCGTAGGTGTCCGCGCAGTCGAGGACGCCCGCGTCGGACATGGGCATCGCGCCTCGCCGTCGAGGCATGGCAACCTCCTCTAAGGCCGACGCTAACGCGTCCCGGCCGAACCCTGAAGGTCCGGATTCGGCCGTACCCAGGAGGACACCCCGCCGAAACGGCGTTCCGGCTACCCGGCGAGCCACTCCCCGGTCTCCACGCTGACCAGGCCGTGCCGGGCCGCCTCGATCACCGCCTCCCGCTGGGAGTGCACGCCCAGCTTGCTCAGCACGCTCTGCACGTGGCTGCGCGCCGTGCTGCGGGTGACGCCCATCGCCTTGGCGAGCGCCTGGGTGGACTCGCCGCGCGCCAGCCGCGTCAGCACCTCCCGCTCGCGCGGAGTGAGGAACTGCGCGACCTTCTGCGCCTGGCTGCGCGGACGGGCGCAGCCGCGCCGGGTCGCCTGGTCGACGACGATCTCGCCCGCCGCGACGCGGCGCAGCACCGTGAGGATGTCGCCCGCCTGCTGCCCCTTGTGCGCGAACCCGCGCACGCCCGCCGCGACGCCCGCCTCCAGCACCGGCTGCTCCAGGAAGCCGGTCAGCACGACGAACCTCGTCCGCGGGGACGAGCCCCGCAGCCGCGGCATCCAGTCGAGCGCGGTGCCGGACGGGAACCGCAGGTCGATCAGGCAGAGATCGGGCTGCCTGGCCCGCAGCACGGGCAGCGCCTCGGCGGGGGAGTAGGTGACCCCGACGACGCTGTGCCCGGCGTCCGTCAGCACCAGCGACAGCGACTCGGCGAAGACCGCGTGGTCATCGCAGATGACCGTTCTCATGGATGCGGCCGCCAGTCGTCGGCGTGCACACCGTCCAGAACACAGTCCGGACCGGTCGCCTCCGGTCTCTTGTGGGGGGACGACCCCCCACGCCCCCCGGCAAGAGCAGCCGGACCGGCTCCCTCCGCTCCGCTGGCGCTCCGCTCCGGGATCCGGTCCGGCGGGGGCGCCGCCGGGAGCAGCATCCGGACGCGCGCCCCGCCCATCTCGCAGGTGCGGATCTCCAGGCTGCCGCCGTACCCGGAGATGAGGTCGTGGACGATGCCGAGCCCGAGCGACGCAAGGCCGGGCCGGGCCGTGCCCCGTACCGCGCCGAAGCCGGGCCCGTCGTCGTCGACCTGGATGACGACCCAGCCCTGGCCGGCCTCGACGCGCACGTCCACGCGTCCCTCCGCGACGCGGCACGCGTTGTCGAGGACGTTCCTGACCGCGCGCCACAGCGCGACCGGGTCCATGTGCGCCCACGCCTCGCCGCCGCTGAAGCAGACCTCGTGCGGGGCGGCGAGCCGCATCCCGGTGACGACCTCGGCGGTGAGGTCGTCCACCCTGATCCGCTCCGGGCTGGGCAGCGGCGTGTCGTCGTCGTCCTCGTCGAGCCGGCGCAGCAGGTGGTCGAGCCACCGGGTCTCGCCGAGCAGCTGGTCGATGCGTGCCCGGCTGATGTCGCCGACGTCCTCCGCGACGACGACGGCCGAGGCCAGCATGATGATCGTTCCGAGTTCGTGCCGGATGTCGTGCCGCAGGCGCCGCCGCCACAGCAGCTGCCCGCCACGGCCGTCGCACGGCCCGCCCACCCGGACGCCCGTGCCCGCGAGCGTCCCCGCGCCCGCGCGAGCGTCCAGCGGGGAAGACCGAGCCCGTCCGTTGTTCATGAGGACCCCCGTCCGCTATTTCAGCACCGTATCGACGGTCGCTCGGCCGCCCCGCGGATGTCCAGTCAATTGGCCGCAAGAGTCCGCTCTCTGTCCAGAAGCGGTCATCCCCCCAGAGAGGTAAACTCGGCCCTTTGACGCAGCGTCTCAGCCGTAATAACGGTGCCTCCGGCGCATTTCTTTCATGCCGGTGGCGTAGCCGCTTTGCGCATTCCGGCGGGTGTGCCCGCGGGCCCCCGGAGAGACAGTCTGGACATGCCGACGGTCACATTTATCGGACATGCGGGGGTGGCGGTGGACGCGACCGCGTTCCACCTGCTCGCGGACCCATGGCTCGCTCCGGACGGGGCCTTTCTCGGGGCCTGGCACCAGTACCCGAGAAACGATCACCTCGATGTCGCCGCGTTGCTCGGCGCCGACTGGGTGGCGGTCTCGCACGAGCATCTAGATCACTTCGACCCATGGGTCATCGAGCGCCTTCCCGCGCGGACCAGAATCCTCATTCCGTGTTATCCCGGACCCGCCTTCCGGGAGCGCATGACGGCCGCCGCAGGCGGACGTCAGGTAATCGAGATCCAGCCCTGGGATAAATTCCCGCTCGACAATCGTGGGTCGTGGATCACCGTCATTCCGGAACTGTCGCCGATGTGCCATGACGCTGCCTTTCTGATCGTGGCGGACGGCCGTGGAATCCTGCACTGCAACGACGCCCGGCTCACCGCCGCGCAGGCCCGCCGGGCCAAGCACATGGCGGGCGGCCGGCTCGACCTGATGGCCCTGCAGACGTCCGGGGCGTCCTGGCACCCGATCTGCTACGAGTACCCGGCCGCGGAGATGGCCGAGGTCTCGATGGCCAAGCGCGTCTCCAAGCTGCGCGCGGCGCAGCGGCTCGTCCGGCAGACCGGGCCCGAGCTGGCCGTTCCGTTCGCCGGCCCGCCCTGCTTCCTGGACGCGGAGGTCGACCACCTCAACTGGGTGCTCGGCCAGGAGGACGGCGCGTTCTGCGACCCGGAGATCTCCACCGCCTGGCTGCGCGAGCACCTGCCGGGGCAGCGCTGGGAGTGCTTCAAGCCCGGCGACGCCGTCGACCTGGACACCGGCGAGATCACCCGCGACCCGGTCTCGGCGGAGTTCTCCTTCGCCGACGCGGACCGGGACGCCTACCTCAAGCGGTACGCCGCCGACCGCGCCGACGCCATCGCGGCGGTGCTGGCGGACTACCCCGAGCCCGCCCCGGACCTGTTCGACCGGTTCACCGCCCACTTCACCCACCTCGGCGGGCTCAGCGACTACTTCCTCCGGCAGATCGCCATGATCGTCCGGTTCGAGATCACCGGCCCGGGCGGCGGCGTCTGGGACGTCGACTTCGCGCCGGGCGGCCTCACGGTGTCGGCGGCGTCCCCGGACGTCCGCCCGCACTACCGGATCACCACCGCGGCGCGCTGGCTGGATGCCGTGCTGACCGGCCGGATGGCGTGGGAGGACCTGCTCATCTCCTTCCGGCTCAGCCTCTACCGCGACCCCGACGTCTACAACGACTACCTGGTCGGCCTGCTCAAGCACGCCAACGCCCCGGCGCTGAACGCCGTCGAGGCGTACGAGACCGGACGGGACGAGAGCGAGCGCATCACCGTCGCCTGCGACGGCGCCCGCTACGACATCCCGCGCTACTGCCCGCACGCCGGCGAGGACCTCTCGATCGGCGCCGTCGTCCGCGACGGCCGGATCCACTGCCTCGCCCACAACTTCGCCTTCGATCTCGCCACCGGCGAATGCCTCAACGCCCGCGCCGCCAACCTCACAAGCAGGCGCTGCTAGCCCAGGGGGGCGCCCCCCCTGGAACCCCCGTCACGGGTGAGGCGTGGCGGGGGTCACTAGTGGGGTTACAGGCTGATCACGAATGGTGAGACATCGCATGTCCGGAACAGGGTCTTAGATCATGGCGTGTTAGGTTTTCTGCTTGCTTGTCCGGGGGTTTGAAGGGGTGCGCGGGGTGAACCGCAGGAAGCTCGGCCTGGTGGTCGTCGTATTTGTTCTGGCCGTTGGTGTAATGGAAGTCCTGGCCCTGAAACTCGGGTCATTGGAGTTCCCGGTCCCGTCGAAGTCCCAGCACCCGGCCGTCGCGGACCAGCCCGGGCAGTGACCCTCAGCGCGCCGCGTTCCGGGCCTTCATGAGGCTCTGCAGGTCGGGGTGGGCGCCCCCGGAGGCGTCCGACAGGGAGGGGCAGGCCCACTCGTCCTGGCGGCCCCAGGAGTAGGAGATCTCCAGCAGGGGACGCGGTGTGAGCCGGTCCCAGCGGGCGAGGATCTTGCGGAACTGGGACTGCGTCGGCATCCAGTACTTCCGGTCGCCCTTCGAGCAGCTCTGCCCGAACGTCTGCAGGACGGGCGCGACCTTGGCGCGCGGGATGCCGGCGTCGTCCGCCATCCGGACCATCCGGTCGATCGCCCCGATGTCGCAGTGCTCGCGGGTCCTGTCGGAGCCCTTGCAGGGGTAGGGGTCCAGGCCGACCAGGTCGACGCCGACGCGTTTCGGCGCGAGCGGTCTCATCGGCCAGTCGGTCAGCGAGATGAAGGAGATCTGGCCGGGCGCGTTCCGCTCGATGTAGTCGGCGCGGCGGCGGATCTCGCCGGCGATCTTCGGGCAGTCGCCGGTGTTCGGCTCGTCCGACAGGTACCACCCGTACACCTTCGGGTCGCGCCCGAAGCGCTGGACGGCCCGCTGGAACGCGTCCCAGCCGAGCTCGAAGTCGCCGCAGGTGAAGTTGCCGACCCAGAGCAGCGCCTGCATGCCCGCCGGGACACCGGCGACGAGCGCCGGGTCCGCCTTGACGTCCACCAGGTCGTAGCCGAGCGCCTGGAGCCGCGGGTAGTCGGACGGCTCGGTGTTCAGTGCGATCCGGCGGGTCCTGCCCGGGTCGGCGGCGGGCGTCCCCGGCGTGGCGAGCGGCCCCCGGTACGGCTCGTACCCGGACGCCCTGTGCCGCAGGTAGAACAGGAATCCGGCGGCCAGGGCGACCGTGACCGCGACGACCATGATCTTGAACCGGGCGTCCCGGATGTCCATGACGCGTCACTCCCCGGATCGTCGGGTCAGGCGGCGGAGCCGGGCTCCTCGGCGGTGCGCGCCGCCTTGTCCTGGGCGTCCTTGACGACCCCGGCGACGTGCACGGGAAGGGGCGGGATCGGGATGCGGAGGATGTGCTTGACGGTGTCCCAGAGCGCGCCGAGCGTGGCGCGCATCGACGGGTCGCGCAGGTAGACGGCGTCGACGGAGACCCGCGCCGGGACGATCCGCTCGATGTAGTTGACGAGATCGACCTCCTCGCCGGGGCCGAGCACGTCGAAGTCGCGGAACCGGACCTCGGACACGCCGGTCAGGCCGGGCCGGTGGTCGAAGATCCAGCGGCAGTGCGCGTCGTAGTGGACGGCGAGGTCGTAGGTCTCCGGGCGCGGCCCGACCAGCGTCATCTGGCCGCGCAGGACGTTCACCAGCTGCGGCAGCTCGTCCAGCGACCACCGGCGCAGCAGCTTGCCCACCTTCGTCAGCCGCGGGTCGCAGTTGGCGGTGACGGTGAGGCCGCCGACGCCCTGCCGCATGGTCCGGAACTTGTACATGGTGAACGGCCGGCCGCCCTGCCCGACGCGCGTCTGCCGGAACACGCCCGGCCCCGGGCTGGACAGCCGCACCAGCCCGTAGACGATCAGCAGCGGGACGCTGAGGAGCAGCAGCCCGGTGAGCGCGCCGGCGACGTCCAGCACGCGCCGTGCGGCGGACGGGGGGACGCCGTCGGACGGGTCGACGGGACGGCTCGCGAGCTCGGACATGGTCACCCCTTGTTCTCGGGTGCGGGGGGTTCGGATGCGGTGTTCCTGGCGCGCTGGAACCAGACCAGCAGCGCGGCCGTGGTGGCGACGAAGGAGACGGACGTGGCGACGGCGGCGCCCGTCGCGCCGTGCGCGGGAATCAGGACGGCGCCGAGGACGACGACGACCACGAGCCCGATGCCCTGCCCGGCGGACGCGGCGCCGGGCCGTCCGACCCCGTACAGGTAGGCCATGACGAGCCCGGTGACGCCGAACGTGACGACGCCCGCCAGCCGGATGTAGGTGGGCACGACCGCGTCGTCGAACACGTCCCCGAAGATCCAGGGCAGCGCGGTCCCGGCGATGAGGGCGAGCGGCAGCGCGGCCAGTGCCGACACGCCGAGCGCGGGCAGGATCAGGCGGGACGTCCGTTTCGTCGCCGTCTCCCGGTCCTCCTTGGCGAAGTCCGGGTACAGGACGTAGTTGACCGCGAGCCCCGGAAGCTGCACCAGTTCGGCGAACTTGCTCGCCACCGTGTAGACGCCGAGCACCTTCGGACCGGCGAGCGCGCCGAGCAGCGCCATGTCGAACCGCAGTTGCAGCAGATCGATGAGCTGGCCGAGGTAGCCGCGGAACCCGTATCCGGCGATGGACCGGCCGAGCCGCCGGTCGGGCCGTCCCCACCCGGCGAAGAACCCGCGCCGGGCGAGCCGCCGGGCGATCCACGCGGCGGCGGCGACGTCGGCGAGCACCAGCCCGGTGATCAGTGCGCCGGGCCCGTACCAGCCGGTCAGGATGACGAGGTAGATCGGCAGGAACACGAACTCCTCGACGGCGATCGCGAGGCTCGCGCCAGACTGGTCGTCGGTCCCCTGGAGCAGGCCCTTGCCGACCGACACGAAGCCCTGCGTGAAGGACGGCGCGGCGGCGGCGACCGCGATCCAGATCCCGAACGACTTGAAGAACACCAGGTAGACCAGCGGGCTGAGCGCGAGCCACCCGACCCCGGAGATCGTCGCGCCGATCACGGTCAGCCAGGCCAGCGTGGGCCGCACCCGGCTCTGGTCGTAGTCGCCCCGGGCGAGGAAGAACGGCGCCGCGCCGGGCAGCCCGGCGCTGGACAGCTGGCACAGCAGCCCCGGCAGGATCCGGACGAGCGTGAACGCGCCGACGAGCTTCGGCCCGCCGATCCGCGCCACCATGATCGTCGCGAGCCCGAGCGAGGCGAGCGCCCCGACCCGCCCCGCCATGTTCCCGGCAACCAGCGCCAGCAGCCGCCGCCGCAACCGGCCGGCCTCCGCCTCGGGCGCGAGAACGGCAGGGGACTCCTGGGTGTCCGTCATCGGGCTCCGTCCCTTCCGAAGAGATCGAGGGCGGCGATCATGCCGAAGACGGCCCAGCCGTGGCGGTAGTGGAGGGTCTCGTAGAAGAGGCCGGAGACGAGGAAGACGGCGACGAGCGCGCCGAACAGTTCGGGCCGCGGGACGAGCCGCGCGTACTCGCCGGTCAGCGCGTCCCGCCGGGCGATCCGCACGCACTTCAGCAGCAGCACGAAGACCAGCACGATGAGCGCGACGCCCCCGAGGAAGCCGCGTTCGAGGACGGCGGCGACGTAGTCGTTGTGCGCCTCCCGTACGTAGGTCTCCTGCCGCACCAGCATCTGCTTCTCGGTCTGGCCGGGGCCGATGCCCCACGGGTGCGTTTGGTCGTCGATCATCTGGAGGGTGGTGGCGAGGACGGTGCTGCGCGAGTTCGTGCTCTCCCCGGTCGTCCGCCCGATGGAGTCGCGCAGGATGGGCGACGCCTGGCTGGCCTGGTCCAGGAGCGGCTGGACGTCGACCTGCGTGACGACCGCGACGCCGGCCCCGCCGACGAACACGGCGAACGCGCCGACGGCGATCGCGTGGTGGGCCTTGCCTTCGCGGAACAGCCGGAACAGGTAGCCGAGCAGGATCGCGATGACCAGCGCGAGCAGCCCGCCGTTCGAGCCGGTCAAAAGCTCGGCGGCGAGCAGGATCCCGCAGACCGCCCACCGTTTCCGCGGCGTCTCCGGGAACCGGGTCGCGCGGGCGATGAAGAAGACGCAGATGAACCAGTTGGACGCGTAGTTGGCGTCGCCGAACGTGAACATGGCGCGTTCGCCGTCGATCTGCTTGCCGGACAGCGCCTCGATCCCCAGCACGAAGCCGACGATCATGACGAGGGCGTAGCACGTCCCGATCCGGACGAAGGCGCGGAGCGCCACCTTCAGCAGCGCCGGGTCCCGGCCGAGGTTGGCGACGCAGACCGCCCACAGCAGCACGAACAGGTCCTTGACGAGGGTGAGCGCGCCCGCGTCGTTGACGACGGCGGCGATCCCGCCCGCGATGATCGTCAGCAGGGTCGGGATGAGGAACGGCCACCGGACCGGCAGCCTCCGGGTGCCCGCCCACAGGAGGGTCGTCGCGGTGAGGCCGACCAGCGCGAGGTCGGGCAGCCCGGTGTTGCCGGGGCCCGGCGGCAGGCCGGCCGGCATCAGCATCGGCAGCGAGGCGATGCCCGCGACCAGCGCCACGGTCGTCAGCCGCGTGCCGCGCCTGAGCGGCGGCGCGGGCCGCTCGTCGTCGCTTGGCCGTGCCTCGATCATCGCGGTCATGGGCGGCTGGAGTTTCCTCGGTAGGTCTCGTCCAGGACGGTGCCGAGGTGCGCCGGCGAGAACCATCCGCCGACCCTGGCGCGGGCGCGTCCGGCCATCCGCGCGGCCGCGGACGGGTCGTCCAGCAGCGCCGACACCGCGGCGGCGAGACCGTCCGGGTCCTCGGGCCGGACGAGCATCCCGGTCTCGCCGGCGAGCACGAGGTCCTGGTTGGACGGGACGGCCGTCGCGACCAGCGGGATCCCCGCCCCGATCGCCTCGACGAGCACGCACGGGAGCCCCTCCCAGCGGCTCGCCATCGCCATCACGTCGAACGCGGGCAGCACGTCGGCGACGTCGTCGCGGTGCCCGAGCCAGCGCATCCGCTCGCCGGCGCCGAGCCTCGCGGTGAGCTTCTCCAGCTCGTCCGCCATGGGGCCGCCGCCGACCCAGAGCCCGAACACGTCGTCCGGCAGCCGGGCGATCGCCTTCGCGAAGATCTCCGGGCCCTTCTGGAACGTCAGCCGCCCGACCGACCCGACGACCTTCACCCCGAGCGGCAGGTCGAGGCGGCGGCGGGCCTGCGCGCGGGAGCCGGGCGCGGACGCGTAGGCGTCCACGTCCACGGCCGGCCACGACAGCCGCACCCGTTCCGGTGTGGTCAGCCCGAGCCGCAGCGCCGTCGTCACCGTCTCCGACCCGATCGCGAGGAACGCGTCGGTGCGCTTGGCCGCGATCCGCTCCAGACCTATATACATGCGGCGCCGCGCCCGCGACTGGAACTCGTTGAACGGGAACCCGTGCCACGTGTGCACGATGCGCGGGACGCCTGCGCGGGCCGCCGCGACGCGGCCGATCACGCCGCCCTTCGCGCTGTGGGTGTGGACGACGTCGTACCGCCCCTCCGCCAGCACCCGGGTCAGCGTGCGCAGCGCGGCAAGGTCGTCGCGCGGCGAGATCTGCGGCACCAGCGGCCCCACCTGGACGATCTCCATCCCGGCCGCGTGCGCCGCGGGAGTGAGGTCACCGGCGGCGGCGTTGGCCACGGCCTCGTCCCCGAAGAGGACGCCGTTGCCGGTGGACGAGGCCGTGCTGTCCATGCCGACGCCGCCGGTGACGATCGCGCGCTCGTAGTCGCCGTCCGGCAGCGCCAGCGCGCCGTTCAGCGCGACCTGGCCGGCGCCCCCGTTGAACCGGGTGATCACCGTGGCGACTCTGAGCTTCCTCGTGGTACTCATGCACACCTCACAGGCCGGGCGGACCGGGGTCGCACCCCGCACCGCAGAGGCAGGACGGTCCGGGCGGCGGCGGCTCGCCGGACGGTTCCGGGCGCCGGACCGGGTGGTACTCGGGCAGCAGCCGGCGCAGCAGCAGCCGCACCGCGCCGCCGTCGCCGGCCCCGGCCGCCGCCTCCAGCTCGTCCAGCAGCCGGGAGAGCCCCGCGGGCGGCGCGGCGGGACGGGTCGCCCAGATCTTCGGGTGGGCGGTGCGGATCCGGGGCTCGGAGTCGGCGAACACCTTCTCCGCGAGCTTCTCGCCGGGGCCGAGCCCGCTGAACCGGATCGTCACCTCCGGCAGCCGGAGCTGCTCGGCGTACCGGTGCACGAGATCGATCACCGGGACGGGCCGGCCCATGTCGAGGACGAACGTCTCCGCCTCCTCCGACATCGCCGCCGCCTCGATCAGCAGGCCGGCCGCCTCCTCCACCGTCATGAAGTGGCGGGCCACCTCCGGATGGGTGATCGTGACGACCTCGCCGGAGGAGATGCGGTGCGCGAGCAGGCTCAGCAGCGGCCCCGCCTCGCCGAGCACGTTCCCGACCCGGACGGCGGCGAAGCACGTCGGGCCGCCGGTCGCCGTCCGCAGCAGCAGCTCCCCGAGCCGCATGGTCGCGCCGAGCACCGACGTCGGGTCGGCGGCCTTGTCGGACGAGACGAACACGAGCCGCTGCACGCCGTGCCGCACCGCGGCGTCGATCACGTGCCGGGTGCCGAGGACGTTGTCGGCGACGCCCCGGCACGGGTTCCGCTCGACCTCCGCCAGCACGCTCCGCCCGGCCATGTGGAACACCAGGTGGGGCCGGGCCTCCCCGAAGACCCGGTCCACCCGCCGCTCGTCCCGGACGTCCGCCCGGGCGAGCGCCGCCCCGGCGATCTCCCTGCCGAGCCGCCGCAGGCCGTCGCCGTCCTTGTCGACCAGGCACAGCGCGGCCGGCCCGAGCCGTTCGAGCTGGTGGCACAGCGCCCGGCCGACCGTCCCGCACGCCCCGGTGACCAGCACCCGCCGGCCCCGCACCAGCCGCCGCCCGCGCCGCCCCGCCAGGACGACCTCGTCGCGTCCCATGAGCAGGGCGAGCGGGCTGACGGGGACCGGCGCGGGGGTCCCCGGGCGGCGGCGTCGCGGGTGGAACCTTCGCACGGTCAGCTCCGGGTCCGCAGCGCCTCGGTGAGTGCGGAGACGACGCGTTCCAGCCCGTCGTCCGTCAGCCCCGGGTACAGCGGGAGCGACAGCAGTTCCGCGCCGACCCGGTCGGTGACCGGCACCCGCGCGCACTCGTCGGCGCCCAGGATCTCCAGGTAGGCCGTCATCTGGTTCGCCGGGATGAAGTGCACGGACGTCGCGACGCCCGCCGCCTCCAGTTCGGCGCTGATCTCGTCCCGGTCCGGGACCCGCACCTGGTAGAGGTGCCAGGCGTGCCGCACGCCGTCCAGGTTCCGCTGCGGCAGGACGAGGCCGGGCAGGTCGCGCAGCGCCTCGTCGTACGCCGCGACGATGCGGGCGCGCCGCTCCTGCCAGGCGGGCAGCGCCGCGAGCTGCGCGCGCCCGATCGCCGCCTGGACGTCGGTCATGTTGGCCTTCAGACCGACCGTCTTCACGTCGTACCGCCAGCTGCCGCCGGGCATGTACCGCTTCCAGGAGTCCTTGCTCATCCCGTGCATCCGCATCGCGCGGACCCGGTCGGCGAACTCCTGGTCACTGGACGCCACCGCGCCGCCCTCGCCGATCGGCATGTTCTTGGTGGCGTAGAAGGAGAAGCACGCCGCGAACGACTCCGACCCGACCGGCTTCCCGCCGCGCGCCGCGCCCGGGCCGTGCGCCGCGTCCTCGACGACCCGCGCCCGGTCGAGGCCCGCCGCCTCCGCGAGCGCGGCCACGTCCACCGGGTAACCGCCCTGGTTCTGGACGATCATCGCCCGGGGCTCGTCATCGTGGGGGGACGACCCCCCACGCCCCCCGGAAGAACCTTTGCACCGGGCCGCCGCCGCGGCGACCGTCGCCGGGCTCGGGACCAGCGTGTCCTCGTCGATGTCGACCAGCACCGGCCGGTGGCCCGCGTGCAGGATCGCGTTGATCGCGCCGCAGAACGTGAGGCTCGGCGTGAGCACCGCGGAACCCGGCGGGAGGTCCAGCGCCCGCAGGCACAGCTCCAGCGCGGTCGTGCACGAGGCGACCGCGACGACGTGCGCGGCGCCGAGATGGTCGGCGAACTCCTGCTCGAACGCGGCCGTCTGCGGCCCCGTCGTGATCCAGCCCGAGTCGAGCACCTTGACGACGGCGTCGGACACCTCGCCGGACACCGACGGGATCGTGAACGGAACGGACGAACTCATCTGCTACCCCTTGATCTTCCGGGACGTGGCGACGACGCCGAGCAGCGGCCAGCCGGACGCGGCGACCAGGTCGCGGACCGTCTCCAGCCCCGCCGCCTTCGTCACCGGGCCGACCACCACGACCATGCCGACCTCCTCGTCCGAACCCGGATCGATGTCCTCGAACGCGTGCACATGACAGACCCGGCGCACCGGGACCGGCTGGGTGACCTCCGACGGGGACACCTCGGCCGGCTTCTTCGTGATGACGGCGGTGCCGCCGGCGCGGACCACCGACGTGCTCTTGCCGCCGCCCCCGGGCCCGTTGCTGTTGAGGGCCGGCCCGTCCCCGTCCCCGGAGCCCTCGTCGCCGTCGCCGTCGCCGGACCCGGGCCGTCCCGGACGGGCCGTGACGACCTTCGTGTCGTCCCCGTACACCGCGGACGCGATCGACGACACCAGGTCCGCCGGCAGCGGGCCGGGCGCGCCGACCAGCGTGACCCGCCCCACGCCCTCCTTCTTCGCGGCGAGCCGGACCCGGCGGCCGAGGTCGGCGAGCCGCGCCGGGCCCGCGTCGGCCCAGCCGAGCAGCGGCACCCCGAGCCGCCGCGCGACCCGCCGCTGCCCGGGGATTGTGGGACGGACCATCTCCGTCACCACCGCGATGAGGATCCCGCCGATCAGCCCGACCAGGCCCGCGATCGCCGCCATCATCACCACCGGGTCGGTGCGCGGTGCCAGCACCGCCGGCTGCACCACCGACGCCGTCCCGGCCGACGACAGCTGCGTCTGCAGGTCCGACCGGTTCGACCGCAGGTCGGTCAGCTCCGCCTGCACCCGCTCCCGCTCGTTCGCGGCGCCGATGTCGGGGACCGGCTGCGCGCCCGCCCGCCGCGACAGCGGCCCGAGCTTCTTCTCCAGCGCCCGGATGCGCTTGTCGATGTCGTCCATCTGCTGCCTGATCGAGCCCTGGTTGGACTCGTTGATCTCCTTGACGACCGCGGCGCCGAGGGCGTCGGCCAGCCGCCGCGCCACCCCCGGGTCACGGTCCTTCACCGACAGCTCGACGACCGTGGACGTCCCGAGCCCGGTCACCCCGATCGCCTTCGCGGTCTTCACCGCCGGCCGGTCCACGTGCTGCTGCCGCAGCACACCGCTCAGCAGGTTCTCGCTGGTCGCGAACGCCTTCACCTGGCTGACCACGATGGACACGCCCGCGTCCCCGGGCGCCGCGTCGGTCGCCTTGCTGCTCGCCTGCAACCGCGTCCCGGCCACGTACGGCGGCTCCTGCCCGCTCATGGCCAGCCCCACGAGCACCAACGGGAGAACCGTCATGACCAGCAGGAGCGACCAGTAGCTCCGGACCACCCGCGCGGCGACTTCGTCGATCTCCACGATCTTCCCTCCGGCTTCGTCACGGCGAGCGTAAGAAGCCCCTCCGCCGGAGCAATCGCCCAAAAGACGACCCCGCCCTACGCCGTTTGCACCAGGCCACCGGCGGATCAGTCGTCCGGCATGGGGCGCATGCCGGCGCGCATCGCGAGGGTGATCGCCTCCAGCGCGGAGTGCAGGTCGAGCTTCGCCAGCAGGTTCTGCGTGTGGGTGCGGACGGTGTTCGCCGACAGGCCCAGCCGCTCGGCGATCTCCGCGCGGCCGAGGCCGTCCACCATGCACTGCAGGACCTCGCGCTCGCGGGGCGTCAGCTCGGCGAGCAGGTCCGCGCCGTCCGGCTCGCCGCCGTCCCGGGTCAGCCTCCGCAGCACCTCGCCGAGCGCGTCCGGCGGGATCCAGCCGCCCTGCCGCGCCGCGGACCGGATCACCCGCGCGACGAGGTCGGCGCTCTCGGTCTTCTCCAGCCAGCCCACGGCGCCGCGCCGGACCGCCCGCACCATCGCGTCCATCCCGCTCATCGCGGTCAGCACCACGACCCGGACGTCGGGGTACCGCTCGCGGACCCTGTCCAGGACGTCCAGCCCGCTCTCCGCGCCCAGGGTCATGTCGAGGACGAGCACCCGCGGGCGCTCCGTGGCGGTCAGCGCGAGTGCGCGCCGCACGTCGGGGGCGATCGGGAGGATCACCAGGTCGGGCTCGCGCCCGAGCCGCGCCGCGAGGGCCTCGGCGAAGAGCGCGTGATCGTCCACGATGAGGACGCGGATCGGTTCCATCCACCGACGATGACCGCTGCGCGGGCCCGGCGGATCCTGCAAACGCTGTACTTCGTTTCGGCCGTCCGATTGCCGCGCCGCCCCGATCGGCGATCTTCGCTGGTGACGGCGCGGGGGAGGGCTCGTGCGCGGACGCCGCGCCCCCCGCGCCGGTTCACCCGCGTCCGGACCCGGTCACCTGGAGTGCGGGACGTTGACCGTCCGCGTTCGCCTGCTGATCCTGTGGTCGAAAGCTCAAGGGGACGCACTGGCCTGCAGGGGAAGCCACATGAAAGTGCTGATCACTGGGGGAGCCGGGTTCATCGGCAGCACGATCGCCTCCGCCTTCGCCGAGCGCGGGGTCACCCCCGTGGTGCTCGACAGCCTCATCACCGGCCGGCAGGAGTTCACCGCCGGCAAGATCTTCTACCAGGGCGACATCGGGGACGGCGAGCTGGTCGACAAGATCTTCCGCGACCACTCCGACATCATCGCGACCGTGCACTGCGCCGCGCTGATCGTGGTGCCCGACTCGATGACGGACCCGCTGCGCTACTACCGGGTCAACCTGTCCAAGACGCTCGATCTCGCCGGCCACCTCGTCCGCAACGGATGCGACCGGATGATCTTCGCGTCCACCGCGGGGATGTACCGCCCGGAGGCCGACCTTTCGGTCTCCGAGACGTCCGAGCTCGAACCGCAGAACCCCTACACCCGCTCGAAGATGATGGCCGAGCTGCTGCTGCAGGACTTCTGCGAGGCGTACGGCCTGCGCGTCATCTCGCTGCGCTACCTCAACCCGATCGGCGCCGACCCCAGGCTCCGCACCGGCCTGCAGAACAGCAAGCCCACCCACGCCCTCGGCAAGATGATCGAGTGCTACTCCCTCGGCGTCCCCTTCAAGATCACCGGGGTGGACTGGGAGACCCGGGACGGCACCGCGATCCGCGACTACATCCACGTCTGGGACATCGCCCGCGCCTTCTACGAGGCCGCCGCCCGCTTCGACGCGATCATCCCGCCGGTCGGGGAGCACGCCCGCTACGAGGTCGTCAACCTCGGCACCGGCGACGGCACCACCGTCCGGGAGCTCGTCGCCGCGTTCCGCGAGGTCGTCGGCGACTCCTTCCGGGCCGAGGACGCCCCCGCCCGCCCCGGGGACGTCGTCGGCGCCTTCGTCGACCCGGCGAAGGCCTGGGACGTGCTCACCTGGAAGCCCGAATACACGATCGAGGACGCCATCCGCCACTCCCTCCAGTGGGCCGACCGCCGCCGCGAGCTGGACGTCGCCTGACCCACTCGAACAGGCCCGTCCGGTCCTCCCCACACCTTCCGCGGGAGGTCCGGACGGGCCGATCGGTGCCCTCTGGGCGGTGGAGATCAGGCTGTTTCGATGCGCTGGGCGAGCCAGGCCTCAAGGACCTCCAGCGCGGGGCGCCCGGTCTTGTCGACCGGCTCCGTGCCGTACATCACGTGCCGCCGCGTGCTGTAGAACACCGCGGCGTCGATGCCCTCGTCCACCACATGGCGCGGGTCGAGCCTCGTCTTCAGCAGCTGGTTGAGCGTGCCCTTCGGCAGCGGCACCCCGGCGACGTCCAGGCCGTGTTCGGCCAGGTCGGCGATCTGAGGCATCAGGGAGAGCAGATCGACGCCGAAGAAGCCGTTCAGCGACTTGGCCGGGTTCGTGGCGTCGATGACCGGCGGCTTCTTCGGGTCGAAGTTGTCGAGCTTGTTCTGGATGACGCGCAGGTCGCGCGTGATCCGGACCCAGTCGACGCGGTCGAGGATGACCAGGGCCTCCCCGACGGCGCGCTCCGGAGAGCCGGGCGGCCACATCGCCAGCAGCGCGGCGAGGGGGGTGAGGTCCACCCGGTTCGCGGTCTTGGCCAGCGGCATCAGCCGGTCCTCGATCGCGACCAGGGAACGGTACAGCCCTCGCACGTCGCCCCGCTGGGCGTACGCGGGCACGGCCTGGGCGGCGCGCTGGATGCCGCGGTAGTCGATCCTGCTGATCCCGCCTATGACGTTGCTCGCCTGGGCGAGCAGCGCGACCGGCTGGAGGCCCTGGATGACCTTGGTGACCTTGGCCACCTGGTCGGCGGGCAGCCCGGTCAGCGGGGCGGCCTTGGCGGCGGCGGCGAGCGCCGCCCGCGCCAGCCCGGCCGTGTCCCCCGCCTTCGCGGCGGCGCTCACGGCGTCGAGGTCGGTGGCGAGCCCCACCAGGTCGGTTCTGGACAGCGCCTGGAGTACCTGGCCCGCGATGTGGTTCTGCGAACCGGGCGGGGAGTTCAGCAGCGCGTTCACCAGGACGGGATTGGCGACCGCGCGGGTGAGTGTCTGCAGCGGGCCGACGAGCTTCGTCAGCTCGCCGGCGGTGCGGGCCGCCCCGGCGGTGTCCTTGCCGCGCGCCTGGCCGGTCAGCGTCCGCAGGCCGTTCGGGACGGCGGCGAGGTCGGCCGGCCTGCCGCCGGCGGTGCCGAGGTCGGTGGCCAGCTCCCGCTCCGCCGACTGCTGCATGTTGGCGATGCCGACACGGCTGAGCACGGTGCCGAGAGTGGCGGTGAGCTTGTTCTCCTCCGGCAGGGCGCAGTACAGGTCGCCCTTGAGGCACACGTTCGCGACCCGGCCGGACAGCGCGCCGAAGCCCTGCGGCCGCGGTCCGGCGAGGCCCCTGGTGCCGGGCAGCGGATCGCCGAGGTTGACTTCGCCCTTGGTCCCCCTGGCCGGGTCGGCGACGCCCCCGCCCGCGATGTACGAGGCGGCCGGGACGGGGCCCTGCCCGGCCCCGATCTGGGCGGCGACGTCGCCGTTGACGTGCGCGCCCTGGCTGAAGCCGAGCCCGACGAACCGGGTGCCGGGGCAGTCCCGGGAGATCTCGGTCATCGCCTTGCGGGCGTTGTCGATCCCGGTCTGCTTCGAGTCGTTGTACGTCACGCCCTGGTCGAAGGCGGTCGCGTTGTAGCCGACCCAGTACGAGGAGATCCGGTCCCCGAACCGCCGCTCCAGCGGTTCGGTGATGCCGCGGAGCATGCCGACCGGCGTGTCCGGGTCGGCGGTCATCGTGGTCTCCCAGGTGCCCGGCACGACGATCAGCTTGATCGGGGTGCAGGACCTGGCCTCGGACGTCCGGGCCGCGTTGACCGACTCGTCGGTGTTCAACAGCGGTACCGCGGCCGCGGCGGCGACCGCTCCGGCGACCGCGACCGCGATGGCCGGTCTGCGGTAGCGCTTGAATATCGGCTTCTTGGCGTGCAGGCCGGAACTCACGTCATTTTCCCTTCAACGCGCAGTAGGAGTCCTGGGCCGCCTTGATGACCTCGGAATCGACCTTGGTGGGGATCATGTTGTAGCGGTTGGTGGCAACGACGGCCTGCTGCTTGCCGTCCGGGCTGGTGTACCAATGGCTGAAATAGCCGAGCGCGGCGCCGTTGTGCATCCACGCCATGCCGCACGGGGTCTGCGCGATGATCACGCCGAGCCCGTAGGGCGTCTTGGCCGACACGACCTGCTGCATCTCCCGCTGCTGCGCGGGGGGAAGCAGCCGCCCCGACGCGAGCGCGCGGGTGAAGTCGGCCAGGTCCTCCTGGGTGGACACCATGGCGCCCGCCGCGCCGAGCACCTGGACGTTCGAGAACGAGATGTCCCGGATCGTGAAGTAGCCGTGCAGCCAGTTCCCGTACAGCTTGGGGTCGGCCTTGGGGAAGGTGGTGTCGGTGAGGCCGAGCGGCTCGATGATCCGGCTGCGCACCTCGTCCGCCGGGTGCCGCCCCGTCGCGGCCTGGATGATCATGCCGGCCAGCACGTAGTTGGTGTTGGCGTAGTGGTACTCGGCGCCGGGCGCCGACAGTGCCTTGTTGGACGTGGCGGCCTTCACCAGCGTGCGCGGATCCCACTGCTTGTACGGGTTGATGTCGGCGACGTAGGAACCCGAGATCCGCAGGTTGTTGATGTAGTCGGGGAGCCCGCTGGTGTGGTTCAGCAACTGCCGGACAGTGATCTTGCGGCCGTCGTTGCCGTTCGCCGCGACCAGGCCGGGCAGCCACCGGTCCACTGTGTCGTTCATGGACAGTTTGCCCTCGGCCTCAAGCTGCAGCAGGACCGTGGCCACGAACGCCTTGGTGTTGCTGGCGATGCGGAACTTCGCCTTCGGGTCGGCCGGCACGCGCCGGAACATGTCGCCGTAGCCGGCGGTGGCGTACTGGGTGGAAGCGCCGCTGCGGACCATGCCGATCACACCGGGCAGCTTCTGCTCCGACCGCAACTTGGCCACGCGGTCCTGGAGAACGGCGGCGGCCTGCGGGGTGATACCGGCCTCGGTCTCCGCGCCCGCCGAGGCGACCGTGGCCTTCTGTTCCTGAACGCCCACCGTCACCGCCGTGATGGCGGCGGCCGCCGCGACCAGCGTCGCGCCGGCGCGGAAAACGAACTTCCTACTTCGCATTCGGGTCTCCCCAGACATTCTGACGATCTTGTCGTCGACGCTAGTGAGATCCGTTTAAATAATGATGACACGCGAATATCGGGAACACCCCGTATTCGATGTGGTGAATGCCGTTGAATGGGCATGCCTGTAGCACGCCGTACGGTTCGGACGGCCATTCGGTCGTCCTGCGTACTCGGCGTGAGAAATGGCGGAGGCGGCACCGGTGAGAGGTGCTAGAGACTTGCCGGCGTGCCTCCGACGGCGACCAGGCCGCCCCGGCCCGGGATCTGGGACTCCTCGGCGGCGACCCGGCGCGCGAACAGTGCGAGCAGGCCGTTCAACCGGTACTGGTGGACGGACGGCTGCTGGACGAGGCTCGCGTCCACCAGGTTCTCCAGTGCCTGCTCGGCCCGGTGCGCGGCCCAGCCGAGCGTGGCCGCGAGCGCCCGGTGGCCGGTCTGCCCGGCCGGTGCCATGCCCAGCGCGCGGAACGCGCGCCGCTCGGCGGCCGGAAGCCGGGCGTACGAGAGCCGGAACGCCGCCTCCACGCTGCGGTCCTCCGCCGTGAGCTCGGCCAGGCGGCGCTCGTCGTCGGCCATCCTGCGCACCAGATGGTCGATCGTCCAGGCCGGGCGGCTCTGGATCCGCCCGCCCGCGATGCACAGCGCCAGCGGCAGCCGGTCGCACAGGTCCACCAGGTCCCGCACGGCGGCCGGTTCGCGGCCGGCGCGTTCGGCGCCCACCACCCGGGTCAGCAGCGCCTCGGCCGCCTGCCGGGTGAGCGGCCCCAGCGAGATCCGGCGGTCCGCGTCCAGGCCGGCCAGGCGCCGGCGGCTCGTCACCAGCACCCGGCTGCCGGCCCCCGCGGGCAGCAGCGGGCGCACCTGGTCGGCGCCGGACGCGTCGTCGAGGACCAGCAGCAGGCGCAACCCCGCGGTCGCGCTCCGCCAGAACGCGACCAGCTCGTCCAGGTCGTCGGAGGCGTGCCCGGCGCCGATCGCCCGCAGCAGCCGGCGCAGCGCGTGCTCCGGGGGCACCGCGTCCCGCCGTCCGCTGTGCCCGTGCAGGTCGACGAACAGGCAGCCGTCCGGGTACCCGTGGCACAGCGCCCGCGCCGCGCGCACCGCCAGCGCGGTCTTGCCCGCGCCCGCCACCCCGTCCACCGCCGCCACCGTCACCGCGGGCCCTCCGCCGCCGGTGAGCAGCGCCAGTTCCTCCCGCCTTCCCACCAGGTCCCCGACATCCGCCGGCAGCTCGTCGGGAACGCGCCGCGCGGACGGGACCCGCGTGCGTTCCCCGCCACCGGTCTCATCTCGCCGCACGAGGCCCAAGGCCGCGTCGTCACCGCGCAGCACCGCCTGATGCACGCGCCGCAGCTGCTCGCCCGGCTCCACCCCGAGGTCCTCCACCAGCCGGCCACGCAGTTGCGAGTACACGGTCAGCGCGTCGGCCTGCCGGCCGCTCCCGTACAGCGCGCGCATCAGCAGAGCGGCCAAGGGTTCGCTGTGCGGGTGCTTGGCGATCAGGGCGTGCAGCTCGCCGACCACGTCCGCCGACCTGCCGAGCCGGAACTGGCATTCGGCCTTTTCCTGCAGAAGGGTGAGCCTGCGCTCCTCCAGCCGGAGACGCTCCGCCTGAGCGAACGGCCCGGGAAGCCCGGCGAGCGGTTCGCCCTGGAACAGCCCGAGGGCGCGGAGGCAGGCGCTCACCGTGGCCGCGAGATCGCCGGACCTCCTGGCGGCGGCCGCCTCGTCCGCGAACTCGCCGAGCCGTATCACGTCGACCGCGGTCCCTCGGCTGACGAAGCGGTAGCCGCCGTGCTCCCGCGCGATCAGGGTCTCGTGCGAGTCCTCGCCGGGCGTCCCCAGGCAGCGCCGCAGCCGGTGGACGTACACCGGCACGATCTTGCTTCCGGAACCCGGCGGTTCGGCGCCCCAGACACCGTCGAGCAGTTCCCGCCGGCTGACGGTCAGGTCCGGGCGCAGCAGCAGCGCCGCCAGGAGCGCCTGCTGCCTGATGGGGCCGAGGTCGAGCCGGGCCCCGCCGCGCCACGCCCGGACCGGGCCCAGCACGGCGAAGTCGAGCGGGCGGGGGGCCGGGTCCGTCATCGTGCCCGAGGTCATCGCCATCATCAGACCGATCTCTTCGAACTGCCGCTCAGGGACGATCCGCGCGCCGTGGTGGGGGAGCAGCGCGAACCGGGCATAACTTTGTGATGGGCAGGCTATAACAATGTGATGGCCGGCCGCTCGGCAACGTCCGAGTGGCGATCGTCACGTCACCGCGCGGGGCGCGGCCGACGCCCCCGGCGGGGCTCCGGCTCCCGCACGACGGCTCCGACCATCTCGATGTTCAGCAGCGACTGCCCGGCGGACCGCTCGGCGGCCTCCCGGTCGTCCCCGAGCCCGACCAGCAGATTGATCACGTGCGGGCCCAGGATGTGCAGCACGCCGCGGCCCTCCTGGCCGAACACCCCCGTGGTCTCCAGCAGCACGTAGCCGTGGATCATGCACCAGATCTGCCCGGCCACGATGATCGGGTCGTCCCGGCGGATCCGCCCTGCGACCATGGCGCGCCGCACATGCCGCGGCAGCAGCGCGAAGGCGTCGTTCATCTCGGCCACGGTCGCGGGCGTGCCCTCGATGGTGAGGTCGTGCCCGAACGACGGAAGGGCCCCAGGCGAGGCGAGCCCGAACATCAGCCGGTACCGCTGCGGGCTGGCCACCGCGAACTCCCGGTAAGCCAGCCCCAGAACCAGCAGGTCGGTCACCGGGTCGTCGGTGTCGGGCACCTGACGCAGCACGCGTCCGAAACGCGCGAACGCCTCCCGCCCGAGCGCCTCGTACACCCCCGCCATCCCGCCGAAGTGCGTGTAGACGGCCATGGTGGACGCCCCGATCTCGGCGGCGAGCCGCCGCGCGTTCAGCGCCTCCGGCCCCTGCTCTTCCAGCAAGCGCATCCCGGCCTCGATCAGCTTCTCGCGGGAGTCCGCCAACGTCTTGGGCATGACAATGTTATAGCCCGGGCGGAACGGTCGAGTATTAATTGAACAACCATGTTCTTTTGGCACGTCACCGGCGGTGGGTGCGAGGGCGCATCGCCGCTCCAGAGTGCTCGGTGCGACCGCACGCCGTCCGACGCCCACGTATCGCGCCAGACTCTAGCAGACATCGTTGTCTTTTTGACTCGGAGCCGGGCCTGACACCGGCCGGTCATCGCCCTCATCCCGGCGGACGCCGCCAAGTCACGCCAAGACGCCGATAGTTACTCTATGTGCTCATTTGGCTACACATCGTTGTAACATCGCTGTTCATGTGCGAGCAGGTCACGTGTGTGCTGAAGATCATGAAGCGAGCGTGGAGCGGCGGGCGCGTCCGCATCACCACGGTGTCCGCGGTGGTTCTGGCCGCATCGGCGATGTCGATCGCGCCGGCCGCGGGGGCCGGTCCGGTTCGCGGCTGCGTCTGCGCCGCCGGCCCGGCATGTTCGCGGACGGCGCCACGCGGCGGAATGGCCGCACCGGCTGAGGTTCCGGTTTCCCGCGACCGGACCGTGCGGGAGACCCATTCCAGCCGGGCGGCGGCCCTCGCGTGGCCGCACACCATTTCCTTGCCGGGAGGCGGCGACGGCGTCGCCCTCAAGCTCAGCCTTTACCGTGGCCTTGGCGGCGGCGTGACGAGTTCGTTCACCCGAGAAGGGCTCGCATTCACTTTCGAGAGCGGAGTGGGTGTCGGTGGATCCTTTTCCGTGGGTTCGGTCAGGCGCCTTCCGGACGCCGGACTTTCCTTCGAGGCGCGGGCCTCGACGAGCGGCCGGTTCCGGCTCATCAGGCCTCCCGACTTCGGCCTGACTTTTTCTCGTGACGGCAGGCTTCGAGCCTATATGGATGCAAAAACGGGCAATCTCCGGACACGTTTCCGGTCCAAGTCATTGCCGCTCATCGGGGGCGGGAGCAAGGGGGAGGCCGAAGCGCCGGCGACCCGGCGGTCATGGAGCCTCGGCACCGAATTCAAGCTCGCCAGTACCTACACCGTCAGGGTTCCCTGGGGAGGCCTCTTCGGCGTGTGGCGGGAGATGTTCGGCGCCGTCCCCGGGGCCTCGGGCTCCCAGGCGCCGCCCGTGCGCTCGGGCGGCCTTCTCGGCCTCCTCGCCGTGCTCGGCCGTGCCGTGGTCAGACATTCCTTCGAGGCTCGCCTTCAAGGCGCCGGGCGCCGGACGGGTGTCGCGGATCGGTTCTCCGGATCGAAAGTACTCCGCGTCCTGCGTGCCCTCCGGGTGATGAGAGGGGGCAGAGGAACTCGCTCCGGCCGTTCTCGGAGAGCGACGTCATCCGCGAGGGTGCCGCGGACCGGTTCGCGCGTCGGACGCCCTCCCGCCGTGCCGGATGAGGAGCCGGCGGTCCGTTCATAAAGAACTTCGCCGCATAAATCCGGAGTCCCGATCGCATGGAGCGGAGCGCCCAAATACAAATTTACCCTCGGGGGATAAACGCGGCGGCCTGATTTTGCGGTTCGCGGGGCATGTCGTCAACAGCCCCTGCCCGGATTTGAGTTCGGGCAAGGGCTGATTACGACCACCCAGTTCGCAGTCGCGAACCAGATCCACAAAAGGGAGAAATGGAATGAATCGCATCGCTCGTGCAGCGATGGTGGCCACGCTGGCCGTCGGGGGCAGTCTCCTGGCCGTTCCGGCGGCCTCGGCGACCACGGCGCCGTCGGACATCAACTTCTACTACAGGCCCACGTACATCTCCGAGCACGGCCCCGGCGACCTCAACCACGCCGAGGCCAACGGGTCGCGCGGCGTCACTCAGAACCTCGGGAACAAGCCGGTCACGACCGGCGACATCAAGCAGATCGTCCACGGCAAGAAGATCGGCCCCGTGACGATCGAGGTGGAAGGCCCCGAGCAGGACGTCGAGGGCCAGGACGCCGCCAAGGCCGAGGCGCAGGAGCAGACTGCCGCGCAGGAGCAGGGCGCCGCGCAGCAGCAGCCGCAGACCCAGGAGCAGGCCGCTGCGCAGGAGCAGCCGCAGGCGCAGGAGCAGGGCGCCATGCAGCAGGAGCCGCAGGCGCAGGAGCAGGCCGCCGCGCAGGAGCAGCCGCAGGCGCAGGAGCAGGGCGCCATGCAGCAGGAGCCGCAGGCGCAGGAGCAGGCCGCCGCGCAGCAGGAGCCGCAGGCGCAGGAGCAGGGCGCCATGCAGCAGCAGCCGGAAGCGCAGGAGCAGGCGGCTGCCCAGGAGCAGCCGGAGGCGCAGGAGCAGGCCGCTGCGCAGGAGCAGCCGCAGGCGCAGGAGCAGGGCGCCATGCAGCAGGAGCCGCAGGCGCAGGAGCAGGGTGCTGCGCAGGAGCAGCCGCAGGCGCAGGAGCAGGGCGCCATGCAGCAGCAGCCGGAAGCGCAGGAGCAGGCGGCTGCCCAGGAGCAGCCGGAGGCGCAGGAGCAGGGTGCTGCGCAGGAGCAGCCGCAGGCGCAGGAGCAGCCCGCCGCCCAGGAGCAGGCCGAGAACCAGGCCCAGAACGAGGGGCAGGTCCAGAACAGGGGCGAGGCGCTGACCGAGGCCCCGAACCAGGGTTAGGAACAGCGCGTGTCCAAGCGACCGTGCCGGACTGGACGAGCCACCAGTCCGGCACGGCCGCGCGCACGCCCGCCGTCATCTCGCACCGCAAGACCGCCTACCCCCAAAGACATCTCGCCGCGGAGCCAGGGAAGGCGTTGACGCCCTGGAGCCGCTGCCAGATCAGCAGCGACAGCACGGGGATGATGACCCGCTCATACGGAGCCCGGTCCGGGCAGCCGAGCGTCCCGCCACGCGGGCGCGCCAGTCTTCGGAGATCACGAGGCCGCTTCCATGACTGCTGAGCCCGTATCGCGGCCGAGGTTCCCGAACTGTGTGGAACCGGGTCGGCGTGTGGATGGATGCGATCGTGGCCAAGGGGCGCGGCCCGCTGGAATGGCTTGAACGGCGCCGGGTGCGCATGCCGACCGCAGACGAGACGACACTCCTGCTCATACCCGCTGAACTCCCGGTCTGGGAGATCGTCCGGATCAGTTATCGCGCCAAGGACGAGAGAGCCGTGGACGTGACCCAGGTCGTCATTCCCGGCGACCGCATGAAGGAAGTGTCGCGGCGCCGGGACGATTCGGCGCACTGGCCGCACTTTGGCACCGGCCCTGAAGCCTCTGGTGTGGATGAGTGGTCGTGGGAGATCATTGGTCCTCGCGGAGGAGGGACTCGATGCGGGGCAGCAGTATCTGGGTAGGAGAGAAACGAATATGCAGAATACGCGTGACCGGTTCCAGGGATGTCGCAGGTTTCGGTCGGCTGCCCAGAGGGTGGGCGTCTGAGTTATGGCTGTTCGGCGGCGATGACTTTCATGGTGCGCGGGCTCGCCTGTTCCGTGATGGCGTGCTGATCGTCGAGGATCTTCATGTTGGGGCTCTGATCGGCAAGAAGACCTTCTGGAGGTGGTTCGGCCTCCTGCCGCGGTATGTGATGGCGACGGGGTACGGCGACGTTCGCAAACGCGACATCATCGAGATCTACGCGCGGCAGGTGGCCGACGGTGAGCCATTACTGGCGCCGGGATACCAGGACCTGGTCGAACGGCGGGAGGAGTTGGGACGAGCCGAGGTGGGCGCGGTGGACGACGGTCCCGTGGGCGGCCCGGTCGCACAGGCGACGTTGTCCGAGGGGAGGCTGGCGGTGGGCGACCGTGTCCGGGTCCTGCGCGATGGGCGACCCTTGGCCGAGGCGTTGCGGCTGCTGTCCATGACCGACCCGGCCGGACGGGCGAACGACAGGGACTTCGCGGGTGGCGGCGCGTCCCTGCGTCTGGGCCATACGCGACCTCGCCCGCGAAGGAGCTGAAACCGGCGATCGGGCTTCGTGCGCGCGTCCTGCGCGACCGCGTGATCATCGCCGACGGATTCACCATCGGATATTGCCCTGGGCAGAATGCCGTGGACCGGGCGTTCAGAACCTTCTTCTCGACCAATAACCGCAGCGGCTCACCCGTCATCGATATCGGGCTCGACTTTCCGGATTTGCGTGTGCGAGACCAGATCGAGGTTTACCGCGTCCTCCCGGCAGGTGATCACTGACCCCGCCGTCTGAGGAACCTCTGGGCGGCTTCCGGCAGCTGCGGCTTCTGACGCCTTGCTGAGGTACCTGGCCGACGTGAGTGCGGCGGGCGGGCCGGGCGCGGCTTGTCACTGAGGCGCGATGGGGGGCGGCGTCTCGGTGTCGTCCTCCATTTTCACAGTAACCCGGCGGGGGTCGGAAAACATCGTTCTTCGGGTGGATCTTGTCGGGGCGGCGGTTCTCTAGAGTGTGGCGTCGGTTTGATGGGGGTGGCGCGATGGACGTTCTGGACGGCAAGGTCGCCGTTGTCACGGGTGCGGCGAGCGGGATCGGGCGGGGAATGGCGGAGGTGTTCGTCGGCGCGGGGATGCGCGTGGTGTTGAGCGATGTGGAGGAGGCGGCGCTCCATTCCACCGTGGCCGAGCTGCGAGACGGGGGAGCGGATGTCCGCGGTGTGGTGGCCGACGTGTCGCTGGCCGAAGACGTCACCTCGCTCGCCGAGACCACCCTCCGGGAATACGGTGCCGTGCACGTGCTGTGCAACAACGCCGGTGTCCATGTCGGCAGCAGGCCCAGCTGGGAGAGCACGCTCGACGACTGGGCGTGGATTCTCGACGTGAACCTGATGGGCGTCGTCCACGGCATCCGGGCCTTCCTGCCCGTCATGATCGAGCAGGACGAGGACGCGCATATCGTCAACACCGCGTCGATGGCGGCTCTGCTGGCGGGCGGCTCGCTCTACGGTGCGACGAAGGCGGCCGTTCTCGCGCTTTCGGAGACCGTCTATCTGGAACTCGTCGACGGCGGCCTCAAGCCGCGGGTGTCCGTGCTGTTCCCCGGCCTGGTCGACACGAACATCTTCGTCTCGCAGCGCAACCGGCCGGCGCGCTTTCCCGATGCGGGCCCGGTTCCGGAAGGCTGGTCCGTCGACGCGGCCCGGCAGGCGTTCAAGCTCGGCACCAGCCCGCGGGCCATCGGGAAGCGCGTCCTGCAGGCCATTCGCGAGGAGCGCTTCTACGTCCTGACGCACCCGGAGTACGCCGAGCACATCGAGCATCGAGTGACGCAGATCCTGAGCAGTGACGACCCGTCGCTGCTGCCCGTGCCGGCGCCGAGGAAGGAGTGAACCGCCCGAAGGGCTCACGCCCGGGCGTCCGAGCCTAACGGGCGGTCAGTTTCACCGGGAATCCCGTCACGCCGCGGACAAAGGCGTTGCGGAGGATTCGGGGGCCTTCGGAGTCGGCCCATTCGGCCGTGTCGACGCGGGCGATGAATTCTTCGAAGAAGATCTGCAGTTCCAGCCGTGCCAGGGACGCGCCCAGGCAGAAGTGGGGGCCCAGGCCGAAGGCCATGTGGTCGCCGGGGCGGCGCGTCACGTCGAAGTCGTCCGGGTTCTCGAAGACCGTTTCGTCGCGGTTGGCGGAGCCGTACATGAGCAGGATCTGCTCGCCCGCGGGGATCCTCACGCCCGCGATCTCGGCGTCGGTCGCGGCGACCCGGCACATGTTGAGGATCGGGGTCGTCCAGCGGACGAACTCTTCCACGGCGTTCGGGACGAGGGACGGGTCGTCGCGGAGCTTCCGCCATTCTGCGGGATGCCGGATGAGGGCGTCCAGGGCGGTCGCGATGACGGTGCGGGTCGTCTCGGCGCCGCCGACCAGCAGGAGCAGGGCCTCGTGCGCGAGGTGGTCGTCGTCGTAGGCGGGCTGGTCCGGGCCCGCGTTCGACCAGATCGACAGCAGGTCGTCGGTGGGGCAGGAACGGCGTTCTTTCGCCATCTCCAACACGGCGAGGGCGTACTCGCCGGCGGCGATCGTCGCGCCGTCGGTGACGTAGCGGCGGCCTCCGCCCGCGAGGACCGCGGTCGCCGACCAGTGGACGAGCCGCGGCCACGCGTCCTCCGGAAACCCGAGCAGCCAGCCGATGACCCGGGCGGGCAGCGGGGCCGCCAGCGCGGGGACGGCGTCCACGGTCCCCGCCTCCAGGGCCGTGGTGATGCAGTCGACGGCGGTCGCGCGGATCCGGTCGGCGTAGCGGGCGACGCCGCGCGGGGTGAAGCGCTGGTAGACCATCCGCCGGCGGTGCGCGTGCTCGGGATCGTCCTGCCCGATCATCGACGGGTCGGACGGCAGCTGGGGCCGGTAGCCTCCGGAGTTCGTCCACACGCGCGGGTTGCGCTCGACGGCGAACACGTCGGCGTGCCGTGAGACGCCCCACAGGCCGTTCTGCTCGTCGTGGTAGACGGGGGCCTCGGCGCGCAGCCGCGCGTAGACGGACCAGGGGTCGGTGGCGTACATCTCGCCGTCGAGAAGGTCGATGGCCATGGCTCACTCCTCGGGGATGACTCCGCGTAGCGCGTCGGCGCCGAACAGGGGCTCGAAGACGGCGCGGTAGTCGGGCCCGCGCCGCAGGTGGTGGCCGCCGTCCACGTTGAGGATCTCGCCGGTTATCCAGGACGACTCGGGCCCGGCGAGGAACCGCGCGGCCTCGGCTATGTCGGACGGCTCGCCGACGCGGGACACGGGCATGCACGCGAGGTAGTCGTCCAGGACCGGGCCCGGGTCGGTCACCCCCGCGACGAGTTCGGTGTCGACGAGGCCGGGGCGGATGCCGTTCACGCGGATGCCCACGCCGCCCAGTTCGTCCGCGCCCTGCCGAACCAGGTGGTCGACGGCCGCCTTGGCGGGGCCGTAGGCGCCGAACCAGCGGTGGACGTTGGACGCGGCGATCGAGGAGATCGCGATGAACGAGCCGCCGCCCGTCCGCGCCATCAGCCGGGACGCGTGCTTGAGCGTGAGCATGGTGCCGGTCGCGTTCAGCTCCAGCGTCGCCCGCCAGGCCCCGGCGTCCAGGGCGGGGATCGGTCCGATCGAGGTCGTGCCGCCCGCGCACGCGATCACGGTGCGGAGCGGGGCGTGCGCGGCGGCGGCGTCCACGGCGGCCGCGACGCGGTCCTCGTCGGTGACGTCGGCGACCACGTAGCGGAGGCCGGACGGTTCGGCGGCGTCCTTAAGCCGGGCCTCGGTGCGGCCGCAGATCGTGACGTCCGCGCCGTCGGCGGCGAGGCGCCGGGCGCAGGCCAGGCCGATGCCGCTGCCGCCGCCGGTGACCAGCGCCGCCGTCCCCGTGAGGTCGCCCATCAGTGCTCCACCGTCCGGCCTCCCGAAGTGAGATTGAGATCTGGACCATCGTCTCACCAAGCAAGCGGTAGGTCTATCGTGTGCCGGGAACGGGTGGCCGCCGATGGGGCTCCGACGTCGTTGATGGACCCGTCCGGGGTGAATGTACGGAAGAATGGGGGCGGCCACGGCGAGGCGGGGGCCATGCAGAAGGGCAGGGCGTTTTGAGCGGCGATGCGCGGTTCACCGTCACCCGGACGCTGAGCAAGGATCAGCAGGCGCGGCGCGAGCGGCTGATCGACTCGGCCCGGGAACTCGCGCTGGAGGGCGGCTACCCGGCCGTCACCATGCACGATGTGGCGGACCGCGCCGGGGTCGCCCGCGCGACCGTCTACCGGTACTTCGCCACGAAGGACCATCTGCTCACCGAGGTGGCGGCGGCGTGGGCGCACCGCGTCACCGACGACATCGACGCGCTCGCGGTCGGCGACACCCCGCTGGAGCGGCTCACCGCGCTGCTGGAGCGGATCGTGCACGTGGCGGCGGAGGAGCCGACCCTGACGTCCGCGATCATCCAGGCCGTGACCTCGGACGACTCCAGCGTGGACGACGCCCGGACGGTCCTGTTCCTGTTCCTGCGCGACCGGCTCTCCACGGCGATCGGCGACCCGGTGCCGGAGCGGGACGACGTCGAGATCGTGCTCGGGCACATCCTGCTCGCCGCGCTGATCAGCCTGGCCTCGCTGCGCCAGCCGGTCGAGGAGGTCGCCGCCATGGTCCGCACCGCCGGGCGCCTGGTGCTGTCCGGTGCGCTCGCCGCGACGCCGAGCTGATCTGGTCCACTCCGCACGGCCCGGATTGGACCTGGAGAGCGGACCATCCCGGTTCTAGCGTGCTCTCGTGACGAACCCACTGCTGTTCCTGCTGGCCGCCCTGACGCTGGTCGCCATCCCCGGCCCGAACCACCTCTACATCACCACGCGCAGCATCGGTGAGGGCCGCCGCGCCGGGATCGCGTCCGCGCTCGGCGTGGAGACCGGCACGCTCGTCCACATCGGCGCCGCCGCGGCCGGACTGTCCGCCGTCGTCGCCGCGTCCGCGACCGCGTTCGGCCTGCTGCGCTACGCGGGCGCCGCATACCTCGTCTACCTCGCGTACCGGACGCTGCGCAGCCGCCACGACCCCGCCGAACCCGACCTGGAGCCGCGGCCGCTGCACCGCGTCTACCTGGACGGCGTGCTCGTGAACGTCCTCAACCCGAAGGTCGTGCTGTTCTTCCTCGCGTTCCTGCCGCAGTTCGTCGACCAGGACGCGGGCGCGGTGCCGCTGCAGATCGCGGTGATGGGGGTCGTGACCGCGCTGATCGGGCTGGCCAGCGACATCGTGTACGCGGTCGCCGCCGGCTCGATCGGCGAATGGCTGCGGGCCCGGCCCGTCTTCCGGCGGCGGCAGCGGTACGCGACCGGCCTGATCTACCTCGGTCTCGGCGCCGCCGCCGTGTTCGCCGGCCCGGGCGCCCGCCGCACCTGAGGATCGTCACTCCGCTGACAAGCGGTGGGCCGCAATGCGTCCCCGGTCGTGCAGCCCGCCGTCCGGCCGCCGGTAGCTTCCCGGGCGGGCCGCGACCTGGACATCCTGCAGACCTCCCTGCGGCTGGGCGGCCGCGTCGCGTGGCGCAGGCTCGCGACCCCGCAGGTCGTCGCCGACCTGGCCCGGCTCGCGCGTTGGCGCGTGCCGCGCACGATCGCGGCGGTCGCCCGTCGATCGATTGACCGAATTCCGTTCGAGAGCCTAGCGTGTGGAAATGATCGCCGAGCCGGCCCGACTGCCCCGGCGGCGGCTCCTCGGCTACGGAGCCGGCTCCGTCGGCACAGGTGTCTTCTCCGCGGTCCCCGGGCTGCTGCTCCTCTACTACCTGACCGATGTCCTCGGCGTGTCCGCCGCGGTCGCCGGTGTCGTCCTCGTCGTGCCCAAGACATGGGACGTCCTGCTCAACCCGGTCGTCGGCGCCGCCAGCGACCGGGAGGCCGTCCGGACGGGGCGGCGCACCCGTCTCCTGATGTTCGGCGCCCTGACGCTGCCGTTCCTGTTCGCCGCGATGTTCGCCGTGCCGGGCGGCTCTCCGGGAGTCGCCGCCGCCTGGGCCGGGATCATGTTCCTGCTGGCCGCGACCGCGTTCGCCTTCTTCCAGGTGCCGTACGTCGCGCTGCCCGCCGAGATCTCCGCCGATCCGTCCGAGCGGGGCCGTGCGATGGCGTGGCGCGTCGTCTGCCTGACGCTCGGCATCCTGGTCGCCGGCGGCGTCGCGCCCGCCCTGACCGACGCCGCCGGCGGCGGACGCGCCGGGTACGCGCTGATGGGAGCCGTGATCGGGGCCGCCATGGGCGCCGCGATGATCACCGGTGCGCTGGCGAGCCGGTGGATCCCGTCCCGTCCGGGGCCGCGCCCGCTGGGGCTGGTCGCCGCGTTGCGCACCGCCCGCGGAAACCGGCCGTTCTTCCTGCTGCTCGGCGCCTGCGTGGCGCAGTTCCTCGCCGCCGCGGTCATGCTGGCCGGCGCCCCGTACATCGCGACCTACCGGCTGGACGACTACGGGCTCACCTCGGCGATGTTCGTCTGCATGGTCGGCCCGAGCGCGTTCGCGGTGCCGCTGTGGCGGTGGCTGGCGCGCAGGTACGGGGTGATCGAATGCTACGTGGCGGGGGTGCTGCTGTTCGCCGCGACGACCGCCGCGGTGTACCCGGTGATCACGTCGACCGCCGGGGTGCTGGCGTTCGCCGGTCTGGTCGGGGTCTGCTACGCGGCGGTCCAGCTGCTGTCGCTGATGCTGCTGCCGGAGACCGTCCACGCCGACGCCGGACGCACCGGGCACGCGCAGTCCGGCGCCTTCACCGGCCTGTTCACGGCGGCGGAGACCGGCGCGCTGGCCCTCGGCCCCGGCCTCTTCGCGCTGATCCTCGCGGTGTCGTCGTTCCGGTCCTCCGCACCCGACGCCGGCGCGGCGGGGTCGCCGTCCCGGGACCTCTTCGACACCCCGGTCGTCCAGCCGGACTCGGCCCTCACCGGCATGAGCGCCGGGTTCACCTTCGTCCCCGCGCTGCTTCTGCTGCTCAGCGTCCCCCCGCTGCTGGCCTTTCGGCGGGCGAGCGTCCGCTCACGCGTAGCGGAGGCTCCGGAACCCGCCATCTGAACACCTCCCGGAGGCGGGCGGGTTCAGCGGAGCCGAGTCAGCTGCTTGACGACGGACGGCTCCTGCTTGGGCGCCTCCAGCTTCACCGGCACCTTCGCGGAGCCCGCGTCGACCACACCGGGCGTGTCGCCGAGTCCGTCGTCCGCCGACGGGTCACCGTCGAACCTGACCGGCACGGTGAGACCCGGCCAGCCGATCACGGTCACCGGGGCCGTGGCGCGCAGCGCCGTGCGGCCGTCGAGTCCGTCCTCGACCCACCCGACGATGTCCCCCTTACGCGCGAGCGGCGCCGCGACGAGCGCGCGCTCGGCCGCGACGAGGAGACTCTCCGCCGCGTTGACGGCGCCGGCCGCGTTCGGCGAGTGCTGCCCCATCACCGCGCCCACGATCAGCGTGGTCACGCCGCCGAGGTTCTTGTGCGCCGCGAACACGAAGTTCCCGCCGGCCGCGTCGGTGTATCCCGTCTTGCCGGCGACCACGCCGTTGCGACCCAGGATGAAGTTGCCGCCCTGCCGCGGGGCCCCGCCGCCGTCCGGCACGTACATCCGGTTGTTGACGATCTCGGCGAAGGCCGGGATCTGCATGGCCGCCCGCAGCAGCTTCACCTGGTCCGCGGCAGTGCTCACGGTGCGGGAGTCGTAGCCGCTCGGGTCGGTGTAGCGCGTGCTGGTCATCCCCAGCTCCTGCGCCGTCGCGTTCATCTTCGCGACGAACGCCTGGTCGCTTCCGGAGTCCCACCGGGCCAGCTCGTGCGCCACGTCGTTCGCGGAGATGATGAGAAGGGCCTCCAGCGCCTTCCGCTGCGTCAGCCGCTGGTTCGCGGTGACGCCGAGCAGCGACTCCCCGCGCCTCTTGCGCGCCGGGATCTGGGCCGCCGCCTGCGGCGACACCGTCAGCACCGGGCCCGCCTCACCGGACTTCAGCGGATGGCTGCGCAGGTAGACGTACGCCGTCATCACCTTGGCGACGCTCGCCGTGGGCGTCGGCGCCGCGCCGCCCGACGAGCCCATGGTCCCGGCCCCGTCCACGGAGATCACCGCCTGCCCGGCCGCCGGCCACGACAACGCCGGTGCCTGGCCCTGGAACGTCCGGCTCGCCGGGATGGCCAGCCGCACCGTCGGGTCGGGCGGCGGCCGCAGCAACTGCCCCGCCACGCCTCCGCCGACGAGGACCAGGACGACCACGAGAACGACGAGCCAGCGCCGTCCACGCTTCTTTTTCTTCTTCTCCTCCACCGGCGCGACCGGTGGTACCGGCAGGGGCGGCCCGTCCCAGGGCACACTCCACTGCCCGGACGTCCGCGCCGCCGGATACTCCTGCGGCGAAGCCTCCTGCGGCAAAGCCGCCGGAAGGAGCGCGCCCTGCGACGGCTCACCTTGAGGCGGCGAGCTCCGCGGTGGCGCGGCTTGTGGTGGTGCGGCTTGTGGTGGTGCGCTCTGCGGTGGTGCGGCGTCTGTGAGCGCGTCCCGTGGAGGTGTGTCCTGTGGCGGTGCGGTCTGTGGTGGTGCGGCCTGGGGAAGTGCCGCCTGCCAAGACCCGGGCTGCTTGGGGAGCACCGGCAGGCGCTCGACCCGCGTGGGTCCGGCCGTGCCGCCGGACGGCCTGGTGCTCTGCGGCGGCGCGGGGTGCCGAGGGCCGGCCTGCGGTGAGGCGGCCGTGTCATCGGCCTGGCGGTCCTGCTCCGGGGGCGCGGCTTCCGGGGAGTCCGCCCGTGACGCGGCGGCCGGTATCGGGTTGGGGCGCGTGGCCGGGACGTCGGCGGGACCTTCCGGCGGGGCCTGCGGAGGCGCGGCGTGGCGGGAGCCCGCGTGCGGTGCGGGGATCTCCGGCGGCTCGTCCTGCGTGTCCGGCACGTCGTCGGGGCGGTCTTGTGGAGCCGCGCCGCGGTGGCGTCCGGTGCCGGCGGCCGAGGGGTCCGGCTGGGGGGCCTCCGGGGGCTCACCCTCGCCGTCCGCGAGGTCATCGTCCGAATCCTCCGCCGGTGCGGCGGCGGGCGCGGGGTCGTCCTGCGGCGGAGCGGCCTGCTCGGGGGCGTCCGCCTCTGGGGACTCGTCCGCTTCCGGAGAGGGCGGAGGCGTGGGACGCCAGGGCATGGTCACCGTGGTGGAGGACGCGATGTCTTCGGTCTGCGCGCCGGTTTCCTCCGGAGCTTCGCCGGGCGCGTCCTGCTCAGGGTCCTGTTCAGGGGCTTGCTCAGAGTCCTGCTCGGAGTCCCTGGCGGCTTCCTCGCCGGAGACCTCTTCGCCATTCCAGGCGAAGTCCCAGCGGGTGTTCTGGTCCCCGTCGGCGTCCCCGTCGGCGTCCTCGGCTTCGGGCTCGGTTTCAGGCTCGGCCTCGGCCTCGGCGGGCGGAGTGAACTGGACGTACCAGGGCCCCTGCGGGGCGGCCGCCGGTTCCTCGGGCGGCTCGTCCGCGGGCTCGTCCTTCGGCTTGACGCGACGGCGAACGGCGATGTCCGGCCTGGTCAGATCGACCTTGGCGGGGATGCGGAATTCGGCGGTGCCGGTACGGGACGACTCCCTCTCCCGCTCGGTGTCGTCGTCCACGTACGGACCTTCCTCGCTCGTACTTCGCAGGCGGCGGAGCGGCCCTCTCCGGCAACCCCCGTGCTTATGAGGATGCGCAGTTTATCGGGAAGGTTCGCCGCGACCCGTAATGGCGGCCACGTGTCTCGGACCAATCTGTTCCCGGCGGGCGTGAACCCGGACGGGGGGTTGCGGAGATACACCGCTGACAACGTCCCCGCACGGGAAGGCCCGGTGCGCATGCCATGGTGGCCGCGATGACCGTTCCCCCCACGGCCCGGGAGTGCGACGCCGCTCTCATCGAGAGTTCGCTCGCCGAGCCCGAGGCGTTCGCCGCGTTGTTCGACCGCTACTCGGCGATGCTCTACCGGTACGTCTCCCGCAGGCTCGGACCGGAGGCCGCGGAGGACGTCGTGGGCGAGACGTTCCTGACGGCGTTCAGCAAGAGGCACCGCTACGACCTCGCGCAGCGGGACGCGCGGCCGTGGCTGTTCGGCATCGCCACGAAGCTGGTCGCGCGGCACCACCGGGCGGAGGGCGCGCGTTACCGGGCGCTGCGCCGAAGCCCCGTGGACGGCCCGGTGGAGGGGCCCGCCGACCGGGTGGCCGCCGGGGTGACCGCGTCGGCGTCGCGTCCCGCGCTCGCGGAGGCGCTGTCGGGCCTGGCACGGCGGGACCTGGACGTCCTGCTGCTCGTGGCGTGGGGCGACCTCGCCTACGAGGAGGTGGCGCGGGCGCTCGGCATACCGGTCGGGACGGTCCGCTCCCGTCTCAACCGGGCCCGGCGCAAGGTGCGCGCGGCGCTGGGCGGAACCGACCCGATGCGTGAGGAGGCGTGAGCGTGGACGACCTGGACCTGATCCGTGACCTCGGCCGGGGCTTGGAGCACGAGCCGCCGCCCTCCCTCGTCCGGCAGCGGAACCGGCTGCTGGACGCCGCGCGGCGGCCGCGCCGCGGGATGGGACGGGCGACGCTGCTCACGGTGGTGGCGGTGGTGACGGCCGCGGCGATCCTCGTCCCGGCCGCGTTCCTGCACGGACGGGACGCACGGCCGGCGACGACGAAGCCGACCTCGCCCGTGGCGGGCCGGGCGCTGAACGTGCTGGTCATCGGCACGGACGCGCGTGGCGGCGGCCGACCGCGCTCGGACACCCTGATGCTCGTGCACGTCCCGGCCGACCGGAAGAACCCCCGGGTGGTGAGCATCCCCCGGGACCTGATGGTGCGGATCCCCGCGTGCCCCGGCCTCCCGGCGCCGAGGCAAGGGCTGATCAACTCGGCGTACTCCGCCGGTGGCGCCGGCTGCACGCTGAAGACGGTGGAGTCGGTGACGGGCGTCCGGGTCGATCAGACCGTGGCGATCGACTTCGCCGGGTTCGTGCGGGTGGTGGACGCGCTCGGCTGGGTCGAGGTGACGGTGCCGCGGCCGGTCGCCGACTCCGCGTCCGGGCTGAAACTGCGCGCGGGCACGCAGCGGCTGGACGGGAGGCAGTCGCTCGCCTACGTCCGGGCCCGGCACGGGCTCGGGGACGGTTCGGACCTGGACCGCATCGAGCGGCAGCACGGGTTCCTGGCCTCGCTCGCACGGCGGGCCAGGGAGGTGAAGAGCGCGAATCCCTTGGCGTTCGCCAAGTTCCTCGCCATCGCGGCCCGTTCGGTCGAGACGATGCCCAGCCTGGACGTCGGCGGCCTGCGGAGCCTCGCCCGCGACTTCGACACGAGCGGTTCGGTCGGGTTCGACACGGTTCCTGTCCGTCCCGCGCCTTCGGACCCGAACCGGCTGGTGCTGGACCAGGCGGCGGCGAAGCGGATGCTCGCCCCGTTCGCGGCGCCGTGAGTGATTCCGTTTCTGCCGGGTAGGTGCCGGACGGTTCCCGGCTGCTCGGCAACGACCCTGCTCAGCAACGACCCAGAGGCGCAAGGAGTGAGGGATGGCCACGAAGGTCCGTGACATCATGACCGGCTCGCCCACGTCGGTGTCGCCAGAGCTCGATCTCGTGACCGTGGCGCGTGCGATGCGCGACGAGGAGATCGGCGCGGTCCTCGTGGCGGACGGCGACCATCTGAAAGGCGTGGTCACGGACCGCGATCTGGTGATCCGCGGGCTCGCCGCCGGCGGCGACCCCGCCCAGACCAAGATCGGCGGCATCGCCAGCCGGGTCACCGCGACGGTCGGCCCCGACGACTCCCTCGACCGGGCCGCGCAGATCATGCGGGAGCGGTCCGTGCGGCGGCTGCCCGTCATCGAGGACGGCCGCCCGGTGGGCATTGTGTCCATCGGCGACCTGGCGAAGGAGAAGGACTCCGTGTCGGCGCTCGCCGACATCGGCGCGGCGCGCCCCAACGTCTGACCCTGACCAGTGAGCGCGTCCGGTCCCGGTCGCCCATCTCCCTGCCGCCGGACGCGCTCACCCTTCGGGGAGGACGGCCAGAAGCCGGTCGAGCTCCTCCTCGCTGTTGTAGTAGTGCACGGAGGCTCGTACGGCGGTCGTCAGGGCGTTCGGGTCGTATCCGTGTGCGATCGGGTTCGTGACATTGATGTTGATGCCACGCTCCCTTGCGGCCTTCTTGATGGCGGCAGGGTCGTGACCGTCCACGGTGAACGTGACGATCCCGGACGGCCGCGCGCCCTTGTCGAGGACCGTGATGCCCGGACGGGCCGCCAGTTCCTTGCGCAGCCGTGCCGCGAGACTCAGGACGCGGCTTTCTATCCACGCCGTCCCCAGATCGGCGGCGTAGTCGGCGGCGACACCCAGGCCGATCTGCCCGGCGACGTACCGTTCCCACGTCTCGAAGCGCTGCGCGTCCTCACGCATTTCGAAGCCGTCCGGTGCCTTCCACTCTGCGGCCTGCAGATCGAGGAACGGCGGGACCAGCGTTCGCAGGATCTCGCGCCGGACGTACAGGAAGCCCGTGCCGCGCGGGCCGCGCAAGAACTTGCGTCCCGTCGCCGACAGGATGTCGCAGCCGATGTCGGTGACGTCTACCGAGAGCTGGCCGACCGATTGGCATGCGTCCAGGAGATACAGGACGCCGTGCTCACGACACAGCCGTCCGACCTCCGCGGCCGGGTTGACGAGCCCGTTGTGGGTGGGGATGTGGTTCAGCGACACCAACCGGACGTTGCCTTTGACCAGTTCGGCCTCCAGCGCGTCCAGAGAGAGGGAGCCGTCGGCCTCGTCCGGGACGACTTCCACGCGCGCACCCTTGGCCGCCGCCACCTGCTGGTAGGCGATCGCGTTGCTGGAGTATTCGCTCGTCGTCGTCAGGATGCGATCGCCGTCCGCGAAGGGAATGGAGTAGAACGCCATGTCCCAGGCGCGGGTGGCGTTCTCCACGTAGGCGATTTCGTCGGGGCGTGCGTGCAGGAGCCGTGCGACGGCGTCGTAGAAATGCTTGATGGCCGCCTCGTTCTGTTCGGCCGCCTCGTAGGCGCCGGTCGTGGACTCCAGCGCGAAGTGCTCGGCGACCGCCTCGATGACGGGGCGCGGGGGCAGCGCGGCGCCGGCGTTGTTGAGATGGGCCACCTCGGCGCAGCCGGGGGTGTCGGTCCGGATCTCCTCGATATCCACAGAACGCCCTTCGGTCGGAAAGTGTCGTACCCGCGCGAGACCCTGGTCGCGGTGGCGGCGACTTGACCTCAACCAATCTTGAGGTCACATGCTTGCTGTTCCAGGCTAACGATCACAGGGGTCTTCATGGACATGGAAGTCACGGCGTGGATGTCGCTGCATCACGCCATGAACGCGCGGGACGGCAGGCCGTTCTCCCGGGCGACGCTGCGCCGCATCGCCGCCTTCGCCCGACCGCACCGGAGGCCGCTCGCCGCCTTCCTCTTCCTCAGCGTGGTGATGGCGGTCATCGCGGTCGCGACGCCCGTGCTGGCCGGGCGGGTCGTCGACGCGATCGTCGACCGCTCCGCGACGTCGACCGTCGTGTGGCTCGCCGTGCTGATCGCGATCCTGGCTCTCGCCGAGGGCGGGCTGGGGCTGGCCAACAGGTGGCTGTCCGCCCGCATCGGCGAGGGGCTGATCCTCGATCTGCGCACCGCCGTGTTCGACCACGTGCAGCGCATGCCGGTCGCCTTCTTCACGAGGACCCGCACCGGCGCCCTGGTCAGCCGGCTCAACAACGATGTGATCGGTGCCCAGCGCGCCTTCAGCGACACGCTCTCCGGCGTGGTCAGCAACATCGTGACGGTGCTGCTCACTTTCGCCGTGATGGTGCGCATCTCCTGGCAGATCACTCTGCTGGCCCTGGTCCTGCTGCCCGTCTTCGTCCTTCCGGCGCGCCGCATGGGCAGCCGCCTGGCGCGTCTCGAACGTGAGGCCGCTTCGCACGACGCCGCGATGAGCACGCAGATGACCGAGCGCTTCTCCGCACCCGGCGCGACGCTGGTGAAGCTGTTCGGGCGTCCTGCCCGCGAGTCCGCCGAGTTCGCCGCGCGGGCGCGCCGCGTCCGCGACATCGGCGTCCGCACCGCGATGGTGCAGCACGTCTTCATCACGGCGCTCACCATGGTCTCCGCCCTCGCGCTCGCGCTCGTCTACGGCCTCGGCGGCTACCTCTCCCTGCGCGGGCACCTCGACGCAGGCGCCGTCGTCGCGCTGGCCCTGCTGCTGACCCGCCTGTACGCGCCGCTGACCGCGCTGGCCAGCGCTCGCGTCGAGGTGATGAGCGCACTCGTCAGCTTCGAGCGGGTCTTCGAGGTCCTCGACCTGAAACCGCTCGTCGCCGAGAGGCCCGACGCCCGCGACGTCCCGGACGGGCCGGTCACCGTGGAGTTCGAGAACGTCCGCTTCGCCTACCCGTCCGCCGACAAGGTCTCCCTCGCCTCGCTCGAAGAGGTCGCCACCCTCGACACCCGCGGCGGCGTCGACGTCCTGCACGACGTCTCGTTCCGCGCCGAACCCGGCCAGATGGTCGCGCTGGTCGGCTCGTCCGGCGCGGGCAAGTCGACGATCGCGCAGATGCTGCCGCGCCTCTACGACGTCGACTCCGGCACCGTGCGGCTGGGCGGCGTGGACGTCCGCGACCTGTCCTTCCAGGCCATCCGCGACACGCTCGGCATGGTCACGCAGGACGGCCACCTCTTCCACGAGTCGATCCGGGAGAACCTCCTGCTGGCCCGCCCCGAGGCGGCCGACGACGAACTCTGGGACGTGCTGCGCCGGGCCCGCCTCGACACCCTCATCGAGGGCCTGCCGGACGGTCTCGACACCATCGTCGGCGAGCGCGGCTACCGCCTCTCCGGCGGCGAACGCCAGCGCCTCACCATCGCCCGCCTCCTTCTGGCCCGCCAGCGCGTCGTGATCCTCGACGAGGCGACCGCCCACCTCGACTCGACGTCCGAGGCCGCCGTCCAGGAGGCCCTGACCGAGGCGCTCGACGGGCGCACCGCCGTGGTCATCGCCCACCGCCTCAGCACCGTCCGCGCCGCCGACCTGATCCTCGTCGTGGAGGAGGGCCGCATCATCGAACGCGGAACCCACGACGAGCTCCTCGCCGCCGAAGGCCGCTACGCCGACCTCTACCGCACCCAGTTCGCCGACGAACCACCCCTGGAACCCGTCGCCTGACCGCCACGGCGGTACGCCCGAACGCCCCGCCGACCCCGCATGCGCCGGAGGGGCCCGGCGGGCACGGCTGGTTGCGGGGTGCCGGTTTCATCGGACGGTCTTCGGCGACCCGGCCCAGCCGTGGTCGTCAGTGCAGTTCGATCTCACGTCTCAAAGGAGAAATCCCGATGAGTAATACCACTCCCGCGAAGCAGCCCGCGCATGACCCGCGCCGGTCGACCATCGCCGGCGAGCAGAAGGTCCAGCAGGACCTGGTCGCGGAACTCGACGAGAAGGTCGCGTCGGGCGAGGTGGACCCGAAGGACCTGCCGGCCCCGGGGTCCCCGAGCACATGGGGCTGATCGGCTGACCGGCTGATCGGCTGATCGGCTGAGCCCGGAGAGGCGGCCCCAGCGGCCGTCTCTCTCTTAGTTCGTGTACGCCCCCGCCGGTCAGATCCGTGCGGGGGCGTTCCAATCTGGTCTGGTCTCTACGGCAGGCGCCAGATCTGGGGGAGGCCCTTGGCGGCGCCATCGGTGGAGTAGTCGTGGATGACGTCCAGGTAGCCGGCCATCCGGGCCTGCCAGGACACGTTCACGGGAAGGTCTTCCAGGGCGGCCAGCAGGGACGGATAGTCGTCGCAGTCGATGACGTGGAAGAGGTCCAGACCGCTGCGCCAGATCGTCCAGTCGCGGGCGCCGGCCCCGCGAATGGCGTCGGTGAGTTCTGCGGGGACCTTGCGGTGGGCCCGCTCGTACTCCTCCTCCGCGCCGGGCTTGAGACGGGTGTGCAGGGCGATGCGCATCAGGACTCGTCCTCCTCGGCGTGGGTGCGTGCCCAGCCCTCGACGGCGCCGATGTGAACGGCGGCGGCGATGCGGGCGGCCTCGGGGTCGCGGTCGGTCAGGGCACGGTAGATGGCCTCGTGCTCGCGGAACGTCCGGGCGAAGACGTGCTCCTCCTCGTAACCCCGCCAGACGCGGGCGCGGAAGGTGCGGTTGTTCAGGCCGCCCAGGATCGCCGACAGGACGGGGTTGCCCGCCGCCTCGGTGATGAGGCGGTGGAACTCCATGTCGTGGCCGACGATCTCCTCCGAGGTCGTCCCGCGCTCCATCGCCCGCATCTCGGCGCGCAGCCGGGCCAGCCCCTCCTCGGTGATGCGCGCGGCGGCCGTGGACGCGGCGGCCGGTTCGAGGATCTTGCGGACCTGGACGAGATGCACCAGGGTCTCGCCGCGCGAGATCTCCGCGACCGCACCGAACGTCTCCAGCAGGTCGCTGGGTTCCAACCGCGTCACGTACACCCCGGCGCCATGTCTGGCCTCCAGGATGCCGAGCATGGTGAGCGCCCGGATGGCCTCCCGCATCGAGCTGCGCGACAGGCCCAGCTCGGCCGCGAGGTCGCGCTCGGTCGGAAGCCGCTGTCCCGGGAGGAGGTCGCCCGAGGCCAGCTTGGCCTTGATCTGTTCGATCGCCCGCTGCGTCACGGTCGTCTTGGGTGCGGGCTCTTCGGTCACACCTTGTCTCCTCTCGGTGCCGACATCTTGGCATGAGCGATGTGGTCGGACCAATTTGCCGCAAGTAACAACATCGTAACGAGACTTGCCAGGCATTGCCCCCCAAATGGTCTGATGACGGAAGAAGAGATCCGATGACTTCTCATCGGGCTGTGGACGATGGGGGGACGACCAGGTGAAGCTTCTGCGTGTGGGGCCGGAGGGCGCCGAACGCCCCGCGGTTCTGGCCGACGACGGCACGCCGCTCGATCTGTCGGGGGTCACCGACGACATCGACGGCCGGTTCCTGGCCGAGGGCCTGGGACGCGCCGGCAGCGCGCGGGACGCGGGCGATCTGCCCTCGATCGCCGAGCCCGGGCGCATCGGCGCTCCCCTGGCGCGTCCCGGCAAGGTCGTGTGCATCGGCCTCAACTACCGTGACCATGCCGAGGAGACCGGCGCCGAGCCGCCGTCCGAGCCCGTGGTGTTCATGAAGGCGTCCAACACGGTCGTCGGGCCGGACGACGGGGTGCTGATACCGCGCGGCAGTGTCAAGACCGACTACGAGGTGGAACTCGCCGTCGTTCTGGGCGGACGGGCGAGCTATCTGAACTCCCCGGCCGAGGCGCGCGAGCTGATCGCCGGCTATGCGATCAGCAACGACGTGTCGGAGCGGGAGTTCCAGCTCGAACGCGGCGGCACATGGGACAAGGGAAAGTCCTGTGAGACCTTCAACCCGCTCGGCCCCTACCTGGTGACCGCCGATGAGATCCCCGACCCGCAGGACCTGGCGCTGAGGCTCTGGGTGAACGGTGAACTCCGCCAGGACGGCACCACCAAGAACATGATCTTCAGCGTGGACCACGTGATCTGGTACCTGAGCCAGTTCATGGTGCTGGACCCGGGCGACGTCATCAACACCGGGACCCCGGCAGGTGTGGCCCTGGGTCGTCCCGGCGAGCCGTATCTGAGGCCGGGCGACATCGTGGAGGTCGAGATCGAGGGCCTCGGCGGCCAGCGTCAGGTGGTGGCGTGAGGATCCGGGCGCTGGAGGCGCACGACATCCGCTTCCCCACCTCGCGGGAGCTGGACGGGTCGGACGCGATGAACCCCGATCCCGACTATTCGGCCGCCTACGTCGTGCTCCGCACCGACGGGGGGCCGGAGGGGCACGGGTTCTGCTTCACCATCGGGCGTGGCAACGAGGTGTGCGTCGCCGCGATCAGGGCGTTCGCGCCGCTGGTCGTGGGCGCCGAACTCGATCTCGCCGACCTGGGGGAGTTCTCCCGGCGGCTGCTGCACGACTCGCAGTTGCGCTGGCTCGGGCCGGAGAAGGGCGCGGTGCACATGGCCGCCGCGGCGATCATCAATGCCGCCTTCGACCTGGCCGGGAAGGTGGCCGGTATCCCGGTCTGGCGGCTGCTGGGGGAGATGGCGCCCGAGCAGATCGTGGATCTGGCCGACTGGCGGTACCTGACCGACGCGCTCACGCCGTCCCGCGCGCTGGAGCTTCTCAAGGACACCGCGCCGGGGCGCGCCGAGCGGACCGCGACCCTTCTCGGCCGCGGTTATCCCGCCTACACCACGACGCCGGGCTGGCTCGGCTACTCCGACGGCAAGCTCGTCCGGCTGGCCCGTGAGGCGGTGGCCGACGGCTTCACCCAGATCAAGCTGAAGGTCGGCGCCGACCTGGAGGAGGACGTCCGCCGTCTGCGGCTGGCCCGCGAGGCCGTGGGGCCGGACGTCCGGATCGCGGTGGACGCCAACCAGCGCTGGGACGTGGCGCCCGCGATCGAATGGGTGCGGGCGCTCCAGCCGTTCGACCCGTACTGGATCGAGGAGCCGACCAGCCCGGACGACGTCCTCGGGCACGCGGCGATCCGCCGGGGTGTGGCGCCGGTCAAGGTCGCCACCGGCGAGCACATCGCCAACCGGGTGCTGGTGAAGCAGATGCTTCAGGCGGAGGCGATCGACATCCTCCAGCTCGACGCCTGCCGGGTCGCGGGCGTCACCGAGAATGTGGCGATCCTGCTGCTCGCCGCCGCGTACGGCGTCCCGGTCTGCCCGCACGCCGGCGGGGTCGGGCTCTGCGAGGTCGTCCAGCATCTGGCGATGTTCGACTACGTCGCCGTGAGCGGCACCACCCAGGACCGGGTGATCGAGTACGTCGACCACCTGCACGAGCACTTCCTCGACCCGGTGCGGATCGTGGACGGCCGCTACGTGACTCCCACCGCACCCGGAATGTCCACCGAGATGAGGGCGGAGACCCTCGCCACCCACGCCCACCCCGACGGCGAGGTCTGGAGGAACGACAACCGATGGAGTTCGACGGAATCAAGGCCCTGGTGACCGGCGGCGCGTCCGGCATCGGCCTCGCCACCGCCCGGCTGCTGGCCGAGCGCGGGGCCGAGGTCGTCTGCCTGGACGTCAACGCCGCTCCCGAGGCGTTCTTCACGGTCAAGGCGGACGTCACCGACGACCGCTCGGTGCGCGGGGCCGTCCAGGAAGCGGTCGCCCGTCTCGGCGGCCTGGACGTCCTGGTCAACAACGCCGGGATCGGCGCCCAGGGAACCGTCGAGGGCAACGACGACGAGGAGTGGCGCAGGGTCTTCGACGTCAACGTGATCGGCATGGTGCGCGTGACCCGGGCCGCCCTGCCGCACCTGCGCGAGTCCGGACACGGGGCCATCGTGAACACCTGCTCGATCGCCGCCACCGCGGGGCTTCCCGACCGGGCTCTGTACTCGGCGACCAAGGGTGCCGTGCAGTCGCTCACCCTGGCGATGGCCGCGGACCATCTTCGCGAGGGCATCCGGGTGACCTGCGTGAACCCGGGCACGGCCGACACCCCGTGGATCGATCGCCTCCTGGAGCGGGCGGACGATCCCGAGGCCGAGCGCGTGGCACTCAACGCCCGCCAGCCCAGCGGGCGGCTGGTGACCCCGGAGGAGGTCGCCGCGGCGATCGCCTACCTCGCCGGCCCGCACGCCTCCGCCACCACGGGCGTCGCGCTCGCGGTCGACGGCGGCATGCAGGGCCTGCGGCTTCGCCCTTCCTCCTGACCGAACCATCCGAGGAGAAGCACCATGATGATCCGCACCAAGATCGTGACCGGGGCGGCCGCCGCGCTGACCGCCGCCCTGGTCGCCGGCTGTGGCAGCACCTCCGACTCCGGCGGCGGCTCCGACGCGGGCGGCGGCGGGAAGAGCGGCAAGGTCGGGGTCGACCTGCCGTTGCTGACCTCGCCTTTCTGGCAGGCCTACAACGACTACGTCCCGCAGATGGCCAAGCAGCAGGGCGTGGACATCCTGCCGACGGTCAACTCCAATTCCGAGCCGACGCAGCAGATCACCGACATCAACAACCTGATCAACCAGAACGTGCGGGGCCTGGTCGTCGCGCCGCTCGACAGTGCCGCGATCGTGGCCGGGCTCAACCAGGCCGACCGCAAGGGCGTCCCGGTCGTGGCCGTGGACGTCGCCCCCGACAAGGGGAAGGTCGCGATGGTCGTCCGGGCGGACAACAAGGCCTATGGCGAGAAGGCCTGCGACTACCTCGGCAAGACCGTCAAGGAGGGCAAGGTCGTCCAGATCCAGGGCGACCTGGCCTCGGTGAACGGGCGGGAACGCTCCGAGGCGTTCCGGTCCTGTGTGAAGTCGAGGTTCCCCAAGCTCAAGGTGCTGGAGATCCCGGCCGAGTGGAAGTCGGAGAAGGCGGCGTCCGGGCTCGACAGCCTCCTGAACGCCAACCCCGATCTGAAGGGCGTCTACATGCAGGCCGGCGGCGTGTACCTGGCCCCGACCCTGCAGGTGCTCAAGAGCAAGAAGCTGCTCTTCAAGGCCGGCGATCCCAAGCACATAGCGATCGTCTCCAATGACGGCATCCCGCAGGAGTTCGCCGCGATCCGCAGCGGCGAGATCGACGCGACCGTGTCGCAGCCCGCGGACGCCTACGCCAAGTGGGGCATGTACTACATCAAGGCCGCGATGGAGGGGAAGACGTTCCAGCCCGGCAAGACCGACCATGGCAGCGAGATCGTCAAGTTGCCCAGCGGGATTCTGGAGGACCAGCTCCCGGCCCCGCTCGTCACCAAGGCCAACGTCGACGACCCGTCGCTGTGGGGGAACTCGGTGGGCAAATGATGGACGCGGACGGCGATGTCCCGCTCGCCGAAGCGATCGACGTGAGCAAGCGCTTCGGTTCGACGGTGGCGCTGGCGGACGCGCGCCTCCGGGTGATGCCGGGCGAGTCGCACGCCCTGGTGGGACGCAACGGCGCGGGCAAGTCGACCCTGGTCAACGTGCTCACGGGCATCTTCCCGCCGGACGGCGGCGAGGTGCTCTTCGACGGCGAGCCCGCGCCGTCGACCGGTGACCGCGACGCCTGGCGTTCGAGGGTGGCCTGCGTCTACCAGAAGTCGACGATCATCCCCGGGCTCACCGTCGCGGAGAACCTGTTCATCAACCGGCAGCCCGGCTCACGCGGCGTGATCGGCTGGAAGCGGATGCGCCGCGAGGCCGCCGACCTGCTCGCGGGCTGGGACGTCCAGGTCGACCCGGCGGCCGAGGCGGGGAGCCTCGACGTTCAGGACCGGCAGTTCGTCGAGATCGCCCGCGCGCTGTCCTTCGGGGCGCGGTTCATCATCCTGGACGAACCCACCGCCCATCTCGACAACGCCGAGATCGAGCGGCTGTTCACCCGGATGCGGTCGCTCCAGGAGGCGGGGGTGACGTTCCTGTTCATCTCCCACCACCTCCAGGAGGTCTACGAGGTCTGCCAGACCGTCACGGTCTTCCGCGACGCCCGCTGGATCACCACCGCGCCGGTGGGCGAGCTGGCCAAGAGCGCGCTGGTCGAGGCGATGACCGGGGAGGCCGCCGCCCTCGGCCGCAGCACCGGGAAGCGTGAGCCGGTCAGGTCCGAGGTCAGGCTGGAGGTCGAGGACCTGACGGACGGGGCGTTCACCGGAGTGAATCTCAGTGTTCGGCGCGGTGAGGTCCTCGGGCTGGCGGGGTCCAGCTCCAGCGGCAAGATCGAGCTGGCGGAGACGCTGGTCGGGCTGCGCAAGCCGCGCGGCGGCTGTGCCCTGCTGGACGGCAGAGCGCTGCCGTTCGGCGACGTCCGGAAGGCGATCTCCGCCGGGATCGGATTCGTCCCGCGCGACCGGCACCGCGAAGGCCTCGTCCCCGAGCTGTCGGTGGGCGAGAACGCGACCATGACCATCGCCGGACGCCTGGGCCCCTACGGGATCATCGGCCCGAAGCGGCTGCGGGAGGCCGCGACGGAGTCGATCTCCGGCCTCGACATCAAGACCCAGGGCCCCGACCAGCCGGTGACCGGGTTGTCCGGCGGCAACCAGCAGAAGGTCGTCATGGCCCGCGCGCTGGCCGTCGAGCCCCGGTTGCTGGTCCTGGTCAACCCGACCGCCGGGGTCGACGTGAAGTCGAAGGAGTCACTGCTCGGCGTGGTGGACGAGATCCGCAAGCGGGGCACTTCCGTGATCATCATCTCCGACGAGCTGGACGACCTCAGGCCCTGCGACCGGGTCCTGGTCCTCTTCCACGGGCGGGTGACCGCCGAGCACGCCGTCGGCTGGAACGACCACGAGCTGGTCGCATCGATCGAAGGGGTCTCTCCATGACGCACACTGTGGCCAAACCCCGGGCCCGCACCGAGCCGTCGGCCGCGGCGGGCGCCGCGCTGCGCCGGATGCGCGAGTTCGCCCTGGTCCCGGCGCTGATCGCGCTGGTGGTGCTGGGGACGGTCGTCAACGACAGCTTCATGACCGAGCGCAACGTCATCAGCATTCTCGGCGCCTCGGCCGCGCTGGCCCTGGTGGTGCTGGCCGAATCGCTCATCCTGATCACCGGCAAGATCGACCTGTCGCTGGAGTCGACGGTCGGGATCGCGCCCGGCCTCGGCGCCCTGCTGGTGATCCCCGCGGCCTCGGCCGGATTCGGGACCGAGATCCCCGCCTTCGCCGGCATCCTCGCGATCTTCGTGGTGGGCGGCGTGATCGGGGCCTTCAACGGGTTCCTGTCGGTCAAGCTCAAGCTCAACTCCTTCATCGTGTCGCTGGCCATGCTGATCGTCCTGCGCGGTCTGCTGACCGGCGCGACCGAGGGCAAGACGCTGTTCGACATGCCCGAGCCGTTCTTCTCGATCGCGACCACCACGTTCCTGAAGCTGCCGGTGTCGGTGTGGCTGGCGGTGGCCGCCTTCGGCGTGGCCGGATTCGTCCTGCGCTACCACCGGCTGGGGCGCGCGCTGTACGCGATCGGCGGCAACGCCGAGGCTGCCCGCGCGGCCGGCATCCGCGTCGAGCGCGTGACCTGGGCCGTCTATGTCATCGCCGGAGTCCTCGCGGCGGCCGCCGGGCTCTGTCTCACCGGGTACGTCGGCGCGATCAACGCCAACCAGGGCCAGAACATGATCTTCACCGTGATGGCCGCGGCCGTCATCGGCGGGATCTCGATGAACGGCGGCAAGGGCACCATGACCGGTGCCATCACCGGTGTGCTGCTGCTCGGCGTCGTCGACAACCTGCTCACCCTCGCCCAGGTCGCGTCCTTCTGGAAACAGGCCATCTACGGCGGGATCATCCTGATCGCGCTGGTCATCTCGCGTGTGACGTCCGGGAAGGCCCAGGAGTGACATCGAGGTGGACCGCGGGAGCGCCATGTCAGCGATGAAGGTGGCCGAGCGCCGTCGGCTCGGCCGCTCCAGCGTCCCGGTGACCGCGCTGTCGTTGGGCAGTGCGGCCGTCGGCGGGCTCTACGCCCCTGTGCCGCGGGAGCAGGGCACGGCGACCGTACGCCGCGCCCTCGAATTGGGGGTGCGGTACTTCGATACGGCGCCCCACTACGGCGCGGGCACGGCCGAACGCCGTCTCGGCGCCGTGCTCGCGGACGAGCCGCGCTCCTCGTTCACGATCTCGACCAAGGTCGGACGGCTGCTGCGGCAGCGCCGAGCCGGGGAGGCGCCGGACGACTCGGGCTTCCCGGCCGAGCCCGCGGTCAAGCGGGAGTGGGACTTCAGCGCCGACGGGATCCGGCGGTCACTGGAGTCGTCCCTGGAGCGGCTCGGTCTCGACCGGGTCGACATCGTCTTCCTGCACGACCCCGACGATCACGAGGACCAGGTGTACGCCGCCGCCTTTCCCGCTCTGGCGAAGCTGCGGGACCAGGGCGTGGTCGGCGCCATCGGCGCCGGCATGAACCAGTCGCCCATGCTCGCCCGGTTCGTCCGGCGGCTCGACCTGGACGTGGTGCTGTGCGCCGGACGGTACACGCTGCTCGAACAGCCCGCGCTGGACGACCTGCTTCCGGCCTGCGCCGAACGCGGCACCTCCGTGGTCGTCGGCGGGGTCTACAACTCGGGGCTTCTGGCCGGAGGAACGACGTACGACTATCGGTCCGCGCCTCCCGAACTGATGGAGCGGACCGCTCGGCTGCGCCAGGTCTGCCACGCGCACGGGGTGCCGCTGCGTGCCGCCGCCCTGCGGTTCCCGTTCGGGCATCCCTCCGTGGCGAGCGTCCTGACGGGCTGCCGGACGCCCGCCGAGGCCGAGGACAACGCCGCGCTGTTCGAGCGGGACATTCCGGCGTCCCTGTGGAAGGACCTTCTCGCGGCGGGCCTGCTGCCCGCCGGCGCACCTCTACCGGCGTGATCGGAAGTGGCATGTTCGACGCTCATCACCATCTCTGGGACACCTCCGTCCGCGACTACACGTGGATGAACGGCCCCTGGGCCGACCCGCTGCGCGGCCGGTTCGACCTTGCCCGCTACACCGGCGCGGCCAGGCCGGACGGTTCGATCGTCGTCCAGGCACTGCACAGCGCCGAGGAGACGCAGGAACTTCTGGCCGTCGCGGAGGGCCCGGGACCGGTCGCCGGCGTGGTCGGCTGGACCGACCTCACCGCACCGGACGTCCGGGACACGCTGCGGAGGATGCCCGAGACGCTCGTCGGGATCAGACACCAGGTGCAGGACGAGCCCGACTCGGCCTGGCTGCTGCGTCCGGAGGTTCGGAAGGGGCTGGCGGCGGTGGGGGAGGCCGGGCTGGTCTACGACCTGCTGGTGACGCCTCGGCAGGCGGCTTCCGCGCTGGAGGCCGTCCGTGCGCTGCCCGGCGTGGCGTTCGTGCTCGACCACGCGGGCAAGCCCGGCATCGCCGGGGGAGCCTGGGAGCCGTGGGCCAACTGGATCGGCTCCCTGGCCGCGCTTCCGAACGTCACGGTGAAACTGTCCGGGCTGGTCACCGAAGCGGCACCGCGGTGGAAACCGGATGACGTCCTGCCGTACGCGCGGTACGTCCTCGACACCTTCGGTCCGGGTCGGGTCATGTACGGCTCGGACTGGCCGGTCTGCACGCTGGCGGCCTCCCACGACCAGGTCGCCGAACTCGCCGGGGCCGCCGTCGCCGGGCTGACGCCGGGGGAGCGCGACGAGGTCTTCGGCGGCACGGCCCGCCGCGTCTACGGAGTCGGGGGGTGACATGGCCGGATTCGGGGGCATGACTACCGTGCGTTTATAGGCAAGTCCGCCGCGTGACGGCCGCCTGAGGGGGGCTTCACCTGGAGGAACGGCTCCGACTCGAAGAGGGTAGTGATCATGGTCGAGCGAGACGCGTTGCCGGCTCCCGAACGGGGGCTGGTGCTGACACACTTCCTGACCGTGCGGGACGTGGCCCGGTCTCGTGCCTTCTACGCGGACGTCTTCGGCGGGGAGGTCGTCCTGGAGGAGAACCCCGCCATCGTGAAGGTGGCCAACACCTGGATCATCATGAACCCCGGCGGCGGCCCGACCCCCGACAAACCGGACGTGACCCTGTCGCCCCCGGAGCCCGGCGACCCCGTCTCGGCGTTCATGAACGTCCGCGTGGCCGACATCGCCGCGTTCCACGCCGAGGCCACCGCCCAGGGCGCCCGCTTCCTGACCGACCCGATCGACCGCAAGGCGGAGATCCGCTGCTACATGCGCGACCCCGACGGCCACCTCATCGAGATCGGCCAGGCCACCGGCATGCTCCACGGCCGCTACGCCGACCCGCCGGCGGCCGACACCCGCTGACCGGGGCCGGGCCACCGTCCCCAGGCCATGGCCCCTCAGTCGAGGTCTGCGAGGGTGTGGCGGAGGGAGCGGAGAACGGTGGAGCGCCAGCCGCTGCCCATGCCGCGGAAGGCGTAGGCGCTGACCGGGTCGTCCAGGTCGAAGCCCGCGTGTTCGACGAAGATCCGGGTGCCGCGCCCTTCGGGGACGAGCCGCCAGGTGACCGTCGTGTCGAGGCCGCCGCCGCGCCAGCCGATGCGCAGCAGCCGGTGCTCCTCGAGGTCGAGGACCTGGCAGGCGATCGTCCCGTCGAAGCCGACGTTCGGGATCGGCTTGGCGGTGAAGGTGAAGCGGTGGCCGAGGACGGGCTTGAAGTCGTTCGGCATCAGCCAGCGGGACAGCAGGTCCGGCTCGGTGAGCGCCCGCCACACCTTGGCCGGCGGATGCGGCAGGAACTCGTCCACCTCGATGGACGCCCGGTCTCCGATGTCTGGGCGATCGGTCACAGGTCCTCCTCGTCCAGGAGTTCGCGCAGGTCCGCGAGCTTCTCCCGCCAGAACCGCTCGTACGGGGTGAGCCATTCCGACAGCTCCCGCAGCGGCGCGGGCTCCAGCCGGTAAAGGCGCTGGCGGCCGCTGCGCTGCTCGCTGACCAGCCCGGCGTCCCGCAGGACCCGCAGGTGCTCCGACACGCTCGGGCGGCTCATCGCGAAGTGCGCGGCGAGGTCGTTCACCGGCCGTGGCCCGTCCAGCAGGAGGGTGGTGAGCTCCCGCCGGACGGGGCTGGCCAGCGCCGCGAAGACGTCCGCGGTCACCGCGCGGCCAGCACGATGCCGTTGCCGTCGGGGTCGGTGAGCGTGGCCTGCCGCCCCCAGGGCAGATCCTGCGGGCCCTCGACGTCCACCCCGGCGAGCCGCAGTTTCTCGCAGTCCCCGTCGAGGTCGGACGTCTCCAGGATCAGCCCGTGGACGCTGCCGGGCGGCACGCCGGGCAGGTGGTCCGCGAGCACCACGTTCGTCTCCGCGCCCTCGGGGGCCACCTCCAGCCAGCGGATCGGGCCCGCCGCCCGGTCCGTCACCACCCCGAAGCCGAGCTTGCCCGTGTAGAAGTCCTTGGCCGCGTCCTGGTCGGACACCGGCACGGTCAGCAGCCGCACACGCGTGATGTTCATGCGGCCGACGATACGTAGGGGATTTCCTACCTGTCAAGCGTAGGGAAACTCCTACCTGTCACGCTCCGGGGCCGGGTTTAGGGGGCGGGCTCGGTGGCAGGCTGGGGGGATGCGTGCCGTCACCTATGACTCGTATGCCACTGACAACTCCCGCCTGAGGGTCGGGGACGTCCCGGATCCGAAGGTCGGCCCGGGGCAGGTGCTCATCGAAGTGCGCGCGGCCGGGGTCAACCCGGTGGACTGGAAGGTCATGGCCGGTGGCCTCGACAGCATGATGGACGCGGTGTTCCCCGTCATCCCCGGCTGGGACGTCGCCGGGGTGGTGCGGGCGGTCGGTCCCGACACGCCGGAGTTCGCCCCGGGCGACGAGGTGATGTCCTACGCCCGCAAGGACGTCGTCGGCGCCGGGACGTTCGCGCAATATGTCGCGGTCTCGGCGGTCCATGTGGCGCGCAAGCCCGAGTCGCTCGACTGGAACCAGGCCGCCGGGCTGCCGCTGGCGGGGATGACCGCGCAGCGTTCCCTGGACCGCCTGGAGGTCGGCCCCGACGACGTCCTGCTCGTCCACGCGGCGTCCGGCGGGGTGGGGAGCTTCGCCGTCCAGATCGGACGGGACCGGGGCGCCCGCGTCATCGGCACGGCGTCCGAGAAGAACCACGACTACCTGCGCGAACTCGGCGCCGAACCGGTCGCCTACGGGGACGGGCTGGCGGATCGCGTCCGGGAACTGGTGCCCGGCGGGCCGTCCGCGGTCGCCGACTTCGTGGGCGGCCAGCTGGAAACGACCCTCGCCGTCCTGCGGCCCGGCGGACGGCACGTGTCCGTCGCCGACAACACCGTGGACAGGCACGGCGGCCACTGGATCTGGGTCCGGCCGGACGGCGCCAGGCTCGCCGCCCTCGCCGCCATGGCGGACCGGGGCGCGCTCACGGTCGAGGTCGCGGGCACATATTCGCTGGACGAGACGGGCGCCGCGTTCGACGCCAGCCGCGGCCACCACACCCGCGGCAAGCTGATCATCACTCCGTCATGAGATCGACTTGCGCGCCAGACCCGCCTTGGCGGCCCTTTCCCGGCGCTCGGCCCCGGCCTGCTGCCGCGCCTTCTCATGGACGGACCAGTTCTCCGGCTGCATGCACATCAGTTCGCCCGTGTCCGGGACGAGGATCACCCCGCCGAAGGGGTCGTCGCCCGCGAACCACACCCCGCGGGCGATCTCCTTGGGCCACCGGGAGGAGCAGAGCGGTTCACGAGCAGACATCCGGGGGGACCCGTCCGTGCCCAGGGTCAGCGAGCGCCTCCCGGCGGAACGCAGATTGGACTTCTGCAGCGGTGAGCGGAACTCGAAGTCGTACACCTTCAGCACGCGGCCGCATTTCCACATCCAGAAGATCTGGTTGAGCCAGAGTCTCGTTCCGAAAGCGACCGTCACAATTCCCACGCCGACGAACGGGTACAGGACCTTGACCTTCAGCGCCAACGGCACGGCCACCATCGCGGCGCCGACCAGCACGACGAGCAGGTAGCGCCGCAGCAGCACCGAATAGTGATACCTCACCGGCCCCCGCCGGTCGCTGCCGTCCGTGGCAAAGGGGGCGGCTCGCCGGAACGACCGGTAAAGGTGCGATTGCAGCGTGATGATCGTGACGGTGACGAGCCCGAGCATGCCCGGTATCACGAGCCAGAAGAAGGTGTCGCTGAGAAGGGTGAGCGCGAGCCCGTAGGACACCACGAAACTCCCGGCCGGCAGCGCGGCCCGCCTCAGCGGGCCGCGCTCGCCGCCTGTCCGTGGGTCGCCGCCGGTTCTGCCCGGTGCGATCGAGGGCTCCGTCATGAGTTCCGTCCCTTTTCGTCCGCCACGTCCGGAGATGATCGTGGTCGTCCAAGGTAAGGGCGGTGCGCCAGGGATCGCTACCCCCGGCCACCGGTTCGCTCCGGTCAGCGACGCCCGGTGGCCCGGTCAGTCGACCAAGGCGCCGGCGGAGATGTTGACCTGGGTCGATGTGAGGCTGGCGGCGTGGTCGGACGCGAGGAACGCGGCGACCCGGCCGACGTCGGTGAGCGTCGCGGCGCGCTTGAGGAGCGTGGCGTCCACCATCTGCTGCTTGACCGGGTCCATCTGCGGCCCGTCCGGCATGGATTCCGGGATGCCCGCGGTCCGCATCGACAGGACCCGGACCGAGTGCGGGCCCAGCTCGCACGCCCACTGGCGGCGCATCGCCTCGACCATGTCGCAGCCGATCTGCACGTTCCCGAGGCCGGGCATGCGGTTCCCGGCGTCGGAGCCGCCGAAGTGCAGGATCACGCCGGAGCCCTGCCCGACCATGTGGCGGGCCGCGGCCTGCGTGGTCAGCACGAACGAGCGCGCCATCTTCTCCAGGGACTGGGCGAAGTCCCCGGCCTTCATCTCGCTCATGGGGCCGAACATCGTGTCGTGGGAGATGACGTTGACCGCGATGTCGACGCTTCCGGCGGTCTCCGCGACGGAGTCGACCCACCCGTTGACGGCCTCCTCGTCCAGGGCGTCCACGCGGGCCGTCTCGGCGAGCCCGCCGGCGCTCCGGATGTCCTCGGCGACGGCGTCGAGCGTCGCGGGGGTGCGGCCGGCGAGGAACACGCGCGCGCCCTCCACGGCGAAGCCGCGCGCCATGGCTCCGCCGATCGCCCCGCCGCCGCCGAAGATGATCGCGGTCCTGTTGTCGAGCAGCATGCCGTTCTCCGTTCGTCCGGGATCAGGTGTGTCCGACGCTAGGCGCGAAGCCGCGCGGCCCGCATCGGTCAGGGAACGGGCGTTGAACGGTGCTGGTCAGGGAGGTGTGCGCGCCAGGGAAGCGGTTCCGGCGGTGCCGTGTCGCGCGGGCGGGGCGGAGCGGTTAAGTCATGTGTCCGATACGAGGCGGGCCAGTTCCATGCGGCGGGTGACGCCGATCTTCGGGTAGGCCTTGTAGAGGTGATGCCCGACGGTGCGGGGGCTCAGGTAGAGCTGCGCGCCGATCTCACGGTTGCTGAGCCCGGCGGCGGCGAGCCGCACGACCTGCAGTTCCTGCGGGGTCAGCCGATTCAGCGGATCGCCGTCCCCGGCAGCGGCGGCCGGACGGTTACCCAGGACTTCCAGTTCGGAGCGGGCACGTCCGGCCCAGGACGCGGCGCCGAGCCGGGTGAAGACGTCCCGGGCGGCGGTCAGCTCGGTCCGCGCTTCGGTGCGGCGGCGCCGCCGGCGCAGCCATTCGCCATAGAGCAGCCGGGTCCTCGCGGCGTCGTAGGCGTGGTCGCCGTGCAGGTCCAGCGCGGCGCGGTAGTGCTCGTCCGCCTCGTCGCCACCGGCGAGCAGGGCGCGGCACCGCGACATCAGGGCGCCGCATGACGTGGCCTCCGCCCACGCCTCGAACGCGGGGAGGTGGGCACGGGCGAGATCCGGGCGGCCGGCCCGCACCGCGGCCTCCGCATGGTCCGGGACGGCGCGGATCAGCAGGTCGTGCCGGGCGGGTCCAGAGCACACCGCCTCAAACCGCTCCAGGGCGGCGTCGGCGTGCCCATCGGCGAGATCGAGCAGGCCGAGCCCCCAGGACGCCAGCGCGGCGTTGGTCGGATGCAGGTCGGTGTGCTTGAGGACGCCGGGCGCCAGGGCACGGGCACGCTCGGCGTCCGCGTCCAGCCGGACCGCGATGCACTTCAGTGCGGTGACCTGCATGTCCATGCCGATGTCGGCGGCCAGGGACAGGCCCTCCGCGGCGGCAGCGTCCGCGCCGCGCAGGTCGCCGAGCAGGAGCCGTCCGATCGCGAGCGGCTCCAGGATGTAGGGGAGCCAGCCGAGCGCGCCCTGGGCCCTCGCCTCCCCGGCCATGTGCTCCAGCAACTCGGTCGCGGCGCGGTCGTCCGCCACGAGAAGCCCCATGAAACCGCCGATGACGCGCTCGACGACGTCCTCCACGCCGCCGCTCCGAGCGGACTCGAACAGCGCGCGCATCGCGGGGACGGCCTCGGCCGGGCCGTCCGCCAGCCGCCCGTAGGCGATCAGGGCGGCGGCGACCGGCGCCTTCGCCGAGCCCGCGGGCAGCTTCACCTCCCGCAGCAGTTCGACGCTCCGCCGTACCAGGTCGTGCGCGCCGGCGTCCCGGGCGGACCAGACCGCCTCCGTCAGCATGGCCACCGCCTGCTCGGGGTCGCTCCCGGCGATGAGCGCCGCTCCCTGTAACGCGAGCGCCGCGTCGGCGGCGGGCGAGACGCGCTCGTAGGCGACCTGGGCGCGGATGAAGGTGGCCTCGGCGACGACGCCGTCCTGCCCGGTGAGCTGCTCGGCCTCGGCAGCGAGACGGGTGGCCTGGTCGGGCCGGCCGGCGTCGTAGCAGGCCCGCGCGGCGTGGACGAGCCGGCGCGCCTTGCCCTCCGGTTCGGTGCTGAGCCGCGCGGCGCGCTCGTACGCGGCGGCGACGGCGGCCGTTCCGCCGCGCCGCTCGGCGCGGTCCGCGACCCGCTCCAGCTCGGCGGCGACGCTCTCGTCCGGACCGGTGGCGGCCGCCGCGCGGTGCCAGGCGCGCCGGTCGGCGTGCTCGTCGCCGCCGAGGACCCCGGCCAGCGCGTCATGGACGGCGATCCGCCGGTGATGGGCGGCGTCCTGGTAGGTGACGGCGCGGATGAGCGGATGCCGGAACCGCACCTCCTCGCCGTCCAGGACCACGAGCCCGGCCTCTTCGGCGGGTCCGAGGTCGGCCGGTCCGAGACCGAGCGCCTCCCCGGCGCGCAGGACGATGCCCAGGTCGGCAGTGCCGTCGGCGGCGACCACCAGGAGCAGCCGGCGGGTGGCGTCCGGCAGCTCGGCGAGCCGGCGGCGGAACGTCTCCTGAACCCTGCCCCCGACGGGCAGCGGGCCGGCCTGGTGAGCGGGCCGGGACGGGAGCGCGTTGGCCAGTTCGATGAGCGCGAGCGGGTTGCCGGCCGCCTCGTCCAGCAGCCGTTCCCGCACCGGGACGGTCAGCCCCGGCGCGTGCGCCGTCACGAGAGCGCGGGCCGCGGCGCGGTCCAGGCCCGTCAGCCGCAGCACGTCGAGGCCGCGGTCCGGGAACGGGCGGACGCCGTCCCGGACCGTGAAGACCATGGCGATCGGGTCGGCGCCGAGCCGCCGGGCGGTGAACAGCAGCGCGTCCAGCGAGGCGCTGTCGAGCCACTGCGCGTCGTCCACCAGGCATGCCAGCGGCCGGTCGGCGACCAGCTCGGACAGCAGGGTGAGGGTGGCGGCGCCGATCAGGAAGCGGTCCCCGGCCGGCCCGGCGGCGAGACCGAACGCGGACCGCAGCGCCGCCGCCTGCCGCTCGGGCAGCGCGTCGAACCGGTCGCGGTACGGATGCAACATGAGGTGCAGCCCGCCGAACGCGAGCTCGCTCTCCGACTCGACGCCGGTGCCGCGAATGATCTGCATGTCCCCGGCGTCCGCCGTGATCCGACCGAGCAGCGCGGTCTTGCCGATCCCCGCCTCGCCCCGGATCACCACCGTCCGGCTGCGCCCGGAACGAGCGTCCCCGAGAATCCCGGCGACACGCTCTATCTCGCGATCCCGCCCCATGAACACGCCGAAAACCCTACAAGCCGGACCACCGGCTCACCGGCCAGTGCGTCTATGAAGCTTCGAAGACAAGGTGAGGCCCCGGGGGATGGTGCTCCCCGGGGCCTCGGTGGTTGCTCTCAGAGCGTCAGATGGTGCGCGGGATTGTTACTGGTTGTCCCGCGCCTGCTGCACCTGCGCCTTGATCTCGTTCTTGCTCTGACCGGCGTTCACCGTCGTGATCGTGTGGTGGTTGCCGGGGCCGTTGAAGCCCGTCTGAACGTCGACCTGCCGGGTCGGCGATTGCTCCGCAGCCTCCTTGAGGACTTGCGCGTTCTCGTCCGGGTCCTTGTACGGTTGGTCGAAGCGCTCTTCGTTCTTCGGCATATCAGGTTCCTCTTCGTTGGCGCGTCGGGTGACCTCCGTGCTGCCACCCCTGCGGGTGATCGTTCCCGGGGGACGCCGCCGATGTCAAGGTTCGCCATTGGGATCAGGTTCCCGAGCGCGGCAGGGATCGACCAGGTGCGGGTAGGTCCTGCGAGGGGCCGGTGCGGAGCGACCAAGCGGCCGGCTCCGCGATCTCGATGCGCCTACGTACGGCCGGCGGGTGCGCTGCGGGCAACGCCACGACCAGTTCGTCCCGCCATACCGGAATCAGTTCGAGTCCCGGGCTCTGCCCTGCTCCGCGGACGAACGCGGCGTCCAGGTCACCGTCGCGCACCCGCTTCACTCGGAGCGCTCTGCGGTTCCATGTGATGCAGGCCAGCGGCGCGGTTGGACACGAGGAACACGGCGACACGGCCGACATCGGTAGCGCCGCGGCGCGCTTGAGGAGGGTGGGATGACGGCCTAGTCGCCGTGGATCGAGACCTGGCCGACCTTCTTGCCGCCCGCGATGATGTCGAAGACAAGGTGAGGCCCCGGGGGATGGTGCTCCCCGGGGCCTCGGTGGTTGCTCTCAGAGCGTCAGATGGTGCGCGGGATTGTTACTGGTTGTCCCGCGCCTCCTGCACCTGCGCCTTGATCTCGTTCTTGCTCTGACCGGCGTTCACCGTCGTGATCGTGTGGTGGTTGCCGGCGCCGTTGCTGCCGGACTGAACGTCGACCTGCCGGGTCGGCGAGTTGTCTGCGGCGTTCTTGAGGACTGCCGCGTTCGCGTCCGGGTCCACGTGCGGTTGGTCGAAGCGCTCTTCGTTCCTGGGCATATCAGGTTCCTCTTCGTTGGCGCGTCGGGTGACCTCCGTGCGGCCACCCCTGTGGGTGATCGTTCCCTGGGGGCGCCACCGATGTCAAGGTCCACTCTTGAGGTCAGGGTTGCTGGGTGCGGCAGGCGGCCAGGAGGGGGGCCAGGCGTCGGGCGGAGGCGGCCGGGCGGACGGCAAGGTAGGTCTGCAGGGCGGGTTCGGGCGGGGCGAAAGGGCGGAAGACGGTGCGGGTGCTGGGCAGGGTCGCGGCCTTGGAGGCGTAGAACACGCTCCAGGTGGGCTTTCCGCTGCCGATGGCCGCGAGGGTGTCCTGGTCCGTCGTGAAGGCGGGGCCCATGACGGGCTCGAAGCCCGCGGCCCGGCAGGCGTGGATGATCAGATCGACCAGATGCGGGTTGGCCCTGCGAGGCGCGATGCGGAGCGGCAAAGCGGCCAGTTCCGCGATCTCGATGCGCTCGTGTGCGGCCAGCGGGTGTGATGCGGGCAAGGCCACGACCAGTTCGTCCCGCCATACCGGAATCAGTTCGAGCCCCTGGCTCTGACCGGCCCCGCGGACGAATGCGGCGTCCAGGTCGCCGTCGCGTACCCGCTTCAGCCGGAGCGCGGCCGGAGCGCTGTGCAGTTCCACGTCGATCTCCGGCGCCCGTTCCGCCAGGTCCGCAAGCAGGCGCTCCAACCGCGCGCCGAGACCGGCGCTGGTGCCAAGGCGCAGCGTCGCCACCTGGCCGGAGCGGAACTCCGCCATCGCTTCCAGCGCCGCTTCCTCGGCCGCCGCGATGGCCCTGGCACGTGGCAGGAACGCCTGCCCTGCGGCGGTCAGGGTCACGGTGCGGGTGGTCCGATCGAAAAGGGGCAGGCCGAACTCGCGTTCCAGCCTGCGGACCTGCTGGCTGACGGTCGGCTGGACGATGCGCAGTCGCTCGGCGGCCCGTCCGAAGTGCAGCTCCTCGGCGACTGCCAGGAAATACCTGACCTGCCGCAGCTCCATCCCTCGCTCCTCCGCTCATCACGATCCGTGATGAGTCTATGAGCGTAGTGCGCCTTGGCCGCCGCAGTTCAAAGCGGTGGACTGGTCCTACACCACGGCGCGAGCCGTAAAGGATTAGGAGGCAGCCATGCCCGCAGTGACCGTCCAGCAGGGCCCCCGCGACGTCGAGCTCAAGCGTGAGCTGATCAAGAAGATCACCGACGCCTTCGTCGAGACCTACCGGATCCCGCCCGAGACGGTGATGGTCTTCATCGAGGAGACCCCCACCGACAGCTTCGGCGTCGCAGGCAGACTCGCCGCCGACTAGAAGACCACACCCGTTGGCTGGCGCGGGTAGGGCACACATGCGTCGCCAGCGGAGAATGCGAGGGCGCGGCCGGGGGGCCGCGCTCTCTCCCACGTCTCGGGGCTGTACTCGGGGTCCACGGGCTCGGGGTCCGTCACCATGTACCAGGCCTCTCACGTGTGGACGGCCGCCGGCAATGGACTGATCATGCCCCGCAGAAGTTCGGTCGCCTCGCCCTGGTCGCCGCTCTGTCGTGCCTTCCGGCACGTGGTCACGTCCACCGAGCAACCGCCCGTCGCTCGGCGCAGAGCGCGTCCGCCCAGGCGGACCATGTGTGCTTGTTGCCGAAGATCCTCGCCTGCACCCGCACACCCGCGTCGATCTCGAACAGGCGCGCCATCGAGGACCGATGGATGTCCGCCGACCATGTGGCGTCGACGAGGGAGGTCCGGTCGGCCTCCCACAGCACGCAGTGCCGCCGGCGTCTGCCGCCCGTGTACAGGACGTTCTCCAGCAGCAGGAGCCTCTGCCCGGTCATCAGCAGGAAGGCGCCGGCGTCTTCGAACCAGAGGCCGTCGAGCGCGACCGACGCCCACGCCGCTTGCTCGATCACCTCACCGCGGCGCATCACGGCCAATGCCCGGTCCGTGAACTCGTCCAGGTGATGGAACCCGGTGCCGTGCTCGGCCTCCCGCAACGCGCCGTTCAGAGCCACCCTGATGTTCAGCTCGGCGGCCCGCACCTCGTCGGGATCGGCGTCGCTCCAATCCGTCAGCTCGTACGACACGACCGGTTTCGGCCGCGCCGGCGGTGGAGGCGGCGGCGTGACGTCGGGCTTCCGCGATGCGGGACGTCTCCTGAACACAGCGACTTCCTCCAGTACGGCCACGGCATCGGCGGTTGAACAAACAATTGTGTTTGTTTGATAGCCCCGGTGGTCTACGGTCTCAGTGTGGCTCAGGATCTCGGGCGGTTGTTGCTCGGACGGTACCGGCTCATGAGTCCGCTGGGCCGCGGCGGCATGGGGACGGTCTGGCGCGCACAAGACGAGCGGCTCGGCCGCGAGGTGGCGGTCAAGGAGCTGCGCCTCCCCGAGGACCTGGACGCCGAGCAGCGCGCCGCGTTGACCGCACGCCTCGACCGGGAGGCACGTGCGGCGGCCCGGCTCCGGCACCCCGGCATCATCACCGTCCACGACCTCGTGACCGGCGAGGACGGGCAGCCCTGGATCATCATGGAGCTGGTGCCCGGCCGGTCCCTGGCCGACCTGCTCGCCGAGCAGGGGCCCCTTCCGCCCGAGCGTGCCGCCGCTCTCGGCCTGCGGATCTTGGACGCGCTGCGCGCCGCCCACCGAGCGGGCATCGTCCATCGCGACATCAAGCCGGCCAACGTCCTGCTGGAAGGCGACCGGGTCGTGCTGACCGACTTCGGCATCGCCGCGGTCGACGGGGACGCGACCTTGACGCGTTCGGGCGCGCTTCTCGGAACTCCGGCGTACATGTCCCCTGAGCAGGTCCGCGGCCTGCCCGCCACCGCGGAGTCGGACCTGTGGCCGCTGGGGGCGACGCTGCAGACCGCGGTGGAGGGCCGTCCGCCCTTCGCCGGTCCGAGCGCCGGGGCCGTCTTCGTCGCCATCGCGACTCAGGAGCCGGCCCCCGTCCAGAACGCGGGTCCCCTGGAACCCGTCCTGCGCGGCCTGCTGCGCAAGAGCCCGTCCGAGCGGACGACCCTCGACCAGGCGCAGCAGATGCTGGCCTCGCTCCTACCGCCCCAGGCCGCCCCCGCTCCCGCACCGCCTGGACAAACCCCACCAGACGCGCCGCACCCGCCGGTCGGTCCCGCACCGCAGCGACCGGCCGCCGGAGGCCACTGGCCGCCCCCGCACGAACCGGCTACACGAACGCAGCCTCAACGGTGGCTGGGGTTCGCCATCGCGGGCGCTGCCGCGTTGCTGCTGGTCGCGGCGCTGCTGCCGTGGCAGAAGGTGTCCGCCTCCGTTCCGGGCTTGTCCAGCGCTCGTGACCTGACGACCACCTCCACCGGCCTCGGTTCCGGCTGGGGCTGGGTGACGCTGCTGTGCGCGGTTCTGGCGGCGGCCCTCGGCCTGCTCGGCGGCATCCTGAACAAGCTCGCGGCGGCGGCGAGTGCGGCGGCCCCGGCGCTGCTCGCCCTGCTGATGCTGCTCGCCGTCGCCGTCCTGCCGCAGATCAAGACGCCGACGCTCCCGAACACGAGAACACTGCCCCCGGCCCTGGCCGCCACCGTGAACAGTCACACGAAGGCGACCCTGGAGGCCGGCTGGTACGCCGCGGTGCCCCTCACACTCCTGATCATCGCCCTGAGCCTCGCCGCCCTAGCCCTGACCCTCCGCACCCGTACTAGGCCTTGAGGTCATTGGGGACGGCCCGTGCCCCCTGCCCTCGGTCCCGCCGAGGCGGCGTACGAGGCGGACCAGGGCGGCGCGCTGGCCGTCGGGATCGCCGGTGAGGTCGGGCATCAGCATGGGCTGGAGTTGAGGGGTGGCGAACCACCAGCCGGCCAAGGCGATGACGGCGTAGAGCAGATCCTGGGGCGGCACGTCCGGGTTGAGACGCCCCGCCTGCTGGGCCTTGGCCAGGGCAGCGATCTTGTCGGCGTAGTGCGTGGTGCGTCCGGCCAGTGCCGCGACCGGTTCACCGTCGACGGCGTGCAGCCCCTCCCAGTGCAGCAGCCGGATGAAGTGCGGGTGCGCACGGTGGTAGTCGAAGACACGCCCGGCGTATTCACCCAGGTCGGAGGCGACCTGCTCGTCCAGGGGGACCGCCCGGGCCAGGCGCTCCAGCTCCTTGGTGAGCACGACGGCGAACATCTTCTCCTTGTTGCCGAAGTAGGAGTAGATGCGTTCCTTGTTCACCCCGGCGGTCGTGGCGATGCGGTCCATCCGGGCGGCCTGGGGGCCGTGGGTGGCGAACTCGTTGACCGCGGCGTCCAGGATGAGCCGCTTCGTCCGGTCCGTGTCCCATGCCATGAGCTGAGCATACGTCAATCTCCAACTCACGGGTTGGAGTTTTTGGATCATCCGTGCCAAACTCCAACCCACGAGTTGGAAATGGGTTCTCCCCTCCGGCGTTCAAGGAGATGTCATGGCAAAGATCCACGCCCAGACCCCCTGCCAGGCCGCCGCCCCCACGGCGCCGACCACCGCTCCTTCGATCCACCTGCGCGCGGTGTTCACCTGGCTGGCCGTCTACGTGATGATCACGGCCACCCAACTACTGCTGGCCCCCGTGCTCGCGTCACTCTCGCCGCCACTCCGGACCTTGGTGATCACAGCCATCGTCGTCCCCGCCGTGGTCTACGTCCTGGTCCCGGCAATCCTCCGAACCCACACCGCCCTACGCCGCCGTCTCTCCTCCTGAGGACGTGGCCTTGACACGAGCCTTCGCCGGGGGCGCTAGGGATTGAGGTCGTCGAGGACGGCGCGGAAGGTGTGGGGTGTTAGGAAGAGCTTGGGGCCGTCGGGGTCTTTGGAGTCGCGGACGGCCACGCCCCTTGGCGGGCCGGCCGGCGCACGGAGCTGGGCCGGGGCTGTCACGTCCGTGACGTCGGCGAGGTCGTAGTCGGGGAAGCGGATATCGTTCGACACTTTAGCTACCGGCGACCAAGGAGTTCGGGCATGGCGGAGGTCGTAGTGTTCCATCACGTGCAGGGGCTGACCCCCGGAGTCGCCGCTTTCGCCGGCGAACTCCGTGTGGCCGGCCACACCGTCCACACGCCTGACCTCTTCGACGGGCGCATCTTCGGCTCCTTCGAGGAGGGCCTCGGCTATGTCGAGCAGACCGGCTTCGGCGAGCTCACCGAGCGCGGTGTCCGCGCGGCCGAACCGCTGCCGCGGGATGCCTTTTACGTTGGCTTCTCGCTCGGTGTGCTGCCCGCCCAGAAGCTGGCACAGACGCGGACGGGCGCGCGGGGCGCGCTCCTGATCCACGCCTGCATCCCCGTGTCGGAGTTCGGTGCGGCATGGCCTGACCGTGTGCCGGTGCAGGTGCATGCGAAGGAAAACGATCCGTTCTTCGCCGAGGACATCGGCGCCGCCCGCGTCCTCGTCTCCGACTGCACCGATGCGGAGATGTTCCTGTATCCCGGAGACCAGCACCTGTTCGCGGACAATTCGCTGCCGTCCCACGACCCGGACGCCGCCAAGCTACTGACCCAGCGAGCGGTCGAGTTCCTCGACTCGCGGTAGTCGTCCAGCGGATCATGCGCAAAGCGGGCCAGGTGCGCGCCTTCCGCTACTTGATCAAGTCCACCGGGTGGCCTTTAGTGCTTGAGGTCGTGAAGGATGGCGCGGAAGGCGCTGGGGGTGAGGTGGAGTTTGGGGCCGTCGGGGTCTTTGGAGTCCCGGACGGCCACAGCCCCAGGGAGCCGTGCCAATTCCACGCACGCATCACCCTGGTCGCCGCTCTGGTGTGCCTTCCGCCACTTGATCACGTCCACCGGACGACCCTTAGTGTCTGAGGTTGTCAAGGAGGATCTGGAAGGTGTGGGGGGTGAGGACGAGTTTGGGGCCGTCAGGGTCTTTGGAGTCGCGGATGGCCACGGCTTCGGAGAACCGTGCCAGCTCCACGCATGCACCGCCCTGGCCGTCGCTTCGACTAGCCTTCCGCCACTTGATCACGTCCACCGAACAACCGCCTTCCTAAGGGACTCGCGGGAGTCGTCCACGCTCAGGACGCGCGCCTGCAACGCCGAAAAAGCGCCGACAATGTGCAAGATATCCTCTTGGTCGTTCGTTGTGAGCCCGCCACTGGCGGCAGGCATGTGGAGCAACTCATCGCCGCTCGGCTGAGTGGCGAGGTTGAAGGGTCCCTCAAGACCCCGGTAGTAGCCGGTTGGGGCGACCTGGAGGGTGACGTTGCTCCATTCGGAGACGGCTAGCAGGTGTTCGCACTGCTCCTTCATAACTTCGGCGCCGCCCATGCACGTCCAGAGGACGTGTTCGAGCAGGACGATGCTGAGCATCGGCGGGTTCTCGCGCTTGAGCACCTCCTGGCGGCGGAGACGGCCTTCGATCGCGGTGTCGTCCACCAGCAGAGCGCGGATGTAGGCCGGGGTCTGGAAGAGGCCATAGACGAACATCGTCTCGAAGGCGCGCAGTAGGGACGCGGTGCCCTCGGCCAGTGGGTAGTCGGCGAACCAGGGCGGGTAGCGGCTGGACTTGAGGAGGTCGTCCCAGGCGTTCGCCATGTCGCTTCCGCTTTGCAGGGCCTTGTCGAGTTCGGTCGCGAACTCCCTGGTGCAGCGGGTGGCGCCGTTCTCCACCTGGCCGACATAACTCCGGGTCACCGGTATCCGGTTTGCCAGTTCGAGTCGGGAAAGTCCGGCATCTTCGCGGAGTCGAGCCAGCTCGATGCCGAAGGCGATCGTCTGTGGGGTGGGCTTTCTCGACCGCATGGGCGTTCACCTTTCGGAAAATGCCTGCAAGCAGACGCAAGCACTCGTGCTGCGTTGCCGTGCTTTGCTGTCCATATTACTCCACGTGGTCGACTCTTTGCGTTAAGTCACGACGGAATGCGGAGGCGATCGGTGGACGAGCCGGCGACGATTGTGATCAAGGCGGACGTGAGAGCGATCCGGGAGGCTCGGGATTTCGTCGGGCTGGTGTTCGGTGCGTGGGGGCTGGAGGACTACGTCGCGCGGACGGTCGTCAGCGAGCTGGCGGCGAACGCGATCCTGCACGGTTCGCGTGACGGGGACCTGGTGGTCGTGCGGGCCCACCGGCGGGAGGACGGGTTCCCTGTGGTGGAGGCGTGGGATCGCTCCGATGTAGTGCCGGTGGTTCGTCCCGTCGACTACGCCGCCGAGAGCGGGCGCGGACTGCTGCTGATGGAGGCGCTCGTGCGGAGATGGGGGACGCGGCCGCTGAACGGGGGCGGGAAGGTCGTCTGGGCCGAAATCGAACCTGTGCCCGCGTGACCTAGGCCGTCGAGATCACCAGGACGCCCAGGAGTGAGATCAGGACGCCGGCCTGTTGCGGCCGCGCCAAGCGCTCTTGGAGGAAGACGCGGGCCAAGGCCAGCGTGACGACCGTGTGCAGGGAGCCCAGGACGGCGACCACGCCGACGAGGCCGTGGGTCGAGGCCGCCGTGTACATCGTGTCGGCGGCCACGATCAGGAAGCCCATGCCCGCGATCACGGGCAGGTTCGCCCGGCGGGGGGTCATGGGCGGACGGCGCATCGCCACCGATACGGCGATCAGAGTCAGCGCGGTCATGCGGGCGCCCAGCAGGGCCCAGGGGACGCTGGTGTCCCCGGAACGGTCCATGAAGGAGAAGAACGCCCCGAAGCCCGCTGCGGCCAGCACCCCGTACCCGATGCTCGGGCCGACTGCGGCGCGGGGCGTGTTCCCGTCCGGGGCGGCCGGGAAGGAGGCGACCACGATCCCGATGACGGCGAGGGCGATGCCGGCCCCCTGCACGGGCCCGGGCACCTCACCGACGACAAGCCCCGCCAGCAGCGGGACGACGGGAGCGGTCGCCGCGCAGGGAGCCACGATGCTCATCGTCCCGACGGCCAGGCCGCGGTAGAGCGCGGCGATGCCGATGACCTCGCTGGTCCCGGCCAGAGCGGCGGGCGCGAGCGCGGCGGTCGCGGGCGGGCCCGCGCCCCGGAAGGCCACCAGGGCCACGACAGCGACAAGGGCCGTGACCTGCGAGATGAGCAGGACCTGAAGGAGGGGGACCGTCCGGCTCTTCAGCCCGCCCAGGAAGTCGGAACTCCCCCAGCCGAGTGCCGCTCCGAGCGCGAGCGCGATGGCGAGCATGCCCGATCATCGACTGATGCGGGGGCGGGCGGCCAGTGCTCGTCCGGACGTGGCCTCCGGCCGTGGTCAGCGGGCCCGGCCGTGGTTGTGCGTCCAGGTGTTCAGGAGGCGTTTGGCGGAGCCGCCGATCGGGCCCACCGCGTCGGCGAGGGTCGCCTTGTCGGGGAGATGGGCGCCTGCGATTGCCTTCACCGCGTTCGCGGCGTCGTCGATCGTGGACGAGCAGACCGAGAGCAGGTAGTCGGGGACGCTCAACGCGGGGTCGACGCATCCGACCACCGGGGTTCCGACCGCGGCGACGAGTGGGAACACCGTGCCCGGGATGCCGATCGCGGCCTCCGCGCGTGCCGACGCCTGGACGGACGGCACGTCGCTGATCTCGTACTGCTGCCACAGCTTGCGGGCCTCGCGAGGGTGCAGCCCGACCAGGATCCGTCTGCCCGATTCGCGGAGGGCCTTCGCCGCCGCGAGCAGCAGTTCGGTCCCGGGCGCCGCGTCGCCCGTCTGGTCCGGGTGCGTGACGCTGGTGAGCACGAGCACCAGACCCGCCTCCGGCTTGCGGGCCGGCAGGTCGTCGGTCTGGGGCGAGCCGACCACCCGGATGTGCCGCCGGGTGCCCAGGTAACCGGCGAACGCCCTGCCCTCGGCGGGAGAGGAGGAGGTGATGCCGCGCAACCGCCGCCGCAGCCGCGCCGCCCCCGGGGCCTCCTGCGGTCCCAGGTAGGCGAGTGAACTGGCCATCAGCGGCAGCTTCCCGAACCGTGCCGCGCACTCCAGCGGCCAGTCTCCGGCGCCGGTCACCACGAGCAGGTCGGCGCGCGGCGCGTCGTCCGGCGTCGCCACCGGCACCGGGTCGCCCGGCGTGATCTTCGTGAGGTCCGGCACGAGCTGGGTGAGCCGCACGCCCTGGCGCTCGGCCTCGGCGAGCAGCGGCTTGACGTGGTAGGTGCCCCACGGCTCGTTCGTCGCGATCAGCACCCGCCGCCGAGACGAGGCCTCCGCAGGACTGCCCGTGCCCAGGACTGCGGCGCCAAGCGCGCTCGCCAGCACACCGCCGACCACCTGGCGCCGCGACAATTCAAGATCGTTTCTCATTCCGCGCACCTTACGTGCGGGTCCTGGCCGATGTGTGAACGTCCCGCGAACCCTCGGGAGATCACGGGACCAGACCGTCAGGCGTCCAGGAGCCGCCGGGCGAGGATGGTCGCGCCTTTCACGGCCGCCTGGTCGTCCAGTTCCGTGAGCAGCATGCGGGGTGGGGCGCGGAACTTCAGGCGGGTCGCGAGGCGCGATTCCAAGGGCTTCAGGAGCGCGTCGCCGGCCTTGGCCAGGCCGCCGCCTATGACGAGGAGGGCCGGGTCCAGGAGGAGGGTCGTGGCGGCCAGGCCGTCCGCGAGGGTGTCCAGGGCGTCCGACCAGACCCCGGCAGCGCGTTCCTCGTTCTTTCCGGCTCGGGCTATCACCTCTTCGGCCGGGACGGAATCGCCGTAGCGGCGGGAGATGGCGGCGGCGGACGCGTAGGTTTCCAGGCAGCCCTTGTTGCCGCAGGCGCAGTCCTCGCCCTTCGGGCGGACCACCACATGGCCTATTTCTCCGCTCCAGCCGACGGTGCCGGGGTAGGGCGTGCCGTTCAGGATCAGGGCGGCGGCTATGCCTGTTCCTATCGCCATGAAGACGAAGTCGCCCGCGTCGCGGCCCGCGCCGAGAACTGCTTCGGCCAGGCCGCCGGTGCGGACGTCGTGGCCTATCGCGACCGGGATGCCGAGGTGTTCGCCCGCCAGGTGCAGAATCGGGACGTCGCGCCAGCCGAGATTGGCGGAATGGACGGCCGTGCCCGTCGCCTCGTCCACGATTCCGGGCAGCGCTATACCGGCTGCGCGGGCGGGCGAGCCCAGCGAGGCGGCACGGGACGAGAGGTGGGCGGCGAAGTCCAGGATGCCGCCCACCGGGTCGGTGCGGTCGGTGGGCCGGGATTCGGTCGCGAGTACTTCGGAACCGTCGACCAGCGCGGCCTTCATCGTCGTGCCGCCGACGTCCAGGCCGATCAGGGTCATTTGACCGAGCCCGCGGTCAGGCCGCCGATGAGGTAGCGCTCGATGAAGACGAACAGGATGACGACGGGGACGATCGCGATCAGGGACGTGGCGAAAAGGTACTGCCAGTGCGCCTGGTACTGGGTCACGAAGGACGGAATGCCGACCGTCAGCGGGCGCCGGTCGGGGGACGCGGTGACCGTCAGGGCGACGATGTACTCGTTCCACGCCGAGATGAACGTGTAGACGACCGCGGTGACGACACCCGGCATGGAAATGGGCAGGGTGACGCGGGTGAGGGCGCCGACGCGGCCCGCGCCGTCCAGGAACGCGGCCTCTTCCAGTTCCTTCGGGATGCTGGAGAAGTAGCCGTGCAGGATCCAGACGCAGAACGGCAGGTTGAACGCCGCGTTCACCAGGATCAGCGACATCAGGGTGTCGGTCAGATTGAGCGCGACCATTTCCCGGTAGATGCCGATCACCAGGGCGGTCGGCGCGAACATCTGCGTGACGAGGACGAGCAGCAGGAACGCGCCGCGTCCCCGGAAACGGTTGCGGGCCGTGTAGTAGGCGGCGGGCATCGCGCAGGCGAGCGTGACCACGGTGGCGGCGGCCGCGACGGTGAGGGAGACCCGCATGTACGTCCAGACCGGCGCCGCCGACCAGACGTCCACGAAGTTCGACCACGTCCAGTGCGACGGCAGGTAGGTGCCCGGCGACTTGGTGAGTTCGCGCTCGGGTTTGAGCGCGGTGACGAACATCTGCAGGTAGGGCAGCAGGAACGCCAGGGCGACCAGCCAGCCGACGCCCGCGAGGACGATCCGGCGCGTCATCGGACCCTTCCCTTGCTTCGCCGCGGTCATCGGACCTCCTCCCGCCAGCGGGCGGCGCGCAGATACAGCAGCACCATGACGAGGATCAGGACGAAGTTGACGACCGCCATCGCGCCGGACTCGCCGACGTTCTGGTCGTAGAAGGCCAGTTTGTACATGAAGGTGGTGGTGGTGTCGGTCCTGTGGCCGGGGCCGCCGCCGGTCATCGCCCAGATGATCGGGAACGAGTTGAACACGTTGATCACGTTGATGATGGACGCGATCAGCACGGCCGGGCGCAGCAGCGGCAGCGTGATGCGGAAGTAGGTGCGCAGGGTCCCGGCGCCGTCCACGCGGGCCGCCTCGTAGACGTCGGCCGGGATCGTCTGGAGCCCGGCGAGGATCACGAACGAGGTGAACGGGAGCGAGACGAACACCGCGACCCCCATCATCCACAGCATCGCCTGGGTGGGATGGGCCAGCCAGTTCACCGGCTCGTCGATCATGTGCAGGTCCAGCAGCACGCGGTTGACCAGGCCGGAGTAGTTGTCCAGCATCCACTTCCAGATCAGCGCCGTCATCAGCACCGACGCCGCCCACGGGACGACGACGGCCCAGCGGACGACGCGGCGGCCGGGGAAGCGGGCGTTCAGCAGCTGCCCGAGGGCCAGCGACAGCGCCATCGTGACGACGACGACGCCGATGACCCACAGGAGCGTCCGCAGCACGACGGGGATCAGGTCGTCCTCGCCGAACAGGTCGGTGTAGTTCCCGCCGCCGCGGTAGCCGAGCGTGACACCGGACGAGCTGATCTTCTGCAGGGACGTGCGGACCATCTCGATCACGGGCCACAGCACCACGACCGCGATGAGCGCGAGGGACGGGCCGAGCCACAGCAGCGGCGTCAGCGCGCGCCCGAGCCGCCGGAGGAAGGAGGGGCGGGGGGCCGGGGTGGTGCCGGCCCCCCGCTCCCTGGCCTTGAGGTCGTGCACTCAGCCGGCCTTCTCCGCCGTCTCCTGGATCTTGTCCAGGACCTTCTTCGGGTCTTCGTTCGCGACGGAGGAGCCGAGATCCTGCTTGACGGCTCCCGCGACCGCGGACCACGCCGGGTTGGACGTGGGGGCGAACTTCGACGTCGGAAGCGCGTCCACGAACTGCTTCATGTACGGGTCGGAGCTCAGCGCGTCACCGGCCGACTTCGTCACCGGCAGGAAGCCCTCGGTGCTCAGGAACTTGGAGGTGTTCTCCTTCTGGTAGAAGAAGTCGAGGAACTTCTTGATGGCCTCCTTGTTCTTGCCGTCGTCCTTCTTGAACGCGGCGAGAACGTCCATGACGCCGAGCGTGTTGTGCTCGGTACCGCTCTTGCTCGGCAGCGGCGCGACGCCGAAGTTCAGGTTCTTGTTCACCGGGTCGATGAATCCGGCCTTGGTGAACGGGCCGCCGATCGCCATGCCGATCTTGCCCTGCGCGAACTGGTTGAACACCGTCTTGCGGTCGGTGGTCTCCGGGTTCGGCTGGGTCAGCCCGGACTTGTTGAGGTCCTTCAGGAAGGCGAGCGTGTCGACGTTGGCCTTCTGGTTGATGGCCCATTTCCCGGACGCGTCGACCCAGCCGCCGCCGTTGTTCATCGCCCACGAGTAGAACTCGGCCTGCGACTCCTCCGGGCCGAGCGGCAGCCCGTAGCCGGTGGTGCCCGCCTTCTTGATCTTCTGCGCGTCGGCCTTGACCTCGTCCCAGGTGGCGGGCGGGTCGGTGATGCCGGCCTTCTTGAACAGGTCCTTGTTGTAGAAGAGCAGGCGGGCGCTGGAGATGAACGGCAGGCCGTACTGCGCGCCGTCGTACTGCGCCTGCTGGACGAAGGTCGGGGTGAAGTCGCTGAGCGTGCCCGGCGACACCACGTCCGAGGCCTTGTAGATGAGGCCGTCGCGGGCGAAGTCGGAGAAGGCGTTGTAGTTGAGGATGTCGGGAACCTGCTTTGTCTGGACGTAGGTCTTGACCTTTGCGTCCATCTGAGTCCAGTCGACCATCTCCAGGTTGACCTTGTAGCCCGAGTTCTTCGCCTCGAAGTCCTTGATCAGGGCGTCCCAGTAGGGCTTGGTGTTGTCGTCGTAAATCGCGGCGACGAACTTGATGGTCTTTCCGTCGGAGTCGCCACCCGACGAGCTGCCCTTGCCGCATCCGCTGACGCCGAGGGCCACGGTCAGGCCCGCGGCGACGACGCCCATGAGGTGCCGTTTCATCTGTCTCCGCCTTCTCCGGCTTTCGCGCGTGAAAAATAGTGCGCGGTGCGATAGGCCACCGAGCACAAACGCGCGTGGTGGGGACGAAGATAAACACTGGTCCGTACCAGTTCAAGAGCCCCATTGAGCACGACTCTCAACCGTTATGCGAGGTAGCCGGGACGCCGGTCTGGTCCGGTGTCCACGCTGGACTGGTCTGGTCGTCCGACAGCAGCGTCCCGGTGTTCACTCTGAGCGCAGCAGTGCCGCCGTCCTGATCCGGCCGGCGGTGCCGCCGACCTCGTTCCTCGTTGACGGCGGTTTTGTCCCAACTTGACCGGGTAATTCGGCGCCGTACGCGAACCAGACGACGAGGTGGGCAGGACATGAACTTCCGGACCGGACTGGCGGTGGGCGCCGGCGGCGCCCTGGCGGCGCTCTCGGCCCGCCGCCTGGGACGCCGGATGCTGGACGGCCTCGCGACCCGGTTCGAGCGCCGCCTGGACCGGGAGGTCCGGCGGCTCACCGAGAAGGCCGAGCAGGCGGGTCCGCTCGCCAAGGCCGCGCTGGCCGGGATCAACGCGCTGCGCGAGGGCAGGTCCCCGTTCCGCGCGCTGATGAACTTCGGCTGGACGGCGTTGAAGGAGACGCTCGCCCGCATCTTCGGGCGGGGACGAAGGGGGCGGCCGACCAACATCGTCGAACGGACCGACGTGGGTGCGCCGCGCCGCCTCGTGTACGACCAGTGGACGCGGTTCCAGGACTACCCGTCCTTCATGAAGAAGGTCGTCAGCGTCGACCAGGCGTCCGGCACGAAGCTGAACTGGAAGGCGAAGGTCTTCTGGTCCATCCGGACGTGGGAGTCGACGATCGTCGAGCAGGTCCCGGACGAGCACATCGTGTGGCGCTCGAAGGGATCCAAGGGGCACGTGAACGGGACGGTCAGCTTCCACGAAGTGACCCCCGACCTGACCCGCGTCCTGCTCGTCCTGGAGTACCACCCGCAGGGCCTCATGGAGAGGACCGGGAACCTCTGGCGCGCCCAGGGCCGCCGGGCCCGCCTCGAACTGAAGCACTTCCGCCGTCACGTGATGACGCGCTCGCTCATCCGCCCGGACGAGGTGGAGGGCTGGCGCGGCGAGATCCACGACGGCGGGATCGTCACAACCCCCAAGTGAGGAAGCAGACCATGGCACGCGGAAGCCTGATGGGCGGCTCGCCCATCGGACAGATCACCAAACGGCTGCCGGTCGGCCGGCGCAAGCGCGGTCCCGACCTGAGCGCCATCACCAAGAGCCTCCCGAAGTCACTGCCGGGCGGGCGGGCACTCGGCACCGCCGGCGGCGTCCTGCTCGGCGCGGGAGCGGCCGTGGCGGCGAGCCGGGTTCTGGGCGGCCGTCGCGGAGACGGCGGCTCGTCCGGCCCGAGCGACCAGGAGAAGGACGCGAAGCCGGAGCAGACCGACGAGAAGGACGAGCAGCCCACGGCCGAGGAGCAGGGCCAGGGCGTGCTCGGTCGGATCAAGGACACCGTCGGCAGCGCCAAGGACACCGTCGGCGGCGCCCTCCCGGGCGGTGGGCCCAAGAAGAGCGGTGGCGGCGGCGGAAAGAAGGTGAAGGTCACCAACATCGCGGAGCACATCGACATCGGTGCGCCGCGCCGCCTCGTGTACGACCAGTGGACGCGGTTCCAGGACTACCCGTCCTTCATGAAGAAGGTCGTCAGCGTCGACCAGGCCGATGACACGAAGCTGAACTGGAAGGCGAAGATCTTCTGGTCCAGCCGGACGTGGGAGTCGACGATCGTCGAGCAGGTCCCGGACGAGCACATCGTGTGGCGCTCCAAGGGACCCAAGGGGCACGTGGACGGCACGGTCAGCTTCCACAAGCTCTCCCCGAACCTGACCCGCGTCCTCGTCGTGCTGGAGTACCACCCGCAGGGCCTCATGGAGCGGACCGGGAACCTCTGGCGCGCCCAGGGCCGCCGGGCCCGCCTCGAACTGAAGCACTTCCACCGGTACGTGATGACGCAGTCGCTCACGCATCCGGACGACGTCGAGGGGTGGCGCGGCGAGATCCACGACAGCGAGGTCGTCCGGACGCACGAGGAGGCGCTGGACGAGGAGGAACGCGACCGCAAGGAGCGCGAGCAGGAGTACGAGGACGCCCGCTGACGGAGCCGAAAGGGATCGGCGCGGTGGCCGGTCAGCGCGTGACGGTCGCCCTGACCAGCCGGAAGTAGTCGAACGGCCGCAGCGCGTCCGTGCGCCGCCACAGGTGGGCGGGAACGGCGTCGCGCACGCTCACGTTCTCGCCTACCTCGAACCCGCGGTCCTTCAGCAGCGCGTCGATCTCGTCAGGCGCGAACGCGGACCGCCGGGGCTCGCCGCCGTCCCGGACGACCTGCTCGGCGATCTCCGCGTACGCGTCGCCCTCGGCGTCCCGCAGGCCCTCCGGGAGCGCGTAGTCCAGGACGAGTTCGCTGCCGGGCGCCAGCCGGGCGATCTCGCCCAGGGTCTTCGCGACGGTGTCCCGGGTGAGGTAGAAGCTGACGCCCAGCCAGCCGACGAGCGCGGGCCGGCCGAGGTCGAATCCGCCGTCCGCGAGCCGTGCCACCGGATCCTCGGTCTCGAAGTCGACGGGAACGAGGACGACGTTCTCCGGAACCGGGATTCCGGCCGCCTCCAGCAGCCCCTTCTTCCATTCCTGGGTGGCCGGGTGATCGACCTCGAAGACGCGGACGCCGGGGTCGCCGCGGTATCCGTAGCTGTCGAGCCCGGCGCCGAGGACCACGTACTGGTCGTGCCCGGCGATCCGCGCCTCCGTGTACCGGCTCCGGACGGTCGTGACGGCCCTCGTCCCGGCCAGGATGATGTGCTCGCCGCGGGTGCGGTGATAGCCGATCATCTCGTCGGCGAGGCCGCCGGTCAGCCGGGCCGCGAGCGTGTCCTCGAACACCTTCGGCGTTCCGTCCGCGACCAGATGCGCCGCCCGCGCCGCTGCCGAAGAAAGCGCCGTCGAACTGGGTTCTCCGTCGTTCATAAGTAGGCTCCCTTTCCTTCGAAAAGGGAGCCTACAATGCCTTTTATTCAGCATATCAGAGCAAAATAAATTACCGATGAACGTGTCGTCACATTTTCGCTGTCAGCGGTCTGACAGCGATCTGCCAGGGCGTCTCCCGAGACTCGGACCGGAGAAGGGAGAACATCATGATCGACGTCCTCGTCATCGGTGCCGGCCCCGCCGGCCTCACCCTCGCGGTCGACCTCGCCCGGCGCGGTATCCGCCACCGGATCATCGACCCGGGCATCGGCGCCGGGTCGCGCGGGAAGGGGCTGCAGCCCCGCACGCTGGAGGTCTTCGACGACCTCGGGGTGGCCGGCGCGATCCTCGAAGCGGGCGCCCTGTACCCGGCCATCCGTGCGTACGCAGGCGCGGACGTCGTGTGGGAGGGGCGGATGAGTGAACCGAAGACGCCGTCCGCCGACGTCCCGTACCCGAACGTCCTGATGGTCCCGCAGTGGCGGACCGAGCAGATCCTGCGCGACCGCCTGACCGAACTGGGCGGCGAAGTCGAACGGGGAGAGCTGGTCTCTTTCACCCAGGACGCCGGCGGAGTGACCGCCACGCTGGCCGACGGGACGACCATCCGCGCCGCCTATCTCGTCGGCACGGACGGCGGCAGAAGTGTCGTCCGCAAAAACCTCGGCATCGATTTCGCGGGCGAGACGCGCGAAGAAGAGCGCATGCTCATCGGCGACGTCCGGACCGCCGATCTGGACCGCGAGCACTGGCACACCTGGGCGGACATGCGGACTCAGACGCTCCGCATCGGGCTGGTCCCGCTTCCGGGCACCGAGGACTTCCAGTTCACGGCCCCCCTCCAGCCGGGCGAGAAGCCGGACCTCGCCCTCGCCACCTATCAGAAGACCCTGGAGGAGGGCACCGGCCGCACCGACATCCGGCTGACGGAGCTCACCTGGAGCTCGATATACCGGGTCAACATCCGGATGGCCGAACGATTCCGGGACGGCCGCGTCTTCATCGCCGGCGACGCGGCGCACGTCCACTCGCCCGCCGGCGGCCAGGGACTCAACACCGGCGTCCAGGACGCCTACAACCTCGGATGGAAACTGGCCACCGTCATCAAGGGCGGTCCCGCTGCTCTGCTCGACACCTACGAGGAGGAGCGGCTCCCCGTGGCGGCCGGAGTCCTGGGCATCAGCACGAAGCTGTACGAGAAGGCCGTCGAGGGCCAGGCCGACGCCCACCAGCGCGGCGAGGAGACACAGCAGCTCCTCCTCGCCTACCCCGACAGCTCACTCTCCGACGGTCCGCTCGGCGGAACCCGCGCCCCCGACGCCGTCCTTCATGACAGGACGGGCGCCCGGGTACGTCTGCACGACCTGCTGCGAGGCCCCCACACCACCCTGCTGGCCTTCGGCACGCCGGTGAACATCGAGCACCCGGACGTCCGCGTGGTCGCGATCGGCGAATCCGGCGACCACACCGATCCCGGCGGCCAGGCCCGAGCCGCCTACGCAGGCTCCGCCCTGGTCCTGATCCGGCCGGACGGCTACGTCGCCTGCACTGGCGACGCGACCGCGATCCGGACCCACCTGGCCCGTCTCACGCGCGCGGCATAGGCGCCCGGTGCGCCCCGCCCCGCGGGTGCGGTTGGATCTGTCTCGTGTTCTTCGAGGCCGGGAGTCCGGGCCGGTCGGCCGAGGCGGTGCCGGGGCCGCGGGTCGCGCGGGTGATCGTCGGGCTGGTGATGGTCGCCTTCGCCGGGGTGTACGTGCTGGCGGCGCCTTCGCGGACGGAGGGCGCCGCCCGGGCCGCCGCCGCGGCGGTCCTCGCGGTGACGGTCCTGCTGGCGCAGCTCGTCCGGGTCGTGCCGCGCCTGGAGAGGTGGCGCGGCGGCTGGACCGTCCTCGTCCAGGGGGCGGCCGCGTACACGGGCGTGATCGCCTTCGGGACGTCCGTCGGGATCCTCGGCTTCGTCGCCGGGTCGCTGCTGCTCACGAGGGCCTGGCCGCTCGCCGCGGGGGTCGTCGCGAGCGCGGCGCTCATCGACCACCTGCGGAACGGCGCGAGCGCCGACGTCACGATCACCTGCCTGCTGACCGCCCTCGTGGTGTACGGGCTGGTGCGGCTGGCGGACCGGGTGGACGACACGGCGGCGGCCCGGCTGCCGCTCACCCTGGCGGCGGCCGAGAGGGAGCGGCTGCGGATCGCGGCGGAGCTGAACCGGGCCCTCGGGGACGGGCTCCAGGCGATCGCGGCGGGCAGCAGGCGCGCGGTCGGGCGGCCCGAGGAGATCGGCGGCGTGCTGGCGGTGGCCCGGGGGACGCTGAACGACGCGCGGGCCGCGGCGGCGGACTTCCGCAGCATGTCGCTCGCGCCGGAGGTGACGGCGGCGCGGGCCCTGCTGGACGCGGCGGGTGTCGAGGCCGAGGTGCGCGGCGGGCACCGGGAGCCGCTCGGCCCGGCCGGGGCGCTGCTGGCGATGGTCCTGCGGGAGGCGGTCACCGATGTGGTCCGCGCGGAGACGGCGCGGACCTGCGTGATCGAGACGTCGGAGGACGGCGGCCTGGTCAGGCTGCGGGTGGTCAACGACGGTGTCCGCACGGCCGAGCAGGGCGCGGGCGGGCTGGTGGAGGCGGCCGCGCGGGTCCGCGCCGCGGGCGGGGCCTTCTCCGCGGGGCTGGGGAACGACGGCCGGTTCGTGGTGGAGGCGGCCGTCGCGGCGGGGGAGCGCCCGGTGAGCCTGCCCGACCGTGCGGCGTACCGGCTGTCACTGGCGTTGCTGGCCGCGGTGCTGGCCGGGTTCTCCGTCAAGGGGCTGCTGGCGGTCCCGTGGGGACCGGGGTGGCCGGCCGCCGCCGCACTGCTGCTTCTGGCCTCGGCGACGCAGCTGTTCTGGGCCGGTCGCGGGCGTCCGGGATGGTGGCCCCTGATCCTGGCGGTGCTCAGCTTCGCGCCCGTCCCGGTGTTCGGGCAGGCATGGCTCGGCGTCGCCGGGTTCCTCGCCGGGACCTTCCTGGTCGGCCTGCCGAGACGGGCGTCCGTCCCGCTGGTCGCGGTGACCATGGCCTCGGTCGGGACGGGCGCGCGGATGCTGGGGCTCGGGACGGCGGCCGTCGTCAACTACGTGGTCAGCACGCTGGTGACGGGTCTGGTCGTGTACGGGCTCGTCCGGCTGGCGCGGCTCGTGCGGGATCTGCAGGCTGCGGGGGAGGAACTGGCCAGGGCGGCCACCGTCCAGGAGCGGCTGCGGGCGGCGCGGGACCTGCACGATCTGCTCGGGCACAGCCTGGCGGCGATCCTGCTCAAGTGCGAGCTGGCGAGACGGCTGGCCGACGTGGATCCCGCTCGGTCCCGCAAGGAGCTCGCCGAGATCGTCGACATGGCCGACCAGGCCCGCGGGGACCTGCGCACCGCGACCGGCGGGGACACCGAGCTCTCCCTCGAAGGGGAGGTCGCGTCGGCGCGGTCCGTGCTCACGGCGGCCGGCGTCGAGGTCGAGGTCGAGCCCGGACTGGAGCACCCGGATCTGGACGGCAGGGTGTCGGCGGTGCTCGGGACCGTCCTGCGGGAGGCGGTGACCAATGTGCTGCGGCACAGCGCCGCCACCCGGTGCACCATCCAGACCGGGCGGGACGGCGACGCCGTCCGGCTGGTCGTGGAGAACGACGGGCTCGACCCGGACGCGCCCAGGACTCCGCCGGGCGCGGGCATCGGGAACCTGACCACGCGGCTGGCCTCGTTCGGCGGGACGCTCAGCGCGCGCGCCGACGGTGCGGGGCACTTCCGGCTGGAGGCGAGGATCGGCTAGAGCCAGCCGGCCTCGCGGGCGATGCGGGCGGCGTCGGTGCGGTTGCGGGCGTTGAGCTTGGTGACGGCGGCGGTCAGGTAGTTGCGCACCGTCCCCGCGGACAGGTGGAGGCGTCCGGCGATCTCCGGCGCGTCGGCCCCGTCCGCGGCCAGCCGCAGGACGTCGGTCTCGCGCGGCGTGAGCGGGTTGTCGGCCAGATCCCACGCGGTCAGGGCGAGCTTCGGATCGAGGACGCGTTCGCCGGCGGCGACCTTCCTGATGCCGGCCGCCAACTCGTCCGGGGGCGCGGTCTTCAGCAGGAAACCGCGGACGCCGGCCGTGAGGGCGCGGCGCAGGTGCCCGGGCTTGCCGTGCCCGGTGAGGATCAGGACCGCGATGTCCGGGAGGGCGGCGTGCAGGGCGGCGGCCGCGGCGAGGCCGTCCATGACGGGCATGTCGATGTCCAGCACGGCCACGTCAGGACGGGCGGAACGGGCCGCGGCCTGCACCTCGTCCCCGCGCTCCACCTCGGCGACCACGGTCAGGTCGGGCTCCAGCGCGAGCAGTGCGGCGAGAGCGCCGCGCACGACGTGGTGGTCGTCGGCCAGCAGCACCTTGATCACTCCTCATGTCTACCAGCGACGCCGTCACGCCCGGACCCATGACGAGATCACGGGTGACCGGTGTTCACGTCTCTGGTCCGTGAATCTCCAGGTCAGAAGACTTGTCGTCATGAACGACGCGGTGCGCATGGAGAAGGTCAGCAAGGTCTACGGACGCGGCAGAGGCGCGGTCGCGGCGCTGCGGGAGGTGACGGCGACGATCCCGAAGGGGCTGTTCACTGCGGTGATGGGGCCGTCGGGCTCGGGCAAGAGCACGTTCCTGCACTGCGCCGCCGGCCTCGACACCCCGACGTCCGGCACGGTGCGGCTTGGCGACACGGAACTGTCCGCGATGAACGAGACGAGACTGACCGAGCTGCGGAGGCGGCGGGTCGGCTTCGTGTTCCAGGCGTTCAACCTGATCCCGTCGCTGACCGTGGAGCAGAACATCACCCTGCCGCTGCGCCTGTCACGGGCCCCTGTGGACAAGGCGTGGCTGAAGGAGGTGGTGGCCCGGGTCGGTCTGGCCGAGCGCGCGGGGCACCGGCCCTCGCAACTGTCCGGCGGGCAGCAGCAGCGGGTCGCGATAGCGCGAGCCCTGGTCACCCGTCCGGACGTGGTGTTCGGGGACGAGCCGACCGGCGCGCTGGACACGATGACGGCCCGCGAGGTGCTGACCCTACTGAGGGAGACGGTCGACGGGATGGGCCAGACGGTCGTGATGGTCACCCATGATCCGGTCGCCGCCTCGTACGCCGACACGGTGCTGTTCCTGGCCGACGGACGGATCGCCGACTCGCTGGAGGCCCCGTCCAGCGACAAGGTCGCCGCCCGCATGACCCGTCTGGGGGCGTGGAAGTGATGCTGTGGATCGTCGTCAGCACGTTGCGGCACCGCAAGGCCGGGTTCGCGGGAGCGTTCGCCGCCCTCTTCTGCGCGGCCGCCCTGGTCTGCGCGTGCGGTGTCCTGCTCGACACCGGCCTGCGCGGCTCGATCGCCCCCGAACGGTACGCGGGTTCGCCGGTCATCGTCACCGGAGACCAGTTCGTCCACCAGACGATCGTCAAGAAGAAGGGGAAGAGGAAGCACAAGGCCAAGGCGATCGCCGAGCGTGCGTGGCTGCCCGCCTCCGTCGCGGGCAGGCTCCGGGCGGCGGAGGACGTCCGGGACGTGGTGACGGAGGTGTCCTTCCCGGCCGAGATCGGCCGCGCCGACGGAGGCCGCGAATCGTGGGGGCACGGGTGGGAGTCGGCGGCGCTCACTCCGTTCACCCTCCGAGAGGGACACGCCCCCACCGCTGGCGACGAGATCGTCATCGACGCGGCGACGGCCCGCACGCGGGGGCTCCGCCCAGGCGCGACCGTGAAGGTCGCGTCGGCCGTCCCTGGCACCTACCGCGTCGTCGGCGTGACGAAGCAGTCCCTTGAGCACCAGACCGCCGTCTTCTTCTCGACCGCCGAGGCGGCGCGGCTGTCCGGGCGGGACGGGAAGATCACCGCCATCGGCGCCCGCGGCTCGGAGAGGGCGATCGAGGACGCCCTGCGCGGCACGAACGCCACCGTCCACCTCGGGAAGGACCGGGGCAGGGCGGAGTTCCTCGGCGCGGAGAAGTCCCGGATCAAGCTGATCAGCATGGGCGGCGCGCTCGGCGGGACCGCCCTGCTCGTCGCGATCCTCGTCGTGTCCGGCACGTTCGCGCTGTCGGTGCGGCAGCGGGAACGGGAGATCGCGCTGCTGCGGGCGGTCGCCGCGACGCCGCGGCAGATCCGCCGCATGATCGGGCGCGAGGCGCTGCTGGTCGGCCTCGTCGCCGGCCCGCCGGGCGCGGCGGCCGGGCTGCCGGTGGCGTTCTGGCTGCGGGACCGGTTCCGCGGGCTCGGCGCGCTGCCGCCCAACCTCGATCTCGTGCTGAGCCCGTTCCCGCCGCTCGCCGCCACCCTCGCCGCCGCCGTCGCGGCCTTCGCCGCCGCCCGGATCACGGCGCGGCGGACGGCGCGGATCCGGCCCGTCGAAGCGCTCGGCGACACCGCCCTGGACCGCGGCGGATCCGGCGCCGTCAGGGTCCTTGCCGGACTCGCCGTCACCGCCGGGGCCGCAGCCCTGACGGTCGTGCTGTCGAACCTCCACACGGAGGCGGCGTCCAGCCCGGTCACCGTGCTGACCGCGCTCGTCTGGACGGTCGCGGCCGCCCTCCTCGGCCCGGTGATCGTGCGTGCGGCGGTCGCCGTGCTCACCGTCCCGCTACGGCTCTCGCCGGTCGGCGGGCGGCTCGCGGCCGCGAACCTCGGCACGGGAGCGCGGCGGTATGCGGCCGTCGTCGTCCCGCTCACGCTGATGACCGCTCTGACCTCGACGATCCTGTTCGCTCAGACGACCACGGGCCACGCGGTGACCCGGCAGGCGGGCGACGGCGTCATCGCGGCGCACGTCGCGGGGCCGAAGGTCGCGCACACCACGGCCGTGGAGGCCCGCCGGTCGCCCGGGGTGACGGCCGTGACGGAGATCCTGCGGAGCACCGTCCGGGTGGGGCTGGAGAACTACGGCGTCCAGGGCGTCACGCCGGACGGACTGGACCGCACGATGGACCTGGACGTCCGGGCGGGCTCGCTCACGAACCTGAACCCGTCCACCATCGCGGTGAGCACGACGGCCGCGGACCGCCTCGGCGTCCGGCTGGGTGATCGGCTGCGGCTCACGCTCGGCGACGGCACCCCCGTCGCGCCCACGGTGATCGCCGTCTACGCGCGCGGTCTCGGCTTCGGTGATCTGACCGTCGCCCACGACCTGCTGTCCGCGCATGTGGACGACCCGCGCGGCACCCTCCTGATCGCGGGCAGGGCCCCCGCCGGGCTCCCGACCTCGGATCCCGCCACGGTCGCGGGGGACACGGCGTCCGCCAACGCCGAGGTCAACTACGTCGCCATGGCCCTGATCATCGCCTTCACGGCGATCGCCGTGGTGAACACCCTCGCGATGTCCACCGCCGGCCGCGGCAGGGAGTTCGCCCTGCTGCGCCTGACCGGGGCGACCCGGCGGCAGGTCATGCGGATGCTCGGCTGGGAGACCCTGGCCGTCGTCGCCACCGCCGCCGTCCTCGGCACCGCGATCGCCGTGGCGACGCTCACCGCGTTCGGTGCCGGGATGACGGGCGGTGCCCCGTACATCCCGCCGCTCGGTCAGCTGGGCGTCCTCGGCTGGGCCGCCGTCCTCGCCGTGGTCGCCACCGCCCTGCCCGCCCGGCTGGCCATGGCCGCCCGACCCGCCGACACGATCTCCGCCCGGGAATGATCAGGCGCGGGTCCTGGTGGTGCCGCCGGTGATCTGGAGGACCTGGCCGACGAGCGTGGGGAGCCGCTCGTCGGCCAGGAACGCGATCGCGGCCGCGACCTCCTCGGGCGTCGCGATCCGGCCGAGCGGCGCCCGCGCGGCGTACCGGGCGCGGATCTCCGCGACCGTCACGCCGGCGGCCGCCGCGTCCACCTCCAGCCGGGGGGTGTCGATCGCGCTCGGCGCGACGGCGTTCACCGCGATGCCGAGCGGGGCCAGCTCCCGGCCGAGCGACTTCGTGAGCGCGATGATCCCGGCCTTGGCCGCGGAGTAGGCGGTCGCGTCCGGCCATCCGATCAGCCCCCACTCGGACGCGACGAACACCATCCGGCCGCCGCCGCGGTCCACCATTCCCGGCAGCACGGCCTGCACGCACGCGAACGTCCCGCCGAGGTCGACGTCGATCGTCCGCCACCAGTCGGCGAGGTCGTGCCGGGCGAACGGGGCCATCGCCATCCGGGCCGCGCCGGTGACGAGAAGGCCGACCTGCTCGCCCGTCCGGGCCTCGACCTCCTCGACCATCGTGGTCACCGCGTCGGGATCGGCGACGTCCGCCGGCGCGGCGACCCCGCCCAGCTCTGCGGCGAGGCCGGTCACGTCCCGGCCGGGGCGGTCGTTGACGGCGACGAGGTACCCGTCGGACGCGAGCCGCCGCGCGACCGCCGTGCCGAGCCCGCCGGCCGCCCCGGTGATCAGCGCGACGGTCATCAGATCACCGCCCCGGCGTTCGGGGAGAGGATCTCGCCGATGCAGTACGTGCCGTCCTCGACCAGATAGGCGGCGGTCAGCGCGACCTCCTCCGCGGACGTCAGCCGCCCGGTCGGCAGGGTCTGCAGGTAGGACGGCCTGCGCCAGGGGGAGTCGGGCGGCAGCAGCGGCGTGTCGGTCGGGCCGGGCGCCACCCCGTTCACCCGCACCCCGGACGGCGCCAGCTCGACGGCCAGCGACCGGACGAGCCCGATCATCGCGCCCTTGGCCGCCGCGTAGTGCGCCTCGGCGTACCCGCCGCCGACGGCCAGATCGGACGTGATCGCGACCACGGCGCCCCGGCCCCGCTCCACCATCCCCGGCGTCACGGCCTTGCACACGTTCACCGTGCCGCCGAGATGCACCCGCAGCATCCGCCGCCAGTCGGCCCAGCCGATGTCGGACACCGGGACGATCGCGTAGTGCCCGGCCGCGCACAGCGCCGCCTCGACCGGTCCCATCTCCCGCTCGATCCGCCGGACTGTGGCGCACACCTGCGCCTGGTCCGCGACGTCCAGGCTCACCGAGTGGTCGGCGTCCGCGGCCGGGCGCAGGTCGAGCCCCGCCGTGCGCCAGCCCCGCCCGGACAGCTCGCGCACCATCGCGGCGCCGATGCCGCCGGCGGCACCGGTGACGAGCGCGATCCGACTGCGCATCCGCTCACCTCGAAACCTCGGAAGGCTCCAGGCAAACCCGGCATAACCGCTGGTGACAAGGGCCGTGGGGGATTCTTGGCCGAACGCACCGCGGCATGCCCGGCCTTTCGTGCCGTTCTCCAAAAAACCCGGTCACGGGCCCGGACCACCGCTTCGCGGGGGTGAGATGGTGAGGATGTGACCAGCGATCCCGAGGTGCAGCGCCTCACCGTCCGGCGGCTCATCGAGGTGCCGCGCTTCCGGCTGCGCCTGGTCGCCGGCGAGGACGGCCTCGACCGCCCGATCAGCTGGGCGCACTCCACCGAGCTGCTCGACCCCGCCCCCTACCTGCGCGGCCACGAGATCGTCCTGACGGTCGGCGCGGCCCTGCGGGACGCGGGCACCTGCACCGCGTTCGCCGACTCGGTCAAGGCCGGCCGCGGCAGCGCGATCGGCTTCGGCGTCGGGGACGTCGCCGACGCCGCGCCGGAGGCGCTGCGCATGGCCTGCGACCGCAACGGCCTCCCGCTGGTGGAGGTGCCGCCCGAGGTGCCGTTCCTCGGCTTCACCGAGTGGTTCGCCGAGCGGCTCGCGTCCACCTGGGACGAACGGCACGAACGGGAGGAGACCGGGCGGCTGCTGCGCATGGTGCAGGACGGCCTCGCGTCCGCCGAGGCGCTCCGCCCGCGGATCGACGACGCCGGGCTCGACCCCGCCTCGCTGCTGGTGATCGCGATGGACGGCGCCGAGGAGGAATTGCCCGGCGTCCTCGGCGTGGACGGCGACACGTCGCTTCTCATCACCAACGACGCGCACGCCTGGACCGAGCCCGCCGGCGTCGGCAGCGCCGGCTCGCTGGAGCATCTGCCGATGTCCATCAGCGAGAGTCTCGCCGCGCTGGACACCGCCCGCCGCACCGGCGGGGTCGTCCACGTCTCCGACCTCGCCACGTTCCAGGCCCTGCTCGGCCGGCTCGACCAGGACCAGCTGGCCCCGTTCCTGGAGCAGATCGCCCGGCCGCTCAACGACTACGACAGCGCGCACGGGACCCGGCTCGTCGCGACGCTCCGCACCTTCCTGGACATGGGCGGCGCGGTCGGCGCGACGTCCCGCGCCCTGTTCCTGCACCCGAACACCCTTCGCCACCGGCTCTCCCGGATCGAGGCGCTCACCGGCCGCAATCCGCTGCGTTTCGAGGACCGGGTGGCGCTGGCGATAGCGATCTGGGCGAGCCGCTGACGGCGCCCCGCCCGCCGAGTGCGCTTTCCGGGCCGGACCGACGAATAACCAGGAACGGGACAATGAACAACGGACGCGCGGTCAGTGAAATGTCGGAAGAGTCGGATAACAAAATGTCTGGCCTCCGAGTCCGATCGTCGTGCCGCGGGGACAGCGCACCGTGGCCGCCCCGTTAGTGATCGATCCGGTCTGGCCCGCCCGTGCGCGCCCCGGAGATTCGCCACCCGGCCAACACGCATCCCATCAGGCGCGCCCGTCACGTCAACCTCGGAGTCCTGCCCACTCTGCGTATTCATTAATGTCCTGAATTGAAATACGGACAGACCCGTATTTCGCATTTCTGGCCCGCCCCATGGCGCCCGGTCTAGGTTTGCGGGAGATGCCCGCCCTTACCGCTGAAGGAGCGTCGGACCGATGACGGATACCGCCCCCGGCCCGGAACACGGACCGGACAGCAAGATCAATACTGATGTTCCGCAGTCGGCCCGGATCTGGAACTACTGGCTCGGCGGAACCGACAACTACGAGATCGACCGGGTCGCCGGCGACCAGTACGTCGCGCTGTACCCGGGAATCGTGGACATCGCCCGCGCCGGCCGCTACTTCATGGACCGCGCGATCCGGCTCCTCGCCCGCGACCGCGGGATCCGCCAGTTCATGGACTGCGGGACCGGCCTGCCCACCGTCGACAACACCCACGAGATGGCCCGGCGCGCCGCCCCCGACGCCAAGGTCGTCTACGTCGACAACGACCCGCTCGTCCTCGCGCACGCCCGCGCCCTGATGAACGAGGGCCGTACCGCCTACATCGACTGCGACCTGCACGACCCCAAGACGATCATGGAAGCGGCGTCCGGGCTGCTGGACCTGTCCCAGCCGGTCGGGCTGATGATCATCGGCGTGATGGGGCACATCGTCGACCCCGACGAGGCGTACGGCGTCGTCCGCGGGCTGATGGAGCCGCTGGCGTCCGGCAGCCACCTCATCCTGCACGACTCCACCGACCAGAACGACGCGTTCAACGCGGCCCAGCGCGCCTACGACGAGACCGGCGCCATCCCGTTCCGGCTGCGCAGCCCCGAGTTCATCCGCGGCTACTTCGACGGCCTCGACATCGTCGAGCCGGGGCTGGTGACGAGCGGCGCGTGGCGCCCGGAGGTGGAGTCGATCGAGATCGAAGACCTCCCGACCCTGTGCGCCGTGGCCCGCAAACCCTGACACGTCACCCCGGGTACCACCCGCAGGTCCCCCTGCCTGGCGTGAAGGCTACGTCGCGCACGGTCTCCTTCCCGGCGCACAGCGTGAAGCTATAGTGAGAGCGGTCGTTCACGCCGTCCTCCGACGAGGAGTCCCCCTTGGCCTCCGTCACGATCACCGGCAGCAGGGAATCATCCACGGCACGCGCGCGATCGGTCCATGCCGCCCGGGCGCAGGGCGACCCGCTCGTACCGCGGATGCTGCTGGGCAAGCGCCTCCGCGAGCTGCGGGAGGCGGCGCGGCTGTCCCGGCGGGACGCCGGACGCGCGATCGACGGCTCCGAGTCCAAGATCACCCGGCTGGAGCTGGGCCGCACCCGCGTCCGGAGCGGCGAGGTCGCCCGGCTGCTCGACCGCTACGGCGCGGACGCCGCCGAGCGCACCACCCTGCTCGCCCTCGCCGAGCAGTCCGGCGCGCGGGCCTGGTGGTACGACGACGGCGACATCGTCCCGTCCTGGGTCCGCGACTATCTCAGCGCCGAGCAGGCGGCCAGGCTGGTCCGCACCTTCGAGGCGCAGTTCGTCCCGGGCCTGCTGCAGACCGAGGACTACGCCCGCGCGCTGATCCGCCGCGCCGGTCCCGACCCGGAGACCGAGCGGCGCGTCGAGTTCCGGATGCGGCGGCAGTACGTGCTGCGCCGCCGGCCGCGTCCGCTGAACCTGTGGATCGTCGTGGACGAGGCGGCGCTGTGGCGTCCCATCGGCTCGCCGGAGACGATGCGCGGCCAGATCCGGCACATCGCCGAGATGTGCAGGCGGCCGAACGTGACCGTCCAGGTCGCGCCGTTCGGCGTCTCCGGCCGGGTGGCCGGCGACGGGCCGCTCACCCTCGTCCGGTTCCCGCAGCAGGGCCTTCAGGACATGGTCTACCTGGAGCGGCCCGGCGGCGCCGGCTACCCCGTGCGCCGGGCGGAGATCGAGCGGCACTGGCACGTCTTCAACACGCTGGTGACCGAGGCCGCGCCGCCCGAGCGGACACCGCACATCCTCGCCGGGATTCTCACCACCTACTGACCGTCCGCCGCGGGGGACGATCACATATTCCCGCCTGACCACTTCCGGCCTATATCCATAAATGACGGAAATTCGGGAGGGTTAGCGCGGCGGTTCGGGGACGTACGCCACATGGGCCCCCTCGATGGCCATGTTTACCGGGTGAACGCCCGGTTATCGGGCATCGGTGTAGGTCCCCGCGCCGCCGCCTCCGAAGGAACGTCATGTCCGTCAGCGAGCGTTTGTGGAACGCCACCGAGGAACGCCGCACGAGGATCGAACTGCAGTCCAGGGAGAACTTCCCGGTCGCCACACGCCTTCTCCCCGCGCGCCACCGCGAACATCTGCTGAACGTGTACGGCTACGCCCGGCTGGTGGACGACATCGGCGACGAGGCGCCGCCGGGCGAGCGGGCGGACCTGCTCGACCTGGTCGAACGCGATCTCGACCGCGTCTACGCGGCCGCCGGGCCGGAGCTCCCCGTGCTGCGCGACCTCGCCCGCACGATCGTCGCCTGCCGCATCCCGGCGGAGCCGTTCCGCCGCCTCATCGAGGCCAACCGCCGGGACCAGGCCGTCACCCGGTACGGGACGTTCGACGACCTGGTCGAGTACTGCACGCTCTCCGCCGACCCGGTCGGGCACATCGTCCTGCACGTGTTCGGCGCCGCCACCCCGGGGCGGCTCCGGCTCTCGGACCGGGTCTGCACCGCTCTGCAGATCGTCGAGCACTGCCAGGACGTCGGCGAGGACTACCGGAACGGGCGGATCTACCTGCCGGGCGACGACCTGCGGCGGTTCGGCTGCGCCGAGGACGACCTCGCCGCCGTGGTCACGCCGACGAGGCTGCGCGGCGTCGTCGCCCTCCAGGCCAAGCGGGCGCGGCGGATGCTGGACGAGGGCTCCGCCCTCACCGGCGGGCTCCAAGGATTCGCGCGGGTCGCCGTCGCCGGATACGTCGCGGGCGGTCTCGCCGCGCTCGCGGCGCTGGAGCGCGGCGCCTACGACGTCCTCGCGGGCCCGTCACGGCCGGGACGAGTGCGGCTGCTCGCCGAGTGGTCGCGGACCATGGGAAGGAGATGAGGAGATGGACGCACCCAGTGCCTACCGGCACTGCGAGAGGGTCGTGCGTTCACAGGCGCGCAACTTCTCGTACGGGATCCGGCTGCTTCCCCCGCCGAAACGGCGCGCGCTGAGCGCGGTCTACGCGTTCGCCCGGCGGATCGACGACATCGGCGACGACCACGGCGCACCGCCCGCGACCCGGCTGGCGAAGCTGGCGGACGAGCGCGCCCGCCTCGCCGACGTGGACGCCCACCCGTCCGACCCGGTGCTGGTGGCGCTGGCGGACGCGGCCCGCCGGTACCCGATCCCGCTCGGCGCGTTCGGCGAGCTGATCGACGGCTGCGAGGCCGACGTCCGCGGCGGGACCTACGACACCTTCGACGACCTGCTCTGGTACTGCCGCTGCGTCGCCGGCGCCGTCGGCCGGCTGTCGCTCGGCGTGTTCGGGACGCCCGACCCGGAGACGGCGTTACCGCGCGCCGACGCGCTCGGCGTCGCGCTGCAGCTGACCAACATCCTGCGGGACGTCCGGGAGGACGGCCTGAACGGCCGCGTCTACTTACCGGCCAAGGACCTCGCCCGCTTCGGATGCACGCTCGAACGCGACGCGTCCGGCCGGCTCGCCGACGACCCCGGGCGGCTGGCGGGCCTCATCCGGTTCGAGGCGGACCGGGCGGCCGGGTGGTACGACACCGGCCTGGCCCTGCTGCCCATGCTCGACCGGCGCAGCGCCGCGTGCGCGGGGGCGATGGCGGGCATCTACCGGCACGTCCTGCGCCGCATCACGGCCGACCCGTCGGCCGCGCTGGAGACCCGCACCTCCCTCCCGGCCTGGGAGAAGGCCACCGTGTCCGTCATGGCGATGGCCGGGATCCACCGATGACGCCCGGCGCGGGCGACGCGGCCGAGGTGGCGGTCGTCGGGGGTGGACTCGCCGGCATCACCACGGCGCTGGCCCTCCAGGAGGCCGGGGTGCGGGCGACGATCTACGAGGCGCGGCCCCGGCTCGGCGGCGCCACTCACTCCTTCTCCCGGGACGGCCTTACGGTCGACAACGGGCAGCACATCTTCCTGAAGTGCTGCTCGGCGTACCAGGGCCTGCTGGCCAGGCTGGGCGCGCTGGACCGCGTCCGCGTCCAGGACCGGTTCGACGTCCGCGTCCTGACCCCAGACGGCGCGGCCGGACGGCTGCGCCGCGCGAAGGCGCCCGGCCCGCTGCACCTGCTGCCGGCACTCGCCGGGTACCGGCTGCTCTCGCCGTCCGACCGGCTCCGCGCGGTCGGCGCCTCGCTGGCGCTCGACCGCCTCGACACCGGCGACCCGTCCCTCGACCGGTCGACCATGGGCGCCTGGCTCGCCGGGCACGGCCAGCGGCCGCGGGCGCGCGAGGCCCTCTGGGAACTGTTCGTCAAGGCTGCGCTCAACATGCGGCTGGACGACGCCGCGCTCGGACCGGCCGCGTTCGTGTGCCAGACCGCGCTGCTCGGCCGCTCCGACGCCGCCGACATCGGCGTGCCCACCGTCCCGCTCGGCGACCTGCACGGCGCGATCCCGGCGGCGCGGATCGAGCGGGGCGGGGGCCGGATCCGGCTGAACGCGAAGGTGTCCGCGATCGAGGCCGGGCCCAAGCTCGTCGTGGACGGATCCCCGGTGAGCGCCGACGCGGTCGTCGTCGCGGTGCCGCACCGGGCGGCGGCCGCGCTCGTCCCCGAGGCGGCGTCCCCGGACCGGGAGAAGTGGGAGGGCCTCGGCTCCAGCCCGATCGTCAACGTCCACGTCGTCTACGACCGGCCCGTCCTGCGGGTGGACGGCGGGGACGAGCCGTTCGCCGCCGCGGTCGGCTCGCCCGTCCAGTGGGTGTTCGACCGCACCGCGGTGAGCGGCCTCACCGGCGGCGGCCAGTACCTCGCGGTCTCGGTCTCGGCGGCCGGCCGCTGGATCGGCACGCCTGCCGCCGAGCTGCGCGAGGTGTACCTCCCCGCGCTGGAGCGGCTGTTCCCGGCCGCTCGCCGCGCCCGCGTCACCGACTTCTTCGTGACGCGGGAACGGCACGCCACATTCCGTCAGAGCCCCGGCAGCGGCGCGCTGCGTCCCGCGTCCGCGACCCGGCTGCCGTGGCTGTTCCTCGCCGGCGCGTGGACGGACACGGGCTGGCCAGACACGATGGAGGGAGCCGTGCGCAGCGGCCTCACCGCCGCCCGTCTCGTCCGGCGGCACCTGCAGCAGGTGGACACCGGCGAGGTGGACGGCCGATGACCACCGTCCCGACCTCGATCACCGACGGGCGCGCCCTGGTCGACCAGGCGATGCGCGCCTCGGCGGAGCGGCTCGACCCGTGGACCCGCCGCGTCGTCGCCTACCACCTCGGCTGGACCGACGAGGACGGCAGGCCGGCCGCGGCCGGCGGGAAGGCGCTGCGCCCCGCGCTGGCGCTGCTGTCCGCGCGGGCCGCCGGGACGTCCTACGAGACGGCGCTGCCCGGCGCGGTCGCCGTCGAGTTCGTGCACGCGTTCTCGCTGCTGCACGACGACATCATGGACGGCGACCGGACCCGCCGGCACCGTCCCGCCGCGTGGACGGTCTTCGGCCCGTCCGCCGCGATCCTCGGCGGCGACGCGCTGCTGGCGCTGTCGGAGAACCTGCTGCTGGACCAGCACACGCGGGGCGCCCACTGGGCGGCGCGCGCGCTGACCGCCGCCACGCAGCGGCTCATCTCGGGCCAGGCGCTCGACATCGGGTTCGAGTCGCGCGACGACGTGACGCTCGACGAGTGCCTGACCATGGCGGCGGACAAGACCGGCGCGCTGCTCGCCTGCGCCTGCTCGATCGGGGCGATGCTCGGCGAGGGCCCCACCCGCCTCGTCACCGACCTGACCGGGTTCGGCGCAGAGATGGGACTCGCGTTCCAGCTCGTGGACGACCTGCTCGGCATCTGGGGCAGCCCGGACGCGACCGGGAAGCCGGTCCTGTCGGATCTGCGGGCCCGCAAGAAGTCGCTGCCGGTGGTGTACGCGCTGACCTCCGGGAGGCCGGAGTCGGAGCGGCTCGCCGAACTGTACGCCCACCCGGAGCCGCCGTCGGAGGACGCCCTGCGGGAGATGGCGCGGCTCGTCGAGACGGCCGGCGGCCGGGACTGGGCCGCGGCCGAGGCGGACCGCCGCGTCGCCGCCGCCGGTCGCCACCTCGACGACTCGGGCATGGACGATGCCGTGGCCGCCGAGTTCCGCGACATCGCGCTCTTCGTCACCTCCCGGGACCACTGACCCCCGACGCGCGGACGAGAAGGGAAGCGCCGAATGACCACGACCGAAGAGGCACCGGGACTCACCGGCGCCGCCTCCGCCGCCGTCGCGGCCGCCCGCGACCACCTGCTCGGCCTCCAGTCGCCCGAGGGCTGGTGGAAGGCGGAGCTGCAGACGAACGTGACGATGGACGCCGAGGACCTGCTGCTCCGCCGGTTCCTCGGCATCCATTCCGACGCCGACACCGCGGAGGCGGCGCGCTGGATCCGGTCCCAGCAGCGGGACGACGGCACCTGGGCGAACTTCCACGGCGGCCCGGCCGACCTGTCCACGACGATCGAGGCGTACGTGGCGCTGCGGCTCGCGGGCGACCCGGTGGACGCCGGGCACATGCGCAGGGCCGCCGCGTACGCACGGGAGGCGGGCGGCATCGAGGGCAGCCGCGTGTTCACCCGGATCTGGCTGGCGCTGTTCGGGCAGTGGTCGTGGGACGACCTGCCCGTCATGCCGCCGGAGCTGATGTTCCTGCCGAGCCGCGTCCCGCTGAACGTCTACGACTGGGCGTGCTGGGCGCGGCAGACGATCGTCCCGCTGACGATCCTCGGGTCGCTGCGTCCCGTCCGTGCCCTGCCGTTCGACCTGGAGGAGCTGCGCGGCGGCGTCACCCCGGCGAAGGACGCGACGGGCTGGGGCCGCGCGTTCAACGCGCTCGACCGCGTCCTGCACGTCTACGAGAAGCGGCCGGTGCGTCCGCTGCGGGCGGCGGCGATGCGCCGCGCGGCCGACTGGATCATCGCCCGGCAGGAGGCCGACGGCTGCTGGGGCGGGATCCAGCCGCCGTGGGTGTATTCCCTGATGGCGCTGCACGAGATCGGCTACGGCCTCGACCATCCGGTCATCCGGCGCGGGCTGGACGGGCTCGAACGGTTCACGATCCGGGACGAGAAGGGCCGCCGGCTGGAGGCGTGCCAGTCGCCGGTCTGGGACACGGTGCTGGCCATGAACGCCCTGGCCGACGCCGGCGTGTCCGCCGCCGACCCGGCGCTGCTGCGCGCGGCCCGGTGGGTCGTCGGCGAGGAGGTCCGCGGGCCGGGGGACTGGGCGGTGCGCCGGCCGGACACCCCGCCGGGCGGCTGGGCGTTCGAGTTCGACAACGACTGCTACCCCGACACCGACGACACCGCCGAGGCGATCCTGGCGCTGCGCAGGGTGGCCTACCGGGAGGCGGAGGAGCCGATCGGGCGGGCCGTCCGCTGGCTGAACGGGATGGCCTCGCGCGACGGCGGCTACGGCGCCTTTGACGCCGACAACACCCGCGAGCTGTGCACCAAGCTGCCCTTCTGCGACTTCGGCGCCGTCATCGACCCGCCGTCCGCGGACGTGACCGCGCACGTCGTCGAAGCGCTCGCCAAGGAGGGGCTCGCGGAGTCGGCGGTGGTCAAGCGGGCCGTCGTGTGGCTGCTGAAGGCGCAGGAGGCGGACGGCTCGTGGTTCGGACGCTGGGGAGCGAACCACGTCTACGGGACGGGCGGCGTCGTGCCCGCGCTCATCGCCGCCGGCGTCCGCCCGGGCAAGCCCGCGATCCGGCGCGCCGTGGCGTGGCTGGAGGCGCATCAGAACGAGGACGGCGGATGGGGCGAGGACCTGCGCTCCTACGACGACCCCGTGTGGATCGGCCGGGGCGAGTCGACGGCGTCCCAGACGGCGTGGGCGCTGCTGGCGCTCCTCGCCGCCGGCGAGCGCTCCGAGGCGGTGGACGCCGGCGTCCGGTGGCTCGTCGACGACCAGCGGCCCGACGGCAACTGGGACGAGGAGCACTTCACCGGCACCGGCTTCCCCGGCGACTTCTACATCAACTACCACCTGTACCGGCTGGTGTTCCCGGTCAGCGCCCTGGGCCGCTACCTGGAGGCCGCCGAGTCCACCCTGCCCGAGGAGGTCCGGACACCATGAGCATGCCGCTTCGCCAGAGCCTTCGCATCGGGGGCTACATCCTCCGGAACAAGCTGCGGGGCAGGGAGAAGTTCCCGCTGATCGTCGAACTGGAACCGCTGTTCGCGTGCAACCTCGCCTGCGCGGGCTGCGGGAAGATCCAGCACCCGCACGACGTCCTCAAGAGGCGCATGCCGGTCGAGCAGGCCGTCGCCGCCATCGAGGAGTGCGGCGCCCCGATGGTCTCCATCGCCGGCGGCGAACCGCTCATGCATCCGCAGATCGACGAGCTCGTGGGCGAGCTCATCAAGCGCAAGAAGTTCGTGTTCCTGTGCACGAACGCGCTGCTGATCCCGAAGAAGCTCGACAAGTTCAAGCCGTCGCCCTACTTCGCCTGGGCCGTGCACATCGACGGCCTCCGCGAGCGCCACGACGAATCCGTCTGCAAGGAGGGCGTCTTCGACGACGCCGTCGCCGCCATCAAGGAATGCAAGCGGCGCGGCTTCCGCGTCACCACCAACACGACGATCTTCAACACCGACACACCGCGGACGGTCATCGACGTCCTCAACTACCTCAACGACGACCTCGCGGTCGACGAGATGATGATCTCGCCCGGCTACGCCTACGACAAAGCCCCGGACCAGGAGCACTTCCTCGGCGTCCAGGAGACGCGGGAGCTGTTCAAGAAGGCCTTCGCGGACGGCAACCGCAAGCGCTGGCGCTTCAACCACTCGCCGCTCTTCCTGGACTTCCTGGAAGGCAAGGTCGACTTCCCCTGCACGGCCTGGGCCATCCCGTCCTACTCCCTCTTCGGCTGGCAGCGCCCCTGCTACCTGATGTCGGACGGCTACGCGCAGACCTACCGGGAACTCCTGGACGAGACCGACTGGGACTCCTACGGCCGGGGCCGCGATCCGCGCTGCGCCAACTGCATGGCGCACTGCGGCTACGAGCCGACGGCGGTCTTCACGACCCTCGGCTCCCTGAAGGAGTCCCTCCGGGCCGTCCGCTCCGTCTGATCAGGGCGCGGCGAGCGGACGGCCGGCGCGCAGGGCGGCGTCGGTCCAGCGGGTGATCTGGATCGCGCCGTCGCGGAGCGCGCCGAGGCCGCCGGGTGGCGGGGTGCCCTTCCTGTACCACTGGTACCGCACCTGGGTCAGGAGGTTGCGGGTGCGGAGGATCGCGACCGCGGCGTGGTCGCGGGCCTGCGCCTCCCCGGTGGTCTCGACGTAGACGATCGCATCGTCGCCGATGCCGGGGAGGGGCAGCGGGGCGCTGCGGTAGTGCCCTGGCAGCGCGCCTGTCGCGGCGTCATGCCGCAGCCGGGCGAAGTCGTCGCGGGCGGGTCTCATCGGGTCGCCGGATGGGCCCGCCTTGGCCGGCTGGGTGACGATGTCCGCGATGTAGCCGCTGCTGATCGCGCTCCGCTCGGCCCACTCGCAGGTCTCGGTCGCGGGCGCGTACCGGTGGAAGTACTCCGGCGGATCCTCCGTCAGGGCGCCGGTCACCCCGGCCTTGGGGACCAGGCGGTTCATCTGCGTCACGCTGATCAGCCCGCACAGCGAAGGCACCGACGCGATCGGGATGGGGCCGCTCGCCCGCCGTCCGGACCGGTCGTCCTTCAGCAGGGCGTATCCGGTCGCCGCGGCTCCCACCAGGCAGGCGAGGACGGCGAGGGCGATCGCGGTGTTCCGGCTCGACTTCGGCCGGACGCTCGCGGGTCGGGTGCTGGGGCCTGGGTCTTCGATCACCTCGCCGCTCTGCGCGATTCCGGCGGACTCGGCCAGCTCGCGGCGCACCTGGTCGGCGGTGGGCCGGGCGTCCGGGTCCTTGGCGAGCAGCCGGAGCAGCAGGCCGGCCAGCGGACCCGCCCGCCGCGGCGCGGCCGGTTCGTCGGCCAGGACCGCGCCCAGCACGCCCATCGGCGTCGACCGGGCGAACGGCGTCCGGCCCTCCACCAGCGCGTAGAGGGTGGCGCCCAGGGACCAGAGGTCGGAGGGCGGCCCGCCGGGCTCGCCGCGGATCCGTTCGGGCGCCATGTAGGCGGGCGAGCCGATCAGCGCGCCGGGCCGGGTCAGCGGGACGTCGCCGGCCAGCGAGGCGATCCCGAAGTCGGTGAGCACCGCGCGGCCGTCGTCGCGCAGGAACACGTTGGCGGGCTTCACGTCGCGGTGCAGGACGCCGTGCTCGTGCGCGGTGCTCAGGGCGTCCAGCATCTCGATCCCGAGCGCGGCGACGCGGCGCGGATCCAGCGGCCCGTCGTCCTTGACGATCCGGTCCAGGGACCGGCCGGACAGCAGCTCCATCACGATCCATGGCCGCCCGTCGGCGAGGACCACGTCGTGCACGGTGATGATGCTGGGATGCCGGAGTCGCGCAGCGGCGCGGGCCTCCCGCAGCGCACGCTGGACCGCCAGCTCGCGGCGCGCCTCGCTCGTCTCGCGCGGCAGGACGAGTTCCTTGACCGCCACGTCGCGGTTCAGTGTCTCGTCGCGGGCCCGCCACACCGTGCCCATGCCGCCGCGGCCGAGCTCGCCGGACGGCCGGTAGCGCCCGGCCAGGGATTCGCCGTCGTTCATCCGCGGTTCTCCAGGTGCGCGAGCGTCGCGGCGACCGCCAGGGCGGCGCGCCGGGCGCCGGCGGCGGCCGAGCCCGGCCCGGTCCGCGGGCCGCTCCACTGGAGGGTGAGGACGACATTGCCCTGGCGCAGGGTCACGTTCACCCTGTCGTACGGCGCCGAGCCGCGTTCCGTGTGGACCATGGCCTCGTCCGCGACACCCGCCAGATCCGCGAGATCGGTGGTGGAGGCGACGCGCACCTTCGTTCTGGGAAAGCCCGGGTACGTCCAGTTCCACGTGCTGTCGGGAGGGAAGTTCTTCAGCGACTGCAGGTAGCCGGCCACTTCGTTCCGCTTGATCGCCATCTGGTCGCGGCCGGCGCTGAACGAGGCGGCCACCGCGTCGGGCTTGAGGACGGTCAGCACGGCGGGGACCTTCGGGGCGAGCCAGGAGCAGTCGCCGTCGTCCGGCACGCCGCGCCGGCGCACGGCCCCGTCCAGCAGGCCGCGCGCCTGCTCATCGGTGATCAGGGCGCACGGATCGACCGACGCCACGGGCCGCGGCCCCGCCGATGCGGTGGAGTGCGCGGCCGGGGGGTCGTCGCCGTGCCCGCGAGTGAGGCCCACCCCCGCCGCCGCGACCACGACGACCGCCACGCCTCCGCCCAGCAGAATCGCCCGCCGTCCTCTCCGGACCCACCCCGCTCCCGGACTCGTCGCGGTAGGTGCGGACAGGCCGGAGGCGCCGCCTTCCGCGACGCGGTGGAGTGCGGACAGGGCGTCCGCCGCGCTGATGCGCGTCGCGGGGTCCTTGTCGAGCATGCGCGCGAGCACCGGCGCCAGGGCCCCGGCCCGTCCGGCCGGTGGGGCCGCCTCGGTGAGGACCGCGCCGAGAGCGGCCAGCGGGGTCTCCCGGTCGAACGGCGCCCGGCCCTCGACGGCGGTGTACAGGGTGGCGCCCAGCGACCACAGGTCCGACGCCGGCCCGGCCGGGTCGTCGCGCAGCCGCTCGGGCGCGATGAAGCCGGGCGAGCCGGCCAGCGCACCGGTCCGGGTGAGCGCGGGGTCGCCGTCGAGCGTGGCGATGCCGAAGTCGGTCAGGATGGTCCGGCCGTCCTCGGCCAGCAGCACGTTCGCGGGCTTGACGTCCCGGTGCAGGAGCCCCCTGCCGTGCGCGGCGGTCAGCGCGTCCAGCAGCCGGGCGCCGAGTCCGGCGACCCGGTGCGGCGGGAGCGGGCCGTCGGCGTCCAGCACCCGGTCGAGGCTGCGGCCCTCGACCAGTTCCATGACGATCCAGGGCCGGCCGTCCGGCTCCACGACGTCGTGGACGGTGATGACGCCCGGGTGGTCGAGCAGGGCCGCGGCCCGCGCCTCGCGGGCCGCCCGCGCGCGGAGCATCGCGCGCTCGTCCGGCGGGGCGTCCTCGGCGACCTCGATCCGCTTGATCGCGACGTCCCGGCCGAGCACCTCGTCGTAGGCGCGCCAGACCGTCCCCATGCCGCCCGCGCCCAGCGGTGCCACCAGCCGGTAGCGCTCGACGAGACGACGGCCGGGCATCACCGCTCCGCGACGACGTGATTTCAGGGGGCCACCGGAACTCTAACGGCTCCGCCCCGTCCGCGCCCCTCGCGCGACGGCGGCCGCGTGACGTGATTCATAGATATCATGCATAACAATCGCAGGAACTCTTGACGCGGGGGAGTCGCGCGGTATTGCATGACACCACGTCAGGGAGCGGCCCCCCGCCCCACCCTCAGCAGGAGGTTCCTATGCGGAGATGCGTGACGCTGGCGGCTGTGGCCGGATTGGCGGGCCTGTCGTTGACGGCGTGCGGGGGCGGTTCCTCCGCGGCGGACAAGGGGACGATCACCCTCGCCGTGCCGGCGGCGCCGAAGAAGTGGGACCCCTACACCTTCGACTGGGGGCCGATGGCGCAGGCCGAGCAGGCGGTGTACGACACCCTCATCCACACCAACACGGACGGGACCCCGGCGCCCGGGCTCGCCACGTCGTGGAAGTACACCGACCCGACGCACTTCGAGATGAAGCTCCGGGCGGGCGTGAAGTTCAGCGACGGCGAGGCGCTCGACGCGGCGGCCGTCAAGAAGAACCTCGACCGCGCGAAGAAGGTCGTCGGGCCGAAGACCGACCAGCTCGACGCGGTCAAGAGCGTCGAGGCCGCCGGCACGGACACGGTGAAGATCACGCTCAAGGAGCCCTACCCGTCGCTGCCGGCCGCCTTCCAGCAGGTCATGGGCATGGTCGCCAGCCCGAAGGCGCTCGACAACCCCGAGTCCCTGGACCAGGACCCGGTCGGCGCCGGGCCGTACACGCTGGACAAGTCCAAGACCGTCCCCGGGGACCACTACACCTACAAGAAGAACCCGCAGTACTGGGACGCCAAGTCCGTCGGCGTCGACACGCTCGTGCTGAAGGTGATCCCGGACATGACGGCCGCGCTCAGCGCGCTGCGCTCCGGCCAGATCGACGCGACGCTCGGCAGCGTCAGCCAGCTGGACACCGCGAAGACGCTGCCGAACGTCAAGGTCCTGTCGCAGCCGAGCTTCTTCGCCTCGCTCAACCTGCAGGACCGCAACGGCACCCAGGTCAAGGCGCTGAAGGACGTCCGCGTCCGGCAGGCGATCCAGTACGCCGTCGACCGCGCCGCCCTGCAGAAGGTGCTGGGGCCGGGGCAGCCCTCGACGCAGCTCTTCCTGCCGGGGACCCCCGGATACGACGCGTCCCTGAACAACGCCTATCCGCACGACCCGGCCAAGGCCAAGCAGCTCCTCGCCGCCGCCGGCTACCCGGACGGCTTCGACCTGCCGCTGGTCAACACCGACTACAGCAACTGGACCGACTACGTGCAGGCCGTGTCGAGCCAGCTCAAGGAGGTCGGGATCAACGTGAAGATCAAGAACCTGCCGCTGCCCACCTACCTGGAAGCGAAGTTCAAGACCGACAACCCCGCCTACGCGTGGTTCTACAACGCCTCCGACAACTACTTCGACGTCCAGTACGCGCTGCTGAAGGACTCCAAGTACAACCCGTACAAGGTCGAGTCGCCCGCCATCGAGAAGCTCGCGGCGAAGGCCGCGTCCGAGCAGGGCGAGCCGCAGGCGGCCACGCTGAAGCAGCTGTCGAAGCAGTTCGTGACCGAGTCGCCGATGGTCGTCACGAACGTCGTCGACGTCTTCTACTTCTACGACACCAAGAAGATCAAGAAGATGGAGATGACGGCGCTGCAGCCGCTGCCCTCCGTCGACGCCCTGCAGCCGGCCGGCTGAGCGGGGCCGGGAGCCGCAATCGCCATGCTCAAGATCGTCGGCAAGCGCATCCTCGTCGTCGTCCCCATGATGTGGGCGATCGCGACGATCGCCTTCTACCTCGTCAACCTGATCCCCGGGACGCCGGGCCGCACCATCCTCGGCGACGCGGCGTCCCAGGGACAGGTCGACGCGCTCAACCACGAACTCGGCTACGACCGCCCGCTCCTCGTCCAGTACGGCGACTGGCTGGCGGGCGCGGTGCGCGGCGACTTCGGGGACTCGCTGCAGTCCGGCCGGGCCGCGGTGACGGACGTTGCGGCGCGGCTTCCGATCACCCTGTCGGTCGCCATCGCCGCCACCGTCCTCAGCGTCGTCGTCGGCGTGACCGTGGGCGTGACCGCGGCCAACGGCGGGCGGTGGCTCGACCGGCTCCTGCAGAGCGGGTCCAGCGTGGCCATGGCCGTCCCGAGCTTCTGGCTGGGCGTGCTCCTCGTGTTCGTCTTCGCGCTCGGCCTCAAGTGGTTCCCCGCGATCGGCTACGTGCCGTTCTCCGAGGACCCGGCGGAATGGCTGAAATCCATCGTGCTGCCCAGCGTGTCCGTCGCCATGATCGGGACGGCGACGATCAGCCGGCAGACCCGTGCCGCGCTCATCCACGAACTCGGCCAGGACTACGTCCGCACGCTCTACGCGACCGGGGTCCCGTCGCGGTCGATCGTTCTCAAGCACGCGCTGCGGAACGCCTCGACGCCCATCGCGACCAGCGTCGGATTCCAGTTCATCGGCCTGCTGGGCAGCACCGTCATCGTGGAGCAGGTCTTCGGCATCAACGGGCTCGGGCAGCTCGTCCTCAACGCCGTCACGAGCAAGGACCTGCCCCTGCTGCTCACGATCATCATCTTCACGACGGCCCTGGTCATCGCGGTGAACCTGATCGTGGACCTGCTGACCGTCTGGCTCAACCCCAAGGCGAGGCGCGTATGAAGCCCGACCCCCGGTCGCGCGGCTACCTCTACCGGGTCGTCACGTCGCCCCGCGGCCTGCTCAGTCTCGGCTGGATCGCGGTCGTCGTGATCGGCAGCTTCCTCGCGCCGTGGCTCGCGCCGTACGACCCCCTCGATCAGGACATCGACCACGCCTACGCGCTGCCGTCGGGGGCGCACTGGGCCGGCACCGACTCGCTCGGCCGCGACCTCCTCAGCCGCATCATGCACGGCGGCTCGGTCAGCCTGCTCGGCGCCGGCGAGGCCCTGCTGGTCGCCGTCGCGATCGGGGTGCCGCTCGGCATGCTGGCCGGCTACCGGGGCGGCGTCGTCGACGCCGTCCTCAGCCGGATCGCCGAGGTCGTGATGTCGCTGCCCGTCATCGTGGTCCTGCTGGCGGTGGTCGCCGTCTACGGCAGGGCCTTCACCATCACGATGGGCGCGCTCGGCGTCATCCTCTCCGCGTCCTTCCTGCGCCTGGCCCGCGCCACCACCGAGGGCAAGCGCAACGAGCTGTACGTGGACGCCGCCCGCGTCTCCGGGCTCGGCCATCTGCGCATCGCCGTCCGGCACATCCTCCCGAACATCACCGCGCCGCTGCTGATCCAGAGCACGCTCGCGCTGAGCTCCGCGCTGCTCATCCAGTCCGGACTGGGGTTCCTCGGCCTCGGACCGGAGCCGCCCGCCCCGAGCTGGGGATCGGGCATCGCCGACGCCGCCAAGTACGTCAACCGCGACGGCTGGCTGATGGTGCCGACCGGCGCCGTCCTCATCCTGACCGTGCTGGCGTTCAACAGCCTCGGCGACACGCTCCGGGACGCCACCGGCCACGCGACCCGCTCGGTGGAGCGGCGCCGCCGGATCACGGCCGCCGCGGTGACCCGCAGCGACCCGGGGCACCTCCTGGAGGTGGACGGCCTGCGCGTCGAGTACCCGGGGCAGCGGGTCATCGACGGCGTGACCCTGCACGTGGACGCCGGCGAGGTGCTGGCGCTGGTCGGGGAGTCCGGCTCGGGCAAGACCCAGACGGCCTTCTCCATCCTCGGCCTGCTCGCCCCCGGCGGCCGGATCACCGGGGGCGGCGTCCACCTGGACGGCACCGACCTTCTCGCCCTGCCCGACAAGAAGATCGCGGCTCTGCGCGGGACACGGATGGCGTACATCCCGCAGGAGCCGATGAGCAACCTCGACCCGTGCTTCACCATCGGGTCCCAGATGGTCGAGCCGCTCGTCGCCAACCTGCGCATCGGCCGCGCCGAGGCCAGGAAACGGGCGCGGGAGCTGCTCGCCCGGGTCGGCATCGACGACCCGGTCCGCGTCCTGCGCAGCTATCCGCACGAGATATCCGGCGGGATGGCGCAGCGGGTCCTCATCGCCCGCGCCGTCTCCTGCGAGCCGTCCCTGCTCATCGCGGACGAGCCGACCACCGCCCTCGACGTGACCGTCCAGGCCGAGGTCCTGGACCTCATGCGCGACCTGCAACGGGAGAGGCGGATGGGGATCGTCCTGGTGACGCACGACTTCGGGGTCGTCGCCGACATCGCGGACCGGGTCGCCGTGATGCAGAACGGCCGGCTCGTCGAGGAGGGCCCGGTCGACGAGCTCTTCGCCTCCCCCGCCCATCCCTACACACGGATGCTGCTCGACTCGTCCCTGGAGGGACGGGAGCCGCGCAAGGAGCTGCGCCATGTCTGAGGTGCTGCGGGTCAGTGACCTGCACGTCGAGTTCGGCCGGCGCGGCCTGTTCGGCAAGGCCGTCGAGGTCCTGCACGGCATCTCCTTCGAGATCGCCGCAGGGGAGACGTTCGGCCTGGTCGGCGAGTCCGGGTCGGGCAAGACCACGATCGGGCGGGCGGTGCTCGGCCTGGTCGCCCCGTCCGCCGGGACGATCGCCCTGGACGGCCGGCGCATCGACGGCCTCCGCCGCCGGCGGCACCTGGCGCGCGAGGTCCAGGTCGTCTTCCAGGACCCCTACACCTCGCTGAATCCCGCGATGACCATCGAGGACATCCTCAGCGAGCCGCTGCGGGTGCACGGCATGTCCCGTGCCGCCGCGGCGAGCCGCGTCACCGACCTGCTCGACAAGGTGGCCCTCCCCGCCGGCGCGGGCAGGCGCTACCCGCGCGAGTTCTCCGGCGGCCAGCGCCAGCGCATCGCCATCGCCCGCGCCCTCTCCCTGGAGCCGCGGCTCATCGTCTGCGACGAGCCGGTGTCCGCGCTCGACCTGTCGACACAGGCGAGGATCCTCGACCTGCTGATCGACCTCCAGGACACCCTCGGCGTCGCCTACCTGTTCATCTCCCACGACCTCGCCGTCGTCCGCCACATCAGCCACCGCGTGGCCGTCATCCACAAGGGCGTCTTCGTGGAGACCGGCACCGCCGAACAGGTCAGCGAGAACCCTGCCGACCCCTACACGCGCCGCCTCCTGATGGCGGCCCCCGTCCCGGACCCGGCCCGCCAGCGCGAGCGCCGCGCCGAACGCCACCGCCTCGCCGACACCGCCTCCCCCTGATGAGTGGTGGCCGGGGCTGTCGCCGCTAGACCATAATGATGGTTGTCATTGATACAAGGGAGGCAACAGCGTGGCGCAGCCGCATGTCAGGCGGGGGGTGAAGGTCAGCGAGGCGATCGCGCAGGACATCGTCCGCAAGATCGGCGCAGAGGGGCTGCGGCCGGGCACGCCGCTGCCTTCCGAGGCCCAGATGATCGAGGACTACGGGGTCGGGCGCGGCTCGCTCCGCGAGGCGCTGCGCATTCTCGAGGTGCACGGGCTGATCTCCATCAAGCCCGGTCCCCGCGGCGGCCCGATCGTCGCCGAGGTCAGCGCGGCCGCCTTCGGCCAGATGGCGACGCTGTACTTCCAGGCGAGCCGGATGACCTTCCGCGAGCTGATGGAGGCCCGGCTGGTGATGGAGCCGGTCATGGCCAGGCTCGCGGCCGAGCGGAGGGACGCCGACATGGCGAAGAAGCTCGGCGGCATCGCCGAGGACACGCCCCTGGACGACGACGGCGGCTACCTGAACTACAGCGGCGACTTCCACCGGCTGGTGGCCTCGATGTCGGGCAACGGCATGCTCGACCTGTTCAGCGGCGCGCTCGGGCACATCTTCCACGAGCGCGTCAGCGGCCTGTTCTTCCCCAAGGCCCGCCGTGCCAAGGTCAGGCAGGCGCACGCCGAGATCGCCAAGGCGATCGAGGCCGGTGACGCCGACCGGGCCGAGTCGCTGATGCGCGAGCACATGCAGGAGTACGCCACCTACGTCAAGCGCCGCCAGCCCGCCCTGATGAACGAGGTCGTCGGCTGGCGGTGAGCCCGCCCGCCGGCCGCCGGTTCAGGAGGCGGTCCAGCGCGGGGCGCGCTTCTCGACGAACGCCAGCGCGCCCTCCCTGGCGTCGGCGGAGCGCCTGACCGGGTCGACGATCTCCTCCTGGCGGTCGAACTGCTCGTCCAGCGGCCAGTCCGCGGACCGCACCAGCACCTTCTTGGACGCCTCCAGCGCCAGCGGCGCGTTCGCGGCGACCTCGGCGGCCAGTTCCAGCGCCCCGGCGAGGGCCTCTCCCGGGGCGGTCAGCCGGTTGACGAGGTGGACGTCCGCGGCGTCGGCGGCGGACCACATGCGCCCGGTGAGGACGAGTTCCATCGCCAGGTGGTAGGGGATGCGCCGCTGGAGCCGGAGCAGTCCTCCGGCCGCCGCGGTGAGGCCCCGCTTCGTCTCCGGCAGCCCGAACCTCGCCTCCCGGGAGGCCACCACGAGGTCGCAGGCCAGCACGATCTCGAAGCCGCCGGCCAGCGCGTAGCCCTCCACGGCGGCGATGAGCGGCTTGCGCGGCGGGCGGCGGACGAGACCGGCGAAGCCGCGCCCCTCGACGATCGGGATCTCGCCGCGGGCGAACCCCTTCAGGTCCATGCCCGCGCAGAAGGTGCCGCCCGCACCGGTGATGACGCCCGCGGCGAGGTCGGAACGCGAGTCCAGCGCGTCGAGCGCGTCCGCGATCCGGTGCGCGAGGTCCCGCGACATGGCGTTGCGCGCGGCCGGGCGGTTCATGGTCAGGACGAGGACCCGGCCGTGCTCCTCGACGACGAGTTCTGGCTCGCTCATGCTCGGCTCTCTCCTCCGGGGTGTCAGCGGGCCGCCATGCGCATGGCGCCGTCCAGGCGGATCGTCTCGCCGTTCAGCATCCGGTTCTCGATGATCTGCAGGGCCAGCCCGGCGTACTCGCCGGGGACGCCGAGCCGGTTCGGGTGCGGGACCGTCCTGCCGAGCGACTCGCGCACCTCCTCCGGGAGCCGGGCGAGGATCGGGGTGTCGAACAGGCCGGGGGCGATCGTGGTCACCCGGATCAGCCTGGAGGCCAGGTCCCGGGCGGCGACCAGCGTCATCCCGACGACGCCCGCCTTCGCGGAGGCGTAGGGGATCTGGCCGATCTGCCCCTCGTAGGCGGCGACCGAGGCGGTCAGCACGCAGACGCCGCGCTCGCCGCCGACGGGCTCGTTGCGGGCCATCCGCGCGGCGGCGAGCCGCAGCATGTTGAAGCTGCCGATCAGGTTGATCCGGACGATCCGCTCGTAGGTCTCCAGCGAGCCCGGCGCTCCGTCCCGGCCGACCAGCCGGACCGGGCCGCCCCGCCCGGCGCAGTGCACGAGCGCGCGGAGCGGAGCCGCGGCCTCCGCGGCGTCCAGCGCCGACTCCACCGTGTCCGGGTCGGTGACGTCGGCGGGCGCGAAGGTTCCGCCGAGGTCGGCGGCGACGGCCTCGCCCGCCGACTCCGGCAGGTCCAGCACGACCACGTGCGCGCCGCGCTCGGCGAGCAGGGCGGCGGTGGCGGCACCGAGACCGGACGCGCCGCCGGTGACGACGACCGATGTTCCGTTGACGTCCATGTGAGTGTCCTCCGTGCGGTCTAGAGGCGTTCGATGACGGTCGCGTTCGCCATGCCGCCGGCCTCGCACATCAGCTGCAGTCCGTAGCGGCCGCCGCCGTCCTCCAGGGCGTGCAGCATCGTCGTCGCGAGCCGCGCGCCGGACGCGCCGAGCGGGTGGCCGAGGGCGATGGCGCCGCCGCGCGGGTTGACCCGCGCCGGGTCTGCCCCCGGGAACTCGGCGAGCCAGGCCAGCGGGACGGACGCGAACGCCTCGTTGATCTCGATGTGGGCGATCCGGTCCAGGGACAGTCCGGAGCGGTCGAGGATCCGGTGCGTGGCCGGGATGGGGGCGGTCAGCATCAGCAGGGGGTCGTCGCCGCACACGGCCATGGAGTGCACCCGCGCCCGCGGCGTCAGGCCCAGGTCCGCGCACCTGGCGGCGCTCATCAGCAGCAGGGCGGCGGCTCCGTCGGTGATCTGCGAGGAGTTCCCCGCCGTGACGTGCCATCCGATCTCGGGGAAGCGCGCCGCGACGTCGTCCCGCTCGAACGCCGGCTTGAGGGCGGCCAGCGTGGCGGCGGTGCTGCCGGGACGGATCGTCTCGTCCGTGCGGAACCGGCCCGCCGGTGTCTCGACGGGGACGATCTCGCGGTCGAACCGGCCGGAGTCGCGCGCCTCGGCGGCGAGCCGGTGCGAGCGGGCCGCGTACTCGTCGAGCTCGGTCCGGCCGAGCTTCCAGCGGGCGGCGACCAGTTCCGCCGCGACGCCCTGCGACACCAGCCCGGGCGCGTACCGCCGCGCCACCCCGGAGCCGTACGGGTCGGCGTCCATCCGGGCCGATCCCATCCGAACTCTGCTCATGGATTCGACGCCCGCGGCGATCACCACATCGTGGCAGCCGGACATGATCGCCTGTGCGGCGAAGTGCAGCGCCTGCTGGCCCGACCCGCATTTGCGGTCGATGGTCGCGGCCGGCACGTGCGGCGGCAGGCCGGCGCCGAGCCAGGCCATCCGGCCGGGTGTCGCCGACTGCTCGCCGACCTGTGAGACGCAGCCGACCAGCACGTCGTCGACGATGCCGGGGTCGAAGTCGTGCCGGTCGAGCAGCCCGCGCAGGGTGCCGGCCAGCAGGTCGACCGGGTGGACGCCGGCGAGGGCGCCGCTGGGCCGGCCGCGGCCCGCGGCGGTGCGCACCGCGTCCACGATGACGACCTCGGCGGTGCCCTGTTCTGGAAGCATGGCTATTGATTATCATGATATGCATCTTAAAGTCCACGGTCGGTGCTCCCCCGGAGCGCGCACGAACGAGAAGGCGGGATCCATGACCGCACTTGCCGAGCATCACGAGATCCGCGAGCTGGCGGCCACGGTGGCGGCCGAGATGTTCGCGCCCCGCGCCGCCGAGATGGACGCGACCAGGACGCCGGTGTCGCCCGCGCAGCGCGCCGCCCTGGGGGACCTCGGCTTCCTCGGCATCGCGCTGCCCGAACGGTTCGGCGGGTCGGGCGCCCCGCTGCCGCAGGCGCTCGCGGTGATCGAGGAGTTCGCCAAGGTCTGCCGGCCCGCCGCGTTCCAGATCTTCGAGGCCAACACCGGCCCGGCGCAGGTCATCGGCCGCCTCGCGACCGAGGGGCAGCGCGCCCGCTGGCTGCCGGACATCATCCGCGGCGCGACGACCATGGCGGTCGCGATCTCCGAACCGGACGCGGGCTCGGCCGCCACCGACATGCGCACCCGTGCCGAGCGCGCCCCCGGCGGCTACGTCGTCAACGGCGTCAAGCGCTGGATCTCCAACGGCGGCGAGGCCGACCAGTACCTGCTGTACTGCCGGCTGAGCGACGCCCCGGGCGCCAAGGGGATCGGCGCGGTCGTCGTGGAGAAGGGCATGCCGGGCCTCGGCTTCGGCGCGCCCGAACGCCTGATGGGCTTCCGCGGCATCCCGTCGGCGGACCTGATCCTCGACGGCGTCCGGGTGCCCGAAGAGAACGTCGTGGTGCCGGCCGGCGACTTCGGCAAGCTCTTCGGGGTCTTCTCGATCGAGCGGCTCGGCAACTCCACGATGAGCCTGGCGATCGGCCAGGCCGCGCTCGACGCCGCTCGGCGGTACGTCCAGGAGCGCGAGCAGTTCGGCAAGCCGCTGGTGGAGTTCCAGACCGTGCAGGTGACCCTGGCCGACATGCTGCTGCAGGTCGAGTCGGCGCGGTTGCTGGTGGAGCGGGCCGCCGCGGGCGCCGGGACCGGGCTGCCCGACCCGCTGCAGACCTCGCTGGCCAAGTGCGCGGCCAACGAGATGGCGAAGCGCGTCACCGACCTCGCCATGCAGCTGCACGGCGGCAACGGCTACACCGAGGAGTACGGGATCGAGCGCATGCACCGCGACGCGCACGGCTGGGCCATCGCGGGCGGTACTCCCACCATGCAGCGCGTCCGCATCGTCTCCGAGCTGCTCGGCCGCAGGTTCGACCAGCGCCGATGACCCCGCACCCGTCCCCAGAGGAGGTCCGCATCGTGGAAGAGGCTCCGGCGTTCGATCTGAGCGCGCGTCACCGCGAAGTCCAGGAGACCGCGCGCGCGGTCGGTGCCGCGGTGGAGGAGTTCGCCGCCGAGGCCGACGAGAGCACGACCGTGCACGCCGGCGTGCTGGAGGCCCTGCGCGCCGCGGGTCTGGCCCGCCATGTCGTGCCCGCCGCGTTCGGCGGTGCGAGCGAGACCCTGGACCCGCTGACCATCGCGGTCGTCCGGGAGGCGCTGATGTACTCGTCGGCGCACCTGGACTCGCTGTTCGGCATGCAGGGCGTCGGCAGCTACTCCCTCGCCGTCGGCGGGACGGACGAGCTGCGCGAGGAGTGGCTGCCCCGCGTGGCCGCCCTGGAGGCGATCGCGGGGCTCGCGCTCACCGAGCCCGACGTCGGCTCCGACCTGCGCGCCGTCACGACGGTGATCGAAGGCGTTCCGGGCGGCCTGCGCGTCACCGGGCGCAAGTCGTTCATCACCAACGGCGGCGTGGCCGACTTCTACTGCGTGCTCGGCCGGGAAGGGGACGGGTACTCGATGGTGCTGGTCCCGGCCGGCTCGCCGGGGCTGACGATCAGCCGGGGGCGCGACCTCATCGCGCCGCACATCCTGGGAGAGCTGGACTTCGGCGGCGTCGTCGTCCCGGAGGCCAACCGGCTCGGCGTGCCGCGCAAGGCCTTCTCGCTGATGCTGGCGACGCTCGCGGTGTTCCGCGTGTCGGTGGCCGGGTCCGCCGTCGGCCTCGCCCAGGCGGCGCTCGACGAGGCGCTGCGCCACGCCACCACCCGCGAGCAGTTCGGCAGCCCCCTCATCGGCCTCGGCGCGGTGTCGCAGCAGCTGGCCCTCTCCTGGACGGAGGTGGAGTCGGCGCGGGCGCTCACCTACCGGGCCGCCGCTCTCGCCCGGCGCGACCCGCTCGGGCGGCTGGACCTGTCCTCGATCGCGAAGGTGAGCGCCACCGAGGCGGCCGGCCGGGTCGTCGACCGGTCCGTGCAGGTCATGGGCCGGTTCGGGCTGGTGCGCGGCGCGAAGATCGAACGTCTGTACCGCAACGCCCGGCCGCTGCGCGTCTACGAGGGCGCCACCGAGGTGCTCCTGGACTCGCTGGCGCGCCGGCTGGCGAAGGGAGCCTCCTGATGGACCTGGAACTGAAGGACACCGTCGTCCTGGTCACCGGCGCCAGCCGCGGCCTCGGCGCCGCGATTGCGCTGCGCCTTGCGGAGGAGGGTGCGCACGTTGTCGCCGCGGCTCGCTCGAAGCGGAGCCTGGACGAGGTTGCGGAGCGGGGCGGCGGCCGCGTCTCGGTGATCGAGGCCGACATGCGGGACGAGGAGGCCGTGGCGGGGCTCGCCGACCGCGTCGTCGAGCGGCACGGCCGCATCGACGCCCTGGTCAACAACGCCGGGATCGCGCCCGCCGGCCGGTTCGCCGGCCAGGACCCCGCCGTGTGGAAGGAGACGATGGCCGTCAACGTCCTCGCGCCGATGCTGCTGACCCAGGCCGCGGGCCGCCACATGATCGCCCAGGGCGGCGGCCGCGTCGTGAACGTCGCCTCCACCACCGGCGTCCGCGGCAAGCCGCACCTGGTCGGCTACTCCACCTCCAAGGGCGCGGTGGTGCGGTTCACCGAGGCGCTCGCCGCCGAGTGGGCGGGCAAGAACGTCCAGGTCAACTGCATCGCGCCGGGCGCGTTCCGGACGGACGCGCAGCGGGCCGTCCTCGACTCGCCCGACCTGCTGCAGCGGCGGATCGCCAAGATCCCCGCCGGCCGGATCGCCGATCCGGCCGAGCTGGTGCCGCTGGCCTGCCTGCTCGTGTCCCCGCTGTCCTCGTTCACCACGGGCGCGATCTTCGTGGTGGACGGCGGCGAGTCCGGAAAGCTGTGAGGTGACCATGATCATCGACGCGCACAGTCACGTCTGGCCCGACAAGATCGCCGCCGCCGCGCTCGGCGGCAACCGGGTGCCCGGCCTCAAGGCGCGCGGGGACGGCACCGTGAGCGGCCTGACCGCGACGATGGACCGGGCCGGCGTCGGCATCGGCTGCTGCCTCGGCATCGCCAACGAGGCCCGGCACGTCGACCGGGTCAACGCCTTCGTGGCCGGGCTCGCGTCCGAGCGCCGCATCGGCTTCGGCACCGTCCACGTCGATCTGCCCGTCGGGGAGAACCTCGCGAGCCTGCGGAGACACGGCGTGACGGCCGTCAAGGTGCACCCGCTGTTCCAGAACTTCGCGCTGGACGACCGCCGGCTGTGGGAGATCTTCGAGGCGTTCGGCGACGAGATCGCCGTCATCACCCATGTGGGAGAGGGCGGCGACGCCCGGACCAACGCGCTCTCCAACCCCGGGATGATCGCCGACATCGCCCGGACGTTCCCCGCCCTGCGCCTCGTGGCCTGCCACTTCGGCGGCTACCGGATCCTCGACGAGGCCGAGGAGACGCTCCGCGGCGTGGACGTGGTGCTGGAGACCTCGTGGCCGCCGAGCCTGCGGCTGCTACGGCCGGAACGCGTCCGCCGCCTCATCCGCGATCACGGGGCGGAGCGGATCGTGTTCGGCTCGGACTGGCCGATGACCGACCCCGGGGAGGAGATCGCCGCCATCGAGGCGCTCGGGCTCGGCGACGACGAGACCAAGTCCGTGCTCGGCGGCACCATGGCCAGGATCCTCGGCATCGAGTCTCCCTGGACCCGGTGACTCCCCGGTCACTGCGGGCCGCCCCACACGATCGGCGCCGCCAGGACGTCGGGGAACTTGCGCTCGGCGTAGCGGACGTACTCGTCGATGTGCGCGGTCATCGCCTCGGCGGAGGCCGCCGGGTCGCGCGACGCGATCGCCTCGTAGATCCGCAGATGGGCGCGGTGGACGGCCGTCCGCCGCACCTTCGGGTAGTCGATGCCGATCGCCGAGCCGTCCAGGATGCCGAGCAGCGCGTCGACCATGTGCCCGAACAGGGCGTTGCCGGAGCCGTGCGCGATCACGTCGTGGAAGCGCTTGTTCTCCTCCAGGAAGACGGCCTGGTCGTCCAGGCCGTCGCCCATCGCGTCGACGCTGGACCGCAGATCGGCCAGCTCCCCGGGCGCCATCCGCTCGGCGGCCAGCCGCGCCATCATCGGCTCCAGGCCGGAGCGGGCCTCGGCGATCGTCCTGAACGGCGCGCCGCCGAACTGCAGCAGCAGCGTGAGCGCGGTGGCGAGGTTGCCCGCGTCCGGCCGCTGGACGACCGGCCCGCCGCCCGGACCCGGTCGCAGCGCGATGATCCCCTGCAGCTCGAGGAAGCGGAGCGCCTCGCGGAGCGTCCCCCGCCCGACGCCGTAGTTCACCAGCATCTCCCGTTCGGGCGGCAGCCGGTCGCCCACGGTGTTGCCCCGCCGGTCGATGTCGGTGACGATCCGCTGGGCGAGCAGCTCAGCGGTCTTCTTCGGCCGCACCCCGGCCGAGACCGGCTTCCGTACCCGCCGCTCCGGTGCTTTGGCCGTGCGGTCGCCGAGAGCCTCGGCGACCGCGGAGGTGAGCTCCGGCAGCGCGTCGCGCGTGGCCCCCACGGCGCCGGTGAGCCGGAAGAACCCGTGCCCCAGGCCCGCGTACTCGCGCAGGGACACCGGGACACCCGCATTGCGGAGCCGCTCCGCATAGGCGGCCCCCTCGTCGCGCAGCGGGTCGTGCCCGGCCAGCACCACGTGCGCGGGCGGCAGCCCGGCGAGGCTCACCGCGCGCAGCGGCGAGAGCGCCGGATCGTCCCGGACGGCGGGGTCGGGTGCGTAGCGGTCCCAGAACCAGCGCATCGCCTCGGCCCCGATCGGAAACGCGTCGGCTTCGCGCACGTAGGACGGACGCGTGAAGTCGTGATCGGTGACCGGATAGACGAGGAGCTGAAACGCCAGCCGGGGGCCGTGGTCGCGGGCGCGCAGGGCACAGGCGGCGGCCAGGTTGGCGCCCGCGCTGTCGCCTCCCACCGCCAGGCGGCCTCCTGCCGCGACCGCGTCGGCGGCCCACACCAGCGAGGCGTAGGCGTCGGCGAGGGGCACGGGGAACGGATGCTCGGGCGCGAGCCGGTACTCCACGCTCACGACCGCGCATCCGGCGTCGTGCGCCAGGTGCCTGCACAGCTCGTCGGAATACTCCAGGTCGCCGGTCACCCACCCGCCGCCGTGGAAGTAGACCATCGTGCACGGGGGAGTACCTGGAACGGGCCGGTAGATGCGCGCTGGGATGACGGCGCCGTCCACGGGAACCGTGACGTCCTCGACGGAGTGAAGCCTGGGCCCGCCCGAACAGAGCGCGTCTCCCCTGCGGACGCGTTCCCGCGCCTCCTCCGGCGTGATCAGGTGCAGTGGGGCGGCGCCCGAGGACGCCGCGTCCGCGGCGAGCCGCGCGAGCTCGGCGTCCATGCCTAGGCTCCCTGCGGTGCGCTGATCACGCCCGCGGCGGCCAGCTCGGTGAGCCGGTCGGCGGTCAGCTCCAGCTCCCCGGCCAGCACCTCGCCCGTGTGCTGGCCGACGGCGGGCACTCCGTCGTACACCGGCCCCGCGTAGTCCTTCACATGCAGGACGGGCCCCGGCATCACGGCGTCGCCGAGCACGGTGCCGGCCAGCCCGACGAGGGAGCGCTCGATGAAGTGCGGGTCGAGGCTGATGTCGCGCGCGTCGTTGACCGGCGCCGCGACGACCTCGTGCTCGTCCAGGACGGCGAGGATCTCGTCACGCGGCTTGGACCGCACCCAGTCCGCCACGATCTTCTGCAGGGCCTCGTTGTTGGCCATCCGCGCCCGGTTGGTCGCGTACCGCTCGTCTGCACACAGGTCGGAACGGTCCATGGCGTGGAACAGCCGCATGGCGATCGTCTGGTTCGAGGCCGCGATGGACAGCCAGCCGCCGTCGCCCGCCTCGTAGATGCCGCGGGGGGAGGCCGCGCCGGACGCGTTCCCGTGCCGCCGCATGACCTCTCCCGACGACGTGTAGTTCAGCACCGCGTCGCCCAGAATGAACATCAGCGGCTCGTACAGCGCGACGTCGATCTCCCCGCCGCATCCGTGGACGCCCCGCCGGTACAGGGCCATCGCCGTCCCGAACGCGGCGGAGATCCCGGCGATCGAGTCGGCGAAACCGAACGGCGGTGCGGTCGGCGGCGTGTGCGGCCAGCCGTTGAGGAAGGCGTACCCGCTCGCGGTCTCGGCGACGGTGCCGAAGCCCGGCCGCTCCCGGTACGGGCCGGTCTGGCCGAATCCGCTCACCCGCGTCATCACCAGGCCGGGGTTGTCCTGCGAGAGCTCCTTGTATCCCATGCCCCACGCCTCCATGCGGCCGGGCCGGAAGTTCTCGATGAGGACGTCGGCCTCCCGTGCCAGCCGCCTGACGATCTCGCGCCCGGCCGCCTGCCGCAGGTCGATGCCCACCGACCGCTTCCCCGCGTTGAGCCGGGAGAAGCCGATCGCCAGCCCCTGGTGCGCGGGCTGCCACTGCCGGGCGAAGTCGCCCGCGGCCGGGTCCTCGATCTTGACCACGTCCGCGCCGAAGTCGCGGAGCATCCGCCCGGCCGTCGGCGCGGCGTACATCGAGCCCAGCTCGATGACGCGGACGCCGGCGAGGGGACCGGCACCGGGGGGAGAACTCTCGTCGCTCACGCGCCGAACCTCCAGTAGAAGACATTCACGTGACAGGACCTCGGGGCTCCGGCGGCGGGATCAGCGCGTCTCGAAGCCGTCGTACTGCCGCGCGGCGACGTCCGCGCAGATCTGCCGGTAGCGGCCGACACCACCGACGTAGGGCATGAAGACCCGCGGCTTGCCCGGCACGTTGGCTCCCAGATACCAGGAGTTGCCGAGCGGGTAGAGGGTCGCGTTCGCGACCTCGTTGACGTGGTCGACCCAGGCGTCCTCCTTCGCCAGGACGGCTTCGGAACGCGTCAGCCCGTTCTTGCGCAGGTACTCCAGGTGATCGGTGACCCACTCGACGTGCTGTTCGATGGAGACCAGCACATTGCTGATCACCGAGGGGCTGCCCGGCCCGGCCATGAAGAACAGGTTGGGGAAGCCGTGCGTGGACAGCCCGAGGTAGGTGCGGGGGCCCGCGGCCCACTTGTCCCGGAGCGGCAGCCCGTCCCGGCCCCGGATGTCGATCTTCAGGACGGCGCCGGTCAGCGCGTCGAACCCGGTGGCGAAGATCAGCACGTCGAGCCGGTGCAGCTCCGGGCGTTCCCCGCCGGTGCGGACGCCGCCGGCCTCGACGCGCTCGATGGGGGCGGCCCGGACGTCCACGAGGCGGACGTTGTCGCGGTTGAACGTGTCGTAGTAGCCGATCTCCAGCACCAGGCGCTTGCTGCCGAACGGGTAGCCGCGCGGGCTGAGCCGCTCGGCCGTCTCCGGGTCGCGCACCAGCTCGCGGATCTTCGAGCGGACGAAGTCGGCGGCCTTCTCGTTGGCGGCCAGGTCGCGGGTGAGATCCCGGTAGGACGCCTGGATGTCGGGTCCGCCGCGGCGCCAGTACTCCTCGAACGTCTCCTGGAGCTCCTGGGGGCCGGCGTCCACGGCCAGTTGCTCGCGCAGGACGCGGTGCGTGCCGCCCGGGTGGTTGCGGGCCTGCTCGCGGTACTCCTCGAAACGGGTCTTGAGGTCGGCGGCGTACGCCTGGTCGAGCGGCCGGTTCACGGCGGGGACCACGAAGTGCGGGGTGCGCTGGAACACGGTGAGATGGCCGGCCCGCTCGGCGATCCGCGGGATCGCCTGCACGCCGGACGAGCCGGTGCCGATGACGCCGACCCGGCGGCCGTCGAGGTCGACGCCCCCGCGCGGCCAGTCGCCGGTGTGGTGGTGCTCGCCCGCGAAGTCCGCGATGCCGTCGATCTCGGGCGGCTTGGCCACCGACAGCTGGCCGGTCGCCATGATCACGTGCCGGGCGGTCACCCGGTCGCCGTGCTCGGTCGCGGCGGTCCAGGCGTCCGCGGCCTCGTCGAAGGCCAGGGCGGTGACGCGGGTGCGGAACGTGATCGCCGCGCGGAGGCCGAAGCGGTCCGCCACGTGGTTGACGTACCGGAGGATCTCCGGCTGGGACGGATAGCGCTCCGTCCAGTCCCATTCCTGGACGAGCTCGTCGGAGAAGGAGTAGCAGTAGTCGACGCTCTCGATGTCGCAGCGCGCCCCCGGATACCGGTTCCAGTACCAGACACCGCCCACGTCGCCCGCCGCCTCGACCGCGTGGACGCGATGGCCGAGCTCCCGCAGCCGGTGCAGCGCGTAGAGACCGGCGAAGCCCGCCCCCACGACCAGTACGTCGAGCTCGGCGGGCGGCGGTCCGGGGCGCGTGCGCGGTTCGGTCTGGCTGGTCACGGCCGGCGGCTCCACAACTCTAAATCCTGATAATGAAACGAATGTATTGGTAGCTCCGGCGAACGTCAAGCACTCTTCCTCCTTGCGGGAAGGCGGAACCTGCGGCTTGACCCTGCGCACAATCTAGGCGCATGATAAGCCTGAATTGTTCATCGTTACCGGAGTACGCCATGGCACTCGGCGGGATGCTCGTGCTCGCCGTCCGTCCGCGCGCGGCCGCCTGAGGCGCGCGCTCCGATCACGCCGCCCGGCGCGCGCCGCCGGGCCCGGGGAGGTGCCGAAGTGCTGAGGTTCGGGTTGGCCGTCATGAACGACTTCCCGCCGGGGGTCGTGCCGGCGGACCGCATCGCGCCGATGCGCGAGCAGGTGCGGGCGGCCCGCGAGTCGGGGATCTCCTCCGTCTGGGTGCTGCAGCACTACCTCGGGGGCATGCCGACCCTGCAGCCGGTCCCGCTGCTGGCCGCGCTGGCGGCCGACGCGGGCGACATGGTCCTCGGCACCAACATGTTCATCCTGCCGCTGCGGCATCCGGTCGCGGTGGCGGAGGAGTTCTCCACCCTCGACCACCTGACCGGCGGCCGCGCGATCGCCGGATTCGGGATGGGCTACCGGGAGAACGAGTTCGCCTCCTTCGGCATCCCGATGGAGGACCGGCGCGGGCGCTACGAGGAGGCCGTCGAGCTCGTCCGGCGGCTCTGGACGGGTGAGCCGACCACCTTCGACGGCGCCCATTTCCAGGTCCACGACCAGCGCATCAGCCTCCCGCCGGTGCGGCCCGGCGGCCCCCCGATCTGGATCGGCGCGGGCCCGCACCGGACCGGGGCGCTGCGCGCCGCCCGGCTGGGTGACGCGTGGATCGTCCCGCCGCACGTCCCCCCGGACCGGCTGCGGACCGTCCTCGGCCACTACCGGGAGGAGCGGGCCAGGCTCGGCCGCGGACCGTCCGAGCTCGTCGTGCGCCGGGAGCTCGTGCTGGACCGCGACCGGGAACGGGCGCGGGCCGTCGGCATCACGGCGCGGAGCGCCCTGACCCGCAAGTACGCGGAGTACAACGCCCCGCAGCAGGGGGATGCCTACCGACACCTGGCCGGTGGCAAGGCCGCCGAGGAGGTCGCGGACGCCTCGTACCTGTTCACCGACCCGGCCGGCGCCATCGCCGCCCTCAAGGACCTGGAGGCGGGCGGCCTGACCTACGTCATCCTGCGCGCCCAGTGGTACGAACTGGGCCAGGAACAGGTGCTGAAGACGCTGGAGCTCTTCAGAGACGAGGTGCTGCCGGCGTTCCGGTGAACCCGCCGATCACGATCGGGCCCATCCCTTCGCCAGGTCGGTGCCCATGTGGATCTCGATGGTCTTGTCGGTGAACAGCGCCGCCTCCCCCTCGACCCGCAGCCGGTCGGCGTAGGTGCCCCAGCCGATCACCGAGCCGTCGCCGCGCGCGGTGAAGAGGAAGTACGAGGCGATCTCCACGACGCCCGGCCCCGCCCAGGTCGTGCTGGGGCTGACGATGAAGTGCCGCTTCTCGGACGGGTCGGCGCCGAGCCGGTCCCGGTAGAACCCCGCGATGGCCTCGCGTCCCGCGAACTCGCCCAGCCGGGTGCGCAGGACGCCGTCCTCGGTGAACAGCGCCGCGACCGCCTCGGGCGTGGGCGCGTCGAGCGTCGCGGCGTACCGGTGGAGGTGGTTGCGCGCCGCCTCCATGTCCTCCAGCCGCCGCAGCCGCCGCAGCACGGCGGCCAGGTCCGGTTCGTTCTCCATGGGCGTTCCTCCTGTGGTCGTCGGCGGTCTATTCCCAGGTCAGCGTAGGGTTCGATAGGTGGGGGCCCTGCGCCGGCGAGGACGATCGCGCCCGTTCCGCAAGCGCGCGTCCTTGACCCTCTCGTTGGAAATACCCTATGTTTCATTATCATAGTTAGTGCCATCGCGGAGACATCTGACCAGGATCGGAGTACGGGATGATGCCTGGGCCGGGGAGCGAATATCCAGAGCTGTTCGTCGGGGGACGGCGCGTCCCGCCGCGGGACGGCCGCACGGTCCGGGTGCGCAACCCCGCGACCGGCGCGCACGTCGGCAGCGCGGCGCTGGCCTCGCCCGCCGACATCGACGACGCGGTCGGGGCCGCGCGCTCGTCCTTCGACGCGGGGGTCTGGGCGGGCACCGCTCCCGCGCGGCGCGCGGAGGTGCTGCGAGCCGCCGCCGACCTGCTGGACAAGCGGGCGCCCGAACTGGCCCGGAGCATCACGGCCGAACTGGGTTGCCCGATCTGGTTCAGCGAGCGCGCGCACGTCCCCAACCCGATCCGCCACCTGCGCTACTACGCGGAGATGGCGGAGCGGTTCGACTATGACGAGCACCGCTCCGACGGCACCAACACCAGCATCGTCACGCAGGAACCGGTCGGTGTCGTCGCCGCGATCACGCCGTGGAACGGTCCGCTCAGCACCCCCGCGCTGAAGGTCGCGCCCGCGCTGGCCGCCGGCTGCTCGGTCGTGCTGAAACCGCCGCCGGAGACCCCGCTGACGGTCCAGGCCCTGGCCGACGCGCTGGCCGAGGCCGGGCTTCCCGAGGGCGTGCTCAGCGTCGTCCCCGGGGACCGCGAGGCGGGGGCGCACCTGGTCGCGCACCCCGGCGTCGACAAGATCGCCTTCACCGGCAGCAGCGCCGCCGGAAAGAAGATCATGGCGGTGGCGGCGGACCGGATCGCACGCGTCACCCTGGAACTCGGCGGCAAGTCCGCCGCGATCATCTGCGACGACGCCGACCTCGACGCCGTCGTCCCCGCGCTGCTGCCCATGGCCCTCATGGTCAACGGGCAGGCGTGCATCGCGCAGACACGGGTGCTGGTGCCGCGGCACCGCCGCGCGGAGATCGTCGACGCGCTGGCCGGCGCGCTGCGCGGCCAGCGGGTGGGCGACCCCGCCGACCCGGAGACGACGGTCGGGCCGATGGTGAGCGAGCGCCAGCGCGACCGGGTCGCCGGGTACGTCGAGACCGGCCGCTCCGAAGGCGCGCGCGTCGTCGTGGGCGGGGAGCGGCTCGATCTCCCGGGCGACCTCGCGGGCGGCTGGTTCGTCCCGCCGACGCTGCTCGCGGACGTCCGCAACGGCATGCGCGTCGCCCAGGAGGAGATCTTCGGACCGGTGCTCGCGGTCATCGAGTACGACGGCGACGACGAGGCGGTGGCCGTCGCGAACGACTCCCGCTACGGGCTGTCGGGGTCGGTCTGGAGCCGCGACGAGGCGCGGGCCCTCGCCATCGCGCGGCGGGTCCGCACCGGCATGGTCGGCCTGAACGGGCGCCCGCAGGCGTTCGGCACCCCGTTCGGCGGCTACAAGGAGTCGGGCGTGGGCCGCGAGATGGGCCCGGAGGGCTTCCGCTCGTACCTGGAGACCAAGTCCATCGCCGTCGGGTCGTGAAGGCCGGCGGGAGTCGAGGAGGGGCATGTCCGGACGGCTGGCCGGGAAGGTCGCGGTCATCACCGGCGGCGCGAGCGGGATCGGCGAGGGCACCGCGCGCCGCTTCCACGCCGAAGGCGCCTGCGTGGTCATCGCGGACGTCCAGGAGGGCCCCGGCGCGGCCCTCGCCGCGGAACTCGGGGACGGTGCGCTGTTCCGGCGGACCGACGTCACCCGCGAGGAGGACGTGGCCGCGCTGGTCGACACGGCCGTCGAGGTGTTCGGCGGGCTCGACGTCATGTTCAACAACGCCGGCGTGATGGGCGCGCTCGGTCCCATCGACCGGACGAGGCTGGCCGACGCCGACCTCACCATCGCGGTCGACCTGCGCGGCGTGCTGTGCGGGATGAAGCACGCCGCCCGGGTGATGAAGCCGCGCCGCTCGGGATCGATCATCTCCACGTCGAGCCCGGCCGGCGTCCTCGGCGGGGTGGGCCCGCACGTCTACAGCGCTGTCAAGGCCGGGATCATCGGCCTGTCCAACTCGGTCGCCGCAGAGCTGCGGCGCTTCGGCGTCCGGTGCAACGTGATCGTGCCGGGCGCCGTCGTGTCCCCGATGACCGCCGAGCTGGTGGCGGAAGGGGCCGCCGACCTCGCCGGGGCGCAGACCGCGCTCAGCGGCACCGCCTACATGGACCGTCCGCTGCGTCCCGCCGACATCGCGGCGGGCGCGCTCTACCTGGCGAGCGACGACGCCGCGCTCGTCACCGGGACCGTGCTGCCGGTCGACGCCGGGATGACCGGCGCCGGCGGGCCGTCCCCGTTCGCCACCGGCCGGTACGAGGAGCCCGCCGGGCTGCTCGAAGCCGGCCGCCGGACGGACGCATCGACATGAGCGCCGGAGACCACCGCGACCTGAGGAGGCCGACGTGCTGACCGACAAGCGCGTGCTCGTGACCGGCGGCGGCGCCGGCATGGGGCGCGGGATCGCCGTGGAGGCGGCCCGCCGGGGCGCCGCCTTCGTCGGCGTGGCCGACATCGACGGATCCGCGGCCGAGCAGACCGCCGAGGCGGTGCGGAGCGAGGGCGCCGCGGCCCGGGCGATCAAGGTCGACCTCGCCGACTCCGCCGGGATCCCGGCCATGATCGACGCGGTCGTGGCGGCGGCGGGCGGACTGGACACGCTGGTCAACAACGCGGGCGTGCTGGACGGCGCCGTCGCCCCCGGCGCCACGTTCCTGACGCTGCCCGAGGACGCCTGGGACCGGGTGTACGCGATCAACGTCAAGGCCGTCTGGCTGGCGACGAAGGCGGCGGCCCCGCATCTGCTCGCCTCGGACCGCGGGCCCTCGGTGGTGAACGCCGCGTCCGTCGCCGGGATGACCGGCTATCCGTCGGCCGCGTACCCGTCGAGCAAGGGCGCCGTCGTCCAGCTCACCCGGTCCGCCGCCGTCGAGCTGGCGCCGCGGGTGCGGTGCAACGCCTACTGCCCCGGGTCCATCGAGACGCCGATGAGCCGTGCGCACCTGGCCGCCGCGAAGGACGAGAAGGAGGCGGAGGCCAGGATCCGGGCGATGACGGGCACGCACCTGATCCCGCGGTTCGGCCGCGTGGACGAGGTCGCCAAGGTCGTGTGCTTCCTGGCCTCCGACGACGCCTCCTTCCTCACCGGCGCCGTCGTCCCCGTGGACGGCGGCACGACCGCCTGGCGCGGCGTGCGCTCCGAATGATCATGTGCTCCGAGTGACAGGGAGTTTCCACCGATGACCGAGATGATGCGGGGCTGTCCCGTCAGCCACACCGAGTACGGCGAGGACTCCGCGCTCTTCGAGCACTACGCGCTGCTCGACGCCGAGCGCGAGGCGGCCCGGTTCCACTTCAACGACACGCGTCCGCGCGGATTCTGGATGCTGCAGCGCTACGAGGACGTGCTGGAGGGATTCCAGAAGCACGCCGAGTGGACGACGCGGGCCCGCAGCGCGCTCAACCCCGAGCCGGGGATCGCGCTGCTTCCGCAGGACCTGAACGGCCAGGAGCACGCGAAGCTGCGGCGCGTCCTCAACCCGTTCTTCTCGCCGGCGGCGGTCAAGCGGATGGAGGACCTGGCCCACGAGCGGTGCGTCGAACTGGTCGAGGAGGTCAGGCCCAAGGGCGGCTGCGACTTCGTCGCCGAGTTCGCGATCCGCTACCCGACCGACCTGTTCCTGGCCACGCTCGGCCTGCCGGTGAGCGACGGGGAGTTCTTCCTGCCCTGGTCGGAGACGCTGTTCGCCGGCTTCTTCGGCGGCGACCCGGCCGAGGCGGCCGCCGCCAAGCGCAAGATCCTCGACTATTTCGACACCGCGGTGAACGAGCGGCGCGCCGCGCCCCTCGACCCGAAATGGGACATGGTGTCCCGGCTGACCGAGGCGCGCATCGACGGGGAGCCCCTCGCGCAGGACGACATCCTCACGATCTGCATGACGCTCATGCTCGCGGGCCTGGACACCACCCGCAGCGCGCTCGGCTTCATGTTCACCCACCTCGCTACCCACGAGGAGGACCGGCGGCGGATCAGCACGGAACCCGAGGTGATCCCGGCGGCCGTCGAGGAGTTCCTGCGCCTCTACCCGCTGGTGTTCCAGGCGGGCCGCGAGGTGCAGGAACCCGGCGAATTCCATGATCTGGACCTGGAGAAGGGCGACATCGTCTGGCTCGGGATCGCCTCCGCCAACCGAGACCCTCGCAAGTACCCCGATCCCGACGAGTTCGTCATCGGGCGCAAGGGCGTCAACCAGAACCTGGCGTTCGGCGCCGGTCCGCACCGCTGCCTCGGCATGCACCTCGCCCGCCTGGAGCTGGCGGTGGTGCTGCGCGAATGGCACGAGCGGATCCCGGACTACCGGATCCCCCCGGGTACGACCCTGACAGAGCGCGGCGGTCAGCTGACCATGCCGAGCCTTCCCCTCGAATGGACGGTGTGAACGATGTTCCTGTCGATCGACGCGGACAAGTGCATGGGGCACGGCCGCTGCTACATGTCGGCCCCCGGCCTGCTCTCCGACGACGAGGAGGGCTTCGTCGCCCAGCGCGGGCAGACGGTCGAGGTCCCCGAAGGAATGCGGGAAGAGGCGCAGGAGGCGGCGGACGCCTGCCCCGAGGGCGCCATCTCGCTGCGGGTCGCCGCCGATACCGATGCTTGAGCATCTGCGCGTCCTGGACCTGACCGACGAGCGCGGGCTGCTCTGCGGCCGGCTGCTCGCCGATCTCGGCGCCGACGTGGTGCAGGTCGAACCGCCTGGAGGCTCGCCGGCGCGGTCCGCGCCGCCGGTCGCGGACGGCGGCGGGCACCCCTCGATGTTCTGGGAGACCTACGCGGCGGGCAAGCGGAGCCTGGTGGCGGACCTGGACGAAGAGTCCGGTCTCGCGCTGGTCCGCGAGCTGGCGGCGGGCGCGGACGTCTTCGTCACGTCCTACCCGGTGGACTGGCTGCGGGAGCGCGGGCTCGACCACGAGGCACTGAGAGCGCGGCACCCGTCGCTGGTCTACACGATGATCAGCGCGTTCGGGACGTCCGGCCCCAAGGCCGGCTACGCCGACTGCGACCTGGTCGTATGGGCCGCGGGCGGCCCGCTCGACCCGCACCGCGACGACGGCCGGCCACCGCTGCGGATCAGCGTGCCGCAGGCCTTCCTGCATGCCGGGGCGGACGCTGCGGCGGGCACGCTGCTCGCCGTCCTCGCCAGGGGCGGCACCGGCGCGGGCCAGGTCGTGGACGTCTCGGCGCAGGCGAGCCTCGGGGTCGCGACGCTCGCCCGCGTGCTCGCCCACGCCGTCGGCGACGAGAACCCCGAGTGGCACCAGCAGCCCGCCGAGAGCTCCGACCAGAGCGGCAGCGGCGCCGCGACCCCCAACGCCCTGAAGAAGTGGCACGTCAAGGACGGGATGGTCGAGCTGCACCTGTCGATGGGCCCGGCCGCCGGCGCGTTCACCAACAATCTCTTCGGCTGGCTCAGGGCAGAAGGCGCGGTCGGCGAGCGCATCGCGTCCTGGGACTGGAGGGCCCTCCCCGGCCTGGTCTCCGACGGCACGGTGAGCACCGCCGATCTCGAGGACGCGCGCGCCGCCGTCCGGGCGTTCCTGCGGGCCAAGACCAAGGCCGAGGTGCTCGACGCGGCGATCGAGCATCGCCTGCTGTGCGTGCCGATCTTCGACATGGCGGACGTCGCCGGCGGCACGCACCTCGCCGCGCGCGGCTTCTGGGACGAGGTCGAGGTGGACGGCCGGACGGTGCGCGTTCCCGGCCGGATCGCCCAGGTCAGGGGCGGCGACGGGCCGCGCGTCCGAGGCCGCGCCCCTCGGGCCGGTGAGCACACCGGCGAGGTCATCCGCGACTGGACGGCCCAGGAAGGGCGGGCGACCGCCTCGCCGCGCAGCGCGCCCCGCCCGGCGTCCGCGCTGGCCGGGCTGAAGGTGCTCGACCTGTCCTGGGTCGTGGCCGGCCCGCTCATCGGGCGCGCGCTCGCCGACTTCGGAGCGCGGGTCGTCCGGGCCGAGTCCAGTACCCGCATCGAGACCGCGCGGCTCATGCAGCCCTTCTACGGCGGCGTCCCGGGAACGGAGAACTCGGCGCTCTTCGGAAACTGCAACGCCGGCAAGCTCGGCCTGACGGTCGACCTGAAGAGCGAGGAGGGCCGGGCCGTCGTCCGCGACCTCGCCCGCTGGGCGGACGTGGTCGTCGAATCGTTCTCCCCGGGACTCCTGGCGCGATGGGGCCTGGACTACCCGGCGCTGGCGGCGGACAACCCGTCCCTGATCATGCTGAGCACGAGCATCGCCGGCCAGACCGGGCCGTGGACGCGGCTCGCCGGGTACGGCAACGTCGGTTCCTCCCTCAGCGGTTTCCAGGGACTCGTCGGCTGGGAGGACCGCCTCCCGATGGGACCGTTCGGCCCGTACACCGACTACGTCGGCCCGCGGCTGGCCCTCGCCACGCTGCTGGCGGCGATCGAGGACCGCCGGCGGACGGGCCGGGGCCGCTACATCGACGTGGCGCAGATCGAGGCCGGGGTGTTCTTCCTGTCGCCTCAGATCGCGCACAACGGATTCGACGGCACGGTCGCGCGGCGGAACGGCAACCGCGACGAGGCACTGGCCCCGCACGGCGTCTACGCGTGCCTGCCGGAGGACGGCCGCGAGCGGTTCGCCGCCGTCGCGGCGCGCACCGAAGGGGAATGGCGGCGGCTGGCCGAGGCCGTCGGCCGCGCCGATCTGGCCGGCCGGGCGGACCTCGCCACCGCCGCCGGGCGCGCGGCGGCCGAGGCCGAGATCGACGCGGCCATCGCGGCCTGGACGGCCGAACGGCACGCCCGCGACGTCGAAGGGACCCTGCAGGACGCGGGCGTCCCCGCGCACCTGTCCCAGTCGAGCGCGGACTTCGCCGCCGACCCGCAGCTCGCGCATCGCGGCCACATCGTGGCCCTCGACCATCCGCTGCACGGCACCGCCTACGTCGAGGGCCCGCGGTACCTGCTGTCGGAGACGCCCGGCGTCGTGGAGCGTCCTGCCCCGACCCTGGGCCAGGACAACGAGACCGTCCTGCGGGACGTCCTCGGCTACCCGGACGCGCGGGTTCGTGAACTGCAACAGGGAGGAGCGCTTCGTTGACCTCGGACACGACCGAGACCGACTGGAAGGCCGGCTGGCAGCCGGTGGTCGACGCCGTCGGCCGGGATTTCTCCGACGGGGAGACGATCTGGGGCGCCGATCCGGTCGAGCGCGGAGCGATCCGCCGCTACCTGGAGCCGCTGGAGTTCGACTGCGCGCTGCACACCGACCCGGACGTGGCGCTGCGGGCCGGCTACGACGATGTGACGATGCCGTACACGGGAGCGATGTCGTGGACCCTGCCGCCGATGTGGACGCCGGGGGAGACGCTGTTCGACAGCGACGACCGGGACGCCCAGCCGGTGCGCAGCGCCATCAACAACCAGGACATGCCGATCGGCCCGCGGACGACGGGCTTCTTCGGCACCGACATCGAGGTGGAGTTCCTGCGCCCGGTGGTGGCCGGCGAGCGGATCGGCCGCCGAGGGCGGCGGCTCGTGTCCTGCGCGCCCAAGGAGACCGCGGTCGGACGCGGTGCCTTCATGACCTGGGAGAGCGAGATCGTGACCGAGCCCGGCGAGATCGTCGCGCGGATCCGCATCGGCACCTACGCCTACGTGCCCAAGACCGGCGAGGGCGAGGAGCAGGCATGAGTGAGATGGCGCCGGCCCTGGAGGGGCGCCGGTTCGAGGACGTCACGGTGGGGGAGGCGCTGCCCGTCGTGGCGTACCCCCTGACCGTGTACCGGCTGGTGATGGCCGCGGGCGCCAACCGCGACTTCAACTCCATCCACCACAACACCCGGTACGCCCAGAAGACCGGCGCGCCGGAGATGTACGCCAACACCCAGTTCCTGCTGACGGCCTGGGAACGCTGCGTCCGCGACTGGATGGGCCTGGCCGGGACGATCCGGGCCGTCCGCGGCTTCCGGATGCGGTCGTTCAACGTCGTCGGCGACACCATGCGCGTCCTCGCCGAGGTCAAGGACGCCAGGGTCGAGGACGGACACGGCGTCGTGGAGATCGCGATCCGCTGCGAGAACTCCACCGGCGTCACGGTCGGACCGGGCGTCGTCGAGGTCGTCCTGCCCCGCCGCGGGGAGGGAGACCGATGAGGACGGACCGCACGGCGGTCATCGCCGGTCTGGGCCTGACCGGGTTCGGGCGGATCTACGGGCGCACCCCCGCCGGCTTCGCCATCGAGGCGATCGCGCGGGCCGCCGAGGACGCCGGACTGGACCTGCCCGACATCGACGGCCTGCTCGTCAACCCCGGCGTCGGCAACGACATCGATCTGCGGCTCCAGTCCGCCCTGCAGATGCGCGACACCCGCGTCCTCGCGACCATTCAGGGCTTCGGGTCGTCGGCGGGCCAGATGGTGCAGTACGCCTCGATGGCGATCGCCGCGGGGATGGCGGACGTCGTCGCCTGCGTCTACGCCGACGCTCCGCTGAAGGAGGGCAAGAGCGCGGGCGCGTCCTATGCGGGACAGAAGCGGGCGATGCGCGGTGTCGGCGCGCTGCCCGCCGCCGCCGGGCTCAAGGCGGCGCCCGAGCGGTACGCGGTCGCGGCCCGCCGCCACATGAACGCCTATGGCACGACCGGCGAGCAGCTCGGCGCGGTCGCCGTCGCGGCGCGCCAGTGGGCGGCGATGAACCCGCACGCCCAGATGCGCGACCCGATCACGCTGGACGACCACCGGAGCTCACGCATGATCGCCGACCCGCTGCGGCTGCTGGACTGCTGCCTGGTCAGCAACGGCGGCGTCGCGGTGATCCTGACGAGCGCGGAGCGGGCGGCGGGGCTGCGCCGCCCGCCGGTGCACGTCTGGGGCTGGGGGCAGGCGCATCCCGGCTACGTCAACCGGCGCGGCAGCGAGTTCGGCCTGGTCACCGGTGCTGCGCGGTCGGGTGCGGAGGCGCTGAAGATGGCCGGAGTCGGGGTGGACGACATCGACGTCCGGGAGATCTACGACTGCTTCACCTACACGACGCTCGTCACGCTCGAAGACTACGGATTCTGCGCGAAGGGCGAGGGCGGGGAGTTCGTGGCGAGCGGTGCGATCGCGCCCGGCGGAAGCCATCCCACCAACACCGGCGGCGGCGAGCTGTCCTCGTACTACATGTGGGGCATGACGCCGCTGTCCGAGGCGATCATCCAGGCCCGGGGGGACGGCGGGGAGCGCCAGGTGCCCGAGCACGACCTGATCATGGTGAGCGGGAACGGGGGAGTGCTGGACTTCCACTCCACCCTGATCCTGAGCCCGCACCCGAAGTCCGAATAGACGGCAGCAGAGGAGGCGCAGGGATGACACTGATCCCCGTGGTCCGGGACGAGCACTCGGCCCCGTTCTTCGACGGCGCGGCCGAGGGCAGGCTCATGCTCCGCTACTCGCCGAGCAGCGGCGAGTGGTCCGAGCCCGCCGCGCTCGTTTGCTCGGTCACCCAGGCCCGCGATCTGGAGTGGCGAGCCGCCGCGGGCACTGGCGAACTGGTGAGCTGGACGATCAAGCCGGGGCGTCGCGGCGAGGACGGCCGGAGGGCTCCGGACCAGGTCATCGGCATCGTCGAGCTGGCCGAGGGGCCATGGTTGACCCTGCGGCTGGTGGACGCCGAGGGCCCCGAGCTGAGGGCCGGCCTGGCCGTCCGGGTGGGCTTCGCCCGTCCCGAGGGCGGCGAGGCCATGCCGGTCGGCCACGTCGCCGGCTAGCCCCCGGAGCGCCGGCCCCGATGGTTGATTTATGATTATGAAAAGCATAGATTGCAGCCATCGAAAGTGGTGCGAACGCCGCTCGGACGACGAGGAGGGTGCCCGTGACGGCCGTCGAAGTGGAGCGCCGCGGTCCGGTCGTCTGGATCCGGATCGCCCGGCCGGACCGCCGCAACGCCTACGACCTCGACATGGCCAGGACGATGATCTCGGCCGTTGAGGACGCCGCGGGGGCCGACGCCGTCGTGCTGACCGGGACCGGCGGGGCCTTCTGCGCGGGCGGCGCCCTCGACCAGCTCGGCGACCCCGATCCGGTGGCCCTGCGGGCGCTCTTCACCGCGTCCCACCGGCTCGTGCACGCGATCCGCGCCTGCCCCCGGCCGGTGCTCGCCGCGGTCGACGGCGCCGCGGCGGGCGGCGGCAACGAGCTGGTCGTGGCCTGCGACTTCGCGATCGCGACGCGGCGCTCGACGTTCGGCCAGACCGGCCCGAAGGTGGGCTCGGCCGGGGTGCTCGGCGCGACCAACCTGCTCGCGGTCCAGATCGGCGAGAAGCGGGCGAAGGAGATGGCGATGCTGTGCCGCCGCTACACCGCCGAGCAGGCGCTCGCCCTCGGCCTGGTGAACGAGGTCGTCGACGACGGCGCACTGGACGAGGCCGTCGGCCGCTGGCTCGCCGAGATCCACCGGCTGAGCCCCCGCTACCTGGAGATAGCCAAGATCAGCTCCAACCAGTGGTGGCACCAGTCGGCCGACAACATGAGCTCCGGCCTCGGCATGCTCCTGCAGGCGGTCGGCAGCGAGGACATGCGCGAGGGCGCTCAGGCGTTCCTGGAGAAACGCGCGCCCGATTTCCGCGGTGGCCGCTGTGCCGCCGCGGCGGACGAAGGGGCCGAGCAGTGACGTTCCGGTACTACCGCGACCTGCGTTCGGTGTTCGAGGACCGCGGGGACTGGGCGCTCCCGGCCATCTTGCGCCACCACGCCGCGCAACGCCCCGGCGCCGTCTGGCTGGAGGCGCCCGAAGAGGGGGCGACCTGGACGTTCGCGCAGGCGCTGGCGGACGCCGAGGCGGTCGGCACCTCGATGCTGGCGTCGGGCGTCCAGCCCGGCGACCGGGTGGTCATCGTGGCGGCGAACTCGTCCCGGTTCGTGCGGACCTGGCTCGGCACCGCGGTCGCCGGCCTGGTCGAAGTGCCGATCAACACCGCCTACGAGCGCGACTTCCTGGCCCACCAGGTGCGCACGGTCGAGGCGACGGCCGCGGTCATCGACGACGTCTACGCCGAGCGGTTCGTCGCCGTCGCCGAGGCCGCCGCCGGCATCCGCAGGTTCTGGGTGATCGACACCGGGCGGCAGGCCGAGGCCGTCGCGGCGCTGCGCGCCGCCGGCTGGGAGGCGGCGCCGTGGGACGAGCTGCTGGAGGCCGGGGAGGCAGAGCTGCCGGCCGTCGGACCCCGTGACCTGGCGTCGGTGTTCTTCACCTCCGGGACGACCGGCCCGTCCAAGGGCGTGGCGATGCCGCACGCGCAGATGTACTTCTTTGCGCAGGAATGCGTCTGCCTCACCCGCCTCACGGCCGAGGACGCCTGGATGGCCGTCACGCCGCTCTTCCACGGCAACGCCCAGTTCATGGCCGCCTATCCCACCCTCGTCGCGGGCGCCCGCTTCGTCGTGCGCAGCCGTTTCAGCGCGAGCCGCTGGATCGAGCAGATCCGTGAAAGCCGCGTGACGGTCACCAATTTCATCGGCGTGATGATGGACTTCATCTGGAAGCAGGAGCGCCGTCCCGATGACGCGGACAACCTCCTGCGGTGCGTGTTCGCCGCGCCGACCGCGTCCTCGATCCTCGCGCCGATGAAGGAGCGCTTCGGGATCGAGGCGTTCGTGGAGGTGTTCGGGCTCACCGAGACCTCCGCGCCGATCCTCTCCCCCTACGGCGAGGACCGCCCGGCGGGGGCGGCGGGGCTCGCCGCCGACGAGTGGTTCGACGTCGCGCTCGTCGACCCCGAGACCGACGAGGAGGTCCCGGTCGGCTCGATCGGCGAACTCGTCGTCCGGCCGAAGGTGCCGTTCATCTCCAGCAACGGGTACTTCAACATGCCCGACCGGACCGTCGAGGCCTGGCGCAATCTCTGGTTCCACACCGGGGACGCGCTGCGGCGCGACGAGGACGGCTGGTTCTACTTCGTCGACCGGTTCAAGGACGCCCTGCGCCGGCGCGGCGAGAACATCAGCTCCTACGAGGTCGAGACCGCCGTGCTCAGCCACCCCGCCGTGGCCGAATGCGCCGTCATCGCGGTCCCCGCCGGCACGGAGGCCGGTGAGGACGAGGTCATGGCCTACCTGGTCACCCGCGAGGAGACGACGCCCGCGAGCGTGTGGGAGTGGTGCGAGAGCCGGATCCCCGCGTTCGCCGTCCCCCGCTACCTGCGCTTCGTCGACTCCCTGCCGAAGACGCCCTCCCAGCGCGTGCAGAAGGCCAAACTGCGCGCGGCGGGGGTCACACCGGACACGCACGACCGCCGCTGAGAGGTCCCCATGCATCCCTACCGCTCGGTGCTGTTCGTCCCCGGCCACAAGCCGGCCTGGGCGCACAAGGCGCTCGCCTCCGGCGCGGACGCCATCGTGCTCGACCTGGAGGACTCCGTCCCGGACGAGCTGAAACGCGAGAGCCGCGCGACCGTCCGGGCGACCCTCGCCGAGCTGCGCGCCCGGTCGCCGTTCGCGGGGCTGTTCGTCCGCCCGAACGCGCTGGACACCCGGCTCGCGGGCGGGGACCTGGAGGAGGTGGTGTGCCCGGAGCTCACCGGCCTGTTCACCCCCAAGATCCGGGACGCGGCGGACGTGCTGCGCTGGGAGACGCTCACCGACTGGTTCGAGACGCGCAACGGCGCGTCCGGGCTGGAGATGATCGTCCCCGTCGAGACGGTCGACGCCATCGCGAACTGCGGCGAGATCGCCGGGGCGTCCCCCCGGGTTGGAGCGATGATCGGTCCGACGTCCCGGCACGCCGACATCGCGCGGGCCGTCGGGTTCCGCTGGTCCCCCGAGGGCAGCGAGTCGCTCTACCTGCGCAGCCGCATCCTGCTGGCATGCCGGCAGTACGGACTGCATGCCCTGACCGCGCTCTGGGAGGACCTCGCCGACCTGGCCGGCCTCCGCGCCTTCGCCGACTACGGGCTCCAGCTCGGCTTCCGCGGGCAGATCGTGATCCATCCGTCGCACGTCCCCGTCGTGAACGAGGTGTTCACGCCCACAGACGACGAGGTCGACTATCACGAGAAACTGGTCGCCGCCGTGGAGGAGTCCACCGCGGCCGGCCACGGCGCCGTTCGCTTCCAGGGGCAGCACGTGGATCTCGCTCACGCCGACAAGGCCCGCGACTGGCTCGCCCACGCCCACCGCGTCCGCAACTTCGCGCGACCCTAGGCCCCCGGGCCTCACACTCTGCGCCCCGGCCGCCTACGACGCGGGTGGGAGCGGCGTGCTCCAGTCCAGCTGGCCGAGCATTTCATCGTCGGTCGGGGGAGCGGGATGGCCGGAGAGGTGGGCCGGGACGTCGGCGCCGCTCATCCGCGCGCTGGCGGCGATGTTGGCCTGCGTGCGGGGGCGGCGCAGCGATTCGTAGCGGGTCAGCGCCTGGTGGAGGCCGGTGGTGTCGCGGACGGCCTTGGCCAGCACGACCGCGTCCTCCAGCGCCATGGAAGCGCCCTGCCCGGTGGCGGGCGAGGCGGTGTGCGCCGCGTCCCCGATGATGACGATGCGGTCGGTGTGCCAGCGCGGGACGTCCGGAAGGTCATGGGCGTCGGTCACCATCAGCCGGTCGCCGGTGGCGGCGACGATGCCGGCGGCGGGCGTGGCGTCACCGCGCAGCTGGGGGAGCAGGGCGTCCCGCCAGCGCGGACCGCCTCCGGCGATCTCGCCCGGGGTCAGCTCGGGCCCGGGCACCCGCGCGAACCAGTACGTCTCCCCGGCGGGCGAGACCAGGTAGCCGAACGCCGTGGTGGTTCCCCTGATCATGTCGATCCGCTCCGGGGCGCTCGGCGGGGCGGCCCGGGTGCTGTAGCCGTAGAAGACGCGCTGGCCGACGTGGCGCGGCCGGGCGCCGTCCGGATTGATGACGGGCCGCACCGTCGATCCCAGGCCGTCGGCCCCGACGAGCAGATCCGCCCGCTCGGTGCGGCCGTCGTCGAAGCGCGCAGTGACGCCGCCGGCGTCCTCGTCGACCGAATCCAGCCGCCTGCCGTGATGGAGCGGGATCCCCCGGCGGCGCACCTCGGACTGCAGGACCCGGCACAGCGTGGCGCGGCGCAAGCACCGGTACCGGGTCAGTGGGGCGTCGTGCCCGCGCAGCGGTCTGCTGGCGAGTTCTGCGCCGGTCGCGTCGGTGAGCCGGAGCCGTGTGATCGGGAATCCGGACGCGGCGACCGCGTCGGCCGCGCCGACCTGCGCGAGCGCGGCCATGCCGTTGCTCGCGAGCGTCAGGAAGGCGCCGATGTCCGCGGCGCCGTCGGGGTGCGCCTCGTGGACCGCGACCTCGAACCCCGCCCGGTCCAGGGCGAGCGCGGCCGCGTTCCCCGCGATGCCACCGCCGACGATCATGATGCGCGTCATCTCGGTCCTTTGCTGACGAGTCACGTGTCCGGTGCGCCGTGCCGGAGCTGTTCCTGACCCTCCATCCGGCCGCCGGCGCGGAACCGGGTCCGGTACGCGGCCGGGCCGAGCGTGAAGAAGTGCCGGAACCGGCGGCCGGCGTAGTTGGGATCGTCCCAGCCGACGAGCCTTCCGATCACCGCGACGGGCAGGTCGGTCTCGATGAGGAGTGCCGCGGCGCGCTCTGCTCGCAGCCTGCCCAGATAGGTCATGGGCGGGACGCCGAGCTGCGCGGTGAACAGACGGGTCAGGTAGGGCGGTGACACGCTCACGGTGGAGGCGAGTTCGTCCAGGCTCCAGGCGCGCTGGATGTCGTCCTCCAGCAACTGCGCCGCGGCCAGCACCGAGGGGTGGACATGGCCGGTCCGGTCGCCGGCGGCGTCTGCGGGGACAGATGCCGCCGTGCCGCCCAGCAGGCAGAGCAGTATTCCCGCCCGCACGGCATACACAGGCCCGGGATCAAGGCCTGGACCGGGCCGGCCTGCGGTTTCGGCCAGGCCGGTTTCGACGATGCGCAGCGCGGCGGGATCGAGCCGTAGTGGACGGCCGGTGTCGCGGCCGGGTCGGCCGGCGGTGTGCAGTACGCGGCCGAGGTGCGGGGCTGCGCGCATCCAGGCCAGCTCGCGCCGGAACGCCTCCGGACTGACATAGAGGTTGTAGACGATCAAGCGGCGGCAGTCGTGGTAGCCGTGCCAGTCGCCCGGACGGAGCAACGTCACCGAGCCGCGGTCCAGGTGCTGTTCGCCCGCGGCCGAGACGTGCGTGGCGGTGCCGCCCGTGACGACGGCGAGCTCGATGAAGTCGTGGCTGTGGGCGGGCGTGCCGCTCCGCAGCTCGAACCGCTCGGCGGCGATGGGCGGCCCGCCCGGCGGGAAGATCTCCGCCAGCCGCACACGATGCATCGGACCTCGCTTCGACGAGTGGTCGTCAATATTGTGCTACACCTGTCGGGCTCTCGTGCTAGTGGCCTGGTCGAGAGACGGCGACAGTTGTCGAGAAGACAACCTCCAGAAGACGAGGAAGACGAGCATGACTGTCGCTACCGCAAACCCACGGACCACGCCGGCCGACCTTTCCGAGGATGTCGTATCGGCGTATCGTCGTGACGGTTTCGTCCACCTGCGCGGGGTCATCTCCCGTGCGGACGCCGCCAGGTTCGCCGACGCGGCGATGGCGGCCCGCGACACCGTCCGGGACCACCACGACGGAAAGATCTTCACGCAGCTGCTCCAGTTGTGGCGTCACGACGAGACGCTGCGCGAGCTCACCCTGAACCCGGACCTGGCCGCCATCGCGGCCCGGCTGGCGGGGGTCCCGCTGCGGTTGTGGCATGACCAGCTGCTGATCAAAGAGCCGCGGAACGGGGCCGCGACGGAGTTCCACCAGGACCAGCCGTACTGGCCGCACGCCGGCTCACGGCACGCGCTCTCGGCCTGGGTGGCGCTGGTGGACGTGCCGGTCGACCGCGGCTGCATGACCTTCATCCCGGGCTCCCAGCACCTGGACGGCCTCCGGCCGCAGGACCTGTCCGACCACGCCGACATGTTCTCCGTGGCACCCGAACTGCTGTGGGAACGACGCGTCACCGTCCCCCTGCGCGCGGGCGACTGCACGTTCCACAACTCCCGCCTCGCCCACAGCGCCACGCCCAACCTCACGGACGACCCCCGCATAGCCCACGTCATCATTTATGCGGACGCAGACCTGACCTTGGCGGCCCAACCCACGCACCCTGTCACCGAACCGCTCGGCCTCACCGTGGGCGGCCCCCTCCCCGACGAGCACTTCCCGCGCTTCAGTTGAGCGCCTCACCTCACCTTCGGGCGAGGTTGTCGATGGCGGTGACGTCCTCCTTTGTGAGCTCGAAGCCGTCCAGGTCGAAGTTGGCGGCGATGCGTTCCCGGCGCGCGGACCTGGGCAGGACGACGATGTCGTGTTCCAGATGCCAGCGGAGGACGACCTGGGCGGGAGTGGCCCCATGCCGCCGAGCGATCTCGGTGAGGACCGGATCGCGCAGATCGGTGTTCTTCAGGCCGCTGTAGCCCTCGACGACTACGCCCCGGCGAGCGTGCTCCTCCAGCAGGGCCGGATCGTGCTGCGCCGGGCTCCACGGAATCTGGTTGACCGCCGGCTGCCGTCCGGTGGCCTCGGTCAGCAGGTCGATCAGGGCCGGACTGTAATTGCTGACCCCGACGTTGCGGGCCAGTCCCGCGTCCTTGGCGGACAGCAACTCCTGCCACGTGGGGACGAGTTCCTCCCGGCCCGTCGGCCAGTGGATCAGCCAGAGGTCCACGTAGCCGGTGTCGAGCATGCGAAGGCTCGACTCCAGCGTGCGACGGGCACGCCGCGCGTCCTGCGGGCGGAGCTTGGTGGTGATGAAGACCTGCTCCCGATCCACACCGCTGTCCCTTACGGCTTGGCCGACGTCCGCCTCGTTCTTGTACAGCGTCGCGGTGTCGATGTGCCGGTAACCGATCTCAAGCGCCGCACGCACCGACTCGTACGCCGTCTTGGATCCCAGTTGCCAGGTCCCGAAACCGATCAGCGGCAGCGCGGTTCCGCCAGGCAGGTTCACAGTCCGAGTCATGCATGCATTCTCCCCCGGCCCTCCGCCTTGATCGACGATCGTGGGGAGTAGCGACTGTACCTACTGGTATGTATGCTCGTGCCGTGGATGCCAGGGAACGGCTCATCGAGAGCACGCGTGAACTGCTGTGGGAACGCGGCTACGTCGGCACCAGCCCGAAGGCGATCCAGGAGCGATCCGGAGCGGGCCAGGGCAGCATGTACCACCACTTCCGCGGCAAGCCCGACCTTGCGCTCGCCGCGATCAGCCGCAGTGCCGACGAACTGCGGGCCAGGGCGGAGGCCGCGTTCAGCGGCCCGGGCACCGTGATCGAGCGGGTCACCGGCTACATGCGGCGCGAACGCGAGGCTCTGAAGGGCTGCCCGGTCGGCCGTCTCACCCAGGACCCCGATGTGATGGCGGACCCGCTGCTGCGCAGACCCGTGGAGGAGACCTTCGCCTGGCTCACCCGGCGGCTGGCCGAATTGCTGGCCGAGGGCCGTGCCAACGACGAGCTCGACCCCAGGATCGACCCCACGGCCACCGCCACCGCGCTGGTCGCGGTAGTGCAGGGCGGCTATGTGCTGGCTCGGGCCGCCGGCTCGGCCGACGTACAGGCGAGGGCGATCGACGGTGCCCTCGGCCTGCTCGCCGGCGAGCACCGCTGACCGTCGCAGCTCCGGATCACGGGAGAAGGGAACGATCGAAATGCCGCTTGTCCGTATCGACGCCTTGAGGGCGGGAAGCGATCGCCTCGACGCGCTCGGCCGCGCCGTGCACGACGCTCTCGGCGAGACGATCGGCTTCCCGCCCGACGACCGCTTCCAGGTCCTGGTCAGCCACGATGGCACCAGCGGCACCCTGCGCTATGACGACTACCTCGGGGTGCAGCACGATGACGACATCGTCTTCATCGCGATCACGATGCGCTCCGGACGGACGCCGGAGCAGAAGCGAGCCCTCTACCGGCGGATCGTCGAACTCGCCCACGCATACGCCGGCACCGAGCCCCGCAACGTGATCATCAGCCTCACCGAGAACGAATCGATCGACTGGTCGTTCGGCAACGGACTGGCACAGTACGCACCGGCCTCCGCCGCGGCCGATCCGGTGGTCGGCGACTAGCGGCCCGGAAGATCGCCGTCTATGACGTCAATCCCAAGCACCGCTCCGCTCACCCCGCGCCAGCGTGCGGCGCTGCACGAGGCCCTCCGCGTGCTCGCCGAGAAGGAAGGGCTGCCCAGCGGCGACTGAACGCGGCTGCCCGCTCGCCGCCCCGACGCCTCGGGCGGCCATTGCTCAAGGCGAATGACGTCAACTCTAGGCAGAGTGACGTCATCTGCCGCTTGACGTGACGTCGCGATGGCGTCATAGTTGTGGCATGGACCTGATGCCGTACGTGGAGAACCTCCGCCGCGAGCTCGCCGTCGCCGCCGAGGCGGGCGGCCCGGACGCTCGCGCGCTGGCCGAGCGCCTCACCGGCGCCCTGGACTCGGCCGCCAGGCTCACCCTGCTGGAGGCGCTGTCGGCGGCGGCGGACGAGATCACCCGTGATCTCGCGCCGGGCTCGGTCGACGTGCGGCTGCGCGGCGGCGACCCGGCGTTCGTGGTGACGCCACCGCAGCCGGGGCCGTTCCCGGAGGGCGCGGCCGTCGGCGGGCCGGAGACCGCACCGGATGCCGCGCCGCCGGCCGGCCCGCCGCCCGCCGAGGAGGGCGGCACCGCGCGGATGACCCTGCGGCTGCCCGAGCACCTCAAGCTGCGGGTGGAGGAGGCCGCCGGCCGGCAGGGGATCTCGGTCAACGCCTGGCTGGTCCGCGCCATCTCCGCCGCGTTCGAGCCCGGCGCCGGGAGCCGTACCGCCGACCGGCCGCAGCAGCCCCAGAGCGGGCGCAGCTACACCGGCTGGGTGCGCTAGCGGCACCCGCCGGCCCCATCGCCCCTCACCACTCATCGCCCGGCCCCGGAGGCCGGGATATCGCACCGAAGCCACGAGGAGGGCTCCGCCATGCCTGCTTTCGAGACCCCCGAACCGATCAGCGCCGACATCCAGATCTACATCGGCCAGGTCCGCGTCCACGCCGGCGACCGCGCCGACACCGTGGTGGAGGTGCGCCCCAGCGACCCGTCCGCCGAAGCGAGCGTGCAGGCCGCCGAGCAGACGATCGTCGAACTCTCCGGCGGACGGCTGCTGGTCAAGGGCCCCAAGCCCAAAGGGCTCGCGCACCTGCGTTCCTGGCGCGGCTCCATCGAGGTGACCGTGGACCTGCCGGCCGGGTCCCGCGTCGAGGCCGAGGTCGCGGGGGACTTCATCGCCACCGGCCCGCTCGGCCGGACCGTCCTGCGCAGCTCGATCGGCGACCTGCGCCTGGAGGAGACCGGGCCCTTGGAGGCCAAGGCGTCCACCGGAGACATCTCCGTGGACCGGGTGGCCGGACCCGCCGAGGTGACCGCCTCCACCGGGGCGATCCGGATCGGGGCCATCGACGGCCCCGGCACGGTGAAGAACTCCACCGGTGGCGTCACCCTGGGCGAGGCGACCGGTGACCTGCAGTTGAAGACCGGCACCGGTGACATCACCGTCCACCGCGCGCTGGCCGGCCTCACCGCGAAGACCGCGCACGGCCGGATCCGGATCAGCTCGGCGGTGAGCGGCACCCTCCACCTGGAGGGCGGCCACGGCAAGGTCGACGTCGGCATCGCCGAGGGCACGGCCGCCTGGCTGGACCTGCACTCCAAGAACGGCGTGGTGCGCAACAGCCTGACCGCCGCCGAAGGCCCCGAGACCGCCGACGCGGTCGTCGAGGTGCGCGCGCAGACCAACTGGGGCGACATCGACGTCCACCGGTCCTGACCCTCAACACCGCCAAGGAGACCCCTCATGAGCGACGCGATCACAGCCGAAGGGCTGGTCAAGAGGTACGGCGAGGTGACCGCCCTGGACGGGCTGAGCTTCTCCGTCCCGCAGGGGACGGTGCTCGCCCTGCTCGGCCCGAACGGCGCCGGCAAGACCACGACGGTGCGGATCCTGACCACGCTGCTGCGCCCCGACGCCGGCCGTGCCACCGTCGCCGGATGTGACGTCGTCGAAGAGGCCCGGCGGCTGCGCTCGTACATCGGACTGTCCGGCCAGTACGCCGCCGTCGACGAGCACCTCACCGGCGCCGAGAACCTGGAGATGGTCGGGCGGCTGTACCACCTGGGCGCCAAGCGCAGCAGGGCCCGCGCCCGCGAGCTGCTGGAACGCTTCGACCTCGCCGACGCCGCGGACCGTCCGGTGAAGGGCTACTCCGGCGGCATGCGCCGCCGCATCGACCTGGCCGGCGCGCTGGTCGCCGACCCGCCGGTCCTGTTCCTGGACGAGCCCAGCACCGGCCTGGACCCCCGTGCGCGAGCCGCGCTGTGGGACACCATCTCCGAACTGGTCGCGGGCGGCAGCACGCTGCTGCTGACCACCCAGTACATGGAGGAGGCCGACCACCTCGCCGACCAGATCATGGTGGTCGACCACGGCCGCGCCATCGCCCGCGGCACCGCCGACGAGCTCAAGGACAAGGTGGGCGGCAACCGCATCGAGCTGACCGTGACCGACGCCACCGAGCTGGAGACCGCCCGGCAGACCCTCGCCTGGGTCGCGGTCGGCGCCATGCGGACCGTTCCGGAGTCGCTCCAGATCACCGTCCCGGTCACCGACGGCCCCGAGGCGCTCCGCCACGTCCTCGGTCGGCTGTCGGACAGCGGAGTCCGGGTGCGGGACGCCGGCCTGCGGCGGCCCACCCTCGACGACGTCTACCTCACCCTCACCGGACACCAGGCGTCCGGCACCGACGAGCAGGCCCGGGAGGCCGCCCGATGAACGCGCTCACCATGCCCATCGCCGACGGCTGGACGATCGCCCGGCGCAACACCCTGAAGATCAGGCGGTCGCCGGACCTCCTCGGCGCCGCGATCATGTTCCCGATCGTCTTCGTGCTGATGTTCGCCTACGTCTTCGGCAGCGTCATCCACGTCCCGGGGATGTCGTACCGGGAGTTCCTGCTGCCCGGCATCTTCGTCCAGGCCGTGATCATGGGCGCGCAGATCACCGGCTACACGCTGACCCTGGACCTGCAGAAGGGCATCTTCGACCGGTTCCGCTCGCTGCCCATGGCCCCGTCCGCGGTGCTGATCGGCCAGACCGTCAGCGACCTGCTGATGAACCTCGCCAGCCTGGTCGTCATGGCGGCGATGGGGCTGATCGTCGGCTGGCGGGTGCACACCTCGCCCTTCGAGGCCGTCCTCGGGTTCGGGCTTCTGCTGCTGTTCGCCTACGCGTTCTCCTGGTTCACCGCGACCGTCGCGCTGGCCCTGCGCACCCCGGAAAGCTTCAACAACATCGCCACCATGGTCTCGTTCCCGCTGATGTTCATCTCCAACGCCTTCCTCGACAGCTCCGAACTGCCGGCGCCGCTCCGCGTCGTCGCCGAGTGGAACCCCGTCTCGACCTTCACCCAGGCCGCGCGCGAGCTCTTCGGCAACACCAGCACCGCGATGAAGACCTCGGACGCCTGGCCCATCCAGCACGCCGTCCCGGTGTCACTCATGTGGATCGCCGTCATCCTGATCGTGTTCGTCCCGCTGGCGACCCGCCTCTACAAGAAGGCCGTCAGCGCCTGACCATCGACGCGACGCAAAGGCGCCCCCGAAGCACACCGGAGGGCGCCTTCAGCGTGTTCGGAACGGCATTGCTGTCACCTATGAGCGGCTTCTCGGGCGTAGTCCCAACGAAGACACCGACAGGAGGGACGCCGCATGGCGGATCGATCCGGCTTCGACGACTACGTCGAGAAGCATTCCGACCGTCTGCTGCGCAGTGCCTACCTGCTGACCCAGGACTGGGCCCGCGCCGAGGATCTGCTGCAGACCGCACTGGCCAAGGCGTGGGTCGCCTGGGGGCGCGTATCGGACGATCCCTCCCCGTACGTCTACCGGATACTGACCAACACACACGCCTCCTGGTGGCGGCGACGATGGCGTGGCGAGGTCCCGACCGCGCAATTGCCCGAACCATCCCAGCCGGACCCGACGGCCGCCTTTGACGACCGCGATGCGATGTGGACGGCGCTGGCCCGGTTGTCGGCCCGGCAGCGCGCGGTCGTGGTGCTGCATTACTTCGAGTCGCTCCCGCTCACCCAGGTCGCCGACATCCTCGGCTGCTCCGCTTCCACGGTGAAGACCCAGCTGCGCCGGGCCCTGCTGCGGTTGCAGGTCGATCCAGCCCTCCAAGCCCTCAACGAAGTGAGATGACCATGCCCAACACGGAGCAGGAACTCGTCGCCATGCTGCGGGAACGCGCCCAGGATGCACCCCCGGATCCCGGCCGCGGCGAGCGGGCGGCGGCCCTGGGCAGGCGCATGCGGCGGCGCCGCCGTGCGACCCGCACGGCCGTGACGGCCGGTACCGCAGCCGCCGTCGCCGTCACCGCACTCGCCCTGCCCGGTGGTGCGGACGGCACCGTCCCGGCAGACACCGTGCTGGCGTCGGTACGGCTTCCGGCCGAGGTGCCGCTGCCCGGCGAGGCCGACCACTTCTTCCGGGCCGAGAAGCTGCCGCTCATCGAGTCGCAACAGCATGAACGAATGGGAGAGCCGGTCCGTCTGCGGTTCACGGCGCTCAGCACCGACACCATGTACAACGTGCGGTGCTCGGTTCCCGGCTCCTGGCTGGTGATCAAGAGCGATGACCCCGCGCGGTCGGCGAGCATCGGCCGGTGCGGCCCGCAGGACCATCTGTCGCAGTACGACGGCCAGTCGGCCGGGCCGGCGTGGACGGGGCGGCCCCACACCTTGGAGGCATGGGTCCTGCCGCCGGAGGCGGAAATCGACGAGAGCAACCCGCCCGACCCGTTCACCGACGCCATCGAGAAGATCGCAGCGCGTACCGGCACCCGTCCGGGGATCTGGGCCATCGGCGTCTACGACCGCCGAGGATGATCCTCCTTCACCGGCACCGCCCCCGCCTGCCCCAGCCCTTCACCCCCGTCATGGAAACCATCCGCGGCCTCCTGCTCGACAACCCGATCGGCAACAGCGCTGCCACCGCCACCGCCTGGTGCACAGGCACCGCGCTGCTGTCCTATCTGTGGAGACGCCCAGTCGTCGATGCAGGATGCGGTCCTTCCACCCGGACGGCACCCACCGTTCTCGCCGATGACACCGATACAGTCCCATCGCGGAGAGTGGCAAACAGTCGTCCATTTCACAGGACTCATCGGTGGTCAATGCCTGGTTGGGCAAGACGGTCAACAACGCAGCGGCCAGAGCAATGGGCCGCGCCGCCCCGCGTTGCGCGGAGGCGTGTCGCAAAGAGGAGAGATACGAATGAGTGGTCGTTGGCTCAGCAAGGGCAGCCCGGACAAGGACAACACCGAAGGTCCGGATGACCCGGGTGAGACCGCGACGCAGATCTACCGGGCTAGGGTGGCGCTCGGAGACGATCCCGAGACGGCCAACCTCCATGCCGAATGCTGGGAGGACAGGCAAGGGCAGGCTTCGCCTCCACAGTCCTGACTTCCAGTTCATCCTGCATCCACTTCCCTTTCTTGATTCCTGGGAATCGGGTGACGGAAGGCTCATATAGCTCGCCGTGATGCCATGTGCGCGGCGTGTAAAGCAAGGGCGGGAGAAGTCAACGACCTCTCCCGCCTTCTCTTTCGCCGGCGGCGTCCTTGGGACGCGCGGCGAACCGAACGGGCCCTTGCATGGGCGCCGCAGGTGGCGAGCGCATCGACGACTGCCCGTCGGGTGCGCTCAGCATCGCATTACGTTTCTGTGACGATCAATGAACAGTGCGTCAAAAGCATCCTGTGGGAACGGCTTGCTGACAAGATCAGCAAGACTCGACCAAGATCGATCACAGACCGAGGGAGACGATGAAGAAAGTCCTCAGGACGGCCGTGGTGGGCGTCGGTGCCGCGACCGTGTGCTTCGCCCTGGCACAGCCGGCACTGGCCGGCTCGTTCTCGAAGAATGTCGGCGACGGCACTGTCAAGTACACCGACTCGACGGACAAGTTCTGCGCTCAGGCCCGGAACTTCGGGGGTATGCCGGTCGAGGGTACGCGCCGGACGGTGACGGTGAAGCTGACCCCGATCAGCGGGTCCGGTCCGAGGTACAAGTGGACGGACGAGTACGGCTGGAAGAACGGCTCCAAGAAGAGCAAGACCTGGGGCGCCACGTGCCGGAGTCTGGCGACGGCTTACGAAGACACCAAGTACCGCGCCGAAGTCTGGTCCTACTGGGAGAATCGGGGCACCACCGTCAAGCGTGGGACTTACACCTTCCACAGCTGATCGTCTCCTGGACGTGTCACACTCCCCGCATGCTGCCGCGCGAGCGCGCCATGCGGGGAGCGTGACATCCGGACAGCGGTGGTGGCTGATCCGCCGCAGGCGGATCGTCGGGGCGTCAGTGCGGGACGGGGCCGTTGACCTCGACCAGTGGCGGTGCGACGAAGCATGTGCAGGGCGAGGTCGTCCCGACGGCCCAGATCGACGTGCCCACGCGGGTGAGTCCCTCGACGGTCCCCTCGGCCTCCTCGCTGGTGCCGGTAGTCCAGCTGGTGCCGTTCCAGTGCAGGAACAGAGGCCGGCTCGTCACCCCGCCGTCCGTCATGCGGTAACCGCCGACCCAGACCCCGCCCCTGCCGTCCGGAGCCGCGGCGCTCAGCCACGACTCGGTGAGCGCAGGCTCCGGCAGGACGCGCCAACGAGTGCCGTTCCAGTGCATCACCAACGGCCTGCCCTCATGGTCGCCGACCGCCCACACATTCTTGGCGGAGACGGCGGTGACGCTCTGCAGTTCAGTGTTGCCCGACGGGAGGGTCACCGGGCTCTTGGTCCAAGCGCTGCCGTCCCAGTGCAGGACGAGCGCGACATTGTCACCCGCGTCACTGAGGTACCACCCGACCGCCCACGCATTCGTCGCCGACAGCGAGGCGACGCCCTGCAGGGTGTTGGTGACACCGCCAGGGCTGGGGGAGGCCACCCGCGACCACTTCGTCCCGTCCCAGCGTTCGATCAGGGTGACCGGGCCGGGGGTGTTCCTGCCGGAGAAGGATCCGACCGCCCATGCCAGCGTCTTGGAGACCGCCGCTATGTCATTGAGCCGGTCGGCCCCGACATGCGAGCCGTCGGGCGGCGCGGCGGGCTGGACCACCGTCCACGCGGCACCGTCCCAGTGCCGGATCACCGGTCCGAGGCCGGTGCTGTCGCCGACGGCCCAGACGTCGTTGGACGCAACCGCGCTGACACCGTCGAGGCTGCCCGTGCCCGTCGGAGTGTCGGGAACCGTCACCTCTTTCCAGGACGTGCCGTCCCAGTGCTCGGCGACGGGATCGGCGGACTCGTACGGCGGATGCTTCTCCCCGACCGCCCACGCGTCGCTCCCGCCGAGCACGGCGACGTCCTTGAGGGTGCCCTCCGCGCTGGAGTGCGGCACCTTCCGCCAGTCCGCCTCCGCTCCGAGGACAGGCGGCGCCCCGGCGAGCACCACCCCCGCCACAGCCGCCATGGGAATCGCGAAACGCCTCACGAACCGCACATGAACTCCTTCCCCCCGCTCCCGGCTTTGCAGTGAGGACGCCCAGGCGATCACCTCGGTTGCCGTGATCGCCAAAAGACCACCCCGACCGAAACCGGCCGGGTGCGCGCGCCGTCCAGCCCGCCGCGGCCGGTCGTCGTCGGCGTCATCGGCGCTCCTGTATGCGGAGGCCGACGGCAGTTGTTGGCGACCCTCAGTTGCACAGGGCTGCACAAATGAAAACCCGCTGGCCTTTTTCAGGTCGTAACGAGCTTCTGCCGCTTGAGCTAAGAGGCGGATGGGCGCCAACCAGGAGAGGGAATAGGGCATAGGCGCAGCGACAAAACACCGCTCCCGGGATCAGTCCTTGCGGCGCCCGGAGTGCCGCGCACAACAGCACAGAGTCCCGCCCCTGGGGCGACGGATTTTGGTGACCTCAGTACCGGGAACCTTCGAGTCGCCCTCAAGGCGAGGGGGATGGCTGGGGTGGACGGTTGAGGATGAGGTCGCCGGCGCGGGCGATGACCTGGGCGCGGGTGCGGCCGGGGTGGTCGGCGGCGATCAAGTGGCTGCCGATGGCCGCGCTGAAGGCGAGCAGGCTGCGGGCTTCGACCTCGTCGGGGTCGGGGCAGAACGTGCTGATCGCGTCGCGCAGCAGCTGCATGCGCCGGTTGTCCACGCGGCGCAGGCGCTCGGCGACGGCCTGGTCGCGGCGCGCCCAGTCGCGAATGGCCAGGTCGATGGGGAGCAGGCGATCGCTGGAGAAGGTGAGCCGCCCGGCCAGCCGGACCTTGTCCAGTACGTCGCCGCCCTCCCGTTCGGCCCGGTCGAGGACGTCGTCGACGCTCTCGCGCTCCCAGGTGTCCAGCATCTCCGTCAACAGCGCGCCACGGTCGGCGAAGTAGCCGTAGAAACCGCCCTTGGTCACCCCGAGTGCCTTGGCCAGGACCTCGACGCGCACCGCGTCCACCCCGCCCTCGGCCAGTGCCCGCAGCCCCTCCTCGACCCAGGTTTCGCGCAGTGTGCGCAACGCGCCCATCGTATGACCCACCTCACCCCTTCGACCTGTTGTACGGATCCGTACAACAGGTCTAGCCTCACTTTATACGCCACCGTATAACGATGGAGGAGCAGCAGCCGTGTCGTTCGGTCTCGCCGCCCTCCATTATCCGGTTCCCGAGCATGCCGAGGACGGAGAGTTCAAATGGTCAAGTGGGCTGGTTGGCTCATCACGCTGTTCGGAGCCGCGCACACGCTTCTTGCGCTGACGCTGGAGAAAGCCGCGAGCCACGCGGGGACGTGGTTCAGCGGAGGGCTGCGGGGGGACGATCTCACCGCGATGAGCCCCGCGAACAGCGCGTACTGGCTGAGTCTGGCCAGCTTCGGCGTGCCGCTCTTCGTGGTCGGCCTGACCGTGCTGTGGCTGGACCGCCACCACATCACGCCACCGCCGTTCATCGCCTGGACGCTGGGCACCTGGACCGTCGTCGGTGCCGTGGTCCTCGTATTCACGCCATGGCCGATCCTCCTGCTCGCGAACATCCTGCTCCTGGCCGGAGCCCGCCGCACCGCCCGTTCCCACGCCGACACAACCGGGATCTCGTAGAAGACCGGCGCAGTGATTGCGTACCGGCGCTTGCTCCTCACGGTCTTTATCGGCCCGGTTCCCCCGGCGCCGCCTCGGATCTTCGGGGCCCAACACAGACAAGCGAAGGACACGATCCCATGCGCGAGAACAACGGCACCCGCTACGCAACCGACGCAGAACGCCGGAACGTGGCTGTCGTATCGGCCGTCGCTGTGGTCATCGACCTGGCGACTCTGGCCGTCACCAAGGGTGACCTCAACGTCACCGGGGTGGTGGCGTTCGCCACCGCCGTGGTCTGCGTGGGCTACGCGGCCGTCATCGAACTCAAGCACCGCATCGGCCGGCGCCGGTCGCGCTGAACCACCTGAACGTGAATGAGGCGGTCGCCGACCGCTGAACTCACGTACACGCAACCAAGGACCCCGGGGCAGCAGCCCCGGGGCCCTTCATTTGACGGAAACCGGGGTGTCGGCGCCAACGGCCCTCCACGGGTAGCGGCACAGGACGTCAGGGACGACGTCCCCTGGCCCACGAACGACAAAGCCGGTTCCGCTGGTCAGCGCGGGAACCGGCCGATCGCTCGTAGGTGCCCCCTGCGGGTGCGGCGAGTGACCTGCAGATTCGAGGGCGCGGTCCCCGCCCTCAACGTCGCCGCCGCGGCCGTCGGCTGAACTGCGGCGGCCCCGCTTCGCGGCCAGCCGGAACGGCTGCTGCCGCTACTGACATTCCATGCTCCTCGAGACCCGGGCTATCTGGCGGGCATCAGGGTGCGGTCCGGGCCGTCCACTCCGACCACCTCCCACACCCCCGGCTCAATCTCCCGGGACCGGGCCCGCATCGTGTCGGCCATCCCCGCCGGCCACCGCGTGCCCGGCACCGTCCACCGGACCCCGTCCAGGTTCGCGCGGGTCAGGTGCGCGCCGGACAGGTTCGCGCCGGACAAGTCCGCGCGGGTCAGGACCGCGTCCTCCAGGTTCGCAAGGTTCAGGTCCGCTCCGGACAGGTGCGCGAGGGTCAGGTCCACGCCGGACAGGGTCGCGCCGTCCAGGTACGTGCCGGACAGGGTCGCGCCGGTCAGGTTCGCGCCCTCCAGGTTGGCGCGGCCCAGGTTCGCTCCGGACAGGTCCGCGGCGGACAGGTCCGCGCGGGTGAGGTGCGCGGCGGACAGGTTCGCGCCGTCCAGGTTCGCGCGGGTCAGGTTCGCGCGGAACAGGAGCGCACCGGTCAGGAGCGCGCCGTCCAGGTTGGCGCGGGTGAGGTTCGCGCGGGTCAGGTTCGCGCCGAACAGGAGCGCGCCAGACAGGTTCGCGCCGTCCAGGTTCGCGCGGGTCAGGTTCGCGGCGGACAAGTCCGCGACGGACAAGTACGCGCGGGTCAGGTCCGCGTGGGTCAACTGGGCATAAGGGCGAATGGCGTTTTGAGGCACCCCGGGGGCTACATAGCCTTCCGGGAGGAATGTGGGGTCTTCGGGGAGGCGGGCCAGTGCGGCCACCAGCCGACCCGCAGGCTTGTGTGTCCGCAGGCCTCGCGGCACGGAGCGGATGGGTTCGGGTGGGCGGGCCAGCGCGGCCACCAGCCGCCCGCGCCAGGTGTCAGGGCGCATGGGTTCCTCCTCCCGGCCGGCCCGCCGAGCCGGGCAGAGGAGCACCGGATGACGGCGGCGGCGCGGGCGCGGGCGGCGCGGGCTCCATGGTGGCCTGCACGTCCACGTTGAGTGGGACCACCCGCGCCAGTTTCTCGATCACCAGCGGCGCGGCGACCCCCAGGCCGAGCGCCGCAAGCGCGCCCGCCACCTGACCGTCCTGCGCCAGGGCGGCCGCCACCGTGCCACCGGCCCCCATCCGGATCACGACCGACACCACGAACGCGGCCATGCCCTGCGGGATCGGGCGGCGCCAGGTCCAACGGCGCGTCGAGCGGCGGATGGAGGCATACAGTTCCAGCGCCTCCACGAGGAACCCGCCGGCGATTCCCCACAGCGCCGCCTGCCACCACACCATGCCCCGAACGTACGCCCAGCCACAGATCGGCCACGACCCACCACGCCCCGACGGCCGATCCCGGACGCCACCGAGCCCATGCCACCTTGTCGTCAAGTCAGCAATGCCGGGGCCATCGCTCGCCGGCGCACCACGGCGGCCGCGACGAAATCCTCGGTACGGGGCTTGACGAGCATCGGAACTGCCGGCCGGGGGACCATGACGAGCATGAGAACGAAAAGTCGCGGTTGGTGACCGCCCGGCGGTCCCGTGGCGAGACTTCTCGTTCGAGGGCACATCGCGCGGCTGTGACCGGCCGGTGCACATAACGTCTGAGTCCGACCGCACCAGGGCCTCGCCCAGGCGCCCCGAACCCGCCGTCGGCGCTGCTGGCCCGGTTCGGGCTGGGGCGCGTGGCGTGGCGTATCAGCCTGCGGACGCGGCGGTCCGCCGGTGGAGCACGGCACGCTCCGCCGCCGTCCAGACGCCGGACACCAGCAGGTACAGCCCGGCGGCCAGCGGGACGAACGCCGTGAAGACAACCGTGCCGAACGGCGCGACCCGCGCGAGGACGCCGGCCGCGCCGGCCGGGGCCGTCCGCGCGGCCCGCCGCGACGACCACACGGCCAGCGCCGCCATCAGCGCGAACAGCCCCAAGAACACCAGCGAAGGCGGCGTGAGCAGACCACCGCCGACGAGCCCGACCCAGTTCTGCCCCAACGGCGCGCCCAGCAGGGTGTGCGCGAGCAGCGCGTTCTGGTGCCCGGCGACCGTTGCCGACGTGAACAGCCGGTACATCACCATGAAGAACGGCATCTGCGCGAACATCGGCAGGCACCCCGACAGCGGAGTCGTGCCCTGTGCCTCATACAGGGCGGCGGTCTCCCGCTGGAGCCGGCGCGGATCCCCGGCGTGCCTCTTCTGCAGGGCCTGGACCTGGGGCAGCAGCCGCGTCCGGACCCGTTCGCCCTTGGCCGCAGAGACAGCGAGCGGCAGCATCGCCAGCCGCACCGCCAGGGTGAACACGATGATCGCCGCGGCGGTGGCAACGCCGCCCACGACCGGATGGATGCCGGCGGCAAGTGCGGTGACCAGGGCGTACGCGATCGAGACAGGAACATCGAGCAGGGACATGAGAGCCTTCCGGGAAGAGGAGGAGCGATGGCGTCGCCGGCCGCGCTCAGACGGCCGCGCTCTCCGCTCCCGGTGCTCTCGGACGGGGGCGTCCCGCCGCGTCGGGGTCGCGCTGCGGCAGAAAGGCGGTCCGCAGCGTTCGTTCCCGAAGAGTCGTCCGGACCCGTGCCGGCGCCACCCGGTGTTCCCGGCCCGCCGCATGGATCCTCACCGCCCCAAGGACCAGCACCCCCGCCACGGTGAATGCGGCCAGCGCCAGCAATGCCGGCTGCCCCGGCGCCCCGATCCAGTCGGCCGCGGCGAGGCCCCGCAGAATCACGAAGATCACCATCGACCAGAGCACAGCACTGACCTTCCCGACGTTACGGACGCGCTTCAGTCTCCCATCCGTTCCCGCCCGCGCGCTATCCACAAAGGTGCGGTCTTGGCCCGGCCGTGGAACTCTCCGCCAGCCAACTGTCGGGAACAAGCACAGGGAGTCGATGCCGCTCACGGGGTGGACCCGGAGGCATGAACACGGTCCCATGGCCCTGAGTATGTCCGGGAAGAGCAGTCTGGTTCGCGAGGCTCGCCAACGATCTGGGCTGGTGTTTTGATCAAAGACGAGCGTCCAACGACGGTCGTGGAATCAGCGCAGGAGGAGGGCTGTAAGGAATGAGCGGGCCGGCTTGTCCTCGTTGTGCCCAGGTGGACCAGGTCCAGAGTGTCCAGAGCGTTTATGGCGCTCAGAGCGGCACGAGCCACTCCACCGGGGTCGCCGTCGGTGCCGTCATCGGAGCTGGGCCGGTGGCTATGGGCATGACCACGCACGGAACTCACATCAGCAAGTGGAGGCCCCAGCCAGCTGATCGCTCTTGACGTGCTTCAGAGCGTCGTCGCAGACTTCGGCACTCGCATTGCCTTGGCCGGCCGAGACCTGTCCGCGCAACAATCAATACCGCCCGGCCCGGACAGTTGATAACCGTCTGCCCCGCCGGGGTCCGGATGGTGTCCAGGATCTCGGCGGCCTCGGCGTGGCCCAACGATGTGGTTTCGGCCTGTTCTCAGTGAGACTTGCCCGCCTAAGCGAATGGTGCCGCCGTTGCGTCCCGCCTGCGGTGCGGGCGCCGCTGCAGTTCCAACGTTGCGGCGATCAGCGCTCCCAGCAGGGCGCTGAAGAGTAGGTGGACGATGTACACCAGCATCACGCCGCCGGAAGTGCCGGCCTTCTGCAAATCAGAGTGCCAGGCGCTCAAGTCGACGATATTCCACACCACATACGCCACTGTGACAACGCCACCGGTGACGAGTTCGGACCGATCTCGTCGGATGGCGGCTGCGACAACGTTGCTCACCGCCCAACCGCACGCAAGGGTGTAGGGCAGGGGTGGGAACACGCTGTTCAGCATGCCGTAGGAGAAGAAGCCCCCTCCGCGTCCACCGGTGTGCTGATAAACCTCCCAATACCCCAGATTCGCCAGGATCAGGATCAGTCCGGGAAGGAGCCAGAGGCCCAGCCGCCGCCAAGCCGCCAGGAATGCTGTAACGAGAACGGTGGCATAGGTGACCAGATCGATCCCGCCCGCCCCCACCGACATGACGGCAGGGTCGAAAACGGCGGCCAATACGCGGAGAAGCGCGCCGGTGATCACGGTGGCCATGAGCCCGCGAACAACTGGGCGGAGCCGGGATGGGACGGGCTCCGGCGAGGATCCGGCCGGCTCGACGGCGGTCGGGAACGCATCGCCCTCGTTGCGCGGCGGCCCCGCCGGGACGGCGCCGGCCGTCCTCCCGGCGTTGTCGTCCGGCCCCGCGTCGTCGTCCAGTGGGGCCTGGCCGCTGCCCAGCAGCGTGCTCAAGACCTGGCGCGCGGTCGGCCGAAGCCGCGGGTCCTTGGCCAGGCACGCGGTCAGCGTCTCGCGGAGCGGCGAGGCGATCGGGCCCAGCTCTGGCTCGCCGTGCAGCACCCGGTGGAACACGGCCGACACGCTGTCGGCGCCGAACGCGGGGCTCCCAGTGGCGGCATACACGATGGTGCAGGCCCAGGCGAAGACGTCGGCCGCGTAGCCGACCGGTTCCCCGCTGATCTGTTCGGGGGCCATGTACGCGGGTGTCCCGACGTTGCGGCTGACGGTCCCGCTCGTCGCCTCCAGACTGCGGGCGATACCGAAGTCGATGACGCGCGGTCCATCCGGCCCCAGCAGCACGTTGCCGGGCTTGAAGTCGCGGTGCACGATTTGAGCCTGGTGGATCGCGACCAGCGCGGTGGCGGTGCCGATCGCGAGCCGGTCCAGGTCCGTGCCCGTCCGGGGGCCCTGCTCGCGAACCACGCGCTGCAGCGACGGCCCGGGGACGTACTCGCTGACGATGTAGGGGACATCGCCCTCGACGTCGGCGGCGAGGATGCGCGCCGTGCAGAACCCCGCCACCTTGCGTGCCGACGCGAGTTCCCGTTCGAAATATCGGCGGGCCTGGTCGTCGTGCCCGAAGTCGGCGTGCAGGAGCTTGACGGCGACCGGCCGGCCGGACTCCGATTCGCCGAGGTAGACGATGCCCTGCCCGCCTCGCCCCAGGCGGGCGCCGATGCGATAAGCGCCGACCTGCACCGGGTCGTTCGGCAGCAGCGAGTCTCCCGCCGGCGTGGGAGGTTGCACGCCCATCCTGAAGATCCCGATCGTCCAAGAGTGATCACATCGGGGCAATGATGTCACGTTCATCCGGCGGAACACGTTGCTCGATAAGCGATTCCAGCAGAAACAATCCATGCGGCGGTACCGCGGGCCGCGCAGCATGTTCAGGCGACACCCGGGCCACCCATGGGGCCGTGCTGGGTCGGGCATCTCGTCGAAGCACACCGTGATGTCGGCCTCCAGCACCAGTGGTAATTGATGGGTTCGAGGCCAGGAAACTGCCGGCGAATCCGCTGTGGCCGTCGCGGACGGTCCGGCGGCGGCGTCCGAAGCCGCCCGCTGAGGGTGCCGGCAAGAAGCCGGTCGACGATCTGACGAGGGGGTGCCATGCGCGATGCCCTGATCGATCCCGCGGCGGTCTACGCAACCTGGCTTTCGGTGCCCTCCGCCTCGCCGGACGCACGGACGTCGGTCACAAGCGTCGCGCGACTCGCAGGTGCCGGGCGTAGTATCCGTCACCGTCCAGAATCGCTGCGCCGCCCGCGTCCCCGAACGTCGGCCCGTTCGCGCGCGTACGCGAAGACACGTACCGGCTGTCCGCGATGACCACGCCCGGCGCACCGGCCGCCATCGAGCGCGAGAACCGGCCGAGGCCGTCCGCGTGCGAGCCGGTGTCGGGGTACAGCTTGACGCCCATGTCGTGGCCGTAGACGAGCCGCACGTACCCGGAGCAGTCCAGGTCCCGGTGCAGGCGCGGATCGGGTTGGAGACCGCCCCAGGCGACGCCGAGGTAGTCGTTCCAGTCCGCGCCGCGTACCCGGTGCACGTCATCCTCGGCGTACCGGCCGAACCCGGCGTCCTCTCCGTGCCCGGTGACGTACCGCATCGCGTCAACGAACAGGTCCGGTGATGTGTCGGTCACCTCGCGCGCGAACCACGTCCGGAACGCCGGGGTGTCCTGCTGGCCGAACCGCCACGGCGCCGCCGCGAACCGGACCCACGCATCGGTGCGGACCGGTGCTGCCGCTTGCGGATCCGAGAACGTCCGCTCCCTCGGCCGGAACACCACCGTGCGGGCGCCCTCGGTCAGGGTGGCGACCAGGTGGTTCCGTTCGTCGTACACGTTCGTACGGTCCGGGTGCTTGGACCGTATGTACCGGTAACCCGGAAGCAGCGGCCGCGCCGAGTGCCCGACGCGCGCACGCTGCTTCGCATCCACGATCGCGTGGTTCATCTGCGGGACCAACGCGATGACCGCCGCGCTGGCCACGGCCACCAGTCCGATGATGGGCTTCCTCATGACAGCGCGACTCCCGCTGTGAGCATCACGCAGGTTGCCGCAGCGACCGACACCAGCGACACCAGCGTTGGCGTGATCCGCTGCTTGGACGCCTGGGAGGCGATCAGGCCCGGCGCGACCAAGCCGAGAGTGTCGTGGGGGAACAGGCCGGGGAACCGCCCCCGCAAGGTGAGGAACAGGCCGACTTCGATCAGGACACCGACCAGGACGGTCGCCGCGAACAGCCTCTTGCCGTACAGGATCGCGTTTCGGCGCAGCAGCATCATCACCAGGTACGTCACGACGGTCGCGCCGGCGCCGATGAGCAGGGTCTTGGGCCACTCGACCACCGTGAGGGCGAACCACCCCGGGACGATCAGCCCGCCCGGAGACAGTTGGTGACCAGATAGCAGATCAGTGCGCAGAGCAGGCCGATCGCCAGGATCACCGCGGACAGGGTCGGACCGACATCGATACCGACCGCTGGAATGAGCCTCATGGGGTTCTCCTAGTTCGCCGAACCCATGCCGAGGGCGTCGAGCAGGTGCTCGCCCCGGCCGTGGATGTTGCCGATCACGAGAAGGGTCGTGGCCGGTCGAATGCGCGCGCCGATGCGCTCCAGCAGTGCCGGGCCGGTGTGCTCTTCGCCGCCCAGGTCGATGACGCGGGGCTGATACGACGGGGAGATCGCGTGGTACGCCGAGCGGGTCGGGGAGCCGATCAGGTACACCTGCGACGGGTCGATCGCCGCGACGATCTCCCCCATCTGGGCGTTGCGCTCCATGCGGTCGGGCCGGCAGTTGATGACGACCTGCACGTCCTGCCCGGCAAGGTTCAGCAGCTCGATGTTCATCAGGGTTGACTGCGGGTCGTTCGCGGCGAGCAGGTTGACCGCGTGCAATTCGGCGCCGCCGACCTGCCGCTGCTCGACCCGTAGCACGCCCGGGTCCGGCGGCGCGGCGTACATCCCGGCAAGAGCCTCGCGGCGTGGGAGGCCCAGGTATTCGGCGACGGCGAGCGCGAGTACGACGTTGTCCTTGAAGGTGATCCAGTCGAAGCCGGCCATCTCGGCGTCAGTGACGTCGTCGGGGCTCACGCGGATGAGCGTGCAGTTCCGCCGCAGCGCCTCGTACGCCAGGACGTCGAACAGCTTGCGTTCGGTGGTGAAGCACACCCTGCCCCAGGGCATCGAGCGTGACAGCGACCGGGCGATGTCCTCCAGCGTCGGGCCCATCTCCTCGACATGGTCGAGACGGACATTCGTGATGATCCCGATCGTGGACTTGATGAGCTTGTTCTGGTTCAACCCCTGCAGGTCCGGCTGCACGGCCATGCACTCGGCCACCAGACAGGTGGCGTCCAGGTCGGCCGCGCGCCGTACGACGTCGACCTGCTCGATGACGTTCACCACCCCGAACCGGCGGGAGATCGGGGTCTCGGTCGCGTCCGGCGCGATGAACCGCGCCGCGGACCCGGTGGTCTTCGCGACGACCGTACGGCCCGGTCCGCGCAAGGCTCCGGCGGTGAGACGGGTGACCGAGCTCTTGCCGCGGATCCCGTTCACCATGATCCGCACGGGGATCCGCTCGAGGTTCCGGGTGTGACGGCGCTGCTCGGCCACGAGCCGACCGAACACGGCGCCGCAGCCGGCCGCGAGCAGCAGGTAATAGATCAACACGACAGATCGCGCCAGCAGGGCGCCGGCGTCCGGCCCACACCAGGTCTGGGGTCCATGCGGGGACAGGGCCGTAGCGTTCGCCGGTCTCGCGGGGGCGGCGGAGGACGGCGTGTAGGACGCTGCGTTTGGCGCCTCGGGGTGTGGAGCGGGATGGATAGGGCCCGGTCTCGGTTGGGGCCAGGAGCTGGCGGCGGGCGTCGTCGAGGGCGGTGGTGGACGTGCCTGCTCGTTCGGCTAGGAAGCGGCGGCGGGCTATCGCCGGTGCGTGTGCGCCGTCCAGGCCGGGGCGCATGAGCGTCTCGTACATCGCCCACGTCCAGATGGCCAGGCCGCTGTGGTCGGGGGAGTAGATACAGACGGCGGCTGCTGGCGGCCCTCAATTGCACCGGGCCGCACACACGAAAAAACCCGCCCGGCCTGTTTTCGCAGGTCGTAACGGGTTTCTGCTGGTGATCTAGGTGTGCCCCCTGCAGGATTCGAACCTGCGCACACGGCTCCGGAGGCTGTGTGGGTACACGCAACGTTCAACCGCTTGACCAGGCGCAAAGTGGTCAGGTCCCCATGGGTCTAGACATGTTCTCTCGCCCGTCTCTCGTGAGCCGACAGGGCGGAGGTGCGCTTGCGGGCCGCCGCTACTCTCACGCAGAGGTGGAGGCAGTTCTTGCTTTCTATGTTCAGAGGCGAGGAGCCATGCCCCTGCATGTGTGTCGCGGACCCATCAAATGGCGACGACTGATGTATGTCCAAGGTAGGCAGCACGACGAGTTTAGGTGTTAGTGTAACACTTATGAGTGACGCGCCCGCTCAAGGCAGTGGAGGCCAATCCGAGTCTATGCATTGGCGGGGGCCTGCGGCGGCCGCTGGCATGACAATCCTAGTCTCGGTCCTTGCGGTTGTAACGAATATAGCCACCGGACTCTTGCCTGATTGGGAATGGCTCAAAAACAGCCCAATCATGTGGGCCATAGTGGCCGGGCTCACAGCCATAAGTGCTGTTTTGACCTATGTAGTGCAGCGTTGGTTTTCGAGCGAGAATTCATCTACAAACCAAAGCGCCATAAATAAAAGTCGCAACGCTGATCGATTTAGAGGTATAGGGAACATTGGGAGCGCCGCTGGCGGCGCAATTGGATCGGTTCATGTCGAAAAGATTTTTGTAAATGAGCCCGGTCGTGACCGGGTAAGTGAGGATCAGAATACCCCTCAGCGGGTAATCACCAATATTCCAGCGCGAGGGCGCCACTTTGTCGGGCGCGATTCCATCTTGTCGATGATTGAGTCTCGTATCGCTGAGGGGCCGATTGCAGTGGTGGCGGTTCATGGGCTAGGTGGCATCGGCAAAACGCAGCTTGCTCTTGAGTACTGCCATCTTCATATGAATAGCTATGCCATAGTCTGGTGGGTTCGAGCTGAGACTCCCGTCACGATACGAGCGGATCTTACACGGCTCGCAGTTCGCCTTGCAGTTGGCGATCTAAACGATGAGTTAAGAGCTACCGAGTCCGCGATTGAGGCGCTCAGTAATCGTGATGATTGGCTTTTGGTTTTTGATAACGCAGAGAGTGCCTCAGCGCTTCGTCCGTACTTGCCTTCTGCATCGGGCAACATCGTCATCACTAGTCGGGCTCGCGGTTGGGAGGACACTGCGACATGTCTGGAGGTGGAGCAACTAGAGTTGAGCGAAGCCGTCCAACTGCTAAGGCAACGGACCAACAGGAACGAACCTGACGCTGCCACGGATCTCTCGGAGGAGTTGGGTTGCCTTCCTCTCGCGCTGTCACAGGCCGCCGCTTACATATCGACTCATAGCATGTCCGTACAGTCATATCTGGATCTGTACCGCGCCTCAGCAGGGAGACTGCTAGGGGAAGCTCCCTTGCCTGGTGACTACCCTAGAAGTGTGGCGGTCACATGGCGGCTGCACTTTGACTCCCTTCGGGAGAATAGTCCGGCGGCCGTAGATCTGTTGAAGGTGTGTGCTTTCCTGAACCCAGATGAGATGCCTCTGTTGCTTCTCCTTAAGAATGCTGGTGAGAATTCGCTGACAGCAGCGGTGGCGGCGGCAAATCGCGATCCTCTACTTCGAGAGCGCATGTTCGGTGCGCTTGTCGGCTCCAGTTTGTTGACTCGCTTCGACGATGAAAAGTTTCGTATTCACCGGCTTGTGCAACGGGTGCTACTTCTGGAGATAAATGAGGAAGAGGCGGTTGCGCACTGTAGGCGCATAGTCGCTCTGCTAAAAGATTCATGGCCAAAAAGAGGGGCTCGCCATCCTTCCAGGTGGTCAGTAACGGTGCAGTTGTTTCCGCACTGCCTGCTGTTGTTTCAATATGCCGAGTTGCTCGATGTGGCTAATGAAGATCTCGGTGACCTCTATTATGGAGTCGCGGATTTCAGTATCGCGGTGGACGCTGGAACGGCGATTGACCTCACCGAGCGCGCGCTAGAGGTCTTCGAAAGTCTAGAGCCGGTTCCGTTGTTGAAAACAGCAAATGTGCTCGGTAGGCTTGCTTCGCTGCTGTGGAGAGCAGGGGAAGGTGAAGCCGCTAAGGTACGTGTGCGGCAACTGCGTAATATGATTGATGCAGATCAATCATTGGCATCGCGACTCGATGTGAACGTTGAGCTTCTGCTTGCGGAGTTGGAAGATTGACGCCAACTTTCGGCCCCGTTGCTGAGGGTATCTATTTTTTGGTTCTCAGCGACGCTACGCCAATAGTCTCCCAGTTCCATGCGCGCTCTGGCCCCCACTGAACCACGAGCGTTAGCGCGTCAATCGTTGCGCTGCATTCCGGAACCTTCAGTCCCACTGCACTAATTAGCGGTTCAGATTCCTGGTTGGCTGTGCTATAGCAGATCGTCATGTGAGGTATCCAAGTACCTGGACCGCTGGTTGTAACGCCATCGCGGCCTAGAACTGTTTGAGTTGCGTCCCGTGCCGCTTGTAGTACCGGGTCTAGAGCCCCGTCTTGTTGCAGACCAAGCATGATGGCTTCTGGGTGGTAGATGACGCGACCCAGGGTGACCCTGATGGGCGCCACGTGGGCGAGCGAACACGAGGCTACCTCAAGCATCTCTCGCATCTGGTCTTGTGAGATGTCGTCAGTGCTTCCGACGACGAGAGCCGTCATGTGCAACCAGTTCAACGGCGTCATGTGAAGTCCGCCGAAATGAGTTAGCTGTTTCTGGACACGTTCGGCCGTCGAGCGAACCTCGGGATATCCACTCATGAGCATGTGCCAATAGACGGTGCCCTTGCCTGGGGGAGTCTCGGCGCGGTTCTTCCATCGGTCCCGCATCTGGGTAGGGAGTGGACTCATTTCTCCTCCATGGAATCGTCGTCCTTGAGTGCGTCCAAGTTAAACGCTTGGATATCCTCGCGCAGTTGCATTGCAGCGGCACTGCTTTGGAAGCGTCGATGACCTAGCCGTCTGTGCAGGTTTTCGAGGTAGCGAGTGACGGTTGACATGCGGAACTGTGGGTCAAGGTCGAGCATTGGCGTAACTTCGGCGATTGCTCCCTCTAGTGATCCCTTCATGAGGTGAGCGATGCCGGCGCCGACCCGGATTTGTGCCCATGTGGCAGGTATCTGTGGGTCGCCAGACGCCCATCCGGCATCAGCCATTGCAGCGGCCCGTAGGGCGCCGTCTGCGTCGCCGGTTATGGTTGCCACTGAGAGCGCGAAAAGTGCCTGTCGCTCGTTGGGGAAGGACCAGACAGACAGATCTGACGTTGCGTCCAGGCAGGTTTCCGCGGCTTGATGCGCTCGCCGTGCGGCTTCATTGGCGCGGTTGTGGTCGCCTAGAAGTGCTGCGGCATTTGCTTCGTACCAAGCAAGTTGAACCCGGATCGGTTCTTGAGGGCTACGTTCGTAGCCTTGCCGGGCCAGGTCAGCCGATTCGACGTACTTATCCTGCCAGCGGGCCGTTTTAGCTCGCGCGCCCCATGCGACAGCGCCGGTTGTCTCGGCTTCATTTGCAAAGAGCGTGGCCGCGTAGCCGTGCTGCTCGGCCAGTTCGTCCTGTTGAAGGTCGCCAAGCAACATGCAAGCGTGGGCCAAGAGGTCAGAGTTTAGCTTGTAGAGGTCTCGTGTCTCACTTAGGCGCTGTTTCCCGCTCTGAAGGATCGACTGTGTCTTTTGCTGCAGTCGAACGACTTCCGGAAGAATCTTTTTGGCCGGAGCGTTCAGATGGGCTCGGGCGAGAGACTCGGTTGCTCTAGCAATCTCGTCAATGGCGTCCCGACTCGTATTGGTGTCGGCTACCCATGCAGTCAACGAGGATAGATCTACCGTTGGCGTGACTAGTTTAGATCCGGTGTTCTGCTGCGCTCTGTCCCTGTTGATGACGAGAAAGAAGCGCGCTTTGGCGTCTTCGGGTACCTCGCGCACTAGGAACGTGTCGAGTGCCTGTTGCATTTCCGGGCTCAACGTCATGTCCGGATTTGCGTTCCACTTTGCGACTGTGCGGACAGCTACGCCCAAGCGGCCGGCGAATGACTCGTTCGTGAGCCGCATCGCGCGAAGCAGGGCCTGAGCGTGCTTCCCTGTCCAGCTCTCGACTACGTCCACGTTCGTAGCTCCGTAGGTGCGGGCAAAGGTGGGTGCATCGCGGGTGCATCGCGGGTGCACTGTCCGTTCATGGTGGCAAGCGGTGGTCTCCGTCTTCAATGGGTTGCAACGACGACAGCGGCCCGGAGGAGGTGAACATGAGACGCACGGTCATCACCGGATCGGCAAACGGGCGCGTCATTCTGCAGCCCCTCCCGGTAGGCGGGATTCGATCCGCTCGACGCGTTCGCGAAGTTCCGCCAGCTCTCGGCGTAGATCACCAAGCGCCGGCTCTGCCGTGGTGGGACCGCTCTGGACGGCTCGGCCACGCAACGACACCTCTCGGAGGTGATCCTCCGGAAGGCCGAGAGCGCGCGAGATGGCCGCGAGGGTCGCCCGAGAGCGTTGCCGCGCGACACCCTGTTGGATCTGGCGCAGCGTCGCGGGGGACACCCCGGACGTCTCTGCCAGCTCCCGCTGAGTGATCCCACGGTCCTGCATCCGGTCGTTGACGACCTTCGCGACCGCTTCCCAGTTGCCCACCGCATCCTCCTGACCGGCAGCTAGCTCAGGCACCCACCGGTCGCAGCCTACTCAAGTACACGCGCTATTGACAGCGCTTAAACAAGCGCTCATAGTAGCGCTTACGAAGCAAGGAGAGCCGCTCGTGATCCCTCAAGGCAAGAAGTCGCTCGGCCCCACCGTCGCGGGGTTCGTCCTCCTGGTCTTCGCCGTGAAGAACCCGGAGAAGGCGGCCGGTCTCGTCAACGCGATCTTCGACGCGATCGACCGTTTCTCCAGCGCACTGGGCACCTGACTCGCGCCCACCGTCCCCGCCACGTCCACCAATCGGAGGTTCTACGTGAGAGACCACGACCGTCGGCGCATCCCGCTCGCCGACCTGATCGACGAGTGCCTGTCGGGCGCCGAGTGCCTGTTTGACCCGGACCTGCACGAGGGACCGGAGGGCACCATCGAATTGCCCGCCGAGCGCGACGCTCGCGAGACGGTTGCCAAGGAGGTGTGCGCGTCCTGCCCGGCGCTGGACGACTGCCGGATCTACACGGCGCGCACTGCCCCGAAGTCCGGTATCTGGGCCGCGATGACGCCGACCGAACGGACGTCCCGCTTCGAGGTGTCGGACGGTTCGCCGCTCGACGGACGGGCGGTGGCCTGATGCTCGGCGCTGACCCGACCGTGTTCCCCGTGGCGTTCGCCGCGCTGTACGCCGCCCACGAGGTGGGAGACCACTGGCTGCAGACCCACGGTCAGGCGTGCGGGAAGGGCGCCACCGGGTGGGCCGGTCGGCTGCTGTGCGCAAAGCACGTGGCGACGCTGACCGCCGTCAAGCTCGCCGCGCTGACCCTGGTGGCCACCGTGCTTGGCCTGCCCCTCAACCCCTACGCCGTGGCCGTCGCCCTGGGCATCGACGCCGTCTCGCACTACTGGGCGGATCGGCGCGTGACGCTCCTGGCGCTCGCCGACTGGTTGGGCCGCACGGTCCTGCCGGGCAAGGGCGAGTTCGCCCGGCTCGGCGACGGCGCCGCCGCGCCGACCGGAACGGGCGCCTACGCCCTCGATCAGTCCTGGCACATCGGGTGGCTTGCGGTGGCCGCGCTGCTGGCATCCCTGGGGGTGGCGTCGTGACGATCAAGCCGACGGACCTCGGTTCGCGTGACGCGATCGAGCGCGCTCGCCTGCAGGTGGTCAAGGCCAGTCACGCGCTGGGCCACTGGCACGACGGCAGCAATGGAACCGGTGACAAGCCGTACACCGCCTACTGCCACGACACCGTCACCGCGATCGATGCCGCGTTGCGAGCGCTGTACGACGCACGGTCCGCACTGATCACCGAGTCACGGCGCGACGAAGACGCGCGCGCCGCAGAGATTGACGAGCTGCTCAGCCGGTCGCGCACGGATCGGCTGAACGCTGCCGCCGACCCGTCCCCGTCCGTCCAGGCGCCCCGATCCGACCGCAAGTCGTAGAGCGGCCCCCCGGTGCACAGCCGCCAAGCAATCCACCGGGGGCGCTCCACCTCAAGGAGAGGTACCACCATCATGAAGCACCAGTTCACCACCGTCACGCGAACGCCGGCGCCCGATGCGTCCGTGACGCCATTGGCCAGGCGCCCCGCCCTGCGAGTCAGCGCGGCCAGGCTCTGCCCGACCTGCCGCACCGGCCTGGATGGTGGGCCGGTCCGGTACCGCTGCGAGCCGTGCGGCAAGTCCGTCATGGCCGCTGACCTGGACAACGAGTTCCACGCCAGCCACGCGAACGCCACCACGGCGAACGGGAGGGCTGCCGCATGAATGCGCCCACTCCGAACCTCGGCCTGGACGTGGCCGACACGGGCCACCGTGACGAGAGCCAGGCACGGAAGCTCAGCCCCAACGAGTTCACCGCGGTTGCCGTGGTGGCCGCAATGGTGGCGATTCTCGGCCTGCTGGGATTCGTCAACAGCTTCGCCGCCGTGGCCGACGCCGCGCGCCCCTCGTTCGGCGGGTTCGCCTGGACGGTCCCGCTCGGCATCGACCTCGGCATTGCCATCTTCGCCGCGCTCGACATCGTGCTCGGCCGGCTCGACATGCGGGTTCGCTGGCTACGGCTCATCCCCTGGACGCTGACCGGCGCAACGGTCTACCTGAACGTGGCCGACGAGACCACGGCGTTCGGCAAGGTCGCCCACGCCGTACTCCCGTGCCTATGGGTCGCCGCTGTGGAGATCGGCGCGCACGTCGTACGAGTCCGCGCTGGCATCGAAGCGGGTACCCGCATGGACGGTATCCGCGCGTCCCGATGGATCCTCGCCCCCGTCCGGACGGTCTCGCTCTGGCGCCGGATGGTGCTCTGGGAGATCCGTTCCTACCCGGACGCGCTCAACCGCGAGCGGTCCCGACTGCTCGTCCGGACCGACCTGCAGGACACCTACGGCGCGGTGGCCTGGCGCTGGAAGGCACCCCGCAAGGTGCGCGCGCTATACCGGCTCGGCGAACTCGCCCCTGCTCCGACCGCGCCGAGTCTGCCGAGCGCGGACCGTCCCGCGCTGGACGCCGGACCGTCCGCACCGGGAGAGCCGGACCCGTCCGCCCCGGCAGAGAAGACCGTCCGGCGGACCGGTGGCCAGACGACGCGCGGACGGTCCGCGCCCAAGTCCGGCGGACGGTCCCGGACCGGCGCGCGGACGAGCAAGCGGACGACGAAGCGGACCGTCCCGGACGTGGACGACCTCATGCCGCTCGGTTGGCGCATCGCTGCCGACCTTGAGGCGCGCGACGTGCCGCTCAAGCGGGACGTCCTTGCCGCCGAGATCCGCAAGACCGGCCAGACGGTCAGCAGTGAGCGCGTGGGTGCGCTGCTGGACCGGCTCAAGTCCGAAGCGCCCACCGACCCGACGTCCGTCAACGCCACCGACACCGCGGTCTCTGCTGCCGCTGAGGGGAGCGATGCGCGATGAGTGCGAACCTGAACAAGCCCATGGGGGAGGTCATCGACTTCCCCGGACGCCCCGCCGACTCGACCTCGGCCGGCGCCCCGGACGACGCGCGGACGAATGCGCCGGCGGACACCTCCTATGAGATCGACCTGGACGAGACCCCGGCCGCCGACGTGGCGAGCACGGTCCCGGCGCCGGTGGACGTCCCGGAGCGGGACGCCACGCAGCGGCCGGTCATCCCCACGACGCTGCAGAGTTGGGTGAGCATCAAGGCCGCCGTCCGGCAGACGGCGAACCGGTGGGCGCACATCGCCGCGTTCCACGCGGTTCGCGTCCCCGCCTACGCCGGACTGGCCACCGTCTACGCCGCGGCCGGCGCGTTCCGGCTCGCCGGTCGGCAACTGCGGTGGTGGTGGGTCACCGAACAGTTCTCGCTTCGCAACGGCGCCGCGGCGGCCGGCGACGCCGATCTGTGGCTCAAGCTGCACCGGGAGGCCAAGAACACGCGCACGTGGCGCGGCATCGTCGTCGCCGGCGAGGCGCTCGGCGTCGCCGTGGGCGGGATGATGCTGGTCAGCGCACCGTTCTGGACGCAGGCTCTCACCGCGGGAATCGTCGTCCCGCTGCTGGCACGGTTCGGCCGCCCGGCGGACAAGCGCATCGTTGGTACTGCCGTGGTGGCGCCCCGGTTCCGCAAGCTCAACGCCGACATCGTGCTTCGCGCGTACTACGCCGCCAAGCTCGGCGACCCCGCAAAGCCCGGTCAGAACATCGAGTTCGGCTCAAGCATGTCCCGCGACGGGGAGGGAAGCCGCGTCACGGTCGATCTGCCCTACGGCAAGGGCCTGGACGACGCCATCAAGGCCAAGTCAGCCATCGCGTCCGGCCTGGACGTCTCGCTCTCGCAGGTGTTCATCACGCGCGACCCGACGTCCCACCGCCGTCACGTGCTGTGGGTCGCCGACCGTGACCCGCTCGCCGTGCCCGCTGGCCGGACGCCGCTGCTCAAGCTGCAGCCCACTGACATTTGGGACCCGGCCCCGTTCGGCATCGACGAGCGCGGACGCCCGGTGACCATCGACATGATGTGGAACTCCATCCTGGTCGGTGCCCAGCCGCGCCAGGGCAAGACGTTCTCGGCGCGCGCGCTCGCCCTGCACGCCGCGCTTGACCCCTACGTGCGCCTGAGCGTGTTCGACGGCAAGGGCTCGCCGGACTGGCGCAAGTTCAAGCTCGTGGCCGACCGATGCTCGTTCGGCCTGGCCATGGGACGCGACGGCGACCCGGTAGAGCTGTTCATCCAGGCGCTTCGCGACATCAAGGCCGACGTGCAGGACCGCTATCAGCGGCTCTCCGAGCTGCCCGCCGACGTCTGCCCGGAGGGCAAGCTCACGCGCGACATCGCCCGTGACCCGGCGTACCGCATGCCGGTCCGGCTCGTGGTGATCGATGAGTTTCAGGAGTACTTCGACACCCCCGACCCCGACGCCAACAAGGAGATTGCCGCGTTGCTGGTCTTCCTGGTCAAGGTCGCCCCGGCCGCCGGCGTGATCGTGCTCGGCGCCACTCAGAAGCCGTCCGGCATCGGCACCGGGCAGGTTGCCCAGCAGTTCAACGCCTTCCGCGACAACCACCAGATCCGTTTCAGCCTCCGCACCGGGTCATGGCAGGTGTCCGACCTGGTCCTGGGATCGGGCGCCTACTCCGAAGGGTTCGACTCCTCGACCCTGCTCCCGGATTACAAGGGCGTGGGCATCCTGCGCGGTGCCGGCGACGCGACGCCCACGACCCGCACGTTCCTCGCCGACGCTGAGGACGCTGAGAAGATCCTGACCGCGGCCCGCGCGTTCCGCGACCGCGCCGGAACCCTGTCGGGCATGGCGGCCGGCGAGGACATCGCCCGGCAGGTTCGGGACGTGCTCGCCGACGTCCGCGCCGCCGTCCAGCCCGGCGAGAAGTGGGTGAGCTGGCAGCACCTGGCGACCCGTCTCGCCGAGCGACTCCCCGACAGCTACGGCGAGGTGACCGCCGACGCGATCTCGGCTCAGGTCCGCGCGTTCGGCGTGCCGAGCGTCAACGGCAAGCGAGACGGCCAAGTCCTCAAGGGCGCCAAGCTCGACGCCATCGAGACGGCCATCGAGCGCCGCACCGAGAGCCTCGCCCGGTAGCGCACGACCCGCCACCGGTAGCGACCGCGCTACCCACCCCCGCTACCCGATCTACCTGGGCAAATAAGCCCAGGTAGCTGGTAGCCCACGCCCCCCAACCGGCCCGAAAACCGCTCTGGGAGACCCATGGAGACCCTCCACGCCGCTACCGCTACGGCTACCGGCACCCCGGCCCCGATGCTCATCCTCCTCGCCATCATCGCCACCGCCGTCTACCTCGTGTCGTGCTTCATCTGGCCGTTCCGCCCGTGCTCGCGCTGCGACGGCGCCGGCCGGTTCCTCGCCCCGTCCGGCCGCTCGTGGCGCTACTGCCACCGCTGCAAGGGCAAGGGCGCCCAACTCCGCACCGGCCGCCGCATCCTCACCTACCTCGGCAACACCCGCGACCGCGGAACCCGTCACTGACAGGAAGGACCCACCGTCATGGCCAACGAGCCCACCATCACCATCACGGGGAACCTGACCCACGACCCCGAACTGAGGTTCACCACGTCCGGCCTGCCGGTCGCGTCGTTCACCATCGCAAGCACGCCGCGATACCGCGACAGCGCCACCGGCGAGTGGAAGGACGGGGACACCTGGTTCGTCCGCTGCTCGGCGTGGCGCGACCTCGGCCAGAACATCGCCGAGTCCCTCAGCCGCGGCTCGGCCGTGGTCGCCACCGGCCGACTCCGCCCCCGCACCTACGAGGCGACGCCCGGCGACCCGACGACCAAGCGCACCGTGGTTGAGCTGACCGTGGACGACATCGGCCCGTCCCTGCGACGCGCAACGGCCAAGGTCGTCAAGACGTCCCGCGAGCGCCCCAACGAGGGCACGTCGTTCGGCGCCCCGTCGCCGTCGCAGGGCGACCCGTGGGCGACCGCCGGCAGCACCTCGCCGAGCGCCCCCGCGAGCACCGCCGGCGGGTTCTCGGACGACCCGCCGTTCTAGCCCGCTCTCGGCCCCGTGGGGCGGTTCCTGGCGCACAGCCGCCAGCAATCCGTCAGGAACCGCCCCCGGCCGCCGCTCATCACCTCAAGGAGAAAGCGTGACGTCCCGACCCTTGCCCCAGACCTTGACCTACCTCGGCGAGCGGTACCGACTCGTTGACGGTCGCATCGTGCTCAACTGGCGCGACCGGCCCGTCTCGACTCGTCCCCGCCCGTGCCACTACTGCCACAACCCGGCGCACTTCACCGACGACACCGGCCGCCCCGTCCACAAGACGTGCCACGAGATCGCCATCACGGCTGACCTCCTCGCCACCGGTCAGGACGTGGCCGCATGAGCGCCGTCCTACGTGCCGACGCCTTCATGGACCCGACCGGCGAGCGTCACGGCGTACCCACGTGGCCGTGGCGCATGGCGCCCCCGCACCTGGCGACCCGTCGGCAGTTGATCGCCATGGGGTTGCGCCCCGGCGGACAGCCCGTCCAGGGACAGGTCATGTGGCGCTCGCGCCGCTACAGCGCGCCCGGTGGCGTCCGAGTCGCCTACCTCTACGACACGCGCCTTGCACTGCCGAAGCGCACCGCGACGCCCGGCCAGTTGGCTGCGCTCGGTAAGGCCATGGCCGCGCGCCGAACCTGCCCGCGCTGCCAGACGGACGTCGGTTACGTACTGCCCCGCCGCTACGGCGCATGCCTGGACTGCCTCACAGAGTGGGAGGCGTCCGCCGCATGACGTCGCCGCTCTCGCTTGGATCGCTGTGCACCGGCTATGGCGGTCTCGACCTGGCCGTGGCCGAGGTTCTCGACGTCCGCCCGGCGTGGGTCGCCGACCCCGCCCCCGGCTCCGTCGCTGTGCTCGCCCACCACTTCCCGACCGTGCCCAACCTCGGCGATCTCACCGCCACCGACTTCCGCCAGGTGCCGCGCGTGGACGTGCTGTGCGCCGGCTTCCCGTGCCAAGACCTGTCATACGCCGGCCGTGGAGCCGGTATCCGTGAAGGGACCCGTAGTGGACTCTGGCACGTCATCGCCGACGCCGTGGGCGTCCTACGACCCCGCTACCTCATCCTGGAGAACGTCGCAGCCATCGTTGCCCGGCGTCCCGGACTCGACGTCGTGCTCGGTGACCTTGCCGACCTCGGGTTCGCTGCGGAATGGACGTGTGTACGCGCGTCCGACGTCGGCGCCCCGCACGCCCGCAACCGCTGGTTCCTCGTTGCTGAAGACCCCGACCGCGCAACTAGCGGTCAACGGCGGGTCACAGCACCCCGACAAGCGCAAGGCAGGTGGGCACGGTCCGACACTGGCCGACGAGGTGGAACACCTACTTCCGACACCACGGGCTACGGACGGGACCAAAGGCGGCCCGAACCAACGAGGGAGCAAGGGCGACCTAATGCTTCCCTCAGCAGTCGTGGCGCTGTTGCCGACCCCGGCCGCGCGGGACGGCAAGGGCAGCGACCTGCCGTCACGGACTGGCGGACCGTCCCTGCCCACGCTGCTGTGTGGGGCAGGTACGCCCCCGCCATCGCACGGTGGGAGTACGTCATCGGCCGAACAGCTCCTAATCCCACTGGACCCACCGGACGGGACGGAGCCCACCGGTTGAGCCCCCGCTTTGTCGAGTGGCTCATGGGCCTGCCGGACGGATGGATCACGGCTGTCCCCGGTCTGTCCCGCACACAGCAACTCACGTTGCTCGGCAACGGCGTCGTACCGCGCCAGGGCGCTGCAGCTCTGACCGCCCTAACCGAGCGTCTCGTCACAGACCGTCCCAACGTTGGAAGGGAGGCAGCGTGATGGCACTCGACAGCCACCCCGGCCGGTTCGCGCTCGCATGCGCTGCGCGGGGATGGCACGTCTTCCCGCTCGCACCGGGGGAGAAGCGGCCCGTTGCGGGGTTCATCGACTGGGAGGGCAACGCCACCACCGACCCAGCGCGCATTCGCGCGTGCTGGTCACGCGACCGGTACAACGTCGGGATTGCTTGCGGCCCGTCCGGTCTCGTGGTGATCGACCTCGACACGCCCAAGCCCGGCGAGCGTCCGTCTGCCGAGTGGGACGTGCCAGGCGTCAACGAGGGAGCGGACGCGTTCGCCCTGCTGTGCGAACGGCACGGCCAACCCTTCCCATTCGAGACGTTCACCGTTCGGACTCGGCGCGGTGGGTGGCATCTGTACTTCGAAGCGCCGACCGATGTTCGGCTCACCAACACGGCGGGCAAGTCGCCGCGCGCTCTGGGCTGGAAGATCGACACGCGCGCCCACGGCGGATACGTCGTCGGCCCCGGTAGCTATGTCGATCTCCCGGACGGTGCCGGATCGTACGAGGTGATTCACGGTGTCGCCCCGATGCCGCTGCCCGAGTGGCTCACCGGACTACTCAAGCCCGCCCCCGTCCCCGCTTCCGCCTTGAGTGCCTATCGAGAATCCGCGGGAGTCAGTGACCTTGACGCCTACGCACAAGCGGCACTCAAGGCGGAAGCGGATCGGGTGGCGAGCGCCGAGCGCGGTGGCCGCAACCGGGCGCTGAACAAAGCCGCGTACAACCTCGGCCGGATCATCGCCGCCGGTGTCCTGCCGGAAGACGTCGCAACGGGCGCTCTGTACGACGCTGCGAGCGTCCACTTCGGGCCGTCGCGTGAAGACGTTCAGCCCAACGAAGCGCGCGCCACGATTCGGTGCGCAATCGAAGCGGGGAAGCGCAGCCCGCGCGACATCACCAGGAGGGGCGCAGCATGACGGACGCGACCCACAGCGACCACGGCGAGCGCCAGGCGGCCGGCGGGGAAGGCGTGGCCGCGCTAAATGCGGCTCACGACTTCATCACCCGGTTCTGTGTGCTGCCCAGCGATGCGGCGTACGACGCCATGGCGCTGTGGGCCGCGCACGCCCACGTCATCGACGCATTCGACTCCACACCCCGCATGGCTTTCTTGTCGCCCGAACCCGGATCGGGCAAGACGCGAGCGTTGGAAATCCTCGCCCTGTTGGTCCCGTTCCCCATGCACGCGGTCAACGCGAGCGCCGCCGCGCTCTACCGGTCGGTGGGCAACCGCGAGCGCCGTCCCACGGTCCTCTTTGACGAGATCGACACCGTGTTCGGCCCCAAGGCCAAGGACAACGAGGATCTACGGGGATTGCTCAACGCCGGACACCGACGCGCCGGCGTTGCCTACCGCTGCGTGGGAGAGGGCACCAACCAGGGCGTTCAAGAGTTCCCGGCGTACTCTGCCGTCGCACTCGCCGGACTCGGCAACCTGCCGGACACGATTCTCACGCGGTCCGTCATCGTTCGCATGCGCCGCCGCGCCCCGCACGAACGAGTGGAGCCCTACCGCGCTCGCATTCATGAGCCTGAGGGTTGGAAGATTCGCGGAATGCTCGCCGATTGGGTCGCCACGCAGGCCGAGCGACTCGGCGACGCATGGCCTGAGATGCCGCCTGGAATCACTGACCGTCCGGCGGACGTCTGGGAACCACTACTGGCTATTGCCGATGCCGCCGGCGGAGATTGGCCCGAACGTGCACGGGACGCGTGCGTTTATCTCGTCAAGCAGGGTGCCGAGCGCGCCGTGAGTCTCGGGATTCGGCTTCTGATGGACCTTCATCGGATCCTTGACGGCGCCCGCGCTCTGTTCACCGAAACGGTACTTGAACGGCTCCACGGCATCGAAGATGCCCCTTGGGCTGAGCTTAAAGGCGTCCCGCTCGACAGCCGCGGACTTTCCCGGTTGCTCTCGCAGTACGACGTAGCACCGGTGAAGGTGAAAATTGAAGGTAGGTCCCTTATGGGATACCGCGCCGATCACCTCGCGGACGCGTGGGCGCGCTACCTCCCCGCCACCTCGGCCCAAGAACCGGAACCTGCGGAACCTGCGGAACCTGCGGAACCTGCCCAGCTCACCACGCTTGACCACGGTTCCGGCGAGCGAAGCGGTTCCGGAACCTGCGGAACCGAGCGTCCGCCACCGGTTCCGCAGGTTCCGGAACCCTGACCGGCAAACGGAACCCGATACACCCGTCCCGACCTGCACAGGTTCCGCAGGTTCCGGAGGTTCCGCACTTCTAGCCGAAGGGAGGACGACCGCTCCCCGCGCTCTGTCTGGCCCGATGCACAGCCGCCAAGCAATCCATCGGGTCAGGGAAATTCACTCAAGGAGGAGTAGCCACCGTGGCACGGAAAGACGAATTGCTCACGATATCCGAGGTGATTGCCGAACTCGGCGTCCCGCGCGCGACGTTCTACAGGTGGCGCCAGCTCGGCAAAGCGCCCCGCAGCATCAAATACCCGAACGGGGACGTTCGGATACGCCGGTCCGTCCTTGAGCGCTGGCTCTGCCAGCTTGAGGAGGCTGCGTGAGCACGGAAGAGGAACCGCGCCCTGGACGACGAGGAATCCCAGGGAGCAAGGGCCGCACGCGAGACGTACGGCGACCGTGGAAAATCGGCAAAGCCCAGAGTAAGACTCGACCGCACATGGTGCGATGGGTCGTCGCCGGCAACGTATGCACCGTCACGTTCGCCACGTTCGCACTCGCGGACGGGTTCCGCTCTGACCTCATTCAGGCCATGACGAGGGGCGAGGAATTCGACGTCGCAACGGGCTTGCCGGCGTCCATGCTCAGGGTCGCGACGGCGCGCACGTGGTTCGAGTTCTGCAAGGCATACGTCGGTGTCCGGTGGGACGGCGCCGCGGCCAAGACGCGCGACTCCATCACCGACAGCCTTGCAACGGCGACGCTCGCCATGGTGGAGGACGGTAAGGACCGGCCGTCTCACCAGGACTTGCGGAGAGCGTTCCTCTGGGCAGTCATGCCCGCCAACGAGGGCACCGACGTGCCGGACGAATTCGCCGCGGGTTTGCGGTGGCTGCGAGAGCGCTCGCTACTGCTCAAGGCGCTCGCAGAACCTCAGGTGATCCGGCGAGTAGAGAAGCGGCTCACGGTCACGCTTACGGGCAAGCGCGTGGCGACGGACACCTACAGCCGTCGCCGGCGTGGGCTCAATACCGCCGTCGTCTACGCCATGGAGCTAGGGGAACTCTCGGACAACCCGCTCAAGGCCGTGGGACGGACGCATGAGGCACGCCAGGGCGAGGTAGACCCTCGTGTCGTCATCACGCACGCCCAAGCCCGAGACCTGCTCACGGCGCTTTCCTACGTCGGTTCGTGGGGGCGGGGGAGAGGGCGCCGGTTGGTCGCTTTCTTCGCGACGCTCTACTACGCCGGACTACGGCCGGCTGAGTGCATCGCGCTGAGGGAGACCGACTGCTTCCTACCGGCTAAGGGATGGGGCCGTCTGACGCTCGTTCAGACGCTCCCGGTCACTTCGAAAAGGTGGACGGACCACGGGGAGCGCCACGAGCGACGGGGACTCAAGCAGCGTTCCGCCGAAGCGGCTCGCATCGTGCCGATACCGCCGTCCCTCGTGGCCATCCTCAAGGCACACGTCAACGAGTTCGGCACAGCTGATGATGGGCGACTGTTCCGCAACGAGCGTGGCGGCGTCCTGGGTGCCTCTACCTACTCGCGAGCGTGGGAGGAAGCCCGCCAACTCGCGTTCACGCCCTCCCAGGTCGAATCCCCGCTTGCCGGGCGCCCGTACGACCTCCGTCACGCCGCTCTGAGTACGTGGCTCAACGCCGGAGTCTCGCCGGCAGACGTGGCCAAGCGCGCGGGCAACTCGGTAGAAGTGCTGCTTAAGCGCTATGCCGGATGCCTCGATGGTCAGGAGGGGGCAATCAATAGGAAGATCGAGCAGGTTCTGAAGCAGGGCGGATAAGAGCGGCAGGGGCGTCACTGAAGAGTGACGCCCCCCTCAAATACGGATCTTAGCTTCGCCAACTGCCCCTTGGAGAACGCTCGGGCATCATGTGGGGATGCTGAAGGCGTCCTAGTGATGCGTCAGCGAACCAGCCAGCCCACCTGCTTATAAAGTCTTCTAGGTCGCCAATCTCCAGAATTTCGAAAGGCCAAGCTGCTTGATATATGGTGATGCCGGGGCCAAGGGCTGTTGCTGACTCCGATCCCGGATCTAGGGCGAAGGGTTCCTGGGGGTTGTTGCGCTGACTGAAGCCACCAAACATGAACGACGTCTCGAACCACTGATAGTAATCTTCTTGCTGCGCATCGCAGAACCAGAGCGAATGGCTTCGCCCCTCATACCCGTGGATGTCGGCGGGGAATGTGAGGGAGAGTCGACTGTGAGCGATTACGCTGAATTTCAGGCCCGGGTGCCCGCCCCATGGCGGGTTTGGCGTGCGTACGGGCAACGGAAATCTGAGTTCGGCATCCCCGAGTTTGAGATAGCTTGATCCATCTCGCATTGGGATCTGCTGCACAGTCGGAGCTGATTCCAATATGGCGGTGCGCAGAGCGTCCATAATTCGATTGAACTTTTTCTCTGCGACCGCGAAAATTTCAGCACGTCGATCTGCGTCAGACTTTTCCTGTGAGCTGGTGCGGGCTTCCTCGCTTAGACGTTTAACCTCTGTGAGGTTGGCATCCTGCAGCTTTTTCAATCCGACATTTGTCGGTTCTTGCGTCTGTCGCTGGAGCCTGGCGGAGATATTCTGTGGGCTTGGGCGAGTCTGACTTGCTTTATAAAGACACTCATCGATGAGTGCGCTGAGATTGCTTGGAATGCCTCGCAGTTCAGGTATTTCTCCATGTAGATGCTGTTCTCTGAAGTCATGCACTTCGGGGCCGGTAAAAGGCTGGTTTCCAGTCAAGAGTTCGAAGCCGATGACGCCTAGCGCGTAGACATCCGATGCTATCGTGGCTCTTTCTTCTCGCCAGCGCTCAGGGGCGACGTAGGCGGCGGACCCGCGCCACTTGTGGGTGTGGGTTGCTGTGGCTGCGGATGCATATCGTGCAATGCCGAAGTCGGCAATGCACCAGTGCCCGTCGAGTAGGAGAACGTTCTCGGGTTTGAGGTCCCGATGGACGATTCCATTAGTGTTGAGGCCTGCTAGTGCTGCTGCAACGTCTGTAAGGACTTTAACAGCTTCCGCAATCTCAAGCGTTCCCGAATTGGCGTCGAGGTAACCGCGCAAGGACGTCTCTGCCCGAGGCATGACCAGAACCCAGTATTCGTCTGTGTCGCCGCTATCGATGATTGGCACTACGTTGGGTATGCCAGCCAGGTCAACGAAGAGTAGCTCCCGCTCGGCCCCGGGAGTCTTCGGGACGAGCTTCGCGGCAGCATCCGTCGAACCGGTGGAGCGCGCTTCGACTACCTTGCCGAAGCCACCTTGACCGATAGGGGCGCCAAGTTCCCATTCGTGACCTCGGAGCTGCACCTTCACCCGACGAGCCTCCCACTAGGCAAACCGAGTGCTACCCAGGACCACTGGCGAAACTCTCTCGCGGGCCTCTCGCACGCGCTGCTGAACAGTGGCCACTGATAGGACTCAATAGGACCGAGTGCTCGCTTGCTCTTCTTGTATCTATGCTGGTCAGCAGGTGTTTTCGCTGATGACCGGCTGGTGCCCCCTGCAGGATTCGAACCTGCGCACACGGCTCCGGAGGCCGTTGCTCTATCCCCTGAGCTAAGGGGGCGTGACGCGGTAGAAGGTTACCAGGGTTGGCGGGGTGACGCGCACGTGGGAGTTCGCCGTGCGTTCTGAGGGTGGAGTGGGCTAACTTCGAGGCCGTGACCGAGCCACTGGGACGCGTGCTGGTCGTCGATGATGACGAGGTGATCCGCCAGCTCATCGCCGTGAACCTGCAACTGGAGGGGTTCGAGGTGTCGACCGCGGTGGACGGTCAGGACTGCCTGGAGAAGGTGGCCGAGGCGAGGCCCGATGTGATCACGCTGGACGTGATGATGCCGCGGCTGGACGGGTGGGTCACGGCGGTCAGGCTGCGGGAGGATCCCGGGACCGCGCACATCAGGGTCGTGATGATCACGGCGCGGGCGCAGGAGCACGATGTGCGGCGGGGGCATGAGATCGGCGTCGATGCGTATGTGACGAAGCCGTTCGACCCGAACCAGCTGATCCAGACGGTGCGGAAGCTCGCCGCGGTGTCCAGATAGTGGTCGGCTAGTCTCACCAGGGTGACTCCAGCCGGTGTGAGCGATGCTCTTGTGCGTGCGGTGCGGGATGCCGTGGCGCAGGGGGAGATCGATGTCGCCGTGCCGGAGGAGGTCGTTGTCTTCGCGCGCGGTGGCGGGGTTTTCGAGAGTCCGGTGGCGCTTCGGCTCGGGGTCGATCCGCGGGTGATCGCGCGGCGGGTCGGGGGCGTGGTCACCGGGCCCGGGTTCGTCAGGGTCGTGCTGGCGGCGGGGGAGCTGGTGGACGGGATCCGGCGTGATCCTGGTTACGGGGTCGCCCGGGTGCCGCACGGGAGCTGGCGTGAGTGGCCGCGGACGTTCGAGAACCCGGGGTTCTCGGTGCGTTATGCCTATGCCCGGGCCTGCTGGGTGGGGCGTTGGGCGGAGGAGCTCGCGGTGCGGGCGGGGCCGTTGGAGGCCGAGCCGTTGGAGCTCGAGCTCATGGGGGCGCTGGGGGACGTGCCGGGGCGGGCGAAGCAGGCGGAGCGGGAACGGGATGCCGGGCCGCTGATGTTCTGTTTGGAGAAAGTTGCCGGGGCGTACCACGAGGTGCATGAGCTGTGTCCCGCGCTGCCCAAGGGGGATGCGGAGCCCGGGGCGGTGCATGCGGGACGGGTCGGCTTGGCGGAGGCCGTCAAGGTCGTCCTCGGCAACGGGCTGAACATGATCGGTGAGACCCCTAGAGAGCGGATATGAGTCGAGTACATCCTGCCGGGCCGCGGCACGCCGATGTTCTGCCGGAGGACCATCCGGCAGGGCCGGCGGACGACCTGAACGCGCTGGAGCCCGCCGTGTGGCCGCGGAGCGCCAAGCGGGAGGACGGTGTGCTCACCGTCGGCGGCGTCGACGTCAGGGACCTGGCGAAGGAGTACGGGACGCCTCTGTACGTCTATGACGAGGAGGACGTCCGGAGCCGGGCCAGGGAGTATGCGGCCGCGTTCCATGACGGGGACGTCCACTACGCGGGCAAGGCGTTTCTCTGTACGGCCGTCGCGCGGTGGCTGAACGAGGAGGGGCTCGGCCTGGACGTGTGCAGCGGGGGTGAGCTTGCCGTGGCTTTGGCCGCGGGCTTCCCCACGGAGCGCATCACCCTGCACGGGAGTAACAAGGCGTCCTGGGAGCTGGAGAAGGCCCTGGAGGTCGGCGTCGGACGGATCGTGCTCGATTCGTTCGAGGAGATCGCCCGGCTGGGTTACCTCGCCCAGGAGATGGGGGCGAGGCCCAAGGTGATGGTGCGTGTCACCACCGGGGTCGAGGCGCACACCCATGAGTTCATCGCGACCGCTCACGACGACCAGAAGTTCGGGTTCTCCAGGAGTTCCGGGGCCGCGCTGGAGGCCGTCCGGCGGGTGCTGGCGCTGAAGCAGCTGGAGCTGGTCGGGCTCCACAGCCACATCGGGTCGCAGATCTTCGAGGTGGACGGGTTCGAGGTGGCCGCGCACCGGCTGGCCGAGCTGCTGGTGGCGATCCGGGACGAGCACGGCGTCCAGTTGCCCGAGCTGGATCTGGGCGGCGGCTACGGCATCGCCTACGTGCCGGGCGAGGAGCCGCACGACCCGAAGTCGATCGCGGACGGGCTGCGGGACATCGTGGCCCGCGAGTGCAGGGCGTACGACCTGGCGATGCCCCGGCTGACGGTGGAGCCGGGACGGGCGGTCATCGGCCCGGGCGGCGTCACCCTGTACGAGGTCGGGACGGTGAAGGACGTCGAGGGCCTGCGCACCTACGTCTCGGTGGACGGCGGCATGAGCGACAACCTCCGCACCGCCCTCTACGGCGCCGAGTACACCGGCGCGCTGGCGAGCCGGTCGTCCGACGCATCACCCATGCTCAGTAGGCTTGTCGGCAAGCACTGCGAAAGCGGCGACATTGTGGTGCGGGACCTGTGGTTCCCCGCAGATCTTGCGGCGGGGGACCTGGTGGCGGTCGCGGCGACCGGTGCGTACTGCCGGTCGATGGCCAGCAACTACAACCATGTCCCGAAGCCCGCCGTGGTGGCGGTGAGGGACGGCAGGTCGCGGGTGATCGTGCGCCGGGAGAGCGCCGAGGACCTGCTGCGGCTCGATGCGGAGGTCGAAGCGTGAAACCCGGACTGCGCGTGGCGCTGCTCGGTTGCGGCGTGGTCGGCACGGAGGTGGTGCGGCTGCTGAACGAGCAGGCGGACGATCTGGCCGCGCGTGTGGGGGCCCCGCTGGAGCTGGCCGGGATCGCCGTGCGAAGGCCGGACAGGGTGCGTGCGGGCGTCGACCCGCGGCTGCTGACCACGGACGCGCAGACCCTGGTGACCAGGGACGACGTCGACATCGTCATCGAGGTGATCGGCGGCATCGAGCCGGCCAGGACGCTGATGCTGGAGGCGATGAAGGCCGGCAAGTCCGTCATCACGGCGAACAAGGCGCTGCTGGCCGAGGACGGCGCCACGCTGTTCGCGGCGGCGCGGGAGTACGGCGCCGACCTGTACTACGAGGCGTCCGTGGCGGGGGCCATCCCGCTGCTGCGGCCGCTGCGGGAGTCGCTGGTCGGTGACCACGTGCACCGGGTGCTCGGCATCGTGAACGGCACCACGAACTACATCCTCGACCAGATGGACACGCACGGCGCCGGTTTCAACGACGCCCTGGAAGAGGCCCAGGCGCTCGGTTACGCGGAGGCCGATCCGACGGCCGACGTGGAGGGGTTCGACGCAGCGGCCAAGGCGGCGATCCTCGCGCAACTCGCGTTCCACACGCCGGTGACGGCCGCGGACGTCCACCGTGAGGGCATCACCGAGGTGAGCGCCGCCGATGTGGCGGGCGCCCAGGGGATGGACTGCGTCGTCAAGCTTCTGGCCATCTGCGAACGCGTTCCCTCCGAGGACGGACGGAACGGCCGCGGCGTGTCGGTTCGCGTCTATCCGGCGATGATTCCCAGGACGCACCCACTCGCGAGCGTCCGCGAGGCGTACAACGCGGTCTTCGTAGAGGCGGAGTCGGCGGGTTCGCTGATGTTCTATGGCGCGGGCGCCGGTGGCGCTCCGACGGCGTCCGCCATTCTCGGCGACCTGGTCGCGGTGGCCCGCAACGTTGCCGGCGGTACGCCCGGCCCTGTGGAAGTGACGTACGCGAAGCTTCCGGTGCTTCCGATGGGCGAGACCGTCACGCGCTACTACATCCAGGTGGACGTGACCGACGAGGCCGGTGTCCTCGCAACGGTCGCCGAAGAATTCGCCAGGCACGGGGTGTCGATCCAGGCCGTCCGCCAGGTCGGGCTGGGGGAAGAGGCACAGCTGGTCGTCGTGACGCACCGGGCACCGGACGCCGCGCTATCAGCGACGGTGGAGGGCCTGCGCGGCCTCGACAGCGTCCGCGAAGTGGCGAGCGTCATGCGTGTCGAGGGCGATGAGTGAGGCTCCTCCAGCCCCGGTAGACTCCGGACAACATCCCAGGTCATTCAGGGAGACCGACGTGAACGCGAACGCCCGGGCGTGGCGTGGCCTAATCGAGGAATACCGGGACCGGCTTCCGGTGACGGACGCGACCCCGGTCGTCACGCTGCTGGAGGGCGGCACCCCGCTGGTGCCCGCCGGCAGGCTGTCCCAGCTGACCGGTTGCGAGGTGTTCCTCAAGGTCGAGGGCGCCAACCCGACCGGTTCGTTCAAGGACCGCGGCATGACGATGGCGATCAGCAAGGCGGCCGAGGAGGGCGCCAAGGCCGTCATCTGCGCCTCCACCGGCAACACCTCGGCGTCCGCCGCCGCCTACGCCGTCCGGGCCGGGATGACCTGCGCGGTCCTCGTCCCCAACGGCAAGATCGCGATGGGGAAGCTGGCGCAGGCACTGGTGCACGGCGCCCGGCTCCTCCAGGTCGACGGGAACTTCGACGACTGCCTCGAACTTGCGAGGAAACTGTCCGTCGACTACCCGGTGGCCCTGGTCAACTCGGTGAACAAGTACCGGCTGCAGGGCCAGAAGACGGCGGCGTTCGAGATCGTGGACGCGCTGGGCGACGCCCCCGACGTGCACTGCCTGCCCGTCGGCAACGCCGGGAACATCTCCGCCTACTGGATGGGCTACAAGGAGTACGCCGCGGACGAGGTCGCGACGCGCACGCCCCGCATGCTGGGTTTCCAGGCGAGCGGCGCCGCGCCGTTCGTCAAGGGCGAGCCCGTCCTGAAGCCGCAGACCATCGCCACCGCGATCCGGATCGGCAACCCCGCGTCCTGGGATCTCGCGATCGCCGCGAGGGACGAGTCCGGCGGCGCCATCGACTCGGTCACCGACCGGCAGATCCTCGCCGCCTACAGGCTGCTCGCCAGGGAAGAGGGCGTCTTCGTGGAGCCCGCCTCCGCGGCGAGCGTCGCCGGCCTGCTGCAGGCGAGCGAGCGGGGCGTGGTCGCGTCCGGCTCCAAGGTCGTCTGCACGGTGACGGGCAACGGGCTCAAGGACCCCGACTGGGCCATCTCCGGCGCGCCCGCGCCCACCACGATCAAGGTGGACGCGCACTCCGCCGCGTCCGAGCTCGGCCTGACCTGAGCGTGGGCTGGACCGAAGGCCCGGTGCTGGTGCGGACCCCCGCGACCAGCGCCAACCTGGGCCCAGGATTCGACTCGCTCGGCCTCGCGCTGACGCTGTACGACGACGTCGAGGTGGAGGTGACCGGCGCCGGGCTGTCCATCGAGGTGGACGGCGAGGGCACCGAGGTCGCGGACCGCGGCGAGCGGCACCTCATCGTGAGGGTGCTCCGGCGGACCTTCGACGTCCTCGACGACCTGGCCGGATCCGGTCCCGCCCGGCCCGAGGGGATCCGGCTGCGGTGCCGCAACCGGATCCCGCACAGCCGCGGCCTCGGCTCCTCGTCCGCCGCGATCGTCGCCGCGATCGTCGCGGCCCGCGCGCTGCACCCCGGCGGCGGGCTCCTCGACGACGCGGCCGCGCTCCGCCTCGCGACCGAGATCGAAGGCCATCCCGACAACGTGGCGCCCTGCCTCGCGGGCGGCCTGACCGTCGCCTGGACGACCCCGCAAGGCCCCCGGTCGGTACGCCTGGAGTCGCGGATCACGCAGGTCGTGGCCCTCGTCCCCGAGCAGCGGCTCGCGACCGAGCGCGCCCGCGGGCTGCTGCCCGGCACGGTCCCGCACGGGGACGCCGCCGCCAACGCCGGCCGCGCCGCGCTGCTCGTCGCCGCGCTCACCGGCGGGCTGGACGCCGGCGTCCTGCTGGACGCGACCGAGGACCGGCTCCACCAGGACTACCGGGCGCCCGCCATGCCCGGGTCCGCGGCGCTGGTCGGGCGGCTGCGGGACGCGGGCGTGCCGGCGGTGATCTCCGGCGCGGGACCCACTGTCCTGGCCTTCACAACCGCATCACAAGTTGATTCGATAGGCCCTGAAGTGGGTAATGGGTGGCACGAACACCCGTTGGACGTCGCGACCCGCGGCGCACACGTCATGACCGGAGAACCCGAGGTCCTGGCCTGACGGCGCGCCGGGGGCGGGGCCGTCGCGCCGCTCCGGCCGGTGCGGGCCCCGGCTCGATCCCGTCAGGTAACGATCCGCTAGGTAAAATGCGAAGACATCGACCTCTGGGGAATAGCAGTGTGCCCTGGTGATGTTAGGCTGAATGCCGCACCAGATGCCCCGTTCGGGGCAGCGTGCTCGTCAGCCGCGCGTCGCCTGTTCGACCCTCCGGTCGTGTCGGTCCCGCGTACCAGGCTCCCCGACACCGTGACATCCCGTTGTCAGGCATTCCAGCGAAACAACTTCGGACGTGGCGGTACCGGGGACACGCACGAGCGGAACGTCCCGTCCACCATCTGGCTGTGCCCAGAACACGCAGATCCCGGTTCCATCGTGATCAGCGGAGCCCGTCCCGGCGCCCCCGCCGGGCCGCACCACCGGGTCGACTGGCCGAACGCCGGCCAACGCCCGCTCCCTGGGAAGGACCCTTAGTGAGCGAATCCAGCGAACTCCTTACGGACGCAACCAGTACGGGACCCGCCGACGCCGCCGCGGCCGGCGCGGAGCCCGCCACCCCCCGGCGCCGCCGCTCGGGCACCGGCCTGTCGGCCATGGTGCTGCCCGAGCTCAAGGCGCTCGCGTCCAGCCTCGGCATCACCGGCACGACCGGGATGCGCAAGAGCCAGCTCATCGCCGCCATCCAGGAGAAGCAGGGCGGCCAGGAGCAGGGCTCCGCGGGGGGCGAGCAGGGAGCCGCTGCCTCGGCGAAGACCGAGCGTCCGCGGCGCAGCCGCGCCGCCGCCAAGCGCGAGGTGTCCGACGACCAGGTCACCATCGCCGACGCCGCCCCGGTGGCCGAGCAGGGCCCGTCCGACGGGCAGACCGGCGCGGCCGAGAAGGGCGAGAAGTCCGAGAAGCAGGCCGACCAGGGCGAGCGGCCGGAGAAGGCCGAGCGGCAGGGCGGCCGGCAGCGGGGCGACAGGCAGGACCGCGGGGGTGCCGAGGGGCGCGGCGAGCGGCAGGGCCGGGAGCAGAACACCGAGGAAGGCGAGTCCCAGGGCGGACGGGACGGCAACCGCGACGGGCGCGAGGGCCGTGAGGGACGCGAGGGCGGCGGCCGCCAGCGGCAGCGCGGCGGCCGGGAACGCGGCGAAGGCCGCGACCGCGGCGACCGTGGGGATCGCGGTGACCGCGGAGACCGTGGCGACCGCGGTGACCAGGGCGGCGGTGGCCGGCAGCGCGGCCAGAGCCAGGGCGGCGGCGGCCAGCACGACGATGACGACGGCGGCGGCCGGGGCCGGCGCGGGCGCCGGTTCCGGGAGCGCAACCGGGGCCGTGGCCGCGAGCGCTACGAGGAGCCGGTGGTCACCGAGGACGACGTCCTCATCCCGGTCGCGGGCATCCTCGACATCCTCGACAACTACGCCTTCGTCCGGACGACCGGCTACCTGCCCGGCCCGAACGACGTGTACGTGTCGCTCGCGCAGGTCCGCAAGAACGGGCTGCGCAAGGGCGACGTCATCACCGGCGCGGTCCGGCAGGCGCGCGAGGGCGAGCGGCGCGAGAAGTTCAACGCGCTGGTCCGCCTCGACACCGTCAACGGGATGGAGCCCGACCAGGCCAAGGGCCGCGTCGACTTCACCAAGCTGACCCCGCTGTACCCGCAGGAGCGGCTGCGCCTGGAGTCCGACCCGGGCATCCTGACGACCCGGATCATCGACCTGGTGTCGCCGATCGGCAAGGGCCAGCGCGGCCTGATCGTGTCGCCGCCGAAGGCCGGCAAGACGATGGTGCTCCAGGCGATCGCCAACGCGATCACCAAGAACAACCCGGAGTGCCACCTGATGGTCGTCCTGGTGGACGAGCGTCCGGAGGAAGTCACCGACATGCAGCGGACGGTGAAGGGCGAGGTCATCCACTCGACCTTCGACCGTCCCGCCGAGGACCACACCACGGTCGCGGAGCTGGCGATCGAACGTGCCAAGCGGCTCGTCGAGCTCGGCCACGACGTCGTCGTGCTGCTCGACTCGATCACCCGTCTGGGCCGCGCCTACAACCTGGCGGCGCCCGCGTCCGGCCGCATCCTGTCCGGTGGTGTCGACTCGACCGCGCTGTACCCGCCGAAGCGGTTCTTCGGCGCCGCCCGCAACATCGAGAACGGCGGCTCGCTGACGATCCTCGCCACCGCGCTGGTGGAGACCGGGTCCCGCATGGACGAGGTCATCTTCGAGGAGTTCAAGGGCACCGGCAACATGGAGCTGAAGCTCAACCGGAGCCTGGCCGACAAGCGGATCTTCCCGGCGGTGGACGTCGACCAGTCCTCCACCCGCAAGGAGGAGATCCTCATGGCCCCCGAGGAGCTGCGGGTCGTCTGGCAGCTGCGCCGGGTGCTGCACGCGCTGGAGACGCAGCAGGCGCTGGAACTCCTCATCGAGAAGATGAAGGAGACGAAGTCCAACGCCGAGTTCCTGCTCCAGGTGCAGAAGACCACCGTCTCCGACGATCGCTGATCGTCTGCGCACGCCCCCGTCCGGAGGTCCGGGCGGGGGCGTCGCCGTCCCCGCCCCGGGAGGGTGGGGTTAGCCCCACCCCCGAACCGGCGGCGGACGTCATGGTCGCCCGGCCTGCCGCCCGGCACGCTTGGACCGTAGGTTGGAACGGGCACGGAGGGACGACGTGGGCGAGCTGAGCAGAGACCCCGGCGCCATGGGCGGCGCCGCCGTCCAGTGGGCTGCGGCCCGATGGGCCACGGCGACGCGGACCGGCGCGGACGGGCCGTCCGTCATGACCGGATCCTGGCATCCGCTCGCGATGGCGAAGTCGTCGCTGACCTGGCGTTCGGCGCTGTACCTGGGCGTCAGCCTGGCGTTCGGGATCGGCTGGCTCGTCACCCTCACCATCGGGCTGACGCTGTCGGTCGCGCTGCTGATCCTCTGGGTCGGGCTCCCGCTGCTGATGCTGATGATGATCGCGTGGCGGTTCGGCGCGATGCTGGAGCGGCAGTTCGTGCGGGCCGCGTTCGGCGTCCGGATCCCGAACCCGTACCGGCGGCCGCCCGAGGGCCGCAATCCGCTGGTCAGGCTGAGGCGGATGGCCGCCGACCCGGCGACCTGGAAGGACCTCCTCTACCTCGCGGTGCTGTTCCCTGTCACGCTGGTGGAGTTCGTCGTGTCGGTGGCGGCCTGGGCCGGGACGGGCGTGCTGCTGTTCCTGCCGGTGCTGGTGGCGGCGGACGGCGGCACCGAGATCAACTTCGGCTACGTCTCGTACTGGGCGGGCAACCCGGTGGAGGCGCTGCCGGTATCGGTCGTGGGCCTGGCGTTCCTCGTCGTGGCGATGTACGTGACGCGGGTCATGGCGATCGGGCACGCCGCGTGGGCCGTGCTGATGCTCGGCACGAGCCCCTCGCAGGCCGAGAACGCCGAGCTGCGCAAGCGGACCGAGCACCTGCAGGCCAGCCGCGCCCGGGGGGTGGACGCGGCCGAGTTCGAACGTCGCCGCATCGAGCGCGACCTGCACGACGGGGCCCAGCAGCGGCTGCTGGCGGTGGCGATGGACATCGGCCGCGCCCGCGCCAAGCTGGACGACGACCCCGAGGGCGCGCGGGCGCTCATCGAGCAGGCCCACTCGGGCACCAAGGAGGCGATCTCCGAGCTGCGGGACCTGGCCCGCGGGATCTACCCGGCGATCCTCACCGACCGCGGCCTGGACCCGGCGCTGTCCGGGCTCGCCGGGCGCGCCCCCGTCCCCGTCGAGGTGGACGTCGACCTGCCGGAGCGTCCGCCGGCGGCGGTCGAGAGCATCGCCTACTTCATCGTCGCCGAGTCGCTGGCGAACATCGCGAAGTACGCCCGCGCGACCCGCGCGTCCGTCCGCGTCGTCCGGGAGGACCGCTGGGTGGTCGTCGAGGTGATCGACGACGGGATGGGCGGCGCGGAGGCGCGGCCGGACGGCGGGCTGGCCGGGCTGGCGGACCGGGCGGCGACCATCGACGGCATGCTCATCGTGGACAGCCCGCCCGGCGGCCCCACGATCATCCGCGCGGACCTGCCCTGCAGCTGGTGACCCTGCAGTTGGTGAAACCGGCCCGGGCGCGGCCCGGGCCGGTCGCGGCGATCACCGCCCGGTCCGCCGCCGCGCCCCGGATAATGGGCGGATGCGGGTTGTGATCGCCGAGGATTCGGTGCTGTTGCGCGAAGGGCTCGTCCGGCTGCTCGACGACGCGGGGATCGAGACGGTGGCGACCGTCGGGGACGGGCCCGGGCTGCTCGGCATCGTCGACGAGCACGCCCCCGACCTCGCCATCGTGGACGTCCGGATGCCGCCGTCGTTCACCGACGAGGGGCTGCGCGCGGCCCTCGCGGTCAGGGAGCGGCGGCCGGGCACGCCGATCCTCGTCCTGTCCCAGTACGTGGAGGAGCGGTACGCGACGGACCTGATCGGCGGCGGCGCGGAGGGCGTCGGCTACCTGCTGAAGGAGCGGGTGTCGGACATCGCCGACTTCATCGACGCGGTCCGCCGGATCGCCGCCGGCGGGACCGTCATCGACCCGGAGGTGATCGGCCAGCTGCTCGGCCGGCGCCGCACCGGTGACCCGCTGGAGGCGCTGACCCCGCGGGAACGCGAGGTGCTCGGGCTGATGGCGCAGGGCAGGTCGAACGGCGCCATCGCCGCGGACCTCGTCGTCACCGAGGGCGCGGTGGAGAAGCACATCTCGAACATCTTCATGAAGCTGGATCTGCAGCCGGCCCAGGGCGGGCACCGCCGCGTCATGGCCGTGCTGGCGTATCTCGGCCGCGCGGCCGGCTGACCGGGGACGCCCGTCCGAGATCGGGAATGCCCGGTGACCTCGCCACGTTCGGGTATCTGGCACACTTGGTGTGCAACCGCTGCGGTACCGGTTCACGCCTCCCAGATCTCCCATGGCTCCGCCATGCGAGCACGGGGGCGCCCGGCGACCGCCTGAGGCGAGGAGAACTCATGAAGCCCGACATCCACCCGAACTACGTCGTCACGACCGTGACGTGCACGTGCGGCAACACGTTCGAGACCCGCAGCACCGCCGAGAACGGCGTGATCCACGCGGACGTGTGCTCAAACTGCCACCCGTTCTACACGGGCAAGCAGAAGATCCTCGACACCGGTGGCCGGGTTGCGCGCTTCGAGCAGCGCTTCGGCAAGAAGAAGGCCGGCAAGTAGGACGACCGCCGCACACATGCCAGGGACGGCCCGGGGACGCACCAGGTCCCCGGGCCTTCCGAAGTCGGCACCCGGAGGCGGCCGCCGCCGCGCGGGAACCGGTGGGGTCGCCGGGGGCCGCACAGAGAACGGCCAGGACACAGCGTGAATCTCGACGATCTGATCAGCGAATACGCGGGCATCGAGGAACGGCTCGCCGACCCGTCGGTCCATGCCGACCAGAACCTGGCGCGCAAGCTCGGCAAGCGCTACGCGGAGCTGCGGCCGATCGTCGAGACGCACCGTGAGCTGTCCTCGACCGAGGACGACCTCGGCACGGCCCGCGAACTCGCCGGGGAGGACGCGGCGTTCGCCGCCGAGGCCGAGGAGCTGGAGACCCGCCGCGGCGAGCTCGAAGAGCGGCTGCGGCACCTGCTCGTCCCGCGCGACCCGAACGACGCCAAGGACGTCATCCTCGAGGTGAAGGCCGGCGAGGGCGGTGAGGAGTCGGCGCTGTTCGCCGGCGACCTGCTGCGCATGTACCTGCGGTACGCCGAACGCGTCGGCTGGAAGACCGAGATCCTCGACTCGCACCCGTCCGACCTCGGCGGGTACAAGGACGTCACCGTCGCCGTGAAGGCGAAGGGCGCCTCCGAGGAGGGGGTCTGGACGCGGCTGAAGTTCGAGGGCGGAGTCCACCGGGTGCAGCGCGTGCCCGCGACCGAGTCGCAGGGGCGCATCCACACCAGCGCGGTCGGCGTCCTCGTGACGCCCGAGGCCGAGGACGTCGACGTCCAGATCGACCAGAACGACCTGCGCATCGACGTGTACCGCTCGTCAGGGCCGGGCGGGCAGAGCGTCAACACGACCGACTCCGCGGTCCGCATCACGCACCTGCCGACCGGCGTCGTCGTCTCCTGCCAGAACGAGAAGAGCCAGCTCCAGAACAAGGAGCAGGCGCTGCGCATCCTGCGGTCCCGGCTGCTGGCGATGGCGCAGGAGGAGGCCGACGCCGCCGCGGCCGCCGAGCGCAAGAGCCAGGTCAGGACGGTCGACCGGTCCGAGCGGGTGCGCACCTACAACTATCCGGAGAACCGGATCTCCGACCACCGGGTCGGCTACAAGGCGTACAACCTCGACCAGGTGCTGGACGGCGACCTCCACAACGTCACGCAGGCGCTCGTCGACGCCGACATGGAACGCCGCCTGGCCGAAGCCCAAAAGTCATGAGCGCAGCGAATCGGGGGGCGTGGGGGGTCGTCCCTCCTCGAAAGATAGGATCATGAACCTGCTGCTCGACGAGATCGCCAGGGCCACCGCCAGGCTCGCCGACGCGGGCGCCGCCTCCCCCCGCGCCGACGCCGAGGAGCTCGCGGCGGCCGTGCACCGGGTGCGGCGCTCGGAACTGCACGGCGTCCCCGACAGCGCGTTCGACGCCCGGTTCTGGGAGTTCGTCGCGCGCCGCGAGGCGGGGGAGCCGCTGCAGCACATCACCGGCCGCGCTTTCTTCCGCTATCTGGAGCTGAAGGTCGGGCCCGGCGTGTTCGTCCCGCGGCCGGAGACCGAGGTGATGGCCGGCTGGGCGCTGGAGACGCTGCGCGACATGGACGTCCGCGACCCCCTCGTCGTCGACCTCGGCACCGGCTCGGCCGCGATCGCGCTGTCGATCGCGCTGGAGGCGCCGCGCGCCCGGGTCCACGCCGTCGAGAAGGATCCGACCGCGTTCGTGCACGCGACCCGCAACGTCGAGGAACTGGACGAGCGGGGCCGCGTCCGACTGCACCTGGGCGACTTCGGCACCACCCTCTCCGAGTTGGACGGCACCGTCGACCTCGTCGTCAGCAACCCCCCGTACATCCCCATGAGCGAGTGGGAGTACGTCCCGCGCGACGTGCGCGACCACGACCCCGCCGACGCGCTGTGGGGCGGCGGCGACGACGGCCTGGACGCGATCCGCGTGGTCGAGCGCACCGCCCGCCGGCTGCTGCGTCCAGGCGGCTACGCGGCCGTCGAGCACAGCGACCTGCAGGGCAACGGCGTCTACTGGGTCTTCGCGGAGGAGAACGGCTGGCGGGACGTCCGCAACCGCCGCGACCTCACCAACCGCGACCGTTTCGTGACCGCCCGCCTGGCCGCCGACTAGCCGCCCGGACGCCCCGCTATCCTGGGCGATGCCATGGAGGGACGAGCGCTGCGCAGATGGGAAGACGGGCGACCGTGAGCCGACGTTATGACTGCTCTGAGCCGATGGAGCGCACGCGCGGGATCGCCGAGGCCGTCTCCGCCGTCCGGCGCGGCGAGCTGATCGTCCTGCCGACCGACACGGTGTACGGCGTCGGCGCGGACGCGTTCACGCCGCCCGCGGTGACCGCGCTCCTGGACGCCAAGGGCCGCGGCCGGGAGATGCCGCCGCCGGTGCTGGTCGGCTCGGTCCGGGCCGCGACGGCTCTGGTGGAGGACCTCGGCACCTACGGGCAGGACCTCATCGACGAGTTCTGGCCGGGCGCGCTGACCCTCGTGTGCCGCGCCAACCCCAACCTCATGTGGGACCTCGGCGAGACCAAGGGCACCGTCGCCGTCCGCATGCCGATGCACGAACTGGCCGTGGAGCTCCTGAAGGAGACGGGCCCCCTCGCCGTCAGCAGCGCGAACCTCAGCGGCCGGCCCGCCGCCAGGAGCGCGGAGGAGGCCGAGAAGATGCTCGGCGACTCCGTGTCGGTCTACCTGGACGGCGGCGCGTCCGGTCACGCCGACCCGTCGACGATCGTCGACCTGACCGGCTCGATCCCGCGCCTTCTCCGCGTCGGCGCCATCCCCGAGGACAAGATCCGCTCCGTGGTGGGCGTCCTGCTGACCGACGAGGACGAACCGGAGGAGCCGGAAGAGGCCGCAGACGCCCCGTCCGCCGCCGACGAGACCAAGCCCTCCCTCACCAAGGCGGAGCCGTCGGAAACCTCCGACACGCCCACTGAGCCCTCGGAAAAGCCGTCCCTGGCCAAGGACGCCCCGGACCCTGAGGACAAGGACGCCTGAGCCCCCGATCCGCCCCGCCCGCGGGGGTTCCAGTGGGGGTGGAGGTGCCTGGCCCGGCGGGTGTATCGACCTCGTTACGCCGACACGAGGGCGGCAACGGTGGAAGCATGCCTGACGTGCGTGGCCGTGTCCGGGGGCCCGCGATCGCCGCGGGCGTGCTGCTGCTGACCGCCGTGCTCGGGCTGCTCGCCCGGCCGGCGGGCGCCGAGCCTGCCCCGGGGGTCTCCGGCGCCGGACGGCCGCCCGGGCTCGCCTACCGCGGCGAGAGCATCCCGGCCTACGACGTCGTCCTCACCATCGGCGTCGACGGCGTGCTGTACGTCCGGGAGACGATCACCTACGACTTCGACGAGACCGGCGAGCACGGGATCGTGCGGCGCGTGCCGTTCCGCCGCGGCGACCGGCTCTACGACGTGCGGAACGTGAGCAGCAGCTCGTCCACCGGCGCCCCCGCCCGGGTGCGGACCACCCGTTTCCTGCACGACGTGCGGATCAGCGTCGGCGACCGGCGCCGCGAGGTCCGCGGACGCCAGGCGTACGTGATCGAGTACGAGGTGGGCAGGGCGTTCACCCCGCGCGCCGACCACGACGACCTGGTCTGGGACGCGATCGGGACGAGCTGGAACGTCCCGATCGGGAACGCGGCGGTCCGGGTGCAGGCGCCGGTCCCGCTGCGGCACGCGAGCTGCCGGGCGGGCGCGCCCGGCGCGACGACGCGCTGCCTGCGCGACCGCGACGGGCCCTACGCCATCGACTTCGTCCAGAACGGGCTCGCCCCGCACGAGGGGATGACGATCCGGGCCCGCCTCCCCAAGCACGCGATCGCCGTCCAGCCGCCGCGGTACGTCCCGCCGCGCTGGACGGGCGGCTGGCCGGGCACCGCCGTGCTCGCCCTCGCGCTCGGCGCCGTCCCGCTGCTCGCCCTGCGGCCGCCGCCGGAGCGGCGGGCCGGGGCCGGCCTCGTCGCGGCCGGGTTGCTGCTCGTCGTCTCGGACGCGGGGGACGACATCGCGGCGCGCGGCCCGTGGGCGTTCTCGCTGGGCGACCGGTGCCTGGCCGGCCTCGCGCTCATGATCGTCGGGGCCGGGATCATGTGCGCGCACGGGACGCGGGCCGGCCGATCGGCGGCGAACGGTCGCCCGGTGGGTCTACAGTTGGTCGGTCGCGACGTGAACAGATCGTCCCGGCGGGCCGTCTACCAAGGTGGGGGCGGAGGTGAACCCCCGCCCGGACGGGGCACGTAGGCACTGGCGACCGGCGAAGGGAGGCGCAGGGGAGTGCGGGAATACCTGCTCACGATCCTCGTCGCCGCTCTCGTCACCTATCTGCTGACTCCCTCGGTGCGCAGGTTCGCCGTCTGGTTCGGCGCGCAGGCCGTGCCGCGCGACCGCGACGTGCACGTCATCCCGACGCCCCGGCTGGGCGGCCTCGCGATGTTCGGCGGGATGATCGCGGCGCTGGTGGTGGCGACCGGGCTGCCGGAGATGCGCAAGGTCATCGGGGACGGCGGGGTCAGCGTCAGCAAGGCGCTGCTGCTGTCGGGCGGGCTGATCGTGCTGATCGGGATCGCCGACGACCGCTGGGAAGTGGACGCGCTCACCAAGTTCGCCGGGCAGGTCGCGGCGGGCGGGATCTTCATCATGCAGGGGATCCAGATCTACTCCATCCCGCTGCCGACGGGCGAGCCGTTCTCGCTGCCGCCCGCCTACGGGGTGCCGCTCACGGTGTTCGTGGTCGTCGCGACGATCAACGCGGTCAACTTCATCGACGGGCTGGACGGCCTCGCCGCGGGCGTCGTCGGGATCGCCGCGCTGGCGCTGTTCTCCTACGCCTACCTGCTGTCGAAGTCGAACGGGCTCACCACGCTGACCGCCGCGACCCTCATCGCCGCGATCCTGTTCGGGATGTGCGCGGGCTTCCTGCCGCACAACTTCAGCCCGGCCAAGATCTTCATGGGCGACACCGGCTCGATGCTGATCGGGCTGCTGCTCAGCGCCTCCACGATCATGCTGACGGGCCAGTTCAACCCGGCCGTCCTCGCCAACGGGCTGTTCCCGTTCTTCGTCCCGCTGCTGCTGATCCCGGCGGTCGCGGCGGTCCCGTTCATGGACATGCTGCTCGCGGTGTGGCGGCGCACCAGCCAGGGCCGGTCGCCGTTCTCCCCGGACAAGCAGCACCTGCACCACCGGCTGCTGCAGCTCGGGCACTCCACCCGCCGCGCCGTCCTGATCATGTACTTCTGGGTGGGGCTGCTGGCCTCCGGGCTGGTCGGCCTCGCGAAGTTCGACGCCGCGTGGATCACCCTCGGCGTCACCCTGCTGGTGGCGATCGCCGGTGTCCTGCTGATGTTCCGCATCCCCAGCCGCCGCAAGTCCCCCGGCCCGGACGCCCCGGGTTCCGGCGACCAGCCCGCCGACCGCCCCCCGATGCACGTCTGAACCTCCGGGACGGTCTTGCGTCCGCGTGGCCGATGGGAGAGGGTTTGACGTCCCGAGGGTGTCACGGGGAGTGTCCGCCGGGCGGTGTCCAGGCCGGGCGGCGCGTCCCCCGCTTTCCCACCGGCGCACGGGCTGACCTGGGCTAAAGTCCGTGGTGCGAGCGTCGCTCCGGGCCGGTCCGCGGGCTCGGCGGGGCATTACCTCTAGGGTAATTGTGGACATTCCGGACGCTTGTGATACCTTTCACGAACAACAGACGAACACTTAACGTGACCAGCCGGAGCCCTCATGCATACCTCCGACGCCCGGATGCTCCGCGGCGCCGCGATCCCGACCTCGGTGGTCGGGGTGGGCGCCGTACTGATCGGCCTGCTGGCCGCCGGCGCCAAGGGCGCCCTCGCGGCGGCACTGGCGTCCGTCGTGGTGATCGCCTTCTTCTCCGTCAGCGCGCTGGTGGTCTCATGGGCCGCCAAGTACTCCGCGCAGACCATGATGCTGGCCGCCCTCGCGAGCTACATGGTGAAGATCCTCGCGGTGATGGTGCTGGTCACGGCCATGGACGAGGTCTCGATCTGGAACACGAGGGTCTTCGGCTGGACGGTCATCGGGCTCGCGCTGCTCTGGATCGGCGCCGAGTTCCGCGTTGTCATGCAGCGGAGGCCCTACATTGACGAGACCGAGAACGTGCTGGACCGGAGTCCGTGATGAAGCGCCCGCGGACGGTGCCGGCACCAACGGACTACTCCAATATGACCACCGCATGGATGGCCTGCTATCGTCCGGAGCGCGATGAGCGAGCAGAAACGTCGGCCGGAGGACGGCCAACGCGAATTCGCCGACGTCGCCTGGTCCGTGCCCAGCTACCTCCTTTCAGGGATGATCATCTGGGGCGGGATCGGGTGGCTGCTGTCCGAATGGACGCACCAGACCTGGCTGATCCCCGTCGGCCTGGTCATCGGAGTCGGGCTCGCCGTCTACCTGGTCTACGTGAAGTACGGTCGCCACTCCTCCTGAGCGGCCCCGCCGCCGAGGAAGCCTTCGTGAAACATCAACACATTGATGAAGGGAACGCCGCGTGAACGCGCTGACGGTCCTCGCCTCCGGGGGAGATGAGTTCGAAGCCCCGGGCCCGGAGCTGTTCGACTTCCCGCCCCTGTTCGCCGGCGGGCCCGAGTGGCTCACCAAGCCGGTCGTGTTCTCGGTCGTCGGCACGCTGGTGGTCTGCGGCCTGTTCTGGAGCGCCTTCGCCAAGCCGAAGCTCGTGCCGAAGGGCATGCAGAACGTCGGCGAGATCGGCTACATGTTCGTGCGGGACGAGATCGCCCGCCCGTTCCTCGGCAAGAACACCGACCGGTGGATGCCGATGCTGATGTCGCTGTTCTTCCTGATCTGGTTCTGGAACATCTTCGCGGTCGTCCCGATCATCCAGTTCCCGATCGCCTCGCACATCGCCTTCCCGATCGTCCTGGCGGTCTTCGTCTACATCGTCAAGGTGTACCTCGGCCTCAAGAACCAGGGGCTCAAGTACTTCACGAACATGATCCCCAGCGGTCTGCCGCTGCCGGTCTACTTCCTGCTGGTGCCGATCGAGTACCTGTCGACCTTCATCCTGGCGCCCTTCACCCACGCTGTCCGGCTCTTCGCCAACATGTTCGCCGGCCACACGATCCTGGCGTTCTTCAGCCTCGTCGGGTTCTGGTTCCTGTTCGAGAAGCCGACGGTCGCCGGCTTCGGCGTGGGCATCGTGGGCGTGCTCGTCACGATCGTCCTGACCGCGCTCGAATTGCTGATCCAGTTCCTGCAGGCGTTCCTGTTCGCAATGCTCGCCGCGATGTACATCCAGAGCGGCCTGGAAGCCGAGCACTGAGCCCCAGGGGTGCAGCGCCCCCTCGGCACCGCGCCCCGACCGGAAACATCGTCAGCCAAGACCGGCGGAGACTCCGCCGGCCGACAGAAAAGGAATGAACCCATGACGGGAGAAGTTCTCGCCGCCGTCGAAGGCAACGTCACCTCGATCGGTTACGGTCTCGCGGCCATCGGCCCGGGTATCGGCATCGGCATCATCTTCGGCCAGGGCGTGAACGCCATCGCCCGCCAGCCCGAGCTGACCGGCGTGATCCGCACCAACATGCTGCTGGGCTTCGTCCTCACCGAGGCGCTCGCCCTGATCGGCCTGGTCGCGCCCTTCATCTTCCAGGGCATCTGACCAGGGTCTCATCTGAGGAAGGGCTGCAGACATGATCAGAGCAGCTTCCGTCCTTGCGGCGGAGGAGAACAACCCTCTCGTCCCGCACCCGTACGAGCTGGTCGTCGGCATCTTCTCGTTCGCCGTCGTCCTGATCGTCCTCGGCAAGATCCTCGTCCCGCGGCTGCAGAAGACGCTGGAGGAGCGCACCGAGGCGATCGAGGGCGGGCTGGTGCGGGCCGAGGAGGCGCAGAAGGAAGCCCAGCAGGTCCTGGACCAGTACAAGGCGCAGCAGAAGGCGGCCGCGGTCGAGGCGTCCAACGAGCGGCGCAAGGCCGAGGAGCAGGGCGCGCAGATCATCGCCCAGGCCAAGGAACAGGCCCAGGCCGAGGCGCGCCGCATCGTCGAGAACGCCAAGGCGCAGATCGAGGCGGAGCGGCAGCAGGCGCTGCAGTCGCTGCGGGCCGAGATCGGCGCCATGTCGGTCGAGCTGGCCGGACGCGTCGTGGGCGAGTCCCTGGAGGACAGTGCGCGGCAGAGCCGGGTCGTCGACCGGTTCCTTGAGGAGCTCGAGGAACGCGCTCGGACCCAGGAGCAGATCACATCATGACCATCACGGGAGCGGTGAGCAGGGCGTCGCTGGCCGAGGCCAGGGAACGGCTGGAGGCCGTCATTCCCTCCGCCGACCTGGCCCGGCTCGGCGCCGACCTGTTCGCGGTGCTGCACCTGATCGACCGCGAGCACGGCCTGCGGCGGGCGGTCTCCGACCCGGCGCGGGACGGTGCCGACAAGGCGCAGCTCGTCCAGATCCTGCTGGAGGGCAAGGTGTCGCCGGCCGCTCTCGGGCTGGTCGCCGACGTCGTCCGGCTGCGCTGGTCGAAGCCGTCGGAGCTGTCGGACGCGGTGGAGACCCTCGCGGTCACCGCCGAGTCCGCCCGCGCCGAGGCCGACGGCCGGATCGACGACCTGGAGGACGAGCTGTTCCGGTTCTCCCGGGTCGTCGAGGGGGAGGCCGCGCTGCGCGGCGCCCTCGCCGGTCCGGGGCTGCCGGACGACCGCAAGCTCGGCGTGGTGAACGCGCTGCTGGAGGGCAAGGTCACTCCGGCCACGCTGACGCTGGTCACCGAACTGGTGCTGCGCCCGCGAGGACGTAGCCTGGAGGGTGGGCTCGCCGAGTACGGCAAGCTCGTCGCCCAGCGCCGGCAGCGGCTCGTCGCCCTCGTCCGGACGCCCGCCGAGCTGTCGGCGGCGCAGCGGACGAGGCTCGCCGCGGTGCTCGCCGCCGCCTACGGGCACGAAGTACACCTGAACATCGAGCTCGACCCCACGGCGATCGGCGGACTGTCGATCGAGATCGGGGACGAGATCATCGACGGCACGATCGCCGGACGGCTGGACGACGTCCGCCGGCGGCTCGGCACCGGCTGACGCCGGCAGAGCTGACCCCAAAGGGAGCAAGGAAGGAATCATGGCGGAGCTGACGATCCGTCCGGACGAGATCCGGAACGCGCTGGAGCGCTTCGTCCAGTCGTACGAGCCCGAGGCCGCCGCGCGCGAAGAGGTCGGCACCGTCGTCGATTCCGGCGACGGTATCGCCCACGTCGAGGGCCTGCCCTCCGCGATGGCGAACGAACTCCTTGAGTTCGAGGACGGTACCCGTGGCCTGGCTCTGAACCTGGACGTGCGTGAGATCGGCGCCGTTGTCCTGGGTGACTTCAGCAAGATCGAGGAGGGCCAGAAGGTCCGCCGCACCGGCGAGGTCCTGTCGGTGCCGGTCGGAGACGCCTTCCTCGGCCGCGTCGTGGACGCGCTGGGCAACCCGCTGGACGGCAAGGGCGCGATCGAGACGACCGAGCGCCGCGCGCTCGAACTGCAGGCCCCGACGGTCGTGCAGCGGCAGTCGGTGAGCGAGCCGCTGCAGACCGGCATCAAGGCCATCGACGCGATGACGCCGATCGGCCGCGGCCAGCGGCAGCTGATCATCGGTGACCGGCAGACGGGCAAGACGACCGTCGCCGTGGACACCATCATCAACCAGAGGGAGAACTGGGAGTCCGGCGACGAGAAGAAGCAGGTCCGCTGCATCTACGTCGCGATCGGCCAGAAGGGCTCCACGATCGCCAACGTGCGCCGCTCCCTGGAGGAGGCCGGCGCGCTGGAGTACACCACGATCGTGGCGGCCCCCGCGTCCGAGCCGGCGGGCTACAAGTACATCGCGCCCTACACCGGGTCCGCGATCGGCCAGCACTGGATGTACCAGGGCAAGCACGTCCTGATCATCTTCGACGACCTGTCGAAGCAGGCCGAGGCCTACCGCGCGGTGTCGCTGCTGCTGCGCCGCCCGCCGGGCCGTGAGGCCTACCCCGGCGACGTCTTCTACCTGCACTCGCGGCTGCTGGAGCGCTGCGCGAAGCTGTCGGACGACATGGGCGCCGGCTCGATGACGGGTCTGCCGATCATCGAGACCAAGGGCAACGACGTGTCGGCGTACATCCCGACGAACGTCATCTCCATCACCGACGGGCAGTGCTTCCTGGAGACGGACCTGTTCAACCAGGGCGTCCGGCCGGCGATCAACGTCGGCATCTCGGTGTCCCGGGTCGGCGGCGACGCGCAGATCAAGGCGATGAAGACGGTCGCCGGCACCCTGCGTCTCGCGCTGTCGCAGTTCCGCGACCTGGAGGCGTTCGCCGCGTTCGCGTCCGACCTGGACGCCGCGTCCCGCGCGCAGCTGGAGCGCGGCGCCCGCCTGGTCGAGCTGCTGAAGCAGCCGCAGGGCAGCCCGTTCCCGGTCGAGCAGGAGGTCGTGTCCGTGTGGGCGGGCACCTCCGGCGAGCTGGACGAGGTGCCGGTGGCCGACATCCGCCGCTTCGAGCGCGAGTTCCTCGACTACGTCGAGCGCGAGGAGAGCGGCCTGCTGACCTCGATCCGCGAGACCGGCAAGCTCTCCGACGACGGCCTCACCAGCCTCAAGAACGCCATCACGGAGTTCAAGAAGGGCTTCCAGACCAGCGAGGGCGAGCTGCTGGCCGAGGAGCCCGTCGAGGCGATCGAGGACGAGGACGTCAAGCAGGAGACGATCACCCGCGTCAAGAAGGGCTGACGGCCATGGCCGCACAGCTTCGTCAACTCCGGCAGCAGATCAAGACGGTCAAGTCGACCGCCAAGATCACGCGTGCCCAGGAGATGATCGCCACGTCGCGGATCGTCAAGGCCCAGCAGGCGGTGGCGGCCTCCAAGCCGTACGCCGACCAGATCACGCAGGCTCTGACCGCGCTGGTGAGCCACAACGTCGGGATCGACCATCCGCTGCTCGCCGAGCAGCCGGCCGACAACCGCAGCGCCGTCCTGATCGTCACGAGTGATCGCGGGTTCTGCGGCGCCTACAACGCCAACGTCATCCGCGAGGCCGAGTCGCTGATCACGGCGCTGCGGGAGCAAGGCCGCGAGCCCGTCCCGTACGTCATCGGCAACAAGGGCATCACCTGGTACCGGTTCCGGGACCGGGACGTCGCGGAGACCTGGAACGGGTTCAGCGACCGTCCCGACTTCGCGAGCGCGGAACGCGTCGGGCGGCGGCTCACCGAGGACTTCCTCAAGACCGACGCCGAGGGCGGGGTCGGTGAGATCCACGTGGTCTACACCGAGTTCGTCTCGATGCTGACCCAGACCGTCCGGGTCACCCGGCTGGTGCCGCTGGAGATCGAGGAGACCGAGAGCTCCGCGGTCCCGCCGGCGTACGAGTTCGAGCCGTCCGCGCAGGCCGCGCTCGACCTGCTCCTGCCGAACTACATCGAGAGCCGCATCTTCCACATGCTGCTGCAGTCGGCCGCGTCGTTCCAGGCGTCGGTCAGGCGGGCCATGAAGTCGGCGACCGACAATGCCAACGAACTGATCGGGGTCTACACGCGCCAGATGAACCAGGCGCGGCAGGCCGCGATCACCCAGGAAATCAGCGAGATCGTCGGTGGCGCTGACGCGCTCGCCGAGTCTGGCGGGGAGTGATAATGACTGCTCAGGTAGAGACGGCGACCGCCACCGGGCGCGTCGCGCGTGTCATCGGCCCGGTCGTCGACGTGGAGTTCCCCGCCGACGCCATCCCGGACATCTACAACGCCCTCAACGCGCAGGTCACCCTGGGCGGCGAGGAGAAGACCCTGACGTTCGAGGTCGCCCAGCACCTCGGCGACAACATGATCAGGGCGATCTCCATGCAGCCGACGGACGGCCTGGTCCGCGGCGCCCCGGTGACCGACTCCGGCGAGTCGATCGCGGTGCCGGTCGGCGACATCACCAAGGGCCACGTGTGGAACGCCCTCGGTGACGCGCTGGACGTCCCGACCGCCTCGCTGGAGGTCAACGAGCGCTGGGGCATCCACCGCAGCGCCCCGGCGTTCGACCAGCTGGAGTCCAAGACCGAGATGCTGGAGACCGGCATCAAGGTCATCGACCTGCTGTGCCCGTACGTCCAGGGCGGCAAGATCGGCCTGTTCGGCGGCGCGGGTGTGGGCAAGACCGTCCTCATCCAGGAGATGATCCGCCGTGTCGCCCGCAACTTCGGCGGCACCTCGGTGTTCGCCGGCGTCGGCGAGCGCACCCGTGAGGGCAACGACCTCTGGGTGGAGATGGCCGAGGCGGACGTCCTCAAGGACACCGCGATGGTGTTCGGCCAGATGGACGAGCCGCCGGGCACCCGGCTGCGGGTGGCGCTGTCCGCGCTGACGATGGCGGAGTACTTCCGCGACGTCCAGGGCCAGGACGTGCTGCTGTTCATCGACAACATCTTCCGGTTCACGCAGGCCGGCTCGGAGGTCTCCACGCTGCTCGGGCGCATGCCGTCCGCGGTGGGCTACCAGCCGACGCTGGCCGACGAGATGGGCGTGCTCCAGGAGCGGATCACCTCGACGCGCGGTCACTCGATCACCTCGATGCAGGCGATCTACGTGCCCGCCGACGACATCACCGACCCGGCGCCGCACACCACGTTCGCGCACCTGGACGCGACCACGACGCTCGCGCGGAGCATCTCCGAGAAGGGCATCTTCCCGGCGGTCGACCCGCTCGACTCGACCTCGCGGATCATGGACCCGCAGATCCTCGGCAACGAGCACTACGAGGTCGCCCAGGAAGTGATCCGGATCCTGCAGAAGTACAAGGAGCTGCAGGACATCATCGCGATCCTCGGCATCGACGAGCTGTCCGAAGAGGACAAGGTCACCGTCCAGCGGGCGCGGCGCATCGAGCGCTTCCTGTCGCACCCGATGTACGTGGCCGAGCAGTTCACCGGCCAGGAGGGCGTGACGGTGCCGAAGGACGAGACGGTCGCGTCCTTCAAGGCGCTCGCGGAGGGCAAGTACGACCACCTTCCCGAGCAGGCGTTCTTCATGTGCGGTGGCATCGAGGACGTCGAGAAGAAGGCCAAGGAGCTGGAGAAGTAGTCCGCTCCGGCGGGGCCGTCCCCGGGCGTCGCGCCCGGGGGCGGCCCCGCCGGAACCGCTCCAGTAGTCGGAGGAGACAGACGTGGCAACCCTGAAGGTCGGGCTGGTCTCGCCGGAGCGCGAGATCTGGTCCGGCGAGGCCAGGACGGTGGTCGCCCAGACCATCGAGGGCTCGCTCGGCATCCTGCCGGGCCACGCTCCGGTGCTGGGCATCCTCCTGGACGGCAGCGTGGTGAAGATCGAGCCCGCCGACGGCGGCGAGCCGGTCCTGGCGGCGGTCGGCAGCGGGTTCTTCTCCGTCGCCGCCGACGAGGTGTCGGTGCTGGCGGAGCAGGTCGAGCGGGGCGACGAGATCGACGTGGACGACGCCAAACGCGCGCTGGACACGGCGCTCACGGGCGCCGCGGAGGACGCGGCGCCGGAGCGGCGGGCCCGGGCGCGGCTGCGCGCGGCGGGCATCGAAGCCTAGAGGCCGACGGACGGCGGGGGATTTGGGCGAGCACCTGGCACTGGACGCGGGCGGGGTGCTCGCCGCGCTCGTCCTCGTGGCGGCGCTGCTGTTCGTGTCCATGTCGGTGCGCCGCTGGTTGTTCACGCGCGGCGGCGGCACCGTGGAGTGCAGCCTGCGTGAACTGTCCCAGGAGGGCGGAGCCCCCGGGGTGTGGCGGCTCGGCATCGGCCGCTACAAGGGCGATGTGCTGCAGTGGCACCGCGTGTTCGGTTTCCGGAGAAGGCCCCGGCAGGTGATTCACCGCCGGGGCCTCGTCGTGTCCAACCGGCGCACCCCGGACCCGGGGGAGGCGGACGGCCTGCTGCCGGACGTGACCGTCATCGAGGTCAAGAGCGGCGACGTCACCGTGGAGCTGGCGATGGGCGCGGCGGCGCTCACCGGCTTCCTCGCGTGGCTGGAGGCGGCCCCGCCCGGCTTCCCCGTGGATCTGCATCCGCCGGAATGAGCGGGCCTGGAACGAGCGGGCCCGGAATGAGCGGGTAAGGCGCCGGTATCGAATTGGCGTGGCCGTGCCGCCAATGCTTGAGGCGCGCGGGACGGGGAGTGAGGATCGCGCTGGTCCGCTCCCTACTCCGTCCGCAGGAGTGCACGTGCGCAAGCTCCTCACCGGCACCCTCGTGGCGCTGCCCGCCCTCGCCCTGCCGGCCGCCCTGCCCATGGCCGGTGCCGCGCCCGCACGTCCCGACCTCGCGAAGCTGGTGACGCTGAGGGAGATCAAGGCGCACCTGGCGGCGTTCCAGGAGATCGCCGACTACAACGGCGGAAACCGCGCGGCGGGGACCGCGGGCTACGACGTCTCCGTGAAGTACGTCGTCGGGCAGGTGAAGAAGGCCGGTCTCACGCCGAAGGTGCAGAAGTTCACCTACCCGTACTGGCGTGAGCGCTCGCATGCGGTGCTGGCGCGGACGGCGCCGTCCAAGGCGTCCTACAAGCGGGGGGAGGACTTCCTCACGCTTGAGTACTCGGGGTCCGGCGATGTGACCGCGCCCGTGGTCGCGGTGGACGTGCCGGCCAAGGGGGAGGGGACGAGCGGTTGCGAGACGAGCGATTTCAAGGGCTTCGCCAAGGGCTCGATCGCGCTCATGCAGCGGGGGAAATGCTCGTTCGCGACGAAGGCGGCGAAGGCGAAGGCGGCCGGCGCCCGGGCCGCGGTGATCTTCAACAAGCCGGGTGAGAAGGGGCCGCTGAACGGGACGGTGACGAGGCCGTCCGCGATCCCGGTCGTCGGGCCCACGCACGCGGTGGGCGCCGAGCTGGTGAAGGCCGCGAAGAAGGGCGGCCTGAGGCTGCGCGTGAAGACCGGCACGGTGCAGGGGAAGAGGTCGTCGGCGAACGTCATCGCCGACACCGGGCGCGGGCGGGCCGGGAACGTGGTGCTGGCCGGCGCGCATCTGGACAGCGTTCCCGCGGGGCCGGGGATCAACGACAACGGCACCGGCGCGGCGACGCTCCTCGCCGTCGCGGGCAAGATCAAGGCGTTGGGCAAGGGTGATCTTCGCAACCGGGTGCGTTTCGTCTGGTGGGGCGCCGAAGAGGCGGGGCTGCGGGGCTCCGCGCACTATGTGAAGAGCCTGCCGGCCGCCGAGCGCGCGAAGATCGCCCTGAACCTGAACTTCGACATGCTCGGTTCGCCCAACGGCACCCGGGGCGTCTACGACGGCGACCACTCGACCCGCGCCGGCACGAGGGCGCCCGCCGGTTCGGGGGCGATCGAGAGGATGTTCCGGGAGTACTTCAGGAGACGTCATCTGCCGGTGACGGAGAGCACGTTCAACGGGCGGTCCGACTACGGCCCGTTCATTCAGCGGGGCATCCCGTCCGGCGGGATCGACACCGGCGCCGAGGGGCTGAAGACCGCCGCGGAGGCCAAGACGTTCGGCGGCAGGGCGGGCAAGGCGTACGACCCGTGCTACCACTCCAGGTGCGACCGGCTGAAGAACGTCAACCTCAAGCTGCTCGACGGCAACGCCGACGGTGTCGCGCACGTCCTCCAGCACCTGGCCCGGACGACCGTCGCCGTCAACGGCGGAGCCCGTCTCGACCCGACCCGGGACGCGTCCTACGACCCGCTCTGGCAGGGCCTGTACCTGCTCCGCTAGCCGCCGGCGTCACGCCGAAGGGAACCCGAAGTCCTCGACCGGGGTAGTGGGGTTCGCGTTGTGGGCGGGGCGCTCGGGATCGAGCATGCACCTCGCGAAGGGGCCATCGGGGGCGCGCAGGCGCGCGAGGGCGGGGTCGAGATGATCGCGGTGCCAGATGCTGGGACCGGTGTGCCCGCACGACGGTGAGTCGGTGAGCGATTGCCAGGCCAGCCAGAGCGCGTGGAGGCGGGCGAGTGCCTCGGGATGTTCCCACCAGCGTGTGCACCAGGGTCGGAGCGGGCTCACCTCGTTGACGTAGACGGGGACCAGCAGAACGTTGACCCACGTGGCCAGGGACTCAAGTTCGAGGGTGTGCTCTGGGCCGTCCAGATACAGCAGGAAGGAGGGTACGAACGGACGTTCGCCATCTGGTCGGCCGGCGGTCTCGTCGGCGTCGACGGAAGCGGTCGAGCCCAATCGGTCGCGAAGCCCCTTGATGACCTCTGCGTGCCGGGCGAGACCATGCCCGTGGATCTCGACGACCGCGCGCAGGTCGGCGAGATCTTCGGCGAGGCCTTCCGGTGAGTCGGTCATGGTGAGTCTCCATCGTGCTACTGGCTGCGAGCACCATGGATGACCGTCCGGAAACGGCGGGGTGGCTCAAGTCCGTCGCGACCGCTATTTCGGCGCGACCGCGATGGAGCCGTCGCGTGTGCTGAGCTTGATGCGCCGCTTGGACTGCGAGTCCTGGTGGACGGCAGGGTCGATCCGCTTGGCACCGTTGTCGGTGGACGCGTCGATGGCGTAGCCCTCCCCGGACGGCAGGAGAAGGCGGATCGAGCCGTTGTCCGTCGTCGCCTGGACGTTCGAGGGCGGCGCGTCGAGGCTGAGCATGATGCCGCCGTCCCGCGTCTTGGCGGTGATCCGGTCGGCGGTCAGCCCGCGGGCGTCGATCGAGCCGTTGTCGGTGTCGAGGTCGGCGAAGACGACGCGCCCGCCCACCTCGATGCGCCCGTCGCGGGAGCCCGCCTTCAGCAGGTCGGCCGTGAGGCCCGAGGCGTCGATGGAGCCGTTGTCGCTGCGCAGGTTCGCGGAGGTGGCGCGGCCCGAGACCCGCACCGAGCCGTCGAGGGAGCTGATCGTCACCGTGGAGGCGCGCAGGTCGTTCGCGGTGACCGAGCCGTTGTCGCTGTGCAGGTTCACCGCCCCGGTCAGGCCGGACGCGACGATCGCGCCGTCCCGGTTGTCGATCTCGACGGGAACGCCGCGCGGAACCCGCACGCGGTAGGAGACCCCGCACGCGGCGAACCCGATCACCTGTCTCGCGCACTTGGACGACAGCGTGAGGGTGCCCCCCTCGGTGACGTGCCGGGCCTCTGGCTTGTTCTTGTCGTTGGACCAGCGCAGCCGTTCCCGGACCGTGATGCCGGGGGAGTCGGACGCGGTGACCTCGACCCGGCTCCCGTTCGTCTTGATCTTCAACGCGGTGACGGCGGCGGGGGCGGCGTAGGAGCGGTCCTCCTGGTGCCGGCCGACGCTCACGTTGCCGCAGCCGGCCAGCGCCGCCAGCGCCGCCGCCACCGCCGCCGCGACGGTCGTGACTGTCAGGGTCCTCACGTGGTCTCTCCCGTTGTCGCCGTGCGCCCGTTCATGCCAAGCCTGCTCCAGGCGCGGCGGCGTCACCAGGAGGGGAGCCGGTCATCGGGGGGTGGGGTTAGCCCCACCCCGCCGGTCCGGTTCCCGCCGGCCGTTCAGCGTTCCCCGCCGGGCTTCCACAGGACGTCGCCGTGCTCGGCGTTCGCGACGCGGCAGAGAATGAACAGCAGGTCGGACAGCCGGTTGAGGTACGTGGCCGTCAGCGGGTTCACCCCGCGCTCCGGCGTGACGTCGGCGCTGCCGTGCTCCTCGATCGCGGCCCACGCCGACCGTTCGGCGCGTCGCGTCACCGTCCGGGCGACGTGCAGGAGCGCGCCGCCGGGCGTGCCGCCGGGGAGGATGAAGCTGCGCAGTGCCGGCAGGCCGGCGTTGTGCTCGTCGCAGGCCTCCTCCAGCCGCTCGATGTAGGACGGCTCGACGCGCAGCGGCGGATACTCCGGGTCGGGGACGACGGGCGCGCACAGGTCGGCGCCCACGTCGAAAAGGTCGTTCTGGACGCGGGTGAGCAGCGTGACGAGGTCCTCGGGCAGGGAACCGAGCGCGAGGGCCGCGCCGATCGCGGCGTTGGCCTCCTCGACGTCGGCGTACGCGGCGAGACGCGGATCGGTCTTCGACGTCCGGGACGCGTCGCCGAGCGCGGTGGTGCCGTCGTCCCCCGTACGGGTGTAGATCCGGGAGAGCACGACGGGGTTGTCCCTGTTCTTCGCCATGGGGGCAGCCTAGCCGTGCCGTCGTCAGAAGCCCGTTCGGTAGGGTTTCGGAAAGACCTCGGAGGCCGCCGTGTACGACTACATCATCGTGGGAGCGGGCAGCGCGGGCTGCGTTCTCGCCGCCCGGCTGACCGAGGATCCCTCGGTGAAGGTCCTGCTGCTGGAGGCCGGCCCGCCCGACGACGTCCCGGAGATCCACATCCCGGCGGCCGTGGCCACCCTGATCAAGGGTCCCTACGACTGGGACTACTCGACCGTCCCGCAGGAGCACGCGGGCGGGCGCAGCGTGTACTGGCCGCGGGGCCGGACGCTCGGCGGCAGCTCGTCCATCAACGCGATGATCTACATCCGCGGCGCCCGGTACGACTACGACACCTGGCGCGACTCCTACGGCTGCGACGGCTGGGGCTACGAGGAGATGCTGCCCTACTTCCGCCGGGCCGAGGACCAGCAGCGCGGCGAGCTCCCCTACCACGGTGTCGGCGGCCCCCTCCGCGTCGAGGACCTGCGCTACAAGCATCCGCTGAGCCGGGCGTGGGTGCAGTCGGCCAAGGCCTACGGGCTCGCCGCGAACCACGACTTCAACGGCGCCGACCAGGACGGCGTGGGCTTCTACCAGGTCACCCACAAGCGCGGCAGGCGCTGGTCGGCCGCCGCCGGCTACCTGCACCCGATCGAGTTCCGCCCGAACCTCACCGTCGTCACCGACGCCCTCGCCACCCGCGTCGTGATCGAGGACGGCCGGGCCACCGGCGTCCGCTACGACGCGCGCGGCGAGACGATGTCGGCCCGTGCCGAAGCCGAGGTCATCCTGTCGGGCGGGGCGGTGAACAGCCCGCAGCTGCTGATGCTGTCGGGCGTCGGCCCGGCGGACCACCTGCGTTCGCTCGGCATCGACGTCCTGGTCGACTCCCCGGTCGGGCAGCGGCTCCAGGACCACCCGTTCGTGAACGTCATGTTCGCGACGCCCCGAACCAAGCCCCTGTGGGAGCTGGCGAACGCGCGGTCCTTCGCCCTGTACCAGGCTCTGGCGCGCGGCCCCTACGCGTCGAACGTCGCCGAAGCCGGGGGCTTCGTCCGGACGGTGGAGGGCCTTCCCGCCCCCGACCTGCAGTACCACGTCCTTCCCACGCCGTTCGTGAACCAGGGCCTCACCGAGTCGTCCGAGCGGCTCCTGTCGGTCCTGGTCGCCGCGATCGCGGTCGCCGGGCGCGGTTCCCTCACCCTGCGCTCCGCCAGCCCGTACGCCAAGCCGCTGATCGACCCGGCCTACCTCGCCGACAAGGCCGACCTGGACATCCTGGTCGCGGGCGTCCGGCAGGCCCGCGAGATCGCCGCGTCCGGGCCCCTCGCGTCCCTGGTCGGCGGTGAGTGGGCGCCCGGCGAGCAGGTCGAGTCCGACGAGGCCATCACCGACTTCGTCCGCCGCGAGGTCGCGACGCTGTTCCACCCGACGAGCACCTGCGCGATGGGCGGGGACGACTCCGTGTGCGACACCGAACTGCGGGTCCGCGGTGTCGAGGGCCTTCGTGTAGTGGACGCCTCGGTCATGCCTGCCGTCCCCCGCGGCAACACCAACGCCCCCACCATCGCGATCGCCGAGCGTGCCGCCGACCTGATCCGCGGCCGCACCGCCCTCGCCCCGGCCAACGCCCGGAAGTGAGAGCCGCGCGGAAAGAGGTGGACAGGCCCGCTCGCGATCTGCCAGCATCCGGTTCCATGATCTATGGAAGGGCTGGCGCCGCCCCCGCCCGGTGAGCGCCTTCGCGCAGCGCGAAGCTGCCGGCATCCGCGCCGAATGGCTCGGGCATCTGCTCCGCACGGTGCCCGCCGACCGTCCGGCCGCCGAGACCGCGATCTCCGAGCTGTACCGGCTGATCGGGCTCGATCCACCACGATTCCACTGGGTCGCCTCACCCCTGGCCGCCCTGGAGACCGTCCCGCCCGGCGTCCGGCCACGGGCGCCGGAGACCATGGAGCGTCTCGCCGACTGGCCGCTGCCGGCGCGTTTCCGCCGGCTGATCAGCGAGTCGTCCGTCCGGCTCGACGCCCGGGTCATGCGCGGCCACCGGCCGCTGGACGGGCTGATGGGGCAACTGGTCCGATCGCCGATCATGGCCTCGGAGCGGAGCACGCTCCGCATGGCGCTCCGCTCCGTGCACGAGGCGGCCGAGCGGGGTTCCGTCTGGTACGCGGCCCTGTGCATCGCGTGGGCCGCCCACTATGACGCGATCCGCCGGACGTCCGGTGTGGTCTTCACACCCGAGCAGAACCGCCTGATCGACCTGTGGGCGGCGCCGGCCCGGTCCGCCGGCTGGTGGTGGCCGCGCGAGGACGTCTGCGTCGTCTCCGAACGGCCGGTGGAGATCCACACCGAGGTCTGGGGCGACGAGGGGCAGGTGCGGCTGCACCGCCCGGACGGTCCCGCGCTCCGGTACGCCGACGGCTGGGAGGTGCACGCCTGGCATGGGACGAGGGTGCCGTCGTGGGCGGTCGAGGACCCGAGCGTCGACCGGATCGCCCGGGAGGCCAACGTCGAGGTCCGGCGGTGCGCGATCGAGAACATCGGCTGGGCCGCCTACATCGACCGGGGCGGGCTGCGGCTGCTGGCGGCCGCGCCGGACCCCGGCAACCCCGGTTCGGAGTTGCGGCTCTACGACCTGCGAGAGGGGACCCGGGTGCTGCTCGCCGTCAACGGCTCCGTCGAACGCGACGGCCGCCGCCGCCGGTACGGGCTGACCGTGCCGGGCGCCTTCGAGGATCCGGTCGCCGCCGCGGGATGGACCTACGGGCTGTCCGCCGACCAGTACTCACGACTCGTCCGCCGAACCTGAGGTGATGCCCATGACCGTGACTCTCGCGTCCCTTACCCAGCAGACCGGGCTCGCCGTGCTCGATCATCTCGATCGGTCGGTGAGCGTCCCCGTCGTCGACGGGCTCCAGGCCCAGGGCGACCTGATCGTCATTCCCGCGTCGGAGATCTCGGCGTCCCTCTCGTTCTGGCCGGACGTCACCTGGACCGACGTGCCGCCCGAGGGGATCGAACTGCTCAGGGGTGTCGCGGGCGGCAACCCGCACACCCTGGTCGCCGACCCCGGCACCTGCAACTTCACGAAGCAGGTGTCGGATTCCGGCGGTCTTCTGATCGGCGTCTTCGAGGCGTCGGCCCCCGCCTACCTGCTGCATCCCGAGCATGGTGCCTCCGGCTGCGCGCCGGGCCGCTACGCCGTCCGGCGGCAGCGCGAGTACACCGCCGGGGGGTGGGGTTCGCGCTTCGTCGCGGACTGAACCGCGGGGCGGGCCTGGGGTGAACGAGCCCGGAAATGAGGAACGCCCCCGTCCCTTTCGGGCGGGGGCGTGGCCGTACGCGTGCGGGCCGCGGGCGTCACCGCTTGAGCGCCTTCGCGATGCGGGCGCGGCGGGTGTTCCGGGCCTGGGCCCGCAGTTCGCGGACGCGGTCCTCGATGACGACCTTCATGAACTCCTGGCTGAGCATCTGCTTCTCCTTGCTCCTGCCGGTCCCTCGTGGCCCGACATGTACAAGGTTCGTCCTAAGGCCCCATCCCCTACATCGGGACGACGCCTTATCTAGGCGGCCTTAGGACGCCTTAGAGCAGATGTCGCCTTACCGCCCGCCTAGGCGGGCGGCCGCAGGCGGCTTAGGCGACCTCTACGAAGCCGAGGTGGTCGTAGAGGCGGCGGGCGCGGCGGTTGCGGCGGGTCACGGCCAGCGTGAGGGTGTCGTGGCCCTGTTCGGCCAGTGAGTGCATGACGGCCTGGACGAGTCCCCTGCCCAGGCCGTGCCCGGCGTGTGCTGGGGCGGTGAAGAGGAACGCGAGCAGCGGGAGGTCACGGTAGAGGGTGGCCAAGGCGGCTCCTACCGGGCGACGCTCGTGTTCGGCGACGAACGAGGCGTTGCGCAGGAACATGCCGTACTCGCCGGCCAAGGTGAGATGGACTTCGCGCACTGCGCCTTGGATGTCGCCCACGTCGGCCTCGTCGGGGGTGCCGCGGTAGGCGTCCCACATCAGGGCGGCCAGCGCGGGAACGTCGTCGTCGGTGAACGGCCGCAAACCGGGCGCGGGCGGGGGAGCCGCGCCCAGGGTCGCCTGGAGGCGGCTGCGCACGGGGGCGCCGAACGTCCCGGATGTCATGGTTTCGAGTCTAGGTGGGCGCCCCGCCGGAGGCCGGTGGGGGCGCCGCGGCATCAGCGCTTGTAGCGGCGGCCGTGGATCATGTTGATCAGGCCGAGGACGCGGGCCATCTCCTTCTCGGTACGGCCGAAGCTGGTGAGGTTCATCGTCGCGAACCGCTGCCGGGTGATGGCCTTCGGACGGGCGAACTCGCGCAGCCCGTCCGCGCCGTGGATGCGGCCGAACCCCGACTCGCCGACACCCCCGAACGGCAGCGCGGCGACGCTGGCGAACGCCGCGAAGGCGTTGATGGAGGTCATGCCGGAGCGCATCCGGCGGGCGGTCTCCATCGCGCGGGACCGGTCGCCGGAGAAGATCGTCCCGGCCAGGCCGTAGCCGGTCCGGTTGGCCTTCTCGACGGCCTCGTCCATGTCCTTGACCCGGTGGACGGTGATGGTCGGGCCGAACGTCTCCTCGCACACGGCGGACGAGTCGTCCGGCACGTTGGTCAGGACGACCGGCTCGACGTAGGGCTTGCGGACGGACTCGGCGCCGCCGACGACCGCCTTGCCGCCCTTGGCGAGGGCGTCCTTGATGTGGCGCTCGATGATGTCGAGCTGGGACGGCATCGTGATCGGCCCGTACGCGGCCTCGCGGTCGAACCCGGGACGCAGGTCGCGGGCCTTCTCGGTGAGCTTTCCGAGGAACTGGTCGTGCGCCTCGTCCACGACGTAGATGCGCTCGACGCCGATGCAGGTCTGGCCCGCGTTCGACATCGCGCCCCACAGCGCGGCGTCGGCGGCGGCGTCGAGGTCGGCGTCGGAGTCGACGATGCAGGCGTCCTTGCCGCCGCATTCGGCGACGATCGGGGTGAGGTTCTCGGCGCAGGCGGCCATGACGCGCTTGGCGGTGCGGGCCGAGCCGGTGAAGGCGATCTTGTCGACATGCGGGGACGCGGCGAGCGCCGCGCCGGTCTCGCCGAGCCCGGTGACCGTCTGCAGGACGGGGTGCTCGGGCACGACCGCGGCGAACAGCTCGGCGAGGTACACGCCGACGCCCGGGGTGAACTCGGACGGCTTGAACACGACGGCGTTGCCGGCGGCGAGCGCGTAGGCGATCGAGCCCATCGGGGTGAAGACCGGGTAGTTCCACGGCCCGATGACGCCGACGACGCCGAGTGGCTGGTACTCCAGCACGCAGCGCTGGTTGATCGCCATGAGCCCCGGGTAGACGTTGCGCGGCCCGAGGGTCTTCTGCGCGTTGCGGGCGGCCCAGTCCAGATGCGTGATCGCCATGATCGTCTCAAGCTGGGCGTCCTGCACCGGCTTGCCGGTCTCCTGGTGGATGAGCTCGGCCATCCGGTTGAGGTTGCGGGCGAGCGACCCCTTCACGTTCAGCAGCCGCAGCCGGCGCTCCTTCCAGCCGAGGGCGCGCCACCAGGCGGCCGCCTCCCGGGCGCGCTCGACCGCCGCGGTCACGGCGGCGCCGTCCTGGACGGGATGCTCGGCGACGACCTCGCCGGTGGCCGGGTTCAGCGACGCGAAAGTCTCGGTGTTCTCCGTGGCCACGGACATGAGGAACCTCCCGGGAGGAGCCTTGTAAGTGATTGCTTGCGCGGCGGTACCGGCTAGTAAATCACCCTAGGCCCCGATCCGGGCGTCGGGGATCCAGCTTCCGTGGAATCCGGCCGGGACCCGGCGCGGCAGGTGCACGCTCGCGGTGTGCGACAGGTCCGACGCGTCCAGCACCCGCAGCTCCGACGCCGAGCCCTGGGTGACGATCGACAGCAGCCAGCCCTCGTCCTCCGCGCGGGCGCCGGGGGCCGGGACGAAGACGGCCTCGCCGACGTGCGTGCCGGGCTCGCAGACGTGCGCGGAGGAGGAGTCCCCGTGCAGGTCGTACTTCAGGATCGCGGTGCCGGCGGTCGTCCGGTCCCCGCCGACCGTGTACAGGTAGCGGTTCCGCAGGCCGGTCCGGGCGTCGTCGTGGGTCGGGAACTCCACGCCCCGGTCGTCCAGCTGCTCCTCGGCGGCCCTGCCGGTCGCGGGGTCCAGGGTCCAGCGGTGCAGCCGGGCGGTGTCGGACCGCGCCGCCGCCACGGCGGGGTCGGCGCTGCCGCCGATGCCCGTCCACAGGGCGGTGAAGTTCTCGGGACGGTAGCGCACCGCGTCCAGGACGATCCGTCCGGCGGCGTCCTCGTGCGCGTTGCCGACGTGGAAGACGTAGCACGGGTCGACGTCGAACCAGCGGACGTCCCCGGCGCCGTCCCGCCGCATGACGCCGAGCCGGGCGCCGTAGCCGTCGTCCCACCGGTAGGGCAGGCCCGCCATCCCGGACAGCGCCAGCTCGGCGTCGAACACCACCGGCAGATCGAGCCAGACCACGTGGTTCGCGGTGATCGCGAAGTCGTGCATCATCGTCGGCCCGGGGACGTCGATCACGCCGCTCTCGGCCAGCGTCCCGTCCGCCGACAGGCGGTGGTAGGTGAGGTAGGGCTCGAACACGCCGTAGCCGAAGGACAGCAGGTCCCCGGTGACCGGGTCCTCCTTCGGGTGCGCGGTCATCGCGGTGGTGAGCCGGCCGCCGAAGTCGCAGGGGCGGACGGTCTCCAGTTCCGGCGTCATCTCGTAGGGGAAGCCGGCCTCGACGAGCGCCCAGATCTTGCCCGCGTGCGGGATGACGTGCGTGTTGGCCTGTACCGAGCGCCGGTCGAAGGTGAGGTCCTCGCGCAGGAACGGCGTGCCGCCCGTGAACAGGTCCGTCCGGACCCAGCGGTTGCGGTACCACTCGGCGCGGCCGTCCCTCAGGCGGACCCCGTGGATCATCCCGTGGCCGCTGAACCAGTGCCTGCTCGGCTCGCCGGGCCTCGGGTTCGGCCCGTTCCGGAAGTACCGGCCGGTCAGCGCCGGCGGCAGGGTGCCGGTGACCGGCAGGTCGCGGGCGCCGGTCTCGTCGGGGACGGGGGCCAGCTGCCCGTCCAGCCAGGCGGCGGGACGCTCGGCGGTGTTCTCGCTCATCTCGATGCTCCTTTCCGGGGTGCTTCCGCGGGGTGTCAGCGGGGCGAGGGCCCGGGCGCGGCGGTGGCCGGCATCTCCGGCAGCGGTAGCCCGAGCCGGGCGAAATGGCGCCTGCGCGCGATCTCGGGGTAGCGGGCGGTGAAGACGGCCGGGACCGTGAATCCGGCAATCTTGACGGCGACCAGCAGCGCCGTGGCGTCCGGCGCCCAGTGCTGGACGCAGCCGAGGACGACGGCCATGACGGTGAAGCCCGCGGCCCACACGCCGGTGATCACCCGGTTGATCTTTCCGAAGAGCTCGGTCGCGGCGATCTCCGCGGAGACCTGCCGGCGCGCGATCCCCTCGGTGAACGGGCGGCCGAGCAGGAGCGTCCCCCAGGCCGTGACGCCCAGCCAGCCGATCGCGAGCGAGGCGCCGTAGTCCAGCACCGGCGAGCCGGAGATGGTGAACGCCAGCCCGGTGAGCGCCGCCATGAACACGGAGGTGGAGACCTCCAGGATCAGGGAGTCGGCCCGGTGGCCCCGGCGAAGGTCCTGGGCGAGGAGCGCCAGTGCCGCGACGAGTCCGGTGACGGCGCCGGCCCGGTCGTCGAAGCCGCTGACGACGGCGAGCAGGATCCAGGGAAGGAAGGTTCTGGCGTAGTACTTCAGCATGTCCGCGGGCTCCCGATGACATTCCAACTTTGACATGTCGAACTTAGAGGCTCCTCTTTCGACATGTCAATACCGACATGTAAACTTCCGGGCATGAGTTTGCGACATGCGGTGCTCGGGCTCATCGCCGAGATGGACGGTGCCAGCGGCTACGACCTGCTGAAGATGTTCGAGATCTCGCTCGGGAACGTGTGGCCGGCCCGGCAGAGCCAGCTCTACGGCGAGCTGGGCAAACTCGCCGACGCCGGGCTGATCGAGGTCGCCGAGGAGGGCCCCCGCGGTCGCAAGGCGTACCGGATCACCGAGGCCGGGCGAGTGGAACTGCGCCACTGGCTGGTGGAGGTCCCGGTCAAGGTGGGCCGGCGGGACGAGGCGCTGCTGCGGGTCTTCTTCCTGGGGCTGGCCGAACCGGGCGAAGCCCAGGGCTATCTGCGCAGGCACATGGAGGGCCTCGGGGAGTACCTCGACGAGCTGAAGGTCCTGGAGAAGAACATCGACTGGGGGGACGACGACCTGTCCGTCTACGGGCGGCTCGTCATGGAGTACGGCAAGCGGTTCGCCGCGATGCGCCGGGACTGGTTCGAGTGGGCGCTGCGGGAGGTCACCGCCCTCGACGAACGCGAATAGGGCAGGGCCGGCGGGGCCCCGCCCTATTCGCGGAACGTCAGGAGAAGTCGTCGGCGTGGTCGGCGGCCCACTCCTTGAACGTCCGGGCCGGATGTCCGGTGATGCGCTTGACCTCGGGGGACGGGTCGGACGGGTGGTCGGCGGAGCGCGCCCGCATGCGGAGCAGGACGTCCACCAGGCCCTCACGCATGTAGGGCATGGCGAGCATCTTCTCCCGCGCCTCCTCCGGAGTGATCTCCTCGAAGCGGACCGGGCGGCCGGTCGCCTCGCCGATCATCTCCACCATCTCCGGATGAGTGATCGACTCGGGCCCGGTCAGCAGCGGCCTGGCGCCGACGAGGTCGTCGGTGAGGAGGGCCTTCGCCGCCACCGCCGCGATGTCGCGCTCATGGATCGGCGTGCTGCGCGCCATCGGGTACGGCTCGCGGACGGGCTCGTCGGCGCGGATCGTCTCCCGCCAGCCGAGCGCGTTGGACGAGAACTCGCCGGGACGCGTGAACGTCCACTCCATCCCGGACGCCTCGACCGCCCGCTCGATGGCGAGGTGCTTGACGGCCAGGTCGTTGGACGGGTCGTCGCTGAGCGCTGCGCCGGACGACAGCACGACGACGCGCCGGACGCCGTGGTCGGTGGCGCGGGTCAGCAGGTCGTCCAGGCCGTTCCAGAACACGGCGGGGTTGAGGAAGATCGACGTGACGCCGTCCAGGGGCATCTCGTCGGTACGTGCGACCTGCGCCTCGTTCGGCAGGCGGGCCGTGGCGGGATCGCGGGTCAGCGCGCGGACCTCGGCCCCCGCGGTCAGGAGTTCGCCGACGAGATGGCGGCCGACGTTTCCGGTCGCTCCGGTTACGAGAATCATGGCTCCAGGTTCAACCAGATGGATGAACTTGTCAAACAGCCGGATGGTTGACGAGATCAGGCATGCGGCTACCATGGGGAACGTGACGGAAACGACGAAGCGTCCGCGGCGCGCCCCCGCCCCGGACGAGCGGACGCTCGACGCCGAGCGGTCCCGGCGTCTGCTCCTGGACGCGGCACTGGACGAGTTCTCCGCCAAGGGCTACGCGGGCGCCCGCGTCCAGGACATCGCCGACCGCGCCGGCGTCAACAAGCAGCTGATCAACTACTACTTCGGCGGTAAGGAGGGGCTGTACTGCGCGATCGGCGAACGCTGGCTGGAACGGGAGGCCGAGTTCAACGACCCGGCCGTGCCGTTCGACGAGATCGTCGTCCGGTACCTGCGGCACGCGCTGGACGATCCGCGCGGGACGAGGCTGAACGCCTGGCGCGGCCTCACCGAGAACCTGGCCGACATCCCGCCCGGGAAGCGCGAGGACCTCTCCGACATCGAACGCCGCCAGGCCGCCGGAGAACTCGCCGCCGACCTCGACCCGGCCGCGATCATGCTGGCCGTCATGGCGATGGTGTCGGCACCCGTCACGAAGCCGCTCGCCGTCCGGCACGTCTTCGGCCTGGACCCGGAGTCACCGGAGTTCCAGGAGCGCTACGCCGAGCAGTTGCGCCGCATCGTCCGCCACCTGGCAGGCCCCGGCCGGGCCTAGGTCTGCAACCGGTCCAATGCCGACCGGCTCTCATCGTCCGCGGCGCGGAAGATCACCAACCGCTGATCCGGATCTTGAAGCGGCATGAGCACTTCGAAATCCACCGCGACCACACCGACGTCCGGATGCCGCATCACCTTGCGTCCGCGGGCGTTGACCTCGATGTCCCGCTCGGCCCACAATCGCGCGAATTCCTCGTCACGGGTGATGAATTCGGCAATGAGGTCGGTCAGCGCCCGATCCTCCGGATGCGCGGCCCACGCGGCGCGCAGGTGGGAGATCCCCTCCCGTACGACACGTTCCCGGTCGACATAGAACTCGCGCATCTCCGGATGCATCAGGCACAGCCACATCGCATTGCGCCGCGACGGAGGCAGGGTGTCGAAATCCAGTAGCAGCCTCGCCATTTCGCGGTTCCAGGCCAGGATGTCGTAGCGGTGGTTCACCAGCATGGCCGGCTGCGGCGACAGGTCGGCGACCAGCCGGGCCAGCGGCGGCGCCGCGGCGGTGGCGGGCTCGCCGGCGTCGCGGGGGCGCTGCCGGGCCAGGTCGAAGAGGTAGGCGCGTTCGACGGGGGCCAGACGCAGCGCCCGGGCCAGCGCCTCCACCACGTCCGCCGAGGGCCGCGGCCCGCGCCCCTGTTCCAGTCGCACGATGTAGTCGACGCTGACCCCGGCCAGCTCGGCGACCTCTTCGCGGCGCAGTCCCGGGGTCCGCCGGGCCTGCCTGCGCGGTGGCAGACCGAGACGGCGCGGGTCCAGCCGTTCGCGCCGGGCCCGCAGGAACGCGGCCAGCTCCTGTGTCGTGTCCACGGAGTGGGTGATCATGTTCGTTCCAACAGCCAGGGTAGGACTGGCGTTCCCAGGAACCTCCTTCCCTTACCCCCGGCTCGCGGCGGTCACAACCTTGTACTCGACAACGGATCGCGAGCACAGGAGGACACGATGCCGCTCACCCTCGACACCTACCGGCTGCTGGGCCGCTCCGGGCTGCGGGTCTCACCGCTGGCGCTGGGCGCGGCGACCTTCGGCACCGACTGGGGCTGGGGAGCCGAGCAGGACGAGGCGCGCAAGCTGTTCGACCGCTACGTCGAGCGGGGCGGCAACTTCGTCGACACCGCCAACACCTACACCAACGGCAGTTCCGAGCGACTGCTGGGCGAATTCGCCCGTGGCAAGCGCGAAAGCCTGGTTCTGGCAACGAAGTACACGACGCTGCGCCGGCCCGGTGACCCGAATTCCGGGGGCGGTCATCGCAAGAGCCTGTTCGCTTCGGTGGAAGCCAGTCTGCGACAGCTCGATACGGACTACATCGATCTGCTCTACCTGCACGTGTGGGATTTCACGACACCGGTCGAGGAGATCCTGCGCGGCATGGACGATCTGGTCCGGCAGGGCAAGATCCTCTACGTGGCGATCTGCAACGCCCCGGCCTGGCAGGTGTCGCGCATGCAGGCCATCGCCGACCTGCGCGGCTGGTCGCCGCTGGTCGCGCTGCAGATCGAGTACAACCTGATCGAGCGCACCGGGGAACGTGATCTGATCCCCATGGCGCGCGAGATGGGGCTGGGGGTGATCCCGTATTCACCCCTGGCCGGCGGGGTGCTCACCGGCAAGTACAGCCGCGACGACCTGAACGCGGCGAACGTCGCCGACGACGGCACCCGCAAGGGCTTCAACCTCGCCCTGGGCGCGCTCACCGAACGCAACCTCGCCATCGCCGATGTCGTGAAGGATGTCGCCACGGACCTGGGCCGAACCCCCGCCCAGGTCGGGCTGGCCTGGACACTGCGGAATCCGGGCGTGACGGCATCGATCATCGGCGCCCGCACCCCCGCGCAATTGGAGGACAACCTGGGTGCCCTGGAGGTCGACTTCAGCGCCGCCCAACTGGCCCGCCTAGACGAGGCCGGCGCGATCGGGCTCGGCTTTCCGCACGACATGCTCGCCAGTGACCACATCCGCAATGTGACCGCGGGCGACCTGAAGATCGAAACCCGCCGCTGACACCCGGTCGAGCCCCGAGGACGGTACGGCCGCCGTCCTCGGGGCGGTCGCGGGATCAGCCGCCTAGTCGTTCCACCACTGGAACAGGTAGTGCCCCAGTTCGATCGGGAAGTGGTCGATCGAGCCGCTCACGCGGAACGGGAACTCGCCCAGCCCGATCGCGTCGGTGATGTAGTAGATGACGTTGAAGAAGCCCTGGTTGATCGGCCCGAGCCACAGCAGGGCGATCAGGATTAGGAACACGTAGCCGCCGTAGGCGTTCGCCCGGTCCGCCCAGCGGCGCGGCAGGTACGGCTCGACGATCCCGAAGCCGTCCAGCCCCGGGATCGGCAGCAGGTTCAGCACGGCGGCGGTGACCTGCAGGAACGCCAGGAACGCCAGACCCGACCAGAACAGCGCGTGGCCGCTGTCGGCGAAGTTCTTGAAGATCACCGCGAGCATCACGGCGAACAGCGCGTTCGACAGCGGGCCCGCCGCCGAGATCAGGCTGTGCCGCAGCCGGCCCGGGATGACGTGCCGGTCGATCCAGACGGCGCCGCCGGGCAGGCCGATCCCGCCCAGCACGATGAACACGACCGGGATCAGGAAGCTCAGCGTGACGTCGGAGTACTTCAGCGGGTTCAGCGTGAGGTAGCCCTTGTCGACGACGCTGCGGTCGCCCGACCGGAAGGCCATGTACGCGTGCCCGAACTCGTGCAGGGACAGCGACAGGATCCACGCGGCGATCACGAAGCCGAACAGCGCGATGCGGCCCGGCCTCTCCAGGATCGTCCCGTACCGCCAGGCGATCAGGCCGCACAGGACGGTCGCCGCCACGACCGCGAGGAACACCGGGCTCGGCCGCACGGCCGAGCTCCCTCGCATCTCGTGTGCAGTGCCCTTCATTCGCTCCGGCCCCTCTCGCCGCGCCGCTGTTCCCGGCGCCCCGTCCCGCCCGATCTTCCTCTGGACGCTACCTGCTCGCCGGAGTCGTCACGCCGCGATGACCGGAACGACATAGGTGCGCAGGAAGCGGCGCAGCCCGTCGGCGTCCCGGTCCCGGTCCATCACGATCAGCGAGGTGATGATGCGGAAGAGGAACTCGACCGTCCCCTCCACCTCGATGTCGTCCCGCAGCGTCCGCTGCCGCTGCGCCTGCTCGAAGTAGGGCCGCACGTACTCGCAGCACAGCGCGAGCACGTGCTCGGCCGCCCCCGCCACCGCCGCCTGCATGTGCCCCGCCGCCTCCGGGACGAGGAAGTGCGCGATCGTCGGCTCGTTGCGGACGTACTCGACCGCGTCCAGCGTGCCCTCGACGATCGCCTCGGACACCGACCTTTCCCGGCGCAGCCGCTCGGCGAGCCGGTCCAGGAAACGGTGCAGGTCGCGCACGACGACGGCGAGGATCAGCTCGTCCCGCCCGCCGGTGACGCTGCGGTACACGGTCGCCCGCGACAGCTTCGCGGCGGCGGCGATGTCCTCGACCGTCGTCTTGGCCACACCGAAGCGGCCGAAGCACTCCTCGGCCGCGTCGATGATGCGCTCGCGCGTCGCGTCGGCGGTGACCGGGGACATGCCCCGAACACTACCGGCCGCGCCCCGGACGCCTATTCCAGCGTGTACTCCAGCGCCCAGGTGTGGGAGCCGTCCTCGGCGACGGTGATCTGGCCGACGCCGCGGATGCCGGCGAGTTCCCCCGTCCCGGACGTGGGGACGATCAGCCACCGCAGCCACTGGGTGTCGGGCGTCCCGTCCTCGCTTCCCGCGCTGTGCTGCAGGACGAACGTCCCCTCGCGCCCGTGCAGGATCCCCTGGACGTTCTCGACCCCCACGTACGCGACCGGCCCCGCCGCCGACTCCACCGTGATCAGCTCGCTGGAGCTCGTCCCCACCAGGTCGCCGTGGAAGGTCTTGCCGACGTGCACGCGGGTGAGCTTGTTGCCGCCCTGCTCGTCGTAAGGCTTGTCGGCGTCCCAGGCCTCGATGTCGAAGCTGCCGCTGGCTTGAAAGGTCATGCCCGCCATGATGCCCGCCCCACCCGACACCGCGGGAGACCCTCGGCCATCAGCAGAAGCGCCCTTCGCTCACGCAGGAACGGGATCGATCTCGGCCCACACGACCTTCCCGCCCTCGCTCAGCGGACGAGTCCCCCAGCGGCGCACCAGGGCCTCCATGAGTTGGAGCCCACGTCCCGACTCGGCCGCGTAGTCGACCGGACGAACGACGGGCAGTGCGTCCGACCGATCCCACGCCTCAACGACCACGAACCCGTCGTCCCGCCGGTAAGCACGGACGATCACGGAGTCCCCGTTGGCCGATCCGTGCTTGATCGCGTTGGTGGTGAGTTCACTCGCCACGGTCCGCGCGACGTAGTCCTCCAACCCCCATGACCCGAAGGCGAGCGCGACAAAGTCGCGCGCCTGCCGGACCGACTGCAAATCGGCCTTGATCGCGAGTGTCTGCGGCTCGCTGGCCATGGTCACCTCACAGAAAGTTGAATTCCGGTGACACATTGCGCTTGCTCACGTAGCGTTGTCGCGTGACCGCGTAATGCTTGAAAATCTGGCGATCTTGAAGGGTCAGACCAGGTGACGAATCAACCCCCCGACCCGAAGTCGAGCATGTGGGCGTGGATCGCCTATCAGCTGCGGTTTCAACGGATCGAGCGTGGCCTCAGCGGCGACGCGGTAGCCAAGATCCTCAACTGCTCGCGCGCCACGATTTCCAGACTGGAGAGCGGAGAGGCCCGGCTGAAGGACAAGCAGGCCGCGAAGCTCGACAAGACCTGGCGAACTGGCGGTTTCTTCGCCATCGCGCTCTGGTTCGCCCAGCTAGCCCCCGATCCGCAATGGCTGCGGAGCTACACCGACTTTGAGGCCCGCGCGTCGCTGGTCCAGATGTTCGACGGGCAGGTTATCCCCGTCCTGCTCCAGACTCCTGAGTACGCGCGGGCCCTTGTGGAGGCGGGACGCAACGAAGACGTGGAGAGCATTCTCGGTGCACGTTCCGCGCGCCAGCAGTGTCTGGCCCGGACTGACCCACCGGAATTATGGGTCCTGCTGACCGAGAACATCCTCACGTGGCCCGTGGGCGGCATCGATGTCATGCTGGCACAACTCGCCCACCTACGAGAGTTGGCGGAGCAGCCGAACATCACCATGCGCATAGTCCCCAGGCAGGCGGGCGCCTCCGAGGCTTTGGACGGCTCGTTCAAGGTCATCACCGTGCGAGAGGGGGAGATCGGCTATATCGAGGCCGCCACCGGGGGCCGCCTCGTCATGGACGCGGACGGCTCCCGTGCCCTGCGGATGCGCTTCGACCGCATCGGGGCCAAGGCGATGCCCGTAGACTCCACCGCGGAGATGCTCCAGCGAGCGATGGAGGCTTTGAAATGAGCGCCCTCGTGTGGCGGAAGTCGAGTCGGTCGGCCGAAGGAACTTCCGGCCAGTGTGTAGAGGTCTCTGCCCTTCCGGGTGCGATCGGTATCCGGGACAGCAAGGCCCCGGACGGGGGCCATCTCACCCTCGATCGGCGAGCTTTTCAGGCATTGCTGGCGGATCTGAAGCGATAACCGCGAGAGCGTCGTCGACAATTCGAATTGTTTGGGCCGTCCAGTAGAATTGATGTGACGTCAAACGTCATCTGGGTTCAAAGTCGATGCCGTCATGGTCGCGGTCGACGTACCAGTCGTACTCCGGGTCCTCCCCCTTGACGTAGGGGCCGTAGTCGTGGGCGTTGGCTTCCTTGCAGGTGTCGAACCGGGGATCGAGATCCGAGTCCGGTTCCTCGCTCGGTTGGGGTTCGTCGGTGGGCGGCTGTTCCTCGGTCGGGGGAGCTTGAGCGGACGGCTCTTCGGTGGGTTCTTCGGTGGGCGTCGTTGGCGGTGCGGCCTTTCGGGTCGTGTGCTCGTCCTCGGGTGTGGTCGGTGTGGGTGAGGTGGGAGGTACGACCACCTTCTGCTTCGGCGGTTTTGTTTCCTCGCTGGGGTCCGTCGAGGGTTCCGAGGTCGAGGGCACGGCGGGGGATCCCCGGGCGGAGGGGGAACTCTGTCCTGTCTGTTGCGCCTGGCGGGACGGAGATGTGGTGAGCGGCGCGATGGCCATCATCGCGAGCAGGAAGGTCAGTGCGCCCAAGATCACCGCACGCAGAGCCCGGCGAGTCGGCGAATGGTCACGCGGGCCGAGGTAGACGCGTTTCGCCGCCCGGACGGGCCGAGAGCTCTCACGGGTCCAGAGCTGCCAGCCATGCGGTGGTGCGGGCCAGGACGGATCAGGGCTCCAGCCTGGAGGCGGTTTCCAGCCGGGAGGCGGAGTCGGCCAGCCCGGTGGCGGGTTGAAGCGTCTCGGCATGGGCAGGCATCCCCTTGCATGATGGCGTCCCGCCACGCTGAACCCTTTCAGCTCACTCCCGGCCCGACCGTCCGGGAATAGATAGCAACCCGTAATTTGGTAAATCTTGGACCAAGCTGCTGGATTTGGTTCGCTGTGCGACCGCGATGGGTTGCGGGTCGGCCTCGGTATCACCAGATGGTGAACTATCGGTGTTTTTCCGGCTCCGTTCGAATTCGTTTCCAATTCGTGGCGGCTCCTACTGTCCCCGTGGTGACAGAATTAGAACTGATTTACGGTATGGGGATGTGAGGCGGATTCGATAGTGTGTTCCCATGAATTCGGTCGTGGTTGATCTGGGTGCGGCGTCCAGTCTGGAATTGGTGGACGCCGCAGCCGCGATCGCCGCTGAATTGGCCGGACGCGTCGTGCCGGAATCCCCGGCCGCCTGCATGGAACTGGCAGAGATGCTGGCTGCGGCATCGGACAGGCAGGAAAGCGCACTGGCCGGCTTCATCGGCCGGGTGGACGCCTGCGGGGAGATGCGCCGCTGGGGCCTACCGTCCACCCAGGCATGGCTACGGTCGCGATTGGGCATGCGCGAGTCGCGGGCCAAGGAACGCATCAACCTCGCCCGGCAGCGTCACCGGCTGCCAAGGTTGACCGCGATGCTCGCAGGCGGCGAGCTCTCCTACGGCCATGCCTCCACCGTGGCAGACGCTGTCGCTCGGCTCGACGATGCCGACTGCGCAAAGGCCGAATCCCTGCTGCTGGACATGGTCGGCCAGGGCTTCTCCGCCGGGAAGGTCGCCCTGTTCGGACGCCGCATCCGTGACGTCATCGCCGAGCGAAACGGACGGGAGGCTGAGCCGAGAGAGGGAAAACGCGGCTATGACCGGTCCTGGGTCTCCTCCACCCGCTCCTTGGACGGCGGCCGTTACATCAAGGGATGGCTGAACCCGGAGGACGCCGCCATCTGGGACGGGACGCTGGCGCCCCTGGCCAAACCGGCCGGGCCCGACGATCACCGTGACACGTCCGAACGCCTAGCCGCCGCAATGACCGGAGCCCTTTCCGGCGGGCACAAGGCCACCAAGGTCAGCGTTATCTGCGACCTGGACACATTGACCGGTGGCGAAACACCGGCCCGCCTGATCGACGGCACCCCGATCCCCGCATCCCAGGCCCGCCGCATCGCGCTGGCGGCAGGCGTCTCGCCTCTCCTCCTGGGAGGCGGCCACACCCCGCTCTACTTGGGGCACAGGGTCCGATTTGCAACCGGGGCCCAACGACAGGTCCTCGAAACCCTGTACCCGACGTGCGCCGTGCGGGGCTGCGAAATCCCTGGGACGCTGTGCGAGGTCGACCACGTCCATGGCTGGGCACTCGGCCGCAACCCCACCGACATCGACAAACTCGCCTTGTGCTGCGGCTGGCACAACCGCTTCAAACACACCAACGCCCAGCAAATCCACATCACCCAAGACGCCACCGGCCGCTACATCTATCGTGTCCTCCCGCCGCCGGACAGACGAGTGGCCGGCAACGCCGTCCCACCCACCTCAACCGGGCTGCATGACCAGCCTGCGGGACCGGATCCCCATCCCGACGCACAGGAGTGCTTGTGGGGGACGCGACGCCCGATCCGCTACCGGGTGCACACCTGGGCGAGGTCGAGTACGAGAAGACCCGCACCGGATTCCGATGTTGTTGATCATGAGTAGGGTCGATGGCCATGGACCTCAGAGGGCGAACCGTGATGCTTTGTGGCCCGTTCCGGAAATTCGGAACGGGCGAGGCCGAGCGGCTGCTGGCGGCGGCCGGGGTACGTGTCGCGCGGGAGGTCTCGGCCGATCTGGACGCGATTTTCGAGGGCGAGGGAGACGTGCCGAACGGGGCGTACGCCCTGGGCATTCCGATCTTCGATGAGGCGAGCCTGCTCTGGTTGTTCGAGGAGCCCGAGCCCGTTCCGGAGACCGGCCTGTTCGGAACGCCCGACCTTGAGAGGCTGGCTGAGGCCGACTGGGAGGTGTTCGTCCCGGAAGGAGATCTGCTCCCGCTGCGCGCCCGGCTGGAGGCGCTCGAACGCGAACGCGGCGTCACCGACGCCCACCGGGTCGCCACCCGGCGAATCCTCGAACGGGGAACGACGCTGAGCCGCCCGTTCGGGCATGAGGCCGAGCTCGTCGCCTTCGCGCTCAGCCCTTGCGGCCGCTACCTCGCGACCGGGAGCTGGCTCATGGAGGGCGTGCTCGACGGCTTCGGCGCCCTTCAGGTCTGGGAGGTCGCCACCGGCAAGTGCGTCAACACCCTGCCCGAGATCGACGGCGGCGTCGGGTGGCCCGGCGAACGCCGGACGATCCAGTGGTCGGCGGACGCACGGCACCTCGGCATGGCCTTCCGGACGAACGCGGTCGGCGTCTGGGACCCGTTCGGCGAGTCCTGCGAGCCCAGGGCGGAGGCGCAGGTGACGGACGGCAGTCCGCGTCCGCCCGCGTGGGCCCTGCATCCTGACGGGTTGCGCGCCTTCATCAGTGCGGGCACGCACGAGCGGAGCGGCGTCCAGGGATGCGTCGTCCCGATGCAGGCGGGCACGCTCTTCTGGCTGCCGGAGCTCCACGAGTACAGCTTCGCCGGAGCGCTGCCTCCCGAGATCGGCAGGGAGGAACTCCGGGTCGAGCGGCCGCCCCTGTGGTCGCCCGACGGCGGCCTGCTGTACTGCCAGGAGCGAGGCGGCGCGTTCGTCGTCGACGTCGTGACCGGCCTGCCGACCTGGTACGCCGAGACCGGCTGGGTGGCCGCGTGGAGCCCCGACGGCCGGTATCTCGCCCACGTCTCCGGGCACGGGGTGGAGTTCCTGGACGCGACGAACGGGCGGCCAATGGGCCTTCGGGTCCAGGACCCGTCCCTTGACCGCTCCAACACGTCCCTGCACTGGGGCACGCGCGGCGCCGAGGTCCGGCTCGCCGTCGTGGTCAGCGAGGGCGGGGCCGAGCCGGGCGTCCGCATCGTCGACGAGCGCGGAGGTTTCCGCCTTCCGGGCGCCACACCGCTCGACGCGATCGACAAGGGGGACCGCGAGGCGTGGGCCTGGGCGCCGTCGGGCGACCGAGGCGCCCTTCTCACCGCCGCCGGCGAAGTCCAGATCTGGGACCTCGCCGGCTCGGCCCGCCTCGAGCGCGCCTTCTCCGTCCCTGAGGGGATCGATGGCGTCCTTTGGGGTTCGGGCGAGGTGATCGTCCTGGTCTCCGGTCACCGCGTACGGTTCGTCCGGGCCGACTCCGGCGAGGTCATGTCCGACTACACCTTCTCCGGCTGGGAAGAACCGGGGGACCTCGACGACGACCTTCTCGAGCACTTCTTCCGGCGCTACGTCAAGCTCACTGGCGGCGCCTGGTGCGTCCCCATCGAACCGTCCGCCGCGATCGCACCGCCCGCCCGCCGCGATGAGATCGAATCCTCCCTCGCCTGGACGGTCGACCACCGCTTCACCTGGCCCCTCCGCTGGGGCCGCTTCGACATCTGGCCCGACGTCCCCAGCGCCGCCGCGGGACTGACCTCCGACTCACCCGATGCCCGAGCCGTCAAGGAGGCGGCCCGCCCCGCCTAACCGCCCGTTGGGTTGGTGGAGCTGAGGGGCCCAGGTACGGGACGCCTCTAAGCGTCCCTTACGCGGCCGACCATGGCGCGCCCTCACCGCGGCGGGCTCGTATCGCGGCAGGTGTCAGAACAGGGTGCCTTCGTGTTCGATGCCGCGTAGGGCGTCGTAGTCGAGGGTCACGCAGTCGATGCCCCGGTCGGTGGCGAGGACACGGGCCTGCGGCTTGATCTCCTGGGCCGCGAAGACGCCGCGGACTGGGGCCAGGTGCGGGTCGCGGTTGAGCAGTTCCAGGTACCTGGTGAGCTGTTCGACGCCGTCGATCTCGCCCCGGCGCTTGATCTCGATGGCCACCGTGGCGCTGTCGGCGTCCCGGCACAGGATGTCGACCGGGCCGATCGCGGTCGGGAACTCCCGGCGGATCAGCGTGTACCCCTCGCCGAGGGTCGTGATGTGCTCGGCGAGCAGTTCCTGGAGGTGCGCCTCCACGCCGTCCTTCTGGAGGCCCGGGTCGAGGCCCAGCTCGTGGCTGGTGTCGTGCAGGAACTCCTCGATCGTCAGGATGAGGCGCTCGCCCGACTTGCCGTGCGTGACCGTCCAGCGGGCGATGGCGCCGTTCTCCTCGTAGACCTCCTCGCGCAGCGAGCAGGGCGGGTTCATCCAGTTGAGGGGCTTGTAGGCGCGGTCGTCGGCGTGGACGCTCACGCTCCCGTCCGCCTTGATCAGGACCAGGCGGGGAGCCATCGGAAGGTGGGCGGTGAGCTTGCCGGCGTAGTCGACGCTGCACCGGGCGATAACGAGACGCACGGCGACCAACCCTAGTGCGCGTCCCGGAGCCGTTCAGCCGATACCGGCGTACCGGCGGCACTCGCCGCGGTCGGTGGGCAGTCCCCAGTCGCCGAGGATCTCCATCAGGTTGATCCACTGCCAGCTTTCGGACGGAAGTTCGGCGATCGTCCGGACGGTCCGCTGCTGGGCGGTGGTGAGGTCGGCGAACGGGGGCAGCGGGAGGACGGGTGTGCGGAACGTCAGCTTGAGCGCGGCGGCGGCCATCGGAAAAGAAGCGTCGTCGGACGTGCGGGACAGCCCTTCCAGGACGGCGTCGACGGCGTCGCCCGCCGGTTCGTCCAGTGCGGCCAGTGTCAGCGCCGAGTAGAGGCGCAGGTCTCCGTTCAGGAAGGCTGCCGGTTCCTCGGGCGGGGTCGCGCTGCGGGCCGCCAGTTCGGCGATGACCGGTGGGTCGGCCGCGTCCAGCCGGGCGAGCGCGATCGCGGCGGCCCAGCGCGGCAGCGGCTCGACACCGGCCATGTGCTCTCGGAGCCGGGGGATCAGCGTCCGGCCGTCGAGCAGCCCTCCGGAGACCAGGGCGTGTGCGATGACATTCGGGTCCTGCTCGACATCGAGGAGCGCACCCAGCGCGGGGAGCGCGGTGGCCGCCTCCTCCGGGAACCAGCCGGCCGCGTACGCGGCGGTGGCCCGCACTCCGGAGTCCTGGTCGCCGAGCAGGTGCAGCACGGTGGGCAGCCCGGTGCGGACCGCGTCGTAGGCGGCGAGTCCCGCGACCCACGCGTCCGGTCGGTGCGCCTGATCGGCGGGGTCGGTCGCTCGCGGCCGCGCCGCCTCCTCCCGCCAGGCCGTGATGTCGACGCCGGACGGCAGGTGCGACTCGTCGAACCCGATCGCCAGCGCGACCGCCAGGTAGAGCGGCCAGGTGCGCTCGGGAGCGCCGGGATCGGACGCGAGCGCGAGCAGGAACGGGACCGCCGCGGCCGATGCGCTGTAGCGGCTTCCCTGGTGGTGGATGTTGGTGAACAGCTCGCTCAGCGCCGCGTTCCGCTCGTCCTCGTCGGACGAGGACAGGGCCCGGAGCAGGCCGGGCACGTCCTCCGCCGAGCCGTAGGCGTGGCGGAGGCCCGCCCAGTCGATGTCGTCCAGCCCCGCCAGCGGTTCGGCCATGCCGCGATCATGCCAGCCGCGCCTGACGTCCGCCCTGAGCATCCCTGAGCATTCCTAAGGCGCACGAAGCAGGTCAGATAAGGCGTGATGCCGATGTGGGGGCGGGTGCCTTAGGACGAGTCTCTTGGATGTCGGGCCGTGTCACGCGGCCCGGGACGTTCAGGAGGGGCCGTGTACCACCACGAGATCATGCAGGACATCGCGAGGCAGCGGGCGCGCGAGATGCGTGCCGAGGCCCGCGCCGCGCGGAACGCCCGGCTGGCGCGCCGGGCTCGCGAGTTCTGGACCGAGCGCGCCGAGCGGCTGGCCGCACGGCCGGTCCAGCGGCGGCCGCGCAAGCACGGAGCGGCGCCGGCGCGATGACCCCGCCCTCGGCCGGCCCTCACCGGCCGGGGGCGCGGCACATAGCGGAATGAAAATCTTTGTCAAGCCTGGAATTCTCCCGGGGCCGTGATTAGCGTCGGCGGGTGGGTGTTCATCCTCCGTCTGCGAAAGGACCCCCGCACATGTCTCTTGACGTGACCCCGGAACTGCTGGTGACGGCGCAGAAGGGCGAGGTCGGTGACGCGGCCTTCGTCGAGTGCATCAGGACGTCCCTCCCGTACGCGTGGGACATGATCAGCGGCCTGGTGGCCCGGCTCCAGGTGGACGGCGGCGACTTCGCCGACAACCTCACGCCCCCGCCGGACGAGCGGGCCCGCGGCCAACTCCTCCGCGTCCTCGCCAGCGACGCCATGCGCGGCGCGCTGGAGCGCTACTTCGGCGTGAAGCTGGCCTTCCAGAACTGCCATCGGGTCGCGGTCTTCCCGACCGGCGACACCACCGCCTACCGGACGTTCGTGACGGCCCGCGAACAGATCCTCAACCAGTCTCCCGAACTCCGCGACTGCTGACCCGTCCATGCGGCGTGCCGATTCCCTCGGCACGCCGCATGTTCACATGGCGGCGCGGACCTTGGGGAGGACGTCGGCGCCGAGGCGGGCGATGTTCTCAAGGGTGGCGGTGCGGGAGCCGGCGGCCTCGACCAGCAGGATCAGGTGCCTGATTCCGGTGCGCTCGGCCGTGGTCACGAGGGACTCGACGCAGTCGTCCGGTGAGCCGACGGGATGCAGGTCGCACATGAGGCGCGTGTAGGCGACGGGGTCGCGGGACGGGCGTGGACGGTCGTCCACGGCGACGTATCCCTCCAGGCCGGGGCCGAGCCAGCGCGGCATCTCGTCCATGAGGGTTGTGACGGCCTCTTCCCGTGTGTCGGCGACCTGGGCCACGTGGGTCGAGATGTGGGGCAGAGACGGGTCGCCGTGACGCGCGACGGCGGCGGCCTTCTCGTCCGGCCCCACATGCATGCCGAGAAGCATCGGCAGGCCGCGTCGCGCCGCCAATGTCTCGGTGGCAGGGGACGTGCACGCGACCGTCACCTGTGGCGGGACAGGCGCGCGCGGGACCACCGGCACCTCACGGAAGCGGAAGTGCTCGCCCGACCAGGCGAGCCGGTCCGAACGCAGCCAGGCCAGCAGCAGGTCCAGGGATTCCGCGAGGCCGTGCTCGTAGCGGGGGAGGCCGGTGCCGAAGACCTCCAGGTCGCGCCACGGCCCGCCCCGTCCGACGCCCAGCCGGAACCGGCCGCCCGACAGCAGCGACAGCATCGCGGCCTGCTCCGCCAGCGCCACCGGATGCTGGGTGGACAGCACGCTGACCGCCGTCCCGACATCGACACGGGTGGTCGTGGCCAGGATGTGCCCGGCGAGAACGGTCGCGGACGGGACGACCCCGTACGACATGAAGTGGTGTTCGGCCAGCCAGACGTCGTCGAACCCGGCGCGTTCGGCGGCGACGGCCGCCTCGACGGTGCGGGCGAGGGCGGCGGCGTCGCCATTGGCGTTCGAGCGGAGCTCGTCCTTTGATCGGTGGTGGGTGGGGGCTGGAGGACGGTCAGGGAAACGGGCGGCGAGGAGGAAGATTCCGAGGCGCACGTCCCGGTCCTACCCGGCCTCGGCGGCGCCTGCTCCCTCTGGGAGACTGCGGGTCATGACTGGTGGTTCGTTCAGCAGGGTCGGGGTCGTCGGACTGGGCACGATGGGCGCGGGCATCGCCGAGGTGCTGGCGCGCGGCGGCCTCGCGGTCGTCGGCATCGAGGTGAACCGGGACGCGCTGGAACGCGGGCGCGGGCACCTGGAGGGCTCCACCGGACGCGCCGTCAAGCGCGGGCGGCTCACCGAGGACGCGCAGCGCGAGATCCTCGGCCGGATCACGCTGTCGACCGACTTCGCCGACCTCGGCGACTGCGACCTCGTGATCGAGGCCGTCCCCGAGCGGCTCGACCTGAAGCGCAAGGTGTTCGCCGAACTGGACCGCGTGTGCCGGGACGACGCCGTCCTCGCCACCAACACCTCCTCGCTGTCGGTCACCGGCATCGCGGCCACCACCGGCCGCCCCACCAAGATCGTCGGGGTGCACTTCTTCAACCCGGCGCCGGTGATGAGGCTGGTCGAGATCATCGGGACGGTGCTGACCGAGCCGGAGGCCGTGACCCGGGTCGCCGAGCTGGTGAAGGGCCTCGGCAAGACGCCGGTCACGATCGGGGACCGCGCCGGGTTCGTCGCGAACCGGCTGCTCTTCGGCTATCTGAACCAGGCCGCGGCCATGCTGGAGTCCGGCCACGCCACCCGCGACGACATCGACACCGCGATGAAGACCGGCGCCGGGCTGCCGATGGGGCCGTTCACCCTCATGGACCTGATCGGGCTCGACACCTGCGTGGAGGTGCTGGACGCGATCTACGCCGAGTCGCGCGACCGCCGCCACGCCGCCTCACCCCTGCTCCGCGAGCTCGTCACCGCCGGGCTGCTCGGCCGCAAGACCGGCCGCGGCTTCTACACCTACGACCAGTCCGGGGACGCCGAGAAGGAGACGGCCGGCGCGCCGCCGGTCGTGGGCATCGTCGGCGTCGGCCCCCTCGCGGACGCGATCGCCGCGCTGTGCGACCGGGCGGGCGGCGAGGTCCGCGACTCCGCCGCCGGGCTCGCCGGCTGTGACCTGATCGTGGAGGCCGCGGAGGACACCGAGGCCGCCCGGGCGCTGCTGTCCGCCGCCGTCCAGGCCGCGAAGCCCGGCACGGTCATCGCCGTCACCTCCGTGGACGGCGCGGTGATCGGGCAGGCCATGGCCACCGGACGCCCCGCCGACGTTGTCGGGCTGCACCTGCCCGACCCGGCGGGCGCCCTCGCCGAGATCGCCGCCACGGTCGCGACCGCCCCGGACGTCGCGGACCGCGCCGCCGACCTCATCGGACGCCTCGGCCTGGCCGTCGTCCGCTGCCGCGACCGCGCCGGCTTCGTCGTGGACGCTCTGCGCTTCCCGTACCTGAACGACGCCGCCGCCATGCTCGGCGCCGGATACGCCGACGCCGACTCGATCGACGCCGCGATGACGCTGGGCTGCGGCTACCCGACCGGCCCCATCGCCGACCTCGACCGCCTCGGCCTCGACCGTGCCGTCACCGTCCTGCGCGCCCTGCACGCCGAGACCCGCGAACCGGCCCTCGCACCGGCCCCGCTCCTCGTCGAGCACGTCACAGCAGGGAAGCCGCTGCGTTAGCCCATGGGGCTGTGTCTACCCAGGGGGGCGATCCCCTGGAACCCCCGTCACGCCCGTTGGTGGTGGCCGAAATTTCATAGGCTGGGGGTATGAGCCCCCGGAAGAATCGCCGTAACTACACCGGACGTCCCCCCAAGCGCGAAGGCGGGCCGTGGGCTCAGGAGACCGAGGACGGGCCGGACGGGGAGTGGATCGTCCGGTCGATCGCCGGGGCCAACGCGACGAAGCCGTACCGGTGCCCCGGGTGCGACCAGGAGATCCCGCCGGGCGTCGGGCACGTCGTCGCCTGGCGGGCGGGTGACGGCGGCGACGACCGGCGGCACTGGCACCGCCCCTGCTGGCAGGCCCGCACCCGCCGCTCGCCCCGCATCCTGCGCGGCCGGAACGCGCCTCGTTACTAAGGAGACTCATGGCGGAGATCAGGGCGGCCAGCGTGCTGCCGGCGCGGCGTACGGAGATCACGCTGCACACGTCCGACGGGCTGGAGCTGGTCGGGGAGCTGGCGCTGCCGCCGGAGCGTCCGCCGGTGGCGACGCTGGTCTGCCTGCATCCGCTGCCCACGGCCGAGGGGATGATGGACAGCCACGTCCTGCGCAAGGCGTCCTACCGGCTGCCCGCACTGGCGGACCTTGCGGTGCTGCGGTTCAACACCCGCGGGACGACGTCGGCGCGCGGCACGAGCCAGGGCGAGTTCGGCGACGGCGAGACCGAGCGGTTCGACGTCGCCGCGGCGCTGGAGTACACCGAGTATCACGACCTGCCGCGCCCGTGGCTGCTCGGCTGGTCGTTCGGCACGGAGCTGGCGCTGAAGTGGGGACGCGACCCGCTGGTCGAGGGGGCGATCCTGCTGTCGCCGCCGCTGAAGCGCGCGGGCGACGCCGACCTGGACGCGTGGGGCGCCGACGGCCGCCCGGTCGTGGCCCTCGTGCCGGAGTTCGACGACTATCTGCGCCCGGCGGAGGCGCGGGAGCGGTTCAAGCGCGTCCCGCAGGCCGAGGTGATCGGGGTCGACAACGCCAAGCACCTCTGGGTGGGCGAACCGTATGTCCGGATCGTGCTGAACGAGATCGTCAGGCGGGTGGCCCCGGGTGCCTATCCGCTCCCCACGGAATGGGACGAACCGGACAGATAAACGCTTGCGGCCGATCGCGGCCACTCCTGTCCCACCGGGCGCGATCGCGGGTGACCATTGCCCAATGACGGTGCAGCTGTACGCAAGGGACGTCGGAAGCGGCACGCCGCTCGTCCTGCTGCACGCCTTCCCGCTCTCCTCGGCGATGTGGCTCGGCCAGCGCGAGGGCCTGGCGAACCGGTTCCGGGTCATCACCCCGGACCTGCGCGGCTTCGGCGGGTCGGTGCTCGGCGACGACGAGCCGTCGATCGACGCGATGGCCGACGACGTCGCCCGCATGTTCCGCGGCCTCGGCGTCCGGCGGGCCGTCGTCGGCGGGCTGTCCATGGGCGGCTACGTGGCGATGGCGCTGGGCCGGCGGCATCCGGACCTGATCCTCGGTCTCGTGCTCGCCGCCACCCGCGCCGCCGCCGACACCGCACCGGTCCGGGAGAACCGGCTGCGGCAGGCCGAGCTGCTCGAAAGCGAGGACAGCACGCGGGTCCTCGTGGACGAGGTGCTGCCCGGCCTCGTGGGCCCCACCACCTACCGGCAGCGGGCGCTGATCTACGGGCGGGTCCGGGGCCTCGTCCAGGCGACGCCGCCGCGCGCCGCCGCATGGGCGCAGCGTGCCATGGCGGGACGCGCGGAGTCGTTCGGCGCGCTCCGCGACCTGCGGGTGCCCGCCCTCGTCATGATCGGCGACGAGGACGCGCTGGCCACCGAGGCCGAGGCCCGCGCCATGGCGGACGCGATGTCCAACGCCGAGCTGCTGGTCATCCCGCGCGCCGGGCACCTGTGCGCGGTCGAGCAGCCGGACCTGTTCAACCAGGCGGTGGCCGAGTTCGCCGCCGCCCTCGCCCGCACGGCCCGCTGAGCTAGAGCGTCTCCTGGCGCGGCATGACGACCTCTCGGATCAGCAGCGAGATCGCGGCCGCCGTCGGGATCGCCAGCAGCGCGCCGACCACGCCGAGCAGCGCCGCGCCGACCAGCGCCGCGACGATCGTCACCGCGGGCTGGACGTCCACGGTCCGCTTCATGACGCGCGGATAGACCACGTAGTTCTCCACCTGCTGGTAGATCACATAGAAGATCACGCAGGCGATGAGGTCGGTCGTGTTCCCGGTGATGAACGCGACCAGGCACACGATCACCGCGCCGATCGTGGCGCCGATGAGCGGGATCAGGTCGGTCACCGCGACGATCAGCGCCAGTGCGAGCGCGTACTTCACCCCGAGGATCGACAGGAAGATGTAGGAGCACACGCCCGCGATGAACGCGATCGTGAACTGCCCCGCGACATAACCGCCGATCCGGTCGAGGATCTCGTCGCCCAGCAGGGCGACGCGGGCCCTCCGGGTGCGCGGCGCCAGCTTGTAGAAGAACGTCTTGATCTGCGGCAGCGAGCTGAGGAAGTACAGCGTCAGGATCAGGATCGTGATCGTCTGGAAGATGCCGTTGATCGCGACCTTGCCGATGCCGGTGGCGGTGTCAGTGAGGCCCTTCTGGAAGCCGTCGCTGTTCACCGCCTTCTCGGCGCGCTCCAGCAGCCCGTAGCGCTTGTCCCAGTCGGCGAGCGTCCTGTTGTCCTGAAGCTGCTGGACGTACTCGGGGATGTTGTGCCGCAGCTCGGTGACCTGCTCGGACACCGGCTGGACGAGGGACGCGACGAACCCGGCGAAGAACAGGATCACGATCAGGAACACCGTCGCGACCGCGGCACCGCGCGGCAACCCGAACCTGCGGAGCCGCTCGACGGCCGGGTTGAGCCCCACCGCGAGGAACATCGCCACGATGATCATCACGATCACGGACTTGGCGTTCGTGGCGGCCTTCACCAGCATCCACGCGGTGATCACGCCGAGCGCCGCGGTGAACCCGAACACGAACGGGTGGGCGCGGCCGAGCGGCTGACCGGGCCGTCCGAACGGGAACAGGTGGTCGACGCCCGCCTCGCGCTTGCGCTGCTCGACGTCGTGCGCCGGGTCGGGCGCGCCCGGCTCGGGCGTCACCTGCTCGGCGGCGGGCAGCGGCGCCGGGAGGGAGACCGGGGCGCCGGTCGCCGGGTCGCGTTCCCCCACGGGCTCCTCGATCTCCTCGGGCCGCAGCGCACCGCTGGGCGCGGTGGCCTCATCGTCCTCGGCCTCGCCCGCGGCCGGGGCCTGCTCGTCGTCAGGGGACCCGCCCCCGGACGCGGGCCCGGCCGGGTCGCCGTCGTCGGCGGGCGGGGCCGGAGCGGGCACCCGGCGGCCGGCCGCGCGCGGGCCCTCGCCGGACGCGGGCTCCGGCCGGTCCTCGTGGGGGGTCTCGTCGGGCACGCCGCTCTCCTCTTCCTACGCCTACGGTGTGAGACGGCGGAAAGCCCGGAGACGTTTCACCGCCTCCAGGCTTTCCGTCACGTCCTACCGTCTCAGGCGGTCACTCCTGCCACCAGTCCTCGTCGTCGTCCTCGGACTTCTTGGCCTGGGCCTGCTTGGGGGGCGCGGCCTTCGCGGCCGGCTGCTGCTTCGGCTGGGCCTGCTGCGCCGGGGCCGGCTTCGGCTCGGCCGCCGGGATCGCGGCCTTCTCCGGGGGCGCGGCCAGCTCGGCGTCGCCGCCCATCGTCGGCGCGACGCCGCCGATGAGCTGACGCAGCTGGTTGAGGTGGCTGGTGATGCTGTCGCGCTGCCGGGTGAGCTCGTCGACCTGGCGCTGCGCCGCCGTCCGGACGCGGTCGGCCTCGGCCTTGGTCTCGGCGAGCAGCTGCTCGGCCTGCGCCTTGGCCTCGGCGATCACGTTGTCGGAGTTCTTGCGGGCGTTGGCCATCAGCTGCTTGGCGTGCGAGTCGGCCTCGCGCCGGGTCTGCTCGGCCTGCTGGGTCGCCTTGGCGGCCCGCTGCTCGGCGGACGCGGCCCGCTGCTCGGCCTCGGCGACCAGCTTCTGCGTCGCGGCCTGCGCGGCGGCGTGCCGCTCGGCGTCCTGCCGGTCGGCCTCCTCGCGGCGGGCGGCCAGCTGGATCTCGAACTCGGCCTCGGCCTGGGCGCGCTGGGCCTCGCTCTCCTCCAGGATGCGCTGTGCCTGCGCGCGCATCTCGTCGGCCTGCCGCTTGGCCGTGGTGAGGATCTCGTCCCGCTCGCGCTTGGTGGACGCGCGCAGCTGCGCGACCTCGCGCTCGGTCGTGGTGCGCAGCTTGGCGATCTCGCGCTCGGCGCCGGCGCGCTTCTCGGCGACCTCGTGGTCGGCGGTCGCGCGCAGCTTGGCGACCTCGCGCTCGGTCGTGGAGGTCAGCTCGTCGGCCTCGCGGTGGGCGGAGGTGCGCACCTCCTCGGCCTCGCGCTCGGCCGCGTTGCGCATGTCGTCGCCCTCGCGCTGGGCGTTGGCGCGCAGTTCGGCGGCGTCGTTCTCGGCGGTGGCGCGCTGCTCGGCGGCGTCGACCTTGGCCGCGGCCTTGATCTCGTTCGCCTCGGAGCGGGCCGCCTGGACCAGCTCGGTCGCCTGCTCCTCGGCGAGCCGCAGCAGCTGCTCGATGCGGGCGCCTAGACCGGAGTAGGTGGGACGTTCCTGCTCCTGCAGCTGCCGGTGGGCGTCCGACAGCTCCCGCTGCAGGGCCTGGGTCTGCTCGCGGGTCTGCCGCACCTCGTTGTCGAGCGTCTTGATGTGCTCGTCGACCTGGTGCCGGTCGTAGCCGCGAAGCACCACGTCGAACTCGCGCGGGGGCGTGTCTTCAAAGAAGTTGCTGAGCTGGGCGTCGATGTCGGACTGCATGTGGCTCAATCCTGATGTGACGGGGCTACGGGTGGTTCCGGGGACCGGTTGATCGCCTGGCATGAACGGGCGCAGTGCCCCAGACCTCTTCCGGCGAATGAAGCGTACTCCGGACACTGCCGTGTTGGGGGCTCATCTTGACGCGCTGCGTGGAATGTCCCTTTTGTTCGAGCGTGCGGCAAGCCCTCGGGTACCCAGGTGCCGGGGGTGCAAATACACCAGAGGTGTCCGAACGGTCACAGAGCGGCGGTTGGTGCCCCGCCGTCCGCGACCGTGATATCGAACACGTCACGATCCGGTCGCGCCCGCGCCGCGCCCGGCGGACAAGATCATCCGGCGGCCGGGGGCTTCTGCACCAGCTCCGTCAGGACGCCGTGGCAGTCCTTGGGATGCAAAAAGTTGATCAAGGATCCCATGGAACCGTTGCGCGGCGCGTCGTACAGCACCCGCACGCCCTTGCCGGCGATGCCGGCGGCCTCGGCGGCGACCGTCCCGTCCGTGCCGAACGCGATGTGGTGGACGCCCTCGCCGTTCTTCTCCAGCCACTTGGCGACCGCCGAGTCGTCCCGGATCGGCTCGATCAGCTGCAGGTAGCTCGCCGCGCCGTCCCCGGTGTCGTTGATCTTGAGCATGCACTCCCGGACGCCCTGCTCCTCGTTCACCTCGAAATGGGCGTCGGTGAAGCCGTAGGTCGCCTTGTAGAACTCGACGGTCGCCTCCAGATCGCGACAGGCGATGCCGATGTGGTCGATACGGGTCAGCATGGGCGTTACTCCCTCTCCGGCGGCCAGGCGGGGGCGAACGGAACCGGACGGCCGTCCCCTGGGTATGGTGGCAAACGTCGCCGCAGCACCATCCTGGAGGCCCCCACATGACCGCCACTTCCGTGATCGTCGCAGGAGCGCGCACCCCCGTCGGGCGCCTGATGGGCGCGCTGAAGGACTTCTCCGCGGCCGACCTCGGGGCGCACGCGATCAAGGCGGCGCTGGAGCGCGCCGGGGTCTCCGGCGACCAGGTGCAGTACGTGATCCTCGGCCAGGTGCTCCAGGCCGGCGCGGGCCAGATCCCGTCCCGGCAGGCGGCGGTCAAGGCGGGCGTCCCGATGAGCGTCCCGTCGATCACGATCAACAAGGTCTGCCTGTCCGGGCTGGACGCGATCGCGCTCGCCGACCAGCTGATCAGGGCCGGCGAGTTCGACATCGTCGTGGCGGGCGGCATGGAGTCGATGACCCAGGCCCCGCACCTGCTGCCGAAGTCGCGCGGCGGCTACAAGTACGGCTCGGTCGAGGTCCTCGACCACATGGCCTACGACGCGCTCACCGACGCCTTCGACGACATCTCCATGGGCGAGTCGACCGACCGCTACAACGCCAAGCTGGGCATCACCCGCGAAGAGCAGGACGAGTTCTCCGCCCGCTCCCACCAGCGCGCCGCCGAGGCCATCAAGAACGGCGTGTTCGACGACGAGATCGCCCCGGTGGAGATCCCGCAGCGCAAGGGGGAGCCGGTCGTGTTCTCCGCCGACGAGGGCGTGCGCGGCGACACCACCGCGGAGGTCCTCGCCAGGCTGCGTCCCGCGTTCGGCAAGGAGGGGACGATCACCGCCGGCTCGTCCTCGCAGATCTCCGACGGCGCCGCGGCCGTCGTCGTGATGTCCAAGGCCAAGGCCGAGGAGCTCGGCCTGACCTGGCTCGCCGAGATCGGCGCGCACGGCAACGTCGCGGGCCCGGACAACTCGCTGCAGTCCCAGCCGTCCAACGCGATCAAGCACGCCCTCGGCAAGGCGGGCCTGACCGTGGACGACCTCGACCTCATCGAGATCAACGAGGCGTTCGCCTCCGTCGGCATCCAGTCGATGCGCGACCTCGGCGTCGGCCCCGAGAAGGTCAACGTCAACGGCGGCGCCATCGCGGTCGGCCACCCGGTCGGCATGTCCGGCGCCCGCATCGCCCTCCACCTGGCCTACGAGCTGAAGCGCCGCGGTGGCGGCACCGGCGCCGCCGCCCTCTGCGGCGGCGGCGGCCAAGGCGACGCGCTGTTGATTCGTGTTCCGGCCCGGGCACTCGCCTAGCGGCTCGCGCCCGACCGGACCACGTGCGATCGCTGGCATCGCTCCGGCTCGCCTTGCGGCTCGCTGCGCGATCGGATTCTCGCAAGCTCGAATCCGCCTTCGGACGCGATCGCGATACTCCAGGTCGTTGCGGGCTGGGTCGGTGGCTGATGCCGGTGCGCCCTATTGGGGGGCGGGGGTGATGGTCACCGTTTTGAAGCCGAGGGCCTTCAGCATGTTCTCCAGCATCGACTTGGTGTTGGCGTCGGCGCGTTCCTTCAGGCCGCTTTGGGCGGCGGCCGTCTGGATCTTCTGGGACGCCAGGATGTAGAGCTGCTGCTGGTTGTTCGGGTTGCTGCTGAAGAAGTCGCCGAAGCGGTCGAGCAGGCCGCGTTCGGTGGCGTACACGTAGCTGGTCTTCGAGTCCAGGTTGGTCTTCTCCAGCTCTGCGCGCGGCAGTGTGACGGTTGCGGCCGTCCGGTCGTGGTTGACCTTGACGGCGCCCGAGCCGAGCTTGGAGAAGTCCACGTAGGCGTCGACCGAGCCGTTGCCGACGAACAGCGTCCGCTTGCCGCGCAGGGAGGACGGCAGGAACTTGGCGTCCTTCTCCAGGTCCACGACGACCTGGAAGTTGCCGCTGGCCGCCTCGTAGCGGTGCATGTCGCGGATCGACTTCAGCAGGACGGGTCCGCTGCGGTCCTTCGTCTCCTCCCCGAACGGGTTCAGCCAGCCGGGCAGGCCGCGCAGCACCTGCTGCGCCACCAGCACGAGCGCGATCGTGGCGACGACGAGCACGACGGGGGTGAGCAGGCCGCGCCGGGGGGAGCGGCACCGGCCGGGGGACGACTTGCGGGGTGCGTCGTTCTTCGGTTCCGAGCGAGCCATGTACGGGACATTCCCGGCGAGGGCGCCGGCTACCTCACCCCGTCGGCCCGGGTGCGGCGGGCGACGGGCGCCGCAGGTCGGACTCGTGCGTCGCCAGCTCCACCTCGATCAGCGACTCGCTGCGGAGATGCGCCTCATGGGCGGCCCGGCCGCCGCGGACGCCGAATAGCCGTTTGGTGACGACGATGTAGACGATGAGACCGATATTGAGCACCAGCGCGCCGATGCGCAGCACGGTGACCTTCTCCACCAGCTCGTAGATCTCGATCGGCAGCCCGAAGCACGTGGCGACGACCGCGAAGTACTCGCCCCAGCGCTTCAGCAGCCACAGCCCGACCGCCTCGATCAGCTCGATCGCGCCGTACACGATCAGGCCGGCGGCGAGCCAGCGCAGCGTCCGCGCGTCCAGGTCGAAGACGTGCCGGATGGACGTGATCACCTTGGAGTGGTCGAGGTCCCAGCCGATCTGGTCGGCGATCGGGCGCAGCAGCGGGATCTCCTTCTCGAAGATCCGCTCGATCGAGCCGCGGCTGCCGGCGAACCGCCACACCCCGTATGCGGCGACCAGCACGATCAGGCCCCGGATGCCGCGCTCGACCGCGAAGAACCGCATGATGAACGCGTCCCGCAGCTCCCGGCCGCGCTTCACCAGCGGCGCCCGGTCGGCCGGGCCGGAGCCGTGCGGCTCACCGTGCACGTACGTCCCGCAGCGCAGGCAGCGCCACGCATCGCCGACGGGGGACGGGACGACGAGCCGCTCGCGCAGCCTCTCCTCGTCGGGCGCGTAGGTGATGTGCCCCTTGCGTGCGCAGGTCAGCAGGCTCCAGTCCACGCGGACACCCTAGACGTCCGTGATGCCCGGTACATGTCACGGTTCGTGCACAGTCGTGTGATCAACGTCATAGGAGGGGGCGAAACCCCGGGCCGAGTGCGATCCGTTGACGCCGCGTGGACATGATTCGTGTTTTCCGGTTCGTCTCCGTCGCCGAGGCGGTCTCGTTCCTTCTCCTGTTGCTGGTGGCGATGCCGCTGAAGTACGGGGCGGACGCCCCGGCCGGCGTCCAGCTGATGGGGCCGGTCCACGGAACCTTGTTCTTGGCGTATGTCGCCCTGGTCTTCCTCGTCCGCGAGCAGCTCCGCTGGGACGTCCGGCGCACGGTCCTCGCGCTCGGCGCGGGCGTCCTGCCGGTCGCCCCGTTCTTCGTGGAACGTCACTGGACCCGGCGGGCCGCCGAGCCCGCCGCGGAGCCGGCCGGACGCGCCTGAGCCTTCGCCGGGGGGCGGAAGTCGTCCGGGCCGAGCGCGCAGGAGCGGTACTCGGCGAAGTGGAGGCGCAGCCAGGCGCGGCGGCGGTGCTCGCTCCAGGCCGCGAAACGGCGCGCCGCGCGCGTGCCCGGGGGCGATGGGGGATCGTCTCCGAGGAGCCACGCATCGACCAGAGCCTGGTAGCCGTTGGGGTTCGTGCAGGCGTCGGAGTCTTTGAGTCCATCGCTGATCTGCCGGACTGCCCGGGCCGCGTATCCGGGGGAGAGGTCCTCGTCGAGGTGGACGGCGGCGACGCCGTTCACCACCGCGACGGCCGCCCACGCGGGACGCTGCTCCACCCTCGTGAACGCGCCGGGCGTCCCGTTCAGCCGGGCGGCGAGCGGGGTGGCCGCCGCCATCAGCGGGGGCAGCGCCGCCCGCAGGGCCGGATGCACGCAGACGGTCAGCGGCCACCGCCGGCACACCTGTTCCGCCGGGACGGGGGCGACGGTTCCGGCGCCGGAACCGTGCAGGCCGAGCGTGGCCGAGACGGTCGCGGCCATGGCCGCCGTCAGGGGGAGGACGATCAGAAGCCGCCGCGTCACCCACAACACGTAGCCGAGGATCAGAGCGGTGGTCAGCCCGGCCGCCCAGAGGACCTGGTCGGTGAACACGGCGGGGCGCAGGGTGGTGAACAGCTCGATGCGGGGGAACGCGGCGGGGGGCAGCAGGCTCCACCACGACACGCCGGGGACGCGCAGGGCGGCCCACAGCGACGTCACGGCGAGGACCAGGGCCGCTGTAGTGCGGTGCGGGACGACGCGGCCTGTCAGGTAGCCCGCGACGACATGCAGCACGAGCGCGCCCGCGCCGGCGACGACACCGAGGGGATGCGGATGCCCTGCCTGCCCCTGCACGACGGTGACCCCGACGACCAGCACCGTGACCGCGGCATAGGAGACCAGCACCGCGGACGACAGGAGCAGCAGGTCGAACAGCACGCCGGTGGCGGGCGAGCGGGCCGTGAGGCCGCGCAGGTAGTCGAGCGGCCGTTCCCGGACGGCCGTCCACGCGGCCAGCCCCGCGGCGGCGGGGCCGAGGAACCGGACGGCGTTGACCAGCGCGACGACGGTGTTGTCCCAGTAGGCGACGGACGTGGACAGCGACAGCCCGGCCGCCGCCGTTCCGAGCAGGGTGAGGACCGGCACCGCGATCAGCAGTGCCGTGCGACGGGCGTCCAGCCGGAGCACCCGCCCGAGGTCAGACACCGGTGGCGCTCCCGGCGGGCGGCCGCCCCGCCCGCACCCTCGCCAGCTGCGGCAGCGTGAGCTGCGGCAGGGACACCTGCGGCAGCGCGACGCGGGGCGGCGCCGGCCGGCCGGGGCGGCGCCGGCTCATCGCGTCGGCGGCCTGCGGTTCGAGGGCGGTCCGCGGTTCGAGGGCGGTCTGCGGCCCGCGGACGCCGCGCCGGTCGGCGGCGGAGCGGCCGCGGCGCGCGGCGGCCGAGTGCGTGGGCTGCTCGGTCAGCTTGCCGCGGGTGAGCGTGAACAGGCGGTCGCACCAGCCCGTGAGCGTCTCGGTGGCGTCGGCGGTGACGACCACCGTCGGCGCCAGCGAGCGCAGGACCGGGATCAGCTCGGCCATGGCCGCGGTGAGCGTCAGCCGCCCGGGGCACTCGATCCCGGTCGGCCACGGCTCGGCGGCGGCGCACAGCTCGCCGAACGGGTCGTCCAGGAGCACGAGCTCGGGCTCGTGGACGCAGGCGGCGGCGAGCCCGGCGCGCAGCCTGACCTCCGGCGGCAGCAGCGCCAGCTCCGTCCCGGCGGCCTCGGTCAGGTCGAGGCGCCGCACCATGGACCGCGCGGCGGACGTGCTCATCCGCTTGTAGTACGCCGCGTAGGCGACGAACTCGCCGGCCGTCATGTTCTCCGCCCGCGAGAACCGCGCGGGCAGATAGCCGATGCCGGCCCGGGCGGCCCGCTGCCCGGCGGCATTCGTTATGTCGTGTCCGAGAATGTGCAGCGCGCCGGCATTCGGCCGGCGCAAGGTCGCGAACGTGGCCAGCAGAGTGGATTTACCGGCACCAGGTGGACCGGCCAGGCCGACCACGCCTTCGGGCACGCCGAAGGTCACCGGGCGCAGGAGCCACCGCCCCCCGCGGCGGACACCCATTCCTCGGGCCACGATCACGGAATGCTCCGCGATCACAAGTGTTTCCCCCCGTTGCTCGTCATGCGGTCGCGGCGGCCGGACGGTGCGCTCCGGGCGCCGGTGGCCTCGGGTCCCCCAACCCGCCACGCGGCGCCCGCCGGGCCGGACCGCCCCCCGGCGGCGCCGGCACCGGCCGCTTTTGCCGGGCCGCGATGCATCGACATCGTGACTATAACCGGGCTTGGTGATGGCTGTCAGCAATCTTTTTGCCTTTACAGCAGCACGTCTGGATTCTTTGCCCGCCACGCCGGAGAGGAGAATTCAAGAAAGGCGGATAATTCTCTGGAAATGCCGCGGACCCGGACGGGCCGGGCGGCCGGCGCGGGCGGCGCGCTCCGCTGAGGGCGTACGGGCGTACGGCAGGGGGCGGTCATGGGGCAGGATGGACCCATGCCTTCTCAGGACTTTTCGTTGCACGGGGCCATCGACCTGGGGGCGCGCCAGGCCGCGGCAAGGAAGCAGCAGGAGCGCCGGGCGCAGGGCGGCGCCGCGCCCGCCGGCGCGGCCGGCGGGCCGTACGTCGTGGACGTCACCGACCAGACGTTCAACACCGAGGTCGTGGAGCGGTCGCAGTCCGTTCCCGTCCTCGTGGACTTCTGGGCCGAGTGGTGCGGTCCCTGCAAGCAGCTCGGCCCCATCCTGGAGAAGCTCGCCACCGAGGCGGCCGGCAAGTGGATCCTGGCCAAGGTCGACATCGACGCGAACCCGCAGCTCGGCGCGTACATGCAGCAGATGGGCGTGCGCGGCATCCCGTTCGTGGCGGCGGTCGTCGGCGGCCAGCTGCTGCCGTTCCTCAACGGCGCGGCGCCCGAGCCCCAGGTCCGCCAGGCCATCGACCAGCTCTTCGACGCGCTCCGCAAGGAGGGCATCCTGCCGGACGCCCCCGAGGGCGAGCAGCCGGACGCCGGCGCGGCGGACCTCCCCGCGGTGGACCCGGTGTACGCCCAGGCCGAGGACGCCCTGCAGAAGGGCGACCTGGACGCCGCCAAGGCCGCGTTCGAGCGGATCCTCGCCACCGACCCCGGGGACGGTCAGGCCAAGCAGGGGCTCGCTCTGGTCGACCTCAGCCTGCGCGTCCGGTCCCTGGATCCCGAGCGTGTGCTCCAGGAGGCGGCCGAGAAGCCCGGCGACGTCCAGGCCCAGATCAGCGCGTCCGACGTGGAGATGGTGTCCGGGCGCATCGACGAGGCGTTCGAGCGGCTGCTGGGCGCGGTGCGGCGCGGCGCCGGCGACGACCGCGACGCGGCGCGCAAGCACCTGCTCTCGCTGTTCGAGCTGATGCCGCCGGACGACCCGCGCGTCGGCAAGGCCCGCCGCGGCCTGCAGTCCGCCCTGTTCTGACCGGACGGCCGGCCCGCGCCGCCCGCGAAACGGCCGCTGAACGGGAGCGATCTGGGACGACCGGGACACCGGACCCCGGTGTTGAGCGTATGCTCGATGACAATGACCGCGCCCGGACGGCCTCCGTGAACCACTTCCACGGGGCCGGCCCCGCCGATCCGCGGCTCTACCACCTCGTGATCGACACCACGAGGCCGCCCGTGCCCGCGACCGTCGAACTCATCGTCGTCGCGGTCCGGGCTTTTTGAGTCGCGGGGCGGGACCGGGCCGCGGCCCCCGGACGCGCCGTCCCCGTCGGGAACGGTGCGCGCGGGACCGGACAGACCCGTAGCAAAGGGAGCTTTAGTCGTGGCGAGCGTGCCAAGCGTGTCGTACTCCATCACCGTCCGGCTCGAGGTCCCGGCCGGCGGCAGGGCCGTCAGCCAGATCACCCATGTGGTCGAGAACGCCGGCGGCATCGTCACGGCCCTCGACGTCAACACCGCCGGCCACGAGACGCTGCGCATCGACGTCACGATCGCGACCCGCGACACCCAGCACGCCGAGGCGATCGCCGGCGCGCTGGAGAACATCGAGTCGGTCAAGATCCACAAGGTCAGCGACCGGACGTTCCTGATGCACCTCGGCGGCAAGATCGAGATGCAGTCCAAGGTGCCGCTGCGCAACCGCGACGAGCTGTCGATGGCCTACACGCCCGGCGTCGCCCGCGTCTCCCTCGCCATCGCCCGCAACCCCGAGGACGTCCGGCGGCTGACGATCAAACGCAACAGCGTCGCCGTCGTCACCGACGGCTCCGCGGTGCTCGGCCTCGGCAACATCGGCCCGGAGGCCGCGCTGCCCGTCATGGAGGGCAAGGCGGCGCTGTTCAAGCGGTTCGCCGGGATCGACGCGTGGCCGATCTGCCTGGACACCCAGGACACCGACGAGATCGTCCGGACCGTCCAGATCCTCGCGCCCGCGTTCGGCGGCATCAACCTGGAGGACATCTCCGCGCCGCGCTGCTTCGAGGTCGAGGCCCGGCTGCGCGAGCTGCTCGACATCCCCGTCTTCCACGACGACCAGCACGGCACCGCGATCTGCGTCCTCGCCGCGCTGACCAACGCGCTGCGCGTCGTCGGCAAGGACCTCGGCTCAGTCCGCATCACGATGGCGGGCGCGGGCGCCGCCGGCACCGCCATCCTGAAGCTGCTGATGCACGCGGGCGCCCGCAACCTCGTCGTCTGCGACTACCGCGGCGCCGTGCACAAGGGCCGCGACGACCTGGACGACTCGCTCCGCTGGATCGCCGAGCACACCAACGCCGACGGCTACTCGGGCGAGCTGCGCGGCGCCGTGAAGGACGCCGACGTCTTCATCGGGGTGTCCGCCCCCGGCATCCTGGACGGCGACGACATCGCCACGATGGGCGACGACGCGATCGTGTTCGCGCTCGCCAACCCCGAGCCCGAGGTGTCGCCGGACGAGGCCCGCGAGCACGCCGCCGTGGTCGCCACCGGCCGCAGCGACTACCCCAACCAGATCAACAACGTGCTGGCGTTCCCGGGCGTGTTCCGCGGGCTGCTGGACGCCCAGGCCGACGGCGTCACCCTCGACATGCTCGCCGCCGCCGCCACGGCCCTCGCCGAGGTCGTCACCCCGGACGAGCTCGGCCCCAACTACATCGTGCCGAGCGTCTTCCACCCGGAGGTCAGCACCCGCGTCGCGGGCGCCGTCCGCGAGGCCGCGGGCGGCCGTCCCCGCACGGAGGCCTAGGAGTCCTTCCCGGCGGCGAACATCCGCTCGCGGCGGCGCGGCCAGATCCCGCCGTACCAGAAGATGATCACACCGGTGAGGATGACGGCGCCGCCGGTCGCGGCGCGCGCCCACAGGACGGCGTCGGGACCGGTGTGCGGCAGCTTGCCCGGCGGCGTCTCGCTCGGCGCGGCGCCGCCGCCCGCCTTCTTGCAGTTCGCCTTGACGGTGTCGCTCTGGATCCGCTTGTTCGCCCAGTTGACGGTCACCCGGGTGCTGCGGTCCTCGCGGAGTTCGACGGCGACCGTCCGGGTGGTGCCGGGCCCGATCTTGCCGGGGATCGCGGCGGTGTCGTCGTTCTTCTCGATCGAGAAGTCCTCGCTCCGCGTACCGGTGTTGCGGACCCTGACGTTCACGGTGCGGGCCGGGCAGGACACCGACCCGATGGTGGCGGTGACCGGCCGCGCGCCGGACGGGGTCGGCTTCGGCGAGGTGCCGGACGGGCTGGGGCTCGTCGACGAGGTGCTCGACGCCGGTGACGCCGACCCGTCCCCGTCGAACAGCGCCGGGATCGCGATCAGCGCCCCGATGACGATGAACACGGCGGCGATGACGACCCTGGGCAACTGCATCGCTGTCCTCCCGGCGCGCACCGAAGCGGGTGGCCGATGATCCTAGATCATTGTTAACCCAGGACCTTGTGGTGCCGATATCCCCATCGATAGGAATGCGTAACAGGCTAACGAGCGGAGGGGCGTGCCGCCGGAGGTCCGGGCAACGCATCATGGAACCCATGGAAGACGGCATCAGGGTGGGGCTCCTGCTGGTGGCGACGCCTCAGCTGGAGGATCCGAACTTTCGGCGGAGCGTCGTCCTGCTGGTCGAGCACGACATGGACGGGGGCACGCTGGGCGTTGTCCTCAATCGGCCGACCGAGGTTCCGGTCGGCCGCGTGCTGCCGCCGTGGGCCGAGCTCGCCACCGGACCGGCCGTGGTGTTCCAGGGCGGCCCGGTCGCACTGGAGAACGCGCTCGCCCTGGCCCGCCTTCCCGGTGAGGACCAGCCGCTCGGATGGCGAGCCCTGGACGGCGGCACCGAGGTCGCCAGGGTGGGCCTGGTCGACCTGGAGGCCCCGCCCGGCCTGCTGGCGGCCGAACTGCTGCAGCTGCGAGTGTTCGCCGGATACGCCGGCTGGTCGCCCTGGCAGTTGCGCGCCGAGATCGAGGAGGGCTCGTGGTACCTGGTGCCCGCCGAGGCCGGGGACGTCTTCGCCGGCGACCCGGACCGGCTGTGGCAGGAGGTCCTGCGCCGGCAGGGCGGCGATCTGGCGTTCGTCTCCACTTTTCCCGAGGACCCCACGCTGAACTAAGGTGAACGACGTGAGTACGAAGATCCTTCCCGACAGCGACACCCAGAGCGATGTCAAGCCGGACCTTTCGCACGGTGACGGCGACCACGAGCGGTTCGCCCACTACGTGAAGAAGGCCAAGATCACCGAGAGCGCGGTGACCGGCACGCCGGTGATCGCGCTGTGCGGCAAGGTCTGGGTGCCGAACCGGGATCCGAAGAAGTACCCCGTCTGCCCGGAGTGCAAGGAGATCTACGAGTCCATGAAGCCGGGCGGCGAGGGCGGCGAGTGACCGGCCGCCGAACGGCGGCCGAGGGCGCGCCGCCCGCTTAGGCGTGCGCGCGCGGAGGTCCTGCGGCATGACCGCGGGGCCTCCGCTCATGGGGCGTTTCTGACATACGGGGGATGAAATGCGGCGGTTGGCCGGGGTTTCGCTGTGCGCACTGTTGGTCACGGTGTGTAGCGCATCAGGTTCGGTAGGTGAGCGGTCGCAGGTCCGGGCCGTTCCGGTCGCCCGCGACGACGGGTGCGTGCACCCGCCCGCCGCGCGGCGGGTCCGGCAGCACGACCGGGGGGGCCTGGGGCACGACCAGGTCGTCGGCATGCTCGCCGATCTCCACCGGAGGCTCCTCGACCGGTTCGGGACGTCCGACGAGGCCCGCCTCGACTCGACACGGCGGACTGCGCGGCGCCTCGTCGTCCCGGTGCGGTTCCATGTCGTCCACAGCGGACGAACGGGGTGGGTCCCCAAGCACGTCGTCAAGCGGCAGATCTCCACCCTGAACGCCGCGTACAGCGGGAAGATGGGAGGTGCGGACACCCGCGTGAGGTTCCGCCTGACCGGCTACGACCACGCCGACGACCCGGGGTGGTTCCGTCACCCCGAGCGCTACGAGACCCCCATGAAGAAGCGCCTGCGCAAGGGCGGCCGCGGCACGCTCAACCTCTTCACCGCGGCAGTGGGGTCGGACGTGCTGGGCTTCTCCACGTTCCCGCAGTGGTATCGGCGTTCACCCGGCAAGGACGGTGTCGTCATCGACTACCGCAGCCTGCCGCACGGGTCGTACGCGCCGTTCAACCACGGGTTCACGGCCGTCCACGAGATCGGGCACTGGCTGGGCCTGATGCACACGTTCGAAGGAGGCTGCACGCCGCCCGGCGACGGGGTGGCCGACACTCCGTACGAGGCGGAGGCGGCGCAAGGATGCCCGCGGTACCGCGACACCTGCCCGCAGCGGGGCCACGATCCGGTGCACAATTTCATGGACTACGCCCACGACGCCTGCATGCGGGGCTTCACCGCAGGTCAGGGTCGGCTCGTGCGGGCATCCTGGGCGGCGTACCGGGCCCGGCGGCACGGCCGCCACCGTGTGGATCTCGGCACACGTGAGGCGCGTGCGGCACGATCTGTCGGTGGGGCTCGGTAGCCTTCGAGAACCGTGAGTACCTTCGCCGCATCGAGCATGCCTCCCGCGTTCCCCGAGCGCGCCGCCTGGGGGACCGCGTCGTCTCTGCGCGCCTGGCAGCAGCAGGCGCTGGAGGCGTACTTCGGGACGGGCGGCACCGAGCCCGGCCCGCGCGACTTCCTCACCGTCGCGACGCCCGGTGCCGGTAAGACGACGTTCGCGCTGCGGCTCGCCCGCGAGCTGATGGAGCGCCGCGTCGTCTCGGCGATCACGATCGTGTGCCCCACCGAGCACCTCAAGCGGCAGTGGGCCGAGTCGGCGGCCCGCGTCGGCATCAGGATCGACCCCGAGTACCAGAACGGCCAGGGGCCCGTCGGCAAGGACTTCCACGGCGTCGCCGTCACCTACGCGACCGTCGCCGCGCGGCCGGCGCTGCACCGCAACCGCACCGAGTCGCGCAAGTCGCTCGTCATCTTCGACGAGGTGCACCACGCGGGCGACGGCCTGTCCTGGGGCGACGCCGTCCGCGAGGCGTTCGAGCCCGCGACGCGCCGGCTGGCCCTGTCCGGCACGCCGTTCCGCACCGACATCAACCCGATCCCGTTCGTCCAGTACGAGGAGGGGCCGGACGGGGTCCGCCGCAGCCGGGCCGACTACACCTACGGGTACGGTCCGGCCCTCGCCGACGGGGTCGTCCGGCCGGTGATCTTCCTGGCGTACGCGGGGGAGATGCGCTGGCGCACCCGCGCCGGCGACGAGATCACCGCGACCCTGGGCGAGCCGCTCACCCAGGACCAGACCGCCCAGGCGTGGCGGGCCGCGCTCGATCCGAAGGGCGACTGGATCAGGCAGGTGCTCGCCGCCGCCGACCGCCGCCTCACCGAGCTGCGCCGCGTCATCCCGGACGCGGGCGGCCTGGTCATCGCCACCGACCACGAGGCCGCCCGCGCCTACGCCAAGATGCTGCGCGCGGTCACCGGCCAGGGCGCCACGATCGTGCTGTCGGACGACCCGGGCGCGTCCAAGAAGATCAAGCAGTTCGGCGAGACCGAAGACCGCTGGATGGTCGCGGTCCGCATGGTGTCCGAGGGCGTCGACATCCCGCGCCTGTGCGTCGGCGTCTACGCCACCTCCACCAGCACGCCGCTGTTCTTCGCGCAGGCCATCGGCCGTTTCGTCCGGGCCCGCAAACGCGGCGAGACGGCGTCGGTCTTCCTGCCGTCGGTTCCGACCCTGATGGGCCATGCCGCCGACATGGAGGAGGAGCGCGACCACGTCCTCGACCGTCCCGTCCGCGAGGACGGCCTGGACGACGAACTGCTCGCCGAGGCCAACCGCCAGCAGGACACCCCGGACGTCGGCGAGGAACTGCCGTTCGAGACGGTCGAGGCTTCCGCGACGTTCGACCGCGTCCTCTACGACGGCGGTGAGTTCGGGATGAACGCCGAGCCGGGCTCCGCCGAGGAGGAGGAGTTCCTCGGCATCCCAGGCCTCCTCGAACCCGACCAGGTGTCGGCCCTGCTCCGCAAGCGGCAGGCCGACCAGATCGCCAACGAGCGCAAGCGCAAGACCGGCGACCCGCGCGCCGACCGCACCGCCGCCGAGGACATCGCCACCCTCCGCCGCGAGCTCAACGGACTCGTCAACGCCTGGAACCACCGCACCGGCCAGCCGCAGGGCGTCATCCACAGTGAGCTGCGCCGCTCCTGCGGCGGCCCGCCCGTCCCCCAGGCCAGCGCCGCCGAGATCCGCGAGCGCATCGCCAAGATCCGCGAATGGGCCGCCAGGCGCCGCCACTGATCCGGCGGTGCTGCCGGCCGCCACGACTACGTCCGCGACTGAGCGGTCAGCGCGGCCGGGGAGTCATGTCCAGTGCCTTGAGGATGTGCGTGACCGTCTCCTCGGGCGTGCCGGTGATGGCGACGGAGACGATGTTCTCGTCCGGTTCCGGGGGTTCGAGGTCGGCGAACTGCGAGTCGAGGAGAGCGGCGCTGAAGAAGTGGCCCTTGCGGGCTCGCATGCGGGCGGCGATCGTCTCGCGGTCGCCGTCCAGCAGGACGAGGCGGACCTCCGCGTGCCCGCCGGTCAGCAGGTCGCGGTACCGGCGTTTGAGGGCGGAGCAGCTGACGACGCCGGGGCGGCCGACGGCGAGGCGTTCGTCGATCCAGGCGGCGATGGCGCGGAGCCAGGGGAGGCGGTCGGCGTCCGTCAGCGGGTGGCCGGAGCGCATCTTGGCGATGTTGGCCTCGGAATGGAACGCGTCGGCCTCCGCGTAGTCCCAGCCCAGGCGTTCCGCGAGGAGTGCGCCGATGGTGGACTTGCCGCTGCCGGACACGCCGGCGACCAGGATGACCTCGGGGTCCGTCATGGTCAGGCGGTCACGACCGGCGCGCCGGACAGGACGACGCCCTCCTGCGCGAGCTCGTCGAGGGCCCGGTCGACGGTCGTCTTGCTCACTCCGGCGGTGAGGTCGAGCAGGACGGTCGTGCGGAGGCCCGCGCGGGCGGCGTCCACGGCGGTGGCGCGGACGCAGTGGTCGGTGGCGATGCCGACGATGTCCACGGCGTCCACCCCGCGGGAGGCGAGCCAGTCGGCGAGGGGCGTCTCGTCGTCGGCCGAGCCCTCGAAGCCGCTGTAGGCGGCGGTTTCGCGGCCCTTGCCGAACACGGCCTCGATGGGGGCGAGGGCAAGGTTGGGGTGGAAGTCGGCGCCGGGGGTGCCGATCACGCAGTGCGGCGGCCAGGTGTCGACGAAGTCGGGCCGGTCGGAGAAATGCGCCCCGGGGTCGAGGTGGAAGTCGCGCGTCGCCACGATGTGCGCGTACTCCTGCCGGTGCTCGGCCACGTGCGCGGAGACGGCGGTGGCCACCGCGGCGCCGCCGGCGACGGCGAGCGACCCGCCCTCGCAGAAGTCGTTCTGCACATCCACGATGATCAGAGCCTTCTTGCCCACGACCGCTCCCTCCACCGGTTGCCCCGCCGGTTCTGAACCCGACCGTACCCCAGCGTTGTGCCCGCGCGGAGACGCCGTCAACGGCGCGGGCCGCCGTTGACGAACTCGGTGGGGAGGGCGGGTTCTCCCTTGGAGAGCTGGAGCGCCGTCGGGGGCAGTTCCGCGACCGACCGCGCGTGCCGGTCCCTGGCCTCGCGCAGCGACTCGCGTCCGACGACCTCGCCGTCCCGCACCAGCGGCACCTGGAGGACGCGGTCGCGGCGGCCGGGGGTCGGCTCGGTGGTGAACACGGTCTCGGCGTAGGCGACGCCGTGGCCGTCCACGCGGCGGACGGCGGTCTTGCGTCCGCCGCGGCTCGGCTTGCCCGGGGAGCGTTTCGCGACCGGACGCATGGGCGCGTCCTCGTCGGGGCTGTCCGACCGCGCGACGAGCTTGTAGACGAGGGAGGCGGTGGGGGCTCCGGAGCCGGTGACGAGGGACGTCCCCACGCCGTAGCCGTCGACCGGCGCCGAGCCCAGGGCGGCGATGCCGTACTCGTCCAGGTCGCCGGTCACCACGACGCGCGTGTCGTGCGCGCCAAGGGAGTCGAGCTGGTCGCGGACGCGGCGCGCCATCACGCCGAGGTCGCCGCTGTCGATCCGGACGGCGCCGAGCGGCGGCCCGGCCAGCTCCACCGCCGTCCCGACGGCCCGTTCGACGTCGTAGGTGTCGATCAGCAGCGTCGTGCCGTCGCCGAGCGAGGCGAGCTGCGCCGTGAACGCGTGCCGCTCGCTGTCGTGCAGCAGGGTGAACGAGTGCGCGGAGGTCCCGGCGGTCGGGACCCCGTACAACCGGCCCGCCTCCAGGTTGGACGTGGTGGTGAACCCGGCGATGTAGGCGGCGCGGGCGGCGGCCACGGCCGCGCGCTCGTGGGTGCGCCGCGACCCCATCTCGATGATCGGGCGGTCCTGCGCCGCCTGCACCATCCGGGACGCGGCGGACGCGATCGCGCAGTCGTGGTTGAGGATCGACAGCGCGAGCGTCTCCAGCAGGACCGCCTCGCCGAACGTGCCCTCGACCACCAGGATCGGCGATTCCGGGAAATAGCAATCGCCTTCGGCGTATCCCCAGACGTTCCCGGTGAAGCGATACTTCTCCAGCCATTGCGCCGTGGGCTCGTCCACGATCCCGTTGGCGGTGAGGAACTCCAGCTCGGCGGGGCCGAACCGGAACCCCTCGATCGCGTCGAGCAGCCGTCCGATGCCCGCGACCACCCCGTACCGGCGTCCGGCCGGCAGGCTCCGCGCGAACACCTCGAAGACCGCGCGACGGCCGGCCGTCTCGCTGCGCAGCGCGGCCTGCAGCATCGTCAGCTCGTACTGGTCGGTCAGCAGGGCGGTGCCGTCACCAAGGTCCACAAGTGGCACCTTAAGGCCGACTGCGGGCACCATGGGGGTGCGGGCCGTCACACCCCGGCGGGGCGTGGCACATAACATCGGATGCGGTGGGCTGCGCGTAGAGAGGGGGAGATCCGGCCAATGAGCGCCATGAGCACGGCGCCCGCACCGGTCGAGCTGGAGCGTCCGGACGTAGCGGAGGACGTGAGCGCCGACCGGCCCTGGCTGGCCATCGTCTGGAACGACCCGATCAACCTGATGTCGTACGTCACGTACGTGTTCCAGGCGGTCTTCAGTTATCCCAAGACCAAGGCCGAGAAGCTGATGCTCGACGTGCACCACAAGGGCCGCGCGGTGGTGGCCAACGGCACCCGCGAGGAGATGGAGCGCGACGTGGAGATCCTGCATTCCTACGGCCTGTGGGCCACGGTGAAGCGGGACGACTGAGCCGATGAGCCATGTGAAGAAGACCCGTGAGGGCATCAGGGTGCGGCTTGAGCCCGAGGAGGCCGCGCTCCTGCGCGCCCTGATGGAGCAGATGCTCACGCTCCTCGGTGACGCGCCCGGCGCGGACGACGAGCTCGCCTCCCTGGGCATCGCCGAGAACGCCACGACGCCGGACGACCCGGTCCTGGCCCGGCTGTTCCCGGACGCGTACCGCGACGACGGCGAGGCCGCCGGGGAGTTCCGCCGCTATACCGAGATGGGCCTGCGCGACGGCAAGCGCGAGGCCGCCGGGACGGTCCTCGGCGGACTCGGCGACCCGCACGGCCAGAAGCGGACCGAGACCTTCCTGGACGAGAAGCAGGCGCAGGAGTGGCTGCGGGCGCTGAACGACGTCCGGCTGGCGCTCGGCACCCGGCTGGACATCACCGAGGACTGGTACGAGGAGGCGGAGGGCATGGATCCGCGCGACCCCCGCGCGCCCATGTTCGCGGCCTACGACTGGCTGACCATGCTCCAGGAGAGCCTCGTCCGCGTCCTCTGGTAGGCCGTCCCGGCGTCCGCACCCGGCCAGAGCGGGCATCACCGATCGTCGGGACGCCGGTGCGGAGCGTTGTTAGCGTTGCGTCCGGGGGGAGTGACGGCCCGCAGCGGCGGGCCACCGACCACTCGGAGGCGTCCATGCCCGCAGCGAGGACCCGCGTCAAGCCGGTCGGCGCGATGGAGCTCGGGGACCATCTGGCCCTCGTCTTCGACAACGAGGAGGAACGCCGGTCGATCATGGCCGGCTACGCCCGCGACGGCGTCGCCGCGGGGCACAAGGTCATCTATATCTCGGACGGCGTCTCGGCGCCCGAGGTCCTCGACTGGCTGCTCGCCGCGCGCGCGGAGATCGCCGGGCCGGCCGCGGACGGTGCCCCGGTCGATCTCGCGGAGGCGATGGAGGCCGGCCACTTCGTCGTCCGCACGGCCGAGGAGACGTTCCTGGCGAGCGGCAGGTTCGACCCCGGCGCGAGCCTCCAGCTGATGGCGACGGAGATCGACCTCGCGCTCGTCCAGGGCTACACCGGGGTGCGGATCGCGGGCGAGGCGAGGTTCTCGCTGCGCCGCTGGCCGGGCACCGAGCAGTTCGGCGACTTCGAGCGGATGCTGGACGAGATCTTCATGACCACCGATCTGCAGGCCATGGCGATCTGCCAGTTCGACCGGCGCTGGTTCGACGAGGTCCGGCTCGCCGAGGTCGAGGCCAGCCACATGGGCCGCGTGCGCGCCGACGACTACTACGACGACGGCTCACTGCGGATCACCCCGATCTTCAGCCCGCCGGGCGTCGCGCTGGCCGGTGTCGTGGACGCCGCGACCCGCCCCGCCGTCGCGGCCGTCCTGGAGTCGATCACGACGCGCACCGGCCTGCTCTGCCTCGACCTGGGCGGCCTGACCGCCTGCGACCCCGCCGGCCTGCGGCTGCTGACCGGCGCCGACGGAGCCGGCGGGCCGGGCGGCAGGGGGCTGCTGCTGCGATCCGTGCCCGACGCCCTGCACGCCCGGCTCCACGCCGACGGCCTGGACGACGCGCCCGGCGTCGCCATCGAACGCAGCTCCGGCTGACCCGGGCGCCAGGCGAGCCGACGTCCCGGCACCGTCGACCGAGGAGGTCATGTGGGTTCCGGTCAGGTCCGCGAGGGCGGCGACCCGGCCAGCGCGGTCGGGGGCATGCGGTTCGGTGACCACCTGTGCCTCGCCTACGTCAACGACGCGGAGCGCCGCGCCGTCCTAGCGGCGTTCCTCGGCGCCGGGCTGCGGGCCGGCGACGCCCTGGTCTACCTGGTCGACGACGAGCCGGCCGAGGCCGCCGCCGCGCGGCTGCGCGACCCGTTCGGGGCGGCGCTCGACGACGGCCGCCTGGTCGTCCGGGCCACGGCCGAGACCGATCTCGGCGGCGTGATCGAATCGGCGCTGGACCGGGGCTGCCCGGGGGTCCGCGTGACCGCCGAGGCGTCTCCGTTCCTGCGCGGCTGGCCGGGGACCGAGCGCTTCGCGGCGTTCGAGGACGCCGTCCACCGCGCGGTCGGGCCCGGCGGCCGCGCGATGGCGCTGTGCCAGTTCGACCGGCGCTGGTTCGCCGGCGGCCACCTGTGCGAGATCGAGGCGCGTCATGGCGGGCAGGCCCGGGCCGACGCCGTGTTCGACGACGGAGTGCTGACGATCGTGCCGCTGTTCGCGCCGCCCGGCCTGCGGTTGTCCGGGGCGATCGACGAGTCGACCCTCCCCGCGCTGGTCGCGGCGCTGCGCGAGGTCGACCCCCGCGCCGGGCACATCTGCCTCGACCTGTCCCGGCTCGACTTCTGCGATCTGGCGGGCCTGCGCGCCCTGATCGACGCCAACGAGACGAGCAGTGTCATCGGCAGGCAGGTGATCCTGCGGTCCATGCCGGACTGCATGGAGCTGATGATGCGGGCCGCGGGCTGGAACACCGTGCCCGGCATCGTCGCGGAGGCCGCGCGGTGAACGCGCCGTCGGGAGGCACGGGCCTTCCCCTCACGGGTGACCGGGCGCTGCCGGGAACCGGCCCGGAGGCCGGCCGGGACGTGCTCGTCCACCGGGCGCTGCTCTACCGCTCCCGGCAGGAGTTCCTGCGGACCGCCGTGCCGTTCTTACGGGCCGGGCTCCATGCGGGCGATGTCGTCGTCGTCATCGTGAAGCCGCCGGTGTCCGCCGAGCTCCGCGAGCGGCTCGGGCCGATCCGTGGGGCGGGGCGGCGCGTCGCCGGAGTCGAGTTCGTCGACGCGGCGGCGTGGTTCGGCGGCCCGATGCGGACGCTCGCGTCCAGCCATGACCGCGCGCGTGACGACTGGTGGCCGAACGGGAGGCTGCGGCTGCTCGCCGAGCCCGTCTGGGACGGCCGGACGCCTCTGGAGACGCGGGAGTGGATGCGCCACGAGTGCCTGCTGAACGTGGTGTTCGCCGGCACCCCGACCATGATCGTGTGCGCGTACGACGCGTCGGCGCTGCCGCGGCACGTCCTCGACGGCGCGGCGCGCACCCATCCCGAGCTGGCCGGGCCGGGCGGGGCGACCGTGAGCGAGCGGTTCACCGATCCCGCCGAGTTCTACGCCGACTGCGACGCGGCCCCGCTGGCCCCGCCGCCGGCGGACGCCCGCCGGGCGGAGTTCGCGGCCGGCGGGCTGCCGGCGCTGCGGGACCTCCTGACCGCCGAGGCCGCCCGGCACGGCCTGCCCGGCGACCGGACGCTCCAGTTCGTCCTGGCGGTGAACGAGGTCGCGACCGGCATCGTCCGGGGCCGCGGCGGCCGCGGCTCGCTCTGGGTGTGGGCGGAGGACGGCGACCTGATCTGCGACGTCACCCACCCGGGGCGCGCCCTGACCGGGCGGTACCCCGGGCACCTGCCACCGGAGATGCAGGACGGCGACGTCGCGATGTGGGCGGTCCGGCGGCTGTGCCACATCGTGGAGATCCGGTCGGGCGTGCGCGGCACACGGATCAGGATGCGCGTCAAGACCGGCTGAGACCGGGTGCGTTCCCGGCGCCGCGCGGCGGATACCCTTCGGGCATGCTGACGATCGAACGGGCCCTGGTCGACCAGATCATCGCGCACGCGCGCGCGGACCACCCCGACGAGGCCTGCGGCGTCATCGCCGGCCCCGCCGGCTCGGACCGTCCCGTCCGGTACGTCGCCATGGTCAACGCCGAGCGCTCCCCGACCTTCTACCGGTTCGACTCGCAGGAGCAGCTGAAGGTGTGGCGGGAGATGGACGACCGGGACGAGGAGCCGGTGGTGATCTACCACTCGCACACCGCGACCGAGGCGTACCCGTCCCGCACCGACATCTCCTACGCGTCCGAGCCGAACGCGCACTACGTGCTCGTCTCGACCCGCGAGGACGACGCGACCGAGTTCCGGTCGTTCCGGATCGTGGACGGAGAAGTGACCGAGGAAGAGGTCGCCCTTGTGGACTCCTACGAGGGCTGAGGCGGCGGGGAGCGGCGCCGGCGCGGCCGGTAAACTGGCCGGCATGTGGACGAGCGGGCATGGGACGGGCGGCGTGCGGCGCCGCGCCGGGTCCGCCGCCGTGCCACCCGTACAGAGCTTCCTGTTCGGGCACTCTCGCGCCGAGGTCGTCTACGACTGTCGCTGACGCGCTGATCACGCCTGGAATCAACCCGCTGCCCGCCCGGTTGTGACGCGAGAGGGCGGGGAGCCCCGTACGACGTAGAAGGAGATCACCGCGATGGCGATCGAGGTCCGGATCCCGACGATCCTGCGCAACCTCACCGATGGCGCGAAGGCCGTCGAGGGCAAAGGCGGCACGCTCGACGAGCTGTTCGCCGACCTGGACTCCCGGCACGCCGGCCTGCGCGACCGGCTGGTGGACGACAAGGGTCTGCGCAAGTTCGTCAACGTCTACCTGAACGACGAGGACGTGCGCTTCCTCGGCGGACTGGAGACGCAGGTCGCCGACGGCGACAACGTCACCATCCTCCCGGCCGTAGCCGGCGGCTGAGCCGGGCCGGACATGCGTTTCGACTCACTGCTGGACTCGCTCGGCCGCACCCCGCTGGTCGGGCTGCCGCGGCTGTCGCCCAGCGAGGACGTGCGGCTCTGGGCGAAGCTGGAGGACCGCAACCCCACCGGCTCGGTGAAGGACCGGCCCGCCTTCTACATGGTCGAGAAGGCGGAGAAGGAGGGGCTGCTGACCCCCGGCTGCACCATCCTGGAGCCGACGTCCGGCAACACCGGCATCTCGCTGGCCATGGTCGCCAAGCTGCGCGGCTACGAGATCGTCTGCGTGATGCCCGAGAACACCTCCGCCGAGCGCCGCCAGCTGCTGGAGATGTGGGGCGCGCGGATCATCTTCTCCCCGGCGGCGGGCGGCTCGAACGAGGCCGTCCGGGTGGCGAAGGGGCTGGCGGAGGAGAACCCCGACTGGGTGATGCTCTACCAGTACGGCAACGAGGCCAACGCGCTCGCGCACTACGAGACGACCGGCCCGGAGATCCTCGCGGACCTGCCGTCGGTGACGCACTTCGTCGCCGGGCTCGGCACGACGGGCACGCTGATGGGAGTCGGCCGGTTCCTGCGCGAGCGGGTGCCCGGCATCCGGATCGTCGCGGCGGAGCCCCGGTACGGGGAGCTGGTGTACGGGCTGCGCAACATCGACGAGGGTTTCATCCCCGAGCTGTACGACGACTCGGTGCTGACCACCAGGTTCTCGGTCGGCTCCCGGGACGCGCTGCGCCGCACCCGCGAGCTGCTGGAGCAGGAGGGCATCTTCGCGGGCATCTCGACGGGCGGTGCGCTGCACGCGGCGATCGGCATGGCGAACAAGGCGGTCAAGGCCGGCGAACGCGCCGACATCGCGTTCGTCGTCGCCGACGGCGGCTGGAAGTACCTGTCCACCGGCGCGTACGGGGGCACCCTCGAAGAGGCCGAGGCCCGCCTCGAAGGCCAGCTCTGGGCCTGACCGGCCGCCGCCGCACTCGACCCGCCTCCCGTACGCCTGCCCTGGCATGTTCGGGGGGCGGTCCGGCACGGTAGAGTTCGTTCTCGAACGTGATTCTAGAATCGTGCCGGTGGGAGGAGAGATGAGCGGGTTCGGCGAGGCGACGGCCGTCGAGCGGGTCGGCGAGGGGCGCTACGAGGCCGTCCTGGACGGTGGCTACGGCATCGGCGAGGCGCTCAACGGCGGCTACCTGATGGCCGTGCTCGCCCGCGCCGCCGTGGACGCCTCGCCGCACGAGCACCCCGTCTCCACCGCGGCGAACTTCCACCGCGTCGCCAAGGCGGGCCCGGCCCGGCTGCTCGTCGAGTCGCGCAAGGAGGGACGCACGGCCGCCTCGTCGTTGGTCACCCTCCTCCAGAACGACCGTCCCGTCGTGGACGCACTGATCACGACCGGCACCCTCGACCCCGCCGCCGAGCCCGGCTACGCCGCCGGGCCGCCCGCCGCGATGCCGCCGCTGGAGGAGTGCACCGACTTCCAGCCGCCGACCGGCGGCCGAGGCTTCGCCGACCGGGTCGACATGCGCTTCGACCGGACCACGATGGGCTGGCTCGACGGGCAGCCGAGCGGGCGTCCAGAGATCCGCGCCTGGTTCCGGCACCGCTGCGGCCACGAGCCCGACGGCTGCTCCCTCGCCCTCGCCGTGGACGCGCTGCCCCCCGTCGCGCTGAACCTCGGCGCGCAGGGCTGGGCCCCGACCGTCGAGCTGACCTGGCACATGCGGGCGGTCCCGGCCCCCGGCTGGCTCGCCGTCCACGGCACCGGACGGCTCCTGTCCGACGGCTGGTTCGACGAGGGGGTCGAGGTCTGGGACACCGCGGGCCGCCTCGTCGCGCAGAGCCGTCAGATCGCCCGCGTCCCCCGCGCCCGCTCCTGAGCCGCGTGACGAGATCCACCGGCGTTTCGGCGCGTGAAACGACCGGATCGCGCGTACCGGGGGTGAGCTGGACGGTTTTCCGGCATGTGACGATGTGATGTCCAACGCATGACGCACCTGGGCGGGGCCCTGTCGCCTAGCCTTGTGCACCATGTCAGATCCATCCCGGGGGGACGGCCTCCCAGACGCGCCCATCGGGATCTTCGACAGTGGATTCGGGGGCCTCACGGTGGCCCGCGCCATCCTCGACCAGCTGCCGAACGAGCCGATCGTCTACCTGGGGGACTCCGCCCGCCAGCCGTACGGGCCGCGTCCCATCGCGGAGGTCCGCGCCTACGCCCTGGAGATGCTGGACGAGCTCGTCGACCAGGGCGTGAAGATGCTGGTGATCGCCTGCAACAGCGCCAGCTCGGCGATGCTGCGCGACGCCCGCGAGCGCTATGACGTCCCGGTGGTGGAGGTCATCAACCCGGCGACCCGGCGCGCGGCCCGCGCCACGTCCAACGGGCGGGTCGGCCTGATCGCCACCCAGGCCACCGTGAACAGCCGCGCCTACGACGACGCGTTCGCCGCCGCGCCGCACATCGAGCTGGTCAGCGCCGCCTGCCCGCGCTTCGTCGAGTTCGTCGAGGCGGGCGTCACGATGGGCGCCGAACTGCTGGAGGCCGCCCGCGGGTATCTGCGTCCGATCGTGGACGCGGGATGCGACACCCTCATCCTCGGCTGCACGCACTATCCCCTTTTGACAGGCGTCATCTCGTATGTGGTGGGAGACGGGGTCACACTGGTCTCAAGCGCCGACGAGACCGCCAAGGACGTGTACCGAGTGCTGCACGATCGGGGGCTGGCCCGCGCCGAGGCGAAGCCCCGGCCGCGGCACCGGTTCCGCGCCACCGGGGACCCCGCCGTGTTCGCCGAGCTCGGCCGCCGGTTCCTCGGTCCGGAGATCGGTTCGGTGGAGAACGTGTTGGGCAAGGCTCTGACCACCTGATTCCTCGGGGAGTCTAAGAGGAGGAGTGAGCGTGCGGGTCACTGTGATCGGCTGCTCCGGCAGTTTCCCCGGACCGGACAGCCCCGCGTCCAGCTACCTGATCGAGGCGGACGGCTACGCGCTGGTGCTCGACCTCGGCAACGGGGCGCTCGGGTCGCTGCAGCGGTTCCGCTCGCTGTACGAGATCGACGCCGTATGCATCTCGCACCTGCACGCCGATCACTGCCTGGACCTGTGCGGGTACTGGGTGGCGCGCACCTACCGGCCGAGCGGCCCGGTGCCGCGGATCCCGGTGCACGGCCCGGCCGGCACGGCCGTCCGGATGGCGCGCGCGTACGACCTCGAACCCCATCCGGGCATGTCCGGGACGTTCGACTTCCACACGCTCCGCCGGGGCCCCTACGAGATCGGGCCGTTCCGGGTGACGACCGCGCTGATGCCGCACCCGGTCGAGGCGTACGCGTTCCGCATCGAGCACGAGGGCCGGGCCCTCGCCTACTCGGGCGACACCGGCGCGTCCGAGGACCTGGTCGAGCTGGCGTCCGGAGCCGACCTGTTCCTCTGCGAGGCGTCCTTCCTGGACGGGCCCGGGCTGCCGTCCGAACTGCACCTGACCGCCCGCGAGGCCGCCGAGCACGCCGCCCGCGCCGATGTGGGACGGCTCGTCCTCACCCATCTGGTGCCGTGGAACGACCCGGACCTCTCCCTCAAGGAGGCCAAGGCCGCGGGCTACGACGGCCCCATCGACCTGGCCCGTGTGGGCGCCCAGTACACCCTCTGAGTCCCGCTAGGGTTGGGCGCATGGCTCGCCCTGACGATCGTGCACCCGACCAGCTCCGTCCCGTCCGCATCCAGCGGGGGTGGCTCGACCACGCGGAGGGGTCGGTGCTCGTCGAGTTCGGCGCGACCCGGGTGCTGTGCGCCGCGTCCGTCCAGGACTCGGTGCCCCGCTGGCGGCGCGACAGCGGCCTCGGCTGGGTCACCGCCGAGTACGCGATGCTGCCCCGCGCGACCAACACCCGCAACGACCGCGAGTCGGTCAGGGGGCGGATCGGCGGGCGCACCCACGAGATCTCCCGGCTGATCGGCCGGTCCATCCGGGCGTGCGTCGACTTCAAGGCGCTCGGCGAGAACACCGTCCAGCTCGACTGCGACGTCCTGCAGGCCGACGGCGGCACCCGCACCGCCGCGATCACCGGCGCGTACGTCGCGCTCGCCGACGCGGTGAGCTGGATGCGGGGGCGCAGGCTGCTGAGGGGCGACCCGCTCGTGACCTCGGTCGCCGCGGTCAGCGTCGGGGTCGTGGCCGGCGAGCCCCGCCTCGACCTGTGCTACGAGGAGGACGGCGCCGCCAACACCGACATGAACGTGGTGTGCACCGGCGACGGCCGGTTCGCCGAGGTGCAGGGAACCGCCGAGCGCGCCCCGTTCGACCGGGCCGAGCTGGACGCGCTGCTCGACCTCGCGGCGGGCGGCTGCGCCGAGCTGACCCGGCTGCAGAACGAGGCGCTCGGCCGATGACCCGGATCGTGCTCGCGACCCACAATGAGGGCAAGGTCCGTGAGCTGCGCCGGATCCTCGGCGGGCTCGGCATCGCCGGGCTCGACGAGTTCCCGGGCGCGCCCGACGTGCCGGAGACCGAGCTCACCTTCGAGGGCAACGCGCTGCTGAAGGCCCGCGCGATCTCCGCGTTCACCGGCCTGCCCGCCGTCGCCGACGACTCCGGCCTGTGCGTGGACGCGCTGAACGGCATGCCCGGAGTCCTGTCCGCCCGCTGGTCGGGGCGGTTCGGCGGCGGCGACCGCGACGCCGCGAACCTGCGGCTGGTGCTCGACCAGATCGCCGACGTCGCCGACGGCCGGCGCGGCGGCTCGTTCGTGTGCGCGGCCGCCCTCGTCGTCCCGGGCGGCGTCGAGCACTGCGTCGAGGGCCGGGTGCACGGCACGATCATCCGCGAGCCCCGCGGCACCGGCGGCTTCGGCTACGACCCGGTCTTCGTCCCGGACGGCGAGACCCGCACCACCGCCGAGATGACGGCGGAGGAGAAGGACGCCATCAGCCACCGCGGCCGCGCCTTCCGCGCCCTGGCGGGCATCGTCCCCGACGCGCTGTCGGCGGCCGGCCTCGCCTGACGTCCGCGAGGAAATCGCGGCGGCGTGACAACCGGACGGGGCCGGGCGGGGGTTATCGGGGGTGTAAGGAAGTCTTCCCCCGAGGAGCAACATGATCGACAAGGGTCGCATCCGCCGCGGGCCGCTGCTCGCACTGGCCGGACTGGGCGGGACGGGCCTCGTCGCCGCGGGCGTCTGGCTGGCCGCCGGCTCGGGCTCGTCCCAGGAAGCGGCGCCCGTCGCGGCGCACGAGACGCGGACGGCGACACCGTCGCCGGTGCCCCCGCCGCCCTGCGCCGAGCCGACGCCCACGGCGAGCCCCGCTCCGACGCCCACGGCGAGCCGGTCTCCGGAGCCGGTCCCCGCCGCCTGCGGGACGCCACCGGTCGTGACGCCGCCCGCGCCGGAGCCGACCGCGACCGCCAGGCCGTCCGAGCCGCCCGCGACCGTCAGGCCGTCGCCGAGCTCCGTGCGGCCGACGCCCGTCCCGTCCACGAGGCCGCCCCGCCACGACCCGGCGGCGCGGCCGGTGCCGTCCAAGCCGTCCCACGGCGGGTAGGTGCGATCTGTCCACGTTGAGCGCCCAGGAGGTCCGCGGGCCGGAGATCACGTTCGACGACTTCGTGGCCGCCACCGCGAGCCGGCTGCTGCGCACCGCCGTGTTCCTGGTCTATGACCGGCACCTCGCCGAGGACCTGCTCCAGGTCGCCTACGAGCGGGTCGCCCGGCGGTGGCGGCGCCTCGCGGACGGCAATCCCGAGGCGTACGCGCGCAGGGTGCTGGTCAACCTCGCGATCGACGAGAACAAGCGGCGGGCCCGCCGGCACGCCACGCCGGTCGGGTCGGCCGCCGACGTCGAGCGTCTCGCCGGCGGGCCCCCGGCGCCGGGGGCCGCCGGGGGCGACCTCGACGAGGTGCTGCGCGCCCTGCCGGCCAAGCAGCGGGCGGTGATCGTGCTGCGGTACTGGTGCGACCTGAGCGAGCAGGAGATCGCCGAGACGCTCGGGATCTCCCGGGGGACGGTGAAGAGCCACACCGCGCGGGCCATGGCGGCGCTGCGCGGCCACATGAGGGAGGGCCGGGCGTGAACGACGACCTCGACGCCCTGCTGCGCGACCACTACAGCGCGGCCGCCGACGGGATCCACGCGGACCCCGGCACGGTCCGCCGGTTCCAGGACGCGGGACGGGCCGCCGCGCCCGCCCGGTTCATCGCCCTGCGGCGCTGGACCTTCCCCGCCCTGGCCGCCGCGGTCACCGCCGCCGTGCTGGTCGCGGTCGCCGTGCTGTTCTGGCCGGGCGCCCGGCATCCGGCCCCGCCCCGCCCGCTGGCACCCCCGGCCTCGCCGGCGTCCTCACCCTCCCCGACACCGTCGGCCAGGCCCGGGACCGTAAGGCCCAGCCCGAGCACGACGCCGGAGGCGGCGACGCCGACCCCCACGGGGACCTCCAGCGTCGTTCCGCCGGCGGCGAGCCCGACAGCGAACCCCGAAGGCCGGCCCTCCGGCCCCGGCGCTCCTCCCGCCACTCCGGCCGGATGAACCCGGGCTACCGGCAGTGCAGCCGGACGAAGGTGCCGTCCCAGCCTGCGCGGAGTTCCATCAGGTCGACCAGGAGGCGGACGGTCCACAGGCCGAAGCCGCGCTGCAGGGCCGAATCGGGCGGGATGAACCCGGTCAGCGGGTCGGGGCCGGGACGCCAGAAGCCGTTGTCGCCGATCTCGCAGATCAGCTCGGGGCCGTCCTGCCACATCCAGAGGCCGATCGGGGGCGTGCCGTGCTGGAGCGCGTTCGCGGCGACCTCGTTCGCGGCGGTGACGAGGTTCTGGGCCTGCTGCTTGGCGAGGCCGTGCTTGTGGGCGCGATCGCCGACGAACGACCGCAGCGCGTGCAGGTCGGCGCCGTCGATGGGGAGGTACTCGGCGTCGGCCGGACGGTCGAGGCGCCCGCCGCGGTCGCAGCGGGACCCGAACGCCACCGGGTCGACGTACTCGGTGTTCGCGCCGCGCTCGCCCTGGGCCTGCAGGAGCGGATGGGTGCGGCGCGCCTCGTTGAGGATGCGGGGCGGCAGCATCTCGGTGTCGTACGGGCACAGCGCCGTCGCACCCGAGTCGGCGAACACCACGTTGATGAGGGACTCGTAGCGGATCCATTCGAGCGTCTGCCGCTCGTCCCATCCGTCCCAGACCGGCTCGGCGAGCGCGCAGACGGTGCGCGGGGCGTTCTGCTTCACGAGGTTCTGGTAGTCCCGCAGGGTGCGGACGGGGTGCCGGTAGAAGTCGGCGGAGTCGAAGTAGCTGATGTCCTCGCCGTACGGTGCGAACGTCTCCCGCAGGGCGGTCAGGTTGGGCTCGCGGACGACGACGACCACGACGCGGTCGCGCTCCATACCGGATCGCACGTAGGGGACGCTGACCGACAGGAAGTCGTCGATGCCGCCGTACAGGAAGGCCCTGTGTTCCAGACTCATCAGGCGATGCCCTCCAGAGGAAGCCCCCGCCCGCGGGCGAGGCCGGGAAGACGGTGCCAGCCGACCATCTCGATGACGCTCTCCACGTCCGGTGAGAGGTGGTCGAGGACCAGCGACGCTTCGGCGGGCAGCCGGGTGGCGTGCTTGGCCAGCAGGTGCAGCCCGCCGAGGTCGATGAAGCCGAGCCGGGAGAGGTCGAGGTGGACGCTGCCGCCGCCCGGCCGTAGCTGCCCCAGCTGCTCGGCGAACACCGTGTGCCGCGCCGCGTCCAGCTCTCCCTCGACGCGCAGCCCGTCGGGTTCGAATGTGCGCACTATCTTCAGGATCCCGTCATCGAATTCGGGGTTCACTTCCACGAGGACCTCGTGTGTGTCGCGGAGGGCGTTGAGCTGGTCGGGCGGGCACGCGCGCCGGTCGATCTGGCAGATCGCCATCGCCATCGTGCTCGGCGAGACGGCGTCGCCGACCTGGTGCTCGCAGCCCAGCATCCGGCCGAGGTCGGACCCTCCCGCCTCGTTCAGCAGCCAGCTGTAGTCGGTGGTGAGGCGGACCGCCCGGAAGCCCTGGTCGAACGCCGTGCCGACCTCGTGGCCGAGGGTGTCGACCATCATGGCCGGCTGGAACGCGCCGCTCCGGTCGAGGCAGGCGTCCCGCCGGGAGATGACCCGCAGCCGGCCCGCCGTGATGTGGGCGTGCACGTCGATCCGGTGCGCCGGCCCGAGCCCGGGCAGCCGCTCGGGCGGGGAGTCGGTGACGTACACGACCTTCTCTTCCGTCTCCAGGCCCTCCCGGACGAAGGGCCCGATGACCCGGTCGCGCTCCTCTGGACCGCTGTAGGCCAGCCAGCCGTGATCTCCGGGCCGGACGGCGCTGACGGGGCGCTTGGCGAACCAGGGTGTCTCCATGGCCTGCCCATCGGATGTGAGTCGGACCTGTTCAGCGTACGCCCGTTCGGAATATTTGGAAGCCCAACGCATGGAGTGCCTCACGCTGTGTTCATGTCGACGCTGTGCTCATCTTGACGCTGTGCCTATCTCGGTGTGGTGACGTCGGCGGGAAGGGCCAGCCGCAGCCGGACGGCGGTGCCGGCATCGCCCGTCCGGATCTGGACGATGGAGCACAGCAGCCGCACGGCCCACAGCCCGAACCGGCCGCCGGCCGCCGTGCCGTCGCCGGGTGCGCCGCCGTCCGGTTGCGGCGGGACGAGGCCGTACCCGGTGTCCGGCGCCCACCGTCCCGTGTCGGTGACCTCGCAGACCAGCGCGGCGTCCTGCGACGCGTCCGTCCACATGCGCAGGACGATGGGCGGCTCGCCGTGCCGGAGCGCGTTCGTGACGACCTCGGTGACCGCGACCAGGAGCCGCTGGCGGTCCTCCTCGGGAAGCGGGGTGCTCCGTGCGCACTCGGCGACCCACGCCCGGAGCCAGTACAGGTCGGGCCGTTCGATCGTCAGCGTCTCGGCGTCCTCGGGCGGCGGGGGCAGCGGCTCCTCGTCGCACTGGGCGCAGTACGTCCACGGGTTCACGAAGCCGGGGTTGGGCAGGGTGCGGGCGCCGCGCACGGTCTCCGGGTGCGTCTTGCGTCCGGCCGCGACGACGGAGGCGGGGAGCGCGGCCGCGTAGGGGCACATGATCGCGGCGCCGGTGCCGCGGAACGCGATGTTGAGGACGGCCTCGGCCCGCTGCCATTCGACGACCTCCAGCGGCGGCCGCGCCGCCCACACGGGTTCGCCGAGGAGGCGCAGCCGCGTGCCCTGCCGGGCGGCCGCGCAGGCGTCGCCCAGGCAGTCCGCCAGCGTGCGGGAGGGGTGCGCGTACCAGCCCGCCGCCTCGGTGAACTCGACGTCCGCCGCGGCGGGGCCGAGGGCGTCGCGCAGCAGCAGCTCCCGTCCCTGCCCGCACACCGCGAGGACGCGGTCGCCGGCCTCGACGCCGGCGCGCAGGAACGGCACGGCGCCGCCGAGGAACTCCTCCACCCCGGCGTAGGGCAGCAGGCGATGCGTCAGATCGTCGCTCACGGCGTTCCCGCCGGTTGTGTGGTCATGGTGTCACCGACTGCGCGGGGCGGACGGACGCGACCAGCCTAGGACGCCCGCCCCCGGCCTGCCGAGACCCTCTTTTCAAATATTGCGGCGGCATGTGCGGCGTCCCGTCCGGAACCTCGCGGGCGGCACGTCCCTAACCCGGACCGGCCTTCTGATCACGGATTCGGGGACGGTGCGGCGACCGGTACAGGACGGCGCGGCCCCCGGGGGCGAGCCGGTGGATTAATTCATCGGGCGCCATGGACGCGACGGGTTCCACGGCGAAGAGGTAGCGGGCGAAGATCAGCCCGGCGAGCTGCGTGCCGAACGCGCCGGCCCGCGCCCGGGCGTCGTGGCCGCCCAGGTACTCGGCGATGCGGTCGATCATCTCGCGTTCCAGGATCTCCCGCACCAGCCTGGTCAGCTCCGGGTCCTGCAGCGCGGTGCGCACCATGAAGATCAGCGGCCCGCCCCGCTCGGGATCGTCCCAGGCGGTCAGCAGCGCGTGCAGGACCCGTTCGGGCAGCGTGGCGGGGTCGCCGGGCAGCGCGCTCGCGAGCACCTCGGGCGGGTTGGCGACGAGCCCCAGCACCGCGCCGAACAGCCCCTTCTTCGACCCGAAGAAATAGCTGATCAGCGCGGCGTCCACGCCGGCCTCGGCGGCGATGGCCCGCATCGTGACGGGCGCGTAGCCATCGGCGAGGAAGCGGCGGCGGGCCACGGTGAGGATCGCCTCGCGGGTGTCGGGGCTGCCGCGCCTGCGCCCGCGCGACGCCCCGGATTTATTCATCACGGTTGAAATATAGCTCGGGCAAGGGCCAGATTCGAGGCATGAAGACCACCGATGAGGGGCCGGGCACCGTCCATCGCGCGGTGCTGCCGGCCGTGATGCTGTCCCTCGCCACGGTCGTGTCGGCCGTGGCGTCCCTCAACACCGCGGTGCCGTCGATCGCCCGCGACACCCACGCCGGCCTGACCGAGCTCGCGTGGATCATCGACGCGTACGCGCTCGCCTTCGCGGCCCTGCTGCTGCTCGGCGGCGCCATCGGCGACCGCTACGGGCGGCGCCGCGCGCTCGCCGCGGGGCTGGTCGTCTTCGGGGCGGGTTCGGCGGCCGCCGCGCTGGCCAGCGACCCGGGCTGGCTGATCGCGATGCGCGCCGTCCTCGGCGTCGGCGCCGCACTGGTGATGCCGGCGACGCTGTCGACGATCACCTCCACGTTCCCGGCGGCGCAGCGCACCCGCGCGGTCGGCGCCTGGGCCGGTGTCGCCGGCGCCAGCGCCATCTTCGGGCTGCTGGTGTCGGGCACCCTGCTGGAGGCGTGGTCGTGGCGGTCGGTGTTCTGGATGAACGTCGTCCTCGCGGTGATCGCGCTGGTCGCGACGCTCGCGGTCGTCCCGGAGTCCGCCGACCCGGACGCGCCGCGGCTCGACCTGGCCGGCGCCGTGATCACCGTCGCCGGGCTGGGCGCCGGCGTCTACTCGATCATCGAGGCGCCGACCGAGGGGTGGGGCAGCGCCCGGACGCTGCTGGGCCTTGCCGCCGCCCTCGTCATCCTCGCGGGCTTCGTCCTCTGGGAGCTGAAGCGGCCGAACCCGCTGCTCGACCCGCGGCTGTTCCGCATCCGGGCGTTCTCCGCGGGCGCCCTCACCATCACCCTGCAGTTCTTCGGCTTCTTCGGCTTCGTCTTCATCGTCCTGCAGTACCTGCAGCTGGTGAAGGAGCACAGCGCGCTGGTCGGGGCGCTCAGCCTGGTGCCCATGGCGCTCACGATGATGCCGTTCGCCCGCGGTGTCGCGCCGCGGCTGGCCGCGAAGCTGGGCCCGCGCCGGGTCATCACGGCCGGCCTCCTCCTGGTCGCCGTCGCGATGGTGATCTTCTCCCTGCTGGACGAGCAGAGCACCTACTGGCTGCTGCTCGCGGGCCTGATCCCGTTCGGCGCGGGGATGGGCCTCGCCATGACCCCGTCCACCGCCTCGATCACCGACGCGCTGCCGCCCGAGAAGCAGGGCGTGGGCTCGGCGATGAACGACCTGGCCCGGGAGCTCGGCGGCGCGCTCGGCATCGCCGTCCTCGGCAGCATCCTGCAGTCCGCCTACCGGTCGAACCTCGATGTCGGGAACCTGCCGGGCCCGGCCGCCGAGCAGGCGAAGACGTCCCTGGCGGTGGCGATGCGGCTCGGCCCGCAGGCCGCGGACCAGGCGCGGGCGGCGTTCAGCGACGGCGTCCAGTCCGCGTTCCTCACCGCGTCGGTCGCGCTGGCCGTCACCGCCGTCGTCGTCGCGGCGCTGTACCGTGCGCCCCGCCGCTCGGCCGCCGAGCCCGCCGGACGGGACGCCGTGCTCCAGGGCGGGAAAACGGCCCCGACGCCCACCGGTGACAGCCGCTAAGCTGAACGCGCCTCCTGACGGCGGCACCGGCGGGCGTGGCGAAATCAGGTATACGCGGCAGGTTTAGGTCCTGTTGGTGGCGACACCGTGGGGGTTCGAATCCCCCCGCCCGCACCGGCCCGCGCAGCGCGCGGGCCGGATCGGCGTCGTGTGGGGGCGGCCCCCACACCGGGCTCTAGAGTCCGAGCTCGCGGCGAAGGCGCTCGACGTGGCCGGTGGCCTTCACGTTGTAGTACGCCTTCTCGATCTTGCCGTCGGCGCCGATGAGGAAGGTCGACCTGATGACGCCGACCACGACCTTGCCGTACAGCTTCTTCTCCCCGTAGGCGCCGTAGGCCTGCAGGACCTCGGCGTCCGGGTCGGACAGGAGCGGGAAGGTGAGCCCCTCCTTCTCCCGGAACTTGGCGAGCTTCGCCGGCTTGTCGGGGGAGACGCCGACGACGGTGACGCCGGCGGCCTCCAGCTCGGGCAGGCTGCTCTCGAAGTCGACCGACTCCTTGGTGCACCCGGGCGTCATCGCCGCCGGGTAGAAGTAGAGGATCACGCGCTTGCCGCGCAGCGAGGCCAGCGACACCGGAGCCTCGTCGGCGTCGGGAAGTTCGAAACCGGGGGCGACGTCGCCCGGCTGCAGCCGCTCGGACACCCTGTCCCGCCTTTCGCTCGGATGGTGGGTCCAACGGTACCGGCTGGGGTGTGACGGGCGTCCGCCGGGAAGACCTGCGACACTGTTCGGATCATGCTTGGCTCGTCATGGTTTCGCCCCACGCGAGTTCGCCCGACAGGATAAGGAAACGGCATGGCTGACAGGAGCCGCGACCCGCAGGCGCTGGAACGGGAGATAGAGCGCACCCGCCAGGAGCTGGCCCGCACCATCGACGAGCTCGCCGACCGGGCCAACCCGAAGCACATCGCGCAGCGGGGCGCCGAGCGGCTGAAGGAGGAGGCGGACCACGTCGCCAAGGCCCTCGGCGCACTGGTCCGCCCGTCCGACGAGGCGAAGGGCGACGTGGACGACGAGGAGCGCGAGGGCGGTCAGCTCGACAGGCGGCTGCTGCTCGCGGGCGTCGGGGCGGCCGTCACCGTGACCGCCCTGGTCCTCTGGCGCCGTAGGCGCAAGCGCCGCTGACCCCCCTCCGGAAGGCGCCGGTCCGCGTTCCGCGGCCGGCGTCTTTGCGTCCGGGGACCGTGTCCTTGCGCGCCTGGACGGCGCCGCCCCACAGCCGGGCGGAGTACGCGAGGAGTTCGGCGACGTCGCGGAGCTCGGCGAGCTCGGCGCGGCACGGCGGGCAGCCGCGCAGATGCGCCGACAGCTCGTCCGCCTCGGCACCGGCGAGCCGCCCGATCGCGTAGACGCCGAGACCGGCGCGGTAGGTCCAGCAGTCCGTTCCTCCCACACCATGGAGTACGGGGCCGGGCCCGCGGCCGTTCAGCCGAGGTCGGGGGGCGTCGCGGTGAACCGCGCCTCGACGGTGGCGCGGACGATCTGCGTCTCGGGCTCCAGGTCGATCGGCTCGGGCTCCTCGGCGGCGGCGCCGCCCATCCCGCGCCCGTAGGCGGCGAGCGCGACGGGCCCGCCCGCGTCCACGTCGCGGCCGAGCCCCTCGTCCGACAGCTCGACCAGGCCGGTGAGCCGTGCGCCGAGCGCCTCGGCGTAGCTGCGGGCGCGCGCGACGGCCTCGTGCGCCGCCTGCCGCGCGGCCCGCCCGTACACCTCGCTGTCGCGCCGCAGCTCCCAGTCCGGCCCGGTGACGGCGGTGCGCTCCAGGTCGCCGAGCCGCGCCACCAGCTCGCCGAGCACCCCGAAGTCGCTGACCGAGATCTTGATCCAGACGGTGCCGCGGTAGGCGCGGATGTCGCCCTCGCGCCGCCGGTACTTCAGCAGGGGCGTGATCGACAGCCCGCCCGTCTCCAGCTTCTCGACGGCCTCGCCATAGGACTTGACCAGGTCGAGGCAGCGCTGGTTCCGCTCGGTGAGCCGGTCGAGGGCGGTGCGCCGGTCGGACTCCTGCGACTGCACGTGCACCGACAGCCGCGCGATCTCCGGCTCGGCCTCCAGCACCGCCTCACCGCGCACACTGATCAAAGGAGCGTCGCTCATGCTCCTCAACCTATGCCCCCGCCTGAAGCCTGACCACGGGTCGGGAGGCCGGAGGGCGCTCTGCGCCCGGAGGTCGCCCGGGAGTTGAAGGGGGCGCCCCCTTCACAGGTACGTGTGGCCCTCGCCGCGGTAGGTGGGGACGGTGCGGATGTGGCGGTCGTCCTCGATGAGGTGGAGAGCGGCGAAGCGTTCGCAGAGTTCGCCGGCCTTGGTGTGGCGGAACCAGACGCGGTCGCCGACGGACAGCAGGTCGGCGGCGCGGCCGAGCAGCGGCGTCTGCACCTCGCCCGCGCCCTCGTTGCCGTCGTAGGCCAGCCCGGTCGGCAGGTAGGGCTGCGGGAGGCGGACGGCGTCGGCCGGGCCGGACGCCAGGTAGCCGCCGCCGAGGCAGGTCGCGACGCCGGGGGCCGGGCGGCGGACGACGGGCAGCGCGAACAGCGCGGCGGGCCGCCCGGTGAAGTTGGAGTACTGGTCGAACAGGTGCGGCTGGTAGAGGCCGGAGCCCGCGGCGACCTCGGTGACGGCGCGTTCGGCGGCGGTCTTCTCGACGCTGCCGGTGCCGCCGCCGTTGACGAACTCCAGGTCGGTCAGCTCCCGCACGGCCCGGACGATCGCCGCCCGGCGCCGGGCCAGTTCCGCCCGGGACTGTCGCTGCATGGCGCGGATGACGCGGCCCCGCGCGGGGCGGCCGGGCGGGACGTCCCCGACGCCGGCGATCTGCGACTCGTAGGCCATCAGCCCGACGAGGTCGAGCGACGGCCGCTTGAGGATCCGCTCGGCGAGCGCGCGGACGTCGGCGGCGGTGCGCAGCGGGGAGCGCAGCGCGCCGATCCGGATCCGCCCGCCGAGCGGACGGTACGAGGCGTCGATGTCGATGCAGACCCTGATCGTCCGGTCGCCGGCGGCGGCCTCGATCAGGTCGAGGTGCTCGGGGGAGTCGACCATCAGCGTGATGGCGCGGGCCGCCCGGGGGTCGTCGGCCAGCGCGGCGATCGCCGTCCGGTCGGCGGTCGGGTAGGCGACGAGGATGTCGTCGCTGACGCCCTCTCCGGCCAGCCAGAGCGCCTCGGGCAGGGTGAACGCCATGATCCCGGCGAAGCCGTCCATCGCGAGGACGTCCTCCAGGAGCGCCCGGCAGCGCACCGACTTGCTCGCGACCCGGATCGGTTTGCCCGCGGCGCGGCGCACGAGGCCGGCGGCGTTGGCGCGGAAGGCCGCGAGGTCGACGACGGCGAACGGTGCCTCGATTCCGGCCGTCGCGGCGTCATAGCGGTCCCGGAGGTTCATGCTCGTCACACTGCCACACTACCGGGCAAATATGAAAACTCCTCATGTACGAGGATGTGCCGCGAAGAAGTTCCAGAGCATCGCGCCGGCCTCGTCCGGCCAGCGGTGCGTCCCGCCATCGATCTTGCAGAAGGTCACCGCGACGCCGCGCCCGCTCTTGCCCGTGCTCTCACAGCTCGTGCCGTCGCTCAGCGCCTTCACCCGCTCGTGCGGCTCGGGCAGCCCGGCGACCCTGCGCCAGAAGTCGACCGCCTCGGACACCGGCGGGAACGGACGGCCGTCGTTGAAGTCGCGATTCCCGCCGCCGTCGTAGGGGACGTTCCGGTCCGCCGTCCCGTGGAAGATCATCGCCGAGACCGGCCGGCCGGGATCGCACTTCGTCACGAGCGCGCCCTCGACGACCCCGATGGCCGCGATCTCGCCCGGCTTCTCGCAGGCCATCCGGTAGGCCATCCCGGCGCCGTTGGAGAACCCGGTGACGTAGACCCGCTTCGGGTCCGCCAGCCCGGCGCCGGTGACCTTGTCGATCAGCTTGCCGAGGAACCCGACGTCGTCGATGTGGCCGATCTTCGCGGCGCCGCAGCAGTCGCCGGCGTTCCAGGTGGTCATGAAGCCGTCGGGGTAGGCGACGAGAAAGCCGTGCTCGTCCGACAGCTTGTCGAACCCGGTCAGCTTCTCCATCTGGCTCATGTTGGCCAGGCCGCCGTGCAAGGCGATGACGAGCGCGGGCGGATCGGCGGGCTTGCCGTCCTCCCACTTGCCGTCCGCCATCTTGGCCGGGACGTGCAGCAGGTACTCGCGGTGCCCGATCGTCCCCACGTCGAGCTTCTGCTTGTGGGTGCCCTGCGAAGTGGGGATGCCGTCCACCTTCTCCGGGCGCCCGCCCTCCTTGCCCTTCTCGCCGGGCTTCTCCGTGCAGCCCGCGAGTGCCAGGGAGACCGCCAGTAACACGAGCGCGATTCGCCGCATGGGGGCAAAGGTAACCCCAACGGAAGCCCGTAAACTACTCGTCAGTAGACAAGGTGGTCACACGGACCGTCCGGGTCTCGGTGCCCGCGGCGGCGAATCCGATCAGCCGGTGCGCCTCGGCCTCCAGCGCCTCCGCGTCGTCCGCGTCGTCCGCAGAGACCTTCTCATATGTCCTGATCGTCAGGACGGCCTCGTTCCGCCCGGTCTCCAGCGTCCATTCCCCCGCGGTGACGCCGTCGAGGAGGACGATGCTGGGCGCGGGCCTTCTGGCGGGATAGTTCTGCGCGCGGTACTGCTCCGTGACGAACCGGCTGCGGTCGGCGTGCGAGAGCAGCAGGTTGTCGAAGTCGTACAGGAGGCGCGGGGGCGCCGGGGTGTCCGGGGACGGACGCGGCGCGTCCGGAAGGTCGAAGAGTTCGCGCCCGTTCTCGTCCTCGAACGTGACCAGGCGGGGGCGTAGCCCGTCCATCACGGTCTTCAGCCTTGTCAGACCGGACCATGCCTGCGCGTCCATCACGGAGGCCGGGCCGAACGCCGCCAGATAGCGCAGGATCATCTCGTCCAGCGTCGCGTCCTCCGCGAGCGGCTCGCCCAGCCACGCCTCGGCGGTCGTGTGCGCGATCGGGCCGCTCTTGCCCCAGGTGCCGCGCGGCGGCACCTGCACGAGCGCCATCCGGCAGCGTGCCGCGTAGGCGAGTGACGCCTCGGCGCGGTCGCCCCAGCCCGCCTCCCGCCCATGCTCGGCGAGCAGCGCGCCGAGCTGCCGTCCGGTCAGCGGCTTCTCCTCCAGGAACGGCCGGGCGGCGGCGACCAGCTCGTCCATGTCCAGGCCCTGGACGGGCTTGCCGTGCGTGTAATTCCGGAACAGGTCCCGGTCGAGGACGGGCTGGATCAGCGGTCGCAGCCACAGCGCGTCCCGCGCGCTGACCAGGTGGATCGTCGACCGCATCAGCGCGAGCCGGACGATCCGCCGGCCGGTCAGCAGGTCCGCGACGTCCTCGGGCGTGACGTGGTCGAGCCGGACGCCGAGCCCCGCGTACCAGGAGTGCGGGGTCTGCGCCTGGAGCCCGGCCAGCCGCTCGACGGCCTCGACCACGGACATCGCGGCCCGGGCGAGAAGGAGCTGCCGGTCCAGCGTGGCGCGGTTCAGGGCGCGCCGGGAGAGTCGCTCGCTCATGCGCCTCATTCTGGTGGAATCGCGGCCCGGTCGGCCGGGGTGGCGGCGGTGCGGGGGTGCCGGCGCGTAAGCTCGGGTGAACATCCTGAGCTGCCGATTCTCGTGCCGACACAAGAGTGAGATCCGTGAACGAATACGTGCTGACCCTGTCCTGTCCCGACCGTCCCGGCATCGTCGCCGCCGTGTCGGGACTGCTGGCCGAGCGCGGGTGCAACATCGTGGAGAGCCAGCAGTTCGGCGACGCGGAGTCCGGCACCTTCTTCATGCGGGTCCAGTTCACGGCGCTGAACGACACCGACCCGGACGAGCTGCGCGGCGCGTTCGGGGCCCTGGTGCCGGAGCTCGGGCTGGAGTGGCGGCTGCACCCGCTGGCCGAGCGGCCGCGCGTCCTGATCATGGTGTCGAAGGGCGGGCACTGCCTGAACGACCTGCTCTACCGGACGCGGTCCGGGCTGCTCGACATCGACATCGTCGCCGTCGCGTCCAACCATCCCGACCTGCGGCCGCTCACCCAGTCGTACGGGATCGACTACCACCATCTGCCGGCGGGGCCGGGCGGGAAGCCCGCGCAGGAGGCGGAGATCCTCACGCTGGTCGAGCACTACCGCGCCGACCTGGTGGTCCTCGCCCGGTACATGCAGATCCTGTCGGACGACTTCTGCGCCAAGCTGCCCGGCGCGATCATCAACATCCACCACTCGTTCCTGCCGAGCTTCAAGGGCGCCCGTCCCTACCACCAGGCGCACGCGCGCGGGGTGAAGCTGATCGGCGCGACCGCGCACTACGTCACCGCCGACCTGGACGAGGGGCCGATCATCGAGCAGGAGGTCGCGCGCGTCGACCACACCCACAGCCCGGAGGAACTGGTGGCGGTGGGCCGCGACGTGGAGTGCCTCGCCCTCGCCCGCGCCGTCCGCTGGCACGCCGAGCACCGCGTGCTGCTCAACGGTGATCGGACGGTCATCTTCCGCTGACCTGCGGATCTCCGGCCGGCGAACGCGTGAGATGTCGGCATGGCGTGTTTCACTCCGCGTGACATTGACGCACCATGGGTGACGATGTGCCGACGGCTCACGGGGGTGGCTATGGCCGAGACGCTGGTCAAGGACCTGATCGAGGAGGCGCAGGGCAGGCGGCTGGCGCGGCGGCTCGCCGTCCGCGAGCTGCGGCCCCGCCGGGTGTTCGCCGGATTCGCGGCGGCGCTGCTGGTGACCGCGGCCGGCGGGGTGACCGCGATCGAGCTGCTGGCCGGGGCGCTCGGGTCCACCGTCCATCCGGTGCCGGGCGTCGCCCCGATCGTGATCGTCCTGCGGGGCCATTCCTGGGACGACCCGAACGTGCTGACGCCGGCCGGGGCGGTGGCCTTCCTCGGTGCCGCGTTCCTGCTGGCCGCGCTGCCCGGCCGGCTGCGGGGCGTGCCGCTGGCCGGCGCCGATCCGCGGCTGGCGGGCGTCATCGGACGGGCCGCGCTGCGCCGCACCCTCGCGGACGCGGCGCTGGACGTCCCCGGCATCGAACGCGCCCGCGTCCGCGGCCTCGGCGTGCTGCGCCGCGGCCTCGTCGTCCGGGCCACCACCGGCTACCGCAACCCGGCGAACCTCGCGGAGCTGGTGCACCGCGCGATCGGCGTCCGGCTGGACCGGATCGAGCCGATGCACCGGCCGCCGGTCGACGTCCGGCTCGGCTGGCGGAAGGACTGAGATGAGGATCGCGATCGCGGCGACCGGGACGGTGCTGCTGCTCGCCGGCGGGGCCGCCCTCGCCCTCGGCCTCGGCGTCTTCGACGCGTTCGGCGACCCGTCGGCGAGGCCGCTGCTCGACCCCGCGGTGGCGAGGTTCGCCGGAGACAACGGCTGGTTCCTGCCCGCCGCGGCGGGCGCCGCCGAACTGCTGGCGCTCGCCGGTCAGCTGTGGCTGGTCGTCCAGGGCCGGGCCGTGGTCCACCAGTGGTGGCCCGACCTGGACCCGGAGACCCGCGTCCGCGCCCGCGCCGCCGCGGACGACCTGACCCGGGACGTACGCGGGCTGCCCGGCGTCCGGGACACCCGCGTCCGCCTCACCGGGACGGCCGACAGGCCGCGTCTCCGGGTGAACGTGTCCTGCGCGGGCGACACGCTGGTGAGCGAGGTTTACGGGGAGCTCGGCGCGGGTCCGGTGGAGCGGTACCGCAGCGCGGTCGGCATGCCCGACCTTCCGGTGGTGATCCGCTTCCGCCCGGTGCCCGCGCGTCCCCGCAGGCGCCGGCCGGAGCCCGAGACGGCCTGAACGGAAGTGGAAGGCCGCCCGGTGTCAGCCGCAAGGATCGCTGACACCGGGCGGCCGGTCTTCGGGCCGCGGCCCCGGTTAGACGGGTGCGCCTTCGGCGGCGGCCTGCTTCGCCTGAACGGGGACCGTTTCGGGTGCCGGCTGCGCGGCGGGCTCATGGTCGTCCAGCAGGGTCTCCTCGTTGAACGGGTCCTCGCCCGACAGGACGGCGCGGGCCTTGGCGGCGTCGAACTCCTTCGTCCACGAGCCGATCACCACGGTCGCGACGGCGTTGCCCGCGAAGTTCGTCAGCGCGCGGGCCTCGGACATGAACCGGTCGATGCCGACGATGAAGCCGACCCCGTCCACCAGCGCGGGCTTGTGCGACTGCAGGCCGCCCGCGAGGGTCGCGAGACCGGCGCCGGTGACGCCCGCCGCGCCCTTGGACGCGATGATCATGAAGAGCAGCAGCGGGATCTGCGCGCCGATCGACAGCGGCTGGTCCTGCGCGGACGCGATGAACAGCGTGGCCATCGTCAGGTAGATCGCGGTGCCGTCGAGGTTGAAGGAGTAGCCGGTCGGGACGGTGATGCCGACGACCGGGCGGCTCACCCCGAGGTGCTCCATCTTCGCGATCAGCCGCGGCAGCGCCGACTCCGACGACGACGTCGACAGGATCAGCAGGAACTCACGGCCCAGGTAGCGCAGCAGCGAGAACACGCTGATCCGGGTGACCGCCCAAAGCACCGCGCCGAGCACCACGAACACGAACACGACGCAGGTCGCGTAGAAGCCCAGCATGATCACGGCGAGGCTCTTCAGCGCCTCCCAGCCGCTCGATCCGACCACCGCCGCGATCGCGCCGAACGCCCCGACGGGCGCCGCCCACATGATCATCCAGAGGATCCGGAACACCAGCTTCTGCACGTGCTCGACGCCGCGCAGGATCGGCGCGCCCGCCCGGCCGAGCCCCTGCAGCGCGAACCCGGTGAGCAGCGCGATGAGCAGCGTCTGCAGCACCTGGCCTTCCGTCAGCGCCGACACGAGCGTGGACGGGATCATCCCGAGCAGGAAGTCGACGGTGCCCTCGCCGCCCTCCGCCTGCGACTTGGCCTCCGCGACCGACGACGGGTCCAGGTGCAGCCCGGAGCCCGGGTGCAGGATGTTCCCGACCACCAGCCCGATGGCCAGCGCGAACGTCGACATCACCATGAAGTAGCCGATGGTGACCAGGCCGATCCTGCCGACCTGGGCCGCCTTGGTGACCGAGCCGATGCCGAGCACGATCGTGCAGAAGATGATCGGGGAGATCATCATCTTGATCAGGTTGATGAAGGCCGTGCCGATCGGCTTCAGTTCCTGGGCGAAGTCGGGGGCGACCAGCCCGACGATGGCGCCGGCGACCACGGCGGCGACGACGGCCAGGTACAGATAGTGCACCCGCCCTCGTATCGGACGGGTCGGTGCGACGGTGTCAGGGGACACGGGGATCTCCTCGGCTCAGGCCACCGGGACAAGACGGCGCGGGTGGCGGCGCCCGCCCGGGTGCGGGTCCCGGGCGGGTGCCGGCCTCCCGACGGGCGCCCATGCGTTCCGGAGGGGACCGGTCGCATGCACACGGCGGGCGCCCGCACTGCGGATAAGCTCGCAGGTCAGGTGGATGGTCGGCGGCGCTGTGGCTTTGTGCACCTGTGACTATGCGTGGTTCTGTGACGGCGGTCACCTTTGTGTACATTTCGTTTACGGCGATGTCCGAATGAGGGGATGCGAGGGGTCACATGCGGCGTCCGCGATGGGCGGCGCCCGGCCGCTGGAGCCTGGCGCGGCAACTGCTCGTGCTCCAGGCCGCGATCGTCGGGCTGCTCGTGGCGGCCGGCGCCGTCCTGGCCTACGCGGACTCCGGCCGCGCCGCCAACGACAGCGCGACGCAGACGGTGACCGCGGTCGCGGCGAGCATCGCGGACTCCCCGGACGTCCAGGCGGCGCTCACGACCTCGCAGCCGACCCGGCTCCTGCAGCCGTACGCCGAGCGCATCCGGCACGACACCGGCGTCGACTTCATCACGATCATGAACCCGGCGGGGATCCGCTACACGCATCCGAACCCGTCCCGGATCGGCGGGGAGTTCGTCGGCAACACCGCGCGCGCCCTCGCCGGCCACACGTTCACCGAGACCTACACGGGCACGCTCGGCTCGTCCGTCCGGGCCGTCGCGCCCGTCTTCGGCCCCGGCCACCGCGTGGTCGCGATGGTCGCGGTCGGCATCACGGTCAAGGTGATCTCCGCCGAGCTGCGGCAGCGGCTGCTGTCCCTCGCCGTCGTCGCGATGATCGTCCTCGCCGTCGGGATGACCGGCAGCTACCTCGTCTCGGAGCGGCTGCGCCGCCAGACCCGCGGCGTCGCGCCGCGCGAGCTGCGCGAGATGTTCGAGTACTACCAGGCCATCCTGCACTCGGTCCGCGAGGGCCTCCTGATCCTCGACCGAACGGGCCGCGTCGTCCTCTGCAACGACGCCGCCCACGACCTGCTGGACCTGAACACCCCCAAGCCCCCACCCCGAGCCCCCGCACCCCCCCACCCGCCAGCGGACGTGGTGACCCCCGACCTGCCTGCGGACGTGGTGACCTGCGACCCGTCTGTGGACGCGGTGGCCCGGGACCTGCCCGCGGAAGCCGTGGCCCCCGCCCCGCCTGCGGACGCCGTGATCCCCGGTCCGTCTGCGGATGCGGTGGCCCGGGACCTGCCTGCGGGCGCGGTCACCCGGGACCTGCCCGCGGAAGCGGTGACCTGCGACCCGTCTGCGGATGCGGTGGCCGTCGGCCTGGCTGCGGGCGCGGTGGCCCGGGACCTGCCTGCGGACGCCGTGCCCCCCGGCCCGTCTGCGGACGCGGTGGCCGCGGGGCCGTCTGCGGAAGCCGGGGCCCGGGATCTGCCTGCGGATCTGCGGGGGCGGGCGGCCGGGGAGCTGGGGCTGCCGCGGGAACTGGTCGCCGCGCTCGTCTCGGCGGAGCCGCGTTCGGACGAGATCCACGTCGGCGACACGCGCGTCCTCGTCGTGAACACCTCGCCCGTCCGGTCCCGGGGGCGGGTGCTGGGCAATGTCGTCACCCTCCGCGACCACACCGAGCTGCAGGGGCTGACGGGTGAGCTCGACACGGTCCGCGGGTTCGCCGAGTCGCTGCGCTCGCAGGCGCACGAGGCGGCGAACCGGCTGCACACGGTGGTGTCGCTGGTCGAGCTCGGCCGGTCCGACCAGGCCGTGGAGTTCGCCACCGCCGAGCTGGAGTCCGCGCAGCGTCTCACCGACCGTGTCGTCGGCTCGGTGAACGAGCCGGTGCTGGCGGCGCTGCTGCTCGGCAAGTCCGCGGAGGCTGGGGAGCGCGGCGTCGAGCTCGTGATCAGCGATGACACCGCGATCGAGGGTGTGATCGAGCCCCGCGACCTGGTCACGATCCTCGGCAACCTGATCGACAACGCGGTCGACGCCGCCATCGAGGGCTCCGGCGCCCGCCCGCCCCGGGTCGTCGTCAGCGCCCGCCAGGACGACGGCGCGCTCGTGCTGGAGGTGTCCGACAGCGGGCCGGGCGTGGACCCGTCCGCCGTGCCCGACATGTTCCGGCGCGGCTGGACGACCAAGACGTCCGGCGGCCCGGTCGGCCACGGGCTCGGGCTGGCCCTGGTCGGGCAGGCCGTCCGCCGCAACGGCGGCGATGTGCAGGTGGGAACGGCCGATCCCGTCACGCACACGGGCGCGGTCTTCACCGTCCACCTCCCCGCCGGCGGGCCCGGCGAGGGGGAGCCCGGCGGCGAGGGGCTTCGCGGAGGGATCACCGAGTCATGATCAGGGTGCTCGTCGTCGAGGACGATCCGGTCGCCGCGGAGGCGCACCGGACGTACGTGGAGCGGGTCGCCGGGTTCACCGTGGCCGGGGTCGTTCACTCGGGCGCGGATGCGCTGCGGTTCTGCGAACGCACCTCCGTCGACATCGTCCTGCTGGACTTCTACCTGCCGGACACCCACGGGCTCACCGTCTGCCGGGCGCTTCGTGCCGCAGGACGGGACGTGGACGTCATCGCCGTGACGTCCGCCCGGGACCTCGCGGTGATCCGCACGGCGGTCTCGGTGGGCGTCGTCCAGTACCTGCTGAAGCCGTTCACATTCGCGTCGTTGCGCGACAAGCTCGTCCGGTACGCGCGGTTCCGGGAGCAGGCGGTGGGCAGCGGCGAGGTCACCGGGCAGGCGGACGTGGACACCATGCTCGCCACCCTGCGCACGCCCGACCGCCGGTCGCTGCCGAAGGGCATGAGCGGCGAGACGCTCCAGGCCGTCACCGAGGTGCTGGCGCGCGCCGCGGACGGCCTCTCCGCCGCGGCCGCCGCCGACCTCACCGGCGTCTCGCGGGTCACCGCGCGCCGCTATCTGGAGTACCTGGCGGAGAGCGGCCTGGCCCACCGCAAACCCCACTACGGCCAGGTCGGCCGTCCGGAGGTGCGCTTCTACCCGGGGTAACCGGGGTACCTACGGGACGACAGTGAAACGACATCGGGGGTGTTGTCGTGAAGGAGAAGCCTGGCAAGCCCGGCAAGCCCACGGGCAAGGCGCAGACCGAACCGGAGCACGAGGAGCGGCAGCCCGGCGCCGAGGAGTCCCCGGGCAAGGGGCAGAAGAAGAAACCGGGCGACGCCGCGCGCAAGATGCGGGAGATGTTCAAGGGCTAGGCGGTCACGGGACGCTCCGGATGCTTGACGACTCCTTGGGTCGCTATTTGGGACCTATGTTGGCATGCGGGGCTAATGTCCGAAGTGAACGTGACGTCGAGGGGATCGAGGAGGCACGCTTGTCCGACCGTGAACTTTCGGGCGGCTCCGCCGAGGGGCTCTTCGACGCATGGAGGGAACAGACGGACCACGGCATGGGCCCCTCCCGCTGAGCGGCCCGATGGCCCGGGGGTCGCGGCGATGCGCCGCGACCCCCGGGTTCTTTCTGCGAAGTTGTGTTGTCGAACTCACTACGGTCGGTGGGTTGTGTTTTCCAACCCGATGGCCGGATACTTCGAGGGTTAGTTGGAGAACACAACGGAGGTGGGGTTCATGCGGGACGCGGTGATCGTGGAGGCGGTGCGCACTCCGCTGGGCAAGGGCAGGCCGAACGGCGTCCTGCACGAGGACCATCCGGCCGACCTGCTGGCCCGGACGCTCACGTCGCTGGTCGAGCGGGCGGGCATCGACCCCGCGTCGGTCGACGACGTCATCGGCGGCGTCGTCACCCAGGCCGGCGACCAGGCGCTCAACATCACCCGCACGGCCGTCCTCGCCGCCGGGTTCCCCGAGAGCGTCCCCGCAATGACGGTCGACCGGCAGTGCGGCTCCTCCCAGCAGGCCCTGCACATCGCGGCGCAGGGCGTGCAGAGCGGCGCCTACGACATCGCGATCGCGTGCGGTGTCGAGTCGATGTCGCGGGTGCCGATGGGGTCGAGCGTCCTGCCCGGCAGCGACCCGTTCGGGCCGATGCTCGCCGACCGCTACCCGGACGGCCTCGTCGGACAGGGCATCAGCGCCGAGCTGATCGCCGCCCGCTGGGAATTCACCCGCGAGGAACTCGACGCCTTCGCCTACGAGTCGCACCGCCGCGCGGCCGAGGCATGGAAGAACGGGGAGTTCGACCGGGAGGTCGCCTGGGCGGGGCAGCGCGACGAGACCGTCCGTCCCGGAACCTCGCCCGAGGCCCTCGCCGGGCTCAGGCCCGCCTACCACGACGAGCGCATGGCCGCGCGGTTCCCCGAGATCGGCTGGAAGATCACCGCGGGCAACGCGTCCCCGGTCAACGACGGCGCCGCCGCCGTCCTGGTCATGGGTGCGGACGTCGCCGAGCGCCTCGGCCTGCGCCCCCGGGCGCGCTTCCACGCGTTCGCCGTCGTCGGCGACGACCCGCTGCTGATGCTCACCGCGATCATCCCGGCGACCGAGAAGGTGCTGAAGCGCGGCGGCCTCGCCCTGGACGACATCGACCTGTTCGAGGTGAACGAGGCGTTCTCCCCGGTCGTCCTCGCGTGGCAGCGCGAGACCGGCGCCGACCTCGCCCGCGTCAACGTGCGCGGCGGCGCGATCGCGATCGGCCATCCGCTCGGCGCGAGCGGCGCCCGCATCATGACCACGCTGCTGCACGCGCTCGAAGACCGCGGCGGGAGGTTCGGCCTGCAGACCATGTGCGAGGCGGGCGGCCTGGCCAACGCCACCATCGTCGAGCGGCTTTGACCGGCCGTCCGGTGGATAGGCTTCCCGGTATGCCGAAGGACGCCGACCCGCGCGAGTGCTCGATCGCCGACACCCTGGACCTGGTCGGCGAACGCTGGAGCCTGCTGGCGATCCGGGAGCTGAGCTACGGGGTGCGGCGCTTCGACCAGATCGTCTACAACACGGGCGCGTCCCGCGACATCCTCACGTCCCGGCTCCGCAAGCTGGAGGCGAACGGCATCATCCGCCGCGAACGCTACAGCGACCACCCGGTGCGGTACGAGTACCACCTGACGCCCGCCGGGGTGGAGCTGTGCGATGTGCTGCTCGTCCTGATGGCGTGGGGGGACCGGCACCTGCACCCGGACGATCCGCCGGTTCAGTGGCGGCACTCCTGCGGCGAGCCGGTCAACCCCCTGGTCATCTGCCGGCACTGCGGCAACGAGGCCCGCCGCGGCGCCCACTCGCCCACCGGCCGAGGCGCCCGGACCGCCTGACGCCGCCATATCGGAGCTCCGGCCGGCACGCCGGAAGTGCGGCCGCCGCTGAGCAGGCCCACGCCAACGAGCGCATCGCGGCTGCGGCACGCCGGGAGTGCGGGCTCACGGCACCGGATCGGCGACGGCCACCGTCGCCGGCTCGGACGGTGCGGGCGCCTCCGACACCCCGAAGCGCCGGTGGAGGCGCCGCAGGGGGCCCGGCGCCCACCAGTTGAACGGGCCCGCGAGCCGCATGAGGGCCGGGACGAGCACCGCGCGGATCAGCGTGGCGTCGACGGCCACCGCGAGCGCCATCCCGATGCCGAGCTCCTTCAGGAAGACGACCTGGCCGGTGGCGTACGCGGCGAACGAGACGGCGAGAGTGAGCGCCGCGGCGGTGACGAGGGGCGCGCTGCGCGCGATGCCGGCAGGGACCGAGGCCAGGGCGTCGCCGGTCCGGTCGTACTCCTCCTTGATGCGGGCGAGCAGGAACACCTCGTAGTCCATCGACAGGCCGTAGGCGATGCAGAACATCAGGATCGGAATGCTCGGCTCGATGGACCCCGTGGGGGTGAAGCCGAGCACACCGGACAGATGGCCTTCCTGGAAGACGAAGACGAGCGCGCCGAACATCACCGACAGGCTCAGCAGGTTGAGCACGCTCGCCTTCAGTGGCGCGATCACGCTGCCGGTCATCAGGAAGAGGACGGCGAGCGTGACCGCCACGATGAGCCCGGCCACGAGCGGCAGCCGGGAGGTCACCCCGTCCCGGTAGTCGGCCATCTCGGCGGGGGCGCCGCCGACCAGCACGCCGAACGGGGCGTGGACCGCGCGCACGTCCCTGACCAGGCCGAGCGTGTCGTTCTGCTGCCGGTCGGAGGTGGCGACCAGCACCAGCCGTGAGCCGGATCCGGCGGTGAGGCGGGCCCCGTCCGGCGCCGCGGCGGACCGGCCGCCGCTGTAGGAGCCGGCGGACGAGTCGACCCGGACGACGCCGTCCAGCCGCGACAGCCGGGCGGCGTAGGGGCCGATCTCGGCGGGGTCGGCGGAGCGGGCGACGATGTGGACGGCGTCGGCCTCCTCCTGGGCGAAGCCGTCCCGGATCCGGTCGTACATCTGCCGCGCCGGCGCGGACTGCGGCAGGACGCGGTCGTCGGGCACGCCGAAGCGCACGTCCAGGACCGGAGACCCGAGGACGAGCAGGAGCCCGAGCGCCGTCCCGCCGAACAGCAGCGGACGGCGCATGACCAGCGCGGGAAAGCGGTGCCAGAAGCCTTCGCCGGAGGGGACGGAGCGCCGTTCCACCCGGTGGCCGAGCAGCCGCAGCGCCGCGGGCAGCAGCACGGTCGCGCCGAGGACGGCGGCCGCCACCACGGCGACGCCCGCGTACGCGAACGAGTTGAGGAACGGGAAGGGGAACACCAGCAGCACCGACAGGGAGGCGGCCACGGTGACGCCGCTGAACACCACGGTGCGGCCCGCGCCGCGCACGGTCCGGGCGACCGCCTCCGGTACCTCGGCACCGGCCCGCAGTTCCTCCCGGAACCGGAAGACGACGAAGAGGCCGTAGTCGACGCCGAGCCCGATGCCCATGACGAGCACGACGTTCGAGGCGAAGGTCGAGATCTCGGTGACCGCCAGGGCGGCCCGCAACAGGGCGAGCGACCCGAGCACGGCGAACAGCCCGGTGCCGAGCGTGACCAGCGCGGCCGCGACCCGCCGGTACACCAGCCACAGCAGCACGAACACCACCGGCAGGATGATCGCCTCGGCGCGCAGGAAGTCCCGCCGGGAATGCTCCATGACCTGCCGGAACACCTCGTCGCCGCCGCCGACCTGGACGGTGACGTCGGCGCTCCGCCGGTCGAAGTCCGGCGCGAGGCGGGGCAGCAGTTCGCGGCGCACCCGGTCGGCGTCGCCCGGGGCCCAGGCCAGGACGAGGGCCTGCCGCCCGTCCTCGCTGCGCAGCGTCCGGGTGCCCTGAGTCCAGTACGACCAGGCGTCGCCGATTCCGGGCCGGGCGGCGAGTTCCCGGGTGAGCGCCCGTCCCGCCGCTGCGGCCTCGGGCCCGTCGACGGTGCCGTGCCGCGCGGTGACGAGCAGCGCCACGTTCGGGCTGCCGGTCCCGTGGTCGCGGGCCAGCGCGTCGCGTGCCCGCATCGACTCCGACCCGGGCGCCTCGAAGCGGTTCAGCGACAGCGCGCCGAGCGTGCCCGCGCCGGCGAGACCTGCGACGACCGCCACCAGGATCCCCGCGATCACGACCCACCACGACCGGCGTGCGATCGACCTGCCGAGCATGACCCACCCCCGCTAGACTGAAAACACGAGCGATCACTCGCACTCGGCAGATTACGAGTAGTTGCTCGTATTTGCAATCACGGCAGGGAGCGCGGATGGACCAGACACGGCCGCGGCGGCAGGCGCGCGGCGAACGCCGGATCGCGGGCATCCTCACCGCGGCGGCGGACGTCTTCGCGCGCATGGGGTACGAGAAGGCGACCACCAATGCGATCGCGGCGGAGGCCGGCGTCTCACCGGGGTCGCTCTACCAGTTCTTCCCGAACAAGGAGGCCATAGCCGGGGCGCTCGCCGACCGGTTCGTCACCCAGGTGCGCGCCGCGTACGAGGAGGCGTTCGGCTCCACCGGCTCCGCCGGGCTCTCCCTCGACGATGTGCTCGACCGCGCCGTCGACCCGATGATCGAGTTCAACCTCGCCAACCCGGGCTTCAAGGCGCTGTTCGCGCGTCCCGACATGCCCGCCGGCCTGGCCAAGGCGGTCGAGTCCGTGCACACCGAACTGACCGGGCGCGTCGACGGGCTGCTCGCCGCCCGCGCCCCGGACCTGCCTGCCGCCGACCGCGCCCGCACCGCCGAAGTGGCCATCCGGATCTTCCAGGCGATGGTCCCGCTGGTCGTCGGGTCAGCGGCGGAAGACCGCCCGGCCCTGATCCGCGAGCTCAAGAAGGTCCTGCACGGCTATCTGGCCCCGGTCATCGGCTGACCCGCGCCTCCGCGGAGCCCGGATCCTTTCCCGGGGTCAGCGCTCCGCGGCCAGGCGGATGCCCAGGCCGATGAACAGGGTCCCCACCGTGGCGTTGAGCCTGCGGCGGGCGGTGTGCCGGCTGCGCAGCCAGTCGCCGATCCGTCCCGCGAGGACGCCGACCGTGCCGTCCACGATGAACTCCAGCACGATCAGGATGGCGCCGAGGATCGCGAACTGCGCCCACACATGCCCGAGCCCCGGATCGATGAACTGGGGCAGGAACGCGATCGTGAAGGTGACCATCTTCGGGTTCAGCAGATTGGTCACCAGCCCGTTGAGGTAGGCCCGGCGCCCCGAGACCCCGGCCGGTGCCACGTCCTCGTCCCTGCGGTGCCGGAGCGTCTGGACGCCCAGGTAGATCAGGTAGGCGGCCCCGACGATCCGGACCGCCGTGAACGCGACCGGCACCGCCGCGAAGAGCGCGGCCAGCCCCGCCGCGGCCACGGCGACGTGCACGGCCTCGCTCGTCGCGACCCCCGCCGTCGCGAGCAGCCCCGCCCGGGGCCCGCCCCGCATGCCGCACCCGAGGATGAACAGCATGTCGGGACCGGGGATCACCATCGCGATGAGGGAGGTCACGAAGAAGATCGCGAGCAGATGAGAATCGACCGGCATGCCGCAAATCATCACACGATCCGGCCCGCGCGCGAAACCGGAGATCCCCAGGTGGGCGCCCGGGCCGTCAGCACTCGATGACGTTGACGGCGAGACCGCCGCGCGACGTCTCCTTGTACTTGTCGAGCATGTCGCGGCCGGTGTCGCGCATCGTCTTGATGGCCTTGTCCAGGGAGACGAAGTGGCGGCCGTCGCCGCGGAGGGAGATGCGGGCGGCGCTGATGGCCTTGATGGCTCCGACCGCGTTGCGCTCGATGCACGGGACCTGGACGAGGCCGCCGACCGGATCGCAGGTGAGGCCGAGATTGTGCTCGATGCCGATCTCCGCGGCGTTCTCGACCTGTTCGGGGGTGCCGCCGAGGACCTCGGTGAGACCGGCGGCGGCCATGGAGCAGGCGGAGCCGACCTCGCCCTGGCAGCCGACCTCGGCGCCGGAGATGGACGCGTTCTGCTTGAACAGGACGCCCATCGCTCCGGCGGTGAGGAGGAAGCGGACGACTCCGTCGTCATCGCAGCCCGGGACGAAGCGGTCGTAGTAGTGCAGGACGGCCGGGATGATGCCGGCGGCGCCGTTCGTCGGGGCGGTGACGATGCGGCCGCCGGCGGCGTTCTCCTCGTTGACGGCCAAGGCGAAGAGGGTGACCCAGTCCATCGCGTGGAGGGGGTCGGCGGCCTTCTCGGCCGTGAGCTGGCGGTGCAGCTGCGGGGCGCGGCGGCGGACCTTCAGCCCGCCGGGCAGCAGGCCCTCGTGGCTGCACCCCCGGGTGACGCAGGCGCGCATCACATGCCAGAGGTTCAGGAGGCCGTCGTGGATCTCACGGGACGTCCGGCCGAACGCCTTCTCGTTCTCCAGCATGAGGGCGGACACCGACAGGCCCGTCTCACGGCAGCGTTCGAGGAGTTCGGCGGCCGTGTCGAAGGGGTGGGGCAGGACGGTGTCGTCGGGCTTGATGCGGTCGGCTCCGGTGGCGTTCTCGTCCAGGATGAAGCCGCCGCCGACCGAGTAGTACACCTTCGCGCGCAGCTCGCCGCCCGAGGGGTCCAGGGCCGTGAAGCGCATCCCGTTGGGGTGGCCGGGCAGCGACTTCTTGCGCTCGAAATGCAGATGCTCGTTGACCACGAAGGGAATGTCGTGGTCGTCGAACAGGCGTAGCGCGCCGCGCTCGCGGACGGCCTGGAGACGTTCGTCCACCCGGTCGACGTCGACCAGTTCGGGTTTGTCGCCTTCGAGGCCGAGGATGACGGCCTTGTCGCTGCCGTGGCCCTTTCCGGTGAGGCCGAGCGAGCCGTAGAGAACGACCTGGACCGAGGCGGTCTTCTCCAGCAGCCCGTCCCGTTCGAGGCCGCGGGCGAAGCGGTGCGCGGCGGCCATCGGGCCGCCGGTGTGGGAGGACGACGGTCCGATGCCGATCTTGAACAGGTCGAAAACGCTGATGGCCATGCGCTGCCTCGTTGTGGCTGTGCCCCCTCCGCGGACCGGAGGGGGCACGGTGACGTCAGAGGTTCGGGTACAGGGGGTGCTTCTCGGCGAGGGCCGTCACGCGCGCCGCCAGTGCGTCCCGGTCGTAGGACGGCTGGAGGGCCAGCGCGATGACGTCCGCGACCTCGGCGAAGTCCGCGGCGGTGAAGCCGCGGGTGGCGAGGGCGGGCGTGCCGATCCGCAGACCGGACGTGACCATCGGCGGGCGCGGGTCGTTCGGCACCGCGTTGCGGTTGACCGTGATGCCGATCTCGTGCAGGCGGTCCTCGGCGTCCCGTCCGGTGAGCTCGGAGTCCACCAGGTCGACCAGCACGAGGTGCACGTCGGTCCCGCCCGTCAGCACCTTCACGCCGGCCTTGGCGGAGTCCTCGGCGAGAAGACGCTCGGCGAGCAGCCGCGCGCCCTCGACGGTGGCCTCCTGCCGGGCCCTGAACTCGTCCGACGCGGCGATCTTGAGGGCGACCGCCTTCGCGGCGATCACGTGCTCCAGCGGGCCGCCCTGCATGCCCGGGAACACCGCGGAGTTGATCTTCTTGCCGTACTCCTCGCGGGCGAGGATCAGGCCGCCGCGCGGTCCGCCGAGCGTCTTGTGCGTCGTGGTCGTGACGATGTCGGCGTACGGGACGGGCGACGGGTGCAGGCCCGCCGCGACCAGGCCCGCGAAGTGCGCCATGTCGACCATGAGCAGCGCCCCGACCGAGTCGGCGATGTCCCGGAACGCCGCGAAGTCGAGCCGCCGCGGGTACGCCGACCAGCCCGCCACGATCATCTTGGGCCGGTGCTCGGCCGCGAGCGAGGCGACCTCGTCCATGTCGACCAGGCCGTCCTCGGAGCGGACGTGGTACGGCACCACGTTCAGCACCTTGCCCGAGTAGTTCAGCCGCATCCCGTGCGTGAGGTGCCCGCCGTGCGCGAGGTCGAGGCCGAGGATGGTGTCGCCGTGCTGGAGCAGCGCGAAGTAGACCGCCGTGTTGGCCTGGGCCCCGCTGTGCGGCTGGACGTTCGCGTGGTCGGCGCCGAACAGCTCCTTGGCCCGGTCGATGGCCAGCTGCTCGGTGACGTCGACGTACTCGCAGCCGCCGTAGTAGCGCCGGCCCGGGTAGCCCTCGGCGTACTTGTTGGTGAGGACGGAGCCCTGCGCCTCCAGCACGGAGACCGGCGCGAAGTTCTCCGACGCGATCATTTCGAGGGTGTTCTGCTGCCGCCGCAGCTCGGCGGTGACCGCCTCGGCGACCTCCGGGTCCGCAGTCGCGAGCGAGTCGTACAACGTCATGACTCCTCGATCAGCTTGTCGTAGGCGGCGGAGTCGAGCAGGTCGCCCGGCTCCTCCGAGATGCGGACCTTGAAGATCCAGCCCTCGCCGTACGGGTCGTCGTTGATGACCTTCGGCTCGTCCACCACGGCACCGTTGATCGCGGTGATCTCGCCGCTGACGGGGGAGTAGATGTCGCTCACCGACTTGGTCGACTCCACCTCGCCGCACGGCTCGCCCGCCTCGACGGCGTCGCCCTCGGAGGGCTGCAGTTCGAGGTAGACGATCTCGCCGAGGGCGTCGGCGGCGTGCGCGGTGATGCCGACCGTGACGATGCCGTCCTCGCCGCCGAGGCCCGACACCCACTCGTGCTCCTCGCTGTAGCGGAGCTCCTCAGGAACGCTCACGATCACTTCTCTCTTTCAGGAACGCTTGTAGAACGGCAGCTCGACCACGTCCACCGGCTCATGCCGGCCGCGGACGTCCACGGCGAGGCCCGTCTCCCCGACGCCGCTGTCGAGGTAGGCCATGGCGATCGGCGTGCCCAGTGTGGGCGACGGGGCGCCGCTCGTCACGACCCCGCACGGCGTGCCGCCGGACGTGACGACCTGGTACCCCTTGCGAGGCGCGCGACGCCCCCGCGCGACCAGCCCCACGAGCCTACGGCCCGGCGGGGTCTGCGCCTGCGCCGCCAGGGCGGTCTTTCCCACGAAGTCGCCCGGCTTGTCCAGCTTCACGACCCGGCCGAGGCCGGCCTCGAACGGGGTGGTCTCCGCGGTCAGCTCGTTCCCGTACAGCGGCATGCCCGCCTCCAGGCGCAGCGTGTCGCGGGCGGACAGCCCGGCCGGGACGACCCCCTCCACCGCGGCGAGCGCCCTCCACAGCGCGACGGCGTCGGACGCGTCCACGAACAGCTCGAAACCGTCCTCGCCGGTGTAGCCGGTGCGGGCGACGAGCGCGTCGACGCCCGCGACCCGCCCGGCGAGGATCGCGTAGTACTTGAGGCCGGCGAGCGGCGCCTCGGTGAAGCCTTCGAGAATCGTCTGCGAACGCGGGCCCTGCAGGGCGATCAGCGCGTACGACTCGGAACGGTCCTCCACGGCGGCCTCGAAGCCCGCGGCCCGCTCGATCAGCGCCTCCCGGACGACGGCGGCGTTCGCGGCGTTCGCGACGACCATCCAGGTGTCGTCGGCCAGCCGGTAGACGATCAGGTCGTCCAGGACGCCGCCGTCCGGCCCGCAGATCATCGTGTAGCGGGCCTTGCCGACCGGCATCGGCGACAGGTTCCCGACCAGCGCGAAGTCGAGCGCGGCGCCCGCGCCCGGACCGGAGAGGAAGATCTCCCCCATGTGCGACAGGTCGAACAGCCCCGCCCCGGTGCGGACGGCCTGGTGCTCGGCGGTCTCGCTCGCGTAGCGCAGCGGCATCAGATAGCCGGCGAAGTCGACGAGATTCGCGCCGAGGTCCTGGTAGACGTCGTGCAGCGGCGTCTTCTTGGGGATCGGATCGGCGGACATGGGTTCGGCTCCTTCGTCGCGGGCGCGCGTGGTCCATCGTCCCACTCGCGCACCGGGCGTCTCGGTGCCTCCCCCTCTGTCATCGGCGCCTGAGAGCTTCACCCGCCTGCCCGGCGGGCTTTCACCTTCGGCGGGGGACCGCGGTCCCCGCTTTCCAGAGGTCGCCTGGCCCGTGCGGTCCGTGGGCCTGAGAGGTTCCGGGGAGGATTTGCTCCTTCGGCGTCCCCGGCCGGCTGCCGGGGACTCTCCCGCACGGGATCATCGGCGGTGTTGATTATTGCATTTCTCTTCCTGCAGACCCAAGAGCCCCTGCCGTGCTCATGGCAGGTTGTGGCAGCTCACCTCACAGTGGGGTGACGTAGGCGCCGGAGATGCCGCCGTCCACGAGGAACTCCGAGGCCGTGATGAAGGACGCGTCGTCCGACGCCAGGAACGCGACGGCCGCGGCGATCTCGGACGCCTCGGCGAACCGTCCCACCGGGACGTGGACGAGCCGCCGCGCCGCCCGCTCCGGGTCTTTGGCGAACAGTTCCCGCAGGAGGGGAGTGTTGACCGGGCCAGGGCACAGCGCGTTGACCCGGACGCCCTGCCGCGCGAACTGCACGCCCAGCTCCCGCGACATCGCCAGCACGCCGCCCTTGGACGCGGTGTAGGAGATCTGCGACGTCGCCGCGCCCATCTTGGCCACGAACGACGCCGTGTTGATGATCGAGCCCTTGCCCTGGTCGAGCATGTAGGGGATGACGTGCTTGCAGCACAGGTACACGCTCGTGAGGTTGACCTCCTGGACGCGTTTCCACGCGTCCAGGCCCGTCTCCAGGATCGAGTCGTCGTCCGGTGGGGAGATGCCGGCGTTGTTGAACGCCACGTCGATGCGCCCGTAGGCGTCGTGGACGGTCCGGAAGAGCGCCGTGACCTCGTCCTCCACGGTGACGTCCACCTTGACGAAGAGGCCGTCCAGCTCGTCCGCCGCGGTCTTGCCGGCGGTCTCGTCCAGGTCGGCGACGACGACCCGGGCGCCCTCCTGTGCGAAGCGGCGCGCGGTGGCGAGGCCGATGCCGCCCGCGCCGCCGGTCACGACGGCCACCCGGCCCTCCAGACGCTGCATGGATGTCACTCCTGTCATTGCTCGGTGGCGATGAAGACGTTCTTGGTCTCGGTGAACGCGTCGAGGGCGTCCGGGCCGAGCTCGCGGCCGAGGCCCGACCGCTTGAACCCGCCGAACGGCGTCCAGTAGCGGACGGACGCGTGCGAGTTCACCGACAGGTTCCCGGCCTCGACGGCCCGGGACGCGCGCAGGGCGCGCCCGACGTCGCGGGTCCAGATCGAGCCGGACAGCCCGTAGGGCGTGTCGTTGGCGAGCCGGACCGCGTCCGCCTCGTCCTCGAACGGGACGACGGTGACGACCGGCCCGAAGACCTCGTCCCGCCAGGACGGAAGCGCCGTGCAGGACGGCCCGGCCAGTACGGTCGGCGGGAACCAGAACCCCGGCCCCTCCGGCGCCGACCCCCGGATCAGCACAGGCGCGTCGTGCGGGACGTACGAGGCGACCTTCTCCCGGTGCGCCGCGCTGATCAGCGGACCCACCTCGGTCTTCTCATCCCGGGGATCCCCGACGACGACCCGCTGGACGGCGGGCTCCAGGAGTTCGAGGAACCGGTCGTACACCGGCCGCTCCACGAGGATCCGGGAGCGCGAGCAGCAGTCCTGCCCGGCGTTGTCGAACACCGCGGAGGGCGCGGTCGCGGCGGCCTTCTCCAGGTCGGCGTCGGCGAACACGATGTTGGCGTTCTTGCCGCCGAGTTCCAGCGTCAGCCGCTTCACACCCGGCGCGCACGCCGCCATGATCTCCGTGCCGACCCGCGTCGACCCGGTGAACACGATCTTCCGGACGTCCGGGTGCTCCACCAGCCGCCGTCCCGCCACCGGGCCCGCGCCCGGCAGCACCTGCACCACGCCTTCGGGCAGCCCCGCCTCCAGCGCCAGCTCGCCGACCCGCCGCGCGGTCAGCGGCGTCAGCTCGGCCGGTTTGACGATGACGGCGTTGCCCGCGGCCAGCGCCGGCGCCAGCCCCCAGCCCATGATCGGCATCGGGAAGTTCCACGGGACGATCACGCCCACGACACCGAGCGGCTCCGCGAACGTCACGTTCAGCCCGCCCGGCACCGGAATCTGCCGTCCGGCGAGCCGTTCGGGCGCCGCCGCGTAGTAGTGCAGGACGTCCCGCAGGTTCCCGGCCTCCCAGCGCGCCTGCCCGATCGGATGCCCGGCGTTGCGCACCTCCAGGGCGGCCAGCTCGTCCACATGCGCGTCCACGAGATCGGCGAACGCCCGCAACAACCGGGCCCGATCTCCGGGCGGCACGTCCCGCCAGGCAGGAAACGCCTGCCGGGCCCGCGCCACGGCCGCGTCCACGTCCTCGGCCGAGGCCAGCGGAACGCGCTCGATGACCTCCTCGGTGGCCGGATTCACGACGTCGAACTCGTCACCCGTCAACAAGAGCCTCACAACCGCTCGAAGCCGCGGAACATCTCCCAGTCGGTGACCGCTCGGTCGTAGGCGTCGAGTTCGACGCGGGCGTAGTTGGCGTAGTGCTCGACGACCTCCTTCCCGAAGGCGTCCAGGGCCAGGGAGCTGCGGCCCCAGTCGGCGGCGGCGTCGCGGAGCGTCCCGACGACGGTGTCGGCGTCGGTCGCGTAGGCGTTGCCCACGAACGGTTCGTCCAGCGGAAGCTCGTTCTCGATCCCGTGCAGCCCGGACGCGATCATCGCGGCCACCGCCAGGTACGGGTTGACGTCGCCGCCGGGCACCCGGTTCTCGATGCGCAGGGACGGCCCGTGGCCGACGAGCCGCAGCGCGCACGTCCGGTTGTCGACGCCCCACTTGATCGCCGTCGGCGCGAACGAGCCGGGCTGGTAGCGCTTGTAGGAGTTGATGTTCGGCGCGTACAGCAGCGTGAAGTCGCGCAGGCACGCCTGCTGGCCCGCGATGAAGTGCTCGCCGAGCCGGGACAGCCCGTGCGGGCCGTCCCCGGCCAGCACCGGCGACCCGTCCGACGACCGCAGCGAGAGGTGGACGTGGCAGGAGTTGCCCTCCCGCTCGTTCGGCTTGGCCATGAACGTGATCGACATGCCCTCTTGGGCGGCGATCTCCTTGGCGCCCGTCTTGTAGAGGACGTGGTTGTCGCACGTGCGCAGGGCCTCGTCGAAGCGGAACGCGATCTCGTGCTGGCCGAGGTTGCACTCCCCCTTGGCCGACTCCACGTACATCCCCGCGCCGGTCATGCCGTTGCGGATCCGGCGCAGCAGTGGTTCGACGCGGGCGCCCCCGAGCAGCGAGTAGTCCACGTTGTACTGGTTGGCCGGAGTGAGGTCGCGGTACGCCTTCCCCCAGGCGTCCTCGTAGGAGTCCTTGTAGACGATGAACTCCAGTTCCGTCCCGACGAAGGCGCCCCAGCCCCGCTCGGCCAGCCTGTCGAGCTGGCGCCAGAGGATCTGCCGGGGCGAGGGCCCCACGCCGGTGCCGTCCTCCGCGACGATGTTCGCGTGGACGAGCGCGGCCCCCTCCTGCCAGGGGATCCGGCGGAGGGTGGCGAGGTCGGGACGCATGACGAAGTCGCCATAGCCGGTGTCCCAGGACGACATGTCGTAGCCGTCCACCGTGTTCATGTCGACGTCCACGGCCAGGAGGTAGTTGCAGCCGTCCGAGCCGTGCCCGGCGACCTCCTCCAGGAAGAAGCGGGACGAGAGCCGCTTGCCCTGGAGGCGCCCCTGCATGTCGGTGATCGCGACGATCACGGTGTCGATCCGGCCCGCCGCCGCCTCCTCGCGCAACTCGTCGAGGGTGAGCGATGTGGTCACGTTCTCAGCTCCTAACCGAGCGACTGGAGTTCCTGCTCGATGGCGGCCAGTTCTTCGGCGCTGCCCTGCACCTTCGGGCCCTTGAACCACTTGCGGGCCGACACCGCCCACCACAGCGCGGCGCCGCCCAGCACCACCAGGATCGCGATCGGCGAGTAGTTGAAGGAGTCCTTGGTGATCGGGTTCGCGGGCGGCAGCATGAACACCACCGAGACGAACAGCACCCACACCACCGCGAGCGCGCCGATGGGCCTGCTCCAGCGGCCGAGGTTCCACGGCCCGGCCCGGAAGTCGGCGCCCTGCCGCAGCCGCAGGTACGTCGGGATCACGTAGGCGATGTAGAGGCCGATGACCGCGACGGACGTGACGGCCAGGTACGCGGTGAGGTTCCAGATCGCGGGCAGGGCCAGCAGGAACGCGCCCCCGGCGGCCAGCCAGATCGCGTTGGTGGGGGTCCGGCTCCGCTTGTTGATCTGGTGCCAGAACGACGAGAACGGCAGCGCCCCGTCCCGGGAGAACGCGTAGATCATCCGGGAGTTCGCCGTCACCGAGGACATCCCGCAGAAGAACTGCGCGCCGAACGACACGAGGATCAGCAGCTTGCCGGTCGTCTCGCCGGTGGCCGCGATGAAGATCTCGGCCGGGCCGCCCTCGACCGCCTTGCCGTAGTCCTGGATCGCGAACGTGACGCCGAGCAGCAGGATCCAGCCGGCCACGACCGAGATCAGCACCGAGTTCACGATGCCCTTCGGGCCGGACCGCGCCGCGTCGTGCGTCTCCTCCGTCATGTGGGCGGACGCGTCGTACCCGGTCAGCGTGTACTGCGAGAGCAGCAGGCCGATCAGCGCCGCGTAGGCCCCGTACTGCCAGCCGGTCTCGTTCACGAACTCGGAGAAGACGAACCCGGCCGACTGGTGGTGCGACGGCTTGATCGCCAGCACGCCGACGACGATCGCGACGCCGAGGACGTGCCACCACACGCTGACGCTGTTCAGCAGCGACACGATCTTGACGCCGAACTGGTTGAGCAGCGCGTGCACGACCAGCAGGACCGCGAACAGGAGGAACGTGTGGCCGAGCGACACGTCGAACCCGAACTGGAGGTCCAGCAGGGGATTCAGGAACGCGGCGGAGCCGTAGACGATGGCCGCCGTCACGGCGACCTGGCCGATGAAGTTGAACCAGCCCGTGAACCACGACCACGCGGGGCCGTTCGTCCGGGCCAGCTTGGCGGCCCAGTAGTAGAGGCCGCCCGCGGTCGGGTAGCTGGAGCAGACCTCGGCCATCGCGAGCGCGACCAGCAGCGTCATGGCGCCGACGCCGAGCCAGCCCCAGGTGATGACGACGGGTCCGCCGCCCTTGAGGCCGATGGTGTAGGACGTCAGGCAGCCGCTCAGCACCGAGATGATGGTGAACGAGACAGCGAAGTTGGAGAAACCGGACATGGACCGGCTGAGCTCCTGGGCGTAGCCCAGCTCGTGCAGCCGTTTCTCGTCGTCGGACATGGGGTCGGGGCCGGCGGAAGCCTTGTGCTCGTCGATGCTCACGAGCACCTCCTCGTCCAGGGGGTCGTGCCGCCCTTAATGGGCTAACGACAGACCATTAATATTTGTGACGGCGCTCCCGTCAAGACCCTGAGCGCGACGAAACGCACCTGTAACGTGGAACTCCCCGACCCCCGCGGCCCCGAAGGACGGTCATGCCCGAGCCGGATCAGGCCCTGCCCGACCTCGCCGCGAGCGCGGTGTTCCGTCCCGTCCGGACGGGAAACGCCTTCGAGGAGACCGTCGAGCGGCTGCTCCAGGCGATCAAGCTCGGCGTCGTCGACCGCGGCGAGCGGCTGCCGCCCGAACGCGAGCTCGCGCCGCTGCTCGGCGTCAGCCGCGTCACGCTGCGCGAGGCGATCCGGGCCGTCCAGCAGGAGGGGTACGTGGAGTCCCGCCGGGGACGGTTCGGCGGGACGTTCGTCACCTACCAGCGGCCGAAGCCGCGCCAGTCCGATCTGAAGCGCGCCCTCGCCCAGATGGGCGATGACCTCAACGACACACTCACCTTCCGCATGGCGGTGGAGACCGGCGCCGCCCAGATACTCGCCACGACCCGGCTCACCGAGGCGCAGCGCGAGCTGCTGCGCATCCGGCTGGCCGAACTGGACGCCGCCGGGCCGGACGCCTACCGCCGCCTCGACACCCTCTTCCACCTGACGATCGCCGAGATGACCGGGTCGGCGCTGCTCTCGGCGGCCTGCGCGGACGCCCGGATGCGGGTGACCGACCTGCTCAACGCCATCCCCGTCCTCGGGCCCAACATCGAGCACGCGTCCTTCCAGCACGCCGCGATCGTCGAGGCCGTCCTCGCCGGCGACCCGGAGGCCGCCCGCCGCGCCGTCGCCGAGCATCTGGAGGGCACCGCCGCCCTTCTGCGCGGCTTCCTCGGTTAGCGTCTCTGATCAGCTTAGGGATCCGTAGTCGTGTTGAGTATTGCGACTGGTGGATCTGCCCATCGTGGTGGGGTGGCGTGGGCGTGCAGGTGGAATCCTGCGCCCAGTGCCGCCCCCCGCGGCCGATGCCGTGGTCGGGTGGTGGGTGTACTGATCGCGGTCACGCCCTGGTTCCGGCGGTGCGCCGCGCGGGGCAGCCGCCCCGGCATGGCCGTCCGGCCCTTGGGAGCGTGTCCCTCCGGACGCTGGCCCGCCTGGCCCGCCGGATGGGCTCCGGGGTGCCGGGCGAGGGAGGGAACCCCACGTCGCCTGGGCGCGGGGCGGGTGGTGAGAGATGGCTTGTTGCGGGACCGGGTGGGTCCGATCTTCGACCGGTCCGTCCGGCCGTCCTGGCAAGTGGTGGAAGCCGCGGCCTTGGTCGTGGCCGCAGTGACCACTGCGCCTGCTTCGAGCTTGTCGACCACCGAGCGGATGGCCGGCTCCCCCGTAACCCGGTCGGTGACGGTCTTGACCTGGTGAATCAGGCCACGGGCGGCGATCCGCCGCCACGCCCCCTGATCACGGTCGCCCTGAGATGGGTTCGCCGCGCCGACAGCCGCCGCTCAGCCGCGGTCAGCCGGGTGTACCGAGCCGCCAGGTGCCCGGTCTCGGTCGTGCGCCCGCCGCCGTTCGCGGCCGCCTGCCCGTCGCCGGTGTCGCAGGCGTCCCGGTAACCGCCCGTGTCGTCTCCCAGCCGGGGATCAAGGCGCTGGTGCTGGTCGAGTCTGGCCTGCAGGCGCTCGGACTGGCGGCGCAGCCGATGCTGCTTGCCCAAGACCCCGGCGGCGCGGAACATGCCCCCGGCGCCCAGCCCGGCGACGGCGCCGTCTTCGTGCAGCTTGCACGCCCCGGCCGACAACAGGGTGTTGACTCCCCAATCCACGCCGAGGGCCGTGGTGCGGCCTTTGCTCTGGATTGCGGGGACGGCATGGGTGAACGCCAGATCCGCCCGCACCCGGGCGCCCTGAGGACGCAGGGTGGGCAGATGCAGCACCGCCCCCGCCGGGACCGTCGGCGGGAGGGCGAGGGGGCAGGCCACCCAGGTCCAGTCCGCATACGACCGCGGGTCGGGGCGGGTCGGCAGCTGCACTCGCAGCAGCGCCCGCCCACCCTCGTCCTCGACGCGCCGGAGGGTGGCCTGCTGGGCGTCGGCGGCGGCCAGGCTCAGCAGGCGCGCCGCGTTCGGCACACCTTCGAGTTCGAACACATCCTCCGGAAGCCGCCCATGCTTGTCGATGAAGGCGGTGATCTGACGGGTGCGGGCCTTGATCACACTGCTCGGCAGGAACCGGCCGTCCGGCACCGCGGCGCGGACGGCGTCCCACTCGGCCCCAGTGCGCTTGCCCGGGTCGGCGGGCCGGCTCGCCAGGATCCCGCCGACCAGCTTGGCCCGGTGCGTTGCCCCGCGCAGGATGCGCCCGGCCTGCTCTTGGGCCATCCGCACGATCCTGTCATTCACCCTCACCCTGTCCGGGACGGACGGGTGCCAGCCCAGCCTGCGCAGCGCCATCCACGCGTTCGACGGCAACGATCGCCCGTCGGGCCCCACACCCGACGCCAGCACACCCACATCAGCGGCGTTCCAATGCCGGGCCAGCAGGCCGGCGGCCATCCTCTGGGCCAGATGGCCATCCTCTGGGCCAGATCGGCAGCCCAGCCCATCCTGACCGCCAGCACCGGCGTTGTCAGCGCCTCACCTGTCCGCTCCTCCACCCCGCCGCGCAGCGCCATTGGCACACACGCGACACGAGAAGTCTCCCCCTCGGCCAGAGGAAGCTTCCGGCTCACCGATACAGGGGTCCTTCCCAGTCAAAGGGACCGACGCCAGCCCCAAATACCCAAACATATGTTCGACGGCACCACGCTACCTGCACCAACCCCGACCCGCACTCCAATCCCCGAACTCCACCCGTGATCGTCGAAGAAAGCCGTAGCCTCAACCGGATCGGGGCCGGTGACGTACTCTGAGGTGATTGCTGGAGATCACCCCCCGGCGCGGGGTGCACGACCGGAGGGGCATGCCGCATGGTCTACTACCTGGCTGGAGCGTTGATCCTCTTCTTCGGCCTGCTGGTGTCCATCGCGTTGCACGAACTCGGGCACTTCTCGTTCGCCAAGCTCTTCAAGGTGCGGACGACCCAGTTCATGGTCGGCTTCGGGCCGACGATGTGGTCGAAGCAGAAGGGCGAGACGGAGTACGGGATCAAATGGATCCCGCTCGGCGGCTACATCCGCATGATCGGGATGCTGCCGCCGCGCAAGGGGGACGCCCCCGGGCAGGTCCGGCGGATCAGCACGGGCCCCTGGCAGGGGCTCATCGAGTCCGCCCGCGGCGCGGCGCTGGAGGAGGTCCGCCCCGGCGACGAGGACCGCGTGTTCTATGGCAAGAAGTGGTGGCAGAAGCTGCTCATCATGTTCGGCGGGCCGGCGATGAACCTGCTCCTGGCGGTGTTCTTCTTCTCGATCCTGCTGATGGGCATCGGCACCAGCCAGCCCCAGCCGGTGATCAAGGAGGTCGCCGCGTGCATGGTGCCGGCGAGCGCCAAGGTCACCACCTGCCCGGCCAACGCGGCGCCGACCCCCGCCGGGAAGGTCGGGCTCAGGGCCGGTGACCGGATCGTCGCCTTCGCCGGACACAAGATCGACGACTACGAGCAGCTGCAGCAGCTGATCCGCGGGGCCGGCGGGCAGACGGTCCCGATGACCGTCCGGCGCGACGGCCAGGACGTGCGGCTGAACGTGCCGATCACCCGCAACCAGATGTACGACCTGAAGGACCCGGACAAGGTCGTCAACGTCGGCTTCCTCGGCATGACGCCGGCCAGCGCGATCGAGCGCGAGGGCCCCGGCGCGGTCGCGAGCACCATGGGCGACCTCACCGGCCGCACCGTGGGCGCCCTGGTGCGGATGCCGCAGAAGATGGTCGGCGTCTGGAACGCGGCGTTCGGCGGCGGGGAGCGCGACCCGAACGGCCCGATCGGCGTCGTCGGCGTCAGCCGGATCGGCGGCGAGGTCGCCGCGTCCGACGACTTCACCGGCACGCAGAAGGTCTCCTTCTTCGTGATGCTGCTCGGCTCGCTCAACCTGGCGGTCGGGCTGTTCAACCTCGTCCCGCTGCTGCCGCTGGACGGCGGTCACATCGCCGGGGCCCTGCTGGAGGCGATCAAGAAGCTGTTCGCCCGGATCTTCCGCCGGCCCGACCCCGGCTACGTGGACGTCGCCAAGGCGCTGCCGGTGACATACGTGATGGCGGTGGTCCTGATCGTCATGGGCGGCCTGCTGATCTACGCCGACCTGTTCAACCCGGTACGCGTCACGGGCTAGGGGGCCGTGGCCGGCCGGGTCATGGCATGTCCGGCATCTCGCCGGTCTTCAGGAAGACGTTCAGCGCGGCCAGGTAGGGCGCGATGTCGAGGCCCCGCGCGGCGAGCCACGCGTCCGACCCGTAGGTGCCCGCGTAGCGTTCCGCGCCGTCGCAGATCAGCGTGACGACGCTGCCGCGCTCCCCGCGCGCCCGCATCTGCGCGATCAGCTCCGCCGCGCCCCACATGTTGGTGCCGGTGGAGCCGCCCACGTCCCGTCCGCCGACCTCGCTCGTCCAGCGCATCGCCGCGATCGACGCCGCGTCCGGCACCCGGATCATCCGGTCGATCACCGTCGGCAGGAAGGACGGCTCGACCCGCGGCCGGCCGATGCCCTCGATCCGCGAGCCGGCCGCCGTCCGCTCCGGGTCGCCGTCGGCGAACGAGCCGTGGAACGCCGAACCCTCGGGGTCGACGACCGCGAGCCGCGTCTGGAACATCCGGTAGCGGGCGTACCGGCCGATCGTCGCGGACGTCCCGCCGGTGCCGGCGCCGACCACGATCCAGGACGGCTCCGGGAACCGCTCCAGCCGCATCTGCTCGAAGATCGACTCGGCGATGTTGTTGTTGCCGCGCCAGTCCGTCGCCCGCTCGGCGTAGGTGAATTGGTCCATGAAGTGCCCGCCGCACTCGGCGGCGAGGCGCCGCGACTCGTCGTAGATCGAGGACGGGTCGTCCACCAGATGGCAGCGGCCCCCGTGGAACTCGATCAGCTGGATCTTCTCCGGGCTGGTCGAGGCGGGCATCACCGCGACGAACGGCAGGCCGAGCAGCCGCGCGAAGTACGCCTCCGACACCGCCGTCGACCCGCTGGACGCCTCGATGATCGTCGTGTCCGCGCGGATCCAGCCGTTCGCCAGCCCGTACAGGAACAGCGACCGCGCGAGCCGGTGCTTCAGCGAACCCGTCGGGTGGACGGACTCGTCCTTCAGGTACAGGTCGATGCCCCACTCCGGCGGCAGCGGGAACACGTGCAGGTGCGTGTCGGCGCTGCGGTTGGCGTCGGCGTCGACCCGCCGGATCGCCTCGGCGATCCACGCCCGGTACCCGGGATCGCAGCGGTCCACGATGCGGCTCACAACGGTTTGCTCCTGGATCGTCGATGATCGGCAGGTCCCACGATATCCGCGCATGTCACCGGGCATCATGGAGGCTGCGGGGGGAGATGATCGAGATGTTCGACGAACGCATCGTGGAGGCCGGGCGGCTGCCGCTGTTCGGTTTCTTCGTCGCGTTCCTGGTCACGTTCGTGCTGACGCGGGTGAACGTCCGGCTGATCCGCGCGAACGTGCGCTGGTGGTTCCGCAACGTGACGGCCGGTGACCTGCACATCCACCACGTCGTGTTCGGCGTGGTGCTGATGCTGCTGGGCGGCGTGGGGAGCCTCGCCGTTCCGGACGCCTATGTCGGCCTCAACGTGGCCGCGGCGGTCGTGTTCGGGACCGGCTCCGCGCTCGTCCTGGACGAGTTCGCGCTGATCCTGCATCTGAGCGACGTCTACTGGACGGAGAAGGGCCGCGCGTCCGTCGACGCCGTGTTCGTCGCCATCGCGGTGACCGGGCTGCTGCTGCTCGGCATCCGCCCGCTCGGATACGAGGGGATCGCGCCCGACCCGGGCACCGGCATCCTGACCCGCGTCTATGTCGCGTCCCTCGTCGTCAACCTCGTCTTCGCCGTGATCACGCTGTTGAAGGGCAAGATCTGGACGGGCCTCATCGGGCTGTTCGTGCCCGCGCTGCTGATCGTCGGCGCGGTGCGGGTGGCGCGGCCGGGCTCGCCCTGGTCGCGCTGGCGGTACGCCCCGGACTCGCGCAAGTACCAGCGGGCCGTCCGGCGGGAGAGGCTGTTCCGGCGGCCGCTCATCCAGGCCAAGATCTGGGTGCAGGAGTTCATCGCGGGACGGCACGACCTCATCCCGCCCGAGCTGCTGCAACGCCGCACCGAGGCCGCCGAGCGGGCCCGCCGCCGGCTGGCCCGCGCCGAACGCAAGGCCGCGGCCCGCGCCGAACGCCGGGGCGGACGCCGGTCCGAGCGCCGTGCGGCGCGCAGGGCCGCGACGGACGGCGAGCGCGGAGCCGTTCCCCGCGCCCAGCGCACGGCGGCCAAGTGGGCCGAGCGGAGGGCGGAGGCCCGTACGCAGCGGCGCACCCCTTCCCGCGGCAGGGCCGCGTCCCCGGCGAGAACGCGCGCCGCGTCCAGGCGGAGGCGGCGGGGTCCAGAGGAGGAACCCCCGCCCGGCCCTCAGCCCGGGGAACGGGCCCGGCCGGGCTAGTCCATGAGGGGGGCGACGGCGCGCACGGTTTCGATCGTGTCGGCCTCCGACGCGGACTTGTCGGGCCGGTACCGCAGGACGCGGGCGAACCGGAGCGCGATGCCGCCGGGGTAGCGGGGGCTGTGCTGGACGCCGTCGAAGGCGATCTCGACGACCAGCTCGGGGCGGACGTGGACCGTCCAGGAGTCCTCCCGCACGGCCAGCTCGCGGAGCTTCTCCGTCTGCCATGCGAGCAGTTCGTCGGTGAGGCCCTTGAACGTCTTGCCGAGCATGACGAAGCCGCCGGTCTCGGGGTCGCGGGCGCCGAGGTGCAGGTTGGACAGCAGCCCTTCGCGGCGGCCGTGCCCCCACTCGACCGCGAGGACGACGAGGTCGAGGGTGTGCCGCGGCTTGACCTTGATCCAGCCGGCGCCGCGCCGGCCGGCCGTGTACGGGGTGTCGAGCGACTTGATCACGACACCCTCGTGCCCGCGCGCCACGGCCTCGTCGAACACCTCCTTGGCTCTGGCGGGGTCGCCCGTCACCACCCGCGGCATCCGCAACTCCTCCGGCACCACCCGCACCAGCGCCGCGTTCCGCTCCGCCCCGGGCGCGTCCAGCAGGTCACCCCCCGGACCGCCGCCGGCCGGGACGAGGTGAAGCACATCGAAGAGGAACACGCTGAGGGGGACCGGCTCGGTGTTCTTCGCGGTCCGGGTGGCGGTGCGGGCGGCGGTCACCTGGAAGGGGTGCGGGCGGCCGTCCGGGCGCAGGGCGATGAGCTCGCCGTCGAACACGGCCTCGCGGACGGGCAGGCCGCGCACGGCCTCGACGACCTCGGGGAGCCGCGAGGTGATCTCGTCCAGCGTCCGGGTGAACACCCGCACCTCGCCGCCGGACACGTGCACCTGCGCGCGGATCCCGTCGAGCTTCCACTCGACCGCCGCCTCGGCCTTGAGCTTGCCGAGCGCCTCCTCGACGGACGGCGCCGACGCCGCGAGCATCGGCTTGACGGGCCGTCCGACCTCCAGGCCGAACCCGCGCAGCCCCTCGACGCCGTCGCCGAGGGCGGCCGTGGCCACCGGTCCCAGCGACCCGCGCAGCATGACCGCCCGCCGCACCTCGGCGGCGGGTACCCCGGCCGCCGCCGCGATCGCCTCGGCCATCACCCCGTCCAGCGCACCCTGCCGCAGCTCGCCCGCCAGGAGCCGGATGAGGAATCCCTGCTCGGCGCGGGTGGCGCGGCCCAGCACCGCCGCGACCAGCTCGCGCCGCCGGGCGACCGACCCCGCGCCCGAGACCGCACCGATCTCGGTGAACGACGCGTCCACCTCCAGAACGGTCAGGGACGGCTCCGGTGCCGGCGGCGGGACGTCCCGCAGCGACGCGTACCCGACCCCGATCTGGCGTTGCGGCAGCTCACCGGACAGATGGGCGACCACGATCGCGGCCTCGCCCGGATCGGCCGCGCGCAGGCACTCGGCGAGCGCGGATACCTTGGCCTTGCGGCCGGAGGTCCCGGCGACCGCCTCTGACGTCCGCGTGATGTCCGCTATCAGCACACCCTCATTGTGACCACGGGGTCCGACAAGGGGCATCGGGCGGGGGCCTGGTCAGGGGCGGCGGGGCCGCCTACGTCGAAACCGGCCGGTGAACCGAGACGGGGGAGTGAGGAGCGGGGCGGCGTTCCCCCGGCAGGTGATCACCGTCCTGCCCGCGCCGTGCGGGACGGTGGGCGCAGGCGCACGATGCCTCACCCGCCCGGACGATCGGCCTGGACCGCGAGCCGGGCATCGGGGACGAGGCGTACCACTGGTCCAAGGCCGACGCCGGGGAGCAGAACGTCATCGGGCAGGTCACGGCGAGGACCCGCAACGCGGTCTTCACGGTCGGCTACAGCGAGCGGGCGCCGGGCAGGGCCGCGCAGGACGAGCGGGAGCCGGCCTGCCTCGGCACGGCGGCCGCCGTCGCCCGCGAAGTTCTCGCCGTGCTAAATCGTTTCTGACCTGAATCGGCCGATCGTGGCATGTTTTCTGTCAACAGCTTCTAGGGTGTTCGGGAAAGGGGAGGGGTGCGCCGATCAAGCTCCCGCGCCAGGCTTGGGATCGGTGTGCTGACAGCGCCTGGGAGGAGGAGGTCGACGACGTGACCGTGCAGGCGTCAGGAGTGTCCTGGGTGAGGTGAGTCCCAGGTCAGCCAGCCCGAACTCGCCGACGGGCCGCGGAGTGGACCCCGCTCCGCGGCCCTTCTGCTGTTCGTCGTCCGGACCAATGACGGCCATTCATGAACCATTTTCTAAAAATCGGTTCGACGTCGAGAGAAATGGCCGTGCGGCGGAACTCCTAGCCCGCGGCGGAACTCCTAGCCCCCGGCGGGGATCCGGGCCAGGAGGCGCAGAGAGGCGGGGGACACCCTCGACAGGGTGTGCAGGAGGTGGCCCTCGAAGTTGACGGGGACCACCGGCTTGTTCTTGACGATGGCGTGGACGACCCGCTCGGCCACCTTCTCCGGCGGGTAGTTGCGGAGCCTGATCCCCTTGTTGCCGCGGCTGCGGATGCGCTCCCTGGCCTGGGCGTCGCCCTCGACAAAGGTGCCGTGCTCGACGATGCCGGTGCTGACGAAGCCGGGGCACACGGCGGTGACGCCGATGCGGGAGCCGGCCAGCTCGGCGCGCAGGCACTCACTGAGCATGAGGACCGCGGCCTTCGTCGTGCAGTAGGCGGGCAGCGCGCGCGACGGGGTGTACGCGGCGGCGGACGCGATGTTGACGATGTGCCCGCCGAAGTTCGGCTTGTCGGGCTTGTTGGGCAGGGCGTGGACCCGGTCGCGCATCTGCCTGCCGAACAGGCGGCAGCCGTGCACGACGCCCCAGAGGTTCACGCCGAGGATGCGGTCCCAGTCCTCCACGCCGGTGTCGAGGAAGGAGCCGGCGACCGCGATGCCCGCGTTGTTGACGACGATGTCGGGGACCCGGTGGGCCTCCTTCACCTCGGCGGCGAAGGTCTCCATCGCGGCGCGGTCCGCCACGTCCACCTCGTAGGCGGTGCCGCCCGCGCCGAGCGTCTTGGCCAGGGTGGCCGTCCGCTCGGCGGCGGGCAGGTCGATGTCCGCCGCGACGACGCTCGCGCCGCTCTCCGCCAGCGCGAGGGCGATGGCCCGGCCGATCCCGCTGCCGGCTCCGGTGACGACGGCGAGCGCTCCATCGAAATGCGCCAGTGGCATCCAGACCTCCGAGGTGTGCGGATCGACTGAACCAAACGTACTCAGCCCGCCGCCGCGTCCGCGATGACGTCGTCGACCTCGGCCTTGCGGGCCGCCTCCTCGGCCGCGAACCGTTCGGTGTCGAGCTTCTCGGCGATCTCCTCGTCCTGGTTCATGAGGGCGTCGAGGTCGGCCTTGGACATGTCCAGGACGCCCATGTCGTCGTAGGTCCGCCGGATGCGCTCGCTCCAGAGCCCGATGTCCTTCACGCACGGGACGATGCGGCTGAACAGCAGGCTCTGGAACATCCGCATGTACGGCGAGTTCTCGACCATCTCGTCGACCTCCTTGGGGTCGATGCCGAAGTTGGTCCAGATCTCCCGGCCGCGGATGCGGTCGCGCATCAGGTAGCAGCCCTCGATGACGAAGTCCTCGCGTTCGCGCAGCTCGGCCGGCGAGAGCTGCTTGTAGTAGTCGCGGAGGGCCAGCCGGCCGAACGCGACGTGGCGCGCCTCGTCCTGCATGACATAGGCGAGGATCTGCTTGGGCAGCGGCTTGGTGGTGATGTCGCGGATGACGCCGAACGCTGCGAGCGCGAGACCCTCGATGAGCACCTGCATGCCGAGGTAGGGCATGTCCCAGCGGGAGTCGGTGAGGGTCTCGTTCAGCAGGTCCTGCAGCTTGGTGTTGATCGGGTAGACCATCCCGACCTTCTCGTGCAGGAACCGTGTGAACAGTTCGACGTGGCGTGCCTCGTCCATGGTCTGGGTGGCGGAGTAGAACTTGGAGTCGAGGTCCGGCACCGACTCCACGATCCGGGCGGCGGTGACCATCGCGCCCTGCTCGCCGTGCACGAACTGGGAGAACTGCCACGACGTGGAGTGCTGCCGGAGTTCACCGCGCTCCTTCTCCGACAGCATGTCCCAGTACTTCGTCCCGTAGATGGCGAGAGACTGGTCGGGGACGCCGAGGATGTCGTGCGGGTCGACCTCAAGGTCCCAGTCGATGCGCTTGGCGGAGTCCCACTGCTTGTCCTTGCCCTTCTGGTAGAGGGCTAGCAGGCGGTCGCGTCCGTCGTCGTACTCCCAGGTGAACCTGGCGTCGCCGGTCATCGGCACCTTCCAGGTCTCGGACGGGACGGGAGCGGTGTACAGGTCATGGGTCGACATTGGGCGTCCTCCCCGAGCCGGAGACGTACAATGTACGTCTCACGTACAATGTACGTACGGTGGCACGCGGCACTCGGCCGTGTCAACGGCGAGAAAGGGCGGAAGTCAATGGCGGGGCGTGTGACCTCCGACACTCCGCGCCCGGGCCTGACCCGTGCGCGCATCGTCCAGGCGGCGGTCGCGCTGATCGAGCGGGAGGGCGCGGACGCGCTGTCGATGCGCCGGGTGGCCGCCGAACTGGACGTCGCCGTGATGTCCCTCTACAACCACGTCCCGAACAAGGGCGCGCTGCTTGAGGGCGTCGCCGAGCACGTGGTCGCGGGGCTGGAACTGGAGGACGACCCGGCCGAGCCCTGGCAGGAACGTGCGCGCGCTCTCGTCCGGGCGTTCCGGAAGGTCGCCCACGACAATCCGCGCTGCATGTCGATCGTCCTCACCCACAAGGTGGACACACCGGTGGGGCTGCGTCCCGCCGAGCGCGCCCTGGCGCTCGCGGACGCGGCGGGCTTCGACGGCGAGACCGCCGTGCGGATCATGCGGGCGCTGATCGCCTACGCGCTCGGCGCGCAGATGCGCGAGTTCGGGGTGGCGAAGATGCTCGGCCACCTGGCCGAGACCGGCGCCGAGTCATGGGCCCGCCTCGACCCGGAGGAGTTCCCGCATGTCATCGCCTACCGGCCAGTGCTGACCGCGCACGATCCCGAGACCGACTTCGAGTTCGGCCTCGACCTGCTCATCGGGGCTCTGGACGCGCTTCCCCGGAGACCAGATAGGGGCTGAGCCCCTTCCAGCAGAAGTCGGTCATGTAGCGGGCCGCGTCCTCCGCCGACACGTCGGGACGGCTCGTCTGCCACAGCGCCAGCCGCTCGCTCGCACCCATGATGATCTGCGTGTACGCCTCGATCGCCGCGGCGGGCGCGACCGGCGCGAACGTCGCCAGCACTCCGGCGATCAGCGTGCTCTGCTGCCGCCGGGTCTCCTCGACGGCCGTGATGGCCTCGGCCGAGGCGGCCATCGGTTCGCGCAGCAGCATCGCGAACGACCTGCTGTGCTCGTCGATGAACCGGAAGTAGGCGGCCATCCCGCACCGCAGGATGTCCTCGGGAACGGTGGCGGCGGCCATGGCCTTCTGGGTGACCTCGAACAGCTCGGCCTTGGAGCGGCTCACGCACGCCACGAGCAGCCCGTCCTTGGAGCCGAAGTACTCGTACAGCATCGGCTTGGAGACCCCGCAGCGCTCGGCGATCTCGTCCATCGAGGCGGCCTGGTAGCCGCGCTCGCCGAACACCTGCTCCGCCACGTCCAGCATCTGCCGTTCGCGCTCGGCCCGGGACATCCGGCGCCTGCGCGACGGTGGCCGCGGTGTGGCGCCACTCATATCTGTTGGACCTACCGTCAGTAACCTACTCCGGGTAACTTACTCGAAGTAGGTTATCCGAGAGGAGGGGTCATGAGCGAGCGCGCCCCGGCGATCGTCATCATCGGCTCCGGCTTCGCCGGCCTCGGCATGGCGATCCGGCTCAAGCGGTCCGGTTTCCACGACTTCGTCGTGCTGGAGAAGAGCGAGGCGCTCGGAGGGACCTGGCATGACAACACCTACCCCGGGTGCGCCTGCGACGTTCCCTCGCACATGTACTCCTTCTCCTTCGAGCTGAACCCCGGCTGGACGCGGATGTTCGCGCCGCAGCCCGAGATCCGCGCCTACCTGGAGCGCACCGCCCGCAAGTACCGGGTGCGCGAGCACATCCGCTTCGGCGCGGCCGTCGACTCCATGGAGTACGACGACGACGCCAGGCGCTGGAACGTGGCGCTCGCGGACGGGACGGTCCTCACCCCGAAGGCCATCGTGTCCGGCGTCGGCGCGCTGCACGTCCCGTCCTATCCGGACCTGCCCGGCATCGAGCGGTTCCGCGGCACGGCGTTCCACTCCGCCGAGTGGGACCACTCCTACGACCTCACCGGCAAACGCGTCGCCGTCATCGGCACGGGGGCCTCCGCGATCCAGTTCGTTCCGAAGCTGGCCGAACGGGCGTCCGAGCTCGTCGTCTTCCAGCGGACGCCGCCGTGGATCCAGCCGAAGCCCGACGTCGCCATCCCGGCGCCCGTCCGCACGGCGTTCGCGAAGATCCCGGGTGCCGCGCGGGCGTTCCGGGGCGGCATCTACTGGGCGCTGGAGGCCCGCGCCGTCGGCTTCACCATCGACCCGAGGCTGTCCGCCCCGCAGGAGCGCCTCGCCCGCCGGCACATCGAGAAGCACATCGCCGACCCGGAACTGCGCGCCAAGGTCACACCGGACTACACGATCGGCTGCAAGCGGATCCTGTTGTCCAACGACTACTATCCGGCGCTCACCCGCCCGAACGTCGAGGTCGAGACGTCCGGGGTCGCGGAGGTCCGCGAGAACTCCATCGTCACCGGGGACGGGCGTGAGCACGAGGTCGACTGCATCATCTACGGCACCGGCTTCAAGGTGACCGACGCCCTCAACGAGCTGCGCGTCACCGGCCGGAACGGCACCAAGCTCCAGGAGATCTGGGCGGACGGCATCGAGGCGCACCGCGGCACCACGATCCCCGGCATGCCGAACTTCTTCATGCTGCTCGGCCCGAACACCGGACTCGGCCACAACTCCGTCGTCTTCATGATCGAGGTGCAGATCCAGCACGTGCTGAACTGCCTGCGCCTGCTGCGGGAGTCCGGCGCGGACACCATCGAGCCGAAGCCCGAGGCCGCCCGCCGCTTCAACGACCGCATGCAGAAGCGCCTGCGCCGCGCCGTCTGGAACGAGGGCGGCTGCGACAGCTGGTACCTGGACGACAAGGGCGTGAACCGCACCATCTGGCCGGGCCACACCTTCGAGTTCTGGGCGGGCTCCCGCAGGGCGAGGGCCGAGGAGTTCGTCCTCATCCGCTGAGGACCGGCGCGGACGTGCTAACCATGGAGGCATCATGAAACCGCTGATGCCGCGATCGGTCGCCCGTTTCAACAAGGTGGTCACGAACCGGGTGCAGGGCGTCTACGCGCCCTACCTGCCGCCCTTCGCCGTGATCGTGCACCGGGGGCGCCGCTCGGGACGCGAGTACCGGACGCCGGTGACCGCGTTCCGCAGCGGCGACCGGCTCATCGTCGGCCTGCCGTACGGGCGGGACGCCGACTGGGTCCGCAACCTTCTCGCCGAGGGACGCGGCGGGGTGGAGCGCCTCGGCCGCGCCCGCCGGATCGGCAACCCGCGCGTGCTGACCGCCTCCGACGCCGCCGAGCTCCCGCCGCCGGCCCGCTACGCCGCCCGCCACATGGACGTCCTCGTCGCCGACATCGAGGACTGACCCGACGCGAGGGGCGGCCTGGGCGGACGGTCAGGCCGGGGCACGGTCGGTGAGGTCCCAGAGGCGGACGGACCGGTCGTGGCCCGCCGTCGCCATGCCCGTCCCGTCCGTGTTCACGGCGAGGCCGGTGACAGGGCCCCGGTGGCCGGTCAGGGTGGCGACGTGCGCGGTCTCGGGCCGGTCGCGGGTCGCGGCCAGTGGGTTCCACACCCGCACGGTGCCGTCGTCGGAGGCCGTCATCGCGATCCGGTCGCGCAGCCCGAAAGCGACCCGGTTGATGTCGGCGGTGTGGCCGTCGAGCCGCGCCACCGGGCCGTCGCCCTGCCGGGCCGTCCACAGCAGCAGGGTCGCGCCGTCGGTCGTGGCCAGGTGCTTCGCCCATGCGAACGCCTGCGCGGGGCGCGGCGCGGCGTGGCCCCTCAGCGTGGCGAGGAGCGGGCTGCGGAACCGGCGCGACGGGTCCCACAGCTGCGGCTGCCCGCCGCACCCCCAGGACAGGAGACGGGAGCCGGTCCAGGAGAAGATCAGGTTCCGCGGGGTCTCGCGCTGCCCGGCGAGGATGTTGCGGCGCTCCATGAGCCCGGTGTCCCAGAACTCGATCCGGTGCTCGGCCGTGCCGGGGGCCCGGGCTGCGACCGCGAGGTACCGGGCGTCCGGGGCGAACGCCATCTCGCCGGTCTCGTGCTCCTCCGCGCCGGGCCGGGTGATCGAGAATCTGGCGCCGTCCCCCACGATGAGGCGCCCGTCCGGGAGGAAGACGGCCCGCGCGTCGTCCTCGCAGTCCTCCGAGCGGGGGACGGCGTGCAGGAGGCGGCCCGTGTCCACGTCCCAGATCCAGGCGGCCGGGAGGCCGTGCCCGGCGGGCAGCGCCGTCACGAGCGTCCGCCCGTCCGGGGCGAACACCAGCGTCTCGACCGGGCACGGCAGGTCGTCCAGCGACGGGGCGCCCGTCACCAGAGCGGGCGGCGGGAGGACGACCCGGGCCTCGGCGCGGGCGGCGTCCGAGAGGAGGGCCGCTGCCTCCTTCCCGTCCATGCGGCGAGAGGGGTCCTTGCACAGCAGCCCGTCCAGGACGGGACGCAGCGGTCCCGCGTTGAGGGGCGGGCGGGGATCCTCGGTGAGCAGCGCGGACAGGATCGCGACCGCGGTCGGCCCGGTGAACGGCGGGCGCCCCTCGACCGCCGCATAGAGCGTCGCGCCCAGCGACCACAGATCGCTCGCGGCGGAGGCCGTGCCCGAACGCGCCTGCTCCGGCGCCATGTACGAGGGGGTGCCCAGGATCGCCCCGGACGCGGTCAGCGCGGTCATGTCCTCGGCGACCGCGATGCCGAAGTCGGTGAGTATCACGCGGTCGCCGTCCAGCAGCACGTTGCCCGGTTTCACGTCGCGGTGCGTGACGCCGGCGGCGTGCGCGGCGCGAAGCCCGGCCAGCATCAGGGATCCGATCTCGGCGGCCCGCGGCGGCGGCAGGGGGCCGCCCTTCAGCACGTCCGAGAGCGCGCGGCCCGGCACGAACTCCATCACGATCCAGGGCCGCTCGTCGTGGGTGACGACGTCGTACACGGTGATGATGGACGGGTGCCGCAGCCGCGCCGCCGATCGCGCCTCCCGCATCGTCCGCGCGTACCGGCGGGCGTCCCGTCCGGCGGGCTCCGCGGACGCGCCGGGCGGTGTCAGGACCTCCTTGACCGCCACCTCGCGGTCGAGAACGTCGTCGCGGGCCCGCCAGACCGCGCCCATGCCCCCGCGCCCGACCACGTCCAGGAGCCGGTACCGGCCGGCCAGGAGGACGTCGGGCATGCGGCCGCGCGGGTCACTTGCCGGGGGCGAACATCGGGCGGAAGCCCGCGAGGAGCTGCCGGATCACCGGACGCTGCTCGGCCGGGGTACGGCCGCGCAGGTCGTGGATCGGGTCGAGGCCGTCGTAGTAGGGGGCGAGCGCGAGGAGGGGCAGGATCATCATCAGCCAGGTGGCGAGGACTTCGAGGTCGGCGTCCTCGCGGATGCCGCCCTGCGCCTTCCACACCTCCAGCGTCGGGTGGATGACCTGCAGGTAGTGCTGGTTGGCGGTGTCGCGGACGACGGACCGGACGTTGTTGTCGAGCTCGAAGTTCGTGGCCGCGGTGACGCCGCGCTCCAGCGGGTGGTCGGCCATGTACTCGGTCCAGTCGCACAGGACGTCGAACAGCCACTCGTCGATGCTCTGGTCGAAGTCGATCCGTTCGATGCGGCGTTCCATCTCCTCGCGGATGCGGCGGGACGTCTCGTCGCACACGAACGCGAAGAACTCCAGCTTGTCGCTGAAGTACTGGAAGAGCGAGCCCTTGGCGATCCCGGCCTCGCGCGCGATGGTGTTCAGGCTGCCCGTCGAGTACCCGTGTTCCCCGAACTCGCGCATCGCCACTTCGAGCACCCGCTCACGTTTGGCGACGTTGAGGCGGAACCAGGTCGACGTCGGCATGGACCCCTTCGACTTTCCGTCAGGAACCGGTAACCAGAACGTCAGGATAACGGTCCACCGCGTCCCGTGTGACCCAAAACATCACCCGCGCCAGCCGTTCAGCCCAGGTAGGGGAGCGTGAACTCGGCAGACGCGAAATCGCCGCCCTGCGGCACGCCGTCCCTGACAAAAGTGTCCGGGATGTCGTAGGACGCCGCGTCGTCGCGCGGCTCGTAGCCGAGCCGCGCATCGAGTTCCCAGAATCGGCGTGCGTTGGCGGACACCGCGTAGGCGGCGAGGAACCCCGGCGACGGGACGGTCAGCGCGGCACGGACGAACCCCGCGCAGTCGCGGTGGCTCAGCCAGGTGGCGAGGTGCCGGGGCTCGGACGGATGCAGTTCGAGGCTGCCGATGCGCAGGCACACCACGTCAAGGCCGAACTTGTCGGCGTAGAGGCGGCCGAGGGCCTCGACGGCGACCTTGCTCACCCCGTACAGGCCGTCCGGCCGCGGCGGCATGGCGGGCGACACGGTCTCGGTGGACGGGTAGCAGCCGGTCAGCCGGTTGCTGCTCGCGAGCACGACGCGCGGGACGCCGGTGACCCGCGCGGCCTCCAGGATGCGCTGGGTTCCGAGGATGTTGCCCTCGACCAGGTCGGGGAACGGCGCCTCGTCCGGCACCCCGGCCAGATGGACGATCGCGTCCGCGCCCTCGACGATCCGGGCCGGGTCCGAGAGGTCCGTGCGGTGGACGACCTCGTTGGGCGCCTCCACGTGCAGCGGCGCGCGGTCGGCGAGCACGAGCCGCTCCGCCTCGTCGCGCAGCGGCGTCCGCAGCGCGGTGCCGACCCGTCCGGCCGCGCCGGTCAGCACGACCGTCCCGAGCGCCATCAGCGGGCCAGGCGGATCAGGATGCGGCACACCTCGTCGATGATCTCCGCGGACTCCGCCTCGTTCTCCGCGGTGGCGATCTCCCGGCCGGCCTCGCCGATCACCGTGGTGAGCACGAGGCTCAGCACCTGCTCCGGGCGTCCGGCGGGCTCCCCGGCGGACGAGCCGCGCAGCAGCTTGGTGTTCTGCGCGATCCAGTGCTGGGCGCGGCTGCGGCGCATCAGCGAAGACCCGGACGGGCCCTCGCCGGCGAGGAACAGCCGGGCCGCCTCCCGCCGCTCCCAGCACACCCGCAGATAGGCGCGGGCGCCCGCGATGAACAGCGCGATCGGGTCGGACTCGCCGTCCTTGCGCGCGGCGGACACGGCCTGCGCGGCGCTCGCCTCCTGCTCCGCGGTGAGCTCCTCCCAGAGCGCCACGTACAGTCCGGCCTTGCCGCCGTAGTGGTGGTAGAGGCTGCCGACGCTGATGCCGGAGCGCTCGACGATCTCGGCGATGCCCGCGTCGGCGTAGCCGCGGTCGGCGAACACCCGCAGAGCCGCGGTCAGCAGCGCCTGCCGGGTCGCGTCGGCGCGGGCCCACTGGCGGCCCTCGCCGTTGCCCCGCGACGCGGGACGGCTCCCGGCGCCCTCCTCCGGAGCGCCTTCGGCGCGGTCCCCGCCCTCACCCGCGCCGTTCGCCTGGCGCGCCCTGCTCGTCCGCATGCCTCCATGGTGCCAGTTCGGGGGCTCCGGGACCCGGCGGCGGCGCGAGTCCGGTGCGGCTCAGTACCAGTTGTGGGCCTGCCACCAGTCCCACGCGCCGCACGGGTCCTTGTAGCGGGCCTTGATGTAGCCGAGGCCCCAGGCGATCTGGGTGGGGGAACTCGTGCGCCAGTCGGCCCCGGCGCTCGCCAGCTTGGAGCCGGGCAGTGCCTGCGGGATGCCGTAGGCGCCGCTGCCCGGGTTCTCGGCCCGCTCGTTCCAGCCGCTCTCGTGGTTCCACAGCGTCAGCAGGGACGGCCAGCAGCGGTCCCATCCCTTGAGCGCGTTCATCTTCTTGCCGTACGCCTTGTTCTGCCCGGCGCTCGGGTTCAGCTTGGCGAGCCGCTCCTTCTCCTGCTCCGCCTTCAGCTTCGCCCGCGCCGCCGCGTCCCGCTTGGCCTTCTCCTTGAGCCGCTTCAGCTCGCGCTGGTGCTCCTCGTAGGCCCGCTTCTTGGCGTTCGCGATGACGTCGGCCGCCACCTTGTCCATGTCGGACGCCGAGGTCAGCTTGGTGAGCATGTCGTTGGTGGACAGGCCGGCGGAGGCGGCCTTCGGCGGCTTGGTCCCGCCGTCCACGAAGCTGCCGAGGTCGACCACCGTCAGCGCCGCGCCCAGCACCCCGATCGCCGCGACGGTGATGGTGACGTTGCTGGTGAGCGCCCGCCGCACCCGCCGCTTCCCGCGCGGGGAGCGGCCGGGGCCCTCCGCCGGTTCGCGGGGGTCGTCCGGCCCGTACGGGCCGGACCCGTACGGATCCGGGCCGCCGTGCGCCTCGGGCGCCGTCCTCGGTGGCGGCACCCGTCCGGAGCGGGTGTTCTGCCTGGTGGCGCCGCGTTTCGAGGAGCGACGACCCCGCGCGCCCCCCGAAGCGCCGTCGGCCTTTTCAGTGGGACGTCTGCGAGTGCCGTGACTCTGTGGCATAGGAGAAGACTGCCTTATCGCCCGGGTGTCGTGTCGTCGAAGAGCAGATACGTGGACCGTAGGGTACGCGGTTCACCCATCGCCGCGGGACCGTCTCCGTCCCGCACCCGGGTTCAGCAGTTCCACATCGCCGGCGGCGAGGCGCGCCGGCTGCAGCGCCTCGAAGAGGTCGCGGTGCATCCCGCCGAACACCGCCAGGGCGCCGCCCGGCGACTCCAGCGCCAGGCTCACCTCGTTGGCCCGCTCGCGTCCCGCGGCCGTGATCTCGACGAGAGTGGCGCGCCGGTCGCGGGGGTGCCGGGCGCGGCTGACGAGCCCGGCCGCCTCCAGCTGGTCCACGGTGAGCTTCACCGTCGTCGGGTGCATCATCAGGATCCGGCCGAGCGTGCTCAGCCGCGCCCGCCCGTGGACGGTCAGCGCGAGGGTGGTCAGCAGGAAGTACCCCGTCCGGGTCAGGTCCAGCCGCTTCAACTCGATGTCCAGGGCCTTCTTGAGCAGCTGGTTGAGCCGCCCGACCGAGCAGATCGCCAGGAACGGCCAGGGATCGCCGTGCAGCCCCTGGCCCTCCCACCGGTCCCGCACGCCCATGACCAGCGGGTCCACGCCGTCGTCCATGTCCTCGTCTACGCTTCGTCGCGCCTTCGTCTGCACCGGCTGATCGTAGCTTCGGACAAAACCAGATGTAAGTACTCGCTTCTTAGACCTTCTTCCAATAGAGTGCCTCAAATCACAGGCGGTGCCCGTGTGCTCTGTAGGGTGCGCGGAGCCGGATGTGGTAGCCGGTCTCGGCCGAGACCGCGGTGGCGCGCAAGGAGCACGACAAGGGCGCCGCCGTGGCACGACGGGATCCGGAGTTTCGGATGGGCGCCGACGTCCGAGCACTAAGGAGGCTGGAGTGAACCTTCACCAACCCCCTTTGGGGGAGGTCACCGGCTGATGGCCCTGAGCCTGACGAAGGCCCCGGACCTGGCACGCAGACGCGTCGAGCGGGCGCTCGACGAGACCGGACTGCTGTGCGTGACCCTTCTCGAAGGGCTGCGCCGCACCTGGGACCTGCGCCAGTGGTGGGGCGAGTTCATCGAGCAGTGCTGGTTCCTCGCGCGGGTGACCAGCGTGCCGGTCATGCTCATCGCGGTGCCGCTCGGCGCGACCATCTCCCTCCAGGTGGGCGACATCGCCCGGCAGCTCGGCGCGCAGTCGGGGACCGGCGCGCTGCTGACCGCGGCGATGATCCAGCAGGTGGCGCCGCTGGCGGCCGCGCTGCTGGTCTCCGGTGTCGGCGGCTCGGCCATCACCGCGGACATGGGGGCCCGCAACATCCGCGACGAACTCGCGGCGATGGAGGTCATGGGCATCAACCCGATCCACCGCCTGGTCACCCCCAGGCTGTGGGCGGCGAGCATGGTGTCCGGGCTGCTGTGCTCGGTGGTGATCCTGGCGGGCGTCATCGGCGGCTACTACTTCAACGTCATCCAGCAGGGCGTCAGCCCCGGCGCGTTCTTCGACGGCGCGACCGCCCTGCTGCAGTTCTCGGACCTGGTGATCACCCTGTTCAAGGCGTGGGTGTTCGGGTTCATCGCCGCCGCGGTCGCCTGCTACATGGGCATGAACTGCGACTTCGGGCCGGTCGGCGTCGGCCGCGCGGTCAACCGGGCGGTGGTGGTCACCTCGATCGTGGTGTTCGCGACGAACTACATCCTCACCATGATCTACCAGGTCCTCTTCCCCCCGAGGTTCTGATGGTCGCCATTTCCCCCGTCCGCAAGCTGGGCCGTGCCGTGAAGGGCCGGACCGCGGGCCTCGCCGCGTCGGCCGACCTGCCGGTGTTCCTCGGCCGGGTCCTCTACCACCTCTTCGTCGACATCATCCTGCGGCGCAAGTACGGCAAGACGCTCGCCAAGCAGGTCAGCGACATCACCGTCGGCGTCGGCGCGCTGGTCATCGGCGGCGGCATGATCTTCGTCATCGCGACGATGTCGCTCGCCACCGGCGCGATGGTCGGCCTGCAGGGCTACCCAGGGCTGGAGCGCATCGGCGCGGAGGCGTTCACCGGGCTGGTCGCGAGCTACTCCAACGTCCGCGAGGTCACCCCGATCATCGCGGGCGTCGCGCTGGTGGCACAGGTCGGCACCGGGTTCACCGCGGAGATCGGCGCGATGCGGATCTCCGAGGAGATCGACGCGCTGGAGGTCATGGGCATCAACTCGCTGGCCTACCTGGTGTGCACCCGGGTCGCGGCCGGCGTGATCGCACTGGTGCCGCTGTACCTGGTGTCGCTGTTCATGGCGTTCTTCGCCACCAGGTTCATCACGATCCAGTACTTCGGGCTTTCGCCCGGCATCTACGACTACTACTTTCACCTCTACCTGCCGCCGATCGACGTGTTCTACAGCGTCATCAAGGTCGCGGTGTTCGCGTTCATCATCATGTTCATCCACTGCTACCGCGGCTACTACGCGGCGGGCGGACCGGTCGGCGTCGGCGTGGCCGCGGGCCGCGCGATCCGGGAGTCGACCATCCTGATGATCCTCATGAACCTGGTCCTGTCGTACATCTTCTGGGGCCACGGCAGCACAGTGAAGTTGACCGGATGAGCGACGAGACGCTCTCCAGCCGCTCCCGGACGCTCTTCGGGCTGGCCGGCGCGGCCGTGATCGCCGCCGCCGCGGCGTTCGTCGCGATCGGCTCGACGCCGTCCCACGCGGGCTCCACCTACTTCGACGCGACGTTCGGACGGGCCGGGCAGGGGCTGGACCCGGGCAAGTCGGAGGTGAAGATCCGCGGCATCGCGGTCGGCGACGTCGACCGCATCAGGCTCGACGACAGCGGCCGGGTCACCGTCCGGTTCCGGATCGACAAGGGAGTGAAGATCGCCGACACGGCCGCCGCGACGGTCGAGCCGGTCTCGGTGTTCGGCCCGAAGGACCTCGCCCTCGACCTCGGCTCGCACGAGCTGACCGGCCCCTACCTGAAGGACGGCGGGAAGATCGCGAAGACGCACGACCCGCAGGAGCTGTCCGACACGGCGTGGCCCACCTACCGGCTCACCAAGGCGATCGACCCCGACGACGTGGCGACGATCCTGCGCACGTTCGGCTCCGGCCTCTCCGGCCAGGGGCCCGCGCTCCGCCGGACGATCGACAACGGCGCGATCGTCGTGGACGCGACCTACCGGGACCGGGCGGCGATCCAGTCGCTGCTGAACGACATCAACGGCCTGTCGGGAACGTTCGCCTCCCGCGGCGACACCATCACCCGGTTCGCCGGCGACTTCAACCGGCTCGCGCAGGTGATCAACGAGCGTCCCGACAAGGTCACCCAGCTGCTGGACGAGTCCAGCCGGCTCGGCGAGACGGTCGGCACCAACCTGCAGCAGCACGGCCGCAACCTTGGCAAGATCATCGACACGGGCGGCGACGTCGTGCACGTGCTGAACGGCCAGCGCCGCAACATCCCGGTGCTGCTGGACAGCCTGAACGGCTTCTTCGGCCTGCTGTCGCAGATCATCCGCGTCCCGGGGCCGTCGGGCACCCTGATCGCCCAGGCCCGCGACGACCTCCCGCTGGACATCTGCCAGATCTTCATCGACATCTGCCCGTCCACGCCGCAGGCCACGGCGTTCGACCTGCAACTCCCCGGCAGGACGGGCGGGCAGCGCAAACAGGGCGGCGCGGCGACGGGAACGCGGCCGTGAGCCCGCGGATGCGCGGCAAGGCCGCGCGCGGGCCCGAGTACTCCACGATCGTCAAGTTCCTGGTGTTCGTGGCGCTGACCGGGATGCTCACGTTCTACATCGGCCAGCAGATCCTCGGCACCAGCTTCAGCGACCGCTACAAGCTGACCGCCACCTTCGACGACGTCACCGGCCTGCTGGAGGGCGACGCCGTGAAGGTCGCCGGGACGCCCGTCGGCCAGGTCAAGAGCATCAAGGTGGTGCGAGGCAAGGCCGTGGTCGGCATGGCGGTCGACAAGGACGTCCGGCTCCCGTCCGACTCCACCGCCGCGATCCGCTGGCGCAACGTGATGGGGCAGCGGGTCGTCTACCTGGAGCCGGGAACGAGCCAGGGCAGGCTCGGCGACGGCGACCGCGTCCCGCACACGAGGTCGGTCGTGGACCTCGGCGACATCGTCAACAGCCTCGGCCCGCTGACCCGCAACCTGGACCCGAACCAGCTCAACAAGATCCTCTTCGCGTTCTCCCAGGCGCTGGACGGCAACGAGCAGAACATCTCGGTGCTGACCGACAACCTGGACATGCTGCTCCAGACGTTCGCGGCCCGGAAGAACACGATCAAGGGGATGATCGACGACTACGAGACGGTGAGCGACGCGATCGCCACCCGGGACCGGCAGATCGCCGCCAGCATCGACAACCTCGAATCGCTCACCAAGGTGTTCGCGGGCAACCGCAGACTGCTGGAGAACGCGGTCGTGGAGATCTCCGGCGTCACCACCAACCTCAACCAGGTGCTCGGCGGCAACGACGCGCAGCTCGCCCGCATCATCGACAACCTCGGCAGGTTCAGCGAGACGTTCCGGCTGAACGTCGACCAGCTGGAGAAGATGGTGCGGCAGCTCCCGCTGACGCTCCGGCAGCTGTTCGCGTCCGCGAACGGCGGCCACTACCTGCGCACCGACGCGCTCTGCCTGAACATCGTGCAGGGCCCGTGCCCGTTCCCGATGTCGCTGCCGAAGTCCCCCGGCGCCGGCGCCCCCAGCAAGGACGACCTCACCAAGCTGAAGAAGATGCTGCTGGGGGGTGGCGGCTGATGGCGCTGAAGTCCCTGCGGGACGTCAACCACAAGATCGTCGCGATCGTCACCCTGACCGCGCTCGCCGCCGGCTGCGTGTTCGCGTTCGCCATCGGCCAGCTGCACCTGCTCGACCGCGGCTACACGATGAGCGGCGAGTTCAGCGACGCCGCCGGGCTCAAGAAGGGCCAGGACGTGCGGGTCGCGGGCGTGAAGTCGGGCCGGATCACCGGGGTCGAGCCGGACTTCCGGCACGGCAGGATCATCGTCACCTGGCACGTGAACGCCGGGATCGACCTCGGCCCGAAGACCCGCGCCGAGATCCAGACGACGACGCTGCTCGGCGGCCGGTACCTGCGGCTGTCCGGCCCGGTCTCCAAGCCCTACCTTGCGGACGTGCCGGAGTCCCGGCGGCGGATCCCGCTGTCGCGCACCAGCGTCCCGTTCACCGTCCCGGACGCCCTGGAGGGCGCGCAGAACATCGTCGGCAAGCTCGACCAGAAGAGCATCGACAAGCTGCTCACCGAGGTCAACAAGATCAAGTCTCCCGGCGCGGCGAAGCTGCACCGGATCCTGGTCAACATCCAGGACCTGTCCCGGATGCTGAACGACTCCTACCCGGAGATCCAGCGGCTGATCGAGAACAGCAAGACGATCACCGGCACGCTGGCCGGCAAGGACGAGGAGCTCCGCCAGATCATCAACGCCAGCCAGGTGCTGCTGCAGTCGCTCGTCCGGCGCCGCAACGAGCTCGCCGCGACGATCGGGCAGGGCAACCGCACCGTCCGGACGCTGTCCAACGTGATCTCCAAGAACCAGAAGGAGCTCGACACGCTCCTGGACAACCTGCACCTGCTCACGACACGGCTCGCGCCCAACATGGACGCGCTGAACACCGACTTCTCGCTGCTCGGCCCGACGTTCCAGCAGGTCGCCAACCTGAAGGGCAACGGCGCCTGGATCGAGGGCCTGCTCACCGGGCTCGGCCCGCTGCAGCCCCCCGGCCCGATCTCCACGCGGCGGCCGCAGGGAGGCAACTGATGAGCAGAGGGAAAGGAATCGCCGTCGCGCTCGTCCTCGCACTGACGGCGTCGCTCGGCGGCTGCTCGCTCGCCCCGTCCGCGAGCGGCGACCGCACCATGGTCGTCTACGTCCCGAAGGCCCGCTCCTTCTACGAGAAGTCGAAGGTCAAGGTCATGGGCGCCGACGTGGGCCTGGTCGACAAGGTCGAGAACCAGGGCGACCGGGTCAAGGTGACGTTCCACCTGCGCCGGGACGTCCCGCTGCCGAAGGGCGTGCAGGCGTCGATCGTCCCGCTGAACCTGATCGGCGAGCGCAACCTCGTCCTGCATCCGGCGTGGAAGCCGGGCGAGGTCAAGGAGACCTCGGACGTCATCCCGATCGAGCGCACCCACGTGCCCGTCGAGGTGGACGACGCGCTCAGCTCGTTCACCAACCTCGCGAACGCGCTCGACCCGACCAAGATGCAGAACGCGCTCGGCACCGCCGCCGACACCGTCCGGGGCAACGGCAAGGAGTTCAACGCCACCCTGGAACAGAGCGCCCGGCTCGTCGAGAACGTCGCCGGCCAGGACAAGGAACTGATCGAGGTCGCGCAGAACCTCAGCCGGCTCGCCGGCGTCGTGCGCGGACGCGAGCAGGTCCTCGGCACGGTGATCCGCGACTTCGGCACCGCCAGCCAGGTGCTCAGCTCCGAGCGCGGCGAGCTGCAGCAGCTGATCGGCGGCATCCTGGAGCTGTCCAAGAACGGCGACAAGCTCCTGCAGAAGTACAAGGGGAAGCTGCCGTACGACCTGGCCGTCCTCACCCGGACGGCGCTCGTCCTCAAGGGCAACGCCAAGGAGCTGGCGCAGCTGATCCGCGTGCTGCCCGGCATCAGCGACGCGCTCATCGGCGGCTTCAACCCGAAGAACAAGTCGCTGCAGATCCGGTTCGCCTCGGACGCGTTCCTGCGCACCTGGCTCAAGGGCCTGATGAACAGCGACGAGGTCGGCTGCCCGCTGCCCGCGCCCAACTCCAACTGTCCCTGGCAGAACGGAGGCAACTGATGAGCAGGAAGGTGCTGATGCTCATCGTCGCCATGGCGCTCGCGGTCTCGGGCTGCTCCTACAAGACGGCGGGCGCGCCCAAGGGCGACCTGAAGCTCACCGCCACGTTCGACGACGCGCAGGGCCTCGTCGCCGGCCACAGCGTGAAGATGTCCGACATCACGATCGGCACCGTCACGAAGGTCGAGCTCGCCGGCTACAAGGCGAAGGCGACGCTGTCCATCAAGGACGGCATCAAGATCCCGAAGGGGACGCGGGCCGAGATCAAGGTGACGTCGCTGCTCGGCGAGAACTACGTGGACCTGCAGATGCCGCCGGGCGCGAGCATGGACCGCGGCCCGTTCTACGCCACCGGCGCCGCGATCACCGACACCAGCGTCCAGCCCGCGTTCGAGCAGGTCGTCGGGCAGGCCGGCCCGCTCATCCAGGCGCTCGCCGGGGACGACGTCGCCACGGTCGTCAACGCCGGGGCCACCGCCCTGGACGGCGAGGGGCAGAAGCTCAACAAGACGATCGCGCAGGCCGGCGAGCTGCTCAGGATGTTCGCCGAGCAGCGCCGCGAGCTGGGCGAGTCCGTCGACCGGTTCGCGAAGCTCGGCCGGTCGCTCGCCAACGGCAGCGATGCGCTGGGCCGGCTTCCGGGGCAGCTCGAACGCACCACCCGGCTGCTGAACCAGGACAAATACAAGATCATCAAGACGGTCGACCGGCTCACCATGATGGCCCGCGAGCTGAACGACAAGGTGCTGGAGGGGCGCATCCTGCGGTTCCGCACGCTGCTGCGCGACCTCGACCCCGTCCTGCAGCAGCTCGGCGGCAACCGCAAGCGGCTCACCGACCTGGTGAACGGGCTGGTCACCTTCACCGACAAGCTCCCGCGGGCCAGCTACGACGGCCAGCTGCTGCTCTACCCGATCGTCCGCCTCGTCTGGCCGGACGGGACGCCGATCTTCCCGGGTCTCAGCGAGAACCCGAAGAAGAAGCAGCAGAAATCCGCCCGGTCGCCCGAGATCCCGAAGCAGCTCCAAGGCGCGCTGCCGGACCTCGACAAGATCCTGGAGCCGCGCGGATGAACAGGCGACTGACGATCAACCTGGCGGCCTTCGGCGTGCTCGCCGCGGTCATGGTCCTGTGGGCGTTCAACAACGTCATCCGGTTCGACTTCATCGACCGGCCGTACCACATCACCGCGGAGTTCGAGTCCTCGCCCGGACTGCACCCGAACTTCGAGGTCGACTATCTCGGCCTGCGGGTCGGCAAGATCGACTCGGTGCGGCTGGAGAAGGACCGCGTCGTCGTCAAGCTGGACATGGACCGCGGCGTCAAGATCCCGCAGGGGGTCACCGCGGCCGCGGCCCGCAAGTCCGCGGTCGGTGAGCCGGTGGTCGAGCTGACCCCGGGCGCCGGCAGGGCGGACGCCCCGCCGATGAAGCCCGGCACCGTCATCCCGGTCTCGCAGACCAAGGTCCCGCCCAAGTACGGCGACCTGTTCGGCGCGGTCATCGACACCCTCAAGGCGATCAACCCCGACGACGCCAAGGTGCTCACCCACGAGCTGGCCGAGGGCTGGGCCGGACGCGAGGACTCGCTCCGGCAGATCATCAACGGCAGCGACGACCTGACCCAGACGTTCGCGCAGAACACCGAACTCCTCGACGGCCTGACCAAGGACCTCGGCCGCATCACCCACGTGCTGAACCAGAACCGCGGGTCGCTCGGCGCCGGCGTCGACAACCTCGCAGCGCTCACCGCGGCGCTCAGCCAGGTCCGCGGGCAGATCGCGGAGCTGCGCGACCGCGGCCCCGACCTGCTGAACACGGTCAACGGCCTGCTGGACAAGACCGCCCCCGACTTCGGCTGCGCAGTGGACATGCTCGGCAACCTGGGCGTGTCGACCTACGACCCGAACTACCTGTACGACCTGAACCGGACGCTCGCGCTGGCGCCGCGCCTGAAGGTCGTCCTGGACAACGTGATCGGGACCGACCAGGGCAAGCCCGTCCTGAACGTGGTCTTCCAGGTCACGACGAAGAAGCTCGCGGCGCTGGAGTACAGGTACCCGCTCGCGCAGCCGCAGGTGAACAAGGTCCCGACCTGCCCCGGCGGGCGGACCCCGGCGGTGACCAAGCAGAAGACCTACAAGGCCAAGAACCCGGGCGAGACGATCCCGACCCACGATCCCGCGCTCGACCGGCGGAACGTGCAGGCGAAGAACGCCGCGAACAACAGCGGCTCTTCTGGCGGGCCTCCGGTTTGGCTAGTGTACGTTCCCCCGGTCATCGCCCTGCTGGTGCTGATCAGGGTCATGATGGGCTCGGTGCCCGTGGTGTCCCGCCTGACCCGACGACGTCGGGGCAAGGACTGACCCCAATCCCGAGGAGTGCCCGAAGTGACAGCCAAGACCACCAGGGACGAGGTCGACGAGGTCGAGGCGGTCCCGGCCGAGGAGGAGGCGGCGGCCGAGGAGACCGAGGCCGCGGAACGGCCGGCGAAGCCGAGGCGCAAGCGCCGGGTGCGGGTCATCGAGGTCATCGACGACGAGGACCTCGACGAGGTCCTGGAGGCGCTCGACGCCGAGGACGAGGAGGACGAGGAGGAGCCCCCGGCGCGTCCGGCCAAGGCCGCGAAGCCGGCGGCCAAGCCGGCCACCGCGAAGGCGAAGCCGCGTCCCACCCGGCTCGAACCTCCGGAGGAGGAGGCCGAGGAGGAGGAGCCGAAGAAGGCCCCGACCCGCGCCAAGGTCGCCGTGCAGGCGGACGGGCAGGCGGGGCTCTTCGGCCTCAGCGTGGTGCAGACGGTCGTGATCGTCGTCCTGGTCGCCCTGCTGGCGAGCCTGGCCATATGGAAGTGGACGAGCGCGAGCTCCCTGACGTCCAAGCAGGACGAGAGGGCGGCCGTGGGCAAGGTCGCCTCCGCCTATGGCGACGTCGCGCTCAACTACAACGCGCAGAACTACCAGACGCAGATGGACAAGGCGCAGAAGCTCATGGGCGGCGACCTCCTGGACAGCTTCAAGAACACCACGCTGCCCAGCCTCGGCGAGACGTTCAAGAGCAACCCCGAGCTGTCGCTGACGTCCAAGACGAACCAGGTGTTCGTGGGCAGCGTGGACGGCAGGTTCGCCACCGCCGTCGTCATGGTCGACATCGACGTCAGGACGAAGGACGGCGCGACCTCGGCCCCCGCGACGTTGCTCCGGCTGGCCCTCGCCAAGATCGACGGCAAGTGGAAGGTCACCAAGCAGTACGCGTCGGGGACCAACGACCAGAACCAGAACCAGCAGCAGAGCCAGCTCCCGACCGTGCCGAGCGGCGGCACGTCCAAGTCGCCGAAGGCGGAGACGAGCGGGAAGCCGAAGAACTGACCCGCCCTAACGGGAGTAGTGCTCGACGACGAGCTGCTCGTCGCAGATGACGGGGATCTCGCTTCGCTCGGGGAGGCGGGCGAGCCGGGCCGCGAGGGCGTCGTGCCGGACGTCGAGGTAGGGCGGGACGTTCTCGGCGTGCCCGCCGGCGGCGGCGACCTGGAAGGGGACCATCGAGCGGCTCCGCTCGGCGACCGTGATCACGTCGCCGGGACGCAGCCGGTACGACGGCCGGTCCACCCGGCGGCCGTTCACCAGGACGTGCCGGTGGACGACGAACTGCCGGGCCTGGTAGATCGTCCGGGCGAAGCCGGCGCGCAGGACGAGCGCGTCCAGCCGGCGTTCGAGGTCGACGAGCAGGGCCTCGCCGGTCTTGCCGCCCGTCCTGGCGGCCTTGGCGAAGGCGTTGCGGAGCTGCGCCTCGCGGATGTTGTACTGCGCGCGGAGCCGCTGCTTCTCGCGGAGCCGGATCTTGTAGTCGGTCTCCTGCTTGCGGGCCCGGCCGTGCATGCCGGGCGGGTAGGGGCGGGCCTCGAAGTACTTCACGCTCTTCGGCGTCAGCGGTATCCCGAGCGCCCGCGAAAGCCGCACTTTGGGACGGGGGTTGTTCATCGCTCTCCTTGGTGGTTAGGTATGCCTAAGTTAGGCAAGCCTAACCTACTAAATCAAGGAGGCATGGTGCCGAGAGCGGAGACCACGCAGAGTACGCAGACCGTGGAGGGCCCGACGGCGGCGGAACGGGCGCGGACCCTCGCCTACGGCATCGCGGACGGCGTGCTCGTCGCCCCGGGCGTCCCCTATGCGCCCGTCCCGGCGCACACGACCGACCGCGACGGCAGGCCCTTGCTGCTCGTCCGGGCGGACGCGCCGGTCGTGGCGGCGCTGGCCGGTGAGGACGACGTGCCCGCCACACTGCGGATCTCCGACGTCGCGCCGGTGCCGCTGCCGGACCGCGTCCGGGGACGGGCCTGGCTGCACGGCTGGCTGAGCGAGATACCGGACGGGGAACTGCGCGCCGCCGCGCTCCGGCTCTCGCACGCGCACCCGCGCCCGGAACTGCTCGACCTCGGCGCCGAGCGGGACGGCGAACGCGAGTGGACGGTCCTCGCGCTCGAAATCGCGCAGGTCGAGGTCGACGACGCATGGGGGAGCGCCACCCTCGAACCCGAGGAGTACGCCGCCGCCGCGCCCGACCCGTTCGTCGCCGTCGAGGCGGGCATCCTCACGCATCTGGATGCGTCCCACCGGGGCGAGCTGCCGCGGCTGCTGCCCGAGTCCGTTCCGAGCGGGCCGGTCCGGCCGCTCGCGCTCGACCGGTACGGAATGTGGCTGCGCTGCTCCGCACCGTCGGCGGACGGGCCCGCGTCGTTCGACGTGCGGCTCGGTTTCGCCGAGCCTGTCAGTGATCTCCACGGTCTCCGGTGCGTGTACCGGCGGCTGTTCGCCCGGGCCACCCCGTAGTACGTACGCCTGCGAACACGGAGAAACCCGGCAATTTGCCGGTGGTCTCCCGGATACCGCGAGCGGGCCCCGCCGGGTGATGCTCGGGTCTCCGGTCGAGGGACGCCGATCGTCACCCCGTCCGGGACGACCCCGGTCGCCGGTTCGCCCTCGCGGGGTGGGTGAGCAGGCGACGGGACCGTACCGGGCGACCCAGGGGACGGAGGCGCCCCCGGCCGGGCCGGTTCCCGGAACGGAGCGCCAGCGGAGTGCAGGGGGGCGGCCTGGCCCCGTTCTTCCGGGGGGTGTGGGGGTCGTCCCCACAGGGGACCGGGCCGGCTCCGTCGGGGATGTGGGGGGCGTCTCCCACAGGGGACCGGGGCCGGTGGTCCGGCGCCGCGGAGCACGAGGGCGGGGGCGTGGTCCGGGCCACTGGTCGGAATTGGCCGTTTCCGCCGTCCCGATCCCGGACCAGGCTGGGGACATGACCGGACACGATCCCCAGACCCGAGCCGTCCACCCGCCCGTGGTCACGCCCGCGGGCAGCCGCCCGCTCGGCGTCCCGATCTACCAGGGCCACCTGTTCTCGTTCGACGCGGCCGACGACCTCGCCGCCGCGTTCCGGGGCCCGGACGAGGCGTTCTTCTACGCCCGGATGGGCAACCCGACCGTCCGCTCGCTCGAACGGCTGCTCACCGAGTTGGAGGGCGGCGCCGGCGCGCTCGCCACCGCGTCAGGCATGGGCGCCGTCAACACCGTGCTGATGGGGCTGCTCCAGAGCGGCGACCACGTCATCGCGCAGACCGCCCTCTACGGCGGCACCTACGCGCTGCTCCAGGACCTCGCCGCGCGATGGGGCGTCGATGTCACCTTCGTCTCCGGCGACGACCCGGCCGAGGTGCGCGAGGCGCTGCGCCCCACCACCCGGCTCCTCTACCTGGAGACGGTCGCCAACCCCACCACGCACGTGACGGACCTTCCCGCGTTCGCCGAGGCCGTCCGCGGTACGGGCGTGCTCACCGTCGTCGACAACACGTTCGTGCCGCTTCTCTGCAGGCCCATCGAGCACGGCGCCGACATCGTCATCCACTCGACGACGAAGTACGTCGGCGGGCACGGCGACGTCATCGGCGGCGCCGCCGTCTTCGCCGACTCGTCCGTGCACCAGCGCGTCTGGGAGCACGCCACCGAACTGGGCGCCACCGCCGACCCGTTCGCCGCCTGGCTGACCGTGCGGGGCTTCGCGACGATGCCGATGCGGGTGGCCCGGCAGAGCGCGTCCGCCCTGGACATCGCCGGCCGCCTCGCCGCGCACCCGTCCGTCGCCCGCGTCCACTACCCGGGGCTGCCCGGCCACCCGCAACACGAGGTCGCCGAGCGCCTCCTGCCGGACGGCGCCGGCGGCGTCCTCGCCTTCGAACTGACCGGCGGCCGCGAGGCCGGGCGCACGTTCTCCGAGGCGGTCGGCCTCATCTCCCTGGGCCCGTCACTCGGCGCCATCGCGACGCTGGTGATGCACCCGGCGAGCACGTCGCACCGGCAGATGGACGCGGCCTCCCTCGCCGCCGCCGGTATCGGCGAGGGGACCGTGCGCCTCGCCGTCGGCCTCGAACACCCCGACGACCTCTGGCAGGACATCGACCAGGCCCTGCGGAAGGCGACCTGACCGGCTCAGAGATAGAAGCCGGTCGCCGTGGTCGAACCCTCCTGGGTCTCGGGGCGCTTCTCGCCCTTGCGGAGGGCGGCCAGCTCGGCGAGGGTCGCGCCGTCGGCGCCGATCTCGGCGGGCGGGACGTCGGTGCCGTCCAGCCAGGACAGCGACTCGGCGCGGGTGAGGCGGCCGACCTCGATCTGGGCCAGGCAGCGGCCGGGGCGGACGACCGCCGGGTGGAGCATGGCGAGGTCCTCGTTGGTGGTGATGGCCACCAGCACGTCCCGGCCCTGGCCGAGCATGCCGTCGGTGAGGTTGAGCAGTCGCGACAGGCCCTGACCCGTCGACTGCTTGGCCTCGCCGCGGATCAGCTCGTCGCAGTCCTCCAGGATGAGCAGCCGCCAGCGGCGGTTCTCGTCCTCGTCGTCGCCGACCGCGACCTCCATGAGGTAGCTCGGCGTGCCGAACAGCGCCTCGGGGTCGAGGACGCAGTCGGCCTGGCACCAGTCGTTCCAGGAGCGGGCGAGGGCGCGCAGCGCGGTGGTCTTGCCGGTGCCGGGCGGCCCGTGCAGGAGCAGCAGCCGGCCCGCGACCTCCTCGCGGGTCAGGCTCATGACCTGGTCGAGCGCCTCGGCGACCGGCGCGGTGTAGTTGCGCCGGATGTCGTCCCAGGAGTCGGCCGTGATCGCGCGCTCGCTGCGGACGGGGCCGTGCGTCCCCATGTGCCAGAAGCCCATCTCGACGCTGGTCTCGTCCACCTTGGGCGGCTCGGTCGCGTCCTTCACCGACGCTTCGAGGACGGTCTCGGCGAGCTCGTCGGTGATGGCGGACACGGCGACGTAGGCGACGCCGCTCTTCCAGCGGTTCGTCAGCAGCGTCCAGCCGTCGCCCTCGGCCAGCACCGACTCCTTGCCCTTCTCGTGCGCGACCCGCACGAGCCGGGCGTCGTCCGGGCGCAGCGGGGCCTCCGACCGGACGTTCTCCAGCCGCGTCGACCGCGACCAGGGCTGCTCGCCGGAGGCGAACGGACGCAGCGACAGCACGTCCATCACGTCGGCCGGCGAGTTGTTGTCGCTCAGGTTGAAGACCACGGGCAGCGTGGAGTCAGGCCCGGGCTCCATGACGTTCCGGGGGGTGTGGGGGGTCGTCCCCTCACCAAGATCCGCGACGTTCTCCCGGGGCTCGATGAGATGCAAGACCTCCTGCGGCCTCTCCTGCGACATGGTCATGACATCGATGATCACGCCATCCGGCGGAGCGCGTCCACCGAATTAGACGGGTTCGCCCCGGTCAGGAGCCGCCCTCCTCGGTGTCGCGTGCGGCCTTGCGGGCCTCCGCCTCCTCCAGGTCGAGCTTCTCGGCCTCCTCCGGCGTCGGCGCCGTGCCGCCGAGGTAGGCGGGCTGCCACCACGTCTCGTCCGAGCGGGGGACGTCCGGGTACTCGCGCTGCGCCTTCTCCAGCAGCGCCTCCATCTGGGCGCGCAGGTCCCGGGTGACCTGGTCGTAGTCGTCGCCGCGCTTGGGGTACATCGGCTCGCCGACGAGGATCGTCACCGGCACGTTGCGCTGGAGGAGCCGGCGCTTGCGGCCCTTGGTCCACATCCGCTGCGGGCCCCAGAGCGCGACCGGGATCAGCGGGGTCTTGGACGCCACCGCCATCCGCACCGCGCCGCTCTTGATGTCCTTGATCGTGAACGAGCGGCTGATCGTCGCCTCCGCGAACACCCCGACGATCTCGCCGCCCTTCAGCGCCTTCAGCGCCGCCGCGTAGGACGAGGCGCCCGCGTCCCGGTCCACGGGGATGTGGTGCATGCCGCGCATCAGCGGCCCGCCGATCCGGTTGTCGAAGATCTGCTTCTTCGCCATGAACCGCACCAGCCGGCCCGCCGGGTGGGCGGCGAGACCGGCGAAGATGAAGTCGAGGTAGCTGACGTGGTTGCTGACGAGCACCGCGCCACCGGTGCTGGGGATCCGGTCGGTCCCCTCAAGACGGAACTTGATGTTCAGGGCCTTGAACACACCACGAGCCGTCATGATCACCGGTGGGTACACGAGTTCGCGCATGAAGGCACCGTACTTGAGCGGCTCATGATCAGCGAGTGCGAGCCGGGGATCGCGATGCATCGCACAACCGGGCCGAACTCTGAGAAGGTGGGGTGTACCTGATCCGCCGAAGGCTGAGGGAGGATGAGCTCCATGGAACCGTTGGACGCGGCGGCGGACGTGCACGCGCTCATCCGCGACGTGCTGCCCGCCCTGGCGCCCAGCGCCTGGTTCGACCCCGGTACCTCCGAGGTGGTGCTGCCCGTCGGCCGGTCGGAGGCGCGGGCCTCCAGCTGGACGGTGCTGGAGCGGTGCGCCCGCGAGCCGCGCTCGGCGTGGCCGAAGGTGGTGGACGAGTGGGTCCGCGAGGTCGGCGACCGCGCGTTCCTCGCGGTCGGTGAGATGGAGCTGTTCGGCGACGTCCGGGAACTGCTGCGGCTGCGCATCGTGCCGAAGCTCGCGCCCCGCGACCGGGAGGGCCTCGTCGTCGTCCCGGCCGGCGACCACTTCGACGCGATGGTGATGATCGAGCATCCGCGCTTCGGGGGTCCGCTCACCAAGGCCCGCGCCGGTCTCCTCGGTCTGCACAAGCTCGGCTACGTGATGACGAACACCCACGACCGCGAACTGGCCGACGTGTCCGTGCACGACCAGCCGCTCCTGCCGGGCCGCAACGTCCGCGTCGTCAGCAAGCCCGGCAGCCGGTACGTGTCGGCGCTGCTCAGCGAGGTCGACCAGTTCCTCCCGTGGCCGAACGAGCACGGTGCCCTGGTCGGCGTCCCCTGTCACAGCTCGCTGCTGCTGTACCCGATCTCGTCCAGGTCCGTCCGCGAGGTGCTGCCCGTCTTCGCGGACGTCGTCCGGGAGATGCACGCCGCCGCCGACGATCCGTGCGCCCCCGGCGTCTACTGGAGCCACGGCGAGCGCCGCCTGACGCCCCTCCCCACCGCCGCGTCCCTGGACGGCACCGACGAGTTCGCCGCCCTCCTGCGCCGCCTTCCCGAAGACGCCTAGGGCAGCTTCCACTCGACCGGCGACGCGCCCTGCTGTTCCAGAAGCTGGTTGGCCCTGGAGAACGGGCGCGAGCCGAAGAAGCCGCGGTCGGCCGACATCGGGCTCGGGTGCGGGGACTCGATGCACGGGACGTCGCCGAGCATCGGTTTGAGGTTGCGGGCGTCGCGTCCCCACAGGATGGCGACGAGGGGCCGGTTCCGGGCCGCTAGGGCTCGGATGGCCTGCTCGGTGACCTCTTCCCAGCCCTTGTCGCGATGCGAGCCGGGCTTGCCCGGCATGACGGTGAGCGACCGGTTGAGCAGGCAGACGCCCTGCTCCGTCCACGGGGTGAGGTCGCCGTTGGACGGCTCCGGGTGGCCGAGGTCGGCGCAGTACTCGCGGAAGATGTTGACCAGGCTGCCGGGCAGCGGCCGGACTCCGGGGGCGACCGAGAAGCTGAGGCCGACCGGGTGACCGGGTGTCGGGTAGGGGTCCTGGCCGACGATGAGGACGCGGACGTCGTCGAACGGCTGGGTGAATGCCCGCAGGATGTGGTTCCCGGCGGGCAGGTAGCGGCGCCCGGCGGCGACCTCGCCGCGCAGCCAGTCGCCGGCCGCGGCGATCGTCCCGGCGACCGGTTCCAGCGCGGTCGCCCACCCCGCTTCGACGATCTCCGAGAGTGGTCGTGCCGTCATGGCGCACCACCCTAGTGCGGCGATCGCGTCGCCGCTCCGCCCCCGCCCGGAATGTGAAGTTTTTTGACCGCAAGAGGTCGAGCGTCGGGCAAATGTTTTCAAGCGCCGTGGAAAGTGCCCGGTGAACTGGGTGAAACGCCCCGTTAAGTCGCTGTTACTTCCTGGCGGCTCGCGTTGACCTGGGCCCGTGGAGCGCATAACTCCTAGAGAGTAAGGACGGCGCAGGACGAGCGGACGGAACGAGAGCATGAGCCAGCTGACCACCGTGGACGCCACCTTCCTCCATGCCGAGAACGGAACCACCCAAGCCCACATCGCCGGGCTGGGCATCGTCGACGCCGGGACGTGCCCCGGCGGCCGGCTCACCGTCCCGCTGGTCGCCGAGCTGATCCGCAACCGCGCCCACCTCGCCGCCCGCCCGCTGCGCCAGCGGCTCGTCCAGGTGCCGCTCGGCCTGGACAACCCCTACTGGGAGGACGATCCGGACTTCGAACCCGAGCGGCACATCTCCGAGTTCGGGCTGCCGGAGCCCGGCACCGACCGGCAGCTCGCCGACCTCGTCGCGATGCTGCACGAGCAGCCGCTCGACCGGTCCCGTCCGCTGTGGGAGATGGTGCTCATCCAGGGGCTCGCCGGCGGCCTGACGGCCGTCTACGTGAAGGTGCACCACGCCGCGATCGACGGCGTGATGGCCGCCGAGACGCTCGCCGCGCTGCTCGACCTGTCGCCCGAGCCCCGCGACCTGCCCGCCGACGAGGCCGCCCCCGCCCGCGCGCCCGGCACGGCGAGCATGCTGGGCACGGGACTGCTCAGGGCCGCGACGCATCCGGTCCGGTCCGCCATGTCGGCCGCGCGCACCGCTCCCTATCTGGACGAGATCCCCGGCCTGTCGTCCATCCCGGGCGTCGGGCTCGTGTCGTCGATGGTGCAGGGCGCCCTGCGCCGGCCGGAGCTGCCGAGGGCGCCGCGGGTGAGCGCGCCGCCGACGCCGTTCAACCACCCGATCGGCCGCCGCCGCTCCGTCGCGTGCGGGGAGCTGCCGCTGGCGGAGATCAAGGAGATCCGGCGGGCGCTCGGCGGCAGCGTCAACGACGTGGTCATGGCGCTGTGCGCGACGGCGCTGCGGCAGTGGCTCGACAAGCGCGGCGACCTGCCCGACCGTCCGCTGGTCGCGGCCGTGCCGGTGTCGCTGCGACGGCGTGCCGACGCGGCCGCCGAGCCGGGCAACCAGGTCTCGATCATGACGGCGCCGCTGGCCACGCACGTCCCGGACCCGGCCGAGCGGTACACCTCCGTCCGCCGTGACATGGACGTCGCCAAGCGGCGGTTCACCGGGTCGTCCGGCGGCTGGGTGCGGGACATGAGCGAGCTGGTCCCGGTGCCCATCGCCGGCGCCGTCACGCGGCTCGCGCTGCAGGCCGCGCCGGCGGTCTCGCTGCGCCCGGTCAACCTCGTCATCTCGAACGTCCCAGGCCCGCAGTTCCCGCTGTACCTGTGCGGGGCGAAGGTGCTCGGCTACTACCCGATCTCCGTCATCACGGACGTCAGCGGCGGGCTGAACATCACCGTGTTCTCCTACGACGGGAAGGTGGACGTCGGCATCGTCGCCTGCCGCGACCTCGTCCCCGACCCGTCCGAGATCGTGGACCACCTGGTGGACGCGCTGGACGAGCTGAAGTCGCTCAGCCGCGAGTGAGGCCGAGCGCCGCCCGGTGCCGCCACGCCAGGTTCAGCGCGGCGGCGCCGGCCGGCTGCATCGGCCGCGGGACGGTCCCGTCGAACGGCGCCATCGACACCTCCCCCTCGGCGTTGACCGCGACGAGGCCTCCGAAGAGCTCGGTGAACAGGTCGCCGTCGATGACGACGGCCGTCAGGAGGTCGAGCGCGAACGTCAGGGGGTCCACGCCCAGACCAAGGAAGTGCGCCCGGATCCGTCCTTCGTCTCGGGCGGCGGTCAGCGTCCTGTGGAAGGGCCACTCGTCCTGGACGAAACCGTCGCCGTAGTCCTCCTCCGCCCCCAGGAGTTCTTCGGCGTACTCGCGGACCATGCACCACCACAGGTCGGGCGCCTCGTCGCCGAGCGGCTGGAAGACGCCGACCGGCATCACCTGGTAGAGCCCGCCGGCATGCGCGACCTTCGCGGGGTCGCGCCAGTGCAGGACGTACCTCCCGGACGTCGTCACCGTCACGGTGGTGATCGCGGGCAGCGCCGCCCGCCGGGTGAGGTCGCACGGGTCGCCGATCCGGTTCCGCAGCGGCAGGCCGCGGACGCCGGCGGCCAGCTCGTGCGCGGCGGACTCGCCCACGTTCACGGCGTCGAAGTAGCGCGCGGAACCGAGCCGCAGGAACTCGGCTCCGGCCTCCAGCAGCCGGTAGCTCGGGCGGTCCTCGAAGATCCTCGGCGGTGCGAGCGCGGCCAGGGCCTCGGCGTAGGTCCGGTAGCCGTCCGGCAGGCCGTCGGGCGGATCGGCGACGGCGGGCGGGGCGGGGTGGGCGTCCCACTCCAGCCGGACCGACTCCAGCGGGATCGGCGCTTCCGGAACCCACCCGTCCCGGCACAGCAGCGGCGTTCCCGCCACGCGCGGCATGTCCGGATACAGGGCGCTCGCGACCTCGCCGAGCCGCCCGCGTCCGGCGTTCAACGCCGCCCGCGCCTCCTGCCACTCCCGCTCGTCCACCTCGCTCACCCTAGGCGGCGAGCCGCCGCGCGACGTCCTCCTCGACGAGGTCGGCGTTGATCATCGCGGCGGCCATCGAGCCGGCCGCCGCCGCCATGATGACCTGGCCGGCCGGGGTGACGACGTTGCCCGCGGCCCACACGCCGGGGACGCTCGTCCGCCCGGTCGCGTCCACCTTCACGAAGCCGTCGTCGCCGATCTCGCAGCCGAGATCGGTGAGCGGCCCGTCCTTGGCGACCCAGGTCGGCGCGAGGAACACGGCGTCGCAGGCGAGCACCGGGCCGTCGGCCAGTTCGAGCCCGGTCAGCCGGTCGTTCTCGACGACGACGCGCCGCACTTCGTCCGCGACGACCGGGATGTCGCGCGCGTCCAGACGGGCCGCGTCCTCGTCCTCAGGGGCCCGCGCGGCGACGAACGTCACGTCAGGCGACCACTGCCGGATCAGCGACGCCTGGTGGATCGAGTTCGGGGACGTCCCCAGCACCACGATCTTCCTGTCGCGGACCTCCCACCCGTGGCAGTAGGGGCACATCTGCACTTCGCGGCCCCACCTCTCCCGCAGCCCGGGGATGTCGGGAAGGACGTCGGTCACCCCGGTCGTGACGAGCAGGCGCCGCCCCTTCAGCCGGGACCCGTCGGCCAGCGTGAGGACGAAGCCCTCCTCGGCGCGCGTGACCGCCCCGTCGACGATCTCGCCGCCGTAGCCGCGCACCTCGGTGCGGCCGGTCTCCAGAAGGCGGGCGGGCGGCATGCCGTCGCGGGTGAAGAAGCCGTGCATGTGCCCGACACCCGCGTTGCGGGGCTCGCCCGCGTCGACGACGGTGACGGTGCGGCGGGCCCGGGCGAGGACGAGGGCGCCGCTCAGCCCGGCGGGGCCGCCGCCGATGATCAGTACATCTCGTTCATCCATGCCACGAGGGTGCGACGGCGCCGGCGGGTTTGACAAACTTCTTTGCCGAAACTGCAATGAACGGCATGGAGACGACCGAGGACGTCCTCGCCGGGGTCGGGCCCAGGCTCCGGCGGCTGCGGCAGGAGAGAAACGTCACACTGACCGCGCTCGCGGAGGCCACCGGCATCTCGGTGAGCACGCTGTCGCGGCTGGAGTCCGGCAAGCGGCGGCCGAGCCTGGAGCTGCTGCTCCCGCTCGCGCAGGCGCACCAGGTCCCGCTGGACGAACTGGTCGGCGCCCCGGACGTCGGAGACCCGCGGATCAGGCCGCGCCCGCAGCGCATGCACGACATGGTCGTCCTGCCGCTGACCAGGCGTCCCGGCGGGGTCCAGGCGTTCAAGATGGTCGTCCCGGAGCGGCTGCCGGAGCCGGAGCCGCGGGTCCACGAGGGCTATGACTGGCTGTACGTCCTGAACGGGCGGCTCCGCCTCCATCTGGCCGGACGCGACATGATCCTGGAGCCGGGGGAGGCGGCCGAGTTCGACACCCGGCTTCCGCACTGGTTCGGCGGCGCCGGCGGGCCGGTCGAGGTGCTCAGCCTGTTCGGGCCGCAGGGTGAGCGGATGCACCTGCGCGCGAGGCCAAAGAAGTCGTGACATAACGTGTGTACTCGTGCAGACCGCCTAACCTCCCCTTGAATCCCCGCAAAAACAGAAGGCCGCCCCGATCGCGTGGGCACTGTGGAGCGTCGGCGTCCTCGCCTACGCCGTGGCGGTACTGCACCGGACGTCCTTCGGCGTCGTCGGCCTCGACGCCGTCCACCGGTTCGACGCGTCCGCCGGGATCCTCGCGTCCTTCACCGTCCTGCAGCTGCTGGTCTACGCGGGCCTGCAGATCCCCGTCGGGCTCCTGCTCGACCGCGTCGGCCCGCGCTGGATGGTCGCCGGCGGCGCGCTGCTCATGGCCGCCGGGCAGGCGCTCATGGCGGTCTCCACCGACGTCGGGACGGCCGTCGCCGCGCGCGTGCTGGTCGGCGCGGGCGACGCCATGACGTTCATCAGCGTCCTCGGCATCGTCGCGACCTGGTTCCCCGGCCGGTACGTCCCGGTCGTGACGCAGCTCACCGGGCAGCTCGGCCAGCTCGGGCAGGTGCTCAGCGCCATACCCCTCGTCGCCCTGCTGCACGGCCCCGGATGGGGCACCGCGTTCGGCTCGGCGGCCGCGCTCGGCGTCCTCATGGCGGTGCTCGCCGTCGCCTTCCTCCGGAACGGTCCAGGCCGCGCCGACGTCCCGTCGCTGCGCGAGACGGGCACGAACCTGACCGAGGCGTGGCGCCATCCCGGCACCCGCCTCGGGCTCTGGTCGCATTTCGTCACGCAGTTCTCGTCCAACACCTTCGCGCTGATGTGGGGCTACCCGTACCTGGTGTCGGGGCAGGGCATGCGCCCGTCCGCCGCGTCCACACTGCTGACGCTGTTCGTGCTGGTCAACGTCGTGTCCGGCCCGTTCATCGGACGGCTCGTCGCGCGCTACCCGCTGCGCCGGTCCTGGCTCGTCCTCGGCATCGTCGCGCTGAACGTCTCCGCCTGGACGGTCGTCCTCGCCTGGCCGCCGCCCGCGCCGTCCTGGCTGCTGGTGCTGCTGGTGCTGTGCGTCGCCCCCGGCGGCCCCGGCTCGATGATCGGCTTCGACTACGCCCGGACGTTCAACCCGCCCGGCCGGCAGGGCACCGCGACCGGCATCGTCAACGTCGGCGGCTTCTGCGCCTCGCTCGTCACGATCCTGCTGATCGGGCTCGTCCTGGACGCCCTGTCGCCCCCCGGCGAGTTCACGCCCGGAGCGTTCCGGGCGGCCTGGACCGTCCAGATCGGGATCTGGGTGATCGGCGTGGCGGGCGTCCTGCGCACCCGCGCACTCGCCCGCCGCCGCCTTGCCCTCGACCAGCGCTAGGAGCGCAGCTCCAGCGTGCAGCACTTGGGTCCGCCGCCCGCCTTCCGCAACTCCGACAGATCGATCGGGACGGGCTCGTACCCGTGCGCCCGCAGCGTGCCGATCAGCTCGGCGGCCTCGGCGTTGATGACGACGTTGCGGCCGTCGCACACGGCATTGAGGCCGAGCACCGCCGCGTCCTGCTCACCCGCCAGGATCGCGTCGGGGAACAGCCGCTCCAGCACCGCGCGGCTGCCGGGGGAGAACGCGCCTGGGTAGTAGGCGACGTTGTCGCCGCCGAGGGGGAACAGCGCCGTGTCCAGGTGGTAGAAGCGCGGGTCGACGAGCCGCAGCGTCACCACCGGACGGCCCAGGAACTCCTGCGCCTCCTGGTGCGCGGCGATCTCCGTCCGGAACCCGGTCCCGGCCAGGATCACGTGGTCGAGCGTGAGGAAGTCGCCCTCGCCCTCGTTCGTGTGCTCGGGCTCCAGCACCTCGGAGAACCCGTTCTCCAGCATCCACTTGGCGTACGCGGGGCCTTCCGCCTGCCGCTCCGCGTGGGTGAACTTGGCTCCGTACACCCGCCCCCCGACGACCAGCGCGCCGTTGGCCGCGAACACCATGTCGGGCAGCCCCTCGATCGGGTCGATGAGGCTCACCTCGTGCCCGAGCGCGAGATACGCCGCCCGCAGTTCCTCCCATTGCCGCACGGCTGTGCCCGCGTCGGCGCCGGCCGCCGGGTCCATCCACGGATTGATCGCGTAAGTGACGGCGAAGTGCTCCGGGCGGCACATCAGGTAGCGCTTCCGCAGCGCGGTGCGGACGACGCTCGGCTCAATCGCCGGCATGACGGTCATACGTGTCTCCAGGGGACATCCGAAGGGGGATCGACTAGCGAAAGCCTAGAAACGAAACCGCCGCAAACCAATGCGCGAACCTTGTGCTGAGCAGGCATTTCGTTGCGTCTCTGCGGCCCCTGTGCGCTAATCGTTGCGTGCGTGCAGAGCGCTGAGCTGAAGCCGGACGGCCAGCCGGACGCGAGGCGACGCGAGGTCCATCGCAGTCACCTCGGACATCCTTCGCAGGCGGTGCCGGAGGGTGTTGGGGTGGACGTCGAGCGCCTGCGCGGTCCCCTTCGTGTCGCCGTAGTGGTCGAGCCAGGCGGCAAGGGTGGGGAGGAATGCCGTTCCATGCCTCTCGTCGTGGGACCGGAGGGCGGGCACGGGGCCGCCCAGCAGGTCGCCGCCGCCCGCCTTTCTGGCGCGTTCGACGATGAGGGCGTCCCAGGCGTCCTCCAGGCGCAGGGAACCGGGGGCGAGGCGGCCGGTGGCGATGAGAGCGGCGAGTTCGGCGGCCTCGTCGCGGGAGCGGGGGAGGTCCGCGGGGGAGCGGGCGAGGCCGCCCGCCGCCGCGTACAGGGTGCGGTCGTGCGAGCGCACCTGGGCGAGGACGTGGTGCAGCCAGGGCATCGTCCCGGCGTCGCGGCGCGGGCCGGGCGGGTCGGTCAGGACGGCGAAGAGCGTGTCGTCGACGTCGGTGAGGAGCGGGCGGTGCCAGCCGAAGCGGTGCACGATCGCGTCCCAGAGGTCGAGGCGCTGCCGGACGTCCTCGGTGTCGTCGCCGCTGCCCAGAGCCACGACGCGCCACGGCGGCGGTGCCGGGACGGGGTGGGCGCCGTCCCGGAGCGCGGCGCGCAGCCGGTCCGCAGAGACGCGCCGTGCGACCCCGGCCTCGGCGCGCATGCGCAGCAGGTGCAGGGCGAGGACGGACGCCAGGTCGGCCAGGCGCCGGACGCGGTCCGCAGGAATCGGCGTCCTCGCCACGACCCAGATCGAGCCCAGCCACTCGCCTCCGGCGCGGACCGGGACGACGAGGCGCGGCAGCATGCCGTCCGGGCCCTCGGGGACGAGGACCGGGTCGCTCGAACGCGCCAGCTTGCGGAACACCCCGGAGGCTCGCAGGTGGGCGATGACCTGCGGCGGGACGCGCCGCCCGACGATCGTCGAGACGCGCGCGGGGTCGGTGCTGTCCTGGCGTCCCGAGTAGGCGAGCACCCGCGACCGGGCGTCCTCCAGCGTCACCGGGGCGTCCGCGATCTCCGCCGCGGTGTCGGCGAGGGCGAACAGGTCGTCGTGCGGGCCGGACGGCCCCGGGAGCGGCGCGTGGGCGCGGTCGATGGCGCCGCGCACCAGCCAGATGACGTGCGTCCAGGACGTGTCCGGCTGGAGTTCGACGAGCGCCGGCCGCAGCCGCCGCGCGGCGGCGACGACCTCCGGCGCGCCGGCCAGGGGCGCCTTCAGGACGACACCGGCCGCTCCCGCCGAGCCGGCCCGCTCCAGCAGCGCCACGGCGTCCGCCGGGCCGGTCAGCCCCACCCCGAGGACGAGCTCGCCGGGCTGCCCGGCCGCTTCGCCCGGCTCGGCCAGGACGACGTCGTGCACCGGGGCGTCGCGGCCGTCCTCGACCATCCGCAGCAGCCCGGGGCTCAGCGAGTCGACGAGGTCCGTCAAGCCGATCATTGTGCCTTTCACACTATGTGATCCGCTCGGATTGGCCGAATGCGACAGGGGGCATCGGCGGGTGGGCGTACCACCATCGGAGTGACCGGTTTCACGAGGAGAGGAGTCGCCATGGCTCTGGAGACGGAGCCGCGGCGGGTGGCCGTCGTCGGCGCGGGCATGGTCGGGCTGTCCACCGCATGGTTCCTGCAGGAGCACGGCGCGGACGTCACCGTGTTCGACCGGCGGGACGTCGCCGCCGGGGCGTCCTGGGGCAACGCGGGGTGGCTGACGCCGGGACTCGCGACCCCGCTGCCCGAACCGGCCGTCCTCTCCTACGGCGTGCGCGCGGTGCTCAGCCCGTCGTCGCCCGTCTACGTCCCGCCGAGCGCGAACCCGGACCTGCTCAGGTTCCTCGCGGGGTTCGCCCGCAACAGCACCGCGGCCCGGTGGCGGCGCGCGATGGAGTCGCTCGTGCCGATCAACGGCCGGGCGCTGCCGAGCTTCGACGCGCTGCTGGCCGGCGGCGTCCAGGCGGAGACCCGCGACGCCGGGTCCTTCCTCGCCGCGTACCGGACGTCCGCTGAGCGGCGCGTCCTGCTGGAGGAGATCGAGCACATCCGCGCGGCCGGTCAGGAACTGGAGTACGACGTCCTCACCGGCGACGAGGCGCGCGAGGTGGAGCCCGCCCTCTCGGAGGAGGTCGGCGCCGCGATCCGGCTGCGCGGCCAGCGCTTCATCGACCCCGGCGTGTTCGTGCACGCCCTGGCCGACTCCGTCCGCGCCCGCGGCGGCAAGATCCGGGCGGGCGCCGCCGTCACCGGTGTCCGCGACGAACCGGGCGGCGTCGCCGTCCGGACGACCGGGAGCGACTTCGAGGCGTTCGACACGGTCGTGATCGCGAGCGGCGTGTGGCTCGGTGAACTCGCCAAGCGGTTCGGTGTCCGCTCCCTGGTCCAGGCGGGCCGCGGGTACAGCTTCAGCGTGCCGATGGACCGCGTCCCGGACGGTCCGGTCTACTTCCCCGCCCAGCGCGTGGCGTGCACGCCCTTGGGCGACCGGCTGCGCGTCGCCGGGATGATGGAGTTCCGCCGCCCGGAGGCCGCGCTCGACCCCCGCCGGATCAAGGCGATCGTCGAGGCCGCCCGTCCGCTGCTGCGCGGCGCCGACCTGGACGCGCGCCGGGACGAGTGGGTCGGGTCCCGTCCCTGCACGCGCGACGGCCTCCCCCTGATCGGCGCGACGCGCTCCCCGCATGTCTTCGCCGCCGGCGGCCACGGCATGTGGGGCATCACCCTCGGCCCGGCCACCGGGAACCTGCTCGCCGAAATGATCGCCACCGGCCGCCGCCCGGTCGAACTGGCCCCTTTCGACCCCCTTCGCTGACGACTGGGGGATATTTGCCGGTTTCGTCCGGGACAGCGCTGTACCGTCACTGGGTGATCCAGACATCCCGTGCGGGAGGGACGCCGATGGACGAGCCGCGGACGATCCAGCCGCTGACCCGGGCCCAGCGTGTCCTGGCCGGGGTCGGCGGCCTGTTCTTCGCCGGCCTCGCGGGACTGGGCGGCTACGGCTCGTTCGCCTCCGTCCGGGACGTCGCCGAGCCCTGGTTCGGCGACCAGGCGTGGATCGTCCCCGCCGGGGTCGACCTCGGCATCCTCGCCCTGGTCTCCGTCGCGCTCCTGCTGGAATGGCTGGCCATGCCGATGCCCGCCCTGCGCTGGATGGCGTTCGCCTTCACCGCCGCCACCGTCTGGCTCAACGTCTCCGCCGCACACGGCGACGCCACCGGCATGGTCATGCACGCCGCCATGCCGGTCCTGTTCATCACCTTCATCGAGGCCGTCCGCCACGCCATCCGCCGCCGCGCCGGAATCGCCGCGGGCACCGTCCGCGAAGGCATCCCGTTCGCCCGCTGGCTGCTGGCCCCGCCGTCCACCTTCCGGCTCTGGCGCCGCATGGTGCTGTGGCAGGTCACCTCCTACCCGCAGGCTCTGACCACCGAGCAGCGCCGCCGCCACGCACTCGCCCTCCTTGACGCCCACTACGGCCGCAAATGGAAGACCAGGGCGCCCGCCGACGTCGTCTGGATGCTGTCCGACGGCGTCATGCTCGACCAGGCCCTCACCCGCGTCACCGAACTGACGGCACCGGAACCGGCGCCGAAGCCGGTTCCCCAGCGCAAGGCTCCGGCCAAGAAGTCTCAGCGAGTGCCCCGAAGCGTCGCCACCGACAACGAGGCCCGCGCCCTCTCCATCATCGACGCCGAGCCCGGCATCAGCGGAGCCGAACTGGCGCGCCGCCTGGAGATCAGCCCCCGCCAGGGCCAGCGCCTCCTGAGCCGCCTGGCCAGGCCGGCTCCGGCCCGCACGCCCTGAGCGGTCACGTTCGCCTCTCCCGTTCCGTCAATGCGGTGAACGAAGGAGGAAGCGTGACCAATTTCGACATGACCCTGATGTACGCCATGCACGACGCGCTGCGGCGGGAGCTGGAGCACCTGGCCAAGGTCACCGCCCGCGAGGGCGACGACCCCCGCCGCATGCTGGCGGCGGCGGCCGGCTGGGAGCTGTTCAAGATTTCCCTGCACGCCCACCACACCGCCGAGGACGAGGCCCTCTGGCCGGTTCTCCGCGAGACCCTCGCCGACCGTCCCGACGACCTGGCCCTGCTGGACGCGATGGAGGCCGAGCACGCCGCCATCGACCCCGTCATCGAGGCCATCGACACCGGCACCGAGCCCATGGGCGAGCTCGTCGACGCCCTGACCACCAACCTCACCGCACACCTCGCCCACGAGGAGAAGGAGGCGCTCCCCCTGATGGACGTCACCCTGACCCTCGAACAGTTCCAGCACTTCGGCCAGGTCCACGCCGTACGCGTCGGCCCCAACGGCCCGCGTGTGTTCCCGTGGCTTCTCGACGGCGCCGACGACGCGACTGAGACGGCCCTGCTGGCCGTCCTGCCCGAGCCCGCCCGCGCCGCCTTCGAGGCGGAATGGCAGCCCGCCTACAAGGCCCTGACCCGCTGGCCGACGCACTGACGACCCCTCCGCGGCGGTGTGCCGCGCCCGGCCGCCGCCGCGGAATGAGCCGCGGCGGCGGCCCGGAGCCGTGCCGGGTCAGAGGTTGATCATGTGGCCGGCCAGGCCGTGCACGGCCTCCTTCATGGCCTCGCCCAGGGTCGGGTGGGCGTGGACGTTCCGGGCGACCTCGTTGACGGTCAGGTCCCACTGCTGCGCCAGGGTCAGCTCGGGCAGCAGCTCGGTGACCTCCGGGCCGATCATGTGCGCGCCGAGGATCTCGCCGTACCGGGCGTCGCTGATCACCTTGACGAAGCCGTCGCCCTCGCCCATGCCGAGCGCCTTGCCGTTGGCGCTGTAGGGGAACTTGGCGGTCTTGACGTCGAAGCCCTGCTCCTTCGCCTGCGCCTCCGTCCAGCCGAACGAGGCGACCTGCGGCTGGCAGTAGGTGGCGCGGGGGATCATCACGTAGTCGAGCTCCATCGTCTCGGCGTCCGCGATGGTCTCCGCAGCGACGATGCCCATGGCCTCGGCCGCGTGCGCGAGCATCAGCTTGGCGGTCACGTCGCCGATGGCGTAGATGTGCGGGACGGACGTGCGGCAGCGGCCGTCCACGTCGATGGCGCCGCGGTCGGTCAGCGCGACGCCGGTCTTCTCAAGCCCGTAGCCGTCCACGTTCGGCTGGAAACCGATCGCCTGGAGCACCTTGTCGGTCTCGATGACCTGCTGGGCGCCGTCCTTGCCGGTGACGGTCACCTTGACCTTGTCGCCGGAGTCGTCGATCGCGTCCACCCGCGTGGAGGTCAGCACGTCCACGCCGAGCTTGCGGTACCGCTTCGCGAGCTCCTTCGAGACGTCGGCGTCCTCGTTCGGGACCATCCGGTCGAGGAACTCGACGATCGTGACCTTCACCCCGTAGTTGTGCAGGACGTAGGCGAACTCGACGCCGATCGCCCCCGCGCCCGCGATCACGATGCTCTCGGGCAGCTCGGAGCTGAGGATCTGCTCCTCGTAGGTGACGACCCGCTCCGACAGCGACGTGCCCGGCAGCAGCTTGGTGTGCGCCCCCGCGGCGATGATGCAGTTGTCGAACGTCACCGTCTCGCCGGAGCCGTCCGCGCGGGCGACCTGCAGCGTGTTCGGGTCGGTGAAGGTGCCCCGCCCGTCATAGGACGTGATCTTGTTCTTCTTCATCAGGAACTGGACGCCCTTGACGAGCTTGTCCGAGACCTGGCGGCTGCGCTGGTAGGCGACGCCGTAGTCGAAGGACACGCTCCCCTCGACGTTGATCCCGAACGTCTTCTGCTCCTGGGTGAAGATGTGCGCCAGCTCCGCGTTGCGCAGCAGCGCCTTCGAGGGGATGCAGCCGACGTTGAGGCACACCCCGCCCCAGTACCTCTCCTCGATGATCGCCGTCTTCAGCCCGAGCTGTGCCGACCGGATCGCGGCGACATATCCACCCGGGCCCGCGCCCAGGACCACGACGTCAAAGTGTTCGCTCATATCCAAGGACGATATTCGCCCTGAGCTGGTGTTCGCATCCCGGCTGCCGAGCGGGGCGCGCGGAGCGCCTCGTAAGAGGCCGGCGTCACGTCCTGTTAGTGTTTCGAGAGATCTCCCGGCGGTCGCGAATCGCGGGAGGCGGGGCGGCGCGCCTGCGGCGCGAGCCCAGACCCGTCCCGGCCGCGGAGCCCGGCGGCGTCCCCAGGAGCAGCGGTGGCACGGCGATGGAACACCACGCCGCGGCCCGGTCGTTGTCCCCGTTCCGAACCGAGTGGAGGAGAAGGCGAGTGAGGATCCCCAAGCGCGTCAACACCGTCCTGGACTGGATGGAGCAGCACTATCTCGCGCTTGCGGTGGTCCTCGCGCTGGTCGTGGTCGCGCTGGTGGCCACGCTCGCGCCGCCGGCCGCCGGCTTCCCGGCCGCCGGGTTCGTGCTCGGCGGGGCGGCGGGCGGCCTGCTCGTGCACGTCCGGCTGAGCCGCCGCATCGCCCGCGCCCGCGCCGACGTCGACAACCTGCTCCGCGAAAACGGCGCGCTGCGGCACCGCAACACCGTCCTCGCCAGCGGGGTGATCACGCGGGAGGCGCAGGAGACGCAGGCCCTCGTCTCCATCCCGGAGGAGGACCCGCTGGACGAGCCCGGCCCCGGCCCCCAGGCCACCGCCACCCTCGACGAGCTGCTGGACGGCGACGACCCGCAGACCACCGACGAGCTTCCCGGGCAGGACGGCGAACCCCAGACCACCGACGAGCTGCCCGATCAGGGTGGCGACCCGCAGCGCACCACCGTCCTGCCCGCGTTGCCGGACATCCTCGGCGACGACGCCGAGGACACCGCGAGGGCGCGGCGCAGGTCCCGGAAGGCGTGACCCGGGGCACTTCGCGTCGGGTCACGGCGGTGTCCTATCTCACTCGGTGTCCCGTGTCACTCGGTCGCGTCGAGGTGCTGTTCGAGAGCGTCCAAGCGTGAGCTCCATGCGCGTCTGTAGGGGGCCAGCCACGCGTCCACCTCGGCGAGCGGCTCCAGGCGCACCTCGTAGACGCGGCGTTGCGCGTCCTGCCGCGATTGCACGAGCCCGGCGTCGCGCAGCACTCGCAGGTGCTTGGACGTTCCCGGCTGCGTGAGCCCCAGCCGCTCGACGAGTTCGCCCACCGGGCGGGGACGTTCCAGGAGCAGGTCCAGGATGTGGCGGCGGGTCGGCTCTGCGAGCACGGCGAACGCGGACGACATGGCCTCATCATAACCGGTCGTTCATATGTCCTATGAGGCATATATGGGTGCACCATCGCGTGCCAGTGCGACTTGTGTGGCGGTCCGGGAGAGCAGAGGTGGTGGACATGGCTTATTGCGATCTGACGATTACCGTCTGTAGCGTCGCCGTTGGCCGAAGACGGCCGCCTCCTGCCAGACCCACGACGAATCGGTGGTGTGGACGTGACGGAACAACAGCAGCAGCAGTTGAGCCTCGGTACCGCGGCGGCGCGCAACCTGGCGACCACGACCAAGTCCGTCCCGCAGATGCAGGGCATCACGTCGCGGTGGCTGCTGAAACTGCTGCCCTGGGTGCAGGCGGCCGGCGGCGCCTACCGCGTCAACCGGCGGCTCACCTACACGCTCGGGGACGGCCGGGTGACGTTCGTGACGACCGGTGCCGACGTCCGGGTCATCCCGCGCGAGCTCGGCGAGCTCGCCCCGCTGCGCGGCTACGACGACGACCTGACCTTGGACGCCATCGCGGGGCGGTTCACCCAGCAGGAGTACGAGCCGGGCGACGTCGTCGTGGAGCGCGGACGTCCCATCGACCGTGTCGTCCTCGTCGCGCACGGCAAGCTCAGCAAGATCGGCGCCGGCGAGTACGGCGCCGACGCCGTCCTCGGGACGCTGGCCAACGGCGACTTCTTCGGCGAGCAGGCCCTCCTCGGGACGGACGAGGGCGAGGAGCCGGCCGAGTGGGAGCACACCGTCAAGGCCGTGACCGCCTGCACGATCCTCAGCATGAGCGACGCCGACTTCCAGGAGACGCTCGGCCAGTCCGCGTCCCTCCAGGCACACCTGGAGGAGTACCGGGCCAGCCCGTCGCGCGCGCACAACGCACATGGCGAGGCGGCGATCGAGCTGGCGTCCGGGCACGACGGCGAGCCGGTCCTGCCGGGGACGTTCGTCGACTACGAGGGCTCGCCGCGCGAGTACGAGCTGAGCGTCGCCCAGACCGTCCTGCGCGTCCACACCCGTGTCGCCGACCTCTACAACCAGCCGATGGACCAGGTCGAGCAGCAGCTCCGGCTGACCATCGAGGCGCTGCGCGAGCGGCAGGAGAACGAGCTGGTCAACAACCGCGACTTCGGCCTGCTGCACAACGCCGACCTGTCGCAGCGCATCCACACCCGCTCCGGCCCGCCCACCCCCGACGACATGGACGACCTGCTCACCCTCGTCTGGAAGGACCCCGCGTTCTTCCTCGCGCACCCGAAGGCGATCGCCGCGTTCGGACGCGAGTGCAGCGCGCGCGGCATCTACCCCGACAGCGTGGACGTCGGCGGCCACAAGGTGCCCGGCTGGCGGGGCGTGCCCATCTTCCCCTGCAACAAGATCCCGGTCAGCCGGACGCGGACCAGCTCGATCCTGCTGATGCGCACCGGCGAGGCGGCGCAGGGCGTCATCGGCCTGCACCAGGTCGGGCTGCCCGACGAGTACCAGCCGGGACTGTCCGTCCGGTACATGGGCATCGACGAGAAGGCCCTCATCAACTACCTGGTCAGCGCCTACTACTCGGCCGCCGTCCTCGTTCCGGACGCGCTCGGCATGCTGGAGTCCGTCGAGATCGCGCAGGGCGGTACCGGCGCGTGACGGAGGAACCGCTGGCCCTCGGCACGCGGGCCGCACGCAATCTCGCGACGACGACCAAGTCCGTCCCGCAGATGCGGGGCGTCACCCCGCGGTGGCTGCTGACGCGGCTGCCGTGGGTGCGGGCGGACGCCGGCACCTACCGGGTGAACCGCCGCCTCACCTACCGGCTCGGCGACGGGCTGGTGACGTTCCTCAACGACGGCGCGCGGGTCAGGGTCGTCCCGCCGGAGCTGGCCGAGCTGCCGCCGCTGCGCGGCCTGCCCGACCCCGCGATCCTGGACGGCCTCGCCGCGCGGTTCGAGCAGCGCGAGTACGGACCCGGCGAGGCGATCGCGGAGGCGGGCCGGCCCGCCGACGCGGTCCACCTCATCGCGCACGGCAAGGTAGAGGAGAGCGCGCCGGGCGAGTACGGGGCCGGCAGCCGGATCGGGATCCTCGCCGATGGGCGGTTCTTCGGCGAGGGGGCGCTCCTCGACGCGTCCGGCGCGTGGCCGCACACGTTCCGCGCTCTCACCCCGGCGACCGTCCTGTCCCTGCCGCGGGAGGCGATCGAGGAGCTGACCGACCGGTCCGAGGCGCTGCGCGCGCACCTGGAGGAGTACCGGGACGCGCCCGTCCCGGCGCAGACGAGGCACGGCGAGGCGGCGATCGCGCTGGCGTCCGGGCACGACGGCGAACCCGAGTTGCCCGGCACGTTCGTCGACTACGAGGCGTCGCCGCGGGAGTACGAGCTCGCCGTCACCCAGACGCTCCTGCGCGTCCACACCCGCGTCGCCGACCTCTACAACCAGCCGATGGACCAGGTCGAGCAGCAGCTCAGGATCACGATCGAGGAGATCCGGGAGCGGCAGGAGGACGAGCTGGTCAACAACCGCGACTTCGGCCTGCTGCACAACGCCGACCTGCGGCAGCGGATCCAGACCCGCGGGGGCCCGCCGACCCCGTACGACATGGATGAACTGCTCGCGCGGCGCCGCAAGACCCGGTTCTTCCTCGCCCACCCGAAGACGATCGCCGCGATCGGCCGCGAATGCACCCGCCTCGGCGTGTACCCGTCCCCCGTGGAGGTGGACGGACGCCGGGTGCAGGCGTGGCGCGGCGTCCCCATCTACCCGTGCGACAAGATCCCGGTCACCCCGCGCGGGACCAGCTCGATCCTCGCGCTGCGCACCGGCGAGGACGACGGGGGCGTCATCGGCCTCCATCGTACGGGCCTGCCGGACGAGGTCCGGCCGGGCCTGTCGGTCCGGTTCACCGGCATCGACGACCGGGGGCTCCTGACCTACCTGGTCAGCGCCTACCAATCGGCCGCCGTGCTGGTGCCCGACGCCCTCGGCGTCCTGGAGAACGTCGAGATCGCCCGCTGACGAGAGGGGACGTGCCGTGCCCGCCTGGAGAGACGACCCGGCCGTGGTCCGCTGCGACCACCGTCCGGGGCCGGAACACCGGCCCCGGACGGCGGCCGAGGTGCTCACCTGGAGCCGACGCCTGCTCGACCCCGCGCTGCGGCGCGCGGTCGGGGCCATGCCGGACGCGATGCGCGGCGTCGCCTCGTTCCACTTCGGCTGGTGCGACGAGCGGGGCCGCCCGGCCGCCGGGCCGGCCGCCGGGGCGGGCGGCAAGGCGATCCGTCCCGCGCTCACGCTGCTCGCCGCGGAGGCGGCCGGCGGGACGGCCGCGGCCGCCCTCCCGGCCGCCGTGGCGGTCGAACTGGCGCACAACTTCTCGCTCCTGCACGACGACGTGATGGACGGCGACGTCACCCGGCGGCACCGCCCGACCGCCTGGACCGTCTTCGGGACGAACGCCGCGGTCCTGGCCGGGGACGCCCTCCTCGCCGCCGCCTACGAGATGCTCGCCGAGGAGCCGTCCCCGGCCGTCGCCCGAAGCGTCCGCGTCCTCGCCCGGGCCGTCCTCGACCTGGTCGAGGGCCAGCACGCCGACCTGGCCTTCGAGGAGCGCACCAACGTCACGCTCGACGAGTGCCTGGCCATGGCGAGCCGCAAGACCGGCGCGCTCATCGGCGCGGCGTGCGCGCTCGGCGCCCTCCACGGCGGCGCCACCACCGCCCGGACCGACCGCTTCCGCGTCTTCGGCGAGCGCCTCGGCCTCGCCTTCCAGCTCGTGGACGACCTGCTCGGCATCTGGGGCGAACCGGCCGTCACCGGCAAACCCGTCCACTCCGACCTGCGCAGCCGCAAGAAGTCGCTGCCCGTCGTCGCGGCCCTCACCTCCGGCACCCCCGCCGGGGCCGAACTGGCCGGGCTCTACCACCGCGACGCCCCCCTCACCGCCGAGGAGGCGGCACACGCCGCGGCCCTCATCGACGCCTCCGGCGGACGCGACTGGGCCGCCGCCCACGCCGGGGAACTCCTCGCCGACGCCCTCACCGACCTCGACGCCGCCGGCGCGGACACCGCCCCCGCCGCCGAACTACAGGCCCTGGCTCACCTCATCACCCATCGCGATCACTGACCCGGCCCCTACACTGCAAGGCGTGCCGCCCCTCGAACCCGCCGACCCGCGACGGCTCGGCGCCTACCGGCTCACCGCCCGGCTGGGCGAGGGCGGTCAGGGTGTCGTCTACCTCGGCCAGGGGGACGACGGCGCCGACGTGGCGGTGAAGGTCTTCCACGGGCAGCTGGCCGGGGACGCCGACGCCGCCGACACGTTCACCCGTGAGCTGGAGGCGGCCAAGCAGGTCGCGCGGTTCTGCATCGCGCAGGTGCTCGACTTCGGGACGGAGGGGGAGCGCCGCTACATCGTCAGCGAGTACGTCGACGGGCCGCCGCTCAGCCGGGTCGTCGCCGAGGACGGTCCCCGCACGGGCAGCGCGCTCGACCGGCTGGCGATCGGGACCGCCACCGCCCTGGTGGCCCTGCACGACGCCGGCGTGGTGCACCGCGACCTCAAGCCGCACAACGTGCTGATCGGCGCGGACGGCCCGCGCGTCATCGACTTCGGCATCTCGCGCGCGCTGTCCGGGGCGCAGACCATGGTCAGCCGCGCGGTCGGCACCCCCGCCTACATGGCGCCCGAGCAGCTCCGGCCGGGTGAGCTCGGTCCCGCCGTGGACGTCTTCGCGTGGGCGTCCACGATGGTCTTCGCGGCGACCGGGCGCGCGCCGTTCGGGAACGAGTCGATCCCGATCGTCTTCAACCGCATCGCGAACGAGGAACCGCCGCTCGACGCCGTGGAGGAGCCGTTGCGCGGACTCCTCACGGAATGCTTCGCCAAGGACCCGGCGGGCCGTCCGTCCGCGCAGGAGGTCCTCGACCGTCTCGTCCGCCGGACCGGCCGCTCCCCGGCCTCACCCGCCGCCCTGGCTTCACCCGCCGAGGCCGCGCCGCCGGTCTCGCCGCCAGTGTCCTTGCCGGTACCGCCGCCGGCGCCGCCTCCCGTGCTCCCGCGGGACGCCCCGCCGGCACCCGCACCCATGCCCGAAGGGGTGGCGGCCGGCGAGGTGACCGTGCCGCCGCAGGGTCGCGGTGCGCGGAGGGCGGGCGTCCTGGTCGGTGCGGGCGCGGCGGTGGCCGCCGTCGTCGCCGCCGTGTTCGCGGTCGCCGTGTTCGCGGACGGCGGCTCCGCGAGCGATGACGACAGCGGCGTGGCGTCGCGGCGCTCGGCCGGTGCGGCCGCCACGCCGTCGGCCGACGCCACCCGGGCGGGAAGCGGACGCGCGACCTCGGCGGCGGGACCGGGTGCGACACCGTCCGCCACGTCCAAGCAGCCGTCCACGCCGAAGCCGAGCCCCTCTGCGTCGCCGACCCGGCGCCCGAAACCCGTCCGGGTGGAGCTGGGGCCCGGACACTTCACCGCGTACTGCCAGAAGCTCGGCTGGGAGTGGGTCGAGTACCGGGAGACGCCGACCGCGGGCGCGTACTGCGTCAAGCGCAAGGGCGACACGATGAAGCTGACGCAGGCCCAACTCGACGCGGGATGCCAGTGGCGGTACAGCGACTCCAGGGCCCGTCACTACTTCAAGGGAAAGTCGAACTACTGCTATGCGATGAAGCCCGCTTCCTGATCGAGCATTTGTTCGACTAGGGTGGTGTGCCGTGCAGGCGAACCGGGCGGGTGTCACCCGTGAACATGTGCCGGTCCTGTGTCCGGCGGGGCATCGGCTCGAACCGGGGCGGGTCATCGTCGGCTGGTCGCCGTGCGTGTGCCCGCCCTGCGAGGGGCGCGGCCGCGGGCTGCGGGGCCACCGCACCTATCTGTGCCTCGACTGCAAGGACGAGCACGTCACGACGAAGTGCTACCTGCCGCACCACGTCCCGTCCGAGAACGCCGTCTACCGCTGGCCCTGAGCCCGGGCGATCGGTACGGCCCGGGCCAAGGGCCGGCGGTCAGCCCTTGATCTGGGTCCAGGCCTGCGCCCAGCGGGAGTATTCGACGCACTTGCTCCCGCGGTCGTCGCCGCAGTTCTTCACCGGGGTCTTCCAGAACGCCAGGCGCTTGTAGAACTCGGGGTCGCCGACGTGGTAGGTCGAGCAGAAGCCCTTGGCGGTGTAGTTGCACGCCTTCGGGTTGGCGGGCGCCTCACCGAACCACTGCGCGACCTCGGCCTGCACCTTCGGCATCGTGATCCAGTTCATCCACTTGTACATGCAGGTCGGATGCTGGGCCTTCGAGGAGATCATCCAGGTGTCGGACCAGCCGGTGGCGCCCTCGTTCGGGATCGTCGTCGCGACCGGCGCCTTGTCCGTCATGGCCAGGTTCGCGGTCACCTGCCAGGCGGTGCCCGCGTAGTTGTAGCCGCTCTTGAACGACTGCAGTTCGTCCAGGTAGTTCGCCCAGTACTGGTTGACGTTCGGGCGCTGCTGCTTCAGCAGGTCGACCGCCGCGGTGAACTGCTTCTCGTCCAGCGCGTACACGTCGGTGATCTTCAGGTCGGGGCGGTGCGTCTTCAGGTACAGCGCCGCGTCCGCGATGTAGATGGGGGAGTCGTAGGCGACGACGTGCCCGGCCGCGGGGGAGTCCTTGTCCCACACCACGCTCCAGGACGTCGGGCGTTGCGGGATCTTGTCCGTCCGGTACATCAGCATGTTGGCGCCGTAGCCGTGCGGGGCGCCGTACATCTGGCCGTCGACGGAGTTGTACGGCTGGTTCTTCAGGTACTTGGCGATGTCGTCGTAGCTCGTGAGCAGCCCGGTGTTGATGGGCGCGACCGTCCCGCCGTAGATGAGCCGGAGGCTGGCGTCGCCGGACGCCGACACGCCGTCGTACCGCCCGGTCTGCATGAGCGAGACCATCGAGTCGGACGTGTCGGCCACCTTCGTGTACACCTTGCAGCCGGTCGCCTTGGTGAACGGCGTGACCCAGTCGACCTTCGGATCGTTCGAGCCGTTCTCGGCGTACCCCGCCCAGGCGACCAGGTCGAGCCGGCCCTCGGGGGTACCGAGCTCCTGCATCATCGGGACGTCGGGCACCGCCGCCGTCTCGCCGGAGCCGTCGCTGCATCCGCCGGCGAACACCGCCGCGATCAGCGCGCCCGCGGCGAGCAGGACCCGGCCGCGGCGGGCCGGAGGCCGGACGGGAGTTGTCGCGTGCGGAGTACGAACCATCACGGTGAGGCATCGTAGGGGTATTTAGGGCAGTCTGTACGCACAAAACGTGATGAGCTGGAAACTGTCGACACGCAACGCCGTACAGTCTTAGGCTCTCCTGCGTTCCGCCCGCGCGACCCGTTCCGCGCAGTCGTTTCGCCCGACCGTCCCGAGTGGAAAGTTCAGCCGCAGTGCCAAATCGAGGCCGCACCACGGACTCAGCCGCAGGTCACCGGCGGGCCCCCAAGGCCGCGCGATTCCGATCCATCCGCTTCAAGGTCGTGCTGATGGTCACCGTCTCGGTGGTCTCGCTCGGCGTGCTGTGGGCGTTCGCCGCGAGCATCGCGCTCGGCGAGGGTCTCAACCTCCGGCATGTCAAGACCGTCCAGGAGCACTACGGTTACCCGTCCGGCGCGCTCGGCAGCGCGCTGCAGGCCGAGCGGCGACTGTCGATGGTCTACCTCGGCAGCCGCACGGAGGGCGACCGCGCCTCCATGGAGTCCGGCCGCCTGGTCACCGACCGGCAGACCGACCTGTTCCGCCGGCTCGCCGCGGACGCGGGCGCTCGCGGCGTCGCGCCGGAGAACACCCGGCGGCTCGCCGACAAGATCGTCAAGGAGCTGGACGGGCTGGACGACCGGCGCCGTTCCATCGACACCGGCAGGACGGACCGGGCGCGCGCGTTCGACGACTACACCTCACTGCTCGGCGACGTCGGCTCGCTGCAGGGCTCCCTCTCCACGCTGGACAACTCCGAGGTCGCCAAGGACGCCCGCAACGAGGCGTCGCTGACCCGCGCCCGCGAGGTCCTCGCGCAGGAGGACGCGCTGCTCGCAGGAGCGCTCGCCGCCGGCGGGATGACGGCCACGGAGCACGCCCAGTTCGTCAAGCTCGTCGGCACCCAGCGCAGCCTCTACCAGTACTCGGCGACCGAGCTGCGCCCCTCCGACCAGGACTACTACCAGCGCGTCGTCGGGATGCCCGAATACAGCCGGTTCCGCGTCCTGGAGGACCGGTTCGTCGCGTCCTCCCGGCTGGTCCGGTCCTCCGCCGCCGACGGCGGCGTCCTGTGGAAGACCACCGCGGACTCCAACCTCACCCGGCTCCGCGGCCTCGAACTGGCGGTGTCCGCGGGCGCCGAGAAGCGCGCCGAGCCGATCTCCGAGGGCATCATCACCCGCGTCGTCCTCTCCGGGGTGCTCGGGCTGGTCGCCGTCGTCGCCACCCTCGTCCTCGCGGTCTGGGTCGCCCGGTCCATCATCCGCGAGCTCCGCCGGCTGCGCCGCGAGGCGATCGACCTGGCCGACGTCCGGCTGCCCGGGGTGATCCGTCGGCTGCGGCACGGCGAGGAGGTGGACGTCGCGGCCGAGGCACCGCCGCTCGCCTTCGGGACCCGCGAGATCGACCAGGTCGGGGACGCGTTCAACGCCGCCCGGCGCACCGCGATCCAGAGCGCGGTCGAGGAGGCCACGCTCCGCCGCAACGTCAGCGACGTGTTCGTCAACCTCGCCCGCCGCAGCCAGACGCTGCTGCACCGCCAGCTCAAGCTGCTGGACTCGATGGAGCGCCGCATCGAGACCCCGGACGACCTGGAGGACCTGTTCCGGGTCGACCACCTCGCCACCCGCATGCGCCGGCACGCGGAGGGCCTGATCATCCTGTCCGGGCAGGCGCCCGGCCGCGGCTGGCGCAGCCCGGTCGCGATCGTGGACGTCGCCCGCGCCGCGGCGTCCGAGGTCGAGGACTACACCCGGGTCAACGTCGCCCCGATGACCCGCGCCGCGATCGTCGGGCCCGCCGTCGCGGACGTCATCCACCTGCTCGCCGAGCTGATCGAGAACGCCACCGCGTTCTCGCCGCCGCACACGACCGTCCAGGTGCAGGGTCAGGCCGTCTCGCACGGCTTCACCCTGGAGGTCGAGGACCGCGGCCTCAGCATGGACGAGCAGAGCCTCGCCGCCGCCAACCAGCGGCTCGCCACCGCCGCCGAGTTCGACCTGTCCGACAGTGCCCAGCTCGGCCTGTTCGTCGTCGGGCGGCTCGCGCGCCGGCACGGCATCAAGGTCACGCTGCGGACCTCCCCGTACGGCGGCATGACCGCGATCGTGCTGCTGCCCGAGGATCTCGTCGTCCCGGACGAGGGGGACGTGCCCCACGTGCCGCCGGCCCTCACCACCCGCCGCGCGGAGGACGCGCTCGTCCCCGTCGGCACGGTCCTCGGCGACGCCCGCCACCACGCCCCGCAGCCCGGCCTTGAGCAGGGCTACGACCAGGGCGGTTCCGTGCTGCGGCTGCCGTCCGGACGGCACGCGGCGGCGGCCCCGCCGGAGGACCCGCTCGTCCAGCCCCCGCCGCCCGCCGGCCCGTTCGGGTCACCCGCCGCGCCTCCGCCCACGCCCATGGCTCCGCCGACGCCCATGGCTCCGCCCACGCCCGTGCCGCCGCCCGCGGCCTCGTCCACACCGCCGCCGGAGGATCCGGACGCGCTGACCGGGCCGATCCCGGTGTTCGAGGAGCCGATGCAGGGACCGGTGCCGACGCCGCGGCCGGCCCCCTCGCCCTGGGGCGACGCACCGGCCGTGCCCGAGGCCCAGCCGGCGCGGCCCTCCGCCGCCCCGCCCGCCTCGCCCGGCGTCCCGCGCTCGCCCCGCGAGGTCCGCCGCCGCCCGCCCGGCGGCTCCGGCGGGGCGGAGCGTCCCCCGTTGCCGAAGCGCGCACGGCAGGAGAACATGGCCTCGCAACTGCGCGAGGACCAGTCCGCGACGCCCGCGCCCGCTCCCGCGGCGCGCGCCGGCCGGTCGCCCGAGGAGCTGCGGTCGATGATGTCGTCCATTCAGCAGGGCACCCGGCGCGGCCGCGCCGAGTCCCTCGACAACGAGGAATCGTGACGGACCATGACCGGTCCTGGCAGCGAATGGCTCGATGACGAGGCGGGGCCGATCGTCCGGTCGTACGCGCTCACCCGCGGCCGGGCCAGGCCCGCGACCGGCGAGGCCTTCGACATGATCACGATCGTCTCGACCACGGCGCGGCCCCGGTCGGGTTCGCCCGGCATCGGCCCCGAGCACCTGGACATCCTGGAGATGTGCCTCCAGCCGCAGCCGGTCGCCGAGATCGCGGCCCGGATGCGGCTGCCCCTGGTCGTCGTGCGGGTGCTCCTCGGCGACCTCCTGCACCACCGGCTCATCACGGCCGCCCGCCCCCAACAGGAGAGCGCGCTCTCCAAGGAACGTCTGCTGAGGGAAGTGCTCCATGGTCTCCAAGCCCTCTGAGAACCCGGAACCCGGAGGGGTCGCCGGGGGGCGTGGGGGGTCGTCCCCCCACACGGGACAGGTTCCCGTGGCCCCGGTCGCGGTGAAGATCCTCATCGCCGGGGGATTCGGAGTCGGCAAGACGACTCTCGTCGGCGCCGTCAGCGAGATCCGCCCGCTGCAGACCGAGGAACTGCTCACCGACCGCGGCGTCGGCGTCGACGACACCGCGGGCGTCGAGCAGAAGACCACCACCACGGTCGCGATGGACTTCGGCCGCATCACGATCCGCGACGGCCTCGTCCTCTACCTGTTCGGCACCCCCGGCCAGGACCGGTTCTGGTTCATGTGGGACGAGCTGTCCTACGGCGCGCTCGGCGCCGTGGTGCTCTCGGACACGCGGCGGCTCGCGGACTGCTTCCCCGCCGTCGACTACTTCGAGAACCGCGGGCTGCCGTTCCTCATCGCGGTGAACTGCTTCGACGACGGCTACGACTACACGCCCGACGAGATCCGGGAGGCGCTCGACCTCGCCGACTCGACCCCGGTCGTCCTCTGCGACGTCCGGGAGCGCTCGTCCGGCAAGGAGGTGCTGACCACCCTGGTGAGGCACCTCCTCGCCGTGCACGAGGCCGAGACCCAGGCAGGCGCCTCGGCGCTGTAGGCTGCCGGGCGAGATGAACCGGACACGCGCACGGCTTTCGGACGGCCGCGAGATCATTTACTACGACGAGGCGGCGGGCCGGGTGCCCGTCCCGGATCCGCGCGGGCTGCCGCCCGTCGAGCCTGTGTGCGAGACGCGCCGCGACCCGCTGACCGGCGACCACGTCACGATCACCGCGCACCGCAACACGCGCACGTTCCTGCCGCCCGCCGACCAGTGCCCGCTGTGCCCCGGCGGTCCCGCCTCGGAGATCCCGGACGCCTCCTACGACGTCGCGGTGTTCGAGAACCGCTTCCCGTCGTTCGACGTCCGCACGCCGCCGGTGCCGCCCGCGATCGACGGCGTGGAACGTGCCCGCGGCGCCGGACGCTGCGAGGTCGTGTGCTTCACCGACGACCACTCGGCCTCGATGTCGCGGCTGCCGGTCTCACGGGTCCGGACGGTCGTCGACGCGTGGGCCGACCGCACCGCCGACCTGTCCGCCGTCCCCGGTGTGTCACAGGTCTTCGTGTTCGAGAACCGGGGCGTCGAGATCGGCGTGACCCTGCACCACCCGCACGGCCAGATCTACGCCTACCCGTTCGTCACCCCACGCACCGAGCGCATGCTCGCGATGGCCGCCGCCCGCCCCGGGCTGTTCGGCGATGTCCTGAAGGCGGAGGCCGCCGGTAGCCGGGTGGTGCTCTCCGGCGAGCACTGGACGGCCTACGTCCCGGCCGCCGCCCGGTGGCCGGTCGAGGTGCACCTGATGCCGCACCGGCACGTTCCCGACCTCACCGCCCTCGACGCGGGCGAACGCGACGAGCTGGCCGTTCTCTACCGGGACCTCCTGCGCCGCTGCGACGCCCTCTACGGCACGCCGCTCCCGTACGTCGCGGGCTGGCACCAGGCACCGGTCGGGGAGGGCCGCGACCTGCTCCGCCTGCACCTGGAGCTGTTCTCCGTCCGGCGCGCCCCCGACAAGATCAAGTTCCTGGCCGGCTCGGAGTCGGGCATGGCCGCCTGGATCAACGACGTCCCGCCGGAGGACGTCGCCGCGCGGCTCCGCGCCGTCACCGCCGGCTGAGCGGGGGACCGTCCCGGGGCGACCGCGTTTTCGCGACTCCGTGGAACGATCTCAGCCGGGTGGCCTACTCTCCCTCGCATGCCGGAAAGCGGGCTGGCGGAACTGCTGGCGCAAGGGTCCTTCGACGGCGTCGCCGCCACCGCGGAGGGGCCGCCGCTGGCATTCGCCTCCCAGGCGGGCCAGGGCGCGAACACCGGACGGGCATGGGACCCGGCCGCGGGGTCTCCGCTCGGCCCCCCGCTTCCCGACTTCCCCGCCGACCGGGCGGCGTGGGTGTTCGGCGCCCCCGCCGGCTCGCCGACCGTCGCGTGGACGTACCGCGACCGCCTCCACGTCCACGACCTGCACACGGGCCACGAGCTGACCTTGGACGGGCAGCCCGACCTCCTCGCCTTCGCCGTCCACCACGGGCGCGCCGCCGTCGTCGCGGTCTTCGGCCCCGCGAACGACGCCCAGGTCGTCGTCCGGGACGCCCTCACCGGCGACGGCCTGGCCGACTTCACCGTCTGGCTCGGCCACCGGACCGCCATCGACCGCTCGGTCCTCCACTCGGCGCCCGCGTCCGGCCCCCTCATCGGCCTGCCAGGCGACTCCGCGGTCGGCCTCCTGGACGTGGAACGCGGGGAGGAGATCGCCGCCCTGCCGTCCACCTGCGTGCTCCTGGCCCCGTCCCCGGACGGCTTGGTCGTCGTCGAGCCGACGTCCACGGCGCTGACCGTCCGCGGCCTGGACGGCGACCGGCTGGCGACTCTGCCGACACCCGTCCCCTGCGACCACGTGACCGCCGCCCTGGTGGACGGCCGCCTCCTGGTCGCCGCCGTCCGCCGAGACGACCCCCGCGCACTCCTGGCCTGGAACCCTGAGTCGCCCGAGCCGTCCCACCACATCGAGCTCCCGGCCCCAGCCAACGACCTGGCCCTGACCCCGACCGGCACCCTCCTGGCCGCCACCGAATCCGGCCTCTACAAGACCCACCCATGCCTCTAGGCACCGCCCCGCGTCCCGGCAGCCGGAAGGGCCGGCCGCTCCTCTACCTGGACGTGGACGGGGTCCTGAACCCTGAGGCGCCCCTGGAAGGCTTCGCCGAACACGCCATCGGCCGCCTCACCGTCCGGATCAACCCGGACCACGGCACATGGCTCCGCGACCTGTCGGCCCACTACGACCTGGTCTGGGCGACCACATGGGAGGAGCACGCCAACGAGTACATCGCCCCGCTCCTCGACCTTCCGCCGCTTCCGCACGTGGCGATCTCCGCCTACGAGCCGCAAGACGGCGATCCTCGGACGCCACTCCTGCAACTCCCGCGCATGCGCAAGTGGGCTCCGATCCTCCGCCACGCGGACGGCCGTCCCTTCGCCTGGGTGGACGACGTCATCCCGCTGACGGTCCGGCGTCAGGCGCTCCCGTACCGCCGGGGCCTGCGCTTGGTGCGCGTCCGTCCAGAGGAGGGCCTGACCCGCCGCCATGTCGACGGTCTCCGCCGGTGGGCCGGGCGGCTGGAGCGGCGCTAGGAGGTGATGGAGAGGTCGGGTGAGGAGGCGAGGGTCTGGAGGACCACGCAGTAGCGCTCGGTCAGGCGGAGGAGCGTGGCCATGTCCTCGTCGGTGGCGTCGGTGTCCAGGTCGAAGCTCAGCCGGATCGCGCGGAAACCCACGGGGGTCTGCTTGTCCACGGCGAGGGTGCCGCGGAAGTCCAGGTCGCCCTCCGCCCTGACGGTGCCGCCGCGGACGTCGATCTCCAACGCGGTCGCGACCGAGCGCAGCGTTACTCCGGCGCAGGCGACCAGTGCCTGCAGCAGCATGTCACCGGAGCACAGGGCGGTGCCGTCGCCTCCGGCCGCCGGGTGCAGCCCGGCCACCGCCAGCGCGCGGCCCGTCTCCACCGAGCACGCGATGCCCTCGTCCAGACCACCCGACGCGCGCAAGGTCACGAGGGCCGAGCCGGGGTCGTCCCGGTACCGGGCCTTGAGCGGCCCCTGCAGGTTTCTCAGCTCCTGGCTCTTCATCACGCCCCCGTTCGGTGTCCGGCACTTTCGATGATGCCCCGTATGCCCGGCTCGGCAACGCCGTCAGGTGCGGCCCATCGAGGCAATGAACGCGGCCGCCCCATGGACCGGAACGCGTCCTGGTCCATGGGGCGGCCGGGTCGAGCGGCGGCTGGTGTCAGCCCTTCGCGAACTTGTACTGGATAGCCGCCTCCTTGGCGCTGATGGCGCGGTCCAGGAACATCAGGCCGTCCATGCGGCAGTTGCAGGGGTTCCTTTCGACGGTGTTCTGCGGGAAACTGCCGCCGATCTTGATGCCGCGGGGGTCCGTGGCGGACGTGAGGTCGGGTTCGGGGGCGCCTTCGAGCTTCCACGGGTCGCCGGCCACGGTGTAGAAACCGGGGAGCGGCTCGCCGTCCTTGTAGAGCGCCATCTGCCCGGTGTCGTAGTCGAACGTCGCGGCGAGATGCACCCAGGTGTTCTGGGGGAGGATGCTCTGCCAGTCCTCGTTCGCCGCGAACGTCTGGGAACTCGATCCGTCCACGCGGCGGCCCAGCGCGACGACGTGGAGCGTGCCGCCGACGTCGATGATCTCCAGCAGGGCGCGGACGGCGTGCCCGTCGGAGTCACCGGTGAGCAGCCCGGAGAGCCCGATCGCGTTGTACATGTCGTTCGGGTTGGACGTGACGGTGTTGGGGCTCGGGTTCGTCCCGGTCATCTTGAACCAGCCCATGAGGGTGGCGCCCTTGGCGGCGTTGAACGCGCGCAGGGACGGGACGCCGGTCGCGGAGTAGGTCCCCGCCTTCCAGTCGTCGTTCCCGGTCGCGGTCGGGTCCACCTGCTTGAGCTGGATGGCGTGCCGCCGCGCGCCGTCGCGGACCCGCATCGCGGCACCGCCGTTGATCAGGTCGATCGTGGTCCCGGACCGTCCGCGGTCGGCCTCCCGGGACGGGTCGCCCGGCACGGGATGCTCGAAGTCGTAGTAGGAGATCAGGTTCTTCTTGAGGGGCGGGAAGACGCCGCCGGTCGAGGCCTGGGCCGGGGCGGCGACGGAGAGGGAGGCACCCAGCAGCACGGTCACGAGTGCGGCGGGGCCACGGCGAATGAGCATTTTTCTGTCGACTCCTTGGAGCCCTCCGGGCGGGCGACGGGGGGCCGAAGCCCGCCCGGAGGAGGCCGTTACTTCGCTGGGGTTCCGTGGACCGTGAGGTCGCGGAGCCGGCCGATGTTGTCGAACGAGCCGAAGCCCACCCGGCCGGAGCCGAGCGTCTTGTCGATGGTCGTGAAGACCGGGCGGGACGCCCCGTCCACGTACACGGCCGTCTCGCCGGTGTCCGCGCAGCGCGTCACGCTGACCCGGTGCCAGGCCTCGTCCTTGATGGACGGCGGGGCGCCGTGCGACCGGTTCGCGTTCCACTGCTGGTCGATCCGCAGCCGGTCCGCGCCGTTCACCAGGAAGATCCCGTTGTGCGGGTAGATGGTGTTGTCGCTGGACAGATGGGCGTAGTAGAAGTGCGTGTCGTCCTGGTAGCCGAAGACGACGATCACGTCCCGGTTGCTGACCGACACCGGTGTGTCGAGCCGTACCTGGGCGTCGATCCGCGTCGAGGTGAGCGCCGGTCCCTTGTTGAGCACCGCGTACTCGAACGGGCGCCGCGGCCCGGGGCGCTGCTCACCGGCCTCGGCGAGGATGACCTGGTCACCCGGGAACTGCCACTTGGACGGGGTGACCGGCGACCAGTTCTCGCCGTCCATCACGTGGCCGATCCTGACCGGGCCCGCCTTGCAGGACGCGAACCGCTTCGTCCCGACGACCTTCCAGATCTTGCCGTTGGCCTTGGAGAGCAGATACGGCTCGCCCTGCGCGTCCGACCCGTACCGCAGGTCGACGCGCTTGTCGCCGGCCAGCTCCTGCATCGTGACGGGCTTGCCGGACGTGTCGTACGCCGTCATCGAGTAGATCTGCGCGCGGTTCGTGCCCGTCGCGTCGTGCTTCATCTCCGACTCTTCGGTGTACATGAGCCGGCCGTCCACGATGTCGGTGAACAGGTACTTGCCGCGCAGCGCGGGCAGCTTGGCGCCCCGGTAGACGTAGCCGCCGGAGATGGCGTGGCCGGTGTCGCTGCTGCAGTTCCAGTCGGCGGGCGGGTCGTGGTCGTAGGCCGCGACGGGGTACTCGTACTTGTTCTTGGCGTCGTCCGCGGGCAGCGGGTACAGGTGGCAGCGGTCGTCCTTGCGGAACGTGAACGCGCCCTCCCGCTCGCTCCACCCGATGTTCGCGCCGGCGTAGAGCTCGTGGATCGACTCGATCTCGTGCTCGCCGATGTGCGCGAGGAACATCCGGTGCGTCCCGCCGGTGTCCCAGCTGAACCGGTGCGGGTCGCGCATGCCGTAGGCGAAGATCTCGCCGACCTTGCCGGCCTGCCCGGCGTACGGGTTGTCGGCGGGGATGCCGTACTTGCCGTTGGCGCTGTTGTTCCCGGCCGGGTCGATCCGCAGGACCTTGCCCTGCGGGACGCCGAGGTTCTGCGGGTCGCCGCCGTTGTCGCCGACGTTGCCGTTGCCGCCGTCGCCGACCGACATGTAGAGCTTGCCGTAGTCGGCGTCGCCGGGACGGGCGTTGGGGTTGAAGTCGATCTGCTGCAGGTTGTGGATCCGCCCGGCGAACCCGATGCGCAGGAGTTCCCGGTGCGTGCCGGAGAAGGTGTTCGACTTCGGGTCGGACGCCGTCCACTCGTCGATGACGCCGTGGTAGGCGGTCTTCGGCTGCGGCGTGAGGTCGGGCGTCTTCGTCGTGAGCGCGTTCCCCGCCTCGACGTGCGCGGTGTAGAACTTTCCGTTCTTCGCGTAGTCGGGATGGAACGCGACGAATCCGAAGCCCTGTCCGAGCCCGGCCTGGGAGAAGAAGTCGGGCGCGAAGGTGGCGCCGACGTCGAGGTAGACGTGCTGCTTGCGGGTCTTCTTGTCGAGCAGGTACAGCTTGCCGTTCAGGTCGGGCACGTAGAGGCGGCCCGAGCGGTCGGGGACCTCACCGACGTAGTTGATGCGGTTCCACCGCAGCAGCCGCGGGTCGGTCGGGGTTCCGGTCGGCGTCGACTTCGGAAGCTGCGCGACCTCCTGCAGCACGAGGCCGAGGCCGGAGGGGGCGGGGTCGTCGGGGATCGGGTCGAGGATCGGCGCGTCGTCCCGCGCCTGCGCCGCCGGCGGTACGGCGAGCAGCGGCAGCAGCAGCGCCGCGATCGTGAGGAGACACCATTTGAGGTTTCTTCGCATTCCGGCCGTCCAAGGGTGGGGGTAGTGGTGGCTGGAAAGCGCTTTCTGGAAGCGCTTTCCCGAAACTACGACCGCCTCCGCCCCACGTCAAGAACGAATTTGGTCCCGCCACATGTGGACATCGCGTCACGTCCGCATCCGGAGCGCCCACGCGCGGACGAGCGTCCCGGCCACCGAGACGACCAGGCCGATGAGCGCCGCGGCCGTGTGCCCGGCCAAGGTCAGCGCCACGGCCACGGCGGCGCCGGGCGCCCAGATCCACGTCGCCACGGGCCGCCCCGGACGGCCGCGCCGCCGCCGCGCCGCCTCCGCCGCCATCGGCGGCACGAGCGCCGGCAGCGCCGCCGCCAGGACGGTCAGCCACTCAAGCAGCATGCGGTCGATCCGCAGGGCGGCGAGCACCGCCCCCGGCACCGAGATCGCCAGAACGGCGACGGCCTGCCGCCGGTCGATCCGCGGCCGCCGGAACCGCGCACCGCCGCCTGCTGCGACGCGACCCGGAGTCCCCGTACCGGCCTCACCCGCCACACCGGACGTGCTCACTCCGGGCAGGAAACGGCGGACCGCGAGGGTGCCGGAATGGACGGCGGCCAAGGTCGGAGCGATGACCGAGGCGGCGACGAACAGGTTCGCGGCCGGCAGGCCGTCCGGGCCCGCCAGCACCGCGACGACGTCGGTGGATCCGCTGGCCGCCGCGACCCCGGCGCCGACGACGGAGGCGCCGAGCGCCGGGCAGACGAGGAGCGCGACGCAGGCCGCGAGGTCGCCGCGTCCCCGCAGGCCGACCGTGAAGTCGGGGGCCCGCACCGAGAACACCGACACGTACCCGACGTACCCGGCGAGGTCGGCGACCAGGACGCCGGGCGGGCCGTCCCTGGAGAACGTCACCGGCGCCGCGGGCGGCGCGAGCCGCACCGCGACGATGCCGATCAGCGCGATCGCGGTGAGAGTGGTGACGACCGCGACCGCGTTCCACCGTCCGCCGCCCGCGACCAGCACCGCGACCAGCGGGACGGTCAGCACCGCGACGCCGGCCGCGTCCGGGACGCCGCCGAGCGCCGCGGCGGCCGCCCCGCCGAGGCCGACGTTGAACCCGAACCAGCCGACCATCGCGACCGCGAGCAGCGCGGTGAACGCGCGCTCGGCGACCGGCGGCAGGTAGCGGGGTGCCAGCTCGGTCATGCCGGCGTCCTCTCCGGCCGGCGGCCGCAGGCCGAGCAGCCCCTGCGCGGCGAGCAGCGCCGCCATGACGGCGCCGCCGACCGCGAGGACGACCACGGGCAGCGCGCCGTCGTGCCGCCCGCCGATCTGCGCGCCGAGGACGAGCGCGCCCGGCGCCGTCCCGATCCCGAGCCAGGCGCCCGACGCGGCCCGCCAGGTCCGTCCCGTCTCGGGCGACCCGGACCTGCGGCGCGCCGTCCGGGCGGTCACGGCACGGCGCCGGAGGGCGCGTGGCGGCGCGTCACGCGACGTGCTCGTCGTAACGGGTCAGGGCCAGGGCGAGGGCCTCCGGGCCGGGCATGGCCCAGACGGCGTCGTTGAAGATCTCCACTTCGATCGGCCCGGTGTAGCCGGTGGCGTCGACCGCCTCGCGGAAGCGGCGCAGCTCGACGCAGCCGTCGCCGAGCATGCCGCGCCCGGTGAGGACGCCCTCGGGCAGCGGCGTCACCCAGTCGGCGACCTGGAACAGGGACAGCCGGCCCTCCTCGCCCGCGTGGGCGAGGCCGGTCCAGACGTCCGGGTCCCACCACAGGTGATAGGTGTCGATCATGACGCCGACCTGGGAGGACGGGAAGGGCGTCGCCATGTCGAGCGCCTGGCCGAGGGTGGCGACCACGCACCGGTCCGAGCAGTACATCGGGTGCAGCGGTTCGAGCGCGAGCTGGACGCCGTGCTCGCCCGCGTAGGGCGCGAGCTCGCCGAGGAGGTCGGTGACACGCGCCCGCGCGCCGTCCAGGTCGCGGGATCCGTCCGGCAGCCCGCCGCTCACCAGGCAGAGGACGCCCGTGCCCAGTTCGGCGGCTTCCTCGATGGCGCGGCGGTTGTTCTCCAGCGCGTCCGGCTCCTGGAAGAAGCCGCCCCTGCACAGGGACGTGACGGTCAGGCCGTGGTCGCGCATGAGCTTCCCGGTGCGCGCCAAGCCGTACTCGGCGACGGGCTCGCGCCAGAGGCCGACACCCGTCACGCCGGACGACGCACAGCCCGCGGCAAGGTCGGGCAGCGGCCAGTACCGGGTCGTCCACTGGTTCAGGCTGAATCTCATCAGGCGGCTCCCTGGACGGTCAGCCACGCGCGCATCCGGTCCGCCGCCAGGCCGGGGTCGGGGAAGAGGCCGGCGGCGTCGGCGAGCTGGAAGAGGCGGACCATGTGCGGCACGGAACGTGCGGTCTCCAGCCCGCCGACCATGCGGAAATGCCGCTGGTGGCCGGTCAGCCAGGCCAGGAACACCACACCCGTCTTGTAGTAGTAGGTCGGGGTCTCGAAGAGATGGCGGGCCAGTGGCACGGTCGGGGCGAATATCTCTTCGTAGGACGCGGTGGCGCCGCCGTCCAGCGCCCGCAGGGCCGCGGCGGCCGCGGGTGCGATCGGGTCGAAGATGCCGAGCAGCGCGTCGCTGTACCCCTCGGAATCGCCCTGGATCAGCTCCGGGTAGTTGAAGTCGTCCCCGGTGTAGAGCCGGACGCCGGACGGCAGCCGGCGGCGGAAGGCGATCTCCCGCCCCGCGTCCAGCAGCGAGATCTTGACTCCGTCGATCCGGGACGCGTGCTCGCCGATCAGGGCGAGAAGCGCGTCGGCCGCGGCGTCAATGTCGGGTGAGCCCCAGTAGCCCTCCAATGCGGGGTCGAACATCGGGCCGAGCCAGTGCAGGACGGCGGGCCGCTCGACCTGCGCCAGCAGCCTCCCGTACACGGCGGCGTAGTCGTCCGGGCCCCGCGCGGCGGCGGCCAGATGGCGGCTGGCCATCAGGACCGGAACCGCGGAGACCGACGCGATGACGGCGAGCTGCTCCTCGTACGCGGCGACGATGGCGTCCAGCGACGCGGGCCCGGCGGGCAGCTGGTCGGTGCCCGCGCCGCAGACGATCCGGCCGCCTTCTGAAAGCGCTTCCTGACCGCTCCGCACGATGAGCTCGCGGGTCGTCGTCCAGTCCAGGCCCATGCCGCGCTGCGCGGTGTCCATCGCCTCCGCGACGCCCAGCCCGTACGACCACAGATGGCGGCGGAACGCCAGCGTCGTGTCCCAGTCGAGCGAGTCGCCGCCGGGCACCACATGCGCGGCCGCGTACGCGACCCGCGACGAGCTGGGCCCGGGGGGCGGCTCGTAGGTGCGCGGCTCGCCCATCGTGTAGGGGGCGAGCGACCCGGGGAGATCTATCTTCACAGCTCCGGAACCTCCAGGCGGCGCCCTTCGCGCCAGGCCCGCAGCCCCAGTTCGGCGAGCTGCACGCCGCGCGCGCCGGCGTAGAAGTCCCAGGGGAACGGGCCGTCGTCGGCCACGTGCCGCAGGAACATCTCCCACTGCGCCTTGAACCCGTTGTCGAACTCGACGTTGTCCGGGATCTCCTGCCACTGCGAGCGGAAGTCCTCGGTGGCGGGCAGATCGGGGTTCCACACCGGCTTCGGCGTCATCGACCGGTGCTGGACGCGGCAGCGCCGCAGCCCGGCGACCGCCGAGCCCTCCGTCCCGTCTACCTGGAACTCGACCAGCTCGTCGCGGAAAACCCGTGTCGCCCAGGACGAGTTGACCTGCGCGACGATCCCGCCGTCCAGCTCGAAGATCCCGTACGCGGCGTCGTCGGCGGTCGCCTCGTACGGCTTGCCGTCCTCGTCCACCCGCTCGGGGATGTGGGTCGCCCCGAGCGCCTGGACGGACCGCACCGGCGCGATCACCCCGTCCAGCACGTACCGCCAGTGGCAGAACATGTCGAGGATGATCCCGCCGCCGTCCTCGGCCCGGTAGTTCCAGCTCGGACGCTGCGCGTCCTGCCAGCCGCCCTCGAACACCCAGTAGCCGAACTCGCCGCGCACGGACAGGATCCGGCCGAAGAAGCCGCCGTCCACCAGGCGTTTCAGCTTCAGCAGACCCGGCAGGAACAGCTTGTCCTGGACGACGCCGTGCTTCACGCCCGCCTCGTCCGCGAGCCGCGCCAGGGACAGCGCGCCCTCAAGGTCCTCGGCGAGCGGCTTCTCGGTGTAGATGTGCTTGCCCGCCGCGACGGCCGCGCGGATCGCGTCGGCCCGCGCGCCGGTGACCTGCGCGTCGAAATACACCTCGATCTCCGGACGCGCCAGCGCCTCGGCCAGGTCGGTCGTCCAGGCGGTCAGCCCGTGCCGCTCCGCGAGGTCGCGCAGCTTGGCCTCGCTGCGCCCGACGAGCACGGGCTCCGGCCACAGCACGGTGCCGTCGGCCGTTCGGACGCCGCCCTGCTCCCTGATCGCGAGGATCGAGCGGAGGAGATGCTGGCGATACCCCATGCGGCCGGTGACGCCGTTCATGACGATCCCGATGGACCTGCGTGCCATCCCGTTCCTTCCTAGCCTGTCGTTTATTCGTTCGTCGGCGTGTTGCTCTCAGGGGCGACCCCCGGCCCCGGAGGGCCGGCCGGTCGCCTTCTTTCGGGCCCGCTGGGGGGCCGCCGGTCAGTCCGCTGCCGCACCCGTGCCGAGGAGCCCCCGGACACGGCTCGTGACACGGGCGAACTCGGGCTGCGCCATGGTGGCCGCGTAGTCGCGCTCGGCCGGCAGGTCGACGTCGATGATCTCGGCGATCGAGCCGGGCCGGTCGGTCATGACCACGACCCGGTTCGCCAGGTACGCCGCCTCCGCGATCGAGTGCGTGACCAGCAGGACGGTCGTCCCGGTCTCCCTCCAGATCCGGTTCATCTCGATGTTGAGCTGCTCCCGGGTGAGCGCGTCGAGGGCGCCGAACGGCTCGTCCATCAGCAGGACGGGCGGCTCGTGCAGCAGCGCCCGGCACAGCGCGACCCGCTGCTGCATCCCGCCGGACAGCTCGTGCGGCAGCGCGTCCTCGAACCCGGTCAGGCCGGTCATCTCGATCAGCTGGGCGGTCCGCTTCCGGGCCTGCTCGGACGGCATCTTGCGCATCTCCGCCTGGAGCAGGATGTTCTTGCGGGCGCTGCGCCACTCCAGCAGCGCGGCCCGCTGGAACACGTACCCGATGTCGTGGCGCGGGCCGGCGACGTCGTCGCCGCGGAGCCGGACGCTCCCGGACGAGGGCTTGAGCAGCCCCGCGACCAGCTTGAGCATCGTGGACTTGCCGCAGCCGGACGGCCCGACGATCGCGACGAACTCGCCCATCGGGACGTCCAGAGAGACCTCGCGCAGGGCCGTCACGTCGCGCTTGCGGGTGCGGAACCGGACGGCGACGCCGTCGAGGCTGACGGCGGTCTCCCGCTCGGTCTCGTCCGTTCCGGTGGCTGACTCGCTCATGGTCCTCATCGCTCGTCCCGTCATGCCTGCGGCGCGGCCGACGCCTGCCAGTACTCCGACGGCGCCTGCGCCTTCCCGATGACCCCGGCCTGCTGGAAGGTGGCGATCGTGGTCTTCCAGTCGTCCTCGGTGTTGACCCCGGGCGCCTTGCCCTGCGTCGCGGGGGTGTGCAGCAGCGTCAGCGTGGTCTTGAACTGCTCGGCGAGGACCTTGCTCGGCGGGAGCTGCTCGGACGCGCCGGCCATGCTCGCGACGGCGCCCGCCTGGTCGCCCTCCGCCGCCGTCCACGACTCGCTCGTGGCCGCGACCATCTTCTTGACGACGTCGGCGTCGCTCTTCAGCTTCCGCTCGCCGACGATCAGGCCGTTGGAGTAGAAGTTCAGCCCGAAGTCGGAGTACCGCAGGTACGAGATCTCCTTGCCGGACTTGTCGGCCATCGTCGGGCCCTGGTCGTTCGCGAAGCCCATCAGCCCGGCGGTCTTGCCGGACAGCACCGCGGCCATCTTCCCGGCCGGGTCGGTGTTCTGGACCGGGACGTCGCTCTCGCTCAGCCCGTTCTTCTTCAGGAACACCGGGAAGGTGCGCGCCAGCGCGTCCCCGGCCGTCCCGGCGATCTTCTTGCCCTTCAGGTCGGCCGGCTTCTTGATCCCGGCCGAGGCGAACGACTGCACCGACGCGGGCGTGGTCTGCAGGAAGACCCCGACGCTCTTGACCGGCAGCCCCTTGTCGACGGCGGACAGCAGCGCGGGCGTGTCGGCCCAGCCGAAGTCCGTCTGCCCGGCGCCGGCGGCCTGGACGGTCTTCTGCGAGCCCTGCCCCGCCTTGATCTCCAGGTCGATGCCGTGCTTCTCGTAGATGCCCTTCTTCTTGCCGTAGTAGAACGGCGCGTGCTCTCCGTAGGGGTACCAGTTCAGGGTCAGCGTGACCTTGGTCAGCTTCTTGCCCGAAGCGCTGGTGGTCTCGTCGGAGTCCCCGCCGCAGGCGGCGCCGGCGAGCGCCACGACCGGAACCAGTGCGGCGATGGCGAGAGTGCGGAGTTTCATTCGGACGGCCCTCCGTAAAGGGGTGGGTTGTTCTCGGCCGTTGGTGTGTCGGACGGTCTGCCCGGCGGATTCCGGGCGGACGTTCTGTGAGGCGGGTTCAGTAGGTGGTCGTGACCGCATCGCCGCGGCGGCTGGCGTGCCACGGGAGCAGCAGTTTCTCCGCGACTTCGACGATCACGAACATCACGACGCCGATGGCGGACATGACGAGCAGCCCGGCGAACAGCATCGGGGTGTCGATGTTGCCGTTGGCCTGCAGGATCACGTAGCCGAGCCCTTCGTTCGCGCCGACGAACTCGCCGACGACGGCGCCGGTGACGGCGAGCGTGACCGCGACCTTCAGGCCGGAGAACAGGTGCGGCAGCGAGGCCGGCAGCCGGATCTTGACGAACGTGGCCATCGGGCCCGCGCCCATCGTGGCGGACAGCTGGAGCATCTCCGGGTCCACCGCCTTGAGCCCCGCGACCATCGAGATCACCACCGGGAAGAACGCGATCAGCACCGCCACGACGATCTTGGGACCGATGCCGAAGCCGAGCCAGACGACGAACAGCGGGGCGATCGCGATCTTCGGGACGACCTGCGCGAACAGCAGGATCGGGTAGAGGGTGCGCTCGACCGTGGTCGAGTACACCATGATCACCGCGGCGGCGACCCCGATGAGCACCGCGAGCGCGAAGCCGATCAGGGTCTCGTACGTGGTGACCCAGGTGTGGTGCCAGATGTAGCCCCACTTGTCGGCCATCACGCGCAGTGTCGCGCCCGGCGAGGGGACGAGGTACGCCTCGACCAGCTTGAACGCGCTGACCGCCCACCAGGCGGCGAAGCAGGCCAGCAGCAGCGCGACGGGCCGCCACGACCGTTCCAGGCCGTCGCGGATCCGCTCGCCCGCGCCGGGCCGGCCGCGTTCGACGACGCCCGCCGCGTCCGCCTTGGGCGTCGCGGTCGTCGTGCCCTGACTCACCATGGGTTCCTCCGGGACGGGTGCCTGTGAAAGCGCGTTCAGAAAGCGCTTTCTGATGTACCGTAAGAAGCGGCGCACGGTGCGGTCAAGAGGGTCTTCGCCAGGAACCCGCCGCGCTGACCCGCGTCGACCTAGGGGGCGGTGATGACGGAAGCGGCCGAGGAGGAGCGCGCCGGCGACCGGGCGTACGTGACCCTGCAGGACGTCGCGCGGGAGGCCGGCGTCTCGCTCGCCACCGCGTCCCGCGTCCTGAACGGGACCACGCAGGTCCGCGCCGACCTGCGGGAACGCGTCCTCGCCGCGGCGGCCGAGCTCAGCTACACGCCGAACGCGCACGCGCAGGCGCTGGCCAGCTCGTCCAGCAAGTCCGTCGGGGTGATCTGCCACGACGTGAGCGACCCCTACTTCGCCGCCGTCGCCCGCGGCGTGATGCGCACCGCCGCCGAGCACGGGATGCTCGTGATGCTCGCCAGCACGTTCCGCGACCCGTCCCGCGAGATCGAGTACGTGGCGATGCTGCGCGCCCAGCGGGCCCGCGCGATCCTGCTCATCGGCTCCGGCTTCGAGGACCGCGACTGGGAGCGCTCGATGGCCGCCGAGCTGGACCCCTACCAGCGCACCGGCGGCCGCGTCGCCGTCCTCAGCCGGCACCGCAGCCTCAAGGTGGACGCCGTCCTGCCGCAGAACCGGGAGGGCGCCGCCGCCCTCGCCCGCGCGCTGCTCGACCTCGGCCACCGCTCCTTCGGCGTGCTGAGCGGCCCGCGCGAGCTGACAACCGTCTCCGACCGCCTCGGCGGATTCACCGAGGCCCTTGCCGACGCGGGCGTCCAGGTCGCGCCAGAGCATGTCGTCGAGGCCCCGTTCACCCGCGACGGCGGCTACGCGGCGGCGACCGGGATGCTCCGCCTAAAGAACCGCCCGACCTGCGTGTTCGCCGTCACGGACGTGATGGCGATCGGAGCCCTCGCCGCGTTCCGCGACAACGCCGTCTCCGTCCCGGGCGACATCTCGCTCGCCGGCTTCGACGACATCCCGATCGTCCGCGACCTGACTCCGCCGCTGACCACCGTCGCGCTTCCGCTGAACGTGATGGGCGAGCGCGTCATGGGGCTGGCGCTGCGCGAACCGGCGGCCCGCCGCAGCCGCATCGAGCGCGTCGCCGGCGAGGTCGTGCTGCGCGCGAGCACCGCCCCGCCCAACTGACCCGCGGCGCGCCCGCCGTCCCACCGTCCAGGACGCCGCAGGGCGCGCCGCCCCACCCGGAGGCGCGAATGAAGATCGAACGGGTCGAGACGTTCTGCGTGGCGCTGCCGACGCGGCGGTCGTTCGGCGTGTCCGGCGGCTCGGTCGCCGTGGCCGGACGGCCCAGCCTGCGCGTCCTGGTCAGGGTCGGCGCCGACGGCGTGCACGGCTGGGGCGAGGCGACCCCCATCCCGGCCTGGACGTACGAGACCGCCGAGTCCATCGTCACGACGATCGACCGCTACCTCGCACCCGCGATCATCGGCCGTCCCGCCTGGGACCTGGACGGCGTGACGACCGCCTTCGACCGGGCCGTCAACCGGGGCTTCAGCATCGGTGCGCCGCTCGCCAAGTCGGCCGTGGACGTCGCCCTCAACGACCTGCTGGGCCGTGCCGCCGGCGTTCCGCTGGGCGTCATGTGGGGGCAGCGCCGCCGCGAGGCGATCGACCTCGCCTGGGTCGTGTCGGGCCAGTCCCCGGACGAGGTGGCCGACAGCGTCGCCGAGGGGCGTGACCTGGGGTACCGCGCCTTCAAGGTCAAGGTCGGCCTGCATGCCGACGACGCGGCCGTGGTGGAGGCCGTCCGGGTCCACGCGGGTGACGACGCGGCCCTCTGGGTCGACGCGAACCAGGGCTACACGGTGCATTCGGCGCTGCGGATGGCGCGCCGCCTGGAGGACCTTGGCGTCTCGGCCTTCGAGCAGCCGCTGCCGGCCAACGACATCGCCGGCCTGCGCCGCCTCCGCGACACCTGCCCGATCCCCGTCGCACTGGACGAGAGCCTCCGCCACCCGTCCGACCTGGCCACGTTCGTCCGGCTGGAAGCGGTCGACATCGCGATCGCGAAGGTCCAGCGCACCGGCGGCCTGACGCTCTCCCGGCGGCTCTGCTCACTCGCCGAGGACTGCGGCGTCCCGCTGATGGGCTCGGGCCTCACCGACTCCGACCTGGGCCTGGCCGCGTCCCTGCACCTTTTCGCCGCCTACGGTCTCGGCACGCCGGTCGACCTGAACGGCCGCCAGTTCATCGAGTCCCCGTACGCGGGCCCGACCGTCCAGGTCTCCAAGGGCACCGCCCATGTTCCGGACGGCCCGGGCCTGGGCGTGGAAGTGGACGAGAAGACCGTCCGCGACCTGGCGGTCAACGTCCTCTAGAGACGAAGAACCCGCCCGGAGATCCGGACGGGCCCTGATCTATCGTCAGCGCGCGGCGAGTTCGTGCTCGGTCGCCTCGGGCTCCGCGGGACGCTCGGAGTCCGAATCCGCCGGCCGCCGCTCGGGCCACACGACGATCTTGGTGCGACGAGGGTTCGCCAGAGCATTGTCCATTGTTACTGCCGTCCTCCTGTTCGGGCCGGGCCGAATCAGAAGATGGTCCCGACGACCCACCCGGTTTCGCAAAATGGTCTAGACCGCGAGCCCTCACCCGGCCCGCGACATCCGTTTTCAACCCCGCGAAACGATCAATCATTCCGGTGAACCCAGTGGTCTGCGCCACCCCGCGCCTGGCACCCTCTCTGCATGGACGTAGCCGAGCTGACCCGCCTCCAGAACCAGGGCACCCGCCTGAAGTTCCTGTTCTTCTGGGGGCACCAGACCCCGGGCCGCGGCTACCTCAGCCAGTGGTGGCCGTCCCCCTTCACCGTGGAAGGCACCGTCTACGCGACCGCGGAGCACTACATGATGGCCGAAAAGGCCCGTCTCTTCGGCGACGAGGAAACGGCCGCGGCCATCGTCGCCGCCGCCCATCCCCGCCGCGCCAAAGATCTTGGCCGCCGCGTCCGTGACTTCGACGAGCGGATCTGGCAGGACAATCGCGCGGCGATCGTCACAAGAGGCAACGAGGCCAAGTTCGCCCAGAACAAAGATCTTCGCGACTACCTGCTGGGCACCCGCGACCGCATTCTCGTGGAGGCGAGCCCCCTGGACCGGGTCTGGGGCATCGGCCTGACCGCCGACGATCCCCGCGCCGAAGACGTGACCGCCTGGCGCGGCCTGAACCTCCTGGGCTTCGCCCTGATGACCGCCCGCGACTCACTGCCGTCCTGACGGCCTGGCGGTGGTCAGGAGCGCCGAGGCCCGCCGCCGCGCGAGCGGGGCGGGCCGTGGGTGCGGCGGTCGGCGCGGTCAGCTCGTGGGGGGCGCGCTGGGCTCCGCCGGAGGGCTCGACGGGACCGGGGCTCCCGGCGTCCCCGCTGGCTGTCCCTGTTCCGCGGTGGGCTTGGGACCGACGAAGAGCAGCACCTGACCGTCCGCCCATGGGACGGCGTCATGGACGTACCAGTCCCCAGGCACCTGACCCGGGTAGCGGGCCTGGGTTTGGTCGCCCACTTCGACCCGGTACTCGGGCACGGTGACGTTCCGCTTCTTCAGCGCTGCCAGCACCTTCGACAGGCGCTGCTTGCGGTACACCATCCCGTGCATGGCCTCTCCGGGCGCTTCCGCCTGGGCGGTGCTCGTGTACTTCTCACCGCGGCGTGCCGCGCGGCCGAAGACGATGGCGGCGCTGCCCTTGTAGCCGATCCGGACCCGCACACCCACCGTGCAGTCGTTCCCGCCGCTGGGGACCTTGCAGGCGCCCTTGATGCGGATGTCGCGGATGTCGTCCGGGCGAGTGCCCTCGCTGGTGTCCTCCATCACGACGGTCCCCACGATCGAGGGCGAGACGGGCACCAGACTCAGGCCGACGTTCAAACCGTGCTTGGCGAACTCCTCCTTGTAACGCTTGGGGTCGGCGTAAGGGTCGCGAATCCGCACGTCGAGGTAGCGGCCCTTGCGGGTGAAGCTGAGCGCGGAGGCCAGCTGGAAATTCGGGCCGTGCGTGGCCTGGGTCGGCGTGGACCGCCCGGGGGCCCCCGGGTCCCCGGACTGCGTGACCAGCGCGACGGCGACCGCCGCGGCGGCCACCCCCGTGGCGAGCAGCGGCAGCCCGATGGTCAGCTTGCGCCGGCCCCGGGCCGGGACGGCGGCGGGTTCGTCGCTCCCGGCCGTCGCGGTGGTGATCCGCCTGGCGAGGTCGTCGGCGGCGTCGTCGGTGAGCAGTTCGGCGGCACGGGCGTCGGTGACGGGGGTGATACGGCCGATGAGCGTGTCGATGTCGTGGTTCATGCGCGTTCTCCGTTGATGACCGCTGCGGACATTGCGTGGGTGCGCGGGTCGTGGGCGCCGTGGCGGTCGAGTCCGCGAGCGAACCGGCGCCGGGCCCGGTGCAGCCTGATCCGCACCGCGTTGCGCGAGCAGCCCAGCACGGCGGCGATCTCGCCGTGGTCCAGCCCCTCCCAGCCGACCAGGGACAGCAGCTCCCGGTCGCCCTCGGACAGCTCACCGAAGGCCGCCGCGATCGCGGCCGGTTCCCCCTCCGGCCGGGGCACACGGTGCGCGGCGAGATCGATCCGCAACTGCCCGGCCAGATCGGCGGCCAGCGCGGACCGGCGGCGCTCGCCGCGGTGGTGGTTCGCCAGGACGCGGCGGGCCACCCCGTACAGCCACAGCCGGGCCTGATCGCCGGGCGGGACGTCGTCCAGCCGCCGCCAGGCGGTCAGGAACGTCTCGGCCAGGACGTCGGCGGCGTCCTGCGGATCGGCTGTGCGGCGCAGCGCGTACCCGAGGATCCGGGCGCGATGGGCCGTGTAGACCGCCTCGAAACGCCGCCGCCCGTCATCGGGCGGATGGGAGTCCTGCAAGGAGGATGGCAAGCCCGCTCCTCTCGTCGCGCGCCCCTGGGCGCGGCGAATTGACCATACGCAGGACACATGTCCGCATGCGGGCCGGCATTTCGCCCTTTCTCCGCATGTCGATGATCAGTTGGGAACGCGGCGGCGGAAGGTCAGCGACCCGACCGCGTGAACAGGTGGAACGCGGACATGCCGAGCCCCGAGGGCGCGGGTGGTCGCGGAGCGGTCTCCCGTGCGTCGTAGCGATCGGACTCGCGGTGCCATGTGAGGATCCCGGCCATCCAGTCGCGCAGTTCCTCGACATGGTCGGACAGGGCGGTGCGGGCGGTGGCGTCCAGGCCGAGTTCGTCGCACAGGGCCGGGAGTTCGGCGGAGGCCAGGTGCTCGAACTGGCGCCGGCGTGAGGTGATGAGGTCGTTGACGATGGGCAGCGCCTCGTCGCGCCCGCAGCCGAAGAAGTTCTCGACGGCGAGGACGCCGTTGTTCAGCTCGCCCTCGTACTCGATCTCCTTCTGGTAGGAGAAGCAGTCGTTCAGCAGGCAGCCGACGTCCATCGCGGAGACGGCGATCTCGCGGAGGGTGCGGGTTTCGAAGACGTGCTCGGGGATCTCGTGCTCGTGCCCGATGCGGGAGAGTTTCATCGTCATCTCGGACCCGAACGTGTGCCGCCGCATCTCGATGTAGTCGACGGGGTCGGGGATGCGCGCCTGCAGATGGTTGTTCAGCTCCCACAGCCAGCTTTCCACCATGCGCTCGACGGTCGCGCGGAACTCACGGCGGCCGCGGCCGGACATCGGAGCGGCGGTGCGCCGCCACAGGTCGGCGAGGCCCTTTTCGAAGGCGCTCTCCGGCGGCGGGGTGGCGCCGCACCCGAGGGGCAGGAAGCCGGGGACGCGGGCATTGAAGAGTTTCGCGCCCGCCATGTCGCGGTCGCGGTTGAAGACGGCGGGAAAGAAGTCGTCGCCGTAGGTTCCGACGGCCAGCCACTGGGTCGCGAGGTCGAGAGCCTCGGGGTCGGCGTCGGGAGACAGGGCGGCGGCGCAGATCTCCAACGCCATGCCGGTGAGCCGCTCCGCGTTCCAGATCGGGACGGGCAGGCGGGGATGAGGGTCGAACATGCCCATCTCGCGCGCCCAGGCGATGACGTTCCGCCCGGCGCGTTCGCGGTGCGGGTTCACCCGGGGCGGGTAGGGGACGTCGAATTCGGGCAGCGGGGTAGGCCCCACTTTCTGGAACGGCACATGGGGGAGGCTGATCCGCGCCGACCTCAGCAGCGCCGGGATGCGGGCGGCGGACATGCCGAGGGACTTCTTGTTCATGTACCGGCTGGAGCGCAGGTGCCATTCGTGGCCGCCGGACTGCCAGTCCTGGAGCGCCTTCACATAGGCGGCGACGCTCGCCCGCTCGGCCGGATCCAGCGCGTGGTCCTCGAAGACCTGCGGCAGTTCCGTCAGGGCGGTGTTCTCGAACTGGCGCAGGCGGGAGGTCAGCAGATCGTTCACCGTGTCGGCGGCGATCTGGGGCGCCACCGACAGGAAGTGCTCCATCACCAGGACGGAGTTGTTCACCTCGCCCTCGGACTCGGTTTCGCGCTGGTAGGAGAAGATGTCGTTCCGCAGGTGCACGGCGTCCGAGAAGGTGTCCTTGAGGACGCGCAACGGCCGTGTCCCCACCACGCGCTCGGGGATTTCGACGCCCGCCGCGTGCTCCGCCAGGTCCGCCGACCAGGGCGCCCCGCCGACCTTGCGCCGCATCTCGATGTACTCGACCGGGTTCGGAATGCGCCCGGCCGAGATGTTGGACAACTCCCACAACGACTCGCGCAGCAGATTCAGTGTGCTCACGGCGAAACGGTGCCGCCAGGCGTCCGACCTCGCCGGGACGGTCCGGGCCCACAGGTCGGCCAGCCCCCGCTCGACGGCGTTCACCGGTTCCGGGGAGGCGAGCGCCATGAACAGCGGCAGCCGGTCGAGATAGACCCGTGCGCCCTCCTGGTCATGCGGCTTCTTGAACACCTCCAGGAAATGGTCGTCGAAGTAGAACACCCAGACGTACCAGTCGGTGATGAGGTCGAGTTCCGGGCCGTCGCAGTCGGGGTGCGTGTAGGCGCACAGCAGGGGGTAGTCCATCGCTTCGAGTGCGCGTTCGTCCCAGATGTCCGGGGTGCCGGGGTCGCGGACCTCGTCCAGCATCCTCATCTCCCGCGCCCACGCCATCGTGTGCGTCCGCGCGGCCTCAAGGTTCGGGTTCAGCCGGGCCGGATACGGGACGTAGAAGTCGGGCAGCTCGAACGGTTGCATCGGCCGGCCTCTCTGTCGGGGTCCGGTTCGGCAACTTACAGCACATGCAAAGTTACTTACGGTGAGACATTGCTCGCCCGATTCCACCCTTCGTCTCCGGGTAAAGCGAGGTCATGACGGAGTCGCGTGAACCGGTGCAGGCCGGCGACCCGCTGGAGCAGAACCTCGCGCTCGTCCGGCGGGTGGCCGAGGCGGCGCAGCAGGAGATGATCGACAAGGCCAGGCAGCGCGTCCCCGCGCTCCGGCTGGGCGCCGTCGCCGGGACCCTGGGGGTCCTCGCGACGGCGGCCACCTACCGGATGAACGTGCTGCTGCTGGAGAAGAAGCTGCCGCCCGAGCTGGCGTCCTTCGTCGCCGCCGCCGTCTACGGGGGCGGGGCGGGCGCCGCCGCGGTGGCCGCCTCCCGCAGATGGAAGGGGCTGCCGGCGCCGCTGCCGACGGAGACGGCCCGGCAGGTCGTGGAGATCGTCTCTGACTCCGGCTGATCGGCAGGCGTGGCGGGGCGTCAGGAGGCTCGGCGGGTGCGCATCAGCGAACTGACCGGCGTGCGGGCCGCGCGGCCCGAGGCGGTCGCCGAGGCGGCGGCCGGACGCGAGCGCCGCGAGCGTCCGGTGGGCGCGTCCGGCCGGCTGCTGGTCATTGCGGCGGACCATCCGGCGCGCGGCGCGGTGAGCGTCGGCGACGACCCGGTGGCGATGGCCGACCGGAGCGAACTGCTCGACCGGCTCTGCGTCGCCCTCGACCGGCCCGGGGTCGACGGCGTCCTCGGCACCCCCGACGTCCTGGAAGACCTGATGCTGCTCGGCGTCCTGGACGGCCGGCTCGCGATCGGCTCGATGAACCGGGGCGGCCTCGCCGGGACGTCCTTCGAGATCGACGACCGGTTCACCGCCTACGACGCCGACGCGATCGCCGCCGCGCGGCTGGACGGCGGCAAGATGCTGCTGCGGATCGAGGACGCCGATCCGGCGACCGCCCGGACGCTGGAGGGCTGTGCGCGGGCGGTGTCGGGGCTCGCACGGCACCGGCTGATGGCGATGGTGGAGCCGTTCGTCGCGCACCGGATCAACGGCCGCGTCCGGAACCTGCTGACGCCCGAGGGGATGATCCGCGCGGTGTCGGTCGCGTCCGGCCTGGGGACCACGTCGGCGTACACATGGCTGAAGATCCCGGTCGTTGCGCAGATGGAACGTGTCGTGGCGGCGACGACGCTTCCCGCCCTGCTGCTCGGCGGTGAGGTCGCCGGCGACACGCGCGCCGTGCTGGACGGCTGGCGGCGCGCGATGCGCATCCCGGGCGTGATGGGGCTCGTGGCCGGTCGTTCACTGCTGTATCCGCCGGACGGCGACGTCCGGAGCGCCGTGGACGCGGCCGTCGACGTCTTGTGACCGACGGCAGATCCGGGGTAGGCACCCGGGCATGGACAGCGAAGCCACTCCGGTACACGCCGGTATCACCCTGCTCGTGAACGGTACAGAGCACCGGCTCAACGTCGACACACGCGCGTCTCTGCTGGACGTTCTGCGTGAGGATCTAGGGCTGACGGGTTCGAAGAAGGGGTGCGACCACGGCCAGTGCGGGGCCTGCACCATCCTGGTCGACGGACGCCGCGCCAACGCGTGCCTGGCGCTGGCCGTCGCCCATGACGGCGCGGAGATCGTCACGGTCGAAGGGCTGGCGCAGAACGGACGGCTCAGTCCCGTACAAGAGGCGTTCATCGAGAACGATGCCTTCCAGTGCGGCTATTGCACTCCAGGCCAGCTCTGCTCTGCGACGGGAGTACTGGACGAGGCCGAACGCGGCTGGCCCAGTGCGGTGACCGACGACCTTGGCTCCGAACCGGCGCTGGACGACGACGAGATCCGTGAGCGTATGAGCGGCAACCTGTGCCGGTGCGGCGCCTACGTCGGCATCGTCGCGGCCCTGAGGCAGGCTTCGCAGCGCAAGGAGGCGGCGGAAGCATGAGGCCCTTCGCCTACGAGCGCGCCACAAGCGCCGAAGACGCCCTACAGAGGCACAACGACGGAGCCGTCTATCTTGGTGGCGGTACCAACCTTGTGGACCTGATGCGGCTCGGAGTGGAGGAGCCGTCCAGGCTCGTGGATGTCGCGCACCTCCCGTACGACCAGATCGAACTGCGCCCGGACGGAAGCCTCATCGTCGGCTCGGCCGTAAGCAACAGTGCGCTTGCCGCAGACCGGACCGTGCGCGAAGGGCATCCCGTCCTGGCGCAGGCCGTTCTCGCGGGGGCATCCGGACAGATCCGCAACCTCGCGACGGTCGGCGGGAACCTGCTCCAGCGCACACGCTGCTCCTACTTCCAGGACGCCTCCAAGCCCTGCAACAAGCGGAACCCAGGCAGCGGGTGCCCGGCACGGGAAGGCGAGCACCACAACCTGGCGATCCTGGGTCATTCGGAGGCGTGCGTGGCGACGCACCCGTCCGACATGGCGGTTGCCCTGGCGGCCCTTGGCGCGTCCATACGGATCCAGGGGCGCGGTGGCGAGAGAACGATCCCCATTGAGGATTTCTACAGGCTGCCCGACAACGAGCCACAACGCGACACCACGCTGGAACCAGGCGACCTCATCACCGCCGTAGAGGTTCCTCCGCTGGGCGTGCCGTCGCGCTACCGAAAGGTCAGGGAACGCGCGTCGTTCGCCTTCGCGCTGGTCTCCATTGCGGCGGCCCTAGACGTGGACGCCGGCCAGGTACGAGACGTGAGGCTGGCCCTAGGCGGCGTAGCCCACAAGCCGTGGCGGGCGTGGCGCGCAGAAGAGATCCTCCGCGGCGCCCAGGCGACACGAGAGTCGTTCCTGCGCGCCGCCGAAGCCGAACTGGAAGCGGCGGAACCGCTGCGCGACAACGCCTACAAGGTGCCGCTGGCGCGCAACCTGATCGTCCAGACGCTCACCGAGCTGGGGGAGGGGTCATGACCGACCGGCTGGAGAGCCGCGAGAAGGTCACCGGGGCGGCGCGGTACGCGTTCGAGTATCCAGTGGAGAACGTCGCGTATGTCGCCGCGGTCCAGGCGAGCGTGGGGAAAGGCCGGATAACGGCGGTCGACACCGAGGCCGCGCTGAGGCTCCCGGGGGTGCTCGCCGTCCTGTCCTGCGAGAACGCCCCCGAGCTGAGCGACGTCTCAGACGGCGAGCTGGCCGTGTTCCAGTCGCGGACGGTCTCCTACCGCGGCCAGTTCATCGCGGCCGTGGTCGGCGAGACGCTGGAGACCGCCCGGGAAGCGGCCCGGCTCCTCCACGTCGAGTACTCGGAAGAGGCGCCGGATGTCAGGCTCCGCGCCGACCATCCGGGCCTCTACAAGCCCGACAGGGTGAATCCCGTCTTCCCCGCGGACACCGAGCAGGGCGAACCCGAGGACGCCTTCAGGGACTCGGCGGTGCAAGTGGACGTCACGTACACGACTCCTGCCGAGCACAACAACCCGATGGAACCGCACACCACGATCGCCCAGTGGAACGAGGACGGAACCCTCACGCTCTACGACTCGAACCAGGGCGCATCGGCTGTCCAAGCCACGCTGGCCAAGGTGTTCGGTCTTGACCCGACCCAGGTGCATGTCGTGTCGCCGCACGTCGGCGGCGGGTTCGGTTCCAAGGGGCTGCCCAGGCCGAACGCCGTCATCGCGGCGATGGCCGCGCGCGCCGCAGGGCGTCCGGTCAAGTTCGCCGTACCGCGCCAGCAGATGTTCGCCACCACCGGCTACCGGACTCCGACCATCCAGCGCATCAGGCTCGGCGCCGACCCGGACGGACGGCTGAACGCGATCCTGCACGAGGCCTCCGAGCAGACGTCCACCGTCAAAGAGTTCGCCGAGCAGACCACGACACCGACCCGCATCCTCTATCAGGCCGCACACCGGCGTACGTCTCACCGTGTGGTGGCCTTGGACGTGCCATCACCCTCCTGGATGCGTGCCCCAGGCGAGACACCCGGCGTGTACGCACTCGAATCGGCGATGGACGAACTCGCCGTCGCCGCGGGCATCGACCCCATCGAGTTCCGCATCCGCAACGACACCGACCGCGACCCGGAGAGCGGCCTGCCGTTCAGCTCGCGCAACCTGGTCGCCTGCCTCAGGGAAGGCGCGGAGCGCTTCGGATGGGCGGCCCGCAACCCAGTACCCGGTATCCGCTGGGAGGGGCGCAAGCTCGTCGGCATGGGCGTGGCGTCGTCCACCTATCCCGCCTACCAGATGCCCAACCAGGCCTTGGCACGCGCGGAGTCCGACGGGACGTTCACCGTCCGGATCGCCGCCGCCGACATCGGAACCGGCGCCCGTACCGCCCTGGCACTGATCGCCGCGGAGACGCTCAAGGAGGACCTCGGAAACATCAACGTCGAGATCGGCGACAGCACGTTCCCGAGGGCGTCCGTCGCGGGCGGCTCCGCCGGGACCGCGAGCTGGGGGACTGCCGTCGTCCGAGCCTGCGAGGCCCTGCGCGGCAAGCTGAACGGTGCGGGTGCCGGGGGGCGTGGGGGGTCGTCCCCCCACACGGAAAAGGGCTCGGTGCCGCCGGAGGGCGTCGAGGCGTCCGCCGACACCGCCGCGGAGCTCAAGGCGCGGGAGGACTACTCCCGGCACGCGTTCGGTGCGCAGTTCGCCGAGGTCGAGGTGGACGCCGACACCGGTGAGGTCCGCGTCCGCCGGATGCTCGGCGTGTTCGCCGCCGGCCGGATCATCAACCCGAAGACCGCCCGCTCCCAGTTCATCGGCGGGATGACGATGGGCATCGGCATGGCGCTGATGGAGGAGAGCGTCATGGACACCGAGTTCGGCGACTACCTCACCCGCGACCTCGCCCAGTACCACGTCCCGTCCTGCGCGGACGTCCGCGACATCGACGCGATGTGGGTGGAGGAGTCCGACCCGCACCTGAACCCGATGGGCTCCAAGGGCATCGGCGAGATCGGCATCGTCGGCGCGGCGGCCGCCGTCGGCAACGCCGTCCATCACGCGACCGGCGTCCGGGTCCGCGACCTGCCCATCACCCCGTCCCGGCTCCTGCCGGACCTCTGACCGATTGAAAAGTTCACTATCAAGGTGATCCACGTCATGGACGTGGGTATCGATCACGTGCTCGGGGGCGCTTCCTACCCGCGAGGTGATCGCCGTGTACCAGCAGGTCCTCGATCCCGTCGCCGACTCGCTCGGCTGGAGCTCCCTGGTCGCCGCGCTGCCGCTGGCCGTGCTGTTCGTCCTGCTCGGCGGCGTCCGCATGCGCGCGTGGCCGGCGTCCCTGATCGCGCTGGCCGTGTCGCTGGCCGTCGCGATCTGGACGTACGGAATGCCGGCCGACCAGGCGTTCCTGGCCGGCACCGAAGGCGCCGCGTTCGGGTTCTACCCGATCCTGTGGATCGTCATCAACGCGCTCTGGGTCTACAACATCACCGTCACGACCGGCCACTTCGACGTGCTCCGCCGCTCGTTCGCACAGGTCAGCGACGACAACCGGCTGCAGGCGGTGCTGATCGCGTTCTCGTTCGGCGCGCTGCTGGAAGCGCTTGCCGGCTTCGGCACGCCCGTGGCGGTCACGTCCGTCATGCTGATCGCGCTCGGCTTCCAGCCGCTCAAGGCCGCCGTCCTCGCCCTCACCGCCAACACCGCGCCGGTCGCGTTCGGCGCGATGGCCACGCCGATCCTCACGCTCGGCAAGGTCACCGGCGAGTCCAGCGACACGCTCGGCGCCATGGTCGGCCGGCAGACCCCGATCCTCGCCCTGTTCGTCCCGCTCGTCCTCGTCTACATCGTGGACGGGCGGCGCGGCTTCCGCGAGACCTGGCCCACCGCCCTGTTCTGCGGCGCCGCGTTCGGCGTCGCCCAGTACGTCACCGCGAACTTCATCTCCGTGCCGCTCGCCGACGTCGTCGCGTCCCTGGTCTCGGCCGCCGCCGTCGTCCTGGTCGTCCGGCTGCGGCCCTCCGCGGCCGCGGCGAGGCCCGCTCCGGTCGCCGGCGGCGCCGCCGACGAGCCCACCCCCGAGTTCGCCGCCCGCGTCGAGGGCGGCGACACCGGGGACTCGCGCGCGGAGGTCGCCCGCGCCTACGCCCCCTACGCGATCATCATCGCGGTCTTCGTCGTCTGCCAGATCGACCAGGTCAAGGACTTCCTGGACAAGGCCACACGGACGTTCTCCTGGCCCGGACTCGACCTCACCGGCCCGACCGGCAAGCCGCTGACCCTGCCCACCTTCAACTTCAACTACCTGACGACGCCCGGCACGCAGATGCTCGTCGCGGGGCTGATCACCATGGCCGTCCTCGGCGTCGGCTTCGGCAAGGCCGTGCGCGCCTACTGGACGACCCTCGTCCAGCTCAGGTGGGCGATCATCACCGTGATGGCCGTGCTCGCGCTCGCGTTCGTGATGAACGCGTCCGGGCAGACCGTCACGCTCGGCACGTGGATGGCCGGGGCGGGCGGCGGCTTCGCGCTGCTGTCCCCGATCCTCGGCTGGCTCGGCACCGCCGTCACCGGCTCGGACACCTCGTCCAACTCGCTGTTCGGCGCCCTGCAGGTCACCGCCGCCAACAAGGCCGACCTGTCGACGGTGCTGATGGCCGCGACCAACAGCTCCGGCGGCGTCCTCGGCAAGATGGTGTCCCCGCAGAACCTCGCCATCGCGGCCGCGGCCGTCGGCCTGGACGGACGCGAGGGCGACATCTTCCGCCGCGTCGTCCTCTGGAGCCTGCTGTTCCTCGCCGGCATGTGCCTGCTGTCGGGCCTCCAGGCCACCGGCGTCCTCGGCTGGATGGTCCCGTGACGGCCTACTGCCGGTAGTTCTCCACCTCGGCGGCGGGACGGACCTGGGCCTCGTCCGGGTTCTGTCCCGCCGCGACGCGGGCCCGCCGCTGCCGGAGCAGATCCCAGCACTGGTCCAGTGCCACCTCGAGCCGGCGGAGCCGCTCCTGGGCATCGGCGTTCGTCGTTTCTGACCGCTCATGCGCCTGCCGGAGGGCGTGTTCCTCTTCGATGAACTCGTTGATACGTTCCAGGATCGACTTCTCGTCCATGAAATCCGTCCGGTGGGGTTCAGAAGGTGCCGACAGGTGAGAGCCTGGCATATACGGGGCCGCGCCCGGTAGCGGCGCCCCGTCGAGGGCGAGGAGCAGATGACGGTCTGGCGGATCACCGACGGCGAGGGCGGCCTCGAATCCGGTGCGCGGGCGGAGCCCTGCTACGACATCGTCGAACACGAGACCGCGCTGCTGCGCATCGCCGCGGCGTCGGCCTCGCCCCGGTTGCTGCTGTCCGGTGAGATCGACGTGTCCAACGCCTCCGACGTCGCCCACGCGCTGCACGCCGTCCAGGCCCGCCAGCGCGGCGACCTGCACGTCGACCTGGCCGCGGTCGAGTTCATGGACGTCGCCGGCCTGCGCGCGTTCACGAAGGCCGCGCGCGACCTGCACGACCATGACCGCCTCCTCGTCCTGCACGCGGTCTCGCCGCACATCGACCGGCTCTTCACGCTGATCGGCTGGAACACGTCCCCCGGCCTGGAGATCCACTGCCGCCCCCGCCGCTGACCGCGGCCGCGGGAGCCGATGGTCATCGGATCATCACGTAAGACTGATTTCGCCGCAAATGTTCCGATTTGCTCCCGTACAACGCGTCTGTCCGATTGTTTGACACCCCAACCCCGGGTTAGGAGGCACTGAAAGCTCTCCGATCCAAAGGGGGGATCATGGCAAGGCGTAGAGAGCATGCGGCTTCGCCGTCGTCGGGCGAGCACACCGGATCCGCGATGGGCGGCCAGGGCGCGGCCATGCCGGCGGAAGGCGCGGCCACGGCCGTTCCCGGCAGAGGGGACGGCGGCACGGCCGAGCATGCGCTGTGGGAGGACCGGACCCGCGTCTTCCTGCAGCCGATCGCGGCGCCGTCCATTCTCGGGCTCTTCGGGTTGGCGGGGGCGGCCATGATGGTGGGCGCCTGGCAGGCGGACTGGTACGGCGGGGTCGGCACCCCGCTGATCCTCTGGCCGTTCGTGCTGACCTTCGGCGGCATCGCGCAGTTCCTGGCCGGCATGTGGGCCTACCGCGCCCGTGACGGCCTCGCCACCGTGATGCACGGCATGTGGGGCGCGTTCTGGATCGGCTGGGGGCTGTTCTTCATGCTGGTCAGCATCGGCGCGGTACCGCTGGCGCTGGTGCCGACCCTCGGTACCCTCCGCGAGGGTTACGCGTTCTGGTTCGTGGCCCTGGCGGCGATCACCGCCATCGGCGCGTTGGCCGCGCTCGGCGAGAGCATGGCGCTGTCGCTCATGCTCCTCTGCCTGGCCGGCGCCGCGGGGTTCACCTCCGGCGGCTTCTTCTCGCCGTCCGACTGGGCGCTGAAGACCGGCGGCTGGCTGTTCGTCGTGGCCGCGGTGCTCTGCCTCTACATCGCAGCCGCGCTGATGTTCCAGAACAGCTTCGGTCGCACGATCCTGCCCCTTCTCAAGACGCGGAGGGGCGCCGCCGCCGCGGGCGGCCGGGCGACCTGGCCGCTGGAGTACCCGATGGGGGAGCCCGGCGTGAAGATCGGGCAATGATCTTCGGCGTGTCGCCTTGACATTCCCGTTGCCTTATCCTGGTCCGATCGGGAACGTTCGGCTCGGGAGGGAGCGGGAATGTCATCGGCGGTCCGGCGGACGTGGCGGCGCCTCGTCCAGACCTACACCCTGCTCTGCGCGCGCGACGACGCGGCCGCGCGCGGTTTCACCGTGCCCAGCGGCGTCTGGGCCTGTGCCCGTTGCCACCAGCCGCACCTTGAACTGGCCACCCTCAACCACCACCTCCGCACCGAGCACGCCTGACGCCCGTCCCCTCAGAGGAACCGGGCGATGGCCTGTTCCAGGCGGTGGACGGAGAGGGCGTCTCCGGCGAGCCCCTTGGTGACGTCGACCAGTTCCTTCAGCGCGCCGGGGTAGTCCAGGCAGGTGTTGAGGATCGAGACGCAGTCCATGCGCGCCTCCGGCTGCCGGGAGATGGCGCCGGCGACGTCCCGGCGGAGGAGGCCGACGACCTGGTCGCGGCCCCGCGGGGACGACAGCAGCGGTATCTCCAGCATCCGGTCGACGAGATCGAAGATCGTCGGCCGGTCCGCCCCGGCATGGACCGCCGGTGGGCTCATGGTCGCCAGTTCCCCCGCGGAGACCGGACCGCCGTCCGGGCCTTGGACCCGTGCGCCCTGGACCCGGATCCAGGCCGGCCCGTCGGTCTCCTTCACCGACACGTCGATCCGCCGGTAGTCGTCCGGGACGATCCGTCCCGTCGCGTGCTGGACGACGTCCTCGTAGACCCGCTGGGACACGATCAGCGCGAACCACGCGCCGGACTCCCGCAGCGACTCCTTGAAGGCGGGTGCCTCAAGGATCCGGAACGCGTGGTTCACGGCCGTCCCGACCAGGCCGCGGCCGTCGAACCCGGCTTCGCCGGTGTGCACCGAGACGCGCAGCCGGATCCGCGCGATCTCGGCGGCGGTCTTGTTGTAGCGGCTCAGCTCGGCCCGCAGCATGTCGGCGACGTCGACCAGGAGCGGCTCGACGGGGACGCCGGGCGGGACGGCGATCATGGCGCCGTCGCCGCGGTCCTCCCAGTAGCAGCCGGCCAGGGTGATCCCCCCGGCCGCGAGACTGACGTCCAGCCGCCGGTACAGCGCGTCGCGCATGTGCCGCCGCACGTCGTCGGTGCGGGCCGTGTCGCCGAACCCCGCGATGTCGCAGGCGACGATGGCGCAATGCCCGGAAGGGTGCCAGCGCGGACCTTCGACCCCGGCATCCGGCATATGACCGAAGCCCCTCCCGTGAGCGCCCCACGACCCGGTTTCACTCTGCCCCGTCCCGGTCGTCCCGGCAAGCGTTCCGCCGGACTACCGTAGGCACCAGGATGTTCATCGGGTGATCGGCCAGAGAGGAGGGCGCTCCGTGGCCTGTGCGGACGACCCGATCAAGACGGAGACCCTCGATGTCAGCGGCCTCAGCCTGACCCGGCTGCGCGCGTACGAGGGGACGGTGCTGGGCGAGGCCGTGCGGCGGGTACGGGAGGAGAGCGCCGGCCGCGGCGAGGTGGTGGCGGGCTTCGACTCCAACATGCCACCGGCGGACCGGGTGCCGGAATAAACTGCACGCGTGGCTGAAAACGGTCAGGCAATCGGTTTCCAGGCCGGTAATGAATGGCCGGAAAATGGGTTGGACGTCGCCGCTCTGACGGCCTTCGGCTGGCGTCCGGTGCCGTTCCGCGAATTTGTTCTCAAAATCAGCAGCCGGTGCAACCTGGCCTGTGACTACTGCTACGTCTACGAGGCCGCCGACCAGAGCTGGCGATCCCAGCCGAGGCGAATGCCGGCGGAGGTCCTGCGCAGCGCGGTGGCCCGCATCGCACGGCACGCCGAGACTCATCGCCTCAAGGAGATCGAGGTCGTCCTGCACGGCGGTGAACCGCTCCTCGCCGGCGTCGACTACATCGATTTCGCCGCTCGGGAGATCCGCGCCGCGATCCCGTGCGGCGTCCGCATCAGCATGCCGACGAACGGGGTCCTGCTGACCGACCGGGCGCTGTCGGTGCTGGACGCGCATGACATCGGCGTCTCGGTCAGCGTGGACGGGGACCGGGAGGGGCATGACCGGCATCGCCGGTACGCCGACGGCCGCGGCAGCCACGCCGTCGTGGCGCGCGGGCTCGACCGCCTGGCCGGGCGTTACCGGCACCTCTACCGCGGCGTGCTGTGCACGGTCGACACGGCCAACGATCCCGTCGCCGTCTACGAGGACCTGCTGAGGACCGGCCCGCCGAAGATCAACTTCCTGCTTCCGCACGGGACGTGGTCCGCCCCGCCGCCCGGCCGGGACCCCGGCAGCGACGACACCCCCTACGCGGACTGGCTCATCGACCTCTTCGACCGCTGGTACGGCAGCCCCGCGCGGGAGACGGGCATCCGGTTCTTCGAGGAGATCATGCACCTGATCCTCGGCGGCCAGAGCCGCAGCGAGAGCATCGGCCTCTCTCCGGTGGCCCTGGTCGTGGTCGACACCGACGGGACGATCCAGCAGGTCGACACGCTCAAGAGCTCCTTCTCCGGGGCTCCGCGGACCGGGTTCACGGTGACCGGCCACGATTTCGACGAGGTGCTCGGGCATCCCGGCATCGTGGCGCGGCAGATCGGGCGGTCCGCGCTGTGCGTGGAATGCCTCGCGTGCCCCGTCCGCGATATCTGCGGGGCGGGCAATTACCCGCACCGCTACCGGGCCGGCCGCGGCTTTCACAATCCCTCGGTGTACTGCCGCGACCTCATGAAGATCATCGATCACATCGGAGGCCGGATGCGGGCCGATCTCTTCCCGTCCCGCGCGGTGACCGGATGATGCGCAACCACGAGATCCCCCTCGCGCACTTCGAGGCGCTGGCGGCGGGCGACGGCGACGACTCGACCGTGCGGCTGCTGTGGAAGGCGGAGTACAGCACGCAGCTGCTCCGGCTCCGCGCCCTGCTCGACTCGGGGCCCTCACTCGATCGGGACGCCTATGATCTGCTGGCCGCCGCGCAGGCCAGGGCGCCGCGCCAGGTCGAGGAGCTCATGCTGTACCCGCATGTGACCGCCTGGTCGGCCGCGTGCCTCCGGCGGCTGCGCGAGGGGGGCGCCGCCGCCCGCGCCGACCTCGCGCACTTCGCGAACGTGGCGGTCGCCGCGGCCATCCGGTCCGGCCTCACCTTCACCGCGACCGCCGTGGTCCGGGACGGCATGGTGAACCTGCCCTCGCTCGGCCGTGCGGAGGTGGCGCGGCCCGGTCACGACGGCACCGCGGCGGTCCGGTGCGATGGCGGGGAGGCCGAGGTCTCGGCGGGGGACCGGCGGGTCGCTCTCCCGGCCGATCCGCACGCGGACGCGCCCGGGTGGCGGGGAGTGCACCGGCTCCGCGTCTCGCACGCCGGCCGCGCCCTCGACGTCCATCTCGACGATCTCGACCCGTACCGGGACAACCACCGGCTGGGGCCCGCGGGCCGCCTGGACGCGGCGGCCGCCGAGGGGTGGCGGCGCACCCTGGACGGGGCGTGGTCCTTCCTCGTCCGGAACGACCCCGGCCGGGTCGCCGCGATGACCGCGGGCCTGAACGCGCTCGTCCCCCTGACGACCCGCGGAGGCCGGCGCGGGCTGAGCGCCACCAGCGCGGACGCGCTCGGCGCCGTGGCGATCACGCAGCCCGAGGACGCGCTGCTGTTCGCCGAGTCCCTGGTGCACGAGTTCCAGCACGTCAAGCTCTGCTCGCTGCTCGACCGTGTTCCGCTCTACGCGGACCGCCACGGCGAGCGGCACTACTCGCCGTGGCGCAACGATCCACGACCGATCGGAGGTCTCCTCCACGGCGCCTACGCCTATCTCGGCGTGACCGGCTTCTGGGGGCGGCAGCTTGAGGCGCTGACGGGCGGCGACGCCGCGTACGGCGAGTACGCCTTCGCCCTCTCGCGCGACCAGACCTCGTACGCGATCCGGCGGCTCGAAGCGTCGGGGCGCCTCACCGGGGCGGGGGAACGGTTCGTCGAGGGGATGCGCACCGCCCTGGACCGCTGGACGGACGTCCCGCTCGCCCCCGAAGCCCGGAGGCAGGCGAGGAGCAGCGCCGCGGACCACGCCCTCGTCTGGCGCCTGCGCAACCTCCGGCCGGACCCGGAGGAGGTGCGGCCGGTCGCCGGTCGCTGGCGCTCGGAGCCGCCGGGTGCGCTGCACAAGGCCCCCGTCCTGCGGCCCGCCGACGTGAGGCCCGGTGTCCCCGACACGCGCGCGGACCTGCGGTGCCTGTCACTGCGCGATCCGGCCGCCTTCGCGCGCCTCTGCGAGCGGGAGGGGGCGGGCGCCTCAGCGGAACTGACCGCCGGCCTCGCCCAGGTGAGGGAACGGCACGACGCGGCCCTGGCCTCCTACCGCGCTCTCATCGCGGCTGAACCGGCGCGCCCCGAACACTGGGCGGGGCTCGTCCTGTCGCTCAGGGGCAGCGGGGGGCACGCGGCGCAGCCGCTTTCGGAGTTCCCCGAAATCGTGGCCGCCGTGTACCGGCACATCGTCCAGGATCAGGCAGACGCGCCCGATCCCGTGGAACTCGCCGAATGGCTGGCACCGGCCCTGCAGAGCGTGAGAGCGACCGGAACCTCAGAGTGGGGTCGGCGCGATATCGCAGTCGAGTAGCCGTCCCTCCACAGCCTGCTTCACGTCGGGATGCTCGGGGCCGAGCGCGCTCGCCAGAGACCGGACCGCGTCCGAGCCCGGGGTGTCCAGGCCGAGGGCCTTACAGATCACCTCGTGATTGTGCTCGCACGCCACGGTGTAGACGTGAGCGGCTCCGTGGCGACTCCTGAACCGCTCCAAGGTCTCGGTGGACCGCATGCGAGCCGCCTCCAGCCTCCCCATGTGGAAGAGGTCCTGGATGAGGCCGGCCGAGCAGCACAGCGAGAAGTAATGGTCGGCGCCCAAGGCGTCGCGCAGTTCATGCACCGAGTTGTCATCGTGGACGAGTGCCGCCTCATGGTCGCCCAGCCGCCGCAGCACCATCGCGAGGTCGGCCGCGCAGGCGTGGGTGAACGGATGCTCCACGCCCATGACCCGGCGGTGTCCTGCCAGGGCCGCCTCGCCCAGCCCGCGCGCCTTGTCCGCGTCGCCGGTCGCCAGGCACGCCGTGACCAGGACCCGCTGGGCCGCGAGGGTGTCCGGATGGTTCTCGCCGTACCGCTGCCGGTGCAGCCGCAGCGTGTCCTCGGCGAGGTTCCGCGCCGAGGCGTGGGCTCCGAGCTTGCGCAGGGTTCCGGCATGGCTCATCTCCGTGTGCAGCACGAACGCGTGGTCGGGCGCGAGCGCCTCCCGCATGATCGACAGAACGTCGTGCTGCAGACTCGCGGCCTCCCGGTACTCGCCCAGCCCGTGGAGATCACGGGCGAGCTGGCTCATGGCCAGCAGGCAGTTGCGGTTTCGCGGCCCGAGGTTCGCCCGGAGCTGTTCGAGGGCGTCGGCGTCGATCGCGCGGGCCTTCTCGAAGTCGCCCAGAAGGCGCAGGTCGATGCCCACGTTGTTGGCGACGCGGAGCGTCTCGACGTGACCGTTCCCGAACAGCCGGGCCATCCGGCGCAGCGTGTCCTGGTCGAGGTCGAGCGCGGCCCTGAAATCGCCCTGGAAGCGCCGGTCCGCCGCCACGTTCCGCGCGGCGTGCATGGTGATCGAGTGGCCGGGCCCGAAACGCTCGGTCGTCCGCCGGTAGATGTCGGCGTTCTGCGCGTTCGCCGCGGCCACGTCCCCGAGGGCGCGCAGCACGGTGCCGAGTTCGCGGCCCGCGACGAGGACCGACTCGTCGTAGGGGCCGAGCTCCCGCTGCCAGTGCTCCAGGGCGATCTCGGCGAGCACCCGGCTGCCCTCGAAGTCCCCGAGCAGGTACAGGTAGCGCATCTGGTCGAGGGCGACCCGCCGGACCTCGGTGGACGCGCCGCCGATGACCCCCGCCGGCACCACGTGGGGTGCGATCTCCGCCCGGACGTCCCAGGTCGTCTCGTCGTCCGGCGGGGCCTGCGGCGTCGCGGCGGCGAGAATCCGGTGCACCCGGTCCTGGACGGTGCCGCGGTCGCTCTCGGACAGCCTGTTCTGCAGCATCGTCCGGACGAGCCGGTGGACCTGGAGGCTGCACAGGCCCGGATCATGCCGGCCCAGGGCATGCCGATCGATGTCGGCCATCGCCGTCCGGAGCAGGCCGGTGTCCGCCAAGGTCTCTTGGAGTTCCGGCGGAAGCCCGTCGACGGCGCCGGCCGACAGCAGCCCCCGGGCGACCGGCTCGGGGCCGAAGAAGGCCCACAGCTCCAGCAGCCTGCCGGCCGCGGGGGCGTCCTCCAGGAGGCGCTCGAAGGCCAGGCTCAGCGTGGCGGCCAGCTCCGCCGGATAGTCGAGTGGGAGGCTCGTGCCGGCCTCCTCCCGGAGCCGGCGGTCAAGCAGCCGCAGGTACTCCCCGGACGTCCGGCCGGTGACGGCCTGCCACGCGGCGGCCTGCTCGACCGCCAGCGGCAGGTCGCCGATCCGCTTGGCGAGCCGGTCGGCGTCCCCCGGGGTCAGGCCGGGCACGCGGCGGCACAGCAGCGCGATGCTCTCCCGGCGCTCGAACACACCGACGTCCTCGGCGACCGTGCGCTCCGCCCAGCGCCGGTCCCGGGAGGTGACCAGCACATGCCCGCCGGGGGCCGCCGTCGTCAGCAGACCGTCCGGTGCCTCGGGACGGACGGGCATGAGCGGCGCGATCTCGTCCGGGTCGGTGGCGTTGTCGTAGATGAGCAGCCAGCGCCGGTACTCCCGGCCCCGGCGCAGCGCGTCCAGCAGCCGCTCGACGGTGCGGTTGACGTCGTCGCTCAACGGCGTGCCGAGCCGCCGGGCCAGCTCCGCGAGCGACGACCTGGCCAGGGTGATCTGCTCGGCGGGAACCCACCAGATGAGGTCGTAGTCGCCGGCGTAGCGGTGTGCGTACTCCACGGCGAGCTGCGATTTGCCCTGTCCGCCGAGCCCGCGCGGTTCCGCCGGCAGGAGCGAGATCACCGCGCCGGACAGCTTCGCCCGGATGTCGTGGAGCAGGGAGTCGCGGCCGGTGAAGTGCGGGTTGCGCGCCGGAAGCCCGCCGCCCTGCAGCAGCGTCGGCGCCTCCTCCCCGGGCTCCTCCCGTGCCGGGTCCTCGTCGGCCGCCGACCCGGGGTCGTCCGGAGCCGGCTCCCCGGGACGGTCCGCGGCCGCCTCCGCCAGCCGTTCGGCGATCTGCGCGTACCGTCCGCCGAGCCGGGCCAGCACCCGCGCCGCGACCTGCGCGAACGGCGGGTCCTGCCGCAGGTCCTCGGTTCCCTGCTGGACGGCTCGCAGCAGCGCCGGGAAGTCCTGGGGCGACCCCCACCGCCCGCGGACGACCTCCCAGACGTTCCGCAGGACGCTCATCGCCTCCGCGCGGCCGAGCCCGCCGATCAGGACGTCCCGCACCCCGTCGTGGAACTCGTACTCGATCCCGTCCGGATCGGTGGCCCGCCGGGCCCGGCGCAGCAGGCCGCCGAGGAACACCTCGGCCAGGTGCGCCGAGTTCGACTCCGGCAGCATGGCCTGCTGGACCAGCGACATGACCTCCAGCCGCAGCGGGGCCGCCGCGAGATAGCCGGCCAGCCGGAACGCCGTCGGCGAGGAGGCGGCCCGGAACCGCATCACCCGTTCCGCGGGCGCCGGGTCGCCGTCGCCGTCCCGCCGGATCTCGCGGGACGGCGAGCCGGTGAAGACGGCCTTGGCGGCGATCCGCCCGGCCCCGCCGCCGACGAGCTCGGCCCACGGCCGCAGCCAGCGGGGCTCCAGCTCCATCACGGGGATCGCGATGCCGGGGGGCGTGCGGGGCTCGTCCCGGGACCGGACGTCGAGCCGGTCGTTGGGCAGCCCCGCCTGGTCCGCGCCGATCCACACGGGTTCCGCCGGCGTCGCGCACCGCCCCCACAGCCGCTGGGGGAGCGGCTGGAGGATCGCCACCGGTGCGGACCGCGCCCAGCGTTCGAGGAGCGCGGCGGCCCGCCCGTCGCCCCAGGCCGGGCCGATGCAGTCGGAGAAGACGAGGACCACGCGGCGGCGGGTGGGGTCGATCAGCTCGTCCGGACTGCGTCCAGGGCCGGCCGAGGCCGTTCCGGTGCGCAGGACGAGCGAGTCGTCGTCGGCGTTCAGCCGCCACACGCGCACGTCGCGGAAGGCGCCCAGCTGCTCCATGAGCGTCCGCAGCTCGGCGGCCTGCCGGGTCCAGACGATCATGGACGCGCTGCCGTCGACCACGAGCGCGAGGTCCAGCCACCGTTCCGGGGCGGGCTCCATCACCGGTTCCCAGATGCCCGTCTCCGCGATCCGCTGCGCCGTCGCCTCCTCGACGAGGTTCTCGACCGTCCGGGAGGAGAACCGGCCGCGCAACGGCCGCAACGCGCGGGCGAGGCTCAGCGCGTGCGGGATCGCCGGCGCCGCCGGAGCGCGGACGGGGTCGCCCGCCCCCGGCTCCGGCGCCGCGAGGTGCAGGCCCGCCTGCGGGGAGGCCGCCGCCGGGCGGACCGGCCGGTGCGGTGCCCGGCCGGTGACCGCGGGCTCCGGGGCGACCGGTTCGGGCGGCGAGTCCCGCGCCGGCTCCCTGCCGGGCCGCGGCGGGGCCGCCGCGGCGGCCGGCTCCGGCGCCGGCAGCGACCGCGCCAGCCAGAGGGCGTCCGCGACCTCCTCCGCGGTGGGCTGGGGATCGAGCGCCTCCAGCGCCTCGATCAGCCGCCGGATCATCCCGATCCGGCGGCGCCCAGCGGGCGCAGGATCGCGGTGACCAGGTCGTGCAGCGTGGCCTCGGGCGGCCGGGAACCGGTCGTGCACAGGTAGACCGCGTTCAGCAGCTGGTCCGTGGCGAGGTCGCCCTGCTCGCGGCGGTCCAGGAACTCCTGGATGAGGTCCGCGCTCGCCGTGCGCGCCGCCCCGCCGAGATGGGCCTCGACGATCTCGGCGAGCTGCTCGGGGCTCGGCGGCTCGATCACCAGCCGGACGCAGCGGCGCAGGAACGCCGGGGGGAACTCCCGCTCGCCGTTGCTCGTGATGACGACCAGGGGGAAGGCGGTGCACTGGACCCTGCCGCGCCCGACCGGCACCCGGTCGGGCCCCTTGGCCGGCATGACGTGCACGACCGGCTGGTCCTCGGGGAGGCGTTCGAGTTCCGGAATCGTGTACCCGCCCTCCTCGAACACGTTGAGCAGGTCGTTGGGCAGGTCGATGTCGCTCTTGTCGAGTTCGTCGATGAGCAGCACCCGGGGGCGCGGCTGCGGCAGCAGCGCCGTCCCGAGCGGCCCGAGCCGGATGTAGCGGCCGATGTCGGGGGCCTCGGTCGCGGCGCCCGGCGCGACCGCCTGGCGCAGGCTCGTCTCGTGCAGGCGGCCGATGGCGTCGTAGCGGTACAGCCCTTCCTGCAGGGTCGCCCGGCTGGTGATCGGCCAGTCCAGGACGGGGCCGAGACCCAGCTCGTGGGCCACGTTGTAGGCGAGCGTCGACTTGCCCGTTCCCGGCTTCCCGGTGACCAGCAGGGGCCGCCTGAGGTGGAGGGCGACGTTCACCATGGTGACCACGTTCGGGCCCGGACGATACGACAGGGCCCGCTCCAGGCCGCCTCCGTGGAGCCGCGCCGGACCGTCGTCCACGTCGAACCGCCGCCAGGGCGGCGGTTCGGGCAGGCGCGCCAGGCCGTCGTGCGGCGTGCCGTCACCCCGGTAGATGAGCCAGTCGCCGGATCCTTCGCCCGGAGGCGTGTCCGTCGTCGCCACAGGAACCTCCCAGGAATGAGCTCAGGCCGGCGCCTTCAGCCGAACGTAGGGTTCGGGCAGCCGGTCCGCGTCATCGAAGATCAACGTCAGATCGAGGCCGAGATGGTCGCCCCCGGGATCCTCGTCGAGCGCGCGCAGTGCCTGCCGGCGCAGCGTCAGCACGGTGTCGGGCAGCGCCAGGGCCCCCATGTCCAGCAGGTCCTGGAACTCCTGGACGAACCGCCCCGGATCGCGTCCCCGCCTGCACCAGGCCACGATCGGCGCCCCCGCCTGGAGCGCGGCGCGGAGCTCGTCGGAGGAGTCCGGGCCGTCCGGCCGGGGCGGGAACGCCATGGCCAGGCACACGGACGACGGCTCTGACAACAGCATGTTGTAGAGGCTTTCACCGCCGTACTGCCCGGGCTGTGTCACCCAGCACACCTTCGCGCCGCGCGGATTCTCCCGGAGCCAGTGCCACTTGCGGCGCCAGGGGTGGTGGTACGCCTGCCGCCGCATCCGGTCGAGGCTCCGGACGACCACCGGATGCTCGATGCCGAGCCGCCGCTCCAGCCCGTCCACGGTGATCCGCAGCTGGTCGAGGGGCGTCCCGAGCAGGTCGACCGGCAGGACGAACTCCAGCGTCAGCTCGGGCGTCGGCCGGTTGACGACCTGCTGGTTCTCGCTCAGCAGCTCCTTGACGAGGACGGGCAGCCGGTCGAAGGGCAGGGGATCGTCGTCGCAGTGGAGCATGAGTCCGTGCTCGCCCTCGACCTGCAGCCAGGCGGAGGTCAGGTACCGGTCGGGGACGGCCCCGTCCGGGCGGAACTCGATGATCAGGTAGCTGCGCGGCTGCCTGCGCTGGGACGCCTGCGCGGCGCGCCGCCGCGCCGCGGGGAGGCTGCGTGCCAGCCCGAGCCGGTGCGCGAGGCCGTCGGCCCAGCTCTGGAGGTCGACGGCGGGGCGGCCGTTCGCGCCGGCGGCGAGTTCCTCGACGAAGGCCAGCAGCGGCGGGACGCCGTCGACGCTGACCGTGAGGTCCTCCAGCCGGGCCAGGACGCCGCGCAGATCGCCCGGGTCGGCGTTCAGGGCGGGGCCGGACGGACCGGTGACCTCCCAGTAGAGGGCCCGGATCACGTCGGGCGCCACGACCTCGGGGGCGCGGGCGGCCAGGGTTCTGAGGAGCCCGTCGAGCTCCCTCCGCTCCCGCGGATGGAGCAGCGGTTCGGGCAGGAGCTCGTCGACCAGGTTCCGGAGTTCCTCCATGGGGATGCTGCCGCGATGGAACTCCTCGACGACCGTCATCAGGGCGTGGAACGCGCCGGCATAGGAGAGGCACGAATCGACGAGCTGCCAGACGTCGTTGATGTCGCTGTCGTCGCGCGTCAGGGGCAGCGGATGGCCGAGCTGCCGTTCGAGCAGGGAGACACACAGGTCACGGGCGTTGCGCTTGCGTATCGCCTCAAGCCGCCACAGGGCCTTCACCAGGCGAGACTGATCCTCGAATGACAGTGACCAGGCCACGTCCGACATTCATCCCCTCCGACATCGAACCGCACCGGCACCCCCATCGGTGGGCACATCGTACGCGTTCAGCGCGGGCCTATCGTCTGGGGTATTTCCGGTTGCGCGGAAGTGTCATAAAGGGCTGTGTCGCGTTCGGCGGGAGCGAGGGGCCGGTTCAGTTTCAGGTAGGCCCGATCCCAGGCCGGGCATCGGGGGAGCCGCGGTACGAGCGCCTGCGCCAACGCGCCGCGCACCGTCCGCAGGATCCGCCCGAGAACGATCCCTGGCCATTTGAGCGGGAACCAAAGAAGGCATGTGCTGGTCACGGCGACGCACAGGGTGACCGCCATGACGACCGCGGTCACGATCCTGGTGCTCGACACGAGCGACAACAGGTAGCCGGAGAAGAGCGACCCCAGCGGCACCGCGCTCTGGGTGACGAGGTTGTTGATGCTGGCCACCCTCGCCAGCATCTCGTTGGGGACCCAGATCGCCTGGTAGACGGTCAGCGTCACGTTGATGTGCGCGCCGATGAAGCTGATCCCGCCCCACGCGGCCAGCCCGGTCAGCGGATGGTCGCCGATCGTCACGATGGAGGTCATGGCGGACCACCCCCACACGCAGCAGAACAGGACGAGCATCGGCCGGTTGCCGTGCGCCAGCCTGAAGCGCCGGAAGAGGCGCGGGGCGACGACTGCGCCCAGCGTGCCTCCCAGCCCGGACGCCGCGAAGAGGATGCCGATCATCGAGGTGGAGTCGAATTCCCGGTCCGCCTGCACGACGAGCATGAGGAAGACGGTCTGGAACGCGAAATTCGTCACCGCGCAGATGACGAGCACCATGCGCAGGAAGGGATCTCGCCTGAGAAACTCCAGGCACTTGCGGAAGTCGGCGGTCGGCACATCGTCTCGTTCCCTGGCTTTGAACTCCTTGTTCTTCATGCAATGCAGGGTCAATGCGGAGAAAAGTGAGGACAGTGCGTCCGCGGTGAAGGGAAGTGCGCGATTGACGCCGTACAGAAAACCGCCGAGTGGGCGACCGAGAAGGAGCGCGATGTGGCTGCGCGCCTCGTTTCTCGCCATGGCCTCGGGGAGGGCGTCGTAGCTGACGACCCGGCGCACGACGGCCACCTCGGCCAGGTTGTACAGGGCGGCCAGCGCGCCGTCCGCGGCGGCGGCACCGACCAGCAGATGGCCGGGATGGAAGTGCAGGACGAGTCCGATGGCCAGCAGCACCGACACCGTGAACCGGGTGTACTGGCAGGTCAGCATGATCCGGCGCCGGTCGAACCGGTCGACGAGCATCCCGGCGGGCAGGTAGAGCAGCAGGCGGGGGCCCGTGCCCGCGGCGGCGACCCAGCCCGCGAAGACGGGGGAGCGGGTGAGCGACAGGGCCAGCAGTGGAAGCGCGATGGCCGCGTTCATGGTGCCGAGCTGGGATGCCGCGGATCCACTCCACAGGAAGGTGAAATCCCGCGGCAAGGAAGCCCGCGGTTTCACGCGGACCTGCTTGCACCATCCGTAGCGGCCACCTACTGTATCCTCCTCACGACTTATGGTGGCCGGTTTCGCCGTGCTGAAACTCGGTCGCCCACCAGGGGCCGGCAGGCGGGCGCCGACTCCGGAAGGTCCCTGCTCAGCGACTCTGGCGACTAACGAAAATCACCCACAATGCCACGAAAGACGCACCATTGCGCCGAGTGGAAACCTACGGCGCCGTAGCCTTCGGGCCGCACGCAGACTCTAGTGGAGATCGCGACAGAATCGGGCTGATTGTCGAGAAAGGGCTTACGCCCAGCGAGTCTCGTGCGATTCTTGACCGCCGTATGTCGCCCGCTGGGCTGTGCGTGAGGCTCGCCCCGGCTGTCCATCAGGGCGGGAGGCATCTCGGCAGTCATCGTCGGCCGCCCGCCCTGTGGCGCGAAGCGCACCGGTGATGCCCGCCGGTCCGGTCTCAGGCGAGGGGTCTCCCTGCGCCGGTCCTGCGGCTCAGCGTCCGGCGGATATGGGGTCTTCGGCCAGATCGCTGCTGAAGCTGGCGGCCACGAAGTCGCCGCGAGCCGGGTCGAGGGCCTCGCGGAGGGCCTGCTCGATGGCCGACTCCCCGAGCAGGTCGTCCAGCTGGCGAAGCGAGAGGTCCGACACATCGATGAGGTCGTTGTGAAGGGTGATTTCCTGCTTCTGCATGAAGTCTCCTCAAGCGCGGTCCCGCTCGCCGGCCGCAGTCCTGCACACGAGTCAGGTAAGGCTGAGCATTGACAGCAACATATCAATGAAGGCAGAAAAATCCTAGTTCGGCCGTCGAGGCTCCGGCCGGCCGTCGAATTCCGGCGCGTTCCGGCGCGGCGTTTTACGGCGCAGTCGAAACCGCTTCGGGCGTTGACCGAAATCCACGGCCTTAACGTCATCCGATCGCGCATCTGTGTCGCGTGACCTGTTCCGCCACTCACTCTAATGCGATATTACGGTAACTGAGTACAGGTGAGAGATGAACCGTCTGGTCATGTGATGATCGGCGAAATGCGGAGGTGGACGCATGACGCTCCCGGTGACGGCCCCGGCGATCTGGGGGAGGATCCCGCCGCGGAACAAGAACTTCACCGGACGTGAGGAGTTGCTCACCAAGCTCAAGGCCGGTATTTCGGACCAGGTCACCGCCGTGCTTCCGCACGCCCTGCACGGCCTGGGCGGGGTGGGCAAGACCCAGATGGCGGTGGAGTTCGCGCACCGGTTCCGGTTCGACTACGACCTGGTCTGGTGGGTGCCGGCCGACCAGCCGTCCCTCGTGCGGCCGACGCTCGCGGCACTCGCGCCCTCGCTCGGTCTGCCGCCCGCGACCACGCTGGGGGTCGAGGACGCCGCCAACGCGGTGCTCGACGCGTTGCGGCGGGGGGATCCGTACCGCCGCTGGCTGCTCATCTTCGACAACGCCGACCAGCCGGAGGACCTCCAGGACCTGCTGCCCCAGGGCGGACACGTGCTCGTCACCTCGCGCAACCCGCGGTGGGACGGGGTCGGCCACACGGTCCAGGTCGACGTGTTCGCCCGCGAGGAGAGCATCGCGTTCCTCAACAAGAGGCTCCCGCGGGCCATCAGCGAGGACGAGGCCGACCGGCTCGCGCATGAGCTGGGGGACCTGCCGCTCGCCCTGGAGCAGGCGGGCGCCCTTCAGGCCGAGACCGGCATGTCCGTCGCGGAGTATCTGCGACTGCTGGCGGAGTGCACCAGCCAGCTGCTCGCCGAGGGCAAGCCGAGCGAGTATCCGGTCTCGATGACGGCGGCCTGGAGGCTGTCGGTGAACAGCCTCGCCGAGAAGGTGCCGGAAGCGGTCGAGCTGCTCCGCTGCTGCGCGTTCTTCGGCCCCGAGCCGATCCCCCGCGAGGTGTTCTCCCGGACCCCGCCCGGAATGGGGCAGCCGCTGGGCGGGCTCCTGCGCAATCCGATCCGGCTCGCGCGGGCGTTCGGCGAGGTGGGCCGGTACGCGCTGGCGAAGATCGACCCGCCGAGCCGGACCATCCAGGTGCACCGGCTGATCCAGGCGCTGCTGCGCGACGAGCTGTCCCAGGCCGACCAGGCGCGCTTCCGCGGCGAGGTGCACATGCTCCTCGTGGCGGCGATGCCGGCGGAGGACGCGGAGTCCCCGTCGAGCTGGCGCCGCTACTCGGAGCTGATCGGCCACGTGGGGCCGGCCGCCGTCGCGGAGAGCCACGACCCCGAGGTCCGCAAGTTCGCCGTCAACATCGTCCGCTATCTGCGTCTGTCCGGCGACTTCGCGTTCGCGCAGCACCTGATCGAGCGTCTCGTCGACCAGTGGACGGCCGACTCGGGGGAGAACGACCTCGATCTCCTGGAGGCCAAGCGGCAGTTCGGCAACATCCTCCGCGACCGCGGCGAGTACGGCGCCGCGTACGAGTCGAACCTCAACGCCATGGAGCGGACGGAGGCACTCGTCGGCCCGAGACACCGGATGACGTTGCAGCTCCTGAACTCGCTCGGCGCCGACCTCCGGGCGCGGGGGGACTTCGCGGACGCCCGGGATCACGATCTCCGTTCGCTGGAGCGGCATCGGGAGGCGTTCGGCGAGACGTCGATCGACACGCTGCGGGCCATGCACAACCTGGCGCTGGACCACGGCCTGAACAGCGACTACACGAAGTCCAAGGATCTCCACGAAGCCGTCTACCTGCTGTTCGGGGAGTCCCCGGAGGCCAACGCGACCCACATCACCAACGCGCTCGGCGGGCTGGCGCGCGCGGTCCGGCTCTGCGGAGACTACGGAGAGGCGTGCGACCTCGGCGAGGAGGCGTACGCCAAGGCCGTGGACGAGCTGGGCGCCGAACATCCGCTGACGCTGCTCGTGGCCAAGGACCTGGCCATCGCCCTGCGCAGGGCCGGCGAACTGGAGCGGTCGCTCGAACAGGCGCAGGAGGTCAACGCGCGCTCCGTCCGGCTCTTCGGGCTGGACCACCCCGACACCCTGGCCGCGGCGATGTGCCTCGCCAACGGCCTGCGGAGCACCGGTGATCTGGACTCGGCCCTGGAACTGGCCGCCGACACCGTCGTCCGGTATCCGAAGGTCTACGGTTCCGAGCATCCCTACAACCACGGATGCGGCGGGAACCTGGCGCTGCTGCGCCGCGTGTTCGGCGATGCGGAGTCCGCGCGCAGGCTCAACGAGAAGGCGCTCGCGGGTCTGGAGGTCAAGCTGGGCCGCGATCACCACTACTCGCTCACCGTGGCCACCAATCTGGCCAGCGACCTCAAGGAGCTCGGCGAGGTGGAGTCGGCGTGCAAGCTCGGCCGCGGGACGCTGCGGCGGCTGCGCGCGACCGTCGGGGACGAGCATCCGATGACGCTGGCCTGCGCCGCCAACCTGTCGGTCTCCCTCCGGGAACTCGGTGAGGAGGAAGAGGCGAACGGACTGTACAAGGAGACGATGGACGTCTACGCCAGGACGGTCGGCCTGGAGCATCCGGACGCCGTCGTCGCCGCTGAGTCGCGCCATCTCGACTGCGACTTCGACCCGCCGCCCATCTAGGCGGTGCCGGGGAGCGAGGGGTGCGCGCCGTATCGGCGGCGCCAGGCGACCACGTGCCGTCCGGCCGTGTCCCGGCTGCGGCGCAGCGCCTCGTCCCGGACCGGTTCGTCCAGCCAGGCACGGACCGTGCGGCCCATCTCGCCGACGAATACCTCGCCCTCGGGGGTGAGGCGTCCGGTTCCGGCGAGGGTGCGGATCACGAGGTCCGTGGCGGCGCGCCAGCGCGCGAACTCGCCGTCCGCCTCCAGCGCGGCCGCGCCCGTCTCGTGATGGCGCTGGGTGCGCCAGAAACCGGCGATGCCGAGGTGGGCGTAGGCGCCCTGCAGCAGCCCGGCGACGGGCCTCGGGTCGTCCCGCCAGGGCGCGTAGTAGGTGGCGCCGTCGTCGGGTTCGGTCAGGTGGACGACGTCCAGCAGCCCGGTGAGCTTGGTGTGCTGGACCTCATGGGCCAGCGTGACGGCGAGGAAGCGGGCGTCAGGCGGGCTGGAGAGGCCGATGCTGCCGAAGGCGTGCCTGGGGGTGGCGCTCGCCTGCCGGTACACCGGTGACACGAGCGGGGTCAGGACGGAGATGAAGGCGGCGACGTCCTCGGCGACGCTCGGGTGGTGCCGGGTCAGGATGCGCCAGGCGTCGTCGAGGGTCGACCGCCAGTGCTCCAGTTCGGATCTTCCCAGCCGATGCGGGAGCCAGTCGGCGCCGGGCATGCGGTCCGGGTCGTGCTCGTCCAGGAGGAAGACGCCGTCCGCTCCGCGGTGCTCCACCGTCAGTCGGCGTATCGCCTCCCAGCCGGGCGCGTCCCGGTGGACGTCGCGGGGGAGGCGCGTCCGGGCGTCCCCGGCCACCACCTCCGCGCCGCCTGGCCCGGACCGGACGAGCGCGCTCGCCCGGCCGGGGACGAGGGCGCGCCCCAGCCCCGGGAGGACGATCGCGCCCGAGCGCGCCGGCACCTCGATCTCGCAGCGGAACCCGGCCTTGATCGCCGCGCCCGCGGCGAGGGCCGCGAGCTCGCCCGGACAGGCGGTTCCGTCCTCCTTGCCGGACAGGACGACGAGGGTGCGCCGGGTCCATTCGCCGACGGTCGGATAGCGGAGCACGGCCTCGACCGCCTCGGGGGCGTCCTCCTGGATGCGTGCGAGCAGGTCATAGGCGCGGGCGGTCTCCGGGCCGCCCGCGTTCCGCACGCCGCGCAGCAGCAGGAGGCGCTTGCTGTACTGGGCTCTGCGGAGGAGTTCGACAGCGGTCGTACCGCCGCCGCCCGCGGCGAGCGCCAGGAAGACCTTTTCGGGGATCCGGTGCACGCCGAGGTTCATCCACTCCGCTCCCTGGAAGACGCCTTGCGCTTGTAGTCGGCCACGTCCTTGGAGACCGCGTCCCGGATGTGGGTGATGAGGTGAAGGAGGTCGCGGCAGTAGACGGACGGGTTGGCGAAGCCGGTGCCGGAGCGGTACCGGTGCGTGTAGAGACCGCCGCCGCAGACGCGGTGGACGGGGCAGGCCGCGCATCCGGGGGCCAGCGCCCGGCGGCCGATCTGGCGGGCGGCCATCGCGGGAAGCATCAGCGCCGCGTCGAACGGGTCCCGGCCGACGTGCAGCGCCGTCCGCGTCGCGCCCTCGTAGGCGGACTTGAGCGTGTCGACCTGTTCGATGCTTCCGTCCGTCTCCACGACGGTGACGGCGACCGGTGACAGCCCGATCGACTCGCTGTGCGAGGGGCGGCCGAGGAGGAGCCGGATGATCTCGGAGAACAGCCGGACGCGGGTCTCCCGGGCGGGTGCGCGGTACCAGCGGTCGAAGACCGCGACGAGCCAGTCGCCGTACGGAGTCGCGTCGCCGTCGTCGCGGCCCGGTGGAGGGGTGTCCCAGTTCCCGTGCGGGAGCAGGAAGTCCACGGCAGGCGGGCGATGGGCGATCAGCGCCTCGTAGGTGGCGATCGGGTCGTTCTCCAGGTCGATCGTGCTGAGCAGCCCGCTGAACAGCCTCCGGTACGCGGGCGTCGCCAGGCCGTGCAGCCCGGTCATGACGTCCCGGTGGCTTCCGGTGCCGTTGGCGCGGCGGCGATGGCGGTCATGGCCGTCCTCGTCGCCGTCCAGGCTGACGCTGACGAAAATGTCGAGTTCGTCGAAGAGTTTCAGGTAGACCGAATCCAGCAGGACGCCATTGGTCTGCACATGGAAACTCACCGACGTCCGCGAATCGACCGCCGAATTCACGGCGTCCACCGCGTACCTGATGTGTTCCGCGCCCGCCAGCAGGGGTTCGCCGCCGTGCAGGATGATCCCGATCCAGGGCAGGTCGTTGGACTGCGCGTGCTCTGCGATCCGGGTGGCCGTCCGGTCGATGGTGGCGCGCGACATCCGCCGCGGCTGCCGACGCCAGCTCTGGTCCGCCATCTCGTACATGTAGCAGTAGTCGCAGGCCAGATTGCAGCGGCTGTGGATTTTCAGTACGAATTGGCGGAACGGAGTCGGCCGCCACCCCTGCTCGAGCAGCGCCTGGACGCTCAGCGTGGCCGGCCATTCGTTTTCGGTGGTCGGCCGTGCCGCGTCGACGCTCACACCGATCATCTCCCAAGCCGGGTTCTGGCGCGGCACTGCGCGATACCTCAATACTTTTATATACGCAATGTCATGATCATCAAATGCTGTTCTGTGCCCGGCCGGGCGCGCCGGCGAGGACGGTCGTAGGCTCGGAGGGTCGATGGAGGGGTTGACATGAACGAGCAGATGCGCGCGAACACCGCCGCCTTCGAGCAGACGGTCCGCTCGGCCCTCGCGCTCGCCGGGACGCTCGGTGAGGCCGACTGGGCCCGGCCGACCGAGTGTCCCGGCTGGACGGTCAAGGACCAGTTCGCGCACCTCGCCGGGGTGGAACGCGACCTCCTCGGCGACCCGGGGCCCGAGGTCGAGGTTCCCGACCTCGACCACATCCGCAACGACTTCGGGCGCTACCTCGAGATCGCGGTCCATGCGCGGCGTCCCGTCCCGGGCCCGGACGTCGCCGCGGAGCTGGCGGACGTCCTGGAACGCAGGCTGGCCCAGCTCCCCACCCTGGACCCCGACCGCGTCGTCATGTGCCCGGACGGCAAGGAGGGCCCCTACTCGCGGCTCATGAAGTTCCGCGCCATGGACTGCTGGACGCACGAGCAGGACGTCCGCCGCGCGGTCGGCCGTCCCGGCAACCTGGACGCCCCGGCGGCGCGCTGCTTCTGGGAACTGCTGAGCCGCGGCCTTCCGCTCGTCGTCGCCCGCCGCGCGAAGGCCGCCCCCGGCGAGTCCGTGGCCTTCGCGATCGCCGGCCCGCCCGACTTCCACGTGACCGTCGGCGTGGACGAGAACGGCAGGGGCCACTGGTCCGAATCGGCGCCCCCCACTGCCGAACTGGCCATGGACTGGGAGACCTACGTCCGCCTCACCGCGGGCCGCTGCACGCCCGGGGACGCCGCCGTTGAGGCCAAGGGCGACCAGGCGCTGAGCGGCAGAGTCCTGGCCGCCATGGCCATCACCCCCTAGGGCGGATCTCACCGGAGGCTGTGGATCCGGCGCTGGTGGAAACACGTTCTATCGCTGCACCCGGTGCGACCTGGGGCGTCGTCCTGATGACGCATGCTCGCGCTGACCTGGGCTTACTCACCCCCTTCCGTTGTGACCAAGCGGTTGCTACATTCCAGGTAACAAGAATTCATTTCAGTCTGGTTCCAGGAGGTGCGATGACCGAGGCCATGACGCCGGAGGCAGCGACGCCGGAGACCATGACGGCGGCGTCGGCGCGCCGGGAGTCCCCGCCGTCGATGATCGAGCGGATGACCCTGATCCTCGACGCGTTCAACGGGCCGACCGCCCGGCTGACCCTGGAGGACGTCGCCCGCCGCACCCGGCTGCCGCGTTCCACCGCGCACCGGATCCTCGACCAGCTCGTGAAGCAGCGCTGGCTCGCGCACCACTCGTTCGGCTACGGGCTCGGCCAGCGCGCCCTCGGCCTCGGCGGGCAGGACGGCGGGCACGGCAAGATCCGCGAGGCCGCCGCGCCGCTGCTGCACGAGCTGCAGGTCACCACCGGCCTGGTCGCGCACCTGGCCGTCCTGGACGGCGCCGAGGTCCTCTACCTGGACAAGCTCGGCGGGCGGCTCGCCACGTCCGTCCCGTCGCGGGTCGGCGGGCGCGCCCCCGCGCACTGCACGGCGCTCGGCAAGGCGATGCTGGCGTGGCTGGAGCCGGAGCGGGTGGACGCGCTGCTCGGCGCCGGCATCAGCCGGTTCACCAGCCGCACGATCGGCGAGCTGGGCACGCTCCACCAGGAGCTGCACCGGGTCCGGCAGCGCCGCGGCCTGGCGTTCGAGCGCGGCGAGTCCTACCCCGGCATCGCCTGCGTGGCGGCGGCGATCCGCGGCGCGGAGGGCCCGGTCGCGGGCATCTCCCTGGTCGGCGACATCCGCGCGCCGCTGGAGAACGTCGCGCCGCTGGTGGTCACCGCGGCACGCGAGGCGTCACAGATCCTGTTCCCCGGCTCGGCGCCCGGCCGGCGCGCGGGACGCGCGGGCGTGCGCACCCGGCGCGGCGCCGCCCGGACGGGCGAGGAGACGACCTGGTCGCCGGAGACGATGAACCGGCTGCTCGCGGTCGACGGGCGCGGCGACTGGATGTGAAGCCGGTGCCGGACGTGCCGTCAGCCCCAGCCCCACCGGTCGCCGATGCCCCACGGGTCGGGGGCGATCGGCGCGTCCGGCTCCCCGACGCCGAACCGGCTGCGGAAGAACACCATCGGACGCCGCCAGGCGCCGTTCACCACCTCGTGCCGCTCCACCGCGAGCACCCGGCCGATCACCACCTCGTGGTCACCGGCCTCGTGGATGTCGTGGACGACGGCGTGCACGGCGAGCAGGACGTCCGGCAGCGCCGGGGTGCCCCACTCGGACACGCCCCATTCCAGGCCCTCGAACTTGGCGCCCCGGCTCGATCCGAAGCGCTCGCAGAGCTCGCGCTGCTCCTCGCCGAGCACGTTGACGCAGAACCGCCCCGCCGAACGGATCCGAGGCCACGACCGGCCGCGCTTGTCGGCGCAGAACAGGATCAGCGGCGGTTCCAGCGACACGGACGTGAACGACTGGCAGGCGAAGCCGACCGGCTCGCCGCGGTCCAGGGCGGTGACCACGGTGACGCCGGTGGCGAACTCCGCCATGGCCTTCCGGAAGTCCGCCGGCTCCGGCGCGGCCGCGGCGGCCTCGGAGACGGGCGTGAGCGCTGGCTCGGCTGGCATCTGTTCACCTCGGGGCTGCGAACGGTTGTGCGGTCATATCCAATATGCGACATGTCCAATAAGCGGCACGGACGCGGTACCGGTCAAGCGCGGCCGGCGAGCCCGAACGTAGGCACGTCCGGTGCGGCCCGGGCACCCCGATCCCGATGAGTGGAAGGGGAGACCGGGCCTGCGCCGGGAGACCGCCGTGAGACGCGCGTCCCGCTGATCGGGATCCGCCGGGTGACCGTGCCGCCCCGCCGATTACGTTCCGGACAAGCCATCGTCGAAGGACTGGGAGATCATGCCTGCGGAGCTGACCTACGAGTCGACGTTGCGCGAGCTCGCCACCGACCGCGGCGTCCTGCGCTACCACGAGGCCGGCGAGGGACCGCCCCTGCTGATGCTGCACGGGTCGGGTCCGGGCGTGACCGGCTGGCGGAACTACCGCGGCAACCTCGCCGGGTTCGCCGAGCACTTCCGGTGCCTGGTCCTGGAGTTCCCCGGGTTCGGGGTCAGCGACCCGACCGACGAGCACCCGATGATGGCGGCCGGCGGCGCCGTCGTCCGGTTCCTGGACGGCCTGGGCCTCGGCCAGGTCGACGTGATCGGCAACTCGATGGGTGGCGTCATCGCGACGCAGGTGGCGCTGCGGCATCCCGACCGGATCCGGCGGCTGGTCAGCATCGGGGGGATCGGGACGAACGTCTTCAGCCCGGCGCCCGGCGAGGGCATCAGGCTGCTGGCGGAGTTCACGGACAACCCGACCCGCGAGGGCCTCGTCCGGTGGCTGAACTCGATGGTCTTCGACCCGCGGACGGTCACCGAGGAGATGGTCGAGGAGCGCTGGCGGCAGGCCACCGACCCCGACACGCTCGCCTCCGCCCGCCGCATGTACGGGTCCAGGGCGATGGCCGCCCGCGCGAAGGCGATGGCGGCCTCGGACGAGCCGCCCTACTGGGCGATGCTGCACAGGCTCAAGGCGAAGACGCTCATCACCTGGGGACGGGACGACCGGGTCAGCCCGGTCGACATGGTGCTCGTGCCGATGCGCACGATCCCGGACGTCCAGGTGAACATCTTCCCGAACTGCGGGCACTGGGTGATGATCGAGCAGAAGTCCGCCTGGGAGAGCGCCGTGCTGGCGTTCCTGACCAGGAAGGACGACCAGTGACCGGTGAGTGGGATCACGAGTTCGACCTCGTCGTCGTGGGCAGCGGCGGCGGTGGGATGACGGCCGCGCTGACCGCGCACGACGCGGGCCTGAGCGCGCTGGTCGTGGAGAAGGGCAAGAAGTTCGGCGGCTCCACCGCGCTCTCCGGCGGCGGCATCTGGATCCCGAACAACCCGACGCTGAAGGAGCGCGGCCACGACGACAGCCGCGAGTCGATCCGCCGCTACCTGGACCTGCTCACCGAGGGGCGCGTCCCGGCGGCGCGGCTCGACGCCTACGTCGACAACGGCCCCGCCGCGATGGAGCTGATCTGCAAGAGCAGGTGGATGCGGTTCTTCTGGACGAAGGGCTACGCCGACTACCACCCCGAGCTGGAGGGCGGGCGCGCGCTCGGCCGGTCCATCGAGGCCGAGCCGTTCGACACCCGCAAGCTCGGCGAGGACGAGAAGTACCAGCGGCCGAACAACATGAAGGGCCCGCTCGGCCTGTGGGTGACGGCCAAGGACTACCACGACCTCGCGATGGCGAAGCGCACGTGGGCGGGACGCCGCGCGTCGCTGGTCGCGGCGTGGCGCGTCTCGTCCAACATGGTCCGCCGCCGCCACATGTCGACCGGCGGCCGGGCACTGGTCGCCCGCCTGCGGATGGCGTTGAAGGACGCGGGCCTCCCGCTCTGGCTGCGGACCACCATGACCGGCCTGGTCACGGACGAGGACGGCCGCGTCACCGGCGTCGTCGCCGCACGGCCGGACGGCACGACCCTGCGCATCAGGGCCCGCAGGGGCGTGCTCCTGGCGTCCGGCGGTTTCGACCACAACCAGGAGATGCGCGACAAGTACCTCCCGAAGGGCGGGCAGGAGGACTTCGCGATGGGCGCCCGCGAGAACACCGGCGACGGCATCCGCGCGGGCGAGGCCCTCGGCGCGGCGCTGGACCTGATGGACGACGCGTGGTGGATGCCCGCCGTCCGCCACCCGGCCGGGGCGACGATCCCGCTGGTGTCGGAGCGCGCCATCCCCCGGCAGGTCATCGTGTCGCAGGACGGGACGCGCTTCACCAACGAGGCGGCCCCCTACGTCAACTTCGTCCACGACCAGCTGGCGGGCGGGCACGTCCCGGCCTGGTTCGTGATGGACGCCAAGGCCCGCGCCCGCTACCCGTTCGCGCAGATCCTCCCCGGCGCGCCGATCCCGGAGGCGTTCTACGAGAAGGGCGTCGTCTTCAAGGCGGACACGCTCGCCGAACTCGCCGGCCGGATCGGCGTCCCGGCGGACGCGCTGGCCGGGACCGTCGAGACGTTCAACGGGTACGCCCGCACGGGCAAGGACCCCGACTTCGGCCGCGGCGACTCCGCCTACGACCGCTACTACGGCGACCCGAACCTGAAGAACCCGAACCTGGACGTCATCGACACGGCCCCGTACTACGCGTTCCGGCTGGAGGTCGGCGACCTCGGCACCAAGGGCGGCCTGGTCTCCGACGAGCACGCCCGCGTCCTGCGCGGGGACGGCACGGTCATCGAGGGCCTGTACGTGACGGGCAACGCGTCGTCGTCGGTGATGGGCAACGAGTACGCGGGGCCGGGCGCCACGATCGGCCCGTCCATCGTGTTCGGCTACATCGCGGCCCGGCACGCGGCCGGGAAGGCCACAGGACGGTCATGACGGCACTCAAGGCGCGGGTGGTGGAGGTCGTCCACGAGACGGCCGACGCGCACTCGCTCGTCCTCGAACCGGCCGAGGGTGACCGCGACCGGTTCACCTACCGGCCCGGGCAGTTCCTCACCGTCCGGGTCCCGGCCGCGGACGGCTGGGCGGCGCGCTGCTACTCGCTGTGCAGCTCGCCGCACACCGACGACCGGCCGAAGGTGACCGTGAAGCGCGTCGAGGGCGGCCTCGGATCCAACTGGATCTGCGACAACGTCACGGCCGGCGACGTCCTTGAGGTGCTGCGCCCGGCGGGCACGTTCACCCCGTCCTCACTGGACGACGACCTGCTGCTCGTCGCGGGCGGCAGCGGCATCACCCCGGTGATGTCGATCCTCAAGTCGTGCCTGGCCGGCGGGCGCGGGAAGGTCGCGCTCCTCTACGCCAACCGGGACGAGCGGTCGGTGATCTTCGCGGACGAGCTGCGGGAGCTCACCGAGCGGCACCCCGGCCGGCTCACCGTCGTCCACCTGCTGGAAACGGTGCAGGGCCTGCCGACGGCCGCCGCCGTCAGGTCGCTGGCCGCCCCCTACACCGGGCGCCCCGCGTACGTGTGCGGGCCCGAGATCTTCATGGACCTGGTCACGGAGACGCTCACCGGCCTCGGCGTGCGGGTGCACGTCGAGCGCTTCTTCTCGCTGGAGGGCGACCCGTTCGAGGAACCGGAGGCCCGGAGCGAGGAGGCCGGCGACGGCGACGCCGGCGAGATCGAGGTCGAGATGGACGGCGAGACGCGCACGGTGCCCTGGCCGAAGTCCGAACGGCTTCTCGACGCGCTGCTGCGCGCCGGGGTGGACGCCCCGTTCTCCTGCCGGGAGGGCAACTGCTCGGCCTGCGCCTGCGTGCGGCTGGAGGGCGAGGTCACCCTCGACGCCAACTCGGTCCTCGACGAGCAGGATCTCGCCGACGGCCTCATCCTCGCCTGTCAGGCGAGGCCGGTCACCGACCGGCTGAAGATCACCTACGACGGCTGACGACACCCACGGGAGACAGGCGATGGCGAACCGCGTGCTCGACACGATCATGGAACGGGCGGAGCAGATCCGCGAGCTCGGCCCCGCCAACGAGGCCCTCGGCAGGCTCGACGACAAGGCCGCGCGGATCCTGCGCGACGCCGGCGTCATCCGGCTGCTGCAGCCGGAGGCGCACGGCGGCCTGGAGGTGCACCCCCGCGAGTTCGCCGAGACGGTGCTGGGGATCGCCTCCCTCGACGGCTCCACCGGCTGGATCGCGGGCATCGTCGGCGTCCACCCGTGGGAGATGGCCTACGCCGACCCGAAGGTCCGCGAGGAGATCTGGGGCGAGGACCCCGACACGTGGATCGCGTCCCCGTACGCGCCGATGGGCATCGCCCGGCCGGTGGACGGCGGCTACGTCTTCAACGGCCGCTGGCAGTTCTCCTCCGGCACCGACCACTGCGACTGGATCTTCCTCGGCGGGATGCTCGGCGACGACGACGGCAAGATGGCGATGCCGCCCCGGTCGCTGCACCTCATCCTGCCCCGCTCCGACTACGAGATCGTCGAGGACTCCTGGGACGTCGCCGGGCTGAAGGGCACCGGCAGCAAGGACATCATCGTCAGGGACGCGTTCGTCCCCGCCTACCGGACGCTGGAGTACACCAAGGTCGTGGACGGCTCGGCGCCCCGCGAGGCCGGGCTGACCAACCCGTCCTACCTGATGCCGTTCTCCTGCGTGTTCCCGCTCGGCATCTCCGCCGCCGTGATCGGCATCGCCGAGGGCGCCCTGTACCACCACATGGCCTACCAGCGGAACCGCGTCCAGATCACCGGCACCAAGATCAAGGACGACCCGTACGTGCTGTACGCGATCAGCGAGGCCGCCGAGGAGATCAAGGCGTCCCGCACCGCGCTGCTCGACAACTGCTCGCGGATGTACGACATGGTCGCCGCCGGGCACGTCCCGACCTTCGCCGAGCGCGCCGCCGGGCGCCGCACCCAGGTCCGCGCGGCGTGGCGGGCCGTGCAGGCGATGAACGAGATCGTCGTCCGGTCCGGCGGGAACGCGATGCGCACCGACAACCCGATCCAGCGGTTCTGGCGGGACGCGCACGTCGGCCTCGCGCACGCCATCCACGTCCCGGGCGCCGTCTACCACGTCTCCGCCCTGACCGACCTGGACATCGAGCCCCCGCAGGGCCCGATGCGCTCGATGATCTGACGGACGAGCTCCGCTCGACCGTCCTCCAGCCCCCGCCCACCACCATTCAATGGACGAGCTCCGCTCGACGACCGCCCGCACAGGAAGGACCGAGAAGGTGACACAGATCCGAGGGCTGGGATATCTCAGGGTCCAGACCCGGCACATCGACCGGTGGCGCGAGTTCGCCCTCGACGGGCTCGGCTTCGCCGAGGGGAGCGGCCCCGACCCCGAGGGCCTGTACCTGCGCATGGACGAGCGGCGGTCGCGCCTGCAGCTGCTGCCCGGCGACAGCGACCGGGTGCTGGCCGTCGGCTGGGAGGTGCGCGACCAGTACGCCTTGGCCGCCGTCCGCGAGGCCGTGGAGAAGTCCGGGACGGCCGTGACGACGCTGAAGCCCAAGGAGGCCGCGGAGCGCGACGCCGAGGAGGTCGTCGCGTTCACGGACCCGGGCGGCACTCCGGTCGAGGTGTTCTTCGGCCCGGTGCTCGACCACAGCCCGGTCCGCACCGGCTTCGCGCAGACGTTCGTCACCGGTCCGATGGGAATGGGACACGTCGTCCTTCCCACGCCGAAATTCGCCGAGACCGCCGCGTTCTACAACGAGGTCCTCGGATTCCTGCCGCGCGGCGCGATGAAGGTCGGCGGGCCGGTCCGGATCCGCTTCATGGGCGTCAACCAGCGGCACCACAGCCTGGCGATCTGCCCGGCGCCGCATGACGGCGACCCGGGCCTGGTCCACCTGATGGTGGAGGTCGACACCCTCGACGCGGTCGGCATCGCGCTGGACACGGTCAAGGAGAAGGGATTCTCCATCTCCTCCACGCTCGGCCGGCACACCAACGACAAGATGGTGTCGTTCTACGTCCGGGCGCCAGGCGGCTGGGACGTCGAGTACGGCTGCGAGGGTCTGCTCGTGGACGAGACGTACTACACCGCCGAGGAGATCACCAAGGACAGCTACTGGGGCCACGACTGGTCGGGGTCCGAGCCGCTGGCCGCGTTCACCCCACCCGGGAAGTGATCGTGTCTTCCTCTGTCGAACCGGTCGCGTTGAGCGACATCGGCGAGTTCGACCACGAATGCGACGTGCTCGTCGTCGGCTTCGGCTGCGCGGGCGCGGCGGCGGCGTTCGAGGCGGCCCGCGCCGGGGCGGACGTCCTGGTGCTGGAGCGCGCGAGCGGCGCCGGCGGGTCGTCGGCGCAGTCCGGCGGCGAGCTGTACCTCGGCGGCGGCACCGAGGTGCAGAAGGCCTGCGGGTTCGACGACGACCCCGACAACATGTACGCGTACCTGGAGGCGGCGCTCGGCCCGAACGCCGACACCGCGAAGCTCCGGCTGTACTGCGACGGCAGCGTGGAGCACTTCGATTGGTTCCGCGAGTGCGGGGTCACGTTCAACCACAGCCTCCACCCCTCGCCGACGTGGATGCCCATGTCGGAGGACGGGCTGATGTGGCTGGGGGAGAACTCCTGGCCGTACAACACGATCGCCGGGCCCGTCCCGCGCGGGCACCGTCCGGCGGCACCCGGGTTCGGCGGCGGGGTGCTGATGGAGAAGCTGTCCGCCGCCGCGACCGAGGCGGGCGCCGTCACGCACGTCGACACGCAGGCCACGAACCTCGTCCTGGCCGAGGACGGCCGAGTCGCGGGCGTCGTGGCGCGCATGTACGGCAAGCCGGTCACCTACCGCGCCCGGACGGCGGTGATCCTCACGACGGGCGGGTTCGTCGACAACGAGGAGATGCTCGCCCACCACGCCCCGCTGCTGCTCGGGCACGACAAGGTGAGCGACGGCCTGGACGACGGCTCCGGCATCCGGATGGCGACCGCGATCGGCGCCGCCACCCGGCGCATGGCGGTCGTCGAGATCGCGCTCACCGCGCTGCCCGCGATGGTGTGCCGCGGCATGCTCGTGGACGGCATGGGGCGCCGCTTCATCAACGAGGACGTCTATCCGGGCCACTACAGCGTGCACGCCGTCAGGCACCAGCCCGGCCCCTACTGGACGATCATCGACGAGGAGGGGTACGAGTCCGTCCCCGAGGCGGACCGGTGGGGCGTCCTCCCCAAGTACGCGGCCGAGACCCTCGCCGAGCTGGAGGAGTCGCTCGGCATGCCCGCCGGGTCCCTGGAGACCACGGTCGAGACCTACAACCGGCACGCCGAGAAGGGCGAGGACCCCTACTTCCACAAGGACCCGAAGTGGCTGCGCCCATTGAAGTCCCCGTTCGCGGCGATCGACCCGGCGGCGGGCTTCTTCGGCGGCGTCCCGGGCAAGGGCACGGGCGCGGGCGGGTTCACCCTGGGCGGGCTGCACACGACGGTCGACGGCGAGGTCCTCAACAACTCGGGCGACCCGGTGCCGGGGCTGTACGCGGCGGGACGGGCCGCGTCCGGCATGCACGGCGAGGGCTACATCAGCGGGACGTCCCTCGGCGACGGCACGTTCTTCGGCCGCCGCGCCGGACGCGCCGCCGCCGCTCTGAAGAAGGGCTCTGCGTGAGGCACGCCGTCCTGGGCGACGACCGTCCGGCGCGTGAGACGGCGTTCGCGGAGCTGGTCGCGGCACGCGGTGACGACGACCGGACCGGCCTGTGCTTCGAGGACCGGTCCTGGACGTGGCGCGAGGTCGTGGAAGAGTCCCGGCGCCGCGCCTTGTTCGTTCGCGATCTGGACGGTCATGCAGGCCTCTTCCTGGAGAACGGCCCCGAGCACCTGTTCTGGCTGCTGGGCGCGGCGCTCGCAGGCGTCCCGGTCGTGGAGCTGAACCCGACGCGCCGGGGCGCCGAACTGGCCCGCGACATCACCCACACCGACTGCGCCCTGCTGGTCACCGAGACGTCCCGGGCACCGCTGCTCGAAGGACTGGCGGACGTCCCGGTGCTGACCGTGGACACCCGCGCCTACGTACAGCGCCTGGCCGGGGCCCGTCCGGCGGAGGACGTGCCGGCCGACCCGGCGAGGATCTTCTCGCTGGTCTTCACGTCCGGCACCACGTCCGCGCCCAAAGCGGTGATCTGCACGCAGGGCAGGCTGGGCCGGATCGCCGTCCAGCAGCGCGACCGGCGCGGCCTCACCCGCGACGACGTCTTCTACGTCGTGATGCCGATGTTCCACTCGAACGCCCTGATGGCCGGGATCGCGCCCGCGGTCGCGACGGGCGGCCGCATCGTCCTCCGCCGCAAGTTCTCGGCCTCCGGCTTCCTCCCGGACGTCCGCCGCTACGGCGTCACATTCTTCAACTACGTGGGCAAACCGCTCAGCTACATCCTGGCTACCGCAGAGAAGCCGGACGACGCCGACAACCCTCTCCGCATCGCGTTCGGCAACGAGGCGAACGAACGCGACATCGCCGAGTTCGCCCGCCGCTTCGGCTGCACGGTCATCGACTCCTACGGGTCGAGCGAGGGCGAGATCCGCCTCAACCGCGTCCCCGGCACACCACCCGGCTCGCTGGGCGTCGCAGAGCCGGGCACGATCGTGATCGACCCGGAGACCCTGCAGGAATGCCCGCCCGCGCGATTCGACGAGCACGGCGTGCTCCTCAACGCCGACGAGGCCATCGGTGAGATCGTCGACACGATGGGCGCCGCGAAGTTCGAGGGCTACTACAACAACCCCGAGGCGACGGCGAAGCGCGTCCGCAACGGCTGGACGTGGTCGGGCGACCTCGCCTACCGCGACGCGGACGGTTACTGGTACTTCGCCGGCCGCGACGAAGACTGGCTGCGCGTGGACGGCGAGAACTTCGCGGCGGCCCCCGTCGAACGCCTCCTGGCCCGCTTCGAACCCTTCGCGGACGTCGCCGTCTACGCCGTCCCGGACGAGCACGTAGGCGACCAGGTGATGGCGGCGGTCGCGCTCGCCCCGGGCCACGCCTTCGACCCGTCCGCCTTCACCGCCTTCCTGGCCGCCCAACCAGACCTGGGCACGAAGTGGACGCCCCGCTTCCTCCGCCTGATCGAGGAACTACCCCGCACCCCCACCAACAAAGTGATCAAGCGCCCCCTACGCGCCGAAGCGACCAACACGACCGACCCCGTCTACGAACACCACAACGGCGCCTACATCATGAGCCCCCGAGAAGTGCGGGCGGGTCGTCGGTGATCAGGCCGTGTCGTGTCCGAGGTCCAGGACGACCTTGCCGCGGCCGTGGCCGGTCGCTACCTCGCGGTGGGCGTCGGGCGCGCGGTCGAGGGGGAACACGCCGCGCACGTGGACGCGCAGCCGTCCCTCGTCGTAGAAGCGGGCGGTCTCGGCGATCCGGGCGGCCGACCGCTTGTCCGGTGTCGTCCGCACGCCGAGCTCGGCGGCGCGGCCGTGGTCGACCAGGGTGATGATGCGGTTCCGGTCCTCGACGAGGTCGAGGGATACGTCCAGCGCGTGGCCGCCGGCGCCGTCGAGCGCGGCGTCCACGCCGTCCGGGGCGAGGGCCCGCACGCGCTCTTCGAGGCCGTCGCCGTAGGCGACCGGTGTCGCGCCGATCGACCGCAGGTAGTCGTGGTTGCCCTCGCTCGCCGTGCCGATGACCGTGGCTCCGGCGATCCGGGCGAGCTGGACGGCGACCGTTCCGACCGCTCCCGCCGCCGCGTGGACCAGCAGCGTGTCACCCGGCCCGACCCGCATTTCCTCAAGGGCGATGTGCGGGGTCATCACCGCGGCGGGGAAGCCGCCCGCCACGTCCCACGGCATGCTCGCGGGCTTGGCCGCCAGCACCCCGGCCGGGACGGCGACGTACTCGGCATAGGCGTTCAGGCGGCAGTTGCCGATCACCTCGTCGCCTGCCTTCACATCCGTGACGTCCTCGCCGACCTGGTCGACCACGCCGGCGAACTCGTTGCCGGGCACGCGCGGGAAGCCCTCGGGGGTCCCCGGCGGTGACCACCCCTCGCGGATGGCCAGGTCGTACGGCTGCACCCCGGCCGTGCGCACCCGGACCCGGACCTCGCCAGGCCCGGCCTCCGGCGTCGGAACCTCCATCGTCCGCAGCACGTCCGGCCCGCCCGGCTCATGGAAACCCGAAACCCTCATCAGCGTCCTCCTTCATCGTCGATCGGGAGGAACGCTAGGACCTCAACCAATCCTGAGGTCAAGCCGGACGATCAGCGGAGCCGGGCGCGGAGCAGGCGCGGCCAGCCGGACGGGCGGCGGAGCCCGGTGAGCAGCACGGGGAGTGGATCCGAGAAGGACCGGCGCGCCCGGATCGTCCCGCCGTCGATGACGAACCGGTCGCAGACCGGGAACGCGACGGGCCCCCGGCCGAGGGTCGCGGTGCAGTCGGACTCGATGAAGACGGTGTCCCCGTCGACCGCGCTGCGCCGGACGGTGAGGGTCAGGTCCGGGAAGAGGACGAACAGGCGCCGGAACAAGTCGTCGACCGCCGCGATGCCGTGCGCGTCCGGGAACATCGGCTGGGTGAAGACCGCCTCGCTGTGGATGAGCGGGAGGAAGTGGTCGAGGAACGCGCCGGGCTTCGGCAGGGCCCAGCCCTCGGCGAAGACCGCGGGGAAGTCGTGCGGCGTCATCGGTTCTCCTGACCTGCGAGGAAGGCCTCGAGCAGTTCGGCGAGCCGCTCCGGCCGGTCGTGCGGGACGAACGTGCCGGAGCCCTCGACCACCTCGAGCCGGCCGTCCGGGAAGGCGGCGGCCAGCCGGCGGCCGAGCGAGCGGGGGAACAGGCGGTCCCGGTCCGCCCACACCACGAGGACGGGACGGTCGAACCCGCCGAAGGTCCGCGCGGCGGCGAGCGTCTGGGCGCGGGAGGAGCCGGTCATGAGCTTGGCGATGTCGCGGCGCACGCCGGGGTCGGCGGCGAGCGGGGCGGCCCAGTGGCGCACCGAGCCGGGATCGTGCTCGATGACGGCGCCGAAGCCCAGCCGCGAGGCGGCGAAGGCCGGGACGTTCATGGCCGCCGCCATCAGCCGCACGAACCCGGGGACGGCCGCGAGGCGGAACAGCAGCCGGTAGGCGCCCGGCGGGAACGTCTCGAACGCGTCGCAGGCCACCAGCGCCAGCGCGGCGACCCGCTCGGGACGTGCGGCCGCGACCAGCTGCGCGACGACTCCGCCGCTGTCGTTGCCGACCAGCACGGCCCGCGGCTCGTCCAGCCCGTCCAGGACCTCGACGACGAGCTCGGCCAGGCCCGGCGGGGACAGGTCGGCGTCCGCGCGCATGGGACCGCGGTGCGCGCCGAACGGCCAGTCGACCGTGACGCACCGGTGCGAGCCGGCGAGCCCGTCGATCACCTCGGACCACACGTCCGGGCCGGCGAGGAACCCCTGGAGGAACACTACGGCGGGACCCGGCCCGTCGCCGTGCCGCCGGTAACGGATGGTGCCGCGGCTCGTCTCCAGCTCTTCATGACCAACAGTCGAAAACTGACTCACAGTCAAAGACTGTAACCTGGTCGGCATGTCCGTCAAGAGCCGCCGTGCCGAATACAAGGAACTCACCAGGGACGCGGTGCTCCAGGCGGCGCGACGCCTGTTCACCGAGCGGGGCTTCGCGGCGACCACCATCGACGACGTCGCCCAGGCGGCGCGCGTCAGCAAGGGGTCGGTCTACTACCACTTCACCGACAAGGCCCGGCTGTTCGAGGCGGTGTTCACGGACCGCCAGGCCAGGCTGGTGGAGGCCGTCGCCGCCGCGGCCGGACGGCACGACGACCCCTGGGAGCGGCTCGTCGCCGCGCTTGAGGCGTACCTGGACGGGACCGTCGCGGACGCCGCCCACCGGTCCCTGCTCCAGCAGGCCCCCGCGGCCCTGGGCGTCGAACGCTGCCGGGAACTCGACGCGGAGATGGGCCTCCCCGCCGTCCGCGCGCTGCTGGACGACCTGTCGGCCACCGGCGAACTCGCGGTGGACTCGAACGCGATGCTCACGCGCCTGATGTTCAGCGCCCTCTGCGAGGCGGCGATGACCGCCGGCGCCGCTCCGGACCCCGCCCATGCCCGGGACGAGGCGGCCACCGTCCTCAAAGCGATCACGGCCGGTCTCCGCCGCCCCCAAGGCCGGGCGGGCGCTACTCGACGACCGTGATGGCGCCGTTCAGCGCCGCCTCCTGGATCGCCGAGCGGAGCGCCGGGCAGGTCGCGTGCGGATCGTCCAGGCCCACGCACGCGCCCCTCGCCTCGGCGTTCCACTGGATGCTCGTCTGCTCCCAGCTCGACTTGCGCACCAGCACCTCGGCCGCACAACGGCGGCACCGGACCGGAAGCAGCGGGCCGTCCAGGAGGCGCTCGTCCTGCCGGGCCGTCATGTCGAGGCTCCCTGGGCCTGCCGGCGCGCGAGGTTGTCCTCGACCTCCTTCTGCCACGATTCGACCGGGCGGGTCGTGTCGATCTCGAACTCGAACCGGTCGGTCATCTCCGGCCTGACGTCCGCGACGTCCACGTAGAACTGCTCGTACCAGCGGCGCAGCTGGTAGACGGGCCCGTCCTCCTCGCACAGGAGCGGGTTGTCGATGCGGGCCTTGCGCCGCCAGATCGCGATGTCCTGCTCGAAACCGGTCAGGATGAAGTCCGACAGCTTCTGCGCGGTCGCCTCGGCCGCCTCGGGCGGCAGCGCGTCGCTGTGCCGGACGATGATGCCCGAGTGCAGCGCGAACGAGTTCTCGTCGATCGGGTAGTGGCAGTTGATCAGGACGGAGTTCAGGTCGTACCCCTCGTAGTGGTACGTCAGCTCGTCGATCATGAAGGAGGGGCCGTGGTAGGAGGCGACGGAGGTGTTGCCGAGCATCCGCGGCCCCCCGCCGCCGCCCTCCCGGCGGGCGTCCTCCCGGGTCCGGCCCTTCATGATCTGCGTGGCGACCTGGCCCTCGAAGACGTTCTTGAAGTAGGTCGGGAACGACTTGTGGATGTAGAAGAAGTGCGCCATGTCGACGACGTTGTCGATGATCTCGCGGCAGTTGGCGTGGACGACCGTCTCCGTCCAGCGCCAGTCGGTCCAGTCGTCGCGGGAGGCGCCCTCGATCACCGGGATCGTGACGTCCTCCGGGGGCCTGTTTCCCTCCGGGTCGTTCCAGACGAAGAGCATCTTGTCCTGCACCATCGTCGGCCACGCTGCGGTCCGGGCACGCAGCGGCACGCGGCGCGAGTACGGGATCTTCTTGCAGCGGCCGTCGCCGCCCCAGCGCCAGTCATGGAACGGGCAGGCGATCTCGTTGCCCTTGACGGTGCCGTCGGAAAGGTCGCCGCCCATGTGCCGGCAGTAGCCGTCCAGGACGTTCGTCCTGCCGTCCTCACCGGTGAAGACCACGAGCTTCTGCCCGAACGCGTTGACCGTGTGGGGCTTGCCGTCCCGGAACTTCTCGGCCAGCCCGAGACAGTGCCACCCCCGGGCGAATCGGCGGGAGATCGCCTCCGCCTCGATGGCGCGGACGGCGTCCGACTCGGTTGCGGTCACGTGGATCATCCCTTCGGCGACGCATGGGTGATTCGAACATTAGGTCGCAGACCACCGGCCCGATCGGTGAGTCCCGGTGGCCGGGACGCCCGTGCCCGCGCGGACACGCGAGCATGGTCTCCTGCAATGGCCGTACGAGGGAAGGAACGGGGATGAGCAACGAGGTCCTGGACGCCGTTCGGGAGCTGCTGCCGGGCATCGCGGAGCGGGCCCGGTCCGTGGACGAGAAGGGGCGCATCCCCGCCGGGACGATCCGCGAGCTGACCGCCGCCGGGGTGTTCCGGATGCTCCAGCCGACCCGCTACGGCGGCGCCGAGGACGACCCGGTCGCGTTCTACGAGGTGATCCGCGCGGTCTCCGGCGCCTGCGGCTCGACCGGCTGGGTCGCGGCCGTGCTCGGCGTGCACTCCTGGCACCTCGGCCTGTTCGCCGACGAGGCGCAGCGCGAGGTGTGGGGCGCCGGCCCGGACACCCTCATCGCCTCGTCCTACGCCCCGATCGGCCGCCTCACCCCGGTCGACGGCGGCTACGAGCTCACCGGCCGCTGGTCGTTCTCGTCCGGCTGCGAGTTCGCCTCCTGGGCCCTGCTCGGCGCCCTCGTCGTCGGCGCCGAGGGCCGCCCGGTCGACTTCATGACCGTCCTCGTCCCCAAGCGGGACTACGAGATCGCCGAGGTCTGGGACTCGATGGGCCTGCGCGGCACCGCCAGCGACGACATCGTCGTCGAGGGGGCCTTCGTCCCGTCGCACCGGGCGATGCGCAACTTCGAGCAGGCCCAGCTCCGCAACCCCGGCCGCAAGGTCAACACGGGCCCGCTCTACCGCATGCCGTTCGGGACGATCTTCACCAGCACCGTCGCCGCCAGCGTCATCGGCATGGCCGCCGGCTGCCACGACCTCTACGTGACGAGGATGCGCGACCGGATCCGCCTCAGCCTCGGCGGCGGCCGCTTCGTCGAGGACCAGTTCACCCAGGTGGCCGTCGCCCGCGCCGCCTCCGAGATCGACGCCGCGATCCTGCAGACCGACCGCAACGTCCGCGAGATCCACGACTACGCCGTCCGCAACGAGAAGATCCCCATGGAACTCCGCCTGCGCGCCCGCCGCGACCAGGTCCGCGGCACCGAACGCGCCATCGAGGCCATCGACATCCTCTTCAAGACCGCCGGCGGCAACTCCCTCCACCGCGGCAACGTCATCGAACGCGCCTGGCGCGACGCCCACGCCGGCAGCGTCCACGTGGCCAACGACGTGGAACACGCCTTGTCCATGTATGGCCGCGGCGAATTCGGCCTGAAGGTAGAAGACAACCTGGTCTGACCAGAATCCGCGGGAAAACGCCGCGCTGGATGGGAAACGACGGGTCGGCCTCCCACACACAAAAGGAGGCCTTCCCGGGTCGAACGATTCCGATATCGGGATACGCGGGATGGACCGAAATATTTTACGACTTGCTCGATTAGATCGTCTCCGCGTGGCGTGCAAATATCGAGCAAAGTCCGGAGTTTGATCATTTCATTGAATTATATTTGAAAGTCGACGCACTGGGATCACTGCGAAACTTTGAGGGAGTCATGCCGCGATCTCCGTCCGGGAAAGATTTGAACGCGGCCTTTATGGGCCGGTTCTTCAGGAGGTGGGTCGGCGGGAATTCTCGAGTTCCGGAACCGCGCAGTTCCGCTCACGATGAAGCGGTCACGGTGACCATTGACGCGGCACGCCACGACGGCGGGCCCATCGATGAGAGCCCGGCCGAGCGGACCATACGCAACTTCCTCGAACTCCTGCAGGGCTTCCGGGTCGCGGTCACAGGGGTGCAGGTTCTCTTCGCCTTCCTGCTGACCGTCCCGTTCGCTCCGGGATACGACCGGCTCGACGTCGCGGAGCGCTGGCTGTGGTACGTCGCACTGGTCGCGGCCGCCGTGGCCTCGATCTTCTTCATCGCCCCGGTGGCCCAGCACCGGGTCCTGTTCCGCCGAGGGGGCAAGGAGGCGCTGGTCCGGCGGTCGAACGTGTACGGCATCGTCGGGACGTTGGCGCTGGCCGTGACGATGACCGCCTCGACCATGGTGGTGGTCGGCTACCTGTTCGCCGGACCGCTCGCGCTCATCACCACCGCCTGCCTCGCCGTCCTCGCCGGCTGGCTCTGGTTCGGGAAACCCATGCTCACTCGGCGGCAGCATGGGCCGACGCCCGGCCCGTGTTGTGAGGCCCGGGGGGACGTGGTTGCGGACTCCGGCCACACCGACGATGAGCCCGACCTCTGGGCGTGAACACGATCGGCTTCCGCTCGGGCCGCCGCCCTGGCCCGCTCAGCAGTAGTAGAGCAGGTCTCGCCGCCGTTTCCGACGTTTAGCATCGGAATGGCCACTGGAGTGTCGGCCGCTAGGACGGATCTCCAAGCGCGGAAGACCGATCGGCGCTTTCCCGGCAGGGATCGGCGGCATGCGAGAGACGACCGGACGAAGGTTCATCGGTTCCCCCGAAATCACTGTGCGGCATTCGACAAGTTCATGCTCCACGGCGCTCCTGAGGCCAGGCTGAACAATCCTGAAAACCCCTTCAGGATTTGCCGACCGAGTCGGACAGTGCTCACGTCGAGATGTGCTGGACGGCGCGGTAGGCGAAGGCCATCGCGGATCCGATCGGAACGCCGGGCCCCGGGTAGACGGGTCCCGTGAAGGAGGCGCTGGTGTTGCCGGCGGCGTAGAGACCGGGGATCGGACGGTCCGAACCGTCCAGGACGCGGCCGTCAGGGTCGGTGCGCAGGCCGCCTTTCGTCCCGAGGTCGCTCAGGACGACGGCGGCCGCGAAGTACGGCGGCCGGTCGACGGCGACGACGCATGACCTGCCGCCGGAGAAGTACCGGTCGTAGGGGTCTTCGCCGCGGTGGAAGTCCTCGTCCGCGCCCTTGCCGGCGAAGCCGTTGAAGCGCTCGACCGTGACGGCAAGGGCGTCCGCCGGGAGGCCGAGCCTGTCGGCCAGCTCGTCCAGCGTGGCCGCCTGGACCCATGCGCCTGACGCCAGTTGCTCGTCCGGCCTCAACGGCGGGACGGAGATCGCCGGGAGCCCGTCGAACCGGGTGTCCCAGATCAAGTGGAACGGGGCCAGCGCGCCCGCCATCCGCCGGCCCATCCGGTCGTAGGGCAGAGACTCGTTGGCGAACCGGCGCCCCGACCCGTCCACGATGAGCCCGCCCCGGAACCCGAGCGTGAACGCGGGGCGTCCGTCCGGAGTGAGCAGGCCGGGGCAGAACCACGCCTGATCCAGGAGCCCGGTGGACGCGCCGACCCGGACGGCGGCCTCGATGGCGTCACCCGTGTTCGCGCCGTCCGGAGCCATCGTCCAGTGCGCGCCGCCCGGCACGCCGCGCTCCGCCCGCAGGGAGGCCGAAGCCTCGAAACCTCCGGTGGCCAGCAGCACGCCCCGCGACGCCCGCATCCGGAGACCCCCGGCCTCCACACCGGCGACCCGGCCGTCCTCCATGATCAGCCCGGTCAGCGGGGTCTCGGTGCGGATCTCGCCGTTGCCGGTCGCGACGATCGCCGGCAGCAGCCGCCCGATCAGCGAGCGGCCCTGCGTCATCGGCCTGGAGGCCGAGTGCCCGCGGCCCGCCCGGTCGCGATCCACGGGCGGGCGGACGAGCCCGGCCAGCTCCCCGAGCCGCTCCAGGGGCAGGTCCGGCGGAACGAACGACCGGCCCATTTCCAGGCGTCCGGGCGCCGCGTAGTAGTCAGTCCTTTTCCAGGAATTCCACCAGCTCTGGAGCGGTCGAAAGAAATGCCTCCCGGTGCGCGGCGGCCTCGTCGCCGAGCAGCGCACGCAGATACGCCCGGGCCCCTTCGGTCGAGTCGCCGATATCGGCGCGCTTCTGCACCCGCGTCCCCGGCAGCCAGATGGCCGAGCCCGAGTAGGCGGACGTCCCGCCCAGCAGGCCGGTCTTCTCCAGGACGACGGTCCGGAGCCCGTTCGACGCCGCGGCCAGCGCACCCGTCATGGCGCCGGCGCCAGAACCGGCGACCACCACCTCGTATTCGGCGTCCCACTCGGCTCGTCCCACGTGACTTCCCTCCGAGCTCGGGATTCCGGCGCGCGCACAACGTAAACGCGCCGGTCGCCGCGGTGGGACGACCCGTCCCACTGACCGGTATCGAGGTTCGCGGGGACGGCTTCGGCCCCGGATATTGGTCCCTGTCGGTACGGGAATGGTCGGGACACGAACGGACCGGGGAGGACCGTGGCGAGGATCGCATCCGCCAGGCTGTCCGCCGAGCCCAGCTCGCCGGAGCAGCACGACCGGCGCCAGCGCATTCTCCGCGCCGCGTCGCGCATCGGCGCCGAGAAGTCTCTCGAACGCGTCCAGATGCACGAGGTGGCGAAGGGGGCCGGGGTGGCGATCGGCACCCTTTACCGGTACTTCCCATCGAAGGTTCATCTGTTCACCGCGGTCATGGCCGCGCAGGTCGACCGGCTCCGCGAACAGGTCTCCGAGCCGGAGCCCGGCACCAGCCCCGAGGACGCGGTCGCCGACCTGCTGGTGGAGGCCAGCCGGTACCTGATGGCGCAGCCCGTCCTGTCCACGTCGATGCTGCACGCCTCGAACACCGCCCACGTCGCGACCGTCGCCGACACCGTCCACATCGACAACACGTTCCGGGAGGTCCTGCTGCGGGCCGTGGGCATCGAGGTGCCTACCGCACAGGACGTCACCCTCGTCCGGCTGGTGATGCAGTGCTGGTACGGCGTGCTGCAGTCCAGTTTGAACGGCCGCGCGTCCATGGCGGACGTCGAGGGCGACATCCGGCTGGCCTGCCGGCTCCTGCTGGCCCCCCGCTCCAACGCCCCCCAGTGACCCGGAGGAGAGACCATGGCACGCACCATCGCCGTCAGCGGGTCGGCGTCCGGCATCGGCAGGACCCTGGCGGGGCTGCTGCGAGAGCAGGGCGACGAGGTCATCGGCGTCGACCTTCGCGACGCCGACGTGTGCGCCGACCTCGGCGGACCCGAGGGCCGGACGCGGGCTGTCGCCGAAGTGCTCGACCTGTGCGGCGGGACGCTCGACGCCGTCGTGGCCTGCGCCGGCGTCTCGCACTTCACCGAACTCCCCGTCAAGGTCAACTTCTTCGGTGCCGTCGCCCTGCTGGACGGCCTACGCGCGGCGCTGGCCGCCGCCGAGGCGCCGCGCGCCGCCGTGGTCGGCTCGATCGCCGGGACGCAGCCGGTGGACGACGCCATCGTCCGCGCCTGCCTGGACGGCGACGAGACCGCCGCGCTCGAAGCCGCGGCCAAGGTCGTCCAGGCCGGGGACGGGTACAAGACGTACCCGTCCTCGAAGTCGGCGCTGGCGCAGTGGATGCGCCGCGTCTGCGTCACCGCCGGATGGGCGGGTGTGGGCATTCCCCTCAACGCGATCGCGCCCGGCGTCGTCAGGACGCCGATGACGGCGCCGCTGTTCGGGGACGAGGCGATGCTCAAGGCGATGAACGAGGCCGTCCCGATGCCGCTGAACGGGTACGCCGACCCCGAGGTGATCGCCGAGGCGCTGCGCTGGCTGGTCTCCCCGGCCAACACCCACATGACCGGCCAGGTCGTCTACGTGGACGGCGGCGCCGAGGCGACCCTCCGAAACCAGGACGTCTTCTGAGCGGCCGCCACCGGCACGAGGCGGTCGTCGCCGGTCAGTACTTGCTCGTGCCCGTGTCGTCGAGCGCCGCGACGCTGTAGGCGGCGTAGGTCTTGTGCGCGGCCCGTCCCTCGAAGTACGGGGTGATCTGCTCGCCGAACTCCTCGACGGAGAAGACGCCGTCCGCCGCGGTGAACTTCCGCTCCACGGTCGGCGCGGCCATCAGCGCGACCATGTCGCCGTACACGATGAACACCTGACCGCTGATCTTCTCGGACGCGGGGGAGGCGAGGTAGCCGACGAACGTCCCGACGCGTTCGGGCGCCATGACGTCCAGCCCGCCGGGCGCGGTGCCCTCGGTGAACGTCGCCTCGGTCATCGCCGTCCGTGCGCGGGGGCAGATCGCGTTGGCGCGCACCCCGTACCGGCCGAGCCCCGCGGACGTCGACAGCGTGAGCGCCACGATGCCGGCCTTCGCCGCCGAGTAGTTCGGCTGGCCCGCCGACCCGAAAAGGAACGCCTCAGACGCGGTGTTGATCACACGCCCGTAGACCGGGCCGCCCGCCGCCTTGCTCGCCGCGCGCCAGTGCACGGCCGCGGCGCGGGACACGGCCGCGTGCCCCTTCAGATGGACGCGGACGACGTCGTCCCAGTCCGGCTCGGACAGGTTGAACAGCATCTTGTCGCGCAGCACGCCCGCGTTGTTGACGAGGACGTCCAGCGAGCCGAACGTGTCGACGGCGGCCGACACCAGCGTGTCGCCCATCGACCAGTCGCCGACGTCCCCGGTCACCGCGACGGCCTGACCGCCAGCCTCCTTGATCTCGGCGACCACCCCGTCGGCGGCCGGCCCCACGTCGTTGACGACGACGTTGGCGCCCCGCGCGGCCAGGGCGAGGGCCTCGCAGCGGCCGAGCCCGGCGCCGGCGCCGGTGACGACGGCGGTGCGGCCCGCCAAGGAGAGGTCAGCGTTCATCGGAGCCTCCGGTCGGTGTTCAGGATCGCACGCCGGAGGCTAGTGCCTCTTCTCCTTCTGCCCGGGATGCCGTCCCGCTCACCGGGTGTCCGCACTCTCGGTTCCTTCAGTAGCTTGCGTCTATGTAGACTGCATCTATGTAGATTGAAGCTACATAGAAGGGAGGGCGAGGTGTTCATCGGTAGGAAGGCCGAGCTGGCGTTGCTGGGCAAGCGTCTGGAGCGGGTCGCGGCCACGGGGGCCGGGACGGCGGTCGCCTTGCGCGGTCGCCGCCAGGTCGGCAAGTCGCGGCTCGTCCAGGAGTTCTGCGACCGCGCCGGGGTGCCGTACCTCTTCTCGGCCGCCACCAAGGGGGCGTCGCCCGTCGAGGCGGTGGCCTCGTTCGCGCGCGACCTCAGGGAATCAACGCTGCCGAGCGACCCCGACCTCGTCCCCCGGCTGGACGGCGGCAGCTGGGCCGACGTGTTCAGGGTGCTGGCGTCAACGCTTCGGGACACCCCCTCGATCGTCGTCCTGGACGAACTGCCGTGGCTCGCGGAGCAGGACCCCGTGTTCGACGGCGCACTGCAGACCGGGTGGGACCGGCTGCTGTCGTCCAAGCCCATCCTGCTCCTGCTCCTGGGCAGCGACCTGCACATGATGGAACGCCTCACCGCTTACGACCGCCCGTTCTACGGGCGGGCCGACAACCTGGTGCTCGGTCCGCTGAATCCGGCCGACCTCGGTCGGTCGCTCGGACTCGACGCCGCCGATGCCATCGACGCGCATCTCGTCTCCGGAGGCCTGCCGGGCATCGTCCGGACCTGGCCCCATGCCACGCCCGCGCTGGACTTCATGCGGGACGAGTGCGCCGACCCGGCCGCGGCCCTGTTCAGCGTCCCGGAGGCGTCCCTCCTGGCGGAGTTCCCCAACCCCGACATGTCACGGCGCGTGCTGGAGGCCGTCGGCTCCGGCGACCGGACGCACGCCAACATCGCCGCGGCGGCCGGTGGCCGCGGCGAGGCGCTCCCGTCCGGGACCCTGTCGCCCCTCCTACGCCGGCTGACCCGGGAGAAGCACGTCCTCGCCGAGGACCAGCCCCTCTCCGCTAAGCCCGGCAAACCCGCCCTGTACCGGATCGCCGACAGCAACATGCGCCTGTACCTGGCGGTCCTCCGGGCGGCCCACGAGCAGGCCCGCAGGGGACGGCCGGAAGCAGGCTTCCGCCTGGTCGAACGCCGCTGGACGTCCTGGCGCGGCCGGGCCGTGGAGCCGCTCGTCCGGCAGGCCCTGGAGCTGTCGGACCTGCCCTGGCCGGACGTCGGCGCGGTCGGCGGCTGGTGGAACCGCCGCTTCGACCCGGAGATCGACCTCGTCGGCGCCGACCGCGCCCCCGTGGCGAACCGGATCCATTTCGCCGGCTCGATCAAATGGCTGAACGGCCCGTTCGACGACCGCGACCTGGCGAACCTCCGCCGGGCCGCGACCGAGGTGCCCGGCCTGGACCCGGCGACCGTGGGTCTCGCCGTGGTGTCGCTTTCCGGCACGGACATCACTGGCGATGTCGCCCTGAACTGGGGCCCGGACGATGTGGTGGGCGCCTGGCATCGGTGAGCGAAGGTCTCCGGAGCCGTGCACGAGGCGGGGTGGCAGAGTCAGCCGCATCGGAACCGCGGGCGGGCCGACCGCCATGACCGCCAGGGTGCCGAGGCCGATCTGCCGGGGCCCACGATCTCGATCAATGATGACCAGGCCGTCATCGTCACCGGCGCTCATTCGCGGGTCGTGATGTCAGTCTGATCCTTCCGGCGGGCGTAGCGCTTCGCAGGCACGTCACATTCCGGAGCACTGGGCACGTCTTGGGGGGCAGATCCTAAAGGAGGAACCATGACGTCGACGATCCTGGTCACCGGTGGTACGGGCACACTCGGAAGCCACGCGGTGCCGTTGCTACGGGCCGCCGGGCAGGACGTGCGGGTGCTCAGCCGCCGCACGCGCGAACCCGCGGACGGCATCGAGTACGTGACCGGTGACCTGCTCAAGGACGAGGGGATCGAGGCCGCGGTGGACGGCGTCGATGTCGTCCTGCACCTGGCGGGCGGCAAGAAGGGCGATGAGGCCGCCGCCCGGAACCTGATGCGGGCCGCGTCCGAGGCCGACGTGAAGCACCTGGTGCTCATCTCGGTCATCGGCGCCGACCGGGTGCCGGTGGCCTGGGTGAGGTCCCAGCTGGACGTGGAGCAGGCCGTGATCGATTCGGGTGTGCCGTACACGATCCTGCGGGCGGCCCAGTTCCATGACCTGGTGCTGAAGGTCGTGCAGAGCATGGCGAAGCTGCCGGTCGTCCCCAAGCCGGGCGGCCTCCGGTTCCAGCCGGTCGACTCCCGGGACGTCGCCGAGCGGCTGGTGGGACTGGCGCTCGGAGCCCCGTCCGGGCGCGTCCCCGACCTGGCCGGGCCCAAGGTCTACGGGCTGGGCGACCTCGTTCGCGGCTACCTGGAGGTGCGCGGCAAGCGGCGCCCGATGCTGCCCGTCCGCATCCCCGGGAAGGCGGGACGCGCCTACCGCGCCGGCGACAACCTGACCCTGGACGGCGCCGACCAGGGCACCCGCACCTGGGAGGAGTTCCTGGCCGAACCGTCAGACGGCCCAGCCGGCCGGGTTCGAGCAGGACTCGCGTGAGATGCCCGAACCCGTGTCCGGGAACGTCCCGAAGCGTTTGTTGTGCAGGTGGGCGAAGAAGTAGCACATCGACTCGCATTCGCCGTCCAGCACGGCGATGCGCGGGTCGGCGGCCACCGCGGTGTAGAAGTCGCGGCCCAGCGCGACGATGAAGCCGCGCGCGTAGAGGAAGCCGTCGTCGGAGCCGTCCGTCACCGCCTGGACGTCGGCCCGGTCGATGTCGTGGAGCATCCGCTCGCACACCCGGTCGAGATCGGTCAGTTCGTCGGCGGGCAGGTCGCGGGCGGCGGTGGCGAGGTTGCCGAGGAACGCGTCCAGGGCCTTGTCGACCACGGAGAGCTCGGGCATCTCCCAGACGTCGGATTCGGGGTCGCGGGTGGTGAGCGCCCGCCGTGCCGCGCCGACCTTGGCGCCCAGCGGTGCCCACGCCGCCTCGATCAGGTCCCAGAAGCGCTCTTCGTTCATGGCGGGAAGCCAACCAGCGACCTCCGACAATCTCAGAAGTCCGTTCCCGGGAGGGGGTTTCTCCATGCCGCCACTGTCGCTGGTCGATCAGTGGCGGCCAAGGCGGTGGACGCTCCCGGTCAGCGGGATGCCGGGAGTGCTCGGGCGTCCCGCTGATTAACGTTTTCCGAATGAACGACCCGATGCCCGACGTGCTCGCTCCGGCGAGGCTCGGCCCGGTCACGTTGCGGAACCGCGTCATCAAGGCGGCGACGTACGAGGGGCTCAGCAGGAAGGGCCTCGTCACCGACGAGCTGATCGACTTCCATGTGCGGCACGCCGCCGGCGGCGCCGGCATGACGACGGTCGCGTACTGCGCGGTCGCCCCCGACGGGCGCACCGACCGCAGGCAGATCCTCTGGACGGACGAGGCGCTCCCCGGCCTGCGGAGGCTGACCGAGGCCGTGCACCACGAGGGTGCCGCCGTCGCCGCGCAGATCGGGCACGCGGGACCGGTCGCCGACCCCAGGAGCAACGGCCACCCGGCGATCGCGCCCACCCGCCGTTTCCACGCGGCGACCGCCGGCCTCGCCAAGGCCGCGACCCACGCGGACCTGGACCGCGTCGTCAAGGGGCACGCCCATGCCGGGAAGGCGGCCATCGAGGCGGGTTTCGACGCCGTCGAGATCCACCTCGGCCACGACTACCTGGCCAGTTCGTTCCTCAGCCCGAAGGTGAACCGCCGCAAGGACGAGTACGGCGGCCCGCTGGAGAACCGGGCCCGGCTGTCCCGCGACATCGCCCGCGCCGTCCGCGACGCCGTCGGCGACCGTATCGCCCTCACCGCCAAGCTGAACATGGACGACGGCGTCCCCGGCGGCTTCCGGCCGGACGAGGCGATCCAGGTGGCGCGGTGGCTGGAGGCCGACGGGTCGCTCGACGCGCTCGAACTCACCGCCGGAAGCTCCCTGCTGAACCCGATGTACCTGTTCAAGGGGGACGCGCCGCTCCGCGAGTTCGCCGCCGCCATGCCGCGGCCGATCAGGCTCGGCGTGCGGCTGTTCGGCCGCCGTTTCCTGCGCGAGTACCCCTACGAGGACCTCTACCTGCTGAAGGACGCCCGCCGGATCCGCGCCGCGGTGAAGATGCCGCTGATCCTGCTCGGCGGGGTCACGGACAGGGCCGGCATGGACACCGCCATGGCGGAGGGCTTCCAGTTCGTCGCGATGGCGCGGGCGCTGCTCCGCGAACCCGACCTGATCAACCGGATCAAGGACGAGCCGGGCACGAGGTCGCTCTGCGTCCACTGCAACAAGTGCATGCCGTCGATCTACAGCGGGACGCGCTGCGTCCTCGTCGAGCAGCCCGCCTGAACGGGGAGGGAGCGGGAGTGCGAGACGAGACGATCGCGGCGATGCTGCTGGCCCGGCTGGGCGACGACCGTCCCGGCCTGCGCAGCCGCGAACGGACCTGGTCGTGGGACGAGGTGGTCCGGGAGAGCGCGGCCCGCGCGTCGCTGGCCCGTGAGCTGCGGCGGGACGGGCCGTTCCACATCGGCGTCCTGCTGGAGAACGTCCCGGAGTACATCCTGTGGCTCGGGGCGGCGGCGCTGAGCGGAGCGACGATCGTCGGCGTCAACCCGACCCGGACCGGCGCCTATCTGGAGCAGGAGGTCCGGCACACCGACCTCCAGCTGGTCGTCACCGATCAGGCCGGGCTGAAGCTGCTGGACGGTCTCGACATCGGCGTCCCGCGCGACCGCTTCCTCCTGATCGACGACGACGGCTACGAGGCGGCAGTCGCGGCAAACGCGTGCGAACCGGAGCACGACGGGTCGATCACCCCGCTGACGCAGATCCTGCTGCTGTTCACCTCCGGGACGACCGGGGCCTCGAAGGCGGCGCGCTGCTCGCAGGGACGGCTCGCCGAGCTGGGCCGCGCCAACAGCGCCAAGTACGACGTCAAGCGCGACGACATCAGCTACTGCTCGATGCCGCTGTTCCACGGGAACGCGCTGATGGCGTTGTGGGCGCCGTCCCTGGCCGTCGGCGCGACCGTCGTCCTCGCGCGGAAGTTCTCCGCGTCCGGGTTCCTGCCGGACGTCCGCTACTACGGGGCGACGTTCTTCACCTACGTCGGCAAGGCGATCGGCTATGTCCTCGCCACGCCCGAGCGGCCGGACGACGGCGGCAACACGCTCACCCACGGGTTCGGGACGGAGGCGTCGCCCGAGGACAAGGCCCGGTTCCTGCGCCGCTTCGGCGCGAGGCTGGTCGAGGGATACGGCTCCAGCGAGAGCGCCGGCATGATCAAGCAGGTGCCGGGCGCGCCGCCGGCGGCGCTCGGGCGTCCCGCGCACGACGGCGTCCGGGTCGTCCACCCGGAGACCCGCGAGACCTGCGCCCCGGCGATCCTGGACGAGCACGGCCGCGTCACCAACGCCGAGGCCGCCGTCGGCGAGATCGTCGACATGCACGGCGCCGCCAGGTTCGAGGGCTACTACAAGAACCCGGAGGCCGACGCGGAACGGGTCCGGCACGGCTGGTACTGGACGGGCGACCTCGGCTATGTCGACGACGACGGGTTCCTGTACTTCGGCGGGCGGTCGGGCGACTGGATCCGGGTCGACTCGGAGAACATCTCCGCGCTGCTCACCCAGAACGTCGTCCGCCGCCACCCGAAGATCGTGGACGCGGTCGCGTTCGGCGTCCCCGACCCGCGCTCCGGCGACCAGGTGATGGCGGCGATCGAGATCCCCGAGGGCGTCGAGTTCGAGGACCTCGACCTTCCCGGGTTCCTCGCCGCCCAGGACGACCTCGGCACCAAGGGCGCGCCGCGGTTCGTCCGCGTCTCGCACGCGCTGCCGACGACCGGCTCGGGCAAGCTCAGGAAGAGGGAACTGCGGCTCGACGGCTGGCGCACCGGCGACCCCGTGTACCGGTGGGCGGGCCGTGCGGTCGACGGGACCGGCGCGCCCGGCTACGCGCTGATGACCGAGGCGGACAAGGCCGCGCTCCACGCGGAGTTCGCCGCCGCCGGACGCCGGCGCTTCCTCCCGTGAACCCCAGAAAGGGCAGGTATGGATCTGCGTGAGTCCGAGGCGCACCGCGAGCTGCGCGCGGAACTGAGGGCGTACTTCGCGGGCCTGCTGCCCGCGGACGTCCGGCGCCGCGCCGGCGAGCAGGGCGCGGGCGGCGAACGGTTCCGCGAGATCGTCAAGATGCTCGGCAACGACGGCTGGCTCGGCTACGGCTGGCCGGCCGAGTACGGGGGCCAGGGAAGGTCGGTCGCCGAGCAGTACGTGTTCTTCGACGAGGTGCAGCGCGCCGGGCTGCCGTTCCCGTTCGTCACCGTCAACACGGTCGGCCCGACGCTCATGCGGTTCGGGACGGACGAGCAGAAGAAGCGCTTCCTGCCCGGCATCCTGTCCGGCGACATCGTCTTCGCGATCGGCTACACCGAGCCCGACGCCGGCACCGACCTCGCGTCGCTGCGCACGAAGGCGGTCCGGGACGGCGACCGGTTCGTCATCGACGGCAGCAAGGTCTTCACGAGCGGCGCCAACACCGCCGACCACATCTGGCTGGCGGCCCGGACGAACCCGGACGCGCCGAAGCACAAGGGCATCTCGATCCTCACCGTGCCGACCGACGCCGACGGGTTCTCCTGGAGCCCGATCCGGACGGTCGGCGGGATGGTCGTGACGGCGACGTACTACAACGGCGTCCGGGTGCCCGCGTCGTCGGTCGTCGGGGACGTCGACGGCGGCTGGAGCCTGATCACCACCCAGCTCAACCACGAGCGCATCGGCCTGGCCGCGCTCGGCGGCCGGATGATCCGGCTGTGGGAGGACGTCCGGGACTGGGCCCGCGAGAACGGCGCGCTCGACCTGCCCTGGGTGCGCGCCGACCTCGCCCGGACGCACGCCAGGCTCGAAGCGATGCGGCTGATGAACTGGAAGATGACCATGGCGGTGGAGGCGGGGACGCTGACGGGCGCCCAGGCCGGGGCCGCCAAGTCGTACGGGACGGAGACGCACATCGACGTCCAGCGGACGCTGACCGGCGTGCTCGGCGCCGCCGGGCGGATCCGCCCCGAATCGCCGGGCGCCGTGCTGTACGGGCAGATCGAGCAGCTGTCCCGGCAGGGCATCGTCAACACGTTCGGCGGCGGCGTGAACGAGGTGCTGCGCGACATGGTCGCCGTCCAGGGGCTGGGTCTGCCGAGGTCGAGGCGGTCATGAGCGAATACGAGGCACGTCTTCAGGCGTGGGTCGGACGTCAGGTCGGAGCGCCCCGCGTCGGGCAGGACCCGGTGAACATCCCCATGATCCGGCATTGGGTCGAGGCGATGGAGGACGACAACCCCGTCTACCTGGACGATGCGGCCGCCCGCGCGACCGGGCGCGAGGGCGTCGTGGCGCCCGCGTCGATGATCCAGGCGTGGACGATGCGCGGCTACGCGGCGTCCGTCCGCGAGGACCCGGCCGGCCCGGACGAGCTGACCGACCTGCTCGCCGAGGGCGGATACACCTCCGTGGTCGCCACCGACTCGGAGTTCGAGTTCCACCGCGAGCTGGTGCCGGGCGACCACGTCAGCGTCGAGGAGACCGTCGAGTCGATCTCCCCCGAGAAGAACACCGCCCTCGGCGCCGGACGTTTCGTCAGCACGGTGAAGACGTACCGGGACGCGTCCGGCGAGGTCGTCGCCACGCAGCGCTGGCGGCTTCTCCGCTTCCGTCCCGCCGCGAAGCCCGAGCCGAAGCCGCTGCGGCCGCGGCCCGCGATCAACCTCGACAACGCGTTCTGGTTCGAGGCGGCCCGCGAGCACCGGCTCGTCATCCAGCGCTGCGCCGACTGCAAGTCGCTGCGGCACCCGCCCGGCCCGTGCTGCCCGCAGTGCGGCTCGTTCGACTGGGACACCGTCGAGGCGCAGGGCGAGGGCCACGTCCACAGCTACGTGGTCAACCACCACCCGCGCCATCCCGCCTTCGACTATCCGCTGGTCGTCGCCGTGATCGAGCTGGCCGAGGGCACCCGCCTCATCACGAACATGACCGGGGTCGCGCCGGAGGACGTCGAGATCGGCATGCCCGTCGTCCTCGACTGGATCGACCCGGACCCCGACCTGTCCCTGCCGGCGTTCCGCCCGGCCGAACCCAAGGAGCGCTGATGGACTTCACGCTTGGCGAAGAGTTGGAGACGGTCAGGGACCTTGCCCGGCGGATCTTCACCGACCGGGCCACCCAGGCACGGATCAGGGCCGCCGAGGAGTCCGGGCACGGTTTCGACGAGGGCCTGTGGAAGGAACTGGGCGACACCGGCCTGCTCGGCGTCGCGCTTCCCGAGTCGGCCGGCGGAGCCGGGCTGGGCGTCGCCGGGCTGGCCGTCCTGCTGGAGGAGCAGGGCCGCGTCGTCGCGCCCGTCCCGATCTGGCCGGCCGTCGTCGCGGCCCTGACGCTCGCGTCGCACGGGACGGCTTCGCAGCAGGAGGTCCTCCCGGGCGTCCTGGACGGGACGGTCCGGCTGACCGTCGCGCTGGAGGAGTTCGGCGCCGCGGATCCGGCGTCGCCGGGGTGCGTCGCCGTCCGCGACGGTTCCGGCTGGCTGCTGTCCGGCACGAAGGCCGTCGTTCCGACGCCGTTCGGCACGCGTCATGTCCTGGTCTCGGCCTCCTCGCCGGAAGGGCCCGGCCTCTTCATGGTCGAGACGTCCGCCGGGTCCTGGGAGCGTGCCGAGACCACGAGCCGGGACGCCGCCGGTCATCTCACCCTCGACGGCGCCCCGGCGCAGGCCCTGGGCGACGGCGCTCTGGCCGCGGTGTTGCGGCTCGCCCGCGTCTCCCTGGCGGCCGTCCAGGTCGGCGTGGCCGATGGTGCGCTGCGCATGGCCGCCGACTATCTGGCCGGACGTGAGCAGTTCGGCCGTCCGCTCGCCACGTTCCAGGCCGCCCAGCATCAGCTCGCCGACTGCTACATCGAGATCGACGCGCTCCGCGTCTGCCTCTGGCACGCGCTCTCGCTCATCGCCGCCGGGGAGGACGCCGAGACTGCCGTCCTCGTCGCCAAATGGTGGTCGGACCAGGGCGGGCTGAACGTCGTCCACCGCGTCCAGCACCTGCACGGCGGCATCGGCGTGGACGTCGACTATCCGGTGCACCGCCACTTCCTGTGGGGCAAGCAGATCTCCGGGACGCTCGGCGGCGCCTCCGCCGACCTCGAACTGCTGGGAGCCGCCCTGTGATCACGGGCAGGGGCAAGCGCTTCGAGGACCTGGCGGTGGGCGAGGAGCTCCCCGAGCTGAGCATCCCGCTGACCCGCACGATGATCGTCGCGACGGCCATCGCGAGCCGCGACTACCAGGACGTCCACCACGACCCGTCGCTCGCCGTCGAGCGCGGCTCCAAGGACGTCTTCATGAACATCCTGACGACGAACGGGCTCGTAGACCGCTACGTGACGGAATGGGGCGGGCCGGCCGCCGTGGTGAAGGCCATCAGGATCCGTCTCGGCGCGCCGAACTACCCCGGCGACACGATGGTGCTGACCGGCACGGTCTCGGCCAAGGAGGCCGGGGGCAGGGTCGAGATCAAGGTGCGCGGCGTCAACACCATCGGCCCGCACGTCACCGGCACGGTGGTCCTCCAACTGCCCGTCGTTCAGGAGCAGGGGAGCGGCACATGAGCGTGCTGCCGGGGGCGGCCGCGGTCGCCGGGATCGGCGCCACCGAGTTCTCCAAGGAGTCCGGCCGCAGCGAACTGCGGCTGGCCTGCGAGGCGGTGCTCGCCGCCATCACTGACGCGGGTCTCCAGCCGTCCGACGTGGACGGCATGGTGACCTTCACCGCCGACACCAGCTCGGAGATCCACATCGCCCGCAACCTCGGCATCGGCGAGCTGAGGTTCTTCTCCCGCATCGGGCACGGCGGCGGCGCCGCCTGCGGCACCGTCCAGCAGGCCGCGATGGCCGTTGCGACCGGCGTCGCCGACGTGGTCGTCTGCTACCGCGCGTTCAACGAGCGCTCCGGCACCCGCTACGGTCTCGGCCAGGCGGACCGGCCCGCGGACGTCAGCGCCGACAGCGCCGCCTACGCGTGGATGAATCCGTTCGGGCTCTCCACCCCCGCCCAGTGGGTCGCGATGTTCGCCCGCCGGTACATGTACGAGTACGGCGCCACCAGCGAGGACTTCGGGCGTATCGCCGTCGTCGACCGCAAGCATGCGGCCCGGAACCCGGCCGCGTGGTTCTACGGGCGTCCCATCACGCTGGAGGACCATCAGGCTTCCCGCTGGATCGCCGAGCCGCTCCGCCTCCTGGACTGCTGCCAGGAGAGCGACGGCGGCCAGGCCCTCGTCATCGTGTCCGCCGAACGCGCCCGCGACCTCCCGCACCGTCCCGCGGTGATCTGGGGCGCGGCGCAGGGATCGGGCAACGACCAGCACATGATGACGAGCTATTACCGCTCCGAGATCACCGGCATCCCGGAAATGGGCCTCGTCGGACGGCAGCTGTACGCCCAGTCGCGTCTGACCCCGGCCGACGTCCAGGCCGCAATCCTTTACGACCATTTCACGCCACTGGTGCTGCCGCAGCTCGAAGAACTCGGTTTCTGCCCCAAGGGCGAAGGCAAGGACTTCGTCGCGGACGGCAATCTGGAAATCGGCGGCAGGCTCCCGTTCAACACCCACGGCGGCCAGCTCGGCGAGGCCTATATCCATGGCATGAACGGCATCGCGGAGGCCGTCCGGCTCGTCCGGGGAACGTCGGCGAACCAGCCGGGGGACGTCCACAACGTCCTGGTCACCGCCGGGACCGGCGTCCCGACGAGCGGCCTGGTCCTGGGGGCGGACGAATGATCGGGGTCAGCAGACGACGATGCGGTCCCCGTCGCTCTGGGTGATCGTGCGGCAGCCCGAGGGTTTGCGCGTGGCGGGCGGGGATGACGGGGACGACGGGCCGGGCTGCGCGGACGTCCCGGGCAGGATCGTGATCATCGGCAGGGTCCCCTCGGTGTAGGCGCCCACGGACTGCGGGGACACCGGGCTGCCTTTGATCGTGACCTGGGTGAACACGGGCGGCATGAACGGGCTCACCAGGTAGCGTCCAGGGCGCAGGGCGCCGTTCGGCGGGACGGTCAGCGTGTACGTGTAGGCGAAGTCGGTGAGGCGCCAGCCGCCGGGCGCCTCGCCATGGTTCTCGCGGCCCGGTTTCGTCGCGCTGGGGAACGCCTGGGTGGTGCCGGTGGGCAGCGCTCCCTCGGCGGACGGGGGCACCGGGTAGAACGCGAGCTGCTCCGTCCGCGAAGGGCTGCCGATCATCAGGGTGTGCGCGCCGGGCGGGTTCCTGGACGACGACTTCGCGACGAGCGAGAGCGTCGTCCCCGGCTTCACCCGCGCGGGGGTGACCGTGAACTGGTAGCCGATGCTCGGCCCCTGGGACGTGCCGAACGGCGCGGGGTTGCGGAAGCCTCCCCGGAGGGTGCCGGTCGCCTGGCCTCCGACGGTCGTGGGGGTCGGGGCGGCGCCGGTCCGCGTCCCGCCGTCGGCCGTGTCGGTGGTGTCGGACTCCAACTGGCCCCGCAGCAGCACCCCGGCCGCGACGATGGCGGCGGTGGTCACCGCGGCCGCCGCCGTGACGGCCGTCTTCGTCCCGGCCGCGCGCCGGAGGAATCCGCGGCCGTGCCGTGCCACCGCTTCGCCGGCACCCTGCTGGAGGGAAGCGGTCCCGGGTGCCGCGGGCGCCGTGCCGGATGCCGTGCCAGTGGTGAAGGAGCCCAGCATCGCGACGGGAGCGGCGGCGGCGAACGCGGCGACCGCCATGGCCAGAGCGCCCAGCCCTCGCCGCTCCCAGTCGGGGCCGTAGGCCGCCACGGCGGTGCGCTCCAGTTCCGTGACGAACCGGGTGGCGTCCCACGCGCGCTGCGCCGGGTTCTTGGCCATGCCGCGCGCCACCAGTGGACGCACCGGCTCGGGCACGGCCTGAATCGGGACGGGGGCGTTCAGATGCTGCGCCATGAGCTGCGCCGTGCCGCCGCCCTGGTAAGGCTTCGCGCCGGTGAGGCATTCGAACAGCACGCAGCTCGCGGCGTAGAGGTCGGTGGCGGGGGAGGCGGGGCTGCCCTGCCACTGTTCGGGCGCCATGTAGGCGGGGGTGCCCGCGCGGGAGCTCTGCCCGGACAGGACGGCGATGCCGAAGTCGATGAGCTTGCTGGTGCCGTCCGGCCGGACGACCACGTTGGCCGGTTTGTAGTCCCGGTGCACCACCCCGACCGCGTGGGCCGCGGCCAGCCCCAGCAGCGAACCCTTCAGCACGGCGAGGGCGCTCTCCGGGGGAACGGCCCCGCCGCCCTCCCGGCGCCGCGCGTCCAGCACCTGCCGCAGGGACGCGCCGTCCACGGCCTCCATGACGATCGCGGCGCCCCGCTGCTCCTCCACGTACCGGTAGAGCCGGGCCACGTGCGGGTCGGCGACCCTGGCGAGGGTCTCGGCCTCCCTCCGGAAGACCGCGAGGCTCCGCTCGTCGGCGAGCATCGCCGGCGCCAGGTATTTGATCGCCACCCGGCCTCGCCCGCCCGGCGGGACGGCGAGCACGACGCGGCCCTGGGCGCCCGCTCCGAGTTCGCTGATCTCGCTGAATCCGTCGACCTGCCACCCGTTCACCGGCGCCTCCGGCCCATGCGTCATGCCCCGTTTGGAACGGTAGAGGGAAGGTGCGGAAAAAGCCACAAGATTGGCGTCCGGCGCTATTTCTTGATCATTTGGCGATGAATTCCACTGCCGTCCGGATCGCGTGGTCAGCGGGGTCCGTCGGTGAGCCGGTTGCTGAAGCGGGCGAGGAGCGTGGTCTGGGACGTCTCCGGGAGGTGCCGGCCGATCAGCGGCGGAACGCGCCAGTTGGCGGGGTTGCGCTTGGCCATCCGGGAGACCCGCGAGATGTGCCGGTAGCGGGCCTTTTCGTAGGCGCGCAGCCCCGCGACCGGGTCTCCGCCCTCCCTGCCGAGTTCGCGGCCGAGCACCCACGCGTCCTCAAGGGTCTGATTGGCGCCCTGCCCGAGGGTCGGCGGCATCGTGTGGGCGGCGTCGCCGACCAGGGTGACGCGGCCCTCTCCCCACGCCCGGCGGACCTTGTTCCAGTGGTGCCCGAAGAATTCGAGGTCGTCGTCGGTGGCGGCGGCGAGCACCTCGGAGACGGGGGACGCCCAGTGCCCGAAGCGGCTGCGCAGTTCGTCCAGCGGGGAGGCGGGACGCGGGTCCGCGGGCGACCAGCGGACGTCGAACCACCACTGCAGCAGGCCGCCGCCCGCGGGCATCAGCCCGCACGCGCCCTCCCGCCCGGAGACCATGAGATGGCGGTGCGTGTCGGTGATCTCGATGTCGACCGGGCCGAGGCCCTGCCAGGTGCCGAAGGTCGCCGGCCGGACGCCGCTCTCGCCCCACAGCAGGCGCCGCACCACCGAGTGATGGCCGTCGGCCCCGATGAGCAGGTCCGCGGTGTCGGTCGTCCCGTCGGCGAAGACGGCCGTGACCCCGTCGGCGTCCTGGGTCACGCTCCGGCACTCCATGCCGAACCGGATCAGGTCGTCGGGCAGCCCGGCGGCCAGGCGTTCCAGCAGGTGCCGGCGGGGGATCGCCTGGGTGACGAAGCCGAAGCGCGCGGCGGCGTGGGCGATGTCCTGGCCGATGCGCAGCCGGCCGTCCGGGGTCAGCGACTCGATCCGGTCGATGCGGTTGCCGGCGCCGTCCAGGCTGATGCCGAGATCGTTCAGGACGGCGTTCCCGTTGCTCCAGACGAGCAGCGCCTTGCCGCCCGTCCGCCGGGCGGGGGCCTGCTCGTAGACCCGCACCCGGTGGCCTGCGGCCAGCAGCACCTGCGCGGTGGCCAGGCCGCCCACCCCCGCGCCGATGACGAGGACGTCCATATCGCCTCCAAACTGAAGTGTTCCTGATCGCGGTGCTGCTGCACAACGAGGCGGTCGCCGACCGGCTCGGCGACCCGGCTGGTCGACCGGCTGGAGAAGGCCGGCTACGTGCGGCGGGTGCGCGGCGAGCACGATCGGCGCACGGTCACGGTGGAACTGGTCGAGGGCGGCATGGACGACTACCACTCCGCCTGCGCGGGCTCCAGGCGGCATCTGGACGAGGTCGGCGCCCACTTCGGACCGGAGCAGGCATCCCTGCTGCTCGACATGTTCAACCGCGTCGCCGGGGCGTACCGGGCGGCCACCAGGGAACTGCGGGAGTCCTGAGCGGCCCGGCGGGCGGGATGATCATCGCTGCCGGTTCCGGATGCGGCCCCATGGCTTGGCCACGCCGAGGACGGTCGCGAAGGTCAGCGCCGTCAGCGACACGGCTGGCGGGAAGAACAGGGTCGAGATGAAGTCCGGCTCGGGCGCTCCCGAGGCGAGGGTCCGGCCGTAGTCGCCCACGTCGCCCATGCCCGGCTGCAGAAGGACCAGGATGAGCGTGCACAGGACGAGGTTGAGGACGAGTTTGGTCGCGACCCACCAGTACCGCAGCAGTCCCCACCGCGTGCCGAGCCCCAGCAGCATGCCCGTTACGAGGCAGATGAGCCCGGACGTCAGCATCGGCCACACCACGAACGTAGCCAGCGCCTGGTAGGCGAGGCCGCGCACCTGGTCCGAGGTGCCGAAGCGTCCCGTCAGGACCAGGACCGCCACCATGACGTCGATCCCGATCCACGCGCCGGCGGACACGATGTGAACGATAAGCGTCGCCTTGCGCCACTTCCTGCCCAGGCGAAGGCGAGCGTCCGGCCGGGCACGGACGCGGTCCTGTTCCTGTATCGCCATGTCTCCAGGTCCCTTCTGGACGTCATCCCTCTCAGGACGTGACGATGCTGGGCAGGTTCGGCATGTGTCGTCCCGTGCGCGGCGACACCCCGCGTACCACGCGCGGCGCAGCCGGGCCCGGCCGCTACCACGGGCGGAGTACCGGATCCGGTCGCGGTCCCTGCGCGACCCCTCGAAAGTGAGGGCGCGGGAAAGCAGAATCACAGGGTCATCGACTTTCACGCGACGAGCTGGTCGTACCGCTCACCGGGACCGCGGGGTCTCCGGGCGGTGCGGATCGGGAAGATGGGCTTTCATGAGCGAGCTGACGATTCCGGGGCTGGTGGCGCGGGCCGCGACGGAGTTTCCGGACGCGGAGGCCGTCGTGGACGGCGACGTCCGGGTCACCTATGCCGAGCTGCGCGAACGGGTCCGGGAGGCGGCGGGCGCGTTCATCGGCGCCGGCATCGCGCCGGGGGACCGGATCGCGATCTGGGCGCCCAACGGCCTGCCCTGGATCGTGACCGTGCTCGGCGCCCTGGGCGCGGGCGCGACGCTCGTGCCGCTCAACACGCGCTTCAAGGGCGACGAGGCCCGGTGGCCCCTCGACAGGGCGGGCGTGAAGGTCCTCTTCGTCGAGGACGGCTTCCTCGGCATCGACTATCCCGGCATGCTCGGGCTGGACGGGTCGGGCACCCTCCCTGGATTGCCCGCGCTGGAGACCGTCGTCACGTTCAACGGGACGGCGCGTCCGGGCGTCGTCACCTGGAACGAGTTCCTCTCCAAGGCCGTGCCGGGTGAGGAGGCCGACGCGCGGGCCGCGGCCGTCCGGCCGGACGACATCGCCGACATCCTGTTCACGTCCGGGACGACAGGCAAGCCCAAGGGCGTCATGTGCACGCATGAGCAGAACGTCCGGACGTATGAGGCGTGGACGGGACGCACCGGCGTGCGGGCTGGCGACCGGTACCTCATCGTCAACCCGATGTTCCACTCGTTCGGCTACAAGGCGGGCATGCTGGCGTGCGTGCTGAAGGGCGCCACGATGGTGCTCCAGCGCACGTTCGACGTCCCGGAGACGCTGCGGCTGATCGAGCAGGAGAAGATCACCGTGCTGCCCGGGCCGCCGACGATCTACACCTCGCTGCTGGACGCGCCGGGCAGGGAGGAACGCGACCTTTCGTCTCTGCGGCTGGCCGTGACGGGCGCGGCGGACGTCCCGGTCGCGCTGGTGCGGCGCATCAGGGCCGAACTGTTCCCGCAGGTCGTCACCGCCTACGGGCTGACGGAGTCGTCGGGCACCGTGTCCGCCTGCTCGGTGGACGACGACGACGAGACGATCGCGACCACCTGCGGCAAGGCCATCGCCGACGTCGAGATCGCCATCGTGGGCGAGCAGGGCGAACGGGTCCCGGCGGGCACGGACGGCGAGGTCATGGTCCGCGGCTACAACGTGATGAAGGGCTACCTCGGCGATCCCGAGGAGACCGCGAAGACCATCCGCGACGGATGGCTCGACACCGGCGACCGGGGGCGTCTCGACGAGCGCGGCAACCTCACCATCACCGGGCGGACGAAGGAGATGTTCGTCGTCGGCGGCTTCAACGTCTACCCGGCCGAGGTCGAGGACGTCCTCGCCCGCCACGAGGCCGTCGCCGAATCGGGCGTCGTCGGCGTCCCGGACTCGCGCATGGGAGAGGTCGGGCGCGCCTACGTCCGGCTGCGCCCCGGCAGGACGGCCACGGCGGACGAGCTGGTCGCGCACTGCCGTGAGCGGCTCGCGAACTTCAAGGTCCCCCGGGAGGTCGTCTTCGTGGAAGACCTCCCGAAGACCGCGTCCGGCAAGGTCCGCCGCGTCGACCTCAAAGCGCGGACATGACCCGGGCCCTGTGCTCGGCCACGGACCCCCACGCCGAGTACAGGGCGCGCGCCTTGCGGATCCACAGTGACGGGTCGTACTCGTCGGTGTAGCCGATCGCGCCGTGCACCTGGAGGGCGGTCTTGGCGAGCCCGTAGGACGCCTCGGACGCGGCGACCTTGGCGGCGGACACGTCCCGCGCGAAGTCCGGCGTCCCGTACGACAGCGCCGCCCCGTACAGCAGCGGGCGGGCGAACTCCAGCTCGACCATCGCGTTCGCCAGGTGGTGCTTGACCGCCTGGTACTCGCCGATCGGACGGCCGAACTGCTGCCGCGTCCTGGCGTACTCGACGGACACGTCCAGCAGCGCCTGTCCGAGCCCGACCTGCTGGGCCGCGCAGAGCAGCACACCGAGGTCGGTGCGGCCGGACGCGCCGCCGACGCGGAACAGCCGCCGCGCCGGGTCGAGCGACGCGACCGCCTCGCCGGCCTGCCGCTCGGTCCCGTCCGCGGTCAGGACGAGGTCGGCGACGTCGGCGTCCAGCGCGTACGGGACGGCCAGCGAAACGATCGCCTCCCCCTCGGCGATACGCGAAGCCCATGGCGAATCGCCCAGCAATTCAGCGGCGGCGAGCGTCTCCACGTAGGGCCCGGGCGCGGCGGCGCGGCCGAGCTCCTCCATCGCGACGACCAGCTCGACGGGAAGCAGCCCGGCGCCGCCCGACTCCTCCGGGACGGCCACCGCGAACACCCCGGCCTCGGCGACGGACGACCACAGCGCCCGCCCGGGCCCGGTGTCCCCGGCGGCCCAGGCCCGGACGATCTTCGCGGTTCCCGCGTCGGCCAGCAGCCCGCGCAGCGACTCGCGGAACATCCGCTGCTCGGCGGAGAGAACGAACTTCACCGCGACCCCCTCGGCAGGCCGAGCAGCCGCTCGGCGATCACGTTGCGCTGGATCTCGTTGGTGCCCGCGTAGATCGGGCCCGCGAGCGAGAACACGTAGTTCTCCAGCCACTCCGACTCCAGCTCGCCGTCCGGGCCGAGCAGGTCGAGCGCGGTCTCGTGCAGCGCGACGTCCAGCTCCGACCAGAAGACCTTGTTGAGGCTGGACTCCGCGCCGATGTCGTCGTCCCGCGAGATCGTCTCGAACCCCTTGAGCCGGTAGGCCCGCGACCTGATCCAGGCGTCCGCGACCCGGTCCCGCAGCGCCGTGCCGGAGGTGTCGGCGCGCTCCTTCCACAGCGCGACGAGCCGCTCGGCCGCCGCCGTGAACCGTCCGGGGGAGCGCAGCGTGAGCCCGCGCTCGTTGCCGGCCGTGGCCATCGCGACCCGCCAGCCCTCGCCCGGTGCGCCGATGACGTCCTCGTCCGGGACGAAGACCCTGTCGAGGAACAGTTCGGCGAACGCGGGCTTGCCGTCCAGCCGCCCGATCGGGCGGACGGTCACCCCCTCCGCGTCCAGCGGGAACATCAGGTAGGTCAGCCCCTTGTGGCGGGACTCTTCGGGATCGGACCGGAACAGCCCGAACCCCCGGTCGGCGAACGCCGCCCGCGAGCTCCAGGTCTTCTGCCCGTCGAGCAGCCAGCCGCCGTCCGTCCGCGTGGCCGTGGACCGCAGCGCCGCGAGATCGCTGCCCGCTCCCGGCTCCGACCACGCCTGCGCCCAGATCACCTCGCCGGCCGCCATCGGCGGCAGGATCCGGGCGAGCTGCTCCGGCGTCCCGTGCTTCATCAGCGTCGGAGCCAGCAGGTTGATGCCGTTCTGGCTGACCCGTCCCGGTGCGCCCGCCGCGTAGTACTCCTCCTCGAAGACGAGCCACCGCAGCACGGAGACGCCGCGCCCGCCGTACTCCTCGGGCCACGACACCACCCCCAGCCGTGCCGCGCCGAGCGTCCGCTCCCACTCCCGGTGGGCCGCGAAGCCCTCCTCGGTCTCCAGCGACGGCAGCGGCTCCGCCGGGACGTGCTCGCGCAGCCACGCCCGCACCTCGGCGCGGAACTCCTCGTCCGCCGCCCCGAACTCAAGATCCATGCCCGACCTCTTTCTAACAACTGTTTGGTAGAGTAACGCCTCCCGGCTCCTCTACCCGCGCGCCCTCCCGTCCAGTGAGATCTCCGGAACGCCGATCGCCGTGCTCAGCCCGCGAACGCGGCGGCGTCCTCCTCGCCGACCTCGCCGGGAGCGGCGCAGACGGCGCAGTCGTCCAGCGGATGGAGCAGCGCGCCGTACCAGCGCAGGACGCTCTGCTCGTCGATGGAGACCCCCAGCGGCCGCAGGCCCGCGTGCCCGAACTCCCGCCGGTTGATCCACTGGTGGATCGGCGCGACGAGGTCGGCCGCGAGCGGGGCGAAGGTGGGCGACTCCCCGCCGAGCAGCTCCAGCAGCGCGAGTTTGGCCATGTGCAGGGCGATCGGGACGATGTCGGACGACAAGCCGGGCTGCGGGGCCACCTGCCGGTCGGTGTAGGAGACCTGCGCCGCGTCGCCGTCACTGCTGATCTCGTTGTCGCCGGCCTGGGCCGGCAGCGCCTGCACGAAACACTGGTAGCAGGGCGTCAGCCCGGGGATCACGCGCTGCACGATGCCGCCGTACGCGCGGCGGTAGACGCCGCCGAGGATCAGCGGCAGGTCCTCCTCGACGCAGAGGCGGTTGACCAGCAGGCGGCTCTCCCGGTTGTCGGTCGCGCAGACGACGAGGTCGGCGTCCACCTGGCGCAGCAGGTCGCGCAGTTCGTGCCGGGTCGTACCGCTGATCCGCAGATCGCTGGTGTGCACGCGGGCGGCGGGATGGTGGTCGCGGACGAGGTCGCGCATGGCGTTGGCCTTGAGCCGGCCGACGTCGGAGAGTCCGCACTCGTGCCGCGAGACGTTGCCGACCTCCAGCCGGTCATGGTCGAGGAGGAGGAAGCGGCCCACTCCCGCCCTGGCCAGTTCCCGGGCGATGAAGCTCCCGCCTGAACCGAGACCGAGGACGGCCACCGACCTGCGGCTCAGCACGTCGGTCTCCAGGATGCCCTGGACCCGCTCCATCGCGTCGGCCTCGGCGGGGACGCACATCGTCCCGATCCGCTCGCCGAGCGTCCCGGTCGTGATCCGGTGCGCGCGCACGCCGGGACCGTCCGGCCAGCAGACGATCAGCGCCCCCGGCTCCGTGAGGTCCCGGCCGTCCTGCGGCTCCTCGGGCAGTGCGAGGACGTCATGGCCCGCCGTCCCGTCGACGACACCGAGGTCGCCCCGGTCGCGCAGGGTGAGCGCGAGCCGGACGGGGGCGTGCCCGGCCATGGCGGCGCCGGCGCCCGTGAACACCAGTTGCCGCGGCCACCGGTCACCCACGGCCGAACGCCTTCATGTCCTCGACGTCGAACTGCGGGATGTCGTCGCCGAGCCGCTCGCCGACCGACCGGACCTCGAACTTGCCGGTCTGAGGGTTCTGCACGAGCCGCTTCCCGGCCGGCGGGCGGCCGCCCTGCTTGCGCGTCTCTTCCATGAACTGCCGGATGTCGTCGTGCTTGTCACTGGCCATGGGGGCTCCCGTGGTGTCGATCGTGGCCGTCAGGCGTCCAGGAGGAAGTTCTGCAGGGGCTGCCCGTCCTGCAGATGGCACTCGTAGGCGAAGATCCACAGCTCCGCCTTGCGGATGACCTTGAGCATCGAGTGGGCGGCCGACCACCGCGTGGGCTGGTAGGTGCAGATCTTCGGCCAGCCGGGCCGGTCGGACTTCCACACGTGCATGGCGTGGCTGGTCCCGTACGACTCGATGGTCCTGGTCCCGGTCCGGTCCATGAGCGGGCTCGGGGACACGATGTAGGTGCTCGGGCACTCGTCCGGATACCCGGGAGGCACGTCGATCCGCACGCCGTAGACGCGGTCGGTGTTGCTCGTCCAGTACCCGGAGACATAGGTCTTGCCGAGCGTGTCGTAGAAGCTGAACGACGGGCAGTACTCACGCAGGCCCGCGCGTTCGTGGGCGAGCCGCATCTGCTGGTAGCCGTCCCAGGCCAAGGTGTTCTCCTCTTCCCCGTCTTCCGCTCAGTACAGGCGCTCGAGCTGCCGGATCCCCCAGTAGAGCGGTTCTCCCAGCTCGAACGTCAGGCGTCCGCCCTGGCCGGGCGGCCAGTCCAGGTGGCTGCGGCGGTCTTCGACCCTGCACTGCGTGGCGACGGCCCGGTCGCCGTCCCAGCCGGCACGGATCATGAGCTTCGCGTGCCCGCCCTTGAGCGAGACGATGACGAAGAGCTCGTGCGGCCCGCCCGGCTGCAGCTCCACCTCGAACTTGCCGCCCAGCCGCCGCGTCACCGGCTCGACGTGATTCACGATGTATTCGGTGAGGTCGGGGATCGGCCGCAGCGTCGGATGCGCCGGGCCGGCCCCGTCCTGCTCGGCCGGTCGGTCCTGCTTGCCCGCCCCCTCCTGTTCGCTCGCCTTCTCCTGCTCGTCCGGCGTCTTCTCCTCCGGCGGCGGCGTGTCCTTCTGCCGGTCGTCCGCCACCTCGTCGAAGTCCTCGGCGGGCGCGTCGCCGGCATGCTGGCCGGGCAGGAACCGCCGCCAGCCGGAGAGACCGGGGGAAGGGGGCGTCCCCCGTGACGCCGCCAGCCGGTAGACGTTCTCCGGAAGCCGTCCGGGGGGACGGAGCGCCTCGCGGAGAAGCGGCTCCACCTCGACGTCGCCGAGCGCCCGGCGGAGCGGGCTCATCCCGGGCAGCACCTGGATGACCGTCTCGGCGCGGGTCAGCTGCCGCGCGTCCAGGTACCAGAAGGGGGTGAGCTGGACGGCCGTGCTCTTCCGATCCCCCCGCGTGCCGACGAAGTTCGCGAGGATCTCGGTGTACTGGGGGCGGTGGTGCCGCTCGGCGTACCGGCGGGTGCGCTCCCGGTCGCCGCCGCTCGGCTCCATCAGGCCGATCCAGTGGTGGGAATGCCACATGCCGATGAACTGGACGCCGAACCGGCCCCAGGCGAGTTCCTCCAGCGGTCGCGTCACCTCCGGATCGAGGCTCATCGACGTCGCGGTCTTGTGGACGTCGCCCGCGGGCCGGGTGGCGAGGAACACCGTCGGCCCGCCGCCGTGGCTGAACAGGCCGAAGAGGTTCCCGCCGGTCTCCAGCTCCTGATGGCCGAGCGTCTCATGGGTGATCAGGTCGAGTTCGGACTCGAAGACTCGGACGATGTAGTGCTCGCTCACCGGAGCGCCTCCACGATTTCGGCCAGGGTGTGCTCTGGCGACCAGACCGACGGGTCGAGTGCGACGTGCTCGCGGGCCCCGGCATCGACGTAGAAGACCTCGGGCGGGCTCGCGGGGAAGTCCGGGTCGAGGACGAAGGAGACGGCGAGGTCGTCGCGCGACGCGATGAGCGCCACCTGGTCCGGTCCGTACTCCACGGTCTCGATCGGCTGGAATCCCAGGTTCAGCAGTGCCAGCGCCTCCGTCTCAACACGGTGGCCGAACACCGAGCCGGTGTCGGTCACGCGGTCGATGAGCGCCCCCCGGCGCGGAGCGGAGGACGGCAGCGCGGGGATCGTCCCAAGCCTCAGATCGCGGACGCCCTGCAGGCTCCAGAACGCCTCCACGCAGCTGACCACGAAGGAGGCGACGAGCGCCGCGATCACCAGTTCGTCCGGGTGGTCGAGTTCGCTCAGGTTGACGTGCGGCCAGACGGGCAGGGAGCCGTCCGCCCTGGTCGTGGTCCCGCCGCCCCTGCTGAAACTGGCGATCCGGACGGGGAACCCGGCCGGGCCGTCCGCCGCGGGGAAGACCGATCCGAGGTAGGCGAACGCGTTGAGCCGGTCGCCGTCGGCCTCGAAGTACACCAGGATCGCCGGACGACCGGAGAACTCCAGCGCGCTGATCTCGGCCGCGCCGACCGACCCCTCGATGGCCCGGCTGACTCCGCCGTCGCTCACGAACCCGCCGGTGTGCAGCGCGGCGTACCGGACGAAGTCGTTCACGTCGTGCAGCGCGTCGTGCACCAGCCCCGGAATCCTCAGCCGGACGGTGTCGCTCGCGCGGACCGGCGGGGAGACGAGCACCGCCGGCCGGTGGTCGTCCCCGGCGAGGTCCCGCAGCCGCCCGATCTCACCCAGCGGGTAGCGCGCGGTCTGGTACCGGTAGCGTTCCAGCAGTTCCCGGCGCCTGTGCTCCTCTTCCAGATAGGCCAGCTGCGCGGCATTCCTGCGGCGGTCGGCGATCTCGCTGAGTCGCGCCTCTTCCCGCTGCCGGCGCAGCACTCCCCGCGTCCGGAGCTCTTCGGTGAGCGCTTCCGGAATCATGCTTATCAGACCGGTGATCAGAGATCCGCCGATCAGCGTCCAGAACTCCACCCGCTGCAGCCCCCTGTGCTCCGCCCCCCGGCCCTTCGCCGTAATCGCTATTAATAGCACTCGCCCGGGGGGCCTATCGTTTCGCTGGGGCCATATTTCCGGCGGTTCGCGAGCTCGTCCAACGCTCCTGCATACCTGCCACCGGAAGGGGTAAGCACGCCTTTCCGCAGGTTATGAGGGTCGCTGTGCGCTGGTCAGGGCGTCTTCACCCGGTAATCGCGTGATCCGGGTGGATGGCCAGATCAGGCCGTCCGAGCGACCGGTTCGAAAAGCAGGTCCACTGATCCTTCTGAATGGCCTGAAAAAGATCTTCACGCGGCCAGGGCGTACCACCGGGTAAATGCGGGACATTGGTCCCTTAAGGGCCGGGACGCATGTCCCGAATGGCTTCCGGGTTTTCCCCGTACCGCGCCGGGCCGTCCGCTCGGGACAGGGCGCCTTCGCCCGCCGCCGTCACGGCCGCGGCCGGGTCGGGCCGGCCTTCGACGAGGTGGCCGCCCTGCCCCCGGTCAACTGCCCGGAGCGCCCACTCTGAATACGCCGATGCCGTTGGCGACGGCGCGTTCCGTCCCGTCCGACGGGGTGTTGCGGACGGCCACCGACGTTGCGCCGGGCACCCGGCTGACGAAAGTGGAAGAGCCTCCGCCGTCGAGGTTCACGGCATCGTCGGCGCCGGCCTTGTCCAGGAGGGACGCCACTTCGGCGATGGTCAGGCCGCCGCTCTGCAGCGACCGGCCGTCCGCCACCACGAGGTACAGATGCCGCCCGTCGCGGCTGACGCCGGCGGCGGTGCGCGGCGCCGGGCCGTTGGGGCTCAGGCCGTGCAGCGGCGTCCCGTCCCGCAGGATCGGGAACCCGCCGACGGCGAACCGGAACCGGACCGGCCCGGTGAGGCGGTAGGACACCCGCACCCGGTCACCGGGCCGGAGCCGGCGCAGCGCGTCGGCGCCCTTCTCCCGCCCGACCAGCACTGCCGTGCCCTCGGGGATCGCGCCCGCGCCCACCTGGTCGGACACACCCGTCACCACGCCCCGCCGGACGGTCACTTCGGCTGTCTTCGTGCTGCACGGGCCGCTGCGCGCCTCGTCCGTCCCGCACACGGCGCGCTGCCGGGAGACCTCACCCCACCGGGCATCGAACAGGCCGACGGTCCCGACCCGCAGCGCGTACTGGTTGAGCCCCCGCAAGGCGATGGACGCGCGCTTGGACCGGACGCTCCCGGCCAGGCGCAGCCGCGCGACATGCCCGCGCCGGTCGGTACCGACGCCGATGACGTCCTCGGCGGACGTGCCGGGCGGCAGCGCAGGTCCGAACCGCTGCCCGTCCGGTACCGCCCCTTTGCGCGGATGCCCGCCGTCCACCTCGGGACCGGACGACGCCCCGGTCGGCACCACCCCGGGACGCGTCTCGCTGATGTTGAAGAAGTCGCCGTTCACCCCGGCCACCGCGCGCTGCGCGACCGCCATCTCCGACACTGTCCGCCGCGCGGCGACGACCGGCGGATGCAACAGGCCCACGGAGACCCGCCGGTCGCGCAGATCGACGTCCAGCAGGTCGCCCAGCACCCGCCCGCCAGTCCCGGACGTCTCGAACGTCCGGAACGTCACCCCGGGCGCCGTCCGCTCCACCGAGGTGAACCGGACCTCCCCGACATCGGTCGACGAAGGCAGCGCCAGTGCCCGCGCGTCCGGCCGCTCGCCGGACCCGGCCCCGCCCGCCCCCGGCGCCGGACCCGTCTCCGCGGTGGCCGGCAGGCTCCCGGCCACCGCCACCCCTACGACAACAACCCCGGCCACGACCCTGCGCATCGGCGACGCCCCTCTCAGCGGAAACAGCCCGCTGATCATGACGCGCCCCTGGTGAAGCCCTCACCCGCCGGGCGTCAACGCTTGCGCAAGACCGCGTAATGAACCGCAGAACGGAAGACGCCGCCCCAGCGACCTTCCCTAACCTGAGCCGGGCCGACCGTTCAGCCAGCCCGGCGTTCGACCGGCCCTGCTCACAGGTACCCGGACATGCCAGCGGCCCCGCCAAAGGCGAGGCCGTTGCGTGCGCTATTCGGGAGGTAACGGGGATTACAGGTGCAGCTCTCCCCGCTTCACGGCGGTGATGAGCTGGGCAAAGCTCTCTGAGGAGAGAGTGAGGTGTCCGGCGTCGGGGGCCTTGCTGTCCCTGATGCCGCACCCCTCGGCGAGGGCGGCAACTTCGACGCAGTCTTGCCCTCCGCCAGCACCCGAACCGCTTCGGCTTGATTTGCGCCATACGGGTGGGTTCACTTCATGGCCTCCATCAGCTCACGCAGGAGACTCCGGGTCGAGTCTCGGGACAGGGCATCGTCCCCTATGAGATTCCACCGTAGCCGGTAGTCCCTGATCTTCGCCGGGTCGGAGACGAGCCGCCCGCCGTGAACAGCGGGCGACCAACCGTGCTCCGTCTCGCCGATTCTCAAGATCGTAAATGAGCCGTCAACCCCGGGATGCGCGGCTGTGGCCTTCGGGAGAACCCTCACGACAATCCCCTTACGCCGGCTCAAGTCCAGCAGGTGGCCAAGCTGCGCCCGCATAACGTCGGGTCCGCCCACCGGGTCTTCAAGGGCAGATTGCCGTACGAGTAGCCGCAGGTCGGGGACTTCGCGGGCGTTCAGGATCTGTTGCCGTGCCATGCGAGCAGCAAGAGTGCCCTCAACGTCGTCAGCAACCTGTGCGCCCTCGATGAGCGCCCGAGCATAATCCTCGGTTTGAAAGAGGGCGTGTATGACGAGTGCCGAGTAGGCGCTGATCGCCTCGGCCCGCTCCTCGTACTGCGTGTACTGGTCGAACCAGTTCGGATCGTGGGCGGACTCTGCCAGTCGGCGGAGGCGGGCGAAATGCCCTTTAGTCTTCCATATCCGGTCAAGAGTTTCGGCGTGGGTCTGCGGTAGTTTCGCGCTGGCCGATTCCCAGTTGGCAACCCGAGAATTATCGACGCCGCAAAAACGTCCCACTTCGGCCTGTGAAAGATTCTCTCGGATGCGCCATACCCGCAGGTCAACGGCCAGCCAATGCCAGGGGTTGTTGTCCGGGTCGAGAGTGTCCGCCCTTGCCATTCAAGATCTCCTCGATTGTGATCTCCAAACGCAATGGGACAACCATACTCGCCGACGTCAGTCTGTGGGCAGAAAACGCAGACCGCGAGAGGTGGACCGATGTCCGCGACACCCGTAATGGACATATATCCACAAGACCTATTCAGCTCGACTTTCCGGGCCTGTCCCGAGACCGTCTGTCTCGCGCGCGAACTTGTGCGCGGCGCGCTCGCCTCCTGGGGGCTCGGCGCCTTCGAGGGGGACGCCTGTCAGATCATGTCCGAGCTCGCGTCCAATGCGGCCCGGCTCTGCGAGGGCAGGGACATCCGCGCATGGGTCAGCCGAATCGACCAAGGTGTCGAAATGTGCGTGTGGGACGACCACCCCGGCCGGCCCGCGATCCAGCAGCCGCACCCGTTCGGCACGTCCGGGCGTGGCTTGGTCCTCGTCCAGGCGTTCGCGTCCGGCGGCTGGGGATGGTTCGAGCTGGGCGAGGGCAAGGCCGTGTGGTCGCGGATCGCGATCGACTACGGCTACATGCTGGGCGCCGCTCGCACCGTGGGCTGCCCGATCACCAGGCCCCTGCGTCACGTGGACAGACCGCACATCCCGCTGCACTCATAGACCGCCCCCGCCCTGCGGAGCGGATCCCCACCGGTTCCCCCAGCCTGATGGGTTCCCCCAACGCCCGCAGGGCGGGCGGCCAACAACTCGACTCGGCGTCAAAGTCACTCCACGGCCCCGGGGAACCACACGCCTCATGGCCGTCCAGGAGAATCCAAGGCCTGAATTCGCACACGGTCGTGTGCAGACCTTGTTCAGGGGATATTCAGTGGGCCTGCGCCAGTAAGGGGTCGGGCCGGGCCCTCGGCGCACTGCGGTTGACCACTGCGAACCCCCGCGCCGGGGGCTCGGAAATGCTCGGCAGCTCAGCCACCGGCCCGAACAGCGGAGTCGCGGGTATGAGCAGCCCGGCAGTTGACGCTTCGGCAAGTTGTTCGGCCTGTAGGTGGAGATCGAGCGTTCGCCCGTTCTCCAAGCGCGGGACGCCACGATCTCACCGCATGACGACCTCGGTCCCCGGCGATCGTCTGCACCGGACTGGCTCAGCGCGCAGGCTCAGACGCCACCGGTGCCGACCTCGGTGAAGATCTCGAGCATGAGGGCGGCGTCCTGGCGGACAGCCGGATCGGGATCGTCGCTGCCAAGCAGGGCCAAGAGCGGTTTGTAGCGTGTGGAAGGCGAGTAACTCGCCGCGTGGACCGCCGCCCTGCGAAGTTCGGGCTCGGAGGCGTGAGCCACGTCCTGAATGCGTTGGTAGACGGCCTCGTCGAGGGAATGCGAGCTGCCAAGGGCCGCCATGAGCAAGGCTCGCCGTCGCTCGGCGAAACCGCGAGCGGAGTCGACGGCGGCGAGGAGTTCTGCGCGGGAGTACACCTGAAGTCGATCAGCCGCCAGCGCGGTGAGTGATCGCGCGTCGTTGGCCATGCCAGGCGAAGTCGGCAGCGAAGGAGTCGAGCCGAGCCTCGGGGGCGCTCTCGCGCAGGATGAGACGCGGGTCCAGGTGGGTGAACGGCGCCATTCCAAACTCCAAGATCGTTTGCAGGAACCGCAGACCGGCCGCCCCGGCGGGGGTGGCCGGTCTGCGAACGTGGGGAGCGGCGCGGGACGGAGATCTCCGACCCGCCCCGCTCCCGGGCTTGGTCCGTTCAGGTGCAGAGTCGCGTTATGTGCACATCACCCTTCTGCTGGACCTCGCACTTCTGCACCTTGGTCGGGACGGCCGTCATGTGCACGCCCTCGGCCGCATTCGCCGGCGTGGCGCTCGACGCCGCCAATATGACGACCGCGCTTGTCGTCGTGAGGATGTATTTCTTCACTTGTGTCCGTTCAGGGGACGAATTAGCTGGGTACCTCCCAGCTTCTGGCGAGAAAGTCTACATAGCTCGAAGAGTCTGTGTAGTGAACTTAGCTCCTCTTGTAGTTGGCCGACTGAGATGTCGCTTTGTGTAGGGGCCGGGCAGCTCCCCCTGCTGAAGGAATCTCACGTTTCGCCGTTTTGTCCTGGATCGTGTCCAGGTGGTTCCAGGCCCTGGCTGGGCATACGTGCGGCGGGCGTGTGAATTGGAATGTGCTTCTAATGTGCGTCAGGTGCCGGCGGCGCGGTCCAGGGACTGCAGGCGGGTTCTCAGGCGCTGCGCCTCGGGGAGGTTGAGGCTGGTGAAGACGTGGAGGGCTTCTTGCCAGGGGTGGCGGGCGGCTTCGGCGCCCTGGACGTGCAGGAGGGCCGTGCCCAGGCTTTCCAGGGCCTTGGCCGTTTCGTCGGGTACGCCTATCTCGGTGGATAAGGCACAAGCCCGTTGCAGGTGGTCCACGGCGGCGGGGTAGCGGCCGGAGGCGGTCAGGGTTTCGCCCAAATGGCGGAGGGCGAGTGTTTCCTCATAACGCTCACCGATAGAGCGTGAGATGGCCAGGGCACGCTCGTGGTGAATGAGTGCCTCGCCGTAGCGGCCGGTGTTGTGAAAAGTGGCGCCGATGCCGATGAGGGTCTCGACCTGGTTTCGCCGGTCGCCCAATTCCATCGCTATCGCGAGCGCCGCACGGTAATTGGCCAGCGCCGTTTCGTGGGCCCCGGTGCGGCGGTGGACGTTGGCCATGTTGATGAGCGCGATGGCCTCGTGCTGGCGGCTCAGCTCGGCGGTGCCGGCGGTCTGCGCGTAGTACTCCGCGGCGCGGTCGACGTCGCCCATGCGGATCATCAGGTCGCCCATGTTGTTGAGCGCCATCGTCCGGCCGTGCTGGTCGTCGATCTCGGTGAAGATCGCGAGGGCTTCGAGGCGGAGCCGTTCGGCCTCGCGGTAGTCGCCGGTGAATTCCAGGAATATCGCGGTGTAGTCGAGGCTTTCGGCCTCGCCATGCCGGTCGCCGAGGGAGCGGTGGATTTCCAGTGCCTCCCGGCAGCAGGCCAATGCCTCGAGGAAACGGGACTGATGCCAGTGGATGAGGCTTATGTGGCCGAGGACATCGGCCTCTCCGGGGCTGTCGCCGGTCGAACGATGGATTGCCAGTGCCTTTTCCGCATTTTCCATGGCGGTGTCGTAGTCGCCGACGCGGAAACGGATGTGGCTCAGGTCGGCCAGGGCGCGGGCGGTGCCCGGGTCGTCGTCCAGGCCCTGGAGCGCTTCGACCGCCCGGATGTGCAGGCGTGCGGCGGCGTCCCAGTGACCCCGCGACTCCAGGTGCCCGGCGAGCACGCGGGCGAAGCGGGCGACGTGTTCCGGCGAGCCGATGCGGTGGGCTTCGGCGGCGGCGTTCAGGAGGCAGGCGTGCTCGGTGGCGAACCACTCGGTCGCTTCCGCCTCATTCGCCAGGGACGGCAGGCCCGGCAGCCGATCGGGCCGGACGCCGTCCGGGCGGTGCGGGGACAGCAGGCGGTTCGCGCGGTCGGCCGCCGCGAGGTGGAAATCGAGGACTCTGCGGACGGTCCGGCGGCGCTCCTCCTCCGGATCGGTCTCGCGGGCGAGGCGGCGGGCGTAGTCCTGGACGAGGTCGTGGAAGCGGTAGCGGCCGCGGGCGGGCTCGGTGATCAGGTGCCGGTCGAGAAGGTCCTCCAGGATCCGTTCGGACTCCTGGACGGGACGCGCCAGCGCTGCCGCGGCCGCGTGCGCCGTCAGGTCGGGGCCGGGAAGCAGCCCGAACGCGCGGAACGCGTCCCGCAGCAGTGGCGGGAGCCCGCGATAGGAGACCTCGAACACGGTGGTGATCTCGCGTCCCTCGTCGCGCAACTCGTCCAGCCGCCGGTCGCCCGAGGTCAGCCGGGTGAGCAGGTCGCGGGTGTCCCAGGCGCGGCGGTGGCGCAGCCGGCTCGCCGCCATGCTCACCGCGAGCGGCAGGCGGCCGCAGCGCTCCACCACCGCGGCGACATCGTCGTCGGCCGCCGTGCGCTCCGCCCCCGCGATGCCGGTGAACAGGACCATCGCGTCCGGGACGGTCAGGATGTCCAGCGACAGCGCCCAAGCGTCGTGCAGCCCGGTCAGCCGGCGCCGGCTGGTCACGATCACCAGGCACCCCGCGGAGGCGGGCAGCAGCGGCTCGACCTGGTCGCGTCCGGCGGCGTCGTCCAGGACGATGATCGCGCGGCTGCCCGCCAGCTCGGAACGCCAGAGCGCGGCCCGCTCGTCCAGCGCCCGCGGCACCCGCGTCGCCGGGACGCCGATCATGCGCAGCAGCGTGTCCAGCGCGTCCGCGGGGCCGACCGGCTTCTGCCGGGCGTCGTGCGCATGCAGCTGGAGGAACATCTGGCCGTCCGGGTAGTGCTCGGCCAGCCGGTGCGCGAGGTGGACGGCGAGCGTCGTCTTGCCGACTCCGCCCATGCCGTCGAGGGCGATGACGGTCGCCGCGGCTCCGGTGGGCGGGCCCGCGACGCCCGGCGCCGTGTCCATGAGCTGCCGCAACTCGTCCTCGCGCCCGACGAACACCCGCGCGTCGGGAGGCAGGTTGTGCGGGCGCCGGTCGACGCTCAGCTGGGTGCCGGGAACGCGCAGTAGCGCCGTATCGCTCCGCAGGATGCGCTGCTGGAGCTGCCGCAGCCCGGGGCCGGGGTCGGTCCCCGACTCCGCCACGAAGAGATCGTGCGTGCGCCGGTAGACCTCCAAAGACTCGGCCTGCCGTCCGCAGCGGTAGAGCGCGACCATGAGCCGCTCGACCGGCCGCTGGTCCTGCGGATGGCGTTCGGTGAGGTCCGACAGCTCACGGAGCAGGTCGGCGTGGTTGCCGCGCTGCAATTCCAGGTCGATGCGGTCGAACGCGGCCACCAGTAACTCTTGCTCCAGGTTGTGCCGGGTGCGGTCGGCCCATCCTCCGGTCAGATCGGCGAGCGGCTCGGCCCGCCACAGCTCCGCGGCCCTGCGATGGTGGTCGAGGGCGTATTCGTCGTCGCCGCTTTCGGCGATGGCCCGGGCCTGGTCGCGCAGCAGCCGGAAACGGTGCAGGTCGACTGATTCGTTCGCGACATCGATCAGATAGGAGCCCTGCCGGGACACCAGTGCCACGCCTTCGACGTCGTCGAGCCGGTGACGCAGCCGCGTCATGTAGGAGTAGAGACTCTGCCGCGCCTTGGCGGGGGGCGCGTCGTCCCACACTCGGCGGATGAGGGTCTCGGCGGGCACCGGCTGCCGCGGATTGAGCAGCAGCACGGCCAGCACGCACCGTTCCTTGGTCGTTCCGAGGTCGCGCCGCCGGCCGTCAATCCACAGCTCAACGGGCCCTATGACGCGGAACTCCACCGGTTCCCCTTTGTGGAAATCTCCTCCTGAGCCGATTTTGGCATCGTGCGTACCGAATCGCCAGAGCAGAGGCGAGTTTCACCTCGCCACCTCGGGATCTCACTTCTCACAAAGTCAGGACGATTGCAAGTTTTCATCAAGCTCCTCGATCGACACTCGATTCCGGAGGGCAGATCCATTCGATCTGCGACGGAGGAACGGATGTCCGCATCCAAAGGTCACAGGGGGTTCGTTGACAAGGATGACCGGCTTCGAATGGCGTCGGGCCCTGACCGGGTTCGACCCTGACTGGTGGGGACGGCTGGGGGACCGGCGCACCGTGCTGGCGGTGGTGGGCTCACCCGTGCCCGGGCAGCCCGCGCTGGACGTGGCACGGCTCGCGGGAACCGACCCGCGGCTTCGCGTGCTCTTGACGGCGGCCCCCGGGCCGTCCTCGGACGCCGTGGAGGTGATGCTCAAAGACGCGGGCGCAGCACCGCTGCCCTGGTCTGAACTTGAGGACGGTGACGTCGGCCTGGTCGTCACCGCTTCCCGAGTCCCGGCGCGCCTTCCGAACGCACCGCTCATCGTCCTGCCGGGAGCGATCCCGGAGGACGTCGCGCACCGGCGTGCGCGGACCGTGCTCACCTACGCCCACCGCCTGGACCGTCCCCCCGATACCGAGGACGACCATGGCGTGGTGGTCGGAGACTCCGACCATGATCGGCTGGTGGCGAGCCTGCCGATGCGCGACTTCTACCGGCGCGCTCTGGGCGTGGACGGGCGGCGCGGGCTCGTCGTGGTGTCCCTGCCCGCGGCCGGCGCGTGCATCCGCTGCCGGTCACTGGACGTCGTGGGCCGCCTGCTCGCCGACCTGCCGTCCGACCGGTACCTCGTCCTCGGTCTCCCGGAACCGGGCGGATGCCCGGGCGGGCCCGGACTCGCCGTCCATCTGCGGGACGGCCTGAGCCTCATGCCGCCGGAGGCGGACTGGCGTGCCGCGGTCGTCGCCGCCGACTGGATCGTCGGGCCCCCGGGAGCGGTCACCCGATACGGGACGATCATCGGTGTACCGGTGCTCGTCACCGGCCCGGCGCCGGGTGACGCCCTGCGCCTCCTCGCCGTCCGGCTGGCGGCGCACCGGCCCGTCCGGCCGCAGCTGACCGAGGCGGCGGCGCGGTGGCGGCCGGAGCGGGTCCGGCCGGTCCTCGGCCGGATCACGTCCGAGCCGGGACGGTTCGACCGCAACGTGCGCAGCCTGATGTACGGGCTGCTGCGGCTGCCGCAGCCCGCCACGATCCCCGTGGCGGACCCGGTCTCGCCGCCCTTCCGCATCGGCTGCCGGGACGGGGAGCCGCTCGGCTTCGTCCCCCAGGGAGGCTGAGATGGACTTCTCGGCGGACGCGTGGGTGCCCGGCCCGTTCGGCCTGGACGCCCTGAAGGGTTCGACGGTGCAGGCGGGTCGGGCGGTCCTCGCCGTGGCGCACCACGTGACGGCGGCGACCCGGCTCGCCGACGTCATGCCGCTGCTGGAGACCGACCGGCGGGTCGCGGTCGCCTACACGGCCGCGCCGGCGTCGGCCAACACCGGCGGCCTGGACGCGCACCTGCGGGGCCTCGGCGGGCTGGTGCTGCCCTGGCGTCAAGCGATCAGCACCCGATGGGATCTCGTCGTGGCGGCGGGGCACGGGATGCTGGAGAAGCTTCACGGGCCGGTCATGACCGTGTCGCACGGCATCGGTCCGGGCAAGCTCCACCCTCGCAACGCCGGCTCCGGACCGCCCGCCGCGCGTCCGGTCAGCGACCTGATCAGGGAGCGGCTCGTCGTCGGGGGACGGGTCGTGCCGTCGTCGATCGTCCTGGCACACGACCGGCATCTGGACATGCTCGAACGGGAGTGCCCCGAGGCGCGCCCGGTGGCGTTCGCCGGCGGTGACCCGTGCCTGGACCGGCTGGTGGCGAGCCTGCCGTACCGGAGGGAGTACCGCCGGGCGCTCGGCGTGCCACCCGGCCGGCGGCTCGTGTTCGTCAGCTCCACCTGGAACGAGGACTCGCTGTTCGGCCGCCACCCCGACCTGCTGCTGCGCGTCGCGGCCCGGCTCCCGCGCGACGAGTACCAGGTCGTCGCCGCCCTGCACCCGAATGTGTGGTCCTTCTACGGAAGACGCCAGATCGTGGCGTGGCACGCGGACTGCCTGCGGCTCGGCGTCCGGCTGTTCCCGCCGGAGGAGGGGTGGCGGGCGGGCTTGGTCGCCGCCGACGTGCTCGTCGGCGATCACGGGTCTGTCACCTGCTACGGGGCCGCGATCGGGGTGCCGGTGCTGCTCGGCACCTTCCCGGAGGACGCCGTGGCGCCCGGGACCCATGTGGCCGGGCTCGGCGCGTTCGCGCCGCGTGTCGACTGGGAGCGTCCGCTGGCCCCGCAGCTGGAGGAGGCGACGCACGCCTTCTCTGGACGGATCCATGCCGCGATGCGGGGCGCCATCAGCTCCCGGCCGGGTGAGGCGGCCCGCCTCATCCGCGGGGAGATGTACCGGCTGCTGCGGCTGCCGGACCGGGAATGCCCGCCGGACGTCCCGCCCGTGCCGCTGCCGGTTCCCTGCGGACTGCGGGCCGCGTGATGGTCGCGGTGGTACGGGTGTGGGACGACCTGCCGGGCACGGAGCGCGTGCTCATCGGCGGGCGGACGCTGACGCTGCGGCGCCCGCCCGCCGGCGCCGCTTCGCCGCCCTGCGACGAGCACCTCGTGGCCGGGCCCGGTGAGACGTCCAAGGCCTGGCTGGCCTGCGCGGACGTCATCGTCGGCGAGGCCGAGGACCCGGCGCGGCTCCTCGGGGCCTACCCGGGGTGCCTCGTCGCGGTGGCCGTCGCCCGGCAGGGCTGCCTGGTGGCCGCCGGCGATCTGGAGGCGCGCCTCGACCCGGTCCTCGGCGGAACGTGCCCGCCCGTCGATGCCGCCATGGCCGCGTCCGCCCTGCACACCTGGCTCGTAACTGGCGGCCCGCTCGGCGCGCTAACCCGGCTCACCCTCGTCCGAGGCAACGCGGTCACGATGGTCGGGATGCGGCATCACCGGGTGGCACGGCCTGCAACTCGGCGAGCCGCTCTCTGACCGGCGACGCCTGGGGAGAACCCAACTCTGCATAGATGGCCAGCGCCTGTTCCAGGAACAGGCGCTCGGCCGCCGGATCGCCCTGGTGCCCGGCGACCCGGGCGAGCTCGTGCAGTGCGCCGGCCTCTACGTGCGGCGCGTCCATCTCCCGAGCGATGTCGCGGGCCTCGCGGAGGGCGGCGGCGGCCTCGTCCGGGCGTCCGGCCCGCAACCGGGCCTGGCCGAGGCACGTGAGCGTCCGCGCGACGTGGTACGGCTCGTCCAGCCGCCTGAACGTCTCCAGGGCGCCGGTCAGTGCGTCGTCGGCCTCGGCGTGCCGGCCCGCCACGCTGAGCGCCTCGCCGATGTGCCGGTCCATCAGCGCGATCCCGCGCGGACGTCCCTGGTCGACGTGCACGTCCCGCGCCTGGGCGAACAACTCGACCGCGCGGGACGGGGCGCCCGTGGCGAGCGCCACGACGCCGAGTCCTTCGAGCGCCGACCCCTCGCCGAGCCGGTGACCGGACTGACGCTCCAGGGTGAGGGCCGACTCGTACAGGCCGTTCGCCGTGCGGAAGTCCTGCAGGTTGAGGTGAGCGATCCCGAGCCCTTCCAGCATCCGCGCCTGGGCTTTGAGGTCGCCGCAGGATTCGGCGGCGGTGGCCCCCAGCTCGTACATCCGGATCCAGGACGGGTAGTGCTTGCGCTGCAGGAACAGCGGCCACATCGCCTCGGCGAGCTGCCAGGCGATCGCATGCAGCCCGGTCTCGTGGGCTTCCTGCGCGACCGCGGCCAGGTTCGGTCGCTCCTGTTCGAGCCATTCCAGTGCCGCAGCGCGGGACGCGAACAGCTCGTCCGGCGGGTCCGCGTACCGGTCGCCGAGGTGCCATCGGCCCGGCATCAGGGTGAGGTCGGCGGCCACGGCGGTCGTCAGGTACCAGTCGGCGAGCCGGGCGAACGCCGCCTCGCGGTCCGCGGGGGCGCCGAAGGACGCGTCCCGCGCGTGCAGGCGCACCAGATCGTGGAAGCCGTACCGGTCGCCGTTGCCTTCGATCAGCAGGTTGGCGTCGGCCAGGCCGTGCAGCAGGTCCGCGGCGCGGTCCTCGCCCGTCCCGATGAGGGCGGCCGCTGCGGCGACGCCGAAATCGGGCCCCGGATGGACGCCGAGCAGCCGGTAGGCCGTGGCGTGCTCCTCGTCGAGCGCCTGGTAGGAGGTGTTGAAGACGGCGCTCACCGAGATGTCGCCCTCGCCCGTGCGCAGCGCGGCGAGCCGCCGCGCCTCGTCGCCGAGCTCCGCCACCGCGCGGGCGATCGGCCAGCGCTGCCGTGCCGCGAGCCGGGCACCGGACGCGCAGACCGCCAGCGGCAGCGTCCCGCACAGCGTCACCAGCGACCGGGCGTGGTCGCTCTCGGCGTCGATCCGGTCCGCGCCGATCAGGTGTCCCAGCAGTTCCAGCGCTCCCGGTACTCCGAGCGGATCGACGTCCAGGAAGCGCGCCCCGTTCACGACGAGGCCGGTGAGGCGGTGCCGCGAGGTGACCACGACCAGGGACGGCCCGGCCCCGGGCAGCAGCGGACGGACCTGCGCCGCCGAGACGGCGTTGTCGAGCATGAGGATCAGGCGGCGTCCGGCGGTCATGGATCTGAACAGCGCGGACTGCTCGTCGACGCCGGGCGGGATGCTCTCCGGGGACGCGCCGAGGGCGCGCAGGAAGCGTTCCAGCGGTTCGTCGGGCGGGAGCGGCTCCGTCCCGGAGAAGCCGCGCAGGTCGACGAACAGCTGGCCCTCGTATCCGTCCTTGATCCGGTGCAGCCAGTGCAGCGCCAGCGTCGTCTTCCCGACGCCGCCGGGACCGGTGATGACCAGGAGCCCGGCGTTCTCAGCCAGCGCCTCCAGTTCTTCCAGCTCGTTGAGCCGATTGGCGAACAGGCCGGGCGGCGGCAGTTGCGCGGGGGCGGGAAGGGGCGTCGCGCCGGGCGCGGTGATGTGCACCCCTCCGGCGATGGATCCGGCCTGGACGCTGGAACCCGCTATCCTCCCCGTCAGTTCGTTGGTCCACCGGTCCCGTTCGTCGGGAGACTGCACGATCGATCCATCCCATTGGTTCGGTGGCGTGTTGATCGCCCCGTTTTACGGTAAACCTACCCGGACGCCCGGTTCTGTCGATAACAGCTTACATTTATTTGTAATTTCGGTCGTGCCATTTATAGATGCCAGTCAGAATGGCGATTGGTTTCCCTGTCAAGACGTGATGAACTGTGACGGTGACAGATCCGATGACCGTCGCCGTCGCCACCGCCATGGCGGGCAAGGCCGTTGAGGTCGCGGGGGAACCGGTCCGGGCCGCCGTGGCCGAGTTGTCCCGGCGGGTCCGTGAGCGCTTCCGGGGCCGTCCGTCGGCCGAGGAGGCCCTGGCACGAGCGTCCGGTGACCCGGCGCCCGAGAGGATCGAAACGCTCGCCTCCGCCATCGAGTACCTCATGGCCGAGGACACCGAGTTCGGGGCGGAGGCGCGCAACCTCTGGAACCAGGCCCAGACCAACGCCGCCGCGACGAACGACGGCGTGGTCAACGTCCTCAACGGCCAGGCGGGCAGGATGATTCAGCTCCGGGACGTGCATGGGGATCTGAACATCGGGTGACGCGGGGTCAGGCGCCGGTGGGGAGGCCGTAGCGTTCCTGGTCGGAGGGGCGGGGGGACTCGGGGCCGTCGCGGCCCAGGCGGAGCATGCGGCAGACGCGGACGGTGCGGAACTCGCGGCCGCGGACGCTGAAGGAGTGGCCCGGCGTCGCCCTGATGCCGTCGGCGATCGCGGTCCATTCGGCGAGTTCGGCGGCCGACGCGGGGTCGCCCTGGAAGTCGCGGAACCGGGGGAGCAGGTCGGTGAAGTGGCGGGCCAGCCGGTCGCGGGTCTCCTCCGGGTCGTCGCCGCCGGTGAGGGGGCCCCAGGCGTGGTCCTCGATCTCCAGCGCGAGGAAGGTGGGCGGGAGCAGCACCACCCCGGGGTGGGTGCGGATCGCGTGCCGCGCCTCGGTCCGGATGATGTCCGGGACGGTGCCGGGCACCGGCATCCGGCCGACGAGGTTCAGCCGGAGCTGCGCCTCCCACTGGCCGCACGGCGCCGCCGGGTCGAGCGGGTGGTCGCGCAGCAGCCCGTCGGGACCGAGGTCGGCGTCGGTGGAGCGGGGCGGCTCCATCACGCGGTCACCGATCAGGATGAACTTCTCGATGCGGATGATCCGGTATCGGCGGTCGCCGGTCTCCCACTCGTCCTTGGCGAGCTGCTCGCCGTCCTCGGGGTCGAGCCGGGCGGCCGCAGCCTGCATGGCCCGGGCGGTCGCGGGGGCGTTCACCTCCCCCGCCGCCGTCCGCAGGTCGATGGCGAGGCTGAAGCGGGCCGAAGAGGGATCGTCCGCGCCGAGTGATCCGATTCGCCACTCCTTTCCGAACTGCACCGCGTGACCGAAATCGGGGGAGCCGGCGGGGAAGATCTTCGGATATCGCAGCATCCGCTCGCCGAGTTCCCGGTCGCGCACGGCCGCGACCGGATCGAGCCGGGCCGCCACATTGATGTGGTCGAACCCGCGCATCAACGGGAAGGTCATGCCCCGCATCCTGGCCGGACAGCCCAGGCCCGCGCTTGGTTTTCCGTGGAGTCGGCTGCCCGGAAGAATAGCTTTCGCGGGAAATTGAGGCGATTATTCGACCGGGTTTTCGGTCAGGTTCATTCGTCCAGCGCCTCCCGGCTGCCGGGCCTTGCGGAGAATCTCTCCGGAACGCGTCCGGCACGGCGGCCTGGGAGCTGCCGCCGTGCCGGACGTCCGGGGCGGTGAGAGGTCAGGGACTGCCGCAGGTGACGGACGGGGCGGCCATGTTCCCGCCCGCCGCGTTCACCTGCTGCCTTCAGCGTGGAGGCCTCGTCCTTCAGGACGTGAAGGAAACGCGGCACGGTGCCACCGATGTTCTGTGGGTTTTGGCGGTGCGGGTTTGTCGGTGGGGTCCGGTAGCTTTCCGGGCATGACCCGCTACCGTCTGCAGCCGAGCCCGGTGCAAGAGCAGGCGTTGCTGGAGCATTGTGGGCATGCCCGGTTCGTGTGGAATCTGGCGGTGGAGCAGCATGCGTGGTGGCGGCCAGGGCGCGGTTCGGCGCCGGGGTTCGCCGAGCAGTGCCGCCAGCTCACCCAGGCGCGGGCGGAGTTCGGGTGGCTGCGGGGCGGGTCGGTGACGGTGCAGCAGCAGGCGCTCAAGGACTTCGCCCAGGCCATGGCGGGCTTCTTCGCCGGTACCCACCGGCGTCCGACCTGGCGCAAGGCCGGACGGCACGAGGGGTTCCGGATCGTGGCGGTCAAACCCGGCGATGTGCGGCGGGTGTCGCGGCGGGTGGGTCAGGTGAAGGTGCCGAAGGTGGGGTGGGTGCGGTTCCGCTGGTCCCGGCCTGTCCCCGATGCTGCCAAGTCCTTTCGTGTGACCCGGGACCGGGCGGGCCGGTGGCATGTGGCGTTCGCCGCGCTCCCCGACCCGATCCCCGCGCCCGGCACGGGCAAGGTGGTGGGGGTGGACCGGGGCGTGGCGGTCAGTGCGGCGTTGTCGACCGGTGACCTGCTGCATGTGCCCGGGCTGCGGGAGAGCGAGCGGGCCCGGCTGGCGCGGCTGTTGCGCAGACTCGCCCGCGCCCGGCCGGGCTCGAAGCGGCGCGCCCGGGTCAAGGCCGCGATCGCCCGGCTGCGGGCCCGTGAGTCCGACCGGCGTAAGGACTGGATCGAGAAGACCTCCACCGGCCTGGCCCGCCGGTTCGACGTGATCGCCGTCGAGGATCTCAACATCCGGGGCATGACGCGATCGGCGCGCGGGACAGTGGAGGCGCCGGGCCGCAACGTGCGGCAGAAGGCGGGGTTGAACCGGGGCATTCTGGCCGCTGGCTGGGGCGCTCTGGTGACCCGGTTGGAGCACAAGGCGCCCGGACGCGTCATCAAGATCAATCCGCGGTACACGTCGCGGACCTGTAGCGCCTGCGGGCATGTCGCCGGGGAGAGCCGCAAGAGCCAAGCGGTCTTCTCGTGCGTGGCCTGCGGGCATCGGGTCAACGCCGACGTGAACGCGGCACTGAATATTCGTGATACGGCCGCAGGGCATGCGGTCGCTGCACGGGGAGGCCCGCCGCTGGGCGGGCCGGAGAACCGTGAACCTCAACACGACCTGCCCCTCACGGGGTAGACGGTCGCTGTTGGAATTCCCCTCGTTCACCGTTCACGAGGGGGAGGATGTCAACACGTCCCAGTAGGCGAGCGTGCTTTCCGGGGGCCCGAGATATGAGGTCCTGAGTCCGCCTGTGTCGACCACGATCTTCTGCACGATCACGGTCGGGTCGACCATCCAGAACTTCAGGGTGTGCGTCCCCGTTCCGGTGATGGTGTGCGTGGTCACCGTGCGGTTCACGTTGTCGGACGTGTTCCGCTCCCATTGCTTGTTCATGGTGGTGTCGTTCGCGCCGGTCGCCGTGGTGACGTTCACTAGCTGCGGCTGTTCGCCATCGATCGAGACGGCGTACCTGAGGCCCTCGGTCGACAGGACGCTGTTCCTCGGTGAGAGATAGGCCCAGACCTTTACCGGTCCGGTGGTCGTCAGCGTCATGTCGTATTCGAGCCGCGGGCCCGTACCGGGTTCCAGGCTGGACGCGGTGACGGGGGATGGCTCCATTCCGGCGTCCGTCCGGCCGATTCCCGGGATGCGATTCCATTGGGCCTGGGCGGTGCCGGTCGCGCGGGTGTAATGGTCGGCGTTCATGGAGACATAGCCGCCGGCCTCCACGAAACCGTGCACGTTGGAGGATGCCGGATTCTTCACGACGGCCTGGACGGTCACGGTGCGGCCGTTGGGCCCGGATATCTCGATGGGAACGCGGCTCGTGCCCTTGGGTGCGCGTGACCAGTCGATCGACACGGTGGCCCGTATCTGCTTGTCGACGCGACCGTGGGCGCGGCTGACCTTCACCCATGGCTGGGCCGGTGAGATGCGGTAACCGAAGGGTTCGGAACCGCGGTTGAACACTTCGATGTACTGCGCGGGCGCACTCTGGTAGGGGCTGAACTCCGGCAGGACGGCCTCTGATTTCGCCTCGGGCCACCATTCGTCCGAGCCGTCGATGGCCACGCCCATGTCGGAGCCGTCCGGGACGTCGATACGCTTGAGCTTGGGGAAGATCTCGTCCGGCAGGGCCTCGTTGTTGAGCTCGGGCTGCTGCCAGGGCGCGTTCGGCCCGTAGCGCTCGACGTCGCCGTAACCGATGTGCGGCTGGGTCTGGAAGCCGTCCCATTTCCCGCCGGCGAGCCGGGTGTTGTAGTGGTTCGACATGGCCTGGTCGTCGGCGAACCGCGCCTCGGCGAGGTCGGCGTAGTCGTTGGTGGCGGCCCGTCCTTGCTTCGCGTAGAGGATGTTGGTGAACTCGGCGTCACGCAGTTCGTACAGGTTCGCGGTCGCCTTCACCTGGTAGTAGACGAGCTGGTAGTAGGCGTCCCGATAGGCAGCCGGAAGCCGCCTGCCTATACGTTCGGCATCGGCGGCCAATTGCTTCCATCGCGCGGTGACACCGTCCATCTCCCGGTATTGGTTCAGGTAGAACGGTGTCTGCTGGTCGTCGTACACGACTGCGCCGGAGTCCGTCGGAAGATCCTTGCCGGGATCGACGGTGATGCGCCGGTTCAGCAACTCCGGCTTGCGGAGCGCCTGGAGGTTGCCGTAGCCGTCGAGCACATCGGCGATCTCGGCCGCGTGCTCGGAGCCGAAGCTCTGCGCCGCGTACCGCCGCTCCCATTCCTTCAGCCTGCTCAGCGGCCACCGGCCGGGATCCCACGCGTAGTCGAGGAAGAACTGGAGCGGCAGCTCGTTGTTCTTCATGTCACCGACGTTCGCGACCCACAGATTGCGGATGCCGTACTGGTACGACTGGTTCAGTTGCTCCCAGGTGTTGCCGAGTTGCGCGGTGTCGACCCACTTGTAGTTGCGGCCGCCGCCCACGTAATCGAAGTGGTAGTAGAGCCCGTATCCGCCAGCCCGTTCGGGCAGGTTCCGATCGGGCATCTTGCGCATGTTCCCCCCGTTGTCGTCGGTGAAGACGACCGTCACATCGTCGGGAACGCGCAGACCCCGGTCCCAGTACCGCTGCACCTCCTTGTAAAGGGTCCACACCTGCGGAGTGGCGGACGGGTCCTTTCCGGTGGCGTCGCCCAGGATCCGCCGCTCATTGGCGATGATGTTCTGCATCAGCTCGATGCCGTCGCCGTCCGGCAGGCTCGTGTCGCCGTTACCGCGCATTCCCAGGGTGACGACACCTTCGAAGTCCTCGCGGACCATCCGCTCGATGCCGTCTTTCCAGTACTTCTCGATGGCCTCGGCGTTGCGGCGGTAACTCCACTCGCCCGTCCCGCCGTACGGGTCGTGGCCGGGCATGGCGTGCCGGTTCCACTCCTCGATGCCCCGCATCATCGGCGCTTCATGGGACGTGCCCATGACCACGCCGTACCGTTTCGCCGTCGCGTGGTTCTGCGGATCGTCCTCGGCGAACGCCCGGCCCCACACCGCCGGCCACAGGTAGTTGGCCTTCAGGCGCAGCATCGTCTCGAAGACCCTGGCGTAGAACCCGGCGTTGAAGCCTCCTGGATGTCCCGCGGCCTTTCCGGGCCCGAACTGCTTCGGCGCCCAACGGCCGAGCGCCGGGTTCTCGTCATTGATGAAGAAGCCCCGGTACTTCACCGCCGGAGTGCCCTGCGTGTGCCGTCCGGGCTTGACGTAGACCGCGCCCCGGTGCCGGGACGGGACGTCGTCCCACCAGTACCAGGGGGAGACGCCGATGTTCTTCGAGACGTCGTAGGCGCCGTAGATGGTGCCGCGCTGGTCGCTGCCGGCGATCACGAACGCGCGGCGGACGCCAGGCATCGGGTGGTCCACCACCTGTTCGAGCGTCGTCTCCCACTTGCCCGCGATGCCCTTCACATCCAGCTTGCCGGACTTGACGAGACGGTCGATGAGCGGGCTCTGGCCGATCGTGCCGACGATGACGACGTCCTGTCCGGACGGCGCCCCGTCCCGTGCGACGGCCGGCTTGACGCCGGTCACGCGCTCGATGTCGGACCGGAGATCGCCGACGACGCGGACGACCCCGGCGTGGTCGGCCGCGCTGACCACCAGCGGAGCGGCCTTCCCCTCCTCGACCAGCGGGAAGTACCCGCGCCCGTCCCGGAAAGAGATGTAGGACGCGGGGTCCTGGCCCTGTCCCGGCCGGGCGGGCGCCCGCGCGGCGGCGGGCGCGGCGGTGAAGGCGACGACGGTGGGGACCAGGGTCAGGAGAACCTTCCACATCCGCGGGGATCCGCCCATCGGCTGTCTCCTCTGCAGGGAAACGGGCTTCGAAATGTTTCGCTAGCCTTTCGATGGCCGACAGGAAAATATCCCCATGGATCCCCTTAGTCAACTACTTGCACGGGCTTTCAGAGGTCAGGATCGAGATGGTCGATCGGGCGACTGTGATCATCCTTCGAAATCTTTCGACCCCGTCTAAAGGGGCGTCCGCCCGGGCATCTACCAGGAAGGCAAGCGGAACGCGCTTCCGGGGGGCTTCCCGTTCCTCTGCCGAATGCGGACCGCGCCCTCGGCGGCGGAGGGAGATCGACCATGAACGGTTATGCGGACCTTGTCCTTGAGGGCGGCGGCGTCAAGGGAATCGCTCTCGTCGGCGCGATCGCGGAGATGGAGGCGCGGGGATACCGGCTCGGCGCGCCCGCCCGCGTCGCCGGGACGTCCGCCGGCGCGATCGTCGGGTCGATGCTGGCCGCCGGCATGCCGGTCCCGGACATGGTCCGCGTCATGCGCGAGCTCGACTACCGGTCGTTCCAGGACGGTTCGCGGTTCGCCCTCGTCCGGGGGCTGTCCCTGCTGACCACGCTCGGCATGCACAGGGGCGACGCGCTGCACCGCTGGATCTCCGCTCGCCTGAAGGAATGCGGTATCGAGACATGGGGGCAGCTGAAACTGCGCGACCCGGACTCCGCGCTGCCGCCAGGCCACGCCTACCGGCTGGTCGTCGTGGTCTCGGACATCAGCAGCGGGCGGATGGTGTGCCTGCCATGGGACTACGAGCGCTACGGCCTGAACGCCGACGACCAGTCCGTGGCGGACGCCGTGCGCGCCTCGGCGTCCATTCCGGTCTTCTTCCGGCCGTGCCGGATCGGCCGCGGCGACGGCCGGAAGTGCGTGCAGGTGGACGGCGGCATGCTGTCCAACTACCCGATCACCATCTTCGACCGGGAGGACCGCGAACCCCGCTGGCCGACGTTCGGCGTGAAGCTGTCCGCGCGTCCCCCGGCCGGCGGCGTGTTCCGGCAGTGGCGCGGCGTCCGCGGGCCCATCGGCTACGGGCGGGCACTGGTCCAGACGATGGCCGAGGCGCACGACCGGGTGCAGATGGACGAGCCGTCCATCGTGGCCCGCACGATCTTCGCCCACACCGGCGGTGTCCTCGCGACCGACTTCGACCTCGACGCGGCGACCCGCGACCGCCTCTACGCCGCCGGGCGGAAGGCGGCCGGGGAGTTCCTCGACCGCTGGAACCACCACGACTACCTGGACACGTACCGCCGCGGAGGCCCGCTGCAAAGGCCGGTCACCTCCGGCTAGCCCACGAGATGCCTTGCCTGAGTGGGTCTGTGGGCGATGGCGGGGCGGGTCGCGCGGCTGGAGGAGAGGGTGGCCGCGTTGGAGGGCACGGCACCCGGCGCCGAACGCCCGGCGCCGAACGACACGTTCTGGGCGCTGAACGCGCTCAAGGACCGTGTCGGCGACCCGGGCGCGGTGCTGTTCACCGGCTCGGTGACGCTCCCGGGCGGCGAGCACTACGAATGGCAGCAGGGGCACACGGTCGACGACCTGCTGCAGGACGACTGGTCGCGGGCCGCCGAGACGCTGTCGGCGCTGGCGCACCCCGTACGGCTCCTTCTGCTCCGGGAGATCCTGCACGGCGCCCGCACCACCGCCGAGCTGGCCGCCCACGAGCGTCTCGGCACGACCGGGCAGCTCTACCACCATCTGCGCCAGCTGGTCGCGGCCGGCTGGCTGCGCACCACCGGGCGAGGGCGGTACAGCGTTCCAGGCGAGCGGGTGGTGCCGATTCTCACGGTGCTCGCGGCGGCCCGCCGCTGACCGACCCATCATCGGAGGAGAGATGCACAGGACGATCGCGCGCTTCAGCGTCCTAGGCGCCGCTGGCCGCTCGCGGCCCGGCCGGACGCGTTCCCTGCGTTCGGCCGGGACGTCCTCGCGCCCGCCGACGGGGTCGTCGTCCAGGCGAGCGGCAGGCAGCGCGACCACTGGAGCCGGAATTCCTGGCCCGGCGTCCTCTACCTGCTGGTGGAAGGGATGGTGTTCCGCCAGTTGCTGTCGCTGATGACCCTGTCGGCGGGCCGGTTCGTCGTCGGCAACTCCGTGGTGCTGGACCTCGGCGACGGGCGGACCCGCACGGGCGTGCCGGGCTCCCGGGTCCCCTTCACGGCCCCGTGATGTGTCACGGGGCCGTGCCTGAGCAGGCAACGCGGAGTCAGGACACCCAGGGAGAGGCGACGGCCCAGCTGACATCGGCCGCCCAGTTCGCCGAGGCGTCGAAGGTGTGCGAGCCGCCGTTGCTGGCGATGTACAGCGTGTTGCCGTAATGGCGGAGGAACCGGTCCGGGTAGTTGTATGAGGCGAAGGACGTCCCGCTTCCGCTCTGGCCGGTCTGGGGGCAGAACGTGGCGTCGGCGCGGAACTGCGAGGTGCCGTCCATCGGCTGCCGGTAGAGCTGGAAGCTGTAGTGCCGCAGGAAGTCGCCGGGGTAGTTGCGGGATTCGAACGACACGCATGAGTCCTTCGCCAGCCCCCGGCGCACGATCCACGTCGCGTCGTTCTTGTCGAGCGATGAACTGCCCGACGAGATTTCCGAGGTCACGACACCGTCGTTCTGGTGACGGACATACCGCGTGGTACAGCAGGCCGTCGTCGCGCGCAGGGAGATGGTCGAGCCCGGAGTGAGCGTCCCGGCCGCGACCGGGCTCGGGCCGCCGTAGCCGACGGACACGATGTCGGCCTGCACGGCGTTCTCGGCCGCGTCGGTGGGCAGCCCCGACGTCATCACGCCCTCGAAGAACGAGCCGATGGCGGTGTTGCTGTTGTCACCGCCGATGCCGAGGATGATCGCGCCCTCCTTGCGCATCGGTGAATAGCCCGAGGGGGAGGTCGGCAGCGCGCCGGAGTAGCGGGTGGAAAGGCCGCCCGACTGGCCGTTGCCGTCCTTGAGAGCGAAGAAGTTCGTCCCGTTGTTCTTCAGCATCGTGGTCGCGAACGGACTGCGGTTGCCGGTGTACGCGGAGTTCTGGCTGCCGCCGGTGTTGGACTGGAACAGGCCGTTCTCCAGATCGGCCATCACCCACGGTCCCGAGCCGTTGCACGGCGAGAACCAGCACAGGGTGCCGAAGTAGATGGCGTCCATGTGGCCATTGCCGTTGTCCAGGTTGTTGGTCTCGGCGTTGCCGTAGTCGAAACAGCAGCTGCTGTTGAAGTGCGTGCCGGAGGCGACCATGTACATGCCCTCGGGCTGGCTGCCGGTCGCCACGCCGGACGTGGAGTTGTCGCGGTACCCCATGCGGCCTGAGAACGACGCGCCGTAGACGGTGTGGCCGCCGGCGGTGACCGGCAGCGCGTCCGCGGGCACCGGGTCGTCCTGGCCGCCGACGCCGCCCGGTGGCGCCGGGGTCAGATCGTTGTGGCGGGACGACTGGTCGTAGATGATCGTGATGACGCACGTCGTGCCGGCGCAGAAAGCGTCCTGCGCCGCCGCGTCGGCGTACCCGCCGGCACCGAGCACGCCGATGTCGCGGGTCGCGCCGTTCGACGCGCGGCGCACCTGGTAGAGGCGGCCGCTGTACGAGGCGAACAGCGCCCGCGTCGTGCTGTGCGCGGCGACGCAGGGCGTGCCCGCGGAGGCGTAGATGTCGCACGGGAGCGGCCCGGCCGCCTGCGATTCGCCCGGCGTCCCGACCACGTTCCCTAAGACGAGCGCGACGAGCGCCGCCGCGCAAAGCAGTGTCCTTTTCCAGCGCGCGGGTCGTGACCGATTCATCGTGTGCACCTTTCGTTCCTGCTGGTGAACTCTGATGACAGCCGAGGGCGCGGCGGCCGTCGCCGCTCAGGCATGACCGACCGAACCGAGTTAGCGCTCACAGATAAACAGCGAGGCCGGACACGGCTCTGAGTCGAGATCGGGAGCTTCTGTCGCCCTCAGGCGAGAACAGACTTTGTTATCGCTAACATTCGTCAATCGGTGGGAGCCCTCCCTTATCGGGTGGTGGTCCAGGACGGTGCTGTGAGCGAATACCAAGCCGCGAGCCCTGTCAAGACCGGATTGCGAACCGTCAGGTCAGGCTCGACTCGTCGCGATCCTCGATGACCAGTCCCTTGGTCTTGAGGACGTCGACCAGGTTGCACAGCTCGATCGTCGTCCTGCCGCACGACGACGACCCCGTCTTGAACCCGACCAGGTTCGGGCAGGCGTCCAGCAGGGCGGCCACCGTCGTCGCCGTGTAGGCGGCGTTGGCCCGGTGGTAGACGATCAGGCCGAGCGAGGTGGCCGCGCACACCGCCTTGACATGCGCGATCAGGCCGTCTCGGCGACCGCCGCCCGCGTCACCCGTTCAGTAGGGCACCATGGCCGGGCTGAACGTCACCGGCAGCGAGGCCAGGCGGCGGACCCAGAACGACGGGAGCCACAGGAGCTCGTCCGGATCGACCGCGAGCTCGATGTCGGGCAGCCGGTCGAGCAGCACCTCGACCGCCGTCCGGGCGACGACCTCGGCGAGCTCCGGGGCGGGGAACGGGCATCCGTGGTCGCCGTGCCCGAACGACAGGTGGGCGCGGTTGCCCGCGCCGGCGCCCTGCGCGGGCGGCTGCACCTGGGGGTCGGCGTTCGCCGCGGCCCACCCGAGGATCAGCATGTCGCCCGGACGGATCCTGCGCCCGGCCAGCTCGCAGGCGTGCACGGCGAAGCGGCCGATGTTGTTCTGGGACGGCGTGTCCTCCCACAGCACCTGGTTGAGCGCCTGCGAGACACTGCCGCGGCCGCCCTGGAGCGTCACGGCGAACTGGTCGTCGACCAGCATCAGCCGCAGCGTGTTGCCGATCCAGTGGCCGGTGGGCAGGTGCCCGGCGCTGATCATCGGGATCAGGTCGCTGACCAGCTCGTCGACGGTGTAGTTCGCGGAGTGCTGGAGCAGGCGGGACGTGACGTCCGGCCCGGGATGCGCCCTGCGTGACTCGGCCAGCCTGCCCATGCTCTCCTGGAGCCGCTGGTACGCCGCGACGGCGTTCTCGTCGGAGCCCGCCACGTTCTGGATGTCCCGGATCATGTCGGGCACCTCGGCGTCGGGAACGCCGAAGAGCCCCATCATCACCAGCGGCGGGAGCCGGTCGGCGAACTGGCTGCCCAGGTCGGCCTCGCCGTCCCCGGCGAACTCGTCGATCAGCTGGTCGGCGATGCGCTCGCAGTTGTTGCTCAGCTCGGTGCGGTCGACGGCGTCCAGGGCGTCGCTGATCGCGGCGCTGCGCCGCTTGTGGTCCTCCCCCTCGGCGAGCATCACCGACGGGTTCCAGCCCACGAACGGCAGTAGGGACCAGTTCTCGGGCACCATGTCCCAGGCGTTCCAGCGGCGGGTGTCGCGGGCGAACAGGCCGGGGTTGGAGGTGACGTGGTTGACCTCCCGGTACCCGATCACGTACCAGGCGGGGATGTCGCCTTCCAGCAGGACGGGCACGACCGGGCCGTGCTCGCGCCGCATCCGCTCGAAGAAGTCCCTGGGCCGCTGGTCGAACTCCGGCCCGTACAGGCGGACGGCGTCCGCGTCGGCGGGCGGCCGGACGGTCTCGTCGGTCACTGCACGGCCTCCTGGAGTGCGGCGGGATCGTGGAGCGTGGTGAGGTGCCGGACGAGCGTGATCAGCACGCTCTTGCAGGAATCCCGGACCCGGGCGTCGCAGTCGACCAGGGGAACGTCGTCGGCCAGCGACAGCGCTTCGCGCACCCGTTCGAGCGAGGGCTGCGGACCGGGGCCGTCGAACCGGTTGACCGCCACCACGAACGGCATCTTGTGGTGCTCCAGCCGGTCGAGCGGGTAGAAGGAGTCCTCCAGGCGGCGCGTGTCCACCAGCACCACCGCGCCCAGGCTGCCGGAGAACAGCTGGTCCCAGATGAACCAGAACCGCTTCTGGCCGGGGGCTCCGAAGAGGTAGAGCACGCGGTGGTCGTCCAGGGAGATGCGGCCGAAGTCGAAGGCGACCGTGGTGGTCCGCTTGTCGGCGACGCGGCTCGGGTCGTCGATGCCGACCCCGGCCTGCGTCATGACCTCCTCGGTGCTCAGCGGCCGGATCTCGGAGATCGAGCCGACCATGGTGGTCTTCCCGACGCCGAACCCGCCCACGACCACGATCTTCAACGCGTCCCGTGCGGTGCTGCGCAGCGGCACGCCGCCGGCGGGTCCGGGCCCCGCCGCCTGGTCAGAGTTCTTCGAGTCCAACGAGCACCTGCTTCAACGTTTCCAGGTCGGCCAGGTGAGTCGTCGCGGTGGCCGACGTCGGATGACGGACGGTGATATGGCCGGTGTCGCGCAGATCGAGCAGCAGGATCTTCACCACGCTCACCGGCAGTCTCAGATGGGAGGACAGCTCGACCACCGCCACCGGCTCGCTGCGGCACAGCCGCAGGATCGCGACGTGCTCGGACTGCATGCCGGGCGCCGGGTCGTTCTCGGCGACGACCAGGGTGACGAGGTCGAGGTCCTCGTCGCCGACCCGGCTGCGGCCACCGGTCACGGTGTAGAGCCGGTCGGGATCATCGAGGTCCAGGGGACGCGGGTTCATCTCGACGCGGCGGTGCGCGGCGCCGCGGTCAGGTAGCCGCCGATCTGCTCCACCAGTTCGTTCATGCTGTGCCCGACCAGGCCGACGTCGGCGTTGTCGTGGGCCACGACGGCCAGGTGCGCCCCCTCGCCGGCCGGGATGATCAGCAGCAGCCCGCCGGCGAACTCCACCATCGACTGGCCGGCGCCGACGCCGGAGCCGAACTCGTGGGAGGCGGTCAGGGACAGGCTCTGGATTCCCGAGGCGATGGCCGCGAGCTGGTCGGCCCGGTCGTTGTCCAGTCCGCGGGTATGGCAGATCTTCAGGCCGTCCCTGGACAGCACCAGGACGTGCTGGATGCCGGGGGCCCGGTCCACAAGGGAGGCCAGAAGCCAGTCGAGTTGGCGCTCATCGGTGCTCATTCGGGATCAGCCCTGCTCATCGGTGTCTTCGGTGGACGGGATTTCGTGCTGCCCGGATCCGCCCGCGGTGTCGTCGGCCGGCCGGTGGCGCCCGGAGGCGGACTGGCGGAACGCGGCGAACCGCGCCCCCGGGTCGCGGGGCTTGGGAGCCGGCGCCGCCTGCTGCTGGACCGTCCCGGCGAGGGTGGCGCCGCGGCGGCGTTTGGGCAGGTACGCCGACTCGTCGGGGCCGCCCGGGCCCGGCGCCGCGGCCATGGCCGCGGCGGGTTCGCGGGCGACCACGGGGGTGCCCCTCGGCGCGCTCAGGATGGACTCCGACAGGGTCCCCCGCGAGGCATCGCCGGAGAGGTGGGTGATGAGCTGGCGCGGGATCAGCACGACCACGCCGACGCCGCCGCGCGACGACGGCCGGAAGCTGACCTTCAGGCCGTGCTTGCCCGCCAGCCGTCCCACCACCGCGAGTCCCAGCCGGGTGCCGGGCAGCGACGTCAGGTCGGCGGCCTCGGAGACCAGCCGCTCGGCGCGCTCCCGCTCGCGCTGCCGCATCCCGAGGCCGCTGTCCTCGACGGTGACGACGACCCCGGCGTCCTCCTCCTCGGCGTAGACGTGCACGGCGGTGCCGTGCGGGGAGAAGTTGGCGGCGTTGTCCATCAGCTCGCCCAGCGCGTGCATGACGCCTTCGGCGGCGAACCCGGCGACGGCGGCGGTGCTGGTCGAGTGGTACTGGACGCGCTGGTAGGAGGCGATCCGGCCCATGGCGCCCCGGATGATGCTCTCCAGCACGATGGGCTTGGTCCAGCGCCGCCCCGAACGTCCGCCGCTGAGCAGCGCGATGCTGTCGGCCAGGCGTCCCATCTGGGAGACGTGGTGGTCGAGGTCGAGCAGATCGCCGAAGACCTCGTCCTCGTTGTACCTGTCCTCCAGGTCGCGCAGCTGGGCGAGCATGCGCGTGGTCTGCGCCTGGATCCGCGCCGCCGCGCTCGCGGACGCCGCCATGGCCGACGCTCTGGTGCGCTCGCCCGCGGCCAAGGCGTCGGCGAGTTCGCGCAGGAGCCGTTCCAGTTCCGCGTACGAGGGCGTCGGGAGCTCGGCCAGCACGGACGCGGCCGAGGCGCGGTCGCCGCGGATCCGCTCGATCAGGACGGGCAGCGTCGAGTCGGCCAGCCGCGTGACCTGGCCCTCCAGGGCGGCCAGCTCGGCCCTGGCCCGGGCGCCGCCGCGCTCGCTCTCCGCGACGCCCTCGGCCACCATGCGCACCAGACGGCCCAGCAGATGGTCCGGCACGGTCCGCAGTTCGGCCAGGGTCTCGTCCGGCGACGCCCCCTGGTGGAGCCGCTCGATCAGCGCGGGCAGCGGCCCGTCGACCAGTTCCTGGAGCCTGCGCGCCAGCCGGTCGTCTTCGCCTTCCACCCTGGTCAGCCGGTTGCGGAAACCCTTCGCGCACTCGGCGTAGTAGGCCGCCGCCCCGATGGCCAGGCTGACGGCCAGCGCCGCGATGCCGCCGCCCACCGCGACCAGCGTGCGCGACTGCCCGTCAACCGCGAGGAGCGTGCCCAGCCAGGCGCCGCCCGTGACGATCGCCGCGACCAACCAGATCCAGAACGCGCGTTCCAGCGCGACGCGCTCGATGCGTGCCCGATCTGCTCGTGTTGCCATCCATCGTGTCCTTGTGAGCGTTGGCGACTGGCGCGCAGGACTTCCTCGGCCCGTCGCACGGCGGCCATAACGGAATAAGGCAAGATCAGGATGCACCATAACGCTCGTGCGCACAGGTATTTGCAAAAATCCCGATCTTTCCCAGACGCGGGCCGGACCCCTGTGGGGGGACGACCCGCCGCACCCCCGGGGAGGAGCCGGAATACCGTCTCTCAGGGCTTGACGGTGCCGAGGGTGATCGGGATGGAGAGCGGGCCGATCGTGAAGAACGACGGCGAGTAGGGGATGTCGTCCGGGTCGATGGCGAGGGCGAGCTCGGGCAGCCGCCGGTAGAGCGCGGCGAGCGCCACCCGGCCCTCCAGCCGGGCCAGTGACGCGCCGATGCAGTACCGGGGGCCGTGGCCGAAGCTGAGGCGCCCGCCCTGTTCCCGGGTGATGTCGAACCGGTCCGCGGTCTCGCCGTACTCCGCCGGGTCGAGGCCGCTCGCCTGGTAGAGCACGCCGACGGCCTGCCCCTTGGGTATGGGCACGCCGGCGATGGTCACGTCCTCCGCGGTGAAACGGAAGCTGGTCATCATCACCGAGTGGCGGTAGCGCAGGGTCTCCTCGACCACGTCGGCCCACCGGCCCCCGGCCACGGCCAGTTCGCGCTGTCCGGGGTTCTGGTGCAGCGCCACGACGGCGTTGCCGAGCAGGTGGACGGTGGTCTCGTGCCCGGCGACGAGCATCAGCCACAGCACGCCGACCAGCTCGTCGGTGGTGAGCCTGTCGCCTTCGTCGCGGGCCTGGACCAGGCTGGAGGTGAGATCGTCGCTGGGTGTCCGCTGCCTGCTCTCCGCCAGTTCGTGCAGGTACGCCTGAAGGGCGTTCTGCGTCGCGAACGCCTCCTCCGGCGGAGTGGTGTGCGCCAGCAGTGTGGCGGTCCACCTGCGCATCCGCGGCCGGTCCTCGGCGGGCACGCCGAACAGCTCGCAGATCACCCACATCGGCAGCGCCTCGGTGAAGGCGGGGACCAGGTCGACGCCGTCACCGGCGGCCACCACGTCGTCGAGCAGGCCCTCCACGATCTGCTGGATGCGCGGCTGCAGCGCCTGCACGCGCGCGGGCGTGAACGCCTTGCCGACCAGGCCGCGCAGCCGCCGGTGGTCGTCGCCGTCCTTCGTGGACAGGTGCCCGCCCTGGACGATGGCGCGTAGCGGCCAGTCCTCGGGGATCGATCCGTCGTGCAGGGCGGGCCAGTGCGCCGGCTCCCGCAGGAAGGTCCTGTTGTCCCCGGCGAGGATCTCCCGTACCGCGTTGTGGGTCAGCGCCAGGTAGGCGGGGACGCCTCCGGGGAACTCCACTTCGACCACGGGGGCGATCTCCCGCAGCCGGATGCAGGTGTCGAGGGGTGCTTCGCCCGCGGCGGGGAAGGAGGGCAGGCTCGTAGTCATTCGATCCCATTGAGAGGTGAGAAGGCGGTAAGTGACGGACCGGTCCATGAATATCCTCTTGATCGCCCCGAGACAAGGCATTCCCAAAGATCAATGATGTGACGAATGTGGTGTATAGAACTTCCCGATTCGGACTTACGCTAAGTGACCGTTATCGGCGCGCTGATATCCGGCCGTTCGGCTTCACCCCGGCGACCGCATCCCGTTGACCACGGCCGACGGGTTGCGGTCGGCCCGGCTCACCGGCCCTTGCCGCTTCGCGCCGGACTAGCGGACAGTGTTCATCGCCACTTGGGTAAATAACCGAAATAGGGGATCCGGTCGGTCTCCGCTCCCTATGATCTCGGCCATGGCGAAGATCATCGACTACGGGCGGTTCGCGGAACGGCTCGCCGAGGACCGGCCTGTTCTGGAGCTGCTCGGCGAGGTGCAGCGCGAGTGGGGCTACGAGGATCCGGGCGGCGAGCCCCTCGTGACCAGGGAGGGCGAGGCCCCCGGATACGAGCCGGACGAGTCCGACCCCGTCCCCGCGGCGCTGATCGAGTGGTGGGACTCCCCGGTCAACTCCTTCGCCTTCCGGCCGAGGCTCTACTGGACGCACTCGGTGTGGCCGCCGTCCGGGCCGGATTCGGTCGACGACCCGCCCGGTGACGAGATCCGGATGTTCATGGCCGAGTACGAGTACGTCAACCAGTGGGGATACCTCGCCTCCGAGGCCCGTCTGCCGGATCCGAAGGTCCTGGTCAACTCCTCCGAAGGCTGGGTCGTGCAGAGCCGGTCGATCTCGGAGTTCTTCCTGCAACTGGCGATGGAACGGCTGCCCGGGACCTTCGGCTGGTCCTTCCGGGTGAGCAGGGAAGACGTCGAGGCCGACCCCGCGATCGTCGAGCGCCTCCAGGAGACGTACCGCGACGTCGGCCTGCTGCCCTGGCAGGAGGCCGGCACCGACGCCCTCACCTTCGGCGGCCCGGACGTGCTCATCCGGCACGGCCGCGGACCCGGAGCCGGCTACGCCGTCGTGGTCCACGGCCGGACCCGCGAGGCGCTCGTCCAGGCGCTGGACACCCTCGGGATCACGTGGACGGACAAGGAGATCTCGGCCCCGAGCGAGGTGCCCCTCCCGACCGAGGACCTGGAACCGGCGTCGTTCACCGACGGGGACGCCGACGACCGGCTGCGCTGGACGGTGGCCTCGGCCGCCGCCGCGTCGGGGGTCCCCGCCGTGCCGGACGTCCCGGCGCTGCGCGGGCTCGCGGACCGGACGGCCGCCGCCGCCGACCGCGAGGCGACGACGGTAGTCGCGGGCGACTCGGCCGGCCACGTGCACGTCTGGGCGGCCGACGGCGAGGAACTCGCCGTCCAGAAGCCGCACCGCGCTCCGGTGACCGCCGTCGCCTGTTACCGCGGGAGCGACGGCACCCGGGTGGTCGTCAGCGGCGACGAAGCCGGGGTGGTCCGGCGGTGGGCCGCGCAGGGGGATCTCCCACGGGTGCCGCTCGACCGGCGGAGGTCGCCCGTCTCGGCGCTGGCCGCCGCGCGCCTGGAGACGGGCCCGGCCTTGGCCGCCGCCTGGGCGGACGGGCTGGTGCGCGTCTGGGACCTGGTCTCCGGCGAGATCGCCGATCTCCGGATCGGCACCGGGATCGAGGCCCTGGCCCTGCGAAAGGAGGGCTCGCTACACGTGTCCACCGCGCAGGGCAGCGCCGAACTGCGGCTCGACCTGGAGCGGCTGTGGCCCGCCCGGCCGCTGCGGCTGCGCCTCCGCGAGATCGACTGGGGGTCGCTCTGGGCGGCGCGCGGCCCGGCCCACGAGGTTCCCGGCCTGATCGCCAAGGTGGCGTCCGACGACGAGGACACGGCGCAGGCCGCCGTCAAGAGGCTGTACGAACTGCTCGCCTACCGGGGCGACGCCTCTCCGAGCGCGGCCGTCCAGGCGGTGCCGTTCCTGGTCGAGCGGATGCTCATCCCGACGAACCGGGCGCGCAACACCCTGCTGCTCCTCATCGCGGACATCGCCGACGGCCCCGGCGACGCGCACGACGCGGTCAAGGAGGCCCTTCCCTCGCTGCTGCATCTGCAGGACGACGAGAACTCGTCCATCCGGTGGGCCGCGGCGGAACTCGTGCGCAACTGCGGGGCCGCGGCCGGCACCTCATGACGGCTCGCGCCGGAAGGTCAACGTGCTACTTATTTCTTACGCGAGGCTTATTAACAGTTGACATACGGTGGCCCGGAGCGCACCCTGTGGGGAGCCGGGTGTGACGCGTGACACACCGTCGCGTGGTGCGACCTCTGCGGACGGGAGGTCATCGTGGTCGACCTGCGGGATCTGGACGACAAGATACGTGATCCCCTTCGCCCGGAGATCGCCTCGTCGTGGCGGCGTTCTCAGCTGAGCGGGCTGGACCCCGGCGACCCGGTGGGCCGGCTGACCTTCGAAGAGGTGAACGACCGCTGCCGGCTGGTGGTCGCCGCCGATCCGGTGCTGGACGACATGGAGCGCACCCTCGACCGCACCGGCTTCGCGGTGATCCTCGCCGACCGGCAGTCGCGCATCCTCGACATGCGCTGCGGCGACCGTCCGGTGCGCACGGCGCTGGAGCGCACCGGCGGGATGCGGGGACGGCTGTTCAGCGAGGAGAACACCGGCACCAACTCGATCGCCACCGCCTACGAGCTGCGCCGCGGCATCGCCGTGCACGGCACCGAGCACTACCTGGAGGCGTTCAAGAAGTTCTCCTGCTACGGGCACCCGATCCTGCACCCGGTCACGCACCGGCTTGAGGGCGTGCTGGACATCACCTGCCTCGCCGTCGACGACAGCCCTCTGCTGGCGCCGTTCCTGATCCGCGCCGCCCGCGACATCCAGGCGCGGCTGCTGGAAGGGTCGCGGCACGCCGAGCAGCGGATGCTCGCCCGCTACCAGGAGGCCGCCACGCAGCACCGCGACCGGCCCGTGCTGGTCCTGGGCGACGGCGTCGTGCTGGCCAACCCGGCCGCGGTGGACCTGCTGCAGGCGTCCGACCACGCCGTGCTGCGCGCGCTGACCGGCGACCTGCGCGACGACCGCGGCCGTCTCCGCGACATCGAGCTGGCCTGCGGCCGGACGGCGCGGGTGAGATTCGAGCGCATCCCCGGCACGGGCGGCGGCGCGCTGTTCGAGCTGGACGCCCTGGACGACCCGCCGCGGCGATCCCCGCCGGTCCCGCGCGGCCGGGCCGCGAACGTCCGGCGCCCCGGCCGTGCCGGCGAGCTGAACCGAATCCGCACGCACCGCCTGCCCGTGCTGATCACAGGAGAGCCGGGGACGGGACGCACCACCACCGCCCGCGAGCTGGCCGGTGACGCGCCGGTGCGGCCGGTGGCCGCGGCCCGGCTGGACGAGGAGGGCGACTCGGCCTGGCTGGCCCGCCTGGCCGAGTCGCTGCGCGCCCCGGACGGCCTCACCGTGCTGGACGACGTCCACCTTCTCCCGGCGGACACGGCCGCTCGTGCCAACCGGCTGCTGGAGGGACGGCCGGGATGGTTCGCGATGACCGGCGCCCCCGCCGACGGGCTCGGCGCCGAGCAGCGCGCCCTGGCGGCCCGCTGCGTCGAGCGGATCGACCTGCCCCCGCTGCGCCGCCGGATCGACGAGCTGCCCCAGCTGGTCGCGGCGGCGCTGTCTGAGGCGGGCGCCGCCGGCAACGTCCGCTTCACCGCGGCCGCCCTGGAGGCCCTGGCCAGCCACTCCTGGCCGGGCAACCTGCGGGAGCTGGACGCGGTGGTGCGCACGGTGCTGGAGCACCGGTCGGGCGGCGACATCACCGTGCGCGACCTGCCCGGGCCGTACCGGATCAGCGCCCGGACGCGGCGGCTCGGCGACCTGGAGCGGGCCGAGCGGGACGCGATCCTCACCGCGCTGCGCGCCTGCGGCGGCAACAAGGTGCACACCGCCGAACGGCTGGGCATCAGCCGCACCACCCTGTACAACCGCATCCGCGCCCTGGGGATCGTCGCCTGACCTGCCGGCTGTCCAGAAGTTGAACAGTTGGGCCGGCGCGCCGGGGTGACGATTCCCCCATGGAGCGACACGACGCGCTGTTCATCGGCGGCGGCTGGGCAGAACCGCAGGGCGACGACCACATCACGGTCGTCTCGGCGAGTACCGAGGAGGTGATCGGGCGGGTGCCCGAGGCCTCGGAGGCGGACGTGGACGCCGCGGTCGCGGCGGCCCGCGGCGCCTTCGACGACCCCGGCGGCTGGCCGGACTGGGAACCGGCCCGCCGGGCGGACGCCATGGAGCGGCTGGCCGACGCGCTGGACCGCCGCAAGGACCGGATCGCGCGGCTGGTCAGCGCCCAGAACGGCATGCCCGTCGCGATCGCCGAGCAGCTGGAGGGCGTGTTCCCCTCGGTGGTGCTCCGCTACTACGCGGGCCTGGTCAGGGCGTCGGCGGTGGAGGAGCGCCGTCCCGGGCTGATGGGCGGCACCACGCTGGTGCGCCGCCGCCCCGTCGGCGTGGTCGCGGCGATCGTGCCGTGGAACTACCCGCAGACCCTGGCCTCGTTCAAGATCGCACCCGCACTGGCCGCCGGCTGCACGCTGGTCGTCAAACCGTCCCCGGAGACCGTGCTGGACGCCTACGCGCTGGCCGAGGCGGTCATGGAGGCCGAGCTGCCGCCGGGCGTGCTCAACATCGTGCCCGGCGGCCGGGAGGTCGGCCGCTACATGATCACGCATCCGCGGATCGACAAGGTCGCCTTCACCGGCTCGACGGCGGCGGGGCGAGAGATCGCCGAGACCTGCGGCCGGCTGCTGCGCCCGGTGACGCTGGAGCTGGGCGGCAAGTCGGCGGCGATCGTGCTCGACGACGCCGACCTGGGCGCCACCATGGAGAACATCTTCGGCGCCACGCTGCTCAACAACGGGCAGACCTGCTACCTGGGCACCCGCGTGCTGGCCCCGCGCAGCCGGTACGCCGAGGTGGTGGAGGCGTTCAGCGCCTTCGCCGGGTCGCTGCGGGTCGGCGACGCCCTCGACGCGGCGACGCAGATCGGGCCCATGGCCAGCGCGAGGCAGCGCGACCGGGTCGAGTCCTACATCGGCAAGGGCCGCAGCGAGGGCGCCCGCGTCACCGTGGGCGGCGGGCGGCCCGCCGGGCTCGACAAGGGCTGGTTCGTGGAGCCCACCGTCTTCGCCGATGTGGACAACGCCTTCACCATCGCCCAGGAGGAGATCTTCGGCCCGGTGCTGTCGGTCATCCCCTACGGCGACGTGGACGAGGCGGTCGCCATCGCCAACGACACCGACTACGGCCTTGGCGGCAGCGTGTGGACCAGCGACCACGAGCGCGGCGTCCAGGTGGCCTGCCGGGTGCACACCGGCACGATCGGCATCAACGGCTACCTGCCCGACCCGACCGCCCCGTTCGGCGGCGTGAAGGCCAGCGGAATCGGCCGCGAGCTGGGCCCCGAAGGACTGGCCGCCTATCAGCAGAACCAGTCCGTCTACCTGTGACCGGCCCCCGGAAGAGAACACATCGAACGAAGAGGTAACCGCCATGGTCTCCATCAGAGCGGCCGTCGTCCGCGACAAGGGCGCCCCATTCGCCATCGAGGAGCTCTCGCTGGCCGAGCCGCGGCCCGACGAGGTGCTGGTGCGCACCGTCGCCACCGGCGTCTGCCACACCGACCTGCTCACCCGCGACCAGATCCTCCCGCCGGGGCCGCCGGCCGTCCTCGGCCACGAGGGCTCGGGCGTCGTCGAGGCGGTCGGGCCGGCCGTCACCTCGGTGGCGGTGGGCGACACGGTGGTGCTCGGCCCGATCAGCTGCGGCGGCTGCCGCAACTGCCTGCGGGGCCACCCGATGAGCTGCGAGACGTTCATGCCCATGAACTTCGGCGGCCGCCGCGCCGACGGCTCGACCGGTTGCACCGACGCCACCGGCGCCGAGGTCAACGCGCACTACTTCGGGCAGTCGTCGTTCGGCTCGCACATGCTGACCCACCAGCGGTGCGTGGTGAAGGTGCCCGCCGGGGCGCCGCTGGAACTGCTCGGGCCGCTCGGCTGCGGGCTGCAGACCGGCGCGGGCGCCGTGCTCAACTCGCTGAACCCGCCGGCGGGCAGCAGCATCGCGGTGCTCGGCGCGGGCGGCGTCGGCCTGGCCGCGGTGATGGCCGCGGCGGTGACGGGGTGCTCCACGATCATCGTGGTGGACCTGCAGGACTCCCGCCTGGCGCTCGCCCGCGAGCTGGGCGCGACCCACACGGTCAACGCGGGCGCGGAGGACGCGGTGGCGCGTATCCAGGAGATCACCGGCGGCGGCGCCGACTTCTCCCTGGACGCGGTGGGCCTGCCGCTCACCGCGCGCCAGGCGGTCGACGCGGTCAACATCGGCGGCACCGCCGGGATCGTTGGCGCCGCCGGGTTCGGGTCGGAGATCCCGATCGACCTGGCGACGCTGCTGACCAGCCGCACGGTCAAGGGCATCGTCGAGGGCGACAGCGTGCCGCAGCTGTTCGTCCCCACCCTGATCGAGCTGTACCAGGCCGGCCGGTTCCCGTTCGACCGGCTCGTGCGGACCTACGCGTTCGACGAGATCAACAAGGCGGTCGAGGACGCCGAGTCCGGCGAGACGATCAAGCCGGTCCTGGTCTTCTGAGACCGTCCCGCGAGACAGGGCGCCGCCGGGAGTCCCGGCGGCGCCCGGACGGCATCGGCCGGGATTCAGGCGCGCCGGACGCGGCGCAGGCCGAACGCGATGAGCACCCCGCTGAGCGCCACATAGAGCGCGGTCTCGCCGGACTGGAACGCCCAGTAGCGGTCGCTCGGCTGGTACTGGACGTCGACGTGGAGGTCGAGCTTGGACAGGCACACCGCGGCGTCGCCGAACGTGCCGCGGGCACCGGTCTTCGGCGGCGTGTTGAGGCACGCGTTGAACGTGGTCTCGCCGAGCGTCCGCCCGTCCGCGGTGCGCATGGGGCTCACGTCGCTGATCCACGCGTCGGGGGAGCCCGGCACCTCCAGGCCGCCGATGGCGGGGGCACCGGTGATGCTGCCCAGGTTCCTGGCCCGGTTGATGGTCTCCGCCGTCATCGGCAGGGTCGCCTTCTCGGACGGCATGAGATGCGGACGCACCAGGTTCGGCACGGCGAACTGCAGGACGAGGAAGACGACGCCTGTGACGGCCATCGCGGGGAGCGTCCGGCGCACGAGCAGGCCGATGACGGTGCCGAGCGTGAAGGCGAGGACGGCGTGGCCGATGGGGGCGATGTCGCGGGCGCCGAACTCCACGGTGCCGAACCGGTCCCCGGTGACCTCGTCGTACGGCGAGGCCGCCCACGTGAGCAAGAGGCTCGCCAGGCCCGTGAGGACCATCGCGACCAGGCCGACGAACGCCATCCTGCCGAGCAGCCAGCGGTGGCGGGCCACGCTCTGGTTCCACACGAGCCGGTGGGTGCCGGTCTCCAGCTCACGTGCGACGAGCGGCGCGCCCCAGAACACGCCGATGACGACGGGAATCAGGCCGAGTCCGGCGGCCAGGAACAGCAGCGTGTTCTGGTAGGCGCTCTGGAACTGGCTCCTGGCCTGGGCGCAGTCGCCGGGATCGCCGCAGCGGGACCGGTAGGCGTCGTAGCCGTCCCGGATGTCCCCGCCCAGGTAGAGCAGGTAGACGGCGATCAGGGCCAGCGCGATCGCGGCGACGAGCGCTTGGAGGCGGAACTGCCGCCAGTTCAACCAGATCATCGCGGACCTCCCATGGCCGCGGCGCCGAGCCGGGTGGCGGGCGCATCCGCCCTGGACATGTAACCGAGCACCAGCTCTTCGAGCGTGACGGGTTCCACCGTGCATGGAAGCGACGACGGCGGAACGCCGGTGCGCGCGACCGCGCTGCTGTACCGGTCGTCGTGCTCCATCCGGATGACCTCGACCCCGGCGGGCAGCCGGTCGAGCCCACCGCGGGGCGCGACCAGCCGGCGATGGCCGGCCAGCAGGTCCCGGACCTCGCCGGCCACCTGGATCCGCGAGTCGCACAGCACGATGAGGTAGTCGCAGACCCGCTCGATGTCACCGAGCAGGTGGGACGACAGCACGGCGCTGGCACCGAGCTCGGCGACGAACTCCATCAGGTTCGCCAGGAACCCCTGGCGGGCCAGCGGGTCCAGCGCGGCGGCCGGCTCGTCGAAGATCAGTAGTTCGGGGCGCTTGGCGGCGGCGATGGTCAGCGCCAGCTGCGCGCGCTGGCCGCCGGACAGCCGTCCCGCCTTCTGGGCAGGGTTCAGCCCGACCTGCGCGATGCGCCGCTCGGCCAGGCCCCGGTCCCACGACGGGTTCAGCCGCGCGCCCAGGCGCAGATGGTCGGCCACGCTGAACGACGCGTACACCGGCGTGTCCTGCGCAACGAAACCCACCCGTGCCAGATGGGCGGCGCTCTCCGCCGGACGGGACCCGAGGACGCGCAGCGAGCCCGACGTCGGCTGCAGCAGCCCGCAGGCCAGATGCAGCAGCGTCGACTTGCCGGCCCCGTTCGGGCCGACCAGGCCGATGACGCGGCCGGACGGAACGGTGAGGTCGACGGCGCTCAACGCCACGCGGCGGCCGTACCTCTTCGTCAGACCCTCCGCCTGCAGAACCAGGGGGGAACTCTCATTCGACATGGTTCCCATCCTGGAAACCGGTGCCGGGCCGGGCATCGGTCCAAGGCACGGTCGGTGCCGCGGCGACCGTACTTTCGGCCGGTTCGGCCCGCCGTCAGGTGCTCTCCACGATGCGGTTCTCCCACGCCCACGCCGCGATCTGGACCCGGTTGCTCGTCCCGAGCTTGGCCTGGATGCCGGACACGTGGCCCTTCACGGTGCTCAGCGAGATGAACAGCTCGGAGGCGATCTCCTGGTTGGTGCGGCCGCGCGCGACGGCCCGGACGACCTCGATCTCGCGGTCCGACAGCGGCGAGCGCACTGCGGAGCGCGGCTTCGCGGTGGCCGTCATGTGGCGCAGCAGGCGGAGGGTGATCGACGGCGAGACCAGCGCCTCGCCGTTGTGGGCGGCGCGGACCGCCTCCACGAGCAGCGCGGGCCCGGCGTCCTTGAGGACGAACCCCACCGCGCCGCCGTGCAGCGCGCCGTACACGTACTCGTCGAGGTCGAACGTGGTGACCACGATGACCCGCATCGGGTCGCGCACTCCTGGGCCGGCCAGTGCGCGGGTCACCTCGATGCCGTCGAGCAGGGGCATCCTGATGTCCACCACGCAGACGTCGGGGCGCAGCCGCCGGGCCATGGAGACCGCCTCGGCCCCGTCCGCGGCCTCCCCGACGACGCCGATGTCGGGCTGGTCCTCCAGGAGCAGCCGCAGGCCCCGGCGGATCATCGCCTGGTCGTCGGCGAGCAGGACCGAGATGGTCATCCGGGCTCCCTGGTCGGGGCGGGCAGGGCCGGGGCGGGCAGGGTGGCCCGCACGGACCAGCCGCCACCGGTCCGCGGCCCGGCGGACAGCGAGCCGCCGAGCGTCTCGACGCGTTCGCGCATGCCGGTCAAACCGTATCCGCCGCGGTGGTGCCGCCCGGAGCCCGGCGGGCCGTCGTCGACGACCTCGACCGTGACACCCCGCCGGTCCCGGCCGACCGTGACGCCGACCGACCGGGCGTGCGGCGCGTGCCGCAGCACGTTCGTCAGCGCCTCCTGGACGATGCGGTAGACGGTGCTGTTCACCTCCGGCGGCCAGGCCGCCTCCTCGTCCGCGACGCTCAGCCGCACCGGGGGACCCTGCCGGCCGAAACGCTCGACCAGCGCGCCGAGCCGCTCCGGTCCGGGAGACACCGGGGCCGCGTCGTCGGCGTCGCGCAGCAGTCCGACGACCCGCCGCATCGCGGCCAGGGCGTCGGTCCCGGCGTCCTCGATCTCGACGAGGGAGCCGGTCACCTCTCCGGGGTTCCGCCGCGCGACCACCTGGGCCGCCTGCGCCTGGATCAGCATGCCGGTGATGTGGTGGGCCACGACGTCGTGCAATTCCCTGGCGAGCTCCAGCCGCTCGGCCCGGCGCACGCGCTCGGCGGTGGCCCGCGCCCGGGCGTCGAGCAGCCGCAGCGACATCCCGGCCGCCACGGCGGCCAGCCAGACCACGCCGTCCAGCGCCGGCACCGACGAGCCTCCGGAGGACGGCGGCCCGGCGGCGAGCTGACCGGCGGCGATCACCACGAGCCCGCCGCCCGCGACGGCTCCGGCCGGCACGGGCCGAAGGGCACGGATCGCGGAGCCGACCAGCACCGCCAGGCCCAGGGCCATGGCCGGACTGGGTTCGGCGGGCAGGTCCGGGCCGGCCAGGCCAGTGGCCACGATCGTGGTCGCCGCGACACCGAGCCCCGCGACCGCCGTCCAGGCGGGCGAGCGCCGCCGAAGCAGGGCCGGCACGCACACCGCCGCGGCCGCGGCGCAACCCGGGATCCAGTACCACCCGCCCCAGGTCTGCGCGACGGCGACGGCCTGGACGGCGATCGCCGCGAGGAGCGCGGCACCGAGCCCGGCGGCCCAGGCGACCCTGACCCACCGGTCCGGAATGGTCACGTCGGCCAGGCTACCGACCCGCCGGCGCGCCGGCCCTTGTCGTAGAGCCGCAGCGCCGGCCCGAGGACGAGGCCCGCGACCAGGGCCGCGGTGGCCAGGGCCGTCACGCCGTTCGGCCCGGAGAGCCAGGCCGGCATGATGACCATGACGCCGCCCGCGGTGATGGCGACGGCCGGCCACGCCGACAGCGTCCGGAGCGAGGAGCCGACGAGCACGGCGAGGGCCAGGGCCGTCACGGGCGCGGGCTCCTGCGGCCAGTCCGCCGCCGAGGACACCACGGTGGCGGCGGCCGCCACGGTCACACCCGCGGCCGCGGTCCACACCTTCCGCCGCTCGCGCAGCAGCGCAAGCGCACACACCACGACCGCGACGGCGGAGTCATAGGCCCAGTAGGCCTTCCCCCAGCTGGTGACGAGCATGTACGCCGTGAAGGCGATCCCCAGGGCGAACACCACGCCAAGCCCGATATCGGCCACCATTGCGCCCGGCCTCATCGGCCGTTCCACAGGATCCATGCCGTGGAGGCTAGGAAGGGGCGGCGCCGGGAGAATCGGCCGAAAGTACGGGAGCCGGTCGTGCGAGCCGCACTTTGGACCGGTTCCGGTTCCGGTGGCCGGCCGTCGGGCCACGGTTTACGCACACGGGTTGGCCATCGTGAACAGGCCGTGTGAACGACAACGAACCGGTCCGTCTCCGAGAGGGCGGGCCCGTCCTTCGGCGGTCAGCGGGCCTCTGCGTCGGCGGCGGCACGCAGGGCATCGAGGGTGGCCGCGATGGAGGGGCGGTGGGCGGTGCCGCGGCGGGTGGCGGCGAAGACTCGCCGGCATCCGGCAGGGTGCTGGAGTGGCCGGACGGCGGCGCCCGCGAGGTTCTGCCGGACGGCGAGTTCGGGGACGAGCGCGACGCCGAGCCCCGCCGCGACGAGGGCGAAGACCAGCGGATGGGTGTAGGCGTGCGACCCCAGTACGGGCTCGAACCCGGCGGAGCCGCACAGGCGGTGCAGCTCCTCCAGGCAGGTGAGGCCGTCGGGCGGGGCGATCCAGCGCTCGTCGGCCAGGGCGGCGAGATCCACGCCGGCGGCGTCCGCGAGCGGGTGACCCGGCGGCAGGGCGACGCGCAGGGGCTCGGTGTGCAACTCGACGCGGTGCAGGGCCGGGTCGGCGCGGCGCGGCACCAGGTCGTACTCGTGGGCGACCGCCAGGTCGAGGTTGCCGCTCTTCAGCAGGTCCAGGGCGCGTTCAGGTTCGAGTTCCTCGACGTGCACGCGAACCATGGGCAGGCGCGGAGCGAGTTCCGCCAAGGCCACGGCGACGAAGGAGGCCGCGGCGGTGGGGAAGGCGCCGATGCGCAGGCTGCCGCCGTAGCGGCCCTCCATCGCGGCGATGTCGGCGGCGGCCGCTTCGAGCTGGGCAAGGATCGTCTCGGTGTGCGCGACGAGCGTGTGCGCGGCCTCGGTGAGAGCGACCTTGCGCCCCTCGCGTTCGAGCAGCCGCACATCGGCTTCCCGTTCGAGCGCGGCGAGCTGCTGGGAGACGGCGGGCGGGGTGAGGTGCAGCGCACGGGCGGCCGCCGCGATCGTCCCCTGACGTGCGACTTCCCGCAGCACACGGAGACGCCGTACATCGAGCGTCATAAGCTCAGCTTACGTCGATGCGAAAAAAGAACAACTTGTCCTTTCGATGTCCGCGCCTTGAGACTCGCCGTGTGACAGATCTGCGCAGCGACACCCTGACCAGACCCACGGCCGCCATGCGCGCCGTCATCGCCGCCGCGGAGGTGGGCGACGAGCAGCGCGGCGAAGACCCCACCGTCAACCTCCTGCTTGAACGAGTCCGCGCGCTGCTGGGCAAGGAGGCGGCGCTGTTCCTGCCGGGCGGCACCATGTGCAACAACCTCGCCATCGCGGCGCACACTCGCCCCGGCGACGCGATCCTCGCCCACCGCTCCGCGCACATTCTGCGCTCCGAGAGCGCCGGGGCCGCCAGGCTCGCCCAAGTCCAGACCGAGGCTCTCGATGGTGCCCACGGCCGCTTCACCGCGCGGCAGGTCGAGGACGCGGTGACCGCCGGGTCGCGCTACGAACCGGCGACCCGGCTGCTGTGCGTTGAGCAGACCCACAATTTCGGCGGTGGCGCCGTATGGCCGCTGGCAGAGCTGGGCGAGGTCTGCACTGCCGCCCACGCACACGGCCTCGCCGTCCATATGGACGGTGCCCGCCTGCTCAACGCCGCCGTCGCCACCGGCGTCCCCGCCCACGACTTCGCCGCGCATGTGGACTCGGTGTGGATCTGCTTCACCAAAGGCCTCGGTGCGCCCATCGGCGCCGTGCTGGCCGGCACCGAAGAGTTCATCGCCCGCGCCCGCCGGCTGAAGCACGCCTTCGGCGGGGCGCTGCGTCAGGCCGGGATCGCGGCCGCCGGTTGCCTGTACGCGCTCGACCACAACGTCCGGCGCCTCGCCGACGACCACGCGCTGGCCCGGCGCCTCGCCGAGGGCCTGCGGCCCATCGAGGCCGTACGGCTGCACACTCCTCGGCCCGACACCAACATGGTCTTCTTCGACGTGGACGGCTGGAACCACGCCGCGCTCCTGGACGTGCTGGCCACCTACAAGGTCAAGCTCGGGGCCGTGGGCCCACATCTGCGGGCGGTCACCCACCTCGACGTCACCGCCGACGACATCGACCGGGCTCTCGAAGCGATCGTGCTCACCCTGGAGACGCCGCGCCGCTCCTCCTCTCCGGGACGGCCCTGACTCGCACCGCTGTTCATTTGACCCTGCGAGCTGGGGGATGTCCACGATGGCCGCGTGAGTCAACCTTTGCGGCCGGACGCCGCCCGCCGGCGCCGCCGGGGGGACGCGGCCCCGAGCATCAGGGACGTGGCGGCCGCGGCCGGCGTGTCCTACCAGACGGTGTCGCGAGTGCTCAACGACTCGCCGCGGGTGCGCGAGGACACGCGGCGTCAGGTGCTAGAGGCCATGGAGCGGCTGGGGTACCGGCCGAATCGCGCGGCGCAGGCCCTGGGGCTGGGCCGGGCGCGCGCGGTGACCGTGGTGACGTCGAACACGACGCTCTACGGCTAGGCGGCCACGTTGCAGGGCATCGAGGAGTTGGCGCGCGGGCAGGGGCTGGCGGTGGGCGTCCGCGTGATCGAGTCGTGAGCGCCGCCGACGTCAAGCAGGCCGTCGAGTACGCCCGCGATCCCACCGCGGGCGGCGTCGTGGTCGTGGCCTTCGACGCCGATCTGCTCTCGCTGGGGCACCGGACGGTGCATCACGTGGCGATCCCCTCGGAGTCGGGGACGCGGGGCCGCGAGGCCGGGTGGCGGCAGGCCCCCACCGAGACCGCCGCGCCGGCCCCCGAGGCCGTGCACGCCGGATGGGACGCACGGTCGGCCTACGAGGCGGGCCGCGTCCTGGCGGAGGACGGCGACGTCACGGCGATTCTCTGCGGCAACGACGACACCGCGCCGGCGGTGCGCCGGGCGCTGTACGACGCCGGCCGCGACGTCCCGGGGGAGGTGAGCCTGGTCGGTTTCGACGACGTGCCCGGCTCCGCCTACTTTCGTACTGCCGCTGCGTCAGTTCGGGCTCGCCGGCAGCGCGGTCGGGATGATCGGCGTCTACCCCTGCTGCGTCCCGTGCTGGCGACCGCGACGATCCTGGTCTGCCTGTATCTCGGGAATCACCAGCGGCGCGGTGAAGTGGGGCGTGACACCGCTCAGGGGCCGCATTTGCCGACGGGGACGCCGTAGAGCGCACGCATCCTCTTGTGCTCGGCGACCGTCCAGATGCGTCCCTGGGCGCGGTAACAGGCCAGGTCTTCGGGGCCCTTGGCGAGAGGCTGGGTGCCCTTCTTCTCCCATCGGCCCTTGCTCCGGCTCCACACGGCATGCAGGAGGACCCCCGGGTGGGGGCCCTTGCCCTCGCCCTTGGAGTAGTGGCCGAACCACGCGTGTTCATTCCCGCCGCCGCGAATCGCGGTCGCACCGCCCTGGACCCGCTTGACCGGCAGGGGCGAGACCGCGAGCGCGCGGGCGCGCCCGTCGCCGCCGGTCCGGGGCTTCCCGTTCCGCAGCGCCCAGGTGGCCATACGGCCGTTCGGCCCCTTCTTGCGCGAGTCCTTCGGCTCAGGGCAGTACTCGCCGGTGACCAGGGAGTCCACCGAGCTGCGGTCGACCGACACCCAGGACCATTTGGGCGGGCCACCGGTCTCGCACTTCTTCAGCGGCCCCTTGCCCTTTGCGTTCACCCAGCTGCCGACCTGCGGCATCACATACCGGTAGCCGTGTCCGTAGTAGGTCTTGCCGTGCAGGCCGACCCGGCCCTTCTTCTTGGTGGTGCCGTTCTTGCTCTTGCCGAGGTCGTAGATCTGCCGCATGTCGAACACCCGCAGACCGAGCCGGGTCTCGGCGACGTAGAGGTAATTGCCGTACCAGGCGACGCCGCCCGCGTGGCTGTCGATGTCCCTGTAGCTGGGCTTCTTGCCCTTCATGCCGGGCATGACCAGCAGCACATGCCGATACGTGCGCTTTTGAAGGTTGACGAACGTCACGCGGATGTTGCCGGCTTTCGGTGCGTACCAGGTGACCACCATGGTGTTCCTGGCGCTGCCCCATTTCTCGTTGTCCTTGGCGTCGGAGACGCTCGAAACGCCCTGCGGGATCCACTTCGCCTTGGTGGAGTCCGCACCGCCCGCCCAGCAGTACGCGAGCGCCTTGCGCGGAACCTTGGCCGTTCGCGGCGGGCAGCCTTTCGAACCCCTCGCGCGGAGCCTGCGGTTGCCCTTTTTGAGCAGCGACTGGACGCCGCTCTTCTTCAGCTTCCTGTCGAGCGCTTTGACGACCTTGACCTTGCTTTTGCCCCTCTTGATCACGAAGTCGGCCTTGTCGGGGGCGGCGGCGGAGATTTTGGCGTTGGAGCCGTCCGATGTCGCAGGAAGAGCGTGAACACCGCCGGTCGCCATGACCGGCAGGGCCACGCTCACGGCGCCGACACTCAGTGTGCGCCGGTAGTTCACTCGATCACCTCCAGGGGAAGCAAGGACCGTAACATTCGCTGACTCCTCACCCAAGAACACGCTTTGTAAGGAGGAAACGACCCTGCGACGACAAGAGGAGGTCGGGCGCTCATTCCGGGACCGTGTGATCACGGTCGGTGATAAATTATTTGGATCGCGATCTTTCGAATGGGGCCGTTCGTCCGACCCGGGTCGGAGCGAACGGCCCCATCGAGCGCTCAGCGTCAATGGTGAGCGGAGGTGCGGCCGGGGGTCAGCTCGACGCCCAGAGCTGCTCGCCGTTGGCGCCGACGAGCTGGTAGGTGGCGTTGACCGTCGCGGTGGCCGGGCAGAGGCCGGATCCGCTCTTCTTGTTCACGGTGCCATTGCTGATCTGGGCCTGCGCCTGGGCGACCGAGGTGTTGGGCCGGTTGGGGTTGTCGGGGTTGTACCCGTTGCCGGTGAGGGTTCCGCTGTAGACGCAGCTGATGCCGAAGACGGTCGCGCCGACGGTGAAGTTGCCGACGGTGATGGTGCCGTCCCTGCCGCCGGAGACCGGGGCGTAGACCACTGAACCACCCGTCCAGGGCAGGCTCTGGGCGGTCACGGTCACGCTGCCCAGGCTGCTGGTGCAGCCGCTGAAGGACGCGGATGTGACGTTCAGGTTGGTGCCGTCCGAGTTGACCGTGCCCGACTGGACGGCGGAGGTGCAGGTGGCGTTGCTCAGCGAGGTCGTCACGGTGACGTTGCCCAGGTTCGTGGCGGTGACGCCGCCGGAGTAGAGGGGGCCGCTGATGCTGCCGCTGTGGATGGTCGTCCCGGCGGCGGACGCCGGCGACATCATCAGGGCGAAGGCGGAGGCGGATGCGGCTCCTACCACGGCGAGGGTGCGGATGCGTGACACCTGTGGCTCCTTTCGGGAGGTGCCAAAATGGGGTGGTGACGAAACTTATTTCATTTTTGTCATGCAAATTCAAGTGCGTTACAAAATTGAGACACTTGCACGTGTCCAAAGTGTTGACGGCAATTGGATTTGGGCATGCGGAGTCGCACGCGTCGGAATCGACGCGTGTTCGGGTTGGGCGTGGGTTCTAGGCGGAGAGCGGTTTTCGAGCCATTCCGCTCAGCGTGAACGACAGGGCGCTCGGCGGGATTTCGAGGCGGCACCACTGATCGATCCGGGATCACCGCGGCTCGGCGACACCCGTGTCCGGTCGACGTCGCGTGCGGTCGCGCGTCCGGTACCGTGCGGCGCGGCCGCACCCGCACAGGCGTCCGTGGCCGTCGTGATCGGTCTTCTCCAGTGCACGCGTGCTCCCACGGGTCCCGGGTATGCGGCAGGAACCAGTACGAGGCACGCGCCGTTCGACGCTGGAAATCACGGCCGGGATACGGCCGGGATGTCAGCGAAGATGCCTCACGTGATGACCACAATGAAGCGCGAAGTCGAACCGGTCAAGACCGGCTGTCATTTTTCATCAAAGGTCCGCAGAATGTGGTCGCACATGTTCGCTGTGCACACAGGTCGGCATACGGACTTCCAGCGGATTGATCTGCGAAAAGGTCGTGTTCCCGGCGCGGCCGGCGGGTGCGTCAATGCGGCGAGGTCAGAAACCTGCAGGAACTTCTTGGTTTCGTTGAGTAGACGCCTCGGCAGGAGTGCGGGCCACGGCTCATGCACGCCGCTTGAGGCGACGGGTGGCGGCTCGGTCGTCCGGGGTTCCCTTTCCGCTGAGCGCCGGCACGGTCTGCTCGTCGCGGGTGAGCGATGTCGCGGCCTGGCGGAACTGGGTGAGCTTGTCGATGACGGTCTGCCCCACGGGCGTGTGGCCCCAGATGCTGATGCCGCGGTGGGTGCTCGGCTCCCAGGTGGTCTCGTCGATGACGAGGGGATTCCAGCCGACCTCCCATTCGAAGCCGGACGGCGTCACGGCGTAGTAGGAGAGCTCCCGGTCGTTCGTGTGCTGTCCGATCGACAGGGCCGTCCGGAAGCCGAGTTCTTTGACGCGCTGGTAGGAGCGTGTCATGTCGTCGAGTTCGGCGACCTGGATGTTGAGGTGCTGGACGCGGGTGCGGATCGGATCCAGGCGCAGGCCGCGGGTGGCGGCGATCGCGATGGAGTGGTGGCGGCGGTTGACCCGCAGGAAACGGATCTTGAGTTTGACGCCGCTGATGGTCTCGTCGATGTAGTCGGTGAGGCGGGCGTCGAAGACCGTGGTGAAGTAACCGCGCAGTTCGGCGGGTCTGGTGGAGGTGAGCGCGATGTGACCCATGCCGTCCTCGCCGGTCACGAAGCCGCCGGTGCGCAGTGCAGGTGGTTCGGACGCCAGGCGCGGGCGCGTGAAGATCTCCTGGGTGATTCCCTTGGGGCCGGGGAAGCGCCAGAGGCGTTCGACCCCGCGCAGGGCCGCTTCGTCCGATGTGCCTTCGGAGAGAGGGACGCCGTTGTCGCGCACCCGGGCGAGGATCCGGTCGAAGGCGGCGTGGTCGTCGATGTGCCAGCCGACGGCGGTGACGTCCTCGGCCGGTCCGCGTTTCAGCAGGAAGCGGCACTGGTGGTCGTCCAGGCGGAACCGCATGGCGGAGGCGTCGAGAGGGTCGGCGTGCATGCCGATGGCGTCGGCGCCGAAGCGGTGCCAGTCGGCGAACCTGTCGGTCTCGACCACGATGTATCCCAGATGGGTGTGGCCGAAGAGGGAGTCATCGTCCATCGAAGAACTCCCGAACGGTCTTGTTGAACAGCTCGGGCCGCTCCCACTGCACCCAGTGGCCCGTGTTCGCCAACATCAGCAGGTCGCAGTCGGGCATTGTCGCGGCCAGGGTGGGGCCGCCGCTCGGGCGGTTGACTTTGTCTCCGGCTCCCCAGATGACCAGGGTGGGCGTCTTCAGCGTGGCCAGGCGGCGGTCACGGGTGAAGTCCATGCGCCACAGAGTGCGCAGCGCGAAGGGACCGGACGGGCGCCGGAGCGGCGGGTCCGCCATGACCGCGGGATCGATGCTGTCTCGATAGCGGGCCTCGATCACCTCGTCCGGAATGGCGGATCCGTCATGGACGAGATAACGACGAATGAACGTTGCGAGCTTGTCGCGTGACGGGCCGTTTCCGCCGTAGTAGGACAGCAGGCTCCGAAGTCCCGGGGTGGGGAGCGCCCGGGTGGTGCCGACGCCGCCGGGGCCCATCAGGACCATCCGGTCCACGCGGTCGGGGGTGTCCAGCGTGAGACGCAGGGCCGCGGCGCCGCCGTAGGAGTTGCCGACCAGGTGGGCCGATTGGAGCCCGAGCTCGTCGAGGAGGCCGCGGACGGCGGCTGCGAGGTGGCCGAAGGGGTCACGCTGATCGACGTGCTTGGTGGAGCGGCCATAGCCGGGCAGGTCCGGCACGATGACCCGGTAGTGCTCGGCCAGGGCGTCGATGTTGCGGACGTAGTTGGACACGCCGGATGCTCCCGGCCCTCCGCCGTGCAGCAGGACCAGGGTCGGACCACTCCCGGCCTCGGCGACGAAGACGTCCTGCCCACCCGCGTGGACGGTCTTCTCGGACAACGGTGTGCTGGTCATGAGGTCTGCTCCGGTAGTGCATGAGTCGGTGTGAGCGGGGAGAGCGGAGGGGAGGGCAAGGGGCGCCGCGCGGTCGCGGCGGCGTAGACGACGCGGTCCGGCCGGAGCACCAGCGACACGGCCCGCATGCGCCGCATCCACCTGGTCAGCGTGCCGTCGGCGTCCACGATCGCGCCCGCGCGGGGAGCGGAATCAGCGGGCAGAATCTGCATGACGACGTCCGCCGCGGCTTGCCAAGCCCCGTGCGGGACGGGGCCGAGATGGAGCACTGACCAGCCCGCATACAGGACGTCGTCCAGCCGTCGCCGGGTCCCGGACTCGTCCAGAACCCAGGGCTGGGGCGCCTTGCGGCCGGGAGCCGTCGTGCCGTGCGACTTGTGGAAGAAGCCGCTGCGGTAGCGGCAGGCCGGGATCCATGCGGCGCCCTGGAAAGCGCGGTCGACGCGTCCCAGCCTGCGCAGTCCCCGGAAGGCGGGATCGCGGAGCGCGGTCAGCCACGCCCGCCGCTCGGTGATGATGTGCCCGACCAGGACGGCACGCCTGGTCATGTTCCGCACGTGCGGGGCGCGTTCCTCCTGGTAGCTGTCCAGAAGCGGGTCCGGCGACGCTCCGGCGAGGACGGCGGCCAGCTTCCAGCACAGGTTCGCCGCGTCGCGGACGCCGGCGGCCATGCCCTGCCCGATCCATGGCGGCATGACGTGCGCGGCGTCGCCGGCCAGGAAGATCCGCCCGATCCGCCAGCGGTCGGCGAAGCGGACGTGGTGGCTGTAGACGACCGCGCGCAGGACCGACACGTGTTCGCCGGTGATGCCCTGCCGGCCCAGCAGCCGCCAGACGGCCGCGTCGGTCACCAGTTCCTTCTCGTCCTCGCCCGGCAGAACCGGGAACTCCCAGCGATGGTGTCCGAGCGGTGTCGGGCAGTCGACCGCCGGACGGTCCGGGTCGCAGTGGAAGCGCAGCCGGTCGTGGCCGGGCCATTCCTTGACGAGCTCGGTGTCGATGACCAGCCAGCGGTCCTCGTAGGTACGTCCCTCGAAGCCGACGCCCAGCCGGCCCCGGGTGGGGCTGGAACCACCGTCGGCCGCGATGGCATAGGACGCCCGCACCCGGGTCAGCCGGTCCTGCCCCGACCGGGCGATCAGCAACTCGACGCCCTGGTCGTCCTGGCTCACCCGCAGGCACTCGTGCTCCAGCAGCACGTCCACATTCGGGTACCGCTCGACGCCCTCGCGAAGCGTGCGTTCCAATGCCGGTTGGTAGATGAACATCTGCGGCGGATGCCCCTGACCGCGCGGCGTGGGGACGGCGCTGATGAACGACCGGCCGCCGGCGTCGACGAAGTCGATCGGCCTGTCGGGCAGCATGTCCCGCTTCAACCGTTCCGCGAGCCCGATCTCCTGCCAGACGCGCATCACCTCCTCGTCCGTCGAGATCGCCCGCGCGCGGCCGAAGACGGACGCGTCGCGCTCCACGACCACGACGGACACGCCCAGCGCGCCGAGCAGGTTCGCGGCCGTCACGCCGGTGGGGCCATAGCCGATCACGGCCACGTCGTACTGCGGACATTCGGACACGACGGTGCGCCTCCCTGCGGTGTCTCCGGCACTCGGCAGCCTGTAACGATCGGTACAGTCCGGAACGATGGTTCCAGAGAGTATGTGCCCGCGAAGACGGCGTCAACAGCCCCGGCATGCGGCCCGATGAGTTCTGGTGACGGCGCTGGTCGAATCCGGTGAGCACTGTTCGTCGCGATGTCCGAGGAGCATCAGGATGCGGAAGATCACTGCAGGGCTGTTCATCTCGATCGACGGAGTCGTCGAAGACCCGCAGGACTGGCATTTCCCGTACTTCAACGAGGAGATGGGCCAGGCCGTCGACGCCCAACTGGGTTCGGCCGGCACCCTCCTGCTCGGCCGCAGGACCTACGACAGCTTCGCGGGGGCGTGGCCGGACCGGGAGAAGGCGGGCGGCGAAGACGCCGACTTCGCCAAGAAGCTCGGGGACGCCCGCAAGATCGTGGTGTCAGGCCAGGAACTCCACTTCACCTGGCGCAACTCCGAGCAGCTCCAAGGCGACCTCATCGAGGCCGTGACCGCGTTGAAGAAGGAACCGTCCACGTCGGACATCGGGATGAGCGGGTCGGTCTCGATCGTCCGCCGGCTCCTGGCGGCGGGCCTCCTCGACGAGCTGCACCTGCTGGTGCATCCGATCGCCGTGCGCAAGGGAATGCGGCTGTTCGAGGACGCCGACACGCCGCTGCCGCTGAAGCTCATCTCCTCCAAGACCTTCGCGACCGGCGTCGTCCACCTGGTCTATCGCCTGGACGACGACGCTCCGGCCGGCGACTACGAGACGGCCAAGGCGAGCCTTCCGCAGTCCGACGAGTAGGGCGTGCCGCCCCGACGCTGAGCGCCATGTGGCAGGCCGTCAGCGAGCCAGCAGTCCGTTGGCGATGATGTCGGTGGCGGTGTGCACCAGCCTGCGGAGTTCGGGCTCGGAACGTCGCAGGCTGTCGGGCCGCCAGCCGAGGCTGATGACCCCGTTCCAGGCCGCCCACAGGACGGTGGCGGCTTCCTCCGGGTCGACGGCCCGTATCGCGCCCGCGTCCATCGCACGGCGAAGGGCCTCCACCATCCGCCGGTTCTGTCCGTCGACCGAACGGGCCAGGCGTTCGGCGACCTCGCGTCCGGCCGGATATTGCCCCGGTTCGCCCGGGAAGGCCAGCATCCGGAAGTACTCCGGATACGCCAGGTAGAACTCCAGGTACTCGTCCGCGGCGGCGTACAGCTGTTCGACCGGCGTGCGCTCCTCCCCGTAGGCGCGGTCCATGTGGTCGCGGTCGACGCCGAGGGCCTGCTCGACGACGGCCGCGTGCAGCCCCGACTTCGACCCGAAATGGTTGTAGATCGAACCGACGGCCACCCCGGCCTTCCGGGCGATCTCCTCGACGGTCACCTCGTCCGCGCCGCGCGTGCTGAAGATCTCCTCAGCGGCCCGCAGCAGGGCCTCGACCGTGCGCTGTCTCCGCGGATCCATGTCGTCTGCTACCGTACCCGGCAGGTTCTTGTAATGATTACAAGATCATCCGAAAGGGTGGGCGAGAAGCCATGACCGTCACCGAAAAGGAACTCCTGCGGATCGTCGACGACTACGGCCAAGCGTGGAATTCCCACGACGTGGACGAAATCATGGCGATGCATACCGAGGACACCGTGTTCCGCCTGCATTTGCTGGGCTCGTCCGAGGTCACCGGCAAGGCCGAAGTCCGTGAGGTCTTCGCGGGGCTGCTGGCACTTTGGCCGGACATCCATTTCGCCACGGACAGGATCAGCGTCGGACCCGATTTCTTCGTGCACCAGTGCTCGATCACCACGACTCTGGCCGCCCCGCTTCCGCTCGGCGGATCGGTCCTCCAGCCGACCGGGAAACCGATGCGGTTCAGCGGGGTCGATGTGATCGGCATGTCCGGGAAGCTGGTACACCGCAAGGAGACCTACCTCGACGTCGCCGCCGCGATGCAGGAGCTCGGAGCGCTGTAATGGTCGACTGGCGCAGCGTTCACCAGACCCTCGTCGAGGGTTTCGCCGCGAGCTGGGACAAGCCACACCCTCGTGCCTGGGATGACTTCCTGGTCGAGGACGTCGAGCTCAACCAGCCGCTGATACCCAAGATCAGGGGGCGACGCAAATGGTGGGAGGAGTCCGGTCGGCTCCTCGCGCTCCTCCCCGATCTCCGCAGCGACGTCGTGGGGTGGTCCGGATGCGATGACATTCTGTTCATCGAACACCGGTTCAGCGCAACCGTCGGTCGGATACCTGCACAGATCCCTGCCGTGGACAAAATCTGGATGACCGAATCCGGAAAAGTCCTCCGCCGGGACGCGTTCTTCGACCCGCTTCCATTCGCGCAACTGGTACTGCGGCAGCCCTCCGCCTGGCTGCCTTGGTGGCGATCCGGCCTCGAACCTCTGGCCGCCCGCCGTCGCTTCCGCACCAATCGCGCGTAACGAAGGGGAGCGTCAGTCCGGGCTCCAGTAGCGGTCGGGGCCGCCCTCGTCGGCGGTCAGGCCCAGTCGCCGCTTCCGTCTCTCTTCGGCCTTGCGTTCCCGCTCAGCGGCCTTCTGCTCACGGGCCTGCTGCTTCCGTGCGGCCTTCTGGTCCCGCCTGAGCAGGCGTTCCGCGACCGGGTCGTCCGGGGCGGCCGCGGGCGGGCCGTCATACGGCGTGAGGAGGTCGAGAAGCCTGGACACGTACGGAACGAGGGAGGCGTCGGGCAGGAACGGACGGGCGGAGACCGCCATGTCCTCCAGCACGTTGATGAATTCCTCACGGTGCCGTGGAGGGACGTGGACCCCCGGAACCGCAAGTCTCTGCAGCAACTCCAGACCCTCGCCGACATACGCCCGCGCGGTGCCGTCGCGCCATCTGCAGGCCTCTTCCTGCAACGAGGCCAGCTGCTCCGCGAGTCGCTCGTTGCGTTCGAGGGCCACACACCAAAGCGTAGCCAAACGGTCGCACCCCGAAAACCCCGCGCCGACGCCGCGCGACCGCGACACGGGAGCCGCGCCCGGCGGGACGACGGAGCGGTTGCGGGTCGTCGGGACGGGGTCAGTTGCGGGTGGTGGAGCGTGGGCGCTCGTACTCGGTGTCGGTGACCTTTTCGCCCCAGATTGTGTCGGGTGCGTCCGGGTTGCCGCTGCCTTCCCAGAGGGCCAGATGCTCCATGAAGGAGTCGGGGGCGGCGCCGTGCCAGTGCTCCTGACCGGGCGGGGTATAGATCGTGTCTCCCGGGTGGGCCTCGATGAGCTGCCCGCCGCGCTCCTGCACCAGCGCGACCCCCGACACGATGTGCAGCGTCTGCCCCAAGACGTGTGAATGCCAGTCGGTGCGGGCGCCGGGAGCGAATCGGACCCGGTTCAGACGGGCCCGGGACGGCTCCTCCCCGGCGTAGATCACATCCAACCAGGCCTCGCCGGTGAACCACTCGGCGGGCACTCTGCCGGTCGGCCGTCGCTTCAAGATCTCCATGGTCGGCTCCTCCTTGGCCGGGCTGGGCGGCCACGTCGACGGATCTGCCGAACCCCTACCCGCGGTGCGCGCCCCTCTGCTCATTTCCGGTGACGACCTGCGACGTCCTTGTCCAGGTCTTGGCCGGGGCGTGCACCTGCCCCGCACGTCAGCCGAGGCCGGCGGTGTCGATGACGAACCGGTAGCGGACGTCGGAGGCCAGGACGCGTTCGTAGGCCTCGTTGATCCGGTCCGCCGTGATCAGCTCGATGTCGGCGCCGATGTGGTGCTCGGCGCAGAAGTCCAGCATCCGCTGCGTCTCGGCGATGCCGCCGATCATCGACCCGGCGTAGGAGCGCCGGGCGGTGATGAGGGAGAACACGTCGAGGCTCAGCGGCTCGCCCGGGGCGCCGACGTTGACCAGGGTGCCGTCGACCGCGAGCAGGCCCAGGTAGGCGTCGACGTCGACGGTGGCGCTGACCGTGTTGACGATCAGGTCGAAGCGGCCGGCGAGCTGCTCGAAGGTGCCGGGGTCGCCGGTGGCGTGGTAGTGGTCGGCCCCCAGCCGCAGGCCGTCCTCCTGCTTCTTCAGCGACTGCGAGAGCACGGTGACCTCGGCGCCGAGCGCGTGGGCGATCTTGACGGCCATGTGCCCGAGTCCGCCGAGGCCGACGACGGCGACCTTCCTGCCCGGGCCGGCCCCCCAGCGGCGCAGCGGCGAGTAGGTGGTGATGCCGGCGCACAGCAGCGGCGCCGCGGCCGCCAGGTCGATGCCCTCGGGCACCGACAGGACGAAGTCGGCGTCGACGACGATGTGGGTCGAGTAACCGCCTTGGGTGGTGGTGCCGTCCCGGTCCACGCCCGCGTAGGTGGGCACCATCCCGTCGAGGCAGTACTGTTCGTCGCCGTTGCGGCAGTTGGTGCACTGACCGCAGGAGCCGACCATGCAGCCGACCCCGACGCGGTCGCCCACCTGGTGGCGCGTGACGTCGGCGCCGGTCTCGGCGACGATGCCGACGATCTCGTGGCCGGGGACCACCGGATAGGGCTGGGGACCCCAGTCGCCGTTGACGGTGTGGATGTCGGAGTGGCAGATGCCGGCGTACTTGATCTCGATGAGCACGTCGTTGGGACCGACGTCACGCCGCTCGATGACCGTGGGCTCCAGCGGCGCGGCGGCGGCCGGTGCGGCGTAGGCGTGAACGCGCATGAAGAACTGCTCCTCTCGTCATGGGCCTCGCCGTCCGAGGCCGCGTGGGCCGGGCGAGGTGGCCATCACCCATCGAAAGCGCTGATCAGGGGAGGAGAAAGGCACTGGTGAAAGGTGTACCGGCAGGGCACCCCTCGCGGGCGGGGGGCCGCCTAGCCTGGGGAGGGTGGATCACCGCAGCCGAGTCCGCGAGTTCCTGACCTCCCGCCGGGCCAAGATCAGCCCGCAGCAGGCCGGGCTGCCCTCCTACGGCACCCGCCGGGTCCCCGGGCTGCGCCGCGCGGAGGTCGCCCAGCTCGCGGGCGTCAGCGTCGAGTACTACTCCCGGCTGGAACGCGGCGACCTGTCCGGAGTCTCCGACCACGTCCTGGACGCTCTGGCCCGCGCCCTCCGGCTCAACGACGAGGAACGCACCCACCTGGAGGACCTGGCCCGCACCGCCGGTCCCGGACCGCGCCGCCGGCGCCGCTCGGCCCCGCAGCAGGTGCGGCCCACCGTGCAGCGGATGCTGGACTCCATGACCGACGCACCCGCGTTCGTGATGAACGGCCGCGGCGACATCCTGGCCACCAACCCCCTCGGCCGCGCGCTGTACGCCCCCATGATCGACGCCGCCCGCGGCGCCGCCCCCAACCACGCCCGTTTCATCTTCCTGGATCCCCGATCCCGCCAGTTCTGGGGCGACTGGAACCGCGCCGCCGACGACACCGTCGCCCTCCTGCAAGGCCAAGCCGGCCGCGATCCCTACGACAAGGCCCTCACCGACCTCGTCGGCGAGCTGTCCACCCGCAGTGACGACTTCCGCGCCCGCTGGGCCCGCCACGACGTCCGGCAGCACCACATCGGAAGCAAGCCCTTCCACCACCCCGTCGTCGGTGACCTGCACCTCAACTACGAGTCACTGGACCTGGCCGCCGACAACCTGACCCTGGTCGTCTACGGCACCGAACCCGGCAGCGACTCCGAGGACAAACTCCGCCTGCTGGCCAGCTGGGCCACCACGCTCGACACCCCGTCCGGCCAAGACGACCGCCTCGAGCCCCGGGACCGTGCCGCGGGCCCAGGCGGCGACTCGTAGCGCGAAGCGTTCGACGGCAGGCCTCGCTCGCATGGAGCGAGGCCTACCGTCGGCGACCGGCGTGCTCTACTCGCAGTCGCCCCTGGTCCACGGCCAGTTGCGGACGGGGGTGTCATGTGTCATGGCGCAGATGATGGTGTTGCCCTTCACCTCGCCGTACCGGGCCTTGATCTCGTCGCGCATCGCCGCCCACTGACGCCGGGTGTCGTTGATCGCCCATTGGACGGCGCGTTCCTCGTTGTCGAGGATGGAACCGCGAGCGCTGGTCCCGTCCCTGGTGACCTTTCCGGTGCGCGGGTCGATCTGCGCGACGTCCTTGTTCAGTTCCTCGTCGTGGCGGATTCGGCCATCACATTCGTCCGACGGGTAGCAGCCGGTGGCCAGCTGCTCGGGAACGTCGGACGGCGGTGACAGCGGCAGCCGGAAGCTCATCAGCGGGAACACCTCGCTCCGGTGCATGCCGGGCGGGTTGCCGACGCTTGTCGGCTTGGACGGGTCGGAGGAGTCGACCCAGTTGGAGTGGGAGTAGAAGTCCTGGACGCCGTGCAGGGTGCGGCCGAACAGGTCGACGAACCGGCACTTGGCGCGCGCCCGCTGTCCCGGCGGCCCGTAGTCGGCGCAGCTCGAAAGGGTCTCGTAGCGGGACAGGTCGCCGTCGCCGTCGAAGACGGTCCCGGCCTGCTCGGCGGCGCCGTGGAACCGGCCGCGCAGGTGCCGCAGGCAGGCGACCAGCTGGTCGGAGGCCTGCGCCCGGGTGCGCACGTACGTCTGGCCGCCGTTGTCCTCCGGCCGGATGTAGTCGGCGTTGTCGCAGTGGGCCGACGGGTCGTCCAGCTCGCCGCCGCTCGCCCACGAGTCGGGGGCCCCGACCCCGCCCAGGTAGGTGCGGTATCCCGCGAGAATGTCCATCGAGTCCGGTTCGAAACAGGTGCCGTCGGACGGCTGGTCCTCCGGGCATTCCAGCGCGGCCCGCGTTATCTTCTCGTGCTCCCCGTGCCCCGAGGAGAACCAGTAATAGGTGGCGAACGCCTCCGCTTTCGGAGGGCGAACGACCTGGACCGCCACGGCGACTCCCAGGACCGTCATGATCACCATGACGGCGGCCAGGCTGCCGCGCGGCGAGTACCCCCGTGTCACTTTGTGCCCCTTTCCCTAATTGAGGGCACACCGGCGGCGAACGCCGTCCGGCACACCCTCGTTCGGCGATCTCTCCCGGGGAACGATCCATGAGGCACAGAGGACGTACAAGAGCAATGACTGACGTGACCGATTAAGGTCAAGTTCGCTGTGAGACGTTTCTCGTTGAAGCAGGTCCGACTTAACGGGGTTCCTGTGCGGATGTCACCGCAGGTCAACAGGGCAGGGGACCTGATCTTGGCGCCACCGGCCGAGCGGGCCCGGTGATAGACGGCGATGAGGCTGCCTGCACCTGAGCGGGATCTACGGGGAGGTGGGTGGGGAACTCGGGTCGCAGGACGCCGTCTCGCTGAGTCTGCGGCGGCGGAATTCTCGAGGGCTTTCGCCGTAGCGCGCCTTGAACGCCGAGGAGAACCAGGTGGGGGTGAGGCCTGCGCGGGCGGCGATCTCACTCACGCTGAGGTGGGTGCCGCCCGGGTCCTGGAGCAGGTCCCGGGCGGCTCGCAGTGTTTCCTCATTGCGTAGGTCGCGGTAGGTGGTACCGGTTTCGTGGAGGGCGTTGCGCAGCTGGCGTGGCGACCAGCCGAGCGCCTGCGCGACGGTGGCGAGCGGCAGCTTGCCGGCGCCGAGCTGCTGCCGGACGTATCGCCGGACGACCTGGGCGACCTCGGTGAGATGAGTTTCCTGCGGACGCGTGTCGTTGAGTGCGAGCATGCAGAACAGTTCGGTCATCCGGTCGCACACCGCGTGGAATTCATGGTCGGAAAGATTGTACTGTTCGACATGGGTGCTGCTTATGATTGTGCTGAGGATCCGGCCGAGTCCGGTGTTCAGGTCGAGGACGAGACGTAACGGCCTGGGTGAATTGATGTGGTTGTCTATTTCGGAGCGCGGCACCTGGAAAGCGTATGCCTGTGAAGCCGGAACGGAGAGCAGGCAGGATTCGTCCATGCTCATGGCGGAGGCGTATCCGGGAAAGGTTCGGGTTTCGTCCTGGTCATGCCTGACGGTGTACACGCCGCGTTGCGGCACGACGATCCAGTAGTGCTCGTCGGGAACTCTGCGGATGTGCGACGGCGTGCGGAGGGCGATCCGGTCTCCGTGCTGATCCCAGTGGAGCAGCCGGTAGTTGCCGCTTTCCTGGGCGGTGAGGTCCGCACGCCAGCTTCCCGGGGTCGGGAACCGGTGGTCCATCGGGAGGATGCTGTTGCTGAGATCGCGCCAGGCGTCGGTGTCGTCGGTGGTCCAGGACTGATACCTCATGGGCTTACCTCCGCCGCGAGCACACCCGTCGCTGGTGGCCACCGTGCCTGTCCACGACGCACGTCAAGTTTCGCACGCCGGCCCGGTCGAACCTTCGTTTTGTGACGTCCGACTTGTGGTTCGGGGCAGGATCGCCGGCCGGACCTACCCGGCGGGGCCGAGCCGGGCGAGACTCGGTGCCGGCCCACCCCAACGAGAGCCGCTGACAGGCGAGACACGAAGGGGAATCCGATGACGACAAGCCTTCCCGCGTTCCCTGCCGCAGGCGAGAGTCCGCTCGACACCTGCATCCGGCTCCGGGAGATCGCCCCCGTGGTCGAGGTGGAGTTCCCCGGTGGCGTGCCGGCCTACCTGGCGCTGACCCACAACGCCGTGCGCGAGATCCTCGCCGGGGACAACAAGACCTTCGCGCGGGACCCGGAACACTGGCCCGCCTTGTACGACGGATCGATCCCGCAGGACTGGCCGCTGCGCACCATCGTCCAGGGCGACCATCTGTCCACCAAGGACGGCGACGACCACCGGCGGCTGCGCGGCCTGGTCGGCAAGGCGTTCACCCCCGGCCGGGTGCAGGCGATGCAGCCGCGCATCCAGGAGATCGTCGACCGGTTGCTGGACGGCGTCGTGGTCGCCGGGGACGGCGTGGACCTGGTGCCCGCCTTCACCGAAGCGCTGCCGATGGCGGTGATCTGCGAGCTGTTCGGCGTGCCGGAGCCGGAACGGGCCCGGCTGCGGAAATGGACGGCCACTCTGCTGGCGCACACCACCCCGCCCGAGGAGGCGTTCGCGACCCAGAACGCCCTCATGGCGTACCTGCACGAACTGGCGGAGCGCAAGCGGCGGGAACCCGGCGACGACCTCACCTCCGGCCTGGTCCAGGCCCGCGACCGGGACGACAGGCTCACTGCGGACGAGCTGGTCGCCGTGCTGTGGCTGATGCTGGTCGCCGGTCATGAGACCACGGTCCATCTGCTGGGGCACGCCATCCTGGCGTTGTCGGCGCATCCCGACCAGCTGGCACTGGCCAAGGCCGAGGACCGCTGGGCCGATGTGGTCGAGGAGACCCTGCGGTATCGCCACTCGGTGATGATGACCAGCTTCCGCTTCACGCTCACCGACGTGGCCATCGCGGGCGTGACGATCCCCAAAGGCAACGCGGTCGGCGTGATGTACCAGGCGAGCGGTATCGATCCGGAACAGTACGGCGAGACCGCGAGCCGGTTCGACATCACCCGCGAGCAGATCGGCGGCCTCGGTTTCGGCCACGGCCCGCGCTACTGCATCGGCGCCCCGCTGGCGCGTCTGGAGAGCAGGCTCGCGCTCGCCTCGCTGTACCGGCGACTGCCGGATCTCAGCCTCACGATCGACCGGGGGGACGTCCCCTACTCGCCGTCGTTCTTCACTGTCGGCCCGCTGTCGCTGCCCGTCCGCCTCGGCACCGTCCGGCCCTGAACGGCCGAACCTACGACGGATGCCCGAGGGGGTGCGTGCACGAAGGAGCGATGGAGGCCCCGCCCCTGCTGTGTGACCGGCGAGGGGCGGGGCGGCCACCGGAACCCCGCTCCCACAGGGGGTGACCATCGGCGGCCGTGCAGCCAGCGGGGAGACCACCGATATCCCCTCAGCGCCACCGATCGCGGACATGTCACACCGTCGCCGAAAACATACTAATTTGATCGACAAGGTACGGTACGGGGATGGCCGATGTACCCGGCGGAGGCGGCCGCTACCTCGTCGACAAGCGCAGGCTGTTCCACGCGCACCCTGAGACGGCCTTCACGGAGTTCTGGACGGTGACCACGATCGCGGCGGAACTGCGTCGCCTCGGCTTGCGCACGCTGACCGGCCGGGACGCGATCGACCTGTCGCGAGCCCCGGCCCTGCCCGTCCAGGAGGAACTGGACGCGGCGGCCGGGCGTGCCCGAGCCTGGGGAGCGACCGACGCCGACCTCGTCCCCGTCCGGGAGGGACACACGGCGGCGGTCGCGGACATCGAGGGCACCGGCAAGGGCTCGGGCCCCACGGTCGCGGTGCGTGTCGACATCGACGCGCTGCCGCTGGCCGAGTCGGCCGACCCCCGGCACCGGCCCGCCCGTGAAGGGTTCGCCTCGGCCGACCCGGCGACCATGCACGCCTGTGGCCATGACGGGCACATCGCGGTCGGTCTCGAACTGGCGCGCCGACTGTCGTCCGGCGATTTCACCGGGCGGGTCCGGCTGCTCTTCCAGCCCGCCGAGGAGGGCGGACGGGGCGCGCGGGCGATGCTGGACGCCGGCGTCCTGGAGGGCGTCGACCGGCTGTACGCGCTGCATCTCGGGCTCGGCCTGCCGGTCGGCGAGGTCGCCGCCGGCACGCACGGCTTCTTCGCCAACGCCAAGCTGCGGGCGGTCTTCACCGGGCGCCAGTCCCATGCCGCCGCGGCGCCCGAAGAGGGACGCAACGCTCTGCTCGCCGCGGCACAGGCGACCGTCGGCCTGCATGCGCTGCCACGATTCGCCACCGCCGACACGCGCGTGAACGTGGGGGTGCTGCGCGCGGGCACCGCGCCCAACATCGTCGCGGGCCGCGCCGAACTGGCGCTGGAGCTGCGCGCGTCCGACGGCGACGTCTGCGATGAGCTGGAGCGCCGCGCCCGGACCGTGCTGGACGCGGCCGGGGCCGCGGGCGAGGTCGAGGTGCGCGTCGACAGGATCGGCGCGGCCACGACCGCCGTCTGCGACCCCGCCGCCGTCCGGGCCGTCGCCGGCGCCGCCCGGTCGCTGCCCGCCGTCACCTCGGTCCACGACGACCACCGGTTCGGCGCCAGCGACGACGCGACCCTGATGATGCGCGAGGTCCAGGCCCACGGCGGGACGGCGACCTATGTCGTCGTCGGCGCGTCCAGTCCCGCACCGCACCACAGCCCCGGGTTCGACATCGACGAGTCGTGCCTCGGCATAGCCGCGGACGTCCTGGAAAGGGCCGTCCGCGACGCACTACGCGACAAGGAGGGCGCATGACCTACAGCCGGTTGTCCCATCTGGAGTGCGGGCGGTGTGGCGCCCGGCATGACGCCGACGTGCCGCAGAACCTGTGCACCGAGTGCGGAAAGCCGCTGCTCGCGCGCTACGACCTGGACGCGGTGCGTTCCTCGGTGCGGCCCGAGGACGTCGCCGGACGTGCGTCCGACCTGTGGCGCTACCACGAGCTGCTGCCGGTCAGGAACCGGAAGTCGGTGGCGGGCCTCGGTGAGGGCATGACGCCGCTGCCGCCCGCTCACCCGCTACGGCGCGCGCATCGGGCTGCCCCGGCTGCTGATGAAGGACGAGGGCCTCGTCCCGACCGGCTCGTTCAAGGCCCGCGGCGCCGCGGTCGGGGTGTCACGGGCGGCGGAGCTCGGGGTGCGGCGGCTGGCGATGCCCACCAACGGCAACGCGGGCGCCGCCTGGGCCCTCTACGGCGCCCGTGCCGGGCTGACCGCCACCATCGTCATGCCGGTGGACGCGCCGCGGATCACCCGCCACGAGTGCGTGGCGGCGGGCGCTGACCTGCACCTGGTGGACGGGCTGATCAGCGATGCGGGGCGGATCGTCGGCGACCTGGTGGCGTCTTCGGGCGGCGCGGTCTTCGATGCCTCGACGCTGAAGGAGCCCTACCGGATCGAGGGCAAGAAGACCATGGGCATCGAGATCGCCGAGCAGCTCGGCTGGGAGTGGCCCGATGTGATCCTCTACCCGACCGGCGGCGGCGTGGGCCTGATCGGCATTCACAAGGCCATGCTCGAACTGCGGGAGCTGGGCTGGGTCTCCGGTCCGCCACCCCGGCTGGTCGCCGTCCAGGCCGAGGGGTGCGCGCCGGTCGTCCGGGCGTTCGAGCGCGGCGAACAGGAAACGCGGTACTGGGAGGACGCGACGACGGCGGCGTTCGGGATCAACGTGCCCAAGCCGCTCGGCGACTTCCTGATCCTGGAGGCGCTGGCCGAGACCTCCGGGACGGCGATCGCGGTCTCCGACATCGAGCTGCTGGCCGAGTTGCGGCAGGTCGCGGCCCTTGAAGGTGCGTTCGTCTGCCCAGAAGGCGCCGCCGCCTTCGCCGCCGCCCGCAGGCTCCGCGCGGACGGCCGGATCGGCGCGGACGAGCGGGTCGTGGTGCTGAACACCGGGGCCGGCCTGAAGTACCCCGAGACCGTCGCGGCCGGCGCGGCCGTCCTGGCGGCCGGCGATCGCATCGGCTGAGGTGGCGGGCCCCCAGGAGGCGATTGCCGTATTTCCTGGTTTTTTGGTAGACATAGTCTGTTATTGCACCCCGCCAGAGGAGTTGCACGTGCGAGAACGGCGAAGGGCGCCGCGGTGACACCCGGCGAGCGAGCACTGCTGGTCGACCGGGTCGCGATCGGCTACCGGCGGCGCGGCCGGCCGGTGCCCGCCGTGGCGGAGGCGAGCTTCGAGGTGCGGCGCGGCGAGAAGATCATGCTGCTCGGCCCGTCCGGATCGGGGAAGTCGACCATCCTCAAGGCCGTCGCGGGGTTCCTGCGCCCTTCCTCCGGGCGCATCGTCGTCGGCGACCGGGAGAACCCGGGTCCCGGTCCGGACCGCGCCTTCGTCTTCCAGGAGTTCGACCAGCTCTTCCCCTGGCGCACCGTGCTGGGCAACGTCGTCCATGCGCTGCGGGTCACCGGCGTGGACCGTTCCACCGCGCGGCGGCGGGCCGTCGAGCATCTGGAGCTCATGGGGCTCAAGGAAGCCCTCGACAGCCATCCCCACCAGCTGTCGGGCGGGATGAAGCAGCGGGTGGCGATCGCCCGGGCGCTGGCCGTGGACCCGCTCATGCTGCTGATGGACGAGCCGTTCGGCGCCCTGGACGCACAGACGCGAGGACGGCTCCAAGGCGAGCTCGCCGGGATCACCCGGCGCACCAACGCGACCCTGCTGTTCGTCACCCACAGCATCGACGAGGCCGTGCTGCTCGGCGACCGGGTCGTCGTCCTCGCCGGACGCCCCTCGCGCGTCGCGGAGATCGTCGACGTCTCCGGCCTCGACGGCCCGGACACGTCCGGCTTCGCCGAGGCGCGGCACCGGCTCCGGTCCCTGCTCGCGGAGGACGGTGAGGTCCTTGACGGCGTCTACGAATAGCCCCGATGTCCTCGACTCGTCCGGCGAGGCGCCGCCGGTGGCGGTGGCCGCGCGGACGGGCGGCCCCTGGTCGCGACTGCCGACCTGGCTGCGGCGCACGGTGGTGTTCGCCGGGCTGATCGGGCTCTGGCAGCTCTACGCGTCCGCGTCCGGGGTCAGCTCGTTCGTGTTCTCCGGGCCCTGGGAGGTGGCCAAGGCCCTCGCCGAGGGCGTCGCCAGTGGCGAGATCGTCACCTCCACGCTGACGACACTGCGGCTGCTGGGTGCCGGCATGGGCATCGGGATTCTGCTCACGCTCGTGATGACCGTGCTGGCGACGACCACAACGCTCGGGGACGACGTCCTCACGCTGGTCTCGTCCATGGTCAACCCGCTGCCGTCGGTGGCGATCCTGCCGCTGGCCATGCTGTGGTTCGGCCTGACCGACACCGCGCTGATCTTCGTGACCGCCAACGCGGTGCTGTGGCCGATGACCGTCAGCGTCGGCATGGGCATGCGCACCACCCCCGCCACGCTGGTCATGGTCGGCCGCAACCTCGGCCTGTCGGGCCGGCGGCTGACCCGCGAGGTCATGATGCCGGCCGCGCTCCCGCACGCCATCGCCGGGCTGAAGACCGGCTGGGCGTTCGGCTGGCGCACCATCATCGCCGCGGAACTGGTGTTCGGCGCCGCGGGCTCGGAGGGCGGGCTCGGTTTCTTCATCAACAACGCGCGCTACTACGCCCTGATCCCGGACGTGTTCGCCGGGCTCGTGGTGATCGCCCTGATCGGCGTGGCCCTCGACCTCGTCTTCAACCTGATCGAACGGCGGACCGTCGTCCGCTGGGGAATGAAAGAAGGAACATCCGCATGAGCCGGCCCCCCGTCCTGTCTCCCTTCCGCGGAACCCCCGCCGCCTCCACGGAGCCGTCCTACCGCCGGCGTGACGTGTTGCGCCTCGGCGCGACCGGGGTGGGCGCGCTCGCGCTGACCGCCGCGTGCGGCGGCTCGGGCGGATCCGGCTCCGGAAAGGAGATCGTCATCTCCCAGGGATCCGGGATCAGCTATACCGCGCTGATCATCATCCAGGCCAAGGGGTGGCTGGAGAAGGACCTGCCCGGCCGCACCATCACCTGGCGGACGGTCAGCGGCGGCAACGCCACCCGGGACGGGCTGGTGTCGGGCAGGCTCCATCTCGGCAGCAGCGGCCTCGGCCCCTTCCTGATCGGCTGGGGCGCGGGCATCCCGTGGAGGATCGTCAGTTCGCTGAACGACATGCCGCTCTGGCTGGTGGCCAAGGACAGGAGGTTCCAGAGCCTCAAGGACTTCAGGCCCGGAGACAAGATCGCCGCCATCGCCCCCGGTTCGATCCAGTCGGTCATGCTCCAGAAGGCGGCCCAGCAGCAGCTCGGCGACCCGCACGCACTCGACAAGAACATCGCGTCCATGGCCCACCCCGACGCCCTGCAGGCCCTGATCGGCGGACAGATCGCCGCCGCCTACACCGCGCCCCCGTTCCAGTTCCAGGCCGTCGAGCAGGGCGCCCGCAAGCTCGTCGACAGCTACGACCTCTTCGGCAAGCACGGCTTCAACGTCATGGTGGCGACGCAGGAGTACGAAGAGAAGAACCCGGACGTGATCAACGCCGTGCACCGCAACATCGCCAAGGCCAACGACCTCATCATCAAGTCCCCGGCGGAGGCGGCGCAGATCCTCTCGCAGGCCGAGAAGGGCAAGATCCCCGCCGCCAAGTACCGGGAGTACCTGACCTACCAGGGCATCGAGTTCACCACCACGCCGCACTCCCTGCTGAAGATCGGCGCCTTCATGAAGGAGGTCGGCGTCGTCAAGAAGGTGCCCGGCGACTGGCGCGAGACCGTCTTCGACACCGTCAAGAACGAGAACGGCTCCTGACCGGGACGCCGGGCACCAAGCGCTACAGCGGGCGGTCGCGTGGCGTGGGGGTTGGGCGACGTCGGGCCGGTGCGGTGAAAGGATGATCGGCATGGGACAAGTCGTGGTGACCGCAGAGAGAACCCTCAAGGCAGGCCCGGACCAAGTGCTCGCAGCGCTCGGCGACTACACGGGGGTGCGATCCCGCATTCTGACGGAGCATTTCAGCGAGTACGAAGTACGGGAAGGCGGCCAGGGCGAGGGCACGGTGGTGCACTGGAAGCTGGCGGCCACCAGCAAGCGGGTGCGCGACTGCCTCTTCACCGTGAGCACCCCCGCCAATGACCGCCTGGTGGAACAGGACGCCAACTCCTCGATGGTCACGACCTGGACGGTCACCCCGGCCACCGAAGGCGCGCGCGTCCACGTCACCACCACCTGGGACGGAGCGGGCGGCATCGGGGGCTTCTTCGAACGGACCTTCGCCCCCAAGGGCCTGCAGCGCATCTACGACGCCCAGCTGGTCAAGCTGGACTCCGAACTGGGCTCGTGACCAGCGCGCCGGCGGACGAGGTCTACCGGCGGCGCACCGCCCGTGTGCTGCTGGTGGACGACACCGACCGCGTCCTGCTGTTCCGCTGGCCGATGGTCGCCGGCAAGCCCGAAGCAGGCCACTGCTGGATCACTCCAGGGGGAGGCGTCGAGCCGGGCGAGACTCTGCGCGTGGCCGCCGCCCGCGAGCTGCGTGAGGAGACCGGCCTGATCGTCGCCCCGGAGGACCTCGGCAGGCAGGTCGCCCTGACCTCCGGTCACGCGGACCTCGGCTGGGCGCGTGGCCTGTTCCGGGACGACTTCTTCCTGCTCCGCACGCCCGCCCGCGATATCGACACCGCGGGGTTCACCCCGATCGAACGCGAGCATGTCGGCGCCCACCGCTGGTGGACGCTCACGGAACTGGCGAGCGCGGAAGAGCCGGTCTATCCGCTCATGCTCACGGAACTTCTCACCGGCCTCCTCGCGGGACACGCACCCTACGAGCCGGTCCGCCTTCCCTGGCACCATTGAGCGACTCGCCCCAAGGAGGACCAGCCGTGACATCCGTGAAACCGAGTGTGCACCTGTGCGGCAGCGTGCCGCTCGCCGACTCCGAGACCGTGTTCCGCACCGTGGCGTCCGCCCTCGACGGCCGGGTACGGCGAATCCCGGACGGCGAGCCGGGCGAGCGGGACAACTGGGTCGTCTGGCAGCTGCCGAAGCTTTCGGCACACCCGGATCTGGAAATGGCGCCGCCCCCCAGCCCGGAGTACGGGCCGAGCCTGCGAGCCCGGCCCAAACCCGGTGTCGACCCGGCGTCGGTGACCTTCGGGCCGTTGGGGTACTCGGCGGCCGCACTCGACTCGTGGGAGGTGTTCTCGCGCCTGCGCGCGGAGGGTGTCATCGCACCGGACGTACGCTTCCAGGTCAGCCTGCCGACACCCATCGCCGTGGTCGCCGCGTTCATCGGCGCGAACCAGGCGGAGCTGGAGGCCGCCTACGAGGCCCGCCTGCTGGCCGAACTGGACGAGATCCTGGCCGTGATCCCGCCCGCCGACCTGGCCGTCCAGTGGGACACCGCGGTCGAGTTCGCCATTTTCGAAGGGGTCTTCCCGGCCTGGTTCGGCGCCGGCTATCCGTCGCGGCTCGCCGAGATCGTGACCCGGCTGGTACGGCTCGGAAACGCAGTGCCGAGCGACGTCGAGCTGGGTTACCACCTTTGCTACGGCGACTTCGGGCACGAACACTTCGTCGAGCCTGTGGACACGTCCAAGCTCGCCGACGTCGCCGGCGGGCTCGCCGCCGGCCTCGGGCGGCGCCTGGACTGGGTGCACATGCCGGTGCCGCGCGACCGTGCCGACGACGCGTACTTCGCGCCGCTGACCGGCCTGTCGCTGCCGGCGGAGACCACCCTGTTCCTCGGCCTGGTGCACGCCACCGACGGTCTCGATGGCGCCCGCGCGAGGGTCGACGCCGCACGCCGCGCGGTGAAGACGTTCGGAATCGCCACCGAGTGCGGCATGGGCCGACGGCCGTCCGAGCAGATCCCCGCCCTCCTCACCCTGCACGCAGCAGTGGCAGACCTGCTCTGAGGGCTCGCTGCAGGCGACCCCCGCCGCAGTCGGCCGCGATCCCGTAGCGGCTGCGACGGGGGTTTGCTTATTGAACCCCCACTTGTCCTTTTTGGTGGCAGAGGTCAGGCCATTTCCCTGATTTACCGAACGAAGCCAATCTGAATGGGAATTCAGGGTGCTTCAGCCTGGACTCAGAAACATTCGTCAAGGTGATGTCGGTCGAGCCCTCGGCAGTCTGTCCGGAGGAGGAACCGATGACATCCCGCCTGGCGGTCCCTGTCCCTCGTACACAGAACCATGTCGTGGAAGGGAAATGGCGCTCTCACTGCCTGTGCTGCATGCGCGTGTGGGAGGACCTGTACGAGGCGCGGTACTGCGGCGACGCGGTCGCCTGGCACTTGGGCGGGATGCCCGTCCAGCCGCCGTGGGTCGATCCGGCCTGCCCGGGGTGCGGCAGCCTGGGAGTAAAGGTGTTTTCGGTCGGCCTCGCCGTCCGGCACGGCGCGGCGAGATGACGTGCCGGCAAGACAGGGATCAGCCGTCGTCCCTGTGGGCGCGGAAGTGATCTCGGCCGATCGCAGCGCCGTCGCCGGCTAGGCCGTCGGCCTCCCACATCAGATCCCGGCCGTTGTAGTCCAGCCAGGCCCTCGATGAGGCCGCCGGGCACCGCCTTCAGCGCGGTGCCGGCGGCCCGTTCCATGTCCGGACGTGCGGTGACCGGCTGGAAGCGGTCGTCGTCACCGACAGCGAGTACGGCGGCGGCACCTCACTTTGATTACACTGTGCAATCAATAGGTAGCTGTATGCAATGATGATGAAAAGGGCTGGGGCGTATGCGCCTGCTGATCGTCGAGGACGAGAAACGGCTGGCCAGGTCGCTGGCGCAAGGGCTGGCCGCCGAGGGATTCGCGGTCGACACGGCGCATGACGGCGCCACCGGCCTCAACCGGGCGCTGGAGAACGACTACGACCTGATCCTGCTCGACATCATGCTGCCCGGCATGAACGGCTACCGGGTCTGCTCCGCCCTGCGCGCGGCGGGCGACGACACCCCCATCCTGATGCTCACCGCCAAGGACGGCGAGTACGACCAGGCCGAAGGGCTCGACACCGGCGCCGACGACTACCTCACCAAGCCGTTCTCCTACGTGGTGCTGCTCGCCCACATCCGGGCCCTGCTGCGGCGCCGCACCCGGTCCGCCGCGCCTCTCTTCGAGCTCGGCGACCTCACCATCGACCCCGCCGCCAAGCGCGTCCTGCGCGCAGGTGTGCAGGTGGAGCTCACCGCCAAGGAGTTCGCCGTCCTGGAGCACCTGGCGGCCAACGCGGGCCTGGTGGTGTCGAAGACGCAGATCCTTGAGCACGTCTGGGACGGCGCTTTCGAGGGCGACCCCAACATCGTCGAGGTCTACGTGAGCGCGCTGCGCCGCAAGCTGGACGCCCCGTTCGGCCGCAGATCGATCACCACGGTGCGGGGCGCCGGCTACCGGCTGGCCACCAACGGGGGCGCCGCTCACCCTGGCGGGGGCGCCTAGATGCGGCGCCCGTTCAGCTCGGTGCGCGCTCGCGCCACGGTGGGCGCGACCGCCGTGGTCGCCGTTGCGCTGGCCGCCGCGGGACTGGTCGTGGTGTCCCTGCTGCGGGCGAACCTCGCCGGGCACGCCGATCTGCGTGCCGAGATGACCGCCCGGCAGATCGCCGTCAAGCTCGCCACCGGTACCCCCTACCGGCGGCTGGACCTGGACGACACCGAAGAGCGCCCGGTCCAGATCGTGGACTCCGCCGGCCGCGTACGGGCGGTGAGCGAAGACCTGCAGGCCATCAGCGGCTCAGGCGATCCCGCGACGATGCTCGTGCCGAGGACCGCGGTCCTCCTGCCGGGGGACGACGACCTGGACGAGGAGGTCCCCCGTCCCGGCCGGGTCTCCGAGGGGGTCCGGCATGCCGCGGGCCGTGCCACCGTGTACGGCCGCACCGCTCAGTACCGGTTCGCGGCGGTGGAGGCCACCACCCCCGCCGGTGAGGCCGTCACCGTGTACGCGGGCGCCGCCCTGTCCACCTCGCGCGACGCGGTCGCCGTGGTGGGCCGCGCGATGCTCGCCGGTCTGCCTCCGCTGCTGGGCGTGGTGGCGGGCGTGACCTGGCTGGTGACCCGGCGCGCGCTGCGCCCGGTGGCGGCCATCCGCGGCGAGCTGGTGGAGATCACGGCCTCGGGCGACCTGGCCCGCCGTGTCCCGGTGCCCAGGTCGTGGGACGAGGTGGCCGAACTGGCGGGCACGACGAACCAGACCCTGGCCGCGCTGGAACGATCCGTGACGAGGCAGCGCGGGTTCGTCGCCGACGCGGCCCACGAGCTGCGCACCCCGATCGCCTCACTGCGCACGCAGTTGGAGGTGGCCGCAGCGCATCCCCGGCTGCTGGACGTGGCCGAGCTGACCCACGACGTCGTCCGGCTCCAGCACCTGGCCGCCGACCTGCTGCTGCTCGCCCGTCTCGACGCCGGGGACGAGCCCGCCCCGCCGGAGCCGGTGGACATGGCCGAACTGGTGCGCGACGAACTGCGGCGCCGTCCCGCGGGCGCGCGCGATCTCGCCATCGAGGCCGACGTCGCGGACGCCCTCCGGGTCCGGGGCAGCCGCGTACGGCTGGCCCGCGTCCTGTCCAACCTCCTCGACAACGCCGAACGGCACGCGGCCGCCAGGGTTCGCGTGCGGCTCGGCCCTCAGGGCAACGCGGCGGTGCTGCGGGTCTCCGACGACGGCGCCGGGGTGCCGCCGGACGACCGCGAGCGGATCTTCGAGCGTTTCGTCCGGCTCGACGAGGCCCGCAGCCGCGACGACGGCGGCGCCGGCCTCGGGCTGGCCATCACCCACGATCTGGTCCGGGCACACGGCGGGAGGATCACCGTCGGTGACGCGCCCGAGGGCGGTGCGCTGTTCGAGGTGCGGCTCCCCACCATGCACCCCCGTCCGCCAGCGGGGCCATAGCCGGCCACGCGTGCGGCGCCCGCCTGGGCGGGGTTGATGGCGGTCCTGCTCGCACTGCTGGGGAACATGGCGACCAATACCGTGGCGGTCCATGGCAAGGGCGTGCCGCTCGTGTGGGGCGCACTGGCCCTGGCCGCGGTGGTCGTGGTGGTCAGGTAGGACGGGGCGGCGTCCGGCGAGCCGCCGCCCACGCTAGAGGAGGCCGTCCGCCGTCTCCGGGAGACCGTGCAGGTGCAGTGGCGCGAAGAGGAACGCATCCTGGGGCCGGCCAACCCGTCCCCGACGCCCCCGCGGTGGGCCCTCGCGACCGAGGTCGAGCGCGGACGCGGCCGGGCGGGTCACCCTAACCCGGTCGCCCGTCTGGACGGGACCGGCGACAACATCCCCGACCTGGCCGCGCGGTTCAAGGAGCTGCCCGGCCGGCGCCTGGTGATCCTCGGCGGTCCCGGGGCGGGTTAAGACGACCCTCGCGATCCAGCGCGCTCGTGTGCGTGCTGTGCGCCATGACGGTCGGCATGATCGCGCTTGACGTCCGGTGGTCCGACGGGCTCGTCGGCGCCGTGATGATCGCATCACCCTCACCCGGTTCCTCATCGCCATGCTGCTGGGGGCATGGCCTCCGGCGCGACGGCCGCTTCTACTGGAGGCACGCTCACCAGGACCGCCCTGGCCATCGGGCGGGGAGTCGCGGGCGGGCGGTGTTCGCCTTCGTCACGGAGAAGGAGGCCACCTGGCTGGGCTACGCACCGGTCACCGCCCGGCTGGCGCGCCGTCGCCGCCATTCTGCCGGCCACCCCTCAGGTACTCGGACCGCCCTGACCCTGAGGTGGCTTCGGGCCGGGTTGTGCCGGGTTGATCCAGTCCGGGAGCGGTTCGGCCGCTCGGCGCCAGGTGTCGGGCAGATGGTCGGGACCGAGGCCGGCGGCGACGATGCCGCCGACGATGGCGCAGGTGGTGTCGATGTCGCCGCCGGCCGCCGCAGTGGTCCAGATGGCCTGCTGATAGTCGGAGCGGTGATGGGCGGCCGCCCAGAGCGCGAAAGGGACGGTGTCGTGGGCGGCGACGGTGCTGCCGTTGCCGAGGAAGTAGGCCGCCGTTTCGGGATCGGCGATGGTCAGAAGGCGCCTGGCTTCTTGGATGCCGTCGTGGACCTTCCCTGGTGGGACGTACTCCAGGATGCGGTCGATGAACGGTCCCGGCGGGAGGTGACCGTCGGCGGCGTACGCTGCGGCGACGGCGACCGCAACGGCCCCGGCGACAGCTTCGGGGTGGGTGTGGGTGACGGTGGCCGAGAGTGCCGCTTGGCGGGCCGCTTCGGCCGGGTCGTCGGCGAAGAAGGCGCCCAGAGGGGCGACGCGCATCGCGGCCCCGTTTCCCCATGAGCCGGAGCCGTCGAACAGATCGGCGGCCAGGGCTCGCCAGTCTCCGCCGTCGCGGACCAGCCGCAGCAGCCGGTTGGTCGCCGGACCATAGCCGCGGTCGAAGTCGTGCCGATGCGCGAAGGAGGCGGCGAGCGCATCCTGGTCGATGGCGTGGTGGCCGGCCAGGATCAGGTAGACGGAGCAGGCCATCTCGGTGTCGTCGGTCCACTGCCAGGGACCGGGCGGGAGCGACCGGGCCGACAGGTGGTGACGGTTCGCGGGGACGAAGAACTGCGATCCGAGCGCGTCGGCGAGGGCGAGCCCGAGAAGGGAGGTCCCAGCGCGCTGAAGACGATCACGTGACATTGTGGGTTCGCCACCAATCGGCCGCCGCGTCCGCTGCGAGGCCGGTGCTCCAGAGGTCGGCCGGGTCGTCGGGCAGCAGCCTTTCCCGCACCGCGTCCCGCATGGTGTAGGAGAGTGTGGCGCCGGTTGTGGGGATGTCGTCCTCCAGGACCTCGGCGGGGAACTTGCAGACCGCGACGGCGTCCGCCACCCCGAAACCCGCCCGTTCCGCCAGGTCGTGGACGGTTGCGGCGGCATCGATCGGCGCGGGGCCGCGGTCGGTCAGCAACCGGATGAGCCGGACGACGCGGTCGGCGTCGCCCCAGCAGGGAACGGGGGGCCGGGCCGCCTGCCAGCCGGGCGGCCCGATCGGGTCGAACGTTCCGCCGGGCGCGTACTCCACGGCCGTCGCGATCCGGTCGCGCCGGTAGTAGTCCAAGATCAGCAAGGCGCCGTCCGGGGTACGCCAGAGCTGCCCGGGCGCCGCCTTCTCCAGTTGCTTGTCGACCAGTTGACGTTCGGCGTTGGACTGCCCCTCGCCACCCGCCGGAGTGAGGCGCAATATCCGGCAGGCTCCCGTGCCGTCGCCGATCGGAGCGTTGGCCCAGAGGCGCAGGACGTCGAGGATGCCTTCGCGCTGTGAGCCGGACGTCCACGGCAGGACGGCCTGGAGCGCGAAGCCCGCCAGGGTGTCCATCTCGACGCCCACGTAGCCGCGGGGTGGCAGGGAGACCGTCCGGACGAGGTAGGGCTTGTCGGCCGCGGGCTCGCCGGTCGTCGCCGACTCCAGCGCGCGGGCCAGAATCCGCTGGCGCACGAGCCACCTTGTCTGCGCCGTGGTGCGCGCGAAGGGGAGGTCGGAGGCCGGCGAGACCAGGGCGGGCAGTGCCGGAGGCTGGGGACGGCCGATCCGGTCGCGCAACTCGATGGCCAGCAGGAGGCACTCGACGGCCGTGCGGGCCGCTTCGAGGACGCCGTCGCGCAGGGCCGGCGCGGTCACCTCGGGCAGCACGGCCTCCAGCGCGTCGGCGGCCGCGCCCGGTCCGGTCAGCGTCGCCTCCAGCAGGCGCGCCGCACGCTCGCGGTCGAGACGCCGCAGCGCCGCCGACCCGTCCGGGTCCACCGGGTCTCGCCGCGGCCACCAGCCGGGCGGCGGCACGAGCCCGCTCTTCGTGCTCCAGACGGGTGAGAAGGGGAGCCGGGCCGTCCGGGTCCCATCGGGGGCGGTGACCGTGATCGCGCCGCGGCTCAACCGGACCTCGCTCGGCCCGGCGGCACCCGGGAACGTCACCTCGGCGGTCCCTGGTGCCTGGGGCCGTGCGGTGGCGGCGTCGGGGTCCAGGGTCAACGCGACGGTCTCGCCCGTCCGCCCCTCGACCCGGAACGTCTGCCAGACGCCGTCCTGGATTCGTGACAGGAGGCCGGTCTTGCCGTCATACCAGGGCAGCAGCCCATCGGGCAGCTGGGGAAGCCTGATCATCGGGACGTCGTCGCCGGTGACCTCCGCGTAGCCCTGCCAGGACCGTTGCGCGATGGTGAGGTATCCGAGGTGCTGGACGATCGTCCGGGCTGCTTTCAGGACCTTGGACGGCGACCCGTTGCCGGGCACGGCGAATTCGGCGGGAATGCCACCCCGCAGGGCGGCCAGCAGCGCGTCCACCGGGTCGGCGGGTTCGAGCCCGTCGGCGACGCCCGGCTCCAGATCGAGGAGACCGCCGCGGCCGGTGAGCCGCACCAGCCGGTGCAAGCCGCCGTACAGGAAGGGAAGGTCCGGGCGGCCTGCGTCGGCCTTCCAGCCGTCGACGGTTTCGCGCAGCACCTGCCGGGTCTCCGGCAGGTCCCAGAGCGCTCTCACCGTGGCCGGATAGTCGACGTTGCCGTAGTACCCCATGTCGCGGACGAACGCGTCCAGCAGGCTTGCGAAACGCTCGCGTCCTTCTGGCCCGGCTGCCACGTCCGCGGCCTGCTGCGCCACGTCGAAGCCCGGACCCCACCAGCGGGGCGAGTCGCTGGTCAGCTGCCCCTGGGGGATGATGTGCCGGTAGTCGGGAGGCGGAAGCGCCGGGTCCGTTTCCTCGCCGTACACCACCTCGGCCTTCGGAAACAGCCGATCCCCTGTCTGGTCGGCGAGCTTCAGCAGGACGGCGGCCGCGCAACCCCGTCCTGTGGTGCCGAACCACAGCGCCGGCAGGTGCGCCCCCGCCCCGCTCTCGGCCAAGGACTCCAGCCACATCTGCCGGATCTCCTCGGCGACCTCCTCGCCGCTCTCCTCCTCGTGCCGGGCGCGGTCGGGTTCGGCGGCGATCAGCAGCTTCATCAGGTCGTCGTCGCGTCCGGCCACCGCGGCGAGCGGCTCACGGGCGGCCGCCCAAACCTGGTGGGACGCGATGGGCATGAGCCCGGCGCGCAGCAGCCGCTCGGCCAGGAACGCCTCCTCGTCCCGCTTCTTGATCTTCGCGGCGCGGGCCAGCATGCGCAGGTCGGGGAAGATCCGGGCGTACGGGATGAGCCCGGCGTCCAATCCCGCGCAGATCACCTCATGGAAGCGGCTGTGCGCCTCTTCCCCCGGCAGCTCCGCGGCGAGCGTCCTGGCGTAGTCGCGCAGCGCGGCCGGTCCCACGCCGCCCGCGGGCACCAGTTCGAGGAAGACGTCCTGCACCCGGTCGAGGTCGAGTAGCGCGGGGTGGTCCTTCTCGACCTTGCGAGCCTGCCCGAACGCCCAGAACGCGAGCTCGCCCTCTCCCGCCCGCACCAGCTTCCGGCAGGCCTGCTCGAAGAACGGCGCCAGCTTGGCGGCCGGCAACGGGCCCGCGGCCTTGGTCAGCATCTTCTTGGCGCCCTTGGGCCCGGCGGCGGCGAGGTCCGCCGGTGCCGGCAACTGCGGAAACTGAGTCATCGCGTCCTTTGTCCCTGGTCTCTGAACGACCATGAAACCCTGCGACGGTCAGCCCGCGTGATCGGTTCCGCCAACTGGGTCGGCGCGGAGGCCGACGGCCTCATCGCCCACCGGCGGCATCGTGCTGCCCGGCGTTACAGCGCGATCGGACGGTGACCCAGTAATTTCCGAACTCTGAATAATCGTGTCCTCGATGCGCTGGGGGAGCGTTGACCCAAGAGCGTTGATCGAGGAGCGTTGACCACGGCCATGGGGCGGCCGCCCCGAATGCTGGAAGAATCCATCGTCTGAAGGAACCGTTGCATGGCGCAGGCGAGTACCTCTCCTTCGAGGACCGGGAACGCGGACGGCACCGTGGGACCGAATGCCGCAAGCACACTTCGCACCTATCTGGGGCCGCACCGGTCTGTCGCCGCCGTGCTCGCGGTGACGACACTGATCTACACGGCTCTCCAGGTGGCCAACCCGCAGTTGCTGGGGAGGTTCATCGACGGTGTCCGCTCCGGTGCCCCGCTGTCGTCTCTGCTGGGGCTCGGCGCGGCATACCTGTCGGTCGCGGTGGTGGCGCAGGTGATCTGGATCGTCGCCGAATTCAGGGGCGCCCGGGTGGCCTGGTCCGCGACGAACGAGTTGCGCGCCGATCTGACCGAGCACTGCCTCCGGCTGGACATGTCCTTCTATGAGCGGCATGGCCCCGGCGAATTGATCGACCGGATCGATGGAGATGTGAGCAAGCTGGCCAACTATTTCTCGCAGATGTTCCTGCTCGTGCTCTCCAACGTGCTGCTGCTGGTCGGGATCGGGGTCGCGCTGTTCATCCAGGATTGGCGGATCGGTCTGGTGTACGCACCGTTCGTCGCCGCGTCCTTCGTCCTGCTGCGGCGGCTGGTCGGCACCGCCGTGCCGGCGATGGCGGCCCAGCGGGAGGCCAACGCGAAACTGCTCGGGTTTTTCGAGGAACGCCTGAACGGACTCCCCGACCTGCGGGCCAATGGAGCCGAAGAGCACACCGTGCACGGCTTCTGGACACACGCCGGAACGTTGTTCCGGAGCAGCCGCCGCGCCGCGCTGCTGGGCGTGCGCTGGCCGGCGGCCGCGCAGTCACTGGCGTCGGCGGGTTTCGTCATGGCCCTCGGGGCCGGCGCATGGCTCTACACGGCCGGCCAGATGACCCTTGGCGCGGCCTACACCCTGGTCGCCTACGCGGTCATGGTGCAGACCCCGATGCTGGTGATCACCGCGCAGTTTCATGATCTCGAAGCCGCGCTGGGGGCGCTGCGGCGCATCCACGGCCTGCTCGGCGAGCGCAGCGTGGTCGACACCGGCGGCGACCCCCTGCCCGCCGGGGCCCCCGCCGTGGAATTCGAGCGGGTCTCATTCAGTTACCGGCCTGAAGAAGACGCGCTCAGCGATATTTCCCTCCGCCTACGGCCGAAGGCCCGGCTGGCCATAGTCGGCCGCACAGGCAGTGGAAAGAGCACCCTGCTGCGCCTGTTGTTCCGGTTCGCCGACCCCACCCAGGGGACGGTCCGGCTCGATGGCCACGACCTGCGGGAAATCTCGGTGACCTCATTGCGCGGCCAGGTCGGTCTGGTCACACAGGAGGTCCAGTTGTTCGCCGCCACGGTCCGCGACAACGTCACGCTCTTCGACGACACGGTCGATGACGCCCGAGTACGCGAGGCGCTCGCGGAGGTGGGACTGCGACAGTGGCTGGAAAGCCTGCCCGCGGGGCTGGACACCCTCCTCGGCCCAGGCGACACCGGGCTGTCGGCCGGGCAGGAGCAGTTGCTGGCCTTCGCCCGCGTCCTGATCCAGGACCCCGGCCTGGTGCTCCTGGACGAGGCCACGTCGCGACTGGACCCCGCGAGCCTGCGGGTCTTCGAGGCGGCCATGGAACGCCTGCTCGCCGGGCGTACCGCGATCATCGTGGCGCACCGTCTCGAAACCCTCGGCTCCGTCGACGAGGTGCTGCTGCTCCGCGACGGCCGCGTCGTCGAGCACGGCCGCCGGGACCGGCTGGTCGCCGACCCGTCCTCGCAGTTCTCCCTCCTGCTCGCCGCCAACGAGGCACCGGCATGAGGCCACCACGGACAAGCCGGTCGGAGCCGCCGCCCGCGGCGCCCGGAGGACGTTCCACCCGGCGATCACTGCTGATTCCGCTGCTGTCCCGATCGGCCCCCACCTACCTGGGCCTGACCGGACTGTGGGTACTGCTGCGGGGCGTGCTCCTCGCCACCGGGCTCTTGCTCCGGCTCGTCTTCGACACCCTCAGCGGGACTGAGCGGGCCGGCATGTCGGCATGGTCGCTCGTCGCCCTGGTGTCGGTCGCGGAGGCCACCAAGGTGACCGTGTGGTACGGCGTGATCCTCAGCCGGGCCGAACCGCACTTCACCTACCGGATCCGCGCGGCCCTGCAGGTCAACGCGCTGGGCGCGATCCTGCGCAAACCCGCCGGACGGGCCCTGGACCGCACCGGCGGCGACGCCGTCAGCCGGTTCGGCGCCGACACCGACGAGGTCGGTGTCTTCGCGATCTGGTCGGCGTCCAACCTCTCCCGGCTGATCATCGCCGTGGGGGCGTTGATCGTCATGCTCGGCATCGACGCCGTCGTGACCTTGGGACTCGTCGTCCCGGTGGTGGTCATGGTGGTGGCGAGCCGGGCGCTCGCCGGGCCGCTGCGCGAGTACCAGCATGCCGGCCGCCGGGCGGCCGCGGAGGTGAGCGGCGTCGTCGGGGAGGCGGTCGGCGGGGTTCAGGCGATCAAGGTCGGACGTGCCGAGGAGCGGTTCACCGCGCGGCTGCGGCAGGCCAACGCCGTCCGGCTGCGGATCGCCGTCCGCGAGGTGCTCCTGACCACCGTGCAGACGTCCCTGTTCAACGGCACGGCCGCGCTCGGCACCGGGTTCGTGCTGTTGCTGGCCGCGGCGAGCATGCGCGGCGGTGACTTCACCGTGGGCGACCTGGCGCTCTTCGTCTTCTATATCCAGTTCATCACCGAGGCGGTGACCGCGCTGGGCATGTTCTTCGCGCGGTCCCAGAAGGCCGAACTCTCCGTGCGCCGGGTGGCCGAACTCGCCGGCGAGGAATCAGCGGTGATCGCCCGCACGAAGACCCACCTGCGGCGCGAGCCGCCGCGGCCGGCGCCGCGCGAAGACCGTTCCGCGCCGCTACGCCTGCTCCAGGCCTATGGCCTCACCTTGCACCACCCGGACACCTCACGCGGTATCCGCGACATCGATCTCCACCTGCCCGCCGGCACGGTCACGGTCGTGACCGGCAGGGTCGGTTCAGGCAAGAGCACCCTCCTGCAGGCGCTCCTCGGGCTGCTCCCCGCCGAGCGCGGCACCGTCCTCTGGAACGGCGTGCCCATCGACCATCCCGGGACGTTCCTGGTCCCACCGCGGTCGAGCTTCGTGCCACAGGTCCCCCGGCTGTTCAGCGGCACGCTCCGGGAGAACATCCTGCTCGGCGCCCCCTCCTCGCCGGCGGAGGTGGCCGAGGCGGTGCGCCTCGCCGTGCTCGAAGACGACATCGCCGGTTTGGACCAGGGCCTGGACACTGTGATCGGGCCGCGGGTCTGCGCCTGTCCGGCGGCCAGAGGCAGCGGATCGCCGCCGCCCGGATGGCGGTGCGCCGTACCGACCTGATGGTCTTCGACGACCTGTCCAACGCGCTGGACGTCACCACCGAGCTCCGGTTGTGGGACCGGCTACTGGACCACGGCGGCGCCACGATTCTGGCCGTTTCGCACCGGCCGTCCATTTTCCGCCGAGCCGATCAGATCGTGGTACTCGTCGACGGTGAGATGGCCGCCGTCGGCACCCTGGACGAGCTGTTGGAAAACTGCGCCGAGATGCAACACCTGTATGGTCGTTGAAGGCAGGCCTTAGAAGAAATGGATATAGCCGTCGGGGTTGTTGCGGCTGATCGTGCGCTTGCTGTAGGCGTTGCGCCTGACCTTGTTGTACTCCTCGACCACGATCTTCGAACCGTTGACCCTGGCCACGTAGGCCACGTGACCGTGCGCCCCGTCGTTCCACACGGCGATCGCACCCACCTTCGGGCTGCGGTTCACCTTCAGCCCGACCCTCTTGGCGGCGTTGTCCCAGGTCTTGGCGTCGCCCCATTGGCCACCCCGGTAATTGTTCTTGAACTTGACCTTGAGTCGGTCGTTGATCCGCCAAGCGGCGAAGGAGGTGCACTGGCCGGCATAGAAGCGCCATGGGTCGACCGAACCGATGCGGTTCTTGTACGGGTAGTCGTCCTTGATCTTACGGTTACAGGGTTTTTCGCAGGCGGCGCGCTGGACGAGCGCAGGAACCGCGGTCTGCACGGATTCGGGAGAAGCCGATGAGGCAGCGGACGCGGCGGCAGGAAACAGGCCGGCGGCCGCCGTTACGGTGATGGCCGTAGTGATCACCCAGCGCAACAATTCATCTCTTTTCGTGTAGATGGAACATGATCACGCTACTTCGCCGATGGCACCGCCGAGACTCTCCCCATCGGCATGTGACCCGGGTCAGCCTGGTTGTGGGGCCTCGGGGATGTGGGAGTCATAGAGGCGCCGCAACAGGTGGTTGAGCCGCGCACGCTCGGTGGCGTTCAAGGCGTGCAGGAATTGGTCCTGTTCGACGGCCGCCGCGTCAGCGACGGCGGCAAGCAGAGCGTTTCCCCCGCCGGTGAGGGTGATGGTGCGGCGTCGGCGGTCGGTGTCATCAGGACGCCGTTCAATGAGGCATCCGGCGGCCAGTGAGTCCAGGACGGGCACGATGTTGCGTGCGTCCATCGCAACGAGTTCGGCCAGGCGCCGCTGGCCTACCGGTCCGTGCTGTTGGAGCGCGACGAGAACGGTGTACTGCGCCTGGGTCAGCCGATGCTCGGTCAGGAACGCAGTCCAGGAACGCGCCGTGAGCGAGCCCAGGCGTGCCAGCAGGAAGCCGGTACCGCGTTCGTAGGCGGGCCGTTCGTTGTCGCCGGTCATGGCCGCCAGCCTACGCGATAGACATGTCACATGTCGTTTGGTAGACATGTTTCATGTCTACCGACCTGCGTCACTCCAAGGTGACGATCGGCGAACTCGCGCTGCACGTCGTCGAGTCCGGGCCGCCCGAGGGGCGACCCTTCTTGTTCCTGCACGGCTGGCCGGAGTCGTGGCGGACATGGCTGGACGTGATGGACGCCGCGGGCGCCGGGCGGCCCGACGCCCGCATCATCGCCATCGACCTGCCCGGCATCGGCGGGTCCGCCGGCGGGGCCGGCGGCGGGTCGAAACTCCGGCTGGCCGAGACGATCCACGCCCTCGTGCGGCACCTGGACCTCACCGGCGTCACCCTGGTCGGCCACGACGCGGGCGGGATGGCCGCCTACTCCTACCTGCGGCGGTTCGACGACGCCGAACGCGTCGTCATCATGAACACCGTCATTCCAGGCGTCGATCCGTGGAACGAGGTCCTGCGCAATCCCTACATCTGGCATTTCGGCCTGCACGCCGTCCCGGACCTGCCGGAGGCCCTCGTCCAGGGACGCCAGGCGGAGTACTTCGACTACTTCTACGACGTGCTGTCGGCGGACCCCAGCCGGATCTCCGCCGCATCACGAGCGGCCCACGCCGCCGCGTACGGCAGTGATGCCGCGCTGACTGCGGGATTCGACCTTTACCGGGAATTCCCTCAGGACGCCTTGGACAATTCCGCGTTCGCCGAAGCAGGTGCCGTCGACATCCCGCTGCTGTACGTGCGAGGCGACCGTGAAGGCGGCGACATCGACGCCTACGCGCGGGGCTTCCACGACGCCGGAGTGAAGAACCTGACCACCGCGACGGTCGCCGACGCAGGCCACTTCGCTCAGGAGGAACAGCCCGCCGAGGTCTGGCGGATCATCCACGACTTTGCCTATACCTTCGCGAGCTGACCGGCGTCGCGGCTCAGCCACCCCGCCTGCCGCGGTGGGTGCAGACGGGCTCGGCGTAGGCGACCCGGTCGACGTCCACCACGGCGACGACCGTCATGCAGTACTCCACGCTCGGGTTCAGGGCGAGGATCATGGTCTTCGTCGTCCCCGCCGGCACGGTGGCCAGAGTGGTCGGTGGGCGACCGGCCGGGCCGCCGACCACGTAGTACGCCGCCTTGCCCCCGCTGGCGTCCTTCCAGCTGATCTCGATCGAGATCTGGCCGTCGACGATCCGCACCTGGCTCGGCTTGTACCTGTTCTGCGGCTTTACCGCCGTCGGGCTGGACGTGGGCGTCGGCGAGGCGGGAGCGGACGCCCGAGGAGACGCCGCCCGAGGCCGCTCGGCCGTTCCTGAGTCCGCCCACAGGGAGACCGCGCCGAGCACCACGGCGGCGAGCACGAGCGCCAGCAAGGCCAGCAGCGTGATCCCGGGACGTCGCGAACTTTCGGGCACCGTCTCCTGGTGCGGGAACAGCGCCTGCGGTTCCGGGAACAGCGCCTGTCGTTCGGGGAGCAGCGCCTCGGGGGACTGCGCCTGAGGCTCCGGGAGCAGCGCCTGAGGTTCGGGGGGCTGCGCCTGAGGTTCCGGGAGCAGCGCCTGTCGTTCGGGGAACAGCGCCTGTCGTTCGGGGAACAGCGCCTGCCGTTCGGGGAACAACGGCTGAGGTTCCGGAAACAGCGCCTGAGGTTCTGGGAAATGCGCCTGCTGCTCCGGCAGTGGATCGGGTACCGGCGCCGCCTCCTTCAACGGCGGCCCCGGCGGGCTTTCCTGGAGCCCTTCCTCCAGCGCATCGACGAACGCCCGCGCCGTCGGATACCGGTCGGCGGGATCGCGCGCCAGCGCCTTTTCGAGAGCGTTCCCGAGCCACTCCGGCACGTCGTCACGCGGCACCCGGGGAGCCGTTTCGTCCAGGGCCCGTTCCCCATCGGCTGCGAAGGGGGCACTCCCGGCCAGCAGGCTCCAGAGGGTGGCGCCGAGCCCGTACACGTCGGACCGCACGGTCTGCGGCTGCTGCGACAACGCCTCCGGAGCGGCGAATCCGGGATCGACGCGTTCCCGGGGGACCGGATCGAGGACGCCCGGCGCGGCGGGCGCCGCCAACCCCCGTGCGGTGGCCGTACCGGTGAGCAGCGGTCCCGCCTCGCCACGCAGGATCCGGCCCGGACGGACGTCGCCGTGGACCAGACCCTCGTCGTGCAGCGCCTGCAGAGCCCGGCCCATCGAGATCGCGATCCCGGCAGAGTCTCCGACCGGCAGCGGCTCCGGCACGTGCGCGCCGCCGGGGCAGTACACGGACGCCGTGTACCGCTGCCCGGCCGTGGTGCGGCCGCTCTCCAGCGCGCTCACCATGTGATCGCTGCGGGAGGCGCGTTCGAGGGCGGCCAGTTCCTCCATCGGGGTCTCGGAACCATCGAGCCGCACTCTGACGGCGACCACGGTGCCGGACTCCTCGTGCACGGCACGGTAGGTCACCGAGCCGGTGCCGCGATGGACGATCGTCAACTCGCCGTACCCCGGTATCAGAGTCGACGAGTCACCGTCGCGGGCGTCGGCGCCGGTTCCGGAGGGCGGTTCGCCGCCGGCCCGCAGCCCGGACGGGGGTTCGTCGGCCGGCGAGGTGGACATCGTCGCGGCGGGGGCCGGCGGCGGTTCGGGCTGAGCGGCCGGCCGGGCGACAACGAGCAGCGCCAGCAGTTCCGCCAGAGTCAGCGGCTTGGCCGTCGCGACAACTTCCGGGTCGAAGACGTCGCCGCGCTTGGTGAAGTAACCGTGGACGATCACAGTGTGGCCGCTCGCCGCCAGCCTGTTGGCCTGGGGGGAGACACCGCCGTCGGGAAGGTCCTCGTCGAAGTCCGGCGCGAACAGGAACGCCGCCGGGGAACGGACCTCGCCGCTCTTGCCCAGGTCCCGAAGCTCGCTGGCGGAGGCGACGTCGAACACGGCCGGAAAACGTTTGGTCGCCCGCAGCCTCCTTGAGAGGTCCGGGTGCCCTGCCACGATCACGTTCGGTGCGGTGACCGTCACATCGGAGCCCACCTGATTGCCCATTCTTTCTTTCTCCACGTACGCGCGTGCCGTCAGCGTCGGTCGCGCGCCCGATCCGCCGGTCGATCAGCCCTTTCACCAGACAATGGCCGATGAATCCTCGTCATTGTCGTCCGGCACGGCCGCCGCGTCGTGAGTCGTGCCGGTTTCAGCCTGCTGACCCGAGTTCACTTTGTGAATCATCGCTTCGGCGGCCGCCTTGCCCTTCGCGATGGCCTCCCGGTCCTTGCGCTTCCACCAGGGGGTGAGCCACATTTCGACGGGACGGGCGGTGCCGGCGACGACGGCGGCACGGCCGAAGGGCATGGTCCGCAGCTCCTCGGGGGTGAGGATCTGCCTCCCGTCGTGCTTGCCGACGAGGTCGGAGAGGTCGGAGAGGTCCTTGGCCGTACCGGAACCCCCCGAGATGATCTTGACCGTGGCATTGTCCCACAGGGAGGCGGCACCGTCCGAGCCCCACACCCGGCGAGCCTCCGCCAGCGACGTCAGGTAGACGTGCAGGCTGATGGAGTAACCGCCGGACTCCCCCATGTAGGTGGCCAGGCCGCCGAGGGGGCAGATGTCGGCCACCTGGTTCAGTTCGAAGGTCAGCGGCGGGTCGAGGCGACCGGTCGGGTTCTTCATCGCCGTGCCGCGCGCGCTGCGGAAGTACTGCTCGATGATGGTCGTGACGACGGGGGCGATGCCTCCCCAGTCGCTCTGCTTCTTGGCGACGAAGTAGAGGGTGTTCCGGCCCTGGAGGAACTTCCTGAAGTCGAACTCCTCTCCGGGGTCCGGCGTGCAGTCCTCCAGCACCTCGGGCTGCGAGAAGCACGACATCACCTGGATCACTCCGGACCACAGGCGCTCGTCCCGCATGGTGAACGCCAGCGCCCCCGGATATCCGGGGGCGGTCCGCCCCTCGCGCTCCCCCTGGCGCAGGATCTCCAGCGCCTCCTCTCCGTTGGCCTCGTTGACCCAGCGCATCACCTCGCGGAAGTTGAGCCTGCCGATCGCGCCGGCGTGCAGAAGGCAGCGGATGATGGTGATCACGCCGCTGAGCGCGCTGCCCCCATCCTCGCTGATGTCGAAACCGCTCGACTGGACGAGCGTTCCCGACCGGACCGCGCACACGTTCGGGTCCTCGCAACCCTGCAGTGGCGACCAGCGCATCCGGTTCGGCCATCCGGTCCAGTTGTACGGGTCGAAGACGTACACGTCACCGAACTCCGCCCGCACCATGGCGGTGTTGATGAACGTCTCCCGCCGGCTTGAGGTGACGATGCAGGGGCCGGGTGCGTCGATGGTGAACGGCGTGACGAAATGCACGTCCTTTCCCTGCCGCGGCGCCGCGACGACGATCGCGGTGTCCTCCAGGGACGCGTACAGCTTCCGCCGGGACCTGATGTCCCTCCCGATGTAGAACCCGACTTCCTCGGGCTTCACCGCGCGCGTGGGACGGCTCTGCGTGGACGGCCGGACCTGCGCGGCCTTGCTCTGGACGGTCCGGGCGCTCAGCAGCTTGCGGACCTCCCAGCCGGAGGCGAACCCCAGGCGCATCCGCCGGAAGGGCCGGTGACGCCGCCAGTTCAGCAGGAGCCGGGCCAGGAGGTAGGTGCCCAGGGCCGCCGACACGAGGAACACGGCGAGCAGGGTGAAGAAGACGGGGGCCGACCCGAGGGCCGCCGCAGCCGCGGGCGGCCACGCACTGCGCGGATCGGTGGGGTGGCGCACGAGGTTGTAGGTGACGTGCAGGCAGTCGGAAGGGCTGGAATCCGGCCACCCGCCGCCCGAGAGGAGGCCGGAGAACTGGCCTGCCAGCCACGTCAGGAAACTGCTCGCCCCACCCACCAGGGCGGTCACCAGGCCGATACCGATGATGGCCACGTACACGTCATCGTCGTCGTTACCGGCCATAGAGCCTCCTCATTCGTGATGTCCCGATGTGCCGGGATACGCCATAAGTCGCGGAAGTGGAACGCGCGGGAGCGACACGTCCGGGCCCGGGCCGTGGCGGGCGCCGGTGCTGCGAGGACCGTCCATGGGTCATGCCGTGGTGACCTCCGAGACCCACCAGGCGTTCTCGGCGTCGCGGGTCAGGGTGACGAAGGCGATCGCATGGGTGGACGGTCCCTTCCAGCCGTCCCGGCCGATGGGGGTGACGGTGACATCCCACTGGCGATGCGCGGTCCGGGCGTTGTCCGGGGGCACCCCGTCCTCGGGCGTCTGGGGCGCAAGGCGGACGCGGGCGTAGGCGCGGTGGTCGCGCCAGACCGAGGGCACGGCTCCTGCCGGCTGGGCCTCCGACCGCGCGGCGTACGCGGGAGTCAGGTAGGGCCGTGCTCGCCGGTAGGCGTCGCCCTGGCCGCGGTCGGTCGCCGCGTCGACGGTCCACATCACCTGGACGGCGGCTCGCGACACCGCGGTCGCGTCCTGCCGGTCGACGGCCTTCGGGTCGGGGAGGCCGCCGCGGGGAGTGGCGGTCGGTGCCGGAGGAGTCGAAGGAATGGCCGCCGGTGGGGACGTGGCGGCGCCGCCCGTCCTCTCCTGATGCGGCAGTCCACAGCCCGGGACGAGCAGCAATGCGGCGACGGCCAGAACGCCGGGCCGACGGCGGCGCCCGGATGGGCGTTCCCGGGGAATTGCCCGCGTCATGCCTTCACCGTCTTCGGCGCGGTGAACCGGACGCCGCCGCTGAATTCCTTCTCGTCCATCGGGCCCACCTTGACGACGGTGCCCGTGTACGGCGCATGAAGCATCTGATTTCCGCCGACGTAAATCCCGACGTGATGCGGTACGGCGCCGGGAGTGGAGGAGAAGAAGACCAGATCACCGGGTTGGAGATTCGAGCGGCTCACCCTCGTGCCGCGGGAATCTTTTATCTGGTCCCCGGTGTAGTGCGCCAGTTGGATCTTACCGCCGGTGGCCTGGTATACCGCGTACAGGGTCAGGCCCGAGCAGTCGAAACCTCCGTTGCTGGGGCCACTGATATTGCCGCCGCCCCACACATAGGGGGTTTTCAGCCAGCGCTTGGCATAGGAGATGATGCGCTGGCCGAGTGCTGACGGGGCGCCGCCGCCGAACGAGGCGCATGACATTCCGGCATTGTTGGCGGAGGCGAGGGAGAATCCGTTGCCCGCGTAGCGCTGGGCCCACGACAGCACCAGGTTCACGTAGTCCCAGGAGTGGTTGTAGGCGTAGATCGCTTTTCTGGTCTGGGCGGGTGCGCCGCTGGCGTGCAGGTAGTTGGCGGCACTGAAGATCGCATCCGCCGGGTTGTAGCGATCCTTTCGGCCGTTCTTGTCGCCGTCGACCGCGAAACTGTCGAAGGTGCTCTGCAGGAACTGCATCGGACCGCCCGCACCGGCGTAGTTCGCCCCGGAGTGGACGCCCGGCAGGGTGGAGCGGCCGTGGTCGGTCTCCACCTTTCCGATTCCGGCGAGCACATACCAGGGGATGCCGTACTGCGGTCCAGCGGCCTTGTAAAGCCTGACGTAGTTGGCGGGGATGCTGTTCGCCGGGGCCTTGGCCGCCGCGGCGACGTTCTCCACGGCCCCGGAGGCGAGCGGTCCTCCGCCCGGAACACGGTTGTAGGCCGCCGGTGCCACGGTCGGTCCCTTGGTTCCGGGACTCGGATTAGGCGCGGGACTCAGGAGCCCGGGACCGTCGTTGTTCGACGGTCCGCACACATTGGTGATGCCATTTGAGAGGACGTTTTGAACTGCCACGAACAGGACTGCGACCATGAGTGCCACAACGGCCACCGACCCGATGCAGCCTGTCCTGAGTATGAACTTTCCCAAGCTGAAAGTCAGCATTGGAAACTATTCTTGGAACGGTTGATGACATAGCCTTTCAAGATCGGCACTGACGTCGCCGCTCCTCCCGCTGGGTGGCGGAACGCCGGGCCATCGGCGTGCTCTTCGGGCATGTCCCACCTTCCTGTGACCCGCCGACCAAGACAGTGCGGTCAACGCACGGTGATGCAACGTGCATCCTGCGGTCGTGCACGTCCCGGCCCGTGCGGCCGGGCGATCAGCGGCGAACTGCGGACCGGTCCGCGTGTCCGGCGCGGTCCGGCACGGCTTGCCCGGGACAGAGCCCTGACCTGGCCCGCACGATGAACGTGCCGCCGCGGGATGCGGTGGGCGTGAAGCCGGGCATGGGGCGGTTGACGAGAACGACGGCTCGCGGACGGTTGATCCAGGAGTAACTTTGATCCCGCTAGCCCCAGAGCTAGTGCAATCCAGAGCAGAGCCGCTCGCGACTTTCCCGGAGGTGGGCACCGCGGTGCGGGCATCACAGAGCGGCGCCCAGTTGGGCGGGGGGACCGGTCCCGAGGTTCCGCCGAACATGCCGGGCACATCGGCCTATACGGCTCAGCAGGAACACCCCCGGACCGGGGGGTTCTCCGCGCAGGCGGTCATACCAGCGGATCAAGGACCCGCGCCGAAGAGCACGCTCGGGGTGGTCACGTACCACGGCCGAGCCCCAGGACTTTGGCTCTCCTCGTGCCACGGGGGAGCCGGCGCCTCCACACTGGCCGCTCTCATCACCAACAGCGTGAGCGCAGGACGCTACTGGCCGACACCCGCTCCCGCGGGACGGTCCCATGTGCTGCTGGTCGCCAGGAGCCACGCGGCCGGCCTGTGCGCCGCTCAGGCCGCCCTCCGGCAGTGGGCCGCGGGCGTCCTCCCGAGCGTGCATCTGCTCGGTCTGGCGGTGGTCGCGGACGCTCCCGGGAGGCGTCCGAAACCGCTGTCGGACCTCGTGCATCTGATCGCCGGCGGCGTGCCCCGGCTCTGGGACCTGCCGTGGGTGGAGGACTTCCGCCTCGGCGATCCTCCGGAAAGGGTGAAACTTCCCCCCGCCTACTCACGTCTGGTCCGCGAAATGAGCGGCATGGATCCCGCCTGATAATGGCGACCGGCTCGAAGCCGGGTGCTGCCTGATCTCACCGGAGTTTCTGTCGATCGGTGCTTGACGATCACCTTGACTCCCGGACCGTTCAGTACAAAGTGCATGACTGCGCTCGGAAGTGCCTCGTCGGTTCAGCCCTGACCGGCGAGCAACCCCTTCTGAGCGGGGCTCATCGATCATGCGGGTGGCAGACGCGATGCGACGCACCTCGGTGAACCCCGGCCAAATTGCCGTCCGCCTGCGCACGGCTGGTCAGAACCTCGATCGCATCACCTCGGAGGACGTTCATGCTCGACGCGACGATCACATGGGCGAGCCATGTGCTCGACCATGCGGCATACCTTGCCAGGGACATACCGAACCCTGGGCAGGGCGAAGCGCCGCCGTTCGCGGACAAACTTGAGAAGTTGCTCGACTGGGCGGCTTGGGGTGGACTTCTGGCCTGTGTGGCGGGTTTCGTCATCATCGGCGCCAGGATGGGGATCCAGCACAAGAAAGGTGAGGGGGGAAGTCACCTGGGAAGCATGTTCATCGTGGGATTCGGCTGCCTGCTCATCGTGAGCGCGGGATTGATTGTCAGAAATCTCGCCTCTTGATGCCGGCATCCCGACACCTCCGCACAGCACGCGAAAGGGGCCGCCGCCAGAGCCGGGTTCCCCCGCGCCGGCGCGTGTCCGTCCTGTCCGCAGCCCTCCTCACGCTGGGCGCCGCCCTGCTCGTGATCAGCCTTCTGCCTGCTCCAGCACCCGAGGTCGTCCTGAGCGGGCAGCGCTCGGCGGACCCGTCGCAACGCTCCCAGCCGGCCGATCCGCTCGCCGCCGGCCCGACGCGCCTCGCGGTCGAGACCGTCCCGGCCGTTCAGGGACCGGGCCAGGCGGGGCCCGCCGCCCTCACGGCGCTGGGAAGCCCCGTCGACTGGGACAAGACGGAAGACATCGAGACCATCGACACCGACCCGGGCGGCAAGCTCCAGTTCGACCCTGCGACCGGTCGGGTGAGAGCCTGCGACGCCAACAACGACGGCCACCTGGTGCGCGGCTACGCCCTCGTCGACGGGAACGAGGTGACCCATGTGCGCGCGGCCGGAAAAGGCAAGTGCGATGAGGTGGGGATTCCCGGCTACAAGCGCACCAATGATTCGAAATACCAGTTCAAGGTCTGTCTTCGCAGAAGCGATTCGGATCCGGACGGTTACTGCAACACCAGTAACAGTGCTCAGTGGCCGCGCGAGGACAAGAAGAACGACTCCTGTTGGGATCTGAAGACCGATCAGGAGAAGATCGACTGCGTAGGGGGGGTGGAGGAGTTCTGCAATCAGTGGCAGCAGCCCAGCGGGATGTACCCGGATCAGTGCGTCAAAGATCATTCTGAGAAGAAGACGACCGCACTCAAGCCCCCTACCGGAAGAAAGCCGAATATAGACGCCAGGCCCGACGCGTCGCTGCCGCGCGGCAACGCGAAGGGAGCCGACAGGGTCACCGAACCGGTGGAGCCATTGCTTCGCTGGTTGCTCTGGACCGCTCTGGCGGGATGCGTACTGGGCTTCATCCTGGTCGGTGGCAATATGGCGCTCAAACACAGGAAGGGCGAGTTCGGAGCACAGGCCGTCGGTCTGGGATGGGTGATGATCGCATGCGTCATGGCGGGCTCAGGGCTGGCCATCGCCTTCGTCAGCCTTCTGGTCGACCCCTTTTGAAAGAAGGCCCATCGTGCGTGAGTCGAGCGACTTCGTGGTTCCCGTTCCGCGCTGTTCAGGTGGTTCCTAGTGGATGATATCCTCAATGAGGCGTGGGCGTGGCTTGTCGGCAAACTGCTGGATTGGGCGCTGTCGAGTTTTCAGACGTTCCTCACCTGGTGGATGAGTGACAGTGCCTTCAATGTGCAACTGACCGGGGAAAAAGGCGGAGTGCTCTACATGCTCCGCGAGTACACCAACTGGCTGACTGCTGCGATGGCGTTCGCCGGTTTCCTCGTCGCGGCCTTCCGGATCGCGGTTCAACGTAAGGGCGAACCTTTCCGGCAGGCGATGTCCCAGTTCTTCGAACTGGCCGTCATCGTCCTGACGCTGGCTACGTTGGTCAATCTGCTGAACATTGCCGGGGACAGGTTCTCCGAGTGGATCATCACGGGCATGAGCCCGAAGGACGATGCCTGGGTGGCGAACTGGAAGAACGGCATCGATCTTCTTGGGGGCAACCAGGACGACACGTCCTTCATCCTCGCCTTCTTTGCCCTTGCCGCGGCGCTCTCCTCTGCGATCCAGTTCGTGTTGATGCTTTTCCGAAGCGGTGCCCTGATCATCCTGGTAGGGATTCTCCCGACCGTTGCCGCGGCCAGGTTCACTTCCTACGGAAATACCGCTTACAGGCGATGCGTCGGCCTGTTGGTCGCCTTCATAGCGGTCAAACCGGTTATCGCGGTGATCGACGGTGGCGCCCTGAAGTTGATGTCGTCCGAATACGAGGCCGATCGCCTTTTCGGCCTGGCCCTTGCCGCCGGGTCGGTGTTCGCCTTGCCGGCGACCCTGCGCGCCGTGATGCCCGCGGCCGAGGAAGGCAACAGCTTCTTCGGCATCCGCCAGGTCGGTCACTTCACGTTCGGTAGTACCGCCGTGACCATGCGCAGGTCTGCGACCGGTCTTTTCACGGGCCTGCTGGGGGGCGGCGGCGGTGCGTCGACTCCCGTGCGGAGCAACGGATCAGGTGGAGGCTCGGGCGGCGGTTCGGGCGGCGGCGCGTGGCCGGTCAGGGGCTCGGGCGGCGGCGCGGGCACTGGCGCGGGCAGTGGCTCGGGTAGTGGCACGGGCGGCGGCGCGGGGCCGGGCAATGGCCCGGGCGGCGCGGGGTCAGGGAATGGCTCGAGCGGCGGCTCGGGCGGCGGTACGCGCGAGAGCAGCGGTGGAGGCTCGGAGGGGCCCTCGGGTTCCGACCTTTCTTCCGCCGTTCCCTCGGGATCCGGCTTCGAGGTTCCCGAGCCCGATTTCTCCTCTATCGGAGGTAGCGGCAGCGAGGTGCCCAGCTACCGGCCCCCCGAGCCCGATTTCTCCTCCGGCGGAGGCACCGGGCGTACACCTCCGCCCCTGAGCGGTGACCCAGGCGGCAGCGGCGACGGTACGGATGGACCAAGTGGCAGTACGTAGGCCGAAAGGAATGAGGTGGAGCTGGCATGGCGTCCGACTATCGTGAACCCACGTACGGGAACTGGCGGAAGCCGGTCTCCCCGGGAATAGGGCGGCTGGGACTGGCCGGCACGCTGATCCTCATGGTCGGGCTGATCTTCATCACCCTGATGGCGATGATGTCGCTGGTGTTGAGCCTGCTCGGTGCCGTGGTGCTGGGGTTGGTCATGCTGCCGCTGATCATCCAGGACGCGCACGGGCGGACCGCCCTCCAGTCGCTCACGGCCCGGCTGACCTGGTGGTCAGGCCGTTCCCAGGGATGGCACCTCTACCGTTCGGGACCGTTGAGCGTCGTCCCGCACGGCGCGTGCCGGCTTCCGGGGCTGCTCGCCCAGTCCCGTCTGGTGGAGGGCCGCGACTCCTACGGGCGCCCGTTCGCCCTGATCGTGATCCCGTCCACGAGGCACTACACCGTGGTGTTCGAATGCAATGCCGAGGGGGCGGCGCTGGTCGACCAGAGCCAGGTCGACACGTGGGTCTCCCACTGGGGGCAGTGGCTGGCCTCGCTGAGCTACGAACCCGGGCTGGTCGCCGCGAGCGTGACCATCGAGACGGCCCCGGACACCGGAACCCGCCTCCGGGAGGAGATCTACGCCAACGCCGATCCGAACGCGCCCGAGCTGGCCCGGCAGGCTCTGGACGAGATCGTCTGGAACTACCCGGTGGGCAGCGCGCGGGTCTCCACCCGTATCGCGGTCACCTATGCGTCCCTGCCGCAACTCGGAGGCAAGCGCCGTGACCAGGACGCCATGGTGCGGGAGATCGGGATGCGCATCCCCGGGTTGATCTCGGGGTTGACGATGACCGGCGCCGGATCCGCGCGGCCGTTGACCGCGAAGGAGCTCGCCCGCGCCGTGCGGATCGCCTACGACCCGGACGCGCAGTCGCTCCTGGAGGCCGCCGAGGAACAGGAGACGCGCTGGGAGGACGCCGGGCCGGTCGCGGCGCAGGAATCATGGGATCACTACGTCCACGACAGCGGCTGTTCCATCACCTGGGGCATGTCGGAGGCGCCGCGGGGCGAGGTGCTGTCCAGCGTGATGACCGGGCTGGTGGCCCCGCACCACGACATCGCCCGTAAGCGCGTCACCTTCCTCTACCGGCCGCACGATCCGGCCTCCGCCGCCCGGATCGTGGAACGGGACCGCAGGGACTCGCGTTTCCGCCTCGACGGTTCCGCCAGCGCCGCCCGGAACGAGATCGACGTCATCAAGAGCGACCAGTCGGCCCTTGAGGAGGCCAGGGGAGCCGGATTGGTCCGGTTCACGGTTCTCGTCACCGCCACCGTCCGCTCGGCCGAGGAGCTCCCGGTGGCGGCGGCCGCCGTCGACACTCTCTCCGGCCCCGCGCGACTGCGGTTGCGGCAGATGTACGGGTCGCAGGCGTCGGCGTTCGCGGCCGCCCTTCCACTGGGGATCGTCCTTCCCGACCACCTTCAGGTTCCCGCGCTGGTGAGGGAGTCCCTGTGAACGGCCCTCCGGAATCAGTCCTCGGCGGCGCGGCCGGAGGGCCTCCCGCCGAACAGGACGGCGGGAAGGGCAAGAAAGGCAAGAAGGACAAGAAGAAGGGCAGGCCCGAGCTCAAACCCGGATTCAGGGGGTTCACCCGCCGGGGCGGGGGCCGGGCCTCCTTTGTGGAGATGCCTTCGGAATGGCGCGGGACCACGGTCCAGGTGTGTGGCCTGTGGCCGTTCGGGGCCGGATCGGGGACCCCGATGGTGGGAGTGCCGCTCGGCCGGGAGCTGACCACCGGCGCCGCGCTGTGCTGCGATCCGATCTCCTGGTTCCAGCGCGCCAACCTGATCCACAACCCGTCGGCCCTGGTGCTGGGCAAACCAGGGCTGGGCAAGTCGACGCTGATCCGCAGGATGGTGCTGGGGCTGGTCGGGCAGGGAGTGTTCCCGATGGTGCTCGGCGATCTGAAGCCCGACTACGTCGACCTGATCCGGGCCATGGGCGGGCAGATCATCAAGCTCGGCCGCGGGCTGGGCTCACTGAACGTGCTCGACCCCGGCGCGACGGCGGAGGCGGCGGCCAGGCTTCCGGAGCAGGCGCGGGCCAAACTGATCGCCGACGCGCACGGCCGGCGGCTGAACATGGTCGCCGCGCTGCTCACGCTGCTGCGCGGGTCCCCGATCGCCGACACCGAGCGCACGATCCTCAACGCGGCGCTGCGGGTGCTGGACGAGCGCCACACCGGCGTGCCCGTCCTGCCCGACCTCATCAAGGTGATCGATGACGGGCCGGAACGGCTTCGCGCGGTGACCCTGGCGCGCGGCGACGAGGCGCGGTACCGCGCGGCCGTCGACCCGTTGCACGCCTCGCTGCTCGGGGTGCTGGACGGGCCGATGGGCGAGACGTTCGCGCATCAGACCACCACCGCGATCGAGCTGGACAATCCGGGGGGCGTCTGCATCGACATCAGCGGGATCGACGACGCCGACGCCGAGTTGCAGGCCGCCGTCCTGCTGGCGTGCTGGTCGGACGGGTTCGGCTCGATCGAGGCCGCGCACGCGCTGGCCGACGAGGGCATCGAACCGCAGCGGCACTTCTTCGTCGTCCTCGACGAGTTGTGGCGGGTGCTGCGGTCCGGGCGCGGCCTGGTGGACCGGGTCGACGCTCTCACCCGCCTCAACCGGCAGCGCGGCGCGGGCCAGGTGATGATCACGCACACCATGGCCGACCTGCTGTCGCTGAGCGACCAGGCCGACCGGCTCAAGGCCAAGGGCTTCGCCGAACGCGCGGGCATGGTGATCTGCGGCGGGCTGCCGCAGGCGGAGATGGCGATGGTGAACGAAGTGGTGCGGATGTCCTCCATCGAGGAACGCATGATCGTCGACTGGTCGTCGCCGCCGTCCTGGAACCCCGATCTCAAACAGGACAGCGAACCTCCGGGACGCGGCAGGTTCCTGGTCAAGGTCGGCGGCCGCCCGGGCATCCCGTTCAAGGTGGAGCTCACCTCCGTCGAGAGAGACGTCAACGACACCAACAAGCGCTGGACCAACTCGACTACAAGACCCCCCACCGAAGCCATATAACCGCGCAGACCTCGATCCTTCCCCGAGCGGCAGAGGGCTAAGGCTTGGGCGGCGACGGGAAGTGCTGCGGCGCGCGTCGTGTGACACGCACGCCGCAGCCGTTTCCGTGGGGTGAACGGGGCTCGGGTCTTGCTCTCTGCGGGCGATGAACGGGCGCGGGTGCGGGTCTTCGCCGACGCTGCCGACCGTCCAAACACCGCCACCGGGGATGGCGGCCACCGACGAAAGCGTCCCAGTGCAACACGAGCGGACGGCGGGGTTCGTCGCCGTCGGGACGGAGCTTGGTCCACCCGGTCACCCAGACGTCGTCGGCGGCGAGGATCCGTACCGACGTGAGCCGCTTGGTCCACTGATCCGAGGCCGGTTCCGCCGACCGTTTCCAAACGCGGCCGTTCCAATGGAGCAGAATCAGGCGTTCGGGGTGCTGGTCGTTGCCGCTGTAGTCCACGCCCGCGGTCAGCGGCTTGCGTCTCTCAGCACGCAGCGGCATCCGTGCCCAGCGGCCGACCGATTCGGGGCCGGTGTCGGGGATCGTGAACCCTGCGGCCCACGCGTTGTCCGTGCCCATCGCCGCGACGCTGGTGAGGGTCGCGTCCTTCCTGCACAGGCGCCTGGTAGGGGCGCCATACCGACGAGTGGGCGGCGGCCGACGCGGCGGAGTTGGTGGGCGCCCCGGACATGAGAGCCGCTCCCGGCACGATCGCCGCCGTGGCCAGGCCGCCTGCGACGGCCGTCCTGCGCTCGGAGATGATCACCGTTGGCCCGCCTTGTCCACGACCTTCACGGTGAGCAGGGTCAGGGAGTAGGTGACGGTGCCCGGCGGCACCGCGAAGCGGCTGTCCACGCCGCCGTTCTTGGACTGCGGCGCGTTCCGTCCGTTGCTGACGGTCCGCTGCCCCACCACCTGGTACGTGGCGGGATCGAGGAGGAACTGCTCACCGAACCCGCGCGAAATCGCTATGGCGGGACGGCCCGCGCCGTCCTTGACCTTGGCGTCCACGCGTACACCTGGAATCTGGGCGAGCACACGGTAGAGCGCGGCCTGGGTTTTGGGCGCAAACCCCAGCGGCGCATCCCAGAGCATCTGGGCGGCCGTCCGGAACGCCTCGCCGTCGCGGTCGGGACCCTGCCGGTCGCGCTGCGGGATGGCGTCGATCTCCTTGTAGATGACAGTGCGGAGCGCGCCGGGGCTGGTGGGGAGCGTCCCGAGGCGCGCGTACCGGCGGCTCACGGACCCCGCCACCTGTTCCAGTTGCCGGTGCACCACCAGCTTCCCGTCGTCGAACCACGCATCCTGCGTACCGTCCATTCGGGTCCAGGTCTCCTGGACCGCCGGCCGCTCGCCGTGCCCAGTCGCGACCCCCTGCTCCAGGGTCTTGGCGTATGCCCACTGGTCGGGACGCGGGCGCGTCTCGGGCCGGGCCTGCGCCTTCTCGGCCGCCCGCTTCAGCACCTGCGTCGCGCTCGCCAGCCGCAGCTCGGACGGATCCGTCGTGCCTGGGCCGCCGTCGCCTCCCACCATGCCCGCCCCGGTCGTCACGGAGGCCACGACGGTGGCGGCGGCGACCGCGGTCACGGCCGACACGGAGGCCGTCCGGCGCCGCCGCATCCGCCGCCGCCCCTGCCGCACGCCCTCGTCCACCAGATCCGAGACCTTGGGGGCGACCGACTCGGCCGTCCGGCGCAGTGCCTCGGCCAGTTCCTTTTCCATGTTCGTTCCCTCGGTTCTCTTCGTCATCGTGCGAGCAGCACCAGTTCGTCCCCGAGCACCTCGCGGAGCCGGTCCATCGCACGCATGCTCCGGTTGCGGACGGCCCCGCTGCTCAACCGCATCGCCTTCGCCACGTCGGCCACGCTCTGGTCGTCCCAGTAGCGGAGGATCAGCACTGCGCGGTCCTGCGGCTGCAGGCTCGCCAGCGCGGTCAGCAGCGTCACCCTCAGGGCGTGGTCGACCTCGGGTCCGGCCGCGTCCGGCAGCCGTTCCCTCGGTGCCTCGCGGCTGCTGCGCTTGCGCATGTGGGACAGATAGGTGCGTGTCAACACCGTCCGCGCGTACGCCTCCGGACTGTCCGCGCGCTGAACCTTCCGCCAGGACGCGTACAGCTTGCCCAATGTCGTCTGCACCAGGTCTTCCGCCAGATGCCAGTCGCCGCACAGCAACCACGCGGTGCGGAAGAGGCCGGGACCTCGCACAACGGCGAACTCTTGAAACCCATCCGGTTCCTTGACCATCGGCCTTCCCAAAACGTCGTCGTTCGCCTTCCTACACCTCAGACGCCGTGGCAGGCCCAGCACGTCACACAACAAATGACCGGGTGTCGCTGCGGGCGGCTCCGGCTCGTGGACGAGCGCCGCTCAAGCCCTAGCCAAAACAATTCCTTCGCTTTCGAGCCAGGAAACGAGGGCGCCGTCACGCAGTTGGTTGCCGATATCGCGGATGACGGTGTGGCAGACCTCGCGGACCGCCTGCCAGATGTAACCGGGCCCCGCGTGACCGAGGCCGGCTACCGCGCCGAGCCGCACCCCGACGATGAGGAACCGCTGGCGGTCCTGCGTCCGGGCAGACCCCGATTACCCCGACCCGAAGGGAACGGGAGCGCCGCTTCGTTGAGCGCGGCGAGACCGCCGCGGCCGCGCAGGACGGCCTAGAGCGACAGCCCCTCAACGGGGGCCTGACGCGGCGTCGTAACGCGGCAGACCCGGCAGGCGGTGGCGCTGTCCGGTTTGCTGGCCCGGCCGATAGACCCGGGCCGGCGTCAACCTGAGCTCCATACGCCCGAAAGCCCCGATGACATCAGGATGCTGGACCCCAGCGACAGATCGGCGAACACACCGCGGATCTACAGGTGCGCCAGGAGGCGACGAAAGGGGGCGTACGCTCCCGGGCATGGGCTGGGATCTTCTGCCGGAATCAACCTTGCGCGAGGTCGTTGACCTGGCTGTGCGACTGGTGGAGTTCGCGGGTGCTCTGATCATCTTCACCGGAGCGGCTTGGACGTTCGTGCGTTTCATCGCGTATGGCGTGGTTCGGCTGCACCGCCCGGGAGCGCCTGAGCGAGCCGGCTATGGCTTCAACCGGATCCGGCTGACCCTGGGCCTGTTTCTCGCGCTCGGTCTCGAATTCCAGCTTGCCGGGGACATCCTGCGCACCGCAATCGCCCCGTCCTTCACCGAGATCGGCCAGTTGGCCGCGATCGCCGCTATCCGCACCGCGCTCAACTACATCCTCGGCAGGGAAATCAATCAGGAGCGCCAGGAGGTCGAGCGACTTTCCGCGGGAGACAGTTCCTCTCCTCCGGCTACCGCGCCGTGAATGCGCTACTGGGGCAAGCCGCCCTTCTCGTTACCGCGTTTGGGCTGATCAGCGCAGCATGTGTCGCCGCCCGGATCCAACGTATGCGGCCCACCGTGGCGGTGCTGATGGACTTCCTTCTGGCTGCCGGCCTCATCCGCCTGGCGGGCCAGCCGTCCTGGACATCCCTCGCCATGGCCTCGGCCATAATTGCCGTGCGGCTGCTGATCAACGCTGGTCTGCGGGCGCGGCCTGAGCGGCGACCCGGGCGTGAGCACGCAGCCTAACGCTCACTCAGCACCGAGCAGATCCTCCCGGTGGTGCGAGTCCCGCGGTCAGAATGTGGCGATCGGGTTGACCGGGCTGCCGGACGTACCGGCGAAGCGGACCGGCGCGACCGCGAACTGGAAGTCCCACTGGCCCAACTCGGCGGCCGTCGTCGCGCACACCTCCAGGTCGCAGTTGTCGAGCAGCCACAGACCCATCGCGACGAGGCCCACGGTGTGAACCGGCATCGCCAGGTCTTCGTACCCCGACGGCTGAACGTCCTGGGGGGTGTCAGCGCCGATCAGCGCGACCCCCCGTTCATGCAGCCACGGCAGGCAGGACGCGTGCCAGCCGGCCTGCGTGAAACCGCTGGTCGCACCGGCCTCGTGCCGGACGCGGCCATAGCCGGTCCGCAGGAGTACCGCATCGCCGGATCGCACCCGCACACCCTGGCGACGCTCGGCCTCCTCCAGATCGTCGGGATGCACACCCTGCCCCGGTTCCAACCACGGCACATCGCGGACCTTCGCAATGTCCAGCAGGACGCCACGCGTGATGATCCCGTTCGCCGCCGCCGTGACGGCCGCCCACGCCGATCCCGTTGCGGTGTCGACCAACGAGTGCGACCGCCCGTTGTACATCGTGCCGTCCCAGAAGATGTGGCACGGCGAGTCGACGTGGGTGATGGTGTTGCCGTGGAAGAGGATGCCGAGCCGCTCGTTCGAGAAGCCCCAGTGCCGGTCGTTGCGGAATCCGGGCAGCGGCATGTTCTCGGCACCTGGCATGTCGGCGGCGCACGGGCACGTCGTCGTCGACCGCTCCATCTCCTCCGGCACGGCAATCTCCCACGCGCACGACACGCTCCTGCCGTGGCGCACGGCCCGCGCCGCCGCCAGCCGGACGTCGTCGGTGATGTGGTTCAGAGTGCCGAGTTCGTCGTCGTCGCCCCACCGTCCCCAGTTCGACAGCGTGTTGAAGTACCGGAGCACGTCGTCCTGTGTGGGCATCGGTCGCCCTGCCGTCATCCCAGCATCGACTCCTCCGGTCACGCGGTTCGAGGCACCGCAGGCAGGGTATCCCGCCCTCTCCTTTGACATGCCAAGGCCCACTGAAGTGGCGTGACACCAGATCAGCAGGCCGGCAGTCGGCCGATCCGGAGGTAGGAATCCCCGGAGGGCGTCGTTTGCATTGCTCAATGGCTCGGTCAGGTCAGGGCGACCATCGACCGATGTTTCGATCAAGACGCTGATTCTTCGGATGGCGCGGAGGAGCCCGAGTTGGGGGCGAAGGCGCATCCAGCGTGAGCCCGTCGTCATGCCCCCGGCAGCGCATCCCTGCACGGGCTGGTGTGGACGGCTGGTACTGGCACATCACAAGGGGTCTACCTGTGGACCACCGTGAGGACGGTGATTAACTGACGTGGCCGCGCGGCTGACGCTGATCCGCAAGTGGGGAAGGACGGTCGCAGTCCCTGAGTCCTCACCGACGAATGCGGATGATCGTTTTCCCATTGATCCGCTCGGTCGTGTTGAAGGCGGCGACGGCATCGTCGAGGGTCGCGACTTGGCCGATGTTCGTCCGTAGCCGTCCGTCCCTCACCCGCCGGGCGATCTCACCCAGTTGGGCGCGATCGGACACGACAACGAAGTCGACCGCCAGACCGTCGGCCGGCCGTACTTCGGGCGGACCGGCGATGGTCACCAGTGTTCCGCCGGCTCGAACCAGACCCGCGGACCGCTTTCCGATGTCACCGCCGAAGACATCGAACACCAGATCGACTCTGCCGACGTCTTCCAGCGCGTCGTTCTCAAGGTCGACGAACTCCTTCGCACCGAAGTCGAGTGCCGTCTGACGGTGGGAGGCGCGTCCGGTGCCGATGACGTGGGCGCCGGCCTCACGTGCGAGTTGTGTCGCCATAGAACCGACGGCGCCGGCCGCACCGTGCACAAGGACGCTCTGGCCGGCCCGGAGGTGGCCGTGCTCGAACAGACCTTGCCATGCGGTCAGGCCCGTCATGGCGATGCTCGCGCCCACTGTGAAGTCGACGTCGCCCGGCAGCGGCGCGAGGTTGCGTGCCTCGACGACGACATACTCCGCCAGCGTGCCGTCCCGGGTCCAGTCCGTGAGTCCGAACACCCGTTGTCCCACGGACAGCCCTGCTGCTCCGTAGCTGAGGGCGGTGACCACGCCGGCCACCTCGTGGCCGGGGATCGACGGCGTCCGGTCGCGGCCGAGGCGATCGATCCAGGTCGAGGGCCACTCCAGCTCATTCCCGGTGAATCCCGACGCATGAACTTCAACGACGACATCGCCGTAGTTGGCGCCCTCAAGACTGGCGAGCCGTGCCGCGTCCGGCTCGGGCCGCTCCGCCAGCATCATCCCAGCCGTTCCCGCGGCCTGGTCCGTCACCACGATCGCTCTCATATGAATCCCTCTTTGACAGTCTTCGCCTACCCGCGTTACGACGTAACAGGGATATCCGTTGTGTTCGCGTCCTCATGGACGAACCGGATGATCGTCTTGCCCTTGATAGCCCTAAGGCGGCGACGACATCGTCGAGGGCCGCGAGGGTGCCGATGTCCGTCCGCAGCCGACCATCCCGGACTCGCCGGACCGGCTCGAACCACGTCTGAACGCCGGACGGCTACGTCGTCATGTCGTGCTCGAACGCGGTGAGTTGCTCGTTGTGGCCCCCGGCGGTTCGTGCTGGGGTACCCGCTCTCGCGGATCTCATCCGACACGCGAGCGACGAGTTCTGTCGCCACCCGATGGTTGCGGTAGTCGTGCGAAGGCCCCAGCCATCGACTCGTGCTTAGGGGTGCCAAGTCCTTACGGGCGAACGCGGATGATCGTCTTTCCCTTGACCCGCTCGGTCGGATTGAACGCCGCAACGGCATCATCGAGGGGCGCGACGCTGCCGATGACCGTCCGCAGACGTCCGTCCCGCACCCGCTGGACAACCTCACTCAGTTGGGCGCGATCGGACACGACAACGAAGTCGATCGCCAGGCCGTCCGCGGGCCGCGCCTCCGGCGGGCCGGCGATCGTCACCAGCGTTCCTCCGGCTCGAACCAGCCCTGCCGACCGCCTCTCGATGTCACCGCCGATCACGTCGAACACCAGATCGACTCCGCCGACGTCTTCCAGTGCGTCGTTCGCAAGATCGACGAACTCCTTCGCGCCGAAGTCGAGTGCCGCCTGACGGTCGGCAGCGCGTCCGGTACCGATGACGTAGGCACCGATCTCACATGCGAGCTGGGTGACCATCGATCCGACACCGCCGGCCGCACCGTGCACAAGCACGCTCTGGCCCGGCCGAAGACGGCCGTGCTCGAACAGTCCCTGCCATGCGGTCAGACCCGAGATCGGCAGACTCGCGCCCACCGTGAAGTCGACGTCGCCCGGCAGCGGCGCGAGGTTGCGCGCCTCGACGGCCGCGTACTCCGCGAGGGTGCCGTCGCGAGTCCAGTCGGTGAGTCCGAACACCCGCTGTCCCACCGACAGCCCCGTCGTTCCGTACCCGAGGGCGCTGACCACACCGGCCAGCTCGTGCCCGGGGATCGACGGCGTCCGGTCACGGCCGAGGCGATCCGTCCAGCTCGATGGCCACGACAGCTCACCCGGGGTGAATCCCGACGCGTGAACCTCAACGAGCACGTCGTTCCCCGCAGGCTCTGGCTCGGGACGCTCGGCCAGCGTCATGCCTGCCGTTCCCGCGGCCTGATCCGTCACCACGATCGCCTTCATGCAGCCCCTCTCGGTATCCGGTCTCTGCCTGCGCGGCCTGCGCAGTCCGTTGGTAACTGGACGAAGTCGTCCAGACTAGTACGGGGTCATACTGCCCGGCAAGCAGCGAGCACCCGGCCGTGAGATCGCAGATGCAGCTACACCTGCGAGGAGAGAACGCACACGTGGTGGAGGGAACCTCTCAAGGGACACCGATCACTGACCAATCGAGACGAAATCGTCCAGATGTGCCTAGATGGCTCCATATCCACCTTCCCCAGTGCCACTGCCGGCGCTTATGCCTTGACACGGTTCGTGCGGCGGTCCCGTCAGTACCATGACGGTGTGGACGAGAGCTCGCAGACGGCCGCAGCCGCGCGGTTGACGGCGCGTGGCGCGAAGACGAGGTCCCGAATCGTCGCCACCGCCGCCGATCTGATGCGCGTGCGAGGAGTCGGCGGAACGACTTTGGACGATGTCGTCTCAGCGAGCAAAGTCAGTAAATCGCAGCTGTACCGACACTTTGAAGACAAGCCGGCGCTGGTAAGGGCAGTGATCGAGTTTGTGGGCGAGCGAACGATAACCGGTGAGCGAGAACGCCTGGAGAAGGTGAGGACGTTCGCGGGCCTGCGACGTTGGCGAGATGCACTTATCGAGCGCAACGCCTTGCAAGAGGGCCGGTACGGGTGCCCTTTGGGCTCTCTGGCGAACGAGGTTTCCGATCAGGACTCGGTCGCGCGCAGAAAGCTCCACGACCTTTTCATGGCCTGGCAAGAACTCTTCGAAGATCTCCTTCACCGGTTTCAACGGGAAGGCGTCATTCCCCAGGACGCCGACGTGGCCCAACTTGCCACGGGGTTCGTGGCGGCTGTCCAGGGCGGCTACCTGTTGGCGCAGACCTCCCGCGACGTCACGCCGATGGCTTCCGCGATCAACATGGCCATAACACATCTGCACCTGCTCGCCCACGAGCAGGTGCAGGCGTCGTAGCGGACACACGCGGGAAGTGCGTGTTCGCTCGTCCGGTTCCCCAACGCCTCGCCGACGCCGGCATCGCCCCCTCGACAGGCTCGACCGGCGACAGCTTCGACGACGCCCTGGCGGAGAACCCGTGGCCCACGCTCAAGACCGAGCTCATCTACTGGCCCGGCACCACCTTCGCCGAACATGGGAAAGAGGGCCCGGCGGCAGCCGGGCCCTCCTCTCGCGACGCCCGACCCGGGTTTTCGCAGGTCGAATGTCTTTGGCAACTTATGAGAAGAAGCGTTCTTCTCCCCGCTACCGGTTGAGTTGGTAGCGCCCGGGGGCCTCGCCGTTCCTGGCGGCGACCAGCGCCGCCAGGAACACGACGCAGATGCCGGCCGCCGCCGTCCAGGTGGGCCGCTGCGCGACGGGCAGCAACCCCAGTGCGACACCAACGGCTCCGACCGTGGCCGAGATCGGGGTTCTCAGGGTGAACACGACCCCCTGTGCCGCGGGAGTGAACCGCTTGATCGTTGCGATCACCATCGATGTCGTCAAGCCGGCCAGGGCGCCGGCGATGGTGCTTTTGACGATGACGCTCGGGGTAGTCAGCCAGTTTGTGCCCTCGAACCAGAATGCCACCGCCACAAGCACCGGGAGCGCCAAGACGGACGCCTTCGCACTCCCTGCCTGAGCCATCCGCTTCTTCGTCAGCCGGTTCATGCACGCGGTGAAGTTGAGCGTGCATGCCGCGCTGACGAGCGCGAGCAGGGCCCCGGTGAGCTGTGTGGGATCGGATTGCCACGGATGGGTGATCAAGCAGATGCCCAGCCCGCTGACAACACGGGAGACGCACTGGATCAGTACCCAGCGGCTTCCCCAGCCCGACCGCAGCTCTCTCAGGCCGAAGAGCAGAGTCGCCCCAGCGGTCAGGCCCGCCAGGCGCCCCAGCCCGATTGCGTTGAGTGCGAACAGCGAGCCGTACACACTCACGACCGATCCCACCGCCACGCGCACGATCAGTAGCCACGCCTCGCGGTCCGCCTTCCCCGACCCGGCCGCCACGTCGGTCGGCAGCGTTCGGTCGGGGATCGCTCCTATGGCGGCCAGTACCAGCCCATGTGTCGCGATGAAGGTGGGGCTCGTCGCCAGGGGTGAGATTCCCACCAGCAATGCGTTGCTGATCGACGGGACCAGCATGGAGCCGACGGCGAAGGCCAGGCCGATCGCCCAGGTACGCCAGCCGTCGTGGTGTTGCATTTCCGCTCATCTCCTTTGTTCCGCCTGAACCCGGCGTCCAGACGGCCGGCTCCGAGAGCCGACCTTTATGAGAGTACCGGCGCAGTGCCCCACGCGTGTGGCGATAGGCGGCGATTCTCGCGTGCTGTGACCTTGCTCAGAGAGCAACGCAGGAGTCGGCTGAGACAACTGGGGTAAGAGCGGGACTTCGGGAGCCATACGTATGACAGTTCTTCTGTCTCATCCCAAAGTGAGTGTCCGAGTCTGGTTTTGCAGGCGGCCACAGCGGTCTGACCTGTATGTCGCGATCCTTTACGTCGATCGCACCGGCATCCCCTGGCGCTACCTGCCGCACGACTACCCGCCCTGGCAAACGGTGTACGGCTACTCCGCCTCTGGCGCGACGAAGAGATCTTCACGCGGATCTCCGGGCTGCTGCACCGCCTGGTGCGCGTGCAGGAGGGCCGCGCCGCCGAGCCCTCGGGCGGCGTGATCGACGCCCAGAGCGTCAAGACCTCCGGCAACGTCCCGGCCTGCGACCAGAGCATCGACGCCGCCAAGAAGATCGTCGGCCGCAAACGCAGCATCGGCTTGCCGACCGGCTTCGGCCGAGCGGATCCGGGGCCGGGATCGGCCGACCCGATCGGCGATGGGAACGGTGACCGGGTCCGGCGCCCAGCCGGTCGTGTTCGCGATGAAACCGGTCAGCAGTGCCGCCGCCCTCGCGTGGGGCTCGACGGCCGGGTGGACGTCGTCGGCGTTGCCGCCCGCGTCCGCCGACATCCAGCCCGTGGTGTCGACGTACACGGTCCTGGGGTCGTTCGCCTCGGTGACCGCCGAGGCCAGAGTCGCCGAGGGGAGCGACCGTCGTCCTCCGGGAGGAAGCGGCCACCCATTGCGTGCCGCGTACGGCGAGCGATACAAGTACATCCGCAGGTCCGAGGCTCGTACGGTCCCAGGACCTGGTTTTCCCCTGCCTCGCCGGCAAGGAGGCCGCGTGTCCGCCACCCGCCGCTCCCCGGCTCGCCCGCCGGTGGCCGTCTATGCCTTCGGCGCGCTCGCCGAGTTGCTGTTCGGCTACGACACCGGGGTGATCGGCGTCGCCATGCTGTCGATCAAGAAGCAGTGGGCGATGGGCACGGGTCTGCAGGGCTTCCTGGTCAGCTCACTGCTCCTCGGCGCGGCCGCGGGCGTTTGCGTGGCGGGCCGTCTCGCCGACCGGTGGGGCCGCCGCGCCGTCATCTCCGGCACCGGAGTGGTCTTCGTCGTGGGGGGTCTCGGCGCATGTCTGTCTGCTGGGCCGTGGACGCTGGTCGCCTTCCGGTTCGTCATGGGGCTCGGGGTCGGTGCCAGCGCCTCCGTGGTGTCGGTGTACCTGGTGGAGGTGGCGCCGACACGCCACCGTGGAGCCGTCGGGGGGCTCGGACAGCTCATGGTGGTGCTCGGCATCATGCTGTCCTTCGCCGTGGGATACGGGTTGCAGCCGTACGGCGCCTGGCGCTGGATGTTCGGCCTGTCCATCGTCCCGGCCCTGGTGCTGAGCCTCGGCGCGGTGCTCCTGCCCGAGACACCGCGCTGGCTGCTGCTCCGTGGACGGACCGGCCAGGCCCGGGACTCCCTGACCCGGCTCGGTCGCGGCGCCGACGCCGACGCGGAGCTGGCGGAGATCGCCGCCGCCGTACGGACCGACGCCGCCGCTCTCAGCACGCTGTCGGTGCTGCGGGTGATGACCGGGCGGCGGACCCGGCGCGCCCTCGTCAGCGCGGCGGGCCTGGCCGTCCTGGCGCAGTTCGTGGGGACGAACGCCATCATCTACTTCGCGCCCTCGACCCTCGTGCGCGCCGGGTTCGGGGACGATGCCGCGGTCGCCGCGAACCTCGCGGTCGGCACCGCCAACATCACCTTCACTCTCATCGGCCTGGCGCTCGTGGACCGGGTCGGCAGACGTCCGATGCTCATGGCCGGTGCCGTGGCCATGGGGACGGCCATGGCGTTCCTGGGCACGTTCACCGCACTCGCCTCACCGTCCGCCGCGACGGCGTGGACGACCCTCGCCTGCATGATCGTCTTTCTCGCCTCCTTCGCGGCCACGTGGGGTGCCTGCGTACGGGTGGTGGTCTCCGAGCTCTTCCCGTCCTCGATCCGCGGGTCCGCGGTCGGGACGGTGCTCATGCTCGGCTGGCTGGCCAACTTCACGGTCAGCCAGTCCTTTCCCAGCCTGCTGGAGAGCGACCCCGCCCCGTGCTTCTTCCTGTTCGCCGCGGTCGGCATCCTTGCCCTGCTGTTCGTGTGGAAGGTCGTGCCCGAGACCGGCGGCGGGCGCGCCCTGGAGGAGATCAGCGGTGAGGCGGCAATGGTGCCCAGGGGTCCGGCGGACGCCGATAGCGTAACCCCAGCCGTAATTCAGTAAATTGTGTTGACGGAAATGTACGATAGGCCGCATGGTCACGAGACGTCGTGGTGGTGACGCTGTGCGTGAGCTTCACCGGCTGCACATTCTCCGTCTGCTGCGCGAGCGCGGGCCGGCCAGCCGCGCCGATCTGGCGCGCGCCACGGGTCTGTCGCGGCCGACGATCGCGAGCATCGTGGCCGAGTTGCTGGAGACCAGCGCCATCAGGGAAGCCGGGAAGGGCTCATCGCACACGCGCAAGGGGCGGCCGTCGCAACTGCTCGCGGTGACACCGCCACAGGGCCTGGTCCTGAGCGTGGACATCGGCCACACCCACGTCCGCACCGTCGTGGCCGACGCGTCCGGCCACGTGGTCCAGGAACGCGTCGCGACCTTCGAGCAGCGGCTCGCCGTCGAGCAGGCTCTGGACGAGGCCGGCGGGCTCATCGCGGAGGTGGCGGCCGCGGCCGAGGTGGGCGCGACGGGCAACGCCGGCGGTGTCATCGGGGCCACGGTCGGTCTTCCCTCGCCGGTCGGCATGACCGGACGACCTTTCGCGGCCCGGTTCGGAGACCTCGACCCGCTGGAGTTCCTGGGCCTCGACGCGTACACCGACCAGGTACGGATCCTCAACGACGCCGATCTCGGGGCCGTCGGTGAGGCCGCCTTCGGGGCCGGAACGCCCTTCGGCACCTTTATTTACGTCAAGATCTCACACGGCGTCGGCGCCGGCCTGATCCTGGGCGGACGTCTGTACCGTGGGCGCGGCTACGCCGGCAACATCGGGCACATCCGCGTGGTCGACGACGGTGACGTCTGCATCTGCGGCAACCGCGGTTGCCTGGAGACCGTCGCGTCGAGCGCGGCTCTGATCCGGGCGCTGCAACCGGCCCACCCGGGCGTATCGCTCGGCTTCACCGACCTGGTGCGCCTGGCGAACGCCGGCGATCGCGGGACGCGGGCCCTGCTCGCCGACACCGGCCGGACCATCGGCCGGGCGCTGTCCACGCTGGTGACGGCGCTGAACCCGGACGCGATCATCGTCGGCGGCGCGCTCGGCTCCCTCGGCGGGCCCGCGCTGCGCGGCATCCGGGAGGCGCTGGAGCGCTACAGCGAGCCCGCCGCCCTGCACGATCTCGTCGTGACGACGGCGGGCTGCGGGGTGCACGCCGAGGCGCTCGGCGGGGTCGCGTTGACCTTCGGGCTCGTCGAGGACTTCGGATCAGTGGCCATCACCAAGAACCAAGATACGTAAAATTTCTTACGTAAATGGCGCGTGATCTCGACGCATTCGGCCATTGACACAACGGAAATATCCTCCTTACGCTTTGCGCACCAGACCTGCTGATCAATACGGGTGTCGCGCGGCACCCGGCTCCACCTGCCGCTCGACCCGGACCAGCGGCACGACAACGGTTCACCAACGCCTCGGCTCGTCGCTGCGCCTTGGCCCTCCCCATCACACCCGGGGTCCGTCGGCGCGACGCGCTTGCGGGCGCCGGACCGGCTCCGTCATCTCGCCGCGCCACCCTCGAGTCCTGCGCCGAAGGCACACCACCCAAACGGGGGTTCGCCGCATGCACGTCACGGGTCTCGGAAAGCCGCGCGGCCCTCCGCCAGGGAGTTTCACGTGTCACCGACAAGACGTGTCTTCAAGCGACGCCTGGCCGCGATCGCGGCGGCCGCGCTCGTCTCCATCCTGACGATCGGCGCCTCGGGCGCCACAGCCCGTGCGACCGGGGACGCCCGTGGAGGCGACCCGGTCGCCCGTACCCAGAGCGGGCTCGTCCGTGGCGTCGCGAAGCCGAAGTTCGACGAGTTCCTCGGCCTGCCGTACGCGGCGCCCCCGGTGCGCGAGTTGCGGTTCGCGCCTCCGGCCGCGCCCGCGTCCTGGGACGGCATCCACCCGGCCGGCCGGCAGTCACCGGCGTGCCTGCAGTTCCAGCCCAGCGGGGTCCGTGAGGAGCAGGCCACGAGTGAGGACTGCCTCTACCTGGACCTGTACCGGCCGAGCCACGTGGCCAAGAGCGCGCGGCTGCCCGTCATGGTGTGGTTCCACGGCGGCGGCAACACGCAGGGCACCGGCGTCATCTACGGCGGCGGCACGATGGCCGACAAGACCGGCACCATCATCATCTCGATCAACTACCGCCTGGGTGCGCTCGGCTTCCTCGCGCACCCGGCCCTCAGCGCCGTCACACCTGGCGGGTCCGGCAACTACGGGGCAATGGACCAGCAGGCCTCTCTCCGGTGGGTACGGGACAACATCGCCGAGTTCGGGGGCGACCCGAAGAACGTCACGATCTATGGCCAGTCCGCGGGCGGTGGGGGCGTCTGCAACATGTTGGCGATGCCGTCGGCGCGGGGCCTGTTCGCGAAGGCGATCGTGGAGAGCTCGGCGTGCATGAGCGATCGGAACTCACTGTCGGCCGGCGAGCAGAGCGGTCTGAAGTTCGCCGAATCCGTGGGATGCAGCGACCGGGCGACGGTCGTGAGCTGCCTCCGCAAGGCGTGGCCCGGGACGCTCGTCGCCAACCAGGCCAACTATCTCGGCGGCCCCAAGGTCGGCGGCGCGCTGCTCCCGAAGTCGCCTAAGGACGCGATCACCCAGGGCACCTGGAACGCGGTCCCCGTCATGACCGGCAGCACGTACTCCGAGAACCGCCTCCTGGACACCGCTCTTGCCGGGATCACCGCGCAGGGCTACGTCGAGCTGGTCGACAAGACGTACGGCGACAAGGCGAAACGCGTCCTCGAACTGTATCCCCTGAGCAGGTTCAAGAGCCCGTACGACGCCATCACGCAGGTGCACACCGATGCGGGCAACGCATGCAACGTCGAGCTGACCGCCCGCGCGACCACGGCCAAGGTGCCGACCTACCGCTACGAGTTCAACGACCCGACCTCGCCGACGCTCTACGGGTTCCGCGTGCCCGGCGAGGACATGTCGAACGGGCACAGCGCCGAGCTCGCGTACCTCTTCGACTTCACCTTGGGCGAGCGGCCGCTCACCACGGAAGAGGAGCGGCTCTCAGACCAGATGATGCGCTACTGGGGTGCCTTCGCGCGGAGCGGAGACCCGAACTACCGAGGTGCCCCTGCGTGGCCGACCTACGGCGCCGACCAGAAGGTGATGCAGCTCCGCTCCGGTGGAGCCAGCCAGGTGATCACCTCGTTCGCGGCAGAGCACAACTGCGCCTTCTGGCTCGGCTGACACCGCCGTCCATCCCCAAAAGCCTGACAAGCAGAAAGAAGGCAACGATGAGACGGACGAGACGACGTACGGGCGCGGCCATCGCGATCGGGGCCCTGATCGGCATCGGGCTCATCTCCCCGGTGGCCGCGGCGGCCCGGCCCGAGGACTCGCCCCGGCCCGCATCGACCCTGGTGGAGACCTCCAACGGCAAGGTACGCGGCGGGAGCCAGACCGGGTACGACACGTGGCTCGGCATGCCGTACGCCGCGAACCCGACCGGCAAGCTGCGGTGGGCCGCGCCTCAACCGGCGGCACGGTGGGACGGCGTGCGCGACGCCACGCAGTTCGGCCACCGCTGTGTCCAGGGCAGCGGCTGGGATCCCGGCTATGAGAACCCCACTCTCACCGAGGACTGCCTGTCGCTCAACGTCTACGCGCCGCACCAGACGGAGGGCCGGCGTCCGGTACTGGTGTGGATCCACGGCGGCGGCTTCACGGGCGGTGCGGGCCAGGACACCGACCCCCGCAAGTTCGTCCAGCAGGCGAACGCGGTCGTCGTCACCATCAACTACCGGCTGGGCGCGCTCGGGTTCTTGAGCCTGCCGCAACTGCGGCAGGCGAGCGCCGACGGTTCCGGCAACTTCGGGCTGCTCGACCAGCAGGCGGCCCTGCGCTGGGTGCAGGCCAACATCGCGCGCTTCGGCGGGGACCCGCGGGACGTCACCATCGCCGGTCAGTCCGCCGGCGGCTCGTCGGTCTGCGACCAGGTGGCCTCGCCGACCGCCAAGGGACTCTTCTCCCGGGCGGTCATCATGAGCGGCGGCTGCAGCACGCAGTCCACGGCTGACGGGGACAAGTCGAGCCTCGCCTTCGTCCAGGCGGTCGGCTGCTCGAGCGCCTCGGACGTGCTCGCGTGCCTGCGCGGCAAGCCGGCGGCAGACATCCTCGCCGCCCAGCAGAAGGCGGGCGTACGGCCCGCGCTCGGTGGTGCCGCCTTCCCGACCGACCCCGCGGTCGCGGTCCCGTCGGGGAAGTTCAACCACGTTCCGGTCCTGCTGGGCCAGGTCAACAACGAGCGGGCGCTGTTCACGTTCCAGAGCTACGACTACCTGGGCAAGCCGCTTACCGCGGACCAGTATCAGACGCTCGTGAAGTCGACGTACGGCGCCAACGCCGACAAGGTGCTCGCCGAGTATCCCGTCGGGAAGTTCGACTCCCCGGACGCCGCGTGGACCAAGGTGCAGGGCGACTCCGCGTCCTACACCCGCCAGTCCCTCTACGGACAGCTGTCCCGGTATGTGCCCACGTACGCCTACGAGTTCGCCGAGAGCGACACGCCGCAGTTCGCCTCCATCTACCTGATCCAGCAGAAGAGTGAGGCGGCACGGAAGTTCCCGTTCGGCGCCACCCACGTCGACGATCTCGGTTACATCTGGGACTACCTCGGTCAGACGCTGCCGTACAGCGATGACCAGCTCGAGCTGTCCAACCAGATGATCCGTTACTGGGGCAGGTTCGTCGCGTACGGCGACCCGAACGGCGCCGACACCCCGAGCTGGCCGGCGTACCGCCCGGAGACCGACGCGATGATGTCGCTGTCCGCCTGCCACACGTCGCCCGCCACGGGCCGGCCGCCGGCCGCATGTTCGCAGGTCACCAACCAGTTCAGTGCCGAACACAACACGGCGTTCTGGAAGAACATCTCGTCCTGAGGTGGTGGCCGTGCAACCGCCGGTGTCGTGTGCCCCCTGACCACCACATCCGCTATCTCAGCGAGTCAACCGGAAGCAGGCAATGATGAACCCAACGAGACGGCGTGGCTGGAAACGGATGCGCACCGGCATCAGAGCCACGCTGACCGCCACCGTCGCGGCAACCCTGATCGTGGCGGTCGTGCCGACCGCCACGGCCGGTACGCCACATGGCCCGGCGAAGAACCTCTCTCCGCAGGTCGTGCACACCGGCACCGCGCCCACGGGGTACAAGGTGACCTTCCGGATCTACGACCCGTCCGCGACACGGATGCGGATCAAAGGCGAGTGGTCGTTCTCATCGGCCGCCGACATCGCCGCGGACCCGACCAACCCGAACCCGCGATATGGCGATACCTGGCGGGTCGGGGACTTCCCGCTGGCCTCCCCGAACGCCGGTTCGGCCGCGAACTGGCCGGTCACCGACATGGTCAAGAACGGTGCGACCGGCGTGTGGTCGTTCACGACCTCGCTGCCCTCAGGCGTGTTCAACTACGCCTTCTACCGCGACTGCGACGCGGCTGCGCCGGCCCTGACCGGCTGCACCCCGGCGGCCGACCCGTCGAACCCCCCGTGGAACACCAGCGGCTCGGTCGAGGCCGACAGCCAGGTCTACGTTCCGTCGGACCCGAAGTTCCACACGACCGACTACTCCTGGCAGTCCGAGGCTCCCGCCCACCAGCGCGGCACGCTGGCCCACCTCACCTACAGCTCGCCCGGCCACGCGAATCCGGCGGACAAGAACTACCTCTCCGTCTACACGCCTCCGGGTTACGACCCCCGCCGCGCGACGCCGTACCCCACCTTCTACCTGATCCACGGCGGCGGCGGCAACGAGATGGACTGGAGCACCCAGGGGGACCTGAACAACATCATGGACAACCTCATCTCCCGAGGCCTTGTCCAGCCGATGGTCGTCGTGATGCCCAACAACCCCACGACCGCTGAGACTCTCGACGACATCATCCCGTTCACGCAGCAGCACTACAACGTCGACACGAGCGCCGGTGGGCGCGCCCTGGCGGGACTTTCGGGCGGTGCGACGGTGGTCCAGGACATCCTGTTCCACCGCACCACATCGTTCGGCCACTACGCCGTCTGGTCGGCGCCCCGCGGACTTCCGACCGCCGGCGAGGAGACCAACCCCCAGCTCAAGCAACTGCTCGGGCTCCACATCGGAGTCGCCGTCCAGGACCTCGGCGGCCTGGCGCAGGGCAACACCGCGGCCGAGCAGTCGCTGCTGAAGACCGCGGGTGTGCCGTTCGCGGCCTACAACATCAACGGCGGGCACAACTGGTCGTACTGGCGGAACGCGCTGCGCGACTTCCTGACCAGGGTCACGTTCCGGGCTACGACCACGACCGTCCACGCGACGCACCGGCCGGGCGGCGTCCAGCTCACCGCGCGGGTCACGTCCGCGACCGCGGAACCGGTGAGTCCGACGGGCAAGGTCCAGTTCTCGGTAGACGGCAAGGCCTACGGCGCACCGAGGCCGCTGCACAACGGCGTGGCCACGATCGTCGTCCCTGCGCGTGATGCCGGTTCCGCGTACGCGGCGAGCTACGGCGGCGGCCAGTACTACAACGCCTCAGCCTCGACCAGTTCCTGATCACCATGAAAGGCAACCCAGTGCGCATCTCCCACCGGGCCGCTCTCATCACCCTCGCGACCACCGGCCTGGCCATGTCGGTCGTCTCGGCCGCCACGGCCGGTACGCCACATGGCCCGGCGAAGAACCTCTCTCCGCAGGTTGTGCACACCGGCACCGCGCCCACGGGGTACAAGGTCACTTTCCGGATCTACGACCCGTCCGCGACACGGATGCGGATCAAAGGCGAGTGGTCGTTCTCATCGGCCTCTGACATCGCCGCGGATCCGACCAACTCGAACCCGCGCTCGCCGGATCAATGGAAGCCCGGCGACGTCCCGCTGCAGTCGCCGGTCGGACCCAACGCGAACTGGCCGGTGGCCGACATGGTCAAGGATCCGGCGACCGGCGTGTGGTCGTACACCACGCCACTGCCGTCAGGTGTGTTCAGCTACCGGCTCTACCGCGACTGCGACGCGCCCGCGCCGGACCTGACCGGGTGCACTCCGGCGGCGGATCCGTCGAACCCGCCGTGGAACACCCGCGGCTCGGTCGAGACCAGCAGCCAGGTCTACGTGCCGTCGGACCCGCGGTTCGGCACCGCCGACTACTCGTGGCAAGCCGATGCTCCGCCCGGCCGGAGGGGGACGCTCACGGACGTGTCGTACCCCTCGGCGCTCTCGACGAGCCCGGTCGGAAGCCACGACCTCGCGGTCTACCTGCCGCACGGGTACGACCCGCACCGCGCCACACCGTACCCCCTGTTCGTGCTCAGCCACGGCGGCGGCGGGGAACAGGAGGTCGACTGGTCCACGCAGGGCCGGCAGATCCAGATCATCGACAACCTCATCGCGGCCGGAAAGATGCAGCCGGTGGTGGTCGCCATGACGAACTTCATGAACCTCGACGGGGCTGAACCGGGCTATGCGTCCGATGTCCGCAACGCGGTGATCCCGTTCATGCAGCAGAAGTACAACGTCACCACGAGCGCGAGCGGCCGGGCCTTCGCAGGCACCTCCGGCGGCGGCACGCGGGCGAACGTGATGCTCTTCGACAACACCACGGCGTTCGGGTACTACGGCATCTGGTCAGCCCCCCGCGGGCTGCCGGCCCAGGGGAACCCCGCCCTGGCCAACCCCGACCTCAAGAAACTGCTCGGGCTGCAGCTCGCCGTCGGCAACCAGGACGTCGGCGGCCTGGCCGGGCCGAACATGGCCGACGAGCAGTCGCGGCTGACAGCGGCCGGGGTACCTTTCGAAACCTTCAAGATCGACGGCGGCCACACCTGGTACTTCTGGCGCAAAACGCTGCGCGACTTCATGACCAAGGTCGCCTTCCGCACCACCTCGACCACGGTGCGGGCGACCTCCACCCGGGCAGGCGTCATACTGAAGGCCAAGGTCACGCCGGCCACGGCGGAGCCCGAGGCGCCGACCGGCAAGGTCCAGTTCTCGGTCGACGGCAAGGCCTACGGCGCACCGGTGCCGCTAAGCGACGGGGTGGCCCGGATCGTGATCCCGGCACACGACGCAGGCTCCGCCTACTCGGGGAGCTACGGCGGCGGCCAGTACTACAACGCCTCGGCAGGGGCCGATTCATGAGAGGCGGATCAACGCGTTTCGCCCGCGGCCGCCCAGACCGTCCGGGCCGGGCGTTCTCTCTGAGACCACTACGCGGCACATTCCTCGGCGCTCTCGTCGTAGGAGCCGTGGCATTGACGGCGACCTCGGCGGCCGCCGCCGTCGAGGGCCCGTCTGCGCCGTCCGGCGCGGCAGGCGCCGTACTGTCACCCCAGGTCGAGCACACGGCCAAGGCATCGACCGGCTACACGGTGACGTTCCGCGCTGGCCGGAAGCTCGGAGACCGACGTCGTGCAGACGCCGGGTCGCGTCCCGTCGCAGTGGCAGCCGGGCGACGTCCCTATGGCATATCCGAACTCGACCGCCGCGAACTGGCCCGTCGTCGACATGACGAAGCACGGAGATGTGTGGACCTACACCACGCCGCTGCCGTCCGGGGTGTTCAGCTATGGCTTCTACGTCAACTGCGCCGGCCCGAAGCAGGTGGGGTGCTCGGAGGTGGTCGACCCGAGCAACCCGCCGTGGAACGTGAAACGCACCGGTGTCGAGGGATCGGTCGAGCCGGTCAGCCAGGTCTATGTGCCGTCAGACCCCAGGTTCCGCACCCAGGATCTGTCCTGGCAGGCGCCTAACAGCCGGCACGGATCCTTGACGGATATCACGTACACGGCGCCGACGTCGCAGACGCCCGCCGGACACAACCACCTCGGCGTGTACACGCCACCGGGTTATGACCCGAAACGCGCGCAACCGTATCCGACGCGAACCTGAAGGACAGCGTCATTCCATTCGTCGAGGCCCACTACCACGTGTCGACCTCGGCGTCGCAGCGCGCGGTCGGCGGTCTGGGGAACGCGGCGTCCGTGGTGAACTCCCTGCTGTTCAACCACACGGGTGACTTCGGCTACTGCGGCGTCTTCGGGACGGGTACGAACGGCCCGTTCACACTGCCCACCGCATCGACGCTGACGGCCGACCAGGTCGCGGCGCTGAAGAAGGTCTCCGTCTCCGTCCAGGTGGTTTTGAATGACGCGTCACCCGGAAGCGCCCATGCGCTACCGGGTGGCGGGTGCTGATCAGGGGTTGTCAGCCTTCGCGGCGTCCTTGTAAGCCCGCTCCGGATGCCTGTACTGCCCTTATGGCGTGGTCTTCGGTGGGCAGAATTCCGCTTGGAGGACGTCGGTGAAGATGCTGATCGGGTCGTCCCAGGGACCGTTGGCCCAGTCGCCGTTGACGTCGATGACGAGCATGTGCTCGCCGTCGCGGGTGCCGTAGGTGTAGGACCACGAGCCGAAGATGGCGCCGCCCATGCCCCAAACCGTGGTGCCCCATGGCAGCGTCACCGAGGAGATGCCCAGCCCGTACGTCGTGTCGGGGATCCAGTTCTTGGTCGGGACCATGGTGAACATCTGTTCTTGCTGCGTGGGGGGCAGGAGCCGGCCGTCCAGGAGTGCGCGGAAGAACCGGTGGAGGTCTCCGGTCGTGGAGATCATGCTGCCCGCCGCCCAGAACATTGATGAGTCCAGTTCGGTCGCGTCGTGGATCTCCGCGTCGGGGGCGGGGTTCATCAGCTTGGTGTAGTGCCGAGGGTGCGGCCCCTGGATCGTCGGGTCGGTGCCGCTCGGCAGGTATGTCCCGTCCAGGCCGAGCGGCCGGGTGATCCGCTGGGCGATCCGGTCGGCCAGGGCCTGACCGGTCACCCGTTCGGCGATCATGCCGGCGAGGATGTAGTTGGTATTGCTGTAACCCCAGTCTGCGCCCGGTTCGAAGGCGGGCGGATGGGCCATGGCGATGTCCACGAGCAGTTCGGGGGTGTGGCTCTCGTATTGGTTCACCATTTCGGGGTCCTCTGTGTAGCTGAAGATCCCGCTGGTGTGGTTCAGCAGTCGCCGGATGCTGGTCTTCCCGCCCTGGTGACCGTGCCCTTGGACTCTTCCCGGCAGCCATTGGTCCACGGTGTCGTCCAGGCTCAGCTTGCGCTCGGCCGCGAGTTGCAGGATCACCGTGGCCACGAACGTCTTGGTGACGCTCCCGATACGGAACCGTTCTTGCGGGGTGCGTTCGCGCCCGGTGTCGGTGTCGGCCGCTCCCGCCGTGCCGAACCACGGCCCGTGGTCGTCGCGGACCTCGATGACGATGCCGGGAACGCCGCCCTCACCGACCGCCCGATCGAGCAGCCGCTGAAGAAGGTCACGGCCGGTGCCCATGGCCGACGGGGCCGTCGGGGCGGTTCGGGGGCGGGGCTGTGTCATGCCGACTCCTCACGGTGGCTTGAGAGGTGAGGAAAGCTATGTCTCCTTTCCTGGATCGTCAATCTGCCCACTTGGGTGATCATGCCGCTGAACAGTGCTTTCTTGCGGAGAAGATTGCAATGGCCTGTGCTTGATCGCAACGATCGGAAGCTCGGCCGTTGCAATGTGATGGTCGCGAATGGATACTGCGCGGATGCCCGGAAGCAGGCTGAGTGAACAGGAGCGTCGGTGCATCGCGTCGTGGCTGGCGGAAGGGCTCGGCTACGCCGAGATCGCCAGGCGGCTGGGCAGGCCGACCTCTACCGTCAGCCGTGAGGTGGCTCGCAACAGCGGACCCGGAGGCTACCGGGCGGATCACGCCCAGCAGGCCACCGAGCGGCGTGCCCACCGCCGCGGACCGGCTGCGCGACGACGGGCCCCGGCCGCCACGAACACCTACAGACGTAACTCTGAGGCGGTCCGCGCTTTCGCGGAGGATTTCGCGGCGCTGATGGAGCAGATCGGACTTCCCCGAATGGCCGCGCGAGTGCTCGCGCACCTGGTCACGACCGATTCCGGCGCCCTGAGCTCCGCCGACCTCGTCCGGCAGTTGCAGGTCAGCCCGGCGTCGGTGTCCAAGGCGATCGGTTACCTCGCAGGCCTGGACGTCGTCCGACGCGAGCGCGCTCCCCGGCAACGCCGCGAAAGGTACGTCGTCGGGGGCGATGTCTGGCTCCGGGCATGGACGGCGAGCGCCCGCAAGAACGTCCTGTGGGCGGACACGGCCCGACGGGGAGTCGAGATCTTCGGCGCCACCACACCGGCGGGAGCCCGGCTCAATGAGATGGCCCGGTTCTTCGCACGTATCAGCGCCGACATGGTCGGCGTCCCCGGCCGAGCCGCCGTCAGCGACATGCTGACCCTGCTCGCGGCACTCGTGCACGTCGGCGAGCCGCTCACAGTCGCACAACTCTCCGCCGCGTTGGGATGGCATTCGGACCGCGTCACCAGCGCCCTGCGCGGCACCGAACGGCATCCGGAGGTCGGCGACCCGCTCACCGTCCAGGCCGTCGAGCCCGGCGCCTACACCATCGCCGCAGACCACCGGCTCACAACGGCACAACGCGAAGCACTCGGCGAGCACCGGCGGCGGCGATCCGCGGCGCCCACCGACCAGAGCCGTCCCAATGGGGTTCACCGCTGTCAGCCGGTGGGCGACTCGATGCCGGCGGCCGAGGCGCAGGAAAGGCTGTGAACACCCGCAGGGCGCGAACTCGGAAACGTGCGGCGTGCACGATGGCGCACTGCCCAGCCTCCGTAAGGACGCCTTTCAACCTCGGCAGCCCCGGCCTTTTGTTTAGGAGGACTATCTGCCCACCTTCAATTCGGCGCCCAGCCGGCGGATCACCTCGGTCTCGCGAGGAATCCCGGCGTCGTCGGCCGGGGCGTGCTCGGTGATCGCGGCTCCGACCACGTTGTCGATCCGGGAGATCAGGTCGATGAGCCGTTGCGGCTTGACTCCGTCCGGTTCGGGGTAGCAGGTGGCGCTGAACTCGGGCGGATCGAGGACGTCGAGATCGATGTGCACGTAGACCGGCCCGGTGAGACCGTCAAGGACTTTCTCCAGGTCGCTGACGCCGTGGCGACGGATACCTGACTGCTCGATATAGCCCTCGATCTGCTCGCGCACGTCGGGCTCGAATGCCCTCAACCCCGCGATTATCACCTGCTCGGGTGACAACGGCTGCTCCGGAATGAGCGGTGCTGGACCCTCGCCGAGCAGCGTGCGCAGGATCATCCCGTGGAATGAACCGGACGGCAGGGTCTGCGGGGTGTACAGGTCCGGGTGCGCGTCGATCCACAGCACTGTCAACTGGGCGCCGTACCGGGCTCGGGCGGCCGACAGCGGCGCCAGGTCCACTGCGCACTCGCCGCCTACCGTGATCACCGCGTCGTCAATGCCGGCCAGAGCTTCCCTGGTGAGCCGCAGGTTCTCGATGAGCACATCAAGCCCGCGCACGCCGGCTTCGCGTTTGCCGCCGGCGTCGAGCACCGGCACTACCACGCGGGCGTCGGCCCGAATCGATTCCGCGGCGATCCGGGCGCCGGATATCAGCCGGCGGGCGTTCGGTGAGCTTGATCCTTGCCACTGGGGTACGCAGAGCACCGTTGTCATGGCCGTGACCCTATGAGCGATGATCATGAACCAGCGACACATTTCCCGCACCTTCTTGCCAAAGGTCCTTTCCGCACCCGCGGCCGTCGTCGGTGAACAGCTTGTCCACATGGGCGCGGGCGATGGCGCGGTCGCGTGGCGGGCTTGCGGCGGGCTTGCGGCGGGCCGGCTGTCGGGCAGGAGCGGTCTCCAACATCCGGCGGTCGATGTCACGAACCGGAACCGGTGATGGAGGCGAAGTCGTCCGGCGGCCCAGAGGTCGGTGGTTGCGAGGCTGATGGCACGGCGGCATCGGTGCTGGAGGTCTCTGCGTTGCGGGTGCCTTGCGGGCCGCCCGTGATCGACGTGGGGGACCAGTTGAGGGTGCGCGGGCCGCTGGGGGCGACTGGGACTCAGACGGAATGGCCGGCCGAAGTCTGCTGTTGATCGCGTGGGAATCGGGCTTGATATCGCTGCAAAAGCTGCCGGGCCCTGACGGTCACCGTCGGGGCCCGGTGGCGCTGCGGGTTTAGTGGGCGTAGACCTCCAGCGTCCACTTGCCCGCCGGTTTCACGCCTTTCATCAGCTTCGCCAGCGCGGCGTCGACGGTGCCGTGCACCTTGCCCGCCTCCGCCGGCAGCACGGCGATCTCGATCCCGTTCGTCCCGCCTTCGACTTCCTGGTCCCAGACGATGCCCATGGACTCGGCGCTCTCACAGTCGACGACCTTGGTCCGCCCGCCGATCCGGGCGACCGCCACCGCCGCGCCGTCCACACACGTCACCCGCATCCGCATCGACTTCCCCGGCTCCTTGAGCGGCACCGTCCGGGAGCTGCCGTCGGCGGTCCCGGTCACCCGTGCCAGCCGCTTCAGCCCCGCCACCGGAAGCCGCTTCGACTGCGTCGGCGGGTGTATCGACTTGGTGCAGGCGTCGGAGTTGCACTGGCCGCTGTACACCCGGACGCTCCAGTTCCCCGACATCGGCCCGTGGCTGCCCAGATACCGGTTGACGTCGGCCATCGAACTCAACGTGTTCGGGCCCTGTTCGCTGCTGTCCTGCAATGGGACGGCCACGACCTCGATGGTGATCGGCACGCCCGGTGTGACCTTGGAGACCGAGGTGGCGCTGTCGTCAGGCGAGCCCTTGCTGCAGCCGCCGCCGTCGAAGACGCCGGGCTTCACCTCCTTGTAGACCATGAAGTCACCCGAGCACCGGAGGGCGACGCCCATGAACGGCCCGGTCGGTGTGACGGTGAACCGTCCCTTGGCCCGAAGCGTTGAGAACCGCACCTCCTTCAGCGGCTGCATGCCGTCTCGCCCCGCGGACTCCGGGAAGTCCTGGTTGACGACCCCCGTCATCGTCGGCGCCGGTCCCAGCGCATGCCGCCCGCGGGCGTTTCCATCCTGCTGGACGATCCCGAAAGCCGATCCCGCGACCAGCACCACGCCGAAGGCCGCGGCGCCGGCGCGCAGCCGATTGCCGCGCCGGACCCGGCGGCGGACGCCGTCCAGCAGATCCGGGGACGGAACGCCGCGTGCGCTCCCGGCCTCCATGACCTCGGTCAGGTCCTTCAGTTCGAGTGCCATCGGTCACTCCCCTCCCTGCGGTGCGGCGGCCAGAACACCCGGATCGATCCGGAGCTTGGCGAGGGCCTTGCTGGTCTGGCTCTTGACGGTCCCGACCGAACAGCCGAGCACCGCGGCGACCTGCGGCTCCGACAGATCCTCGAAGAAGCGCAGCACCAGCGTGGCTCGCTGCCGGTGCGGGAGCCGGCCGAGCGCAGACCACAGGACCGCCTTGTCCTCGGCGGCGCCGATGCCGTCGGCCGGGTCGGGGCTGTCCGGCGGCCGTTCTGTGGGCCGCTCGCGGCGCCAATGCCGCTTCGCCCACGACGCATGCGTGTTGACGAGGACCCGGTACACGTACGGATCGGGGTTGTCCTCGATCCGCCGCCACGCCCGCCACGCCTTGACCAGCGCCGTCTGCAGCAGGTCCTCCGCCTGCGCCCAGTCGCGGCACAGCAGATAGGCCGTCCTGAGCAGCCGCGGCGACCGCTCCGTCACGTACGCCGCGTAGTCCGGTCGCTCCCGCATCCGACCTCCCAGTAGATCTCTCGCCGATATCTACCGGCTGGCCCCCTAAGATGGTTGCCCGCCCCAGCAACGCGACGAGCGCCCGCATGGCCGCCCCGGTGAGGGGCCCGGCGCACGCGGAGTGGGCCTAGTCGGCAAGGACTCTGCCCTGGGCGCGGCGCGAGCGGCTTAGCCCGCATCAATATCGAGGAGTAGCTCCAGACAAGCGCGCAGAGCATCGACGGCTGCGTGGCGGGCGCTTGAGATGACGTCTAAAGGCGCAGACCCGCCAGGAGGCGGCCGATCACCGCCGAGTACTCGTCCTTGACCCGGGGCTTGTCGGCCTCGGCCGCCTCGGCGAGGGCCATCCCGGCGGCGCCGAGGATGTTGAAGGTGACCCGCGCCATCGGCTCTACGGGCAGCTGGGGGATCTCGCCGGCGTCCATGAGCGCCACGGCCAGTTGCTCGATCAGGCCGTAGGCGAACTTCTCCTCGCACTCCTTCCAGCGCTGCCAGCCGAGCGCGATGGGCGCCTCCTGCCAGACGAGCCGCCCGTAGACCGGGTCGCAGCACTGGTCGAGGAACGACTCCTGCGCCACCATTGCCGCCCGCCACGGGTCGTCCGCGCCCGCGATCGCCTCGGTCACCCTCCGGATCATCTCGGCTTCGAGACGCTCGAACACGGCCTGGAACAGCGCGGTCTTGTTCGCGAAGTGGTGGTACACCGCGCCCCGGGTCGCCTGGATGTCGGCGGCGACGTCCTCCAGCGCCGTCCCCGCAAAGCCGTGCTCGGCGAAACGCCGGGTGGCCGCGTCCAGCAGAGCGGTCTTGGTCTCCTCCGAGTAGCGCTCGCGCCTGCTTCTGGCAGATGACATACACGGAGTATACTAACATACACAGTGCATGTTTCAGACGTGAGGTAGGTGTTCGCAATGTCGTGGAACCAGGCGCACCGGCGCCACCGGCTCGTCCACGCGGTCCTGGACGAGATCGCCCGCACCCGCCGTCCGACGATCCCGCAGGCCCTGCACCCCGAGGTCGTCGCCGAATTCGGCGGCTTCGACGGCTTCCTGGTGGAGGTCCAGCTCCGCTGGTACCGCACCTTCGACACGTGGCTGGACGAACTCCTGGAGGAGCAACCGGCCGACCTGCGCGAGGCCCTCGTCGACCTCTGGCAGGACACAGCCGAGCGCATGCCGGGAGCCCAGATCCTCCTGAACGCTCACATCGCCCACCCCGCCCTGACCGAGGTCCACGACCACCACCGCCGCCGCGTCCAGGCTGCGACGGGCATCCACATGGACCCCCTGCGCGTCCCCCGCCAGCCCACCCGCGACCCCGTCCACGACCGCGCAAGCTTCTTCTGCCTCCGCCTCTTCCATCCCCGCCCCTCAGCCTCCTGAGCATTCGGGAGGAGTTCCTAGCTGCAGGGCCGGGGCCAGGTGCCACCCCCACGGCTCGCCGACCGCGGCGTGCGCGCCGCACTCCGGCCTTCCGGGCGCCAGGACCAGGTGCGCACACCCGTCTGTGCCCCAGGGCGAGGTGCGGCCGGTGCGGGTGAACACGACGTAGCCGCTGCGGGGGCTGCCGATGACCAGGCCCTCGCGGACCGGCACGCCGGCGGCCTGCACGGCCTCGGGGGCGCCGGTCAGTCCAGGGCCACGCTGGTCTACGTGGCCGTCGTGCTCCGCGCGGCCCGGTGGCAAGGGGCCCCGGTGCGCCCCGGGACCTGGACGAGTTGAGGGGCGTCCGCCCCGGCCGGTGTCGGGCTGATCATCCGGCCTGCGGTGCTGTGCGTCGCTCAGCGGCGCTTGATGGCCCCCGGAACCCGTCCGGAGCCCAAGAAATCATTCCGGGTATCACTCAGCGTGATTGGCGTCCCGTGGGTTCGGAAACATGATCGTTCCGGGTCTGGGGCGACGAGCGAACATGAGGCTCAGGCCGGTTCGATTTGGCCGGAAACACTCTCAAGGCAACCGAGAATATGCTGATCAGGCGGGGTGCGCCGTCAGGGGCTTGAACCCCGAACCCGCAGATTAAGACTCCGCTGCTCTCATGTCAGATCAGTGCTCTCAGTGTCAGTCCATACCGCCCTGTGCACGTCTAGCCCGATTCCCGTGCCGCCGGGTGCCGCGGCGTGTCGTCCCGTACCGGGGACGCGGAGCGAACGACGAGCGAACATGGCCGCCCGCGTGGCCCGTATCGAACCATGACCCTGTCACCATGCGTGTCGAGTCATGTGCTCCGGCGGGTAGCGGCCATGTCCGAAACCATCCCATCCCTCATCCGCGGATACGTCAGAGTCATCGGCAGGCCGGGCGTTGAGGCGGTCGACGAAAGACATCCGGTCGGGTGTGCGGGCACCGGTCGACGCGGTTGCGTTCCGTTGTGTCATTCAGGGCGCGAGGTGGACCGTGCCTGTGTCGGCGATGTTGTGCAGCGCGGTTATCGCGATGACGAGCGCGGACAGCGCGAGGGCGGCCCGAGGGCCGGCGGGCGGGGTCAGCAGATCTTGACGTCCTTCTTGGGCGTGGGGGCGACGGACGGTGCGGGAAGACCAGGTTGCACCCACAGCAGGTAGAAGACCCCCTTGCCGTCGCTGGTGTCGGGTGTGGCCATGCCGTAGTGGCCCGAGCCGGTCTTGATGCACCAGACGAGGTACTTGTCTTTTGAGCCGTAGTCCTGGAACTTGTTCGACCATGCCGCGCCTGGCATTGACCGGCAGGCCGCGATGGTCGGCCGACCCTTCCCTGTGAACCGCGCGGCCTGGGCCCCGTTCACCAGGTCCATCGACCCAGTGAACGACTTCGCCCGGATATCGCCCGCGCGGGCCTCGGGCGGATCGGCCTGGCCCAGCTCGTGCCGGAACACCTTGGCCGTCTCCAGGTCGCGCGTGCCGTGCAGGTTCTGGTCCACCTTTCCGTGTCGCGCGACCCCGTCGCCAGCCGAGGTGTCGGTGACCGAGACCCGCGTCATGGAGTTCTCCGGAATGACCACCTTGAACTGGCGCTCCTTCACGTAGAAGGCGAATCGCTGGAGCTCTTGCCCGTTTACGTTCATGGTGACCTTGAGTTCCCGGCCCGTCCCGATCTCGAACACCGTCGTCTTCCGCTGCCCCTGAATGGCCTGCTCGATCAGGAGCCAGGTCCTGTTGGGCTTCACCTTGTGTTCAATAAGGTACTTGGCGAGGGTGTCCACGGTGAACACGCCGAGATTGACCGCCAGGCCGGGGACCGTCTTCGGCAGGACCTCGGGAAGGACAGTAAACACGATCGGCGAATAGATCTCATAGGCTTCGGCGATCGTGGCCACGGTGCACTGCGACCCTGTGTCGCACCCCGCGACCAGGCCGGTCGCCAGGGCGGTGGAGGCGGCAAAGATACGTGTGCGTCCGGACATGGAGATTCCTCAGATCATTTTCGATCACTGGGCTCGATCGCCTGCGAAATGAAATCCCGCATCGGTGGGACATGTCTACTAGACGGCGGTCGGCCATTCCGGGTTCGGGAGTGGCCGGAACTTGCCCACCGATAATTCTGGATCAAGTGAGCGACCCTGTCGGGAATCTCGGGGCTCGTCGGCGCGTCTCACGGGGTGGTCGATGAGTGACCGACAAACTACCGCGGGTTCATGATGACTCTCATGTCCCCCGAGGTGGTCACGTGTCGGTTCGTCCCCGGTCTGGTGTCGAGATCCCAGAGCTGACCGCGCGGGTGGCCCGCGCCAGCAATCCGAAGGGGGCCGCCGCAATGTGGGTCCGTGACCGCCTCGACGGGTTGTGGAGCGATGAGGATTTCGTCGCCTGGTATCCGCGTGACGGGCGCGCGGGTATCTCGCCTGCGCAGCTGGCCACCGTCAGTGTCCTGTAATTCCTGCACAATCTGTCCGACCGGCAGGCGGCCGAGGCGGTCCGCTGCCGGATCGACTCCAAGTACGCGCTCGGCCTGGAGCTGGGAAAGCGGGACTACGGTGCGCCCGCCGCGATCGGCGAGCCGTGGGAGTGGCACCTGGCCCCGGACCTGCCGGGCGGCGGGCCAGAGCTGGAGATCTACACCGGCGGCGCGCCGACCCTGGTTCGCGCCGCCGAGGTCGGCTAGATCGCCGCAGCCGCCCTGGCCGGAGTGGCCGGCGCCGGCCGCGTCACCGAGCACGGCACCCACCGCGAACTCGTGGCCCAAGGCGGGCTGTACGCCGAGCTGTACGAACTGCAGGCGTCGGCATACCGGCAAGACGGAGACGACGACGGCGTTCTCGCCACCAGTTCGAGGAACGGACACCTCGAACCGGGACCCCAACCCTGAGGACACCGCCCGCGGCCTCGCCGCCTGCCCTGGCGCTGGCGCACGGCAGGGTCGGTGTCCGCGCAGGCAAGGACCGTCAGGACGATGGCAGCGCCTGGTCGACCCCGCCGACACCGCCAAAGTCACCCGATGTGCTGGTCGCCTTCGTCCTGGGGTGCGGGCTGGACGATGACGAGGCGGCGTCCTGGGCGGCCGTCAGGCAGCGCATCGCGTTCGGTGGTTGCGTCACCGCGGCCGAGCCGAGGGCCCGGAGTCCGCGGTGGCGGCCCGCGGTCGGCTGGGCTGCGGTGTCGCTGAGCCTGGCGCTCACCGGCGGTGCAACGCTCTGCATGAAGGCCGACGAAGTGGTCGAAACCATCCAGACCATTGTGGGGAAGTGCCCCTGTCGGGGCGTTGAACGGGATCGCGGCTGACGTTCACCGAGGTCCAGGCCGCCTGGCCCGACGAGGTTTTTCGATGGACCGCTGCACTTTCGGGAAATGCCTGGGTGCTTGTCACATTCGTGGCCCGGGCCGCGTCAGTGCGGTGACAGGCCAGCGAGGAAGAACCTTGAGAGGGCGGTATTCATGGGTGAGACCAAGAAGTTCGCGGTGGTCGGTGCGACCGGTCGGGTCGGTCGGCACGTGGTCGAGCTGCTGCGGGCCGAGGGGCATCAGGTCGTATCGATGTCGCGTTCGACCGGCGTCGACGTGGTGACCGGTGAGGGGCTGGCGGAAGCGCTGCGTGGAGTGGACGTCATCATCGACGTGGCCAGCACACCGTCGCCCGACCAGGATGAGGCGACGACGTTCTTCACCTCGGCCGCCCGCAACCTGCACCAGGCCGGGCAGCGAGCCGGCGTGCACTGGATGCTGGTCGTTTCGATCATCGGGATCGACGGCGCGAAAGCCGGTTACAACGCGGCGAAGCTGGCACACGAGGAGGCGGCCCTTGCGGGGCCGCTACCGGTGCGGATCCTGCGCGCCGCGCAGTTCAACGAGTTCGTTGAGCTCTACCTGCAGTGGGGCACCCAGGGCGAGGTGGCCTACCTGCCGAAGATGCGCACCCAACTGGTCGCGGCGCGGACCGTCGCCGCCGAACTGGTCGCCATGGCCGCCGGCCCCGCGCCGACGGCTTCGGCGACGGCGCCGTTCCCGGAAGTCGCCGGTCCGCGCGAGGAGACCATGGCCGGCGCCGCCCGGCTGGTCGCCGCCCGGCGCGGCCTGCAGGTGCAGATTCAGGAGGTCGTCAACCCCGACGACCCCGACGCCGGACTGTACGCCGACGGTGCGCTGCTGCCCAGCGCGCACGCCACCCTCGCCGGCCCCACGTTCGAGGAATGGCTCGCCGAAATCCGCTGACGTCCCCGGACATTGAGCGGGCTTCAAGCAGTCGGCGGCGACTTTGCGCCGCCCCGCAGGAGCGGGGCGGCATACCGTCGCAGGTCATGGATCAGACGGCGGGTACGGACGGCTTGCAGCACCAGCAGCCGCCAGCACTCTTCCGGATCTCGTGGTCGGTGCGGATGCCCATCCACACAGCGCCGTCACGGTGGCGTCGAGGTTCCTCTTGGCCCCATAGTCGGGGTCGGATCGTGGTGGATGAAACCGCCCGCCGGTCAAGTCACGGCAGCCCCGTCGGTCAGACGCCACGACCGCGCCCGGCTGGTGATCGGGGTCAGGGGCGAGGCCTGGCGGGAGTGCCGATGCCGTTGGCCAGTTCGGCGCGGAAGGCGGCCGTGATCTCGTCGGGGCCGGCGGCGGTGTGTTGGGAGTGGAAGGTGCGGAGGCGCTCGACGACCGGTTGGTAGTTGGGATGCTCGCCTTTGGCGAGCCAGTACTCGGCCAGATCCAGGGCGGTACGGCCTTTCCAGTCGGGGGTGTCGTGGCCGCCGTGGTGCAGGATCTCCTCCACCAGGGCGAGGAGGATGTCGCTATCCACCTCGTGCTCGTAGTACCCGTAGCGGTCGAACAAGGCGTGCAGGGCGCCTTGGGTGCTCGCGCCGGACTCGAGCCGGAATCTCACTTCGTTCACCCGGATCTCCAAGTCCTCCCTTGACTCATAGGGCAGGTCCCGCAAGAGCGTGGCGAGGCGGTGTTCCGCGTAGTGCATGGTGTGGGCGCCGTGCTCGGTCAGAATGCGGATCGCCTCCTGCGGGTAGGGGCGGGTCCTGATCGCCAGGTCCAGCAGACGCGTGGCGCGCCGGTTGGGCGCGTTCACCGGCGCTCCCGCTTCGACCAGCATGCGGAGGATTCGCCAGTGGCCGTCGTGTTCGATGCGGTCGGCGATGGGCTCGACGGTCCGGCCGCTGCCGAGGGCGGCGAAGTGCGGGGCGTTGCCGCCCGCGGCCTGCAGAGCCGGGTCGGCCCCGGCGGCGAGCAGTGCCGCCACAACGTCCGGGCGGCGCCGCGCGACCGCATGGTGCAGCGGGGACATGCCGCGGTCATCGAGCGCGTTGACGCTCGCGCCGCCGGCGAGGGCGGCTTGGACGGCCGCCGGATCGTTCGCCTCCAGCAGGGAGCGGTCGGCGGGTGAGAGCGCACCGGTCGGACGGAGTTCCAGGACGGCGTATGCCTCATCTTGATGTGGCGAAGAGGCCCTGGTCAGAAACACGAAGCCGGCCGCCGCAAAGTGCCGAGGAGCGGCACCCAGGTAGGGATCATTCCAATGGTCCTCGGTCAGCACGTCCATGAGCGCGATGCGGCTGAGCGCGATCAGCGCGAATATCCGCCGTTCCCGCGCCTGGATCTCGCCCAGCACGGGAAAGTCGTCCTCCGCATCGGCGTGCTCGGCCAGGAGGTCCTCGATCACGCCGGTGTCGAAGGGACCTGCGGCCGCGTGCACCAGCAGATCAAGGGCCCCGTACACGGAGGAGGCCTCGCCGAGCACACGGACACCGGCCAGGTCCTCGTCCTCCTCACCGGCTTCCTCCTGATCCCCCTCCGGGTCGTACATGACCGCGGCGTAGCGCCCGCCGCAGAGTTCGGGGCGCAGCCGTCCCGAATCGGCTTCGGCCAGGCAGCACAGCAGTTCGTCAAGGTCCATGATCGTGGAGTCTGCACCAAGCCGGTCCACCCCGATACCGCGACCGTCTCACGGCGAACCGCGCAGCAGGCGAACTCGCAAGGTTCTCGGTCCGTGGGTCGCAGCGACCCGTGCGGCCGAAGCGAACAGCACAGCGGTCCAGACGAGCGTGGCGTCGGCCGAGGGGTGGGATGTTCGCGTCGAAGAGTTCGGGCCCTTGAATCCGCAGTTGCGGCACGGCCGCACATGCCGGCCGTCATGGTCCTTGTGACTGGGAAGACGGTCTACCGGATCCGCCACCGTAAACGTCGGAGCGAGTGGTGAAGGTAGGGGCGCGGCGGTGGCCGCGTCCCTGGATGCGGACGTCAGAACGCCTCTCAAACGCCGAAGTCGACCGACCTCGTGAACCTCCTGAAGGAGTGGCTCTGCACGACCTCGTGGAGTTCGGTGAGGCTCTCCCACAGAAGCCCCACCTCGTAGGGCGCGACCGAGGCGATGTCCCGCTCTGCGCCGGCGACCTCGGCGGCCGTCGTGGCCAGCAGGTTCACCAGAGACGAGAGAGCACCGCTGAGGTCGGCCAGGACCGGCCTGAGCGCCGTCGACTTGTCGAATTGCACCGTTGTAGGGGCCGTCCTTCCGGAGCCGCCATGGGAAGGTCTTCAACCGGGTGCCGAGTTCCGCAGCCGGTCGTGGTCGAGGCCCTGGCCCAGCCGCTCGGTAAGGAATCGTCCGAAGGACTCGGTCTGAGCGATCTCCATCAGGTGGCCAAGGTGTTCCCACAGCACCCACAGCCTGATCGGCCAGGTCTTGACGGGGCCGTGTGCTGCCGGCTGTGGGCACGATCGGGACGTGGTCTCCTGGGCGCAGGGCGCCGACCGGCAGCTGAGAGGCCTTCAGCCCGACAGCCACGATCTGCTGCCCTGGGCTGGGGTGAGGGTGGTGGTCGGCTGGCTGGGTGACAGCAGTGACCCGGCCCGCAGATCCACCGCCGCGATCTTTCCGGCCACCTCGTCCGCGCGGGCGATGGGGATCGTCTGGACGGGCGTGTTCACCCAGGCACGGGTGGCCGCCAGGTCGGTGGTGGTCGCCGTCACAGCGAGATGGGGCCGAGTTCGGCGGCGGTCTGGGCCAGTGCTCGGATGGTGGGGCTGTCGTCCGTGGTACGCCAGGTCAGGGCCCATTGGAGGGTGGGGGCGTCCTGGACGGGCAGGAAGACGATGCCGGGGGGATTGTTGTAGCGGGCGGCGATCTCCCCCAGCGGATGCACGCAGTGTCCGCTGGCGACCAGGGACAGGATCTCGTGGAAGGTCCGCGCGACGGGGCCGCGGGGGATGCGGCGGCCGCTCGGCGTACTTGTGGGGACCATGGACGCGACCCAGTACTCGGGGGCGTTGGGGCCGAGGTCGACGACGTGGTTGTCGGCGAGGTCTTCCAAGGACGCCGTGCCGCGCTCGGCGAGCGGGTGGTCTGCCGACACGGCCAGAACACGGCCTCCGGTGAGCACGGTGGGGCCGACGGTGAGGTCGGGCTCGGCGACGGGCAGCCACAGCACGTTCACGTCGCAGTCTCCGGTGCGCAGAGCGGTGAACGGGTCGCTGCCGTTGACTTCGTTGAACTGGACGTCGATGCCGGGGTGGCGGGTTCGGAGCGCGTCGATGAGGGGGCGTAGTTCGTGTCCGGCATGACCGAAGACGCCCAGCCGTAGGGTCTGACCCGCACCCAGCCCGGCCGCCTCGGCGCGGGCGAGTCCTTCGTGGAGAAGGTCGAGGGCCTGTTGCAGGTCTTCGCGGAGACGTCGGCCGACGGGCGTCAGGGCCACGCGTCGGCTGGTGCGGTCGAACAGGGCCACGCCGAGTCGCCGTTCCTGCTTGCTGATGGCCTGGCTGACGCGGGCCTGGGACACGTGCAGCCGTTCGGCGGTGCGGCCGAAGTGCAGTTCTTCGGCGAGCGTCAGGAAGATCTCAATGTCCCGTAGCTCCATGAATAACCCCTGCGTTATGGATCCCCCCACGAACCTTACATTGTTCCGCCGCTGACCTGCCCTGATGCTGGACATGTCACCACCCGAGAGGCGGCAGACACCTGACGGGACCATCGACAGGGCGGGGAGACCGATGAGCGACATGCAGGCGATCGCCGATCGCGTCGAGATCGAGACGCTGTGCGGAGAGATCACCGACGCGGTGATGATGCGCGACTACGACCGCGTCGCATCGCTGTTCACCCCCGAGGGCGCGATGCGGTGGCCGCACATCGACAAGGAGTTCGTCGGCCGGGAGGAGATCCGCGCGGGGATCGAGTGGGGGCAGGGGCTGTGGGAGTTCTTCGTGCAGAACGTCCACCCGGGCGTCATCCGGCTCGACGGCGACACCGCCGCCGGCCGCGCATACATCCAGGAGTTCGGCCGGATGCGCGACGGCGGCTCGCATCTGAACTACGCCCTGTACCACGACCGCTACCAGCGGACCCCCGACGGCTGGAAGTTCAGCGAACGGGTCTACGAGGTCAGGTACCTGGACTCCACCCCGCTGCCGGGCTCCCCGAACGGTCGCCCACGCCCTTGACATCGCCCGCCCCTGAACGACGACGACATTCGACCAGTCAATCAGCAAGTAGGAGGAGCTCATGAACGTCGCGCTATGGATCGCTGCCGGACTGCTGGCCGCGATCGCCCTGGTCGGCGGTATCACCAAGACGTTCGTCCCCAAGGAGAAACTGGCCGCGCAACACGGCGGCGAGTGGACGCAGAATGCCAGCGTCGGGTTCGTCAAGTCCCTGGGAGTCCTTGAGCTCCTGGCCGCCGCGGGCCTCATCCTGCCCGCCGCGCTGGACATCGCACCGGTCATGGTGCCGGTGACCGCACTCTGCTGGATCCTGCTGATGGTCGGCGCGATGGTCACCCACGGCCGCCTCGGCCAATCCAAGCTCGTGATGCTGAATTCGGTCTACCTCGTGCTAGCGGCCTTCATCGCCGGGGGACACCTCGCCGCCTGAGCACGACCCGCCCGGCCCCGGCGAGCACCCTCGGCCGCGAAACCACAGGCACCGGGCCGCCGGCAGCTCCTATTCGACCAGTAACTCAAATCAGCCACTCAGCAGGAGAACAACATGACCACGACGAACTCGAACCAGACCTCCGTGCTGATCACCGGGGCCAACAAGGGACTCGGCTTCGAGGCGGCCCGGCGGCTCGGGGAACTAGTGCTGCTCCGCAGAGGTTTGTGGAGGGGTGACTGTGCTGCGCGCTCCAGCCGACGCGCCAGCGCTTCTGGTGGTGAATGGTGTGCTCAGGGGGCGTAATGAGCCCAGGCGTGCAGGGAGAAGGCCCGGCCTTTCTCCTGCACTTGTTCCGGCTCGTCGTTGGTGGGGTGGAAACCCAAGGCCCGTGCGACGGCAATGCTGGGGACGTTGTCATCCTCGATTTCCAGCAGCACACGGGGCAGTTCCAAGACCTGGTGGGCGTAGTCGGTCAGGAGTTGCGCGGCACGCAGGGCCAGGCGTTGTCCACGGTGGGCGGTGCCGACGGCGTAGCCCATCGTGCCTCGGGAGAGGTTGAGCAGCACTTCGCCGAGGGGTTTGCGGCCGTCGGTCGTGATCGCGAGGTGGAGTCGTTGTCCTTCGGCTCGGGTCCGGTCGATCATCTCCAGGTACTCGCGTGCCGCGTCCAGGTCGAAGGGCGAGCGGAGCGGGGTGCGGTCGGCGATATCAGGCTCGTCGAACAGCGAGACCATGGCCGAAAGGTCCGCGCTCTCCCACTCTCGCAGTACGAGATCACGGCCGGTCAGCCGCACCGGCGAGACGGGCAGCGGCATGGAATCCTCCAGGTGAGCGGTGACAGGATGTTGATCTCACGCTGCCCGGGCATGGTGATGCCGCTCGTGCAGCGGCGGGCATGGCGCTCGCCAGCTGTCGCCGAGCTCCGCCAACTCGGTGCTCGGTCACAGTGAGTGGGTGCCGGGGTTGCCCAGGTAGAGGCCACAAGCGCAGTCCAGGGCCTCTTCGGGCGAGCCTGCCGGCAGACCGCTGGGTAGGATGTTGTCTTGGTTACCGTCACGGCTGGCGAGGTAGAGGGCGAAGCCCCAGGTGTGCAGGACGCGGGTGAAGTGCAGACGGCACAGTGACAGCACCTCGCCGTCCTTCAACTCGCCGACAACGTAGGCGAATCCGGCCCGGTAGCGGACCGTCACCCCGGCCAGCTGAGGCCAGTGGGTGCGGGCGTGGTCGTTCACACGCATGATCACCTGTCATGGGTGAGATGACTCGTGCGTTGTCGGCGGTCCCGGTCGTGCTCGACGAGGCAGCGCGCGGGCGGTCTGAGCGGCTGGTGAGGCTCCCCCCACAACCCCCTGATTCTCACACCCGCCACGTCCCGACCAGGAAGACCCTCCTGCTCAAGTCTGTGCGATGAGTCGGCGACCGATTCTAGAGCCCCCGGCCCCCGCGTCCCGGAGGACGGGCACAGCCCGGCGAGTGCGGGCGCCTCGCCCGCCTGGCCGCCATACCGATAATGCGAAGCGAGGGCGCCGAGCCCTCGCCGACCGGTCCCCGCCCAGTTCGAGAGCAGCACGGTCGACTTCAGCAGCGCCCGGTTCGTAGGCAGCGAGGTCAGCTTGAGGCGCGCCCGGTTCGGGGATGACGGCAAGTTGCCGGACGGCGTAGCTGATCACCTGTCGTAAAACGATCTCGTTTGACGACAGGCGCGGCTCGGTGGACGGCGGCCGGCTCAGGTCGAGCGCAGGCAGAAGGGTGTCCGGCCGGGCTGGCGTAGACGCGGCTACCGGTGCGGGTTTCCGGGGTGATCTCGTCGGTGGGCCGCAGTCGGGTGGCGCCGGCGTCGGTGGTCGTGCAGTCGGCGGTTGCGAGGTCGTCGACGCCGAAGTCGAGGTGCATCTGCTAGGAGGTGCCGTCCGGCCAGTTCGGGGCGGTGCGTCCGGGGGCGGGCTGGACGTCGATCATCGGGAGGCCGGGGGGCGTGAACGAAGTGGTGGGTCGGCGTGGGGGTGAGGGAGCCGCCGAGCAGCCGGTGCCAGAAGGAGCTCTCCTTCTCGAGTCGGCGGCGTCGATGATCACGGCGGTCAGGGTGATGGGCATGGGGGGTGTCCTGTTCGTGCTGTCGGTGGTTGCTCAGACGGTCGGGATGATGCCGCCGTCGACACGGAACCGTGCTCCGGTGAGCCATTTCGCGCGGCCGGAGGCGAGGAAGGCGATCATCTCGGCGACGTCCTCGGGGTCGCCGGGGCGGCCCATGGGAACGTTCAGGTGGTCCACGATCTGCTGGGTGACCTCTTCGGTGGTGATGCCCTGCTTCTCGGCCATGTGTTTCAGGTGGGCGGCGACACCGACGCGCACATCGAGGACATCGCCCGCAGCGCCGGCGTCGCCGTCGGAACGCTCTACCGCTACTTCGAAACCCGCGAAGCGCTGATCGAGGAGGTCTACCGCAAAGAGGTCGACGACCTGTGCGCCGCGCCCGGCGTCCTGCTGGACCAACACGCCCCGGAGGAGGCGCTGCGGCGCTTCCTGCTGCTGCTCGTGGACCACGCGGCGGTGGGCAAGGGGATGTCCAGTGTGCTGGAAAGCATCATGGCGACGGACTCACCGGTCTTCGACGACGCACGCACCCGTATGGCCAACGCCCTCTCCCTGCTGCTCGAAGCCGGCAGCGCGGCCGGCACCGTCCGCGACGACGTCACAGGCTCCACCCTGTTGCGCGCCCTGGGCGGCATCTGCGGAATGCGCGCCACGGAGGGCTGGTTGGTCGAGGCCCGTCAGATCACCGCCCTCCTCTTCGACGGCCTGCGACACGGCGCCCACAGTCACCCTGAGTCGGGCGCCGCGCGCCGTGCGCCTGGCAGCAGATCTTCACTGAACTGCAGGCCCGGGCCGACGCGAAGGACCTGATCGCCTGGGACCTCAATGTCGACTCCACCATCGTCCGTGCCCACCAGCAAGCTGCCGGGGCGCGAAAGGGGGGATCTGCAGAAGGAGCCGCCCGCCGGCATCGCCACCGAGCCGGCCGACCATGGCCTCGGACGCTCGCGCGGTGGCCTGACCACCAAGCTGCACCTGGCCGTCGAGCGGCGGCAAAAGCCCATGTCGATCGTCACTACCGCGGGGCAGCGAGGGGACTCCCCGCAGTTCGAGGTCGTCCTTGGCCGCGTCCGGGTTCGCCGGCTGGGGACGGGCAGGCCCCGCACTCGGCCGCGGCGGGTTCGCGCGGACAAGGCGTACGCCTCTCGCAAGAACCGGGCCTACCTGCGGCGGCGTGGCATCCGCTGCACCGTCCCGGACAAGGCCGACCAGGCCTGCAACCGCAAGACACGTGGCTTGCTTGGCGGTCGGCCCGCCGAAGTTCGACCCGATTGACTACCGCGAGCGGCACGCGGTCGAGTGCGGTATTAACCGCCTCAAAAGACACCGGGCCGCAGCCACCGGTATGACAAGTTGGCGGTCCGCTACGAGGCGACCGTTCTTGTCGCGGCCCTCAACGAGTGGCTGTGACCAGCACATTCGATCCACGCCCTAGTTGGGGGGTGACTCGTCGGCGAGCTGGTTGCTGCGGTCGATCTCCGGCATGTGTGTCTGGCCCAGACCCGCAGGGCGGAGAGCGGTCTTTCGAGGGACAGGCCGAGCTCGGTGAGCCGGTAGTGGACGGCGGGCGGCACGGTGGGTTCCACGCGGCGCGCGACCAGGCCGTCGCGGACCAGGCTCTGCAGGTGACGGACAGCATCTTCTGTGAGATGCCAGGAATACGGCGCCGCAGTTCCGCGAAACGGAGCTCGTCCGGAGCCTCCTCGGCCAGCACCTTGACCGCCATCGACGTCCACTTGGTGCCGATACGGTCGAGCAACTGGCGGGTCGGGCAGCGCGGATCCAGCAGATCACCCCGCTCACCGGGCCGCCGGCCGGGTTCGCCGGGCCTCGATGTGGTCACTCAGGGCTCACCACCTGAAGGGGAAGTGCCGTCTTGGACGGACCAGGATAGTTCCCTAGCATGACCTGGTCACTAGTCCTCACCAAACACCGGGAGCCTCTCCACGCCCGAGCTGCGGCGCGTCCCCGTCAACGGTGTCGAACTGAACGTCGCTCTCGTCGGATCGGGCCCGGCCGTACTGCTGCTGCACGGTTTCCCGCACACCTGGGAGCTGTGGACGGACGTCATGGCCGACCTGTCCGGCCGCTACCGCGTCATCGCGCCGGACCTGCGCGGGTTCGGCGCGAGCAGCCGGGCCGCCTCCGGGTACGACGCGGGCACCCTGGCCGAGGACGCCGCGGCGCTCCTCACCACGCTCGGCGTGTCCTCGGTCGCGGTGGTGGGCATCGACGCGGGTACCCCGCCGGCCTTCCTCCTCGCCCTGCGTCGCCCCGGTCTCGTCCGGCGCCTGGTCGTCATGGAGTCCCTTCTGGGCAGGCTGCCCGGCGCCGAGGACTTCCTCGCCGACGGGCCGCCGTGGTGGTTCGGCTTCCATTCCGCCGCGCCCGGCCTTGCCGAGACCGTGCTGGATGGCCACGAGGCCGCCTACGTCGACTGGTTTCTGCGCGCCGGCACGCTCGGCGACGGGGTGCGCCCCGCCCTTCGGGACGCCTTCGTCCGCGCATACACCGGCCGCCAGGCGTTGAGCTGCGCGTTCTCGTACTACCGGGCGCTGCCCGAGAGCGCGGTACAGATCGAGCAGGCGGTCGCCACTGCCCGCCTGACGGTGCCGACGATGGCGTTGGGCGCCCGGCCTGTCGGTGCTGCGCTGGAATGCCAGCTCCGCCCGGTCACTGACGATCTCACCGGACACATCATCGAAGACTGCGGCCACATCATCCCGCTGCACCGCCCGCGCGCCCTGCTCACGCTGCTGCATCCATTCGTGGCCGGGTGAGGACGCGAAAGCAGCGTGACCGGGGCCGGGGGCTGACATTCGATACACGCCCTAGATGTATGAAGCCCACCGGGTTCCATTCACAGCAGGAAGCCGACGCCTCATCGTGTTGAGCGCCTTTGCGTGCTCGATTCGTTGTAGGTGTCGGCGGTGACGATTTCGACAAGTGCCGGTGGGGTGTACCGGCGATGCGGCTGCCTGCACCCCGACACCGGCAAACCCTGGGGCCGCTCCTGCCCAAAGCTCCTGCCAGGTCGACGGCATGGCAGCTGGTATCCGCGGCTGGAGCTTCCCGCTGATCTGGGCGGCCGCCGCAGGCGTATCCGCCGTGGCGGCTTCGCGTCCCGGAAGGCTGCCGAGGCGGCGCTGGCGCGGTTGAGGACACCGAGCGCGGGTGACGCGAGTTCGAGCGTGTTGACGGTGGGGGACTGGTTGTCGCACTGGATCGCGACCCGCAACCGCGCCTCCTCCACCGTGCGCGGCTACACCAGCCACGTCCGTCTCTACCTGACCCCGTACCTGGGCAAGCTCCTCCTCACCGAGCTATCGGTGGCGCATGTGCATGCGATGTTCACCGCGATCGCCCGCCACACCGAGGCGCTGGGCAAGCCGATGTCGCCGGCGACGCTGAACCGGATCCGTGCGACCTTGCGGACTTCGCTCAACGCCGCCGTCCGCCAGGGCCTGCTGATCGACAATCCGGCGGCCCGGGTGGAGTTGCCGGGTGCGCGTCGTCCGCGGGCGGTGGTGTGGACTTCGGCTCGTGTCGAGCACTGGGAGAAGACCGGTGAGCGGCCGCCGGTGGCCGTGTGGACCGCGGCGCAGACGGCCGAGTTCCTGCACGCGATACGCGACCACCGCCTCTACGCCGCCTACCACCTCATCGCACTACGCGGACTGCGCCGTGGCGAGGCTGCCGGGCTGCGCTGGTGCGACGTCGACCTGGAAGGAGGCGTCGCGGTCATCACCCAGCAACTCCAGCAGTACGACGGGCAGCTCACCGCGTGCCCGCCCAAGACCGCCCGCAGCGCCCGCGTGATCGCTCTGGACCGCACCACCGTCGCCGCACTCCGCGACCACAAAGACCGCCAGCGCAACGAGCGCACCCAGGCCGACAAGCGCTACCGCGACAGCGGCTACGTCTTCACCTGCCTCAACGGCGACCCGATGGCCCCCGACCGGTTGACGCGCACCTTCACCAAGCTCATCGCCGAGCACGGGCTGCCGCCGATCCGGCTGCACGACCTCCGGCACGGAGCTGCCACCCTCGCCCTCGCTGCCGGAGTGGAGTTGAAGGTGGTGCAGGAGATGCTCGGCCATTCCAGCATCGTGCTCACCGCCGACACCTACACCTCCGTCCTTCCCCGAGGTCGCCCACAAAGCGGCCGAGAAGACCGCCGCCCACGTCCTGAAGGCCGGCCGCCTCGTTCCGGGAACGAGACGCACGCGCCGCCGCGCATCAACGTTCAAGAAGCGACGCGGACGCAAGCGCCGCGCCGACCGGAGAGTACGGACCGGCCAGTCGAATGCTCATCCGAACCGTCAGATCGGGCGTCCGCAAAGACGCTGAGCCGCACCGCCTTCGGCCAGCAGGGCGGGTTCAGGAGTAAGACCAGAGCTTTTACGGCTCCCTGTCGCTGATCCTTCGATGCGGAAAGGACAACTGAACACCTTCGGCGTGGCGGTCTGACCGAGTCCACGCCCAGATGACCATGTCCGCGACCGGGCGCTAGGAACTCTCGAAACGGCCAAGAGCATCTCGCCCGAAATGCGCGCATAGTGACGGGCGCAGGTTGGCCTCAGTTCGGCCCCATATGACGATGGCGACGACTCCCGTACAGGATGTCGTCACTGGCCAGGGCGGGGTGCGCCGTCAGGGACTTGAACCCCGAACCCGCGGATTAAGAGTCCGCTGCTCTGCCAATTGAGCTAACGGCGCGTGTCGGTATGGGTCTCGGCCGTGGCCGGGGCCCCTCGCGACAGGAAGAACAGTATCAGGACCTGTGGACCAGTGCGAACCGGTTTAGTCGCGGACGGGGAGGACGCTCATCATGCCTCGCCAGAGGGCGATCGCGGTGGCGCGGGAGCTCACGCCGAGCTTGGCGTAGATGCGGTTGACGTGGTTCTTGACCGTCTTCTCGCTGAGGAAGAGCTGGCGGGCGATCTCGCCGTTGGAGCGTCCCGTGGCGATGAGGTCCATGACCTCCGATTCGCGGGCGGACAGGCCGAGGCTGGTGCGGGACGCGTGGCGGACGCCGCGGAGGAGGTCGTGGGCGGTGAAGGAGCCGGGGACGAGGTGGCCGCAGGCGCCGGAGCGGAGGGCCGCCTCGGCGCCGGGGGCGTCGTCCGCGGCGAGGATGAAGACGCGGGAGGACGTGCTGAGCGGGGAGGTGTGGGCGGCGGCGTCGGCGTCCAGCAGGACGATGTCGGGCCGCAGTCGTTCGGCCAAGGGGAGGGCCGCGGAGGGGTCGGGGGTGTCGGCGACGACCTGGAGCTCGTCGCTGGCGTCCAGCAGGGAGATCACGCTCGCCCGGACCCGCGGGTCGCGGTTCACCACGATCACCCGCAGCGGGGCCGTCTCGTCGACACTCATCCGTCGCCCTTGGCGTGTCGCTGACATCTCTTAGGGACGGAGCATAACCGGACGATCATCGAGAGTCGATCGGACACGGCGGACGGCCGGGGCCCGTGAAGAAGCCGAGACCCCGGCCTGACGACCGGGGTCTCGGATCTGGGGTGAGTGAGGGGTCTTGAACCCTCGACATCTGGGGTGGCGCCGACCGTTTCGCTCCGAACGATCTTGGTTGAACCGGTCTCGCCGAGACCGCAAACCAGAAGGAGCTCACAGTGAGCGGAAACCGTCAGGGAAACCGAACTCAAGGCGGGGTCCCGATTCCGGGCCCGGTCCGACACCGTGTTCTCAGGAGGGCCGTTCAGGCTCGTCTCGAAGGGGCTCACCCGGACTGGGAGTTCACCGAGGACGGCGTGTCACGACCGGCTTCGACTCCCGCACCGCAGGACGGGGAGGACTGAACCTCTCTCGCTCATCTGCTGCCCGTAGCGTGCGCTAGTCGGCAGTGAAACGGCGTCCCGGCAGGGTGCGGCGATCGCCGTACTCCGCCGGGGCGTTCTCGAGCTGACCACGTGGCCGGCGTCAGCAACATGGCCATCTGATCGCTACCTGGCGGCCTTCGGGCACAAACACGTCGGTCTGCTGCCTGCTCGATCGGCTGCGGTGCGTGATCAGCCTGCGGCGGACCGTACCTGGCCACCTGTCTGCCCTTGCCTATCGGACTCGCACGTGTCTTGGCCCTCCGCTGCCTATCCGAGAGCGGGAGCCTGGCGCGTGACACAGAGAAGCCCTGGTCATCCTTGCGGTGACCAGGGCTTTTCCTGTTTCTAGCCTGGGGTGAGTGAGGGGACTTGAACCCCCGACATCTTGGACCACAACCAAGTGCTCTGCCAGCTGAGCTACACCCACCGTGGCCGGGACCGATCCCGGCTCCAAGTAGTGTAGCGGCTCCCGGGGGGTGGGTCAGCCGGAGGTGACGCCGGCGGCGATGCCGCGGGCGGTGTCGGAGTCGGGGCCGGGCTGCGGGACGAAGACGGCGGCGCGGTAGTAGCGCAGTTCCTGGATGCTCTCGGTGATGTCGGCGAGGGCGCGGTGGCCGCCCTTCTTCTCCGGGCTGGCGAAGTAGACGCGCGGGTACCAGCGGCGGGCGAGCTCCTTGATGGAGGAGACGTCCACCATCCGGTAGTGGAGGTGGCCGTCGAGGGCCGGCATGTCGCGGGCGAGGAACGACCGGTCGGTCGCGATGGAGTTGCCGCAGAGGGGTGCCTTCTTGGCGTCCTTCACATGGCTCCGGACGTACTTGAGGACGATGTCCTCGGCCTCGGCGAGGGTGACGCCGCCGGGGAGCGCCTCCAGGAGACCGGACGTGGTGTGCATGTCCCGGACGACCTGGGTCATCTGGGTCACCGACTCTGGCGGCGGTTTGATCACCACGTCGACGCCCTCGTCGAGGATGTTGAGCTCGCTGTCGGTGACCAGCGCGGCTATCTCGATGAGCGCGTCGTTGCGCAGGTCGAGTCCCGTCATCTCGCAGTCGATCCAGACCAGCCGCTCGTTCATGGATTCACCCTACGGCCATGAACGACTGCGCGGGGCATTGCGGGCGTTCGATTTAGGAGGTCACGCGGCGGGTGATATGTCCGGGGACGGGGATGCCGGGGCGGAGGAGCGGGTCAGGGGCGGGCGTGCCGAACGTCTGGCGGACGGGGAGGACACCGGCCCAGACGTCCAGGTCGTAGTCGGATTCCTCGTCCCCGGGCGGGCCCTGCCGCACCTTGACGGACGCCTCGTCCAGAGAGAGGGCCAGGACGGAGACACCGGCCATTTCCTTGCGGGTCGGCAGGCGGGCCACGTCCCACTGGCCGGGGGCCAGTTGCTCGGTGACGACGCGGAGGCCGGTCAGCTTCTCGTCCGGGTCGTCCACGAGCCGGGGTGTGCCGAAGACGACGGCGCTGCGGTAGTTGATCGAATGGTGGAACAGGGAGCGGGCCATGACGATCCCGTCGAGATGGGTGACGGTGACGCAGACGTCTTGGGACGGCCCGGCCATGAGGCTGCTCGCTCCGCTGGAGCCGTGCACGTAGAGCGTGTCGCCGAGACGCCCGTAGCCGGTGGGGATGACGCGCGGCGAGCCGTTCACGGTGAGGCCGAGGTGGCAGATCATGCCGTCGTCCAGGATCTCGTAGAGGACGGAACGGTCGGCGCTGGAACGTTCCGGATAGCGGCCCAGGCGTGTGCGTGCGGTCGAGGAGAGTGGGTTCATGTCCGTTTACGCTAGGAGACGAGTGGCCTGGCGGGTATGGCCACTTGATGCGTATAGGCGGAGACCACTTTGTCGATCGATCTGCCCCTCTCCATCGAGAGGGACGACAAGGAGCCGATGAGCGCGCAGCTCGTCGCTCAATTGCGCGTCGCCATGGGGGAGGGACGGCTTGCCGCGGGGGAACGGCTGCCGTCCAGCAGGGCGCTGGCCGTCCTGCTCGGTGTGAGTAGGACGGTCGTGACGGGGGCCTATGAACAGCTCTATGCGGAGGGCTGGCTAGAGGGCCGGCATGGCTCCGGCACGTACGTCACCGAAGGCGTCGCAGCCCCACCCACGCCCAGACCACAGAAGCCCAAGACGAAGCCAATAAGAAGGACGGCGGCCCCACACGAGATCGACCTGAGGCCCGGTATCGCGTGGATCGGAGCGCTGGACACGCCCGCATGGCGCAGAGCCTGGCGGCTGGCGGCGGGGATGCCTCCGCAGCAACGTCAAGACCCGCACGGGTTGCCGGGCCTGCGACGAGCACTCGCCGACTACATCAGACGCAGCCGTGGCGTGACCTGCCCTCTGGACGGCCTCCTCGTCACGCGTGGGGCGACGAACGGGATCGATCTCCTGGCCGCGACCGTGCTTCGTCCGGGGGACCGCGTGGGCGTCGAAGAACCCGGCTATGGCAGAGCACGCGCGGTCCTCAGGGGACGTGGCGCCGAACTGGTTCCCTGTCCTGTCGACGAGCACGGCCTCATCGTCGATGGTCTTCCCGATGACCTTCGCATCGTCTACACGACACCGTCGCACCAGTATCCGATGGGCGGCGTCCTGCCCGTTCCGCGCCGGCAGGCCCTGCTGGCGTGGGCGAGGCGCAACGGGGCGCTCATCGCCGAGGACGACTACGACGGCGAGTTCCGCTACGACGTCGCGCCCCTGCCGGCGCTCTACGGCCTGGACCCGGACGTGGTCGTCTACCTGGGCACCACGGCCAAGATCCTCACCGCGGACATGGGCGTCGGCTGGCTGGCGGGACGGCCCGACCTCGTGGCGGAGGTGGCGCTGCGCCGCGAGGAGCTGAACGACCGCACCGCCATCGTGCCGCAGGACGCGTTGAGGGTGCTCCTGGAACGCGGTGATCTCGACAGGTACGTCCGCCGGATGCGCGGCGAGTACGCGCGCCGCCGCGAGGTGGTGGTGCAGGCGCTGAGCGGGCTCCGCCTGCTCGGCGACACGGCCGGGCTGCACCTCGTGGTGGACGTTCCGGAACACGTGGCCGACCGCGTGGTCGGCGAAGCGGCCGGACGGGGGGTCGTGGTCGAGACGCTGGACCGCCACCACATGGGGCCGGTGCGCGCCTCCGGCCTGGTGATCGGCTACGGATCCGCCGCGACCCTGGCCGAGCTCCGCAAGGGCTGCGAGATCGTCCGGGGCCTGGTCGGTTAGCGCGCAGCGCGAAAGGGCCGCCGGCGCGGGCATAGGCCGGCCTCCAGCCGGGACGGTCTCCCGGCCGGGCCGGTCAGTTGGACATCGCGGGCGGGCCGACCGGCACGGGCTCCGAGGCCGGGTGCAGCGGCGCGGGGAGTCCCGGGGGCGGGGGGTCGTTCTGCGGCGGGCGGACGGTCTCGGGAGCGAGCGGACGCGGCGGCAGCAGCCGGGGTCCGCCCGGAGCGGCCGGAAGGCGGGGCTTCGGGATGGGCGCGACCGGGGTGTCGGGACCGGTGATGCGGCGGATGTCGATGCCGCCGGGATCGGGACGGTCGAGCAGCGGCACCTGGGAGGCTCCGTAGTGCCCGCCGCGCGCCCAGTCCCTGCGGCTGCGGTGCGCGTGGTACGACTGCGGCGACGGCAGCGGCGGACCGGCCGGCCAGCGGCGCGCGACGCCCCACGCGTCCAGCCACTGGACGATCGCGTCGAGTCCGGTGAGCGGCGATCCGGTGAACGGTGACCGGGACTGGCCGATCACCATGATCTGCGCGCAGACGCGTCCCTCCCGGCCGACCCGCCCGCCGAGCAGCCGGGCCGCGCGGGTGATCGGGAGCAGTTGGACGATCTGGCCGGTACCGGGGTGCCACACGAGGTGCGCCGGCCGGTCCTCCTTGAGGAGGTCGGCGGCCACCGAGCGCGCGGAGACGCTGTGCGGGTCGTGCTCGCCGGCGCACCAGACCGCGCGGGGAGCACCTCCCCGCAACGCTCCACCGTCGTGTCGTGCGTGCATGCGGCCGGCTACCGGCAGCCATGCGTCTGCCACGGTGTGTCCCCCCCAATCGGGCGGTCTAGGCCCCCGAATGGTCTAGTCCTCTTCTCTTAGCCCAGCGAGACTCGTAAGTCCAGCCTGCCGTCTCATGGGCCGGGATGACGGCTCTCGGCACCCGTGCCTGGTTGGACCCAGTCTGCTCGGGTGTCGGTGCAGATGAGTACCCCCGGTGTCCGAGGATTCCACCTTGCGTCACCATTTTCCTTTGAGACTCTCACGAAATCACCCGTCCGGTATCGGACGCCGCGATGTCGGCGCAGGTCAGCGTCGATTCTGGAGAAAAGGTGAGGTTCGCCTCCAAGTCGGCCGGAAGTGGCCGGGAAGGCGCCGCCGCGGGGTGGTAGGGGGGCGGGGTTCACAGCCCGGACCGAGCCGCGTTCTAATAGTGCGTCATGACCGTTGACGCAGAACTTCCCGCCGGGGTGCCCGGCATCGACGTCCCCCGGCTGGCGGCCTGGCTGGCCCGTGAGCTGCCCGGATCGGGACGTATCGGCGCGATCGACCTGATCGCGGGCGGGCGTTCGAACCTCACCTACTGGATCACCCTGGACGGCGGACGCCGCGTCGTGCTGCGCAGGCCGCCGCTCGGGCACGTCCTGCCGACGGCGCACGACATGGGACGCGAATACCGGGTCCTGTCGGCGCTCGGCGGCGGAACGTCGGTGCCCGTGCCGAGGACCCTGGCGTTCTGCGACGACGAGGAGGTCATCGGCGCCCGCTTCTACCTGATGGACTTCGTCGAGGGACGCGTCCTGCGGACCCGCGAGGACGCCGCGGACATCACCCCCGGGCAGGCGCGCGGACTCAGCGAGGCGCTCGCGGCGGCGCTCGCCGCGATCCACACGGTCGACGTGAAGGCGGTCGGGCTGGGCGACTTCGGCCGGCCGAGCGGTTACATGGAGCGGCAGCTCAACCGCTGGGGCAAGCAGTGGGACGGTTCACAGCAGGCCATCCGGGCCACCGGCAACACCCACGACCTGCCCGAGTACGACCGTCTCGTCGCGCGCCTCGCCGAACGGCTGCCCGCGGACGCCCCGGCCCGCCTCGTGCACGGGGACTTCCGGCTCGACAACGCGCTGGCCCGGCTGGAGCCGCGTCCCGAGATCGCGGCGGTCGTCGACTGGGAGATGTCGACGCTGGGCGACCCGCTGTCCGACCTCGGGCTGACGCTCGTCTACTGGGCCGAGGCCACCGACGACCAGGAGCTCCCGGTCGGCGCGACCATCACCTCGGCGCCCGGCTTCTTCACCCGCCGGGAGTTCACCGAGCGGTACGCGGCGCTGACCGGCTTCGACCTCGCCGACCTCGATTTCTACGTCGCGTTCGCGTGCTTCAAGCTCGCGGTCATCCTGGAGGGCATCCACGCCCGCTACCTGCAGAACGCGACGGTCGGCGAGGGCTTCGACCAGATCGGCGGCGGTGTGCCGCTCCTGCTGGAGCGCGCACACCGCACCCTCGACGCCGGCTCCCTCTGGTAGGGAAGCGGGATCAGCCTCCGGGCGGGTCCGCCTAGCAGATGTAGGACACGGACGCGGATCCACCGGGCGAGACGGAGACGGAGCCGGTCTGCTGGCCCAGGCAGAAGCCGCTCGCGCGGGACACCCGCACGCCACTGCTCTGCCCGGCGCTGAGGTGCCCTGACCCTCCGGCCCGGACGGGCCCGGACGTACCGGTGACCTGCCAGTTGACCGGGCCGCCGATCGCCCTGATCGTGACGGTGCAGGAGTCGCTCCGGCCCATGTTGCAGCCGGAGACCGACAGACGTCCGGGGGACGGCGGCTGCGGCGCGCGGGTGGTCGTCGGCGGTGCCGGTGACTTGGTCGACGGCGTCTCGGACGGGCTCTTGGACGGCGACGGCGACTCCGACGGCGACTTCGACTCGGTCGGGGACGGCGACGTCACCGTGGGCGACGGGTCGGTCGGGGCGGGCTCGGGCGTGCCCGAGTCCCCCGGCGAACCGCTGGTACCGGGCGCCGCCGGCCCGGTCGCGGCCGCGTTCGTGCCGTCGTCGCCGCCGCCCAGCCAGGTCATCGCGCCGGCGAACAGCACCAGGACGCCGACGCCCACGGCGACGGCGGCCAGCAGCGGCCCGCGGCGGCGGGGCGCCCGGTCACTCCGCCGCGGCGCGGTCTGCTGGTAGGGGAGCGGCCAGCCGTACTCGTCGAACGGCTCGGTCCAGGCGGCGATGGCGCGGCGGTTGCCGGCCCGGTCCTCGGCGGTCGCGGCGGTCAGCACGTCCAGCCGCAGGTCGGCGGGGATCGCCGCGATCGGCAGCACCGACAGCAGCCGGTCCGGCGGCAGCGGCGGCGTCTCCCGCGCCCCGCACACCGGGCAGTTCTCCACGTGCCGGACGAGCGCCGCCGACGTCTGCGGGTCCAGCGGCCACGACTCGGTCAGCGCCGCGACGCTGGGGCAGTCCTTCCAGTGGTTCTGCGCGATGAGGGACGCGTGCAGCGCGGCGGCGAGGTCCTCGCGGGCCTTCTCCACCAGCGCGAGGGTCTCCTCCAGCGGCATCCCGAAGATGCCGGCCAGGTCCACCTCGTCCAGCTCGTGCCGCACCGACAGGTCGATCGCCTCGCGCTGCCGCCCGTTGAGCGCGGCCAGCGCGCTGTGCGCCAGCAGCCGGCGCTCCTCGCGGCGGGCGAGCTGCTCGGAGGTCAGCTCGTCGTCGGCCTCGGGCGCCTCCTGCCCGGTGTGCCGGTTCGGGCTGTCGCGGCGCCGCATGCACTCCTTGCGGGCGATCGCGTACAGCCAGCCGCGCAGCCGCGCCGGCTCGGTGAGCCGGTCCACGTGCTCACGGGCGGCGATGACGACGTTCCGCAGGGCCCCGGCCGCCTCGACGCGGTCGCGCAGCAGGCCGTGGCAGTAGTCGTAGAGGAACGGCGCGTAGGTGTCGTAGACCTCGGTCAGCGCTATGACGTCCCCGGCCCGCAGCGAGTCCGCCAGCCTGATGTCGTCGCTCTGCCCGGGACCTGGCTCACCGGCCACGGGAACCCTCCCAGTCGAGTTTTTCGGTGTTCAAGAACGTGCCCCCGGTCGAGCCCCGACGCCTGTCGGCCGACTCCGGTTGCCTGATCTTGCCACCAAGTCGCTGGAATTTCTCCCCTATGTGAAGATTTCCGTGACGAATACGGCACGCGCCGTGGCCGAATCGCCTTGTGGGAGGGCCCTTGCGCAAACAAAAGTGATCTGGATCACGTTTGAGTTCAGCCGGTGCCGTTGTCCCCGGGCCCGCCGTTGTCGCGGCACGTCCACGAGACCGGCGCGCTGCCGTTGGGCGAGAAGGTGACGGCCCCGGAACCGGACTCGGTGCAGTTCGCGGAGAGGCTGACCGTCGCGCTGCTCCTTCCGCCGCTCGGCAGCGTGCCGCCGCCGCTGACGACGAGCGGCGAGGGGCCGGACGCGGACCAGGTGACGGTCCCGCCTACGGCGCGCACGGAAATCGAGCAAGTCTCCCCACGGGACAGCTGACAGGATCCGCTCACCGACAGCCTGCCGGTTCTCGGGCGTGAACTGGTCGCCGTCGGCCGGGGCGTGCGGGACGGCGTCCGCGTCCGTGTCGGGGTCGGCGTCGGTGTGCTCGTCGTGGGGGTGGGCGTCGGCGTCTCCGACTCGGTCGGCGTGGGGGAGTCGGAAGGGCTCTCGGACTCGGCCGGGGAGGACGGATCGAGGACGGACGCCGACGCCCCGCCCGAGGGGCCGTCCGCGCTCGTCCGTCCGCCGGACGAGCCGGACATGACGAAGTACGCCCCCGCCACGACGACGATGACGGCCGCCGCGGCGGCCAGCGCGGCCCAGAGCCCGCGCGGGGTGCGCCGTCCGGAGGAGTCGTGCGCGGCCTCACGGTCGACCATGGAGGGCCAGCCCCACGGGTCGAGCGGCTCGGCGCGGTGCGCGATCGCGGCGAGGTCGGCCGCGAGCGCGGGGTCGGTGGCGGTCGCCATGACGAGGCCGCGCAGGTCGGTCGGCATCATCGCGACCGGCAGCACCTGGAGGAGCCGCGCCGCGGACACGGTCCGGTCGCGGCGCGGGCCGCAGACGGGGCACGACGCGATGTGGCGGACGAGCCTGCCGACGACCTGCGGCGGCAGCGGCCAGCCGCCGTCGTCGGCGATCGCGGCGACGTCGGGGCAGTCGTCGCGTCCGGCGCGGGCGATGTAGGCGGCGGCGAGCGCCTCGTCCAGGCGGGCGTGGGCCTCGCCGGTCAGGTTCGTGGCCTCCTGCGCGTCGATGCCGAGGACGCCGCCGACCTCGCTCGCGTCCAGGCCGTGCCGCAGCATGAGGTCCAGCGCCTCGCGTTCGCGCCCGCGCAGCCCGGACAGGGCGCCGTGGACGAGCCGGCGCGCCTCCTGCCGCCGGGCCAGTTCCGCGTCGTCGAGGAAACCGTCCTCGACCTCGGGCGCCTCGTGGCGCTCGGCAGGACGGCCCGGGGCGCGCAGCCGCCGCATGGACTCGTTGCGGACGAGCGCGTACAGCCATCCGCGGAACCGGTCGGGCTCGCGCAGCACGGACACGTGCGCGTAGGCGGCGATAAGCGCGTCGTGCAGCGCGCCGGCGGCCTGGTCCTGGTCGCGGAGCAGCGCGTGACTGTAGTCGTACAGGCGGGCCGCGTAATGATCCATGACCTGGATGAGGGCGCTCGGATCGCCGGCCGCCAGCGACCGCGCCAAGCGCTCGTCATCGGCTCGATCGAAATTCGGCCAACCGGACACAGGGTCCTCCCGCGGGCTGTGCTAGGAATCCTCGTCCGCATCGTCAGGGACGGGCTTGAAAATCGAAGAAAGGGGAGCGGATGCGCTCTCCCGGCTCCGGTCGCGGACCGGGCGCTCTTCCCCGTCACGGGCCAGGGAGGAAAGCAGGTTGGAGGCCCGACGGCCCCGCTCCCCGTCGGGCCTCCATAGAAGAAGACGGTCGACGGTCGCACCCGGTTGACACCGATGGCGGGAAAAATCCAGAACTACCTGCCGCAGCCGGAAGATCACCGAGCGCTGGTCACCGGATCACCGGATCACTGGATCCGCCGGGACAGCATCTTCAGGAAGATCTTGGAGATCTCCTGCGGAGTCTGCGCGACCTGGACGTTGCCGTTCGTCGCCGCGGCGATCTGCTCCAGTTCGTTCCGGTCCACCCCCTTGCCGAACCCGATCATGTTGACCTGGATCGGCTTGTTCGGGTCCTGCATGTCCTTCAGCTGCTTCAGCGTCTCCGCCAGCGACGGGCCGCCGTCGTCGTCGTTCTTGCCGTCCGTGAGCAGCAGGATCGAGTTGCCGAACTCGGGCTTGTAGGTCTCGTTCATCTTCTTGTAGGCGGCCAGCATCGTCCGGTACAGGCCGGTGTCGCCGTTCGGCTTCGGCTGCATCTGGTTGAGCGTCGACAGGACGAGCCCGCGCCGCGTGTTCGACCCGATCCGGTCGCCGAGCGCGCCGATCGGCACCGTCTCCTTGTACGGCAGGTCGCCGTTCATGTTCGTCGAGAACAGCCACTGGCCGAGTTCGGTGTCGTTGGACATCATGCTGAGCCCGCCCTGCGACACCTGCGCGATCGCCTGCAGCCGGTTGGTGTCCGGCCCGACCTTCTCGGCCATCGACCCGGACACGTCGATCAGCGTGAGCATGCGCAGCCCCAGCGACAGCTTCGACCACGCCTGCATGACCTTCGCCACGTCGGCGCTCTTCGGCGCGGGCAGCTGCCGCGGCCGGGCCGGGCTGACGCCCGCCGCCTGGGTGAACCCGGACGGCGCCTTGCCGTCCGTCGTCCGGAACCCGGCCTCCAGGACGTCCTTGCGGGTCGCCTCCGTGCCCATCGCCTGCTCCAGCAGCCGGGCGCCCTTCTGCTTTGCGTCGTCCTTGCTGGTGACGGTGAACGGGTAGTCCAGGGACAGCGTGCCCTCGATCGGGTACAGCGCCACCGCGGGCTCGGCCGGCTTCGTCCGGTTGTACTGGTAGAGGGCCTGCTCGGACGACAGCGAGATCGGCTGCTTGCCGCTGCGGTCCTTGCGGAAGTGCTGGAACTCCGCCTCCACGGTGGGGACGGTGCTCTCCCGGACGGTCCGGACGATGCCGGTGAAGATCGAGTCCCGGTTGGGGTCGTTCGCCAGCAGCGTGCTCGTGACCATCAGCGAGCCCATGCCCGCGGCGTTCTTCATCGGGTCCGGCACGACCAGCCGCACCGAGCCCGCCGGGATCATCTGGTTCTTGGTCACCGCGCCGCCCGCGACGCCGCCCGCCGCCTTCAGCAGGTTGTCCCAGGACGGGCTGGCGGTGATGCCCTGCTTCTTCAGCTGCTCCGCGAGCGTCTGCGGCAGCCCGACGACGATCGGGCTCTGCGCCACCGAGGTCTTGGTGGAGATGACGCTGCCCTTGTCGCCCTTCTCCTCGTTCGACTGGGCCAGCGAACTCCACAGCGACGAGTCGGGGATCCACACGTCCGGGCGCTCGTTGGACGCGTTCGCCACGGCCTGCCCGGACAGCACCGTCGTCACGGCCGAGGGCTCGGCCTTCTTCACGGTGGCCTTGACGCACTTGCCGTCGACCTTGTGCTTGGCGTCGTTGAAACGTCCGGCCGCCTTCTCCACGACCGGCGCGATGTCGGGCGCCGCCGCGACCGACAGGTTCATCGCGTCGTCGCCGGAGCAGCCGCCGCCGCTCTCGGCGAACGCGTAGACGCCGACGCCGAGCAGCAGCGCCAGGCCCACCGCCCCGGCCATCGGCCCGATCAGCGCGGTCGCGCTCCGCTTGCGCTTGCGGCGCCCGTACTCGTAGCCGCCGGACCCGCCGCCATAGCCGCCATAGCCGCCCGAGTCGCCGGACCCGCCGCCGTAGCCGCCGGAGTCGCCCGGCCCACCGGAACCGCCGAAGAATCCCGACGGGCCGCCGTCCGAGCTGCGGATGGAGTCGTACTCGCTGTACCCGGTCCCGGCGAGCGGCGAGGACTCCGGAGCGGGCCCCTGCGGCGACGCGGCCCTCGGCTCCCTGCCGTAGCCGCCTGACCCGGCCGGGCCCGGCCGTCCGAGCCCGTAACCGCCCGCGTCGGACGCACCGCTGAATCCACCGGACCCGAAGACCGGTTCCTCGCCCGACTGCCGGGGCGTGAACCACTCGGGGGTCTCGCCCGACGCCCCCGGGGCGACGCCGGGCGGCGCGCCCTGCGGACCGGCCGGGGGCTGGGCGAGCGGCTGGCCCTGCCCGTCCCGCGAGCCGAACCAGTCGGACGACCCGTCGTTGGCCGGGCCGAAGACGGGCGTGGACGCGTCGTACCCGCCCTCGCCCGTCCCCTCGGGGAAGTCATTGCGATGACGTCCGCTCATGGCCTGCCCTCGATTCACCAGAAACCCGCCGATGTTCCCCGGCACTGTAGTAGTACGAACCAGAGGTTACAAAGAACTCAAAACTGATAATGCCGCAGGTCATGAGCCTATGCCCGGATGATCCTGGCATCGCCGCCCCCCGGTCACACGCAGCGATCGGGGCGGTACGAGGCGGTAGGAACATCCCGCGGAACAGGACATTCGGGACCGTCCCGCGGCCGGATCCGGCCGCCGGACCGCCTCGCGGTGCCTTGGCATCCGGTGTCCGGCGGCAGACTGGGACGATGGCCAGCCTGATCCCGGTCTCCGACCCCGCCGACCCGCGCCTCGCGGATTTCGTCCGGCTCCGCGACGTGAACCTCCGCAAGAGCCTGGAGGCCGAGCACGGCCTGTTCGTCGCCGAGGGCGAGAAGGTGATCCGCCGCGCGGTCGGCGCCGGCCACCCCGTACGCTCCCTGCTGATGGCCCCCCGCTGGGCCGATCCGCTCGCCGACCTGCTGGACGGCCTGGCCGCCCCCGCCTACATCGCCGACGACGCCACCATGGAGTCCCTCACCGGCTTCCAGGTCCACCGCGGCGCCCTGGCGTCCCTGGAACGCCTCCCGCTGCCGCCCCTCGAAGCCGTGCTGGCCGACGCCCGCCGCATCCTCGTCCTGGAGGACCTGGTGGATCACGCGAACGTCGGCTCCATATATAGGTGTGCCGCCGCACTGGGCATCGACGCCATCATCCTGTCCCCGCGCTGCGCGGACCCCTTGTACCGGCGGTCGGTGAAGGTCTCCATGGGCGCGGTCTTCGCGATCCCCTATATGCGCATGACCAGCTGGCACGACGGCCTGGGCAAGGTGCGCGCCGCCGGCTTCACCTTGCTAGCCCTGACACCTGACCAGACGGCGACACCCATAGACACGGCTTCGACGGGCGACCGTGTCGCTCTCATGCTCGGCTCGGAGGGGGACGGCCTCTCCTCACACTGGCTTGACGAGGCGGACGAGCCGGTGTGCATTCCCATGAGCCCGGACGCGATGTCCGCCGGCGTCGACTCCCTCAACGTCACCGCGGCCGCCGCCATCGCCTGCCACTCCCTCATGCACCAGGGCGCATCCCGGAGACAGTGAGAAAGCGCGCCCCTTCTTATCGTGCCGGCAACAGCCTCGGGACAGGCCGTCGCCTGAGCACAGAGACCACCGGCCGGGAGCTCAGCTGGACAGCCGCCTCGCCAGCTGCTCCGTCTCCATGAAGGCCCAGTCCTCGGGCTCGTCCTCCCAGTCGATGCGCTCGGCGGCATCGAGCGTGGACAGGAACCCCTCGTGGAGACCGGCAGGGTTGTACCGCACCACGTCCGAGAAACGCCAAACCCCGACCGCGCCCTCCAGGTCGCCGCGCCCGGCCATCAGCTCGGCCAGCCGCGCCGTGGTGGGGGAGTCGTCGCCGTAGGCCGACACCCACACCCGCACCGCGCCTTCCAGGTCGCCGTGCTTGGCCAGCAGCTCACCCAACCGTCCGGCCGCGTTCCGGTCGCCGGCATCCGCCCGGGCCCGCAGCTCTGCGATCTGATCCCGGTCCGGCATGCCGTCGCCTCCGCCCGTGCCGCTGTCAGTTCCCGAACATGCCGTGACGGGGCCGCCGGTGCGTACCCTTCACGCGCTTCGGCGTCCCGGCCGGCAGGCGGCGGCGCCCCAGCCGCAGCTGCGTCAGCAGGAGGGAGAACGCCACCATCAGCGCCGCCAGCCATGCGATCTGCGTGCTGGCCATCCGCTCGAACGTGAGGTCCTGCGCGATGGGCGCCTTGTTCCCCTGCAGCCGGCTCTGCGGCGTCCCCGATCCCGGGACCGGACTCGGCGCGACGGACGGGCTGGGAGCCTGGATCGACGGCAACGCGACCTGCGGATTCTGCGGATCGAACGACGAGTTCGGCGACGGCGGCACATACCCGTCCGCCCCCGCCCCGTTCCCACCGGACCCGTTCCCGCCGTTCGAACTACCGCCCCCACCGTTGGACGCCCCGGACGAAGTCGTGGACGTCGCCGTGGGCGAGGGCGACTTCGTCGGAGTCTTGGTGGGCTTCTTCGTCGGCGTCTTGGTCGGCGTAGCGGTAGGTGTCACCTTGATGGGCGTGTAGCTCACAGACGTCGTGTCGCCGACAGTCTGGGTCTTGTCCTTGGGTGCAGTGCCCACCACGGTCACCTTGTAGGTCACCGTGACCGTCTTCTTGATGTCCTTCGGAACCGTGAGGAAAGACGTTATGGCCTTGCCGCCGGCGTCTACGGTTCCCAGAGCACAACTGTCGGCGCCCGCTGCGGGGCAGGCTCCGGTGATGCCGGTGTCCGCGTTGGGCTCCGTCGTCACGTTGACGGCGGTCACCTTGACGTCCGTCGCCTCGCCGGTGTCCGTGGAGACCGTCGTCTTGATGGCGACCGAGCTTCCGGCCAGAGCACTGGAGTCGGCCGCGGTGACCCTCACCTTGAGAACCGGCGTCGGTTCGGCGGACCCGGACCCCGACTCTGAGGTGCTGGGGGACGAGGTGTCGGCCACGGCGGATGCGCCTCCGGCGGCGAGGATGGCCGCCGTGCCGAGCCCAACAAAGATCGGTTTCACCGCCGATCGGCAGATCACTGCCGCCGCACCTCCGTCGCGTCGCCGTTGAACGCCGTGCTCGCTGCTACCCGAGGGATCGCCTCGGGAGACATGCGAACACGGATCTAGGCGCCAAATCAACCCCGTTCGGGATCAGATGAACTCTTCGCGGATGTCCTCGATCTCCGAACGCGGCGCCCAGGTCTGCCAGACACCCAGGTCGATGCGGTCGAGCCCGAGTCTTTCGGCGACCGGCGCCCGTCCGCCCGCGTACTCGACGCGCAGCCACGTTTCATGCTCCCCGACGATGACGAAACGTTCCCCGCGCCAGCGGCACGTCGTCCGGGCGTAGCGGAGGTCCTCGACCTCGGACGCGGGGACGATGCGGCGGAAGCGGCCGGGGCGAAGCTCCTCGAACCCGTCCGTCGGCCCGGGCGCGTACAGCCTGATCTCGCCGTCGGCGCCGGGCGCGGCTTCGAAGTCGCGGCCCAGCCACCGTGCGACGTACCCGTCCCGGATCACTGCGTGGCCTCCGTCCGCCCGTTCCACGCCTCGGCGTTGGCGTCCGGCCGCAGCCAGGCGAGCCGGTCGGGGTCGTACATGGCGATGAACCGCTCGGACCGGTCCCTTGCGAGGTAGTACATCTCCGCCCCGTACGGCAGCCGGACGCTGTCCACCTTGTATTCGCGGATGGACCCTGCGCTTCCCGGCGCGAAGCCGCTTCCGAGGAACGGCGGCCGTTCGACGACCCAGCCGGCCTCGCCCCAGGCGGCGATCTCCTCCTCGGTCCGCCCGCCGAACGGGACCCGGTACAGGTCGGGGCAGTATGCGGGCCATCGGATGACGTACACGCCCTCGTCGGCGGCCGAGAAAGGCGAGTCGGCGTACAGCAGCCCCAGCGTCTCGTACAGCTGGACGGGCGTCTGCAGTTCGGCCACATCACCTGTCGAGTGCACGAAGCCGCCGACGCGGTCGTATCCCTGTTCCAGGTACCAGGCGACATGCCCGTGCGGGACGACCTTCTGCATGATCGTCGGCGTGGCGACGCGGTCGTCCGGGTCGGGCGCCATCTGCGGTGCGGGCTCGCGCCGCGGCGGCGGAAGCGGAACCTCCGGCCGCGCCGGGACGAGCCCGACCCGCACCGCCCAGTCGCTCAGCGCCCGCACCTGGTCGCCGCGCAGCGAGGCTCCGATGCGCGTCCCCGGGTTGAGCACCATGGCCCAGTCCTCCCGGGGCCACGCGCCGATCAACTCCCGGAAGTCCGCGTAGACGAACCGGGACTCCGGCAGCACCTCGCGCAACCGGACCAGCGACGTGAACACCTGCACTGCCGACCCGCTTCGCAGCGCGGCGTCCCACCGGAACTCCTGCTGAACCGGCGTCACCTCAAGCGGGGCGTCAGCGGGAATCGGGACGAGCACGTTCGCATTGAGCAGCACCCGCAGGAACGCGTCCGAGTCCCCGCTCGCCGCCGCCTCGTAGAGTTCCTGGTCGATCCGGTTTCCCGGCTCGAACGCCGGCTCGGGTTCCTCCACGGCCCGCAAGGCCCGCTCCGGCCTCTCGCCCAGCCCCGGGCCGGGGGGCGCGGCCTCCTGCTCGCCGACCGGACCGGACTGCGCACCGCCTTGAGCTGCGCCAAGCCCACCCGTCTGGCCACGACCCGCTTCTCTTGGTGCGCCGTCCGCCGGCCCGCCGGGCGCATGGACACCGGGCACAGCCTCCTCGGCCACGCCATGGTCGATGATGCGGTGCCCCGCCGTATCGCCGGGAGACGCGGTCATCTGCGGCATGCCGGAGTGACGACCCCCCGCACCCGACGCCATACCGCCCGGTTCGTTGACCGGGGGCGTGCGGGCGGGATCGCTGGTCTCACCTGCGGTGCTTGGGGCCGGCGGCGCTCCTGCGTGTCCGGCTGGGGCTTCGTGAGACGCGGACGGGGCTGCCTGCTCCGGCACGACGGGGATGCCGGACGCCTGCTCGCCGGGCACCGTTGTGTCGTGTCCAGGGGCCGGGGCGGCTGGTGGCATGGTGTGCTGGGGGGCTGGTTGCCCGGGTGTGCCGGGCGTGGGTGGACCTGCCTGTTCTGGCATGGCCGGCATGTTGGACGCCTGCTCGCCCGGCACGGCTGTGTCGCGTCGACCGGCCGCGTCGGCTGATGGCGCTTCGTGGTGGCGGCCTGGTTGCCCGGGTGCGCCGGGCCCGGGCAGGCGTGCTTGCTCCGACATGGCGGGGATGCCGGGCGCCTGCTCCCCGGGCGGCGTTGAGTCGTGTCCAGGGGTCGGGGCGGCTGATGGCAGGTCGTGGTGGAGGGCTGGTTGCTCGCGGGTGCCGGGTGCGGTCTCTGGAGGGGCGTTGGTGTGCCGTGGCTGTGCGGGGTGCTCTTCGCCAGGTCTGCTGATGGCGGGCCCGGGTACGGGGTCGTGAGGTGCGCCGCCGTGGCGACCGACGGCTTCTCCAGGTGTGTTAGGGGTCGACCCGCCCGGTTCGTTGGCCGGGGGTGTGCTGGCGGGGACGCCTGGGGCTTCGTGGGGTGCGGGCGCGTCTGCCTGTCCTGGCAGGGCCGACAGGCCGGGCACCTGCTCGCCCGGCACGGTTGTGTCGTATCCGCCGGCCGCGTCGGCTTGTGGCACGCCGTTTTGAGGGGCTGGTCGTCCGGACGCGGGTAGGGCTGCCTGTTCCGGCATGGCCGGAATATTGGGCGCCTGCTCGCCGGACGGCGTTGTGTCGTGTCCACGGGGCGCGCCAGCTGGTGGCAGGTCGTGGTGGGGGGCTGGTTGCCCGGGTGTGCCGGGCATGGGTGGACCTGCCTGTTCTGGCATGGCCGGCGTGTCGGATGCTTGCACGCCGGGCGGCGTGGTGTCGCCTCCAGCGGCCGGGTCGGCTTGTGGCAGGTCGTGGTGGCGGGCCGGGTGCTCGGGCGTGCCGGGCGTGGGCGGGCCTGGCTGTTCTGGCATGGCGGGGATGCCGGATGCCTGCTCGCCCGGTACGGCTGTGTCGTGTCCATCGGGCGCGCCAGCTGGTGGCGCGTCGTGGTGGGGGGCTGGTTGCTCGGGGGTGCCGGGCGCGGGCGTTTCTGGAGGGGCGTTGGTGTGCCGTGGCTGTACGGGGTGCTCTTCGCCAGGCCTGCTGATGGCGGGGCCGGTTACGGGGTCGTGAGGTGCTCCGCCGTGGCGGCCGACGGCTTCTCCAGGTGTGTTTGGCGTCGATCCGCCCGGTTCGTTGGCCGGGGGTGTGCTGGCGGGGGCTTCGTGGGGTGCGGGCGCGCCTGCCTGGCCCGTCACGGCGGGGATGCCGGGGGACTGCTCGTCCGGGGCGACGTTGGCGTGGCGGCCGCCTGGTTCTCCGGGCGTGCCCTGTGCCGGCCCGCCGGCCACCGTCGGGTCGGGAGCGGGCGCGGGGGAGGGGACGGCGGGGGCCACCGGGACCGCCGGGGTCTCCGGAGGCGGCGGGGTGGCGGCCGAGGGGGGAGTGGCCGGCCCGCGAAGGGTGCGGACCTGTTCGCCCGGCATGGACGCGTCGATGGGCGTGCCCGGGTTGAGGACGAGCGTCCAGGCGCCGTCGGGCCAGGCGCCGACCATCTCCTGGACGCTCGGCATGATGAAGCGGGATGAGCCGATGGCCTCGTTCATCCACTTCAGGGACGTGAAGATCTGGATGGACGTGCGGCCGTGGACGGGGACGGGCCGCCACGGGAACTCGCGGTCGCCGGGGACGATCCCCCAGGGTGTGTCGGCGTCGGCGGGGACCAGCACCTGGGCGCCGAGGAGGATCGTGAAGAAGCCCTCGGTGTCGCGGCGGCGCGCGGCGTCCAAGAGGCGCTGCTCGATGTCGTTCTGTGGCTCGAAGCGCTCCGTCATGCGCTGGGCGGCGCGCTGGTCGGCCCAGGTGGCGAGGCCGGGGAGCTGCTGGGCGAGGACGGTGCCGCCGGCGGGGGAGCCGGAGTTGATGGCGAGGAGCCAGTCGTGGTTCGGCCAGTACCGCAGCACGACGGTGAACGGCAGCATGATGGACTCGGTCCCGGACCCGGCCGCCTCGGCGAGCCGTTCGGGCGAGGTGAAGACGGGCACCACGGTGGAGCCGTCGACCTCCCGTGTCTGCCACGGGAAACCGGGGCGGCCCGGACGCAGCGTGAAGTCCATGTCGTCCGGGACGGGCAGCAGCACCTCGGTCCCGGCGAGCGTCTGCAGGAACAGGTCGTGGTCGTTGTTGGCGGCGGCGCGCAGGAGTTCGCGTTCGACGTCGTTCGCCGGCTGGAACTCGGACCGGGCCGTCTCGCGGGGCAGCTCGCGGTGCTGGCCGCTGAGCTCCTCCCACGGCGCGGACGCGCGGCCGACCTGCGGCGGGCGGCCGTCGCCCTCGGCGACCTGCCGGACGAACCAGGACGGCAGCCGCGCCTCGATGGGCAGGGCGGCGCCGACGCCGCGGGCGGGCGCGTCGATGGCGAGCCACCAGCGGGCGTCCGGCCAGGTCTCGGCGATGTCGCCGAACCGGACGGTCATGAAGTGCTGGACGGACGGGCCGAGGCAGGCGCGCATCGCCGCCGCTGACGTGTACACCAGGACGTGGACCCGGCCGTCCTCCTCCTGGGTCGGCCATGACGGCTGGGTGTCGCCCGCGAGCACGCCGTCCACCATCTCGGGCGGGACGGGTACGACCAGCTCGCTGTCCGCGATGAGGCGGAAGTAGCTCTCCTGGTCACCGGCCCGTACGGTCTCCTGCAGTCGGCGTTCCAGTTCCGACGTGGGTTGCCACGCGTCGGCCACGGCCGCCACCCCCTGTTTTTCTCCGTGCTCGTCCCCGCGCGACTGCCTACGCTACATGGGCGAACAGGACCAAAGAGCATAATCATCTGTCCGCCCGGGAGAGTCCGCAGGTCAGCGCGCCGCCAGCTCCGCGAGGGCGGTGAGGAGGCGGTCGATGTGCTCCTCGCTCGTCCCGAGGCCGACGCTCGCGCGGACGGCGGTCCGCTCCCCGCCCAGCAGGTGCCGGACGAACGGGTGCGCGCAGAACTTTCCGTCCCGGACGCCGATGCCGTGCTCCTCCGACAGGGTAAGCGCCACGTCGCGCGCGTTCCACCCGTCCACGATGAACGACACGATCCCGACGCGCGGCGCCCGGTCGCCCCACAACGTCAGCTCCCGGACGTGCGGGAGCGCCGCCAGCCCCGACCGCAGCCGCTCCACCAGCGCCTCTTCGCGGGCGGCCACGTCCGCCCAGGCCGGGGACAGCGTCTCGCAGGCGGCGGCCAGCGCGATGGCGCCCAGCACGTTCGGCGATCCTGCCTCGTGGCGCTGCTCGGCCGACGCCGCCCACCGCGTCGTCGCCCCGACCGACGCGCTCGCGCCGCCGCCCCTCAGGTACGGCTCGGCGGCGCGCAGCCAGTCGGCTCGTCCGGCGAGCACGCCCGCACCGAACGGCGCGTACAGCTTGTGGCCGGAGAACGCGACGTAGTCCAGGTCCAGCGCGGTCATGTCGAGCGGACGGTGCGGGACGAGCTGCGCCGCGTCCACCGCGATGCGGGCGCCGTTCCGGTGCGCGACCCGCGCCAGCTCGCCGAGCGGCCACAGCTCGCCGGTGACGTTGGACGCGGCGGTGACGACGAGCAGCCGCGACCCGGTCGGGGATTCGCGCAGTGCGCGGTCGGCGGCCGAGATGGCCTCGGCCGGGGTGGCGGGCGCCGGCAGCCGGACGGCGCGCTTCCACGGCAGCAGCGACGCGTGGTGCTCGGTCTCGAACACGACGACGCTCGTCCCGGCGGGGACGGCGTGCGCGAGCAGGTTCATCGAGTCGGTCGTGTTCCGCGTGAACACGACCGCCGACCGCCGCCACGCGCCGAGGAACGACCGGACCGTCTCCCGCGCCTCCTCGTACGCGCCGGTCGTGACCTGGGACGCGTAGCCCGCCCCGCGGTGGACGCTGCTGTAGTACGGCAGCGCACGGGTGACGGCCTCGTGCACCGCCTCCAGACAGGGCGCGCTGGCGGCGTAGTCGAGGTTGGCGTAGGGGACGTGGCCCCCGTCCCGCAGCGGCACGGGGACGTCCGCGCCGACGACGCGGGGAAACGGGCGAACCCGGACCCCCTCGGGGCGCGTCACAGCGGGCGTGATGGGAGCGAGCAGCGTGGGCATGCCGGAACCTTCCGGGTCAGGGACCCCGGGACGTCCGTCGGGATCCGCGCTTGCCGGGACGCGATGTCGCGTCCGGCCAGGTCCTCACCCGGGGCACCCCATCGCGGACGAAGGGTTGCCGGCCAGCAAGCCGGGGCTTGACGCTGGCGCTCATGACCTAGTGCGGAAGTATATGCGGGTCCCATCCGGGAGCAAGAGGGAGGGTGCGATGCGGTACGGGGTGGTTCGGGCGCTGGTCGCCGGCGCGGTGACGCTCGGCGCGTCCGGTCTGCTGGGCGCGTGCGGGACGGCGGGCGGCAACTCCGGCCAGGTGTGCACCGACACGAAGAAGGCGTTCCAACAGTACATCGCCCAGGTCCGGAGCATTCCGGCGGCGGAGCCCGCGCGGTGGCGGCAGGCGACCGAGCAGCTCGCCGGGCGCATCGACCGGCTGGCGAAGCAGGCCGACGACGACGCCCTGAAGAAGGCGCTGACGACCGAGGCGGACCGGCTCCGCGCCGCCGCCCCGGGCGTCGGCGGCGGCGACGTCTCCCAGCTCGACGCCGTGATGAAGGACACACCGGCCCGCATCGGCAAGGCCTGCGCCTGAAGGCGCAGGCCCGCGTCTGACCGAGGTCCTAACCGCTGGAGCCGAGACGGCCGATCGGGCCGTCGCCGGTGCCGCCGTCCCCGGGCCCGCCGCCGTCGCCGGTGCCCGGGTCACCGCCGTCTCCGTCGCCTCCGCCGGGGTTGGTCGGCACGATGGTCGGCAGGCCGGTCGGCGGCGCCGGGGTGTCGGGCGCCTCCGTGGACGGCGGCGGCGCGGACGGGCCGGTCGGGCCCGGCTGCTCCGGGCCGCCCGGGGTCGGCTCCTGAGTCGGCTGCTCGCCGTAACTGCCGCCCGGTGTCATCGACGGCGACCCGAACGACTCGGGCTCATATCCCTTGATGTTCACCGCGTCGGTCATGTACGAGCGCCAGATCTGCGCCGGCAGCTGCCCGCCGTAGGACCCGTAGCCGGGGATGTTCAGCGGCTTTCCGTCGCTCCGGAACATTGCGACGGTCGTCGCCATCTGCGGGATGAACCCGTTGAACCAGATCGCGCGGCCCTCGTCGGTGGTGCCGGTCTTGCCGGCGACGTCGCGGCCGTCCGGCAGCTGCGCGCCCGTCCCGGTGCCGCCCTGCACGACCTTCTGCATGGCGTACGTGGCGTCCCGCGCGTTCTGCTGGCTGAACGCCCGGTTGCCTTTCTCGGTGAACGTGCGCTTGTGGTTCTCGTTGTCGGTGACGGACTTCACCACGAACGGCGTCCGGTGGACGCCCTCGGACGCGAACGTCGCGTACACGCCCGCCTGCTGGACGGGGTGCAGCGACACGATGCCGAGCGGGAACGTGGCGGCGTCCCGCTGCGCCGGCTTCATCTGGGACGAGGGGATGCCCATCTTCTCGGCCATCTTGACGATCTGCTCGTTGCCGATGTCCTGGCCGAGGTTGACGTAGGCGGTGTTGATCGAGTGCTCGGTGGCGGTGACGAGGTTCACCATCCCGAAGTTCTCGCCGCTGTCGTTCTTGATGGACGAGCCGCCGAAGTACTGCGGGGAGCTCCCGTCGTAGCTGGTGGCGAGCGACTTCCCGTCGTCCAGCGCGGCGGCCAGCGCGATCGGCTTGAACCCGGACCCGGCCTGCGCCCAGTCGCCGAAGGCGCTGCTCAGCGCCTCCTCCAGGTAGCCGCGGCCGCCGTAGAACGCGAGCACCTGCCCGGTGGACGGGTCGACCGACACGCCCCCCGTGCGGATCTTCTTGCTCATCCCGGTCGGGGTGTTCTGCGTGACGGAGCGCTTCATCGCGTCCATCAGGCGCTTGTCGAACGTCGTGGTGATCTTCAGGCCGCTGCGGTTGATCTCGTCCTCGCTGTAGCCGCGGCGCTCGGTGAGCTCCTTCTTGGCCACGTTGACCATGTAGCCCCGCTGGCCCTTGAGGACGTCGGTGATCTTCTCCTTGACCGGGACCGGGAACTTCAGCGACGCCGCCTGGGTGGAGCTGAGCGCCCCGTCCCGGACCATGTTGCCGACGATCGCGCGCCAGCGCTGCTCGGCGTAGACGCGGTGGACCCCGGTCGGCTCGGCGAAGTTGCTCGGCTGCTGGATCGCGGCGGCGAGGTAGGCGCTCTCCGCGGGCGTCAGCTCCGAGACGTCCTTGTCGTAGTAGGCCTGCGCCGCGGCTTGCACCCCGTAGGCGTCGCGCCCGAAGTAGATGGTGTTGAGGTACTGCTCCAGGATCCAGCCCTTGGACTTCTCCCGGCCCACCTTCAGGGAGACCATGACCTCCTTGAGCTTGCGGGTGACCGAGCGGTCCTTGCCGATGCCGCCGTAGTAGTTGCGGACCATCTGCTGCGTGATCGTCGAGCCGCCCTGCAGTTGCCGGCCGCTGACCGTGGACCAGAGCGCCCGCGTGGTGCCCTGGACCGACACCCCGGGGTCGCTGTAGAAGCTGCGGTTCTCCGCCGCGATCACCGCGTCCTGGGTGCTCTTGGGGATCCGGTCGAGCTTGACGGCGTCCCGGTTCACGCCGGTCTTCGCGATCTCCGTCTTGCCGTCGGAGTAGTAGAACGTCGGGCCCTGGGCGATCGCCTGCTCCTGCGCCGACGGCACCGGCGTGAACAGGTACGCGACGGCGAACGCCGCGATGCAGAACCCGATGAAGCCGAGCAGCAGGAACAGTGTCCGGCGGAGGAACTTCCTCCTGCGGCTGCGCGGCTTGCCGGGCCCCTTGCCCCCGCCGCGTCCGCCGCGTCCCGGGCCGGTGCCGGGCGGCGGCCCTCCGTGGCTGGACGAGCCGTGCTTGGACGAGGCGGCGGGCATGGTCTTGGTATCACCGGTCGCCGGCTTCTCGACACCATCCGGCGCCGTCGCATCGGATGCGGCGGTCGCGGCGGCCTTGGCGGGTTCGGTCGTCTCGGCGGGCTCCGCTGCCTCGGGCTCCGCGGCCTCGGGCTCCGCGGCCTCGGCCGTCTCGGCGGCGGACGATTCGGCGTCGTCCGCGCCATCGGTCGCGCTATCGGCCTTGCGCGATTCGGCCTCGTCGCCCGCGTCGCCGGCCTCTCCGACGCTCTTGTCGCCGTTCTGAGATATGTCGGCCTCGTGGGCGAATTCTGCGTCTTGGGTGGATTGTTCGGTATCGGATGCGGTGTCCGCGGTCAGCGTCGCGGTCGCGGGGCCGTCCGTGCCGGCCGGCGCCCCGCCGTCGGTGTCGTCGCGGTCCACCTCGCCCGTCCCGGTGGGCTCCTCACCCTCCGGGCTCTTTTCGCTGTCGCTCACAAGCCCCCCGTGGTCAATGCGTTACAGACGATACCTGAGGGGATCCGTGCGCCGGGCCGCCCAATGCGCATCTCATGGCCTCCCAATAGGGAGACGGGCGATCCGCCTCTCCGGTTGTCGTGACGGAAGTCGCAACCCCGTTTTCCGGAGAACGCCGAGCGGCGGGCACCCGGCCGGGTGCCCGCCGCTCGCGCGGCTCCGCCGCGGTCAGCTCACTTGTAGACCTTGGCGAGGATGTCCACGACGAACACCAGGGTGTCGTCGCCCTTGATCTTGGGCGGGCTGCCCTTCTTGCCGTACCCCTCGTCCGGCGGCAGCACGAGCAGGACCCGGCTGCCGACCTTCGCGCCTGTCAGGCCCTTGTCGAAGCCGGGAATGGTCTGGCCGGTGCCGATCGGGAAGGTGGCCGGCTGCTTGCTGTCCCAGCTGGAGTCGAACTTGTCACCGGACTTCCAGATCTTGCCGGTGTAGTTGACGACGGCCTCGTCGCCCTTGGCCAGCGCCGGTCCGTTGCCCTGGACGAGGGTCTTGACCTGCAGCTTGCCGGGCGCGTCCTTGCCCGGGATCGTCACCTTCGGCTCCTTGCCGGCGCCCTTGTCCTCGACCTTGGGCAGCGTCTTGTCGTCCAGCTTCTGCGCGGTGCCCTGCGGCTGCTGGCTCTTCGGGACGACGGCCTGGACGTCCATGACGAAAAGGATCGCGTCCTTGGCGGAGATCTGCTGCGGGCTCAGCTGGGTGAGCTCCTTGGACGGCGGGAGCTGCAGGACGAGCCGGCTGCCGGCGGTCTTGCCGACCAGGCTCTTGTCGATGTCCTTCAGCCCGCTCTTGCCGACGACGAGGTGCATGGGGCCGCCGCCCTGCGGGTTCTGCTGGCCCTCCTCGTACGACGAGCGGACCTTCTCGCTGGAGCTCTTCACCCGCGAGTTGTCCTCGTCCTTGTCCTTCGACCACTTGTAGGTGGCGAACTGGACGTAGACGGTGTCGCCGTCGGCGGCGGCGGGACCGGTGCCCTTGATCGGCGTGGTCACCTTGAGCGTCTTGGTCGGCTCCAGCTTGGTCGGGATCTCGACCTTGGGCTCGGCCGCGAACTTGCCGGTCACCTTGACCTCGGGGTCGGGCCGGTTGACCCACCAGTACACGCCGCCGGAGATCGCCAGCGCGGCGACGACGATCCCGGCGATCATCATCATCCGGCGCTTCTTCGCCTCCTTGGCGGTCAGCGCGGACGGCCGGTTCAGCCCGCTGCCGCGGCCGGCGCTGATCCCGTGCGGGGTGAACTCGGGGCTGCGGATGTTCTGGGCGTTCGGGATCTTCGCCTTCGCCTTGACCGCCGGCTTGCCCCGGGGCTTGTCATCCTCGGACATATTTCCTCACTTGCTCCGGGTTCGACGACACCACGAACGTGACCACCCTTCCAGGGCCGGGCTAAGCACAGCGTGAAAACCGTGTAAAGGAGGCCGACCCGCAATCTACCGGTCACGCGCAAGAGGCGGAGCCGTCTGGCAGGGGACAGGGGAAGCCGCCAGGATAACGCCGCCTGCCACCCCTTCTCACGCCCCCACGCCCGATGCGGTGGCAGGCTGGGGGGATGCGCCTTGCGACATGGAATGTCAACTCGGTCAAGGCACGCCTTCCGCGCCTTCTCTCCTGGCTGGACGAGACGAGGCCGGACGTCGTCTGCCTCCAGGAGACCAAGTGCCGCGCCGACCAGTTCCCGGCCGCCGAAGTGGAGGAACTCGGCTACGAGACCGCCGCGCGCGGGGACGGGCGGTGGAACGGCGTGGCCGTCCTTTCCAGGGTCGGCATCGAGGACGTCTCCGAGGGTTTCCCGGGCGAGCCCGCCTACGAGGGCGAGGCGGAAGAGCAGTTGAAGCTGTCCGAGCCCGTCCCGCTCGCGCCGGAGGCCCGCGCGCTCGGCGCCACGTGCGGCGGGATCCGGGTCTGGTCGCTGTACGCGCCGAACGGCCGCACACCGGATTCGGCGCACTACGCCTACAAGCTCGCGTGGTTCGCGGCCCTCCGCGAGGCGCTCGCCGCCGAAATGGCCGGCGGGACACCGCTCGTCGCGTGCGGCGACTACAACGTCGCCCCGACGGACGAGGACGTCTGGGACCCGGCCGTGTTCATCGGCTCCACCCACGTCACACCCGCCGAACGGCAGGCGCTCGCCGAACTCCGCGACCTCGGCCTGCACGACGTCGTCCCGACCCCCATGAAGGGCCCCCACCCTTACACGTACTGGGACTATCGCGCTGGGATGTTCCACAAGAACATGGGCATGCGCATCGACCTGTTCTACGCGACCGAGGACGTCGCTCGGCGGGTCGGTTCGGCCTATGTCGACCGGGAGGCCCGCAAGGGCAAGGGGCCGTCCGACCACGCGCCCGTCGTGGTCGACCTCGGCTAGCCTCCCGAACGGGCGAGGAAGCGCCGCTTGCCGGCGTCGTCGGCCTGTTCCAGGACGGTGAAACCGTCCGGCAGGAGGGAAGCGGGCTCCCCCGCGCCGAGGCACCACGCGGCGGGCAGATGCGGCCGGTCCCGCCGGGCCTCCTCCGTGAACGCCTCCCAGGCGAGCAGGCCACCGGGCAGGACGGCCCCGGCCGTGCGCTCGAACACGGCGCGATCCCAGAAGCCGGTGCACAGGACGAACGCGTATCCGGCCGGGTCCGGCCGCCAGGCGCCGAGATCGGCCTGGACGATAGTGATCAGCTCTTCGAGTCCGCGGCGCCGGGCCTCGGCGCCGAGCCGCCGCAGGGCGGTCTCGGAGATGTCCACCGCCGTCACATGACGCCCCGTCTGGGCCGTCAGCAGGGCGCTGCCGGACGGCCCGGACGCGAGATCGAGCGCCGCGCCGTCCGGGATCTCCAGCGACAGCGAGCGCTCCGCCAGCGGATGGGCCGCCGACAGCCCGGAGGCGCCCTCGTACTTGGCGTTCCACCGGAGCCTGTCCGGGTGCCCTGCCAGTTCCGCCGGGACGTCGTCCATGCGGACGACCCTAACGGCGCTCCGCGATCAGGAGCATGAACATGGCCGTGGGGAAGCCCTTGCGCCACCACGGATCGTCCCGGAGCTGCTCATCGGTCGGGTGCGGTTCGCGCAGGTCCGCGATGACGAATCCGGCGTCTCGGAGCGTTCCAGCGTAGTACTCCAGCGGCCGGAGCCAGCTTGTGATCATCGAAGGGGATTCCAGGCCGTCCACCAGGAACCGCTGATCGATCCCGCGCGAGGCGAAGTACTGCGACGCCGGGACGCTGTTCGACGCGCCCTGCTCGGCGTTCTCCACGTAGAAGCAGGGGTGCAGGGTGAGCAGGATCAGCCGCCCGCCGCTCTTCAGCACGCGGGCGAACTCGCCGATGGCGCGGGTCGGGTCCTGCAGGTGGCTGAACAGGTGGTTGCAGAGGACCAGGTCGAACTGCGCGTCGTCCAGCGGCAGGTCCTCGACGCTGGCGCGGGTGAACGTGGCCGTTCCCTCGGGCGAGGGATGGGACGACGCCGCGTCGATCAGCCCCTGCGCCGCGTCCACCCCCGTCACGTCCGCCCCCATGGAGGCGAGCGTGCGGGACAGGTAGCCCTCGCCGCAGCCCGCGTCCAGGACGCGCAGGCCCGCGCAGGGCCCGACGGCGTCGAGGACCGCGGCGTCGGTCAGTTCGGTGCGGTACCGGTCGCGGCGCTCCCTGATGACCTTGACCCAGTACTGCGCGTTCGCCTCCCACCGCTCACGGGTCAGATTGGCGATGGCTTGCGCCGTGTCCTCCACCGGCTCCCCATTCTTCGAAAAAACCTGGTTCAGGCGTTGCCCTTGAGCCGCCGCACCAGCGTGTTGCAGGTCTGTCTGATCCTTCTGTCCCGGCAGTCGGTGACGCGCAGTTCCAGCGCCTGCACCAACTCGGTGATCTTCCCGCCGAACGCGGGGTCGCGTTTGAGCGCCAGCGGAATGTACGTCGACACCAGGTAGTACAGGTAGGCGTCGTTGTAGGCCGCGATCTCGCGCAGCACCTCGGTGGCCGTGTTGCGCAGCGAAAGGGAGCTCGGGAGGGTGAAGTCGCTGCTGATCCGGCCGTCTCTGGTGTAGGTGGGGAACGCCCATTCCTCAAGGGCGGCGTACACGGGCGTCGCGTCGAGTTCCTGGCGGTAGCGCTCCGCCAGCTCGACGTCGTTCGAGCTGATCAGCGAGCCCATCACGACGCCGCGCATCATGAACGCGGTCTGCCGTCCGGGGACCTCGAAGCCGAGGTCCGCCTCCAGCGACCCGGTGACCTTGCTGACCTGGTGCGTCAGGATGTTGAGCGCCAGGATCGAGTGGAACGAGTAGGTCTTGCGGTTCAGGCGGGGGGCCAGTTCGACGGACGAGTCGAAGAGTTTCTGCGGGTCTTTCAGGAGGCCCTGGCCGGCCTCGACGGAGTAGAGCGCCTCAAGCGCGGTGTCCTGCTCGCGTCCCCAGAAACGGGCGATGAACGAGGACGTCTTCTGCGTCGCCTGGCCGCGCATGATGTAGAGCGCCGCCTCCAGGGCGTTCAGCAGATGCTGCTGCGCGACGGCCGAACGCTCCAGGGCGTCGAGGTTGACGGTGAGCCCTTCGCCGTTCAGGTCGCTGACCAGCCCGTTGCGCCTCTTCCGGACGGCGTGCGCCATCGAGTACTCGGCGATTCCCGGGACGGACGACATGAGGCTCTGCAGCGACCGCCCGCTGACCCGGTCGAGCCATTCCGCGTTGTCCCACAGCCGGAAGATCGTGCTCTCGTCGAGCCCTGAGAAGGCCGCCACGTCGGACATGTTGAGTCCCATGTCCTTGGTGATGTCGGAGAGAGACTTCGGCTCACCGTCCGTTGTCATCACTCGCCCTAGATGTGGCACTTGTTGACGCTTCGATCGTAGCGAAGCGCCGGGCGCCCGGCTCGGGCGATCCGGAGATGTGCCCGTCCTGTCACCGTTCGCGGTGAGCCGGCCGGAGGGCAGCGTCACGGAAGCCATGGCCACCGGTCACTCCGGTACGCGCCCGATGCAGCCGACGAGCGGCAGCGGGGCGGTGACGTCGGCGGTGCGGGGGAGCGGCAGCCGGGCGGGATAGGGGTCGATCATCCGGAGGCTCCGGCAGATCCCGGCGATCTCGTCCTCGCTCCGCGGCCGGAAGGGCGTGTCGACCGGCTGCCGCGGCCCGGAGATCGGGTCCAGCGCCGGCGACCGCTCCGCATGGGTGATCACCACATGGCTGCCGGGGGCGAGCCCGGCGGCCAGCGCGTCCACGATGCCGCGCGGGTCGTCCTCGTCGGCGATGAAGTCCAGCACACCGAGGAGGAACACCGCGGCGGGCTCGCCGAAGTCGATCAGCCGCCGCAGCCCGGGATCGCCGAGCAGCGCGCCGGGGTCGCGGACGTCCCCGGCGAAGGCGCCCATGTCCCCGTCGACGGCGAGCAGCGCCCGCGCGTGCGCGACCACCATCACGTCGTTGTCGACGTAGGCGACGCGGCAGGACGGGTCGGTCCGCCGGACGATGTCGCCCAGGTTGTCGTCCGCCGGCAGTCCGCAGCCGATGTCGACGAACTGCCGGAGGCCGGCGTCCCCGGCGAGCAGCGCGGCGGCGTGGTCCAGGAAGCCCCTGTTCGCCTGGACGAGCCGCGGCACGATCGGACAGCTGCGCAGGACCCGCTCGGCGAACTCGCGGTCCGCGGCGTAGTTGTCCTTGCCGCCGAGGAAGTAGTTGCACATTCGGGCGACGCTGGCGGACGGGCGGCGTCCGGCCCCGGGCGGGGGCGTCTCGGCCCCTAGGCTCAGCGTCGACCCGGATGTCACGGCAGCCGCCACCCCTCCCGGACGCCCACCCCGAACCAGAAGGTGGACGCGCCGTTCTTTCCGCGGCAGGTGCCGAAGTCGGTGGCGAGCGCCTTCATCAGGACGAGCCCGCGCCCCCCGACCGGGAGCTGCTCGTCCACCGGCCGCGGCGGACCCGGGGCGGCGCCCCCGTCGGTGACCTCGACGCGGACGTACCGGTCGACGTGCAGGACCGACAGCGTGATCGTCCCGTCCCGCCGGGGCCGCGCGTGCACCACCGAGTTCGTCATGGCCTCGCTGGTCAGCAGTTCGAGGTCGCCGAGCTCGGAGCGGTCGGCGCCGAAGTACTGGCCGACCAGCTCCCGGACGTAGGACCGGGCGAGCCGCACGGCGGGCGGCGTGGCGGCGAGGTCGATCTCGCCGATGAGGCGCCCGGACGACTTGCCGTTGTTCCAGGCGGACGGGATTCCGATTTCCAGCGAGGGAGCGGGCGGGGGGACCAGCACGGGCGCCCCGGACCACGCGTCTGATGCGTTCATGGCGTCGTTGGTTTCACGTCTCCGTGTCGCACTGTAAGCGAACATGTGTTCTTCGGCCTGGTCGATTTCGGACGTGGAAGTGAAACAACACACACTCTGACGCACCCCTCGCCGACCAGTCACCAACGCTTGCGCGCATGCAAGGACCCTGCTGTGACCTGTGTCGGGTCACCTATCGTCCAAGATCCGCCACGACCTGCGACTTCACCCCTGGATGCGGTGCACGGTGAAGCCCGGCGCGCCCTCGCCGAGGGCGTCACGGACCTGGTCGAACGGCATGAGGACGGCGTATCCGCCCTCGATTCCCACCGGCCGGCCCGGAAGGTTCGCGGCGATCTGCCGGCCCTCGCCGTCCAGGGCGAGGTACTGGGCGGCCCCGCCCTGGACGGCGGGCTCCCGGACGGCGAAGAACCAGGCCCCGATCGCCCCGTAGCGGGTGAGCGTGCCGGTCTCCAGCAGATCGTGGATCTTCGTGACGCCGCCGCCGGTCCGGATCGTCACCGCGCGCCGGCCGGGGTCGAGCCCGGTGGCGGCGCCCGCCTGGCAGACGATCAGCTCGTCGGTGTCCCCGTCGCAGCGGACGAGCGGCGCGCTCGTCCCGGCCAGCTCGCGACCGGTGGCCCGGTCGAGGACGACCCCGCCCTCGGCCGTCCCGATCACGACGGTCTTGCCGCCCTCGTCGTGGAGGAGTCGGGGATCGCGGTAGCGCCCCGCGAGGTTCCACCGGCGCTTTCCGTCCGAGGCTCCGTAGGCGATGAGGTCGAGATGCTTGACGGTCCAGTCGTCGCCCTGATCGGTCTTGGTGGCCAGGACGAGGCCACCGCCGATGCTCGCGGTCTCCACGCCGCGCTTGCGCCACAGCTCCCGCCGGGACCCGGTCGCGTACACGACCATCTCGTCCTGCGCGCCGTGCGACGCCTGGACCGTGAACGTGTCGTCGTCGGCTTCTTCCAAGAGCACGTAGCCGTCCCCGGACAGAACCTGTTTCTTCCAGCGGAGGCGGCCGTCCTTCAGCGAGAGCGCCGCGATGCCGTACTCGTTTCCAGGTCCTTCGTAACCCACGAGCGACAGCGCTTCGGCGCCCTTGCCGACAATGTGGGGGACGCCGACGAAATCCGCCTTGACGCCGTCGCCGAGCGACCCGCCCTTTCTGACCGACCAGCGCACCTCGCCGGTCCGCACGTCGGCGACGACCTGCCTGGTGACGTGGTCGTCCTTGCGTTCCCTGCCGGTGTAGACGAGCACGTCGCCGGCCTGTTCGGTGCTGATCACCGAGCCCAGCCCGGTGTCCTTGACGGGCGGCCGCGCGGGTGCCGGTCCCGCACCGGCGGTCCACAGCGGCGCCGCGTCGATCCGTGGTGGCCGGAGGGTCGGCCTGGCCGGCGGGGTCGGCTCGGACGGTTCGGCGCCGGCGGCCGCCGCGCGCATGACGATGCCGTCCGGGGTGGACGAGGTCGAGCCGGCCCGCCTCACACGGAACGCCGCCGCGCCCTCCGACATGGCGACGATCTCGCCGGGCGGCCCGGACCCCAGCCGGTTCGCGGCCCGATCGACGACGGCGTGCCGCTCGGGCTTACCGTCGCTGGACGATCCCTCGATGAAGATGCGGTCCTTCCAGACCATCACCACGCTGGCCATCGTGTCGCCGAACGGCTGCTTCTTCGCGGCGACGAGCCGCCCGCGACCTCCTGTGCGGATCGTCACCAGCCGCCCGGACAGGCCCGAGCAGGCGATCAGTGTCGCGCCGTCGTCGGCGCAGCCGTAGAGGTCGGACGTCCCGGACTCTCGCGGACCCTTCACGACCTTGCCTGTGGCGACGTCGGCGAGCACGGTGCGTTCGTCGGCGTACGTCCGGCCCGGAGCCGTCTCGCGCACCGTGACGGCGGCGGTCCTTCCGGCGACGGCCTGCAAGTGGGAGGCGTCGAAACGCCCGTCCAGGGTCCAGCGCCTCTGGCCGGTCCGCACGTCCAGGGCGAAGACGTCCGTGTCCCTGCGCTGCTCGCCCCAAGTCGACGGTGCCTCGCCGCCACGCGTCTCCCCGAGGACGACATCCCCTGAGACCCGGTAGGCCCAGCCGTCCGCGTTCTCCCACAGCTTCCGGCCGGTGGCCGGATCGAGCGCGATGGTCTTCGGGTCGAGGCCGTCCTTCGATTCCACGCTCGTGAGCAGGACGCGCCCGTCCGCGGCCAGGAGTCTCACCTTCTTGTCGCGGTCTTCGTCGCCGTCGTCGCCGGAGCGTGGACGGATCAGCGCCTGCTTCCAGCGGACGGAACCGTCCTTTCCGGAAAGTGCGGCGACCCCCGTCTCGGTCTTGCGGCCCTGACCGCCCTTCGTGTACTGGACGAGGACCGTCCAATCGCTCCCCTGGCCGTACACGACCGGCTTCCCCGTCACACCGCGCAATTGCTCTGCCTTGTAGCCGGGCCCCGGATGAGCGGTGGCCCCCTTACCGCCCTTGAGCGGGTAACCGGCGTCGACGACCCAGCGCGGTGCCCCGGTCCGCGAATCGACGACGGCGAGCCGGGCGCCGCCGAGCCGCACATCCCCGGCGACAACGGCGACATCACCGAGCAACTCGACCCCGGCGACACGTTCCATGCCTGGCTTCCGCTCGTCCCACAGCGGTTTCTCGCCGAACGCGACCGGCGCCGGCTGCTTCTCGCCGTCCGGCAGCGCCTCCTCGCCCGTCCCGCCGCACGCCTTCACCGCGACGACGACGACCAGCAGGATCGCCAGCAGGGCACCGCCCCACAGCAGGCGAGGACGGCTCGTCATCGGGCCCAGGCGAGATCGCAGCATGCGAGTTAGATCGCCCGGATCCGGGGGCCGGTTCCCGGCGCCTGCCGCGGATGTTCAGAGCATCCAGTGGCCGCCCGCGTGCCAGCCGAGGAACCGGCGGCCCTGCGGCGGCGTCCCGTCGTCGAGGCTCCCGCCGGTCAGGACGTGCCGGAGTCCCGCCAGCACGGGATCGAGCCGCCGGACGACATGGGACGGCTGCCGGTCGAGTTCGTCCTGCATCCATGCGACGACGGCGACCTGCTCCTTCACTCCGCACAGCGCCAGGTAGAAGACGGCCTGCCGCCACGCGTAGGCGGCGTCCTTGACGGCCCTCAGCGGACGCGGGTTTCCCTCCACCTGCCGCATGAGCCGGCACGCGACGCCGAACGCGCGCCGGGCGAGGTCGCCCCAGCCCTCCGCCGGATCGACCCCGACCGGGTGGACGAGCGCGGCCAGGTTGTGCGTGGTGAGGATCTGCGCCTGCTCGATCACCGTGCCGTTGGCGGCGACCCACGACGCCCCTGTGCGGTCTCCGGCGCGGTCCTTGCAGATGTCGGCGAACCCGTCCTTGAGCGTCCGGACGGCTGCGTAGTCGATGCCGTAGTACCGCTCGTACAGCGAGCCCTCCAGCACTTCACCCGCGAGCTGCGCCGCCCTCAGGAACTTCGGCGAGAACGTGCCCATGAAGATGTCGGCAGCCAGTTCCTCCACGAACGGCACGCGCACGCCGGCGCGCTCGGCCAGCGCGCCCAGCGCGCTGACCATCGGGTTGGGAACGATGGTCCCGGGGAAGCCGTCCAGGGTCAGTTCAGCGAGCTGCACCAGAACGGTTTGCGCGTTGGCCTGCGCGGCCTCGTCCGCCCGCCGGTACCTCGCCACCGCCGCCACCCACGGCAGCTCGTCCAGCCGCACCTGGTGCTCCAGGTTGAAAAGCAGCAGCGACCGCCTGTTGCGAAACGCCCCGGACACGGCCGTCATCAGCCTTCTCAGCGCGGGATCCGGGTAGGACAGCGCCGTCGTCGACGCCACCAGCTGCGGCACGAGTTCCGCCAGCACCTCCGCGGACGGGACGATCCCGCGCTCGACCAACGTGCCGACCGGCGCCTGCAGCGCGTTCTCGACCACGTCCCGAAGCCGTGCCGGCAGCTCGACTTCACGGCCGCCGACGGCGACCGCTGCCAGGAACGGGTCGGTCGACGGCACGCCGTCGTCCTGCGGGACCGAGCCCAGCCGCTCCGCCACGACCTGTGCCAGCACGTGATGCGTCGGCCGAGCGGCGTCGGCGGCCTGCTGCTCCCGGACGGCGGTGTGCCCGGCCGTCCCGGGCGCTCCCCGCTTCGCGACCATCGAGTCGACGGCGTGCTGGAGCAGCCCCGGCGGCCGCCGCCCGGCGAGCACCTCCTCCAGCGACTTCCGCAGGATCGCGAGATTCTCCTTCGGCTTCCGATGCTTCCCGCACAGCGTGTGCTTCCGGGCCAGCTCGGCGTACCGGTCCAGCAGCGCGGCGCCCCGCTCCCGCCACCCGTCGGGCTCGGCCGCGAGGACGCGCCCGTCGCGGACGGTTTCGAGCCAGTGCTCCAGCAGCTCGTCCGCGAACGGGTTCCACACCGACAGCGCCTCGTTCATCGTGGCGACCGCCGTGTTCGGCCGCCGTGCCGCGAGCCGCCTCCGCACGCCGCCGGCCGTCTCCCGGCAGGCGAGCGCCGGGTCGCCGGGCCGTTCGCGGCCCGGCCTCGGCAGGAACCGCAGCCGGGCCGCGAACGGCCCGATGGCCTCCAGGACGTCCAGCGCCGCGACCCGGTCACCGGCCCGCAGCAGCCACGCGACGACGAGCAGCGCCGCCTCCTCCGGCACGGCGGCCTCGAACCGGCCGCCGTCGAGCAGCCCGTTCAGCTCGCTCAGCCCCGCGTCGGTCAGGTGATGCGCGAACAGGGAGTGCCGGTCGGCCGGGATCCCGGCTCGGCGCGCGGTCTCCGCCTCGTACTCCAGCAGCGGGCCGCCGGCGGCGGCGTCCCCGGTCGCGAACCCGCCCCGCACCACCTCGGGCGTGACCCAGGCGGGAAGCCCGGCGACGGGCGTCCGGGACCCGATGGCCAGCGACCCGTCCTTCATCCCGGCGACGACCCGCTCCCAGCGGCCCAGCCGCTCCTCGGCCCGGCGGCGTGTCTCGTCGTCCTCGTGGGTCAGCGCCGTCACCAGCGCCTTGGCCATCTGTCCCGCCGCGTACCCGGGATTCGCCCGCAATTCCTCGTTCATAGCCAGCGTGGCGGGTTCCGCCCCCGCGCCCTCCGAGTCCCTAGCCCGGTGCTCTGCTGCTGAGCTACACGCTGTCGGCGGCCACGATATTGATCAGGCGTTTCCGGCCGCAATCAGGATTTGCGGCCCCAGGCGGAGATGAGCGGGCCCATGGTGAGGTCGAGGCGGCCTGAGGCGATCGCGGTCAGCAGGCGTTCGATCTCTTCGGCGGTGGCGTGGCCCCCGGCGATGAGCCGGTCGCGCACCTGCAGGATGGTCGCGGTCTCCAGCACTCCGCACGCCGGCGACCCGATGGGGAAGAACGCCTCGGCACGGACGTCGGCCAGGCCCGCCTCGCGCAGCAGCCGGGGGAGCTTGCGGCCGTAGGCGAGGTCGGCGCCGCGCTCGGCGAGCAGCTTGCGGAAGCCCTGCCGGACGGTGTTGGCGAGGCGTTCCTCCGGGCCGTGCTCTTCGGGACAGGCCAGCGGCTGCAGCGCGGGGTCGGCGTCCTCGACGAACAGCACGCCGCCGGGACGCAGGCTGTCGATCATCGTCCGGAGCGCCCGGTCGCGGTCGGCCAGATGCACCAGCACGAGCCGCGCGTGGACGAGGTCGAACGGCCCGGCGGGCGGTTCGTCGCGCACGATGTCGTGCTCCCGGACGTCCACCGGCGTGCCCGCGAGCCACGACACGTCGATGTCGGTGGCGAGGACATGGCCGGTGTCACCGACGCGCTCCGCCAGCCAGGAGGGCACCGGGGGAGCGCCCGCGCCGACCTCCCACACCCGCCATCCCGAAGTGACGCCGAGGTCGTCGAGGTGGCGGAACGTCCACGGATCGAACAGTTCCGCGAGCGCCTCGAACCGCGTGCCCGCCTCGACTTGCCGGTTGCTCAGCAGATACTCCATCCCCCGATGATGCCCCCGCCGCGTCCTCAGGGGAGGAGTTCCGGAAGGAGGGTGTCGCGCAGGTTCGCGAGGGCCGTGCTCTCGGACGTGGCGGCCTCCACCCGGCGTGCCAGCGCGGTCGCGAACTCGTCGAATCTCCGGGCTCGGTCGTCGCCGGGCCAGGGGACCTCGAAGGCGGCGACGTCCTGCCATCTGGCGCGGGGCATTCGCGTGCCGTCGCCAATGGCGGAGGCGTGCGCGACGACTTCGTCGCTCGACAGGGCCGCGAGCAGCCAACCCCGGTGAGCGGGTTCTTTCGGACGGACGACGAGGATGTCCGTGGACGCGACGCCGTCCACGAAGGCGAGACCGACCTTATGGAAGTAGGGGCGAAGCTTGCCGAAGAGCACATCACCCGGCGCGAAGCGCTTCTTCGCGCTCGTGACGGCGGACGCGTCGGTCCATGCCGAAAGCCACATGTGCCGTTTCGGCATGTGCTCCAAGGCGATGTAGTTCTCGTCGCGGGCGATGAGGTGGGGCGGCACATTCGAGCGCACCAGCTCCCCGAGCGCGCCGATCGGTATTCGGGACGTGGACGCCGATTCCTCGTACCGGGCGCGGATCAGCGCGTCGCCGCAGGAGGCGATGCGGCCGTTCACGGCGATCTTGTCGTCGAGGGCCCCGAGAACGGACGCCGCCGCGTCCTGTTCCGTCCTGGACAGGCGGCGCACGGTGAGGCGGTTCAGGATCCCGTGGGTGAGGAGCGGCTGCCCAGACCCGATGCGATATCGGTTCAGGCCGAGCCTCTTGAGGAGGTAGTAGACGTAGCGGGGATTCACGTCTTCTTTGGCCGTGGCGATGATGGCGTTGTCGGTGACCCAGCATTGGTCAGGGCTGTAGTGGACGGCGCCGCAGTAGGTCCCGACGCGTCCGATCACGGTGGTGCGGGGCCCGGCGTTGAATCCGCCGGAAACGCCGATGACACCGTTGGCGCCGTAGGTGGTGTAGGCAGTGCCCGCGGCCGGGTGCGACCGGCCGTTCGAGAACGTCACGAGTTCGCCCAGCGCGACGTGTCCGTCAGCCATCCAGGCGCCCGAGTTCCGCCCGGACGACTTGGTCAAGGCGCGCCGACTCCTCGAAATGCGTGAACAGCTCCTTGGTGAGCCGCTCGACCCGGTCGGCCGCGGGCTCGTCACCGGTGTCCGGCTCGATCGCGCCGACATAGCGGCCGGGCGTGAGGACGTGGTCATGCGACCGGATTTCGTCCAGGCCCGCGGAATGGCAGAACCCGGGAACGTCCGAATGGCCTCGGCCGCGCCAGGATCGGTACGCGCCGGCGATTCGCGCGATGTCGTCGCCCGTGAGAATCCGCTCCGTGCGGTCGGTCATCGTGCCCATGTCCCGGGCGTCGACGAAGAGCACCCGGCCCGGCGTGTTCTTGCTCCTGTCGAAGAACCAGAGGCACGCGGGGATCGGGGTGGTGCGGAAAAGCCGGTCGGGCAGCGCGACGACGCACGACACCAGGTCCGCCTCGACCATCGCCGCACGGATCTCGCCCTCACCGGAATGCCGGGACGACATCGAGCCGTTCGCCATCACCACACCGGCGCGCCCGCGTGGGCCGAGCTTGGAGACGACGTGCTGCATCCAGGCGAAATTGGCGTTCCCGGCCGGCGGGACGCCGTACCGCCAGCGCGGGTCGCCGGGATCGCGGTACCAGTCCGACATGTTGAACGGCGGGTTGGCCAGGATGTGATCGGCGGCGAGCCCGGGATGCGCGTCCGCGAAGAACGTGTCGGCGTACCGGATGTCGCCCGCGATCTCGTGCACGGCCAGATTCATTTTGGCCAGCCGCCACGTCCGCTCGTTCGCCTCCTGGCCGTACACCGCGATGTCGTCCAGCCGTCCGCGGTGGCTCAGGACGAACTTCTCCGCCTGGACGAACATTCCGCCGGAACCGCAGCACGGGTCGTACACCCGCCCTTTGAACGGCTCCAGAATCTCGACCAGGAGCTTGACCACGCTCGATGGCGTGTAGAACTCGCCCCCGCGTTTCCCCTCGGCCCGGGCGAACTTCTCCAGGAAGTATTCGTAGACCTCACCGAGCACGTCACGCGCGGACCTCTCGCCGAACTCCACTTCCCCGATCAGATCGACGAGTTCACCGAGGCGCCGCTGGTCGACCCCGGCGAAGATCTGCGGAAGCACGCCGTCCAGCGACGGGTTCGCCCGCATGACCGCGCCCATCGCGGAGTCGATCCGTTCCCCGAGCGAGCCCTCCCGGTTCCCTGGCTTCGCGGCGACATCCGTCCACCGCGCCCCGTCCGGAATCAGGAAGGCTCCGTCCGACACGTACTTGAGGAAGACGAGCCCGAGAACGAAGTCCTTGTACTGCGCCGCGTCGACGGATCCGCGCAGCTTGGCGGCGGCCTTCCAAAGGACCTCGTCCATCCGCGTGACTTTAGCGCGGACCTGCTCGACCAGCCGGTCATGGTGTTGGACGGACGAGTCACCGGCTGCGAGGCTGCGGTCCGTGGTGGTCGTGGGTGTTCTGGCCTTGGCGGCGCTGGCGGGGTGGCTGTATCTGGCTTTCGGCCACGGCGCGTTCTGGAGGACCGGTCCCGGGCTCCCCGAGGCGGCACGACCGGACGAGTGGCCGGAGGTCGCCGCCGTGGTCCCGGCCCGCGACGAGGCGGCCGTCCTGCCGGAGACGCTGCCGACCCTGCTGGCCCAGGAGTATCCGGGCGTGTTCCGGGTGGTCCTGGTCGACGACGGGAGCGGCGACGGCACCGCCGAGACGGCCGTCCGGCTCGCGGGAGGGAACTCGCGCCTGCGGGTCGTCGCCGCGAGAGAACGCCCGCCGGGGTGGGCGGGCAAGGTGTGGGCGATGTCGGAGGGCGTGCAGGCGGCGGGCGAACCCCGCTACCTCCTCTTCACCGACGCCGACATCGCCTACGAGCCCGGAGTCGTGGAGAAACTGGTGAGCGCCGCCATCGCCGATGACCGGGATCTCGTGTCGCAGATGGCGACGCTGAACACGCGGACGCGCTGGGAGCGTGTGATCGTTCCCGCCTTCGTGTACTTCTTCGCCCAGCTCTACCCGTTCCGCCGCGTCACCCGGGACGGGACGCGCACCGCGGCGGCGGCCGGCGGCTGCATGCTCGTCCGCCGCGGTGCGCTCGCCGAAGCGGGCGGCCTCGCCGCGATCCGCGACGCGCTGATCGACGACGTGGCCCTGGGGCGCCTCATCAAGCGCGCCGGCGGACGCTGCCGCCTCGACCTCGGCCGCGAGGTGGTCAGCCGCCGTCCCTACCCCCGCCTCGCCGACCTCTGGACGATGATCGCCCGCAGCGCCTACCACCAGCTCCGGTACTCGCCGGCCCTGCTCGCCGGCACCGTTCTCGGGCTCCTGCTCCTCTACGCCGTCCCGCCCGCCGCGACGATCGCCGGGCTGGCCGCGCGCAGCGGTGTCCCGCTCGTAGCGGGCGCGCTCGCCTGGATGCTCATGGCGGTCACCTATTCGCCCATGCTCCGCTTCTACGGCCTGTCGCCTCTGCGCGCGCCGGCCCTGCCGCTGGTGGCACTGATGTACGCGGCGATGACCCTGGACTCTGCGCGCAGGCACCGCGCGGGGAGGGGCGGCGCATGGAAGGGACGCACGGCCGCGGCTCCGTCGCGGAGATGAGCTCCTGGTGAGGGCCGTTTTGTCGGGAGGTCACAAATCGGGTGCCTCCGATGCGTCCCCGGCCTCATTGGAGTAAGTGTCTAGTTACGTTAGGGTCGGGTGGCCGTCACTCCGGCGGCAAGGGCGATGACGAAGGGTTACCCGCCATGTCCATCACCGTCCGCCTTGTCCTGCGCACCGTGGTGGCGTCCTGCATCGGGATCGCCATGACGGCGGCCGCTCTCCAGGGCCCGGCCGCCGCGGCCCCGCAGAACACTCCGCAGAACGCCACGACTCCCGCCGAGGACCCGTTCTACAAACCGCCGTCCCCGCTCCCGGACGGCAGGCCCGGCGACGTCATCCGGTCGCGGCCGGCGGCGTTCACCGTTGACCCGATCGGCCACTCGCCGTACGAGGGCGTCAAGTCATGGCAGGTGCTGTACCGGTCGGAGACCGTGGAGGGGCAGCCGAACGCCGTGTCGGGCATGGTCCTCGTCCCCACCAAGGCGTGGACGGGCCAGGGCAAGCGCCCGCTTCTGTCCTACGCGGTGGGGACGCGCGGTCTCGGCGATGCGTGCGCCCCGTCCTACACCCTCACCCAGGGCATCGACTACGAAGAGCTGTTCATCGCCGACGCGCTCAGCCGCGGATGGGCCGTCGCCGTCACCGACATGGAGGGTCTCGGCACGCCCGGCCAGCACACCTACGAGGTCGGCGGCTCCCAGGGCAAGGCCCTCCTGAACGTGGCGCGGGCCGCGCAGCGCCTCCCCGACGCCGGCCTCGGCGGAAGCCCGATCGGTCTCTGGGGCTACTCCCAGGGCGGGACGACCGCCGGCTGGGCGGCGGAGCTCGCGAAGACCTACGCGCCGGAACTCACGGTCAAGGGCGTGTTCGCCGGCGGCGTCCCGGCGGACCTGCGGGCCGTCGCCAAGGGCCTGGACGGCTCCCCGTTCGTCGCGCTGATGTTCATGGCGGCGGTCGGCTACGACGCCGCCTACCCCGAGCTCGACCTGGACAAGTACCTCAACGACAACGGCCGGGAACTGATGGACAAGACCAAGGACATGTGCCTGGTCAGCTTCGACGGCCCGGCCACGGTGCTCCAGACCGCGTTCAAGCACATCGGCGACTACACCACCAGCGACCCGATGGCCACGCCGCAGTGGCAGCGGCGCCTCGACGCCAACAAGCTCGGCTCGACCGCCCCGAGCGCCCCGGTGCTCCAGACGCAGGCCGTCTACGACGAGATCATCCCGTTCGAGCAGGCCGACACCCTTCACAAGGCGTGGTGCGCGAAGGGCGCCAACGTGACGTGGAAGACCTACACCCTCGCTGAGCACGCCACCGGCATGCTCTGGAGCGAGCCGGACGCGATGACGTTCCTCGCCGACCGTTTCGCGGGCCGGCCGGCCACCGGCAACTGCTCCGCCTGACGGGAATCCGTAGGGGCCATCCCGCTCCCGCAGGGGGCAGGATGGCCCTTATGGATCTGGTGGAGTTCCTCCGAGCCCGGCTGGACAAGGACGAGCGGATCGCCCGCGCCTGTTCCGGCACCCCCTGGAAGGCCACACCCTCCGGAACGGTCAGCACGGACACCGACGAACCCGCCCATGTCGCGACGGTGGACAACGACGCGTACGCCGAGCACATCTCCCGCCACAACCCGTCCCGGGCGCTCGACGAGGTGACGGCCCGCCGCCAGATCCTCGACGAGTACGAAAAACAGTCGTGGATCCTCGGCCAGGGGCACCGGTCACCGGAACTCGAAGCCGCCCAGGCCGTCCGCGAGACCGTCCTCCGCCTCCTCGCCCTCCCGTACGCGTTCCATCCCGCCTACCAGGAGGAATGGCGTCCCCAGACCTCGCCCTGATCGCATCGTGGAACGCGACTGACACGACGGATCGGGGGAAGGTAACCTCGATGTTGGCCGAGAGGCGCTGCAACGGGCGAGAGCCCGCCACGCTCGGCCCCCTCCACACCGACTTCCGCAAGGGCGCCTCCCACATGACCTGGGAGGTGCTCGGAAAAATATGACTCAGACGAATCTGCGCGAACTTCTTGAGCGGCGGATCGCGGTGCTCGACGGCGCCTGGGGCACGATGCTCCAAGGCGCGGGCCTCACCCCCCGGGACTACCGCGGCGACCGCATCGGCGACGACCACCCGAAGGACGTCACCGGCGACCCCGACCTGCTGAACCTGACCCGGCCGGACGTGATCCTGGACGTCCACCGGCAGTACCTCGACGCCGGCGCCGACATCACGACGACCAACACGTTCACCGCGACGAGCATCGGCCAGGCCGACTACGGCCTTGAGGGCCTGGTGCGCGAGATGAACGTGCAGGGCGCCCGCCTCGCCCGGCAGGCCGCCGACGAGTACGAGGGCCGGTTCGTGGCCGGCTCCGTCGGGCCGCTCAACGTCACGCTCTCGCTGTCCCCGCGGGTCGAGGACCCGGCCTACCGCGCCGTCACGTTCGACCAGGTCAAGGACACCTACGCCGAGCAGATCGCCGGTCTCGCCGAGGGCGGCGTCGACCTGCTGCTGATCGAGACGATCTTCGACACGCTGAACGCGAAGGCCGCGATCGCCGCCGCCCGCGAGGTCGCCCCGCACCTGCCGCTGTGGATCTCGGTGACGATCGTCGACCTGTCCGGCCGGACGCTCTCCGGCCAGACCGTCGAGGCGTTCTGGCGGTCGATCGAGCACGCCGAGCCGCTCGTCGTCGGCGTGAACTGCTCGCTCGGCGCCGACCAGCTCCGCCCGCACGTGGAGGAGCTCGCGCGGATCGCCGGCACCTACACCGCCTCCCACCCGAACGCCGGCCTGCCGAACGCGTTCGGCGGCTACGACGAGACCCCGGACGAGACGGGCGCCAAGCTCGGCGAGTTCGCGTCCTCCGGCATGGTCAACCTCGTCGGCGGCTGCTGCGGGACGGGCCCCGCGCACATCGCCAAGATCGCCGAGGCCGTCCGCGGGACGGCGCCGCGCGAGGTCGCGCGGCCCGCGAAGGCCAGCCGGTTCAGCGGCCTGGAGCCGTTCGAGATCGGCGCCGACACCGGCTTCATCATGATCGGCGAGCGGACGAACGTCACCGGCTCCAAGCGGTTCCGCAAGCTCATCGAGGCGGGCGACCACCAGGCGGCGGTGGACGTGGCGCTGGAGCAGGTGCGCGGCGGTGCGAACCTGCTCGACGTGAACATGGACGCCGACCTGCTCGACAGCGAGCGGGAGATGACGACGTTCCTGAACCTGATCGCGACCGAGCCCGAGGTGGCCCGCATCCCGATCATGGTCGACAGCTCGCGGTGGAGCGTGCTGGAGGCCGGGCTGAAGACGGTCCAGGGCAAGGGCGTCGTCAACTCGATCTCGCTCAAGGAGGGCGAGGAGCCGTTCCTTGAGCAGGCCCGCCGCATCCGCGACTTCGGTGCCGGCGTCGTCGTCATGGCCTTCGACGAGACGGGCCAGGCCGACACGACCGAGCGCAAGGTCGAGATCTGCGGCCGCGCCTACGACCTGCTCACTCGGAAGGCCGGGTTCCCCGCCGAGGACATCGTGTTCGACCCGAACGTCCTCGCCGTCGCGACCGGCATCGCCGAGCACAACGGATACGCGAAGGCGTTCATCGACGCGTTGCCGCTCATCAAGGAGCGCTGCCCGGGCGCCCGCACCAGCGGCGGCATCTCCAACCTGTCCTTCTCGTTCCGGGGCAACGAGGTCGTCCGCGAGGCGATGCACTCGGCGTTCCTGCTCCACGCCGTCCGCAACGGCCTCGACATGGGCATCGTCAACGCCGGTCAGCTCGCCGTCTACGAGGACATCCCCGCCGACCTGCTCGAACTCGTCGAGGACGTGCTGTTCGACCGGCGCCCGGACGCGACCGACCGGCTCGTGTCGTTCGCCGAGAACGTCAAGGGCGAGGGCACCAAGCGCGAGGTCGACCTGTCCTGGCGGAACGCCCCGGTGGCGGAGCGGCTGTCGCACGCCCTCGTCCACGGCATCGTCGACTTCATCGAGGAGGACACCGAGGAGGCCCGGCAGCAGGCCGCCCGTCCGCTGGACGTCATCGAGGGCCCGCTGATGGACGGCATGAAGGTCGTCGGCGACCTGTTCGGCTCCGGAAAGATGTTCCTCCCCCAGGTGGTGAAGAGCGCCCGCGCGATGAAGCGGTCGGTCGCCTACCTGGAGCCCTTCATGGAGAAGGAGAAGGAGGAGGCGCTGCGCGCCGGCCGCGTCGAGGAGGACCGCGGCCAGGGCAAGATCGTCCTCGCGACGGTCAAGGGCGACGTGCACGACATCGGCAAGAACATCGTCGGGGTCGTCCTCGGCTGCAACAACTACGACGTGGTCGACCTCGGCGTGATGGTGCCCGCCGCGAAGATCCTCGACACCGCGGTCGCCGAGAACGCCGACGCGATCGGGCTGTCCGGCCTGATCACCCCGTCGCTGGACGAGATGGTCTCCGTCGCCGCCGAGATGGAGCGGCGCGGGATGCGGCTGCCGCTGCTGATCGGCGGCGCCACCACGTCCCGGCAGCACACCGCCGTGAAGATCGCGCCCGCCTACGACGCGTCGACCGTCCACGTCCTGGACGCGTCCCGGGTCGTCGGCGTCGTCTCCGACCTCCTGGACGAGGACCGCGCCACGGCGCTGGACACCGCCAACCGGGAGGAGCAGGCCAGGCTCCGCGAACAGCACGAGAAGAAGCAGCGCCGCCCGCTCCTCACGATCGAGCAAGCCCGGGCGAACCGGGAGCAGGTCGACTTCTCCGACGTCCCCACGCCCGGCTTCACCGGCGTCCGGATCGTCCAGCCCGACCTGGCCGCGATCCGCGAGATGATCGACTGGCAGTTCTTCTTCCTGGCCTGGGAGCTGAAGGGCAAGTACCCGGCGATCCTCGACCAGCCCGTCGCGCGGGAGCTGTTCGACGAAGGCAACGAGCTGCTCGACCAGATCGTCGCGGACGGCTCGTTCGAGGCCCACGGCGCCTACGGCTTCTGGCCCGCCCACGCCGACGGCGACGACATCGTCCTTCCGGGCGCGGGGAGCTTCCCGATGCTGCGGCAGCAGACGTCCAAGCCCGAGGGACGCCCCAACCGGTGCCTCGCCGACTACATCGCCCCGTCCGGCGACCACCTCGGCGGGTTCGCCGTGACGATCCTCGGCGCCGAGGACCTCGCCGCGAAGTTCGAGGAGCAGAACGACGACTACAAGTCGATCATGGTGAAGGCCCTGGCGGACCGGCTCGCCGAGGCGTTCGCCGAGTACGTGCACCTGGAGGCCCGCCGCGCCTGGTTCGAGCCGGACGCCGACCCGGCGCTGGAGGACCTGCACGCCGAGCGCTTCCGCGGCATCCGCCCCGCGCTCGGCTACCCGGCGAGCCCCGACCACAGCCTCAAGCAGACCCTGTTCGACCTCCTGGACGCGGGCCGCCTCGGCATGAAGCTCACCGAGTCGTTCGCGATGGCGCCCGCCGCCAGCGTCAGCGGCCTCATCTTCGCCCACCCGTCGTCGCGCTACTTCACTGTCGGCCGCGTCGGCAAGGACCAGATCGAGGACTACGCCCGCCGCTGCGACCTCCCCGTGGCCGAAGTCGAACGCTGGCTGGCCCCCAACCTCGCCTACGACCCCACCTGACGTCTCCCCTGAACCCGCCTGACACCCGCCGCCCCGCGGCCGTCAGGCGGGTTCTTCTATGCCGAATGTCGCCGAATAGTCGGATTTCTACTCGAACATTGAATGGCAAAAATCGAAAAAGAGCAGCGTTGCCAACCGATTACCAATAGTCTCCATCCATGCCCACGACAGAACACGAGCTGCCTCTGGAGATGGTCCGCAACCGACCGCAGCTCGTCCCAGCAATCCTGCGGACCGTCTTCGGCCTGAACCTGCCCGAGGGTGGACGTATCACGCTGACCTCGGAGTCCTATGCCGAGCTGAGCCCGGCCGAACTGCGCTGCGACGCCACAGTCCTGCTCGATGACCCCGAGACCCCGACCCACGGCATCGTCGTGGAGTCCCAGACTCGGTTCAAAAAGGACAAGTTGTTCAGCTGGCCGGCCTACCTGGCCCTGCTGAGGCAGCGCCGCAAGTGCGGGGCGATCCTCCTGGTCTTCTGCCCCGACCAGGCCGGCGCGCGAGCCTGCGCCGCCCCGATCGACATGGGGCACCCCGGCTGGGTGCTCAAGCCCCTCACAGTTCACCCCGGGATGCTGCCGCCCGTCACCGACCCGGAGCAGGCCCGGCGGCTCCCCGAACTGGCGGTGCTCGGCGCTCCCGCCCATGCCGACGGACCGCATGCGGAAGCCGTCCTGACCAGCGTGACCGCCGCGCTCGGCAGCCTCAGCGGCGACACCGGCGCTCTGTACCATGATTATCTGATGACGCGGTTCTCTGACGCCGCCCGCAAGATCCTGGAGGACACCGTGGACATCAAGAACTACGAGTGGCAGTCGGACTTCGCAAAGAGCCACATTGCGAGGGGCCGCGCGGAGGGCCGTGCGGAGGGCCATGCGGAGGGCCATGCGGAGGGCGAGGCGAAGGGCGAGGTGAAGTCCGTGTTTCTCGTGCTGGATGCGCGCGGTATCGCCGTGCCCAATGACGTCCGTGAACGTGTCGTCAGCTGCACCGACACCGACCAGCTCGACCGTTGGGTGCGGCGCGCGGCCGTGGTCAACACCGCCGAGGAACTCCTCGACTGATTCCAGCGGTCGGCTCCGCTTCGCTGAGGATGTGACGTCCTTTGCCGCCCGCAAGATCCTGGAGGACACCGTGGACATCAAGAACTACGAGTGGCAGTCGGACTTCGCAAAGAGCCACATTGCGGAGGGCCGCGCGAAGGGCGAGGCGGAAGGCAAGGTGAGGGCGCTCCTGATCTTGCTGGATGCGCGCGGCATCGCCGTGCCCAATGACGTCCGTGAACGCGTCAGCAACTGCACCGACATCCACCAGCTCGACCGCTGGATCCGACGCGCGGCCGTGGTCAACACCGCCGAGGAGTTCCTCGACTGAGTCCAGCGGCCGGTGTGTCGGCGGGGCGTGCGATCATCCTGGGCGTGGAGATCGAGAAGCTGGCGGAGCGGCTGGCCGGGCCTGAGCAGAAGGCGGCGGGCGATGCGCTTGTTGCCATCGGCGGTCCGGCCGTGCGTCCTGTCTTGGACGTCCTCTGTGACGAGGAGTCGCCGGTCGACTGGGCCACCAGTGCCATGGTGCTGCGGCGTATCGGGCGTCCCGCGCTCGACCCGCTGATCGAGGCCATGGCCACGGCTCCCACTCCCGAGGTGGCGCGCCGCTGTGGCTGGGCCCACTCCGGGCTCGAGATCGACGACCTGTCCACGTTCGTGCCCGGCCTGAGCCATCCGAGCCCGAAGGTTCGCGACAACACGGCCTATGTCCTGCAGCTCAAGGGCACGGCCGCCCTGCCGTACGTGCCCGGCCTGATCGCCCTCCTGGACGACCCGGACGCCGACGTCCGGCGACGCGTCATCTGGGCTCTCCAGGAGATCGGCCCGGACGTGGTCCCTCTCCTTCACGACGTCCGCCGCTCCGGCGCCGGCCGGCTTCGGCGTCCCGCGCTGGAGGCTCTCGCCGCCATCGGCGGCCCGTCCGCGCTGGAAGACCGTGACCGGGCACTCGTCCGCCGGCTGATCCGCGTGAAGCTCGCTACCGAGACGCCCGAGTCCATGCACCTGTGCGGCACCTGGTACGCCGTCCCGACCGGCGACCAGCCCGCCGTCATGGACGCTTTCGGCCTGTCCGACCCCGAAACCGTCACGATGCGGCTGGGCGCGTCCGCCTGGAACCACGACCACCATGCCTGGAGCGGCGAGCACCGCTCATGTCGTCGGGTCTACGTGACCCCGCGGCTGGACGGCTGGACTCTCGTCTTCGGCGAACCCTTCGACTCCCACGACGACGAACTCGACCCCGCCGCGGTCCAGGGCCACTGCCGCGAACTGAGCCGCCGCTTCGGCGCCGCCCACTGGTATGGCGCGAGCTGTGGCGACAGTTGGACGGCCTGGTGCGTCGCCGAGAAGGGCGAGATCGCCCGCTACTACGACATCGAGGACCCGGACGACCAGATCGGCTCCCACGCCGCCGAGGACGACCACGTCCTTCCACACATCGATGCCTTCCCCGACGGTGCCTTCGACGGCGTCGACTACAACGACAGCGACGCCTTCCTGGCCCGCTACCTCCAGGTCAAGAAGGACCTCGGCATCCCTGACAACGCCCACGCCACGACCGTCGCCGCCCGCGCGTCGGTCGACCCGGCCGCCCTGGGCCCGGCAACGGACGTCCAGGGCCATGGCGTTCTCGCGCTGACACCATGCGGCCGGGAGCACGGCCATCCTCGGGGAGCCCTCGACATCTGAGGCCGCATCCATGGGCGGTAGATCTTTTGTTTTCGCTGGTCGGCTGTGGTTTTAGCCGTTTCGTCGCGGATTCTCAGGCTATGTCCTCGGAGTCAGGGGATGTCAGCGAGAGAGTGAAGTACTGATCATGGCGGAGGCGGACACCGGAGGCCGCGGCAGCGACAAGGCCCAGGACCTCCCGGTCGCGGAGCTCAAGGAGGCCGGCCGGGAGCTCGTCCAGGCGCTCATGCTGCGGACGCTCGAAAAGGTCGGCGGCAGGATCGAGGGACTGACCCAGCGGCTGAACGACGCCGCGGACGGCGGCGGAGCAGGGAAGAAGGCGGCGGCCGCCGGCGCGAAGAAGCTCGCCGAAGGCGAATCGCCGCTCAAGGCGGGCCTCAGCGCGGGGGCGGCCGGTGCGAAGGAGAAGGTGAAGAGCGCCGTGGGCGCCGGCTCCGGCGACGGCAAGGGGAACGGCGGCGGCAAGGGGGACGGCGGGGGCCCCAAGGTGGTCAACATCATGGAGGAGTTCGATGTCGGGCTGCCGCGCCGGGTCGCCTACGACCAGTGGACGCAGTTCGCCGACTACCCGAGCTTCACCAAGAAGGTGGAGAGCGTCGAGCAGGAGTCGGACGAGAAGATCAACTGGCGAGCGAAGATCTTCCTGTCCCACCGCGACTGGGAGTCCACGATCACCGAGCAGATCCCCGACGAGCGGATCGTGTGGACGTCCAAGGGCGCGAAGGGCTACGTCGACGGCGCCGTGACGTTCCACGAGCTCGCACCGACCATGACACGGATCCTGCTGGTGGCCCAGTACCACCCGGACGGCTTCTTCGAGAAGACCGCCAACCTGTGGCGTGCCCAGGGACGCCGCCTGCGCCTGGACTTCAAGCACATCAAGCGCCACATGATGACGCACACCCTCCTCAACCAGGAGGAGACCGAAGGCTGGCGCGGCGAGATCCGTGACGGCGAGGTGGTCAAGACCCACGAGGACGCCCTCAAGGAGGAAGAAGAGGCCCGAGGGCGAGAGGACGGCGACGAGAAGAAGGAGAAGTCCGAGGACAAGACGGAGTCTGAGGAGAAGACCGAGTCTGAGGGCAAGGCCGAGTCCGAGGGCAAGGCGGAGTCCGAGGAGAAGGCGGAGTCCGAGGAGAAGGCGGAGTCCGAGAAGAAGGCCGAAAGCGCCAAGGCCTGACGTCCTCGCAGGTGGGGATGACCCTGAGGGGGATGTACACGCGGGAAGCCGTGGGGCGGACCGAACATCGGGGGAATGATGGGCGACGGCAAGCTGGAGCCTGAACGCGAAAAGAACGAATCCGGCGGCGAGGAAGAAGGCCTGACCGGCAGGACGCTGACGCCGGACAAGCGGTCGCGCTCCGAAGGCCCGGACGTCTTCCTGGACGTCCCGTTGCTCAAAGTGGACGAGATCTCCCTTGAGGTCGAGAACCTGGACGCGCACGTCTCGCTCGTCGCCGAAGTCCTCGACCTGCTCAAGCTGAACGTGGGCGCGGACGTGTTCCTCGGCAGGGTCAAGCTGGAGATCAAGGGGGTCGAGGCGCAGGCGCAGCTCGAAGTCCGCCTCGACAACGTGGCCCTCATCGTCGACCGCGTCCTGACCACCCTCGACCGCAACCCCGAGATCCTCCAGCACATCGGACGCGGTGTGGAGTCGGCGGCCCGCAACATAGGCGCCGGAACCGGGACCGCGGTGGGAGAGGTCGGCGAGGGCGCGAAGGGCGCCGTCGAGGACGTCGGCCACGGCGCCGGCGAAGCGGTCGAGAGCGTCGGCGAAGGCGCCGGTGGTGCGGTGGAGAGCGTCGGCGAGGGTGCCGGCGGCGCCGTCAAAGACGTGGGCAAGGGCGCGGGCGGCGCGGTCGAAAACGTCGGAGAGGGGGCAGGCGGCGCCGTCCAGGACGTCGGCAAAGGCACCGGACGTGCGGCCGAGGAAGTGGGCAAAGGCACAGGCGAGGGCGTCAGCGATGTCGGCAAGGGTGCCGGTGGAGCGGTCGAAGACGTCGGTCAGGGCGCCGGTCAGGCGGCGGAGGCCACCGGCAAGGGTGTCGCCGACACCGCGGGAAAGGCCACGGAGGCCGCGACCGGCAACGGAGGCGGCACCGAAGAGACGAAGGACACCGAAGAGCCGCAGCCCCAGGAGACCGAAGAGCCGAAGCCCAAGGACGCCGAGAACCCGGGCACCTCCGATGGCGACCAGGAGGAGGACACGGCCCTCCAGGCTGCTCTCCACGAGACCGAGGAGTCCGTGCGCGACCTGGGGCGGGCGCTCCTCCGCATGGTCTCCCAGCGGCGGGGAGGCGAATGACCATGGGCGGAGACGAGCTCCGCCCGACGGTGATCCGCTTCACGGCGAACGTGAAGGCCGACGAACTCCGCTTCGACGAGGCACCGGAAAGCTCGGTGGTGTTCACCGGGGACGCCGCCGACGAGTCGACGTCCGGCAGCACCCGGACGAACCTCCCGGACGAGGTGGAGGAGAACGTCACCTACCGCGACGTCCAGGTCCACTACAAGATCGAAGCGAAGCTGCGCCGTCCGTCCGATACCGCCTGATCGCCGTAGACGCGTCAAGAGGTCTTGGCGTCATGCGCCAGGAGAGCCAATTGGGTGCGGTTGGTGAGACCGAGCTTGCCGAGGGAACTGGAAATGTGCGCCTTGACGGCCCCGACGGAGAGATAGAGCCGTTCGGCGATCTCCGGGTTCGACAGGCCGTCCGCCACGGCGGCGGCGACGTCGCGTTCGCGGGGCGACAGGGATTCCAGGCGGCGGCGCGCTTGCAGAGCGCGCGTGTCCGCGGACGATCCGGTCGTGACGTGATCGATCAAGGTGCGAGCGACGGTGGGCGCCAGCACCGGTTCGCCGACTGCGGATCGGCGGACGGAATCGACGATCTCGTCTGGACGCGCGTGCTTGAGTAGAAATCCTGCGGCCCCTGCGCGCAATGCCTCCAGCACCGTGGCGTCGGCGTCGAAGGTGGTCAGCACTATGACCGTGGGAGCGGAGCCGCGGGTCGTGAGGGCCCGGGTGGCGGCGATGCCGTCAATGTGCGACATCCGCACGTCCATGAGGACCACGTCGGGTGCGAGGCGGTCCACGGCGTCGATGACGTCGGCGCCGTCGGCCACGTCCCCGACGACCTCCAAGTCCGGGGCACCGCGGAACATCAGCCGCAGGCCGGTGCGTACGAGCGGATCGTCGTCCACCAGAAGGACCCTGATCGGCTCTGCGGTCATGGCGGCCATGGTATTCGTACCGTGAGCCGGAAAACGCCCTGGTGCGCGGCGTGCTCAAGCGTGCCGCCGTCGAGCGCGGCGCGTTCGGCCAGACCCGCGAGGCCCGTGCCGCTCGCGGGCGGGCCGGCCACCCGTCCCGGGAGGGGATTGGTGACGGTCACCTCAAGGTCGGTGCCAGGGTGCCCGTGGAGATGCACCGAGACGGGCGCGCCTGATGCGTGCTTGCGGGCGTTCGTAAGGCCTTCCTGGACGGTCCGGAAGGCGGTGCGCTGCGCCTGCGGGCGCAGCGAGTCCGGCGCATTGGTCTCCATTGTGAGAGTGACCTGCTGGCCCGCTCCTCTCGCCTCGGCGACGAGCGCCGGGATGTCTTTCAGGCAGGGAAGCGAGCCGAACGATTCCGCGCCGTCGTCGGACCGCAGCACCGTGAGCACCTCGGCGAGTTCGGTGAGCGCGAGGCGTGCGTTGCCGTGGACGACCTCTGCCGCTTCCCGTACCTCCGCCGCTTCGAGCGGCGGGCCTTCCCCGGCCTCCGCCCGTTCCGTCCGGTAGAGGAGTGCGCCCGCGTGTACGGACAGCAGTGAGACCCGGTGTGCGAGGACGTCGTGCATCTCCCTGGCGATCTGCTCTCGTTCGGCGCGCCTGGCGGCGGCGAGCCTCAGCATTCCCTCCCGGTGCAGGCCGGCGACGAGACCGCGCCTGACACGCACGGCCTTTCCCCAGCCCAGCGCACCGAGCGCCATCGCCACCAGCCATGCCGCGTTCTGCCCACCGCTCAGGCCCGGCGGAGGGAAGAGCGACCCGGTCGGAACGACGGCCAGCATGTGAAGAGCGGTGACGAGCTCGGGAACGGGACGTTCGCGACGTACCGCGACCGAGAAGACGGAGACGATCGCTGCGCCCTCCGCACCGCTCGAAACCAGCGGCGAGACGGCCACGAGCAGCGTGACGAGCAAGGGAAGGCTCCGCCGCCACCAGAGTGCGAGGCATGCGATGGCCCCGATGCAGAGGTCCGCCGCATTGAAGGGAACATCGGCCGGGGGATTCCTGTGCACGTCGAACCAGACGAGCGCCGCGGCGGCGAAAAGCACGGCGTCGACCACCCAGTCCCGGGGCGTCCGGCGGCGGGGGCCGGCGCTGTCGCCATGGAGAGCGGCCAGTTCACCCGGCAGCGTCCAGACGGCCGCCTGACTGAGGGGCTGCATGACCCCGAGCGTACGATCCGGAAGTACCGTCGAGTCCTGGTCGATCGGCCAGGATGTTCGGCCACCTGGCCAATGCCGACCGTGAGGTGCGGGCGGTGCGCTTGAAGGCATGCGCCTGAGCGAATCGAAGACCACCGCCATTGCGACGATCACATTCGTCGCGACCGCCGCCGCCGCGCCGGGCCCCCGACCGGACGCGACATCGGTGATCGAGGTCCAGGGCGAAGTCGCGGCCCGGACGAACATCCCCACCGCGGCCGACGCCAGGGCCTCGGGCCGGTCCTACCTCGCTTTGGAGAGCACGCAAAAGCGGGGCTGGTACGCGACGTACCGCGTCCGTGCCCGCACTTCCGGCGCTTACCGTCTGGAGGCTTTCGCGACATCTCCCATGGGACGGGACGAGGACTCGCGGATCGGCTCGTACATCGATCTCTCGGTGAACGGGGCCCCATCCGAACAGGTCGCCGGATCGCAACCGGAATGGGCTCGGTCTCCACGGGGCTGGGGCGACCTTTACCGGCTGAATCTCGGCGACGTGGAGTTGCGGCGTGGAAACAACACCATCACGTTCAGGGTGAACGAGGCGACCGTCGTGGATGACTCTGTGCTCTACCGGCTGCTGCTCGACAGATTCCGGTTGACCCCTGCCAAGGTCGCTTTGCGCGACGTCCGCATCCAGGATCCACTTTCCGGTATCGGCATCTACCGGGGAGAAGAGCCGGCCGTCCTGAACTTCCGCCTCAACGCAAGAACGACCAAGGCCTGGCGAGGGCGGTACGAGATCACCGACTACTTCTCGACGAAGGTCGCCGCCGGCGCGGTGACGATCCCCGCGGGCTCCGCCGCGGCGTCGGTGCGGATCCCCCGCTTGGCGCCCGGTCACTACACCGTCAGAGCATCCCTGCCATCGTCAGCACCATCGCGGATCGCGGGGCGCTTCGCGCACCTCCCGGCGCGTCGGCCGGTCGGCGGATCGGCGAGCCGGTTCGGCGTCAACACGTTCGTCTCCTCACTCGTTCCTTCATCCCGGCTCGGGCCGCTCGCCGACGCCCTCGGGCAGATGGGGGCCGGGTACATGAGAGACGCGGGCTCGTGGCCGGCCGCGGCCCCGCGACGCGCCCATTACGTCCCCACTCCCCAGGATCAGATCCTCCGGACGTTCCACGGGCATGGGCTCCAGACACTGGAGGTGCTGTCAGGGCCTCCCGATTGGGCGATCACACCCGCTTCGGTTCCGCTGCCGTCCGACCTGCGGGACGCCTACGGCTACACGGGGCATCTGGCCCGCAAGTCCGGCGGCGCCGAACCCGACGCAGTTCAGGTGTCGAACGAGCCGGACGTCGACGACACATCCAGCACCGGCGACCAGCACGCGGCATACGTCAAGGCAGCGGCGCTGGGCGTCGCCGACGCCCCGGGTGACCGGCCTCTCATCGTGCTGCCGGGGATCGCTGCGACGGACCCGTTCCAGCGGCTGATGCTGCGGAACGACGTCGCACGCTACGGCGATGCCTGGGCATTCCATGGCTACGGCGACGCGACGGGCGCGAACCCCGCCGTGCCGCAGGCCGCCGAAGAACAACGACGGCTGCGGAAGCGGTATGCGGCAGGACGACCGATGTGGATGACCGAGTCGGGCATTTTCGTGCACTCTGGTAAGAGCTCTGGCATGACCACGGGACAGCAGCGCGTCCAGGCCAGATATCTCGTCCGCGCGGCCGTCGAGGACCTCGCTTCCGGGGTTGACCGGCATTTCTGGTTCGTCGGACCGCCTACCCATGACGACGGGATCAGTTTCGGAATCCTGAGCCCCGAGTTCCAGCCGTGGCCCGCTTACAGCGCTCATGCGGCAATGGCATCGTTCCTTGGGGAGGCGAACTTCGTTCGCCGACTGCACCGGCTGCCCCGTGGTGCCAGCGGTTTCACGTTCGACAGCGGCCGCGAGACGGTGGCCGTGCTGTGGGCGGCGAAGCCCGTGAACGTCGACGTACGCGGGCGTGGCCCGGTCTACAACATCATGGGAGCCAAGGAGCGGGGCACGGCGAATGGCAACGGGACCGTACGAGTCAAGGTCTCACCCGATCCCGTCTACGTCATGTCCGGGCGGGCTGCGAGGCCGCCGCGTCCCCGTCCGGCCTCGCGGCGAAAGACTTTTTCTACAGCTGAGCACATCGTTTTGAACCAGCGGTTCGCCGTGACGAACAGCGCGCCCGGCAAACAGAGCGGTGATGCTCCACCGCCTCACGGGTACCGCCTCAACGCCAGGACTCGCATGTTCCTGGACGTGTACAACTTCACCGACAAGCCGCAGACCGTCGTCCTGCGGGGCAGAGCGACGGGCGGCTGGGCGGTGCGCCCTGCCGGCCGTACCACAGTCCGGATTCCGGCGAGGGGCCGCTTCAGCGTCCCCGTGCTCCTCGACTCCCAGGGCGGGGTCAGGAAGGGACGAGATCAGCAACTGATCTTCGAGGCCACCCTCGGCGGCCGGACCGTGCCCCGATCGGCGTCCTGGATCCAACTCCGCTGATACCGGCGGCCCCCACCCGGAGACCGAATCCGCTGGTCACGCCGACGACGCCGACACCAAGCCCGCACCCGCCGCTGCCACGGCGGTGGGCCATCGGCCTGGAAAGAAGTGGTTGGGGTCGGCCTGTGCCTGCATGAGTTGCCGCCGTGTTGCCGTCATGACCCCGCGGCCCTGGAATGGTTCGCCGCCGACCTCTACGTCGAACAACCGACCTGACCCCACCTGCCCTCCGCACGCGGGGTGAGGCATGAAGCCCCCGATGCCGCTGCGTCCCGGTACCACCGCACGTCCCGCAACCGCTTCCGGGTAGCGACCGCAACGTCCCGGGCCGTCGGCCCGCAGTTCGGGTTTGGCGGTGGCTGGGCGCACGGCCTGGGCGCGGCGCTCCCCGGTCTGGCCCGGGGCGAGCCCAGCACCTGAAGCACTCGCTCACGCTCGGCCGCCGACAGTTCGGCCAGGTGGTGAAAAGGGCGGCGTGGCCCGAGCCTTTCCGGACGGGGATTGCGGTGCCGATGCAGCGTCAGGCGGGATTTGCCGAGGATGCGGTATGCCCGGGCGGTGCCGAGTAGTTTCTCGCTACGGGATTCGAGTTCGGCCGCCTCGCACTTTTCACTTCGGCGCGTAGTTCGGCCGTTTCCTGTGACTCGGCGCCGTGCTGCAGCCTGCCCGATGTGCCGGCCAGTGTTCCCTTCTCGGCCTGCTTGCGCCAGTGCTCGACATGAGAGTGGTGCGGCCGTTCAGATCGCAGCCGGGTACCGCGTTCGGGGCTGCCGGAAGAGCGTCATAAGCGGTCAGGATCCTGGCTTTGTACGGAGAGGGGGTGGTGGATGAGCGGGCCCAGCCACCCTTTAAGTCACCGCTGAAAGGGGGAGTCCCACGGCGCCCGCCCGCCCGTACGCTCGTCGCGTAATTCGGAGATTCCCAGAGAGGAGCCCCATGATCATCGGTAAACGCGCCGTGACCGCCGCCCTGGCCGCAGGTGTCGCGGTTTCGGGCACGCTGGTGGCGGCGCCCGAGGCGGGAGCCGGCGCCGCCCCGCCGCCGCTCGGCTGGAACTGCAAGGCGGGCAAGGACAGCGACAGCGACCCTGGCGGCTCGTCGGGCTGGGTCCGCAGACGGTGGAAGACCAGCAAGAGCAACTTCGCCGAGGCCAGGTTCGCTGCCAAGGGCGAGAAGTTCGGTGTCTACAACGGGACCAAAACGTCGGTCGGCGGCACCCTGTACGTCAAGTACGGGAGTAAGTGGAAGAAAAAGAAGACCCTCACCCTGACCAAGAACGATGCGTACAAGTTCCGGGACCTGTCGATCAAGGACGGGCGGAAGGTGTACATGAAGGTGTGGGTGCATAAGCGGGGCAGTTGCAAGAGCCCTGTCTTCACCGCCTGACCCGCTGACGTGGGGGCGAGGGCGCCGGTCCCGGGACGGTGGGGACGGCGCCCCGGCCCCGCCAAGAGGCCCGTCGCCGCATGGACCCCGACCGTGGTAGCGGTTGGAAACCCGACGGCCAGCGGGGGGCGGAGGGCGGGGTCAGTGGGGTTGGGTGGTGATGCGGTCGAGCCATTCGCGTAGGAGGGTCTGTTCTCCGGTGGTCAGGGCCGTGGTCTGGGGGAGGGCGGCGCGGAGGGCGGTGGCGGCGCCCGACGGGCCGGGGGACGCGGTCGCCGGAGCGCCGGTGGTGATCGCGGCGATGATCGCCTCGCGGGCGAGGACGGACAGTGCGTGGTCGCGCTCGCCGGCGGGCATCGCGATCAGCGTGATGACGGTGCCGCTGCCGGCGGCATGGACGAGCCGGACGGCGCGCTCTTCGCCGACGCGGAGCCGGCCCGCCGCGGCGATCCGGCGGATGTGCCCGGCGAGGATCTCGATGCCGGCGGCCGCGGCCGGCGGGACGGCGCCCGGGCGCGGCTCGTTCATCAGCAGGTACAGCGCCGGGTTGGCCAGGCCGAACTCGATGTGCATGTCCCAGCCGGTGCGCAGGTCCTCGACCGGGTCGGCGGTGGGCTCCACGCCGGTCTTGTCGTTCAGGTAGGCGGCGAAGCCCTCGGCCGCGACGGCGTCGAGCAGTCCCCGCTTGTCGCCGAAGAGCCGGTAGATCGTCGGGGCCTGCACGCCGGCGGCGGCGCTCACCGCCCGGGTCGAGACGGCCTCCCGGCCGCCACTTGCGAGCAGTTCGGCCGTGGCGGCGAGGATGCGCTCCCGCGGCCCATCACCGGGCGAGTCGGCTACCTCCATGTTAGTGACGATAACAGGATTCCATTAGCGATGGTTCGATATCAGTGTTAACGTCAATGCGTTATCAGTGATTCATGGTCGTCGGCGGTGACTCGCCGCGACCGGACCATCGGGAGGACGTCGTGATCGTCGTGACCGGAGCCAGCGGGCTCCTCGGGCGGGAGATCGTCGAGCGGCTGGCGGAACGCCTGCCCGCCGCGCGGATCGGAGTGAGCGTCCGGGACCCCGAGAAGGCGCGGGGCCTGGCGGAGCGGGGCATCCGCGTCCGCAGGGGTGATTTCGCCGATACCGCCAGCCTCGCGCACGCCTTTGAGGGGGCGTCGCAGGTTTTGATCGTGTCCATCGACGGCATCGGGGAGACCGCGGTCCGCGCGCACAGGGCGGCGATCGACGCGGCCGGAACGGCGGGTGCCAAGCGGATCCTCTACACCAGCCATATGGGCGTGAACCCGTCCTCGCCGTTCCCGCCCATGGCAGACCACGCCGCCACCGAGGCGGCGCTTCGCGACTCCGGCATGATCTTCACCGCGCTCCGCAACGGCTTCTACGCGTCCACGACGGGGTTGCTGCTCCGCGCCGCCCTTGCTACGGGTGAACTGGCCGTGCCGGAGGACGGGCCGGTCTCCTGGACGGCCCACGCCGATCTGGCCGAGGCCGCCGCCGTCATCCTGGCCGAGGAGCCGTTCGACGGTCCGAGCCCCGCGCTGACGGGAAGCCAGGCGATCGACATGAACGGTGTCGCGGCGCTCGCGTCCGAGCTGACCGGACGCACGATCCGGCGGGTGGTCGTCTCGGACGCCGACTATCGTGCCTCACTCGCCGGTCACGGCGTGCCCGAGCCGGCAGCGGACATGCTCGTGGGTATGTTCGCCGCGAGCCGGCAAGGCGAGTTCGCCCAGGTCGACCCGGCACTTTCGGGTCTGATCGGCCGTCCGCCGACATCGCTGCGGGACGTCCTGAAGGCGACCCTCGCGTCGACCGGCTGAGCCGCGGCCTCCGTACCGGCGTCTTTGTCGGTGGTCGTCGCTACGCTCGCAGCCCTTGCGGGACGGGAGGACAGGGTGATCGTCGAGCGGACAGGGGACCTCCTGCGGGACGACGCGCAGGCGCTGGTCAATCCGGTCAACACCGTCGGCGTCATGGGCAAGGGGCTCGCGCTCCAGTTCAAGTGCGCCTTTCCCGCCAACTTCGCCGCATACGCCGAGGCGTGTTCCGAGGGCCGTCTGCGTCCGGGGGAGATTCTGTGCGTGCCGGTGGAGGGCGACCGCTGGGTCCTCAACTTCCCCACCAAGCGCCATTGGCGGGCCCGCTCCCGCGTCGAGGACGTCCAAACCGGCCTGGACGCCCTGGCCCGCGTCCTGGGCGAGCGGCACATCGCGAGCGTGGCCGTCCCGCCCCTCGGCTGCGGCCACGGCGGCCTCGACTGGGCCACCGTCCAGCCGATGATCGCCGCGGCGCTCGGCCCGCTGAAGGCCGACGTCCGCCTCTACGTCCCGCCGCCGGCGCCTGAGGGCTGAACCGGGGCCGGTGCGGGCGCGTCGGTAGGGGTGGTTCTCGAAGGGAGAGGGATGCTGAATCTGGACGGGTGGAAAGCGATCGACGGGGTGCTCAAGGCGCGGTACGGGGACGCGAACCGGCTGGAGTGGGACGCGCCGATGCCGTATCGGCCGATGGGGCCCATGCCGATGGGGCAGTTCGTCACCAACACGATCGCGATCTATCCGCGGGACGAGCCGGTACCGCACTGGCATCTCATCGGCTACGCGCTGACCGCGCCCTTCGAGGAGCGCGGCTACGAGTTCACGTTGCGGGTGCCGCGCCATCCGGAGGAGGAGGGGCCGCCGAACTGGGCGATGGTCCAGTTGGAGAACCTTGCGTCGTACGTGGTGAAGAGCGGCAACGACTTCAACGCCGGGCACTACATCGAGTTTCCGGATCCGCTCGATCCCGAACGTCCGGGCTCGTCGATCCGGGCGGGGGCGCTGGTCCTCGACCCCGAGCTCGGACAGGCGCGGACGGATGTCGGGGAGGTCGCGTTCCTGCAGTTCGTCGGGATCACCACGGATGAGCTTCACGCGGCGCAGTCGTGGCACGTCGAGGGCCTCGTCGAGGCCCTCGCGCCGCATCTCCCGGCGCTCGTCACCGATCTCGACCGGATGTCGCTGGCGGACGTTCCCGGCGTCGCGAGGACCGTCCGCGAAGGTTCCCGGCGGGACGGGTCCGGTACCGGCTTCCTGTTCTTCCAGCAGCTGGCCGCCGACACGTCCGACGGCGTCACGCTGGAGATCGGGGTGCGGCACGTTCCGCAGTTCACCCGGGTGCTGCCGGCGCGGGTGCCGCACGGGAACCCGCTGATCCTGCGCGGGCCCGGCATGCCCGTCGTGCTGCTTCCCGGGCGGGCGTTCGGCCACAGCGAAACCGGACAGGCCCTTGAGATCACGCTGCCGGACGCGGTGAGCAGGGCCGTCGCCGAGGCCGTCCAGCCGCGGCCCGGCGCCTACCGGGTCGGCCCGCTCACCGTGAACGTCGTGCCTTAGCCCGGTTGCTCCGCGAAACGGCCTTCGCGGGCAGGCCGCGCGCGAAGGGGCGCCCGCCGGGGACGCCCCTTCTGAACACTCAGCGGCGCGCGAGGACGGGGGCCTCGGTGATGGTGACGCCGGGGGCGACGGCGCTGCGGCCGTTCTGGAAGTTGCGCTCGACCTCGGCGACCTCGGCGGGATTCGGGTCGGGGTTGCGGCAGGACGTCCCGGCGCTGGCCCCGGACATCAGGTCCGAGCACAGGCCGGTGCGCCGGTCCGGCAGGCCGAGGATGTGGCCGAGCTCGTGGGACGCGATCCGGACCGTGTAGTGCCCTTCCTGCACGGCCTCCCGGCCCATCCAGACGGTGCCGCGGCCGAGCCCGGCGGGCTGGGCGCGGGGCCAGCCGTCGTCGGCGTAGACGACCACGTCGGCGGGGGTTCCCGCCACGAACCGGACGTTGCCCACGTGCTCGTTCCAGATCCGCGCGCCCTCGTCCACGGCGGACCGGAACTCGGCGGCGCGGCTCGCGTCGTACCTGATCGTGCGGACGGCGGCGGGCTGCGGACGCGGGGACGCCGAGGCGGGCACGCCCGTCCCGGTGAGGAAGGCCAGGCCGAGCAGCAGCGCGGCGCACGCCCTCAGGAGCTTTCTGGAAGCCATGGGAGAGACTCCTCGTGATAGCGGGGGGGTTCTCCCGACTATTGATCAGCAACGCGGAAACGGCCAATGCCGGACACCGCCGGCGGCGCCGGAACAGAAGCCCTTCTGTTCGTCCCGCCGGGACGACCTGCGGACTTTCTATGAGCGCCCCGGGCAACTGAAAATCGAGGCGTTTTTCAACCCGTTGAACTCGCCGTGCCTGCCGGCCTCACGGTGCGGGGCCGGGCGCGCGGGCCGGGGCAGGTCCTAGGCCGATCGGACGTGCCGGAACGGGACCGGCGGCCGACGCGGACGGCCCCTCCCGGCGAACAGCATGAACGCATGACCGCAACAGACCTCACCGCCAAGGCCGCGGCGCGGCCGGCGTCGGCGACACCCGGCTGGGCCGCGCTGCTCGCCGCGTCCATCGGCCAGTTCCTCGTCGTCCTGGACATCTCCGTCGTCAACGTCGCTCTGCCCCACATCCGCGAGGGCCTCGGCCTCGGCGCCACCGGCCTGCAGTGGGTCGTCAACGCCTACTCGCTGACGTTCGCCGGGTTCCTCCTGCTCGGCGGGCGCGCCGCCGACCTCTTCGGCCGCAAGCGCGTCTTCATCGCCGGCCTCGGGCTGTTCACCGTCGCCAGCCTCGCCGGCGGGTTCGCGCAGGACGGCGCCATGCTGATCGCCGCGCGTGCCGCGCAGGGCCTCGGCGCCGCGATCCTCGCGCCGGTCACGCTGTCGCTGGTCACCGCGACCTTCCCGGAAGGCCCGGCGCGCACGAAGGCGATCGCCATGTGGACGGCCGTCGGGACCGCGGGCGGCGCCACCGGCGGCCTCGTCGGCGGGCTGCTGACCGACTACCTCAGCTGGCGCTGGGTGCTGCTGATCAACGTCCCGGTCGGCGCGGTGGTCGCCGCGATCGCCGCCCGCTGGCTCCGCGACGAGCGGGACGCGGCCGGGCGCCGCCGCCTCGACGTGCCCGGCGCCGTCCTCGTCACCGCCGGCGTGGGGCTGCTCGCGTTCGGCATCGGGCAGACCGAGGACCACGGCTGGACCTCCCTGATCCCGCTCACCGCCGGGCTCGTCCTGCTCGCCCTGTTCGTCGCCGTCGAGGCTCGCGCCCCGGAGCCGCTCGTCCAGCTGCGGCTGTTCCGGCTGCGCAGCGTGGCGGTCGGCAACCTGGCCACCCTTGTCGGGACGATGGCGGGCTTCGCGCTGTGGTACTTCCTGTCGCTCTACATGCAGAACGTCCTGCACTACAGCGCGGTCCGCACCGGCCTGTCCTTCCTGCCGCACACCGCGGGCATCATCATCGGCTCGCGGCTCGCCCCGACCCTGATGGCCCGCATGGACGCCCGGCTCCTCGCCGGGATCGGCGGGCTCATGGCCGCGGCCGGGTTCGCCTGGCAGAGCGTCGTGCTGGACGCCGACGGCACCTTCCTGACCGCGATCCTCGGACCCGGCGCCACCATGGCGCTCGGCTTCGGCCTGCTGATGACCCCGCTGGTGGAGGCGTCGACCAGCGGTGCGGACGCCTCCGAGGCGGGCGCCGTGGCGGGCGTCGTCAACACCTCCCGCACGATCGGCGGCGCGATCGGCCTCACCGTCCTCGGCACGGCCGCCGCCAAGGCCGGCCCCGACCTCGTGGACGGCTACTCGGCGGCCTTCCTGATCGCGGCGATCATCACCACCGCCGGCGCGGCCATCGTCCCGTTCCTGCCGAAGCCCCGGCGAGCAGGTCAGGAGGACGCGGCGGCGGCGTGACGCACGGCACCGGCCGCGACGACCGGCACAGCAGAACGGGCGCCGCCCGGATGGGGTGCGCCCGTCATGCGAAGTGCGAGGAGAGCGAAAGGGCTGGACCATTTCAAAGATGAGAAGGAAGCCCCTTCATGGCCTCGCGGAACCGACGGTAGCAGTCAGGCCGGGACCAGGTCACCCAGGTTTTCCGGGGTGAAGACCCGCGAGTCCTCGTGCAGTCCTTCGGGACGTTCCAGGCCGATGAAGGTGACCGGTCCGTCGGGCGCCGAGCCGTCCCAGAGGGTCGTCTTCTCCGCGTCGAGGAGGTCCGTCAGGTAGCGGACGTCGAGGTGGCGGCGCTCAACGATTCCGCGCACCAGCATGGACGTCGTCACCCGGTTGTTCTCCACCCGGTTGAAGTTCGCGCCGCCCCTCAGGTGCAGGTGCAGCCACTTGGCGCGCCACCGGCCGTCGTCGCCGCGCATGAACACCATCGGGAGCGCCACCCGGCCGGGTCCGCGCAGTTCCGACTTCATCCGGACGGTCCGCGCCTCGAACGGGCGTCCCTGCTGCTCCTCGTCGCGAAGCATGAAACCGAAGAACGACTCCTCGACCTCCTCGAACCCTTCCCCGGAATAGATGTGCACCTGCGGAACGATGAACCGCGACGTGACCTTCGCCAGCGACAGGTTGATGAATTCCGAGGCGCCCTCGGGCGCGTCGGTGATGTCGCCGGAATGCTCTCCCGCGACGGTCGTGAGGTTCGTCCAGGAGAGCCATTCCGGGTTGCGGTAGTCCTCATCGAGCATGAGCGCGGAAAGGTCGAAGTCCGTGGTGTGCCGGCGCTGCCGCCAGTAGACGAAGAACCGCAGCAGTTCGCCGTCGACCGCCGATACCGATCCGCGCGGCAGGACGCCGAAGCCGTTCCCGGCCACCTTCCCGCTGAGCGGCAGCGCGACGTCGAGCGCGTCCGGGTCGACGACCAGATGCCCGGCGGACGGGAGCCGGCCGCGGATCTCCTCGTCCAGGAACGCCGAGAGCCGCGCCACAACGTTCGGGTCCAGCGGCGGGCGGGTGTCGGGCGCCGTCACGCCGCGGCCGAGCCGGTTGGCGAACAGCCGCGTCCGGCCCGTCGCGTCCGCCCGGTTGAGCAGGTGCTCGCGCACCGACAGCAGCACCCGCCCGGACACCCGGCCGGCCACCGATCCGGCCGCGTCCAGCACCGCGTCCTCGGCGCCCGGCGCGAGCCGCAGCAGCCGGTCGAGCGACCGGAACAGCATCCCGGGCGCGCTCTTCGCCACGTTCGCGGCGCCGGCGACGTCGCCCGACGCGAGACGCGCCTCGATGCGCGCGGCGAACGACGGTGCGCGCTTCTCGCCGCGCGCGACTGCGAACACGTCCGCCGCGCCCGTCCACCTCGGGTACTCGTGCGGGTGGAGCTTCTCGCCGAGACGCTTCCACCGCTCGCGCCAGGCGGCGACGTCCCCGAGCTTGCCGGGGTCGTCGCGGACCACGCCGTCGAGCGCGGCGAGCAGCGCCCGGCGCACCGGACGGGACATGGACACGAACCGCGTCGGCTCCTGGAGGGTGACGTCGCCGTCCGACAGTTCGCACGCCAGGCGCAGCACGTCGGTGACCGTGTCGACGAGCGGTTCGCCGCCGTGTCCCAGGCGCGCCCGGTTGACGACGGCGCGGTTCTCCCGCACGGGGACGCCCCCGGGAACATCGGTGGCCGCGTACCGTCCGGCCAGCTTGCGGAGTGCCGCGAGGTCCTCCTCCTTGAGGGGGGTGACGCTGCCGGCCAGCTCCAGAAAGAGCCGCTCGCCCTCCTCCTCGATGTCGCGTCCGAGATGCAGGACGGTCACCCGGTCGCCCGCGGCGGCGATCAGCTCGTCGTGCGCGGCGAGCATCTCCTCGTAGGTGTGCTGGTAGCGGCCATAGCCCTTCAGGGTGAGCAGGTTCAGGACGCCGTGCCGCAGCGATTCGGTGGCGGCCGGCGCGGTCTCCGGGTCGCGCAGCGTGTTCCGGAGAAGGCCCGTCCAGAAGTCCAGGGTGTCGGGGACGTTGCGAGGGAAATCCCGGAAGTACGCGTTGTGCCCGACATGGCCGCCCGCCATTTCCCGGGCGGCCGGCAGCGTCCATTTCGCGATCCTGACGACGGTGTCCTCGGGCAGGCCCGACAGCGCGGTCATCAGGTCGCCGGACAGCTTGAACCCGGCCGACATGAGCGCCGCGTCGAACCGCCGTGCCGCCGCCGCCCCGTCTCCGGACGGTCCGTCTCCGGACGGCACGGGAACGCGGAGCGTGCGCATGACGATCTGCTTTTCCAGCCAGGTGCTCACCGCGCCATGGTGACAGAGCACCATAAATCAATGCACTCGGTTAAATCGACCTGATCAGGATGCGATCGGCTGCGGTTCCAACCGTGCGTCCCGCGCCGGCGGACGGGTGAGACGGCGTCCCAGACGCTGCGCGGGCGCTTCGATCCAGCGCTGCGACGCCCAGCTCACCGCGAGCAATATCAGCACGAAGAATCCGAAGCCCACCGCGTCCTCGCGGCCGGAGACACCGAGGAACTGCGCGGCCACCATCAGCAGCAGCGGATGGAACAGGTACACCGAGAAACTGATGGTGCCGAGACCGGTCGCCCAGCCGGGGAACCGCCGGTGCCGCAGCCGCCACGCCGCCGCGAAGGCCCCTGCCGCCGCCAGCACCGCGCCGCACCAGACCAGCTGGGCGTGCCGCCCGTAGGGAGCCGCGTTCCACACACCGGCCGCGAGCGCGCCCGCCAGGACCACGGCTCCCGTCACCGCGGCCGCGCGGCGGGTGATCTGACCGTGCTCGGCGCGGTGGATCGCGGTGCCGGTGAACATGGTCGCCAGCATGACGAGGCCCTCCCACGCGCTGATCCGGCCGTTGACGGTCACCAGGACGGCGGCGACCAGCCCGCCGAGGAGCCCGCCCGCGGCCCGCGGCGCGGGCCGCCGGGACACCCCCGCCCCGATCGCCACCAGCAGCGCGGCGGCCGTCACCGCGACCACCGGGCCCGTCCCCACGGTGCGCGACAGCAGGGCCGCCGGCGCGTGCGCCCCCGTCAGCAGCCCACCGGCCGTCAGCGTGACGGCCACCAGCGCGACCACCGTGAGGACGACGGCGGCGGGCGCCGACCGGCGATGCCCGCCGACGACGAACAGCGCGACGATCAGCAGGTAGAAGGCCATCTCGTAGGACAGCGTCCACAGCACGTTCATCGCGTTCGGGACGTTCAGGACGTCCTGCAGCATCGTCATGTGCGCCAGGAGTGCCGTGGCGGGGGAGTACTGCTCCAACCCCGCGCGCAGCCCGAGCACGCCCAGCAGGAACGGCAGGACGGCGAGGAAGCACGTCACCGCCAGCAGCGGATAGATGCGGAAGAACCGGCCGATCCAGAACCCGCGGACGCTTCCGCGCCGCTCCAGTGACGCGGGAACGACGTATCCGCTGACGAGGAAGAAGACGAGCACGCCGAAGAGCCCGGGATCGAACCAGTCGGCCATCCGCACGCGTAGCCCAGGGAGGTACACATAGCTCCCGTGATGCAGTGCCACCGCCAGGGCCGCCCCTCCCCGCAGCGCGTCAAGCCACCCAAGCCGGGACGTTACGGGGGAAACACCCGAAGCGGGAACCATTCCGACAGACTAGACGCTCCATCCCCATCCGCACCGGGCACCATGGAGATCATGACGACACCGCCGCTGACTCCCGACGACCTGCTGACCACGACGCGCACCGTGCGCAAACGCCTCGACCTGCGCCGCCCGGTCCCCATGGACCTCGTCCGCGAATGCCTGGAGATCGCCGTCCAGGCGCCGAGCGGGAGCAACCGGCAGGGCTGGCAGTGGATCGTCGTCACCGACCCCGGGACGCGCGCGGCGATCGGCGAGTACTACCGGCGCTCGTTCGCCGCCTACGCGCAGGCGGGCGGTTCCGGAGCCGCGCTCTACCAGGACGATCCCGAACGCGCCGAGGTGCAGCGCCGCGTCGGGGAGAGCGCCGCCTACCTGGCCGAACGCATGGGCGACGTGCCCGTCCTGGTGATCGCGTGCCTGCGGGTGCCCGGCGGGCGGCTCCCGGCCGGCAACCAGGCCGGCCTGTGGGGTTCGCTGCTGCCCGCCGTCTGGAACTACGCCCTCGCGGCGCGCGCCCGCGGGCTCGGCACCGCGTGGACGTCCCTGCACCTGACCTACGAGCGGGAGATCGCCGAACTGCTCGGCATGCCCGAGGACGTCCGCCAGGGCGCGCTCATCCCCACCGCGTACTACACCGGCGACACCTTCCGGCCCGCCCCGCGCGTCCCGCTGGAGGAGATCGTGCACCACGACCGCTGGTGACGGGGTTCTCCGAAAGGTCGACGCGCCCGAGCCTCGGCCCTTTGCGGGCCGAGGCTCTCCGTGGGCGGGTCAGAAGCCGGCGGTGATCTTGGTGAACTCCCACTGCTGCTGGTCGATGCCGCTGCAGTTGGACGTCACGCCGCCGCCCGCGCAGGGACGGTCGCGGTTGACCGACCAGTACGCGAGGCGCGCCAGGCCGTGGGACCTGGCCCAGTCCCGGATCTGCGTCCACGTCGCCGGGGACGTCAGTTCCTGCTGGTCGGACAGGCCGTTCATGCCGGAGATGCCCATGTGCGAGTAGGCGGTGGCGTCCGACCATCCGAACGCCGACTTGAGGGCGTTCTTCAGACCCTCGGACGCGTTGACGGTGCTGCCGTACATGTTCGAGCCGCCGCCGAAGTCGAACGGCATGATGGTGAAGACGTCGACGTTCGCCTGGAGCGCGGCGGCCTGGTTGATGAGCCGGGTGCCCCAGTAGTTCGGTCCGGTGGTGGAGGTGCCGAACGTCAGGATCGTCTGGATGCCGGGGTTGTTCTGCTTGACGATCTTCAGCGCGCCGAGGATGCGGTCCTGGACGGTCGCGTTCTCGAACTCGTCGCTGTTCTCGATGTCGATGTCGATGGCCTTGAGGCCGAACGCGTCGATGACCTTCTGGTAGGCGCCGGCGAGCGCCTCGGGGGAGGAGCAGTTCGGGCCGAGCTTGTTGCCCGACCAGCCGCCGACGGACGGCAGCACGTCACCGCCGGCCGCGCGGATCTGCGAGATCGCCTGCGCGTCCACGCCGCCCTGCAGCGGGCGGTTCCCGTCCCACGCGGGGCTGCAGCCGCCGCCGGACAGGATGAACGCCATCGTGAACCACTTGATCCCGGTCGCGTTCATGACCGTGGACGGGCTCGGCGGGTCGCCCCAGCCCATGTACAGGTAGGGCGCGGCGCGCCGGGTGGTGGCGGGCGGGGTCGTGCAGCCGGACGTGGTGGCCGACACCGAGCCGCTCGCCGCGGACTCACCGGCCGAGTTGTAGGCCCTGACCGTGTAGGTGTGGTCCGAGCAGGTGGCGAGGCCGCTGATGGTGGTGCTCGTTCCGGTCACGGTGGCCCGGACGGCGGAACCCTCGTAGACGCGGTAGCCGGTGACCGTGCCGGACGAGGCGGACCACGACAGCGTCAGCGAACTGTTCGTCTTCGCGGTCACGGCCGGGGCGCCGGGCGCGGAGGGAGCGCCGGGGGTGCTGCCTCCGCCGGTGCAGGCCGAGCCGTTGATCGTGCAGTTCTGCGGCGTCCCGGACCCGCTGACGATGAAGCCGAACGAGACGGTCGAGCCCGCGGCGACGCTGCCGTTGTACTCGCGGTTGGTGAAGGCGGCGTGCTGCCCCGACTTGGTGAGCAGCGCGTCCCAGTAGGTGCCGACCGAGGAGCCGGACGGCAGGTCGAACTCCACCTTCCAGCCGGACACGGCGGACGCGGTCTCGTTCTTGATCGTGTACTTGGCCTCGTAGCCGGAGCCCCAGTCGGACGACTTGGTGAAGGTCGCCGTCACGGACGCGGCGCCGGCCGTCACGGGGACGAGCAGGGCGAGGAGCAGGGAGCAGAGGGCGGTGAGCAGGAAGCCGGGCAGAAGTCTTCTTCGCAAGGTCACTCCCGGGTAGGAGATGTGGACGAGCGGGAATCCCCCGAACCCCGAGTCGGTCGTGATGCTGCGCTCAGTACGCGGCGGGAGGCGGGCGTGGCACGGTGCGGTCCTCTGATCTAATAGGAAACTTTCCTATAAGGTAGCGCCACTGGAGAGTCGGCGAAAGTCATGCCGTGGTCGGAGAACGGGTTTCGACCGTGGTCGGATGACCGGGAGACGCGGGCGGCCGAAGCTGGGCGCCATGACATCACGGACGAAGGCCACCCCGGCGATCAGGGTCGAGGGGCTGACGAAACGGTACGGCCGCCGCACGGTGGTCGACGATCTGACGTTCACGGTCAGGCCGGGCGCGGTGACGGGCTTCTTCGGCCCGAACGGCGCGGGCAAGACCACGGCGCTGAAGGCGGTCGTGGGGCTGGCGCGGCCGTCGGCCGGCGCGGTATCGGTGCTGGGGGCGCCGGTGGCCTCGAAGGCGCCGGACGCGCGCCGGATCGGCGTCCACATCGAGCCGTGCGGCGCGCACCCCGCCCGGTCGGCCCGCGCGCATCTGCGGACGCTGGCGCTGTCGGCGGGGCTGCCGCGCCACCGCGTCGAGGAGGTACTGGAGATCGCCGAGCTGACGGGGGCGGGGGGCCGCCGGGTCGGCGCCTTCTCGCTGGGGATGCGGCAGCGGCTCGGCCTCGCCGCCGCGCTGCTGGGCGACCCCGAGATCCTGGTGCTGGACGAACCGGCCAACGGGCTGGACCCGCAAGGGATCCGATGGCTCCGGACGATGCTGCGGGACCGGGCGGCGAAGGGCGGCACGGTGCTGCTGTCCAGCCACATGCTCGCGGAGGCGGCGCAGACGGTCGACGACGTGGTCGTCATCGACCGTGGCAGGCTGGTGCACGAGGGACCGATCAGTGAGGTGGAGTCGCTGGAGGACGTGTTCCTTGAGCTCACCGGAGGGTTGGAGCGATGATCGGCCTGCTTCGAGGGGAACTGCTCAAGTCGCTGACGACCCGTGCCGTGTGGGGGTTCGCGGCCGGGGGGATGGCCTTCGCCGCCCTGAACGCGGTGCTCGTCGCCGTGGCGTCGGGGACGCTCGACGAGGTGCCGGAGAAGAAGGAGGCGCTGTCGGGGCTCCCCGTCCTGCTGCTGCTGTGGGGACTGGTCGGCGCGGCGGGCGAGTACCGCCACCGGACCGCCGCGCCCACGGCGCTGGTGGCCCGGCGCGGCCGCGGAACCGTCCTGGCGGTGCGGATCGCGGCGTACGCGCTGACCGGGCTCGGGCTGGCGCTGCTGATCAACGCGGTCTCGGCCGGCGTGGCGCTGCCGCTGCTGGCGGACCAGCCAGGCCCGGACCTGACGTCCGGCCAGGTGACCGAGGTCGTGGCGGGCAACGTCGGCGCGCTCGTGCTCGCGACGGTGCTGGGCGCGGCGATCGGTGCGCTGATCCGCGCCCCGGTCGTCGGCGCGGTGGTGCTGCTGATCCTGGACCTGGTGGTGCAGCCCCTGGTGAGCGGGTCGTGGGAGCGGGAGGCGAACCTCTCGCCGTTCGGCGCGGCGGGCGTCATGACGGGCGGGACCCACAACACGACTCTCACGGTCGCGCAGGCCGGCGCGGTGTTCGCCGCCTGGACGGTGCTCGCGGTGCTGGTCGCGGTCGTGTGCGAACGACGGCGTGACCTGGCGTGAACGTCGCGGAGCGGATCCGGGCGGTGCGGGGCTTGCAGGCCGTGCACCGCCCGGTGCTGTTCGACATCGCGGTCGCCGTGGCGGCGACCGTGGTGGAAGTGGGGCTGCTGTTCAACGACGGCACCCAGGCTGTGCCCCTGCCGATCGCGGTGACCGTCCTCACCGGTGCGGTGCTCCTGGCCCGCCGCCGGTTCGGGGTGGCGGTGACCGCGGTGACGGTGGCGTCGGCGGCCGCGGTGACCGCGGCCGGGTACTCGCCCGGGGGCGCGCCGGCCGTCGTCGCGCTGTGGTCGCTCGCCGAGACACGCGACCGGCGCGTGTCGCTCGCGGTGCTGGCACCGGTGGCCGTGTTCCTGGAGGTCGACAACGTCTGCAGCCCGCCGGTGTCGATCGGGGCGTGGATGCTGGGCGCCAACATGCAGACGCGCCGCCGCTACGTCCAGGCGGTGGAAGAACGGGCCGCCACCCTCGAACGCGAACGGGAGCAGCTCGACCTGATCGCGGCGCAGCGCGAACGCGGCTCGATCGCCCGCGAACTGCACGACATCGTCGCCCACTCGGTGACGGTGATGCTGATCGGGGTCCGCGGCGCCCGCGACGTCCTGGAGACCGAACCGCAGGTGGCCGCGCGGACGCTGGAGCGGGTGGAGACCAGCGCCGAGCAGAGCCTGGCCGAACTGCGGCGGATCCTCGTCCTGCTGCGCGGGCAGCACGCCGCGGAGACGCGACCGCAGCCGTCACTGGCCGACCTGGACGAACTGGTCGCCGGGTACCGCGCGGCGGGGCTGCCGGTCCGGCTGGAGATCGCCGGAGAGCCGCTGGACCTGCCGAGCGGGGTGGAGTTGTCCGCCTACCGGATCATCGAGGAGGCGTTGACCAACGCCCTGAAACACGCCGGGGCGGCACAGGTCACGGTACGGCTGAGCTCCGGCGGAGCGGACCTGGAGGTGCGGGTGCACGACGACGGTGCGGGAACCGGCGAGCCGGGTCCCGGCGGGCACGGCCTGGTCGGGATGCGGGAGCGGGTCGCGCTGCTCGGTGGTGAGCTGGAGACGGGCCGGGTCCCCGGTGGCGGGTTCCGGGTCGCGGCGCGGTTGCCGATCGGGGAGCGGGCATGACGATCCGGGTGCTGATCGTCGACGATCAGGAACTGATCCGGATCGGCTTCCGGCTGTTCCTGCAGACCCGGCCCGACCTGGAGGTCGTCGGCGAGGCCGCGGACGGCCGCGAGGCCCTCGTGCGGGCGGCGGAGCTGCGGCCCGACGTCGTCCTCATGGACGTCCGGATGCCGCGGATGGACGGCGTCGAGGCCACCGCCCGCCTCACCAACCGTCCTCCAGCCCCCACCCACCGCCATTCAACCGACGAGCTCCGCTCGGCCGCCCCTCTGCCTCGGGTGCTGATCCTCACCACCTACGACCTCGACGAATACGTGTTCGGTGCGCTGCGTGCCGGGGCGTCGGGCTTCCTGTTGAAGGACGCGCCCCGCGAGCGGCTGCTGGAGGCGATCCACGTCGTCCACCAGGGCGAGGCGCTGCTGTCCCCGTCGATCACCCGCCGCCTGATCGAGGACTACGCCGGCCGCACCGACCCGGTCCGGCCCGCACCGGATCTGCTGACCGCGCTGACCCCGCGCGAGCGCGAGATGCTCCTGCTCGTGGCCCAGGGCCTGTCGAACCAGGAGATCGCGGCGCGCCTCGTCGTCACCGAGGCCACCGTGAAGAGCCATGTCGGCAGCGTGTTCGCCAAGCTCCACCTCCGCGACCGCGTCCAGGCCGTCGTGCTGGCCTACGAGCACGGCATCGTCGTCCCGGGCCGCCGTCCCGGCCGGCATTGAACGATCACGCATCACCTCGCGGGCTGGAGTTCGGGGAGGGGGCGCAGCCCGGGGGCCAGGGCGAGGGTGACGGTCACCGAGGCGGCGGCCATGAGAGCCATCGCGGTCGCCGGGGAGGTCACCTGGGCCACACCGCCGGCCACGGCCGCGCCGACGCCCTGCATGGTGAGCATGCCGGACGAATGCAGGCCGAGGGCGTGGCCGTGCATGGAGACCGGGGTCAACGCCATGAGGCGTTCCTGGAGGAGCAGCGTCGCGGCGTAGCCGATCGAGGCCAGGAGGACGGCCGCCGCGCCGAGGGGCAGCGGCGGGTCGACGGCGAAGAGCAGGTACGGGACGGCCAGGAGGAGGCGAAGCGGCGGGCCGAGGCGTTCCCGCAGATGCCGGGGGACGAAACGGCCCGTCACGGTGTCGCCGATCAGCATGCCGACGGCGGCCACGGCGAGCAGGAGCCCCGCGTGGTGCGGGGAGTACGAGACGAAGAGGGCCTCGCAGCCGACGATCAGCCCGTTCGGCACCCACATCGCCAGATAGGTGTAGCGGCGCGGCGCCGAGGAGAGCAGCCGCACGTTGGTGTGCCAGGTCTCGCGGAGACTCGGGCGGCCCGCGGCCCGGGGCGGGCGCCGGCTCAGACCGGCCACGGCCATCGCCGCGGTGACGAGGTAGAGCGCGGCGCCGGTGAGCAGGGCGCCCCGGGGCGAGAGCGCGACGACGAGGACGCCGCCGACGGCGAATCCGCAGATCTGCATGGTTCCCACGGACATGTTCAGGACCGAGCGGCCGATGAGATAGCCGTCCTTGGGAAGGATCTCGCTCAACAGCCCGTAGCGGACGCCGCTGCCGAGCGAGGCGACCAGCCCGAGGCCCAGCACGAGGACGAACAGGGCCGCCACCGGGAGGCCGGGCACCGCAAGGACGGCCGTGCCCGCGGCGAAGATCAGGGCGGTGCAGGCGAGCGCGGCCCTCGGCGGCAGGCGATCGGCGGCAGACAGGATGGTCAGCGCGCCGATCATCTGGGCGAACGAGCCGCCGAACATGCTCAGCGCCGAAAGCAGCGGCGACCGGGTCGAGTCGTACACCAGGGTCCCGAGCGCCAGCGCGCCGACCGTCTGTGCGGACGCCTGGACCGTGAACGACGCGAAGAGCGGCGTGTACTCGGGGGTGCGGAAGAGAGCCCGATACGTGTGCATGATCCGAAGGGTCCGAGGCGCCGGCGGGCCGCCGGTAATGTTTCGCGCGGAGGCGAAACATGGGGTGGTGGCTGATCAACGCGGACACGCTCGCGGGCGGGCGGTTCGTGGTCTCGGCCCTCGCGGAGACGACCGCCTGTATGAAGGTCCTGGACAGGGGCGATGCCGCGCATCCGGGAGAGCGGGCATGGCTCGACGCCCACCTGGACGCGTACCGGCGGATGCTCCGGCAGGAGCCCATCACCGCCGCGCTGCTGAAGGCGGCCCTCGGGACCAAGACCAGGTGGATCGCCGACTTCCTCACCCCACCCCACCCCGGCGTGGGCTCGCCGACGTTCGACGAAGAGCTCGCCACCGTTCGCCGGACCCCGCCTGAGCGGGCGCATGCCGACCTGGACGTCTCGCTGGGGCACCCCCTCTCCGCCGGGTTGCGCCGTCCGGACGTGGCCGAGCGGATCGCCGGCCTGCTGGAGTGGGTGTGGACGCACACCGTCGAGCGGGACTGGGAGCGCCGCCGCCGCGTCATCGAAGCCGACGCGGTCGCCCGCGCCGGCCAGCTGAGCCAGGGCGGGTGGGCGGCCGCGCTGGACGACATGCGTCCGGGGATGCGCTGGCTCGGCGACGGCCGCCTGCAGATCAACGTCCACGATTTTCCACCGCGCGACATCTCCGGTGCACAGCTGCTCTTCGTCCCCGTCACGCCACGGGCGGGGTGGGTGGCCTGGGAGGACCCGGATCCGTCCCGGTACGTGATCGTCTACCCCTGTTCGGGTCCGCTGGCCGGCGCGGACGACGCCGCCGTCCCCGAGGCGCTCGAACGGCTCCTCGGGGCGGCGCGCGCGAGCGTTCTCGTCCTGCTCGCGACACCGCTGAGCACTACGCACCTCGTGGCACTGACCGGCCAGGGGCTCGGCTCGGTCGGCCGCCATCTCAGGGTGCTGCTCGACGCCCGCCTGATCGACCGGCGCCGCGCCGGACGGTCCGTCCTCTACTACCGCACGTCCGTCGGCGACGCCCTCGTGAAAGCGCAGGCCGGCGGTCCGGGGTGACGCCCGCACACCGCCAGGCCGCGCGGGCGGCGGGCTCACCCGTTTCCGGGTGTCACCAGCCCGGATTCGTAGGCGAGGACCACGAGCTGCGCGCGGTCCCGGGCCCGGAGCTTGATCATGGCCCGGTTGATATGGGTCTTCGCGGTCACGGGGCTGATCACCATGCGCCCGGCGATCTGGTCGTTGGACAGGCCCCGCGCGGCCAGGGCGACGGCCTCGCGCTCGCGGTTGGTCAGCTCCCTCAGCCCCGGGCCGGCGACCGTGGTGAGCGGCTCGGCGACGTACCGGCTGATCAGCATCCTGGTGATCGACGGTGCGAGCAGCGCGTCCCCGCGCGCGGCGACGCGCACGGAGTGCAGGAGGTCGTCCGGCTCGATGTCCTTGACGAGGAATCCGGCGGCCCCGGCGCGCAGCGCGTTGAAGACGTACTCGTCGAGGCCGTAGTTGGTCAGGATGACGACGTGCACACCCGCGAGGTCCGGGTCCGCGGCGATGCGCCGGGTCGTCTCTATGCCGTCCATGACCGGCATCTGGATGTCGACGAGCGCGATGTCGGGCGAGTGCTCCCTGATGAGCGCGAGGCCCTCGGCGCCGTCGGCGGCCTCGGCCACCACCTCGATGTCGTCCTCGGCGTCGAGCAGCGCCCGGAATCCCCTCCGCAGGAGCGGCTGGTCGTCGACCAGCAGGACACGGATCACGACGGCCGGCCGACGGGGAGCTCGGCCTGGACGCTGAAGCCGCCCTCGCCGCGCGGTTCCGCGCGCAGGCGGCCACCGAGGGCGGTGACCCGCTCGCGCATCCCGAGCAGTCCGGCGCCGGGCACCGGGGCGGTGCCGGGTTCGGCCTTGCCGTCGTCGTCGACCCGTATCGCGAGGGTGCCGGGACGGTAGTCGATCCGGATCGACGCGGTGGCCGCGGCCGCGTGGCGGGCGGTGTTGGTGAGCGCCTCCTGGACGATCCGGTAGGCGGTCCGGTCCACGGCCGTCGGCACGTCGTGCCGCTGCCCTTCGATCGTCAACGTCGTGTTCAGGCCGATCCCGCGAGCCCGTTCCACCAGGTCGGGCACGTGGTCGAGGCCGTGTGAGGGGGTCCCGGCGTCGTCGCGCAGCGTCTCCAGGGTCGCGCGCAGCTCCCGGGTCGCCTCACGGGCGGCCTCCCGGATCGCCAGCAGCGACTCCGGCACCTCCTCGCCGCGCTTGCGGGCCAGGTGGACGGCGACCCCGGACTGCACCTTGATGATCGAGATCTGGTGGGTGAGCGAGTCGTGCAGCTCCCGCGCGATGTGCAGCCGCTCCTCGCTCGCGCGCAGCCGGGCGGTCTCCTCGCGGGTGCGCTCGGCCTCGTCCGCCCGCCGCTCGGCCTGCCGCAGCGCCTCGCCCGCCGCACCGGCGGCGACCAGCCAGGCCAGCTCCAGGACGCCCCGGGCCTGCGCGATCGCATCGGCCGCGGACCCGCCCGCCGGGGAGGCCATGACCGCGAACGGAAGAACGGCCAGCAGGGCCACGCTCAGCGCCAGCGTGGCGACCCGATGCCCCGACCGCACGGCGGTGTACACCGCGAACAGGTACGCCACGGCGGGCACCTCGAAACCGAGCGCGCGATAGCCCACCGCGCACAGCCCGGTGACGACCAGGACGGGGACCGGCGCACGGCGTCCGGCGGCCAGCGCCAGGCCGCCCGTCACGACCAGCGTGTAGCCGAGTACGTCGAGGTCCGTGGCGGAGTGATCGTCGGTCAGCGCCGTGACGAGCAGCACCGCCGCCACGCAGAAGGCGATCACCCAGCCGCCGGTCCTGGCCCAGAGACGGGACGGTGCTGTGCTCATAGGCGCACCCTAGCCAGGTCTTTCCGCCCACGACTCCTGCCCGCGGACGAGTGCCCGGCTACCGCACACGCAGTACTTCCGCGCCGCCCGCGGCTTCCGCGGTAACGGGATGCGCCATCAACAGAACCGGGCCAGTCCCGCCAGAGCTCCACCCGTTCGGGAGGTCTCGGTTTCCCTGCTCGATTTCCTCTTCCTTTCGAGCCGCTGAAATTCGACGGCCGGAGTGTGGTCAAGGACGCCTCCGGTGACGGCGTGACGATGGGGCTGGGCGGGGAAAGAGCGGAGAAGGCCGAGACGCCCCCCGCAGGGTCCGGCCGAGAGCGCGGGCATCCTGGCGGCAGCCGTGATCTTGTTCATCGCCTTCGGGTCATTGGTGGCGATGGGCCTGCCCATCGTGACCGCACTGATGGCGATCCTCGGCGGCATCGCCCTGACCAAGCTCGTGGGGTACGTGGTCCCCTCGCCGGACTTCACCGCGCTCGTCGCCGCGATGATCGGGCTTGGTGTCGGCATCGACTACGCACTGTTCATCGTGACCCGCTACAAGGAGAGCCTGCAGGACGGCGACGAGCCTGAGAGCGCCACGGTCAAGGCCATCACGACCGCGGGCCGCGCGGTGCTGTTCGCCGGCACGACCGTCGTGATCGCGCTGCTGGGCCTGGTCGCCATGGGACAGCGGCTGATGACCGGCGTGGCGCAGCGCAACACCTCGCACGAGATCCTCTCCGAGGGGTTCGGTCCGGGCTACGGCGCACCACTGATCTTCGCCACGGAGGTCGACTCCAAGGACGCCGATCTCAGTCCCGTCGTCGACTCGGTCAGGAAGACCGAGGGCATCGCCTAGGCGACGCCGCCTCGCGTCAGCAAGGACGGGCAGGCCGCCATCTTCATGGCCTTCCCCAAGACCGGATACCAGGACGAGGCGACCGCGGACCTGGTGCACGCGCTCCGCGACGACGTGCTGCCCAAGGCGCCCGGCGGCGAGGAGGTCTACGTCGGCGGCCCGAACGCCGGCGCGATCGACTTCGCCGAGGATGTCGGCTCGCGCCTGCCCCTGATGATCGCGGTGGTCATCGTGCTGTCCCTGGTGCTGCTGATCGCCCTGGTCCGGTCGGTCACGATCGCGCTGCAGGCAGCCGTGATGAACCTGCTGTCGATCGGCGCCGCCTACGGCGTGCTGGTCGCGGTCGTGCAATGGGGACGGCTCGGCTCGGTCCTCGGTTTCCCCACCGACATGCCGATCACGGCCGCGGCCACGATCATGATCGCCGTCTTCATGACCCCTTTGCTCGGCCCGGACGTCTCGGTCAAGCAGATAGGCCTGGGCATGGCCGTCGCCGTGCTCATCGACGCCACCGTCGTCCGGATGATCCTCGTCCCCGCGGTGATGGAACTGTGCGGCGAGGCCAACTGGTGGATGCCCGGACGCCGGGCGCCGAAGGCGGCCGCGGCTCCACGCCCCGAGGTCGGAGAAGAGGCCCGGGGCTGAGCCGCCGGGCGCCGGTCGTCTCCGCCCTTTCGGCTGGAAAGTATGTCCCGATACGTCGAATCCGCTACTCTCAGAGACCGCTCGCTTCTCATCCGTCGCGTTGTGCACTAGAGTCCCGTTCTCAAGCGTGCTACGGACGGCCTGTCTCATAGTCCGCTCCCGGAACGGCTGCCCCCCGGCCACCTCACGCGGAGGTCACATGCACGGCGACCTGGAAACCCTCTACGACGCCCACGCGCACCGCCTGTACGCGCACTGCTGGTCGCTGCTCGGCGACCAGGGCGCGGCGGACGCGCTCAGGGTCACGCTCGCCGAGGCGGTGCGCTACCCGGCTCGCGGCGAGACGGTGCTGTGGCTGCACCACCTGACCCGCACGGTCTGCTCCGAGCGGGGGGCGTTCAGCCGCCACGGCCGTCCCGTCTTCGCCCAGGCGGACGCCGACCCGCTGCTGAAGGCGGTCGGCGAGCTGTCGGCCGGCCACCGCGAGGCGCTGCTGCTGTCCGCGGGCAAGTGGCTGGAGTTCCGCGACATCGCCAGCGTCCTGCGCGTCTCGCTGGGCACCGTGCGCGAACTGGTGCACGAGGCCCGCACCGCGCTTGAACGGCTCGTCCTGGACGCCCTCATCCGCGGCGTCGCCGACCCCGCCAAGCACATGGACGTCATCGCGGCGTTCGAAAAGGGACGGCTCCCGCACCTGCTGGCCCGCCGTGCCCCCACCTGGGCGCCCGCCCCGCTGCGCGACCAGGTGCTGACCACCGCCGACCCCGAGCGCGATGAGTTCGGCCGCGCGCCCGCCGCCCCGGCCGGCCAGCTCGTGGTGATCGGCTCCGAGGCCGGGACGACCGAGCGGAGGCGGGGCGGCGCCCACCGGCGCAAGGCGGCCCTCAAGGCCGTCGGCGGCGCCACCGGGGTGGCGGCCACGGTCGCGGCCGGCCTGCTGATGACGTGGCCGTCCGGAGGGGGCGGCGCGGCGAACGCCCTCGGACCGCACGACAACACCCGTCCGGGCCCCGTCCCGGCGGGCGGCGTCACCGACGAGCCGTCGAAGAGCCCGGGAGCCGGGAAGCAGGACCCCGCTCCGACCGCGACGCCGACGACCGCCAAGCGGAGCCCGGTCACCGAGGAGCCCACGGGCCCGGACGGCGGATCGAACCGCCCGGCGAAGCCCTCGGAGCCCGAGCGCGACACCCCGTCCGCGCCGCCCGCCACCCCGCCGACTTCGCGGCAGCAGACGCCCCCGCCGCCCCCGCAGAAGTCGCCCGAGCAGCCGCCGGACGACGACTCGGGCTCGGACAACCCGCTCAAGCCCATCACCGACATCGTCGGCGGTGTCACCTCCCCGATCGTCGGAGGCCTGACCGGCCGCTGACCCGACCGCCCTGCGGTGCGAGCTGCTTTCAGGGAGGCCCAGGCCACTCGTCGCACCGTGACGGTGGGCGTCACGATCGACTACGCCGTGGCCGCGGTCGTCGATGTGACAGCCGGCCGCACCGAACAAGAGGTCGACCGCGAGATCAGCATGCAGCTCCTCCATCCTCGCCGCCGCCGGCGCCTCTGCCGCCGGCGCCGGCGTTTGCAATGAGACCGGGCTGATCTGAGCCTGCTGAGATCGGCAGGCTGAGCAGCAACAACGGCGACTGGACAATCTCAGCGCTTCGCCTGGGCCCGGCCCCCGAGGGTCGGGCCCAGGTCATGTAAGCGCGAAATGCCGTGTCGGCGCCTCCAGGCCATGCGGTAGCAGCGGGCACGTCATCCTGGCCGAGATCGTCCCCCTCTGATCAGCGCCGCCGCGGCAGTCTCCGAACACTTCGCCGCTCTGGACGGCCGGGGCGTGTTTCGCAGCAGGTCGCCCATTCGTTGACAGTGGCGATTTCACCCTATTTGGGAGTGGGTGCCCGTGGCGGCGCGAGCCCTTGGGGATGAACGTGTCTTTGGGGAATGCGGTGCAGACCTTTAGTTGAAATGTTGATTTAAAGGATGATCTTCAGGGTCTTGTCTTGGCGTTATTTGGATCGGTTTCTTCGCATGCGAGGATCGGCTTTGGCGGAATGGAGAAATGTCGGCTGAGTAATTGATCGGCGGGGGGCCGGATGTACGAGACCGAGCGGCGCGAGCGCACTGTGGGCGGGGCTCCTCCGGCGGGCGGGTACGAGCGCTACGTGGGCGGCAGTCCCGAGGTCGAGCGGGTGCACTTCGAGAAGCTCGCCCGCGACATCATGCGCGTCCAGTCGAAGATCAAGAAGCGTCGCCGCGCGGCGGGGATCGACCGCGCCTTCCACGCGAAGGCTATCCTCGGCGTCGAGAACGCAAGGCTGACGTTCCGTCCGGATCTTCCCGACGACCTCCGCGCCGGTTTCGCCCAGCCCGGTGCCGCCTACCCGGTCACCGTCCGGCTGTCCAACGCGAGCGGCGCGCGGCAGGCGGACTTCGCGCCCGACCTGCGCGGTGCGGCGCTGCGGATTCAGGTGGGCCCCGACGAGGCCCATGACCTCCTCATGACGAACTTTCCCGTCTCCCACGCGCGGAACGCGCGCGAGTTCGTCGCGTTCGCACAGGCGATGGCGGGCGCGGACACGAACCTGCGCAAGGGGGTGGCGCTGTTCCTGAAACTGCCCGCGGCGGTGGGCTGGTCCACCGCCACGCGCATGCGGCGAAACGTGTCCGCGGGTGCCCGGCACAAGGTGCGGAGCCTCGCCCTGGAGACGTACTGGAGCCGTGGTGCGATCCTGTGGGGCGACGGCGGGCCAGTGCGTTTCCGGCTCCGGCCCTCCGCGGGAGCGACGCCGGCACCTCCACCGTCGCAGACCGATCCCGACTACCTCACGCGTGAGATCTCCGCACGGCTGGCCGGCGCGGACATCAGCTTCGAACTGGCCGTCCAGCGCTATGTGGACCCCCGGCGGACGCCCATCGAGGACGGCGCCGCCGACTGGGCGGACGAAGACGCACCGGTCGTCCCGGTGGCGACGCTGACGATCCCGAGGCAGAACCTCGACACCGCGGACGCGCGCGGCGCCGCCGCCCGGGTCGACGAAATGGCGTTCGACCCCTGGAACACCACCGAGGAGTTCCGGCCGCTCGGCAACATGAACCGCGCCCGCAAGGCCGCGTACGAGGCGTCCAGCGCCCATCGCCGGAAACTCCGGTTCAGCACGCCGCCCCCGAAGCGCAACGTCGTCGTCGGACGGCTCCTGCGGACCGGCTTCCGCGCGCTCAACAAACGCGTTCCCTGGCACAGGCTGCCGACCCCGGCCGGTCTCCTCAACGTCGAGGTCGTCCGGCAGGAACTGCGCCGCCGCAACCTCATCGACACCGAAGTCCGCGAGGCCCCTCCGGGGGCTCGTCCCGTGCCCCCGCCCATCGATGAGCAACTGCGGGTCAGGCGCAGTTACGACGGCACGTACAACGATCTGTCCGCGCCGTCGATGGGCTCCATCGGCTCACCGTTCGGGCGCAATCTCGCCCCCGTCTATCAGCCCCACCTCTTCAACGAGCCCAACCCGGTGACCGTCAGCAGGGAACTGCTCCACCGCAGGGAGTTCATTCCGGCACGTTCGCTGAACGTCATCGCCGCCGCGTGGATCCAGTTCCAGGTGCACGACTGGGTCGCGCACAAGCGGTGCCCGACCGGGACGAAGAACGTCGAGGTCCCGTTGCCGCCCGGCATGACATGGCACAACACCCCGGGCGGAGAGGCCGAGAGCGTGATGCGCTTCGCCGACAACGAGGGCGTCCACCCCGGCGACGCGGCGGCCGGGCCGCCGATCCTGTTCTCCAACATCGCCTCCCACTGGTGGGACGGCTCAGAGGTCTACGGCGGCGACGAGATCATGGCGCGGTCACTGCGCGAGCCGGACGGGGGCGCCGCCCTGCGCCTGGAGGACGGCCATCTGCCGGGCGGCGCGGACGGCATCCCGCTCACCGGCTTCAGGGAGAACTGGTGGCTCGGTCTCAGCGCCATGCACACCCTCTTCGCGCGCGAGCACAACACCGTGTGCGAGGCCCTGCGGAGCGAGTATCCCCGCATGGACGAGGACAGCGTCTACCACACCGCGAGGCTCATCGTCTCCGCCCTCATCGCCAAGATCCACACCGTCGAGTGGACCCCGGCCATCCTCGCCACCGACCTGATCGAGATCGGGCTGAACGCCAACTGGTCGGGTCCGCCGCGGAACTGGCTGAGCCGGCTGGGGCTGTGGCTGGTCGACACGCACGCGCGCACCGGCATCCCCGAGACGCTGCCGGACCACCACACCGCGCCCTACTCGCTCACCGAGGACTTCGTCACCGTCTACCGGATGCATCCGCTGATCCCGGACGACTACGAGATGGCCGATCACGGGTCCGGCCGGACGCTGCGCACCCTGGGGTTCACCGACCTTCAGGGCAGCGCGACCGAAGGGGTCATGCGCGACGTCGGGCTGACGAACTCGCTCTTCTCGCTCGGCATCGCCAACCCGGGCGCGATCACCCTGTACAACTACCCGCGCGCACTCCAGGCGTTCGAACGGGACGGAGAGGTGATCGACCTGTCCGTCGTCGACCTCGTGCGCAGCCGCCGGCGCGGCGTCCCGCGCTACAACGACTTCCGCGCCGGCCTGCACAAGCCCCGCATCCGGCGCTTCGAGGATCTGAGCACCGATCCGGAGACGGTGGCGCGGCTCAAGGACCTCTACCGGAGCGTCGACGAGATCGACACCATGGTCGGCCTCTTCGCGGAGAATCCGCCCGAGGGTTTCGGGTTCAGCGACACGGCCTTCCGCATCTTCATCCTCATGGCCAGCCGCCGGCTGCAGAGCGACCGCTTCCTCACCGTCGACTTCCGGCCCGAGATCTACACGCCGCTCGGCATGGACTGGATCGAACGCAACGGCATGACGAGCGTCATCCTGCGCCACTGCCCCGAACTGGCCGCCGTCCTGCCGAGGGACACCAGCGCGTTCGCGCCGTGGCGGCGGGCCGCCGCGGACGGGCACGCACCCGGTGTCCGGCACGGCTGAGAGGAGGACGACATGTCCGTGGACCGCCTGACCGGTCACCAGGGCCTGGAGGCCCTTCGTTCCCAGCCGGTGCTGGAGACCATCTGGAGGCGGCGGACCCACCGGGTCAGCCGGGGCGCGTCCGTCCCCGCCGGTTCGATGAGCTACCGCTCCCCGCACCGGCCGATGCCGCTGGAGGACCTTGAGGAGGCGGTGCTCATCGCGCTCACCGGCTGCTCCGGCCTGACCATGCCGGACCGCCTGTTCGAGGACCCGCGGGACGGGACGTCGATCATGGCCAAGCCGAACCTCACCATGGAAGGGCGGACGGCGGGCAGCCCCGACAACGCGCAGGGCACCCACTTCTTCATGATCAACGACACCGGGACCTACTTCCTGCGGAAGCTGCCGCCCGCGCCGGACCTGCCGTTCGACGCCGCCACGCTGGTCGACCGGGCGCGCCGGGCCAAGGTGAAGGTCCTGGACCACCGGCTCGACGTCGCGGAGGGCAAGCGCGACTTCCCGGCCTACCTCGACTCCAACCGCTTCCTGTCCAACATTCCGGGAACCACGGTCTTCCTGCCGGTCGTCGACCTCTCCCACCAGTACATCAACGCGCTGATGTACCTGCTCACCCAGCCGGAAGGGGCGAGGCCCGTCATTCTCGACGACCGCAATTTCTACCGTCCGGCGGGCGTACGAAAATGGGTGCAGAACGGTTTTCTGAACGCCGACATCAAACTGCCGCTCGGCGCTCTGGGGCCGATGCGCACCCAGATCGAGGCCGACCTTCTCCTGCAGAACATGATGCTGGTCTCGGACGCGATGGGCCTGGGCGCCTGGATCCACGCGTCGATCCACCCGCTCATCGCGCTGGGCGATCCGAAGTTCTCCCGCACCTACGGCCGGATGCTGGGATTCGACTTCGTGACGCCGCGCTTCCGTCCCGCCGACATCCTGCGCTGGCACATACCTCTGCCGAAGTACGCCTCGGCGCGTTCCCATCCGATCGGGCTGCGGGCCGACGGGGAGCACCTCATCAAAGCCGCCTGCCCGCCCAACTACCCGTCCATGGAGAAGGCGGTCGACGCCGTCGTCGCGGCGAAGTTCGGGCCGAACGGCGTCTACGCCGACAAGGACCTCTTCGCCCGCATCTACAAGGGCGACTACGGTCAGCGGTACCTGGCCGAGGCGAGCGCGTACGACCAGCGGGTGATCGACTGCGCACGCGACATCTGCACGTACATCCACGACACGCACGGGCGGTTCCCCGCACACGCCGACGCCATTCATGTGCCCGGCATATGGCTGCAGACGCACCATATCGAGTCGGAGTACTACGAGCGCTTCTTCGTGAACGGGACGACCGACGCGCACGCCCGGCATTCGGAGCGGTGGCACGGCACGCCGGACGGCGGGCCACCGCCGTGAATCCACGCGGGCGGCGGACCGCGGCCGCGGCCTGACCGAAGGGGGGACGATGCAGGTCTACGAAGCACTCGTCAGGGGACTGGAAAGCGCCGGCGTCGACACCGCGTTCGGCGGCAACGGGGAGAACGTCGCCTCCCTCATGCTGGCACTCCGGCATTCGCGGCGGATCAGGCCGATCATGACGCGGCACGAGCAGGCGGCTTCATTCATGGCGTGCGGGTACGCGATGTACACCGACAGGCTGGGCGTCTGCTTCGCGACGGTCGGTCCGGGGGCGTTCAACCTGTTCTCCGGTCTCGCGGTCGCGCTGTCGGACTCCTACCCGGTACTGGCGATCACCGGCTACGTCGATCTCGCCTGGCGCGGGCGCGGCGCGGTGAACGACACCTCCGGGCTGAACGGCACGCCCGACTCGCAGGCGATGTTCAGCGCGACGACCAAGAAGTCCTTTCTGCTCACCCACGCCGGCGACACGAGCGACGTCCTCGAAGAGGCCGTGAACATCGCGTTCGAAGGACGTCCCGGGCCGGTGCACATTCACGTGCCGCAGAATCTCACCCGTGAAAAGGTGACCACCGGTGATTATCACGACGTCGCCGTCAATGTGGCGCCGGTGCTGCCCGACCCGGAAGAGGTCGAGGCGATCGCGGACGTCCTGGCCGGCGCGCTGCGCGACGACCGCAAGATCGTTGTCCTCGCGGGCTTCGGCGCGATCCGCAGCCACGCGGAGAAGGCGGTGCTCGGCCTCGCCGAACGGTTCCAGATCCCCGTGATGACGACGCTGGACGGAAAGGGGATCATCGCCGAAACCCATCCGCTGGCGATCGGGGTGTTCTCCGAGAGCGGCCACGCGAGCGCGTGGAAGGCGTTCCGCGAGGCCGACGTGGTGCTCGCCGTCGGCAACTCCTTCAGCCAGCATTCGACCTTCGGGCTGCGGCCGGACCTGTTCGACGGCAAGACGCTCATCCAGGTCAACATCGCGGCGAGTGAGATCGGCAAGTTCTACGTTCCCGAGCACCGGCTCGTCTCCGACGCGCGCGCGGCGGTCGAGGCGATCGGCGACGCGCTGGCGGAGCGGGCCGCCGGGCCGGTCGAGCCGGCGCGCGTCGCGGGCCAGGACTACGAGGCGCGGCGCATCGCGCGGCTCCCCGGCGAGATCCATCCGGGCCGGCTGGCGCAGCAGATCGGCCGGATGCTGCCCGAGCGCGCGATCCTGCTCGCCGACGCGGGCGCTCACCTGGCCTGGCTCGGCTACTACGTGGACCTGGAGAAGGGCCAGAACTTCCGCAAGATCGGCGCGTTCGGGCCGATGGCCGGGAACGTCAACGGCGCCATCGGGGTGAAGCTGGCGCAGCCCGACCGGACGGTCGTCGTCGGCTGCGGCGACGGCTGCTACGCGCTGGCCGGGTTCGAACTGCTGACCGCCGTCCAGTACGACGTGCCGGTGATCTGGGTGATCTTCAACGACGACGAGTACAAGCTCGTGAAGCTCTACCAGCTCGCGACCTACGGGGAGTCCGCCCTGGTGGAGTACCAGAACCCGGACTTCGCCGCGTACGCGCGCCTGTGCGGTGCGGACGGCCATCGCGTGACGACGATCGACGAGTTCGAGGACGCGTTCCGGACGGCCCTCGGATCGGGCCGGCCGACCGTGATCGACGCCAAGATCACCCGATGGGCCCTTCCGCACTACAGCACCTCGCCGAAGGGCGTGCTCCACGGCGCCTGGGAGACGCTCGAAAAGCGGTTGCGCCATGAGTGACGGCGGCCGCCCGCACCGGGAGGAACGATGAGGGTTTACGAGGCCATCGTCCAGGGCCTGGAGGACATCGGCGTCGAGGCCGCTTTCGGCGGTGCCGGGGAGAACGCCGCCGGGCTCATGCTGGCGCTGAAGCACTCCCGGCGGATCAGGCCGATCATCGCACGGCACGAGCAGGCGGCGTCGTTCATGGCGTGCGGGTACGCGATGTACACCGGCAAGCTGGGCTTCTGCTTCGCCACCGCCGGGCCCGGGGCCTTCAATCTGTTCTCCGGTCTGGCCGTGGCGATGTCCGACTCCTACCCCGTCCTCGCCGTCTCGGGATACGCCTCCCGGAAATGGCAGGGATGGGGGTCGCTCAACGAGACCTCCGGCCTGAACAGGACGCCCGACTCGCAGGCCATGTTCGCGGCCACGACCAAGAAGTCGTTCCTGCTCACCGACGCCGACGACACCTGCGACGTGGTCGAGGAAGCGGTGAACATCGCGTTCGCCGGGCGGCCGGGCCCGGTGCACATCCACGTGCCCGAGGATCTGACCGAACGGGGGGTGGAGGTCGGGAACGTCCGGCCCGTCCGGCTCGATGTCGCGCCGGTCCTGCCCGACCCGGCCCGCGTGGAGGAGATCGCATCCGTCCTGGCGGACGCGATCGCGAACCGCAGGCGCGTCGTGGCACTCGTGGGGTTCGGCGCCGTCCTGAGCGGGGCGGGAACGGAGATCAGGCGGCTCATCGAGCGGTTCCAGATCCCGCTGCTGACCACGCTCGACGGCAAGGGCATCGTGTCGGAGGGGCATCCGCTCTCGGTGGGCGTCTTCGCCGACAGCGGCCACGCGAGTGCCTGGAAGGCCTTCCGGGAGGCCGATGTCGTCCTGTGCATCGGGAACTCCCTCAACCAGCACGCCACGTTCAACTACCGCCCGGACCTGTTCGACGGCAAGACGCTCATCCACGTGAACATCAGCGACACCGAGTTCCGCAAGGCGTTCAAGCCCGACCACGAGCTCCTGTCCGACGCCCGGCCGGCGGTGGCGGCGTTGCACGACGCCCTGGAGAAGAAGGTGGGCGATGTCCCGGGCGCCGAGGTCGACGGCCGGGACTGGGAGGCCCGGCACATCGTCCACCTGACCGGGAAGATCCACCCCGGAGAGCTGGCGCAGGCGATCGGCCGGATGCTGCCGGAGCGCGCGATCCTGCTCGCCGACGCAGGCGCGCACCTCGCCTGGCTCGGCTACTACGTGGAGCTCCAGGAGGGCCAGAACTTCCGCAAGGCCGGTTCGTTCGGGCCGATGGCCGGGCACGTGAACGGCGCCATCGGGCTGAAGGTCGCCCACCCGGACCGGACGGTCGTCGTGGGCTGCGGCGACGGCTGCTACTCGCTGTCCGGGTTCGAGTTGATGACCGCGGTCGAAAATGACATCCCCGTCATCTGGGTCATCTTCGACGACCGGGAATTCAAGCTGATCAAGATCTTCCAGATCGCCACCTACGGCGAGTCCGCGCTCGTCGAATTCGAGAACCCGGACTTCGCCGCGTACGCCCGGGCATGCGGCGCCGACGGCCACCGCGTGGAGACGCTGGAGGAGTTCGAGGACGCGTTCCGCACGGCGCTGGCCTCGGGCCGTCCAACGGTCATCGACGCCGTCATCACCCGGTGGGCCATCCCGCACTACAGCCCCTCGCCCGAGGGCGTGATCGCCGGCCTGGTCGAGACCTTCGAGAAACGCTTCCGCGACCGATGACGTCATTCACGGAGGAAGGCATGCGTCATCTCATCATGTGCTGCGACGGCACATGGAACACGCCGGAAATGGAGTCCGTCACCAACGTGCGCCGGCTGTACAACGCCCTCGACAACACGGACGAGGACGGTCACCGGCAGTTGTCCTGCTACCAGCCGGGTGTGGGCACCTTGCGGAACAGGCTGCTCGGAGGCGCGTTCGGGCTCGGACTGTCGGACAACGTGATGGACGCCTACCGCTGGCTCGTCGGCGAATACCGCCCGGGCGACCGCATCTGGCTGTTCGGCTTCAGCCGCGGCGCGTACACCGCGCGCAGCCTCGCCGGCATGATCTCGTCCTGCGGGCTGATCGACACCACCGGGATGGGCGAGGCGACGGTCCGCGAGAAGGTCCGGCACGTCTACGATCACGGCTACCGCGAGCGCGGCACCGGCCGGCGATGGCGGCGCGGCCTGGCCTTCCGGTACGACCCGGACGACCGGGAACGGATTCCGGTGCACTTCGTCGGAGTGTGGGACACCGTCGGCTCGCTCGGCATCCCCGACTACCTGGGCTGGCTCAATCTGCTCGACCCGTCCCGCGGCCATGACTTCCACGACCTGAGACTCAACCCGTACATCAGGCACGCGCGGCACGCGGTGGCCATGGACGAACGCCGCGCCCCCTACGTCCCGGCACTGTGGGCCGAGCCGTTCACCGGCGGGCAGGACGTCAAGCAGGTGTGGTTCCCCGGCAGCCACAAGGACGTGGGCGGCGGGCACCTGCGCACGGGCCTGAGCAATGGTGCGCTCCAGTGGATGATCGACGAGGTGCGCGGCGGCGAGCTCCCGCTCGGCTTCCGCAAGACGATGGTGGACCAGATCCGGCCCGATCCCCTCGACGTCCTGCACGACGACGACCGCGGCATGATCGGAGTGGTCGAGCCTCTGGCCGACCTCAAGCTCCGGCCGCTGCTCGAAGTCGCCCTCCAGCCGCGGCCGCGCGCGGTGCCCAAGATCGACCCGAGCGAGCGCGACCCGGCCGTCCACCAGTCGGTGTACGACCGGCAGCGGAGGTCGCCCATCACCACCGGACCGTATCGTCCTACCAAGGTCCTGTCGCAGGGGCGGCCGGAGACCGTCGAGGTGTTCGCAGGCGAGCCGTGGAACGAGACAGGGCTCTACCTGGAGGCCGGTGAGTACCTCTTCACCGCCGAGGGCGAGTGGCTGGACGGCGGCATCGTGTCCGGCCCGGCCGGTACCGGCGGTCTGCGCCGCTTCAACCCGCTGACCGAGCGGCTCCGGCTCGTGCGGACCCTGCTCGGCGGGGTGGAGCGCCTCTTCGGCGCGGCGACCGGGAACCGGGCGGCCCACTCGATCGGGGCACGCCGCGACGTGCGCCTGCCCTGGATGTCGCTCGTGGGCGTCGTCGCCAACGACGCGGTGAGCGTCACGGGCGAGATCACCGCCCATGAACGCATTGCGATCGGCGCGGGAACACGCCGGCGGGTACGCAAGAGCGGCTACCTGTACACATTCGCCAACGACGCCTGGGGTTCCAGCGGCGACAACCGGGGCAGTGTCCAGCTCACCGTGACCATGGTCTCCGCGGGCCATGGCGTGCGGGAGGAAGACGGGGAGAGGCAGCGGCCTCTCCCCGCGAGTGGATGATCGTCAGGCTGCGGTACGCGGGACGCGTACCGCAGTCCGATGTGCCGTCCGGCCGACGTGACCGCAGGCAGGACTTGTGCTACGGCCCTCCCTTGACGGAAGGGCCGACGTGCGGCGGCTCCTCCGGGAACGGAAGGATCTTGGCGGCGAGCGCGGCTCCCACCACGACCACCATCCCGATCCAGCCCCAGACATCGGGGGCCTGCTCCCTGCCCAGAAGACCGAGAGAGGCGCCCAGAAGGCCGACCACATTTCCGATCGGACTGTCGAGCAGGTAGAGCATGCCCGACACCGACTCCGGAACCTTGCCTCCTGCCCAGGCGGCCATGATCGTCGGAATCATGAAGGCCAGGATGCCGGCGATGGCGCCGAAGAGGAGCACCTTCGGCGACAGCGCGGCATACCCGCCTCCGATGGCGAAGCCCCCCACCAGCACCGTGACGGCGATGATGGGAAGCGAGCGCAGATCGGCCACCGCTACGAGTGCGAGCCTTTCCTCGTCCGGAATGACATCGCCGAACAGGCAGTGGAGGTAGTTCCAGTAACTCCAGGCGCTCAGGAGACCGCAGGCGAGACCGAGCAACATGTCCATGTGGAAGTCCCCGAACGCTTCCAACGGTTTGTTGACGACGATCACGCCCACGGCCATGATGCCACGGAGCGCGATTTGCAGCCTCGCAATGCGAGACTTCCTGTTCTCCCACAGCTTGCGGCCCTTGAGGCACAAGGGCCCCAGGGCCGACATTGTCGCGATCGTCCCGATGCCCACGGAATGGACACCGACGACGAACGGGACGTTCACGATCACGTTGCCCCACATGAGGCGGCGGACGATCACGCGCTGGTAGTCGCTCAGCGACCGGTGCGGGAGGGCCCTCCGGGTCTTCAGCCTCGCGAAGAGCGAGATTCCCAGAGCGCCGACCGTAGCCATGATCAGCCCGCCCGCGAGCGGATCGATCACGGCGGTGAAGAGGTAACCGATCGTTTGGATGATCAGTTCCAACACCACAACCGCGTAGAACATCGGTTGCTCCTTTGGACACCCCCCCGCCCCGAGGACGGAGGGTGGTTGTGATCCCGTGGATCACGGCGTGCCCTGGCCGATCGCGCCAGGACACGCCGAAATCCAGTGGAATCCGGACATGTCCTGGCGCTGGGGCCAGAACAGTCAGGACCGTGTCGAGGCGCGCGCCATGCGCCGTACGACCGGTGAAGAAAAGACGAAGGTCACACGCGGGGCGGGCCGCTACCTTCGGTGTGCCGAGTGGACTGTGGTAGGAGACGTCACTGTCAGCGGGGGCAGGCGTGTGAGAGCCGTGACGGGCGGGGGCGCGAAGCCCCCGCCCGTCGATGACCTGCGGCTACGCCACCACAGATCCGCCTGCCGCCTGGGAGCCGCCGGTTCAGAGGCGGCGGGACTCCAGGACGCGGCTGAGGAACTCGCGGGTGCGCGGCTCGGTGGGCTCCTCGAAGATCTGCTCCGCCGGGCCGTGTTCCAGGAGGACGCCGTCGTGGAGGAAGCAGACCGTGTCGGCGATGTCGCGGGCGAATCCCATCTCGTGGGTCGCCAGGATCATCGTCATGCCGGAGTCCTTGAGCTCCCGGATGATGCCCATGACCTCGGTGACCAGTTCGGGGTCGAGCGCGGAGGTCACCTCGTCCAGCAGGAGCAGGCTCGGCCGGGTGGCCATGGCCCGGATGATCGCGACCCGTTGCTGCTGGCCGCCCGACAGCCGGTCGGGGTACTCGCCCGCCTTGTCGGACAGGCCGAACCGTTTCAGCAGTTCGTGCGCCTGTTCGGTGGCCTCCGCCTTCGGCCGCTTGTGCACCCGGAGGGGGGCGAGGGTGATGTTGTCCAGCACCGACATGTGCGGGAACAGGTTGTAGGACTGGAACACCATCCCGATCCGTTTGCGGACCTGGTCAGGGTCGGCGCCCGGGTCGGTGATGTCGTCGTCCTCCAGGAAGATCGCGCCGTCGTCGACGGTCTCCAGGACGTTCACGCAACGCAGCAGCGTCGACTTGCCCGATCCGGAGGCGCCGATGAGGCAGACGACCTCGTGCGGTGCGACGTCCAGGTCGACGCCGCGCAGCACCGGATGGGCGTGATAGGTCTTCCACACGCCCTCGATGCGCAGCAGAGGTTCGCTCATCGGCCGCCTCCAGGGGCGCGGCGGCGTTCGGCGCGCGCCGCGAGATGGTCGGTGAACCGGGCCATCGGCACCGTCAGCGCGACGAACAGCACCGCCGTGGCCAGGTAGGGGGTGTAATTGAAGGTGTCGGCCGAGTGGATCTGCGCCTGCCGCAGCGCCTCCAGCGGGCCGAGCACCGCGACCAGTGCGGTGTCCTTCTGCAGCGAGGCGAAGTCGTTGAGCAGCGGCGGGACGACCCGGCGCACGGCCTGCGGCAGCACCACGTACCGCAGACTCTGCGCCTTGCTGAGCCCCAGCGAGCGGGCCGCGGCGCGCTGGCTGGGGTGGATGGACTCGATGCCGGCCCGGAACACCTCCGCGACGTACGCCCCGTAGGAGAGGACGAGCGCGAACCCGCCCAGCACCGCCGGGCTCTCGGGGATGCCCTGCAACCGCAGCGCCGGGAGCCCGAACCCGACCAGGTACACCAGCAGGATCGTCGGGATGCCGCGGAACACGTCGGTGTAGGCGACGGCGAGCGCCCGTACCGGGAACAGCAGCGGGGTCCTCAGCCCCCGCGCGAGCGCGACCAGCAGCCCCAGCGCCAGGATCGCCACTTCGGCGATCAGGAAGATCCGCACGTTCAACCAGAAGCCGCGCAGCACGTCGGGGAACGACCCGGTGAGCTCGCCCCAGTTGAAGAACGTCTCGTGCACGCGCGGCCAGCCCGGCGAACCCACCACGACGACGACCACGATCGCGGCGCACAGCACCGTCGACGCGGCGGCCACCGATCCGGACCGGACGTCGGCGCGGCGCCGCCGGCGCTCCCGTTCGAGCTGCCGCTCGCTCTTGACCCAGGCGGTCTTCCCGCCCGCAGGCGCGGTCACTTCAGGACGGGCGCGCCGGCCGACGAGGTCAGCCATTGCTGCTGGATCTTCGCCAGCTCACCGGACGACTTCAGCTGCCCGATCGCCTGGTTCAGGCACCCGGCGAGCCCGCTGCCGCGCTCCATCAGCAACCCGAAATGCTCGGCGGCGCCGCCCTGGGACTGCGGCAGCTGACCGACGATCTTCGAGCCGTCGATCTGCGCGGCGGTGACGTAGAAGGCGGTCGGCAGGTCCACCACCAGCACGTCCACCTGCTTGTTCTTCAGCGCGTTCACCGCGTCGATCTGCGTGTTGAAGATCTTCGGCTCGTCCGCGGGCTTGATCTGGTTCTTCACCGCCTGCAGCGCCGTCGTCCCGACCTGCACCGCGATACGCGCCTTGCTCAACTCCGCGACGGTCGCCGCGTTCTCGTACTTGCCGCCCTTGAGCGTCACGACGCCCTGCTGCACGTCGTAGTAGCCGTCGCTGAACGCCACCGCCTTCTCACGCGCTGGGGTGACCGAGATCTGGTTGATGTCGAAGTCGAAGGTCTTCGGCCCCGGGGCGTACGACGACTCGAACGACTGGGTCTTCCACACCACCTGGTCCTTGCCGAATCCAAGCCGGCCGGCGACCGCGTAGGCGACGGCGCCCTCGAAACCCTGCCCGTTGGACGGGTCGTCGTTCTTGAACCACGGTTCGAACGCGGGCTTGTCGGTCGCGATCGTGAGCTTGCCGGCCGACTTCAGCGGCAGCTTGTCCTTGGCGCAGGAGGCGGGACTCTTGCTCGCCGAGGCGTTGGAGTCCTCATCCTGCGGGGCGCAGGCCGAGACTGCGAGGGCGAGCGCGGCGACACCGGCAAGCGTGGCCACGAGGGGACGGCGGATCACAGGAGATGCCTCCAGCAGTGAGGGTTTAGGAATCATGACCGCGGGACTGCGCGCAGGGTGAGACTCCGCGCTCCGGCCAGGCCGAGGACATCGGTGGCCCGTCCCTGATTGACGCCCAGGCCTAGCCAGCCGGACGAGTCGATCCACAGCAGGGGCTCTCCCACGGCGACGCTGCCGAAGGTGAGCTGGAACGGGACGCGGGCCGTGCGGGACGACCCGTCCGCACCGCTCCATTCCACATCGAGCGGAGTGCCCGGCTCCAGGGAGCCGAACGCCGCCGCCAGGTCGCCGCGCTCGGCGCCCAGCACTTGACTACCGAACCGGTCGGTGTAGAGCACCGGAACGGTCAACTTGTCATCCTCCGCCACCGCGGCCGGGACGTTCAACGGCAGCGGGTCGACGGCCGCACCGAGGTCCGCCACGTCCACACCGGCCGCGACGTGCGCGGCGGCGGGGGAGAAGACATCACGTCCATGGAAGGACGTCGAGACCCCCGGCAACCGGAAGGCGGGATTTTCCAGCGCATGGGCACCGACGATCCCGCCCAGCATTTCCGCCGCCGGCACCAGGAGCCCGTTGTCCGGCCCGACCAGTACGTCACCGCGCCCGGTAGCGATCGCCACCGGCCGGCGTGAGGTCCCCACCCCCGGATCCACGATCCCGACGTGCACCCCCACCGGCAGATACGGCAGTGCCTGCCGCAGCAGCATCGCCCCTTCACGCACGTCGAACGGGGTGATCTCGTCGCTGAGCACCAGCACGTTCGCGCTCGGCGCGATCGTGTACACCACCCCCGCGCAGATCGCCGTATAGGCCGCGCCGAAGTCGGTCGCCAGGCTGACGAACGGGCGACTTTCAGACATGGGCGACCTCGGCGGGAAACGACGGGGATGCGGAGAGTGAAGCAGAATCCTACCAAAACGATAGAGTAGCCAGGCCCCGCGGGTCGACCACTCTGGCGTCGGCGTCGGACGGCCCCCGCTGCCGGTACGGCGTTCTTGGCTGCCGCGGGGACGTGTGCACGTTCGCCTTGCCTGCCGATGAGGCTGAGGTACTCGACGGGACCGGCGCCGGTGGCGCCGAACCAATGCGGGGTGCGGGTGTCAGGGTGCGCAGGTCGGGTCCGGCGTCGTCGTCTCCTCTGGGGAGGACGAACTTGTAGGCCTGGATGCCTCCGGGTCTGCGGGGGCAACGGCAGGATGGTCGATCCGTCGCAGCCCGGCGTCGAGCGTGCGGTCCACCTCGTCCGCCGAATCCCCACCTCGCTCGTGAGATCGGTGAGCTGGTGCCGGGCACGGCGCTGGACGCCGGGTGCGGTGCCGGGGCCGAGGCGATCTGGCCGGCCGTTTCTGGAGGCTGAAGAAACGTCGAAGCCACGCGGTGACGTGGGAGAGAGACCGTAGTGTTCGGGGCGGTGACGTCCGGGATGGAGGCGGTCGATGTTACGCAAGGGGGAGAACGCCACGCTGGACGGCGGGCGCGTCACGGTCGCTGTGACTGCCGCGGGCGGGGCGATCGACGTGTCGGCGGTGCTGCTGGGCGATGACCGGCGAGTGCGGTCGGACGAGGATCTGGTCTTCTTCAACCACCCTGCCCAGGACGGGGTGCGGCTGGAGGGTGCGGAAGTCGTCATCGACCTGGACGCGGTGCCCGGTGACGTTTCGACCGTTGCGCTTGTCGCCAGCGTTGACGGGCCCGGGACGTTCGACGGCGTCACGGTGCGCGCCGATGTACACCGCGGTCCCGCGTTCGAGACCCCTGCGATGGCGGCGGGGGAGACGGTGGTCGTCATCGTCGAGGTGTACCGGCGCGCGCAGGCGTGGAAGATCCGGGCGGTGGGGCAGGGATGGGCGAGCGGCCTCGCCGGCCTGGCCACCGATTTCGGCGTGGACGTGACCGACGAGCGGCCCGCCGACGTGGACCTGCGGAAGCGGATCTCGTTGCGGAAGGAGGCCGTCCGCGTCTCGCTGGACAAGAAGGGCATCCGCGGGGTGCGGGCGAGGGTGGCCGTGGCGCTGGACGCCTCCGGCTCGATGCGCAGGCTGTACAAGGAAGGAGTGGTCGCCGAGATCGTGGAGCGGATGGCGGCGGTCGCGCTGCAGGTGGACGACGACGAGGCGCTGGACGCGTGGATCTTCGCGACGGAGTTCGCGCGGCTGCCGCCGCTGCGGGTCGCCGAGATCGAGGCGTGGACGCGGGACAACGTGCGCATGCACGAGGCCGTCGCCGCCGACGGGAGCCGGGTCGGCCTCGGTGGCCGCAACAACGAACCGCAGGTGATCGCGGACATCCTCGCGTACTACGACGCCCGCCCCGGAGAACCGGTCCTCGTGCTGTTCTTCTCCGACGGCGGCGTGGCCAAGGACGCCCAGATCGCCCGCCTGCTACGTGACGCGTCGAACCGTCCCGTCTTCTGGCAGTTCATCGGCCTCGGCCACGGCCGGTACGGCATTCTGGAGAAGCTCGACACCCTCGATGGACGCCTCGTCGACAATGCCGGGTTCTTCGCCGTGGACGACATCGGCCACATCACCGACACCGAGTTGTATGAGCGCATCCTCTCGGAGTTTCCCGATTGGCTGAGGTCTGCCAGAGCTCAAGGAATACCTCTCGGCTCGAACTGAAAGGCCGGTGGCGGAAGTGCACGTCCTTTCCGGGCACCGAACTTTTGGCTGCTTCAGGCCGGCGTCACTGCTGATCACGCCCGGCCCGGCGGCTCCCGAGCAGGGATGAAGCTCATCTGAAGCCGTTATGAAGCCGCCGGCTGTTTGGCTGAGTGCGGGTCCGGCGGAGGGGAGATCTCTCAGCGATCCGGGCCTCTCGTGTCAGGGCTCACCGAATCGGAGGCCAGGTAATGATCAAGACGGCCCGGAAGTCGAAGGGAAGATCGGCGGCGGTTCTCGTCGGAGCACTCGCCATGCTGCTGTCGACGGTCGCGTTCGCGCCGAGCGCTTTCGCCGACCCCTACATCGGTCCTTACGGCGAGCCGCGAGTCGAGGACATCAGCGGCCCGTGGCAGAAGATCGACCGGCCGCGCGGCGAGGAGTCGAGGAACTACCTGCCCGGATGCCCCAGGTACTACGTCTGCCTGTACGTTCTGTCGAACCAGACCAGCTCGCGGAACTACTGGTACGTCTTCCGGCTGTACGACGAGCGCGGCTACACCGTCTCCGACTTCAACTACAACACCAGCCTGCAGTGGATCATCAACAACCAGGTCGGCGGCTCAGACGGCAAGGTGGGCGCGGAAACGCTCGACTCGGGCATCATCATGGACAGGATCGCGTGCTATCCGGCCCCCGACACGGTGGTCGACCCTTCGCGGCAGTTCAGGTCCGCCAACTGGTACGACGTCTGGAACATAAGGACGAACGCCTACTGCTGAGCCATGGGCCGGTCCAGGGGATCGAGGACGGCGGAGGCGTGCCCCGCGGCGCTCTCGATCGGGCGCCGGCGCTGCGAGTGCGGTACGCCCTGGATCTGGGCGTACCGCCTGGCCGGTTCCCGGACGTCCCGATCACTCGGTGCCGGTGGCCGGACCGGTGGCGTGCCCCGGCGGGGTACCCGGCACGGTCGTCCAGGAGGGCGCGCACGAGGGCGCATGGCAGGCCGCGCCGAAGGGCGGGGACCGCTTCAGCTTCCGGTGGGTGTTCCGCAGGTGCCGACCGTTCCGGTGCGGGGATTGCGGTTGCACACGCGGAAGTGCACGTCGTCGTACCAGGCGTCGTCGACGGCGCTGAAACCGGCGCTGCCGTTGTCTTCGTTCCTCCGCAGCTCAGACCAGCCGACCGTCTCCCACACGAAACCGCCGCTGTGTTGGTACCTGATCTGAATGACACCGCCGTATCCGTCGCTGTAACAGGACGGCGAATCGTAGACGGTCCCGCTGTAGGTGATGGTGTAGCCGTACTTGCCTGCGACCAAGGTGCGGTTGCCGTAGGTGTAGCTGAACCGGGCCTGGGTGCAGCCGTTGGCGCTGGAGATGCTGAACGAGGTGGCGGACGCGGCGGGGGCGGTCGCGACCAGACCGCCGGTCAGCATGGCGGCCGCGGCGAGGACGGTGGGGACACGGCGGAGACTCATCGGCGGCTCCTTCGCGGAGTGAGCGGAGGACCTCAAGATCCGCGATCTTGAGGTCCTCGGCAAGCGCCGTCCCCGCGGGTGACCTGATCTGGTCATCGGCCGCACATTCCAGTACGCAGCCACACCTACCGAGATCAACTTCTCTCGGCGCATTCCCGGGTTATTTCGCTCTGGCTGACGGACGTATGTCAATCTCCGAATTTTCGCGATTCACGCCGCGCGTTACGGCGGACCAGTAACGACGCCGACGTCAACGCTCATCACGGGGGAGTGGCGAACAGCCGACGGCCGTGAAGTGACCGGGGATCGCGAGGCGGCGGGGCGGCTGGAGAAGCGGATGTTCTCGCTGACCCGGAGCCCGGACGATGAGCGCCGGAAGTGGTGCGGCCCCTTCGTCCACGCCAAGACGTGCCTCATCGACGACGAGTTCGCCGTTATCGGCACCGTCAACGTCGACGACCGCGGCTACACCTTCGACAGCGAGATCGTCGCGGGCATCACCGATGACATGGTCGGGAGGATGAGCGGTCGGCGCTTCGCCCGCGACTTGCGAGTGAACCTATGGCACAAGCATCTGGCCGTTCCGCGGCGCCCGGCTCGCCACCTGGGAGTCCGGCCTGAAGGTCTGGCAGAAGCCGCCTCCCGAGGCGATGGTCTTCGACAACAGCGCGTTGGAATACAGCCCGCTCCTCGGAGCGAAGGGGCTGGTGCGGGACGACTCCGTCACGGACAGGATGTGGGGGGCCATCGACCCGGACGCCGACCGGCTGCCGTGACCTCGCCGATGCCATCACCCGCTCTCTTTCAAGCACGGATCGCGACCCGCCGAGGTTCCGTCATGGCGAAGGCGTGGCCGCTTGATGGGGTGCCACGCATTCTTGTAATGATCTGATCTGATTACTGCTATGAGAGTGGCAATGCGTGGCGCCCGTCGTGGGATTCGTGTTCAAATGAATTCGGCAGGGAGATCACTTAGAATCCGAAAAGGGAGCGTCGAGATTGGGACGTGTGGCGCCTTGTTTCATCGCGCTGGTCGGAGTCGTGGCGGCCGTCGTGCCGGCCGGGTATGCCTCAGCGGCCCACCGGCGTCCGGGATCGGTACTGGTCAACGAGTCGTTCACCGGAGCCACCGCGGACTCGCGCTTGATCGGGTACGGGGCCGCCTGCCTGACGGGCGCGCGGCGTGGAGGCCGGCTCGTGGAGGGCGCAAATCACCCGCTCGGCGGATGCCACCCGAATCCGGCCGGTCCCGTCCCCCCGGCCGGTGCGGCGCCGCACGGATATCTCCAGCTCACCGATGCCCATTTCGAGGAGACCGGCGCGGTGCTGTTCGACTCGCCGGTTCCGGCGAAGGGCGGGCTGGAGGTGACCTTCGAGCAGTGGCAGTACGGCAACACCACGCGGACGCCGGCGGACGGGATCTCCTTCTTCCTCACCGACGGCGCCAGGCGGCTCACCACGCCGGGCGCGTTCGGCGGAAGCCTCGGCTACGCCCAGAAACTGCCGGACGGTGGATCAGGCCAGCTCATCCCGGGTGTCGACGGTGGATATCTCGGTATCGGGCTTGACGTCCTGGGCGACTACTTCGGCGATGGAGAAAAGCGCGGGAATGGCTGCCAGCGGCGATCCCCGGCCGGGACGAGGTTCCAGGCGCCTTCTCCGGGGCCCAACATCGTGACCGCCCGCGGTCCAGGAAACGGCGTCGAAGGATACTGTTATCTCGACGCCTCGACGAGCAACAAGGCGACCGTCGGCCCCTGGGCGTCCGCGCTTCCCGGACGACTGCACGGCAATCTGAGAAAGATGCCCGCCCGCGTCACACCGCCACGATCCGAAGCCCTGTTGGAACCGGCGAAGCGGGCCGTCCGTATCGTGATCCCACCTGGTCCACGCCCCGTGGCGACAGTCGACATCGACTTTCAGGACGGCGATGGCTTCCAGCGAGTGCTGCGATTTCGTGCTCCCGAGCCCGTCCCGAACACTTTCAAGTTCGGGTTCGCCGCCTCCACGGGACCGCACACCGACGTGCATCTCATCCGAAAGGTCACCCTGCGCTCCGTGACTCGACCCGCATGGGCGAACGGCCACAGGGCGGGAGGTAGTGAAGATTGACGTGGCCGCGGTCGCGGGTGAGAGGAAGTGGAATCAGCCGTCCACTGATTCGACGGATTGGATGCGGGAGTAGTGAAAGACCCTTTCCTCTTGGTGTCCCGTCTCTGCGCTACGCATCTCGCAGATCGCCTTGAGTAGCTTCTTCTTGTTCATCTGCACCAGCTCGTGGGGAGGGCCGATGACCCGAACGGTCTCCACGCCGTTCTGGTCGACGTAGGTGATCCGGACACGGCCGTTCTCGGCGACGGCGTGAGCGAGCAGCCGGATCTCATCGGACTTGAGCTCGCGGGCCTCGCGGGTGATGACGCGTTGCGCTCGTTCCAGAGCCGAACGCCCACGGGATGGGCGCGGAGGGCGGGGCGCGGCCGACCGGGTTCGAGCAGGGGAGCGCGGCGGGACGTGCGGAGCCTTGCGCAGCCGTTCGGCGAGTGCGTCGAAGTCGGCCGGCGGCTCGTCGGAGGCCAGAGGGGGAAGCGGCCCGGGAACAGGGTCTTCAGCCGCGGCGTACCCGGCGGCGCGCAGCGCCGCCAGCACGCTTTCGCGCGGGCTCGTGGCGATGAGGAGGCCGGGTGCGAGCAGTCGCACGCCGAGGTTTTGGAGTGCCGGATCCCGGACGGCCCGCGCGAGCAGTTCGGTGTCGGCACTGCGGAAGACACAGGTGGCCGGCACCTCCAGGAGCCGGGGCGACGGGACATGGCCGCGCGCCGCCTCCGCGATCTTGTGCCGCAGCAGTTGCGGGAGAGGCGCAGCGCTGATCGCGGCGAGGCCCGCTTCTAGGTCGTCGGCGCTCATGCCCGACTCCAGGGCCCGCCGGAGGCTCTGGTCGCCGATCCTCCAGACCGGTCCGATCAGACTCTCGGCGACCGCATCGAGTTCCTTCGCCAACTGCCTCGACGGTGTTCCTCGGACGGTCACCATGAGGTCCGAAGCGATCGTCGCGCGCTCGGTGAACGCCGGAAGCAGCGGGGACGCCTCTCGCACCAGACCGGCATGGTCTCCGGCGGCGAGGAGCACGCCGAACGAGGAGAGCACCCCGTGCGCGACCAGGCCGAGCAGTACGACCTCGTGCAGCGGCGCGCTGAGCGGCTCGTGGTCGCAGGCAAGCGGCCGATGCCAGCCGAGCGCCTTGGCGAGATCCTCGGGCGCCTGCACACCTTGCCCTTCAGGCACCCCCTTCAGGACTCTCACGAGTTCGTGCCGCACCTGGACGCAGCCGTCACAGACGGCCTTCGCGCTCAGGGGATACAACTGCTTGCCATCGTCCGAACGAGCATGCGTCGGTGCGGAAGGCAGCCTCCACCACTCGAACAGCAGCCGAGCGGCCTGTTCACCCGGCGGCAGTAGCGTGAACGCATCACCCGCCGGCGACAAGCGAATGTGCGTCCCGTCGCTGACGAACAGCCCAGCGCGCTGAGCACAGGCCAACGCGAGTCGCGCGGACGCACCGCTGCAGCGCGCGGCCCGCATCACCCGCTGAAGTGCTTTCGGCTGCACCCCGGCCACCTTGAAGACCTGCAACGGCCGCCTCGCGCACTCGGCGAGCACCCCCGCCGCATGCCCGACGAACTCTCCGAGCTGCGCAGCAGCCGTGCGTCTCACCCGTTCCGGACCGACCGGGACGGTCGGCAGCTCGGGCGGGAACGGGTCGAACGGCGCCCTCCCTGCCGGTCCGCGCGACCTGGGCCACCGTTCGCGAAGTGCTTCGGCAACGTGCAGTACCCCGCCCTGACCGGGCCACACGAGCGCATGCCGCTCCAACGTCGTCAACGCGTCGTCCACCACACCACCGGGCCCGCCCAGCAGCGCCGTGATCCTCGCCCTGGTCGCGTCCTGCCCGAGCGCCGCAGCCGTCTCCGCAACCTGAAGGCAGGGCCGCGTCAACCGCTTGAGCGCCCGCTCCACCGACTGCGGCTGCTGGAGCCGCTCGGCCAGCTCGCCCCACCCGCCCAGCTCACCCGTCCCGCAGACATCGGCCCGAACCGCCAGAACCTCCGCCAGCGCGCCCTGTTCGAGCGTGGCCAGCCAGTCCGGCAACGGCGTCCCCGTCATGCGCGTTCTCCCTCCACGGGCCACCGGATTCGGTAAGCAAACGAGCACCACCCAAGCGCACCCCCCCACCCGCCGCCACAAATCCGAGACGACAGCCATAACAATCGGATCCTGAGGCCGAGGCGATCGCCGGACGACGATGCCGGGCCGGGCGCTGCGCGGCACCATCCCGCGCCCCACGACGAAGTTGTTGATTCCCGGCCAGTCGGGCGTCCACGGAAGGTGTTCATGCCCGATGGCCACCACGATGTCGTCGTATTGGACGTCGCCGCCTGAGGTGGCGGCCACCCAGCGGTGGCCCGCGGAGGGTGCGACGCGGGTGACCTCCACCCTGAAGCGGACGTCGAGGCGGTGATGGGCGGCAAAAGCCTCAAGGTAGGCGACGTAGTCGTCCCGGCTCAGCGGTCTCTGCTCGCACCGTGTGAGGGGCGGGCGACGTGGAATTCGGGCTCGGCGAATCCGCGTCGCCGGAACGCGTCCGCCACGGCGGCCTCGACGGGTTTCCGGCCGGCCTGTTCGACCAGTGCGATCACCGACCCTCCGAAGCCGCCGCCGATCATCCGGGCGCCCAGCGCGCCGGCGGCGAGAGCGGCCTCGACGGTCACGTCGAGCTCGGGGACGGTGACCTCGTAGTCGTCGCGGAGCGAGGCGTGCGAGGCGGTGAGCAACGGGCCGAGTTCCCGCACCCGTCCCCCGCGGAGCAGTTCGACGGCGTCGAGGACCCTTGCGTTCTCGCGCACGACGTGCCGGACCCGTCGTACGGCCACCGGATCGGTGAGGCGGGCGAGGGCGTCGTCGAGGTCGGCCACGTCGCGGAGGTCCTTCATGCCGAGGGCCTCTGCCGCCTCGTGGCAGGTCCTGCGGCGGGCGCCGTACTCGCCGTCGGCGTGCCGGTGCCGTGACCGGGTGTCGACGATGACGAGATCGAGCCCGCTGGACGCGAAGTCGCAGGGCACCGGCTCGGCGGTCAGATGACGTGCGTCGACGAGGATCGCGCGGTCGGCCTCGCCGTAGAGGGAGGCCATCTGGTCCATGACCCCGGTGGGGGCGCCGACGTATTCGTTCTCTGCATGCTGCACGATACGGACCAGCTGGTCGCGGCCCAGGTCGAGGTCGTGCAGGCCGACCAGCGCCAGCGCGACGGCGCACTCGAGCGAGTGCGACGAGGACAAGCCCGCACCGTGTGGCACGGCGCTGTGGACACGAAGGTCGGCTCCGGACAGAGCGGCCCCCGATCGGCCCAGCGCCCACACCACGCCGGCGACATGGGCGCCCCAGCCGGTGATCTCGCCGGGGCGGGTCGCGACGGGGAACTCCACCTCGCCGTACCCGTCGGACGCCACCGTGATGCGGCCGTCGTCGCGGAGCCGGGCGTGTACCACGGTGCGCTGGGGGAGGGCGAAGGGCAGGGCCAAGCCGCCGCTGTAGTCAGTGTGCTCGCCGATGATGTTCACCCGCCCGGGCGCGGACCACGTTCCCGTGCGCACGGCTCAGACCTCGCGCAGGCGGTGGGCCACCTGCTCGGGGAGGGTGTCGGTGACGAAGGCGCCCATCCCCGACTCGGAGCCGGCGAGGTATTTCAGCTTGTCCGCGGAGCGCCGTATCGAGAAGAGCTGCAGGTGCAGGTAACCAAGGTCGTCAGGGTCGTCGACCGGCCCCTGGTGCCACGCCGAGACGTAGGGCAGCGGCCGGTCGTACAGCCGGTCGAGGCGCGCGAGCAGATCCAGGTAGATCGTCACCAGCGCGTCGCGTTCCGCGTCGTCGAGGTCGGGGATGGACTTCACCCTGCGGCGGGGGTAGAGGTGGACCTCCAGCGGCCAGCGTGCCGCCGCCGGTACGAACGCCGACCAGTGCTCGTTCTCGGCGACGATACGGATGCCGGATCGGCGTTCGGCGTCGAGCACGTCGGTGTGCAGGTCTCCGCCGGTACGCCGGCGATGGCGCGCGGCCGCCTGGAACATGCGCGACGTCCGCGGTGTCGTGAACGGGTACGCGTAGATCTGGCCGTGCGGGTGGGACAGGGTCACCCCGATCTCCTCTCCGCGGCTCTCGAAGCAGAACACCTGCTCGACGCCCTTGACACCGGACAGCGCCAGGGTGCGGTCCGCCCACGCGTCGATCACCAGCCGTGCGTGGCCGGGCGTGAGGTCGGCGAACCTCCGGGAGTGATCACTGGAGAAGCAGACCACCTCGCAGCGCCCCACGGCCGGGCGGACCTCGACCAGTGGGTGGCCGCCGCCGGCGTCGTCCAGAGCCGCGCCGGCCGACAGGCTCGGGAAGCGGTTCTCGAAGACCACGACGTCGTAGTCGTCCGCGGGGATCTCGGTTCTGTGCCCGTCCACCGAAGGGCACAACGGACACTCGTCGGCCGGAGGGAGGAAGGTGCGGTCCTGCCGGTGGGACGCGATCATGACCCACTCCTCCAGCAGCGGGTCCCAGCGCATCTGCGCGGTCGTGCTCACCGGCGGCAGCGACCGCGGGTCGGTCCTTCGCCGCCGTGCGCCGGCAGCGAGGTCGAAGTAGATCAGCTCCCGTCCGTCGGCGAGTGTCGTGGCGGTCTTGTGCGGCGTCATGCTTCCTCGGGGTGGGTGGTGGCGACCGTGCGGAATCCGGCGTTCCCCATGGACGAGTCCGGTGTGTTCGAGGAGCGGGCGGCGTTGCGGTAGCGGTTGCAGTAGGAGTCGTGGCAGAGGTAGGAGCCGCCACGGAGCACCCTCGTCGTGCCTCGGCCAGGGCCCTGCGGGTTATCGCTCGGCGAGGTCCGGTAGTAGGACGGGTCGAACCAGTCGGCGCACCACTCCCAGACGTTCCCGACCGTCTGCCAGAGCCCGTAGTGGTTGGGCGCGAAGGAGCGGACGGGCGCGGTGGTCACCCAGCCGTCCTCGGCGCTGTTGTGCACCGGGAAGTCGCCCTGCCAGATGTTGGTGCGCCACACGCCGTCCGGCTTCAGTTCGTCTCCCCAAGGGAACCGGGCACCGGTGAGGCCGCCCCGGGAGGCGAACTCCCACTCGGCCTCGGTGGGCAGCCGCCGCCCGCTCCACGTGCAGTAGGCGACCGCGTCGTCCCAGCTGACGTGGACCACCGGGTGGTCGTCCAGCCCCTCCAGGTCGCTGAACCGTCCGCCCGGGTTCCGCCAGGACGCGCCGCGCACGCCGAGCCACCAGGGTGCGCCGGCGGCCGGCCCCATCACGTCCGAGGGGTGAGCCGCGAGCGCCATGTGGAACACGGCGGAGAAACCGTGCGTCTCCGCGTCTGTGACGTAGCCGGTGGCATCGACGAACGCGGCGAAAGCGCCGTTCGTCACTGCGGTGGCGTCGATGGTGAACGGATCGACGTGGACCTCGTGCACCGGGACCTCGCCGTCGGCCGGGTCGCCGTCGCCGAAGCGGTCGCCCATGAGGAACCGGCCGCCCGGGACGAAGCACTGCTCGGCGGGCGAGATCGTGGGACCCGGCGTCGGATCGATCGGCCGGGGCCCGCGGGGGCCATCGTGCCGGAGGGTGGGTGAGCAGCACGGCTCCCGGCGGGCCCGCCCGGGATCCGCCCCGGGTGGTGCCGAGGCAGCGGCCTTGGTGCCCTCGGTCATTGGTCGAGCTTCTGATAGGTGGCTTCGTCCAGACCGCTCAGCGTGGGGTCGTACGCCACCTCGCCGACGTCGTACATGGACGTCATCCAGTGATAGAAGTTGTCGCCTCGCTCACGCAGCACGGTGTAGAGGCGGCGCATCATGTACGTGCGGATGTCCTGCATTTCAGGGTGCTCGTAGCGGTTCAGCAGCTCGTCCGGGTCCGTCTCCAGGTCGTAGAGCTCGTTGATCGAGTCGGGGTTCACCACCAGCTTGAACCGGTCCGTGCGGAGCATCCGCTGGGGATAGGGGAAGTGGTGGCCGTGGAACTCGCACACGATGTCGTCGTCCCATTCGGCCTCCTCACCGCCGAGCAGGGGCAGCAGACTGCGCGAGTCGACCGCCGTCTTGGGATCGAGGCCGGCGAGCTCGAGGATCGTCGCGGTGCAGTCGAGCAGACTCACGAACTCGTCCCGGATCACACCGCCGGGCCGGCCGGGCACGCGAAGCAGCCCCGGCGTGCGGTAGATGTCCTCGTACATCGCCGGGCCCTTGTCGTGCAGCCGGTGCGCACCGGTGAACTCGCCGTGGTCGCAGGTGAAGAAGACCGCGGTGTCGTCGACGAGCCCGAGCCGCTCCATGGCGTCCACGACCCGGCCGATCTGCCGGTCGATGAGCGCGACGTATCCCCAGTAGACGGCGATCAGCTTGCGCGTGGTCTCGATCGGCATGGTGTCGAACGTCCAGTGGGCGCTGTAGTTCTTCTGTACCGGAGGCTTGCCTTGGAAGGTCTCCGCGACCGACCGAGGCAGTTCGATGTCGGCCGGGTCGAAGAGGTCGAAGTACTCGTCCGGCAGGATGTACGGCAGGTGGGGTCCGAAGAAGTGCAGGGCCAGGAAGAACGGCTTCTCCCGGTTCCGCGCGTCGGCGGCGTACCGTTCGAGCGTCTCGATCGCCCGGGTCGCGAGGTAGTGCTCGAACGTCGCCTCCACGGGCTGGTGCAGCCGGGCTGCGAGCAGGTTGCCGGGCCCGCCGTTGGGCAGCGTGCCGCGGATCCGGTCGGAGATCTCGTAGGCGGGCAGGTCGTGTTCGGCGAGATAGGCCAGGTAGTCGGGGTTGTCGACGGGGTTGTGCCAGCCGGGCAGATCCGGCCCGTCGAAGCCGAAGTCGCGGGCGGTCTTCTCGGTGCCGACGTGCCACTTTCCGATGAGGCCGCAGTTGTAGCCCTTCTCCCGCAGCGCCTGCGAGAACGTGAACTGTCCCTCGGCGAGGTCCTCGATGTAGCCGACGTTGCGCTCGTGGTTGGCGAGCAGCTTGTGCCGGAACGGCGCCTGCCCGGTGAGCAGGCTGGCACGCGCCGGTGTGCAGATCGCCGTCGGCGTGTACCACCGCTCGAAGCGGGTGCCGCTTCTCGCCAGCTCGTCGAGGACGGGCGTCGCCGCCAGCCGGTTGCCGTACGCACCGAGGGTGTCCGCCCGGTGCTGGTCCGTCATGAAGAAAAGGATGTTCTTCGGATTCGTCACTTGATGCCCGCCGTGAACAGGTCGCCGGTGTAGTAGGTCTTCGGGTCGACAGGCGACTTGAGCTTGCCCGCGTCGACGAAATAGCCGTTCATCCCCGTGAGCCATTTGTCGATGGTGCCGTCCTTGGTCATCTTGTCGAGTTCGTCGACGGAGAGGACCTTGACGTTGGCCGCGTCGGCCTTCACCTGTTCGACCGGCACGTTGAGCATCTCGGCGGTGAGCTCGATCGACTTGTCCATGTGGGCGGTGCGGTACTCCATCGCCTCACGCAGCGCCGCGATCGTCTTCGCGGTCTTGTCCTTCTCGCCGGAGACGAACTTGTTGCCCGCGACGAATGCGGTCGGGAAGGCCATCTGCGACTCGAAGTCGGAGTTCTTGGCCAACTCGGTCAGGCCGGGGACCCGCTTCTTGATCGTCGCGATGGCCGGGTACCAGAATCCCGCGGCCTCGATCTTCTTGGAGGAGAAGGCCGACACGATGGTCGACGCGTCCATGTTGACGACCTTGATGTCCTTCTTCGTGAGGCCCGCCTTCTTGAGGGCGAGGGTGAGGATCATGTCGCCCGAGGTTCCCTCGGGAACCCCCACGGTCTTGCCTCTGAGCTGCGCCAGTGAGGCGGTGCCGCTCTGCGCGATGACCCGGTCGGCGTTGCCGAGGGTGTTGATCGCGATGATCTTCGACTGGCCGGAGGCCGGAAGCCAGAACGCGCCGGGGCCGATGTAGCCGACGTCGAGATCGCCCGTGCCGAGCGCCTGGATCTGCAGCGGACCGTTGGTGAACACCTTGGCGTTGACCTTGAGACCGTGCTTCTCCCAGATCTTCTGGTCCTCGGCGATGGCGAGCAGGCTGGTGCCGTTGTAGTCGGCGATGTAGCCGAAGTCGACCTTCTGCTCGTCTCCTCCGCCTCCCGAGCCGGTGCCGCAGGCGGAGAGCATCATTACGGCGGCCAAGCCGAAGGAGGCCGCGGCTGAGAGCGTGCGTGGCAGTGACATGTCCGTCCCTCGGGGTCAGGCCGTTGTCGATGACGGCATGGGGTGCTTCGAATCGGCGGCGGTGCGGCCGTCCTGGTGGTACACGGAGTGCCAGACGCGGTTGCGCAGTGCTGCGAACTCCGTGCTGAGCCGGAACTCCTCGGACCGCGGGTAAGGAAGGTCGACCTCGACCACGTCGTAGATGCGGCCGGGGTCGGCGGCCATCACGATGACGCGATTGGCCAGGAAGACCGCCTCGTCGACGTCATGGGTGATGAACAGAACGGTGCGCTGCTCCTTGCTCCAGGTGTCGAGCAACTGCTCCTGGAGCTTCACCCTGGTGAGCGCGTCGAGGGCGCCGAAAGGCTCGTCCATCAGGAGGATCGAAGGGTTCACGGCGTACGCGCGGGCGATCGCGCAACGCTGCCGCATTCCGCCGGACAGCATCTTGGGCAGCGCGTCGGCGAACTGCTCCAGCCCGACCATCTCGATGAAGTGCTGGGCCCGGTCGCGGCGCTCCGCCTTGGGCACGCGCGCCGTCTTCAGCCCGAACTCGATGTTCTTGCGGACGGTCAGCCAGGGGAAGAGCGCGTACTGCTGGAAGATGACGCCGCGCTCGGGACCGGGACCGGAGACCGCCGAGCCGTCCACGAGCGCCTGGCCCTCCGTGGGCTCCTCAAGGCCGGCGAGGATGTTGAGCAGCGTGCTCTTGCCGCATCCGGACGGGCCCACGACCGTGACGAACTCGTTGTCCGCGATGTCGAGTGAGACGTGGTCCAGCGCGGTGAAGGAATCCTTGCCGAGCACGAAGGTCTTGGTGATGCCCTTGACCGAGATCTTCGGTGGGGTGGTCATCGGCGCTCCTGCCATCCGGTGAGTTTGCGTTCGGCCAGCAGGAGCACCCGGTCCATGAGCAGGCCGAGGATCCCGATGGTGATGAGTCCGACGAAGATCGTGGGCAGGTCGTAGTAGAGCTGCGCGTTCTGCATCCGGAACCCGAGGCCCTCCTGGGCGGCGATGAGTTCGGCGGCGACCAGCGTCGCCCACGCCGAGCCGAGCCCGACCCGCATGCCGACCAGGATGAACGGGGTCGAGGCCGGCACCACCACGCGCAGGAAGATGCCGGCGTCCCTGGCGCCGAGCACGCGGGCGGCGTTGATCAGGGTCCGGTCGACGTCCACCACGCCCTGGAACGTCGAGATGACGCAGACGAGGAACGCCGCCAGGAAGATGACGAAGATCTTCGGTGTCTCGCCGATGCCCATCAGCACGATGGCCAGCGGGATGATGGCCAGCGGCGGGATGGTGCGGAAGAACTGCACCCAGGGTTCGACGAGGCCGCGGACGAAGCCGTACCACCCCATGAGGAAGCCCACCGGGATCGCGAGCGCGGTCCCGAGGGCGAAGCCGGCGAGTACCCGGCCCATGCTGGCGAGGATGTCCTTCTGGAGTGTCCCGTCCGAGAGGAGCGTGCCCGCCTTCGACACCACCTCGCTCGGCGTCGGGAGAGTGAAGCCCGCCGCGGCCAGCCCCCACCACAGGGCGATGCCGAACCCGACGGACACGGCGTTCAGCAGCAGGGAGAGTCCCCTCCGGCGCGGGCCCGCCGACCTGCTCGAACGACCCCCGCCGGCTGATGCGGTCGAGCCGCCCCGGCCGATGCGGCTCGCTTGGGGGCCCTGGTCACTGAGCACGGCCATAACCCACTCCTCTGTTCGTTGCCTTGCGTGCACGCTCGATCGACGCGGAACCGGCGGGGTTCGCCTCGGGGGCCTCCGGATAGGCCGCCAGCAGCGGTGAGCTGTGAAAGAGCGCGGCGAGGGCGCCGAGCGCGCCGTCGTCGTCGGAGAGCTCGGCTCGACGCACGACGGGCTTGGGCGCGCCTGGGAAATGCTCGGGCGCGATGGTGGCGGCGGCCGCCTGGAGCAGGGCGGGCGCCACTCGGGTGATCTCTCCGCCGATGACGATGTCCGCGGGATTGAGGATGAGGGACGCGTCGCCCAGCACCCGGCCGATGGCCGATCCGGCCGATCGCAGCACCCGGTCGGCGATCGGGTCGGAACGCTCGACCGCGGCGGCCAGGTCGCCGAGATCCTCGAGTGCGAGGCCCTGCTCCCGGCAGGCTCTCAGGATGGCGGGAACCGACGCCAGAGTCTCGACGCAGCCCTTCTTGCCGCACCGGCATTCCAGCCCGTTCGGGTCCGCCGTGATGTGCCCCAGTTCGCCGGCCAGCCCTGACGACCCGGTGACCAGGCGTCCGCCGACGACCAGCCCTCCGCCGACGCCATCGGAGATCCGCAGGTAGAGAAGGTCGTCGACGGAGCCGTGGCCGAAGACGACCTCCGCGAGCGCGGCCAGCCGGGTGTTGTTGTCGACGATGACGGGTGCCCCGAACCGCGTCGCGAACGCGGCCTGCGCCGCCGCCTCGGGGGCGTCGGCCGCCGCCGGTTCGCGCGGCGCCGTGACGAGGACGCCCGGAGTCGCGCAGTACGGCCCGGGGACCCCGATGCCGATGCCCTGCAACGCGCCGTAGTGCACTCCGGATTCGGCGCCGAGGCGGTCGATGAGCCGGAACGCCATGTCGAGCCGGACCGGCCACGAGGCGTCGTCGTACCGGTCCGACCCGGACACGACGATCTCGTGTGAGGCGTCCGCGACCGCCACCTGCACCCGGCGATGACCGAAGTCGACGCCCATGAACTGCCCGGAGGCGGGGTCCAGGGCGAGCCGCTCGGCGGGCCGGCCGCTGCCCTCCCGCTTGGCCGCGTCGGTGTCGACCACCACGATGGCGCCGCGCTGCAGCAGGCTGCCGGTGATCTCGGAAAGGGTGGTGCGGGACAGGCCCACGGCGAGGGCGATCTGTCCGCGGCTCAAGGCGCCGTGCTCACGCAGGACGCGCAGGACGCGTTCTTCGTGAGTGCGTCTTACCAGCGCATGCACTCCGGCCGACGTTGTCATGGGGCAACGCTGACAGTGGCGGATTTTTCCGTCAACACTCCGACAGAAAGATCCTGCGTTTTCCGAACCGGTGCCGTAACCGGTCTCATCACGCGTTCAATGACCTTTCTGCCGTGTGTTCACCGACGGAATGAGTCTCTATAACGTCTCCTCCCAGGCAGGGCACGGGCGTCCTGCGCGACGAAGGAGGAGTGAGTGATGACCAGCTCCGATCACGGCCTGCACCTCGGCCGGCGGTCCTTGTTGATCGGTGTCGCCGGCTCCCTGGCCGGGGCGGTACTGCCCGCCGCCGCGCAGGCGTCCTCGACGGAGGCCGCGTCGATGCGGAGGTACCCGTCGAATTGGCCCGACCTCAAGCCCTACGGTCTCGCCGACACCCGGCAAGACCTGTGGCCGCGCAGTGACAACTCCTTCATCCTCCCGCTGGAGTTGCGCCCCCGCGACCGGGAACGCGGCCTGGTCTGGATGCGCGACACCTACGTCAACTGCTTCGTCGTCAAGGGACGTCCGCTCTACGTCGCCACCGGGACCACCCGCGTGCCCGGACTCGACCGAGCCGCCCCGTGGAACGACGGCATCTTCGTGTGGGTGTCACCGTCACTGCGGGGGCCGTGGCGGCTGGTCGACACGACCAAGGTCCGGCCCGGCGCCGAGAAGGGGAAGGTGTGGTCCCCTGAGTTCGTCGGCGAGAACCGGTCCGGGCGCACGGTCGTCGCTCCGTGGCAGGAGTACTGGTACGACGACCAGTTCGGGAAGCGCGGCGAGGTCTGGGCGCCGGAGCTGCACCACTTCCGCGGGACGTGGTACATCGTCGCGTGCATGGGCGACCACTCCCGCAAGGTCGGCTCGTTCATGCTGGTGAGCGAGGGCGGGATCGAAGGCCCGTACCGGCTCGTCGAGGGCAACCACGACAAGCCGTTCGGTGACCCGGTCACGGGCGGACCGAGCTTCATCGAGCCCGGCGCCTACCACCACATCGACGGCGGCCTTTTCGCCGAGAACGACGACGCGTGGCTCGTGCTGCACAACGATCTGTACGCGAAGTTCCGCGACGACATGGAAGACATCGTCCCCACGACGAACCTGCCGAAGTTCCAGCAAACGCCCTACTCGCCCGAGCCGTACCTCGAAGGCGCCTACGTCTTCAAGTTCGGTGGCAAGTACTACCTCATGCACGCCGCATGGGACCGGACGTCGACCGATTCCGGCGGCGGTACGCGCTACGCCTACGATCCGCCCGGTCCCGGCCGCGCGCAGTACCAATACGACGTGATCGCCGCCGTGTCGGACACCTTCGAGGGCCCGTACTCGGAGCGGTGGACCGCGGGTGTCGGCGCCGGCCACAACAACTTCTTCACCGACGGCAGCGGGCGGCCGTGGTCGACGTTCTTCCGCAACCCGAACGCCGGCTACTGGGCCGACCCGTCGCGGATCGCCGACGCCGCCGTGCCCGGGGTCGTCCGGCTGGAATGGACCGGCCGCGAGGGCGACCGCCTGTACGTCCAGCGCCGGAACCAAGGCCGTTCGACCAATGGCTGACGATCACTCGCGGACTCGGAGCCGACGCATCACACGCCGCCCCACCACCCGGATCTTCACCATCGCCGGCGTCCTCGCCGCCCTGACCGCCTGTTCCCTCGGGTCTCCCGCAGCCGGTGACGCGGGCGGCGGCCAGGTCGAGCCGCTCCCCGCGCTGGGCGCGCTCGGTGCCAACTACAACGAGAACCTCGACCAGCTGAACTATCGGGAACTGCGCGAGGCACGCGCCGGCTGGGTCCGCGGCTTCTACATCCTGCCGGAGGCAGACCAGGTCCCGCCGGCGCAGAGCGACACGATCCGGGTGATTCGCGGGGCCCATGACCGGGGGTTTCACACTCTGCTCAGCCTGAAGTTCCCCAAAACCGACGCCCCCTTCCCCCAGCCCGGCAGTGCAGAGATGGCCGCCGAGCTCAAGCGACTTGACCGCGTGCTGCCGCTTGTGCTCGGGACGGTCGACGTCATCACCATCGGCAACGAGCCGTTCATCGAGAGCATGCCGGCCCAGCGCGACGAGCGGCTCAACCGGTTCTACGAGACCGTCGCGCGCCATGTCATCGAGACCCGGGCCGAACACTGCGGCAGGGACTGCCCCACCCACCTGTTCATGGGGGCACTGAACCGGCTGGATCTTCCCCAGAACCGGACCCCCGCCGTCGAGCGGTACCTTGCCTTCGTGCGCGAGACGCCCGAGATCGAGGGCGTCGACCTTCATCCACACGTTCCCGACGAGGCTCGGATCCAGGACTTCCTGGACTACACCCTGCCGCGGCTCCGCCCTGGCCAGACCTTTCTGGTCACCGAGTTCTCGCTGGTCTGGTACTGGCAGCAGCACATGACCGACCGGATACCGGCCGCATTCGCCCAGCGCTATGGCTACACCTCCGACACTCAGGTGTGGCAAGTCATCGGCGAAGCGATCGAACATCCCTTCCCCGCGCGCAAGTGGAACGAATTTCTCTCGCAGAGCCCCTGGTTCGAGTCCAAGAAACACATGCTGCGGGACGAGGTTGAGCGATTCCGTCGTACAGGCCGGCTGGCCGTGGCGACGTACGGCTTCCGGCAGATTCCGTCCATGACGGCCGCCTGGAGCGCGACCAAGCCGCCCTGGCTGCTCAACAGCGTGTTCGCCACGCTGACGGTGCGGCAGCGCGACCAGGCCATGTCGACGCCGAACTACGCCTGGATCGGCGACTTCCGCCGACTGCAATGACAGGCCGGTTGCGGCGCGGAAAGGCGGCGCAGCTCGTGTTCCTGGTTTCAGGACCCCGTTCCGACTTTGCGGACGAAGGCTTCGGTGGAGTCGAGGACGCGGCCGGTGGCGTCTTTGACTTCTAGTCTTCGGAGGGGTTTCTCGGTCCTGGTGTCGAGGAGCACCGAGTGCGGCTCGGCTTCGTTGAAGAGGTGGTCCTCGCCCCACTGCCGAAGGCTGACCAGGATGGCGAAGAGTTCCCGGCCCTTCCGGGTCAACGCGTACTCGTGATAGGCGCTCCCGTCTGCGGCCGGGACGACCTCAAGGATGTCGTGCGCGACGAGTTCGCGCAGGCGCGACGACAGGATGTTCTTCGCCAGGCCGAGGTTCCGCTGGAACTCGCCGAACCGGGTGATGCCGTCGAAGGCGTCCCGGACGATGAGCAGCGACCAGCGATCCCCGATGACGTCGACCGCCCGGGCGACCGGGCACTCTGCTCGCTCGTGCGTCACGCGCTGCGGCATCGGCGTCCCCTTCGGTGATGCGACCGGATCGAACCGGGCCAAGTGGTTGCAAGTATAAACCGGATTCCCCTACGCTCCCACCCAAGCTGGTTTTAACTTGAAACCAGATTTCGCGGACGGCGGAGGAGGCCACGTCATGGCGACACAGGCGAAGGACAGCGCGGATCCGGGGGTGAGCCCGGTGGGGGTCGCGGTCGTGCAGTTCGAACCGCGGGTCGGGGTCGAGAACCTCAAGACCAACGCCCTGGCGGTCGAGCGGCGGCTGACGGCGGCGGCGGACGCGGGAGCCGGCCTGATCGTGCTTCCCGAGCTCGCGACCACCGGTTACGTCTTCGCGAGCCGCGAAGAGGCGTACGCCCACGCCGAACCGGTTCCGGACGGGCCGACCGTGGAGTCGTTCGCGCGGATCGCCGCCGCGCGGAACGTGTACATCGTCGGCTGCGTGGCCGAACTCGACGGCGTGAAGCTCTACGACACCGCCGTACTGGTCGGCCCGGAGGGCTACATCGGCAGGTACCGCAAGACCCACCTGTGGAACACCGAGAAGCTCTGGTTCACCCCGGGTGACGAAGGGTTCTCGGTGTTCGACACCAGGATCGGCCGGATCGGGCTGCTCGTGTGCTGGGACATCTGGTTCCCGGAGACGGCGCGGATCGTGGCTCAGCTGGGTGCGGACATCATCTGCGTGCCCACGGGCTGGGTGTGGACGCCACCACCCCTGTACGACGCGAGCGGTGTGTGCATGGCGGCGTACCTGACCATCACGGCGGCGCACGCCAACAACGTCTTCATCGCCACCGCGGACCGGATCGGCCAGGAGCGCGGTGCGGGCTTCATGGGCAACTCGTTGATCGCCGGGACGAACGGGTGGCCGATCGACCGGATCGCCGGTCCGGACGAGGACACCGTCATCTACGCGGACATCGATCTGACGGCCGCCCGAACGGCTCCGATCTGGAATCAGCTGAACGATCTCCATCGGGACCGTCGCACCGACCTGTACGACCAGATGCTCGGCTACCGCGACCGCGCTCCGCTCCCGAGGTGACGTGATGACGACGGTCATGACCATTGCAGAATTCGCTCAAGCCCTTCGTCGACGGGAGATCTCTGCCCGCGAATTGACCGAGACGGCGTTGCGCCGTACGCGTGAGCTGAATCCCAGCCTGAACGCGTTCGTCCTCATCGACGACGAAGGAGCTCGCGCGGCGGCGCGGGCGGCCGACGAACAACGTGCCGCGGGCATAGACCTGGGGCCGCTGCACGGCATTCCGGTGGCGGTGAAGGACCTCATTGACATGGCCGGTCTGCCGACCGGTTGTGGATCGGCCACAGCATTCGGCGGCACGGCGACACAGGACGCGGAGGTCGTACGACGGTTGCGCGACGCCGGAGCCGTGATCATCGGAAAGACGACCCTGCACGAGTTCGCGTACGGCGCGACCGGCGATCGATCCGCCCACGGCGTCTCGCGCAATCCGAACGACCCCAGCCGGATGTCCGGCGGCAGTAGCGGAGGCAGCGCCGTCGCGGTGGCCGCCGGAATGGTGCCCCTCACTCTGGGCACCGACACGGCCGGATCGGTCCGGGTGCCCGCGGCGCTCTGCGGTGTCGTCGGTTTCGAGCCCGCCTACGACGCCGTCTCCAGCGCAGGCGTGTACCCGTTGGCTCCGTCCCTGGACCACGTCGGGCTCTTCGCGGCCACGTCCGAGGACGCGCTGATCGGCTACCAGGCACTGAGCGACCGGCCTGTGAACTCCCCGGCCGCCGCTGATGACCGCATCGCCGTCGGTTGGATTCCGCCCGGGCGCATCGCCGTGACGGATCGGCGGATCGAAAAGTTGACGCGACGGCTCGTGGACAGGGCCTTCGACGTCGACATCGTCGAGGGTTTCTCCAAATGGGAACTGTTCGAAATCTTCTCCACCCTCCAGGGCAAGGAAGCGTTCCAGGTGCATGAGCACCATCTGGCCGCAGACGAGGACCTCATCGATCCAGAGGTGCGCGCTCGACTCCACAAGGGCCGTGAGATCTCTGATCGGCTCTACGCCCAAGCCGAGGAGGCCCGCCAGGAGCTCCGGGCCATGGTCGATGAGTTGCTGTCGACGTACGACGTCCTGGCTCTGCCGACCGTACCGATCGTGGCGCCGCCTGTCGGCGATCGCAGCGTCTCGATCGACGGCACCGACCTCGAAGTCCGTGCGGCACTGCTCTCACTGACCAGTCCGTGGAACATGACGGGTTCGCCGGCGATCAGCGTCCCCGCGGGCCGGCTGGACGGACTGCCGATCGCCGCACAACTCGTCACCGCGCCGGGCAACGAAGGGCTTCTCTTCGCCGCTGCCCGGACGCTCGAGATCACCCGGCACTCAACCGAATAGCCCGAAGGGAGCTTTCACTCGCATCTAGGCGGATTCAACAAGGACTGGCAAGGCGACGAACGGCCCTCAAACCGTTATGGCGGATCCTGTTGACATTATTCTGTTTGGCCCGTGTGATCCTTAGTTGTACGTATGTACCGTGCGGCTCGTTCTTAGACGGCGGTCTGGATCCGAGGCGGGATGAGCAGGAGACGCGAGGTCGACTCGCTGGCCGAGAGATACGTTCTCGGCAGTCCGGGGTGTCTTGCCGTCGTCCGGCTGTTCGTGGGCATCGTCCTGCTGATGGTCGGGAACTTCGCCTTGAGCGCCACGGTGGACGAGGTCGAGGCCACCCGGCACGCCGCCCGAGGCGACGGTGTCCTGGGGGTGTTCACCGCCCACTCCAGGTCGTGCTCGCGAGGCGAATGTTCCTGGAACGGCACGTTTCGGGCCAGCGGAGACCGACGCGTGATCGTCGACCGGACTCAGTTGCGGGGCGATGATCACCGTTCCGTCTCCGCCGGGGATGCGGTTCCCGCCCTCGACGTCGGCTCGCGGGACTTCGTCCACATGGTCGGCGGAACACCAGAGTGGGACGAGGCATTCGGCGCGGGATTCGCCGCCATCCTCATCGGGGGCATGGGGGCGGGTTTGATCGCCTGGGTGCTGTGGGGTGTGCAGCGAACCCGGCCTGCTCGCTCGGCGCGTCGGGAGATGAGAGGCCAAGGCCGTTCCGCGGTGCGCGACCCTGTCGGCCGAGACCGGTGGGGGTGGTCGGCCTGGCCTGGCAGGTCCACGGTCCGGACGAAGATGGCCAGGTCCTGGGGGAGGACCGTGGCGGTGGCGGCCACCCTGATCCCGCTGGGTGCGGTGACGCCGCTTCTATATGCGGTTTGGATCACCGGCCAGGAGAGGACCACATTGGTCGAGTCGATCGCCCGTTCGTGGTCGCTGGTCCTCATGGCCGTCATGGTGACCGTCGTGATCCAGACGCTCCGACTGGTTCTGGTGCGGCCGCGGATGTGGGTGACCGAAGACGAGATCGTCATCTGGGACGGGCTGCTGCTGTGGAAGGTGCTGCGGATTCCACGTACCAGCGTCGTGGAGGTCCGCCATGACAGTGAGCCAGGTCGATGGCAAGAGGAGGAAGAGGCGGCCCATCTGACGCCGTTCGGGGCGGAGGTCAACCTCGTCCTGCGGACGCGGGACCTCGTCCGGCTCCCCGCGCGGCGGCTGCGGTGGGGGAACTGGTTCTGGGTCATGCTGTGCTCGAACGGCCCGGGGTCGCGTCCGACGATCCCTCAGCGAGGTCGTCCGGTCCGCTCGCTGTGGCTTCGGGTCAAGGAGCCGCGCAGGGTGGCCACCGACCTCGATCGCTGGCTGGTGGACGAGGAGACGACACCATCGCCGCAGCTCGCATCGGTCGATCACGCCTATTACGGCAGGCTTCGCACGCACCACGGCGTCGGGAGCAAGCGCCTCAAGATCAAGGGACGGCTCGCCCAGCCGGTGCTCGCCGAGTTCGCGACCGAGGGCCCCGGCTCGCTGAGGGTCTCCCTTCGGCGTACCGAGTTCGGCGCTGGAACCCCGGTGATCACGTGCCGTCCCGATACTCCGCCCGCCACCGCCGTCCTGGACGACCGCTGGGTGGCGGAGGAGGTGCTCACCAACCGGTTCCTTCATGTCGAGGCCGAAGGGCCCTGGACCATCACGATCGGCGGCCCGGAGCGGTCGCGCTCGTTCGCCCGCTCGGCCACGGGTTACGGGGCCGAAGTGCTCACGTACAAGGGCCCACCTGGGATTGCTGTTCTGACGTGCCCGGGCGGAGAGTTTCACGAGGTCCATCTGCGCGGACCCGACCTGGCCGGGCTCTACGGCCGCAGGCCGGTGGTGTCCGCGGGTGCGCTCGGGCCGAAGCCGGGAGATGGGTGCTCGGCGCCGAATCGGAGCACGTTCGCCGTTCCGTCGGGGGCGGTGCTCCAGGTCAGGACCGACAGGGCCGAGTGGCGGATCGACGTGGCGCCACTGGAGCAGGCCGATGTGGGTTCCCTGGGGCATTCCAGGGGCGAGGACGGCATACCTGTGCCTCTCACCGGCCATGTCAGGCCGTTCGAGGGATCCATCGCGGGCGATCGTGCCGCAGTCGTCCGTTACCTGGGACCACCGGGGCGCGTGCTGTTCCGCGGAGGGGGCGGCTGCGGCCTCGTGCACCTCGGCGCCACTCTCGTCCCCTTGCAGACGCTCGTGCTCCCGCCCAGAGACCAGGAGTTGGAACTCAGGTCCCACAGGCTCCTCCAGATCACCGGGGGCTCCGGCACCTGGTCCATGGAAGAAGCCCACGCCGGACCGGTGGACGCCGCAAGCGGCGCCGACCGGGCCCGTTGAAGCGCCCCGCTTCGCACTGATCTCTATTCGGCCGTGGCGAGGATCTCCGCGAGGGCGCGGACGGCCGCCTCGGCGTCAGGGCCTTCGGCCTGGAGGGTGACCGTGGAGCCGGCGGTCGCGCCGAGGCCCAGGAGAGCGAGGATCCCGGCGGCGTCGACGGTGCGGTCCTGGTGGCGGAGGGTCACCGAGGAGAGGAACCGCGCGGCGGCCTGGGCCAGGTGGCCGGCGGGCCGGGCATGCAGATGGGCGGGCAGCACGACGTCCGCGGCGGACGTGGTCACGGTGGGGTCAGAGCTTGCCGGCATGGCGGGCCTCCTCGGCGGCGGTGACGACGGTCTTGAGATCGGCCGTGGCCGCCAGGACCGCGGCGGCGACGGCGCCCTCCACGAAGGGCGCGTCGGCCATGATCACGGTCGGGGCGGAATGGTCGGTCAGGACGGCGCGCGTGGTGAGCACCGAACTGCCCAGGTCGGCCAGCACCGCGACGCCGGCCCCCCGGTCGGCCGCGGCGATCGCCTTGCGGACCTTCTCGTAACTCGTGCCGATCCTGCCGTCGTCGGTGCCGCCGGCGGGCTGGACGGGCACGTCCTCCGGTGCGACCTGGCGGACGAGGTCCGCCAGCCCGTCGGCGAGTTGGGCGCTGTGCGACACGAGTACGATGCCAACTGGTTGCTGCATGAACAGAGACTCTAGATTCCGGAACGCCGTTCAGCAATACCGAACAAGTGGGTAGTTGATGATCCAGTCTGTGCAACGGGCCGTGGCCATCCTCCGGGAGCTGGCGGGCGGAGGCCGGCGGCTGGGCGTCACCGAGCTGGCCGACCGGCTCGGGGTCGCCAAGCCGACCGTGCACGCGATGCTGCGCACGCTGGAGGCGGAAGGCCTGGTCGTGCAGGACCGCGAGTCCAGCCGCTATGCCCTCGGCCCGGGGCTGGTACTGCTCGGCAACGCCTACCTGGACGGGCACGAACTGCGCACCCGCTCCCTCACCTGGGCCGACCGGCTGGCCGTGCAGACCGGTGAGGCGGTGTGGGTCGGCGTGCTGGCCAGCGACCACGTCCTGATCGTCCATCACGCGTTCCGGCCCGAGGGGGCCGTGCAGATTCTGGAGGTCGGGGCCAGCATCCCCTGGAACACGTGCGCGCTGGGCAAGGCCATCGTCGCCTTCGAGGCCGAGGCCGTCGAATCCGGGTTGCTCGGCGGCGAGCTCGCCGTGCTGACCGGCGCCAGTGTGACCTCGCCCGAGCTGCTCGCCGAGCAGCTCGCGGACGTCCGGCAGCGGGGATACGCAGTGGAGGACCAGGAGTCCGCGCTGGGCGAAGCGGCGATCGCCGCCCCGGTCGTGGACCGGTCGGGGCAGATCGCGGGCGCCATCGGCGTGGTCGGACCGGTCGAGCGGCTGCTGGCCGAGGGGCGGCTGGAGGAGTCCGCGGTGGCGGTCCGGGAGACCGCGCGCAACCTGTCCCGTGACCTGGGCGCGGGCCGCGGCCTGCTCCGGCGCGCCGCAGGCTGAGCGTCCTCCCCTCCATGTGACCCTTGACACACCCTCCCGCCTCCTTTAAGTTCCGTTCAACGTTCATCAATGATGAACGCTGTTCCGACCTGTCTTGAGGAGGTGAGCCGCCGGGCGGCACCGTCGGCCGGCGGGGGAACCATGGAAGAGAACAGTCGCCCGCAGAAACTCCTCGCAGAGGTGCTCGGCACCGGGATGCTCGTGTTCATCGGGGTCGGCTCGGTGCCGGCCACCCTCATCTTGGGCGGCGACGCGCCGTTCACCATGGCCCAGCTCGGGATGATCTCCCTGGCCTTCGCCACCGCCGTCATCGCGGCCGTCTACATGATCGGCCACATCTCCGGCTGCCAGATCAACCCGGCGATCACACTCGCCCTCGCCGCGACCGGGCGGATGCCGTGGCGCGAGGTGCCCGGCTACCTGCTCGCCCAGCTCGCCGGGGCGGTGCTCGGCAGTGCGGCCATCGTCGGCGTGCTCGGGCACAAGGCGATCGACACCGGCCTCGGCATCGCCGCGTACGGCACGGGCGTCGGCCCCGGCCAGGCCTTCACCGCCGAGGCCATCGGGACGTTCCTGCTCGCCCTGGTCGTGTTCGGCGCGATCGACCGCCGCGCACCCGGCGGGTTCGCGGGCATGGCGATCGGCCTGGCGGTCTTCGCCATCATCATCCCGGTCGCCCCGGCCACCGGCGCCTCGATCAACCCGGCCCGCACCCTGGGCCCGATGCTGGTCGGCCAGGCCGGCGGCACGACCGTCCACTGGGACCAGCTGCCCGTCTACCTGGCCGCGGAGATCGTCGGCGCGGTCGTCGCCGGGCTCGTCTACGTCGCCGTGCTCAACCGGCCGCCACGCCCGCGGCACGTCCGGCAGACCGCGGCCGACAAGGAGGCACTGGCGTCATGAAGAAGTTCATCAACGCTCCCGACACCGTTCTGAAGGACGCACTGGCCGGGGTGGCCGCCGCGCATCCCTCGCTGTCGGTGGACACCGTCAACCGGGTGATCATCAGGGCGGAGGCGCCCCGCGCCGGCAAGGTCGCGCTGATCTCCGGCGGCGGCTCCGGCCACGAGCCCCTGCACGGCGGTTTCGTCGGCACGGGGATGCTCGACGCCGCCTGCCCCGGCGAGGTCTTCACCTCCCCGGTGCCCGATCAGATGCACACCGCGGTCAAGGCCACCGACGCCGGCGGCGGGGCGGTGTTCATCGTCAAGAACTACACCGGCGATGTGCTGAACTTCCAGCTCGCCACCGAGCTCGCCGAAGACGACGGCATCGAGGTCCAGACGGTGCTCGTCGACGACGACGTGGCCGTGCAGGACTCCACCTGGACCGCGGGACGGCGCGGTACCGGCGCCACCCTGTTCGTCGAGAAGATCGCAGGAGCGGCCGCCGAGCAGGGCGCCGACCTCGCCGCGGTCGCCGACCTCGGCCGCCGGGTCAACGCCGCCTCCCGCTCCTTCGCCGTCGCCCTGACCGCCTGCACCACCCCCGGTGCGGGCAGGCCCGGCTTCGACCTGCCCGACGACGAGATGGAGGTCGGCGTCGGCATCCACGGCGAACCGGGCCGCAGCCGGGAGAAGGTGCGCCCCGCCCGCGAGATCGTCGCCTCCGCCCTCGACGCCATCCTCGGCGACCTCCCGCCCAGGAGCGGCACACCGGCCATCGTCATGGTCAACGGCCTGGGCGGCACACCGCTGATCGAGCTCTACCTGCTGTACGGCGAGGTCGCCGCGCAACTCGCCGAGCGCGGCGTGCACATCGCCCGCAGCCTCGTCGGCGACTACGTCACCAGCCTCGACATGGCCGGTGCGTCCTTCACCATCTGCCAGGCCGACGGGCGGATGCTGGATCTCTGGGACGCCCCGGTGAACACCCCGGCCCTGCGCTGGGGCACCTGACCCGATGACCCCGGTGGGGTGCGGCCCGTCCCAGCGGGCCGCACCCCGCCTCGCCGCCCCAGCCGCTGCACGAAGCCGTGCCGGCTCCCCACACCAAGGAACCATCGTGGACACCCTTTTCGACAGCGACACCGCCCTCACCTGGGTGCGGGCCATCGCCGCGGCGATCGAGCGCGACGCCGACCACCTGACCCAGCTCGACTCGGCCATCGGCGACGCCGATCACGGGATCAACATGCGGCGCGGCTTCGACGCCGTCCTCGCCGCCCTCGACGGGCCGGACTTCGGCACACCCGGCGAGGTGCTGGTGAAGACCGGAACGACCCTGATGTCCACCGTCGGCGGGGCGGCCGGTCCGCTGTACGGCTCGGCGTTCCGCGCGGCCGGCAAGCAGCTCACCACGCCCGACGTGACGGCCGACCGGCTCCTCGCCGGCCTGCGCGCGGGCGCGGAGGCCCTGCAGCGGCTCGGCGTCGCCCGGCCCGGCGACAAGACCATGATCGACGCATACCTCCCCGCCGTCGACGCCTTCGCGAAGGCCACCGAGGGCGGCTCCACCCTGGCCGAGACAGCGAGCGCGGCCGCCGACGCGGCCGAGGAGGGAATGCACGCCACCATCCCGATGATCGCCCGCAAGGGCCGCGCGTCCTACCTCGGCCCCCGCAGCGAGGGCCACCAGGACCCAGGGGCCACGTCCATGGCCCTCGTCTTCCGCGCCCTCGCCCAGGCGGTGAGGCCATGACGACGGGGACGACGACGCTCATCGGCGAAGTCGCGGCGCCGGGGACGGCACTCGGATTCGCGCACCGCACCGACCGGCCGGCCGAGGCGTCCCTGCCGCGGCGCGGAGCGGGCGATCCGGTACGGCGCATCACCGACGCGTTCGCGGCCGTCGCCGCGGACCTCGCCCGGCTGGCGGAACGGCTGCGCACCCGCGGCCGGCCGCACGACGCCGACATCATGGAGGTCACCGGGTACATCGCCCGCGACCCCGATCTCCTCGCGGCGGCGGTACGGCGGGCCGAGCAGGGCGTCCCGGCGACCGTGGCGATCAGGCAGGCCGTCACCTGGCACGCCGACGCGATCGCCGCACTCGACGATCCGATCCTCGCCGAACGGGCCGCCGACGTTCGCCAGGTCGGCCGGCGGGCGCTCGCCTGGCTCGACGGCCGCGCGTCGCACATCACGGCGGGACCACTCGTGCTCGTCGCGCAGGAGATCGGCGCAGCCGACCTGCTCGACGCCGACGCGCCGATCGTCGCCGCTCTCTCGGTGACCGGTGGTCCGAACTCGCACGCCGCCATCGTCGCCCGGTCGCTGTGCATCCCCCTCCTGGTCGGCATCGATCCCGCCGTCCTGGATCTGGAAGACGGCGTCGAACTGCTCATCGATGGCGAACACGGACGCATACAGCTCGACCCGCCCGCCGCAGAGCGGGAGGCCGTGCTGGCGCAACTGGCGCACGTCCGGGCCCTGCAAGAGGCCTACGCCTCCGAACGTGACCAGCCCTGCCGCACCGCCGACGGCCACGAGGTGACACTGCGGGCCAACATCGCCACCCCCGACGAAGCGCGGGCAGCGCTTGAAGTCAAGGCCGACGGCATCGGACTGCTCCGCACCGAACTGCCCTTCCTCGACGCGACCCGGTGGCCGACACAAACCCTCCACACCCGGGCCCTGCTACCGATCCTCGCCAAGCTCGCGGGCGAGCCGGTGACCGTGCGCACGCTCGACTTCGCCGACGACAAGCTGCCGCCCTTCCTCGCCCACGAGCGCGAAGGGGAACGGATCGCCCGGTGGCTGCCGGAGATGCTCGCCGTCCCGGACGCCCTCGGCGCCCAGTTCCGCGCCATCCTCAGCGCCGCGCCCGCCGGCACCGAGCTGCGCATCATGATCCCCATGGTCGCCGACCTCGCCGAACTGCACGCCTGCCGGCGTCTCCTGCACGAAGCCGCCGCGGCCATCGCCGTGCCGCCGCCCCCGCTCGGGATCATGATCGAACTCCCGCAGGCCGTCGAGCGCGCCCACGAGCTGACGGCGGCCTCGGAGTTCGTCTCGATCGGCACCAACGACCTCACCGGCCAGATCCTCGGCCTCGACCGCCGCGACCCCGCCGCCGGGCCCGCGATGACGGCCCATCCGCGGGTGCTGACGGCGATCGCCCGTGCCGTCCGGGCAGCCCACGGCCATGGCCGCACGGTGTCGGTCTGCGGTGACGCCGCCGCGCACCCGCTGGTCTTCCCGCTGCTGCTCGGCCTCGGCGTCGACATCCTCTCAGCGGCCCCCGCCGGCGTTGACGAGATCCGCCACCGCATCCGCCGGCTCCGCATCGCCGACTGCATGGACATGGCCAAAGCAGCGCTGGAGTGCGACACCGTCCAGCAGGCATGGACCCTGGTCCGCGAACGCACTCAGGACGGGGCCTAGCGACGGGAGAACTCGGCCCTGACCTTGCTCGACCAGATGAACGGCTGGGTGCCGAGCCAGATCAGGCCCAGGAGCATGAGAGGGGCGATGAGGGGGGCGTTGTGGTCCGAGTCCAGGTCCAGGCCCGACCCTGCCAGCTCGTAGACGGGCACGATCCAGACCAGGGCCACCAGGCCTTCGACGAGCACGACCACGGTGAGCAGGGCATGGCGGGCGGGCGGGTTCGTCACCCGTCGGGCGAGCGACGGGTTCACCGCGGCGAAGGCGAGCATGAACGCGAGCGTGCTCAGCACCCAGGAGATCTCGAATCCGACGTTGGGCTCGATGACCGAGACCCTGCCGGACCGTCGGTACGCGAACAGGACGAGGGCTTCCACGTGCAGGCCGCCGAGGATCGCGGACACCAGGGCGAGGACGAGCGCCGGCCTGTGCGGCAGGAACCACAGCCCGCACATGAGGATGAACGCCACGACCACGGGCAGCAGCACTATGAGCACGTCGTTCGTGTACAGCTCGATGGGTGGCTCTTCGCTGGTCCCCTTCCACGGCCCGGCCAGGAAGGCCAGGGCGGCGAGCGCGGTGCACAGGAGGGCGGCTCTGACGAGGGCCGTCCGATAGCGCGGCGGCGGGACGTCGCTGGTGGGCGGGTGGAGCAGCGCGGTGCGGGGCGGCCGTTGAGGGACGCGCGGTCCGGCGTCGGCAGCGGTCTCGGCGGTGGGGTCCAGGACGGCGTTGAGCAGGTCGCGGACCTGGGCGGGGGAGAGCCGTTCGTCCGGGTCCTTGCGCAGCAGGCCGTTCAGGGCCTGGGCCAGCGGGCCTCCGCACCGGGGCGGGGGCGGCTGCCGGGTGGCGATCGCGACGAAGACGGCCCCATGGCTGGGCCCGTCGAACGGACGGCGGCCCTCGACCGCCGCGTACAGGGTGGCGGCCAAGGACCACAGGTCCGAGGCCGGGGTGACGGCCTTGCCCTCCACCTGTTCGGGCGACATGTAGGCGGGCGTGCCCAGCACCATGCCCGAACGGGTGATGGTGACGTCGCCTTCCAGCGCCGCGATGCCGAAGTCGGTGAGGAGGACCCGGTCGCCTTCGAGGAGCACGTTGGCGGGCTTGACGTCGCGGTGGACGACGCCCTGCGCGTGGGCGGCCGAGAGGGCGTCCAGCATCGCGAGCCCGATCGCGGCGACCTGGCTCTGGGGGATCGCCTTCCGCTCGGCCAGCAGCTGTTCGAGGGAACGGCCGCGGACCAGCTCCATGACGATCCAGGGACGGCCGTCGTCGCCCATCACCCGGTCATAGACGGTGACGATGCCGGTGTGCCTCAGCCGGGCGGCGGCGCGGGCCTCGCGTTCCATCCGGGCGTACCAGACGCGCCGCTCCTGGTCGGTGACCTGTTCGGGCACCCGGAGCTCCTTGACGGCGACCTCGCGGTCGAGGTCGACGTCATGGGCGCGCCACACCGAGCCCATGCCGCCCTGGCCGATCCGGCCGAGATTCCTGTACCGGCCCGCCAGTACCCCGTCACCGTCCCAGCCCATGATCGGAATCTATCGGTGCGGAACGCCCGGGAGAAGGCGATCCCGACAACTGTCAGACATCTGTGTCTGTATGGCCGCTTGGTGTGCCCTTCCCTGAGGTGCCGGGGTCAGGCCGGGCGCAGGAGCATCACGTCGTGGGCGGCGAGGCGCAGGGTGGTGAACGGGCCGGCGCCGGACAGCTCGTCGCGCATCGGCCCCGGCAGTTCGACCGCGGCCTCGGTGGACCCGTGGTTCAGGACGACGTAGCGAAGGCCGTCCGCCGACCGCCGGGCCCGCGCCTGGACGCCCTCGGGGAGTCCCGGCAGGACGGGGCCCACGCCGGCCTCCTCGCGGACACGGTCGAGGAGGGCGCGCATCGTCTCCGGGGCGGGGCTGGTGGCGAGGTACCAGGCGGTGCCCCGGCCCAGGCGGTTCCGGGTGACGGCCGGCCCGCCGGCGAGGGCGCCGGTGGTGAAGGACGCGACGGCCTCGGCGCCCTCCAGGACGACCTCCTCGGTCCAGACGCCGCCCGCGCCCTCGGACAGCCCGACCTGCTCGTCCTCGGCGAGCGGCCAGAACTCCTCGACGCGCAGGCCGAGCGTCCGCCGGAAGGGCGCCGGGTAGCCGCCCAGGTGGACGCGGTCGCAGGGGTCGACGATCCCGGAGAAGAACGACATGACCAGGGTGCCGCCCTCCTCGACGTACCGTTCCAGGTTGCGCCCGGCCTCCTCGGAGACCAGGTAGAGGTTCGGCAAGAGGACGAGCGGGTAACCGGACAGGTCCGCGTCGGGACGCACGACGTCGCAGGCCACGCCGGCGTCGTACAGCGGACGGTGGCAGGCCCAGGCCGCGTCGAGGAAGCGCAGGTCCGAGCTCGGGTGGGCCTCGCCTTCGAGCGCCCACCAGCTCGGCCAGTCCAGCACGATCGCGGCACCGGCCCGGGGCGCCCGCGCGCCGGCCAGGACGCGGGCGGCGGCCAGTTCCCGGCCCAGCCCGCGCACCTCGCGGAAGGTCCGGGTGGACGGGCCGCCGTGCGGGACCATGGCGGAGTGGAACTTCTCCGCGCCGCCCCGGGACTGCCGCCATTGGAAGAACATGATCGCGTCCGCGCCGTGCGCCACGGCCTGCCAGCTCCACAGCCGCATCGTCCCAGGCGGCTTGGCCGCGTTGCGGGGCCGCCAGTTGACCGCGCTCGGCGCCTGCTCCATCAGCAGCCACGGCTGCCCGCCGCGCAGTGAGCGCATGACGTCGTAGTTGAAGGCGACCTTGGCCGCCGCGTCCGGATCGGCCGGGTCGGGGTAGGCGTCGTAGGCGACGGCGTCGACGTGCGGCGCCCACGTCCACAGGTCGACCGGACGCAGCGACGGCGGGAAGTTGGTCGTCACCGGGACGTGCGGCGTGACGCGTTCCAGGACCTCCTTCTCGACGAGGTAGCAGGCGAGCAGTTCGTCGGAGGTGAACCTGGCGTAGTCGAGGTTGTGCGCGGGGTTGCGGAACGGCGCCGGCGAGCGGGGCGGCAGCACCTCCTCGAACGAGCCGTACCGCTGCGCCCAGAAACTCGTCGACCAGGCGTCGTTGAGCTCCTCGACGGAGCCGTACCGGGCTTCCAGCCACCGCCGGAAGGCCGCCGCGGACACCTCGCAGTGGCACGGGATGACGTTGCCGTACTCGTTGCCGACGTGCCACATCGCCAGCGCCGGATGCCCCCCGTAGCGGACGGCGACCTCTTCGGCCAGGCGGGCGGCGTGCTCCCGGTAGACCGGGCTGGACGGGCAGTAGTGCTGCCGCCCGCCCGGCGTGATCGTCCGCCCGTCCGCCCGGACGGTGAGCATCTCCGGATGGCGGGCGGTCAGCCAGGGCGGCGGCGACGCCGTCATGGTCGCCAGGCAGGCCGCGACGCCGCCGCCCGCCAGCCGGTCCAGGACGCGGTCGAGCCATCCGAAGTCGTACTCCCCGGGCCGTGGCTCGACCGACGCCCACGAGAAGATGCCGACGCTGACCAGGGAGACGCCGGCCTCCTTCATCAGCCGGACGTCGTCCTCCCAGACCTCCTCCGGCCACTGCTCGGGGTTGTAGTCGCCGCCGTAGGCGATGCCGAGGCGGTCCCGCAGCCGGGTGATCATGTCCATTCCGTGCTTCTCCTTGGCGTGGTCCGGAGGAGGGGCGGTCATCGCTGCGGGTCGATCCTCTCCAGCGGCAGCCAGAGCCGCAGCCCGCCGCGCTGGGTCGCGATGCCGGCGTCCGGCACCGCGCGGCCGTAGACCCGGACGTCGGAGATGGATCCGTGGAAGCGGTAGACGCCGTCGAGGCGCTGGCCGACGTGGATCCCGTCGATGGTGAACTGCTTTCCGAGGGTCACCGACCCGCCGGGGTCGGCCGCGGACGCGGCCTGCCCGTCGACGCTCAGGGTGAGCTTCCCGCCGGAGCGCCGCAGGACGACCTCGTGCCACTGACCGTCGTTGTAGGCCTGCGCCGTGTCGACCACGACCTGGCCCCGCTCGGTCTGGATCACGCCGCGGATGCGGTGGCTCGCCGGCTCGGCCCGCAGCCAGATCTGCGGCGCGCCGCCGCCGACCCGGTACGCCCACAGGATCGTGCGGGTCCCGCCGGTGTCGGCGTAGCGGACGCGCGCCGCCCAGGTGAAGTCGCCGTCGTCCAGGTCCAGCGACCTGTTCCATGGCACCTGGACGAAGTCGTCGACGCCGTCGAACTCGCCCGGCGTGTTCATACCGCCCCGGACGTATCCGTTGTTCTCGTGCCCGGACCAGTCGGGTGTCGTCGGGCCGGGCTCCGGCGGCTTCGGCAGCCCCGGAGGAGTCCCGTTGGGCGTGTCCAGGTAGACCTGGTTGAACTCGGCGAAGCGGATCGACTCGTAGGGGGACGTCCGCCCGGCCTCGTACATCAGGCCGATGCGGCCGCCGCCGAGGTCGGCCATGTCGGAGTAGGCGGACGGACCCCAGTAGATGACCTTGCCGACCTTCTGCCAGTTCCGCCCCTCGTCGGACGACGAGCGGACCGCCATGACCTCGCGGGTGACGGGGTGGGCCGGGACCGACAGCAGGAGCCTGCGCCCGACCGGGAGCACCGAGCCCTGCACCTTGGGCGCGTCCAGCCTCGGCAGGGTGCGGAACGGCGCGTCGAAGGTCGCGCCGCCGTCGCTGCTGGTCGCGGTGTTCCGGTTGCCCGGGTCGGTTCCGGTGTTGTCGCGCGCGTTGACGTAGATCCGGCCGTCGGGCAGCTCGGCGGCGCTCAGCTCGCCGGGGCTGACGTCGTTGGACGTACGCGTGTCGTCCGCGCCGATCTTCCAGGTGACGCCGCCGTCGTCGCTGTAGTTGAGGTGGCCGCCCTGTGGTCCGCCCTTGGGGGCGCCGCCGTCGCCCTCGTGGTTGGCCGGGAGGATGAGGCGCCCCGCGTGCGGGCCGTGCCGCAACTGGATGGCGTGCCCGGGCCCGGTGGCGTACCAGGAGTTCCACTCCGGCTTGACGATCTGGTCGGTGAGCTCGCGCGCCGCCGACCAGGTGGCGCCTTCGTCGTCGCTGTACTGCACGAACGGGTGCCGGACGGTGTCGTCGGCGCCGGGGTTGTAGGTCGTCACGAGGACGATCCGGCCGGTGCGGCGGTCCACGACGGGGGCGGGGTTGCCGCGGGTGTCGCCGTCGCCGGGCAGCACGACCTGGAGCGGCCCCCATGTGCGGCCGCCGTCGGTGGAGCGCCGCAGCACCAGGTCGATGTCGCCGGCGTCGCCGCAGCCGTTCACTCGCCCTTCGGCGAAGGCGAGCAGGGTGCCGTCGAGTGCCTTGACGATCGCGGGAATGCGGAAGCAGAAGTAGCCCTCGGTGCGCTGGGCGAAGATCACCTGTTCGGAGAACTCCGGTGCGGTCGGGGACGCTTCCGCCGCCGTGCCGGTGGCGGTGCACGCGAGCGCGGTGACGACCGCCGCCGCGGCGGCGGTCGTCCGGCGCAGGGACATGCTGAAGGGGGCCATGCCGGCCTCGCAATCGAAGGGGGGTGCCCGGCGGATTCCACGCCGTTCGTGGGTCAGATGAGGGCGGCTTCGGAGAGGTAGGTCTTGACGCGGGAGATGTCGTCGTCGTCGAGCGGGATCTGCGGGAGGGCGGTCGTCGGATGGTCGATGACGCCGCGCAGGAAGAGCGCGGCCTTGAAGGCGCCGAGCGCCGAGGAGCTGCGGCCCATGTGCGGGCCGCCGACGTGCACCAGCCGGAAGAGGCGGAACAGGCGCTCCTGCTCGGCGCGCGCGGTCTCCCAGTCGCCGCGCGCGGCGGCCTCGTAGAGCCGGACATAGCCGTGCGGGTCCACGTTGCCGAGGCCGGGGACGACGCCGTCCGCGCCCATCCAGAGGGCCGCGTCGACGGTGAGCTCCGAGCCGGTCAGCACCGCGAACGACCGCAGGCCGCGGTCGCGGCGGCCGATGATCACCTCGCGGAGACCGGCCTCGTCACCGCTGGAGTCCTTGAGGCCCGCGAGCACGCCCTCGGCGGCCAGGTCCAGCAGCAGGTCCGCGGTGAGCTTGCTGTGCACCGACACCGGCAGGTCGTAGGCGTACAGCGGAACGTCCGCGGCCTCCGCGACCGTCCGGAAGTGGACGGCGATCTCGGCGGGATGGGTGCGGGTGTAGAACGGCGCGGTGGCCACGACGGCGTCCGCGCCCGCCTCGGCCGCCGCGCGCGCGTGGTCGGCGACCCGGGGCGCGGTCATGTCGATCACTCCGGCCAGCACCGGCACCCGTCCCGCGACATGGCCGAGCACGGTGTCCAGGGCGGTCCTGCGGTGCCGGTCGGGCAGGAACGCGGTCTCCGACGAGGAACCGAGCACGAACAGCCCGTGCACCCCGCCGGCGAGCAGATGGTCGACCAGCCGGGTCAGCGACGCGGTGTCCACCTCCCGGTCGGGGGTGAGCGGGGTGCACACCGGGGGGACGACGCCGGACAGCGGTACCGCGTTGGTCATGAACGCTCCTGTGCTTGGTGGATCAGTTCGCGGTCCGTCGCACCGGCGCGGACCGGGTGATGGCAGCGGAAGAGGCCGTCATCGTCCCGCTCCGCCGCGGGCATCTCGGCGGCGCAGCGGTCGTCGGCCTTCCAGCACCGGGTGCGGAAGGGGCAGCCGCTGGGCGGGCGGGTCGCGGACGGCACCGGGCCGGCCAGGGGGATCGGGTCGATGGGGGAGAGCAGGCCGGGCGTGGCGGAGAACAGCGCCCGGGTGTAGGGGTGGCGCGCGGCGTCCGGGACCGCCTCGGCCGCGGACTGCTCCACGATCCGCCCGAGGTACATCGTCACGACCCGGTCGCTCATCCGGCGCACCGTCTGGATGTCGTGCGAGACGAACACCATCGCCAGCCCGAACCGCCGCTTCAGGTCCTCCAGCAGGTTGAGGATCTGCGCGCGGACCGACACGTCCAGCGCGCTGGTCGGCTCGTCGGCGACCAGCAGCCGCGGCCGCAGCGCGAGCGCGCGGGCGATCGCGACGCGCTGGCGCTGCCCGCCGGACAGCTGCCCGGGCAGCAGGTCGGCGGTGCTCGCGGGCAGCCCGACCAGGTCGAGCAGCTCGCGGACCCGCTCGTCGCGCTCGTCCCGGGTGCCGGCGCGGTGGACGTCGAGCGGGTCGCGCAGCACCTGCCGGACCGGCAGCCTGCGATTCAGCGCGGTGGACGGGTCCTGGAAGACCATGCCGACGTTCGTGCCGATGGCGGTGCGGCGCTCGCCGCCCGGCATCGCCCAGACGTCCCGGCCCTCGAACCGGACCGCGCCCGCGGTCGGGCGCTGGAGCCCGACCAGGACCTTGGCCAGCGTGGACTTCCCGCAGCCCGACTCGCCGACGATGCCGACGGTCTCGCCGGGCGCCACGGTGAGGTCCGCCCCGGTGAGCGCGTACACGCGGTCGCGGGCGAGCAGGCCGCCGGAGCGCGCCTTGTGGACGACGTGCACGTCCGCCAGCTCGACCAGCGCGTTCGTCGTCATGATGCCTCCGGGGGGTCGGCCGGCGCGAGGGCCGCGCCGGCGGGCGCGGGAGCGGTGATGTCGGCCGCCGGGTGGTGGCAGGCCACCGCGTGCCGGTCCTCCCGCCCCTCCAGCGCGGGCGTCCGGGTGCGGCAGATCCCGGTCGCGGCCGGGCACCGGTCGGCGAACCGGCAGCCGGACGGGAAGTCGGCGGGGGAGGGCACCACACCGCGGATCTGGGCCAGCCGCTCGGCTCCGGACTCCATCGACAGCACCGAGCCCAGCAGGCCGCGGGCGTAGTGGTGCGCGGGCGCGCCCACCAGCGCGGACGTCACCCCGGTCTCCACGATCCGGCCGCCGTACATCACCGCGACGCGGTCGGTCACGTCGGCGACCAGGGCCAGGTCGTGCGAGACGAGGATCAGCGCGAAGTCCAGCTCGGCGCGCAGCCGCAGCAGCAGCTCGATCACCTGGGCCTGCACGGTGACGTCGAGCGCGGTGGTCGGCTCGTCCGCGATGATCAGCTTGGGGTCGCGGGAGAGGGCCATCGCGATGAGGACGCGCTGGCGCTGGCCGCCGGACAGCTCGTGCGGGTAGGACGAGAGCGTGCGGCCGGGGTCGAGCCCGACCAGCTCCAGCAGCTCCGCCGGGCTGCGCCGCCCGCCGCGCCGGACGACCTGCTTGAGCTGGGCCCTGATGGTCATCGCCGGGTTCAGCGAGGACAGCGCGTCCTGGTAGATCATCGCCATCTCGTGGCCCAGCAGCCGCCGCCGCGCGGACCGCGGCAACCGCAGCAGGTCCTTGCCGGCGAACCGCACCTGGCCGCCGACGCGGGCGCCGCGCGGCTGCAGGCCCATGATGGTCAGCGCGGTCAGCGACTTGCCGCAGCCGGACTCGCCGACCAGCCCGAGCACCTCGCCCGGGCGGACCTCGAAGGTGACTCCGTCGACGACGTTCACGCCGTCGTGGCGGCCTTCGAAGCCGATGGTGAGGTTCTCCACGCTGAGGGCCGGGCGGCCCTCGGGAAGCGGACGGGCCCGCTCCGCCAGGCGCCGGGCGGCCTCCGCGAGGCCGGGCAGCTCGGTCACCCGGCCGGTGGCCGGCGCGTCCGGGGCCGTGTCGTCCCCGCCGGGCTTCGGCTCCGCGCGCTCGGAACGCCCGGCGCCCCGTTCGGCGGGCGCGGCCCACGCGTCGGAGATCCGCTCGGCGAGGATGTTGAGGGCGAGGACCGTGACCAGGATCAGCAGGCCGGGGAAGACGGTGCCCCACCAGCCGCCGAGGAGCACCAGGCTCCGGCCGTCGGCGATGACGCTGCCCCACGAGGGGTCGGGCGGGCGCACGCCGGCGCCGATGAAGGACAGGGACGCCTCGAAGACGATCGCGTCGGCCACCATCACCGTGCAGAACACCAGCACCGGGGCGGCGCAGTTGATCGCCACGTGCCGGCTCAGGATGTGCGGCGCGCGGGCGCCGATGACCCGCTCGGCGGCGACGTAGTCCTCCCCGTACTGGGACAGCACGTTCGCGCGGACGACGCGGGCCACGGCCGGGGTGTTGAGGAAGGCGATCGCCAGCACCAGCACCGGGATGCCGCCGCCGAACACCGCGACCAGCACGGCGGCCAGCGCGATGCCGGGGAAGGCCAGGATCACGTCCAGCACCCGCATGATCGTCTCGTCCGCCCACCGGGGCGAGGTCGCGGCGACGGCGCCGACGACGGCCCCGCACGCCAGGGCGACGGAGGTGGCGCCGAGGCCGATGACGAGGGACCAGCGCGCCCCGTACAGCAGGCGCGAGAAGATGTCGCGGTTGGCGCTGTCCAGGCCCATCCAGTGGGACGGGCTCGGGCCGCCGCCCGCGGCCTCCTGTACGTACGGCGAGTGCGGCGCCAGCACCGGCGCGAGCACCGCGGCGATCGCGATCACGACGATGATGCCCAGGGAGACCCAGGCGGCCGGGCCGAGCCGGCGGAAGCCGACGCGTCGGCTCGACAGTCTTTCCGCAAGTCCGCGGCGCATCAGGCGGCGCTCCTCAGCCGGGGGTTGACCAGGAGGTAGAGCAGGTCGATGACGAGGTTGACCACGACGAACCCGGTCGCGATGGTGAGCACGACGCCCTGGACGACGGCCGGGTCGCCGTTGCGCACCGCGTTGATCATGAGCTGGCCCATGCCGGGCAGCGCGAAGATCGTCTCGATCACGACCGCGCCGCCGAGCAGGTAGCCGATCCGCAGGCCGAGGACGGTGAGCGGGGTGATCAGCGCGTTGCGCAGCACGTTGCGGCCGACCACGACGATCGGCGGCAGCCCGCTGCCGATCGCCGTGCGCACGTAGTCCTTGTCGAGCTCCTCCACCATCGAGGTGCGGATGATCCGGGTGAGGTACGCGGCCACCGGCAGTGACAGCGCCAGCGCCGGCAGGGTGAGCGAGCGCAGCCAGCCGCCCGGCGAGTCGGCCGGGTTGACGTAGCCGCTGGTGGGGAACCAGCCGCGGTCGACCGCCAGGTACTGGATCATCAGCAGCGCCAGCCAGAACGCCGGCGCGGCCACGCCGACCAGCGACACCAGCCGGACGAGCTGGTCCGGCCAGCGGTCCCGGAAGAGCGCCGCGGTCACGCCGAACACCACGGCCAGCCCGATCGCGATCAGCACGCCGAACGCGGTGAGCTGGAGCGTCAGCGGCATCGCCGTGCTGATCGAGGTGCGCACCGGCGCCTTCGTCAGCGCGCTCGTCCCCATGTCACCGTGGAGAAGGTCGCCGACGAACCGGATGTAGCGCAGCGGCAGCGGGTCGAGCAGCCCGTTCTCCACCTGGAACTGGTGGATCTGCGCTTGGGTGGGGTTGGCGCCCTGGAAGTAGGCGTACTCCGGCTTGTTGTCGGAGAACCGCATGACGATGAACACGAACAGGACGACGCCCAGCAGCAGCGGTACGAGTATGAGGACGCGGCGCACCAGCATTCTGGCGATCGATGCCACGGAGGCCTCCTGGGAGTCGGGCGGGACGCCTGGAAGGGGCGTCGAGAGGGCTCGTCCGGACGCGGGCGTCCGGACGCCGGTCGCGGATGCGGCGCGCGGTCAGACCCGCTTCGCCTGGAGCAGGGTGACCCCGGGGTAGGCCTGCGCCCGGACCCCGGTGAGCTTCTTGGGGTTCCACGCGGTCATCAACTCGGTGTGCACGACCGGGTAGAGCACGGCCTGCTCGGCGATGACGTCGATGTACCGGTGCACGAGCGCCAGCTTCTTGTCGCGGTCCGGCTCCTGGATGGCCTTGTCCATCTGCTCGAAGAGCGACTTGGCCTGCGAGCTCTTGTCCCACTTGGTGTACTTCATCCAGGTGCCGCCGGGCGTGTAGTTGTACCGCAGGATCAGGTCGGCGTCGAGGCCGAACTGGTTGGGGTTCGAGGCGGCCGCGACCACCTGGTACGACTGCGACTGGTCCATCTTCGTGAACAGCGCGCTGGTGTCCTGCGGCTCCAGCGAGGTCTTCACACCGATCGCGTTCCAGGAGTTGGCGATCGTCGGCAGGCAGTCGGCGACCCAGCTCACGTTGACCGCCATGAGGTTCACCGACAGGTTCTTGACGCCCGCCTCGGCGAGGAGCGATTTGGCCTTGTCCGGGTTGTACTCGTAGACCGTCTTGGCCTTGGCGTACGACGGGTTCTCCTGGTTGAGGAAGCTGGTGGCCGGGGCGCCGTGCCCCTTCAGCGCGACGTCGATCATCTTCTGCGTGTCGATCGCGTAGAACAGGGCCTGGCGGACCCGCACGTCGTCGAACGGCTTCTGGGCGGTGTTGAACATCAGGAACATGTGGTTCATGCCCTTGCCGCCGCTCACGGTCAGCCCCTGCTTGCTCAGCTGGTCGATGTTGGCGTACGGCACGTTGTCGGCGATCTGGGCCTCGGCGCCGCCGCCGGAGATCTTCGCGACGCGGGCGGAGGCCTCCACGATGGACAGCCAGTTCATCTTCTTGATCGCCGGCTTGCGCGGGCCGTTGTAGCCGGCGAACGCCTCGAAGGTGGTGTTGGACTTCGGGTGGTGCGCGGTCATCTTGTACGGCCCGGAGCCGACCGCCTTGCCGTTCTTCGCCGCGTCCCAGGCGCCCGGGGCGCCGAAGACGTGCTTGGGCATGATCTTGGCGATGGTCAGCCGCGGCAGCGCGTCCGGGAAGGGGAACTTGAAGACGAGCTCGACGCTGGTGTCGTCGACCTTGCGGACCTCCTTCAGCCAGCTCCGGAAGAAGGAGGAGGCCAGGGTCGAGGGGTCGAGCGCGCGGTCGAAGGAGAACAGCACGTCGTCCACCGTGACCGGCTTCCCGTCGTGCCACTTGGCGCCCTGCCGCAGCGTGAACTTCCACGTGGTGGCCGAGGTGTCGGCCGGGAGCGCGGTGGCCAGCGCAGGGTACGGCGCGCGGGTGATGGGGTCGGTGTCCACCAGCCCCTCGTAGATGTGGTTGTTGCCGGCCATCGCGAAGGCCGACGCGGTCATGCTCGGGTCCCAGGTCTGGTCGTTGCCGTAGCCGATGACCACGGTGACGAGGTCGCTGTCGCCGCCGGCGCCGGCCGAGCCGGTCGAGGCGGGTCCGCTGCAGGCGGCGATCGTGCTGGAGATAACGGCCGCAGCGCTCAACGTCCCGCTGTAGCGCAGGAAGTCACGGCGGCTGAGGGGTGGGCGACGGGCACTCACGGTGTCTCCTGATGGGTGCGGCCGGGCTCGGGGTGGAATCGGAGGGAGGACGTCCCACGTCCTATAACCTGCTAGCGTTGGACATTAGAAGTCCGTTCGGCGCGAAGTCAAGAGCTGATGAGCAGGAGAACCCCCGTGACGCTGCGAGACGATCGCCGCGGCCCCGCCGCGCCCGCCACGCCCGCTCCCGCCCGGAGACGGCGCCCGAGCCGGGCACTGGAGGTGCAGGAGGCGGTCAAAGAGATCATCGTCCGGCGCGGACTGGCCGCCGGGGACCCGCTGCCGACCGAGACCGAGCTCATGGAGGAGCTCGACACCGGGCGCAACTCGGTGCGCGAGGCGCTGAAGGCGCTCCAGGCGGTCGGCATCGTCGACATCCGCCACGGCTTCGGCATGTTCGTCGGCCAGATGTCGCTCAGCGGCCTGGTCGACGAGCTGGCCTTCCACAGCCGGATCTCCCCGCAGGACGAGCCGAACCACCTCGCCCACCTCACCGAGATCCGCGAGGTCCTGGAGAACGGGCTCGCCTCCCGCCTGATCGACCGGCACGGCGGCGCCCTGGAGGAGCTGCTCGGGCCGGTCCGCGAGGTGGTCGAGCAGATGGAGGCCGAGTCGCTGGTCGGCGCGGTCGCGCCCGAGACCGACCGGCGGTTCCACGACCTGCTGTACCGCCCGCTCGGCAATCCGCTGGTCGGCCGGCTGCTCGGCGCGTTCTGGCAGGTCTACTACCAGCTCAGCGACGACCTGGGCACCCCCGACGAGAGCCCCGAGTACGTCGCCCGCAAGCACCGCGACATCTACACCGCCGTGATCGAGCAGGACCGGGCGGCCGTCGAGGCGGCGATGAGCGCGCACTTCGCCGGCATCCGGACCCGGCTCGACCGGCTCCGCGGCGCCTGAGCCCCCGGCGGGGAGGCCCTCTTTCCCACCCCGGAAGGGAGATCATGCCGATCGATCCCGTCGTCCGCGCGAGACTCGGCTCGGTCACCGCCGACGTGCCGCTGCACGCGGCCCTCCAGGATGTGACGGCCGGGTACCGGATGCCCGAAGTGAAGATCGAGGAGACGGCGATCGACGGCCCGCGGGGTCCGATCCGCATCCGCCTCTACCGTCCGGACGGCGCCGCGTCCCCCTGTCCCGGGCTGCTGTGGCTGCACGGCGGCGGCTGGGCCCGAGGCGACCTGGACATGCCGGAGGCGCATGTCGTGGCCGCCGAGCTGGCCGCCCGCCCGGGCGCGGTCGTCGCCTCCGTCGAGTACCGGCTCGCCGCCGGGGCCAGCCGCTATCCGGTGCCGCTCGACGACGTCCACGCCGCGTGGCGGTGGTTCACCGGGGCCGCCGCGGAACTCGGCGCCGATCCGAGGCGCCTGGCGATCGGAGGCTGCAGTGCCGGCGGGAACCTCGCCGCCGGAGCCGCCGCCCGGGCCCGGGACGAAGCGGACACCCTGCCCTCGGCGCTCCTGCTCGCCTATCCCTTCCTGCATTTCCCCGTGCCCGCGCCCCCCGGCGGCCTCATCGACGACCTCGTGTCCCTGCCGGAACGGCTGCGGTTCACCGCCGAGACCGTCCTGTCCCTGACACACGGCTATGTGGGACGCGTGTCGGGCATCCCGGCCCACGCCATGCCCGGCAACGGCGCCGTCGGCGGACTGCCCCGCACCTTCATCGTGCTGAGCGAGATCGACGAACTGCGCCCGTCCGGGGAGCTGTTCGCCCGCCAGCTCCGAGAGTGCGGCATCCCCGTCGAGACCATGACCGCGCGGGGCCTGCCGCACGGGCACCTCAACCTGGCACCCGTCGACGCGCTGCCCGAGATCCGCCGTTCGATCGACTTCCTCGGGTCCGCGCTCGCCTGAGACCGCCGCCGCCGCACCGCGCCGAGACGGCCGGGCCGGTCGGGTTCCGCAGGGAAGAAGCTCGCTATCGCGACGCCGCCCACTCCTCGAAGGTGATCTCCCCGCTGCGGAACTCGCCGACCGGCAGCGCGCCACCGTTCGCCATCGCCTTGCCGACGGGCACCGTCAGCACCAGTTTGCCTTTGGCAAGGCGCCGCATCATCGACGCCATCTTCAGCACTTCGGGGCCTGCCAGCTCGGTCGCCCGGCCCTGGGCGGGGCCCTCGGCCAGGCGTACCAGCTCGGCGGCGACCTCGGAGGCCGCGACCGGCCGGCTCAACATCAACGGCGCCACCTTCACCGGGCCGGGCACCCTGTCGAGCATCTGCGCCGCGAACTCGTGGAACTGCGTCGCCCGCAGGAGCGTCACCGGGATCGGGCCGGCCAGCGCCAGCTCCTCCTGGCGGCGCTTGCCGATGTAGTAGCCCGAGCCGACCCGGTCGATCCCGACGATCGACAGGACCACATGGTGGCCCACGCCCGCCCGCTCCTCCGCCGCGAGCAGGTTGCGCGTCTCGCGCTCGAAGAACGCCACCGACGCCTTGCGGCTGAGCGTCGTCACGTTCGCCACGTCGATCACGACGTCCACACCCCGCAGCGCGTCGTCGAGACCGTCCCCCGTCATCAGGTCGACGCCGCTCGACCGGGAGATCACCACAACCTCGTGGCCCCGCTCCCGCGCCCGCTCGACCACCAGCCTTCCGACCCAGCCGGTTCCCCCGGCCACCGCCATCCTCATAGCGTCCCCCCGCCGTCGGGGTCCGCGAACGAGAAGTCGGCGGGCGCCGCTGCCTCGGGCCTGATCCGGCCAGCGGACCCCGTAATGGCACGGTGTTTCCCCAAGTCGGCCGAAAATACGCTGTTTCCCGCTGTGAGGTGACGAGCGTACGGAGGGATATGTTCTCCCACGGGCACGCCGATGATCCTGTGGCGATGCGGCGCGATCTGGTCAAGCAGCTGGCCCTCCTCCTCATCGACTGGGAGCACCGGCAGGGGCGGGCGGTGGACCGCGCGGACCTGGCCCGGCGGATCAATGTCTCCCGGAGCAGCCTCTACGCCTACCTGAACGGCACGACGCTGCCGTCCACAGCGGTCTTCGATCAGTTGCTCACCGCGCTGGGCGCGGGCGCCGAGTTGCAACGCCGGCTGAGCACGCTGCGAGACGCCATAGAGGTGGCGCCGCAGCGCGGAGCGCGCAGTGCCGTGCGTCCCGCACCGCGCCAGCTCCCGTGCGTGACGGAACGGTTCGCCGGGCGCGGCGCCGAACTCGACCGGCTTGCGCACCTCCTGGACAAGCCCGGCGGCGTGGCGACGGTCATCGTCGCCATCGATGGAGCGCCCGGGGTCGGGAAGACCACGTTGGCCCTGTGGTGGGCGCACCAGCTGAAGGAGCGCTACCCGGACGGCCAACTCCACGTCGACCTGCACGGTTTCGAGCCGGAGGGACCGCTCGACCCGGGCGAGGCGCTGCATCGGTTCCTGCACGCTCTGGGCGCGGCCCCGGAGTCGATTCCGGACGACCTGGACGGCAAGAGCGCGCTCTACCGCACCCTGCTGGCCGACCGGAAGATGCTGGTCGTGCTGGACGACGCGAGGTCGTCCGACCAGGTCCGGCCGCTGCTGCCCGGCGCCGGCCGCTGCCTGGTGATCGTCACCAGCCGGGACCGGCTCGACGGCCTGGTCGTCCGGGAGGGCGCGCATCGCGTCACCCTGCCGGTGCTGCCGCGGCGGGAGGCGCGCGACCTGCTGCGGAGGTGGCTCGGCGCGGAGCGGGTCGCCGCCGAGGCGGGCGCCGCGGACGAGCTCATCGGGCTGTGCGCGGGGCTGCCGCTCGCGCTCAGCATGGTCGCGGCCCGGGCGGCGGACCGCCCGGACTGGCGGCTCTCCGCACTCGTCTCCCGGTTGCGCGAGGCGCCCGATCGGCTCGGCGCGCTGGGGGAGGGCCCCGCCGACCTCGACCCGCGCACGGTGTTCCGCGCCTCCTACACGCTGCTCCCCGAGCGGGCGGCACGGCTGTTCCGCCTGATCGGCGGCGCCTACCCCGACATCGACGCGCACGCCTGCCGCGCGCTGCTGGACGCCGACGCGCCGCCCACCGCCGAGCTCGAAGCCCTGACCCGCGCCAACCTGCTCACCGAGCAGGTCATCGGCCGGTTCTCCGCGCACGACCTGCTGCGGGAGTTCGCTCGCGACCTGGCACGGCGCGGCGCTCCGGAGGAGGGCAGGAGCGCGACCGGGCGCGTCCTCGACTACTACCTGGGCACGGCGATTCGGGCGGCCCGGACGATCGAGCCATGCCGCGAGGCCGACCTGCCCCCCGCGGGACCCGGGCGGCCGGGCCCCGTGCTCCGCGACCGGCCGGAAGCGATGGCGTGGTTCGCCGTCGAGATGCCCGCGCTGCAGGCGGCGATGAACCAGGCCGCCGCCGCGGGCTTCGACCAGCACGTCTGGCGGCTCGCCTGGGCCGCGACCGTCTTCCTGCGCCGTAGCGGGCGGCACACCGAGCGGGTGGCGTTGCACCGGATCGGGCTGGACGCCGCGCGACGCGCCGGGGACCGTGCCGTCCAGGCCACGTCGATGCGGCTGCTCGGCGACGGCCTGAACCGGCTGGGACGGCAGGAGGACGCGCTGCCGCTGCTGCGGACGTCGCTGGCGGAGTGCGAGAGCATCGACGACGCGAGGGGCGTGTTCCAGACTCACCTGTCGCTCACCCGCCTGTACGACTCCCTCGGGAGCAACGCCGAGGCGCTCGCGCATGCGGAACGGGCACTGAGCGCGTCCGCCGCGGTCGGCGATCCACTCGCCCGTGCGGACGGGATGATCCAGGTCACCAAGCAGCGGGAACGGCTCGGTTTCCATGACGAGGCGCTGCCGCTGGGCCGCCGGGCGCTCGGCCTCTACCGGCGGATCGGCTACGCGGAGGGCGAGGCCGACGCGCTCCGTTCGCTGGGGCGGATCGAGCAGCGGCTGGGCCGTCTGGAGCAGGCGATCGTGCGGTTCGAACGGTCGCTGGAGCTCGACCGGCTGCTCGGCGACCGCTTCTGGACCGCGCATGTCCTCCGGGATCTCGCCGCGGCCCACCGGAAGGCCGGGAACCTGGGACGCGCCCGCACGTGCCGCGCGGAGTCCCTCGCGATGTTCGAGGCGATGCGCTACCCGGTCACGGACCTGGTCCGGGCGGAGGCTCACTAGCGTCCCGACCGGCTCGGTCAGCCCGCCCGAGGTCGCCCGGATTCTGGAAGACGCCGGAGGAAGGCGGGCGCTGAATGGCGCAGGTGCGCCATACCCGCGGGTAATCCGGTCGTCCGGACCGGTCGCTCCTTCTCCGGGCCGGCCATTCCAAGATCAGTGATCAATTGACTGGCCTGCGGCTTCTCGAAGGCGGGTGGAAATTGACGAGTCCTGGCCAGAGCCGGGGCACATCCTTTCCGCCGAGCCTTGGCCGCTCGCTGCCGGAGAAGACCAAGATGAAGGCGTTTCGGACGTCTTTCGAGGAGCGCCCCGCGACGCCGGGGCCGACACGGGACACAGCGCAACACAAACGGGAGGTTGCCCGGTCATGACCGAGTACTCGCAGATCGCGGTCATCGTGGTCGCCGATATGGAGGGCAGCGCGTCTCGCAACGACATGGAAAAGCGCCGCGCGCGGAAGGAGATGTACGCCTGGCTGGAACGGACGCTCGGCCCCGAGTGGTCTCGGTGCGTTCGCGGAGACCGCGGCGACGGCCTCCTCATGCTCTGGCCGCTGTCGGTGCCGGACCCGGTGCCCCCGAAGGTCATCGTGTCCCGGCTGCTGCAGTTGCCCGAGACGGCCCCCGCCGGTCCGGGTCGTCCGCGCCTGCGCGTCGCGATCCACATCGGGCAGACGTTCAAGGACGACCAGGGCTTCGTCGGCGCCAGCATCGATGAGACGTTCCGGCTGAACGAGGCCGGCACCCTGAAGGCGTCGCTCGCCGAGGCGCGCGGTCCGGTCGCCTATCTGCTCTCCGAAGACATCCACAAGGCCGTGGTCCGGTACGGCTATGAAGACTTCGACCCGTCCGGCTTCCACCCCACCGTCGTGAAGGTCAAGGAATCGACGCTGGAGGCCTGGCTTCACCTGCCGGCCGAGGACGGACTCGCGGCGAGGCTGGCCGCACAGGGCACCGCGCCCGCCGACCACCGCAGCGAACCCGCCGACCACCGCAGCGAACCCGCCGACCACCGCAGCGAACCCGCCGACCACCGCACTGCGGCCGCCGACCACCCCACCGGTGAGCCGCGGCAGACCAATGGGGTCCATATCAACATCGGCGGGAACGCGCAGATCTCCGATACCTCCATCTCGGGGAGGGACCTGTACCTATGACGACAAGGGCCCGCGCGGGCAAGGGCGCGGAAGTGGAGGCGTCCATGGGCGAGCCCGGAGGCGGCCGGGCGCGGCGTGCGCTGCTGAGGATCCTGCTGATCCTGCTGGCCTGCGCGGCCGCCGGTGCGGCAGGGCGGATCTTCGGCGGCGACTGGGTCTGGGGCGGGTTCGCCGCCGCCCTGATGCTGACCACGATGATCGTCCTGCGCGGCGCATGGCAACCGGCCGGCCGCGGGACCGTCAACGCGCAGGCGGCCACGCGGGACGCGTACATGACCAACAACCGCAGCTTCACCCTGAACGCGGGCGGGTTGAGCGCCGTCGTGGGCGCGGCGCTCATCATGGCGGTCAACGGCCTGCTGGTCGCGCACGTGTCGACGGATGTGCCCGGCGGGCGGTTCTACCGGCCGACAAGCCCGGAACCCGGAGCCGATCGGACGAGCCCGCCCGCCACCGCGGTCACACCGGTCTTTCTGCGCGACCTGCCCGAGGAGCAGATCAGGCGCGCGGCGGGGGCGTTCGTCCAGGCCGGCGCCCGCATCACTGGAAGGCAGTGCTCCCGCAGCATCTATCAGCCGGTGTCCACGATCGGCTTGGCCCACCTCATCACCCTCACCCCCACCACGAGGTACCAGCGGTTCATGGCGCTGGCCGGGATGCCTGACGACGAGGACCCGAAGGCGAGCGTCGAGTTCGTCCTGCTCGGGGACGAGCAGCGGGTGATCGGCCGCAAGACCGCGAGCCCCGGCAAGCCGGCCGAGTTCGACCAGGACATCTCGGCCTACACGACCCTCTACCTTCGGGTCACCCTGATCACATCGAAGAACGGCACCGAGTACGGCGGCGACTACCGGGCGGTCTGGGGGGACGCGCAGCTCCTCCCCGCGAACGGACAGCCCAGCGTCTGTCCGACCGGCGCCGGGAACTAGGCAGAGGAGATGAGCATGCCGGCGGAGAAGCTTGCGTCCGACGCGGTCGAGGTCCTCGCCACGGCCATCCTGGACCCGGCGGCCGTGGCGCGCCCCACCGAGCTCCACGACCTGGTGCGGCGGTGGTTCCGGCTGAACGGCCGGCTCCCGGCGTTCGAGGCGTTCGCCGCGAATCCGGGGAACGACGCGTGGATGCGCGACCTGCTCCGGCAGGCCGTCGAACGCGATGCGGCCTTCGCACGCTCCCTGTCCGCCGCGGTCGAACGGGCCCGCGCCGCCGCGCCTTCCCAGAGCAACGGCGTGCACCTGTACGCCGACGGGGCACGCGGCGGGACGTTCCAGGTGGCCGGACGCGACTCCCATCGCAAGGTCGCCATCGACATAGGCGGCAGTGGCTTCGCCCTCCTCGCGGTGATCCTGGTTATCGGGATCGTCGTCTTGGCCGTCCTCGCGCTACAGCACTGACGGCGGTTCAACGGAACAATTGTCAGCCACTCCCTCCCCGTTGGAAACTCGCGTCGCAAATCCGACAAATTGGCCGAGTTCATAAGCGGCGGCGGCGGGCAGTTTTAGCGCATTCCAGAGTTGTCCAGCTTTGTACGTGCTCGGAGGAGCCTTCGGTAACCCTGGTGTGGCTTCCCCGCACCACCCCAGACAGGGAGCCGACCATGTCCGAGCAGAATGTCCCGTACCGGCGCGCCGACGGCGGGCCGGGCGACACCTCCAACAGAAGGCCGACCTCGGAAGCTCCCCCGCAGCCGAGTCCTCCTCGCCCGCAGCCGGGCGCTTACCGGCAGCCTGTGCCGATGGCCCACCCGAAGACGACCTACATCGGTTTCTACTTCTGGTGGTGGCTGGGCGTGACCGCGCTCTTCCTGCTGGGGAGCATCGGCGTCTTCGCCGGCGGAGCCGTCGGAGCAGGGTTCATCGGACTCCTCCTCACGGGGCTCTCCGCCCTGTACGTCCGCTACCTCTTCCGGGGCGGCCGTTTCCGGATGATCTTCATCATCTTCTGACCGCGGGGGCCGGCCACCGGCCGAAGACGGCCGGGCCGGCCGATGCGTCACACGCTCGGCCGGTCCGGTGCCAGCCGGCCATCGCCCCGCCAGGCCGGGGCATTCCAGGGGACATGCGCAGTGAGCGACCCATGGACGAGGCGGCGCTATCCGTGTCCAAGGCGTCCGGAACGGCGGGATAGAGATGCGTATCGAAGAGAGCTTGAAAGCACACAACGGCGTAGCGCCGCACGTCCTTCCTGTGCGGCGGCCCGCGAGGCCTGCTACCCGCGGTCCGATGCGGCGCGGGCCCCGGCCGGACAGGGGGCCGGTGGACGACTTCTGGAGCCAGCTGCGCGCCGAGTGGCGCAATGCCCTTTCTGAGACGGGACGGCTACGGGCCTGCCGGGCGGGCACCGAACTGTGCGTCCAGGATCGCCGTAGCGATGCCGTCCTCATCCTCAGGTCGGTGCACGCGCGCGTCGTGCGCCGGACCGGACAGGGCGAGGTCTGGCTCGCGCACCGCGGGCCCGGCGACATCGTCGGCGAGATGTCGCTGGTGGACGGCGGGCCCCACTCGGCGACGGTCGTCACCGTGGACGCGGGCAACGTCCTGGCGCTCTCGCACGAGGCGTTCGACCGGGCCGTGCGGCGGTACGACGGGCTGGGCCGGGTGCTGCTGCGCGTGGCCGTCCAACGGCTCCGGGACGCCGACCTGCAGCGCGGCATCGGTGAGGAGGCGCCGCTCACGCGGCTCGCCCGGCTGCTCGACCAGGACCGGCGGAGCGGCGCGGCCGAATCCTCCCTGCCGCGCCTCCAGCGCGAGATCGCCGACCTTCTCGGAATGTCGCGCGCCTCGCTGGTACGCGCGCTGCACTCGCTGCGCCGGGACGGGATCGTCAAGACGGGCCGGGGCCGCATCACCGTCCTCGATCCGGCCGCGCTGGGCCTGCTGCTGTCGAAGAGCGAACGCGGCGCCACTCGCCCCACGACCGCGCGTCAGTCGCGTTGACCCGTCCCGTCCCGCTCCCCAGGGGCGGGCCGTCCGTTCAAGGGGGAATCGTCATGGAGCACACCAGACCGCCGGACTTCGAGGAATCCCGCCCCGGAGTTTCGCTCAACATGGGCGGGAACGCTCGCGTGAAGAACGGCCGTATCGCGGGCCGCGACCTGTTCTCGGTGGCGGGGAACAGCGTCGGCATCAACGGGACGAGCCTGATCAACAGTTCGCTCGTCATCCGCAACGGATCGCGTTCGTTCGCCTTGCCGATGCTCGCCGTCGTGGGCGTCGGGGCCGTGCTCCTGCTCGTTCTCGGCTTCGGCCTGTACGGCACCGTCGCCGCCGGTTCAGGGATCGACACGCGCGTGGTGTTCACCGAAGGCGCGTCGGGTGCGCGCAAGACCTTCGAGTCGCTGAAGAAGGCCGAAAGGTCCGGAAACGCGGAGGCCTGGTGCGAACTGGCTCAGCCAGGCCAGGAGAACTGCGCGCAGAAGATCTCTGCGGCGTTCGAGCGGGCTCCGGAGTCGTATCGCAAGGAGATCGACAAGGTGGACGCCGGCAGTGTCTCGGTCGGCGACGGCACCGCCACCGCGATGATGCGCTTCCGTGGCGAGCAGCAGGGCACCGCGCACCTGGAGTGGTCGCGGAACCGGTGGCAGTTGAACCCCGGCGAGTACACGGTCTTTCTTTGGGCGGGCGGCCTCTACCTGTCCATCGTGGCCGCGCACGGCAACGGCCCGTTCGATCATCTTTTCCCGGGGCTCGGCGGGAACTGACCGCTTTCCGGGGGAGCGCCTCACCTCTGTGTCGATGCCTCTGTGTCGACGGCTCCCATGTGACGCACGCACGCCCCCCGCCGCATCCACCGAAGAAAGGCAGGGGCTTCTATGACCTGGTCCAAGTACGAGATCTTCTCGGTCCTCTCCGGATTCGTCCTGATCGGCGCCGCGTTCATGCCGGGGATGTCCGTGAAGGACCGCATGCGGATGGGGGCCGCCGGCGTGCTGTTCGCCGGTTACGGTTTCTTCGTCGCCGCCCAGACGAGCGGCACCTGGGAGTTTCCGTGGATGATCTTCGTCATCCCGTTCATCGGGCTCGGCTACGCGGGCGTCAGGGCGTACGAGTGGTGGACGAAGGAGACGCGGGAGGAGAGCCGCCGCTGACCGTGAGCTGTTCCGGAGCCTGCACGGTCACCCCAGGTCGTGCGGGCTCCGGCCGAGCATCCGCGCGGCTCACCGGCGGCGGCTGACCGGTCAAAGCGCCGACAGGATCCGCTCGACGGCGTCCGCCCAGGTCCAGCGGGCGGCGAGGTGCCGCCGGAGGGCGGCGGCCCTCGCGAACGACGCCGGACGGTCGCGCAGCTCCGCGGCGATGCGGTGACCCCACACGGCGGCGTCCTTGGGCGTGTCGCGGACCGGCACCACGATGCTCCTGCTCTCGCGGGGTGCCAGCTCGGTCAGAAGCATGCCCAGGCCGCTGTGCTCGCTGACAAGGGCAGGGGTCCCCATGGTGATCGCCTCGTGACCGACCAGCCCGTACCCTTCGACGAGCGACGGCATGAGCAACAGGCTCGCCCGGCGCAGGTCCCGCCGGACCGCGTCGATGCCCGGATCGAACGCCTGGACCATCACGCGCGCCGTACGGTGGCCGATCCAGCCGACGACCTTCTTGCGCGTCTCGGCCTCGGTCTCGGCAGGGGTACCGCGCACGAGAAGCTCCCAGTCGCCGGCGTCCGGAGCGTATCGGCGGGCGTGCCCGACCGCCCTGGCGGCGAGCTCGACGCCCTTGAGACGGACGTCGCCCATCCGCCCCATGATCATGATCAGCGGTCGCCGGTCGCCTTTCGGCACCGCGCGTTCGTCCGGGCCGACCTGGTCGAAGCCGGGGTCGAGCGGGACGACCGGGGTGCCGCCGTCGTCCAGGTCGCGCACGATCCACTCGTACAGGCGCGGTCCGACCGGAACCGCCGCGGCCGCACCGGCGGCGAGTCCGAGTTCGACGGCCGTCCGCTCCGCGGCCCTGGTGCCCGCCTCGCTGTCGCCGTCGAGCTTGTGCCACTCGATCTCCTCGGGAGACATATGGACGAGATGGATGCGCGGGGCTCCTCCGAAGAGGTCCTCGGCGAGCGCCTTCGCAACGGGCCCGGTCACCCGGCCGTGGCCCACGACCAAGTCGGGCTTGACGCCGTCCGGCAGCACCGGCCTGCGGACCAGCGCCTCGCGCTCCGTCATGCCAGGCGCCCGCAGCGCGATGATCGGACGCACCCCAGCGTCCTCCATATCGCGGCGTTCGTCGTCGGTCAGGGCAGGGACCAGGCAGAACACGTCGACACTGGCGTCGGCCAGGGCCCGGCACAGGTAGCGGTTCAGGGCGCTGAGGCCACCGCGTGCCGGGAACCATTCGTCGGCGACGACCAGCACGGTACGGATACGGCGACCCGGCGTCCGAACAGGCTTCGGGAGGGCCGGCTGCGGTGAAAGGGGCGCCGAAGAACCAGATATCTGGGAATCAGTCGCCGGGGAGTCGTCGTATTCGAGGTTCTTCCAGCCATCCTCGATCCGTCCGGTGTTCGCGTCCTTCATTCACTCCCCCGCTCTGTTCGCGTGTGCGTGCCATCATCACCGGGCGGCACCCGCGTTCCCACCCGGGCTAGGAGCGCGCACACCGTGTCCGAGCAGGAGCCCGGCTGCGGACCTGCGGGTTGTCGGCCTCGACCGTGCCCGCGCGATTCCTCCTCAGGTTCCGACTGTGGCTCAGGTGAGCCACAGGGCGGTTGATTCCGTTCGCCCGATGCACCCCGGTCCTGCCTGCGACCTGCGAAAGTCCGGAAGAGGCGAGTCCGGGGCCGGACGGGCCGTTGCGGCTTCCGTCCGCGTTGTCCAAAGTCGTGCTTCTCCGACGGGGAATTGGGGGCACACATGGACGACAACTCACGGCACGTCCCGCCGCAGATGTCGGCGCATATCGAGTCGGGACAGGACAGGGACCTGGCCGACGTCGACATCGCGGGGAGGGACGACCGGTGAAGAGCATGCGCGTGCTCACAGCGGCCGCCGTTCTCCTGCCGGCGGCGCTGGTGGCGGGGTGCGCCGACACGGGACCGACCGACCTGGACGACCTGTGCTCGGCCTACAAGCACTTCCGGTCGGAGTACACGCGGCCGCATCCGTTCTCGAACAAGGGCATGTTCGATTCGCTGAAGGATCTGGGCGACGTCGCGTCCCGCTATACCGGTGACGACGCGGTGAAATCGGCGGGGCCGCGCCTGAAGAAGATGGGCGAGTCGGACGAGTTCAACATGCTCGAGGTCGAGATGGCCATGGCTCCGATCAGCGCGGAGTGCCACGAATCCTGAGCGCGAAGGGACGGTCAGGCAGGCCCCGCCGAACGCCGGGTCGACGCCGCGGTCCGGGGCAGAAGCTCAAGCCACCTGGGGCATCAGCACACTTGAAACGCTGGCTCTGTTGCCACCGGCTGTGTTAGTCAGAATGAAAGGATGGCAGAACCTCGGGAGGACACGTGGCCGGGCGAAGCGATCCATACCACTGCGGTGTCGCACCCGAGAGCTCGTCCGGCACAGGATGTGTGCTCCTGGTCCTGGTGATAAGCGGCGTGCTCGCCTACTTCATCGTCAACTCCGACCCGACCGAGGGACTGGACTACGCGTCTGGCGATGCACCCGAAGAAATGAAGCAGTCAATCTGCTTCAGTGACTCCGGTCCCTGTCCGCCGACCGGCTTCAAATGGAGCCTCCCCGCGTCAGGTGTCATCCAGACGCGGTTCGAGCGGGAGGACATCGACGACCGCACAGAGTTTCGAGGGGGGTTCCGCCTGGAGGCGGCGGAGTTCATCCAGGAAGAGGTTCGGGATTGCTCGGCCGCAGTGGACTGGTCGCTGCTGGCCGACAACAGGCCCATCGCGCACGGCACGATCACAGCGGGGAGCAAAGACCAAGAAGTCACCGGCGCTCCGCCACATGAGGCCCGGTTCATCCAGCTCACCGCGCAGCGCACCGACTCCTTGGCCTGTCACTCCACCTTCCAGTGGGTCTACGCGGGCCTCGACTGACCGCACGGCGGCGTGGCGGGCGCCGGCCCCGGAGGCGGTCAGCCCTCGTTGCGGACAAGGGCTTGGGCGACGATGACCCGGTCGCCGTTGAATGTGAGGGATGGGGCACCGTGCAACGCGTACCCGAGATCGAGTGCTTCGCTGACCCGCCAGCAGAAAGAATCGTCGTCGGGGCCGGTGAGAACGCGGTATCGGGGGAGTTGTTGATCCTCAGCCATGCGGCGATCCTATGTCGGGGTTCCTGGCGGCGACGCGACCCGTGACCGCCTGTAGTGGCGGGGCAATCCTCAAGGAGTCCGGCGTCTCAGCCGAGTTGGGACCCGGCGTCGGATTCGGGGGTCCTCAGCCCGCGCAGCAGAGCGAAGATCACCGTCTCGACGTCGCGCGAAGTGGCCGCGGCGTCGGAATCATCCGCCGCGATGAACAGGACGGCGTTGCAGTACAGCGAGAAAAGGATCTCCGTAGCGGCATCGAGCGAGAGTTCAAGGGCCGCGCCGGTCCGCATGAGGTCTTCAAGAGCCGTGCGCAGGAGCGGCAGTGAGGTCTCCTCGTCGATGGCGCGAACGCGGTTCCAGCCCAGGACTTCGACGGCCTGGCGGAGCAGGGCACGAGCCTGACGGTCGACGGCGTAGCCGCGCAGGAACGCGCGGGTCGCCTCCTCCACCTGGTCCCACGGGCTGTCGGAGTCCGCGACCGATCCGATCGCGGCCCGTATGACCGCCGTCTGAGTGGTCCTGAAAACCTCGGCGAAGATCTCGCGCTTGTCGCTGAAGTGGTGGTAGACAGCGCCCTTGCTGGTCTCGGACCGCCGCGCGATGTCGTCCACCGAGGTGGCTTCGAACCCCTCGGCGGCGAAGAGCTCCTTGGCCGCCTCCAGCACCGCCGCTCTCGTGAGGGCGGCGTATCTCTCTCGTCTTCCAGACTTGACATCGCTCACAGACCGTAAGCATAGTGAGAGACTCTTAGTCTTTTACAGACTCAGAGTCTGAGCTGAGGTGATGGACGGTGATCGAAGGCGACCCACGATCCGTCGGGGCCGACGCCGACGAGCGCGGACGGAGATTCGTGGAGGCGTTCGCCGAGAGCCGGCGAGCACCGGCCGACGCCGACGGGGTGACCGACCAGCCCGAGCCGTGGCTACAGCCGGACCACGCTTTCGCCCAACCGCTGTCCCGCGCCGTGGGCGTCGGGCCGGTCGCGTTCCGGGAGACCTTCGCCCGGCCGCTGTCCGCCGTCCTCTCCGAGGTGCGCGGGACCGTCGAGCCGTGGGCGCGAAGCGGCGACACGCTGTTCATCGCGCTGCGCCTAGAGGCCAGGCGGCGCGCCGGCGTCCGAGCGGCGCGGAGGCCGAGATGAGCGCTTTCGAGGACGCCCCATACCGGGAGTTGCGGCTCGACGACGTCACCATCGGCTACCGGGAACTGGGGCAGGGCCCTCCCATCGTGTTCATCCATGGTCTGCTGACCAACGGCACTCTGTGGCGCAATGTCGCGGACGGGCTTCATGGCTCGTACCGCTGCCTCGTCCCGGACTGGCCGCTCGGCGGGCATACCGCCCCGGTCGGTGCGAACGTCGATCTCAGCCCGCGGGGCGTTGCGCGGATCGTCGCCGCATTCATCGACGCGCTCGGGCTTCGCGACGTCACTCTGGTGGCCAACGACACCGGCGGGGCGATCGCGCAGATGATCGCCGTCGAACACCCCGCACGGCTCGGGCGGCTCGTCCTGACGCCGTGTGACGCGTTCGAGAACTTCCTGCCGCCGTGGTTCCGCCCGTTGCAGTACGCCGCGTGGATGCCGGGCACCGTGTACCTCGCCGTCCAGGCGCTCCGGCTACGGTCGGCGCGGCGCCTGCCGGTGGCCTTGGGACTGCTGGCCAAGCGGCCGATCCCGGATCACATCGTCGACGGCTGGTTGCGGCCGGCGCAGCACAGCCGCGCGATCCGGCGCGATACGGCGCGCTTCCTGCGCGCGGTCGACACGGCCGACACGCTGCGCGCGGCCGCGCGCCTGCGCTCCTTCGATCGGCCCGTGCTCCTCGCCTGGGCCACGGAGGACCGCGTGTTCCCCTTCGAGCACGCCCGGCGGCTGGCCGCGATCCTGCCGCATGCCACGCTCGCCCCGATCGACGACAGCTACGGCTTCGTCCCCGAAGACCAGCCCTGGCACCTGGCTGAACTCGTCGACGGCTTCGTCCGTGGGCTGACGGCCTCGGGTGTCACAGGCTCGTGATCTGGGCGGGCCGGCGCCGGTCGGTCAGCCGGTCGCCGAGAGAGCTGCGGCGGTACAGGACGTGCCGTCCGTCGCGAGCCCGGGTGACCAGGCCCGTGGCGTACAGCACCCGCAGGTGCTGGGACACCGCACTCGGGGTCACCCGGAGACGGCGGGCGATCTCCACCGTTGGGAGCGGCTCGGCGAGGAGATGGAGCAGCCCGGCTCTGGGTGCGCCGATGAGCGAGGCGAGAGCGGTCGCGTCAGCGGCCGGACTCGGCGCCCAGAGCGTCGCGACCGCACGGCTGGGGTAGGCGAGCATCGGTGGTTCGTCCGGGCTGACCGGAGGTGCGGGCTTGTGCGCGAACACCGACGGCACCAGCAGCAGCCCTCGGCCGGCCGCCGTGACGCGGTGCCTGCCGATCATCTTGTCGATGTGCAGCACTCCGTCGTGCCATCGCAGGTTCGGATGCATGTCGGCGAAGAGCAGGCGGGCGCCGCCGACGGCCAGTTGCCGCGCACGGTAGGTCATGTCGGCTTCCAGCACGAGTCGCATCTGCGGCCAGGCCGGCTCGATGGCGAGTTCCCAGTACCGGCGCAAGAGCTCACAGACCGTATCGCGGAGCCTGACGACGGGCTCGTCATCGGGATCGACGGCGTCCCGCAGAGCTTCGGGAAGCGGGTCCGGTGCGTGTGCGGCCAGCAGGTCGCGGCGAACCAGGCCGGGCGATGCACGGCGGGCGGCGGCCAGTTCATCGTCGAACGCCGGGGCGAAGCTCATGGGCCGCGGGGTCAGGAAGTCGGGAAGGGTGTGACGCCGTCCGACCAGGGACATCAGCAGGCCGGGGTCGAGCGCGCCGAGCCGCGGGAGAACGGACCTGCGCCATGGCAGGTGCAACGCGGACAGGCCAGGATCGCGCAGCACCCGCAAGCTGAGCACGGTCTCGTGCAGGGGCGAGACGGCGAACCGGGTGTCGGCGAGGTCCTCGACGCCCAGGACAAAGCTGATCATTAAGCCATATGCTACATCGATTGGCAGGGCATTTGCCGTGCCGTGGACTTCACCACATGACGCACACTGCCCATGGGCAACGTACGGCGGCCGCCACGGGCACGGCACGCAGAACCGGCGCCGCGGCCGGGCTCGTCTCCGGCCAGGTCGTCCACGTCGCCGGCGGACCGAACACGCCCGGTGACCTGGACACGCCCAAGCCCCACGTGGGCCGCGGGGTGATCCTGCTCCTGGCCCTCACGTGCGGGGTGGCCGTGGGCAACGTCTACTTTCCGCAGGCCATCAGCCCCTCGGTCGCCTCCGGCCTGCACATCACCCCCGACTCGGCGGCTCTGGTGGTGACCGCGACACAGTTCGGCTACGCGGCCGGGATCTTCCTGCTCGTGCCGCTCGGCGACCGGCTTCCGCACCGCCGCTTGATCGTCGCCCTGCTCGGCCTCACCGGGCTCGGGCTGCTCACCGCGAGCGCCGCGCCCGGGCTCATGCCGCTGGTCGGCGCGAATGCCCTCGTCGGTGTCACGACCGTGGTCGCCCCGATCATCGGTCCGATGGCGGCCGGCCTGGTGGCCGAAAACCGTCGCGGGGTGGTCAGCGGAACCCTGCTGAGCGGTTCGATCGGCGGCATGCTGCTCTCGCGCACCGTGGGCGGGACCCTCGGTGAGCAGCTGGGATGGAGGGCGCCGTATCTGACGGCCGCGGCACTCGCCCTGATCCTCGCCGTGTTCTTGGCCCGCGCGTTGCCGGCGACGTCCCCATCGTCGCGGCAGCGGTATCCGGCGCTGCTGGCCCAGCCGCTGAGCCTGCTGCGCTCCGAGCCGGAGCTCCGGCGCTCGTGCTTCTACCAGGGCACGATCTTCGCCGGATTCTCGGCGGCCTGGACGGGCGTCGCGCTCCTGCTGACCGGTCCCGCGTACGACCTGAGCACCCGAGCGGTCGGGGCGCTCGCCCTGGTCAACGCCGGGACCATGCTCTGCACGCCGGTCGCGGGACGCCAGGCGGACCGGCGGGGGCCCGACGCGGTCAACCTCGTCTGCATGCTCGGCGTCATCGCCTCGGCGGTCATTCTCGCGGCCGGCGGTCTGGGCGGGGCCCCGGGCATGGCGGCCCTGGTGCTGGGTTCGCTGCTGCTCGACGTCGCCATGCAGTCCGGGATGGTCGCCAACCAGGTGCGAAACTACGCCCTGCGTCCGGAGGCCCGGAGCAGGGTCAACACCGCCTACATGACCTGCGCCTACCTCGGCGGCAGCGCCGGCTCCTGGCTCGGGGCATGTGCCTACGGACGGGTCGGATGGTGGGGCGTGTGCGCGCTCGTGGCGTTGCTCGGCGCACTCGCCCTGGCCCGCCACCTGACGGCGCTGTACGGCCGAAGGGCTCGGCTGGGCGAGGACACGGTCATGAGCCGGTGTTGAGAACCGATCCATGGAGGGCGTCCGGACGTGGGCAGATCGTCGGTGCGGGGGCGCTCGTGCTGGGCACTGTCGCCGGTCCAGCGGCCGGGCAGACGTCGGCTGCCGTGGGGGCGCGTGCTCAGTGCAGGACGGTGAGCAGGCCCTCGACGCCGCGTTGGAACGCGGCGCCGACGCTCTCGACGCCATCGAGGTGGGCGCCGGTCATGGCGCCGTCGCGCATCATGACGAAGTGCCTTGCGGCGTGCTGTGGTTTGCCGCGGCGGGGTGAGTCCCCGAAGACCTGCGCGAACAGTTCCGTGAGCGTCGTCATGTACCAGGCTCGGTGATCGAGGACCACCTGCCGCACCGCGTCGTTGGGGTCGGGGTACTCGTTCGCGGCATTGAGGAAGGCACATCCGCGGAACTCTGGTCTGGCCAGGTCGTCGGCGACGGCGGTGCCGATCGTGCGCAGCGCGTCGGCCGGCGACGGCGCGGCTTCGATGGCGGCCTGCGTGTGGGAGCGGATGTGGGCGTCAACGCCGCGCAGGTAGGCGAGTACGAGATCTTCCTTCGAGGGGAAGTGCCGGTAGAACGTCGCTCGCGTGGCCGGGGCCTCGGCGAGGATCCGCTCGACCCCGACCGCACGGATCCCCTCGCGGTAGAACAGCGCGCTGGCCGTGGCCAACAGTCGTTCTCGGGCCTCGGACCGCCCCTGCCTCCCCGAGCCGTTGTTCTGGCCGTCGTGCGCGGGGCGGATCGGTGTCGCCATGAGTCGACCGTAGCAGAAAGAACGATCGGTCTTGCAATCAGCGACGACGTCTGCCAAGCTCGGCCCTACAAGAGAGAACGGTCTTTCTGTTTGACGATGCCATGCAGGGCCGAGACGCCACCAGCCGGTGGCAGCGCGACCTGCTGCTGCGTGGCAAGGGCGCCGTGAGCTCGGGCTCGTCGAGGAGATCGTCGCAAATGAAGGGAATCTGTCATGACCACCACCGCCCCGGCTGCGACCGGAGTCGCGGCGACACTTCGGCGGCTCTACTTTGTGCGTTTCGGGTTCGCCCTCGTCTGGGCGGCCCTGCTGTTCCCGACCGCGTCGAGCATCAACCTGCCGACCGCGGTACTGATCGTGCTGTACCCGGCGTTCGACGTGGCCGCCGCCGTCGTCGATGCCCGCTCCGCGCGGGTCGACGCGGCGGGCGGATCCGCGAACGGGTCCGCCCCAGGTCTCTACGTCAACATCGCGATCAGCACCCTCACCGCCGTCGGACTCGCCGCCGCCCTCACCTCCGGAATCCCGGCCGTCCTGCGAGTCTGGGGGGCGTGGGCCGTCGTGGCCGGCATCGTGCAGCTCGTCGTGGCCACCCGGCGGCGCCGATTGGGGGGTCAGTGGGCGATGATCGCCAGCGGCGCGATCTCCGTGCTGGCCGGCGCCTCGTTCTTCGTCATGGCGTCGAGCGCAGGAGCTTCTTTGGCCAATGTGGCCGGCTACGCCCTGCTCGGCGGCGTCTTCTTCCTCGTCTCCGCGCTGCGCCTCGGACGGAACGTCAGCCAGAGCACCAGTGGGCGGCAGGCCCCTTGAGCGCGGCCGCCGCCGCGCTCCTGTGCACACGTACGACAGAACGGGACCGGCTAGGCGATGGGACGGCGCCTGTGGGCGCGCTGGCGGCAGGTGGGACCGCAGTAGCGGGCTGGACGCCCAGTGGCACGGACACGCAGCCGTGCGCCGCATTCCGCGCAGTACCTCAGGACGGTGGTTTCGTGACGTGGAGAAGTGGTGTCACGGAATATGTGGTCTTCCGTGACAGTCCGGGGTCGCAATCCGTCCAGCAGAAGCCGCACCAGACCTGTACCGCGTGCCCGGTCCCGGTGTGCCGAACGCAGTGCAGCACCACCGACGGCCAGCGCGGACAGATCGTCGGACCGAACGTCGGCGCGTATCGCGCCGGCCTGCTTCGCGTCGCAGAGCAGGCGCTCCAGAGCCTCGCGGAACCGCTGCGCCGCGGCGGCCAGCACGGCGCGCGGCCAGCCTCGGTCGGCGGTGAGCGCATCGCAGACGTGCTGGCGGCCCGCCGACTTCTCGATCACTTCGAGCAGGAATCCGAACAAGGCCTCACCGGGTGCGGCGCGGGCGGCCCAACGGTCGGCGGCGGCCACCAACCCTTCGACGTGTCGGGCGAGAACCGCTTCGACCAGGATCTCCTTGCTCGGGAAATGCCGGTAGACGGTCCCTGCGCCGACCCCGGCGCGTTGCGCGATCCGGCCAAGTGACACCTCCAGCCCCTCTTCGGCGAACACCCGCGTCGCCGTGCGGAGCACGATCTCTCGGTTACGGCGGGCATCGGCGCGCCCGGCAGGCGCCGCATCCGGTGTCGCTGTCATGTCACGAAATCCTTGTCCGCGATGTTGAAACGGGTGGAACATTCCGGAACACGTCAGTATCCACGATCTCCGGAAAGGGCACCATGACCTCCGCGAAACCGGCCGACCCCGAGTCCCCGATCCTCGTCACCGGCGCCACCGGCAAACAGGGCGGCGCCACCGCGCGGCGGCTCCTTGCCGGAGGGCGGCAGGTCCGAGCTCTGGTGCGCGACCTGAAGGCACCCGCCGCGGCAGAGCTTGCCGCCGCAGGCGCCCAGCTCGTGCGCGGCGACTTCGACGATCCGGCGAGTCTGCCGCCCGCGCTCGACGGAGCCGCAGCCGTGTTCGGCATACCGCCCGTCGCCTTCGGACCGGCCGGACCCGAAACAGATCTCGAAGTGGCCCGCGGCCGGGTGCTGATCGACGCCGCGGCCAAAGCCGAGGTCGAGCAGATCGTGTTCAGCACCGTCGCCTCGGCATCGACCGCGTCACGGGGTTCGCGGGGGAAAGCACTGATCGAGGAATATCTGCGCGACCACATCGCGCTTCCCACCGTCCTGCGCCCGGTCCGGTTCATGACCAACTATCTCGGCGCCGGCGTGACCCGCATCGACGGCATCTCGCACGGCGTGCACCGGCACCTGTTCCCGCCGCACGAGCCAATGCAGATCATCGCGCTGGAAGACGTCGCCGAGTTCGCCGCGCTGGCGTTCGCCGACTCGGCCCGGTTCGCCGGACGAACCCTGGAACTGGCCGGCGACGAACCGACCCCGGTCGAGGCCGCCGCCGCGATCACCGAGGCCACCGGCATCACGATCAGGTACCGGCAGCTCACCGACGACGAGGCCGCCGCGCTCAGCCCGGAGATCGCCGAGACCAGAAAGCGCTGGCAGGCCGGTCACCGCTGGCACGCCGACATCGAGGCACTGCGCGTCATCCACCCTGGACTGCGCACCCTCACCGACTGGCTCACCGAATCCGGCGCCGCCGCCCTCCGCGCCCACCTCACCGACTCCTGACCCACACGCGTGCCTCTCCGGCATCAAGCTGCTGGACCGTCGCCGCGACAACCAGCGGTCCTACTCCGAGCCGCTAGAGGAGGACGAGTTCGGCCCGCGGTGGCAGGAGTCAACCTGGGATAGATCATTCGATCAAGGACCGTAGGTAGGCCATGAGGGCCATGCCGCGCGGGGAGAGGCGGTAACCGGTCTCCAGGCTTTCGGTGAGGCCGAGGGCTTTGAGGCGGCGGACGTCGGCCTTGAAAGGGAGTTTGTCGCGGTCCAGGTGTTCGGCCAGGTCCAGGGCGCGCAGGCCGGGGTGTTCTTCGATGAGGCGGAGTACCTCACGGGTCCAGGGGGCGCGGCGGCTGCGGGTGTCGATGGTGTCCAGGGCGGCTTTGAGGTCGGCCAGTTCCTGGTCGGTCAGGTCGGCGTTCCCGGCCAGCTCCGACCGGGGGTCGGGGCCGCCCAGATGGAGCATGACGCGGTGATATCCGCCTTCCTTGGTGCTCTTGGACAGGGCGGTGAGCAGCGCCGCGCGGCCTTTGAAGCCCGAACGCAGGGCGTCCTCCTCGGTGATCTCCTCGGGGGTGACGGCCGTGACCGAGTCGATGACGATGATCCCCGCCCAGGTGCGCTGGGTGCTCCCCGCGCGGACCCGGGGCTCGGCCCACACCCGGAACACCCGGTCGATCCGCCCGTCCGCGATCCCCTCAAGGACCTCCCGCCTGAACAGCATCGTTCCCTCCCAGGTGATATGCCTCTCCTCCTGCAATCTTCTTCGATCAGCGGCGCCTGAAGCAGATCGGCACCCCATGGCCGTCGCCCTCATGCCCGGGGAGCGGGCACCACTGCGTCACCTTGTGGCAAGGGGCTTGATGCTGGCAGGAGTCGTTGAGGGCCCATCTCGTCAACGGTTCGTTCGCTTTATAGCGCATGCAGGGTGCGGTACAGGAGAGCAGTGAGCAGTAACTGCTGCTTGGTTCTATGGTTGCCACGCCACCGCCTGAAACGAGCCTGGTCGAAGGACCGCTTCGGCTGGATAGCCGGCCGGTCAAGCTCCGACGAGCAACTGCGACGAGCGGTAGCAGGGTTCCGGCCTGGTGGTGCCTCAACTCACCGACACGCTCCGGGTGGCCGGACGCGGGGCCGCGGAGCCCCCCGAACGCCGCCGCCCATGGAGAACCTTGCACTCCAACTCGACGGACACCCGGCGGCCTCGTCGGACACCGTGAGTCTGTTCGACCGCGGCCGCAGGTCCTACAGCGTTAGCCGACCTTGAAGCCGAGAACGATCGATGAATTGGGCTCCGACAAGTATTGGGTGTAGATGCTGACTTCGCTGATCTTCGGCGGACCATTTGTCAGGACCGTGAAACTGCAGCCAGGGTTCTCGTCGCATTTGGTCTCGGAATCGTTAAGGGCCGCGGAGCGTACGTTAGGCTGTGTCCGTAGCCAGTTGATGACGGCGGTGACCATGCCGTCCACGTCGCATTCGTGGTTGGAGAAGGTGGCGTCAGCGCACAGTTCTGACTCCGCATAAGCTTTGTCGTCCTCATCGTAGGATCTTCTGAGAGTCACTAGTTTGCCCGGGATTGACGTCAGGCTTTCAACCGTTTTCCTGTTCGCCTCGTAGCGCGCGTCATCCTGCTTTTCCCGGGCCTTCTGCTGCCTGTCATCGACGAACGCCGCCCCGGCCGCCACGAGGATGAGTGTCAAGACGGTGGCCGCCGAGGCCAGGATGAGGCCGACGACTTTCCTTTTACGTGAGCGGGCCGGGCGCGGGAGCGGCACGGGCCGTTGGAGGGCGGTTGATGGCGCGGGTGGCCGACTCTGGGCGAGCGAGGTGAGCTGGACGTGCAGGTGATCGGCGGTCGGGCGTTGCGCCGGATCACGGAGCAGCAGCGCCCGCAGTACCGGTTCGAGGAAACCAGCGTGCACAGGCGGAGCGGGATCCTGAGTGGCGATGGCTACGAAAACTGCGCCGGCACTTGCACCCTCGAACGGGGGGCGCCCCTCCACCGCAGTGTAGAGCGTGGCACCCAGCGACCATAGGTCGGAGGCAGCCGTGGTCTCCTCGCCGCGTACCTGCTCCGGTGACATGAACGCGGGGGTGCCCAGGACCGCGCCCGTTGCGGTCAGGGTCGCATCGCCCTCGACGGCCGCGATGCCGAAGTCGGTCAGCACAACGCGGTCTTCCTCCAGCAGGACGTTCGCGGGCTTGATATCGCGGTGGGTGATGCCGGCCCGATGCGCCGCGTGGAGGGCCTCCAGCATCTGCAGCCCGATCTGCGCGACCCGGCCGGGTGGTAGCGGCCCCTCGGCCGCCAACAGGTCGCCCAAAGAACGCCCGCGCACCAGTTCCATGACGATCCAGGGGCGCCCGTCCTCATCGATGACGCGGTCGTGCACGGTCACGATCCCCGGATGCCTGAGCCGAGCGGCCGCGCGCGCCTCCCGGTGCAGCCGGGCCATCCAGGTCTGCCGGCCGGCGTCGTCCAGCTGCTCGGGCAGGCGCAGTTCCTTGACCGCCACATCACGGCCGAGCTGCTCGTCGTGGGCCCGCCAGACCATGCCCATGCCGCCCCGCCCCAACAGCTCCGTCAACCGGTACCGGCCCGCAAGCACCTGCCCGTCCGCGTCCGTCACCTGGCGCGGACCGTCCTGCCGCAGCGGCTCCAAAGGCGACACTCCTCACACAGACATTCATGTCTGATCGACATTTGAGATCATCTCAAAAGCCGACCACCCATGCCTCATCGGCCGGCAACGCATTCGCCTTGGCGACATCGACGCCGTCGGCGGGGTGACGTGACCGCGGGACGCGGTGGCCGACCACCTCGTCGACCGCGACGAACTCCGGCTGGTCGAGAAACCGCACCCCTGGCCGGAAGGGAAGGTGCGCCGGCAGGATTCGAAGCCGCGACCGTCGGGTTAGAAGCCCTACGTAAGCGCTGTCCCCTTGTCATTCCAGGTGCCGGACACTTGTACGTGCGGGTCGTGATGGGAGATCGAGACCCCGCCGGGTGCACATCGTGGGCGTTACCGCCGATCCGACCCGTGCCCGGACTACCCGAGCAGGCCCGCAGCCTGCTCACGGACTTTGGAGAGCGGGCTGATCGGTTCTGGTTCCTGCTCCGCGCCCGCGATGCCGGCTCAACGCGCGTCGAAGGGGTTCGAGCGGCGCCGACACGGGGTTGACGGTGCCGATGGGTCATCCTACGCTCCAGAAAGCGCTCTCTGGAAGCGCTTTCTGAAGAAGGGTGATGAAGGGCTCCGTCGGCCGTCGGTGCTTGCTCACCTGCGGCTTTAGAGGAAGCCATCGAAGGCCGCCGTCGTGGCGACGCGTTTCGGAGGTGTCCGTATGGTCTCGACCAGTCCATCCCACCTTCGGAGGGACCCGTTCGACGCCACTCCCGTGCCAGGTTCCGCCTCACCACGGCCACCACCGCCCTCGCACGCCTGGCCACCGTGGCCGGCCTGTCGGCGTCCTCCGCCAACGCCCGGCCGCCGGTGGTCTTGGACCACTGCGTCGACGCCGGTTCTTCGGACCCAGCGGCCTGGCGCCTGAACACCTCGGACAGCCCTTGCCGACGGCGAGGTCCCAACGCCTCTGTCCGGCAAGCCGATGGCCCTGCCGCTCGGCGGCGATCGAGGTGGTCGGCTCGATGCCGGACCGGCTCGGCACCCCGGATGAGGATCCGGACCAAATGACCTGCACCACAGACCGGTGATCGGGCAGCGAAGGAGCGAGGACATGGAGACAGGACGGCGCGCGTTTCTCGCGGGGACGCTGGGGGCGGCACTGGCAGGCTCGGTGCCGGGCTGGGCGGCGCCCGGATGGGCCGCGCAAGGACCGACGGCCGGGACGCTCCGTCTGGACTTCGGCGGCGCGACGCCAGTACCGGCGCCGGGTTACGCGCGGATGGGAACTGAGGCCTACACCGAGGCGCGGGGATACGGCTGGGTCTCGACGGCCGGACTCAGCATCCGTGACCGGGGCGGTGATGCTCCGCAGCGCGACTTCGTGTTCGGCACCGCTGCACGCGCGTTCCGGATCGGAAGCCTGGCGCCGGGCCGCTACCGCCTGCGCGTCCTGTCCGGCGACCTGACGTTCGCCGACCATTTCACCCGGCTGCAGGTGCCAGGGGTGGACGGCGGCGAGCCGCTGCCGGTGTTGCATCCGAGCCACGCGCAGTTCGCCGAGCTCACCGCGACGCTCGTCGTACCGGAGGGCGGCACGAGGATCGACGTCACCGTGGACTCGCCCGCGAACAACTGGGTCGTCAATGCGCTGGTCCTCGAGCCGGCGGCGGATCCGGAGCCGGTCCGGGTCACCTTCACCGATGCCCCGATCTCGAGCACCTGGGGGCCGATCCTGGTCTCGCCGGACCCGACGGCGCTGCTACTCGACGGCCACCGGTCGCGGTCCGCGGGCGAGCGGATCCGGCCCACCGGTCTCCGACGGGGCGACTACCTGCGGCTGATCGCGAGCGAGGTGGATTTCTGGAAGACCAAGCAGGACGCCGACGGCGCGATCATCGATCCCTACCGGAACCGTGAGTTCCAGTACAGCACGCCCGCCTTCGCCCACGCCGCCGCGACTCTGGTCGCGCACGCCGGACGGAAGGACCTCCTGAAAGCAGCCGCGCTCGCGCTGGACTGGTCGGCCTGGGAACTCGCCGAGCGCACTGCCGCGGATTCCCACGAGGACTTCTACGCGCCGATGCTCGCCCATGCGATCCGGCTGCTGGAGCCGCATGTACCCGCGGCGCGCTCGGCGTCCTGGAAGCACGACATCGGCCGGTTCGAGCCGTTCCTCACCTACCGTTCGGCCGTCGGGAGCAATAACTGGAACATCGTCGCCGCGAGTGGCGAGGCGCTTTTCCAGAAGATGGGTCTGCGGGTGGCGTCCGATCGCTACCCCGAGGCGAGTTTCGCCGCGCAGGGCGCGCACTTCGACACCTCCTACGGGCTCTATCTGGAAGGCCCGATGCCCTACGACCACTTCCCCCGCCTCTGGCTCGGAGACCTCATCGGACGGGGCTACACCGGGCCGTACCGGGCCGAGCTGACCGAGGCCCTGCGTCGCGCGGCCATCAGCAGCCTGTTCATGCAGTCGCCGACCGGCGAGCTGCCCGCCGGTGGCCGGTCGGCACACCACCAGTGGAACGAGGCGGAGCAGTGCGTGACCTACGAGGTCTTCGCGGCACGCGCGCTCGCCACCGGCGACAGAGAGCTCGCGGCGTACTTCAAGCGGGGTGCGCACCTCGCGTTGCGTTCTATGTTCCGCTGGGTGCGTCCGAGCGGGGAGATGCAGGTCGTCAAGAACTGGATGGACCCGGCGCAGAGTTTCGGATACGAGTCCTACTCCAGCCACTCCCAGTACAACCTGCTGCCGATGTCGATGCTCGCCATCGCCTACGAACACGCCGCCACGACCGAGGACGTCAGGGAGCGGCCCGCCCCCGCGGACACCGGTGGCTACGTGCTGCACATCGAGCCGCTGCACAAGGTCTTCGCGAACGCCGGTGGCAGCTTTGTGGAGATCGACACCGCCGGCGACCACCACTACGACGCGACCGGGTTCATCCGGGCGCACTTCTCAGGTCACTCACCGCAGCTCGGGTCGAGCGACTCGTTGCTGGCCTCGCCGAGTTATCGAGTGCCGGACGGCCCCAAACCGCCGACGACCGGGATGGGCGTGGCGTGGGAGGTCGGACCCGGCCGGTGGCGCCACTTCGGCGAGCTCGAACCGAGCCTGACCCAGGACGTCGTCGTACTTCCGACACGGCTGCGCGGCGACGACGTCAGGTTCACGGTCCGCTACAACGGCGACTTCGGTGGTGGCGTCACCACGGTCGAGGAGCGCTTCGCCGTCATGCCGCGGGAAACCCGGGTCACCACGATCCTCCGCGGCTACGGCGGTCCGGTGCGGCGCGTGGTCCCAGTGCTCTCCCACGACGGACGCACCCCCGGCACGATCCAAGTCCAAGGGGACGAGGTGCGCGTCTGGCAGCAGGGCGAGCACGGCACCTCCAAGCTCACCTACGACATGCCCGGCGCCACGTCGGTGCTGGTCGGCAGCGAAGAATACGGCAACCACAACGGTCTGATGCGACTCGCCGTCGGCGAGTACGCCGAAGGCGCGGGCGCCGCAGGCGTCACCCTCGTCATCGCCCCGCAGGGCGACGGGCGGATCTAGTGCCTCGTTCCGGGTCGAGTTGCCGGTCGTTCGGACGGCCGTCGGCGGCGGATTCGCCGTGGCGGCTTCACCAGGCGGAAGGCGGCGGCCACCATGTCCGCCGTTGTCCGGCCCCCTTTCTAGGTCGGATCGTGGCTGGTGGAGTTGTCGGTGGCGCGGCTGCCGTGGGTGGTGGTGTGGGCCACCGCCCGGATGGAGCATTGGCGGTGGACGGGGGGCCGCGGGTGGCGGTGTGGACGCCTGCGCAGACCGCCGAATTCCTGCATGCGATCCGAGAGCACTGGCTGTATGCGGGGCTGTTCAGGTGGTTGAGCAGGCGTCGTAGTCGGTTGCGCACGGTGATGTCTGCGTTCAGCTGGTGAGTCTGGCGAAGCTGTCGAGCATCGCGGTGAGGCCGAGGTCGAAGTGGTCGTCGGGACACGCGTCGTCGGCGCTTTTGGCGAGAAGGTTGTAATCCGGTGCGTCCGGTGGCGGCTTTCTGCTGCGCCGCTCGCCGCCGAGCCGGAGCACGGCGAGGGTGAGTGCGTGGCCCATGGTGAATTCCCGCAGGCAGCGCAGGATCTGCAGGGCGGTTCCCGGGGTGAATCCGGACTTGGCCATGAGCTCGATCATGCGGTTGCCGGTGTCGATGGCCGCTGGTGAGCGGACCGGGCGGGTGGCGAAGATGGTGACCGCGTGCGGGTGTGCGAGCAGTGTGTCCCGCATGCGGCGGGCGTACTGCTCGGCCAGCTCGCGCCAGGACCCATGCCAGGGCAGGGTGTCTACGTCGAGCTCGCCGAACAGCGTCTCGGCGATGCCGTCGAAGAGTGCCTCCTGGTCGGTGAAGTACCGGTAGACGGCCATCGGGTCCACACCGAGTTCGGCGCCGAGTTTGCGCATGGAGAACTTGTCCCGGCCGATGTCGTCCACGAGGGCTAGGGCCATGGCGGCGATGTACTCGCGACTCAGCGTCGGTTTCATCGGCGCCGCCGGCCGCGGTCGGCGGGCTTGATCGTCGTTTGTCATGGGTGGAGTTGGTCCAGAATCTCGGTCAACCGGTGGGCGAATGCCTGCGGGTGTTGCTGGTATGCCGTATGTCCTCCGGGAAATTCCACGCAGGATATGCCGAGTGTTTCACTGAGGACGTGAGCAGGCCGGTGGTAGAGGCGGCCGACGCTGTCCTGGCCGGTGGCCAACCGCCACGGCACCCGCACCGAGCGGAGTGCCGCCAGGTCCGGTTCGTAGTCGTAACAGAATGCGGGCAGCTCACGGCGGAAGAGGATGCCGGTGTTGCCGAGCAGGCGTTGCATCCCGCCCGGCTCGCGTCCGGTCATCCGCCGCGACATCCGGCCGACGGCCAGCATGACCCGCATCATCGACGCCAGCACGACCCGTCCTGGGCGAGTCTGGAGTGACCGGGGCGGCGTGGGCATGGTCATGGCCGCGAAGGCGGCGAATGCCGGCAACGGCCCTTCCGTGTCCGCGATCCGGCGTAGCTCGTCCAACTGCCGCTGTTCGGCGCCGCCGGGAAGGATCTGCACCAGCGGGGGCTCGTGGACGACGGCGCCGAGCAGGCGGCCCTCATGCGCGGCGAGCAGTTCCAGGGTGATGATCGCGCTGGAACTGTTGCCGAAGACGAAAGCCCGATCGATCCCATAGTGGTCCAGCACGGCGACGACGTCGGCCGCCTGCTCCGCGACGCCGACGGAGCCGGACTCGTCGTCGAGCGGGCTGCGCGAGTTCCCCCGCCGGTCGAACGTGATCACGGTGAACCGCTTTGCCAGCAGCCGGACGACATCGCCGTACATCGCCGTGTCGCCGCCGCCCCCGGGAATGAGCACCAGTGCGGGTCCCTGCCCCGTCCTTTCCGTGTGCAGCCTGGCGCCGGGACTCCGGACCAGATCCGCGGCTGCTGCAGATGTCACGCCATGCCCTCCGTGCCGCTCATACAAATGTGGTCTACGGTGTAGCTGTAATCTACACTGTAGACATGCGATCTGGAGGACTCGTCGTGTCGATGCCAGTTTCGATGCCGTTGCCTGCGCGTACTCGGTTCTCGATGCTTGCCGGCCCACCCGCGCCCTGCCGCAGATAGACAGAATCATCGGTGAGGCACGAGGCCAAGGCGTCGGGCGGGAAGAGCGTCGCCCAGAAATCGCCCAACCAGGTCTGAGGCCTCGCTCGTCAACAACTCAAGTAAGACCTCTGACCTGCGCTTACGCGTGGTGGGCGCTTTCCTGGCGCGCGATGGCCGATCAGTGCCTCACCCGAATCCCGCCTGTCGCGGCGTAGTTGTACAGGCTCCAGGCATGTCCGATTCGCCGTCCATGGCAGGTCCTCGCCCCTCGAAGCGGGGCGGTGGACGTCCGTCCCGTGCACCAGGCTCAGTGCCCCAGGCCCCTGCCGCGATGACCACGACCTGTCCCCAGGTCGAGGCGTATCACCACGGCACCGAACCGCCGGCCAAGAGCACGGAACAAGTCGTGGACCCGGTGTGGGGCATGTCCGTGACGCTGGGCGACCGACCCCCCACTGATAGACAGCCGTGCCCGAGAGGAGCCGGCGCTGACTAGCATCCGGCGCGGCGCTGGGTACAGCGCTGGTACGCGACGCGCTGCTGCTCCAGCTCGGCGGCCCGCTACGGCGTCGCCCCCGGGCGCTGGAGATCGGCTGTGGGCCGGGATCGGGCTGCCCACCGCGACAACCCCCACGAGGCCGCCCAGCGGGTGACACCCGAGTTACCCGCGCAACCCAGAGTAGATCGCGTGCTACGGCGTGAGCCCATCACAGGCTGGCCGCGCCGTATGGACGTCCTACGATCCTGCCGGTCCCGGCTGCGGGCTGTTGTTCGATGCTCAGCCGGGGCAGGGTTCTCTGATGGCGCGGAACGTACGGCGCCCTTCAACTACGGTGCCCAGACTGCGTGTCTGCCGTAGTGTTCAGTCGATTCCGTTGGGAATCCTTGCGACGGCGGAGGGCGACTCGGCCGAGGATGACGGCTTTCATCAGGGCTGCGACGATGGCGATGCCGATGGCTCCGTTCGTCCAGCGTTGATCAGCGAGCAGTGCTCCACCCAGGCTGAGGTGCAGCGCGATGACCAGGACGATGGCGGCCGCCAGCAGGGCGGTGGTGAAGTGTCGTCGGAGTGGTTCTTGACGGGGCGGCGCGCTGGTCTGGCTGGACGTGAGCGGCGGGGGTGTTTCCTGGTGCCAGGTCACGGTCAGTTGGTCGCGGCGGCCGATGCGTTCCAGGCGGGCGGCGATGCCGTTCTGGATCTGCTGGAGGCGTTCCTGGTCGGTGGCCTCCGCGCGAAGGATCAGCTCGGTGGCGGTGGCGCGGAGTGTGCAGCGTCCCCAGCCGAAGTCGATCATCGCGTCGGTGTCGGACCATTCCGCGTTCTGGACTTTCGGCGGGGTGCCCGGACGGTGGGGCTTGTGGAAGGTCCGCAGGCTCATCTGATGGCTGTGTTTGCCTAGTTGGGTCAGGTATCGGCCGGCCCGCTGGGTCTGGACGTGGGCCTGCGCGCTCAGCACGGTCATCGCTGGTCCTTGGGGTGGGTGGCCGGCGTGCGGGTGAGGGAGACCAGCCAGGCTGCGATGCCATCGGGATGCTGATCGGACGCGCAGACGGTCGGCTGAAGAGCGTCGATCTGCCAGCCGGTGAAGGACGCCGTGATCTGTCCGCGGCTGAGCTGGTGGGGCACGCCCACCCTGCCGCGCTGGCGGTCGCTGAAGCACAGCACGAACAGGCGTCCGCCGGGTGGCAGGACGCAGGTCAGGCCGTTGAGGTAGGCGGCGCGGTCGGCTCCGTTCAGGGAGTGGAAGACCAGCGAGTCCAGGACGGTGTCGAAGGTCTCGTCCAGTTCGTCCAGGTGCCGTAGGTCGTGGTGGAGGAACCGGGCGGTGAGCCTGCGTTGCCGGGCCTTGTCGCGTGCGGTGTCCAGCGCGTTGGCGGCCAGGTCGATGCCTGTGGCGTCCAGACCGAGCGCGGCGGCCATCAGGGTGTGCTCGCCGGGCCCGCAGCCGACGTCCAGGACCCGGCCGCCGATGGCGCCGGTCTCGGCAAGGGCGAGGAAGGCGGGCTGTGGCCGGCCGATGTCCCAGGGCGGTGAGCCGTCGTAGAGGTCTTCCAGCCGGCCGGGGGCCGGGTGTCCAGATGGGTTGGGCATGGATTCTTCCCTTCAGTGTGAGTCCCTGCGAATTTATCGATACAAAGTGTATATGATGATAGACGAGTGTCTACATGATGGCGAGGTGTATTCTTGCGAGGTGCCGAAGCTGTGGGACGAGTCGATCGAATCGCACCGGCGGGCCGTCCGGGATGCGACAGTGCAGGCCACAGCTGCGCTGGTCGCCGAGCAGGGACTGGCGTCGGTCACGATGTCGCAGATCGCCAAGCGAGCGGGCATTGGCCGCGCGACGCTGTACAAGTACTTCCCGGACGTCGAGTCGATCCTGCTGGCCTGGCACGAACGCCACATCACCGAGCACCTGCATCGGCTCACCCAGGTCGCGGAACAGACCGACGGTGCCATGGGCCGGCTGGAGGCCGTCCTTGAGGCGTTCGCCCGGCTCACCCATCACCGCCACGACGGTGACCTGGCCGCGCTCCTGCATCGCGGCGAGCATGCAGTCCAAGCCCATCGGCAGTTGCACGCCTTCGTCCAAGAACTGGTGACCGGTGCCGCGGCAACCGGTGCCTTGCGCGACGACGTGCCCGCCGATGAGTTGACGATCTACTGTCTGCAGGCCCTCGGCGCGGCCGGCAGGCTGCCGACGCCGGCCGCAGTGGAAAGACTCGTCCAGGTCACCCTCGCGGGGATGCGCCCCGTGGCAAGACTGCAGTAACAACGGGCTATTAGACCGGCGTTGATGTAGTCGTTTCGATGGCCGCCCCCTGGGAGCTGCACCTCTGCGGGGGCGTGGCCTCCCGGCCCGGACGGAAGCGATGTGCAGTCGAGTGATTACTCACCGTGATATATAGTTGATGTTGTGATCTCTTAGCGTGTCTTCAGGGGGTGGGGACGATCACTCCCGGCCGCCATGGGAGGCATGCTCGCTGTCAGTACCTTGGCGTACTCGCTCTTTTGTCCGCTTGATGACGTTGCCGCTGGTCACGAGGGCCTCACACACGTGGTGCACGAAGCGCACATTGGCGTGGATGGCGGCGGAACGGCTCCTGGATTCAAGCAGCCCACGACGCCTGCTCCGAGTCATTCGGGCTGGCTGCACGCCGCCGTGCGAGGCGAGGACGCGCCCCAAGCTGCAGCGCAGCAAGTGGCTGGGCCCGCGGTGCAGATTCGCCGCAGGAGCCCGGCGTTCTTGCGCTCGAAGCGTCCGATGCGCTCGTGTGCAGTGTCGGCACCGGCGGTCACAGCGCGGGCATCTCCCGTGTCCTATGTCGGTTGTTCCCCGAGCTGCGGCTGGCCGTGTGGGCGTGTGGGCGTGCAGGCGCCTGGCCACCGAGCGATGCGCGACGGGCGGCTGGGGCGTGGGCGCCGTCACGCTGTGCGCATCTTGGCTCGCCCGTACCCAGCCGCGGCATGCCCGGATCGTCGCCATCTTCCCGGACGGGCCGCAGCGCTACTTCGACACGGTCTACAACGACTCGTACTGCGCCGAGTACGGGCTGCTCGACGTAGTGCCGGCCGGGGAACCGGATGAAATCGTCCATCCGGCCGCGAGGGAAGTCCTGCGCTGGACGCGGTGCACGACGATCGTCGTCCCCTTGAGCGAAGACCCGCCAGCAGGGCCTGCTCCCCGTCGGCGGCAGTCTGGCCGACCGGGTCGGGTACAAGCCGGTGATCCTCGCAGGGCTCGCCCTGCGGACAGTCGGGTTCGCCTTGCTCGGGATGGCGTCCAGCCTGCCGTGGCTCATCGGGGCGTCGGCGCTCACCGGCTTGGCCGGCGCATCGTTCAACCCGGCCGTCCGTACCTATCTGGCGCAGGAAGCCGGGGACCGGAAGGTCGAGGCGTTCGCGGTGTTCAACGTCTTCTACCAGCTGGGGATCCTCATCGGACCGCTGACCGGGTTGCTGCTCGGCGGCGTGACTTTCCGAGTGACCTGCTTGGTCGCGGCAGCCGTCTTCGCCGTCCTGGGCTGCGCACAGGCACGCTGCCTGCCGGCTCGGCGTGGCAGCTGCTCGGATGCCGAGGGCGGGTTGTTCCAGGACTGGCGGCTCGCCTTCAGCGATCGAGCCTTCCTGCTCTTCTCCGTAGCGATGACCGGTTCGTACGTCCTGAACTTCCAGGCCTACCTGGGGCTGCCCATCGAAATGAGGCGCCTTACCGGAGGTGAACTCGGGGTCACGCTCATGTTCGCACTCTCGGGCATCGTGGCGCCCGCCGACGCGATGCCGTTTTCGGGGGCCGGCGATTCCCTGTACGCGGCTACAGCTTCCCGCTGTGACGTCCGGTCAATAGGCGTCGGTGAGCAGAAGTTCCTGGTCGATCACAATGGCGGCGCGTGCGCCTTCAGCGGCGGTGATCACGATCTGGCTGAAGGGGGCGGGCATGCCCGCGGTACGGCACAGGTCGCCTGCGGCGTAAACGCCGGGCACGGTGGTCTGTCCCAGCTCGTGGACCTGGAGGGCGCCGTCCTCGAAGAGGGCACATCCCAACTGGGCGTGCATGTCGCCACTCAGGTGCTGCTTTGGAGTGACGAAAGCGGCGCAGTAGGCGAGTTTCCGGCCGGATGCCTGCTGCACTGCGAGGCCCTGGCCGTCCAGTCGGTCGATCTTCGTGACGGGGTCCTCGTCGACGCTGATGCGCGCCTCGCGCAGTGCCGCCCAGACCTGCTCGGACTCGTCCAGCTCTCCTCTTGGGCAGATCGTGACCTCGCAGCCCAGGTGGGCCAGTTCGATCGCCAGATGTGTGGCGTGGTCGTCACCTCCCAGCACGACCACGGTCTGGTCGCGCACCTCCCAGCCATGGCAGTACGGGCAGTGGTAGACGCCGTGTCCCCAGAGTCCGGCCACACCCGGGATCGGGGGAAGCTCGTCGGTCACACCGGTGGCCAAGAGCAGCCGCCGAGCCGATGCGGAGGTGCCGTCGGAGAGTTCTACCTCGAAACCGGCATCGGCGGCGCGAGCCTGAAGGACGGCGCCTTCGTGGAGTCGGACGCTCGGATACTCCGCCAGGTCGTCGCGGGCGATGCGCCGGAGTTCAGCAGGAGGGATCCCGTCCCGCGAAAGCAGCCCGTGAGCCGCGCCGGATGCGCTGTTGCGCGGCTCGCCGGCGTCGACAAGGAGCGTGTCCCGGCGGACCCGTCCCAGCACCAGTGCCGCGTTCATTCCGGTGGAGCCGCCACCGATGATGATCACTTCGCGCATGGTGTCTCCCTCCCTGTAAGTAAACTACACATTTGTAGTAGATACTACATTTGCATAGTAGGTGGTGGTCGCCGGGGCTGACTGACGGGGGCGGTCGGAGGCCTGTGAAGGTATCGTTGGATACGACAGGCGTGTAGTAGGTCGTGGGAGGGACGCCGGTGGTGCTTGGAAGTCTCGAATCCCAGATCATGGGCGTCCTGTGGAACGCGGGGAAGCCGCTGACCGTCCGTGAGACGCTGGAGGCGCTCAACCAGGACCGGAAACCGCCGCTGGCCTACACGACGGTGCTCACCGTCATGAGCAGGCTCGCCGAGAAAGGGGCGTTGACCCGGACGTCCAAGGGACGCGGCCATGCGTACGTCCCGGCAGCCGACGACGAGGCGGCCCTGGCCGTCCAGGGAGTCCTGCGGACCTACGGTGACGCCGCCGTCAGCTACTTCCTTGACCGAGCGGCCACCGATCCGGCGCTCCGGGGGCGGCTCCAGGCGCTGTTGGGGGAGGATTCGTGATCGGCCGCTCAGTGGACACGGGCAGCCGTTCCTTCTGGGCGCTGGTGGGAATCTCGCTGGTCCTTCGCGCAGTGGTCGCCTATGGGGTCTGCTGCCTGGCCATGGTGGTGTGGACGGTGATCCGGGACGACGGCCCCACCGCGTTGTGGACCTCACGCTCCGACCTGATCCCCGGTGTGCTGATCCTCGTGTTGACCGTCGCCGGCTTGCTTGCGGGTACCTGGTCGCTTGGGCGATCGCTGTGGCACACATGCCTCTTCGGGCGTGATCTCAGCCGGCACCGGACGGTCGTCCCGGCCGAACTCCAGTCGCTGGCCGGGCGGCTCGGGATCGGTGCCCAGATCCGCGTGGTCGCCGCATCCCGTCCGTTCGCTTTCACTTACGGGATCGCGCAGCCCCGCGTCCTGGTCAGCACCGGGCTCCTCAAGGCCCTGACCGAGCGCGAACTGGCCGCCGTCCTTACACACGAGCGCGCCCACGTCCGCGGTCGCGACCCGCTCAAGACCCTCTTCGCCGGCGCGATCCCCGCTCGGCATTTCTACGTGCCCGGGCTGGTTCGGCTGCGTCACCGCTTTACCGCGGGGCGCGAGTTGGCGGCGGACCGCGCGGCCATCGCCGCACACGGCACCGCCGCCCTCGCCAGTTCCCTGCTCAAGGTCTCCGAAGGGCCCGCGTGGGCGAGGTCGGTGCCTGCGGCGGCGATGGCGAGCGATGCGCTGCTCGCGATGCGGATCACCCAGCTGGAGACCGCTGCTGAGCCGCAACAGCCGCGCGCCGGCACCCTGGCCCGAATCGGCACGGCCACGTCCGTCCTGGCGTTCGTGGCGGCGTGCGCTTGGTCGGCCGTGGTCGTCGCGCAGGCCATGCCCGGCTGCATGCCGTGACCGGCTGGGGGCCGCGAGGACCGGGCCTCCTGCAGGTGGGTACTGGTAGGGGGCATCGTCGCCAGGCGTGATCTCCTACTGCCTGTAGGGGAGTCGGTCCGGGGAGGGGCGGATGCATCCGTTCATTGCGGTGCTTGCCCTGGTGGGACTGCTGGCGGCCGTGATCGCAGCCGTCTATGCGTTGTCGTTCGCCTTCGCGCCGCGGGGCAGCGGGCAGACGCCGCCGCCCGGCGTGAGAACGGGCCGTGGACTCCCGAAGCCGGTGATGGCGAGGTTCATGAGGGGATGGGCGGCCACGGCGGTCACATGTCCGGAGAGGGACCTGGTCATATGGCGTCACCCGAGCCGGACGACCATGGCGCCCACGGCTCGATGGTGCACGAAGCCGGCCACCATGGCGGCTCGCAGAGCGAGGACGACCCACACGCTGGGCACATGGCCCATGGAATGGGCCACGGCGGTCACGAGCACCACATGGCGCTCCGATGGGGTTGCCCATGGCCGACCGGGCGGACGACAGGGACGGTCTGAAGCTCGACGTCCTGCACGTCCCGCTCGAACCGGCACTCGCATCCTGGCCCGCCGACCTCGTAGTTCATCTGACGCTGCAAGGCGATGTGGTCCAGGCCGCGGAAGTCGGGGTGATGGATCAGCTCACCGTCCCGGCGGAGGTGGCTGGAGGATGACACGACGCCCGTCTGGGCCGTGGTGGCGCTTCTGCTGGTCTTGGCCGGATTGACTTACTCCGCCGCGGCGATGGACGCCGCCTTCCGCTGGCGTTCGCCCAAGGGCTACGTCCTCGCGGGCTTCGGCAAGGACGCCCCGGTGGTCGCAGCGTTCGTCACCACCGTCCCGAAGATCGGAGCCTTCGCCGCCCTCTATCGCTTCGCCGCCGAAGCGCTCCCGCCGAGCGTCGACGCGTGGCCTCTCCTCATCGCGGTCATCGTCGCCGCCATCATGACCTTGGGCAACCTTGCCGCCTTCGCGCAGAGCAACGTCCGGCGGCTGCTCGCGTACTCCACCATCAGCCAGGCCGGTTACCTGCTCCTTCCGGGCGCGGTGGCGGGACGGACCGACCTCGCCGAGCCCGCGCTGCTCTTCTATCTGGCGGCCTACGCCGTCACCGACCTCGGTGCCTTCGCGGTGGTCATCGCCGCCGGACACGACGACCTCGACTCCTGCCGGGCCATGGCAGGTCGCTCCCGGCTCCTGGCAATCTCCCTGCTCGGCACTCCGCCCACCGCGGTCTTCGTCGGCAAACTGCTCATGTTCGGCGCGGCCCTGGACGGCGACAACGCATGGCCGGCAGTGGTCGCCGCTGTCATGATCCGCGAGCAGGCTTCTCTTTCGCAAGCACACAACATCGCCGGCGGCGAGCCAGGGGTCGGCCGACTCGGCCCGGGGGCCGCGGTCACTCACCAGCGTCAGAGGCCGCCGAGGGGCGCCTGGTCAGCGCCAGTGCCGTTCCTAGCAGCGAGAGGCCGAGTCCGTAGAGGATCACACTAGTGAAGACCTCGCCTGTGGTGATGCCGTGACCGCCGGCGGGATGGTAGAGCTCGCGGGACTCGGTGACGGTGGCCGAACGGTCCGAGTGCACTGGCAACCACGTTTCGATGCTGCGGCCTCCCGTGGTCGAGAACTCGCCATAGACGAACCACAGTCCGTCGGGCGGCAGGCGGAGGGTTCCCTGGAAACGGCAATCTCCTGCGGCGATGAGTCGTCCGGCGATCTGCCGGCCGGCTCGGCGTGCCATCACCTTCACCGGCGACATTTCGGCGCAGCGTCTTGCGGGGACCGCGGTCAAACGCGTCATGCCTGTGCCGTCGGTGGCGGCACTGAGCCGTACGGGCGCGAAAGGCTCACCTTGCCCGGGATCGTGGGCGCGGGCTTGCGGGGCAGGGGATACGAGAACGAGCACGCCGATGAGCGTCGCGGCAGCCGTACCGCGCGTACGTGAGGTGAGCCGATGCGCGGCGAGTTGCAACACCCACACCAACAGGACGGGGAAGGCCACGAAGCCGACGCTCTTTGGGGACGGGCTCACGATCCCGAGGGCGGCGGACGCCCAAGCGGCCGCAGCCACACCCGCGGCCCCGGCGGCGTACCTTTCGCGGCTGGTACGCCATGGCAGTTCCATCGCCGCGAGCCCGACGATCGCAAGGGGGACGTCGGGAGCGCTGCGCCCCATCAGCGTGAGTGCGCCGGTGATGACGAGCCTTGCCAGCGCGTAGGTGACGACCATCCCCAAGATGGCATGCCGGTGCGGGACGAGGCGGCGGACGATCGTGGCGGCAAGCATGGCCGCGGCCAGGAGTACGGGAAGGAAGAGAACTTCGCTGAACTGAGGAACGTTGGTCTCGTACTCCATCACCGACATCGTGAGGCTCCCGAGCACCAGGGCGGACAACGCGGCCTCGACCCGTCCGGTACGGGTCGGCCGGACACCGGCGAGAACGCCGATGGCCATCGTCGTCGAGGCGAACACCACCAGCATGTGCGGCGGGCTCCACAGCACCGCGTCCCGGCCGTAGGCGGCGTGCCATGCGGCGTCTGCCGGGGCGGCCGCCAGGGTGAATCCGCCGCCGAGCGCCGCCAGCAGCAGCGGAGGCCGTCGCAGTACGCCGATCGCCGAACGCAGGCGCACCAGGCTGAACGAACCCCAGGTGAGGACCACAAGCCCGGCGACGGCGACCGCACCGTAGAGCACAACGTGAGGTGGGATCAGGGCACTGTCGCGACCGAAGTCGGTATGCCAGGCGTCGTCCCAGTAGGTCGCGAAGAGTGAGGCTCCTCCGGCAGCGGCGATCAGGGCGCCAGGCCCCGGATTGAGACGACTCGATGCACGAACTGAGACACTCATGTCTCAATCTTGAGTTGCACTCGGCTCATCGTCAAGAGTGGCGATCGAACGACCACTATTTTCAGTAGGAGTAATTGAGGGCTGACTGCCATGTTCGAGCGCGTGCTCCGGGCGATAAAAGGCCTGAGCTTGACGCTTGCGGCGCGTCCGTGCTCTGGGACCAGGTATCAGACCGGGAAGTGGCAGTGTCGTTCGAGGAGCGCGGTGACCGCCGGGTTCGCGGCCAGGGCCAGGGGCAGGGTCACGAACATTGCGATGCCCACGCTGCCGGTGAGGCGCTCGATGCGGGTCAGTGGATTGTGGGGAGCCAGCAGGCGCCGGACCCGCAGCAGCGCCGTCCCCCCGCCCGCGCCGAGAGCCATGGTCGGGGCCCGGCCCTCCGCGACGGTCACCAGTGCGGCTGCGAGTGTGACGCGATCGTGTTCGCGGGCAGCCACGTCGTCGGCCCGCATTTCCAGCAGCCGAGGAATCTCGGTCTTCGCCGCACGGAGCAGCGGCACGGCGGGGAACGCTCGTCCGACCGCGATGGCGATGTTGATCGCGAGGTCGTGACGGCCTGCGAGATGGGCACGTTCGTGTGCGAGTACCGCGGAGACCTGCTCGTCTTCGAGGCGATCGAGTACGCCGGTACTGACGACGACATAGTGCGGTCGTCCAGGCAGGCAGTAGGCGAGCGGCTGGTCGTACTCGACGACCAGAGCCTCAAGGTCACGGCGCCGGCGGGCCACCATGGTGAGCGTCCTGGCGTGCCTTCGGCGCCGGACCGCGATCGTGACGAACGTGGTGAGGACGTGCGCGGAAATCCAAAGCAGGATCCCACCGGCCACGAGAAGGCCCGCATAGCCCGCAACCGGCTGGGGGGCGCCCTCGTAGTGCACCCGGAGCATGATCCGGCACGCCGCGAGCAGGTCCGACAGGCCATGCGGGGCTCGCACTATCGGAACGGCCAGCATCAACTCCGCGAGGACCATGCCGCCGATGACGGAGGCGACTGCCGCCTGCCAGGCGAGGACGCCCAGCCAAGGTGCCCGTTCGGCCCAGTGACGAGCACGCAGAAGCCGCGGCCCGAGGGTGCTCAGCAACACCGAGTAGACCAGCAGGGCAACGGCCGCACTCATCCGGCATCCTGCGGCCGCACGACCTTGAGTGCCACCTGGAGTGCCTCCCTCTCGTCGGGCGAGAGGTCGGAAAGGAAGTGCACGAGGGCCGCTGCCTGGTTGTTGCTGGTCGCCAGAGCCTCACGCATCAGCTTGGCCGTGTATCCCTCGCGGGAAGCGACGGCCTCGTAGACGTAGGCGCGTCCCACCCGCTCGCGGCGCAGCCACCCCTTCTTGTGGAGATTGTCCATCACGGTCATGACCGTGGTGTAGGCGATGGTGCGCTCCTCCTGGAGGTCTTCCAGAACCTCGCGGACGTTGGCCGCACGGCCGCGGGACCACATCCTGTCCATGATCGCGGCTTCCAGGTCGCCGAGGCGCTGTCCGGCCATGATCCACCCGTCTTCCGCGATACCACGAACTGAGCGACTCACATACTACAGTCGATAGTAATGAAGGTTCGGCGAGCCACCAGGAGTCAGCCCGGCTCGACGACACCCCACACCACGCCGACGCCGGGCAGCAGCTGCCGGTGGCCCAGGCTCCGGTACCCCGCGTCTTCGAAGGCTTGGAGCCAGAACTCCCCGGTTGCCGGCATCTCGCGCCAGGCGTGCATGGTGGTCCGGAAGAACCGTCCCGAGCTGTGGTCGATTCGGCCCCTGGCGTGGTGATCCGTCCCGCGCGAGCGCAGTGGGCGGCGACCGGCCGGGGCTGGGCGGTCCGGCATCATGTCACCGATGACCAGGCGGCCGCCGGGCCGGAGCCAGCGGTGGATTCTGGACACGATGGCCCGCTTGTCGACGTCCAGGCAGTGGTGGAGTGCGAAGCCGGAAATGACCAGGTCACAGCTTTGCCACGGCATGACGAGTTCGGCGATCGGGACTGCTTCGGTCCTGATGTTGGAGCGACCCAGTTCAGCGGCCCGGGCCTCAAGCCGGACACGAAGAATCCTGGACGGCTCTATCGCGATCACCTCGGCCACCTCGGTGGAGAGGAGAACCGAGAGAACACCGGCGCCTGCGCCCAGGTCGATGCAGCGATCCTGGCGGCGCGGGGCTGCCCGGAGCTGGATCTCAGAGCTCAGCGCGGCGGCCGCTGGAGGAGGGAGGAGGTGATGCCACTGCCCCTCCGCCCCATTGATGATCTGTTCAGCTTCCATGGCCTTCGTCCAACCTCCACTTATCTACTATCTGCCCTCGTAGGTTCGGACTGAAGCCGTAGCTCACGACGCGTTCTGGCTGGCTCCCAAGCAGAAGCGACAAGGTGATGCCGATGACGGCCGCAGCGACGAGCCGCCCGCTGAGCGAGCATGAGGTCTCCGACTCAGTCCGCATAGAGGAGCTGCTGGTCGATGGTGATGGCGGTGGTCACACCGTCGGCGGCGGCAAGGGGGAGGTGGCCACTCGACAATGAGGCCGTGGTCCGGCGGGCCATGTCACCCGCCGCGAAGACTCCGGGCTGTGTGGTCTGCCCGAGGTCGTTCACCTGCACAGAACCATCACCACGGAAGCCGCAGCCGAGTTGAGCTGGTAGATCGCTTCGCTGACGAGTCGGCGGCCGGACGAATACCACGCTGCGCGGCAAGACGGCGCCGTCCGAGAAGACGATTCGCTGGATCGAACCATGCGCCCCCTCCAGCCGGGAGATCCGCTCGTTGATGACTGGGATACGCCAAGCGGCCAAAAGGCGTGCCTGATCTGAGGTGGGCGGGTGGTCTCGGTTCGTGCAGAGCACGACATCATCACTGAAACGCCGCAGGTGGAGGGCCAGCGAAACGCCCAATCCACCCGTCTCCAACGCGGCGATCGGCAGGTTCTGCCGCTCCCAGCCATGCTGGTACGGGCAGTGCACGACGCCACGCCCCCAACGGTCGGCGAGCCCTGGAATGGACGGCAGCACGTCCTCAACGCCGGTCGCGAGAAGCAGACGCCGTCCCATCTCCTGAGTTCCGTCGGCGAAGGTGACCGCGAACCGCCCCGACATGCTCTTGGCCTGAGCCGCATGACGTTGCTTGATCTGCACGGAGACGTAGCCGGTGAGCTCGCTGAACGCCCGGCGCCGCAGCTCCTCCGACGGCGTTCCCTCATGGGGCAGCAGGCCGTGGATCCTCGGGCTCGACGCTCCACGGCCGCGACCACCGGCGACCAGTAGCACTTGCCGGCGGGCCCTGCCCAGCGTCAGCGCGGCATTGAGCCCCGCCGGTCCGGCGCCCACAACGATGACGTCGAACATCAGCCCTCCCGGTCGCCATTATCTACTAATGATATTAGTAGATAATGGCGGAGCGGGGATGCGGTGGAAGGGCCGGCGGGCTCGTCGGCCCCCCACGACCTGTGCGCCGCGCAGCGCACGATCCGGCTGTCCCGCCGCACGCCCCACGAGTGCGCCGCGGCTTCGTGCCTGCAGGATCCTGCGAAGTGGTGGATGCTCGGTTTTCCGGCAGGCCTGACGCCCGCGGGAAGGTCGGCGTGGAGACGGAGCGGCGTCACGGTCGAAGCCGTGACGGCGCGAGGACGCCCCACCTTCTCTCTCCCGGAACCTACTATCTAGTCTAGTAATTTAGCTCTGGAGGGAGTCCACGGTGCCGAGCACCTCGCTCCTTGCGTCCGATGACGGGGGGCTCGCATGATCGATCGACGTACCGTCCTGCGCGCCGGACTCCTTGCGGCCGGCGGCGCGGCCCTTGCCGCCTGCGGTGAGGAGAAGCGCAAGCCCGGCTTCATCTCCCCGGACGATGTGCAAGTCCGCAAACTGGAGGCTGCTCGCCGCGGCACCGGCGGTGCCGTTCGAGACTTCCAGCTGACCCCTGCCGAAGGTCAGGTCGACCTGGGCGGGCGTACAGTGCGCACGTGGACGTACGGGCAGCGGCTCCCCGGCTCGGAGCTCCGCGTTAAGGCAGGGGAGGTCGTTCGTGCCCGCGTGTCGAACCAGCTGTCAGCAGGGACGACCGTGCACTGGCACGGCGTGGCGCTGCACAATGACGCCGACGGCGTCCCAGGCGTCACTCAGCCGGAGATCAAGCCAGGGACGGAGTATGTGTACGAGTTCGTGGCTCCTCACCCGGGCACGTACTGGTTCCATCCCCATGCCGGCACCCAACTCGACCGTGGCCTATATGCGCCCTTGATCGTCGAGGATCCCAAGGAACCTCTGTCGTATGACGCCGAGTGGGTCGTGGCCCTCGACGACTGGCTGGACGGTGTGACCGGGAGCCCAGACCGGGTTCTCGTCGAGCTGCGCCGCGGAATGGGCGGCATGGGTGCGGAGGGCGGCCAGTCGAGCGTGCCCGGCATGGACATGGGAAGCCGGCATGAAACCCCGTCGCCAGGCCCGTCCGGGATGGGCGGTCACATGCTGATGGGTGCCGAGAACAGGCTGCTCGGTGGTGACGCCGGAGACGTCCGCTACCCGTACTTCCTGGTCAACGGCAGGCTGGCCAAGAATCCCGAGACCTTCCGTGCCAAGCCGGGGGAGCGTGTCCGGATCCGGTTCATCAACGCGGGAGGCGACACCGCCTTCCGGGTGGCGCTCGGCGAGCACCGGATGACCGTGACTCACACTGACGGCCTTCCCGTGCGCCCGGTCGAGACGGACGCGCTACTGCTCGGCATGGGGGAGCGGTACGACGTCGTCGTGGCGGTCAAATCAGGTGTCTTCCCACTGACCGCGGTGGCCGAGGGCAAGAACGCCGTGGCCCGTGCCCTGCTCCGGACCAGCGGGGCCGCCAGCGCCCCGGCGGCGAACGTCCGGCCCCGGGAACTGCAGCGGAAGATCATTGGATACGGTGATCTGCGTCCGGCCGACGCCGTGCGGCTCAAGGACCGGCGCCCCGATCGGACGGTCCGGCTGGAGCTGACCGGCGGGATGATGAAGTACGACTGGGCCATCAACGGGCGCAAGTACGACCCGGAGAACCTGTACCCGGTGAAGTCGGGGGAGCGAGTGCGGTTGGCGTTCGTCAATCGGACGTCGATGTGGCACCCGATGCACCTGCACGGCCACACGTTCGCCCTGGTGCCGACCGGGGTCCGCAAGGACACCGCGATCGTGCTGCCGAACAGCACTCTCAACGTCGACTTCGACGCCGACAACCCGGGTCGCTGGATGATCCACTGTCACAACGTCTACCACGCCGAGTCCGGGATGATGACCTTGCTCGGCTACGCGGTCTGACCGGAGCCGCCACAGCCGTGTGGGGCAGGATGCGGTTGCCAAGCGGATGGCGCCCTTCCGTTACAGGGGAAGCCGGGCTCTGAGGGCGACGAGAACCGTGAGCCCGGAGTAGAACCGGTTTGGCGGGTGGCGTACCCCGTGGCTCTCAGCTGACCGGGAGAGACACGGATGCGCGCTCTTTGAGACGCATGTGTCGCATCTATCATGCGGGCATGAGTCACGGTCAGTCCGAAGTGGACCCTCGTCTGGTCGACGCCACGGAAACCGCCGTCGCCCGATGGGGGCTCGCCGAGACGACACTGGACCGGATCGCCGAGGCCGCCGGAATGTCGAGGGCGACGTTCTACCGGCGCAAGGTGACCCGTGATCAGCTCCTCGCGGCGCTGACGGCTCGGGCCGCAGAGACGTACCGGAAAGCGATGTGGCCGGCCCTGACGAGTTCGGGGTCCGGTGCCGAGCGTCTGCGGAGCGCGCTGACCGCGATCTGCGAGGCGGCCGACCGGCATCTCGATCTTCTGGCCGGGATGTTTCTGGCGCACGGCGAGGTCTTCCATCGGCCAGGCCCGGACGCCTTGGTGGTAGACGTCTTCGCGGAGCCTTTGGAGCGGCTTCTCCGTGACGGTGCGGCAGACGGCTCGCTTCGCGAAGTCCCGGCCACGGTGACCGCGACGGTTCTCTTCAATACCGTCGGCTGGGGCTACATCCACCTGCGGGCCGGTCACCAGTGGGATGCGGACACGGCACGGAAGGCCGTCCTCGATCTTGTCCTCGGCGGCCTCGTCCCCTTTGAATCCTGAACACCGGCGCGTCCCCACCTTCCCCACTGCGAGTGGTTTGCAGCTACAAATATGCTGCGCCTACTATGCGTTGTTGCCGGATGGCGACGTCCGAGTGTGGCGGCGGGAGGCGGCGTGGTACCCGAACCGAGTGCGGGACGCGCGGTTCGGCGACGCCGATGGGCGGGCCCCGCTCTCGGCCGCGCCGAGTGGACGCGGATCGCCGGGATGGCGGCGTTCATCGCCCTGCTGCACATCGCAGGCTGGTACACGCTCATCGTCCTCATCGCACCGCGGCATTACGAACTGGGCGGAGGTGGCGCGTACACCATCGGCCTGGGGGCCACCGCTTACACGCTGGGCATGCGCCACGCCTTCGATGCCGACCACATCGCCGCCATCGACAACACCACTCGCAAGCTCATGGCGGATGGAAGACGCCCGCTGTCGGTCGGTTTCTGGTTCTCACTGGGGCATTCGAGCATCGTTTTCGTCCTGTGCTTGCTGCTCGGCTTCGGCATGCGGACCTTGGCGGGCCAGGTCGAGGACGAGTCGTCCACCCTGCAGAACGTCACGGGGCTGATCGGCACGCTCGTCTCCGGCGTGTTTCTCATGATCATCGGGTTGATCAATCTCGTCGTGCTGGTGGGCATCATCAGGGTCTTCCGGGGCATGCGCCGCGGTGAGTACGACGAGGCCGAACTCGAAGACCATCTCAACAAGCGCGGGTTCGCCAACCGGCTTCTCAGCGGCATGACCAAGGCGGTGCGGCGGCCGTGGCACATGTATCCGATCGGGCTGCTGTTCGGCTTGGGGTTCGACACGGCCACGGAGGTGTCCCTCCTGGTTCTCGCCGGGGGAGCGGCCGCGTTCAGCCTGCCCTGGTACGCGATCCTGACGCTGCCGGTGCTGTTCGCCGCGGGGATGTCCCTGCTGGACGCCATCGATGGCTGCTTCATGAACTTCGCCTACGACTGGGCGTTCGCCGAGCCGGTCCGGAAGGTCTACTACAACATCACGATCACCGCCCTTTCGGTTGCCGTGGCCGTGATCATCGGCGCGATCGAGTTGGCCGGCCTGCTGGTCGACGAGCTCGGGATGAGCCGGGGGCCCCTGGCATCCATCGCCGGCCTCGACCTGAACTACGTCGGATACGGCATCGTCGCCATGTTCGTGGTGACGTGGGTCGTCGCCCTCGCCGTGTGGCGCTTCGGGAAGATCGAGGAGCGATGGAAGACAGGAGAGCGGTCGCTGGACTCCGCATGACCTGGCGATGTCAGTGCGCGTGGGGACCCCCGGTCACCTGCGGCTCCCCCGGCGGGACGAGGAACAGGGCGGCGGTGGCCGCCACTGCGGCGATGATCGCGAAACGGTGTAGGCGTCGGTAAAGCCGTCGATGGAGGGATTCATGGAGATCCCAGATGCGGCGACGCTGGAGCCGATCGCGACGCCGATGGCCGCGCCCAGTTCATGGAAGGTGTTGACGACGCCGGAGGCGAGCCCGGCCTCGGCGTGGTCCACATGGGCGAGCGCCGAGGTCGTCGCGGCGACGAAGACGGGGCCGACGCCGGCGGCGGCGATCGTGATCCCCGGCAGCCGATGGCCAGCGCGGCGGGCAGGAAGAGCAGCCCGGTGTTCAGAGCGCTGATCTCGCGCGCGTGCTGAAGATACAGCGAGCCGAGGAAGAACAGTGCGATCAGTAGGCCTGAGGCGACGAGCATCAGGAAAGCACCTGCGGCGACCGGGCGGATGCGCTTCTAAGACGTTGGTGAGTGGCGCGGGGTCAGTACCGTGAGCACCGCCGCCACGATCCCGAGCGCGGGGACGTCGCCGACGAGATGGACCCGCTGGCTGGAATCCATCAAGGCGTGGACTGCCATGACGCCGGCGTGCGTCATGCTGGACCACACGGTGAACCAGATCAGGGACAGGTGCTTGAACGGAGCCCGGGAGGCTCTGATCAAGAAGATCCCGAGGACGGCGTAGACCGCCGCGATCATCTGCTCGTATTCGGGCTGCCCCGGTTGCCATCGAAAACCGGCCTGCCAGAGGTTGACCAGGGGATAGACCCCGGCCACGAGGATGCTCCCGACCACGATGAGGGCGATGCGAAGGCGCTGCTCGCGGGTCATGTCCGGACCTTCCAGTTCAGGGCCGCTCTCTGGGCGGTGTCGCCTCAACTCGACCTGCGGGAGCGGGGGGCGACGCCCGCACACACTGGTCGCCGCTCCCGGCCATGGGGCTAGGGCTCGGACACGGGTTGGATGCCGGCGACGAGGTTGAACGAGCCGGTCAGCATGTTGAGGGTGACCAGGCCGATGATCTCGGCGATCACGCGGTCGCCCCATCCCTGGTCGCGGAGGGCGGTCACGTCTTCGGTGGTGAGGGTGGACGGTTCAGTCAGCACGCGGAGGGCGAAGGCGATCAGTTCGGCTTCGCGGGTGTCGGTCGCGGTGCCCTGGCGGGCCAGGGTGATGTCGGCGTCGGTCAGGCCCGCGGCTCGTCCGGCCTCGGTGTGGGCGGCTTTGCAGGTGCCGCAGCCGATCCACTCCTGGAGCGCGAGGGAGATCTTCTCGCTGAGTGGGCGGGCGATCTTGATCCGTTTCATGGCCCGGGAGAGGTCGAGGTAGCCCTGAAGGAGGGCGGGTGAGTGGGCCATGGTGCTGACCATCTCGCCGGCGGAGCCGTGGCGGGCGACGATGTCGGCGAGGAGGTCCCGGGACCTGCCGGGCGCCTTGTCGGGTGTGAGCGCGGCCAGGTTGCGCATGTGCTTCTCCGATCGTGAAGTTCGGGGGGCCGCTGGTTGCGGCCCCCCGAATGTGCCGGTCAGTGGCCTGGAACCTTCTCGTGTTCCGCCTGGAGGGAGGGGGCGGGTGCGGGGTCCCGTCGCGGTGTGCGCAGGGTGACGGCGGCCAGTGCGGCGCCTGCGAGCGCGATGAGGCCCGCGCCGATGAAGGCGGCGGAGAACCCGTCGGTGAGCGCGGGCAGGTCGCCGAGCCGCCGGGCGCCGGAGGAGGCGGCGATGGCGGTCATCGCGGCCAGGCCCAGTGCCGAGCCGACCTGGTAGCTGGTGTTGACGATGCCGGACGCCAGGCCGCCTTCCTCCGGGCGGGCGGCCGACAGGGCGGTGCCCAGGGAGGGGATGAAGGCCAGCGACATGCCGAGCGCGGCGACCAGCGAGGCGGGCAGGACGTCCACCCAGTAGTTTCCGTCCGGGCGGATCAGTGACAGCCAGCCCATCCCGGCGGCCAGCACCAGCAGCCCGGTGACGATGGTGGTCTTGCCGCCGAGGCGGCCGATGGCCCGCGGCGCCAGCACGATCATCCCGAGCATGATCAGCGCGGTCATCGGGACCAGCGCGGCGCCCGAGGGGAAGGCGCTGTAGCCGAGGACCTGCTGCAGGTAGAGGTTCAGGAAGAACCACATCGGGATCCAGGCCGCGCCGAGCAGGAGTTGGGCGAGGTTGGCGGCGCCCAGGTTCGGCGCACGGAAGATCGACAGCGGCATCAGCGGTGCGCGGCGGGACGCCTGCACGGCCAGGAACAGACCGAGCAGCACGAGTCCGGCGGCCAGGACCGCCCAGGTCGCGGCCGCGTCCCAACCGACCTCGGGTGCGCGGACGACGGCGAAGACGATCACCCCGAGCCCGGCGGTGACGGTCAGCGCGCCGATCACGTCGATCGAGCCGCGGGCGCCGCCCCGGCCGCCGGGCATCAACACAGGCGCGGCGGCCAGCGCGAGCACGGCGATGGGGATGTTGATGTAGAACACCCACGGCCATGACACGTACTCGGTTATGACGCCGCCGAGGAACACCCCCGCGGTGCCGCCGGCGGGGGCGGCCGCGCCGTACAGGGACAGCGCCTTGGTCAGCTCGCGCGGTTCGGAGCCGAACAGCATCATCAGCAGGGTGAGCGCGGCGGGCGCGATGAGCGCGGCGCCGACGCCCTGCAGGGCGCGGCCGGTCAGCTCGACGGCGACGGTTCCGGCGGTGATGGTGCCGGCAGCGCCGGCCACCGCGGATCCGGTGAGCAGGACGACCCATCCGGCCGAGAACAGCCGGCGGGCGCCGAACAGGTCCGACAGCCGGCCGCCGAGCAGCAGCAGACCGCCGAACGCGACGACGTAGGCGTTGAACACCCAGGACAGGTTCTCCTGGGAGAAGCCCAGGTCGTCCTGGATGCGCGGCAGCGCCACCCCGATGATCGAGGTGTCCATGATCACCATGAACTGGGCGGTGGCGATGAGTGCCAGCGCCCACCACCGGCGGGCGGCGGGCGGTGCGGAAGATGCGGACATGATCCCTCCTCTATTACCCCTAGGGGGTATCCTTCGAGCTCGGATTACCCTAGGGGGGTATGCTTCAAACCGCAAGCCCCCGACACGGGATGGACCTGATGACCTGTCGCACCATCAGTCCAGCCCGGCGAGTTGGTTCGGCGCCATCACGCGCGGTGGATCAGGGTCGACTCAAGCGCGGTCAGTGTCTGCCGCGCCGAAATAGATACGGGGTAGGGGTAGTTGGCTGCGACCGTCGAAGTCTTTGCCCGGTACCGCGAACGTGAGCCGGGCCTCGACGACGCTCCAGGCGCGGTTCGGGGCAGGCACCGCCACCTTGGCCCTGATGGTGGCGGTCTTCAACATCAGCTCATCGGCGACCCAGCCGCTTCTCGGCGCCCTTGCGGACCGGGTCGGTGCGCGCCGAATCGCCGCCGGCGGTGTCGCCCTGGCAGCGATCGCGCTGAGCCTGGTCGGTGCAGCACACGGTGTCGTGGCAGTGCTGGGTTTGCTGGCCTTGGGCGGGATCGGCTCCGCGGCGCTGCATCCGGTCTCCACGAGCATCGTGGGCGGACCGTCCGCCAAGAATCCCGGACTCGCCGTCGGGCTGTTCACCGCGGGCGGGATGGCCGGCTTCGCCGCGGGGCCGATACTGATCCTCTACCTGGTCGCCCGCCACGGCACCGGTGTCCTGCCGTGGCTGATGCTGCCCGGAATCGTCCTCGCCCTGGGCGTACTGACCTTGCTGCCTGACTGGCAGCCGCATGGCACGGCTCGGCCGGCTCTTCGATCGCCGGGCCCTCACGGGCCCGGTCGCGTCGCTCACGACTGCGGCCACCCTCATCAGCTTGGCCTTCATCACCTTTACCGGTGCCGTTCCGCTCTGGCTCGTCACCGACCGGGGACTGGCCACCGACCATGCGCTGCTCGGCCAGACACTCGCCGCCTTCTCCCTGGCCGCCGGTCTCGGTGCTGTACTCGGCGGCCTGCTGGGTGCACGCTTCGGATTCGCTCGCGTCACCAACGCCTCCCTCACCCTCGGCGTCCTTCCGTTGCTGAGCGTGCTCGTCCTGCCCACTGGGCCGGGTGTGATGATCGCGGCGGCTCCCGACGCGCCTGCGGCCACCGCGGGCATCGTGATCGGCATCGGTAACGCCTTGGCCGGCCTGCTCTACCTTCCCGTCGGTGCGCTGCAAGGCGTCCTCGGACTCGCTCCCGCCATGGCGCTGACCTTCGCTCTGCTCATCCCGGCCGCAGGCATCGCCCACCACAGCCTGCGACGTATTGGGTGACGCGGCCGCTGGATCTCCTATTGCATCGACGTCCTCACCCAGATCTCCGCCGTCCAGGCAGCCTTGGACAAGGTCGCCCTGGGGCTTCTGCACGACCACGTCCGGCACTGCATGAGCGACGGCAGGACGGAGGGCAGGGAAAGGAGGCCAGGGCGGAGATGATGGCGGCCGTTGGCCGGCTTCTGCGCAGCGGCTGAGCGCCGCCCTCTGGCGTCCCGAACTCGCTGGGGCGCACCCGTCGGAATGCCTACTAACAATGATAGTAATTGACGATGGCGGGAGGTGGTGTGGTGCGGAGTTGGACCCGGCGGCAGTGGGGCGTCGCCCTTCTCGGTGCCATGGGCACGGTCCTGGTCATCGGAGTTCCTACCGGGATCGTGCCCACCGAGTCCTACACACGGATGACCCCGGCGCTCGCCTCGCTTCTTCTCCTGGCAGAAGCGCTTCGCGGTCGCCTTCGAGCCTCCGGAAATGCCGCATCTCGCCGCGAGGAGCGGATTCGATCGCTTCGTCTAAGAACTGACGCCGGTCCCTGCGGTTCGTCGCCACGCCCGGTCGGTCAGCGCCGTGCAGTGACGAGCCAGGCGGCGGACTCGAGGAACACACCGTCGGGGGTCTGGAAGGGGCGGACGGCCTCTTCGAGTTCGCCCAGGGCCCGGGCGAGTGTGGCCTCGTCCATGGCGGCGATGATCGGCGTCGCCGCCGGATGGTAACGGAAGTAGTCCACGACGTCTTGGACGTCGGAGCCGATGCGCAGCGGTTCGCGGATCGGCTGGATCTCGATGTCGCAGAGGCCGGCCTGGGACAGCAGTTCACGGGTCCCGTCCGGGTCTGCCAGTGAGAACGGACCAGGGGCTCCCGGCGCACCGATGTCCGGCAAGGTCCCGAACGAGGCGAGAACGCGGAACGGGACCATGAAGTGCTCGTTCTGGAAGACCTCCTGCCAGCAGAGAAACGCCAGCGTGCCACCGGGGCGAAGCGCTTCGGAGATGTTCCGGAAGGCCGCCCGCGCGTCGTCGAAGAACATCACGCCGAACCGGCTGAGCGTGACGTCGAAGTGGCCGTGAGTGAAAGGGGTGGTCGCGGCGTCGGCCTGCTCGAATCGCAGATTGACCAGGCCTTCCGCCTGTGCCTGTTCGCGAGCCTGGTCGAGCATCGGTGCCGAGATGTCCACGCCCAGGACCTCGCCCTCGGGTGTGCTGCGCGCGGCGATGCGGCTGGTCTCGCCGCATCCGCAGCCGATGTCGAGGACCTTGTCGGCCCTGGAGATCTGTGCCGCGTCGATGAGCCGAGGGGTCAGCGAGGCCAGCATCCGGTCGTGGCGATCCTCGTGCTGAACCCAGTGCCGTCCGGTCGATCCGTCCCATCCGTTCTCGTTTCCCATGCCCGAGGAGTCCGAAGGCGTGGCGGTCATGTGGTCCCCCTTCACGTGCCTGCGCTGAGGTCCAGCGTTACTACATAAACATAGTACTACTTAATCGTAGTAGTAGCTTCTCTCGCGACGGCTCGTGAACCGCATGCGTGCCGCGTGCGTACAGTCCAGCCGGGAGGGCGCCTCCGACTCCACGCTCCTACTATGTTCCTTAGTAGAGCTTGAGTCGATCCAGTGGCTCCCATACCCGGAGGAGGTGGCAGTGCACAGCACCCGCCAATCCGCCCCCAAGGACAGGGCGAGGCCGCGCGGAGCACGGCTCGTCCTGGCCATCACGACCCGGCCGCGGCGTGCCCTGATCCTCTTCGCCCTGGCCGTTGTCCTGATCATCTTCGTCGGTCATGCGGGCGCCCGGGCATTTGCCGGCGCCAAGGTGCCGCGTGGGACGCGCGTTCTGGGCATCGAGATCAGCGGGCTCAAGGAGAGCGCGGCCATCGAGCGCCTCAATGCCAGGATCGGCGCCCGGGCAAGACAGCCTCTGGTGATCAGCGCCAAAGGGCGCAGGGTGACGCTGCAACCGGCCGAGGCAGGTCTCTCCCTCGATGCGCGCGCGACGGTCGAGTCGGCGATACGAGGCAGGTTCGGGCTCACGTCCGTCTTCGGCACCCTCTACGGGGGACGCGACATCGCTCCGCGCATCCGGCTGGACGGACCGAGGCTTGCCGCTGCCATCGAGCGGGCCAACACCCAGATCGGCACCCCGGCGCGCGAAGGGAAGGTTCGTTTCCACGGCACCACACCGGAGGTCGTTCTTCCGCGCCCGGGGGAGGGGCTCGACGCGCGGCAGGCGGCGGCACCCGTTCGGTCCGCTTACCTGAAGGCCCTCCAAGGAAAGTCGGCGCCGCTCGATTTGCCGACAGGCCGGCTGCGGCCGACGACAAATGAAGAGGCCGTCCGCCAAGCTGCGGCGGGGTCGGCGCGAATCGCCGTGTCCGGGCCGGTAACGCTCCAGACCGGGGGCGAGAAGCTCACCGTCGAGCCAAAGGCTTTCGCCCCGTACCTGACTTTTGAATCCGATGGTGGCGGATCCATGCGTCCTCAGGTGGACGCCTCCAAGCTTGCGCGCGCTCTGGATTCCCGGTTGACGAAGGTCGAACAACGCGCACGCGATGCCACCTTCAAGATCAAGAAGGGTGAACCGCAGCTCGTGCCCGCGGCCACAGGACGTGAGGTCGCGCCGCAGGCTCTTGGCGATGCGGTCGTCGCGGCGGCCTTGCGAACGGCAGGGCGTGAGGCGAATGTTCCGCTGATCACCGCTGAACCGAGGGTGACCACAGAGGAGGCTCGCCGCTTGGGCGTCCGCGAAAAGATCAGCGGTTTCACGACCCGTCACGCGTGCTGTGCCCCGCGGGTGACGAACATCCACACCGTCGCGGACATCCTTGACGGCTACATCGTCCGGCCGGGGGAGACGTTCTCCCTCAACGGCATCGTGGGCGAGCGCGACGAGGCGCGCGGCTTCGTGCCGGCCCCGATGATCCTTGAGGGTCGGTACGCCGACGACGTGGGCGGCGGGATCTCCCAGTTCGCGACCACGATGTTCAACGCCGTCTTCTTCGGCGGTCTGCAAGACGTGCAGCACACGCCGCACAGCTTCTACATCTCGCGTTACCCCGCTGGCCGCGAGTCGACCGTGTCCTTCCCCCAGCCGGACTTCCGCTGGCGCAACGACTCTCCGTACGGCGTCATGGTCGACACCTCCTACACCGGTACGTCTCTCACGGTGAACTTCTGGAGCACCAAGCGGTACGAGATCGAGTCGAAGAGTTCCGAACGGTATGCCGCTCGCGGATTCGAGACCAAGACCGACTCCGGGAAGAAGTGCATTCCGATGCCGGGTGCCGAGGGCTTCCAGATCGATGTCTGGCGGATTTTCAAGCAGGACGGGAAGGTCGTGCGCCGGCAGAAGTTCCACACGACCTACCTCCCTGAGCCCCGGGTCACCTGCGAATAGCGCAGAGGAGGGCGGCGCCAAGTGCAAGGAGGACGGCGGCTGGTGATGAGCATGCCGGGCAGCACGCCGGACGCGTAGGCGTCGCCGCTCGACACCCCGGACAGGAGAAGCACCCCGGCGGTACTGCCCGATCATCGAGGGAGGCGGGGAACCGCCTGGTCCGGGGCAGACCCGGTCCGGGGAGCGAGGAATGTAGCGGTGATCATGGTCACGAGCCATTCCGTCACGCCGTCCTGCTCGGCGAACGGCTCCGTTCCGCGGACTGTGAGGTCGTTCAGCGCGCCGGTCATCTGTAGGGCCAGCACACCGACCATCGCGCGGTAGCGGAAGGCCACCTCGTCCTCCGGCAGATGGGGCAGGGCGTGCGCCAAGGCCGCCAGATACCGGCCCTCGACCGGATCGACCTGTTCGGCGAACAGTCTGCGGATGGTGCCGTCCGGCTCGAACATGACCCTTCCGATGAACCGGGCGACGAGGGGCCCCCGTTCACCGTGCTGCCGCGCCAGCTCGGTGCTCGGGACGACGAACGCACGGACCAGTGATGCGACGTCCGAATCCCGCCCGGCTCCTGCCAGTTCCTTCAGCAGGTCAAGCCGCGTCTGATTGACCTGGCTCATGGCGCGGTCCGCCACGGCTCGCAGCAGACCCTCCTTTGATCCGAAGTGGTAGCGGACCGCAGCGACGTTCGCGTCCGCAGCCGCGGTCACGGCGCGAACGGAGGTCGCGGCGAAGCCCTGTCCGCCGAACAGATCTTCGGCGGCGTCCAGGATGCGGCTCTTGGTGGTGTCCCTGCTGCTGCTCACCCGTCCAGTTTAAACGATCGTTTGACTTAACCTGTACAAGGGTGTTTAGGTTAAAACGATCGTTTGAATCTGATGAAGGAGATGGTGAGGGTGACCTCCGCCAAGGCCGCGACGCCCCGAACGTCCGCTAGGACGCCTCACGACCGCAGACTGGTCGTCCTGGCGGTGATGTGCGTGGCGCTCACCGCGGTCGTCGGCATGCTCGTCTCCCTTGCCGTGGCACTGCCCGGGCTGGGCCGCGACCTGGGCGCCACCGAGGCACAACTGCAGTGGGTGATGAACGCCTACGGCATCGCGTTCTCCGGCCTGCTGCTTCCGGCCGGAGCAGTGGGCGATCGCTACGGCCGCAAGGGCGCGTTGCTGCTGGGGCTGCTCGTCTTCGCGGGCGCCTCGGTCGCGGTCGTGTGGGTGGACGGCACCGGCACCGTCATCGCCCTGCGAGCGGTGGCCGGGGCGGGCGCGGCACTCATCATGCCGATGACCCTGTCGATCATCACGCACGCCTTTCCAGCCGAGGAACGCGGTCGAGCCGTCGGCATCTGGTCCGGAGTCTTCGGCGGGGCCGGACTGATCGGCATCCTGGTCGCCGGCGCGTTGCTCGAGCCCTTCTCCTGGCGCTCGCTTTTCGTGTTCAACGCGGTCCTGGCCATCCTCGCGCTGGTGACCGCGGCGTTGCTCACGACGACCTCGCGAGACCCGAACGCCGCTCCGCTCGACGTGCCGGGCGCCGCCTTCTCCGTCGTCGGCGTGACCGCGCTGGTCTTCGCGATCGTGGAGGGACCCGAGCGCGGCTGGTCGGACGCCGTGGTCGTCGCCGGGTTCGTGGTGGCCGCCGTCGGCATCGTACTGTTCGCCTGGTGGGAGTCGCGGACCACGCATCCCATGCTCGACCTGCGGATCTTCAGGTTCGGCGGCGTGTCCGGCGGCTCGCTGGTCATCGTCGTCGAGTCGCTGGTGACGTTCGGGGTCTTCTTCCTGCTGCTCCAATATTTGCAGGAGATCCTCGGCTACTCCGCGTTCAAGGCCGGTCTGGGCCTGTTGCCACTGGCCATCGCGATGATCATCATCTCGCCGACCGCGCCCCGGCTCGGGCACCGGTACGGACTCGCCCCCGTCATCGGCCTCGGCATGGCACTCATCGCCGCCGGCCTGGCCGTCCTGTCACTGATCGACACGGACTCGGGATTCTGGCCGGTCGCCTTCGGCGGATCCCTCATCGGCGCGGGCGTCGCTTATGCGGCCACTCCCGCGACCGACGCGATCATGGCCGCGCTGCCCACCGCGAAGCAGGGAGTCGCCTCCGCCCTCAACGACGTCACCCGTGAACTCGGTGCCGTCCTCGGCATCGCGATCCTCGGCAGCATCTTCAACAGCGGCTACCGCGCGGACGTCGGGGACGGGACCGTCGCGTTGCCCGGACCCGCGCAGGACGCGGCGCGGGACTCCCTCAGCGGAGCCTTGCTGGTCGCCGAGAAGATCGGTGGCGAACGAGGCGGCCGGCTGGTCGCGACGGCCCGAGAGGCCTTCGCCTCCGGGATGAGCACCGCTCTTCTGATCGGCGTCTTGATCGTCGTACTCGGTGGTCTTGCGTCCCTGGTCCTTCTCAGGCGCGGCGCGAATCATGCGGACCGGAACGAGCAGGATCACGATCATGCGCCGCGGCTGCCCTAGTCAGGGGTGGTGGGTCGCGCGGGACTCGAACCCACAAATTCTGGCTGCCGCATAGTTCCACGTCATGCGCGGTGCCCACCATGGAGGATCCGCGGTCCCGTACCGCCATGCTGCCGCCGCGGCCGGGGATCATCACGGCGGACCCGCGCGTCGACGAGAACGTCCACGTCCACACCGACGATCCGGCGTGGGCGTCCGGGGCGGTGAGCAGACTGGCCCCGATTCTGCTCCAGGCACCGGCCGGGCGTGGCGGATCTCCGGGACCGCCACCCTGACCTGTGAGTGGATCGGGCCCCACAGAGCGATCGGGGTGACGGCGGTCTTGGCCGACGCCTCCCACCAGATGTTCTCGTACGAGACCCCTTCGATGACCCCGAACCAGGTGAGTCCCATCATCACCGTCACGAACGTCGTGACCAGACCGCCGATCGTGGCGGGGATGACCACCAGCCTTGGTGGGACGCGCCTGCCGCCGACGATCGGAGGGGAAACTCTCGCCCCACCGGCTGACCAGGGCGAGCGCTGCCAGCGCGGCGGCTTCGCTTAGGATGCTGAGCCCGAAGACGTACGGAATGGCCGCCCGGCCAGGCATGTCCGTGTCGTGGATCTGCCCCGATCGCACCCACACAGAGGCTCTCACTGCGCTGGTTGTGGTGCGCCACAGGTCCGTGCGGTGACCGGGCGAACATACATCTCTAGGCGGGGGGCACCAGGGAGGTATGGGCGCCCGGCGCTTGTGGGTGGACCGCCTGATCGAGCAGCCACTGAGCAGCAGGCTGGTGGCGGTCCCGCTCGCACTGATCGTGGTGATCACCGTGGTTGACCTGCAACTCCCGACGACCGTCCATCTGGGCCCGTTCTTGGTCGTTGCGCCCGCCCTCACCGCCTCCATGGCCGGGACCCGGACCACCGCCGCTGTGGCGGCCCTGACCGTGGCGGCGCAGGTGCTCATCGCGGTGTTTCATGGCGGGCTGACCACAGCCAATCACGTGGCACAGATCATCGCGCTGACCATGCTCAGCGCTTTGGTGGTCTTCTTGCAGTTCATGCTTGAACGGCGTAGCCGGGCGCTGAGCCGGGTGCGGTCGGTGGCCGAGGTGGCACAGCGGGTTCTGCTGCGGCCGCCGCCCCGCCGGATCGGGCCGTTGCGCGTGGCCTGGCTGTATCTGGCAGCCGAGGACGAGACCCAGATCGGGGGCGACCTGTTCGCGGTCGCCCGGGCCGCCCGTCCCGCCACCCGGGTGGTCATCGGCGACGTCCGCGGCAAGGGCCTGGCCTCCATCGGCGAGGCCTCCATGGTCCTGGGAGCCTTCCGCGAGGGCGCTCACCGGTACGCCGCCCTGCCCGACCTCACAGCCGCCCTCGAAGACAGCGTCTGCCGGAACCTGGAGGAGGCCGCCACCGAGCACGACCTCGGTGAGCACTTCATCACCGCCCTCGTCCTCGACATCCCCGACCAGGACCCGCACGCCGTGATGATCAACTGCGGCCACCCGCCGCCACTGCTGGTGCACGATCACCAGGTCACGACCCTGCACCCGCGCCGCCCCACACCCCCGCTCGGCATGTGCGAACTACCCGTCCCCGCCCGCCGCACCGACCCGTTCACCTTCGAGACCGGTGACATGCTCGTGCTCTACACCGACGGCGTCATCGAAGCCCGCTCACCGGCCGGACACTTCTACCCGCTCGCCGAACGAGTCGCCTCCTTCCCCGCGACCAGCCCCGACGCCCTGCTGCACCACATCCACAACGACCTGCTCACCCATATCGGCGACCAGCCCGCCGACGACACCGCCCTCCTGATCATCAAACGCAGCCCCACCCATCATCCCCAACTGCCGCACATCACAGCCCACACCCTCAACGACCAGCCCCTGACCCGCCGGGGCCGCGCCCCGGCCGGCTAAGCCCCAGCCGATCCCGGTCGCCACAGCGAGCGAAGAAGATGCCTGACGGCGCCCAGTGGTTCCCCTCGGGGCTTCCACCCTGTTTGTAGGCACCGATTGCTAGCGGCAGCGGTCACCGTGGTTGATCGTGTTTCGTACTCGGCAGGGCTGAGATGGCCCAGAGCCGAGTGCCGGCGGTGGGTGTTGCGGAAGGCCAGCCGGCGCCGCCGCCGCGGGCGCGCACCGCGGCGGGTCGTCACCGACGACGCCTTTCCTGGGGCCATAGCGGAATGGAATCGAAGAAGATCCGAGTGGGCATCATCGGAGCGAGCCCGGACCGGGGCTGGGCGGCTCGGGCACACGTGCCGGCCTTGGCGGCACTGCCGGAGTATGAGATCACCGCGGTCGGCACCAGCCGTCCCGAGAGCGCCCGTGCGGCGGCGCGCCGGTTCGGTGCCGCGCGGGCGTTCACCGACGCCCGGCAACTCGCCGAGCATCCCGAGGTGGACCTGGTCGTCATCACCGTCAAGGTTCCCGCGCATGCCGAACTGGTCGAGGCCGCATTGGCAGCCGGCAAGCACGTGTACTGCGAGTGGCCGCTGGCCCGTACCGCCGAAGAGGCCGAGACTCTCGCGACGTCAGCCCGCAGTGCGGGTGTCCACCACGCGATCGGGCTGCAGGCGCGCCATGCCCCTGCGATCGCCTATGCCCGCGACCTGGTCGCGGGTGGCCATCTCGGACGTGTGACCTCGGCCACCGTGTACGCCGCCCGGGGCAAGGGGGCCGGGGGCCGAATCCCCGCCTGGGCCGCCTACACCCTCGACCGCGAAACCGGCGCCGGCACACTCGAGGTCGCGGCCGGGCACACGCTCGATGCGCTGCAGCACCTACTGGGCAGCATCGGTGACCTCTCGCCACCTTGTCCATACAGCATGCCGTCTCCACCATCGCCGAAACCGGCGAGGTGGTCGAGGCAACAAGCCCCGCCCACGTCCTGCTCAACGCGACCCTCGTCAGCGGCGCCGTCGTGTCCGCTCACATCCACGACGCCAAGGGGACCGATGCCCGGACCCGGCTGGAAATCTCCGGTACCGAGGCAGACCTCGCCGTCGTCTCCACCGCAGCAGGCGGCCCGGCGGGCATCCAGATCGGTGAACTGCGCCTGCTCGGGACAGACGCCTCGGATGCCACTTGGCGGGAACTGCCCATCCCCACCCGATACCGCTGGGCCGCCGGGATTGATCCGGCCGCCGAGGGCTTCAACGTGGCTCAGATGTATGCCCGACTGGCCCTCGATCTGCGCACGGGCTCACGCGGTGTCCCAGACTTCGACGCCGGTCTGCGGTTGCACCGTCTTCTTGACGCCATCAGGGTCTCCGCGGATACGGGCACCCGCCAGTCCTTGGGCTGAACAGGCCGGACTGATAGGGGCAGACGCCCTTCTGATGCGGGCCCTACTACGACCTCCGGAACGTGCAATTCGACAAGTCGACGGCGCTCAGGCCGGTCGTGGCCGACCTCAGCGGTGCTCTCTCGCCTCTGGTGAACCTGCTGGCCACGACGGCCGCCGAGATCGCCGGCGAGGAGCGCGACATCGCCTCGGTCGACCCCTACGAGGTGAGGCTCCTGTGGGAGAGCCTCACCGAACTCCACCAGGTCGTGCAGAGCCACTCCTTCAGGAGGTTCACGAGGTCTGGAGATTTCGGCCTCTGAGAGGCGCTCCGACGTCCGCATCCAGGGGGCGCGGCCAACCACCGCGCCCCTACCTAGAAGACTCCACCGGCCCAACAGTGCGTGATCTCGGCGGAGAGCCTAGACCCCGAGGCTTCACACGCACCATGAGCGGATTCCGCGAGGGCGCGTGGGGCTCGCCGTCAGGTGGTGTACCCGCCGTCCACGGCGATAGAGGTGCCGGTGATGTAGCGGCCGCCGGGGCCGGCCAGGTAGGCCACCGCGGCGGCGATGTCCTCGGCCTCGCCGTACCGTCCGAGGGCGGTGAGGGATCGCTGGAAGTCCGCGGTCTCGCCATCGGCCGGGTTCATGTCGGTGTCGATAGGGCCCGGGTCCACGATGGTGGCGGTGATCCCGAGCGGCCCCAGTTCCCGGGCCAGTCCCTTGGTCAGCCCGATGAGCGCGGATTTGGCCATCGCCTGCAGGACGAAGTTCGAGCCGGGAACGCGTCCGTTGAAGCACGACCCGACGCTGATGATCCGCCCGCCGTCGCCCATGTGCCGGGCGGCCGTCTGGGCGGCCAGGAACACCGACCGGACGTCCACGGCGAGCACCCGGTCCAGTTCCGAGACCGACACTTCCGCCACCGGGCCGTAGGTCAGAAAGCCCGCGTTGTTGACCAGAATGTCGATGCGGCCCAGCTCTCTCACCGTCTGATCCACTGCATGCGCTGCCGCCTCTGGATGTGCCAGGTCGGCTTGGACGACCGCCACCCTGCCACCGTCCGCCTCGATCTGCTTGGCGACCTCGCGCGCTTGGTCCGCGCCCTGGACGTAGGTCAGCGCAATCGCCGCCCCCTGCTTGGCCAGCCGGCTTGATACCGCCGCGCCGATCCCGCGGCTGCCGCCGGTCACCAGCGCCACCTTGCCGGTCAGATCACTCATCGATGCCTCCTCGCAGACGGGTCGCTCAGCCGGCATGGTAAAAGTTGTCATCAGTGTCAGGTTCAAGTCATCGTCACCCGAGGTGAGGAATGCGGATCGGCGAACTGGCCCGGCGCAGCGGGGTGAGTGAGCGTTCCCTGCGCTACTACGAAACGCAAGGACTGCTGCGCGCGGAGCGGACACCCGGCGGCCACCGTGAGTACGGCGAGTGGGCGGTCGACCGCGTCATACGCATCCAGACGCTCTATGCCGCGGGCCTGAACAGCCGGAAGATCGCACAACTGCTGCCCTGCATGAAAGACGCCGACGGTCGCCCGAACGAGATCGCCACCCCGCAACTGGTCGACGAACTCACCGCGGAGCGCGCACGCATCGAGCGCATGATCGCCGATCTGCTTCGCTCCCGCGACGTCCTGGACGAAGTGATCGAAACGGCGTCCGAGAATGCGGCCACCGGCCCGGCTCCCCTCACGCGTCGAAGCATTGCCCGTTGAGGAAGCCGCTTCCCACGCGCTGGAGGACATCCCCAACGACTCCGCGGCCGCAGTTCGCCCCACGACAGCCCCTGGTGTGAGGCCGAGCCGGTCTTCCTTCGTGCTGCCGCCGCAGTGACTGTCGATTGCCCATGCCCGCAAATCCATGCTTCACTGCAAGTGATGAGTCGATTGCAGCTTGTGTTGAGTGAGAGTTGATCCTCATCACCCGTGGTGTGGACGAGTGGGTCTGCGAGCAGGCCGCTGCGGACGCCGGGACCTCGCCTGCGCGAACGCCGGAGCAGAACCGCAGACGCCGCTCTGGCCGGCTCCGGCATACCGAAAGGGCCTGTGCGGCCCGAGTGGCCCATTCCGCCACGGTGCGCGGAGGGGCCGTCAGAATGGAGGAAGGGATGCTGGCCGAGGCGAGCTGGTTGTTACAACTGATCGATGGCGGCCGGGTCCTTCGCCGCCGGCGCGGCCCGGCGCCGCCGGCGGAGGCGATCATCTCCAGGAGTGAGCAGCGAGAGCTGGCCGGGAAGATGCGGGCCTTGCCCGGCCTGCACGCCGGCCGGTTACCCGCCCGGACGCTGGAGCGGATCTCGATGCTCGCCGGCGCGGGCCAGTGGGAGAAGGCAGTGGATCAGCTGATCACCAGCTTGAGCTCGCACCGCGAAACCCTGTCCAGTACCGAACATGATGATCTACACGCGCTGGCCAAGACGCTGGGCCTGCCCACCGGGCGCCTCGACGCCCTGCCCGTCCGCCTCAGTGAAGTGCCGACGGCAGTGCCTCCTGCACCAACAACCCCCGTTGGTGAAGGGCCGTCGTTGTTGCCCTTCAAGTCCCGCTGTGGGAACTGTTCCGGCAGGTGGTGCCTCCTGTTCCGACGCCGTCGCAGGGCCAGGGGCTTCAGTGCAGGGACCGGAAGGTGCCGGCGACGGTCAGGCGGATGCTGCGCGAGCACGACACCACCGGAATCGGACCGGCGACCGTGACCTGGTGTTGGCAGGCGGCGGACTTGAAATCGCTACACCCCGATCTGTCACTCTGAGTGATCACAGCAGAGGCGCCGGGGTCGAATACAGACCACTTGATCAACGACTCCTGCCGGCCTCAAGCCGCGACCACGGGCTGATCCGGCTCACCGGCGGCCGCGGAACCAGCGCTTCTCCGGCGTCCCCGCTCATGGTGATTCCACCTCTACGAGGTGGGCCACGACCGTCTCCGTGAGCGCCGCGAGGGCCTCCACCTGGGCGGGGGTCAGCAGGTCGATGAGGTGGCGGCGCACGGACTCCACGTGGTGCGGGGCGGCCTCCTCGATCGTCCGGAGGCCCTCGTCGGTGAGGACGATGACCGCGGCACGTCCGTCGGCCGGGCTGGTGTCGCGGGTGACGAGACCGCGCCGCTGCATCCGGGTCACATGGTGCGACAGCCGGCTCGGCGACCAGCGCATGTGCCCGGCGAGTTCGGTCAGCCGCATGCGGGCGCCGGGCGCCTCGGAAAGGTTCGACAGCACGTCGTAGTCGGCCTCCGACAGGCCCGAGTCGGCCGCCAGGTCCCGGGCGATCTGCTGGTCGAGCAGCAGGGACAGGCGCCGATAACCACGCCAGGCGCGGTCTTCGGCGGGGGTGAGCCAGCGCGGTTCGTCCATGCCGCCATCCTATTTGACATGTCACATATCGCGTGATTATTTTCTTGACATGTCAAACAGATGGCGTCGACTCGGCGGCCTGTACGCCGGCCTTGTGTTCTTCGGCGTCAGTATCGGGCTGATGGTCCGCGCCGGACTGGGGCTCGACCCATGGGACGTCCTCCACCAGGGCCTGGCCGGACGGACCGGCCTTCCGCTCGGCTGGATCGTCAACCTCACGGCCGCGCTGGTGCTGCTGCTCTGGTTCCCGCTGCGTCAGCGGCCCGGGCTCGGGACGGTCAGCAACGTGATCGTCGTGGGTCTTGCCGCCGACGCGACGCTGACGGTCGTCGCAGAACCGCATCAACTCGGCTGGCGGGTCGCGTTCCTCGTGGCCGGCATCGTCGGCAACGGCGCGGCGACGGGTCTGTACATCGGCGCAGGCCTCGGTCCCGGGCCGCGGGACGGGCTCATGACCGGCCTCGCCGCACGCGGCCACTCGACCCGGGTCATGCGCACCGCGATCGAGGTCACCGTGCTGGCACTCGGCTGGCTGCTCGGCGGGACCGTCGGGATCGGGACCCTCTTGTACGCGCTGAGCATCGGCCCCCTCGCCCAGTTCTTCATATCCAAACTGGAGGTACGACCATGCGCTACGGCCTGAACATCTCCACCTCGGCCGCCCCCGGCGCCGATCCGGTCGGCGATGCCCGCAAGGCCGAGGAACTCGGCTTCGACTTCGTGTCCGCCTCGGATCACCCCTGCACCGCACACCCGAGCATGGAGACCTGGACGATGCTCTCGTGGATCGCCGCGGCGACGTCCAGGATCGGCATCGCCACCCGCGTCCTGGGCGTGCCCTACCGCAATCCCGCCATGGTCGCGAAGATGGCCGAGACCTTCGACCGGTTGTCCGGCGGGCGGCTCGTGCTCGGGCTCGGCGGCGGGTACTCCGATGACGAGTTCCGGGCCTTCGGCATGCGTGTCCTCACCCCCTGGGACAAGATCGACGGTCTTGAGGAGGCCGTCCGCATCACCCGCGGCCTGTGGTCCGAACCGGCCTTCACCTTCCGGGGCCGGCTGCACCACACCGACGCGGCCCGCCTGGAGCCCAAACCCGGGCACCGGATCCCGATCTGGCTCGGCACCTTCGGGCCGAGGGCGCTCGACCTCACCGGACGGCTGGCCGACGGGTGGATCCCGTCGCTCGGCTTCGCCCCGCCCGAGAAGGCCAGAGAGATGCGAGAGCGCGTCCTGACCGCCGCCGAAGCCGCCGGACGGAATCCGGCGGACATCACCTGCGCCTACAACCTCGGCATCCGGATCGGCGAGCACACCCAAGCCGACCCGGGCACCGTGAGCGGCCCCGCCGACGCCGTCGTCGAGAAACTCCTCAGCTTCACCAGCATGGGCTTCACCTCGTTCAACTTCATGCTCGCCGGCCCCGGCACCGACGAGCAGGCCGAGCGGCTCGCCCATGAGGTCCTCCCCGAACTACGCAAGGAGACGACCGGCCTGACGGTGTGACCCCCGGCCCCGGTGTGCTCGCCGCGGCGAGGGAGCGGAGAAGCGGGGGAGTCGCCGCGACGGCGACGACGGCCGGCAGCGCGATCGCTGGGAGCAGGTCCAACGAATGACCCCAGAGTTCCCTGAGAGCCCTTCTGCCGCTGTAGTCCCTGGGCCTGGGCTTCTTCGCCGTTCCGTACCAGGTGTGTAATCCGATCCGCCTTCAGGATTCCTGAAGTCTCATCCCGGTTTCCGGGCCACAGCGCAATACCCCCACCGCGAGCCCTCACTGTCGGCGGCCTCGGGGTCTTCAGCACCCCATTCCCCGAAGTAGCACAGTTCGGACGGCGCCCCCTGATACGGCGGGACGATCTCCAGACCGATGAAGAAGCGCTCGATCTCGGCGCGTGACCGCGGGTGGACACCGCCGGCCGACGAGCTGGTGAACAGCCCCTTGATGTCGTTGATCGTGTCGTCCACCCGCCGGTCGGTGGTCACCGACGACAGCACGAGGTAACTGCCGGGCACCAGCCGGCTCATGTACTGCTGGACGAGACCCCAAGGGTCGTCCTCGTCCGGCACGAAGTGCGGCACCGTCACCAGCAGGAGCGCCACCGGCTGAGCGAAATCGATCATGGTGCGGGTCTTGGCGTGCTCGAGCAGTGTCTCCGGGTCGCGGAAGTCCGCCGTGAGGACCGCGGTGCCGGGCACGCCCTCCAGCAGCGCCGTCGCGTGGATCTCGACCAGCGGGTCGTTGTCGGCATACAGGATCCGCGCGTCGGGAGCGACCGCGTGGGCGGCGTCGTGGGTGTTGTTGCCGGTCGGCAGGCCGGCGCCGATGTCGACGAACTGCCGGATGCCGTGCTCGGCCAGCCACTTCACCGAGCGCTGCAGGAAGCCCCGGTTGGCCCACGCGGTGTCCACCATGTCGGGCATCGCCTGGCGGAGGCCCTCGGCGACCGCGCGGTCGGCCGCGTAGTTCGCCGTGCCGCCCAGGATGTAGTCGTAGATTCGGGCAGGGCTGGGGACGGTGGGGTCCACTCCCGGTGGAGCCTGCTCAATACCGCTATCGCTCATTGCGCCTCCGTCGCCGCACCGTGTGATGCACGAATTATGAGGCATTGCCACCGGCCGCAGCGACGCATCCGGCAACAGAGATGACGCGGAAACGGGGGAGGTGGGAACATCCTTCATCATCTGTACCCCGAATCGCGATCGCTCCTTCTGGCCGTTGAGCGGGTCAAGCGAGGTGAGCGGCTTCCAGTCAGTGAATCCACGCTGCGCCAAAGCCGATATCGTGCCTGGTTCCCGCTTTTCGGTGGGTTCCATCCCCTTGCGAGGATCCGTCGATGAGAACGTGACGTTTTGGGCATTTTGCCGTCGATGGCACGGCGGGCGGTGAGCCGCACTGGGTTCCGTGCAGGATCTCAAGGCAGCGTTCCGCTTTGCTGGGGCGCCGCCGGGTCCAGCTTCGGCTACGCCCGGTTCGAAGGCGGCGCGGTCGGCTTCGACGGAGCAACGGGGCAGCGGCCATTAGGGCTCCCGCATGGCGCGGCCGGTCACCTGTCGTAGAACGATGGCGGTTGCCCGTTGTGGCCATCTGATGGCGGAGATGGGGGACGGGCTCGTTGACTGATCTGCTGTGGATCGGATGACGCGGCTTCGCCGCCGGGGACAGTACGAACTCGCGCGGCCGGTCGTGCGCGGCATGGGGGCGGCGCTGGCCGGGTTAGGGCTGGCCGTCCTGGCGGTGGTGTACGCGATCGCGTTGTGGCGGATGCCGGACTGGATGCACCAGCACGATCCCAAAGACCGGCACAACGCGCGGCTGTTGGTGGTGTCGGCCGGCGGCGCGATCGTGGTGGCGGTGTCGCTGCTGTACACCGCCCGTTCCTATCGACTCAGCCACCGCGGGCAGGTCACCGACCGGTTCACCAAGGCCCTGGAACGCCTCAGCTCCACCGACATCGACGCCCGACTCGGCGGCATCCACGCCCTGGCCCACGTCGCCGCCGACTCCCGCCCGCACCACGACGACGTCGTGGAGGTCCTGGAAGCGTTCGTCCGCCGCCGCGCCCCCAGAGCCCACCGCGACGATGGGCCGACCCTGGCCCCGCGTCCTCGCCTGCCCGAGTGGCCCGACTCCGACGTCCAGGCCGCGTTGACCGCGCTCGGCCGGCGGCCCCAACGGCCAGAACGCCGCACCCTGGACCTCAGTGTCCTCCACCTGGCCGGAGCCCGCCTTGCAGGCATGGACCTGAGCGCGGTGGAACTGAGGCTCACGAATCTGGCGGGCGCGAATCTGGCGGGCGCGAACCTAAAGCGCGCGAACTTGGTGGCGGCGAACTTGTCGGGCGCAAAGCTGGAGGGCGCGACTCTGGTAAATGCGTTCCTGATGAGCGTGGACCTGACAAGCGCAAACCTGGAGGGCGCGGACCTGAGGGGCACAGGCGTGGACGGGACCTTGGGGGGCGCGAACCTTAGAGGCGCGGACCTGAGGGGTGCGGGCCTGGGGGGCGTGCATCTGTCGTTCGCGACCCTGGTGAGAGCGAACTTGAAGGAAGCAGACCTGCGGGGCGCACGACTATGGAATGCGGACTTGTCAAGCGCGAACCTGAAGGGCGCGAACCTCCAAGGCGCGGACCTGATGGAGGCATATCTGTGGGGCGCGGACCTGGCGCACGCGGACCTGGCGCACGCGGACCTGAGGGACGCGATCCTGAAGGAGGCTGACCTGCGGGGTGCTGACCTGACGCACGCTGACCTTAGGGCCGCAGACCTCAGGGGAGCAGATCTACGCGAGGTGACCGGCCCGTCCGAGCAGGAGATCCGGGCGGTGGTGTCAGTGGACGAGTACAGCCGTTTCTAGCTGTCCACTAAACGTATGGCAGGCCTGCGGTCCAGCGGCCGCTCGGTCAGCGAGGGTCACTCTGGTGTGGCCGAGGGGATCGAGGTGACGGCGATGTCCATCGGATGAGGACAAGCCGACGGTCGGGCGCATGCTGGCTCGGCTCGTGGATTCGCGGACCGAACTTGTATTGACCTCTTGTGCTGGATGGTCGAGCAGAGACCTGTTCGCTTCTGCGGCCGCGGCAGCGCCGTGTCGCGCGGTACTGCGGCCTCCACCGGGCTTCGTGCCACCGAGCGAGAAGCAGTTCTGCGTGGCCGTGGCTACTTCGGGACATCAGAGGCTGCGAGATCCCTCGCATGACGGAGGTGATCACGCCCGCACTGATCCGATACTGGGTGGATGTCGAATCAGTTCCGCGATCTCGGTCGTCTGCGGTCGCGTGCGGGCGTCGGCCGTCTCGTGGACGTGTTGGTCGCCGCGGCGGTCGCCGTCCCGGTGTTCGTGCCGTTCGCCACGGCGCCGGAGGTGACGCCGCTCGGCGTGGTGTTCAACCTCGGCACGGTCGTGCCGCTTGTGTGGCGGCGGCGGGCGCCGTTCGCGATCGCGCTGGTCGTGACGGCCTTCGCGATGGGGGTGAGCCTGCATCACCGGCCGGGCCAGATGTTGCAGTACGGCGGACTGGTGGCCATCTACACGCTCGCTGACCTGGGGCGGCATCGCTGGCAGCGCTGGGGGTTCATCAGCGCGCTAGTGGCGACGATCCCGCCCGGTGCGCTACTCGTCAAGGACAACGACGCGGGCGAGTTCATGTTCACGCTGCTCCTGCCCATGACGGCGTTCCTGCTCGGCACGCTGACGCGGACCGCGCGGGAGCGGTCGGACGCGTTGGTGGAACGCTCCGCGCAGCTCGAACGCGAACGCGAGGCGCTCGAACGCGAGCGCGAGGCCGAGGCGGCGCGGGCGGCGGCGGAGGAAAGGGCCCGCATCGCCCGCGACATGCACGACGTGCTCGCGCACGCCGTCAGCATCATGGTCGTGCAGGCCGAGGCCGGTCCGGTGGTGGTCCGCACCGATCCGGACCAGGCCGAACGGGTCTTCGACGCGATCGCCGACGCGGGCCGGGACGCGATGGCCCAGCTGCGCCGCATGCTGGGCGTCCTCAAGGAGGAGCAGGACCACGGCGTGCGCACGCCTCAACCGACCATCGGCGCGCTGCCCGGCCTTGTCGAACACGTCAACCGCACCCAGGTGAACGTGCGGCTCGCGGTCGAGGGCGAGAGCCGTGACCTGCCGCCCGACGCCGACCTGGCGGCGTACCGCATCGTGCAGGAGGCGCTCACCAACACGGTGAAGCACGCCGACGCGCGGACGGCCGAGGTCCGGCTCCGCTGGACCGACCACGAACTGGAGATCACGGTGACCGACGACGGGCAGGGCCGCGACGAAACGGAACCGGGCTGGCGGCGCGGCGGCGACGGGCTCATCGGCATCCGCGAACGCGTCCACGCCTGCGGCGGCATGGCCGAGGCCGGTTCCCTGCCGGGCGGCGGGTTCCGGGTCTTCGCACGTCTCCCCTACGCCGCGACGGTGGCCGCATGATCCGGGTGGTGCTCGCCGACGACCAGGAACTCGTCCGCAGCGGCTTCGCGATGATTCTGGACGCGCAGCCCGACATCACGGTGGTGGGCGAGGCGGGCGACGGCGCCGCCGCGATCGCCGCGGTGAGCGAACACGACCCCGACGTCGCGCTGCTCGACATCCGCATGCCGGGCCTGGACGGCATCGAAGCGGCGAAGGTCGTGTGCGCCGAGACCCGGACCCGCACGATCATGCTCACCACGTTCGACCAGGACGACTACGTCTACGACGCTCTCTACGCCGGTGCCAGCGGGTTCCTTCTCAAGGACGTGCGCCGCGACGACCTGGTGCACGCGGTCCGGGTGGTGGCGGCGGGAGAGTCGCTGCTCGCGCCCGCCGTCACCCGCCGCCTCATCTCCGACATCACGCGCAACCGCCCGCGCGCCGGCACGACCACCTCCGAGCGCCTGTCGGTCCTGACCGAACGCGAACGCGAGACACTGCGTCTCCTCGGCCGCGGCCTGTCGAACGCGGAGATCGCCACGGCCATGGTGGTCAGCGAGCACACCGTGAAGACCCACGTGAGCAACGTCCTGGCCAAGCTCGGCATCCGCGACCGCGTCCAAGCCGTGATCGCCGCGTACGAGACCCGGCTGATCGAGCCCTCCTGAGGGACGGATCCGTCGCGCGGGGGAGACGCACCTCGGTTCTCCCCCACGCGACCGATGCCCGAAGACCGCTCGCGGCGGCGATCCGTCCGGCCGCCGGTTTCCCGAAGATCGAGAACGTAGGAACGCAGGCCTCGAACTCCGGGAGAACCGCTCATGACAAGGATCGCCTTTCATCTCGCCCCCGCCCTCATGCTCGCCTACGGTGTCGTCCGGCTCATCGACGGCCGCGACGGGCAACACGGCCCAGGACCCGCCTGGACGGCGGGCCACCTGATCTTCCTCGGTTCCCTCCTGCTGTACGGCGGGGTGATCGCGGGCCTGTACGGCCGCATCCGGGCCACCGCCGGCGGCACCGCGCGCCGGGTCACGGCAGGCGCCGCGACCGCGGTCGCCGCCTTGGGACTGGTGACGTTCGTCCGCGTCGCGATCGTCGACATCGTCGTCGGCCTCCGGGCCGCGGACCCCGCCGAGAAGAGCATGCTCGCCGACCGGTACGCCGACGTCCCCGCCGTACTCCCCCAAGCGGTCTACGAGATCGGCCCGGTGTTGTTCATGATCGGGCTGCTCGCGCTCCTCATCCAGCTCGCGGTCGTCACCCCGGGACGCAAGGTGGTGGCCGTCCTGAGTCCCGTCCTGGTCGCCCTCGGCTTCGTCGCCATCACGGCGAATCTGGACCTGCTCCCGGCGGGTGCGGCGGTGATCTGGCTCGCTCTCGTCCTGGTCACCCGCAAGCAGGGCCCGTCCTCTTCCCCGCACGCCGGTGCCAGGGCCCGCGTCGCGGCCTAACCCGACGGAGGCCGCATGACCGAGCACTACTGAACACACAGGGGACACACATGATCGAGCAAAGGCGTGCACTGCGCGGCGCACTCCCCTCGGCCGTGGCGGCCGGTGTCGCGGCGAGCGCACTGACCGGCACCGGAATGGCACAGGCCCGCGGTGCTGCGTCCGGAGCCGGCCGTACCGACCGGGCTCAGCCGTATCAACTCCTGCACCGGCTGACCACGGTCGACGGCGGCCCCGGAGCACTCCTCCACCTGCGGGATCGGCGCGGCAACATTGTGCTGACCAGCGGCGTCGCGGACGTGAACAGCCAGGCGCCGGTAGCCCGCGACAGCAGGTTCCGGATCGGCAGCATGACCAAGCCGTTCGTGGCTACGGTCGTACTCCAGCTCGTGGGAGAGCATCGCGTCTCGCTCGATGCGCCGGTGGAACGCGATCTACCCGGCGTCGTCCGCGGCGAAGGCAACGACCGGCGGGCGACCTGGTGAACCTCGCGCTCGCCCACCCACCGACGTTCGCGCCCGGCACCGGCTGGCGCTACTCCAACACCAACTACCTGTCGGCAGGCATGCTCATCGAGAAGGTGACCGGCAACACCTGGGCCGAGGAGATCCGCAGGCGCATCATCGCCCCGCTGGGCCTTCGCGACCGCACCCGCGCGGATATGTGCGGCCGGGCCAGGACGCACCGCTCATGCACCTCACCGCGTTCAACCCCTCGGCCGCAGACTCGGCCGGCGCGATGATCTCCAGCGGTGCCGATGTCGACCGGTTCCTGGGCGCTCTCGTCGACGGCCGGCTGCTGCGCCCGGCCCAGCTGCGGGAGATGATGCGAACCCGGCCCACCAGCGACCCCGACGGCCTGACGTGCGGCTTCGGCCTGGAGAGCAGGCCACTGCCCTGCGGCGGCCTGTACTGGGGGCACAGCGGCGACATCTTCGGATACGAGACCGTGGGCGGCGCCACGGTCAATGGCAGCCAGGCAACGGTCATGGTGAACCTCGACCCGAGTGGTACGGACGCGCAGAGCGACGACATGAAGACCGCGGTCCAGACGGCGCTCTGCCAGGACCGGTCCGCCACCTTTCGGTGGCGTCCCCCAAACCGTCCTCGCCGACTGGACAGCCGCACCACATAGGCCACTCTCGCGAGTCTCCGGCCCGGAACTCTGGAGTCACAGAAGACTGATCGTCTCGCATGTGCCAAACGTGTGCGGGTGTTGCCTTGCCGGAGGGACGTCAGGCGGTGGGTGAGTTCGCGGCGGGAGAAGGGGTCGCCGGGGGCGTTGCGGATGTGGATGCCGATGGCGTAGGTGTCGCGGATCTGCATGAGGGTTTCATAGCCGTCCCTTGGCAGTGGTAAGACAGGTCAGGCTGGGCGCGCCCGGCAGGATTCGAACCCGCGACCGTCGGATTGGAAGTCCGGAGCTCAACGGCGGCTCCCTGCCCTGGTTCACCTGCGCGTACTCTCCAGCGGCACGACGATGTGGGCAAGATCATTCCGCGCATACACCGGATCTTGCTCGTGAGGCCACTTCCTGCCCCTGCGGGGAGTCTCCACGCCCAGCTGTGCGCACAGGTAGATTGAGCAACATGACCGCTCAGCCCGAGGAACCGACTGCGCCGCGTGATCCGGGCGAGGATCCGGCTGCGATCTTCAATGCGCTCCCGCCGGCGCATCGTGACCAGTTCCGGGCCGAGTATGACGAGGCGCTCGACGCCGCTCACGACCTGGCGCGCTTCAAGCAGGTCCAAACCCTGCTACGTCAGTGGCGCCTTCGGGCCATCGCCTATGACCGTCCCGGATACGACGCGGCGGTACAAGACGCCCTGCATGGCAGGGAAGAGAGCTTCGTTCGCTACACGCCGCCGGGCTGGGAAGGCCAGGTGTGACGTACCGCTGGGACGGCTTCCACGGACGCGCGCTGTACGAGCTGAACGGGCTCCCTAACGAAGTCCGCGACGGCCCACTACTTGAGCGCCCCCTCGACCTCCTGGAAACGCCGTGGGACGCGGTGCCTGAGCGGCCAGGCCAGACAGCCATCCGACACGCCTTCTTCGGCGCCAACAGCGAGGGCATGCTCACGCTACTGGTCGACGACAAGGCCGAGACGCTGCGCATCATCGACATCCTGTGGATGGGGTAGCGGCGTAGCCGCTGTTCTTCCCCCACCTTCCTTCCCCCGACCCGTCGAGACCTGTACCTAACGGCTGACAGGTTTCGGCCGCCGCCGTCCAAGAAACCGGCAACCGTTCGATTACTGCCATCACCGCAGGTCAACCTGTGTGCGCCTGGTCGTGAGTGCCAGCAGTTGTAAGCCTCTGTTGCGGTACTACGTGCTGTACTGCATTGCTCTCGTCACAGCTACCGGCTTGCAAAGCCGATCACGAACCTCCGTCCGACCTGGCGAACCACTGACCTGGGCCTCCTCGGCGATCTCCCCGCAAGTGACCGTGAGTCCCCCTTGATCACCGCCCCATCGGGCACGCAACGGGCACGCTGGCGGATTTACAGTGCGTCACGGATTCGCGAGGTGCGCACCCTCTGACCTGCGAAGAATCAGCAACCTGCCCTCTTGGTGGCGTGCGTGATTCCGCGTATTTTCCGGATCTTGAAACTCGATGCATCCTCCCCCGTCTTGTCCGAGTCGAGGCAGCCCACCATCCAGGACCGCTGCCGTGACAACCATCACCCACGCCTCCCGATCCCTTGCAGTTACCGACGGCAGCCAAGCGACTACAATCCCGAGTGCTGGCCGATTGCGCGATCAAAGATCATCGATCGCCAATAAACGCCGACCAGTGTGCATACACATGCACAGAAAACCGAGGAGGGTACTCATGGCAGATGAAGGTGTGGCCTGCGGCGGATGCGGCGGGCCTGTTACCGACGGGCAGTGCCCCAAGCAGGGCTGCAACGTCAACAAGTAGCCCGAGTCGGTTGGGCCGCGTTCTTTAGCGGCTTAGCCAGGGTTCAATAGGGCCTACTGAGCTGCGGCTCTGTGGGCTGATACATATAGGACGTCCCGGCGGACAGGTGGCTTCGAGCCTCTGACGCCGGGACGTTTCTTCATGTGATCCTCCGCAAGCTCGCCAACTTGAGGCTCACGCGGGGCCGGGCATGTCTCGCCACCCCTGGCCCAGAACCTGCTGCACGGACGCACGACGCTCCGGGGTGCTCGTTCGCGCGAACGGCGAGCAACCCCGTGACAGTCCGTTTCGCGCGAACGAGTGCCCCGGCTCCAGGAGGGGTCTGGGGAACCACGGGGTTCCCCAGTCGCGCACGCTCAACCGAACTTCCGGCAATCTCCCCCGAGGGCTCCAACAGCACTCGACCACAGTCACGCCCTGGTGCTCGTCGCCAAACGGGTTCCACCAGCTCACGCCCGAGGTTCTGTCTCGAAGTGCGGTCTGTTGATCAGCCCAGGCCGATTGATGCTGAGAACCGCGGACTCGGTGAGCAAGGAGCCGCGACGCTTAAGGGCTGGATGAGGTGGGCGCCATGTTGCGCGGCTGGACCTGCTTTGCACGGTAGACCCCTGAGAAGCGCGGATCCGTACTGCGCCAAAACCGGGAGATTTCCAATGATGAACTTCGTTCGCAGGCCGATCGACATCTCCGGGCCCGTCATCTGGGCCTTGGGCGTTGCGAGCATCGCCCTTGCCGGAGGCGTTACCGCGAAGGCCTGCTCCGTCATCGTGGGCGACGACAGCGGCAACGTCCTCAAGCTCCTCGTCGTCTTCGCCATCTGCGCCGTCATCGGCGCTGTCACCTCTGCCGTACGCGGCGTCATCGTTCGCGCCGTCCTCGGCTACCCCTTTCCCTTCCTCGACTTCCTGGTCGCGGGTGGCAACATCGTGGCCGGCGTTGTCATCGGTGCGCTCATCGGCTCCGCTCATGACAGCGACGCCTTCTTCGGCGGACTGATGGGGACCACCGCCGGTTTCTGCATCGCCCTTGGCGGCGTCCTCGTCTCCAGGAGCAAGTGACGCATTTGTGGGGACCTGGCTCTGTGCCGGGTCCATTTGCGGGGACCCGGTGCAGTGCCGGGTCCCTGTCTCTTTGCGTCGACTAGTGCTCGTCGCCGAATGGGCTCAGGGGCTCCGGCGGTGGCTCGTCAGGGCGGCGGCGCGCCCCTGCGGTGGGCGGTTGGGGCGGGGCCGGCGGGCGTGGCGCGGCGCGCGGTCCGGCGCGGCCGTCCGGTGACCGGCGCCCACGCCGCACGCTCCGGGCGGCCTGGCGCGGGGCCGCGCAGCGGCCTGAGCGCCGCCGCCCCTTGACGGGCAGCCGGCGGCCTCCTCGACCTTCCGGCGCAAGCGGGCGGTCTTCAAGCATGCGCTCGGCTACGCGGTCGAACTGGGCGACCTGGCAGCGAATCCTCTCGATCGTGTGAAGTGGCGTCCGCCGAAGCAGAACGGGGCCGTGGACCGGCGCGTCGTGGTGAATCCGGCTCAAGCTCGGGAGCTGCTGACGGCGGTGTCGTATGTCGGCCGGTCACGTGGGCCCCGGCTGCGGGCGATGTTCGCCTGGATGTACTTCGCCGGTCTTCGTCCGGCTGAGGCTGCGGGGCTCCGGCGGCAGGACTGCGAACTTCCGGCAACTGGCTGGGGCCTGATCACGCTCAAGAAGACCCGTCCTCAGACCAACAAGCGATACATCGACTCGGGGGAGACCTTCGATGATCGGGGCCTCAAGCATCGGGAGGACGACATCGTTCGGCCGGTCCCGATCCCTCCTGAGCTGGTGGCGATCCTCCGCGAACACCTCGACGCCTTCGGGACGGCAGAGGATGGGCGGCTGTTCGTCACCAGCGGTGGCCAGTCGTTCTCTGGCTCGGCCTACGCGCAGGTCTGGAAGCGGGCTCGCGCCCTGGCGCTGGCACCTGATCAGGTCGAGTCCCCATTGGCGGCGCGGCCGTACGACCTGCGGCACGCAGCGGTATCGCTGTGGCTGAACGCGGGTGTCCATGCTCCTGAAGCGGCTGAACGTGCCGGGCATGGGGTTGACGTGATGCTGCGTGTTTACGCTAAGTGCATCGACGGGCAACGGGATGTCGCCAACCAGCGCATCGAGGACGCGTTGGCGTGATCGGCAACTACCTTGGAGAGGCTCCGGAGCATTCCGGAGCCTCTCTCCGCGTCTGCGCTGACCTGCGGAAACGCGGCCCAGGTCATTCCGCGTATATTCCGGGAACAGTGCCGCGCGGCTGCGTTCGGTGGCATCTGGCTGCATCCAGCCGAACCGGTGCGAAAGACGTTCTCGCAGGTCAGAGGCTAGATGGCCTGGTTGTAGAGGCGCGCCCGGCAGGATTCGAACCCGCGACCGTCGGATTAGAAGATCCCTCGATCGCCTGCCGTCCCGTCACGCACGTCGCCGCGCTGTGCCGCTATGCACCGTTCCGTCTGCCCGGCGGCACCGTTGAGTGATGTCTTGTGCCGCTCAGGCCCGACCTGTTCCGCGACATACGAGCAAACAACGAGCGAACACGGCCCCCGTGCGCGCAACTTATACAGCTGGCGTTCGAGCTGGTCGATGCCGCACTTTACGGTATGGCGGTCGCGGTAGTCGCCGGGATCGGCGGCCACGTTGTCCCTGCGAAAATTTGTCTTGACTGGGCGCGAGTGAGGGAGGCGGTCTTGCGGCTTTTCTGCATCGTCGCTGTCGCTACCCCCGGGCCCATGTCCGGGCCCGTGCGCATCAGTCGAAGGTGGTGGAGATTTCGTGCCAGCCGCCGGGGACGAAGGTGGTGGCTTCGTCCGGCCCCCAGGTTCCTTTGGCGTAGGGGAGGGGCTGGGTGGGGAGGTCGAGGACGGGCTGGATGATGCGCCAGGATTCTTCGGCCAGGTCGAAGCGGACGAAGCGGCGGGGGTCGCCGGTCATCGCGTCGGTAAGGATGCGCTGGTAGGCCGCTTCCATCGGGCCCAGGACCTTGGTGAAGTCCACGCTGAGCGGGACTTGTCGGGTGCTGTCGCGTCCGGGGACCTTGGCGAGCAGGTCGAATGTGACGCCCGCATCGGGCTGGATGCGGAAGCGGATCAGATTGGGCTCTGGGGTGCCGTCGAAGAAGCTGATGGGCGGGGTGCGGAGTTGGGCGACCACTTCCAGGTCGGTGGTGCCCAGTGCTTTACCGGAGCGGATGTAGAACGGGACGTCGGCCCAGCGCCAGTTGTTGATGCGCAGGCACAGCGCAGCGTAGGTCTCGGTGGTCGAACCGTCACGGACGCCTTCGGTGGCGAGGTAGCCGTCGTACTGGCCGCGGACGACATCGCCGGGTGCAACGGCCTCGACGGCGCGCAGCACCCGCCATTTCTCGTCGATGAAGGCGCGTGAGTCGGTCGACGGCGGCGTGTCCATGGCCAGGAGCGCGAGGATCTGCAGAAGGTGGTTCTGGACGACATCGCGGATCGTGCCGTTGGCGTCGTAGAACGAGCCACGGTCGGCGACGTCGAAGTCCTCGGCCATCGTGATCTGCACGTTGTCGACGTAGTGACGGTTCCAGATCGGTTCCAGGAGCATGTTCTCGAACCGGAACATCAGCAGGTCCTCGATCGGCTCCTTGCCGAGGAAGTGGTCGACGCGCCTGAGATGGTCCTCGTCGAAGAACTTCAGCAACTCGGCGTTCAACGCCCGCGCCGACTCCAGGTCGTTGCCGAACGGTTTTTCGACGACCATCCGGGCGTTCCTGTTCAGGTCGACCTTGGCCAGGCCCTCGGCGACCGTCGCGAACAGCGAAGGAGGAACCGCAAGATAGTGGGTGAGAAATCCCGCGTCGCCGACCTCGCTGCGGATCGCATCGAAGGTGGCGCCGTCGGTGTAGTCGCCGGCGACGAGCCGGAGGTTCCCGGCGAACTTCTCGAACGCCGCGTCGTCCACCTTGTCGTGCTTGGCCTCGCAGGCCTCACGGGCCCGACTTCGCAGGCCGGCCAGGTCGAGGTCGGTCTTGGCGACCCCCACGATCGGCTGGTCCAGCACCCCGTCCGCCGTCAGCTGGTACAACGCCGGCAGCAGCATCTTGTACGCCAGATTCCCGGTGATCCCGAACAGCACCATCGCGTCGGCCCGCTCCATCGCCGCCCCCTCTCCTCGGCTCACAGCTTGGCGCCTCGGCCATCCGGAGAACAAGCGTCCCACGGGTCGCATAGCGCTCGGTCAGAACGCGTCGCCTCGTCTCCATCGATCCCGGGTTCGCTTGTCGTTCCGGCCGTGCGACCTCACCCTGACCGTGCTCACCGAGGCGGACGGTCTGGTAGATGGTCTCGTGGCAGACATGCCACTCGGGCCGGGCAGGGTAGGCGATGCGCAGTCAGGCCGCTATCCGCTGCGGGTGAGGTGCCGCGGGTTCGGTGAAGTCCGTGATGTGTCCGTGGCCTCCTGGGTTGAGTCTTCTAAGTTCGGTGGTCGCTCTCTTCGTCGGTTGTGTAGATGGTGGGCATGGTCTTTACCAGGGGTTCTGGTCGGGTGTATCGACGATGTGGCTGTGTGGATCCGCAGTCGGGGAAGGCGTTGGGCGCGCGGTGTCCGAAGCTGCGGGCTGGTGGTCGGCATGGGAGCTGGTATGTCCGGCTGGAGTTGCCGGTCGGTGTGGATGGGCGGCGGCGGGTCCGCCGTGGTGGCTTCGCCACGCGGAAGGCGGCCGAGGAGGCGCTGGCACAACTCGGCAGCCCGCGTGGGGCGGGTGGCGGTCTGCTCACGGTGGGGGAGTGGCTGACGCAGTGGCTGGCCACTCGTGCCAGGGCTGCGTCCACGATCAAGAACTACTCGTGCCATGTCAGCCGTTACCTGGTCCCGTACTTGGGGCAGATCGTATTGGCCGAGTTGTCGGTGGCCCATCTGCAGGCGATGTTCGCGGGCATCGCCCGCCGGCACGATGCGCGGGGTGCGCCGTTGTCGGCGGCGACGTTGAACCGGATCCGGGCGACGTTGCGCACGGCGTTGAACGCCGCGATCCGGCAGGGGCTGATCAGCGACAATCCGGCGTCTCGGGTGGAGTTGCCGGTGGCGCGGCGTCCACGGGCGGTGGTGTGGACTGCGGCGCGGGTGGAGCATTGGCAGCGGACGGGGGAGCGGCCGCCGGTCGCGGTGTGGACCGCGGCGCAGACCGCCGAGTTCTTGCACGCGATCCGGGAGCACCGGTTGTATGCGGCGTTCCACCTGATCGCGTTGCGGGGTCTGCGGCGCGGAGAGGCCGCTGGGCTGCGGTGGTGCGATTTGGACCTGGACCAGCGGGTCGCGGTGATCTCCCAGCAGATCCAGCAGCACCAGGGCTACTTGACCGCGTGCCCGCCCAAGACCGCCACTAGCGCCCGCGTCATCGCGCTGGACCGCACCACCGTCGCGGCTCTACGCGCTCACCGTGAACAGCAACAAGGCGAGCAGCGGCAGGCCGGAGTGGACTATCGCGACAGCGGCTACGTGTTCACCGCACCCAACGGCGACCCGCTGGCCCCGGTGCGGCTGACCCGGCTGTTCCATCGGTTGGTCGCCGAGCACGGGTTGCCGCCGATCCGGTTGCACGACCTTCGCCACGGTGCGGCGACGTTGGCGTTGGCGGCGGGGGTGGAGTTGAAGGTGGTGCAGGACATGCTGGGTCATTCCAGCATTGTGCTGACTGCCGACACCTACACCTCGGTGCTGCCCGAGGTCGCTCATCGTGCGGCGGAGAGGACCGCCAAGCACGTGTTGAGGGCGGGGCGGCTGGTGCCCGGTACCAGCCGGGTGCGCCGACGCGACACCGGCCGCCGGAAACGCCGGCGAGGCAAAGCCCGCGCGGCCCCGACAAGGGCGTCGTTGGCGCATCCCGCACGTCAACTCGGCCGGCCGCAACAATGCTGAACGCCGACACCGGAGCGGGTTCGGCGGATTAGCCGATCGTTCAGCGAGTGTGAGCCTCGGGCTCCCCGTCCTTGTTCTTCGATTTGAAGGGCTAACTGGAAACCATACGCATCGGTCACGGTGATGGGCCGCTGCGCGATGAGTTCTGCCCGGCGAGGCGCAAAACCGCTGTTGGTGCCAACGGGCGGGGCGCGGTCCGGTGTGGGGGAAGTGTCCGGGACCCAGGACGGCCTCAGTTCGGCCCCAGGCGTCTGGGCTGGCTCGTTCGGTGCATGGTGTTTGGGCTGGTGAGGGGTGGCGCGCCCGGCAGGATTCGAACCCGCGACCGTCGGATTAGAAGTCCGATGCTCTGTCCAGCTGAGCTACGGGCGCCCGGCGCCCGGCGGGACGCCGGGACACAGTGTAAGGCTGCGCGTCGTCTGGCTCCACATCTATAACGCCGTCACCACGTGGGGTGGGGGTTCTATCTTTGGGTGCTGTGGCGGTGGACTTTGAGGTGCCGCTCTCCGGCGGGGACGTTTCGGAGGGTGTGGTGCGGGTGGGGGAGACGGTGCGGCGGCCGTTGCGGGCGCACAGTCCGGCGGTTCATGGGCTGTTGCGGCATCTGGAGGCGGTGGGGTTCGACGGGGCGCCGCGGGTGCTGGGCATTGATGAGCGGGGGCGGGAGGTGCTCAGCTGGGTGCCGGGGGAGGTGCCGCATCGGCCGCTGGCGGCGCATGTGGTTTCGGAGGACGCGCTTCGAGGTGTCGGGCGGTTGCTGCGCCGGTATCACGAGGCGGTGGCGTCGTACGAGGCGCCGGTGGGGGCGCCCTGGGACGGTGAGACGTCCAATCTGGACGGGGAGCCGGAGGTCATCGGGCATTGTGATGTGACGCCGGAGAACGTCGTCTTCCGGGGTGGAACACCGGTCGCTTTGATCGATTTCGATCTGGCGCGGCCCACCACGCGGTTGTTCGATGTCGTCACCGCGTTGCGGCATTGGGGGCCGATCGAGGATCCGGCCGATCGGGATGCAGTGCTGTACGGGGCGGACGTGGGGCGGAGGCTGCGGGTTTTCTGTGATGCGTACGGGCTGGACCGGGAGCAGCGGAGGGAAGTGCTGCCGGCGGCTCTGGTGAGGTTCGAGCGGTCTTATCGGGCGATGCGTGATCGGGCCGCGGGTGGCGGGGGATGGGCGCGCATCTGGCAGGGCGGTGCCGGGCCTCGGATACGGCGGGCACAGGATTGGTTGGAGCGGCATTGGGATGAGCTTGATTCGCGTCTCTGGTGAAGGACTCGTTCTCGGTGTGGCGTTGGACGCGCTTTTCGGGGATCCGAAGAGGTGGCATCCCGTGGCCGGGTTCGGAAATGTGGCGTCGGCTGCGGAGCGTCGGCTTTACAAGGACTCTCGGTGGCGTGGGGTTGTTTACACCGGGGTTCTTGTGGGTGGAGCCGGTGCGGTCGGTGTCGTGCTTGAACGGGTGAGCCGGCGGCCTGTGGTGCATGGTCTTGTTACCGCGGGGGTCACCTGGGCTGTGCTTGGGGGGACTTCTTTGGGGCGTGAGGGGCTCCTTATGGCGCGGGTGCTGGAGCGCGGGGATGTGGAGGCGGCGAGAGGGCGGCTTTCTCATTTGTGCGCTCGGGATCCCAAGGGTTTGGACGCTTCCGCGCTGAGCCGGGCGGTGGTGGAGTCGGTGGCCGAGAACACGTCGGACGCCTCGATCGCTCCGCTGGTGTGGGGGGCCGTGGCGGGAGTTCCGGGGCTGCTCATGTATCGGGCAGTGAACACGCTGGATGCGATGGTCGGGTATCGGAATCCGAGGTATGAGCGCTTCGGGTGGGCGAGCGCGAGGCTTGACGATGCCGCCAACTGGGTTCCCGCGAGGGTGACCGGAGGGTTGGTCGCGCTCTGTTCGGGGCGTGCCGCCTGGCGGGTGCTGATCAGGGACGGGAAGAATCATCCGAGTCCCAACGCCGGACGGTGCGAGGCCGCGTTCGCCGGGGCGCTCGGGGTGCGGCTCGGCGGTGTCAACGCCTATGGCGGACGGGTCGAGCGGCGGCCCGAGATGGGGGACGGCAGGTCGCCCGAGGTCAGAGACATCAGGCGGGCGGTGAAGCTTTCGGCCGTGGTGACGTTCGCGGCGGCAGCGGTGATCTGGAGTGTCAGGTGAGCGGGCTCCTGGTGGCGGGGACCACCTCTGACGCGGGAAAGAGCGTCGTCACGGCGGGGTTGTGCCGGTGGCTGGCGCGGCAGGGGGTGAAGGTCGCGCCGTTCAAGGCCCAGAACATGTCGCTGAATTCGATGGTGACGAGCGATGGGGCGGAGATCGGGCGGGCCCAGTACATGCAGGCGCAGGCCGCGGGCGTCGAGCCGACGGCGCACATGAATCCGGTGCTGCTCAAGCCGGGTAGCGACCGCCGGAGTCAGGTCGTCGTTCTGGGACGGCCCGTGGCGGAGGTCGACGCGCTGCAATATGGGGACCACAAGGAATGGCTCAAGGCCGTTGTTCTGGACAGCCTCGACGAACTGCGGGGCGAGTACGACGTCGTGGTCTGCGAAGGGGCCGGGAGCCCCGCCGAGATCAACCTGCGCGCCGGCGACATCGTGAACATGGGGCTGGCGCGGGCCGCGAATCTGCCGGTCGTCGTGGTCGGCGACATCGACCGGGGCGGTGTGTTCGCGTCGCTGTTCGGCACGGTCGCGTTGATGGAGCCGGAAGACCAGGCTCTCGTCGCGGGATTCGTCATCAACAAGTTCCGGGGCGCTCCGGAACTGCTGGCGCCCGGGTTGGAGCAGCTCAAGATGCTCACGGGGCGGCCCACGCTCGGGGTGCTGCCCTGGAGACTCGGGCTGTATCTCGACTCCGAGGACACTCTGGCACTGGACGCGCCGAGGCCCGACGCGAAGGGACCGTTCGGGAAGGAGACGCTGCGCATCGCCGTCGTCAGGTTCCCGCGCATCTCCAATTTCACGGACTTGGACGCTTTGGCCTGCGAGCCCGGCGTCATCGTCCGGTATGCGGCGAGCGCCGGTGATCTGGCAGAGGCCGATCTCGTCGTCCTTCCGGGGACGCGGGCCACGGTCAGTGATCTGGAGTGGCTTCGCGACCGGGGAATGGCCGAGGAGATCCGGAAAAGGGCCAAGGAGGGGCGGCCCGTGCTCGGCATCTGCGGCGGTTACCAGATGCTCGCCGAAGAGATCGTGGACGACGTCGAGTCCAAGAAGGGGCGGACGGAAGGCCTCGCCCTTCTCCCCGCGCACGTCGAATTCGGGAAAGAGAAGACCCTCGGACGGCCTGTGGGGAGCGCGTACGGCGAGGACGTCCACGCATATGAGATTCATCACGGCATCGTGGCCACGCAGGGCGAGCCCTTTCTCGACGGCTGCCGGAAAGGCGCCGTCTGGGGGACGACCTGGCACGGCGCCATGGAGAACGACGGGTTCCGGAGGGCGTTCCTCAGCGACGTCGCCCAGCACGCGGGACGAGACTTCACCCCCGCCCCGGACGTGTCGTTCGCGGCGCTGAGGGAGGCGACCCTGGACGTCCTCGGCGACCTCGTCGAGGAGCACATGGACACCGCCGCCGTGTGGCGGATCATCGAGCGCGGGGCGCCCGGCGGCCTTCCCGTCGTCCCGCCCGGCGGCGCCCCGGAACCGCCCGCCGCGGCGGTAGGGTGATCCACTCGAAGGCACAGGCCGCACCGGGCACAGCACCGCACCAGGCGAAGCACGGCACCAGGCACTAGGAGGAACGTCCCGTGACCGACCCGCGGTCAAGTCTGATCGTCCCGCTGATGAAGGCGCGGGTGCCGGCCGAGGTCCAGCTGGAGTTCCCGCTGCCCGCGGACGAGGACCCGATCCGCGACCCGTTCGCCGCCGACCTCTACGTCACCTACGCGCTGGAGATCGCCGACGAGGGCGCCCCGTCCGGCCGCCGCTACGAGCACGTGGCCCGCAGGCACTGCGCCGAGTTCGGCGTGGCGCCGGGCGAGCTGCGCCGCCGCGCCGTGATCAACCTGCGCGACCTGCGCCCGGAGCTGAGCCTCAGCTGGTACCCGGACGTGCGCGCCGTGACGGTGACGCTGGGCGGCGCCGCGGGCCGCGGCAGCCTGGAGTCCGGCCTGCTGCTGGACGAGGGGTTCCTGGAGAAGCTGGCCCAGGACGTGGACGGCGACCTCGTCGTGGCGGTGCCCGCGCGGGACGTCTTCGTCGCCTCGGGGACCGGCCACCCGGACGGTGTCGACAAGCTCCGCTGGGCCGTCGCGCAGGTCTGGGCCGAGGACCGCGGGGAGGACGGCGCCGCCGACCCGGCCTGGGACGTTCCCGCCGGCAGCCTCCTCACGCATGACCTGCTGGTGCGCCGCGCCGGCGGCTGGGACGTCCTCCCGGCGTGAGACCCGTCATGACAGCCGCCTGAACTCGGGCCACAGCTTCGCCCACGGTCCGCGCTGCCCCCGGCAGACCCAGATGGGCTTGCCCTGTTCCTGGTTGTCGAGCCCGACGCCGTTGTCGATCCGGCCGACCGGACGGACGTCCGTCCAGAACCGCCGCAATTGCGCGCCCTCGGCGACATCATCCGGCCCCACCACGATCGTCGGCCCGCCGGTGTCGGCCGGACGCCCGAAATACCAGTACCCGTTGTGCCCGCTGTACGCGTGCGGTAGCCCGAAGCGGGGCCCGTACTTGTCGAGCGCCCCCGCCTCGCCGTAGTTGGAGACGACGATCGTCGCGGCGGCCCGCTCGTCAGGGGGCAGCGCGGCATGGACGCGCGCGACCTGCGCGGCGAACCGGGGCCAGCCGACGGTCTCGGCCGAGTCCGCGTTGATCGCGGGCTGCGGCGTGTCGGCCAGCCGTTCCACCGGGTAGACGGGCAGCGTCAGCAGCACGGTCGTGATCCCGGTGAGCGCGTACACCGGGAGGGACGCCGCCCAGCCCCAGCCCCGCGGCGCGCCGTTCCGCTCGATCTCGACGGCGCCCGCCGCCCAGAGCGCCGCCCACAGCCCGCTCAGGTAGTACGGCTTCCCGGCGGTGATGAGGAACACGACGTTCAGCAGCAGGTACGCGTGCCCGAGGAAGCGGAAGGGCCGCAGCTCGTCCGACCGGTACGTCCGCCACAGCCCGTAGATCCACAGCCAGGACATGAGCCCGCCGGTCAGCAGGATCTGGAACGGGACGAACCCGGGCCGCCCGCCGAAGTCGCCCTTGCCGGCGATCGCGTCCGCCATGTCGATCTGCGGCCAATCGTGGCCGGCCTGCCAGGCCAGCCCCGGGACGACCGCCGCGATCACGATCAGCACCGCGGCGGCGAGCATCGGGCGCCGCAGGAACTCGCGCGGTCCCGACAGCAGCATTCCTGCGAGCAGTGCCAGCAGCAGGAACGCGGCCAGGTACTTCACGTTCAGCACCAGCGCCGTCACGACGCCGACGGCGAGCAGCAGCCGGGAGTCGCGCGTGCGCACCCACCTGACCACGAGCCACACGATCGTGGTCGACAGGAGCAGGTCGAGCGTCGCGGTGTAGAAGCCGTGGCCGACCGCGACCGCGAACGGGCAGACGGCGTAGGCCCCTGCCGTGAGCAGCTGAGCGCGGCGTCCGCCGCCCATGTCGCGCGCCGTGAGGGCGGCGGCCACCACGCCGGCGGCGGCGAACAGCGCGGCGGGCACGCGCAGCGCGACGAGCGAGTCGCCGAACACCGCCGTCACCGCCCGGCCCATCAGCGGCATCAGCGGCGGCTGATCGGGATATCCCCAGGCGGGGTGGCGCCCGGCCACCCGGAAGTACAGCTCGTCGCGGTGGTAGCCGTACCGGGCGCTGACCGCCAGCAGCACGACGCCGAGGGCAGCGGCCAGCAGCAGCACCGGCCTCCAGGCGGGCGCCGGCGCGTCGCCGGAATCGATGATCTCGGCGGGACCGGACGCCGCGGGGGCAGGTGCCGACATGATCCGAACCTAAGCCGACCCTGTGCGGCAAGTCACGATCTCCGGCCCGACCGGCCTCGGACACCTGCCCAGGGCTGCGGACCGGGCGGAAAATCGGTGGGCGGACCGGCGCGGCACGCGTACCGTGCGGTCCATGGTGTCGACGCATCAACTGCTGGCCTTCTCCGCGATGGCGCTCGCCATCATCGTGATCCCCGGTCCCACGGTGCTCTTCGTGGTCGGCCGCGCCCTCGCCCACGGCCGCCGGACGGCGCTGACGAGCGTGGTCGGCAACGAGATCGGCGCCCTGCTGCTGACCCTGGCCGTCGCGTTCGGCGTCGGGTCGATCGTGGAACGGTCCGTGGTCGTGTTCACGGCGCTGAAGCTGGCGGGCGCGGTCTACCTGCTCTACCTCGGCGTCCAGGCGTTCCGGCACCGGCGTTCGCTGCAGGAGGCGATCGGCGAGACCGGCTCGGAGGCGGGGAGCCGCGGCCGTGATCTCTGGCAGGGCTTCGTGGTGGGCGTCACCAACCCGAAGACGACCGTGTTCTTCGCCGCCGTGCTGCCGCAGTTCGTCGTCCGCGAGAACGGGCACGTCGCCCTGCAGATGATGGTCTTCGGGCTGATCTTCACGTTCATCGCGCTGCTGTGCGACAGCGTGTGGGGCCTCGCCGCCGGGACGGCCCGCGCCTGGTTCGCGCGGTCGCCGCGCCGCCTCGCCGCGATCGGCGGCACCGGCGGCCTGATGATGATCGGCCTCGGCGTCGCCGTCGCCGCGACGGGCCGCAAGGACTGAACCCTCAGATCGAGCAGATCGAGAAGTCGTCGAAGGCCGCCTCCGGCGATCCCTTGGCGTTCCCGGGGCGGACGACGACCAGACCGCTCCAGCTCCGGGCGTCGTCCTGCGCGGCGGCGGCGGAGGACGCGACCGGCTTGCCGTTCACCCACATGGCGAGGTCGATGTTGTCGCCGCCGCGCTCGACGCACGCGGCCTGCAACCGGTTCTCGCCGTCGCGGAGCCCGGGGACGGTGCCGGTCGTCACCGTCTTCGGCTCGGCGGCGCCCAGCTTGGCGATGCGCGCCCGCCCGTCCGGGGCGAGGAGGAAGGCGTAGCCGCCGCGGCCCCGGCAGAAGACCCCCGCTTCGCCGCCGGCGCCCGGTGAGACCTTGACCTCGATGAGCTGGGAGCCTGGGATCTCTTCGGCCGGCGCGTCGGCCATCGTCTGCGTCGTCGTGGGGAGGACGCGCAGCACGTACTTCTTGTCGCGGTAGGCCGCGTCCCCGGTGGGCGTGGCGGCCTTCGTCCAACCGGAGTCCTCGTCGCTGAACTTGTCGTCGAAGACCTCGTCCTTGACGTCGGGCGGCCCGCCGCTGAGATCCGCGGCCGCCGTGGTCTCGGGGTCGTCGGGAGTGCGGTCGCCGCCGGGCAGGTTGACGGCTCCGATCACGGTGGAGACGCCGACGACCGCGCCCACGGCGACGATGAGCAGTCCATGGTTCCGGTACGAGCGCCGCGCCTTCGCAGGAACCGCCGCAGACGCCGGACTCACCATGTCGACCGGACGCGTCGTCTCGCCCGCGGGCCGCGTCGGCGGCACGGAATCAACGCCCGCCGCGGGCGCAGGCTCCGGCTCCGGTTCGGGCGCGGGCGTGGGGAGGACGACCGTGGGCGGTGTCGCGGGCGGCTCGTCCTCGCCGGTCAGCTCCCGGATCAGCTGCTTCACCGCCGGACGCTCCAGCGGATCCTTTGCCAGCGACCGCGTCACGAGGTCGCGGACGGCGGGGTCGAGACCGTCCAGGTCGGGCTCGCCGCCCGTGACCCGGTTGATCGTCTCCGGGAGGGTCCCGCCGCCGAACGGGGCGCGTCCCGTGCCCGCGTAGGCGACGACGCAGCCCCACGAGAACACGTCCGCGGCCGGGGTGATCTCCTCGCCGCGCATCAGCTCCGGCGCGATGTAGGCGGGGGTGCCGACGAACTGGCCGCTCTTGGTCGGGCCGTCCGCGGTGTCCAGCGCGCGGGCGATGCCGAAGTCGATCACGCGCGGCCCGGTCGGGGACAGCAGCACGTTGGACGGCTTGAGGTCGCGGTGCACGATCCCGGCGCCGTGGATCGCGCCCAGCGCCGTCGCGATGTTGACCGCGAGGGCCTCCAGGTCGCCGCCGCGCAGCGGCCCGTTCTCCTTGACGGCCTCGTCCAGCGCCGGACCGGTGACGTACTCGGTGACCACGTACAGGGGGTCGCCGTCCAGCCGGGCGTCCAGCACCGCGGCGGTGCAGAACCGCCGGACCTGCCGCGCCGCCGTCACCTCGCGCCGGAACCGCTCGTGGAACGCCTCGTCGTCGGCGAGTTCCGGATTGATGACCTTGACCGCGACCTGCTCTCCCGCCTCGTCCTCGCCGAGGTAGACGGTGCCCATGCCGCCGCGGCCGAGCCGGGCGGTGAGGCGGTACGGGCCGAGCAGGCGCGGGTCACGGTCACGAAGGGGCGCCTGCATGACTCGACTCACTCCCGGGGGGCGGAGGGCTCTTTTTGTGGTTCAGTCTGTCCTACGGTCAGTCTCTTTGACGTTCGTGCAAAGGGCATCAGTTCGGCGCATTGCGGGAGGAAATATGGACGTGACGGCGGACGTGCTCGGCCCCGGATACGAGGCGATCGAGCTGCCGATGGGCCGGGACGCCGAGGGCGAGGTCGTGGCGACGCTCGTGCGGAGGCGCGGCACCGATCCGTCCCGCCGCGCCGTCCTGTACGTCCACGGGTTCGTCGACTACTTCTTCCAGAAGCATCTCGCGGACTTCTACGTCGACCAGGGCTTCGACTTCTACGCCCTGGACCTGCGCAAGTACGGGCGCTCACTGCGTCCGCACCAGACCCCGAACTACGTCGAGAGCCTGTCCGACTACTTCCCCGAGATCGACGAGGCCGTCCGGATCGTCCGGGACGTGGACGGCCACGACACCCTGCTGCTGAACGGCCACTCCACCGGTGGCCTGGTCGCCGCGCTGTGGGCCGACAAGGTCAAGGGCCAAGGCCTCGTGGACGGCCTGTTCCTCAACAGCCCGTTCGTGGACCTCGCCGAGCCGCTGGTGCTGCGCAAGGTCGGCGCCGGTCTGGCGCGGGCGCTGCGCCCCCGCTTCCCGAAGGCGAAGCTGCCGGCGGGCGTGTCCGACCGGTATCCGCGCAGCATCCACCGCGACCACGAGGGCGAATGGGACTTCGACCTCGGGTGGAAGCCGATTCTCGGGTTCCCGGTGCGGGCGGCGTGGCTGGCGGCCGTGCGCCGCGGCCAGCTGCGCCTGCAGCGCGGCCTGGACGTCGACGTTCCGGTGCTGGTCATGGCGTCGACCCGCAGCGTGCGCCCGACCCGCAGGGTGCTGGACGTGACGGGCGCCGACGCCGTCCTGGACGTCGAGCACATGGCGCGGTGGGCGCCCCGGATCGGGCGGCACGTCACGCTCGTCCGGATCGACGGCGGCCTGCACGACCTGGTGCTGTCGGCCGAGCCCGTCCGCGCGCAGGTCTTCGCGGAGCTGACCCGCTGGACGAACGGCTACCTGCCCGCTAGCTGAGGATCTTCGACAGGTCGAAGTCGTCGAAGTCGACGACGGTCTGCTGCGCGGGGTTGCCGCCCCGTTCGACCTCCAGGCCGGCCTTGCCGTTGCCGAGCGGCTGGTCGTCGTCGGTGGCGTCGATCACCCGCGAGCCGTTCACCCAGAGCCGGAGCCGGACCTGCTTGCCGTCCTCGCCGCTCTCGCAGGCGATCTGCAGCTTGTTCGGCCCGTCTCCGGAGAATCCGGGGACGGAATCCGGGTTGGCCAGCTCCTTGGTGCCCCGGTCCTTGGTGATCTTGCGGACGGTCGCCCCCTTGCCGTCGTGGCGGACCAGGAACATATACTCGTTGTCGCCGTTCTCGGTCGAGCGGCAGGTCAGACCGTACTTGCCGTCGGCGGGGCTCTGCCCGACGCTGGCCGTGACCGTGGCCAGCATCGGGTCGGGGGCGAACTCGTCCTTCGGCACGTCCCGCCCCACCGAGCTGGTGGAGTCGTCGGTCTGGATCCGGTATCTGCCGTTCTGGTAGTCGTACTGGTTCGGGAAGGATCCCCAGCCGGATTCGGTGTTGGAGAAGTCGTCGCTGAACGTCGTCGCCAGCTTGCCGGGCGGGCCGCCGGGGCGCAGGACGAGGAACGCGACGACGGCGAGCACGGCCAGCGCCGCGACCGCCGCGCCCGCGATGATCAGCGGGCGGCGCGGGATCCCCGGCCCGGCCGCGGGGCGCGGGTCCTGGCGGGTCGTCTCGCCGGCGAACCGGGCGGTCTGCTGGAACGCGGCCTGACCGGCCCGTGCCTGCGCGGCCGGGTCGTTCGGGGTGCCGTGCCAGCTCGCCTGGACGGTCTGGGCGAGCGTCGCCGGGTCGGTCGTCCCGTTGCCGACGAGCCGCCCGAGCAGGTCCTGGACGGTCGGCCGGTTCCGCGGGTCCTTGTCGAGGGCGGCGGCGACCACGTCCCGCAGGCCGGGGTCGAGCCCCTCCAGCCTCGGCTGGTCGTGCGCGACGCGGTAGAAGATCTCCGGGACGGTGTTGCCCGCGAACGGGGCGCTGCCCGTCCCGGCGTAGGCGACGACGCAGCCCCACGAGAACACGTCGGACGCGGGGGTGACCTGCTCGCCGCGCAGCAGTTCGGGCGGCAGGTAGTTCGGGGTCCCGACGAACTGGCCGGTGCGGGTGGGGCCGTCGGCGGCGTCGAGGGCGCGGGCGATGCCGAAGTCGATGACGCGGGGCCCGGTGGACGACAGCAGGACGTTGGCGGGCTTGAGGTCGCGGTGCACGATCCCGGCGCCGTGGATGGCGGCGAGCGCGGTGGCGACCCCGACCGCGAGCCCCTCCAGGTCGGAGCCGGGCAGCGGGCCGCGCTCGGCGACGGCGCTCTCCAGGCTCGGGCCCTCGATGTACTCGGTGACGACGTACAGCGGGTCCCGGTCGAGCTCGGCGTCCATCACGGGCGCGGTGCAGAACCGGCGGACCTGCCGCGCGGCCGTCACCTCGCGGCGGAACCGGTCCCGGAACGCGGCCTCCCCGGCCAGCTCCCGGTTGATCACCTTCACGGCGACCCGGCGCCCGGCGCCGTCCTCGCCGAGATAGACCGTCCCCATGCCGCCCCGGCCGAGGCGTCCGGTCAGCCGGTAGGGCCCGAGTTCCACGGGGTCCTCGGGGCGCAGGGCGTCGCCGTTCTCTCCTGCGTGCGTGGTCATCATGATCCTGAAGGTGGGAATCGGGGAGTCTTCGCGGTAGAACCCTAGCGGGCCTCGTCCTTTGAATGGCGGTGGGTGGGGGGCTGGAGGACGGTCGTCACTGCGTTCGGCGGGCGCGCGGGAGAGTGCGGAACGGCGGGAGTTTCTCGCCGGTGAGCCCGAAGGCGTACGCCACGACCCGGCTGGACCATCGCTGGCACCCGACGACCAGCCCGTACAGGGCGCGCGGGTACCGCCCGGTGAACGGGATCACGAGCCAGCTGAGCAGCATCACGATCACCAGTGCCGCGTACATGGCCAGCATGACGGCCAGGTGCGGGATCACCAGCAGGCCCCTGAGCAGGGTGAACCAGCGTCGCGGGCCGTGCCAGGCGTCCGGGAACGGCAGGTCGACCATGACCGTCGGCTCGGCCGGGGCGGGCGGGGCCGGCGCCGGCGCGGCCGCCTCGGGGGCGGGCCGCGGCTCCGGAACCTCGGCATGCGGCGCCCGCCCGGCGGCCGGGGCGGGCCCGGGCGCCGGTTCCGGGGCCGGCCCCTGCCAGGACGCCGAGATCGTCTCCGCGGCGTGTTCCAGGTCGGCCTTCTCCTGCCCGACGAGCCGGGTGAGGAGCTGCCGCGCGGTCGGCCGGTCGCGCGGGTCCTTGCCGAGCGCGGCGGCGACGATGTCGCGCAGCCGCGGGTCGAGGCCGGCGAGGTCGGGCTCGTCGCGCTCGATGCGGCGGAACGTCTCCGCGACCGTCGTGCCGTGGAAGGGGGGACGTCCGGTCCCGGCGTAGGCGACGACGCAGCCCCATGCGAACACGTCCGACGCCTGCTCGACGGGCTCGCCCCGCAGCACCTCGGGCGCGATGTAGGCGGGCGTCCCGACGAACTGGCCGGTGCGGGTGGGGCCGTCCGGGGCGTCGAGGGCGCGGGCGATGCCGAAGTCGATGACGCGAGGTCCGGTGGACGACAGCAGGACGTTGGCGGGCTTGAGGTCGCGGTGCACGATCCCGGCGCCGTGGATGGCGGCGAGCGCGGTGGCGACCCCGACCGCGACGCCCTCCAGGTCGGAGCCGGGCAGCGCCCCCTTGGCGCGGACGGCCTTCTCCAGGCTCGGCCCGTCGATGTACTCGGTGACGATGTACGGCGGGTCCTGGTCGAGCTCGGCGTCGATCACGGGCGCGGTGCAGAACCGGTGGACGCGCCGCGCGGCGGTCACCTCGCGGCGGAACCGGGTGAGGAACGCCGGCTCCCCGGCCAGCTCCCGGTTGACGACCTTCACCGCGACGCGCCGCCCGTCCGGCTCGGCGCCAAGGTAGACGGTGCCCATGCCGCCGCGGCCGAGCCGCCCGAGCAGGCGGTAGGGGCCGAGGACGCGCGGTTCGTCCTGCTCCAGGGGTACGGCGGCGGTGGTCGTCATGGGGGGCGGGCTCCTCGGAAGATCGTCTCTCCGCCCCCAGCCTAGGGGAGCAGGCGGGTCCGCCGCGGGTAGACGATCTCCACACCCCGACAACGTCTGTGAAGAGGGACCGGCGGGACGGTCAGGGGATCAGCAGGAGCTTGCCGGTGCTCCGGCGCGCCTCCAGATCGGCGTGCGCGGTCCCGGCGTCGGCGAGGTCGTAGCGGTGCCCGACATGGACCTTCACTTCTCCCGTCTTCACCCAGCCGTAGACGTCGGCGGCGCGCTCCAGCAGCTCCTCGCGCTTCTCGATGAAATGGACGAGGGACGGCCGCGTCAGGTACACCGAGCCGGCCGCGTTGAGGCGCTGCGGGTCGAACGGCGGCACCGCGCCGCCGGCCGCCCCGTACAGGGCCAGGGTGCCGCGCCGGCGGAGGCTCGCGAGGCTCCCGTCGAAGGTGGGCGCTCCGACACCGTCGTAGACGACGGCGACGCCCTCGCCGCCGGTCAGCTCCCGGACCCGGTCGGTGAAGCCCTCATAGCCCATCGTGACGTCCGCGCCGGCGTCCTTCGCGAGCTTCTCCTTCTCCGGGGTGGACGCCGTCGCGAGGACCCTGCCGCCGAGCGCCTTGACCGCCTGCGTGAGCAGCAGGCCCATCCCGCCCGCCGCAGCGTGCACGAGGACGGTGTCGCCCTCCTGGACCGGGTAGGTCGACCGGGTCAGATAGTGCGCGGTCATGCCCTGCAGCAAGGAGGCCGCCGCGTCGTCGAGCCCGACCCCGTCCGGGACCGGGACGACCTTGTCCGCCGGGACGACGGCCTTCTCCGCGTAGCCGCCCTGCACGTTGGCCCAGGCCACGCGGTCGCCCGCGGAGAACTCCCGGACGCCGTCGCCCACCGCCGCGACCGTCCCCGCCGCCTCGACGCCCGGCGTGTACGGAAGCTCCTGCGGATAGCGGCCCGTCCGGTAGTACACGTCGATGAAGTTGACCCCGGCCGCCGCGACGTCGATCAGCACCTCGCCCGGCCCCGGCTCCGGTTCCGGACGCTCGGCCGGCTCCAGCACCTCGGGTCCGCCGCTGCGGGTGATGACGATCGCGCGCATGTGAGTTCTCCTGACGGTCGGTCGACGCGGACGATCCGGAAAACCGGGCGTAGCCGCGGGCTATTCCACCGGGGGGACGATCAGACCCAGTCGCGCATCGTCCGGGCGACGAGCGCCACGGCCTCCTCCACCCGGGCGGCGACCGTGCCGGCGTCCCAGATGTCGCGGCGGGCGCAGTCCTCGAACGCGACCTTGACCGCCGCCAGGTAGAACGAGACGACGATCCGCGGGCGCAGGTCCTGCTCCATGTCGACGCCCTCGCGGCGCGCGATCTCGACGGCGAGCGCCTCCGCCGACGCCGAGTACCGGGCCATCTGCGCCGCCATCAGCGCCGGCGTCGCCTCGATCACCTGCCGGACGCGGCGGAACCGGACGCCGTGGGCCGGGTCGCTCTCGGCGATCGTCCGCAGCAGCACGCGCAGCGACTCGAACAGCGCGGTGAAGGGAGGCTCGTCCGGAGGGCGGGCCGCCAGGGCCTCCACCAGCACCTGGTCGTGCTCGGTGAGGAAGTTCGTGACGACGTCCTCCTTGGTGCCGAAGTAGCGGAAGAACGTCCGCTGCGACACCTCCACCGCAGCCACGATCTCGTCGATCGTCGTGGCCTCGTATCCCTTGGCGAGGAACAGGTCGAGGGCCGCGTCGATGAGCGCGAGCCGGGTCCGCTGCTTCTTGCGCTCGCGGAGCCCGGTCAGGGCGGGGCCCTGCTCGTGGGCACGCTCGTGGGCACGGTCGTGTGTGTGGCCTGACGGGTCGCCGGCGGGGACGGCGCTCATCGGCTCGCTCCTTCTGTCTGCCTGACGGGGGCTGTGCCCGTCTCACAGAGGCTTTTATCACGGACGGGGCTCCTACATGCACGGTACGTTCCGGCGGCCGGAAGACCGTCCGCCGCGATTGGCGCATCCGCGCTCGCCGCGCCGCGCCTCCGTCGCGGACCATTCCCCCGGCGGGGCGTGAAACAGCCGTCCCACTCTCCGGATTCCCCCTGCGCAGCCGCGGGTTTCGGGCCATGCTGAGGAGCGGTCACCAATCGTCGCCGGATACTCGCCCAAGGTCATCGCGGCGGCTCGGACCTGCTGAGGCGGCTGATGTGTCTGTAGTGGGTGGGCGGGACATCGCCGAGGTGCGGCGGCGTCACCTCGCGGCGCTCGCGTACGAGGTCGAGTCCCGCGGCCTCGCCTGGAGGTTCGCCGGTCCCGAGGAGTCCCTGCTCGCCGTCTACGGCGTGCGGACCGGGCGCCATGTCATGGTCGTCGCCACCCCGTCCGGCGACGGCTGGTTCTACCTGTGGCCCGGCGGCGGCATGGCCGACGTCACCCGGCTCTCCGAGGTGGCCGACCGGCTCGCGGCGCTCCTCGGCTGACCCCGCCTTGCTCCCCGGCCGGAGGGTTCCCTAGACTCGGACGCGAACGTTTGTTCGAACGTCCGCATGTTCTTCCCCCGTGCGGTGAGCGCGAGGGGGAGGCAGATGACACGCGTGTTCGGCGATCCGGTGGACGTCTGGGTGAGCGATGGGCGTCCGGTCCGGTTCGTCTGGCGTGGCCGGCTCCACACCGTCCGGCGGGTGCTGGAGCACTGGGTCACGACCCGTGACTGGTGGCGGGAGCAGGAGCCCGACGGCGAGGCCACCGGTGAGCGGGAGTTCTGGCGGGTCGAGGCGACCCCGGACCGGGAGATCGGCGTCTATGAGCTGCGTTATGACGTGGCGGCCGACAGCTGGCTGCTTTCCCGGGTATGGGACTGACGTGCATATTCATGTCGCTTCGTCCTATTCGCTTCGGTTCGGCGTCGCGCCGCCCGCGGCGCTGGCGGAGCGCGCGGCGAGCCTCGGCATGGAGACGCTGGCGCTGACCGACCGGGACGGCCTGTACGGCGCCGTCCGTCACGTTCGGTCATGTGCGGACGTGGGCATCGGGGCGCTCGTGGGCGCCGACCTCAAGGTCGCCTCCACCGGCGAGGAGCGAATCGTGGTGCTCGCCGAGGGGCGCGCCGGATGGCGGTCGCTCTGCCGGCTGGTGACGGCCGCGCACGCGGCGGGCCGGCGCGGCGACCCGCTGGTCACGCGGGAGATGGTCGGCGCGCACGCCGAGGGCCTCACCGTCCTGCTCGGCCCCGCCTCGGACGTGGGCCGGGCCGTCACCGGGCGGCGGCCGGACGTGGCGGCGGCGCGGCTGGACGCCTGGCGCCGGACGGCCGAGACCGTGATCGAGATCGTCGACCTGCGGGCCAGGGGCGACGGGCCCCGGGCGGCGCGGATGCTCGCGCTCGCCCGCGAGGCCAGGGTGCCCGCGGTGCTGGGCAACGCCGTCCGCTACCTGGATCCGGCCGACCACCCGGTCGCGCAGGTGCTGGACGTGACGCGCCGACTCGTCCCGCTGGACCGGCGGCACCTGGACGACCAGAGCGGGCAGGCGTACCTGAAGCCGATCCCCGAGATGCGCCGGGTCGCGGAGCTGAGCTGCGGCCCGGAGGAGGCCGAGGCGCTGCTGGCGGCCACCCGGCGGCTGTCGGAGCGCTGCGTCCTCGACCCCGGCCGCGACCTCGGGATGGACGACGTCCACCTGCCGGACTTCGACGGCGACCCGCACGCCCGGCTCGTCGCCCGGTGCGCGGACGGGATGGCCCGGCGCGGGCTCGCCGGGTCCCGCGAGGCGGCCGCGCGGCTCGACGGCGAGCTGGCGGTGATCGCGCGCAAGGGGCTGGCGTCGTACTTCCTCACGGTCGCCGACGCCGCCGCGCTGATCCGGGAGCGCGGCATCCGGTGCGCGATCCGCGGCTCGGGCGCGGGCAGCCTGGTCAACCACCTGCTCGGCATCGGCGACCTCGATCCGCTGCGGCACGACCTCGTGATGGAGCGGTTCCTCGCCGACAGCCGCGAAGGGCTGCCCGACATCGACCTCGACGTGGAATCGGCCCGCCGGCTGGAGGCGTACGAGGCGCTGTTCGACCGGTTCGGCACCGACGGCACGGCGTGCGTGTCGATGATGGAGACCTACCGGGCGCGCAGCGCGCTCCGCGACGTCGGCAACGCCGTCGGGCTCCCGCCCCACGAGATCGACGCCATCGCCAAGGCGTTCCCGCGGATCAGGGCGAGCCAGATCCGGGCGGCGCTGGAGGACCTCCCGGAGCTGCGGCAGAGCAACCTGGCGGCGGGACGGCTGGAGGTGCTGTTCAGGATCGCCGAACGCCTGGACGGCCTGCCCCGCCACATCGCCATGCACCCGTGCGGCGTCCTGCTGTCGAACCCGACGCTGCTCGACCGGACGCCGGTCGAGCAGGCCGCCGCCGGGTTCCCGATGAGCCAGTTCGACAAGGAGGACGTCGAGGACATGGGGCTGCTGAAGCTCGACGTCATCGGCGTCCGGATGCAGTCGGCGATGGCGCACGCGGTGGCGGAGGTCGCCCGGGTGACGGGGGAGGAGATCGCGCTGGAGGACGTCCCGCGCGACGATCCCGCGACGTACGCGCTGGTCCGCACGTCCCGGACGCTCGGCTGCTTCCAGATCGAGTCGCCCGGCCAGCGGGAGCTGATCGGCCGGCTCCAGCCGCGCGACCTGGACGACCTCGTCATCGACATCTCGCTGTTCCGCCCCGGCCCGGTCAACTCCGACATGGTGTCGCCGTTCCTGGAGGCGCGCGCCGGGCTCCGGGAGCCCGCCTACCCCCATCCCGATCTCGAACCGGTGCTGCGGGAGAGCCTCGGCGTGGTGGTCTTCCACGAGCAGGTGCTCCGCGTCTTCGACGTGATGACGGGCTGCGGCCTGTCCAAGGCGGAGGCGGCGCGGCGGAGCCTGAACCACGAGCGCGGCCAGGCCGTGGTCGGCGCCTGGTTCCGCGAGCGGGCGCTGGCGCGCGGCTACGACGAGCCGTCCGTCGAACGCGTCTGGCGGACGCTGACCGCGTTCGGCGCGTTCGGCTTCTGCAAGGCCCACGCCGCGTCGTTCGCGCTGCCCACCTACCAGTCGGCCTGGCTGAAACGGCACCACACGGCCGCGTTCTACGCCGGGGTCCTCACCCATGATCCCGGCATGTACCCCAAGCGGGTCATCCTCGACGACGCGCGGCATTTCGGCGTCCCGATCCTTCCGCTGGACGTCAACCGGTCGGCGGCGGACTGGCACGCCGAGCCCGTCCCCGCGGGCGGCGCGACCGGGATCCGGGTCGCGCTGAGCGAGGTCAGGGGCATCTCCGACGCCGAGGTCGAAAGGATCGCCGCGGCTCGTCCGTACACGTCGCTGACCGACTTCTGGCGCCGCGCCCGGGTGTCCCGCCCGACCGTCGAGCGGCTCGTGCTGGCCGGCGCGTTCGACGCCGTCCACGACGGTGTCCCGCGCCGCGACCTGCTCTGCCGGGTGGGCGCCCTCGACCGCCTCACCGTCCGTCCCGGGCGGGTCGCCGAGGGGCAGTTGCCGCTCGGCCACGAGGACGGCGACGGGGCGCCGTCGGCGCCGTCGGTCATGGAGGCCGCCCTGGCCGCGGAGATCCCGGCCGGTGGGCTGCCGCCGATGACGCCCGCCGAGGTCGTCGAGGCGGAGCTTGACATCCTCGGCATGGACGTGAGCCGGCACATCATGACCTTCTACGACGGGCTGCTCGCCGGGCTCGGCGTCGTCCGCGCCGCCGACCTGCCGGGACGTCCCGACAAGAGCGACGTCCTGGTCGCCGGCGTCAAGGTCGCGACGCAGACCCCGGCGGTCAGGTCGGGCCAGCGCGTCATCTTCGCCACGCTGGACGACGCGACCGGCCCGGTCGACCTCACGTTCTTCGAGTCGGTGCAGGACAGGTGCGCCGCCACGGTCTTCGGCTCATGGCTGCTCGTCGCCCGCGGCCGGCTCCGCCGCGCCGGGGCCCGCGCCGTGTCGATCACCGCGTACGGCTGCTGGGACCTGAACACCCTGTACGAGGAGTGGCGCCGCGGCGGCCCGGACGCCGCCCGCGCCGCCATGGCGGCGACGCCCGGCCGCGGCCGCCCGGTGGGCCGCCGCATCGTCCAGCCCACCGGCTTCGCGATGTCCCCGTACTCCGACGTCGACCACGCGGGCCCGGCCGTCAAACGCCCCCCGAGAACACCTCTCTGGCACACCAGCCAGGGCAGCTCCGGCCCCGTCCCCTAGGTCAGTCGCGCGCTATCTGGATGCGGGTGATCTGGAAGACGGTGGCCATGCAGAGGGCGGCGGCGAGGGCCTGGAAGGCGGCCGCGGCGACGCCTATGTGGACGTCGAAGCGGGCGTCGGCGAGGGTGTCGACGCTGCCGTGCGTGAACACGCGGCCGAGGACGAGGCCGAGGAGGGCGCACGCCCACCAGCCGGCGACGACGACCCCGGCGGCCTGGCGTTCGGCCGTCCGGTACCGGCCACTGTTGACCCACACCTCGTAGACCATCCGGGGCGGCAGCCACAGGTTGACGACCGGGAGGAACCAGCCGAGCAGCACCCAGGCGCGGTGGTGCCGGTGCGGGCCGGGCGACTGCCGGAACGCGCGCCACAGCCACGTGAGGTACAGCAGGCCGGTGACGGCGGCCATGATCGCGCCGATGGTGAACACGTCCGTGTAGGGGGCGAGGGCCCTGCCGGTCGCGGCGGCGTCATAGCTGTCGTGCGTCGCCTCCCGCAGCGGATGGGCGAGCCTGAGCAGGCTGATCCCCGAACCGAGGGCGACGAACGCGTTGAAGCCGAGCAGCATGAAGACGGCCACGCCGACGGCGCGGAAGTCGCGGCGCCGCGCCCACGCGCCGCAGGCCGGGCACCGGTCGACCTCGGTCGGGATGATGTCGCCGCACAGCGCACACGGCATGATCCACCTCCCTGGGCCTTTACGGTTCGCTGCTTCGGATACTACGTACGTTTGACTTACGCGGCCCAACGCGGGTTCGGGCTCTTACCGGATCGTCACACCTGGAACACGAGCCGTGTGGCGGCGTAGGTCGCGGCCGCGGTGACGGCGGCCCAGGCGGCGAGGCGCCCGAGGCCGCCCGTCGACAGCAGCCGTTCCGGGCGGAGACCGGTGACGGCCAGCAGCGCCCACCACTCGGCGGCCAGCGCGATCGTCGCGTACAGCGACCCGAAGCCGATGAGGGCGAAGAGCAGGATCACGCCCGCCGGGGTCACCGTGTGCGCGAACAGGGCGGGGCCGCGGGACGGTCCGTGCAGGCCGTTGCGCAGGCCCGCGAGGACGACCCCCCAGCCGGCGGCGCACAGCAGCCACGCGACCAGCACGGTCACGGGCAGCCCGTTCAGCGACTCCGGTGCCAGTGCCGTGCCTCCCCGCGTTCCCCCGTCGTGCCGTGCCGTTCCGCGGATCAGGTCATGAGACCCGACTCCCACGCCCACGCGGCCGTCGCGACCCGGTTCCGCGTGTCCAGCTTGCGGGAGACGCTCCCGAGATGCGTCTTCACCGTGGACAGCGACACGAACAGCTCCCCGGCGATCTCCTCGTTCGTCCGGCCGCGCGCGAGGAGCCTGACCACGTCCAGTTCCCGGCCGGTGAGCGGCTCGCGCGGCGGGACGGGCCGCGCGGGCGGCCTCGCCAGGTGCTCCAGCAGCCGGACGGTGATGGACGGCGACACCAGCGACCCGCCGTTCGCCGCCGCGCGGACGGCCTCCACCAGCAGCGCGGGACCGCTGTCCTTCAGCAGGAACCCGACCGCGCCGCCGCGCAGCGCCCCGTACACGTACTCGTCCATGTCGAAGGTCGTGACGATCACGATGCGGGGCGGGTCCTCCGCGTGCGGGCCGGCCAGCGCGCGGGTCGCCTCCAGGCCGTCCATCCGCGGCATCCGGATGTCGAACAGGCACACGTCGGGCCGCAGCCGGCGGGCCAGCGCGACGGCCTCGGCGCCGTCGGCGGCCTCCCCGACCACGTCCATGTCGGGCTGCGAGTCGACGATCATCCGGAACCCGGTCCGGACCATCTCCTGGTCGTCGGCGATCAGTACGCGGATGGCCACGGAGCCGATTGTGTCAGCAATCCGGATCAGCCGTCCCCGGCCGGCAGCACGGCGACGACCTCCCAGCCGCCCTCCGGCCGCGGCCCGGCGCGCAGCCGCCCGCCGAGCGCGCCGACCCGCTCGGACAGCCCGGTGAGCCCGAACCCGCCGGACGGCAGCCGCCGGCCGCGCCCCCGGCCGTCGTCCCGCACCGCCACCTCGACGTCCCGGCCGACGCGCGCGACCGTGACCCGCACGCTCGCGGCGTCCGCGGCGTGCTTGCGGATGTTGGTCAGCGCCTCCTGGACGACCCGGTGCGCCGACGCCGCCACCTCGGGCGGCAGCGTGCCGAGACCGGGCGCCAGCGCCAGCGCGGCGGGCGGGTGGGTGAACCCCTCGACGAGCTCCTGGAGCTGCGCGAGGTCGCCGACGGGACGGGTGGTGGAGCCGCCGTCGGCGACTGCGTCCCCGTCCGGCGCGTTGACGTTCTGGGCGTCCCGCAGCAGGCCGACCATGCGCCGCATCGAGGTGAGCGCCTCGGTGCCGGCCTTCTCGATCCCGCCGAACATCTGGTCGAGCTGCTCCTGCGTCTGCCCCGCCCCCGACTGCGCCGCGAACCGCGCCGCCTGCGCCTGGACGACGATGCCCGTCACATGGTGGGCGACGAAGTCGTGCAGGTCACGGGCCAGCTCCAGCCGCTCGTCCCGCCGCGCCGCCGCCAGTGACCGGGCCCGCCGCGCGTCCAGCGCCCGCAGGTAGAGGCCGACGCCGAGCGCGATCGCCACCGTGATGCCGAGCGGCGCGGTGAACAGCGCCGCCGCGATCACCGACCAGCGCAGCGGTGTCGCCAGGATCGCCACCCCGAGCAGCACCGCGATCGGGACGAGCTGCTCGCGGCGCGCCTTCCAGACGATCCGGGCGAGGACGATCAGCAGGCCGCCGATCTCCGCGAACAGGCTCGGGGCGCCGAAGTCGGGCCGGACCGCCGTCCCGAGGTAGAGGGTGCTGAACGCCGACAGCGTCCCGGCGCCGGCCGCCCACACGACGAACCGCCGCCCGGAGATCGCCGCGACGTTGGCCACGGCCGCGACGACGACCATCCACAGGGCGGCCGCGTCACTGAGCGAGGCGACCACGCAGGCCAGCAGGTACAGGCCCGCGAACCCGGCGTACGCGGCGCGCAGCACGCAGCCGCCCACCGAGTGGATGCGGTCCAGCCGTGCCCCGACGTCGCTCACGTTCAAGGAGGGTACGACCCGTTGCCGACCAGCGGATCGACCATTCGGCCGATGGCGGGCCGCCGGGGCCCGACCTGTGCCCGATGCAGCCCGGCCGGTGCCGCGCGCACCCTCAGCCCACAAAAAGGTGGAGCGGCCCCGGGGGGCCGCTCCTGATTGAGTCTCGCTGAGGCTGATGGACTACAGGACGTTCTGCGGGTGGGGCTTGCCGTCGCCGGTGCCGCTGCCGCCGTCGCCCTCGCCGTCCTTGCCCTTCCCGTGCTCGTCGCCACCGAACGCGACAATGCCGAGCTTCATATCGGTCTCCGTTTCGTTTTTCACGAGTGGACCGGGCACACCCTTGTTGGCACACCCACTGGCCACCGTCCGGACAACGGCCAACCGGGCAACTCAGACCGAAGTGCATCGGCTCAAGCCATCGCAGTGCACGGGCCCGGCACGCGGTCGGCCGTCCGAGCGCCCGGACGGCGCGCCGCCCGGCCCGGCTCCGTGTCCCAAGCAGCCGAATAAACGTTCGAAAATGTCAGAGGTGCTGCATACCGTTGACCTTGTGACTTGGGAGACACCCGGGAACAGGTGTCGAACCAAGTGGCTTGTAACGACGTACCTAGGGGTATGTGACAACCGGTGGCATCCGCACAGGCGCGGGCCCGCCAGGTTCATGGAAGGGGTGTTGGCATGAAGGCGACCGGCACGTTCCATCTCTCTCACCCGCGGCTGAACGGGCCCGCCGAACGGACCGTCGTGGAGCCGTGGCTCACCGGGCTCTCCCATGCGACGCTGAACGCCTACGCCGAGACCTCCGGTCCGCTGGCCGAGATCGAGGCCCTGCCCGTGCGGCCGGTTCCGGCCGTCCGGCCCCTGCCCGCCCGCCGCGTCGCCGTCGCGGCCGCCTGACGACTCGCTGAGAAGGGGATCGAGGCGACGCCTCGATCCCCTTTCTCATGCCCGTGCGTCTCGTATATTGATACCCAGTTCTCAAATTATGAGAAGCCGTCGTACCGTGGGGACACCGGACACAGAAAGGTGACCCGATGAACGCGACCTACACCCACGGCCACCACAAGAGCGTGCTGAGCGCCCACCAGTGGCGCACGGTCGAGAACTCCGCCGCATACCTGATCGGGCACCTGCGTCCGGGCCTGTCGGTGCTGGACGTCGGCTGCGGCCCCGGCACGATCACCGCCGGGCTGGCCGAACGCGTGGCGCCGGGCAGGGTCGTCGCCGCAGACTCCGCCGCGACCGTCCTGGACGAGGCCCGCAAGAACACGGCCGCCCTGGACAACGTCGAGTTCGCGGTCGCCGACGTCCACGCCTTGGACTACCCCGACGACACCTTCGACGTCGTCCACGCCCACCAGGTCCTGCAGCACATCACCGACCCGATCCAGGCTTTGCGCGAGATGCGCCGCGTCACCCGGCCCGGCGGCATCGTCGCCGCGCGCGAGGCCGACTTCGGCACCATGATCTGGTACCCGGACCCGCCGGGCATGGACTCCTGGCTGCCGATCTACTACAAGGTGGCGCGCGGCAACGGCGGCGAGCCCGACGCCGGCCGCCGGCTGGTCTCCTGGGCCCGCGCCGCCGGGTTCACCGACGTCACCGCCTCCGCCGGTGCGTGGTGCTACGCCACTCCCGAGGAACGCGAATGGTGGAGCGAATCCTGGGGCGGCCGCCTGGTCAGATCGTTGGTCGCGGACCACGCCGTGGCCGGCGGCCACGCCACCCGGGCCGAGCTCCAGCGCGTCTACGAAGGCTGGAAGGCATGGGCCGCCGCCGAGGACGGCTGGTATTCGGTGACCCACGGCGAGGTCATCTGCCGCGCCTGAGCGGCCCCGGGCCTACGCGCGGGCACGTGTGCGGTGGGCGGCGAGGCCCGACAGGACCGCCGCGACCGCGAAGAACGCCACCACGGGCAAGGACCCGCCCACGTCCTGGAACGGCGCCACGTCGCCCGCCGGGTCCTCGGTGGCGTAGACGACCTCGACCGTGGCTCCCCGCACGGCCTTCCGAGGCCAGCCGCGGCGGTTGTCCTCCGCCTTCACTGTGTGACCGTCGCGTACGGTGAACTCGACCACGAGGTGCCCGGACGAACGGGTGCCGACGCTTTCCAGTACCCGCGCCGTCGCCCTGGCCTTGCCCTTCTGGCCCGCCCAGGCGGCCACCGCCCCGCCGCCCCAGACGACGGTGAGCAGGCCCATGACGCAGGCGACGACGAGGCACGCGATGTGGACGGGGCGACGAAGCCGCGATGTGGCCGACACCCCATTCATGATCGCCCATCGGGCCACCGGCGGCGTGCCGGGTCGTGGTCAGAAGGGGTCGGTCAGGTCGCCCAGCTTGTCGGTCAGCCGGAGGTTGTGGGAGTAGTCGACCGGGACGGTGATCACGGAGACCGTGTCGTCGGCGAGCGCCTTGCGGAGGGTGGGCAGCAGCTCGCCGGCGGACTCGATCCGGTAGCCGCGGGCGCCGAAGCTCTCCGCGTACCGGACGAAGTCGGGGTTGCCGAACCTGATGTTGGAGCTGCGGCCGAGTTCGAGGTCCATCTTCCACTCGATCAGGCCGTAGGCCGAGTCGTCCCAGATCAGCACGGTGATCGGGATGTTCTCGCGGACGGCCGTCTCCAGTTCCTGGGAGTTCATCAGGAACGCGCCGTCGCCCGTCGCGGCCAGGACCTTGCGGTCGGGGTGGGCGAGCTTGGCGGCGATCGCGCCCGGGACGGAGAAGCCCATGGACGACAGGCCGTTGGAGACCAGCAGCGTGTTCGGCTCGTAGGTCGGGTACAGGCGCGCCATCCACATCTTCACCGCGCCGGTGTCGGCGAGGACGATGTCGCCGCGGCCCATGGCGGCGCGGACGTCGGCGACGATGCGGCGCGGGGAGAGCGGGTGGCCGTCCTCGGTGGCGCCCTCGGCGAGCTCCTCGCGGAGCATCTGCCGGATCTTCCGGCCAGTGCCGTTTACGTCGAAGCGGCGGTGTACGGAGTCGGCGAGGGCGCGGAGCGTCCGGGAGATGTCGCCCTGGATCCCGACCTCGACCGGGTAGTGGTCGTCGACCTCGGCGGGCGACTGGTGGATGTGGATGATCTTCTTGTCCGCGGCCGGGTTGATCTTGACCGGGTCGAACTCCTGCAGCTCGTAGCCGACGGCGATCAGCACGTCCGCCTCGTCGAAGCCGAAGTTGACGAAGTCGTGGCGCATGAAGCCCACGGCGCCGAGGGCGTTGCGGTGGTCGTCGGGGAAGACGCCCTTGCCGTTGAACGTGGTCGCGACCGGCAGGCCGAGGTGCTCGGAGAAGTACACGAGGGCGTCGCCCGCGCGGGCGCGGGTCGCGCCGTGGCCGGCGAGGACGATCGGCCTGCGGGCGAGGGCGATCACGTCGGCGGCGCGGGCGATCTGCGACGGTGACGGCTCCTGCGCCCGGACGACGTTCACCGGCAGCGGGCCGAGGCCGGCCGAGACCTTCGCCGATTCCACGTCCTCCGGGATCGCCAGGTAGACGGCGCCGGGACGTTCGGTCTGCGCGGTCTTGAACGCCTTGCGGACCATCTCCGGCAGCGCCTCGGCGGTGGGCGCGAGCTCCGACCACTTGGTGATCGGGCGGAAGAGGGAGACCAGGTCGATGATCTGGTGCGACTCCTTGTAGATGCGGTCCAGGCCGACCTGCGCCGAGATGGCGACGACGGGCGTGCTGTTGGTGGTGGCGTCGGCGACGCCGAGCTGCAGGTTGATCGCGCCGGGGCCGAGCGTCGCGGACGCCACGCCCGCCTTGCCGGTCAGCCGGCCGTAGATCTCGGCCATGAACGCGGCGCCCTGCTCGTGCCGGACGAGGATGTAGCGGATCGCCGAGTCGTTCAGCGCGTTGACGAAGTGGATGTTCTCCTCGCCCGGGATGCCGAAGACGTATTCGACGCCCTCCGCCTCAAGGGTCCTGACGAGCAGCCGGGCGGCGTCCTCCTGCGCGGACATCGTGTCCCATCTCCAGTCTGCGTATCTCCTGGGTGTACCTGGTGCAGCACCCGGGCTCCCGCCTCCATTCCTCGCGCCGATGTGTCGTCGATCTCTCAGGCGTCGGCCATCTCCTTGATGGCGCGCAGGGTGGGCTCGTCCCTCACTCCGGCGATCAGGAGGGTGGTGACGGGACTGTCGCGCCACAGCTGGAGCCTCTCCTTGATCCGCCCGAGCGGGCCTAGGAGAGATATCGCGTCGGCCAGCTCGTCCGGGACGGCCTTGATCGCCTCGTCGCGGCGGCCGTCCAGGAACAGCTCCTGGACGCGCTCGGCCTGCTCCGCGTAGCCGAGCCGGCCGATCAGGTCGAGGTGGAAGTTGCGGTCCTTGGCGCCCATGCCGCCGATGTAGAAGGCGAGCGGGATCTTGGCGAACTCCAGCGCCGAGGCGAGGTCCCCGGTGACGATCGTGGTGACGGTGGCGGCGATCTCGAAGCCGTCCGGCCGGTTCGCCAGCGACGGGCCGAAGACCGGGTCGATCTGGGACGGATCGACGAACAGCGGCAGCCAGCCCTGCGCGACCTCGGTGGAGAGCGCGACGTTCTTCGGGCCCTCCGCGCCCAGATAGACGGGGATCTCCGGGCGGACGGGGTGGGCGATCGACTTCAGCGGCTTGCCGAGGCCGGCCCCGCCCGGGTAGGGCAGCGGGTAGTGCGGGCCCTCGCTGGTCACCGGTGCCTCGCGGCGCCACACCTGCCGGACGATGTCGAGGTACTCCCGGGTGCGGGCGAGCGGCTTCGGGAACGGCTGCCCGTACCAGCCCTCCACCACCTGCGGGCCGGACGCGCCGACCCCGAGGATCACCCGGCCGCCCGACAGGGCGTCCAGCGTGAGCGCGTGCATCGCGGTGGCCGCCGGGGTCCGCGCCGACAGCTGGACGACGGCGGTGCCGAGCTTGATCCGGGACGTGCGCGCGCCGTACCAGGCCAGCGTGGTGAACGCGTCCGAGCCGTACGCCTCGGCGGTGAACACCGAGTCGTAGCCGCAGCGCTCGGCGGCCAGGACCGTCTCGGTCTGGTCGTCGGGGTCGCGCTGCCAGTAGCCGACGTTGATGCCGAGCTTGAGTTCCGCGGTCACGTTCCACCCTCCGGTTGCCGACGCACCGGCGATACTAGAACACGTTCTAGTTTTCTGGAAGGGGGCGCGGCGCGCCCGGCAGGGGCCCGCCGGAGCGCCGCGCACGGCGAGGGGCCGCGGCGTGGCTCGCCGCGGCCCCTCATGCCGTCCCTTGCTAGCTCTCCTTGATCGCGTTCAGCAGGCCCCGCCAGGCGGACGGCGTCAGCACCAGGGCCGGGCCGGCGGGGTCCTTGGAGTCGCGCACCGCGCGAAGGTCGCGGGACAGTGGCGCCACCTCGACGCACTGGTCGCCGCTTCCGCTGCGGGACGACTTGCGCCAGACGGCACCGGTGAGTTCGCGCTGCAGGTTGGTCACGGGCTGCTCCTAGCTGCCTCGGCGATGAGGTGCGCGGAATCCTCGGGGGACAGGGCGGCCGCCTCGATCCGATCGAAGCGATCCCTATGTTTTGCTATTGCCTCGGCGCTCTCAAGGTAAACGTCGCCCATGGTGCCCTCTACGTAGGCGATATCGGGGTCCGCGGGGTCTGGATACGACAATATGGTGAAACGTCCGTCGAGGCCCGCATGTGCCTCTGCTGTATACGGAAGTACCTGAATCGTCACGGATGGGCGGGTCTCCACGGCGGTGGCGAGGGCGTCCAGTTGGGCCCGCATCACCTTCTCGCCCCCGATCGGGCGGTACAGCACGCCCTCGTCGAAGATGACGTGCAGGCGCGGCGCGTCGGTACGGTCCAGGAGCGCCTGGCGGATCTTGCGGGCGGCGATGCGGCGCTCGATGTCCTCCGGCCCGGGCAGCAGCCGGCCCGCCGTGATCACCGCCCGGGAGTACGGCTCGGTCTGCAGCAGCCCGTGCACGAGCTGCGGGTCCCAGGTGCGGATGTGGGACGCCTCGTCCTCCAGCGCGACATAGCTGCCGGCGAAGACGTCCTGGTAGGCCGTCCACCAGCCGCGCTGGCCCGCCTGCCGGGCCAGGGTGATGAGCGCGTCGCGATCCGGGCTCGGGACGCCGTACAGGTCGAGGATGTCGGCGATGTCGCCGGGCTTCGGGCGGGTCTGGCTGGTTTCGAGGCGGGAGACGGTGGCTCGCGACCAGTCGAGCCGATCCGCCACCTCCTGCAGGGTCAGTCCCTGCTCCTCGCGCAGTTTGCGGAGCTCCCGGGCGAGCCGGCGGCCACGGACGGTGGGGCGGTAGGTCATGAGTGTGGAGTCTTACCACTTCGCGGGCTCGTCACAACGCGATTGACGAACACGGCAGGAAGGGCAGAACAATTCCGTGAAGGGTGTTGCGATCGTGAGAATCTCACGACACGCTTGAATCCGTGACCGGCCGGGAACTCATAGTGACGAACCGGCCGGCCGCTCCCCGGGCACGCAGCACGCAGACGCGGGAGGAACCCGTGAAGAGCACCCCAGCCGACCCGACGGCGGAGACCGAGGCCTACACGACGGCCGGTGGCGACGACGCCCCGGGCGACGGAACGCCTGGCTGGGTGTGGGCCCTGCCGGGCGGGCCGGGATGCGCCGGGCACGCCCGCGGCGTCCTGCACGACGCGCTCGCCTCGCTCGGCGTGCCGCCGGACGGGATCGCCGACGCCCAGCTCATGGTGAGCGAGCTCGCCACGAACGCGCACCAGCACGCCGGTGAGCACGGCCCGCACGAGCTGTGGCTCTACATGGGCGACGGCACGGCGGGCGAGGTCCGCTGCGCCGTCTTCGACGCGCTCGCCGACGCGGGGCTGCCCGGTTACTCGTGGACGTCCGGAGACTGCGGGCGCGGGCTCAGCATCGTCCGGGAGCTGTCCTCCGGGCGCTGGGGCCTGCGGCGCACGCTCTCCCGGCTCGGGCCGCCGGTCCGCGGGAAGGCCGTCTGGTTCGCCGTACCCGGAACCGGCGTGCCGTCCCCCGGCTAGCCCCCCCGCTGCGGCTCACCGCGACGGCCTATTCTGTGCGGCGTGACCATCGCGGACAGGACGCTCGTGTTGTACGGCGAGGGCGTGCGGGAGACGGCCCGCCGGATGCTGCCGAAGGTACCGGACGAGTGTTTCGTCCCGATCGGGCCGGAGCGGTTGCGCGCGGCGGTCAAGGACGGTCTCGCGCAGGTCGTCATGGTCGCCGGGATGGCGGAGCAGGCCGCGTTCCTCGGCGGTGCGGCGGGCCTCCTGGAATCGATCACGCTGGACATGGACTGCGGGCCCGCCCTGGCGGGGCGGGTGGCGGAGGCGCCCCGGGTTCTGGACGTCTACGAACTCTGGCAGGGCGCCGGCAAGCTCGGGCCGTGCGGACGCGAACTGTGCCGCCGGGCGGCCGTGGAACTGGAGCGCCTCGCCGCGGACATGGCCGGCATGTCGTCCAGCCCCGTGGCCGCCCAGGTCGTGCTGGTGGACGCGGCAGGAGAACGCATGGTCGGCATGTACGGGCGAATGGCCCGGTAGGCGATGCTGACGGTCGTCGGCCGCGACGGATCGCCGCTCTCCGAAGCGGCCAGAGCGGCTCTGGAGAGTGCCGCGCTGGTCGTCGGGGAGGCCCGCCTGCTGGAGGGCCTGCCTTTGGCGCCGGGTGCCGGCAAGGCGGCCACCAAGGACCTCGCAGAGGCACTGAAGGGCGTCGACGTCGCCGAACAGGACGTCGTGCTGGTCGTGGACGGCGATCCCGGCTACTTCGGAATCATCAGAGAACTGCTCGAACAGGGCCACGCCCCAGAAGCCTTTCCTGCGACGCCGCCGGTGGCACGGGCCTTCGCCCAGGCCGGGCTGCCCTGGGAGGACGCGCTGGTCGTCTCCGCCAAGGACGGACACCTGAGGCAGGCCGTCAACGCGTGCCGCGCCCATCCGAAGGTGGCGGTCCTGACCGGACCGGGTGCGGGGCCCGCCGAGCTGGCGCGCGCGCTGTTCCCCGTCACACCGCGTTCCTTCGTGGTCTGCGAGAACTTGGGCGGCCCTGGGGAGCGGGTCGTCTACGTCCGTCCGGCCGAGGCGACCACTCGTCCCTGGAACGACCCTGAAGTGGTGCTGGTCCTCGACAACCGGCACGCGCTCGGCGAAACGGGCTGGATCTCGGGGGCCGCGCCCGGCCCCGCCGGATGGGCGCTGCCCGCGGACGCCTTCGGTGAAGGACCGGGCCTGCGCCCGGATGTCCGGGCCTTCGTCCTGGCCAAGCTCGGGCCCCGGATCGGCGACATGGTGTGGGACGTGGAGTCCGGCGACGGCTCGGTGGGCATCGAGTGCGCCCGGTTCGGCGCGGCCGTGGTCGCCGTCGACCGCGACTACGCCGCGTGCGAGCGGGTGCGGGAGAACGTCCGGCTGCACGGGGTCAAGGTCGCGATGGCGTCCGGTGACGTCCGGTCCACGGCCGGCCATCTTCCGGAACCCGACGCCGTCTTCCTCGGCCCCGGGTTCGCGGGACGCGGCGGACCGGACGCCGTCCGGGTCTGCGCGGCGCTCGGCCCGGCCAGGATCGTCGCCGTGGCCGCGGCGGACGATGCCCGCGCCATACTGGACATCCTGGACGAGCAAGGCTTCATCGGCGGCGCCGTCCGGCTCCAGGCCACCCCGCTGACCCCGCCGGGAGAGCCGGGAGAGCCCGTGATCGTCGTCTGGGGCGAACAGGACGCCCGGACCCCGGAATGGCGGCCGTCCCGGAAGAACCGCCCGATCGAGACCATCCCCGGCCCGCCCGGAGCAGTGGAGGAGCGCAGTTGACCGTCCGCCAGCCCCACCCGATCGAGGTGCGGTCGTATGAGATCCTGCGGTCCCGTGTCGACCTGTCCCCGATGCCGCCGCTGTGGCGGGCCGTGGCCGAGCGGGTGATCCACGCCACCGCCGACCTGGAGTACGCGGTGGACCTCGTGACCACGGAGGACTCCCTCACCCGGGGCTGGGCGGCGTTGCGCGACGGGGCGCCGATCGTCACCGACGAGGGGATGGTCGCCGCCGGGATCAGCGCCCGGGAGACGATCTGCCACGCCGCCGACCCGGCCGCCGCCCGGATGGCGCGCGCCGCCGGCATCACCCGGCCGGCCGCGGCGGTCCGGCTGGCGTACTCCGAGGTCGGCCCCGGCGCGGTCTGGGTGGTCGGTTCCGCGCCCGAGGCCATCTCCGAGATCATCGCCCGCCGGGTCGCGCCCGCCCTGGTCATCGGCATGCCGGTGGGGTTCGTCGGCGCGTGCGAGGCGAAGGAGGCGCTGCGCGGCAGCGGGCTGCCGCAGCTCAGCAACGTCTCGGAGAAGGGCGGGTCGGCGGTCGCCGCGGCGGCCGTCAACGCGCTGCTCTACCACGAGGCGGGGCCGGCGTGACCGAACCCGGCGAGGTGGATCTCCGCCATCACGGTGACTCGGAGGTCGGCGACGGTCTCGCCGACTTCGCCGTCAACGTCCGGGCGGGCACGCCCCCGGACTGGCTGGCCGAGCGGATCCGCGCCTCCGTCACCGGTCTCGCCGCCTACCCCGACCCGCGCCCGGCGCGCAAGGCGGTCGCCAGGCGGCACGGCAGGTCCGCCGAGGAGGTGCTGCTCACCGCGGGCGCCGCGGAGGCGTTCGTCCTGCTCGCGCGGGTCCTCACGCCGCACCGGGCGGTGGTGGTGCACCCGCAGTTCACCGAGCCCGAGGCCGCGCTGCGGGCGGCAGGGCACGACGTGGAGCGGGCGATCCTCGGCAAGGACTTCACGCTCGACATCGTCCGGCAGGAGGTCCTGGTCCCGGACGACGCCGACCTCGTCGTGATCGGCAACCCCACCAACCCGACCTCGGTGCTGCACCCGGCCGCCGCCGTCGCCGCGCTCGCCAGGCCCGGCCGGACGGTCGTGGTGGACGAGGCGTTCATGGACTGCGTCCCCGGGGAGCCGGAGACCCTCGCCACCCGGCTGCCGCCCGGAATCGTGGTCATCCGCTCCCTGACCAAGACATGGGGGCTCGCCGGGCTGCGCGCAGGGTACGTCTTGGCCGATCCCCATCTGATCGGACGGCTCGCTGAGGCGCAGCCGCTCTGGGCGGTGTCCACGCCCGCGCTCGCCGCCGTCGAAGCGTGCTCCACGCCGGAGGCCGTCGCCGAAGCCGAGGCGTGGGCCGTCGAACTCACCGCCGAGCGCGACCGCCTGGCGGCCGAGCTGTCGGCAAGGGGCCTGTACGTCGTGCCTGAAGCACGAGCGTCGTTCTTGTGCCTGTGCGTGCCGGACGGTCTGGGCATCAGGGCCCTGCTCAGGCAGCGTGGTTACGCCGTCAGGCGCGGAGACACCTTCCCAGGACTCGGTTCGGACTGGCTGCGCATCGCCGTGCGCGACCGTGCGTCCAATGACCGGCTGCTGGACGTGCTCGGTGAGCTGGGCATCTGACTCCAGAAAGGACACCATGACCCTGATCGAGGAGACCGTCGCCTCCATCGCCCCGCTGGACGAGGCGGCGATGCGGGACGCCCGCGACCACCAGGCCCGTCTCACCAAGCCGCCCGGGTCCCTCGGCGTCCTCGAGGAGCTGTCGGTCAGGCTCGCCGGGCTCGCCGGGCGGTGCCCGCCGCCGCTGCCGGAGCCCGCCGCGGTCGCCGTGTTCGCCGCCGACCACGGCGTCCACGCCCAGGGGGTCACCCCGTGGCCGCAGGAGGTCACGGCGCAGATGGTGGCCAACTTCCTGGCCGGCGGCGCCGTCGTCAACGCGTTCGCCGCCCAGGCCGGCGCCGCGGTCACGGTGATCGACATCGGCGTCGCCGCCGAACTGGACGACGCCCCCGGCCTGCTCCGGCGCAAGATCGCGCCCAGCACCGCCGACATGACGGCCGGACCCGCGATGACCACGGACGAGGCCCGCCGCGCCGTCGAGACCGGGATCCAGGTGGCACAGGAGCTGGGGAGCGGCGCCCGGTGCCTGATCACCGGGGACATGGGGATCGCCAACACCACCGCGTCCGCCGCGCTGATCGCCGCGTTCACCGGGCTGCCGCCCGAGCGGGTCACCGGCCGCGGAACCGGCATCGACGACGCCACCCACGCGCACAAGATCGAGGTCGTCCGCACGGCCCTGGCACGGCACGGCCTCCTGGGGGGGCACGGCAAGAAGCCCCTGGAGGTCCTCGCGGCGGTCGGCGGGCTGGAGCACGCCGCGATCGCCGGGCTCGTCCTCGGCGCCGCCGCCCTGCGTGTCCCCGTCATCCTGGACGGGGTGATCGCCGGCGCCGCCGCCCTGGTCGCCGCCGCGCTGTGCCCGGACGCCCTCGGCGGGTGCGTCGCCGGGCACCGCTCGGCCGAGCCCGGCCACGCCGCCGCGATCGAGGCCCTCGGCCTGCGGCCGCTCGTCGACCTGGAGCTCCGGCTGGGCGAGGGGACCGGCGCCCTGCTGGCGTTGCCGCTGGTCCAGAGCGCGGTGCGGGTGCTGCACGAGGTCGCCACGTTCGACTCCGCCGGGGTCAGCGAGAAGGACGCCGGGCGGCCGTAACGACGTGATCACGGAATGAGTCACGCTCGGCTATCGAACGGGCGGAGCCCCTCTCCATGAACTCCTCAACCCGAGTACCTTTGTTCCACAAAGACACTTGTCAGTCACCCGAGTCCGAGAGATCCACCACGTGCCCCCGTACCTGCTCGGCCTGCGACTCGGCGGGCGACGCGTCCTCGTCGTCGGCGGGGGCCGGGTCGCCCAGCGCCGCGTACCCGCACTGCTGGACGCGGGCGCCGAGGTCGTCCTCGTCTCGCCGTCCGTCACCGCCACCCTGCAGGGCCTCGCCGAACGCGGCCGGATCACCTGGCATCAGCGGCGCTTCAGGCGGGGCGACTGCGCGGGCGCCTGGCTGGTGCAGGCCGTCACCGACGACGCCAAGGTCAACGGGGACGTGGTGGCGGAGGCCGACGCCGCCCGGATCTGGTCCGTCCGGGCCGACGACGCGGAGTCGTCCCCGGCCTGGACGCCCGCCAGCGGGCACGCGGGCGACGCGACCGTCGGGGTGCTGCTCGGCGGCGATCCGCGGCGCGCCGCGGGCATCCGCGACGCCGTGGTGGAGGGGCTCCGCGACGGCGCCCTCGAATCCCGGCACTCCCGGCAGAAGCCGGGCGGCGTCGCGCTCGTCGGCGGCGGCCCCGGCGATCCCGGCCTGATCACCGTGCGCGGACGGCAGCTGCTCGCCATGGCCGACGTCGTCGTCACCGACCGGCTCGCCCCCGGCGGGCTGCTGGACGAGCTGGCCGCCGACGTCGAGGTGATCGACGCCGCCAAGATCCCCTACGGGCGGACGGTCACCCAGGACCGCATCAACGAGTACCTGGTCGAGCACGCCCGGCAGGGCCGCTTCGTCGTCCGGCTCAAGGGCGGGGACCCGTTCGTGTTCGGGCGCGGCGGCGAGGAGGCCCTGTACTGCGCCCGCCACGGCGTCCCCGTGACGGTCGTCCCCGGCATCACCAGTGCGGTCGCCGTGCCGTCCGCCGCGGGCATCCCGGTCACCCACCGGGGCGTCGCGCAGGAGTTCCACGTGGTCTCCGCGCACGTCCCGCCCGGGCACCCCGACTCGACCGTCGACTGGGAGTCGCTGGGCCGCGCGAAGGGCACGATCGTCCTGCTCATGGCAGTGGAACGAATGGAGCTCATCGCATCGGCCCTCATGCGCTATGGTCGGTCGTCCGGCACGCCGGTGGCCGTGATTCAGGACGGCACCCTTCCCGGCCAGCGGGCGCTGACGGCGACGCTGGGCACGGTGGCGGCGGAGATGGCCGCCGGTGAGGTCCGGCCCCCGGCGATCGTGGTCGTGGGCGACGTGGTCAACGTGGCACGAGAGATCGACATGATTCGAGCGGACATGGGACGGGATCCGTGACACCCCCCGCAGAGCAGAGCACGGTCCACGACGAGGAGGCCGGTGCCGGTCCGGAAAGCGGGATCGAAGGCCCCGCCCCGGACGCGGAAGCCGTCGCCGAAGCCGCATCCGAAAAGGACGCGCCGGATGAGAAGACCCGAGACGAGAAGACCGGAGACGGGAAGACGGCGCGAGCGAAGAGGACGTCCAGGAAGGGCACGGCAGAGAAGGACGCCGTGCCTGAAAGCGACGCCCTGCCTGACGGCGGGGCCGAGCAGGACGCCGAGGAGGCCGAAGAGGGCAATGAGGCCGGCGACGCCAAGGACGCCAAGCCCAAGCGCGGCAGGCGGCGGGCCCCAAGGCCCGGTGGAACGGCTCGCCAGGGTGAGCTGATCCGGGCCGTGACCACCCTGCGCGACCAGCTCGGCGCGTTCGAGTTCCTGCTGGACGTTCCGGGTGTCCAGCAGGCCAGGGAGGCCCGCGACGAACTGCGCGCCCAGCTCGTCGACTACGTCCTGCCGCGCATCCAGGCGGCCGGCGCGCCCATGCTCGTGGTGCTCGGCGGGTCCACGGGCGCCGGCAAGTCCACGCTGGTCAACACGCTCGTCGGCGCCCGCGTGAGCGCGACCGGCGTGCTGCGTCCCACCACCAGCAGCCCGATCCTCGTCTGCCATCCCGACCACGTGCAGTGGTTCATGGAGGGACCGCTCCTGCCCGGCATGGGGCGGGTCCGCGGCCCCGCACCCGACGCCATCGCGGGCGACCAGCTGGTCATCATCGCCAGCGACGTCCTGCCGCCCGGTCTCGCCCTGCTCGACAGCCCGGACTTCGACTCCGTCTTCGAAGACCACTACGAGTTCGCGACCAAGCTGATGGCCGCCGCCGACCTGTGGCTGTGCGTCACCACCGCCGCCCGGTACGCCGACGCCCAGGTCTGGCAGATGCTCCAGCGCGCCAAGGAGAACGGCGCCACGATCGGCGTCGTCCTGTCCCGGGTGCCCGACGGTGCCGGCGCCGAGGTCGTCGAGCACTTCGGCGAGATGCTGGACGAGCACGAGGTCGGCGACGCGCAGCGCTTCACGATCCCGGAGACCCGGATCGAGGACAGCCGGCTCCCCGAGGAGACCGTCGAGGACATCCGCGACTGGCTGACCGGCGTCGCCGAGGACGCCGAGGACCGCGAGATCGTCATCAGCGACACCCTCGCCGCCGTCCTGGACAGCTTCCGCACCCGCGTCCCCGAGGTCGCCCGGCAAGTCGAGGCGCAGGTCGGGCAGCGCACCGAGCTGGCCCGCGAGGTCGAGGCCGGATACGGCACCGCCCTCGCCGAGCTGGACGAGGCCACCCGCAACGGCTCGCTGCTGCGCGGCGAGGTGCTGGCGCGCTGGCAGGACTTCGCCGGCACCGGCGACCTGCTGAAAGCCCTGCACGTCCAGCGGCCCCGGCGCGGCCGCGCCGCGAACCGGCGGCGCCGCGGCCCGGCCCGGGTCCGGGCGCTCAAGGCCGCGCTGCGCAGCGGCCTGGAATCGCTGATCATGTCGTCCGCGGAGCACGGCGCCGAGCAGGTCATCGCCCGCTGGCGGGACCATCCGGCCGGCGGCCAGGTCCTCGCCCGGACCGACGCCGACCTCGGGCACGTCTCCCCGGAGCTGTCGCGCCGCGTCACCCGCGCCGTCAGCTCCTGGCAGGACCACGTCCAGGAGCTGATCCGCACCGAGGGCGTCACCAAGCGCTCGGTCGCGAAGCTGGTCTCGTTCGACCATGAGGCGGTCTCGCTCGTCCTGATGATCGGCCTGCTCGGGTACGGGACGGCCGACGTGGCCGTGGAGGGCGGCAACAGCGCCGTCCCGCAGCGGTTGCTGAAGGCGCTGTTCGGCGCCGAGTCCCTGCGCGGCATGGGCGCCAAGGCCCGCGCCGACCTGCGCAGCCGCATCGGGATGCTGTTCGACGAGGAATCCATCCGGTTCGGGCAGGTGCTCGACTCCGCCGGCATCCCCGACGAGACCGTCCCCGTCCAGCTGTACCAGGCCACCTACAACCTCGAGGTTGCCCGATGACCACCTCGGCCGTCTCCGCGAACTCACCGGCCGGAACCGGCGGGATCCCGATCCTCGGCGCGCCGGGGCCCGGCGCCGCCGCCGAGCCCGGCGACCCGCCCGGGCTGGTCGACCGGCTCAACGGCCTCGACCGGGTCGTCCAGGCGGGCGTCGGCCGGCTCGACCAGCCCGCCCTTGAGGACGCCGACGCGCTGCTCCGCCGTGCGGGGCAGCGGCTGCGCCTGTCCGGCGACCACACCGTCATCACCCTCGCGGGCGGCACCGGCAGCGGGAAGTCCTCGCTGTTCAACGCCATCTGCGGGCTGGAGCTCTCGCCGACCGGGATGCGCCGGCCGATGACGTCGCAGGCCCACGCGTGCGTCTGGGGCCTGGACGGCGCCGGGCCGCTGCTCGACTGGCTTGACGTGGACAAGCGCCACCGCTACGCCCGCGCCAGCGCCCTCGACCTGGAACGCGCCGACGCCACCCTGCAGGGCCTCGTGCTGATCGACCTGCCCGACCACGACTCCATCCAGGCGGTGCACCGCGCCGAGGTCGACCGGTTCGTCACCATCGCCGACCTGCTGGTCTGGGTCGTCGACCCGCAGAAGTACGCCGACGCCGCCCTGCACCGCAACTACATCGTCCCGTTCGCCCGGCACACGGGCGTCACGCTGATCGTCCTCAACCAGGTCGACCGGCTCGCCCCGCACGAGATCGACGACTGCGTCGCCGACCTGCGCCGCCTCCTGGAGGCCGAGGGGCTCGCCGACCCGCGGATCGTGACCACCTCCGCGGTCGCCGAGGACGGCGTGCACGGCTTCCGGGACGTCCTCGTCGACACCGTCGCCGCCCGCCGCGCCCGCACGGAGCGGCTGTCCGCCGACGTCGACCGGGTCGCCGAGCAGTTCACCGCCTACCGGTTCGACACCGAACCGCCCGTCACGGTCGACGACGGCCGCCGGTCCGAACTGATCCAGGCGCTCACCGACGCGGCCGGCGCGCCCGCCGTCGCCGAGGCCATGGAGAGCGCCTACGAGCTGCGCGCCTCCGACTTCATCGGCTGGCCCGTCACCGCCATGATCACCCGGCTGCGCTCCGACCCGCTCCGCCGGATGCGCCTCACCGAGCTGCGCGAGGAGCTCCGCAACGCCTTCACCGGCCCGATCGGCGCCCAGCAGGGGGATGTGGACAACGCGCTCCAGGGCGTCAGCGAGGGCGTCGCCGCCGAGCTGCCGCCGCACTGGGGACGCTCCGTCCGCGCGGCGGCCCGCTCCCACGCCACCGAGATCCCGGAGGCGCTCGGCGAGTCGCTCAAGGAGGCGCTGCCCACGTTCAACGTGGTGCCCCGCTGGTGGTGGCTGGTCAAGACGTGGCAGTACTTCCTGGTCCTGGTCGCCATCCTCAGCGTCGTGTGGATCGGCTTCCTCGTCGCCTACGGCCTGCTCGACGTCGGCGGTGAGGACCCGGGCGGCCTCATCGGGCAGGCTGGCCTCATCCCCTACGTGGCCATCCTGGTCGTGTGCACGCTCGGGATGGGGTGGCTCACCGCCTCCGCCTGCCGCAACATGGTCGCGCTGTCGTCCGCCAAACACGGCGAGAAGATGGAGCACCATATGCGCCAGGGCATCGAGCGGGTCGCGCGCGGGAAGGTGATCGAGCCCATCGAGGCCGATCTGCAGGTCTACGCCCGTTTCCGCAGGGACGTGGACGTCGCCCTCGGCCGCGGCTGAGTTATCCACAGTTCCGCGACGCCCGTCCCGGCTCGTCGCCACCGCGTCACCGTTGTACCCGTACGTCCGTATGGGAGACATGGAGGACGCGATGAACGAGGCGCACGTCACCATCACCGGCTGGGTCGCGGCGGAGCCCCGCTACGCGGTCACGACCAACGGCACCCCGCTGCTCTCGCTCAGGGTCGGGTGCACCCCTCGCCGCTTCGACCGGCAGACCAACCAGTGGCAGGACGACGAGTCGCTGTTCGTGACCGTGAACTGCTGGCGGAATCTCGCCGAGAACGTCAACGCGTCGGACCTGCGGCGCGGCACCCCCGTCCTGGTGACGGGCCGGCTGCGGGTCCGCCAGTACGAGCGGGACGACCAGTGGCGCTTCTCCGCCGAGGTCGAGGCCCTCACCCTCGGTCCCGACCTGAACCGCGGCACCGTCGACTTCCGTCCCGCCCAGCGCAGCGGCCCCCTCACCGACGACGACCGCAGGCTGGCCCGCGACGCCGCCGACGAATGGGCCCTGGGCGCCCCCGCGGACGAGGAGGAGGCCGACGACCCGAAGGCCGCCTGACCCCGCCCGCCCGCCGATCACGGTCCCGGGCATGCGGCCCCATCCGGCGTCCTGGCCGAGGACGTCCGCGCCGGCCTCGGCGAGGGCGTCCCGCCGGCCGCGGGCCCGCTCGCCGAGGTCGCCGGTCCCGTCGCCGTTGAGGCGGCTGTGCCCGGGCCTCCGCCCGGGGCGTCCCGCCGGCCGCGGGTGCGCTCGCCGAGGTCGCCGGACTCGTCGCCGTTGAGGCGGCGGCCGGGGCCGGGGCGGCCCTGGGCGGAGGCCGGGGGCGGGCGATCCGGGCTTGTTCCGGCAAGCGGGGGCGTGGCCGGCAGGAGCGGGCTGCCGGTCTGCGCCCCCGCACCGTCGGGGTTCTGCGGCCTGCTGGTCAGATCCAGGAAACGCCGCGCATGGTGGTATCCCCCTCAGGATGTGCCGGGCACCGCGATTTCGCGGGCCCTGATGCCCGTGACCGGAGCGGCCACCGGCATGTGCGTTCCCGAACGTACCTGTTTCACGCCCGTTCCGCACACGTTGCAACTATCGTGTTACACAACGTGATGCGCGTAAGGGGGAAGGATGACGGCAGTGCAGTCGTCCGCCGAGGACCGTGGTGGGGAGCTGGCCCGCAGGCCCAGACGCCGGGCGATACCGGGGCGGTCGTCCCTGCTCGTGGTCTACGTGCCGGTGGTCGTCGCCGTCCATCTGGGGCTGATCGTCGCGGGGGTGCTGGAGACCCCGTTCCGGGGGCACGACCTGGCGACGTTCGCGGCCCTGCTGGCGTGCGGGGCGGTGTGCATCGAGGCGACGCGGCGGCTCGGGATTCCGGCCGGGGTCGCGCGCGACCTGCTGTCGGCCTGGTGGCTGCCGGTGGCGCTGCTGCTGCCGCCGGTGTACGCGCTGCTGATCCCGGTGCCGCTGCAGGCGCTGCTGCAGTTCCGGGTCCGCCGGACGCTGGTCTACCGGCGGGCGCTGGTCGCCGCGGCGCTCGGGATCGCGGGCGCGTGCGCGTCCATGGTGTTCCACCTCGTGGTCGCCGAACCGCTGGAGGGTGCGCCGGAGTGGGTCGTCGCGGCCTACCCGGGGATCCCGGCGGCCGTCGGGTGCGCGGCCCTGTTCACGGTGGTGAACACGGCGATCGTCGCCGTGGCGGCGCACGCGGCCGATCCCGAGAGCCGCTGGCGGGACGTGCTGTGGACGCGCGAGAGCCTGCTCCTCGACCTGGTCGAGGTCTGCGTCGGCATCCTGGTGGCGATCACCAGCGCGCTGTCCCTCGGCCTGCTGCTCCTGGCGCTCCCTCCGGTGATGCTGCTCCAGCGCAGCCTGATGCACCAGCAGCTCCAGGCCGCCGCCCGCACGGACGCCAAGACGGGCCTGCTGAACGCGGCCGCGTGGCAGCGCGAGGCCGACACCGAGCTGTCCCGGGCCCAGCGCACCCACGACGCCGTGGCGCTGCTGCTGATCGACATCGACCATTTCAAACGCGTCAACGACACCCACGGCCATCTGGTCGGCGACCAGGTCCTCGTCGGCGTCGCCAGCACGCTCTGCCACCAGCTGCGCGACTACGACGTGGTGGGCCGGTTCGGCGGCGAGGAGTTCGTGGTCCTCCTGCCGGGCGCCGACACCGTCGAGGCGTGCCGCGTCGCCGAGCGTCTCCGCGGCCGGGTGCGCCGCCTGGCCGTCCCGGCGGAGGAGGGGACGGTCACGGTCACGGTCTCCGTGGGCGTCTCCCTCTTCCGCACCCACGGCCAAGACCTCCTGGAACTGCTGGCGGCGGCCGACCTGGCCCTTTACCGAGCCAAGTCGTCCGGCCGGGACCGGGTCTGCCTGCCCGCCCTGGAGGGCCCCAAGGCGCCCGAGGCCTGAACCGCCGTGCCGCGGTGAAGGTCGCGATAAACACTAGCCAGGACCCTCTAGGCTTGTGGATATGGCCGAGTACATCTACACGATGCAGCGCGTGCGCAAGGCGCATGGCGACAAGGTCGTCCTGGACGACGTCACCCTGCACTTCCTTCCGGGCGCGAAGATCGGCGTCCTGGGGCCGAACGGCACCGGCAAGTCGACGCTGCTGCGAATGATGGCCGGTCTGGAGCAGCCGTCCAACGGCGACGCGCGCCTGATGCCGGGGTTCACCGTCGGCATGCTGCAGCAGGAGCCGCCGCTGAACGAGGAGAAGGACGTCCTCGGGAACGTCCAGGAGGGCGTCGCCGAGACCAAGGCGATGGTCGACCGGTTCAACGAGATCGCCGAGAAGATGGCGACGGACTACTCCGACGAGCTGATGGAGGAGATGGGCAAGCTCCAGGACGAGCTCGACCACCGCAACGCGTGGGATCTCGACAGCCAGCTCGAACAGGCGATGGACGCGCTGCGCTGCCCGCCCGGCGACGCGGACGTGACGAAGCTGTCGGGTGGTGAGCGCCGGCGCGTCGCGCTGTGCAAGCTCCTGCTCGAAGCGCCCGACCTGCTGCTGCTGGACGAGCCCACCAACCACCTCGACGCGGAGAGCGTCCAGTGGCTGGAGCAGTTCCTCGCCAAGTACGAGGGCACCGTCCTCGCCGTCACCCACGACCGGTACTTCCTCGACAACGTGGCCACCTGGATCCTGGAGCTGGACCGGGGCCGCTGCTACCCGTACGAGGGCAACTACTCTCTCTACCTGGAGAAGAAGGCGGAGCGGCTGAAGGTCGAGGGCAACAAGGACGCCAAGCGCAAGAAGCGCCTCCAGGACGAACTGGAGTGGGTCCGGTCCAACCCGAAGGCGCGGCAGACGAAGAGCAAGGCCCGCCTGGAGCGCTACGAGGAGATGGCCGCCGAGGCCGCCCAGACCCGCAAGCTGGACTTCGAGGAGATCCAGATCCCGCCGGGCCCGCGGCTCGGCAACACGGTGATCGTCTCGGACAAGCTGACGAAGGGCTTCGACGACCGGGTCCTGATGGACGACCTGTCGTTCAACCTGCCCCCGAACGGCATCGTCGGCGTCATCGGCCCGAACGGCGTCGGCAAGACGACGCTCTTCCGCATGATCGTCGGCGAGGAGCAGCCGGACGCGGGCGACCTGCGGGTCGGCGAGACCGTCAAGGTCTCCTACGTCGACCAGGGCCGCGGCGGCATCGACCCGAAGAAGACGGTGTGGGAGGTCGTGTCCGACGGCCTGGACCACATCAACGTCGGGCAGGTCGAGATGCCCTCCCGCGCCTACGTGGCGGCGTTCGGGTTCAAGGGTCCCGACCAGCAGAAGCCGTCCGGGGTGCTGTCCGGCGGTGAGCGCAACCGCCTCAACCTGGCGCTGACGCTCAAGCTGGGCGGCAACGTCCTGCTGCTGGACGAGCCGACCAACGACCTCGACACCGAGACCCTGTCCAGCCTGGAGAACGCCCTGCTGGAGTTCCCCGGCTGCGCCGTGATCACCTCGCACGACCGGTGGTTCCTGGACCGCATCGCCACGCACATCCTCGCGTGGGAAGAGGGCTCGAACTGGTTCTGGTTCGAGGGGAACTTCGCCGACTACGAGAAGAACAAGATCGAGCGGCTGGGCGCCGACGCCGCCCGCCCGCACCGGGTGACGCACCGCAAGCTCAAGCGGGACTGATCTCCGGCCCTGACCGGCCGCGCGAGGGCTCGCGCCGCCGGTCGGGCCGACGCGGCCCTTCCGACGGGTCGCCTCGGTGCTCGCTGTGCGGGCCGTGTCCGATCTGGGCGAGCTCGGGTTCCCGCCTGGCATGGCTGAGGCGCGGTGATACAAACCGGGCATCGGTCGATGCGTTTTTCGTGTTGGACAGGTATCGTTCGCGTCTCCTATCGTCCGGTTCAGGCACCCTGCCAGACGGAGGAGGACGGGACATTGGCGCAGCTCACCGGGCAGATGGTGATCGGCTTCGAGCGCGTCGCCGGGACGGGGGAGGCGATCGCCGCCGTCGATCCCCGCACCGGTGAACGCCTCGATCCGGAGTATCGCTACGGCGGCGACGCCGAGGTGGCCCGGGCCTGTGCCCTGGCGGAGGAAGCGTTCGACGCCTACCGCGCGACGAGCGCCGAGCGGCGTGCCGCGTTCCTGGAGGCGATCGCCGGGAGGCTCGACGGGCTGACGGACGTCCTCGTCCGGCGCGCCATGTCGGAGACCGGCCTTCCGGAAGCCAGGCTGACCGGCGAGGTCGCCCGGACCACCGGGCAACTTCGTCTCTTCGCCTCCGACCTCCGGGCGGCAGGCGACGGATCCGCGCGGTACGGCCCGTCCGCACCGGACGGCCTCGCCGGAGGCGGCGCGGGCGGTCCGGCGGTGAGCGTCGACGCGGCGGGTGAGGGAGTGCCCGAGATCCGGCAGGGGCGGGTTCCGCTCGGGCCGGTCGCGGTGTTCGGGGCCGGCAACTTCCCGTTCGCGTTCTCGGTGGCCGGAGGTGACACCGCCTCCGCGCTCGCGGCGGGGTGCCCGGTCGTCGTGAAGGCGCATGACGCCCATCCCGGGACCTGTGAGCTGGTCGGACGGGCCGTGTCGGAGGCCGTCCAGGAGGCGGGGCTGCCCGAAGGGGTGTTCTCGATGCTCTACGGGGACGGTCCCACGCTCGGCATCGCGCTCGTCAGCGACCCGCGCGTGCAGGCGGTCGGGTTCACCGGGTCGCGGACGGCGGGCCTGGCGATCGCGAAGGCGGCGGCGGACCGCCCGCGGCCGATCCCGGTCTACGCGGAGATGAGCAGCGTCAACCCGGTCTTCCTGCTGCCGGACGCCCTGGCGGAGCACGCGGCCGAGCTCGCGGAGGCGTACGTCGGCTCGGTGACGCTCGGGGCCGGGCAGTTCTGCACCAATCCGGGACTCGTCTTCGCGGAGAAGGGCGAGGCGCTCGACGCCTTCCTCGACGCGGCGGCGAAGGCGGTGGAGGCCGATCCGGGCGCGCCCATGCTCACGCCCGGCATCGCCCGCGCCTACGCCGAGGGCGTCGGACGGCTCGAACGCCATCCGGACGTGACGATCCTCGCGCGTGGACGAGAACCCGACGCGGTGGCGGGATGCCGGGCCGCCCTCGCGGTGGTGGACGCCGAGAACTTCGGGCCCGAGCTCCAGCAGGAGATCTTCGGCGCCTGCTCGCTGGTCGTCCGGTGTGACGACCTCGACCAGGTCGTCGGCCTGGCGCGCGGGCTGGAAGGGCAGCTGACCGCGACGATCCACGGCGGTGGTGCGGCGGCGGCGCGGCTGCTGCCCGTCCTGGAACGGCTGGCCGGGCGGATCCTCTGGGGCGGATGGCCCACCGGGGTGCGGGTCGGTCATGCGATGGTGCACGGCGGCCCGTACCCGGCGACGTCGGACGCGCGGACCACGTCGGTCGGGAGCCTGGCCATCGAGCGGTTCCAGCGGCCGGTCGCCTACCAGGGGGTGCCGCGATGAGCACGCCGGTCGTCACCGGCATGCGGGCCGTGCCCGTCGCCGGCCGGGACAGCATGCTGCTCAACCTGGGCGGCGTGCACGGCCCGTTCTTCACGCGGAACCTGGTGCTGCTCACCGACTCGTCCGGCAACACGGGGGTCGGGGAGGTGCCGGGCGGCGAGGGCATCCGCCGGACGCTGGAGGACGCCCGCGAGCTGGTCGTCGGCAGGCCCATCGGACGCTCGGACGAGATCCTCAACACCGTCCGGGCCGCGTTCGGCCACCTGGACGCCGGCGGGCGCGGCCCGCTGACCCACGACACCCGGATCACCGTCCACGCGCTGACCGCGATCGAGTCGGCGCTGCTCGACCTCATGGGCCGGTTCCTCGATGTGCCGGTGGCCGCGCTGCTCGGCGACGGCGTCCAGCGCCGGACGGTCCCGATGCTCGGCTACCTCTTCTACGTCGGCGACCGGAACAAGACGGACCTTCCGTACGAGGAGCCGCCGGCGGACGCGGACGGCTGGCTGAAGGTGAGGCGCGAGGAGACCCTCACGCCCGACGCCATCGTCCGGCAGGCGGAGGCCGCGCAGGAGCGGTACGGGTTCGCCGACTTCAAGCTCAAGGGCGGTGTCCTGCGGGGCGACGAGGAGGCCGAGGCCGTTCGGGCGCTCGCCGAGCGGTTCCCCGGCGCGCGGATCAACCTGGACCCGAACGGCGCCTGGTCGCTGGACGAGGCGATCCGGCTCGGCACCGGGCTCAAGGACGTCCTCGCCTACGCCGAGGACCCGTGCGGCGCCGAGCTGGGCTACTCGGGACGCGAGACGATGGCGGAGTTCCGCCGTGCCACCGGCCTGCGCACCGCCACCAACATGATCGCGATCGACTGGCGGCAGCTCGGCCACGCGATCCGGCTGGACGCCGTGGACATCCCGCTCGCCGACCCGCACTTCTGGACGATGCGCGGCTCGGTGCGGGTGGCGCAGCTCTGCGAGGCGTGGGGCCTGACCTGGGGTTCGCACTCCAACAACCACTTCGACGTGTCGCTGGCGATGTTCACCCACGTCGCCGCCGCGGCGCCCGGGGAGATCACCGCGATCGACACGCACTGGATCTGGCAGGACGGCCAGCGGCTCACCAGGGAGCCGCTCCAGATCGTGGACGGCGGGATCGACCTGCCCGACAGGCCGGGTCTCGGCGTCGACGTCGACGAGGAGCGGATCGAGGAGGCACACCGCCTGTACCTCCGGCACGGGCTGGGCGACAGGGACGACGAGGCCGCGATGAAATTCCTGGTCCCGGACTGGACGTTCGACCCGAAGCGACCCTGCCTGGTCAGGGGCTGAACCCGCTCCGGGTAGCATCGGGCCGACCCCGGTTCCCCCGTACCCCCAGGCGAGGACATGCAGCAGATGCCCGAGGCCGAGTACCGGCACGTCTACGAGTTCAACATCCGGTTCGGCGACATCGACTCCCAGGGCCACGTGAACAACGTGAAGTTCCTCGGCTACCTGGAGGACGCCCGGCTGGAGATGTTCCACGGCGACCCGGTGCGCAAGGGGGAGGAGCCCGTCCGCGGCATGGTGATCTCGCGGCACGAGATCGACTACCGGCTGCCGCTGCTGCCGACCGTCTACCCGATCCGGGTGGAGACCTGGGTGACCGAGGCCCGCGCCGCGTCCTTCAAGCTGGCCTACGAGGTGCGGGACGACGAGAACGTGTACGCCGAGGCGACCTCCACGCTCGTCGCGTTCGACGTCGAGGCGAACCGGCTGCGGCGGTTCACCCCGCAGGAACGGGAGTTCATCGGGCGCTACGTGGCGCCGGGGGCATGACGACGCTCGCCGGTCCGCCGCCCCGGCTGGACACGCGCCTGCCCGGCGTGCGGCTGCGCGTCGTCCAGATGGCGGACGCCGAGGCGCTCGCGGCCCTGTACCGGGAGAACCGGGACTACCTGCGTCCCTGGGAACCGGAACGGGACGACGCGTACTTCACCGTCGAGGGCCAGCGCGACAACCTCCACGACCTGGTCGGGGCCTACGCGACCGGGGAGATGTGGCCGGGCGTCGTCCTGGTCGACGGTGAGATGGCCGGACGGATCACGCTCAACAACATCCTGCGCGGCCCCCTCCAAAGCTGCTTCGCCGGCTACTGGGTGGCGCGCGCGCACGCCGGCAACGGCGTCGCCACCGAGGCGCTCAGGCAGGCACTGGACGTGGCCTTCGGCACGCTGCGCCTGCACCGGGTCGAAGCGTTCACGAGAGTCGACAACCACGCGTCCCAGCGCGTCCTTGAGCGCAACGGCTTCACGGTCGTCGGGACGGCCCGCCGCCACATTCATCTAGACGGCCGCTGGCACGACGAGCGGCTCTTCGAGCGCCTGGCCCCCTGGGATGACGGAATCGCCCTCGTTCCGCAGGCCTGAGGGCGAAATGGCCGCGCTGAGCAGGTGACAACCGCGCCGTCACGGATATGTAACAAGGGCAACAGCAATCCGTTTTCGGCCCACTTCTCCCTCTAGTGTCGCGACGCGAATGTGGAGAACCCACGTGGAAGGGGCAAAATGCGGCGCGTCTCACGAGGAGCGATGGCAATTCTGCTCGCCGCCGGCATGACCGGGGCGGGCGCCACCGCGGCGCAGGCGGCGGACACCGCGCAGGCCGGCACCGCAAAAGCCGGCACCGCGAAGGCCGGCACCGCACAGGCGGGCGACATCCTCGCCCAGCTGAAGGCGATCCCCGGAATGCAGGTCACGGAGAAACCGTCCACGCTGCCCGGCTACCGCTGGTTCTGGCTGGAGTACAGGCAGCCGGTCGACCACCGCAACCCGCGGGGGCAGTGGTTCGAGCAGCGCATCATGCTGCAGCACAAGGCGTCCGACCGGCCCATGGTGCTCTACACCAGCGGGTACGACACGCCGGAGGTGATGTTCACCTCCGAGCCGACGGCGCTGGTCGACGGAAACCAGATCTCGGTCGAGTACCGCTACTTCACCCCGTCCCGGCCCGAGCCGACGGACTGGACGAAGGACACGATCTGGCAGGCCGCCACGGACGAGCACCGCCTCATCGGCGCCCTCAAGACGATTTACAAGGGCAAGTGGATCTCGACCGGCGCCAGCAAGGGCGGCATGACGGCCGTTTACCACAAGCGTTTCTACCCGCGCGATGTCGACGGCAGCGTCGTGTACGTGGCACCGAACGACGTCAACAACAACGACGACCGAGCCTACGACAAGTTCTTCCAGACGGTCGGCAGCGACCCCGAATGCCGCGCCCACGTCAAGGCGCTCGCGCGTGAGTTCCTCAAGCGCCGCCCGGCGATGCTCAAGCGCTTCAAGGCGGCCGCCGACGAGAACGGCTGGACGTTCGACATCCTCCGGACGCAGGACCGCGCCTTCGAGAACTCGGTGATGGACTACGAGTGGGCGTTCTGGCAGTACAGCCTGCAGTCCGACTGCCCGTCGCTGCCCGCGGTGACCGCCTCGGACGACGAGATCTACAAGACGCTCGACACCATCTCCGGGCTCTCGTTCTACAGCGACCAGGGTCTCGCCCCGTACATCCCGTACTACTACCAGGCGGGCACGCAGCTCGGCTGGCCCACGCCGAAGTTCAAGCACCTGCGTCCGCTGCTGCGGTACGAGAGCAGCTACCAGCCGCGCACCTATGTCCCGCGTGACATCCCGATGCGGTTCGACAACGGACGCGCCATGCACGACATCGACGGCTGGGTGCGCGGGAACGCCAACCACATGTTGTTCCTGTACGGCTCGAACGACCCATGGGGCGCCGAGCCGTTCCGCCTTGGCCACGGCAGCCGCGACTCGGCCGTCTACGTCGCCCCGGGCATGAACCACAGTGGCCGCCTTATCGCCAAGCTGCCCGCCGACGAGCAGTCCAAGTCGATCGCGAACCTCAAGCGCTGGGCCGGCGTCGAGGAGGGCATGCAGACGCTCAAGACCGGCCCGTCCGCCGACGACCCGCTGGAGCTCCAGCGCCCGCCGCTGTAGCCGCACATCCGTAGCGAAGGCCCGCGGTGTGCGGGCCCGTGCCTCGACCCCTGGCACGGGCCCGCACACCGCGTCCTCGCTCAGGGGCCGGTGAGCCAGGCGGCGGCGTTGCCGGGGAGCAGATCGCCATAGAGCGGGGTGCTCGTCAGGAGCGGGGTGCCGGCCGGGGGGCGTACCGGGTTCTCGCCGCAGTTGAGGGCGCATGTCAGCGGGCCGCGGCTGAAGAAGAGGGTCGTGTCGGGGGAGTCCAGCCACTCCAGGTCGTCCGGCAGGTCGTCCCGCAGGCGGCGGCGCAGCCCGAGCGCGTCGCGGTACCAGGTGAGCATGGAGGACGGGTCGGCGGCCTGAGCCTCGGCGGTCAGGGGCGCCCACCGTTCCGGCATCGGCAGCCACGGGCGGACGCGATCGGGGGAGAAACCGAACGGCTCGGCGGAGCCCGACCAGGGGAGCGGCACGCGGCAGCCGTCGCGCCCGGCGAGTTCACCGTTCGTGCGTTTCCAGATCGGATCCTGCCGGGCCTCGCCGGGTAGGTCGGTGACCTCCGGCAGACCTAGTTCCTCGCCCTGGTAGAGGTAGGCCGACCCTGGAAGCGCCAGAAGCATCAGCAGTGCCGCCCTCGCCCTGGCAAGCCCGATGCCAGGGACGCTCACCGGCTGCTCGTAACGGGTGACGTGCCGGATGGAGTCGTGACTGGACAACACCCACGTGGGCGCGGCCCCGATAGGGGCGACGGCCTTCAATGCGGCGACGATGACGTCACGGAAAGCCGTGGCCGACCATGGAGCCAGTTGCAGGTCGAACTGGAAAACCTGGTGTAGTTCGTCTGGCCGCAGGTAGAGCGCGAGGTCTTCCGGCCCGTCCGTCCACACCTCGCCTATGGCCATGCGCTCGCCGTCGTACTCGTCCAGGATCTGCCGCCACTTGCGGTACACCTCATGGACTTCGGGACGGCTGTACATGGGGCCGTTCAATACGCGGCGGTTCTGGCCGCCGAGGTCATGGAACGACTCGTCCTTGAAGAGGCCCGCGGCGACGTCGATGCGGAAGCCGTCCACGCCGCGGTCGAGCCAGAACCGCAGGACGTCCTCGAACTCATGCCGTACCTCCGGATCACGCCAGTTGAAGTCGGGCTGCTCGGGCGCGTAGAGGTGCAGGTACCACTCGCCGTCGTCCAGGCGCGTCCAGGCCGGGCCGCCGAACGCCGACGGCCAGTCGTTCGGCGGCCCCTCCTCGCCGGAACGCTCGCCCGGCTTCCCGGGACGGAAGACGTAGCGGGACCGCGCGGGGGCTCCCGGCGGCGCGGCCAGCGCCTCCCGGAACCAGCGATGCCGATCGGACGAGTGATTCGGGACGATGTCGACGATCAGCCGGATCCCGTGGTCGTGCGCGTCCGACACGAGGGCGTCGAAGTCGTGCAGCGTGCCGAACCGCGGGTCGACGTCGCGGTAGTCGGCCACGTCGTAGCCGCCGTCCGCCAGCGGGGACGGGTAGAACGGGGTGAGCCACAGCGCGTCCACGCCGAGGTCGCGCAGATGGCCGAGCCGGGACCGGATCCCCTGGAGGTCGCCCTCACCGTTCCCGTCGGAGTCGGCGAAGCTGCGGACGTAGACCTCGTACACGACGGCGTCGCGCCACCAGGGGATTCGCCTCATACACGGCGATCTACCCGGTTATGTCGCAGCGTTCACCATGCTCTGCGCCGCCATCGTGAAGTAGTCCCAGAGCTGCTTCTCCAGCGGCTCGGGGAGTTCGAGCTCGTCGACGGCGTCGCGCATGTGGCGCAGCCACGCGTCCCGTTCGGCCGATCCGATGACGAACGGAACGTGCCTCATCCGCAGCCTCGGATGGCCGCGCCGCTGACTGTAGGTGGTCGGGCCACCCCAGTACTGGATCAGGAACAGCCGAAGTCGCTCCTCGGCCGGGCCGAGGTCCTCCTCGGGGTAGAGGGCGCGAAGGTCGGGGTCGTCCGCGACGCCCTGGTAGAAGCGGTGCACCAGCCGGTGGAATGTCTCCTCGCCGCCGACCGCTTCGTAGAAGGTCACCTTTTCAGCCATAGCGCCCCCCACCCTATGTGAGACGCGTCCCTGTCCTCACCTTGATCCACTAGGGCGCCGGGGTGGCGACCGTGACGCCCGCCTCGTCGAACGCCCGCTTGACGCGTTCGCGGAGCTCGCGGGCGATGTCGCCCTGCCTGCCCGGCGCCGTCTTCAGCACGACGCGGATCACGATGGCGTCGCCGGCGAGGGCCTGCACGCCCCACACCGACGGCTCCTCCAGGATGAGGTCGTTCCACGGCGCGTCCGAGGCCATCTCGTCGGCGGTCGTCTGCAGGATCTCCTTGACCTTCTCGGTGTCCTCGTGGATGTCGACCGGGATGTCCAGGACGGCGCGGCCCCAGTTCTGCGACTCGTTGCCGACCTTCTTGATCTCGCCGTTCGGCACGTACCAGACGATGCCGTTCATGTCCCGCATCCGGGTGACCCGCAGCGTGACCGCCTCGACCGTGCCCTTCGCGCTGCCCACGTCGATGATGTCGCCGACGCCGTACTGGTCCTCCAGCAGCATGAACAGCCCGGCGAGGAGGTCCTTGACGATGTTCTGCGCGCCGAACCCGACCGCGACGCCGATGACGCTCGCGCTGGCCAGGATGGGGGCGAGGTTGAGGCCGAGGGAGCCGAGGATGCTGAACGCGGCCGTCCCCATGATCAGCACGGACGCGATCGAGCGCAGCACCGAGCCGAGCGTCTGGGCGCGCTGGGCCCGCCGCTTGTTGAGCAGGGCCGGGCTGCCCTCGAAGACCGTGCGGGACCGCTCCCTGACCCTCTCCGACATCGTGCCCTCGGCCATCCGCAGCGTGACCTTGCTGATCATCCGGTGCGCGATGTTCTTCACGATCAGCGCGACCACGAAGGTGATGATGATCCAGAACAGGGTGCTGAGCGGCGTGTCGAGCCAGGTGGCGTAGAACCGGGTGAAGCCGGTGTTCTTGGAGATGTTCCAGACGAGCCGGCACGCCACGGTGGGGTCCTGGCTCTTGCAGGCCGATTCGGGGGTTCCCTGCTCGACCCAGGGCAGGAACGGCTTGGCGGCCGTTGACACGGCGAGCGGCGCGGCGAGCGGCGTGCTGATCGACGCGACGAATGACATGTGTGCAGACCCTCCCCGGCCATTGTGGTGCCTCGGCACCTCGCCGTGGACCTGCGGCGGGCACGAGCCCGATCGTAGGGGACGGTCACGACCGGTTCGTACGCGCCGGGCGAGGTGTCGCGAACCGGCCGGGGAGGGGCCGGGCGAACGTGTCCCGCGGGGTCCGCGGGCTGCCGCGCCGTTCCTGCCGCGGCCTCGCGGGACACGCCCGGTCTTGGGGGCGCCCGTTCGGCGGGCGCCCGGGCCCCGAGCGGAGGCTCGGGTTCGGATGAGGTCTGGGAATCCCGGGTGGGAGTTCGGGGCGGAGGGGGACCCGGGACTCTAGGAGCGTCCGCTCACCTCGCGGCGGAGCGGCTGGAGCACGTGCGCCAGTTTGAGGGCGGCGCCGCCCACGTCGTCGACGCGGTGCATGCGCTCCCCCCACGACCACCAGAAGTAGTGGTCCTTGGTCTCGGGAGCCGGCGCGCAGGTCACGTCCTCCGCGAGGCTGGCGGCCTCCGGGTTCACGACCCGGAGGAACGCCGGCCCCGAGCGGGTCCTGACGACGCGGGCGACGAGGCCCCGGGTGTCGAGTTCCTGCTCCAGCTCTTCGAGGTAGCCGACGCGTCTGTCGCTGACCACCTTCGCACCCCCTCCATAAGGCGAGCACACCGTTGGCGAGCACCGCGGTTGATCGGCCCGGCCGGACCGGCTCCATTGATCGACTCTGTGGATTCGTTCGGTCACTCGCCGCGAGAATTGCAACTCTCACACTGACGGGTCAAGTGACCGGCCGCCCCTCGAAGTACCGAATTACCCCACCTCAGGGGAAGCCTTCCTTCCCTCGGAGGAAGAATCTCTACCCGCGGGGGGCGGGACGCGTCCCAACCCCCGCCTCTTCTCCGGAATCGCTTGGCCGGGCATGTGACCAGGGTTACGCTGCGTGCGCGAGAGATTATCTGTCGTGGCCATCTAGTAACCGGTCGCCGTGGCAGGGACGATCGCCCACCCCCGAGGGGACGGCGTCCCGGCACGACGGTGAGGAGGCCGGAATCGATGTCGGATCCCCCTCGGAAAGAAACGGACGTGGCTCGCCGGATCCGCGCGCACGCTCTGGCCCGAGGGCGCACCCCGGTCGAGATAGCGCAGGAGATCCACGAGCAGTGCGGGCCGTTGTTCGGCACCAGCAGGGTCAAGGCGCACCGCCTGGCCCACGGCGTCGCGCTGTCCGACATCGTGGCGCAGGTCAAGGCGCTCTACGAGGTCGACGGCAAACCACTTCCCCGGCTCGGGGAGACGCTGCTGTCCGCCTACGAGAGCGGGTACAAGCGACCCGGTCCCGAGTACCTGCACTACCTCTGCGCCGTCTACCGGGTGGAACCCGACGCGCTCGACTACCAGAGTCCCTGCATCTGCGGCCGCGGCCACGCCACTCGCACGGGCGTTCCGAACGTCCCCCGTCCGCGCGCGCCCGAACGGCGCCCGGCACCCGCCCCCGACGCTCTCGTCGGGGCGATCGTCCCCAGAGGCGAAGAGCGCCCCTGGGTAACCGTCACCGAACTACGGGGCCCCGACCGCGCCGACGGCCCCCTGACCATTGATGTGGGAGAGGAGGACATCGTGCTTCGTAGGACCCTTCTGCAACTTCTGGCCGGAGCGGGCGTGGCGCTCGACGGTCAATTTCTTGGGGCCGTCGACAACCTGCGCCGCAAGATGGACGACACCCTCGTCGGCGCGACCGTCTCGCCGACCATGCTCGACCAGTGGGAGGAGACGACCTACGGCTACGGCCGGCAGTACCAGGCGACCCCTTCCCTCCGGATGCTCTGCGACGTGCTGCTCGACTTCAGCGAGGTGCGGCGCATGTGCGACAAGCGCCAGCCGGTCGAGCTGCAGGAACGGCTGTGCCGGATCGCGGCGCAGCTGTCCGGGCTGTCCGGGCTGATCATGATCAACCTGGGCGACCACCGGCTGGCCCGCTCGTTCTTCCGGACGGCGCGCACCGCCGCCGACGAGACCGGAGACCGGCAGCTGCGCGCCTGGGTGACCGTCCGCGAGTCCCTGGTGCCGATGTACTACGGCGACCCTCGCGAGGCGCTGCACCTCGCCCGCAAGGCACAGGACCTCGCGGGCCGCACCCCCGGCGTCGCCGCCGCCATGGCGCCCGCCGTCGAGGCGCGCGCACTCGGCATGCTCGCGATGCGCGGACGCGGCGACGCCGCGCCGAGCGCCCGCCGCGCCCTCGTGCGCGGCCGGTCGGTGTTCGACCAGCTGTCCAAGACCGACACCGGCGACCTCGTCTTCGGCTTCACCGACCGGCAGATGGCCTTCTACGAGGGCGACACCTTCACCAACCTCGGCGACCACAAGCACGGCGACGAGGTGCTCAGCCACGCGCTCACCCTCTACTCGGCCACCGACCGCGTCGACCTGACCCTCGTGCGCCTCGACCGGGCGATGTGCAAGCTGCACGCCGGCCACCCCGAGGCCGCGCTGACGGCCGGGCGGGAGGCCATCCTCGACCTGCCGTCCGACCACCGGTCCGACATCCTCGTGCACCGCGCCCGGCAGATCGGCGCGGCCGTCAACGCCAAGTGCGGCGAGATCCCGGAACTGAAGGACTTCTACGAGGCGCTCGCCGGCCCCTGGGTGCAGAGTCCCACCCAGGACCAGCCCTCCGTCCGCCCGGGCGAGCAGGTCTGACCGGGCATGGGCACGCCTGACAGCGCCTCCTCGCAGGGCCACCACACCCTCGTCCGCGTCCAGGACGAGCCCCCCGCCTGGCGTTTCGGGGCCCTGCGCCTCCGCCGCTACCACGCCGCCGACCACGGCACCGTCCTCGCCCTCCATCGTCAGGGCCTGGCCCAGGTCGGCCTGCGACCGGGCGACGGCGTCTACTACGACCACGACTTCTTCCGGATGGAGGACATCTATCTCCGCAACGACGGCGAGTTCCTCGTCGGCGAACTCGACGGCGGGATCGTCGCGATGGGCGGCCTGCGCCGCGCCGACCTCATCCCCGGCGGCCACGCCCGCGCGTTCGGCGGCTACGCCCCCGGAGCCCCCACCCTGGACGCCGCCGAGATGGTCCGCCTGCGCGTCCTGCCCGCCGTCCAGCGCCGCGGGTACGGTGCCGCCGTGGTCCAGGCGCTGGAGGAACGCGCCGTCGAGTACGGCTACCGCATCCTGCGCGCGGACACCACCGAACTCCAGGGCCCGGCACTGGCCCTCTACCGCAGGTTCGGCTGGACGGAGACCCGCCGCGAAACCATAGGCGGCATAGTGAACATCTACATCGAGCGCCGACTCCGCTAAGGCCACCGCCTCTCACTACCGCGGCGACCGGCTTCCTCCCACGACCTGCATCAGGGGGTAGCGGCGTTGTCGGATGGCGGTGAAGCCGCGGTCGGCGAGGGCTTCGGTGACCTCGCGGTCACCGAAGACGGTGAATCCCGTGGCGCGGCGGAGGAGTTCGCCGCCGAGCCGGGCGGAGGGGAGCGGGGCCGGGCGGCGCGAGGTGAGGATGACGAGGCGGCCGCCGGGCTTGAGGACGCGGGTCATGCCGTCCACGGCCGTCCACGGATCGTCGAACAGGTACAGCGCTCCGAAGCAGCAGACGGCGTCGAACGCGCCGTCGCGGAACGGCAGGTCGACGGCGTCGCCGCGGACGTAGCGGACGTCCGCGCCGGGGTCGGTGTCGGCGACGGCGCGGGCCAGCATGCTCTCGGACGCGTCGAGGCCGACGACCAGCCCCTCCGGGCCGATGCCGGCGGCGAGGGCGCGGGTGACGTTGCCGGGCCCGCACGCCACGTCGAGGACGGTCGCGGGCGGGCGGGCCGCGTAGCCGGGGTGCGACAGCCCGAGCCAGTCCCGGGCCATCGCGTGCTCCTCGGCGGTGTCCGGGCCGAGCGGCCAGCCCTTCGCCAGGTTGAACCCGACGGGCCGCCACACCTTCTCGTAGATCCGCGGCAGGAACGTCGACTCCATCACCGACTGGGCGAGGGACGGCGGCGCCTTCGCGGACGGCCCGAGCAGATCGAGGTAGCCGGCGGACACGTCCGGCGTCCCGGGCGGCTCGCGGAGCAGATCGAGCACGCGATCCGCGGTGGCGGGGGCCATCGACTCGCTCATCCAGCTATTAGACCATGCGTCAATTCATCCTCGCCGCGCGGCCTCCCCGGCAGGACGAGACCGGTCTGCGCGGCCATGAACGAGAGGGTGTCGGTCATCAGGTCGGCCGAGCGGCTCACCGAGCGGGCGGCGTGCCCGACCTCCGCCTCGTCGCGCAGCAGGACCGGGGAGTCCGACGCGGTCGCGTGCTGCAGCGCGGCGCACAGCTTGCGGGCGTGCAGCGGGTCCACGCGGGTGTCGCTGCCGAACGTCGTGAACAGGACGGCCGGGTAGGCGGTCCCGGCGTGGACGTGGTGGTACGGCGAGTAGCCGATGAGCCAGCCGAACTCCTCGGGGTCGTCGGCCGTCCCGTACTCGTCGTTCCACGTCTGGCCCAGGCCGAACCTCTCGTACCGGACCATGTCCAGCAGCGGCGCCGAGCACACGACGGCGCGGTACAGGTCGGGACGCTGGGTGAGCGCGGCGCCCACGAGGAGGCCGCCGTTGGAGCCGCCGGAGATCGCGAGCCGGGACGGCGTGGTGAGGCCGTCCGCGATCAGCTTCTCGGCGGCGGCGTGGAAGTCGTCGAACACGTTCTGCTTGCGTTCCCGCATGCCGGCGCGGTGCCACTCCTCGCCCTCCTCGGACCCGCCGCGCAGGTTCGCGACCGCGTAGACGCCGCCCGCCTCGACCCACGCGAGGATGCTCGCCGAGTACGACGGCGTGAGCGAGATGTTGAAACCGCCGTATCCGTAGAGGATCGCGGGGCGCGGCCCGGACATGCCGGGGCGGGCCGCCACCAGCATCCGCACCTCGGTTCCGTCCCGCGACGTGAAGACGACCTGGCGCGTCTCGATCTCCGGAACCTCGACCGTGCCGGGCGCGGACGCCCAGAGCGTCGTCTCCCCGGTGCGCGCGTCGTACCGCAGGACCGACGACGGGGTGACGTTGTCGGTGTAGCCGAACCACGCCTCGTGCCCGCCCTCGGGCCGCTCGATGATCCCGCCGATCGACCCCAGCCCGGGCGTCGGGACGGTGCCGAGCCGCTCCCCGGACTCCAGGTCGTGGACGGTGATCTCGCTGATCGCGTGGCGCATCCACGCGGCGAGCAGAACCGGGCGTTCCAGCGCGTCGAGGATCGCGTAGTCGGTCAGGACGGCCTCGGGGTCCTGCGGGATCAGGTCCCGCCACGTCCCGTAGGAGAGGTCGGACGGGTCGGCGACGCACAGCCGGGACCGGGGCGCGTCGCGGTCGGTGAAGACGTAGGCGCGGCCGTCCCGTCCGACGTGGACGCCGGTCTCGGCGTCCACGCCCTCCTGCACGGCCCGCAGCTCGGGCGCCTCGGGGGATGACGCGGACAGGTCGGCGATCCACAGGTCGTTGCGCGGCGCCGTGCCCTGCGACGACGACACCGTCAGCCAGCGCCCGTCCCGGCTGACCCCGACCCCGTAGTAGTTGGTCTTGTCCATGTCCGCGCCGAAGATCAGCACGTCGTCGCTGTCGGGTTCGGTGCCGACCCGGTGCAGGTAGACGCGCCGGTGGTACTGCTCCTCGCCCGCCGGGACGTCCCGCGCGGGCAGCCGGCGCACGTAGTAGTACGCCTCGCCGCCCGGCAGCCACGCCACCGACGAGTACCGGGCCCGGTCGATCGGGCCCTCCACCCGCTCGCCCGTCGCGATGTCCATGACGTACAGCAGCGACTCCTCGTCACCACCGGTCGACACCTTGTACGCCAGGAGGCGGCCCTCCTTGTCGGGCTGCCAGCCGTCCAGCGTCGTCGTCCCGTCCGGGTCGAGGGCCATCGGGTCGACCAGGACGCGCTCGGACCCGTCCGGGTCCACGGTGTAGAGCACCGGATGCTCCTGGTCGGCGGCGCGGCGCGTGAAGAGGCGCCGCTCGCCCCGCCACACCGGGGATCCGACGCTCCCCGCGCCGAGCAGCTCCCCGAGGCGCGCGCGCAGGCCCTCACGTCCCGGCAGCTCGTCCACGACCTTGTGGAACAGCCGGTCCTGGGCGGCGAGCCACTCCCTGGTCTCGTCGCTGTCGGCGTCCTCCAGCCAGCGGTACGGGTCGGAGACCTGGTGACCGTGGACGTCCTCGACGATTTCCTGGCGCTGTGCGGGCGGATACGGCGTCATGGATGCACTGTATTGGCCGATCTGGGCTGCCCGCCCCAGGCACTCCCGGCGGCTTTCGCGTTCGAGCGGGCCCCGGGCGGGGGAATATTGGGGTAGCGGACGGGCTCCCTCAGACGCCACACTGATGTGGTCGGTTCGCCCCTGGGGAGGTCCTCATGGCGAGTGCGCAGGTACCGGAGACGATAATCGGGCCTCGGCAGGAGGCGCGCTCAGCCGCGTCCGCCGAGGCGAAAGTCCAGCACAGCCCGGTGGAGGGCGTCTGATGCGACAGGTCCTCCTCCTGAACGCGACGTACGAACCACTCACCACGCTCCCGCTCCGGCGGGCGGTCTGCCTCGTGCTTCGCGAGAAGGCGGAGATCGTCCACCACGACACGACGGGCGCCGTACTCCATTCGGCCACGATGACGGTCGAGGTTCCGTCCGTCATCCGGCTCCGGCGCTACGTCCGCATCCCCTTTCGCACCCGCGTCCCCCTCACCCGCGCCGCACTGATGCGCCGTGACAACTTCCGCTGCGTCTACTGCGGCCGCCGCGCCGAGACGATCGACCACGTCCATCCGCGGAGCCGCGGCGGCAAGCACGTCTGGGAGAACTGCGTCGCGTCCTGCATGACCTGCAACCATCGCAAGGCCGACCGGCTGCTGTCCGAACTCGGCTGGACGATGAGCGTCACGCCCGCCGTTCCCCGGGGCGCGCACTGGCGGCTCATCGGCCTCGTCCACGACGGCGACCCCCAGTGGGCCGCCTACGTCTCCGAACCCGCCGCCTGACGCGGACGCCCGCCGCCCGTATCCTGGAGGCGTGCCTCGCTATGACTACCGCTGCCGGGCGTGCGGTTCGACCTTCGAGGTCTCCCGCCCGATGATCAACGCGTCCGACCCGGCGACCTGCCCGGACGGCCACGACGACACCGTGAAGCTGCTGTCCACGGTCGCCGTCACCGGCACCTCCCGGGCCGGCGCCCCGCAACCCCCGCCGAGCGCGGGCGGTGGCTGCTGCGGCGGAGGCTGCTGCTCCTAGCCCCGCCGCTCCTAACCCCACCCTCCTAGCCCTGCTGGGCGGCGCGCATGGCCTTGGCCGTCGCGCCGGCGTCGTAGGGGTCGGGGAGGCCCTGGAGCAGCACGGTGGTGGCCGGGATGTGGTCGGTGCGCATGGGCAGGATCGCCTGGTAGGCGTCCGACGCGTACCAGCCGCGGGCCTTGTCCATGTCGGGGAACTCGATCAGGACGTACAGGCCGTCCAACGGGCCCTCGACCACCTCGGGCAGCGTGTTGTGGACGAGGAAGCGCCCGCCGAACGGGTCCATGGTGGCCTGGATGCGCTCCATGTAGGTGAACACGTCGTCGTGCAGGGGCGGCTGCGGCCACATGTGGGCGAGGGCGTAGGCGGTCATCGCGGTCTCCTTGGGTGGTGGGCCGGGGCCGTATCGCCCCGGCACGCACCACTCTGTACCCGCGAGGGAACGGAAGCGATTACCCGTCAGGTAACGCCCGCGCCCGCTTCGCTCAGCCCTGTTGCACGTGGGGGCGACCCCCACACGCCGGTTCGCTTCGCTCAGTTGGTCGGGCGGTCGAGCTGCGACACGTCGCGGGCCGCGCCGGTGGAGGCGGACGTGGCCATCGCGGCGTACGCGCGCAGCGCGGCGCTGACCGGGCGGTGCCGGTCGCGAGGACGGTAGCCGCCGAGGTCGGCGAGCAGCTTCTCGCGGCGGATCTCCAGCTCGTCGGCCGGAACGTCCAGCTCCAGGACCCGGTTCGGGATGTCGATCACGACGCGGTCGCCGTCCTCGACGAGAGCGATGATCCCGCCGCCGGCGGCCTCCGGGGAGGCGTGCCCGATGGACAGCCCGGACGTGCCGCCGGAGAACCGGCCGTCGGTGACCAGCGCGCACGCCTTGCCGAGCCCGCGGCCCTTGAGGAAGCTCGTCGGGTACAGCATCTCCTGCATGCCGGGGCCGCCCTTCGGGCCCTCGTAGCGGATCACGACCACGTCGCCGGCCTTGACCTTGCCGCCGAGGATGCCCTCGACGGCCTGGTCCTGCGACTCGAAGACGACGGCGGGGCCGGTGAACGTCCACAGCTCCTCGTCCACGCCGGCGGTCTTGACGATCGCGCCGTCGGGGGCGATGTTGCCGCGCAGCACGGCGAGGCCGCCGTCGGCGGTGTAGGCGTGCTCGGCGGAGCGGATGCAGCCGTTCTCGCGGTCGAGGTCGAGCGACTCCCAGCGGGCGCTCTGCGAGAAGGCGGAGGTGCTGCGGACGCCGCCGGGCGCCGCGTGGAACAGTTCCACGGCCTCCGGCAGGACGTCGGGGGAGCGGACGTCCCACTTGGCGACGAACTCGTCCATGGACGCCGAGTGGATCGAGTGCGCGGAGCGGTTCAGCAGCCCGGCGCGGTTCAGTTCGCCGAGGAGGGCGGGGATGCCGCCGGCGCGGTGGCAGTCCTCGACGTGGTACTTGCCGGTGGCCGGGGCCAGCTTGCAGACGCAGGGGACGCGGCGCGAGACCGCGTCGATGTCGGAGAGCCCGAAGTCGACGCCGGCCTCGGTGGCGGCGGCGAGCAGGTGCAGGATCGTGTTGGTGGAGCCGCCCATCGCCACGTCCAGGACCATGGCGTTCTCGAACGCCTCGCTGGTCGCGATGCTCAGCGGCAGGACGGACTCGTCGTCGCCGTCGTAGTAGCGGCGGGCGACGTCCACGACGGTGCGGCCGGCGTCCTCGTAGAGGCGGCGGCGGGCGGTGTGGGTGGCGAGGACGGTGCCGTTGCCGGGCAGCGCCAGGCCGATCGCCTCGGTGAGGCAGTTCATCGAGTTGGCGGTGAACATGCCGGAGCAGGACCCGCAGGTCGGGCAGGCGCTCTCCTCCATCTCCAGCAGCTTCTCCTCGGAGAGCGAGGAGTCGGCGGAGGCGATGATCGGGTCGATCAGGTCGAGCTTGTTGCCGCCGAGGACGCCCTCGACGGGCTTGCCGGCCTCCATCGGCCCGCCGGAGACGAACACCGTCGGGATGTTGAGCCGCAGCGCGGCCAGCAGCATCCCCGGGGTGATCTTGTCGCAGTTGGAGACGCAGACCAGGGCGTCGGCGCAGTGCGCGTTGACCATGTACTCGATCGCGTCGGCGATCACCTCGCGGGACGGCAGCGAGTACAGCATGCCGTCGTGGCCCATCGCGATGCCGTCGTCCACGGCGATCGTGTTGAACTCGCGGGGCACGCCGCCGGCCTCGCGGACGGCGCCGGCGACGACCTTGCCGACCTCGTCCAGGTGGACGTGGCCGGGCACGAACTGGGTGAAGCTGTTGGCCACCGCGACGATCGGCTTGCCGAAGTCCTCGCGTTCTACGCCGCTGGCCCGCATGAGAGCGCGGGCTCCCGCCATGTTCCTGCCATGGGTGACCGTGCGTGACCTTAGCGGTGGCATTGTGACCTCTCGAAGCTGTGACGTGCCGGGACTCGCGCGGGCCGGCCGACCCCCGATGCTATCAACCGGTGGAGGGCAGGAAAAAAGCCGGGACCACGCCGTCCCGGCTTTGCGGACGGGCGGCCCGGGGAAGATGGGCCGCCCTCGGGCCCTCAGTCGGGGTACTTCGGCGGCAGGGCCTGCTCGGCCGCCTGGAAGATGCGCTGGACGTCGCCGTCGGTGAGGATCTTCGGACGGCGGCGCAGGTACGAGCGCGCCCGGTTGCCCGCGTAGACGTCCACGTCCCGGACCCGCATGACCTTCCACGGGATGGACGGGCCGTAGATGGCCACGGAGGGCTGCACGGGGACGTCGAAGCCGACCTGCTCGCCGAGGATGCTGCTCGCCTGCTGGGCCTCCCAGCGCGCCTCGTCCAGCCGGTCCTTCTTGTTGAAGGGGCCGTGGAAGAGCTTGAGATGGGACATGGTGCGCACGGGGAGGCGCTTGTCCCACTTCTCCGAGTCGATGGCGTAGACGCCGCTCGGCCCGATCACCAGGTGGTCGATCCGCCCGTCGCTGACGCCCTCGTCGTCGCGGGGCACGGCCCGCGCGTGCAGCACGAGGTACCCGTTGCGCTGCAGGGACTTCAGCTGCTTCTCGGTGCGCCGTTCGGCCGCCGAGGACTTCTGCCACGCGGTGACGGTGGAGCTCTTACGGGACTGCCGGACGACGTCGCCGATGACCACGAGGACCGCGACGGTGAGGCCGAGCCGCCAGCCGGCCAGGACGAGGACGGCGACGCCGGCGACGACGGCCGCGCCCGCCCGCCACATCCAGCGGCGGGTCCGGGGGTCGTCCAGCATCGCCGCGGCGGTGCTCTCCTCCGGCCGCTCCTTCACCGGTACCGGGTGGTGGTGCTCACGCGTCTCCTCGGATTCGCCCCGGGGCCGTGCCCTGGCTCCCTGCGTATTGCCCCGCTCCATGATCGCCATGAGTGACGCTCCGTATTCCTTTCCCATCGGGGGCATGATCCTCCGTGCGCAGAGTAATCATCGCCCTGGTCGCCGACTAGTCATGTCGGGTTAATAGTTTTGTCGCCCCAGGACGGTGATTCACTTACGGCACGGTCGGGTAGGCCGGTATTCCTCTCCTTCCACCGCTGTTGTCCTGTCTGCCCTCTTTGATGCCCGCGCACACGGCGTCTAGCGTTCCGGTTTGTGACACAAACCCATGACCTCAGCGCCACCCGGATGGCCGCGGCCGTCCGCACCAGGGAAGTATCCCCGGTCGAGCTCGCCGACCATTACCTGGCCCGCATCGAACGGCTGAACGAGCAGGTCGGCGCCTACGTGACGGTCACCTCCGAGCGCGCCCGCGAGGAGGCGCGCCGCGCCGAGAAGGCGGTGACGGACGCGGCCGACCCGGCGGAGCTGCCCCCGCTGCACGGCGTCCCGGTCCCGATCAAGGACCTGAACATGGTGAACGGCGTCCGGATGACGTTCGGCTCGGCCGTCTTCTCCGAGCTGACCGGGTTCGCGGACGACCACGTGGTGTCCAAGCTGGCGCGGGCCGGGTCGGTGCTCCTCGGCAAGACGACGACGCCGGAGTTCGGGCTGCCCTGCTACACCGAGGGCGCCGTGTCGCCTCCCGCCCGGACGCCCTGGGACCCGTCCCGGTCGGCGGGCGGCTCCAGCGGCGGCGCCGCGGCGGCGGTCGCGTCCGGACTGGCGCCGGTCGCGCAGGGCAGCGACGGCGGCGGTTCGATCCGCATCCCGAGCAGCGTCTGCGGGCTCTTCGGCATCAAGCCGACCCGGGGCCGGATCTCGCAGGGGCCGATCATCCCCGACCTGTTCGGGCTCTCCACGAACGGGCCGATCGCGCGTACCGTCCGCGACGCCGCCCTCCTCCTGGACGTCATGTCGGGCCACATGCCCGGCGACCTGTACAGGGCGCCGCAGGCCGACGAGCCTTTCCTCGCCCACGCCGGCCGTGCGCCCGGCAGGCTGCGGATCGCGCGGAGCCTTCAGCCGCCCGTGCCGGACGCCGAAGTCCACCCCGACTGTGTCGCCGCCTACGAGGACGCTTCGGCACTCCTGGAGGAACTCGGGCACGAGATAGTGGAGCTTCCGCAGGTCCTCGGCTCGGACCTCCTCCCGCACTTCGCGACGCTCTGGGGCGTGATGGCGACGATGACGCCAGTTCCGGAGGAGAGCGAGCACCTCCTTCAGCCGTTGACCCGGCACCTGCGGGAGTACGGCAACCGGACAACGGCGCCGGAGCTGTTCCAAGCGCATGCCGCGCTGCAGGGTGCGCTGCGCGCGGCATTCCCGGTGATGGACGAGTTCGACGCGATCCTGACCCCGACGCTGGCCATGCCGCCCGTCCCGGTCGGGTACTTCCACGACCAGGAGCCCGCGGAGAACTTCCGGCGCCAGGCGCAGTTCACCCCGTTCTGCGCGATGTACAACATCACCGGGCAGCCGGCCGTGAACGTCCCACTGCACTGGAACGACGAGGGACTGCCCATCGGGGTCATGCTCGCCGGACGTCTCGGCGGCGAGGGCACCTTGATCTCGCTGTCCGCACAGCTCGAAGAGGCCCGCCCCTGGATCGGCCGCAAGCCCGCGATCTGGACGGCGTGAGCACCGCCGCACCGGGCATGGTGCAGGCGTGGGTGACGACGAACTGATCAGGCTGGCCGGGCAGCACGGGGTCGCGACGCGGTACGCGGACTGGCGCGGACAGGAGACCGCGGTCTCGCCCGGCACGCTCGTCGCCGTCCTGGCCGCTCTCGGGGTGGACGCCTCGACCCCGGCCGCCGTCCGGGCGGAACTGGACCGCCGGCGTGAACGGGCGCGCGGGCTTCCGCCGAACATCGTGGTCCGCCACGCGCACGGCGGGACGGGCGGCCGGATCGTCGCGGCGCTGCGGCGGCATCTGGAGCCGGACGAGGCCGCCGAGGTGGAGATCAAGCTCGGCGTGGACGAGGTCCTCGCCCCACCGCAGGCTCACGACGCCCCGTCCGAGCGGACGTTCGAGCCGCTGGCGGACGACCCGGACGTGCCGCCGGGCTGGCATCACCTGCGCGTGCGGCGCGGGGCCCGGTGGCAGTACACGATGCTGCTGGTCGCGCCGTCCTCGTTGCGCCCGCCGCCCGGCACATGGGGGTTCACGGCGCAGCTGTACTCGGTCCGGTCCGGCGCGTCCTGGGGACTCGGCGACCTGCGCGACCTCGCGGACCTCGCGAGCTGGAGCGGCCGGGAGCTGGGCGCCGGCTTCGTCCTGGTCAACCCGCTGCACGCGACGGAGCCGGTCCCGCCGATCGGGCCGTCCCCGTACTCGCCGATGAGCCGCCGCTTCCCCTCGCCGATCTATCTGCGGGTCGAGGACGTGCCGGAGTACGCGGACCTCCCTGTCGAGGACAGGGCGCGGTTCGCATCCCTGGCGGCCAAGCTGCGCGGCCGGGAAGGGCTGCTGGACAGGGACGCGGTGTGGGCCGCCAAGCTGGAGGCCCTGGAGACCATGTACCGCCTCCGGCGGGAGCGCGACCCGGAGTTCGAGGCGTTCCGCCGGCGCGAACAGCCGGCGCTCGGAAGCTTCTCCACGTGGTGCGCCATCAGCGAGGAGCAGGGCACCGCGGACTGGCGGCGCTGGCCGTCCCGCCTGCGGAACGCCCGCGACCGCGGCGTGGTGGAGGCCCGCGAGTACGACCGCCGGGCGGACTTTCACGCATGGCTCCAGTGGCGCCTGGACGGCCAGCTCGCGGCGGCGCAGCGGGCGGCCCGGGACGCCGGGATGCCGGTCGGGATCGTCCACGACCTGGCGGTCGGGGTGCCGCACGGCAGCGCCGACGCCTGGATGTACCGCGATCTCTACGCACCCGGGATGAGCGTCGGGGCGCCCCCGGACGAGTTCAACCAGCGCGGCCAGGACTGGGGCCAGCAGCCGTGGCGGCCGGACGCGCTCGCCCTCGCCGGCTACCGGCCGTTCCGCGAGATGGCGGCCGCCGCGCTGCGGCACGCCGGCGGGATCCGCCTGGACCACGCCATGCAGGTGTCGCGCCTCTGGTGGGTGCCCGAGGGTGCGTCCCCCGCCGACGGCACCTACGTCCGCTATGACCGGGACGCGCTGCTCGGCTGCCTGACCTGGGAGGCCGAGCGCTTCGGCGCGGCGGTCGTGGGGGAGGACCTCGGCACCGTCGAGCCGGAGGTCCGGGAGGCGCTGGCCGACCGCGGCGTCCTCGGTACGTCCCTCCTCTGGTTCGAGCGCGACGACCAGGGGCGTCCCAAGCCTCCGGGCCGATGGCGGGAGCTCTCCCTGGCGACGGTCGGCACCCACGACATGCCGCCGATCACCGGGTTCGTGCACGGCGACCACATCGATCTCCGCGACCGGCTCGGCCTGCTGACCCGTTCCCGGGCCGAGGAGGAGGACGATCACCGCCGCCGGCTGAACGACTGGCTGACCGTCCTGCACACCGAGAACCTGCTCTCCGCCCCGCCCGCCGAGGTCATGCAGGCCCTGGCGGACGGCTCCACCGCCTACGACGAGCGGATCGTGACCGCACTGCAGGACTTCCTGACCCGCACCCCGGCCCGCCTGATCGGCATCTCGCTGGCCGACGCCGTGGGCGAGCGCCGCACCCAGAACCAGCCGGGCACCACCGACGAGTACCCGAACTGGCGCGTCCCGCTGGCGGACGCGGAGGGCCGGCCCGTCCTCCTGGACGACCTCAAGACGCGGGACGCGCTCACCCTCTTCACGCGAGAGTCGACATGATGCGCTTCGTGACGTCGTGGAGAAGCGTGTCGGGGTGCAGATCGGCGGTGGCGATCGCGGAGAAGAGGGCGGGAAGGCCCGGGAGCGGATAGGAGTCGTCCGCGTCCGCCAGCGCCGCCTTGCCCAGCGGGTGGTGGGAGAGCGACCTGCGGGAGCGCGCCCACGCCGTCTGCACCTCCTCCGGGGACGGGACGCCGAACCCGTGGCCGACCGGGGCGGCGTGCCGGAGCTTCACGAGGGCGCCGTCGGTGAAGTCGGAGGCGAGCCTGCAGCGTTCGGCGAGGCCGGCGCGGACGAGGTCGTCCAGGCGGGTCACCACGGTGCACGGGGTGCGGCAGCGGGCGGCGCAGACGCCGAGCGCGGACGCGACCTGGCTGTGCTGGCGGTCGAGGTAGGCCCGCCAGCCGGGCGGCGGCTCCTTGGCGACGCGCAGGGTCCGCTCGCAGGCGGACCGTTCCGGCCGGGTGTGGTCGCACATGCGGGGCGAGCCGGGCTCCACGGTGACGCCGAAGCGGCTGCCCTCGCCGTCCACGGCCGCGCCGATCAGCGCCGGGTCGCCCGCGTGGCCGAGGACCGGTTCCCAGGCCAGCATCGGCAGGTACTCGCCGGCGATGTGGACGGCGGCGACGAGCGCGGCCATGTCGCGGCGGTGCCAGCGGATCGCGATGACCTCCAGCAGCAGGGCGTAGGCGGGCCGCAGGCTGGCGAGCGCTCCGCGGGGACGCTCCCGCGGAGCCTGCGGCATCCGGCTGGCGCGGGCCCGGTCGAGGAGGTCCTGCGGGACCTCGCCGACGTCCTCGGGCATGCCGAAGTCCTCGGCGTCCAGGTCGAGGACGCGCTGCCCGAACGCGCAGAGCGCCGCGACGGCGCTGGAGCCTCCGTCCGCGGCCAGGGTGCCCTCCGTGATCAGGGCCTCCAGGTCCCCGAACGCATAGCGCCGCGCCAGTGCCGTCAGAACGTCCCGAGCCGTCTCCACGTCGCCGTCCTCTCCCCGTGACCATGCAACGATCGCACGGTCACGGGGGTCAAGGACAGCTGGTCAGGACGAGGCGGCGTCCTTCGCGCGGGCGCGCAGGGCCCGGGCGACGCCGTCGCGTCCCTCCGACAGCAGGCGGGTGAGCGCCGCCGGCGGCTTCTCGTCGGCGATGTAGGCCTCGGTGCGGTCGATCGTGGACTGCTCGATCACCAGGAAGGGGTAGGCGACCTCGGCGAACGTCTGGGACATGTCGCTGCTCCACTCCTTCCAGACGCGCCCGACCTCGGCGAAGTACCGGTCCACGTAGGGGACGAGGAGGTCGGCCTGGTCGGGCTCCACGAAGCCGCTGAACGTCGCCCGGTAGACGGCGTTCGGCAGATCGCCCGCGACGATCCGCTCCCACGCGCTCGCCTTCGCCTCGGCGGTCGGGATCGCGGCCTTGCAGGCCGCGGCGTGCCGCTCGCCGGCCGCGGTCTTGTCCCGCTCGTGCTCGGCGTCGATCTCGGCCTCGCCCGCCTTGCCGGTGATGACGAGGCGGCGCAGCAGCGCCCAGCGCAGGTCGGTGTCGACCGTGAGGCCGTCGAGGGCCTGCGAGCCGTCCAGCAGGCCCTGGACGAACGCCAGGTGCGCGTCGCTGACGGCCGACGCGGTGAACGCCTGCGTGTAGGCGAGCTGGAGGTCGGAGCCGGGCTCGGCCTCGCGGGCCAGGTCGGACAGGGTGTCCGCCAGCAGCGCCAGGCCCTCCTTGCGCCAGGCCGGGTCCGCGTACTGCTGGACGGCCGTCCGCGCCTGCCGCAGCAGCGTCTGCGTGACCGAGATGTCGGTGACGCCGCGGATGCCCTTCGCCACGAGCCGGACGTAGTCGCGCGTCGCCATCTCCGCGTCGCGCGTCATGTCCCACGCCGCCGACCAGCACAGGGCCCGCGCCAGGCTCTCCTTGACGTCGCCGATGTGCTCGATGAGCGTCTTCAGCGAGTGCTCGTCCAGCCGGATCTTGGCGTACGTGAGGTCGTCGTCGTTGATCAGCACCAGGTCGGGACGCTTCTTGCCGACGAGCTGCGGGACCTCGGTGCGGGCGCCGACCACGTCCAGTTCGACCCGGTCACGCCGGACGAGCCCGTCCTCCGTCCGGTCGTACAGGCCGATGGCGAGACGGTGCGAACGCAGCGTCGGGTAGTCGGCCTTGGCCTCCTGCAAGACGGCGAACGAGGAGAAGGCGCCGTCGGCGTCCACCTCGTACTCCGGACGCATCGTGTTGACTCCCGCGGTCTCCAGCCACTCCTTCGACCACGACGCCAGATCCCGTCCGGACGTCTCCTCCAGCGCTCCCAGCAGGTCGGTGAGGACGGTGTTGCCCCACGCGTGCCGGTCGAAGTAGCGCCGGACCCCCTCCAGGAAGTTGTCGAGGCCGACATAGGCCACGAGCTGCTTCAGGACGGACGCGCCCTTGGCGTAGGTGATCCCGTCGAAGTTCACCTCGACCGCGCGGATGTCGGGGATGTCGGCGGAGATCGGGTGCGTGGACGGCAGCTGGTCCTGCCGGTACGCCCACGCCTTCTCCAGGTTCGCGAACGTCGTCCACGAGCCCTTCCACTTGGTGGCCTCCGCCTGGCACAGCACGCTCATGTACGTGGCGAACGACTCGTTCAGCCAGAGGTCGTCCCACCAGCGCATGGTGACGAGGTCGCCGAACCACATGTGCGCCATCTCGTGCAGGATCGTCTCGGCGCGCCGCTCGTAGGCCGCGTCGGTGACCCGGGACCGGAAGACGTAGTCCTCCAGGAACGTCACGCAGCCCGCGTTCTCCATCGCGCCCGCGTTGAACTCGGGGACGAACAGCTGGTCGTACTTGGAGAACGGGTACGGGCGGCCGAAGACCTTCTCGAAGTAGGCGAAGCCCTGGCGGGTCACGTCCACGATCGCGGGGGCGTCGAGGTGCTCGGCCAGCGACGCCCGGCAGTAGACGCCGAGCGGGATGACGGTGCCGTCGTCGCGGCGGTGCTCGTCCCGGACGACGTGGTACGGCCCGGCGACGAGCGCGGTGATGTAGGTGGAGATCTCCGGTGTCGGCAGGAAGCGCCAGGTGCCGCCCTCCGCGGTCTCGGGGAGCTCGTTGGTGACGACCTCCCAGTTCTCCGGCGCCTTGACCGTCAGCTCGAAGGTGGCCTTCAGGTCGGGCTGGTCGAAGCAGGTGTACATCCGGTGCGCGTCGGCCGTCTCGAACTGCGAGTACAGGTACACGCTCTCGTCGACCGGGTCCACGAACCGGTGCAGGCCCTCACCCGAGCGGGAGTACTCGCAGTCGGCCACGACCCGGAGCTCGTTGTCGGCGGCCAGTCCGGGCAGCGGAATCCGGCCCTTCTCGGCGTCGTAGGACGACGGATCCAGGGCCTTACCGTTCAGCGTCACCTCCCGCACGACGGCGCCGTGCAGGTCGATGAAGGTGGACGCGCCGGTCTCGGCGCTCCCGAACCTGACCACGGTGGCGGAGCCGAACCGCTCCGCACCGGTCGTGAGGTCCAGGTCGACCGCGTACGACTCGACGGTGAGCAGCCGGGCCCGTTCCCGCGCCTCGTCGCGCGTGAGGTTGCCTGCCACATGAACTCCTTGGTCGGGTTAATCGCTTGGTGCCCTCATGTCTACCAACCGGAGGCCGATCCGGCCCGTCCCGGCACGGCCTTGGGATACCTCGCGCCGCCGGGAATCGGGACGGTCATGCTCTGGTTGTCGATTCAAGGACCCCGTTTTCCCCGCTCTAGGAGGCGACGTTGGCTAAGGACGCTTCAACCCCCGTGGACTTCTGGTTCGATCCTCTGTGCCCCTGGGCCTGGATCACCTCGCGCTGGATCCTGGAAGTCGAGAAGCTCCGCCCGATCGACGTGCGCTGGCATGTGATGAGCCTGGCCGTGCTCAACGAGGACAAGGACATACCGGAGGGCTACCGGCGAATGCTCGCCGATGCCTGGGGCCCCGTCCGCGTGTGCATCGCCGCCGAGCAGAAGTACGGGCCCGAGGTGCTCGGACGCCTCTACACGGAATTGGGCACGCGCCGCCACCACGAGAAGCAGAAGTTCGACCGGGAGCTCCTTGAGGCGTCGCTGACCGCCGCGGGCCTCGACCCGGCGCTCGCGAGCGCCGCCGAGTCGGCCGAGTACGACGAAGCCCTGCGCGCCTCCCACAAGGACGGCATCGACCGCGTCGGCCAGGAGGTCGGCACCCCGGTCATCGAGGTCGAGGGCCACGCCTTCTTCGGCCCCGTCGTCACCCCGATCCCGCGCGGCGAAGCCGCCGTCAAGCTCTTCGACGGCGTCCTCGCCGTCGCCGGCACGGACGGATTCTTCGAGCTCAAGCGCACCCGCACGAGGGACCCCATCTTCGACTAGGCCAGGACCGCATGCTTGCTCGCGAGTCACATATGGGTTGCTATTGCGAGCATGTTGCAACAACCAGCCGTGTGCCGACAAACTAGTCCTGCCAGCTGCGAACAGGTAGGGGTGGTTCAGTCGTGCACGTACCGGACGGATTCATCGATGCGCCGGTGTCGATCGCGGCGGGCGCGGTCGCGGTGGCCGGGGTCGGGGTCGCGCTGCGGGGCGCCCGGCGGGAGCTGGACGACCGCACCGCGCCGCTGGCCGGGCTGACCGCCGCGTTCGTGTTCGCCGCGCAGATGCTCAACTTCCCGGTCGCGTCCGGGACGAGCGGGCACCTGCTCGGCGGGACGCTCGCCGCGATCCTCGTCGGTCCGTATACGGGCGTGCTGTGCGTATCGGTCGTCCTGCTCATGCAGGCCCTCCTGTTCGCGGACGGCGGGCTGACCGCGCTCGGCGTCAACATCACGAACATGGCGCTGGTCACGGTCGTCGTCGGGTACGGGCTGTTCCGCCTGCTGCTGCGGGTGCTGCCCAAGACGCGGGCGGCCGTGTCCGCGGCGTCGTTCGTGGCGGCGGTCGTCTCGGTGCCGGCCGCCGCCGTCATGTTCACGCTGATCTACGCGATCGGCGGGACGGCGGACGTCTCTATCGGCAAGGTCGCCACCGCGATGATCGGCGTGCACGTGCTGATCGGGATCGGCGAGGCGCTGATCACCGCCGTGACCGTGTCCAGCGTGCTCGCCGTCCGGCCCGACCTCGTCTACGGGGCGCGCGGGCTGCTGAAGCCGCTGCGACTGCATACCGCCGAGCAGAAGGCGGACGGCCCGGCCGCGCCGTCCCGGGCCTGAGGAGGCACCCATGACCACCAAGCGGTTCTTCGCCGGATTCCTGCTCGTCTCGCTCGTCCTCGCCGGGATCGTCAGCTACTACGCCAGCAGTGACCCGGACGGCCTGGAGAAGGTCGCCGCGGACAAGGGCATCAGCGCCAAGGAGAAGGACCACTCGTTCAAGGACTCCCCGCTCGGCGACTACGGCGTCAAGGGCGTCGGCGACGCGCGGCTGTCCGGCGGGCTGTCCGGCGTGATCGGCGTCGGCGTCGTCCTGCTCGTGGGCGGGGGACTGTTCTGGGGCGTCCGGCGGCGCGGCTCCGCCGGCCCGGAAACGGCCACGGAGCAGGACGAGAAGGTGCCGTCCGAGACGTCCCGGAAGGGCTGATGGGCGCGGGTCACGCGCACCGGCTCTACGTGCCGGGCGCCTCGCGGGTGCACGGGCTGCCGCCGCAGTGCAAGCTCGTCGCCGTCCTCGCGTTCGTGCTGCTGGTGGTGGCCACTCCGCGCGAGCGGATCTGGGCCTTCGGCGCCTACGCGCTGCTGCTCGCGGCCGTCACGGCGGTCTCCCGGGTCCCGTTCGGGACGGTCGCGCGGCGGATCGTCATCGAGGTGCCCTTCGTCGCGTTCGCGTTCCTCATGCCGTTCGTCGCGAACGGGGAGCGGATCACGGTGCTCGGGCTGCGGCTGAGCGAGAGCGGGCTGTGGGGCGCCTGGAACGTGCTCGCCAAGGGCACTCTCGGCGTGGTCGCGTCGATCCTGCTGGCCGCGACCACCGAGCCCCGGCTGCTGCTGCTCGGCATCGAGCGGCTGCGGATGCCGCAGCTCATCACGCAGATCGCCACGTTCATGCTCCGGTACGGCGACGTCGTCACGGCCGAACTCGGGCGGATGAAGGTGGCGCGGGCGTCCCGCGGTTTCGAGGCGCGCGACATCCGCGCGACCGGGGTGCTCGCCAAGTCCGTCGGTGCGCTGTTCCTCCGCTCCTACGAGCGGGGGGAGCGCGTTCACCTGGCCATGGTGAGCCGTGGTTATGACGGCCGCATGCCCGTCATTCACGATGTGGGCGCGACTGCCGTGCAGTGGACGGCCGCGGCCGCGCTCCCCTTGGCCGCCGCCCTTGTCACGCTTGCTGCTTGGATGGCGCCATGACCCCGTCCTTGGAAGTGCAGGGCCTCGCCTACGCCTACCCCGACGGCACACAGGCGCTCTTCGGCGTCGACCTGACGATCGGACGCGGCGAGCGTGTCGCGCTGCTCGGGCCGAACGGCGCCGGGAAGACCACGCTCGTCCTGCACCTGAACGGCATCCTGCACGGCGGGCTGGGCGAGGTCCGGGTGGGCGGCCTGGCGGTCGACCCGAAGGACAAGAAGGCGCTGCGGGAGATCCGCCGGCGCGTCGGCATCGTCTTCCAGGACCCCGACGACCAGCTGTTCATGCCGACCGTCCGCGAGGACGTGGCCTTCGGCCCCGCCAACCTCGGGATGCGCGGCGCCGAGCTGGACCGCCGGGTCCGGGACGCGCTGGCCCGCGTCGGCATGCTGGACGTCGCCGACCGGCCGCCGCAGCACCTCAGCTTCGGGCAGCGGCGCCGCGTCGCCGTCGCGACCGTCCTGGCGATGGAGCCGGAGATCCTCGTGCTGGACGAGCCGTCCTCCAACCTGGACCCGGCGAGCCGGCGGGAACTGGCCGAGATCCTGCTGAGCCTGGACGTGACGGTCCTGATGGTCACGCACGACCTCCCGTACGCGGCCGAGCTGTGCCCGCGGTCGGTGATCCTCTCCGGCGGCGTGATCACCGCCGACCGGCCCACCCGGGACCTGCTCACCGACGCCGAGCTGCTCGCCGCGCACCGGCTGGAGCTCCCGTTCGGCTTCGACCCCGCCGGCGCGTCCCTGCGCGGCTGAATCACCGGCTCTTCGGCCGTTCCGCTTGCCTCGCCGTTCGTCCTTCGCAAGACTTCGATGTCTCGACACTGGTAACGGTTTTCATATCCGAAATGAGGCATTCGTGAAGGTTGCGTTCGTCGGCAAGGGCGGCAGCGGCAAGACCACCCTGTCGTCGCTGTTCGTCCGGCATCTGGCCGGGCGCGGGCTGCCGGTGGTGGCCATCGACGCCGACATCAACCAGCACCTCGGCGTGGCGCTCGGGCTGGACGAGGCCCGCGCCGCCAAGATCCCCGCGCTCGGCGACCGGCTCACCGAGCTCAAGGAGCATCTGCGCGGCGACAACCCCCGGATCTCCTCGGCGTCCGCGATGGCCAAGACCACCCCGCCCGGCGCAGGGTCGCGGCTGCTGCGGTTCCGCGGCGACGACCCCTTCCACGAGGCGGGCCAGGAGGTGGACGGCGTGACGCTGCTCGCCACCGGTCCGTTCAACGACGACGATCTCGGCGTCGCCTGCTACCACTCCAAGACCGGCGCGGTCGAGCTCTACCTCAACCACCTCGTGGACCGGCCCGGCGAGTACGTCGTCGTCGACATGACCGCCGGCGCCGACACGTTCGCGTCCGGGCTGTTCACCCGGTTCGACCTGATGTTCCTGGTCGCCGAGCCCACCCGCAAGGGTGTCGGCGTCTACCGCCAGTACACCGACTACGCCCGCGACTACGACGTCGCCATCCGCGTCGTCGGCAACAAGGTTCAGTCCGAGGAGGACGTCGCCTACCTGCGCGAGCACGTCGGCGCCGACCTGCTGACGTGGCTCGGCCAGTCCGCCGCCGTCCGGGCGCTGGAGCAGGGCCGGCACGGTGCCGTGCTGGAGGACGGCAACGTCGCCGCCCTCGACCGCATGCGGGCCGAGGTGGACGGCCGCGTCAAGGACTGGGACAGGTTCCAGCGGCAGGCCGTCGAGTTCCATGTGAAGAACGCGCGGAGCTGGGCGAGCCGTGCGGCGGGGGAGGACCTCGAAGCGCAGGTCGACCCCGGCTTCCGCTTCCCCGCGTCCGCTCCGTGACGTCCGTGCGACGCTACCCCGGGTAGTCCGGGGCCTACCGGCGGAGACGAATGGGCACTACCCTGCCCGCCATGACGATGCGGCGGATGCTCGCGATGACGGGCGGCGCGTTGGCTCCCCTGGCACTTCTGTCCCTGGTCTTCGGCAACCAATGGGTCGTCGACGCGATCATCAAGAGCGACTTCGAGTTCGACGAGGGCATCGGCCCGCTGGTGTCCTGGATGCTCATGCTCGGCTGGCGGTTCACGCCGCGCGACGGGCTGGACTGGCGCCAGGTGGTGACGGCCGACCTCAGCCTGCTGATCTTCTTCGGCGTGCTGGTCCTGCTCGTGGTGGCGGGCGCCCGGCTCGCCGACCCGGGCCGCTCCCCGTTCGGCGCGGTGATCATCGGCTGGTGGGCCACGGTGGTGGCGGGCGGCGCGTCCGGGCTCGTGGCCGGCCCGCTGGCGAACTGGGCGTACGACCTGCACGGCCATCTCAGCCGGATGACCTTCTCCACGATCGGGCAGGGGGCGTCCTTCGGACTGGCGTTCGGCTGGCTCGCGGGGCTCGGCGCGCTGGCAGGGTTCTTCCTCACCCGTCCCCGCGAGGGCGGCCCGCCGCCCCCGCAGCCCTACGGTCCTCCGCAGCCCTACGCGCCGCAGCCGGGCATGCCGATGCAGCAGCAGCCCTACCCGCAGCCCATGCAGCCGCCGCACCCGTCGGCGGTCCCGTACGTCCCGCCGCAGGGGCAGCCGCCGCAGCACGGCTGGGGCGCCGCGCCCGTCCCGCAGCAACCGGGGCAGCCGGGGCAGTTCGGCGCCCCGCCCGTCCCGCAGCAGCCGTCCGCGCCGCCGCTGGAGCAGCCCGCCCCGGCCCCGCGCGAGGACGAGCCTCCACAGGACGAGCCTCCACAGGACGCGCCGGACGACGCCTCCGGCGAAGCCCCGGAGAACCCGCCTGAGAACCGGCCCGGGAGCGGGCCCGAGAGCCCGCCCGAGAGCCCGCCGGATGACGACGACCTCGACCTCGCCGACCGGACGATCATCGACCGCAAGCGGGACGACGACGACGGCTGACCCCGGCGCGCGGGCACTTCCCGGGCCTGCGAGAATCGGGCGCATGCGCGTGTTTCTTGGATCCGACCATGCCGGCTTCGAGCTGAAGGAGCACCTGGTCTCCTGGCTGAAGGAGAACGGGCATGAGGCCGTCGACTGCGGCGCGTTCGAGTACGACGCCGTCGACGACTACCCGCCGTTCGTGCTGCGGGCCGCCCAGCGGACGGCGGCGGAGCCGGGGACCCTCGGCATCGTGATCGGCGGGTCCGGCAACGGCGAGGCGATCGCGGCCAACAAGGTCAAGGGCGTCCGGGCCGCCCTGGTCTGGAACGAGGACACCGCCACGCTCGCCCGCGAGCACAACGACGCGAACGTCATCGCGCTCGGCGCACGGCAGCACGACCTCGGCACCGCGACCCGGTTCGTGGAGCTGTCCATCGAGACGCCCTACTCCAAGGAACCGCGCCACACCCGCCGGATCAGGATGCTCGCCGACTACGAGAGCACCGGCGAACTGCCCCCGCTGCCGCGCGAGGGCTGACCACGAGCGCCGACCGCGGGGCTAGAGCCCGTTCTCCGGCGGCTTGCGGGCGCCGCCGCGCTTGCCGAGGCGGCGCCGTTCGTTCTTGGCGGCCTTGGTCCGCTTCGCGGACTCGCCGTTCCCGCCCGGACCGCCTCCGGATCCCCGGGCGGGGCGCGGCTCCTCGCCCTCGGGCCGCAGGCGTGACACGTCCCGAGCCCGCATCGCCGCGTCCACCGTGATCCGCATGCCCGGCTGGACCATGTGCCGCTCCTCTCCCGGAGAGATCATCCGTGCCTTGAAGCCTCACATACCCGGAGATTGCGTAATCGGACCGTCGCGATAAGTCACCGGTACCCGCAGACACTGACCGGCCGGGCGCAAGGGTCGGTACAGTGCCGGAGTCATGCTTCAACGACTGGTGCAGTTCCTTCCGCCGAGAGTGCGTGACGTGCTGCGCAAGATTCCGCTTCTCGTGCTGCTCTACCGGTGGCTGAGGCGTGGCAAGCTGACCAGGGAACGGTACGTCTTCGCGGCGCTGGCGGTCCTCGCGATCGCGATCGGGCTGGCCACGTCCAGCGACTCGCGCGGCCTCGCCCCGTCCGGCGCCCTGGTGCTGATCGTGGTGGGCGGCGGGCTGCTGCTGAAGGTGCGGAGCCTGGTCGCGCTGCTCGGCGTCGTGGTCGCCATCGCGGCCTACAACGCCTGGAAGGACTTCGACACGATCGGTCCCGGCATGATCGCGACGCTGACGATCACCGCGGTGCTCGCGCTCACCCTCGCCCGGACCCGCCAGCAGCTCGGCGTGCAGGGCCTGCGCGGCGACTCGATGCTGCTGGAGCTGCGCGACCGGCTGCGGCGGCACGGCGAGATGCCCGAGCTGCCGGACGGCTGGCGCACGCAGGTCGTCATGCTGCAGGCCGGCGGGTCCTCGTTCGGCGGGGACTTCGTGGTGTCGGCGTCCGACGGCGACTCGCTGGAGGTAGCTCTGGTCGACGTGTCCGGGAAGGGCACCGACGCCGGAACGCGGGCACTGATGCTGTCCGGTGCCTTCGGTGGGCTTCTTGGATCGGTCCAGCCGGGCCATTTCCTGCCCGCGTGCAACACCTACCTGCAGCGTCAGCGATGGGACGAGGGTTTCGTCACGGCCGTGCACGTCGTGGTCGACCTGAAGTCGGGGGAGTACACGGTCGAGTCGGCGGGGCATCCGCCCGCCGTCCAGTTCGACGCGGGCACGGGCGCTTGGCGGGTCAGCTCCGCCAAGGGCGTCGTGCTCGGCGTGGTCCCCGACCTGAACTGCGTCCCAGAGCGGGGGAAGCTGCGGCCGGGCGACGCGCTTCTCCTCTACACCGACGGGCTCGTGGAGTCCCCGGGCAGCGATCTCGACGCGGGGATCGACCGGCTGCTCGGCGAGGCGGAGCGGCTCGTCCCGCAGGGCTTCGGCACCGGCGCGCGCGAACTCGTGGAGACGATGTCCGCGACCCGCGACGACGACTGCGCCCTCGTCCTGATCTGGCGCACCGACGCCGGCCGGGTCCACTGAGCGCGCTCAGCCGCGCTTGTGCTTGCCCTTCTGCTGGCCGTGCTTCGCCTTGTACTTCGGTTTGTGCGTCTTCGGCGGCGGCCGCTTGGACGCCCCGGGCTTGACGACGCCCGCCCCCTTCGTCGGTGTGGCGGAGACCGCCGGCGTGGGCGGAACCGGCGTGCCGGGGGAGGGCGGGTGGTGGCTCCTGCCCTGCGCGAGCCCGATGAGGACGGCCCCGATCAGGACGGTGCCCGCCGCGGCGCCGGCGCCCGCGAGCAGCCGGGTGCGCGTGGACGACCTGGCGCCCGCCACCCCGGGCGGCGTGAACGCCTTGGTGTCGGTCTCCTCGCGATCGTCCGGCTCCGGCGCGCATGGCGCCGACGGACGCGGCACCAGGGGCTGAGGCGCCGGGGCCGCGTCGGCCTCGGCGTCGGCCGGCCGGGGCTGCTGCTCGACGAGGGCGAGCAGCAGGTCGGACGCCGTCGGGCGCTCTGCCGGGTTCTTCGCCAGCGCCCACCGGACGGCCGGGACCAGCGACTCCGGCAGCCCGGACAGGTCCGGGTCCCCGGCGGCGGTGCGGAGCGTCGCGGGGTCGCCGCCGATCGGCATCCGTCCCGTCCCCGCGTGCGCGATCAGGCAGCCCCAGGCGAAGATGTCGGCGGCCGGGGTCGCGGGCCCGCCGACGAGCACTTCCGGCGCCATCCAGCCGGGGGTGCCGAGGAGCTTGCCGGTCGCGGCGGTCATGCTCGGGGAGTCCTGGCTGCGCGCGATGCCGAAGTCGATGACGCGGCAGCCGGACAGGGTGAGCATCACGTTGGCGGGCTTGAGGTCGCGGTGCACGAGCCCCGCGGCGTGGATCGCGGCGAGCGCCGACGCAACGCCGACGGCGACGCCGTGCAGGTCGGCGGGCGGCAGCGGCCCGTCGTCGGCGAGCCGGTCGTGCAGCGAGATCCCGCCGACATAGTCGGTGACGAGGTAGGGGCGGCCGTCCTCCTCGCCGTGCGCGAGGACCCGCGCCGTGCAGAACGACGCGACGCGGCTCGCGAGGTACGCCTCGTCCTTGAACCGCCGCCGGTAGGAGGGGTCGCCGGCCAGGTGCGGATGGATCGTCTTCACCGCGACACGGCCGCCGGACACCGGGTCGGCGCCGAGGTAGACCGTCCCCATGCCGCCGGACCCGAGCCGCCCGAGCAGTCTGTGCCCGCCGACCTCACGCGGGTCGGCGGGTTCGAGCGGGCGGATGTCTGCCTCCATGCGCTGTTCCCGGTCCCCCTTCTTTCTCCTGCCCGTCCATCCCCGTTCGACGGCAAATTATGGCGGGTTCGCGGAGGAAGTGCGGAAACGTGATCGTCACGTCGATGTAGCGCCCCGTGCATCGGGGGCGTGCAGAGTGGGAACAGTTCGGCAGCACGGCCCGGCCCGTCGGATCCTCCTCGGCGCGCGGGTGGCGGGCGGCTGGCGGCACTGAAGGCGGTGTCCGCGTGCACGGCTCCCCAGGGGTGGGAGGCGCCGTCCACGCGGGCACCGGCCACCTTCCCCGGCGCCCTTCCACGGGATTCCGGGACCGGTATGTGGTGATGTTTCGCAGGGCAATGGGCAGGTAACATCCAGTTCTGCGCTCACCCCCCGGCGCTGGGACGCGGCGGACCCGGCCGCCGCGTGCGAGCCGGAAGGGGGGAGAAGCGCCGGGTGCCGAGACTCGGGGACCTGCTGTCGCCGTCCTGCTGGTCGGTGCGGACCCGCGTGACCCTCGCAGCGACCCTGATCGTCGCCGTCATGCTCATCACCGGCGTCGTGCTCTTCTACCAGGCCCTCCGGAGCACCGTCTACCAGGGACTGCACGACCGCGGCACCTTCGCCGCGTCGGACCTGGCCACGCTCGTCCGCGAGACCGACCCGCGCGGCACCCTGCACGTCCAGGATCCCGACTTCACGCTCCTCCAGGTGCTGGACGCCGAGGGCGACATTCTCGCGGCCAGCGAGTCCCTGCACGGGCGTGGTCCGCTGCATGTGCCGGTCTCGCGGGTGCCGGGCCGCCCCGAGTACCACACCGTGGAGATGCGGGGGGACACCGAGGTCTATTTCGTCACCGAGCGGGTGCGGACGCCCAGCGGCGACCGGAAGGTCTTCGTGGGGGCGCCCATCACCACGTTCGCCCGTTACAAGGGGCTGCTCATCGGCCTGCTCGTCGGGTCGGCCGTCGTCGCCACCTCCGCGGTCGGCTGGATCGTGTCGCTGTCGGTGCGGCGGGCGCTGCGTCCGGTGCGGGTGATGAGCGCCGAGCTGGTGGAAATCACAGGGGGCGGGGCCGACCGCCTGGTGACCGTCCCGGGCCCGGGCGACGAGGTGTCCGAACTGGCCGAGTCGGTGAACGTGACGCTGAACCGGCTGGAGGACGTCCTCTCCCGGCAGCGCGCCTTCGTCGCGGACGTCTCGCACGAGCTGCGCAGCCCGCTGACCGGGCTGCGCGCCCAGCTGGAGGTGGCGCTGGAGCATCCGGAGGACGAGGACTGGCCGGCGGTCGCGCGGGCGGCTCTCGCGGACGCCGACCGGCTGCAGGGCATCGTCAGCGACCTGCTCATCCTGGCGAAGCTGGGCGCGGGCGTGCACGTGCCGCGGGAGCGGGTCGACCTCGGCGAGCTGGTCCGGGTGGAGGCCGGGCGGCGGCCCCGCCGGGTCCCGATCGAGATCGCGGCGGGCGAGGGCGTCGTGGCCCGGGTCACCCCGCACCACATGGTCCGGCTGCTGACGAACCTGCTCGACAACGCCGAGCGGCACGCGAAGTCGCGGGTCTGGGTGAGTGTGGCCGTGGACGGGCCGGACGCCGTGCTGGAGGTCCGCGACGACGGTTCCGGGATCGCGCCGGAGGACCGTGAGCGGATCTTCTGGCGGTTCCAGCGGCTTCCCGAGGGCCGAGAGCGGGACCGCGGCGGCACCGGGCTCGGGTTGACGATCTCCCGCGACATCGCCCGCGCGCACGGCGGCACCCTCGTCGCGGCGGACAGCGACCAGGGCGCCCGGTTCGTCCTGCGCATTCCCCGCGACGAGCTCTAGCCCCGGGCGAGCGGCGGTCGGCGCGCCGCGTGCCGGGTCGCCTGCTCGAACGCGTGCCCGATCCGCAGGACGGCGAGGTCGGCGTGGTGCGGCCCGACGATCTGCAGCCCGACCGGGAGCCCGTGCGAGGTGAACCCGGCGGGCACCGACAGCGCGGGGCATCCGGTCGCCGAGATGAGGAAGCACGACCGCATCCATTCGAGGTAGTCGTGCATCGGCTGCCCGGCGACCTCGTCCGGGTACTCGGTTCCGGCGTCGAACGGCGGCACCTGGCTGACCGGCATGAGCAGCGCGTCGTACCGTCCGAAGAACGCGCGGACGCGGTGGAACAGCGCGGTGTGCAGCGTCTCGGCCCGGCCGAGGTCGGCGCCGGTGAGGGAGCGGCCGGCGTCGATGTTCGCCGCCAGGGACGCTTTGAAGTCGGCGCGGCGCTCGTCCAGGAGCGGGCGCAGGGTGATGTCCCAGTGCCAGGCCCGCAGCGTCCGGAACACCTCGTCCGCCCCGGTGAGGTCGGGCGCCGCCTCCTCGACGGCGCAGCCCAGCTCCTCGAACACCTTGACGGCCGGTTCGAGGACGCCGGTGACGGCCGGGTCGACGGGGACCGTCCCGCCGAGGTCGGGGGACCAGGCGAGGCGGAGCCCGGCGAGGTCCCGGTCGAGCGGCACGGCGAACGCCGAGCCGGGGGTGTCCAGCGCGATCGGGCTGCGCGGGTCGGGGCCGGCGAGCACCGAGAGCAGCAGCGCCACGTCGGCGACCTCGCGGGCCATCGGGCCCTGCACGCCCAGCGTCGACCAGCCCGCCGCCACCGGCCAGGACGGCACCCGTCCGGGTGACGGGCGGAACCCGGCGACGTTGCAGAACGAGGCGGGGTTGCGCAGCGAGCCGCCCATGTCGCCGCCGTCCGCGAGCGGATGCATGCCGCACGCCAGCGCGGCAGCCGCGCCGCCGCTGCTTCCGCCGGCCGACCGGGACGGGTCGTAGGGGTTGCGGGTGAGGCCGAAGACCTGGTTGAAGGTGTGGGACCCGGCGGCGAACTCCGGCGTGTTCGTCTTGCCGAGCGTGACGGCTCCGGCGGCCCGTATCCGCTCGATGACCAGCTCGTCGGTGTCCGGCACGTGGTCGGCGAAGATCGGCGAGCCGGACGTGGTGCGGATGCCCGCCGTGGCGTGCGTGTCCTTGTGCGCGATGGGCAGGCCGTGCAGCGGGCCCGGCCGCTCCCCGGACGCCAGCCGCTCGTCGGCGTCCCGCGCCTGCTCCGCCGCGCGCTCCGCGACCAGCGTCACGATGGCGTTGACCTGCGGGTTCGTCCGTTCGATCTGGTCGAGATGGGCCTGCACGACCTCGCGTGCCGACAGCTCGCGGGCGCGGACACGGCGCGCCAGCTCACGGGCGGACGCGAAACAGATCTCTTCGGACACGTGCGTTCCCTTCTGCCGGGTTCCTCCCCAGTGTCCACCCCGGATGCCGGAGGGGCCCGCCTTGAGGTCATCATGCAAGGGAGACCGAGGGAAGGGGTCCCGTGACGGAACGTGCCGGAGCGCGGGAGCTGCTGCGCCGCGTGCTGGACGGGGGCGCCTGGACGTCCTGGGACGTCCCGCCCGGCGGCTCGCCGCCTCCCGCCTCCCCGTACGGGAAGGATCTCGCCGCCGCCCGCGAGCGCAGCGGCTGCGACGAGGCCGTCCTGACCGGGGAGGGCCTGCTGCGGGGACGCCGGGTCGCGTTCGTCGTGTCGGAGTTCCGTTTCCTCGCCGGCTCGATCGGCCTCGCCACCGCCGACCGGATCGTCGCGGCGGTCGAGCGCGCCACCGCGGCGGGACTGCCGCTGCTCGCCGCGCCGTCCTCGGGCGGCACCCGCATGCAGGAGGGGACGGCCGCGTTCGTCCAGATGGCCCGGATCACCGCCGCCGTCATGGCGCACCGCGCCGCCGGGCTGCCCTACCTCGCCTATCTGCGGCATCCCACGACCGGCGGGGTGTTCGCCTCGTGGGGGTCGCTCGGCCACGTCACGGCCGCCGAGCCCGGCGCGCTGATCGGGTTCCTCGGCCCGCGCGTGTACGAGGGCCTGAACGGGGAGCCGTTCCCGCCGGGTGTGCAGGTCGCCGAGAACCTCGCCGCCAAGGGGCTGCTGGACGCCGTGGTCGGCATCGACGATCTCGCCGAGGTGGCGTCCTGCGCCCTGAACGTCCTGTGCGAAAGGCCGCCTTCCACCCCCTCGGCCTTGCCCGAGGGCGCCCTGCCGGAGGGGACGGCATGGGACTCGATCGAACGGTCGCGCCGGCCCGGCCGTCCGGGCGTCCGGGAACTGCTCCGCCACGGCGCCTCGGACGTCACCCCGCTGTCGGGCACCGGCGAGGGCGAGGCGGACCCGGGGCTCCTGCTCGCCCTCGCACGCTTCGGTGCGGCGCCGTGCGTCCTGGTGGGCCAGGACCGGCACAGCCAGCGCACCGGCCACCCGCTCGGCCCGGCCGGCCTGCGCGTCGCGCGGCGCGGGATGCGGCTGGCCGCCGAGCTGGGCCTGCCGCTGGTCACCGTGGTCGACACGCCCGGCGCCGTCCTGTCGGCGGAGGCGGAGGAGGGCGGGCTGGCCGGCGAGATCGCCCGCTGCCTGGCCGATCTCATCACGCTGCCCGCGCCGACGCTCTGCCTGCTCCTCGGCGAGGGCACCGGCGGCGCGGCGCTGGCGTTGCTGCCCGCCGACCGGGTGCTCGTGGCCCGGCACGCCTGGCTCGCCCCGCTCCCGCCGGAGGGCGCCGCGCTGATCGTCCACCGGACCCCGGACCGGGCGGGCGAGATGGCCGAGGAGCAGGGAGTCCGGTCGGCGGACCTGCTGCGCGGCGGCCTCGCGGACGCGCTCGTCGACGAGCGACCCGACGCGGCGGACGAGCCCGGGCCGTTCTGCCGCCGGGCCGCCGCGGCCGTGGAGGCGGGCCTGTCCGGGCTGACCCCGGCCGGCCCCGCCGCGCGGCAGGCCCGCTACCGCTGACTCCGCTCGCCGGGGCGACCGCCGCTACAGTCGGGCGTCATGACCGAGACCGTCACACGGGCGGGCTACGACGCCGTCGCCTCCCTCTACGCCGACCTCTTCCGCAACTCCCTCGACGACCTTCCCCTGGACCGCTCGCTGATCATCGCCTTCGCGGAGATGGTCCCGGCGGGCGGACGGGTCGCCGACCTCGGCTGCGGCCCCGGCCACGTGACGGCGCTGCTTGACACCCTCGGGCTCGACGCCTCCGGCATCGACCTGTCGCCCGCGATGATCGCCCAGGCCCGCGCCGACAACCCGCACCTTCGTTTCGAGGAGGGCTCCATGACGGCGCTCGACCTCCCGGACGGCGGTCTCGCGGGTGCCCTCGCCTGGTACTCGCTCATCCATATGGAACCCGCGCGCCTCCCGGCGGTCTTCGCCGAGTTCCACCGGGTCCTGGCCGCGGACGGCCTTCTCCTGCTCGCCTTCCAGTCCACCGACGGGGACGAGCCGGACCCCTTCGACCACAAGGTCGCCCCCGCCTACCGCTGGCCGATCGACCGCATCGCCGACCTGGGAGGCCAGGCCGGTTTCACCGAGGTGGCCCGCCTGCTACGCCGTCCGATGCACGAGCACGAGCACTCCCCGGCAGGGCACATCCTGCTCCGCAAGCGCTGACGGCGTCAGGGACGGTACGCGGCGGCCCTGGCCGCCTCGACGTGGACTCGGGCGCGCTGCCAGGGATGCTGACGGGGGAGCCGGCGTCTACCACGGTGGCCGCGGGGAACGAACGAGGCGAGCACCGCGGCCGCCGCGACGATGATGAGCCCGACGAGGGCGCAGCGGGCGAGCTTGGGCAGCCCGCACCCGGCCTCCCCCGTGGCGAGATCCGGGACGTTCCCGGTGGAGCCGGCCAGCGCGGCTTTGTCGGCCATGTCGTTCGCTTTCTCTGGTCCCTTCGCTCATTCGCGCACAGTTTGTCACACCGCTTCCACCCGCCGCATGGTTGTGATCCTTTACTGCGCGCCGGTTTCGGGTCCGGGCGGCGGGTCGAGGAGACCCGCGCGGTGGGCGAGGACGGCGGCCTGGACGCGGTTCGTGAGCGACAGTTTCGTCAGGATGCGGCTGACGTGGGTCTTCACGGTCGCCTCGCTCATGTGGAGGGCCGCGGCGATGTCGGTGTTCGACAGGCCGCCGCCGACGGCCACGAGGACCTCGCGTTCCTTGGCGGTGAGCGGCCGCAGCCTGGCCTCGGCGTCGGAACGTCCCGCGTCGGCGAAACGGCGGAGCAGGCGGCGGGTCACCTTGGGCGAGAGCATCGCGTCGCCGCGGGCCGCGCTGCGGACGGCGGTCAGCATCTCCTGTGCCGACGCGTCCTTCAACAGGAAGCCGACCGCGCCGTGGTGCAACGCGGTGTGGACGTACTCGTCCAGATCGAACGTGGTCAGGACGACGACGCGGTGGGATCCGGCCAGGCGTTCGGTGGCGGTCAGACCGTCCGCGCGGGGCATGCGGATGTCCATCAGGACGACGTCCGGACGATGTGCCGCGGCCTCCCGGACGGCCTCGTTCCCGTCGGACGCCTCGCCGACGACGGTGATGTCCGGCGCCGTCCCCATGATGGTGCGGAGCATCGCGCGCACCATCCACTCGTCGTCGACGATCAGGACGCGGATCACAGCGGGACCTCGGCGGTGACGCGGTAGCCGCCGTCCGGGGTCGGGCCGGCGGTCAGCTCCCCGCCGAGCAGCCTGATGCGCTCGGCGATGCCGAGCAGGCCGTGGCCGCCGCTCGGCAGCCCGGGCACGGGGGCCCGGGCGCGGCCGTTGGTCACCGACAGGTGCAGCGCCTCGGGCGTCCGCCGGACGACGACGGCGCTCTCGGCGTCCCCGGCGTGCTTGTGGACGTTCGTCAGCGCCTCCTGCACGACCCGGTACACGGCGTGCTCGACGAGCGCGGGCGGGCGCGAACCCTGCTCGTCCACCAGCCGGAGCGTGACCCGCATGCCGGTCCGGCGGGAGTCCTCCACCAGGCCGGCGAGGTCGGCGAGCCCCGGCTGCGGGACGAGCGGCGCGTCGCCGTCGGTGCAGAGCACCTCCACCAGCGAGCGGAGCTCGGCCAGGGCCTCCCGCCCGATGGTGCCGATCCGCTTGCCGATCGCGGCGGCGTCCCGTCCCTCGGACGCCTCCAGCGCCGTCGCGTGCAGCACCATCAGGGACACCCGGTGCGTGACGACGTCGTGCATGTCCTGCGCGATCTGGGCGCGCTCGTCGCTGCGGGCCCGCAGCACGCGTTCGTGCTGCTCCCGCTCGGCGCGTTCGGCCCGCTCCCGCATGCCCGCGATCAGCTCGCGGCGCGTTCCGGCGTAGAGGCCGAGCAGCGCCGGCGCGAGGCAGATCGCGGCGGTGAGCGGCACGGCCGCGTCCGGCCCGCCGAGACGCCAGATCCCGGCGCCGACCACCAGGGAGGCGACCGCCGTGGCGGCGGCCGTCGCGCGTCTCGACCGGGCGTGCTCGGCGAAGCGGTACTGCGCGACGTTCACGGCGACGAACGCCCCGAGCGTCACCCACGCGGCCAGCGCCACCGCCACGAGCGTCCGGTGCCGCCGCGACCAGATCGCGGCCCCGGCCGCCAGGCCGAGCGGGATCGAGAACCAGAGCGGCGGATCCCAGCGGAAGGAGACGATGCTCTGGTCGCCGATCGACCGCCCCGCCCCGAGATCGCCGGACGCGGTGCTCGCGGCGACGGCGAGCGCCAGGACCGCGTTCACCGCCGTCGCCCGGTTCATGAGCATCACGTTAACCGCGCTCTTTCTGGCGGTCATCCATAGAAGGTTGTACGCGGCATCCGGGACTTCGCCGATCCGAAAAGCGGGCATCGGCCGATGTGCCGGCCCCATGCCCGCGTCCACCGTGGATCGCATGTCCAGAAGCACCGCCCGGCCGGCACCGCCCCGGCCGTCCGAGGCCCTTCACGAAACCGTTCCGCCCGGTGGGACCAGGCCCGCCGCGCAACTCGCCTTCAGCGTCTTCTCAGCCGTCGCGGCCGTGCTGCTGTGGATGCGCGACGAGACGTCCTACCCGGCCATCAAGACGTCCGCCATGTTCGGATACATCCTGGCCGCGGCGCTGACACTGGCCGCCGCCCGGCTCGGAGCCCGGCGCACGCTGATCGTGTTCCATCTCCTGTTCGTCCCGGCCCAGTTCGTCTTCAGCTTCGGCGGCGGTCCCGAGCAACTGGGCGGCATGGTCTTCTGCACGTTGATCGTCGTCCGGATGCGCCCCCGCTTCCCGCAACTGAAGCGACGCGCCCGCCGCGTCTGGCTGACGCTGCACGTCGGCATCAGCGTCGGCTGGCTCGGCCTCGCCCTGGCGATGACGACCCTCGCCGTCGCGGGCGCCACCGTGAAGGACCGCGCGGTGCGCCACGGCGCCTACGAGCTGATGCACGTCTTCGACCTGACCATCGTGATCCCGAGCATGGTCATGGCGATCACCACCGGCCTGGTCGTGTCCCTGGGCACGCCCTGGGGAGTGATCAAACACTGGTGGGTCCTGCTCAAACTCGTCATCGCCCTGGTCATCCCGGTCATGGCGATAATCCAGAGCACCTGGATCAAGGAACTCCAGACCCGCACCGCCGATCCCGCCGCGGACCCCGGCGGCACCGGCCTCACCCTGATCCTCTGCATGCTCCTCTACACGGCCCTGCTCTGGACGGCCGTCATCCTCTCCGTCTTCAAGCCCGGCAAGAAGACCCGCTGGGCCAGAACCGCCCGGAAGCCCCGAAGAGGGCCTGCCGGACGCGGGGATTCCCCCGTGCGGGGGAGGGAGTCGGTGCCGGCGGGGGAGCAGACGGGGGGCCGGTGTGCGTGATCTTTGGGTTGCCCGGCCGGACTGCTTGCGGAAGAGGCTGCGATGACCCTTGCGACCACACCATCGGCTCCGTTCGCGCGGCTGCGCGAAGCCTGGATCGCGGCGCACGCCCCGGTCGCCGGTGTGCCGCGCTGGGCGCGGATCGCCGCGCCGGCGATCCCGTTCACCGTGCTGCCCTCCGGGTTGTGGCGGATCGCGGCGTTCGCCCTGCACCTGCCGATCGTCGACCACGGCGACTTCGCCGACGGAGGACGCGGCGACCTCCCGGGCTGGATGCCCATGGAGGCTTACGTGGTGCTGCTGTCGATCCTTTCGGAAGCGGTCGCCTTCACCGCCGTCGGCTTGATCGCCGCCTGGGGCGAGGTGTTCCCGCGCTGGATACCGGGGCTGCGGGGCCGGCGTGTGCCGGTCAAGGCGGCCGTGATCCCGGCCGTCGTCGGCGCCACGATCCTGACCCTGATGTGGACGGTGTCCATAGTGAACTGCCTGGTCTTCCACGAGACCATTCAGGGGCGTCCGCTGGCGGACAACTTCCCCATCCATTTCCGTGACTGGCGGGGCGTGCTCGGCGCCGCCGCATACCTGCCGCTGGTGGCATGGGGACCGCTACTGGCCGCCGTCACGTACGCCTACCACCGCCGCCGCCACGCCCACACGCCCTGACCGTCACCCTTGCCTAGGCGTACGGGTCGGATGAATCCAGGGCCAGTTCGCTCAGCTTGTCGAGGTCGCGGTCGGTGTAGGCGGCGGGGAGTTCGATCCCGAGCATCCGGAAGACTTCACGGACCTCTTCCGCGGACGGGACGAGGCTCAGCTGCATGCTCTTGACCGACTGCAGCGGCAGCGATTTGGCCTGCTGGAAACTGACGTGCAGTTCCGACTCCCAGGACAGGTAGGCCGGCGTGCCGCTGTTGATCACCATGGCGGGGAACTCCGGTCCCCGCTGGGTGAAGACGAGGCAGCTCGTCGACAGCTCGTACCGCAGCAGCGAGTAGGCCGAGGACAGCCGGACGTCGATGTCGAGGAACTCGTAACGCTGCTGGTGCCAGCACGCCGCCAGGATCGTCGCGAACAGTTCGCGGCGGGTCTCGTCGACCGTCCACCCCTGTTCGGGACTGTTGTCGCTGACCGCCAGCCGCTGGTGCAGCCGGACGTACTCGCGGCACAGGTCGGGCTTCATGGGGTCGAGGATCTCCAGCCGGAACTCCAGCCTGCGTCGCCTCGGTCTTGCCGCGGACACGCATTCCGGCAGCGTGACCGCGCGGATGTAGGCGCCCGTCCCGCCCCGGAACATCCAGCGGTCGGTGTCGCGGCGTGCGTCGGTCAGGACGCGGTTGCACTCGGTTCCGCTGACGACGCGGACGTCCATCTGCTTCTGGAGTGCGTCCACCGACTTGAGGATCTCCATGCCGCGGGTGTCGCCGCGGGCGCGGTCGCGAAGCAGCACGATCGCGACGACGGCCAGTGTCGCCATGGTGGCGCTCTGCACGAGCTTGGTCGACGCGATCCCACCGATGTCCAGCGTCAGGATGACGACCGCGAGGGCGAACGCGACGGCGACGTCGACATAGGCCGTCAGCATCTTCCAGACACGCAGCATCCACCGCTCCCGTCATGCACGGCCACCCGGCCGCGACGATCCTAATCACCCCCGTCGGACCGTCAGAACCCTTTGTGGTCAAGGGTTCGCGGCCTGCGTCGGCCATCGTGCCCCGGCCCCGGGGTCACAGGCGCCGGCTGGGCGCCTCGCGGGGCCTACTGGGGAGTACGGTGTGCGGAGCCGGTGGTTGGAGGGTTCTGTGGCGTCGTTGGTCGAGATCGTGCCGTCCTCGGTGGTGGTACAGGTGTTGCGGGGTGTGTTCGCGTTGCCGGAGCCCGTCAAGCGGCTGATCGCCGGGAAGCCGGTGCGGCTGGACGGGCATCGGCTGTCGGTGGACGCGCAGCTCCTGCTCACGATGATGCGGCTGGAGGGCGAGCAGAGGCTCGGCGCGGACACGGTCGAGGAGGCGCGGCAGGGGCTGGCCAGGTCGACGGTGTATCTGCCGAAGGTCCCGGCACGGCCGGTGGCGACGCGGAAGGTCGACGCGGGCGGGGTACCGGCCCGGCTCTACACGCCCAAGGGCCTCGCGGACGGCTCGCCGCTGCTCGTCTTCTACCACGGCGGCGGATGGGTCGTCGGCGACATCGACACGCATGACACGGTCTGCCGGTATCTGGCGGTGCACGCCGAGGTGCGGGTGCTGACGGTGGAGTACCGGCTCGCCCCGGAGCACCCGTATCCGGCGGCGCCGGACGACGCGCTCACGGCGTACGAGTACGCCGTCGCGCATGCCGGGGAGATGGGCGCCGATCCCTCGGCCATCGCCGTCGGCGGGGACAGTGCGGGCGGCAATCTCGCGGCGGTCGTCGGGGTGCTGGCCGAGCGCAGGCCCGACTTCGCGCTGCTGTTCTATCCGGCGACCGACATGTCCGTCCGGCGGCGGTCGCGGGAGGTGTTCGGGGAGGGGTTCTACCTGACCGATGAGGACATGGTCTGGTGCAGCGACCACTACTGCCGGGTGGAGCGGCGCGCCGAGGTGAAGGCGTCGCCGCTGCTGGCGGAGGATCTGAGCGGGTTCCCGGCGACGTATCTCGTCACGGCGGGCTTCGATCCGCTGCGGGACGAGGGGGAGGCGTTCGCCAGGCGGCTGGAGGAGTTCGCGGTGCCGGTCGCGCTGCGGCGGCAGGAGGACCTCATCCACGGCTTCGCGAACACGTGGTCGCTGGGCGGGCGGTTCCGGGAGGCGATGTCGGAGGCGGCCGGGGCCCTGCGCACGGGGTTGTACGCAGGGCCCCGCGACCGTTCTTAGAGAGGCAGGCCCGTGAAGATCATGACCTTCTCCTCGGTGTAGTCGGCCATCGCCGACCGCAGCCCCTCCCGGCCCACGCCGGAGTCCTTCACGCCGCCGTACGGCATCTGGTCGGCGCGGTAGGACGGGACGTCGCCGATCACGACGCCGCCGACGTCGAGCTCGCGGTGCGCGCGGAACGCGATGTCGAGGTTCCGCGTGAACACGCCCGCCTGGAGGCCGAACTTGGAGTCGTTGACCAGGGCGAACGCCTCGTCCACGCCGTCCACGGGCTGGACGAGCATGACCGGGCCGAAGACCTCCTCGCGGGACACCTTCGCGTCGGCCGGGACGTCCGCCAGGACGGTCGGGGCGTACGCGGCGCCCTCGCGGGTGCCGCCGGTCAGGATCCGCGCGCCCGCGGCGACGGCCTCGTCCACCCAGGCTTCGACGCGTTCGGCGGCCTCCTGGCTGACGAGCGGTCCGACCTGCGTCTTGTCGTCCCACGGGTCGCCGGTGACGAGGGACGCCACCGTGTCGACGAGCTTCGGCACGAACTCCTCGTACACGGACCGGTCGACGAAGACGCGCTGGACGGCGATGCAGCTCTGCCCGGCCTGGTAGTTGGAGAACAGCCCGATCCGCTTGGCGGCCCAGTCGAGGTCGGCGTCCGGCAGGACGACCGCGGCGCCGTTCCCGCCGAGTTCGAGGGTGACGTGCTTGCGCGGCGCCTGGTCGTTGATCGCCCAGCCGACGGGGACGGACCCGGTGAACGACACGATCGGCAGCCGCGGGTCGTCCACCAGGGCGGGGGCGCGGTCGTTCGGCACCGGCAGGATCGAGAACATCCCGGCGGGCAGGTCCGTCTCGGCCAGCAGTTCGCCGAGCAGCAGCGCCGACAGCGGCGTGGCCGGGGCGGGCTTGAGCACGATCGGGGTGCCCGCCGCGATCGCCGGCGCGATCTTGTGCGCGGCGAGGTTCAGCGGGAAGTTGAACGGCGAGATGCCGAGCACCGGGCCCTTCGGCACGCGGGTGATGTAGGCCATCCGGCCCTCGGCGGCCGGGTCGGTGTCGAGCCGCTGCGTGGTGGCGCTGAAGCGGCGGGCCTCCTCGGCGGCGAACCGGAACGTGGAGATCGCGCGGGTCACCTCGCCGCGTGCCCACAGCAGCGGCTTGCCGTTCTCTCCGGTGATCAGCCGGGCGATCTCCTCGGCGCGTTCGGCGATCCGCGCGGACACGTGCGCGAGCGCCTCCGCCCGCACGTGGAGGGGCAGCGCGGCGGCCTCCCGGCGGAGGGCGTCCGCGGCCGCGATCGCCTCCTCCACTTGCGCGGGCGTCGGCACCGCCGCCGTCCCGACCACGCGGCCGTCGTAGGGATGCGTAACGGTCAGCTCACCGTCACCGGTCTCGGGCCGGCCGGCCAGCCAGAATGGGGTCACGTTCATACCGTCACGCTATCCCCGGCTCGCCCGATTGCGAGTCGCCACGATGTCCAATCCGCTCATCGTGGTTGGACGCGATGGCCAGCGCGATCCACAGTTCGGCGCGTACGGCCGGATCGTCCGGGTCGCGGTCCAGGAGTTCGGCGGCCTTGCGCATCCGTGATCGCAGCGTGTGCCGATGGACGCCGAGCGCCCGCGCCGCCGCCTCCCCCTGCCCGTTGGCGGCGAGATACGCCTGGACGGTCTCGACCAGGCCCTCCTCGCGAAGAGGGGCGAGCAGCGAGCCGGCGAAGGCATGGGCGAGGCCGGGCTCCAGCAGTCCGAGGACGCTCTGCCCCGGCAGGGCGGAGTAGTGCAGGACGTCCCGCCGCGCCCGGACGGCCGCCGCCAGTGCCTCTTCGGCCTGCCGCAGCGCCGTCCCGAGGTCGCCCGAGGCCGGGTCGCTGACACCGGCCGTTCCGGCGGAGACCAGCAGCGGCTCGATCGTGCCGAGCGCCTCGTCCGGGACGATCACCGCGCTGTGCCCCTCCAGCGGGAGCGCCAGGCAGCGGGCCCCGGCAGGGTCGGACTCCAGTACGTCCAGCACGGCGGCCCCGCCCGCGCAGGCCACCACCCGGACCGGCCCGCCCGGCACCAGCGGCGCCTCGCCGGGACGGCCGAGCAGCAGCGCCGCGAGTGACGCGCGCAGCTCCCGGTCCGTCCGCGGTGTCTCGGACTGCAACGTCAGCAGCGCGACGGCCGACCCCACGATCGTGTGCGCGGCGGGGGGGAGCGGCGCGTCCGTCCCCACGGCGAGGAATCCTCGCGGCCGTCCGCTGAGCCCGATCCGTTGCACCACGATGTGGTCGTCGGGAACCGCGAGTGCCACGCTCGCCGCAGGGCTCCCCCTCGCGGGCCGCCGCCGCAGCCGGGCCAGCTCGGGCTCCAACGCCGCGGCGCGGCCGCGGGCGCCGGCGGGTTCGGCGTGCTGGGCGTCCCCGGACGCGTCCAGCAGCAGCGCCCACCCGCCGAGCAGCCGGGCGAGCCGGGTCACCAGCGCGCCCGGCCCGGTCAGCGCGGCGCGGGTCAGCTCCCGCTGCGCCTGGAACGCCCGCGTCACGTCCTCGTACCACTCGGCGGCGAGCATCCGCGAGACGGCCTTGCCGATGGCGATGAACGGGGTGGGGCGCGGCACTTCCAGCAGCACGAGCCCCTGGTCCCGGGCGGCCGCGAGCAGCTCCGGCGGGACGTCGTCGTGAATGACCCCGACCGCGAACCCGAGCCCGGTGACGCCCCGTGCGACCAGCCGCGACACGTAGCCGGCGGCGCTCGCGGGGGTCAGCCGCATGCCGGTGGTCAGCACGAGCTCGCCGCCCTCCAGGAAGGGCGTCGGGTCCTCCAGCTCGCTGACCGCGACCCACACGACCCGCGTGTCCGGGAGCGGCCCGGTGAGCGACTTCAGGCCGAGCTGGGGGAGGGCGGCCACGGCGGCCAACGTGGGCGGCATCGGTAATCCCTGTGCAAAGTGTCCATCTCGCCGGACGGATTTCGCCGTCCCGTACTGTTCATCGTAGGCGGCGCCCGGCTTATGTTCAGCTCATGACCAGCCAGGACCCTGCCCAGACGGCGAGCGGCGGCCGACTGCCCCAGGAACGCCGTGTCGTGACCGAGATCCCCGGCCCGCGCTCCCGTGACCTGCACAAGCGCCGCGTCGCGGCGGTGCCGCCGGGCGTCGGCAGCGTCCTGCCGGTGTACGTGACGGACGCCGACGGCGGTGTGGTCGTCGACGCCGACGGCAACTCGCTGATCGACTTCGGCTCCGGCATCGCGGTCACCAACGTCGGCAACGCCAACCCGCGGGTCGCCGCGCGCGTCAAGGCGCAGGCCGACCGGTTCACCCACACCTGCTTCATGGTCGCGCCGTACGAGTCGTACGTCGCGGTGTGCGAGAACCTCAACCGGATCACGCCCGGCGACCACGAGAAGCGGTCGTTCCTGGTCAACAGCGGTGCCGAGGCGGTGGAGAACGCCGTCAAGATCGCCCGGTACGCGACGGGCCGGCAGGCGGTCGTGGCGTTCGACCACGGCTACCACGGCCGGACGCTGCTGACGATGACGCTGACCGCGAAGAACATGCCGTACAAGAACGGGTTCGGCCCTTTCGCGCCAGAGGTGTACCGGATGCCGCCGGCCTACCCGTTCCGCTGGCCGACCGGCCCGGAGAACTGCGGGCCGGAGGCGGCGGCGCAGGCCATCGACCAGATCACCAAGCAGATCGGCGCGACGAACGTGGCCGCGCTGCTGATCGAGCCGATCCAGGGCGAGGGCGGGTTCATCGACCCGGCGCCCGGATTCCTGCCCGCGCTCGCCGAGTTCTGCCGCGCGAACGGGATCCTGTTCATCGCCGACGAGGTGCAGACCGGCTTCGCCCGGACGGGTGACCTGTTCGCCTGCGAGCACGAGGGGGTCGTCCCGGACATCGTGGCGACCGCGAAGGGCATCGCCGGCGGGCTGCCGCTGGCCGCCGTCACCGGCCGCGCCGACATCATGGACAAGGTGCACGGCGGCGGGCTCGGCGGCACCTACGGCGGCAACCCGCTCGCCTGCGAGGCGGCGCTCGCCGTGCTGGAGGAGATCGAGGACGGCAAGCTCACCGAGCGCGCTCGCCGCATCGGCGAGATCATGCTGCCCCGGCTGCGGGACCTCGCCGCACGGCACCCCGCGATCGGGGACGTGCGCGGACGCGGCGCGATGATCGCGATCGAGCTGGTGCGGGAGGGGACGAAGGAGCCCGACCCCGAGCTCACCGCGCGGATCGCGCGCCGCTGCCACGAGAACGGCCTGCTCGTCCTGACGACCGGGACGTACGGGAACGTCCTGCGCTTCCTGCCGCCGCTCGTCATCCCGGAGGAACTGCTGACCGAGGGACTGGACGTCCTGGAGGCGGCCTTCACGGGCTGACCCCGCGGACCGCAGGGCGTTCGCGCGGCCGGTTCCAGGTCAGGCCGCGCTGAGGTTCTCCTCGTACAGGCCGGCGAGGATGTCGTAGGAGCGGAGCCGGTCGGCGTGGTCGTGGACCTGGGTGGTCACCATGACCTCGTCGACCCCGGTCCGCTCGATCAGCGCGTCCAGCTGCTTGCGCACGCCGTCCGGCCCGCCCACCACCTGGTCGGCCAGCCGCGCGTCGATCATCTGCCGTTCCAGCGGCGTGTACGGGTGGGACGCGGCCTCCTCCGGCGTCGGCAGCAGCCCCGGACGGCCCTGCCGCAGCCTCAGGAACGCCAGCGCCTGCGGGGCCGCCAGCTCGCGCGCCTCTTCGTCGGTCCCGGCGGCGGTCACCGATACTCCGATCATCGAGTACGGCTCGTCCAGCGCGCCGGGACGGAAGGACTCCCGGTACAGCGTCAGGGCGGGGACGGTGTTCTCGGCGCTGAAGTGGTGCGCGAACGCGAACGGCAGGCCGAGCAGACCGGAGAGCCGCGCACTGTATCCGCTGGATCCGAGCAGCCAGACCGGCGGCTCGTTCCCGGCCGCCGGCGTCACCCTGCTGTCCGCGCCGAAGTAGCCGCGCAGCTCGATGACCTGCTCGGGGAAGTCGTCCACCGACAGCGCCTCCGGGGAGCGCCGCAGCGCCAGCGCTGTCGCCTGGTCGGTGCCGGGCGCGCGGCCGAGGCCGAGGTCGATGCGTCCCGGATACAGCGCCTCCAGCGTCCCGAACTGCTCGGCGACCACCATCGGCGCGTGGTTCGGCAGCATGACCCCGCCCGACCCGACCCGCATCCGGGACGTCGCCGCCGCGACCTGACCGATCAGCACGGCCGTCGCCGAGCTGGCGATGCCGGGCATCGCGTGGTGCTCGGCCAGCCAGTACCGGTGGTAGCCGAGCCGCTCGGTGTGCCGGGCCAGGTCGAGGGTGTTGCGCAGGGCCTGGCCGGACGTGGAACCGGCGACGACGGGGGCCAGGTCGAGGACGGAGAAGCGCATGCTCATGACGAGGCCAACCCGCCGGGCGCCCGTCCTCTTCCCGCTAGCCCATCGTCGCGCCGAGGACGCCGGCCACGGCGCCCGCGACGATGACGGGGACGGTGATGCTGAGCCACGACCAGATCACCAGTGCGCGGGCCTGCGAGGGGTTCTCCGCGAACACGGTCTCGGCCCTGGCGTAAAGGAGCGCGGCGACCACGACGAGCGGCAGGAAGACGAAGGTCGTGATGAGGCCGAGGATGAAGGCGAGGACCTGCCCGAACAGCGTGTACGTGCCGTCCGGGCCGATGCCGAACGCCGGACGGGGGGCCGCCACGGGGGCGGAGACGGCTTCGGTCATGAGAGCGCACCGATCACTAGAAATGTGACCTGGATCATACGCTTCGTGATCGTCTGACGCGAGGGGCCGGCCGCCCTTTTCTGGACGGCCGGCCCAATAAGGCCGGCCCAATAAGGAGGTCAGCGCAGGTTCAGGCCCAGCAGGACGGGGTCGTGGTCGGACGAGCGGAACGCGTCCGGCCGGTAGAACCGCGGCGGGTTGTACTCGGTGTTGTAGTCGAGGAACACGGGCTCGTCGCTGTTGATGTGCCAGATCGTCGCGCCCGTCACGCGCCGCGACAGCCCCTTCCCGGCGAGCGCGTGGTCCAGTTCGCCCGACTGCCCGTCGAACACGTAGCTGTACCGCCGATCCGGGCGGACGAACCGCTGCGTCTGCCCGAGGAGGCCGGCGCCGGTGAGCTCCTTCACCGGGTCCTCGGCCGTGTAGGCGTTGAGGTCGCCGACCACGAGCGGGTTCCGCACGCCGGCCGCGATCGCGCCGATCGCCTTGGCCTGGGCGACGCGGCGGGCGTTGTAGCAGCCCTGGCCGTCGCCCTGGTCCTGGTCGGGGCCGGTGGCGCCGCCGCAGCCCTTCGACTTGAAGTGGTTGACGATCATGGTGAACTCCGTCCCGCCCCGCCGCGGCCGGAACGCCTGCACCAGCGGCGGGCGGTCGAAGACCGGGTCCTGCGACGAACGGGCCGCACCCGCCGGCGTGACCTTCGCCGGCTTGTAGATGAGCGCGACGTGGATCTCGTCCGTCCCCGGGTACGGGTGCTTGACCCACGTGTACGTCCCGGCGCCGACGGCCTGGTTCAACCGGTCGACCAGGGCCTTGACCGCGGTGTCGCCGTTGTTCTCGACCTCCATCAGCCCGACGACGTCGGCGTTCAGGCCCTTGAGCGCGGCGGTCAGCTTGGTGAGCTGCCGCTCCTGCTCCTCGGCCGTGTTCGCGCCGCGCTTGTTCAGCGTCGTGAACCAGTTGAGCGTGTTGAAGCTCGCCACGCGGACGTCGCCGCCGACGCGCTCCGGCCTCTCCGGCGCCGGGTTCTCGTTCGCGAAGTGCGCCTGCTTCGTCGGCTGGAGCGCATACTCGCCGAACTGGTAGGTGAGCACGCCGGTCAGGCCGGTCGTGCCGTCACCGGTCCGCAGCACACGGGGGTCGGTGTACGGGATCGTCTCCGGGTTCTGGACGTTGGACCCGTCATCGACGAGAAGCTTCCGCGCGTCGTTCTGCGCCTGGGTGGAGCCGTGCCCGTCGGTCGGCTGGAAGAGGCGGCCGCCCGCGGAGACCGTCACCTCTCCGTACCGTCCGAGCCGGTAGGTCTCGGTGGCGGTGAGCCGCTGCCCGAACCGCAGCAGCATGCCCTCGTACCGCTCCAGGGTCGCGCCGCCCTTGAGCGGCAGCCGGACGGCGGCCGGCATGACCCGTCCCGTGCCGCACACGTCGACGGCCGACACGGGCGACAGTTCGGTGAGCCCGTTGTACTCGACGGCCTTGCCCGTCACGAGGACGCAGTCGCCGACCGCGACCTCCTTCGTGGAGTAGACGAAGAGCCCGTCGGATGTGCCCGGGTCGGCGTCTGGGGTCGGGTCCTGGACGAAGAATCCCTTGAGCTGGTCCGACCGCTGGAAGTCGGCGGTGACGACGCCCTCGACCCGGACGGTCTGCCCGGTCAGGGGGCTCGCGTTCCCGCCGCCCTGGACCTCGGCGATCTGGTGGTCGGCGGGAGTGCCGCAGGTGGGCGGCTCCGCCGCCGCGGCCTGCTGCACGCCGGCGGCGAGGCCGGCGGTCAGGACGGTCGCGACTGCTGCTGCTGTTCGGCGCATGGCGGGAGAGTAGGCGCGGGCCTCGGCGAACCGGCGACCCGTTAATGAAGACTCCACCAATTTGCAATGGATTGTCGCAATCAAGGGGATTGCTTGACCCCGGCATTGCGGACGGGCGTGCGAAACGGTGTCCGGGTCCGCCTCGATTACCGGCGGAGAACACCCGTACGAGAAGGAGCGCCGTGACCGAGGCGTCGGCCGGATCCGGATATGCCCGCACCCGCGACATCGTCGCCGTGTTCGCCCTCCTGCTGGTGATGACGGCCGTGCTGGTGGTCGTGCTCGTGCAGGTGTGGCCCGCCGAGCCGCGGGTCGCTCCGGACGGGCACACCGAGGTCACGCCCGCCGCCAAGACCGTCCACCTGCCGTGGTGGTCGCCGTCCATGTCACGGGAGACGAGCCTGTTCGTGATCGTCATGGCGGCCGGCGCGCTCGGCGGCATCGCGCACGTCCTGCGGTCGTTCTACTGGTACGTCGGGAACCGGGCGCTGCGCCGGAGCTGGCTGCTGATGTACCTGCTGCTCCCGTTCGTCGGCGCCCTCTTCGGGCTGATCGTCTACCTCGTCGTGCGCGGCGGTCTGACCTCGCCGGCGGGCGGCGCGTCCGACGTCAACCCGTACGGGATCGCGGCCATCGCCGCCCTCGTCGGCCAGTTCTCCCGCGAGACCGCCGAGAAGTTCCGCAGCGTCTTCGCGACGCTGCTCGCGCCCGCGCCGCGGGGCCGCGACCACGCCCTGACACCGCGGATCAGCGCGATCGAGCCCGTGAGCGGCCCGCCCGGCACGATGGTCACGATAAGGGGCACCGGTCTGGAGTCCACGACGAGCGTCCGGTTCGGCACGGTGCGATCCCCGGTGACGGACGCGACGGACACGCTCGTCCGGACGACCGTCCCGGCCGGCGCCGGCACGGGGCCGCTCACCGTGGACACCCCGGCCGGCGCGGTCACCGGCCCGGAGCCGTTCACGGTGGAATGACCTATTTGCCGTCCTGCCAGTGCTCGTGCCAGACCTCGTAGGCCGCGCCCGGGAACACGCGCGGCAGCTCCGAGGTGGCGAGCCGGCCGAGTTCGCCGCCCGTCCGGGCGACGCCGAACTGCCGGTCCATCTCGTACGCGGCGCGGTGCAGGCTCTTGGGGCCCGCGACGAGGCACGTGTACCGGGCGCCGGGCAGGTCGCCGTCCGGGACGGCGGCGCCGACCGCGAGGCTGTTGGACACCGCCACCCAGCCGCCGAGGCTCGCCACCTGGCGCTCGGCGCCCTGCTCCTCCCAGCGGTGCTCCAGGATCGGCTTGGAGAAGATCGGGACGAGCAGATGCGAGACGCCGCACGACCGCAGCTCCCGCTCCCAGTCGATCGACCGGCCGAGATCCTCGCAGATCAGCACCGCGAGGCGGCCGAGGGACGAGTCGACCACGCTGATCCGCGTGCCGGGCCGCGCGTACTCGACGGCCGTGCCCGAGGCCGGCGCGTCGGGCAGCCGCCACAGCCGCATCTGCGCGGCGTCCAGCGTGAAACCGGACAGCTTGTCCTGGACGAGGAGCTCCTGCCCCGTCCAGCGGTCCAGCAGGACGGCCCGGTTCGGCGGCGGGTCGGCGTCCCCGAGCGGGCCGCTCCCGAGCATGATGAACCGCAGCGGCCGGCGGTCGCGGTCGCGGGCGGCGGTGTCGAACGCGACCTCCTTCCAGTGCTCCAGCAGCGCGTCCGTCAGCGACGCCTCCGGCATCACGGCGAGCTGCGCGCCGGACTCGTCCAGCCGCCGGACGATCGCCTTGATCCGGCTGCGGATGCCGGAGGAGTCCATGGGGCGCAGCCGGTAGACGGTCATGCCGTGCCGCTCGCCGAACTCGATCTCGATGTCGTCGTAGGTCTCCAGGACCGGCGCGCAGCCGACGGCCACGGGCTCGTCCCGGCTGAAGTGCGGATCGTTCACGGTCGGCAGGATCCGGTGGTCGATCCGGTCCCACTCCGCCTGCGGGACGCGGTGCACGCCGAAGAACTCCGCCTTCGTCCGCAGGCCGCGCGGGCGGCCCGGGAACGCGCAGCGGGGCAGCAGCGCGCCCGTCGTCCCGGGCCCGTTGAGCCTCCCCTCGGTCAGATAGGTGACGAGCACCCCGGCCAGCGCCGGCGCGTCGTGGAAGGGGGCGTAAGGGCTGGCGTGGGCCAGCGCGACGTCCAGCCCGAGCAGGATCGTGAACCGTCCGAGGTCCCCGTGCTCCGCGACGATCTCCGCGGTCACGGCGGGATCGAGGACGCCGTGCTCCAGCACGGTCTCGGCGATCTCGTTCGCCTCCCGCCGCACCCGCTCGCGCCGGTGCCAGCGGGTCGCCGTCCAGCCCTGGAAGACGTCGTCCGCGATCGTGTCGTAGAGGTGGACGAAGAGATCAGCAGGCTCGGCCGGGTACACGGCGGTGGCCGACTGATCCGTCATAAGCGCCCCCGGGGGATTGACACGCGCGGTTACAGGTGGTGGATCGATGCTAACTCTCACGGGCACCCGTTTCCGTGTCGTCCGCAACAGTGCCAGGGGCTTCGGGGCACATCACTTGACATTCACTTGGCATGGACGCACCCTGGAAGCATCCGGCGGTGTGGTCCTCGACCCGGGAGTGAGCGGTGAACGTCAACGCAGACGGAGTCCCCAGCACGCACGACCGCCGGACCGAGGTCCGGCGCCTCATCGACGCGATGGAACACGCGAAGGTCATCAGCGACGGCCACTTCTCGGCGCTCGGCATGCTGATCACCGACGCCTCGCTGAGCGCCGACGAGCCCGCCCTGGTCGAATGCCAGGACGGGCTCCAGTGGCTGCACCGCCACTACCTCGACGTCGACGCCCTCGACGGCCCGCAGCGCGAGCAGCGCGGCCGCATCCTCGGGCTGATCGACGTCGTCCACTGGGCGCTGAGGCGGCTTCCGTCCGGCCTCCAGCTCGCGCTGCAGCCCGACGGTCACGCCGCCCGCTTCCTCGTCGCCGTGTTCCGCCGCCAGGGGCTGTCCAACCAGCAGCTCGCCACCGAGCTCGGCACCGACGAGACCGAGATCAGCCGCGTCGGCCGCAAGCTGCTGTCGGCCGGCGTCGTCTGGCGGCGCAAGGAGTGGCGCCACAACGCCTGGGACCTCACCCCCCGCGGCCGCCAGTACCTGGAGACCTCCGGCCTCCTCGCGGAGGTCTAGCGAGCGGGGCGCTCCAGCAGGGTGATCAGGCGGGCGAGGCCGTCGTCGCCGTGGCCCTCGGCGACCGCGCGGTCGAACAGGTCCCGCAGCGCGGGCAGATGGCCCGGGTCGACGCCCTGGTCGCGGCTCGTCTCGATCAGGCCGGGGAACGCCACCTGGCTGGTCGCCACGCTGGAGACCCGGGTGGCGAAGTCGCCCGCCTCGACGGCGCGGGCCTGCTCGGGGAACAGCGCCATCATCGCGGTCAGCCACGCGGTGACCATCGGCTCGAATGTCGTGGCCGGCACCTTCTCCGAGCGGACGAGCGCCACCGCGTGCTGGAAGCCCGCGATCATGCCGTACATGGCGTCCAGCAGCGCCAGGTCGAACAGCGGCGCGAGGCCGGGATCGCCGCCCAGGAACTGCGGCCGGCCCAGCACCGCGAGGGTCTCGCTGTGCTCTTCGAACGCCCCCTCGTCGCCGCTGTAGAGGATGAGCGCCTCCGGCCGCCCGATCATCGGCGGGACGGCCATGATCCCGCCGTCGACGTAACGGCCGCCCTGTCCGGTGACGCGGTCTGCCAGGGCGCGGGCCTGCCGGGGCGTCCCGTTGGTGAGCTGGACGATCGTGCGCCCGGCCGCGTCGCCGAGGATCCCCTCGGCGTCGGTGTAAACGGACAGGCACACGATCACGAGCGGGCTCGCCGAGATCGCTTCGGCCGCCGTCTCCGCCTTCACCGCTCCCTTGGCCACGAGCGGGTCGGCCTTGGCGTGCGAACGGTTCCAGACGGTGACGGTTCGGCCGTCCCCCAGGAGCGCCTCGGCCAGCGCGGATCCCATCAGGCCCAGGCCCAGGACGGTCACGGACGTGTTCATGTCGGTCCTTTCGTTAGCTAGGGCCCCAGCCTGCTTCGGCCGGGTTCGGGAAACGTTCGGGCCGCATTACGGTGGGCGTATGCGCTTCGGGGTCCTCGGTCCGCTGGAGGTGCGGACCGAGGACGGCCGCCCCGTCCGGGTGGCCGACCGCAAGGTGCGCACGCTCCTCGCCGCCCTCCTCGCACGGTCCGGACGCGTCGTCTCCGCCGACCGGCTCATCGACGACCTGTGGGGCGACGCCCTGCCCGCCGACCCTTTGGCCACCCTCCGGGCCCGTGTCTCGCAGCTACGCCGGACCCTGGAGGACGCCGAGCCAGGCGCCCGCACGCTGGTCGAGTCACGCCCTCCGGGCTACCGGCTGGACGCACCGACCGACGCGCGGGCCTTCGCCGACCTGACCGAGCGGGCGATGGTCGAACCCGACGCGGCGTCCCGTGCCGCCCTCCTCGCCGACGCGCTGGCGTTGTGGCGCGGCCCCGTGTTCGCCGACTTCGCCGAGTTGCCGTTCGCCGTCCCCGAGATCGTCCGTCTGGACGAACTACGTCTCGCTGCCATGGAGAGCCGTGCCGAGGCCCGGCTTGAGTTGGGCGAGGGCGCGGCACTGGTCGCCGAACTACGCGGTCTCGTGGACGAGCATCCGCTGCGCGAACGGCTGCGCGCCGCGTACATGCGGGCGCTGTACGACGCGGGCCGTCCCGCAGACGCGCTCGCCGCCTACGACGACCTGCGCGTCCGGCTACGGGACGAACTGGGCATCGACCCCTCGACCGAGCTGGCCGCTCTGCACGCGGCCATCCTCTGCCGTGATCCCGTGTTCACCGGGACGAGGGGGAACCTGCCGGCCGACGTGGCGCCTCTCATCGGCCGGGACGAAGCCGTGCGAGAACTGACCGGGCTGCTGGACGAGTCGCGCCTGGTGACGCTGCACGGGACGGGCGGTGTCGGCAAGACGCGGCTCGCCGTGGCGGTCGCGCGCCACCTGCGCGGGGTCTGGCTGGTACCGCTGGACGAGGGGCCGGAGGCGGGGGCGTCCGTCGACGATGTGGCGTCGTTCGTGGGCGGAGTCCTCGGATTGCGTGATGATGCGGGGGCCGGCGGGTCTCCAGCCAGGGTGCTGGGCGAGGCTCTGCGCGGGCGGCGGACGCTGCTCGTCCTCGACAACTGCGAGCATGTGGCCGATCCGGTGGCGCGGCTGACCGCCAGGCTGCTGCGGGACGTTCCGGACCTGCGTGTCCTTGCCACCAGCAGGGAGCCGCTCGCGATCTCGGGTGAGCGGCTCTGGACCGTCCCGCCGCTGGACGCTCGCGCCGCCGCCGAGCTGTTCGCCGAGCGGGCGGGCATCGCGCTCGGGCCCGGGAACGTCGAGGCGGTCGCGGCGATCTGCGAGCGGCTCGACGGTGTCCCGCTGGCACTGGAACTGGCGGCGACGCGCGTGCGGGCGCTAGGTGTGGACGGACTGGCGGCCCGGCTGGACGATCGGTTCCGGCTGCTGTCGTCCGGCACACGGGACGCCCCGGCCCGGCAGCGGACGCTCCGCGCGCTGATCGACTGGAGCTGGGAACCCCTGGACGAGCGCGAGCGGGCGGTGCTGCGACGGCTGGCGCTCCATACCGGCGGCTCAACGCTGGAAGCGGCCGAACAGATCTGCGGCGCGGATGTCGACGTCCTCACCAGCCTGGTCGACCGGTCGCTCGTCGTGGCCGGAGACGGGCGTTACCGGTTGCTGGAGTCGGTCGCCGCGTACTGCGCCGAGCGGCTCCATGAGGCGGGCGAGTACGAAGAGACGCGCCGCCGCCATGCCGCCTACTACACCGAACTGGCCGAGCACGCCGATCTGCGCGGCCCGGGCCAGCGTGACGCGTTGCGGCGGCTGCGCGCGGAGACCGGCAACCTGCGGGCCACGCTCGATGGCGCGGTCCGGGCCGGGGACGCCGATCAGGCGTTGCGGCTGGTGAACGCGATGGGTTGGGCCTGGTTCCTCTGGGGCCGATCCGGCGAGGCACGCCGGGCGTTCGAGCGGGCGCTTAACGTCCCGGGCGCGACGTCCACGGCGAGGGCATGGACCTGGCACACCGGGTTCGTGATGCTCGACGGCGACGGCACCGACCGCGACGAGCGCGTCCGCAAGGCCCTGGCCTCCGACGACGACCCGTGGGCGCACTGGTTCTTCGGGTTCGTCCGCGCGGGGTTCGGTGACCTGGACGCGATCGACGAACTGACCACCCGCGCGCTTGAGGGGTCCCAGGCGACCGGTGAGGTCTGGGGCGAGGCGGCGGCGCTCGCCACCCGGGCCGCGCAGGCGCTGTCGGCAGGCGACCTCAACCGGGCCGGACGGGACGGCGAGCAGGCCCTGAGGTTGTTCCGCAAGACAGGTGACCGCTGGGGACGCCTCCAGGCCACCGAGACCCTCGGCCTCCTCGCGGAGGTGACCGGCGACTACGCCCGCGCGAGGGAACTACACGAGAGCGGCCTACGCGACGCCGAGGAACTCGGGCTCTGGACGGAGGTATCCGGACGTTTGTCGCGCCTCGGCCGCATCGCGCTGCTCGAAGGCGATCTCGACGCCGCGGACGACCTTCACGAACGCGGCAGGCGGCTGGCGATCCGCGAGTCGCACAAGCGGATGGAGAACTTCGCCGACATCGGTCTCGCCCTCGCGGCCCGCCGGCGCGGACGTCTGGACGAGGCGGAGACCATCCTGCGCCGCTGGCTCGGCTGGTGCCGTGACATCGACGGCGCTCCCGGCCTGGCGTTCCTCCTGGCCGAGCTGGGCTTCATCGCCGAACTCCGAGGCGACGCCGACCATGCGCTCGCGCTGCACACCGAGGGCCTGGCGGCAGCCCGCGCAACCGGCAACCCACGCGCAATCGCGCTCGCCCAGGAAGGCATGGCCGGCGCGCTTTCCCTGACGGGCCGCCCCGAAGAGGGCGCAAAGTCGCTGACAGCCGCCTCCGAAGCCCGCGCGGCCGCCGGCGCCCCGCTGCCGAAGGCAGAACGCGGCGACATAGAGCGAATCGCCGCCCGCCTCAGCTGAGCCTGCGGCGGGAGGTTGTTAGGGGGAGGGCTAGGAGGATTGCGGTTGCGGTCAGGGCGAAGGCTGTTGGGTAGCCGGTTTGGGCGGCGGTCAGGCCGAAGGCGGCGCCGCCTATGCCCATTCCGCCGTCGTAGCCGATGTTCCACAGGGCGCTGACCGTTCCGTAGCCGGACGCGGGGGCCCGCTCGTACATCACCGCCATGCTCGCGTTCTGCGTGACGCCGAAGCCCGCGCCGAACAGGACCATGGAGGCGAGGACGGCGATCGTGCTCGGCACGAGGAACAGCAGCGCGATCCCGGACGCGGCGGCCGCCACGGCGGGCATGAGCAACCGGCCGGCGCCGTGCCGGTCCCCGACCCGGCCCGCCCACCAGCGGGTGAGCGTCGTGGCCGTCGGCTGGACGAACAGCGCCGCCGCCGCGACCCCGCCGCCCGGGACCGCCTCCGGAAGGAACGTGACCAGGATCCCGGCCGCCATCGCCGTCGCGGCGAACGCGATCGCCGGACGCAGGAGCGCCGCCGACCGCAGCCCCGCCGCGATGCCGAACGGACGCTCCGCCTCCGCGGACGGCGCGCCGAGACGGCGCGGCAGCCCGGGCAGCACCGCGAGCGCGGCGAGCGGGAACAGCGCGCCCGCGACGAACACCGGCGTGTAGCCGACCCGGTGGGCGAGCCAGACACCGAGCGGCAGTGCGAGCAGCGACGGCACCCCCGCGACGACACCGAACAGGCCGAGGCCCTCGCCGCGCCGCTCCGCCGGGACGAGCGCCGCCACCAGCGCACCGGTGAGCACCACGGCGACCGCGAAGCCGAGGCCGCGCACCAGGCTGACCGCCGTGATCGCCGCCATCGATGACGACAGGGGCAGCGCCAGCGGCGGCAGCCCGAGCAGCAGTAGACCCGCGGCGAACACCCTCCGGTGCCCGAACGACGTGAGCAGCCGGGGGAGGGAGAGTTCGGCGAGCACCGTCGTCAGCATCAGCGCACCGGTGGCGGCTCCCGCGCCGACACCGCCCGCCCCGCCGGACGCCGCGTACATCGGGACGACCGAGAACATCAGGAAGAACCCGGTCAACGTGGTGAAGGTGGCCACGAACACGAGCGCCAGATGCCGTCCGACCAGATGCGGCCGCGACTCACGGACGACCTCGGTGCGCTGCAGTGTCTCGCTCATGCTTGAGACGCTAGGGGACGATCCGGCCTGCTGTATGGTCCAATTCCATGGCGATCGAGTGGGCCGGTTCACCGCCGGAACTGCTGCTGCCCCTGGACCGGGACGCCGCCGGGACGCTGCGCTCGCAGCTGGAGACCGGGCTGCGCGACGCGATCTGCACCGGACGGCTGAAGGCGGGGGAGCGGCTGCCGTCGTCCCGGGAGCTGGCCCGCCAGCTCGGCGTCTCGCGCGGCCTCGTCCAGGAGTGCTACGGCCAGCTCACCGCCGAGGGATACCTGTGCACGAGAACGGGCTCGGCCACGCGCGTGGCGCCCGTCCGAGTCCACCGGGAGGAGGGGGCCGGCGACGGCCTGCGCCCGGCACCGCGGCTCCGCGTCGACTTCGCCTCGGGAGTGCCCGACCTGGCGTCCTTCCCGCGCGGCGACTGGTGCTGGGCGCAGCGGGAGGTGGCCCGGACGGCGCCGAACGAGGCGCTCGGCTACGGCGATCCGCGCGGCGCCGAGCCGTTGCGCGACGTCCTCGCCGGCCACCTCCGGCGGGTGCGCGCGGCGGTCGCCGAACCCGGCGACATCGTCGTCTGCGCGGGCTTCGCGCAGGGCCTCAACATCGTCCTGCGCGTGCTGGCCCGCCGGGGTGTGCGGCGCGTGGCGTTCGAGGACCCCGGCTACGGCGACGGCGCGACCATGGCCGCCGCCGAGCGCGCCGGAGTCGAGGCGGTGCCCGTTCCCGTCGACGACCTCGGGCTGGACGTCGGCGCGCTGGACGCGAGCGGTGCCCGCGCGGTCGTCGTCACCCCGGCGCACCAGTGGCCGACCGGCGTCGTGCTCGCGCCCGAGCGGCGCCGCGCCCTCGCCGACTGGGCCTGCGAGCGCGACGCGCTCGTGATCGAGGACGACTACGACGCCGAGTTCCGCTATGACCGCGAACCCGTGGGGTCCGTCCAGGGCCTCGCGCCCGGCCGCGTCCTCGGCCTCGGGACGGTCAGCAAGTCGCTGGCCCCGGCCGTCCGGCTCGGCTGGATCCTGTGCCCGCCCGCGCTCACCAGGGCCGTCGCCGAGGAGAAGCGGCTCGACGACCGGGGGTCGCCCGTCCTCGACCAGCTCGCCCTCGCCGCGCTCATCGAGTCCGGCCGGTACGGGCGGCACCTGCGCCACATGCGGCCCGTCTACGCCGCACGGCGCGCCGCGCTCGTGGACGCCCTGGCCCGGCACGCGCCGGCGGTGAGGCTGACCGGCCTGGACGCCGGCTTCCACGCCGTCGCCCACCTTCCCGAAGGGACGGACGAGCGGCACGTCGTCGCGGAGGCGCGCAAGCGGTCCGTCGGCCTGTACGGGATGAGCACGTACCGGGCGTCCGGCGCGGCCGAGCCTCCGCAGCTCGTGCTGGGGTTCGGCGACCTCGGCGAGACCGCCATCCGCGACGGGATCCGTGAGGTGGCCGGCCTTCTCGTTTGTTGAGTTGGGTGCTAATAACGGCCGCCCGGCATGTGACGTGACTTCATTCCGCCCCTCAAGCGCGGTGGGACACAGTCGTCGGCATGCGTTTCCGTGCCCTGTTCACCACCGCGGCGTTAGGCGCGGCCCTGGCCGTTCCCGCAGGCACCGCGTCGGCCGCGCCCGCGGGCTGCGGCGCCACCGACGCCGAGATCTACGCGGCGCCGCCCGCGACGGTGACGGGGGACCCCGGTGACCTCCTCGCCTGCCGCCCGGCGAAGCTGACGAACATCCCCGGCGACGTCCCGATGAAGGCGTGGAAGGTCCGGTACGTCTCGACGGACGCCAAGGGAGCCCGGAACGTGGTGACCGGGACGGTCGCCGTCCCGGATGCGGCCTCGACGAAGGGCGGCGCCCGCCCGACGGTCGCGTTCAACCCCGGCACGCTCGGCTCGGGCCCGCAGTGCGCGTTCTCCAAGCAGCTCGCCGGCGAATACGTCGACATGTACGAGGGCGCCAACCTGACGCTGTTCCTCAAGGCCGGGTTCGCGGTCGCCGCCACCGACGGCGCCGGGTACCTGAACGGGCAGGTCCACACCTACATGGTCGGCGCGAACGCCGGGCACGCGCTGCTCGACATCGTCCGGACGTCGCGCCGTATTCCCGGTGGCACGCTCGCGCCCGGCGGCAAGGTCGGCATATCCGGCTACTCCGAGGGCGGCGCCGCGGCGCTGTGGGGCGCGCAGCTCGCCGCGTCCTACGCGCCGGAGCTGGACGTGGCCGGAGTGGCGGCGGGCGGCGTCCCAGGTGACCTGAAGCTGACGGCCGAGCAGCTCAACGGCGGATTCTTCGCGGGCTTCCTCGCTGACGCGCTCGTCGGCCTGCACGCCGCCCACCCCGAGATGCCGTTCGACGACCTGATGAACGACAAGGGCGTGCAGGCGATCAAGGACGTCCGGTCCAACTGCCTGTACGGGACGCTCGCCGTCTTCCTCGGCGCGAAGGTCGAGGACTTCTCCAAGGACGGCCTGTCCCTGGAGCGGATCTACGCGCTGAAGGGCCCCGGCGGCGTCACGTGGGGCGACATCGTCGACCGGCAAAGGCTCGGCGTTGGCATCGGCCCCCCGTCCTACGCGGCCATGTACAAGATCGGCTTCCCGGTGTTCCAGTACCGCGGCTGGTTCGAAGAGATCATCCCGCACGAGACCGAGGACGCCACGCGCCAGGCCTACTGCAAGGCCGGCATCAACACGACGTGGAAGAACACCTACCCGACCGAGCATCTGTCCACGGACTGGGGCGCTGCCGGGGACGTGACGAACTTCCTCGCCGACCGCTTCGAAGGCAAGCCCGTCCAGGGCGACTGCTGATCCGCGACCTGCAACACCCGGCAACTCGAAACCCCCGCACCTCGAAACAAGGAGTCCTGAACATGACAGCGGGCGTCGCCGACGTCGGCAGCCGAACCCCGCAGCCGGACATCTCCGGCACCGTCCCGTTCCCCGAGCGCGTCGCGGTCGTGGTGTTCGTGGTCGGGCCGATCATCGGGCTGCTGGGCGCCGTCCCCTTCCTGTGGGGCTGGGGGATCGGCTGGACGGACGTCGCCATCTTCGCGTTCCTGTATCCGCTGAACGCGATCGGGATAACCGTCGGCTACCACCGGCACTTCACGCACGGCGGCTTCAAGGCCAAGCGGTGGCTGCGCATCGTCCTCGCCGTTCTCGGCGGGCAGGCGATGCACGGCTCGGTCGTCCGCTGGGTCGCCGACCACCGCCGCCACCACAAGTACGCCGACCAGGAAGGCGACCCGCACTCGCCGTGGGCGTACGGTCCCGGCGTCTGGGGTCTCACCAAGGGCCTCTACCACGCGCACATGGGCTGGCTGTTCAGCAAGGACCGCACGTCCCGCGGCAAATATGCGCCCGACCTGCTCAAGGACCGGGACATCCGGTTCCTGTCGCTCGACCCCGTCTACGCCGTGATCGTCGTGTCGACCTTCCTCGTCCCGATGGGGCTGGGCGCGCTGCTCACGTTCTCCTGGCACGGGGCCGTCACGGCGATGTTCTGGGCCGGGGTGATGCGGGTCTTCATCGGCGACCACGTCACGTTCTCCATCAACTCGATCTGCCACGTGTTCGGCAAGGAGGACTTCCAGACCCGCGACAAGGCCCGCAACGTGTGGTGGCTGGCGATCCCGTCGTTCGGCGAGTCCTGGCACAACCTGCACCACGCCGACCCGACCTGCGCGCGGCACGGCGTCCTCAAGGGCCAGATCGACATCAGCGCCCGGGTCATCTGGGTCTTCGAGAGGCTCGGCTGGGTCTGGGACGTCCGCTGGCCCGACCACGAGCGCCTCGGTGTCCGCCGTGTCGTCCGCGACGGCGTCGTCCGCGACGGAGAAGCGGCATGACCGGCCTCCCCGCGCTCGACCGGACACCCCTCATCGAGCGTCTCTCGCGATTCGCCGAGGACTTCCCGGACGACCGCGCGTACACGTTCATGGACTACATGGCGGACCCGGACGGCGTCGCCACCGACGTCACCTGGGGCGAACTGGACCGGCGTGCCCGCTCCATCGCCGCCGCGATCCGCCGCGCCACCGAGCCAGGTCGTCGAGTGGCGCTGCTCGCCCCTCAGGATCCGCATTACGTCACCGGGTTCCTCGGCGCCATGTACGCCCGCGTGATCGGCGTCCCGCTGTTCTCCCCGGACCTGCCCGGCCACGCCGACCGGCTCCTCGCCGTCTACCGGGACGCCGAGCCCGACGTCGTGATCACCACGAGCGCGTCGCTGCCGCACGTCCGGTCGTTCCTCGCCGACAACTCCGTCCGGGAGCCCGCGGAGGTCATCGTCGCCGACCGGGTGGACCCCGAGCCCGGCTGGACGCCCGAGCCGATCGACCCCGGCGACGTGGCCTACCTGCAGTACACGTCGGGCTCGACCCGCACCCCGGCCGGCGTGATCATCACGCACGGCAACTTCGCGACGAACGCCGAGCAGCTGTGGCGGACGTTCGACGGCATCCCCCGCGAGTCGTCCGGCGTGAACTGGCTGCCGGTCTTCCACGACATGGGCCTGGTCACCACGGTCGCGCTGCCGCTCGTGTACGGCAACCCGGGCGTGATCATGGACCCGGTGGCGTTCATCATGCGTCCTGTCCGCTGGCTGGAGCTGCTCAGCGAGCAGAGGCACGCGTTCACCGGCGGGCCCAACTTCGCTTACGAATACCTCACCGCGCAGGTGACCGAGGAGGAGAAGGAGAAGCTCGACCTCAGCGGCGTCCAGGTCTTCATGAACGGCGCCGAGCCGGTCCGGGAGAGCACGCTCACCGGGTTCTACGAGGCGTTCAAGGGCTGCGGGCTCCGGCCCGAGGCGCAGGTGTGCGCCTACGGCCTGGCCGAGGCGACCGTCTACGTGTCGGCCTCGTCCCGGTTCCGCGAGCCGGCACGCGTGGCGTTCGACCATGAAGGGCTCCGCCGCGGCGTCGCCGAACCGTGCGACGCGGGCGCGCCCGGTGCGATCCGGCTCATCGCCTGCGGGACGTCCTTCGGCCAGCACGTCGTCATCGCCGACGCGGAGACCGGTGTCCGGCTCGCGGACGGCGACGTCGGCGAGATCTGGGTGCACGGCCCCAACGTCGCCGCCGGCTACTGGGGACGTCCGGAGGCCACCAGGGAGACGTTCGAGGCGGAGCTCGCGAACCCGGGCGGGTTGCCGCGGCGGCCGTGGCTGCGCACGGGAGACCTGGGCGTCCTGCACGACGGGGAGCTGTTCGTCACCGGACGGATCAAGGACCTGGTCATCGTCGACGGGCGCAACCACTACCCGCAGGACATCGAGTTCACCGTCTCCGGCGCGCACAAGGCGATCCGCCGGGAGTACACCTGCGCGGTGTCCGTCGAGACGGGCGAGACCGAGGGCCTGGTCGTCATCGCCGAGCGGAACCGGCGGGTGCCGATCGCGCTGCTCGACGTGGACGAGGTGGCGCGGGCGGTGCGGGCGGCCGTGAACCAGCAGCACGACCTTCGCGTCCACGACTTCGTGCTGATCGAGCCCGGCGGCCTGTCGCGCACCAGCAGCGGGAAGATCGCCCGGTCCGCGTGCCGCCTCGCCTACCTCGACGGAAGGCTGCCGGTCACGGAGGTGGCGGCACGACCTGGATGAGCACTGGTGGGCGATCTATGTGTGCTCACCGTCGGCGTTGTCCCGCAGCCAGACGGGGAGCAGCAGCATCAGCTCCAGCCGGATCGCCGGATCCTCGATGTCGTAGTCGAAGATCTCGTGCAGTTGCGCGAGCCGGTACCGGACGGTCTGCGGGTGCACGCACAGCGTCTCCGCCGCGTCCGTGGCGTTGAAGCCGTGCTTGAGGCATTCCAGCATCGTCGCCGCGAGCCGGGCGCCGCGGTGCGGGCCGAGCGCGCCGAGCGGGGCCAGCCGGCGCCGTGCCGCGGCCTCGGCGAGCGTCCGGCCCTCCTGCAGCAGCAGGTCCGGGACGTACCGGTCGGCGTGGACGAGCGTGCCGGGCCCGTCCCGGGTGAGCCGCCCGGCCGCCATCAGGTCGAGCGTCCGGTGCGCCCAGCGCAGGGAGATCCCGGCCTGCTCGGCCGGCACCGACGGGCCGACGGCGCCCACCCACCCGCCGAGGGTCGCGGTGAGCCGGTCGGGTCCGCCTGGCCGGTCCGGGTCGGGCATCACCAGGCACGGCCGCCCCCGGTCGACCCCGCTGAGCAGGAACGGCGGCAGGCCGGCCGGCCCCTCCCCGCCGCCGCCGGGACGCGGGCCGAGCACGATCACCGCCAGCCGCCCGGGCAGCGCCCAGCCCGCGAGGTTCGCCTGCTCGGCGACGACGTCCGGCGGCGCGGGCGGATCCGACAGCAGCAGGCTCAGCAGCCGGCCGCGGCGCTGCTCCCGCTCGCCCGCCGTCCTCTCCCGCGCCCGCGCGTACCCTTGCGCGGCGGCGGACGCCAGCAGGTCCAGGTAGGCGAAGTTCACCTCGGTCAGCGTGATCGCCAGCATGCGGGGCTTCTGCAGCCGCTCGGCCTCCCGCGACAGGTAGCGCCAGGCCGTCCGGGACGCGACCCGCAGCGCGTTCTGCAGATGCTCCAGCGAGCGCCCTTCCATCGCCTCGCCGTACCCGATGTCGAAGAAGACCTGGTGCACCTCCTGCCAGGACGCGTCCGGGTCGGCGATCATCTGCACGAAATGCCCCATGCCCTGCGCCACCGCGACCCGCATCACCTCGGTGTAGACGGGGTCGTCCGGCCGGGCGTACTCGGGGACGTGCCGCAGCACGCCTTCCACCATGGAGTCCACCAGTGCCGGGAGGTGCGGGCGAATCCACTGCGCCTCTTCCCGGGGAACGTCGCGCCACGGTTCACCCGAAAGATCGTCGGTTATGGCATCGGCTTCCCCGGACCTCTCGTGCAGTTCCGTCAAAAGTGTCACCTCCATGAGCGGACACCTCGGCCGTCAGGCTAAGTAGCGGACGCCGCACAGGACACTCACATCGATGACAAGACCGCCCGATTCCTTGTCACGCCCTGCGAATGCGACACGCGAATTCGCACAAAACCTGGTTCCGTTATTGCGACGCGAGGGTCAGCAGCACGACGGCCACACCGGCGCCGCCCAGCCCGGCGGCCTGCGGCCACGACAGCCGCTCGCGCAGCGCCGTGACGCCGAGCAGCACCGGCACCACCGGGTACAGCGACGACAGCACGACCGCGATGACGACCAGTTGCTCGCGGGTGGCCAGGAGGTAGCAGACGAGCGCCGCGGCCGCGAACCCTCCGTTCACCGCCGACCAGAACCACATCCTCCCGGACGGGAAACGGCGCTCAGGCGACCACATCATCGGCGCGACCGCCACGACGGCCGCCACCCGTCCCGCCGCGACCGGCCAGATGCCCGAATCGTCGCCGGCCTGCGCGAGGGCCAAGTACTGAACACCGATCCCGACGCTGGCGGCGAGCCCGTTGAAGAGTGCCGTGCGCACCGTGCCCCGCTCCTCCGACCGCGACCGGGACACGAGCCACAGCGCGGGCAGCACGACGGCGATCCCGATCCATGCCGCCGGAGCGGGACGGTCGCCGAGGAACGCGACGCCGACGACGACCGGCAGCGCGACCCCGCCGACCGCGCTGACGGGGACGACCACGCTCAGATCGCCCCTGCTGATGCCCCGGTAGAGGAAGACCATCGCCAGGCCCGTTCCGATGCCCGACAACGCGCCCCATCCCAGGTCCGTGGCGGCGATCTCGGTCGCGGGCATGAACAGCGCGGCCGCGACCGCGAACACGAGCCCGCCGGCCTGGCCCAGGAGCGCCACGGCGGCGAAGTCGGCGCGGCGGGACAGCAGCCCTCCCCAGACGTCGGCGACGCCGTAGAGCAGCGCCGAAGTCAGTGCGAGCAGGACGCCGGTCACACGCCTCCCGCGTCGCGTTCGGCCTGGCCGACCGGGCACACCGCGCCGGTGGTGCAGCACCGCCGGTCGCAGAGGCGGCAGATCACGTCCGAGTCGCCGATCTCCTCGTACAGGCGGGTGAGCAGCTTGGCGAGCAGGCCGGTGAGCGTCTCGCGCTCGTCGTCGTCCAGGACGGTCAGCACTTCGGCCAGCGGTGCGCCCCGCGCGGCCAGCATCCCGCGCACCGCCTCCTCGCCCTTCGGCGTCAGCCGCACGTGGACCACCCGCCCTCCGCCGGAACGGCGCCGGACCAGGCCGGCGGCCTGCAGCCCGTCCACCATCCGCGCGGCGGCGGACTGGGTGAGCCCGACGCGCCGCCCCAGTTCGGTGACGCCCAGATCGGGCGCCGCGGACAGGACGACCAGCGCCGCCGCGCCGCTCGCGCTGACCCGTCCGGCGTCCGTGGCCCCGGCCACGACGAGGTCGGTCACCGCCAGCGAGGCGGCGCCCAGCAGGTTCCCCAATCGATCATGCATGACTCATGCATTATAGCGTGGAACCCGGGTGTGTCCCACCCCGGCGCGGCGTCGTTTGCGTGCGATGCTGGCGGGTAACGCTGGTGTTCGGAGGTCGCCTGATGGATCGCGGAGCCGCACCTGACGCGGGGGAGGACGGGCGGCGGCGGATCGCCCGCACGGACGCGCTGCTCGCCGATCCGCGGCTCGCCCAGGCGTCGGAACGGCTCGGGCGCGGTGTGGTCAAGGCGGCGATAGTCGCGGCCCAGCAGCGGGCGCGGAGCGGTGAGATCCCGCCGGACGCGGTGGCGGACGCCGCCCTCACGTCGCTGCCGGTGACCGCCTCCGGGCTCCGTCCCGTGATCAACGCCACCGGCGTCCTCCTGCACACCAACCTCGGGCGGGCCTCGCTGTCGGACGCCGCACGCGACGCGGTCGCGGTGGCCGCCGGCGCGACGGACGTCGAACTCGACCTGGAGACCGGGCGGCGCGCCAAGCGGGGACGGTCCGTGCTGGCGGCGCTGCGTGAGCGGGTGCCGCAGGCGGAGGCCGCGCATGTCGTCAACAACGGCGCGGCGGCGCTCGTGCTGGCCGCCACGGCGCTCGCGTCCGGCAAGGAGATCGTCATCAGCCGCGGCGAGATGGTGGAGATCGGGGACGGGTTCCGGATTCCCGAGCTGCTCGCCGCCACCGGCGCCCGGCTGCGCGAGGTCGGGACGACGAACCGGACCACACCGGACGACTACGCGGCGGCCGTCGGCGACGAGACCGGTTTCGTCCTCAAGGTGCATCCCTCGAACTTCCGCATGACCGGGTTCACGCGAGGGGCCGACGTCGCCGAGCTGACCGGGCTCGGGGTCCCGGTCGTCGCCGACATCGGCTCCGGGCTCCTCGCCCCCGAGCCCCTCCTTCCGGACGAGCCGGACGCCGCGTCCATGCTCAAGGCGGGCGCCCACCTGGTCACCGCGAGCGGCGACAAGCTGCTCGGCGGGCCGCAGTGCGGGCTCGTCCTCGGACGGGACGACCTGGTGCGGCGGCTGGCCCGCCATCCGCTCGCCCGGGCGCTGCGCGTCGGCAAGATGACGCTCGCCGCGCTGGAGGCGACCGTCCGCGGGCCTCGGACGCCCACCGACGCGGCCCTGCACGCCGGCGAGGCGACGTTGCGGGAGCGGGCCGAGCGGCTCGCCGCCCGCCTGCGCGACGAGGGGGTGGACGCGCTGGCCGTCGAGAGTGAGGCGGCGGTGGGCGGCGGCGGCGCACCCGGGGTCGTCCTGCCGAGCGCGGCCGTGGCGGTGCCCGAGCCGTACGCGGCCCGGCTGCGGCAGGGCGTCCCGGCCGTGATGGGACGCGTCGAGGACGGCCGGTGCCTGCTCGACCTGCGCTCCGTCCCCCCCGATCAGGATGATGACCTCGCCGGGGCCGTCCGGGCGGCGGCGCGATGATGCACGTCGTGGCGACCGCCGGCCATGTCGACCACGGCAAGTCGACGCTCGTCCGCGCCCTGACCGGCATGGAACCCGACCGGCTGGAGGAGGAGCGGCGGCGCGGCCTGACCATCGAGCTCGGCTTCGCCTGGACGGCCCTGCCCGGTGGCGGCGACCTCGCGTTCGTGGACGTCCCCGGGCACGAGCGGCTCGTCACCACGATGCTGGCCGGCGTCGGCCCCGTCCCGGCGGTGATGTTCGTGGTCGCCGCCGACCAGGGCTGGCAGCGGCAGTCGGAGGAGCACTTGGCCGTCCTGGACGCGCTCGGCGTGCGGCACGGCCTCCTCGCCGTGACACGCCGCGACCTCACCGACGAGGCGACCGCGAACCGGGTGCGGGACGAGGCGCTCGCCCGCATCGCCGCCACCTCGCTCGGCGAGATCGGATCGGTCGTGGTCAGCGGCGCCACCGGCGACGGCCTGGATGATCTGCGCACGGCCTTGGAAGGGCTCGCCGGATCGCTGCCCGATCCTGACGAGGACGCCGACGTAAGGTTCTGGATCGACCGCGTCTTCACCGTCAAGGGCAGAGGCACCGTCGTGACCGGCACTCTCGGCGCCGGGACGATCGGCGTCGGCGACCGCCTCGCCGTCGGCGGCGAGACCCTCCGCGTGCGCGGCCTGCAGAGCCTCAAGGAAGACCACCGGAAGGTCGGGCCCGTCGCCCGCGTCGCCGTCAACCTGCACGGGACCGCGGGCGAGCTGAGCCGCGGCGACGCACTGCTCACCCCCGGACGCTGGCTCGCCACCGAGGTCGTCGACGTGCGCCTTCGCGGCGACCCGGCACACGACCTGCCCCGCGAACTGACGCTCCACGTGGGCTCGGCGGCGGTGCCGGTGCACGTCCGCCCCCTGGGCGAGGACACCGCCCGCTTGTCGCTGCGCCGCGCGCTGCCGCTGCGGATCGGCGACGTCGCCTTGCTCCGCGACCCCGGACGGCATCGTGTCCCGGCCGGGGTGACCGTGCTGGACGTCCGCCCGGAGCCGTTCACCCGCCGCGGCGCCGCGGCGTCCCGTGCCCGTGTGCTGGCCTCGGCGACCGGGCGCCCGGACGGCGCCGCCGAACTGCGCCGCCGCGGCCTGATCACGCGCTCGGACCTGGTCGCGATGGGCGTCCCCGTGCCGTCCGAGCCGGTGGCGGGGGACTGGCTCGCCGACCCCGGCCACTGGGACGACCTGCGCAGACGCCTCGAATCGGCCGTCGAAGATCATGCCGCCGCGCACCCGGCCGACCCCGGGCTTCCCGCCGACGCCGCCCGGCGCGCCCTCGGCCTTCCCGACCGCGCGCTCGTGGACGCTCTCGCCCGCGGCCTGCATCAGCGTGACGGGAGGATCTACGGCCGCACGACCGCCCCGGAACTCCCCCCGGCCGTCCGGAAGGCGATCGACGCCGTCCGCCGCGACCTCGCCGAGCACCCGTTCCAGGCCCCGGACGCGAACCGGCTCGCCGGCCTCGGCCTCACGCCGAAGATGCTGGCGGTCGCCGCCGCGACCGGCGCGCTCCTCAAGGTCGCCGACGGCATCGTCCTGCTGCCCGGCGACGACGCCCGCGCCGCCGTGCTGCTGGCGAAGCTCGACGGCCCGTTCACGCTGAGCGAGGCGCGCCGCGCGCTCGGCACGACCCGCCGCGTCGCCGTCCCGCTCCTGGAACTCCTGGACGACGAGGGCTACACGGCCAGGGTGGACGACCTCCGCCGCCGCTGCATCGAAGGGACGTCATGAAGAGGCTGACCCAGTACGCGCACGGCGGCGGCTGCGCATGCAAGATCCCTCCCGGCGAGCTCGAAGACGTCGTGGCCGGCCTGAACACCGCGCCCGCCGAGCCCCACGCCGAGCTGATCATCGGGCTCGACACCGGTGACGACGCGGCCGTGGTCCGGCTCCAGGACGACCTCGCCACGGTCGCCACCGCCGACTTCTTCACCCCCGTCGTCGACGACCCGTACGACTGGGGACGCATCGCCGCCGCGAACGCGCTGTCGGACGTCTACGCGGTCGGCGGCCGTCCGCTGGTCGCGGTGAACCTGCTCGCGTGGCCCCGCGAGGTCCTGCCGTTCGACCTGGCGCGCGAGGTCCTGCGCGGCGGCCTGGACGTCACGTCCGAGGCGGGCTGCCATGTCGGCGGCGGCCACAGCGTGGACGACCCCGAACCCAAGTACGGCATGGCCGTCACCGGCATCGCCGACCCCTCCCGCCTGCTCCGCAACGACACCGGCAAGCCGGGCACGCCGCTCAGCCTCACCAAGCCCCTCGGCCTCGGAATCCTGAACAACCGCCACAAGGCGACCGGCGAGGTGTTCCCGCACGCGGTCGCGACCATGGTCGAGCTGAACCGCGACGCCTCGGCCGCCGCCCTCGGCGCGGGGGCCGTCTGCGCCACCGACGTGACCGGCTTCGGGCTGCTCGGGCACCTCTACAAGATGGCGCGCGCGTCCGGTGTCACCGCCGTGGTCCACGCCGCCGCCGTCCCGTACCTGGACGGCACCCGCGAATCCCTGCGCGACGGATACGTCAGCGGCGGCACCCGCCGCAACCTCGACTGGGTCGCCCCGCACACCGACTTCGGCCGGGCGGGGGAGGAGGACCGCCTCCTCCTCGCCGACGCGCAGACGTCGGGCGGCCTCCTCGTCGCCGGCGAGGTCCCCGGCGCGCCCGTCATCGGCGAGCTGATCCCCGCCGCCGGGCATCCGCTGGTCGTCCGTTAGACCTCGGTGCCGGTCCGGTCGGTGATGCCGGCCCGCTCCCGGTACTCGCGGACCAGCGTGACGGCCGCCGCGCCGCGCGGCCGGCGGCCCGGGCGGATGTCGACCGAGAGCGCCTTCGCCTCCTGGATGTGCGTGTTCGGGTCCAGGGACAGATGCAGCAGTTCGTTCGCCGCGTCACCGGTGCTGTAGCCGTTCGGGCCCCAGTGGTAGGGGAGGCCGACCTGGTGCAGCGTCCGGCCGTCCACGACGAGGGGCTGCATCCGCCGCGTGACGAGGACCCGTGCCTCGACGACGGCGCGCGGGCTGACGATCGTCGCCCAGCCACCGTTCTCCAGGTGCCGCTTGGCCGCGAGCTCCGGCGAGACCTCGCAGAAGAACTCCGGCTGCAGCTCCGCCAGGTACGGCTGCCACCGCGACATGCCGCCCGCCGTGTGGTGCTCGGTGAGCCGGTAGGTCGTCGCGACGAACGGGTACACGCCGGTCCCCGGCTCTTCCCCGCTCGGCGCGTACCGGTTGTCGGGATGCGGCGGCAGCAGATGCCGGACCGGGTTGCGCTGCTGCCTGTACAGCGGGTTCGTGAGCGGCGACTCCTGCGGCTCGTAGTGCGTCGGCAGCGGGCCGTCCATCAGCCCGGCCGGGACGTAGAGCCACGCCTTGCCGTCCGCCTGCATGATGAACGGGTCGTCACCGGCGATCGCGTCCGGGCCCGTCGCGTCCGGTGGCGGCTTGTAGTCAGGGGGACGGTCGGCGATGAAGTCCGGCACGTCGTGGCCCGTCCACGTGCCCGCCTCGGCGTCCCACCAGACGAGCGCCTTGCGGTCGCTCCACGGGTTGCCGTCGGGGTCGGCGGACGCGCGGTTGTACAGGATGCGGCGGTTCGCCGGCCACGCCCACCCCCACTCGGGCGCCACCCAGTGCTGGTCCTTGCCGGGCTTGCGGCGCGCGGGCCGGTTGACGCCGTCGGCGTAGCAGCCGCAGTAGATCCAGCAACCGCACGAGGTGGATCCGTCGTCCTTGAGCTGCGTGTACGACGACAGCGGGTTCCCCTCGCCGTCGTGGCCGTTGATCTCGGCCAGCACCGCCTCGGCGTCGGGCTCGTCCAGGCCGCCCTTCGTCGGGTAGTCCCACGTCAGGTCGAGGACCGGCCGGTCCATCTCGTCGGTCGAACCGGCGAGCTTCCGCCGGATGATGCGGCCCAGGTGGTACATGAACCACAGGTCGCTGCGCGCGTCCCCGGCGGGCTCCACGGCCTGGTGGTGCCACTGCAGCATCCGCTGCGTGTTGGTGAAGCTGCCGTCCTTCTCGGTGTGCGCGGCGGCGGGCAGGAAGAACACCTCGGTGCCGACGTCCTCGGTGCGCATCTCGCCCGACTCGATCTCCGGGCCGTCCTTCCACCACGTCGCCGACTCGATCAGCGAGAAGTCGCGGACGACGAGCCAGTCGAGGTTCGCCATCCCGAGCCGCTGGATCTTGGCGTTGGCGGAGCCGACGGCCGGGTTCTCGCCCATCAGGAAGTAGCCCTTGCAGAGCCCTTCGATCTGCGCCATCGCCGTCTCGTACGTGCTGTGCGAGCCGGTCAGCCGCGGCAGGTAGTCGAAGCAGTAGTCGTTGTCCTCCGTCGCGGCGTCGCCCCAGTACGCCTTCAGCAGGCTGACGAAGTAGGAGCGCATGTTGCCCCAGAAGCCTTTGTGCGCCGCCTCCGCCACAAGGAACGCGTCCAGGTTCTCGTTGGTGTGCGCGTGCGGCATCGGGATGTAGCCGGGAAGCAGGTTGAACAGCGTCGGGATGTCCGTGGAGCCCTGGATGGACGCGTGGCCGCGCAGCGCCATGATGCCGCCGCCCGGACGCCCGATGTTGCCGAGCAGCCCCTGCAGCACCGCCGCCGCCCGGATGTACTGGACGCCGACCGTGTGCTGGGTCCAGCCCACCGCGTACACGAACGCCGACGTCCGGTCCCGGCCGGAGTTCTCTGTGAGCATCTCGCACACCTGGAGGAACTGATCCTGCGGGACGCCGCAGATCCGCTCGACCATCTCCGGCGTGTACCGCGCGTAGTGCCGCTTCAGCACCTGGAACACGCATCGCGGATGCTCCAGGGTCGGGTCCCGCTCCGGCTCGCCCTCGCCGATCGCGGCGCCGCCGGATCCGTGCGCCTCGCCGCGTCCCGACTCCGAGACCGCCTCGATGCGCTCCCCGTACTCCATGTCCCGCTCGCCGGCGGCCGACTGGACCTCCAGGCCCGCGTACTGCCACGTCCTGTGGTCGTAGCTGCGGTTCTCCGGGTTCAGACCGGAGAACACGCCCTCCAGGTCCTCGGTGTCGCGGAAGCCCTCCGTGACGATCACCGGGGCGTTGGTGTAGGAGACGACGTAGTCGCGGAAGTACTTCTCGTTCCGCAGGACGTAGTTGATGATCCCGCCGAGGAACGCGATGTCACTGCCCGCGCGCAGCGGGACGTGGGCGTCCGCCAGGGCGCTCGTCCGCGTGAACCGCGGGTCCACGTGGATCAGCTTCGCCCCGCGCGCCTTCGCCTCCATCACCCACTGGAACCCGACCGGATGGCACTCGGCCATGTTCGAGCCCTGGATGACGATGCAGTCCGCGTTCTGCAGGTCCTGCTGGAAGGTGGTCGCGCCGCCGCGTCCGAACGAGGTTCCCAGACCGGGAACGGTGGAGGAGTGTCAAACGCGCGCCTGATTCTCGATCTGCACCGCGCCGAGCGCGGTGAACAGCTTCTTGATCAGGTAGTTCTCCTCGTTGTCGAGCGTGGCCCCGCCGAGGCTCGCGATGCCCAGCGTCCGCCGCACCCGCAGGCCGTCCTCGTCCCACTGCCAGCCGTGCCGGCGCGCCTCGATCACCCGGTCGGCGATCATGTCCATCGCGGTGCCGAGGCCGAGCCGCTCCCATCCGGTGCCGTGCGGGCGCCGGTAGAGCACGTGGTGCTCGCGGGCCGACCCGGTGGTCAGCTGGAGGCTGGCCGAGCCCTTCGGGCACAGCCGCCCCCGGCTGACCGGTGAGTCCGGGTCGCCCTCGATCTGGGTGACCTTGCCGTCCTTGACGTACACGTCCTGCCCGCAGCCGACCGCGCAGTACGGGCAGACCGACTTGACGACCTGGTCGGCGGTGCTCACCCTCGCCGTGATCCGCTCGGTGCCCGCGCTCTTGGCCGCGGCTCCCCGGCCCAGCGGATCATCGCCGGTGAACTGGCGGTAGACGGGCCATGATCCGATCCATGTACGAACGCCCACGTCACACCGCCCCTCTCACCTCGGCGCGCGGTCCACCTACCCCTCGGCGGATCCGTGAAACACGCCCGCCGCGGTACCGGCGCCGATCACCGTGTCGAGCATCGACCGGGACTGCTCCAGCCCGTCGATCGCGTCGCTGATCCGGTCGCGTTCACGGCGCAGCTCCGCGAGCGTGTCGGGGCAGGTGGGGACGAGCCGTTCGTCCTCGTCGCGCAGGCACGGCAGGAGGGTCCCGATCGTCGTGGTGTTCAGCCCGGCGGCGAGGAGGCACCGGATGCGGCCGACGAGCCGCACGTCGTCCTCGCGGTACTCCCGGTACCCGCTCGTGAGCCGGACGGGCCGTAGCAGCCCCTGCTCCTCGTAGTAGCGCAGCAGGCGCTGGCTCACGCCCGTCCTGCCCGACAGTTCCCCGATGCGCATACCGGTGGGACCTCCGTCACGACGACTTGACTCTCACATCCATGTGAGACTTTAGCGTCGCGGACATGGGAAGAGGAATCGCGGTGCTCGCGGCGCTGACCGTGAGCGTCTTCGTCGTCGGGACGTCGGAGTACCTGATCTCCGGCCTGCTGCCCCGCGTCGCGGCCGATCTGGACGTCACCGTCGCGACCGCCGGGCAGGCCGTCACCGGCTACGCGCTGGGCGTGGTGATCGGCGGGCCGCTGGTCACCGTGCTGACCGTCCGGCTGCCGCGCAAGGGCCTCGCGATCGGGCTGCTGCTCCTGTTCGCCGCCGGCAACGCGATCTGCGCGGCGGCCGGATCGTACGAGCTGCTCCTCGCCGGACGCGTCGTCGCGTCGCTCAGCCACGCCGCGTTCCTCACCCTCGTCGTGCTGCTGGCCACCCGGACCGTCCCGGCCGAGCGCGCCGGCACCGCCATCGCGGCCGTCGCCTCGGGGTTCGCGGTCGCGACGCTGCTCGGCGTTCCGGCCGGGATGCTGCTCGGCGAACGGGCCGGCTGGCGGACCCCGTTCGCGGTACTGGCGGTGCTCGCGCTCGCCGCCGCCCTGCTGCTGGCCGCCGCGCTCCCGCGGTCTGGGGCCCCCGACGGCCGGGTCCGGGACGAGCTGCGCACGCTGAGGCGGCCACCCGTCCTGCTGGTCATCCTGCTGACCGGGCTCGGCCTGGCCGCCGTCTCGACCGTGTTCACCTACCTCGCCACCGCGCTGGGCGAGATCACCGGGTTCACCGCCACGGCCGTCTCGGTGCTGCTGCTCGTCTACGGCGCGGGGAGCCTCGCCGGCGGACTCGCCGCGGGCCGGCTCGCCGACCGCTCGGCGGGTGCGACCGTCCGCGGGACGTTCGCCGGGCTCGCGGTCGTGTTCGCGCTCCTCCCGGTGGCCCTCCCGTGGCGGGTGCCGGCCGTGGCCGCCGTCCTGGCCTTCGGGCTGCTGGCCGCGGCGACCACCCCGGTCCTGCAGAGCGTCATGCTCCAGCGGGCCGGGGACGCGCCCACGCTCGCCGTCTCGGTGAACGTGTGCGCGTTCAACATCGGGATCGCGGCCGGGTCGGCGCTCGGCGGCGGGCTCGTCGCGGCGGGCGGGCTGCGGTGGCTGGGGTTCGCCGCCGCCGGGCTCTCCCTCGCCGCGCTGGCCGTGACCTCCGCCGCGGTCCCGCGCCGGAGGCCCGTCCCCGTCCCCGAAGAGGGCGCCGTGCGCGCGCTCCGGTCGTGAAGCGCGCGCACGAGCGTCATCCGGCGGCGAAGGCGGCCAGGTTCGTGGAGATCGGCTCCGGCTTCCCGTCGTTCTGGACGGCGGAGGCCGTCAGCACGTCCAGGTGCTGGTAGCCGGCCGCGACGATGTCGCCGGGCTGCGGGTCGCCGAAACCGAGGCCGTCGCCCGCCTCCAGGTTGAGCGTCGGGTTCGCGGTGATGCCGTTCTCGTGGACGGCGTCGTCCGCGATGCCCGGGGACTCGGCCAGCGCGATGTCGGTGACCATCTTCGTGGGGAAGTAGTGCTCGGTGAAGTCGAGCGGGTGCTCCGACAGGCTGCGGGCCAGCTCGCCGATGTCGGTGACCTCCTTGCCCGCGGACGTGAACGGCGTGCCGTCCTTGGACTTGTGGACGGGGTCGTCGGGCGCGCCGACGCGGTCGAAGTTCCGCCAGGTGTAGAGCGGGCCGCTCGGCTCGTCGGGTATCGCCTTCTTCTCCTTGCCGAGCAGCCTGGTCAGGCCGCCGAGCCCGATCTTTTCCAGATCGGTCGGCGCCGGGAACTCCTTGTCGACGATCATCCCGCCGTCCCAGAACCCGACGCTGGACTGCATGAACGCGAGCGGTTCGGAGTTGTCGTCCAGCAGCCCGCCGAGCGCGGCGGCGTTGGTGATCCGGAAGTCCCGCACCGTGGGGGAGCCCTTGAGGAAGGTCGGGTAGTCCTTGGAGAACAGCACCCGGTACGTCGAGTCGGTGTTGAACGACGACGGCACGTAGTCCGCGAGGTCCGAGACGCCGCCCGGGGCGAGGTTCGCGGCCAGCCCGGCGATGCCGAGCAGGTTCATCGTCTCGGTGTTGATCACCGCCGGGGCCGACAGCGCCCGCGGGACGACCCCGGTCTCCAGCCCGGCCTGGACCGCGCCCGCGCCGAACCGCACCAGGGGGACCCAGTCCTCGGGGACCTCCCCGCCGAGTCCGGGCAGCCCGGTCGCGATCCGGGTGTCCAGCGCGAAATAGCCGGAGCACTGGTTGTACCCGGCGTCGTCCGTGGTGGAGTGGTCGCCGTCGAAGTCCCATTCGGCGAAGTACGCCGTCAGGACGCCGCCGAGGGAATGGCCTCCGCACAGCATCTTCCGCTTGCGCGCGGCCCGGTCCGGAAGCTCCCTGACCATCAGGTCGTACTGGTCGCGGACGGTCTGCTCCAGCCCGACGTTCTGCAGCCACTTCACCTGGTCGTTGGTCTGGTATCCGGCGAACGTCCGGCCGTCCACCGGTTTCTGCCGGTAGTAGTAGTCCACCGCGAGGTGGGCGTCCTTCGCCTTCAGGCCCGCTTGGAGGCCGGTGGCGTCCTCAAGGCAGTTGGAACGCCGGTCGAGCGCCCAGAACTCGATGTGCCTGCCGCTCTTCGCCGCGGCCGAGACCGTGTTCCGGGCGACGCTGTCGAACGCGCCCGCGCCCTCCAGGATGCCGGGCTGCGCGACGAGGATCCTGTCCGCCCGGGCCGCGTCGGCAGGTCCGTCCTTGTGCCGGAACCGCAGGTAGGACAGCCAGTCGCAGGCCTCCGGGTGTGGACCGGCCGACGCCGGGAGGGGCACCCTGACCCGCACCACCGACTCGCTGACGTCGGTGACCGGCGAGCCGGACGCGACGAGCGTCTCGGTCCGGCCGGCCTCACGCGCGCCCACCGGCACCGCCGCCGCCCCGACGACCAGCGTCGACGCCGCGATGACCGCAAGGGGGAGTATCCGCCGCCCCATCACGCTCTCCTTCCGGACGTGATCGGTTACGGGGCAACAATGAACCTGTCGTTCTGCTTACGACAGTTGTTCATTTGCATAATCTCCGGCCCGCTCTTGTGCCCGGCCGACAACCCGGTGCTGCGGCCTGGGAGGACGGCTCAGCCGAGGACGGACGACCCCAGCGCGCCCACCCGCTCGGCGAACTCGGCGCGCTCGGACGGCGAGAGCGCCCGCTCGTACACGGCGGCGGAGAGCCGGTCGGTGATCTCCTCGGCCTCGACGCGGCGCGGCTTGAGCGCGCCGCACTCGGGGAAATCGCCCTGCCACCCGAAGAAGCGGGCGGTGTCAGGCCCGTCCTGCGTCAGGATCGCCTCCAGCGGGGACAGGCCGACCGCGGTCGTCGCGACGAGATGCAGGCCGCCGCGCAGTTCCCGCAGCACCTGCACCAGCTGCATCAGCCGGGCGGGCCCGGCCTCCGGCAGCGGCTCGGCGCGCCAGCCGCAGAACACCGGCAGCGCCGACCCCTCCGCCACCTTGGCGACGCGCCCGGCGAGCTCGGACAGGCGCGGGTCGTCCGGCAGCCGGGCCTCGCCCCAGGCCGCGCACCCCAGCGCATACCGCCGGGTCGCCTCGCGCGCCCCGGCGACCGCGACCCCCTCGTCCCACTGGGCCCGCACGAACGCGGGCTCGAACCAGCCCAGGGCCGCCGCGACCACACTGGCGTCGACGTCCCCCAGCACCCCGCCGCGGCCGGCGAAGTAGTACGCGAACGGGTTCTCGAACCCGTGCTCCTGACCGTGCCTCGCCGTCGCCCCGGACAGCATCCACCTCGACCCCACGTCGTGAATGATCTTGTCGGCGGCGCGGACGGTCTCCGCTGCGCTCAGCTCGCCCATCGGTGCTCTCCCGGTTCGTCGGCGCACAGGTAACCGGGAGGTTACTGCGCGGGCGCCGCCCGCACGAGGGCGCCTCCCCGCCCTCGCACCACGTACCTCCAGGGCACGCTGCACGGGCGGCACGGTGCGACGGCCCCGGTGGGGCCCGTGACCACCTGTTGACATTTGCGGGAGTTAGCGCAAACATTCGGGGCGTAACGATGGTGAGACATGCTCGGGGAGGCGATGTGGCCGCCGATTCACCGGAGGCGCCCGACGGCCGGCGGCTGGCGGTGATGGAGGACGTGGCCGCGATGGCCGGTGTCTCGGCGATGACCGTGTCGCGCGTCCTCAACACGCCGGAGAAGGTGCGGCCGCAGACGCGCGCCCGGGTGATGGCGGCGGTGCAGGCGCTCGACTACCGGCCGAACTCGGCGGCGCGGGTGCTGGCCACCGGGCGGTCGGGGGTGCTCGGCGTGGTCAGTTTCGACACCACGCTGTACGGGCCGGCGTCCACGCTGTTCAGCATCGAGCAGGCCGCCCGCGAGCACGGCTACACCGTCAGCATCGTCAGCCTGAGCTCGCTGAACCGGCGGTCGATCGGGGAGGGCGTCGAGCGGCTGCGCGCCCAGTCCGCGGACGGGATCATGGTCGTCGCCCCGCACGAGTCGGCCGCCGACGGGCTGAAGGAACTGCCCTCCGACACCCCGCTCGTCGCGGTCGGCGCGGGCACCGACGTGCCGTTCCCGGCCGTGGCGGTCGACCACCGGGCGGGCGCGGAGCGCGCCGTCCGGCACCTGCTCAGCCTCGGTCACGAGTCCGTCCTGCATCTCGCCGGTCCGTCCGACTGGGTGGACGCGCGCGGCCGGCTGGACGGATGGCGGGCCGCGCTGGAGGCCGCGGGGCACGGGCTCCCGGATCCGGCGGCGGGCGACTGGAGTGCCCGGTCCGGGTACGAGCTCGGCCGGCAGATCGCCGCGGACCCCGAGGTCACCGCGGTGTTCGCGGCCAACGACGCGATGGCGCTCGGCCTGCTGCGCGCGCTGCGCGAGGCCGGCCGGGACGTGCCCGGCGACGTCAGCGTCGTCGGCTTCGACGACGTCCCGGAGGCCGCCTACTTCCCGCCGCCGCTGACCACCGTCCGGCAGAACTTCGCGGAGGTGGGGCGGCGCGCTTTCGACCTGCTGCTCGACCGGATCGGAGGAGGCGCGGCGGCCCGGACGCGCCGTGTCGTCGAACCGGAGCTCGTCGTCCGGGAGAGCACCGGAGTCCGCCGCCGCTCCTGACCCCCTGATCAGTCCAGAGAGCCCATCGTCGTCACGTCGGTGATGTTAGCGCTAACAGAGGAGCGCACATGTCAGAGTCCCCCCCGAGGGCGGCCCCCCGGACCTCCGGGGCTTCGCCCGGAAGCCGACCCGTGCCCGCCGACGGGACCGCGGTGCTCCGCGCCGAGCTCGCCGTCCTGCACCGGATGCTCGTGGACGGCGGGCTGGTCGCGTGGACGGCCGGCAACGTGTCCGCCCGCGTCGGCGAGGACAGCTTCCTGATCAAGCCCAGCGGCGTCCCGTACGAGGACCTCGCCCCCGAGTCGATGGTGCTGTGCGACCTGGAGGGCGAGCCGATCGGGGAGTCGCCGCTCACGCCGTCGAGCGACGTGTACGCGCACGCCTACGTGTACCGGCACCGGCCGGACGTCGGCGGGGTCGTGCACACGCATTCGACCTATGCGACCGCGTGGGCGGCGCGGAACGAGCCGATCCCGTGCGTGCTGACGGCGATGGCGGACGAGTTCGGCGGGGAGATCCCCGTGGGCCCGTTCGCGCTCATCGGCGGCGACGACATCGGCCGCGGCATCGTGGAGACGCTGGACGGGCACCGCAGCCCCGCCGTCCTCATGCGCAACCACGGGGTCTTCACGATCGGCGCCGGCGCCCGCGCGGCGGTCAAGGCGGCCGTGATGTGCGAGGACGTCGCGAGGACGGTCCACGTGTCGCGCCAGCTCGGCGACCCGCTGCCGATCGACGCGGGCGACATCGACCTGCTGTACGACCGCTACCAGAACGTCTACGGGCAGAAGGGCCGGCAATGAGCTTTCCGAATCGCGAGATCTGGTTCCTCACCGGCAGCCAGGGCCTCTACGGCGAGGACACGCTGCAGCAGGTCGCCGAGCAGTCCCAGGCCATCGCCGCGCGGCTCGGCGAGGCGCTGCCCGTGGCGCTGAAGTGGAAGCCGGTCCTGACCGACGCGGCCGCGATCCGCCGCATGTGCGTGGACGCGGGCGCCGACGACTCCTGCATCGGCGTCATCGCGTGGATGCACACGTTCTCCCCGGCGAAGATGTGGATCGCCGGCCTGGACGCGCTGACCAAACCGCTGCTGCACCTGCACACGCAGGCGAACGTCGGTCTGCCCTGGCATTCGATCGACATGGACTTCATGAACCTCAACCAGGCCGCGCACGGCGACCGGGAGTTCGGCTACATCCAGTCGCGGCTCGGCGTCGCCCGCAAGACCGTCGCCGGGCATGTCAGCGACCCGGCGGTCGGCGCGCGCGTCTCGTCCTGGGCGCGGGCCGCTGCCGGCCACCACGAGCTGCGCACGCTGAAACTGGCCCGGTTCGGCGACAACATGCGGGACGTCGCGGTCACCGAGGGCGACAAGGTCGAGGCGCAGCTCCGGTTCGGCGTCTCCGTCAACACCTACGGCGTGAACGACCTGGTTGACGTGGTGGACGCCGTCCCGGACGAGGCCGTCACCGAGCTGGTGAAGGAGTACGAGGACCGCTACGACGTCGTCCCGGAGCTGCGGACGGCCGGCGAGCGCCACGAGTCCCTCCGCTACGGCGCCCGGATCGAGCTGGGGCTGCGGACGTTCCTGGACGAGGGCGGCTTCAAGGCGTTCACCACGAACTTCGAGGACCTCGGCGGGCTCCGGCAGCTGCCCGGCCTGGCCGTCCAGCGGCTGATGGCGGACGGCTACGGGTTCGGCGGCGAGGGCGACTGGAAGACCGCGACGCTGCTGCGCACGCTGAAGGCCGCGTCGTCCGGCCTGGCGGGCGGCACCTCGTTCATGGAGGACTACACCTACCACCTGGAACCCGGCAACGAGCTGATCCTCGGCGCGCACATGCTGGAGGTCTGCCCGTCCATCGCGGCCGGACGTCCCGCGCTGGAGATCCACCCGCTCGGCATCGGCGGGCGCGAGGACCCGGTGCGCCTGGTGTTCGACGCCGTGCCCGGCCCGGCCGTCGTGGTGGGCCTCGCCGACATGGGGGACCGGTTCCGGCTCGTCGCGAACGAGATCGAGGTCGTCGCCCCGCCGGAGCCGCTGCCGATGCTGCCGGTCGCGCGCGCGGTGTGGCGCCCGCTGCCCGACCTGCGCACGTCCACCGAGGCGTGGCTGACGGCGGGCGCGCCGCACCACACCGTCCTGTCCGCGGCGCTCGGCACGGAGGAACTGGACGATCTCGCCGAAATGGCGGGGGTCGAGCTGCTCACCATCGACGCCGGCACCACGATGCGGCAGTTCACCAAGGAGATCCGCTGGAACCAGGCGTACCATCGCCTGGCCCAGGGGCTGTAGGGAGGAGCCTGATGAGCGCGGACGAGCGGTACGTCGTCGGCGTCGACTTCGGAACGCTGTCGGGCCGGGCGGTGCTCGTCCGCGTCCGGGACGGCGCCGAGGTCGGCGACGGCGTGCACGAGTACGACCACGGGGTCATCGACACGGAGCTGCCGGGCGGCGGCGAACTCGGCCCCGACTGGGCGCTCCAGGCGCCCCACGACTGGCTGGACGTGCTGCGCTTCGCCGTCCCGAAGGCGCTGGCCGTCGCCGGGGTGAAGGCGTCGCAGGTCATCGGCATCGGCACCGACTTCACCGCCTGCACGGTCCTGCCGGTGACCGCGGACGGGACGCCCCTGTCCGACCTGCACCCGACGCGGCCGCATGCCTGGCCGAAGCTGTGGAAGCACCACGCCGCGCAGCCCCAGGCGGACCGGATCAACGCACTGGCGGCCGAGCGCGGCGAGCCGTGGCTGCGCCGCTACGGCGGCAAGATCTCCTCGGAGTGGGAGTTCGCGAAGGCCCTGCAGCTGCTCGAACAGGATCCCGAGCTGTACGCCGCGGCCGAGCGCTGGATCGAGGCCGCCGACTGGATCGTCTGGCAGCTCACCGGGCGGGAGTCGCGCAACATCTGCACGGCCGGCTACAAGGGCATCTACCAGGACGGGAGCTATCCGTCCCGCGAGTTCCTGGCCGCGCTCCACCCCGGCTTCGCCGACTTCCCCGCCAAGCTGGGCCACGACCTGGAGCCGCTCGGCGGCCGGGCCGGCGCCCTGACCGCGCGGGCCGCCACGTGGACCGGCCTGCCCGAGGGCATCGCGGTCGCGGTCGGCAACGTCGACGCCCACGTCACCGCCGCCGCGGCCGACGCCGTCCGGCCCGGCCAGATGGTCGCGATCATGGGCACGTCCACGTGCCATGTCATGTCGGCGGACCTGCTCGCCGAGGTCCCCGGCATGTGCGGCGTCGTCGCGGACGGCATCGTGCCCGGCCTGTGGGGCTACGAGGCGGGGCAGTCCGGCGTCGGCGACATCTTCGCGTGGTTCGTCGACAACTGCGTTCCCGCGCAGTACAACCAGGTCGCGGCGGCCGCCGGGCTGACCGTCCACGAGCACCTCACCGCGCTCGCCGAGGCGCAGCCGGTCGGACGGCACGGGCTCGTCGCGCTCGACTGGCACAACGGGAACCGGTCGGTGCTCGTCGACCACGACCTGTCCGGCCTGATCGTCGGGCAGACCCTCGCGACCAGGCCGGAGGACGTCTACCGCGCGCTCATCGAGTCCACCGCGTTCGGCGCACGCAAGATCGTGGAGACGTTCGAGGCGTCGGGCGTCCCCGTCGAGGAGTTCGTCGTCGCGGGCGGGCTGATGAAGAACGCGTTCCTGATGCAGGTGTACGCCGACGTCCTGCGGCGCCCGCTCTCGCTGATCGGTTCGGCGCAGGGGCCGGCGCTCGGCGCCGCGATCCACGCCGCGGTCGCCGCCGGCGCGCACCCCGACATCACCTCGGCCGCCGCCGCGATGGGCCGCCGCGTGCCGTCCGCCTACGTCCCCGACCGGGACCGCGCCGACGCCTACGACGCCCTCTACGAGATCTACGGATCGCTGCACGACCACTTCGCCGACGGCGCGATCATGCACCGCCTCCGCGCCCTCCGCTGACCTGCGGCGTTTCGCGCCCAGAGTGCGGCCCGCCGCCTTACTGCGGGCGGGTGGAGCCGGAGATGAGGTAGCTGGTCGCCGCGGTGCGGCCTGATGTCCGGCCGACGGCGCCGACCTCGACCGTTCCGGGCGGCGAAGCACGCAGGAGCTGGTGTTCGAAGCCTCCGTCGCCCGAGGTGGTGAGCTGGTAGCGGCTGCGTGCGCCCAGCGGCCAGGTGTAGGTCAGCTCGACGATCTCGCCGGGCTTGAACCCTGTGCCCTTGATCGGGCAGGCCACGCCGTCGGCCGGGGTCTCGCACGCGGTCAGGCTCACCGGCCCGGTGACCTCCCCGCCGCCCGTCTGCCCGCTGCTCAGGTCGACCTCGGTGGGCGGTCCGGGGAGGTTCTGGTGGATGATCAGGCGGGCGGTGCCGGCGGTGGCCGTCCGCCTTCTGACGGTGATCCGGCAGGAGTCGCCGTGGACGGCAAGGGTCTGGTGTTCGCAGCCGGTGTGGCTGTAGGCAGCGGCGGCGGGTCCTTGGAGTTCGATCGCGCCGATCCGCAGCGGCAGGGTCCCGGCGTTGGACACGCGCACCGTCCCCTCACATGCCGTTGCCGTGTCGTCGCAGTCCAGTTCCAGCGGTGCGGGCTCCGCCTTGATGTGCAGGCCGGTCCTGGTGGGGTTGCCGCTGAACTCGCCGAGGCGGCCGGTGCCGCCGACCGGGGGAAGCGGCAGGTGCGGGTCGGTGCGCCCGGTGGCGCTGTCGACGATGGTGAACCCGCCGTAGGTGACGGCCAGCGCGACGATGGTGATCATCAGGCCGGCGCCGATGCGCAGCCGGTGCAGCCGGCCGACGGTGGCGATCATCGGCGCGAGTGCCGCGCCCCCGGCGGCGGCGGCCATCCGGGTGGTGGGCGACAGGTGCAGCGAGGTGGTGATCAGTGTGCCGACGATCGAGCAGCAGAGCGCACCGAGCATTGCCGGCAGGACCGGCCCGAGGCCGCCTTGACGCTGTTGCGGACTGGCCACCGGGATTCCTCCATCGCCGCCGGGGACATTACGGCTGATCATCTGACCTGGTGCTCCGGGCCGTGCCGGGATCGTCGGCGCCGCGCGCCCGGTGGGTCCGCCTGCGCTCGGCTTCGGTGCCGACCGGGTCGTCCACCACCAGGGGCGTGCCGCCGGCGGGAATCGGGGTGTGGTGGTCGGTGGTGTAGAAGCGGACCTCGTGCCCGTCGGGGTCGTACGTGCCGGGCAGGATCCAGCCGATGGTGGCGAAGTGGACCCCGGCGTGCTCGTCGCCGAGTGCGGCGAGCCGAGCGGCCAGAGCCTCGAGCTCCGCCTTGCCCGGCACCCCGATCGCGAAGTAGTCGAAGCCGCTCGCCCGCTGGGCGCGTTCGGGATCGAGGACGAATCCGATCACCGGCCCGCCGTTCGGGTGGGCCATGGTGATCCCGGTCGTCCGGCCGTCCTTGGTGAACTCGATCACCGGCACGTAGCCGAGCCGGGATGCGTACCACGAGCGCGAGCGCTCGATGTCACCGACAGGTAACTTCAGGTGGTGCACCCCGTCCAGAGCAGGAGCGTCGTCGGTGTTCATGGAATTCTTCCCTCGAATTGCAGTGGGACTGCATCATTACAGTTAGACTGCATCGAATGAACGAGCTTGTCAAGGGACTTCGCGCCGCCAGGGTGGCCGAGACCGAACGGCGCATCCTCCGCGCCGCGCGGGCGCTGTTCGTCCGCGACGGCTACCACGCGACGACGTTGACCGCGGTCGCGGACCACGCCGAGGTCGGACACCGGACCGTCTACGTCCGGTTCGGCACCAAGGCGGCACTGCTGCGACACGTGGTCGATGTGGCCGTGGCGGGGGACACCGCGGAACGAGCGGTCGCCGAAAGGGACTGGTACCAGGCGGCCCTCACGGGCCGGACCCTCGCCGACCGGATCGAGGCGCTGGTCGAAGGGACCACCGGCCTGATGGAACGCGCCGCCGATCTGTTCGACGTGGTGCTCCAGGCTCAGGCCACAGAACCCGAGCTGGCGGAGGCCTTCCAGGCCGGCCGCGCCGACACCCGCGAGCTGCTGCACCGATTCGTCCGGAGCGCCCGCACCGATGGCCTGCTCACCGAGACGGCAGACCCGGCGTGGCAGGAGGAGACGGTGGCGCTGGCGGGGCAGGCGGAAACCTACCTGCTACTGCGACGCACTACGGGATGGGCACCCGGGCAATACCGCGCCTGGCTGCACCGCACCCTGGTGCAGGTGCTGACAGCGCCGCCGCGATGATCGTCAACGGGCCGGGGCGGTGCTGCGCCGGACGATCAGCTGGCTCGGCACCAGCTTCGGCGTGTCCGGGGCGGCCCCGCCCGCGGTGAACTGCGCGATCAGCAGCTCGACGCAGTGCCGGCCGAGGGCGGTGAAGTCCTGCCGGACGGTGGTGAGCGGCGGGGTGAGGAACGCCGCCTCCGGGATGTCGTCGAAGCCGATGACGCTGACGTCGTCCGGCACCCGGCGGCCGCTCTCGTGGATCGCCCACAGCAGCCCGAGCGCGATCTGGTCGTTCGCCGCGAACACGGCCGTCACGTCCCGGTCCGCGGCGAGGACGCGGCCCCGCTCGTAGCCGGACCGGGCGCTCCAGTCGCCGGGCGCGCAGCAGGGGACGTCCGCGCCGGCCTCGGCGAGGGCGTCCCGCCAGCCGCGGGTCCGCTCGTTCGCCTCCGACCAGTCGGCCGGCCCCGGCAGGTGGTGGACGGTCCGGTGCCCGAGCTCCAGCAGGTACCGGGTCGCCTCGCGCGGGGCCAGGTAGTGGTCGGCCGACACGGTCGGCACCGCCGCCTCCGGCCCCAGCAGGACGGTCGGCAGATCGTCCGGCAGATGGCGCAGCGCCGCCTCCACCGGGACGTGCCCGGGAATCATGATGATCCCGTCCACGCCCTGGTCGCGGAACCGCTCCACCGCTCCCGCGACCGCGCCGTGGCCCGGTGACTCCAGGCTGGCGACGCTGGTGAAGAATTCGGCGGCGCTGGCGTTCCGCTCGATCGCCGCGATGATGGACGCCGGGCCGAACAGCGCCGTGTCGAAGCTGAGGACGCCGAGCGTCCGGGACCGCCCGGTGGCGAGGGCCCGGGCCGCCGCGTTCGGCCGGAAGTCCAGCTGAGCCGCGGCGGCCAGCACCCGGTCCCGGGTCTTCGGGCTGACCATCGGATGGTTCTTGAACACCCGCGACACGGTCTGGTGGGAGACCCCTGCGAGCCGGGCGACATCGCGCAGCCCGGGCCGGGCGGGTGGTGTGGTGGTCATGTCACCCCGGAACATACCCCGCCCCGGTCCCCGGGGCGGGGGATTGCCGGTCAGCGCGCCGTCCCGCTGCGCCGCTTCGCCCAGATGTCGAACGCGACCGCCGCGAGCAGCACCAGACCCTTGATCAGCATGACCCGCTCGCTCGGCGCGCCGAGCAGCGACATGCCGTTGTTGATCACGCCCATGATCAGGCCGCCGGTGATCGCGCCGATCACCTTGCCGACCCCGCCCTGCACGGCCGCGCCGCCGATGAACGCAGCCGCGATCGAGTCCAGCTCGAAGTTCGTCCCGGCGGTCGGGCCGGCCTGGTTGAGGCGCCCGGCGAACACGATGCCCGCGATGGACGCGAGCACGCCCATGTTGACGAACAGCCAGAACGAGACGGACTTGACCTTGATGCCGGACAGCTTGGCCGCGAGCGGGTTGCCGCCGAGCGCGTAGACGTGCCGTCCGAACACGGCCCGGTTGGTCACCAGCGTGTAGCCGAGGATGAGCACGCCCAGCAGGACGAGCACCCACGGCATGTTCTTGAACCGCGCGAGCTGCACGGCGATGAACATGACGACCATGACGGCGAGGGCGTTCTTCAGCGCGAACACGACGAGCGGCTCGACCTTCTGCCCGTAGCCGATGCGTCCCTGCCGGTTCCGCCATCCCATCGCGACGTACCCGCCGACCAGCGCGATCGCGACCAGCAGCGTGAACAGGTCGGCGCCGCCGAGCGGCCCGAGCGCGATGTTGCCGAGGTAGCCGGACAGGAACCCGTTCGCGATCGTCCGCACCTGCTCCGGGAACGGTCCGATGCCCTGGTTGCCGAGGACGGTCAGGGTCAGCGCCCGGAACACCAGCATCCCGGCCAGCGTGACGATGAACGCCGGTATCTCGAAGTAGGCGATCCAGTACCCCTGCCAGGCGCCGATCGCGGCACCGGCGAGGATCGTCAGCAGCACCGCCAGCGGCCATGGCACGTTGTGGTTCACCATCAGCACGGCCGAGATGGCGCCCGTGACGGCCACCACCGATCCCACCGACAGGTCGATGTGCCCGCCGATGATGATCAGGATCATCCCGATCGACAGGATCAGGATGTAGGAGTTCTGGACGATGATGTTGGAGATGTTCTCCGGCGACAGCAGCCGCCCCTCGGTGAGCACCGCGAACAGCGCCACGATCAGGGCGAACGCGATGTAGATCCCGCTCTGCCGCAGGTTGACCGGCAGGGCCCGGCCCGGGGCCGGCCGCTCCGCCGGAGGCGGGGTCACGGCCTGGTCGGCCGGCGCCACGCTGCTCATGTTCTGGTCTCCTCGGTCTGTGTCATGTACTGCATGAGCCGTTCCGGCGTCGCCTCCGCCCGGCTCACCTCACCGGTGATCCGCCCGCCCGCCATCGCGTACACGCGGTCGCAGATCCCGATCAGCTCGGGCAGCTCGGAGGAGATCACCAGCACCGCCCGGCCCTGGTCGGCCATCCGGTTGATGATCGAATAGATCTCGTACTTGGCGCCGACGTCGATGCCGCGCGTCGGCTCGTCCAGGATCAGGACGTCGGCGTCGGTGAACATCCACTTCGACAGCACGACCTTCTGCTGGTTGCCGCCGCTCAGCTGGCCGGTCACCGACATGACGCTCGGCGCCTTGATGTTCATCTCCTTGCGGAACCGCTCGGCGACCTCGTACTCGCGGTTGTCGTCCACCCAGCCCGCCTTGGCGAGGCCGCGCAGCCCGGCCGCGGAGACGTTGCGCTTGATGTCCTCGATGAGGTTCAGGCCGTACTTCTTGCGGTCCTCGGTCGCGTAGGCGAGCCCGTGCCGGATCGCGTCGGTGACGGTCCGGATCGCGATCTCCTTGCCGTCCTTGTAGATCCGGCCGGTGATCCCGATGCCGTAGCTGCGGCCGAACACGCTCATCGCGAGCTCGGTCCGCCCGGCGCCCATCAGGCCCGCGAGCCCGACGATCTCGCCGCGGCGCAGCGTCAGGGCGGCGCCGTGCACGACGGTCCGGCCGCGCTGGGTGGGGGAGTGGACGGTCCAGTCCTCGATCCGCAGCACCTCGTCGCCGATCTCGGGGACGTGGTCGGGGAACCGGTGCTCCAGGTCGCGGCCGACCATGCCGGAGATGATGCGGTCCTCGGACACGTCGCCGCTCATGTCGAGCGTCTCGATCGTCCGGCCGTCCCGCAGGATCGTGGTCGAGTCGGCGATCGCACGGATCTCGTTCAGCTTGTGCGAGATGATCACGCAGGTGATGCCCTCGTCGCGCAGGCCGCGCAGCAGGTCGAGCAGATGCTCGGAGTCGGCGTCGTTGAGCGCGGCGGTGGGCTCGTCCAGGATCAGCAGCTTCACCCGCTTGGAGAGCGCCTTGGCGATCTCCACGAGCTGCTGCTTGCCGACGCCGAGGTCCATCGCCGGCGTGACCGGGTTCTCGTGCAGCCCGACCCGCTTCAGCAGGTCCGCTGCGTCGGCGTTCGTCCGGTTCCAGTCGATGAGCCCGAACCGTCCCCGGCGCTCGTTGCCGAGGTAGATGTTCTCGGCGATCGACAGGTGCGGGCTGAGCGCCAGCTCCTGGTGGATGATGACGATCCCGCGCTGCTCGCTGTCGCGGATGCCGGAGAACCGGCACGGCTCGCCGTCGAACTCGATGTCGCCGCTGTAGTCGCCGTGCGGGTACACGCCGGACAGCACCTTCATCAGCGTCGACTTGCCGGCCCCGTTCTCGCCGCAGATCGCGTGGATCTCACCCCGCCGCACCTCCAGGTTCACGTCCTGGAGGGCCTTGACCGCGGGGAATGTCTTGGTGATGCCGCGCATCCGCAGTATCGCGTCGGTCATGGTCCTCCTCAGGGAAGCGGGCGGGCGCCGGCACGAGCGCCCGCCCGCGAGGCGCTACTTCAGCTGGCTCTCGGTGTAGTAACCGGTGTCGATGAGCTGCTGCTTGTAGTTGCCCTTGTTGACGATCACGGGGTTCAGCAGGTAGGACGGCACGACCTTCACGCCGTTGTTGTAGTCCTTGGTGTTGTTGACCTCGGGCTTGCCGCCCTTCAGGACCGTGTCCGCCATCTTCACCGTGACCGTGGCGAGCTGCCGCGTGTCCTTGTAGATGGTCGAGTACTGCTCACCCGCGATGATCGACTTGACCGAGGCGACCTCCGCGTCCTGCCCGGTCACGATCGGGTAGGGCTGGCCCGGGGTCCCGTAGCCGCTGGACTTCAGCGCCGACAGGATGCCGATCGAGAGGCCGTCGTACGGGGACAGGACGCCCTGCACCTTCGTCCCGCCGCCGTAGGAGCGGGTGATGAGGTCTTCCATGCGCTTCTGCGCCCGCTCCGGTTCCCAGCGCAGCGTCGCGATGGTCTTGAAGTCCTTCTGGCCGCTCTTGATGACGAGGGCCTTCTTGTCGAGGTACGGCTTCAGGGTGTCCATCGCGCCGTTGTAGAAGAACGTCGCGTTGTTGTCGTCCGGCGAGCCGGCGAACAGCTCGATGTTGAACGGGCCCTTCGCCGTGCCCTCCGAGCCGTCCTCCTTCTTCAGCCCGAGCCCGACCAGCAGCGACGTCGCCTGCTGGACGCCGACCTTGTAGTTGTCGAACGTCGCGTAGTAGTCGACGTTCGGGGAGTTGCGGATCAGCCGGTCGTAGGAGATGACCCGGATGCCCTTGTCGGCCGCCGTCTGCAGCTGCGTCGTGAGGGCCGTCCCGTCGATCGACGCGACGATCAGCAGCCGGGCGCCCTTGGTGATCTGGTTGTCGATCTGGTTCGCCTGGGTCGGGATGTCGTTCTCGGCGTACTGGAGGTCGACCTTGTAGCCGAGCTGCTCCAGCTGCTTCTTCACGTTGTCGCCGTCGTGGATCCAGCGCTCCGACGAGCGGGTCGGCATCGTGACGCCGACGAGGGCGCCCGCCGCCGACTTGTTCTCGGCCTTGTTCTTGTCGACGGTCTTCTCCGCCGATCCGCATGCGGTCATGCCGAACGCGAGGCCGAGGCCCAGCGTCAGGCTGACGAGCTTCCTACGCTTCACGTCTCACCTCAGGGGTGGGTGCCGGGTGTCCCGGGACACACTGTTACCGGTCACACTTCCATGTCAAGAGCTCGCTGTGCGCCGCGTCACAACCGTGACCACCCGCCAGGGCGAACTCGCCTCACGATTGTTAGCGTTATCACTCCGCACGTCAACACTCTGTGCACCCTCATCTGCGAGAAACCCTCTGACCAGGGATAACGACATCGAGCCGACGCCCTGCCGCGACGGTCGTTGACGGGGTGGCTAGTTAACGCAAACATCCGCCCCGGGGCTGCGTGGCAGGCACCGGCAGGTTCCGGTGCATTCGCGGACGGTCCGAACCAGCCGGGACCAGCGCGCGTACGAGGAAGCGGGGGCCCTGTGGGATCCGAGACGTTGGGACTGGGAATGGACAGGGATTCGTGAAACCCGCTCAGGGTGGCAACGGTGGCTGACCGGCCCGGCGGCGCCGGGCAGTGGGCGCGGCTTCTGCAGGCGCTGGAGGACGACTGCTCGGTGTGCGGGGGGACGGGCAGCACACCGAACGAGCGCTGGCTCGAATGGCACCGGCGCGCCGGCGAGCTGATCGCCGTCGCCCAGGCCGCGCGCCGCGCCCACGAACTGCGTCCCACGCCGGGCTCCGCTCCCGTCACCGTCCCGGAGCGCGCCACGGCGGAGCCCGCCATCGTGACCGCCGTGGAACGCGCCATCGACGATCACATGAAGGCCCGCCCGTCCGCGCCGGAGAAGGACCGCTGCGAGGCATGCCGGGGCATGGGCAAGCAGCTCACCGCGGCCGGCCGGCAGTTCACCGACCTCCTCGCCCGGCACGGCTTCGTCCGCCGGGAATGACGGGTCTTTTCGGCGAAATGGCGTCCGCCGACGCGGAGAAATTGGCGACCGCCATTCTTTTCGGAATGAGGTTTCGAAATCTTGACGGCGCATCCGGAAGGGTTTACCGTCCGCAGGCGGGTTCATACGGCGAGGCGGGCGTCCGGAGGCCATGCGGATGACACGTGGGGTCCGGCCGGCCAGGGAGAACGTGGGCGCCGTCCTTCCGGCGCGTTTCCTGGCGGCAGACGACGGGCGGGTTCGCCGCGCCGGCGTCCGCGTCACGCCTGTGCCCGGCAGGGAGAGCGTGCTCGGCGAGGTGCGCGACCACCTTGCGGCCGGCGGTGGCGGTGTCCTGCTGGCGGGCCCGGTCGGGATCGGGAAGTCCACCCTGTTGTCCGCCCTGGCGGCCGAGCACACCGCGGCCGGCTACCGGATCTTCGCCTGCGGTCCGGCGGAGACCGAGCATCACCTGCCGTTCCTCGGACTCATCGACCTCATCGCACAGGTCGTGGACGAGGTCATCGACCGCCTTCCGGGACCGGAGAGCCATGCCCTGCGGTCCGCGCTGCTCCTGCATGACGTCCCGCTGGGGGAACGCGACCTGCTGTGCCTGAGGCTCGGCGTCCTGCACGCCTTCCGGACGCTGTGCGCCGACCGGCCCGGCCTGGTGCTGATCGACGACGCGCAGTGGCTGGACCGTCCGACCGGCGAGCTGCTGGCCTTCGTGGCGCGGCGGGCGGCCCGGCTCGCGCTGCCGCTGCGGGTGATCGCCTCCATCCGGCCGGAGCCGTCCGGGGGCGGGCAGGGCGGCCATTGGGGGGACGCGGCCGGCCTGTGCCCGGAACCGGTGCTCACGGTCCGGGTGCCGCCCATGCCGGTGGCGGAACTGGGGGTCCTGCTGGGCGGCCGGTTCGGCCGATCCTGGCCGCGCTCGCAGCTCGTCCGGATACACGAGGTGAGCGGCGGAAATCCGTTCTTCGCGGTGGAACTGGCGCGCAGTGTTCTGGACAGCGATGATCTGCGAACCGGCGAGCTGCCCATTCCGCAGAGCCTTTCGGTGCTGATCCGGAAACGGATGGACGCGCTTTCCTCCCAGACCCGCGGAACGCTGCTCATGGCGGCCGCCGCGAGCCGGCCGTCGGTCGAGCTGCTGCGCCGGACGGGACGCGCCGGCCTCGCGGAGGCCGAGCGCCGGGGCATCGTCGACGTGGACGCCGGCGGGCAGATCCGCTTCGCCCATCCGCTGCTCTCGGCGGTGATCTACGCCGAGGCCGAGTCCACCGAGCGCAAGGCGGCCCACCAGGCGCTGTCCGAGGCGGTGCGCGATCCCGTGGAGCGCGCCCTGCACCTGGCCAAGCTGACATCGGGACGGGACCGGCGGATCGCCGCGACGCTGGAGGAGGCCGCCACCGTGGCCCGCCGCCGCGGCGGCCTCTCCACGGCGGCCCATCTCGGCGAGCTGGCCGCCGATCACACTCCCGCGTCCGAGCGGGACGCCGCGGTCGGCAGGCGGCTGCGCGCCGCCGAGGACGCAGTTGCCGCAGGCGACTACGAACTGGCCAGGCGGCTCGCCCGGCAGGCCCTGGAGCGGACGGCGGTGCCGCGGGACCGGGTCCGGGCCTGGGTGGTGATCATGGACTCGTCCGGCCAGGCCCTGGCCGAGGTGGAGGAGGTCTTCCCCAAGGCGATGGAGGCCGCCCGGGGCGAGCCGTCGCTGCTCGCCCCGCTGCACTACCGGCTGAGCTGGCGGGCCTGGATGGTGCGGGGTTCGGCGGCGGCCGCGCATGTGCACGCCCGCCGTTCCGCGGAGCTGGCCGCCCTCGCGGGGGATCGGAGGACCGAGCTGTTCGCGCTGAGCAAGCAGGCGAACATCGAGTTCTTCCTGGGCCGTCCCGACGCCGAGCGCACGCTCCGCAGGGCGCTGGCCGATCCGCAGGATCCCGAGGTGATGTGGCATCACAACGGCCCGATCCACCTCAAGCACCGCCACCACCTGATGCACGACCGGCTGAACGAGGCACGCGCCGAGCTGCGCGCGCTGATCTACAGCGTCCGCCAGCGCGGCGTGGTCGAGAGCCTGTGCCTGTCCCTGTACTGCATGAGCCAGGTGGAGGTCCTCCAGGGACGCTGCCGGCAGGCGCTCAGCCTGGCGCGGCAGAGCCTCGGCCTGGCCGAGGACTGCGGGCTGAGCCAGGGGCCCTCCTGGTACGCGCTCGCGCTGGCCGAAGCCGCAGGCGGCGACCTCGACCGGGCGCTGACCGCGGCGGAACAGGCGGTGCAGCACAGCGAGAGCGACGGCGACCTGCTGTTCCTCCCGCGAGCGCTGCACGCGGAGGGCCTGGTGCGGCTGCAACTGGGCGACGCGACCGCGGCGGTGCGGATCCTGGACGAGGTCCGGCGCATGGAGACCGAGCAGGGGCTCGCGGATCCCTCGGTGCGCCGCTGGCACGCGGACCTCGCCGACGCCCTCGTCGGCGTCGGCCGCCCCGGAGAGGCCGCCGAACTGCTGGCCGAGGCCCGAGCGCAGGCAGGCAGGCTGGGACGCCGGGGTGTCCTGGCCGTGCTCGACCGGTCGGCCGCGCTCGTCTGCGCGGCCCAAGGCGACCGCGACGCCGCGCTGGACGGGCTCAGCCGCGCGGGGGAGCGGCTCCAGGCCCTCCCGTACCGACTCGAAGAGGGCCGGGCCTGGCTGGAGCTGGGCTCGCTGCGCGCCCGGCTGGACGACCCGGAGCGAGGCCGCTCCGACCTGCTGCGCGCCCGCGGCGTCTTCGCCAAGACCGAGGCCCGGCCCTGGCTGGCCCGGACGCTGGCCGAACTCCAGCGGGTGGACCACGACGGCCCGGTCCGCCGGTCCGCCGGCGAGGACCCGCTCGGCATCCTCACCGACATCGAGCGCAAGGTCGCCGTGCTGGTCGCCGAGGGCGCCACCAACCGGGAGATCGCCGCCCGGCTGTTCCTCAGCATCAAGACGGTGGAGGCCGCCCTCACCCGGACGTTCCGCAAGCTCGGCGTCCGCTCCCGGGTGGACGTCGCCCGCCTGGCGGTCTCCGGCCGCTGACCCGCGGATTCGCGTGTGCCGTGGCGCCCCGGCGCGGCTCGTTCGCAGGCATAGGGATATCCCTATGCGTTCTTCGTGAGGCTTTCTAAACCCCCTGAACATCCACACACTCGCGCTTGTCCGAGATGCACGGCTTTGTCGGAGTCTCAGTGGAAGGGTGTTCCCCGCCGGCGTCCGGACGTCCACCCCCGTCACCACGGGCTCCCCCGTCTTAAGTGGTGAAAGGACATCCACCCCATGTCCCAACGGAGCATCGCCATCGCCACGTCGGCGGCGGCACTGATCGCCATGACCGGCGTCACCGTCGCCCCGCAGGCCGCGGCCACCCAGGCGGCCGAACCCCGTCCCCAGCCGTCCGGGCACTCGGCCTTCAAACAGGCGCCCTTCACGCTCGACCCGTCACCGTCCGTCCGCAAGAAGGCCGTCGACCGTGCGCGGAAGGCCATCGCCGCGCACCCGGGCCGCGCGCACCACGTCAGCGGGCAGCGGTTCACGGCCCGGTCCGTCGCCGTCAGCCGGGACGGTGCGGCCGACGTCCGCTTCGACCGCACCTACCGGGGCCTCCCCGTCTACGGCGGAGACCTCATCGTGCACCTCAGGCCGAACGGCTCCTACCGCACGCTGGAGACCGCGTCCGACACCGCGGGCGCGATCCGGACCACGCCCTCGGTGCGCGCGGGCGAGGCCGCCAAGCTCGCTCGCGGTCAGCTCAAGGGCACGGTCTCGGCCGTCTCGAAGCCCAAGCTGGCGATCAAGATGAAGGGCCGGTCGGCCACGCTGGTGTGGCAGACCGTCGTGTCCGGTGTGCGCGCCGACCAGACGCCGAGCAGGCTGCACGTGCTGGTCGACGCGCAGAAGGGCAAGATCCTGCAGAGCAGCGACGAGGTCTCCACCTTCGCGCCCTCAGGCATCCGCACCGCGGGACGCGCGGCTCCCCGGGCGGCCGCGGCGACCGGCGGCACCGGGCGCGGCATCTACGTCGGCACCGTGAACATCGACCTGACGCAGTCCGGCAGCACCTGGACGATGAAGGACCCCTCGCACGGCAACGGGTACACCACCAACCTGAACCACGCCACGTCCGGGACCGGCACCACCTTCAGCAACTCCACCGGCACGTTCGGAAACGGGTCCAACAGCGACCCTGCCTCAGCCGGCGTCGACGCGCACTACGGCGCCGCCATGACGTACGACTACTTCAAGAACGTCCATGGCCGGAACGGCATCTTCGGCGACGGCCGGGGCGTCCCGTCCCGCACCCACTACGGCAACGCCTACGTCAACGCCTTCTGGGACGGCAGCCAGATGACCTACGGCGACGGCGAGGGCAACGCCAGGCCGCTGGTCGAGATCGACGTCGCCGGGCACGAGATGAGCCACGGCGTCAGCGGCGCCCTCGTCGGCTGGGAGGAGAACGGCGAGACCGGCGGGATGAACGAGGGCACCAGCGACATCTTCGGCACGATGGTGGAGTTCTACGCCGGCAACCCGGTGGACACGCCCGACTACACGATGGGCGAGCTGATCGACATCTTCGGGAACGGCTCTCCGCTGCGGTACATGTACAACCCGGCGCTCGACGGCGAGTCGCCCAACTGCTACGACAGCGACAACGGCGACCTGGACCCGCACTACTCGATGGGCCCGCTGAACCACTGGTTCTTCCTGACCGCGGTCGGCAGCGGCGACCACGGCTACGGCAACAGCCCGACCTGCAACAACTCCACGGTCACCGGCATCGGCAACGACAAGGCCGCCAAGATCTGGTTCAAGGCCCTGGCGTCCTACGCCAACAGCAACGAGAACTTCGCCGACGCCCGCGTCGACTCGCTCAAGGCGGCCGCCGACCTGTACGGCACGCACTGCACCGAGTACAACACCGTGAACGCCGCCTGGGCGGCGGTGAGCGTCACCGGCTCCGACCCGGTCCCGGGGACGTGCCCCGGCCAGGGCGACGCCCCGCGTGTCACCAGCCCCGGCGACCAGGTGAGCACGGTCGGCACGGCGGTGAACGTCGCCGTGCAGGCCAGCGACCCGAAGGGCCAGACCCTGACCTACGGCGCGACCGGGCTGCCGGCCGGGCTGTCGATCAACTCCTCCAGTGGCGTCATCTCCGGCACCCCGACGACGGCCGGCTCCAGCACCGTCACGGTCAGCGCCAAGAACACCTCCGGCCTCACTGGCACGGCCACCTTCACGTGGACGGTCAACCCGCCCGGCGGCGGCTGCTCCTCGCCCGGTGACAAGGTGTCCAACGGCGGGTTCGAGAGCGGCACGTCACCGTGGACGGCCACGTCCGGCGTGGTCTCGGCCAACGGCAGCGGTGAGAGCGCCCGCTCCGGGTCGCACTTCGCCTGGTTCGACGGCTACGGGACGAGTCACACCGACTCGGCCACGCAGTCGGTGACCATCCCGGCGGGCTGCAAGGCGACCCTGACCTTCTACCTGCACATCGACACCGACGAGACGACCACTGGCACCGCCTACGACAAGTTCAGCGTCAAGATGGGCAGTGACACCGTCGCCACCTACTCGAACCTCAACGCCGGTTCGGGCTACGTCCAGAAGAGCTTCGACGCCTCCGCCTACGCGGGCAAGACCGTCACGCTCTCCTTCACCGGGACGGAGGACTCCAGCCTCCAGACCAGCTTCGTCCTCGACGACGTGGCGATCAACGCCGCCTGACGGCCGTCCCGCCCTGCCGCCGGTCCCTTGCGAGGGACCGGCGGCAGCCGCGTGGCGGACCACCCTTGACCAGGCATACGTCTGTCAGACGGCTCAAAGGGCTCCGTGTCGACGCCCGGAACGCGACTGTAACCTTGGCTTACCACATGCCAGGGAGGCGCTGCGTGGACATCTCGACCTCATGGTTCCGCCAGTCGACCTCGAGCAGCGAAGCCTGGCCGATCGACCGTGTCCTGGCGGCCAAGAGGGCTTCGGGCCTGACGGTCACGGTGGTGATTCCGGCGCGCAACGAGGCGGCGACGGTCGGCCAGGTCGTCGGACGCATCCTTGGGGAACTGGTCGAGGGAGCCGGTCTGGTCGACGAAGTCGTCGTCATGGACTCCGACAGCGACGACGACACCGCCCGCACCGCCGCGGCCGCCGGAGCGACCGTCCACCGCACAGTGGACGTCGTGCCGGAGGCGGGCTCCTTCCCCGGAAAAGGGGAGGCGCTGTGGAAGTCGCTTTTCGTGACGAGCGGCGATCTCCTGGTGTTCCTCGACGCCGACCTGACCGTCTGGTCGCCGCAGTTCGTGGTCGGCCTGCTTGGACCGCTCCTTTCCCAGCCGGACACGCTGCTGGTGAAGGGGCACTACCACCGGCTGTCACCGCCCGGATCCGCGGATGATGAGGACGGCGGCAGGGTGACCGAACTCGTGGCCCGGCCGTTGCTCAACCTGTTGTGGCCCGGCCTGGCCGGGGTGGTCCAGCCGCTGGCCGGTGAGTGGGGCGTACGGCGGTCCCTGCTGGAGACACTGCCGGTCCCGGTCGGGTACGGCGTCGAACTGGCCACCCTGATCGACACCTTCGAGCGGCACGGCCTGGACGCACTCGCGCAGGTGGATCTGGGCCGGCGCGGGCATCGCAACCAGCCGGTCCGCGACCTCGGCGTGATGGCGGCCGAGCTGCTGGGGGTCGTCCACCGCCGCGGCGCGCTGATCCCGGGCGGAGCCCTTTCCCCGTCGCTGCGGCAGTACGACCCGGTCACGGGCTGGACGGTCCGGCCGGTGCCGACGGCCGAGCGTCCGCCGGCGGTCTCCGAGCCCTCGTACGCCGGCAGGCGGCTCGAGGCGACGCGGTGAGGTTCGGTGAGCGGCTCGCCGGTGGAGACCTGCTCGTCATGGCCATCGTCAACCGCACACCCGACTCCTTCTACGACCGAGGGGCCACGTTCGCCTTCGACCGGGCGCTCGCGCGCGTCGACGAGGTCGTCGCCGAGGGCGCCGACATCATCGACGTCGGAGGGGTCAAGGCCGCGCCCGGCGCCGAGGTGGGCGTCGCCGACGAGATCGACCGGACGGTTCCGCTCATCGCCGCGATCCGGAAGCGGTACCCCGATCTGATCATCAGCGTCGACACGTGGCGGCACGAGGTCGCACGCGAGGCCTGCCTGGTCGGCGCCGATCTGCTCAACGACGCCTGGGGCGGGGTGGACGCCCTGCTGGCAGAGGTCGCCGCCGAATTCGGCGCGGGCCTCGTCTGCACCCATGCCGGAGGCCTGCCCCCGCGGACGCGCCCGCACCGGCTGGAGTACGACGACGTCGTGGCCGACGTGATCGTCCGGACGACGGGGCTGGCCGAACGAGCGGTGGCCGCCGGCGTCGATCCGGCCGGCATCGTCATCGACCCCGGCCACGACTTCGGGAAGAACACCTGGCACTCGCTGGAGGTCACCCGCCGCCTGGACGAGCTCGTCGCCACCGGATGGCCGGTCCTGGTGTCCCTCTCCAACAAGGACTTCGTCGGCGAGTCCCTGGGGCTTCCAGTCGATCAGCGCGTGTACGGCACGCTCGCGGTGAGCGCGGTGTGCGCGTGGCAAGGGGCCCGGGTCTTCCGCGCGCACAATGTCGCCGCGACCCGGCAGGTGCTCGACATGGTCGCGGTGACCCGCGGCCTGAAGCCACCCGCGCGGACCGTCCGCGGACTCGCATGATCGTCGCCGCCGCCTGCATCCCCCAGCCTCCGCTCCTGCTGCCCGGCCTGACCGGCGGCCCGGTCGCCGAGGTCGAAGAGCTACGGGCCCACATCCAGCAGGCCGTGACACTGGTGGTCGAGCAGGCATCCGACGAGGTGATCGTGGTGGGCGCGGCACCGACGACCGGACACTGTCCGCGTGACGCCCCAGCACCGGCCGGACGCCTGGCCCCCGCCGCCGACCGCCGTCCAGAACAGACCCCGCTGCCGTTGCCACTCGTGATCGGCCGGGCGGCACTCGAAGGGCATCAGGTCTCATACGTCCTTCAGGGCGTGGAAGCCTCCGCACCACCCGCCCGCTGTCATGCACTGGGCGTCGGCCTGGCCCGCGGCCCCGGCCGGACCGCGCTGCTGGTCGCCGCCGACGGCAGCGCCCGACGAGGCGAAAAGGCCGCAGGGCACCTGGACCCCCGAGCCCCGGCGCTCGACGACCAGGTCGCACGCGCCCTCGACAACGCCGACACCACAGCGCTGCTAGCCCTGGACCCGCAACTATGCGCGGACCTACTACTGACCGGCCGTGCCCATGGCAAGTACTGGCCGGGGCCTGCGAGAGCAGCTCGTGGTCGACAAACCGCCTATACGAGGCAGACCCCTTCGGCGTCGCCTACCACGTAGTGACCTGGCTCCCCGCGGCAGCGGGCGAGGTGAATCAAGCCCATGCAACGGCCGGGGCTTGACCTCAAGTTCGCTTGAGGAAGCACGGTGATCCTCATGAGCCCAACGAACATCGCCGCACCGACACATGAGGCCGAGATCGAAGCGATGAAGCAAGTGGTCGCCGCGGTCGAGCACTCCCAGAACAACGAGCTGCCCGACGAGTTCGCCGGCCTGTTCCGAGACGACGCCATCTGGACGACGGGCGGCGGTAAGCGACTCTTCGGCCGTGAGGCGATCTCCGCTTTCACGCATCAGGTGCTCCCGGGCGGGATGCAGGGCTCGACGGTCACGTTCGAGGTGGAACACGTGCTGTTCATCCGTCCTGACGTCGCCGCCGTCAAGGTGCGCCAGGTGTACGAGACACCGGGCGGGCAGGAGGTGGGCACGCCGATGTTCGTCATGTCGAAGGAGGAAGGGCAGTGGCGCCTGACCGCCTGCCAGAACACCAGTGTGCTCGACGACGAGTGACCGCGGCCGAGAGGCTGGCAAGATTTCGACGGCGACCGCCCGTCTGATGAACAAGCTCAGGGGCGAGGCGACGACGGCCGGCGGGCCTATCGGCAGACGGTTCCGGCAAGGGGAAGCCGGGTCGAGATCAGATAGTCGTCGATGCGGGACGTGGCGCAGGACGTCCTGAGGTAGGAGCTGTGCCCGTTCCCGCCGTTCTCGTCGTTCACCAAGAGCCCGGACCCTTGGATGTGGGACGACAGGCTGCGCGCCCATGACAGCGGGGTAGCGGGGTCATGGGTGTTGCCGACCACGAGCACCGGCGGGACGCCACGGACGTTCAGCGGCCGTTGCGGGTTCGTCGGCGGGATCGGCCAGCCGAGACATCCCGTCGTCATATCCCAGAACTCCGACGTGCCCTTCATATGCGGCGCGAGCCGCCTGACACGGTCGAGCCGGGCGCGCAGATCACGGTAGCCGGTGATGCCGTGGGCGATGTCCAGGCACAGGATCGACCGGTAGGCCGACGTACTCGCCGGGTCGTCGAGGGCCGAGGCGCGCACGGACGACAGGATCTGGGCGTCGCCGTTCTCGGCCTGGACGATGCCGTTGGCCAGGCCGTTGCCGTACTCAGGGAGCTGGTTGAGGAAAACGTAGGCGACGTAGCGCAGTTCCTCACCGGTCAGCGGACGGCCGCCCTTGACCGGAATCGGCTCGCGTTCGGCCCTGGCAAGGAGCTCGTCCCACACCTGGGCGACGTCGCGACCGTGCAGTGCGCACGCCGGCGTCTGGGCACACCACTGTGCGAAGCGTCCGAAGGAATCCTCGACGGCCACGGCGGCGTCGGCGACCAGCCGCTCGGAACCCAGACTGTGGTCCACCGCGCCGTCCAGCGCCATCGCGCGCACCCTGCCCGGGAACAGCCGCGCGTACTCGGTGCCCAGCATGCTGCCGTACGACTTGCCCAAGAAGCTGATCTTCGATTCGCCCAGCGCGGCCCTGACCGCGTCGAAGTCGCGGGCCACGCTTGTGGTGTCAATCTCGCGCACCAGGGGGCCGGTGCCCGAGAGGCAGCTCAGGCCGACGGCCCGGTTGTGCGACATCAGCTCGCGGTAGCCGGCAGGGGTCCGGGGGAACTGCGTCACGGCCGGGTCGTGGACCGGGCGCTCGCAGGTCACGGCCGAGCTTTCACCCACCCCGCGCGGGTCGATGCCCACCACGTCGAACCGGCGCAGCAACTCGTCGCTGACGGCGTACGCCGGGTAGTCGCGCAGCAGCATCGCCGCCTGGCCGCCGGGACCGCCGGGATTGAAGAACAGCGTGCCGAGGCGCTTCCCGGTGGCCTTGCGGCGCACGACGGACAGCTTGATCTTGCGGCCGGCCGGAGCGGCCCAATCGAGCGGGACCTCGACGGTGCCGCACTCGGCTTGTCGCTCGCCGCAAGGCCGCCAGGAGATCGGCGGAGACGCATGGGCAGGGACGGTCGCGGGGGGCAGCGCCAGGAAGAGCGCCAGAAGTGCGCGGTTCACGGTGACCATGCTGCTCGCGTGCGGGATCGGCGGCCTCGGCCGAAAGGCCGATCCGGCTCGGCCGTCCGGCCGTGTTTGCCACAATTGCCCGGTGCGATTGTGGACGGTGCAGCACAGAGCGGTCCTTGATTCGCTGGAGACCAGCGGCGAGTTGGTCGGCGACTGGGCCCGCCTGCCGGTCGCGTCGTACCGGCCGGTGTACGACGCGATGGTGACGGAGATGGCCCGGCGCGGCCTCGACTGCCGGGGCCTCCCGCCAGTGTGGGCGTGGCTCGGTCCGGACACCCGCGACAACGCGGTAGCCGTGACGGCCGAGTCCCTCCTCTGCCCGGAGACCGACGAGGAATACGCCCGCTATGTCGTCCTGGACCTCGATGTGCCGGACGAGACGGTCTTGCTCAGCTCATACGGACGCTGGAACGACTTCATGGAGGCAAACCTCCTGGGCGGAGGGTCGGCGACCATGGACTGGTCGATCGACCGGGAAGAGCCCGCCGGTGTGCAGGCGTGCCTGCCACGCGTGCCTGCCAGATACGTGCTCGGAGACCGCCCCCTGGAGCCGTTCGCCCCGAAGCCGGAAGAAGACTAGGACGACGACTCCCCAGCCGACCCGCATGGCGTCGAGCTCTCCCGCAAGCGGACAGCCCGCAGCGCCATCGACCGCCCGCGCCAAAGGACTCCGCCCACTCGGAGAGATCCCCGACCCACCCCGAGGGGATCGAGGACCGTCCCCCCGGGCACCGCTTGCCATCACACTCTGTTCGCGGACGATTCATACTGTGACGCGGTGGTCGCTGAAGTACGACCACGAACAAAGCAGAGGAGATGTACATGCCCCACACCCGAGCGGTGTCCTTCGATGGTGACGACACCCTGTGGGACTTCGGGACCGCGCTGCGCGCGGGCTTGGAGGCGGCCGTGCGGTGCTTCCACACCGAGGGTCTGGCGCAGCACGACGGCACGCCGGTGACGGCCGAATGGCTGTCGAAGCTGCGCGCGGAGGTGGCGGCCCGGCCGGAACGGCGGGACGCCCGGATCGCGGAGATCAGGATGGAATCGCTGCAGAAAGCGGCCGAGCACACTGGGGCCCGTGCAGGGTTCGCAGGCGAGGTCTTCGACCAGTTCATGGCGGTTAGGCATGACAGCGTGCGGGTCTACCCGGAAACGCTGGCGTGCCTGACGGACCTGGCACAGTGCGGGTGGCGACTGGCGCTGATCACCAACGGCAACAGCGATCCCTCCCGGCTCGGGCTGGACGCGCTGCTGGAAGTGCAGGTGTACGCGGACGACTGCGGACTGCGCAAGCCCGACCCCGCCATCTACCGGCACGCTGCCAAGCGGCTCGGAACGACACCCGAGTCCTGCGTCCATGTGGGCGACCACCCGGAGCAGGACGTGACCGCTTCACATGCGGCCGGGATGCGACCGGTGTGGCTCAACAGGGGCGGTCTCGACCGCCCTGCAGGGACGGCACCGTCGCTGGAAATCGCCAGCCTGGCGGAACTCCCGCCGCTGCTGGACGCACCCGTCGCCGGCTGAACCAGCTGACAGACAAGTAGTCAGAAAGGCGGGGATCCCCACGGACCCCCGCCTCTCGCTCTTTCGCGGATCATCCAAGAGCCCAGTAATGGACGATCCCGGAGTGAAGCAAGATCGCAGAGACCGCCCCTCGAACTTGCAGAAACAATGGGAGCAGGCGACGGGAATCAAACCCGCGCAGCCAGTCTGAAAGATATCGGGCCGCGATCTTGAAACCAGCATCGATGCAGCTCAACGACCACATCCCGTGATCCGCAAGCGACCGTAGCACCCTGCTACCGACCACCCCAACGGGCACGATCAGGGCACGCCCACCCGCCTGGGGGATCACACTCTCACTCCGCAGGGTGGAGTGACCAAGAAGACGACTGACCCCTACCTGACTGGTTCCGCGCACCCAGAACAGGCTTTGGTCGGGTAACCGGGGGGCTACCGCTTCTGGGCCCGATAGTGCCTGAGCAGTGCGGTGATCTTCGCGTAGTCGCGGTTTCCGTTCAGCTCGGCCAGGAGATCGTCGGGGCACAGCTCGTAGTGGTCTCCCCACCACTTGTGCGCCTTGGTGTCCCAGATGCGGTAGCCGCCGGGAACCCCACGGGCTACGTAACGCCTCTTCGCCACACGTCACTCCATCGCCAACCCAGACAGCCGCTCGTCGGCACCAACGAGCCTACGAACGGGCCTCAGCCCAAAGCGATCCATTAACCGGACTTAAGCGTCGGTCCGCGCACGTGTTGCGTCCGCAGCCGGCAAGTCCCTGGTGTGCGGCGTAGCCGCTGTTTTTCTTCCCACCTTCCTCCCCCCGGCCCCGACGAGACCTGTACTTTGCGGCGGACGGGTTCCGTCCGTCGCCATCCTTGGCGGATCGGGGTCGGGGGGACCCGCGCGCATTTCCAGTCCAGCTTGCAACGTCCCTGGATTAGCGGAGTGTGGTCGCCGGCTCGGACATCGTCCAGGCGGCGGCGCGACCCCGTGGCGGCCGGACGGGGCGGGGCCGGCGGAAGTGGCGCGATGCGCGGCCGGGCGCGGCCGTCCGGTGACCGGCGCCCACGCCGCACGCTCCGGGCGGCCAGGCGCGGGGCCGCGCAGCGGCCTGAGCGCCGCCGCCCCTGGACCTGGACCCGTGCGTTGTCCGGGTGGCTGGCCCGCTGGCCGAGTTGGACGGCGGCAAGCTCCTGGAGGACACGCCCAAATCGCGGGCTGGTCGGCGCGTGGTGTCCATTCCGCCGGAGATCGTCCCAGACATGCAAGCGCACCTAAACCAGTTCGCCGAGGACGGTCCGGACGGGCGGGTGTTCGTCGGCCCTCGGGGCGGTCCCCTCCGGCGCTCCGGCTTCCGGCGCATCTGGAACAAGGTGCGGGCGGACGTCGGCCTTCCTGACCTCCACTTCCACGACCTTTGCCATGTCGGCAACACCCTGGCGGCCACCACGGGTGCAAGCCTCAAGGAGTTGATGTCCCGAATGGGCCACGCCTCGTCCCGTGCCGCACTGATTTACCAGCACGCAAGTCAGGATCGAGACAAGGTCATCGCGGCGGCTCTCGGCGAGGCGTTCAAGGTCGCCCGGGCCAGTGACAAGAGTGACAAGGGCACGCTGAAACGATCGGGCACGCAACGGGCACGGAAGCGTTAGCGATCTTGAGAAACGACAAGGCCCAGGTGGGGAAACACAGTTCCTACCTGGGCCTTTGTGGTGGGAGCGGGCGACGGGAATCGAACCCGCGTAGCCAGTTTGGAAGACTGGGGCTCTACCATTGAGCTACGCCCGCGAGCGGATGCAGGCCCGCGTGGGCCTCGATCGCCATCCCGTAGCGTACAGGGTTCCCGGGGTGGACGTGCCGGGCGGTCGGCGGAGCGGGCGGGGCCTGATCGGGACTAGACTTCTCGCGTCGTCGCGTCCTGCGGTGATGTGCGGGCTGTAGCGCAGTTTGGTAGCGCACCGGCTTTGGGTGCCGGGGGTCGTGGGTTCAAATCCCGCCAGCCCGACCCAGCTCAGAGACCCTGTCCCAAAGGCGTGGGATGGGGTCTCTTGCGTTGGTCGGAAGCCGTTCGGGAGACGCTCGCAGAGCTATGACGCCGGTCGCTGGGGACGCGCGCGCAGGCGGATGTGAACTTCTGGGGGCGGTCGGTAGTCACATACTGGCCGGGCCCTTGCCGACGGGGTGCCGGCGCCTGTCCGCAGGGGCTGTTGCTCGGTGAGCGCGGCAGGTGCGGATTCTGGAAGTCGGTGGTGACACCCGAGGAGCTCCCTGTGACAGGTTCCGCTCGTCCGCCGTGGGAAGAAGGTGGGCATCGGCCGCCTCCCCTTCCGCCTAACCGGCAGCCCCACCACGGGTACGAAGGGCCGTGGCCGTGGGAACACGAAGCGCCTCCGCCACCTCCGCAGCCGCCTTACCCGCCGCCGCAGCCGCCCTGGCAGCCGCCGCCGCGTCCGCCGGTGCGCTCGGGTGGGGTCTCGCGGGTGCTGAATCCCTTCCGGGCCGCGCAGGCGGTGTTCCGGCCCTCGCGGCCGGACCTGATCGTCGACTCGCGTGTCCGGAACCTGCAGGTCGCCCGCGCCTGGGCGGGGATCGTGGTGACCCTCGCCGTGCTGGTGGTCTACAAGGCCGCCGCCCCCAAGGACCTGGCGAGCGGGCGGTTCGACGATGCCTGGAACAACGTCCTCGTCCTCACTTGCGTCCTGCCGCTGACCGTGGGCGGTTTCATCCTGGCCGCGCGGCCGCCGAACCGGGCCGAGTTCGTCCGCCGGATCCGCTACCCGCTGATCTCGGTGGGGGCGATCTTCGGCGCGATGTTCACGTTCTACCTGGCCGCGGGGCCCGAGCTTGAGGGGGCTCGCAAGGCGGCCGGGATGGTCGTGCTGGTCCCCGCAGGGGTTGTCCTGTTCCTGTGGATGGTCCCTTTCGCTCTCTACGGCATCGTGCTGTCCCTGACCAATGTGTTCCGGACGGCCGACATCCACGAGATGGTTCCGCCATTGGTGAGCGTGTCGGCGTCCTGGGCGGTGGCTGCGGTCAACCTGGTCACGGATCCTTACAAGGGAGTGCCGGGCCTCTTGGCCGTGGTGCTGCTTCTGGGGGCGCCGGTCACCGTGTCCGCGCTTGCGTACTACGAGATGCGCAGGCTGCGCAGACTGCACGGCATCACGTTGCGCAACACACTGCTGCGCTGACTCGACGCCGTGGGGCGGGCCCCGGAGTGGTTCCGGGGCCCGCTCGGCGTATCTAGACGGTGGCCGCGAGGAGGGTGCGGGCGTCGGTCGCCGCTGTGCTGATCGCCTTGGGCAGGTGTTCTGGACGGCGTCCGCCCGCGTTCGCGATGAGGCCCTTGCCGCCCGCGCCGCCGCCGACCTCGCGTGCCGCGCCGGTCAGCAGGTCTCTGGCCTGGACGCCGGTGTCCGCGCCGGCCGCCGCGACGAGCAGCGCCTTGCCGCCGGACTCCGTGCCGAGCACGACCAGGCCGCGCGGGTCGCGGCGGGTGAGGATGCCGGTCGCGAGGGTGCGAAGGTCCGCGCTGGTCAGGCCGGGGACCGACCGCGCGACCAGCCAGCCGCCGGGGAGCGGTTCCGCCAACGCTGCGAGACGGTCCGCGTGCGCGTCCAGGTCTGCTCGGCGCAATGTTTCCAGCTGCCGCTGGGTTTCCGCGAGTGTTTCCAGACGTTGCCGCAGCCGGTCCGGTGCCTGGTCGGGCCGGACGTTCAGCAGCGCCGCGAGTTCGTGCAGCAGGTGGCGCTGGTGGTCGTGGTGGCGCAGGGCGTCCGCGCCCGTGAGGGCCTCGATCCGGCGAAGGCCGGTGCCGATGGACGACTCGCCGACGATGTGGACGGGGCCCGCCTGCGCGCCGTGCCCGACGTGCGTGCCGCCGCAGAGTTCGCGGGACGCGTCCCCGATGTCCACGATGCGGACGTCGGTGCCGTACTTCTCGCCGAACAGCGCGAGCGCGCCCGCCGTTTCCGCGTCCGCCCGGCTCGCTTCCCAGATGCGCACTTCCGGGTCGTCGAGCAGGTAGTCGTTGACGAGGGTCTGGACGGGGTCGGTGTCGACCGGAGAGAGGTGGGAGAAGTCGAAACGCAGGCGTCCTGGCTCGACGCGCGACCCGCGTTGGGTCGCGTGCTCGCCCAGGAGGCGGCGCAGCATCGCGTGCAGGACGTGGGTGGCGCTGTGCGAGCGCGCGGTCGCCGCCCGCCGGTCCGCGTCCACGACCGCTTCCGCCAGGTCCCCGGGACGCACCTCGCCGTCCACGATGCGGACACTGTGCACGTGCAGTCCGTCGAGCCCGAGGCGGGTGTCGAGGACCTGGAGGTTCGCCTCGGGCGTGCGGATCGTCCCGGTGTCGCCCACCTGGCCGCCTGACTCCGCGTAGAACGGGCTGCGCGCCAGGATCACCTCGACCTCGTCGCCCTCGGCCGCATGGTGAAGCTCGCCGGTGGAATCGAGCAGCGCGCGGACACGTGTTTCCGCTGTTTCCGAGGTGTAGCCGACGAAGTCCGTCAGGCCGTGCCGCGCGGTGATCCGACGGTAGGCGTCCTGCCGCGCTACCGCGTCGCCCTTCCGGCCCTGGCCCGCCCGGTGCGCCTGGCGGCGCTGCTCGTCGAGAAGCTCCGCGAAGGCCTCCTCGTCGACCGTGAGCCCCGCCGACCGCGCCGCGTCGATGGTCAGGTCGATGGGGAAGCCGTAGGTGTCGTGGAGTTCGAACGCCGTGCGGCCCGAGATGGTGGACGTCGCGCGGCCGATCGCCGCGTCGAGCAGCTGGGACCCCTGGCGCAGCGTCCGCTCGAACGCCTCTTCCTCGGCCGTGACGACCTGCCGGATCAGCTCGGACTGCCGCGGCAGCTCCGGCCACGTGCCGCCCAGGTTCGCGATGACGCTGGACGTCAGCGAGGGCAGGACCAGGTCGTCGATGCCGAGCCGGCGCGCGTGCCGGACCGCCCGCCGCAGGAGGCGCCGCAGCACGTAGCCGCGGCCGTCTCGCGCGGGCATGACGCCGTCCGCGATGAGGAACGCAATGGACCGCGAGTGCTCCGCCACGACGCGGAAGGACGTCGAGTCGTCGCTGCCGTCCCGCCCTGGGTAGTCCCGTCCCGCCATCTCCTGGACGAGCCGGAACGTCGGCGCCAGCAGATCCGTCTCGCAAACCGTGTCCGCGTCCTGCAACACTGCCGCAAGACGGTCGAGACCGAGCCCTGTGTCGATGTTCCTAGCGGGCAGCTCGCCCAGAATCGGATATCCGTCCTTGCCGGAGCCCTCCCCACGGAGGTTCTGCATGAAGACGAGATTCCACAGTTCCTGGTACCGCTCGCCGTCCACCGCGGGCCCGCCCTCACGTCCGAAGGACGGCCCTCTGTCGTAGTGCAGTTCGGAGGACGGTCCGCAGGGGCCGGGTATGCCCATCGACCAGTAGTTGTCCTCCATGCCGAGCCGTTGGATCCGCTCAGAGGGGACTCCGACGCGCCGCCATAGCCGCATGGCTTCGTCGTCGTCCAGGTACACGGTGACCCAGAGGCGTTCTGGGTCGAGGTTGTAGTGGCGTGTGAAGAGTTCCCACGCCCAGGAGATCGCCTCCTCCTTGAAGTAGTCGCCGAAGGAGAAGTTGCCGAGCATCTCGAAGAACGTGGCGTGCCGCGTAGTGCGGCCCACGTTCTCGATGTCGGACGTCCGCGCGCACTTCTGCACGGACACCGCACGGGGATGTTCCGGCGTGGTCTCGCCGAGGAAGTACGGCTTGAACTGGTTCATGCCCGCGTTCGCCAGCAGAAGCGTGGGATCGGACGGAATGAGCGGGCTGGACGGCACGACGCGGTGGTCGCGGTCCTGGAAGAACCCAAAGAAGGTCGAACGAATGTCAGTCGAACGCATGGGACGGCCTCACGAGGTCGATGGGATGACGGCGCACACCGCCGAGCCGGGCCGGGCACGTCTGCTCGTTCCCCAGCTCGGCGCGGCTAGCTCGCCGTCCCACCTCGTGAATGACCATCACTCGACAAGTTACCGCCTCGCCTTATTGGGCGGCACATGGTTTCAGGGCGTCTTGAGCGCCTCGGCCTCTGCTGAGCGGGCGTCGTAGAGGGCGCGGGAGGCATCGATCTCGTCGAGATGGGTCTCGGCCCAGCGGACGAGGGCGCTGGCCGCGTCCATCAGGGTCGCGCCCATCGGGGTGAGCGCGTACTCCACCCGCGGAGGCATGACCGGATAGACCGTGCGGGTGACGATGCCGTCGCGCTCCAGCCCGCGCAGGGTGACGCTGAGCATCCGCTGGCTGATGCCGTCGATCTCGCGCCTCAGCTCGTTGAACCGCTTGGCGCGCTCGCCGAGCAGCGAGATGACCTGCAGCGACCACTTGTCGCCGACCCGGTCGAGGATCTCGCGGGCACGGCATCCGGCCGGTGTGTGCTCCATGGTTATCTCCAGGTGACCAGGGCAGAAAAAAGTGCCTTCTTGTGCCGACTCCGAGGTGTCCGCACCATGGAGACGGTTCCCGATCGGAACCGCCTTACCATTCATAACCTTAGGAGACACGATGACGGCCGAACTTGTCGAGATCCCCGGCTACGTCGCGGGCACCTGGACCATCGACCCCGCGCACTCCGGCGTCGGCTTCACGATCAGGCATCTGATGGTCAGCAAGGTCCGCGGCCGGTTCGGGACGTTCGAGGGGACGATCGTGACCGGCGCCGACGTGCTGGACTCCTCGGTGACCGCGACCATCGACCTGACCTCGATCGACACCGGCAACGCGCAGCGCGACGAGCATGTGCGGTCCGCCGACTTCCTGGACGTCGCGAAGCACCCCTCGATGACCTACCGCTCCACGGGCCTGCGTCCCGACGGCGACGACTACGTCCTGGACGGCGAGCTCACGCTGCGCGGAATCACCAAGAACGTCCCGCTGAAGCTGGAGGTCGGCGGCTTCGGCCCCGACCCGTTCCGGCAGGACGACCCGTTCAAGGGCGCCCGCGCGGGGTTCACCGCGACCGGCGAGATCAGCCGGCTGGAGTTCGGCGTCGGCGACACCACGAAGATCCCGGGCGGCAACGGGCTCGGGCTGAGCGAGAAGGTCCAGATCGTCCTGGAGATCGAGGCCGTGCTCCAGACCGACGACTGACCGGCGACTGACCGGCGACTGACCGGCGACCGACCGGCGGCCGACCGGTTCAGGCGCCTGGTCGCGGTGGCGGTTCCCGGTGCTGTACGCCGAGCAGCCCGGGAAGCGCGTCCAGCGTGGTGATGCGCGGGACGTCGAGCGTGTCGGGCGCGGGATCACCGGAGCGGTCGAGCCACACGCCGGTGAGGCCCGCGGCCGCGGCGCCCTGCGCGTCGGTGATGAGCCGGTCCCCGACGTAGGCGGCCGCGGCCGGCTCGACGCCGAGGGCCGCGCACGCCGTTCGGAAGATCCCGGCGGCGGGCTTGGCCTGGCCGGTCTCGCTGGACGCGACGACGACCGGCAGCCGGTCCGCGAGTCCGATCCGCCGGACCTTCGTCCGCTGCTGCTCCGCGTCGCCGTTCGTGATCACGCCGAGCCGCAGGCCGCCCGCCGCCAGGACGGGGAGGGTCCGCTCCGCGTCGGGGAAGGGGCGCCAGGCCGCCTGGTACAGCGCCAGGAATCCGGCGAGCCACGCGTCTGCGCGGGCGTCGTCCCAGTCGCCGAGGCCCAGCTCGCGGGCGAGCGTGACGATCCGGGAGCGGCGCTGCTCGGTGAGGCTCAGCTCGCCCGCCAGGTACCGGTCGACCGCCTCCTCGGACAGCTCCGTCCAGCGCGGGACGAGCCACGCCGGTGCCACGTCCGGGAACGAGTGGACGATCGCCTCGGCCGCGGCCTCCTCATGGTCGAGGAGCGTCCCGTCGAGGTCGAACAGCACCGCCATGACTGCCCCGCCGAAGTCGTGCGTCACGATGGACGGCTCCTCCAGACCCCAATGCGTGGCTCCGGTAAGTCCTGCCCAGGACCCGCTCACGCGAACCGGCGTGATTCGGCGAGCGTGCGGACCGTCTCCATGACGGACGCACGGCGGCGCGCCGCGGCCGCCTCATCGTCGTCCTCGTCCAGCACCAAGCGGCACAGCTGAGGGACGGCGAAGTTCCACGCGACGAGGCCGAGGATGGTGAACATCCAGTCCTGCGCGTCCCGCGTACGGGCCGGCTCCGCGAGGTCCGCGCCGAGGCCGAGGTCCTTGAGGTCGCGGACGTTCTGGCGGTACTCCGCACGGCGTTCCGCCTCGCCTTGCACCTCGCCCTGCGTCTCCAAGGCCTCCCACAGCAGCAGCCGGATCAGGTCGGGGTGCTCCCTGTACCAGTCGAACAGTTCCCCCACCGACTCGGCCAGCCGGTTCGGGTCGATCCCGGACGCATGGCAGATCTCGTCGACCTTGGCGCGTACGACGGCGCCGAACAGCTTCTCCTTGCCGCCGAAGTAGAGGTAGATGGCCTGCTTGTTGGCCCGCGCATCGGTCGCGATGCGTTCGATGCGAGCGCCCGCGAGCCCGTGCGCGGCGAACTCGGCGGTCGCGGCCTGGAAGATCCGCCGCCGGGTGGCTTCCGCGTCGTACGTCATGGCCGAATTAAACCATCCGGTTGACTTCGGTCGTGCGATCCGGAACTATAAAACAACCGGATGGTTTATTTGGAGGACGACATGACCACGACCGAGGCTCCCGTTCCCGTGCGCCCGCCCTTTTCGCCCGCCCTCGCCGGGCGGACGGCAATCATCATCGGAGGCAGCTCCGGCATCGGCCTGGCCGCCGGCGAGCAACTGGCGTCCCTCGGCGCCCGGGTGGTGCTCACGGGCCGGGACAAGGCACGGCTGGACGAGGCGGTGCGGCGCGCAGGCGCGGCCGGCGACGGCGCGGTCCTCGGCATCGCCGCGGACGCCCGCGACGAGGACGCGCTGGAGGCCGTCTTCGAGGGGGCGGGCACCGTGGACCACGTGCTGCTGACGGCCGGCGGCCTGACCGGCGCCGCGCCCGTCACCGAGATCAGCCGCGGGGCCGCACGCGAGGCGTTCGACGAACGGCTCTGGGTCGCGCTCGCCGTGGCGCGGGCGGCCGTGCCCCGGCTGCCCGCGGGCGGGTCGATCACCTTCTCGTCCGGCGTCTTCGTGGCGCGCCCGCGTCCGGGCATGGCGGCGCCGCTGGCGGCGGTCGGAGGTGTGGAGACGCTGACCCGGGCGCTCGCCGCCGAGCTGTCCCCGCGCCGCATCCGCGTGAACGCGCTGCGCTTCGGCACCTTCGACACCCCGCTGCCGCGCTCCATGATGGGCGCCGGGACGGACGCGGCCGGCGACCGGGCCGTCGCGGCGGCGGGCGCCGCGTTGCCGCTCGGTCGGTGGGGGACGCCCGAGGAGGCGGCGTCGGCGGTGCTGTTCCTGATGGCCAACGGCTACGTGACCGGGGAGGTCCTCACTATCGACGGCGGCGCGAGCCTCTGACGAGGGCCGCCGACGCGGGAGGCGGGCCCCTGACCGGCGTCCAACTGGTCAGGGGCCCGAAGTCTCGGCCGTCTGAGGGGCTGGGAGTACCCCTTCTGCGAACAGCTCAGCCGAGACCGCTCTGGATCGCGGTGATCAGCTCACCGCCCGTCGTGTCGCCGCTCAGCTCCCAGAAGAAGGCGCCCGCCAGGCCCTGGTCCTTGGCGAAGGACATCTTCCCGCGGATGGTGGACGGCGTGTCGTAGCTCCACCACTCGCTGCCGCACTTGGCGTAGGCGGTTCCGGCGACGGTCCCGGTGGCGGGGCACTTGCCCTTGAGGACCTTGTAGTCCTCGATGCCCGCCTCATAGGTGCCGGGTGCGGCGCCGGTCGCGGTGCCGCCGGGCCCGGACTGGGTGACGCCCGTCCAGCCGCGCCCGTAGAAGCCGATGCCGAGCAGCAGCTTGTTCGCCGGGACGCCCTTGGCCTTGAGCTTGGCGATGGTGTCGGCGGAGTTGAAGCCGGCGTGCGGGATGCCGGTGTAGGACGTGAGCGGCGAGTGCGGCGCCGTCGGCCCCTGCGCGTCCCAGGCACCGAAGTAGTCGTAGGTCATGGGGTTGAACCAGTCGGCGTACTGCGCGGCGCCGGCGTAGTCGGTCACGTCCATCTTGCCGCCGTCGCTGGCGTCGGCGGTGATCGCGGCCGTCACGAGGTTGTTCGAGCCGAACTTGGAGCGCAGCGCCGACATCACGTTCTTGAACGCGGCGGGTCCGCTGGTGTCGCAGGACAGCCCGCAGGCGTTCGGGTACTCCCAGTCGATGTCGATGCCGTCGAACACGTCCGCCCAGCGCGGGTCCTCGACCAGGTTGTAGCAGGACTCGGCGAACGCGGCCGGGTTCTGCGCGGCCTGGCCGAAGCCGCCGGACCACGTCCAGCCGCCGAACGACCACAGCACCTTCAGGTTCGGGTGCAGCTTCTTGAGCTTGCGGAGCTGGTTGAAGCTGCCGCGCAGCGGCTGGTCCCAGGTGTCGGCCACGCCGTCGACGCTCTGGTCGGCGGTGTACGCCTTGTCGTAGTCGGCGTAGCTGTCCCCGATGGCGCACTTGCCGCCCGTGACGTTGCCGAACGCGTAGTTGATGTGGGTCAGCTTCGCGGCGGAGCCGCTCGTCTCGATGTTCTTGACGTGGTAGTTCCGCTGGTAGACGCCCCACTCGGCGAAGTACCCGATGACCTTGTCGCCGGCGGTGGGGTTGCCGCCGCCCTCGTCCGTGGTGACCGACACGGCGCCGGAGGCGGGGGAGGTGTTCCCCGCGGCGTCGCGGGCCTTCACGGTGAAGGTGTAGGCGGTCTTGGCCGACAGCCCGCCGATGGTGGCGGTGGTCCCCGTCACCGATGCCGCCTTGGCGGCGCCGTTGTAGACGTCGTAGCCGGTGACGCCGACGTTGTCGGTCGACGCGTTCCAGGCCAGCGACACGCTCGTGGCGGTCTTGCCGGTGGAGCGGAGAGCCGACGGGGCCGATGGGGCCGCGGTGTCGTTCTGAGGTGTCCCGGAACCGTCGCAGGCGGCGCCGTTGACCGTGCAGCCGGTGAACCAGCCGGGTCCGCTGCCGCCGAACCCGAAGCTGGTGCTGGCGCCCGCCGCGAGCGTGCCGTTCCAGCTCGCGTTCGCGAACGTGTAGTGGTTCCCGGAGACGGTCTTCGTCGCGTCCCACACGTTGCCGATGGACGTGCCGGACGGCAGGTCGGCCTCCACCTTCCAATTGCCGATCGAGGCGCCGGTCCCGTTGGTGATCGTGCAGCTGCCCTCGAAGCCGGTGCCCCAGTCGGAGGTCTTCTTGCAGGCGGCGGTGACCGCCTGGGCCGACGACGCCGGCGGCGCCGTGAGCAGGGCGGTGGCCACCGCCAGTGTCGCTGCGCCGGCGAGCGCGATGGCCCGCCGTCCGCCCGGTCTGGACATGATTCTCCGTTCGGTCCGGCCCCCGAAACAAACAGGAATCCCCGCTCACTCTTAGGAAAGTTTCCTAAGAATTGGCCCGATGGTAACCGGGTGGAACGGTGCGGACAAGGGCCTCGCGAAGGCCCGCGGACGGCGGAATCGGTGGTCTAGCCGACTGTCTGGGGTCCTATGGTCACCGGTCGCCGAAAAGTTCAGGCGGTGCCGCGGAAAGTTCATACGGTGCCGAACCAGCCGGGCATGTCCAGCCGCCACAGGTCCGCGGGCGTCATCCGGCGCAGGTCCTCCTCCAGTGCGCGCACGCGGTCCGTCCCGAGCCGCCGCACCCAGTCGTCCCGGATCCGCTCGAAGATCCGCTCGGACCGGGCGAGGGAGTCCATGCCGCGCCCGGTCAGCCGGACGATCTTGCGTCGCGCGTCCCGGGGGTCCGTGCCGCGCTGGACGTAGCCGGCCCGCTCCAGCGATTCGACCATCTTGCCCGCGGCCTGCTTGGACACCCCGAGCCGGCGGCCGAGCTCGACAGCCGTCGTGCCGTCCGGGCCGATGGCCTGGAAGACGAAGCCGTGCATGGGCCGCAGGTCCGGATGCCCTTCCCTGGCCAGCTCGGCGTGCAGTTCGTCGATGATCACGCGGAAGGCGAGGAAGAGCCGCAGCGGCAGCTCGAAGCCCGGGGCGTCGCTTGACATGAAAGACAACCTCATTGACTATATGGACAACCGCATTGTCTAACTTAGGGGATGGAAGCCCGTGACGCTCATCCGCGACACCGAAAGCCGCCGTACCGAGACGCCCAACGGCGTGATGACCACGTTCGCGACGCCCACCCAGGGCGGCACGGAGGGCATCGCCGTCTGGCGCGTCGACTTCGCGCCCGGCAAGACCGGCCCGCTGCACGCCTTCGACACCGAACAGGTGTGGACGTTCCTGGACGGCGCCGTGACCATCGACCTGGACGGCCGCACGCTGGAGGCGGGCCCCGGCGACACCGTCGTCCTTCCGGCCGACGCACCCAGGCAGATGACGACCGGCGGCACCGGGTTCAGCGCCGTGGTCGCGGCCCACGCCGGCTGCCTCGCCTACGATCCGGAGGCCGTCGTCGACCCGGGCAAGTGCGCGATCGCGCCGCAGGGGGAGGAGCGGCTCGTCCCGCCGTGGGCCAGGTGATCGGGCGCCGAGACGGGTGATCAGGCGCCGAGGTACGCCAGCACGGCGAGGACGCGGCGGTTGTCGTCCCCGTCCGGCGGCAGCCCGAGCTTGCCGAAGATGCTGTTGGTGTGCTTGCTGATCGCCTTCTCTGTGACGAACAGCTTGCCGGCGATCGCGGCGTTCGACCGTCCCTCCGCCATCAGCCCGAGCACCTCGCGCTCGCGAGGGGTCAGCTGCTGCAGCGGCTCCTCGCGGGCGTGCCGGGTGAGCAGCTGGGACACGACGTCCGGGTCGAGGGCGGTGCCGCCGCCGGCGACCCGGCGCACCGCCTCCACGAAGACCTTGACGTCCGACACCCGGTCCTTCAGCAGGTAGCCGATGCCGCCCGTGCTGTCGGACAGCAGCTCCCGCGCGTACAGCTGCTCCACGTGCTGGGAGAGCACCAGCACAGGCAGCCCCGGGATCTGCTTGCGGGCCTCCAGCGCCGCCCTAAGCCCCTCGTCGGTGAACGTCGGCGGGAGCCGGACGTCCACCACCGCGACGTCGGGGCGATGCGCCGTCAGCGCCCGCAGCAGCGACGGCCCGTTGTCCACCGCCTCGACGACCTCGAAGTCGAACGCGCCGAGCAGGCGGATCAGCCCGTCTCGGAGGAGGGCGAGATCTTCGGCGATGACAACGCGCACGGCAGCTCCATGGTGACGACGGTCGGCCCGCCCGGGGGGCTCGTCACCGCCATCGTCCCATCGAACGCCGCGAGCCTGCGCTCGATCCCGCGCATGCCGCTCCCGTCCGCGGGGTCGGCGCCGCCCGTCCCGTCATCACCGATGATCATGAGCAGCCGGTCCCCGGTGTGCTCGATCTGGATCCAGGCCCGCCGCGCGGCCGAGTGCTTGACCACGTTGGCGAGCATCTCCGCGACCGCGAAGTACGCCGCCGACTCCACCGGCGCCTCGGCTCGTCCGGGCATGTCGATCCGGACGTCCACGGGCAGGGGCAGGGTCAGCGCCAGGGCGCGCACGGCCCCGTCCAGTCCGCGCTCGGCCAGCACCGGCGGATGGATGCCACGGACCAGGTCGCGCAACTCCGTCAGTGCCGTCCCGCTGGCCTCGCGGGCCTCGGCCAGAAGCTTCTGCGCGGTCTCGGGGTCGTGCTTCATCATCTCCTCGGCGAGACCGATGTTCATGCTCAGCGCGACCAGCCGGGCCTGGGCGCCGTCGTGCAGGTCCCGCTCGATGCGGCGCAGTTCGGCGGCCGAGGCGTCCACGGTCTCCGACCTGGTCTCGGTGAGCTGCCGGACGCGCTCGGCCAGCGCACCCCGCGTCGGCGCCAGCAGCGACTGGCCGAACAGGGCGTGCGCCTTCAGGAACATCGGCCCGAGCCGGACGGCCGCGACGGTCAGCGCCGCTCCCAGCACGACCGATCCGACGATGCCGAAGACTCCGTAGTCGTCCAGCGTCCAGAACGGGCCCCACCCGTAGTCGGTGATCTGCGCCACCCACGGTGCGACGAAGACGCCCTCCAGCCCGTAGACGGCCAGGCCGCTCGCGAGAACGCCGAGGACGAGCGCGATCGGGACGTTCAGCAGCGTCCACAGGAGGTCGCGCCAGGAGGCCGGATCGGTGAGCATCCAGCGCAGCCGCCCGAAAGGCCCGACTCCGGCCGGTTCTGGCCGATACGGGATGGGAATCCTCACCCCCGACCACTCGGCCGCCCAGACGCGCTGCTGGTTGGCGATCGTCCGGATCGCCTGGAACACGACCGGCACGAGCACGACCCCCGCACCCAGCGGGATGAAGGCGATCGACAGCACGGCCAGGATGAACAGCGGCAGGTTCACCGTGTACGCGAGGACGATCTGGACGATGCCGCGGAGGATGCCGGTGAGAAAGCGGCGCCCGTGACCGCGGATTAGCTCGCTCACCTGTTCCTCCAAGCAATCGCCGTGCCGGGTTGGCTCACACCATTGTGTTGGGTCGCGCGCCCGGGCTCGGTGGTGCTAGACCCCCTCTTCGGCCGCGGAGCCGGTGGGGTTAGGCCTACCGTCGATCGAGCGGCGACAAGACAACCGGCCCCGTTCCCTGGACAATGCACAGGCGACACTCAGGGGAGAAAGCGAATTCAAGCTGTGACAGCGACCATCAGCCAGACGTCCGACGGCCAGGGGGCCCAGCCCGCCATCCGGCCCATCACCGAGCGCATAGCCGGAGAGATCGGCGTCCGCGAGGGACAGGTGCGGGTCGCGGTGGACCTGCTCGACGGCGGGGCGACCGTCCCGTTCATCGCCCGGTACCGCAAGGAGGCGACCGGAACGCTCGACGACGCGCAGCTCCGCGCTCTGGAGGAGCGGCTGCGCTACCTGCGCGAGCTGGACGAGCGCCGGGACGCGATCCTGGAGTCGGTGGAGTCGCAGGGCAAGCTCACCGACGAGCTGCGGGCCCGGATCATGACGGCCGACTCCAAGGCGCGGCTGGAGGACATCTACCTGCCGTACAAGCCGAAGCGGCGCACCAAGGCGCAGATCGCCCGCGAGGCCGGCCTCGAACCGCTCGCCGAGCTGCTGCTGGACGACCCGTCCCGCGACCCGCGGGCCGAGGCCGCCGCCCACGTGGACGCCGAGAAGGGCGTCGCGGACGAGACCGCCGCGCTCGAAGGCGCCCGGGCCATCCTCGTCGAGCGCTTCGCGGAGGACGCCGACCTCATCGGCGCGCTGCGCGAGCGCATGTGGAACCAGGGCCGGATGGTCTCGCGCGTCAAGGACGGCAAGCAGGAGCAGGGCGCCAAGTTCTCCGACTACTTCGAGTTCTCCGAGCCGTTCGCGAAGCTGCCCTCGCACCGCGTCCTCGCGCTGTTCAGGGGAGAGAAGGAAGAGGTCCTCGACCTCGACCTGGAGCCCGAGGAAGCCGATGACGACAGCGCCGCGCGCAGCTCCTACGAGGTGGAGATCGCCCGCCGGTTCGAGATCGCCGACCAGGGCCGTCCGGCGGACAAGTGGCTGTCGGACGCCGTCCGCTGGGCCTGGCGCACCCGGATCCTCGTCCACCTCGGCATCGACATGCGCACCCGGCTGCGGCAGGAGGCCGAGGACGAGGCGGTCCGCGTGTTCGCCGCCAACCTGCGCGACCTGCTGCTCGCCGCGCCCGCCGGCACCCGCAGCACCATGGGCCTGGACCCGGGGCTGCGCACCGGCGTGAAGGTCGCCGTCGTTGACGCCACCGGCAAGGTCGTCGCCACCGACACGATCTACCCCCACGAGCCCCGCCGGAAGTGGGACGAGTCCATCGAGACGCTCGCGAAGCTGGCCCGCGAGCACAAGGTCGACCTCGTCTCCATCGGGAACGGCACCGCCTCCCGCGAGACCGACAAGCTCGCCGCCGACCTGATCGCCCGGCACCCCGACCTGAAGCTCACCAAGATCATGGTGTCGGAGGCGGGCGCGTCGGTGTACTCGGCGTCGGAGTACGCGGGCCGCGAACTGCCCGGCATGGACGTGTCGCTGCGGGGCGCCGTCTCCATCGCCCGCCGCCTCCAGGACCCGCTCGCCGAGCTGGTCAAGATCGACCCCAAGTCGATCGGCGTCGGCCAGTACCAGCACGACGTCTCCGAGGTGAAGCTGTCCCGCTCCCTCGACGCCGTCGTCGAGGACTGCGTGAACGCGGTCGGCGTCGACGTCAACACCGCGTCCGCGCCGCTGCTCACCCGCGTGTCCGGCATCGGCGAGGGGCTCGCGGAGAACATCGTCGCCCACCGCGACGCCAACGGCCCGTTCCGCAGCCGCGCCGGGCTGAAGGGCGTCCCGCGGCTCGGCCCGAAGGCGTTCGAGCAGTGCGCGGGCTTCCTGCGCATCCCCGGCGGGGACGACCCGCTCGACGCGTCCAGCGTGCACCCGGAGACCTACCCGGTCGTCCGCCGGATCCTCGACACGGCGGGCAACGACCTCAAGGGGCTCATCGGCAACACCGCCGTCCTGCGCTCCCTGAAGCCGGCCGAGTTCGTCGACGACACGTTCGGGCTGCCGACCGTCACAGACATCCTCGCCGAGCTGGAGAAGCCCGGCCGTGACCCGCGGCCCGCGTTCAAGACGGCCACGTTCAAGGAGGGCGTCGACAAGCTCTCCGACCTCGACCCCGGCATGATCCTGGAAGGCGTCGTCACCAACGTCGCCGCGTTCGGGGCGTTCGTGGACGTCGGCGTCCATCAGGACGGGCTCGTCCACATCTCCGCGATGTCCGACAAGTTCGTCGCCGACCCGCGGGAGGTCGTGAAGCCCGGCGACATCGTCCGGGTCAAGGTGCTCGACGTCGACCTGCAGCGCAAGCGGATCTCGCTCACCCTGCGCCTGGACGACGAACCGGGCCGCGACCAGCAGGGCGGCGGACGGCGAGGCGAACAGCGCGAACAGCGCGAGCAGCGGGACCGGGGCGGACGCCCGGACCGCGGCGGCCAGAACCAGGGCGATGGCCGGAACCGGCGCGATGGCCAGAACCGGCGCAACCAGAACCAGCGCGGCGGGCAGCGCCGCGGCGGCCAGGGCGGCGGCGGCCAGGGCGGCGGCGGTCAGGGCGGCGGCTTCTCGGGCGGCGGCGCCATGGCCGACGCGCTGCGCCGCGCGGGCCTGGACAAGGGCCTCCCCGGCAAGGACCGCAAGGGCCGCTGACCTGCAACGCGGGGGCGACCCCGCACAGCCTTTCAGCCGTCGCCGAAGCCGCGCCACCGTCCGTCGGAGCCCGTCTCGGTCGGGCTCTGCGGACGGACGGGCCGGCGCGGCTGCGGATCGGGGCGGCTGTACCTGCCCCGGCCCAGCGGCTCCTGCACGTGCGACTCCTGCATGTGCGGGGACCGCGGCTGCGGCACCTGGGGCGCGTGCGGGATCTGCGGCCCGCCGAGCACGGGCCCGCCGACCGGAGGGCCGCCGAAAGGATCCGCCGTGGCGGACGGGTCCTCGGCGCGGGACGCCTCGTCCGGCTCCTCGGGAATCGGACGGTGCCGGGGGAACTGGAGGACGGCGACCGCGCCCAGTGCCAGCGCGCCCAGCCGCATCGCGGAGTGCGGCGCGTCCTGCGGCCACGGCTCCCCGTACATGAACGTGCCCATGGTCAGCAGGTACGTCTTGGCGCTCACGGTCATCACGGTCGCCACGATCGAGACCCGGCAGCGCTGGAACGCCATGACCATGATCCCGAACCCGATGGCCGCCGCCAGCACCGTCAGATACGGCCACGGCGTCGCCGCGATGCGCAGGCCGGTGGCGTGCGGGTCGTCGCTCCAGCCCTTGATCGCCAGTTCGGCGGTGCCGACCGGGAAGCCGGAGCTCAGCCCGTAGGCGATCCCGGTGACCGGGCGCGCGTGCCGGCCGTCCGGCCGGTGGTCGCCGAGGACCAGGATCAGCATCGGCACGACGACCGCCGGGGCGACCACCGCCGCGATCTTCCACAGCGGGGCGTCCGCCGAGCTGATCGGCTCGTCCCCGCCGAGCGACCCGGTCAGCAGCAGGATCGCCGCGCCGATCAGCACCAGGCTCAGCCACTCGCGGGCGGTCAGCCGCTCGCCGAAGAACGCGAGCGCGATCAGCAGCAGCGGGACGATGCCGGACATGAAGATAGGCACGGCGGTGGACAGCGGCAGGTTCCGCAGTGCGATGATCTGCAGCGTGAGCCCGCCCAGCACGACGGCGAGCGCGATCAGGAAGATCCAGTCGCGCACGATCGACCAGACCATGTGCGGGATGCGGTTGCCCCGCAGCGCGGGCATCCGGTCCGCCGCCAGCTTGAACACGGCGAACCCGAGGTAGTAGAGGCCCGTCGCGCCGAAGGCCGCGGCTATCCCGTTCATCCCGGACGAGTATGGGGGTTCGGGTGCTTTATGTCACTGCCCGTGGGGTGCCGTTGACGCGGATTCCTGGTATTGCGGCCGTCCTATGTCCGCAGCCGGCGCCGTGACCCCATAGACTTGGCCGCGCGAAGGCGCGGAGCCGTATTTCGGCGTGCCCGCGCCGCTGAGAGACTGACCGGCCGACAATCACGGCGAGCCCGCCGCGTGAGGCCGAGGGCTCGCAGGCAGAAGAGGAAGAGAACGCGTCGAACGCCGCGGCCGAGACAGCGCCCGATCAAGGAGACCGACCCCAGTGAAGACCGATGTCGAGGAGCTGACCCCCACGAGGGTCAAGCTCACCGTCGAGGTTCCGTTCGACGAGCTCAAGCCGAACCTCGACAAGGCGTACAAGGAGATCTCGCAGCAGGTGCGGATCAAGGGCTTCCGGCCCGGCAAGGTCCCCGCCCCGCTGATCGACAAGTACGTCGGCCGGGGTGCGGTCCTGCAGGAGGCGGTCAACGACGCGCTTCCCGAGCTGTACGGCCGCGCCGTCGAGGAGTCCGAGATCTTCGTGCTCGGGCAGCCCGACGTCGAGGTGACCGAGCTGGAGGACGGCACCCAGTTCGCGTTCACCGCCGAGGTCGACATCCGGCCCAAGTTCGAGGTCCCCGACTACGACGGCCTCGAGGTCGTGGTGGACGACGCCGAGGTCACCGACGAGCAGATCGAGGAGACCATCGGCAACCTGCGCGAGCGGTTCGCCTCGCTCACCAGCGCCGAGCGCGCCGTCGAGGAGGGCGACTTCGCCACCATCGACATGGTCGCCAGGATCGACGGCGAGGAGGTCGAGGACGCCTCCACGTCCGGCTACTCCTACGAGGTCGGCAGCAAGTCCGCCGTCGAGGGCCTGGACGACGCGGTCGTCGGCCTCGCCGCCGGCGAGGACACGACGTTCACCGGCACCCTGCCCGGCGGCGAGCACGCCGGCGAGGAGGCCGAGATCACCGTCACCGTGCAGAGCGTCAAGGTCAAGAACCTGCCCGACCTGGACGACGAGTTCGCCCAGCTCGCGAGCGAGTTCGACACGATCGACGAGCTGCGCGAGGACGTCCGGACGCGGCTCGGCCGCCAGGTCAGGTTGCAGCAGCTGTCCGACGCGCGCGACAAGGCCCTTGAGGCGCTGCTGGAGAAGGTCGACATTCCGCTCCCCGACAAGGTCGTGGAGGAGGAGGTCGACCGCCGCAACCAGCAGCTGGAGCAGCAGCTGCAGATGGCGGGCATGACCAAGGAGGACTACCTCAAGGACGAGGAGAAGACCGCCGAGGAGTTCGACACCGAGGTCGCCGACGCGGCCCGGCTCGCGGTCAAGGGCGGGTTCGTGCTCGACCAGCTCGCCGTCCAGGAGGAGCTGAACGTCGAGAACGAGGAGCTCAGCGAGTACGTCGTCTCGCAGGCGATGCAGATGGGCGTGCAGCCGCAGCAGCTCGCCGAGTACCTCACCCAGAACAACCAGCTGCCGGCGATCGTCTCGGAGGTGCTGCGCAGCAAGGCGCTGAACCTCGTCGTCGAGCACGTCACGGTCAAGGACGAGTCGGGCAACGAGATCGACGTCGAGGCCGTCCAGCGCGAGCTGAACGGCGAGACCGCCGAGGCGGAGGAGGCCGGGGACGCCGGCGCCGCCGAGGAGACCCCCGCGGAGACGGCTGAGGCCGACGCTGCGGAGGCCCCGGCCGCCGAGGCTGCGGACGAGTCGGACGAGCAGGACACGAAGGACAAGGACGTCTAGGACGTTCTCCACGTCTGAGGCGTCTCGGACACGCCCCGCATCCGTATCACGGGTGCGGGGCGTGTCGCGTGAGCGGTGCGGAACGAGGTCTCCCCGGGTGCCGGGGAGGGGAGGATCGTCCGGAAAGCGGGAGTCGCCGGGGCGGGCTCGGGTACGCCCCTGGCGAAAAGCCGGGCCCCCGGGCTTAAGCGGGCCCGAGAGCGCGTTAATGTCCAATCATCCGAACCGATTAAAAGGACCGGAGGAACACCCGGTGAGCATGCCTCCGACTTTCGACGAGTCGTCGCGGATCCAGGCGCGGGTCGCCGAGGCGCCCCTGTCGCCCCTGGGCGACCAGCTGTTCCAGCGGCTGCTGCGCGAGCGCATCGTCTTCCTCGGCCAGCAGGTCGACGACGACATCGCCAACCGCATCTGCGCCGAGCTCCTGCTGCTGTCGGCCGAGGACGGCCGCCGCGACATCACGCTCTACATCAACTCGCCAGGTGGCTCCGTCACCGCCGGCATGGCGATCTACGACATCATGAAGTACGTCCCGAACGACATCGTCACGGTCGGCATGGGCTTGGCCGCGTCGATGGGCCAGTTCCTGCTCTGCGCGGGCACCCAGGGCAAGCGGTACGCCCTGCCGCACGCGCGCATCATGATGCACCAGCCGTCCGGCGGCATCGGCGGCACGGCCTCCGACATCAAGATCCAGGCCGAGCAGATGCTGTACGTGAAGAAGACGCTCGCCGAGAAGATCGCCGAACACACCGGTCAGTCGCTCGACCAGATCGAGCGCGACTCCGACCGCGACCGCTGGTTCACCGCCGACGAGGCCAAGGACTACGGGTTGGTGGACCACGTGGTGCTCAGTGCCACCCAGGTGCCCTCCGAGGGCCCCGTCTCCTGACGACCTGAACTTCTATCGGAGGCCACAACCATGAGCGACCTGATCCGACCCGGCTTCAGCGATATGGTCCGGCCCGGCGTGCACGCGGGCGGATCCCCGAAGCCGGTCGACGACCGCTACATCATTCCGTCGTTCGTCGAGCGCACCACGTACGGGGTCAAGGAGATGAACCCGTACAACAAGCTGTTCGAGGAGCGCATCATCTTCCTCGGCGTGCAGATCGACGACGCGTCCGCCAACGACGTGATGGCCCAGCTGATCACGCTGGAGTCGATCGACCCCGACCGCGACATCAGCATCTACATCAACTCGCCCGGCGGCTCCTTCACCGCCATGACGGCGATCTACGACACGATGCAGTTCGTCAAGCCCGACATCCAGACGGTCTGCATCGGCCAGGCCGCGTCGGCCGCGGCGGTGCTGCTCGCGGCCGGGACGCCGGGCAAGCGGGCCGCGCTGCCCAACTCGCGGATCCTGATCCACCAGCCCGCGACCGAGGGCACCTACGGCCAGTCCAGCGACATCGAGATCCAGGCGCGCGAGATCATGCGGATCCGCGAGCTGCTGGAGACGATCCTCGCCGAGCACAGCGGCAGGAGCATCGACGAGGTCCGCCGCGACATCGAGCGTGACAAGATCCTCACGGCGGACGAGGCGAAGGACTACGGTCTCATCGACGACGTCTTCGCCAGCAGGAAGCGTAAGGCCGAGGTAGTGTCGTCCTGAGACGGCACGAGGACGAGGGGAGTCCCCCAGCCCGGTCGTCACACTTCCGGGCGAGGGGCTTTCCAAGTCCACTGGAGGCGGTAACGTCGAATCCAACGTCGTAAGCCTTCGGGACGCAATCCAGCTGCGCCGCATCCTCCAAGGCGGGCGGCCCCACGAAAAGGAGACGGTTGGGTGGCACGCATCGGCGACGGTGGTGACCTGCTCAAGTGCTCGTTCTGCGGTAAGAGCCAGAAGCAGGTCAAGAAGCTCATCGCGGGTCCGGGCGTGTACATCTGCGACGAGTGCATCGATCTCTGCAACGAGATCATCGAGGAGGAGCTCTCCGAGACCTCCGACCTCAAGTGGGACAACCTGCCCAAGCCGCGGGAGATCTACGAGTTCCTCGACTCCTACGTCATCGGGCAGGACACGGCGAAGAAGGCGCTGTCCGTCGCCGTGTACAACCACTACAAGCGGATCCAGTCGGGCGACACCGGCAGGGACGACCCGGTCGAGCTGGGCAAGTCCAACATCCTGCTGCTCGGCCCCACCGGATCCGGCAAGACGCTGCTCGCGCAGACGCTCGCCAAACTCCTCAACGTCCCGTTCGCCATCGCGGACGCCACGGCGCTGACGGAGGCCGGCTATGTCGGGGAGGACGTCGAGAACATCCTCCTCAAGCTGATCCAGGCGGCCGACTACGACGTCAAGAAGGCCGAGACCGGGATCATCTACATCGACGAGGTCGACAAGATCGCCCGGAAGAGCGAGAACCCGTCGATCACCCGGGACGTGTCGGGCGAGGGCGTCCAGCAGGCCCTGCTGAAGATCCTGGAGGGCACCACCGCGAGCGTCCCGCCGCAGGGCGGCCGCAAGCACCCGCACCAGGAGTTCATCCAGATCGACACCACGAACGTGCTGTTCATCTGCGGCGGCGCGTTCGCCGGCCTGGAGAAGATCGTCGAGTCCCGGGTCGGCAAGCAGGGCATGGGCTTCGGTGCGCAGATCCGCTCCAAGTCCGACTTCGAGGAGTCGTCCGCCGTGCTCGGCGACGTCATGCCGGAGGACCTGCTGAAGTTCGGGATGATCCCGGAGTTCATCGGCCGCCTCCCGGTCATCACGTCCGTGCACAACCTGGACCGCGAAGCCCTCATCAACATCCTCACCGAGCCGAAGAACGCGCTGGTCCGCCAGTACCACCGCCTCTTCGAACTCGACGGGGTCGACCTGGAGTTCACCGACGACGCCCTGGAGGCGATCGCCGACCAGGCCATCCTCCGCGGCACCGGCGCCCGCGGCCTCCGCGCGATCATGGAGGAGGTGCTCCTGTCGGTCATGTACGAGGTACCGAGCCGCCAGGACGTCGCCCGCGTCGTCATCACCCGCGAGGCCGTCCTGGAGCACGTCAACCCGACCCTCGTGCCCCGCGACCGCCCCAAGCGCGAACCCCGGGAGAAGTCGGCCTGAGTTCCATCGCGGACGCCCTCGACATCCCGTCGGGGGCGTTTCGCGTGCGGGCGGCTAGCGGGGGGAGGACTCGCCGAGGCCGGCTTCGCGGGCCAGGACGATCGCCTGGGCGCGGTCGGCGACGTGCAGCTTCATGAAGATGTTCGAGACGTGGTTGCGGACGGTCTTCTGGCTGAGGAAGAGCGTCCCGGCGATCTCGGCGTTGCTGCGGCCCTGTGCGATCAGTTCCAGGACCTCCCGCTCCCGCTCGGTGAGCTGCGGGAACGCGGCCTGCCGCGGGTCGGGCATGTCGGTGAAGTAGGTGAGCACGCGGCGCGCGATCTCCGGGCCGTAGATGGCCTCGCCGGCCGCGACCGCCCGGACGGCGCGGGCGATCTCCTCGGCCCCCGACTCCTTCAGCAGGTAGCCGCGGGCGCCGGCGCGCATCGCCGCGAAGACGGAGTCGTCGTCGCGGAACATCGTCAGCACCAGCACGCCGATGCGCGGGCTGGTGCGGGTGATCGTCCGGGTCGCCTCGATCCCGTTGCCGCCGGGCATGTGCAGGTCCATCACGACGACGTCCGGCTGCAGTTCGGCAGCCAGCCGAACGGCGTCCGGTCCGTTCTCGGCCTCGCCGACGACGTCCACCCCGAGTGCCTGCAGCAGCCCCTTCAGCCCCTGCCGGAAAACCGGGTGGTCGTCGGTGATGAGGACCCGGATGGTCTCCGTCATCTCCCCCCGCCTTCTCCGATCGAGGGACGATGATACCCGGCGGCGGTCTCCGCGGCGGCGAGCGGGAGGCGGACGGTGACGACCGTCCCGCCGCCGTTCCGGGACGTGATCGCGCAGCTCCCGCCCAGCTCCGCGGCCCACTCCTTCATGGCGGCGAGCCCGCGGCGCGGCTTCGGCTGCCCGCCGTTGCGGGCGGACTCCGGCATGCCCGGCCCGGTGTCGGCGACCATCAGGTGCAGGTCGGCGTCGCGGTTCAGCCGGACCGTCGTGGTGCTCTGCGGGGCGTGCAGCCGGACGTTCGTCAGCGCCTCCTGCGCGATCCGGTACGCGGCCACCTCCACCGCCGCGGGCAGTCCCGCCGGATCGCCGTCGAACCGGACGTCCACCCGCTCGCAGGAGCCCTCCGCGAACGACTCGATGGCCGCGACCAGGCCGAGGTCGTCCAGCGCGGGCGGGCGCAGCCCGTGCGCCAGGTCCCGGATCTCCCCGACGGCCGTCGCCAGCCGGTCCCGGACGTCCGCGAGGAGCGGGTCCGTCCGCTCCGGCTCGCGGGCGAGCGTGATGCGCGCCGCGTCCAGCGACATCGCGAGGCTCGCCAGCGTCGGTCCGAGCCCGTCGTGCAGGTCGTGCCGGAGCCGGCGGCGTTCCTCCTCCCGGCTGGCGAGGATCCGCTCCCTGGAGCGTTGCAGGTCGGAGGTGAGGCGGCGGAGGTGAGGGATGGTCGCGGCACGCGCCGCCACGGCCCCCGCGGTGAACGCGCCGGCCAGCACGGCGGCGCGTGCCAGTACCGCTCGCATCCCGTCCCTCTTCCTCTGTCCCGGCGCGGACCTACTACCCGGTCACCCTTTCCGGCGGGGCGACCCGATGTCAGGTGACCTGTGTCCCGACCGCCACGGGAAAACGCTCTCAGAACCGGTTCGGCGGGCACTTCACCCTCCCGGTCCCCGTAGAATCGTCAGCCGTGACACAGCCCAGCAATGAGCGCGGCCAGGGGGCCGCAGCGGACGTCGACCTGCCCACCCAGTACCGACCGGCCGACGTCGAGGGCCGGCTCTACGAGCGGTGGGTATCTGCGGGGCTGTTCACCGCCGACCCTGAGCGCGCCCCCGACCGTCCCGCGTTCTCGATCGTGATCCCGCCGCCGAACGTCACCGGCTCGCTGCACATGGGCCACGCCCTCGACCACTCCATCCAGGACACCCTCGTCCGGCGGCGCCGCATGCAGGGCCACGAGACCGCGTGGGTGCCCGGCATGGACCACGCCGGCATCGCCACGCAGAACGTGGTGGAGCGCGAGCTCGCCAAGGAGGGCCTGTCGCGGCACGACCTCGGCCGCGCCGACTTCGTCGAGCGGGTCTGGCAGTGGAAGGCCGAGTCCGGCGGCCGCATCCTCGGCCAGATGCGCCGCCTCGGCGACAGCGTCGACTGGACGCGCGAGGCGTTCACGATGGACGACGACCGCGCCCGCGCCGTCCGGACGATCTTCAAGCGGCTGTTCGACGACGGGCTGATCTACCGAGCCGAGCGCATCATCAACTGGTGCCCGCGCTGCCTGACGGCGCTGTCCGACATCGAGGTCGAGCACGAGGACGTCGACGGCGAGCTGATCTCGATCCGGTACGGCTCCGGCGCGGACGAGATCGTCGTCGCGACCACGCGGGCGGAGACGATGCTGGGCGACACCGCCGTGGCCGTCCACCCGGAGGACGAGCGTTACGCGCACATGGTCGGGCGTGAGATCGAACTTCCGCTGACCGGCCGCCGCATCCCGGTCGTCGCCGACGAGCACGTCGACCCGTCGTTCGGGACGGGCGCGGTCAAGGTGACCCCGGCGCACGACCCGAACGACTTCGAGATCGGACGGCGGCACTCGCTGCCGTCGCTGTCGGTCATGGACGAGCGCGGCGTCGTCACCGCGTCCGGCCCGTTCGAGGGCCTCGACCGGTTCGAGGCGCGCCCGGCGGTCGTCGCCGCGCTGCGCGAGCAGGGCCGGATCGTCAAGGAGGTCCGCCCCTACAAGCACTCGGTCGGGCACTGCCAGCGCTGCTCCACGGTCGTCGAGCCGCGGGTGTCGCTGCAGTGGTTCGTGAAGGTCGAGTCGCTGGCGCGGGCCGCCGGCGACGCCGTCCGCGACGGCCGCGTCAAGATCCACCCGCCGGAGATGGCGTCCCGCTACTTCGAGTGGGTCGACAACATGCACGACTGGTGCATCAGCCGGCAGCTGTGGTGGGGGCACCGCATCCCGGTCTGGTACGGGCCGGACGGCGAGGTCGTCTGCCCGGGCCCGGACGAGGAGCCGCCCGCCGGCTGGACGCAGGACTCCGACGTCCTCGACACGTGGTTCTCCTCGGCGCTGTGGCCGTTCTCCACCCTCGGCTGGCCGGACGAGACGCCCGACCTGAAGCGGTTCTACCCGACGTCCGTCCTGGTCACCGGCTACGACATCCTGTTCTTCTGGGTCGCCCGGATGATGATGTTCGGGCTGTACGCGATGGACGGCGTCCAGCCGTTCGACACCATCGCCCTGCACGGGATGGTCCGCGACCAGTACGGCAAGAAGATGTCCAAGTCGTTCGGGAACGTCATCGACCCGCTCGACTGGATCGACCGCTACGGCGCCGACGCGACCCGCTTCACGCTGCTGCGCGGCGCGAACCCCGGCGGCGACGTCCCGGTGGCCGAGGACTGGGCGCAGGGGTCGCGCAACTTCTGCAACAAACTGTGGAACGCGACCCGGTTCGCGCTCATCAACGGCGCGCACACGCGCGGAGACCTGCCCGGCGCGGTCTCGACGGTCGACGCCTGGATCCTGTCCCGCCTGCAGAAGGTGATCGCGGAGGTCGACGCGCACCTGGAGGCGTTCGACTTCGCGAAGGCGTGCGAGGCGCTCTACCACTTCGCGTGGGACGAGGTCTGCGACTGGTACGTCGAGCTCGCCAAGGTGCAGCTCGCCGACGAGCGGGCGGAGGCGACGCGGCGGGTCCTCGGCGAGGTGTTCGACAAGCTGCTGCGGCTGCTGCACCCGGTCGTCCCGTTCGTCACCGAGGAGCTGTGGACCTCCCTCACCGGCGAGCGGACGGTCGTCACCGCGCCCTGGCCGGTCGTGGACGAGGCACGGGAGAACGGCGGCGCCGAGGAACTCGTCGGCTCGCTCCAGCGGATGGTGACCGAGGTGCGGCGGTTCCGGGCCGACCAGGGCCTCAAGCCGGGCCAGCGGGTCGCCGCGCGGGTCGAGTGGAACGGCTCGCCGCTGCAGGCCCACGAGGACGGCATCCGCGCGCTGCTGCGTCTCACCGACCCGGCGGACGGCTTCACCTCGACGGCGTCCCTTCCGGTCGAGGACGTGAAGGTGCACCTCGACACCGCCGGAGTGATCGACGTCGCCGCCGAGCGCAAGCGGCTGGAGAAGGACCTGGCCGCCGCCCGCAAGGAGGCCGACCAGGCACGGCGCAAGCTCGGCAACGAGGCGTTCATGGCGAAGGCGCCCGAGGCGGTCGTCGCCAAGAACCGTGACCGTCTCGCGCAGGCGGAGGCCGACATCGTCAGGCTGGAGGCGCAGCTGGCCGCGCTCCCGGACGACCGGTCCTGACACCGGCGCTGACAGGGCGATCCTACGGCGCGGCCGGGCCCGTCGCGGTTACCATCCGGTTGGGCCCGCGGGCTTTTGACGGTAATGAACCATCGGGAGTGCAATGGCCGAATCACCAAGCCGGTCCGGTCCCGCGTCCGGGGATGACGGGGACGCGGGGCAGGTCATCGAGGACGATGCCGTATCGGAGGCCGCCGGTCCGGAGCCCTTCGGCGGTGCGCGGCCATGGTGGTCGGTCGACTCCGGCGGCGGGACGGGCCCGCACGTGCTCGTGAACGGCACCGGCCCGCAGGTCCTTCCCGCGCCGCGGGACGGCTCGGGCCCGCAGGTCATGCCCGGCCCGGTCAACGGGTCGGGGGCGCATCCGATCGTGGGCGGCACCGGCCCGCACGGCGCCCTGCCGGGCGGCGCGGGCCCGCTGCCGACGGTCCCCGGCGGTCCGCCCACGCCCGGCAAGCGCGCGCCGAGGCTGCTGCTGGTCGCGGGCGTCGCCGTGGTCGCGGCGGTGGTGCTGATGGCGGGCGTGCTGGCGTTCGGGACCGGCGGCGGTGCGCTGGAGGACGGCCGCACGACGGCCGACTCCGCGTCCAAGAAGGTGATCGACGCGGGCCAGGAGGCCGGCGGCCTGCGCAAGGACGGCCTGACCGCACCGCAGGCGAGCGCGGCGTACCCGTTCATCGCGGGCTCGATCGAGGCGGGCGGCGTTCCGGTCGCCAAGCACGGCCTCGCCGTGTACACCGAGGAGCCGGTGGGCAAGGTCAACGTCCTGTTCATGGGCGGGACGGGCGCGATCGGCAAGCCCGCCGACTTCCTGCAGAAGGCGCAGCCCACCACGTTCATCGCGGGGCAGGACGCGGACCCGGGCGGCAAGGGCGGCAAGGCCGTCTGCGGCACGTTCGCCGTCCTCGCGGAGACCCACACGTACTGCGCGTGGGCGACCAAGGACTCGTTCGGCATCGTCGCGTCCAACCGGGCCACGGTGAACCCGCAGTTCGAGCTGATGGCCGACGTGATGCGCCGGATCAGGAACGGTGTCGAGAGGCCGAAGTGACGTAGAGGCGTTCGGTGTCGGCGCCCACCACGTCGAGGACGAGCCCGGTGAAGTAGACGGTGCCGAGGACGACGACGCGATGCCCGAGCGTCGCGAGCGATTCGGGCGTGATGGCGGCGGAGTCGACGACGTCCCAGCCGGGCGGCAGCGCGTGGGTGAAGCGAAGGTGCGGCAGGGGCAGCCGGACGAACGTCACGGGCAGCGCCTCCAGTTCGGTGACGGCCCCCTCCAGGTCCTTGTGGTCGGGCAGGCAGACGACGACATGGTCGATCGTCCCCCAGGTCTCCCGCGCGGCGGTGAGGGCGGCCGCGACGCCGGTCCGGTCGATCGCCGAGTCGATGAGCAGCCTCGTCGCCGACCCGGGGACGTCGTGCAAGGACAGGCGCCCGGGCAGCGCGATCGAGGACAGCACGTCCCGCACCGCCCCGGGCGCGGGTTCGGTCACGCCTGGGAGACGGCGGGCGGCGGCCACGCCGAGTTCTGCGCCGGCGCGGCCCAGCCCGGCGGGCAGCAGATCCGGGGGGAGCCCGCTCCCACCGGACCCGACGAACTCCACGTCGCCGAGCACCGCGGTGACCTCGGCCGACTGCGGCGCAGACAGGACGTGCGCGGCCGGACCGGCCACGCCGAGCTTCTCCTCGGCGATCTCCGCCGCCGTGTCGCCGAGGACCCCGGCGTGCTCGCGGAAGACGGGCGTGATCGCGGCGACGTCCGGCGGGAAGAGGGCGGCCTCGTCCGACCGCCCGCCCATCCCGGCCTCCAGGACGATCGCCTCCGCGTTCACCCGCCCCGCGTGCAGGACGCCCGCGATGGTGAAGAGCCCCGATGGGGACAGGTAACCGTTCGAGGGCGGCGGAAGCGCGGCCATGGCCTCGTCGAGCACACCGGCGAGAAGGGCGAACTCCTCGCCGGAAACGGCGCGGCCGCCGACCCTGATCCGATCGCGGTGGCTGCGCAGACCCGGACTTGTGACGGTGCACACACGAAGGCCGGCCGCCCCGAGGAAGGCCGACGCGTAGATCGCCGTCGTGCCCTTTCCCTTCGAACCCACGACGGTCAGGACGGGGACGTCCGGCGCAAGGAGGCCGAGCGCGCTCGCGAGGGCACGGGCGCGTCCGACGTCGCGGGTCTCGCCCGGTGCGCGCCGCTCCCACTCGCGGAAGAACACGTCCATGTCTCCAGTGTGGGCCCGGACGGGGACACGGGCACCGCCGAGTAGGCTCTGTGACCGTGAGTCAGGTAACCGAGCCGTCCGACTACAGGGCCGCCGTCGGCGCGATCATGGGACGCGGCGTCGAGTGGGAGATCGACCCGACCCTCGACCGGATCGCCGATCTGGTCGACGTCCTGGGCGAACCGCACCGCGCGTACCCGGTGATCCACATCGCCGGCACGAACGGCAAGTCCAGCACCGCCCGGCTCGTCGAGTCGCTGCTGCGCGAACGCGGCCTGCGCACCGGGCTCTACACCAGCCCCGAGATGACCACGCTGCGGGAGCGCATCGCGATCGACGGGGAGCCGATCGGCGAGGAGCGGTTCGTCGAGACGTTCAACGACGTCCTGCCCTACCTCCAGCTGATCGACGGCAAGCACCCGGTGCCGCTGTCGTTCTTCGAGGTCCTCACGGCCATGGCGTTCGCGGCGTTCGCGGACGCACCGGTCGACGTGGCGGTGGTCGAGACCGGCATGGGCGGCGTGTGGGACGCCACGAACGTCGCGGACGGCGCCGTCGCGGTGATCACCCCGATCGGCCTGGACCACACCCGCTACCTGGGCGACACGCTGGAGCTGATCGCCGGGGAGAAGGCGGGGATCATCAAGCCGGGCTCGGTCGCGGTGCTGGCCCAGCAGCCGGTCGAGGCGGCCGAGGTGCTGCTGCGGCGGGTCGCCGAGACCGGGGCGGCGGTGGCGCGCGAGGGCATCGAGTACGGCGTGCTCAGCCGGGACGTCGCCGTCGGCGGCCAGCAGCTTCGCCTGCAGGGCCTGCACGGCGTCTACGACGAGATCTTCCTGCCGCTGTTCGGCGAGCACCAGGCGAGCAACGCGGCGACGGCGCTCGCCGCCGTGGAGGCGTTCGCCAGCGGGGCCCCGACCAGGGGCGAGCCCAATCTGGAGGCCGCGACCCGGATCGCGCCCGGCGAGACCTACATCGGCGGCGGCGAGGGGCAGCTCGATCCCGCGCTCGTCCGCAGCGGCCTCGCCAAGTCCGCCTCGCCGGGACGGCTGGAGGTCGCGCGGACGGGCCCGACCGTCCTGCTGGACTCGGCGCACAACCCCGCCGGGATGGCCGCCACCGTCGCCACGGTCACCGAGTCGTTCGGCTTCACCCGGCTCGCCGGGGTGCTCGCCATCGCCGCGGACAAGGACGTCGCCGGGGTCCTCGACCAGCTCGAACCCGTGCTGGCGGAGCTGGTGGTGACGCGGAACTCCTCGCCGCGCTCGATGCCGCCCGAGGAGCTCGCCGAGCTCGCCGAGAGCATCTTCGGACCCGAGCGCGTCCATGTCGTGCCGCGGCTGGACGACGCCATCGACCGGGCCATCGGCCTCGCCGAGGAGACCGGCGAGTACCGGGGCGCCGGCGTCCTGATCACCGGTTCGGTGGTCACGGCGGGCGAGGCCCGCACCCTCCTGCGCGTTGAGGAAGGCCGGTGACGAGCATGGGCACGCGAACCGCTGCGAACCCCGCGCGGAGGCTGTTCGCCACGGTGCTGGCCTGCGAGGCCATCGTGGTCGCGCTCGCGATCCCGGTGGCCGTGTCGGTGCTGGACGTGGACGGCGCGACCGCCGGCGGCGTGTGCGGCGGCCTCGCGGTCCTCTGCCTGGTGCTGGCCGGGCTGCTGCGGTTCCCATGGGCGATCACGGCGGGCACCGTCCTGCAGGTGCTGATCGTCGCGACCGGGTTCATCGTGCCGGCCATGTTCTTCCTCGGTGTCGTGTTCGGGGCGCTTTGGGGAACCGCCATTTGGCTGGGACACAAGGTGGGCCGCGCTCAGCCGCGCTAGGTTCGCGGGGACGGCACCATTTCGTCCGCCGATTATCGCGAATTCGAATTAATGCCTTAATTTGGACATCTTTCTCTTTCGGGAAATGTGCGTGCGGCGGACGACGACGTCCGAAGGAGCAGGCCGTGTCCTCCCACGCACCCGAAAACCCGCCCGGAGCCCTCGCCGCCGGACGCCCGGCCGAGCCCCTGGAGAACCCGGCGGAGCCGCTGGAGTACCCGGAGGAACCCCTGGACTACCCGGCCGAGCCGCTGGAGAACCTGGCCGGGCCGCTGGGGTACCCGGCGGAGCCGTTGGAGCCCGCCGATGAAGGGCCCGCGCGGCACCGGCTCGCGGCGCTCGGCGCGCTGCTGCTGACGTTCACCGCACTGCCCGCCGCCGTCCTGGTGGTGCCCGACGCGTCGGTCAACGTCGTCCCCGCCGCCGCGAGCGCGCTCGGACTCGGCGACGCCGAGATCCCCGGGCTGCTGCGCGCCACCGGCCTCTCCCTTCCCGCGCTGCTGGCCACCGTGCCGCTCGCCGCGGTCGCCGCGCGCAGGTTCCGCGCCTGGGCCGTCCTCCTCACCGGTCTGTCGATCCTGATGGCCGGTGTCAGCGCCGTCCGGTTCGCGCAGTCGGTGCCTCTCGTCGGGACGATCCGCGCCGTCCAGGGCGTGGGCGCGGGCATCGTGCTGCCCGCCACCCTGGTCCTGGTGTGGGAGCGACGGGACCGTGGCCTGTCCGCCGCCTGGGCGGGCGCGCTCGCGGGCTCGCTCATCCTCGCGATGCCGCTGGCGCTGAAGGCCGTCCCCATGCCCCCCGGCGGCGCCGCCGTCCGCGACTGGCGCATAGCGCTCGCGCCCTGCCCTCTGCTCGCGGTGGCGGCCGCCGGAGCGGTGCTCGCCCACCCGCTCCTGCGCGGGCGCGGCCCCTGGCGGCTGCCCGCGTCCCGGCACGCCGAGCGCGGGCAGTTGCTCCTCCCGCTCGTCCCGGCGGCGGGCTTCGCGTTCCTCGCCGTGATCGCCGCCCACGGCTGGTCGCCCGGCGCCCGGCTGCTCGTCGCCGGGCTCGCGCTGCCCGCCCTGGTCGGCCTCGCCCTCACCGGTGCCCGGGACGTGACCGCGGGCAGCCCGTTCGGCTGCGCGGTCGTCATGATCGCCACCGGGCTGCTCTGCTACCCGGTCGCCGGCCCGCTGGCCGGGCTCACCGCCGCCGACGCCGGCATGACCGGCGCCGCGGGCGTCCCGCTGCTCCCGTTCGCCGTGGCGGCCGCCGCCGCGCTCGCCGGGGCCCTCGCCGCGACCCGTGCCGGAGCGCGCGGCGCGGTTCCCGCCGGGCACCTCCTCATGCTGGCCGCCGTGCCGGCCGGACTCGCCACCGACGCCCACGGCCGCTGGGCGCCGCTCGCCGCGCTCGTCCCGCTCGGCGCCGGAGCCGGGCTGGCCCTCGCCGCCTCGCTGCGGGACGCGGGCGTCGGCGCCGCGCTGTTCGGCCTGTCGCTGTGCTTCCCCGCGGTGCTCGCCGGTCAGCTCCTCGTCCTGTCGCTGCAGGCCGCACGGCTGCAGCGGCTGCGTCCCGCGACCGGCGCGCAGCAGATGTACGCCCTGCTGGAGGGGTACCGCATCTGGCTGATCGTCGCGGGGGCGTCCGCCGCGCTGCTCGCCGGAGCCGCCGCCCGCCTGTGCGCCGCGCGCGCGAGAACGGCGCGTTCCGCCGCCGCGCCGCTTCCAGGCGATGCCGCCCCAGGCCCGCGAGCCGGGTAGTATTCGCGCGCTTGCCGAATCCGAAAACAGTTTTCGAGGAGAACCACACGTGTCCGAGCGCACTCTTGTTCTGGTCAAGCCCGACGGCGTCCGCCGCGGTGTCGTCGGCGAGGTCGTCTCGCGGATCGAGCGCAAGGGCCTGAAGCTCGTCGCGCTGGAACTGCGCACCCTCGCCCGCGAGACCGCCGAGGCGCATTACGAGGAGCACGCCGCCAAGCCGTTCTTCGGCGAGCTGGTCGAGTTCATCACCGGCGGCCCGCTCGTCGCGATGGTCGTGGAGGGCCCGCGCGCCATCGAGGCGTTCCGTTCCCTCGCCGGCGCCACCGACCCGGTCAGCGCCACCCCCGGCACCATCCGCGGCGACCACGCCCTGGAGATCGGCGAGAACATCGTGCACGGCTCCGACTCCACCTTCTCCGCCGAGCGCGAGATCAAGCTCTTCTTCCCCGAACTCGGCTGAGTTCGCCCCAGGCGCCGTGTTCACCCAGGGGGCGCCCCCTGGACCGCCCGGCCTGTAACCCCGGCAGAGGTTAAACCTGCCGGGGTTCTCGTTTATGGAAAACCGAGCTGGTCAGGACGCGGTTTTTTCGCGACGCGCGGCGCCGGGGTGACTGCCCACGGGCGGGGGTCCACGTTACGATGGACGGGCCGCTATGAACGCCCGTCAATCGTGAAGGGCTCCCTTTCTTCATGGGTAACAAGCTGTCGTTTCTCGGCCGTGACATGGCGGTCGATCTTGGTACCGCCAACACCCTGGTGTACGTGCGCGGGCGTGGCATCGTCCTGAACGAGCCCTCCGTGGTGGCGATCAATACCAACACCGGGAAGATCGTCGCGGTGGGCATCGAGGCGAAGCGGATGATCGGCCGCACACCGGGCAACATCGTCGCCGTCCGGCCGCTCAAGGACGGCGTCATCGCCGACTTCGACGTCACCGAACGGATGCTGCGCTACTTCATCCAGAAGGTGCACAAGCGCCGGCACTTCGCCAAGCCGCGGATCGTGGTGGCGGTGCCGAGCGGGATCACCGGCGTGGAGCAGCGTGCGGTGAAGGAGGCCGGCTACCAGGCCGGCGCCCGCCGCGTCTACATCATCGAGGAGCCGATGGCCGCCGCGATCGGCGCCGGGCTCCCCGTCTACGAGCCGACCGGCAACATGGTCGTCGACATCGGCGGCGGCACCACCGAGGTCGCCATCATTTCGCTCGGCGGGATCGTCACCAGCCAGTCGGTCCGCGTCGGCGGCGACGAGCTCGACCAGGCCGTGATCTCGTTCTCCAAGAAGGAGTACTCCCTGATGCTCGGGGAACGTACCGCCGAGGAGATCAAGATGGCGATCGGGTCGGCCTATCCCGGCGGCGACGAGGAGCCGCATGCCGAGATCCGGGGCCGCGACCTCGTGAGCGGGCTGCCGAAGACCGTCGTGATCTCCGCCGAGGAGGTGCGGCGGGCCATCGAGGAGCCGGTCAACGCCGTGGTGGACGCGGTGAAGACCACTCTCGACAAGTGCCCGCCCGAGCTGTCCGGCGACATCATGGACCGCGGGATCGCGCTGACCGGCGGAGGGGCGCTGCTGAAGAACCTCGACGAACGGCTCCGTGAGGAGACCGGGATGCCCATCCATCTGGTGGACAACCCGCTCGACTCGGTGGTGCTCGGCACCGGCAAGTGCGTCGAGGACTTCGAGTCTCTGCGGCAGGTCCTCGTGCCGGAGCCGCGGCACTGAGCCGGACGCAGTCCGCCGGGGGACGTCGTTCGTCCCTCCTCGGGAGGCATGGATTCGAACGTAGTCCGCCGGGGACGTGGAGGTCGTCCCCTTCGTGAGGCATTGCGCTCCAGGCGGACCAGGGAACGGGAGGTCGGTGCGTGAAGGACACCCGGCGCACCCGCGCGGTCCTCGGTGCGCTGCTCGTCGTGGCGCTCGCGATGATCACCATCGACTACCGCGGCGGGGCGGACTCCCCGCTGGGCGGCCTGCGCGGCCTCGGCGCGACGGTGTTCGGCCCGGTGGAGCGGGCGTCGGCGTCCGTCGTCCGGCCGGTGAGCGACACCTTCGACGCGGTCACCGACGCGCCCGGTGAGCGGCGCCGCGCGGATCAGCTGGAGCGGCAGAACCAGCGGCTGCGCGAGCAACTGCGCTCAGCCCGGCTCGACCAGGACCGGTCCGCGCAGCTGAAGCGGCTCCTCGGCACCGCCGGGATGGGCGGCTACAAGATCCACGCCGCACAGGTGATCTCCGCGGGGCAGGGCTTCGAGGACACCGTCACCATCGACGTCGGCAGCCGCAGCGGCATCAAGCCCGACATGACCGTGATGAGCGCCGACGGTCTCGTCGGCCGCATCACCCGCGTCGGCCCCGCGACGTCCACGGTCCTGCTCGCCACGGACCAGACCTCCTCCATCGGCTCCCGCCTGGAGGACTCCAAGGAGATCGGCATCACCCAGGGCCGCGGCCGCCGCGGCCTCGGCGGGGGCGGCGAGACGCCGCTGCGCTTCCAGCTCCTGGACGCCGCCGCGCCGATCCACGTCGGCCAGCGGATCGTCACGCTCGGATCGCAGGGCCAGCGGCCGTACGTCCCGGGCGTCCCGATCGGCGTGGTCGAGCGGATCGAGCGGGCCACCGGGGCGCTGACCCGCACCGCCTACGTCCGGCCGTTCGTGCGGTTCACCAGCCTGGACGTCGTCGCCGTCGTGGTCGCCCCGCCGAAGACCGACCCGCGGGACGCGGTCCTGCCGCCGAAGCCGCCACCGCCCCCGTCGCCGAGCCCCACCACGAGCCCCACCACGGGCCCCACCACCAGCCCGTCGCCGAGCGGCAGCCCGAAGGCCAGGCCGCACGGCTCGAAGAGCCCGACCACCGAACCGAGCGCGGGGGACTGACGTGCTGAACCCACCCGAGGCGTCGCCCGCCGGCCGCACCGTGGTGACCGCGGTGGTGATCGCCGTGACGCTGATCCTGCAGGTGTCGGTGGCGAACCGGCTGCCGCTGCCCGGCGGCGTCCAGCCCGACCTGGTGCTGCTCGCCGTCGTGGCGCTGGCGCTCGTCTCCGGGTCGATGACCGGCATGGTGACCGGGTTCCTCGCCGGCCTCGCCGCCGACATCATCCCGCCCGCCGACCACACCCTCGGCCGGTACGCGCTCGTCTACTGCCTCATCGGCTACCTGTGCGGCGCCGCGTCCGCCGAGATGGACCGCCAGTCCGCGGTGCCGTTCTTCGCCGTCGCCGCCGGGGCGCTCGCCGGCACCGTCCTGTACGCCGGGACCGGGATGATCCTCGGCGACCCGCGCGCCGAATGGGCGACCGTGTCCAGCATGGTGCCGCTGCAGGTCCTGTACGACGTCATCGCCAGCCCGTTCGTCGTGTGGGCGGTGCTGCGCGCCACCCGCCGGTACGAACGCGGCGAACGAACCCGGGACCGCTTCGCGGTGCCCGCCGCCCGCTACCGCGCGATGTCGGGGCGGGGCGGGAACCTGTGAACCCGAGGACCCACTTCCGTCTCGTCGTCCTGTACGTGCTGGTCGCCGCGCTGCTGCTCGTCCTGGTCGGGCGCATGTGGACGCTGCAGGTCCTGGAGGGCGCGCACTACAGGGGGATCGCCGCCCAGAACCGCACCCGCGACATCGTCGTCCCCGCGACCCGCGGCATGATCCTGGACGACCGGGGCGTGCCCCTCGTCCGGAACCGCAGCGCGCTCGTCGTGTCCGTCGACCGCACGACGCTGTCCCGGCAGAAGGACGGCGGCAAGACCGTCCTGCGGCGGCTCGCGGCCGTTCTCGGGACGAGCAACGACGAGATCTCCAAGCGGATCCGGCTGTGCGGCCCCGGCATCAAGCGGCCCTGCTGGCCCGGCTCGCCGTACCAGCCGATCCCGGTCGAGGACCACGTCGACGCCAAGCGCGCGCTGCAGATCATGGAGCGCCAGGAGGACTTCCCCGGAGTCACCGCGCAGGTCCAGGCCGTCCGGGACTACCCGCAGCCGGACGGCGCGCGGCCCGCCCAGGTCCTCGGCTACCTCCAGCCCGTCACTCAGGAGGAGCTCGACAAGCGCACCGGGCTCAAGGTCACCGGCTACAGCGGCGTCGACCTGGTCGGACGGGACGGCCTGGAGGCCCAGTACGACGCGGCGCTGCGCGGCGAGCCGGGGTTCCGCAAGGTGCTGGTCGACAGCCAGGGACGCGTGACCGGAACCGCCGAGGACCAGCAGCCGATCTCCGGCAGCAACCTCGTCACCAGCATCGACGCGGGTGTGCAGGGCGCGGCGGAGACCGCGCTCAAGCACGCCGTCGACGGGGCGCGCAAGGCGGGCCGCCCGGCCGACGCCGGCGGCGCCGTCGTGATGGACGTGCAGACCGGCAGGGTCGTCGCGATGGCGAGCTACCCGACCTACGACCCGGGCATCTGGACCGGCGGCATCTCCCAGGACGAGTACGACGCGCTGCTCGGCAAGAAGCAGGGCGAGCCGCTGATCTCCCGCGTGACGCAGGGACAGTTCGCGCCCGGCTCCACGTTCAAGATCTCCTCGGTGTCGGCCGCGGTGAAGGACGGCAACAGCCTGCACGGCACCTACGACTGCCCGGGCTCCTACAACGTCGGCAACCGCGCCTTCCGCAACTTCGAGGGCGAGGCGCTCGGGCCGATGAACCTGCACACGGCCCTCGTCAAGTCCTGCGACACGATCTTCTACCGGTTCGCCTTCCAGGAGTGGCAGCGCGACGGCGGGATGAAGCCGAAGAAGAACCCGTCCGACCCGATGGTGAAGATGGCCCGCAACTACGGGTTCGGGGCGAAGACCGGCGTCGACCTTCCCAGCGAGAGCGACGGCCGCATCCCGGACCGCACCTGGAAGAAGAGCTTCTGGCTGGACACCAGGGCCGGAAACTGCAAAGGCGCCAAAGAGGGCTACCCGGAGGTCGCGAAGACCGACCCGGCCCGCGCCGCGTACCTGAAGGCGGTCGCGACGGAGAACTGCACCGAGGGCTTCGTGTGGCGGCCCGGTGACGCGGCGAACTTCTCGGTCGGGCAGGGCGACGTCCTGGTGACGCCGCTGCAGCTCGCCCGCGCCTACGCGGCCATGGCGAACGGCGGCAGGCTGCTGACGCCGCGGCTGGGCGTGGCGATCGTGCGGGCGGACGGCACGGTCGTCCGCCGGATCGAGGCCCCGCCGCCGAAGAAACTGCCGGTCGACACGAAGGTGCTGACGTACATCCGCACCGCCCTCGCGGACGTGCCGAAGAGCGGAACCGCGTCCGGCGCGTTCTCCGGATTCGACTTCAAACGCGTCGACGTCGGCGGCAAGACCGGTACCGCGGAGGTCTACGGCAAGCAGGACACCTCCTGGTTCGCCTCGTTCGGCCCGGTCAAGAAGCCCCGCTTCGCGGTGGTCGCGATGGTCTCCCAGGGCGGTCAGGGCGCGCAGACGTCCGCACCGGCGGTCCGGGAGATCTGGGAGGCCATGTACGGGACGAAGGACAAGAAGCCCATCCTCAAGGACGGGAGGCTCCCGTCCGAGCTGCCGAAGATGCCCGGCGAGGGAGCCGCCCCGTGATCACCGGATCCGGTGTGGGGAGCGTCGACGGGTATGCGGCGCGGCGGACGTGGGGCAGCCGGCTGGCCGTGCTGCGGCGGCTGGACTGGCCGCTGTTCGTGGCCGTGCTGGCGCTGTCGGCCGCGGGCGTGCTGCTGGTGCGCTCGGCGACGTTCCAGCTGCTGACCGAGCAGGGCAAGGACCCGGAGGGCTTCCTCAAGCGGCACATCCTGAACCTGATCATCGGGTTCGTGCTCGGCGGCTTCGTCACCGTCCTGGACTACCGGCTGCTGCGCGCCTACGTCCCCATCCTGTACGGGCTGGCGTGCGCGGGGCTGCTGGCCGTGCTGACCCCACTCGGCTCGACGATCAACGGCTCGCACTCCTGGATCGTGATCGGCGGCGGATTCCAGGTGCAGCCGTCGGAGTTCGCGAAGGTCGGCCTCGTGGTGCTGCTCGCGATGATCCTCGGCGAGCCGCGGGACGGGGAGATCGGGCCGGGCCGCCGCGACGTGCTGCTCGCGCTCGTGCTCGCCGGGGTGCCGGGTGTGCTGATCATGCTGCAGCCCGACCTCGGCACCACGCTGGTGTTCATCGCGGTGGTGCTCGGCATGCTGGCGATCTCCGGGGCGCAGAAGCGCTGGCTGGCCGGCCTGGTCGGCGGCGGCGCCGCGGCCGCCGCCGCGGTCTGGTTCTTCGGGTTGCTGGAGGACTACCAGATCGCCCGGTTCACCGCGTTCCTGAACCCGGAGGCCGACCCGCGCGGCGCCGGCTACAACGCCCAGCAGGCGCGGATCGCGATCGGGTCGGGCGGCGCCTTCGGCAAGGGCCTGTTCCACGGCGAGCAGACCGGCGGCCACTTCGTCCCCGAGCAGCAGACCGACTTCATCTTCACGGTGGCGGGGGAGGAGCTCGGCTTCGTCGGCGCCGCGGTGATCGTCGTGCTGCTCGGCGTGGTGATGTGGCGCGGGCTGCGGATCGCGTCGCAGGCCGCCGACCTGTTCGGGACGCTCGTCGCGACCGGGGTCGTGTGCTGGCTCGGGTTCCAGACGTTCGAGAACGTCGGGATGACGATCGGGATCATGCCGATCACCGGGCTGCCGCTGCCGTTCGTGTCCTACGGCGGCTCCGCCACCTTCGCGAACATGATCGCCTTCGGCCTGCTGCAGGCGGTCCACGTGCGCAGGCGGCCGTTCGACTGAGCGGTCGCCCCCGAGAGCAGGTTCGATTAGGGGGCGGCGACGGCGTAGGCTGGGCGTTCATCCCACGTCCCCTGCACGGAGGGTTTCCGTCATGCCGGTCGAGTCGCTCTTCCCGCGCCTGGAGCCGCTGCTCCCGAGCGTGCAGAAGCCGATTCAGTACGTTGGCGGCGAGCTGAACTCCCAGCTCAAGGACTGGGACGAGGCCGAGGTCCGGTGGGCGCTGATGTACCCGGACGCCTACGAGGTGGGGCTGCCGAACCAGGGCGTCCAGATCCTTTACGAGATCCTTAACGAGCGCGACGGCGTCCTGGCGGAACGGACCTACTCGGTCTGGCCCGACATGGAGGCCGTCATGCGCCGCAACGGCATCCCGCAGTTCACGGTGGACGCGCACCGCCCGGTCGCCGCGTTCGACGTGCTCGGCGTGTCTTTCTCCACCGAACTCGGCTACACCAACCTGCTGACGGCGCTCGACCTCGCAGGCATCCCGCTGGAGGCCGCGGACCGCACCGGCGACCACCCGATCGTCATCGCGGGCGGGCACGCCGCGTTCAACCCGGAGCCGATCGCCGGCTTCATCGACGCCGCCGTGCTCGGCGACGGCGAGGAGATCGCGCTCGCCATCACCGAGGTGATCCGCGAGTGGAAGGCCGAGGGCGAGCCCGGCGGGCGGGACGGGCTGCTCCTGCGCCTCGCCGCGTCCGGCGGCGTGTACGTGCCGCGCTTCTACGACGTCACCTACCTGCCGGACGGCCGGATCCAGCGGGTCGCGCCGAACCGCCCGGGCGTCCCGTGGCGGATCGAGAAGCACACCGTCATGGACCTCGACCAGTGGCCGTACCCGAAGAAGCCTCTCGTCCCGCTCGCCGAGACCGTGCACGAGCGGTTCAGCGTGGAGATCTTCCGCGGCTGCACGCGCGGCTGCCGGTTCTGCCAGGCCGGGATGATCACCCGTCCGGTCCGGGAACGGTCGATCACCACGATCGGGAACATGGTCGAGCAGGGCCTCAAGGAGTCCGGCTTCCAGGAGGTCGGGCTGCTCAGCCTGTCCAGCGCCGACCACAGCGAGATCGGCGACGTCGCCAAGGGCCTCGCCGACCGCTACGAGGGCACCAACACCTCGCTGTCGCTGCCGTCCACCCGCGTGGACGCCTTCAACATCACGCTCGCCAACGAGTTCTCCCGCGGCGGGCGGCGCTCGGGCCTGACGTTCGCCCCCGAGGGCGGCTCCGAGCGGATGCGCAAGGTCATCAACAAGATGGTCACCGAGGACGACCTGATCCGCACCGTCACCACCGCCTACGAGAACGGCTGGCGGCAGGTCAAGCTCTACTTCATGTGCGGCCTGCCCACCGAGGAGGACGAGGACGTCCTCGCGATCGCCGACATGGCCAAGCGGGTCATCCAGGCCGGACGCGACGCCACCGGCCGCAGGGACATCCGCTGCACCGTGTCCATCGGCGGGTTCGTGCCGAAGCCGCACACCCCGTTCCAGTGGGCCGCGCAGTGCGACCACGAGACCGTCGACCGCCGCCTGCACGCCCTCAAGGACGCCCTGCGCGGCGACAAGGAGTACGGCCGCGCCATCGGCCTGCGCTACCACGACGGCCGGCCGTCCATCATCGAGGGCCTGCTGTCGCGCGGCGACCGCCGCGTCGGCCGGGTCATCCGGGCCGTCTGGGAGGACGGCGGCCGCTTCGACGGCTGGAGCGAGCACTTCTCCTACGAGCGCTGGACGGCCGCCGCCGAGAAGGCCCTGGCCGAGGAGCCCGTCGACCTCGCCTGGTACACCGTCCGGGAGCGCGAGGAGGTCGAGGTGCTGCCCTGGGACCACCTCGACGCCGGCCTCGACCGCGAGTGGCTCTGGCAGGACTGGCAGGACGCCGTCGACGAGACCGAGGTCGAGGACTGCCGCTGGACGCCCTGCTACGACTGCGGCGTCTGCCCGACGATGGGCACCGAGATCCAGATCGGCCCCACCGGCCGCAAGTTGCTGCCGCTGAGCCCGGTGTAACCGGATTCGGCCTCGTGAACGCCCTGAGCTGCGGGGGTTTCGAGCCTGAGGGACCGGTGCCTGGCGGAACCGTGTCCGGTGACCCGTACTCTATAGGGAGACCTTAGATTTCGACTCGACACGAGTAGGAAGGACCAGAACCCTGGCACCCATGCCGGAGGGTCCGGCGCCGGCCCCCGTGATCCAGCGACTGCGCGTCCGCTACGCCAAGCGGGGCAGGCTGCGGTTCACGAGCCACCGCGACATTTCCCGGGCCGTGGAACGCGCCGTGCGGCGCGCCGGGATCCCTGTCGCGTTCAGCGCCGGATTCACCCCCCACCCGAAGATCTCGTACGCGGGTGCGGCGGCGACAGGGGTGGCCAGTGAGGCCGAGTACCTTGAGATCGGGCTCACCGAGACCCGCGACCCTGCGCGGGTGCGGTCCGATCTCGACGCGGCCCTGCCCCCCGGGCTCGACATCGTGGACGTCGTGCCGGTCGGGACGGGACGCGGCGACGCGCCGGTCAGGCCGGGCGCGTTCGCCGATCGGCTCCAGGCGTCCGAATGGCGGATCAGGCTGGACGGCGTGGCCGAGGGCGACGCCGCCGCCGCCGTGGCCGTCTTCATGGACGCCGGGAGCATCGAGGTCGAGCGCCTCACCAAGAAGGGGCGGCGCCGGTTCGACGTGCGCGCTGCCGTGTCCTCCTGTGAGCTGGACCGGCGCGCCGCGGAGGCGGCGGATGCCCCTTGTGCGATACTTCGAATGGTTGTTCGGCATTCCACACCCGCCGTACGACCCGACGACATCCTCACCGGACTGCGCCAGGTCGCCGACCTCGCGCCGCCGTCACCACCGCTGGTGACCAGGCTGGCGCAGGGGCCCCTCGACGCGGACACCGGTGGTCTCGCGGATCCCCTGGATCCCGACCGGGAGATCGGCCTGCCGTCCGGCGACGACGCCGGCGCGGCCCGCGGCCAGGAGCGGCCGCAGCCCGGGGACGCCGCGAGCGTGGATGCCGTCAGCGCCTGACCGTGGGACCGAAGCCGTGGTGGCACGGAACCGGTCCGCAGGGTACGGCGGGCGCGCCCCCGACGACTTCGTCGTCATGGCCGGACGACCGTCCGGCGGTGGCGACGCCGACGACTGACGAGGTGCTCTCGTGCGGCGCACCGCACCGATCCGCCCATCGGCGGAGCGAGCGGACGCGCCCGGGAGCCTGACGGGAGATTGCCCGGATGCTTGAGAACGAAGCCGATTCGGCCACGGCCGAAGGCACTGATGACCAGACCGTTGACAACGGGACCGCGGAGACCGCGCCGGCCGAGAACGCGCCGGCGGAGAACGCGGGCGTGACGACACGGCCGCGCCGCGCGAGCCGTCCCGCCGGGCCCCCGCCCGAGGTGGACGACGCCCCGGCCGCGCCCCCCGCCGCCGAGACCGCGCCCCCCGCCGCCGAGACGGAGACCGCGTCCGCGGAGGAGGCCGTCCCGCCCGCGGAGGCCCCGGAGCCGCCGAAGCGCGCCACCAGGACCCGTACCCGCACCAGGACGGCGAAGGCCGCCGCCGAGACGTCCGAGCCCGTCCCGATGACCGGCGCCGAGGCGTCCCCGGAGGCGACCCCCGAGGCCGCGTCCGAGCCTGAGGCCGGGTCCGAGCCTGAGAAGGCGCCGGCACCCCGCACCCGCACCCGGCGCCGTTCCGCCCAGGCCGCGGCCTCCGAGGCGCCGGACGCGCCCGGCGTGCCGTCGGTGCCGCAGGTCCCCGCCGTGCCGGTCGCCGGCGCGGAGGTGGCCCCCGAGCAGGTGTCGGAGACCGAGCCCGCGAGCGGCGTCGCGGTCCCCGGCGTGACCTTCCAGCCGCCGATGGTCGTCTTCCAGCCGCCGCAGCCGAAGGCGGAGGGGCCCGCCCGTCCCAAGGACGAGCCGAAGCCCGAGCCGGCCGAGCGCGACACCGGCGACGACGACCAGGACGAGGGCCCGTCGGACGAGGACGACTCCGAGGACCGCCCGTCCCGCAGGCGCCGCCGCCGCGGCGGCCGCGGCCGGGGCCGGGGCGGCAAGGAGGGCGCCGAGGACGAGGAGCAGCCCGAAGAGGCCGCCGACGAGGAGCCCAAGGACGAGCAGGGCGCCAAGGCGGCCAAGGGCGGCAAGACCACCAAGACCACGAAGACCACCAAGACCGCCGCCAAGGGCAAGGAGAAGGACAAGGGCAAGGAGCCCAAGGCCGAGGAGCCCGAGCAGGAGGCCGCCGACGATGGGGGCGACGGCGACGAGGGCGGGTCGAGCCGCCGGCGTCGCCGCCGCAGGCGCCGGGCGGCGGGCGACGCCGAGACCGGCAACGGCTCCGACGACCCGCCGAACACCGTCGTGCACGTGCGCACCGCACGGGAGGAGCGCGCCGCCGCCGAGGACGAGGTCCGGTCCGTGCGGGGCTCGACCCGGTTGGAGGCCAAGAAGCAGCGCCGCCGCGAGGGCCGCGAGCAGGGCCGCCGCCGCCCGCCGGTGATCACCGAGGCGGAGTTCCTGGCGCGCCGCGAGTCCGTCGAGCGGGTGATGGTGGTCCGGCAGGAGGGCGAGCGCACCCAGATCGCCGTCCTGGAGGACGACGTCCTCGTCGAGCACTACGTCAACCGCGCCACCCACCAGTCGTACGTGGGCAACGTCTACCTCGGCAAGGTCCAGAACGTCCTGCCGTCGATGGAGGCGGCGTTCGTCGACATCGGCAAGGGCCGCAACGCCGTCCTGTACGCGGGCGAGGTCAACTGGGACGCCTCCGGACTGGAGGGCCAGCCGCGCCGCATCGAGTCGGCGCTGAAGTCGGGCCAGTCGGTGCTCGTCCAGGTCACCAAGGACCCGCTCGGCCACAAGGGCGCCCGGCTGACCAGCCAGGTCTCGCTGCCCGGCCGCTACCTCGTGTACGTGCCGGACGGCTCGATGACCGGCATCAGCCGCAAGCTCCCCGACAAGGAGCGCAGCCGCCTCAAGTCGATCCTGAAGAAGGTCATGCCGGAGAACGCCGGCGTGATCGTCCGGACCGCCGCCGAGGGCGCCACCGAGGAGGAGCTCTCCCGGGACGTGTCGCGCCTGGCCGCGCAGTGGGAGAACATCCAGAAGAAGGTCAAGACGGCCTCGGCCCCGTCGCTGCTCTACGGCGAGCCCGATCTGACGATCCGGGTCGTCCGCGACATCTTCAACGAGGACTTCACCAAGCTCGTGGTGTCCGGCGCCGACGCCTGGGACACCGTCTCCGAGTACGTCGAGTACGTCGCCCCGCACCTCGCCGGCCGCGTCGAGCGCTGGACGGGCGGCGAGGACGCCCTGACCGCGTTCCGCATCGACGAGCAGATCGCCAAGGCGCTGGACCGCAAGGTCTGGCTGCCGTCCGGCGGCTCGCTGGTGATCGACCGCACCGAGGCGATGACGGTCATCGACGTCAACACCGGCAAGTTCACCGGGCAGGGCGGCAACCTGGAGGAGACCGTCACCCGCAACAACCTGGAGGCGGCCGAGGAGATCGTCCGCCAGCTCCGGCTCCGCGACATCGGCGGCATCGTCGTGATCGACTTCATCGACATGGTGCTGGAGAGCAACCGGGACCTGGTGCTGCGCCGGCTCGTCGAGTGCCTGTCGCGGGACCGTACCAAGCACCAGGTCGCCGAGGTCACCTCGCTCGGCCTGGTCCAGATGACCCGCAAGCGGGTCGGCCAGGGGCTCCTGGAGGCGTTCTCGGAGACCTGCGAGTGCTGCAACGGCCGCGGCATCCACGTCCAGCTGACTCCCGTCGAGCCGAAGGCGGAGAAGGCGGCCGGCAAGGAGAGCGGCCGCCGCCGCAAGCGCAAGGGCGAGGTCGAGAAGGCGGTCGAGGAGAAGCTGGCCCGCCACGAGACCAAGCCGAAGGAGCCCGTGGAGGAGGCCCCGGAAGAGGCAGCGGCAGAGGCCGTGGCAGAGCCCGCGCCGGAACCGGCCCGCTCCCGGCCGAAGAAGTCCAGGCCCGCCAAGCGGCCGGCCGGCCCGCCCCCGGAGATCGACGAGCCCCCGGCGCAGGCCGCCGTGGAGGCCGCCGACGCCGCCGAGGAGACCGCCGGCTCCACCCCGGGCGCCCTCGACTCCGCCGAGGCCGAGCCCGTCGCGGTCGCCGCCAACGGGACCGACCCGAGCGGGACCGACCCGAGCGGGACCGACCCGAGCGGGACCGACCCGAGCGGGACCGACCCGAGCGGGACCGACCCGAGCGGGCCGGGCCTGAACGGCACCGGGGTGACCGCCGACGTGTCGGCCGCCGAGCCCAACGGCTCCGCGCCCGCCGAGGCCCCTGCCGAAGCCGGGGAGCAGCCGTCCGGACGCCGCCGCGCCCGCCGCCCCCGCGCGACCGCCCAGGCCGCCGAGACCGCGGAATCCTCGGACTGACGAAGGCCGATGCCCTGACCGGACGCGTTCGCGTTCCGGTCAGGGCATCCGGTACCCTTGTACTTCGGCGCGTCGTGTGCGCGTCGCCCGAACCCGCACCGCGAACCCCGTCCGGGGCTCGTTCGGTGCTCACCTCGCCGATCCGGTGAGGCCAAGCAGAGAGCGCCGGAGGTCTCCTCTGGTGTGCCGCCCTCGGCCCGGTGCCGGGGGTAGGCCCCCATCCGGGGGCTGGTAAGCCACGCGCGGGACCGGTTCAGTCCGGAAGCGCGCGCAGACGAAGGGTTTCCGCGGTGTACGCGATTGTCCGCGCAGGCGGCAGGCAGGAGAAGGTCGCCGTCGACGACGTGCTGACCGTCGACAAGCTGGCCGGCGAGGTCGGTTCGACCGTGAAGCTTCAGGCCCTGCTGGTCGTGGACGGCGACGACGTCGTCAGCAAGACGGCCGACCTCGCCCGCTACGAGGTGACCGCCGAGATCCTCGGCGCGGTCAAGGGCCCGAAGATCAACATCATGCACTACCGGAACAAGACCGGGTACAAGCGGCGGATGGGTCACCGTCAGCCCTACACCGAGGTCAAGATCACCGGTATCAAGGCCGGGAAGTAAGGGAGAGCGGTCACATGGCACACAAGAAGGGCGCATCGTCCAGCCGTAACGGTCGCGACTCCAACGCCAAGCGCCTCGGCGTGAAGCGGTTCGGCGGCCAGGTCGTCAACGCGGGCGAGATCATCGTCCGGCAGCGCGGCACCCACTTCCACCCCGGCCCGGGCGTCGGGCGCGGTGGCGACGACACGCTGTTCGCGCTGCTCGCGGGCGCGGTGCAGTTCCGCCGGTACCGCGGCCGCAACGCGGTGAGCATCGTCCCGCCGGCGGAATAGTCCGCCGAGGGAAGAGACTTTTCGAAGGGGCGGACCGTTCGTCGGTCCGTCCCTTCGCCGTTTTCACTGAGGAGAGTTCACCGTGGCCGCTGGAGCGGGATCGGGCGCGCAGTTCGTCGACCGGGTGGTGCTGCACGTCGCCGCGGGCAACGGCGGGAACGGCTGCGCCTCGATCCACCGGGAGAAGTTCAAGCCGCTCGGCGGCCCGGACGGCGCGAACGGCGGGCGAGGCGGCGACGTCGTCCTGGTCGTCGACTCGAACGCCGCGAGCCTCCTCGAATACCACCGGCGTCCGCACCGCAGGGCCGGGAACGGCAGGCCCGGGCAGGGCAGCCTCCGGACGGGCGCGGACGGCGGGGACGTGATCCTGCCCGTCCCGGACGGCACCGTTGTGAAGTCCGGCGACACCGTGCTCGCCGACCTGGTCGGCGAGGGCACCCGGTACGTGGTCGCGAAGGGCGGCCAGGGCGGGCTCGGGAACGCCGCGCTGGCGTCCGCCAAGCGCAAGGCGCCCGGGTTCGCGCTGCTCGGCGAGCCGGGGGACGAGCGGGACGTCGTCCTGGAGCTGAAGAGCGTCGCCGACGTCGCGCTCGTCGGGTTCCCCAGCGCGGGCAAGTCGTCGCTGATCGCCGCGCTGTCCGCCGCCAAGCCGAAGATCGCCGACTATCCGTTCACGACGCTGATCCCGAACCTCGGGGTGGTCGGCGCGGGCGACACGACGTTCACGGTCGCGGACGTGCCGGGCCTGATCGAGGGTGCCAGCGAGGGGCGCGGTCTCGGCCTGGACTTCCTCCGCCACATCGAGCGTTCGTCCACCCTCGCGCACGTCCTCGACTGCGCCACGATGGAGCCGGGACGCGACCCCGTGAGCGACTTCGAGGTCATCGAACGCGAACTCCAGGCGTACGACCGGGTGCTGGGCGACCGCCCGCTGTCGGACCGTCCCCGCATCGTCGTGCTGAACAAGGTCGACGTGCCGGACGGCCGCGACCTCGCCGATATGGTGCGGCCCATGTTCGAGGAGCGCGGCCTGAAGGTCTTCGAAGTGTCGGCGGCGACGCACGAGGGGCTGCGGGAGCTGTCGTTCGCGATGGCGGCGATGGTCACCGGGCACCGCGCGTCGCTGCCGCAGGCGGAGCCGACCCGCATCGTCATCCGTCCTGAGCCGGTCGGCGGCGACACCGACTTCGAGATCAGGACCCTCGGCGACAACACCTTCCTGATCACGGGCACGAAACCCGTCCGGTGGCTGCGGCAGACGGACTTCGCCAACGAGGAGGCCGTCGGGTACCTCGCCGACCGGCTCGCCAGGCTCGGGGTGGAGGAGGCGCTGGCCAAGGCGGGCGCCAGCGCGGGCGCGACCGTCCTGATCGGTACGAGCGACGACTCGATCGTCTTCGACTGGGAGCCGGAGGTCCCGGCCGGCGAGGCCGCCATGGGGCCCCGCGGCACCGATCGCCGCCTGGACGGCTGGTCGTGACCGTGGGCGGGCGTGAGGCGATCGCGAAGGCTCGTCGCATCGTGGTGAAGGCGGGGTCGTCGTCGCTGACCACGCCGCAGGGGACGATCGACGCGAACCGTATCGACGCGCTCGTGGACGTCCTCGCCGCCCGCCGCGCCGACGGCACCGAGATCGTGTTCGTGTCGTCCGGTGCGATCGCCGCCGGGCTCGGCCCGCTCGGGCTGACCCGCCGCCCGCAGGACCTCGCCGCCCAGCAGGCGGCGGCGAGCGTCGGCCAGGGCCTGCTGTTCGCCCGCTACACCTCGTCCTTCGCCCGGTACGCGCTGACGGTCGGGCAGGTGCTGCTCACCGCCGACGACATGATGCGCCGCTCGCACCACCGCAACGCGCAGCGCACCCTCGCGCAGCTCCTCGCGATGGGCGTCCTGCCGATCGTGAACGAGAACGACACCGTCGCGACCGACGAGATCCGGTTCGGCGACAACGACCGGCTCGCGGCGCTGGTCGCGCACCTGATCCGCGCGGACGCGCTGATCCTGCTCTCGGACGTGGACGCCCTCTACACGGGCGACCCCCGCCAGCCCGGCGCCAGCCGGGTCGAGGACGTCCACGGCCCGGAGGACCTGAAGGACGTCAAGCTCGGCCGGTCCGGACGCGTCGGCACCGGCGGCATGGTCACCAAGGTGGAGGCGGCCCGGATCGCGGGCGTCCCCGTCGTGCTGACGAACGCCGCGTCCGCCGCGCACGCGCTCGCCGGCGACCGGGTCGGGACGCTGTTCCACCCGGCCGAGGGCCGCCGCATGTCGACCCGGAACCTGTGGCTCGCGCACGCCACGACCGGCCAGGGCCGCGTCACGCTGGACGCGGGCGCGGTCGAGGCGGTGGTGCGGCGCCGCAAGTCCCTGCTCCCGGCCGGCGTGACGGGCGTGGACGGCGACTTCGCCGCGGGCGACCCCGTCGACCTGTGCGACACCGGCGGCCGCGTCGTCGCGCGCGGCCTGGTGAACTACGACGCGTCGGAGATCCCCGACCTGATGGGACGCTCGACCCGCTGGCTGGCCCGCGAGCTGGGCGCCGAGTACGAACGCGAGATAATCCACCGCGACCACCTGGTGGTCCTGCACGAGGGAGCGTTGTGATGAGCGACGGGAACGAGGACGCGAGCGGACTGAGGGACGAAGGCCGGGCGCGTATGGGCCGAGAGCTCGCAGGCGCGGAGGACACAGAGTTCCTGCGGGTGGCGCGGCGCGCCCGGCAGGCCGCGGCCGGGCTGGCTCCGCTGCCGCGCGCGGCGAAGGACGCGGCGCTGCACCGGATCGCGGACGCGCTGGTCGCGGCCGCGCCGGAGATCGTCAAGGCGAACGAGGTCGACGTCGTGCGGGCCCGCCAGGGCGGCACCTCCGAGTACATGATCGACCGGTTGAGCCTGTCGGAGCAGCGGATCGCGGTGATCGCCGACGCCGTCCGGAAGGTCGCCGCGCTGCCGGACCCGGTGGGGGAGACGGTGCGCGGGAACGTGCTGCCGAACGGGCTGGACCTGCGGCAGGTGCGGGTGCCGCTCGGGGTCGTCGGGATCATCTACGAGGGCCGCCCGAACGTGACCGTGGACGCCGCCGCGCTGTGCCTGAAGAGCGGGAACGTCGCGATGCTGCGCGGCTCGTCGTCCGCGCACGACTCGAACACGGCGCTGGTCGAGGTGATGCAGGGCGCGCTGGCCGGCACCGAGGTCCCGGCGGACGCGGTGCAGCTCGTCCCGGGGACGTCCCGCGAGTCGGTGAAGCACCTGATGCGGGCGCGCGGACTGGTGGACGTGCTGATCCCGCGCGGCGGCGCCTCGCTGATCAACTCGGTGGTGGAGGAGTCGACGGTCCCCGTGATCGAGACGGGCGTCGGGAACTGCGCGGTGTACGTGGACGCCGCCGCCGACGTGGACATGGCCGTGGACGTCCTGCTGAACGCCAAGACGCAGCGTCCCTCGGTCTGCAACGCGGCGGAGACCTTCCTTGTGCACGCCGACATCGCGGAGACGTTCGTCCCGCGCGCGCTTGCGGCGCTCAAGGACGCCGGGGTGACGGTCCACGGCGACGACCGGATCCGGTCGTACGGGTCCGACGTCGTGGAGGCGACCGAGGACGACTGGTACGCCGAGTACCTGTCGCTCGACATCGCCGCCCGCGTGGTCGACTCCCTGGAGGACGCCGTCGCGCACATCCGCCAATACGGGTCCGGGCACACCGAGGCGATCGTGACGACCTCCCAGCCCGCCGCGAAGCGGTTCGTCTCCCTCGTCGACTCGGCGGCCGTGATGGTGAACGCCTCGACGCGCTTCACCGACGGCGAGGAGTTCGGTTTCGGCGCGGAGATCGGCATCTCGACGCAGAAGCTGCACGCCCGCGGCCCGATGGGGCTGCCGGAGCTGACGTCCACCAAGTACGTGGTGACGGGGGAGGGCCACCTGCGCGGCTAGACGGCCACGGGCGGCCACCGTCCACCTTGTGACGTTTTTACCATTGATGTCACGTTGCCCGTGTGGTCTGATTCACGATTGTGACTCGTGAGTACAGCCGCCGCGGCGTCCTGCGGACCGCCGCCCTCGGCGCCGGAATCGCCACCACCGGACTGGCCGCTTTCCCCACGCGTCCCGCCGCCGCGGCGCCCGCGCTGCGCGGTCCGGTCGCAGGCACGACCCTCGACCGGACGTACGTCCTCGGCGCCGCGGGCGCCGGCGGGTACCGTCCGGTCGTCACTGGGCCGGGGGAGCCGCACGTCCTGCGCCGCGACCTCGGCGGCACCGCGTCTGCCCGGCGCGCCGCCACCCGCCGCGGCGTCCTCGCGTTCGGGCACCTCACCGACGTGCACGTCATCGACGCGCAGTCCCCCGGGCGGGTGGAGTTTCTCGACCGGTTCAAGGACGCCCTGAACGTCCTGCCCGTCGAGGGCGCCTACCGGCCGCAGGAGATCCTCTCCACACAGGTCGCCGAGGCGATGGTCCAGGCCATGAACAAGGTCGGGCGCGGCCCGGCGACCGGGCTCGGCCTCGCGTTCACCATCAACACCGGCGACGCGGCCGACAACGTCCAGTACAACGAGATCCGCTGGATCATCGACCTGCTGGACGGCGGGCGCATCCGCCCCGACTCCGGCGACCCGAACCGGTACGAGGGCGTCATGGACTGGGCGTCCTACGACCGTTCGTTCTGGCATCCCGAGGGCCCGGCGCCCGGTGCCAAGACCGACATCCCGACCAGCACGTACGGGTTCCCGCGGGTGAAGGGCCTGATCGACGCGGCGCGCCGGCCGTTCCAGGCGACCGGACTCGACGCGCCGTGGCTCGCCGCGTTCGGCAACCACGACGGGCTCGTCCAGGGCAACCTGCCGGTCAACCCGCTCGTCTCCGGCCTCGCCGCCGGCGGCATCAAGATCGGCGCCCCGGCGGACGACGGCCAGGCCGAACGCCTCGCCCGCATGCTCCGCAACGGAGACGCCGCCGAACTCGTCCGGCTCAGCCGCGAGCAGGGCGGCGCAGGTGGCCTGTTCCGTCCCGTGACGCCCGACCCGAACCGCAGGATGCTGTCCCGCGCCGAGGTCGTCGCAGAGCACTTCAAGACAACCGCGTCCCTGCGCGGTCACGGCTTCACCCTCGCCAACCTCCGCGACGGGACGGCCTACTACGCCTTCGACAAGGGTTTCGTACGCGGCCTCGTCCTCGACACCGTCAACCCGAACGGCTACTCCGAGGGATCGCTCGACAGGAAACAGTTCGCCTGGCTGGAATCGCAGCTGAAGGCGGGCAGCAGCCGCTACCTCGCGCCGGACGGCTCGGTCGTCAAGCACACGGTCGAAGACCGCCTTTTCGTGCTGTTCAGCCATCATCCGATCGGCTCGCTGGGGAACCCGCTCGGCGCGGACCGCGTCCTCGGGGACGAGGTCGAGGCACTCCTGCTGCGCTACCCGAACGTCGTCCTGTGGGTGAACGGCCACACACACCGCAACCAGGTCATCCCGCACGCGCGCAAGTCCGGCGGGGGCTTCTGGGAGGTCAACACGGCCGCGCACATCGACTTCCCGCAGCAGAGCCGCATCGTCGAACTGGCCGACAACGGCGACGGCACCCTGTCGGTCTTCGCGACGATCCTGGACTCCGCCGGGCCCGCGTCCTACGGCGGCCGTCTCACCGACCCCGTCCGGCTCGCGTCGCTCTCCCGTGAGCTGGCGGGCAACGACTGGCAGGACCGCGAGGAGCACCGCCGCGGCGAGGTCACCGACCGCAACGTCGAACTCCTCGTCCCGGCCCCCTTCTAGGACGTCAGAGGGCCGCCGCGTCCGTGTCGCGGCGGCCCTGGCCTTCTGGCGTCAGTTGCTGTCGGTCGGCCCGTTGTCCCTCCGGGTGAACCGGTCGAACAGCCCGCCGGCCGCACCGGCCGCCGCGTCCGCCATGTCGCGGACCTTGCCCACGAACGGGTCGGCCGTCCGCTCCCACGACTCCCGGTACGACTTGGCCGCGTCCTTGATCCCGTCCCGGACCGACGCGTCCTCGTCCTCGTCGCGGCGCGGGTAGTCCCCGGCGAGGATCCGCTCGTACTCGCCGCTGCGCGCCCACTGGTCGATCTCGGCGAACCGGATCACCGCGAACGGATGCGACTGCCCGAGCAGGTTCAGGAACTTCAGGATCCCGTCCCGCACGTCGCCGGCCGCGTCGTACTCGCGCGCCTGCTGCAGGAACGCCTCGCTGCTCATCTCGCCCAGCCGCGTCCCGCCGGCGAGCTTCATGTTCACCCGCTTGGCCGCGTCGAGGTCCTGCCCGACGAGCAGGCCCGCCCGGTCCGACGACAGCTCCGCCTTCCGGAACCACTCGCGCAGCCCGATGATGATCGCCGCGATGCCGACATTGCCGAGCGGCAGCCACGCGAGCCGCGACCCGAGCTGCAGCAGGATCTGCATCATCGTCTGGTACACCGCGTGCCCGGACAGGATGTGCCCGACCTCGTGCCCGACGACGAACCGCAGCTCCTCCTCGTCCAGCAGGTCGATCAGGCCGGTGTTCACCACGATGAACGGGTGGTCGGACCCGAGCGCCATCGCATTCGGCGTCGGGTCCTGCCGGACGTACAGCTCCGGCACCTCCGGCATGTCCAGGACGTAGCACGCGTCGCGGACCATGTCGTTGATGTGGCGGAACTGGTCCTCGCCGACGCGCACCGTCCCGCCGAGGAACATCAGCCGCAGTGAACGCTCGTTGACCAGCCCCGACAGCTTGCGCAGCACGACGTCGAACCCGGACAGCGAGCGCAGCGCGACGAGCGCCGAACGGTCCGCCGGGTGTTCGTAGGCCCGGGAACTGATGCCCGGGAACCGCGTACGTGCTCGATCCGGTGTGTTCTCCGTCATGTCTGGCATGGTAGTTCCGACGAACCACCGTGCCGCAGGGTTCCCCGCCGCGGAAGCCCGTCCGGCTCCGGCCCCGTCCTGGAGGCGACCATGTTCGACCCTAAAGCCGAGGCGATGTCCCTTGACGAGCGCGCCGCGCTGCAGCGGCACCGGCTGTGGGGGCTGGTGGACCGGCTGCTGGCCGCGAACGGAGTGCAGGGACGGCGGCTCAAGGACGCCGGTGTCGGCGGCGGCTCGGACGTGACGCTCGCCGGGTTGCGCAAGCTCCCCTTCACCACCAAGCAGGACCTCTGGGACAACTACCCGTTCGGGATGCTCGCCGTCCCGCGCGACCAGGTCGCGGCGGTGCACGGGTCGAGCGGGACGCGGGGGCGTCCGACCCTCGTCGCCTACACCAAGGCGGACCTCGACCTGTGGGCGGCGATGTGCGCGCGTTCGCTGTCGTGCGCCGGGGCGTCGCCGGGGAGCATCGTCCACAACGCCTACGGGTACGGGCTCTTCACCGGCGGGATCGGCGTCCATCAGGGCGCCGTGGCGCTCGGCGCGACCGTGGTCCCGATGTCGGGCGGCATGACCGACCGGCAGGTGCGGATGCTCGCCGACCTGCGCCCCGACATCCTGACCTGCACCCCCGCGTACGCGCTGCGGCTCGGTGAGGCGGTCGCCGAGGCGGGGATCGAGGTGCACTCGCTCAAGGCGGGGCTCTTCGGTGCCGAACCGTGGTCGGAGGAACTGCGGGCGGCCATCGAGAACGTCCTGCCGATCAAGGCGATGGACATCTACGGGCTGTCGGAGGTCATCGGGCCGGGTGTGGCCACCGAATGCCTGGAGCAGGACGGCCTGCACGTCAACGAGGACCACTTCATCGTCGAGACCGTCGACCCGTCCACCGGCGAGCCCGTCGAGGACGGGACGCCCGGCGAGCTGGTGTTCACCACCCCGACCAAGCAGGCGCTGCCGCTGCTGCGCTACCGGACGGGGGACATCGCCTCCCTGACCCGCGGTGAGTGCGCCTGCGGGCGGACGCTGGCCCGGATGAGCAAGGTCCTCGGACGCGCCGACGACATGATCGTCATTCGGGGCGTCAACGTGTACCCGAGCGAGGTCGAACGCGTGCTGCTCGGGTCCGGGCTCGTCCGGCCGCACTACCAGCTCGTGGTGGACCGCCGCAGTCCCGCCGTCCGGCTCCTCGTCGCCTGCGAGGCCCTGTCGGGCGACCCGAAGGACGCGCTCGTCCACGCCCTGCACGAGTCGCTCGGCCTCACCGCCGAGGTGTTCGTCCTCCCTGAGGGCACCGTCCCGAGGGTCGAGGTCGGCAAGGCCGTCCGCGTCGTGACCTGGGCGGACGGCGGCCCGCCTCTGCCAGGGCTGGCCTGAGCCCGCGGCCCCGGACGTTCGGGGCGCAGACCGGGCTGGCTATTCTCGTCGCCATGACGCAAAAGCGGCGCCTGGGGATCATGGGCGGCACGTTCGACCCGATCCACCACGGGCACCTCGTGGCCGCCAGCGAGGTCGCGCACTTCTACTCCCTCGACGAGGTCGTGTTCGTGCCCACCGGCCTCTCGTCCCACAAGGAGGGACGCAAGGTCGCCGCCGCCGAGGACCGCTACCTCATGGCCGTGATCGCCACCGCGTCCAACCCGCGCTTCTCCGTCAGCCGCATCGACATCGACCGCCCCGGCCCCACCTACACCGTGGACACCCTCCGCGACATGCGCGAACTCCGGGGGCCGGACGCGGACCTGTTCTTCATCACCGGCGCCGACGCGCTGGAGAAGATGCTGACCTGGCACGACACCGACGAGCTGTTCGAACTGGCCCACTTCGTGGGCGTCACGCGCCCCGGCCACCGGCTCGCCGACCCCGGTCTGCCCAACGGGCGGGTCTCCCTCATGGAGGTCCCCGCCCTGTCGATCTCCTCCACCGAATGCCGCGAACGCGTCCACTCCGGTGAACCCATCTGGTACCTCGTCCCGGACGGGATCGTCCAGTACATCAACAAACGCGACCTCTACCGGAGCGCGTAATCCCCTGAGGGCGTCCCCTGGCCGGTGGCTGAGCGTCGATCTGCCGGGCCACATATTCTGGACGAGGAAGGGGCCGCATCCGCAATTGCGGTCGAACAACGACAAAGAGGTCGGTCGACCGTCGCACGTGAGAAGGTGTAGGCGGAGACGACACCTACAGGGAGGATCGCGAGCGCACCGTGACCGCATCCGAGAGGGCGGCGCAGCTCGTCCGGATCGCCGCCGAGGCGGCGGGCGACAAGCTGGCCGACGACATTCTTGCCTACGACGTGAGCGAGCAGCTCGTCATCACCGACGCGTTCCTGCTCTGCTCGGCCCCGAACGACCGCCAGGTCCGCGCCATCGTGGACGAGGTCGAGAAGCGCCTGCGCGAAGAGGCCGAAGCCAAGCCGGTACGCCGTGAGGGCGAGCGCGAGGGCCGCTGGGTCCTGCTGGACTACGCGGACATCATCGTGCACATCCAGCACGAAGAGGACCGCATGTTCTACGCCCTCGAACGGCTCTGGAAAGACTGCCCCCTCATCGACCTGCCGGAAGCCGTCACCGCCCACCAGGCCCAGCGCGCCCGCGCCGTCGGGAGCCCGAGTGACTGACGCCCGCCCGGCCCGCGAACCGGGCAAACGCCGGCTCGTTTTGTGGCGGCACGGCCAGACCGCGTGGAACGTCGAACGTCGATTCCAGGGCAAGACCGACATCCCCCTCGACGAGACCGGAGCCGCCCAGGCCCAGCGGGCCGCCCGCCTCCTCGCCGGGCTCCGCCCCACCGCGCTCCTCGCCTCCCCCCTCCGCCGCGCCGCCGACACCGCCCAGGCCCTCGCCGACATCACCGGACTGCCCGTCCGCTACGACCGGGACCTGATCGAGCGCGACGGCGGCGCCTGGGAGGGGCTCACCGCCCGCGAGATCCGCGAACGCTACCCCGCCGAGCACGCCGCCTGGCAGCCGCCCGGCGGCGAGACCAGCGCCCAGGTGGCCAAGCGCGTCGGCGCCGCCCTCGAACGCGCCCTCGACGACCTGCCGCCCACGGGGCAGCTCGTCGTGGCCTCCCACGGCGCCGCACTCCGCCTCGGCATGTCCCACCTCATCGGCCTCCCCGAAGAGGTCTGGGAACGCCTCGGCGGGCTCTCCAACTGCTGCTGGTCCGTCATCACCGAGATGCGGGACGGCGGATGGCGCCTCACCGAACACAACGCCGGCACCCTCCCCGAACCCGTCCTCAGCGACGACCGCCCCGACACCGGCTCCTGACCCCTAAACGATTCGAGCCCACCCCCGTCAGTCCTATACACTGGCGAGGCGCTGCGGGATGAACGTCCATGCAGCGGCGGGGCTATGGCGCAGTTGGTAGCGCGCCTCCATGGCATGGAGGAGGTCTGGGGTTCGAATCCCCATAGCTCCACTCGGAGTTGGGAGTGGTGTGGTCGAAGCCCTTCGGGGGCTTCTTCCCGCCACTCCTTCGTCGTGTTTGCCCGGGGGGCGACCCCCGGACCCCCGGGCGGGGGCTCCGCCCCCCGCACCCCCCGCTCGGGCTCCGCCCTTCGCCCCCCGCTCGGGCTCCGCCCTTCGCAACCTGCGGGCCGCGGGGGTCGTTGCGGGGGCTCGCGCAAAGGCTTCACCATGGTGGCGGCTTCCTTTTCTCCGGGCGCGCTTCACCATGTCGATCATGCGGGAACAGGCATGACGTGGCGATACATGATCGAGATGAGGGCTGACCCCATGAGAAGCCGGACCACCGGAACGCTGTTGCTGCTGCCCGCCGCGGTCGCCGCGGCCTCTGTCGTGGCGATGACCGTTCCCGCCTCCGCGCAGGACGCGCCGCCGCCCGCGCCGCAGACCTACAAGACCGACGACTGCGGCAAGGCGCTCAACGTCCTGTCCTACTTCAAGCTGCTTCCGAACCAGCCCGACCTCGGCCGGACGCTGTGCTCCATGAACCGGGCGAAGAAGGAAGAGAGCCCGTACACCGACAAGATCGACAGTCTGCACACCGACGACACGGGCAGGACCGTCGAGGAGAACGAACTCCTCGGCATCCCCGTCGAGTGGCCCAAAAGCCTCACCATCAAGGTCCCGACCTTCAACGAGGGCTACTACACCTACAAGTCCGGCGCCCGCTGACCGGCCCGCGAGGCCGCGGAGGCAGGACCTCCGCGGCCCGCGCGTCCCAACCGCTCCCAACGTGCACTAAGCTTTTCCCACCGAGGGGCTATGGCGCAGTTGGTAGCGCGCCTCCATGGCATGGAGGAGGTCTGGGGTTCGAATCCCCATAGCTCCACCCATGGCCGTTCTTGAGACGGCTGAGAGCAGTTGGTGAGATCCCGTCAGATCCCGTCCCGATCGGACGGGATCTTGTGCTTTCTAAGCTTTTTCTTCGCGCGTAGGCGAACGATCGGCTCGTGCTGTTCCGGGTCATCCGCGGGTCACCCTGAGCAGGTGGTCGCGGACGAGGTCGACGTGAGGAAGCGGGTGGGCTCCACTGCGTTGGGCCAGGAAGCCGGTGTTGATGGGGGCGTCCTCGGGGTCGAGGAGCAGCCTTAGCGAACCGTTGGCGAGTTCGGGGCCGCACAGGTAGCGGGGGAGGACGGTCACGCCGAGACCCGCGACGGCGGCGGCCTTGACGGCTCGGAGATCGGGGATGACCAGCGCGGGTTCGGCGACCAGGCGGGTGCCGAAGACGTGTCGCCAGTAGCGGCGGAGAATGGGCAGGTCGTCGGCGTAGGAGATGAGCGGGGCGCCGGCGAGGGCGGCGGGGCCGTCGCGGGCGAGGAGGTCGCGGTCGATGCGGTCGGTCCAGCCGGGGGCGGCGACGAGCACGAAGTCCTCATCGGTGAGAGGTTCGGAGGCCAGGGCGCGGCCGCGCGGGCGGATCGTCGAGACGACGAGGTCGTAGCGGCCGGCGCGGAGGCCCGCGAGGAGATCCTCCGACAGCCCGGTGGTGATGCGGAGCCGGACGCCCTTCTCCATGAGCGGGCCGAGGGTGGGGACGACGGCGGCGGCGAGGAACTCCGCGGGTCCGGCGAGGAGCACCGGAGGCTCGGGCACCGCCTCCTGGAGGCCGCCGCCGGCGATCGCCTGCAGGGCGTCCATGGGTGCGGCGAGCCGGGCGGCGAGGTCGTCGGCGGCCGGGGTGGGTGTCACACCGCGGGGCAGGCGCTCGAACAACTGGCGGCCCAAGTGCTCTTCCAGGGCGCGCAGCTGCGTCGTCACCGTCGGCTGGGAGAGGCCGACGATCCGGGCGGCCGCCGTCAGGGAACCGGCGCGATAGGCGGCCAGGAAGGTCCGTAGCTGTGTCAGGTCCAGCGGGCCATTGGAATTTCTATCGCTCACATAGAAGAGTCTATTTTGTGGCTGCGGGTAAGGGTCTTAGCTAGGGTCGTGGCGGCTCGGACCAGCGAACTCCAAGGAGACCCTTGATGTCCAAGATTCTTTTCGTGGTGACAGGTGCGACCTATTGGACGCTCAATGACGGCACCCGGCATCCGACCGGCTACTGGGCCGAGGAACTCCTCACTCCGTACAAGGCGTTCACGGAGGCGGGCCATGAGGTCGTGTTCGCCACGCCGGGCGGGGCGGTCCCGGTCGCCGACGCGGGCAGTCTTGCGCCGGAGGCCAACGGCGGCCGCGATGTCACCGCCGAGCTGGCCGAGATCGCCGGTCTGGCGTCGCCGCTGAAGCTGGCGGAGGTCGATCTGGCCGACTACCGGGCGGTGTTCTACCCCGGCGGCCACGGTCCGATGGAGGACCTGGCGGTCGACACCACCTCCGGGCGGCTGCTGGTCGAGGCCTTGGACTCCGGGAAGCCCCTCGGCGTGGTGTGCCACGGGCCGGCCGCGCTGCTGGCGGCCGACCGCGCCGACGGCACCTCGGCCTTCGCCGGCCGGAAGATCACGGCCTTCTCCAACGAGGAGGAACGGCAGGGCGGTCTGGCCGGCAAGGCGATCTGGCTCCTGGAGGACCGGCTGAGGGCCGTCGGAGCGGACGTGCGGGTCGCGGACGCGTGGACACCGCACGTGGTCATCGACGGCGATCTTCTCACCGGCCAGAACCCGATGTCGTCCGGTCCGCTCGCCGCCGAACTGCTCAAGCGGCTGGGCTGACCCCTACGCGGTGTAGCGGAGGACGGCGCCTATCCGGAGGGGTGGGGTCGGACCGTCGGGCGGGAGGACGACCAGTTCGCCGTCGGTCGCGGCGGCCGCCCTGACCAGGGCGGCGTCGGCCCGGGCCTCGCGGGGGTCGGACACGCCGAACATGTCGCGGAGTTCGTCGGCCGTGGTGGCGACCTGAGCGGGATCGGGGCCGATCCACAGGCGGGCGTCCGAGTCGGGCTCGTCGGCCAGCAGGAGTGTCTCCACCTGGGCCTGGCGGACGGCCTCCGTGGTCGCGGACAGGCCGGAGACGGCGCGCTGGCCGTGGGCGAGCTCGCGGTCGAAGCGTTCCGCCACCGTCAGCACGTGCTGGGCCGTCTTCAGTTTCAGGAGGCGGCGCAGTTCGGCGTCGAGATCGGGGTCGTCGACGGTGGTGTTCTTGTCGGCCTCGGCGGTGCGCTCAAGGACGTGCTCCGAGACCTCTTCGAGGACGGCGGTCCGGGCGCGGGTGTCGCCGGCGATCACGACGGCCTCGGCGCCGCAGCGCTCCGCGGCCCGGTCGATCTCGTGGGCGACCTTCTTGGCGTTGATCTTCCAGACGTTCTCCGACGACCGCTGGAAGCGGGACTGGTTCCAGTCGCCCGCCTTGACCTTGCGGATGGGGTAGTCCTCGTCGCCCTCGACGTCGATGTGCTCGTGCCGTCCGTCGGCCGTGACGAAGTCGATGGCGCCGCCCCGGCGGTCCACGACGGCCAGCAGGTGCGGGAACTTCTCACCTCGTTCGACCAGGTACGGGAGGACGTCCGGGAGTGGTGCGAGGGTCGCGCGCGGGGTGCGGGGCGGGCCCGGCAGGCGCTCACTGTGGATCACCTCGCCGTCCGCCGCGAAGATCACGATGCCTTCGGAGCGGCGCAGCTCCAGCTCGTCCTCGATGGTCTGCTCGACCGCGCGGAGCGTCCCCTTCGGGGCCCTCTGGGCCTCCAGGTCCGCGCGCAGCGCCCGCCACCGCAGTTCCGCGGCCTTGGACGCGTCCTCGGTGGTCCGGGTGAGGTCCGCGTACACCGACGCGTAGGGGCCCGGACGGTGGTACAGCGTCTTGAGGAATGCGAGATCCATAGGTTGGCCCTACCCCCGACAGCTGGGGCAAACGTAAAGAATGTGGCGTTTGGGGGCTAGCCCTCGGCGGCCCGCTGGAGCCGGGCGTAGCCGAGCTGCAGCCAGTCCGAGCCCGCGACGGCCGTCATCGTCGCGCCGGCGAGCCGGGTGGCCTGCGGGGCGAACACGAGGCCCGCCGCGTAGGCCGTCGCGACCCACTGGGCCGTGCAGAACGGGCAGGTGATCAGCTCGCCGACGGCGTGCCGGACGCCCTTCCCGCGCACCTCCTCGGACAGCTCCGACGGACCCGCCGTCCCCGAGTAGCGGGTGAACGGGGCCCGCAGCGGGCTCGTCACCGGGTCCTTCGCGATCACCCGGGAAGCCTTGTGCGTCGTGACCGTCATCAGCGCCAGGTCGGCGAGGCCGATGGCGGGGGGCCGGTCGCGCAGGCGCCGGCCCAGCAGCGCCATCGTCGCCGTCGTCAGCGCGTACACCCCGAGGGTGCCGAGGTACGAGCCGAGCGGACGGTCCTCCTCGCCGGCGTACTCCTGCGCCTGCCTGCGCGCGGTGTCCACGACCGCGTTCATGGATTCTCCCTCACGAGCTCCGATCAGTGATCGCGCAGTGCCTTGACGAGGTCCGGCTTGTTCATCGAGGAGCGGCCCTCGATGCCGATCTCGCGGGCGCGCTTCATGAGGTCGTCCTTCGACCAGTCGTCGTAGGACGGGCTCTTGCCGCCCTTGCGGCCGACCTTCTTCTTCCCCTGGCCGGCGGCCGCATTGGCGATCCGCGCCGCCTTCTCCTTGCTCTCGCCCTTCTCGCGGAGCTTCTGGTACGTCTTCTCGTCCTTGATCTGTGCTCTAGGCATAACGGACACGTACCCGGCCCGCGCGATCCACACATCGGAGACAATGTCCCCGGGAAGGGGACTCGCTTGCGCATCGGCATCCTGGGCCCGCTCGACGTGCGGGACGAGGCCGGGCGGCCCGTCGAGGTCGCCGGCCGGCGGCTGCGCGCCCTCCTCGTCCGGCTCGCGGCCGAGGCGGGCAGGCCCGTGTCGGCCGAGCGGCTGCTGGACGACCTGTGGGAGGGCGCGCCGCCCGGCGGGAACGCGCTGCAGGCGCTCGTCTCCCGGCTGCGCGGTGTCGCGGGCCGCGACATGGTCGAGCACGGCCCGGCCGGCTACCGGCTCGGGATCGACCCCGGTGAGATCGACGCGGTCGCGTTCGAGCGCGCCGTCGCGGCGGCCCGCGCCGAGGACGATCCCGCCAGGCGGGCCGGCGGACTGCGGGCGGCGCTCGCGCTGTGGCGCGGCCCGGCCCTGGCCGATGTCACCGACGCCGACTTCGCCTACGGTGCGGTCACCCGGCTGGAGGAACTGCGGCTCGCCGCCTTCGAGGACCGGGTGGACGCCGAGACCGCCGCGGGGCTGCCCGTCCCGCCGGTCGCCGAGCTGGAGCCGCTCGCCGCGGCGCACCCGCTGCGCGAACGGCTGCGCGCCCAGCTGATGCGCGCCCTGTACGCGGCGGGACGGCAGGCCGACGCCCTGGAGGTGTACGAGGAGACGCGGCGCGCCCTCGCCGACCGGCTCGGCGTCGACCCGTCCCCGGAACTGGCCGCCGTGCACCTGTCGATCCTGCGGCGGGAGACGGCGGGCGGAGACGTTCCGGCGGCGCCCGGGCCGGCCGCCCCGCGGTCCGCCCGTACCAACCTGCCCGCCCAGCTCACCAGCTTCGTCGGACGGGAGGAGGAGTCCCAGCGGGTGGGCAAGCTCCTCCGCGAGACCAGGCTCGTCACCCTCACCGGGCCCGGCGGCGCCGGCAAGACCCGGCTGGCCGGCGAGAGCGCCGCCGCGCTCGTCGACGAGATGCCGGACGGCGTGTGGTTCGCCCCGCTCGCCCCCGTCAGCGACCCCGGTGACGTCGTGCAGGCCGTGCTGTCCGCGCTGGGCGTCCCGGAGACCGTCCGTCCCGCCGAGACCCGCGCGGTGGTGCGGCCCCTCGAACGGCTGACCGACTTCCTCGCCACCAAGCGGATGGTCCTCGTCCTCGACAACTGCGAGCACCTCATCGACGCCGTCGCGCGGCTCGCCGACCACGTCGTGGCGAAGGCGGACGGCGTCCGCATCCTCGCGACCAGCCGCGAACCGCTCGGCATCACGGGCGAGTCGCTGTGCCCGGTGCCGTCCCTCCCGCTTCCGGACGAGGACGTCGCCGACCCGGCCGACGCCCTCGGGTACGCGTCGGTGCGGCTGTTCGCCGACCGCGCCGCGGCCGTCCGCCCCGGCTTCGCCGTGGACGCCGGCACGGTCGCCGACGTCGTCGCCATCTGCCGCGCGCTCGACGGCATCCCGCTGGCGATCGAGCTGGCCGCCGCCCGGCTGCGCTCGCTCACCTCCGGCCAGGTCGCGGCCCGCCTCGGCGACCGGTTCCGGCTGCTGACCGGCGGCAGCCGCACCGCACTGCCCAGGCACCGGACGCTGCGCGCGGTCGTCGACTGGAGCTGGGACCTGCTGGACGACGTGGAACGCGCCGTCCTGCGCCGCCTGTCGGTGTTCGCGGGCGGCGCCTCACCGGACGCCGCCGTGCACGTGTGCGGGCTCGACGCGCCGGACGCGCCCGAACCCCACGACGTCATCGACGTTATCGCCGCACTGATCGACAAGTCGCTGGTGATGGCGGACGGCGACACCGACGTCCGCTACCGGCTGCTGGAGACCGTCCGCGTCTACGCGGGGGAGCGGCTTGAGCAGGCCGGCGAGACCCGGCGTGCCCGCGACGCGCACGCCGCCCACCTGGTCGCGCTCGTCGAACGCGCCGAGCCGGAGCTGCGCCGCCGCGACCAGCTGGCCTGGTCCGACCGGCTGTTCGCCGAGCGGGACAACCTCACCGTCGCGTTCCGCCACGTGACCGAGACCCGCGACGTCGAGGCGGGGCTGCGGCTCGTGGCGGGCCTGGTGTGGTTCTGGGTCATGCGCGACATGGAGAGCGAAGCAGGCGGCTGGGCGGTCACGGTCCGGGACATCGCGGGGGGCACCGCGCCGCCCGGTCTGGAGGAGCAGTACGCGCTGTGCGTCGTATCCGCCGGTGTCGTCGCCGAGATGACCAAGGAATCGGGGCCGACCCAGGAGTCGATGCGCGCGGTCATGACGGACGTCCTCACGGCGGTGCCCGAATCACCGATGCATCCCGTCCTTGCCCTCGCCGGACCGGCGTCCAGCGTCTTCGGACAGGACATGGAGGAGGTTCAGCAGAGCTTCGGCCACATCCAGGACCACCCCGACCCGTGGGTCCGCGCCGTCGTCCGCGTCATCCTCGCGCACATGGGCATCAACACCGGGCACATCGACGACGCCGCCGAGCAGGCCGCCGACGGTTACGCGCGGTTCCGTGAGCTGGGCGACCGGTTCGGGATGATCATCGGGCTGGGCGCGATGATGCACGTCGCCATGGCGCGCGGCGACCTGGCGGAGGCCGTCCGGCTCGGCGAGGAGGCCTACGGCTACGCGTCCGGCGACGTCAGTCCCGAACAGGGCGCCGGGATCCTCTCCCAGCTCGCGCGGGCGCGGGCCCAGCTGGGCGAGGTCGACCGCGCCCGCGCGGACCTCGAACGGGCCATGGCGCAGACGGAACGGATCGGCGAGTTCGCCGACGCCGCGAGCGCGTCGCTCATGCTGTGCGAGCTCAACCTTCAGGAGGGCGACCGCGAGGCCGCCCGGCCGTACGCCGACCGCGCGTACAAGTGGGTCGAGACCCGCGGGCACCGTCCCGACTTCGCACAGGCCGCGCGCAGGACGTACAGCCGGCTCGGCTGCCTCGCCGAGGAGGACGGCGACCTGGACGCGGCGGAGCGCTGGCACGCCCGCGCGCTGGAGAACCTGCGGAACGACGCGCTCATGGGCAACCCGACGCTGGCGGCGCTCGTCGAGGGCGTCGCCGCCTACGCGGCGGCCCGCGGCGCCTGCGTCCGTGCCGCCGAGCTGCTCGGCACCGCCCACAACCTGCACGGTTACCGGGACGAGGCCTGCTACGAGGTCCGCCGGACGCTTCCGGTCGTCACCCGGGCCCTCGGTGAGGACGCCTTCGCCGCCGCTTACGAGCGCGGCCGCCAGGTCACCCGAGAGGACATCTTCGACCAGGCCGCCGACCTGATCGCGACCGTGTCCTGAGCTCAGCCCGCCGCGAGGTCTGTTCCGGTGACCGCGTGCGAACGCTTGCCCGACGGCCTGTTCGGTACGACGTCTTGGCCGATCGGTTTGGCGGTGTTCGTGTCCGGTGGGCGGTGTGGTGTTCGGGCGCTGGCCTGGTCGCGTCCAGTGGGATGCGCGACGCGCGGAAGTCCGGAGGCCAAGGCGCGCCGGCCCGGGAGGATGCTGCCCGAGGCGGCGCGCCTATGGCGGGATCGATGTCAGGCCCTGCGCGAGTACATGCGCATGGCCAGCGGGAACGTGACGACGACGATCCCCGCCGCCCAGGCGAGCGTGTACCAGACGTGGTTCCCTACGGGGCCGCCGACGGTGAGCGCACGCACCGACTGCGCGAGGTGCGTGACCGGGTTCACCTTCGTCCACGCCTCCAGCCAGCCCGGCATCGTGGACGTGTCCGGGACGAGGATGCTGCTGCCGAACGTCAGCGGCATAACCCAGATGAACGAGAGCCCCTGGACGGTTTCCGGCGTCGGCGCGATCAGCCCCACGAGGACGGAGATCCAGCAGACGGCCAGGTAGAACACGTACGCCAGAGCGAACGCCGCCAGCACCGACAGCGGATCGGTGTGGAACCGGAACCCCAGGACCGACCCGAACCCGACGAGCACCGTCATCACGGTGATGAACCGGACCGTGTCCCCCAGCACCGTCCCGATCAGCGGCGCCGAGCGGGCGATCGGCAGGCTGCGGAACCGGTCGAACACGCCCTTGTGGATGTCCTCGTTCAGCGCCGTCCCGAGCCCCATCGTCGCGAACATCGCCATCTGCGCCACCAGGCCCGGCAGCAGCTGCTGCAGGTAGGAGTGCGTGTCGCCGGCCACCGCGCCGCCGAACACGTACAGGAACAGCAGCAGGAACACGATCGGCATCAACGTCGTGTCGAGCAGCTTCTCCGGCGAGTGCTTCAGCTGCGCGACGTTGCGCCACGCCAAGGTCAGGCCGTGCCGCAGCGTCCGCCGCGGGCTGATCCGCGCCGGCGGCTCCGCCGCGGACGGACGGCTGTCAACGGTGATCGCGGTCATGCCACGCTCCCCTCGGAAACGAGTTCGGACTTGGGTTCTTCGGCGAGGTGGCCCGTCAGCGTGAGGAACACCTCGTCCAGGCTCGGCATCCGCAGCGCCAGCTCGGCCGCCACGATGGACGCCTCGTCCAGCCGCCGGACCAGCACCGACAACAGCCGGGGATCGTGCACCGGCGCCGAGACGAGCCCGGCGGCCTCCTGCACCTCCGGACGCTCCCCGGTCAGCTCGCCGACGATCGCGGTGAGCTGGGCGACGCGGTACGGCTCGGACGCGCGGACCACCAGGGTCTGCCGGCCGATCTGCCCCTTCAGATCGTCGGACGTGCCCTCCGCGATGACCCGTCCGTGGTCGAACACCGCGATCCGGTCGGCGAGGGCGTCCGCCTCCTCCAGGTACTGCGTCGTCAGCAGGACCGTGGCGCCGTCGGCGACCACGGCGCGGACCGTGTCCCAGACCTCGTTGCGGGCCCGCGGGTCGAGCCCGGTCGTGGGCTCGTCCAGATAGATGACCTCCGGATGGTTGATCAGGCTCGCCGCCAGGTCGAGCCGCCGGCGCATCCCGCCCGAGTACGTCTTCACGGCGCGTCCTCCGGCGTCGGTCAGCCGGAACCTGTCGAGCAGCTGCCGCGCCCGCGCCTTCGCCTCCCGCCGGCCGAAGTCCAGCAGCCGGGCGATCATCACCAGGTTCTCCGTGCCGGTCAGCTCCTCGTCCACCGACGCGTACTGCCCGGTCAGCCCGATCTTCGCCCGGACGCGCGCGGGGTCCTTCAGCACGTCGTAACCGGACACCTCGGCACGCCCGGCGTCCGGCTTGAGCAGCGTCGCCAGCACGCGCACGGCGGTCGTCTTGCCCGCCCCGTTCGGCCCGAGGACCCCGAGCACGGTCCCCCGGCGGGCGCTGATGTCCACACCGTCAAGGGCCTTCGTCTCCCCGAACCGCTTCCGCAGCCCTTCCGCGCGGATCACGTCGTCCATCTGTCCGCCTCTCACATGTTCTTCGCTGTGACGATCACCACCGTGGGGGAAGGCGCTGACATCACGCGCACATCGGGGCCCGGACACTGACACCGTGCTGACGCGACACTGAGGTCGATCACATGAACCACGCGTGACCTGCGGCTTTCGAAGACCGGACGAGCGGGTGGACGAGCCGATTTGACGGACCTCGCGGGGCTGCCTAATGTCTGTCGTGCCCCAGGGGGATGCGGGACGCCGAGAGGCGGACGGCCCCGGGGACGCCGACAGAGGAAAACGGTTCGCAGCTTGCTCCGGGCCGGGGTACTCTTGAGTGGCACGCCCGGACGGGATGCAGGACGCCGAGAGGTGGCCGGCCCGCAGGGCACTTCCCACGAGATGATCTCTCCAGGTTTCCGGCCTGGGGTGTGTCGTCGCGTGGGGGCCTGGAATCTCTCCGACTCGTCGAAAAGATCTTGGTTGATCGGCTTGACAGACGGCGGATGTCAGGTAAGTTAGAAGGGTTGCCCCGGAGCCGGGGCCTGCGGGAGCAGGGGTTCGGCGCGGTGGGTGTCCGTTTCTTGAGAACTCAACAGCGTGTTAAAAGCCAGTGCCTTTATCGGCCCGGTCTGTTTTTGTTGGCCGGGTCGCCCCGTGGCTGTTCCTTTTGGGATGGTCGGGGATTTCTTTGAGGCAATGCACGGTCCCCTGTTGTGGGGGGTTGTGTGGTGCTGGGATTGTTTCCTGAGGTTTGGCCGGCTGGGGTTCGCCCCCTGGTTGGTCGTTCGAACCTTGATGGAGAGTTTGATCCTGGCTCAGGACGAACGCTGGCGGCGTGCTTAACACATGCAAGTCGAGCGGAAAGGCCCCTTCGGGGGTACTCGAGCGGCGAACGGGTGAGTAACACGTGAGCAACCTGCCCCTGACTTTGGGATAAGCCTGGGAAACCGGGTCTAATACCGGATATGACCTCCGATCGCATGGTCGGTGGTGGAAAGTTTTTCGGTCAGGGTTGGGCTCGCGGCCTATCAGCTTGTTGGTGGGGTGATGGCCTACCAAGGCGACGACGGGTAACCGGCCTGAGAGGGCGACCGGTCACACTGGGACTGAGACACGGCCCAGACTCCTACGGGAGGCAGCAGTGGGGAATATTGCGCAATGGGCGGAAGCCTGACGCAGCGACGCCGCGTGAGGGATGACGGCCTTCGGGTTGTAAACCTCTTTCAGCAGGGACGAAGCTAACGTGACGGTACCTGCAGAAGAAGCGCCGGCTAACTACGTGCCAGCAGCCGCGGTAATACGTAGGGCGCAAGCGTTGTCCGGAATTATTGGGCGTAAAGAGCTCGTAGGCGGTTTGTCGCGTCTGTCGTGAAAGCCCACGGCTTAACCGTGGGTCTGCGGTGGATACGGGCAGACTAGAGGCAGGTAGGGGAGAATGGAATTCCCGGTGTAGCGGTGAAATGCGCAGATATCGGGAGGAACACCGGTGGCGAAGGCGGTTCTCTGGGCCTGTACTGACGCTGAGGAGCGAAAGCGTGGGGAGCGAACAGGATTAGATACCCTGGTAGTCCACGCCGTAAACGTTGGGCGCTAGGTGTGGGGTTCTTCCACGGATTCCGCGCCGTAGCTAACGCATTAAGCGCCCCGCCTGGGGAGTACGGCCGCAAGGCTAAAACTCAAAGGAATTGACGGGGGCCCGCACAAGCGGCGGAGCATGTTGCTTAATTCGACGCAACGCGAAGAACCTTACCAAGGCTTGACATCGCCGGAAAACCATCAGAGATGGTGGGTCCTTTTTGGGCCGGTGACAGGTGGTGCATGGCTGTCGTCAGCTCGTGTCGTGAGATGTTGGGTTAAGTCCCGCAACGAGCGCAACCCTCGTTCCATGTTGCCAGCACGTTATGGTGGGGACTCATGGGAGACCGCCGGGGTCAACTCGGAGGAAGGTGGGGATGACGTCAAGTCATCATGCCCCTTATGTCTTGGGCTGCAAACATGCTACAATGGCCGGTACAGAGGGCTGCGATACCGTGAGGTGGAGCGAATCCCTTAAAGCCGGTCTCAGTTCGGATCGAAGTCTGCAACTCGACTTCGTGAAGTCGGAGTCGCTAGTAATCGCAGATCAGCAACGCTGCGGTGAATACGTTCCCGGGCCTTGTACACACCGCCCGTCACGTCACGAAAGTCGGCAACACCCGAAGCCCGTGGCCCAACCACCTTGTGTGGGGGGAGCGGTCGAAGGTGGGGCCGGCGATTGGGACGAAGTCGTAACAAGGTAGCCGTACCGGAAGGTGCGGCTGGATCACCTCCTTTCTAAGGAGCACACAACTGGCCCGGGCTGCTTCCCCTTTCTGGGAAGGCTCAGGTCGGTGGCCACCGGTGACGGCGCATGTTCGTCAGGTGGCTGCTCATAGATGTGGAGCACTGGCTATTCATCAGGTCGCTTACGCGGCCCGGCAAGTACCGCCCTGAAGCTTCGGCTTCAAGGGAGTGGGAACGGCGGGTTCGGGTGGGGGGTCTGGTGGGCACGCTGTTGGGTCCTGAGGGAACGGGCTTCGCCTGGGTGCCTCTGGATCGCGGGACCAAGACCGCATCACCGAACTGGTGGTGTGGTTTTGGTGGGCCCGGTTGTTTTTTGAGAACTGCACAGTGGACGCGAGCATCTCTGGTGGGATGATGTGGCTCTTTTTTGGGTCATGGATTCTCATCTGCGATTTGTTTTGATCGTTTTGTGTGTTCAAGTTTTTTAGGGCATACGGTGGATGCCTTGGCATCAGGAGCCGATGAAGGACGTGGGAGCCTGCGATATGCCTCGGGGAGTCGGCAACCAGACTTTGATCCGGGGATTTCCGAATGGGGAAACCTGGCACTCGTCATGGGGTGTCGCCGCCTGCTGAATGTATAGGCAGGTTGGTGGGAACGCGGGGAAGTGAAACATCTCAGTACCCGCAGGAAGAGAAAACAATTGTGATTCCGTGAGTAGTGGTGAGCGAAAGCGGAGGAGCCTAAACCGTGCGCGTGTGATAGCCGGCAGGCGTTGCGTGTGCGGGGTTGTGGGACCATCCGGGTCCAGCTGCCGCTGGATCAAGGAGTTATAAACTGCTCGGATAGTTGAACGGCTTGGGATGGCCGACCGTAGACGGTGAGAGTCCGGTAGACGAAATCTGGGTGGCTTCTGGGTGTGTTCCCGAGTAGCACGGGGCCCGTGAAATCCCGTGTGAATCTGCCACGACCACGTGGTAAGGCTGAATACTTCCTGGTGACCGATAGCGGACTAGTACCGTGAGGGAAAGGTGAAAAGTGCCCCGGTGAGGGGTCGTGAAATAGTACCTGAAACCGTGTGCCTACAAGCCGTCAGAGCGTCCTCACTGCCTTCGGGTGGTGTTCGTGATGGCGTGCCTTTTGAAGAATGAGCCTGCGAGTTATGGTGTGTGGCGAGGTTAACCGGTGGCGGGTAGCCGTAGCGAAAGCGAGTCTGAATAGGGCGTTTTTAGTCGCATGCTGTAGACCCGAAGCGGGGTGATCTAGCCATGGGCAGGGTGAAGCGCCGGTAAGACGGTGTGGAGGCCCGAACCCACCAGGGTTGAAAACCTGGGGGATGACCTGTGGTTAGGGGTGAAAGGCCAATCAAACTCCGTGATAGCTGGTTCTCCCCGAAATGCATTTAGGTGCAGCGTTGCGTGTTTCTTGCCGGAGGTAGAGCTACTGGATGGCTGATGGGCCCTACAAGGTTACTGACGTCAGCCAAACTCCGAATGCCGGTAAGTGAGAGCGTGGCAGTGAGACTGCGGGGGATAAGCTTCGTAGTCGAGAGGGAAACAGCCCAGATCATCGGTTAAGGCCCCTAAGCGTGTGCTAAGTGGGAAAGGATGTGGAGTTGCCGTGACAACCAGGAGGTTGGCTTAGAAGCAGCCATCCTTGAAAGAGTGCGTAATAGCTCACTGGTCAAGTGATTCCGCGCCGACAATGTAGCGGGGCTCAAGCACACCGCCGAAACCGTGGCACTCCAGGCATGTGTCTGGGGTGGGTAGGGGAGCGTCCTGTAGCCGGTGAAGCCGCCGAGTGATCGAGTGGTGGAGGCTGCGGGAGTGAGAATGCAGGCATGAGTAGCGAATCACACGTGAGAAACGTGTGCGCCGGATGACCAAGGGTTCCTGGGGCAGGCTAATCCGCCCAGGGTAAGTCGGGACCTAAGGCGAGGCCGACAGGCGTAGTCGATGGACAACGGGTTGATATTCCCGTACCCGCTGGTATGCGCCAACGCTGAACCCTCTGATGCTAACCACCCGAACTGTGGTGTGGGCCTTCGGGCCTGTTCTGCGGGGAGCGTGGGACCCGAGGGGGTAGTAGGTGAGTGATGGGGTGACGCAGGAGGGTAGCTCAGCCCAGGCGATGGTTGTCCTGGGGTAAGCATGTAGCCCGGTGTGCAGGTAAATCCGCGCACCATATGAGGGTGAGATGTGATGCCGAGCCGTTTTAGGTGAAGTGAGTGATCCCATGCTGTCGAGAAAAGCCTCTAGCGAGTGTATCGGCGGCCCGTACCCTAAACCGACTCAGGTGGTCAGGTAGAGAATACCAAGGCGATCGGGTGAACTGTGGTTAAGGAACTCGGCAAATTGCCCCCGTAACTTTGGGAGAAGGGGGACCACGCCTGGTGAACCGTCTTGCACGGGGAGCTGGGTGGGGTCGCAGAGGCCAGGGGGAAGCGACTGTTTACTAAAAACACAGGTCCGTGCGAAGTCGTAAGACGCTGTATACGGACTGACGCCTGCCCGGTGCCGGAACGTTAAGAGGACCGGTTAGACGCTTTCGGGTGTCGAGGCTGAGAATCTAAGCGCCGGTAAACGGCGGTGGTAACTATAACCATCCTAAGGTAGCGAAATTCCTTGTCGGGTAAGTTCCGACCTGCACGAATGGCGTAACGACTTCCCCGCTGTCTCAACCACAGGCCCGGCGAAATTGCAGTACGAGTAAAGATGCTCGTTTCGCGCAGCAGGACGGAAAGACCCCGGGACCTTCACTACAGCTTGGCATTGGCGCCTGAAGCGTCTTGTGTAGGATAGGTGGGAGACTGTGAAGCCCAGACGCCAGTTTGGGTGGAGTCGTTGGTGAAATACCACTCTGGTCGTTTTGAGCGTCTAACCCGCACCCGTGTATCCGGGTGGGGGACAGTGCCTGGTGGGTAGTTTAACTGGGGCGGTTGCCTCCTAAAGTGTAACGGAGGCGCCCAAAGGTTCCCTCAGCCTGGTTGGCAATCAGGTGGCGAGTGCAAGGGCACAAGGGAGCTTGACTGTGAGACGGACGTGTCGAGCAGGTGCGAAAGCAGGGCCTAGTGATCCGGCACCTACGTGTGGAAGTGGTGTCGCTCAACGGCTAAAAGGTACCCCGGGGATAACAGGCTGATCTTCCCCAAGAGTCCATATCGACGGGATGGTTTGGCACCTCGATGTCGGCTCGTCGCATCCTGGGGCTGGAGTAGGTCCCAAGGGTTGGGCTGTTCGCCCATTAAAGCGGCACGCGAGCTGGGTTTAGAACGTCGCGAGACAGTTCGGTCCCTATCCGCTGTGCGCGTAGGAGAATTGAGAGGGTCTGTCCCTAGTACGAGAGGACCGGGACGGACGAACCTCTGGTGTGCCAGTTGTCCCGCCAGGGGCACGGCTGGTTGGCTACGTTCGGTCGGGATAACCGCTGAAAGCATCTAAGCGGGAAGCCTTCCTCGAGATGAGTTCTCCCACCCCTCGTGGGTGTAAGGCCCCCGGTAGACGACCGGGTTGATAGGCTGGAGATGGAAGCACGGTGACGTGTGGAGTCGACCGGTACTAATAGGCCGAGTGGCTTGAACACACTGAACGTTCAAAGCATCTCGCTGCGTAGAAGTGTTCGCGTCCCTGTGTGGTTCCCAGGAAACAACCGGGAGCCCGCGTATAATAGAATGATCGAGCCTTGGTTGCTCGGACGGATTCTTCCCGCATCCGGTGACGGGTGTTGGGGGTTGGTCGTTCGGTGGTTTTGGCGAGGGGGAAACACCCGGTCCCATCCCGAACCCGGAAGTTAAGCCCTTCAGCGCCGATGGTACTGCATGGGAGACTGTGTGGGAGAGTAGGACACCGCCGGACTCATATTGCAGAAAGGCCCCGCCGATACCGGCGGGGCCTTTCTCATTTCTCCAATGCCGGACGCATGTCCTTCAAGCAGGCCGATGTTGCATCGTCGGCTGGGAAGGCAGACCCGGATGCCCACCCTGATTCCGGGCCCCTCCAGCCGCGACCACACCGACCATCCGCTGCTCTTTCTCGACGTTGACGGACCGCTTCTGCCCTTCGGCGAGGGACCAGAGTGGGAAGGGCGGGAAACCGCATCCGACTCGCACCTGGCGCGGCTCACCATGGAGGTGGGACGCCGGCTGTCGGCGCTACCGTGTGACCTTGTCTGGGCCACGACCTGGGAAGACGAAGCGAACACCGAGATAGCCCCCCGAATCGGGCTGCCACCGCTACCAGTCGTGAAGTGGACGGAGCCGTCCCGCGAGCATGAGCGCGAGGACGAATGGTTCGGGCTCTGCTGGAAGACCCGGGCCCTGGTGACCTGGGCGTCCGGGCGCCCGTTCGCCTGGGTCGACGACGAGATCACCGACGCCGATCGAGAGTGGGTCTCCGCGCACCATGGCGGCCGCGCCCTCCTCCACCACGTGGAGTCATTCCGAGGACTCGGCGACGAAGACTTCACAGTCCTCGATCGCTGGCTCCGAACTCTGTGAGCCGCCCGGGATCACTCGTTGCCGCGCCAGACCCTGGCCTACGCCAGCGGGGCGGCCCATCACTCGGGAGCGGCCCATTCCTCGGTCAGGAGCGCGTATGAGAGACCGTCGAGCCATCCCCGGTAGAACAGGACGAGGATCTCCCGTTCGAGGATCGACAGGTCCGCCAGGGCCGCGACCAGTTCGGTCCGTTCCACGACCTCCTCGGCCAGATCCCCCGGCCGGCGGTTCCTCGGCCTCGCCATGCCTCTCGTTGTTCGTGTACTCGTGGCGGAGCCGGTCCAGAACGGCCCGCCTGGCGATGGTGAACAGCCAAGATGTGAACCGGCCCGGATCGGCGAGCCGGGGCGGCGCCGCAGCACGACCACCCAGATCTCCTGGGCCACGTCGTCCGCCCGCTCGGCATCCAGCATCCGCCGGACGAACGTCCACACCGGGGCGTGCCACATGCCCACGAGTTCGGCGAAGGCCTCCGGCTCCCCGAGCTGGCAGCGGACCACCAGCAGCTCATCGTCCATCCTCGTCCTTCCGTCCCCTTCACAGTCGTTGAACGAGGCTGCCGGGTTCACGGGTTGCCTTCAGCGTGGAGGCCCCGTCCTTCGGGGCGGGAAGGAAACGCGGCACGGTGCCGCACGATGTTCTCCGGTGGCGGTGCGGGTTTGGGTTGACGCGGGCCAGGGCGGAGTTCGGGTGGTTGCGCGGCGGGTCGGTGACGGTGCAGCAGCAGGCGCTCAAGGACTTCCACCAGGCCATGAGCAATTTCTTCGCCGGTGCCCACCGTCGCCCCACCTGGCGCAAGGCCGGACGCGCCGAAGGGTTCCGGATCGTGGCCGTCAAACCCGCCGACGTACGGCGGGTGTCGCGCCGGGTCGGCCAGGTGAAGATCCCGAAGGTGGGGTGGGTGCGTTTCCGCTGGTCCCGGCCCGTCCCCGACGGCGCCAGATCGTTCCGGATCACTCGCGATCGGGCCGGGCGCTGGTATGTGGCGTTCGCTGCGATCCCCGACCCGATCCCCGCACCGGGCACGGGCGAGGTGGTGGGGGTGGACCGGGGCGTGGTGGTCAGTGCGGCGTTGTCGACTGGTGGCCTGCTGCAGGTGCCCGGGCTGCGGGAGGGCGAGCGGGCCCGGCTGGGGCGGCTGCTGCGCAGGCTCGCCCGCGCCCGGCCAGGTTCCAGGCGGCGGGCCCGGGTCAAGGCCGCGATCGCCCGGCTGAAAGCCCGCGAGACCGACCGCCGGAACGACTGGATCGAGAAGACCTCCACCGATCTGGCCCGCCGGTTCGACGTGATCGCCGTCGAGGAACTCAACATCAGAGGCATGACCCGGTCGGCGAAGGGCTCGGTGGAGGCGCCGGGCCGCAACGTTCGGCAGAAGGCCGGGCTGAACCGGGGCATCCTGGCCAACGGGTGGGGCGGCTGGAGCACAAGGCGCCCGGCCGCGTTGTGAAGATCGATCCGCGTAATACCTCGCGGACCTGTAGCGCCTGCAAGCATGTCGCCGGGGAGAGCCGTGAGAGCCAAGCGGTCTTCTCGTGCGTGGCCTGCGGGTTCCGGGTCCACGCTGATGTGAACGCGGCTTGCAATGTTCGTGATACGGCCGCAGGGCATGCGGTCGCTGCACGGGGAGGCCCACCGTCGGGCGAGCCTGCGAACCGTGAACCCCGACACGACCTGCCCCTCACGAGGTAGACGGTCGCTGTTGGAATCCCCCTCGGTTCACGAGGGGGAGGATGTCAAGGTCGGCCTGTTCAGCAGGCCGAGCGGGATCAGCGGGGCCGGATGCCGCCGCTCCACCAGGAGGAACGCGGTGAGGGACAGCGAGGCCAGGGCAAGGGAGGCCGACGTGGGCGGGCTGCCCCAGCCGGCGTCGGCGCCGGTCGAGATGGCGTAGACCAGGGCGAACAGGCCGATGCTCGCCAGGACGGCGCCGGGGACGTCGAGCCGCGCCGGGACGCGCGTGCCGGTCCGGGGGAGGACGGTGACCGCGCCGAGCAGCACCAGTGCGCCGATGGCGGTCAGGAGCAGCATGGTCCAGCGCCAGCTCAGGCCGCTGGTGATGACGCCGCCGCCCAGGGTGCCGAGGACGAATCCCAGCGACAGCACCGCGCCGTTGACGCCCAGCGCTGCCCCTTCGGGGAACGCCGCCGTCATCAGCGCGATGGCGGTCGGGGCGATCATCGCGGCGGACGTTCCCTGGCCCGCGCGGGCGGCGACCAGCAGCGCGGGGCCGGTCGCCAGCGCCGCCGTCAGCGAGAACGCGCCGAACAGGGCGACCCCGAGGATGAACAGCCTGCGGCGGCCGACGATGTCGGAGACCCGGCTGAACAGCGGCAGCAGGCTCGCCGTCGGGAGCAGGCACGCCGTCGCCACCCATTGGAGCGAGCCGGTGCTCGTGAAGCCCAGGTCACGTCCGATCTCCGGCAGCGCCACCGTCACGACCGAGAAGTCCAGCCCTGTCATGAAGGTGGCGCCGCACAGCGTGAGCAGGATCAGTCATCCTCGGCTGCCGAGTCCGTTCGCCTCTGCGGCACGCATGCGTTGTGTTTCGAGCGCAGCCATGACCGTCTCTCATGAGTAATTGATGGGACGGGCCCAGCTTGCGGCGGGCGGTGAGCGTTACCCAGCCTTCTGCCGGGGCTATACATGCGGTGCCTACACCTGGCAGGTGCAGGCGGGGCGCGGTGGGAGGAGGCATGCTGGACCGCATGGCGCAGCACTCCGAACTCGGCGAGTTCCTGCGGACGCGCCGTGCGCGGCTGCGGCCGGAAGACGTCGGCCTGCCCGACTACGGCGGACGGCGGCGCGTCCCTGGCCTGCGCCGTGAGGCACTGGCGCAGCTCGCCGGCGTCAGCGCCGGGTACTACACGCGCCTAGAGCAGGGGCAGAGCGGCAACGCCTCGGATGCGGTCCTCGACGCGATCGCCCGCGTGCTGCGGCTGGACGAGGCGGAGCGGTCGCATCTGCGGCGGCTCGCGCACCAGAAGGCCAAGGCTCGGCGGCGGCCACGGCCGGAGCGGCTGCGGCCGGCCGTCCGGTTGATGCTCGACGCCCTCGGTGACGCGCCCTCGCTGATCCTCGGCCGCTACTACGACGTGCTGGCCTGGAACCGGGCGGCGCATGCGCTGCTCGCCGGCCACGTCCCCTATGACGCCGCGGAGCGCCCCGGCGAGCGGCCCAACATCGCGCGGCTCGTCTTCCTGGACCCGCACACGCGCGAGCTGTACGCCGATTGGCGGACGAAGGCGCGGGACACGGTCGCGGACGTGCGGATGTCCGCCGCCCGTTATCCGGACGACCCCGCGCTGACCAGCCTGGTCGGGGAGCTCACTCTGCACAGTCCCGAGTTCACGTCGCTGTGGGCGGCCCATCCCGTCCAGGACTGCGCCGTCCGGTACACCCGGGAGTTCCGGCATCCGCTGTTGGGCGCGATGACGCTCAACAACGAGATCATGGAGCTGTCCAACGACGAGGGCCTGCGCATGGCCGTGTTCACCGCCGACCAGGGCTCCGCGTCGGCGGAGGCGCTGCGCCTTCTCGTGGACTTCGCCGCGGAGAAGGCGCAGCGGCCGGAGTTCACGTCATCGCGTTGAAGACCGCTTCGGGGGTGTCGCGTTTCGCGTAGAGGTTCCAGGCGGTGTCGGCGATGGCGTCCGGGTTCAGTGTGCCGACGGTGATGCCGCTCATGGCGTCTTGCTGAGACGTGATCATCCGGTGGATGTCGCCGCGTTCGATGAGGCCGCCGATCGTCAGCGTGCCGGCATAGATCCCCCGGTCGGCCAGGGCCGCGTTGAGCGTCAGGGCGTAGTTCCGCAGGGCCGCCGAGGAGATCGCGAGACCGCCGAGCGCGGGCATGGGGACGACGGAGCTGAGGCCGCCCGCGAACAGCAGTCCGCCGCCGCCTCGCTCCAGCATGCCGGGCAGGACGGCGCCGACCGTGTCGATCGCCGGATACACCCAGTTCATCGCGTCCTGCACGGCGGGCACGTCCGTCGAGATGATCGGGGTCGGCCGCGCGCCGTCCATGGCGCCGGGGCCGTAGTAGACGACCTCCATGTCGCCGATCGCGTTCAGGACGGCGAGCAGCGCGTCACGGTCGCGGATGTCCGCCGCGTGGGACGTGGCCTCGATGCCCGCGGCCTCCAGCGCCGCGACATAGCCGGGATGGCGCGTCGCGTTCCTGGAGATGAGCGCGATCCGGTGGCCTTCGCGACCGAACCGGTGCGCGATGGACATGCCGAGGCCGGGTCCGGCCCCGATGACGACGGTCGTGGAAGACATGACGAACCTCCATGAAGTTGAGGATGCCCTCAAGTTAGCAGAAAACTTGAGGGCGTCCTCAACTTCGTACGATGGGGGCATGGCCGGGAAGAGCAGGCCGCCTCGGGCGGACGCCGTGCGCAATCGGGACAAGCTGGTGGCCGCCGCCGCGGCCGTGTTCGGGGAACGCGGGCTCAACGCACCCCTGGACGAGATCGCGCGCCGCGCCGGGGTGAGCATCGGCACGCTCTACAACCACTTCCCCGCGCGCCAGGACCTCTTTGACGCGATCTTTCCCGGCCGTCTGGCCGCCCTGGACGACATCGTCGAGCGGTCCCTGGCCGACCCCGATCCCTGGAACGGGTTCGTCGTGTACGTCGAAGGTCTGTTCGCGTTGCAGGCTCAGGACCGCGGGCTCAACGACGTCCTCGCGCGCCGTTTCCCGCTCGCCCCCGAACTGGAGGCCGCCTGCCATCGAGGATTCGACCACCTGGTGAGGATCATGGCCAGGGCCAAGGAGTCCGGTGATCTGCGGCCCGACTTCGAACCGCCGGACATCGTACCGCTGATGTGGGCGATGTCGCAGGTCATCCGGGAGTCGGCGGACGCGGCGCCCGGCGCCTGGCGGCGGTGCCTCGGGTTCTTCCTCGACGGGCTGCGCGCCGAGGCCGCGCGGCCGCTGCCCGCCCCGTCGCTCACCCCGGAGCAGGTCGCCCGTTTCCTGGAATGAGGCGGTCGTCTTCGCGGGGTCAGGACTCCAGGTCGGCCAGGAGCGCCTGCAGGGCGTCCAGTTCGTCCTCGCTGAAGACCTGGATCCCCGAGAGTCGCAGCAGCGCCGTCGTCACTCCCGTGCCGGGAGCCGCGGATCCCGTGAACGTGCCGTCGTAGACGCGGTGGCTTCCGCAGGACGGGCTGCCCTCCTTGAGGAGGGCGATGCGGGCGCCGGATCGGTTCGCGGCTTCCAGGGCCAGCCGGGCGCCGTGGAGGAACTCGCCGGTCACGTCGACGCCGGCCTCGGTGCGGATGCGGGCCGTTCCGTCCAGGACGTCGCCGCCGTCGCCGCCGACGATCTCGGCGGGTGGACGCGGCACCGCCAACCCGCCCGATACCTCCGGGCAGAACGGGACAAGCCGCCCCTCCGTGCGCCAGCGTTCGAAGAGGCCGCCGGCGACCGGCTTGGCCGCGCCGTCATAGCGGACGGGCCTTCCGGCGAGGCATGAGCTGACCAGAATGCGCTCCACGCCGTCCAGCCTATGCGGGCCGCCTCGACGCCTTGCCCGGCAGGGAACCCCGGCGATGGCAACGAGCAGTACAACCAGCTGTTCACGATGCACGGCACGAAACTCGGGGGGGTGCGGGTCGGGGGTGGGGCAGAATGAGGCCGGCGGGTAGGGGTCCGTGCCGACCGGGGAGCGTTTCGGCGTTGGTCCTCGCCGCGGCCGTAAGACCCGTCCTGACCGGTGAGCCAATGGCCGGATTCTGCCACTGACCTGCCATGTCGCCTAAATAACGCAAGGGCAACAATCTGCGCTATTGAGACAAAGCAGGCGAGTGATTCGTCAGGGTGGGCTAGGTTCGGCCACGCTATGGTGACCTGTGTCACAAGCGGCGCCGCACGGATCGCCGCGGACGATGGCGGTGCCGGCAACGGGGAGGCGTGATGACCCGGCGAGCACGATCGGTCAGGACCAGGATCGTCATCCTGCTCGTCCCGCCGATCACCGCGCTGGTCATGCTGTGGGTTTTCGCCGCGGGCACCACGCTCGGGGACACCCTGCGGCAGACCCGGTCCCGGACCTTCACCGACAAGGTCATCCGGCCGACCGACGCGATGATCGACGCGCTGCAGGACGAGCGGCGCATGTCGCTGTCCTATCTCGGCGACGACTCCACGATCGGCCGGTCCGGGTTCGACGCTCAGCGGGCGATGACGGACAAGGCCAGGGCGGCGTTCCGCAGGTCGGCGGCGGACCCCTCCGTCCGCGGTGCGGCCCGGCCCGAGACCAGGCGGCGGATGGTCGAGCTGGCCGCCTCCCTGGGCGAGCTGGAATCGGTCCGCGACTCGGTCGACCGGCGGCTGATCAACCGCGCGCAGGCCCTCGGCCGCTACACCGCCTTCATCGACCTCGCAGCCGAGATCTACGACGAGACGCGCTCGTCCGACGAGCGCATCGTCCGCGACACCCGCGTCCTCGGCACCCTGGAGCGCGCGAGGGAGAACCTGACGCGCGAGGACGCGCTCATCACCGGTGCGCTGGCCGCGGGCAAGCTGAGCGAGGACGAGCACCGGCGGCTGGTGGAACTGGCAGGGACGCGCGACTTCCTCTACGGCGACTCGGCCGGGGGCCTGCCGGAACCCGACCGCGAGCGGTACGAGGCGATCATCGCCGGGCCCGAGTTCGCGCTGTTCCGCCGGCTGGAGACCCAGCTCGTCCGGTCCGGTCCGACCGAGGACCGCCCGCCGGTCGACGTGGGGGCCTGGCACACCTCCACGGAGTCGGTGAACGCGCAGCTGGCGGGGCTCTCGTCCCGAATCCGCGCCGCCACCGCCGCACGGGCCGCGCAGAAGGCGGACGCGGTGCTGCTCCGGCTCGAACTCGCCGGGGGCCTCGGGCTCCTCGCCGTGGTGATCGCGATCGTCGTCGCGGTGCGGATGGGGCGCCGGCTCGTCCGGGAGAGCCGCGACATCGCCGGCACGGTCGCCGCCTTCACCCGGGACCGGATCCCGGAGATCACCGAGCGGGCCCGGCGCGGGGAGGACATCGCCGACGAGGAGCCCGAGCGGCGGCCGGCGTTCGCCGTGACCGAGATCGCCAGGATCGACGCGGCGTTCACCGAGGCGCGCCGGGCCGTCGTCCGGGCGACGACGGGCGAGGCGGCCGCGCACAAGCGCCTCAACGACGTGTTCGTCACCCTGGCCCGGCGTAACCAGACCCTGCTGCAGCACCTGCTCGGCATGCTCGAAGGCATGGAGCGCGACACCGAGGACCCCGACGCGCTGGCCGCCCTCTTCGAGCTCGACCACCTGGCGACCCGGATGCGCCGGCACGCGGAGGGCCTGGTCATCCTGTCCGGGCGGCCGTCCGGCCGGATCTGGCGCCACCCGGTCCGGCTGATGGACGTGGCCCGCGCGGCGGCGTCCGAGGTGGCGGACTTCACCCGGGTCGAGGTCGTGCCGATGGGACGGACGGCGCTGTCCGGCCGCGCCGTCGCCGACACCATCCACCTGCTCGCGGAGCTGATCGAGAACGCCGCCGTGTTCTCCCCGCCCACCACGCGGATCCGGGTGACGGGCGGGGAGGCCGCGCACGGATTCGCGATCGAGGTCGAGGACCGCGGGCTCGGGCTCTCCCGCGAGGAGCTGGAGCGGCTGAACGGCCTGCTCGCCACCGACCCCGAGCTCGACTTCGACGACTCGGTGCGGCTGGGGCTGTTCGTCGTGGCCCGGCTCGCCGCGCGGCACGGCATCACGGTGACACTGCGGCCCTCGTCCTATGGCGGCGTCGTCGCGATCGTGCTCATCCCGCACGCGCTGATCGTGGAACCGCCGGACGCGGTGGAGGACGGCGGCGGCTCCGCCGAGCACCCGCCGCTGGTCGCCGTGGCCCGCACGGCGGACACGGTCCGGGAAGGACGCCTGCGGGCGTCCGCCGTCCAGGCCGGGCCTTCCACCGCCGAGCCGCTCGCACTGGAGAGCGGCCGGCGCGAGGCCGGGGACGGGTCGGCCGTCGGCGACGAGCCCGACCTGCCCAGGCGACGGCGGCAGCAGAGCCTCGCCCCGCAGCTTCGGGAGGAACCGGAGGAGCCGCCCGGCGCGGAGCCGGACGACCGGACGCCGGAGGCCGCCGGGCACCTGCTGTCGAGGATGCAGAGCGGCTGGCGCCGCGGCCGGGACGCAGGGCCCCAGCCGCCGCCGGGCCCCGGCGGTGAGTGATGACCGGGGAGCCCGACGAACTGTGGGTCGACGAGCAGGCCGGACCCGTGCTGCGCCCGTTCGCCGTCGCCCGGGGCCGGACGCGCCAGCGGGGCGCCGCCCTCGACCTCATCGCCGTGGTCGTCACCGCCGAGGTGCCGATGCCGGATCCGCGGACCCTCGGCACGGAGGACGAGCGGATCCTCGAGCTGTGCATCCGGCCCCGGGCGGTCGTCGATCTGGCGGCGGACCTGGCGCTGCCCGTCGGCGTCGTCCGCGTGCTGCTGAGCGATCTGCTGGACCGCGGACTGGTCAACGTGCGGCGGCCGGCGGTGTCCCGGACCGGGGCCGCCGACCCGCGTCTTCTCAAGGAAGTGATCGATGGTCTCCGTGCGCTGTGACCTGACCCGGGTGAAGGCCCTGCTCGCGGGCGCCGTCCTGCTGGCCTCGCCGGTGGCCGCCGGCTGTGGCTCGTCCGCGGACGGTCTGCTCACGACCGATGCGCCGGGGGTGACCCGGGAGCCCTGCCCGCACCCGGTCAACAAGGACCACGGCTGCATCTACCTCGGCACCCTGTCGGACCTGAGCACCGGGCCGTTCACGCAGATGGGCGTCCCGATCACCAAGGTGCAGCGTGCGTTCTGGGACCGTGTGAACCGGCAGGGCGGCATCGGCGCCTACGACGTCGACGTCGTCACCTACGTCCGCGACAACCACTACGACCCGCGGGTGCAGGTGAGCGCCTACGACGAGATCAAGGACAAGGTGCTGGCGCTGGCGCAGACGCTCGGGTCGCCGGCCACCGACGCGATCCTCGGCCGCCTCCGCGCGGACGAGATGATCGCGCTCCCCGTCTCATGGACGTCGAAGTGGGAGTTCGAGGACAACATCCTGGAGTCGGGGGCCTCGTACTGCTTCGAGGCGATGAACGGCGTCGACTACGGCGTCGACCACTTCGCCGCCAAGAGCGTGATGGCCGTCCACTACTCCGGCGACTACGGCGACGACGCGGCCGCCGGAGCGAGGATCGCCGCCGAGGCGCGCGGCCTCTCCTTCACCGACGTGCCGACCGTCCAGGGGACGCCCGGCAAGAGCACGGCGGCGCAGGAGGAGGCCGTCCGCGCCATCCTCTCGCGCAAACCCGACCTGGTCGTCCTGACCACCAGCCCCGCGGACGCGGCGACCATCATCGGCACGACGGTCCGGCGCGGCTACAAGGGGAGGTTCGTCGGCGACAACCCGACGTGGGCCAAGGGGCTTTTGCGGAACGCCGCCATCGGCGCGATGAAGGAGCGCTACCTGCAGGTCGCGCCGTGGAAGCCGTTCGCGGCCGACTCGCCTGGCCACACGGCGATGCGGCAGGCGCTCGGCCGGGTCGAACCGGACGACTCGCTCACCAGCGGGTGGGTGATGTCCTACCCGCTGAAGGCGGCCCTGGAGCGCGCGGTCGAGGCGAAGGACCTGACGCGCAAGGGGTTGCTCGCGGCCGTCCGCAGGATCCAGCACGTCGACTACGAGGGCATCCTGCCGGCCGTGGCGGGCAACTCCTCCGGCTCGCCGGACGCCTCGGCGTTCCGGCAGTCGGTGATCGCCAGGCCGGACGAGCACGAGTTCACCGGCATCAAGGCGATCACGGACTTCGAGGCCGGGCCGACCGCCAAGGGCTACCGGCTGGACGCCCCCTGCTACACCACCGGGTGACCGGCCGTCCGGTCAGTCGCCGGAGCGGATCCGGTCGACGGCGATCTGGGCGACGCGGACGGCGGCGCCCGGGTTGAGGCGGACGCCGCGCCAGGCGAGGCGGCCGTGGGCGGGGGCCACGATCAGGGCCTGGTTCTTCGCGACGCCCCGCATGATGTCGCGGGCCAGTTTCTCGGCCGTGTAGAGGCGCGGGGCGGCCTTCGCGATGTCGCCGCTGGCGTCGCCGCTCAGCGGTGTGTCGGGCAGGTCCGGGTTGACGTTGTGGAGCAGCGGTGTGTCGACGAAGCTCGGGCAGACGACGCTGACCCTGACGCCGCGTCCGGCCGCCTCGGCGCGCAGGCCGAGGGACAGGCCCACGACGGCGTGCTTGGTGGCGGTGTAGGGGATGCCGATCGGCATCGGGACGAGACCGGCCAGCGAGGCGGTGTTGACGATGTGGCCGCGGCCCTGCTCCAGCATGATCGGGTAGGCGGCGTGGACGCCGTGCACGACGCCCTTGAGGTTGATGTCGATGGCGCGGTTCCAGTGGTCGAGGGTGAGCTCCTCGGCCAGTCCGCCGACCGCGATGCCGGCGTTGTTGAACACCAGGTCGAGCCAGCCGTGCTCGGCCTTGACACGTGCGTAGAGGGCGGCGACGGCGTCCGCGTCCGTGACGTCGAGGGCGGCGGAGGACGCCTTGCCCCTGCCGAGGGTGTTCAGCTTCTCGGCGACCTGAGCGGCACCGTCGGCGTTGATGTCGCCGACCACGACGGTGTCGCCCCGTGCCACCAGGGACGTGGCGATCGCACGGCCGATGCCGGACGCTCCTCCGGTCACGATCGCGATGCTCATTGCGCGCTCCGCTCGATGAACCGCGGGCCCGGGCTCGGTGGGGGAGTGAGCCCGGACCGCGGCGGCTAATTGGATATTGCGTTGAATTGCGGGGATTCTAGGGGCGGGCCCGGGCCGCCGATACTCATCCCGGCCACAAACTCGCGCCCGCAGATGCTCAGGCGGCCTTGGCGGTCTCCACGGCGCGGCGCTGCTTCGGCTCGTCCCAGATGCCGAACGCCTTCCACACCCGCCTGTTCACCGGGCCGATCACGCCCAGTTCGGCCATCAGGTCGCGGATCTTGCCGACCGAGTTGGAGATCTCCGCCTGCGACGCCTCGCTCCGGTAGGCGGCGCGGACGACGTCCTTCGGGATGCCGAAGTGCCGCACCATCGGCCCGGGCGGGGACAGCATGATCCGCGCCATCACGCCCAGCACCACCGGGGTCGCGACGCCGAGGATCCGGCGGCGCAGCGGGTTCATGTTCGGCACCCGGTGCTTGAGGTAGTGGCGGGCGAACGAGATGTGCCGGGCCTCCTCCGCGATGTGGATCTTCATGATGGTCTCTTCGAGCGGATGCTTGATGTGGCCGCCCTTGAGGGACTTGCGCTGGACGTAGTCGATCGGGTCCTCGCCGCCGAGCACGAACACGAAGAACATCTCCGTGCTGATCAGCGGGATCCAGGGGGCGGCCTGCGCGACGAGGCTGAGCGAACGCGGCATGCCGCGGATCGGCATCTTCGTCCGGTTCACGAACTCCTGGAACATCATCCCGTGGTGACATTCCTCGGTCGTCTCGTGGTAGACGTACCGGAACTCCGGGCGGCCGTTCGGCAGCCGGTAGGCGTAGTTCAGCAGCCCGCGCTTCAGCAGGTTCTCGAACTGCAGCCCGATCTTCATCGCGGTCGCGACGCGCCACAGGCCGATCTGCGCCTGGGCCTCCGGCGGCTGCGCCTGGTACCAGGCCGTCTCGCCGAGCCGGTCGAACGGCGGCAGCACCCAGCGCGGGTCGTTCTTGTCGACGGTGAACTCGGGGTCGTCCCAGGGGATGTCGGCGTACGCCTCCCAGTGCTTGTCGACCGATGCCTTGTTCAGGCGGTCGATGACACCGAGGTACGACTTCTTGTCCTTGACCTGCTCGCGGACCTCGTCGGCGAGTTCTGTGGGGGCTTTCGGCATGTGATGCGCTCCCTCGGGATGGTGCGGCCGGCCGGAGGGCCGGCGGTGTGACTGGGGGCTATCGGTCGGTCTGCGGCCGGGCCTCCGGCAGGCCCTGCTCGGGGACGATCAGCCGCGCGACGTCCTTGATCTGCCGCAGCACCGCGGCCTGGTGGCCGTCGGCGTCGTCGTCCAGCGCGTTCTGTATGGAGAGCCCGACGAACATGGCGAACACGGCACGCAGCATCGTCGGGACGAAGTCGGGGGGAAGGGTGTTGTCGGGGAACAGCCGCTCGAACGTCTCCAGGATCACCTGGAGGACGCGCTCGTTGAGGTCGAGGCACAGGGGCCGCAGCTCGTCGTCGGTGCGGGCCGCCACCGCCAGCTCCATGAGGGCCTTGGCCGGACGGCCGCGGAACACCTCCCAGAGCAGGTCGAGCGCGCCCGACACGTTGCGCCGCTCCGGCGGCAGCACCGCGAACGCGGTCTCGTACGCCAGGCGTTGCGCCTCCAGCATGTGCTCCAGCGCGGCCGCGACGAGCTCCATCTTCGTCGGGTAGTGGTGCTGCTGGGCCCCGCGCGAGACGCCGGCGCGACGCGCCACCTCCGTGGTGGACGTCCCGGACCAGCCGAGGTCCACCAGGCACTCCATGGTGGCCTCCAGGAGGCCGGCCTGCGTACGCGACCTGCGCTCCTCCTGGGTCCGGCGGCGGGACGGGCCGTGCCGGTGACGTCGGCGGCTGCTTGCTGACACGTCTCAGACGGTACGAGCGCGACATACATGCAATCAAGCCTGCATGTATGTTGCCCGCATCACAATTGGACACCGAGTCTTATTCGATCTTCGGCCGAACGTACCGCAGGGGACGTAGCCCGGCCGCCGCCGATGCGCCGGCGGGAGCAGGTCCGGTGCCTCTTCTGGCCCGACGACGGACCCCATGACGCGGGACGACGATCCCGGCATGGGAAACGCAGCGGAAGCAAGACGATCGATCCACGAGGACACCGGCAGGGGCGGGGCGCGCACGGTCGGGCTCAGCAAGGTGTACGGGTCCGGTGACATGGCGGTGCGGGCGCTCGACGACGTCAGCGTGACGCTCCCGGACGGACGGTTCACCGCGATCATGGGTCCGTCCGGTGCCGGCAAGTCCACGCTGATGCACTGCGTGGCAGGGCTGGAGGACGCGACGTCCGGCAAGGTCTACGTCGGCGACCAGGAACTCGGGGCGCTGTCGGACCGCCGCCTGACCCGGCTCAGGCGCGAGCGCATCGGGTTCGTGTTCCAGGCGTTCAACCTGCTCCCCACGCTCACCGCGCGCGACAACATCCTGCTGCCGTTGACGCTGGCGGGGACGGGCCCGGACCAGCAGTGGCTGGACACCGTCGTCCGCGTCCTGAAGCTGGGGGACCGGCTGTCGCACCGCCCGTCCGAGATGTCGGGCGGGCAGCAGCAGAGGGTGGCGCTGGCGCGTGCGCTGGTCACCCGCCCGCAGATCGTGTTCGCGGACGAGCCCACCGGCAACCTCGACTCCCGTACCGGCGCTGAGGTTCTGGCGCTGCTCCGCAACGCCGTTGACGACCTCGGCCAGACCGTCGCGATGGTCACCCACGACCCGGTCGCCGCGGGGCACGCCGACGCGGTGGTGTTCCTCGCCGACGGCCGCGTCGTCGACGTCATGGACGCGCCCACACCCGACCGGGTGCTGGACCGGATGCGAGGACTGGGGGACCACTGATGACCGGGCTCGTGTTCAAGGAACTGTGGGGACGCAAACGGCGCCTGGTCGGCTCCCTGGTGGCGGTCTTCCTGGGTGTGACGTTCCTGATGGGGACGCTCGTCCTCGGCGACACTCTCGCCGCGAGCATCGACGGGTACTTCTCCACCGCGTACGGCAGGACGGACGTGACCGTCCGGAACGCGACCAAGGTGAGCGACGCCCCGTGGGGCGGCCGCGGCCAGATCGACGCGTCCGTCCTGGACAGGGTGCGCCGGGTGAACGGCGTCGCGAACGCCGAACCGACCATCGAGGGCTCGGGGCAACTGCTCGCCAAGGACGGCACGACGATCGCGTCACGCGGGCCGCGCACGGCCGGAAACTGGATGACCGACCCGGAGCTCAATCCGTACCACCTCGTGTCGGGACGGGGACCGCGCGCGCCGGACGAGGTCGTCATCAACAAGATGTTCGCCGACGAGGGCCACCTGAAGGTCGGCGACCGGACGGCCGTGCTCACGCCGGAGAAGGTCCCGGTGACCGTCGTCGGGATCAGCAAGTTCGGTGACGAGGACGCCTTCGGCGAGACGTCGTTCACGGCGTTCTCCCTGGAAGGCGCCCGCCAGTACGTCGCGAAGGGCACCGACCGCATCAGCGGCGTCGCCATCCGCGCGGCGGACGGCGTCGGCCAGGGTGAGCTGGCGTCCCGCGTGCAGGACGTCCTGCCCTCCGGCGTCCAGGCCATCTCGACCAAGGCGCAGGTCGAGGAGGGCATGAGCCTCGTCGAGAGCGGCTTCCTGCGGATCTTCCGGATCGTCCTCGCCGCGTTCGGCGGCGTGGCCCTGCTCGTCGCGGCGTTCAGCATCCACAACACGTTCGCGATCACGATGGCGCAGCGGACCCGCGAGTCGGCGCTGCTGCGCGCGCTCGGCGCCGGACGCCGGCAGGTCGTCACGATCGTCGGCTTCGAGGCGCTGATGGTCGGCGGCGCCGCCACCCTCGCCGGGCTCGCCGGAGGGCTCGGGTTCGCGGCGCTGCTCCGGCAGCTGTTCACGCAGTTCCGGATCGGGATCGCCATGGAGGGCGTCACCGTGGCCGCGAGCTCGGTCCTGATCGCGGTTCCGGTCGGGCTGCTGGTCACCCTGGTCGCGGCGCTCGGCCCGGCGCTGAAGGCGTCGCGGGTGCCGCCGCTGGCCGCGCTGCGGGAGGTCGCGGCGGAGGCGTCGCGTCCGTCCGAGAGCCGCGTCATCGTCGGCGCCGTCTTCGCGGCGGTCGCGATCGGGACCGTCGTGTTCGGCGCGGTCAAGGAGCAGATGGCGATGGCGACGGCGGGCGCGGTGGTGACCGTGGTCTCGATGGTCGTGCTCGGGCCCGTGGCCGCCCGTCCGGTCGCGGCGCTGCTCGGCGGTCCCGCGGCGCGGCTGCGCGGCGTCCCCGGGGCGCTCGCGCGCGACAACGCGACCCGCAGCCCGGCGCGCACGGCCGGCGCGGCGACCGCGCTGATGATCGGTGTCGGTGTGGTCACGCTGATGACGGTGTTCATCGGGTCGCTGCGCGCCTCCCTTGAGGACGGCGTGGCCGGCTCGTTCAAGGGCCCGATCGTCGTGGACGCGGGCGGCAACGAGACGGGCGGGTTCAGCACGTCCCTCGTCCAGGACGCGGCGAAACTGCCTCAGGTGAGCGATGTCGCTGGGCTCGGCACGGGCAGCATGCGGGTGGCGGACAAGCCGTCCACCGTCAGCGTGGCCGACCCGTCCAGCCTGCGGCGCGTCCTCGACCTGGACGTCACGCAGGGCAGCCTCAACGACGCGGGTACCTTCGCCGTCTCGAAGAAGGCCGCGGACGACAAGGGCTGGCGTGCGGGCACCACGGTAGGCGTGACGTTCGCGGACGGCACCTCACAGAAGCTGACGGTAGGGGCCGTCTACAAGAACACCGACATGACCGGCGACTACCTGGTTCCGCGCACCGTATGGAACGCGCACACAAGGCAGCCCCTGGACACGAAGGCGTTCGTCGACCTGAAGCCCGGCGCGTCGGTCGCGTCCGCCCGGCAGGCCCTAACGACGTTGGCCAAGCCCTACGGCGCACCGGACATCGAGTCGCGGGACGAGTTCGTGGCCGCGCAGACCGAGGACATGGCCGGTTTCATCACCGTCGTCTACGGGATGCTCATCCTGGCCATCGTCATCGCGCTGCTCGGCATCGCCAACACGCTGTCCCTGGCCGTCCACGAACGGACCCGCGAACTCGGCCTGCTCCGTGCAGTCGGCGCGACGCGTCCGCAGGTCCGGTCGATGGTGCGTTGGGAGTCGGTCATCGTGGCGGTGTTCGGCACCGGCGGCGGGCTCGGCCTGGGGGCGTTCCTGGGCTGGGGCCTGGGCGCCGCCCTCGGCAACCCGTTCGCGCCGCCGGCCGTCCAGCTGGCGGTCATCGCCGTGGTCGGCGCGGTGGCGGGCGCCCTCGCCGCGATCCGCCCCGCCCGGCGCGCGGCCCGCCTGGCGATCCTCTCGGCGATCTCCGCACCGTGACGCACGTCGCCGTTCCCCCCACGGCCGGCCGCGGGGGGAACGGCCGTCCGGTCCTGGCCGGCGGCGCCAGGGCCCAGGTCTGGCGCAGCCGGCTCGTCAAGCGTGCGTGCGGGCTCTCCGGAGTCGCCCGGGCCGTTCCGGATCCGTCTGCTATCGACCGCGGGGGAGCGGCCGTCCGGTCCTGGCCGGCGGCGTCAGGGCCGGGTTCGGCGGCGCCGGCCGGTCGGGCGTGCGTGCGGGGCTTTCCGGCGTCGTCCGGGACGGCCCGGATCCGTTCGGGCGCGGCCGGGATCGTCCGGGCCCGGCCAAGGGTGTGCGGGGTCGCCTCGCGTGTCGCCGGCGGGCCGCGGCTATGGTGAGTCCATGCAGGTCAACCAGTCGGGCAAGCTGACCAACGTCTGTTATGACATCCGGGGACCGGTCCTCAAGCGCGCCAAGCAGCTGGAGAACGAGGGGAACAACGTCCTCAAGCTGCACATCGGCAACCCCGCCCCGTTCGGGTTCGAGGCCCCGCCCGAGCTCCTCCAGGACATGATCCGCAACCTGCCGGAGGCGCACGGCTACAGCGACTCCAAGGGCATCCTGCCCGCCCGCCGAGCCGTCGTGCAGCGCTTCGAGGACAGCGGCGTCTCCGGCATCGACGTGGAGGACGTCTACCTCGGCAACGGCGTCTCCGAGCTCATCGTCATGACCCTGCAGGCGCTCCTGAACGACGGCGACGAGGTGCTGATCCCCGCGCCCGACTACCCGCTCTGGACGGCCTCGGTGTCGCTGTGCGGCGGCACGCCCGTCCACTACCTGTGCGACGAGGACGACGGGTGGCAGCCGAGCCTCGACGACATCGAGTCCAAGATCGGTGACCGGACCCGCGCCATCGTCATCATCAACCCGAACAACCCGACCGGCGCCGTGTACTCGCGCGAGGTGCTGACCGGCATCGTCGAGCTCGCCCGCCGCCGCAACCTCATCGTCTTCGCCGACGAGATCTACGACCGGATCCTGTACGACGACGCCGAGCACGTGCCGATCGCGTCCCTGGCCCCCGACCTGCTGTGCCTCACGTTCGGCGGCCTGTCCAAGAACTACCGGGTCGCCGGTTTCCGGTCCGGCTGGGTGGTGCTGTCCGGACCGAAGGAGCACGCCGAGTCCTACATCGAGGGGCTCGACATCCTCGCCAACATGCGGCTCTGCCCGAACGTCCCCGGCCAGCACGCCATCCAGGCCGCGCTCGGCGGTTACCAGAGCATCGAGGACCTCGTCCTGCCGACCGGGCGCCTCGGGGAGCAGCGCGACCGCGCCTGGAAACTGCTGAACGACCTGCCCGGCGTGAGCTGCGTCAAGCCCACCGGCGCCCTGTACGTCTTCCCGCGCCTGGACCCGGAGATGTACCCGATCGAGGACGACATGCGCTTCGCCCTCGACCTGCTGGAGCAGCAGAAGCTCCTGGTCGTGCAGGGCACCGGGTTCAACTGGCCGACCACGGACCATTTCCGCGTCGTCACGCTCCAGCACGCCGACGACCTGGAGGACGCCGTCGGCCGCATAGGCGAGTTCCTCGCCGGCTACCGTCGCTGAGCGCCGCGCCCGCGGTCCGGCGCGCGGCACGGTTCTGGGGCTGCACGGTTCTAGGGCTGCTCCGACGCGGCGGCGTCGAGGCGGCGGAGGGCGCCGCGGACGACGTCCGGGTCGGTGGTCGCCCAGAACGGCGGCAGCGAGTTCTTCAGGAAGCCGCCGTAGCGGGCCGTGGCGAGCCGCGGGTCGAGGACGGCGACGACGCCGCGGTCGTCCATCGAGCGGAGCAGCCGGCCCGCGCCCTGGGCGAGCAGCAGCGCGGCGTGCGTGGCCGCGACCGCCATGAATCCGTTGCCGCCGCGTGCCGCGACCGCCCGCGACCGCGCCGACGACACCGGGTCGTCCGGACGCGGGAACGGGATGCGGTCCATGATGACGAGCTGCAGCGACGCGCCCGGGACGTCCACGCCCTGCCAGAGCGACAGGGTGCCGAACAGGCAGGTCCGCTCGTCCTCGGCGAACTGCTTGACCAGCAGGGACGTGGAGTCCTCGCCCTGGCAGAGCAGCGGGTGGGACAGGTGGTCCTTCAGCTCGTCGGCCGCCTGGCGCGCCGCCCGCATCGAGGAGAACAGGCCGAGGGTGCGGCCGCCCGCCGCCTCGATCAGCTCGGTGATCTCGGTGAGGTAGGCGGCGGCGAGCCCGTCCCGTCCCGGTTGCGGCAGATGCCGGGCGACGTACAGGATGCCCGCCTTCGGGTGGTCGAACGGCGAGCCGACGTCCAGCCCCGACCACACGACCTCGGTTTCCTCGCCCTTCTCGGTGGCGGTCTGCGCGAGTCCCTCGGCGGCGGTCTTCGCGTCCCTCGGCCCGCTTTCGTTCAGCGGAGGCAGCCCCCACTGACGGGCGAGAGGCTCGAACGACCCGCCCAGCGTGAGCGTCGCCGACGTGAGGATCGCGGTGCGCTGCTCGAACAGGGTCGTCCGCAGCAGCCCGCCGACCCCGATCGGCGCCACATGCAACGACGGCGGCCGTTTCGGACGTCCTTCTTGGACGAACGGCTTCTCCAGCCACACCACGTCGAAGCGCTGGGCCATCTCGGGCTGGAACGCCTCCAGCGTCCGCACGGCCGTGTCATGCAGATCCTCTAGCGATGACCGCGCCGCCTTGCGCGCGGCCATGTCACCCGGGTCGGAATCCTTCTTCTCCGGCCCGAGCCCCGTGATGCAGGCATGGGCGGCGTCGCGTACAGAGGCGAGCGTGTTCCCAAGGGCAGACGACAGGACATCCATGCGGCCTGCGGGCATGTCCTCCAGGAGGAGGCCGAGCCCTTCCGCGGCTTCCTTCAGACGGTCGGCGACGTTCTCCTCGATGAGGCGTCCGCAGCGCCGCGCGGCCGTCTCCACTCCTGCCGCGCTCAGGTCCCCGGTGGCGACCGAGGTGACCCGGTCGACCAGTTCATGCGCCTCGTCCACGATGACGACATCGTGCTCGGGCAGGACCTGGAACTCCTCCAGGGCATCGATGGCCAGCAGCGCGTGGTTGGTGACCACGATGTGGGCCTCACCGGCCTCCGCCCGCGCCAGCTCGGCGAAGCACTCGGTGCCGTGCGGGCACCGAGTCGCGCCCAGGCACTCCTTGGCCGTGACGGCGACCTGCCGCCACGCCTGCTCGCCCACCCCCGGCACCAGCTCGTCGCGGTCGCCGGTCCGAGTCTCCTCGGCCCACTCGTTCAGCCGCTTGACCTGCCGTCCGAGCGTGGAGAGCTGCTGCGGGTCGAACAGGCTCGGCCCGCCTTCCTCCTCCTCCGGCACCCCGGTCTGGACCCGGTGCAGGCACAGGTAGTTGCGGCGGCCCTTGAGGATCGCGAACTTCAGCTCGGTCCCGAGCAGCGGCCCGAGGGATTCCGCCAGCCGCGGCAGGTCCCGGTCGACGAGCTGCCGCTGCAACGCGATCGTCGCCGTCGAGACGACGACCGTCGTCTGCTTCTCCACCGCATACCGGACCGCGGGCACCAGATACGCGAGCGACTTGCCGGTGCCCGTACCCGCCTGCGCCGCGACATGTTCCCCGGACTCGATCGCCTTCTCCACCGCCTGGGCCATCGTCACCTGTCCGGGGCGCTCGGCACCCCCGATGGACGTGACGGCCGCGGCGAGCAGGGTCGCCACGTCGGGAATCTTGGTCTCGCTGCCGGTCAGCAGATCAGGGGCGGGCACGTCGCCCAACGCTACCGTCCCGGCCCGGCACCCGCGTCCCGGAGCGGACGAGAGCGATGCGCGATACCGGGTGAACCGGCACAGACCGCGTGGCCGGCCGAGGGTTATCCACAGTCTTGGAATCGCCGGCCGTGCCTCCGCCGCCCCTGCGAGCCTCGACGCCATGACATCCCTGGTGATTCGCACCGCGCAGGACGCCATCGCGGCCGTCCCCTACCTGCTGGGCTTCCACCCGGCCCGCAGCCTCGTCGTGATCGGCTTCGAGGGCCGCTCCCGCGGCACATGCGCGATCCGGCTCGACTTACCGGCGGACGCCGCCGACCGGGTGGCCGCCCTCCTCGCCGGCAACGGTTTCGCCCGTTCGCTCCTCCTCGGCTACGGGCCACCGGACGAGGTGGCCGAGGCCGCCGCACCCATGCGCGCGGCGCTCACCGCGGCGGGCGTCCCCGCCGTCGAGGCGATCCGCGTCGGCGACGGACGCTGGTGGTCGCTGACCTGCGACGACGATTGCTGCCCACCCGAAGGCGTCCCGTACGACATCTCCGGCAGCGTCGTCGCCGCCCAGGCGACCTTCGCCGGTCATGTCGCCCTGGCCGACCGCGCTGAACTGGTCCGCTCGGTCCAGCCCCTCGACGGCCCCGGCCAGGCCACGATGCACCAGGCCACCGAACGGGCCCGCAAGCGCTACCTGTCCCGACCACGCGCCGCACACGAGGAGGACCTCGCCTTCGTCCTGGCCCTGCTCGCCCACGCCCGCACCGGCATCCGCCCTACCGACGACGAGGCCGCCTGGCTCGGCCTCCTCCTCACCGACCTGCGGATCCGCGACGAGACCTGGATCCGCATCGACGAGGACGCCCCGGCCGCCGACATCGCCTTCTGGCGCGACATCGTGCGGCGCGTCGAAGAACCCTGCGTCCCCGCCCCGGCGTCCCTCCTGGCCTTCGCGGCCTACTCCGCCGGCGACGGCGGCCTCGCCAACGTCGCCCTGGAACGCGCCCTCGCCGCCGACCCCGCCTACTCCATGGCCGTCATCCTCCGGGAGGTGATCGAAGCAGGCATCCCGCCCCGGAAACTCCGCATGCGCATGAGCTCGGACCAGCTGGCGGCCGCCTACGACGACCAGGCCCACCGCGAGGCGGGCTAGCCCGGGTCAGGGGGCCACGGCCTGGCCGGGGGTTCCGGGGTCGATGCGGCGGTCGCGGTTGCGCTCGTTCCAGGCGCGCATGCGCGGCGGGTAGCCGACGATCTGGACGTCGTAGACGGGGAGGCCGAGGTCGCGGGCCACCTTGCCGATGACCTTCGGCGAGCCGACACGGCGGCGGGTCCATTCGCCGTCGTGGGCGACGGCGACGGCCGTGGTGTCGGTGGCGAACGTCTCCGGCTCGACGAAGAACTCGACGCCGTTGCGGGCGCGGGCGAACGCGATCAGCGCCTCGATGTCGGAGTCCGTCGCCTCCCGGTCGAGCTTCGTCACGGTGGACCCGCGATGCCTGCGGATCCCGAACCGGTCCCGGAATCTCATCGCCCACCCCGTCGTCTGGTCCCCGCCCGGAACGCTCCCGGTGCCGGGTTAGCGGTGTACGACGATAACGAGACCGGAGGTGTCCGGGTTCCCGACACCAGCGGCGGCATCCCCGGCGGGCGGGGACCCGAGCCATAGACTTGCGCCTTCGGGGGATCGTCAGCGGGGGTGTTGATGGGCGGGCCGGAACTCGTCCGGCGGGGGGCGGCCGCCGTGCTCGCGGCCTCGGTGTTCGCGGGCCTCAGCACGCTCGCCCCGGCCCCAGGCCGGCCCGGCCTCGCCACCGCGCAGAACAAGACCCGGGCGGCAGGACCCAACCCGAACACCGAGCCCCAGCCCGGGGCGCAGCCTTGTGGCCCGGCGCAGCCCGGCGGTCCGGGACAGCCCGGCGGTCCGGGACAGCCCGGCGGTCCGGGACAGCCCGGCGGTCCGGGACAGCCCGGCGGTCCGGGACAGCCCGGCGGTCCGGGACAGCCCGGCGATCCGAGTCAGCCCGGCGATCCGAGTCAGCCCGGTGGTCCGGGACAGCCTGGTGGTTCGACGCAGCCTGCTGGTCCGGTGCAGCCTTGTGGTCCGGGGCAGAGCACGGGTTCGGCGCAGCCTGCGCGTCCGGGGGAGCCCAATGGGGCGGGGCGGCCGGAGGGGGCGCCTCGGCCGGGGGCTCCGGACTGTGCGCGGGTCAGGTGCGTGGCGCTGACGTTCGATGACGGGCCCGCGGCGAGCACCGGGGAGCTGCTGGACATTCTCGCGGCCCGCGGGGTGCGGGCCACGTTCTTCATCATCGGGGAGAACGCGGCGAAACATCCGGAACTCGTCCGGCGCGAGCACGAGGCCGGGCACGAGGTCGCCGACCACAGCTACACGCATGCCGACCTCGGCAGGGCGTCCAAGAAGAAGATCCTCTCGGAGCTGACGCGGACGCAGGACGCGATCCGGCGGGCGTCGGGCGTCACGCCCGTCATGCTCCGCCCGCCGTACGGGTCGACGTCCGGGCGGCTGACGAAGATCACGCGGGAGATGGGCATGGCGCAGGTGCTGTGGACGGTCGACCCCCTCGACTGGGAGCACCACGACACCGGGTACGTCGAGAAGCGGGTGCTGGAGTCGGTGAAGCCCGGCTCCATCGTCCTGATGCACGACATCCACCCGACCAGCGTGCGGGCGGTCCCGAAGATCATCGATCGGCTGGCCGCCGAGGGCTATGTGTTCGTGACGGTGCCGGACCTGTTCGGCGGGCGGCTGACCCCAGGGGAGGAGTACCTGCAGCGGAATTCAGCGGTCTTCTAGCGAGGAACCCCGGCCGTTCCGGGCCCGTGGGAAGGTGCTTCCGTCGTGCGCGGCACGTCAGCGCCGCATGGTCCCGTCGTTTCTGCTGGTCGATGTTCTCCTTGATGATGTCCAGCTGGTGTCACAGGGTGTTGCAATGGTCACTCAAGGTAAATTGGTGGCTATGAAACTGGTGGTGCAGATCAAGCTCCTGCCGACGCCTGAGCAGGCGGCGGCGCTGGAGGCGACGCTGCGCGCCGTGAACGAGGCGGCCGCTCGGGTGTCGGCCGTCGCGTTCGAGCACTTCGGGCTGCGCGCGTCCGAACGGGAGTTGCGCAAGCTGTGTTACGGCGAGTTGAGGGCCCAGGGGTTTGGGGCGCAGGCTGCCCAGCACATCATCAAACGTGTGGTGGACGCCTACACAGCCCTGCGTGGCGGCATCCGCAGCGGCCGTCTGGGCGGACCCCAGTCCAAGCGGCGTTGTAAGGCCGAGTCCAAGCCGATCGGTTTCCGGCCGGACGCCGCGCACATCTATGACGATCGCTGTCTCAGCTGGCAGATCGACGCCCGGACGGTGTCGATCTGGACCATCAAGGGCCGTGTCAAGAGGGTGCGGTTCACCGGGTCGGCCAATCAGCTCAAGCAACTGGCCGAGTACCGCAAGGGCGAGTCGGATCTGGTGTTCCGTGATGGCATGTGGTTCCTGGTCGCCACCCTGGAAGTGCCTGACCCCGAGCCGTTCGAGCCCGCCGACTGGATCGGGGTGGACCGGGGCGTGGTGAACCTGGCCACCACCAGCGATGGGGACAACCATCAGGGTCGCCGCCTGGACCGCTACCGTCGTCGACAGGCCCGCAAACGCGCCGAACTCCAGGCGAAGAAGTCTCGTTCAGCCAGGCAACTGCTCAAGAAGCGGGCGCGCCGGGAGGCCCGGCACGCCACCCACGTAAACCACAGGACTGCCAAGAGGGTCGTTGCTGTCGCCGCACGCACCGGCCGCGGAATCGCGCTGGAAGATCTGAGCGGGATCCGCGGCCGGGTCACGGTTCCCCGCGACCAGCGAGCACGACTTTCCGGGTGGCCGTTCCACCAATTGGGCGAGTTCATCGCCTACAAGGCCCGCCGTATGGGCGTGCCGGTGCTGCAGGTGGACGCCCACTACACGTCCCAGACCTGCCCCATCCCCTGGTGCGGGCATGTCGCTCGGGCCAACCGGCCCGACCGGGACACCTTCCGCTGTCGCCGGTGCGGGTTCGCTGGCCCCGCCGACGTCGTCGCCGGGATCAACGTGCGCAACCGCGCACGCTCGGCGTGGGTATTTGTCAACATGCCCGATCCCGCCCCCACATAGAGGCGCGGGTTGATGTGACCCCGGCACGGCAGCCAGCCGCGAACGGGGAGCATAAGCAGAGCCCATTGGGCGGGGCCAAGAAGCCCGGTCCCTCAGGGCCGAGTAGTTGACGGGCGCCTCAGGGTCATCCCACCGCCCCCTCCACCCGCAGGCGCGGCGAGTGGGTCAGGTCCCGTACGCCTGGCGCCCGCTGGTCTCCTGCTCGCTGAGACAGGCTGGGCGCGTCCCGCACGGGCAGCCCGCACACAGGGTGGGACACGCACCATGTGCCTGGGGAGGCCGGGGGCCCTGGCCCGGCGCGCCTACGCCGTCAGGAGGATGGGCCCCTGAGGCACCCCGACATCCGTCCCGGGGGTAGCCCAGGGTCTTCCCTGATGGTCCAGGGGGCGGGGGCCGCCGAGCATGGAGGGTATGGACAGCAGTTACGCGGTGGGGGATCTGCGGGTCTCGGACGCCGAGCGGGAACCGGTCATCCAGCGGCTTCAGGACGCGTACGCCGAGGGCCGGCTCGACGAGGACGAGTTCGACATGCGCGTGCAACTGGCGATGACGGCCAGGACGCGGAACGACCTCGGGGCGGTCACCAGGGACCTGGTGCCCGTGCCCCGGCAGCCGGCCGCCCTGGAAGGGGAGGCCCCGACGGGCGAGGACCGGATGCTCGCGGCGGCCGCGCACGCCGTCGCCGTCCCCACGCTGTTCGTCGGCCCGCTCGTGCTGATGCTGGTGAGCGGCAAGCGGTCGCAGTACGTCCGGAGGCAGGCGGCCGAGGCCGTGAACTTCCAGGTGACGCTGCTGCTGCTCACGATCGTCACGTTCGGGGTCGGCGGGGTCGTGTACGCGGTGGCGTGGGTGCTGTCGGCGATCGCGGCGGTCTTCGCGCTGACCGGCCAGACGTTCCGCTACCCGTGGATCCTGCGCCTGGTGAAGTGACACGTCCGCGGGTCGGGGCCGGTCGGCGGCCACGATCCGGGCGCCTGGAAGCACCCGCGACGACGACGTGAGCGCCTCGCGGGTTTGTCGGCGTACTCCTTCGGGGAAAGGTTGACGTGGCCGCTCTGTACGCGGCCCCGTGACCTCCAGGAGATGAAACGACGCCGATGTGTACGCCCGTGGCTTTATTCCCCTCTCTACCTGTGACTCCCCTAACGTCCGAGTTATGTGGACCATGCATGGGATGATCGATTAACTATGCGAGGGAGGGGTAGATGACGGAGCTTGCGGTCAAGGGCGACCACCAGCGGGCGGTAGAGGCGCTCAGAAAATCCTATGAGGCCATCCCGGCGGGCACGCCGGTGCGGCTGGCGAAGCGGACCTCCAACCTGTTCCGGTGGCGCGACCCCTCGGAGGCGCCCGGGCTCGACGTGTCCGGGTTCGACAAGGTGCTGAGCGTCGACCCGGAAGAGCGGACCGCGCAGGTCCAGGGCATGACGACCTACGAGGACCTGGTCGCCGCGACGCTCCCGCACGGCCTCATGCCGACGGTCGTCCCGCAGCTGAAGACGATCACGCTGGGCGGTGCGGTGACGGGGCTCGGCATCGAGTCGACGTCGTTCCGCGACGGGCTGCCGCACGAGGGCGTCCTGGAGATGGAGATCCTCACCGGGGACGGCCAGATCGTCACGGCGACGCGCGACAACGAGCACAAGGACCTCTTCTACGGCTTCCCGAACTCCTACGGGACGCTCGGCTACAGCCTCCGGCTGAAGACGGAGCTGAGGCCCGTCAGGCCGTACGTGCGGCTGCGGCATCTGCGGTTCACCGACGCCGCGGAACTGGCCCGGGTGATGGGGGAGATCACCGACTCCGGGACGTTCGAGGACGAGCCCGTCGACTTCATGGACGGGACGGTCTTCAGCGCGAACGAGCAGTACATCACGCTCGGGTTCTTCGCCGACTCGGCGCCCTACACGTCCGACTACACCGGCCAGAAGATCTACTACCGGTCGATCCGGCAGCGGTCGGTGGACTTCCTGACGATCCGCGACTACATCTGGCGCTGGGACACCGACTGGTTCTGGTGCTCGGGCGCGTTCGGCGTGCAGAACCCGGCCGTCCGGCGGCTGTGGCCCGACAAGTACAAGCGCTCCGACGTGTACCGCAAGCTCGTCGCCTACGACCGCCGGTACCACATCGTCGCGCGCGCGGAGCGGTGGCGGGGGCTGCGCCCGCGCGAGGACGTCATCCAGGACATCGAGGTGCCGATCGAGCGGCTGCCGGAGTTCCTGGAGTTCTTCCACGGCAAGGTCGGCATGAGCCCCATCTGGCTGTGCCCGCTGCGTGCGAAGGAGCGGTGGCCGCTGTACCCGCTGGACGTGGGCCGCGCGTACGTGAACGCGGGCTTCTGGGGAACCGTCCGGATCCCGCCGGGGCAGATCCCCGAACACCACAACCGGCTCATCGAGCGTAAGGTCGCGGCGCTCGACGGCCACAAGTCGCTTTACTCCACCGCCTTCTACGGCCGGGACGAGTTCTGGCGGTACTACGACGGGGAGACCTACCGGCGGCTCAAGGGGCGGTACGACCCCGGCGAGCGGCTGCTGGATCTCTACGAGAAGTGCGTGCGCGGACGCTGACCAGGCGCCCGTCGTATCGGGGGAGCCCCGCGGGGGCGGCGGCCGACCACCGCCGGCCCGGGGCGAAGTAGACAGGAGGAAGAAGATGACGCTGGCCAGGGTCTTCCAGCAGCTCGCCGGGGCTGAGGCGCCAGTGGAGTTCACGGCGTACGACGGCTCGCGGGCGGGGGTGCCCGGCGCCGCCATCAGGTTCGACGTGCGGTCGCCGTATGCGGTGTCGTACCTGCTGCATTCGCCGGGGGCGCTGGGCCTCGCCCGCGCCTACGTCACCGGCATGATCGACGTCAACGGCGACATGATCACGGCGCTGACGACGATGCAGCAGGTGCTCGGCGACGTGACGGCGCGCGACAAGGCGCGGATCGCCGGCGCGGTACTGGGCGACCCGCTGCTGCGTGCCGCGATCAGCCGCAGGCTGGACCCGCCGCCGCAGGAGGCTCCGTTCAGCCGCATCCCGTCGTGGCTGCGGCACTCCAAGAGGCGGGACGCGCGGGCCATCTCGCACCACTACGACGTGTCCAACACCTTCTACGAGTGGGTGCTCGGCCCGTCCATGGCCTACACCTGCGCCTGCTACCCGCGTGCGGACGCGACGCTGGAGGAGGCGCAGTTCAACAAGCACGACCTGGTGGCCAGGAAGATCGCGCTGAAGCCGGGGATGCGGCTGCTGGACGTCGGCTGCGGCTGGGGCGGCATGGTGATGCACGCCGCGAAGGAGTACGGCGTCAAGGCGCTCGGTGTCACGCTGTCCAAGCAGCAGGCGGAGTGGGCGCAGAAGGCCATCGCCGACCGGGGCCTGTCGGACCTCGCGGAGGTCAGGCACATGGACTACCGCGACGTGACCGAGACCGGCTTCGACGCCATCAGCTCCATCGGCCTGACCGAGCACATCGGCAAGGCGAATCTGCCGTCCTACTTCTCCTTCCTCTACGGGAAGCTGAGGAAGGGCGGGCGGATGCTGAACCACACCATCACCCGTCCGGACAACACGACGCCGTCCCGCAAGGAGAACGGGTTCATCAACCGGTACGTGTTCCCGGACGGTGAGCTGGAGGGGCCCGGCTACGTCCAGATGCAGATGAACGACGCGGGCTTCGAGATCCGGCACCAGGAGAACCTGCGCGAGCACTACGCGCGCACGCTCACCGGCTGGTGCGTGAACCTCGACGAGCACTGGGACGAGGCCGTCGCCGAGGTCGGCGAGGGCACCGCCCGCGTGTGGCGCGTCTACATGGCCGGCTGCGTGCTCGGCTTCAACCAGAACTGGATCCAGCTGCACCAGACGCTCGGCGTGAAGCTGGCGGACGACGGCACGAGCCACATGCCGCTGCGTCCCGACTGGGGATCGTGAGGGCGCACCCGTTCCTGCCGACGCGAGGAGCCGGCCGGATGCTCCGGCCGGCTCCTCGCCGTTTTCAGGCGCGCGCGTCGTCCCAGGCCGCGCTGCTGAGGAAATACGTGTCGTAGACCTCCTGGACGTCCAGGAGGCTTTCGGGCGGCACCTTCCCGTAGGCGATGCGCTCCAGGTGCCGGAAGTACTCGAACCGCTCGACGCCCGGGGTGATGACGATGAGGATGTCGGCGTCCTCGCCGGGGGCGGCGGCGAAGGCGTGCGGCAGGCCGGGCGGGACGACGACCAGGTCGCCGCGCTGGGCGGTCACGACCTGCTCGCCCGACAGCAGCTGGGCGGTGCCGTCCAGCATGTAGAACAGTTCGGCGGAGCCGTCGTGGCGGTGCGGTCTGGCACCGTCCGCGCCGCCGGCCAGCGTGACCCGCTGGGTGGACAGCGCGCCACCGGTCGAGCTGCTGTCGGCCAGCAGCCGGATGGTGGTGGGGGACCGGCCGATCACCTCGGCCTCGGCGGAGCGGACGATCACGGACTCGTCGAAGTCCGGTGCGATCAGCGACATCTGGATGACTCCTTTTGTCCGGGACGGGCCGGTCAGACGGCGAAGAGCAGGGCCGCGCTGACGAGCACGGCGGCGGCGGTGGCGAAGTGGATGCCGAACGCGACGGCCTTGGTGCCGCCGTGGCGCAGCACGATGAGGGTGTCACCGAGCGGCGCCAGCGCCACGACCAGCATGTACCAGCCCGCGGCGTGGGCGTCGGCGAAGGCGATCAACGCGAGGCCGAGGATGCCGAACGTCAGGTCGCGCACGCCCTTGACCTCCAGGTAGGCGGCGTCGCCGTCCTGCTCGGTGGGAACGCCGTAACCGGCGGCCGCCGGGCGGGGCGACACGAGGAACCGCGCGCCGATGAAGGCGACGAACAGGGCGAGCACGACGGCCAGGCCATACGCGAGGGGGGTGAGCATCAGGACCTCCAGGTGCTAGCAGTGCTAGGAACGAGATCGACGCTAGCATAGCGCGAGCAGTTTCGCTAGCAGTGCTAGAATCGCTGCCATGTCGATCCAGAGGCGCCGGGAGCGCGAGCGTGCCGACCGGGAGAAGCTGATCATCACGGCGGCCCGGGAACTGGCCGAGAACGAGGGCTGGGACGCGGTGACGACGCGCCGGCTCGCCGCGGAGATCGAGTACAGCCAGCCCGTCCTGTACAGCCACTTCAAGGGCAAGGACGCCATCATGGCGGCCGTCGCGGTCGAGGGGTTCGCCGAGCTCGCCGCCGAGCTGCGGAAGGCGCGCACCGCGTCCACCGACCCAGGCCGGACACTCGCGGACGTCGCCATGGCGTACGCGGAGTTCGCCGAACGCAGGCCCGCCCTCTACGACGTGATGTTCAGCAAGGCCGTCCCCTTGCCGTTCGCCAGTCCCGAGGCACCGGCCGCCCTCCAGGATGGCTTCGGCGAACTACGCGAGGCCGTCCGGCCGTTCGCAGGGGACGACGACCTGGGGGCGCTCACGGAGACGTTCTGGAGCGGCCTGCACGGCCTGCTCACGCTGATGCGCGACGGCCGCCTGCGCCGCGAGCAGCACGACCTCCGGCTGGCCGTCCTGCTCAGCCGGTTCTCCGCCTGATCCGTGCCTGTCCGTCCGGCCGCCCCGCGGAACGGCGGGGCGGCCGGACGCGGGTCACTCGGTCGCGGTGCGGCCCGAGGAGATGGCCTTGATGCGGCCCTCGGCGGTGAAGGCGACCGTCACCTGGCCGCCCTGCGGGAAGAGGCCGTCGACGACCTCCGCGGACTCCCTGATCCGGCAGCCGTGGTGGGCCAGGAAGCCGCGGACGACGCGGCGCTGCTCGGCGGGGAAGATCTCGGCGGCGGTCATCAGCAGGCGGCTGGCCGCGAGGTGGTCGAACTCGGCGACGGGGAGGGCCGGGTCGTCGAGGTGGAAGTAGAAGGAGCCCTTCCCGTCGTTGACGCGGCAGCTCCGCACCCCGTTGCCGCCGAGCAGCCCGGCGGCCGCGATGGCCATGGTGGCCGCGGCCTGCGCCGGGTCGGGAAAGCCGGACAGGTCGAGGCCGCCCGTCACCAGCTCCGGGATGGCGTGGCGCTCACCGTGCTCGCGGATGGCGCGCAGCGGGGCGATGGCGGGCAGGCCGGAGGCGTAGTGGGGGTTGTCCCATGCCCAGAGCCAGGTCTGGCTCACATGGGAGAAGCTGCCCAGGAAGGTCATGCCGTGGAAGGTGCGCCCGCCCGAGTCGAGGGTGCGCCCGTCGACGTCGAAGGAGATGTAGCCGTCCCCGAGCGCGTCGTTGAGGACGTCCTGCTGCTGGATCGCGGCGGCCGAGCCCGCACTGGCGAACGCCTCGAACTCCGGGCTGTAGCCGCTGAGCCCGGTGCTGAACTCGGACCAGAACCTCGCGCTGCGCTCGTCCCCCCGGCGGCGGTAGATCCCGCTGAGGTTGTGGGCGGCCTTGTCCTGGCCGGTCTCCTGTGCCGACCTGCGGAACCAGACGATGGCGGCGTCCTCGTCCCCAGACTCCCCGTAGTGGAGGCCGAGGCAGAAGGCGGCCTTGGGATGCCCGAGGTCGGCGGCGCGCCGCCACGCCTCGATCTTCCCGGCGGGGTCGCCCTGGTCCTGGCGCACGAACCCGAGGTTGAACGCGGCGCCTCCGTTGCCGCGCTCGGCCGCGCGGGTGTACCAGGTCGCCGCCGCTTCGAGGTCGCCCTTTCCCTCGTCGTCGTACAGGCGGCCGAGGTTGAAGGCCGCCTCGTCCGATCCCAGGTCCCACGCCCGGCGGTAGAGGCGCATGGCCTCGTCCACGTTCCCGTCGTGCTCGGTGAGGACGGCGAGATTCAGGGTGCCGCCGGTGTGGCCGCCCTCCGCGGCCTTCCGGTACCACTGTCCGGCCTCGTCGCGGTCGCCCGCCCGCTCCGCGGCGTAGCCGACCTCGAAGGCGCTCTGGGGGAGTCCCGCGTCGGCGGCCCGCCGCCACCACCCGACCGCCTGGCGTTCGTCCCCGCGGTCGGCCGCCATCATGCCCAGTTCGTGGGCGCCTTCCGGATGCCCGGCTTCGTACGCCTGCCGGAGCAGGTCCGCGGCCTCGTCCAGACGGCCGGCGTCCCGCGCTTCCAGACCGCGCCGGTGTAGATCGATCGACTCGGCCGGGTACTCACTCATGCGCGCGCCTCCACTCAGAAGATCTCGGACTACGGATCGACGCCGCCCGTCCACCCTCGGTTCCGCCCTCATGGGTGGCGGAATGCATGGACGCGGGAGCCCGGCGGTGGTAAGTCGGGGGGTGACGGGCCGGCGCCGCGGCCCGCGAGAGCGCGGGAGCCCTGATGGAACACGACTACGTCATCGTCGGCGCGGGGTCCGCCGGCTGCGCGCTGGCCGCGCGGCTGTCCGAGGACGCCTCCGTGTCGGTCGCCCTGCTGGAGGCCGGCGGCCCGGACGACAAGAGCGAGATCCACATTCCGGCCGCGTTCCCGAAGCTCTTCAAGACCGGGTACGACTGGGACTACCGCACCGCCGGGCAGCCCGAACTGGACGGCCGGGAGATGTACTGGCCGCGCGGCAAGATGCTCGGCGGCTCGTCCTCGCTCAACGCGATGATGTGGGTGCGCGGCCACTACGACGACTATGACGAATGGGACATTCCCGGATGGTCGTACGAGGACGTCGTCCCGTACTTCAAGCGCGTGGAGGGCCGCGCCGGGAGCAACACCGGCGACGTGTACGGGACGTCGGGTCCCGTCCGGATCTCCGAGCAGCGCAGCCCGAACGAGGCGACCCGCGCCTTCCTCGACGCCTGCGCCGCCGCCGGGCTGAAGCGGCTGCCCGAGCTGAACGGCCCCTCCAACGAGGGGTACGCGCTCACGCCGGTGAGCCAGCGGCGCGGCAGGAGGTGCAGCGCCGCCGACGCCTATCTGCGTCCCGCGCGCAAACGACCGAACCTGACCGTCGTCACCGGCGCGCAGGTGTCGAGGATCGTGGTCGAGGACGGGCGCGCGACGGGCGTCGAGCACGGTGGGGAACGCGTCTCGGCCCGCCGCGAGGTCATCCTGGCCGCGGGCGCGATCGGCTCACCGCACCTCCTCATGCTCTCCGGCATCGGCGACTCCGACCACCTGCGGACCGCCGGCGTCGAGCCTGTCGTGGACAGTCCCGAGGTCGGGCGGCATCTCCAGGACCACCTGTCGGTCGCCGTGGTCCGGCACTGCCCGAAGAAGATCACTCTCACCGGTGCGGAGTCGCTGCCGAACGTCGCCCGCTACCTGCTCGCCCGGCGCGGCCCGTTCACCTCCAACGTCGGTGAGGCGGTCCTCTTCACCAGGAGCGACCCGGCCCTGCACGCCCCCGACCTCGAACTGATCTTCGCGCCGGTCCCGTACATCGCGCACGGCCTCACCCCGCCGGCCGAGCACGGCGTGACGCTCGGCGTCGTCCTGCTCCAGCCCGAGTCGGCCGGGCGCATCACGCTCGCGTCCGCCGACCCGGCCGCCCCGCCGGTGATCGATCCCGCCTACCTGACCTGCGGCGGCGACCTGAGCCGGCTGGTCCACGGCATCCGCCGCGCGGAGGAGCTCCTGGCCGCGGACGCCCTGAAGCCCTATGTCGGCGACCCCATGGAGCCCTATGCGGGCGCGGACGACGACGAGGCCGTGGCCCGCTACGTCCGCGGACATTCCGAGACGCTCTACCACCCGGTGGGCACCTGCCGCATGGGCACCGACGACGGCTCCGTCGTCGACCCGGACCTGCGGGTCCGCGGCGTCGGCGGGCTCCGCGTCGCCGACGTGTCCGTCCTGCCGCGGATCACCCGGGGGCACACCAACGCGCCGGCCATCATGATCGGTGAGATGGCCGCCGACCTGATCAGACGGACAGCCAGCTGAGGATGTGCTCGTTCACCTCGGCGGGACGGTCCACCTGGAGGAAGTGGCCGGCGCCGGAGACGAGGCCGGTCCGCGACCCGGGCGGGAGGGCCTCGCGGACGGCGTCCATGTCCACCACGTCCGGGCCCAGGCAGCCGTCCTCGGCGCCGTGCAGGTACAGGACGGGCAGTTCGCCCATGACGGTCGTCGCCTGCTGCGCGGCCGCGTAACGGTCCACGAGCCGGGACGGGTCGAGCATGGCGCGGTAGTACCCGATCGCCGCGGCGATGTTGGCGGGCGTGCCCAGGCAGTCCATGACGTGGTCGACGTCCGCGGACCGGTCGCGTCCGTCGTCCGGCGACCAGTCCCGCCACAGCCCTTCGACGAACGCGCGGTTCAGGGCGACCTCGGCCAGCGGCGTCTGGAAGACGAAGATGTAGAACGAGCGCTTGAGCTGCTCGTAGTCGAAGAACGCGGTCGTCATCACAGAGACGGGCGGGACGGACATGGCGACGACCTTGCGCCAGCGGTCCGGGGCGACGTTCGCGGCGCCGTAGGTGGCGAAGGCGCCCCAGTCGTGGCCGACGACGACGGCGTCGGAGCCGCCGCCCAGGGCCTCGTGCAGGGCGACGGCGTCGGCGGCGAGGGCACCGCTCTGGTACGCCTCGTCCGCCGGGACGGACGTGGGGGCGTAGCCGCGCATGAAGGGGGCCACGGCGCGGTATCCGGCGGCGGCCAGCTCGGGCATCAGATGCCGCCACGTGTGCGGCGAGTCGGGGAAGCCGTGCAGCAGCAGCGCCAGCGGCCCGTCCTCGGGGCCGGCCGTGAGGTATCCGAAGTCGAGCCCGTTCGCGTTCACCGATCCGGTCGTGATGTCGCCCATGTCCGCCTCCTGTGCTCGCGGCGAACGGTACCGGCGGCCCGGTGACCGCGAACGGTCGGGGTCGTCAATCTTCGGATATCGGCGTACAACTATGTGATTGCAGCGAATTTCGTAGTCATCTAGCATCGATACAACTGGATCGATCGCGATGAGGGAAACGTGATGACGGAGCCGGACGTGACCAGCCAGCGCCACGACGCGATGCAGAGGGCGGCGCGCGACCATCTGTGGATGCACTTCGCGCGCCACTCGGCGTCCCAGGACGGCGCCGAGATCCCGGTGATCGTCCGGGGCGAGGGGCCCTACATCTACGACTCCGCGGGCCGGCGCTACCTGGACGGGCTGTCCGGGCTGTTCACCGTCCAGGCCGGGCACGGGCGCGAGGAACTGGCGCAGGCCGCCGCCAAACAGGCCGCCGAGCTGGGCTTCTTCCCGCTGTGGTCGTACGCGCACCCGGCGGCGGTCGAGCTGGCCGAGCGGCTCGCCGCCCTCGCCCCCGGCGACCTGAACCGCGTGTTCTTCACCTCCGGCGGCGGCGAAGCCGTCGAGAGCGCGTGGAAGCTCGCCAAGCACTACTTCAAGCTGACCGGGAAGCCCGCCAAGCACAAGGTGATCAGCAGGGCGGTCGCGTACCACGGCACCCCGCACGGCGCGCTGTCGATCACCGGCCTGCCCGAGCTGAAGGCCCCGTATGAGCCGCTGGTGCCGAGCGCGTTCCGGGTGCCGAACACCAACATCTACCGGGCCGCCGAGCACCGCGACGACCCGGAGGCGTTCGGCCGGTGGGCGGCCGACCGGATCGAGGAGGCCATCGAGTTCGAGGGCCCGGAAACAGTCGCGGCCGTGTTCCTGGAGCCGGTGCAGAACGCGGGCGGATGCTTCCCGCCGCCGCCCGGCTACTTCCAGCGGGTCCGCGAGATCTGCGACCGGCACGACGTCCTTCTGGTGTCGGACGAGGTCATCTGCGCGTTCGGCCGCCTCGGCCCGATGTTCGGCGCGCAGAAGTTCGGCTACACGCCCGACATCATCACCTTCGCCAAGGGGGCGACCTCGGGATACGCGCCGCTCGGCGGCATGCTGGCCGCCGACCGCCTCTTCGAGCCGTTCAGGCACGGCACGGAGATGTTCGCGCACGGCTACACCTTCGGCGGGCATCCGGTGTCGGCGGCGGTGGCCCTGGCGAACCTCGACCTGTTCGAGCGCGAGGACCTGAACGGCCACGTCCTGCGCAACCAGGACGCCTTCCGCGGCACGCTGGAGCGCCTCCGCGACCTGCCGATCGTCGGCGACGTCCGCGGCGACGGCTTCTTCTACGGCATCGAACTCGTGAAGGACCAGGACACGCGCGAGACGTTCGACGACGAGGAGTCCGAGCGGCTGCTGCGCGGATTCCTCGACAAGGCGCTCTATGAGGCGGGCCTGTACTGCCGCGCCGACGACCGCGGCGACCCCGTCGTCCAGCTGGCGCCGCCGCTCGTCTGCGACCAGGGACATTTCGACGAGATCGAGCAGATCCTCCGTTCGGTCCTCAAGGAGGCGTGGACTCGAATTTGACCGGGATGCCGGACCCGGTGGGATGATGTGAGGCGCGTCACCTCGTCGATCGGTGTGCGCCGGCGGCTTTACTCTGAAAGGCTGCGTGTAAACCGAATCGTATTCGGAAGATGACGAGGTGGTGGGCACGTGCTCAAGGTCGACGACATCAACCTGACGGACTGGGAGTTCTGGCGGCGGCCGCACGACTACCGGCACGAGGCGTTCAAAGCCCTGCGCCGGCACCCGGCCCTGATCCGCTACGAGGAACCCGACATCGTCATCGCGCCGCAGGGGCCCGGGTACTACCCGCTGACCCGGCACGCCGACGTCGTCGAGGCGTCCCGCCGCCCCCAGGACTTCTGCTCCGGCAAGGGCGCCATCAGCATCCCGGACATGCCGGGCGACATGCACGAGTACTTCGGCTCGATGATCAGCATGGACGACCCCCGGCACGCCAAGATCCGGCGGATCGTGTCCCGGGCGTTCTCGAAGCGGATGATCCAGCGGTTCGAGGACCGGGTCGAGGCCGTCGCGGGCCAGATCATCGAGAACGTGGCGGCGGGCGGCGGCTCGGGCGACTTCGTCGCCGACGTCGCCGCCCGGCTCCCGTTGAAGATCATCTGCGACATGATGGGCATCGCCGAGGAGCAGTACCGGACCGTCCTGGACGCGACCAACGTCATCCTCGCGGGCAACGACGGCGAGTTCATCCCCTCCGACGATCCCGAGCAGATGGCGATGGCGCTGCTCGGCGCCGGCGAGACGCTCCGCGGCCTGGTCGGGGAGCTCGGCCGGCAGCGCCGCGAGAACCCCACCGACGACCTGACGTCCGCGCTCGTCAACGCCAACATCGACGGCGAGTCGCTGACCGACCAGGAGCTCGGCTCCTTCTTCATCCTGCTGGTCGTCGCGGGCAACGAGACCACCCGCAACGCGATCGCGCACGGCCTCGACCTGTTCACCCGCAACCCCGACCAGCGGGCGCTGCTGGTGGAGGACTTCGACGCCCGCATCCCCGGCGCGGTCGAGGAGATCGTCCGGTACGTGTCGCCGGTCATCTGGATGCGCCGCACCGCGACCCGCGACACCACGCTGAACGAGCACGAGGTCAAGGAGGGCGACAAGCTCGTCCTCTACTACTGGTCGGCCAACCGGGACGAGTCGGTCTTCACCGACCCGGAGAGGTTCGACATCCTCCGCGACCCGAACCCGCACATCGGTTTCGGCGGGCCCGGGCCGCACTTCTGCCTCGGCGCGCACCTGGCCCGGCGCGAGATCACCGTGATGTTCCGCGAGCTGCTGCGCCGGACGCCCGGGATCCGCGCCTCCGGGGACCCCGACCGGCTGGAGTCCAACTTCATCAACGGGATCAAGCGCCTGCCCTACACGATCTGACCTGCCCTGAACGATCCGGGGGCCCGGTCTACCAGGGCAGCCGGCCGTCCTCGGCGATGAACGCGCCCGCCGGGCCGTCGTCGCCGAGCACGGCCGCGGCCGCGACCACCGCCGCGCCCTGCGCCGCGGTGCGGTACCCGGTGTGCCCGTTGAGGTCGGTGGCGCAGTACCCGGGCGTCACCGCGTTCACCTTGATCGCCGTGCCGGCCAGTTCCTTGGCGTAGGCGACGGTCACCGCGTTCAGCGCCGACTTGGACGCGTTGTACGGCAGCAGGTTCGTCTCGTAGAAGGGGACGGACGGGTCGGTCAGCATCGTCAGCGAGCCGAGCTCGCTGGAGACGTTGACGATCCGCCCGGCGGGGGAGCGGCGCAGCAGCGGCAGCATCGCGTTGGTCACCGCGACGACGCCGAACACGTTGGTCTCGAACGTCGTCCGGACGAGCGCGGGCGAGGTGCGGCTCGGCGGGGTCGCCGTCGCCGGGTCGAACGCGTCCGACCCGGCGATCGCCGCGTTGTTGACCAGGACGTCGAGCCGCCCGAGCTCGGCGCCGATCCGGTCGGCGGCGGCCTCGACCGATGCCGGGTCGGTCACGTCCAGGTGGACGAAACGGGCATCGATCCCCTCTTCGGCGAGTGCCGCCGCGGCCTTCTCGCCGAGATCGGCCGAGCGCGCCCCGAGCAGGACGGTCGCCCCGTCCCGGCCGAGGATCCGTGCCGTCTCGAAGCCGATGCCCTTGTTGGCTCCTGTGATGAGCGCGATCTGTGCAGTCATGCCTTCAGCCTGTTCGGCGGCGGACCGGGCGAGGAGAGACCGGCCGAGGCTGGGATCGGCGGTACCACCCTGCGCGTGACGGCGGCCGCCCACGTCCGACATGCTGTAAGGCATGGACAGGCAGGAGATGGCGGCGTTCCTGCGTTCCCGCAGAGCCCGGATCCAGCCCGCGGACGTCGGGCTGCGGGCGGGGACGCGCCGCCGCACGCCCGGACTGCGCCGCGAGGAGATCGCGCAACTGGCCGGGATGTCGGTGGACTACTACATCCGGCTGGAACAGGGGCGCGGCCCTCACCCGTCCAGGCAGATCCTGGGCGCGCTGGCACGCGCGCTGAGGCTGACCGATGACGAGCGCGGGCATCTCTTCCACCTGGCCGGTGAGCCCCCCGAACCGCCCAAGGTGCCCTCACAGGACGTCCCGCCGGGCATCCTGCACCTGCTCGAACGGCTGGACGACACGCCCGCCTACGTCCTGAACGCCCGGCACGACATCCTCGCCTGGAACGACATGGCGGCGGCGCTCATGACCGACTTCGCCGCGCTGGAGCCGGGCGAGCGCAACGTCGTCCGCTGGCTGTTCACCGGCCCGGCGATCGAGCAGTTCGACACCGACGGGTACGCCGCGCGGCTCGCGCGCGAGTCGGTGGCCGACCTGCGGGCCGCGTCCGGCCGCTACCCCGGCGATCCCGGCATCGCCCGGCTGGTCGCCGAGGTGTCCGCCCGCAGCCCGCTGTTCGCCCGGCTCTGGGACGAGGGCGAGGTCGGGATCAAGCGCAGCAGCCGCAAATCGATGACGCACCCGGTGGTCGGGGAGATGGAGCTGCACTGCGACGTTCTCTACGTGCCGGAACGCGACCAGCGGGTGGTCCTGTACACGGTCGCGCCCGGCACGCCGTCGCACGAGGCGATGAAGCGGCTCCGCGTCATCGGGATCCGGGACCTCAGCGTGCGCTGAGATCCCGGGACACGCGTCAGCGAAGCTCGCGCTTGAGGATCTTGCCGGTGGCCGTCATCGGCAGCTCGTCGCGGAACTCGACGATCCGCGGGTACTTGTAGCCGGCGAACTGCTCCCTGCCCCACTTGATCAGCTCGTCCTCGGTGACGGTGGCACCCGGCTTCCGGATCACGTACGCCTTGACCTCCTCGCCGTGGGAGGGGTGCGCGACGCCCACGACCGCGGCCAGCGAGACGTCCGGGTGGGTCATCAGGACCTCTTCCAACTCCCGCGGGTACACGTTGTACCCACCCCGGATGATCATGTCCTTGGAGCGGTCGATGATGAAGTAGTAGCCCTCCTCGTCGCGGCGGGCCACGTCACCGGTGCGGAACCAGCCGTCCTTGATCGCGGCGTCGGTCGCCTCGGGCCGGTTGTAGTAGCCCTTCATGACGTTGTGGCCGCGGATGGCGATCTCCCCCGGGCCCTCGCCCTCGATCTCCTTCCCGTCGTCGTCGATCAGCTTCATCTCGACGCCCCACACGGGCAGGCCGATCGAGCCGGGCTTGGTCGGCCGGTCCGGTCGGTTGAACGAGGCCACCGGCGACGTCTCCGACAGGCCGTAGCCCTCCAGGACGTCCACGTCGAACTTCTTCTTGATCCCCTTGAGGACCTCCATCGGCAGCGCCGACCCGCCCGCCACCGCGACGCGCAGGTTCTCCCGGATCGTCGCGATGTCCTCCTCGGAGGTGTCGTCGGTCAGCAGCCCCCAGTACATCGTCGGGACGCCCGCGAAGATGTTCACCTTCTCCTTGACCATCAGCTCGATGGCCTGCTTCGCGTCGAACCGCGCCTGCATGACGAGCGTCGCGCGCCGGTAGAGGCCGACGTTCATCACGCACGTCTGCCCGAAGATGTGGAACAGGGGGAGCGTCACCAGCGACGTGTCGTGCAGGGTCCGGTAGAAGAGCGTGTCGTCCACCATCGCGTTGGCGAGAAGGTTGCTGTGCGTGAGCTCGGCCCCCTTGGGCTGGCCGGTCGTCCCGCTGGTGTAGATGATGACGGCGGTGTCCTCCGGGCCGGTCCGCACCGTGTCGAACGTGCCCGGCTTGCCGGCGAGCGCCGCCCAGAACAGCTCGGCCCCTTCGATCGGCGACTCGGCGGCGGCGGGGTTCGCGGGCAGCAGGAAGAAGTGCTCGCACCCCTCCGCCTGCTCGAACCCGGCGTACCCCGTCTCGCCGAGCGGCAGCTCCGGCGTCCCCTCGAAGCAGAAGAACGCCTTCGCGTCGGAGTCGCCCAGGTGGTACGCGATCTCCCGCTTCTTGAGCAGGACGTTCAGCGGGACGACGACCGCGCCCGCCTTGAGCGCCCCGAAGTACACCATCGGGAAGTACGGGAGGTTGGGGCTGGACAGGGCCACCTTGTCGCCGGGCCTGATGCCGCGCTCGCGCAGCAGGTGCGCGACCTGGTTCGCGACCGAGTCGAGGAACGAGTAGGACAGGCGGAGGTCGCCGAACACGACCGCGTCGCGATCGGGGGTCTCCCGGGCGGCGTCCTCCAGCAGCACGGACAGGTTGAGCATGGCACTCCTCGCGCGGAAAGGTGACCGGCCGGTTAGTTACCGACGAGTGTATGAATCGTTCCGGCCTTCCTGATGCGCGGGGCACCGCTACGATGTGCCGCCTCACCGAGAAAGGGCGCACTGTCTTGATCATCTTCGGCTGGCGGGTGGTGTTCTTCACCCTGACCAGGGGAATCTTCCACTGCCCCTCCTGCGGCGGCGACCGCGACTACCGCCGCCGGCAGGGACGCAACTTCTTCACGCTGTTCTTCATCCCGGTCATCCCGCTGACGAAGGCGGGCGGCGAGTTCGTCGAGTGCGACACCTGCCACGGGCGCTGGAACCCCGGCGTCCTGAGCGTGCCGACCACCGCGCAGCTCGCCCAGATGCCCGCGATGCTGCTGCGCATGGCCATCGCCCAGGTGCTGCGCTCCGGCGACTACACCAACGGGGCCGCGCGGTCCCGTGCCGTCGGGGTGGTCCGGCAGGCGGGCGAGGGCGGCTACGACGACGCCGCGCTGAACGCCGACCTCGGCCGCCCCTTCGACGAGGTCCGCGCCGAGATGGCGCGCGCCGCCTCGGCGCTCGCCCCGGAGGCGCGGGAGAGCATCCTGCGCGCCGCCGCCGAGATCGCGCTCGTGGACGGCCCGCTGTCGGTCTCGGAGGAGGAGACCCTCTCCGCCGTCGGCGCCGACCTCGACCTGACCCGCGTCCAGGTGACGGGCGTCGTCTCCATGGCCCGCCAGGAGTCCGGCCATTAAGTCGCCGCGGGCGGGGTTGCGGTTGCGCTACTCTTGAGGTATGCCAGCCAGGCTGCTCCTCGAAGGACCACGTTGACGATCTGACGTCAGCGTGGTGGCCCCTCCTGTGCGAGGGGCCGTTTCATGTCGGCGGGCGGCCACGACCCCATGCAGGAAACCGGAGCCAGAAGCGTGAGCAGCGACGAGCACTACGATCCACGGGCGGTCCAGGACAAGTGGCAGGCCCGCTGGGCTGAGCTCGACCCGTTCAAGGCGGACGAGAAGGACACCGCCAAGGAGCGTCGCTACGCGCTGGACATGTTCCCCTATCCCAGCGGTGACCTGCACATGGGGCATGCCGAAGCGTTCGCCATCGGCGACGTGCCCGCGCGCTACTGGTTCCAGCGCGGCTACAACGTCCTGCACCCCATCGGCTGGGACTCCTTCGGCCTGCCCGCCGAGAACGCCGCCATCAAGCGCGACTCGCACCCCGCCGAGTGGACGTACGCCAACATCGAGACCCAGGCGTCCTCGTTCCGCCGCTACGCGCCGTCCTTCGACTGGACGCGGCGCCTGCACACCTCCGACCCCGAGTACTACAAGTGGACGCAGTGGCTGTTCCTGCGCTTCTACGAGCGGGGCCTGGCCTACCGCAAGGGCGGCCACGTCAACTGGTGCCCGAAGGACCAGACCGTCCTGGCCAACGAGCAGGTCGTCGGCGGGCACTGCGAGCGCTGCGGCGCGCTGGTCGAGAAGCGCGTGCTGACCCAGTGGTACTTCAAGATCACCGAGTACGCGGACCGGCTGCTGGACGACATGGCGCAGCTGGAGGGCAAGTGGCCCGAGCGCGTCCTGCTGATGCAGCGCAACTGGATCGGCCGCTCCACCGGCGCCGACGTCGACTTCGTCATCGAGGGGCGGGACGAGCCCGTCACCGTCTACACCACCCGTCCGGACACCCTGTACGGCGCGACGTTCATGGTCGTCGCCGCCGACGCCCCGCTGGCCGAGGAGATCTGCCACCCCGACCAGCGGGCCGCGTTCGAGGCCTACCGCGAGGAGGTCTCCCGGGAGAGCGAGATCGAGCGGCTGTCCACCGAGCGTGAGAAGACCGGAGTGTTCCTGGGCCGCTACGCGGTCAACCCGGTCAACGGCGAGCGGCTGCCCGTCTGGACGTCCGACTACGTGCTGGCCGAATACGGACACGGCGCGATCATGGCCGTTCCCGCGCACGACCAGCGCGACCTGGACTTCGCGCTGAAGTTCGGCCTGCCGGTCCGCGTCGTCGTCGAGACCGGCCTGCCCGACCCCGCCGAGACCGGCGTCGCCACTCCCGGCGACGGCGCGATCGTCAACTCCGGGCCGATCGACGGGCTGACCAAGGTCGACGGCATCTCCCGCATCACCGAGATCCTGGCGGAGCGCGGCACCGGCCGCGCGTCGGTGAACTTCCGGCTGCGCGACTGGCTGGTGTCCCGCCAGCGGTTCTGGGGCTGCCCCATCCCCATCATCCACTGCGAGGCGTGCGGCGAGGTCCCGGTCCCGGACGAGCAACTGCCGGTGACGCTGCCCGAGGGCCTGCGCGGCGCCGACCTGGCGCCCAAGGGCACCTCGCCGCTGGCCGCCGCGTCCGACTGGGTGAACGTCGAGTGCCCCAAGTGCGGCGGCGCCGCCACCCGCGACACCGACACCATGGACACGTTCGTCGACTCGTCCTGGTACTACTTCCGCTACTGCTCGCCCGGCTACGAGGGCGGCCCGTTCGATGTCGAGCAGGTCCGCAGGTGGATGCCGATCGACCAGTACACGGGCGGCGTCGAGCACGCCATCCTGCACCTGCTGTACAGCCGGTTCTTCACCAAGGTCCTGCACGACATGGGCATGGTCGACTTCACCGAGCCGTTCACCCGGCTGCTGAACCAGGGCCAGGTGATCAACCAGGGCAAGGCGATGTCGAAGTCGCTGGGCAACGGCGTCGACCTGGGCGAGCAGATCGGTGAGTTCGGCGTGGACGTCGTCCGGCTGGCGATCCTGTTCTCCGGCCCGCCCGAGGACGACATCGACTGGGCCGACGTGTCCCCCCACGGCATGTCGAAGTTCCTGTCCCGCGTCCACCGCATCGCCACCGAGGTGACCTCCGCGCCCGGCGCCGACGTCACCTCCGGCGACACGGCCCTGCGCCGCGCGACGGCCCGCACCGTCGACGAGGCCACCACCCTGATCGAGACGCAGCGCTTCAACGTCGCCATCGCCCGGGTCATGGAGCTGGTCACCGCGACCCGCAAGGCCATCGACTCCGGCCCCGGCGCCGCCGACCCCGCCGTCCGCGAGGCCGCCGAGACGATCGCGGTCCTGCTGTCGCTGTTCGCCCCCTACACCGCCGACGAGGCGTGGGAGCTGCTGGGACGCACCGCACCGGTGATCCGCGCCGGCTGGCCGTCCGCCGACCCCGCCCTGCTGGTGGAGGAGTCGGTGACCTGCGTCGTCCAGGTGGCGGGCAAGGTCCGCGACCGCCTGGAGGTGCCCCCGGGCATCGCCGACGAGGAACTGGAGCGCCGGGCGCTGGCCTCGGTCAGGATCCAGGAGGCCCTGGGCGGCGCCGACATCATCAAGATCATCGTTCGCGCCCCCAAGATCGTCAACATCGTCCCGAAACGCTAGCGAACGCCCCCCCGCCCCCGGCCGGAACCCACTGCCGCCCGGGGCGGGGGCGACCTCGGGCGGACATGGAGAAGCGGCCGCCGGGAAGTTGCCGGCGGCCGCTCGACACGCGCGTCACATCTTGCGGAGGACCGCCACGACACGTCCCAGCACCGACGCCTCGTCGCCGGGGATCGGCTCGTAGGCGGGGTTCTGGGGCATCAGCCAGATGTGGCCGTCGTCGCGGCGCTTGAAGGTCTTCACGGTGGCCTCGCCGTCGATCATGGCGGCCACGATGTCGCCCTGCTCGGCCACCGGCTGCTGCCGCACGACGACCCAGTCACCGTCCGCGATCGCGGCCTCGATCATCGAGTCGCCGGTGACCTTCAGCAGGAAGTGGGTGCCCTCGCCGACCAGCTGCTTCGGCAGCGTGAACACGTCCTCGACGGCCTCCTCGGCGAGGATCGGCCCACCGGCGGCGATCCGCCCGACCAGCGGCACGTACGCGGGCGCGGGCTGGGACCCGGCCGGCTCGTAGCCCTCCTCGTCGGTCCGCACCGGCGTCGCCCCCGGCACCCGCACCTCGACGGCGCGCGGCCGGTTGGGGTCGCGCCGCAGGAAACCCTTGCGCTGGAGCGCCCGGAGCTGGTGCGACACGCTGGAGGTGCTGGTCAGCCCGACGGCCTCGCCGATCTCGCGCATCGAGGGCGGGTACCCCCGGCGCTGCACCGAGTCGCGGATCACCTCCAGCACCATGCGTTGCCGCTGGGTCAGGCCCGTCTCGTCCATCGGCCCGTCGGGCAGCTCCCGGACCTTGCTCATCGCTCGTCGCCTCCCGGGCGCCTCGATCCGTCACTCCTTGTCATGAACGCTATCGCGTCCCGGCCCGATGATCAAACAATTGTTCGAAGATGTGCTCGCTTTTTGTCGGCGTCCCCTGGTAGAACATCGTACAGGCGTTCGATCGAAAATGCATTCGACGCCGAGGAGGGGAGAGATGCCGGATTCGCCCCACAGTGACCGCACTCCGATCCGCCTGACCCGCCGGGGACGCGCCGTGGTGGTGGGCTTCGCGGCCACGGTGACCCTTGTCCTGCTCTGGCTCACCGTGGGTCCGGGCGCGTTCGCCGGCTCCCGCGACGGCCGTCGCGCCCCGTCACGTCCGGGCAGGACGGTCGTCGTCGAACCCGGCGACACCCTCTGGGGCATAGCGTCCGCCACCGACCCGGGCACGGACCCCCGCCTGGTCGTCCAGCGCATCATCGACCTCAACGGCCTGGGCGGCGACCCCACCGTCCAGCCGGGCCAGGAGCTTCGCCTCCCCACCGGCTGATTCCGGCCAGGGCGCGGGCCGTGGGCGGTTTGGCCGTCGTTCCGGTCTGGCATTACCGTGCGGCAGTGGATCTCTTCTCGCGTTCTTGGACGGCGTTGCTCGCGGCGGTCGCCGAAGTACCGGACGAAGACTTCGAACGGCCGTCCGGCTGCACCGGCTGGCTCGTGCGGGACCTGGTGTGCCATCTGGTCATCGACGCCCAGGACGTCCTGATCACCCTGGCCACGCCCGCCGGAGCCGAACCGACCGTGGACGCGGTCACCTACTGGGAAATCCTCGCCGAACCCCCGAACGGCGAGGACCCCTTGGACGCGCTGATCCCCCGGCTGGCCGCCGCATACGGCGAGCCGCGGCTGCTCAAGTTCCACTTGGACGACGTCGGTTCCGCCGCCGGCCGCGCCGCCGGACTCGCCGATCCCGCGGCCCGCGTCGGCACCCGCGACGAGGTGCTGACCGTCGGCGACTATCTATCCGCGTACGTGCTCGAATGGACCCTGCACCATCTCGACCTCATCGCGCATCTGCCGTCGGCCGCCGGGCCGCCCGCCGAGACCCTCGCGGCGGCGCGCACCGCGCTGGAGAAGATCGCTCAGGCAGCGTTTCCCGCCTCGTTCTCCGACCGGGACGCGCTGCTGATCGGAACCGGGCGCCGCACGCCGGCCGGCGCGGAGGAAGCCGCACTGGGCGACTTCGCCGCGAGGCTCCCGCTCATCCTCGGCTGAGCCACGGATCCGGCGCGTGCGGACCCTGCTCCTCCGGGGCTTCCGAGACGTGCTGGAGAAGGTCGTAGACGAAATACGCCCGCATCGGCCGCCCTTCGAGCCGGAAGGGCACGTCGTGCCAGACGGCGTTGGGCATCCGGGTCTCCTCCCAGCCGAAGAACGCCTGAGCCTCGGACAGCAGGACCGACCAGGGGCGCAGCTCGTCCGCTGACCGCATCGGCTCGCCCGACCGGCGTACGAACCGTCGGTTGAGGACATATCCCGCGGTTTCGGTGTCCAGGGTCGTGTGCTCAAGCCAGAAGTCGGGCCAGAGGGAAAAGGTGAACCGGTGCCGGGACGGGCCGCCGCTGACCGGATCGCCCAGGATCGCCGACAGGTCCTTGATCTTCGGCGAGCGCATGCGGTCCCACTGGCCGGCCTCCTCCAGCAGGGCGGCCGGCGGGTCGCCGTACGGCGCCGGCGGTTCCAGAGGAGCCTCCGGAGCATAGCGGCGCATGTCCGCGAGCAGCGATAGCTGGTAGCCGTCCTTTGTCAGCGTTCGAGGAGGCCGCGGCTCCGGGTCGGCGAACGCTTCGCACGACCAGCACCACCACGGCTCGGGCCCGCCCATGCACCCGCCGGTGAAGTAGATCTCGCGACGTTCGTGCCGCCGGTAGGGCTCGTCGTTGGCGGGCATGCCGTACACCACCGGGACCAACGGCCCGTCGCACCTTTCGCACCTGGGGTTCATGACCCCTCAGACGCCACCGGCCTCCCTGATGTTCGAGCCAGAGAGGGGTGGTCGACGCTGACTCGGGCAGAACGCCCGTCCGCCCCGACGGCAGGGCGCCAGGCGCCCCACCAGGGATTCTGTGACTGCGAGGTGGGGCACGGGGACGGTCGGTGACGACACGCCCGGAGCGAAAATCGGGAGCCGCGAGGTGACCTGCGCGGACGCGGCGGATGGGGCTCCTGAGGCGCCGGATCAGGTTGCGAACGCCTGCGGCGAGCCGTACGGTTGACCACAACATCTAGTAGTTACGTCGATGTAGTTCCCTATATATGGCACTCACATCGGTGTAACTCGTTTACGTCAGGGGAGGGGAGAAACGTGCACTGCCCGTTCTGCCGCAACCCTGACACCAAAGTGATCGACAGCCGTTCGACCGACGACGGGGGCGCCATTCGGCGTCGCCGGTCGTGCGCCGAATGCGGCAAGCGATTCACGACGCAGGAGAATGTGCTCGTGATGGTGGCCAAGCGCAGCGGGGTCACCGAGCCGTTCTCCCGGGAAAAGATCATCGCCGGTGTGCGCAGGGCCTGTCAGGGCCGGCCGGTCGACGAGGATGCGCTCGCGAAGCTGGGGCAGCGGGTCGAAGAGGCGATCAGGTCGTCCGGATCCGCGGAAATCCCCTCGCACGAGATCGGCCTCGCCATCCTGGGGCCGCTCGGCGAACTCGATGAGGTCGCCTATCTGCGATTCGCCTCGGTCTACCGGAGCTTCGAGTCGCTGGACGACTTCGCCAAGGAGATCGAAGCACTGCGGAAGGCCGGTTCCTCGGGGGAGCCCGGCCCGTCCCGGTAGGGACGGTTCCGGAAGCACGTCAGCACGTATCAGCACACGTAAAGGCGTCTCCGTGCGGGCATGGCCCGGGCGGCGGCGGGGTTGTTCCTGAGCAGGGCCCGGCGGGAGGGCCCGAGAAGGGGGAAGGTCATGACGGAGACGGTGAGCGGCTCGGCGGCGCGGCGCGGCAAGGGGAGCCGCAAGGGGCTGAAGGTCGAGCGCATTTTCACCACGCCCGGCGTGCATCCGTACGATGAGCTGCGCTGGGAACGTCGTGACGTCGTCATGACCAACTGGCGCGACGGCTCGGTGAACTTCGAGCAGCGCGGCGTCGAGTTCCCCGACTTCTGGTCGCTGAACGCCGTCAACATCGTCACGTCCAAGTACTTCCGCGGGGCGGTCGGAACGCCGCAGCGGGAATGGAGTCTGAAGCAGCTCGTCGACCGTGTCGTCCGGATGTACGTGGACACGGGGCTCAAGCAGGGCTATTTCGCCTCCGAGCAGGACGCCGAGGTCTTCGACCACGAACTGAAGTACGCGCTCGTCCACCAGCTGTTCAGCTTCAACTCTCCGGTCTGGTTCAACGTCGGCACGAAGTCCCCGCAGCAGGTCTCGGCGTGTTTCATCCTGTCGGTGGACGACACGATGGAGTCGATTCTGGACTGGTACAAGGAAGAGGGCGTCATCTTCAAGGGCGGTTCCGGAGCCGGCCTGAACCTCTCCCGCATCCGCTCCAGCCGTGAACTGCTCTCCTCCGGCGGAACGGCCAGCGGCCCCGTCTCGTTCATGCGCGGCGCGGACGCGTCCGCCGGGACCATCAAGTCGGGCGGCGCCACCCGCCGGGCCGCGAAGATGGTCGTCCTGGACGTCGACCACCCCGACATCGGGGAGTTCATCGACACCAAGGCGCGCGAGGAGGACAAGATCCGCGCGCTGCGCGACGCCGGGTTCGACATGGACCTCGGCGGCAAGGACATCGGCAGCGTCCAGTACCAGAACGCCAACAACTCGGTCCGGGTGTCGGACGAGTTCATGCACGCCGTCGAGTCGGACGGCGAGTTCGCGCTGCGCGCCCGGATGACCGGCGAGGTCGTCGAGACCGTCAAGGCCGGGGAACTGTTCCGGCGGATGGCGAAGGCCGCGTGGGAGTGCGCCGACCCCGGCATCCAGTACGACGACACGATCAACGACTGGCACACCAACCCGGAGACCGGGCGCATCACCGCCAGCAACCCCTGCTCGGAGTACATGAGCCTGGACAACTCGTCCTGCAACCTCGCGAGCATCAACCTGCTGAAGTTCCTCACCGGCGCCGGGACGTTCGACGTCGCGAAGTTCGTGAAGCTCACCGAGTTGGTCATCACGGCGATGGACATCTCCATCACCTTCGCCGACTTCCCGACCGAGAAGATCGCGCAGACGACCCGCGACTACCGGCAGCTGGGCATCGGCTACGCCAACCTGGGCGCGCTGCTGATGGCGACCGGCCACGCCTACGACTCCGAGGGCGGACGCTCCCTCGCGGCGGCGATCACGTCCCTGATGACGGGCGTCGCCTACCGGCGCTCCGCCGAGATCGCCGGCGTCGTCGGCCCGTACGAGGGCTACGCGCGCAACGCCGAGGGCCACAAGCGCGTCATGCGCAAGCACGCCGCCGCCAACGACGGCATCCGCGCCCTGGACGCGATGGACAAGGCGATCCACGCCGCCGCCGCCAAGCAGTGGGCGGACTGCCTCAAGGCCGGCGAGAAGCACGGCTACCGCAACGCGCAGGCCAGCCTGCTCGCCCCGACGGGGACGATCGGCCTGATGATGGACTGCGACACCACCGGCATCGAGCCGGACCTCGCGCTGATGAAGTTCAAGAAGCTCGTCGGCGGCGGGTCCATGCAGATCGTCAACCAGACGGTGCCGCGCGCCTTGGAGCAGCTCGGCTACCAGCAGGAGCAGATCGAGGCGATCGTCGAGTACATCGCCGAGCACGGCCACGTCGTGGACGCCCCCGGGCTGCGTCCCGAGCACTACGAGGTGTTCGACTGCGCGATGGGGGAGCGGGCGATCAGCCCGATGGGGCACGTCCGGATGATGGCGGCCGTCCAGCCGTTCCTGTCCGGCGCGATCTCCAAGACCGTCAACATGCCGGAGCAGGCCACCATCGAGGACATCGAGAAGGTGTACTTCGAGGGCTGGCGGCTCGGCCTGAAGGCGCTGGCGATCTACCGCGACAACTGCAAGGTCGGCCAGCCGCTGTCCGCCGCGGGCAAGAAGGAGACGGCCAAGGCCGAGCCGGCGGAGACGGCGGCGCCGCGTCCGGTCCGCAGGCGGCTGCCGAAGCAGCGTCCCGCGACCGTCACCCGCTTCTCCGTCGCGGGCGCCGAGGGGTACATGACCGCCTCGTCCTACCCGGACGACGGTGTCGGCGAGGTCTTCCTCAAGCTCGGCAAGCAGGGCTCCACGCTCGCCGGCGTGATGGACGCCTTCTCCATGGCGATCTCCATCAGCCTCCAGTACGGGGTCCCGCTGGAGACGTGGGTGGAGAAGTTCACCAACATGCGGTTCGAGCCGGCCGGTATGACCGACGACCCGGACATCCGCATGGCGACCTCGGTGATGGACTACATCTTCCGCCGCCTGGCGCTGGACCACCTGCCCTACGAGGAGCGCGCGGGCCTCGGCATCTTCACCGCCGGCGAGCGCGCGATGCAGGCCAACGGTGAGGACCCCGCCGCCCTGCACGCCGAGGACGAGGTCGACCACGAGTCGCTGGCGCAGTCCGCGGAGATCACGCGTCCGGCGGCGCCCGCACCGGCTCCGTCCACCGAGGCGCACTCGTCCATGGAGGTCATCGAGAGCCGCCAGGGCCGCACGGCCGACGCGCCGCTCTGCCTCACCTGCGGCACGAAGATGCGCCCGGCGGGGAGCTGCTACGTCTGCGAAGGCTGCGGCTCCACCAGCGGCTGCAGCTGAGAACGGCCACGGCCGGGATCCTGGTTTCCGCCGGGGTCCCGGCCGTTCCGTGCGCCGGGGAGGCGTCCGGGGCGGGTCAGGCGGAGGGGTCCTTGTCGTCGCCGCGCTTGATCGGCTGGGTCGTCGAAGCGCGGCGCCGCTGGGACTTGCGGCGGCCCGCCACCAGCACATCGTCGGCGGAGCCTTCGGCGGCGCCGGTGTCCTTGCCCGAGGTCTCCGGGGCTTCGGCGGGCCCAGGCGGCGGTGCGGGGCTCTTGAGCTGACGCGGTGACCGCGGCTTCTTCACGGGCTTCGTCTCGGCCTGGCGGAGGGAGGCGACGAAACTCGCCGCGTCCTCCTCGTCCTCGTCGTCCGGGCGGCGCAGCCGCTTCCCGAGGACCCACTGGTCGAGGGTCAGCCGCCCGCCGCCGCCCGCAGCGAACAGCAGGCTGGCCATGCCGAGCGCGACGACCAGTTCGTAGCCGTTGCGGACGCTGTCGCCGTCCACCATGAACAGACCCTGGTCGGCGTGGACGAAGGCGAACGCGCCGGCCATGTCCAGGAACAGCAGGAGGCCGGTCACCGGCAGGCCGAGGCCGACGATCAGCGCGGCGCCGCCCAGCAGTTCCACGAACGCGGAGTAGACGGCGGCCGCGGTGGGCAGCGGGACGCCGAGACCGTCGAACGTGCGGCTCGTCTCGTTGATGCCCGCCTCGATCTTCTGCCAGCCGTGCGCCATGAAGACGATTCCCACACCGAGCCGCGCGAGGACTGCGATGACGTCGTACAGCGGCCGAGAGCGCATGCCGTCGACTCCTTCAGGCGGGGAACTGGGCCCGGTTCAGACGGAGAGTATGACCGCCCTTGTGCGGATATCGCGAACGTCGCAGGTGAAGGGGCCTGTTCAGGTGTCGCGGGAGGCGCGGGCGAGGGCTGCTGTCACGGTCTCGGCGGTGTGCTCGATGGCCTCGACTCCGCTCTGCATCGTGCCGTCGCGTTCGGAGACGGCGGCGAGCAGGAAGGTGTGGCCGTCCCGCCGGACGATGCCGATGCTGTTGACCGTCCAGGCGCCGCCATGCCTCTCGCGGGGAAGCCAGCCGTTCTTCACTTCGGCGTCGGTTCCCGCCGCGCTCACTCCCCATGCTTGTTCCGGCGTCACGTTCCGCATCAGGTGGCGGAGGTAGCGGCGGCTCGCTGGATGCAGCGGGCTTTTCCCGGACGCGAGCGCGGCCAGAAGCCGGATCTGGTCGGCCGCGCTCGTCGTCGTCGAGCCCCAGGACTCGCCCGGGCCGGGTTCGGTGTCGCGCAGGCCCAGTTTCCTGTTGGCGGATGCCAGGCCGTCCGCGCCGCCTATCGAATGCCAGAGCGCCGTGGCGGCGTCGTTGTCGCTGACCGTGATCACGCGTTCGGCCAGGGCCTTCTCGGCGGACGTGAGGCCGCGTTCCTCCCGTTGGGCCTGGAGGAGCAGCGCGATCACGATGTCGACCTTGACGATGCTGGCCGTCGCGGTGCGCAGGCTCTTTCCATAGGAGTACGAGAGGCCGGTCGTCAGATCGCGCACTGACACCGAGAGATGCACGGGTCTGCCGTCGAGATATCGGCGGATCGCGCGGGTGAGTGCGTCGCGCTCGGACTCGGTGAACGTGGGCGCCGTCGGTTGCCGCCTCGGAGTCGGGGTCGTCGTGGCAATCGTAGGGACGGCGGCCGGTTCGCGGGCGACCCTCGTGGAACCGGCCGTGAGTATCGCGACCGCTGTGAGCGTCGCGGTTATGAGAAGCCCCGCGCGCTTCATGGGCGCGGCCCTGCCTCGGAATGCATGAACGGGAGTGTCGTGAGTGGCCCGTTACCCCTCTGTTAACACCTTTGCGGGTACGCACCTAGGCGATGGCCACGTGAGTTCGGCTAGACGATCAATGCATGACGTTCGGTCGTGGTGAGATGCTGAATGCATGATGGGTTCTCGCCAGCTCGAATACTTCCGGGCCGTCGCGCGTGAGCTGCACTTCACCCGGGCGGCGGAGGCACTGCAGATCGCGCAGCCCGCGCTGTCCCAGCAGATCCGCAAGCTCGAACGGCAGCTCGGCATCGCGCTCTTCGAACGGAACAACCACCGGGTGGAGCTGACCCCGGCCGGGTCCGCCCTGCTGGAGCACGCCGAACGGATCCTGTCCGACATCGCGGCGGTCGAGGACGAGATGCGCGGCTGGGCGGAGGGCACGCGCGGACGCATCCGCCTCGGCGGCGCCCGCGGGCTGACCGCGAGGCTCGCCCGCCTGCTCGCCGAGTTCTCCCGGGAGTATCCGGCGATCGATGTGGAACTGCGGGAGATGAACACCGAGGAGATGGTCGCGGGCCTGCACGCTGGACGGCTCGACGCGGCGACCGTCGTCCGGCTGCCGCCGCAGGAGGAGGGGCGGCGGCTCGACTCCCTGCCGCTCGGGGAGGAACCCCTCGTCCTCATCACCTCGGAGTCCGCGCCGCTCGCGAGCAGATACAGGGTGCCCGTCCCGGTGCTGGACGGCACCGACCTGGTCTGTTACCCGCCCGGCTCGGTGATCCGCGAAATCGTCCTGTCGGCCTTGGCGGACGCGGGCGCGACCGCGCGGATCCGGTTCGAGACCCGGGAGTACAGCACCGCGCGGGCCATGGCGAGCGTGGGGCTGGCCGCGGCCGTCGTCCCGCGTTCCGTCGCCGAGGAACCGGGGCAGCCGGTCGGCGTCGTCCGGCTCGACCCGGAACCGGTCTGGGCTCCGTCGCTCGCCTGGCCCGCGGGACGCCGGCCAGGCCCCGCCCTGGCCGCCTTCATCGACTTCATGGCGGGCCGTCCGGATCTCGTCTCGGCCGGACCATGGCCCGCGCTGGGTGATAAGTGATTGATATGACCGACAGCTTCATTAAGTCTTGGACATCTAGCTTGTAGCGGCATGAAGATTGTCGTGTTCCGCCTAACGCGGACTTCTTGAAAAGGAGCACGACATGAACCGTGGTGAGCGTGGACGACGAGAGTACGAGGGACTGATGGGAAGAAAGCCCGAGGAGGCACTACCTGAGGTGCTCCGAACATCCCCGCAGATGTTCGAGGCCGTCGTGGAAGGTGCGTTCGGCGGCGCCTTGGCCCGTCCTGAACTCGGCCGCAGCACGCGTGAACTCGCCACCGTCGCCGTCATCGCCGCCTTGGGGGGCGCCGAAGGCCGTCTCGCCGGCCATGTGCGCGGGGCGCTTCGGCAGGGGGTCGAGCCGTCCGAACTGCTGGCCCTTTGCGAGCACCTCTCGGTTTATGCGGGCTTCCCACGCGCGCTCGACGCACTCGCCGTCGTCCAAGGCGTTCTGGATGAGCAGGGCATTCCGAACCCGCCGCGGATGCACCGCGTCGTGCTCGCCGACCACGAGACCGTTGTCGCGCAGAAGGGCGACCACGGACCAGCGGTCATTCTTTCGCATTCCCTGGGCGTGGACTGGCGCATGTGGGAGCCGGTCATGGAACGGCTTTCCAACGGCCGGAGAGTCTTCGCCTACGACTTCCGCGGACACGGCGCGGCCGCGGGCGCGCCCCGTCCGTTCACCATGGACGACCTCGCGGCGGACATGTTCGGAGTCCTCGACGCGTTCGACGTGGACCGCGCACACATAGTCGGCCTGTCGATGGGCGGCGGCATCGCGCAGACGGCCGCCGTCCGCGCACCCGGACGCGTCGCGTCGCTGGCCCTGCTCGCGACCACCGACCACGCCTTCGACGCGTTCGAGGGCCGCGCCCGTTCCGGGGAGGTCGACGGAATGGAGGCGCAGGTCGTCCCGACGCTGACGCGCTGGTTCACGCCCGCCGCACTCGCCACGAACCCGTGGGGCGTCCGGTACGCGCGGGAGCACATCCGCCGTTTCGACGGCGCGGACTGGGCCGCGGCCTGGCGGGCCTTCAGGGGCGTGGACGTCCAGGGCCGCCTCGCCAAGGAGGACTTCCCGACGCTGGTGCTCGCGGGCGAGCTGGACGCCTCGACGACCCCGGAGATCATGTCCGGTATCGCCGAACGCATCCCCGGCTCGACCTACCGGGAGCTCCCGGGCACCCCTCACATGCAGACCCTCGAACGTCCCGACCTGGTCGCCGGCGCCCTCGACGAGTTCCTCCCCGCCGACCGCTAGGGCCGGCTCTCGGCCGCACGGGGGAGGCGGACGACCCGTGCGGGGGAGGCGCCGTCCGGGCGGCGGACGACAGGCTCCGATCATGACGGAAACGCCTCAGCTGCCCGGAGCCGTCGGGCCGGGCTGGAACGCGGTGCGGCGGCTCGCCGGGTACGGCGCCGCCGCGTCGCTGTCGCTGTATCTGGCCGTCAAGATCGTCTGGGTGGCGGCCGCACTGCTCGGCAGCGTCCCGGCGGAGTTCGGCGGCCCGGACTGGGTCGTGCTCAACGTGGTGACCGTCGGCATGGCCGCGACCGGGATCGCGCTGGGCGTCGTCTTGGCTCAAGGCCGGAAATGGCGGATACCGACCGCGCCCTTGGTCTTCTTCACCTGGGTGGGGTGCGGATTCCTGGTTCCACTCATGCCCTACGGCGTGGTCAGTGCCGTACTAGGCGGCGATGGGGAGAGCGCCGGTGGGGACGGCGGCGACTCGGTCCCCTCCTGGGAACTGATGCTCATCGGCATCGGCTTCACCGGCATGGCCGTGGGCGTCGCCATAGCCCTCCCCATCTACATGCGGGAGCGCTGGCCGGCGGCCTTCCTCGGACGTCTCGCCGGCCGTCCGCGGACCGCCGTCCGGCGGGCGCGCACGGCGGCCGCGGTCACCGTCGTCCCGGCCGCCCTCTGGACGTACTGGTCAGGCGGCGGCACCCTCGGCCTGGCCCCTGCACACCGTGACCTCCTCGACCAGAACGTGCGGCTCCTGCTGGGAGACTCAGCGCTCTGGGCGCTCCTCGGGGTCTGGAGCGTCCTGGCCGTCGCCTCCGCGCGGCCGAACCTGCCCGTCTGGCTGCCGATGACGCTGGGCTTCACCGCGTCGGGTTCCCTGTTCGCGTGGGGCGGCTGGAAGCTGGCGGTGCTACTCCTCCGCCCGGGCGGCTACACGCCCGCCGAGTATCCGGCCGTGGCGGCGGTCGTCCACGGTCTCGCCATCGTCGGCGGGGGGCTGATGCTGGGCGTCCTGATGAGATCCCTCCACGACCACCGTCTCAGCGGGCGCGTCCACGGGGCTTCAGAGGCGTCGCGGGCATCGCGGGAGCGGGGATAGGCGCGCCGTCGTAGCCGTGCACCGCACCGAAGCGGTCGCCCGCCATCCAGTCCTCCCGGGCGCGTGCGATCTCCTCACCCGTCCTGGCGACGAAGTTCCACCACATGACGAGCCTCTCCTCGAACGGTTCGCCTCCGAGGAGCACGAGACCGCTGGCACCATCGGCTCTCAGGGGCAGTTCGCGGCGGCCGGAACCCAGGTACAGCATCGAACCGGGCTCCACGCGCATCCCGTCGACCTCCGTGATCCCGGACATCGTGAGCGCCGCGTACTCGAAGTCCGGGTCGACGGGCAGGCGCACGCCGGCCCCGTCCCGCAGGGCGAGGTCCGCACCCATGATCGGGGTGAAGACCGTGCCGGGGGACGCGGCGCCGTCCAGCTCCCCGAGGATCACGGTGGCGCTGAACCCGGGACCGTCCACGACGGGCAGGTCGGCATGATGTTCGAACGCCGGGTCCGTGCCGCGGTCCGAGTCGGGGAGCGCCACCCAGAGCTGAGCCCCGTGCAGGACCGGGCCGTGGCCGCGCGGCGACTCCTCCGAATGCGCGATCCCGCGGCCCGACGTCATCAGCCCGAGTTCCCTCGGCCGGACGGTCCGCAGGCTGCCCAGGCTGTCGCGGTGCAGCACCTCGCCGCCGTGCAGCCAGCTCACCGTCTGCAGCCCGATGTGCGGATGCGGCGGAACCTGCATGCCGGGCTCGCCGGTGATGTCGTCCGGCCCGTAATGATCGACGAAGCACCAGGCGCCCACCATGCGCCGTCCGAGGCTGGGCAGCAGCCGCCGGACGACCGTGCTCTCCCCCAGGGGAACGCGCCGGGGCGGGAGCAGCTCGTGGACCGGCCGTCCAGGCACATCGTCCCGTCCTCCGCACTCGACCGGCTTAGGGCTGACATCAAGATTGCTCACCGAACCGCCCTCCCAGCGACGCCGTCCCTCAACGATGCCCCGGCCGCCCACCACGAACCGCGAGGGGGGCGGGGAAGCCGGGGGCCCAGGACTCGTTGTCGATCTCCAGTGTGTTGATCAGCTGGCTGATGGTCCGGTACCAGCCGGCGAGCACCAGGAGCTCCAGGAGCTGCGGTTCGTCGTAGTGCTCGGCCAGAGCGTCCCACGTGGTGCGGGATATCCGGGCGGAGTCGTACAGTTCGTCGGCCGCCGCCATCAGGAGCCGTTCCCTCGGTGACCAGGGGGCCTCCGCGCCGGACAGGGTCGCCCGCAGGTGCTCGTCGGCGAGCCCGACGGCCTCGCCGAACGTCGCGGCGTGGACGCCCCATTCGTACTCGCAGCCGGCGCGGGCGCAGGTGCGGTCTATGACGATCTCGCGGTCCCGGTCGGGGAGCCGGCCGTGGGCGAGCAGTCCGGCGCCGAGGACGCGCATGCGGGACGCCAGTTCCGGATTCCGGTGCAGGGTGCGGAACAGGGTCAGCGGGTCGTGCGCCACGCCGGGCGGCATCCACTTGGCCAGGGCCGTGGCGATCTCGGGGTCGTACGGGGGGTCGAGCGGCGCGATGCGCGGCATGGCGCTCCTCTCCGATGCTTCGATAATAGAAGCAGTGTGCTGCTTCGAAAATAGAAGCGCAAGGCCTCGGTGTCAGTCGAGGTCGGTGTCCGGTGCCCCGGCGTCCGGTGCCTCCGTGTCCAGTGCCTCGGCCCATCGGTCGGACCAGTGCGACAGCGGGCGAAGCGCCTCGCGGGCGTCCCGGCCGAGCGTGGTCAGGGCGTACCGGTTCTCCGGGGTCTGCTGGACGAGGCCCGCATCCATCAGTTCGAGGAGACGCTGCCGGAGGACGCTGGACGACATGTCGTCGCAACGCTGCTGGAGGGTGCGGAAGCCGAGCGGGGCGTCCTGCAGCTCCCAGATGACGCGCAACGTCCAGCGCCGCCCGAAGAGGTCGAGGGCCGCCATGAGCGGACGGCCCCTGGTCGAGCCGCGGACCGGCCTCCCCGGTTTCGGCATGCCCCCTCCAGTGGTTCGGCTTCCGGAACAGTAGCGGGCGCGCACCCGGTCACCGCACCGTGCCCGCCACCCGCTTCCGGACACGCGTGCTCGCCGATGCCTGGGGAGACCCCCGGAATCGAGTGCGGCGCGGCGGGGTTCAGGTCTACGTGATGCACGGTGAGTACAAGGTTCCCGGCGGCAAGCTCGTCGTCGCCGACGTCGATGTGGTGGACGGGCTGCTGCGCGGACCGAGGATCAGCGGCGACTTCTTCCTGGAGCCCGACGAGGCCCTGGAGGCGATCAACGCCGCCCTGGACGGTCTGCCGGCGGGGCTCGACGCCCGGGCGATCGGTGTCCGGGTGCAGGCGGGGCTGCCGCGGAACACGGTGATGCTCGGCATCACCGCCGAGGCGGTGGGCATCGCGGTGCGGCGGGCCGTCTCGCGGGCGTCCGACTGGCGTGACCATGACTGGCGGCTGATCCATGAGCCGCCTCAGGAGCCCGCCCTGCACATGGCGCTCGACCAGGTCCTCGCCGAGGAGGTCGGCGCGGGACGCCGCCCGCCGACGCTGCGGGTGTGGGAGTGGGCGTCGCCCGCGGTGGTCATCGGCAGCTTCCAGTCGCTGCGCAACGAGGTCGACGCCGAGGCGGCCGGGACGTACGGCGTGGACGTGGTCCGCCGCATCAGCGGCGGGGGCGCGATGTTCATCGAGCCGGGCAACACCATCACCTATTCGCTGTACGCGCCGGAGACGCTGGTGGCGGGCATGTCGTTCGCCGAGAGCTACGCGTTCCTCGACGACTGGGTGCTGGGCGCGCTCGGCGAACTCGGGATCAAGGCGTGGTACCAGCCGCTGAACGACATCACCTCCGACCAGGGCAAGATCGCGGGTGCGGCGCAGAAGCGGCTCGCCGCGGGCGCCGTGCTGCACCACGTGACCATGGCGTACGACATCGACGCGGGCAAGATGCTGCGGGTGCTCCGGATCGGCAGGGAGAAGATCTCCGACAAGGGGATCGCCAGCGCGGTCAAGCGCGTGGACCCGCTGCGCCGCCAGACCGGCCTTCCCCGCGAGGAGATCATCGACCGCATGATCGCCCACTTCCGCGGCCGCTACGGCCTCACCGATGACGGCGTGAGCGAGGACGAACTCCGCCTGGCCCAGAAGTACGTGACGGACAAGTTCAGCACCTCTGACTGGACCGCCCGAGTCCCCTGACCCCTGCATCAGCCGTCGAGGTGTGGCACTGTCTTCCGCGGCTGCTGCGGGGATGCCACTGCGGTTTCGGGCCGGGAGTGCCGGAGGCGGCGTGCGGCTCGTTCGGGACGGGTGATGAGGCGCCAGGCCGCGAGGGCGGCGGCGATGTAGGCGGCTCCGATCAGGGAGAACGAGATCTCGGCGCCGGTCGTCCAGCCGGACGACGCGCCCAGGACGGCGCCGATGACGGCGATGCCGATCAGTGTGCCGATCTGGCGGCCCGTGTTGAGGACGGAACCCGCGATGTTGCCGTTCTCAGGGCCCGCCGCGTCGACCATCACGGCGGTCATGGCGGGGGAGGTGATGCCGCCCGCGATGCCGGTCACGGCGAGGGCGGCGGCCGTCGTCCAGTAGGGGCTCGCGGGCGTGATGGTGGTCAGCGTGAAGGAGGCCGCGGCCGCGAGCAGCAGGGAGGCGGTGAGCAGCGGTCCGCCCGCGATGCGCGCGGACAGGCGCACGAAGGCCAGGTTGCTGAGCGGGATGAAGATCGTCAGCGGCAGGATCTGCAGGCCCGCGCGGAGCGGGCCGGAGCCCGCGGCGTGCTGGAAGTAGAGCCCGACCAGGAAGAGCGTGCCGTAGAGGGCGGCGTTGAACAGGAATCCCACCGCGTTGGCGCCGGTGAAGCGCGGGCTGCGGAACATCGCCCAGGGCATGACGGTCGTGCGGGCGCCGCGCTCTCTCAGGGGCAGCAGGACGGCGGTGGCCAGGGCGACCAGGATCGCGGCGAGGACCGGGAGCGAGGCCCACCCGAGGTGCGGTCCCTCGATCAGCGCGAAGCTGAGCGCGCCGAGACCGGCGATCAGCGCGGCATGCCCGGGAACGGCCAGCGGGGCGGGACGCCCCGGGGCCGCCGCGATGAATCGGCGGGTCAGCGCCATGCCCGCGATGCCCAGCGGCAGGTTGATCAGGAAGATGCTCCGCCAGCCGAGCGTGCTCACGAGGACACCGCCGATCGTCGGGCCGAGCGCGACGGCCGAGGCCACGATCGCCGACCACAGGCCGAGCACACGGGTCCGCCGGCGCGGATCGGGGAACGCCTGGACGAGCAGCGCCAGCGAACTCGGCATGAACAGCGCCGCGCCCATGCCCTGGACGAGCCTGGCCGCGATGAGCACGTCGACGGTGGGGGCGAGGGCGGCGGCGAGGGAGGCGGTGAAGAAGACCGCCATGCCCGACAGGTAGACCCTCCGCGCGCCCAGCCGGCCGGCGAGACCGCCCGCCAGCATCAACAGGGCCGCGAACGTCAGCACGTAGCCGTCGACGGCCCAGGTGAGCCGGCTCAGGGAGGCGTCCAGGCGCTCCTGGATCGTCGCCCCGGCGATCTGCATCACCGTGGCGTCCACGCCCGCCATCACGAATCCCGCGGCGAGTGCGGTGATCTTCAGGGCGGAGGAGCCCGCGGGTCTCGATTCCATGATCAATCCCTTCGTTAAACGGACAACTCGCGTCCGCTTCGAGGAACGCTAGTGCAACCGGACGCGAGTTGTCCACTTAAATCGGACGCCATGAGTCCGCTTATGGCTAGAATCGGGTTCATGCGCAGCACCAAGAGCGCCGTGGACCGGCTGCTGGACGACGGCTCCGGCCGGCGTCCCCGCGCCGACGCCAGACGCAACGTGGAGCGTCTCGTCGAGGCGGCCCGGGAAGCGGCCGGCGAGATGGGCGGTGAGATCACCGCCCACGAGATCGCGCGCCGCGCCGGGGTGGGCGTCGGGACGTTCTACCGGCGGGTCAGCACGCTGGAGGCACTCCTGGAGGCCGTCATGGCCGAGATCCTCGAAGAGATCGTCGCGAAGGGCGACGAGGGACTCGCCGATCCCGACCCGTGGGAGGGCTTCAGCGGCTTCGCCGCGGCCTACACGAGACTCCGCAACGAACTGTGCGACATCAACGACGTGCTGGGCGGCACCCTCGACCACGCGCGCGCGGAACTGCGCGAGCGGATCCGCCTGCTCGTCGAGCGGGCCCAGGGCGCCGGGGCCATGCGCGCGGACATCACATGGCAGGACGTCGCGTTCCTGCTGGTCTCCGTCTCCACCGGTGACCACACGGTGGGCCTGCACGCGGGCGAGCACCAGTGGGACCGCAACCTGCGGATCGTCCTGGACGGCCTTCGCACTCCCGAACCGGCGCCGCTTCCGGGTGCGCCGCCCACCGATCTGGCCGGCTGAGGCCCGCGCGGTATCGGACGGAACTCACCGACGCCGTCGTGCGTCCTCCTCTCATGACGGCAGGTCGCGGGGGCCGTACGTCTGCCCGTAGGTTGGTGACATCGGTCGATGATGAGGAGCGTTCATGTCGATGCAGAAGGGTGCCAACACCGCGGTGCCGGTTCCCTCGGTGCGGGTCGAGCTCGGCTGGCAGGGTGGCCCCGGCGTACCCGACGCGGACGCGTCGGCGCTCCTGCTGGCGGACACCGGCAAGGTGCGGTCGGACGACGACTTCGTCTTCTACAACCAGCCGGCGCACGGGTCCGGCGCGGTCAGGCATGAAGGCAAGCAGCAGGGGCCGACCGTTCTGGACGTCCTGTCCGTCGACCTGAACAGGGTCGAGCCCGCCATCGACAGGATCGTCATCGCCGCGTCTTCGGACGGCGGGACGTTCGGCAAGTTCCAGGGGCTGTACGTGCGCGTCGTGGACGCGGCGGCCGGAACGGAGGTCGCCCGGTTCGACAGCCAGGGCGCCACCTCGGAGACGGCGTTCGTGCTCGGTGAGCTCTACCGCCGCCAGGGTACGTGGAAGTTCCGTGCGGTGGGCCAGGGCTACGACTCGGGTCTCGCCGGCCTGGCCACCGACTACGGGATCTCGGTGGACGACCCCGGCAAGGCGGCCCCGCCCCCGCCCCCGCCCGCACCCCCGCAGCCGCAGGCACCGCCGGCACCCCCGCAGCCGCAAGCGCCGCCTCCGCCCGCGCAGGAGCAGTACGCGCCGCCTCCGCCGCCCGGAGGCCAGTACGTGCCACCGCCGCCCCCGGGCGGCCAGTACACGCCACCCCCGCCACCTCCCGGCGGTCAGTACACGCCACCCCCCGGCCAGTACGCGCCTCCGCCGCCTCCAGGCCAGTACCCTCCGCCTCCCGGCCAGTACACCCCGCCCCCGCCCGGGCAGTACGCGCCGCAACAGCCTCAGCAGCCGCCGCAACAGCAGCAGCCGGGCGGCAAGATCTCTCTGACGAAGAACGCGCCGTCGGTGTCGCTCACCAAGCACGGCGCGACGACCGGCCACATGCGCGTCAACCTCAACTGGACCGCACGTGAGGGCGTCGCCAAGGGACTGCTCGGCAAGCGCCGCCGCGGCGTCGACCTCGACCTCGACCTGTGCTGCCTGTGGGAGCTGCAGGACGGCCGCAAGGGCATCATCCACGCGCTCGGCGACATGGGCGCGCTGGACCGTCCGCCTTTCATCAAGCTCGACAAGGACGACCGCACCGGTGCCGTCGAGACGGGGGAGAACCTCCACATCAACCTCGACCACAAGGCGGATTTCAAGCGGATCCTGGTGTTCGCGGAGATCTACGACGGCGCCAACGACTTCCGCGGCCTGGACGCGGTCGCCACGTTGTTCCCGGTGGGCGCGCCCCCGATCGACATGCGCATGGACGACTGCACCGACGCGTCCCGTGACGCCGTCCTGGCCCTCATCGAGAACGTGAACGGCGAACTGGTCGTCCGCCGTGAGGGCCGGTTCGTCCTCCCGCCGCCCGGCCGTCCGCGCTGGGGCAAGATGACGGTCGACCAGGCGTACAACTGGAACCTGGAGTGGGTCGCCTCACGCGGCAAGGACTGACGGCGGCCGACCGGAACGGCCAGGGTGGCCCGCGGTCACGCGGCCTTCATGTGCTCGGCGAGCTTCTTGTCGCGGGCCACCCGGACGAGCGCCGCCGTCAGCCGGGCCAGATCCTTGTCCGGCACCTGGGAGGCGAGCTCGTCCGTGTCGGTGGGCAGGCCGAGCCGCTCGGCGCCCTTCTTCACCTGGTCGTCGACGTAGGGGCGGAGCCACGGCCAGATGGCCTGCGCCTCGCGGCAGAAGATGTCCACGCCGGTGGGGCCGACGCCGGGGAACTCCTGCAGCAGATCCGCCGCCTTCTTGGGGTCGCGCTCCGCCTCGATGGCGAGCCGGCGCAGATCGCCCTGGTACTTGTCCTGGACCATCTCCGCCATGTCACCCAGCCGGGACGCGGTGCTCTCGTCGTAGCGGACGTAGTGACCGCGTCCGAGCGCGTCGACGCGTTCCTGCCACGTCAGCTTGCTCATCCCGCGCGCCGTCCCGCCTCCCGCGTCGAACAGTTCGCGGGCGGCGGCGAGTGCGATCTCCGACGAGATGCGCGCGCTCAGCAGGTTGGCCAGGACGAGCAGCTTGAACAGAGCGGCCGGCTGGTCCTTCAGCGGTATGCCGGCCTCCTCGGCGAAGGTTTCACCCGACTCGTGCAGCAGCTTCTTGACAACGGCATCCATGGCATCCACCTCCCGTTGCTGCCGCCTTACCCGGGTCATCGGAGATGACTCCTGGACGCGCGCGGGGCCGGCTCACAGCAGGCTGAGCTGCCCTTCTCCGGCGAGCGGGTCACGGTGCTTCTTCATGTGCCGCCAGCGTGGAAGGCCGTCCAGATAGGACCACGAAAGCCTGTGGTGCGGCGTCGGCCCGTGCTCTTCCAGAGCGTTCTGGTGGACGGGCGACGGGTACCCGGCACTGTCGGCGAACCCGTAACCGGGGAATTCGCCGTCGAGGTCGGCCATGAGCCGGTCGCGGTGGACTTTCGCCAAGACGGAGGCGGCCGCGACCGTGACCGACCTCTGGTCCGCCTTGATCTCGCACCGGACCCGCCAGGGCCGGCTGAGGAAATCGTGCTTGCCGTCGAGAATGACCACGTCGGGCCGTACGGGCAGCGATTCCAGAGCGCGGACGGCGGCGCGCTTCAGCGCCTCGGTCATGCCCACTTCGTCGATCTCTTGCGGACTGGACGCGCCGATGGCGTGCCCGGCGAGCCAGCCGGGGAGGATCCCGGCGAACGACTCGCGATGGGCCTCCGTGAGGAGCTTGGAGTCGGTCAGCGCGATCGTCTTCTTCCCGCGTCCCGGCAGGGCCGGAGGCGGGCTCAGGTCGGTGACCGCCGCGCACACCACGACGGGCCCCGCCCAGGCGCCGCGTCCGACCTCGTCCACCCCCGCGATCACGACCGGACGGCCGCTCCCGGACGGTGCGGCCCGCAGCTCGTCCTCGATCTCGTAGCCCGCGGCGCGCGGCGCGCTCTTGGCGGTGGCGGGAGAGGGGACCAACCCGGGGAGGGCACCGGTGGAGTCGGTCAAGAGGTCTCCTTCGGACGGCGAAACGGCCTGCGCAACCGATCGTAGGGGCGCGTCGCCCCGCATGCCCGGAGGCGGCCGTTCACAGCCAGCCGTTGTGGCGCGCGGTGCCCACCGCCTCGATGCGGTTGCGCGCCCCCGTCTTGCCGATCGCGGCGGACAGATAGTTGCGGACGGTGCTCTCCGAGAGATGCAGGCGCCCGGCGATGTCGGCGATGGTCGCCCCGTCCGCCGCGGCGGTCAGCACGTCCCGTTCCCGCTCGGTCAGCGGGTTCGGCCCCACCGACAGCGCGGCGGTGGCCAGCGCGGGATCCACGACCTGTTCACCCGCCAGGACACGTCGCAGGGCGGCGACCAGGTCTTCGATGGGTCCGTCCTTGACCAGGAACCCGCTCGCACCCGCCTCCATGGCGCGGCGCAGGTATCCGGGACGCCCGAAGGTGGTGACGATCAGGACCTTGCATGCGGGCAGCTCCCGGCGCAGGTCGGCGGCGACGTCCAGGCCGCTGCGCCCGGGCATCTCGATGTCGAGCACGGCGACGTCCGGTTCCGTCCGCAGCGCCTCGGCCAGGGCCTGTGCACCGTCGCCGACCTGGGCGACGACCTCGACGTCCTCTTCCAGGCCGAGCAGCAGCGCGAGCGCGCCGCGCATCATGCCCTGGTCCTCGGCGAGCAGAACTTTGATCACGTGGCTCATTGTCCACCGGCGTCCAAGGCCGCCGTGACGGGGATGGTGACGGTGAGCAGGAAGCCGCCGTCCGGCGCCGGGCCGGCCTGGACGGTGCCGGCGACCGCCTCCATCCGCTCGGAGAGGCCGCGCAGACCGTGACCGCCTGATCCGCCGATTCCGCCCTTTCCGGTTCCGTCGTCCTTCACTTCCAGGACGGCGCCGTCATCGCCGCTCCGGAGCGTGATCTCGCAACGGCCGGCGTCGCTGTGCCGGATGACGTTGGTGACCCCTTCACGCACCGCCCAGCCGAGCAGTGCGTCCGGCTGGGACGGCAGTGGCGGGCCCGTACGCCGGACGGAGACGTCCACGCCGTTGTCGGCCAGTGCCATCCGGGCGGCGTCCAGCTCTTCGGCCAGCCCGCGGCCGCGGTAGCCGCTGACGGCTTGGCGGACCTCCTCCAGGGCCTTGCGCCCGACGGTCTCGATGTCGGCGGCCTGTTCGGCGGCCACCGCGGGATCGCGTTCGGCGACGCGGCGGACGGCCTGCGCCTTGACCACCATGAGCGACAGCGTGTGGCCGAGCAGGTCGTGCAGGTCACGGGAGAACCGGAGCCGTTCGCGCGCCACGGCCGCCTCGGCGAGCTGCTCCCGGGCGTCGCGCAGCAGCCCGATCACGATGGACAGCCGCAGGAAGACCGCGGTGACGATCCCCGCCGTCACGGTTCCGTACCAGTTGGCGGCCAGGGCGCCGCCGTCCTCCCCGCTCGCCCAGCCGATCAGGGCGCTCAGGGACGAGACCGAGCCGATGCCGATGAGCATGTGCAGCTCCGGTCCCTTCGAGTTGCGGGGCATGTGTCCCACGACGACCCCGGCGGCGAGCCCGACCAGCGGGAACAGGGTGTACCACCGTCCCTGGAAGGCCAGGGCGCCCGCAGAAGCGACGCCCGTTTGGGCGACGAGCAACGCGATCGGCACGCGCATCGGGTAGCGCCCATCGAACGCCGTACGGACGACCGCAGAGTGAAGGAGCGCGAACAGGGCCAGGGTCAAGGCCGCAAGCCACAGCGGATGGGTCCGCCCCTTCACCATGTCCCAGACCGGCCATACGAGGATGACGAGCCAGAACACGAACACCAGCCCACCCGGACCGTGCCTGTCCAGATGCTCCAAGTCCAGGTCGGGAACACGTCGCTTCGGGGTGCCCTTCCAGGGGGTCACTTGCGGTTCTCCTCGTTCACGTGGACACGCTATGCGCGGGCCGATGTCGGTTGCAGAGCCGAACATCCACTTCTGGACAGTACAAATGTCCTGGTCTCGGGAGCGAGGCGCGCCTAGCTCAGCACCAGGCCGGACTGGCGTGACTCAACGAACCGGGCGCGGGGAGTCCCGTTCCGGGCGGTCCTGCGCTTTACTCGCTCTTGATGACTTTGTTCGGCAGGTCCCGCTCCCGCCCGGCGAGGGGCGCCGCGGCGCGGGATCTTTTCGAGCGCCTAAGGTGGCGCTACTTCCAGGTCACTCCTGGACTGAGGTTCCTGGGCGCTCTGCTGCTCGCCGCGCTCGTGCTGTCGGCGACCGTGGTGCTGGAGGGGCCGATCGTCGGCGCGGCGGCGTTCACGGTGATCCTGCTGGTCGTCCTTCACCTGATGTTGCGCTCGCCGACGGGGATGGCCGTCGTCGCGGTCATCGCGTCCTGGCTGGCACTATCGGTGCCCTTGGGCGGGCTCTACCCCGACAAGGGAAGCCCGCCGTACCTGAGCCCGGCACTGCTTCTCGGGGTCCTCGCCCTGCCCGTGGCGTTCGTCGCCTTCCGCTTGCGCGGATACGCGCCGTGGCGCACGGCGCTCCTGGCCTTGGCGGCAGCGGGGGTGACGTCGGCCGCGGCCGTCAATCCGCTTCCGGAGGCGAGCGTGGCGCCTGGCTGGGCGGCGGCACTGGCCGTTCTCGCCTACCGCTGGGACAGGGCAAGGCGCACGGTCCCCGCAGAGGCCTACGAGACGGGGTGGGTGCAGGAACAGGCGAGCCCGAAGGGGGACGGCATGACGGGGCCGAAGCCCGAACGGCCGGACCGTCCGGCCAAGCCCGACCGGCGCGGCTCCGGTGAGGACGGCGGTACCGGCAACAGCGGCACGGCGGCTGCGCAAGGAATTCATGACCAGCGCGCCACCGCACAGGCCGCAGATGCCGTGGCCGTACCCGAACGCCCTGCGCCACCGGAACGACGGACGGACGGGTCGCCGGACATCTCGGTGGCGGACGCGCTCGCGGAACTGGAGAACATGATCGGGCTGGAGCCGGTCAAGCGGCAGGTCCGTTCCATCGCCGCCTCCATCGAGGCCGCGCACATGCGCGCCGCCGCGGGGGTGCCCACCGAGAAGCCGATGCGGCACTTCGTCTTCGTCGGGCCGTCCGGTACCGGCAAGACGACCGTCGCCCGCGTCCTGGCCAAGATCTTCTATGCGTTCGGGCTGCTGCCGGAGCCCGCTCTGGTCGAGGCGCACCGCGCCGACCTCGTCGGTGAGTTCCTGGGAGCGACGGCCATCAAGACCAATCGGCTCGTCGACTCCGCCCTGGGCGGGGTCCTGTTCATCGACGAGGCGTACAGCCTGGTCAACTCCGCCGAGGGGCAACCCGACCGGTTCGGTGACGAGGCGGTCCAGACGCTCCTCAAGCGTGCCGAGGACGACCGCGACAACCTCGTCATCATCCTTGCGGGATACGACGCGCAGATGGCCGAGCTCCTCGACTCCAACCCTGGGTTGGCCTCTCGGTTCGGCACCCGTGTGCACTTCCCGTCCTACCGTCCCTCGGAGCTGCTGCAGATCGCTGACTACCACACCGGCCTCCGCGAGGACCGTCTCGACGCGGAGGCCCGCGGCAGGCTCGCGGCCCGTTTCGACGAGGTCGAGCGGCGCGGCATCATCGACGACCTGGGCAACGGCCGATTCGTCAGGTCGTTGACCGAGGCGGCGGCGCGCGCGCGGGACGTGCGCGTGGTGGAAGCCGTCTCGTCGTCCGGAGAACCGGCCAGACCCACCGCCGCCGACCTGGTCACCGTGCGCGCCGAGGACGTCGAGACCGCCTTCGCCGAGGTCACCGAACGATTCCGCGGCTACACCGAGACCCCCACCCTGGACGAGGCGCTCGCCTCGCTCGACATGATGATCGGCCTGGAGCCGGTGAAGCGGCAGGTCCGGGAGATCGCGGCCCAGTTGCAGGTGGCGAGGATGCGGCACGAGCAGGGCCTGGTCACCCGGCCCCCGACCCGCCACTTCGTCTTCACGGGGCCGCCCGGCACCGGCAAGACCACCGTCGCGCGGGTTCTCGGCCGCATCTTCGCCGCGGTGGGCCTGCTCGCCCGCCCGGAGGTGGTCGAGGCGCAGCGCGCCGACCTCGTCGGTGAGCATCTGGGGGCGACCGCCCTGAAGACGAACAAGATCGTCGACTCGGCCTTGGGCGGGGTCCTTTTCGTCGACGAGGCGTACGCATTGAGCAACGCGGGTTACTCGGGCGGTGACGCCTTCGGTGCGGAGGCCGTGCAGACGCTGCTCAAGCGTGCCGAGGACGACCGGGACCGCCTCGTCATCATCCTGGCCGGGTACGACGCCGACATGGGCCGCTTCCTGTCGTCCAACCCTGGGCTCGCCTCCCGCTTCGACGTGCGCGTGGACTTCCCGTCCTATGGGCCGGACGAACTGCTCCGCATCGCGCAGCTCATCGCCGAGCAGGGCGGCGACCAATGGGAGGAACGCGCCCTCGACGACCTCGCCCTGGTGTTCCAGCGCGCCTGCGGGACCGGCCGGATCGACGAACTGGGCAACGGACGGTTCGCCCGCTCCATGTACGAGAAGGCGTGCGCATGCCGCGCCCTCCGGGCGGCGCGGCTCGGCTCCGCGGCGACCGCCGCCGACCTGACGCTCCTCACCACCGACGACGTCCGCGACGCCTTCAACGACCTGGCCCACCGCCTCGCCTGACCGCCGTTCACCCGCGGGCGCGGGTGTCGGCGGGCTGCGATGTAATCGGGACATGTCTTCGGTGACGTGGGATCAGGTGCTCGCCTGGCGGATGCGGCGGCAGTTCGTCGAGACGGCGGAGGCCGCGTCCCCGCTGGAGATCGCCCGGAGACTCGCGGGTGTGCAGGCGCAGGTCGCGTCCGCGGCCGAGTTCGCCGTCGCGGTGCGTCAGCGGACTCCTGCGGCCGGTGCGGTCGCAGGGGCGCTGCTGCAGGAAAGGACGCTCGTCAAGACCTGGGCGGCGCGAGGCACCCTGCATCTTCTGCCCTCGGACGAGGCCGCCGCCCATCTCGTGTTGTGCTCGGCCGTCCGCAACTGGGAGAAGCCAAGCTGGCAGCGGAATTTCGGTGCCACACCGGCAGACCTGGAGGCGATCGCCGCGGCCGCCTCCGACGCGCTGGCGGGCGGCGCCGCGCTCACCCGCGAGGAACTCGCCCAAGCCGTGGTCGACGAGACGGGCTCGCAGCATCTCGCCGAAGTGCTCGGCTCCGGCTGGGGGACGCTCCTCAAGCCGCTCGCGTGGTGGGGCGTGCTCTGCTACGGGCCGTCCCAAGGAACCAGGGTCACCTTCACCTCACCGGCGCACTGGCTGCCAGGCTGGACGGGCTTGCCCGCCATGGAGAACGCCGCCCGCACCGTCATCCACGGATACCTCGGTGCCCACGGCCCGGCGACCCCGGACATGTTCGACAACTGGTTGATGCGCAAGCAGAACCGGAAGGGGGACGTCAAGGCGTGGTTCGCCGCTGCGGAGGATGGGTTGGCCACCGTCGAGGTCGAAGGCGTGCCCATGTACGTCTTGGAAGAGCACAGGGACGAGTTGCTCGACACTGAGCCGACCACGTCCGTCCGGCTTCTCGGTGCGTTCGACCAGTACGTGCTGGGAGCGGGGACCGGCGCGACCTATCTGGTGCCCGCCGAGCACAGGAACCAGGTGAGCCGGACAGCGGGTTGGATCTCACCTGTCGTCCTCTACCAGGGACGGGTCGCCGGCGTCTGGGAACCCAAAGACGGCGATTTGGCGGTGACCGCGTTCGAGGACGTTCCCGCTGGTCCGCTCAAGGACGAGGTGAACCGCCTGAGGCCGCTGTTGTCCTGATACACGGCGCTGCTCATTGCGAGACCCCGGTGAAGCCTCGCTGTCGAATCGTCGTCTAGGGTGCCCAGCGTGGACGAGCGTGACGAGCCGACCGAGTACAGGCAGACGCGGTACAAGCCGCCGGACGGCGCCACCGAACTGCTCCTGATCAGGCACGGCGCCTCCGCCCCTGCCCGCCCCGGCCGGCCGTTCCCGCTCGTTGACGGCCATGGCGACCCCGAACTGGCGCCAGAAGGACGCGAACAGGCCGAACGCGTCGGTGAGCGCCTTGCCGAGGAGAACCTGGACGCCGTCTACGTGACGCCCCTGCGCCGCACAGTGGAGACAGCGGAGCCGCTGGCCCGCCGCCTCGGACTGGAGCCGCGCGTCGAGGCCGGCCTGCGCGAGGTCCATCTCGGTGAATGGGAGGGCGGACTGTTCCGCAAGATGGTCGCCGAGAACGATCCGGTCGCCCAGCGGATGTTCGCCGAGGAGCGCTGGGACGTCATTCCGGGAGCGGAGAAGAGTGAGGCGTTCGCCGGGCGCGTCGAGGAGAGCCTCACCCGGCTGGCGGCGGCCCACGCGGGCGGCCGGATCGCGGTGTTCACACATGGCGGGGTGATCGCGCAGGCGCTCGCGTCCGCCACGGGTGCCAGGCCGTTCGCGTTCCTCGCCCCGGACAACGGGTCGATCTCGCGGCTCGTCAGGCTCGGCGACCTGTCGTCGATCCGCGGGTTCAACGATGTCTCGCACCTGGACTGGTCCGCACCTGCGCCGCTGACATAGTGGCCGTTGACCTGGGGCCGCTGACCTAGAGACGGAAGCGGAGCATCTGCCCTGGGCGCAGTTGCGCCGCATCGGCCACCGCGGTGGGGTCGAGCACCGCGACCACCGGGTAGCCCCCGGTCGTCGGATGGTCGGCCAGGAAGATGATGGGCAGCCCGCTGGGCGGCACTTGGAGAGAACCCGTGACCATGCCTTCGCTGCCCAGTTCGCCTTCGCGCGCGCGGGCGAGGGGTGGCCCGTCCAACCGCACGCCTACGCGGTTGCTGTCCGTCGACACCTCGTACCGCGCGGACGTGAGCGTGGCCATCGCTTCGTCGGTGAACCAGTCGTCGCGAGGCCCGGCCACGATGCGCAGGACCGGTGTCTCCGGCATGGGTGACGTGGGCGCGATGTCGACGTTGATCTCCTCAAGTCCTTCGGCGGAACCGACCGGTAGACGGTCGCCCGCCGCCAGTGGTGCCGGGCCCAGGCCGGACAAGAGATCGGTCGAGCGGCTCCCAAGAACCGCATCGACCGTGACACCACCTCGGACGGCGAGATAGGTGCGAAGCCCAGAGCGGGGCGTACCGACGTCGACGACGCCGCCGGCCGCCACATAGCAGGGCGCGTGCGTCCCGTAGGCGCGGCCATCGACACTGAGCGGCGCCAGGGCTCCGGCCACCGCGATCCAAGCAGGTTCGTGAAAACGCAGCGTCGCGCCGCCGAAGGTGAGTTCCACGCCCGCCACGCCCTCGGGATTGCCCACGAGCCGGTTGGCCAGCCGGAGCGCGCGCTCGTCGGCGGCCCCGGAACGCGGCACGCCGAGATGGGCGTGACCGGGCCTGCCGAGATCCTGGACGGTCGCCAGCGGCCCGGGCCTGACGACCTCGATCAAGAACGCCCCCCGGGGACTAACCGCACGCGCATGCCCGGCCGGAGCAGGGACGGCGGGTCGCGCGTCACGTCCCACAGCGGCAGCCCGCTGTGCCCGAGCAGCCGCCAGCCGCCGGGCGACCGGGACGGGTACACGGCCGCGTACGGCCCCGCTATCGCGACCGAACCGGCCGGAACGGCCGTCCGGGGCGACTCCCGCCGGGCCACATGCAACGCCGGGTCCAGTCCCGACAGGTAGCCGAAGCCAGGGGAGAACCCCAGATAGGCGACCGTGTACGAGGCCGCGGAATGCCGGCGGACGACCTCGTCGCGGGACAGCCCGGTGAGGGCGGCGACCTCGTCGAGGTCCTCGCCGTCGTAGACGACCGGTATCTCCACCGGGTCCACGTCGCCCTCCGCGTCGCCGGGCAGTCGCAACTTCGGGATCCGCGCGGCGAGCCGGTCGAGGTCGGCCGAGGGGTCCGCGACCACGAGGACGGTCTGCTCCCCGGGTACGACGTCCACCACACCGTGCAGCCGGGCGTCCCGCAGGGCGGCGTTCAGCCGGTGCGCCGTCGCCAGGTCGCCGGTCTCCACGAGTAAGGCCGCGCCACCGGCCCGCAGCACTCTCACGCGAACGGCTCCAGCGCGACCCCCGCTTCGGACAGGGCCGAACGGACGGACCGGGCAAGCGCGACCGCGCCCGGCGTGTCGCCGTGCACGCACATGGACCGGGCCTTCAACGCGACCTCGGTGCCGTCCACGGCCACGACGGTGCCGCCCACGGCCATCCGGACGGCCCGCTGCACGACGGCCTTCTGATCGTGGACGACGGCCCCCGGCTCCCGGCGGGACACGAGCCCGCCGGACGGCGTGTAGGCCCGGTCGGCGAAGCACTCGGCCACCACGGTCAGCCCGTCGGCGACATCATGCACCGCGGAAGTGGGAAGCGTCAGCAGGGGCAGCGACGGATCGTACGCACGCACCGCGTCGGCCACCGCACGGGCTTGCACAGGGTCGCGAGAGATCCTGTTGTAGAGCGCGCCATGTGGCTTGACGTACGCCACGCGCCCGCCTTCCGTGCGGGCGATGCCGTCCAGCGCCGCGAGCTGGTAGAGGACCTCGGCGGTGAGTTCCGGTGCGGCGACGTCCATCTCGCGGCGTCCGAAACCGGCCAGATCCCGGTACGACACCTGAGCGCCGATGGTCACGCCGCGCTCGACGGCGGCCGCGCACACCCGGCGCATGATCAGCGGATCGCCCGCGTGGAACCCGCACGCCACGTTCGCGCTCGTGATGACGTCGAGCAGCGCCACGTCGTTGCCGAGTTCCCAGATGCCGAACCCCTCGCCGAGGTCGGCGTTGATGTCCATGACCGCCATGCCCAAGACCTACCACCGATCCGCGTGCCTCAGACGGTCTCCTCGTGCAGGTCCTCGACTTCATGGCCGGACGCCCACGCCTGGTACACGCCGCGGTCGAACGATTCCAGCCCGAGTCGCTCGGCCACGGGAGCCTTCCCGCCGCTGTACTCCACCCGCAGCCAGCCTTCGTGCTCACCGAGGACCACGAACGGCTCGCCACGCCACATGCAGTGCGTGGTGACGTACTGGAGATGGTCGACGTCGGACAGCGGCACCACCTGGACGTACCGGTCCGGGGCTATCTGCCGGAACCCGTCGGCATGCTGCGCGACGTAGAGCCGCACAAGGTCGCCGTCCGGGCTCGCCTCGTACTCGGTGCCCCGCCAGCCCGCGTAGAACCCGTGCCGGATGCTCATGCGCGTCCTCCCGGCAGCTTCACGAGCCACCTGCGCAGGTCGGCGTCGTACTGGGCCGCCAGGCTCTCCGTGCCGCGCGCTTCGAGCCGGTACATCTCCGCCCCGTGCGGCAGCCGCTGGCTCTCGATCTTGAACTCGGGAATGGCGGGCCCGTCTCCGGGCGCGTACCCCGACCCGGGGAACGGCGCCTTCTCGATCACCCAGCCGCCGGGGATGATGCCCATGCTCCACTCGTCGATACCGCCGAGCGGACGCCGGAACAGAGCGGGCTTCACCGCCGGCCAGCGGAGCATGAAGAGCTGCTCGTCCGCGGGGGAGAAGGGCGACCCTTCGTACACCAGCCCCAGCGCCCGGATCAGCGCCGCCGGAGACCTGATCTCTTGTACATCCTGTAGCCGGTGCACGTAGCCGGCGACAAGGTCGTAGCCGCCCTCCAGATAGTGCTGCACGTGTTCCGGTCGCACGACCTTCTGCATCACCATGACCTGGGACGTGTCGTCGGTTTGTGCGGCGGTCGGGATGGACTGTTCCCTGGTCTTGGCCTGTGCCCGGTCACGCTGGCCGTAGAGCGGCGCCACCGGCAGGCCGTTGGGATCGCTTGGCGTCTCGCGGGACGGATTGGGCGGCGTGTGCACCGGCAACCCCTGCGGGTCCGCAGGGGTCTCCCTGGCCGCAGGCACCTCGGGACGGGAGCGCGGCGGCGGCGCCGGAGACTCCTGAGCGGGAGCCGGCCGGCGCGGCGCGGACGGGGCTGTGGGCGCCCGTGACGGCGCGGCGACGGCGGGGGGTGGCTCCGGGTGGGCCGGCGGCGATTCGGGTCTCTGTGGCGCCTTGGGGGCGCGCCGCGCCTCGGGTGCGTCGCCTCGGGCCGTCCGGGTGCCGCGGGTCCCGGCGCGGGACGTGCGCGGGGTGCGCGACGACGGTGTGTGCGACGGGCCGGCCACCAGGACGTCCGTCGGGGCGGGAGGCTTCGGGGCGGCAGGAGGCCGGGGCGCCTCCGGCTCCAAAAGCGCGTTGGCGTCCAGGTAACCCGCGCTCGGAAGGCCGGGATTCACGGCCAGTTGCCACTCCGGATGAGGCCAGTGCCTGGACAGCTCCGCCAGCGATGCCTGCCGGTGGTGGGCGGCCTGGCCCTGGAGGGAGCGGTCCATGGCCTCGGGCGAGGTGAACGCCAGGACGAAGGTGCCGCCGCCGAACTGGGCCGTGGCGAACTGGTGCTCGCCGCCCTCCGGGTCGCCGGGCGCCGGCAGGTACAGGACCGCGCGCGCGAGAAGTTCCAGGTAGCCCTGTTGGTCGCCGCGTTCCCGGGCTTCGGTGAGGGCCGTCTCCAGGGTGGACCCGGACGGCCGCGCACGACGTGCCGAGGACCGGGCGGGGCGCCCCTCGTCCTCGGGGACCGCCAGCGGGAGGCCGAGGCCCGGCAAGGCCAGAGGGCCGCCGTCAGGGCCGGACTTGCTCGCCTGATAGACGAGTTCGAGTGGGGACTCGACGCCGTAGACGTCGCGGAACGCGCCCATCATCTGCCCGGCGAGAAGGGCGCACGACTCAAGGAGCTCGTTGGAGGCGCGGCCACCGCGTTCACGGAAGGTGAGCCGGTCCCACCAGTTCTTGCGCTCTTCCTCGTCCGGCGGTTCCCATCCGAGCGCCCTCAGCCGCCGTTCCTGGCGCGGCGCCAGCGGGCGGGGCAGGAACGCGCTGCCGACGGCCTCGGCGTCGAGCACCCCTTCGGACCGCATGGCCTGGACATAGGGGAGACCGCTCGGGCCCTGCACGATGAGGAACGATGTGACCGGCAGCCGTGAAAGCTCCAGAGTCAGCCGTTTGGCGAAGTCGTTCCAGTCCACTCGGGATCCACTTTCACGTCCGCGGGCCGACGATTCGGTACTCGACGGTAGCCGAACGGCGGGTCACTCGGTCCGTGGAGCCGGAACGGCGTCGGCCCTTACCGGCGCCCAGACCCCGCCTATGGCGTCGTAGATCGCAAGGGGGGTCTGGTCCTCTTCGCTGGTCGAACGCCAGAGCCGGGTGCCGTGCGGTGGCCGCATCGCGACGCCGGCAGGAGGTTCGGCGGGAGCGGCCGCCCGGCTCGTCGCCTTGTCGGCGGGCGCAGGCGCGCTGAGAGGGGTTGCCGCCACCGGCTCGGAGGGAAGGCTCTCCGGTTCGGGGGCGAGCGTCTCCGGTTCGGCGGCACTGGCTTCGAGCGCCGCCCGCAGGTCGGCCGCCGTGTACGGGTCGATCGCCGTATGGGAATCGTCGTGCGGACGGTCCGCGCCTGGGCCCGAACCGTTGACCGTGGGAGCCGAGCCACCGGCGACCGGGTTCGGCCCGGACAGCGCGGTGGGATCGACCGTCCCGTAGGGATTGGCGACCTCACGCTCCGCTGCGGGAGCCGTGCCCTGGCCGCCCTGCAGGCGGCTGATGACGGACGAGTCCAGCAGGACTTCGCTCGGCAGGCCCCAGTTGATGGCCAGCTGCCATGCGGGGTCGGGCCAGCTGGACGCGAGCTGCGTGAACGACGTGCGCCGGTACAGGCCCGGGTGCCGGTCACCGGTGCGCGCCAGGGCGCCCGGCGAGGTGAACACGGTCACGTAGGTGCCGCTGCCGATCGTGATGGTGGGGAACTCGGCGCGGTCGGGGTCCTCCACGGCGGAGGCGGTCGCCGGGAGTACCAGGTCGGCACTCGCCAGCAGCCTGAAGTAGGTCGTGTTGTCGCCGTTCGCCTTGGCCTCGGCCAGGCGTGGTTCGAGAAGTTCGGCGCTCATGCCGGGCGGCTTCTGCTCCAGCGGATGCGACTGCTCCTGTTTCGGCTTCTGCTCTTCCAGCGCCATCGGAGCGCTCGCAGGAGGAGGGCCGGCCGGGAAGGGGTTCGCCTCCGGCAGCGCACCGCCCGACGACGCGCGGCGCTTGTTCACTCGTGACGGGTCGGCCACGTCGATCCCGAAATCGAGCAGCTCTATGAGGCCGGTACCGTGCCGGTGGAACGACTCGTACACCAGATCGGACGGGCGCCGGACGCCCTGGACGTCGCGCAGTGCCGTGACCATCACGTCCGCCAGCCGCGAGTAGTCCCCGCCGGTGACGCTCAGCATTCCGCCTGGCATGCCCGCCTCCGGCAGCTCCGTCCACCAGTTGCGCGGGGAGGGCTCGGCGGGCGGGCGCCAGCCCGCGTCGCTCATGACCTCCTCGTCGGCCAGGGTGAGCAGAAGCGGTCCTTCGAGGAAGTTGTTGCTGACCGCCTCGGCGTAGAGCCGGTCGGGCTCGCGCATGGCCTGGACGTAGTGACGGCTCTCATCGCGTTCGCGCACGATGAGGATCGTGTCCCGTTCGAGACCCGCCAGCTCACGTCCCAGCCGCCGGGCGAACTCGGACCACTCCAACAAGATCACTCCCTACGACCGGAGGCCCGCCCCCGGGCCCCCGCGAGACCATGCCCGGGAACCGATGATTGTCGCCGGGAGCGCCGCGCGCAAACCGGGAGTTCACTCGGGCGGTGGTTCGTGACGAAGCACACGCAGGGCCTCTCGGAGCGCCTCCGGATCGTCCCCGGAACGGTTGAGGACGTCGATGATTTTGTGCAGGATCTCGTGCCGTTCATAGCCGACGTCCAGCAGGGATTGGGCGGTGTCCCACAGCTGCGGGGGGTCGCCGTTCCACAGCCTCTCCGCGAGGCGTTCGTGCGCGTCAAGGTGCTCTTCGCCGGCGCCCGGGTGCTCGAATTCCAGGATGACGCGGCGGTCGCCGGGGTCGGAGGGATCGAGCGTCGACAGGTTCACGAAGCCGTGCCGTCCCGAGCGCCTGTGCGTGCCCGACAGGAACGGCAGGGCGAACGCGCGCCGGGGCAGGGCCTCCAGGTCGCCGTCGGGTAGCAGGCGGTCGACCAGTTCACGGTCGAGGCCGAATGCGGACGGGTCCCGATAGGCCTCGGCGAACTTCGCGGTGGCGTCCCAGAGGGCGTCGAGCGTCGCCCTGACGCCCTCTTCGGGCAGCCCCGTGCGCTTGCCGGCCCATCGCACCCATGCGGCCAGGACGTGGGGGACCGCCTCTTGTTCCGATGGGGAGAGGAGGACCTTTCGCGGCAGCCAGTCGAGGAGGAACATCTCGCACTTGATCGGGCTGACCCGCAACGGCCGGCCGAAGTCGTGGGCGCAGCCGTAGTCGATGATCCGGTCCACGCAGCGGCTCGCGGCGGACAGGTCCGACAGCTCCTCCGCCTCGTCCGAGGCGAGGAACCGGGCCGCGATCGTGGCGCGCCTGTCGCGCCCGTACACCGGCGGCTGGGGCAGCCGCCCACCAGGCGGAAGGATGTCCACACGCGCTCGGACGAACGCGTGGTAAGAGCCGAAGTTCTCGTTCACCGGCGGGTCGTCGGTGTCGTCGGTGAGATCGAGGGCGCTCTGCAGCAAGGCTTTTGTATCGCGCGGGTCGAGGGTCTCGAATCGCATCAGCGGGTTGTCCCGGCCCTCCCGGCGGCAGTGGTCGAGCAGCTTGTCGACCCGGGAGGAGACCCACGCGTCCCTGACCATCCCGCTCGCCGGAGGCCGTCCCGCACGTACGGCGGGGGCGAAGGGGCCGCCGGACGGCTGGACGGCCCCGGCCTTGTTGCGATCGACCAGGATGACGAGGGCATGCCTTTCGGTGCCGCCGTAGGTGTAGGTGCACACGATGGAGTCCTGGTCGCCGTAGACGTCCCTCGAGGCGAAGCACGCCTCCGGTTCGACCATTCCCACCCGGTCGGCCCACCCCGGCCGGGCGACACCCTCGCTCATCAGCTCCAGTGCCGCGCGTTCGGCCTTGGCCGCCTGGCGCGGGGTGCCCATGTAGGCGATGCCGGTGAGCAGCGCCAGCGCGGCCGGAGTACCGGCGGCCGCGGCGTAGTCGACCAGGGCCTCGCCAATGACCTCTTCCACGTCACCGTCAGGTATGCGCTGCCCCCACCAGGAGCCGAGGATTTCGCTGACGATGAGTTCAGCGTCCAAGGGGCTGCGGACGGCGAGCAGTTCGCGGGCGTGCCTGAGCATGCCGTCGAAAATCGCCGAGACCTCGTCCGGGGGTTTGGGTCCGTCCCGGGCCGGGTCCCCGGAGGAGCGGCTGCGGCTGCGGGGACTCACCCTTCCACCCTCTCAGATCCGGCGCGGACGGTGTCCAGGACACGGCCGAAGACCGGAATGGGTCGCCGCCACGTCACATGGACCGGGTGACCGGCTGCTCAGCCGTCGACCCCACCTGCGGGGGTCCGCCCAGAGGGCGGCTTCGACTTCAGGATTCCGGTGAGATGCTCACGCGCCATCCGCTCGACCCTCGCCGGCGTCGCTTCCAGGCCCAGGTGGGCCATGCACGCCTGGACGTCGGCCACGCACCGGTGCACCGCGTCCGAGGGGAAGGTCGCGAACTCGCCGCAAAGGCGACGTGCGAGCTCGTCGCGGATCTCGTTCCGGTGATCGGCCAGTGCAGGCATCTGCGTACACCTCCGCGCACGGGGTTCCGGCGGGCGGGGACGCCGCCGGCGTGAGACGGAGCGGCGCGGACCGACCCTGGTATGGGAACTCCGCGAGAACCCCGCCTCGATGTCCCATTCCAGCGCTTTTGCCGGGAGAGTCAAGACATACCCGGACGTCGTTTCGCAAATTCTGGGCCGCGTCCGCCCGCGGCGTCGCCTGGATCGTCGTCCACCGCACTGACCTGCGCATCCTGCCGGTCGCCCGGTGATTTTCCACCGGCGTCCCGTGACCTGCTCATGGTGTCGGCCCAGCGCGCGTGGTGCCGGGCGGCCCAGTCGGCGTCCACCCGCCCGGTCAGCATCCCGGTGAGCGCCCCGCGGTCCCGCGACGCCTCCCACAGATGCCCTGCCGTCACCACCACGATGATGAGGAAGAGCCAGTCGTGGACGAACGTGGCGCCGGTTCGCCACCGATCGCCCCACGGCCCGGGGAAGGTCATGATCTCGCCGGTGCCGAGCATGATGAGGATCGCGCCCGCCGTGAACGCGGCGTTCAGTTTCTGTCCCGCGTTGAACTTGCCCACCGGCAGGATTCCGCGTCCGTCCCGCACGGCCCTGCGGTCGCTGCGCCTGAGCCACTCCCAGTCCCATATGACGAACCTGTTCAGCCGGCGGAGGTCGGCCCTGAACGCCCGGGACAGGAGCCCAAGGAGGATCGGCACGGGCAATGCGAACCCGCACCACACATGGACGGTCTTGACCATCTCCCTGCGGCCCACCAGCGTCGACAGCATCGGCAGATACAACAGCGCCGCCGTCAGCAGGCAGACCAGCATCAGCAGCGCGGTGACATGGTGGATCGACCGTTCGGCGCGGGTGAACCGCACGAGCCACCTCGACGCGTCACGTCGGTTCATCGCTGCGCCCGTTCGACCGTCCCACCCAGGCGTCCACGTCGTACCCCAGGTCCTCCCAGTAGCCGGGTCTCACCCTGTCGGTCAGCTCGATGCCGCCGAGCCACTTCAGCGACTTGTAGCCGTACATCGGCGCCACGTACAGCCGCGTCGGCCCGCCGTGATCGTGTGTGACCGGTTTGCCGTCCATCTGGGTCGCCACGAGGACGTCCCGGCGTCGCGCCTGGTCCAGCGTCAGCGACTCCGTATAGAGGCCGTCGAACGACGTGAACCGCACGGCCCGCGCCTTGGGCGACACTCCGACCGCGTCGAGCAGATCGGGCAGCGCCACGCCGACCCACCGCACGTCCGGTACGCGCCAGCCCGTGACGCACTGGAAGTCCCTGTCGAGCACCGTCTGCGGAAGCCGCGCCAGATCGGCCATGCCGAACGACTGGGGCTTGTCGACAAGGCCGGAAACGGTCACGCGGTGGGTTGCGGCGCTATGCCGCTTCACGCCGGGGGTGACGGAGTAGTACCGGAACCCTCCGGCGGCCGGCAGGACGTCCCCGATCGGTCCCACCGGTGCCAGGGTCCGGCTCACCTTGTCCTGAATGGACGCCCCCACGGCGACCCCCGCCACGCCGAGGCCGAGCATCCCGAGGACGACCCGCCGTCCGACCGGACTGCCTTCCGCTCGTTCCTCCTCGTTCACCTCTCCATTCGAGCACTGCCGCCGACCGCCCGCCAGGTCTCCGGGAGCCTCCGTAAGACTTCTGACACATCCCGACCCCGCCCTAAGCTGAGCCCATGGCCACGAAGGTTCATCTCGCACAGCGTCCCGAAGCCGATGAGCTGCTCGGACGCAGCCCGCTGGCCGCCCTGGTGGGCATGCTGCTCGACCAGCAGATCCCGATGGAATGGGCGTTCTCCGGCCCGTACACCATCGCCCAGCGGCTCGGTTCCGACGACCTGGACGCCCACGAGATCGCCGCCCAGGATCCGGAACGGTTCGCGGCGCTCCTGTCGGAGAAGCCCGCCGTCCACCGGTATCCCGGTTCGATGGCCAAGCGCGTGCAGCAGCTGTGCCAGTACCTCGTGGAGCACTACGACGGGGACGCCGAACAGGTGTGGAAGGGCGTGGACAGCGGCAAGGAACTGTTCAAGCGACTGAACGGCCTCCCAGGCTTCGGCAAGCAGAAGGCGCAGATCTTCTTGGCGCTGCTGGGGAAGCAGTACGGGATTCAGCCGGAAGGCTGGCGCCAGGCCGCAGGCGTGTACGGCGAGGAGGGATCGCACCGGTCCGTCGCCGACATCACCGGTCCCGACTCGCTCGCCAAGGTGCGTGCCTTCAAGCAGGAGATGAAGGCCGCCGCAAAAGCCGCGAAGTAGAACCCGGCCTGCGAAGAAGATGACGACGGCCGGAACTCGCCGAACCGGCCGAGTTGACGCCCCGTGACGCCCCGGCGCCGTAACATCTCCTACTCGCCGTCCGGGCGGGGCGCCCTGGCGTCCTTCTGGGACGGTGTCCGAATCCGACGAGTTCGTCCGGGGCCGAAGGGACAAGGATGTTCAGCAGGGCTTCCGTACGCGGCGAACGATCGGGATGATGAGTACCTGACTCCGACCGGTGTTGTGATGGAGGCGGGAGCGCTAACCTGCTCCCATTCACTCATAGTGATGAAAACTTGCCGCGCGGTACGGGACCCTCTGGGGCGGAGGTGTTGTCCTTGAGCACCGATACGTCCGTCCCGCATCCCCGCGTCTCAGGGGTGGAGGGGCAGCCCATGGATGCGTCCGACGCCGCACTGTACGCGACCTTGCTGAAAGAAGCCCCCGGCGGGCTCGCGTTCTATGACCGTGAGCTGCACTGCCGCAGGGCCAACGACGCGCTGGCGGCGCTGCTGGGCGTGTCCGTGGGCGACCTGCACCAGCGCAGGCCGTCCGAGGTGCTGCCGGAGGGCGTGGCGGCGGCGTTCGAGACGGCGCTGCGGAAGGTGATCGCCGAGGACCGGCCGGTGAGCGACCTCGACCTGGTCGTTCCGGCGGGCGGTCCGCAGGGAACGTCCGGAGAGGCCTCCGGCGTGGCCACGGCGGTCGAGGAGCGCATCCTGGCGTGCACCTGGCTGCCCGCCAAGGGCGGCGACGGCGAGCGCCTCGGCGTCGTCCTGACGGCCTTGGACGTGACGGAGCGTCGCCGGGCCGAGGAGGTCATCCGCCGCAAGGAGCAGCGCTACCGCTCGCTCGTGGAGGCCAGCGCCCAGGTGGTGTGGGTCGCCGCCCCGGCCGGCGGCGTGATCGACGACGCGCCCGAGTGGCGCGCCATCACCGGGCAGACGCCCGACGACTACGCGGCCGGCGGCTGGCTGTCGGTGGTGCACCCGGAGGACCGCCCCCGCATCGAGGCGGCCTGGCGCGACTGCGTCGAGGACAACCGGGTCTTCGAGACCAACTACCGCATCCGCACCAAGAGCGGCACCTACCGGCACTTCGACGTCAGGGCCGTGCCCATCTGGCAGGGCGACGCCGTGATCGAGTGGGTCGGCGCCAACACCGACGTCACCGGCCAGCGCGAGGCCGAGGAGATGCGGGGCCGGCTGACCGAGCAGCTGTCGGCGGCGGCACTGCGCACGGCGCGCCTCCAGCAGGCCACCTCCATGCTCGCCGAGGCCCTCACGGTCTCCCAGGTCGTCCAGGTCATCACCGAGGTGGGACGGTCCGCCATAGGCGCCGACTACTCCGCGGTGGCGCTGCTGGACGACGACAAGCTGCGGCTCAGCATCGTGGCTCCGTCCCAGCCGGGGGCGGAGAGCGAGACGGCGCCGCCGTCCCGCGACGGCATCAAGGTGAGCGACCAGACCGTGATGTCGGTGGCGGTGCGCGAGAGCCGGCCCTTCCTGGCCGAGCACCCCGACAGCCTGCGCCTGCAGCTCGGCCACGGAGAACGGGACCTGTTCGCCCAGCACACCGAGGAGCGTGCCTGGGTGGGTCTTCCGCTGCTCGCGGCGGGCGCCCCGATAGGCGCCCTCCGTTTCTCGTTCACCCGGCCCAGGGAGATCACCGAGGAGGAACGGGTCTTCCTGGAGGCGCTCGCCGGCCAGTGCGCGCTGGCCGTGGAGCGGGCGCTGCTGTTCGAGCGCGAGCACAAGACCGCCGAGGAGCTCCAGAGGAGCCTCCTGCCGAGCGATCTTCCGCAGCTCCCAGGGATGGTCCTCGCCGCCCGCTACAACCCCGCGACACGCCACGTCCAGGTGGGCGGCGACTGGTACGACGTCTTCCGGCTCCCCGACAAGCGACTCGCCGTGGCCGTGGGCGACGTCATGGGCAAGGGCGTCCTCGCCGCGGCCGGAATGGGACGCGTCCGCAACGCCCTGCGCGCCCTCGCGCTGAACGACCCGCGTCCCGCCGCCGTCCTGGCCGGGCTCGACCGGCTGTTCAGCGCGACCGAGGACGAGGAGCAGTTCACCACCGTCGCCTACGTGGTGATCGACCCGGAGACCGGGCACGGGGAGTTCAGCAACGCGGGCCACCCGCCACCCCTTCTGATCTCGCCTGACGCGCCCGCGCGCGTGAGCACGCGGGAGCCGGGGACGCCGCTCGGCTGGCCGAGTCAGAGACAGCAGACAAGTTTTTCCATCGAGACCGGCAACACTGTGGTGTTCTATTCCGATGGACTTGTGGAGAACCGTAGGCGTGGGGTGGACGCCGGGCTGGAGGAGCTTGTCGCCGTGGCAGCGGACGCCCCACCTGAAGTGGTAGGAGATCCAGAGAGACTCGTCGACTTCCTGGTCGATCGGATGCTTGCCGGGTATGAGCAGGTAGACGATGTGACCGTGCTTGCCCTGCACGTCCCGCCCAAGCCCGTGTGAAGCCCGCCGAAGACGGCGCGAAGACGGTGGAGCACGTTCGAAGGACCGTCCCGCGCCCTCTAAGGTGGAGTGTTACCGGGTAGGACTTCAAGGCGGAATGCGCAGCAGTGCCAGAATGCTTGACCCAGAGAGAGCGGGTACGCTGCGGTCCCGCACCGGGAGGTCCGCTCCGTGTGTGGTCCCACCCAGTGTGAGGCCGGGCCCGTCAGGGCACTTGGGTCAACCAAGCCACACGTTCGTTCGAGAGGTATTTGTGTCGCCTGCTAGCTCGACCTCGAAAGCGTCAGATCTGCACGATCACGTCATCGCGCAACTGATCGAGCGTGGACGGTCCCAGGGTTACCTCGAAGCCGACGACGTACGACGTACGTTCGAGGAGGCCGACATCCCCGTGTCGAAGGCCTCCAGCATTCTGCGGAGCCTCAGCAAGGAGGGTGTGACCGTCATGGTGAGCGCTGCCGACTCCGCGGCGCCCAAGCGTCCGCCGCGCAAGCGCGCGACGCAGCCGGCTCGCAGGCCCAAGACCGCCGCCGCCGCCAAGGAGCAGCCCGACACGGTGACCGCCGTCGTCGGCGACGACGCGCCGGAGGAGGCCGTCGCCGAGCCCCGCCCGGCGGCGCCCAAGCCCGGGCCGCCGAAGAAGGCCGCCGCCAAAGGCGCGGCCGCCAAGGGCAAGAAGGCCGCGCCCGCCAAGAAGGGCGCCGCGCAGGCCGCCAAGCCCGCACCGGCCAAGAAGGGCGACGACCCTGAGGTCGACGACGAGGTCGAGGTCGACCTCGAAGAGGATCTGACCGACCTCGACGTCGAGCTTGAGGACGACGCGGCCGCCGAGGTGGAGGAGCCCGAGGCCGAGGAGGAGGCCTCGCCCGCGCCCGCGGCGAAGGCCGCCGCCGCCCCCGGCGCCAAGCCGGACACCCCGAACGAGGAAGAGGGGTTCACCCTCGGCGATGACGACGAGGACGCGCCCGCACAGCAGATCGCGGCCGCCGGCGCCACCGCCGACCCCGTCAAGGACTACCTCAAGCAGATCGGCAAGGTTCCGCTGCTGAACGCCGAGCAGGAGGTGGAGCTCGCCAAGCGGATCGAGGCCGGCCTCTTCGCCGAGGAGCGCCTCGCCGTCTCCGGCCCCGCGATGTCCGAGGAAGACCTCGAGGACTTCGAGTGGATCGCCGAGGACGGCCGCCGCGCGAAGAACCACCTCCTGGAGGCCAACCTCCGCCTGGTGGTCTCGCTGGCCAAGCGCTACACGGGCCGCGGCATGCTCTTCCTGGACCTGATCCAGGAGGGCAACCTGGGCCTGATCCGCGCGGTCGAGAAGTTCGACTACACCAAGGGCTACAAGTTCTCCACGTACGCCACCTGGTGGATCCGGCAGGCGATCACCCGCGCGATGGCCGACCAGGCCCGCACCATCCGCATCCCGGTGCACATGGTCGAGGTCATCAACAAGCTGGCGCGCGTGCAGCGGCAGATGCTCCAGGACCTGGGGCGCGAGCCCACCCCGGAGGAGCTGGCCAAGGAGCTCGACATGACCCCGGAGAAGGTCGTCGAGGTCCAGAAGTACGGGCGCGAGCCCATCTCGCTGCACACGCCCCTGGGCGAGGACGGCGACAGCGAGTTCGGCGACCTCATCGAGGACTCCGAGGCCATCGTCCCGGCCGACGCGGTCAGCTTCACGCTGCTGCAGGAGCAGCTCCACTCCGTCCTGGACACGCTCAGCGAGCGTGAGGCCGGCGTGGTGTCGATGCGGTTCGGCCTCACCGACGGCCAGCCGAAGACGCTGGACGAGATCGGCAAGGTGTACGGGGTGACCCGGGAGCGCATCCGGCAGATCGAGTCCAAGACCATGTCGAAGCTGCGTCACCCGTCCCGTTCCCAGGTGCTGCGCGACTACCTGGACTGATCGCACACTGATCGCTCGACAGCAGGGCCCCGCCGGGTGCGGGGCCCTGCTTCGTGTCGTCGGGGGTTTGTCGTCGTGGGACGTCAGTCGTGCAGGACGACGTCGAGGTTCGCGCCGTTGAGTTCGGCGGTGTGGCCGAGGTCGGCGACGGCCTTCAGGAGTTCGTCGGGGGTGCGCGGCGAGGCGCCCGACTTGAGCAGGTCGTGGGCGATCCGCCCTCGGGTGGCCTTGGCCATGTGGCTGACGACGGTGCGCTTGGGCACGCCCCCGGTGAGCCGTTCGCGGAACACCCGCACGGCGACGGCCGGCCCGGGCGCCTTCCACGCGGACGCGTACGGTCCGGAGCGCATGTCGACGATCAGATCGCCGTCCAGGCTGAGGGCTTCGCGCATCACCGGGCGCCACAGCGCTCCCAGACGTCCCTCAGACGGCAGTGCCACCGCCATGGCCAGCCGATATGGCGGGACGTGGTCGGTGAGCCTCAGCGCGCCCCACAGGCCGGAGAAGATGATGATCTGTTCGGCGGCGGCGTCCGCGTCCAGGTCGGCGAGATCGAGGTTGTCGTAGAGGACTCCGGTGTAGAGCCGCGCCGCCGGCAGCGTCGGCGCGTCGTGCAAAGCCTTGTTGCGGGCCAGGGCCTCCTCGGTCTGCCCTGGAGGCAGGCCGAGCACCTCTGGCGCGTCCTCCCGCCGGCACACTTCGGCCAAGGCCGCGAGGACGCGCTCCCGCGCCGGCGTGAGGCCGGGAAAGCTCAGGGAGGTCAGGTCGAGGGGCGGACCGTCCCCGTCGGTAGCCTTCTTCTCCGACGGCGGCAGCAGGATGTGCACGATTCCCCCGAAAGCGGTGACTGATGACGCGGTTCCCAGAGTTCGGCCGGCTCGTCGCCGAGGCGTGGCCCGCGCCGTCCGGCCAGGATATGGGCGGATGGCTGCTGCGCCATGCCGACGGTGTCACCAAGCGGGCCAACTCGGTCCTGCCTCTGGGAGATCCAGGGGACGTGGAAGCCGCCGTCGACAGCGCGGAGCGCTTCTACACCGAACTGGGGTTGCCGACCGTGTTCTCCATGGACGCCGGCGCGAGACCCGACGGGCTCGACGGATTCCTGGAGAGGCGCGGCTACGAACTGGTCGATCCGACGCTCTGCATGGTCACGGACCTGGCGGGCACCTACACGCGAGACGGCGTGGAGATCGAGGAGACTCCGTCCAGGGAGTGGCTCGACCTCTGGTGGTCGGTGGACGGCCGCTACGACCATCAGCTCCCGATGGCGGAGAAGATCCTCACCGGTGTACCGGCGGGCTACGCGTCGCTGGACGGCGTCGCGGTCGGCCGTGGCGTGCCCCAAGGGGAGTGGCTCGGCGTCTACGCGATGGCCGTCGCGCCGGAAGCGCGCAGGCGGGGCCTGGGTCGGCGCGTGCTGCGGACGCTTCTCGGCTGGGGACGCGATCAGGGATGCGAACGGGCGTACCTGGTCGTCGTCGAACGGAACGCCGCGGCCCGGGCCATGTACGAGGCGGAGGGCTTCGCCGGGGCCGGCGCCTATCACTATCGAGTGAAGAATGTCACGGCCGGGTGAGAACTCTGTGGATCAAGTGATCCGCATCACCTGAGGGTCCGATATTCGCTACGTTATGCGATCACATAATTACACTGCGAAGTCATGTCCAATTGGCTCTGGAGAGGGCCGAACGGGCGGAAATGCGAACGGCGGCCACCGTCGCCGGTGACCGCCGTTCGCGGGGCTCGTGCTATTTGGAGGGCTACCGCTCGTCTTCCTGTGCAGTGGCCGGGGTTTCGTTGAGCCGGTCGGTCTCGTCCTGAATGTCGGCCCCGTTGGCTCGCAGCGCCTCCGCGTACTTGCGCCCGTGGTGGGCACAGAACAGAAGGTCGCCGCCGCCTACAAGGACTGCACGGACGTAGGCCTGGGCGCCGCAGCGGTCGCATCGGTCGGCGACGGTCAGCGGCTTGGTTGGGGCAAGGGCTCCAGTCACGGCACCTTCCTCATGCTCGGGGTCGGTACTTAGGACAACATCTAACCCGACGCTGGCGTTCCCAACCTGGTTCTTCGTACGCCCACAGCAGAATGGCCCAATAAGTGACCGAGGTCACATTAGGCGGAGTCCCATCGGAACAGGCGCACGGCGATCAGCGCACCGACGACCGCGACGCCCAGCAGAACGCCGATTTGGGGCAGCGCGGAGGACGGCCCGAGCCCGCGGCCCATCACATTGAGCATGCCCTCGTTGAGATACCGGAGCGGGAAGATGTACGACAGCGTCTTCATCCAGCCCGGTGACGCGTCCAGCGGGAAGAACGAGCCGCCCAGGAACGCCATCGGCAGCACCACCAGCTGCGTCACCGCCTGGGCCGTCTCCTGCGTCTTGGCCCACGCGCCGATCATCATCCCGATCGACAGGAAGGCGAGCACCCCCGCGATCACCATCGGGATCGCCATCCACCAGGCGCCGCTGAGCTGAAGCCCGAACACCGGCAGTTGCGCCACCAGCACGAACAGCGCGAACTGGACGAGCGCTATGGCGAGGCTCACCGCGACGCGCGCCGCGAACACGGTGGGGATCGGCGCAGGGGAGAGCTGGAGGCGGCGCAGGATGCCCTTGGTCCGCCACGTCACCAGCGTCTGGGAGGCCCCGAAGACCCCCGCCGACGCCAGTGCCCAGCCCAGCAGGCTCGGCGTGAAGAACTGGATGGCCTTGAGCGAGTCGTCCTCCACCTGCTGGTTGGACACCTGGTAGGCGGGTGGCTTGCCGGTGGCCGCGACGTTCGCCGACTCGACGATCGAGTTCATCAGCCCCCGCACGGTCCCCGACTTGACCTGGTCGGCCGCCGAGTAGTGGACGACCAGCCGGTTGCCGTGCTGTTCGACGACCGCGTCCGCGTCGCCCTTCTCCACCTTGCGCAGGGCGTCGGCGCGATCGGACGTCTTCTCGACCTCCATGACCTTGCCGAGCTGGTCGGATCCGCCGGCCACGGCCTGATCGATGATCGACGCCTGGCCGACCTCCAGGACCTTCACCTTGGACGTCGTCTGGTGACCGAAGATCCCGCCGAAGATGACCAGGAACATCAACGGGAAGAGCACGGTGAAGAACAGCGCCGTGCGGTCGCGCCGGAAGCCCAGGAACATCGCCCTGGAAAGGCTCTTGAAGCTCTCGTAGGTGCTCATGCCCTGTACTCCCGTCCGGTGAGCTCCAGAAAGACGTCCTCAAGGGTGGCGCCTCGGATCTGGACGCCGTCCAGGGCGTCCTTGGCGGCCATGGCCGCGACCACCGCGGACGGGTCGCGGGTCGTGATGGTCAGGGAGACGCCGTCGTCGTCGGCCTCGTCCGCGCCCGGCAGGAGACGCGCGTCCGGCACGGCCAGGACGCCGCTGGCCACGCTGATGCGGGCCGGTGCGTCCAAGCCGCGCACCAGGACGGCCGGCGGGCCGAGCTTGAGGATCTTGCCCGAGTCCATGATGGCGACGCGGTCGCAGAGGCTCTCCGCCTCGTCCATGTAGTGCGTGGTCAGGACGATGGTGCGGCCCTCCGTGTTGATCGACCGCAGCACGTCCCACAGGTTGCGGCGGGCCTGCGGGTCGAGCGCGGCGGTGGGCTCGTCCAGGAACACGAGCTCCGGGTCGTGCACGAGCGCGCACGCGATGGAGAGCCGTTGCGCCTGTCCGCCCGACAGCTTCTCCACCCGGACGTCCGCCTTGTCGTCCAGCCCGACCAGCTCAAGCATCGCGTCGGCCTTCTTCGCCGGTACGCCGTAGAGGGAGCCGAACGTCCGCAGCTGCTCGCGCGCGGTCAGCCGCTCGAAGAAGGACGACGCCTGCAACTGGACGCCGATCCGCGGCAGCAGCTTCGGGTTGCGCGGCCACGGCGGCAGCCCGAGGACCGACAGGTCTCCCCCGTCGGGCTCGCGCAGCCCCTCGATGATCTCCAGCGTCGTCGTCTTGCCGGCCCCGTTCGGGCCGAGGATGCCGAAGAACTCGCCTTCCTCGACCGCGAACGTGACCCCGTCCACCGCCCGGACGTCCCCGTACCGCTTCTGGAGGCCGGTGACCTCGATCGTTTGCGCCATGCAAAGGACATTAGGGACGGCCGCCTTCATCGCACACCCACCTAAAGGTGGACGTCCGGGTCTAGAAGTCGAAGTCCGGGTAGCCTGGCGAACCGTCCGGGCCCGCCGCGCGGACGTGCGGAACGTCGGCGGCGGCGAGCCTTTCGGTGGATTGTCGGCGTCCGGGGGTACCCTTCTGCCGACCGTCCTACCCCCGAGGAGCACACGCACGTTGACCGCCGCGACCGCCGAAGCGCCAACCGATGACCCGCACGGCTACTCCGCCCGGCACCTCTCGGTGCTGGAGGGGCTGGAGGCCGTGCGCAAGCGACCCGGGATGTACGTCGGGTCGACCGACAGCCGGGGCCTCGCACACTGCCTGTGGGAGATCGTCGACAACTGCGTCGACGAGGCCCTCGCCGGCTACTGCACCCACATCAGCGTGACGCTGCACGCCGACGGGTCCTTCGAGGTGGGCGACAACGGCCGGGGCATCCCGGTCGACCTGGAGCCCAAGACGGGCCTGCCCGGCATCGAGCTGGTCATGACGCGGCTGCACGCGGGCGGCAAGTTCGGCGGGGTGTCCTACACGGCGTCCGGCGGCCTGCACGGCGTCGGCGCGTCCGTGGTCAACGCCCTGTCCGCGCGGCTCGACGTGGAGGTCGACCGCGACGGCCACACCCACGCGATCAGCTTCCGGCGCGGCCTTCCCGGGGAGTTCGCCGACGAGGGGCGCCCCAACGCACGGTTCAAGAAGAAGTCGGGCCTCCGGCAGACCCGCAAGGTCGCCAAGAAGGTCACCGGTACCCGTGTCCGCTTCTGGCCCGACCTGCAGATCTTCCTGAAGGACGCCACGGTCGACCAGGCCCTCGTCCTCGACCGGATGCGGCAGACCGCGTTCCTCATCCCCGGCCTCGCCATCGACGTCCGCGACGAGCGCGGCGAGGAGATCGTCGACGAGACGTTCCGGTTCGACGGCGGCATCGGCGAGTTCTGCACCTACCTCGCCAAGGACGCGCCGCTCGTCGACGTGCTCCGGCTCCGGGGGCGCGGCCACTTCACCGAGACCGTCCCCGTCCTGGACGACCAGGGCCACCTGACGCCGACCGACGTGGAACGCGACCTCGAAGTCGACATCGCGCTGCGCTGGGGCGGCGGCTACGACACGATCACCAAGTCGTTCGTCAACGTGATCGCCACCCCGAAGGGCGGCACCCACGTGCGCGGCTTCGACCGCGCCGTCCTGAAGGTGGTCAACGAGCAGCTCCGCGCCACCAAGCTGCTGAAGAACGGCGACGAGGACGTCATCAAGGAGGACGTCCTGGAGGGCCTCACCGCCGTGGTGACGGTCCGCCTGCCCGAGCCGCAGTTCGAGGGCCAGACCAAGGAGGTCCTCGGCACCTCCGCCGCCACCCGGATCGTCTCCCAGGTGGTGATGCGCGAGCTGCGCGCGATCTTCGAGAACCCGTCGCGCGGGCAGAAGCAGCCGCTCCGGGCGGTGCTGGAGAAGGTCGTGGGCGCGGCCAAGACCCGCATCGCCGCCCGCACGCAGCGCGACAACCAGCGCCGCAAGAACGCCCTGGAGAACTCCGCCCTCCCGGCCAAGCTCGTCGACTGCCGCACCGCCGACGACCGCAGCGAGCTGTTCATCGTCGAGGGCGACTCGGCGCTCGGCACCGCCAAGCTCGCCCGCAACTCCGAGTTCCAGGCGCTGCTGCCGATCCGCGGCAAGATCCTCAACGTGCAGAAGGCGTCCGTCGCCGACATGCTGAAGAACGCCGAGTGCGCCGCGATCATCCAGGTGCTCGGCGCCGGCTCGGGCCGCACGTTCGACATCGACGCCGCCCGGTACGGCCGCGTGGTGATCCTCGCCGACGCCGACGTCGACGGCGCCCACATCCGGACCCTCCTCCTCACCCTCTTCCACCGGTACATGCGCCCGATGCTGGAGGCCGGGCGGATCTTCTCCGCCGTCCCGCCGCTGCACCGGATCGAGCTGATCAAGCCGAAGAAGGGGCAGGAAAAGTACATCTACACCTACTCCGACGCCGAGCTGCGGCAGCGGCTCGTCGAGCTGGAGCGCAAGGGCCAGCGCTGGAAGGAGCCGATCCAGCGCTACAAGGGCCTCGGTGAGATGGACGCCGACCAGCTGGCCGAGACGACCCTCGACCCCCGGCACCGGGTGCTCCGGCGCGTCCGCATCGAGGACGCCGAGGAGGCGGCGAAGGTGTTCGACCTGCTGATGGGCAGCGACGTCGCCCCGCGCCGGGCGTTCCTCACCGCCGGCGCCACCGAGCTGGACATGGAGCGCATCGACACCTGAGCCGGGCGTCCACCCTGCGGTGGAGAACGGGAAGTCCAGCCGGGCGCCGATCCGCGAGAGGGCCGCCGATCCCTAGCGTCGACGGCATGAACACGCTGGACGACGTCCTCATCGCCCTCGCCGTGCTCGCGCTGGTGCTGTACCGGCAGCTGCGGTCGAGTCCCCCCGACGAGCGGCGGATGTACACCGTCCCGCTGCTCGTCCAGAACCTCGTCGTCGGGCTGCGCGTGAGGAGGCTCGGCACGGCCGGACCGGTTAGCGTCGTACCGTGAAGACCACCGGGGAACGGATCACCCGCGTTCTCGTCATCGGCACCCTTCTCACCTGGGCCCTCGTCGCCTACGTCCGCGGCCTGCTGAAAGAGGATCCGGCGCCCGCCCTGCACGGCACGGGACTGGCCCTTCTCGTGCTCAACGTGGTCATGTTCGCCCTGCTGGGAACCGGAATCTGTGTCGGGCGCGGCCAAGCCTCGCCCTACCGGAAGCTGGGCATCGTCCTTCTTCTTCTGTCGCTGGTGCCGGCGATGGCGTTGTACGCGATCGCGCCGCACGCCGGCGGCGGGTTCTTCTTCTGCATGGCCGGTCTGTGGGTGCTGATGTCGCGGCTGCCGCTGCGCCTGGGAATCACCGTGAGCGTCGTGACCGTCGTCGTGATCGGCGGGCTGGGGGAGGGGTTCCGGTCCGGCGGCGCCGATCTCGGCCTGATGTCGGCGTTCGCGGGCCTCACGCTGGGCGCCGTGGCCAGCCGCCAGGGCGCGGCCGCGCAAGAGGCGACCCGCCGGGCGGAGGCCGCCAACGCGGTGCTCGCCGAGCGGTCGCACCTCGCACGGGAGATCCACGACATCCTGGCCCATTCGCTGTCGGCGCAGATCGTCCATCTGGAAGGAGCACGCCTGCTGCTGGCACGCGACGGTGACCGCGTCCAGGCCCTGGACCGGGTAGAGCGCGCGCGGAACCTCGCCCGCTCCGGCTTGGAGGAGACACGGCGGGCCCTCGCCACGCTTCGCGGGGAGGTGCCCGAGCCCAAGGAGGTCATCCAGGAGCTTGCCGACGAGTTCTACTCCAGTACCGGCCGCCCTTGCGATGTGCAGGTGACCGGTGTGCCCCGGGAGCTACCGCCTCAGGCCGGGCTCGCGGTCGTCCGCACCGCGCAGGAGGCCCTCACAAACATCCGCAAACATGCACCTGGCGCGCGGGCACAGGTCACCCTGCGATACCTCACCGGCGGGGTCGAACTAGAAGTGACCGATACCGGCGGAACGGAGACCGCCGTGGAGCTGGGCGGCGGCGGGTACGGCCTCGTCGGGATGCGAGAGCGCGCCGAGCTGATCGATGGCACGCTTGTCACCGGACCGGACGGCAAGGGATTTCGGGTGTCCCTCAGAGTGCCGGCCTGAACGGGAGACGGGACGCGGTGGGCGACAAGACGAGGATCCTGGTCGTGGACGACCAGACCGTGGTACGCGAGGGCCTGGTGCTTCTGCTGGAGCTGCTTCCCGGAATCGAGGTGGCCGGGGCGTGCGGCGACGGCGAGCAGGCCGTCGCGATGGTCGCCGAACTGCGTCCCGACGTCGTCCTGATGGACCTGCGGATGCCGCGCGTGGACGGCGTGGAGGCGACCCGCCGCATCAAGGAGTCGCACCCGGACGTCGGCATCGTCGTCCTGACCACCTACGCCGACGACGAATCGATCTTCGCCGCCCTCCGTGCCGGGGCCCGCGGCTACCTCACCAAGGACGCCGACGCCGACGAGATCGCGCGCGCCGTCGCGGCCGTCCGCGGGGGAGCGTCCCAGCTCGACCCGGCCGTCCAGCGCCGCCTGGTCGAGGCCGTCGCCGTCGGCGAGAGCCCGCGCCGGACCACGCGCGGAGAGTTGCCGGACGGCCTGACCCGGCGGGAGGCGGAGGTGCTCACCCTCATCGCGCAGGGACGCTCCAACGCCGAGATCGCGGGCGACCTGTTCATCTCCGAGGCGACCGTCAAGACCCACATCAACAATCTCTTCGCCAAGGCGAACCTCCGCGACCGCGCCCAGGCGGTCACCTACGCCTTCAGACACGGTCTCACTGGCTGATCATCGGTCAGCGTCCGGCAAGACCTGGGTCAAAGGCCGCGCCGTCCGGGCCCTCCGCCCTCAGCATGAGACCGTGCTCAGAACCTGCATGATCGCGGACTACCTGCGCCCGTACGCGCAATGGCGGATCAACCGCCCCGACCCCTGCGACGACGGCCGCAACGCCCGCGCCGCGATCGGCCTCATCGATGCCGCCGCCTACGTCCTGCAACTGGACGACAGCGAACGCGTCATCGTCCGCATGGCCATCGCCGGCTGCTTCGCCCTCGGCCGCTTCAACCCGGGTGTCGAGGGCGAGGCCCTCATCCGCTTCTGGCACTACGACGACGCTTCCGGAGGACCGTCCGACCTCTTCGAAGCCCTGGCCGCCTGCGCCGAGCGCGGCCTGCAGGCGCCGCTGCCGCGCCCGCGCGAAGGGCAGACCACCCCGGCGTAACTCGTCCACTGTGATTCGGGCGATGTGATTACAGGGTATGTAATTCCACCGTGGCCGTGCTCTATGTGATCGCCTGCGGCGGCCGTCCCGCCGCGGAACTGCCCCCGTTCGTCGAAGGCCTCCGGTCGGACGGCTGGACGGTGTGCCTGGTCTCGACGCCGTCCGGACTGAAGTTCCTGGACGCCGGAAGGCTGGCCGAGATCACCGGCCACCCCGTCCGCTCCGACTACAAGCGGCCGGAGGAGCCCGACGTCCTGCCGCCGGCGGACGCGTTCGCCGTGGCGCCCGCCACGTTCAACACCGTCAACAAGTGGGCCCACGGCACGAGCGACACGCTAGCGCTCGGCCTGCTCAACGAGGCCGTCGGACTCGGCCTCCCCATCGTCGCGGTGCCGTGGCCGAACTCGGCCCTCGCCCGCCACCCCGTCTTCGCCCGCAGCATCGCCGAGCTGCGCGACTGGGGCGTCACCGTCCTCCTGGACACCGCCCGCCTCCCGACGCCCGACTCGGGCGGCGATCCCGACGGCGCCTTTCCCTGGTCGGCGCTGAGAGAGCACCTCACCGGGATCCGCGACCGCCTGGCCTGAGGCCGAGACGAACGTCACGAACCGGGGCCCGGCCGCGCACTGCTAGGCTCCATACCAAACCTTTTGGTATGGAGAGTTGCATGGCAAACGCCGAGGCATGGCTGGACGAGGGGCTCGCCCTGCTGGCCGAACAGGGAGCGCCCGCGGTGACGCTGGACCGGATGTGCGAGCGCATGGGCATGTCGAAGGGCGCGTTCTACCACCACTTCGGCTCGATGCCGAAGTTCCGGACCCGTCTCCTCGCCCGCTACGAGGAGCGGTACACCACCGCGATCATCGACGTGGTGGAGGCGGACGCCGGCCTGTCCGCCCGGCGGAGACTGGACCGCCTCGCCAGGGAGGCGATCATCGACACCGGGCCGGACCTGGAGATCGCCGTGCGGGCCTGGGCGAACCAGGACCGGGAGGCGGCGGAGATGCAGCAGCGCGTGGACGCGACCCGCATCGCCTACCTGCGCGGCCTGTGCGAGGAGGCGGGTCACTCGTCCCCGGACCGGCTGGCCGTCCTGCTCTATCTGGTCCTGATCGGCGGCGCCCACCTGATGCCGCCGCTCCCGGCCGCGGACAAGCACGGCATCTACGAACTGCTGTATCCGCTCCTGGACGCAGAGGGGAACACGCCATGAGGCAGATCGACACCTTTCCGGAACTGGCCGGCCTCCTGACGGACGCCGACCACATCGACGTCCGCGGCATCGAGTCCGAGGCGTCCCTGCGGGAGTTCGTCGCGGCCGCCATCGGCTGGCGGCCCGCCTGGCTGAGGGCGCTCTTCCGGGCCAGAGCGGTGCTGGCCCGCGCGCTCCGCCTCCGCGATCCGGACGTCCCGCTCGGCACGCCTCCGGGCCCGGCCGAGATCTCGTTCACGCCCGGCGACCCCGCCGCCTTCTTCACCGTCACCCATGGGGAGGAGGACCGCTACCTCGCCCTGGCGGCGACCGACACCCATCTGACCGGCCGCCTGATCTTCACCGCGGTGCCCACCGGCGGCCGATCCCGCTACGAGCTGGCGACCGTCGTGAAGTACCACCGCTGGACGGGCCCTCTCTACTTCACCGTCGTCCGCCCGTTCCACCACCTGATCGTCGCCGGGATGACCCGCGCAGGCGCACGCACCCGAGAGAAGAGGCCGTCATGACACCGGAACCACTCCGCCCCGCCGCCCTCGCCCGCTGGACCCCGCGGCTGATCCTCACGGTCGCCGTCGTCCACATGCTGGTGGGCCTCGGCGCCGACCGCTCCCATTGGCGCGGGATCGCCTCGGACGGCCTGTGGAACACCGTCGCCAACGACGACGACGGCCGGATGACGACCCTCTGGTTCCTGCTCGGCGGTGTGGCCTTCTTCGGCCTCGGCCTGCTCGTCAGGCGATCCGTGATCGCCACGGGCACGGTGCCCGCCGAGGCCGGATGGATCCTGCTGGCCCTCGGCGTCCCGGTCTCGGTACTGGAGCCCGCCTCGGGCGGCTGGGCCCTCATCGTCCTGGCCGCGCTGGCGCTGGCGGCGTCGCGCCGCCCCGGCTCTCCTCCGGCGGAGGGCGCGCGGTTCCTACCGGTCGTCCCGGCGGCGCCTGGCGTCGACATTGCCGGTCAGGGTTCCGAGGACGCCGGGTAGCTCCGCCACGGTCTCGGCGGGCAGGCCGGACACGGTCTCCTCCGCGAGTGCGCACCAGATCCGCTTGACCTGGTCGACGAGCGCCCTGCCGCTGTCGGTGAGTTCGACGACGCTGGCGCGCTTGTCGGACGGGGCGGGCCCGCGGCGGACGTGGCCGGAGGCTTCGAGCTTGCGGGTCATGAGCGTGACGCTGGGCGGCTCGCAGCCGAGCGCCTCGCTGAGCTGCGCCTGGATCATCGGGCCGGTCCGGGCGAGTTCGAGCAGCAGGGCCTCCTGCCCGGGGTGCAGGCCGAGCGGCGCCAGCAGCGTCGCGGTCCTGGCCCGGTGGCGCAGGCTCAGCAGGCGGATGGCCTGGTTGATGGCGTCGGCTTGCGCGAAGTCCACGGACCCTCCTTGACGGACTTAGTTATCTGCATAATATTTATGCGCGTAACTAATCCTACCCGACTTCGAGGGGCAGACATGACCGTGAAGGTCGCCGTCATCTACTACAGCGCGACAGGCGCCGTGCACGCGCTCGCGCAGGCCGTCGCCGAGGGGGCCGCCGCGGCCGGGGCCGAGGTTCGGCTGCGGCGGGTCGCCGAGCTGGCACCCGACAGCGCGATCGACCAGAACCCGCTGTGGCGGCGGCACACCGACGCCGCCGCGGCACTCGCGCAGGCGTCGGTCGAGGACCTGGCGTGGGCCGACGCGTTCGCGTTCGGGACGCCGACGCGGTTCGGCGCGCCGGCCGCCCAGCTCAAGCAGTTCATCGACCAGGCCGGCGGGCTGTGGCGGGACGGCGGGCTGGCCGACAAGCCGGTGACCGCCTTCACCTCGGCGTTCAACCGGCACGGCGGCAGCGAGGCCACGATCCTTTCGCTGGCCAACGTGTTCTACCACTGGGGCGCGCTGATCGTCCCGCCCGGATTCACCGATCCGGTCGTGTACGCCGCCGGTGGCAACCCGTACGGCACGTCGTCGACCGGTGAAGGCCCCGATGCCGCGGTGCTGGAAGCCGCCAGGTACCAGGGGCGGCGGTTGGCCGAGATCACGATCCGGCTGCTGGAGGGCGGCCGCCTCGACGGCACCGCCGCGGACGGTGGAGGCGCCCGCGAGACCGCGGTCGGCGCGACCTCCCAGACGGCGTGAGTACCAGCACCGCGACCCGGCGGGCCAAGCCGCACGCCGGGGCCGCCTGGACGGTCCTGTCGCTGGCGTGTGCAGGCCAGTTCATGGTGATCCTGGACTCGGCCATCGTCAACGTCGCCCTCCCGTCGATCGACCGGGACCTCGGCTTCACCGCCACCGGCCTGGCCTGGGTGGTGAACGGCTACCTGCTCACCTTCGCCGGCTTCATGCTGCTGGGCGGCCGTGCCGCCGACCTGTTCGGCCCGCGCCGCGTGCTGGTCGCCGGGCTGTCCCTGTTCGCCGCCTCCAGCCTCGCCGGAGGCCTGGCGGCCGCTCCGGAGGTCCTCGTGGCGGCCCGCGTCACGCAGGGCATGGGAGCCGCCATGATGGCCCCGGCGACACTGGTCGTGATCAACACCTGGTTCACCGAGGAGCACGCGCGTGCCCGGGCGTTCGGCGCGTGGTCCGCCGCGGGCGGTGTCGGCGGGATGGCCGGCGCGGTCGCGGGCGGTGCGATCACCACCGGCCTGTCGTGGCGGTGGGTCTTCCTGATCAACGTGCCGATCGGCGCGGTGCTGATCGTCGTGGCCGTGATGTCGCTGGCCGGCACCCCGGCAGGCCGGCGGGAACCGCTCGACCTCGCCGGCGCGGTCACGGGGACGGCGGGGCTGGCCGCACTGATCTACGGGGTCATGCAGAGCGCCGATCACGGCTGGACGTCCGTGCAGGTCGCCGGGCCGGTCGTCGCGGGCCTGCTCCTGCTCGTCGTCTTCACCGTGGTGGAGGCGCGTTTCGCCGGCCGGCCGCTCATGCCCCTGCGGCTGTTCGGGATCCGGGGCGTGGCCGTGGGCAACGGCATGCTGCTGCTGTTCGGAGGCATCGCCATCGCGATGTGGTACTTCACGTCGCTGTTCCTGCAGAACGTGCTGCATTTCAGCGCGCTTCAAGCCGGGCTCGGGCAGACGCCCGCGGCGGTGACGTTCATGGTGATCGCGCGGTGGGCTTCAGCGCTGCTGCCTCGAACCGGCGTGCGTCACCTGGTGCTGGCAGGCTGCGGTTGCTTCCTGGTCGGTTTCGGCTGGCTCTCCCAGGCCCACGCCGACAGTGGCTACGTCACCGGCGTGCTCGGGCCCACGCTCCTCATCGCGGTCGGCATCGGGCTGACCTTCCCCACCCTCATGGCCGCGGCGACCGCCGGCGTTCCCGAGGACGACGCGGGGATCGTCGGCGGCGTGGCCGTCACGTCCAACCAGGTCGGCGGGTCGGTGGGGCTGGCGGCGCTCGCGACGGCCGCCGGCGCCAGAGCCGCGGCGGAGGCCGGCGAGAGTGCCCCGGCCGCCCTCGCCGCCGGCTACGACCTGGTCTTCCTCGTCGCGGCCGGGCTCGCCGTGGCCATCGCGATGGTCGGCCTGTTGCTGCCGGGGCCACCGGCGCGGCTGACCGGCCGCAACGCGGCGATCTCCAGGCGTCGGTCGTCAGAGGCCCCGGGTCGGTGACCCGGGGCCTCCGGTGTCACTCTTCCGAGGTGTCTTCTTCAGAGGCGTCTTCTTCCGGGGCCGGGCCGATGGGGCCGCCGATGACGGTCAGGGGCTTGTCCAGCTTCTCGCCGGAGCCGTCCCGGCGGCCCATGGCGACGTTGAGCATGGCTGGCTTGCCGTTGGCCGCCGCGGCGCGCAGCGGAGTCAGGGCAGCCCATGCCTGGAGCAGGACGTCCTCGCCCTTGAGGAAGCGGTGCGCGCGGACGCCGCCGGTGGCGCGGCCCTTGGACGGGAAGTCGGCGAAGTCGGCGAGCTTGATCGCCCCGGTCTGGGTGCCGGGCAGGGCCGAGGCCGAGCCGGAGATCGTGATGACGCGGGCCTCGCGGGACGGGTCGAGGGCGCCGAACCACAGGACGCTCGCGCCCGCGCCCAGCTTGATCCCGGCCATGCCGCCGGCGGCCCGGCCCTGCGGACGGACGAGCGAGGCGGCGAAGTGCAGGAGCTGGGCGTCGGTGGTGATGAAGACGACGTGCTGGTCTTCGGCGAGCAGCTGGACGGCGCCGACCACGCGGTCGTTCTCCTTGAGGCCGATCACCTCGAACTCGTCGCGGTTGGCCGGGAAGTCCGGGACGACCCGTTTGACCACGCCCTGTGCGGTGCCCAAGGCCAGGCCGCCGCCCTCCTCGCCGACGGCGGCGATGCCCACGACCGTCTCGTCCGGTTCCAGGTCGACGTACTCGGTGACCGGGGCTCCTCCCGCCAGGGACGGGGGCGTCGCCGAGGCCGGGAGCGTCGGGAGGTCCAGGACGTCGATGCGGATCATCCGGCCCAGCGACGTCACCGCGCCGACCTGGCCTCGTGCGGTCGCCGGGACGACCGAGGTCAGGACGTCGTGCGCCGCCCGGGGGCCGCTGTCGGGCAGCGGGCCGGCGTCGTGGGTGCGGGCCATCAGGCCGGTCGACGACAGCAGCACCGTGCACGGGTCGTCCGCGACCTCCAGGGGCACGGCGGCGGCGGCGGTCTGGCCGGAGGATTCCAGGAGGATCGTCCTGCGGGGCGTGGAGAACTCCTTGGCGACGTCGCCCAGTTCCTTCGAGACCACGCCGCGGAGCTTCCGCTCGGATTCGAGGATCGCGGTCAGCTTGGCGATCTCCTTGGTGAGCTGCTCCTTCTCCTTCTCCAGCTCCAGCCGGTCGTAGCGGGTGAGGCGGCGGAGCGGGGTGTCCAGGATGTACTGCGCCTGGATCTCCGACAGCTCGAAGATCTGCATGAGGCGCTGCTTGGCCTGGGCGGCGTCGTCGCTCTGCCGGATGACCTGGATGACCTCGTCGATGTTGAGCAGGGCGACGAGCAGGCCGTCCACCAGATGGAGGCGGTCCTCGCGCTTCTTGCGGCGGAACATCGAGCGGCGGCGGACGACGTCGATGCGGTGGTCGATGTAGACCTGCAGCATCTCGCGGAGACCGAGCGTCCGCGGCTGGCCGTCGACCAGGGCGACGTTGTTGATGCCGAACGTCTCCTCCATCGGCGTGAGCCGGTAGAGGTCGGCAAGCACCGCCTCCGGGTTGAAGCCGTTCTTGATCTCGATGACCAGGCGGAGGCCGACGTTGCGGTCGGTGAGGTCCTTCAGGTCCGCGATGCCCTGGATCTTCTTGTTGTTGACCAGTTCCTTGATCTTGGCCTTGACGCGCTCGGGGCCGACGGCGTACGGCAGTTCGCTGACGATGATGCCCTTGCGGCGAGGCGTGACGTTCTCGATGGCGACCGTGGCGCGGGTGCGGAACGTCCCCCGGCCGCGCTCGTAGGCGTCCCGGATGCCGTCCAGCCCGACGATCTTGCCGCCGGTGGGCAGGTCGGGGCCGGGGACGAAGCGCATCAGGTCCTCGAGGGTGGCCTCGGGATTGTCGATCAGGTGCCGGGCCGCGGAGATGACCTCGCTGAGGTTGTGCGGGGCCATGTTCGTGGCCATCCCGACCGCGATGCCGGACGCGCCGTTGACCAGCAGGTTCGGGAACGCGGCGGGCAGGACCTCGGGCTCCTGCTCCTGCCCGTCGTAGTTGGGGCGGAAGTCGACGGTGTCCTCGTCGATGGAGGCGACCATCAGCATCGCCTCGCGGGACATCCGGGCCTCGGTGTACCGCATCGCGGCGGGCGCGTCGTCGCCGCCGAGCGAGCCGAAGTTGCCGTGCCCGTCCACGAGCGGCATCCGCATCGCCCAGGGCTGCGCCATCCGCACCATCGCGTCGTAGATGGCGCTGTCGCCGTGCGGGTGCAGCTTGCCCATGACCTCGCCGACGACGCGGGCGCACTTGACGTGCCCGCGGTCGGGGCGGAGCCCCATCTCGTTCATCGAGTACAGGATCCGGCGCTGGACGGGCTTCATGCCGTCGCGCGCGTCGGGGAGCGCCCGCTGGTAGATGACCGAGTAGGCGTACTCGAGGAAGCTGCCGCGCATCTCGTCGGAGACGTCGACGTCGACGATGTTCTCTTCGAAGTCCGGCGGCGGTGGAGGGGATTGGGATGCGCGTCGTGCCATGCCCCACATTGTGGCCGGTCCCGGGGACATCTTTCGCCTTACCCCACCGGGTGTGCCGCCCAAGTCGGCGATCGATCCCGTTTCGTCACCTCCGCGAACCTGGCAGATTGAGGACGGACGGGTCCGATTCCCCAGGTGGAGGTTTCGTTGAGCGGGCTGGCCGACTTCCAGAACTCGATCTATCTGCAGGGTCTCGGGGACGTCCTGCCGACGCTGCCCACCGACCTGACGAAGCTGGAGGGCCTCGCCGAGCGGTCGCTGCCGGCGCAGGCGTTCGGCTACGTGGCGGGGTCGGCGGGCGGCGAGGCGACCGCGCGCGCGAACCGGACGGCGTTCGAGCGGTGGCGGATCGTCCCGCGCATGCTGCGCGACGTCGCCGAGCGCGACCTGTCGGTGGACGTGCTGGGCACCGCGATGCCGTCCCCGGTCCTGCTCGGCCCCATCGGCGTCCAGTCGATCTTCCATCCGGACGGCGAGCTGGCGGTCGCGCGGGCGGCGGCCGCCGAGGGGCTGACGATGGTGCTGAGCACGGCGTCCTCGTTCTGCATCGAGGACGTGGCGGAGGCGAACGGGGACGGGCCGCGCTGGTACCAGCTGTACTGGCCGAAGGACAGGGAACTCGCCCTCAGCTTCCTGGGGCGGGCCAAGGCGGCGGGGTACACGGCCCTCGTCGTCACTCTCGACACGTTCACGCTTGCGTGGCGTCCACGCGACCTGGACCAGGCCTACCTGCCGTTCCTGCGCGGGATCGGTGTCGCGAACTATTTCAGCGACCCGGTCTTCCAGAAGGCCGTCGGCGGGCCCGTCACCGACGCCAACCGGGACACCGCGATCCTGCACTGGGTCGCCAACTTCGGGAATCCCAGCCTGACCTGGGATGACCTGATCTTCCTGCGTGAGCACTGGGACGGGCCCATCGCGCTCAAGGGCATCCAGCATCCCGACGACGCCCGCCAGGCCGTGGACGCCGGAATGGACGCCGTCATCGTCTCCAACCATGGTGGACGCCAGGTGGACGGTGCCATCGCCTCACTGGACGCACTGCCCGGTGTGGTCGAGGCCGTTCACGACCAGGCGACCGTCCTGTTCGACAGCGGAATCCGGACGGGATCGGACATCGCCAAGGCACTCGCCCTCGGAGCCAAGGCCGTTCTCGTCGCGCGCCCGTATGCGTATGGGCTTGCGCTGGAGGGCCAGGCCGGTGTCCAGCACGTCCTGCGGTGCCTCCAGGCAGAGCTGGAGCTGACCATGGCGCTCTCTGGCATCAGGCGTCCGGACGAGCTGCATCCGGAGTTGCTTGTGCGCGCTTAGGCGGCGTGCAGATCTCGCGGATCCCGGCCACCGCCGCATCGATCGCGCTGATGGAAGGGGCGTCCGTGACCAGGTGGCTGCGGATGCCGCGCAGGAGATCGACCACGTCGGCGTGGTGCGGGCTCTTGCGCGTGATGGCACGGTGCATCCTCAGCGGTGGGTAGAGCTTGTCCAGCTCTGCGACCGAGACCTCGAACCTGGTCAGCGCACCGGGCTCGCCCTTGAGAACCTCGGGGAGGACGGCCAGCGCCCCGGCTGCGCGGCGTCGCAGAACGTCCCTGGTGCGGAAAGGCAGCACGAACCATGCGGACGCGACGCCGATGACCGCTCCGACAAGGATCGCCTCCATCCGTGTCCAGAGCAGAGGCATCGCGGGCTGCCCGAAGTATCCGTAGAGCAGCGACAGCGCTGCCGTGACCCCGCCGGCCCAGTACGCGTAATTCCGGGGACGCAGCCAGACGGCGACACCCAGCACAACGAAGATGAGGGCGACAGAACCCCGGCTGCCTGGAGCGAACGTCCCTGCCACGAGCGCTGCCAGAAGGGTGCCACCGGTCGCACCGAGCGCGCGCAGGATGCCCTTATGCAAGGCGTCACCTTGCCCAAGGGCGCCGTTGCAGACGATGAACGAGGTCAGGACTACCCAGGACCAGTGGTCGGGGAAGACGAGATGACCTGCGGTGAACGCACCGACCAATGCGACTGCCATCTGAGCGGCCATCCGTCCACTGGCCCGGCTCCGCCCCTGCCTCGCCTCAGGTGCAGGGGCCTTGGCGGTAGCCAGGCGGTCGGCGAGGACTTGGAACGCGGTCACCCAGAAACACGCGATCAGAGCCACGACCGGCGCCCACAGGAGGTGCCCCGAGGATCGCGTGTGGGGGACGACGAGGAGCGCGATCGCGGGAAGCATCATCAGCGTGCCGGCGCGCGTGAGACGAGGCCCGAACCGGCGGATCCAGATGGCGGACGCGATGAGCACCACGAAGGCGGCGTCCCCCGCGATGGGACTGCCTGACATCAGCGTCCCCAGCGCGATCGCGAGGACGGAGACGAGGGGGAGCACGACGAAGCCGGTCATACGGTCGGCCGTCGCCGTGTCCCGCTGTGTTCTGGAGAGCGTGACGGACAGGACGACCGCCTGCATGACGACGTCCGTACCGAGGTGCGCGAGCCGTTCCAGGAGCAGCGCCGAACCGAAGGCGGCCAGGACCGCCCCCATGGTGGGGACGGCCGGCGCCACGGAACGGGGCCGCACTATGGCAAGAGTCACGGCGCCTCCTGAATTTAGTAAGTGATAGCGTAACATTGTGGAAAGGGTGTCGATGGAGGCCGCGGCGGAGATCCGGCACGGGATCATGCGCGTCTCGCGCCGGATGCGCGCCGCGAGGTCACCCGAGGCGCTGAGCGGCAACAAGCTCGTCGTGCTGGGTCACCTGTACCGGAACGGGCCCGCCTCCGCGGGCGAGCTCGCCGAGGCGGAAGGCCAGCGGCCGCAGTCCCTGACGCGGGTCTTCGCCGAACTGGAGGCGGACGGGCTGATCTCCCGGGCCCGCGCCGAGCAGGACCGCCGCCAGGTCGTGCTGACCATCACCGAGCAGGGGACGGACGCGCTGCGCCGCGACGTCGGCGAGCGCGACGCCTGGCTCGCCGGCGCGCTGGACGGCCTGACCGAGACCGAACGCGATGTCCTGCTGATCGCCGCCCGCCTCATGGAACGGATCGCCGAATAGTTCGCGATGACGTACTGATTTCAGGGCCATGACGTTTGTCATGGGCGACCCATGCGATCTTCATGACCGCTTTCTGACGCCCGTGACTGCACGTCCACGACTCCGCCGGGCAGCATGGGTGCCATGAAGGCACCTGCGATCGAGGTACGCGACCTGGACCTGAACGAGGCCGTGCACAATGTCTCGTTCACGGTGGCGCAGGGAGAGGTCTACGCGTTGCTGGGCCGCTATGGCTCGGGCAAGACCACCCTCCTGGAAATCCTTGCGGGACTGCGGCGCCCGACAGGCGGAACCGTCCGGCTTCGTGACGCCGACCCCTACACCGACCGTGACACCGTGCGCAGTGGTGCCGTCTGGCGCGACGGTGGCCTGTTCCCGGGGCTGACCGTCGCCGAGGTGGTGGACACATGGCGGCGCTGGACGCTCGACCCGCTCACCCGTGACGACGCTTTGCGCCTCGCCCGCCTCACCGACGTCGCCGACGTGCCGTTCGAGCGGCTCGCCCCAGGGCGGCGGCGCATGCTCGACCTCGCGCTGGCCCTCGTCGGACGCTCCGACGTGCTCTTCCTCGACGAGCCCACCGCCGGGCTCGACGACGCGGACGCCTGCGAGGTGTGGTCCGTCCTGCGGATGCAGGCAGCGCACGGGGTCACCGTGGTGATCGCGACCCGCGACCCCGACGAGGCGTGCCGGGCCGACCGGGTCGGGGTCCTGGACGAGGGCCGCCTGGTCACCGGCCGGGACGCCGCCCGCCTCCACACCGGCCGCGTCCGCGCCGCCTGAGCGCCGCGGCGCGTCCCTTGACGGCCGCATACGCTGTCCGCGTGCAGCCCAGGATCCCGCGCCCCACCGTCATCGCCGCGATCATCGTGGGGATGACGGCGCTGACGCTGGCCGGGTTCCTGCTGCCGGCGCTCTGGTACGAGATCGTCCACCGGCGGGACGCGGGACGCGTGATCCTGGCCCTCACCGGGGTCGCCGTCGTGTCCGCCCTCTACGCCCGGCTGCTCTGGCAGAACCTGATGCGCCGCACGGCCCCCGCGCACCGGTTCGGGCTCGCCGCGATCGCCGCGGTCTGCTGGGCGCTCCCTCCGCTACTCGGCACCGGCCAGGGCTGGGGCAACGCGCTCCTCGTCCCGGCCGGGCTGATCGCCGTCGCCCTCCCGTTGCGCCAGGCGGTCATCACGACCGCGGCGGCGACCGTCCTGACGCCCGTCTACGGCGCGCTCCTCGGGCTCCCGCCGCTCGCTGTCCTGTACGAGGCGACCGGAGTCCCGCTGGGTGCCTTCTCCGGGTACGTCACGGTCTGGTTCTTCCACATCGTCCAGGAACTCCGGGAGGCGCGGGCCGAGCTCGCCAGGTCCGCGGTGGGGGAGGAGCGGCTCCGCTTCGCCCGCGACCTGCACGACGTCCTCGGCCACAGCCTCCAGGCGGTCGCGCTGCGCGCCGAGGTCGCCGAACGGTTCGTGGAGAACGACGACGGGCGCGTCCGCAAGGAACTGACCGAGATCCAGACGATGGCGCGGGACGCCGTGCGGGACGTGCGCGAGGTCGTCCGCGGCTACCGGGCCACGTCCCTGCGCACCGAACTGGACGGCATGTCGGCCGTCCTGCGCGCCGCCGGAATCCGCTGCGAACGCCCCGATGTGTCGCCGGTGCTGCCCGCCCACGTCCACGAGCCGCTCGGCTGGGTCGCCCGCGAGGCCGCCACCAACGTCCTCCGGCACTCCAGCGCCACCTGGTGCGAGATCACCGTCCGGGCCGGCGCCGGCCGCGTCCACCTGGAGATCGTGAACGACGGCGCCGGACGCCGCGCCGGCGACGCGGGCAGCGGCCTCGCCGGCCTCGCCGAACGGATCACCGCGGCGGGCGGCCGGTTCGACGCCGGCCCCGGCGGCGACGGGACCTTCCGGGTGGCGGCCGCCGTCCCCGCGAAGGGAGCCGCATGATCCGCGTGCTGCTGGCCGACGACCACCTCCTGATCAGGGAGGCGCTCGTCCTGCTGCTGGAGACCGAGGACGGCATCGAGGTCGCCGCCGACGTCGGACGCGGCGACGAGGCCGTCGAACGCGCCCTCGCCCTCAAACCCGACGTCGCCGTCCTCGACATCGACATGCCCGGCCTGGACGGGCTCGCCGCCGCCGAACGCCTCTCCCGCGACCTGCCCGGCTGCCGGCTGGTGATCGTGACCGCGCACGGCCGCCCCGGCAACCTGCGCCGTGCCATGGCCGCCGGCGTCCGCGGCTTCCTCGGCAAGGACGCCCCCGGCAGCCGCCTCGCCCAGGTCATCCGGCAGGTCGCCGCCGGAACCCGGTACATCGACCCGCAACTCGCCGCCGACGCCCTCGCCGCCGAGGAATGCCCCCTCACCCCGCGCGAACTCGACACCCTCCGCGCCGCCGCCGACGGCGCCCCGGTCTCCCGCATCGCCCGCACCCTCGGCCTCTCCGAGGGCACCGTCCGCAACTACCTCTCCGCCGCCGTCACCAAGCTCGGCGCCGACAACCGCCACACCGCCGCCCGAACCGCCCGCGACTGCGGCTGGCTGTAATTCTTTGCATTTCTCTCCTCCTTCGGGCCCCGGGGGCCCTGCTGTGTTCATGGCAGTGCCCTCCTCCTTCGGGCGCTGGGCGCCCTCCATCGTCGGGAACTGCTGGCGATCGCTGGCATCGCTCCGGCTCGCCTTGCGGCTCGCTGCGCGATCAGGTTCTCGCAAGCTCGAACCTGCCTTCGGACGCGATCGCGACGCTTGAGGTTGTTGCGGGGTTGCGGCGGTGGTCGGCGTTGTTGCAGTAGTGGGTGCTGGTCTGCGGCCTTCGTTCCGTTTCACCGGCGGGCTAGGACCAGGCTGCCTCGCTTTGTCACGGGGAGGGGTGTGGCCAGCCTGGTCGCGGCCTCGGCGGCTGCTGGGCGGGGGACGCGGCGGGCCATCAGGTAGTCGCGGACGGCGGCGGGGTCGGGGAGGGTGATCAGCGGGGCGTCCCAGCGTTCCACCTCGACCTCACCGAAGACCTCGCAGACCCGGGCCGGGGCGTCCTCGGCGTCGAACGTGGTGGGCTCGGGGCGCCAGACGGGGGACAGTTCGGGGCTGTCCGTCCGGCAGATCGCGGTGACCAGGAGCAGCCCGCCGGGGGCGAGGACGCGGCGCGCCTCGCGGAGCGCGCGCCGCGGATCGTCCAGGTGGTAGAGCATGTTGACGGCCACGGCGGCGTCGAACGTCCCGTCCCGGAACGGCAGGCGCAGCGCGTCGGCGCGGACGCGCGGCGCCGGGTGGGCGCGCAGCAGGACGCCGGACGCGTCCAGCCCCACCAGACGGAACGGCGGCGGGTGGGGGAGGGCGTCGCTGAGGGCCCCCTCCCCGCAGCCGATGTCCAGGACGCGGTGCGCGCCGGAGTTCAGCAGCTTCGAGGCGATGTGGTCGTGCAGGCTGCGCGCCCCGATCAGGTATTTCCTGGTGACCCTGCTCGCGAGGCGGAAGCGCTCCGGGTCGGAGTCGTAGTCGGGTGTGAGGGCCATGCTGTGAGTCTGCCCGGTGAACCGCCCGGAAAAGCGCCGTCACGCGGTCGCGCCGCCGTCGACGACCAGGTCGTGACCGACCACGTGGGACGAGGCGTCCGAGGCCAGCCACAGGATCGTCTCCGCCACTTCGGCGGTGTCGGCGACCCGGCCGGACGGGACCGCCGTGCGCATCCGTTCCGCGCGGTCGGCGCGGGTCTCGCCGGGAAGGAGGGACATCGGTGTGTCGCTGGCCCCGGGGCTGACGGCGTTGATGCGGACGCCGTCGGCGACATGGTCGAGGGCGGCCGCGCGGGTGAGAACGCTGACCCCCGCCTTGGACGCCGCGTACGCCGCGAGGCCGGGACGGCGCCCGTGCACACCGATGTTGGACGCGACGTTGACGATCGTGCCGCCGCCGTGGGCGCGCATGTGGGCGATCTCGTGCTTCATGGACAGGAACACGCCGGTCAGGTTCACCGCCAGGACGTCGTTCCATGCGGCGGCGTCGATGTCGGCGACGGGCCCCGCTGCGCCGAGGATCCCCGCGTTGTTGACGGCGACATGGAGCGCGCTGTGGCGCGCCACCACCGTCTCGACCATCTGGGCGGCGGACGAGGCGTCGCTCACGTCGGTGACGACGTGGTCGGCCTTGCCTGGGCCGACCTCCTTGACGGCCTCGGCCAGCGTGGTGACGTCACGTCCGGCCAAAACGACCGTCGCGCCCTCCCGGACGAAGGCGCGCGCGGTGGCGCGGCCGATGCCCCCGGCGCCCCCGGTGATGAGGACGATCTTGCCGTCGAATCGCATTGGTTGACTCCCAAATACTAGATCGATCGTTCTTGAATTTGTGCCGAAAGCACCCCACCCTGCGAGACGGGCGGGGACGGTCAGTCGAAGAGGGCCACGGCCTGGCGGGTCGCGTCCCTGAGCCGGTTGTCGTCCGCGGGGGCCCGGCCCAGGACGCGCATGCCCTGGAAGAGGACGAGCAGGAGGCGGGCCAGGGCCCGGGGGTCCTTGTCCGGAGAGAGTTCGCCCTGGGCTCGCGCGCGTGTCAGTGCCGAAGTGAGCGACGCCTCCAGGAAGCTCCAGCTCGCCTCCACCATCCGCGCGGCCTCGGCGTCGTGCGCGGCCAGTTCCACCGCGGTGTTCACCACGAGACAGCCGCGCCGCGGCCGGTCATGGGCCGATTCCTCCGCGTAGCGCTCGATCAGCGTCCGCACCGCCGGCAGCACGGGCCCGGGCCGCGAGAGCGCCTCGGCGATCTTGGGGTCGGTGTCCTGGAGGTAGCGGTCCAGAGCCTTCAGGTACAGCTCGTGCTTGCCGCCGAACGTCGCGTAGATGCTGGCGCGAGCGACGCCGAGGTGCGCCACGAGGTCGGACATGGACGTCGCCTCGTACCCGCGCTCCCAGAACAGCTCCAGTGCTCGCTGCAGGACCGCGTCCGGATCGAACTCCTTCGTCCGTGCCATGGCGAGGACGGTAGACCATTCAAGAACGAACGGTCAAATATCAGCCTTCCGGGCGCGCCGGCACGGACGGACGGTCGAGATCCATGGCGTCCAGCACCGAGCCGTCGGTGGCGAGCGCCTCGACGACCGGGCCCCGGCGCGCGCCCCACACCACCACGACGTGCCCGTGCTCGGGAACGTCCAGGATCCGCTTGCCGACCCGCACCCGCGCGACCTCGGCCGAGGCGCGCAGCCGCGCCTCGTTCACCCACTTGGCGCCCCACGGCAGCAGCCGGTTGGCGTTGCGCACCGTCCGGGCCGATCCGTACTTCAGCAGATGGCGCCCCATCTCGCCGGACGAGCGGCGCGCCAGCGGCTCCTCCGGGGCCGAACCGCCGGCGCCGCCGAGCTCCATCCACTCGCCGTCGCGGCGATGGAACGTCCAGCCCTCGATGAACGCGGACGCGGCGTCCCCCCACTGGTGGAGGAACGTTACAACGGCGACGTCGCCGTCCATGTCGAGCCCGAGCGGAAGGTAGTCCCGTCCCTCCTCGAAGGTGGCGGGAGCCGGGACGGGAAGGCCGTCCCTGAGGAGCCGCAGGCACTCCTCGTGCACCTCGTGGTCGTTCATCTTGGGGGACCTCTGATCGTGCAGGCAGGGCAAAGGGCCCTCTCACGAGAGGGCCCCCACGTGGCACCTCACTCTAGAGGTCCGGCTCGTCTGGTTTCACCCGTCTGAGGCACTCCCTTCAAGGCTTTGCCATCCGCCCTTCATCTCGTGGTCGATCATGGGTGCGCGGGCGCGGGAGCGCCCGCGCGGCAAGGGCGGCGCACAGGACCGCGAGCGGCAGTTCCAGCCCGGCGGCCAGGGCGATCGCCATCGTCCGCTCCGGGCCGGGCGTGGCGGTCGTCACGTCGAACCACGCGTCGACGGCCAGCAGCGTCCCGGCGACGGCCGCGCCCAGGCCGTACCGGGGATCGCGACGCAGGAGCAGCACGCCGGTGCCGAGCAGCGCGACGGCCTCCATCGCGTCCAGCCCCACCCAGGCGGCGGACCAGTTCGACACCACGGTCGTGGACGGCATTGTGGTGGCGAGCACCCACATCCAGGGCACCAGCGCGATCGCGCCCCCGACGAACCCCCAGCCCACCCACCGGCCTCGGGTCTGCCGCGGTGCCGGGGACGCGGTCCGGCGCCGTCCGGGCGCCGCGTTCCGCACGGAGAGCGGAGGGCGGTGGATGACGATCTTGCGCGGACCGAGGCGGGTGACGCCGGTGACCATGGGAACTCCTGCGGACGGTGATCGGTGCGCATCCGCTCGCCGGATGCCCGATCAAAGCCTCGCCGCCGTCCGGGTCACCGTCGGTAACCCACATATCCGACTTGGGGTGGTACTAGGTTCACCTTCCGATCTGCAGCGTGGTTCATGGTGGCGGGCGAAGTGCGGCAATACGGTTGCTTCATGGCATCCATCTCCGCGGCCCGCCGTGCCCGCGTGCACGCTCCGTGGTCGGCGGCGGCGTGGCGCGACACGGTCTTCGTCGCCTCCGGGGTGCCGCTCCAGTTCGCCGGCTGGCTGATCCTCGGCTTCTTCTGGATGCTCTGGACGCCGGTCCGCGTCACGCCGATCCTGATCCTCACCGCCGCGTCGCTCGTCCTGCTGCTGCTCGCACTGCGGCCGCTGACGTCCTGGCAGCGGGAGCGGTGCTGGGCGATGCTCGGCCTGGACATCCCTCGCATGCCCGACTTCGACGACGGACGCCCCTGGGACGCGCTCCGCAACCTCCGCTCGCCCGAGCTGTGGCGAGTGCTCCAGTACCACCTGCTGGTCGGCCCGTTCCTCGCCCTGGGCGGGCTCACCGTGATCGCCGCCTGGGCATCCGGGCTCGCCCTCGCCACTTCCGGCCTGTACGCGTGGGCGCTGTCCTACACCAGCCCGATGAGCCCGTTCGGCCATCCGACCCGGTTCGGCGTGCTGACCTGCGTCGGCGTCCTTCTCCTCGTCGCGGCGCCGTGGGCGGCGGCGGGCGTCCGCCGCGTGGACGCCCGCGCCGCGGCCGCGCTGCTCGGCCCCGACCGCGCCAGGGAACTGGAGCGCCGCGTCGAGGACCTGGCCGAGAAGCGCGCCAGCGTGGTGGACGCCGCCGACATCGAGCGCCGCCGCATCGAGCGCGACCTGCACGACGGCGCTCAGCAGCGGCTCGTCTCCCTCGCGCTCAACCTGGGCCTGGCACGCGAGACGCTGACCGGCGTCCCGGACGACGCCATGCGGGTGATCGTCGAGGCGCACGAGGAGGCCAAGGAGGCGCTGACCGAGCTCCGCAACCTGATCCGCGGCCTGCACCCGGCCGTGCTGGAGGACCGCGGCCTGGACGCCGCCCTGTCCGGCGTCGCCGCGCGGGTGCCGCTCCCGGTCCGGCTCCGCGTCGAGGTGGAGCCACGAGCGTCGTCCACCGTCGAGGCCGTCGCGTACTTCGTCGTGTCCGAGGCCCTCACCAACGTCGTCCGGCACGCGCGGGCGGACGAGGTGGACGTCTCCGTCGCCCGCCGTGGCGAGGTGCTGCGGGTGACCGTCCGCGACGACGGCGTGGGCGGCGCCGACCCCGCCGCCGGGACGGGCCTGACCGGCCTCGCCCGGCGCGTCCGGTCGGTGGACGGTACGTTCCGGATCACCAGCCCCGCCGGGGGCCCGACGACCGTCACCGTGGAGTTGCCGTGCGCATTGTGATCGCCGAGGACTCGGTCCTGCTGCGAGCCGGGCTGATCAAGGTCTTGGAGACCTCCGGGTTCGAGGTCGCGGCGGCCGTGGGCGAGGCCGAGGGGCTCCTCGCCGCCGTGCGCGAGCACCGCCCGGACGCGGCGATCGTGGACGTCCGGATGCCGCCCGGCTTCACCGACGAGGGCGTCCGCGCCGCGCTGGTGATGCGGCGGGAGTCGCCAGAGGTCGCCGTGCTGCTGCTGTCCCAGTACGTCGAGGAGCGGTACGCCGCGGATCTGCTGTCGATCAGCACCAGCGGCATCGGCTACCTGCTCAAGGACCGCGTCGCCGACGTCTCGGTCTTCCTGGACGCGCTGCGCCGGGTCGCGTCCGGCGGCACCGCCCTGGACCCCGAGGTCGTCTCGCAGCTGCTGCTGCGCCGGCACCGCGACCCGCTCGACCGGCTCACGCCGCGCGAGAAGGAGGTCCTCGCCCTGATGGCGGAGGGGCGCTCCAACGCGGGCATCGCCGCGTCGCTGGTGGTGAGCGAGAGCGCGGTGGCCAAGCACATCAACAACATCTTCTCCAAGCTCGACCTCCCGCACGCCGAGGGCGACCATCGCCGCGTCCTCGCCGTCCTCCGCTTCCTGGACGGCGAGACGTGACGCCCGGGGCCGGCCGGCCGCGGCGGCGAGGCGTGTGGATCGTGCTGGCGATCGCGACGGCGCTGGTCGTGGTCGCCCCCGTGGGCATGGTGGCGTTCGGCCGCGCCACCCGCCGGACCTCGACGTCCATGACCCCCTACCGGCACGCGATCAAGGAGCTGCGGCTCGACGTGGGCGGCGCCGCCGTCTCGGTCGGCCCCGGGCCGGACGGGGAGGCGCGCGTCTACAAGACGCTGCACTGGGGGCTGAGCAAGCCCGAGGTCGCCGAGTCGCTGGTGGACGACGTGCTCTTCGTCACCTTCCGCTGCTCGGGATCGGACTGGATCGGCGCCGAGTGCGACGCGGACATCGACGTCCAGGTCCCGGCCGGGGTCCGGGTCTCGGCGGTGTCCCGATCGGGGCGGATCGACGTCCGCGGACTGACCGGCGACCTCGACCTGCGGACCGGTTCGGGGGAGGTCGACATCGCCGACGTGCGCGGCCGGCTGCGGCTGCTGGCCCGGTCCGGCGCGATCAGGGGCCGCGGGCTCGCCTCGCCGAAGACGCAGGCCCGGGTGTCCTCCGGCTACCTCGACCTCCGCTACGCCGAGCCTCCGGACACGGTGGAGGCGTCGGCCGGGTCGGGTACCACAAAGATCATCGTCCCGCCGGGCTCGCGCTACCGCGTCGCCGGCTGGACGGGCGCGGGCACCGCGCATCTCAACAAGGCCCTCGTCGACGACCGTGCCGCCCGCCAGATCTCCGTCCGCAGCGGCTCTGGCGCCGCCTACTTGGACTATCGCGACGACGACTGACCGGCGTCCGGAACGGAGCGCCAGCGGAGTGGAGGACGCCGGTCAGTCCCTTCTCGGGGGTCTGGGGGCGCCCCCCACGGAGCACTGACCGAAAAGTGGCGCGATCAGCATCACATCGGGTGGATTTGCGTCATTGGTGTAGAGCCGGTTAACTGCTGACATGCCTTCCGTACGCCTGTGCCGTGAGCACCGCCCGCCGACCGCGCGGGCCATGCGGCGTACGTGTTGCCGGCGAATGTGTGACCGCTGAGGGCCCCCGCCTGAGCCTCGCGCCCCGAAGCGAGCGAACTCCGACATCCGAGTCACGCATGTGCATTGAACGCCATCTGCTGAGCCACGCGCCGTACCCGCCCGGGCTCTCCTGAGCGCACCGCACCGCCCCCCGTCCTGACCGATGCCGCCCGTCCGGTGGCCCCCGTTCGCATGGGTGATTCCCTGTGATTCAGATCGAAAAACTTCGTAAGGTCTACCGCGGCCGCGGCCGCGAGGTGACCGCCGTCGACCGCGTCGACCTGACCGTCGCCGAGGGCGAGGTCTTCGGCGTGCTCGGGCGCAGTGGCGCCGGCAAGAGCACGCTGCTGCGCTGCGTCAACCTGCTGGAGCGGCCGGACGAGGGCCGCGTCGTGATCGGCGGGCGGGACCTGCTCGCGCTGCGCGGCGGCGAGCTGCGCCGGGCGCGGCAGGGCATCGGCATGATCCACCAGCACTTCGGCCTGCTCGGCAGCCGCACGGTCGCCGGGAACGTCGCGTTCCCGCTGGAGGTCATGGGAGTGCCGCGCGCGGAGCGGGCGGGGCGCGTCGCCGAACTGCTGGAGCTGGTCGGGCTCACCGAGCACGCCAGGGCCCACCCGGCGCAGATCTCCGGCGGGCAGAAGCAGCGCGTCGGCATCGCCCGCGCGCTCGCGGGGCGTCCGAAGGTGCTGCTGTCGGACGAGGCGACGTCGGCGCTCGACCCGGAGACCACCGCGTCGATCCTGGAACTGCTGCGCGACCTGAACCGGCGCCTCGGCCTCACGATCCTGCTGATCACGCATGAGATGGACGTGGTCAAACGCATCTGCGACTCGGCGGCGGTCATGCGGGACGGCCGGTTCACCGAGTCGGGACCGGTGCCCGAACTGCTCGCCCGCCCGGGCTCCGAACTGGCGAAGGACCTGTTCCCGCTGCCGCCGGCCGTGCCCCGCGACGGCACGACGCTGGTCGAGGTCACCTTCACCGGCGGCGCCACCGACGAGCCGGTCGTGTCCGCGCTCGCCCGCAAGTACTCGCTGGACGTCAACATCCTCGGCGGCGCCGTGGAGACCGTCGGCGGCGAGCGCGTCGGGCGGCTCCAGCTCGAACTGCCCGGCGACCCGTCGCTCAACGCCGCGCAGCTCGCGTTCCTGCGCGAGTCGGGCCTGGCCGTGGAGCTCAAGAACCCCGTACAGGAGGACCCCCGATGAGCTGGGACGAGGTCATGCCGCTGCTGTGGCCCGCCACCCGCGAGACCCTCCACATGACCGGTGTCGCGACGCTGTTCACCGCCGTGCTCGGGCTGCTGCTCGGCGTGCTGCTGGTGATCACCGAGCGCGGCGGGCTGCTGCCCGCGCCGCCGGTGAACAGGGCGCTCGGCGTCGTCGTCAACATCGGCCGGTCGCTGCCGTTCCTGATCCTGATGGTGGCGATCATCCCGTTCACCCGGATCGTCGTCGGCACCAGCATCGGCAACGCGGCCGCGATCGTCCCGCTGACCGTGGGCGCCATCCCGTTCTACGCGCGGCTCGTCGAGATCGCGCTGCGCGAGGTCGACCCGGGCGTGCTCGCCGCGGCGGACGCGATGGGCGCCACCCGCCGCGAGATCGTCGGCAAGGTCATGCTGCGCGAGGCGCGGCCCGGCCTGGTGTCCGGGCTCACCGTCACCGTCATCGCGCTGATCGGCTACACGGCCATGGCCGGGACGGTCGGCGGCGGCGGGCTCGGCAATCTCGCCGTCGTCTACGGCTACGAGCGCTTCGAGACCAAGGTCATGGTCGCCACCGTGGCGCTGCTCGTCGTCCTGGTCCTGCTCATCCAGGCCGCGGGGGACCTCGTCGCCCGCCGCCTGACCCACCGGTAACGCACAGAAAGGGACTCCTCGTGCTTCGCAAGATCACCACCGCGCTGGCCTCCGCCGTTCTCCTCGCGGGCCTGACCGCCTGCGGCTCGTCCGCGGCGTCGGACGATCCGGACGCCGCGCTGAAGGTCGCGGTCAACCCCGTCCCGCACGGCGACATCCTCAAGTACGTCAAGGACGACCTGGCGGGCAAGGCCGGGCTCAAGCTCGACATCGTGACCTTCAGCGACTACCAGCAGCCGAACACGGCGCTGAAGGAGAAGCAGGTCACGGCCAACTACTTCCAGCACGTGCCGTTCATGGAGGAGTTCGAGAAGAAGTCCGGGACGAAGCTGGCGTTCGTCGCGCCCGTCCACCTGGAACCCCTCGGCGTGTACTCCAAGAAGGTGAAGAGCCTGCAGGCCGTCCCGCAGGGCGCGACCGTGGCCGTCCCGAACGACCCGGCCAACGAGGGACGCTCTCTCAAGCTGCTCGCGGACAACGGCCTGCTCACCCTGAAGCCGGACGCGCCCGCGAGCGCGACCGAGCGCGACGTCGCGAGCAACCCCAAGGGCCTGAAGTTCAAGCCGCTGAAGGCCGCGCAGCTGCCTCGCTCGCTGGAGGACGTCGACCTTTCGGTGATCAACGGTAACTACGCCATCGAGGCCGGGCTGGCGCCGAACAAGGACGCGCTCGCCGCAGAGAAGGCCGAGGGCAACCCCTACGCCAACGGCATCGTCACGCTGCCGGAGAACAAGGACGACCCGCGCGTGAAGAAGCTCGTCCAGCTGCTGCAGGGCCCCGAGGTGAAGAAGTACGTCGAGGACAAGTACAAGGGGTCGGTGCTGATCGCGTCCTGACTCCGGGGCTCTCTCCGTCCGATCGAAAGCGCCGCGGTATGTCCGCCGGTCCTGATAGGACATGTGCCGACGATCGATTGAAGGGGGACACATGGGCGTATATGAGCACCTTGAGGAGTACGCGGGCCTGCCGGTTGCCACGTTCAACGAGGACACCGGCGCGGACGAGGAGGAGGACGACGGCCGCGGCGCGGGCGCCGATCCGGTCACCGGGGAGGAGTTCCCGCCCGCGGCCGAGGCCGCCTGGTTCGTCGGGACGTCCTTCGACGAGGAGCCGTTCGGCGACGTGTTCGCGCGGTTCCTGCAGACGATCGACACCGCCGAGGTCACGGCGCTCATCATCGGCTACTGGGGCGCGTCCTACGACGACGGCGCCGCCGACCCGGTGGCGCTGCTGACCGAGGCGGCCGCGTCCTTCCCGAAGCTGCGCGCCCTGTTCGTCGGCGACATCACCGGCGAGGAGGCGGAGATCTCCTGGATCGAGCATTCCGACATCACGCCGCTGTTCGCCGGGTTCCCCGGCCTGGAGCGGCTGGACGTGCGCGGCGCGCAGGGGCTCGTCCTCGACCCGGTCAAGAGCGACAGGCTCAAGGTGCTGCGGTTCGAGTCGGGCGGGCTGCCGGCGCGGATCGTCCGGGCCGTCGGGGCGAGCGAGCTGCCGAACCTGGAGCGCCTCGACCTGTGGCTCGGCGAGGAGAACTACGGCGGCGACACCGCCGTCGCCGACCTCGCGCCGTTCCTCGGCGGCGACCGGCTGCCCGCGCTGCGCCATCTCGGCCTGGAGGACAGCGAGATCCAGGACGAGATCGCGGCGGCGGTCGCGGGTGCGCCCGTCGTCGCGCGGCTGGAGTCGCTCAGCCTCGCGATGGGCGTCCTGACCGACCAGGGCGCCGAAGCGCTGCTGTCCGGCCAGCCCCTCACCCACCTGCGGAAACTGGACCTGCACCATCACTTCCTGTCCGACGCCATGGTCGAGCGTGTGCGGGCGGCGCTGCCCGGCGTCGAGGTCGACCTGGACGACCAGGAGAAGCCGGACGGCGACTGGCATTACATCGCGGTGTCCGAATGATCCAGGAGCGCCGCTCCTCCTTCGCCGGCCTGCCCGTCCACACCTTCGACGGCGAGCCGGACGGTCCGCTGCCGGCGGCGGGCGACGTGGCCTGGGGCGTCTACCACCACGTGCACGACAACGGCGTGTGGGGCGCGGAGGTCCCCGCGAACCTCGACCTCTTCCTCCGGACGGTCGACACCACCCAGGTCACCCACCTCGTCATCGGCTTCTGGGGCTTCGACATCGAGGAGTTCTCCCCGGTGAAGTGGCTGGTGGACAACGCCGGCCGGTTCCCGCGCCTGCGCGCGCTGTTCCTGGGCGACATCCTCGACTGGGACCTGCACATCTCCTGGATCCAGCACGGGGACATCTCGCCGCTCTTCGACGCCTACCCGGGGCTGGAGCACTTCGAGATCCGCGGCGCGTCGGACCTGCGGTTCGAGCCGCTGCGCCACGAACGGCTCAGGGTGCTGCGGATCGAGTCCGGCGGGCTCCCGGCCGAGGTCGTGCGGGCGGTGACGGCCGGTGCGCTGCCCGCGCTGGAGCACCTGGACCTCTGGATCGGCTCGGAGTGGTACTCGGGGACGTCCGAGGCCGGGGACTTCGCGCCCTTCCTGACCGGTGAGCGGTTCCCGTCCCTGAAGCACCTCGGCCTGGAGAACGGCCCGTTCCAGGACGAGCTGGCGGAGGCCCTCGCGAGCGCCCCGGTCGTCCCGCGGCTGGAATCGCTCAGCCTGGCGATGGGCATGCTGTCCGACCGGGGCGCCGAGGCGCTGCTGGCCGGGCAGCCCCTCACCCACCTGCGGAAGCTCGACCTGCACCACGCGTTCTTGAGCGAACCGATGGTGGAGCGGCTGAAGGCGGCGCTGCCCGGGGTCGAGATCGACCTCGGCGAGGCCGTGGGGCAGGCGGAGTGGGTGGGCGACGAATGGGCCTCCAGCGCCCTGTACATCGCGGTTTCGGAATGACCCTCGCGGCGGTCGGGACGCCCGGCGACCGGCGTCCCGCGCTGTTCGCGGCGGCGTGCCGGTCGGCCGGGCTGCCCGAGCCGCGGCTCATCCCGTGGACGGACGTGTTGCGCGGCGCCCCGCTCGGCCTCGATGCGGGCGAGGTGGTCCGCGTCGACTCGCCGGGCGAGGATCCCGAGGCCGACGCGCTGCTCCGCGGCGCGGGCGCACCGGCCAGGGTGGGCGGCGGGGCGCGCTGGCACCGGGCGTTCATGGCGGCGCTGCGGCGGCTGGCTTCGGCGGCGGCGGCGTCCGGCGCCCGGATCCTCGGTGACATCGACGAGATCGGGGTCATGTTCGACAAACGGCTGTCCCATGCCCGGCTGCTCTCCGGTGGAGTGCCCGTCCCGGCGGCTCTGCCCGATGTCGATGGATACTCGGCGCTTCGTTCCCGGATGGACGAGATGGGGGAGCGGCGGGTGTTCGTGAAGCCGGCGCACGGCTCGTCCGCCTCCGGGGTCGTCGCCCTGCAGACCGCGCCGGGCCGGGTGCGCGCCGTGACCTCGGCGTTCATGGCGGGTGACCGGCTGTTCAACTCGCTGCGCGTCCGCTCCTACGAGACCGAGGACGAGGTCGCGGCGCTGATCGGCCTCCTCGCGCCGGACGGCCTGCACGTGGAGCGGTGGCTGCCCAAGGCCACTCTCGGCGGGCGGGTGTTCGATCTGCGTGTGGTCGTCGTCGGCGGCGAACCCACGCATGCGGTCGTCCGGACCAGCCGGACGCCGATGACGAACCTGCATCTGGGCGGAGCCAGGGGGGACCTCGGCGCTGTGCGGCGCGCGCTCGGGGAGGACGGCTGGCGGCGGGCGCTCGACGTGTGCGCGCGGGCCGCCGCCTGTTTCCCGGGCAGCCCGATGGTCGGTGTCGATCTCCTTGTGGGCTTCGGGCTGAAGCGGTTCGCGGTGTGCGAGGTGAACGCCTTCGGCGACCTGCTTCCCGGACTCACCGGGCTGCCCGGGAGTTCCGCCGAAGGGCTCGACACCTACGCCGCCCAAGTCAGGGCGATGTCGCAGGCATGTACGACATGAACGAGGTCATCGGCGGCCACGACGTGCTGCTGGTGACCCTCGACACCCTGCGCTACGACGTGGCCGCCGAACTGGCCGCGGCGGGGGAGACGCCGACACTCGCCGGTCTGCTCCCGGATGGACGGTGGGAGCGGCGGCACACGCCGGGCAGTTTCACTTATGCCGCGCACACGGCGATGCTGGCGGGGTTCCTGCCGACGCCCGCGTCCCCAGGGCCGCATCCGCGCCTGTTCGCCGGGGCCTTCCCGGGCAGCGAGACGACCGCCCCAGGAACGTGGACCTTCGATGCGGCCGACCTTCCGTCCGGGCTCGCCGCCGCCGGCTATCACACGGTCTGCGTGGGCGGTGTGGGCTTCTTCAACAAGCTGACGCCGCTCGGATCGGCGCTCCCGTCGCTGTTCGCGGAGAGCCATTGGGAGCGCGAGTTCGGCGTCACAGACCCGGAGTCACTGCCCAACCAGATCGACCGCATCGCGGAGATCATGGCGCGGCTGCCTGCCGGACGGCGCTTGTTCCTGCTGCTGAACGTCGCCTCCCTGCACCAGCCCAACTGGTTCTACCTGGACGGCGCCACGCGCACGGACGGGGATACGCGCGCGACGCACGCGGCCGCGCTTCGCCATGTCGACGCCCATATCGGCAGGTTGTTCGCCCTTATGCGCCGTCCCTGTTTCGTCATCGTCTGTTCCGACCATGGGACGGCGTACGGCGAGGACGGCCACACGGGTCATCGCATCGGCCACGAGGTCGTCTGGACCGTTCCGTACGGGGAGTTCGTTCTGCCGTGACGCCTTACCAGGGATACGTGTACGCCTACCCGCACAAGACCGCCTACCGTCCGCTGCACCCAGCGCCCGCACTGCGGGACGTGTGGGCGGGCGAGCCACTGGACGCCCTCTTCCTGTACATGCACGTGCCCTTCTGCGAGATGAGGTGCGGCTTCTGCAATCTCTTCACCCGCACTGGCGCTCCCGAGGAGCTGACCGGCGCCTACCTGGACGCACTCGACCGGCAGGCCACGGCCGTCCTCGGCGCCTTGGACGCACCCGTCTTCGCCACCGCGGCGTTCGGCGGCGGCACCCCGACCTACCTCACCGCGTCCGAACTGGAAAGGCTCTGCGACATCGCCGGGCGGTTCTCCGGGTTCGGGTCGATTCCCTTGGGTGTTGAGACGTCCCCTGCCACCGCCACCACCGACCGGCTGACCGTCCTCGCCGAACGCGGAACCACGCGCATCTCCATCGGTGTCCAGAGCTTCCTGGACGAGGAGGCACGGGCGGCCGTCCGGCCGCAGAAACGCGCCGAGGTGGAGGCCGCGCTGGACCGGATCCGGGCCGTGGGGTTTCCGGTGCTCAACATCGACCTCATCTACGGCATCGACGGCCAGACGGCCGCGACCTGGATGCACTCTCTGGATGCGGCTCTTGCGTGGCGTCCGGAGGAGATCTATCTGTATCCCCTCTACGTCCGGCCGCTGACCGGTCTCGGGCGCCGGGCCCGTGACTGGGACGACCAGCGCCTCACCCTCTACGGAATCGGCCGCGACCACCTGCTGGCGGAGGGCTACGAGCAGGTGTCGATGCGGATGTTCCGGCTGCCCTCCGCCGACGCGGGCGGGACCGAGTACTGCTGCCAGACGGACGGCATGGTGGGCCTGGGCTGCGGGGCCCGCTCGTACACGTCCCGCCTGCACTACTCGTTCGAGTACGCGGTCGGGACGAGCCAGGTGCGCTCCATCATCGACGACTACGTGCGCGAGTCCGACTTCGACACCGCCCGCGTGGGTTTCGAAGTGGACGACGATGAACGCCGCCGCCGGCACCTCGTCCAGTCCCTTCTCCAAACGGCCGGGGTTGACCGGAGTGCCTACCGCGCGCGTTTCGGCACCGATCCGATGGACGACTTCGCAGCCGATCTGACGTCGTTCGGCGACCGTGGATGGCTGGAAGCGACCGAGAGCATCATCCGGCTCACGCCCGAAGGGCTCGCCTACTCCGACGCCATCGGACCGGCCCTGTTCTCATCCCGCGTTCAGTCCCTCATGGACGCCTACGAGTCGCGCTGATGGACCACCTGACGATCCTCTACCGAGGGCCGCTCGCGAGCTGCGACTACGACTGCCCGTACTGCCCGTTCGCAAAGCGCCGCGACACGCCGGAGCAGCTCCGCGCCGACCGTGCCGCGCTCGAACGCTTCACAGGATGGGTCTCCGGTTGCGGCCACCGCGTGTCCGTCCTGTTCACGCCGTGGGGTGAAGGTCTCGTCCGGTCCTGGTACCGGCGTGCCCTGACCGACCTCAGCCACCTTCCGCACGTCGAGCGGGTCGCGATCCAGACGAACCTCAGCCACCGCGTGTCGTGGACGGCCGGCGCCGACCTCACACGGCTGGCGCTGTGGGCGACCTACCATCCCGGTCAGGTCCCCTATGAGCGGTTCCTTGGCAAATGCCGCGATCTTGCATCGCGCGGGGTTCGCTTCAGCGTCGGGATCGTGGGGCAGCCCGAGCATCTCGACGCCGCCCGCCGCCTCCGCGCCGACCTGCCCACCGGGACCTATCTCTGGGTCAACGCCGCCGAAGGACGTGCCTACGACGACTCCGAGGCCGCGTCCTGGACCGAGATCGACCCGCTGTTCCCGGTCAGCCGTCACCCGCACGCGAGCCGCGGCCTCCCATGCCGGACGGGTGACACCGTCGTGTCGGTGGACGGAGACGGCACGGTCCGCCGCTGCCATTTCGTCCCGTCCGTGCTGGGCAATCTCTATGACGGCTCGTTCAGGGACGCCCTCGCGCCGCGCCCGTGTCCGCTGGACGTGTGCGACTGCCACATCGGCTACGTCCACCTCGAACCGCTCGGCCTCTACGACACGTTCGCCGGAGGCATCCTCGAACGCATCCCCGCACTTCTCCACCACGAGCCTCCACCACGAGCGGTGACGGGAAGCGGTTGACCGGCCCGAGCCGGACATCGCAGTGCGGGCGGATCCCGTGCACGGCCGCCGCCGAGGGCGCATGCTTGCGTTAGCCGGCGAGCTTAGGCGGATCCGTGGACCATCGACAGCGACCCCATTTCGTCCTAGCGCTGAAACCGGTGGACGCCGCCGTGCGCGCGGCGCGCGACACGGTGCGCGCGGCCTTGGAGGGCTGGAACCGGTCCGACGTCAACGGCGACCTGGAACTCATCACCAGCGAGCTCGTCACCAACGCGATCCGCCACGCGAACACCATCACACTCGTCCTCTACCTGCCCGACGACGACACCGCCATGGTGGAGGTGTGGGACGACAACCCGGAGGGCCCGGCCGCACCCATCGTCGACCTGCAGGCGGAAGGCGGCCGGGGGCTCATGCTCGTCGGCGCCCTCGCGCACTCCTGGGGCTGGCGTTCCACCGCCGAAGGAAAGGTCACCTGGGCGCAGACCGCCACCCCATGAAGGGGCGGGCGCCCCCTGGTGACCGGGGAAAGGGAGACCAGGAGGCGCCCGCCGACCGGGAGCGCCCGGCCGCTCGCAGGCTCAGGTCTGCTTCTCGGGGTGGTAGTCGGCCTCGTCCACACCGAACGTCCAGGCGACGCCCGCGCGCGCTGTGCGCGTGCCCGGCGGGACGCGGAGATAGTAGGTGCGGTGCGTCCCGTCCGGCTCGGGCGTGGAATTGACCACCTCCACCATGACCACCGGTTCGTCGCCCTGCAGATCGATCGACCACAGGACGCCCGTCTCGTCCCGGTGCAGGGGACGCGCCCCGGTCTCGGCCAGGTAGCGGTCGTAGCCGAAGATCTCCAGCATCACGCGGCGCAGCTCGGCGTTCTGCTCGGACGAGATGCGGTCGGGCGTGAGATCGGTCAGCGACTCGACGAAGTCGGGCGGGATCGGCATGCCGCGCCAGGCGTGCAGCGCGAAACCGTCCGGGTAGGCGAGGGCGGGACCGTCTCCGCGGTGCAGCCGCCCGGGCTCGTCGCGGTGCAGCTCGCCCGGACGCTCCGACAGGATCACGAGCCGCTCGTAGGGCCACCACCAGCCCGCCGAGCGGGCCACCTCCGCCAGCCCGGCGAGCGGGCCGTCGAGGCGTCCGAGCGACTCGAACAACGCCAGCCACGGTGCGTCGTGCTGGCCGAGGACGGCGTCGAGCGTGGCCGCCCGCAGGAGTGACCCGGCCGCGTCCTCCTGCGGGGTCGATCGATCGTTCCCGGCCGCGGCCGGCCGGCCGTGCGCCTGTTCGCCCACGGCGCCGCGCACCCGGGTCACCAGGGCCTGCACCTGGTTCCAGAGCAGGCCGCCGGTCTCGGCCCAGGTCCGCGGCCACTGCTCCGGCCCCTGTTCGGAGCAGGCGGCCGCGCGTTCCGCCTCCCACGGCCGGGTGCGCACGTCCGTCAGGACGCTCGGCCCGGCCGCGCCGTCACCGAGATCTGCGCGGGCCTGGTCCAGCAGGTCGTCCAGCCCGGCCGCCTTCAGTGCGTCGCCGTGCCCGGCGAGGACGGCCGCCATGACGGCGCCGCGGGCGGGGGAGGGCACCCACACGAACCGTTCCGGGGCGTCCAGGCCCGCGGACGCGTAGGCTTCGGCAACGCCCGCCTCTGCCCGGGCTCGGTCGGCCGGTTCGGTGGCGAATGCCGCCGCCTGCCAGTCACCGACGACGTAATGGGTCTCGCGTGCCGTTCCGGTGAGCATCCCGGGCCCCTCAGTCGGCCACGACGCGGACCGCGCCGGGCACGTACTCGCGCTGGCGGATCACCCGGTACCAGCCCTTGGGCAGGGTGATCGGCGCGTGCTCCTCGTGCACCAGCCGCCCGCCGGACGGCAGGTGCAGATGGTCCGGGGCGAGCGGATCGGGGGTGCGCAGCAGCGAGCCGGGCGCGGTCAGCGCGTGCGCGTGCCCGGTGGCCTCGCCGAGCGCGAGCACCATGCGGCCCCGGCCGTCGCGCGGGGACGGCGGCAGGTCGCGGACGGACCGCGGGACCGCCTCCTCTGGCAGGGGCAGGATCAGGACGTCTCCCTGTCGGTACATGTGGCGAACGTAACGTCCGGCACCGACAGAACCGGGAGCACCGACAGAACCGGGAGGGTCAGAAGCCGCGGGTGCGGCGGGCCGCGGGGCGGGCCCAGCGTCCGGACGCGCTCAGGCCGACACGCTGGAACGCGCGGACGAGTTCACCGCCGAGGTTCACCCCGGCGCCCAGCGCCAGGGCCACCGACACGGCGCCGATGAGGCTCAGAACTCCCGTGCTGGGGTCGCCGGTGTTCAGTTCGACCATGCCCCGGTAGAGCGCCGTCCCGGGCAGAAGGGGTCCGATGGTCGGGACGACGTACGGCATGACGGGCTGCCCGTGCCTGCGGGCGAGCCAGCTCGCCAGCACACCGACGACGGTGGCGGCCATGGCCGCCGCCAGGACGGGTGGAACGTCCCATCCGCGGACCACCACGTACAGCACCCAGATCAGCCCGCCGCCGAGGGCCACGGCCGTCAGGACGTCCCGCGGCGCGGCGAGGGAGATGGCGAACGTCAGCGAGATGGCCGCGGCGGCGATGACCGCGACGGGCTGCAGGTCCGCCGCCGGAGCGGGCAGATGCCGGACGTTGACCTGCACGCCCATGCTGACCGCGATGTAGACGACCGCGCCCAGCCCGGCGACGATCGCCGCGATCATGAAGAACACCTCCAGCACCCGCGCCCCCGCGCTGACCAGGTCGCCGGTGATGCCGTCCTGGATGCTCGCGACCAGCGGACGCCCCGGCAGCAGCGCCAGGATCGCGCCGGTGACGATCGTGGCGGCCTGGCCCGGGTTGCCCATCGCGACCACCACCGCGGCCGCCGCGGCGCCGATCGCGGCGGCCACCGTGAGCTGGAAGAACTCCGCGATGCCGCGACGCGCCAGGTAGGCGGCGGCGCGGTCGCCGAGCAGGGTGGCGAAGAACGCGGTGATCGCCACCAGCGGTCCGCCGCCGGACAGCACGCTCCCCGATGCGGCGATGAGCCCGAGCGAGACCACGAGCAGCCAGGACGGGTACGGAGGACGGCCCCTCTTTATCTCTGCGACGCGCTTGTGGGCCTCGTCCAGTTCGAGCATTCCGATGGACGCGTCCTGCACGAGCTGGTGCAGCGCCGCGAGCCGCCAATAGGCCGGGGTCCGGCGCCGGATGGCACGTGTCCCCGTCATCGGCGCCGCGCCTCCTCCGGGGTGCGCCGAGACCAGGAGGCTCGTCAGTGTGACCTGGACCTCGCAGCGGGGGAGCTCATAGGCCACGGCCAGGCCGAGCATCGCCTCGTTGACGCGCTCCGTGGTCTCGCCACTGGCCAGGAGTAGTTCGCCCACACGCAAGACCAGGTCGACTGCTCTCGGATCGACGACCTCGCCTGGCTCATCTTCGGGCGGTTCCGGGACTGAGCCGTCCATGAGGACCTGCCATGTCCGCCGCAAGCGTTCAGCCGCGCCCATACCTCCGCTTGTGTCCCTTCCCGCCCTTAGTCGCCGATCTTGACTGGCAGGCTACCCGCGTCCCCGGTGTCCCAAATCTGCGGCGACCGCCCCACCTTTTCCACAGAACGCGATTCTGGTGCGGTGTCTTCCGCGGCGCTGGTACCAAGGACGCATGAGCTCTTCAGACAGCCTGCGGGACGAGGCCGAACGGTGCCTGCGCGCCCTGGCCGGCGAGCACGCGCGGCTCCGCGACGACCAGTGGACGGCGATCAGCGCCCTCGTCGTCGACCGGCGCCGGGCGCTGGTCGTGCAGCGGACGGGCTGGGGCAAGTCCGCCGTCTACTTCGTCGCGACCCGGCTGCTCCGCGAGCGCGGCGCCGGCCCGACCGTGATCGTCTCGCCGCTGCTCGCGCTGATGCGCAACCAGATCGAGGCGGCCGACCGGGCCGGCATCCACGCCCGGACGATCAACTCGTCCAACACCGGCGACTGGGAGCAGATCTTCGCCGAGGTCGAGGCGGGCGCGGTCGACGTCCTGCTGGTCAGCCCCGAGCGGCTCAACAACCCCGACTTCCGCGACCTCGTCCTTCCCAAGCTCGCCGCCGGGGCCGGGCTGGTGGTCGTCGACGAGGCGCACTGCATCTCCGACTGGGGCCACGACTTCCGCCCCGACTACCGGCGGCTGCGCACGCTGCTGGCCGAGCTGCCGCCCGGCATCCCGGTGCTCGCCACCACCGCGACCGCCAACGCCCGCGTCACCCAGGACGTCGCCGAGCAGCTCGCCGGCGACGACGCCCTCGTCCTGCGCGGGCCCCTCGAACGCGAGTCGCTGCACCTGGCCGCCGTGACGCTCCCCACCGCCGAGCAGCGCATCGCCTGGCTGGGCGAGCACCTCGGCGAACTGCCCGGCTCCGGCATCATCTACACCCTCACCGTCGCCGCCGCCCACGAGATCACCGGCTGCCTCCGCGACCACGGATACGAGGTCGCCGCCTACTCCGGCCAGACCGAGCAGGCCGAACGCCTGCAGGCCGAACAGGACCTCCGGGACAACAAGCTCAAGGCCCTCGTCGCCACCAGCGCGCTCGGCATGGGCTTCGACAAACCCGACCTCGGCTTCATCGTCCACGTGGGCGCCCCGCAGTCCCCGGTGGCCTACTACCAGCAGATCGGGCGGGCCGGCCGCGGCGTCGACCGCGCCGAGGTGATCCTGCTCCCCGGCCGGGAGGACCGCGACATCTGGGCCTACTTCGCCAGCCTCGCGTTCCCGGCCGAGCACATCGTCCGCAGCACGCTCGACGTCCTGGACACCGCCGGCAGGCCGCTGTCCACCACCGCGCTCGAACCGCTCGTCGACCTCAACCGGGCCCGGCTGGAGATGATGCTCAAGGTCCTCGACGTGGACGGCGCCGTGCGCCGCGTCAAGGGCGGCTGGACCGCCACCGGCGAGCCCTGGTCCTACGACCGGGAACGCTACGAGCGCGTCACCGCGGAACGCCGCCGCGAGCAGCAGGCGATGCTCGACTACATCGCGACCCCGGCCTGCCGGGAGGAGTTCCTCCGCCGACAGCTGGACGACCCCGCCGCCACCGGCTGCGGCCGCTGCGACAACTGCACGGGCCGCCATTGGCCCACCGACGTCACCCAAGAGGGCGCCACGAAGGCCCGCGACCGCCTGCACCGTCCAGGCGTCGACATCGCTCCCCGCCGCATGTGGCCCACGGGCGTCAAGGACGACCTCGGCGTCTCAGGCCGGATCAAGCCCGAACTGCAGGCCGAGACGGGCCGTGCCCTGGGCCGCCTCACCGACATCGGCTGGGGCAGTCGCCTCCGCGACCTGTTCGCCGCCGACGACACCGAGGTCCCCGCCGACCTGATGGAGGCGGTGGTCAAGGTCCTCGCCGCCTGGGACTGGGCCGCCCGCCCCACCGGCGTGGTCACCATCGGCTCCCGCTCCCGCCCACGCCTGGTCACGACGTTCGGCCAGAGCATCGCCCGGATCGGCCGCCTGCCCCACCTCGGCGAGCTGACCCCGATCGGCGAACCCGTCCCGCGCCGCCACAACAGCGCGCAGCGCCTCGGCTCCGTCTGGCACACCCTGGCCGTCCCCGACGACCTGGCCGCCGCGCTGGCCGCCGATTCCGGCCCCGTCCTCCTCGTGGACGACCGCATCGAGACCGGCTGGACAATGACCGTGGCCACTCGCCTCCTAAAGGAAGCAGGTGCCGGTGCGATCCTCCCCCTGGTCCTGGCCACCCCCACCTGACCCCTGGACCCGCCCGCACGCCGGCTCGCGGGGCCGTGTCACTCGGCGGGTGTGTAGCGGGTCTGCGCGAAGGTGCCCTTGGTGAAGGCGAGGATCTTGGTCGGCCGCACGGCGAGGACGAGCGCCTCGCCTGCCTCGTGGGTGAAGCCGGCATCGGTCACCTGGTACCGCCACTGGCCGTCCCACTTGGCCGCCCAGGCGGCGGCGAGCCGTTCGAGGGCGCTGCGGTCCGTGACGCGCCGGGCCTCGCCCTCGACCATGACGTCGAGCCCCTGCGTCCAGTCGTTGCAGCCGGTCGTCAGGACGACGTGGGGGTTGCCCGACAGGTTCACCGCCTTCTGCTCCTCGGGTCCGGTGCAGAAGTGGAGAGCGTCGTCGAGCCAGACCGCCACCAGGGGCGTGACGTGCGGGCGCCCGTCGGCGTGGACGGTCGTGATCCAGAAGAGCTGGGCGGTCTCCAGCACTTCGCGGGCGGCCGGCCAGGGCGTCGCCTGTGCGTCCGGGGCGCTGAACCGCTCGTCGAGCCGGGTCACCGGATCCTGCATGGTCACTCACTCCGATCAGGTTGGAAGGCGTCGCAGACGATGCGGTCGATCCGCGACACCGCCGTCAGGTCGAAGTCGAAGCGGTTGCGCGTCACCGCGACGGCCACGCCGGAGTCGATGTCGGCGAAGGCGGCCGAGCCGTTCATGCCCACCATGCCGAAGGTCGATCCGGAGCGCGCCTCAACACCGGGTCGGTAGGTGCTGAAGCCGAAGGCCCACGTGCTCGGCACGCCCATGACCTCGTCCATGCCCTGGAACCGGACGGCCGCCATGCCCGCCCGGCGGGCGGGGGAGACGAGGTCGACGCCGTCGATGTGCCCCAGCAGCGCGGCGTAGACGCGGGCCGCGCCATGGGCCGTCATGGTGCCGGCGGACGGGATGTCCGAGCCGAGCACGTCGTGCCGGTTGGCGTAGGCGGCGTCGGACCTGATGCCCGGTGGGATCGCCCGGTCCACCGGCGATCCCGGCTCGGGCGGCGGGGGAGGCGGCCCGGCGTGCGGTTCCTGGCGGGCGACACGATCCAGCAGGGCGGCGGGAACTCCGAAGTGCACCTCGTCCTCGATGCCGAGCGGCGCGGTGACGGCCTCGCGCAGCCACCACGACAGGGTGTGCCCGGTCGCCCGGCGCACGATCTCGCCGAGCAGGAACCCGAACGTCTGCGCGTGGTAGCCGAAGCGGGCGCCGGGCTCCCACCACGGCTTGGACTCGGCGAGCACCGCGCACATGTGGTCCCAGTCGCACAGGTTCCCGACCGTGGTGTCGTAGGGCGGGGCGGGCACGCCCGCGGTGTGCAGGAGCACATGGCGAAGCGTGATCCCGTCCTTGCCGTGAGCACCGAACTCGGGCCAGACGTCGGCGGCTCGCATGTCATATTCGAGTTCACCCCGCTCCACGAGCACATGCGCGAGTGCCGAGGCCACGCCCTTGGCGGTGGAGGCCGAGTAGAAGAGTGTGTCCGGGGCCACGGCGAGCCCCCGCCGGGTGTCCGCCACCCCGCCGACCGCGTCCGCCACGACCCGGCCGTGCTCGACCACCGACACCTGCAACCCGACCTCGGCGCCGGACGCCACCATCTCGTCGACCGCCGCCTGGACGCGCTCCCGAACCCCTTCACGGCTCATGACGAACCGACCACCACCACTCCCGATGACGGATCCCCTGCACTCCTACCCGCTCCAACTCCAGCACTCACAAAGCCCAGCGAAGACCCATACAGGACCCCAGGGGCCCCTCCACCCCCACGCTCCTGCCGAACACACGCCGTTTCGCGCTTTGCCTAACGTCGTGGCGGACGCCCCGTACCCGGCCGGGGCAGACGCGGTGGCCGTCCGGCGTCCGGCGCCCGCGCGCCCCCGTGGGCGCGGGCGGGACGATCGGGCCGGCCCGTGCGCGCGGCCCCGCGCACGGGCCGGCGTCCGGCCCCGGCGCCGCGGCGGAGAAGGGCCGCGGCGAACGGGAGTCGGGGCGCCGGGCGGCGGCCCCGGCGGCCGGCACCGCCGGGGCGCGCCCGGGAGCGCCGCCGTCCTGGCCGGGACGGATGACGGCGGCGAAGAGCGGCTCCAAGGAAAGTGTTCTAGAGGTTAGAAAACTCTGTCCAGTTGTTTAGGGGAACATCTTGAGATAAGTTCAGCGGGAAATGTCATCATTTCCGGCCCAGTTGACCATCCGGCCATTTCCGCCGGGCGACCGAAGAGGTAGTAATGTCCCTCCCCGTGTCACCGAATCTCGACGCGCTCCTCGACTGCCCGCCCGGACTGCTCGACATGACGTTCGACCAGTTGCGGACATTGCTGGTGGTGCACGAGACGGGGTCGGCGCTGAGGGCCGCCCGGGTTCTCGGGCGTGAGCAGTCGAGCGTCCAGAAACAGCTCGACACGCTGAACCGGAACAGCCAGACCCTTTGCGGGGAGGTGCTGACCGTCCGGCAGGGGCGCGGAAAGGACTTCCTGTTCACCCCGACCGGTGAGACCACGGTCGAACTGGCACGCATGACGTTCGAGAAATGGCTGGAGTCCATTCACTGGAGCCGGCGCCGCCTCGGCCGCATGCTGACAGTCGGCACGACGGAGTTCACGTTGCCCATCGTGTCCCGTGCCTGGGACCGGGTCTCGGAGGAGTTCCGGCAGCGCGAGGTGGAGTTCAAGGTCGCCCACGTCCGCACCAAGGACCTGTGGTCACGCCTGGAGACCCGCCAGGTCGACCTCATCTGCGGCAGCATCGTCAGCACCCCGGAGGGCGACCTGCGCCTGAAGGAGTACGAGGTCGTCGAGTACGCCCGGGGCCAGGCGCTGCTGCTCACCAACCTGACCGTGGACGAACTGCCCGACACGCCCGTGGCCACCAGCGGACTCGCCCGCGTCCCGCTGGTGGTGCCGCCCGCCGGGCTCGTCGCCGACCTCCTCGCCACCTGGTACGGGACGAACTTCCGGGAGCGGCTCAACGTCGTCGCCGACATCGACGACGTGCACTACGGCCTGTCGCTGCTGCGGTCCGGTTTCGTCCGCGGAAGCATGATCGTCACCGGCTCGATCGGCCGCGGCATGGCCGCGCAGGAGGACCCGGACGCCGCCCCGCTGCGCGCCGTGGGGCTGCACGACGATCTGGAGCCCAAGGCCGAACTCATGACGGGCGCCTTCGTCCGCCGCGCCGACCTCGAACGGTACGACGCCGGCCACCCCCTCAACCGCCTCTGGGCCGCGGTCAAGGAGGACGTCCGCACCTACACGCCCCTCGCCTGAGGGGCCCCTCTCACTTGATCTGGTTGTCGACCACGTCGAGGGTGGGGCGGGCGCCGAGGTGCTGCATGGCGCGGGCGGCGAGCCGGCAGCCGGCGGTGAGGGCGTCGGCGGGCTGCTTGCCGTCCAGCCAGGGCGGGAGGAGACCCGCGACGAACGCGTCGCCGGCGCCGGTGCCGTCGACGATCTTGTCGACGGGTTCGGCGGCGACGGTGACGGGCTCGGGGCGGCCGTTGGTGTACCAGAGGGCGCCGTCGGCGCCGCTCTTGATCACGACCTGCGGGTACCAGGCGGTCAGCACCTTGGCGGCCTGCTCGGGCGTGTCGCGGCCGGTGAGGATCTCGGCCTCCTTGGCGTTGACGATGAGCATGCGGGCGCCCTGCGTCCACTCCAGGAAGGGCTCGGCGCCCATCCGCTTGAGGGGCGAGGACGAGCCGCCGTCCACCGACACCGACATCTGCGCCTTGCGGGCGATGTCCAGCGTGTGGATGGCCGCCTTGCGGGAGCCCTCGTTGATCAGCGAGTAGCCGGACAGGTGCAGGTGGGTGCCCTGCGAGAACAGGTCCTTGCAGCGCTCGATGTCTTCGGGGAGAAGCGCTCCGTTGGCGCCGGGGTCCGAGAGCATCGTCCGGTCGCCCTTGTGGGTGACCATCACCACGCAGGTTCCGGTGGGACGTTCCTGGTCCATGACGAGACGGGCGTCGACGCCGTATCCCATCAGCTCCATGTCCCGGTTACGGCCGGCGATGTCGGAGCCGCGGCGGCCGACGAAGGCTGCGTCGGTTCCCTCCACGGCGAGCCATGCGGCCACGTTGGCGCCGGAGCCGCCACCGTGCATCGTCACGGCGGCGGGCGTGTCGCTCCCCTTGGACAAGGGGTAGGCGGCACGCGCCACGGTGTCAGTCATAAGATCGCCGACCACGACCACGCGCGTCATGGAGTCATCACCTCGATCAACACGGCCCGCGCGAGCGGCAATTCTGGGCGTGTGCTTGACCGTAACAGCTCTTGAGCCCGGATTAGGTCTCGAACGCGCAGCGAAACTCAGGAAGCCTCGTTTTTCGTGGCTCGGGCCGCGGGGCGCCCGTGCCCTACCCTCGGGTACGTGACCGAGGGTTACCCGGATCAGTGGGAGGCCGACGTCGTCCTCAGCGACGGCGGGACGGCCCATCTGCGTCCCATCCGGCCTGATGACGCCGATCTCCTCCGCATGTTCCACGCGCGGCTGTCCCCGGAGTCGATCTACTACCGGTTCTTCTCGCCGCGCCCGCACCTGTCGGACCGTGACGTCGAGCACTTCACGACCGTCGACCACGACCGGCGGGTCGCGCTGATCGCCACGATCGCGGAGGAGATGGTGGCGGTCGTCCGGTACGACCGGCTGAGCGACCGGCCCGAGACGGCGGAGGTCGCGTTCCTCGTCGAGGACGCGCACCAGGGCCGCGGTGTCGGCCCGGTGCTGCTGGAGCACATCGCCGCCGCGGCCCGGGAGCGGGGCGTGCGCCGGTTCGTGGCGAGCGTCCTGCCCGACAACCGCCGGATGACGCGGGTGTTCCGGGAGGCGGGGTACCGGGCGGAGCAGCGGTTCGAGGAGGGCGTGATCGAGCTCGTCCTGGACCTGGAGCCGACGGACACCTCGCTGGAGGTCATGACGGCGCGCGAGCACCGGGCCGAGTCGCGGTCGATCCAGCGGCTGCTGTTCCCGCGTTCGGTGGCGGTGATCGGGGCGAGCCGCGCCGAGCACAGCGTCGGGCAGACCGTTCTGCGCAACCTGCTGTCCGGGGACTTCAGCGGGCCCGTGTACCCGGTGCATCCGACGGCGGTGGCGGTGGCGGGGGTGCGCGCGTACGCGTCCGTCCTGGAGATCCCGGACGATGTGGACCTCGCGGTCGTGGCCGTCCGAGCCGACGCCGTCCACGAGGTCGTGGAGGAGTGCGCGAGCAAGGGCGTGCACGGCCTGGTCGTCGTGTCGTCCGGCTTCGGCGAGGTAGGGGACGAAGGACGCGGCGCCCAGGAGCAGCTGGTGCGGCTCGCCCGCGCCTACGGGATGCGCGTCGTGGGCCCAAACTGCCTGGGGATCGCCAACACCGACACGGACGTGCGGCTGAACGCCACCCTGGCGCCGACCATGCCCGGACGAGGGCCGGTGGGTTTCTTCTCCCAGTCCGGTGCGCTCGGCATCGCCATCCTGCAGCGGACCGCGGAACGCGGCCTCGGCCTCTCCACCTTCGTGTCCGCCGGGAACCGCGCGGACGTGTCCGGCAACGACCTCATGCAGTACTGGGAGGAGGACCCGGCGACCAAGGCCGTCCTGCTGTACCTGGAGTCGCTGGGCAACCCGCGCAAGTTCGCCCGGCTGGCGCGCCGGCTCGGCCGCCGCAAGCCGATCGTGGCGGTCAAGAGCGGCCGCAGCACCCAGGGCGTCCCGCTCGGGCACGCCGCGCAGGCGCTCACGCTGCCCGACCACGCGGTCAGCGCGCTGTTCGAGCAGGCCGGCCTGATCCGGGTGGAGGACCTGGCGCAGCTGTTCGACGTCGCGCAGGTGCTGGCCTACCAGCCGCTCCCGGCGGGCGACCGCATCGCGATCATCGACAACTCCAACTCGCTGGGCCTGCTCGCGCAGGACGCGGCGGTGGCGCTCGGCCTGGAGGTCCGGCCGCGCATCGACCTCGGCCCCCGCGCGGACGCCGACGACTACGAGGCCGCCCTCGCGGGGGCGCTGGAGGACGACACGGTCGACGCGGTCGTGGCCCTGTTCACGCCCCCGACGATCGGCGGCTACGACGTGCGCGTGCCGGAGCGGATCCTGCGGCTGTCCGCGGCGGGCAGGAAACCGATCGTGGCGACCTATCTCGGCACCGAGGGGATGCCGGCCGACCTGCGCGTCACCGGCCCCGACGGGATGGCGGCCGAGGGGTCCGTGCCGTCCTACACCGCGCCGGAGGACGCCGTCCGGGCGCTCGCGTACGTGATCCGGTACGCGCAGTGGCGGCAGCGTCCCGCCGGCCGCATGCCCGTGTTCGGCGATGTGGACCGCGACCGGGCGCGGGAGCTGGTCGCCGGCTGGCTCGGCGACGGCGGGCCGGTGGACGCCACGCCGGAGCAGGCGGCGGAGCTGCTCGCCTGCTACGGCATCGGGATCGCCGAAGGCGGGGACGGCGTGCCGACCCGCGTCGTGGTCAGGGAGGACCGTTCGTTCGGCGCGCTGATCTCGTTCGGCATCGCGGACGAGACCGCCGCCCTGCTGGACGATCGCGCCTACCGGCTGTCGCCGCTCGCGGACGTGGAGGCCGCGGAGATGATCCGCGCCATCCGCACGGCCCCGCTGCTGCTCGGCCACCGGGGCGCGGAGCCCGTGAACGTGGGCGCGCTGGAAGAACTGCTGCTGCGCGCCTCCCGCCTCGGCTACGACCTGCCCGAGGTGGCGCGGCTGGAACTGAGCCCGGTCATGGTCGACGGCGACGGCGTCACGGTGCGCGAGGTCACGCTGACGCTGGAGCGCCCCATCGGCCCGCGCCCCGAACTCGGCCCGCGCCGCCTCTGATCCTCCGCATCGGCGCCTCGTGACGCGTCGGGCCGGCGCCGCATGGGCCTGGTGACGCATGGGCCTGGTGACGCATCTGCCTGGCGACGCGGTGGCCTGGCGACGCGGTGGCCTGGCGACGCGGTGGCCTGGCGACGCGGTGGCCTGGCGACGCGGAGGCCCGGCGCCTTCCGCCATGACGGGGGGCGTCCGGCCGCGTCGCCTTGCCTGACCGGTGTTGCGGAGGCTCAGTCCGGAGGCGGCGGTGGGCTGGGTTCCGGTGTCGGCGGGAAGGGGTCCGGCGCGGGCCCTGGTGGGATCGGCTCGGGCGGCGGTGGGGGCGGGCTGGGCTCAGGGGGCGGGCCGGGCGGAACGGGCTCGGGTGACGGGCCAGGAGGGATGGGCCCGGGCGGCTGGGGCGCGGGCCCAGGTGCGGGGCCGGGCGGAGGTTCGGGCGGCACCGGCGGCTGCGGGGGCGGCGCCGGGTCCGGTGTCGGCGGGGGCACCGGCGGCGGTGTCGGCAGTGGATGCTCGTCCATGCACCCCCTGTACCCCGCACGCGCGCGAATGACCGCGTGCCGGAACGGTCATGTGCGCGTCCGGCCCTGGACAGGGCAGGATGGGGCCATGAGGGAAACCCGAGCGACCGCCGGCGGTCTGCGCACGGCGATCGAGCGCAGCGGTTACTACCCGGCCCTGGTCGCGGACGCGGTCGAGTCGGCCGTCGGGGACGAGCGCGTCGTCGCCTACGTCGTCCACCACGAGGCGACGTTCGACCCCGCGATGGAGGTGCGGCGGCACGTCACGGTGCTCGTGCTGTCGGCGGCCCGGCTGCTGGTGTGCCACACCGACGAGCACCCGCCCGGCGAGGGCATGACCCGCCCGCACGCGTCCACGACCACCGAGGCCGTCAAGCTGGAACGCGTCCAGTCGGTCGCGGTGACGCGGGTCGTCCCGGACCCCGCGTCCTACGTGCCGGGCGTACCGCCCACCGAGGTCGTGCTCACCATCGGCTGGGGCGCCATCGCGCACATCGACCTCGAACCCGCGACGTGCGGCGACGAGAACTGCGAGGCCGACCACGGCTACACCGGAAGCGTCACGGCCGACGACCTGTCGCTGCGGGTCAGCGAGGCCGCGGACGGCGCGGACGCGGTGAGCCAGGTGCTGGCGTTCGCCGAGGAACTGTCCGCGGCGACCGCCCGGTGACTGGAGCGGAGCTCCAGCGGAGCGCAGGGCGCTGGGCGGTCTGCTTGTGCGGGGGGTGTGGGGGGTCGCTCCCCACGGGGGGTGGTGCCCGGTGACCGGAGCGGAGCTTCAGCGGAGCGCAGAGACCCTGGCGGTGCCCGTTCCGCGGTACGGGGCGGGGGCGCTCGCCGATCTGCCGGGCTCGGTGCTGGCGTCGCTGGGCGTGCCCGGCGCGGTGGACGTCCTGGGGCTGCCGGCCGTTCCGCGCGTCTGCGTCCTGCTCGTCGACGGGCTCGGCTGGGAGCAGCTGAGGGCCCATCCGGACGAGGCGCCCTACCTGGCCGCGATGACCGGCGGCCCGATCACCGCCGGGTTCCCGGCGACGACGGTCAGCAGCCTCGGCTCGCTGGCGACCGGCGTCCCGCCGGGCGAGCACGGGCTGCTCGGGGTGCAGGTCGCGATCCCCGGCACCGGTCGCCTGCTGAACTGCCTGCGGTGGCAGGACGACTCCGTCGACCCGGAGACGTTCCAGCCCGTCCCGACCGTGTACGCGCGCGCGGCCGCGGACGGCGTCAAGGTCGCCTACGTGGCGCGCGGCCTTTACCGGGGCTCCAGCCTCAGCCGCGCCACCACGCGCGGCGCCGACTACCTGGCCTCCGACGGCCCCGGGCAGCTGGTCGGTCGCACCAGGACGGCCCTGCGCCGCGGCGACCGGTCGTACGTCACCGTGTACCACGCCGACCTCGACGCGGCCGGCCACCAGTTCGGCACCGGCTCGGCGGAGTGGCGGTTCCAGTTGCGGTTCGTGGACGGCCTCGCGCAGCAGATCGCGGCCGCCCTGCCGCCCGGATCGGCCCTCCACGTGACGGCCGACCACGGCATGGTGGACCCGTCCGAGAGGGTCGACGCCGACACGGTGCCCGAGCTGCGCGACGGTGTCGCCCTCCTCGGCGGCGACGCCCGATGCCGCTACGTCTACAGCGAGGCCGGCGCGCACGACGATGTGCTCGCCACCTGGACGGCGATGCTGGGCGACCGGGCATGGGTCGTGTCACGGGCCGAGGCCGTCGACGGCGGCTGGTTCGGACCGATCGGCCCGGGGATGCTGGAGCGCATCGGCGACGTGATCGCCGTACCGCACGCCGACCTCGCGATCGTCGCGTCCGAGCGGGAACCGTGGCTCAACGAGATGGTCGGGATGCACGGCTCCCTCGTGGCCGCGGAGCAACTCGTGCCGCTGCTCAGCACGTCCCGGCCCTGACACCTGCGGAGTTGAGATGAACCGGCATTCGCCCCTCCCTAATCGGGGCAACGGCGGTCAAACTGGCGATGTGCACCCTCTCATCGAAGTGCCCGCGCTGGACCGGCTGCTCCGGCGGCAGACGCCCGTGGTCCTGCTGGACGTCCGATGGCATCTGGCGGGACCGCCGGGGATCGAGTCCTACCGCAGGGGGCACCTTCCTGGCGCCGTGTTCGTCGACCTCGACCACGATGTGGCCGGACCGCCCGGGGCCGGCGGCCGCCATCCCCTTCCCGAACCCGTCGCCTTCGAGTCGGCCATGCGCCGCGCCGGCGTCTCGGCGGACAGCCTGGTCGTGGCCTACGACGACGCCGACTCCATGTCCGCCGCCCGCGTCTGGTGGTCGCTGCGCTACTTCGGGCACGACCGGGTCCGCGTCCTGGACGGCGGTTACCGCGCCTGGACGGAGGCCGGCCACCCGGTGGGCACCGCCGAACCCGACGTCAAACCGGGCAACTTCCTCGCCAAGCCGGGCCGGCTGCCCGTCCTGGACGCGGAGGGCGCCGCCGAACTGGCCACTGCGGGCGTCCTCCTCGACGCCCGCGCCGCCGAGCGCTACCGCGGTGAGCAGGAGCCCGTGGACCCGGTCGCCGGTCACATCCCGGGCGCACGCAACGCCCCCACGTCCGGCAATGTCGGCGTGGACGGCCGCTTCCTGCCCCCCGAGCTCCTGCGCGAACGCTTCGCCCAGCTCGGTGCCACCGACGCCTTGGACGTCGGTGCCTACTGCGGGTCCGGCGTCACCGCCGCCCACGAGATCCTCGCCCTCAACCTCGCCGGCATCCCGGCCGCCCTCTACGTGGGCTCCTGGTCCAACTGGGTGACCGATCCCGCCAACCCGATAGCCACCGGCGACAACTGACACGACCTTCCCTCTCACCCGGCGCCCATGGCCAGGAACCCGGTCGTGGCGCTCGTGCGGGGGACCGCGGCCAGGGCCTGCGAGGGGGGCAGGCCTGCCGCCACGGCGGTGTGGAAGGCCGTCATGAAGGCCGGGGTGGCCTCGTCCCGGACGGGGGTGACGCTGGCGATGACCGTGGCCGTGCCCAGGGCGAGGAGGACACCGGCCATGCCCAGGACTGCGTCGCCCTCGTCGGCGCGGCCGACGTCGCACGCGGACAGGACGATCAGGTGCGGCGGGACGGTCAGCTCATCGAGGTCGTGCACCATCAGCGGGCCGTCCGCCAGGCGCAGCCGAGAGAACAGGGCGTTGCCCTCGCGGAACTCGCCGTGGGCGGCGATGTGGGCGAGCGCGGCGCCGTCGAGGGCGTCCCGGACGCGTTCCGCGCGCGCGTCGTCGCCGTCTAAGACGACGGCATCCGGGTGGAGGCGTCGCAAAGAGGCGATCTCGCGTTCGGTGTGCTGGAGGTCAGGGCCCGCGACGAGGACGGTGTGTCCATCCGAGCCGGTCCGTGTGCCGGCGTGAAGCCACGCCCCTGCCGACGGGACGATCGTGAACGGGCGTCCGGTCAGGGACGGGAGCGCCGCCCAGGGCAGGCCGTGCAGCGCGCCGGTCGGGGCTATGACCAGCCCGCGGTCGCCGACGACGGGTCTCAGCGGGGCGAGGAGGAGACGGTCGAGGCGGTCGGCGGCGCCCTGGAGGGCGGAGAGCGTCTGCGGGTCGACCTCGTCGGCCAGGCGGCGGACGGCGAAGCGGATCAGCCCGATCTCGCGGACGGCCTCGTCGGACGCTCCCAGGTGGTGGCGATGGGGGCGGCCACCGGCGATGGTGACGGCGTGCAACTCGGTTCCGATGGCGATCAGCTCGACGAGGGCGCGGTCGCCGAGCACGGCGGCGATCTCGGTGGCGGCGGCCGAGCGCGGCGGCAGGGCGCCGGACGGGCGGCGGCGCGTCTGCGCGCGGATCCGCGCCTCCAGGTCGGCCGAGAGCACGGACGGGGCGCCGCCGCAGGCGGTGTCGGCCGTGTGGCCGGCGCTGAGGGAGCGCAGCTCGGTCAGTGCGGCGGCGCGTTCTGGGTCCTTGGGCGGGCGGACCCGGACCGGGCGCGCGATCGCCCGCCGCCGCTCCTCCACCGCGAGCAGTTCCCGCGCCGAACCGGCCAGCCGGAGACCGAGTTCCGCCAGTTCGGCGGCGAGCCCGGCCGCGCGGGCACGCAGGTCGAGCGCGTCGAGCACCTCCGCGTGGTCTTCGGTCACCTCGAGCCCGGCCCTGACCGCCGCCACCGCGCCCCTGTCGTCGTTCCGCGCCGAGCGTTCGAGTGCCACCGCGTGCCAGGCCGCGATCTGGGCCGGGGCGGGGCCGCGCGAACGTCCGACACAGGTGAGCAGGTGCCCCGCCGGTCTGCCCAGGGACAGCGCCACGCGCGCTGCGACGATGCGGGCCTCGTCGGCGGCGTCCACCCAGCCTCCGTTCGCGAGGCGTTCCGCCGTGGCCATGGCCGAGCGGAGCAGGATGGCGTGGCGCTCACCGGACGCCCAGCGGGCCTTGAGCAGGACGTGCTCGGCCAGCAGCATCCATCCGGTGCGCTGCTGTTCGGCGAAGGCGGTGCGGGCTTGTTCGGCCGCTTCCGTGGCCTGCTCGGCGTTGCCGTCGGCCAGCTCGGCGTGGGCGAGGAGCAGGTAACCGTCGGCGACGTCGCATCGGTAGCCGTTCGCCGTGGCCGCGTCCAAGGCGGAGGTCAAGACGAGACGTGCCTCGCCTGGCAGACCGGCCATGATGAGGGTCTCGGCTTGGTCGAACCGGCATTGCGCCCAGCGTTCGCCGCTCAGGCCGGGTTCGGCCTCGGCAAAGAGGCGAAGCGCGCGCGGGACGTCCCCACGGCGCGACACCGTGAACGCCAGATTGCCTTTGGACATGGCCGTCTGGTGATGCATCCCGGCGGCCTCACCAACGGCGACCGCCTCCGCCAGAGCCTTCTCCGCACCGTCGTAGTCACCGAGGAAGGCCCGGGCCAGGCCCAGGTTGGTGAGCAACCCGTTGAGCGCGGCTGGATCGTGCCCTTCACGTAGCCGAGGTAAGGCCTCGGCGGCGACTTCGTGGGCCTCGTCCAGGCGCCCTGCACGCGCCAGAGCGCACGCCTTGTTCGCGGCCAGACGGTCTGCGTCCGCGCCGCGCAGGACGGGCTCCGCCTCACGCGCATGGGTGAGGGCCCCGGTGACGTCACCCTGGGCCGTGAGCAGGCCGACGAGATTCATCCGCACCTGCGCCGTCGCGTAGCCGTCGGACTCACGGGCCGATTCGAGAGCGCGGTGCAGGTAGGAGAGACCCTCGTCCAGCCGGCCCAGCTCCTTGGCCGCCAGCGCGGCCACCCGCAGCGCGAGGATCCCGCCGCCGGCCTCCAGCAGGTCGCGTGCGCGTGCGAGCGCCGTCGCGGGGTTCATCGCCGCCAGCCGCAGCAGCGCCCGCTCGTCCGGCCCGGTCACAGCCGGATCCAGCTCGTGACGATCGACGTCCCGTCGTCCAGCCGGAACGTCAGGCTGACCAGGCCGGCCGGCACGCGCGGCAGGCAGAACAGCCCGGCGGGCTCCGCCCGCGCCGTGACCCCGCCCTCCGGCAGGTCCCGGTGCCGGACCTGGACGAGCGCCGCCGCGGACGGGACCAGCCGCCCGGTGATCTCCCGGTGCCGGCCGTCCGGCGACACCTCGATCTCGACGGTCGAGCCGGGGCACGTGAACGTCAGCGTCCGGGCGGCGCCGCCGCGGACACCGGCCGCCGGGCGCCCGGCCCGGTCGTGGGTCAGTTCCGCCAGGGCCGCGGCCGGCGCCCGCCATGCGATCGACGCGCGGGCCGCCGCCAGCACGTCTTCGGGCACGGGGTCGAGGACCCCGAACGCGTCCCGGACCTCGGCCATCAGCTCGTCGTCGTTCACGGGACGAGCCTCCGCAGCGCCTCCAGGCAGCGCGCCCGCGTCGGGGCGACGCTGCCGACGGGGATCCCGAGGGCGGCGGCGAGCTCGGCGTGGCTCGGCGCCAGCGCGAACAGCCGCAGCAGCGTCCGGCAGCGCCGCGGCAGCGTCTCCAGCGCGGCGCCGACCCGGCCGAGCCGCTCACGGGCCGCGACCACCTGGTCGGGGCCCGGCTCGGGCTCGCGCGGCGCGGGTACCTGCGGAAGGTCGCGGCCGCGGCGGCGCACCAGCCGCAGGCTCTCGTTCCGCGCGGTCGTGGCCAGCCAGCAGCCCATCGCGGACGGCTCGCGCAGCCCGTCGATCCGCTCCACCAGACGCAGCCACGTGGTCTGCACCACGTCGCCCGAATCGGCGTCGTTCAACCCGTGCGAGCGGGCGATCGACCACAGCAGCGCGCTGTGCCGCTCGACCAGCCGGGCCCACGCGTCACCGTCGCCGTCGCGTGCCCGGACCACCAGCTCGTCCGTACCGTCCCTGCGGGCCACCGAAGTCTCCTCCCGAGGCCCCCCGCTCCTTGCTCACCCTATGGCATTTTCCGCTGACGCAGCGTGCACTTTCGTCCCGAGGTCCGGCAGCGCCGGGTGCCGGGCCGGATCGAGGACGCGGTCCGCCGCCTCGGCCGCGCCGATGCCCTCCGCCGCCGCCAGGGCGGCGATCCGTCCCGCCACCACGGGCGCCGCGAACGAGGTGCCGCTCCACGTCGCGTAGCCGTCGAACCCCTCGAAGCGGACGAAGGTGCTGGCGACGCCGACGCCCTCCGCGCACGCGTCCACCCACCAGCCGTAGTTGGAGAACCAGGCGCGGTCACCGCCGTCCAGCGCGGCGACGCCGATGACCGGCTTCATCGCGGCGGGCCAGAACGGGCGGTCGGTGCCCGCGTTCCCCGCGCACGCCACGACGGCCGTGCGGCGGCCGAGTGCGGCGACGGCCCGCGCCAGCACCGGCGAGGGGCGGTCGTCGTAGGTGTGGCAGCCGAGCGAGAGGTTCACGACGTCGGCGCGCCCCCATCCGGCGAGCCACCCGAGCGCCCGGATCACGTCCAGCTCGTCGCCGACCCCGTCGCCGCCGATGACCCGCCGGGCCCGCAGCCGCGCCGCCGGCGCCTGCCGCAGCACCACGCCCGCGACGAACGTCCCGTGGCCGGCCTGCGCGTCCAGTTCGAAGTCCAGGTCGGCGTCCAGGACCTCCGCCACCTCGTCGCGCTGCTCGCGGTACCACTCCGCGTCCGCGTACCAGGGGTGCGGCGACAGGCCCGTGTCGAGGATCGCCACCGTCACGTCCCGGCGCGCCGGGACGGCCCCGGGCGCCGGCACGGGCGCGGCCGCGCGGGGTGAGTCCGCCGGCCCGCTCCACCACATCGGCTGGCCGAGGACGAGATGGTTCGGCGACACGCTCAGCCGGCGATGCCGCCCGTCGCCGCCGAGCCGCGCCGCGAGCTCGCAGACGTCCACCTTCGCCGGCGCGCGCAGCCGCAGCCTGGCGACGCCGTGGTCGTCCCGGCGCGAGTCGTGCCAGCGCCGCACCAGGTCTTCGGCGGCGGCCGCGTCCTGCGCGGCGACGAGGATCTCGTCCCGGCGGATCAGCGCCGGCCGCCCCGGCAGCGGCTCCACCACGACGGCGTCGCGGTGCCGTGCCAGGAGCCGCTCCAGCCGCGCCTGTTGGTCGAACATCGGTCCTCGCCTCCGTTCACGACCCGCCCCCGCGCCCATCATGCCGAACCCGCGACGCACGGTGACGATGATCGAACGGAAAGTCATCGATGGCGCAGCCGGATGCGGTCTCTGCCTCTTGCGCCTTTTCGCCCCAAGGCGGGTTCGGGAGGGCCTAATCTTGCGCGCGAGCCAGGTGAACGGCGCGCATCCCGTAGTCAAGCGTTCAACAAACGGTGGACTCACGGTGGTGCGACTCGTGCCGATGATGCACAATGAGGGACGCGGACGCCGACTTGGGACTTACGAGGCCGTAGGGGAAGACGAGCCTCGGTACAGATCCAGGAGGTCCGGTGACCGCACGTGGCGTTTTCTACGTCCACTCCGCGCCACCTGCGCTGAGCCCGCACATCGAGTGGGCCGCCGCAGGTGTCCTTGGGGTGCCCGTTTCCCTTGAGTGGGCTGATCAGGCGGCGGCGCCGGGCACGCTGCGCGCCGAGCTCCATTGGGAGGGGAAGCCGGGCACCGCCGCGGGCATCACCTCCGCGCTGCGGAGTTGGAAACTGGTGCGGTTCGAGGCCACCGAGGATCCGACGCCGGGCACCGACGGTGTCCGCTTCAGCTTCACCCCGTCCCTCGGGGTGTTCACCGGCGTCATCGGCGCCAGCGGCGACATCATGGTCCCCGAGGACCGGCTCCGCTCGGTGATGGCGAACGCCGCCGTCGGGAAGATCACCCTGGAGCACGAGCTCGAACGCCTTCTCGGCACCCCGTGGGACAACGAGCTGGAGCCCTTCCGCCGGGCCGGCGACGGCGCCCCCGTCCGCTGGCTCCACGCTGCTGTTTGATTGCAAGAACGGTCAAGGTGCTCGCCTGGCGGCTCGCACCTTGACCGTTCTTGGGCGAGCGCGACCTCGCTTCGCGAGCTTCCCGGTGGGGCTCGCCTTCGGCTTCGCCCCACCGGTCAGGTAGCGCGCTCGCGCGGTGGCGGAGGCCGTTGCCGGATACCGGGGAACAGGAGCACGAAAACGGCCCGGCGAGCCGATGAGGCTCGCCGGGCCGTTCTACGTGCGCGGGATCAGTGGGTCGCGGTCAGACGGCGCGCTCGAAGGCTACCGAGACGTTGTGGCCGCCGAAACCGAACGAGTTGTTGAGCGCCGCGGCGGGGCCGTCGGCCAGCTTGCGCGGCTCGTCCCGGACGACGTCCAGGTCGACGTCGTCGTCGACGTCCTCCAGGTTGGCGACGAAGGGGACGATGCCCTCCTTCAGCGCGAGCACGGTGAAGATCGACTCCAGTGCGCCCGCGCCGCCGAGCAGGTGCCCGGTCATCGACTTGGTGGCGGTGACGACGACCTGCCCCGCGGCCTCCTCGCCGAGGCCGGCCTTGATGGAGGCGAGCTCGGCCACGTCGCCGGCGGGGGTGGAGGTGGCGTGCGCGTTGATGTGCACGATGTCGGCGGGCTCCAGCCCTGCGTCCTTGAGGGCGCGCTGCATCGCCTTGGCCTGTCCGGCCCCGGACGGGTCGGGCAGGACGATGTCGTAGGCGTCGCCGGAGTAGCCGCAGCCGGAGGCGAAGCCGTGGATCTCCGCGCCGCGGGCACGGGCGTGCTCCTCCGACTCCAGGATCATCGCGGCGGCGCCCTCACCGAGGACGAACCCGTCGCGGTTCTTGTCGTAGGGCCGGGACGCGCGCTCCGGCTCCTCGTTGCGGGTCGACATCGCGCGCATGGCGCCGAACGAGGCCATCTGGAGCGGGTGTATGCACGACTCGGTGCCGCCGCAGATCACCACGTCCGCGCGGCCGGCGCGGATCATGTCGATGGCGTAGCCGACCGCCTCGCCGCTGGACGCGCAGGCGCTCACCAGGGCGTGCGAGCCGGCCATGGCGCCGAACTCGATGCCGACGTGCCCGGACGCGCCGTTCGGCATCAGCATCGGGACGGTGAAGGGCGAGACCCGCGACCAGCCCTTCTCCCGGAAGACGTCGTAGCTGTTCAGGGCGGTGTGCAGGCCGCCGATGCCGCTGGACAGCACGACGCCGAGGCGCTCGCCGTCCACGGCGAAGCCGCCGTCCACACCGGCCCGGTCCATGCCCTTCTGCGGCTTGCCGCCGGACGGCTGGGCGAACCCGGCGCTCGTCCACGCCTCGCGCGCCGCGATCAGCGCGATCGCCTGGTTGCGGTCGAGCCGGCGCAGGATCTGCTTCGGCATGACCTCCGACGGTTGGACCTTCAGCGTGGCGGCGAACTGGACCGGCAGGTCCTCGACGCCCTCCCAGTCCAGCTTGCGGATCCCGGACTCTCCGGCGAGCAGGGCGGACCAGGTCGACGGCAGGTCTCCGCCGAGTGGGGTCGTTGCACCGAGACCGGTCACCACGACTCTGGTCTGGCTCTTGCTCATGTGGGCGCTCCTTGCGGACTGTGAGGGGGTGAGGGTCGGGCGCGCCGCCTCCGGCCGGCCGGCGGCGCGCCCTCCCCGCGGATCTAGCTCTGCTGCAGGTTCTGCACGAAGTTGACGACGTCCTTGACGGTCTTGAGGTTGCGCAGCTCGTCGTCGGGGATCTCGACCCCGAACTGGTCCTGCGCGGCGACGGCGATCTCCACCATCGACAGCGAGTCGATGTCGAGGTCGTCGATGAAGTTCTTCTCCGGGGTGACCTCGGCCTTGTCGATGCCGACGATCTCATCGATGATCTCGGCGAGGCCGTCCAGGATCTGCTGTTCGGTGGCGACTGCCATGGTTCTGCTTTCTCCTTCGGTGGGTTGGTCCAGAGCCTGCGAGCAGGCGTGACGGCCTACGGGATCTGGATGACTTGGGCAGCGTAGGACAGCCCGGCGCCGAAACCGACCAGCAGGGCCGGGGCGCCGGACGGCACGTCGCCGCGTTCGATCATGCGGGAAAGCGCAAGCGGGATGGAGGCGCCCGACGTGTTGCCGGACTGCACGATGTCGTCGGCGACGACGGCGTTGGTGGCCTTCACCTTGCGGGCGATCGCCTCGATGATCCGCAGGTTGGCCTGGTGCGGGACGACGGCGGCGAGGTCCTCCGGGCGGATCCCGGCGCGCTCGCACGCCTGGACCGCGATGGGCGCGATGGCGGAGGTGGCCCAGCGGAACACCGCCTGCCCCTCCTGGCGGATGAACGAGTGCCGGTCCTCGATGATGATCTTGTCGTACTTGTCGCCGGCGCTGCCCCACACGACCGGGCCGATGCCGGGGGTCTCGCTGCCGGTGACGACCGCCGCGCCGGCGCCGTCCGCGAAGATGATGCAGGTCGACCGGTCGGTCCAGTCGATCCACTGGGACATCTTCTCCGAGCCGATCACCAGCACGTTGCGGGCGCTCCCGGCCCGGACGGCGGCGCTGGCGGTGCCGAGCGCGTAGCAGAACCCGGCGCAGGCGGCGTTGAGGTCGAACGCGCCGGGCGCGTCGATGCCGAGGCGGTGTGCGACCTGCGCGGCGTGGCCCGGCATCGGCGACTCCGCCGAGCAGGTCGCGAGGATCACGAGGTCGATGTCGGACGGGGCGAGCCCGCTGTTGGCGAGGGCCTTGCCGCCCGCGTGCGCGCCCAGCTCGACGATGCCCTCGTCGTCGCCGGCGATGCGCCGCTCGGAGATGCCGACGCGGCTGCGGATCCACTCGTCGTTGGTGTCGACCGTCTTGGCGATCTCGTCGTTGGTGACGATGCGGGCGGGACGGTAGTCGCCGAACGCCAGGATGCGGGCGCCGGGCGTCGCCTCGGGAATCTTGATCGTGGCGGTCATGAGGTGTGCGCCTTGATCAGCTCGCGGGCCTTGTCCAGGTCCTCGGGGGTCTTGAGGGCGAGCAGCTCGACGCCCCTCAGCTCGCGGCGGGCGAGGCCGGTCAGCGTCCCGGCGGGCGGCAGCTCGATGATCGCGGTGACGCCGAGGTCCCGCATGGTCGTCATGCACGAGTCCCAGCGGACGGGCGCGCTGACCTGGTCGACGAGCCGGGCGACGAACTCGCGGCCGTCCTCGACGACGGCGCCGTCCCGGTTCTGCAGCAGCCGCGTGCGCGGGGCGGCGACGGGCGCGCCGGGCGCGAGGCGGCGGAGGGTGTCGACGGCGGGCTCCATGTGCTCGGTGTGGAAGGCGCCCGCGACCGACAGCGGCCGGAGCCTGGCCTTGGGGGGCGGCTCCTCGGCGAACCGCGCGAGGCGCTCCGTGGTCCCGGCGGCGACGATCTGGCCGGCGCCGTTGACGTTGGCGGGGGTGAGCCCGTGCTTGTCGATCGAGGCGAGGACCTCGTCCGGGTCGCCGCCGAGCACGGCGGTCATCCCGGTCTCGGTGACGGCGGCGGCCTCGGCCATCGCCCGGCCCCGCTCCCGGACGAGGACCAGCGCCGCCTCGGGCGTCAGCACCCCGGCGATCGCCGCGGCGGCCAGCTCGCCGACGCTGTGCCCGGCCACGGCGTCCGGCCCCGCCTGCCCGTCCTCGTAGAGCACCTCGCAGGCGGCGAGCGCGGCGGCGACCAGCAGCGGCTGCGCCACGGCGGTGTCCCGGATCTCCTCGGCGTCCGCGACCGTCCCGTAGCGGACCAGGTCGAGACCCGTGACCGCCGACCACCAGGCGAGCCGGTCGGCGACTCCGGGTATCTCTAGCCATGGCTGCAGAAAGCCGGGGGTCTGGGCGCCCTGGCCGGGCGATGCGAGGAGAATCACAGCGTCCAGCCTGCCCGCAATGCCCCTCCCGCCACGATGCCGTTCGCGACGAACTTTGGTCAGGGAGCTTTGTACGACCTCTACAAGGGTCCCTAGATATGAGTGGAGCGGCTCTGGAAACGGCCCAGGACGAGGGCGATGCGGAGGGTGAACGCGTTGCGGCCGTCGGTGGGGGCGAGGCCGGTCAGCTCGGTGACCCGGCGGAGCCGGTAGCGGACGGTGTTGGGGTGGACGAACAGGAGCCGCGCGGTCGCCTCCAGCGACGAGCCCTGTTCGAGGTAGGTGGTGAGCGTGTCGAGCAGCGGGGCGCCGGCGGCGAGCATCGGGTTGTAGACGCTCTCCACCAGGTAGCGGCGTGCCTCGTCGTCGCCGTCCAGCGCGCGCTCGGGGAGCAGCTCGGTGGCCTGTACCGGGCGGGGCGCGTCCGGCCAGCCGGCGGCGGCGCGCAGGCCGGCGACGGCGGCGCGCGCGGACCGCGTGGAGTCGTAGAGGTCGCCCACCCGCGGGCCGACGACGACCGGGCCGGGTCCGCACTTGGCGGCGATCGGGCGCGCGGCCTCCATGGGGTCGGCGTCACCGCCCACGATGGCGATGACCCGGTGTCCTTGGACGCCGGCCAGCACGTCGGCGCGCGCGCGGCGCGCGGCCAGCTGCATCTGGTCGATGGTGACCTCGGGTTCTTCGTCCTCAGGGGTGAACCCCGCGATGACGGTGACGGGCTTGGACGTCCAGCCGAGCGCGGCGGCCCAGGAGTGCATGCCGTCGTCGACCTCGCCGCGCAGCACCGCGTTGACGACGAGGGCCTCCAGCCGTGCGTCCCAGGCGGCGCGCGTCTCGGCGGCGCGCGCGTACACCTGGGCGGCGCCGAACGCCACGTCACGCGTGTAGCGCAGGATCGCCTCGCGCAGCTGGGCCTCGCCGCCGGGAGCGGCGAGCTCGTCCAGCCGGGTCTCCACCACGTCGATGATGACGCGGATCATGTCGATGGTGTGCTGGAGCTTGATGGAGCGCAGCAGCTCGCGGGGCGCGGTGCCGAAGACCTCGCCGGCGATGGCCGGGCGGGTCCGCTCGTTGCTCTTGAACCACTCCACGAACGCGGCGATGCCGGCCTGGGCGACGAGGCCGATCCAGGAGCGCTGGTCGGCGGGCATGCGCCGGAACCAGGGGAGCTGCTCCTCCATGCTGGTCAGTGCCGCCGTGCCGAAGGTCCCCATGGCCTTCTCCAGGCGCTGGGTGGTCTGCTCGCGGATTTCGGCCTCGTTCGCGGTGTTCACCTTCCCAGGGTGCCACCACCTTGAGGTGGGCTGTCCGAAAGTGACGAAACCGGCGTCAGCCGGGAGTCACCGTGGAGGGGCGCCCGAGTGCGATGTCGGTCAGGTTGCGCAGCGAGGCGGAGCCGGGCGCGAGGTAGTCGCTGTGGCCGCCGGATCCTGCCTCGAAGACCCGTGCGCCGAACCCGGGGGAGACCGGGTCGGGGCCGAGCCCGAGCCCGAAGATGCGGACGTGCGGGACGTCCTCCATCCAGTCGGTCGCGCCGCGTCCCGCCCAGACGCGGGCCGTGCTGCTCAGCCTGGAGGCCGACCAGGCGGTGGTTCCCGGACTGCCGTAGAGGGCGATGTCGGTGACCTGCCGCAAGGCGGCGCTGTCAGCACCGTCCAGTGCGGCACGGCCGCACACGACGGAGCCGTAGCTGTGGCAGAGCAGACCCACGCTCGCACCGGGGTTGACCTGGTGCACGCCCTTCAGGAAGTGGCGTAGCCGGACGGCGCCTTCGGCGGCCCTCTCGTCGGTCAGGACGTCACCGCTGAAAGTCTTGGGTGCCGCATAGCCGAGCCACGCGACCACCGCCAGACCAGGGTCCGGAGACATGGAGCGTGCCTGCGTGTAGACCGCGCGTGCGCCGCCACCAGGTGTCGACCACGGCTTCCCGCCGCGCTTGTCGAACGCGGACAGTGTGGTGTCCGCACCTGGGACGAGCACCGCCACGCGCCGTGCTCTGGCGAGGTCGCCGATGACCTCGATGGCTCGTCCACCGCCGCGTGGGTCGAAGTAGAGGAAACGGCGCCCGGGCTGGAGGAACGCCCCGAGCGCTTTGTTGCGGCGGACGTCGCCGACCTTTTGCGCCGTCTTCAGCGCCTCCTCGATGGACCCGCGTTCGGCCGCGTACCGGACGTCCAGCGTCGACGGCGCCATCCGGGGGACGGCGACCGGCGCGGCGTAGGGGTCCGCATGCCCGGTCCCGGCGGTCGTCAGCATCACGACCCCGATGGACGCGGTGGCGGCCAGGACCCTCCGGAGACGCCGGGCACGGGGCCGGCGCGGTGTTCTGTGCGGGGCCGGGCGCGGCGAGGTCGTCGTCAGATGCGGCGGCATCGTCGTGTTTCCACCATCCAAGATCGTTCAGCGGGTCGCGGCTCACCTCCGGAATCAGGAGACGCCTCTTGAGATGTACGGGTCCGAGATCGAGTTGGTTCCCCGGACGTTTTTTCGCGCGCTTTCCCGGACGGGACGACCCGGCCGTTCGGATCCCCCGGCTCCACCGTCCACCAGGGCCCGGATCGCGGCGAGCGCGATACCGGAGACCAGCAGCCACGGAAGGCGTTCCACGATCCATTCCGGCTGGTCAGGTGCGGAGTGCAGCCCCCTCAGGCTACCGAACGCCGCCAGTGCCGCCACGGTGACGGTCATCAGCGCGGTCTGGTGCCACAGGAAGATCGTCATCGCGGAGCGGTTGGCCGCGCGGATCGGCGCCCAGACCCGGGCGTGCCGCGTCCAGCGGGTCAGCGGCCCGTGGAGCAGCACCGCGAGGCCGGTCTGGGCGAGCCCGAACGCGACCGCCGCGAGCGTCGGCGGGCTGAGGTTGGAGATCGCGGCGCCGGGGACGCCGACCATGCTCGCCGGGTATCCGGCGAAGAGGACGAGCAGGGCGGCCCCCGTGGCGCCCCCGCCGAGCAGGGCGAATCCGGCCCGGCGGGAGCGCAGCGCCCCGCCCGCCCAGCCGACGCCGAGGTAGAACGGCACGAGCCAGGCGGTGAGGACGGTGGCCCAGCCCGTCCATCCGGGCGCGCCGAGCGCGAAGCGGCCGAGGTCGAGCGCGGCGGTCGCGCCGACGAGGAGTGCCGCGCCCCGGAGTCCGAGCCGGTTCCAGGCGGCGGCGATCGGCGGGGTGAGCGCCGTCAGCGCCACGTAGACGCACAGGAACCACAGCGGGCTGAGCACCAGTTCGATCAGCGTGCGGATGCCGCTCGCGGAGAACCCGGCCCACCACAGGAGTGCGGCCACCAGGGTCCACGTGAGCGCCAGGACGGGGAGCGGCCGCGCGAAACGCGCCAGGCGCCGCCGCATCCGGCGGCCCCACGGCTCGCCGGGACGCAGGCCCTTCGCCGCCGAGTACCCGCCGACGAAGAAGAACACGGCGAGCGTCTGGAAGACCCAGGTGATGGGGGTCAGCTCCGGCATCGTCTTCAGCGGGCTGGTGACGTGCAGGTCGCCGCCCCAGCCGTCCGCGACGAAGGCGGTGACCAGCCAGTGGCCGAGCACGACGCCGAGGATGGCGAAGGCCCGCAGGGCGTCCACGGCCCGGTCGCGACCCGGGTTCTCAGGCATGGGTGACCTCCGCGTCGCGGCCGAGGGCGATCAGGGCGAGGTTGCGGAGCGCGCGGGAGCCGGGCTTCAGGTAGCCGCTGTGCGGGCCCGTCCCGGCGTCGAAGCGCAGGGCGCCGAAGCCGGACGAGACGGGATCCGCGCCGAATCCCAGCCCGGCGAAGCGGACGTTGGGCACGTACCGCATCCAGTCGCCCTTGGCCCGGCCCGCCCAGACCCGTGCGGACGTCCCGAGGCCGGACGCGTGTTCCACGGTGGTGCCGGGGCTGCCGAACAGGGCGATCTCGTCCACCGGCAGGCGCGCGATGTGCCGGGCCGCCTTGCCGCAGACGACCGAGCCGTAGCTGTGGCAGAGCAGGGCGAACCTGGCATGCCCGTTCACGCGGTGCACGCCGGCGAGGAAGCGGCCGAGGCCGTGTGCGCCGTCCTCCGCGCGTCCGCTCGTCACGGCCGCGACGCTCGGCATCGAGGGCGTGTCGTAGCCGAGCCAGGCGATCACGGCGATCCGCGCCCGGGGCGCGTCGGCGGAGGCCTGCCGGTAGAGCGCGCGGCTGCCCCCGCCGACGAACTTGGGCGAGTCGTAGTTGGCCAGCGTGTTGTCCGCGCCGGGCACGACGACCGCGATCCGGTCGGCGTGCTCCAGGTCGCCCAAGACCTCGACGGCTCGTCCATTGCCTCGCGGGTCGAACGACAGGAACCGCCGGCCGGGCGCCAGGAAAGCGGACAGCGCCCGCGTCCGCGCTACGTCGCGTACGCGCTCCGCCGTGGCCAGGGCGCGCGTGATGTCCTGGCCAGTGGCCTGGTAGCGGGCGTCGAGGGTGGACGCCGACAGTGCGGGCGCCATGGCCGGCGGCGCGTACACCTCGGCGTGTCCCGCCGCGGCGGTCGTGGAGCCGGTCGCGGCCAGGACCGCGGCGGCGGCGACGGTCGTGCGAACGCTGGGCATCCGGCGCGTCCTTCCTGGTCAGTGGTTTTGCGCACTGATCAGGAAGGTAGAAATCGGACGCCGTAGCGGAGATCAACCGGCGGTGCGGTCTTGCGCCGTGCGACCCGGGTGCGACGGCTGCGACCCAGGTATCAGTCGCCGGGGCGCACCAGCCCCACTTCGTACGCGTAGACGATCGCCTGCGGGCGGTCGCGCAGCCCGAGCTTCATCAGGATCCGCCCGAAATGCGTCTTGACGGTCTGCTCGGCCACGACGAGCCGCCCGGCGATCTCGCCGTTGGACAGCCCGCGCGCCACCAGCGCGAGGACCTCGGTCTCCCGCTCGGTCAGCTCGTCCAGCCGCTTGCGGGACGGCGCCCGCGGCCCGCCGAGCCGGGAGAACTCCGCGATGAGCCGCCGGGTGATGGACGGGGACAGCAGCGCGTCGCCCGCCGCCACGACCCGCACCGCCTCGGCGAGCTCGGTCGCGGAGGCGTCCTTCAGCAGGAACCCGCTGGCCCCGGCCCGCAGCGCCGCGTAGACGTAGTCGTCCAGGTCGAACGTCGTCAGCATGAGGATCTTCGGGGCGCCGTCGACGGCGCCGTCGACAGCCCCGTCCAGGGCGCCGTCGAGCAGCCGGCGGGTCGCCTCCAGGCCGTCCATCACCGGCATCCGGACGTCCATCAGCACCACGTCGGGACGCAGCTCGGCGACGCGGCGCACGCCCTCCTCGCCGTTGACGGCCTCGCCGACGACCTCGATGTCGGGCTGGGCGTTGAGCAGCACGCCGAATCCGGTGCGCACCATGCCCTGGTCGTCGACGATCACGACCCGGATGGTCACGTCGCGTCCCGCGTCTTCACCGGCAGGCTGGCGGTCACGGCGAATCCTCCCTGGGGGGTCGGGCGGGCGGTCAGCTCGCCGCCCAGCGCGGCGGCCCGCTCCCGCATCCCGACCAGCCCGTGGCCGCCGCCCGGGAGCGGCGTGCCGCCGGCCTGGCCGTCGCGGGCCGGGCCGTTGACGACGCCGAGCCACACTATGCCGTCCTCGTGGGACACCTCGACCTCCACCCGCGAACCGGGCGTGTGCCGCATGGCGTTGCTCAGCGCCTCCTGCAGGATCCGGTACGCGGTGAGCCCCACGCCCGGCGGAAGGCCGGCGAGGTCGCCGCGCAGCCGGGTCTCGACGCGCAGGCCGGCGCCCCGCGCGTTGCCGACGAGTTCGTCCAGCCGTTCAAGGCTCGGCTGCGGCGCGGTCTCGGCGCCGTCCTCCGCGCGGAGCACGCCGAGGATCCGGCGCAGCTCCGTCAGCGCGTCGAGAGCGGTCGCGCGGATCTCCGCCAGATCCCGGCGCGTCTCGTCCGGGACGTCCTCGACCTTGTACGGCGCCGCCTCCGCCTGGATCGCGATCATCGACATGTGGTGCGCGACGACGTCGTGCAGCTCCCGCGCGATCCGCTGCCGCTCGGTCAGCACCGCCTCGGCGTCCTGGTGCCGCCTCTCCTGCTCGGCCAGCTCGCGCCGGGACGTCTGCCGGACGCGGACGGCGTAGCCGACGGCCAACGGCAGCAGGAGCAGCACCGACGCCCCGGGCCCGGTCTCCGGGTCCTTGAGCCACACCCCGGCGAAGGAGATGATCCCGACGCCCAGGGTGATGTCGCGCGAGCAGCGCACCGCGACCGTGTACACGCACACGATCGCCGCGAACGTGCCCGCCGGGACGTACGGGACGGTCAGCCACCCGTCGACGTCGATCAGCGCCATCGACACGAAGCTCAGCCGCCACGCGCCGAGCGGATGCCTGTCCCGCAGCGCGAGCGGCGCCGTCACCGCGACCGCGATGAACAGCTTCGTCCCGTCGGACACGTCGATGCCGCGCCGCGCGGTCTCGGTCGTCAGCAGCGACACCGTCCCGGCGACCAGCCCGACCGTGAGCGCCAGCCCGAAGAGGTTCGTCACGAGCCCGTACGGCAGCCGCCCGACGCCGATATACCGCGTCCACCGCAGCAGCAGCGGCCACGGCCGGTTCAGCGGGGCCAGGTCCGCCTTGCCGGTCACGGCGGCGGCCAGCAGCACGTCGCGCAGGACGCTCCGCAGTGTCAGGTTCTCCCCGGCCATGGGCCCCAGGCTAGAGAGGCCCGGTCTCACTCGGATGACACCGCGGTGGGACGCGCCGGGTCATACCTGGGTACCGTGCGAGGCGTGGAGCCCGTCGAAGCGCTGCGCCGGATCGCATTCCTCCTGGAGCGCGCCCATGAGCCGACCTACCGCGTCCGGGCGTTCCGCACGGCCGCCGACCTCGTCGGGCAGACGCCCTCCGGCGAGCTGGCCGACCGCGCCCGCGAGGGAACACTGACCGCGCTGCCCGGCATCGGCAAGGTCACCGCCCTGGTGATCGAGGAGGCCCTGCGCGGCGAGACCCCCGTCTACCTGCGGCGGCTGGAGGCGACCGAGGGCGAGCCGGTGGACGAGACCACGGCCGCGCTCCGCGCCGCGCTGAAGGGCGACCTGCACACCCACAGCGACTGGTCGGACGGAGGGTCCCCGATCCTGGAGATGGCCGAGACCGCCCGCTCCCTCGGCCACGAGTACCTCGCGCTCACCGACCACTCGCCGCGCCTGAAGGTCGCCAACGGCCTGTCGGCCGACCGCCTGCGCCGCCAGCTCGACGTCGTCGCCGAACTCAACGCGGACCTCGCGCCCTTCCGCATACTCACCGGCATCGAGGTGGACATCCTGGAGGACGGCGCCCTCGACCAGGACGCCGATCTGCTCGACCGCCTCGACGTCGTCGTCGCCAGCGTCCACTCCAAGCTCCGCATGGACCGCGTCGCGATGACGAAGCGCATGGTCGCCGCGATCGCGAACCCGCGGGTGAACGTCCTCGGGCACTGCACCGGGCGGATCGTCAAAGCCGGCGGCAAGCGCGGCGGCCTGCGTCCGGAGTCGGAGTTCGACGCAGCCCTCGTCTTCGACGCCTGCGCCGCCTACGACGTCGCCGTCGAGATCAACTCCCGTCCGGAACGCCTCGACCCGCCCAAACGCCTGCTGCGCCTCGCGGTCGAGGCGGGCTGCCGGTTCTCCATCGACTCCGACGCCCACGCGCCGGGGCAGCTCGACTGGCAGTCCTTCGGCTGCGAGCGAGCCGCCCGGTGCGCGGTGCCCGCGTCCCGGATCGTCAACACCCTTCCGGCCGGCGACCTGGTCGCGTGGACGCGGTCCAAGCTCTGACGGTCAGCCGCCCAGGGCGTGGACCATGCGCATGATGGTCTCGATCTGCTTGCCGCCCTTCATGTCGTAGGCGGTGTCGCCGCCGTAGCCCCACCAGTTCCAGCAGCCCTGCGGGTTGCCGCCCGTCCAGCTCGACGCGGTGGCCTGCGGGTACAGGACGATCATGTTGTTGGTGTCGGCGTACTCGTTGAGATACGTCTTCGTCGCGAACGTCGTCCCGACGACGCTCCGACCCTGCTGGCAGCCGTGGAGCGCCACCATCAGCCGGCATGACGCCGACCCGCATGCCGGTGGGACGTACACGAAGCCCGTCGCGTCCATGCTGATGGACGACGCGCTCCCGCCCGGCGCATAGGCGTTCTGGTCGAACTGCGTGAGCGTGCCGCCGGGAGCGGACGCCGGTGCCGCCACCGAGCCGAGCAGATGCCCCAGCATCGCGTTTTCGGGATCGTCACTGCACTTGTTGACGTACGGGGTGTAGGTGGCGGAGCACGGATTCGGCCCTATCGGGCTCACCCAGGCGTGCCCGGCCGGCGAGGTCTTCGTGTAGGAGACGGAGGCCCCGAAATCCCGGTAGAACCCGGCGAGGTCGTCGTTCACCGATTGCTTCACCGTGGAGTCGTTCGTCCCGTGGTAGATCCACACCGGATGCCCGGACAGATTGCCCACGGGGTCGATGCTTCCCTGTGACGCCCGGTCGCGGGCGGTCCGCTCCAATTCCGCGGGATTGTCGTCGTAGAGGTCGTTCATGCACGCGAGCTGCGCCGTCGTCACGTTGCCTCTCGCGCAGTGATAAGGCCCGGCGCTGAAAATGCCGGCGCCTTTGAACGTCCCGGAGTAGGCGACATGGAGTTGGTCGGCCATGTACCCGCCGGAGGACACGCCGCTGACGAACGAGGCGCTGATCGTGTGGCGGGGAAGCGCCGCGGGGGCGGCCGCGGACGCGGGAGAGGCGGTGACGGTCGCCAAGGCGAGTGCGGCGGCCGCGAGGAAGGGGGTGCGTTTCATGGCGGGGGACCTCGTTCAAGAGTCGAGTGAGCAGGTGTTGACGATGTCGCCGGATGCGGGGCGGGAGAGCGTGGCGCTCGCCGGTGGGGGCGTGCCGCCCTGCGTCCAGGACTCCAGGGCCGTGAAAGCCGACCGCATGCAGGGCAGGAGCGGGCGCAGGCGATCCGGGTAGGAGTCGTAGAGGCCGTCGACATGGTTGGCGGCTTCCACGCGGTAATAGCGGTAGGAAGCCTTTCCGCCGGCGCGGACGAGTTTCGCGTAGACGTCGGAGTCGGTGCTGATCGGCAGGAGCGAGTCGTAGGTCCCCTGAAGAGTGATCAGGGGTTTGCGGATTCGGCCGGTGAGGGCCACACGGGCGATGGCGCGGTGGACCTTCTTCGGGCGTGCGGCGTAGTTGTAGGCGGCCTCCTCTCCCGTGTAGCCGGGGTCGAACTCTTCGCGGTATATGCGCTGGGTGAGTCCCCAATAGACCTGGTTGTGGAATGGCCAGAGGAATTCCGAGCCGGAGGCCAGGCCCGCCTTCAGGAGCGCCTTGTGGGCGGACGGGTCGCCGGTGGCCGCGTACGACGGGTAGGCGCGGAGGATGGGCGGCAGGTAGGTGAAGAGATTCGGGCCGTCGGCGCGCCAGAGCGTGCCTTCGGCGTCGATACCGCCGTCGTACAGTTCCGGGCGGTTCTCCAATTGCCAGCGGACGAGGTAGCCGCCGTTGGAGATGCCCGCGGCGTAGGTGCGGCGCGGGGAGCGGCCGTACCGTTCCGCGACGACCTTCCTGGCGGCTCGCGTGAGCTGGGTCAGCCGGTCGTTCCATTCGACGACGGCGTCGCCGGGGCGGCGGCCGTCTTTGTAGAACTCGGTGCCCGTGTTGCCCTTGTCCGTCGCGGCATAGGCGTAGCCCTTGGCGAGCGCCCAGTCGGAGATGGTGAAGTCGTTGGCGTACTGGCGCCGGTTGCCGGGAGAGCCCGCGACGACGAGGCCGCCGTTCCAGCGCTCGGGCAAGCGGACGACGAACTGGGCGTCGTGGTTCCAGCCGTTGTTGGCGTTGGTCGTGGAGGTGTCCGGGAAGTAGCCGTCCAGCTGGATGCCCGGCACACCGGCCGGGTTGCGCGTCCCGGCGGCGTGCAGGCCGGCCCAGTCGGCGGGGACGGTGTGGCCCGAGCCGGTCGTTCCCGCCGTGGTGAGGTCGTCCAGGCACGCGGCCACCTGCTTCTCCGCTCCCGGCACGGTGAGCCCCGCCTCGCAACCGGGGCCGTCGTGCGCGTGTGCCGGCGTGGCCAGAGCGGCGGTGAGAGCGCCGGCGGTAAGGGCGGTGCGGACGATCGGCATTCCGGCTCCTCGGGGACGGACGTCAGGTGCCGTCATGGTGAGCGCCGCTTGTGACCACGACCACGTGGTCCGGCCACATATCGGCCTGGGCGGCCATGTGCCCATGGTCGTGACCTGCACGTGATGTGGCTCACACCCGTATCGGGGTGTCCGAATGTGGGGCCCGCTCACATGGTCCGGCCTGCGGGTCCCACCTAGCGTTCCCGGTCACGGCGGCCCGGCGTGGTTCAGGTCGCCTATGACGAGCGTGAGGAGGGCGCATGGGCGACCCCGTTCCGGAGGCCCCGGTTCTGGCGGCGCGCGGCCTGGTCAGGGAGTTCCGCGGCTTCCGGGCCGTGGACGGCGTGGACCTCGACGTGGCCGAGGGGTCCGTCCACGCGCTGGTCGGCCCGAACGGCGCCGGCAAGACCACGCTGTTCAACCTGCTCACCGGGTTCCTGAAGCCGACCGCGGGCAGCGTCCGGCTCGGCGGGCACGAACTGGCCGGGCGGCGGCCCGAGCGGATCGCGAAGCTGGGGCTCGCCAGGTCGTTCCAGATCACGAGCCTGTTCGCCGAACTCACGCCGCGGCAGCACGTGGAACTCGCGCTCGCCGGGCGCACCGGGCTCGGCTGGCGGTTCTGGCGGTCGGACAAGGCGCTCGGACGCTACTCCGCGCGCGCCGCCGAACTGCTCGGCCAGGTCGGCCTGGACGAGCACGCGGACGTCCCGGCGGGCTCGCTGGCCTACGGGCGCAAACGCGCGCTGGAACTGGCGCTGGCCTTGGCACTCGACCCCAAGGTGCTGCTCCTGGACGAGCCGACCGCCGGCATGGGCGTCGAGGACGTCGGCCGGACCGTCGAGCTCATCAAGAAGGTGCGCGCCGGGCGGACGGTCGTGCTGGTCGAGCACAACATGAGCGTCGTCTCCAGCCTGGCCGACCGCGTCACCGTGCTGCAGCACGGCCAGGTCCTCGTCGAGGGGCCCTACGCCGAGATCCGCCACGACCCCCGCGTCGTCACCGCCTACCTCGGAGACTCCAATGCTGCGCATTGACGGACTGTCCGCCTGGTACGGCGAGGCGCAGGCCCTGCGCGAGGTGTCGCTGCACGTCGACGAGGGCGAGATCGTCACCCTCGTCGGGCGCAACGGCGCCGGCAAGACCACGCTCCTGCGCAGCCTGATGGGCCTGCACCAGGGCGTGTCGGGGACGGTGCGTTTCCTGGACGAGGACATCTCCGCACTGAGCTCCCACAAGCGCGCGCGGCGCGGCCTCGGCTACGTCCCGGACGACCGCGGCATCTTCGCCACGCTCTCGGTGGAGGAGAACCTGACACTGCCTCCTGTCATGGGGCCCGACCCCTGGTCGCTGGAGCGGGTGTACACGACGTTCCCGCGCCTCAAGGAGCGGCGCCGGTTCCCCGGGACGAAGCTGTCGGGCGGCGAGCAGCAGATGCTCGCGCTCGCCCGGGTGCTCCGGACGGGCGCCCGGCTGCTGCTGTGCGACGAGCCCACCGAGGGCCTGTCGCCGCTGATCGTCCAGCAGATCGGCGAGATCCTCCGCGAGGTCAAGGCGGCCGGGGTGACCGTCCTGCTGATCGAGCAGAACGTGCACTTCGCCGCGACCGTCGCCGACCGCCACCACCTGCTCGCCGAGGGCCGGATCGTCGAGTCCATGGACAACGACGAGGTCCGCGCCCGCGAGAGCGAACTCCTGCAGTACCTCGGAATCTAGGGAGCAACCCCATGAGAGTTTTGGGACGTTCGGCCGCGCTCGCGACCGCCGGAGCGCTGCTGGCCGGCTGCGCGGGCGGACCCGGCGGGGGCGGGGGCAAGATCAGCGATGGCAAGATCGTCCTGGCGGTGCTGACCGACCAGTCCGGCGTGTACGCGGACCTGTCGGGCAAGAACGCGGTCGAGGCGGTGAAGATGGCCGTCGCCGACTTCAAGGCCAAGTACGGCGACAAGGCCGTGACCGACAAGATCGAGGTCGTCTCCGCCGACCACCAGAACAAGCCCGAGGTCGCCAACTCCAAGGCGCAGGAGCTCTACGACCGGCAGAAGGCCGACCTGATCGTGGACGTGCCGACCTCGTCCGCCGCGCTCGCCGTCGCCACCGTCGCCAAGAACAAGAAGAAGGTGTTCATCGACGTCGGCGCCGCGACCACCGAGCTGGAAGGCAAGCAGTGCAACAAGTACACCTTCCACTACGGCTACAACAGCTACATGCTGGCGCACGGCACCGGGACCGGGGTGACCAAGGACGGCGCCAAGAACTGGTACATCGTCTACCCGGACTACGCGTTCGGCCAGGACATGCAGAAGACGTTCACCACGGCCGTGAAGGGCGTCGGCGGGAACGTCGTGAAGAGCGACCCGACGCCTTTCCCGAACGACAACTTCTCCACGTTCCTGCTTAAGGCACCCGGCCTGAAGCCCAAGCCGCAGGTGCTCGGCGCCATGCAGGCGGGCGGTGACCTCGTCAACCTGGTGAAGCAGTACAACGAGTACAAGCTGCGCGACAAGGGCGTGGGCCTCGCCGTCGGGCTGATGTTCCTGACCGACATCCACTCGCTCGGCTCGGACGCCCTCGCCGGGACGCACTTCACCGACTTCTGGTACTGGAACGCCAACCAGGGCAACCGCGCCTGGGCCGACAAGTTCAAGGCCAAGACGGGCGCCCGTCCGACCGCCGTGCACGCGGCCGACTACTCGGCGGCGCTGCAGTACCTGGAGGCCGTGCAGCGTGGCGGCACCGACAAGTCCGACGGCGTGGTGAAGCAGCTCGAAGGCCACAAGGTCAACGACGTCTTCACCTCCACCGGAACGATCCGCCCCGAGGACCACCTGCTCACCCACGACGCCTACGCCGCCCAGGTGAAGCCCGCGAGCGAGGTCAAGGAGCCGTGGGACTACGAGAAGATCCTCAAGACGATTCCGGCGGCGGAGGCGTTCCAGCAGCCCGACCCGGCCTGCAACCTCTAGGCGGGCGGCGACGTGCTGCAACAGGCGTTCAACGGGCTGGTGGGCGGGGCGTTCTACGCCCTGCTCGCCCTCGGCCTGGCCGTCATCTTCGGAATGCTGGGCGTGGTCAACTTCGCGCACGGCGCGTTCTACATGCTCGGCGCGTTCGGCTCGTACATCCTGCTCGACTCGTTCGGCGTGAACTTCTGGCTGGCGCTGCCGATCGTCCCCGTCGTGCTGGGCGTCGTGGGCGTGATCCTGGAGCGGCTCTTCATCCACCGTCTCGCGCCCCTGGATCCGCTCTACAACTTCCTGTTCACCTTCGGCCTGGCGCTGATCCTGCAAGACCTGGTTAAGCGGCAGTACGGCGTGCAGTCGCAGCCGTATCCGCGTCCGTCGGCGCTGGGCGGGTCGATCGACCTCGGCCTGTTCACCTACCCCGCCTACCAGGTGTTCGTGCTGGGGGTGTCGGTGCTGGTGTGCGGGGTCGTGTGGGTGGTGCTCACCCGGACCCGCGTCGGCATGATCGTCCGGGCGGCGACGGAGCGTCCCGAACTGTCCCGCGCGCTCGGCATCGACGTCGCCCGCTGGGTGACGCCCGTCTTCGGGTTCGGCATCGCCCTCGCCGCGTTCGCCGGCGTCCTCGCCGCGCCGATGCGGGCGGTCAACCCGCTGATGGGCTCCGACCTGATCATCACGGTGTTCGCCGTGGTGGTGATCGGCGGGCTCGGATCGGTGTTCGGCTCGGTCGCCGCCGGATTCGCGGTCGGGCTCGTCTCGGCCCTCGGCAACTACTACGTCCCGTCGCTCTCGCAGACGCTGGTGTTCATCCTCATGGCCGTCGTGCTGCTGTGGCGCCCCGCCGGCCTGTTCGGACGCGAGGAGGCCCTGTGATCCTCTCCAGGCTGGCCGGACGGCCCTTCCTGCTTACCGCCGGGATCGTGGTCGCGCTCGTCCTGCCGTGGTTCATCTATCCGCCGGTCGCGCTCGACATCGTCTGCTGGGCGCTGTTCGCCGCCGCCGTCGACCTGCTGCTCGGCTTCACCGGGCTCCTGTCGTTCGGGCACGCCGCCTTCTGGGGCGGCTCCGGGTACGCGACCGGGCTGATCGCGCTGCATTCCAGCCTGCCCTTCCCTGTGGCCGTGCTGGGCGGGGCGGCGTTCGCGGCCGTCCTGGCCGTTCCGATCGGTTTCCTGTCGGTCAGGCTGCGCGGCATCTACTTCGCCATGGTCACCCTGGCCTTCGCGCAGATGGTCTACTTCGTGGCCAACCAGTGGAGGGACGCGACCGGGGGAGAGAACGGCCTGCAAGGCATCCCCAGAGAATTCTTCGGGCTCGACCTGTCAGACCCGTTCTACTTCTACTACGCGGCACTCCCATTCGTGTTGGTGGGACTGGTCATCGCATGGCGCATCGTTCGTTCCCCCTTCGGACGCGTCCTGATGTCCATCCGCGACAACCCGAACAGGGCGCGGGCACTCGGCTACAGCATCGACCGCTACAAGCTGCTGGCCTTTGTCTTGTCGGCCGCCTTGTCGGGCCTGGCCGGCGGACTGTTCACCATCGGCCACGGCTTCGCGTCCTTGCAGGGCGTCTATTGGACGACCTCGGGGCAGGCCGTGATGATGGTCGTCCTCGGCGGCATCGGCACGCTGTGGGGCGGGGCCATCGGCGCCGCGCTGGTCGTGGAGCTGAACGACTACCTGGCTACGGCCGGCTTCGAGGAGACCGGGATCATCACCGGCGCGATCTTCATCCTGGTCGTGCTGCTGTTCCGCCGCGGCGTCTGGGGCACCGCCCGCGATCTCATCGCCGCCCGGACGGCCCGCCGGCGTCCCGCCCCCGAGACCAGCGAAAGCAAGGTCGGCGCCTCCGTCTGACCTCGAACCGCGCACGCGGCGTGCCGTCCATGCGGGCGGCGCGCCGCGTTCCGCGTGAAAGACCGCGTTCAGCGTGAAAGACGGTGCAGGCGCAGGGCGAGCTGGAGTTCCAGGCCGCGCTCGGGGGTCTGCCAGTCGTCGCCCAGGAGGCGGGCGATGCGGTCCAGGCGCTGGCTGACGGTGTTGACGTGGATGTGGAGGCGCTCGGCCGTCCGCGACAGGCTGCCGCCGGTGCCGAAGTAGGCCTCAAGGGTCTGGACGAGGGACGTGCCACGGCGCTCGTCGTAATCGAGGACCGGCCCGAGCGCGCTCGCCAGGAAGCCCGTCACGTCGCGGTCGTCCCCGATGAGCAGGCCGACGAAGCCGAGCTCGGACGCGCCTGCGCCGTCGCCGAGGCGTCCGAGGGCCAGCAGGGCGTCGGCGCAGCGCTGCGCCTCGCGGTGCGCCGACGCGACCCCGCCCGGACCGCGCACCGGCCCGGCCGCGCCGACCGTGGCCGGACCGCCGAGGGAGGCGCCGAGTTCCTTGGCGACCCGGCGCGCGGTGTCGCCCGGCCGGTCGCCCGGCAGCAGCAGGACGATCTCCTCCGCGCGCGAGGCGGCCAGCCCGTGTTCCACGGCCGCGAAGGACGACGCCCAGAACGCGGCTCGCTGCCTGTGTTCCCGGGAGTCGTACTTGGCGCACAGCACCACGTGCGGGGCGCAAAGGTCTACGTTCACGCGCCGTGCCCGTGCCGTGAGCGCCTCCGCGCCCGCCCGGCGGCCGGAGAGCAGGTCGTCCAGCAGCTCGCCGCGGACCCGTCCCTCCGCCTCGGTGACGCTGCGCTGGAACAGCAGCAGCAGCGCGGTGACGAGCGCGGCACGCTCCAGGATCCGCTGGTCGGCGTCGTCCACCTCGTCGGCCGTACGCAGCACCAGCGTGCCGAGCATCTCGTCACCGGTGGACACCGAGGCGATCCACAGATCGCCGCGCCGGACCGTCCGGCCCTGCGCGCGCGCAGAGTGCGCCGATGCCGACACGCCGACCAGCTCGGTGTCGCTGAGCGGTGCCGACGCCACGCCGGTCGTGGCGAGGTGGCGGCCGTCCGCGTCCAGCACGTGCAGGGTGCCGCCCAGCAACTCGGTCACGACCGCGCCGACGTCCTCGACGCCACCACCCCGGACCACGACGGCGGTCATCCGGTCGTGCGCGCGCGCCGCCCGCTCTACGGCCGCGCTACGCGCCTTGACCTCTTCGTTGGCGCCGCTCAGTTCCTCCAGAGCGGTGCGGGTCTCTTCCAGAAGACGGGCGTTGTCGATGGCGATCGCGGCATGTGCGGCCAGGGAACCGAGCAGCGCCACCTCTTCCTGGTCGAACGGACGCTCGCTCCGGTTCGCGGCCGTCAGGACGCCGATGACGCGGCTGCCCAGCCGCATCGGCACGCCGAGAATGGCGACCAGGCCCTCCTCGGAGACCGCGTCATCGATGAAACCGCGGTGCTGGAACTGCTCGTCCCCGAGGTAGTGGGCGCTGTTGTACGGCATCGCGGTCTGCGCGACCAGTCCGACGAGGCCGGTGCCCATCGGCAGCCGCAGCCGCCGGAACGCCGCCGACACCGACCCGTCCGTCACCCGCATGTAGGTGTCGCCGCGCTCGTCGTCGTTCAGCGTCAGGTAGGCGATGTCGGCGTTCAGCAGCCGCCGGGCGCGGCGGGTGATCGCCTCCAGGACCGCGTCGAGGTCGCGCAGCCCGGCGAGGTCGCTCGCGGTGTCGAACAGCGCCGCGAGCTCCGTCTCCCGGCGGGCGTGCCGCCGCATGATCGTCCGGACCCGAAGCGCCGCCAGCTTGGCCGCCTCCAGCTCCTCCAGGACGGCCGGCGAGGCGCCCTCCGCCCGCGCCTGGACGAGGGGACCCTCGAACTCGACGGGGGAGGCCTCGCGGGCCAGCAGTTCGAGGAAGACGCCGCAGGTCATACGGCCCATTCTCAGTGCGCCGTCCAGCCGCCGTCGAGAGCCAGGGACGCGCCGGTCACCATCGACGCCGGCGGCGAGCACAGGTAGGCGACGAGTTCCGCCACCTCGTCCGGCTCGATCAGCCGTTTCACGGCCACGCGTTCCAGCATGACGCGTTCGACGACCTCGTCCGGGGGCATGCCGTGCGTGCGCGCCTGGTCGGCTATCTGGCTCTCCACCAGCGGCGTCCGGACGTAGGCGGGGTTGACGCAGTTGGACGTCACGCCGTGCGCGGCCCCCTCCAGCGCGATCACCTTGGACAGCCCCTCAAGGCCGTGCTTGGCCGTCACGTATGCCGACTTGTACGGCGACGCCCGCAACCCGTGCACGGACGAGATGTTGACGATGCGCCCCCATCCCCGCTCGTACATGCCGGGCAGCGCGTCCCGGACGAGCCGGAACGGCGCCTCCAGCATCAGCCGCAGGATCCGCGCGAACGTCTCGGGCGGGAAGTCGTGGATGGGCGCCACATGCTGGATGCCCGCGTTGTTGACGAGGATGTCGACCCCGGACGCCAGCCCGCCGAGCGCCTCCACATCGGCCAGATCGGCGAGCAGCGGGACACCGCCGATCTCGGCCGCGGTGCGCTGCGCCGCGTCTCCGTCTATGTCGGCCACCACCACCTCGGCGCCCGCCGCCGCCAGCCGCCGGGCGCAGGCGCGGCCGATGCCGCCCGCGCCGCCGGTGACCAGGGCGCGCCGGCCCGCCAGATCCAGCGTCCCCGAAGTCCCCGCGGCGGGCCGCGGTGTCACGCTCGTCATGCGCAGAACCTACGAAGCGGGACCCCGCCCTCCCATGTGCCCTGCACACACAATCCACCCGCGGACGGTATGGGCCCGCCGCATCCGCGCCGTTCCCCATCCCGCGTCCCGGCCGCGAACGCGCCGGGCTAGCGTTGGCCCCCACAGTCCGCCACGCCGCAAGGGATATCGATGACCGAGATCACGCATCGCTTCGTCCGGTCGGGCAGCGGACTGCGCATGCACGTCGCCGAGGCGGGTGAGGGGCCGCTCGTCCTGCTCCTGCACGGCTTCCCCGAATGCTGGTACTCCTGGCGCCACCAGCTCACCGCGCTCGCCGACGCCGGGTTCCATGCCGTCGCCCCAGACCAGCGCGGCTACGCCCGGACGGGCGGCCCCGCCGGAACCGATCAGTACACGGTCCTGCATCTGGCCGGGGACGCGGTCGGGCTCATCGACGCGCTCGGCGCCGAACGCGCCGTCGTCGCCGGCCACGACTGGGGCGCGCCCGTCGCCTGGGCCGTCGCGCAGATGCGCCCGGACAAGGTTCGCGGGGTGATCGGGATGTCGGTCCCGCACCGGCCGCGCAGCAGCAGGCCGCCGGTCGAGGCCATGCGCGGCCTGTTCGGCGACGGCTTCTACATGGTGCGCTTCCAGCAGCCGGACCTCCCCGAGGCCGAACTCGACCGTGACCGGGCGGCCACCTTCCGCCGGATGCTGTACGCGACGTCGGGCGACGGCCCCGCCCCGGCACTGATCGCTCCGCCGGACGGCGGCTTCCTCGACGTCCTGCCGGAGCCGGAGAAGATGCCCGGCTGGCTCACCGAGGACGACATCGCGACCTACGTGGAGGAGTACGCGGAGAGCGGCTTCACCGGCCCGGTCAACTGGTACCGCAACCTCGACCGCAACTGGGAGCTGACCGCCGCCTGGCACCGCGCCCCGATCGGCCCGCCCGCCCTGTTCATCGCCGGCGACCGCGACATCGTCGCCGTCGGCTCCCGGGACGCGATCGACTCCATGACCGACTTCGTGCCCAACCTCCGCGACACCGTCTGGCTGTCCGGATGCGGCCACTGGACGCAGCAGGAGCGTCCCGCCGAGGTCACCGGCGCCATGCTCGCCTTCCTCCGCGATCTTTAGTCGTTCGAGCGGCGTCACACCCGGAGGAGACTGCGGGGACGGCTGAATGGACACGGGAGCGCCCATATGGAAGCGCTGCGCGACGGTGACCCCCGCCGTGTCGGCCCCTACCGGTTGGAGGGGCGGCTCGGCGCCGGGGGAATGGGCGAGGTGTTCCTCGGCGTCTCGTCCGGCGGTCGCCGGGTCGCGGTGAAGGTCGTCCGTGCCGAGCATCTGGGGCGCCCGGAGTTCCGGGTGCGGTTCGCGCGTGAGGTGGAGGCGGCGCGGAAGGTGGGCGGCTTCTACACCGCCCAGGTGGTGGACGCCGATCCGGAGGCGGACGAGCCGTGGATGGCGACCGCCTACATCCCCGGCCCGTCGCTGCGCCAGGTCGCCCCGCTGCCTCCCGCCGAGGTGGCCCGGCTCGGTGCGGCGCTGGCCGAGGGGCTGGCGGCGATCCACGCGAGCGGGCTGGTGCACCGCGACCTCAAGCCCGGCAACGTGATCATGTCGGAGGACGGCCCGCGCATCATCGACTTCGGCATCGCCCGCGCCGTCGGCGCGGGATCGCTCACCGCGGACGGCGCGGTCCTCGGCACGTACGCCTACATGGCGCCCGAGCAGGTGCTGGGCGAGACGCCCGGACCGCCCGCCGACGTGTTCGCGCTGGGCTGCGTGCTGGTCTTCGCCACGAGAGGGCGCAGCCCGTTCGACGCCGCGACGATCCCGGCCATCGTGCACCGCGTCCTCAACGAGGAGCCCGACCTGGACGGGACGGCGGGGCCGCTGCGTCCGCTCGTGACGGCCTGCCTGGCCAAGGACCCGGCCGACCGGCCGGACACCGGCCGGATCCTCGCCCACCTCGCCGACCCGGACGCCGTGCCCCTCGCCGCCGCGCGCCCGGCGGCCCCGGACGCCGAACGCACGGTGGAGCGCGGCACGATGCTGGTCACCCGGGTGGCGGACGCCGTCCGGCCTGCCGGGATTCCGCGCCGGAGGGTGCTCGCCGGAGCGGCGGCGGCAACGGCGGCCGCCGTGGGGGTGCCCGCGTTCCTGCTCACCCGGGGCGGCGGAAGGCCTCAGGCGGCATCGTCCGGCGACGCGATGCTGCCGCCCACCACGACCCTCACCAAGGACGGGCGACCCGTGGAGGAGGTGGCGTTCAGTCCGGACGGCCGGATCCTCGTCTGCGGCGGGACGCAGGCGGAGACCGTGTACCTGTGGGACGCCGCCGCAGGCAACGCCATTCACGAGCTGCGGGCTCCCGCCGGTGTGGCGGCGGTGGCGTTCAGCCCGGACGGAAAGCTGCTGGCCATCGGCCACACCGACGACACCGCCCGCCTGTGGGACGTCGAGTCGGCGGACACACGACAGCCTCGCCTGCTGCGGACACTTCGTGGCAGGGGAGCGGGTGTCAAGGCCCTCGCGTTCAGTCCGGACGGCCGGATCCTCGCCGGGCCGAACCGGCTCTGGGACACCGCCACCGGAGGCGTCCTGGGCGATCTCTCCGGCGCCGATGGTGTGAACGCCGTGGTGTTCAGCCGGGACGGCAACCGCCTCATGGCCGGAATGGACGGTTTCCAGGGCCGCGCCGAGCCGGGTTCCGTACGGGTGTGGGACGTCCGCACCCGCAGCCCGATCGCCCACGTCGCCGACCAGGGAAAGAAGACGGGGTCGCTGGCCCTCACCCCGGATGGCCGGACCCTGGTCACCGCAGGGGGCGGTGCCGCCATCCGGCTGTGGGACGCCGCCCGCGTCCGCATCACCGATGTCCTCGACTCCGGCCATGCCGGGGACGTCACCCAGGTGGCCGTCAGTGCGGACGGCAAGGTGCTGGCCAGCGCCGGAACCGACCTCACCGTCCGGCTGCGAGAGCTGGCGACCCGCCGAGCGACCGCCACCCTGGCCGAGACCGGTGGGCCGATCAGGGGGCTCGCGCTCGCCCCGGACGGCCGGACGGTGGCGTGCGGCAGCGAACGCCGCGGAGAGGCCGCCGTGAACCTGTGGAGGCTCCGCTGATGGAACCCTTGCGCCCAGGCGACCCCGAGCGGGTCGGCCCCTACCGGCTGGAATGCCGGCTCGGTGCTGGCGGCATGGGCGAAGTGTTCCTCGGCGTCACCCCCGGTGGCCGCCGGGTCGCGGTCAAGCTGATCCGCGCCGAGTACGCCCAGGACGCGCGCTTCCGCTCGCGGTTCGCGCGCGAAGTCGAGGCGGCGCGGAAGGTGGGCGGCTTCTACACCGCGCAGGTGGTGGACGCCGATCCGGACGCGGACGAGCCGTGGATGGCGACCGCCTACATCCCCGGCCCGTCGCTGCGCGAGGCCGCGCCGCTGGACGTCCCCGGGGTCCGGGCGCTGGGTGCCGCGCTGGCCGAGGGGCTGGCGGCGATCCACGCGAGCGGTCTGGTGCACCGGGACCTCAAGCCCGGCAACGTCATCATGTCGCCGGACGGCCCGCGCATCATCGACTTCGGCATCGCCCGCACGGCCGACGCCACCGCGCTCACGTCCACCGGCGCGGTCGTCGGCACCTACGCGTTCATGTCGCCCGAGCAGATTCGCGCGGACACCGCGGGTCCGGCGTCGGACGTGTTCTCCCTCGGCTGCGTCCTTGCCTTCGCGGCGACCGGGGGCGCGCCGTTCGACGCGGACAACGTGCCGGGAATCGTCCACCGGATCGTCAGCGCTCCACCCGACCTGACCGGCGTGCCCGCGGAACTGCGCCCGGCGATCGAGGCGTGCCTGGTCAAGGAACCGGAGCGGAGGCCGTCTCCCGCCGAGGCGGCCCGGCTGCTGGCGGCGCCGCCTACCCGGACAGGACGCCGCACCGTCCTGATCGGCGGCGCCGCAGCGGGCGCCGCCGCCGTGCTGGGCGTCCCGGCGCTGCGGTGGTGGCCCGGCGACGCCTCGGGAGAGGCCACCACACCGCTGAAGAAGCCCCTGCCGGTGGTCCTCGCCGGTGGACCGGCCGCGACGTTCCAACTCGCGTTCACCCCCGACTCGGCGACGCTGGTCTGCGCGGGGACCGGCCAGATCTGGCGGTGGCCCGTCGCGACCGGCCGGGGAGCCGCGCACGAGCTGGGCGACGACGGCGCCGACCAGCTCACGGCGCTCAGCGGGGACGGCCGGTTGCTGGCGACCCTTCGCGGACAGGGCCCGGTCCGGCTCTGGGACGCGGCCACCGGTGCCCGGCTCCGGACGATCATGCCCGGGGGCAGGGCGTACACCAAGGCGCTCAGCCCGGACGGCCGGACCCTCGCCGCCGTCGGAGCCGGCATCGAGCTCTGGGACACCGCGACCGGCCGCCGCACCGGCGCGTTCGCTTCGAGGAACGGCGCGCCCCTGCGGCTGGTCTTCGACGCGGCCGGTGGGCGGATCGCCGTCGTCGGCAGCCGCGGCGACATCCAGATCCACGACCTGAGGGCGCACCGGGACATCGCGAACGCCGTGCCCAGGCGCGTCAACGTGCTGTTCACGTTCGCGCCGGACGGGCGGACCGCCGCGTCCGACGTCCCGGACGAGCCGGGTTGGACGGTCCGGATCCTGGACCTGCAAGCCGGGAAGCTGCGGGAGCTGAATGGACACGAGGGCCGCGTGCAGGGCCTGGCGTTCAGCCCCGACAGCCGTGTCCTGGCCAGCGCGGCCAAGGACGGGACGATCCGGCTGTGGAACACGCGCACCGGCGAAACCTTCGCGACCCTGGACTGGGAGAAGTCGGACGGGGCGACCCTGGCGTTCAGCCCGGACGGCCGTCTGCTGGCCGCCGGCGCGGGCAGCGGCAACGGAACGGTGCGCCTCTGGCGCTTCCCATAGCGACCCCCGAAAATGTCGGACCCGGCGCGTACGGTCGGCGCGTGAATCGGACCGACCGCTTGTACGCCCTCGTGGAGGAGTTGCGCGCCTGCGCGCCGCGCCGGGTCAGCGCGCGGGAGCTGGCAGCGCGGTACGAGGTGAGCGTCCGCACGATCGAGCGCGACATCGCCGCGCTCCAGCAGGCCGGGGTGCCGATCTTCGCGGACGTCGGCCGGGGCGGCGGCTACACGCTCGACAAGTGCCGGACGCTGCCGCCGCTGAACTTCACGCCCGCCGAGGCCGTCGCCGTCGCGATCACGCTGTCCCGGGCGGGCGGCTCGCCGTACTCCCGGTCGGCGCGCACCGCACTGCACAAGATCGTCACGGCTATGTCGGCGGCCGACAGCGCCTCGGCCCGCGAACTGGCCGACCGCATCCGCTTCCTCACCCCCGCCGGGAACGACGACCCGTCGTCCGTGCCCGCCGTGCTGGAGGAGGCCATCACGACCCGCCGGGTGGTCCGCCTCACCTACGTCGACCGGACGGGCGTCGAAACCGAACGCGACGTCGAGCCCGTCACCTTCACCGGGTCCGGTAAGGGCTGGTACCTGACCGCCTGGTGCCGGATGCGGGGCGGCCGCCGCATCTTCCGCACCGACCGCGTCCGCCGTGCCGCCCTGCTGGAGGAGACCGCCCCCGAGCGGGCAGCCGAGGCCTTGCACGACGACATCCCGACCGGCTACGTCGTCCGCCCCCTGGAATTCATCTGAGCCGAGAGGAACGACCGCCAAGAGAGGCGTACCGACACCAGTCACCGCCGCTGACCGAGGGACCCCAATCCTCGTCGGTGCCTCAGTCCTGTTGCGGGTGCCGAACAGCTCCCAGTGGCCTCCCATGCCTGGCCGGCATCGCCGACGACGCCAGCGCGCTGTGCCAGTTGACCCGTGGGATACAGCGGCTTGCCGGAGCATTTGAGCAGGACCCATGAACGGGCGCCGATGCGCTCGGGTGGGCGGTCAACCCAGCGGGATCGGCGCGGCCGCGCAGGCCCGCACCAGAGCCTGGCCCCTGACAGTCGGGGCCCGTCACGTCCGTGACACGTCTCACGAGCGGCTTCGTCGGCCGATCATGTGGCGTCGTCCTGGGATGGGCGGACAGTAGTGATCGTCGGCCGCGCGAGGCGGCAAGGGCTGAGAGGCCCGAACAAACCGAGGAAAGGTATTTCACATGGGTGAAAAGCCCCTTGACGGTGAAAGCTCCACAGACCGTCTGGAGGTCGAGATCTCGGTAAAGGTCCCCGGGATCGATGTGAACTTCAAGACCGAACCCGAGCGGATCGAGTCGTTCAAGGAGGAGCGGCAGAAGGAACACGGCCCAGCTCTTCGGAACGGCATCCGGCAGACGCTGGAACTGCTCGGAATGGGGCATCGCTACAAGGACGCGGTGTTTCCCCTGGAGGGCTACCTGCCGGTACTCATGGAGTCCGAAGATTCGATCACCATGACGTGCCGCGCACGCAAGAACGGTACCCATATCGCCGCTGTTGGAGTTCCCAACGAGAACTCCGGACAGCATGGTGATCCGGGCAGCCCGTCCCAGGACGGCACGGCTTCGCTGACGGTGTCCATCGAGTGGGAGCCGAGTCCCGGCGGTGCAGGCAAGGTCGCCTGGACCCTGACTCTCTGACAGGGGCGAGGCAGCACACGGTGACGGGCCCCACTCGCCGTGCGAGTGGGGCCTGTTCTAGCCCGCCTGAGCACCGAAAGCCACCTCACCCGGTCCCGTCCCGAACGAAACCCAGTGGCGATCACTGCTTGGCACGTTGCCCTCAGACGGCGTGCGTTTGCCCTGATCCCCTCCACCGCAGGCCGGCCCCAGGCCTACATGTCCCGACGTGCAACGCCCCCGGCCGGAATGATCCGATTTTGATCCCGCACAGCCCGGACATGCCGAGGTCCGGTCGTCGCCAGGCCGTGGCATTAGCTGCCCACGCTCTTTCATCTCATCCTGGTGGGTCGGCGTCCGCGAGCGGCAGGGTGATGCGGAACGTCGCTCCGGCCCCGGGTGAGCTGTGCACGGCCACCGTGCCCGTGTGGGCGGCGATCAGCGAGGCCACGATGGCGAGCCCGAGGCCGGAGCCGCCGGTGCTGCGGGTTCGTGAGCCGTCGGTGCGGTAGAAGCGTTCGAAGACGCGCTTCGCCTGCTGGGGGGTGAGGCCGGGGCCTTGATCCACAACGTCCAGCTTCAGGGCGGGAATGCCGCCGAGGTGTCCGGGGCCGAGGTCGACCGAGACGGGTGTGCCCGGCGGGGTGTGGGTCAGCGCGTTGCCGGTGAGATTGGACAGCACCTGGCGTAGCCGGTTCTCGTCGCCGGTGACGACGTAGTCCGTGCCTTCATCCGCCTGTAGCCGGATGTCGCGTTCGGGGGCCAGCAACCGGGCATCACGGACGGCGTCGATGGCCAGTGCGAGCACGTCCACCGGGTGACGCTCCAGAGGGCGCTGCTGGTCCAGCCGGGCGAGCAGCAGCAGATCGTCCACCAGCGTGCCCATCCGGGTGGCTTCCGTTTCCACTGTGACCGCCGGGCCGACGACTCCGACCGTGCCCGCGCCCGGAAGCTCTCCTCGATCTGGGTAAGCATGGTGTTGAGCGCGTGGCCGAGCCGGCCAGCTCGGTCTGCGGTGGATGTTCCGGAACCCGCTGGGTCAGGTCTCCTGCCGCTATGGCCGCGGCCGTCTTCTCCACCCGGGCGAGCGGCCGCAGGCTCGCCCGCACGATCACGATGCTCACGACGGCCAGCAGGGACAGGCCGAGGGCTCCACCGCCAGGTCGATTTTGATCAGCTTGGAGATGGTGCTGTCCATCTCGCCGAGGCCCATCGCGACCACGACCCACCCCTACATGTCCGCAAGCGGCTGGACCAGGACCCGCCAGCTGCTGCCTCCTGTGCTCGCCGGCACGGTCACCGGGTGACCCGCGTGCTCCTCCAGCCAGGCCGGGTCTTCCGGAATGGCCGGATCTCGCGTCGCCGGCAGCACCCACGTTCTGGTTCCGTCCGCCAACTCGCAGCCGTCTTGGACCGGTTTCCCGTCTGCGTCGCGCCGCTGGATCTGGAAGACGGCTGAACCGCCCGCGCCCCCGCCTGGAGGTCTCTCCGCGAGCGGTGTATGAGGGTAGGCGCCTGCCACCGTGCTGAGCTGGAAATCGGTCCGGTCGAGCAGCTGTCTGTGCAGGATCGTCACTCCCGCCGTGCTGATGGCGGTGAGCGCCACCGCGACGAGCAGCATCATGGCGGCGGCAAGTCTGACCCGCAGGGGAACTCGCGCGAGGATGTCCCGGTTCACGAGGACTGCCGCAGGATGTAGCCGATCCCGCGAAGGTTGTGGATCAGCCGGGTCCGTGGTTCGCCGAGCTTGCGGCGGAGTGCGTGGATGTAGGTCTCCACGATCCCGCTGTCACCGCGGAAGTCGTAGTCCCAGACGTGGTCGAGGTGGGAAGACCCCGGCGGCCGCCGCCTCGGGCCCGGCCCGCGCCGCGCGGGTGGAGCGGACCACCCTGTCCCGCAGCGAGACCCTCGACGGTACCCTCGGCTACGGCGACCCGAGCTCGGTCCAGGCCAGGAGCGGCCGGAGCGAGCAGCCCGCCCGGGACGGCGGCGGGGGCGGCTCCGGTGGCTCCGATCCTGGCACGCGTTCCGGCGGCGAGAAGCAGCGCGTCGCCATCGCCCGCGCGGTGCTCGGCGACCCCACGCTGCTACTCGCCGACGAACCCACCGGTGCCCTGGACTCCGGCTCCGGCGCGGTCGTGATGGAGCTGCTGCACGGGTTGCACCGGACTGGTACCACCATCGCCGTCATCACCCACGACCGGGACATCGCGGCGTCCTTGCCGCGCGAAGTGCGCATCAAGGACGGCCGCATCGAGCACGACTCCGCCCTGCCGGAACGGGTGGGAGCATGAGCGCACCCACCCCGCCCAGGCCCGAACCGGCCCGGCTCAGCCCCGCCGACGTGCTCCGCACGGGCGGCTCCGGGCTGCGCTCGCGTCCGATGCGCGTGTTCCTCTCCGCCCTCGGCATCGCGATCGGCATCGCCGCGGTGATCGGCGTGGTCGGCATCTCCACCTCCAGCCAGGAAGAGCTCAACCGCAAACTGGCCGCACTCGGCACCAACCTGCTCACAGCAGCCCCGGGGAAGACGTTCGACGGCGGTGCGACCCATCTGCCGGACGCGGCGGTGGACATGGTGCGCGGCATCGACGGCGTCGCGTCGGTCTCGGCCATCGGCAAGACCGGCGCCAAGGCGTACCGCAACGACCACGTCCCCAGGGCGGAGACCGGCGGTATCTCCGTCTACGCGGCCCGCACCGACCTGCCGGAGACCGTCGCCGTCGACGTCGTCGACGGCCGCTGGCTCGACGCCGCCACCGAGCGCCACCCGGCGGTGGTGCTCGGCTGGAAGACGGCCCAGCGGCTCGGCGTGTTCGAGGCCGGGCCCGAGGCACAGGTGTGGCTGGGCGGGCGGTGGTTCACCGTGGTCGGCCTGCTGGCCGCCGGCGAACTCGCCCCCGAGCTCGACTCGGCCGCGTTGATCGGCTGGCCCGCCGCCGGGAAGGAACTCGGTTTCGACGGCCACGCCACGACGATCTACACACGCGTCGACGACGCGTCCGTCACCGACGTCCAGGAGATCCTCGGCGCCACCGTCAACCCGCAGAATCCCAACGAGGTGACCGTCTCCCGGCCCTCGGACGCGCTCGCGGCCAAGCAGGCCGCCGACGACGCGCTCTCCGGCCTCCTGCTGGGCCTGGGCGCGGTGGCGCTGCTGGTCGGCGGCATCGGGGTCGCCAACACCATGGTCATCTCTGTGCTGGAACGCCGCGCCGAGATCGGCCTGCGCCGCTCGCTGGGGGCCACCCGAGGGCAGATCCGCACCCAGTTCCTCTGCGAGTCTCTGCTGCTGTCCGCGATCGGCGGCGTCGGCGGTGTCGCACTGGGCATCGCGGTGACGGCCGGCTACGCCGGCTACCAGGGCTGGCCGACCGTCGTCCCGCCGTGGGCGATGGCCGGCGGCGTCGGCGCCACGCTGCTCATCGGCGCCCTGGCCGGCTTCTATCCGGCCGTCCGCGCGGCCCGGCTCCCCCCGACGGAGGCCCTGGCGGCCACCTGACCGCCCCGCCCGACAGCCCTCCGAGCGGCGGCCTGGTCGGGCAGGGCGGCAAGATCGCAGTCACTCCGAGTGCAGGACCGCCGCCGTCTTGATGCGGGACGCCCGGCCCGCCGGGATCAGCGCGCCGAGCAGGGCGATCGCGACGCCTGCGAGGACGGACAGGACCATGAGCGGCCAGGGGAAGATCTCCATGAGGCCGTAGGGGAGGATGAGGCCGCCGGTGTCGGCCATGGCCGGCATGACCACATGATGGGCGGCCAGACCCATCGGCAGTCCGATGAACCCGCCGGCCAGGCCGAGCATGGCCATGGAGGCGAGCACGACCGTCAGGACCTGCCTCGGCGTCGCGCCCAGCGATTTCAGGACGCCGAAGTCGCGTGCCCGATCCCGGGTGTTGAGGATCACCGTGTTGAACACCCCGAGCCCGGCGACCGTGGCCAGCCCCAGCGTCAGCAGGGTGATGAGCCCGAGGAGGATCACCTGGCCGGGTTCGATGCCCTCGTCGGCCGGTTCGGCCGCCACTCCGTCGGCCTTGAGTGCGGCGACGTAATCCTTCGGAGAGGTGCCGGGGGTGAGGGTGACCTCCAGGAGAGAGGTCACCATGCCGGTGCCCGGGCCGGAGGATGCCTGGGGAGTCTTCTTGCGGTCACCGAGCGAGGTGAGGGTCGTCCAGTCCGTGAGGACGGTGTCGCCGCCGTCCACGAGCGCCGTCCCGACGATCCGCAGTGCGGCCTTCCTGCCGTCCTCGGTCACGACGACGGTGTCGCCGATCTTCTTGCCGCCGGTCTTCAGGAACGGGTCGCCCACGACGGCCTCGCCCGGCCCGGCCAGCCAGCGGCCGTGCACCATCCGGTAGCCGTGCCGGTCGGCGATGTCCCCTTGGTAGGCCTTCACCTGCACCGCCCGGTCGAACCCCGGCACGTGGACCTGCTCGAACCGCGTGACCGCGACCTTGGCGGTGCCGGGCCGGCCGTCCAGCGAGATCGGCCGGTCGCCGTCGTTGGGGACCAGGACGTGGACGGTCTCGGTGAGTTCCGCGTCGGCGAGGTAGGCGCTGAGGGACCGGTTGAGCCCGGCGGCGAACGTCACCGCCGCCACCCCGAACGCGACGGCGCTGACGGTCAGCGCGGTACGGCCCGGCCGGGCGAACGGCAGGCCCAGGCCCAGGCTGACGGGGCGCGGCAGCCGCGTCCTGGCCAGCGCCCGCTGCACCCGCAGGGCCCGGCCCCGCCGCGTCGCGGCACCCGCGCTGACCGCGACCGCCGTCGGGATCCGGCCCGCCCGGACGGCCGGCACCAGTGCGGTGACGACGACGACCGCGAGCACGCCCGTGAAGGCCAGGAGGTCCACCCAGGCCGAGACGCCGCTGGCGGTCGGCAGGTCGAGCGAATCGCCCAGCGTGGTGGTGACCACCCCGGCCAGGACGTTGCCGGTCACGATGCCGACCAGGCTGCCCAGCGCCCCCGGTGCCGCGACCATCGCCAGGTAGACGCCGGTGACCTGGGCGGGGGTGAAACCGAGGGACTTGAGGACGCCGATGTGCCGGAATCCCGACACGACCGCGCCGCTGACCACGTTGCCGATGATGAGCACCGCGACGACCAGTCCGGCGATCCCGAACGCGACCAGGAACGGGATGACGGTCGTCCCGGCCTCGGTGGCCTGCCGGCGGGAGACGAGATAGCTCTGGTTCGAGGTCGCCGGCAGGCCGGCGGTGATCGTGCCGGCCGGGGCGGCCGGGTCGGCGAGCCGGTAGAGCATCTGCAGGCCGTCCGGGGCGGTCACCTGTCCGGGCGCCACCCACGCCTGGGCGGACCGGGTGATCGACCGGCCGATTCCGACGATGGTGAAGGTCCGCCCGTCGCTGAAGGTGACCTTTCTCCCGATCGGGTCGAAGGGGAACCGCGCGTTGTCGCTGCCCAGCACGATCTCACCGGGAGCGGTGGCCCAGCGGCCGCTCTTGAGCGTCAGCCGGTCGACCTGGTCGTCGCCGCGGGCGGTCCGCTCGGTGACCGTGAGAGGGCCGGGCGGGAGCAGCCCCGGCTCGGCCCCGCTCGTTTCGGGGACGTTCACGACCTGCGATCGGTAAGGGCCGCCCGACGCCGTCACGCCCGGCCGGGACGCCGACGCCGCGACCTGTGCGGCCGTCGCCTTCGCGGGGTCGTAGGAGACCGTCAGATGTGCGCCGTGCTGCCGCGCGAACGCCTTGTCGTAGGGGCCGTCCACGGTGGCGAGCAGGCCCAGCGCCAGGACGACCGTCGCGGTCGACATCAGCAGCACGAGCGCGATGATGGACGTCTGCAGCTTGCGTCGCCGCACCGCGAACCGCGCCGCCTGCCATACCGCCCTCACCGGGTCACCTCGGCGGCCACTCGGCCGTCCTCGAACGCGACGACCCGGTCGGCGACCCGGGTGGCCAGCCGCTCGTCGTGCGTGACGATGAGCAGGGTCTGGCCGATCTGGTTGAGGTCCAGCAGCAGGTCCATGACCTGTTCGCCGGACCGCGAGTCGAGCGCGCCGGTCGGCTCGTCGGCCAGCAGCAGGGCGGGCCGGTTCATCAGCGCCCGGGCGACGCCGACCCGCTGCCGCTCCCCGCCCGACAGCACCACCGGGTAGGCGTTGCGGCGGTCGGCGATGCCCAGCTCGTCGAGCAGCTCCATCGCACGGGCCTGCGACTGCTTGCGCGGAGTGCCGAGCAGCTGGGCGGCCAGCATCACGTTCTCCAGCACCGGCAGGTCGTCGAGCAGGTTGAAGAACTGGAAGACCATGCCGATGCGACGGCGCCGGTACCTGGCCAGCTCGGCCTCGCCCATCGCCGTGATGTCCTCGCCGCGCACCACCACCGTGCCCGAGGTGGGCCGGTCCAGGCCGGCGATCATGTTGAGGAGGGTCGACTTGCCCGACCCCGACGGGCCCATCACCGCGACGGCCTGACCGGGCTGGATGCCGAGGCTCACCCCGGCGAGCGCGGCGGTCTCGCCGTACTCCTTGCGCACGTCCATCAGCTGGACCATCAGCTCCATGGCCGTGACGGTACGAGCCGCGCCACCGCCCGCGCGTCGGGCCCTGGATGTATGTACGGGGCCGGGTCATCCGAGGGATGTACGGCCCTGACTCGCCAGAATGATGCGTTCCGTCCGGGGCCGCGTCAGGATGGGCAGATGCTGCCCGCGTGGATCGTGCCCCTCCTCGTCGCGGTTCCGTGCGTGTGGGCCCTGTGGGAGCGGCGCAGGCGCCGCGCCGAACTCGGGGCGCGAACCTGGCTGCTGGAACGCGAACGCGAGGGCGCCGCGCAGCGGGCCGCCGAGGAGGAACGGGCCCGGGTGGCCCAGGAACTGCACGACATCGTCAGCCACAGCGTCAGCGTCATGGTCGTGCAGGCGGGCGCGGCCCGGCACGGCGTCGACGGCGAGGCCGAAGAGGCGCTGCTGGCCGTCGAGCGGACCGGGCGGGAGGCGATGACCGAACTGCGGCACCTGCTCGGAGTGCTCGCACCCGCCCCGGACGGTGACGGTGACGCGTTCGCCCCGCAGCCGTCGCTGGCGCATCTGGGGACCCTGGTCGACCGGATCGCGTTCGCGGGCCTGCCGGTCGACGTGCGGGTGACCGGCGAACCGCGGCCACTGCCCGCCGGGATCGACGCGACCGGATTCCGCGTCGTCCAGGAGGCGCTCACCAACGTGCTGAAACACGGTAGCGCCGGGGCGACGGCGGAGGTGACGGTGAGCTACGGCAGACGGAACCTGCGGCTGGAGGTGCTCAACACCGGCCCGAGCGTGCTCGCCGGGACCGGCCCCGCCCCGCCCGAGGGCAAGGGCGGCCGGGGCCTCGCCGGGCTGCGCGAACGGGTCGCGGTGTACGGCGGCGACCTCGACGCGCGGCGGCGGCTGGGCGGCGGCTACCGGGTGCGGGCGCGCATCCCCCTGGAGCGGCCATGACCAGAGTGCTGATCGCCGACGACCAGACGCTGGTGCGGGGCGGGTTCCGGATGATCCTCACCAGGGCCGGGATCGAGGTGGCCGGCGAGGCCGCCGACGGGCTGGAGGCGGTGACCGCCGCGCGGCGGCTGCGCCCGGACGTGGTGCTGATGGACATCCGGATGCCCGGGATCGACGGCCTGGAGGCCACCCGCCGGGTACTCGCCGACGACCCGGCGTGCCGGGTGCTGATGCTGACGACCTTCGACCTCGACCGGTACGTGTACTCCGCGCTCGCCGCGGGCGCCAGCGGGTTCCTGCTGAAGGACGTCACGCCCGAACACCTCGTGGCGTCGGTACGGCTCGTCGAGACCGGCGACGCGCTGCTCGCCCCCTCCATCACCCGCCGTCTCGTCGAGCGATTCGCCCGCCCCAAACCGGCACCCGAGGGCCTGGACGACCTGACCCCGCGGGAGAAGGAGGTGCTCCACCTGGTCGGCGGCGGCCTGTCCAACACCGAGCTGGCCGCTCGCCTCCAGCTCAGCGAGGCGACGGTCAAGACCCACGTGGCCCGCATCTTCGCCAAACTCGGCCTACGCGACCGCGCCCAGGCAGTCGTAGTCGCCTACGAGTCGGGCCTCGTAGTCCCCGGCTCCCCAGACTGACCGGTCATGGGCGAGCCAGCGGGCATACCACTTGGCCAGGCAGCGCCGGGAGATTCCTGCTTCCGCAGCGACGGACGGGTGTGATCGGACGTCCGGCATCGACCCGCAGGCACAAGCGCAGACGTCCTTCGGGGGTCAGCGGTGCGTTCCGATGTCCCCCGCTGGTGGCGCTCCTGGACTCGGCGGCCGCGTTCACCGGGAGCCCTGGGATCTCGGGGCTCCCCCGCGAGCGGCTGTGCGTGGCGTCAGCGTGCGAACTTTTCGATGGCATCCCTGGTGACGGGGGTGAAGAAGTTGACGAGGTTGCCGTCGGGGTCGCGGAACAACAGCGACCGGTTGCCCCAGGGCATCGTGGTGGGCTCGTTGACGAAGTCGGTGACGAAGCCGGTCAGGTTCTGGTGCACGAGGTCCACGTCGTCGACGAGGAACTCGGTGATGACGCTGTGGTTGTCCGCCGGGCGGGCAGAGCCCGGGGCGAACAGCGGGACGGTGCGGGTGCTGGCGATCGCGAGGGTGGCGCCCGCGGTCTTGAGTTCGGCGAAGTCCTCGGTGGCCCACGTCGCCCGCGCCTCTGTGGCTCGCTCGTAGAACTCGACGAGGCGTGCGACGTCGCTGGTGATGATACGGATCGAGACGAAGTCCATGGGAATCTCCTTGGCTGGGCTGGAGGCGTGCACGTCGCAGGCTAGGAGAAATAGTGGACAGAATCGGTCCAGTATTCGCGTTACGTTTGTGCACATGACACGACCCACCGGCCGCGTGCTGACACTCCTGGAGCTGCTGCAGTCGGGCGGCACCCGGACCATGGCCGAGCTCGCCGACCGGCTCGGCGTCGAAGGGCGCACCGTGCGGCGGTATGTGGACCAGCTGATCGACCTGGACGTGCCCGTGGAGTCGGTGCGCGGCCGCTACGGCGGGTACCGGCTGGCTCCCGGGTACCGCTTGCCTCCGCTCATGCTCAGCGACGACGAGGCGCTGGCCGTGCTGCTCGGCCTGGTCGCCGGCCGCCGAGCAGGGCTGACGACGACCGAGCGCACGGCGAACGAGACGGCGTCAGCGAAGATCCGGCGGGTGCTGCCCAAGCACATCGCCCGCCGGCTCGACACATTCCTGGAGGCTCTCGCCTTCACGGATCGGCCCGGCGAGTTGGACCACCCGGACGCCGGGCTCCTGCTCACCATCGCCGATGCGGTGCGCCACCGCCGACCGGTCTCGATCCGCTACACCGACCGCGACGGACGGCGCAGCGGACGCACACTGCACGCGTACGGGATCGTCGCCCATTCGGGCCGGTGGTACGTGACGGGCAAGGACGCCCAGATCGGCGAGGACCGAACCTTCCGGCTCGATCGCATCGCAGACGCGAGGATCCTGCCCGGCTCATTCGAAGCGCCCGTGGGGCCCGGTCCGGCACAGCGCGTGTTGTCAGGATTCGCCACGGCCGAGTACCGGCATGAGGTGACCTTGCGGATCCACGGGACAGTTGAGCAGATCCGCGCGCACCTCCCCGCCGGCGTCGCGAGCCTGGAGGAGCACGAGCCCGCGGCCGGCCAGGACCCGGCGGCCGAGCACTGGCTGCGCGTCGAGCTACGGGCGCAGCGGCTCGACTGGTTGCCTCGGATACTCGCCTCACTCGACCGGCCGTTCGTCATCGAGCGCCCCGATGAACTACGCGACCTTGTCATCGCGCTCGCCGATCGCCTCACGTCCTACGCCCGCCAAGCCTGACGGCGAGGAACCAATGTCATGAGACGGCACGGCTAGAGGGACCGGCGTTCGCTGTTGCAGGGCGCGGCTGTGGTGGTCGGTGCGGCCGCGACCGCGCCGCGGGGCTGTGGGCCTGACTGAGCGGGATCGGGCAGGCCGCCGGACCCCTGGCCGGCGGCGTGCTTACGGAGGCCCTCGACCGGCGTGCGATCTTCCTGGTCAATGCGCCGATCGGCGCCGTCCTGCCGGCGGCGAGCCTGCGCATCTTGAGCGAGTCCCGCAATCCGAGCGCCCCCGCGATCGACATCCCGGGGACTGTCCTGTCCGTCCTGGGCGTGGGGTGCTGACCTTCGGGCTGATCGAGGGCGGTTCCCGAGGCTGGACGTCACCGTTGCCCCTGGGCGCCTTCGCCGCCGCGATCCAGGCGGTTGTGCCGCAGGAGGGCGGCCTCGCATCGGGCGTCAGCACCACCCGGCAGATCGGCGCGGTGCTCGGCGTGGCGGTGCTCTGTGCGATCGTCCGCACCAGGGAATCCAGCGGCGCGCCCTTCGAGGCCAGCCTCAACAGCGCCTTCGTGGCGGCCGCCATCATCACCTTGGCCGGCGCCGTGTTCACGGGCTTGTGGCTGGGGAAGTCCAAGCCCGCGAAAGATGGCTATGACGTGAGGTGGGTGAGGAGGGCGGCGAAGCTCTGGCGGGTGAGGGCGAGGTGTCCGCCGACGGGGTTCTTGCTGTCGCGGATGCCGACTTGGCCGTTGAGGTCGGCGATCTCGACGCATTCGCCTTCGTTAGCGCCGCTGTGGGTGCTCTTGCGCCAGTGTGTCTGGGACGGGTCGGGGATCTTCATGATTGTGACGCTACCTCGTTGATGAGTTCCAGCGAAGCAGTCCTGCTGAGTGCTGCCGCGAGCAATTGCTCGAAGGTGTCCTCGTGCGTCGCGACCTTGCCCTCGTCTTCCACGAAAATGCTCTCATTGAACTGGTCGCCCACGGACACCGTGAGCCGTCCGGGCGGGCGCAGGGAGAGCAGATGGTATGGGGTGATGAGCCCGAGATACTCGCTTGCCGTCCGGGGAAGGACGCGGAGTTCCACGTGATCGAGCCGTGCGGCTTCGGTCAGCCGCCGAACTTGCGCGCGCAGGATTGCGGGATCGCCGCCGACCTGGTTGTGGAGGACGGCCTCCGCGATGATCGGTATGTAGCGGGGCGGGTCGGGACGACTCAGCACTCGCTGCCGCGACATCCGGAAATCGACCAGCGTTTTGACATCGTGCGGATGTTTGGCGCTGCCGACTCCGATGATCTTCCGGGCGTAGCTGGGGATCTGGAGTAACCCTGGGACGACGCCGGATTGGAAGGTGCGGATCTCGGCGGCGTCCTCTTCCAGGCTTGCCAGGTCGAGGGCGGCGGCGGAGATTCGGTATTCGTACGTCCGTACCCAGGTGCCGGTTTTGTGGGTGGCGAGGTGGAGGAGGGATTCGCGGAGGGGGCCGTCCTCGATGCCGTAGAAGTCCAGGAGGTCGCCGAGTTCTTCGGGGGCGACGAACTGTAGGCCGTTCTCGACCATGCTCAGCCAGCCCTGGGAGCGGCCGAAACGGCGGGCCACGGTGGCGACGGTCAGGTTGTGATGGTCGCGGGCTTTGCGGAGCGCCGAGCCGATCCGGCGCTGGCGAACGGTGGGGGCGTTCCCGGAAGGCATCTCTCCAGCGTGTCACCGAGCGTGGTCGCCCGTGCACGAAACCCCGGCGCATTGAACGTTCAGTCGGGAAACGTTCAGGGCGGGCGACACGAGGACATCGGGCGGCGAATGTGGCGGGCGACTCCGAATCGAAAGGAGGCGCCCGATGGGAGCGCCCGAGACGAGAAGGACCCGGCCGATCAAGAAGGGGACGACGGTCCGTCGTGGTGTGTCGTGGGTGGCGTCGTGATGAGCGGCGGGCTGGTCGTGCTCGGCACCATCACGCTTCCGGGCGTCCGGAGGTCCGTCTGGTACGCGCGGCGATTCCTGCGGGACCTGCTGCCGCCGGGCCATCCCGTGCTGGACGATCTGGTGACGGTCGGAAGCGAGACCGTCTGCAACGCCATCACCCACACGGCCTCGGGTGACGGCGGCCGGGTGACGGTCAGCCTTCTGGCCGGACGGGACGTCTACCGCCTGGAGGTCGCTGACGACGGTGCGGGCGGCGGGCGTCCGCGCCTCAAGGCGGAGACCGGCGCCGAGAGCGGACGCGGGCTGCGGGTCGTGGAAGCCCTGTCGGAGAGCTGGGGGTTCCGGACGGACGGGGACCGCACGGTCGTGTGGGCGGAACTCCGATTCGAGAACTCGTCCGGAAACCCCGACAGGGGGCTGTCGCAGGGCTCCAGGACGCTGATGTCCGCAGCGTTCGAAGGAGGAAATCGATGAGTGTTCCCGCGTTCAACACCGTCACGTGGTTCCAGGTCGGCACCGACGCGCCGGAGGAGGCCCGCCGCTTTTACGGCGACATGTTCGGCTGGAAGTTCGCCCAGGACCCGGACGCCGACGGCTACGACCTCGTCAGCTACGCGGGCGCCGACGGGCCGAGCGGCGGCATCTCACACCAGCCCGACGCGTCCGGCAACCACGCGATGTTCCTGGTCATGGTCGAGGACGTCGACGCCACCTGCGCGCAGACGGAGAAGAACGGCGGCAAGATCGCGTTGCCCGCCGTGACCACGGGCAACGGTCTCAAGTTCGCCTACGTCGAGGACCCGGCGGGCAACCGCTTCGGCGTCTTCACGCCCCCCGCGCCCTGACGGGGACGCGCAAAGGGCCCCGAGGCGAACCTCGGGGCCCTTTCCCGTCCCGGGACCGGTGATCGCGGCCTACACCTCCGCGATCACCGCGTCATACAGCGATCACGCGTCGCCGCCGGTGTTGCTCTCCGGGCTGCCGACGCCGCCGGCGAAGACGTCGCTGACCTGCGCGTCCAGGCGGTAGCGGGCGATCGCCTGCGGCAGCGTCTCCGGCTTGACCTCGCCGTGCCGGGCGAGCCGGGTGAGCACCGCGAGGACGACGGACGCGGCGTCCACGTGGAAGAACCGGCGGGCGGCGGCCCGGGTGTCGGAGAAACCGAACCCGTCGGTGCCGAGCGAGGTGAAGTCCCCGTGCACCCAGGGGGCGATCTGGTCGGGTACGGCGCGCATGTAGTCCGATACCGCCACGATCGGCCCGGCGACGTTGTCGAGCGTCCGGGAGACGTAGGGGACGCGCTGCTCGGCGTCGGGGTTCAGCAGGTTCCACTCGTCGCAGTCGCGGGCCTCGCGGGCCAGCTCGTTCCACGAGGTCGCCGACCAGACGTCGGCGGCGACGCCCCAGTCCTCGGCGAGGAGCCGCTGCGCCTCCAGCGCCCACCGGCCGCCGACGCCGGACGCGAGGATCTGCGCCCGGGGGGTCTCGCCGTTCCCGGACGCGACGTCCGGGGCGGCCTTGTACCTGTACAGGCCCTTGAGGAGGCCGTCGACGTCGACGCCGTCCGGCTCGGCGGGCTGCTGGTACGGCTCGTTGTAGACGGTGAGGTAGTAGAAGACGTCCTCGCCGTCGGGGTGCTCCTCGGACGTCCCGTACATGCGGCGCAGCGCGTCCTTGACGATGTGCGCCAGCTCGAACGCCCACGTCGGGTCGTAGTGGACGCAGGCCGGGTTGGACGCGGCGAGCAGCGGGGAGTGGCCGTCGGCGTGCTGCAGGCCCTCCCCGGTGAGGGTGGTGCGCCCGGCGGTGGCGCCGAGCAGGAACCCGCGGCCCATCTGGTCGCCGAGCGCCCACATCTGGTCGCCGGTCCGCTGGAACCCGAACATCGAGTAGAAGATGTAGACCGGGATCATGTGCTCGCCGTGCGTGGCGTACGAGGTGGCCGCGGCGATGGTGGACGCCATCGAGCCGGCCTCGCTGATGCCCTCGTGCAGCATCTGGCCGCTCTCGGACTCCTTGTACGACAGCAGCAGCTTGCGGTCCACCGCGTCGTAGGTCTGCCCGTGCGGGGAGTAGATCTTGGACGTGGGGAACAGCGAGTCCATGCCGAACGTGCGGTACTCGTCCGGGGCGATCGGCACGAACCGGGCGCCGATGTTCTCGTCCTTGATCAGGTCCTTGAGCAGCCGGACGAACGCCATGGTCGTGGCGATGTTCTGCTTGCCGGAGCCCTTCTTCAGCTCGCTGTAGACGGGCTCGCCGGGCAGCTTGAGCGGCTTGGCCCGCACCACGCGCTTCGGCAGGAACCCGCCGAGCGCGGCCCGCCGCTCGCGCATGTACTGGATCTCGTCGGAGTCCTCGCGCGGGTGGTAGTAGGGCGGGAGCGGCGCCTCCAGCGCCGAGTCGGGGATGTCCAGGTAGAGCCGGTCCCGGAACTCCTTGAGCTCGGCCTTGGTGAGCTTCTTCATCTGGTGGGTGGCGTTGCGGGCCTCGAAGTCGGAGCCGAGCGTCCAGCCCTTGATGGTGTGCGCGAGGATCACCGTCGGCTGCCCGACGTGCTCGCGGGCCGACTTGAACGCCGCGTACACCTTGCGGTAGTCGTGCCCGCCGCGGGACAGCTTGCGCAGGTCGTCGTCCGACAGATGCTGGACGATCTTGCGCAGCCGCGGGTCGGCGCCGAAGAACTTCTCCCGGATGTACTCGCCGGACTCGACGGTGAACGTCTGGAACTGGCCGTCCGGGGTGGTGTTCATCTGGTTGACCAGCACGCCGTCGACGTCCTGGGCGAGCAGCGGGTCCCAGTCGCGGCCCCAGATGACCTTGATGACGTTCCAGCCGGCGCCGCGGAAGAACGACTCCAGCTCCTGGATGATCTTGCCGTTGCCGCGCACCGGGCCGTCCAGCTGCTGCAGGTTGCAGTTGACGACGAAGGTGAGGTTGTCGAGCTCCTCGCGGGCGGCGAGGCCGATCGCGCCGAGCGACTCCGGCTCGCCCATCTCGCCGTCGCCGAGGAACGCCCACACGTGCGACCGGGACGTGTCCTTGATCTTGCGGCTGTACAGGTAGCGGTTGAACCGCGCCTGGTACACCGAGTCGATCGCGGTCAGGCCCATGGACACCGTGGGGAACTCCCAGAAGTCCGGCATGATCCGCGGGTGCGGGTAGGACGACAGGCCGCCGCCGGGGTGCGAGTGCTCCTGCCGGAACCCGTCGAGCTTGTCCTCGGGGAGCCGGCCCTCCAGGAACGCGCGGGCGTAGATGCCGGGGGCGGCGTGCCCCTGGATGAAGACCTGGTCGCCGGACTCGCCGTGGTCCTTGCCGCGGAAGAAGTGGTTGAAGCCCACCTCGTACAGTGAGGCGGCGGAGGCGTAGGTGGCGATGTGGCCGCCGACACCGAGCTCCGGGCGGTTCGCCCTCGACACCATGATCGCGGCGTTCCACCGGATGTAGGCGCGGATGCGCCGCTCGACATGCTCGTCGCCGGGGAACCAGGGCTCGGACTCCGGCGGGATGGTGTTGATGAAGTCGGTGCTGCGCAGGCCGGGCACTCCGACCTGGAGTTCCCTGGCCCTTTCCAGGAGCCGCAGCATCACGTAGCGGGCCCTGCCGCGGCCTTCTGTCTTGATGACCGTGTCCAGCGACTCCAGCCACTCCCGGGTCTCGTCCGGGTTGATGTCGGGCAGCTGGCTCGGCAGGCCGTCGCTGATGATCGAAAAGCGTTGACGTCCGGAAGCCACGGGGTCCCCTCTGTCCTTGCCGTCTTTGCTGGTCAGACCTGGGCCGCCCGCGCGGGAGGCCGCCGGTCCCGGCAGACTGTTCGTCGCCTCGGTTCGTGATCCATCGTCGCCGTTTATGGCGGCTAACGCATCTCTACCAACCAGTAACCATTCTCCCCGGTCAAGCGGGGTACCGACCCTGGGAGAGCTGTTTTTCCGGCGAGCTCGGGGAGTAGTGATGTACGGAAAGATCGGAGACCGGCTGCACGTGCACGGCAACGTCGTGGGGCAGCCCGACCGGACGGGCAGGATCATCGAGGTACGGGGCGAGTCCGGCGGCCCGCCGTACCTGGTCAGGTTCGACGACGGCCACGAGACCCTGGTCTACCCGGGGCCGGACGCCGTCATCGAGCCGCGCGCGCACGTCTCGCAGTAGCCCGCGGCCGCGCGTGCCCGGCCGGGAGATCCGTCCGGACGCGGATGCGTCCTGCGCCGCGGACGGGGTACACACGGGATCATGGAGAGCACCGTGATCCGGGTGGCCACCGGTACGGGCGAGGCCGTGCACGACATCACGGCCGAATGCGAGCGGTTCGCCGCGTCGGCGGGCGGCGACGGGTTGCTGCACGTCTTCGTCCCGCACGCCACCGCCGGCGTGGCGATCATCGAGCTCGGGTCCGGCAGCGACGACGACCTGCTCGCCGCGCTGGGGGACCTGCTCCCGGCGGACGACCGCTGGCGGCACGCGCACGGCTCCCGGGGGCACGGGCGGTCGCACGTGATGCCCGCGCTCGTACCGCCGTACGCCACGCTGCCGGTGGTGGGCGGGCGGCTCGCGCTCGGGACGTGGCAGTCGGTGGCCCTGGTAGACCTGAACGTGGACAATCCCGAGCGTCAAATCCGGTTGTCCTTCATAAAAGGATGAGCGGAACGAACCCGGGGCACGTCACCCTGCGTGGAGGTCCCGTGACGGCGATCTCCGTAATCGGGCCAATGAGGCCACCAAAAGCCGGGAAGACACTTGCGCAACGGGCCCTCACTTGTGTGGACTGTCCCGCAAACACCGCACAGGTGCGGACGGGTCACCCCGCTCTGGGGGGCCAAAGGACAAGAGCACGGCACCGTGCGGACTGACGACAATGGGAGGACTTTCGTGAGCGCGACCGCGGGTCAGGCGCAGTCTGAGCGCAGCCTGGCCGAACGGCTCGGCCTTAAGGCGGGCCAGGTGGTGCAGGAGATCGGCTACGACGACGACGTCGACGAGGAGCTTCGGCGCTCCGTCGAGGAACTCACGGGGAACGAGCTGGTCGACGAGGACTACGAGGACGTGGTCGACATCGTGCTGCTGTGGTGGCGCGAGGAGGACGGCGACCTGTTCGAGGGCCTGACCGACGCGATGATCCCGCTCACCGGCGGCGGCAACATCTGGCTGCTGACGCCGAAGGCGGGCCGTGACGGGCACGTGGAGCCGAGCGACATCGGCGAGGCCGCGCAGACCGCCGGGCTGTCGCAGACCAGCAGTGTCAGCGCCGCCAAGGAGTGGTCCGGCACGCGGCTGGTCGCGCCGAAGGGCCACAAGTAGGGCCGGGGCTGGAGAGACGTTGCAGGTCAACGTAGGCGACGCCGCGCCGGACTTCGAGCTGAAGGACCAGCACGGCGCCCCGGTGAGGCTGTCGGATTTCCGCGGCGAGAAGAACGTCGTCCTCGTGTTCTATCCGCTGGCGTTCAGCGGCGTGTGCACGGGCGAGCTGTGCACGATCCGGGACGAGCTGCCCAGCCTGGGCGACCCGGACGACGTGCAGGTGCTCGCGGTCTCGGTCGACTCGATGTTCGCGCTGCGGGCCTGGTCCGATCAGGAGAAGTACCGGTTCCCGCTGCTGGCCGACTTCTGGCCGCACGGCGGGACGGCACAGCGCTACGGCGTGTTCGACGAGGCCAAGGGGCTGGCATTGCGCGGCACCTTCATCATCGACACCGAGGGCGTGGTCCGCTGGAAGGTCGTGAACGCGATCCCGGACGCACGCGACATCGACGAGTACCGCAAGGCGCTCGCCGGGCTCTGAGCGAGACGGGCCGGTTCCGGCCGCCGGCACACCGGTGGCCGGAACCGGCCCCCGCACCCTTGGAGGTGTGATGCCCTGCTTCCGTTGCGGGGCGCGGCAGACCGACCCCGTGCGCGGCGCCAGCCCGTGGAAGCGCGGGGTCCAGGCGGACCACCAGGTCCTGGTCTGCCCCGGCTGCCAGTCCGCCGACGACTGGGCGGACGATCTGGACCGCTGCGCGATGTGCGGCTCGGCCGCCCTCGTGTGCCGGCTCGGCGAGGTGGAGTGCCGCGACTGCGGGCACACCCGCGACGCCGTCCGGGACGACCCGGGCGCCGCCGGCCTGGTGCACTCGGGCGTGCAGGCCCCTGCCGACGGGGGCCTGTCCGCGGAGGTCGAGGCGGCTCTTTCGCGCGTCCTGAGACGGGGCCCGGCGGGCTGAGCCGCGCCGGCCGCCGGCCTGCGATCGGCGCGACCTGGTGCGGAGCGGGCATTCCGGGCTTGACGCGGCATTTTGCCTGGTGCAACGCTTCGCGGATGCCGATCGTGCTGATGCGCCTGGTGCACAGGGTCACCGGGCGGACGTGGCGTGTGCCCGCGCTCGTGCTCCTCGCCGCCTTCCTGGGCGGCTGGCTGCTCATCGCGGTGTTCGAGGAGCCCGGCGCCGACATCAAGAAGCCGCACGAGTACATCTGGTACTTCCTGGTCAGCGGCACCACCGTCGGATACGGCGATCTTTACCCGACCACGGTCGGCGGCCGGATCGGCGGCGCGATCGTCATCGTGTCCGGTCTCACCGCGGGGCTCGTGCTGTTCGCCGAGCTGACGCTCTGGATGGCGAAGGGCAGGACAATGAAGGCCAACGGGCAGGCGCGGCTGCACAGGCGCCGCCACATCGTGATGGTCGGATACGAGCGGGACGCCCTGCGGGCCATCATCGGCCAGCTGCGCGCGGACCCGGCGTACGCGAAGACGCCGGTCGTCACGATCTTCTGGCCGGGTGAACTCGCGGGGGAGAACCCCGATCCCGGCCTGTACGACGTGGTCGCGTTCGACGAGACCGCGTACGAGCGGGCGTGCCTGGAGCAGGCCCGCACGGTGGTGGTCGTCGGGCGCTCCGACGACGAGACCGTCCGGGTGATGCTCGGCGTGTCCGCCTACCTGCGGCGCAGCGGCGGGGCCGGCATCCACCTGCTGGCGGGCGTGCGCGACGGCGGCCGCCGTGCGGAGATCACCGAGGCGCTGAACCTGATCAGCACCGACATCGAGCCGGTCGACATCGACGACCCGGCCGTGGTCGCCGTGGCGATCCGCAACCCTGGCGTCGCCTCGATCTACCACAACCTCGCCAGCACGCTCGACAGCGACGGCACCCTCTACCGCGTGGACGTCCCCGAGGACGCCGGCGAATGGACCCGCATCGACGTCGCGATCTTCCTGCTCCGGCGGGGCAGCACGCTTCTCGCGGTGGGCGAGTCGCACGGGCCCAACGCCCGCTTCCGGCTCACGTCCGCGCCCGAGGAGAAGATCAAGGGCGGCCAGTCGCTCGCGGTGGTGGCGCCCGATCGTCCGGAGATCCCCTGGCACGAGCTCTGAGAAGAGCCCCGGGAGGACGCCTCGCGCGCCCGCGATGGGCGTCCTCCCGGGGGCCGCGTCGCGCGCGGCCCGGGGCACAGGTCCGAAGCCCCGGGGCCTCCCCGCGCGCACGCGGAGCTCATGCGTGTCTCTTGTGAGGGGGCGACCCCCCACACCCCCCGGTTCGCTTCGCTCATGCGGCTTGGCGGTGGTCCGCGTCGAGCAGGTGGTAGAGCAGGAGCAGCTGGGTGATGGCCAGGGGGTCGCTCGTGCCGGTGTCGCCGAGGCGGCCGAGCGCCCCGGGGTCGGGGAGGGCGGTGCCGGCCCGCGGGCACAGGCGTTCCCAGATGGCCTTCTTGACGACCTGCGACTCGTCCGGCGAGACGTATCCGTGCACGTGCAGGGCGTCGACGGGACGCCCGTCGGTGTCGCGGTGCAGGCGCAGATGCATGGCGGTCTCGGTGTCGCCCGGGCCGCCGTCCAGGACGTCCGCCAGCTCGGGGTGATCGATGGTGGGGCGCAGCAGCAGCTCGGCGGACAGCGGGGTGCCGGGCGGGTCGAGGCGTCCGGCGACCGGCGCGAACCGGACGACGATGTCGGCGTGCTTGCGCTGCGGCCGGATGTAGGCGGCGCTCTCCGGCTCGCGCCGGGCCAGCTCCGCCATGACCTGCTCGGGGCTGTAGCCCCGCTTGTCGCAGTCGCGGCGGACCTTCCAGGAGTGCCGCAGCGGCTCGGGCGGATCGAGGTAGACCGTGATGTCGAAGCAGGCCCGGGCGAGCCGGGTGTGCAGCGGGAGCAGCCCCTCGACGATCACGAAGTCGCGGGGTTCGACCAGCTCCGGCCGGACGAGCTCGCCGGTCGCGTGGTCGTAGACGGGTTTGAGGATCGGCTCGCCCATCGACAGCAGCTGCAGGTGCTGCTCCATGATGTCGATGTGGTTGCAGTCGGGGTGCAGCGCCGTGAACGGCTTGCCCGCACGTTCGGCGCGGTCGTAGCGGTGGTAGTCGTCCACGCAGACCGCGGTCATCCGGCCGGCCCCCAGGCACCGCACAAGCCCCCTGGTCAAGGTGGTCTTGCCCGCCGCGCTGTCCCCCGCGATGGCGAGCATGACGGGGCGGCGGCCGGTCCCGCGCGCCCGGAGCATGTGCACGATCCGATGGGGCACCTGGATCCTCCGTCCTGCGGAATTCAGTTTTCGCTTGGCAGCGTAGGCCGGTCCGCCGTGCGATTCGTCCCCCATTCAGGGGAGAGCGGGGGTGAAGCCCGGGAGCCCGCCGGGGCGGGGGCTACTGGTGAGTAGCTTCTGGTTGTTATCGTGCCGGAATGGGCGCCCCCGTACGCGTCGTCCTGGTGGACGACCACGAGATGATCCTCGCCGGGCTGACCGCGATGCTGGCCGGGTTCGCCGGCCGGGTACGCGTCGTCGGGCAGGCGGGGACGGGGGACGAGGCGACCCGGCTGGTCACCGCGCTGCGCCCGGACGTCGTCCTGCTGGACGTGCGGCTCGGCCCGGAGAGCGGCCTCGACCTGTGCCGGCTGATCACCGGCCGGGTGCCGGAGGCGCGGGTGGTGTTCCTGTCGGTGTACGACGACGAGCAGTACGTCTTCGAGGCGCTGCGGGCGGGTGCGGGCGGCTACCTGCTCAAGCGGGTGGACGGCCCGGAGCTCGTCCGGCGGCTGGAGGAGGTGGCCCAGGGCGAGACCGTCGTCGACCCGACGCTCGCCGGCCGGATGGCGGTGACCGCCGCCCGGCTCACCCGCGGCGAGTTCTGGCCGGGCGCGAACCGGGGGCTCACCCAGCGCGAGAGCGAGGTGCTGTCGCTGCTCGTCGGCGGCCTGTCGAACAAGGCGATCGCGGCGCGGCTCGTGCTGAGCGAGGAGACGGTCAAGAGCCACCTGCGCGCCCTCTACCGCAAGCTGGAGGTGACCGACCGGTCGGCGGCGATCGCGGTCGCGCTGCGCGAGGGCCTGTTCCGGTGACGGCCCCGCTGGAACTGCTCGCCGGGCGCGGGACCGACCTGCTCGTCCGCATCGCGGGGGTCGCCTGCTCCGACCGTGAGCTGCCGCGGATGGCCGAGAAGCTCGCCGAGCTGGTCGTCCGGTCCGCGCGGGCGCTGACGTTCTGCGACGTGTACGTCCTGGACGACGAGGAACGCGTCCTCGAATGGCGGGGCGCGCCCGTCCCGCTGGGGGAGGGCGACGTCGGCTGGGTCGCCGCGCACGGCCGGGCCCGCCCGCACCCGGACGGACGCGGCGCCGCGGTCCCCGTGCACGGCGAGGGGGCCGTGATCGCGGTCGTGGACGTCCGGTCCGCCGGCCTCTGCCCGCCCGGCGACCTAGCGCTCGTCACCGCCCTCGCCGGGCTCTTCGCGCCGGTGCTGTCCTCGTGCCGCCGGCTGCGCACGGCGCGCGAGCGCGAGCACGCCGCCGAACGGTTCGCCGAGCGGGCCGTCGAGGCGCAGGAGGCCGAGTGGTCGCGGCTCAGCCGGGAGATCCACGACGGCATCGCGCAGCGGCTCGCCAGCCTCGGCTTCCACCTGTCGGCGGCCGAGCGGGCGCTGCCCGAGCACCATCCCGAGGGCCTGGCGCAGATCATGATGGCGCGCCGGCTGTGCGAGCTGGCCGCCGCCGAGACCCGCGCGGCGATCGGCGGGCTGCGCCCGCCCGTCCTGGACGATCTCGGCCTGCCGGCCGCGCTCGCGACCCTGGCCCGGGAGGCCGGGGACGGCCCCGGGCCCGCCGGCACCCTCGACGTGACGGTGACCGTCGAGGGCGAGCTGGAGGACGAACTGCCCGACCATGTGCAGACCGCGCTGTATCGGATCGCGCAGGAGGCGGTCGGCAACAGCCTGCGGCACGCGTCCGCGAACCGCGTCGACCTGCTGCTGGAGCATTCCCGCGACCGCGTCCGGCTGAGGGTCGCCGACGACGGGATCGGCTTCTCGATGCGGGACGTGCTCGCGCGGGGCGGCCGGGGCCGCCGTCCCGACTCCTACGGGCTGCGCGGCATGCGGGAGCGCGCCGAGCTGCTCGGCGGACGGGTCGCGGTGACGAGCCGGCCCGGCGGCGGGACGTCCGTCGAGGCCGTCATCCCCATCCCCGGCCGCCGCGGGATCACTCCGCGTCCAGCACCCGGAAGGTGATCCCGGCCTTGACGAGCCGTTCGATCAGCGCGTCGCCCATCGCCACCGCGGTCGTGGTCTGCCCGGACGTCGCGGGAAGATCGTCGTGGGCGAGGCACAGCGCCGACTCGGCGAGCATCTTCGCCGTCTCGGTGTAGCCGGGATCGCCGCCCGCGACCTCGGTCACGACTCGCGCGCCGCCGCCCTCGCCAGCGAACTTCACGCTGAACCAGCTGCGGGCGCGCCGCTCCTCGGAGGGGCCCTCGCCCGGGGCGCCGAGGCGCAGGAGCAGGCTGCGGGTGGGCGGGAGCGTGGAGAGCGCGAGCAGGGCCCCGGACCCCGCCGCCAGCCCGGCGGCGGTGGCGAGGTGCTTGACGGCGAGGTAGTGGCCGTAGGTGAAGTCGGGCCCGTAGCGGTCGAGGGCCGCGGCCGACCGGGCGACGATCCGCGGGTCGATGGTGGGGAGCGGCAGCGTCCAGCCGTCCCCGATGCGGGCCTTCGGCGAGGGGCGGCGCGAGAGGCGCACCCTGCGGCCGGCGGGAGGCTCCTCCACCCGGCGGCGCTCGCGCTCGGCGCGCACCATGCCGGCGGTGTCCCCGAAGATGCCGACGGCGGAGTGCAGGGTGCCGCCCGACGCCTCCGCCCGCGCCCGCAGGAACCCTTCGACGTGCAGCGGGACGCCCTCCGGCAGCTGCTTGACGGTGAAGTAGGCACCGAGGTCGTGCGGGATCGAGTCGAACCCGCAGGCGTGCACGATCCTGGCGCCGCTGCGCACCGCGTCCTGGTGGTACTTCACGTACATGCGGTCCACGAAGGTGGGCTCGCCGGTGAGGTCGACGTAGTCGGTGCCGGCCCGCGCGCACGCCGCGACCAACGGCTCGCCGTACTTGACGTAGGGGCCGACCGTGGTGATGACGACCCGCGCCGATTCCGCCATGTCCTCGATCGATGCGGTGTCGGTCGTGTCGGCGTGCAGCAGCGGCAGGTCGGCGCACGCCGGGTTCAGCTTCGCCAGCCTGTCGCGGACGGCGGTCAGCTTCGCCCGGTTGCGCCCGGCGAGCGCCCATCGGGTGCCCGGGTCGGCATGCTCGGCGAGATACTCGGCGGTGAGGGCGCCGGTGAAGCCGGTGGCGCCGAACAGGACGATGTCGTACGGGCGGTCGGCGGTCATGATGGCCCCTTTCACGGTTCCGAACCCGATTCTGTCGCGTCGCCAGGTGGCCCGGGGAACCGCTGGCGCTCCACTCCGGGAACCGTATCGGCGATGTGAGCGACCGCACTCCTCTAGGGTTGCTCCGATGATGCGGATGGTGCTGACGTGACCGGGCTCGCCTTGGCGATGGACGTCGTGGCCGCGGGCTTCCTCGTGAGCTTCGTGATCCTGCTGACGCGCAGGAGCACCGTGCCGGCGGACGAGGGCGGACGATCCGTCGCGCTGGTCCTGATCGCCGTCAGCCTGGCGCTGCTGTCGGTGTCGCTGTGGAGCCTGCCCTGACGGGGCTCCAGCCGGGCGCGTCCAGCAGATGCCGGACAAATAGCAGCGTCGTCGCGGTCGGCGCGGCCCCCGCGACCGCGTGCCACGGCCGGTCGAGCGGCATGCCCGGAGCATCGACGACGACGAGGCGGCCGGCGTCCAGGTCCGTGCCGACGGCGTCCCGCGACACCAGCGCCACCCCGAGCCCGGCCGCCGCGCCCGCGATCACCGCACCGTTGGAGCCGAGGACGAGCCGGGGCGGCGCCGCCTCCCGCTCGGCCAGATAGGCGTCCGCGGTCGCCCGCGTCCCCGATCCCGGCTCCCGCATCACCCAGGGCGTGCGGGCGAGGGCGAAACCGTCCGCCAGGCCGGGCGCGCCGACGACGACCAGCTCGTTCGGCCGCCTCGCCAGCACGGTCGCCGCGACCCCGGCGGGCGGGCGGCCGGCCAGCACGAGATCGGCCTCGTGCGCGGCCAGGCTGCTCCACACCTGGCGGCGCGGCCCCACCTCCAGCGTCAGTTCGACGTCCGGCCAGCGCGCCCGGAACGAGGCCAGCAGCCCGGGGAGGATCTGGTCGGCGGCCGTCGTCACCGCCGCCAGCCGCAGCGGCCCGCGCCCCGGGTCGGCCGCGCCGCGCGCCGCCGCCCGGCCCTCCTCCAGCAGGCCGAGCACCTGCCGCGCGTACCCGGCGTAGACGGTCCCGGCGGCGGTCAGGACGATCCCGCGCCCCGCCTTCTGGGCGAGCGGGACCCCGAGATCGCGGGTCAGCGCCGCCACCGCCGCGGACACCGCCGACTCGGTCACGTACAGCCGCCGCGCCGCCGCCCGCACGGACCCGGTGTCGGCGAGCGCGACGAACGTCCGCAGCCGCGCCTCGGTCACGTCCGGCCTCCTCATTCAAGTGAATGGTCAATGGTCACGGTAGAACACTTGATGGACATCGCAAGTGTCCGGAGGTGAAGCTCGACGCGGCAGGGTTCCAGGCTTCGGCTGAAGGAGAGCGGCGATGAGCTCGGGCAGATGGTCGGCGGGCGTGATCCCCTACGCGGAGATGGGCTATTGGCGTCCGGACTACGAGCCGAAGGACAGCGACATCCTCGCCGCCTTCCGGATCACACCCCAGGAGGGCGTGCCGCCGGAGGAGGCGGGCGCGGCCGTGGCGGGCGAGTCGTCCACCGCGACCTGGACGGTCGTCTGGACGGACCGGCTCACGTCCTACGAGAACTACCAGGGCAAGTGCTACAAGGTGGAGCCCGTCCCGGGCCAGGAGAACCAGTTCATCGCCTACATCGCCTACGACCTCGACCTGTTCGAGGAAGGGTCGATCGCGAACCTGACGTCGTCCATCATCGGGAACGTCTTCGGGTTCAAGGCGCTCAAGGCGCTGCGCCTGGAGGACATGCGGATCCCGGTCCACTACGTGAAGACGTTCCAGGGCCCGGCGCACGGCATCGTCATGGAACGCGAGCACCTCGGCAAGTTCGGGCGTCCCCTGCTGGGCGCGACGGTCAAGCCCAAGCTCGGCCTGTCGGCGCGCAACTACGGACGCGTCGTCTACGAGGCCCTTCGCGGCGGCCTGGACTTCACCAAGGACGACGAGAACATCAACTCCCAGCCGTTCATGCGATGGCGCGACCGTTTCCTCTACTGCATGGAGGGCGTCAACCGCGCGCAGGCCGCGACGGGCGAGGTCAAGGGCCACTACCTCAACGTCACCGCCGCGACGATGGAGGACATGTACGAGCGCGCCGAGTTCGCCAAGGACCTCGGCAGCGTCATCGTGATGATCGACCTCACCGTCGGCTACACGGCGATCCAGTCGATGGCCAAGTGGGCGCGCAGGAACGGCGTTCTCCTGCACCTGCACCGCGCCGGGCACTCCACCTACACGCGGCAGAAGACGCACGGCGTGAACTTCCGCGTCATCGCCAAGTGGATGCGGCTCGCCGGCGTCGACCACATCCACGCAGGGACGGTCGTCGGCAAGCTGGAGGGCGACCCGAACAGCGTCCGCGGCTACTACGACACGCTCCGCCTGGACAGGATCACCGCCGATCCGGTGAAGGGCCTCTACTTCGACCAGGAATGGGCGTCGATGCCGGGGACGATGCCCGTCGCGTCCGGCGGCATCCACGCCGGGCAGATGCACCAGCTCCTGCACTACCTGGGCGAGGACTCGATCCTGCAGTTCGGCGGCGGGACGATCGGCCACCCGATGGGCATCGCCGCCGGCGCCACCGCCAACCGCGTCGCGCTCGAAGCGATGATCAAGGCGCGGAACGAGGGCCGCGACTACCTCGCCGAAGGCCCCGACATCCTCCGCGCCGCCGCCAAGCACAGCCGCGAGCTGGACATCGCCCTGTCCACCTGGGGCGACATCCAGTTCACATACGCCTCAACCGACACACCCGACGTCGTCGAGACCCCTTTGGCATCCTCCTCCGTTTGAGCCGGAGGATTTCAGCCCGACGGCTGAGGTTGACGCTTCATAGACCGCCCAACGGCGAGGTCTCCACGTCCTGTAACGGCATGCCCTGCCGCCCACTGCTTGGCTATCGCAGTGTAATCAATCTATCACTCACAGGTAGATCACTCTCATGATTCAGGGGAGCGTCTGATGCGGATCACCCAAGGGACCTTCTCGTACCTGCCCGATCTCACCGACGAGGACATCACCGCGCAGATCGCGTACGCCCTCGGCCGGGGCTGGCCGTGCTCGGTCGAGTTCACCGACGACCCGCACCCGCGCAACTCCTACTGGGAGATGTGGGGGCTGCCGATGTTCGACCTCGCCGACCCGGCCGGCGTCCTGTACGAGATCAACGAGTGCCGCAAGGCGTACCCGGACCACTACATCCGCCTGAACGCCTACGACGCGGGTTACGGGCGGCAGACGACGGCGCTGCAGTTCATCGTCCAGCGCCCGGCCGAGGAGCCAGGCTTCCGGCTCGACCGCACGGAGACGTCCGACCGGCGCGTCCGCTACACGCTGCACCCCTACGCCCTGGACCGCCCCGAGGGCGACCGCTACGGGGCGGGACGTTGAGCGACCGCCCCGGCTTCGGGATGCGCCAGAACGGCTCCCCTGTGGACCCACCCCAAGCTCCCGCCGCCGGGGAGCCGCTCCCTCCCGGCGCCCGCGTCGACCTCGCCAAGGAACGCGCCGACTCGCTCGTCGACTCCGTCCTGGACGCCCTCGACGCCGAACTCGTCGGCCTCGCCCCGGTCAAGACCCGCATCCGTGAGATCGCCGCGCTGCTGCTCGTCGACCGTGTCCGGGCCCGGTTCGGCATCGATTCGGGGCGCCCCAACCTGCACATGTGCTTCACCGGCAGCCCGGGAACGGGCAAGACGTCCGTCGCCGTCCGGCTCGCCGAGCTCCTCCACCGCCTCGGATACATCCGTCGCGGCCACCTGGTCTCCGTCACCCGGGACGACCTCGTCGGCCAGTACGTCGGCCACACCGCCCCCAAGACCAAGGAGGTCCTGAAACGGGCGATGGGCGGCGTGCTGTTCATCGACGAGGCGTACTACCTGTACCGGGCCGAGAACGAACGCGACTACGGGCAGGAGGCCATCGAGATCCTCCTCCAGGTCATGGAGAACCAGCGAGACGACCTCGTCGTCGTCCTCGCCGGCTACAAGGACCGCATGGACGCCTTCTTCGCGTCCAACCCCGGCATGAGCTCCCGCATCGCGCACCACATCGACTTCCCCGACTACGAGCCGGACGAGCTGGAGGCCATCGGCCACCTGATGATGGATCGCGAAGGCTACGGCCTTGCCCCGGAGACCGAACCGGTCTTCCGCGACTACCTCTCCCGGCGCCGCTCCCAGCCCCGCTTCGCCAATGCCCGTTCTGTCCGCAACGCCATAGAACGCGCCCGCCTCCGGCACGCCAGCCGCCTCCTCGCCGCAGGCGGCGAAGTGGACCGCGAGGCCCTCACCACCCTTCACCCGGACGACTTCCTCGCCAGCAGGGTCTTCATGTGACCGGCGTCACGTCCGGACCGGGGATGCGCCTCCGCATGTCCTAATGTTGTGCGCAAGACATGTAGAGGTGGGGGAGAAGTTGCTTAACCCAGAGGATCTGTACGAGCTTGACGCCGACCTGCCGGAGATGACGGGTCCGGTGATGCTGCACAGCCTCGACGGCTTCGTGGACGCCGGGTCCACCGGGCAGCTCGTGCGGGAGCACCTCCTGGAGGCGTTTGAGCACCGCGTCATCGCCCGCTTCGACGTCGACTCGCTGATCGACTACCGGGCGCGCCGGCCGCCGATGACCTTCGACCGCGACCACTGGGCCTCCTACGAGGCGCCCGAACTGGTCGTCCGGATGCTGCGCGACGACGCCGGCAGCCCGTTCCTGATGCTGTCCGGCCCCGAGCCCGACCGGCTGTGGGAGGGCTTCACCGCGTCCGTCGTGCACCTGGTGAAACGGCTCGGCGTCGGCCTGGTCGTCGGTTTCCACGGCATCCCGATGGGCGTCCCGCACACCCGCCCCGTCGGCACCACCTCGCACGCCACCCGGCCCGAACTGGTCGCCCGCAACTCCTGGTTCGACAAGGTGCAGGTGCCGGGCAGCGCCGCCGGGCTGCTGGAACTGCGGCTCGGAGAGGCGGGCCACGACGCCGTCGGGTTCGCCGTGCACGTCCCGCACTACCTCGCCCAGTCCGCCTACCCGGCCGCCGCCGTCGCCGCGCTGGAGGCCGTCGTCTCCGCCACCGGCCTGGTGCTGCCCGTCGACCGGCTCCGCGAGGCGGCCGCCGCCACCGACGCCGACATCGCCGAGCAGGTCGACGGCAACGACGAGGTCGAGAAGGTCGTGCGGGCCCTGGAGCAGCAGTACGACGCGTTCGCGGGGGCCGCCGAGCGCGACAACCTGCTCGCCGAGTCGCAGGACATGCCCACCGCCGAGGAACTCGGCGCCCAGTTCGAGCGGTTCCTCGCCGAGCGGGAAGGGCCCGACGCGCCCGGGTAGACATATCCCGTCCGCCGCTGGGTAGGCGAGCCCCGAGAGGGGAGGTTTCGCATGGCCCAGAAGGTGAACGAGGTGATGACGCCGGTGCCCGTGGCGGTGTCCCCGGACACGAACCTCGTCGAGGTCGGGGACCTCATGCGGCAGCACGGGATCGGGGATGTCCTGGTCGTCCACGAGGGACGGCTCCGCGGCCTGGTCACCGACCGCGACATCGTCGTCCGCGCCGTCGCCGCCCACCGGGACATGTCGGGCACCACCGTCGCCGACATCTGCAGCACCAACATGATCACGGTCACGCCCGGGGAGGACGCCGAGGAGGCCGTGCGGCTGATGCGCCGGCACGCCGTCCGCCGGGTCCCCGTCGTGGACGGAGACCGCCCGATCGGCATGGTGTCCATCGGCGACCTCGCCGTCCAGCGCGACGAGCACTCGGCCCTCGCCGACATCAGCGCGGAGCCGCCCAACACATGATCACGCTGAAGCTGCCGGACGCCGAGCTGGCCGGCGACCTGGCCATACCGGACGGCGCCACGGGCGTCGTCCTCTTCGCGCACGGCAGCGGCAGCTCCCGGCACAGCCCGCGCAACCGCGCCGTCGCCGACGGCCTGAACGCCGCCGGCGTCGGCACGCTCCTCATCGACCTCCTCACCGAGCACGAGGACGAGATCGACCGCGTCACGGCCACCCTCCGCTTCGACATCGAGCTGCTCACGCTCCGGCTCATCGGCGCGATCGACAGGCTGACCGAGGGGCTCGAATCGGCCCCGCACACCGCCGGCCTCCCCATCGGCCTGTTCGGCGCGAGCACCGGCGCCGCGGCGGCCCTCGCCGCCGCCGCGGCCCGCCCGCGGATCGCCGCGGTCGTCTCCCGCGGCGGACGCCCCGACCTGGCGGGACCGTCCCTCGCCCGCGTCCGGGCACCCGTCCTGCTGATCGTCGGCGGCCGGGACACCGAGGTCCTGCAGCTGAACGAGCGGGCCCACGAGCGGCTCGGCAGGTCCGAGGTGCACGTCGTCTCCGGCGCGACCCACCTCTTCGAGGAGCCGGGCGCACTCGAAGAGGTCACCATGCAGGCCGCCGACTGGTTCAACAGGCACCTGTGATGCGCGACGTCATCGTGGTGGGCGCGGGCCCCGCGGGATCCGCCGCCGCGACCCACCTGGCCCGTTCCGGACTGGACGTCCTCGTCCTGGAGAAGACGTCGTTCCCCCGGGAGAAGATCTGCGGGGACGGGCTGACGCCGCGCGCCGTCCGGGAACTGAAGGCGCTGGGCATCGACATCACCGGCCCCGGCTGGCTCCGGAACAAGGGCATCCGCCTCATCGGCGCGGGCCGCCGCTTGGAACTCCCGTGGCCGGACGGCTTCGGCCTCACCCGGACGCGTACCGACCTCGACGAGATCCTCGCCCGCCAAGCCGTCTCCGCCGGCGCGACCCTGCTGGAGAACACCAAGGCCACCGGTCCGCTGCTGGCCGACGGGCGGGTGAAGGGCGTGCGCACGGCCAATGGGAATCACGAAGCGCGCCTGGTCATCGCGGCGGACGGGGTCTCGTCCCGGCTCGCGATCGCGCTCGGCCTGCGTCCCCGGCGCGACCGTCCCATCGGCATAGCGGGCCGGCGCTACTTCCGCAGCCCCCGCCACGACGACGAGTACCTCGAAGCCTGGCTGGACCTGGCGCCCGCCGGATACGGGTGGGTCTTCGGCATGGGCGACGGCACCTGCAACGTCGGCGTGGCGCTCCTGCGCAGCGAACACCCCGACTACCACCGGCTGTGCACCCGCTGGCTCACCTCGCTCCCGGCCTCCTGGGGCTTCACCGAGGAGAACGCCACCGGCCCCCTGCGCGGGGCCGCCCTCCCGATGGGTTTCAGCCGCCGCCCCCACTACCTGCCCGGCCTCCTCCTCGCGGGCGACTCCGGCGGCATGGTCAACCCGTCCAACGGCGAAGGCATCGCCTACGCCCTGGAGGCGGGCCGCATCGCCGCCGAAGTGATCACCACCGCGTCCCGCTCCCCGTTCCCCGAACACGTCCTCCGCACCTACCCGGCCGCCGTCCGGCACGCCAACGGCGGCCCCTTCACCCTGGGCCGCGCCTTCACCCGCGCCATCGACGACCCGCGCATCATGCGCCTGGCCACCCGCCAGGGCCTCTCCCACCCGTCCCTGATGCGGTTCGCCCTCAAGATCCTCGGCGGACTGCCCACCACGTCCACCGACCGCCTGGCCACGGCCCTGACGAGAATGACCCCGGCCTCCTGACCGTTTCGCGGACCCGCTTCAGAACCAGGTACGCTTTCCCGGCAACGAGCACCCGGGCGCGTAGCTCAGGGGTAGAGCACTCGCCTTACAAGCGAGGAGTCGGCGGTTCGAAACCGTCCGCGCCCACCCAGGTAAAGGCCATGATCCGCTGTTGCGGATCATGGCCTTCGATCTTGTGAGTGACTAACTGAGTGACTAGGGGTCCTGACCTGTTGCGTCGCCGAAGATGCCGTCCATGGCGGTCGCCCCCTTCTCCATGACGGGCCGGATCTGCAGCCGGTAGACGGTCTCGGTGACCGCCGTGCTGCGGTGGCCGACCAGGCGCGAGATGTCCTCGATGGGGATGCCGTGGTCGGACAGCACTGAGACGAAGCTGTGCCGCATGCTCAGGGTTCGGCGCTGCGTTGATCTCCGTGGGAGCGGGACCGGTCCGGCTAGGGGCCGGCCCCGCGTCTTACCTGGTCAGCTGGCGGGCTTCGTGAACTCGCCGTTGATCTTGTCTAGGGATGTGCGGCGGGGCCTTGCCGGCCACGGGCGGGGTTGCCCGTGATGGGCGGGGCCCGGCATCACCTGCTCCTCAGGCACACGATCAGGGCCGCGATCAGCGGCCACACCACGTGCCGGCTCTGATCCGTTGGCTGCACCATGGGGCGTATTTGAGGGGATGCCAGCGCAGATCTTGCGTCCCGAGACCCACGTCGGACGGTCTTCTGCAGTTCCGGTCAGGCCGGAGCTACCCGCTGCTTTGCGGGTCACGTGATGAGAAAGTGAGGCTGAAATGCGTAGTGAAAGCGGCATCCCCGCCCACGTCGGCGACTCTTCCGTGGTCTTCGACGGTCCTGAGGAGAAGTACATCGAAGACGCCGACCAGCCCGTCGCCGGCGCTGGCGCAGGCGAAGGCACAGAGACGGTCATAGGGCTGCACGGCGAGGCGCAGCGCCTCGTCGACAGCGAGTAGCTCCGAATGCCGTGTCCTTCGCAGGCACGCGGAGGATCGGCTGATCTACATGGCACCGGGCCAGTCAGCCGGTGATCCACTTGTTGGCCCCCGCATAGCGCGGGGGTCGACTTTCTCCATTTGAAATGGTTCACCAGCGCGTCAGGCTTGGCGCCGTCCGGCGGCATGAGGCCGATCTCCTCCAGGTGACCGTCGCGAAACGGCGTACCGGTCCGGGCCGCGAGTTCTTGCGAGCGAGGAGTCGGCGGTTCGAAACCGTCCGCGCCCACCAGGGAAACCCCCTGTTCCCGATCATGGGAGCAGGGGTTTCGTGCCATTAGCCGACGAGCGCGAGCGTTCCGGCCTCCCCATCTCGTCATCGCGGTCCGCACGCTGTCATGGCCCATCGGCTCCATGAGGTCGCAGAGCGTCGCGCCGGACTCGGCCGCGAACGTGTTCCCGGTGTGCCGGAGGTCGTAAAAGTGCAGGTCGGGCACGCCAAGCTTGGCTACCGTCTCACCCCACTTGGTCCCACGCCGGAAGTTCGCCCGCCGCAGGACGCCGCTGGGCTTGCCGGTGAAGATCAGCGCGTCGTCGTGATGCGTCTGCCGGGGTCACTACGGCCGCCGTGGGGGCGTGCCGCCGGTGGTTCGGCATCAGCGTGCAAGGGCGACGATCTCGTCCACGGCCACAAGCGGGATCATCAATGCGATGTCCCACGTTTCGTCATCCTGCCCAACCAGCACCGCGACCTGCTCGTCCCCGGCCGTGGACCAGAACACCGGCGAGCCGGCACACACGCCCACCTGTAACGATCCCCGCTCATCCCAATGCGCGCCACGAATCCCGCTCAGCCGGGAGAAGTCCGCAAGAGGTGCCCAGAAATGCACCTCCCACCTCTCGGTCCGCAACGTCAATAGCGGCACCGGATCGGCATCGACGTCCAAGATCACATCGACCATCCCGGGATGGTCGCACAAGGCGAGAGCGTCGCGACAGGTTGGAAAGACGCCTCCGGCGGGGGCCTCTGACTCTGGGAAGCTCAGCCCGCACCTTCGCGTGCCGAGCGCAGCGGCTGCAAGCGGACCTGTGCCTGGCCGTTCGTCGCGAGGGTGCCGCTCCGTCCGCCAGGGGGTGGCGGTCGCCGGGGCGCGCTGCTGCCTATCATCCGTAACCGGACGACCATGCCTGCTTGTGCACTGCATCCAAGTCGCCCGTAACGACCGCGTGGAAGAGCTCCTCCATCAGCTCGCGCGGCACATGCCGCATGTGCCGAGGTCCCTCCTCGGCGTCTTCCCAGACCAGCAAGCCAGAGGAGAAAGCGGAGAGAGCCCACCCGCTTTCGTGGTCAATCCACACGTTCGGATGCTCAACGTCGTCCGGTTCGTCCAACTCGGCGAGCAAACCAGCGATCTCGTCGGGACCTGGGTTTTCTACCTGTCGTCCCCATCGTCCATAGGCAACCGTCGACATGCCGCCCATCATGGCAGCGCCTCCGGCGGGGCACTCCGGCTCAGAGGCCGGCTGAGACACAGGTCGGGGGCCTCGACGTTGTCGCCGAGACCCCCGCAGGTGGATGGCCGGCCGCGCCCCTAGCGCGACGGTCGGCGATGTGGCCAGCGCCGGGACCTGTGGCCGGCGATGAAACCAACGAATACGGAGCTGGCGCTGTTGACACTGAGCACGGCGGCGACGGCCAGTGGGGTCGCCGCCAGTAGTAGCAGCCCGATGGCCCAGGCATAGTTCGCGACACCTAGTTGGGCGCTGGTCTTGAGCAGGTCGCGGCGGCGTAGCGGTACGGGCACCGAGCGATGAGCGAGGAGTTCGACCAACTCGATGAGCTAATCGTCGACGGCCAGGTTTTTGGCGCCATCCTCTGGCTCAGAGAGACGTTCGACTGCGGCATCAAAGAAGCCATCGTGTTCTTCGAAGCCCGGTACCAGAAGCTGCGCAAGACGCGGCCGGACGACTTCACCAAAGGCCCGGAGGAGTACGGCCAGGGCGCCTACACCTGAAACCATGCGGACCGTGGGGCCAGTGGCGCGTGTCTCAGAGCAAGGACCTGATCTGCGGCCAGGCTCGGTTGAGAGGCCAAGGGTAGCCCGGCAGGGTCGGCCGCACGTCTGCGGGAAGCCCCCTGTTCCCGGGTCGGGAACAGGGGGCTTGTGCCGTGACGTGCCGTCAGTGGTGGCAGAGGCCGTCGGGCTTGGAGGTCGCGCAGTTGTTGCCGCGGAAGCGGTTGGTCCTGCTGCCGCTGTTGTCGACCAGGTCGAACGGCGCGTTGCCGCGGACGAGGTTGAACTTGATCAGGTTGAACCGGGCGGGGTGTCCCTTCGGGCTCGGGAAGAGGACGATGCCGCCGGAGTAGGGCAGGTTGCCGCGGTTGCCGGTCACGGCGTTCTTCTCGATGGTGTTGTGGTCGCCGCCGAAGACCAGGATGCCCGTGCCGCCGAGCGGCGGGACCTCCTCGTGCTGCGCGCAGGACCGGTTGTTCCTCGAGACCTTGTTCTTCCGGACCGTGGTGTTGCCCTGGCCGCCCTTCTGGTCGTCGTCGACCAGGATGACGCCGGTGCAGTTGCCGACGAGTTCGTTGCCCCAGGCCTTGACGTGGCGGGCGTGCCGGACCAGCAGGCCGATGGCGTTGCCGGAGGCGTGGTTGTTCGCGACGACGGTGCCGCGCGCGTTCTCGATGTCCCCGACGTACAGGCCGGCCTCGATCCGGTTGTCGATGGCCCAGTTGTCCACGAACCGGCCGCGGGTGGAATGGAACTCGGTGATGCCGTACTCGCCGTTCCTCTTCGCGAGGACGCGCTTGACCGTCAGCCGGTCGGTGTAGATGCCGAAGATCCCGGTCTCCTTGAACCTCTCGACAGTGAGGTCCTTGATCGTCACGCCGCGGACCAAATGCCTGGGCGACCCGACCACGCAGATCCCCATGCCGGGCACCCCGGCCTTCTTGCAGTTGTCCTTGCGGCCCGGGCTGAGGACGGTCCGGTTGCCCGCGCCACGGATCGTGAGGCGCTTGCGGACGAGGACGCCCCCGTCGTAGTGACCCGCCTTGAGCTTGATGACGTCGCCCGGTCTCGCATGGTCGACGGCCCGCTGGATCGAGTGACCCGGCCGTACGACATGGACCCGGTGGTGCTTCCCGCCGGCGGGCGCCGCCTGGCTGGACGGTGCGAAGGATGCCAGCCCTGCCAGCACGGTGACCGTGCTCAGCGAGGCCACAAAAGTCCGCCTCATCCTGTTCCCCCGTTTCTGGTCTGCTGAATGGGAATCCGCGGTCGGCGCGCCGTCGCGCCGTGACGTGATTCCCCCGATCATCTTGGATCGGCAAGCCCCTTCCGTCGATGCCAGAGAAGTAAACATTCGGGGGGCTTTGAACAACCGAAACTTTTAGCCCGGACTTTGGCGGGCGTCGAGTTTCTCCGGGATCCGGGGAATTGATGTCCTTTTGATGGTGAAAGATGGTGAGTAGTGGCTTTTGTGGGCTAGGCCGTGACCCGTCCGCGGGGTCGCCGGGGCGGCTCCCGGCCCGGGCCGAGCAGGGCGTTCAGTTGGGCGATGAGGCCGGGGGTGCGCCGGTGCGACGCTGAACGCGAGCGCGGTCAGCGGCGCGATCGTGAGTGCGGACAGGGGAAACACGACCCTTTTCATGGACGCATTCCTTTCTCTCGACTATTGCGTCCCATTTCGGGAGGGTTCGTGCCTTACCTCTGCATTTTGGAGGTACACGCTGTGGTGTGGGAGGCGTATGATCCTTTTTGCTTGTCGCTGGTCAAAGGTGAGAGAACGGCTAATTCGTGCCAATTACCGCGATCGTGACAACGCAATGACGGACTCGCGCGTCGTGCCCGCCCGTCCGGGCGGCCGCCCGGGGCTCCTGTGAGCTAGGTCTCAGCAGGTCAGGGCGCGTGTTACATGGCGTTCACATATGGGCAACAGATGCGAAATGACCGGTTGGCACGTTCTGTAGGGCCGACCCACAAGGCCCGGTGGACACGAAGGGACCGACGTTGAGCTACAAGGCCGAGTACATCTGGATCGACGGCACCGAGCCGACCGCGCGGCTGCGGTCGAAGACGAGGATCCTCGCCGACGGCGCCGACCTGCCGGACTGGGGCTTCGACGGGTCCAGCACGAACCAGGCGCCCGGCGACCGTTCGGACTGCGTGCTGAAGCCGGTCTTCTCCTGTGCGGACCCGATCCGCGGCGGTGACAACAAGCTGGTGCTCTGCGAGGTGTACCTCGTGGACGGCACGCCGCACGAGACCAACACCCGGGCCACGCTGCGTCCGATCGCCGAGAAGTACGAGGCGCAGGACTCCTGGTACGGGATCGAGCAGGAGTACACGTTCTTCAAGGACGGCCGGCCGCTCGGCTTCCCCGAGCGCGGCTACCCGGCCCCGCAGGGCTTCTACTACTGCGGCGTGGGCGCCGACGAGGTGTTCGGCCGTGAGATCGTCGAGCGCCACCTGGACGCCTGCCTGGAGGCCGGCCTGAAGATCTCCGGCATCAACGCCGAGGTCATGCCGGGGCAGTGGGAGTTCCAGATCGGCCCGGCCGGACCGCTGGAGGTCGGCGACCACATGTGGGTCGCCCGCTGGCTGCTGTACCGCATCGCCGAGGACCACGACGTGTCCGCGACCCTCGACCCGAAGCCGGTCGAGGGCGACTGGAACGGCGCCGGCGCGCACACCAACTTCTCCACCAAGGCCATGCGCGAGGGCTACGACGCGATCATCACGGCCTGCGAGGCGCTCGCCGAGAAGGCGCAGGAGCACGTGGCCGGGTACGGCGCCGACATCGAGCGGCGGCTGACCGGCATGCACGAGACGGCGCCCTGGAGCGAGTTCAGCTACGGCGTGTCGGACCGGGGCGCCTCGGTGCGCATCCCGTGGCAGGTCGAGGTCGAGAAGAAGGGCTACATCGAGGACCGCCGCCCCAACGCCAACGTCGACCCGTACGTGGTGGCCCGCCTGATCACGGACACCTGCTGCGCGGCGCTGGAGAAGGCCGGCCAGGTCTGACGAGCGACGGAAGATCCCCGGGGAGCGCCGCTCTTCCCGGGGATCTCCGCGTTCCGGCCGCCCCTGCCATAGCGGGGAACGCGGCCAAACATCTGCAAAATGGTGAGCTTGGGCGAGTTCCTCCCATCGGTGCCGGGTAGCACCCCTACGTTCGCACCGGGGGAGGGAACATGCCCGATTCACCCTTCGGGCGGTACTCCGGCGGCCTGCCCGGCAGGCACGCCGGCCGCCCTGCGCCAAGGCCTTGGGAACGTTCGTTCCGGTGTCCCTCCACGGCGCGGCGGCGCCCGATGGAGGCGCCGCCCAGGCGGTACGAGGATTTCGTCGCGCTGCACCAGGAGATCTCCGCGGAGGGCGCCGGCCCGCCGCTGCGCCCGCTGTGGTGGACGGGGGTCTCCACGGCGCTGCTCGGCGGCCTCCTGACGTTCGCCGCGGTGATCGGGCTGCGGACGATGTTCGGCGTCGAGGCGCCGGTGTTCGCGGGCGGACATGCCGCCACGACGCCCGCCGCGGCCAGCTACGCCCTGTGCGTGGCGGCGGGGACGATCCAGGCGACCGCGCTGATGCACCTGCTCCTGTCCTCGGCCGCGCGGCCGGTGCGGGCGTTCGCGTGGATCGGCGGGATCGCGGTCGCGCTGCTGACGATCCTGCCGCTGACCCTGCGCGGCCCGTTCGACGCGGCGCTCGCGACGGCCGGCATCAACCTGGCGGGCGGGACGGGTGTGGTCGTGCTGCTGTCCGCCGTGGTGGCGGCGTCCGGGCAGCCCCCGTGGGACGGCCCGTTCAGACGCACCCGGTGATGATCGCCGCGGCGGCGCTCAGGGCACCACGGTCACCGGCCACCGTCCCGACCGGACCAGCCGGACGGCGACGGACCCGATGAGCCGGTGCCCGGCCTGCGCCGACGCGCCGACGACCACGGCGTCCGCGCGGGACTCGTCGGCGACGCGGGCGAGGACGGTGTACGGGTCGCCCTGCTCGGTGACGAACTCGTAGGCGACCCGATCGCGTCCGGCGGCGGCCGCGAGCTCCCGGCGGATCTCCGCGGCGATCTCGTCGGCGGTCTCCCGCATGACGGCGGCGCCGCCCGGGGTGAGGGTGGTCAGCGAGGCGACCGGCGCCACGTGCACCACGACGAGCCGGGCGCCGCCGCGGCGGGCGAGGCCCCACGCGTACGCGCCGGCGCGCAGCGCCGTCTCGGAGCCGTCCACGCCCACCACGATCACCTTCGGCCCGTCCATGCCGTACTCGAAAGGTCCCATGTGATCACCTCGCGATCACTGTAATCACCGGTTCAGGGGCGGACGAACCGGGCCAGCAACTCGTCGAGGCCGAGTGCGCCGGTGCTCAGCGCCGCGTACATCTCGTCGATCTCGGTGTAGCCGAGGTCGCGGGCGACGGCGAGGGAGTCGCCGTGCGCCTCCGCCGCGAGCAGGTCGACGTCCCGTCCCGCCAGGGCCCGGACGAGGCGGCGCCGCCCGGCATCGGCGGCCTCCTCGGCGCGCCGCAGCGCGAGGCTCTGCTGGATGCGGACGCGGGCCGGCACCGACACCGCGATGCCGAGCCAGTCCTCGGACGGCGCGCCCGCCGGATCGGTGAGGATCTCGACGACGTTGCCGCTGCGGATCTGCACCGACATCGGCGCGAGCCGCCCGTTGACGACGGCCCCGATGCAGCGGTCGCCGGTGCCGGGGCCGAGCGCGTAGGCGAAGTCGAGCGCGGTCGCGCCCGCGGGCAGCGGCACGATGTCGCCGCGCGTGGTGAACGCGGCGACGTTGCCGGCGGCGAGGTCGGCGCGCAGCCGGTCCAGGAACTCGGCGGACGGCGCGTCGGACTGCCAGGCCAGCAGCCGGCTCAGCCACACCAGGTCGCGGCGGCCCGCGACCGCGGTGGCGGTGTCGCCGCCCGCGTCCCGGATGTGCGCGACGATCCCGTACTCGGCGACCGGATGCATCGCCTCGGAGCGGATGATCACCTCGAACGGGTCGCCGTCCGGGCTGATCACCCGGGTGTGCAGCGACCGGTACATGTTGTCCTTCGGCGTCGCGATGAAGTCGCGGACCTGCCCGGCGACCGGATGCAGCGCGGCGTGGACGGCGCCGAGCGCGATGTAGCAGTCGCTTTCGGCGCCGTCCACGAGGAGCAGGAGCCGCGCCGTCTCGCAGGGCCGCAGCCCGGCGAGGTCGCCGCCGGACGACTGGTGCACCGCGTACAGGTGGGACGGCCTGACCTGCGTGCGGGCCCGCACGCCGTGCTCGGCCAGCGACGCGCGGAGCAGTTCGGTGGCGGGCCCGAACGTCCGTCCGGCCCCGGCGAGCGCCGCGCGGACGGCGGACCGGGTCGCCTCGTGCGCCTCCGGGTGGCGCGCGGCGAAGGCGAGGTCGTCCATCTCCCGCTTGAGGACGTGGATGCCGAGCCGGTCCGCGAACGGGACCAGCAGCTCGTGCGACGCCTCGGCGTAGCGGGCCCGCTTGTGCTCCGGCTGGTAGCGCAGCGTCCGCAGGTTGTGCAGCCGGTCCGCCAGTTTGATCACCAGTACCCGCAGGTCGGCGGCCGCGGACAGCACGATCTTGCGGAGCGTCTCGGCCTCGGCGCGGTCGCCCCAGCGCCTGCCGTCCAGCTTGGTCACGCCGTCCACCAGCACCGCGATCTCGTCCCCGAAGTCGGCGCGGACCTCCCCGAGCGTGTACGGGGTGTCCTCGACCGTGTCGTGCAGGAGCGCGGCGACGAGCGTCGTCGTGTCCAGCCCCATCCCGGCGAGGATCAGCGCCACGGCCAGCGGGTGGGTGATGTACGGGGCGCCGGACTTGCGGAGCTGCCCGCGGTGCAGCCGTTCGGCGACCGCGTACCCGCGCAGCAGCTCGGCCTCGGCGGACCCGGGGCGGGCGGCGTCCGGGTGGGCGGCGCGGTGCGCGGCCAGCAGGGGCGCGAGGGCGGCCCGCACGGGGTCCGGGCCGCCGCCGGCCGCCTCCCGGCGTCGCGCCGGGAGGCGGAACCGTCCCGTCGCCGGATTGAGCGTCGCCATCACGCACCCGCCTGGCCGCCTGCCCGCGGCACCGCCGCCACGGACTGTGACCGCCATTATGCGCGCCGTCCGCCCAGGGGGCGACCCCTCGCATGTCAATGCGATTTAACGAAGGCTTCACAGGCGGATGATTTCTGCCGAGCCTTGACCAGTGTATTAATGCGTTGAGTGGATGCGGGCCGTGTTAGGCCATGGCGCCTCCAGGGTGTTCTTCTCATGCGGATGGATAATGGCGAAATGATCCTCTCCCCGCGGGGCCTGCGAGCCGCCACGTCGAATGTCCTCCAGCTCGCGCTGCACGGTCATGTCGCCGACCTGCGCCCGATGCCGGCGGAGACGATCGGGGAGGGCCGCGGGCGGCCGGTGTACCGCTACCGGCCCCCGGAGGGGGTGGTGCCGGCCGGGCCGCCGGTGCTGTTCGTCCCGCCGCCGGCCGCCCCGGCGCGCTGCTACGACCTGCGCCGCGGATGCAGCCTGGCTGAGCACGTCGTCCGGGCCGGGCGGCTCAGCTACCTCCTCGATCATGGGCCGATCCGGTCCGCCGACCGCGACCTCGGCGTCCGTGAGCAGGTCCGGGACGTGCTGCCGGGCGCGATCCGGGCGGTCAGCCGGGACGCGGGCGGGCAGCCGGTCCAGCTCGTGGGCTGGTGCCTCGGCGGGATCTTCGCGCTGCTCGCCGCCGCCGCCGATCCGGGGCTGCCGATCGCGTCCGTCGCCGCGATCGCCGTCCCGGTGGACGCCCGCGCGGTGCGCCTCGCGGTGCCGCCGGCTGCGGTGCCGAACCCGGCCCGGCGGGTCGCCGGCGTGGCCGGCGCCGTGCTGCGTTCCTACCGAATGCTGACCAACCTCGACAATGCCGATTTTCTGCAGCAGATCGAGGCAGTCGATCATTTCATGCACACGATGGCGGCCTATCCCGGACAGACCGCTCGGCAGATTTACCGGGCCCTTTTGCGGGACGACGCCCTGATGCGCGGCGGCATCGAGATCGGCGGCCGCCGGGTCGATCTCGGCGCGGTGGGCGTGCCGGTTCTGGCCATCGCGGGACGCGGCGACGCGCTCGCCCCGGTCCGGGCGGTCCGGCCGCTCGTCGGGCTGCTCGGCGGCGCGCCGCAGGTGCGCTTCGAGATCGTGTCCGGCGGCCACCTCGGCGTGCTGACCGGACGCTCGGCCAGGACGACCACGTGGCGGCACCTGGACCGGTGGCTCGACGAGGGCACCGTCAGGCACGGCATCCGCGCCCAGCGCGGCGCCGCCACCGTCTGACCGGGAGCGAGTCCTCCCGCACGTCAAGGGACGTTCCAATCTCCTTTGCCGTGCCGCCATCAACGCGTCCCCGGGTGTGTCGCCGCCGTGATCGGCGCGTCGCCGACCGTAGTGTGACGCACCGTTGTTACGAGCCGCACCGGCCGCGGGGCCGGGCCGCGGGACGTCGGGGGGCAGTGCATGACGGCGGACAGGGGCGAGTACGGCGGGGGGCCGGGGGACCGGCCCCGGACCGAGATCATCGGGGTCACCCCGTTCGGCCGCCCCGCACCTCATCTCGCCGTCGCCGTCGCGCGCGCGGGCGGCACCGGCGTCCTCGACCTCGGCACGGACCGGGAGACCGGGCTCGCCGCCCTCGCCGACGCCGGCCGCTGGTGGACGGGCCCGTTCGGCGTCCGCATCCCGGCCGGCTGCCGGGTGCGGCCCGCCGAGATCCCCGCCGCCGTCCGCACCGTCCTGGTCGACGCGCCGGCGCTGTGCTCCGACGGCACGCTGGACGTCGCCGGGTTCGCCCGCGGGCGCCGGCTCCTGATCGAGGTCGTCGGCCCGGACGAGGCCGCCGCCGTGATCCCGGTGGCGCGGGGCCTCGCCGGCGAGGTGGGCCTCGTCGCGCGCGGTGCCGAGGCCGGCGGGCGGGTAGGCGACCTGACCGCGTTCGTCCTGCTGCAGCGGCTCCTGGCCGACGTGGACGTCCCGGTGTACGCGGCGGGCGGGATCGGGCCGCACACGGCCGCGGCGGCGGTCGCCGGGGGCGCGGCCGGGGTCGTCCTCGACGTGCAGCTCGCGCTCGTCCGCGAGATGGACCTCCCGGACGACGTCGCCGCCGCGCTGGCGGCGATGGACGGAACCGAGACCACGATCGTCCACGGCCACCGCGTCTACACGCGCCCCGGTCTGCCGGAGATCGACCTCGCCGGGCTCGACCCGGTGCGGATCACCGCGCGGCTCGGCGCCACCGGGCTGCGGTCGCGGCTGCTCCCGGTGGGCCAGGACGGGCCGCTCGCCGCCGCGCTCGCCGGACGTCACAAGACCGCCGGGGGTGTCGTGCAGGCCGTCCGGGAGCAGATCGATCTGCACCTGCGCGCCGCCGTCCGGGCCGAGCCGCTCGCGCCGCGCCCGGAACCCGCCGCCGTGCAGGGGCCGATGACCCAGGTCAGCGACGGCTCCGCGTTCGCCGGCGCGGTCGCGCAGGACGGCGGGCTGCCGTTCCTCGCGCTCGCCCTGATGGACGCCGGCCGGGTGCGGACGCTGCTGCGCGAGACCGCGGACCGGCTCGGCGGGCGGCCCTGGGGCGTCGGCGTCCTCGGGTTCGCGCCGGCGGAGCTCCGCGAGGCCCAGCTCGCCGCCGTCCTCGAGGCCGGCCCGCCGTACGCGATCATCGCCGGGGGCCGTCCGGCGCAGGCGGCACCGCTGGAGGACGCCGGGATCAGCACGTACCTGCACGTCCCGTCCCCGGAGCTGCTCGACCGGTTCCTGGACGAGGGCGCCCGCAAGTTCGTCTTCGAGGGCGGCGAATGCGGCGGCCACGTCGGGCCGCACGCGAGCTTCCCGCTCTGGGACGCGCAGGTAGAGCGGCTGACGGCGTTCGACGGCGACGCGAGCGAGCTGTCGGTGATGTTCGCGGGCGGCGTCCACGACGAGCGGTCCGCCGCGATGGTGGCCGCGCTCGCGGGGCCGCTCGCCGAGCGCGGCGCCGACGTCCGCGTGCTGATGGGCACCGCGTACCTGTTCACCTCCGAGGCGGTCGCGACGGGGGCGATCCTGCCGGGCTTCCAGGACGTCGCCCTCGGTTGTGCCGGGACCGCGCTGCTGGAGACGTCCCCCGGCCACGCCACGCGCTGCGCCCGGACCCCGTACGTCCGGACGTTCGAGGAGACCCGCCGCGAGCTGGAACAGGTCGGGACACAGCGGCAGGAGGTGTGGCGCCGGCTGGAGAAGCTGAACCTCGGCCGCCTGCGCGTCGCCAGCAAGGGCCTGCGCCGCAGCTCGCCGGTGGACGCCGCCGGCCAGCGCGCCGAGGGCCTGTACATGATCGGGCAGGTCGCCGCGCTGCGCTCGGCCACCACCACCGTCGCCGCACTGCACGAGCAGGTCACCTCCGGCGCGACCGCGTTCCTGGCCGGCCGCGCCGCCGAACTGGGCGTCGCCGGGCCAGCGCCGGCACCGCGCGCGCCCCGCCCGGCCGACATCGCGATCATCGGCATGAGCTGCGTCTTCCCCGGCGCCGGCGACACCGACCGGTACTGGGCGAACATCGTCGGCGGCGTGGACTCGGTCACCGAGGTCACCCGCTGGGACCCGGAGATCTACTACTCCCCGTCCGCGGCGGGGAAGACGTCCTCGAAGTGGGGCGGCTTCCTCCCGGACGTCCCGTTCGACGCGCTCGCCTACGGCATTCCGCCCAACGCGCTCGGGAGCGTCGACCCGATCCAGCTCCTCTCGCTGGAGGTCGCGTCCCGCGCGCTGGCGGACGCGGGTTACGCCGACCGGCCGTTCGACCGGTCCCGGACATCGGTGGTCTTCGGCGCGGAGGGCGGCAACGACCTCGGCACCGCCTACGGGATGCGGGCGACGCTCCCGTCCTACTTCGGTGAGGTGCCGCCGGGGCTGGACGAGCAGCTGCCGCGCCCGACCGAGGACTCCTTCCCCGGCGTCCTCACCAACGTGATCGCCGGGCGGATCGCCAACCGGCTCGACCTCGGCGGCGCGAACCACACGGTGGACGCCGCCTGCGCGGCGTCGCTGGCCGCGCTCGACGCCGCCTGCAAGGACCTCGCCGCCGGCACCAGCGACATGGTGCTGTGCGGCGGCGCCGACCTCCACAACGGCATCCAGGACTACCTGCTGTTCTCGTCGGTGGGCGCGCTGTCGCCGTCCGGCCGCTGCGCCGCGTTCGACGCGTCGGCCGACGGCATCGCGCTCGGCGAAGGCGTCGCATGCGTCGTCCTCAAGCGCCTCGCGGACGCCGAACGCGACGGCGACCGCATCTACGCCGTCGTCAAGTCCGTCGCGGGGGCCAGCGACGGCCGCTCCCTCGGCCTCACCGCCCCCCGCCCCGAAGGCCAGCGCCGCGCCCTGGAACGCGCCTACGAGCGCGCGGGCATCGCCCCCGCGGCCGTCGGACTGGTCGAGGCGCACGGAACCGGTACCGAGGTCGGCGACAGGACGGAACTGGCGACGCTGTCCTCGGTGTTCTCTTCGGCCGCGCCGGGCGGCGTCACGCTCGGGTCCGTGAAGTCGCAGATCGGCCACACCAAATGCGCGGCCGGGCTCGCCGGGCTCATCAAGACCGCGTACGCGCTGCACACCGGCGTGCTGCCGGGGACGCTGCACCTCGTCCGTCCCAACTCGGAGTGGACGCCCGACGGCCCGTTCGCGTTCGGCGACGGCGCCCGGCCCTGGGCCGTCCCGCCGGGCGAACGGTACGCGGGGCTGAGCGGCTTCGGATTCGGGGGCGCGAACTTCCACGCCGTCCTGTCCGGATACGACGGCGCGCCCGAGCCGGTGTCCGGGCTCGCCGAATGGCCCGCCGAGCTGTTCCTGATCAGGGGAGCCGACCGGGACACCGCACGCGCCCGGATCGACCGGCTGACCGGCCTGCTCTCGCGCGGACCCCGGTTGCGCGACCTGGCCCGCGCCGCCGCCGCGGTCGAAGGACCGGTGCAGGTGGCGCTGGTCGCCTCGGGCCTGGACGACCTCCGGGAGAAGCTCGCGCTCGCGGCCGAGTTCCGCCCGGCGCCGGGCGTCTTCGTCGCGTCCGGCGAGCCGGGGCAGGTCGCGTTCCTCTTCCCGGGGCAGGGCAGCCAGCGGCCCGGCATGCTCGCCGACCTCTTCGTCGCGTTCCCCCGCCTCCAGCGCCTGCTGCGGCTGGCCGGCGGGCGGTACGCGCCCGCGATGTTCCCGCCCGCGGCGTTCACCCGGTCGGAGTCCCGCCGGCACCGGGCCGATCTCACCGACACGCGGATCGCCCAGCCCGCACTCGGCATCGCCGGACTCGCCGTCCACCGCCTGCTCACCGCTGTCGGCGTCCACCCGGACCTCGCCGCGGGGCACAGCTACGGCGAGCTCGTCGCGCTGTGCGCCGCCGGCGTCTTCGACGACGCGGGCATGGTCGAGCTGAGCGCCGTCCGCGCCGCCGCGATCCTGTCCGCCGCCGGGGAGGACCCGGGCGCGATGGCCGCGGTCGGCGCGACGCCGCGGGAGGTCCGCGAGGCGCTGGCCGGGGTCTCCGAGATCGTCGTCGCCAACCACAACGCGCCACGCCAGGTCGTGATCTCCGGATCGTCCGCGGGACTGGAGCGCGCGCTGGCCGTCCTGTCCGCCGCGGGGCTCCCCGCCGAGCGGATCCCGGTCGCGTGCGCGTTCCACAGCCCGCTCGTCGCCGCCGCGTCCGCCGACCTGCGCGCCGATCTCCTCGGCCGCGACCTGCGCTCACCGGCCTTCCCGGTCTGGTCGAACACGACCGCCGCCCCGTACGAGAGCGACCCGGCCGAGCTCGCCGCCACGCTCGCCGGGCAGCTCGCCGCGCCCGTCCGCTTCGTCGAGCAGATCGAGGCGATGTACGGCGCGGGCGCCCGCACCTTCGTCGAGGCCGGTCCCGGACGCGTCCTCACCGGCCTCGTCGGCAGGATCCTCGGCGATCGTCCGCACACCGCCGTGAGCTGCGACGCCCCCGGGGAGAACGGCGTCACGGGACTCCTGCACGCGCTCGCCGAGCTGGCCGCCGCCGGTGTCCCGGTCGACCCGCTGCCGCTGTTCTCCGGCCGCGGCGCCCGCCCGCTCGCGGCGGAGCCCGCGCCCGCGCCCGGATGGCTCGTCAACGGTCACCTCGTCCGGACCGCCGACGGCGGCTACCCGGCGGGCGCGCTCCGCCCCGCCGAACGCATCGAGAGCCCCGGTCGCCCGGGCTCCGCGGCCGCCGTCCTGGAGTACCTGCGCACGGGCCGGGAGATGATCGCGGCGCAGCGCGAGGTGGTCCTCCGGCATCTGGCCGCGCACACGGCGGGTCCTCGTCCGGTCCCGGCGCCCCGTCCGGTCCTTCCGGGCGAGACGCTGCCGGACGACGAGCCGTCCGCCAAGGGGTCACCGGACGCCGAGGCTCCGCGCGACGCCCGCGCCACCGTCCGCGCCGTGATCAGCGCGCGCACCGGCTACCCGGAGGACATGCTGGAGGACGGCCTGAACCTGGAGGCGGACCTCTCCATCGACTCCATCAAGCGCGCGGTCATCGTCGGCGAGCTGGCCGACCGCGCCGGCGTGGCCGCGCCCGACCACCTCACCGGAGTCACGACCATCGGCGAGATCGCCGACTGGCTCAGCGGCAGTCTGGACACCCCGGCCGAATCACCCGCCGTCCCGCGCCCCGCGCACCCCGCCGCGGCCCACGTGACGACCGCGGCCCTCTCCGGAGGCCCATCACGAGCGGAGACATCAGCGCGCGACGCCGAACCCGCCGAGCAGCAGCCGGTGCCCGCCGAGGAACACGCTGTGCCCGTTGAAAAGCAGACGGCGCCTGTCGAGGAACACCCGGTGCCGGTCGTGGAGCAGGCGGCGTTCGTTGAGCGGGGCGGGGCGTCTGCCGAGGAGCACGCTTTGTCCGTTGAGCCGGATGTGGTGCCTGTTGAGCGGCAGGCGATGCCGGTCGAGCGCCCGGTGCCGGTCGTGGAGCAGGCGGCGTTCGTTGAGCGGGGCGGGGTGTCTGCCGAGGAGCACGCTTTGTCCGTTGAGCCGGACGTGGTGCCGGTCGAGAAGCACGCGGTGCCCGTTGGGCTGGTCGGGGTGTCCGTCGAGGTGGACCCTGCGCCTGTCGAGGAGCACTCGCCTCGCGGGGGTGGGGTGGTGCGGCAGGTCGTGCGGGTCGTGGATCTGGAGGCGCTACCGGTGCCGCCGGAGTCGGGAACGGCGTTCGCCGGGCGGCGATTCCTCGTCGTGGACGACGGCTGCGGTGTCGCGCTGGAGCTGGCCGACCTGCTGGAGCGGCACGGCGCGCAGGTGCGGACGCCGCTGGACGTCGACGGTCCCTGCGACGGGCTCGTCCATCTGGGGGCGCTGCGGCCGGGTGCGGCGAACGTGCTGCCGCAGGCGTTCGAGGGCATCCGCGACGCGCTGGCCGGGGGGCTCCGGTGGCTCGTCCTCGCGAGCGGGGCCGGCGGGACGTTCGGGCGGCGGTTCGACGGCGGCGGCATCGGGGACCCCGGGCCGGGGGCGGGCCTGCGCGGACTGGCCCGGACCGTCGCGCTGGAGTATCCCGAGGTGCTCGTCCGGGCGCTGGACGTGGACACCAAGGACACCCCGCGTGCGATCGCCCACCGGATCATGGCCGAGCTGCTGACCGCGGACGCGCCGGTCGTGGTGGGGCACGAGGGGGGCCTGCGGCACGGGCTCGACGTGGTGCCGGCCGAGCCGCCGCCGGAGAGGGCGCTGGACCTCGGGCCGGACGGCGTCGTCCTGCTGACCGGGGGCGCGCGTGGGATCACCGCGCGGGTCGCCCTGGAGCTGGCCCGGACGAGCGGCTGCCACATCGAGGTCATGGGACGCACCCCGGAACCGGCCGGCGAGCCCGAGTTCCCGGACGTCCCCGACGAGGCCGGGCTGCGCAGGACGCTCGTGGCGAGCGGCGAAAGCCGGCCCGCCGAGATCGAGGCGACGGTCCGGAGGATCCTGACCGAGCGGGAGATACGCCGGAACCTGGCGGCGCTGGAAGAGCACGCGGCGTCCGTCCGGTACCACGCGGGAGACGTCCGGGAACCGCACGTGGTCCGGGACGTCGTCGACGGGATCCATCTCCGTCACCGGCGGCTGGACGGGGTGATCCACGGCGCCGGGCTCGTCGAGGACCGGCTCATCCGGGACACGACGCCCGAGTCGTTCGCGCGGGTGTACCGGACGAAGGCGGACGGCGCCGCCGCGCTCGTCCAGGCGGTCCGGCCGGGCCTCGGGTTCTTCGTGGTCTTCGGCAGCGTCGCCGGTGTGCACGGCAACCGCGGGCAGGCCGGGTACGCGGCCGCCAACGACGCCTGCGACACGCTCGCGCACGTGTGGCGGACCCGGCTGCGCGGGCGCGTGCTCGTCGCCGACTGGGGCCCGTGGGCGGGCGGCGGGATGGTTTCGCCGGAACTGGCCCGCGCCTACGAGGAGCGCGGCGTCGGCCTGATCGACCCGGACGCGGGGGCGGCGGCCCTGCTCAGGGAGCTCGCGCACGGGGACGAGACGCAGGTCGTGCTCACCGGGACCGTCCGGTGAGCGACGCGCGCGAGCCGATCGCGATCGTCGGCGCCGGAGCCGTGTTCCCGGGTGCGGGGTCGGCGGCCGAACTGTGGCGCAACGTCCTCGACGGATTCGACGCGATCACCGACGTGCCGGCCGGCCGGTGGGACCCGGCGCTCTACTACGACCCCGGAGCGTACGGGCGGGAGCCGGAGAGCGACCGGTTCTACTGCCGGCGCGGCGGGTTCGTCGACGAGCAGGCCACCGTCGACCCGGCCCGGTTCGGGATCATGCCCGCGGCGGTGCGGGGGATGGAACCCGACCAGCTCATCGCGCTGCGGGTCGCCGCGGACGCGATCGCGGACGCGGGCGGCGAGGAGCGGCTGCCCGACCGGTCCAGGATCGGCGTGGTCATCGGCCGCGGCGGCTACATCACCCCGGGCGTGGCGCGGTTCGACCAGCGGGTGCGGACGTCCCACCAGGTCGCCGGGGTCCTCGCCGAGCTGGTGCCGGAACTCGGGACGCGGCGGCTGGAGGAGATCCGCCGGGCGTTCTGCGAGCGGCTGGGCCCGGACGGCCCGGACGCCTCGATCGGGCTCGTGCCGAGCTTCGCCGCGGCCCGCGTCGCCAACCGGTTCGATCTGCGCGGCCCCGCCTACACGCTGGACGCGGCGTGCGCGTCGTCGCTGCTCGCGGTCGAGCACGCCGTGCGGGCGCTGCGCGGCGGTCAGGCCGACGCGATGCTGGCCGGGGCCGTCCACCACACCCACCACGTCACCGTCTGGAGTGTCTTCAGCCAGCTGCGCGCGCTCAGCCCGAGCGAGACGATCCGGCCGTTCGACCGGGCCGCGGACGGGACGCTCCTCGCGGAGGGCACCGGCGTCGTCCTGCTCAAGCGGCTGTCGGACGCGCGGCGGGCGGGCGACCGGATCCACGCGGTGATCCTGGGCGCCGGGTCGTCGAGCGACGGCCGCGCGGCGAGCATCATGAGCCCGCTGGTGGACGGCCAGGTGCTCGCGGTCGAGCGGGCCTGGCGCGATGCGGGACTCGACCCGGCGGCGCCCGGCGCGGTCGGGCTGGTCGAGGCGCACGGCACCGCGACCCCGGCGGGCGACGAGGCGGAGCTCGCGACGCTCCGCCGCGTGTTCGGGACCGGCGGCGCGCCGATCGGCCTGGGCACGGTCAAGTCGATGATCGGGCACGCGATGCCCGCCGCCGGGATCGCCGGCCTGATCAAGGCCGCGTTCGCGCTGCGCGACGGCGTGCTGCCGCCGACGCTGCACGCGGACGACCCGCATCCGGCGTTGGAGGACGGCCGGCTGCGGCTCGTCCGGGAGGCGGCCGAGTGGGTGCGCGGCGACGGACCGCGCCGGGCCGCGGTCAACGCGTTCGGCTTCGGCGGCGCCAACGCCCACGTGATCCTGGAGGAGCCGCCCGCCGCCCGGAGGGCGCGGCGGCGCAGGCTCGACACGCCGCCGTCGGACGAGGGCGTCCTGAGGCTGGCCGCGCGGACGGCCGGGGAACTCGCCGACGCGCTGGCCCTCCCGGACGAGGAGCTTCTCGCCCGGGTCCGCGACGACGCCCCCGACCTGCCGTGCCGTCTCGCCATCGTCGGCCCCACGCCGCGCAGGCTCGATTTGGCGCGCGCCGTCGTCCAGCGCGGGACCGCCTGGCGGGGCCGGAGCGACGTGTGGTTCTCGCCCCGGCCGCTGCTCGCGGAGGGCGGCCGGCTCGCGTTCCTGTTCCCCGGGTTCGAGCCCGCCTTCGATCCGCGCGTGGACGACGTCGCCGAGCACTTCGGGATGCCGAGACCCGAGCTGACCGGACGGACGGACATGATCGGCCACGCCGCCGACGTCCTGCGCGTCGGGCGCCTGCTGGCGGCGGCGCTCGCCGAGCTCGGCGTCGAGCCCGATGTCGCCGCGGGCCACAGCCTCGGCGAGTGGACGGCGATGATCGTCGCCGGGATGTACGAGGCGGACGCGGCAGAGGCGTTCCTCGACGCACTCGACGGCGAGGCGCTGGACGTTCCCGACGTCGTGTACGGGGCGCTCGGCTGCGGCGCGGAGCAGGCGCGGGAGGCCATCGGCGGACGTCCCGGGGTCTTCGTCAGCCACGACAACTGCCCGCACCAGTCGGTGATCTGCGGTCCGGCCGGGGAGGTCCGCGAGGTCCTCGGACGGCTGGCGTCCGAGGGGATCCTCGGGCAGGAGCTTCCGTTCCGGACGGGCTTCCACACGCCGCTCGCCGAAGCCTACGAGAAGCAGGTGCAGCACTCGTTCGAGGCGCTGGCGATCCGCGAGCCCCGGGTCCCGCTGTGGTCGGCGGCGACGGTCGCCCCGTTCCCGCGCTCCGCGTCCGAGGTGCGCGAGCTCGTCGTCCGCCACCTGCTCGAACCCGTCCGGTTCAGCGAGCTGATCGAGGAGCTGTACGGCACGGCGCACGTCCGGGCCTTCGTGCAGGTGGGGCCGGGCAGCCTCACCGGCTTCGTCGCCGACCGCCTCGGCGACCGCGAGCATCTCGCCATGGCCGTGAACCTGCCGAAGCGGGACGGGATGGCCCAGCTCCGCCGCGTCGTCGCGGCGCTGTGGGCCGAGGGCTACGGCGCGTCGCCGCCGGCCCCGCCGCCGGCGGCGGGGATGCGGCTGGACCTGGGGACGCCGCTGGTCAGGCTGGACGGCGCGGTGCCGCCCATCCGGCTGACCCCCGGGGTGCCGGCGCTGCCGGACGACGATCCCGTCGTGGCCGAGCTGGAGGCGCTGCTCAACGACGCGTCGAGCGGGGCACAGTCCGTCCTGGAGGCGCTCGGCGGCGGGGCCGCGCCCGCGCACGCGCCGCAGGCGGACGCGTCGCCCGTGGCCGCCGAGCTGAGCGTCTCCCGTTCCTTCTCGATCGAAGCGATGCCCAGCCTGCGGGATCACTGCGTGGTCCCGCAGGCCCCCGACTGGCCGGACACGTCGGACAGATTTCCGATCGTCCCGCTGGCCACGCTGCTGGAGGTCATGGCCGACACCGCACGCGAGCTGCTGCCCGACATGGTGGTGGTCGGGTTCGAGAACGTCCGCGCGGTCCGGTGGATCGTCGTGGACCCGGCGACCACCGCCGACATCCACGCCTCCCTCATCGAGGAAGGCGACCGGCCTCGCAAGGTGAAGGTCGTCGTCCACGGGCACGCCGACGGGACCGTCCTGCTCGCCGAGCGTCACCCGGTGCCGCCCGTACCGGACCGGACGCCGCTGACCATCGAGGGTCCGCCGATCGTCACCGCCGAACGGCTCTACGAGGAACGCTGGATGTTCCACGGCCCGCTCTTCCGTGGCATCACCGAAATCACGGCGCTCGCCGAGGACGGTGTACGCGCCGTCCTGACCTCGTTGCCCACGCCGGGCGCACTCATAGACGCCGCAGGTCAGCTCTGCGGCCACTGGATCCAGGTGTACGGAGACACCAACCAGACGGTGTTCCCCGTGGGGATCGAACGGGTCGCCCTCTACGGACCGTTGCCGCCCGCTGGGGAGCAACTGGTGACGACCATCTGGAACCAGTCGCTGACCGACACCACCATGCGTTGCTCGGCGGAGATGCTTCTGGAGAACGGGACGGTGTGGGCGCGCATCGACGGATGGACCACGCACCGCTTCTACACCGACGAAGCCCTCTGGCGGATGAAGTTCACCCCGGAGGTGTCGGGAACGGGGGAGCCGCAACCCGGCGGATGGTGCCTGGCGCGCAAACGGTGGGACGGCACCGCCTCCCGCGACCTCCTGATGCGCCAGTACCTCTGCGCAAGCGAACGCGCCGAGTACGAGGCGCTTCCGCCGCTCGATCAAGGTCCGTGGCTGCTCGGGCGGATCGCGGCCAAGGACGCCGTCCGGAACCACCTCTGGCGCAACGGACACGGCCCCCTGTTCCCCGCCGAACTGACCGTCCGGGACGGTCCGGTCGTGACGGGACCGTTCGACGAGCCCCTCACCGTCTCCATCGCCTCCAACACCGAACTGGGCGTGGCCCTGGTGCGGGCCGGTCACGAACCGGCCGGCATAGGGCTCGCCCTGGACGAGAAGGACGCAAGGGTCCGCGCGGCCGAACAGGCGGTGCTGCAGTCGATGGACGCGGGATCGGAACGTCCCGAACTGGTCGTGACCGTCGCCGACGCCGAACGGCTCCTCATCGCGGCCGACGGGACGGTCACCACCGTGGAGACACGCGAACTCGAAGGACACGTCGTCGCCTGGACGGCCGCGTCCGGTGGAACGGACCTGGAGGAGAGCCGAGTATGACCGACGTCCTGTCCGAGGTCGTCCGGATGCTGACCGATGTCGTGGGGGAGGACTTCCTCCTCGACGTGGAGGTCGGCCCCGACACCAGCTTCGGCGACGACCTCGCCCTGGAGAGCATCGAATTCGTCGCCCTGGTCGACCGGCTCCGTGCCCACTACGGCGACCGCGTCGACTTCCCCGCGTTCATCGCCGGTCTGGACCTCGACCAGCTCATCAACCTGACCGTCGGCGACGTGGTGGACCACATCACGGCGGCGGAGCGGGCGCATGCCTGAGGTGACCGCGCGCGGCCTCCGCTTCCACGTCCAGGAATGCGAAGGGGACGGCCCCGTCGTGGCGTTCGTCCACGGCCTCGCGATCGACAACCTGTCGAGCTTCTACTACACGCTCGCGTCCCCGGTCGCCGAGGCCGGGGCCCACTGCGTCCTGTACGACCAGCGCGGGCACGGCCTGACCGAGCGCCCGCCGGCCGGATACACAGTCCAGGACTCGGTGGCGGACCTCTTCGCCGTCCTCGACGCCCTGGGCCACCACCGCGTCCATCTGGTCGCGAACAGCTTCGGCGGGGTCATCGCGCTGAACGCCGCCCTCCTGCGTCCGGACCGTGTCGCCGGGCTCGTCCTCATCGAGGCGCACGGCCCGGGGGAGGGGCCGCTCTGGCACGAAGACCTTCTGAACACGCTGGCGAAGTCGGCGCTCTCGCTGGAGTACGAGCGGACCGCCGACCGGCTCCTGGCCTCCGGCCGGCGCCGTCTCGGGCGTCTCACCGCGACCGCGGGCGCCCTCCTCAACGGCACGACGCTCGTGGACGACCTCGCCGCGGCCGAACCCGTCCGTCCCGCCGGCCTGGCCGCGCTGACCTGCCCCGTCCTCGCGATCTACGGGCAGCATTCGGACGTGGCGGACGCGGGCCGGCTGCTGCTCCACCACGTCCCGGACTGCACGCTGCACACGATGACCGGCCACGCCCACACGGTGCTGCGGGAGGGGACGGCCGATATCCTGGAGGTCCTGTTGCCCTGGCTCGCCCACCACGCCGGCGCGCAGAAGGCCGCCCGATGAGCCGCCGCGTCCAGGTCCCGTCCCTGCTCGGCGACGCCGGGATCCGGCGGGCGGGCACGCCGGAACGCCGCTTCCTGTTCGCCGTCCCGCCGCTCACCGGGCACGTCAACCCGGCCGCCGCGGTCGCCGCCGAACTCGCCCGCCGCGGCCACAAGATCGCCTGGACGGGGCATCCCGCCTTCCTCCAGCCGCTGCTGCGCCCCGGCTCACGCGTCTTCAGCGCCGGCGGCGACGCCTTCGGCACGCACCTGCTCACCGTCCGCGACGAGCACCTGCGGCTGCGCGGCGGCGCCGCGCTCCGCTTCCTGTGGGAGGAGTTCATCGTCCCGCTGGGCCACGCGATGATGCCCGGTGTCGAGACCGCGATCGACCGGTTCCGCCCGGACGTGGTGGTCTCCGACCAGCTCGTCCTCGCCGCCCCGGTCGCGGCCCGGCGCCGGGAGATCCCCTGGGCGACGTCCGCGACGACGTCCGCCGAGTTCACCCGGCCGCTCGCCGGCATGCCGAAGGTCGAGGAGTGGGTGCGCGAGCGGATCGGCGGCTTCCAGCTCGACCACGGCATCGACGACCTGCTCGACCTGCGCTTCTCCGACCACCTCGTGCTGATCTTCTCCACCGGCGCGCTGATCGGCGACATCTCGTTCTTCCCCGACCACTTCGCCTTCGTCGGACCAGCGCTGGGCCGTCCCACGCCGAGGGCGTTCCCGTGGGAGCGGCTGGACGGGCGTCCCGCCGTCCTGGTCTCGCTCGGCACGATCAACGGCCCGTCCGGCGAGCGGTTCTTCCGGGTCGCCGCCGAGGCCGTTCGCGGCCTGGACATCCAGGCGATCTTCGTGGCGCCGCCCGGCCTGCTGGAGGACTCGCCGCCGAACGTCCTCGTCCGCGAGCACGTCCCGCAGCTCAAGCTCCTCGAACGGCTGTCGGCGGTGGTCTGCCACGGCGGCCACAACACGGTCTGCGAGACGCTCTCGCACGGCCTGCCGCTGGTGGTCGCCCCGATCCGGAACGACCAGCCGGTCATCGCCCGCCAGGTGGAGGCCGCCGGGGCCGGTGTCGCCGTCCGGTTCACCCGCGTGCGGCCGGGCGAGCTCCGGAACGCGCTCACGACCGTCCTCGCGGACGGGCCGCACCGCCGCGCCGCCGGGCGCATCCGGGACTCCTTCGCCGCGGCGGGCGGCGCCGCCGAGGCCGCCGACCGCCTGGAGAAGCTGGCGTGACCGGCCTGGCCGCGGCGCCGGAGGTCCGGCTGACGGCCTACATCTTCGAGCAGGTCCACGGCGCGCCGCCGGAGACGATCCGCCACGTCCGCGGGGCCCTGCCGCTGCTGGACGGCCTGGACGTCCCGCTGCCATGGGGCGTGGTCGTGGCCGCGAGCCGCTCCGCCGGCGGAGCGACATCGCTCTACTCGATGAACCACCACACGGAGGGCGCCGTCGCACCTTCCCGGGCGGGCGCCTGGGCCCGCGAGTGCGACGAGATCCTGCGTGCCCGGGCCGCCCCGGGAACCCGTCTCGTGGTGAACCGTGAGCTGCCGGCGGTGACGGGCCTGCTCACCGGCGCCGAGACCAGGCACGCCACCGCCTTGGCACTGCGCGACCTGCACGGCGGGCCCGCCGCCGACGCGCCGCCGAACCCGCGCTGCGACCTGGCCGGGTCGGGTCTGCGTCTCCTGGTGATCGACGTCGGCGCCCGGCACCCCGCCGCCGTCCCGCCCGCGGACCCGGGCGCGGCCGGACGAGCCGCCGCCGCACTGCGGGCGGGCCGCCCGTCCGCCCTCGGCCCGCTGCTGACCGACGCCCACGGCCCCGGCGACCCGGTCCACGACGACGCCCTGGAGGCCGCGCTGGACGCCGGTGCGCTCGGCGGCCGGACGATCGGAGCCTGCGTGGTGGCGCTGACGCCGCTGGAGACCGTCCTCGACGTCCGGAGACGGGTCACGTCACGCCTTGCGCCCGTCCTGCCCCGGCCACCCCGCTACCTGACGATCTGAGGCTTTCTGGCCAACGTTGGACACCTCAGAACCGAATGCAATTCGGTATGGTGGCGCCATGGCGGACATCTTCGACGATCTGGCCGCGGAGTACCGCCGGCTGGACGCGGTCCTGGAATCCCTTTCGCCCGAGCAGTGGTCGCGGCCGTCCGACGCCGAGGGCTGGACCGTCGCCGACGTCGTCCTGCATCTCGTGCAGACCGAGGAAGTGATCACGGACCCGTCCATCGGGGAGGGGACGGCCTTCCTGGCCTCCGCGGAGACCGTGGACGGCATGGCCGCGGACATGGTCGCCGCCGAGCGCGGGATATCCCCGCCCGACCTCCTGGCGCGCTGGCGGAAGGCCGCCTTCGCGACGCCGGACGCGCTGCGCGCGCACCCGCCCGGCACGCGCCTCTCCTGGGTGAGGACGTCGCTGTCTCCGCGCACGCTGGCCACGACGAGGCTCGCCGAGCACTGGGCCCACGCGCTGGACATCACCGTTCCGCTGGGCATCGACCACCCCGACACGGCCCGGATCCGCCACATCGCCTGGCTGGCCCACCGCACCTTGCCCTACGCCTTCTCCGTCGAAGGGCTCCCTGACGCTTCCGTCTTCTGCGACCTCACCGCCCCGGACGGAACGCGCTGGACGTTCGGCGACCCCTCCGCCCCGTCCCGCGTCACCGGCCCGGCGTCGGATTTCTGCCGCGTCGGCGCCCGCCGCCTGGCCCCCGGCCGGTCCGGCCTGACCGCCGAAGGCCCGCACGGCGCCGACGCGCTGCGCGTCCTCCGCAACTACGCCGCCTGAGCACCGCGGACGACCGCCAGCAGGTTCGCGACGAGCGGGCCCGGGTCGTCCCGGCGCCATGCCAGCGCGACCCGCGTCCGGGCGCCGCCGGGCTCGATCCGGCGGAAGGCGACGCCCTTGAGCCGGATGCGCCGGATGCTCTCGGGCGCCAGCGAGACGCCCAGCCCCGCTTCCACGAGGGCGCAGACCGTCTGCCATTCCACCGCGTGCTGGATCACGCGGGGCGCGAACCCGGCCGCCCCGCACAGGGCGATGATCTGGTCGTGCAACTGGGGGCCGGCCGCGCGGGGCAGGAGCACGAAGGGGACGTCCGCGAGCCGCCCGAGCCGCACGGTCCGCTGCCCCGCCAGGGGGTGCGCGGACGGCAGGACGGCCACGAAGGGCTCGGTCAGCACGGTCTCGAAGGCGAGCCCCGGCTCGTCCGCCGGCGGCTCGCGCAGCAGGCCGGCGTCGATCGTCTTGTCGTGCAGGGCGGTGAGCTGCGGCGCACTGGTCATCTCGCAGATGTCCAGGTCGACGCCGGGGAAGCGGTCCCGGAAGGTGCGGAGCAGGCCCGGCAGGACGGTCAGCGCGAGGGACGCGGCGAAGCCGATCCGCAGCCGCCCGGCCCGGCCGTCGCCGGCGGCCCGCGCCGAGGCCAGGCCCGCAGCCAGGCCGGCGAGGGCGCCGCGGGCGGCCGGCAGCAGCTCCAGGCCGGCCGGGGTGAGGACGACGCGTCCCGGCTCGCGGCGGAACAGGGCGTGCCCGACCTTGTCCTCCAGACGGCGGATCTGCTGGCTCAGCGGCGGCTGCGCGATGCCCAGGCGGCGGGCGGCGTGGCCGAAGTGGAGCTCCTCGGCGAGGACGACGAACGCGTGCAGCTGCGCGAGGGGGAGTTCGGGACGCTCCATACCTCTAGAGATATCAGGTGATGGCGAAGGCAGTATTAGACGTATCGCCGCCCGGTCATCTAGCTTTCGGGCCATGACGGAGCGACGTGCGATCCTCAGCGGCTCGACGTTCGAGGAGCAGATCGGCTATGCCCGCGCCGTGGTGGACGGCGACTGGGTGCACGTGTCGGGGACGACCGGGTTCGACTACGCCACCATGACGATCTCCGGCGACGTGGTGGAGCAGGCGGAGCAGTGCCTGCGCAACGTCGAGGCCGCGCTCTCGGAGGCGAAGTGCGGCTTCGCCGACGTCGTGCGCGTCCGGTACCTGCTGCCCGACCGGGCGGACTTCGAGCCCTGCTGGCCGGTGCTGCGCCGCTGCTTCGGCGAGGTGCGGCCGGCGGCGACGATGATGGTGTGCGGCCTCGCCGACCCCCGGATGAAGATCGAGATCGAGGTCTGCGCGCGCAGGTCCTGACGCTGCCCCGCCAGTGGCGGGATCCGTCAGGAGGTGAGGGTCGTGTGGAGGTGGCGGGCGCTTTTCAGGGTGGCCTTGAACGATGCCTCGGCTATGGCCTTGGTCATGAAATGGCATGTCCATGTGACCAGGAAGGTGGCCAGGATCAGGACGGGAGCCCATGTCCAGGTCAGATGGACGAATATGCGTTCGAGGGTGGCGTGCGGGTCGACGACGGGTTCCCAGCTGTTCAGGCGGGCCCAGCGTCCGAGGAAGATGCCGATGGCGCAGAGGGCGTGCGCGGCCAGCGCGACCCGGCCCTGCCAGTCGCCCAGCCCGACTCGGGCCAGGTGGCGGAGCGCGGCCGACAGCGCGAGGTAGTAGGCCAGGAAGCCCGATCCGATGAGGACGGCGTAGACCGGGAGGATGGCGGTGACGACGGGTCCGCCGCGGTCGGCCATGAGGATGTCGCCGCGCAGGTGCACCAGGTCGGTGACGACGTAGGGCGCGTTCGGCAGGAAAAGGACAAAAAGGGTCAGACCTGCCCACCAGAACGGCGACCGGGATACGCGCTGCCCGCGGAAGAGCAGGCAGGCGAGGAGCACCGGAATCCACGCCAGGAAGGTGTTCCAGCCCATCCACCAGGCGTCCCGGCGGAGAACGTCGACCAGATTCGGTGCCACCTGCTCCAGAAGCCCCATGCCTCCATAGTGCATGGCTATTCGGAGGAATGGGAGGAGATGAAAGCGTCGGCCAGGGCTTCGAAATGGCGCAGGCCGGAGGTCGCCTCGCGGAAGCGGTCGGGCCAGTCGGGGTCCGTGCGGAGCGCGCCGACGGCGGTTTCGAGCGTCCCGTTGGAGCCCCACAAGGCGAGGTTGCGGGTGTCGAGGTCGCGTTGGTCGCGGTCCCACCAGGCGTTGACAGTGCGGTACTGGTCGGCGACGGTGGCGCCGGGAATGGCGCGCCTGTAGCGAACCTTCCACTCCTGGCTCAGCGGGTGGCGCCCGCCGTCGGGAGCCGTCCGGTGGGCTTCTCCAAGCTGTTCCAGGACGATGCACCACCGGTACGGGGCCGCGAAGTAGTCCGTCTCGGCGTCCGTGCACGCATCACCTTGCAGGATCGCCGCCAGATGGACGGACAGTTCGCCCGGAGCGGCCCGCGACGCGACGGCGGCGTCGACGGCGTGGGAGACGGCGCAGTCGCGGAGCCGCGCGGGCAGCCCGTCCAGGACGGCGGGGTCCATTCGCGGAGTGCCCCAGCCCGTCAGGTGCGCGGCTGCGGCGAGCTCGGCCCACATCACCAGTTCGGGACGGTCGGACAAGGCGCGCTGCGCGGCCCGCATGTCCCGCAGCGTGCAGGGGGACTCGCGGCAATCCGCCCCGCACGTGCCGCTGCGCGGGGTCACGAGCACGCGGGGCGACGTCACCGGCGCGGCCTTCTCCAGGTGCGAGCCGTCCGGCATGCGGACCAGATGCGGGTAGTCCATGCCGTCGGTGAACACCGCGCCTTCACCCGGCGTGAGCGTGACGAGGAACTGCGACTGGGCCTCGGTGATGTTCATGGTGGCGCCGACCGCGTCCCGGTCGTCCTTCGCCGGCAGCCGGTGGACGATCTTGACGGCGGTGTTCTTGATGACGTCCGGGACGAGCTTGGACGGGATCTGCTCCGCCACGATCAGCCCCTCGCCGTAGGCGCGGATCTCCGCGAGGAGGCTCGCGAACGTCTCCACGGCGTGGGACGCGGGCCCGGCCTGCTCGCTGCGGCGCAGCAGCCGGTGCGCCTCCTCGAACACGCTCAGGTGGCGCAGGCCGGGCGGGACGCCCTGGCGCTGCCGCAGACGCAGGTGCTCGACCAGGCGGACCAGGACGGTGCCCATGAGGAACGCCTTGTCGCGGTCGTCCCCGACGTCCTCGATCTCCAGGACGACGTTGCGGGCGAGCAGCGCGTCGAAGTCGATCGGATGGCCGCCCTCGAAGAACCGCCCGGTGGTGCCGAGCCGGAGGCTGGACAGCCGCACCCGGATGAAGCCGCGGACGTTGTCGGTGATCTCCTGCCCGTAGCCGATGTCGTCGACCACCTGCTCGGCCGTGGCCTGCAGGTCGGCGAGGGTCGGGTAGCGCGGCGACGTCCCCGGAACGGCCGGCTCGCCGAGCGCGAGGTCCCAGCCGAGCCGCTCGTAGCAGCGGGTCAGCGCCGCCGCGAGCACCTGCGGGAACGGCTCGTCCGCCTCGAACGCGGCGAGGAACAGGGCGCGGACGAGGTCGGCGTGCGTCTGCAGCGGGAACGGACGCCCGTCCGGCCCGGCGGAGGGTTCGAGGGGGTTGATCCCGGCCGCGATCGCCTCCGCGTCCCCGGGCCGGATCGTGACGACCTCCGCGTCCGGGAGCCGCGCCGCCATCAGCCGGTACTCCGCCTTGGCCGGCTCCACGACCAGCCACGGCAGCCCCGCCTCGGACGCGGACGCGAGCAGCGACCGGACCGTCTGCGACTTCCCGGCGCCCGTCGCGCCGCACACGAACGTGTGCCGGTTCAGGCTGGACAGCGGCAGCGAGAGCGGTCCGACGTCGCGGCGGTTGCGGTCCAGCACCCGTCCCAGCCGGACGCCGGTGTTCTCCGACTCGGGCGTGACGTCGAACTCCGGCCGCATCACGAACCGGACGCCGGCGACCTCCCGGACGGGCGGGCGGGCCAGCGCCGCCACCAGCTGGGTGCTCGCCTCGAACGGCCCCGCCGCCCCCGGGACCAGCGCGTACGGCAGCCGGCCGAGGTCCGCGGAGGCGCTCACGAGCGCCGCGACCCGGGCGGCGGCCCGCGGCGTCGCCGCCCCCGCCATCAGATGCACCCGCCAGAGGCCGGACGTCGCGGACTGGCGCAGCTCGCGATGCCGCTTCTCCATCCGGACGGCCGTCACCGAGTCCTCCGGGGACAGCTCCGCCATGGACTGGGCGCGCTGCTGCCGGTCCGCCAGGTCGTCGGCGATGCGCTGGGCCTCCGAGGGGTCGACGGGCTCGGCGACCAGCATCCACGCGAACGGCTGCATCCACACCGAGAGGAGGCCGTCCTCCAGGGAGGGGCGCGCGGGCTCCTCCGGCGGCGGGTCGTCCACGAGGAGGCCGTCGGCGATACCGCCGATGCTCACCCAGTGCGCCATGGAGTCCTCGGCGATCCCCTGGGGCAGCAGTGTTCCGCGTCCGCCGGCGGGGAGGCTCAGCGTCGCGGTGTCCCCGTCACGGTCGGCGAGGAGGCCGTGCCCGCCGACGAACACCTCGGTGGGCCCGAACGCCTGCGCGCGCCGCCAGCCGACCAGCACCGGGTCCCTGCCCGCGTGATAGGCCGAGACCAGCGCCGCGAGCCGCTGGTCGCGCCACTCGTCCCGGCCGTCGGTCTCCTCCGGACGGGGAACCTCCAGCAGCCGGCACACGGGCAGGCCCCGCACCAGGTCCCACATGATCAACCGCCCCGCCGGGCCGGGTTCCGGAACGACACGCCCTGCTCCACGGCGTCAGCTCGCCTCCTCGTCGGTCTCCGCGGGGTCGACCACGATCCAGTCGTCGTCGTCGCGCGGGGCGGGGCCGTCATGCTCGGACCCGGTGAGCGTCACCCCGCGACCGACCGCGTCTTCCCAGCGTGCGGCCCAGTCGCGCAACGCTGGGGCTTCGATGATGTCGCCGTCGATCCGGAAGTCGTAGCCGTCCGGCTCTTCGGCGATGCCGAGCCGGTACAGGCTGTCGAAGAACGGTGTGAGCGGCTTCGCCCTGTCCTGCGAGAAACCGGCCGCCCGGTACCTCGCGACGGCCTTGTCCGCGCGTTGGTCACGCTCCTCCTCGGACGCCTTCCGGTGGCGTTCGGCCACTCTGGTGCGCAGGTCGTCCTCGTTCTGCGGGAACCATCGCCGCGCGCCGTCCGAGTGGAACCGGGTGCTCGGCCCCCGGAGCCGAACGACCGCGTTGGTGATGCCGTCCGCGGCCAATGCCTCACGCAACTGGTCGACGCACTCGTGCCATTGCCGGGACTCCATTCCCAGCGGCACACGCCGGTTCTTCATGTCCCATGCCTCGTCCGGGGAGACGTTCGCGAACGCGTACTCACGATCGCTGAACACGTATCCCGACCGGTCCGTCATCTCCGGGAACCCCGCGCGATCCGCTGCCGCGCCCGATGGCCCGGCCCGTTCGGCGGGACGCGACGGATCCGGTGCGCCGGACCGCCCGCCTTCGGGCGGAGGCGATGCGACCGGTTGCGCCTCGACGGGCGCCTCGACGGGCCGGGGCGGATCGTCCCGCCGATCCACCACGGGTTCGCGGGTGCCGGCGGCCGGCCGGGCCTCGGGCGGGCCGTCGGTCTCCACGGGCCGCCCGGCCGCGTCGTCGACGGCGTCGTTGTCGGTTGCTGTGTCGTCAATGGCTGTGTCGTCGGCGGCCATGGCGTCAACGGCCATGGCGTCAACGGCCAAGGCGTCAACGGCCAAGGCGTCAACGGCCAAGGCGTCAACGACCTCGCCGGTGGGCTCGTCGACCGGCGGCTCGGGGTCTTGGACCGGGGGATCCGGTGGGGATTCTCCTGCGGAGGTCTCCGGCAGGGCGTCGTCCGGACGGCCGGGAGCGCTCGCCGGGCGGTCGGGGATCTGCGCGGCGGCCCGGCTGGCGACGCGTGACGGGGCGCCCTCGTCGCCCGGACGGTCCGGCGGGAGCGGTGGCGCTTCCACCGCAGGTGACGGGCGGTCGGTCTTCTCCGTGGTTCCGTCCCTGTCCAGCGCCATGGACAGTCAGGCTATTGAGCAAGGCGGCCATTGGGAAGGCCGATTCCCGACCGAGGGCCTGACAAGTTCCATGTCAATCTGCTTGGGTTGTTCGCGGCATCGCCGCGCATGACCCCGCCAAGCGTGACGATCGAGTCGGCACCCGGACAGAACGGGAGTAAAGCATCGTGAGGGGCAGACCGATCGATCCCGGGGGATTGCTCTCACGTCGCGAGCGGCTGTTCAGCCCCGATCCCCGCCTCGGCTGGGTGTTCCGGGACCGATGGTGGTTCCTGCGGCCCTTCCCCGAGGCGCCGCCGCGACAGCAGGTCCTGCCGGAGTACCTGGCGCGCCGTGTCACCGAGACCGAGCAGCAGGCACAGCGCAGGATGAGCCGGACGCTCCCCGTGAGCGCGGGCGTCGCGGTGTGCCTCATGCTCTTCGCCGCCTGCGCGGCCAGCGGTTCCACGAAGGCGAGCTCGCCCTTCTCGGTCGGCCCGCTGATGCTGGCCGTCATCGTCGTGACGCCGGCCGCGGTGCTGACGTGGTGGGCCGTTCGCCAGCGGCAGAGCGCCCGCCAGGCGTACGCGACGGCGCAGAAGCAGATCATCGGCGGGTACCAGGACCAGGCGCGGCAATGGCATGCGCGCAGGCAGGCCCACGACGACGCAGAGCGCGCGCGGCTCAACGACCTGCCCGAGTGGGGTGCGGCGACGCGGCCCGGGCGCCGCCTGGACGTGTTCGGCGGGACCTTGTGGGCATGGGAGGCGCTCCTCACCACCTACGGGGCGTCCACCCTCGCCGTCCAGCCGCTGCTGGTGCTCGACCTGTCCCGCGAGGTCGTCTGCCGTGAGCTGGTCGAGCTGTCCCAGGCGTCGTGGATGGGGGTGGACGCGCAGCTCCTGCCGAGCCGGCAGGCATCGTCCAGCCTGCTGGCCGACATGCCGCCGCAGGACCTCGTGGACGCGATCGTCGAGTCCATGCACGGCGGCACGCCGGACGCCGCGCGGGCCGACCGCAGCATGGACGACCGGATCCTCACCAAGGTGTGCGGCGCCATCGGCGAGAACATCACCCTCGGCCGGATCGCGGCGGCGCTCCGCGCCCTGATGGGCGAGCCCGACGACGGGGACCTCCTGACCCGCGAAGAGCGGCGGCACATCGCGGCCGAGCTGTTCACCGTGGAGTACCGCCGGCAGGCGCACGCGAACCTGTCGCGGATCGAGTCGTACGTCCACCCGCTGGAGAACCTCGGCACCGAGCCCTCCAAGGAGGGGGTCGGCTACCTGACCTGCATCGCGCTCGACAGCCAGGCCCGCAACGTCCGGTCCGAGCTGCTCACCGACCTGATCGTCCAGTGGGTCACGCACCGCATCACCGCGTCGCAGGACTCCACGCCCGCCCTGGTCGTCGCCGGCGCGGACGAGCTGGCCCGGCGCCATCTGGAACGGCTGTCGGACGCCTGCGAGCGGCGCGGCGTCCCGCTGACCCTGCTGTTCCGGCGGCTGCGGGAGACGTCCGCGGAGATGATCGGCGGCGGCGCGGTCGCGTTCATGCGGCTCGGCAGCCACGAGGACGCCACACGCGCCGCCGACTTCATCGGACGCGACCACCGGTTCGTCCTGTCGCAGATCACGAAGAACATCGGCGGGAACGAGTCCCACACGACCACCGACACCGAGGGCGGCGGCGACTCCGAGACCTACAGCACCAGCCGCACGACGGGGACGTCCCGCAGCTGGGGGACGAGCCGCTCGTCCGGCAGCACCTATTCGGGCGGCGAGCTGTTCGGGCTGTTCCCCGACCGGTCGACGAACTACCAGCGCGGCAGCAACCGGGGCGGTTCGACCAGCCAGAGCGACACCGAAGGCACCTCCGTCACCACGTCACGGAACTGGTCGGCCGCCTACTCCTACGCCGAGGGGACCAACTGGAGCGACGCCGACACCACGCAGCGCGTGTACGAGTACACGGTCGAACCCGTCACCCTCCAGCACCTGCCCGACCACGCGCTCCTGCTGGTCCAGTCGGCGCCCGGCGGGGGCCGCACCATCACCCCCGTGGAATGCGACCCGGCCATCATCACGCTGGAGCGCGTCACCACCGGTCCCCTCCCGGACCCGCCTGCCCCGCAGCAGGCCATCCCCGGACCCGGCCCGGCCCTGACCTCACCCGGCCCGGAGCCGCAGCAGTGGGCCACGCCGACCGCTCCGCAATGGGCCGCCCCGCCCGTGGCGCCGCCCCCGCGAGCGCCCCTCACGGCTCAGCCGGGCCCGCCGCCCGGCCAGCAGACCGGGCCGAGGCCGCCCGAGGAGCAGCGGCCGCGCCCACCCGAGAACCCCCCGCAGGGGCCGCCGCCGCTCTTCGGCGGGAGGAGCTGACCGGCTCAGCCCAGCCGCCGGCGCAGCGCCTGCGCCCGCCGGACGAGGGGGAGCGGCAGCCCGTGCGGCTGATGCTCGATGCGATGCTCCACGGCCGCGACCAGTTCCGCGCCGAGCCCCATCCGTACCGCCGCGGCGTCCGCCCGGGCCTCACCGTGCGCGCTCAGCAGCCGTGTCGACGCGGCGGCAGCGTAGGCGACGGCCGCGGGCACCGCCACCACGACCGTGACCGCCGTCGCGAGGACGGCCAGGAGGAGCACTGGCAGGAAGCCGATCGGCCGGTGCCATTCGACGGCCTTCTTCCACATCGGGACGATCGGAGACCAGGGCCTGCGGAGCGTCCACAGCAATGCGCGGCTCGGCAGCGTCAGCTGGGCGTGGACGAACGCCGGCACCGCCCGCCACCCCAGCAGATGTCCCAGCTCATGGGCGAGGACGGCCTCCAGGTGCCCGGGCGGCAGTGAACGCGCCGAACGGGACGTGACCGCGACCGTCCGCCCGAACGGCCTGCAGGCGTTCAGCTCGTCCGACTCGACGACCACGAGCCGGTATGCACCGGCGCCCGCGCGGTACTGCACGTCTCGCCACGACTGCCCCAGCCGGACGCGTTCGGTGGTGTCCGGCTCCCGATAGCCGTAGGCGCGTCGCGCGGTCAGGGGGGCCGACAGCAGGACCGCCCAAACCGCGACCGCGGCGACCGCGCCCCAGACGGGCCAGACGAGGTGCGCTCCGAAGGCGGCGGCCGCGACCAGAACGCCTTCCGACGCCGCGACGAGACCGACCACCAGGCCGGCCTGCCCGGACGCCTCCTGCGACCGTCCCGGCGGCAGATACCGCGCCGGCGCGCCCGGCGGAGCAGACGCCGGCCCGACCTCGGCGCCCGGAACCGGGACCGGCGCCATGCCGGGCGCCGGAACCGCCGGCACGTCGGCCACCGGCACCGGCGCCGGCGGTGGGACGTGCACCGGTCTGCCGCGGTGGGAAGGGGGCTGGGGGGCGGCCGGCCGCGGCGGGCGGCGGCGCGGCGGCCGGGGCTTGCGTGCACCGGCCGTCGGCGGCGGTGTCGATTCCATCCGAGCCTGCTCCAGCGGCGGCCGGGCCGCCGGTGAAGGAGGCGGGGGCGCGGCCGGGCCGGGCCGGGCCGCAGCGGGTGGTGGGGGCGCGGCAGGTGGCGGGGGCGCGGCGGGTGGCGGGGGCGCGGGTGGAACGCGCCCGAGACGGGGCGCAGGTGCCGCGGGCCTGGCCGCCGGATCCGCGGGCGGTGCCGCCGGCGGCCGGGGTGGCGGAACGGGACCGGGCCGAGCGGTGGGCGGTGCCGGCTCTGCCGGTGGGGGCCCGGCCGGTGGGGGCTCTGCCGGTGGCGGCTGGGGGCGTTGAGGTGGTTCAGGAGGCGGGGTGGCGCTCAGGGAGGCTCGGCGGCGGGCTCGGGAGGAGAAGGGGCGTGACTGCTTTGTCCACGTTTGTCCGTCCCAGTAGCGTTCGCGGCCCATCCACTCTGGATCTGGGTACCACCCAGGTGGTGTGCTCACCGGAAACCCGCCTCCCGTCAGGAACAGGTCAAGGCTTGCGCACGCCACGACACAGCGTCAACACGGTGGTCACAGCTTGGGGGTGAAGGGGCGGCGATGAGTGGGATCGTCCGGCTCGGCGAGGCCGCGCAGAGCCGTCTCGACGAGCTCGATCGCCTGGCGGAGGGCGACGAGGCGGGCGCCCTCGCGCCGGTAGGCCTCCAGCACGGACTCGATGCCGTGCGGCGGGACGGCGTCCCCCAGATCGACGCGGGCCGTGCGAAAGCCCTCGCGGGCCGCCTCCACGGCCGCGTCGACGTGGTGGCGCGCCATCCGGGCGAGGGCGATGGGGTAGCGGCGCAGGACGCCGTACCGCCGGTACTCGGGCGGGACGAGCTCGAGCAGCCAGGCGAGGGCGGTGTCCTCGAAACGGTCGGTGCCCGGTGGGTGCACCTGCGAGGGCCAGCCGGGCGGAACGTAGGTGCTCACCAGGGCAGGATAACCCGACTTCGAACCTATGTTCGATACAAATCGGGCACGATCACTCGGTCCGCGGCGTCCGGCGGATCTGGATCTTGCCCGAGTCCAGATCGTCGCGGACCTCGCCGGAGCCGGTCTGCTCGTGGTCGTCCTGGCGCAGCACCTTCTGCCGCTGCTGCTCCTCCTGCTTGACCTTCTTCGAGCCCTCGAAGGCGGACGCGAGATCCTCGAACATGCCGCCGCCGAAGCCGGCGCCGGTCTCGCCGTCGCCGCGGATGGCCCCCATCAGGGACGACTTGCCGGTCCCCTCACGGGGCCACTCGACGGCCTCCGGCTCGGCCGCCTCCGGGCGCGTGCCCATGGGACGGCCCTTGACGCGCTTGACGCGCTTCCGGCGTCGAAAGGGTGACTTCACACAGTCTCCAACGCGATGAGTCTCCAGAATGATCCCAGCGGACATTCAGGTTATGAACGACCACCGGGTGGGAGAACCGGTGAAATCTCCCTGGCGGAGCCCGAACACCGACTGTGGCCGCACCGCGACGGTCGCGTTCACCTCGGGGTCCAGGAAATCGACACGATAGCGCGTGGCGTACTTGGAGTTGACCAGGTCGATGAACCGCTGGAGATCCCTGGGCTCGGTGATCACCTCGGCGCGGCCCTCGATGACGACCGGGTTCTCCGCCTCCTCGGTGGTCACCACGACCTGCGGGTTCAGCCGCAGGTTCACCATCTTCCGGGACGGGGCCGAACTGCTGAACAGCAGCGCCTCGCCCGACCAGGCGCCCCATACCGGCATGGCGTGCGGGCGTCCGTCCGGACGCACCGTGCACACCCAGAAGTTGCGGGCGGCCCGCAGCCGCTCCACGGCCCAGGACCACGGCAGCAGGCCGCTTCCCTCGTCCGGCCCCTGGATGCCGTAGCCGGGCATGTACGGACGCTCCGCCACGGGCTCGACGGGCTTGATGGGCTCCGGTTCCGCGGCGGCGCCGGAAGCCGACATGGCGTTCCTCCCTCGATCGTGCACTGTCCCGTCCCATATCGTTACAGACCCTGGCGCCCCGTGGTGACGCTCGGTGGCTCGTTGGGAGCGGCTCGGCGCGGTAGCCTGCGGGACGTGCGCCTATCCCATGTGATCACGGCTCTGGAGGAGCTCTATCCACCCGCGTGGGCCGAGTCCTGGGACGCCGTCGGCCTCGTCTGCGGCGATCCCGGCCGGGAGGTCGGGAGGGTGCTGTTCGCCGTCGACCCGGTGGCCGCCGTGATCGACGAGGCGCTGGAATGGGGGGCCGGGCTCATCGTCACGCACCACCCGCTGCTGCTGCGCGGGGTGCACTCGGTCGCCGCCACCACCCCCAAGGGACGGCTCGTCCACCGGATGATCACGAACGGGATCGCGCTGCACACCGCGCACACCAACGCCGACCGCGCCGATCCGGGCGTGTCGGACGCGCTCGCGCGGGCCGTCGGCCTCACCGGCGAGCTGCGTCCGATGGTCCCCGCCGACGACGATCCGCGCCGCGGCCTCGGCCGGATCGGTGAGCTGGACGAGCCGGTCCCGCTGCGGGAGTTCGCCCGGCGGGCCGCCGCCGGGCTGCCGTCCACCGCCTGGGGAGTGCGGGCGGCGGGCGATCCGGACCGGGTCGTCCGCACCGTCGCCGTCTGCGGCGGCGCGGGCGACTCCCTCCTCGGGACCGCGCAGGCGGCCGGCGTCGACGTCTACCTCACCGCCGACCTGCGGCACCACCCCGCCTCGGAGTTCGCCGAGCAGGGCGGGCCCGCCCTGGTGGACGCCGCGCACTGGGCGACCGAGTGGCCCTGGCTCGCCGACGCCGAACGGCGGCTCGCGGCGGCCTCCCCGGAAACCGGCAAGCTGGAGACACGGGTGTCCACGCTCGTCACCGACGCGTGGCGCCTTCACGAAGAAGGAGCACATTGACCTCCTCCATCGCCCGGCGGGGCGGGGAGTCCTTCCCTCTCGGGTCGGGTTTCCTGCTTCCCGGCGGGCGGCCTCGGGGGCGGTGCCCCCGCTGGTCTTACACCCGCTCCACAGGCGGTCACCGCCAGCCCGGCGGCCAGTATGTTCTTGGCGGCGTTGATGTCCCGGTCGTGCCGGGCGCCGCAGTCGGGGCACTCCCAGTACCGGGTGCCGAGGTCCAGGCGCACGAGCAGATGCCCGCAGGCAGAGCATGTTTTCGAGGACGGATACCAGCGGTCGATCACCACCACGCGACGTCCCAGCCGCGCAGCTTTGTACTCGAGCATGGACCGGAGCTCCGACCACCCGGTGCAGGAGATCGCCCGGGCCAGGCTGTGGTTGCGGACCATGCCGGAGACGTTGAGGTCCTCGAGCACGATCACGTCGTAGCGGCGCACGAGATCGGTGGTGGTCTTGTGCAGGAAGTCGCGGCGGGCGTCGGCCACCCGGGCGTGCTGTCGCGCGACCTTCCGGCGGGACTTCTCACGGTTCTGCGAGCCCGCCGTTCTTCGCGCCATCTGCCGCTGGTAGCGCTTGAGCCGTCGCTCATGACGCTCCATGTGCCGTGGGTGCGCGATGCGAACGCCCTCACTGGTGACGGCGAAGTCCTTCAGCCCCAGGTCGATACCCACCGTCTCGCCCGTCGGCGCGGCAGGGGCCGGCGCCTCCTCGTCGACGGCGAGGGTGACGAACCAGCGGCCGTCCGGTTCCCGAGATACGATGATCATCGTCGGGCTCAACCTGGTCAGGTCCACAGAAGGCCACGACCAGACGAAGGGCAGCGGCCCGGCAGTCTTGGCAAGCCACAGCTCACCGTCGCGCATACGGAATGCCGAACGGGTGTAATGCGCGCACTGGCGGCCGCTGCGCGATTTGAAGCGGGGGTAACGGGCGCGCCCGGTGAAGAACGCCTGGAATGCGGCGTGCTGGTGCCGCAGCGTCTGCTGCAAGGGGACCGAGGATACCTCGTTCAGAAAAGCCAGCTCAGCGGTCTTTTTCCACGCGGTCAGCGTTGCATCCGTCTCCTTGTAGGTGGTCGGCTCGCCATACAGGTGATAGCGGCTGTGGCGTTCGGCCAGCGTCTTGTTCCACACCAGGCGTACACACCCGAACGTGCGGTTCAGCACCGCAGCCTGTTCAGGGGTCGGGTACGTCCGACACTTGTACGCTGTCCTCACATCACGGATTTTACAGCGGGAGTGGACTTGAGTAAGTCAACTTCGGGAGCCCTGCTGCTCCCGTGCCGTCCTGAAGGAGTGGCCATCCAGGCCGGAGGTGCACGATGAAGGCCGCACCGCAAGCCCAGCTTCGCCTGATCGACCTGCAGGACCTCGACAGCTCGCTGGACCGGCTGGCGCACCGCCGCCGGACGCTGCCCGAGCTCGCGGAGATCGAGCGGCTGGAGGGCCGCCTGACCGAGCTGCGCGACGCGATCGTGGCGGCCGAGACCGAGGTCGGCGACCTGCAGCGCGAGCAGAAGAAGGCCGAGCAGGACGTCGACCAGGTCCGCACCCGCGCCGAGCGCGACCAGAAGCGGCTCGACTCGGGGCAGGTGACCTCGGCGAAGGACCTCGGCAGCCTGCAGACGGAGATCGAGTCGCTGCACCGCCGCCAGTCCGACCTGGAGGAGGTCGTGCTGGAGATCATGGAGCGCGCCGAGGCCGCCGAGGGCAGGGTCACCGCGCTCCGCGCCGACCGGTCCGCCGCGCAGGAGGAGCTGACCGGGCTCACCGGCCGCCGCGACGCCGTCAGCCGGGAGATCGACGACGAGTCCGGGACGACCAGCGCCGCGCGCACCGCCGTCGCCAAGGACGTCCCGGACGACCTGCTCGCCCTCTACGAGAAGCTCCGCGGCCAGTTCGGCGGCGTCGGCGCGGCCAAGCTGTTCCGCGGCGCCTGCCAGGGCTGCCACCTGGCGCTCAACACGGTGGACCTGAACCGCATCCGGGCCGCCGCCGAGGACGAGGTGATCCGCTGCGAGGAATGCCGCCGCATCCTCGTCCGGACCCCCGAGTCGGGCCTGTGAGTGCGGCCGCCGGGGGACGCGGGAGCTCTCGCAGGCTGATCGTCGAGGCGGACGGCGGCTCCCGCGGCAACCCCGGCCCCGCCGGGTACGGGGCACTCGTCCGGGACGCGCTGACCGGCGAGGTCCTCGCGGAGGTCGCCGAGTCGATCGGCCACGCCACCAACAACGTGGCCGAGTACCGGGGCCTGATCGCCGGGCTGACGGCCGCCGCCGGGATCGACCCGTCCGCCCGCGTCGAGGTCCGGATGGACTCCAAGCTCGTCGTGGAGCAGATGTCCGGCCGCTGGAAGATCAAGCACCCGGACATGGTGCCGCTGGCGCTGGAGGCCCGCGAGCTCGCCGCCGGGCTGGGCTCGGTCTCCTACGGCTGGATCCCCCGCAACCGCAACGCGCACGCCGACCGGCTCGCCAACGAGGCCATGGACGCCGCCGCCCGCGGCGAGCACTGGACCCGCAAGGTGGAGGAGACGCCGGGGGAGCCCGAGCCGCCGCCACGGCCCGTCTCGTCCACGCCGATGACCACGCTCCTGCTGCGGCACGGCGAGACGCCACTGTCCATTGAGAAGCGCTTCGCCGGGATCGGCGACATCCGGCTCACCGCGAACGGCGCCGCCCAGGCCCGCGCCGCCGCCCTCGCCCTCAAGGACCGGGGGCTCGACGCGATCGTCACCTCGCCGCTGGCCCGCTGCCGCGACACGGCGGCCGAGGTCGCCGCCGTCACCGGCCTGGACGTCCGTGCCGAGGACGGCTTCCGGGAGACCGACTTCGGCGACTGGGAGGGGCTCACGTTCGCCGAGGCGGGCAAGGGATGGCCCGCCGAACTGAAAGCGTGGCTGGCCGACCCGGACGTCGCGCCACCCGGCGGGGAGAGCTTCACCCAGGTGTCCCGCCGCGTCCGCACGGCCCTGGACAAGCTGAAGGTCCGGTACCGCGAGCAGACCGTGCTGGTCGTCTCGCACGTCACGCCCATCAAGCTTCTCGTGAAGGACGCCCTCGGCGCGCCCATGTCGGCCCTGTACCGGATGCATCTGGACGTGGCGGCGCTGTCGTCCATCGACTGGTACACCGACGGGCCGGCGACCCTGCGCACCTACAACGACACGCACCACCTCCCGTCCTGACCGGGACCGGATACAAGGGCGCCGACGGGTGCGTGTGCAGCACACGGAGCCGCTAACCTTGAAGTACGGCGGACGAGCCGGCCGGACGGCCGCGTCGGGGAGCGATCCCCGTCGAGGAAAGTCCGGGCTCCACAGAGCAGGGTGGTCGGTAACGCCGACCCGGGGTGACCCGCGGGACAGTGCCACAGAAAGCAGACCGCCACCGGTCCGCCGGTGGTAAGGGTGAAACGGTGAGGTAAGAGCTCACCAGCGCCCACGGTGACGTGGGCGGCTCGGTAAACCCCACCCGGAGCAAGGTCAAGAAGGGGCCCCGCGAGAGGCCCCGCGCAGGTGTCCGAGGGCTGCTCGCCCGAGCCTGCGGGTAGACCGCTGGAGGCCGCCGGCAACGGCGGTCCGAGATGGATGGCCGTCACCCGCCGCCCGCGAGGGCCGGCGGGCACAGAACCCGGCTTACAGGCCGGCTCGTCCGCCCCGCTTCCCGGCCGGGACCGCGGCCAGGCTCAAGCCTCTTCAGGCACACGCAGGGCACGAAGGTGGGGCCCGGTGGTAGCCGGGCCCCTGTCGGTGCTAGGACGCCGCTTCCGACCAGTCACTCGGGCTGGTCCGGAACGGCTTCCTCGGTGGCGTCGCCGGCCGACTTCTCGCCGGCCGACGGGTGAACCAGTTCCCATCCGGTCCATTGCCCGGTGAGGAGGATCTTCCTCCCGTCCGGGCGGCAGAGGAGCCGATCCCCCTCGGGCCTGAGCCTGAAGGTGATCTTGATCTCGCCCTCGCCCTCAGTCGGCTTCTCGCCGTCCCGCGGCTTGACCAGCTGCGTTCCGTCGGGGTACGTCCGCCGCCTCTTGTCGGCGCTGACTTCGACCTGCTCCTCGTAGGGGTTCAGGCGGCTGAACCTCATGTTCTCCGTCATGGAAGAACCTCCTGGGTTGTGCTCCGGCTGCGGGACCGCGCCCGCAGCCAACCAAAAAACTTGCGTTGCAACCGTCCGTTGAAATCAGCCTTCCGCAACCGGCGGGATGAAGTTGCGCTGAGGCGTGCGACTCCCAGGAATCGGGTCATACGACACAGAGAGCTTGAAACGCGGCCATTACCGTCCTGGTAAGAGCTGATCGCCCTGATCGGTGACGGCGGCGGGGCAGCGGTGCTGGGCCCCGGGGAAAGGAGCGGTGATGATCATCATCGTGTTCGCGGCCATGGTGGTCGCCGGGATGCTGGGCGGCCTGGCGTACCTGTGGGACTTCTCGCGCGCCAGCCGGCGCGACGCCCTGTTCCTTCCGGCCGCCGACCGGCGCACGCGGCAGGCGCGCCGGGTGACGGGGGTGTACGTGCGGGACTACGCGCGCCACGACGACGAACTCGTCGGCCACTGGTGAGAAACCCGCCGGCCGCGGGCCGTCCTGCCGGGGACGGCCCGCGGCTCAGGTGAGGGTCCGGGTGTCCGGGGCCTCGTCGGGGACGGGGACGAAGGCCCCGGTGGTGTGGTCGAGGATCTCGACGGTGGCGGACTGGATGTCCAGGTAGAGGCCGACAAGCTCGATCTCGCTGGCCTCGACCCGCTCCCGGAGCCATGGGTAGGTCAGCAGGTTGTCGAGCTGCTGCATCACGTTGATCTTGCAGAGGCGGGCCAGGGGCGGCTCGTCGCCGGACGGGTCCTCCGCGAGGAAGCGGGCGAGGCTGTGGTTCCCGTGCTTCAGCCACCGGGACAGCCCGTGCAGGTGCTCGACCTCGGTGCCGCCCGCCAGCAGCGCGGCCATCGCGCCGCAGTTGGAGTGGCCGCAGACCGTGATCGTCCGGATGTCGAGGACGTTGGTGGCGTACTCGACGGTGGCGGAGACGGAGTCGTCGGGCGTCCGGGTCCCGTACCGGGGGACGAGGGCGCCGACGTTGCGGTTGATGAACAGGTCGCCGGGCCCGCTCGCGGTGATGATGTTGGGGACGACGCGCGAGTCCACGCAGGTGATGAACAGGTGCTCGGGCTTCTGCTCCATCGCGAGCTCGGCCATGATCGGACGGACGAGCCGGGCCGTGCGGCCGTGGTACTCCCGGACGCCGTTCAGCAGCACGTCCGCCGGGGACATCTCGGGCGCGTCGAGCTCGGCCTCCGAGCGCCGCCGCCGGTTCGCCCAGGGGGCCCACCAGCGGCTGGGGGGCGTTTTACGTGGTTGGGACATATCGCCTGTCACGGCTCTTTCATACCAAGCCTCGTGAACCTCGTCGATGTCGACCCTGCCTCCCTGGCGTTCGTGCGCCAGCCGCCACTGGTGGATCGCGTCGAACGCGGCGTGGTCCATGAAGTCGACGTTGAGGTCCAGGTCGACGCTGGAACCGGCCGGGACGGCCTGGAGCACACGCGTCACCTTCGGGACGCCGAGGAAGGTCAGGGTGCCCTCCACCACCACGTGCGTGCGGGCCGGGCCGGGGCCGTCGTCCGGTTCCCGGGCGAGCTGCTCGGAGCGGACCGAGAGCCGGGTCAGCCGGCGCAGCGCCAGCACCGACATGACCCCGATGCCGAGCAGCACGCCCTCGCCGAGGCCGAGCAGGACCACACCGCCGAAGGTGACGTAGTAGGCGGGCGACTCACGGTGGTGCCGGAGATCGCGCACGCGGGCGGTGTCCATCAGCTTCATGCCGAGCACGACCAGCAGTGCCGCGAGCGCCGACAGCGGCACCTGCTCGATCACCGGGCCGCAGGACAGCGCGAGCACCAGCACCCACACGCCGTGCAGCACGGTGGACGTCCGGGAGCGGGCGCCCGCCTCGACGTTGGCCGTGCTGCGGACGATCACGCCCGCGACCGGCAGCCCGCCGAGGAGCCCCGACACCACGTTGCCGGCGCCCTGGCCCAGCAGCTCCCGGTCGAGGTCGGCGCGCGGGACGCCGGCCGGCCGTGCCCGGTCGATCGCCACGCTGCACAGGAGCGACTCGATGGCCGCCACGAGCGCGACGGAGACGACCGCGCCCGCGATGCCCGGCAGCGACCCGTGCGGCGGGACGGGCGGGCTCCAGCCGCCGAGGAGGGTGTCGGGGAGGTCCACCCGCCGCGCGTTCCAGCCGAGCGACCAGACCGCCACGGTGGCGAGCGCGACGGCGGGCAGCGGGCCGGGGACGAGGCGCAGCCACCCGCCGCGGGGCAGCCGGGACCAGACCAGCAGGACGAGGAGGGTCAGACCGCCCACGAGGGCCGGATGCGTGTGCGGGTGCACGAGCTGGCCGGGCAGCTCCCGCAGGTTGGCGACGGCGGACCCCTGCGGGCTGCCGCCCAGCATCACGTGGACCTGCGCCAGCACGAGGACGCCGCCGACCCCGGCGAGCATCCCGTGCACCACGGCGGGCGAGACGGCGAAGGCGGCACGGGCGACCCGCGTGGCGCCCAGCAGGAGCTGCAGCAGCCCGCCGAGCAAGGTGATCATGCAGGTGGCGCGCCAGCCGTAGGTCTGCACGAGCTCGGCCACGACCACGGTCAGCCCGGCGGCCGGCCCGCTGACCTGGAGCGGCGAGCCGCCGATCAGGCCCGCGACGACGCCGCCCGCGACGGCGGCGACCAGCCCGGCGGCGACCGGTGCGCCGGACGCCACCGCGATGCCCAGCGACAGCGGGATCGCGACCAGGAACACGACGAACGACGCGAGCAGGTCCCGCCGAAGCGTGGTTACGTTGAGTGGCTTTGGAGTCACTCAATGCATATAACCAGGATTCGCTCCGCTTCGCCTGGGAGCCACGCGGTTGATCGCGAGTGCGGGCGCGCCCTGCATTGAGCAGCGGCCGGCGGGGGGCGACCACGGATGAGACGAGGACCGCCGGACGGATCCGGCGGCCCTCGGCGCGGTGCGCGCGTTCAGGACGCATTCAAAGGGTTGCTGTGGGGGTCGGACGGGGATGTGGGCCGCGGTGCATTCTGGAGTTGAGGTTGGCGTGCGGCGGACCAGCCGGATGTCGTTCCGGCCTGTCGCTCGCATGTTCGAACACGGTGACGTAATGTGCTCGCCATGATGCCGTACGCAGCCGGTGAAGGGGGTGGCAACCCGGCGACCGCACCCTCGGGTGCGGACGTCATGGCCGCTGTCGTGTCCGATGCTGTGGGCGGGCCCGTGGCCGGGGCTGGGGTTCGGCGGTTTCGGGGGCGTAACAAGGCTCCGGCGTGGCGGCGTCCGGATGCGGTGACGGTGGTGCGGTTGCGGCTGGCTCCTGATCCGGCTGCCCGGTGCCGGTTGGAGCGGTTGTTTGCGGCGGCGTGGTCGTTGAAGCGGGCGGTGCGGCGGGATGCCCGGTCCCGCGCCGTCGCCTACCGGGCTGGACGCGGCCGTCGTTGCAAGGATGAGGCGGAGGTGTGGCGGGGCCGGTTGGGGTTGTCGCGGGAGGGGTTGGAGCGGTCGGCGTACCGGCATCTGGACGCCTCGGGTCATCTGCGGCATCACCTGTCCAAGGCGGTGGCGATGCATCTGGCCGATGAGGTGTGGGCGGGGCTGGAGCGGCATCTGTTCCCGGACGCCTCGGGTCGCCGCCAGGGTCTGCCCAAGACCGGGTCGTGGTGGGAGTTCACCCGGATCCCGGGTCGGGCCCGTTCGCACAGCACGGCCCGCAAGTGGGAGACGTTCCGGCTGCACGGCACCTTGGCCGGTCACCTGGCCGCCCACGCGGCACCGGATCTGCCAGATGGCCTTCCGGACGGCTTGTCACCGCGAAGCACGGCGGGCTTACCGCCGGGGACCAGCGTGCTGGCGCAGCCGCGGGTGATGCCGGTCCCGGCAGCGCCGCGCACGCGTGGCCGGAAGGGGGTGTGGTGGGAGTATGGCGGGCCGTTGGTGCTGGTGTTCGCGGGTGGCCCGGACGGGGTTCGGGGTGATCTGGTGGTTCCGGTGCGGCTGCCGCAGGGCGCGGGCCAGTGGCCGCACCTGGTGCACGCCCTGGATGATCCGCAGGCGTGGCACAAGGTCGACCTGGTCCGGCGCCGTGACCCGGCCGGGCCGGGCGGGTGGGTGTACGAGGCGCATCTGATGGTGTTGAAACCGGCGTTCGTTCCCGCCTCGACCGCGGCGCGCCGGGCGAAGGTTCCGTCCGGCCGGCGGGGCGGGGTCGACGGCAACGTCTCCAACCTCGCCGCCAGGCCGCCGGATTGGCGGCCAAGCAGGTGCAGGTGCCGGGTGGGCCGCGTGTCACTCGCGCCGACGGCAAACCCGTCCGCTCCCCACGCCGCGACGAGGTATCCAAGACCTATCGGCGCATCCGCGCCCGGCACGCCGCCGCGTCCTGGCGTGCCGCCCAGTCCCGCGTCACCAAGGCCCGGCAGATCGCCGCGCAGATCGTCGCCGTTCATGGTGCGGATCTGGTGATCGAGGACTGCCGCATCACCGCCTGGTTCCGGCTGTGGGGGCGGGCCTGCGCCCGCTTCACCCCCGGCACCCTCATCACCGCACTCGACCACCAATGCCGCGCCGCCGACGGGCGGCTGCTGCGCGCCTCCACCCGCATCACCGCCCTGTCCCAGCACTGCCCATGTGGGCGACGCGTCCCCAAACCCCTGGACGTGCGCACCCACCACTGCCCAATCGAGGACGGCGGATGCGGCCTGACCGGACCTGGTCGCCGCCGCCCTAGCGGCCTTCATCCGCTTCGACGACTGTGATGACCCGTCCACCGCACGGGTGGACTACCAGACCTCCCGCCGCGTGCTGTGCAGCGGCGGGCCGGGGCTGCCTGGAGCCCTGACCGAGTCAACCGCACCCATCCCCACCCCCCACACCGGCTCATCCGGTGCCGGGACGGGAAGCGCGGCAGCCACCCCCCACACCCCCGCCGGAAGACTCGGCGCCGCGACCGGGGAGCGGCCTCTGCTCGGCGAACCCGGACCAGTACGGTGCCGACCCCGGATGAACCACCCCCACCCGCCACGGGCAGGGCAGTGGTCACGCCGGACAGACACCGACCACGAACCCGGCTGTTCAACAAACCCCCACCACAGGACTTGTTGAACAGGCCTTAGCGGCGGTAGTTCTCCCAGTCGTCGGTGGGCTGTTGCGAACCGTACTGGGGGTTGTCGTTCGGCGGCCCGCCCTGCTGGTAGCCGCCCGGCTGCTGCGTGCCGCCGAGGTAGCCGGGGCCGTAGGCCTGGGTGGCGTTCGGGTCGCCGTAGCCGCCGGGAGCACCCTGGTCGGGGGGCGCGGACAGCGGGTCGCCGCCGTTGTAGCTGCTGCCGCTGAAGTCGCCGTAGGCCCCGGCGCCGCCCGGACCCGTTCCCGGACCGGTGCCCGGACCCTGGCCGCCCTCCGCGCCGCCGAACCCGCCGAAGGGCTCGCGGCCGCCACCGAGCGGGTCGTCGTAGCGCGGCGACTCGCCGTACGCCGGGGCCGTCGGATAGCCGTCGCCCGGCTGGCCCTGCCCGTACCCGGAGGACGTCCCGATCCCGGAGTCGTAGCCCGGGCCGGACCCGATGCCCGAGTCGTACCCGCCGCCCTGCCCGCCGGACGGCGCCGGCCACGGACCGGTGTTCCCGGTGCCCTGCGGACCCGGTGAGCTAGGCGCGCCCGGCGCGTTCGTCCCGTAGGAGCCGGTGCCGAGCGGGTCGCCCAGCGGGTCGTTGAGGGAGCCGCCGTAGGAGCCGCCCGTGTCGGACGCGGGCGGGGGCGCCGACCGCTGCCGGTCGGACTGGATGCGCTGGAGAAGCTCGTCCACGGTCGGGAGCTTGTGGCCGTCGGTGTCCGACCCCCCGCCGGGGCCGGCGTGCGCGGCCGGTGCCATGGGAGCCGCGGGAGCCGGCGGGGTGACAGGGGGAGCGGGCGGTGCGGACGGCTCGTCGGGGCGGCCGATCGGCAGCCCGAGCGGGTCGGACACCCGCGGGTCGCCGCCGCCGAGCGGCCCGCCGGGGCCGGACGAGCCGAGCGGCATGTCGAAGTCCGGGCGGGCCGGCGGCGGGCCCGCGGCGGCCGGCCGGCCGCCGCCCAGCGGATCCGAGCCGTAGTCGCCGTAGGACGGCTCCTGGGAGCCGTACTGCGGCTGCTGGTCGGGCACGCCGTACTGGTCCTGCCCGCCGTAGGACGGGTCGCCGGGGCCGTAGTCGGCCGCGCCGTACGCGGGCTGTGGCTCCTGCCCGCCGTACGCCGGCTGGTCGGGCATGCCCGGGCCGCCGTAGGGAGCCTGCGGGGCGCCCGGTATGCCGGAACCGCCCGGCCCGGCGAGGTCGGCCGGGATCGGGTCGAGCGAGGTCGCGCCCGGGTCGTTGCCGGAGAACGGGTCGTTGCCCGGGAACGGGGAGCCGCCCTGGAATCCGGCGGGACCGGAGGGCATCTGCTGCGGGCCCGTCCCGAGACCGTTGAGGACGGTGCCGTCGGCGCCCAGCGACACGGGCTGGGTGAGGCCCGGCGGCTCGACCGCCGGCTGCTCGGGCGGGGGAGCCTGCGCGTTCAGCGGATCGGCGGCGGGGTCCGGCTCCGGGCGCTGGCCGTCATTGTCGTGCTGCCAGGGGAACTTGGGCTTGTCAAAGGTGATCGTCGCCCAGTAGTCGTCGTCCTCCATCTCGTCGGACGCCTGGCCGGGGGGCGGAGGCGGCGGCGCCTGGGGAGCCGGCGGCGCCTGCGGGGGCGGGGCGGTGGGAGCGGCGAGCGGGCCGCCGCCGGCGACGCGGCGGTCGACGGCGGGCTCGGGCGCGCGGTCATAGCCGCCCTCGTCATACCCGTCGTTGTAACCGTCGTTGTATCCCGGGCCGTACTCGTCCGGGCCGCCGCCCATCGGCTCCTGCGGTGGGGCTCCACGGCGGCCGCGCGGCTGCTTCGGCTCGTCGTCCATCCAGTCGTCGTCGTCGCGTCCCGCCCTGCTGGCCCGCAGGCCCAGGGCCACGAGGACGACCACCAGGACCACGACCACAATGAGGCCGAAGACCACGATGTAAGAAGTCATGCCACCACCCAATGCCTTGGCCCGGCGAGAGTCGCCAGCGCGGACCGCGGGTCCGTCCCGATTGTCGCCAGCGACCGGATTGTCACGGGCCTCCGCCGCCTCGGCTCAGCTCGATTCTCTCCGACCGCTATGACCGTTGTCACACCCTTCGCGCACATTTACCCTCACACGGCGAGTGCCGATCGGCAAACCTCGCCGACCCGCACACCCCTGTCAGCTCCGGTCCCCGGAGGCGTTCGCCCTGACCCTGTGCTCACAGGCCCCACGGTCAACGCGCCCGCTCGCCGCCGAAGTTCCCGGTGATCCGTCCGCGTCCCACCGTGTGCTCGGCGATGGCGGGGAGCGAGTCCTTCAGTTCTGCGCCGTTCTGGAACGGTGCCGGATCGTCCAGCGCGTAGATGGTGAACCGGTACCGGTGCTTCTTTCCCTTGGGCGGGCACGGGGGCGCGTAGCCCGCCTTCTTCCTGCCTGTGGTCAACCCTTCGACGGTCCTGTCCAGCCGGGCACCTTCGACGATCTCGTTCACCGTCCCGTCGATGCCCGCGATCACCCAATGGACGCGGGCGCCGCCGGAGGCGTCCGGGTCGTCCACGACGATCGCGAACGATCTGGTCCCGGCCGGCGTGCCCGACCAACGGAGGGGCGGGGTCTTTCCCTGTCCGCCAGGGTACGTCGAACAGCCGTACCGCGGGGGCAAGTCGCCGCCATCCCGGAAGACCGGGCTGGTCACCGTGAACCACTCCGACAGTTCGGCGCTCTTGTTCTGCGGTGCGCCGATCAGGCCGCAGCCGCTCAGGGCCCCGGCGAGCGCGAGGGCCCCCGCCGCGGCCGCGATCGGACGCCGGTCTCTGCTCATCATCGATACGCTCCCGGGCGAGATCGTACGCCGCGCGCCGCCGGATCGCCGTCATCTCGGCCCCGCATCTCGGCCGCGTGCGTCCCGCCGCCGGCGCCCCCTTCCTCGTCCGCCCCAACCTTAGGGCTTTCCCGGGGGTGGAACGGGCCGTTCGCCCGGCCTCGGGCCCGGCCGGCCCCGCCGGGGGCACTGTGACGTTCGTCATGCGTGCTTTGCCGCGTTCCAGCCGAAAATTAGCGAAGGAGTGGCGGGTTTCACACCCGATCTAGCGCTCTGGTTTGCCAGAAGCGGAAGTTTCGTCGTTCTTTCGTGGTTATCGATTGGTGTCGAGTGCGGTCGATGAGCTAGCTTGTGAATGTCTTCACAAGCCGACCGTGACATTGGAGGGCCGCAATGGCCAGGACCGCCGAGGGGACCCCTGGCGCTCCCCACATCCTCATCGTGGGTGGCGGCTATGTGGGCATGTACACCGCCCTGCGCCTGCAGAAGAAGCTGAAGCGCGAGCTCAGGCGGGGCGAGGTGAAGGTCACCGTCGTGGACCCCAACTCGTACATGACGTACCAGCCGTTCCTTCCCGAGGCCGCCGCCGGGAACATCTCCCCGCGGCACGTCGTCGTCCCGCTGCGCCGGGTGCTGCCGAAGTGCACCGTCCGCAAGGCGCGGGTCACCGAGCTGAACCACGACGAGCGATGGGCCATCGTCCAGCCGCTGGCCGGGCCGCCGGAGCGGATCTCCTACGACTACCTGGTCATGGCGGCCGGCGCGGTGCCGCGGCTGCTGCCGATCCCCGGGCTCGCCGAGCACGGCATCAGCCTGAAGACGGTCGGCGAGGCCATCCACCTGCGCAACCACGTGCTGGAGCAGCTGGAGATCGCCGAGTCGACCGACGATGTGGAGCTGCGCCGCAAGGCGCTGACCTTCGTGTTCGTCGGCGGCGGGTTCGCCGGCGTCGAGGCGGTCGCCGAGCTCGAGGACATGACCCGCGACGCGACGAAGTACATGCGCAAGGTCACCCCGCAGGACCTGCGGTTCGTGCTGGTCGAGGCCACCGACCGGATCCTGCCGGAGGTCGGCCCGGACATGGGCAAGTGGACCGCCGAGCAGCTGCGCGGCCGCGGCATCGCGGTGAAGATGGGCACCTACCTGGAGTCGGCGGTGGACGGGCAGATCGAGCTGTCGGACGGCAGCCGCTTCCCGGCCGGGACGCTGGTGTGGAACGCGGGCGTGAAGCCGTCCCCGGTCGTCCGGCACGGCGACCTCCCGGTGGACGAGCGGGGCCGCGTGAAGGGCACCGAGTACCTCACCATCGAGGGCCTGGTCCGCGCCTTCACCGCGGGCGACAACGCCGCGATCCCGGACCTCACCCAGGACGGCATGTTCTGCCCGCCGAACGCCCAGCACGCGGTCCGCCAGGCCAAGGTGCTCGGCGACAACATCGTCCGGTCGCTGCGCGGCAAGGCCCTCAAGCCCTACGTGCACGGCAACCTCGGCACCGTCGCCGGGCTCGGCCTCCACAAGGGCGTGGCGAACCCCCTGGGCATCAAGCTCAAGGGCTGGCCCGCGTGGTTCTTCCACCGCAGCTACCACGGTGCGATGGTCCCGACCTTCAACCGGAAGATCCGCGTCATCGCGGACTGGACGCTCGCGCTGTTCCTCAAGCGCGAGACCATCTCACTCGCCACCATCGAGCAGCCGCGCGCCGACTTCGAGCTGGCGGCGCTCGACGACGCGAGGGCGAAGGCCAAGGCCACCGAGTCCGCGGCCTGATCCACGGCACCACGACGCCCCGGCGGTCCCCGCGACCGCCGGGGCGTCGCCCGTTCTGGGGGAGAATCGGGGTGTGCGGATCGGGATACTGGGGCCCCTGGAGGTGCGGGCGGACGACGGCGCGCCCGTCGCGGTCGGGGGCGCGCGGCTGCGGGTCCTGCTGACGCGGCTCGCGCTCGACCCGGGCACGGTGATCCCGGCCGAGCGGATCATCGACGCGCTCTGGGAGGACGAGGTGCCGCGCGGCGCGCCGAACGCGCTGCAGTCGCTCGTGTCGAGGCTGCGCACCGCGATCGGACGCGACGCGATCGAGTCGCGGCCCGGCGCGTACCGGCTCGCCCTGCCTCCCGAGGCGGTCGATGCCCATGACTTCGAGGCGCGGGTGCGCGCCGCGCGCCGCGCCGCCTCCCCGGAGGCGCGGTCGGCCGGGTTCGGTGCGGCGCTCGCCCTCTGGCGCGGCCCGGCGCTCGCCGACGCGGCCGGGCTGCGCTTCGCGGAGGCGCCCGCCGCGCGCCTGGACTCACTCCGCCGCACCGCGCTGGAGGAGCGGCTCGACGCCGGACTGGCGCTCGGCCGCCACGCCGAGCTGATCCCCGAACTGCGGGCCCTCGCCGCCGGCGATCCGCTGCACGAACCGGTGATCGCCCTGCTGATGCGCGCCCTCTATGCGGCCGGGCGTCAGGCGGAGGCCCTCGCCCTGTACGAGGACGCCAGGCGAGCCCTGGAGGAGGGGCTCGGCGCCGACCCGTCACCCGAACTGGAGGCCGTCTACCTGTCGGTGCTCCGGCACGACGCGTCGCTCCGGCCGGAGGCGGCACCGCCCGAGCCCCCGTCGAAGGGCAACCTGCCCGCCCGGCTGACCAGCTTCATCGGTCGCGACGCCGACCTCCGCCAGGTGGACGAGATGCTGTCGCGGACCAGGCTCGTCACGCTGACCGGGCCCGGCGGCTCGGGCAAGAGCCGGCTGTCGCTGGAGTCGGCCGGGCGGCTGGCCGGCCGGATGCCGGGCGGCGCCTGGCTCGTCGAGCTGGCCCCGGTCACCGACCCGGCCGACGTCCCGGCCGCGGTCCTCACCGCGCTCGGGCTCCGCGAGATGGGCCTGATCACCGCCGGGCACACCCCGGACCCGGCCGGCCGGCTCGTCTCGGCGCTGTCGGAAAGGCGGCTGCTGCTCCTGCTGGACAACTGCGAGCACCTGCTGGACGCCGCGGCCCGGCTCGCCGAGGCTGTGCTGGAGCGCTGCCCCGGCGTCCGGATCCTCGCGACCAGCCGGGAACCGCTCGGCATCACCGGGGAGACGCTCTGGCCGGTGGAGCCGCTGGAGCGGCCGGCGCCGTCCGCGGGCCCGCAGGAGGCGCTGGCCTGCCCGGCCGTCCGGCTGTTCGCCGACCGCGCCGCCGCGGTCTCGCCGCAATTCGAGGTCACCGGGGCCAACGCCGCGTCGATCGTCCGGATCTGCCGGGCGCTGGACGGGATGCCGCTGGCGATCGAGCTGGCCGCCGCCCGGCTCCGCGCGATGACACCGGAGCAGGTCGCCGTCCGGCTCGGTCTGCTGCGGGGAGACGCCCCGGAAGGGCAGGCCGAACCGGCTCCCTCCGCTGCGCCGGAGCTCCGCTCCGGGAACCGGTTCGCGCTGCTCAGCTCGGGCAGCCGCACCGCCATGCCCCGCCACAGGACGCTCCGGGCCGTCGTCGAGTGGAGCTGGGACCTCCTGGACGAGCCCGAACGCGCGCTCTGGCGCCGCATCGCCGTCTTCCCCGGCGGCGCGACCGCGGAGGCCGCCGAGTCGGTGTGCGCCGGGCCCGGCCTGGACCCCGCCGGGATCCTGGACGTCCTCGCCGCGCTCGTCGACAAGTCGCTGCTGACCGTCACCGGCACGGGCGGCGAGCCCCGCTACCGGATGCTGGAGACGATCCGCGCCTACGGTCTCGAACGGCTCGCCGAGTCCGGCGAGGAGGCCGCGGTCAGGCGGGCGCACGCCGAGCACTTCGTCCGGCTGGCGGAGGACGCCGAACCGCACCTGACCCGCGCCGGCCAGCTTCCCTGGCTGCGGCGCCTGACCGCCGAGCAGGACAACACGTCCGCCGCGCTGCGCTGGACGATCTCCGCCGGGGACGCGCCGCTCGCGATGCGGCTCTGCGCGGCGCTCGGCTGGTACTGGTTCCTGCACGGCCGGCTCGGCGACGGTGCCGACGCCCTGGAGGAGATCCTCGCCCTGCCCGGCGTCCCCGACGATCAGGTCACCGCCCGGGCCCTGGCGCTCGGCGCCCTGGCCTCGCTGGACGGCCGGCGCGGTGACCGCGTCCCGGCCTGGCTCGCCCGCGCCCAGGACATCTGCGCCGGCCTCGACCGCACGTCCCTGCACCCGGTGCTGCGGCTGATGCTCGAAACCACGCAGATGTACGAGGTCGGCTGGGACAGCCCGTCCATTCTGGGCAGCGACGCCCTGCTCGTGGACCCCGACCCGTGGGTGCGGGGGATCGGATACTTCGTCCACGGTCAGATCGCGCACAACTTCGGCCGGCTCGGCGCGATCGAGGCCGACTTCGCGCGGGCGCTCGCCGCCTTCCGCGAGTCCGGAGACCGCTGGGGCCTGTCGTTCACGCTCACCTCGCAGGCCGAGGTCCTCGGCCGCCACGGCGACCACTCCGGCTCCGCCGCCCTCTACGAGGAGGCGCTCCGGCTGGACGCGGAACTCGGCGGCGGAACCGCCGGGCTCCTGCACGTCCGCATGAAGCTGGCGAACGAACTCGACCTGATGGGCGAGCGAGACCGGGCCGAGGCCATGCTCCACGCCGCCCTGCGCGACCCCGACGGCATCCGCGGGCAGGAGGAGACCGTCGCGCTCCACTATCAGCTCGGCGAGCTCGCCCGCCGCTCCGGCGACACGGCCGAGGCCCTGCGCCGCCTGTCGCACGCGGACGAACTCACCGAGAACCTTTCAGATCCGCCGCACTTCCGCGCCATGGTCCTCTGCGCCCGCGCCCAGCTGGACATGGCGTTGGGCGCGATGGGCGAGGCGACCGCGCGCCTGGACGAAGCGCTGCGCTGCGCCGTCCAGGCCCGCGACTACCCGATCGTCTCGCAGGTCCTGGCCGGCCACGCCGAACGTGCGCGCGTCCTCGGCGACCCCGTCCGTGCCGCCGAACTCCTCGGCACGGCCGACGCCCTGCGCGGCACCCGCGACCTCTCCCTGGCCGACGCCCTGGCCATCGAGGCGGCCACCCGCGCCGACCTGGGCGAAGCCCCCTTCACCACCGCCTACACCCGAGGCCAGACCCGAACCTTCGAAGACATCCTCAAAGACTTCGCCCTCTCCCTGTGACGGGGTTCCAGGGGGTCGCCCCGACGCCCTGCTGGGAGATCACGCCCGCTGTTTGAAGGCGCGGAGGGAGAGGGGGGCGAACACCAGGGAGATGCCGACGCCCCAGGCCAGCGCGACCGCGGCGTGTTCGAGGACGGGGCCGCCGACCAGCAGGCCGCGCATCGCCTCCACCAGCTGGGTGACGGGGCTGTTGTCCATGACGAAGGCCAGCCAGCCGGGGATGCCCCGGGTGTTCGGGATGAACGCCGTGCTGAGGAAGCTCAGCGGGAAGATCACCACGAAGCCGAAGATCTGCACCTTCTCCGGCTCGCTGACCTTCATCGCGATGAAGACCGACGTCCAGGAGAACAGGATCGCGAAGGTCAGCAGGAGGATGAACGCGGTCAGCAGCGCCAGCACGTTCGTCTCGATCCGGAAGCCGATGGCGAACCCGACCAGCAGCAGGATCATCATCGACCACGCCTGCTTGACGGTGTCGGCGATGATCCGCCCGGCGAGCGGGGCGCTGCGCGCGATCGGCAGGCTGCGGAACCGGTCGAACACGCCCTTGGTGATGTCGGTGTTCAGCCCGAAACCGGTGCTCATCCCGGCGAACAGCGCGTTCTGCGCGATGATGCCGGGGATGACGACCGGCAGGTACTTCTCGACGCTGCCGGTCATCGCCGGGCCGAACACGTAGGCGAACAGCAGCACGAACATGATGGGCTGGATGGACAGGTCCAGCAGCTCCATCGGGTTGTGCTTGATCTGCACCAGATTGCGCCAGGCCAGCGTGATCGTGTTGCGCACGGCCGTGGCCGGGGCGATCCGCTTGGACAGGCCCTCCGGTGCGAACGTCGCGGTGGTCATGCGGACGCCTCTTCCTTGTCGGCCGCCTGGGCGAGTTCGTCCGCCTCGGCGTCGATGTCGTCGGTGTGGTGGCCGGTGAGGGCGAAGAACACCTCGTCCAGGCTGGACTTGCGCAGCGACAGCTCGCCGACGGCGACGCCCGCGTCGTCGAGGCGGCGGACCACGGCGGGCATCAGCTGCGGGTCGGTGATGGGCGCGCTGACCAGGTCGTCGCGGACCTCCGGGACGGCCTCGGCGAGCTCGCCGACGATCTTCGCGACGGTCTGCACGTCCGTGGCGTTGACCGGCCTGACCTCCAGCACCTGCCCGCCGACCTGCGCCTTCAGCACGTCGGACGTGCCGTGCGCGATGGCCTGGCCGCGGTCGATGACGATGATGTCGTCGGCCAGCTGGTCGGCCTCCTCCAGGTACTGCGTGGTGAGCAGGACGGTGACGCCGTCGTCGGTCAGGCCGCGGACGATGTCCCAGAGGCCGTTGCGGCTGCGCGGGTCGAGGCCCGTGGTCGGCTCGTCCAGGAACAGGATCTGCGGACGTCCGACGAGGCTCGCCGCCAGGTCGAGACGGCGCCGCATGCCGCCCGAGTACGTCTTGGCCGCGCGCTCGGCGGCCTCGGTGAGCTGGAACCGTTCGAGCAGTTCGGCGGCCCGCGCCTTGGAGGCGCCGCGGGAGATCCCGAGCAGCCGTCCGATGAGGACGAGGTTCTCGGTGCCGGTGAGCATCTCGTCGACCCCGGCGTACTGGCCGGTCAGGCCGATCAGCTGGCGCACCTTGTGCGCGTCCTTCACCACGTCGAACCCGCCGACCCGGGCGGTGCCGCCGGTCGGCTCGATCAGCGTGGCGAGGATCCGGGTCATGGTCGTCTTGCCCGCGCCGTTGGGCCCGAGGACGCCGAGAACCGTTCCGGGGTCGGCGGTGAGGGAGACCCCGGCCAGCGCCTGGGTCTCACCGAAGCGCTTCTCCAGGCCGTCGGCCTGGATCGCGTAGGTCATGTGATCTCCTAGGTACTCGGTGCCGGACGTCTGTGTCCCTCTGACCGAGGAACCAGCCAAAATATGCGGTGTCCGGGCGATGCGCATCCAGTTTTTCCGCCGCCCTCGGCACTGCGCCGCCGGGGACGAGAGACGCGTTCCCACCATCGCAGCCGCCACTGACAAAACGCCGGCGGTCCCGCGATCGTGCCGCCGGTTCCGGCCGGTCCCGGCCCGCGTGGCGGCGGGGGAGGGCCCGCGGCGTTCTAAACTCGCGGTGTGACGTCGGTGCGGCGCAGTCGCCAGCTGGACGGCGGGGGGCCGCACCCGCCGCGTCTGCGGCCGCCCGCACACCGTGTCTCGCCCCGCGCCATCGCGCATTGGGTGATCGAATACCTGCTGGTGTGGGGGCTCGCGTTCGGTCTCTCCCTCGGCGTGGCCGCCTGGGTCGGCGACTCCGGCTGGGACGCGCTGCCCGGCTGGCTGACCGGCCGGGTCGGCTGGCTGCCCTACGTCGTCGGCATCGCGGGACTGCTGATGGTGACCGTCGCGCCCGTGTGGCGTTACCGCGTCCACCGCTGGGAGGTCAGCGCCGACGTCGTCTACACCCGGACGGGCTGGTTCAGCCGCGAGTGGCTGCTGGTGCCCGTGGGGCGCATCCAGACCGTCGACAGCAAGCAGGGCTGGATCGAGCGGATGCTGGGTCTCGCCACCATCGAGGTCAACACGGCCTCCCACACCGGCTCCTCGGAGGTGTCCGGCCTGCCCGTGGACGTCGCGACCCGCCTCGCCGAAGACCTCGCGCACCGTGCGCACGACCTCCGCGACGACGCCACGTGAACCTCCGGCTGCATCCCCTCACGTTCGTCGTCGGCGCCGTCCGGGAACTCGTCGCCCTGCTCGCCGCCGGCGCCACGGGCCTTCTCGTCGGCGGGATGTCCACGGCGTTCTACTTCACGCTCGTGGGGCTGGCCTTCGGGCTGCTCTTCCACGTCGCCAACTGGGTGACGTTCACCTACGTCCTCCATGACGACCGCATAGAACTGCGGCGCGCGCTCATAGGACGGTCGGTCAAGAGCATCCCGCGCGACCGGATCCGGGGTGTGGACATCAGTTCCTCCCTTCCGCACAGGCTGCTCGGGCTGGCGATCGTCCACATCGACGCCGGCGCGGACGGAGGGGAGGGCGAACTCAACGCGGTCTCCCGCCACGAGGCCGAGCGGCTCCGCCGCGTCCTGCTCACCCGGGACGCGCCCGCTCCGCCGCAGCGCGTCCTCGGGCGCATGCGGCGACGCTGGTACGTGTACGCCCCGCTCAGCGGCGCCTACCTGCTGACGCCCTTCGCGCTGGCGGGCAGCCTCCTAGGGACGGTCTACAACCTCGGCGACGACCTCGGCCTCATCACGAGGGAACGGGTGGAGAACCTCGGCCACGACGTCGTGGGCCTGCCCACCGCGCTGGTCCTCGCGCTGGTCATCCTGACGCTGGTCGCCATGCCGGTCATGTCGGTGATCGCCTTCACCCTCTTCAACTGGGACTTCACCGTCCACGAGCGGGACGGCTCCGTCGTCGCCGAGCGCGGGCTCGTCACCCGCCGGAGCGTCTCCCTCGAACGCCGCCGGCTGCGCGGCGTCGAACTCACCGACAACCCCTTCGAGCGGATGGCGGGCGTCACCCGTCTCGGCGCGCTCATCACCGGTCTCGGGGACGCGGCTCATCGCGGCCGTCTCCTGCCCGCCTCACCCCGCGCGGTCGCCGAGGCCCTCGCCGCGCGCGTCGCGGGCAACGTGCCGGGGCCGCTGACCGCTCACCCGCGGGCCGCGCGGAGCCGCCGCGTCGCGCGTGCGGTGGCGCCCCCGGCCGGCATCGCGGTCCTGGCGATCATCGCGGGCCAGCCCTTGGTCGCCTACGTGTTCGCGGCCTTCGCCGTCCTGGCGGTCCCGCTCGGGCTGGACCGCTACCGCCAGCTGGGCCACGCCACCGACGGGGAGCGCCTGAGCGTCCGCTCCGGTTCGCTGCGACGCCGGCAGGTCGTCGTCGAGCACAGCGCCATCGTCGGCTGGCGGATCCGCCGGACCCTCTTCCAGCGGAGGCTCGGCCTGGCCACCCTCTTCGCCGCCGTCGGCGCGGGCGACGGCGGCTACCCGGCGGCGGACATGTCCGAGGAGGACGCGGTGGCCCTCGCCACCGCCATCACCCCCGACTGGCTGACGCCGTTCCTGGACGGCCCGCCCGCCCCGGAGTCCGCGGCTATTCGGGACGCCGGGCGCCGAACATGATCTCGTCCCAGGACGGGACGGAAGCGCGCTTGCCCTTCGCCTTGCGCCGCCGCGCCGGCCGCTGCGGAGCCGCCGGTTCCCCGCTCGCCGCCGCGGGCGAGCCGGTGGCGGGCTTGTCCTGAGCGGCGGGCATGGCCGGACGGCTCGCCGGCTTCTTCTTGGCCGGCGGGCGCGGCGCCTGCCGCTGAGCCGCCGGCCTGCCCTCGCCCGGCTCCCGCGGGCCGGCCGGCGCACCGGCACCGGAGTCCGCGGCGGCCTCCGTCCCCTCGTCGGGGCGCGGGCCGCCGGCTTCGGCCTCCGGCCGGGTGGCGGCCGCCGCCGGGAGCTCCGCGTCGGACTCGGCCGGCCCGCTCTCCTCGCCGGCGACCTCGTCCGCATCGACGGCCTGCGGCGCCTCAGCCTCCTGCACCGTCTCGACCGGTTCGCCGGCACCGACCGCTTGGGCGGTCTCGCGCCGGCTCTCGCGGACCTCGCCGGTCTCCTGCTCCGACGGCGTGCCAGGTGCCTCTGCGGCCTCGTCGGAATCGGTCATCTCTCCGGGATGAGCGGCACCGCTGACTTCTGTGGCCTCGCCCACCTGGATACGGCCGCTTTCCCGCGCCGCATCGCGAACCTCCGCCGCGTCATATGCCTGGGAGGTGTCGCGAAGCCGAGAGGTTTCGTGTGCGTCGGAGGCGTCGCCCTCTTGCGCATCGTCGCGTGCTTGTGACGCATTGCGCGGCTGTGCGGCTTCGCCTGCCGGGAACCCGTCCAGCTCCTGCGATGCCTCGGACGCCTCCGCGGCCTCGTGCGGTTCCACGTCGCGTGGTTCGGACGTGTCGCGCAGCTCCACGGCAGCGCGGGACTGCGCGTCTTCGCGCGGCTGGGAGCCCTCGTGGGACTGCGCCGTCTCGTGCCCTCTGGCCACCTCGCGCTGCTGTGCGTTCTCCTGCGTCCGGGACGCGTCGCGTGCCGGTGGCGCGCTGCGCGGCTGTGCGGCTTCGCGGAGCTGAGCGGTCTCGCGCGGCTCGGATGTGCCGCCGGGTCGGGCGGCTTCGGAGGCGTGGGGCTCACTGGGGCGGGGCACACTCGCCGGGGCGGTCGCGCGTCCCTCGGTGCCCGCACCGGGCGCGCCCGTCTCCCGAGGAAGGTCGGTCGCGCGGGGCTGGGCGGCCTCGCGCAGGGGGGCGGCCTCGGACGCCTCGCGGAAGGCGGGGCGGGGGTCGGCCATGCGGCCGCGGTCGACGAGGTACTCGCGGGGCTCCGCGGCGCGGAGCGGCCCGGGGGCGCCGGGCTGCTCGGGCTCGGCGGGGAGGCCGCGGGCGGGCACGTCGCGGTCGCTGGAGACGACCTTCATGGCGGGACGGCGCGGAACGAGCGGGGTCACGGTGTCGGAGAGGGCGTCGTCGTCCCATTCGACGGCGGTGAGCCGGGCGGCGATCTCGTCCAGCGGGGAGACGTGCCGGCGGCGCGGGTCGAAGGTCCACTCGGCGGCGTGCGGGCGGCCGCCCTCGAAGAAGGACAGCCGGACGCGCCAGGTGTTGTCCTCGCACTTCCAGGAGTCCCACTCGACCTCTTCGAGGTCGACGCCGCCGCGGCCGAGGCGTTCCTCGACGGTCTCGCCGAGCGGCGGGCCCGGGGTGGAATCGCCGGGGCGGCGGACGGCGACGCGCTGCGCCTGCTGGGCCATGTATTCGCGTTCCTGCAGGACCGGGCCCTCGAACCAGCGGACCCGTTCGACCGGGATGCCCGCCGACTCGGCGATCTCCTCCGCGGTCTCCCCGGACCGGATGCGGGCCTGGATCTCCTTGGGGCGCAAGGGACTCTCCACTTCGATCTCGAACTGGCCGAGGCGGGAGAAGTGCCCACGGACCGCGGCGCGGAGCCGGTCGTCGACGGGCAGGGTGAACCGGGTGCCTCGGCCCGCGGTGGCCAGGACGAGGTACGTACCGTCCTCGCTGACCGCGACGAGGCGCAGCTCCTGCATGCGTGTCCTTCCTGCCCTGTCCATATGGCACGGAGGACGCCGGACCGCACCGACCGTGCTCTCAACGGTCGGCCGTCCGATGCCCACCGAGGGCGCATGCGTGCCCTTCCCCCGGGTTCCCGAGTCTCTCTTTCGGACACACCTGCTGCCAGCACCGTACCCGGCATGTCCGAACATCGCCGCTCTCGAAGCCCCCTTCACGAGGTCGAAGGGGGCACCTGCCCAAGCTTGCCGGTGTCGCGACCGGCGAGGGGTCGCCCTGCCCGATTCTTGTGCATCCTTTTCCACACCGTGCCTCGGGGGGTGGAACGGGGCCGCCGTGCTTGACGCTGCGGGCCCCTACTCGCCGAAGACCTGCCTCGTGTACGGGTTGGCGAAGCGGCGGTCCGGGTCGAGCCGGTCGCGCAGGGCGAGAAAGTCGCCGAACCTCGGATACGCCTTCTCCAGATACTCGGCGTCGCGGGTGTGCAGCTTGCCCCAGTGGGGGCGGCCGCCGAGCGTGGTCAGGAGTTCCTCGACGCCGCGGAAGTAGTCGTCGTGCGGGTCGCGGTGATACACGTGCACGGCGATGAACGCGCTCTGGCGCCCGTGCGCCATGGACAGCCACGCGTCCTCACGGGGGAGCAGCCGGACCTCGATGGGGAAGCTGATCCGCCAGTCCCTCTTGACGAACAGGGAGCGGAGCTCACGCAACGCGGGGACGAGTTCCTCGCGCGGGATCGCGTACTCCTGCTCCTTGAAGCGGACCGTTCGCGGGCTGGTGAAGACCTTGTACGAGGTGTCGCTGTAGCTGCGGGCACCGAGCGCCTTGGCGGAGATGCCGTTCACGAAGGGCGTCGTGGCCGGGGCCAGGTGGGTGACCTTGTTGACGGCTTCGAAGACCGTGTTGGACAGGAACCTGTCGTCCAGCCAGTGCCTGAACGTGGACAGCGGCTGGGTGGGACCCTCGACGCGGTTGTTGCGCTTGGTCAGGCAGCCCTCGGTGTGCGGGAACCAGTAGAACTCGAAGTGCTCGTTGGCGGCGTCGAACTCGTCCACGCGCGCGAGGACCTCGTCCCACTTCATCGGCTCCTCCTGCGCACGCAGGACGAACGCCGGGACGGTCTGCCAGGTGATGGCGGTGACGATGCCGAGCGCGCCGAGTCCCGCGCGGGCCGCGTCGAACAGGTCGGGACGTTCTTCCCGCGAGCACGTGACGATCGTGCCGTCCGCCAGGACGAGTTCCAGGGCGGCGACTTGGGAGACGAGCCCGGCGGCGTCGCGTCCGGTGCCGTGAGTGGCGGTCTGCAGGGCGCCCGCGACGGTCTGCTCCTGGATGTCGCCCATGTTGGCCAGCGCGAGACCGTGCTCGTCCAGGACGCGGTTGAGCGCGTGCAGCGGGAGCCCCGCCTCGACGGTGACGAGCCCGCTCGCCGTGTCCACGGAGCGGACCGCGGTGAGCGCGGTGGGACGGAGCAGGACGCCCTCGGCGACGGCGGCGCCGGTGAAGGAGTGTCCTGTGCCGGTCATGCGGACCGTGAGGCCGTCGCCGGCGGCCGACCGGACGGCCGCTGCCACCTCTCCGGCGGTGCGCGGTGTCGCGACGCGGCGCGGCGTGGCCTGCTGGTTTCCCGCCCAGTTCTGCCACTTCTGGTTCGTCACGGGGGACATGCGGTGACTCTACTCAGGATTCGATCGTGAGGAAAGTTCACGTTTTTTGATGGCCGGGCACGGGGCACAGATCCGGCGATACCGTACGATCCGGTAACCACGGCAGGGTAACCGTCCGTAGCGATACTCGTTGGGAAATGGTGTGGCTCCTCCTTCAGCACCGCGCACCGGGACGCGGCCGGGCAGGCGGCGGGGCGGCCGGGCGCTGCCGTTCCTCGCCGGCGGCATCGCCGTGCTCGCCGTCGCCAGCACCTCCGGTGGCGTCTACGCGGCGCTGACGACGCAGAAGGCGGAGCCCGCGGCGTCGGACACGCCGCAGGAGGCGCCGCCCAGCGTGCCGGGCGATCCGGTCAACGTGGCCACCGGCGGCCAGGTCGCGCCGCTGCGCCGCGTCGTGCCGCCGGACGTGCTCGCGGTCGGCACCGGCTCGATCCCCGCCGCCAAGATCAAGCGGATAGCCCGGCTCGGCCGGGTCAAGGACGTGATGGCGGTCGCCGGGGGCGCCGTCCAGCTCCAGGGCCGCCAGGTGAACGCGTTCGCCGTGGACCCGTCGGCCTTCCGATCGTGGACGCCGCCCGGGACGGCGAAGAACACCGGCCTCTGGGAGGCGCTGGCGGGGGACCGGTTCGTGGTGTCGCCGGCCGCCGCGGAGCAGCTCCAGCTCACTCGCGGTTACCAGTACCCGGTGGTGGGCCGGACGATGCCGAGGCTGACGATGGGCGGCTCCGGACCCCTCGGCCTGCCCGGCATCGACATGCTCGTCAGCGGGAAGTCCGGCGGCGAGATGGGCCTCGTGCCCAACGTGGCGCTCCTCGTCAACGCGCCCGGGGTGAGCCCGGCCAAGGTCGTGAAGGCCGTCGGCAAGGTCCTCGGCTCCGGCACGAGCGTGCTGAACCTGCACGACGGCAAGTACCAGACGCCCGCCGACGGCGGCCGTCCGGGAAGTTATCTGGACCTGTACAAGCAGGCGGCCACCAGCTGCCCGGGCCTGTCCTGGACGGTGCTCGCCGCGATCGGCCAGGTCGAGAGCGACCACGGGCGCAACGCCGGCCTCTCCAGCGCGGGCGCCCTCGGCCCGATGCAGTTCCTGCCCTCGACGTGGAAGTCGTTCGGTGTGGACGGCGACAGGGACGGCAAGGCCGACATCATGAACCCCTACGACGCCATCCCGGGAGCGGCCAAATACCTGTGCTCGAACGGCGCGGGAAGAGGCGGCAAACAGCTCTACACCGCGATATGGCGCTACAACCACGCGGACTGGTACGTCCAGAAGGTCCTCAACCTGGCCCGGGCCTACCAGGCCCGCTACGACTAGACCCTTGACCGGGCGGCGGGCGGGGGCTGGTTGGATGGGGGCATGACGTCCTACGACGCGTTGCTTCTGCTGTCCTTCGGGGGGCCGGAGGGGCCCGAGGACGTGATCCCGTTCCTGGAGAACGTCACCCGCGGCCGGAACATCCCCAGGGAACGCCTGGAGAAGGTCGGGGAGCACTACCACCTCTTCGGCGGGGTCAGCCCGATCAACCAGCTGTGCCGGGATCTCAAGTCCGCGATCGAATCCGACCTCGCGGCCCACGGCGTGGACCTGCCCGTGTACTGGGGCAACCGGAACTGGACTCCGTACCTAGCCGACACCGTCCGGCAGATGAAGGAGGACGGGATCCGGCGCGCGGCCGCGTTCGTCACGTCCGCGTACAGCGGTTACTCCACGAACGACCAGTACCTCAACGACATCGCGCGTGCGCGTGAAGAGGTCCCGGGCGCTCCCGAGATCGACAAGCTGCCCGTCTACTGTGACCGGCCCGGCTTCGTCGACCCGTTCGTGGACGCGGCGAAGGACGCGCTGAGCCGCCTCCCGGACGGCGCGCGGCTGGTCTTCACCGCGCACAGCGTGCCGCTTTCCCAGCCCAACCGCGAGCTGTACGTCGCAGAGCTGGAGAAGGCCGCTGAGACGGTCGCGCGGAAGGCCTCCGGCGAGTCGTGGGATCTCGTCTACCAGAGCCGGAGCGGACCTCCGAGCCAGCCGTGGCTGGAACCGCAGATCACCGACCACCTGGAGAAACTGCACGGCGAAGGCGTACGCGCCGTCGCGGTCGTGCCGATCGGCTTCGTCTCCGACCACATGGAGGTCAAGTACGACCTCGACGTCGAGGCCGCGGGACGGGCGGCCGAACTCGGGCTCGCGTTCGCGCGGGCCGCCACGCCCGGAACCGACCCGCGCTTCGCCGCGCTGCCCCGCCACCTTCTGGAAGAGAGTTCATGAGTCTGGACGAGGAACTGCTGGAACTGGCCGCGGCGACCGTCCGCGAGGCCGGCCGGATGCTGATCGACGAGCGCCCGGCGGACGGCCCGGACGTCGTCCAGACCAAGTCGTCCCCGACCGATGTCGTCACCCAGATGGACCGGGCCGCCGAGCAGCTGATCATCGAGCGGATCCGGGCGGTCCGCCCCGACGACGGCTTCCTCGGCGAGGAGGGCGGCACCCGGGCCGGGGGCAGCGGCGTCCGCTGGGTGGTCGACCCGATCGACGGGACCGTGAACTACCTCTACGACCTGCCCGACTGGGCGGTCAGCATCGCCGCCGAGGTGGACGGCGAGGTCGTCGCCGGCGCCATCGGGATACCGCGCCGCGGCGAGTCGTACACGGCGGTGCGCGGCGGCGGCGCCTTCCAGCACACCGCGTCCGGCACGCGCCGGCTGCGCGTGAACGAGCACGTGCCGCTCGGCAGGGCGCTCGTGTCCACCGGGTTCGGCTACGCGGCGGGACGGCGGGCCCGGCAGGCGGAGGTCCTCACCGGGGTGCTGCCGAACATCCGCGACATCAGGCGGGGCGGCTCCTGCTGCGTGGACCTGTGCTCCCTCGCGGCCGGGCGGGCCGACGCCTACTACGAGCGCGGCGTCCAGGCGTGGGACATCGCCGCCGGCGGGCTGATCGTCCAGGAGGCGGGCGGGCGCGTCGAGGGCCTGCACGGGACGGCCCCGGGACCGGAGCTGACCATCGCCGCCGGACCGGGCACCTTCGAGGCCCTGCACGACCTCCTGGCGCCCCTGGACCCGGCCAGAGACTGAAGGGAAACGGGGAGCCCGGGACGGGAGTGGTCCCGGGCTCCCCGTTTCGGGTCGCGCCACGCGATAAGGCGGGTCAGTCGCAGCGGGGTGGTTCGACGCCGATGTCGTTGTTCGCTGCGATCCGGCGCAGATCGTTGATCTCCTCCTGGCGAATGTCCGCCAGGTAGCTGTCGCCGTCTGCGTGGGCGCTCCGCAGCGACGCGTACGCGTCGTCGAGCCGCTGCTGGATCATGCGTGACAACTCGCCCATAGGCCTCCTCCCGGATCCTGCCCAGGCCTACCCAGACCTAGGCTGGAGATAAACCTGTCCACCGATGCAATTTTCGCGGATTCTTGCGTCCGCAAGGTACCGGTCCAGGCGTACAACGAGCGGAACAGCTGCTTACGGGCGTCTTACGGCTCCCATGGCATATGTGAAGCGGGCATGTAGGAAGCCCGGGGCGGCGTGCCCCGGCGAGGAGGGGGACCCTGTGCGTGTTCTAGTCGTCGAGGACGAGCGTGTGCTCGCCGACGCGATCGCCACCGGCCTGCGCAGGGAGACGCTGGCCGTGGACGTGGCCTACGACGGCGCGGGCGCGCTGGAGCGGGCCGGCGTCAACGAGTACGACGTGATCGTGCTCGACCGGGACCTGCCCAAGGTCCACGGCGACGACGTCTGCAAGCAGCTCGTCGCCCTGCGCTACCCGGCGCGGATCATCATGCTGACGGCGGCCGGTGAGCTGGACGACCGGGTCGAGGGCCTGTCCATCGGCGCCGACGACTACCTGGCCAAGCCGTTCGCGTTCGCCGAGCTGATCGCCCGGGTGCGGGCCCTCGGCCGGCGCGCCGCCGCGCCGCTGCCGCCCGTCCTGGAGCGCGCCGGGATCACCCTCGACCCGGCCCGCCGCGAGGTCGCCCGGGACGGCCGCCCGGTCGAGCTGACCCGCAAGGAGTTCGCGGTGCTGGAGGTGCTGCTCAGCGCGGACGGAGCCGTCGTCAGCTCCGAGCACCTCCTGGAGAAGGCATGGGACGAGCACATCGACCCGTTCACCAACGTCGTCCGGGTCACGATGATGACGCTGCGCAAGAAGCTCGGCGACCCCCCGGTGATCGAGACCGTGCCCGGAGTGGGATACCGCCTGTGACCGAGGAATCCGTACCCCAGAACCGCCCGGACGGGCCGGACGCGAACGCGGCCGCGCCGGGACCGGCGATCGGCGACACCGGCGCCGGCACCACGGGCGAGAACGGCGTCCAGGCGACCCAGCCGACGGCCCTCCCCGGCGACGGCGCGAGCAACGGCGCGAGCAACGGCGAGGCGGGCGGGGCCCGGCGGAGCGGCCGGTGGCGGCGCCCCGGCCCGCAGCAGGTCCCGCAGCCGTACCCGGCCGCGACGGGCATGTGGCGCGGGACGATGCCCGGCCGGATGAGCGTGCGGCTGCGCCTCACCCTCCTGTACGGGCTGCTGTTCTTCATGGCCGGCGCGCTCCTGCTGTTCGTGATGTCGGTGCTGGTGGCCAACATCCTCGGCAACGTCAAGGTGATCGGCTTCGGCATCTCCGACTCGGAGGCGGCCGAGCTGCAGCGCCAGTTCGTCGAGCAGACGATGAAGCAGCTGGTCGGGCGGTCGCTGCTCGCGCTCGGCGGGGTGGGGGTCATCACCCTGGTGCTCGGCTGGTTCGTCGCCGACCGCGCGCTCGGCCCGCTGCAGCGGGTCACCACCACCGCGCGCCGGCTGTCGGAGAGCACCCTGCACGAGCGGATCGCGCTGGAGGGCCCGGACGACGAGATCAAGGAGCTGGCCGACACCTTCGACGCGATGCTGGAGCGGCTCGGCCAGGCGTTCGACTCGCAGCGCCGGTTCGTCGCGAACGCCTCGCACGAGCTGCGCACCCCGCTCGCGATCAACCGGACGCTGCTGGAGGTGGCGCTCGGCGACCCCGAGGTGTCGGACGACCTGCGCGCCGTCGGCCGGACGCTGCTGGCGACCAACGCCCGGCACGAGCGGCTCATCGAGGGGCTCCTGCTGCTGGCCCGCAGCGAGCGGGAGCTGACCACCCGCACGCCGGTCGACCTGGCCGAGGTGGCGGCGGCGGTGCTGGAGCAGTCCGCCCGCCGCGACCACGACAACGACGTGGCCGTCCACCCGGAGCTGACTCCGGGGGCCGCGCTCGGCGACCCGGTCCTGCTGGAGCACCTGGTCTCCAACCTCGTCGAGAACTCGATCAAGCACAACGCCGAAGACGGCGGCGAGCTGTGGATCCGCACCGGCATGCTGGAGGGCTACGCCACCGTCCAGGTCGAGAACACCGGTCCCGTCGTGCCCGCCTACGAGGTGGAGCGGCTGTTCGAGCCGTTCCGGCGGCTGAACGCCGACCGGGTCGAGTCGTCCAAGGGCGCGGGCCTCGGCCTGTCGATCGTCCGCTCGGTGGTCCTGGCGCACCGCGGCGCCGTGTACGCGGCGCCGCGCCCGGGCGGCGGGCTGATCGTCACCGTCCGCCTCCCGCCGGGCTGACCGGCCGCGACCGCCTCCCTTATTTGAGGGCGGCGGTCGCCACGGTCGGGTCGCCGTCGTAGTCCATCCCGAGCCCGGTGTACCTGCCGGGCCGGGCGGCGGCGACACGGCCGTCGTTCAGGAGCGGGATGACGGCCAGGTCGCTCAGCGCCAGCTTCTCGGCCTGCTGGAACGCGACGGTGCGGCCGCCGGGCGACGTGTTCTTGAGGGCGCCGGACATCAGCCCGTCGAAACTGGCGTTCTTCCACTTGCCCAGGTTGTAGAAGGGGTCCGTGCTGCCCGTCGAGCCGCCGCCCAGGAGCGGCCACAGCATCGTGTAAGCCCCCGGGTAGTCGGGGCCGTAGGGGAGGAAGGCCAGCCCGGACGCGTCGCCGGAGGTGACCTCGTCGCGGTACTTCGTGAAGTCGGCGATCGGATACGCCTTCATCTCGACCTGCAGACCGAGCACCGACTTCAGTTGCGCGCTGACGACCTCGGCGAGGCGCTGGTCGACGGGCGACTGCCGGAAGTAGATCCGGATCGCCGTGCCCGTCTTGAGCCCGGCCTGTGTGGCGAGCGTCTTCGCCTTGTCCGGATCCGTCTTGTCGCAGGACGGGCAGGGCCCGGGCTTGCCGAACCCGGGGATCGGCACCGGGACGATCCCGTGCGCCGGCTTGGAGAAGCCGCCGAGCCTCGCGCTGAGCTGGGCACGGTCGATGGCGTAGGAGACGGCCTCCCGCGCCTCCCGCGACTTCATCGGGCCCCTGGCCGTGATCGGGACGAGCATCCTGGTGAACGGCACGGGGCGGGAGACGAGGCCGGTCCTCGAAGTCGACGACAGCAGCTCGGTGCCCACCGTGTACCAGTCCACCTCGCCGGCCGTGTACGCGGCGCGCCCCTTGGCGTCGTCGCTGCTGAGCATGACGGTGACGCCGTCCAGCTTGGCCTTGCCGAACGCCCAGGAGTCGTTGCGGACGAGCGAGACCGACGCGTCCTTGCGGTAGTCCTTCAGCGTGAACGGCCCGTTGCCGACGGGACGGGTGTTGAACGTCGTGTTGTCCGCCCTGCCCGCCTCCCGCGGTACGGGCATGAACACCGGCTCCGACAGCCGCGCCCCGAAGTCGCAGTTGGGCTGGGTCAGGCTCACCTCGAAGGCGGTGCCCGACACCACCTTGACCCCCGGCAGATTTCCGGTCCCGTCGTCCGGCGCCGAGGGGTATCCCTCGATGTCGTTCATCAGGTAGGACGCAGGGCCGTCCTTCGCCGCCGCGCTGCGCGCCCAGCCGCGGGCGAACGCCTGCGCGTCGACGGGCTCGCCGTTGCCGAAGGACGTGCCGCTCTTGATCGTGATGGTCCAGCGCCGGCATTCCGCGTCCGGCTTGATCCCGGTGGCGAGGCGGTTGCGCGCGGCGCCGTCGGGGCCGACCTCGGTGAGGCCGGTGAACAGCTGCTTGGTGAGGAACCGCTCGGTGCCGCCGTAGGCGTGCGACGGGTCGATCTCGCCGTCCGTGGTGGTCGGTGCGGACATCGCCATCGGCAGCGTCCCGCCGATCCGCCCGCGCGCGGTGGTCGTGTCGCCTTCGCCGTTCCCGCGGAACTGGACCCAGGCCAGAGCGGCGGCGAGCGTCAGCACGGCCAGCCCGGCGCCGCCCACGCTCGCGAGCACCCCGATGCCCCGCCCACCGCCCTTGCCTCCGGTCCCGCCCGGGTGGGTGAGGCCGCCGCCCGGACCGGACGGCCAGGTGGACCCGCCGTTTCCGTTGTGCGGCGGGACGGGAGGGGACCACGCGGCCCCGGGCGCCATCCCGGGCATGTTCCCGCCCGGAGGCGGAGGCCCCGGGAGCGGAACGCCGGGCACGGGCCCGCCGGGCATCTGCGGCGGCGTGTTCGGCCCGGGCGGAAACGGCGAGGGCGCCCCCAGGGCGCGCAGCCGTGCGGACTCCATGGCCGCCGTCTGGGCGCCCTGCGTCAGCATCACGGCGGCCTCGCCGTCCTCCGGGGCGCCCGGCTGCGGCAGGCTCCCCGCCAGCTCCAGCAGGTGCGCGAGGACCTGCTGGGACGCGGGACGCAGCGCCGGGTCCTTGCTGAGGCAGTTCGCCACGATCCCGCGCAGCGGCTCGGGAAGGGCGCCGAGATCCGGCGCCATGTTGAGGATGCGGTGCATGACCGCGGGGATCGAGTCCTGCCCGAACGCCGGGCGCGCGGTGGCCGCGTACACCATCGTCGCGCCCCAGGAGAACACGTCCGCCGCCGGCCCGACCCGCGACCCGGAGATCTGCTCGGGCGCCATATAGGCGGGCGTGCCGACGGCCGTGCTCGACATCGTCCCGGTCGCGTCCAGCGCCCGGGCGATGCCGAAGTCGATCACCCGCGGGCCGTCCGGCGCGAGCAGCACGTTGGCGGGCTTGAAGTCGCGGTGCACGACCCCCGCCTGGTGGATCGCGGCGAGCGCCGTCATCGTGCCGATCGCCAGCCGGTCCAGGTCGGCGCCCCGCCGAGGGCCCTCCGCGGACAGCACCTGCGACAGCGGCGGGCCGTCGATGTACTCGCTGACGATGTACGGGCGGTCGCCCTCGACGTCGGAGTCCAGGACGCGGGCCGTGCAGAACGCCGACACGCGCTTGGCGACGTCGACCTCGGCCGCGAACCGGGACCTGGCCTTCGGGTCGCCGCTGAAGCGCGCGTGCAGCAGCTTCACGGCGACCCGGTGGCCCGGCTCGTCCTCCCCGAGGTAGACGGCACCCTGACCGCCCTCCCCGAGGAGGCCGGTCAGCCGGTAAGCGCCCAGCCGGGACGGGTCGCCCTCACGGAGAGGGGCGACGTCCGTCATGACTTGGACACGGTCCCGTACGCCGTCGGGCTCGGGTCGGACTGGACGGTGCGCCACTCCCACCGCATCGAGACGCCGGACGAGGGAATGAACGTCACGTAGCCGGCCGCGCACTCCTTCGGATCCATGCCCGCGAAGGGGGTCTCCCGGTACTCGACCTTCGAGCTGCTCTCGTCACCGGAGATCAGCGAGAGCCGCGTGTAGCACGTCGACTGGGATCCGGACGGGTAGGTGTAGGTCGCGACGCCGCTGGAGTACAGCAGGGAGAACTTGGCGTTGAACGAGGTGTGGCCGGCGCCGGCGCCCGGCTGGTTCCCGGTGCCCGTGAAGTTCCCGAGCAGCCCGCCGGTCGTCGACGTCGTCGGCGTCTCGCTCGGCGTGTAGGTGTTCGGCGGGGTGTAGGGAGGCGTCGGCGGGTCGTCGTCGCTGTTGGCGCCGATGATGGCGAGCACCACGACCACAAGGATCACGATCAGCGCCAGCGCGCCGCAGCCGATCGCGATGATCGGCCCGGCGGAGCTGGACCGCTTCGGCGGCCCGTACCCCGGCCCCGGCGGGATCGGCTGCTGCATCGGCGCCCGCGGCTGCGTCTGCGGCGGGGGCGGCATCGCCGCGCCCTGGTACATCGGCATCGGCGGCGGCGTGATCGGCTGCGGCGGCGGCGTGGCCGGGCCCATCCCGCCCTGGTGCAGCGGCATGGGCGGCGGGGTGACCGGCTGCTGCTGCGGCTGGGGCCGCGGCGCCGGCGGCACCGGGGGCGGCGGCGGAAGCTGCGAGGCGATCCGGGTGCCCTGGTTGAGCAGTTCCTCCTGGCCGCCGCCCTGGCCGGCCGGCGCGGCGCCGACGTGGCCGAGGAGGTTCAGCAGCAGCTGCGGGGCCGGCGGGCGCAGGCCCGCGTCCTTGGACAGGCAGCGTCCGACCAGGTCGCGCAGCGGCCCCGCGGGCAGCGCGGACAGGTCGGGCTCCTCGTTGAGGATCCGGTTGATGATGACCGGCAGCGTGTCGGCCTCGAACGGCGACTGCCCGGTGGCGGCGAACACCATGGTCGCGCCCCAGGCGAAGATGTCCACGGCCGGCGTCAGCGGCGCGCCGGTGAGCTGCTCGGGCGCCAGGTAGCCGGGCGTGCCCACCACCATGCCGGTGGCGGTGACGGCGCTCTCCTGCGAGTTGACCGTCCGGGCGATACCGAAGTCGACGACGCGCGGGCCGTCCGAGGCCAGCATGACGTTGTTCGGCTTGAAGTCGCGGTGCACGATGCCGGCCTCGTGGATGGCCGCGAGCGCGGTCACCGTGCCGATCGCGAGCCGTTCCAGCTCGGCGGCGCCGCGCGGCCCGTCGTGCGCGACCACGTCGTGCAGCGAGGGCCCGTCGATGAACTCGCTGACGACGTAGGGCTGGTCGCCCTGGACGTCGGCCTCCAGCACCCGGGCCGTGCAGAAGGGCTCGACCTTCTGCGCCGCCGCCACCTCGCGGGTGAACCGGGCACGCGCGGCCGGATCGTTGGCCATCTGCGCGTGCAGCAGCTTGACCGCGACGTACTCTCCTCCGGGCGCCTTGCCCAGGAAGACGGCGCCCTGACCGCCGGCCCCCAGCCGTCCGATGACCTCGTACTGTCCGAGTGCCCTAGGATCGCCCGGCTCCAGCGGAGCGGCATCCGGCATCTGACCCTCCAGTGACCCGCAGTGATGTCTGCGACATTGTGCGCGGGACCCGCCCCGGGGTCTCGCGCCGGCGATCGCCGGGCTGCCCCCGCAGGGGGCCCGCCCCCCAACCTCAGGCGGGCACGATATCGCGTTAGTTCAGACGTTTCACCGAAGCGTCTGGTTCGGTGTTCCGGTAGCCGGATCAGGCCGTCCCGCCGCGCCGGGCCGGTCGGCGCGCGGAACGCCCCCGGGACCGATATGATCCCCGCCGCCGCGGGATCCCCGGCAGGCGTCCCGGCCCCCGGACCAGGGCCGTGACATCCGCCGGGTATGTGACGGAAGACACAGTACGAGGAAGGATCCGGGTGATGGGTGTCACTCGTGGGAACGGTCGCGCCTCGTGTGTCGCAGGTCACCAACCGTGACAGAATTTCCGGCCCGGATCGGGCACAAGAACGGTCCCCCGAGCGTTAGATCCGCGCGACGGGGCGCATAAAGCACTGAGGGGGATGGAGATAGAAGATGGCGACCGACTACGACAGCCCACGCAAGACAGACGACGACCTGAGCGAGGACAGCCTCCAGGAGCTCCAGGCCCGGCGGGCCGACAAGGCCGCCAGCATCATCGACGAGGACCTGGACGCCGGTGAGGTCGCCGAGCTGCCCGGCGCCGACCTGTCGAACGAGGAGCTCACCTTCCGGGTGGTTCCGCGGCAGGCCGACGAGTTCACCTGCACGCGCTGCTTCCTGGTGCACCACCGCAGCCAGCTGGCCACCGAGAAGAACGGCCGGCCGATCTGCCGCGAGTGCGCCGCCTGACCGGGAGTGGCCGCGGGGTGACGGGAGATCTGGAGAAACGTGATGACGAGGTGGAGCCGGCGCCCGGCGACGGCTCCACGGAGCTCGGTGAGCTGATCGGCCGGCTCACCGCCGACGAGGACATGGACCGCGAGACCCGCGGCCGCCTGCTCGGGCGACTGGCCAGACTGCTCGGCCAGAGCGCCCGCAGAGTGGGCGCCGCGGGTGTCGGGCGCGGCAGGTGGCTCGCCGACCTGCTCGTGGAGGCCGCCCCGCACATTCCGATCCGCGACCTGGAGACCCTGCAGGCGCACCATCACGGGCTGATGGGCGAGGAGCTCGCCGACCGGATCGTCAAGGTGGCCGGCAACGGCACCACCGCAGTCGGCGCGGCCGGCGGCGCGCTCGCCGCGGTGGAGTTCGCGGCGCCGCCGCTCCTGCTCACGGCGCCCGCCCAGCTCGCCGCCGAGACGCTCGTCGTCGCGGCCATCGAGGTCAAGATGATCGCCGAGCTGCACGAGGTGTACGGCTTGCGCGTCCAGGGCAACGGCACCGCCCGCGGTGCCGCGTTCGTGACGTCCTGGGCCCGGCAGCGCGGTGTCAACCCCCTGGAGACCGGCTCCCTCACCAGTGCTCTCGGGACGGCCGCCAAGTCCGCCCTGCGCAAGCGCATGCTCCGCACCTTCGGCCGCACCCTCGGCACCATGGGCCCCTTCCTCACCGGCGCCGCCGCGGGCGCGGCGCTCAACCGCTCCGCGACCCGGGTCCTGGCGACGAAGGTCCGCAACGACCTGCGTGAGGCCGCCGGCATCCCGCCGCGGCTTCCCGGCGACGACACCCGCGGCCTCACGTCCTAGCCGGAGCCGGGGTCAGACGTCCGCCTTGAGGTGGGACGGCAGCTCTCCGGTGCCCTTGGCCCACTGGCGGGCGGCGGCGCGGGTGGCGAGCAGGCGCGCGATCTCCATGCCGACGCCCATCACCACGGCCCATCCGAGCGCCTCCGTCAGCGCGACGTCCGGGGACTCGGGATTCGTCGGCGGCTCCTTGCCGGTGCTCTTCTTCCAGGCCAGCGTGATCACTTTCTTCGCGACGAAGCCGCCCGCGAATGCCGCCGCGCCGGCCATCACCCGCCAGCCGATGTCGCCCTTGTCCGCCATATTCGTCCTCCACTCGTCCTGTCGTCTCCGACGCTACCGGAACGGCCCGCCCCCGGCGGCGGAGGTGATAGCGCGTCGGCACCGTCCTCCAGCCCCGTTAATCGGCATGCGTCCTGGGTGGATGTCAATACGATTGGTTCATGACAGAGCAGCCGCGTATCCCGAACGTCCCTCCGAAGCCCTCCCTGGACGGCCTGGAGGACAAATGGGTACGCGTCTGGGAGGACAAGGGCGTCTACCGCTTCGACCGGACGCGGCCGCGCGCCGAGGTCTACTCGATCGACACCCCGCCGCCCACCGTGAGCGGGTCCCTCCACGTCGGCCACGTCTTCTCCTACACCCACACCGACACCGTCGCGCGGTTCCACCGCATGCGCGGTCGGGCGGTCTTCTACCCGATGGGCTGGGACGATAACGGGCTGCCCACCGAGCGCCGGGTGCAGAACCATTTCGGAGTCCGCTGCGACCCGTCCCTTCCGTACGACCCGGACTATGAGCCGCCCGCCGAGCCGGACCCGAAACGGCAGCTCCCGGTGTCCCGGCGCAACTTCATCGAACTGTGCGAACGGCTCACGGAGGTCGATGAGAAGGCGTTCGAGGAAATGTGGCGCCAGGTCGGCCTGTCGGTCGACTGGAACCACCTCTACACGACCATCGGGGATGTCTCCCGGGCGGCGTCCCAGCGCGCTTTCCTGCGGAACCTGGCGCGGGGCGAGGCGTACGTCTCCGAGGCGCCGACACTGTGGGACGTCACGTTCCGCACCGCCGTCGCGCAGGCCGAACTGGAGGACCGCGAGCATCCCGGCGCGTTCTACCGGATCCGCTTCCACGGCGACGAGCGTCCCGTCTACATCGAGACGACGCGGCCCGAACTGCTGCCGGCGTGCGTCGCGCTCGTCGCGCATCCCGACGACGAGCGGTACCGGGAGCTGGTCGGGACGACCGTCCGCACGCCGCTCTTCGGCGTGGACGTCCCGGTCGTCGCGCACCGGCTGGCCGAGCCCGACAAGGGCTCCGGCATCGCGATGATCTGCACGTTCGGCGACATCACGGACGTCACGTGGTGGCGGGAGCTGAATCTCCCCACCCGCGCGATCATCGACTGGGACGGCCGGCTCGCCGCCGACCCGCCGCAGGGCGTCCCCGCGCGGCCCTACGGCGAGCTGGCCGGCAAGACGGTCTTCTCCGCCAAGGAGCGCGTGGTCGAACTGCTGCGCGAGTCCGGCGACCTGGACGGCGAGCCCCGCAAGATCAGCCGGCCGGTGAAGTTCTACGAGAAGGGCAACAAGCCCCTGGAGATCGTCACGACCCGGCAGTGGTACATCCGCAACGGCGGCCGTGACGAGGGCGTCCGCGCGGAGCTCCTCGCCCGCGGTCGTGAGCTGGCGTGGCACCCCGGCTACATGCGGGCCCGCTACGAGAACTGGGTCGAGGGCCTGAACGGCGACTGGCTGATCTCGCGGCAGCGGTTCTTCGGCGTGCCGATCCCGGTCTGGTACCGGCTGGACGACTCCGGCGAGCCGGTGTACGGCGAGCCGATCGTCCCGTCCGAGGACGCGCTGCCGGTCGACCCCTCGTCCGACGTCCCGCCGGGCTTCACCGAGGACCGGCGCGGCAGGCCGGGCGGTTTCGCCGGCGACCCCGACGTGATGGACACGTGGGCGACGTCGTCGCTGACTCCGCAGATCGCGGGCGGCTGGGAGCACGACACCGACCTGTTCGCCCGGGTCTTCCCCTACGACCTGCGTCCCCAGGCGCACGACATCATCCGGACGTGGCTGTTCTCCACGGTCGTCCGCTCGCATCTCGAACACGGCTCGCTGCCGTGGAAGGGCACCGCGCTGTCCGGATGGATCCTCGACCCGGACCGCAAGAAGATGTCGAAGTCGAAGGGGAACGTCGTCACGCCGATCGACCTGCTGCGCGAGTACGGCTCCGACGCGGTCCGCTACTGGTCGGCGAGCGGGCGTCCCGGCACCGACACGGCGTTCGACACGGGCCAGATCAAGGTCGGCCGCCGCCTCGCTATCAAGATCCTCAACGCCTCGAAGTTCGTTCTGGGCCTGGGGGAGGTCTCTGTGGACGCGGCGGTCTCCGAGCCGCTGGACCGGGCGATGCTGGCGGCGCTGTCCGGTGTCGTCGACGAGGCGACGGAGGCTTTCGAGGGTTACGACTACGCGCGCGCCCTGGAACGCACAGAGCGGTTCTTCTGGGAGTTCTGCGACGACTACCTGGAACTGGTCAAGGCGCGCGCTTACGGCGACGGCCCGGAGGCGCAGTCCGCGCGGGCGGCGCTGCGCACGGCGCTGTCGGTCCTGCTGCGGCTGTTCGCGCCCGTCCTGCCGTTCGTGACCGAGGAGGTCTGGTCGTGGTGGCGGCGCGGGTCGGTGCACGCGGCGGCCTGGCCGTCCGCCGCCGAGCTGCCGCGGGGCGGCGACCCGGCGGTCCTCACGGCGACGGGCGAGGCGCTCCGGCAGGTCCGCAAGGCCAAGTCGGAGGCGAAGGCGTCGATGCGCGCCGACGTGTCCCGCGCGGTCGTCCGCGGTGCCGAGGTCATGCGGATCGCGCGGCCGGACCTGGCCGCGGCCGGGCGGATCGCCGAGCTCACCCTGGAGGACGCGCCCGCCGCCCTGACCGTCGACGTCGTCCTCGCCCCCGCGACATAGATCACGCCCGGCGGGCCCGGATCGCTCTTGACCCGGGCCTCGGCCGTCAGCATATTGGATCGCAAGTCCAATTGTAGGGGCGGACATGAGCGAGATCGACGAGCGGCACCCCGTCATCACCCCCCGGCGGGTGAAGTTCGACTGGGCGGACACGCCGCTGCACTGGATCCCGGACGAGCCGGTCGCCACGCACTTCATCAACGTGCTGCACCTCCTGCTGCCCGCCGGCGAACGGTGGTTCGTGCACGTCTACAAGCAGGCGCTCCCTCTCGTCGAGGACGACGAGCGCCTGTACCAGGAGGTCAAGGGCTTCATGGGCCAGGAGGCCGTGCACGCCTACTCCCACCAGGGCGTCCTCGACCGGCAGATGCGCGCGCAGGGCCTCGACCCGCGCCCGCTCACCGACCGGATCGAGTGGCTGTTCAAGCGGATCCTCGGCGACCGGCCCCCGCTGCCGCTGATCTCCCGCAGGCACTGGCTGCTCGTCAGGATCGGCACCATCGCCGGGATCGAGCACTACACGGCGGTGCTCGGCCAGTGGATCCTGGACGCCCGCGCGCTGGACGAGGCCGGCGCCGACCCGACGATGATGGACCTGCTCCGCTGGCACGGCGCCGAGGAGGTCGAGCACCGCTCCGTCGCGTTCGACGTGTACGAGCACGTGTCAGGGCTGTACTGGAGGCGGTTCATCGCGTTCTTCGCCGGCGTCCTCGCGCTGCCGCTGACGGTGTACGTCGGGGCGGCGTTCCTGTGCCGGGCCGACCCGACGCTGCACGGCGTCAGCCCGCGCGTCCGCGACTACCGGCGGGCCGTGCGGCGCGGGCTGTTCCCGGGCAACCGCTTCATGCTGGCCGCCGCCCGCGCGTACCTGCGGCGCGACTACCACCCGTCCCGCGAGTGCTCGACTCAGCGCGCCCTCGACTACCTGGCCGTGTCGCCGGCCGCGCGGGCCGCCGGGTACCGGGCGTCCTGAGCCGCTCAGAGCGCGCAGGGCAGGTGCTTGATGCCGTTGATGAAGTTCGAATAGAGCATCTGCGGCTCGCCGCTCGCCCGGATGTCCGGGACGCGGGTGAACAGTTCCCGGAACATCACCGTGATCTCCTGCCGGGCCAGGTTCGCGCCGAGGCAGAAGTGCGGGCCCGGCCCGCCGAACCCGACGTGCGGGTTGGGGGAGCGGGTGATGTCGAAGACGTCCGGGTCCTCGAACACCTCCGCGTCACGGTTGGCGGAGTTGTAGAACAGCAGGACCTTGTCGCCCGCCTTGTACTCCTGGCCGTTCATCTCGTGGTCGCGGGTCACCGTCCGGCGGAACTGGATGACCGGCGTCGCCATCCGGACGATCTCCTCCACCGCGCCCGGGATGTGCGCCTCGAAGTCCTCCATCAGCAGCGCCCGCTGCTCCGGGTTGTCGGTGAACAGCTTCAGCCCGTGCGTCATGGCGTTGCGGGTCGTCTCGTTGCCGGCGACGACGAGCAGGATGAAGAACGAGCCGATCTCCTGGTCGGTCAGCGACTCCCCGTCCACGTTGGCGGAGACGAGTCTCGAAACGAGGTCGTCGCCGGGATGCCGGCGCCGCCTGCGGGCCAGCTTCATCGCCAGATGGTTCAGCTCGTACCCGGCCGTCATCGCCTTGAGCAGCCCGTACAGGACGCCGATCCGGGTGATGCCGTCGCGGTTGAAGTCCTTGCCGCCGGTGTACTCGGGGTCGCCGAGCCCCAGGATGATGTTCGTCCGGTCGTACACCATCGGGCGGACCCGCTCGGGGATGCCCATCATGTCGCAGATGACCTGGACGGGGAGCCGGGCCGCGACGTCGGTGACGAAGTCGGCCGCGCCCCTGCGCTGCAGGTCGTCCACGATCCGCGTGGCGGTCGTCTGCAGGTCGGCGTCCAGCTTGGCGAGGACGCGCGGGGTGAACGCCCGCGACACGATCCGGCGGATCTTGGCGTGCCGCGGATCGTCCATGTTGATCATCGAGCCGAAGTAGCGGGCCATGTACCGGGGCAGGTCGGCGATGCTGTTGGAGCACGGCTCGCTGCTGAAGACCTCCGGCGTCCGGCTGGCCTCCACGACGTCCGCGTGCCGGGCGAGCGCGTAGTAGCCGGGGCCCGTCCTGATGAACGGCAGCTTCAGCTCCGGGAAGAACGCCGGGGTCTCGCGCTCCCGGAGCCGCGCGAACGCCTCCAGCCGCCGGGCCTGGGGCAGGGACCAGAAGGCGAGGTCCGACAGGTCGTCTCCGGCGGTCGCCCGTACCGTCGTCACCGCACACCGTCCTCACGATTCTGAACGCCGTTCGGTTTCTATCGAACCGACCCTTCCGGACATTCGTCAAGGGCGATCAGGCGTTACAAGGTCAGGAGAGCGAGGGCGAGAAGGGACGCCGTCGCCGTGGTGGTCTTCATGTGGGGGATCCGGAGGGCCACTGCAGCGTCCCGGTGGTCGTCCCGGGCCAGGTAGGTGAGGGCGGCGCTCAGGGCGCGGCCGAGGCCGAAGGCGGCACCGGCCAGGAGGGTGACCGGCAGGTCCTCGTGGACGAGGAGCAGGGCCAGGGCCAGGACGTAGGGGGCGGTGGCGGAGACGTAGGTCCGGACGCCGGTGCCCAGTTCGAAGCCGAACTGGAGGGCGCCCCGGCGCAGGTGGGTCTGGAGGACTTCCTGGGGGATCTGGCGGGCGTTCTGGGGGAGGGGCAGGCGGATCAGGCCGAACTCGCGGGCGGCGCCCAGGGCGGCGACGGCCAGGATCGCGGCCGTGCGCGCGGGCGACGGCAGCGGCGCGGAGAGGCCCGAGAGCAGCCAGATGACCGTCGCGCCGAGCGTGCCCCCGAGCAGGAGCCCGAGGGTGAAGACGGCCAGGACCTCGCCCTGCCGTATCGGAGCCCGCCAACCTGGCGAGAACAGCACGGATTCGCTGTTGCGCGTTCAAACGCTGCCCGACAGCGAGAACCCGGCGAGCGCGCCGATCGACGACCAGCACAGGACGGTGGCGTCCAGGGCGGCCGACGCGATCGCGAGCAGTGCGAGGGCGGCCACCGGGATGAGCGGATCGGTCGTGCCCCGCCGCAGCCGTCCCGCGGTCAGTTCTTGCACGCCATCGCTTTGCGGCAGATGGTCTTGTACCAGTTGCCCGCCTTGGACTTCTTCCACCCGTCGTGGCAGCGCCAGGTGACGCCCTTCTCGCAACTGCCGCAACTCTTGGCGTAGGCCCAGATCCAGCCGTCGTATCCGCCGCCGTAGCACTGGTTGGGGCGCAGCTTGTAGCGCCCCGGGTCCGACACGCCGGACTTGTGGAACCCCTTGTACTTTCCGCTCGTCCGGCAGCACACGCTGCACACCAGGCTCGGCCCGCAGCCGGGAGAGCAGTTGTGGTTCGCCGCATACGACGGGCAGCGCGGATAGATGTCGTAGTAGCCGACGAGCTGGAATCCGGACGCGAGCGCCTCCCGCGCGGGCGGGAAGACGCCGAGGGCCTTCAGGCCCGCGGTGGCGCCGGCCGCGGCGAGGCCGGTGAGGACGCTGCGCCGCACCGGGCGGAACCTCGGCTCGTCCGCGGGGGCGGGACGCCGCCGGGCGCGCTCTGCGCCGGCCGGGCGCGGCCCGCGCAGCGGAGGGACGTCTTCGAGCTCGATCATCGTGCCTTCCGGGGTCACCGTGCCGCCTCCAGGGTGAGTTCGCGGAGGGCTTCGGGGGAGCCGACGGGTTCGGTGGCCCGCACCCGCCCGTCGGCGCCGACGAGCACTGCGAACGGGGTGGCCGGGACGCGGTAGTCGGCGAACAGGCCGTCCTGCTCGCCGCCCAGCACCGTCATGCCGGGACGGGACGCGTCGCCGGGCGGCGGGCCCGCGAAGATCGCGTGCAGCGGCCCGTCCAGCGAACCGGCGGCGGCCAGCACGTCGCCGCAGACGCCGCAGTCGCGGTCCAGGAAGAGCAGCAGGCCCGGCCCGAGCCGGTCGAACGCGGGCGCCCGGGCGCCCGGCGCGAGGCCGAGGCCGGCGGGCGGGGACGTTCCCCGGCCGAGCGCGTGGACCTGCCGGACGAGGCCGGCGACGACCAGAGCGAGCAGCAGGATCGCCACCCACGACAGCAGCAGCGCGCTGTTCTGGAAGCTCATCCGGCCGTCCTCCTCTCCTGGGCCATGCTTTCCCGTGCCATGGCGTGCGGGAGCGTCCAGAGGATCGCCGCGAACCCCAGCCCCGCCACCACGGCGATGAACAACTCGTATGCGGTCGAACCAGCAGGAAGGCCGTGGAGGGCGCCGACCACGGCGAGCCCGGAGAAGGCGGCGGCCCGCCCCGCGACCCAGCCGGTCATCGGGGTGCCGGCGCCCGCGCAGCCGCAGGGGGCACCGCGCCGAGTGCGGGACACATACGCCCCGTAGAGCGCGTACAGGCCGAGCAGCACGGCCGCCGCACCACTGGTCACGCGCATGGGGCCGTCGAGCCAGAGCAGCAGCGCCACCGCGCCGGCGAGGCCCGCCACCGCCTCCGCGGCGATCACGGCCGCCGCCACCGCACCGGCGAAGGGGGCCGGGAACACGCGCTGCGCCCGCAGCGCCCCGGCCACCGCCGACGGCCGCCTGACCTGCCCGAACAGCGACGTCAGCAGCACGAGCGGGACCGCGACCGCCGCGATGCCGGCGAGCAGCGCGATCAACGGATCGCCTCCACCTTCAGCCCGCCGAGCCGCCGCGGGACGTCCCGTGCCCGATCCTCTTCGGGCAGGACGGTCACCAGCAGCGACTTCAGCGCGAGCAGGAAGTACGGGCCCTGGCCCTCCACCGTGTCCTGGAACAGCTCGCCGCCCGCGACCGAGGCGCCGCGCCACGGCGGCAGCCGCTTGCGCGTCCCCGACGTCAGCGCGGTGATCTCCAGGAGGCCGAGCCCGGGGATCTCCTTGACCAGCTCGGCGGGTTCGGGACGCCGCGCGCGGCCGCGCGGGACGGCGGTGATCCCGTCGCCGTGCTCGGTCAGCCGCACCTTGTCGAAGAACGCCACGGCGTCCGCCGGGCGCCCGTGGTAGAGGTGCGTGAACACCGCGTGGCGGCGTCCCTCCCACACGGCCCCGAGCACCGGGTCGCTGAGCCCGGTCTCGGCGTCCCGCGTCGCCGTCCGGCCGACCCGCAGCCGTCCGCCCTGGATGCGGAACTCCTGCTCGAAGGGGCCGAGACCGATGTCGTCGGCCCAGCCCAGCGCGTCCTCGCGGGTACCGCTGGAGATCTCGTGCAGCCGTCCGCCGTCGGCGATCCGAGCCACCGAGGTGCACGGACGTCCGAGATCATGGTCGCCGGCGAGCCGGACCCGGACGCCGTCCAGCGACCGATGCGTGACCTCGCGCTCGGGAGTGGCCATGTCGTCCCCTTCCTGCGGGACGCAACTCCCACAGAAGCACCGCGGGTAACAGAAGCGACGCTACGCGTAATCCGTCGGTTCAGGAGCAAACCTTCCGGAAGTGGTCACTCCCGGGAACGGGTAGGGTCAACTGCCGGACTCGCGCGGCGGCGGCGTTTCGGCGGCCGCCGGACACTGTGACCTGGGTAGGGTCGTGTGGTTTTCCGGCAGGTACGCGCGTGAGGTGGAGCCCGTGAGCAAGGTCGATGTGCTGATCCAGCGGCTGGATCCGGAGCTGCCCCTGCCGCGGTACGCCCATCCGGGCGACGCGGGCGCCGATCTGGTCACGGCCGTGGACGTCGAGCTGCCGCCGGGGGAGCGCGCCGTCGTTCCCACCGGGGTGGCCATCGCGCTGCCTGACGGCTACGCGGCTTTCATTCACCCGAGGTCCGGATTGGGCGCTAGGTTGGGAGTGACCATAGTCAATGCACCCGGTACGGTCGACGCCGGCTATCGGGGTGAGATCAAGGTGACCCTGCTGAACACCGACCCCCGCGCCACGGTCACGCTGCGGCGCGGAGACCGCATTGCGCAGATGGTCGTGCAGCGGGTGGAGCAGGCGGTGTTCCACGAGGTCACCGGCCTTCCCGGGTCGGCCCGCGGGACGAACGGCCTCGGCTCCACCGGCGGATTCGGTCCGGCGCCTGGTTTCGGGAACAATGAGCACAGTCGAGAAGGAGTGTGAGTCGTGGCTTTTGGACGTCGCCGGCAGGCCGAGGAGCCCGCGAAGGGCGCCGAGGTGACCGAGGAGCCGGCGGAGACCGCCGAGGAGGCTCCCGCCGAGGCGGAGTCGGCCACGGGCGGCCCGTGGGATTCCGCGGACTCTTTCCCCGAGATGCAGCGGCTTGATTTCGGGTGCATCCGGGTGCCGGTCGCCCCGGGGCTGGGCTTCCAGGTGAACCTGGAGCCGACCCAGGTGGACGACGAGGGCAACGCGCTGGACGCGCGACCCGTCGCCGTGCTGGTGCAGTACGAGGAGAGCGCCATGCAACTCCAGGCGTTCGCCGCGCCGAAGCGCAGCGGCATCTGGGACGACGTGCGCCGTGAGACCGCCAAGGACATCCAGGAGGAGGCGCAGGGGCAGACCCAGGAGGGCGAGGGCCCGTTCGGCCCCGAACTTCTGGCGATGGTCCCCGCGGCGCTGACCGAGGAGGTCCTCGCGGAGATGCCGCCGGAGGTCCGCGAGCAGATCCCGGAGGAGTTCGTCGAGCAGGGCTGGGCGCCGCAGATCATCCGGTTCCTCGGCGTGGACGGCCCCCGCTGGTTCCTGCAGGCCGTGGTGCAGGGCGCCGCGATCGAGGACGAGGAGCAGTGGCAGGTCCTGGAGGACGTGCTGCGCGGCGTGGTCGTGCACCGCGGCGACGCGCCGATGCCGCCGCGCGACCTGCTGGAGCTGCAGATCCCCAAGGAGTTCAGCGAGGCCGGCGAGGAGGAGGAAGAGGAGGCCGTGCAGACCTTCGCCCCCTTCGAACGCGGCCCCGAGATCACCGAGGTCCGCTGACCCGGACCAAGGCTGAGCCGGACTTTCATCCGCCCGCCCGCGCGCCCTTTTCGGACGTGCGGGCGGGCGGGTTTCCGCTGTCTGCGGGCGCACGAACCCTTGCCTCGGACGCCCCGCGGGTGGTCAATCGGGGCATGTCGAAGAAGACGCGCAAACGCCGGGCCCGCAAGCGGAGCAAGCACAACAAGGGCAAGCGGCCCAACGCCCGCCGCTAGCCGCCGATCATCTCGAACGTCATCGCGTGCTCGACGCCGGCGGCGCGCCCGCCCGTCTCGGCCATCCCGGTGAGGAACGCCGCCGCGTCGAACCCTTCGCCCAGGTTCGAGAAGTACACGCGGTGGGCGAGCAGCGAGTCGATGCCCGCCTGCAGGTGATCGCCGACGTCCACGTGGTGGGTGGCCTGCGGTGATCCGCCGAACAGCGCGAACCGGACGCCCTGCCACGGTTCGAGGTCGAGGTCGCGGAACACCCACCGGTTCGCCGCGTCCCGGATCGCGTCCGCGACGGCGAGGCCGAGCACCCGGTGGTCGGCCATGTTGAACCCGCCGCCGGGGAACGTCTCCCGGAAGTTCACCGACAGCACCACCTCGGGCCGGTGCCACCGGATCGCGGCGGCGAGGGCGCGGCGCAGCGGCAGCCCGTACTCTAGCATGCCGTCCGGCATGTCGAGGAACTCGACGGTCTCGACGCCGACGATCCGCGCCGCCTCGATCTGCTCCGCGCTGCGGATCCGGCGCACCTCGTCCGGGTCCATCGAGTCGATCCCGGCCTCGCCGCGGGTGGCGAGCACCTCCGTCACCGTCTTGCCCTGGCCCGTCCACTTGGCGACCGCCGTCGACGTCCCGTACTCCAGGTCGTCGGGGTGCGCCACGATCGCGAGCGCCCGGTCCCAGTCCTCGGGCACCGCCGGCATGTTCGGATTCGCGTCCATGCCGCCATCCTCGCCGATCGGCACGGCCGCCGCGGCCCTATCATCGCGGCATGATCGACGAGCCGCCGGTTCCCGCGCGGATCGTCCGGCTGACGGCGAGGATCGCCGACGATCCCCGGGTGCTGCGGGACGAGCCGGGCGGTGAGCCGCTCTACCAGGCCGTGCACGCCCTCGACGTCCTCGACCTGGAGGAGCCGGAGACACTCGCCCGCGAACTGGCGGAACGCGACGATCCCGCGCTCCGGGCCGAGGCGGTGCGGATCACCCGGGCGGCCCTCCACGCGGGGGTGCTGGCACCGGCCCGTGCGCGGGCGCTTCTCGCCGGGCCGCTCGCCGACGTCCCCGGCGCTCTGCGCGAACTTGCCGAGCCGTGGGCGGCCCTCGATCCGCTGCCGCACGACCGGGTCCGCCGGCTGCTCGGATCCGGGGCGGCGGACGCGGCGGACGCAGCGGTCGAGGCCGCCGCCCGGCACGGTCACCGGGACCTGCTCCTCGGCGTCGCGGCCGATCCGGACCGGCCTCCGAGGCTGCGGCGGCGCGCCCTGGAACTGTTCGGCGACGTGGCGGCCCGCGAGGACGTCGGCGATGTCGTGGCCGTCGCCGCCTCGGACCCGCTGCTGCTCGCGCGGCCCGCCTTCGACTGCCTCGGCGGCCTGCACCGGCGCGGCCACTTTCCGGACGAGCGGCACGTGCCGGACATCGTGCGCCTGGCGCTGGCCGACCACGGCGTTCCCGCCGAGGACGTGGCCGTGCTCCTCTACACCCGGCGGCACGAGACGCTCCGGGAACTGACGGCGGCGGGCTCCGGCACCGCACGACGCCTCGAACTGCTGGTCGCGCTCGACGCGCAGGGCGGTACCGGGCTGGACGCGGGTGCCGCGGTCTGCGATGGGGCGCGGGCCGCCGCCAATCCGGTTCCGTATCTGAGGGCGATCCGCGAACTCCGCCACGAGGCGGGCGAGGAGACCGTCATCGGCCTTATGGAGCGCGCGCCCCGTGCCGCCCTGGACGCGCTCGAAGCCGTCGGCGGGGACCGTACGGTGGCCGTCCTGCGGGAGGGGCTCGGACTGGACGGCGGGGAGATCGCCCCGCACCTGCGCCCCTTCGCGCACCGGGCCCTGGAACTGCTCTGGCACCTCGGCGGCGACCCTGCGGTGCGGCACTCCATCCTGGACCGGCTCGACCCGCGCGATCTGCCCCGGCGGATCGCCGCCGACCTCGGCGGCCCGGATCCGCGGGAACTCGCCCTGCTCCGCGCGCACCTGGACCCGGACGAGCCGGCCGAGTCGCTGTGCAGGCTGGCCCGCAACGGCGACGCCGCCGCGCTTCCCGCCGTCGCCGACCTGCTGCTCCGGGTGGTGTCCGACCTTGCCGGCGGCCCGGACGAGGGCGCGCGGCCGTCCGTTCCCGAGGAGGTGGAGACGGCCCTCCGGGAACTCGGCGGCCGGCTCTTCCGCCGCGGTGCGATCCGGCCGCGCTGCCTGCTGGACGCGGCCGGCGCGGACGAGGCCGGGCACGTCCTCGTCGCGGACATGGCCCTGGATCTCCTGGAACGTCCGGGGCTCGGGGCGCGCGAATCGGCGATCCTGCTGGACCTCGTCCGCCGGAATCCGCACCGCCGGGCCAGGGCGCGCGTTCACCCGCTGCTGCGGCACCGGGACCGGCATGTCCGCGGCGGCGCGATCGCGGTGATCGCCGGGGACGCCGGCGACGCGCGGGCGCTGTCGGCGAGCCTGATACCGCTGACCGCGGCGGGCGACGCGCAGACCGTCCGGCAGGCGCTGCTCGCTCTCGCGGAGGCCGGGGCGGACGGGGCCGCGCCCGCGATCGCGGCCTGTCTCGACCATCCGAACATGAACGTCAAGAAGACGGCGGCGGGCGCGCTCGCCCGGGCCGGCGGGCCGGCCGCGGTCCCGAAGCTGCTGTTCTGGCTCGGCCATCACGACAACCCGGGGTTCCGGGAGGAGTTGACGGCGGCGTTGCGGGCCGTCCTCGGCGGCGCGTTCGCCGCCACGGTCCTCGCGGCGGCGGAGCGCGCCACGGAGGACCGTTCCCGGTCCCTGCTGCTGGAGAGCCTCACCGGCCTGCTCGACGGACGGGCGGCCGCCGCCCTGGCCCGCGACGGCATCGTGGTCGAGCCCGCGGAGCGGGCGGCGGACGCGCTGCTCCTCGCCGGTGGCTGGAACGCCGGAACGGCGCGCCGCGTCCTGGCCGATCATGACGAACGGGGACGCCGCGGACCGGCGGTCGGCCTGGGCCCGCGGTCCCTCCTGCCCCGCTGGCTCGACCTGGCCGGTTCGGACCACCGGGCGCTGCGGCTGGTCGTCGATCTCTGCCCGCCGCCCTGGGCCGACGTCGAACTGGAGATCTTCGCGCGCTCGGCGGAGACGCTGGCCGGCGGGCTCGCGGTCGTCGGACGGCAGCGGCAGGGCCGCCTGCTCGCACTGCTGGAGAAGGTCGTCCCGCGGCTGGAACCGGCGGGCCGATCGCGGGTCGCCGCGCGGGTACGCGGGCTGGATCTGGGCGCGGCGCGGCTCGTCGTCCTGCGGCTGTGCGGGGCCGTCCCGGAACGGGACGACCTCGATCAGGCGCTCGCCGCGGCCCGCCGGGGCCCGGCACCGGCGGACGAGGAGCGGGCCGTCCTGCGTGAGGCGTTCGGCCGGCCACCGGTGGCGGACCCGGCGCCCCTCCGGGAGTCCCTCCTGCGGGTCGTCCATGATCCCGAAGCTCTGCGCGCGTGGTGCGCCCGCACGGACGTGACCTCGCGGGCGCGCATCGACGCGATGATCGACGCCTTCCCGGAGGTGCCGTCCCCCGCACGCGGGGCCCTGCTCGGCCGGATGCTCGAAACGCAGCCGCTCGGTGCCCCGCCGTGGACCCTCGCCGAAGCCTCCCGGCCGGCGCCGCAAGCCCGGGCCCCGCGGCCGGACGATCTCGACCAGCCGCGCTCCGAGGTGCAACGGCGCCGCCTTCTGGCGATGCTGGACGGCGAGCCGGCGGACCGCCGCGAGAAGGCCGCGCGCATTCTGCTCGGCTGGCCGGAGCCCGCCGCCCGGGCCGCGGTCCTGCGCGCCTACCTGCGAGGTCGCGTCGAGGCCGGGCCGGGCGACGCCCCGGCGCTCGCCGCGGCTCTGGCGGACCAGGCCGGCACCGATCCGCCCTGGGCGGATGAACCGGGTGAGCGCTTCGCCCGCCTGGCCGCCCACATCGAGCCGGACGGGCTGGACCGGCTCGTCCCCGCCCTCGTCTCCTGCTGGGAGCACGGGAGCGCCGTGGCGCGGGAGGCGGCCGCGCGGGCGCTGCGCCGGGCCCCCGCCGACCTGGTGGCCGAGGCCGTCGCGGGCCGGCTCGCCGGCGGCGCGTGGGGATTCCTCGACCTGCTCGCGGGACGGCCGTTGCTGCGCACCTCCGCTCTGGCGGCGACGGTCCGGACCCTCCATGACGAGGGACGCGCCGACCTGGCGGAAAGTCTCCATCTGGTCGACGGCCCGCTCCGGGACCCCCGCACGGCCGCGCGCGCCGACGAGGCCGCCCTGCGGTCGCTCCGCGAACGCGACCCCGCCGCCGCCCGGGAGCCGTCGCGGGACGAGTTGTTCGAGCGCGCCCGCACCGGGGGCCCGAAGGAGGTCCGGCGGGCGCTCACCAGGCTGGCCGAACGGCACGAGGAGGGGGCGTCCGGCCGCGACCCGGAACTGGAGGCGCTCATCGGCGAGCTCGCCGGGCATCGTGAGACGGGCATCAGGCTCCTCGCCCACCGCGTCTCTCGGCGGGTCCTGGACCGGACCGCCTACCTGGAGCAGACCACGCGGCTCCTGGACGACCGGGAGCCCGGCGTCGTGCGCTCGGCGATCAGGACGGTGAGCCACGCGCGCTGGGAGCCCGCGATCCCGCGGCTCGTCGAGCTGCTCGGCCACCCGCGCGCGCCCGTCCGGGAGGCCGCCGTGGACGGGCTGGTCCTCTTCGGCGGCGCGGCGGTCTCGGCGTTGCGGCACGCCGAGGGACGGGCCCGCCCGGACCGGCGCCCCCGCTATGCCTCCGTGCTCCAGCGGATCGGCCCGCCCGGTCAGAGGTAGCGCCGCTCAGAGGTAGCGGAGCCAGATGTACGGAGTGCACAGGGCGACCGTGACCAGGGTGACGACGATGCCGTAGCGGGTGAAGTGCCAGAAGCTGATCGGCGTGCCGTTGCGGGCGGCGATGCCGAGGACGACGACGTTGGCGCTGGCGCCGATGGCGGTGGCGTTGCCGCCGAGGTCGGCTCCGAGGGCGAGGGCCCACCACAGGACGTGCCCGTCGCCGCCCGGGTGCCGCTGGACGAGGTCGGACACGATCGGGCTCATCGTCGCGACGTAGGGGATGTTGTCCACGATCGCCGACAGCCCCGCCGACGCCCACAGCAGCAGCATCGCGGCGGTCCCGAGCCGGCCGCCGGTGGCGTCGGCGGCGGCCTCGGAGATCGTGTCGATGACGCCGGTCCGCACGAGCCCGCCGACCATCACGAACAGGCCGGCGAAGAACACCAGCGTGGGCCATTCGACCTCGCTGAGCGCCTCCTCGGTGGTGACCCTGGTGGCGGCCACGAGCAGCCCGGCGCCGAGCAGCGCGACCACGGACGGCTCGTAGTGCAGGACGGGGTGGAGCACGAACGCCGCGATCACGATGCCGAGGACGGCGAGGCCCTGGGCGAGGAGCCGCCGGTCGGTGATGGCCTCCCGTTCCTCCAGGGACATCACCTCGGCGGCGAGATCGGGGTCGTAGGTGAAGGCGGAGCGGAACAGCCACCGGCCCAGCCCGCAGAACACGATCACGAGCAGCACGATGAGCGGCGCCAGGTGGACCAGGAAGTCGTTGAACGACAGGCCGCCGCGGCTGGCGATGATGATGTTCGGGGGGTCGCCGACCAGCGTCGCGGTGCCGCCGATGTTGGACGCCATGATCTCGGCGATCAGGTACGGCTCGGGTCCCAGGCCGAGCCGCTCGCAGACGAGGAACGTGACGGGCGCGATGAGCAGGACGGTGGTGACGTTGTCCAGCAGCGCGGACGCCGCCGCCGTGAGGACGATCAGCATGACCATCAGCCGGTAGGGGCGTCCCCGCGCGCGCTTGGCGGCCCAGATGGCCACGTACTCGAACACGCCGGTGCGCCGCAGCACCGAGACGATCACCATCATGCCGAGCAGCAGGAAGACGACGTTCCAGTCGATCCCGGACTCGGAGGAGAAGAAGGCGCCCTCGGCGTCGGTGATGTGCAGGAGGAGCATCAGGCCCGCGCCGCCGAGCGCCACCGCCGTCCGGTGCACCTTCTCCGACGCGATCATCACGTACGCGCAGACGAAGACGATGACCGCGGCGGTGGCCTGCACGGAACCTCCTGGTCGGCATGCGTGTGACGGGACCTGCCGACCAGACTTCCCGGCGCACCGGCAGCGACTCTAGCGGTCTCCCGGCGTCCCGGCGAAGGCGAAGGCCTGCCGATGGTGGGGTTTTGCCTACCCCGACCGGTGTGCTGGACCCATCCTCGGCGGCCGCCGGCGTCCGTAATTTCGTTCCCGAGGCGCCCCGCGAGGGGGCGCCGGGCGGAGGTGAGGACGATGTTCGGACGCAAGGAGCCGCGGACGGCGCCCCAGGCGCCGGGTGAGGCGCTCCGGCTTGAGAACGTGCGCAGGGTCTACGGCGCCGAGGGCAACCAGGTGGTCGCGCTGGACGGTGTGTCGCTGTCGCTGCCGACCGGGTCGTTCACCGCGGTGATGGGCCCGTCGGGGTCGGGCAAGAGCACGCTGCTGCAGTGCGCGGCGGGCCTGGACCGCCCCACCGGCGGCCGGGTCTTCGTGGACGGCGCGGAACTGGCGGGCGATGGGGAGGCCGCGCTGACGAAATTCCGGCGGCAGCGGATCGGCTTCGTCTTCCAGCAGTTCAACCTGCTCCCGACGCTGACCGTCATGCAGAACGTGGTGCTGCCCCTGAAACTGGCGGGCCGCAGGGTCGACCGGGCACGGGCGCGGGAGGTCCTGGAACGCGTGGGGCTGGGGGAGCGGCTTGACCACCTGCCTTCCGAGCTCTCCGGCGGGCAGCAGCAGCGGGTGGCGATCGCGCGGGCGCTGGTCACCGGCCCGCGGGTGGTGTTCGCGGACGAGCCGACCGGCGCGCTCGACACCCGCAGTGCCCGGGACGTGCTGGGCCTGCTCCGGGAGTCGGTGCGGATGTCCGGGCAGACGGTGGTGATGGTCACGCACGACCCGGTCGCCGCGTCCTACGCGAACGCGGTCCTCTACCTGGCGGACGGGCGGATCGTCGGCCACCAGGCGGCGCCGACCGCCGAGGCCGTCGCGGAGCGGATGACGCACCTGGCCGACGAGGTCGAGCGTCAGCGGACGATGGCGGGGGCGTGACATGTTCGGTCTGGCGATCCGTTCCCTGCGCCGGCGCGCGAGCGCGTTCACGGCGAGCTTCCTCGCGATGTTCCTCGGCTCGGCGATCATCATGGCGTTCGCCTCGATGCTCGACACGGCGTCGGCGAGCGGCGCGACCGGCACCGCCGAGGAGACGCTCACCACGATGGCGACCGTGGTCGGCGGCTGGGGACTGCTGCTGGTGGTCTTCGCGGTCACCTCCATGCTCACCCTGTCGGTCCGCCAGCGGGCGGCGGAGACGGCGCTGCTGAAGAGCGTCGGCGCGACCCCCGGCCAGCTCGCCCGGATGATCGTCGGGGAGGCGGCGGGCCTGGCCGGCGCGGCGGCGCTGCTCGGGATCGTCCCGGCGATGCTGATCGGGCGGGGCCTGCTGGGGCTGCTGCACGACACCGGCCAGGTGCCCGCGGGGATCGGCTACCACTTCGGTCCGGTCGCGCTGTCGATGGGGACCGGCGTCACGCTGGTGTCGGCGGTCGCGGCCGCCCTGATCAGCGCGCGCCGCGCCACCCGCGTCCGGGTGGCGGAGTCGATGACGGCCGCCGCCACCGACCGCGGCCGGCTCGGCCGGAAGCGGATCGTCTTCGCGGTCCTGTTCCTGTTCCTCGCGGTGGGCGAGGCGGTCGTCACCGTCACCGTGATGGACGGCAAGGGCAGCGACGCGATGGCGACGTCCGGGCAGGCCGACATCTTCGCCGGGATCGGCCTGTCCCTGCTGGCCCCGGCGATCGTGCGCCGGGTGACCCGCCTGCTGGGCCGGCCGCTGCGGGCGCTCGGCGGGACGGCCGGGGACCTCGCGATCAGCACCATGCGGCACCGGACCGGCGCGCTGGCCTCGGCGGTCACCCCGATCATCCTGTTCGTCGGCATCGCCGTCGGGACGGTGTTCCTCCAGGCCGCCGAGAACGCGGCGACGGACGCCGCTGGGCTGGCCAAGACGGCGGAGCAGAAGAGCATCGAGACGCTCAACTTCGTCGTCACCGGCATGGTGGTGCTGTTCACCGCGATCATGCTGGTCAACACGCTGATCGCGGCGACCGCGCACCGGCGCCGCGAGTTCGGCCAGACCCGGCTCGCCGGCGCGACCCCGCGCCAGGTGCTCGGCGCGGTGGCGGTGGAGTCGGCGGTGCTGACGGTCACCGGCGTGATCTGCGGGACGGTCGCCGCGGTCTTCACGGTCGTGCCGTTCGGCCTCGCCCGCCGCGACTCGCTCGTCCCGGACGGGAACCTGCCGACCTACCTCGCGGTCGTCGCGCTCGCCGCCGTGCTGACCGGCGTGACGGCGCACGGCGCGACCCGCCGCGCGATCCGGGTCCCGGCCGTGGAGGCGGCGCTCCGTTGACCGGCCGGTTGCGTTCCGGGTGGGTGCTCATCCAAACTGGGTGAGCACCCACTCATTCTTGGAGGCGGACATGGCCGGTACGGCCGAGATCGCGCACGGCGGGTTTCCCGGCGCCGTCCGCGGCCTGCGCACGTTCTGGACGGCCGGACGCCGCGTCGAGCGCGCCGCCTACGCGGTCGGGGCCGCGCTCATGCTGTCCGGCCTGCTGCACCTAGTCGTGTTCGCCGTGGACGGCGGCCCGTGGACCGGACCCGTCTCCTGGCGCAAGCCCGTCACCTTCGGGCTCTCGTTCGGGCTGACGCTCGTCACGATCGCGTGGGTGAGCACCTTCGTCCGGCTCGGCGACCGCGCCCGGAACGCCGTCCTCGGCGTGTTCGCCGCCGACTGCGTCGCCGAGGTCGCCCTCATCACCCTCCAGGCATGGCGGAAGGTGCCGTCCCACTTCAACGAGGAGACGGTCTTCGACACCACCGTCACCCGGATGCTCGCGGCGGGCGGCGGCATCCTCGTCGTCACACTGGTCACGCTCGCCGTCGCGTCGTTCCGGCGGAACGACGGGACCGCGCCCAGCATGCGGCTGGCGGTGCGCGCCGGATTCGTGGCGCTGATGTTCGCGCTGGCCTCGGGCGCCGTGATGATCGCCCGCGGCGTGGCGAAGGTGGAGTCCGGCGACCAGCAGGCCGCCTACCGCGTGGTCGCGGCCCTGAAGCCCGCGCACTTCGTGACCATGCACGCGATCCTCGTCCTGCCGCTGCTGGCCTGGCTGCTCGCCTTCACCGGCCTCGCGGAGGCCCGCCGCGTCCGCGGCGTCGCGCTCGCCTCCGCCGCCTACGGGGTGGTGGCCGCGACGGTCGTCATCGTCTCCGCCATCCGGTTCGCGACCGCCTGAACCGTCCGTTCGGCCGAGGACGGCCACCCGGAACCGCGGGCATACTGACCCGTCCGGGGGTGGTGCCGATGGGCGAGCGCGAAAGACGCCGGATCCTCATGCCGGGCGTTCTCGACGAGGCGGAGCGCGCGGAGCCGCCGGGCGATCCCGAGCCCGGGCTCGTCCCCGTCCGCGACCCCGGCGACGTCGGCGACCCGGGGACCGCCGACCGGCCGGGATCCGAGCGCGACGAGATCGGCGGCGCCGCGCAGGCCGCCCCGCCGGGCGTCGCGCACTCCAGCGCGGTCATGGCGGTCGGGACGGTCTTCGCCCGGCTGACCGGCTTCCTGCGCACCGTGGTGATCGGCGCGGCGCTCGGCACCGCGCTGCTCGGCGACGCCTACCAGGCCGCCGAGATGATCCCCTACACGGTGTACGAGCTGCTCCTCGGCGGGATGCTGGCGAGCGTCTTTGTCCCGTTCCTGGTCAAACGCCGGATGCGGGACGCCGACGGGGGAGCGGCGACCGAGAACCGGCTGCTCGGCGTGGCGCTCGCCGCCCTCGCCGTGCTGACCGTGGTCGCCGTGCTGGCGGCCGACCTGCTGATCTCGCTCTACGCGGGCGAGTACACCGGACGGCAGCGCGAGGTCACGGTGCTGCTCACGCGCCTGCTGCTCGTGCAGATCTTCTTCATCGGCGTCAGCGGCCTCGCGAGCACGCTGCTGAACGTCCGGCACCGGTTCGGCGCGCCGATGTGGGCGCCGGTCGTCAACAACCTGATCACGATGGGCGCCGGGCTGCTGTTCCTGTGGGTCGCCGGACGCGGGCGGACCGCGGAGACCGTGACCGACGGCCAGCTGACCCTTCTCGGGCTCGGCTCGGCGTTCGGCACGGTCGCGCAGAGCGGAGTCCTCGCCTGGACGCTGAGGTCGGCGGGGTTCCGCTGGCGCCCGCGCCTCGACCTGCGCGGCTCCGGCTTCCGCGAGGCCGCCCGGACGGCGACATGGATGCTGCTCTACATCGTCATCGCGCAGGCCGGTGTCCTGGTGACCGCCAACGTCGCGACCCGGGCCGGCGACCGGGCCCACGCCGCCGGGAGCGGGCTCGCCACCTACAAGTTCGCCCTCGTCGTCTTCCAGCTCCCGTACGCGATCATCGCGGTCTCGGTCATCACGGCGCTGCTGCCGAGGATGAGCGCCCATGTCGCTGACGGGCGCCGCGACCTCGTCCGCGACGACTTCTCCCGCGGCCTCCGGCTGGCCTGCGCGCTGCTCGTCCCGCTCTGGCTCGGCATGCTGGTGTTCGCGATCCCGGGCTCCGTCACGTTCTTCGCCTACGGCAGCCTCCCCCCGGACGGGGCGCGCCGCATCGGCGTCGTCCTCATGGTGTTCGCCGTGATGGTGCTGCCGTTCACCCTCCACCAGCTGCTCATGCGCGTCCTCTACGCCCTCGGCGACACCCGCACGCCCGGCCTGATCGCCGTCCCCGCCGGGATCGCGCAGGCGGTCACCGCGTTCGCGCTGCTCTGGTTCGTCCCGGCGCGGCAGGTCGTGCTCGGCCTGCCGGTCGCGTACGGGCTGTTCTACGCGGTCGGCGCCACCGGTGCCGCGCTCGTCCTGCGCAGGCGGCTCGGCGGGATGGACGGCCGCCGTATCCTCCGCGCGCTCATCCGCCTGCACGTGGCCGCCCTGCCAGCCCTCGCCTTCGCGGCGGCGGCCGTCTGGGCGTTCGGCCACCTGCCCGGCGACCGCGTCCCCAGCCTGCTGGCGCTGCTCGTCGGCGGGCTCGGCGGGGGCACGCTCTATCTCCTCACGGCCCGCCTGATGAACGTCCCGGAGATCGGCTACTTCACCGCGATGGCCTCCAATCGACTGCGGCGTTCCTGATCTCGCTCACGGGGCCGTTCGTTCCAGGCCGGGCGGCAGGCCGGCCAGGGCCTCGCCGCCGAGCGCCTCGCGGAGCGCGACGGCCGTCGCCTCCGCGCCCGTCCCGTGCACGGCGACGTGGACGGCCGTCCCGAGCGCCGGGTGCTGGACGATGTGGAGGGCGGCCTCCTCGTCCGTCGTCGTGTAGATGGCCTCCGTCCAGCCCGAGCCGTCGGTGTCCCTGCCGATGACGGCGATGTCCCAGTCCTCCGTGTAGGCCCAGATGGCGGGCTTCTCGGCGTCGTCGGTGGCGAGCCGCAGCCAGGCGACCGGGCGCGGGACGGCCCGGTCCGGGATCCCCGGCCGGACCGTGACCCAGTCCTCCTCACCCTCCACCGGCCGCTCGGGCGCGAGGACGCCCGTCGGCTTCTCCCGGGGCGCATCCCGCATCACCACGGGCGGATGGACCAGTTCCCCCGCGACCTCCCTCGCGTACTCGGCGGCCTCCCGGACGTCATCGTCACCGTGGTCGAGCGCGCGCTGGAGCAGATCCATGGTCTCCGGCTCGGGCGTTGCACCGCCCACGGCCATCATCATCGCGACGAGCGTCCAGGGGGCCTCGGTGAGCGACGACTCCAGTTGGGCGCGCAGCATCTGCTCGGTCCAGACCCTGAACCGCTCGCCCACGACCGAGCGGATCGCGACGGCCCGCTCCGCCGACTCGGACCGGACGAGCATCGCCTTCGCCCCGACCTCGTCGGCCATCACCTCGATCAGCAGGTTCCGGCCGGACGCGTCGGCGTACACGTCCGCGAGCGTCTCGCCGCCGAAACCGCCGTTGCCGTAGTACTCGAAGGTCAGGCCAGTCGCGTCGGCGAGCGCGCCCAGGAGCGCCTCGTCGGCCTCGTCCTCGTAGCGCACCACGAGCGCGCACCGGTAGGGTCCGCCGTCCACAGGAGTGATCATCCGCGCCACGGTAGCGGCGGCCATGATCACCTGTCAGGCGAGCGCCCGCAGCCGTTCCATGAGGCGCAGGCGCTCGGCGGGCTCGATGTCGCTCATCCACAGGACATGCCGGACGTCCAGCTCGTCCAGGGCCGCCAGGTCGCCGGCCACCTGCTCGGGCGATCCGGTCAGGGGCGCCCGCTCGTCCAGCGGCTTGTCGGTGACGTCGCCGTTGACCTGCACGACCACCGGAAGGGCGGACGGGTCGTGCCCGGACTCCTCGGCGGTGCGGCGGAACCGGGCGATGGTCTCGCGCAGCATGTCCCAGTCGAAGATCACCAGGCTCAGGCCGGTGCCGAGCCGCGCCGCCCGCTCGACCGCGGCCGGGGCCACGCAGCCGACCAGGACCGCCGGGCCGTCCGGACGCGCCGGCTTCGGCCCGATCTCGCTCTCCGGGATCCGGTAGAACCTGCCCTCGAAGCGGACCGGGTCGGGGCCCCACACCGCCCGCATGGCCTGGATGTGCTCGCCGAACCCGGCACCGCGCCGGCTCAGCGGCACGCCCGCCGCCTCGAACTCCTGCGACATCCAGCCCTGGCCGAGCCCGGCCAGCAGCCGTCCGCCGCTCAGCCGGTCGAGCGTCGCGATCCGGCGGGCGAGGACGACCGGGTTCTGGAACAGGGCGTCCAGCACGCTCGTCCCCAGCCGGATCCGGCTCGTCCGGGCGGCGACGTACGTGAGCGTCTCCAGCGGGTCGTAGACCGTGCCGAACGCCTCCGGCGGGTCCATCACCGGCCCGCCCGCACCGCCCATCGCGATCGGGACGGTCGGCCGGAGCAGCCGGTCGAACGTCCAGACCGAGCCGAGCCCGATCCGCTCCGCGCCCTCCGCGACCTGCGCGATGGTCTCCGGCGAGGCGTTCCGGCCGGACGTGGGGAGGCCGATCCCGAGTTCCACGCGGCTCATGTCCTTCTCCTTCGTGTAGGGGAGCCTGTGATGGAGACCCGCCGGCCGGGCGGAACTCATCGGCCCCTGAAACGCCGGACTCGCCGTCCGGGCCGGACGGCGAGCCGGGCGCCGCGGGTCAGTGCGCCCGGGCGTGGCGGGGGAGAAGGAAGGCGACGAGGAACGCGGCGGCGGTGAGGCCGGCCGTCAGGACGGTCACCTGCTTCGCGGCGTCCAGCGCGGCCGCCGCGGCGAAGTGCCCGGCCACCGGGGCGCCGATCGCGCCGAAGAAGACGGTGCCGAGGATCGCGATGCCGAGGGACGCGCCGAGCTGCTGGACCGACTCCAGCGCGGCCGAGCCGGACCCGACCTCGTGGTCGGCGATGCCCGCGACGATGATGTCGAACAGCGGGACGAAGATCATGCCCATTCCGGCGCCGAACAGCAGCAGCGGCGCGGCCAGGTGCCAGCCGCCGACGCCCGTCCCGGCCGCCTCGAACACCGCGTAGAGCGCGACCAGCCCGGCGGCCATCAGCGCCAGGCCGAGGTGCAGGATCTTCCGGCCCAGGGTGGTCATCGTCATGCCGCTGAAGGCCGACCCCGCGAACGCGCCGATCGCCCAGGACGACATCGCCAGGCTCGCCGCGAGCGGCGTGTAACCGAGGCCGAGCTGCAGGAACAGGCCGGTGGCGAGGGAGAAGCCGGTGATCGTGCCGAAGAAGACGAGGACGAACACGACGCCGGAGCCGTAGGAGCGGTTCGCGAACACGCTCAGCCGGACCAGCGGCGTGCGGCCGTCGCGGGTGCGGCGGAGCTGGTGCAGCGCGAACAGGGCCAGGACGGGCACCGAGCCGGCGAGCAGCGCCAGGGCCCACGCGGGCCAGCCGAGCTCGCGGCCCTGGACGAGCGGGTAGACCAGCATGCTCATGCCGAGGCCGCCGAGCAGCATCCCGGTGAAGTCCAGTCCGCCGGAACGGTCCGCGGTGACCGGCGCCGGCAGCACCCGGGCGCCCATGACCAGCGCGTACGCGCCGACCGGCAGGTTCACCAGGAAGATCGCGCGCCATCCGGTGCCGAACACGTCCGCGTCGATCAGCAGGCCCGCGACCACCGGGCCGAGGATCGTGGCCAGCCCGATCACCGGCCCGAACAGCGCGAACGCCTTGCCGGTGTCCGCGCCGAACAGGTCCCGGATCAGCCCGAAGCCCTGCGGGATCATCACCGCGGCGAACAGCCCCTGCGCCACCCGGGCGGTGATCAGGCTCTCCGGCGACCAGGCGAGCGCGCAGGCCACCGACATGGCGGTGAACCCGGCCGCGCCCGCGAGCAGGACGGGCCGCCGGCCGAACATGTCGCCGAGCCGCCCGCCGGTCAGCAGCGCGACGGCGAGGGCGAGCGTGTAGCCGGCCGCCGTCCACTGCAGCGCGGAGAAGGACCCGCCGAGGTCCGCGCGGATCGCGGGGGCGGCCACGTTCACAACGGTGGAGTCGAGCAGGTTCAGCAGCGTGGCGGCCAGGATCGCCGACAGGCCGAGCCAGCGGCGGGGGTGCTGCGCGGCCGTGTTGCCCGGGCGCGTCTCCGGGGCGGCCTCGGCCGGAGTCGACGGCGTTTCGAAGGTGGCGGTCACGGCTCTTCCTTTCGATCGGAGCGGAATGCTCTGTTCCCAGAATAGCAGAACGGAACGCTTCATTCCACAGTTGGACCCGCCTCGATTTTCATCGGCGGGGCAAGGGGTCCGGTTCGTCCGGGGATGCCATACGCTTCGAGGTATGGACGAGGTTTCGGCCAGTACGCCACCTGGGGCGGGCCCCGCCGAGCGCCGGCGCGGCAAGGGCGGGCTGCGGCGCTTCCTGCGGCGCATGGCGTCCAGCACGGCCGAGCTCGAGGCCGAGGAACTGCAGAAGACCACCGGTGACGAGGGCGCGACGCCGATCACCGACTGTGCCGCGCGCAAGCGGCACTGCGTGGCGGGTACGCTACGTACCGTGACCCTTCGTCCCCGGGGCGGCGCTCCCGCGCTGGAGGCCGAGCTCTACGACGGCACCGACGTGATCAACCTGGTCTGGCTCGGCCGCCGCAAGATCGCCGGCATCGACCCGGGGCGCCGGCTGCGCGCCGAGGGACTGGTCAGCGAGCAGGACGGACGCAAGGTCATGTTCAATCCGCGATACGAGCTGCGCGGCGGTTCATGAGGCCGCGGCGACCCGCCGGGAGAGCGACGTGAGCGAAGTGAAAGCGGGCGCCGAGCCGGAGAGCACGGCGCACGACACGGTGGAGGCGGCCGTCCGCGCCCAGCTCAACAAGGCGCTCGGCGGCGTCCGCGGCATGGCCGAGGCGGCCGTGCCCACGATCGCCTTCACCGGCACCTACGTCGCCGTCAAGGACGTCAAGACCGCCGTCGCCGCCGGGGTCGGCGCGGCGGTGCTGCTGCTGATCGTCCGGCTCGTGCAGCGCTCCAGCCCCCAGTTCGTCCTGAACAGCCTCATCGGCATCGCGATCGCCGCGTTCTTCGCGCTGCGCTCGGGCAAGGCCGAGAACGCCTTCCTGCCCGGCATCATGCTCAACGCCGGCTACGCCGCCGCGATGATCTTCTCGATCGTGGTCCGCTGGCCGGTCGTCGGCTTCATCATCGGCTCGGTCACCGGCGACCCGACCGCGTGGCGCGCCGACCCCGGGATCGTGCGGCTCTGCTCCCGGCTCACCTGGCTGCTGGTGCTGCCCTGCGTCGTGCGCGTCGCCGTGCAGTACCCGATCTACCTCGCGGACGGCGACCAGAGCGGGCTGCTCGGCCCCGCCAAGATCGTGATGGGCTGGCCGCTGCAGGTGGCGGCGCTGGCCGCGATGGTCTGGCTGCTCGCCCGCGGCCGCACCCCCATCAAACGCGAAGAACCCGCCTGACCGGACGGCCGGGCGGGTTCGCGGCGCCGGCGGTCAGTTGCCGCCGAGGAGCTCGGCGAGCTCGTCCTCCACGTCCTGGCTGGCGACGAACATCAGCTCGTCGCCCGCTTCCAGCGTGTCGTCGGACGAGGGGACCAGCACCCGGCCCTCGCGCAGGATCGCCACCAGCGCGGTGTCGCGCGGCCAGTCCACCGACCCGACCCGCTCGCCGCCGAGCGGGGCGTCCTCCGGCAGCGTCAGCTCCACCAGGTTCGCCTCGCCCTGCCGGAACGTCATCAGCCGGACGAGGTCGCCGACGCTGACGGCCTCCTCCACGAGCGCCGACAGCAGCCGCGGCGTGGACACGGCCACGTCCACGCCCCACGACTCGTTGAACAGCCACTCGTTGTTCGGATGGTTGATCCGCGCCACCACCCGCGGCACCCCGTACTCGGTCTTGGCCAGCAGCGACACCACCAGGTTGACCTTGTCGTCCCCGGACGAGGCGACGACCACCTGGCAGCGCTCCAGCGCCGCGTCGTCCAGCGCGGAGATCTCGCACGCGTCGGCCAGCAGCCACTCCGCGCGCGGCACCATCTCGACCTTGATGGCCTTGGGGTCCTTGTCGATCAGGAGCACCTCATGCCCGTTCTCCAGCAGCTCCTGGGCGATGGAGCGGCCCACCGCGCCCGCCCCGGCGATCGCGACCCGCATCAGGCGTCCTCCCCGTTCCGCGCCGCGACCGCGGCGTTGACGCGCTCCAGATCGTCGGCGCCCGCCATGATGTGCACGATGTCGCCGTCCTGGATCACCGTGTCCCGCTCGGGGACGAGCGCCTCGCCCATCCGGGACAGGAACGCCACCCGCGTCCTCGCGTGCTCCTCCAGCGCCTCGACCTTCTCGCCCACCCACAGGTGGCCGGAGTCCAGCTCGGCGAGGACGACCGCTCCGGTCGGATCGCGCCACAGCGGTTCGGCGCCCTCGGGAAGCAGCCGGCGCATGATCTGGTCGGCCGTCCACCGGACGGTCGCGACCGTGGGGATCCCGAGCCGCTGGTAGACCTCCGCCCGGCGCGGGTCGTAGATCCGGGCCACCACGTTGTCGACGCCGAACGTCTCCCGCGCCACCCGGGCGGAGATGATGTTGGAGTTGTCGCCGCTGCTGACGGCCACGAACGCCGACGCGCGCTCGATGCCCGCCTCGGCGATCACATCGCGGTCGAACCCGAACCCGGTGATGCGGCGGCCCTTGAACCCGCTGCGCAGCCTTCGGAACGCCTCCGGGCTCTGGTCGATGATGGCGACCGAATGGCCCTTGTCCTCCAGGATGTGGGCGAGCGTCGAGCCGACCCGCCCGCATCCCATGATCACGATATGCACGGCCGTTCCTTCTTCCGTCCAGGGGGACGCACCCCCTGTACCCCCGCGCCGTGCACGGCGTTCGCCGCCGACACCGTGCCGCACCCGAGGACCGTTTCCTGTGAATGATCCCTGCCGGGCTGCAAACCTACACATCCCCCCAGGCGAGTACTACCCAACCAGGTGGTCGTGAGGGGTGGCGAGAGGGGAGCATGCCGCCGCCGGCAGGGCGGCGGGCGGCCGTCAGGGGCGTCGTCCGCAGCGGCTAGAGTCTCGTTGCGTGTCAAAGGTTCCGGACCTCGCGAAGCGGCTGCTCCTAGGCCGCGCGCTGAGCAGTTCCCAGCAGCACGAGCAGTTGCTGAAGAAACGCATCGCGCTCCCGGTCTTCGCGAGTGACGCGCTGTCGTCGGTCGCCTACGCCCCGCAGGAGATCCTCCTCGCGCTCGGCGCGGGCGGCCTGGTGATGTACCACTACACCCCCTGGGTCGCCGCGGCCGTGGTGGTGATCCTGCTCACCGTGGTCGCCTCGTACCGGCAGAACGTCCGGGCCTACCAGAGCGGCGGCGGCGACTTCGAGGTCGCCACCACCAACCTCGGGAGCAACTGGGGCGTCGTCGTCGCGAGCGCGCTGCTGGTCGACTACGTCCTCACCGTCGCGGTGTCGGTCTCGTCCGGCGTGGAGAACCTCGGCGCGCTGCTGAAGTTCCTGCAGCCGCACGAGGTCGCCGTCGCGATCGGCATCGTCGTGCTGCTCACGATCGGCAACCTGCGCGGCCTCAAGGAGGCCGGGATCGCCTTCGCGATCCCCACCTACCTGTTCATGTTCGCGGTCATCAGCATGCTGGCTTGGGGCCTGGTCCGGCTGGTCGCGGGCACCGACCTGCAGGCCGAGACGGCGAACTACGAGATCCGCGGCGACGAGATGGGGGTCGGCGGCTTCGCGCTCGTGTTCCTGCTGCTGCGGGCGTTCTCCTCCGGCTGCGCCGCGCTGACCGGAGTCGAGGCGATCAGCAACGGGGTGCCCGCGTTCCGCAAGCCCAAGGGCGAGAACGCCGCCCGCACCCTGCTGATGCTCGGCCTGGTCGCCATGACGATGTTCGGCGGCGTGACCGCGTTCGCCCACATCACCGACGCCAAGTTCGCCGAGCCCGACCAGGGCACCCGGCTGATCGACCCGGCCACCGGGAAGACCGTGACCGACGCCGACCCGGTGATCGCGCAGGTGGCGCACACCGTGTTCAGCAACTTCGGCCTCGGCTTCGCGCTGGTCACCGCGATGACCGCGCTGATCCTGTTCCTCGCCGCCAACACCGCCTTCAACGGGTTCCCGGTGCTCGGCTCGGTCCTCGCGCAGAACCGCTACCTCCCGCGCCAGCTGCACACCCGCGGCGACCGGCTCGCCTTCAGCAACGGCATCATCATCCTCGCCACCATGGCGGGCCTGCTGATCTACGCCTACGACGCGTCCGTCAGCCGGCTGATCCCGCTCTACACCGTCGGCGTCTTCGTGTCGTTCACCGTCAGCCAGGTCGGCATGGTCCGGCACTGGAACCGGCTGCTGGCCGCCGAGACCGACCCGGCGCAGCGGCGCCGGATGATGACCTCGCGGGGGATCAACGCGTTCGGCGCCACCCTCACCGGCATCGTCCTCGTCGTCGTCCTGATCACGAAGTTCGCGCTCGGCGCCTACATCGTCTGCATCGCGATGCCGGTGCTGTTCCTGCTGATGAAGGCGATCAGGCGGCACTACGACCGGATCGCCGCGGAGCTGGTGCCCTCCGGCGAGGACGTCGCGCTGCCCGCCCGCAACCACGGCATCGTGCTGGTCTCCAAGATCCACAAGCCGACGCTGCGGGCCCTCGCCTACGCCCGCGCCACCCGCCCGTCCACGCTGGAGGCGGTGACCGTGGCCGTGGACGCCGAGGAGTCCCAGCGGCTCCAGGACGAGTGGGACGCCCTCGACATACCGGTTCCGCTGAAGATCCTCGACTCCCCGTACCGGGAGATCACCCGCCCGGTCCTGTCCTACGTCAAGAGCGTCCGCCGCAAGAGCCCGCGCGACGTCGTGACCGTGTTCATCCCCGAGTACGTCGTCGGCCACTGGTGGGAGCAGCTGCTGCACAACCAGAGCGCCCTGCGGCTGAAGGGCCGGCTGCTGTTCCAGCCGGGCGTCATGGTGACGAGCGTCGCGTGGCAGCTGCACTCCTCCGACCGGCTCAAGGGACGGGTCGAGCCGCCCGGCCCGGGCGCGTCCCGGCGCCCGCCGCGGGCCGGGACGCGCCCCGGTGCCGGTAGTGTTTCGGACCGTGACTGAACTCGAACCCGACGTCCTCGACCTGGAGGTCGGCAACGTCGCCAACGGCGGTTTCTGCGTCGCCCGGCACGAGGGCCGCGTGGTCTTCGTCCGGCACGCCCTGCCCGGCGAACGGGTGAGGGCCCGCGTCACCGACCGCACCAAGAACTTCCTGCGCGCCGACGCCGTGGAGATCATCGAGGCGTCCCCGGACCGCGTCGAGCCGCCCTGCCCGTTCGCGGGTCCCGGCCGCTGCGGCGGCTGCGACTGGCAGCACGCCTCCCTGCCCGCGCAGCGGGCGCTCAAGGCCGCCGTGGTCGAGGAGCAGCTCCAGCGGCTCGCCGGGATCACCCGCACGGTGACCGTCGAGGAGGTCCCGTACCCGGTGGACGCCGAGGTGGTCCCGCCGCCCGGGCTCGGCTGGCGCACCCGCGTCCAGTTCGCCGTCTCGTCCGGCGCCGTCGGCCTGCGCCGGCACCGCTCCCACGACATCGAACCCATCGACGAATGCCTGATCGCCCACCCGGGCGTCGAGCTGATGGGCATCGAGCGCAAGCGCTGGCCGGGCGCGACCGGCGTGGAGGGCATCGTCTCCGCGACCACCGGTGACCGCCTGGTCGTGCTGCGCGGGCGCGACCGCCGCAAGATCCGGGTGCCGCGCCTGGACGTGCCGGTCCGGCTCGTCCGGGGCAAGCCGGAGCCGGGCGCCGGGCTCCCGTACGTCCGCGAGGAGGTCTCCGGGCGGCTGTTCCAGATCAGCGGCAGCGGCTTCTGGCAGGTGCACCCGGGCGCGGCGCAGCTGCTCGCCGACGCCGTGCTCGACGCCCTCGAACCGAAGCCGGGCGACATCGCCCTCGACCTGTACTGCGGCGTCGGGCTGTTCGCCGGCGTCCTCGCCGACCGGGTCGGGCCGGACGGCCTCGTCGTCGGCGTCGAGTCCGACGGGCAGGCGGTCCGGGACGCCCGGCACAACCTGCGCGGCCTGCCGAACGTCTCCATCGAGCGCGGTCCGGTGGAGGAGGTCGTCGCCGACCTGGAGTTCGGGCGCGCGACCAGTTCGTCCCGCACGCAGAACAAGCGCGGCACCGGCCATCAGGGCGGCTCCCGCGTCCGGCGCGCCGACCTCGTCGTCCTCGACCCGCCCCGCACCGGCGCGGGCCGCGAGGTCGTCGAGCAGATCACCCGGCTGGCCGGCCGCAAGATCGCCTACGTGTCGTGCGATCCCGCGACCCTGGCCCGCGACCTGGCCTACTTCGGCGAGCGCGGCTGGACGCTGGAGACCCTCCGCGCCTTCGACGCGTTCCCCATGACCCAGCACGTGGAGTGCCTCGCGACCCTCGTGCGCGGCTGACCCCCACCTGGGAAAACCGGTTGCGCCGGGGGCATAGCGTGGTCGTGTGATCGAGATCAGGGACGTCCCCGAGGCCGAGATCGGGCGCATGTTCGACCTGGCCGGAACGGTCTTCCACACCCGCATCGAGGAGGGCGACCAGGAGCGGGACGGCTGGCTGCTCCGCCGTGCCGAGCGCGTCGGCGGCTACGACGGCGGCACCCTGGCCGGCCAGCTCGCCGCCCTGCCGATGCGGCTCGCGGTCCCGGGTGCGCTGCTCGACTGCTCCGCGGTCACGTTCGTCGGCGTCCTGCCGACCCACCGCCGCCAAGGGATCCTGACGGCCATGATGGACCGGATGGACGCCGACGCCATCGCGGCGGGCCGTCCGGTGGCCGCGCTGTGGGCGTCCGAAGGCGTCATCTACGGCCGCTACGGTTTCGGGCTGGCCACGCGCGCGATCGTCATGGAAGTGGACTCGTCCCGTCCGCTGGAGCTCCGCACGCCCCCGGACGACCGGCCGCTGCGGCTGGTCGACGCCGCGTCCGCGCCCGAGCTGATCGACCCGATCCACCGCCGCGCGCTGTCGGCCCGCCCGGGCGGCCTGGTCCGCGACACCGAATGGTGGACCCGCGGGATCCTGAGCCCGACGGACCGGGAGGCGCCCCGCTACAGCGCGCCGCGCGTCGTCGTCCACCCCGCCGGCTACGCCGTCTACCGGGCGCACGAGAGGACGATCAGGGTCGCCGACCTCGTCGCCGAGACCCCGCGGGCCGAGGCCGCGCTCTGGCGGTTCCTGGCCTCCGTCGACCTGTCGTCCCGCATCGTGGCGCAGAACCGCCCGGTGGACGATCTGCTCCCGCACATGGTCGCCGACCCGGACCGGGTCGCCGTCACGAAGGACACCGGCGCGCTCTGGCTCCGGCTGATCGACGTGCCGGCCGCCCTCCGGGCCCGTTCCTGGGCCACCGGCGACACCTTCGTCCTGCAGGTCGGCGATGCGCGCATCGCGGGCAACGACGGCCGCTGGCGCCTCACCACCGGCGCCACCGCCTCCTGCGACCCGACGGCCGAGCGGCCCGACCTGAGCCTGACCGCCGCGGACCTCGCCGCCGTCTACCTCGGCGGCCAGAGCCCGGTAACGCTGGCCCGGATCGGCGCCGTCACCGAGCACACGCCCGGCGCCGCCGCCCGGCTGGCCGCGGCCCTGGCCGTCCCGCTGGCCCCCTACCTCAACGACGAGTTCTAGCGCCCTACCGCCAGAAGAAGACCTTGGCGCTGGCCTTGGTGAGGGTGGCGGCGGCGGCTCCGTGCTGGAGCAGCTGGAAGCGCACCCGCCTGCCCGACTCGACGGTGTCGGCGGCGAGGCCGTAGACGATGTTGGTCGTGTCGCCGGAGGACGGGAAGTCCTGGACGGGGCCGACCTGGTACTTGCTCGTGTCCTCGATGTCCACCTCGACCACGCGGGCCTGGATGAGCGTCCCGGCGGGGACGCCGCTGACGGTCGCGCCGACCGACAGGCTGTACCGGGCGGATCCGGTCAGCAGGCTCGGGCCGCCCGGGTCGTTGTGCTGGTGATCCTTGTCGGAGTACTCCTCGTTCCAGGTGACGTTCGTCCATTTCCCGGGGGCGAGCTGCTGCTTCCCGTCGCCGGTGCCGACGGACACGTAGTCGGGCATGTCGTCTCCCTCGGGCGAGGCGCCGACGCGCCACTGCCCGTAGTCGCTCTTGACGCCGCGGTCGTAGTCGACGCCGACGCCGTTGATGGTGTGGTCGTTGGAGTACTGCTGCAGCTGCGCCCGGGCGTCCCAGCTGCCGCCCGACCAGGCATAGGTCTGCCAGCCGTAAGTGATCTTCTTGGCGTCGAAGGCGCGCTTGACCGGCCCGTAGCCGGCGTAGAGCCCGACGCGGCCGCGGCCGATGACGCTCGCCGCGCCGTCCAGGTAGGCGTTGATCTCGTCCTGCTGGCCGGCGGAGGCGTCCCAGTCGGCGGCGAAGTAAATGGGCCGGTCGTCCGGCATTCCGCACGCCTCGGCCTGCGCGGCCGCCGCCCTGGCGTCCGCCACGCCGGCGGACCGTCCGGCCAGCGGGCGCTGCGCGCCCGACTCCCAGACGACCACCAGCCAGATGCCCGCGCCGGACAGCTCGTCGGCTTCGGCGCGGGTGAGGTTCTTGCCGGTGGTGTCGTGCGACAGGTAGCGGCACGCGAACTTCGCCCCGGCGCGTTTCAGCGCGGAGGCACCCGGGCGTCCCCACGCGTAGTCGACGCCGAAGACAGCCATGTCCACTCCATGGGTTGGGAGCCAGGTTCTCGCCGATTTAACAGGCTTTGTCGTTAGCGACGCAGCCTATTTCACAGGATCGCCGGCCCGTAATCGCCGCGCGGGTCAAGAATCACCGTCCGTAGCGACACGCCGACGTAACGTTAGGTGGTCGGGCCGGCACTCGCTACAACGGACGGTGTTCGAAGGAAACCGCAGGCCACGGGGGTTGATAGTGATCCGCACATGGAAGGGGCGCGGCCTCGTGCTGCTGACCACGGCAGCACTGCTTGGGGCCGTGCCGATTGCGGCCGGGGCGTACGCCGCAGGTCCCGGCCAGGCCGCGCCCGACGGCCACCACGACGCCGCGTCCAAGCCGCCGCCCCGGCCCAGGACGCACGCCAAGCCCAAGCCCAAGCCCAAGAAGCTCAGCAAGGCCGCAGCAGTGACGCTGCAAACCCGCAGCCCGGGGAGGAAGGTGATCCCGGGACGGACGTACGAGTGGACGTTCAGGATGACGGCCAAGGGGCCGAAGTGGTCGGGCAAGGCGGTGTTCAGGACGACGCTGCCTGCGTCGCTGGCGTTCGCCCCCGGTGCGAAGGGCTGCGCGTCCAAGGGACGGGCGGTCGAGTGCGACCTCGGCGCGGTCCGGAGGGGCCGGACGGTCACCGGCGCGTTCAGGGCGAAGGTGGTCAGGCACGCCCGGCCAGGGGAGAAGATCCGCGTGCGGGGGGCGGTGACGTGGGGCAGGGCGCTCATCACCTGGGCGTTCCCGGCCGTGCGGGTCGCCAGGGCCGCCGACCTCGTCCTGTCCAAGGCGGCGCCGTCGACGGCGCGGGCCGGGACGAAGATCCTCTATGTCATGAAGGTCCGCAACCTCGGCCCGTCCGACGCCGAGAACGTGACCATCGAGTCTAAGGGGCCGATCAAGATCGTCGGGCGCGACGCCACGTGCATCCCGCGAGGACGCGGCTACGTGTGCTCGGTCGGTCCGCTGCGGAAGGGCGAGTCGCGGACGCTGCACCTGAGGGCGGTGCCGCGCGGGGACGTCCGGGCGGGGACGGTGGTGGAGACGTGGTGGATGGCGGTCTCCGGGACCCTCGACCCGAACGAGGGGAACAACGGCGCGACGGTCCGCACGAAGATCACCAAGCGTGCCGGGGGCGCCGGTCCGCGACCGCGGGCGACCCAGCGGAGCCGGCCCGTGGCGTGACCGCCGCCGGTTCCGTACGAGGATGGGGGCATGCGACTTCGGATCTTCACTGAGCCCCAGCAGGGGGCGAGCTACGAGACACAGCTGGCCGTGGCCAAGGCGACCGAGGACCTCGGCTTCGACGCGTACTTCCGCTCGGACCACTTCGTCAAGATGGGCGACGTGACGGGCGAGCCGGGCCCGACCGACTCCTGGATCACCCTTGGCGCGCTGGCCAGGGAGACCAGCCGGATCAGGCTCGGCACGCTGGTGACGGCCGCGACGTTCCGGTACCCGGGGCCGCTCGCGATCTCCGTCGCGCAGGTCGATCGGATGAGCGGGGGACGCGTCGACCTCGGCCTCGGGACGGGCTGGTTCGAGGAGGAGCACACCGCCTACGGCATTCCGTTCCCGAGCCTCGGCGAGCGGTTCGCCCGGCTGGAGGAGCAGCTCGAGATCCTCACCGGGCTGTGGGGGACGCCGTCCGGCGAGACCTACACGTTCAGCGGCGAGCACTACACCCTGAACGAGTCGCCCGCGCTGCCCAAGCCCGCCCAGGCGGGCGGCCCGCCGATCATCATCGGCGGGATCGGCGCGAAGCGGACGCCGCGCCTCGCCGCCCGCTACGCCGACGAGTACAACGTCCCGTTCCACCAGGTCGAGGACACGGGCGCCGCGTTCGACCGGGTCCGCGCCGCGTGCTCCGAGGCCGGCCGGACGAAGCCGCTCGTCTGCTCCGCCGCCCAGGTCGTCTGCTGCGGCCGGGACGAGGCCGAGCTGCGGCGCCGCGCCGACGCCATCGGGCGGCAGGTCCCGGAGCTGCGCGAGAACGGCCTGGCCGGCACGCCCGGCGAGCTGGTCGACAAGATCGGCCGGTTCGCCGAGCTGGGTGCGGAGCGGATCTACCTGCAGGTTCTCGACATGCATGATCTGGAGCACCTGGAACTGCTGGCCGCGGAGGTGCTGAGCAAGGTGTGACACGGCGGAAGGCCCGCGGCGGGGAGCACCTCGCCGCGGGCCTTCTCCGTCCCGTCAGGCGGCTTCCGCCGCCTCCTCCTCGGGGCGCGCGTGCATCGGCAGCAGGAACGTCACCAGGAAGGTCAGGCCGAGCAGCCCCACCTCGACCCACAGCGTGATCTTCATGGCGTCGCCGAACCCGACCTTGGCCGAGTGCTCGCCGGCCCGCGCGACCGCCTTCTGGACGGCGGGCGCCGACCGGGGCGCGGCGGCGACGGCGGCCTTGACGTCGTCCTGGAGCCGGCGGCAGGACGCGGGCACGGCGGCGGCGTCCTTGGCGGTGGCGCGGTCGTGGCCGCAGTCGCGCAGGCCGTCGACGATGCGGTCCTGCTGCACCGCCGTGACGGACGCGGCGGCGAGGTCCCGGCGCAGCCCGGCGGCGCCGTCGTCGGCCGCGCCGGCGACATGCCCGCCCAGCAGGCCGAAGAAGATCGTCCCGAGGACCGCGGCGCCGAGCGCGCTGCCGAGCTGCTGGACGGCGGTGAGCGTGCCGCCCGCCGAGCCGGTCTCCTCCGGCTCGACGCCCGCCAGCACGGTGTCGAAGAACGGCCCCATCAGCAGGCCCATGCCGAGGCCGGTCACCGTCAGGGCGGGGACGAGCTGCCAGGGCGTGACGTCGATCCCCGTGTACTGGAGCGTGGCGTAGAGCCCGGCGATGCCGGCGGCCATGATGAGGGCGCCCGCGTGGATCACCGTGCGGCCGAAGCGCTGCACGGCCTGCATCACGCCGAACCCGATGATGATGCCGACCGACCAGGGGATCTGCGCGAGTCCCGCCTTCAGCGGGGAGTAGCCGAGCCCCAGCTGGAAGAACAGCGACAGCACCAGTCCGAGGCCCGCGACGCCGGAGAAGAACACCAGGCCGACGACGAGGCCGCCGGTGAAGCCGCGCTTGCGGAACAGGCTCGGGACGATCAGCGGGTCGCCGCCGGTGCGCTGCTTGCGGGTCTCGTACCAGGTGAAGACGCCCCAGACGACGAGGGACGCGGCCATCATGGCGAACGTCCAGGCGGGCCAGTCGTGCTCGCGGCCCTGGACGAGCGGGTAGATCAGCAGGCCGGCGCCGAGGGAGGCCAGGGCCGCGCCGACCAGGTCGAGCCTGGACGCGTGCTCGGCGCGTCCGGCGGGCAGGTACTTCATCCCGGCCAGCAGGGCGGCGGCGCCGAGCGGCAGGTTGATCAGGAAGATCATCCGCCATCCGGTGCCGAAGAGGTCGGCGTCGATCAGCCAGCCGGCCAGCACCGGGCCGCCGACCGACGACAGGCCCATCACCGGCCCGAACATGGCGAACGCGGCGCCCATCTCCTTCGCCGAGAACATCTGCTTGATCATCCCGATGCCCTGCGGGAGCATCAGCGCACCGAACAGCCCCTGCATGCCGCGGGCGCCGATGAGCATCCCCGGGGAGGCGGCGACGCCGCACAGCAGCGAGCCGAGCGTGAAGCCGGCGGCGCCGATGAGGAACATCCGCTTGCGTCCGTAGAGGTCGCCGAGGCGTCCGCCGGTGATGAGGCCGACGGCCATGGCGAGGGTGTAGCCGGCGGCGAGCCACTGGATGGTGGCGGCCGAGCCGCCGAGCTCGGCGCGGATCGTGGGGGCCGCGATGTTGGTGATCAGCGCGTCCAGCATGTCCATGATCTCGCCGGCGAGGATCACGAACAGGGCGACCCAGCGCCAGCGGTAGCCGGCCTCCGCGGTGCCCCGCGCGGGGGACGTCAGTGTGTCGGTCATGGTCATCTCCGAAGGGGGGAACGCTGTTCGTTCGCAACGAACACTGTTCTAAGGCCGAACGCTGTTCGTGTCAAGTACGATGTTCGTGTTACGCCGAAATTTCTCTCTCTGGTAGAGAAGATATATCGCGATTCGCGATAGTCAAGATGTATCGCGAGATTGGGAGGTCGCGACATGGCCACCGCACGCCCGGACGGCCCGCCGCCGGAGATGCCGACACCGCCCGGACGCAAGCCGCGCAAGGCCGCGCCGCCGAAGCGGCCGCTCACCCAGGAGCTCGTCGTCGACATGGCGATCCGCGTCCTGGACGCCGACGGGCTGGAGGCGGTCACCATGCGCCGTGTCGCGCAGGAGCTCGGGACCGGTCCGGCGTCGCTCTACGCCCACGTCTCGGGCAAGGACGAGCTGCGCGAGCTGATGCTGGACCGGGTCGCCGCCGAGATCGAGATTCCCGTCCCGGACCCGGAGCGGTGGCAGGACCAGCTGAAGGAGCTGGCGCGCGAGATCCGCCGCGTCTACACCTCGCACCGCGACATCGCCATGGTGTCCATGGGGCTCGTCCCCACCGGTCCCCATCTGCTGGACATCGCCGAGGCGCAGCTCGCCCTCATGCGGGCCGGCGGCGTCCCGAAGAGAGTCGCCGGCATCGCCGTCGACACGCTCGGCATGTTCCTCGACGCCGACGCCATCGAGGACACCATCTACATCGGGAACACGCCCGCCGGCGAGGATCCGTGGGCGCACTTCCAGCAGTACTTCGGACAGATCCGCGAGTACTTCTCCGCCTTGCCCGTGGACCGCTACCCGACGATCGCCGGGATGGTGGACGAACTCCTGGACGAGAGCGGCGACGGGAGGTTCGAGTTCGGCCTCGACCTCCTCGTCCGGGGCATAGCCTCCTTCGTCGAGGAGCCGCCCTCGTCTTGAAGGGGCGGCTAGGCGAAGACGTCCTGGAAGGCGACGTGCCTGGGGGAGCCCTTGGCGGTGTCCCAGACGGCGAAGGCGACGTGCTCGAAGCGGTCGGCGAATTCCCCGCCCGGAAGCAGGGACTCCGCGAACGCCTCGGCGACCTCGACCGGATCGTTGCGGAACACACCGCAGCCCCAGGCGCCGAGAACGAGCCGGCGGTGTCCGTTGGCCAGCGCCACGGCGAGGACCTTGCGGGCACGCCGGCGCAGGACGGCGGGAATCTGCTCGGCTTTGGCGTCGTCCCGGATCGCACCCCGGTTGGGGGCGGGGGACGTCAGGAACGCGATGTCGTAGGGCTCTTCCAGCAGCCGTCCCGCGTCGTCCCGGAAGACCGGTACGTCGGGCGAGTAGATCATGTGGTCGCTGTAGAGGAGATCTCCCTGCGCGCGATGGAAGTCGTAGAACTCCCTGGCCGAACGCAGCGACTCGTACAGGCCGGACGAGCGCGCCAGTCCCTCCTCCTGAGCGTGTGCTCCGTTCAGGAACCCGCCCCCGGGGTTCTTCGCGGAGGCGAAGTTGAGGGCGAACGGAACCGTGCCCGGGGCGCACAGCCGGTGTGCCGCGGCGAGCGTGGTCTCGCCGGTGACCTCGATGCGCGTCCCGGCGCCGTGGTCCGCCGCTGGCGGGTTCTTGAGGAGCGTGTCCAGCTCGCCCGGCCGGTAGAGGACAGTGCGCCGGACGGCGCCGGCGAGGCCGTCGGCGATCGAGACGGTGCGGCCGGACGGGGCCGTGTAGTCGCCGCGTTCGAGGATGGCCACGGTCTCCTGCGCGGTCATCCGGCGGGGATGTCTGCTCATGTCGCCTCGGATTCTGCTGGTCCGGGAATCCCGGTCGCAAACCCTTTTAAGATCATTTCTGGCATGCTGGCGCAACATGCAGTCGACAAGAGCGCGTACCGGACGGTCCGGACGGTCCGGCGGGAGCAGGCTCGGCGACCTCGACGCGGAGTTCGAGCGGGCCCGGCGGGCACGGAAGCGCGGGGTGGTCGCCGGAGCCGTCACTCTCGCCCTGGTGCTCGTGTTAGGCGGGGCGCTCGCCTGGTTCCTCGCGCCGGGATCCCGGCCGTCGCGCGGCACGTCCGCCACGACCGGCAAGGGCGGTGCGGACGATGGGGGCGGCCGAGGGAACGGCAACAGGGTCGAGGCTGAGCCGTCAGACCCGCCTCTCCTCAAGCCCAAGCGGGCCCCGTACATCCCCGCTAAGGGAACCGGGAAATTCTCCCGTCCGACCTCAAGCGGCAAGGTCCACGGGCAAGGCAAGCTCATGCGCTACATGGTCGAGGTAGAGGGCGGCCTGCGGCAGGACCCCGTCGCCTTTGCGCAGAGCGTGGACGAGATCCTTGCGGACCCCAGGGGGTGGACGGCCGGCGGCAAGTGGTCGTTCAAGCGCGTCACCTCGGGCTCGTACGACTTCGTCGTGAAGCTCGCCTCGCCAGGCACCGTCGACAGGATCTGCGGCGCCTACGGGATGACGACCGAGGGCAAGGTGAACTGCAGCGCGGGCAAGCAGGTCGTGGTCAACCTGAAGCGCTGGCTGCTGCTCACCACCTACTACCGGGGTCAGGCGGAGCACTATCACGCGCTGACCATCAACCACGAGGTCGGTCACCGGCTCGGGTTCGGGCACATGACGTGCTCTGGACGCGGCCGCCTCGCGCCCGTCATGCAGCAACAGATCTTCGGGCTCAAGGGCTGCCGGATCAACGGCTGGCCGTACGACCGGAACGGCCGGTTCGTGAAGGGCCCGTCCGTGCCCTGACCGCGGATTCCGGAAAACCAATGGGGGACGTTAGGTACGTTCGGCCAGACTTGGGACGTGCTTCTGACGATTACCACGACGATGAGCCAGGCGACCGACCTGGGGTTCCTCCTGCACAAGCATCCCGGCCGGGTGCAGAGCTTCGAGCAGTCCTTCGGCACGGCGCACGTTTTCTACCCGGACGCGGACGAAGGGCATTGCACGGCGGCACTGCTGCTGGACGTCGACCCGGTCAAGCTCGTGCGCACGCGTGGCAGAGGCACGCCGGACTTCTCGCTCGGCCAGTACGTCAACGACCGGCCGTATGCGGCGTCCTCCCTTCTGGCCTCGGCCATGGCGAACGTCTTCCGCACTGCCATGCGCGGTCGGTGCGACCTGCGTCCTGACCTGGCGGAGACGCCGATCCCGCTGGAAATCGTCCTTCCGGCACTTCCGTGCAGGGGCGGGCCCGGGCAGGCCGAGCGGTTCTTCGGGCCACTCGGCTGGGACGTGTCGGCCGTGCCGGTCCCGCTCGATCCGGAGTTCGCCGAGTGGGGTGACTCCCGGTACGTGACGCTCACGCTGACCGGGACGCTGCGGCTCGCCGACGCGCTCAACCAGCTGTACGTGCTCCTGCCCGTCTTGGACGACGCCAAGCACTACTGGATGGCGCCGGACGAGGTCGACAAGCTCATCCGGGCGGGCGAGGGCTGGCTGGCCGCGCATCCCGACCGCGGAGCCATCACGCGCCGCTACCTGGCCAACCGGCGTGCTCTCGTCCGTACCGCGCTGGGTCGCCTCGCCGACGCGGAGGACGCGCCGGAAGAGGAACTCGACCCTGTGGAGGTCGAGGAGGAGGCGTCCGCCACCGAGGACGAGCAGGAGCAGGCGCCCTCGGAGCAGCCCGTTTCGCTCGCGGAACGCCGTGTCCAGTCGGTTGTGCAAGCGCTGCACGACGAGAACGCCCGCCGGGTCATCGACCTTGGCTGCGGCTCCGGGAAACTGCTCGCGCGACTGGTCAAGGACGACTTCTTCAGCGAGATCTCCGGAACGGACGTCTCGTACCGGGCGCTGGGTCACGCCTGGCGCCGGCTCCGCTGGGACAAGCAGCCGAGCCGCGAGAACAACCGCGTCCAGGACGTCTTCCAGGGCGCCCTCACCTACGCGGACGAACGGTTCCGCGGCTATGAGGCGGCCGTGCTGATGGAGGTCATCGAGCACATCGACCCGCCCCGCCTTGGGGCGGTCGAGCGGGTCGTGTTCGGGCACGCCTCGCCCCGCGTGGTGGTCGTGACGACGCCGAACGCCGAGCACAACGTCCGCTACGAGGGGCTGGCGCCGGGGGCGATGCGCCACCCCGACCACCGTTTCGAATGGACGCGGGACGAGTTCCGCGCCTGGGCTGACCGGGTCGCCGCCGCGCACGGCTACCGCGTCCGCCACGTGCCCGTAGGCGACGACGACCCCGAGGTCGGCGCGCCCACCCAGATGGGGGTGTTCACCCGATGACCGAGATCCGGATCCCGGAGATGGGCCTGGTCGTGCTGGTCGGCGTGTCCGGGTCGGGCAAGTCGCACTTCGCGCGCAAGCACTTCAAGCCGACCCAGGTGGTGTCGTCGGACTTCTGCCGCGGGGTCGTGTCGGACGACGAGAACGACCAGGCGGCCACCGGCGACGCGTTCGACCTCCTGCACTACATCGTGGGCAAGCGGCTGCGGCGCGGCCTGCTGACCGTGGTGGACGCGACCAACGTGCAGAAGAAGGCGCGCGAGTCGCTGCTCCGGGTCGCCAAGGAGCACGACGTCCTGTCGGTCGCCATCGTCCTGGACGTCCCTGAGAGCCTCGCAGCCGAGCGGAACGCGGCCCGGCCGGAGCGGGACCTGGCCCCGCACGTCATCCCGCGCCAGCGGCGCGAGCTGAGGCGCGGCATGCGGTCGCTCGGGAACGAGTTCCGCCGCGTCCACGTCCTGAACGGCCCCGACGAGATCGACGCCGCGACCATCACGTACGAGAAGGCGTGGACCGACAAGCGGGAGCTGACCGGTCCGTTCGACGTCATCGGCGACGTGCACGGCTGCCGCACCGAGCTGGAGGAACTCCTCACCAGCCTGGGCTACGAGATCGACAGGGACGCGCAGGGGCGTGCCGTTGGAGCGAACCACCCGGGTGGACGCAGCGTCCTCTTCGTCGGCGACCTGGTCGACCGCGGGCCCGACACCCCCGGCGTGCTGCGTCTGGTCATGGGAATGGTGGCCGCCGGCGACGCGCTGTGCGTCTCGGGCAACCATGAGGCGAAACTCGTCCGTGCTCTGCGCGGACGCAAGGTGCGCGTCGCGCACGGCCTCGCCGAGTCGATGGAACAGCTCGCCGCCGAGGACGAGGAGTTCCGCGCCGACGCGGTGCGTTTCATGGACGGTCTCATCAGCCACTACGTCCTGGACCGCGGCCGCCTCGTCGTGGCGCACGCCGGCCTCAAGGAGGACTACCACGGCCGCGCATCCGGACGAGTCCGCTCGTTCGCGCTCTACGGTGACACCACGGGGGAGACCGACGAGTACGGCCTGCCCGTGCGTTACCCGTGGGCCCGTGACTACCGGGGCAAGGCCATGGTCGTCTATGGGCACACCCCCGTCCCCAGGGCGGAGTGGGTCAACAACACCATCTGCCTGGACACCGGTGCCGTGTTCGGCGGGAAGCTGACCGCCCTGCGTTACCCGGAACGTGAGATCGTGTCGGTTCCGGCCCACCAGGTCTGGTACGAGCCGACGCGTCCGCTGGAGACGCCGCAGGGTGCGAGTGCGGGCGGTCACCGGGAGGACGACCTCCTCAACATCGACGACGTCCTCGGCAACCAGGGTGTCGAGACCCGCCTGATGGGCCGTGTCTCCGTCCGCGAGGAGAACGCGTTGGCCGCGCTGGAGGTGATGAGCCGGTTCGCCGTGGACCCGCGCTGGCTCGTCTATCTGCCGCCCACCATGGCCCCTGCCGAGACGTCGTCGCTACCGGGATACCTGGAGCATCCCGCCGAGGCCCTCGCCGCCTACCGGGACAAGGGCGTCGTCCGTGCGGTGTGCGAGGAGAAGCACATGGGCTCGCGCGCCGTGGCGGTCGTCTGCCGTGACGCCTCCGTCGCCGAGGAGCGCTTCGGCGTCACCGACGGGACGACCGGTGCCGTCTACACGCGCACCGGACGCTCCTTCTTCCGCGACCCGTCCCGCACGGCCGAGGTCCTGGACCGGCTCCGCACCGCGATCGGCGCCGCCGGGCTCTGGGACGAGCTCGAAACCGGATGGCTCGTCATCGACGGCGAACTGATGCCGTGGTCGGCGAAGGCCATGGACCTCATCCGCACGCAGTACGCAGCGACCGGCGCGGCCGCGCGCGCCGTCCTCCCGATGGCGGCCGGCGTTCTCGGGCGCGCGGAGGCACGCGGCCTCGACCTCGGCGGGCTGCGCGAGCGCGTCGACCGGCGCGCCGCCAACGCGTCCCTGTTCCGCGACGCCTACGCGCGCTACTGCTGGACGGTGGACGGGCTGGCCGGGCTGCGGTTCGCCCCGTTCCAGATCCTCGCCGGGGAAGGCCGCTCCTGGGCGGACGCACGCGACCACGAGTGGCACATGGCCGCCGCCGAGCGGCTCGCGGAGAACGATCCGAGCGGGCTCGTCCAGCGGACGGGGTCGGTGACCGTCGACCTCGGATCGCCTCAGTCGGAGGCCGCCGCCATCGAGTGGTGGGAGAAGCTCACCGCGGCCGGCGGCGAGGGCATGGTCGTCAAGCCGCTGGGGCCGCTCCCGGAGGACAGGAAGGTTCAGCCCGGCATCAAGTGCCGCGGGCCGGAGTATCTGCGGATCATCTACGGCCCCGACTACCGCGAGCCGGACCATCTCGACCGGCTTCGCCGCAGGTCGCTCGGCCGCAAGAGGTCCCTGGCCATGCGGGAGCACGCGCTCGGCATCGAGGCCCTCGGCCGGCTCGCCGGCGGGGAACCGCTGTGGCGCGTCCACCAGGCGGTGTTCGCCGTCCTGGCGCTGGAGTCCGAACCCGTGGACCCGCGCCTGTGACCCCTGCCCGTACGCCGCGGCCCGCCTCCCGTCGGGGGGCGGGCCGCGGCGCTCTGGTCAGGTCGAGAAGAGCATGTGGAACACGCTGCCGTGATGAGGGCGGTGGTGTCCGTGGTGATGATGGTGGACCGCTCCCGCGGGGGCTCCCCATCCCGGCGCCGCGGCGGGCGGAGGGGCCGCCCGGTACTGCGACTCCATCTGGGCCAGGGCCTCGAGCTCCCCGTAGTCGAGGAAGACGCCCCGGCAGCTGTCACATTGCTCGATGTGGACGCCGCTGCGGGTGTAGGTCCGCATCACGCCACGACACTTTGGGCAGTGCATCGCCTTGTCATCCTTCCGGTATGGATCCCCAGGTAGAGGCTAAATGTAGGACAGGTTCCGCGCCACGTCATGCCGCGTCCCCCGCCGTGGATATTCTCGCGCAGGCGTCGATCATCGCCTGCTCCGCCCCGTCGAGTGGTCGATCTTCCCTTTCCGCGGATATGACGCACGTGGCGGCGATCTGGATCGCCAGACTTCGGGCGGGAACGTCCAGCGTGGTCCAGGGGCTGCCTTGCGCGGGGACGGCCGGACCGCCCGCCTCCCTGTACGCGTCCAGGAAACGCTCCCACTCGTCCGGGGAGAGAACCCCGGCGGAGTAGAGCGCGGCAGGGCGGGCGAGGTCCCAGGCGGGGTCGCCCTTGCCGAGGTCCTCGATGTCGATGAGCCGCCATCGCCCGCCCGGTGCGCGGACCATCTGGCCCAGGTGCCAGTCGCCGTGGATGAGTGATCCGGCCTTTCCCTGCGGTTCCTGCTCGTCGCCGCGTATCCAGGCGGGCAGGGTGGTGAACGCGGTTCGCACCACGTCCTGGGCGGGGCCGTCCGTGAGACGTGAAACCAGACGCGCAACCCGTGTCGGACGCCCCCATGGCGGCGCGTCGGCCGGAACAGCCGTGGCGTGAAGGGCGGCCAGAAGCCGGGCGCCTTCCTCCCAGGGGAGTTCCTGGGAAGGATCCACAGGCTCACCGAAGGTCGAGAGCGTGACCGTACGGCCGTCCACGGTGAGCGGCGGACCCAGCGGCCCGATCACGACATCCGGCAGCGTGCCCGCCAGCCGGATCCGGTCGAGGAACAGAGGTCCGTGGTCCCGATCGGCCTGATGGGCCTTCACGACCACGTCACCGACCCGCACCACGAGCACACCGTGCCGGTCGTAAAGGGTCTCCGGGCCTGCGGCGCCGTGGGCCTTCGCTTGGCCGATCTCAACGAGCCGGGTGAAGAGCCCGGACTGGACGGTCTCCGTGTGCACCCGACCAGTCAACCACTCTGCGCGGACCTCATCCTCTGCGCAGGCGAGGCGACGAACTCCTCCCGCAGCCGTTGCCGGCTGACCTTCCCCAGCATGTTCCGGGGCAGATCCGTCCGGGGAAGGAACTCGGCCGGCACCTTGTAGTGCGACAGGTAGCGCTCACAGTGCCGCCGCAGTTCGTCCGCCGAGAACAGGTACGCGGGGTGCTCGACCACGTGCGCGATGATGCGCTCGCCGCGCCGGACGTCCGGCACACCGACGACGGCGCAGTCGTAGACGGCGGGATGGCGGCGCAGCACCTTCTCCACCTCGGACGGGAACACGGTGAAGCCGTTCACCTTGATCATGTCCCGCTGGCGTTCCAGGATGGTGATGAAACCGTTCTCGTCCATCACCGCTATGTCACCTGTGCGGAGCCAGCCCTTCGACAGTGTCTGCGCGGTGGCGAGAGGGGCGTTCCAGTAGCCGGCGAACACCTGCGGCCCCCGCACGACGAGCTCGCCCGTCTCGCCCGGGGAGAGGACCCTCGTCGGCTCCTCCGGGTCGACGATGACGGCGTCGGTCATGGGCAGGGGCAGCCCGACCGTGAGGTTCCGTGCTCCGCCTCCCAGCGGGTTCCCGGTGACGGCCGGGGACGCCTCCGTGAGCCCGTAACAGTTGATCAGGCCCCTCGCCCCGACCTGGTCGAGCCGGTCGATCGTGGCCTGCGTCAGCCCCATCGCCCCGGAGATGTGGATGCGCAGCGAGCGCAGGTCGTCCGGCCGGAGACGCGGGCTGTCGAGGACCTGCTCGTACAGGGTCGGCACGCCGGGGAAGATGGTCGGGCGGTACTTGCGGATGGCACGGATCACGCGATCGCCGTCGAAACGCGGGAGCAGCACCACCGCCCCGCCCGTCATCACGGGTGCGACGAGGCAGCTCATCAACCCGAACGAGTGGAACAGCGGCAGGACCGCCAGCGTGACGTCCTCACCGGGACGGGTGTTCAGGTCCCACGCGTGCTGCTGGCAGGCGTTCGCGACGAGGTTGCGGTGCGTCAGCATCGCGCCTTTCGGACGTCCTTCCGTCCCGCCCGTGTACTGGATGGCGGCCAGGTGCCGCGCGGGGTCCAGCGGGAGCTGCCGCACCTTCCGGCGGGGCGCCCTCTGCAACTCCTTGAAGCGGACGACGCCGGGATCGTCCGGCACGTCCGCGGTGATGGCCGCGCGCCGCCGCTGCGTCTGCACGAGCGGCAGCCGCAGGGCGACGCGCCTGGAGGCCGGCAGGAAGTCGACCAGCGACGTCACCACGATGTGGTCGAGCCGCAGCCGGGAACGCACCGCCTTCACCGTCGCGTAGGAACGATCCAGGACCACCGCGACACGCGCGCCGCAGTCCGCGAGCTGCCGGAGCATCTCCTCCTCGGTGTACAGCGGGTTGTGCTGGACCGCGATCGCGCCCCTGCGCAGGACGCCGTAGAACGCGATGACCTGCTGCGGGCAGTTCGGCAGGATCAGCGCCACGCGGTCGCCCGGCTGCACCCCGAGCCGGTGCAGCCCGTCGGCGAACCGGTCCACGGCCTCGCGCAGGTCGCGGTAGCCGATCCGGCGGCCGAAGAAGATCAGCGCGGGCCGGCGCGGGTACCGCTCCGCGGCGTCGTCGAGCAGCCGCGTGACGGGGACGTCCGGGATGTCGATCTCGCTGGGGACCCCGGGCTCATACCGCCGCCGCCAGGGCGAGGAACGTAGTGACGAGTGCCACATAGCGCCCGATTCAATCATCTTCGGGGTGTCCATGCCGCTTGGAGACCGCCGAAATCGGGTGGAACGTTTCCCGGACGCGGCCCCTCCTTACCTCACGAAGGACCATCCGAACGGGGAGGAACAATGCCGCGGCCCATGCCCATGGTCGAGGGAGTCGAGCACCGATTCATGGAGGTGCGCGGCGTCCGTTTCCACGTCGCCGAGGCGGGCGAGGGGCCGCCGCTGCTGTTCCTGCACGGGTTCCCCCAGAACTGGTACGCCTGGCGGCATCTGATCCCCCTCCTGGCCGGGCGGTACCGTCTGCTGATGCCCGACCTGCGCGGAGCCGGATGGTCCGGCGCGCCCCATCGCGGCTACGCCACCCGTGACCGCGCGGCCGACGTCCTCGCCCTCATGGACGCGCTCGGCCTCGAACGGGCCGGCCTGGTCGCGCACGAATGGGGCGCCTGGACCGCCTTCCGGCTGTGCCTCGACGCGCCCGCCCGCTTCAGCGGGCTGCTGGCGATCAACATGATCCACCCGTGGCCGCGCCAGCGCGCGGTCCTCCGCAACGCCTGGCGCATGTGGCACACCGCGCTGTGGGAGTACCCCCTGCTCGGCGGCGCCGTCCTGCGGCACTGGCCGGGCTTCACCCGCTATCATCTGCGCCGCGGCGTCACCGATCCCTCCGCCTGGAGCCCACAGGACCTCGACGAGTTCGTGGAGGCCGTCCGGTCCCGCCGCCACGCCCACGCCGGCCGCGCCCTGCACTGGCAGTACGTAATGCGCGACATCCCGGCGCTGGCGACGGGCCGGTTCAGGCGCAGGCACCTCAGCGTCCCCACCACGATCCTTTTCGGCCTCGACGACTTCATGGCGGCCCCCGAGATGCTGGCCGGCGGCGCCGACCACGCCGACGCCCTGGAGTGCCGGACCGTCCCAGGAGGTCACTACCTGCCCAACGACCGTCCTGACCTCGTCGCCGAAACGATCCACTCCACCTTTCCGGTGAGGGACGCGTTCGCTTCTACGGTCGGGGAACCTGCCGGATGACGATGACGCGACGAGGGAGCGTGGTGATGGCCGAACCCGAGCGGGTCGCGGCGCTGGTGCGCGGTGCGCAGAAGGGCGACAGCCTGGCCATGCAGGAACTGCTCGACCTGCTGACCCCCTACGTCGGCAGGCTCTGCGGTCCGATCGCCCTGCAGGACGGCCCGGACGCCGCGCAGGAGACCCTCATCGCCGTCTTCCGCGGCATCTCCCGGTTGCGCGATCCCGCCGCCCTGTTCGGCTGGGTGAGGGCCATCGCGGTCCGCGAGTCCGTGCGGGTCGCCCGCCGTCAGGGCGGCCCGCCCCCGCCGCTCGACCTGGAGGCGGTGCCGCAGCGCGGCGACCCCCAGCTGGCCGCGGACGTCCGCGACGTCCTCGACCGGCTGTCGCCCGAGCATCGCGCCGTGCTGGTGCTGCGCGACGTCGAGGGTCTCGACGAGCGGACCGTCGGTCACCTGCTCGACATCTCCACCGGAACGGTGAAGTCGCGCCTGCACCGGGCGCGGCGGGGCTTCCGAAAGGCGTGGGAACGATGAACCAGCCCGACTGGCCGGTGACCGGCCTCGACCCCGTCAGGCGGCTGCGCATCATGGCGGCGTCCATTCCCGGTGCCTCGTACGCGGAGCAGACGCTCGCCAACACGCTCGCGGAGGTATGGGCGGTGGCGAGCGACCTGGAGGCCGAGTTCCCCATGCTCCTCACCGATGTCCGCACGATGCGGATCACCCGGTCCGACGGCGAGAACCTGGAAGCCGTCGCCATCGGCCGCCTGGGGCAACGCGCCCGCTTCGACATCGTCATGCGCCCCGGCTGGTGCTGGATGCAGAGCAGATTCCTCCACGGCGGCATCGCCGCGTCCCCCACTCCCGAAGGCACCCGCGTCGCCTTCACCGGTGCCCTGCGACTTCCCGGCATGCGCCTGGTCGACCCGGTGATCCGCAGAACGGCCCTCAGCCGGCGAGTCCTGACCCGCCTGCAATCCCGCCTCCCACCCCCGGCCTCATGACGAGAGGACCCGGCCCTGGGCCCGTTGCCCGCGAGGTGCGTGTCAGGCGACGGTGTAGGGGGTGGTGCTGCGGGCTTCGCGGAGGGTCGTGGCCCACCAGCCGAGCTGGTTCAGGAGGGTCTTCGCGGCGGCTTCTGCGCCCTCGGCGTCCAGCACGCGGCCGTCCTCGTCGAGGCGGGACCAGTGCTGGTCGAAGCTGACCTGGTCGCGGACGGGGACGGAGTGCGTCTCGGTGAACACCTGCCGGAGGTGCTCGACGGCGCGCAGGCCGCCGCCCATGCCGCCGTACGAGACGAACCCGACCGGCTTCGCGTGCCACTCGGACCCGTGCCAGTCGATGAGGTGCTTGATGGACGCCGGGTAGCTGTGGTTGTACTCGGGTGTCACGACGACGAACCCGTCGGCTTCGTCCAGCCGCCGGGCGAGGGCCGCGAGCGCGGCGAAACGGCCGCCGGTGAACTGGTCCGGTCCCGCCGGGAGGGCCGCCGGCAGCGGATGGTCGGCCAGATCGATCACGTCCGCGTCGAAGGCGCCGTGGTCCCGTGTCCGATCGGCGAACCAGTTCGCGAAGTGGTGGCCGTACCTGCCCTCCCGGACGCTCCCGAGGATGATGACGAGTTTCAGTGCCATGAGTGCTCCTTCGTTGTCGGCCACTCCAGGCTGGCGGGGCGGGCGGCGGGCAAGGAGGCCGCGCTTAGACGGGCCCTGACAGGGCCACGATCCGGGGCCGCGCCGTTGGTAGGTTCCGGGTGTGAGCGACAACGAACTGGGCGCCTTCCTGCGCGCCCGCCGCGAGGCCGTCACGCCGTCGCAGGCAGGGCTGCCCGAGGGCGCTCGGCGAAGGACGCCGGGGCTGCGCCGTTCGGAACTCGCCACGCTGGCCGGCGTCAGCGTCGAGTACCTGGCGCGGCTCGAGCAGGGACGCGACCGTCACCCTTCGGCGGCCGTCCTGGGGGCGCTCGCCGACGCGCTGCAGATGTCCCCCGACGAGCGCCTCCACCTGCGCATCCTTTCGAAGGGCGGCGACGGGGGCCTGTGCCGAGCGGCGCCGAACGAGGTCGTGCGGCCCACCGTCCGAGCGTTGCTCGAACGTCTGGAACCTGCTCCGACGATCCTCGTCAACAGGCTCGGCGACATCCTCGCCTGGACGGACGGTTACGAACTGCTGGCAGGCCCGGTCGGGCTTCTGGACGGCGACCCGCCCAACGTCGTCCGCTTCGCATTCACCGATGTGCGGGCCAAGACCGTCTATCCCGACTGGAACCACGTCGCGGACGAGCGCGTCGCAGCTCTCCGTAGTGCGTTCGTAGGCGGCGACCCGTACTACAAGCACCTCGTGGACGAGCTGACCGTCACCGCCGGTGCGCCGTTCAGCGAACGCGTCGGCGCCCTGCCGAGCCTGCCGAGGAAGTCGGGCGTCGAACGGTTCGTCCACCCGGACGTCGGCGAGCTCCGGCTGGCCTACGAGACCCTCGAACTTCCGGTGGGTGATGACCAGCGGCTGGTCGCGTACCTGCCCGCCGACGAAGCCACGTCCGACGCCCTCGCCCGCCTGCGCCGGGGCAGACTGCGCGCGGTGCGCTAGCGGGTCCAGCCGTCGGACGCTGTGACGGTGCGGGCGTCCGGGGCGGGCGGCTCGACGGCGCGTCCCTCGTAGGCGGTCGACAGGACGATGTGCGAGTTCATCTCCCCGTGTTCGCCGAGCCGTTCCAGCAGCCCTTCGAGGTGCGGCATCGAGGCCACCCGGACCTTCAGCATCGAGCACCAGCTGCCGCTGAGCTTGTGCACCTCGGTGACCTCGGGCAGGTCCTCGGCCGCGGTGGTCTTCAGCAGGCAGCGGCCGAGGGCGCAGCGCATCTGGACGAACGCCGTCAGCGGCTGCCCGACCCGCGCCGGGTCGATCCGTGCCTGGTAGCCCGTGATCACCCCCGACTCCTCAAGCCGCCGCACCCGTTCGGCCACCGCCGGGGACGACAGGTTGACGAGGCCCGCGAGCCTGTTGAACGACAGGCGCCCGTCCCGCTGCAGCTCGGCGACGATGCGCCAGTCCGTCTGATCCAGCTCCCGGTCCATCTCGAAGGTCCTTCCCGCGAAATACCTTCCAAAGTAGAGGTGGAACCGGTCGAACGCCAGGGATCATCCATTCCCGGAGCGGATCAGCGTTTCTAGCGTTAAAGCATGGAAAACCGATCCCGTCCCATGGCCGCCCTGTGCTCGGGCACCGCACTGATGAACGCGTCCATGGCGGTGGCGAGCGCGACCGGCACCCTCGTCGCCGCGGACCGGCTCGGCGCCGGCTGGGGAGGCGTCCCGAGCACGGCCGGCATCGTCGGGACGGGCGCCGGCGCGGTCGCCCTGACCCGGCTGGCGCGGCGGACGAGCCGGCACCGCACCTTCGTCCTCGGGTACGCCGGCGCGGCGGCGGGCGCGTGCCTGGCGGCCGCCGCGGTCGCGAACGGCGACGTCATCGGCCTGTGCCTCGGGATGCTGCTGCTCGGCCTCGGCAACGCGGGAGCCCAGCTGTCGCGGTACGCGGCGGCCGACCTCCACCCGCCCGGGCGGCGCGGCCACGCGATCGGGCTCGTCGTGTGGTGCGCGGCCGCCGGCGCGGTCGGCGGGCCGCTGCTGCTCGACCCGGCCGGCGCGGCCGCCGCCGGGATCGGCCTCCCGGCGTTCACCGGACCGTTCCTCCTGGCCGTTCTCACCTGCGCGGCCGCCGCGCTCGCCGCGACCGGCGGACCGGGCGGCGGGGCGGGAACCGGCAGCCCGCCGCCGCTGCGCAGGCTGGTGAGCACGCCGGTCGCGCGCTCCGCGCTGGCGGTGATGGTGACCGCGCAGGTCGTGATGGTCGCCGTCATGACCGCCGCGCCGCTGGAGATGCACATGCACGGCGACGGCCTCGCGGCGGTCGGTATGGTGCTGTCGGCGCACACCCTCGGCATGTTCGCCCTGTCACCGGTGACCGGCCGCCTGGTCGACCGTCTCGGCCCCCGCCCGGTGATCCTCGGCGGACTCCTCACCCTGGCCCTGTCCACGGCGCTCGCGGCCGTCGCGACCGGCTCGACGGGACGTCCCGCGGCGCTCTTCCTGCTCGGCTACGGATGGAACCTCTGCTTCGTCGGCGGCAGCGGCCTCCTCGCCCGCGACCTGCCGGAGGCGGAGCGCCCGCACGCCGAGGGCGCCGTCGACGCCGCCGTCTGGACGATCGCGGCCGCCGCGAGCCTGCTGTCGACCGTCGTGCTGTCGGCGGGCGGCTACGCCGTGCTGGCCTGGACGTCGTGCGTCGCGGCGCTCGCCGTCGCGCTCACCCAGTCCCGGCGCCGCGAGCCGGTGCGGGGGACGCGCGAGAAGGCCGCCGAACCGGAGATCGGACGCACCTGACCGGTGGGTCAGATACGGCCCGTGCCGCGGCAGACGTTGCACTGCTCGCGGGTGGCGGTGCTGGTGCCGGTGCCTCTACAACCGGGGCACGCCCGCGTCGCCGGCTTGTTGTGCTTGCCCACGTCCACCACCCCCAGGTCGCCTCATCTTAGGGGCTCGGCCGATCGAACGCCGTGCCCGCTTATCAGTTCGCCGACCGGACCCCGGAGGTTCACCCGGACCGCCGCTGAACCCGCACCGTAACGGGCACCGTGCAGGGAGGTAGGGCAGCTGCGATCGGAGGGCGGCGCATGATCGACACGGTGCGGGCGGCGGACGCCAGGGTGCGGGACGTCGCGGACGGCGCGGCGGGACGGCTCCGGCTCGCCGCCGAGTTCTACGTCGGCGACCGGGCCCGCTACGGCCGTGCCGAGCTGAGCTTCCTGCGCTGGGAGATCGCCCGGGGCGTGCTGAACCCGCCCGGCGGCGATCCGCCGGGCAGCCCGTGGTGGCGCGCCGTCAACGACCGGCTGTTGCGCGACAAGGCGGAAGCCGCCCTGCTGGACGACGGTCACCGCGGCGAGCCGTCGTCCAATGGCGTGCGCCTGTGGGGCGAGTTCCTCCGCGGACCGTCCCCGGCGGCGTGGTACCGCGCCCACAACGCGAGCGTCGTCGCCGGGTACCTGGACGGCGAGGCGCTCGCCCTCGCCGAGCTGCCCGCCGAACGCTTCATGATGAACGTCGCGCTCGTCCGCGTCCTGTACGCGCACGCGCTGGTGGCGCGGCCCCGGCTGGCGCTCGGCGCGTTCGCGCCGCTCGGCGGTCTCCTCGGCGACCCGCGCGGCGGCTCGGTCGGGTTCTTCCTCGACCTGCGCCGCGCGTTCCCCGAGCGGTATCCGCTGGGGGACCTGCTGGCCGGGGACCTCGTCGCGGCGGAGGGGCTGCTGCCGCGCGTCCTCGACTACGGCGTGATCGTGCCGCGGCTCGTCCCGCTGTACGAGTTCGCCGCCGAGTCGCTCGGCCTCCCCGGCGTGGAAGGGCTGATCAGCGACGGCGCCCCCTGCTACGCGTGGCCTGCCCGCCGCGCGGACTGGCACGGCCCGAGCGCGCTGCGGCTCACGACCCGCCTCACCGCGTACGCCGTACGGATGAGGGCCTGACCCGGGGCGCGGCCCGGCGCTTGTACGCTGTCCTCACGAGCGCCGACTCCCGTTGTGGCGCCCCGAGTGAGGAGATCGCGCAGGTTGGTGCCACTGCCGCTGACCACGGCGATCCGGCCCTACGAGTGGGGTTCGCGAACCGCGCTGGCCGAACTGCTCGGAGTCGAGCCGACCGGGCGCCCGCAGGCCGAACTGTGGGCGGGCGCGCATCCCGCCGCCCCTTCCGCCGTGGACGGGACGCCCCTCGACGCGCTCATCGAACGCGACCCGTCCGAGATGCTGGGCGCGCGGTCGATCGACCGTTTCGGTCCGACGCTGCCGTACCTGCTCAAGGTACTGGCGGTAGAGAAACCGCTCTCCCTCCAGGTGCACCCGACCACGGCGCAGGCCCGGGCCGGATTCGCCCGTGAAGAGGCGAGCGGCATCCCGATCGACCATTACACGCGCACCTACAAAGACCCCTTCCACAAGCCGGAAATGGTCTGCGCCCTCACCGACTTCCACGGCCTCTGCGGTTTCCGTGACCCGGCGGAGACCGCCGATCTGCTCGAAGACCTGTCGGTCGCCGAACTGCGCCCGTGGATACGGACACTCCGCACCGAGCCGCCCGCCGGAGCGCTCCGGAGCGTCCTCACCCAGATGCTGGACGAGGCGTCCGAGCCCGTCCAGAAGGCGGTCGAACCGGCCCTGACCGGCGTCTACGCCGACATCGCCCGCGCTTACCCCGGCGACCGCGGAATCCTCGCCGCGCTTCTGCTCAACCATGTCGAACTCAGCCCCGGCCAGGCCCTCTTCCTGGACGCCGGAGTGCCCCACTCATATCTGGGCGGCCTCGCGATCGAGGTCATGGCGAACTCCGACAACGTCCTGCGCTGCGGCCTCACCGGCAAGCACATCGACGTCCCGGAACTGATGCGCGTGGTCGAATTCGCTCCGACCGCCCCCCACCGCATCGAACCGACGGCCGGCCACGACTACCGCACACCCGCCGAGGAATTCGTCCTCACCCGCCACGACCTAACACCCACCAGCGAGAACCTGCCCACAGGCCTTCCGCAGACACTCCTCTGCCTGAAAGGCGAAGCCCACCTAACGGCAGCCCGGACCTTGACCCTCACCCGAGGCGAAGCCGCCTTCATCCCCGCCGCAGCCCCCACAATCCACCTAACCGGAACAGGCACCCTCTACCGCGTGCTCCCAGCGATCGGCCCATAACCGCCCTGGCCCTGGACATCGGCGGCACCAATCCCGCGCTCGTCCTGCACCTGCGCAGGGCGACGACGGCGACATGGCGAGCAGGTACCTGGAGAGCTATGAGCGCATGTGGTCCGGAGTGTCCGCGATGGCCTAGTTCGTGACTCGCACCCAGCGCGATGGGACGATCGTCATGTGTGAGGGCGATCCTCACACCCGGGCGAAGTCCGGAACCGCAAAGGAGAGCGACATGGCACAGGAATCGGAGGGCACGGACTGGAGAGACGCGGTGCCAACCGTCGTCAACGCGCTTGGCGATCAGTTCGTCGCGGGAGCGATGTTCCCGGCTGAGGAGTACACACCCGAGGAGATCGCGGCCTTCAAGGCCGTGGGTGTGAAGCGCCCCGATGAGAACGACCAGCGGGACCAGGGGGCTGGCGAGTCGCACTGACATCGCCAGTCCCCCAGCATGAACGACGGCCTTCGCCCCCCGATGGGGGGCGAAGGCCCATTTGTTTCATTCATCCACCAGGCAACTGGGACGGACCGTGCGCCGTGTCCAGCTCCGCCCACGTCCGGGCATGGACCTCGGCGAGCGCTTCGTGCCGAGGGAAGGGCGAGGAGCCACCTCGATACCCAGTACTGCCGGTGCTCCACCATCGTGGCGACGAGTCGCAGTGAGCCGGGCGTCAGTCGCCACCGTCCGCGCCGCACGACGACTACACCAAGGCTCCACTTGGCCAACGGTGGCGGACGAGGGGCGGATAAGTCCTCCTCATTCCTTCCTTAACGCGGGCATAAGGGGGGAGCCGGGAGGGGTGGGGGGTGCGAGGTTTCTTGTGTGGCACTGCGAGTGGGCAAAGACACCGGTTCGTTCCTCCCCGGTTCGCCGGGGGAGCGGATGCGCCCCGCGGTGGTCGCCCGGGCCTTCCAGGCGCTGCCGTCCGCGCACCGCGAGATCCTCACCGAGACGGTCTTCCGGGACCGGTCGGTCAATGAGGCCGCCGCCTCGCTGGGGGTGCCGGTGGACGTGGTGAAAGTCCGCGTCTACCAGGCGCTCCGGGCGCTCAGCGCGGCCGTGGAGGCGCCGCGGCCGATCGTCTGACGGTCACGCCGGGGAACCGGCGAGGTCGCGGACGATCGCGGCGAACGCCTGGACGAGCGCGCCGCCGCCATGCCAGGCGAGGGCGACGCGCAAGGGCTCCACGTCCGTCAGCGGGACCCAGGCGAGGCCGGGGCGCGTGTAGTAGAGCGCCATGCTGGACGGCGCGAAGCAGATGGCCGTGCCCTCGGCGACCTGTTCGAGCATTTCCTCGACGTTGTCGTTGGTGGGGCCCCAGCGCGGCTCGGAGCCGTCCGGCCGCGGGTTGACCGCCCACCAGTCCACCCAGGCGCGGGGTGCGCGCTCGGTCCACATGAGCGGCTCGTCCTTGACGTCCATGATGGAGACGCCCGCGGCCGTGGCGAGCGGGTGATCGGTGGGGAGGCCCACGACGCGGGGTTCGGTGTGGACGATCTCGGAGTGCAGGCCGGTGAGGTCGGCGGGGAGCCACACGAACGCCACGTCCACCTGGCCGGCGTGGAGCGCGGCGGCTTCGCCGCCCCAGTCGTAGCGCTTGGGTTCGACGCGGACGCCGGGGTGGGTGCGGGCGAACTCGGCGCGGGCGCGGGTGGTCAGCTCTCCGGCGCCGCTGGCCTCGAAGCCGACGCGCAGGACGCCGGTCTGGCCGCGGCGGTGCCGTTCGGCGACGGCGGCGACCCGGTCGGCCTGCCGGACCGTCCGGCGGGCTTCGGCGATCACGTCCCGGCCGGCCGGGGTGGGGGCCACACCGCCGGCGTGCCGGTCGAACAGCCGGACGCCGAGTTCGGCTTCGAGGTTCTTGAGCGCGTAGGAGAGCGCGGGCTGGCTCACGTAGAGGGTCGCCGCGGCCCGGCCGAGGTTGCCCTCGTCGGCGATGGCGATCAGGTAGCGCAGCTGGCGCAACTCCATGCGAGGATCATAAAGGCCCTTTATCGAGCGCGTTGATTTCCGTCTTGGACGCGGGGCCGGGTGTGCTGCGATAACTGCGGCATGACGAACACCACTGAGAACGGCCGGGTCTGGCTGATCACCGGGGCGAACTCGGGCTTCGGACGGGCGATCGCGGAGGCGGCGCTGGCGGCCGGTGACACGGTCGTCGCCGCGGCCCGCCGTCCCGGGGAGCTGGACGACCTGGTGGCGCGGCACGAGGGCCGGGTGCACGCGGTCGCGCTGGACGTCACCGACCAGTCGAAGATCGCGGACGTGGTCGCGGACGCGGTGCTGTGGCACGGCCGCGTCGACGTGCTGGTCAACAACGCCGGCCGCGGCGTCGTCGGGGCCGTGGAGGAGACCACCGACCGGGAGCTCCGGGAGTTGATGGACCTGCACTTCTTCGGTCCGGCCGCGCTGACCCGCGCCGTGCTGCCGCACATGCGGCGGCAGGGGAGCGGCGCGATTGTGCAGATGTCGAGCATGGGCGGCCGGTTCTCCTTCCCCGGCGTGGGCGCCTACTCGGCGACCAAGTTCGCGCTGGAGGGCCTGTCGGAGGCGCTGGCCCAGGAGGTCGCGCCGTTCGGCATCAAGGTGCTGGTGGTCGAGCCGGGCGCGTTCCGGACGTCCTTCGCCGGCGGCGGCCTCTACCAGACCGCCGCGATGCCGGAGTACGCCGACACCGTCGGCCCGGTCCGCGCCGGCCTGCCGAGCAGCGACGGCAAGCAGCCGGGCGATCCGGCCAAGGCCGCGGCGGCGATCCTGAAGGCGCTGGACGCGGACGACACCCCGCTCCGGCTGCCGCTGGGCAACGACGCCGCCGACGCGGTGGCCGCCTCCCTTGCAGGTGCGCAGAAGGAGTTCGAAAGCTGGGAATCCACGTCCCGCGGAACCGATTTCGAGGAGTGAGCCGATAAATGGGTTGCCGGGGCGGGAACCGCCCCGGCACCATGAACGTCGTAGGCAATGAGACCGGAAGGAGAGGGAAGATGCGACGCCATCGAATGCACAGCAGCAGCCTTTCCGGTCTCGGGAGCCGCCGACGGACGTGACCTGCACGTCCTGACGCCGACCGCCCGCAGGCCACGGGCGGTCTTTTTGTTTCCGGAGGGTTGGCCGAGCGGAAAGGCAGCGGCTTGCTAAGCCGTCGTCAGGGTCACCCCTGCGCGAGTTCGAATCTCGCACCCTCCGCGCCGAGTGAGGATGCTGGTGTGTCCGGCGGATTCATATCCCGCTGCAGGTAGGTTCGATTCCTGCACTCGGTACGCAAGAGAACATCGGTACGGCAAGTGAACAATGTCTTCGTGGCGCAGTGGAGAGCGCGCCGGGTTGCGGACCCGGAGGTCGCAGGTTCGATTCCTGCCGGAGACGCGGCCTTCGTGGTGTAGTGGTCTGCACGCCAGGTTGTGGTCCTGGAGGTGTCGGTTCGATCCCGATCGAGGGCCCTTTGCGCCGTTTGTCCGGTGGTGACCGTCAGATATTGCCCAGTCGCTGGTGTCCGGTTGCGTTGTGTTTGATCGACGCTGGAGAAACCTTCCGGCATGGACAGCTCCTGGGTGCGGGCGATGCGGTCACGCCTTCTGGCCTTCGGCACGCTGACCGCGCTCGCACTCGTCGCCCACGGCGGTCCCGTCCGGGCGGAGTCGGGCCCGGCCCCCTATCTCGACCCGCGGCTGTCGGTCGGGGACCGGGTCGAGGACCTGCTCGACCGGATGGGCCTGGACGACAAGCTGGGCCAGATGACGCAGCCGGAGCGCAAGTACGTCACCCCCGAGGAGGTCACCCGGTACGGGATCGGGTCGGTGCTGTCCAGCGGCGGGTCGGCGCCCACCCCGAACACCCCGGCGAACTGGGCGAACATGTACGACGAGCTCCAGCGGGCGGCGCTCGCCGGCACCCCGCGCATCCCGATCCTGTACGGGGTGGACGCGGTGCACGGCCACAACAACGTGGTCGGCGCGACGATCTTCCCGCACAACATCGGGCTCGGCGCGGCCCGCGACCCGGCCCTGGTCCGCAGGATCGGCGCCGCGACCGCTGAGGAGATGGCCGGGACGGGCGTGGACTGGGACTTCGCGCCCTGCCTGTGCGTCGCCCGCGACGACCGCTGGGGCCGGACGTACGAGTCGTTCGGCGAGGTGCCCGGACTGCCCATGATCATGACGACGCTCATCGACGGGCTGCAGGGGCACGAGCTGGGCGGCCCCGCGTCCGTCCTGGCCACGGCGAAGCACTACGTCGGGGACGGCGGCACGGAGGGCGGCGACGACCGCGGCGACACCCGGATCCCGGAGAAGGCCCTGCGCGAGATCCACCTGCCGCCGTTCCAGGAGGCGGTGAAGCGCGGCGTCGGCTCGGTGATGATCTCCTACAGCTCGTGGAACGGGCTGAAGATGCACCAGAACAGGTACCTCATCACCGACGTCCTCAAGAACGAGTTCGGCTTCAAGGGTTTCGTGGTCTCGGACTACAACGGGATCGACGGGATCGACGGGAAGCCCGGGTTCACCAAGGACGAGGTCGCCGCCGCGGTCAACGCCGGGATCGACATGGCCATGGTCCCCGCCGAATGGCGCAGGTTCATCGACTACCTGCGGGACGCGGTGAAGAACGGTGAAATCCCGATGTCCCGCATCGACGACGCGAACCGCCGCATCCTGACCAGGAAGTTCCAGCTCGGCGTGTTCGAGCGTCCGATGGCGGACCGGTCCTACCTGAAGACGGTCGGCAGTGCGGCGCACCGCAGGCTCGCCAGGCGGGCGGTCGCCGAGTCGCAAGTGCTGCTGAAGAACAAGGGCGATGTCCTCCCGCTGGACGACGGCGACAAGGTCTTCGTCGCGGGCCGCAGCGCGAACGACATCGGCATGCAGTCCGGCGGCTGGACGATCACGTGGCAGGGCGGGCCGGGCCCGACCACTCCGGGCACGACGATCCTGGAAGGCATCCGCAAGGCCGCGAACCGGTCCGCCACCGTGACCTACAGCAGGGACGGCGCGGGCGTCGACAAGTCCTACGACGCGGCGATCGCGGTCGTGGGGGAGAAGCCGTACGCCGAGTACCACGGCGACCTCACCGGCGGCATGGGCCTCGACGACGCCGACCTGAATACGATCCACCGGCTGCGCGCCGCCGGCGTCCCGGTGGTCGTGGTGCTTGTGTCGGGACGTCCACTGGACATCGCCCGCGAACTGCCCAGGTGGGACGCGCTCGTCGCCTCCTGGCTGCCCGGCACCCAGGGGGAGGGTGTCGCCGACGTCCTCTATGGCGACACCGCTCCCACCGGACGGCTCCCGGTGACGTGGATGCGCGACGCCTCCCAGGAGCCCATCAACAAGGACGACGGCAAGAAGCCCCTGTTCCCCTTCGGCTACGGCCTCACATACGACTGAGCGACTCCTTGAGGACGTCGTCCAGCGGGGACGCGCCCACTCCGAACGTCGTCTCGATCGCCGCGGAGTCGACCGTGAACGGCCGGTGCGACATGTGCTGCGTCTCCCACATCTCGTCCCAGAACGGGTCGCCGAGGCCGAGCAGGGTGAGCTCACGGTCGGTCATCGTGTCCAGGTGCGGCTCGGGGACGCCGGCCAGCGCGGCGAGGCGCCCGGCGACCTCGCGCACCGACGCGGTGATCGTCGGCGCGTGCCAGGGCCGGCCCCATCCGCGCTCGTCGCGGGCGACGGCGACGAGCGCGCGGGCGGTGTCGCCGATCGCCGAGTACGCGTGCGGGACGTCGAGGGCCGCCGGGACGAGCGCCGGACGTCCCGCGAGCACCTTCGGCTGGACCAGGAGCGTGAAGATGGAGTAGGCCCCGGCGCCGAGGAACTGGCCGGCGCGCACCTCGGTGGCCCGCACCCGTCCGGCGTCGTGCGCCTCCTTGGCCTGGAGCCACATCTCGGCGCGCACCCGCCCCTTGGACCCGGTCGCCTCAAGCGGGTGCTCCTCGGTGACCGGGCCGTCCACGGGCCCGTACCCGTAGAGGTTGCCCAGCATGACGTACCCCGCGCCGGACCGCTCGGCGGCCGTCAGGATCGAGCCGAACAGCGTGGGCAGCAGTTCCGGCCAGGTGTTGTACGCGGGCGCCGCCGCGTTGAACACGGTCGTGGCGCCCTCGGCGAGCCGGCTGAGCGCATCGGTGTCGGTGGCGTCGATCTCGGTCCGCTCGACGAGCGGGTGCGAAGGCCCGGCCCCGCTCCGGGACACCATCCGGACGCGGTCGCCCGCGTCGGCGAGGAGAAGTGCGGTCGCGGTGGCGGTGGCTCCCCTGCCGACGACGACATGAAACGGCATGATTCACTCCAGTGAGATAGTGGCCGGGAATCCCGGCCGTCGCCCGATCCACTCTGCGGTCCGCCGCGCCCGGACGGCAGGGGCCCGATCGCCAACCGCCCGGAGGTTCTGGCCAGATGCACACGGTCGCGGTCGTCGTCGTCCCGCCGGTGATGACCTTCGACGTCACGATCCCGGAGATGGTGCTGGGCGCCGCCGAGACGGACGGCGGACCCGCCTACGAGCTGCGGCTCTGCGCCGCCGAGCCGGGGCGTCCGCTGGAGACCGTCGGCGGCCTGGACGTCGTCGCCCCGCACGGGCTGGACGCCGTGGAGGGCGCGGACAGCGTCATCGTCATGGGCAGCGGGGGCCGCACCGGCATCGAGCGGCCCGTCCTGGAGGCGTTGCGCGCCGCGGCGGGCATGGGGAAGCGCATCGCGGCCATCTGCACGGGCGCCTTCGTGCTCGGTGAGGCGGGTCTGCTGGACGGCCGCCGCGCCACGACCCACTGGGGCCTCACCGGTGACCTGGCCCGCCGCTTCCCCGCCGCGGAGGTCGTCCCCGACGTCCTGTACGTCACGGACGGAACGGTGCTGACCTCGGCCGGAGCCGCCGCCGGGATCGAACTGTGCCTGCACCTGATCCGCGAGGACCACGGCGCCGCGGTGGCGGCCGGGGCTGCGCGCCTGACGATTGCGGCGCCGCCGCGTCCCGCCGACCAGGTCCAGCGCGTCCAGGATCCGCTGCCCGCCGAACCGGACGCGTCGCTCGCGAAGACCCGCGCCTGGGCCGTGCGGCGCCTGGGCGAGCCGCTCACCCTCGCCGACCTGGCCCGGCACGCGCGCGTCAGCACCCGCACGCTGACCCGCCGGTTCCACGCGGAGACGGGGCACAGCCCACTGCAATGGCTGCTGCACCAGCGGATCGACCGGGCCCGCGAGCTGCTGGAGGGCACCGCCCTCCCGATGGACCAGGTCGCTCGCCGCAGCGGCCTCGGCAGCGCCGACTCCCTGCGTCTGCACTTCGTCCGCAGGCTCGGCATGACCCCGAGCGCCTACCGCTCGGCTAGTCGGCCAAGGCCGCCAGTGCCTTCTGGAGGTCCTCCGCCGCTTGGTCGACCGGCTTCTTTCCGGTGACGGCCGCGGTGACGTGCTCCTGGACGGCGGTGCTGACCTCGTTGTACCGGACGACGACCGGGCGCGGCTTCGCCTTGTCCATGCCCTGCTTCAGCGCGGGCAGGTACGGGTACAACTTGATCATTTCGGGGTCGGTGTAGAGGGCCGCCAGGGAGAGCGGGAACGACTGGGCGCGGCCGTACTCGTGCTGGATCTGCGGGCCGACGATGTGGGCGATGAAGCCGCGGGCGGTCGCCTGGTGCTTGGAGAACGCGGACACGGCGAGGTTGTTGCCGCCGAGCGTGCCCGAGCCGAGCCCGTCCTCGCCGGGGATCGGCGCGACGCCGAACTTGCCGGCGACCTTCGAGCCGTCCTTCTCGGACGCGAGCGCGTACACGTACGCCCAGTTCCGGTGGAAGACGAGGTGGCCCTCCTGGAAGGCGCGCCGGCCTTCCTCCTCCTTGTACGTGATGGCCTTCTCGGGGATGGTGCCGTTCTTGAAGCCGTCCACGAGGAACCGGAGCCCGGCCTTGGCCTGCGGTGTGTTCACCTGCGGCTTGCCTGAGGCGTCGAAGACCTCGCCGCCCGCGGACTGGACGGCCTCCGAGTAATTGACCGTGAGGCCCTCGTACTTGCCGTACTGGCCCGCGTAGCAGTCGACGCTCCTCCCCTCCGGTGTCTTCTGGACCTTGGCGCAGGCGTCGCGCAACTCGTCCCACGTCTTCGGCGGGTTCTTGATGCCGGCCTTGGCGAGGAGGTCCTCGCGGTAGTAGAGGACGCCGGTGCCGGTCAGCCACGGCGCCGCGTACAGCCTGCCCCGGTACTTGCCGGTCTCCAGCGCCGCCGGGACGAAGGAGGAGGTGTTCACCAGGCCGTCCGGCAGGGGCAGAACCCAGCGGCGCGCGGCGAACTCCGCCGTCCACACCGCGTCCAGCCGGACGACGTCGTAGGCGTCCGACTTGATCTGCATGTTCTGGATGAGCTGCTGCCGCGCCTGGTCGCCGTCCTCGGGCAGCTCGACGAGCCGGACCTTCTCCTTGGGATGCCCCTCGTTCCACTTGGCGACGAGCTTCTGGACGGTCTGGGTGAGGTCCTTGCCGGTGGCGACGGTGATGGGACCGCGTCCGTCGTTGCCCGACGGCGCCGCCGGATCGGACGAGCCGCAGCCGCTCAGCGCGAGGGTCAGGGACAGCGCCGCCGCGGCGCCGCCCCACAGGGGCCTGATCGTCATGGGCGCACCGTGCCTTTCGCGGGGGGTGATTCCGGGGCGAGGTCGATGACCGCGCCGTCCAGCCTGGCCCGTTCGGCGGCCCAGACGACACGGTGTGAGGCGAGGCTTTCCCGGGGGCCGGAGCTGAGCGGTGCCGGGTCGCCGCCGGCCAGCGCCGCGACGAACGCGTCGGCCAGCGCGTCGTCGGCGCGGTCGTGCCGGCCGTCGGGGGACGCGTCGCCCGGCTCGACGGTCTCCACCTCACCGGTGACGAAGTCGCGGACCGAGATGCGCGCACCGTCCCCCTCCAGGCAGCCGGACGTCCCGAAGACGCGCGTCTGGCGCTGGGCGGCGGGGGAGAACGCCGTCATGGTGAACACCCCCGTCGCACCGGACGGGAACTCCATGTTCACCACCTGGTGGTCGACCACGTCGTTGTCGCAGGCGTAGACGCAGCGCCCGTACGGTCCTTCCCGCAGCGCCCGCAGCACACCCTCCTCGGTGCGGTCGTCGGTGACCGCGCCGAGCGGCCACGTCTCCCGGTCGGGGTCGCCCAGGCACGACAGGTACAGCCGGGTCGCCGAGTAGGGGCAGCGTGACTCCACCGCGCAGTCGAGGCAGCGGGCCGCGGCGCCGGACGGGCGGTTCTCCGGACGGAAGTGCGACAGCCGCCCGAACGAGGACACGCGCGCCGGGATCTCGCCCATCACGTGGATGAGCCAGTCGATGTCGTGGCACGACTTCGTCATCAGCATGGGCCCGGACTCGTCCGCGCGCCGCCAGTTGCCGCGCACGTAGGAGTGGGCGTGGTGCCACCAGCCGACGGGTTCGAGATGCTGGACGCTGATCGGGGTGCCGATCCGGCCGTCCGCGATCAGCGTCCGGAGGGCGCGGGTGTATCCGGTGTAGCGCAGGACGTGGCAGACGGCCAGCGTCACCCCGGCGCGCTCGACGGCGTCCACGATCCGCAGCGCGTCGGCCTCGGAGGTGGCCATCGGCTTCTCCAGCAGGATGTGGCAGCCGAGCCCGGCGAACCGGACCGCGGGTTCGGCGTGCTCGGCGTCCTGCGTCGCGATGATCACGCCGTCGGCGACGCGGCCCGCGGCGGCCAGTTCGCGCCAGCCGGGGAACGTCCGCTCCGGCGGGAGGCCGTGCTCGGCCGCGAACCGGGCGCGCCGCACCGGGTCGGGCTCGGCGACCGCGGCGATCCGGCCGGCCCCCGTCTCCCGGATCCGCGCGGCGTAGCCGCGGCCGCGCAGTCCGGCTCCGGCCACGGCGATCGCGGGTCCCGTCTTCTCCATCGAGCAAACCCCCTGACCTGGGTATCCTTGGCGCCGCCGGGCGGAAACCGCCGTTATGCAAGGTTCTTTCATAAGTAGATTGGCAATAATGTCGTCCGTCCGCCGATCGCTGTCAAGGGGTGCCGTGCCGCAACACTCTCTCCACGGGGGCGACCCGTCGGTGCTCCGCCGGCTCAACTCCGCCGCGACGCTGCGGGCGCTGCGCGACGGCGGTGAGGCCACGCTGTCGGAGCTGGCCCGCCGCGTCGGGCTGTCCCGGCCCACCACCGAAGGCGTGCTCGGCGAGCTGATCGACCGCGGCCTGGCCGCCGAGAACGCGCCGCGCCCGGGCGGCGGGCTCGGCCGTCCCGCCCGCCGGTACCGGTTCCGCGCCGAGGCCGGGCACGCCCTCGGCATCGACATCGACGCGCACCGGGTGCGGCTGGTCGTCGCCGACCTCACCGGCGAGGTCGTCGGCGGACACCGCGCCGCCCTGGACGCCGAGGCCCCGCCCGGCGAGCGGATCGCGGTGGTGCGCGCCGCGGTCAAGGCGTGCCTCGCCGAGCTGCGCGTCGACCGGCAGTCCCTCTGGGCGGTCGCCGCCGGCACGCCCGGCGTCGTCGCCCCGGACGGGACGGTCACGTCCTGCACGGTCGTGCCCGGCTGGGAGGGCGTCCACCTGGCGCGCGAGCTGGGACGCTCGTTCCCCTGCCCCGTCGTGGTCGAGAACGACGCGAACCTCGCCGCGATGGCGGAACGTTGGCGCGGCGCCGCCCGCGCCGCCGACGACGTCGTCTGCGTCTACGCGGCCCTGCACACCGGCATGGGGGCGCTCATCGGCGGGCGCCTGCACCGGGGCCGCTGGGGAGCCGCCGGAGAGATCGGCATGCTGGACGAGCTCGGCCTGCGCGACACGACCGCCGCCCTGGCGGGCGCCGGTCCCGGCCCGGCCTCCGAGGAGGCGGAGAAGGTCCTCGACGCGGCCGTGGAGGGCGTCCCCGAGGCGAAGGCCGTGCTCGAGCGGCTCGCCGCCCGGATGGCGCGCGGCGTCGCGGCGATGGCGCTCGCCCTCGATCCCGAGACGATCGTGGTCGGCGGGCCGCTGGTCGGGGCCGGTGACGCGCTCGTCGCCGAGCTCCGCCGGCAGGTCCGGCCGCTGTGCCTGAGCCCGGTCCGGATCGAGGCGTCCGAGCTGGGGGACGAGTCGGTGGGGCTCGGCGCCGTCCGGCTCGCCCTCGACCGGATCGACGAGGACCTTTTCCGCCTCGACCGCCCGTCCGACCGGGACGGCGGGTCCGGAACAGGCGAGGAACGCCAAGCGCGGCCGTCTCCGCTGGCATGAAGCGCCACTCCTGACTCCATGCGTTGACCATCGTGTGATGCGCACCTAGCGTCCCAGGTGTACTTGATCTAGACGGGTGTACTTGATCCAGCTCGGGCGTCAGGGGGCCTGCCCGCGAGGAGGCGCCGCGCCGATGACCGCGTTCCCCCGATTCCGTGCCCGCGGCAACGATGATCGATACGTGCACCGCGTCCTGGTCTCGTGCCTCGCGGCGTTCGCGCTGGTCGCGTCGGCGCTGCCGGGCCTGGCCGCCGCTCAGCCCGGGGCCGCGCCGCCCTCGGACGTCTACACCTATCTGGACGATCCTGAGATGGTGGGGGAGGGGCAGGAGACCCCGCACTCCGTCCTACGCCCCTATGAGAACGCCCCCCAGGCGATGGCCGGGAAGCCCTCACGATGGACAAAGTCACTGGACGGCGACTGGAGTTTCGCACTCGCGGACCGTCCCACCGAGGTGCCGCAGGGCTTCTACGAGCAGGGCTACGACACGTCCGGCTGGCGCCATGTGAAGGTGCCGCACACGTGGCAGAGCGACCGGCTCGACCATCCGATGTTCCGCAACATCCCCACCGAGGTATGGCCGGACACCCCGCCCAAGACGCCGCATGACGTCAACCCGACCGGCGCCTACGTGAAGACGCTCGACGTGCCGGTCTCCTGGGACGGCCGCCGCACGCTCCTGCGCTTCGAAGGCGTCGTCAGCGCGTACTTCGTGTGGGTGAACGGGAAGTACGCCGGCTACGACCAGGGCGGTTACACCCCGGCCGAGTTCGATATCACCGGCCTCGTGCACAAGGGCGCCAACAAGGTCGCCGTCCAGGTGCACCGCTGGAGCTCCGGCTCCTACATGGAGGACTACGACCAGTGGCGGTACAGCGGCATCTTCCGCTCCGTCTGGGCCTACTCCACTCCGAAGACGTATCTCCGTGACGCGACCATCACCACTGACCTGGACGACGCCTATCGCAACGCCACCCTGAACGTGGGTCTGGTCGTGGGCCGCAAGGACGGACCGCAAGGCGAGCACAGCGTTCGCGCCACGCTCATGGACCCCCAGGGGCAGACGGTGCAGCGCTTCTCCCGAAAGACGTCCGTCACAGGTGACAGCACGTCCGTGCGGTTGACGGCACCTGTGACGAACCCTGCGAAGTGGTCGGATGAGACACCGAACGTCTACACGCTCGTCCTCGAACTGGCCGACGCGCAGGGACACGTCGTCCACACCACCGCAGAGACGCTCGGCTTCCGCGAGATCGAGGTGAAGGACAAGCAGGTCCTCGTCAACGGGAAACGCATCCTCGTCAAGGGCGTGAACCGTCCCGAGACCGACCCCGACACCGGACGGCACCAGACCCGCGCCCGCATGGAGTCGGACGTGGCGCTGATGAAGTCGCTCAACCTGAACGCCCTCCGGACCGCGCACTACCCGTCCGACCCCTACCTGTACGAACTGGCAGACCGGCGCGGCCTGTGGATCGACGACGAGGTCGACATCGAGACCCACAACTGGGAGGACTGCAACCGGGCGGGCGACCGGGACTGCCTCGCCGACCGTCCCGAATGGCAGAAGGCGTTCCTCGACCGGTTCCAGGCGATGATGGCTCGCGACAAGAACCACCCGAGCGTCCTCATGTGGGACACCGGGAATGAGGCGGGGCTGGGCGCCGCGCACTACAAGATGGCCGACTACGCCGACGCCACCGACCCCCCCCGGCCGCTGTACCACCAGTCGAACAGCCCGGACGGCGACGCCCCGTTCGCGGACGTGTGGGGCCCGCGCTATCCGACCCCGGCGCGGCTGGAGGCGCAGGCGGTCGCCACCCAGAAACCGATCATCATGGGCGAGTACGCCCACGCGATGGGCAACAGCCTCGGCAACTTCCGGGAGTTCTGGGAGGTGATCCGGCGGCATCCGCAGACGCAGGGCGGGTTCATCTGGGACTGGGCCGAGGCCAACCTGCGGCAGCCCGTCGTCACGACGCCGGACGGCTCCGGCAACGGCGTCCTCGCCTGGTTGCAGGGTCTGCCGAAGACCGTGGACGGCCATCGCGGGAAGGCCCTGTACTTCTCCGGCCTTGACGACTTCGTCGAGGTCTACCGCGACCGTCGCTTCGACCTGACCGGGACGTCCGTCACGCTGGACTCGTGGGTGAAGCCCGCCCGCCCGTGGACGGGCGACTTCACGATCGTGGGGAAGGGCGACCACTCGTACGCGCTGAAGATGTCGAACGAGAACACGCTGGAGTTCTTCGTCCACAGCGGCACATGGCGGACGGTCCGGGCACCCGTTCCGGCGAACTGGCACGACACGTGGCATCGGGTCACCGGTACCTACGATGGGACGGCCATCCGGCTGTACGTCGACGGTCGCGAGGCCGCGTCCGTGCCGTTCACCGGGAAGATCGACCGGTCGTCCGGGGACGTCAACGTCGCCCGCAACTCCGAGACCATGCAGGACGGCTACCGGGGCCGCATGGCGCACGGCACCATCGACGACGTCCGCATCTACGGCCGCGCGCTGACCCCGGACGAGCTGGGCGCGGGTGCCGACCCGAAGACGGACGCCGTCCTCGCGCTCGACTTCGACCGCTTCGACACCAAGGGCACGTTCCTGTCGAACGGCGAGAGCCTGTCGGGCGATGACGGGCTCGTCGGTTCCGACCGGTACGTCCAGCCGGAGACGGCCCAGCTGTCGTGGGTGCAGTCGCCTCTGCGGGTGACCCGGGCCGATGACGGGACGGTGTCCGTCGCCAGCGAGCGGGTCTTCGCCACCAGCCCGGTCGAGATGCGGTGGCGGTACACCGAAGGCGCCCTGACGCTTTCCTCCGGCAAATCAGCAGTGAACTTGCCGCCGGGCGGGACGAATGAAGTGCGAATTCCTTCACCGCCCGCCAACCCGTCCAATGCTGAACGATGGCTGACCGTGGAAGCCGTGGAGAACGGCCGCGTGGTGGGCTTCGGTCAATTCTCCGCCGGTGGCACGGAAGTCCCTGGAATCAAGAAGAAGGGCACCGGCGTAGTCAGGAGCGAGGATAAAGGGAAGGAAATCATCGTCACCGGCAGGGGATTCCGGTACGTCTTCGACAAGTCCAAAGGCACGATGACGTCCATGCGCGCCGGCGGGCGGGAACTGCTCCGCACCGGCCCGGAACTCGACGTGTGGCGTCCCCCGATCAGCAACGAGACCTACACCTGGGGGCGTGCAGAGGGCGAGGACTGGCGCGGGCTCGGTTTGGACCGCCTCGCCACCACGCCGACCGGCGTCAACGTCACCGGCGGCGACCGCGTGACGGTCGAGATCACCGCGAAGAGCGCGGCGCCCGACCATCCCGACGCCTGGTTCGACCAGACCGCCACCTACGTCGTCGACGGCGCCGGCCGGATCGAACTGACCCACCAGGTCGTCCCGCAAGGCCAGGTCAGAAGCCTTCCCTACCTGGCCCGCGTCGGATACACGCTCAAGGTGCCCGACCGGTACAAGCAGTTCGCCTGGTACGGGCGCGGCCCGGTAGGCAACTACAACGACCGCAAGAACGGCACGCCCATGGGCGTCTGGTCGTCCACGGTCGACGAGCAGTACGTGTCGTATTACCGGCCCCAGGATCACGGCAACCACGACGACGTCCGCTGGACGATGCTGACCGACGGCCATACCGGACTCCTGGCCGCCGGCCTGGACGGAACCATCGAGGCGAGCGTCACCCCGTACGACGACCTGGACCGCGCCCTCTATCCGTTCGCCCGCGTCCGCAACCCGGGCTGGAACACCCTCCACATCGACCATTCGGTCACCGGAGTGGGTGACACGCCCAATCCCGTCCGGGCCGAATACCAAACCCGTCCGGATCGCACCTATACCTACAAAACGCTTTTGTGTCCTCTTACACCGGCAGAGGTCAATACGCTGCGTTTCTCGAAATGACCCTCCGTCCTGTCGGTGGGAGGTTGTAGGGTCCCCGATGTACGGGTGAGCGGGGACCGAACAAGACGGACAGGAGCGACATGAGCGCACAACCGGTAGAGCCCCTCCTTCCGGGGCAGGTTCACCGAGTCCCGCGGACGATCAGGGGCATCAGCGACTGGCTGCCCGAGCAGAAGCGCGACCAGTTCATCGAGGAGGTCATGGCCGCCAAAGAGGAGGACGACTACAACAACGTCATGGACGGCTGGTGGGCCGAGGTCCACCTGGACCAGATCCCCGATCGCGCGGAGCGTCGCGCCAGGGCGATCAAAGAGATGGAACAGGGCAGGAAGGTCTCGATCGACGAACTCCGGGCCCGATGGCAGCTCCGAAACGACGATGCGGAGTGACCACTGCCAAGAGTGGATGGACCGTCTTCTGCTCGGAATCGGTATGCGAGGTCATGGAGTCGATGCCCTCGTTGAGGGAGTTCTTCGTCGAGTTCTTCTGTGACTTCGCTGCGAAGGCAGGAACTGCGGTCAACCTTGGGCATGCCCCACCGGGGAAACCCCAGGATGACACCGGTGTCGCCTACAGCCTCCTTCTGGGGCGCTCCGAGATCTTCATCGAATACGTGATGATGGCGGACATCAAAGAGTTCTTCGTTACTCGGATGCTCTGCCGCTGGTGAGGGAGCGGCCAAGGGCTAGGGCTTCAGTGGGGTGTTGAAGGTCCAGCCCTTGGCCAGCAAGGCGTCGGTCGCCGCTACGGCGGTGGCCAGGCGGTGTTCGTGGGGGCCTGTCACGGTGATGTGCGGCAGGTCCTGTTTCTCAAGTTCTTCCTCGAAGCGGCCCGACATCCACGATCGGATCGACTCGCCGTCGCGCCAGCCGTCCTGCTCGAATGGGACGCCCTCCGGATCGGTCAGGATCCACAGGTGATGCGGGGTCCGTTCGTGGACGGCCTCGACCTCGGGCGCCGGAGCGCCGAGGTAGCGCTCGTGCCAGATGGCCGTGGCGAACGCGTCGGTGTCGCAGACCAGCAGCGGTGACCCCGACCGGGCCGCCGCATCCTCCAAAGCCGCGTGGTGTTCCGCGATCTCCGTGAACTCGGCTGATTCCCACACCAGGTCGTCCAGCCACAGCGACGGGTCGCCCGCCCGCCGGCGCGCAGCGGCCAGCTTCTCCTCGGTGAACGTCCGGCCGTACTCGGGCACCCAGCGGGTCGCGGCCCAGACGCCGCCCCGCCCGGCGTAGTGCGCGGCGAGCGCACGAGCCAGCGTCGTCGTGCCGGTCGACTCGGCGCCCACGACCACGACCCGGCGCGCCAGATACGCCTGGACGGGCGGCGATAGGAACTCCCAGTTCCCCGCGGGATCGTCCCGCACGGCGGTGCCGCTGACCGGAAAGCGGTCACGCGGCGGGTCGACCGGGACATGGACGGCGGAGAAGCGCTCCGCCAGCTCCGGGCCGTACGCCTCCGAGCTGAACACCGCGTCCACCGGAGGCACGTGCACCCCGAGACCCGACCGCATCGCGAGCCCTGCCCGGAACGCCATGACATGCGCCGACCAGATCTCGTCGGAGTCATAGTCGATCTCCACGTCGTCCACCACCGGGAAGATCTCCACATGCGGCTGCCGGTGGATCTCGCGCAGCCAGGCCGCCCGCAGCGCGAGCGGGATGCTCTCGACGGTGGACGCCGCGACGACCACGCTCACCCGGGCGCAGGTCGCGGCGGCCGTGTCAACCAGGTGCCGGTGGCCGGCGTGCGGCGGATAGAACTTGCCGATGACGAGGCCGTGCGCGTACGTCATGCGGGCGCCGCCGCCGGGCTCACCGCCTGCGCGCGCAGGTCGCGGCGCCAGGCCAGCAGGCCGAACACGCACAGGGTCAGGAAGATGACGTACAGGGCGCTCGTGAGCTTCAGGTCCTTGTAGAAGTAGAGCGGGATGTACACGAGGTCGGCCGTGATCCACAGCCACCACGACTCCAGCAGCTTCCGCGACTGGCCGTAGGTCGCCATGAGGGAGATGGCGGTCGTCAGGGCGTCCCAGAACGGCACGGTCGAGTCCGTCCAGGTGGAGAGCGCCCAGGTCAGGAACGCGGTGCCCGCCGCGCCGGCCGCGACGAGCATCGCCCACTCCTCGCGCCGGGTGCTCCTCACCGGCAGCTGGTCGCGGCCGTCTCCGCCGTACAGCCACACCCACCACCCGTAGACCTGCAGCGCGACGTAGACGACCTGTAGGCCGGCGTCCGCGTAGAGGCCGCCGTCCAGGAACACGAGGCCGAGCAGGATCACGTTGGCGATGCCGATCGGCCAGTTGAGGATGTTCTGCCGGACGACGAGCCACACGTTGACCGCGCCCGTCGCGAAACCGAGCAGCTCCGCCCACGTGGTGGGGACCGACCCGAGATGGAAGGCGGGATCGAGCAGCGGGCCCAGGGGAACGTTCACCGACATGCCGCAATGATCACATATCGTCAGAGAGACGACAAGTGGTCAGAGGGCGCTGAGCAGGACGAGCGGCGTCGTGGTCGGCTGCGCGGAGCCGCCCGCGGGCTCGACGGTGACGCCCAGCTTGTCGGACGGGCGCCACGTCCCGGCGACGACCGGGCGGCTCCGGTCCGCGGGGAGCAGGCCCGCCGAGCGGGGACCGGCCGCGTCGATCAGCCACAGCTGGTACGCCTGCGAGGACGGCAGCGTCCGCAGCCCCGCCGACGCCACGACGACCCGGCCGCGCGACGCGGACGCGACGATCGTCACCGTCCCGCCGCCGGCGGCGCGGCCCGTCGCCGAGCGCGCGTCCGGTGCCGACAGGACCGAAGCCACGTCCTGGTAGGCGGCCTCCGACCGTTCCACCCGCTGCCGTTCGTTGATCGCCACCCCGACGGACGCGGCCGTCACCAGGCACGCCGCCGCTGCGAGCCCGGCGGCCACGCCGCGGCGCCACCGTCTCGGCCGCATCGGCCGCACCGTGGCCGCCCGGCGCGGGGAGACCGGAGGCAGCTGCCTGACGTTCCGGATGTCCGCCATGACCTGGGCGCGCAGCCGCGCCGGCGGGGCCTCGGCGACCGCCGTGCCCAGCCGGGCCGTCGTCGCCCGGAACTCGCGCAGCTCGGTCACGCAGGTCTCGCACCCGGCCAGATGCGATTCGAACAGCCGCCGCTCGTCGGCGTCGTCGATCGCGTCCAGCGCGTACGCGCCGGCGAGGGCGTGCAGATCGTTCGTCGTCATCGTTCGACCCCCAGGCAGTCGCGCAGGCGGATGATGCCGTCGCGCATCCGGGTCCGTATCGTGTTCGGAGGCGCCCCCACCAGTTCGGCGACCTCCCGGTAGGAGTGCCCGCCGTAGTAGGCGAGCGTCACCGACTCGCGCTGCAGGTGCGTCAGCGTCCGCAGGCAGCGCCGCACCCGCTCGTGTTCCAGCCGGGCCTCCACCCGCTCGCCCACCGGGTCGTGCGCGGCGCCCGTCCCCTGGTGGGCGGCGGGGTGGGCGGCCCGCGCCTCGCGTTCGCCCGCGCTCTGCTCGCGCCGCACCCGGTCCACGGCCCGGCGGTGCGCGATCGTCATGATCCACGCCATCGCGCCGCCGCGGTCCGGGTCGTACCGGGTCGCGGTCCGCCACACCTCGATCATCACTTCCTGCGTCACCTCCTCGGCCATCGCCGGATCGCGGACGACCCGCCGTATCAGCCCGTGCACGGGCGCCGCCACCACGTCGTACAGCATCTCGAACGCACGCTCGTCGCCGCGCGCCGTCCGGCCGAGCAGCGCCTCGGCGTCATGCCCGGACACCGTCCCGTTCTCCGGCGGTCTCGTTTCCGCTGGCATGCCGCGCTCCCCTCGGTAGGCCGTCCCTCCGGCACTACGCATCCGGGGCCGCCTCGGATCGGACGTCACACGACCAGGCTGCGCAGCGTGAGCCCGAGCCCGAGCACGACGACCGTGGCGGACGTCCCTATCGGCATCATTCCGCCTGGGAGCCGCAGCCGCTTGGCCGGAATGCGCCGCGCGAGGGCGCGCCCGGAACCGAGGACGAGAAGACCGACCGACACCAGCGCGGCGGCCAGGCCGAGCCCGTACGCCAGGACGAGGACGACCCCGAACCACGCCCGCCCGATCGCAGCCCCGCCGACCAGCACAACCACCGCGGACGGGCTCGGCACCATGCCCCCCGCCAGCCCCATCAGCACGACCCCGCCCCGCCGCGAAGCCCCGTGCCCATGTCCGTGCCCATGTCCGTGCCCATGTCCGTGCCCATGTCCGTGCCCATGTCCGTGCCCATGTCCGTGCCCATGTCCGTGGCCGTGGCCGTGGGTGTGGTGGCGGTTGTGGAGGGCGCGGCGCAGCAGCAGGGCTCCCGCCGCCGTGACGAGGACGCCGCCCGCCGCGCCGAGCCAGGGGAACAGCGTGTCCGGTGCGAGCAGCGAACCGGTCGTCACGAGCAGGCCGAGGGCGAGCACACCCGCCGTGTGGGTGAGCGTGACCGTCAGCCCCAGTGTGAGGACGTCCCGCGTCCGCCGCCGCCCGTTCCCGATCGCGTGCGCCGCCATGATCGTCTTGCCGTGGCCGGGGGCGAGCGCGTGCAGGGCGCCGAGCAGCAGCGCGATGAGGAACGCGAGCGCGGCGAACCCCGGAGTGAGGTCGTGCCGGGCGACGAGGGAGGTGAACCGCTGCGTGAGCCCGTCCGTGCCGCGCGGCAGCAGCCGCTCGGGCCCGGCGCCGGACGCGGGCGCGGCCAGCGGCGGCCCGCCCTCCCGCACGTCCAGGGTCGCCGACCGCTGGTCGAGCGGCGAGGCGAGCATGTCCTCCGGGTAGGCGGTGAGGCGCCGGCTGCGCGACGACTCCGGCACATCGGACGCGGCGAGCGTCATCCGGTCGCCCCGTGCGGTGATCTCCCGCCAGCCGATCCGGCCGGCCGTCCCGCCGTCCCGGAAGGAGATCGCCCCCGGTCCGGCGGGCGCGGTGATGCGGCATTCGAGCCGCAGCGTCGGCAGCCCGGCCTGCCCGGGAGGGGCGGTGGCGGCCGCCGACGCGACGGACGCGGTCACGGCGCGTCCGCCCACCGTGATGCGGAAGGACGACGCCGCCCTCCGGCACGACCCGTCCGCCCAGGCGGCCAGCTCGCCGGCGGACTGACGTCCGTCATCGTCGGCGTCGACCTCCGGCATCGCCTGCGCGGCGGGGATCTCGGCGAGGTCCTCGACATGGTCGATCCGCAGTTCGTGCGGGGCCACGACGAGCCCGTCATAGCGGTTCACGGTGAAGTTGCCGAGCGGATGCGCGGCGAGCATGCCGGCGGCGAGGGCGAGCGCGATCACGGCGCACCTCCCAGATCGTCCAGGGCCGCCTTGGCGCGAGGCGCCCACAGCGGCGCGAAATTCGGGTTGCGGCGCAGCGACTCGGCCAGGTCACGGCGGGCCTCGGCGCGCTTTCCGAGGGCCTTCTCGATGGCGCCGAGGTGGTAGCGGAACTGCGCGCGGCGGTATCCGGTCGCCGTCGCCTGGCGGGCGTAGCGCAGCGCCTCCCCGTCCCGCCCGTTGACGTGCAGCGCCCAGGCCAGCGCGTCCGCCGAGTGGACGCTGCACTGGCGGACGTCCGCGCCCGGGCAGCGCCGCTCGTACTCGGCGCGCGCCGCCCGCAGCGCCTCCTTCGGATCGCCGTGGTCGCTCTCGAACAGCGCGGTCTCCAGGTCGGCGTCGACCCCGTTCGCCTTGGCGATCCGCGCCCACGCGGTGCCGACCGCGTACTGCCCCTTCGCCTCGTCCCGGCGGCCCTCCGACTCCAGCAGCTCCCCGTACTCGGTCAGGTACTGCGGCAACGGCAGCCGCCGGACGATCTCCGCCCGGTCCTTGAGCGCGGCCGCCGTGTCGCCCTGCGCGGCGCGGACGCGGGCCCGTCCGTCCAAGGCGGGCATGGAGCCGGGGGAGAGGCGCAGCGCCTCGGCGTACTCGCGTCCCGCCCGGCCGAGGTCGCCGTCGTTCCAGGCAAGCTCGCCCAGCTGTGTCGCGATGTAGGCGAGGTCGCCGCGATCGGTGGCGGAATCACGGGCCAGCTCCAGGACCCGGCGTGCTTCGGCGACCTCCCCGCGCAGCTCCCGCACGTACGCGAGCCGCGTGAAGATCGGGATGCCCGGTCGTGTCGTGTCGGCGCGCCGGGCGGCGGCCAGGGCGTCGTCGTAGCGTCCGAGCTCGACCAGCGCGTCCACCCGGACGGCCGCGGCCCGCTGCCCGTAAGGGTTCGCCTTGAGGGCGCCGTCCGCGTACCGCAGCGCCCCGTGGAAGTCGTGCCGCGCCGCCGCGAGCGCGCCGAGCCCGGCCAGCGCGCCGTCGTTGCCGGGCGCCTCGCGCAGCGAACGGCGCAGCACCTCGTCGGCCTTCGGGTAGTAGGTCGGGTCGGCGGTCAGCCGGGCCTGCTCCACGTACGCGGCCCCGAGCGACGCCCAGCCCGCGGCGTCATGGGGCTGCTCGCGCAGCCGCTTCTGCAGGCCGGCGATGCCGGAGCCCGGGACCCCGGCCGGGCTCGCCGCGGCGGGCGCGCCGGACGTGCGGCCGAACAGGACCGCCGATCCGAGCGTGAGCGCCGCGACGAGCCCCGCCACCGAGGCCCCGGTGAGGAGGGGACGCATCAGTTCTCGTGCCGTCCCGTCGCGGGGCGCCTGCGCCGCCACCACAGCAGCCCGCCGGTCAGCACGAACGTCCCCGCGCCGGCCAGCGCCGCGGTGGGCAGCAGCGGGATCATCCCGCCGTCGTCGTCCGACCCGGACGTGCTCTCGGTCGCGCCGGCGTTGAGGAAGTTCACGGTCTCGCCGTCCTTCTTCTTCGACGCGCCGGACGCCTTCGCCCCGGACTGCTTCGCCCCGGGCTTCTGCGCGCCGCGCACGTCCGACCCCGAATGGGGCTGCGCCACGTACGGGAAGGACTTCTCGAACCCGACGTCGTTGGCGTTGACCGCGTCGCCGAGGTCGTTCTTCTTGCCGAGCAGTTCGCCCTCGACGGCCTGCAGCGAGATGTCGATGACGTCGTCGGTGAGCCGCCGCCCGTTCGGGAAGCCCGCCTTGTCGCCGCCGAGCACGCCCAGCCGGTTCGGCTTCGCGACCGGCTTGATCGAGGTGTTCAGCCGCAGCAGCTCGGCCGGCCGCACCTTCGCCGGCTGGTTCAGGCCCGGCACGCCGGTGAGGAACGCCTGGACGAGGTCGTTGCGCGGCCCGGGCGGTGCCGGGATCTTGTAGATCTTCTCGATCAGCTTCGGCAGCTCGGGGTCGGTGACGAACCCGGCGAACTGGGCGTCCCCCCACGGGGTGGAGGCGTTGAACGTGTCCTTCTTGCCGCGCGGGATGACCACCTCGTTGACCAGCGGGCTCCCGAGCCGCGACACCTGCGTGTACTGACCGGACGCGCCCAGCCGCTGCACCGTCGAGTTGACCCCGATCACCGGGTCCTTGCCCTTGACGAGATGACTGGTCGGCACCTGCAGCGCGACCGTGTTGACGTTGTAGCCGCTCAGGGTGTCGTTGCCGACCTCCTTCAGGTTCGCCCCGTACAGCAGGTCGAAGACCCGCAGGTCGAGGAAGAACGAGTCGTCGGCCTGCCCGGCGAACGACGTGATCCCGTTGCCCGCCGCCTTGACGGCCTGGGAGCGCAGCTTCGCGTAGTCGGGCATGGACGCCTTGCCCACGTTGGACGGCGCGACCGGTGCGTTGTCGACGAGCTTGTGGATGCTGTGCAGCCGGCCGTCCACGCGCCGGACCAGCGTCAGGTCGTAGGTCTGCGTGAAGTTGAGGTCGGGGTCGTCCAGGCTCGTCACCGGACCGGTGTTGTAGAGGAACGTGTTCCCGTTCTTCAGCCGGTCGTGGAACTCGAACCGGAACGTCAGGTCGGGGAGCGAGTCGCCGTCGTTGTCGACGTTCAGGTCGTAGCGGGCGTCCCGTGCGAACTTGTAGAAGTTGGGCCCGCCCGCGGGGTCCTCGAACGGGATGAAGTTCGCGATCAGCGTGGTGGTGTCCGGCTTGTCCGGACTGACGAACGCGTAGACGTCGGTGTTGTCGTACTGCGGCTGCCCCGAGATGAGCGGCGCCTCGCGGTGGCTGGACGCGGTGCCCTGCCTCGGTGCGAGCCCCGCGAGCCCGCCCGCGAGCAGCATGCCCCCGGCGGCGACCATCGCGACGACCCGTGCCCTGGACGTTCCCCCGGCTGGATGGAGTGTCGGCATCGTGGAACCCTCGCCGGTCTCCGGGTGCCCGCCGCGGCGGCGCCGTTCCGTGGCGCTGGGCTACGTTGCCGCGACGCCGGATCGACCGGTTTCTTCGCCATGCCCGCGGATACTTCGCGCGCCGCGCCGGATCTGATTGGTCGGTCCCGCCGGCTGGCCGGATACGGCCACCATCGAACCCCGGCCTCACGGTCGACGTCGCCGGAGGCCGGGTCGTGCTCTGCCCCCGTCAGGCCACGATGAGCAGCGGGTTCTGGAGCAGCTCGGCGAGGCGGGCCAGGAACTTCGCGCCCGTCGCGCCGTCGGTGGCGCGGTGGTCGACCGAGAGGGTCACCGCCATGCGCTTGCCGGGGACCACCTGGCCGTCGCGGACGACCGGCTCGTCCCGGACGGCTCCCACGGCGAGGATCGCCGCCTCCGGCGGGTTGATCACCGCGGAGAAGGAGTCGACGCCGAACATGCCGAGGTTGCTGACGCTGAACGTCCCGCCGCTCATCTCCTGCGCGGAGAGCCTGCCTTCGCGGGCCTTGCCGGCGAGCTCGCGGGTCTCCTGGCCGATCTGCGAGACGCTCTTGCGGTCGGCGTCCCGGATGACGGGGACGACCAGGCCGTCCGCGACCGCCACCGCGATGCCCACATGGACGCGCTTGTGGAAGAGCAGGTTCTCCTCGGTGTAGGAGACGTTCACCGCCGGGTGCTCGCGCAGCGCGGTCGCCACGGCCTTCACGACCAGGTCGTTCACGCTGACCTTCGCCGGGGCGAGAGCCTCGTTCAGCGTGGCGCGGAACGCCAGCAGCGCCTCGGCGTCCACCTCGCGGTTCAGGTAGAAGTGGGGTGCCTCGCGCTTGCTCTGGGTGAGCCGCTTGGCCGCCACCTTGCGGAACCGGTTCAGCGGGACGGCCTCGACGTCCGGGTCGTCGGTCTTCGCCTGGACGGGCTGAGCCTGAACGGGCCGGCCCTGGACGGGTGGGGCGGACGGCGCGGGAGCCGGGGCGGGGGCCTGGACGCCGGCGCGCACCGCGGCCTCGATGTCGGCGCGGACGATGCGCCCGCCCGGCCCCGATCCGTTCAGCGTCGCCAGCTCGATGCCGTGGTCCCGGGCCAGCCGGCGCGCCAGCGGCGACGACGGCGGCCGGGACGCGGCCGGACGCTGCGGCGCCGGCGCAGGGGCCGCAGCGGGCGCGGGAGCCTCGGCGACCACCGGCGCGGGCTCCGGCTCCGGTTCGGCGGCCGGTGCCGGTTCGGCGGCGGGCTCGGCCGCGGGCGCGGCGGCGCCGCCGACCGGCGCGATCACGGCGATCGGGGCGCCGATCGCGGCGGACTCGCCCTCGGCCACGAGGATCTTCTCGAGCACGCCGGCCTCGTAGGCCTCGTACTCCATGACCGCCTTGTCGGTCTCGATGTCGACGATCACGTCGCCGACCGCGACCTCGTCCCCCGGCTGCTTCTGCCAGGAGCTGATGACGCCCTCCTCCATCGTGTCGGAGAGGCGGGGCATGAGGATCTCGGTCATCGGGCGGGCTCCAGGACGGGACGGCCGGTCGCGCGGAGCGTGGCGCGGACGGCGGTGAGCAGGGATTCGGCCGACGGCAGCGCGGCCGTCTCCAGGGACTTGGCGTAGGGGAGCGGCACCTCGGCCATCGCGACCCGGCGGACCGGGGCGTCCAGCCAGTCGAACGCGCCCTCCTGAATCGTCGCGGCGATCTCGGCGCCGATCCCGTAGGTGAGCCAGTCGTCCTCGGCCACCACGGCGGAGCCGGTCTTGCGGACCGAGTCCACGATGGTCCGCCGGTCCAGCGGACGCAGGCTGCGCAGGTCGACGACCTCGGCGGAGATCCCCTCGGCGGCGAGGGTCTCGGCGACCTCCGCGGCGACCCGAGCCATCCGGGAGTAGCCGATGATCGTGATGTCGGTGCCCGGCCGGGTGACGGCGGCGCGGCCGATCTCCGCGGGCTCGATGTCCTCGACCGGCGCGGGCAGCTCGCCCTTGCTGTTGTAGAGGGCGAGGTTCTCCAGGAACAGCACCGGGTCGTCGTCGCGGATCGCGGCCTTCAGCATCGCGGACGCCTCCGCGGGCGTGCTCGGCGCGACGACCTTCAGCCCCGGGATGAACGAGTAGAACAGCTCGACGTTCTGCGAGTGGGTGGCGCCGAGCTGCTGACCGCCGCCGCCGGGCGTGCGGATCACCATCGGCACGCTGGCCTGCCCGCCGAACATGCCGTAGATCTTCGCGGCGTGGTTGACGATCTGGTCCAGCGCGAGCAGCGAGAAGTTGATCGTCATGATCTCCACGACCGGCCGGAGGCCGAGCATGGCGGCGCCGATCGCGGCGCCGACGAAGCCCTCCTCGGCGATCGGGGTGTCCCGGACGCGGCGCGGCCCGAACTCCTTCAGCAGGCCCTCGGTGATCTTGTAGGAGCCCTCGAAGAGGCCGATCTCCTCGCCCATGAGGAAGACGTTCTCGTCCCGGAGCATCTCGGCGCGGAGCGTGTCCCGGAGGGCCTGGCGGTAGGTCGCGGTTGCCATGGGGGTGCCTCTCAGGAACCGAATACGGGGTCGGCGGGGAGCCGGCGGAGCTCGCCCTGAACGGGGGTGGCGTAGGTGTAGTCGAACAGCGTGGACACCTCGGGCGCGGGGCTCTCGTCGGCGAAGGCGGCGGCCGCGTCGACCTCGGCCTTGATCTCGGCGTCCAGCCGGTCGCGGTCGTCGTGGGAGAGGATCCCGGCCTCTTCCAGGTCCAGCGCCATCCGGGCGAGGGGGTCGGCGGTCTTCAGCGACTCCTTCTCCTCCTTGGACCGGTAGCGGGCCGGGTCGACGACCGAGTGGCCCTTCAGCCGGGGGCTGACGGTCTCCAGCAGGTAGGGCCTGCTCTCCGCGCGGGCGCGCTCGACGGCGACGCGCGCGGCGTCCCGCACCGCGACCACGTCGGTGCCGTCCACCCGGGCGCTCTCCATCCGGTAGGCGGCGCCGCGCCGGTACAGCTCGGGCTCGGCGGAGGAGTTCTCCACGGTCGTGCCCATGCCGAGGCCGTTGTTGATCACGACGAAGACGACCGGGAGGTTCCAGAGGCCGGCGATGTTCAGCGACTCGTGGAACGCGCCGATCGCGGTCGTCCCGTCGCCCATGTGGCACATGACGACCTCGTCGCCGCCCTTGTAGGACACGGCGAGCGCCGCGCCGGCCGCGAGGGGCACCTGGCCGCCGACGATCCCGTACCCGCCGAGCAGCCGGGCCTCGGCGTCGAACAGGTGCATCGACCCGCCCCAGCCCTTGGACACGCCCGTGGACCGGCCGTACAGCTCGGCCATGACACGGTCCGCGCCGATGCCCTTGGCGATGGCGTAGCCGTGCTCGCGGTAGTTCGTGAACAGGTAGTCGGTGGGACGCAGCGCCGCCATCAGCCCGACGACGGTGGCCTCCTCGCCGAGGTTCAGGTGGCAGTAGCCGCCGATCTTGGCCTCGGTGTAGGCGCGGGCCGCCCGCTCCTCGAACCGCCGGATCAGCAGCATCTGCCGGTAGTAGCCGACGAGCGTCTCGGCGTCGGCCGCCGGGGCGGGCGTCGCCGGCGTCGCGGCGGTCTTCGACCGGGGGGCCTTGGCGCCGCGCGTCCTCCGGGCGCGGGCCGGGGCGGCCCTGTTGGCCGACTGGACGGTCTCAGCCATCGGCGACCTTCCTCTGTCCGGGGCAGCGCCGTAGGATCGCCACGACACTCCCGATCATCTTTGATCTATGATCGATCATATTCGAGTCTACTCGCCGATCCGTCAAGAGTTACTTACCGACGCTCCGTCTAACATGTGATCCCGTGAACGCGCCGATCCCCGCCCAGCTGCTCCGCACCGGACTCGCCGACCAGATCCGCGAGTTCATCGTGGAGGGCATCAGCTCCGGCCGGTGGGAGCCGGGCGAGCGCATCGTCGAGCGCCGCATCGCCACCGAGCTCGGCGTCAGCCAGGGCCCGGTCCGCGAGGCGCTGCGCCAGCTGGAGGCGCAGCGGCTGATCGAGTCGCTGCCGAACCGCGGCGCCCGCGTCCGGGACTTCACCGAGCGGGACCTCGCCGAGATCTTCCCCGTCCGCGCCGGGCTGGAGCGGACGGCCGTGGAGCTGGCCCTGCCCCGGCTCGCCGGCTGCCTGGACGAGCTGGAGGAGCACAACCGCAGGCTGGGTGAGGCCGCGCAGACCGGCGACCTGCACGAGCAGATGCGGCTCAGCATCGCCTTCCACCGTCAGATCGTCGAGACGGCCGGGAACCGGCTGCTGGTCTCGGTGTGGGAAGGGCTCGGGATCGAGCTGTGGACGACCCTGTCCCTCCGCCTGCACCACACGGAGATCTACTCCAAGTCGGCCGAGCACGCCGAGCTGATCGAGGCGTTCCGCCGCTCCGACCCGCAGGCCCCGCAACTGCTCCACGACCACGTCATGAACTACGCGCCCTAGCGCTCACCGCCGAGTCGGTGCCGGCTGGCCACTGTCGGCCCATGATTCGCGCCCGTCTCTCCAAAATGCGCAGGTAATCTGCTTTGCGGCGGACGAGCCGCCGAAAAGTAGGTCTCAAAGTAGGACGGAGGTCGATCTGACATGACCTGCGACGAATGCGGGAGCAACCTCTCTCCCCGCGAAGGGAGAGGGCCCCGCGGAGGCGTGATCGAGGTCTGGGTCTGCACGAAGGACACGTGCCCCAAGAAAGGCCAGCCACAGTAGGGCCGCCTGTGCGGCCCACCTGGAGTGAGGCGGACGGAGAGGTTCGCTGATCCGTGGCCTCGGCTCCAGCCCAACACACTTGGCCGCGGTCGCCGTGACCGGTCTTCGGATCGTTCACCGGCGGCCGCGGCCTCCTTTGTTCAGGTTTGAAAAGAGCCCTGATCACTCCTTCTCGCGGTAGGCCTTCGTGAGCTGTGACTCCGCGTCGTCGAGGTAGGAGCGCAGTTCCCGTTCGGCCCCCGCCAGGTCGCCCCGCGCCATCAGGTCGTAGATGCGCCGGTTGCGGGCGAGGTACGGCTCGTGGAACTCGCGCGGCGAGCCCATTTCGTGGAACACGAGCCGCATCTCGGCCAGCAGGTGCCGGGTCATCTCGTCCACTCGGGGGCTGCCCACCAGCGCGGCGAGGGCCTGGTGGAAGCGGATGTCGGCGGTCCCCACGTCCGGCCAGCGCCCGGCCGCGGCGGCACGCTCGCCGTCCAGGACCGCGGCCTCGACCCGGCCGAGCGCCGCGCGGGTGGTGTCCGCGGCGCACCGCACGCCCTCGCACTCCAGGATCCGCCGGACCCGGTACAGGTCGGCGAGGCCGTCGGCGGTGACACGGCGCACGAACACGCCGCGGTTGAACTCGTGGACGAGCAGCCGCTCCTGCGCGAGCAGCCGGAACGCCTCGCGTACGGTGTTGCGCGAAACCTTCAGAGCCTCGCCCAGCTCCTCCTCGCGGACCCGCTCCCCGGGCGCGAGGCGCCCGTCGGTGATGTTCTCGCGCAGCAGGTCGGCGATCCGCGCGGCGGTGCTGGTCCGGTCGAGATCGTGCCGGGCGGCCGCGATGTCGGTCAGCCACGAACCCTGCGCCGGCACGGGCATCAGCCACCTTCCCCGGGGTCGGCGCGGGACGCCGCGCGCGATGGTGTGCCCGTCAGCCTAGCGGCAGTGGCAGGAGAATGCATCAACATGTCTCTTGATGGATTGTTGAACAATCTCTACCCTGGCGGAAAGCTCACCCCCTGGAAGGGGCCCGCCCATGACGGACCGGACCACCCTGGACAAGCAACCCGCGACCGCCTCCCCCTCGCGCCGCAGCGCGCTCCTCGGCGCCATGTTCCTGATGGCCACCAGCGCCATCGGGCCCGGCTTCATCACCCAGACCACCGTGTTCACCGCCAAGCTCGGCGCCGCGTTCGCGTTCGCGATCGTCGTGTCCGTCCTGGTGGACATCGCGATCCAGTTGAACGTGTGGCGCGTCGTGGGCGTCTCCGGCATGCGCGCGCAGGAACTCGGCAACCGGGTGCTGCCCGGCGCCGGCTACGGCCTCGCCGCGCTGGACGTCTTCGGCGGCCTGGTCTTCAACATCGGCAACATCGCCGGCACGGCTCTCGGGCTGAACGCGCTGCTCGGCCTGGACGTCAAGATCGGCGGGGCGCTCTCCGCGCTGGCCGCCATCGCGATCTTCCTGATCCGGCGGGCGGGCGTCGCCATGGACCGGATCGTGGTCGTGCTCGGCGCCCTGATGATCCTGCTGACCCTGTACGTCGCGTTCGTGTCCGAGCCGCCCATCGGGGAAGCGCTGAAGCAGAGCGTCGCCCCCGGGACGGTCGACTTCCTCGTCATCACCACCCTCATCGGCGGGACGGTCGGCGGCTACATCACCTACGCGGGCGCGCACCGCATGATCGAGTCCGGGCTGACCGGGAGCGAGAACGTCAAGGAGATCAACCGCAGCGCCGTCACCGGCATCCTCGTCACCGGCCTGATGCGGGTGCTGCTGTTCCTCGCCGTCCTCGGCGTCGTCGCCGGCGGCGTCACCCTCGCCAAGGACAACGCCCCGGCGTCCGCCTTCGAGCACGCGGCGGGCGAGGCCGGGCTGCGCCTCTTCGGGCTCATCATGTGGTCGGCGGCGATCACCTCGGTGATCGGCGCGTCCTACACCTCGGTGTCGTTCCTGGTGTCGTTCTCGTCGTTCGTCGAGCGGTACCGCAACCGCCTCGTCGTGGCGTTCATCCTCGTCTCCACGGTCATCTACCTCGCGATCGGGACGGCCCCGGCCAAGCTGCTCATCCTCGCGGGGGCGCTGAACGGGCTGATCCTGCCGTTCGGGCTCGCCGTGCTGCTGTGGGCGGCGGGCCGCCGCCGCGACCTGCTCGGCGGCTACCGGTACCCGGTCTGGCTCCTCGCCCTCGGCGCCGCCGCCTGGCTGCTCTCCCTCTACCTCGGCTGGAACAGCCTGTCCGAGCTCGACAACCTGTGGAAGTGAGGGGCGGGGTGCGGATCCTCCCGAGCGGCGACGCGGCGCTGCTGGTCGAGCTGCCCGGCCTGGCGGACATGCTCGGCCTGTACGCGGCCCTGTCCGCGTCCCCGCCGCCCGGCGTCGCCGACCTCGTCCCGGCGGCCCGCACCCTGACCCTGCTGCTCGATCCGTCCGCCGACCAGGCCGCGGTCGCCGCCGCGGTGCGCGCCACCCGGCCCGGCACGGCGGACGGCGGCGCCGGCACCGCCGAGATCCCCGTCGTCTACGACGGCGCGGACCTCGGCGAGGTCGCCCGCCGCACCGGCCTCAGCCCGGCCGAGGTCGTCGCCGCGCACACCGGTACCCCGTGGCGGGTCGCGTTCACCGGGTTCGCGCCCGGATTCGGCTACCTGGAGGGCGGCGACCCGCGGCTGGACGTCCCGCGCCGCGCGACGCCCCGCGTCCGCGTCCCGGCGGGCGCGGTCGGCCTCGCCGGACGCTTCAGCGGCGTCTACCCGGTCGAGTCCCCGGGCGGCTGGCAGCTCATAGGACGCACGGAGGCCGTGCTATGGGACCTCGACCGCGACCCGCCCGCCCTGCTCCGCCCGGGGGTCCGGGTCCGTTTCGTCCAGCGGGAACCATGAAGCGGGGACTGGACGTTCTCGGGACAGGGCCGCTGGCGACAGTCCAGGACCTGGGCCGCCCGGGTCACGCGGCGCTCGGCGTGGGGGTGTCGGGCGCCGCGGACCCGGGCTCGTTCCGCCTCGCCAACCGGCTGCTCGGCAACGCCGAGGGCGACGCCGCGATCGAGGTCACCTTCGGCGGCCTGCGCGTCCGCTGCCGGGGCGGGGTGTTCGCCGCGGTGACCGGCGCACCCGCGCCGCTGCTGGTGGGCGGCCGTCCCGAGGCGCCCTACTCGGTCTTCCACCTCCCGGACGGGGCCGAGCTCCGGCTGGGCTCCCCGCCCGCCGGGCTCCGCAGCTACCTGGCCGTCCGCGGGGGCATCGACGTCCCGCCCGTGCTCGGGTCCCGGTCCACCGACACGCTCGCCGGGCTCGGCCCCGCCCCGCTCGGGCCCGGCGACCTGCTCCCGGTGGGCCCGCCGCCCGCCGGCGCCCCGCTCCTGGACGTCCTGCCCGTCCGCCCGCCGCCCGCCGGTGACATCGAGCTGCGCGCGATGCCCGGGCCCCGCGACGACTGGTTCGCCCCGGGCGCGTTGGACGTCCTCTTCACCGCCGCCTACACGGTGACCAGCGAGATCGACCGCGTCGGCATGCGGCTGGACGGACCCGGTTTGCCGCACGCCGGCTGCGGTGAACTACCCAGCGAGGGGACCGTCACCGGGGCGCTGCAGGTCCCGCCGTCCGGGCTGCCGGTGCTGTTCCTCGCCGACCACCCGCTGACGGGCGGCTACCCCGTCATCGCGGTGGTCGCCTCCGCCGACATCGGACGCGCCGCGCAGGCCCGTCCGGGACAGCGGCTCCGCTTCGTGCCGCATCCCGCGCCACCGCTCGGAAAGGAGAGACCATGACCGCCCCCATCGACCCGGGCGCACTGTCGCCCGGCCAGGCCAGGGCGCTGTTCCGCGCCGGTCTCCGCGTGCCCACCTCGGGCTGGTGCGCGGGCTGGACGCAGGCGAACCTCATCGCCGTCCCCCGGGAGCAGGCGTTCGACCTGCTGCTGTTCGCGCAGCGCAACCCCAAGCCGTGCCCCGTCCTGGACGTCACCGAACCCGGCGAGGTGTCCGCCTCCCTGTTCGCCGGCGACCTGCGCACGGACCTGCCCGGTTACGTCGTCTACGAGCACGGCGAACCGGTCGCCGAGGTGTCCGACGTGACCGGGTACTGGCGGGGCGACCTGGTGTCGTTCCTGATCGGGTGCAGCTTCACCTTCGAGGACGCGCTCCGCGAGGCCGGCGTCCCCGTCCGGCACATCGAGCAGAACCGCAACGTGCCGATGTACCGGACGAACCGGATGTGCCGCCGCGCCGGCGAGTTCGGCGGCCCGCTGGTCGTGTCGATGCGCCCGGTCCCGGCCGCGCAGGTGGCCGACGCGGTGCGGGTGACGGCACGGTACCCGTCCGTCCACGGCGCGCCGGTGCACGTCGGCGACCCGCTCGAACTCGGCATCGACGACCTCGGCGCCCCCGACTTCGGCGACCCGGTCGAGGTCCGGGTGGACGAGATCCCCGTGTTCTGGGCGTGCGGCGTGACGCCGCAGGCCGCCGTGATGGCGTCCCGCCCGAAGCTCGCGATCGGGCACGCCCCCGGCCACATGGCGATCACCGACGTCCGCGACAACCGGTACCTCGTGCCTTGATCCGGCATAGGCTGCGTCCATGCCGGACATCGTCGCCCCGGGCGACCGCCTCGGGGAGCGCTACCGCCTGGAACGGCCCCTCGGCGCGGGCGGCATGGCGACCGTCTGGCGCGCGGTCGACCTCGTCCTCGACCGCGCCGTCGCGGTCAAGGTGCCGCTGGAGGGCCGGCCCGAGGAGTTCACGCGGCGGCTCCGCCGGGAGGCTCAGGCCGCCGCGGCGCTCACCCACCCGAACATCACCGGCGTCTTCGATTACGGCGAACACGAAACCGGCCTGGTAGGCCGGCGGGGCCGTATCCCCTACGTGGTCATGGAACTGCTGGACGGAGAGACCCTGTCGGCGCGGCTGGCCCGCGGCCCGCTGCCGTGGCGCGAGGCGGCGGGGATCTGCGCCCGTGTCGCGGACGCCTTGGCCGCCGCCCACGCCGCCGACGTCGTCCACCGCGACATCAAGCCCGCGAACGTCTTCCTCACCCCGCTCGGCGTGAAGGTCCTGGACTTCGGCATCGCGTTCACGGGCACGTCCGGCGGTGAGGTCCTGGGCACCCCCGCCTACGTGGCCCCCGAACTGCTGACCGGCACGGCCCCGACCTCTGCGGCCGACATCTACTCCCTGGGCGTCGTCCTCCACGAGTGCCTGACCGGCGCCCCGCCCACCCCCGCGTCGACCTTCCGGAAGGACACTCCGGACGAGGTCGCCGACCTCTGCCACGAGTGCATGGCCCCCGACCCGGGGGCCCGGCCGTCCGCCGCCGACGTCGCCCGCCTGCTGGCCGGCGCCGCCGGCATCCAGCTGGCCAGTCTCCCGTCGGACGAGGCGGCCCCACCCGCCGACCACGGCCGCTGGCTTCCGGATCCGCCGGAGGATCCGACAGAGGAGCCGACGGTCGTCCTGGACGATCCGGCCCCACCCGCAGAACCCCAAGAGACCGCGGGTGAGCCGGTGTCCCCCGGCGGGGCGGCCGCTCCCGGCGAGTCACCTCCGTCCGAGAGGCCGGCACCGGCGTCCGCGCGGAAACCGCTGGTGATCGCCGGGGCCGCGGTGGGTGCGGCGGCGGTGGTGGCCGCGCTCCTCGCGGCGCTGGCGCCCGATTCCTCCGACCGCGCGGGGGCGGGGCCGCCCGCGCCGCCGTCCGCGACCAGGACGGCGGCGATCGCGTGCTCGGTCTCGTACCGGGTGGACGGGGCCTGGCCGCAGGGTTTCCAGGCGACCGTGCGGATCACCAACCTCGGGGAGGCCGCGATCGACGGCTGGAAGCTGGGCTTCGCGTTCCCGGACGGTCAGGCCATCACCCAGATCTGGAACGGCGCCCAGCAGCAGGACGGGGCGTCCGTCACGGTGACGGCGGCGGACTGGAACCGGTCGATCCCGCCGCGCGGGACCGCGGAGTTCGGGTTCCTCGGCCGGCAGGACGGCGACAACGGCACGCCCTCGCGGTTCACCCTGAACGGCGGGGAGTGCCGGGGCTGATCCCGATCATGGGAGCGCTCCCAGCATGTCGTCGCAGGTCAGTGCGGCCGTGCCCGAATTGATGCGGGTCCGCCTATTGTGTCGCGGCTCACCCAGGGCTTAACATCCCGGCAATCGAAGCGCTTCGACAGGCACTCGGTCCCACCCCCGGAGGAAGACCATGATCAAGGCAGGCAGGAGCGCGGCGGTGCTCGCCGCCCTTGCCGCGGCGGCGCTGTCGCTCACCGCGTGCGGCGGCGACGACGGCGGCTCCGGCGGCAAGGAGCTGAAGCTCTGGCACTACGAGGCCCCCGACAGCGCCATGGGCAAGGCCTGGAACGAGGCGATCAAGGAGTTCGAGGCCACCCACCCCGGCGTGAAGGTGAAGTTCGAGGAGAAGGGCTTCGAGCAGATCCAGAAGACCGCGCCGATGGTCCTGAACTCCAAGGACGCCCCCGACGTCATGGAGTACAACAAGGGCAACGCGACCGCCGGCCTGCTGTCCAAGCAGGGACTGCTCACCGATCTCACCCCCGAGGTCACCAAGCGCGGCTGGGACAAGCTGATCAGCCCGAACGTCCAGGTCACCGCCAAGTACGACGCCAAGGGCACGATGGGCGGCGACAAATGGTACGGCGTGCCGAACTATGCCGAGTACCTGCAGGTCTACTACAACAAGGACCTGTTCAAGAAGTACGACGTCGAGATCCCGACGACCTACGCCGAGCTCACCGCCGCGATGGACAAGTTCGTGGCGAAGGGCGTCACGCCGCTGACCAACGCGGGCGCCGAGTACATGGCGCACCAGTTCGTCTACCAGCTCGCCCTCGACAAGGCCGACCGCTCCTGGGTGGACGCCTTCCAGCGCTACACCGGCAAGACGAACTTCAACGACGCCGCCTGGACGGCCGGGGCGACGACCTTCGCCGACTGGGTGAAGAAGGGCTACGTCGCCAAGAACTCCGTCAGCCTCAAGGCGGAGGACGCCGGTGTCGCGTTCATGAGCGGCAAGTTCCCGATGATGTTCTCCGGATCCTGGTGGTTCGGGCGGGTCGCCGCGGAGGCGAAGTTCGATTGGGAGACCGCCGTCTGGCCGGGCGCCAAGATGACGCTCGGCTCGGGCGGGAACCTGTGGGTCGTCCCGAAGGGCTCGGAGAACAAGCAGCTCGCCTATGACTTCATCGACATCACGATGAAGAAGAAGGTGCAGAACATCCTCGGCAACGCGGGCGGCGTCCCGGTGGCGGCGGACCAGTCCGCGATCACCGACGCCAAGGCCAAGAAGCTCATCGCCGACTTCGACAAGCTGACGCAGACCGACGGGCTGGCCTACTACCCGGACTGGCCGGTCGCCGGCTTCTACGACGCCTGGGTGTCGCAGATCCAGAAGCTGATGAACGGCACCGCGCCGGGCGAGGTCCTGGGCAACATCCAGAAGACCTACGACGGCGGCCTGCCCAAGTGATGCAACAGGTCCGTGGCCGGTCGCGGGAGCAGCTGGCGTACCTGCCGTATCTGCTCCCCGGCCTGCTCCTCTTCATCGCCGTCATCGGCGTGCCGTTCCTGATGAACCTGGGGACGAGCTTCACCGAGTGGACGGGCGTCGGCACCCCGAAGTGGATCGGGCTCGGCAACTACCGGGAGCTGGTGCAGGACGGCGAGTTCTGGGCCTCGTTCCGGCACAACATCCTGATCATCGTCGGGATGGCGATCGCCCCGACGATGATCGGGCTGGTGCTGGCCTCGGCCCTGACCGACCTCGTGGACCGGCACTTCGGGCCGCGCACCGCGAGCGTCCTGCGCGCCTGCCTCTACCTCCCGCAGGTGCTGCCGGTCGTCATCGCGGGCGTGGTGTGGAGCTGGCTGCTGGCCCCCGAGAACGGCGCGGTCAACTCGCTGCTGGACGCGGTGGGCCTCGGCTCGCTCGCGCACGACTGGCTCGGCGACCCGGCCACGGCCCTGTGGAGCGTCGTCGGCGTCATGGTCTGGATGCAGATCGGATTCCCGCTGGTGATCTTCATGTCGGGACTGCAGCGGGTCGACCCGTCGCTCTACGAGGCGGCGGAGATCGACGGCGCCACCTGGGCCCGCCGGTTCCGGCACATCACGATCCCGCAGATCCGGCCCGAGATCTTCGTGGTCCTGCTGTGGACGACGATCGCCGCGCTCAAGGCGTTCCCGCAGATCTTCGTGCTCACCAAGGGCGGCCCGGGCGGGGCGACGAACGTGCCGTCCTACTACTCCTGGGTCAACTTCTTCGAGAAGTCGGACGTGGGCTACGGCTCGGCGATCTCGACCGTGCTGACGCTGGTCATCATCGCGCTGACCGTCGTCTTCCTGCGCGTGCAGGGCCGTGATCTGGAGGAGTCCCGATGACGGCGACGCTGACCAAGAAGGCCGGAACGCCGCCGCGCGGCCGGCCTGGCACGGCGCGCCGCCCGCGCCGCCGGGGACCGTCCGCCTACGCGGTGCTGGTGGCACTGGTCGCGCTGGCCGGCGTGATGCTGATCCCGTTCGTCGTGGTCGTCTTCAACGCGCTGAAGACGCCGCAGGAGTACTCCTCGAAGGGTCCGCTGTCGCCGCCGGACGGCTTCAACCTGGACGCCGTCCAGCAGTTCTGGGAGCGCGTCGGGTTCGGGCACGTCCTGCTGAACAGCGTGATCATCAGCGGGTCCGTCGCGATCCTCGCCGTGCTGCTGTCGGTGCTGAACGCGTACGCGCTCGGCATCGGGCGGATCAAGGGACGGATGTGGGTGCTCGTCCTGCTGCTGATGGCGAACACGCTGCCGCAGGAGGCGCTCGTCTACCCGCTGTACTACATGTCGAAGCAGGTCGGCCTGTACGACACCAGGATCAGCGTGATCATCGTGTTCACGGTCATCCAGAGCGCGTTCGGCACCTACCTGCTGTCGTCGGTGATGACGGCGTTCCCACGCCCGCTGCTGGAGGCGGCGCGGATCGACGGCGCCGGGCGCCGGCAGGTGCTGTGGCGGGTGGTCGTCCCGGTCGTCCGGCCGACGCTGTCGGTGCTGCTCGTGTTCTTCTTCGTGTGGACCTGGAACGAGTTCCTGATCCCCATGGTCTTCCTCATCTCCAACGAGAACCAGACGGTCTCGGTCGCGCTCGGCGTGCTGCAGGGGCAGCGCCTCATGGACGCCACGATGTCCAGCGCCGCGTCGCTGCTCGGCCTCCTCCCGACCGTCGTCTTCTTCCTCATCTTCCAGCGCACTCTCTCGCGCGGACTGACAGCGGGGGCCATCAAATAATGAAGTTCAGCGACGGCTACTGGATGATGCGCGAGGGTGTGCGGGCGTCTCATCCGGTGGAGGTCCTCGACGTCGACGCCGGGCCGGGCTCTTTCAAGGTCTATGCGCCCGTGGAGCGGATCCGGCATCGGGGCGACCTGCTCAAAGGGCCGGTGGTGACGGTGACCTGCGAGTCGCCGATGCCAGATGTCATCGGCGTCACCCTCACCCATTTCGCGGGGGAGCGGCGGCGCGGCCCCGATTTCGAGCTGGCCACCGACCCGACCGGCGAAGTGACCGTGGACGACGACGCGGCGACGCTGACGTCCGGTGCGTTGTCGGTGCGGGTCGGGCGCAGTGAGGAATGGGGCATCGATTTCCTCGCGGGCGGACGCCGGCTGACCGGAAGCGCGCCGAAGGCGCAGGCCGTCATCGACACCGACGACGGACGCCATTACGTGCGGGAACAGCTCGATCTCGGGGTCGACCACTTCGTCTACGGGCTCGGTGAACGGTTCGGGCCGCTGGTGAAGAACGGCCAGGCCGTGGACGTGTGGAACGCCGACGGCGGCACGGCGAGCGAGCAGGCGTACAAGAACGTGCCGTTCTTCCTGACGAACGCGGGCTACGGCGTGTTCGTCGACCATCCCGGGCGCGTGTCGTTCGAGGTGGCTTCGGAGGCCGTCGCGCGGACGCAGTTCAGCGTCGAAGGCCAGTCGATGCGGTACTTCGTCATCTACGGTCCCTCTCCCAAGGAGATCCTGCGCAAGTACACGGCGCTCACCGGACGGCCCGCCCGGCTGCCGGAATGGTCGTTCGGGCTGTGGCTGTCCACCTCGTTCACCACGTCTTACGACGAGGAGACGGTCACCTCGTTCATCGAGGGGATGGCGTCCCGCGACCTGCCGCTCAGCGTCTTCCATTTCGACTGCTTCTGGATGCGCGAGTTCCAGTGGTGCGACTTCGAATGGGACCCGCGCGTCTTCCCGGATCCCGAGGGGATGCTGCGACGGCTGCGGGAACGTGGGCTGCGCGTTTGCGTCTGGATCAATCCCTACATCGGGCAGCGCTCACCTCTGTTCGAGGAGGGACGCTCCCACGGCTATCTGCTGAAGCGCCCCAACGGGGACGTATGGCAGTGGGACAAGTGGCAGCCCGGCCTGGCCGTGGTCGACTTCACCAACCCCGAGGCGCGGGAATGGTACGCCGGGAAGCTGGAAGCGCTGCTCGACATGGGCGTGGACTGCTTCAAGACCGACTTCGGCGAGCGCATCCCGACGGACGTCGTCTACCACGACGGCTCCGACCCGGAGCGGGCTCACAATTACTACACCTACCTCTACAACCAGACGGTTTTCGACCTGCTCCGCAAGAAGCGCGGCGAGGGCGAGGCGGTGGTCTTCGCCCGCTCCGCCACGACCGGCGGGCAGCGGTTTCCCGTGCACTGGGGCGGTGACTCCGAATCGACGTTCGAGGCCATGGGGGAGAGCCTTCGCGGAGGTCTTTCCCTGGGCATGTCGGGGTTCGGCTACTGGAGTCACGACATCGGCGGTTTCGAGGGCACGCCCGACCCGGCGCTGTTCAAGCGGTGGATCGCGTTCGGTCTGCTGTCCTCGCACAGCCGCCTGCACGGAAGCCATTCCTACCGGGTGCCGTGGCTTTTCGACGAGGAGTCGGTGGACGTCCTCCGGGGGTTCACGCATCTGAAGATGCGGCTCATGCCCTACCTCGCCGGAGCCGCCCGCCAGGCGTACGGCGAAGGGCTGCCGATGATGCGGGCGATGGTCGTCGAGTTCCCGGACGACCCCGCCTGCACGCACCTGGAACGCCAGTACATGCTCGGTGACGACCTCCTCGTCGCGCCCGTGTTCTCGTCCGATGGTCAGGTCTCGTACTACGTACCGGAAGGTGTGTGGACGCACTACCTCACCGGCGAACGCATCCAAGGCGGACGCTGGGTTCGGGAGCGGCACGGGTTCGACAGCGTGCCGTTGCTCGTCCGTCCTGGGGCCGTCCTCCCCGAGGGCGCGGTGGAGGATCGCCCCGACTACGACCATGCCGACGACGTCACGTTGCGTGTGTACGAGCCGTCCGACGGGAGCACGGTCGTCACTCAGGTAGGCGACACCACGTTCACCACGACGAGAGACGGTGAAAGCCTGCGCGTGACGGGCGAGGGAGCCTGGAACGTGCTTCTCGTCAACGCACGGGTGACCGCGGTAGAGGGCGGCGAGCGCTCCGACCATCCGCACGGTGTTCTCGTCAGGTCGATCAGCGGCGAAGTGCTCATCACCCTGGAAGAGGAGAGCTGATGGGGTTCCCGGAAGGCTTCCTGTGGGGAGCGGCCACCGCCGCCTACCAGATCGAGGGGGCGGCCCAGGAGGACGGCCGCGCACCGTCCATCTGGGACACGTTCAGTCATACTCCCGGCAAGGTCCTCAACGGCGACACGGGAGACGTCGCCACGGACCACTACCACCGCCGGCAAGAGGACGTGGCGACGATGTCCGAACTCGGCATCGGCGCCTACCGGTTCTCCATCTCGTGGTCGCGTGTCCTCCCGGACGGGACGCCCAACCAGAAGGGCATGGACTTCTACTCCCGACTGGTCGACGAGCTCCTCGAACACGGCATCGCCCCCGTCGCGACCCTCTACCACTGGGACCTGCCGCAGGTGCTGGAGGACGCGGGCGGCTGGCCCGAGCGCGACACGGCCCGCCGGTTCGCCGACTACGCCGAACGGATCGGACGCGTCCTCGGCGACCGCGTCCACACGTGGACGACGCTGAACGAGCCGTGGTGCTCGGCGTTCCTCGGCTACGGGTCCGGCGTCCACGCCCCGGGCCGCACCGACCCGGTGGACGCACTCCGGGCCGCCCACCACCTCAACCTCGCGCATGGGCTGGCCGTCCGGGCGCTGCGCGGCGTGGTCTCGCCGTCCGCGCAGCATTCGGTCACGCTCAACCTGCACCATCTGCGCGGTGACGCGGAGGCTGTCCGCCGGGTGGACGCCGTCTCCAACCGCGTGTTCCTCGACCCGATGCTCGGCAGCGGCTACCCCGCCGACCTGCTGGACGACACGGCGCACCTGACCGACTGGAGCTTCCTGCACGACGGCGACGCGGAGATCATCGCCGCGCCGCTCGACGTCCTGGGCGTCAACTACTACTCGCCCACCCTCGTCCGAGAGTGGGACGGCGTGTCCCCCCGGGCAAACGCGGACGGTCACCGCCCAGGCGCCGCGACCCCGTTCGTCGGCTGCGACGACGTCGAGTTCGCCGAACAGCCAGGCCCCCACACGGCGATGGACTGGCCGATCGACGCGACCGGCATGGAGGAGCTTCTCCTGCGGCTGCACCGCGAGTACCCGCACACGCCGCTGATGATCACCGAGAACGGCGCCGCGTTCGACGACGTCGTGGACGGCGACGGCCGCGTCCGCGACGACCGGCGCGTCGCCTACCTGCGCGATCACATCGCCGCCGTCGAGAGGGCATGCCGGGCCGGGGCCGACGTCCGCGGCTACTTCGCCTGGTCGCTGCTGGACAACTTCGAATGGGCCTACGGCTACTCCAAGCGCTTCGGCCTCGTCCACGTCGACTACACCACCGGCGAGCGCACCTGGAAGGACAGCGCCTCCTGGTACCGCGACACCATCGCCCGCGGGCCGTCGTGAGCGGGGCGCGCGCGGGAGCGGCGGTCGCGGCCCTGGCCCTGGCCGCGTTCGCCTTCGGCACGACCGAGAACCTGCCGATCGGCCTGCTCCGGCTCATCGCGGAGGACCTGGACGTCTCCCCGTCGGCGGTCGGCCTGCTCGTCACCGGCTACGGGATCGTGGTCGCGGTCGTCTCCGTCCCGCTCGTCCGGATCACGGTCCGGATGGGCCGCCGCCGGCTGCTGACCGGCGTGATGGCCGTGTTCGTCGTCATGACGTTCGCGGCCTCGGCCGCCCCCGGCTACGGCACCCTGTTCGGCGCGCGGCTCGTGACCGCGCTCGCGCAGGCGGTGTTCTGGCCGGTGGCCGTGGTCGCGGCGGCCGGCCTGCTGCCGCCGGAGTCGCGGGGCCGGGCCGCCGCCTACGTGTTCGCGGGCGGGTCGCTGGCCATCGTCCTCGGGGTCCCCGCCGGGACCTGGATCGGACGGGTCGCCGGCTGGCGCACGTCCTTCGCCGTCCTCGGCGTCCTGTGCCTGGTCTCCTTCGCGGCGATCGCCGCCCTGCTGCCCGGCGGCAGGGCGGACGGCCCGAACCCGGTCGCGGCGACCGATCCGGACGCGCGGCGCTTCCGGCTGCTGGTCGTCACGATCATGCTGGTCGTCGGCGGGGTCTTCACCGCCTACACCTACATCGCCGAGTTCCTGACCCGCGTCAGCGGCTTCCCGGAATCGGCGCTCAGTCCGCTCCTGCTGGCGAACGGCGTCGCCGACATCGCCGGGGTGGTCATCGCCGGCATCGTGGTGGACCGCGGCCCGCGCGCCCTGCTCGCCGGGTCCACCGCGGTGCTGGCGCTCGCGCTGCTCGGCCTGTTCGCGTTCGGCGCCGCGGCCATCCCCGCGGTCGTCCTGCTCGTGCTGCTCGGGATCGGGCTGCCGGGCGCCGCGACCGCCATGCAGGCCAGGGTGCTGGAGTCGGCGCCGGGCGACACCGACATCGCCTCGGCGTGGACGTCGGCCGGTTTCAACGTCGGCATCGCCGGCGGCGCCCTGCTCGGCGGCGCTCTGCTGCCGTTGACCGGGGTGCGCGGCACCGCCCTCGCGGGCGCGGCGGTGGCCGGCTCGGCCCTCGCGGTCATCGGGCTGGAGCGGCCGTCCCGCGCCCGCGCCCCGACCGGGTCGGGCGGGGCTACGATCATTCGCACTCTCCACTCCTTCGAGGACGACGGGACGGTCCGTGGTCAAGATCACTGATGTGGCGCGGCACGCGGGAGTGTCGCCGAGCACGGTCTCCTACGTGCTGAGCGGCAAGCGCTCGATCTCCGAGGAGACCCGGCGGCGCGTCCGGGACAGCATCCGCGAGCTCGGGTACCGGCCGCACGCGGGCGCCCGCGCCCTCGCCAGCAGCCGGTCCAACGTGCTCGCGCTGATGATCCCGCTGCGCTCCGGCATCGCGGTGCCCGTCGTCATGCAGTTCGCCGTCTCGGTCGTCACCGCCGCCCGCCGCCACGACCACGACGTCCTGCTGCTCACCCAGGAGGAGGGCGAGGACGGGCTGCGCCGCGTCGCCGACAGCGCCCTCGTCGACGCGCTGATCGTGATGGACGTCCAGATGAAGGACCCGCGGCTGCCGCTGCTGCGCTCCCTGGACCGGCCGAGCGTGCTCATCGGCTTCCCCGCCGACGCCGACGACCTGACCTGCATCGACCTCGACTTCCATGCCGCCGGCGCGGTCTGCGTCGAGCACCTCGCCGAGCTCGGGCACCGGGAGATCGCGCTGATCGGCTCCCCGCCCGAGGTGTACGCGCGGCAGACCGGCTACGCCCAGCGGGTCGCCGACGGTTTCGCCGCGGCGGTGCGCGAGCACGGCCTGACCGGGGCCGTCCACCCGTGCGAGGCCACCGCGGACGCCGCCCGCGAGCTGGTCGCGCGGCTGCTCGCCGAGCGTCCCGGCCTCACCGGTGTCCTCGTCCACAACGAGCCCGTGGTCGGCCCGGTCGTGCGGGCGCTGCGCGCCGCGGGCCGCCGCGTCCCCGAGGACGTGTCCGTCGTCGCGCTGTGCCCGGACGAGATGGCCGAGCACGCCGAGCCGCCGCTGTCGTCCGTCGCGATCCCCGCCGAGGAGGTCGGCGGCCGCGCCGTGGAGCTGCTGATGTCCAAGCTCGACGGCGTGCCCGTCCCGGCCGCCACCCTGCTCCCGCCCACCCTGACCAGGCGCGCCAGCAGCGCGCCCGTTGCCCGCTGACAAGCCGACAAGGAGGAGCAGGGCCCCGCTCGGCCTTATCGAAGCGCTTCGATAGTCATTTTTCGGGGGCTAGCCCAAGAGGAGAATCGATGTACAGACCCCATCGAAACCCCCGTTCCCCCGGCCGGCGCAGCCGGTCGCTGACCCTCGTCCTGGCCGCCGCGCTGGTGGCCCCCGTCGCGTGGGCGGCGCCCGCCGCCGCCCGCGACACCTACCCGTTCCGCGACCCGCGCCTCTCGGTGGACGCGCGGGTGGACGACCTGCTCGGACGGCTCACGCTGGACGAGAAGGTCTCGCTGCTCCACCAGTACCAGCCGGCGATCCCGCGGCTCGGCATCGGCCGGTTCAAGACCGGCACCGAGGCGCTGCACGGTGTCGCGTGGTCCACCGACGTCCACAACAACGGCGCGGTCGTGACCGCCAAGGGCACCGTGTTCCCGCAGGCGGTCGGGCTCGGCGCGACCTGGGACCCGGCGCTGGTGAAGAAGATCGGCTCGGCCGTCGGCGACGAGGCCCGCGGCTACAACAGCGAGAACCCGGACGTCTGGGGCCTGCAGTTGTGGGCGCCCGTCGTCAACCTGCTCCGCGACCCCCGCTGGGGCCGCAACGAGGAGGGCTACTCCGAGGACCCGCAGCTCACCGGGCTGCTCGCTTCCGCCTACGGCCGCGGCATCGAGGGCGACGACCCCGCCCACCTCAGGGCGGCGCCCGTCCTCAAGCACTACATGGCCAACAACAACGAGATCCGCCGCGACCAGACGTCCTCCAGCCTGCGGCCCCGGGTGAAGAAGGAGTTCGACGAGGTCCCGTTCAAGATCCCGCTGACGAACGACGCCGCGACCGGGATCATGACGTCCTACAACCTGGTCAACGGGCGTCCCGCGACTGTCACCCCCGACGCCGGCGGCCTGGTCCGCTCCTGGAGCGACCGGACGCTCTTCAACGTCACCGACGCGGGCGCCCCCAACGGCCTGGTCAACTCCCAGAAGTACTACCCGGACCTGCCCACCGCCGACGCGGCCGTCGTCAAGGCGGGCGTGGACAGTTTCACCACCGACGACACCAACTCGTCCATCACGGTCAACGCGGTCAAGGAGGCGCTGTCGCGCGGGCTGCTCGCCGAGTCCGACGTCGACCGCGCGGTCGGGCACATCCTGAGCATCCGGGTGCGGCTCGGCGAGTTCGACCCGGGCGGCGGCCCCTACGGCAAGATCACCAAGGACGTGGTGGACAGCCCAGCCCATCGCGCCCTCGCCCGCAAGGCCGCGGCCGAGCAGATGGTGCTGCTGAAGAACCAGGGCGGGGCGCTGCCGCTCTCGGCCGGGAAGGTCGCGGTCGTCGGACCCCTCTCGAACACCCTCTACACCGACTGGTACTCGGGCTCGCTGCCGTACAAGGTCACGCCGCTGGACGGCATCAGGAAGCGGGCCGGTTCGGTGGCGTCCAGTGAGGGCGTCGACCGGATCGCGCTCAAGGACGTCAAGACCGGGAAGTACATCGCGGGCGGGACGGGCTCCGGGGCGGTCCTGAAGACCGGCCCGACGTCGGCCACCGACGCCACGACCCAGTTCGATGTGTTCGACTGGGGCCAGGGAATCGTCACCTTGCGCAGCGCCGCAAACGGCAAGACCGTCGGCCGCTACAACTGGGGCGACACGTTCGCCAACGACCAGGACCAGCCGAACAACTGGTTCGTCCAGCAGATGTTCAAGCTGGAGAAGCAGGACAACGGCGACTACCTGCTTCGCTACGCCGGTTACGAGAAGGCCTATGACTGGGCCGACCCGGCGAAGACCTACGTGAAGACGCAGGACGACGGGACGCTCGCCCTCACCACCAAGAATGACGCCTCCACCTTCTCCAAGGACGTCATCAGCAGCGGTATCGACTCGGCGGTGAAGGCCGTGACCGGCGCCGGCGCCGCCGTCGTCGTGGTCGGCAGCATGCCGTTCATCAACGGCCGCGAGGACCACGACCGCACAACGATGGCGCTCGCCGAAGGGCAGTCGGAGCTCATCAAGGCCGTCCGCAAGGCCAACCCGAACACGGTGGTCGTCGTGGAGAACAGCTACCCGACGACGCTGAACTGGGAGCAGGAGAACGTCCCGGCGATCCTGTGGACGACCCACGCCGGAGCCGAAACGGGCAACGCCCTGGCGTCCATCCTGTTCGGCGACGAAAGCCCCTCGGGCAAGCTTCCGCAAACCTGGTACCGCTCCGAGAGCGACCTGCCCGACATCCTTGAGTACGACATCATCAAGTCGGACAGGACGTACCAGTACTTCCAAGGAAAGCCGCTCTACCCGTTCGGCTACGGACTTTCCTACACCACGTTCCGGTACGGCAAGCCGCGGCTCAGCAGCAATTCCGTGGGACGCAACGGGACGGTGACCGTCACGGTGCCCGTGACCAACACGGGCAAGAAGGCCGGGGACGAGGTCGTCCAGCTCTACACGCACCAGCAGAACTCCAAGGTGAAGCAGCCGGTGAAGAAGCTGCGCGCCTTCGACAAGGTTCACGTCGCCCCCGGTCGCACGGTGACGGCGAAGCTGACGTTGCGCGCTTCGGACCTCGCCATCTGGGACGTCACGCGCAACAAGTGGACGGTCGAGAAGTCGAAGCAGGACCTGCTGATCGGCTCCTCGTCCGCCGACATCCGGCAGCAGACCACCCTCGACGTGCGCGGCGAGACGATCCCCGACCGCGACCTGTCGAAGACCACCCGCGCCGCCGACTTCGACGACCAGAACGGCATCCAACTGGTCGACGAGACGAAGGTCGAGGGCGACGCGGTGGCCGGCGCCGCGAACTCCTGGCTGAAGTTCGGTGACGCCGACCTCGGCGCCTCGGCCGGCAAGATCACCGCCCGGGTCGCGGGCACGTCCGCCACCACGATCCAGGTCCGTCTGGACGGCCCGAACGGTCCCGTGGCGGGGACGCTGAACGTTCCGTCCACCGGCGACGAGTACACCTACAAGGAGATCACCGCACAGCTCGGCAACGCCGCCGGAAAGCACGACGTCTACCTGGTCTTCACCGGCGCGACGCGTTTGAGCACCTTCTCCCTCACCCGATGAACTCCCCGGCCCGCCCCGGCTCGTCCGGGGCGGGCCGGCCGCTGCAAAGGACGCCATCCATGCGTGCCAACAGCAAACTCGCCGCCCTCGCCGCACTTCTCACCGCCGCCGCTCTCCTGTTCGCTCCTGCTCCCGCCAGTCCCGCACAGGCGGAGGCGCACCGGGTCGGCTACGACCGCTACTCGCTCACCGTGGACGGACAGCGCGTCCTGCTGTGGGCGGGCGAATTCCATTACTTCCGGCTCCCGAGCCCGGCTCTCTGGCGGGACGTCCTGGAGAAGATCAAGGCCGCCGGATTCAACGGCGTGTCGCTGTACTTCGACTGGGCCTACCATTCGCCGAACCCCGGAGAATACGACTTCAGCGGGGTACGGGACGTCGACCGCCTCCTCCGCATGACCGAAGACCTCGGCCTGTACGTCGTCGCGCGACCCGGCCCGTACATCAACGCCGAGACGACCGGCGGCGGTCTTCCCGCATGGCTGAAGACCGTTCCGGGCCGCGCCCGCTCCAGCGACCCGAACTACACCCGCGCCTACCGGGAATGGCTCGCCCACATCGACCCGATCATCGCCCGGCACCAGGTCACGCGCGGCGGATCGGTCATCGTCTACAACGCCGAGAACGAGTACGCCGCCAACACAGACCCCGCCTACATGGAGGACGTCCAGCGCCAGGCCCGCGCCCACGGGATCGACGTCCCCATCACCCACAACCAGTGCTGTGACGCGTCCTGGACGCCCACGTGGGCGTCCGGCCAAGGCGCCGTACAGATTCCCGGGGTGGACGACTATCCGCAGGCGTTCGAATGCCGGGACCCCGACACGTGGGGAACCTGGGGTGAAGGCGTGACCGAACGCCTCAGCCCCGACGCTCCCGTCTACGCCGCCGAATACCAGGCCGGCGCCATCGACGCGAACCGCGCGGGCTACGAGAAGTGCCGCGGACTCACCGGCCCGAAGTACATGAAGGTCTACTACAAGTCGAACCTCGTCACCTCGGGTGCCACGATGTTCGGCTATTACATGGCCTTCGGCGGCACGAACTGGGGACGTCTCGCTCAGCCCAACGACGTCTACACGTCCTACGACTATGGCGCGCCCATCACCGAGAACCGGCAACTCACCACCAAGTACGACGAGTTCAAGCGGCAGGGCCTCTTCGTCACCACCGTGGCGCCGCTGACGAAGACCGACCCGGCCGCCGCCCCGGCGTCCGGCAACCCCGCCGTTCACACCGAAGCCCGTGCCAATCCCGACACCGGAACACAGTTCGTCCTCGTCCGGCACGCGGACCGGAAGACCAATGACGACCAATCCGCGAACCTCACCTGGAACACCCCGGACGGCACCTACAACCTCCCGGTGCAGCTGAAAGGCCGCGACGCGAAAATCCTGGTGGCCGGCTACGACATGGGCGGTCAGCGCCTGGCCGCGACGACCTCGGAACTTCTCACCCACACAACGGCCAACGACCGGGACGTCGCCGTCCTCTACGGCACCGAAGGCATCGCAGGGACAACCGTCCTCCGCTACAACTCGCGACCCGACGTCAAGGTCCTGAGCGGCTCGGTGAAGCCGACCTACTCCAACGGCAACCTGAAACTCGACTACGAACACCACGGCTTGGCGCGCGTCCAGATAACGGGCGGCGGCCGCAAGCCCCTCCTGCTCCTCATCGGCACGGACGAAGAGGCCGCCAAGTTCTGGCGTTCAGGCGACACTCTCGTCCGGGGCACCGACCTCGTCCGCTCCGCGGAAACGAGGAACGGCACCGCGGTGATACGCGCCGACCTGGCCAAGCCGGGCGACATCGAGGTCTTCACCTCCGCTCGCCGCCTGACCCTCAACGGCAAGGACACTTACGCCCGCACAACCCGCAGCGGCACGCTCCTGGCCCACGCCAACGGACCGCGCTCCGTCGAACTCCCGGCCCTGGAGAACTGGCGCGGCAAGCAAGGCGCACCGGAAACGGCTTCGGACTTCGACGACTCCTCCTGGAAAATCGCCGACAACACCACCACGGTCAGCCCCATCAAGCCGAAGAGTCCACCCGTCCTCTACGCCGACGACTACGGCTTCCACCACGGCCATGTCTGGTACCGCGGCCACTTCACCGCGACCGGCTCCGAGCGGAACGTCGACCTGAACGCCATCACCGGCAAGAACGGCATCTACCAGGTCTGGCTGAACGGCCGCTACCTGGGATCGGCGGCCGGGGGAGAGCAGAAGGACGCCGACGCCCCCATCAACGAGAATCCGGGCCCCGGCAGCTTCGAAATACCCGCCGGCCTCCTCCACGAGGGACAGAAAGCGGTCCTCTCCGTCCTGGTCGAGAACATGGGACACAACGACGACTGGACCGCCGACGACTACCGGCAGAAGCAACCGCGCGGCCTCGTCAACGCCGAATTCACGACGAACCCGGTGACCTGGCGAATCCAAGGCACCCGTACAAACGACCCGATCCGGGGCCCCTTGAACACAGGCGGCCTCTATGGCGAGCGGGAAGGCTGGCACCTGCCGTCCGCGCCCACCAGGACCTGGCCGTCCATGTCCCCGGCCGACCCCGTGAAGCCAGGCGTCCACTGGTACACCACGAACGCCGATCTGGCCCTGCCGAAGGACCAGGACGTCCCCGTGACCCTTCACTTCGACAACGGCACCGGCCGCTACAGGGCCCTCATCTTCATCAACGGCTGGAACATGGGCGAATACGTGAACGGTGAAATCCAACACGATTTCACCCTCCCCAACGGCATCTTGCAGGCCCGCGGCCGCAACACCATCACTCTCGCCGTGGTCGCAGAAGACCAGTCGAAACCAGGCGCCGTCTCCCTGAAGGCCGCCGCCAACGTACGAGGAGGAGCCCAAACCCACTGAGTCAACGACCCCGGCCCTCCGGGGCCGGGGTCACCGGCTCGCGCTCACACCTCTCAGCGCCCGAAGCGCCTCGGACGTCGTGGACCCGGGCGCCGCCACGTAGAAGACGGTCCACTGGTCACGGGCCGGGTCGTGCAACGCCTCGCACTGGAGATCGAGCCACCCCGCCACCGGATGCCGGATCCGCTTACGCGCCGAGCGCCGGACCTGGACATCCCCCTCGGCCCACAGCCTCCGGAACTCGGGGCTCGTGGTCAGGAGCCGATCGATCAGCGAACGGACACCGGGATCGCGCGGGTAGCGGGCCGCCACCGCGCGCAGGTCGGCCACCGTCTCGCGGGCGAACCGCCCGGCGTCGCCGGGGTCGATGCGCTCACGCGACTGCGGCCGGGCGAAGAACCGCCAGACGACGTTGCGCTCGTCTTCCGGCACGGCGGAGAAGTCTCCGAGCAACGCGGTGGCCATCGGGTTCCACGCGAGGATGTCGTACTTGGCGTCGCAGACGAGCGCCGGCGTGTCGTCCAGCCGTTCCAGCAGATGCAGCAGGCTCGGCCGAACCTCGCGCACCGGCGTGGGCGGCGGTGCGGGCATCTCGCCCGCGAGGTGGTGCAGGTGGGACCGCTCGTCGTAGGTCAGCCGCAGCGCCCGCCCGAGCGCGGCGAGCATCTGCCGCGACGGCCGGGGCCCGCGGCCCTGTTCGAGCCGCACGTAGTAGTCCACCGACATGCCCGCGAGGTTCGCGACCTCCTGCCGCCGGAGGCCGGGCGTACGGCGGCGCCCCCGCTCCAGCCCGACGTCGGACGGCTGCACTCGCGCCCGCCATCGCCGCAGGAAGGCGGCGAGTTCCGCCCGGTCCCCGTGCTCCACTCCTCCAGTGTGGCCGCTCGCCCCCGCGGTCACCATGGGACTCCCGATACCAGCCTCGACGGTGCTCTCCCGGTTCCGCCGCCCGGCGGCCAGGGTGGCCCTCATGACAACGACCAGCAAGATCGTCCTCATCACCGGCGCCAACAAGGGCATCGGCCTCGCGACGGCCGGCGCGCTCGCGCGAGCGGGGCACACGGTGCTGCTCGGCGCCCGTGACCCGGACCGCGGGGCCGCTGCCGCCGCCGGTCTGTCGGAACAGGGGCTGGACGCCCGGTTCGTCCGGCTGGACGTGACCGATGCCGCGACGATCATCGCCGCCGCCGGGTTGATCGACGCCGAGTACGGCCGCCTGGACGTGCTCGTCAACAACGCCGCGATCACCCGGGACAGGTCGCGGCCGCCTTCCGAACTGCCCGTCCCCGCTCTGCGCGAGGTCTACGAGACCAACGTGATCGGCGTCGTCGCCGTCACGAACGCCATGCTCCCGCTTCTCCGCAGGTCGTCGTCCGGGTACATCGGCAACGTCTCCAGCGGCCTCGGCACCTTCGCGTTCCTGAGCGAGCCGGACGAAGCACTCGCCCAATACGCCAACCTGCTCGGCTACAACTCGTCGAAGGCGGCCCTCAACGCGATCACACTCATCTACGCCAACGCCCTGCGGGACTCCGGCATCAGGGTCAACGCGCTGTCACCCGGCTTCTGTGCCACCGATCTCAACGACCACACGGGCGTCCTGAGCGCGGACGAGGGCGGAGCCCACATCGCCCGGCAGATCGCGCGGCCGGAAACCGGTGCCTTCCTCAACGAGAACGGCGGCGCCTACCCCTGGTGAGTCCAGGGCCCCGCATCCGCGGTAGCACAGGATCGGGCCAATTTGTGTTCAAATGGCATTGCACAAATGGGCAGACTTGATTTAAGTGTGAACCGGTGGCCAGGTTGGGACGAGAATTGGCCTTGTTCGGGGGAGTTTGCGGCACCTAATGTCTGGATGCGGCGGGACGACCACCACAATTCGGGCGTCCTGCCGGCCAATGCCGCAGATCGCGGTGGGCGAATCCAGGGAGGAAGACATGCACATGTCGCGTGCCCGTTTCCGGTGGGCGGCCGTGCTGGCGGGAATGGCGGTCCTCGCGCCGGCGGTGCCGGCGCGGGCCGGCGGACCGGCCGGCGAGTATCTGCTCACGCTGGCACCGCAGCACGGCCCCGCAAGTACGTGGCGCCTGTGGTGCGACCCGGACGGAGGGACGCTGGACGCCGCGTCCCAAGCCTGCGACCAGCTCGCGGCCGCCGACGGTGAGGTGGCGCGCATCCCGGCGCGGCCGGGGCCGTGCACGCTGGAGTACGCGCCCGTCAGGGTCACCGCGGACGGCGCCTGGCACGGCCGGCCCCGGCATTTCGCGCGGACTTTCCCGAACCGGTGCGTCGCGGTGCGCGAGACCGGCGGAATCCTTTTCGGCGAATAACCCACGGACCGCGGGCCGCCGGAATGGGGAGCGGGGTGCTGTCCGGCGGCCCGCATGAAAAGGAGGCGTCCATGCTCGCGACGACCGGGCCGGATGTGCTGGTCACCTACGAGCGTTCCGGCGGTTTCGCCGGAATTCACGAAAAGGTCACCGTGGATGGCACGGGAACGGCTCTCGTCAATGACGAGAAGGTCGTGCTCGACGACGCGCAGATGCGCGGCCTGCGCCGCGCCCTGCGCCGCGTCGTCACCACGGAGTCCTCGCCCGCCGGGTGCCAGGTGGCCGACCACTTCACCTACACGCTCACCTACCGGGGGCAAAGCGCCACGCGGTGCCTCCTGCCGTCCGACTGGCGGGCGGCCGTCGAGCGGCTGGAGGCGCTGACCAGGCGCTGAGCGCGGAGGTCGCCGCCCTCAAGCGCAGGCGCGGGTGTGCAGCTCGCGCATGGCGGCTTCGAGGGCGGCGACCGGGCCGTCCACCCGCAGGCCCGGCACGACCTCCTGGATCGGGATGGCGCTGACCGGCCCGGGCGGCACTCCCAGCTCGGTGCGCAGCGCCGTGAGCCACGCGGACGACATGACGTACACGATGCGGCCGAGGCCGACCCAGCCGTGCGCGGCCGAGCACATCGGGCAGTGCTCGCCGGACGTGAACACGGTGGCGGCCTCCCGCTCGCCGGGGGTCATGTTGGCCGCCGCCCAGCGGGCGATCTCGAACTCGGGGTGGCGGGTCTGGTCGCCGTCCGCGGTCCGGTTGCGGTCCTCGAACAGGACCTCGCCGGACGCCGACACGAGGACCGAGCCGAACGGCTCGTCGGCCGAGTCGAGCGCCTCGGCGGCGAGCTCCACGCAACGGTTCAGGAAGACGAGCTCGTCGGCGGTCGGTTCGTAGGCCATTTCACAGCTCCTTGCCGCGTGAAGTCGTAAATGATCTTAAACTGGGGGCATGAGCGACGAGATCGCACCGCCCGGCATCGATGTGGAAACCCCCAGTCCGGCGAGGATCTACGACGTCTTCCTCGGTGGCAAGGACAATTTCGCCGTCGACCGCGAGGCCGCGAAGGTCGCGACGGACGCGGGCCCCGACATCCCGAAGGCGGCGCGCGAGAACCGCGCCTATCTCGGACGGGCCGTCCGGTTCGCCATCGAGTCCGGCATCCGGCAGTTCGTCGACCTCGGCACCGGGCTGCCCACGCAGGGCAACGTGCACGAGGTCGCCCAGGCCCATGCGCCCGGCGCACGCGTTGTCTACGTCGACAACGACCCGATCGTCCTCGTGCACGCGCGGGCGCTGCTCGCGCCGTCCGAGACCACCGCCGTCATCCAGGCGGACATGCGGGAGCCCGAGAAGATCCTCGCCGATGGCAAGGTCCGCGACCTCATCGACTTCGACGAGCCGGTGGCCGTCCTGATGCTCGCGGTCCTGCACTTCGCCGAGGACGACCAGGTCCGGCACACGATCGGCACGTTCCGGGACGTGATGGCCCCCGGCAGCCTGCTGATCGTCTCGCACAGCACCACCGAGGGGCACCCGGACACGGGCCGGCAGGCCGTCGGCGCGTGGCGCAACGCGACCGCCCGGCTCCGCAGCCGGAACCGCGCGGAGGTCGCCGCCCTGCTGGACGGGTTCGAACTGCTAGACCCCGGCGTCGTGTGGGTGCCGGAGTGGCGCCCCGAGGGCGCCGGTGAGGGGACCCGCTGGATGTACGCCGCCGTCGGACGGCGCTGACCCCCCACCGGCGCGGCCTCAGGCGGAGTCGCGCAGCACCAGGTGGGGACGCAGGATGACCACCGGGTCCGGCACCGTCTCGCCGCGGATCCGGGAGACCAGGAGCCGTGCCATCTCCAGGCCCATCTCCTCCGGCGACTGGTGCACGGTGCTGAGCGGCGGGTCGGCCAGCGGGGCGGCGGACGAGTCGTCGAAGCCGATCACCGCGACGTCGTCGGGGACGCGGCGGCCCCGCCGGTGCAGGACGCGCAGCGCCCCGAGCGCCATCGGGTCGTCGGCGGCGAAGACCGCGTCCAGGGCCGGCTCGGCGGCCAGCAGCCGCTCCGCGGCGGTGATGCCGCTCGCCTCGCCGAAGTCGCCGAACTCGACGTACTCGGGCAGCCCCGCGGCGGCGAGCGCCTCCCGGTAGCCGGCCAGCCGGTCGATGCCCACCCCCATGTCCTGGGGGCCGGCGATGGTCGCGATGCGCCGCCGGCCGCCCGCGATGAGATGGCCGACGGCCTCGCGCGCGCCGCTGCGGTTGTCGACGTCGACGTAGCTGACCGGATGCAGGCCGGGCGGCCGGCCGCCGAGGACGGTGGGCACGCCGTTGGCCTCCAGCTTGGCGGGCAGCGGGTCCTCGGCGTGCAGCGAGGTGAGGAGCACCCCGTCCACGTGCTGGGTGGTGAGGTAGTCCTCCAGCCGGCCGTACTCGGCGGGGGAGCGGGCCAGGGCGAGCAGGAGCTGCAGCCCGGTGTCGCCGAGGCCGTTGCTGATTCCGCGGATGATCCCGGCGAAGTACGGCTCGCCGAACAGCCGCTGGTCCGACTCGGCGACGACCAGCGCCACCGTGTCGGTCCGGCGGGTGACGAGCGTGCGAGCCGCGCGGTTCGGCACGTACCCGAGCTCGTCGATCGCCTTCAGCACCGCCTCGCGCGCCTGCGGGCTGACCCGCGGCGAGCCGTTGACCACCCGGGACACCGTGCCGCGGCCCACCCCGGCCCGCGCCGCGACCTCCTCCAGGGTCGGGCGCGTGCTCCTGCCCGTCATCTGGCCCCCTTCGTCCGTACCGTCGCCCCGGGTCAGCCCCGCTCGGGCAGCCCGCCCCGCCGGATCACCCCGGCGTACCACCGTGCGCTGTCCTTGGGCACCCGGCGCTGCGTGGCGTAATCGACGTGGACCAGCCCGAAACGCTTGGAGTAGCCCCAAGCCCACTCGAAATTATCCAGCAACGACCAGGTGAAATAGCCCTGCAGCGGCACGCCGTCGGAGATGGCGTCGTGGCAGGCCCGCAGGTGCGCGTCGAGGTAGGCGATGCGCCCCGCGTCTTGGACCGTGCCATTTTCGTCCGGCGTCTCGTCGTAGCCCGCGCCGTTCTCGGTGATGTACAGCGGGACGGACGGGTACTCGCGGTGGACCCGGGTGAGCACCTCGTGCAGGCCGCGCTCGTCGATCTCCCAGCCCATCCCGGTGACCGGGCGCCCGGCCGGGACGAACCGGACGTGGTCGCTCCCGACCCAGGGGGAGTGCGTCGAGAACGGCGACGACGCGGTCTGCGACGCCTCGCCGGGTGTGCCGGCGACGGTGTGCCGCGAGTAGTAGTTGATGCCCAGATGGTCGATCGGCTGGTGGATCACGGCCAGGTCCGCGTCCGGGGGCCGGAACCCGTAGCGGGAGGTGTCGGCGAGGACGTCCTCCGGATAGCGGCCGAGCAGGAGCGGATCGAGGAACAGCCGGTTCTGCAGCCCGTCGATGCGGCGCGCCGCGTCCACGTCGGCGGGGTCGTCCGTCGCCGGGGAAACCGCGTAGAGGTTGACCGCCGCCCCGAAACGGTTGTCCGGGCGGCGGGCGCGCATCGCCTCCACGGCGAGGCCGTGCGCGAGCAGGAGGTGGTGCGTGGCCTGCAATGACGCGGCCGGGTCGAGGCGCCCGGGCGCGTGCTCCCCGGACGCGTAGCCGAGGAACGCCGCGCACCACGGCTCGTTCACGGTCGTCCAGTGCCTGACCCGGTCGCCGAGCGCGGCGTGCACGTGGGTCGCGTACTCGGCGAACCGGTGCGCGGTCTCCCGCTCGGGCCAGCCGCCCTTGTCCTCCAGCGACTGCGGAAGGTCCCAGTGGTACAGCGTCGGCCAGGGCTCGATGCCCGCCTCCAGCAGCGCGTCCACCAGCCGCCGGTAGAAGTCGAGGCCCTCCTGGTTGAAGGCCCCCGCGCCGGCCGGCTGCACCCGCGACCAGGACACCGAGAACCGGTACGCGGTCAGCCCGAGGTCGGCCATGAGCGCCACGTCCTCGGGGAACCGGTGGTAGTGGTCGACCGCGACGTCTCCGGTGTCGCCGCCGAGCACCTTGCCCGGAGTGCGGCAGAACGTGTCCCAGATGGAGGGCCCGCGGCCGCCCTCGGCGGCGGCGCCCTCGATCTGGTAGGACGCGGTGGCGGCCCCCCAGCGGAACCCGGTCGGGAACGGTGCGGCCGGGGCCGCGCTGGTGTCGTCCTGTAGGGAGGTCACGCCTTCACTGCACCTTCCATGATCCCGCCGATGATCTGGCGGCCGAAAATGATGAACACGACGAGGAGCGGCAGGATGGCCACGCTGGTCCCGGCGAACATGAGCGTGTAGTCCTTGAAGTACGCGTTCGCCAGGTTGTTGATGGACAGCTGCACCGTCGGGTTGTCGGGATTGAGCACCGCGAGCGGCCACATGAACTCGTTCCAGGTCTGCATGAACGTGAACAGGCCGAGGACGCCCGCGGCGGGACGCAGCGCGGGGAGCACGACGCGCCAGTAGATGCCGAACGTGGTGCACCCGTCCACGCGGGCCGCCTCGATCAGCTCGTCCGGGACGGCCTGGTCGGCGTACTGCCGCATCATGAACACGCCGAACCCGGTGACGAGGAACGGGACGATGACGGCCTGCAGATGGTTCTGCCAGCCCAGCTTCACCATGATCATGTAGAGCGGGATGATGCCCATCTGCACCGGGATCATCATGGTCGCGATGATGGTGAGCAGCAGCCCGTTCTTGCCGCGGAACCGCAGCTTGGCGAACGCGAACCCGGCGAGCGAGGCGAAGAACACCGTGGAGACCGTCACCGCGGCGGAGGCGATCGCGGAGTTCAGCAGGCCCTTGGCGAAGTACGCCTCCGGGTTGTCGAACAGCCGGCCGACGTTGTCGGAGCCCTGCCCGCCCGGGAGCAGCGGTGGCGGGACGTCGGCGACCACGCTGTTGGTGCGGGTCGCCACGATGATCATCCAGTAGATCGGGAAGACCGACAGCACCAGCGCGACGATCAGCGTGAGGTAGGTCAGCGGACTGGCGTTCCACATCCCGCGGTAGCGGCCGGAATGCGCGGCGTGCTTGGCGTCGGAGCGCCGGCCGCCGGGGCCGGCGAGGAGCGTGGTCACTTGGTGCCTCCCGTGCGCCGCACGGCCAGGAAGTTGATCAGGGAGAACACGATGATCATCACGAACAGGGCCCAGGCGACGGTGGCGCCGTAGCCGTACCGGTCGTGGCCGAACGCGTTGTCGTACATGTACATCGTGATGGTCTGGAACTGGTGCGCCGGGCCGCCGTCCATCTTGTTCGGCGTCCCGACGCTGAACAGCACGGGCTCGGTGAACAGTTGCAGCCCGCCGATCGTCGAGATGATCACCGTGAAGATGATCGTCGGCCGCAGCATCGGCACCGTGATCTGCCAGAACTGCCGGATCCGGGACGCGCCGTCGATCGCGGCGGCCTCGTACAGGTCCTTCGGGATCGCCTGCATGGCGGCCAGGTAGATCAGCGCGTTGTAGCCGGTCCAGCGCCAGTCGACCATCATCGCGATGGCGGCCCAGGACCAGCCGCGGCTGCTCGACCAGTTGATCGGGTCGATGCCGACCAGCCCGATCGCCCAGTTGATCATGCCCCAGTCCTTGTCGAACATCTGGGTGAACACGATCGCGACGGCGGCGGTCGAGGTGACCAGCGGGGCGACCATCCCGATCCGGAACAGCGTCGGCATCCGCATCCGCCGGTTCAGGGTGTTGGCGATCAGCAGCGCGATCAGCAGCTGCGGGACGGTCGAGAAGGCGAAGATCCCGAGGGTGTTGACCGTGGCGTGCCAGAAGTCGGCGTCGGTCAGCAGGTAGTCGTAGTTGTCGAGCCCGACGAACTTGCGCGTCCCCGACGCCAGCTCCCACTGGTGCAGGGAGACCCAGAGGGTGTAGACGAGCGGGAAGGCGCCGAAGATCAGGAAGACGATGTAGAACGGCGAGATGAAGGCATAGGGCGCGCCCTTCACGTCGAGCCGGGCCAGCCGGGCCCGCCAGGTGCGGGAGGGCCCCGGGCGGTCCCGCGCCGGCGAGGGGGGCGGGCCGTTCCGGCTGGGGCGCAGATCGGTGGTCACGTCGTGCGCCTCCTTTCCGAGGACGGGACGGAGCGGGATGGGAACGGCGGCGGCGCCGGCGGGGAGGTAGCGGCGCGGCGCCGCCGCCGTGGTCACGGGTCGTCCGGGGTTACCGGGCGGCCTTCTTGGCCTCGTCGACCGACTTCGTCCAGGCGTCGCCCGGCTTCTGCTTGCCCTGGCCCACGGAGATCAGGATGTTCTCCACCGCGGACCGCACGTCCTCGTTCTTCGGCCCGAGGTAGACCGGCTTCACGCCGGCCGCCAGCTGCCCGAAGATCTGGCCGACCGGGGCGTCGTTGAAGTAGGCGCTCTTCGCGCCCGCGACCGCCGGGTCCTGCGCGGCCTGCGGCGAGGACGGGAAGACGTTCGCGGCCTTGTACGCGCCGACCTGGCCCTCCGGGGAGGTCAGGAACTTGGCCAGCTCGGCGGCGGCCTTCGCGTGCTTGGTCTGCTTGGGCACGGCCAGCCACGAGCCGCCCCAGTAGCCGGCGCCGCCCGGAGTGGTCGCCACGTCCCACTTGCCCTTGCCGAAGTCGCCGGAGAATTCCTCGATGCCCCCGAGCATCCAGGACGGGCACGGCAGGGTGGCGAAGGTGTTGCGCTTGAGGGCGGTCTGCCACGGCGGCGTGAAGATCGACATGTCGGCGGTGAGCTTGTTCTCCGCGAACTTCAGCGACGTGTCGAACGCCTGCTTGACGGCCGGGTTGGTGTCGTAGGCGAGGTTGTCGCTCTTGTCGAAGAAGCTGTAGCCGGGCCCGCTGCCGGCGTTCTGCAGGACGGTGGCGCGGAAGACGGCGGTGGGTCCGTCCAGCCACTTGCTGTCGGGCACCTTCTGCTGGAACTTCTGTCCGGTCGACATGAACGCGTCCCACGTGGGCCAGAGCTTGCCGACCTCGTCGCGCTCGGTGGGCAGGCCCGCCTTCTTGAACAGGTCCTTGCGGTAGCACATGGCGAGGGGGCCGATGTCGGTGCCGAGGCCGATCAGCTGCTTGCCGTCCGGGGTGACGCCCATCTGCCACTTCCACGGCAGGAAGTTCTTCTCCAGCGACTTGCCGCCGTAGTCGAAGAGGTTGAGGAACTTGGCCTTCTGCTGCATGTAGAGCGGCAGGATGCCCTCCTCCAGCATGACGACGTCGCCCGCGCCGCTGCCGGTGGCCATCCACTGCTGGATGCGCGGCTTGTACTCGTCCAGGGTGGAGACCTTGCGCTGCTTGATCTTCACGTTGGGGTGCGACTGCTCGTACTGCTTGTAGAGCGCGTCGTAGCCCGGCTCGCCGAACACGTCGACGGTGAGCTCGACCGGCCCGCTGTCGGAGCCGTCCTTGTCGTTGTCGTCCCCGCCGCAGGCGACGGCAAGGCCGCCGACGAGCACGGCCGCCAGGGCCGTACTCAGTCCGCGCCGCATGATGGCCCTCATCGCGGACCCCTCTCAGGTTGTGTCTTCCGGGTGGGTGTGGGAGCGCTCCCACGAAGGAAAGACCGTGACCCGGCTCACTGTCAATGCGCCGAAACATAACCGTTACAACAACCTGGCCCCGGCGCGAGGCCGGTCAGTCCCCGTCCGACATCCGGTCAGCGCCGGGTCAGCCGTCCTTGACGGGGGACAGCCGGGCCGCCGCGGGAGCCGGCGCCGTGGACCGCCGGACGACGAGTTCCGGCCGGTAGAGCAGCTCGGTTCGGGGTGCGCGGGCGCCGCGGATCTCGTCCAGAACGGTGCTCACCGCAGCCATGGACATCTCCCGCACCGACTGCCTGACGGTGGTGAGCGGAGGGTCGAGGTAGGCGGTGAGAAGCGAGTCGTCCATGCCGGTGACCGACACGTCCCCGGGCACCCGAAGGCCGCGCGCCCGCGCGGCCCGGATCGCGCCGAGCGCCATGATGTCGTTGCCGCCGCAGATCGCCGTGCAGCCCGCGTCGAGCAGCTTCGCCGCCGCGGCCTGCCCGCCTTCGACCGTGTACATGGTGTTGACGATCAGCTCGTCCACCTCGTCCGGGGCGAGGCCGGTGTGCGCGGCCATCCCGCGCCGGAACCCCTCGGTCTTGCGCCGCGTCGGCACGTACACGTCCTGGCCGATCGCCAGCCCGATCCGGCGGTGGCCCATTGCGGCCAGATGCGCGACGATCGCCTCCAGCGACGCCACGTCGTCGTTGGAGATGTACGGCGCGTCGATGTCCGGCCGGTAGCCGTTGATCAGGACGATCGGGAGCGCCTGCTCCAGCAGCCGCACGTAGCGGGCCCGGTCGGAGTTGGCGTTGGCGTGCAGGCCGTTGACGAAGATGATCCCGGCGACGCCGCGCTCCAGCAGCATCTCGATGTAGTCGTCCTCGGCGACGCCGCCCGGCGCCTGCGAGCACAGCACCGCCATGTACCCGTGCCGGGCCAGCGCGCTCTCGATGACCTCGGCGAACGCCGGGAAGATCGGGTTGGTCAGCTCGGGGATGATCAGCCCGATCAGCCCGGCCCGCTGCTGGCGCAGCCGGGCCGGGCGCTCGTAGCCGAGCACGTCCAGGGCGGTCAGCACCGCCTGGCGCGTGCTCGGGGACACGCCCGGCTTGCCGTTGAGCACACGGCTCACGGTCGCCTCGCTCACCCCGGCATGTGCCGCGATGTCCGCCAGGCGCGTCGTCATGGGTTTCAAGCTATCTCTCCTCGACGTCCCACCACAGTGCGGTGTCCGGGGGCAGGTGCACGTGCTCGCCGTCCACGTCGAGCGGCCCGCTCGCCAGGAGCGGGCTCCCGTGCACGCGGACGCGCGCGCTGCGGTCGCCCATGTTGATCGCGCAGGCGAGCCGCCTGTTTCCGTCGCCGGCCTCCCGGACGAAGACCAGTGTGCCGGGCGGGCCGGCGAGCCACCGCAGGTCGCCGTCGCCCAGCGCCGGGTGCTCGCGGCGGATGCGCAGCGCCTCGTGGTACAGGGCGAGCATGGAGCCGGGGTCGTCGCGCTGCGCCGCCACGGTCAGGTCACGCCACGCGGTGGGGATCGGGAGCCACGAGGCGGTTCCCGCGCCGAAGCCGAACGGGGGCTCCTCGCCCTCCCACGGCAGCGGGACGCGGCAGCCGTCCCGGCCCGCGCCCTCGCCGCGCAGCCGCTGCGGGTCCTGCTGGAACTCCTCCGGCAGGTCGAGCACCTCCGGCAGGCCCAGCTCCTCGCCCTGGTAGACGTAGGACGAGCCGGGCAGCGCGAGCGTCAGCAGCGCCGCCGCGCGGGCGCGCCGCAGCCCCCGCTCACCGCCGCCGTACCGGGTGACGTGCCGTTTCACGTCGTGGTTGGACAGCACCCAGGTCGCGGGCGCGCCGACCGCCTCGGCGGTGCGCAGCGACTCCTCGATCACCTCCCGCATCCCGGGCGCCTCCCAGGGCGCGGTCAGGTAGTGGAAGTTGAACGCCTGGTGCAGCTCGTCCGGGCGGGTGTAGGCGGCAAGCCGCTCGGGCGTGGGCGCCCACGCCTCGGCGACGGCGATCCGCTCCCCGTCGTAGGAGTCGAGCAGGCGCCGCCACTCGCGGTGGATGTCGTGGACGGCGTCCTGGTCGAAATACGGCAGGACGGCCGTGCCGAGCATCTCCACCTGGTCCGCGTGGCCGACGTCCGGGAGCCCGGGCGCCTTGGCCATGCCGTGCGCGACGTCCACGCGGAAGCCGTCCACGCCGAGGTCGAGCCAGAACTTGAGGACGTCCGCGAACTCGGCGTGGACCTCGGGGTTCTCCCAGTTCAGGTCGGGCTGCTCGGGCGCGAACAGGTGCAGGTACCACTGGCCGTCCGGCAGCCGTGTCCAGGCGGGGCCGCCGAACACCGACTCCCAGTCGTTCGGCGGCTGCGCGCCGTCCGGTCCCCGACCGTCCCGGAAGATGTAGCGGGCGCGTTCGGGGGAGCCGGGCGGTGCGGCGAGCGCGGCCTGGAACCAGGCGTGCCGGTCGGACGTGTGGTTCGGCACGATGTCCGCGATGATCCGCAGGCCGTGCGCGTGCGCGTCGGCGATCAGGTCGCGGGCGTCGGCGAGCGTGCCGAACAGCGGGTCGACGTCGCGGTAGTCCGCCACGTCGTAGCCGAAGTCCGCCATCGGGGAGACGTAGAACGGGGTCAGCCACAGCGCGTCCACGCCGAGGCCGGCCAGGTAGGGCAGCCGCGACCGGATGCCCGGCAGGTCGCCGACGCCGTCCCCGTCGGAGTCGGCGAAGCTGCGCACGTACACCTGGTAGATGACGGCGTCGCGCCACCATCGGGTGTCCTCCGCGGCGAGGTCGCCGGCCGCGGGGACGAGCAGGGTGTCCTGGGTCATGAACATCCTTCGGATCGGGAGCGGGACATCACTTCACGCCGCCGGCGGTCAGCCCGGCGACGATCCGGCGCTGGAAGACCAGCACCACGGCGATGAGCGGGACGGTCACGACCACCCCGGCCGCCATCTGGGTGCCGAACGGCTGGTCGAACCCGGAGACGCCGGTGAACTTGGAGATCGCGACCGTTGCGGTCTGCATCTCCTTCTTGTTGACCATGGACAGCGCGATGAGGAACTCGTTCCACGCGGCGATGAAGGTCAGGATCGCCGTCGTGAACACCCCGGGCGCCGCCAGCGGGACGATGATCTTGCGGAACGCCTGGCCGCGGGTGCAGCCGTCCACCATCGCCGCCTGCTCCAGTTCGAACGGCAGCTGCCGGAAGAACGCGGTGAGCAGCCACACCGACAGCGGCAGCGCGAACCCGAGGCTGGGCAGCACCATCGCCTGGTAGGTGTTGATCCACTTGATGTCGGTGAAAAGCTTCAGCAAAGGAACGAGCTGCGAGATTCCCGGGAACATCGTGGTCGTGACGATGAGCCCGAGCACCGCGTTCTTGAACCGGAAGTCCAGCCTGGCCAGCGCGTACGCGGTGAACGTGCCGATCAGCAGCGTCAGCACGGTCGTGCCGCCCGCCACGATCAGGCTGTTCAGCAGGGCGCGGCCGAACCCGTTGCCGCCGGAGAACACCGCGGAGAAGTTCTCCCACGACCACCGGGACGGGACGATCGAGTTGTCGAACTGGTCCTGCGGGCGGCGGAACGCCGAGATCGCCATCCAGTAGAACGGCGCCAGGCAGTACACGGCCACCGCCGCGAACCCGAGGTAGGAGGCAAGACGCTTGGCCCCGGTCATTGCGCGACCCTCCTCTTGCCCCGTACCGGCCGGCTCTTGCGGTCGCGTTTCGTGTGCCGGCGGGCCTCGCCGATGATGTCGGCGCCGAGCAGCTTCACGAACAGGTAGGCGATCAGCGCGATGTACAGGAACAGCACGGTCGCGTACGCCGCCGCCGACCCGTACCGCAGGTTGGACGCCTCGAACCAGGCGATCATCGTGAGCGTCTCCACGGACTTCTGGTTGACGCCGATCAGCACGGCGGGCAGGTCGAACATCCGCAGCACGTCCAGCATCCGGAACAGCACGGCGACCAGCAGCGCGGGCTTGACCAGCGGCAGCGTGATCCGCCAGAACTGCTGGACGGCCCCGGCGCCGTCCACCCGGGCCGCCTCGTAGACGTCCCGTGGGATCATCTGGAGGCCGGCGAGGACGAGCAGCCCGATGAACGGGGACGTCTTCCACACCTCGGCGATGACGACGGCCGTCTTGGCGGGGAACCCGTCGGCGGTCCACAGGATCTCCTGGCGCAGCACCGCGTTGGCGGCGCCGTCCGCCTGGAAGATCCACCGCCACAGCAGGCCGGAGATCGCGGTCGGGATCGCCCACGGGACGAGGATGCTCGCGCGTACGATCGCCCGCCCGCGGAACGCCTGATGCATGATCAGCGCCATTGCGACGCCGATCAGCGTCTCCAGCACGACGGTGGTGAGCGTGAAGAACGTGGTGTTGGAGAAGGCGTTCCAGAACGCGTCGGCGCGGTCGCCCTGGAAGATGGCCGTGTAGTTGCCGAGACCGACGAACCTGTCGCCCTCCACGACGAACCCCTCGGCGTCCAGGCCCTCGCCCCGCGCGTACAGCGATTCGCGGAACCCGGCGAGGACCGGGTACCCGATGACCAGCGCGAGCACGAGCAGCGTGGGGGACAGCAGCAGCGCCGCGAGCCGCCGCGTCCCCTGCACGTCGGCCCTGCGTCCGCGGGGCGCGTCCGCCGCGGCGGTGCCCGCGGCGGACGCGCTCTCGGTGGTGGTCATGCCGCTCACTGCGCGGTCAGCGGCTGGAGCTTGGACTGCAGGTCCGTCAGGGCCTGGTCGACGGGCTTCTTGCCGGTCACCGCGTCGTACATCTCGCCCTGGACGGCGGCGGTCACGTCGCCGTACTTCACCGTGACCGGACGCGGCCTGGCGTTCGCGATGGCCTGCTTGAGGACGGGCAGGTACGGGAACTTCTTCACCATCTCCGGGTCGTCGTAGAGCGCGGCGACGGTCGGTGCCTTCGAGGTCGCGAGCAGGTTGGCGCGCTGCGACTGCTCACCGGCCAGATACCGGATGAAGTCGAGCGAGGTCGCCTTGTTCTTGGCGAACGCGGAGATCGCGAGGTTGTGGCCGCCGAGGTTGGCGACGCCCGGGCCCGCCGGGCCGGGCAGCGGCGCGACCGCGAACTTGCCCGCGACCTTCGACGAGCCGTCATCGGAGTTCGCGAGGGCGTACTGGTACGGCCACTGCCGCTGGAAGACCAGCTTGCCGGACTGGAAGAGGCGGCGCCCGCCCTCGGTGTCGAGGGTGACGGCCTCCTTCGGCATGTGGTCCTTCTTGGCGCCCACGAGGAACTCGACGCCCTGCTTCGCCTGCGGCGTGTTCAGCGTGGGCTTGCCGTCGGCGCCCATGATCGAGCCGCCGGCGCTCTCGATCGCCTCGACCGCGCTGATCGTCATGCTCTCGGTCTTGTTGACCTCGGTGAAGTAGCAGTCGGCGTCCTCGGCCTCGGGCAGCTTCCTGACCTTCTCGCAGTCGGCCCACATCTCGTCGTAGGTCTTCGGCGGGGCGGCGATGCCGGCCTTCTCCAGCAGGTCCTTGCGGTAGTACAGCATCCCGGCGTCGGACGTGGACGGCACCGCGTACAGCTTGCCGCGGTACTGCCCGGTGGTGATCGTCGCGGGCAGCATCCTGGCGAGGTCGACCTGGTTCTTGGGGAGCTCGGTCAGCCAGCGGTTCGCGGCGAACTCCGCCGTCCACACCACGTCGAGGCTCAGCACCGAGTAGGCGTCCGACTTCGTCGTGGCGTTCTGGATCATCTGCTGCCGCTGGTCGTTCGGCTCGTCCGGCAGTTCGATGAGGCGGACCCGCTCCTTCGGGTGCTCGGCGTTCCAGCCGTCGACCTGCTTCTGCAGGTAGCCCGAGCGGTCCTTGCCGGTCACGAAGGTGATCGGCCCGCGGCCCCGCAGGCTCGCCGCGCTCGTGCCGCCCTTCGAGCCGCCGCCGTCATCGCCGCCGCAGGCGGAGAGCGAGAGCGCGAGGGCGGCGCACACGACGCCTCCGGCCAGAGGGGCGCGGCCGATCGGGGGGATGCGCCGCATGGTGTCCTCCTTCGCGGGACGCCGCCTCGCCGGGCCGCCGTCCCGCAGGTGAGAAATGGGGGTGGCTGGACCGGGACGCTAGCAAGGCGTTTCAGTCTCGTAAACCTCTTGCAGAAACTTTCAGCAAGTCCGTGGCTGATCTGTAACCACCTTGCAGGGGTCGGTCAAAACGGTCGACACGCCCGCGCACCCTGCGCCAGGCTTCCTCCGTGACGGAACCCGGCCATGACCCCGCCCTCGACCTCGTCCGCGACCACACGATCCTGTCCGTGGTGACAGGGTCGCGAGCATACGGGCTCGCCACGGGTGAAAGTGACGTCGACCGGCGCGGCGTCTACGCGGCCCCCGCGCCCCTGTTCTGGGGTTTCACCAAGCCGCCGACCCATCTGGACGGCCCGCTCCCCGAGCAGTTCTCCTGGGAGCTCGAACGCTTCTGCGAGCTGGCGCTGGGCGCGAACCCGACCGTCCTGGAGTGCCTGTGGTCGCCGCTGGTCGAGCGCGTCACGCCGGTGGGCAAGGAGTTGCTGGCCGCCCGGTCCGCCTTCCTCTCCCGGCACGCGCACCGCACCTTCCTCCGCTATGCCGAGGCCCAGTTCCGCAAGCTGGAAGGTGACTTGCGCAACGGCGGCGTGCCGCGCTGGAAGCACGTCATGCACATGCTGCGGCTGCTGGAGAGCGGCGTCCACCTCGTCCGGAACGGCGAGCCGCGCGTGGACGTCGGCGACCTGCGCGACCGCCTCCTCGCCGTCCGCCGCGGAGAGGTCGGCTGGGACGAGATCGGCGCGTGGCGCGCCTCCCTCACCGCCGACCTCGACGACGCCCTGGACCGCAGCCCGCTGCCGCCCGAACCCGACCGCGCCACGATCGAGGAACTGCTGATCTCCGTCCGACGCAGGAGCGTGACCTGGTGAACCTCCCCGAAGGCATGATCGACCGCTTCGCCGCCGACCACCCCTACCCGCGCGCGTTCGTCACCGTCAGCGGCGCGCACCTGTACGGCTTCCCGTCCAAGGACTCCGACGTCGACCTGCGCGGCGTCCACCTGCTGCCGCTGGAGGAGATCGTCGGCCTGGAGACGGGGGAGGAGACCGTCACGCTCATGTGGGACCACGCGGGCGTGGAGGCCGACGCCGTCACCCATGACCTGGCCAAGTTCTGCACACTGCTCCTGCGCCGCAACGGGTACGTCCTGGAGCAGGTCATGTCGCCGCTGGTGGTGGCGACCTCCCCGGTGCACGCCGAGCTGAAGGCCCTCGTCCCAGGTCTGATCACCTTCCACCACGCGCACCACTACCTGGGGTTCGCGCGGTCCCAGTGGAAGCTGTTCGAGCGGTCAGGCGAGCTGAAGCCGCTGCTCTACACGTTCCGGGTGCTGCTGACGGGCATCCACCTGATGCGGACGGGCGAGGTCGAGGCCGACCTGACCCGGCTCACCGGCGACGGGCCGTCCTACCTTCCCGAGCTGATCGAGGCGAAGCGGGCCGCCGAGCACGGCGCGCTGCCGGAGGACGCGCCGGGCAGGTCCCGCCTCCAGGACGACGTCGCCTCGCTCACCGCCCGGCTGGAGGAGGAACGCGACGGCAGCGACCTCCCCGAATCCCCCTCGGACCGTCGCGCCCTCCACGACTTGGTGGTTCGGTCCCGCCTAGGGTGAACCCTGAGGCGCCTCCCCTGCGTGCCACCGGTTATACGGACCGTTTCAGGACGCAACCACCCGGTGCGGTCGCCACGTACCAAGGGTGATTCGTAGCCGAGAAAGGGGAGCGATGCACGACCAGGGCATCGACCAGAAGGACATCGCGGAGGCGGACCTCAGGACCCGGCGGGGCGTGTTCCGCGCCGTCGCGTTCCGGGACCCGGTCGACGGGCACGAGCACATGGCGCTGGTGCGGGGCGACGTGCGGGGGCGCGAGGGCGTGCTCGTCCGGATGCACTCCGAATGCATGACGGGCGACATCTTCGGCGCGACGCGCTGCGAGTGCGGGGACCAGCTCGGCGCCGGCCTGGACGCGATCGTCCGCGAGGGCGCCGGCGTCCTGGTCTACCTGCGCGGCCACGAGGGACGCGGGATCGGCCTCGTGGCGAAGGTCCGGACCCACATCCTGCAGGACGACCAGGGCCTGGACACCGTCGACTCCGCCACGGCCATCGGGCTGCCGGTGGACGTCCGCGACTACGGCCCGGCCGCCCGCATCCTGCGCCACCTCGGCGTCGGCTCGGTGCGGCTGATGTCGAACAACCCGGTCAAGCTCCGCGCGCTGGAGTCCTACGGGATCACCGTCGCGGCGCGTGTGCCGCTGCTCGTCCCGGTCAGCGACGACAACGTCCGCTACCTCACCGCCAAGCGCGACCGGCTCGGTCACGACCTCCCCCAGCTCGACGTCCCGGCCGTGCCTCTCGACGACGCCCAGGTCAGCGAGGTCCGCTGATGACGAGGCCGATGACGATGACACGGCCGGTGACCCGGCCGCCGACGGAGCCGCTGACGGAGCCGGTGGCCGGGCCGGCGGTGCCGCCGGCGCCGGTGCGGCTGCCGGCCGCGCCGCGCCGCCCGTGGCTGACCCGGCGGCCGGAGCTGGCCGCCGCGGTCATGGCGCAGGTCGCGCTGCTGGCGCTTCTCCGCCCCGGCCATGCGGGCTTGGCCGTGGGCGCCGGATACGCGCTGGCGTCGTGGGCGGTCCTGGCCCGGGCTTTCCGGCGGCGCCGGACGCTCGGCCCGGCCGACCACGTGACGCTGGCCCGCGTCGTCCTCACCGGGGGTGTCGCGGCCCTGGTCGCGGGGCATCTGACGGGTGCCGGGCACACCTGGCCGCTCGTCGCGGTCGCCTCCGTGGCGCTGGTCCTGGACGGGGTGGACGGGCAGGTCGCCCGGCGCACCGGGACGGCGTCCGAGCTCGGCGCGCGCTTCGACATGGAGGTCGACGCGTTCCTCGTGCTCGTGCTGAGCGTCGAGGTCGCGTGGTCGGCGGGCGCGTGGGTGCTGGCGATCGGGGCTATGCGGTACGTGTTCGGCGCGGCGGCCTGGGCGGCGCCTTGGCTGCGCGGGCGGCTGCGGCCGAGCGTCGCGCGCAAGGCCGTCGCGGTCGTGCAGGGCGTGACGCTGGTCGTGGCGGCGTCCGGCGTCGTCCCGTACGCGGGGCTGCTGGTGGCGGCGGCGCTGGGGCTGCTGGTGTGGTCGTTCGGACGCGACGTCGTGTGGCTGTTCACGCGGCGCCACGCCGGTCATCGGGGGGCTCGGGGGAGGAGCACGGATGGAGCGCGAGGCGCGCGCCTTCTGGATCCGGTCGCCCGGTAAGGGGGAGATCCGCGACGTCGTCCTGCCGGAGCCGGGGCCCGGGGAGGTGCTGGTCCGGACGGTGTTCTCGGGCGTGAGCCGCGGCACCGAGGCGATCGTGTTCCGCGGCGGCGTCCCGCCGAACCAGCACGCGATCATGCGGGCGCCGTTCCAGGACGGGGCGTTCCCGGGGCCGGTCAAGTACGGGTACCTGAACGTCGGCGTGGTGGAGCACGGGCCGTCCGAGCTCGCCGGGCGCACGGTGTTCTGCCTCTACCCGCACCAGACGCGGTACGTCGTCCCGGCCGGCGCGGTCAGCGTCGTCCCGGCCGGGGTGCCGCCGGAGCGGGCGATCCTCGCCGGGACGGTGGAGACCGCCGTGAACGCGCTGTGGGACGCGGCGCCGCTGGTCGGCGACCGCATCGCCGTGGTCGGCGCAGGGATGGTCGGCAGCGCGGTCGCGGGCGTCCTCGCGGGCTTCCCCGGGAGCCGCGTCCAGCTGATCGACACCGACCCGTCCCGGGCCGATGTCGCGCGGGCGCTCGGCGTCGGGTTCGCCCACCCCGACCAGGCCGAGGGGGGCTGCGACCTCGTCGTCCACGCGAGCGCGACGGAGGCCGGGCTGGCGCGGTCGCTGGAACTGCTCGCACCCGAAGGGGAGGTCATCGAGCTGAGCTGGTACGGGGACCGGCGCGTCACCGTCCCGCTCGGCGAGTTCTTCCACTCGCGGCGGCTGACCGTCCGGGCCAGCCAGGTCGGCGCGGTCCCGCCGGCCCGCCGCTCGCGCCGGTCGTTCGCCGACCGGGTGGCGCTGGCGCTGCGGCTGCTCGCCGACCCGGCGTTCGGCGCCCTGATCACGGGGGAGAGCCCGTTCGGGGAGCTGCCGCAGGTCATGCCGCGTCTCGCCGCCGGTGAACTTTCCGCGCTGTGCCACCGAATCACCTACTGAAACCCCGACTGGAGGCGTTCTTGTTCGCCATCACCGTCCGCGACCACGTGATGATCGCGCACAGCTTCCGCGGCGAGGTCTTCGGACCCGCGCAGCGGCTGCACGGCGCCACATACGTGGTGGACGCGACGTTCCGCCGGGCCGGTCTGGACCCGGACGGCCTCGTCGTCGACATCGGGCTCGCCACCCGCGAGCTGGGCGAGGTCCTGGGCGGGCTGAACTACCGGAACCTGGACGACGAGCCGGACTTCGCCGGGGTCAACACCTCGACGGAGTTCCTCGCCAAGGTCATCGCCGACCGGCTCGCCGGCCGCGTCCACGAGGGCGCGCTCGGCGAGAACGCGCGCGGCCTGTCCGGCATCCAGGTGACGCTGCACGAGTCGCACGTCGCCTGGGCCAGTTACGAGCGTGAGCTATGACCGTGCACGAGGCGGACGCCGCGCCCGCCCGGCGGGCGGGCGCGCACGAGATCTGCGTGGTCGTCCCCGGCGACATCGACGACGCCGAGGTGCCGAGCGGCGGGAACCGGTACGACCGGCGGCTGTGCGACGAGCTCGCGGCGGCGGGGCGTCCCGTCCGGGAGCTGGCGGTGCCCGGGGCCTGGCCGCGCCCGGACGAGACGGCCCGGAGCGGCCTCGCCGGGTCGCTCGCGGAGCTGCCCGACGACTCGGTCGTCCTGCTCGACGGGCTGGTGGCGTGCGGCGTGCCGGAGATCGTCGTCCCGGAGGCGCGGCGGCTGCGGATGGCCGTCCTCGTCCACCTCCCGCTGGCGGACGAACCCGGGCAGGCCGACCTGAACGCGGGCGAACGCAAGGTGCTGGAGGCGGCTGGCGCCGTCGTCACCACCAGCCCGTGGGCCAAGGACCACGTCCTCGCCCACCACGGCCTCGACCCGTCGCGCGTCCACGCGGTCACCCCGGGCACCGACCCGGCGCCGCTCGCGTCCGGCACCGACGGCGCGGCCCGCCTGCTGTGCGTGGCGTCGGTGACCCCGCGCAAGGGCCACGACGTCCTCGTCGAGGCGCTCGCCACCATCGCGCATCTGCCCTGGCAGTGCGCATGCGTCGGCCCGGTGCGCCGCGACTCCGACCACGTGACGCGGCTGCGCGGCCTCATCGGCGGGCACCGCCTCGACGACCGCGTCGAGCTGGTGGGGCCGCTGACCGGCAGACCGCTGGACGACGCCTACGCCGCCGCCGACCTGCTCGTCCTGGCGTCCCGGGCGGAGACGTTCGGGATGGTCGTGACGGAGGCGCTCGCGCGCGGCATCCCGGTCGTCGCGACCTCCGTGGACGGCGTCCCGGACACGCTCGGCTGGGACCCGGTCGGCGCCGTCCCCGGCCTCCTCGTCCCGCCGGACGACCCCGCCGCGCTCGCCGCGGCGCTGCGCCGCTGGCTCGTCGAACCCGAGCTGCGCGGCCGGCTGCGCGCCGCCGCCCGGCTGCGCCGCGGTGCCCTGCCCGGGTGGGACGACACCGCCCGCCGCATGGCGACCGTCCTGTCCCGGCTGAGAAGGGAAACACGATGACCGAGTACGCGCCCTCGTGGCTGGCGCTCCGGGAGGGCGCCGACGCGACCGCGCGCGCCGCCGAACTGCTCGACCCGCTGCGCGCCGCGCTCCCGCCGGACGGGCCGCTGGTCATCTGGGACCTCGGCTGCGGCACCGGCTCGCTCGGGCGCTGGCTGTCCGGGCGGCTGCGCGGCCCGCAGCACTGGATCCTGCACGACCACGACGCCGCGCTGCTCGACCGGGCGGGCGGCAACGCCTACGTCACCGCCGACGGGCTGCCCGCGACGATCGAGACCCGGCAGGGCGACCTCGGCTCGCTGCGCGCGTCCGACCTGGTGGGCGCGTCCCTCGTGACGGCGTCCGCGCTGCTGGACGTGCTGACCGCCGCCGAGATCGAGGCGATCGCGGCCGCGACGCCCTGTCCGGCCCTGTTGACGTTGTCGGTCGTCGGCCGCGTCCGGCTCTCCCCGTCCGAGCCGCTCGACGCCGAGTTCGCCGCCGCCTTCGACGCCCACCAGCGCCGTGCCGGGCTCCTCGGACCGGACGCCGTCGGCGCCATGACCGAGGCGTTCGGGCGCCGCGGCGCCTCCGTGCAGACGCGTCCGAGCCCGTGGCGGCTCGGCCCCGGACAGGCCGCGCTGACCGCCGAGTGGCTGCGCGGCTGGGTCGCCGCCGCCGTCGAGCAGGAACCCGGCCTGTCCCCGTTCGCGGACGACTACCTCGGCCGCCGCATCGCCGAATGCGTCGCAGGCCGGTTGACCGTCGAGGTCCGCCACGTCGACCTTCTCGCCCTTCCAGGGAGTACACAGTGAAGAAGCTCTGGCCCTGGCTGCGCCTGCTCATCGGGCTGGGCATCATCACCGGGCTGCTGTGGTGGCACAGCACGGACGCGTTCGTGAACGCGCTCCATGCCATCAGTCCCGGTGCCGTGGTGGTGGCGCTCGCCCTGGGCCTGCTGACCACCGCGCTGAGCGCGGCCCGCTGGTGGCTGATCGCCCGTCGCCTCGGGCTGCACCTGCCCTTGGGCGGCGCCGTCATGGACTACTACCGCGCCCAGTTCCTCAACGCCGTGCTGCCCGCGGGCGTCCTCGGGGACGTCCACCGTGCGGTGAGCCATGGACACCGATCCGGGGACGTGGCCCGTGGGGTGCGGGCCGTGTTCATCGAACGGGTCGCAGGCCAGGGTGTCGCCATCGTCGCGGGCGTCATCGCCCTGTTCGCGCATCCCGGTCTGCTGTCGGCGATGGCCCCGGCCCTGATTCCGGCCGGTGTCGTCCTGGGCGTCGTACTGATCCTGGCCCGCTGGCGTCACCGCGCCATGGCGGCCACGTTCGCCGACCTGCGCGCCGTCCTGCATCTCTGGCCGGGCGTCGTGGGGCTGTCCGTCGCGGCGCTGGCCGGGCACCTGGCCCTCTTCGTCGTCGCCGCCCGGCTGGTCGGCTCGACGGCCTCGCTGCTCACCCTCCTGCCGCTTCTGCTGCTGGCCCTGCTGGTGATGGTGCTGCCGGTGAACGTCGGCGGCTGGGGCCCGCGCGAGGCGGTCCTCGCCCTCGCGTTCGGCGCCGCCGGGCTGGGCTCAGCGCAGGGCCTGACCGTCTCCGTCGTGTACGGGGTGCTGACCTTCGTCGCGTCCCTGCCCGGCGCTGCGACCCTGCTGCTGAAGCACCGCGAGGCAGTCCCCGAACGACGCGACCAGGCTCCGCAGCGCGTCCCGGCCCTTCTCGGCGCGGGCCATTGACGGCCGCCCGATGACGCCGGTCCGCGTGTAGGCCGCCATCCCCGTGGTGAGCAGGTGCCGCCGGTCGTCGGCCAGGTGGTCGGCGGTCTCGTACCCGTCCCTGACCAGTTCGGGATGGGCGTGCAGCAGGATCGACGTCTCCAGTTCCCCGGCGTGCATGTCGCTGGCGCCGGGCGTCTCGACACCGGCCGCCGCGCTCGCCTCGTCCCACTCGTCCAGTCCGGGGAACAGGGCCATGTCGCCGTGCGCCTCCTGGACGACGTTGCCCAGCACGTAGTTGCCCCCGTGCCCGTTGACCAGCACCAGCTTCGGGACACCGGCCCGCCGCAGCGACTCGGCGACGTCCCTGACCACCGCGTGGAGGGTCGCCGCCGAGATGCTCACCGTCCCGGGCCAGCCGTCGTGCTCATGCGAGCACGAGATCGTCACGGGCGGGAGCGTCCGCACCGGATGGACCTTCGCGATCTCCGCCGCGATCGTGCAGGCGATCACCGTGTCCGTCGCCAGCGGCAGGTACGGGCCGTGCTGCTCGTGGCTCCCGACCGGCAGGACCGCCACGGGAACGTCCGGAACCTCGGAACTCGTGTGCGTCGGCAGCATGCCCCCCACTCTGCCGCACCCGCCCGGTGATCGAAACCAGCGCCATGGCGCCCGCGAGGAGCAGGGCGGCGACGATCCCGTCCGTCCAGTAGTGGTTGGCCGTGACGACCACCACGAAGACCGTGACCGGCGCGTGCAGGGCGACGACCCACCGCCACCGGCTCCGCGACACCCGCAGGACCGCGACGGCGACCAGGATCGCCCACCCGATGTGCAGGGACGGCATGGCCGCGTACTGGTTGGCGATCCCGTCGGCCGCCGCCGGATAGGCCGACGGCCCGACGGTCAGCATCGTGTCCACGGCGCCGATGCCCGCCAGCCGCGGCGGCGCCAGCGGGAACAGCATGTGCACGGCGAGCCCGGCGGCCGTCAGCACCACCAGCTCGTTCCGCACCCTGGCGTAGGCCGCGCGATGCCGGACATAGAGCCAGACCAGCAGCAACGCCGTCCCCGGGAAATGGACGCTCACGTAATACACGTTGGCCAGGAACGCCGTGTGATCCCATCCGAGCGCCCAATGCTGGAAACCGACCTCGCTCGGCAGCCAGTGCCGCTCGAACCCCCACAGCCGGTGCGCGTTCGACATGGCCTGGCCGGGGCCGTGCTCGATCAGCGTCCGGCCCCACTTGTAGAAGGAGAACAGGACCGCGAGCAGCCCCATCTCGGTGAGGAGCGGCCGCACCCCGCCCCGCACGGCCCCGCCCCGCATCGCCCCGCCCGCCGCGACCCCGCTCGCCATCGTGTCCTCCCGTGCCGGTGTTCCGCGTCCAATCACAACCCTCGCGTCCGACACTTCTCGGGACATTGGGCCCAGCTACCCGAACCCGGGAGGGAAAGCCCACGGCCGGGGGTGGAGCTAACCCCACCCCCACCGTGGATTCCCGATGGTCACTTGCAGGTGAACTCCTTGGTCGGGCCGGTGCTCAGAACGCAGTCCAGCGGCCATGCCTGCCCGGAACTCTCGTGGAAGGTGAGATGCCACTGACCGCCCGTGTCCCGCAGTAGCGCGTAGCCGTGCATACCGTGCGAGACAGAGTGCTGAACGGTCTGGCCGTCGACCGTCTGGCCCATCACCTTGGTGTCGTCCGGAGGGGTGTCGAGCGTCGTCCCGGAGGAGCCCACGGTCAGTTGCGGGGGGCGCGTGCTGTTGAGGAAGTCGAGCATTTGGTAAAGGTGCACGTGGCCCGACAACACGAGGCGGACGTTGGCGGCCAGGGACCCTTTGGACGTCTGCCGCACCGCGCTCGCGAGCGTCGGGTTCGTCCATCCCACGGCGGTGGACGAGGCGCGTTTGACCATCCACAGCGGCTTGTGGCTGATGAGGAAATAGTCGTGCTTCTGATGGTTGGCGGCCAGGGCGTTCACCTCGTCGAACCGTTTCGCGTACTCGCGCGCCTGGGCCTTGTCCGGCTGGTCGCCGTCACTGGCCGAGCTGGAGTCGAACAGGATGAAGTGCAGGCTGCCCGCATTGATCTGGGCGGGCTCGGTCTCGGTCTGCCGGTCCGTGAAGCATTTGTTGTCCTTCTGGGGAACCGTGGCGAAATAGCGGAACCACTCGGCGCCGCGTCCCACTTTTCCGGGCGTGCAGTCCTCGTGATTGCCTCGCGCGAAGATGAGCGGCGCCTCGGCGAGCAGGGCCTCGGCCGGCCGGAGGAAGTCCTTGATGAGGCACGCCCAGTCGGCCGCCTGTCCTTGAGCGTCGCAGCCCGGGGTGGCGTCGTCGGCGCCTTCCGGCTGTTCCCGGTACACGTAGTCGCCGACGTGGACGACGAGGTCCGGTCTGGACTGGGCGGCCGCGTGCATGGAGAGCGGCTCGAAGGGCCAGTTCTTCTGGCAGTCCTGGTTCTGCGGACTGCCGACCGTGGACGATGTGACCTCGCAACCGGCGTCTCCGATGACCGCGACGCTCCGGGGACGCCCGTTCACGGGCCATTCGGGCAGCGGAAGCTGGTGATTCCCCGGATGCACGGTGAGCGCGTTGGTCGTCGTCGGCTCGATCAGCGCATTTGCCGCTCCGTCGGGAATCGGCACTGTGCAGAAGGTGGTCGGAAACTGCTGGAGCCCGCCGCCGGTGATGTAAGGATCGCTGACCTTCCTCATCACCGGGTTGTGAAGCAGCCCTCCATGGCTGTATTGCACGGTTGGACAGTGCCCGGTGGGCTTCTCGGTCGTGGCGAACCGGATCTCGGTCGAATGGCTCGTCCCGTTCACCAACTGCGTCCAGGCCCATGCCTCGCCGTTCTTCGTCATGACGGGCGGCGCCGGCCCCGACGGTTTCGCGGACGGGCTGGGAGCGGAATGCGCCAGCCCGGCCATCACGGCGGCCAGCAGCCCGCCGGCGGCCATCATGGACGCCACTATTCGCGACATAAAACCAGGTATCCCCTCAAATGTTTAAAATGGGCTAATCCGACACCTGGGAATCGGTGCCCGACGCCGATCGATCTGCCCTGGTTGATCCGCCGCCATGTCAGATGTTGCATGTGGTGTTGTTCAAGTTATGTCCGTCCGATTGTGGAAGGACGGCTCTTCGCCCCGATGCTCCATCCAGGGCGTCCGCGCGACGTCGGCGGCACCAGGCGGGGCCGGTCCGGCAGCCGACAGGCGATTGCCGTTTTTGGGAGGTTCTCGTCCCTCCCTTTGCGAGTGTTCGTGCGAGGCTCGATGAAGCGGACCGACCGCCTGGAGGGCCGATGAAGGCGCTGCTGAACTCGTTGAACGAGCCTGAGCTGGCTCTCGTCCGGGAGACCGAGACCGCTGTGCTCTCCGACCTCACGGAGGACGGGCTCGCGGACCTGCACACACGGGTCCGGCGTGCCCGCAACAAGTACAGCAAGCTGTACCGGCGCGCCGCGAGCACGCGGGTCGAGGAGTTCGGCGGACGCGGCAAGGCCCGTCCGAAGAACCAGCGGAACGCCCAGAAGGCGGAGGTGTTCGAGGACGCGCTGGCCCGCGTGAGCTGGTACCTGGCAAGGGCCGCGAGGCGCAGCGCCGCGGAACTGAAGGCCGAGCGCCTCGCCGCCGCCGGCCCCGCCCGCACGCCCCCGCCGCAGCCCGGAGCCCCGCACCCGGAGGCGATGACGGCCCAGACCACGCCCCGCCGCAGACCGACGACCGCCGACCCGGCCCTCAACCGCCGCCACGCCGCGACCCGCGCCAAGGGAGCCCGGAGGCAGGCCCGCCGCGACAGCCGCTGACCGCGGCTCTGGTCAGCGACCGATTCTGCGCGCCACCGTGGCCCGGTAGCAGAAGAGTTTCCAGTGGGCGGTCGCGTCGGTATGCCCCACCGGGACGACCTTGGAACCGGTCGCGGCCGTCACGTCCTTCGCGCCGGCGAGGAAGACCATGAACGTACTGAGGTTGTGCTCGTATCCCTCGTAGTACCACTTGCTGCGCAGGATCTTCTGGCCCCTGCCGAAGGGCTCCTGCAGAAGCTCCTGAGCCCGCGGAGGCAGGTTGCCGATCACTCCGCGGGCCTCCCCGCTGAGACCCAGGTCAGGAGGCGTGGCTCCGTTGGAACCGATCGACGGAGAAGCGTGCGGAGCCGGACGGTGGTCCACCTCGACGGTACGCAGCGAACCGGGCGCGAACTGAAATGAGGAGATGGCGTACACCGGGCGGTGTGCGGTGTTGATCCGCGGCTCGGCAATGGAGAGTCCCGCATCGCCGAAGGTCACGGCGTAGGCACGGCCATCTCCGCTGGACCTGTCGGGACCGGCGAGCCACTCGATGGCGGTTCCGGACAGCTCGGCGAGCCGCTGCCGGGTACGCGGTCCGATCGACTCCCAATACTCCTCACGCAGCATGCCCTCGCCGAGCGTCATCTCACCCGGACGATGAAGGGGAGTGGCGCCGCGGGTGGTGAGCGGGCCGCTGCCACGCCGCTCCGGGCTGACGGAGCCGGACGGCACTACCGGGAAGGACGAATCCACGGGCCGCGCCCCCTTGACCACTCACCGACACTCTTGATCAGGCTACCGGGACGACGCACGACAAGTCAGGTGTCCGTCACCGATCCTGCGGCCTCTTCAGGCCGGGCACGCGGCAACGTTCCGTCTTCACCCGAGCTGCTCGGCCAGCCCGACGACGATGCCCTCGGGGCCGCGGACGTAGCAGAGCCGATAGCTGTCCTCGAACCGCGCGATCTCCCCGACGAGTTCGGCGCCGTGGGCCTCCAGGCGGGCCACGACGTCCTCGATGTCGTCGACGGCGAACATGATGCGGCGTATGCCCAGCGTGTTCGCCGGCGCGTTCTGCGGCTCCGGGTTGATCGCCGCCGGCGTGTGGAAGCTCGCCAGTTCGATCCGGCCGTGCCCGTCCGGGGTCCGCAGCATGGCGACGTCCTGCCGGACGTCGTCGATTCCGATGACGCGTTCCACCCAGCGCCCCTCGATCGGCCCCTTGCCCTCCAGCTCCATACCGAGTTCGACGAAGAACGCAATAACAGCCTCAAGGTCATCGACCACGATGAGCACGTTGTCCATGCGCTGAATCGCCATAGGCCCGAGCGTAGCGGCCGATCTTGCGTCGGCATCGCCCAGCACCGCGACCATGCCCGCACTGCTGCACCCAAGCCATGGCGCCACCACTGCCAACCCGCCCGCATTGTTCACGGTCGGGCGTCTTGAGTAGGAAGCCGCTGGCGCCGGCGCGCGCGGCGGGGGACCGGTAACCTCGGCCCCCCGCCGAATGGCGGCCTCCATCAGACCTCAGTCCGGCGCGTCGCCCGTCGGCGCTGGAACACCATTGCGCCTCCGGCCCCCAGGATCAGGGCAACACCAGCGCCCATGAGCGGCAGGCTCGTGCCACCGGACACACCACCGATACCGGTCTTCGCCCCACCCTTTGGGGTGATCGTCACGTGGCCGTGGAACTTGATGGGGCGGTCCACGTCATCGCAGAGCCCCTCGATGCGGTGCTCACCCACTGTGGCGGTGCTCTTGATGGGCACCGGATTCGGCGTTGCCCCTTCAGTAAAGCTCGCAGGGGCGTTGAACGCGGTCGAACTCAGCGTCACGTTGTGGGCTTGGCACGCCGAGGGGACGTCGACGGTGACCGGCCCCGTCTCCCCCTGACGCACCGAGTTCGGGCTCACGGTCACCTCACCCGGCGGATCCGCCATCGCGGGCGCCGCGAGACCCATGGTGGCCGCGCCGACCACCCCGGCGGCCGCCACTGCGCTCCTCAGTTGCATCTTGTCCTCCTCGCAACACGGCAGCGGATTTTCCCCCGCTCCGGAACCGTGCTGTTTCAACCTCCGATGAGCGACCTGCCCGAGTTTGTTTGCAAATTCGCAGCAAACCATCGCCGATCATTCCTGTGCCCGACCATCGCAAAGTTGGCGATGATCAACATGGTCACCAGGGCCTCTCCCTGTCTCCGATGCCGTCGTGACTACGGCGCCCGGTTCGTTGAAGGCCGCGCTCGTCCCCAGGTCCGGTGGCGGACTGAGGGCTGATCCTCGGTTTGCGTTTCGCCCCGCCCTCGCGAGTTACTGGCGGGTGGGGAGGGGGATGTGCCAGCGTCCTGAAGGGGTTATCCAGATGAGGAGGCCTGGCCAGGGTTGGATCAGTGTCCAGCCGGGGGACTGTTTCGCCCGGTGATGTCGCCTGCAGAGTGGGGCGAGATTGCAATGGCAGGTGATTCCCCGGCCCCAGGGGATGGTGTGGTCGAGGTCGCAGCGGCTTGACCGGCGGTTGCACGTCGGGAAGGCGCAGGTTTCGTGGCGTGCCTCGATCATCCGCCGCATTGCCGCCGGTGGGCGGTAGCCGCTGTGGCCGTGCCGGTCGGGCGTCTGGCCGGTGGCCTGGCACCAGTTTTCGTGTAGGCCGCGCAGTTGGTCGTGCATGTCCTGGACGGCGCGCGTGATCATGAAGGGGAGAGCCTTCGCTCGTCCCGTGGCGCGGGCGTGGGTGAGAATCTTGGTGAGGCGCTGGTCGGCCATCTCGGCGAGCGTCTCGACGAGTGAAAGAGGGCGGATGTCGCCGTCACTCTTGATTCCTCGCGCCACCGCGGTGATCTTGTTGAAGATGGCGTGGGCCTCGCTCGTCTCCAGCCCGGTGATGGCAAGGTCGGCCGTGCCGTCCGGCGTGCCCCAGATCTGCAGGTCGCGGCGGCGGACGGCTTCGCGCTTGCGCTCTTCGAGTTGTTCGGGGGCGAGTCGCTGCACGATGCGCCTGAGGCGCCGACGGAGTTGCCCGGTGGTCTGATCTGGTGCCTTGTCGAGGACGGCGGCCTCGGCTCGTTCGGGGATTCCGTCCGGGAGCCCATTGGTGAGATCGCAGATCACGCGGGTCTTGTGCAGGTCGATCCGACCGGTCTCCAGGGCCTGGCGTGTGCCGGGCAGGTCATCGGCAAGCCGGTCGGCGAGGTGGACCAGAGTGGCGGCCGCGTTGCCGGTGACCGTGAGTGTGGCGGCCACTTCCTCGACGACCGACTCATGGGCGGACAAGATCCGGTAATCGGTGTCATCATCTTCGTCCGCGGCAGCTTTCCGGCGGCGCGACAGTTCGGCGATGGCGGCGAGTTCGCGAGCCTGCGCCCAGGAGGTCTGGCGTCGCGCCGCGGCGGCCACTTCCATGAGTTCCGTGTCCGAGAGTTCGTCCAACCCACCGGAAAGGCAGATCGCCAGCTGCGGTCCTGGGGGAAACCATCCGCGCCCATCCCATTCGCCGATTTCCGTACGCACGTCATCGACGATCGACAGAGCACTCATCGCAAGATCCCCCCTCTCGCAAGTAAAACCATAATACCACGATGGTGACCCTGCGGAGCCAATTAACGACCTTCTGTGAAGCTTTTCCTTGACCCTTCTCTTGATCGTCAAAGCTGAGGCGGTCTTTTTGTCGGAATAGCGTGGCTGAGCGAGGTGGACGGCTGGGCAGGCCCCTGCGGGGTAGAGGCGCGCGCCTTCGGTACGTGCTTCGTCGAGACCACGCGGCCGTCAGGCCGCGCCAAGGGGCAGAAGGCTCGTAAAGCCGCAGATGAGAACCCCATCAGAACCGGCTACCTCGGCCAACGTGACAGCAATATGCGGTGACCGAAACGGGCACGCAGGCAGAAAGGACCGGGCCCAGCCGTCCACTCGCATCAGCCAGGCTTTTCGGTAAATCACCCACCTGTAGGTTCACCAACCATCACGTAAGCACAGGCTTCAGTTGCGGCGGGCGTGGCCCAGGTAGGTGACCAGAGGCGGGCCGTCCGGGTCGAGTTTGAATTCCACCAGGGAAGGCAGTTGCTCGTCCGTGACGCGCCCTGCACGTCGGGCGCGGGTGGCGGTCACCAGGGCGGGGGCGCTGCGGGGTTTGAATGAGCAGGTCCCCAGGTTGATAAGGCCGTGCGCGGTCATTCGAGAGGCCAGTTCGGCGGGCGGACGCAGCCGGGAGGCCGTGTATCGGCCGGGCGGCATGATGCGGGTTCCGGGGAAGCGCTGGAACGCACCAAGATAGATCAGGCGGGACAGCGGAGTGCGGTTGACGGTGTCGTAGATCAGGGTGCCGCCGCTGCGCAGTAGCCGGGACGCAGCGGAAAGCACGGCGTCCAAGTCCTCGGTGATTTCGAAAGTGTCCGCGCAGTACACCAGGTCGTAGGCGCCTTCCGGCAGGCCGGGATGCTCGGCTGGGGCGACCGCGTACACGACCTCCCCTGCGTCGTCGGCCTGCCGGGCGAGTTCGGCGGCCTCGGGTGACGGGTCCACCGACGTGACCTCCATGCCCCGGCCGGCGAGGCCGCGGGCGAGCAGGCCCCGGCCGCCGCCGATCACCGCCGCGCGGATTCCGGCGGTGGGCACGCCGTGAAGGACATCGGCGACGTAACGCAGGCGCACGTCCTGGAACACGACCGCCCGGAGGTGGCGTCCGTCGACGGTGCCGGGTGCGGACGAGTTCAGGGCCAGGGTCGGTGCTGCCATGGCGGGTCCCTTCCCGAGAGTGAGTTTCCTAAGGGAACTTAACATCGCCAGGTTCCCTCGGGGAACTCGGGTAGGGTCGGATGCCGTGACGCGTACACCACTGGGCCAGGTCGCCTGCTCGATCGCCCGGGCCACCGACCTGTTCGGCGACGCCTGGACGGCGCTGATCATGCGGGACGTCATCGCCGGCGTCACCCGGTTCGACGATCTGGCCCGCGACCTGGGCATCTCCCGCAAGGTTCTGGCCGCGCGGCTGGCCCGCCTGGTGGAAGAGGACGTGCTGGTCCGCGAGCGCTACCAGGATCACCCGCCGCGCGAGCACTACCGCGCCACCGTCAAGGGCGAGGAGCTGTATCCGGTCCTCCTAGCGCTCATGGCCTGGGGTGATCGCTGGTATGCCGGGCCGGAAGGGCCGCCGGCGCGCATCCGGCACCTGGACTGCGGGCACGACACCGTGTCCGTCCCGTCGTGCGCCCATTGCGGCGGGCCGTTGACGCCGGCCAACACCACGCAATTGCCCGGCCCGGGCGGGCGCGTCGGACCCGGGACACGCGTGCTCGGCCCCCTGCTGGCCGAACGCGCCTGAAACTCAGGTGGCGTCGATGGCGGTGGGGGCGAGGATGTGGTCCAGCACCATGGCGGCGCACCCGGTCAGGCCCGCCTGTTCGCCCAGGCGGCTGGGCTCGATGCGCAGGTTGCGGGTGGCCAGCGCGGTGGAGCGCTGGTAGACGATCTCGCGCAGGCCCGCGATGAGGGGCTCGTCGGCGCCGACGAGGTCGCCGCCGAGGACGACGACGGCGGGGTTGAGGAGATTGACGGCGGTGGCGACGACCTCGCCGATGCGGCGGCCGGCGTCGCGGAGGAGGGCCACGGTGGCGGGGTCGCCGGAGCGGGCGAGGGCGGCGAGGCCGGGGAGGTCGTCCGCCGGGGACCGGGCGAGGAGCGCCGTGCCGCTCGCGATGGCCTCGACGCAGTTCACGTTGCCGCAGCGGCAGGGGGCCTCGACGGACGACGGGACGGGGACGTGCCCGATCTCCCCGGCCGCGCCCAGTGCCCCGCGCTGGATGCGGCCGCCGAGGATGAGGGCCGCGCCGATGCCCGTCGAGACCTTGACGAAGAGGAGGTCGTCGACGCCGGGGTGGGCCTGGTGCTCGCCCAGGGCGGCGGCGTTGACCTCGTTGTCCAGGTAGGCGGGGACGCCGAAGCGGTCGGAGACGGGGGCGCCGATCTCGACGGCGTCCCAGCGTCCGGCGACGTGCTCGACGGCATCGGGGACGCCGAGGCCGACGCCGCGGACGGCGGACGGGTCGATGCCGGAGGACGACAGCAGCGACGACCACTGGTCGAGGAGCCGGGGGAGCGTCTTGCTCGCGGTGACCTCGGCCGGGGGGCCGTCGGCGCGGGCGAGGATCGTCCCGGCGAGGTCGCAGACGGCGAGTTGGCCGCGGGACTGGCCGAGGTTCGCGACGAGGACGGCCCCGCCCGCGGCGTTGAACTCCAGGCGGGCCGGGGGACGCCCGCCGGTGGACGGTCCGTCGGCGCGTTCGACGAGGAGGCCGCGGGCGATCAGCGAGGAGACGCGGGACGCCACCGCCGGGCGCGACAGACCGGTGATGCGGCCGAGGTCGGCGCGCGTGGCGATGCCGTCCTCGCGAATCAGGCGGAGGATGTCGCCGCTCGTTGAGGGGCGCGTGACGGGGCGCGGCATCCGGCCAGTCAAGCATGAGCCCCTTCGGTACGTCCAGTTGGCGGAACCGACGAACTTTTGTCATCCAAAGTTCATAAGTGGGCTTGATTGCATGACCAATGTCTCGATAGCTTGACGATCTGGAGATCCCCCCGGTCCTGGAGCATCTGATGGCTGTGCATCCCGTGTTGGCGGAAGTGACCCGCCGCGTCGTCGAGCGGAGCGCCGGACGGCGTGACGCGTACTTGAGCCGCCTGGGGGACGCCCGCACCGAGGGCCCCGTGCGCGGCGGGATGGGCTGCGCCAACCTCGCGCACGGCTTCGCCGCCTGCGGCGTCCAGGACAAGCTGTGGCTCCGCGGTGACGTCACGCCGAACATCGCGATCGTGTCGGCGTACAACGACATGCTGTCCGCGCACCAGCCGCTCCAGGACTACCCGGACATGCTGAAGGCCGCGATCCGGGCGGCGGGCGGGACGGCGCAGTTCGCCGGCGGCGTGCCCGCCATGTGCGACGGCATCACGCAGGGCCGTGCGGGCATGGAACTGTCGCTGTTCAGCCGGGACGTGGTGGCGATGGCGACGGCCGTGGCGCTGTCCCACGACATGTTCGACGGCGCCCTCATGCTGGGCGTGTGCGACAAGATCGTCCCGGGACTGGTGATCGGGGCGCTGTCGTTCGGGCATCTGCCGGTGATCCTGGTGCCGGCCGGGCCGATGGCGTCGGGGCTGCCGAACGGGGAGAAGGCGAAGGTCCGCAAGCGGTTCGCCGCCGGGGAGATCGGCCGCGACCAGCTGCTCGCCGCCGAGGCCGCGTCCTACCACTCGCCCGGCACCTGCACCTTCTACGGGACGGCCAACTCCAACCAGCTGCTCATGGAGGTCATGGGCCTGCACCTTCCGGGGGCGAGCTTCGTCCCGCCGGGCACGAAGATGCGGGACGCCCTGACCGAGGCGGCCGGCCGCCGCATCCTGAAGCTCACCGGACTGGCCGACGAGTACACCCCGATCGGGGAGCTGCTGGACGAGCGCGCGTTCGTGAACGGCGTCGTCGCCCTCCTCGCGACGGGCGGCTCGACCAACCACACGCTGCATCTGGTCGCGATGGCCGCGGCCGCGGGCATCGAGCTGACCTGGGACGACTTCGACGAGCTGTCGAAGGTCACGCCGCTGCTCACCCGGCTCTACCCGAACGGGACCGCCGATGTGAACCACTTCCACGCGGCGGGCGGCACCGCGTTCCTCATCGGCGAGCTGATCGACGCCGGGCTGCTGCACGAGGACGCGCGGACGGTCGGCGGCGCCACTCTCGCCACCTACAGGAACGTTCCAGAGTACGCCGACGGCACGGTCGAGTGGCGTCAGAGCGTGACCGCGTCGGGCGACACGGACGTGCTGCGCCCGGTCGCCGAGCCGTTCGACTCGCACGGCGGCCTGCACACCGTGCGCGGCAACCTCGGGCGCGCGGTGATCAAGGTGTCGGCCGTCCGTGCCGAGCACCGGACGATCGAGGCCCCCGCCCGCGTGTTCGACTCGCAGGAGCGGCTCCAGGAGGCGTTCGCCGCCGGGGAGCTGGACCGGGACGTGGTGGCGGTCGTCCGCAACCAGGGCCCGCGCGCCAACGGGATGCCGGAGCTGCACCGGCTCACGCCGCCGCTTGGTGTCCTGCAGGACCGCGGGCACCGCGTCGCGCTCGTGACGGACGGCCGCATGTCGGGCGCGTCCGGAGCGGTGCCCGCCGCGATCCACGTGTCGCCGGAGGCGGCGGCGGGCGGACCGCTCGCCCGGGTCCGCGACGGCGACATCGTGCGGCTCGACGCGGACGCCGGTGTGCTGGAGGTCCTCGTCCCCGACGAGGAGTTCGCCGCCCGCGAGCCCGCCGCAGGACCGCCCGAGCAGACCTGGGGCACGGGACGCGAGCTGTTCCAGTCGTTCCGCCACGCGGTCGGCCCGGCCGAACGCGGTGCCGGGGTCTTCTCATGAGCGAAGCCGGTTATTGGCTGGTCGCCGACGTTGGCGGTACCAATGCCCGGTTCGCGCTGGTGGACGGCCCGGACGGCACCCCGTTCAACGTCCGGTCGCTGCCGACCCGCGGCCACTCCGGTCTCGCGGAGGCCGCGGCCGCCTACCTCGCCCGGTACGCGCCGGAGGCCGAGCCGGTGGCCGCGTGCCTGGCGGTGGCCGGGCCGGTCGGGGACGGCACCTTCCACCTGACCAACGCCGGATGGCCGAGGACCTCGGCCGAGGCGGTGCGCACCCGCCTCGGCCTGCCGCACCTGGAGGTCGTCAACGACTTCGAGGCGCTCGCCCTCTCCCTGCCGCGCCTGGGCGCGGACGACCTCGTCTTCATCGGGGACGAGCGGCCGGCGGCCGGCGGGCCGCGGGCGGTGGTCGGCCCGGGCACGGGCCTCGGCGTCGCCGGTCTCGTCCCGGCCCCGTCCGGCTGGGTGCCGCTGCCCGGCGAGGGCGGCCAGGTCGACGTCCCGCCCGCCACCGACCGGGAGGTGGAGGTGACGCGGCTGCTCCGCGCCGAGAAGGGCGCGGCCACCGCCGAGTACCTGCTCTGCGGGGCGGGCCTCGCCCGCATCCACCGCTACCTGGCCCTGATCGACGGCGCGCCGGTGAGGGTACGGACCGCCGAGCAGATCAGCGAGAACCGCGACGACCCGCTGTGCCGCGAGGCGCTGGAGATGTTCTGCGCGCTGCTCGGGTCGCTCGCCGGCAACGTGGCCCTGACGCTCGGCGCCCGGGGCGGCGTCTATCTTGGCGGGGGCATCCTGCCCCGCATCGTGGACGTGCTGCGCGGCAGCGCGTTCCGCGCCCGCTTCGAGGGGAAGCCCCCCGTCGAGGACTACCTGCGCGCCATCCCGACGGCGCTCATCGTCCACCCCGCCCCGGCCCTCGCCGGGGCCACCGTCCGGCTCGCGCAGAGCCTGCCCCACCTGGAGCCCGCATGATCGCCGAAGACCTGTTCGACCTCGCGCCCGTCATTCCCGTCGTGGTGCTGGACGACGCGGAGACCGCCGTCCCGCTGGCCCGCGCGCTGGTGGACGGCGGGCTGCCGGTCATCGAGGTGACGCTCCGCACGCCGGCCGCGGTGGAGGCGATCACGCGGATCGCCGCCGAGGTCCCGGACGCGGTGGTCGGCGCGGGGACGGTCGTCCGCCCCGAGGACGCCGAGCGCTCGGCCGCCGCCGGGGCCAGGTTCCTGGTCAGCCCCGGCTGCACGCCCCGGCTCCAGGCGGCGATGGTCGCGACCGGGCTGCCGTTCCTGCCGGGCGTCGCGACGGCGTCCGAGGCGATCGCGCTGCTGGAGGGCGGGATCACGGCGATGAAGTTCTTCCCCGCCGAGGCCGCGGGCGGGGCCGGCTACCTGAAGTCGCTCGGCGGGCCGCTGCCGCAGGTCCGGTTCTGCCCGACGGGCGGCATCAGCCCGCGGAACGCCGCCGACTACCTGGAGCTGAAGAACGTCGGCTGCGTCGGCGGCTCCTGGCTCACCCCGGCGGACACCGTCCGCGCCGGCGACTGGGACCGCATCCGCAAGCTCGCCTCCGAAGCGGCGGCCCTCCGCGCGCGGTGATGTCACATCCGGCGGCGGCACTCCCGTCTCCTGGGCATGAACACCACAATGACACCGGAGACGCTGAAGAAGCAGCGGACGTTCCTGCTGACGTCCTACCGTAAGGACGGGACGCCGGTAGGGACGCCCGTCAACATCGTCGTGCGGGACGGCCGCGCGTACTTCCGCACCTACGACAAGGCGTTCAAGACCAAGCGGCTCGCGCGCAACCCCGAGGTGGAACTGGCGCCGAGCACCTTCAAGGGCAAGGTCACCGGCCCGGAGGTGCACGGCCGCGTGCGGCCCGTCGCCGCTGAGGAGTCGAAGCCGATCGCCAGGCTGCTCGCCCGCAAGCATCCCCTCCTGCAGGGGATAGCGGTGCCGCTCGCGCACCGGCTGAAGCACTACCGGACGATGTACTACGAGCTCATCCTCGCCGAGGAGTGATCGCGGCAGTGCGGGCAGGGGCCCGCGACGAGGCCCTGGCCGCCGCCCGTCGGGACGAGGTCCATCCGGAGCCGCCCGCAGGCGCAGCGCGTCCAGACCACGATGCCGTCGCTGGTGAGGTGCCGGGAAACGAGAGTGTTCTGCTGGCTCATGGCAGCAGTCTGCAACCGGCCGAACGTTGGCGTCCATTTCAGATTTACATACTGGATCGTGCAATATGGTTTCATGATTGACCTGCGGCGACTGCACATGCTCCGGCTCGTCCACCAGTACGGGACGGTCACGTCCGCGGCCGAGGCGCTGCACCTCACGCCGTCCGCCGTCTCGCACCATCTGCGCGAGCTGGCGCGGGAGCTGAAGGTGCCGCTGCTGGAGCCGCAGGGCCGCAAGGTGCGGCTGACCCCGGCCGCGTACCTGCTGATCGAGCACGCCGACGGGCTCCTCGCCAAGTGGGAGGAGACCCTCGCCGACCTGGAGTCGCACCGGGCCGGGGGCGCCGGCCCGCTGCGCATGTGCGGGTTCACCACGGCGGTCGGCGGTCTCGTCGCCCCGGCCGCCGGCGCGCTGCTGCGAGACGATCCGGATCTCACCGTCGAGATCCGCGAATGCGACACCGACGTCGCCATGGGGATGCTGGCCGCGGGAGAGACCGACATCGCGGTCATCGAGCCGACCCCGGACGCGCCGCCGCCCGGCGACCCGCGCTTCGACCGGGAGCCGCTGCTGGAGGAGGCCCTCGACCTCATCGTCCCGGCCGGGCATCCGCTCGCCCTCCGGCCCGGCGTCCGGCTGGAGGACGCGGCCGGTGAGCCGTGGATCAGCGTCGAGCCCGCGGGCTGCGCCCACCACCAGCAGGTCATGGCCTACTGCGCCGCCGCCGGGTTCACGCCCCGCATCGCGCACAACGCCACCACCTGGTCGGTGATCTGGGCGCTCGTCGCCAACGGCCTCGGGGTGTCCCTCGTCCCGCGGCTGGCCGGAGGGCCGTCCGACCAGCCCGTCGTGCGGGTGCCGCTGAGCGGCGACGGCGTCCCGAAGCGGCGCGTGCTGACCTGCGTGCGGCGCGGCAGCCGCGGAAACCCGCTGATCGCGCGCGGGCTCCGGGCCCTGCGGGACGCCGTCCCCGACCGCTGCGGCCGCATGGCGGCATGACTCATTCCGTGGCGATCGCCTGGAGGACGTTCAGCCGGGCGGCCCGGCGGGCGGGCCACACGGCGGCGGCGACGCCGATCGCGGCCGCCGCCGCGACGCACACCGCCAGCCGCCCGTAGGGGATCGCGAGGACCTCCATCCCGCCGTCCCCCGCGGCCAGCGCGTGCTGCAGGACGATCCCGAGCAGCACCCCCGTGCCCACGCCCAGCACCGCGCCGAACAGCGACACCACGACCGCCTCGCAGCGGATCATCCGGCGGAGCTGGCGGCGCTGCATGCCAAGGGCCCGGAGCATGCCGATCTCGCGCGTCCGCTCGGTCACCGCGAGCGCGAGCGTGTTGACGATGCCGAGCGCGGCGACGAGGACCGACAGCACCAGCAGGCCGAGGACGAGGTCGAGGAACAGGTCGATGTCGCCGGCGGCGTCGGCCTTGATCTGGGCGCGGTCCTTCAGCTCCAGGTTGGGCCAGGGGGCGAGCGCCTTCTCCAGCGCGCCTCGCGTCGCGGTGGTCACGTTGATCTCGATGCGGTCGACGGGGGCGTCCGGGTCGTGCGCCCGGTAGCCCGCCCAGTTGATGATCATGGTGGGGGCGGACGGAGTCAGGGACGGCCGGTCCGCGTAGACCCCCGCTATGCGGAACCTCCGGCGCGTCCCGTCCTGGTACTCGCCGCCGATCGTGGTCCCGGTCTTCCAGCCCTGAGCCTTGGCGACCGTGGCGCCGACCAGCAGTTCGTCTCCGCCGGCGGATGAGGAGCCCGCCTGGAGTGGAAGCCGGAAGTGGGCCAGCAGCTCGCCCGGCGTACCGGCCGTGGCCGTCCGGACGGAACCGTCCAGCCTGAACCGGGCCGTCCGGATCGGGATCGCCGTCCGCACGCCCGCGACCCCCGCCACCGCGCGGGCCGCGTCCGCGCCCACCGGCGTTACCTGGCTGCGGCCCGTGACCTGGTAGTCGGCGGTGAGGCCGGCGTCGAGCTGCCGGTCCACCGACGACGCCATCGACTGGACGATCACCGACACGGTCGCGATCAGCGCGAGGCCGATCGTCAGCGCGGACGCCGTCGCCGCCGTCTGCCGCGGCTCGCGCAGCGCGTTCCGCCCGCCCATCCGGCCCGCGCTGCCGCCCCACCGCGCGAACGGCCAGGCCAGGACACGGATCGACGGACGGCTCAGCACCGGCGAGACCGTGACCACCCCGGCGAACACCGCCAGGGCCCCCGCTCCGGTCAGCGTCAGCGCCGCGCGCCCGTCCGCCGCGAATCCGGCGGCGATCAGCCCCGCGCCCGCGACGGACGCGCCCGCGCCGCAAACGACCCGTCCGCGCAGCGGCCGGGGCGGCGCCGTCCCCTCGCGCAGGGCGGCGACGGGCGGGATCCGCGACGCGCGGCGCGCCGGGACGAACGCCGCGGCGAGCGTCACCGGCATCCCCACCGCGTAGGACGCGACCACGGCCGAGGCGGGCAGCACCAGCGTCCCGAGCGGCAGTTCGCCGCCCGTGACGGCCGACAGCAGCCGGGCCAGCCCGGCCGCGACGCCCGCGCCCGCCGCCAGGCCGAGCGTCGAGCCGGCCAGGCCGACCCCGGCCGCCTCGCCGAGCACCGACCGGGTCACCTGGCCGCGGGACGCGCCGACGGCCCGCAGCAGCGCCAGCTCCTTCACCCGGGCGGTCACCAGCATCGCGAACGTGTTGAAGATGATGAACGAGCCGACGAACACGGCGATCAACGCGAAGACCAGCAGGAACGTCCGCATCACCTTGAGGATCTCCTTGAAGGGGCCGGCCTGCTCGTCGATGGCGCGCCGACCGGTGACCGCCTCGATCCCCGGCGGGAGCGCCGCGGCCACGGCGTCCCGGAGCCGCTGTTGCGAGACGCCGTCGTCGGCGTGCACCACGATCCGCGCATATGTCCCCGGATGGTCGGAAAGGACCCGCATCGCCGTGCCCGGCGCGAACGCGGTCATCGAGATCGCGCCGCTCAGCGCCGAGTCGCCGACCTCGAACAGGCCCGTGAGGCGGAACGTCCGCGTGCCGGAGAGCAGCGCGACCCTGACCCGGTCGCCGATCCGGTAGCCGGCATCGCGCGCGGTGGTGACGTCGGTCGCGATCTCGTCCGGCGCCGCGGGCGGCCTGCCGGAGGTGAGGCGGGGCAGGGACAGGTCCCGGTCGCCGTCCCAGGCCACCCCGGTCTGCGGCTCGGAGCCGGCGATCCGGCCGCGCCGGTCGACGACGGCGGCGAATCCGGTGACGACCCCGTGCGCCTTCGCGACCCCGTCCACGTCCTGGACGGACGCGAGCACCGATGCCGGGACCGGACGGTCGGACGCCCGCTCGCCGAGCCCTGGCTCGAAGGCCCGCTGCGACCGGACGATCACGTCCGTGCCGCGCCCGAGGTCGTCGAAGGCGCGGTCGAACGAGCGGTCCAGCGTGGCCGAGAAGATCAGTGTGCCTGCGACGAACGCGACGCCGGCGACCACCGCGACCGTCGACATCAGCAGGCGGGCGCGGTGCGCGACCAGGCCCCGGAAGACGAGCTTGACCATCATGCCGCCGATTCCAGCCGGGAGAGGCGTCCCGGCGGCAGCGCGGATCGTCGCGTCCGGGCCCTACGAACCGCCGGGCGGACGCGACTTTCGTAGGGGTGGCGGGGGCCGCCGGGGTGCGTACCGTGAGGGGATGACCCGGCTCCTGCCGCCCGGACGGCGCCGTGACCGCATGGCGGACGCCGTCGTCGTGCTGTCCGGGGCGGCGCTCAGCCTGCAGACCGCCACCGACCCGCACACGATCGTCCGCTGGTACGGCGGCGCGTCGATCGCGCTGCTCATGGTGCCCGCCGCCGCGCTGGCGTTCCGGCGCCGCGCACCGCTGCGGGTCGCCTGGCTCACCGCCGGGTTCGCCGCGCTGGTCTGGCTCCTGGAGGTGATCGCGCCGGGCACGGTGCTGCGGGTGCACGCCGACCACACCCTCGACCCGGTGCTGTGGTGGCCGCCGACCGCGCCGCTCGCCGCGTACGCGGTGATGGCGTTCCCGCGCGAGGGCGGCCGGCCGGTCTGGATCCGCTGGCCACCCGTCGCCGCGCTGCTCCTCACGCTCGGCTGGACGGACGACGTGCTCCCCGACTCGGCCATGCGGCACTTCTCCGCCGGCGAGACCGACAGCGTCGACGCGATGGTGTTCCGCAGCTTCGCCGTCGTGATCGGCGGGGCGCTGCTCGGCATGTACGCCGCCGCGCGCCGCCGCGTCCTGCACGCCCTCACCGAGCGGGCCGAGCGGGCCGAGCGGGAGCGGCACCTCCTCGCCGAGCAGGCGCGGGCGGAGGAACGGGCCCGGCTCGCCGCCGAGATGCACGACGTCGTGGCGCACCGGGTCACGCTGATGGTGCTCCAGGCGGGGGCGCTGCGGGTCCGGGCGCCGGACGAGCCGACCCGCGCGGCCGCGGAGGAGTTGCGCGGCACCGGGTGCCAGGCCCTCGAAGAGCTGCGCGACGTGATCGGCCTGCTGCGCCGGGACCCGGAGGGCGCGCCCGCGGCGGTCTCCGAGCCGCTGCCGGATCTGTCCGCGCTGGTCGCCGACTCGGCGGCGGTCGGCGTCCCGGTCGAACTGGCCGAGCACGGCGACCCGCCGTCCGCCTCGCCCGCCGTCGGGCGCACCGCCTACCGGATCGTCCAGGAGGGGCTGACGAACGCCCGCAAGCACGCGCCGGGCGCCGCCGTCGAGGTGGACGTCCGCTACCGGACGGACGGCGTGACGCTGACCGTCCGCAACGCGGCCCCGTCCCGCGAGCCGGACGCCGAACTGGCCGCCAGCGGCTCCGGGATGGGCCTCGCAGGGCTCCGCGAACGCGTCGAGCTGATCGGCGGGACGTTCACGGCGGGCCCGGACGGGGGCGGCTTCCGCGTCGAGGCGTCCCTCCCCGCCTACGTGCCCGTGCCGGCGCCCGACCCGGCCGGCCTGCCGTGATCACCGTGCTGCTCGTCGACGACGAGCCGATGGTGTGCGCGCACCTGCGCACCATCCTCGGCGCGGCCGGCGACGTCCAGGTGGTCGGCGAGGCGCACGACGGGGCGGCGGGCGTCGAGGCCGTCGTCCGGTACCGGCCGCACGTGGTCCTCATGGACCTGCGGATGCCGGGCGTGGACGGTCTCGCCGCCATCGAGCGGATCGCCGCGCTGCGCTCCCCGCCCGTGGTCGTCGCGCTGACCACGTTCGACGCCGACGAGTACGTCATCCGGGCGCTGCGGGCGGGCGCGGCGGGATTCCTGCTGAAGTCGACGCCGCCCGAGGACCTGGTGAAGCTCGTCCGCGTCGCCGCCGACGGGCACACGGTCATGTCGGCCGCCGCGACGATGCGGCTGCTCGGCTCGGCGGCGGACCGCGCGTCCGGCCGCGACCGGACGCGCGCGCTCGTCGGCGGCCTCACCGAACGGGAGACGCAGGTGCTGGCCTGCCTCGGCGAGGGCCTGCCCAACGCGCAGATCGCGGGCCGCCTCCACCTCAGCGAGGCCACCGTCAAGGGCCACGTCTCCCGGCTGCTCGACAAGCTCGGCTGCGCCAACCGCACGCAGGCCGGCCTCCTCGCCCGCGACGCCGGCCTGCGCTGAGCCCGGTCAGGCTCCCGGCAGGCGCCGGTGGGACCGGCGGCGCACCCCGAACGCCAGCATGAGCGCGCGGATGACCCAGACGGCCAGCGCGATCTGCAGGACGACGAGGAATCCCGTCCCCGGACCGGCCGTGAAGGCGAGCACGAGGAACACCCCGAGCAGGAGCGGGAACGCCGGGAAGCGCGGCCCGTGCCGGTGGTGGCGGGCCATGTGCCGGTGATGGCGCTGCCACGCGGGGTGCCCCGGCCCGCCGAACATGACCGACATCCCCGGCTCCCACGCGGGCGCCTTGGGTGGTTCGGGCAGTCCGGTCGGGGACGGGAGGTCGCGGACGAGGGCCCGCAGGTCGCCGCGCGTCTTGGCGGACAGCACGGCCTCCAGCCGCTCGTCCAGTTCGCCGCGGTCCAGGCGTCCCTCGGCGAAGTGGTCGTGCAAGGCGACCATGACGGCGTCCCGCTCGGCGTCGCCGATCCGGATCTCGTCGTGGAGGGCCATGATCACTCCTCGGTGTCGTCCGCCGTCGGCCCCGGTTCGTCCCCGCGGTCGTCGGTCAGGTCGTCGGCCAGGATGCGGTACAGGCTGCGGCGGGTCTCCGACAGGACGTCCTTGGCCTGGGCGACCTGCTCGGGCGAGCCGGAGTGGACGATCTGCATCACCGCGGCCCCCGTCTGCGCGGCCTGCTTGAACAGCTCCGGGACGCCCTCGCCGAACTCGGGCGTCATCTCCGCCCACGGCTCGGTCAGCCGGTCGGCGTTCTCCTCCACGTAGGCCCGGCCCTCGTCGGTCAGGTGGAAGGTGCGGCGCCCGCCGGACTCGTCGCCGGCGATCAGCCCCTCGTCGGCGAGCTGCTGCAGCGCCGGGTAGACCGCGCCGGGGCTCGGCTTCCAGGCCCCGTCGCTGCGCTCGTTGATCTCCTGGATGATCTGGTAGCCGTTGCGCGGCTCCTCGGCCAGCAGCACGAGGATCGCCGCCCGGACGTTCCCCTTGCGCGCCTTGGGGCCCCGGCCCCACGGCCCGCCGCGCCCCCGCGCCCAGGGCGGGCGGGGGCCCGGTCCGTGGCCGAAGCCGCCGGGCGGCCCCCAGGGGCCGGGCCCGCCGCCGAACAGCGCGCCGAAGTTCGGCAGGTCGCCGCGTCCCCAGGGTCCGCGTCCATGCATGTGCCCCATGTTCTCCACCACCTTCTGAGAGCTCTCTATGATCTCTCGCGATACGACAACGATATATCGAAGACGTACGGTCGGGCCAGATGGTTCCGGGAGATTCCGAGCGGACCGCAGAGGGGTTCATCGCGGCGAACCGGGCATGATCCCGAATACCGGCATCGCCGTCTGTTATCGCGGATCAGTGGGTACCAATCCGGGGCGAGGGGGACGATGGGCGTACACGAAGCGGTGACCGCGCGTGACACGGTCTACACACCGGGCGTCACGGGCAGCCGGCCTCGCGCCAGGAACGAACTCGCGCTGGGCCTGGCGCTGTTCGCGCTGTACTCGCTGGTGACAATGCTGCCCGAGCAGTCGAGGATGACGGCGGCCCGCGAGCACGGGGACTCGCTCTACAGCCTGGAGCGGGCCCTCCATCTCGACGTGGAACCGACCCTCAACGGCTGGCTCGCGGGCCAGCCGTTCTGGCGGGTGCTGGCCAACTACGAGTACGCGATCACCTACATCGCGAGCGCGCTGGTCCTGCTGATCTGGTTATTCCTGCGGCATCCCGAGCGGTACCGGACGGCCCGCAACGCCTTCGTCATGCTCAACATCGGCGGGCTGGCGTGCTTCGCGCTGTATCCCGTCATGCCGCCGCGGCTGATGCCCGACCTCGGCTTCATCGACACCGTCAGCAAAGGCCGCACGTGGGGGTCGTGGGGCTCCCCGATGGTGGAGCACGCGGACGAGTTCGCCGCCGTCCCGTCCCTGCACATGGCCTGGACGCTGTGGGTCGGCGTCGAGCTCGCCCGGGTGAACGCGAAGCGATGGGTGCAGGGACTGAACACCGCGCACATCCTGCTCACGCTCTACGTCATCCTGGCGACCGCGAATCACTATTTGCTGGACGCCGTCGCCGCCGTACCCTTCGTTGTCGTGCCGGTGTACGCCGCGGAACGCCTCGCCCGCCCGCCGTCGTCGCGCGTCCAGGGGCCCGACGCCTTCTTCCTCGCGGTGGAGACGCCCGAGGCGCCGCAGCATCCCGGCGGTGTGATCATGCTCGACACCTCGCGCGCGGACGTCGGCCGGGCCGATCTCGTCCGGGTGATCAAGGAGCGGCTGGACGGGCTCCCGCGCTTCCGGCAGCGGCTCGTCCGCCACACGGGATGGCGGGGCGGCTGGCGCCGCCCCGTGTGGCGCGACCACGACTCCGTCGACTGGGAGTGGCACGTCCCCGAACGGCACGTCGACGGCATGGCGGGCCTGCGAGCCGAGGTCGCCCGGATCCAGTCCGAGGTGCTGCCGCTGGACCGGCCGCCGTGGCGGATGGTCGTGGTGAAGGGGGCCGAGCCCGGCCGCACCGCCGTCGTCTACCTGATGCACCACGTCGTCGCCGACGGCGTCGGCATCGTGGCGCAGGCCATGTATCTGATGGACCCGCCGCCGGAACCCGTCGCCGGGCCACCCCGCGCGCCGTTCCGAAAGGCGCTCGCCACCGTGGTCGGTCTCGGCCAGCTCGCCACCGCCGTCACGAGGCCGGAGCCGCTGCCCGCCGCCGGGACGGCCGAACGCCGGTACAGCACCATGGACCTGCCGCTGAGCACGGTGCGGGACGTGGCCCGCCGCTACGGCGCCCGCGTGACCGACGTCGTCCTGTGCGCCGTCGCGGGCGCCCTGAACCGGGTCGTCAGCGAGGACGACGGGCGGCCCGACACCTGCCGCGTCGCGGTCCCGCTGATGATGCGGCCGCCCGGCAGCGCGATGGTGGGCAACCACACCACCGCCGTGATGGTGGACCTGCCGGTCGGGAAGATGTCGGAGCCCGACCGGCTCGCGTTGATCGCCAGGCGCAGCCGGGTGCTGCGGTCGGGGACGCGGGCGCAGGCCGCCTGGTTCGTGATGTGGCAGGCCGGACGGCTGATGCCGGTCCCGCTGCACGCCCGCTTCGCCCGGATGTCCTACAGCGGACGGTTCCTGCAGGGCACCGTGTCGAGCCTCCCGGGGCCCGACAGGCAGCTGTGGCTGGCGGGCGCGGCCCTCACCGCCGTGTACCCGATCGTCCCGCTCGCGCCCGGCGCGCCGCTGGCGATCGCCGGGCTCGGCGTCGACCGCGACCTGTGCTTCGGCCTCTCCGTAGACCCGGGCCTGGCCGAGGACGCCGACGCGCTGATGGACGCCGTCCACGACGTCATCGAGGAACTGCGCGACGAGCCCGAGTGAAGGATCATACGCTCCGCATCGCGCGGATCGACTCCCTGAGCGAGCCCATCGTCGCGAACACGGCAGTGGGCTCGTAGCCGCAGTGCGCCATGCAGTTCGCGCAGCGGTCGTCTCGTCCCCGGCCGTAGGCGTTCCAGTCGGTCGTGTCGAGGAGTTCCTGGTAGGTCTCGGTGTACCCGTCGTCCATCAGGTAGCAGGGCCGCTGCCAGCCCTTCAGCGAGTACGACGGGATCGCCCACGCCGTGCACGGGAAGTCGACCTTGCCTTCGAGGAAGTCGAGGAACAAGGGGGAGTGGTTGAACCGCCAGCGCTTGCGCCGGCCGTCGGCGAACGTCTTGCGGAACAGGTTCCTGGTCTCCTCGACGCCGAGGAAATGGTCCTGGTCAGGTGCCTTCTCGTAGGCGTAGGCGGGCGAGATCATCATCTGGTCGACGCGCAGGTCGTCGTTGAGGTAGTCGAGCACGTCGATGACGGTCTGCGGGGTGTCGGTGTTGAACACGGTCGTGTTCGTCGTGACCCGGAACCCGCGCTCCTGGCACATCCTGATCGCCTCGACCGCCTGGTCGAACACGCCTTCCTTGCAGACGGACGCGTCGTGCCGCTCTCGTAATCCGTCGATGTGCACCGCCCAGGCGAAGTAGCGCGACGGCTTGAACAGGTCGATCTTCTTCGGGATCAGCGCCGCGTTCGTGCACAGGAACACGTACCGCTTCATCCTGATCAGCTCGGCGACCAGCTCGCCGATCCGCGGATGCATCAGCGGCTCGCCGCCCGCGATCGACACCATCGGCGCGCCGCACTCGCGGACCGCCGCGACCGCCTGCTCGACCGGCATCCGCTGCTTCAGCACGTCCGCCGGATGCTGGATCTTGCCGCAGCCCGCGCACGCCAGGTTGCACGCGTACAGCGGCTCCAGCTCGACGATCAGCGGGTACCTCGTCCGCCCCGCCAGCCGGTTGCGCAGGACGTATCCGCCGACGCGCAGGCTCTGGCGCAGTGGCATCGCCATTCTTCTAGGCCCCTTCCGGGTCGCTTCGCTCACCGTGCGCGGTCGCGGCGGGCTGTGGCAGGGAGAGCGGACTCCCCTTCACGTACCGGCCGAGCGCGCTCAGCGGGAACACCAGGCGGTACAGGTGGTAGTTGATGTAGAAGTCGCCGGGGAAGCCGGTGCCGGTGAAGTGGTCCTCGTCCCACGTCCCGTCCGGGCGCTGGTGCTCGACGAGCCAGCGGACCCCGCGCTCGACGGCCGGGCCCCGTTCACCGGCGGCGAGCAGCGCGAGCAGCGCCCACGCGGTCTGCGACGCCGTGGAGGCGCCGTGCCCGACCCACGTCCGGTCCCGGTAGGAGCGCAGGTCCTCGCCCCAGCCGCCGTCGTCGCGCTGGTGGCGCTCCAGCCAGCCGACCGCGTCCCGGATCGCGCGCCCGCCCGGCCGGACGCCCGCCGCGATGAGCGCGGGCACGACGCTGCCCGTCCCGTACACGTGGTTGGCGCCCCACCGGCCGAACCAGGACCCGTCCGGTTCCTGCGCCTTCAGCAGCCAGACGACGGCCCGCTTCACGAGCAGCGAGTCGGCCATGCCCCGGTGCGCCATCGCCTCCACGACGTGCGCGGTGACGTCGGCGGACGGCGGGTCGATGACCTCGCCGAAGTCGCAGAAGGGCAGCCTCCGGCACAGGGCGCGGGTGTTGTCGGCGTCGAACGCGCCGAACCCGCCGTCCCGGGACGCCATCCCGGCCATCCAGCGGACGCCGCGCTCGATCGCCGGCTCGGCGTCCGGATGCCGGACGCGGTTGAGCGCGATGACCGCCTCGGCGGTGTCGTCGGTGTCGGGGTAGCAGTCGTTGTCGAACTCGAACGCCCAGCCGCCCGGGGGCAGGCCGGGACGCCGCACCGCCCAGTCTCCGGGCCCCTTCACCTCCTCGCCGATCACCCACTCCGCGGCCCGCTCCAGGGCGGGATGCCCGGCCTGCAGGCCCGAGTCGGCGAGCGCGTTCATGGCGAGGACGGTGTCCCAGACGGGGGACTGGCACGCCTCCAGGCGCCGCCCCTTCTCGTCCCGGATCGTGAAGCGTTCGAGCCCGTCCAGTCCCCGCCGGACGACCGGGTGGCCGAGGCCGTAGCCGAGCAGGTGCAGCGCGATCAGCGAGTACACCCAGGGCGGCTGGATCCCGCCCCAGGACCCGTCCCGCTCCTGCCGCGCGACGATCCACTCGCCGGCGCGGCGGAGCGCGGCCGTGCGCAGCCCCTTCAGCGGACGCCGCTCGTACACGTGCAGGGCCCGGTCGAGCGCCCCGAACGTCTCGCCCCAGCCGGGCAGGCCCCGCCTCCGGGGACGGGGGACGTCGTAGCCGGGGTACAGCTCGTCCAGCCCGAACGGCAGCGGCCGGACGGGACGCAGCGCGGCCACCACCGTCAGCGGCACGACCGTCTGCCGCGCCCAGCACGCGAAGTCGTAGACGTTCAGCGGGAACCAGCGCGGCAGGAAGATCATCTCCGGGGGCAGGACCGGCAGCCGGTCCCACGGCCAGCGGCCGAACATGGCCAGCCAGAACCGGGTGAACACGCGGGTCGCCGGGACGCCGCCCTCGCCGCGGACGTAGGCGGCGGCGCGGACCATGTGGCCCGCGTCCGGCGGGTCCCCGGCGAGCCGCAGCGCCACGTACGCCTCGACGGTCGTGGACAGGTCAGGCGGGCCGTCGTGGAAGTTGGCCCAGGTGCCGTCCGCGGCCTGCTGGGATCTGATCCAGCGGGCCGCCTCGCGGGTGTCCTCCTCGGAGCGGATGCCGAGGAACTCGCGGAGCAGCAGGTCCTCGGCGTCCATCGTCACGTTGGTCTGCAGCTCGCCCTTCCACCAGCCTTCCGGCGACTGGAGGAACAGCAGATGCTCGCGGGCGGCGTCCAGCGCGTCCGCGGCCGTCCTCGTCCCGGTGGCCGCCGCGGCGGGTTCGGTGGTCGTCATCAGTGGTCCCGGCAGGTGACGAAGTCGGCGATGTGCAGGAACTCGGCGCGGACGGGCTCGGGCAGCCGGGCGGAGACGAGGTGCTCGGCGGCGCGCTGGATGCGGCTCTCCGCCTCTATCTCGGCCCAGGCGCGCCCGCCCGCCGCCTCCACGAGGGCGGCGGCCTCGGACAGCTCCTCCTCGGCGGGCTCCTTCCCGGCCGGCCCGGGCCGCGCGTACAGAGCGGCGAGCTTCGCGGCCTCCGGGGTGCCGGAGTTCAGCGCGGCGACGACCGGCAGCGACATCTTGCGGGACCGCAGGTCCGACAGAGCGGGCTTGCCGGTGGTCTCCGGGTCGCCCCAGATGCCGAGCAGGTCGTCCACGAGCTGGAACGCGATGCCGAGGTCCTCGCCGAACGCCTGCAGCGCCTCGCAGAGCCTGTCGGAGGCCCCGTCCAGGACGGCCCCGATCGAACAGGAGCACGCCAGCAGCGCGGCGGTCTTGCCGGACGCCATGGCGACGCACTCGTCCACGCTGATCTGCCTGCGCGTCTCGAAGTCCATGTCGAGGGACTGACCGGCGATGAGGCGGCGCGTCGCGACGGACAGCGCGCGCGCCGCCCGCGCCGATCCCTGGCCGGGCGCCTCCAGCAGGACCTCACCGGCGAGGGCGAGAAGCGCGTCCCCGGCCAGGATCGTGGACGCCTCCCCGAACACGGTCCATGCCGCCGGACGGTGCCTGCGCGTCCGGTCGCGGTCCATGATGTCGTCGTGCAGGAGCGAGAACGCATGGGTCAGCTCGACCGCGACCGCTCCCGGCAGCCCGCTTTCCGGCGGCGCCACCGCGGCGCGCGCGGACAGCAGCGCGAGCGCCGGGCGGAGGGCCTTGCCCACCGGCGCCTTGTGCGGGCGGCCCTCCTCGTCCGTCCAGCCGAGGTGGTAGGCCGCGACACGGTAGGTGCGCGGGTCGAGGCGGCCGACCGCGGCGCGCAGCGCGCCGTCGACGAGCCCGCGGACGTCGGTCATCGAGACCGGCACAGTAGTCATCGGTCGGTCACCCTCTCCAGGTGGCGGCGGACCAGGCGGGCGGCGGTGAGACCACTGCGCACTGCTCCCTCCATCGTGTCGGGCCAGCCCGTGTCGGTCCACGCGCCGGCCAGGAACAGCCCGGGGGCGCGCGTCGCCGCGCCGGGACGCGCGGCCGCGGTGCCGGGACGCTGCCGGAACGTCGCGCGCCGCTCCCGCGTCACGAACAGCTCGCGGACCTCGGCGTCCCACGCGGCGGGCAGCAGCCGCCGCAGCTCCGGCAGGAACCGGGCGCGCAGCCGCGCGGTCGGCATGTCGACCCAGCGGTCCGCGGCCGACAGCGACACCGCGAGGTACTGGCCGCGGCGCAGCCCGCTCACCGCCGTCCGGTCGAACACCCACTGGACCGGCGAGCCCACCGCGGCGGCGAACGGCCCGTCCATGACCTTCCGGTCGTAGACGACGTGCACGTTCACGATCGGGCTGGCGTCCAGCTCGGGCCAGCGCAGCGGGTCCGGCAGCGCCTGCGCCGGCAGCAGCCGTGCCGCGGCCTCGTGCGGCACCGCCATGATCACCGCGTCGGCGGCGATCGGCACCCCGTCCACGACCACCTTCGGGTCGGTCGTGACGGCCTCGACCTTGGCCTTCAGCCGGACGGTCCCGCCCATCTCCGCGATGCGCCGCAGCGCCGGGCCGCCGTGCAGCTCCTCCAGCGGGACGAGCGGCAGCCCGATGTCGGCCGCGTCGGCGCGTCCGAACAGGGCCCGCCCGCAGACCATCGCGGACAGCCCGAGCGCCGCCTCGTCCACGTCGGCGTTCAGCGCGGACGTGATGAACAGGCCCCACAGGGCGTCCCGCGCCCACGGCCGCTGCCCGTGCCGCGACAGCCACGTCCCCGCGGAGACCAGGTCGAGCTCGGGGTCGGCGGGATCGAGGCGCCGGAGCGCGGCCGCGGCGCGCACCGCGCGGAGCCGGTCGGCGGCCGACAGCGGCGCGTACCGGGCCAGCGCCGGCAGCAGGTGGAACGGGCTCGGCAGGTTCGACCGCCGCAGCCGCGCCGGGCCGCCGCCCGCCCGCAGGACGGGGACGTCGAACCGGTCCTGCAGGTCGACGAGATGGTCGGCGCGCAGCCTGCGCAGCAGTCCCTGGTACGCCGAGCAGCACCGCAGGAACACGTGCTGGCCGTTGTCGACGCTCAGCTCGCCGCGCACGAACGAATGCGTGGCCCCGCCGAGCCATGGCCGGGCCTCGACGAGCGTGACCGGCACCCGCGACTCCTGGAGCGCGATCGCGGCGCTGATGCCCGCGAGCCCGCCGCCGACGATGACGACGCTCATCGCTCCACCCCCGAGAGTGCGCGTGCGGCCACGACCGCCTTCTGCCAGGTCGGCAGGGAGACCCGGGTGTTCAGCGCCAGCTGCGGGCGGGCCGCGATGGACTCCAGCAGCCGCCGGTAGATGCCGGCCATCGCCGCCGTGCACGCCGCGCTGCGCCGGTCCAGCAGCGGCAGGAGCCGCAGGCCCTCCGCGTACCAGGCGCGGGCCCGCTCCGCCTGGAAGCCGATCAGCTCGCCCAGCCGCCACGGCGGGTCGATGAACGTGCCCGACTCGTCCAGCTCCAGCGTGCAGCCGAACCGCGCGAGGTCCTCGGCCGGGATGTAGACCCGCCCGGCCATCCGGTCCTCGCGCAGGTCGCGCAGGATGTTGGTGAGCTGCAGCGCGACGCCGAGGGAGTCGGCGAGCCCCTCCGCCCGCTGCCGGCCGTCCGAGCCGAACACCCCGAGCGACAGCCGGCCGACCGTCCCCGCGACCCGCTGGCAGTAGCGCAGCAGGTCGTCGAACGTCCCGTAGTCGGCGCCCCGCACGTCGTTCTCGCACCCGTCGATCAGCTCGTCGAACGCGTCGAGGGGGATCGGGTAGCGGCCCGCCGCGTCCGCCAGCGCGGTCAGCACCGGATGCCCCTCCAGCGCCTGGACGTCCACCCGCCGCCGCAGCACCTCCTGGACGGTCAGCAGCCGCTGCCGGGACCGGTCCAGCAGATCCAGCCGCACGCACGCCGGCTCCGGCCCGTCCCCGATGTCGTCGATGCCCCGCGCGAACGCGTAGATCGCGCTCATCGCCCGCCGCTTCGGGGCCGGCATCAGCCGGATCCCGTAGGCGAAGTTGCGGGCCTCGTCGCGCACCACCCGCTCGCAGTGCCGGTACGCCTCGACGACCCGCTCGGAACGCTCGCAAGCCTCCGAAACCGTCATCGCCCCCTCCTTCCAAGAGCGCGCGCCCAGCCGGCCGGCAGCGTCGCCCGCCGTGGACGCAGCGGATGCGCGAGCACGTCATGGCGCCCGCGTTCCAGGGCCGACAGCGCCGCGCGCCCCCCGGCCACATAGCCCGCGACGGCGAATCGCGCCCAGCCCGTCAGATCCGCCATCAGCGGGGCGGCACCGCCGTCCAGCAGGTCGCGGGCGCGGCCCGCCTGCAGCGCCAGGACGCCGCGCAGCCGCGTCGGCGTCACCCGGCGCGCCAGGTCCTCCTCCGCGCAGCCGAACCTCCGCAGGTCCTCGGCGGGCAGGTAGATCCGGCCGTTCCGGTAGTCCTCCCCGGCGTCCTGGCAGTGCTCGATGATCTGTAACGCCGTGCAGACGTCGTCGGACGCGGCCACGAGACGCGGCCGGTGCGCGCGGAACAGGTGCAGGACGATGCGTCCCACGGGCGCCGCCGACAGGGCGCAGTAGCCTCTCAGCTCCTCGAACGTCTCGTACCGGTGGACGGCCTGGTCCTGCCGGTTCGCCTGGACGAGGTCGCGGAACGGCTCCTCCGGGATCCGGTGCGCGTGCACCGTCCCCGCCAGCCTGCGCAGTTGCGGCAGTGCCGGCGTCCGCCCCGCGAACACCCGGTCCAGGTCGTCGTCCACGAGGCCGAGCAGCTTGGGCCGCTGCTCCGGCGGCGCCTCGTCGCCGATGTCGTCGACGAGGCGCGCGAAACCGTAGACGGCCCGCAGGTCGGCGCGGTGGCGGGCGGGCAGCAGCCGCGCCGCCACCGGGAAGTTCTCCCGTGCCGCGAGCCGGTCCAGCGCGCGATCGTGCTCCGCGGCGCTCCAGGACGGTTCAATGATCACCTTGATGAGATCGACCGGTCCGGCACCAGAGAAACTCTGGCCAAGGTATGGACTTATTTAAACGGTGCGTGTCCGGGGCCTGAACCGTTCCAGGGCCCCGCCTGGGCGGCCCTATCCGAGGCGTTCGTCCAGGTGGACGGTGACGGTGTCGCCGGCGTCCTTGCCGAGCGCCTCGCGGATCTCCGCCTTCACGGCCAGCTTGTGCGTGCCGTCGCCCAGCGCCATGAAGGAGCCCCGGAACGGATGCCCGTCGATGGTCCCCTTGACCTTCACCAGGCCGCGGGTGCCGAAGAACTCCACCGACTTCGGCCAGATCACGTACGTCCAGCCGCCTTTGGCCGGGCTCTTCCGCAGAACCGCCGTGAATGCCTCGTCGAGTTGCGTGGTCATGAGGTGTCCTTTCCGTGGCCGTTGTTCTCGGATGCAGACTTTCCGGGGGGCCGGAACTCATCGCCGCGCGTGCGGCCGAACGCCGCGCGGCGAGGCGGCATGTCGGAACATGACCAAGCGGCGTCCCCCTTCTCGGCATCAACCCATGATCCGGAACGGCGGGCATTGGACCTCTTGCAAGGCCGAGATCCGCGGTGCATCGTGGACCCATCGCGTCGAAGATCGTTTCGGATGCGATCCCCCTACAGGGAGGAAGACGCAGATGCGCCTGCGCAGGACAGCCGTTGGCGTCGGGATCGCCATCGCGGCGGTCGGCGGCATGAGCGTTCCCGCTCACGCGGCCGGCTGGAAGGCCTGGGACCGGTTCACCAGCAAGTCCAAATGCATCGACGCCGGCCAGCAGTATGTGCGCGAGGGCTTCAACGACTACAAGTGCACCTACGACCCCGGGTACCCGCCGTGGATCCTGTGGCTCAAGTAGAGCCCCCTTCATCCACCCGATTCACCAGCTGAGAAGAAGGCCGTAACCCGCCTCGGCGGTCTCCTCCATCCACCGGAGCGTTTCGCCCGGGAGGGGGACCGCCGAGGAATTCCTCGAACGATGGCGCTTCCGCCACGAACACTTTCTGATTCCCCGGCACACGCCGGTTCCATTCCCGCGCCAGCCCGATAAAAGGCGCGGCATCGACGCTGCCCGTTGCCGGAGGGTCGTCCATTCCTCGGCGAGACGGCGGCTCACGGAGTAGACGTACCAGGCGTGGAGATACCGCCTGTGCCCTCCGTCCCCCACCTCCGCGATGTGGGCGCGCCGGCGCCGCACGGCGGTCGACGTCCCCCCGTCGAGCCTGCGGAGCCCTGGTCCGGTGGGTGCAAGTAACTTGATGTCGAGATAAATTGGAGATAGCTTGACGTCGAGAGAAAAGACGCGGAAGTTAGGCGGACCTGATTCCCGGTCGGGGGCCTGACTAGGGCAGGATCAAGGAAGACGAGCATCCCGCTCCGCCGCGCGCCGCCCCGCGACGGCCCCCGGGGCGGGCCTATCGAGGAACAAGACGAGCGCCGCGCGCTCATGTCCCGGACCGGACGCGCGGTGTCGACTGAGGAGGAGTCCGTGTCCGCGAACAGCTTCGGCAGCCGTGACAAGCTGCAGGTTGGCGACAGGTCGTACGACATCTACCGGCTGGACGCCGTCGAGGGCGCGGCCCGTCTCCCGTACAGCCTGAAGGTGCTGCTGGAGAACCTGCTGCGCACCGAGGACGGCGCGAACGTGACCGCCGAGCACATCAGCGCGCTGGCGCAGTGGGACTCGCAGGCGCAGCCGAGCAAGGAGATCCAGTTCACCCCCGCGCGGGTGATCATGCAGGACTTCACCGGCGTGCCGTGCGTGGTGGACCTCGCCACGATGCGCGAGGCCGTGCGGGATCTGGGCGGCGACCCGGCCAAGATCAACCCGTTGGCGCCGGCCGAGATGGTGATCGACCATTCGGTGATCGTCGACTACTTCGGCTCGCCGGACGCCTTCGAGCGCAACGTGCAGCGCGAGTACGAGCGCAACAAGGAGCGCTACCAGTTCCTGCGGTGGGGGCAGACGGCGTTCGACGAGTTCAAGGTCGTGCCGCCCGGCACCGGCATCGTCCACCAGGTGAACATCGAGCACCTGGCCCGCGTGGTGTTCGACCGGAACGGGGTCGCCTACCCGGACACGTGCGTCGGCACCGACTCGCACACCACGATGGAGAACGGCATCGGCGTCCTCGGCTGGGGCGTCGGCGGCATCGAGGCGGAGGCCGCCATGCTCGGCCAGCCGATCTCGATGCTCATCCCGCGCGTGGTCGGCTTCAAGCTGACCGGTGAGCTGCCCGCCGGCACGACCGCGACGGACCTGGTGCTGACCATCACCGAGATGCTGCGCGAGCACGGCGTCGTCGGCAAGTTCGTCGAGTTCTACGGCGAGGGCGTGCACGCGCTGCCGCTGGCCAACCGCGCCACGATCGGCAACATGAGCCCCGAGTTCGGCTCCACCTGCGCCATCTTCCCGATCGACGACGAGACGCTGAAGTACCTGCGGCTCACCGGGCGGGACGAGGAGCAGATCGCGCTCGTCGAGGCGTACGCCAAGGCGCAGGGCATGTGGCTCGACCCCTCGGTGGAGCCGGAGTTCTCCGAGTACCTGGAGCTGGACCTCGCGACGGTCGTCCCGTCGCTGGCCGGCCCGAAGCGCCCGCAGGACCGCATCTCCCTGGCGGAGGCCAAGCAGACCTGGCGGCGGGACGTGCAGAACTACGTCGCGAGCGTGCAGGGCGCGGCCGACGAGGCGTCCAACGAGTCGTTCCCGGCCTCGGACTCCCCGGCGATCAGCCACGACACGAGCGGGGACAAGCCGCGCCCGCACGGCACCAACGGTGCCGGACGGCCGCACAACCTCGTCCCGGTCACGCTGGAGGACGGGACGGCGTTCGAGCTCGACCACGGGCACATCGCCGTCGCCGCCATCACGTCCTGCACCAACACGTCCAACCCGTACGTGATGATCGGCGCCGCGCTGCTGGCCAAGAACGCGGTGGAGAAGGGCCTGACCCGCAAGCCGTGGGTGAAGACGTCGCTCGCGCCCGGGTCCCAGGTCGTCACCGACTACCTGGAGCGCGCCGGCCTCACCCCGTACCTCGACAAGATCGGCTTCAACCTGGTCGGGTACGGCTGCACCACCTGCATCGGCAACACCGGCCCGCTGCAGCCGGAGATCTCCAAGGCCGTCAACGACAACGACCTGGCGGTCACCGCGGTGCTGTCCGGCAACCGCAACTTCGAGGGCCGCATCAGCCCCGACGTGAAGATGAACTACCTGGCGTCCCCGCCGCTGGTCATCGCCTACGCGCTGGCCGGGACGATGGACATCGACATCCTCAACGACCCGATCGCCGAAGGCGCCGACGGCCCCGTCCACCTGCGCGACATCTGGCCCGGGCCGGAGGAGGTCGCCTCGATCGTCGAGTCGTCGATCGGGCAGGAGATGTTCGCGCAGAGCTACGCCGACGTCTTCAAGGGCGACGAGCGCTGGACCGGCCTCGACATCCCGACCGGCGACCTGTTCGAGTGGGACGCCGCGTCCACCTACGTCCGCAAGGCGCCGTACTTCGACGGCATGGCCGCCGAGCCGGAGCCGGTCGCCGACGTCCACGGCGCCCGCGTCCTGGCGAAGCTGGGCGACTCGGTCACCACCGACCACATCTCCCCGGCCGGGTCCATCAAGGCCGGCACCCCCGCCGCCCAGTACCTGCGGGACAACGGCGTCGAGGTCAAGGACTTCAACTCCTACGGCTCGCGCCGCGGGAACCACGAGGTCATGATCCGCGGGACGTTCGCCAACATCCGGCTCCGCAACCAGCTCCTGGACGGCGTCGAGGGCGGCTACACCCGCGACTTCACCCAGGACGGCGCGCCGCAGGCGTTCATCTACGACGCCGCGCAGAACTACGCCGCGCAGGGCACCCCGCTCGTCGTCATCGCCGGCAAGGAGTACGGCTCCGGGTCGTCTCGCGACTGGGCGGCGAAGGGCACCGCGCTGCTCGGCGTCCGCGCCGTCATCGCGCAGTCCTACGAGCGGATCCACCGCTCGAACCTGATCGGCCTCGGCGTCCTGCCGCTGCAGTTCAAGGAGGGCGAGTCCGCCGAGTCCCTCGGCCTCACCGGCACCGAAACGTTCGACATCACCGGCGTCACCGCGCTGAACGAGGGCGGTGTCCCTGACGAGGTCACCGTCAGCGCCGACGGCAAGGAGTTCACCGCCGTCGTCCGCATCGACACGCCGGGCGAGGCGGACTACTACCGCAACGGCGGCATCCTCCAGTACGTCCTCCGCAACCTGATCCGCAAGTAGCCCACGACCGCGAAAAGGGCCGCTCCCTCCCGGGGGAGCGGCCCTTTTCTCGTGTTCAGCGGCCGGTGGGCAGGCTCAGGCCGCCGTTGCACTCGACGACGTTGCCGGTGATGAACCCGTTCGTCGCGGTCAGCAGGACCGCCTGCGCCACGTCCTCCGGACGTCCGATGCGCCCGACCGGAAGGGCGGCGGCGTGCTCGGCGAACATGGCCGCGCGCTGCTCGGCCGGCATGCCGTCCCACCACGGGGTCTCGATGACGCCGGGGGAGACCGCGTTGACGCGCAGCGGGGCCAGTTCCGCCGCCAGCGGGCCGACCATCGCCTCCAGCGCGCCGTTGATGGCGGCGAGGCCGGCCGTGCCGGGCAGCGCGGCGCGCGCCGACGACGCGGTGATGAACGTGATCGAGCCGTCCGGCGCCATCCGGGGCAGCGCCGCCTGCACGAGCCGCAGGTGCAGCCAGAACTTCGCCTCGAAGCCGGCGCGGAGGTCGGCCAGGTCGAGGGTGGCGATGGGGCCCGCCCCGGATCCGCCGCTCAGGGCCAGGACGAGGTGGTCGTACGTGGCGTCCCCGGCGAAGAAGCCGGTCACCTCCTCCTCCGCGGACGCGTCCATGCGACGGGCGGTGAGGCCGTCGGCCGCGGCCTTGGCAAGGCGTTCCTCGTCGCGTCCGGTGACGGCGACGTCGGCGCCCTGACCGGCGAACAGCGCGGCCGTGGCCGCGCCGATGCCCGAGGTGCCACCGCAGACCAGGACCTTCTTCCCGTTCAGCGTCATGGTGTGCGCTCCTTCATTGTCGAGACTTGCCGTCTCGTCAATTATTTGTCGAGACCGATGGTTTCGTCAAACGGTATGCTCGGGCCATGACCGCCGAGACCCGCCGCCCGCACACCGGCCGGCGCCGCAACGAGGCCGCGCGCCAGGCGATCCTGGACGTCGCCGTCGACCTGCTGGGACGCACCGACGACACGCCCGTGACGATCGACACGATCGCGGCCGCGGCCGGTGTCGGGAAGCAGACGATCTACCGCTGGTGGCCGTCCAAGGGGGCCGTCCTGCTGGAGGCGCTGGCGGGGCGGGCGGGGGTGGACGTGCCCGTGCCCGACACGGGCACGCTGGAGGACGATCTTGAGGCGTTCCTCCGCGCGACGTTCCTCGCCGGCGGGCATCCTCGGACCGTCTCGGCTCTGCGGTACACGATGGCCGAGGCGCAGCGCGACCCGCACTCCCGCGAGCACATGCGCGAGTTCATCGCGGGGCGCCGCCGCGTCCTGCGCGGCCTGCTGGAACGCGCGCGCGATCGTGGCGAGATCGGCGCGGGGGCCGACCTCGATCTCATCGTCGACCAGGCCTACGGCGTGCTCTGGTATCGCATCCTGACCGGGCACGCGGACCTGTCCGAGGCGGACGCGGTCGCGCTGGCCGCGGCGCTCGCCGGGCAGGCCCGGGGTTAGTGCTCGACGGCGAGGCGGAGGCCGAAGCCGATGAAGGCGAGGCCCGTGACCTGCTGGACGCGGCGCTTCACGGCGGGGCGGGCCAGGGCGCGGCGCGCGGCGCCCGCGGCGCCGACGACGAGCCCGAACCACAGCAGGCCCTCGACGGCGTGGATCGCGGCGAAGAGCATGCTCGTCCAGAACATGGACGCCCCGTCCGGCACGAACTGGGGCAGCAGGCTCATGTAGAAGACGCCGATCTTGGGGTTGAGCAGGTTGGTGGTGAAACCGGTGCGCAGCGCGGCGGCGCCGGACAGTTCAGGCTCCGGGGTCCCGGCGGAGTCGTGGGATTTGCGGCGGGCCCTCCACAGCGCCTGGCCGCCGAGCCACAGCAGGTAACAGGCGCCCGCGACGCGCAGCACGTCGAACGCGATGCGGGACGCGGCGAGCAGCGCGGTCAGCCCGGCAGCGCTCGCCATCGCCCAGCACAGGCAGCCGGACGCGACGCCGAGGGCGGCGAGGTAGCCCGTCCGCCGTCCGCTGGTCACGGTGGTGCGCAGGACGAGCATGGTGTCGAGCCCCGGTGTGATCGTGACCAGGGCCGCCATGGCGGCGAAGGCGAGGCAGGCGGCGAGCATCCGGACATTCTGCCAAGAATCATCTTCGCGGCGGAGGGAAGGGCCGCCTCGAACCCGTTTGATTGGATCGACACATGGCTGACTCGAAGAAGATCGGTGACCTGGACGTCTTCCCCATGTGCCTGGGCGGCAACGTCTTCGGCTGGACCGCGGACAGGGACCGCTCGTTCGAAATCCTGGACGCCTATGCCGAGGCCGGCGGCGACTTCGTGGACACGGCCGACTCGTACCTGGCGTCCGCGCCCGGCAACAGCGGCGGCGAGTCCGAGACGATCATCGGCGAGTGGACGGCGTCGCGCGGCAACCGGGACGACATCGTCGTGGCGACCAAGGTGGGCCGCCATCCCGCGCGCCCGGGGCTGTCGGCGCCGAACATCAAGGCCGCCGCGGACGACTCGCTCCGGCGGCTCCGCACCGACCGCATCGACCTCTACTACACGCACTTCGACGACCCGGACGTCCCGGTCGAGGAGATCATGACGGCGCTGGACGACCTGGTCGCCGCCGGCAAGGTCCGGCACATCGCGGTGTCCAACATCGAACCGGACCGGCTCGAAGCCTCCCTGGCGTTCAGCGAGCGCGAGGGCACGGCCCGCTACGTGGCCATCCAGCCGCACTACAACCTGGTGTCCCGCGACACCTACGAGGGCCCGCGCCGCGACATCGCGCAACGGTACGGTCTGGCCGCCGTGCCGTACTTCGGGCTCGCGTCCGGATTCCTGACCGGCAAGTACCGTCCCGGGGCCCGGGTGGACAGCGCGCGCGCCGGCCGTGCCGCCGGGCACCTGGAGACCGAACGCGGCCGCCGTGTCCTGGCCGCGCTCGACATCGTCGCCGGGGAACAGGGCGTCGCCGTCGCGGCCGTGGCGCTCGCCTGGCTGGCCGCGCAGCCGACCGTCGCCGCGCCCATCGCGAGCGCCCGGACCCTCGAACAGCTCCCGCCGATCATCGAGGCCGCCAGGACGACCCTGACCGGCGACCAGCTCAAGCGCCTCACCGAGGCGTCCGCGTGATAGTGGCTTCACCGATCGGATAAGTCGGGATGTACCGTCCGGCGGCGTGCCGGATCTCGACTTCCTCCTGTTCGGCGGCCTCGCCGCGCTGGTCGGCGCGATCGTGCAGGGCAGCGTCGGCCTCGGCGTCGGGCTGGTCGCGACCCCGATCGTGACGATGCTGTTCCCGTCCCTGATGCCGGGGTCGATCCTCGTCGTCGCGCTCGCCCTGCCGCTCGCGACCCTCGCCCAGGAGGTCGGGCACGCCGACCTGCGCGGGCTCGGCTGGGCGTTCGGCGGCCGCCTCGTCGGGACGCCGCTCGGCGTGTGGCTGGTGGCGGCCGCCCCCGAGCGCGTCCTCGGCATCGTGATCGGCGTCGTCGTGCTCGCCGCGCTCGCCCTGACGAGCTGGTCGCGGGAGGTGCCGCGCAACCGCCGCACGCTCGCCACCGCCGGCGTCATCTCCGGCACCACCGGCACCGCGTCCGGCATCGGCGGCCCGCCGATGGCGCTGCTCTACCAGCGTGAGAGCGGCCCCCGCGTCCGGGCGACCCTGGCGGTCTTCTTCATCGCCGGCGCGCTGGTCTCCCTAGCCACCCTCGCCGCCGCCGGACGCCTCCCCGCCCGGCAGGTCGTCGCCGGGCTGGAGCTCCTCCCGTTCGTGCTCGCCGGGTTCCTTGCCGCCGGTCCGCTGCGCCGCTACCTGGACGCCGGACGCCTCCGCCTGGCGCTCCTCGTCGTCGTGGGGACGTCCGCGGTGACGCTGATCGTCCGTAATCTGATCTGATGCGCCCCACCCGGACCCGCCCCACCAAGGACGACCTCGAGGCCGCCCGCGACCGCCTCATCCCCGACGTCCTGCCACCGGTCGGCGGGACGCTCCACGTCCTGTTCAGCGGCATCAACCCCGGCCTGTACTCGGGGGCGACGGGCCACCACTTCGCCCGCCCGGGCAACCGCTTCTGGCCCGCGCTGCACCGCTCCGGATTCACCGGCCGCCTGCTGGATCCGTCCGAGCAGGACCTTCTGCCGGGCTACGGCCTCGGCATCACCAACCTGGCGCCCCGCACCACGGCGCGCGCGGACGAGCTGACGGACGCCGAACTCCGCGAGGGCGGACACCGGCTGGCCGCGCTCGTCGACCGCCACCGGCCGTCCTACCTCGCGGTGGCCGGCATCACCGCCTACCGCACCGCCTTCGGCCGCCCCCGCACCCGTATCGGGCCGCAGGACGAGGCGTTCGGTCCCGCGCGCCTCTGGGTCCTGCCCAACCCGAGCGGGCTCAACGCGAGCTGGACGCTCGACAGGATCGCCGCCGAGTTCCGCCGCCTCCGCGAGGCCGCCGAAGCCCTCCGGGCCGTGTGACCGAGGCCCTCCGGCCCGGGTGAGTCAGGAGTTCAGGGCGAACATCGTGTTCACCTCGTTGACCAGGGTGGGAGACGGCTGCCAGAGGTCGGTGCGGCCCAGCGCCACGATGGGGCGGGGGAGGGCCCGGATCCCGGTCAGGTGCCAGTGGTGGAGGCCCGGCTGCGCCCAGGGGCCGCAGTCGCAGGAGGCGTTCCCGACGGCGGCCGAGCACACGTGGTCGAGCTCGGCGACCGCGATGACGGCGCCGATGGTGGCGAGCGGGTCGCGGGGGTCCCAGCCGGCGGCCTGGATGAGCGGGGAGTCGCACGCCTTCAGGTCGACGCGCATGGAGGCGTGGATGAGGATCGGCCCCCGGTAGGCGGACGGCAGGCTCTGGTTCGAAACCGACTTGCCACCACGCGCGATCGCGAACGCCCAGGGCTGCTGAACACTCATCGCCTGCACGCGGTCACCTCCAGTGCTCGCCCGTCCTCCACCGGCCCGGAATCGTCCGGGGCCTCCGGCCGGACGCCGGGGTGCCGCGCGACGATGCCCGAGAGGCTAGGCGCATCCCGGCTGATTTGCCAATGAACGAGGCGAATGGGTTGTTGTCCGCATGGGACGGCTGCCGGGCCGTTTCATCCCCATGCGGAACTCGTCTGAACACCCATGTGACGCCTGAGGACGGGGCCCGGTTGACGTGTTCGTGAGACTTTCAGCCCTTCAGCGCGCCCGCCATGAGACCGCGCATGAAGAACCGTCCGAGCAGCAGGTAGACGAGGAGCGTCGGCAGGGAGGCCAGGAGCGCCTCGGCCATCTGCTGGTTGTACTGGACGGCGACCGCGCCCGACCCGGCCGTGTTGTTCAGCATCACCGTGACGGGCCAGCTGTCGGGCGCGCCGAGGAAGACCGCGAACAGGAAGTCGTTCCACATGGACGTGAACTGCCAGATCAGCGTCACCGCGAACGCCGGCGCCGACACGGGCAGGACGACCGACCAGTACGTGCGGAGCATCCCGGCGCCGTCCACGCGGGACGCCTCGATCAGCTCGTCCGGGATCGTCACGTAGTAGTTCCGGAAGATCAGCGTGCAGATCGGGATGCCGTACACCACGTGGGCGAGGACGAGACCGCGGATCGTCCCGACGAGCTCCATGTCGGTCAGCAGCCCGGCCAGCGGGATCATCACCGCCTGGTACGGGATGAACATGCCGAACAGGAACAGCGTGAAGACGACGTCCGCGCCGGGGAACCGCCACTTGGACAGGACGTACCCGTTCAGCGAGCCGAGCACGGCCGAGATCAGCGACCCGGAGACGGCGATCTTGACGCTGTTCTCCAGGCCCGGTCGCAGCGCGTCCCAGGCCGAGCTCCAGCCGGACGTGCTCCACTGGCCCGGCAGGTTCCACGCGCTGCTCGGATCCGCCTCGTCCAGCGGCTTGAAGCTCGTGACCACCAGCACGTACACGGGGATCAGGAACAGCAGGACGAACGCCAGCAGGACGGCCGGCTTCGCCGCCCGCCAGGCGCCGGGTGCCGCTGCGCGCGTCATCGCGTCCGCTCCGAACGTACCGACCAGACCAGGTAGGGGATCACCAGGACGGCCACCGCGACCAGCATGTACGTGGCGATCGTGGCGCCGTTCGCGGGATCGTGCCGGTCGAAGATCTCCACATAGGTGGCGACGGCCGGCACGTAGGTGATGATCTGCTTGCCCGCGATCGCCATGATCAGGTCGAACACCTTCAGCGAGATGTGCCCGAGGATGATCAGCGCGGACAGCGTCACCGGGCGCAGCTGCGGGAACACCACGTACCGGTACACCTTCCACTCCGACGCGCCGTCCACCCGCGCCGCCTCCCGCAGCTCCTCGGGGACGCTGCGGAACCCGGCCAGATACAGCGCCATGACATATCCGGACATCTGCCAGATCGCGGGGAGGGCCATCGCCGCCATACCCCAGTCCGGGTCCTGCCACCAGTCGTTCGCCAGCGCCCCGAGGTGCAGCTTGTCGAACAGCTGGTTGAAGCCGACCGCGCGCTCCGGCGGCGCCGGGTTCATCAGCCAGCGCCACACGACGCCGCTGGCGATGAACGACACCGCCATGGGGAACAGGTAGATGACGCGGAAGGACGCCTCACCCCTGATGCCCTTGTCCATCAGGAACGCCAGGAACGCGCCGAGCAGCAGCGCGCCGAGGACGAACACCGCCGTGAACAGCAGCGCGTGCTTCACCGCGCCGGGCCAGCTGGGCTGGTGCCACAGGTCGACGAAGTTCCTGCCCTTGTCGAACCCGTACTCGGTGACCTCGTCGTGCTTGCCGCTCAGCGCGACCCGCGTGTTCCAGAAGATGAGCCCGTAGACGAACAGGCCGATCGCGACGATGGACGGCGAGACCAGCAGCAGCCCGGGCAACCACTTCCGGCTACGGCGAAACCTCACTGGCCGCTGTTCTTGGCCGCGTTCACCAGTCCCTGCTGCAGCTTGCCGACGTCCTTGTTCTGCAGGAAGAGGCCCACCGCCGTGTCGATGTCGGTGTGCTGCTTCTTACTGGCGTTGACGCCGTGCCAGAACGAGCCCGCCAGCTTGATGCTCGGGCTGTTCCACTGCTCGAACGCGTACTGGAGGTAGCCCTTGTAGAGGCTCTTGTCGGCGTCCTTGCGGGCGGGGACGGAGCCCTTCTTCGGGTTGAACAGGTCCTGCCCCTCCTTGCTGGACACCTCCTTCAGCCACGCGAGGGCGCCGCCGCGGTGGGGTGCGCCCTTGGGAAGGGTGAAGCTGTCCGACAGCCACATGTAGGTGCCGTCCGTGCCGGGGGACGGCGCGTACTTGAAGTCGGTGTCGAGCTTCTTGCCGAGGCCGTTGGGCGCGCTGCCGGTGAAGTACCCGTACGCCCAGTCGCCCATGATGTTGAACGCGGCCTTGTCGTCCACGACGGCCTTCGCGGCGCCCTGCCAGTCGGTGGACGCGGCCTCCAGGGTCGTGTACTTCATGATCTCGGCGTAGTCGTTGAGCGCCTTGGTGACCTGGGGGCCGCTCCAGTCGGCGCCCGGCTTCCACAGCGCGTTGTAGCCGTCGGTGCCGAGGTCGCCGAGCAGGACGTTCTCCAGCAGGTGGTCGGCCGTCCACTGCGCGCCGAGCGACAGCGGGACCTTCTTGGTCTTCTCCTTGACGGCCTTCAGCGCGGTGATGAACTCGGCGATCGACTTGGGCGGTCCGGCGACCCCGGCGTCCTTGAGGATGTCCGGGTTGTACCAGAGCACGTTCGACCGGTGGATGTTCACCGGCACCGAGTAGATCTTCCCCTTGTAGCTGATCTGGTCGAGCAATTGCTGGGGGTAGACCGACTTCAGCTTGTTCTCGTCGTAGAAGGAGTCCAGCGGCTCGATCTGGCCGGCCTTGATGTAGTCGAGCAGCTCGGCGCCCGCGTGGCCCTGGAACGAGTCCGGCGGCTTGCGGTTCTGCAGCCGGCTCGCCAGGACGGCCTGGGCCTGGGTGCCCGATCCGCCGGCGATGGCCGCGTTGACGAACTTGGTGCCGGGGTTCTTCTTCTCGAAGTCGGCCTGCATCGCGGCGAGCCCGTCCGCCTCGCCCGGCCCGGTCCACCAGGAGAAGACCTCGACCTCGGACTTGTCGTTCGAGCCCTTGTCGTCGTTTCCGCCGCAACCGGAGACGGCAAGGGCGCCGGTCATGGCCACGGCCGCGAACACCGTCCAGCGGCGCCGGGGAACACGTACTCGCATCGTCCGTCCCTTCGTTGCCCCGAAAAGCAAGCGTCCGCTCGGGAAACGGGACGGTCAACACCGGGCACCGCAATGTGATCTTTCGGTGATGCGCGGTGATCTTCCGGTGATCGCGCGGGCGCGCCGGGCCGCCGGCCGCTACCAGCCGAGCGCGGGCGGCAGGCCCGACCGCCCGGCGTCCGGCCAGTCGGCGGGCGCGCCGAGCGGCGCGAGCTCGGCCAGCTGAAGCCGGTACCAGGGGGAGGACTCGGGCCGCCCGGTCAGCTCCAGGCAGCGCTCCCAGGTCCACCACTCGGCCTGCTCGACCTCGTCCGGGTTCGGGCGGACGGCCTCGTCCGCGGGGACGGTCGCGCGCACGACGGGGCAGCGCTCGTGCTCGACGGTGCCGTCCTCGGCCACGGCCCGGTACCGGAACCGCGGCAGGACGGACGTGAGCGAGGCGTCCGGGATGCCGAGCTCGTCCCGCAGCCGCCGGAGCACGGCGTCGCGGAGCTTCTCGCCCGGGCCGGGATGGCCGCAGCAGCTGCCCGTCCACACGCCCGGGAACGTCCGCTTGTCCAGCGCGCGCCGAGTGATCAGCACGCGACCCTCCGTATCCACCACATAGCATGAAAAAGCCAGATGATATGGCGTGTCACTGTGGTGGCTGTCGCTCTTCGGCGCGGTCCCTACCGCCTCGTCATCCGCGTTGAGCAGCACGATCTCTTCGACGCCCATGCTCACTTCCTACCCCATCCCTCCCGATGGGGTCAGCCTTTTCACACCCGCGAGGCGGGTGGCGTACGACGCGTCGCGGGCGAACCGGGATTAAACTCGGAACGGCCCGAGCCAGGGGCGAGACCGGGCCCCGACGGAGGAGTTGAAACGAGTGAGCCTGCTGGAGTCGATCACGGGTCCCGACGACCTCAAACGACTGGAGGCCGGTCAGCTGACTCGGCTCGCGGAGGAGGTCCGCGAGTTCCTCGTCCAGGCGGTCTCCAAGACCGGCGGGCATCTCGGCCCCAACCTGGGCGCCGTGGAGCTGACGATCGCGCTGCACCGCGTCTTCGACTCGCCGCACGACAAGATCCTTTTCGACACGGGGCACCAGGCGTACGTGCACAAGATGCTCACCGGGCGGCACGACTTCGAGCTGCTGCGCAAGCGCGGCGGCCTGTCCGGCTATCCGAGCCGCGCCGAGTCCGAGCACGACGTCATCGAGAACTCGCACGCCTCGACCGCCCTGTCCTACGCCGACGGGTTCGCCAAGGCGTTCCAGCTGCGCGGCGAGAGCGACCGCGCGGTGGTAGCGGTCGTCGGTGACGGCGCGCTGACCGGCGGCATGTGCTGGGAGGCGCTCAACAACATCGCCGCCGGCGTCGACCGTCCGGTCATCATCGTCGTCAACGACAACGGCCGGTCCTACTCGCCGACGATCGGCGGTCTCGCCTCCCACCTCGCCGACCTGCGCGTCACGCAGGGCTACGAGAACGCGCTCGACCTCATCAAGAAGACGGTGCCGCGCGCCCCGGTGGTCGGCAACGTCGCCTACGAGGCGCTGCACGGCATCAAGAAGGGCCTCAAGGACGTCCTGCAGCCGCAGGCCATGTTCGAGGACCTCGGCATGAAGTACGTCGGCCCGATCGACGGCCACGACGAGGACGCCGTCGAGCGCGCGCTGCGCCGCGCCCGCGGGTTCGGCCGCCCGGTCATCGTGCACTGCATCACCACCAAGGGACGCGGCTACGCGCCCGCCGAGAACGACACCGAGGACTGCATGCACGGCGGCGGCGCGTTCGACCCCGCCACCGGCAGGTTCGTCACGAAGAAGGGCGGCCCCGCCTGGACGAAGGTGTTCGGCGAGGAGATGGTCGCGATCGGCCGGGAGCGCCGTGACGTCGTCGGCATCACCGCCGCGATGCTCTACCCGGTCGGGCTCGCGCCGTTCGCCGAGGCGTTCCCCGACCGCATCTTCGACGTCGGCATCGCCGAGCAGCACGCCGTCACCTCGGCCACCGCCCTCGCGATGGGCGGCATGCACCCGGTCGTGGCGGTCTACGCGACGTTCCTCAACCGCGCCTTCGACCAGGTCCTTATGGACACGGCGCTGCACCGGCAGCCCGTCACGTTCGCCCTGGACCGCTCCGGCGTGACCGGCGACGACGGCGCCAGCCACAACGGCATGTGGGACATGTCGATCCTCCAGCTCGTCCCCGGCATGCGCGTCGCCGTGCCGCGCGACGGCGCCCGGCTGCGCGAGCTGCTGCGCGAGTGCGTGGAGGTCTCCGACGGCCCCACCGCGATCCGCTACCCCAAGGGCTCGGCGGCCGACGACATCGAGGCGATCGGCAAGGCCGGCGGCATGGACGTGCTGGCCCGCCACGAGGGCTCCAACGGCACCCGCGTCCTGCTGGTCGCGGCCGGCTCGATGGCGACGCCCGCGGTCGAGGCCGCCGAGCTGGTCGCCGCGCAGGGCATCGGCGTCACCGTCGTCGACCCCCGGTGGGTGAAGCCGCTCGACCCGGCGCTGCTCGATCTCGCCCGCGAGCACGCGCTCGTCGCCGTCGCCGAGGACAACGGCCGCACCGGCGCCGTCGGCGACGCGGTGGCCCGGCTGCTGCGCGACGCCGAGGTGGACGCCCCGATCCGCACGTTCGGCATCCCTCAGGAGTTCCTCGACCACGCGTCCCGCGGCGAGATCCTCGCCGACATCGGCCTGACGCCGCAGGCTCTGGCCCGCGACATCACCGAGTACGTGACCCGCATCACCGCGGACGCCCACGAGCCCGCGACCTCGGACGAGCGGCCCTAGACGCCCTCCGCGGACACCAGATGCCAGAAGTGGGTGATGGACGCCGAGGACGTGCCGAGTTCGCGTCCCGAGTACGTCCATCGCCCACGCAGGCACCAGGGGCGTCCGGCGCCGTCCTGGACGTAGACCTGGAGCGGGAAGCAGGCGTCGTGCGCGCGGATGACGCCCGCCGGGTCGACCGAGGGATCGAGCCGGGGCTCGCCTTCGCACCGCACGCCCATGACGGACGTGCGCGGGTCCTGGCGCAGAAGTCCCTGCGTCAGGTCGTACACGAGTACGGACACGTAATCGGGGCCGAGCCACCTCAGGTCGGGGACCGTCTCGGGTGGGGGGAACCCGTACAGTTCTGGACCGCCGGTCACACGCCGCACCGTAGCGCTCACGCCACATGTCCGTCACTACTTTCCCGGCGGGAACTTTTCGCGAAGATGAATCACTCGTGTTTGCGGCAGGCGGACGTCATCGCCTCCCAGCGGGCGAGCTTGACGCGCTCGCCCCGGTCGAGGCTGCGGGCGAGGGCGATCTCGGCGGCGTCGAGGTTGAGCCAGTCGTCGTAGGTGACGACGGGCAGCCCGCGCGACTCCAGCAGCTCCTCGACGGTGCGCTCCGGCGCCGTGCCGGCCCCGGCGACGTCCTCCAGCAGGTTGCGGACGGTCTCGGCGGCGTCGGACTTGTTGGTCCCGACGACGCCGGTCGGCCCGCGCTTGATCCAGCCGGCGACGTACTCGCGGGGGACGGGCGCGCCGTCCGCCCCGATGATGCGGCCGCCCTCGTTGGGGACGACGAAGGAGCGCTCGTCGAACGGGACGCCCTCCAGCGGCACGCTCTGGTAGCCGACCGACCGCAGCACCATCCCGACGGGCAGCGTCTCGAACTCGCCGGTTCCGGTGACGCGGCCCGAATCGTCCAGCCGGGTCCTCTCCAGCCGGAGGCCCTCGACCCGGTCGGTGCCGATGATCTCGGCGGGGGCGCGCCAGAACCGCACGTCGATGTGGCGGGCCCGGTCCGCGGCGGGCTCGCCGGTCCAGGCGTTCAGGACCTTGACGTTGCCGCGGACGTGCCGGTCGCTCTCGGCCAGCTCGGCGCTCGCCGGGTCGAGGTCCATGTCCTCCGGGCTGACGTGGATGCTCGCGTTCGGCAGCTCGCCCAGCTCGCGGGCCTCCTTGGTGGTGAACTTCGCCTGCGCCGGCCCGCGCCGCCCGATCATGTGGACGCGCCTGACCCGGCTCCGCGACAGCGCCTCGATGACCTGCTCGGGGACGTCGGTCTCGCGCAGCTCCCCGGCCGTCTTGGCGAGGATCCGGACGACGTCGACGGCGACGTTCCCGACCCCGATCACCGCGACCTCCTCGACGGAGAGGTCGAACTCGTGGTCGGCGGCGTCGGGGTGCCCGCAGTACCAGTTGACGAAGTCGGTCGCGGCGATGCTGCCGGGCAGGTCCTCGCCCGGGATCCGCATGTGCCGGTCGACCATCGCGCCGGTGGAGTAGATGACGGCGTCGTAGCAGTCCAGGAGGTCGGCGCGGGTGATGTCGCGGCCCAGCTCGACGCAGCCGAAGAAGCGGACGCCGGCCGTCTCCAGCACCTTCTGCAGGTACCGGGCGATCGACTTGATCGACGTGTGGTCGGGCGCGACACCGTAGCGCACCAGCCCGTACGGCGTCGGCAGCCGGTCGAACACGTCCACCCGGACATCGCCGCCGGTCTGCTTGACGAGGGCCTCCGCGGCGTAGATCCCCGCCGGGCCGGAACCGATCACCGCGACGCGCGCTGGAGGAGCCATGCGGGTCATTGTGCCCACCCGCCGGTCAAAAGGACACCGTGACCCGGGTCACGGGTTGGGCGTGTTCAGGGTTTGCGCGCGACGCCCGCCCACATCGGCACCTCGCGGGGCTCCCGCTCCCCGTCGCCGTCCGGGCGCCACTGCGGCGGCGAGACCAGCCCCGGTTCCACCAGCTCCAGCCCGTCGATCAGCGCCAGGACCTCGTCGTGGTCGCGCGGCCGCGCCTTCTGGACGGCGTTCTCGTTCCACATGCGGAACGCCTCCCGCACCTTCGGGCCGCCGAGCTCCGCGGTGGCGTGGGTGAAGGCCAGCCAGCTCCCGGACGGGACGGCGTCCAGCAGCCGCCACAGGATCGCGTGGGCGTCGCCGGCGTCGGTCACGAAGTGCATGAGGCTCATCAGCGTGATGGCGACGGGCTCGCCGAGGTCCAGGGTGCGGGACGCCTCGGCGAGGATCCGGCCGGGTTCGCGCAGGTCCGCGTCCAGGTAGGCGGTGACGCCCGACGGGCCGGAGTTCAGCAGCGCCCGGGCGTGCGCGAGCACCACCGGATCGTTGTCGGCGTACACCACGCGGGCGTCGGGCACGACGTCCTGCGCGACCTGGTGGACGTTCGGCTCGGTCGGCAGCCCGGTGCCGATGTCGAGGAACTGGCGGACGCCCTGCCCGGCGAGGAAGGCGACCGAGCGCCGCATGAACGTCCGGTCGGCGCGCACCATCGCGACGACGTGCGGATTGGCCTGGGCGATCTGCTCGCCGAGCTCGCGGTCGACCTCATAGTTGTCCTTGCCGCCGAGCCAGTAGTCCCAGACCCGGGCCGAGTGCGGCCTGGTCGAGTCGATCCGGTCCGAGGGGGTGGGGCCGCCCGCCGGAGGGGCGGAGGTGTCGCCTGCCATGTGCCTGTCACCGTCCAAGCGGGGGGATGCCGTGGCGCCTCACCAAGATCATATGACGGATGAGACCGCGGTATCAGGACTTGACGGAAACCTCCGACGCGCGGCCCAGCCGGCTGTTGCGGTACCCGTACAGGGCGTAGACGACGATGCCGACGGCCATCCAGGCCAGGAAGCGCAGCCAGGTCGCCACCGGCAGGTTGATCATCACGAACAGGCAGGCGAGCACGGACAGCACCGGGATGACCGGCACCCAGGGGGTGCGGAAGGCGCGCGGCAGTTCGGGGCGGGTGCGGCGCAGGATCATGATGCCGACGGAGACGACGAGGAACGCGAACAGGGTGCCGATGTTGACCAGCTCGGCGAGCTCGCTCAGCGGGATGAACCCGGCGAGGACCGCGACGATCACGCCCATGATGATCGTCGAGCGGTAGGGCGTGCCGAACCGCGGATGGACGACCGACAGCCAGCGCGGCATCAGGCCGTCCCGTCCCATGGCGAAGAAGATGCGGCTCTGCCCGAGCAGCAGGATCATCACCACGGTGGTGAGGCCGATCACGGCGCCGACGCTGATGATGGTGGAGAAGGCGGTGTGGCCGACGGACTTGAAGGCGTCGGCGAGGGGCGCGTCGGTGCTCAGCTTCTTGTAGTTCTCCATCCCGGCGACGACGGCCGAGACGGACGAGTACAGGACCGCGGTGACGACGAGCGAGCCGATGAGGCCGATCGGCAGGTCCCGCTGCGGGCGGCGGGCCTCCTCGGCGGCGGTCGCGACGACGTCGAACCCGATGTAGGCGAAGAAGACGATGGCGACCGCGGAGAAGACGCCGGGCCAGCCGTAGCTGACCGGCGCGCTGCCGAACATCACCTGGATCAGCGGCGCGTCGAGGCCCGCCACGTCCGGGGTCGGCTGGGCGGGCGGGATGAACGGATCGTAGTTGGCGCCCTTGATGAAGAACAGCCCGGCGAAGATGACCAGGAGCACCACGATGACCTTGATCGCGACCACGACCTCGTTGACCCGCGAGGAGATCTTGACGCCGAGGACGAGCAGCCCGGTCACCAGCAGCACGAGGGCGATGGCCGGGACGTTGACCGTCCCGCCCTCGCCGGGCGGGTCGGCGAGGGCGCCCGGCACCGTGACGCCGATGTCGTCCAGCAGCTCGGCGAAGTAGCCGGACCAGCCGACCGCCACGACCGCCGCGCCGAGCGCCATCTCCAGGATGAGGTCCCAGCCGATGATCCAGGCCGGGAACTCGCCGAGCGTGGAGTAGGAGAACGTGTACGCCGACCCCGCCACCGGGAGGGTCGACGCGAACTCGGCGTAGCAGAGGGCCGCGAGACCGCACACCACGGCGGCGAAGATGAACGACAGCGAGACCGCCGGGCCCGCCTTGTCCTTGGCGACCTGCCCGGTCAGCACGAAGATGCCGGTTCCGATGATCACGCCGACGCCGAAGACGGTGAGGTCGAGCGCGGACAGTTCCCGGCGGAGCCGGTGCGCCGGCTCCTCGGTGTCCCGGATCGACTGCTCGACCGACTTCGTGCGCAGCAGGTTCATCCTCGGCGCCCCCTCGCGTCCCGGTGCTCAACGGCCGTCAGCCGTATGCCCATATGTGCGCGGCTTATGATCAGCCGAAACGCGGGTGTGTCCGTGACGTGCGGAGACGCCGGAAAAGAGGCGTTCCGAGAGCGGCTCGGGACGCCTCTTCTCCGGTGTTCTCCGGTCTCGGCGGTGCGACAGGGGGGAGCCTCAGGCGGGCAGGGAGGCGACCCCCGGGCGCAGGAAGCGGCGGCCGGCCGTCCGCTCCGCGACACCCGACCTGTCCAGGTACGGGGTGATGCCGCCGAGGTGGAACGGCCAGCCGGCGCCGAGGATCATGCACAGGTCGATGTCCTCGGGCGCCGCGACGACGCCCTCGTCCAGCATGATGCGGATCTCGTCGGCGAGCGCGGCGAGCGCCCGGTCCAGGACCTGCTCCTCGGTGGACGGGGCCGTCCCGCCGCCGAAGATCTGCACGACCTCCGGGTCGAGGGAGAAGTCGGGCAGGTACACGCCGCTCTTTCCGGCCGCGACCATCTTCGCCAGGTTGTCCGACAGCGGGAACCGGTCCGGGAAGGCGCCGTGCAGGGTCTCGTTGACGTGCAGCGCGATGGCCGGGCCGACCAGTCCCATCAGCACGAACGGCGGCATCGGCAGGCCCAGTGGCGCGGCGGCGCGTTCGGCCACCTCGATCGGGGTGCCCTCGTCCACCGTCCTGACGATCTCGGCGAGCAGCCGCAGCAGGACCCGGTTGACGACGAACGCCGGGGCGTCCTTCACCAGCACGCAGGACTTCTTCAGCGCCTTGCCGGTCGCGAACGCGGTGGCGAGCGCCGCGTCGTCGGTCCTCTCACCCCGGACGATCTCCAGCAGCGGCAGCACCGCGACCGGGTTGAAGAAGTGGAACCCGACCACGCGCTCCGGGTGCTTCAGCCGCGCCGCCATCTCGCCAACCGACAGCGACGAGGTGTTGGTCGCGAGGACGCACTCGGCCGAGACGTACTCCTCGACCTCGGCGAACACCTTCTGCTTGACCGACATCTCCTCGAAGACGGCCTCGATGACGAAGTCGGCGTCGGCGAAGGCGTCCTTGGTGAGCGAGCCCGTGATGAGGGCCTTGAGCCGGTTCGCCTTGTCGGGGGAGAGGCGTCCCTTGCCCAGCAGCTTGTCGATCTCGCCGTGCGCGTAGCCGACGCCCTTGTCCAGGCGCTCCTGGTCGAGGTCGGTCAGTACGACCGGCACCTCCAGGCGGCGCGCGAACAGCAGCGCGAGCTGCGAGGCCATCAGGCCCGCGCCGACGACGCCGACCTTGGTGACCTTGCGGGCCAGCGACCGGTCGGGCGCCCCGGCGGGACGCTTCGCGCGCTTCTGCGTGAGGTCGAACGCGTAGAGGCCGGCGCGCAGCTCGTCGCTCATGATGAGGTCGGCGAGTGCCTCGTCCTCGGCGGCGAAGCCCTCGTCGCGGGTGCGGTCCTTGGCGGCGGCGACCAGGTCCAGGGCGCGGGTGTAGGACGGGGCCGCGCCGTGCAGCTTGCCTTCCACGTTCCAGCGGGCCATCGCGACGGCGTCGTCCCACGCCTTGCCCTTGTCGACCTCGGGACGCCGGACGGTGATGTCGCCCTTCAGGACCCGGGCCGTCCAGGCCAGCGACTCCTCCAGGAAGTCGGCCGAGTCGAAGACCGCGTCGGCGATGCCCAGCTCGTACGCCTGCGCACCCTTCAGCATCCGGTTCTGGGAGAGCGGGTTCTCGATGACGACCTTGAGGGCCTTCTCCGCCCCGATCAGGTTCGGCAGCAGGTACGTCCCGCCCCAGCCGGGCACCAGCCCGAGGAACGCCTCCGGCAGCGCGAACGCCGGGACGCCGGACGAGATCGTCCGGTAGGTGCAGTGCAGGCCGATCTCGACGCCGCCGCCCATCGCCGCGCCGTTGTAGTAGGCGAAGGACGGGACGCCCAGCTCGCCGAGCCGCCGGAACACGTCGTGGCCGAGCTTGCCGATGGCGCGCGCGTCCGCGTGGTCCGCGATCAGCGGGACGCCCTTGAGGTCGGCGCCGACCGCGAAGATGAACGGCTTGCCGGTGACGCCGACGGCCGCGATGTCGTCGCGGCCGGCGATCGCGTCGATGGCGGTGTTCAGTTCGGCCAGCCCGTTCGGGCCGAAGGTGTTCGGCTTGGTGTGGTCGTGGCCGTTGTCGAGCGTGATGAGCGCGAGCGTGCCCGCGCCATAGGGAAGCGCCACGTCACGGACGTACGCGTGCGTGACGACCTCGTCCGCGAAGAGTTCTCCGAGGCTGCTCACTTGGTGCCCTCCCAGTTGGCGTTCTCCCAGAGGACGGTTCCGCCCATGCCCATGCCGACGCACATCGTGGTCAACCCGTACCGGACGTCGGTGCGCTCCTCGAAGAGGCGGGCGAGCTGGTTCATCAGCCGCACGCCGGACGAGGCGAGGGGGTGGCCGATTGCGATCGCGCCGCCCCAGGGGTTCACCCGCGCGTCGTCGTCGGCGATCTTGAAGTGCTCCAGGAACGCCAGCACCTGCACGGCGAACGCCTCGTTGATCTCGATGAGGCCGATGTCGTCCATGGTCAGCGCGTTGCGGGCGAGGAGCCGCTCGGTGGCGGGGACGGGCCCGACGCCCATGACCTCGGGCTCCACCCCGGCGAAGGAGAAGTCGATCAGGCGCATCTTCGGCGCGAGGCCGAGCTCGCGGGCGACGTCCTCGGCGGCCAGCAGGCACGCGGTGGCGCCGTCGTTGAGGCCCGCGGCGTTGCCGGCGGTGACGTTGCCGTGCACGCGGAACGGGGTCTTCAGCTTGGCGAGGTCGTCCAGCGTGGTGCCGGGACGCGGCGGCTCGTCCTCCGTGGCGAGCCCCCATCCCTTCTCGGCCGAGCGGATCGCGGTCGGCACGAGGTCCGGCTGGATCTTCCCGGCGGCGTAGGCGGCGGCGACCTTCTGCTGGCTGCGCACGGCGTAGGCGTCTGCGCGCTCCTTGGTGATGCCGGGGAACCGGTCGTGCAGGTTCTCCGCCGTCGACCCCATGACCAGGGCGGACGGGTCGACGAGCTTGTCGGCGAGGAACCGCGGGTTCGGGTCGACGCCCTCGCCCATCGGGTGCCGGCCCATGTGCTCGACGCCGCCCGCGATGACGACGTCGTAGGAGCCGAAGGAGATGCCGGCGCCGGAGGTGGTGACGGCGGTCATCGCGCCCGCGCACATCCGGTCGACGGCGTAGCCGGGGACGCTCTTCGGCAGCCCGGCCAGCACGGCGGCGGACCGCCCGATGGTCAGGCCCTGGTCGCCGGTCTGCGTGGTGGCGGCGATCGCGACCTCGTCCACCCGCGCGGGCGGGAGGGACGGGTTGCGGCGCATCAGCTCGCGGATCGCGCGGACGACCATGTCGTCGGCGCGGGTCTCCGCGTACAGGCCCTTGGGGCCGGCCTTGCCGAACGGCGTGCGTACGCCGTCGACGAACACGACGTCGCGTGCGGTGCGAGGCACGGGGTCCTCCCTGGGATGGGACTCGGTGAAGGTGTCGAGCCTCGTGCCGCCCCTGCCTTCGGACGGCGGCACGAGTACCCGCCACAGCGATGCTACTCGCTGGTAACCGCTTATTCTACTCGTCAGTAACCACTGACCGGTGGCGCGGGTCCCGGTGCCCTTGTCCGGTTGGTGACCGATGGGTAACGTGGCTTGAAATCACCGCAGGAGGGCACGGTGACGCACGCGAGGCCCACGTACCGGCCGGGGATGCGCCGGCGGATCGGGCATATCCGCGATCTCACCTCGCTCCTCCTGTGGACCGGCCTGCTGTTCGGCGGCGGCCCGCGCCGGCTCGTCCGGCAGCTGCGCACGCTGCGCCGCTGGGGCACCACGCTCGCCGGGCTGGTCGCCTCGTCCGCCGCCCGCTCCCCGGCCCGCCCCGCGCTGATCGACGACGAGGGCGTCCTCACCTTCGCCGAACTGGACGAGCGCGGCGCCCGCCTCGCCGCCGGACTGCCGCTGCGCGGCCCCCGCCCGCGCGTCGGCGTCCTCTGCCGCAACCATCGCGGCATGGCGGTGACGCTCGTCGCGTGCTCCCGGCGCGGCGCCGAGGTCGTGCTGCTCAACACCGGCTTCGGAACGGGCCAGATCCGCGCGGTGCTCGGCGAGCTGCGGCCCGGCCTGATCGTCGCCGACGCCGAGTTCGCGCCGCTCCTCGCGAACGTCCCGATCGCGCTGCGCCGGACCGTCCTGTGGGCCGACCGCCGGCCGCCCGCCGCCGCCCCGCTGTCCGCGCCCGTCCCCGCCGCGACGCTGCCGCCCCCGCCGCGCCCGGCGCCGGACGCCGACCCCGGCCCGGTCGAGCCGGGGCCGAGCATCGAGGAGATCATCCGTTCGGTGCCGGCGTCCGCGGCCGTGGCCGCGCCGCCGCAGATCCAGAGCCGGACGATCATGCTCAGCTCGGGCACCACCGGGCGGCCGAAGGGCGCCCGCCGCCCGCCCCGCCCCGGGCTGTGGCCGCTGGCCTCGATGACGTCGCGGATCCCGCTGCGCGCCCGGCAGACGATGATCGTCGAGGCGCCGCTGTTCCACACCTGGGGCTACGCCGCGCTGCAGATGGCGTGGGCGCTGCGCGCGCCGGTCGTCCTGCACCGCCGGTTCGACCCCGAGCAGACGCTGCGCGCCATCGCCTCGCACCGGGACGTCACCCTGTTCGCCGTCCCGGTCATGCTGCAGCGGGTCATGGAGCTGGCCCCCGAAATCCGCGCCGTCTACGACGCCTCCTCGCTGCGGATCGCGGCGCTGAGCGGCGCCGCGCTGCCCGGCGACCTCGCCACCCGGTTCATGGACGCGTTCGGAGACCGCCTCTACAACGTCTACGGCTCCACCGAGGCGTCCTGGGTGTCCATCGCCACCCCGCGCGACCTGCGGCTCGACCCGCGCACAGCCGGGCGTCCGCCGCGCAACACCAAGCTGTCGATCCTGGACGACGAGGGCCGCCGGCTGGGCCGCTCCACCCGCGGCCAGATCTTCGCCGCCAACGAGCTGCTGTTCGAGGGCTACACCGGCGGCGAGCCCATGGAGGTCCGCGACGGGCTGCTGTCCACCGGCGACCTCGGCCACATCGACCACCGCGGCCTGCTGTTCGTGGACGGGCGCAGCGACGGCGTGGTCGTCTCCGGCGGCGAGAACATCGTCCCCGGCGACGTGGAGGACGCCCTGATGCGCCTGCCGGAGATCCACGAGGTCGCCGTCACCGGGGTCGCCGACGCCGAGTGGGGGCAGCGGCTCGCCGCGTACATCGTCCTGCGGCCCGGCGCGCGGCTGGACGCCGACACCGTCCGCGAGTACGTGCACGCGCAGGTCGCCCGCTACGCCGTGCCGCGCGACGTCCACTTCATCCCCGAGCTTCCGCGCAACGCGACCGGCAAGGTCGTGCACCGCTGGCTGTCCGCGCGCTCCGACCGGCCCGAGCCCGAGGGACGCGTCAGCTGGCCGCAGCCGCCGCCCTGGCCCCTCGGCGCGCAGCGGACGGGCTAGGCCGCGGCGAGGGCCGGCTCCCGCGCCACCGGCAGCCGGACGGTGATCGACAGCCCGCCTTCCGGCCGCGGGACGGTCTCGATGGCGCCGCCGTGCGCGCGCACCACGGCCCGGACGATCGACAGGCCGAGACCCGCGCCGTCCTTGGACCCCGTCCGGTCCGCGCGCAGCCGCCGGAACGGCTCGAAGATCGTCGCGACCTCGTAAGAAGGAACGGGCCGGCCGGTGTTGACCACCTGCAGGAACGCCTCGCCGTCCCGGACACCCGTGCGGACCCAGATCCGCCCGTCCCGCACGTTGTACTTCACGGCGTTCTCCAGCAGGTTCACGGCGCACCGCTCCAGCAGCACGGGATCACCGGTCACGGTGGCCGGGGCGAGCCGCGCCTCGACGTCCACCTCCGCCTCGTCGGCCGGATCGTCCAGCTGGTCGAGCGCGCTGCGGACCACGTCCGGCAGGGGAGTGCCGACCCGGGTCGCGAGCTCCCGCTCGGACTTCGCGAGCAGCAGCAGCCCCTCGATGAGCCGCTCGTGCCGCGCGGTGTTGCCGAGCAGGACGTCGGCTAGCGCCTTCGTCTCCGGCGGGCTCTTGCGGCTCGCGAGCGCGACCTCCAGCACCGTCCGGTTGATGGTCAGCGGCGTGCGCAGCTCGTGCGAGGCGTTCGCGACGAACCGCCGCTGGCCGTCGAACGCGCGGTTCAGCCGGTCCAGCATCCGGTCGAACGTGTCGGCCAGGTCCTTGATCTCGTCCTGCGGGCCGTCCAGCGCGATCCGCTCGTGCAGGGTGCTCTCCGACAGCCGCCGCGCCGTCGCCGTCACCTTGTGCAGTGGACGCAGCATCCGCCCCGCCACGACGTACCCGATCACCACGGCGAGGACGCCGAGGACCAGCATCGTCACCAGCGAGCTCTGCAGCAGCTGCTGGAGGACGTCGTGCTTCTGCTGGGCGAGCTGCCGGTCGGCGTCCGCCTTCAGCCTCATCAGCTGGCCCACGTCGCCGTTGACCGCCATCGCCCGCAGCCGCGTGACCGTCGTCGTGTCCATGCTCTGGCGCACCGGGAACCGGTCGTCCATCGTCCGCACGGTCAGCAGGTACGTCACCGCGACCAGCGTCGCCGAGGTGACGAGGAACAGCGACCCGTACACCAGCGTCAGCCGCGTCCTGACACTAAGCCTCTTCACCACCGGCCCCCTCACCGCGCCTCCAGCCGGTATCCCGAGCCCGTCACCGTCTCGATCACCGGCGGCCCGCCGAGCTTGCGCCGCAGCGTCGCCATCGTGACCCGGACGATGTTGCTGAACGGGTCGATGTTCTCGTCCCAAGCCCGCTCCAGCAGCCGTTCGGCGCTCACCACGCCGCCCTCCGCCCGCAGCAGTTCCTCCAGCACGGCGAACTCCTTGTTCGTCAGCCGCAGCTCCCGGCCGTCCCGGGCGACCCTGCGCCGGTGCGGATCGAGCCGGATTCCGCGGCACTCCAGGACGGGCGGCACCGGCGGCCCCGACCTGCGTCCGAGCGCCCGCACCCGCGCCACGAGCTCACTGAACGCGAACGGCTTCGGCAGATAGTCGTCGGCGCCGAGCGACAGACCGTCCACCCGGTCCTCGACGTCCCCGGAAGCGGTCAGCATCAGAATGCGGCCGGTGCGGCGGGACTCCACCAGCTCCCGGCACACGTCGTCCCCGTGGACGGTCGGCAGGTCCCGGTCGAGGACCACCACGTCGTACTCGTTGTACGACGCCCGCTCAAGCGCGTCGTCGCCGTCGTACACCACGTCAACGGCCATGGCCTCGTCGCGGAGCCCTTCGGCGATGGTGTCCGCGAGCACCCGCTCGTCCTCGACGATCAGCACACGCATACCGCGAGCATGCCCCGCCAGGGGTTAAACCCCGATAAGGCCTAGCGGTGGCGGCAGGTGAACGACACGGTCGCTGTGCCTCCCGGCTCGAATGAGACCGTCCCGCCGCCCCGTCCGCCGATGAAACACAGCACCGTGGGATGCACGGTCACCGGCAGCGACTCCGACCGCCCTCCGGCGAGGGTTCCGCCTCCGGCGGCGCTGACGCGTCCGGCTCTGTCCTGCACCGACGACACCGACCACCTCACCGTCCCGCCGACGGCGGTCAGCCGGATGTAGCACCGGGCCGGCAACCCGACCGCCCGCACTCCTAGACAGCCCCCGTCGTCCACCGAGAGCCGCCCGGGCCCGTCCGGCACCTTGTGCGTCTTCTCGGGCGCGGCCTTCTCCGGCTTCGGTGCGGGTTTCTTCTCCTCCTTCTTCGGGGGAGACGGCGTCGGGGTGGCCGTGGGGGAGGGCGACGCGGGCGTGGTCATCGCCACCGGCGGGGCGGCCGACGGCTTCGGCTCCAAGTCCGTCGACTCGAACAGGGCGAGCATCCCGCCGGTCAGCGCGACCGCGGCCGCCGCGCCGCCGATCACCACGAGCCGTCCGCGCGGGGGCGCCGTCCGGCACCGGTCGCGCACGAGTTCGTACAGCCGGTCCCGGAACGTCCCGGCTTCGAGCGCGTCCGCGTCCCGCAGCGAGAGCAGCGCCTCCTGGACGGCCTCCACCGCCCGCTCGTGATCGCCGAGCAGCTCCCGTGCGTATTCGGCGAGCTCCGCTCCATAGACGTTGTAGACAAGGCCGACCGCCCCCGGCTGCTGCGCTTGGAGCGCTTCGACCAGCCGGAAGTCCTCATTCAGCGGCGGCGCGCTTTGAGAGGGCACGACCGGATTATCACCGACCGATCGCACCGTGTATTGCGCTGTGAACCAACAGATCGCACCCCCGCTTTGTCAACCGGAGAAGGAATCCGCACTCGGCCGTCCGGGCATGTTGGATTTTTCTGGAGTTTGTACGGATCATGGGGATTGCTAACGTCCGCTGGCCGCTCGCGGAGGCGACATGGTGGCACCGCTGCGCGCCGGTGACCCGGCGCGGGTCGGCCGGTACCGGCTCACGGGCCTGCTGGGCGAGGGCGGCCAGGGCGCCGTCTACGAGGCGGAGGGGCCGGACGGCGGCCGGGTGGCCGTCAAGGTGCTGCACTCCCGTTTCGCCGCCGACGAGGCGGCGCTGCGCCGCTTCGTCCGCGAGGTGGACGCCACCCGCCGCGTCGCGGGATTCTGCACGGCCGCGGTGCTGGAGGTGTCCACCGTCGGCGCCGCCCCCTTCATCGTCAGCGAACTCGTGGACGGCGAGCCGCTGAGCGCGCTCGTGGCCAGGGACGGGCCGCGCGACGGAGGCGCGCTCGAACGCTTGGCCGTCGGCACCGCCACCGCGCTGTCGGCGATCCACCGGGCCGGCATCGTGCACCGCGACTTCAAACCGAGCAACGTCCTGCTCGGCCCGGACGGCCCCCGGGTCATCGACTTCGGCATCGCCCTCTCACTGGACGCGATGACCACGCTGTCCAGTGGTCCGGTCGGCACCCCCGCCTACATGTCACCCGAGCAGATCACCGGCGCCGAGGTGGGCCCGCTGTCGGACGTGTTCGCCTGGGGCGTCACCATGGTGTTCGCCGCCACCGGCCGCCCGGCCTTCGGCGACGACACGGTCCCGGCGGTGATGAACCGCGTCCTGCATGAACAGCCCGATCTCAGCGGCCTGTCGCGGATGCCGGGGACGCTGCCCGATCTGGTGGCCGCAACGCTGGACAAGAAGGCCGCCGCCCGGCCGTCCGCCACCGACGTCATGATGAGCCTCCTCGGCCATCGGGACAGCGGACCGGAGGCCGCGCCGCGCCGAGGCGCACGCCAGGCCGCCTCCCTCGCCCCGGAACCTGTCGCGCCCCCGCGCGGTCGGCGCCGCTGGTGGGCCGGAGGCGCCGTCACCGCCGTGGTCCTGGCCGCTGCGGCCGGGGTAGCGATCGTTCTGTTCCCCGGAAACGGGAGGCACGGCGCTCCAGCGGCCAATGCCTCGACACCGGCGCCTTACGCCGCGCCGCCCTCGACGCCGTCCCCGTCCGAGACCCCTTCGCCCTCCCCGGTCTCGTCCGCCGACGAGCCGTCGCCGTCCACCGAGCCCACGAAGACCCGGCGGACTACGGAACCCGGGCCGACGACCTCCAGCGCCGCCCCGCCCAAGAGCGAGCGACGCGAACAGGCGGGAACCGTACCGAAGTACGTCCGGCCGTCGGACGGCGACAGCATCGACTACGACGGCGCCTACCGTTTCAAGGTCACCCCGGTGCGCGACTCGTCCGGCTATCTCTACGGCTTCTTCCAGCACGGCGACATGGTCTGGGAGAACTACCGCGACGAGGGCCGCCTGTCCGGAACCGACTACGCCATAGAGCCCGGGAGCGACGCCCACTCCCACTTCCGCAAGGGCACCGTAGACGTCTGGGTCCGCGCCTACGTCCACAACCAGTGGACCGCGCCCACCATCATCACAATCCACCTCACCTGACCCCACGACTGTGATTCAAGCGGCAGTTCGCGAACCTCGCGAAGAGACGGGCGTCGAGTGTCCGGCAAAGCGGTTGTTTTGGTCGACTTTGCAATTAAGACTGGCCCTCACATCAAGGATGTGAGGGCCAGTTGCTGGCTCATGTCAGAGCGGTGGTCATTGTGGCTTGCGTGATCTCTAGGGGATGTTCGCCTCTTCCGGACGTTCTTGCTGGTGAGAGGCTCTTTCGGCGACACCCTCAGACTTGGTCCGATCCGCTCAGAGGCGACACGACTAATACTCCAGCCGCACTTGGAGATCTCGGTCTGATCGAGGGCGGGACGTAAGGCGGCCACCGCTGTGATCGTGTGGGTGTGTTGGAACCAGACGATCGGCGGTGGCCGTGCCGCCCACTGTAGAAGATGTTGACCCGGCAGGGTGGGCTGATGGGTTCGATGAGCTGTTCGGGCAGGTGGTAGCTCCCTTCTTCGGGCGCAGAGAGCCTCGGCTGCGGGCACGGTCGTACTCGCTGGGCCTGCTGAGCGGGCTGGAGCGAAAGAACGGCTGGTCACTGGCGGAGTTCGCCGGGGACACGCGGCCGGACGGGATGCAGCGGCTGCTCAACCATGCCAAGTGGGACGCCGATCAGGTGCGGGACGCGCTGCGGGCGCAGGTGGCCGAGCGGATCGGTGACACCGGCGGGGTGCTGGTGGTCGATGACACCGGGTTTGAGAAGAAGGGCCGCCGCTCGGCGGGGGTGCAGCGCCAGTACACCGGCACCGCAGGAAAGATCACCAACTGCCAGATCGGGGTGTTCTGCTCCTACGTCAACCCCGATAAGCAGCGGGTCCTCATCGACCGGGAGCTGTATCTGCCCGAGTCCTGGTTCGCCGAACCGGGTCGGCTCGCCGACGCGGGCGTCCCCGAGCGTGCGCTGTTCGCGACCAAGCCGGAGCTGGCCTGGCGGATGATCGAACGCGCCTGCGACGACCCGCTGCTGGTGTTCGGGTGGGTGACCGGAGACGAGGCCTTCGGCGACAACACGGCGCTGCGTCACCGCTGCGCCGGCCGCGGCGTGAACTACGTGTTCGCGGTCTCCTGCGACCACCCGCTCGTGCTCGGCGGCGTCCGCACCAGGACCGATGCCGCATTCGCCGCCGTTCCGCAGACGGCGTGGCAGCGGCGTTCATGCGGGGACGGGGCCAAGGGCCGCCGCTGGTACGACTGGGCGTGGATCCACCTGGCCGAACACCAGTGGGTGCTGGCCCGCCGGTCGATCAGCGACCCTACCGACCTGGCCTTCTACCGGTGCGCGGCGAACCGGCCGGTCGGCCTGCCCGAGCTGGTGCGGGTGGCCGGCTCCCGCTGGAGCGTCGAGGAATGCTTCCAGGCCACCAAGAATGAAGTCGGCCTCGATCACTACCAGGTCCGCAAGCACATCGCCTGGTACCGGCACGTCACCTTGGCCATGGTCGCCCACGCTCACCTGGCCTTCCTGGCTGCCGCCCCGCCTCCAGGCCCCGATAACGACACCGGCGGCGGCGAGGCCGACGACCTCGCCACACAGGGGGCCTAACCAGCAGGGACGATCACGCCTCGACAGCGCGGACCGGGACGAACCCGGCGATCTGGTCCCGCTCACCGTCAACGAGATCCGCCGCCTGCACGCCCATTTCCATCAGCCCCGACACCCGCCAGGGCACCGAATCCACTGGTCACGCTGGCGACGCCGCCACCAAGCCCGCGCCCGCCGCTGCCACTACCAACGACAACGACGCCTCATCGATCACTAAATGCGGCTGGAGTACTAATCCTCGTTTAACCCTGGGGTGGGTCTTATGGGGTTCCGCTGGGGCATTGGGTTCTGGCGGAGAGGAGCGGGATGGGACTGCGGGTTTGGGGCGCCGCCCTTGTGCTGGTGCTGGGTGTCGCGGGTTGTGGGGATGACGGTGGTGGGGGTGGGGTGGCCAGCGTTGGTGGGGCGGCGGGGAAGGTTTCGGCTTCGGCTTCGGCTTCGGCGAGTCGGTCGCTTTCGCCCGAGGACGCTCAGTTGAAGTTCGCGCAGTGCATGCGGGAGAACGGGGTGGACGTCCCCGACCCCGGCACCGGTGACGGCAGGGCGTTGCGGCTGGGGAAGGGCGGCGACCGGACGAAGTTGCAGGCGGCGCTGGAGAAGTGCCAGCAGTGGCTGCAGGCGGGCGGGAAGATGCCCGATCTGAAGGACCCGAAGGTGCGCGACCAGTACGTCAAGTTCGCGCAGTGCATGCGCGAGCACGGGGTGAACATCCCGGATCCGGGGCCGGACGGGCAGATCACCATCCCGACGCAGCGCGTCGATCGGAGCAAGGCCGAGAAGGCGCGTGAGGCGTGCAAGGGCAGTCTGCCGGGGGCCGGACGGTGAAGCGGGTGGTGGTCGCGGGCGGTGTCGCCGTCGCGGTGGTGGCCGGCGGGGGAAGCGCGCTGGCCTGGACGATGGACGGAAGCGAGGCCGAAGCCGGGCACGAGACACGGCTGACCACCGCGGCCGTGAGCCGGGGCGATCTCGTGGACACCGAGGAGGTGGACGGGAAGCTCACCTACGACGACGTCCGCGAAGTGTGGACGGGTGCCTCGGGAGTTGTGACCTGGGCGCCGAAGGAGGGCCAGACCGTCAAGCGGGGCGGGACGCTGCTGAAGGTGGCGGGTAAGCCGGTCACGCTGATGTACGGCGGTAGCCCCATGTACCGGACGCTCAGGAGTGGAGACTCCGGCAAGGACGTCCGGCAGCTCGAAGAGAATCTGAAGGCCCTCGGCTACGACGGCATGACCGTGGACGACGAGTTCACGGGGGCGACCGAGACCGCGGTCAAGGAGTGGCAGGACGATCGAGGACTGGACCAGACGGGGATGGTCGACGCGAGCCAGGTCGTCTTCCTGGGCGGGGCCGTCCGGGTCCGGGACGTCAAGGCGCCGGAAGGGAAGCGGACCGCCCAGGGACAGCCCGTCCTGACGGTCGCCGGGACGAAGCGTGTCGTGCACGTCGATCTGGACGCCGACAAGCAGGATCTCGCGAAGGAGGGCGCCAAGGTCTCGGTGGAGCTGCCCGGCGGCACGACAGTCAAGGGGACGATCTCCGAGGTCGGCAGCGTCGCCGAGACCACCGGGTCGGGCCAGGACAAGCAGACCACGGTCGGCGTCGACATCTCGCTCGGGAACGCGAAGACGGGGCGGCTGGACGAGGCGCCTGTCACTGTGCAGTTGGAGAGCGAGCGGCGGGAGAACGTCCTGTCGGTGCCGGTCGAGGCGCTGCTGGCGCTGCGGGAGGGCGGTTTCGGGGTCGAGGTCGTGGACGTCGGTGGGCGGCACCTGCTTCCCGTGGAGGTCGGGGCGTTCGGCGGCGGGCGGGTCGAGATCAGCGGGAACGGGCTGCGCGAGGGCCTGAAGGTCGGGGTGCCGGCCGAATGAACTCACTCGGAGTGGACGTCCAGGGCGCGAACATCGTCGAGCTGTCCGGGGTGACCAAGGAGTACGCGGGCGGGGTCGCGGCGCTGCGGGGCGTCGACCTGATGATCGCGCCGGGTGAGCTGGCCGCGATCGTCGGGCCGTCCGGGTCCGGCAAGTCCACGATGCTGCACATGATCGGGACGCTCGACCGCCCGACCCAGGGAAGCGTCCAGGTCGCCGGGCACGAGGTCGCCGGCCTCACCGACCGGGAGCTGTCGGCGCTGCGGGCGCGGCACATCGGGTTCGTCTTCCAGCAGTTCCACCTCGCCGCGGGGGTGAGCGCGCTCGACAACGTCGCCGACGGCCTGCTCTACAGCGGCTCCGGCTTGAAGGAGCGGCGGGAGCGGGCACGCGCCGCCCTCGACCGGGTCGGGCTCGGGGAGCGGACGACTCACCGGCCGCATCAGCTGTCGGGCGGCGAGCAGCAGCGGGTCGCGGTCGCGCGGGCCGTCGTGGGGGAGCCGGACCTGCTGCTCGCGGACGAGCCGACCGGCAACCTCGACTCCGCCGCGGGCGCCGAGGTGCTCGCGCTGCTGGACGAGCTGAACCGCGCCGGCACCACCGTCGCGATCATCACGCACGACCTGGAGGTCGCGGCGCGTGCGCCGCGGCGGGTCCGGGTCCGGGACGGCCTCGTCGTCGCCGACGAGCGGGCGGAGGTGGGCAGCCGATGAGGGCGGCGCTGGCGCCGGCGAGACTCGGCGCGAACGACGTCCTGCGCGTCGGCCTCGGCGGGCTGCGGGCCCGCCCGGCGCGGGTCTTCCTGTCGGCGCTCGGCATCGCGATCGGGATCGCCACGATGGTCGCCGTCATCGGGATCTCGTCGTCCAGCAAGGAGGACCTGCTGCGGCGGCTCGACCGGCTCGGCACCAACCTGCTGACCGCCAAGCCGGGCGACACGCTGTTCGGCGAGAAGGCGGAGCTGCCCGAGACGGCGCCGGAGATGGTGCGCCGCATCGGGCCCGTCACGGCGGTCGGCGCGACCGGCTCGGTGGAGGCGACCGTGCGCCGCACCGACAGGATCCCGGACGAGGTCACCCAGGGCATCGCCGTGCAGGCCGCGACCACCGAGCTGCTCGGCACGCTCGACGTCGCACCGGCGAGCGGAAGCTGGCTCAACGCGGGCACCGGAAGGTATCCCGGCGTCGTCCTCGGCTCGGAGGCCGCGCGGCGGCTCGGCCTGGACCGGGCGGGCGGCCAGGTGTGGATCGGCGGCCGCTGGTTCGTCGTCCTCGGCGTCCTGCGGCCGGCCGAGCTGGCGCCGGAGATCGACCGCTCCGCCCTCGTCGGGTGGGACGCGGCGCAGCGCTATCTCGGCTTCGACGGGCATCCCACGACGATCTACGAACGGTCCACGGACGCGTCCGTCGACGACGTCCGGGAGGTGCTCGCCCGCACGGTCAGCCCGGAGCGCCCCGAGGAGGTCGAGGTCAGCCGCCCGTCCGACGCGCTGGAGGCGCGGGCCGCGGCGGCCGGCGCGTTCACCGGGCTGCTGCTCGGGCTCGGCGCCGTCGCGCTGCTCGTCGGCGGCGTCGGCGTCGCCAACACGATGGTGATCTCGGTGCTGGAGCGGCGCCGCGAGATCGGGCTGCGCCGCTCGCTGGGCGCGACCCGCGGCCAGATCCGGGTCCAGTTCCTGGCAGAGTCGCTGCTGCTGTCGGCGTTCGGCGGCGCGGCCGGGGTCGTGCTCGGCGCCGCGGTGACCACCGGGTTCGCGCTGTGGAAGGGCTGGCCGCCGGTCGTGCCGCCGTGGGCGCTCGGCGGCGCGCTCGCCGCCACGCTGGCGATCGGGACGGTCGCGGGCCTGTACCCGGCGATGCGCGCGGCGCGGCTGCCGCCGACCGCGGCGCTCGCGACGGCCTGAGGCTGGTCACGCTCCGCCGAACCGGTGCATGATTGTCACGGCCGATGACATCACGCCTGGGGGAGGTGCCTCACCAGCCATGCCGGTGCCACGCCCGCTCCGCGAGCGCTGCAGGGAGTTCCTCGGGATCGACGGAGAGATCCGCTACATCTTCCCCGCGATGGCCTACGGCGGCGGTGCGGGGTTCATCTTCGTCGTCACCGACGACCAGGTCGCGGTGATCTCCACCGGCTCGCTGAGCCGCAGCACCCCGAAGACCATCTGGGGCAGCTATCCGCGCGGCACCCGGATCGGGCCGGTGGAGACCGGCGGCGGCGCGTCGTTCGAGTTCGCCGGCGCCGTGTTCGAGGTGGACGACGAGTACGTCCCGGTCGTCAACGCGGCCGACGCGGAGATCTTCGCCCGCGACAGCCTCCCCCGCGACCCGCTCCCCGACCTCTAGGACGAGCTGGCGGCGGGCTCGGTGGTCTTGGCAGGGGCGGGCTTGGGCGTGGACGGCTTGCGCAGGAACAGGAACATCACCGGCACCAGGTAGGCCGCCCACATGATCAGCTGCAGCCAGGTGATCTGCGGGGTGACGTTGAGGACGCCCTGGAAGACGGTCTGCATCCAGTCGCCCGCGCTGCCGAACTTGGCGAAGAACGCGTGCGGCTCCAGCGCGACGGAGTTCAGGCCCGGGAAGACCTCGGCCTCCTGCAGGTCGTGGAAGCCGTAGCCGAAGACGCCCGCCGCGACGACGATGAGCGCGGCGCCCGTCCAGGTGAAGAACCGCTTGAGGTTGATCTTGAGGCCGCCCCGGTAGAGCAGGTAGCCGAGCGCGACGGCGACCGCGAGGCCGAGGAACGCGCCGGCGATCGGCTGGGTGGAGCCGCCGGACGAGTTGGAGATGTTCGTCCACAGGAACAGCGCGGTCTCCAGCCCCTCCCTGCCGACGGCGAGGAACGCGACGGCGCCGAGGGCCAGCGGCCCGACGTTCAGCGCCCCCTCCAGCTTGCCCTCCAGCTCCGCTTTCATGAACCGGGCCGTCTTGCGCATCCAGAAGACCATCCAGGTGACGAGCCCCACCGCGACGATCGACAGGACGCCGCCGAACAGCTCCTGCGTCTTGAACTGCATCTCCGACGACGCGGCGGTCAGCGCGATGCCGAACGCGAACGCGAGGACGATGGCGATGCCGATCCCCGTCCAGACGGGGAGAAGGGCCCGGCGGTTGCCGGTCTTCACCAGGTACGCGATCAGGATGCTCACGACCAAGGCGGCCTCGAGCCCCTCGCGCAGTCCGATGAGGAAGTTGCCCAGTAGCATCGCCGCACTCCTCCGGGGGTCACACAGACGTTTTAGGCAAACCTAACCTAAGCCAGTGTGTGCTTCCCGGCCGCCCCCTGACAAGACTCGAACGATGCCGACCGGCGGCTACAGTTCGCCCTTGCTCTCGAGGCGGAGGAACGCCTTGGCGATGGGCTGGGCGGTCAGGTCGACCTGCCAGCGGCGGGCGCCGAGCTCGCGCAGCGCCGCGCCGACCGCGGACGCCGACGACTCCGCGGGCGGCGTCCAGGCCAGCCTGCGGACGTAGTCGGGCTGCACGAGGTTCTCCGACGGCATCGAGTGCTCGTCGGCGAGCGCGGCGACGACGGCGCGGGCGGCGGTGAGCCGCTTGGCGGCCTCCGGGTCGCGGTCGGCCCAGCGGTGCGCGGGCGGCGGGCCGTCGCCGGGCAGGTTGGACTCCGGCAGCGCGCGGTCGCCGAGGTCGCGGGCGCGGGCGACGGCGCGCAGCCACGCCGACTGGTGCCGGCGGGCGCCGCGGCCCCGCATCGTGGGCAGCGACTGCAGCTCGGCCGGGGTCTTCGGGGTCTTCTGCGCCAGCTCGATGATCGCGGCGTCCTGCAGCACCCGGCCGGGGGACAGGTCCCGATCCCGGGCGATCCGGTCGCGCGCCTCCCAGACCTCGCGGACGGTGGCGAGCGCCCGCCGGTTCCGCACCCGGTGGATGCCGGACGTGCGGCGCCACGGGTCGGGACGCGGCGGCTTCGGCGGCGTGGTCAGGATCGAGGCGAACTCCTCCAGCGCCCAGTCCAGCTTGCCCTCGGCCTCAAGCTCGTCCTGCAGGGCGTCGCGCAGCTCGACCAGCAGCTCGACGTCCAGCGCGGCGTAGCGCAGCCAGTCCTCCGGCAGGGGACGCGTCGACCAGTCGGCCGCCGAGTACCCCTTCTCCAGCACGAAGCCCAGCACGTTCTCGACCATGGAGCCGAGCCCGACCCGCGGATAGCCGAGCAGCCGCCCGGCGAGCTCGGTGTCGAACAGCCGCCGCGGCGCGAGGCCGACCTCGGCCAGGCACGGAAGGTCCTGGTTCGCGGCGTGCAGCACCATCTCGACGTCGGCGAGGGCGGCGTCCAGCCCGGACAGGTCGGGCAGCGCGACCGGGTCGATCAGCGCGGTGCCCGCGCCGGCCCGGCGCAGCTGGATCAGGTAGGCGCGCTGCCCGTACCGGTAGCCGGAGGCCCGCTCGGCGTCGACCGCGACCGGGCCGGTGCCCGCGGCGAACGCCGCGATGACACGTTCCAGATCCGCGGCGGTGGTGAGCACCGGCGGGACGCCCTCGCGCGGCTCCAGCAACGGGACGGCGGGGGGACCGGTGTCGGCCTCCGTGCCCGCCGGGCCGGGTTCCGGCCCGGCCGGCCCGGGAACGGTCCCGGGCGGAGTCGTCGCCGTCTTTTCTGCACCGGCGTCCCGTTCGGGGCCGGTGGCGCGCGTTTCGGACACTCCCACTGCTTCCGTGTTCTCCCCCGCCGCCTCGGTTTCGGACGCTGTGCTCACGCCCCCTACCGTACGTCGCTCAGCCGCCCGCCCCGCCCGGCCGGTCGGGCAGCGCCGCGACGCCGGTCGGCGGCAGCCCCGCCGTGGTGCACATCACCTCGCACCACGCCAGCACGTGACCGGCGAGATCGTCGCCGGCCGGGGACCACGACGCGCGCAGTTCCAGCTCGGTCGTGGACGGCTCGTCGCGCTTGTCGCCGAAGCTCTCCGACACCGCGCGGGTGATCGTGCCGGACTCGCCCGCGTAGCCCGCGGGCTCCAGCGCCTCCAGCAGCCAGTCCCACGCGACGGAGCCGATCAGCTCGTCCGCGGCGATGTCGGGCTCCAGGTCGGCGCGGATGTAGGCGACGACGCGGAAGCCGTTCGTCCAGCCGGGACGGCCGTCCGGGTCGTACAGCACGATGAGGCGTCCCATCGCGACCTCGGTGTCGTCGTCGCGGTAGACGCTGCCGGACATGGCCGCCGCGTACGGCGCGAGGCTCTGCGGGGCGGGCATGTCCTCCAGGTCGAGCTCCGGCCGGAGGGCGGGGCCGTCGAGGATCTCGCGCAGCGTGTCGACGGCCCGCTGGAAGGCAGGTGGGTTCATGGGTGGACCGGCCTGATCGCGGGGGAGTGACTCGGGTCGGGGAAGCCGGGACGGGGTGCCGCCGCACGCGGCGGCGGCGGGGGGACGCGGAGGGGAGAAAGGCACGGCACAGGCTGTTTCGTTTCGGGGGCCGGGCCGTTCAGGCCACGGCCCGCTCGGCTGCGGCGCGGGCGCGCGCCGGGGCGGTGCCGGAGACCCGGACGGGGGCCGGAGCGGTCACGGGCGGCAGACCGACCAGGATGGCCGTGCCGCACTCCGCGCAGGCCCGCTCCGGGCACTCCTCACCGTGACCGTCGGGACACGGCGGCTGCTCGAACACACGTTCATCACCGCAGGTGGAGCAGTACAAGGGGGAACCTCCCTCGGCTATGACACGCATCACGTTCGCATGCGCCGGTGACAGAATGCGGGACTTCGCTCGGCGTGTCCGGAAGTTCGTGCCGCCTCACATGTCACTCCCGTGCCTTGCCGACATGTTTTCGTGGGACCATACGCAACGTGACCGCTGACGTTGCCCGTCCCAACGACGACTCCGCGAATCCGCCCGGCGACGGCGGCCTTGCGGGGAGCCCCTTCCTGCTGGCCTGCCGCCGGCGGCCGGTCCCGCACACGCCCGTGTGGTTCATGCGGCAGGCCGGGCGCTCCCTGCCGGAGTACCTGCGGGTGCGCGAGGGCGTGCCGATGCTGGAGTCGTGCACCCGGCCCGACATGATCGTGGAGATCACGATGCAGCCGGTGCGGCGGTACGCGGTGGACGCGGCGATCTTCTACAGCGACATCATGGTCCCGCTCAAGGCGATCGGCGTCGACCTCGACATCAAGCCGGGCGTCGGGCCGGTCATCGCCGACCCGATCCGCTCGGCGGCCGACCTGGACGCGCTGCGCCCGCTCGTGCCCGACGACGTCCCGTACGTCACCGAGGCGGTCGCGGGGCTGACCGGTGAACTCGGGACGACCCCGCTGATCGGTTTCGCGGGCGGCCCGTTCACGCTCGCCTCGTACCTGATCGAGGGCGGCCCGTCCAAGAACCAAGAGCGCACCAAGGCCATGATGTACGGCGAGCCGGACCTCTGGGCGAGGCTCATGGACCGGCTGGCCGACCTCACGATCGCGTTCCTGAAGGTGCAGGTCGCCGCCGGTGCGAGCGCCGTGCAGGTCTTCGACTCCTGGGTGGGCTCGGTCGCCGCGCAGGACTACCGGGAGTCGGTCCTCCCGCACACCCGCCGCATCTTCGCCGAGGTCGAGCCGCTCGGCGTCCCGCGCATCCACTTCGGCGTCGGGACGGGCGAGCTGCTCGGCCCGATGGGCGAGGCCGGGGCGGACGTCGTCGGCGTCGACTGGCGGGTGCCGCTAGACGAGGCCGTCAGCCGCGTCGAGCCGGGCAAGGCCCTGCAGGGCAACCTCGACCCGGCGATCCTGTTCGCGCCGTGGGAGACCGTCGAACGCCGCGCCCGCGACGTGCTGGCCCGCGGCCGCACCGCCGAGGGGCACGTCTTCAACCTGGGGCACGGCGTCACGCCGTCCACGGACCCGGACGTCCTGGCCCGCCTCGCGGACCTCGTCCACGAGGCGAGCACCGAGGACGCGTCCTAGGCCGGCGGCGGGCCCTGCGGAGCCTCTTCATCGGCAGCGGCACCGGCCACGGCCTTCTCCGGCTCCGGTCCGGGCTCGCCGTCCGCGCGGTCGCCCTTGGCGCCGCGGCGACGGTCGCGGAGGCGGTTCCGGAGCGCCAGCAGCGGGATCCCGATCACGGCGGCCGTGACGAGGAACGGCAGCAGCCAGCCCAGCACGGCGGCGACGCCTCCGACGAACGCGGTGAACGCGTGCCAGCCGCTCTCCAGCCCGCCGGCGAAACCGCCGCGGGGCTCGTCCCTCTTCGGCGGCGTGGGCTTGGTCACGACCGTCACGGTCACGGTCGCGTACTGCGTCCGGTGCGCCAGCGACCTCTGGCGGGCCTGCAGCGCCTCCAGGTCGGCCTCCCGCTCGGCGATCTCCTGCTCGACGTTGATCACCTCGCCGACCGAGCCCGCGCGGTCGAGCAGCTTGCGGAACGACTCCAGCGCGGCCTTGGCGGACCGCACCCGCGCGTCGACGTCGGCGACCTCGCCGGTGACGTCCTCGGCCTGCTGGCTGAGCGAGAGCTTCGTGCCGAGCTGCGTGCTCAGCTGGTTCAGCACGTCGGTGTACCGGTCGCCGGGGATCTTCAGCGCGATCTCCGAGCGCGCCGGGTCGCTGGAGGTCGACTCCCGTTCGACGTATCCGCCCGCCGCCGCGACCAGCTGCTTGGCCTTGCCGGCGGCGGCCTCCACGTCCCCGGCCCTGATCCGCAGGTCCGCGGTGTGGACGACCTCATGCCCGGTGGGCAGCGGCGCCTGCGGCGACTTCTGCGCCCCCGGCTGGGAAGGGCCCGCCTCGCCGCGGGTGCCGCTCGCTCCGGCCGGTGCGCCGGCGCCGGCCCGATCGGCCGCCTCCGAGGACGTCCCGGAGTCGCCGCCGCCGCTGCATGCGGCCATGACCCCGGCCAGCAGCAGGACGACCAGTGCGCAGGTGATGCTCCTGACGATCCGCATAGGGCTTGGACGGGGTGACGTGGATCACCGTTCCGCGGACCGGATCGCGATGCGGGCACGGAGAGGGCACGCGCCGGTCACGGCCCGGCCCCGTGCGGGGCGCTGTGCCCGCCGCCCCGGTGCGCGGTGCGGCGGGACGTCTGGGAGGCTGGGGCCATGACCACGTCCCATGCCGTTGTCGTCGGGGGCGGCATCGCGGGCCTCGCCGCCGCGCGCCTGCTCGCCCGGGGCGGCCTGCGGGTGACCGTCCTGGAGGGCTCCCCGGACATCGGCGGCAAGCTGCGGGTCGGCGACATCGCCGGCGTCCCGGTGGACGAGGGCGCCGAGTCGATGCTCGCCCGCCGCCCCGAGGGCCTGGACCTGGTGCGCGACCTCGGCCGTTCCGGCGACCTCGTGAACCCCGGCACCACATCCTCGGCGATCCTCAGCCGCGGCGCGCTCCGGCCGATCCCGTCCGGGCAGGTGATGGGCGTCCCGTCCGACCTGAAGGCGCTGGCCGCCTCGCAGGTGCTGTCGCCGGCCGGGCTGGCGCGCGTCCCGCTCGACCTGGTGCTGCCCGAGACGCCGCGCGGCGCGGACGTGTCCGTCGCCGACTTCATCGGCGCCCGCCTCGGCCGCGAGGTCGTCGACCGGCTCGTCGAGCCGCTGCTCGGCGGCGTCTACGCGGGACGCGCCGAGCTGCTGTCGTTCGACTCCACCCTCCCCGCCGTCGCCGCCGCGGCGCGCGCGCACCGGTCGCTGATCAGCGCCGTCCAGGGCATCAGGGACGCGGCGCCCAAGGACCCCGGCCCGGTGTTCGCCACGCTGCCGGACGGCCTCGGCACGCTCCCGCACCTGGTCGCCGCCGACCTCGCCGAGGCCGGCGGGACGGTCCGGACCGGCGCGATGGTCCGTGAGCTGCGCCGCCGCGCGGACGGCTGGCGGCTCACCATCGGCCCGGCCCGCGCCCCCGAGTACCTCGACGCCGACGCGGTGGTGATCGCGGTCCCGGCGGCCCCCGCTTCCCGGCTGCTGAAGCCGGACGTGCCCGCCGCCGCGCGGGAGCTGGCCGGCATCGAGTACGCCAGCATGGCGATCATCACGCTCGCCTACCGGGCCACCGCGTTCCCGCGGCCGCCGGAGGGCAGCGGCTACCTCGTCCCGGGCGTGGAGAGCGCCCCGGACAACGGCGGCCGAGGGGTCAAGGCCGTCACCTTCAGCTCGGTAAAATGGCCTCACCTGCGCGACCGTGACCCCGGTGTCATCGCGGTCCGCTGCTCCATCGGGCGGTTCGGCGAGGAGCACACGCTCCAGCGGGCCGACGAGGAGCTCACCGCGACCGCCATGGCCGAGCTCGGCGCGACGTGCGGCGTCACCGAGCTCCCGGTGGAGAGCCGGGTGACCCGGTGGGGCGGCGGCCTCCCGCAGTACAACGTGGGCCACGCCGACCGCGTGGCCAAGATCCGGGCCGCAGTCGCCGGTGAGCCGGGGCTGGCCGTCGCCGGCGCCGCCTACGACGGCCTCGGCGTCCCCGCGTGCATCGCCTCGGCGCGCGCGGCGGCGACCCGGGTGCTGGACCATCTGCGCAGTCGAGAAGGAGTGGATCATGACCGAGCCGGCGGGCAAGCCGAAGGCACGCGAACTCAATAACGTCATCTGCTACACCATGTGGTCGGTCTTCCGGGTCGCGAACCCGGGCACCGTCGGCGAGAAGGACGCGGCCGAGGTCCAGGACCTCCTCGACCAGGCGGCCCAGAAGGACGTCACCACGCGCGGTGCCTACGACGTCGCCGGCCTGCGCGCGGACGCCGACTTCATGTTCTGGTGGCACGCCCCCACGTCCGACGACCTCCAGGAGGTCTACACCCGGTTCCGCCGGACGGCGCTGGGCCGCGCGAGCGAGCCGGTGTGGTCGCAGATGGCGCTGCACCGTCCTGCCGAGTTCAACAAGAGCCACATTCCCGCGTTCCTCGCCGACGAGGAGCCGCGCGACTACGTCTGCGTGTACCCGTTCGTCCGGTCCTACGAGTGGTACCTGCTGCCGGACGAGGAGCGCCGCGCGATGCTCGCCGAGCACGGCATGATGGCGCGCGACTACCCCGACGTCCGGGCCAACACCGTGTCGGCCTTCGCGCTCGGCGACTACGAGTGGATGCTCGCGTTCGAGGCCGACGAACTGCACCGCATCGTCGACCTGATGCGCCACCTGCGCGGCGCGAAGGCGCGGTTGCACACCCGCCTCGAGATCCCGTTCTACACCGGCCGCCGCAAGCCGGTCGCCGAGCTCGTCGCCGGCCTCGCCTAGCGGCACATCGCCCGACCCGGCGGAGGACGGGGCGAATCAGCAGTAAGGTGCCGTCCGTGACCAAGTCTCCCGGCAGCCACTCCCGCGGACGGCACGCGAGGCCGCCGTCCGCATTCGCGATCCGCTGGAACCGCCTGATCGCGTCCGTGCGAGGGTCGCGGCGGCGCCGGCTGGCCGCCGCCGGCACGGCGGCCGCGGCTGTGGCGGCGGTCGCGACGGCCGGTGTGCTGGCGCTGCCCGGCGGCGCGGAGCCCGCGCCCCGCGCCGCCGCCGTCCGCAGCGCCGCCGCCTCCCCGTCGACGCACGAGAGCCTCGCGGCCGCGGGGGACCCCGACGAGATCACCGACGCGGTGCCGTACTTCGAGACCAAGGACCCGGACGGGAAGGTCGTCAAGCACGTCACCGACGTCCGCCGCAGCGGCAGCTTCGTCCGCGTCTACACGGACCTGGGCGAGGAGGACGAGAACTCCAAGCCCGCCCTCGACCTGTGCAAGTGGACGACCCAGTTCCTGGAGGACGGCGGCGACGACGAACCGCGCGTCTTCGTCCACGGCAAGAGCGACGACAACGGCAGCGTCGTCCTCGCGAACAAGCAGAGCGACAAGGACGACTGCGAGGTCCCCGAGACCCGCTAGCAGGCGCCGCCGCGATCACCTGGCCGAGCGGCGCCCGATGCGGGGGATCTCGCGGAGGACCCGCGTCCGGGCGTCCACCGGGGTCGCCTTGCCGGGCTCGGGGTCAGCCGGCGGGTTCGAGCGTGAGCGAGATCGAGTTGATGCAGTAGCGGTCGTCGGTCGGGGTGTCGTAACCCTCGCCGTGGAAGACGTGGCCGAGGTGCGAGTCGCAGGCGGCGCACCGCACCTCGGTGCGGACCATGCCGAGCGAGCCGTCCTCGATCAGGATGACGGCGTCGGACTCCGACGGCTCGAAGAACGACGGCCAGCCGCAGTGGCTCTCGAACTTGGCACCGGACCGGAACAGCTCCGTCCCGCAGGCGCGGCACCGGTACACGCCGACGGTCCTGGTGTCGGTGTACTCGCCGGTGAAGGGCTTCTCGGTGCCCGCTTCGCGCAGCACGTGGTACTCCTCGGGGCTGAGCCGCGCCCGCCACTCGTCCTCGCTCTTGCGGATCTTCTCCATACTCACGACGGTACCCGCCACCTTGTCGGACGAGTGGGTTAGCGTGCTGCCATGGCCTCGCCCTTCATCGAGATCCCGGTCGGGGATCGGCTCGTCAAGGTGACCAATCCCGACAAGGTCTACTTTCCGGAGCACGGCTACACCAAGCGGCAGCTGGTGGAGTACTACGTTGCCGTGGGAGAGGGGATCCTGCGCGCCACCCGCGACCGGCCGACGACCCTGGAACGCTGGCCGGCCGGCGTCTTCGAGGGCGCCAAGATGGCCACCCGCGAGGACTACGCCCGTGGCCAGGCCGGCATGGGCGCCGGCAAGTCCGACGCGTTCTACCAGAAGCGCATCCCGAAGGGCGCGCCCGACTGGGTGCAGACCGCCCGGATCGCCTTCCCCAGCGGACGTTCCGCCGACGAGGTCTGCCCGACCGAGGTCGCCGTGATCGCCTGGGCGGCGAACCTCGGCACGCTGACGTTCCACCCGTGGCCCGTCCGCAAGGGCGACGTCGATCATCCGGACGAGCTGCGGATCGACCTCGACCCGCAGCCCGGCACCGACTTCTCCGACGCCGTCAGGGTGGCTCTCGGCCCGGCCCGCGACCTGCTGTCGGAGCTGGGTTACACCGGTTACGTGAAGACGTCCGGCAAGGGCGGCGTGCACATCTACGTCCGCATCGAGCCCCGCTGGACGTTCACCGAGGTGCGCCGGGCCGCCCTCGCGTTCGGCCGCGAGGTGGAGCGCCGCGTCCCCGCCGAGGTCACCACGAAATGGTGGAAGGAGGAACGGGGGGAACAGATCTTCATCGACTTTAATCAAAACGCGCGCGACCGCACGATCGCCTCCGCGTACAGCGTCCGCCCGGCTCCGCACGCCCCCGTCTCCGCCCCGGTGACCTGGGACGAGCTGCCCGACGCCGACCCGCACGACTTCACCATCGCCACCATGCCCGACCGCTTCGCCAAGGTCGGCGATCTCCACGCGTCCATCGACGACGAGTCGTTCTCCCTTGAGGCGCTCCTCGAAATGGCCGACCGCGACGAGGCGGACCATGGCCTCGGCGACATGCCGTACCCCCCGAACTACCCGAAGATGCCCGGCGAGCCCAAACGCGTCCAGCCGAGCAAGGACACCGACAACCACTGATCACCGGGAATTTCCGGTGCCGCCCAGCGATTACGGCAAGACCACGTGATCGACCTGAAGGCGGCGCAATGCCCTCGTTGAACGTCCGGTATCTCGGCGGTCCGAGCGCGATCCTGGAGACCGGTGGCATGCGGCTCGTCGTCGACCCGACGTTCGACGCGCCCGGCGACTACCCGATCGGTTCCCGGAAGCTGACCAAAACCGCCGAACCCATCCTCGGCCCGGACGAGATCGGCCCGGTCGACGCGGTGCTCCTGTCCCACGACCAGCACCCGGACAACCTGGACACCGGCGGCCGCGCCTACCTGGCCGGGGTCCCGCTCACCCTGACGACGGAGGCCGGCGCCGGACGCCTCGGCGGCACCGCCCGTGCGCTGCCGAACTGGGAGCATGTCGACCTGCCCCGGCCGGACGGCGGGACGCTCCGGGTCACCGGTGTCCCGGCCCAGCACGGCCCGGACGGCACCGAGCACCTCACGGGCCCGGTCACCGGCTTCGTCCTGTCCGGCGAAGGGCTGCCCACCACCTATGTGAGCGGCGACAACGCGTCCCTGGCCGTGGTCCGTGCCGTCGCCGGGCGGTTCGCCCCGTTCGACGTGGCCGTCCTCTTCGCCGGCGGAGCCCAGACCCCGCTCCTGGGCGACGCCTACCTGACGCTGACCAGCGAGGACGCCGCCGAGGCGGCCACCATCCTGGGCGCCGCCCACATCGTCCCGCTGCACTTCGAAGGCTGGGCGCACTTCTCCCAGGGGCGCGACACGATCCCGCCCGCCTTCGACAAGGCCGCCCTCGCCGACCGCCTCCACCTGCTCGGGCCCGGCGAGAGCGTCGAGGTTTGAGACGTGCGTGAGGCCCGCCGCGCGGGGGCGGCGGGCCTCGGGGCGGGTCAGTAGAGCTTGCGCTCCTGGACGGGGAGGGTGACCTTGGACGGGCCGCGCCAGGTCTCGGCGGGCTGCGGCGGGGCGACCAGGGCGGTCACGCCCTCTTCGGCCGCGACGACCGGGATGCGGATGGAGCTGCCGCGCAGGTCCACCGTCACCTGGGCGCCGGTCGGCGTGTCGAAGTTGTAGTCGGCGTCCGTCCCGGCGAGGACGAGGGCCAGCCGGTGGCCCTTCTTGAGCAGGTACTCCTGGCTGAGCGTCCCCCAGCGGACGTCGTAGTAGCGGCCCGGCTCCAGCGGCGACGGGCGGCTCAGCGACCGGTCGTTCTGGGCGTCGAGCCAGCCGCGGGCGACCACGTTCACCGGTGAGGTGACCGTCGTGACCTGGGTCTGCTTGTAGCAGGCGTCGTCGGCGGGCGTGCTCTCACCGTGGCAGTCCTCGGTGGTCAGCGTCCGGATGCCGGAGCCGGGGCCGAGGTAGTTCACACGGGTGTCGTCGCCGTAGTCGACGAGCAGGGCGGTGAGGTCGGCCGTGGGCTCGTCCAGCTTGATCCGCAGGCGGGCGTCCGGGGTCCCGGACAGGCGGCCGGTCTTCGGCAGCGGGGCCGAGACGAACGCGGCCCGGTAGGGCTGGGAGGCCGTCGGGTCGGAGACCATCGCGTCCTCGGGGTAGCCCGCGCCCTGCGGGCCGGCGGCGTCGGCGAAGGTGGCGGTCGTGCCCCCGGCGGCCTGCTTCAGGCCCAGCGTGCCGTTCGCGCCGGGGCGGAGGGTGATGGTGCGCGCGCCCGGGGACGGCCAGTCCCGCTGGGTGATCCACTGGTCCGGGCCGACCTCGATGTCGGCGCGCGGCTGCTCCATGACGTCGTTGGGGACCTTCTGCAGCTCGTGGTCGAACCACTTGTGCAGGATCGCGACCCACGCGTCCCGCCGGGTGTCGAACGGGTCGACGTGGCCGCGCTGCGTCAGCCACACCTTGCGCTGCACGCCGCGCCGCGCGAGTGCGTTCCACCACTCGGCGAAGTTGTCGTCCTTGACGTTCAGGTCGTTGACGCCGTGGGCCGCGAAGATGCTCGCGCGGACGCGGGACGCGCGGGCGATCGTCCCGTCCCGGTAGTCGGCGGTCTTCCAGTACGCGTTGTAGTTGCCGGTCGCGTCGTCCTCGCCCCGGTCGAGCCCGGCGTTCACGGCGGCGCACTTCGCGGGCGGGTCGGTGTCGACGTAGTCGGCGAGCCAGGGCTGCTCGTCGTCGGTGTACTTCACGCCGTTCATCCGGCTGTAGTCGTACCAGCTGCTGATCGCCGAGATCGGGACGATCGTCTCCAGCCCCTCGACGCCGGTCGCGGCGACGCCGTTGGCGAGCGTCCCGTCGTACGACTTGCCGATCATGCCGGTGCGGCCGGTCGTCCAGGTCGCCTTCGCCGGGCTCCCGTCCGGCCGGTACGCCTTGGCGCGCCCGTTGAGCCAGTCCACCACGGCCTTGCCGCCGAGGACGTCCGTCGGCCCGCCGCTGACCGGGCAGCCGTCCGAGCGGGTCGTCCCCACCATGTCCACGGCGAGGAACGCGTACCCGCGCGGGACGAAGTAGTTGTCGTAGAACAGCGGGAACTTCACCGGGTTCCCGTTGGCGTCGTAGGTCTTGCGCTCGCTCTCGTTGCCGCGCCCGGCGTTGTCGTAGTACGGGCTCTCATCCATGATCACCGGCACCTTGAGGCCGTGGTCGGTCTCCTTGGGCCGGATGATGTCGACGTTGACGCGGTCCTTCTTGCCGTCTCCGTCGCTGTCCACGCCGGACTCGACGTAGACGTGCTCGCGGATCGCGTCCTTGTAGGAGAAGACGGGCTGGGTCACGCCGTCCTTCACCACGATCTTGGGGGACGGCTGGGCCAGCGCCGTCGCGCCGCCGCCCGCGCCGGTGAGCGCCGCGCCGGTCAGCACGGCCACCGTCATCGTCCGCCGGGTTCGTCTCAGGGGTCGCCTGGCCAACCCGCACCTCCGGGAATGAAAATGATCTCCGACGGGGCACAGGTTCCTCGCCCCGCAACGGCGGGTAAAGGGCGGCGCACGACGAACTCGGGCCGGTTTTGGTCACCTCCTGCCCTTGCGGGCAACGGTCGATCCGTATTCCGGTTCTCGGTCCGGCCGTGAAGGAGGGCGGGGATGCCCGGCCTCTTCGCCGGGCATCCCCGTCCCCATGGGTTGGAGCTATCGAAAATCAGTCCGGATGGGACCGTTCCGGATCAACTTCTCGAAGAAGGGCGTCGGCCACAGCGTCGGGACGCGCGGCGCCCGGTACAGCCACTCGGCGGACGGGCGCCGGGAGATGACCTTCCGCATCCCCGGGACCGGCCTGTCCTGGCGGCGCCCCCTGCGGCGGCGCCGCTAGACGGTCTTCGCGCGGTTCACCGCCGACAGGACGGCCTGGACCGAGGCGGTGAGCACCGACGTGTCGTGGCCGGCGCCCCAGGACGTGACGCCGTCAACGCGGCACTCGGCGTAGGCGGCGGCCCTGGCGTCGGGGCCGGCCTCGGTCGAGTGCTCGGCGTACTGCAGGACGTCCACCTTCATCCCGGCGGCCGCCAGGGCGTCGGTGAGGGCGTCCAGCGGACCGTTCCCCGAACCGGTGTACTCGCGCTCACTCCCGCCGACGCGGATGACGCCGGTGAAGTCGTGCCGCGCCGGACCTGTCTTCTGTGGGGGGCGACCCCCCACACCCCCCGGAAGAGCGCCGGTGTGCGACGTCCGCCACCCGGCGAGCCTCACCGGGCCGCCGTCGGACCGGTCCAGGTACTCGGCGCGGAACAGGTCCCAGAGCTCGGCCGCCGTGATCTCCTCGCCGCTGCCGTCCGTCGCCCGCTGGACGACCTGGGAGAACTCGATCTGCAGGCGGCGCGGGAGATCCAGGCCGTACTCCGTCTTCAGGAGATAGGAGATCCCGCCCTTCCCGGACTGGCTGTTGACGCGGATGACGGCCTCGTAGCCGCGGCCCACGTCGGCCGGGTCGATCGGCAGGTACGGGACGTCCCACGCCAGTTCCTCCGGAGACACGCCCCTCTCCTCGGCGCGCCGCGCGTGGAGGGCCATGCCCTTGCCGATGGCGTCCTGGTGCGTCCCGGAGAAGGCCGTGTACACCAGGTCGCCGCCGTACGGGTGCCGCTCGTGGACGGGCAGCCGGTTGCAGTACTCGACCGTCCGGCGGATCTCGTCGATGTCGGAGAAGTCGATCCGCGGGTCGACACCCTGGGCGTGCAGGTTCATCGCCAGCGTGACCAGGTCGACGTTGCCCGTCCGCTCGCCGTTGCCGAACAGGCAGCCCTCGACCCGCTGCGCGCCCGCCAGCAGCGCCAGCTCCGCGCAGGCCACGCCCGTCCCGCGGTCGTTGTGCGGGTGGACGGACAGGATGACCGCGTCGCGCCGGGCCAGGTTGCGGTGCATGTACTCGATCTGGTCGGCGTACACGTTCGGCGTGGCGATCTCGACCGTGACCGGCAGGTTCAGGATCACCGGACGGTCGGGGGAGGCGTCCCAGAGCGCGGTGACCGCGTCGCACACCTCCAGCGCGTAGTCGGGCTCGGTGACGTTGAACGTCTCGGGCGAGAACTCGAACCGCACGCCCGGCCCGGCGAGCCGGGCCACGTCCGCCGCCCCGTCGAGGATCAGCTTCCGCACTCCGTCCCGGCCGGCACCCAGCACGACGTCCCGCCATACCGGGCCCGTCGCCGTGTACAGGTGCACGACCGCCCGGGGCAGTCCCTCGATCGACGCGAAGGTCCGCTCGATCAGGTCCCTGCGGGCCGGTGTGAACACCACGGGCGTCACGTCGTCCGGCAGCCCCGCCTTCGCCAGGTGCCGGACGAAGTCGAAGTCGGTCCGGCTGGCGGACGGGTAGCCGACCTCGATCTCCTTGAACCCCATCGCGACGAAGAGGTCGAACATGCGGCGCTTGCGGGCGGTGTCCATCGGCTCGGCCAGGGCCTGGTTGCCGTCCCGCAGGTCGACGGGCACCCACAGCGGCGCGCTCTCGATGCGCCTGGACGGCCAGGTGCGCTCGATCACCGGCACGGGGGACGGCACGCGCTCGTGAACGGAGCGGTAGCGGTGGAACGGCATTGAGCTGCCGCGCTGCGGATTCCAGAAGGGCGCGCCCTCCGGAACCGGGCCGGACGGGGTGCGCAGAGTCGGGAAGTTCATTGGGGCTTGTCCTTTTGCGATCGCCGGACGACCGGCAGCACCGGACCCCGCGGCGGGGTGCCGGTCCGGATCAGGCCCCGCCGCGGCGACCGAGAAGAAGAACTCGCCACGACACGCGGCACACCCAATCACACATCAACTCCTCAGACAAGCTGAGGGGCGGCTAGCCTGGAGGCTCGTCGTCCTGGAGGAACCACATGCCCCTCGGCCGCCTTCGGCCCAGTCCGCTCGTCGAGCAGGCCGCGCAGCGTCTCCGCGACCAGATCGCCGGCGGTGCATGGCCGGTCGGGACGAAGCTCCCAGGGGAGACGACGCTGGCCAGAGAACTGGGCGTGGGCCGCTCCACCGTCCGCGAGGCGCTGCGCGCCCTGGCCGGCGCCGGCCTCGTCCAGGCCCGCCAGGGCGCCGGCGTCTTCGTCATCGCGACCGAGCCGGACGAGGACTGGCCCGCCCGGCTCCGCCGCGCCTCCGTCGCCGACGTCTACGAGATCCGCACCATGCTGGAGGTCCGCGCCGCCGAGCTCGCCGCCGAGCGCCGGACCGCCGCCGACCTCACCGCCCTCGACCGGGCGCTCGCCGCCCGCGACGAGGCGTTCGCGGGCCCGGCCGTCGAGGCGTTCATCGACGCCGACATCGCCCTGCACACCGCCGTCATCGCCGCCGCGCACAACCCGGTCCTCGCCGACCTCTTCGCCGGGTTCGTCCCGGTCCTGCGCGACGGCCTTCTCGACCTCGTCACCCTGGTGGACGTCCGCGAGTCCGACACCGCCCACGGCCGGGACGCCCACGCCGCCCTGGTGGAGGCGATCCGCGCCGGCGACCCCGCGGCCGCTGGCCGGATCATCGAGACCGAGCTCCACCTGACCCTGGCGGGCCTACTCCAGGGCCGCTAGGAGGGGCGGGAGGTCGTGGTCGTGGACGATCGTCAGACGGCGGGTCGCCCTGGTCAGCGCCACGTAGAGATCTTGACCGCCCTTCGGGGACTCGGTGAGGACGCCGGACGGGTCGACGACGATGACGGAGTCGAACTCCAGGCCCTTGGCCTCCTCCGCGGTGAGGACGACGGTGGGGGAGTCGAGCGCCTCCGGGGTGGCGCCCACGGCGGCGTCCGGGAGGGCGTCCAGGACGGCGGTGCGGCGGGCTCCGGAGGTGATGACGGCGAGGCGGCCCTCCTTGAACGCGCCGCCGATGTCGTCGTCGCCCGCGATGCGGGACAGCTCCGAGCCGACGAGCGACGGCAGTTCGGCCACCGGCAGCGCGATCGCGGCAGGGGGCGGGCCGTCGTCGCGGACGGGTTCGGGCGGGGTCTCGCCCGGGGCGACGGCGGCGAGGACGTCGGCGGCGACCCGCATGATGGCGGCCGGGGTGCGGTAGTTGACGAGGAGGCGCTGCTCGCGCCAGCGGCCCGGGACGTAGCGGTCGAGCATCTGGCCCCATGACGCGGCGCCCGCCGCGTTGCCGGTCTGGGCGATGTCGCCGACGACGGTGAGCGAGCGGGTGGGGACGCGGCGCATCACCGTGCGCCAGGCCATCTCGGAGAGTTCCTGCGCCTCGTCCACGATGACGTGGCCGTACGCCCATTCGCGGTCGGCCTTGGCGCGCTGGGCGGTGGTGAGGAACGGGCCGTCGGCGTTGTGGCGGTCGGCGAGGGCGCCGGCGGAGATCACGTCGGCCGCGGAAAGCAGGTTCGTGGTGCCGGCGGCCTCGATGACCTCCTGGGCGTAGCGCTCCTCCTCGGCGCGGGCGGCGTCGGCGGCGCGCTGCCGGGCCCTGTCGGCGGAGTCGTCCTTGCCCAGGTGCTCGGCGGCCTCGTCGAGGAGGGGGACGTCCGGGACCGTCCACGGGGACCGGGGCGGACGCTGCAGGAGCGTGCAGTCGGCAAGGCCCACCTGGGCGCCGAGGCGGGCGAGGGTCTCGGGGGAGTCGTAGAGGTCGCTGAGCAACCGCTGCGGTGTCAGTCTGGGCCAGAGCTCGTTCAGGGCCTGCCGGACGGCCGGGTCCTGCCAGAGGGCTTCCTTGGCCAGGCGGAGGTCCGTCTCGTCCAGGAGGGGTTCGTCTTCGGCCTCGTCGATGAGTTCCTGAATCCAGTCGGGGAGCCCGCCCGATTTGGCCATCTCCTCCAAGGGCTCGTCCATGATGCGCTCGTACTGCTCGGCCCGGTTGACGGCGAGGGCCTCCAGCATGTCGTGGACGAAGCGGCGCCGCTGAACGTTGTGGGGGAGGCGCAGGCCACGGGCACGGTCACGGATCTGCTCGCACTTTTCGGCGTCCACGACGAGAGTGAGGCCCTCCACGTCGAGATGGAGGCCGCCAGAAGGCACGCGCTGCCGGTCGTGAACGGCCGCTTGCACGAGGTCCGCCATGCGAAGGTCACCCTTGATGACGGCGACCGCGGGCGTTTCGGTGGCCGTCGCCTTGAGCCCCGGATACAGCTCGCCGACCGTGGCCAGGGCGACATCGGTCTCGCCCAGACCCGGAAGGACCTGCTCGATGTAGCGGAGGAACGTGGCGTTGGGGCCGACGACGAGCACCCCGCGGCGTTCGAGGACGTCCCGGTGCGTGTACAGGAGATACGCGGCCCGGTGCAGCGCGGCGACCGTCTTGCCGGTGCCGGGCCCGCCCTGGACGACCAGCACACCGTGCAGGCCCGAGCGGATCACCTGGTCCTGCTCCTCCTGGATGGTCGCGACCACGTCGCTCATCCGGCCCGTCCGGCGGCGGCGGAGGGTGGCGAGGAGGGCGGCCTCGCCCACGACGCCGCCGCGCTCCGACTCCTCCAGGCCCTCCAGGTCGAACACCTCGTCGTCCAGCCGGACGACCTCGCGGTGGCGCAGGTGCAGGTGGCGCCGGCGCGCGAGCGTGCCGGGGGCGCCCGGCGTCGCGGTGTAGAACGGGCGGGCCGCGGCGGCGCGCCAGTCGATCAGGACGGGTTCGTGCTCCGCGTCGCGGAGGCCGATCCGGCCGATGTAGAACGTGTCGCCGGGGCCGTCGGCGTCGGCGCGGTGATCGATCCGGCCGAAGCACAGGCCCTGCTCGACGCCGCCGAGCCGGGCGAGCCGCCGGGCGGCCTCGTCGGTGGCGACGGCGCTCTCCAGCCGCGCCTGGAACGCGGCCCCGCCGCCCGTCGCCGGGCCCTGGCGCAGCGCGGACTCGGCGCTCTCCCGCTCGGCGTCGAGCAGCGCGTACACGCGGGACACGTACTCCTGCTCGGTGCGCACGGCGGCCTGCCGCGATTTTTCTTCCCGTTCCGGGTTGACAGCGTCGGCTTGACGGAGTCCCATGCCTCGGCTACACTCCTATTCATAGGATGGAGCTATTTGTGCGCAAGTCGCGATCTGCAAGCTTACCATCCTTCCTCCCGCGCCGCATGATCTTCTAGCGCCGCCCAAAAGCTCGTCTTTGTTGTGGCGGGCGTCATCCGCGCGGTGCCCCGAGGTCACCGATCTTCGTGAGGCTGTCCGGCGATCGCTGCCGGACCCCTCCGAAAGGTCGCTCCTCCATGGCCGACTTCGCCCGCCCGCTGAACCGGCGCACCTTCCTGGTCACCAGCGGACTCGCCACCGCCGTCGCCATCGCCCCCGGAACCGCCGCCAACGCGGCCCTTCGCACCCGTGCCCTCCCCGGCGACCCGTTCACGCTCGGCGTCGCCTCCGGTGATCCCGGCCCGGACGGATTCGTCCTCTGGACCCGGCTGGCCCTCGACCCCCACGCCGAGGACGGCCTCGGCGGCATGCCGGCCCGCACGATCCCGGTGCGCTGGGAGGTCTCGTCCGACCCGCGCTTCCGCCGCGTCGAACGCCGCGGCACCGCCGCCGCCCGGCCCCAGTCCGCCCACTCCGTCCACGTCGAGCTGAACGGGCTGCGCCCGGGACGCGACTACTGGTACCGCTTCCGCGTCGACGACCACGTCTCCCCGGCCGGGCGGACCCGCACCGCCCCGCACCCCGCCACCTTCGGCCCCGCCCTCGCCATGGCCTTCGTGTCGTGCTCCCAGTTCGAGCACGGCTACTTCACCGCGTACCGGCGGCTCGCCGAGGAACACCCGGATCTGATCCTGCACCTGGGCGACTACCAGTACGAGTACAAGAAGGGCGTCTACACCATCCCGGGCGGCAACGTCCGCGACCACGAGGGCCCTGAGACCGTGACGCTCGCGAACTACCGGCTGCGGCACGCCCAGTACAAGTCGGACCGCGACCTGCAGGCCGCGCACGAGGCCGCTCCGTGGCTCGTCGTGTTCGACGACCACGAGGTCGAGAACAACTGGGCCGGCTACATCCCCGAGGAGGGCTCGGACACGCCCTCCTACGAGGAGTTCCGCGCCCGGCGCGCCGCCGCCTTCCAGGCGTACTACGAGAACATGCCGCTGCGCCGCCGGTCCATCCCGAAGGGACCCGACATCCAGGCCTACCGGCGCGTGCAGTGGGGCCGGCTCGCCAATTTCCACATGCTGGACACCCGCCAGTTCCGGGACGACCAGGGCTGCGGCGACGGCTACAAGGACTGCCCCGAGGCCACCGACCCGAAGCGCTCCATCACCGGCAACGAGCAGGAGAAATGGCTGCTCGACGGCTTCCGCCGCTCCACCGCCCGCTGGGACGTCCTCGGCCAGCAGGTGTTCTTCGCCCAGCGCGACAACACCGCCGGGCCCGTCAAGAAGACCTCCATGGACGCCTGGGACGGCTACGCCGCGTCCCGGGACCGGATCACCAAGGGGTGGCTGGACGCCAAGGTCCGCAACCCGGTCGTGCTCACCGGTGACGTGCACGCCCACTGGGCGAGCGACCTCAAGGCCGACTACGACGACCCGAACTCCAGGACCGTCGGCTCCGAGCTCGTGTGCACCTCCATCACCAGCACCGGCGACGGCACGGACTCCGACCCCGCCGCCCAGCCCTTCCTCAAGATCAACCCGCATCTGCGCTTCTACAACAACCAGCGCGGATACGTGCTGACGAAGATCGGCAAGGAGGAGATGAAGGCCGACTTCAAGACGCTCCCGACCGTCCGGACGCCCGGTGCCGCGATCTCCACCAAGGCGACGTTCGTCGTCGAGGACCGCGTCCCCGGCGTCCACCAGACCTACCTGCGCCCCTACGTGTCGCCGAAGCTGGCCGCCGAGTCGGAGCGGCAGCTGATCCAGCAGACCATCGACAACGAGACCCAGCCCTGACGTCGCGCGGCCGGGACGCGCCGCACGCGTCCCGGCCGCGGGGCCCACCGCCTGGCCGCCGGGTCCTCAGCGGTCGACGCGCGGATTCGTCGCCGGGCCGCTGAAAATGTCGTCCAGGTCGTAGGCCACCGGCACCTCCAGCTGCTCGTAGGTGCAGGAATCCGGTGTCCGGTCGGGGCGCCAGTTGCGGAAGCGGGCGGTGTGCCGGAACCGGTCGCCCTCCATGGCCTCGTACGCCACCTCGACGACCAGGTCGGGGCGCAGCGGCACCCAGCTGAGGTCCTTCTTGCCGGTCCACCGGGAGATGGCGCCCGGCATGCGGTCGACGGTCGCCTCCGTCTGGTTCGCCCATTCCGCCCACGGATGCTCGGAGAGATCCTCCAGCCGGTACGGCTGCAGCTCCTCGACCAGCTCGGCACGGCGCTTCATCGTGAACGAGGCCGCGACGCCGACGTGCTGGAGGTGCCCCTCGGCGTTGTAGAGGCCGAGAAGCAGCGATCCCACGATCGGGCCGGACTTGTGCCAGCGGAAGCCCGCCACCACGCAGTCGGCGGTCCGCTCGTGCTTGACCTTGAACAGCACCCGCTTGTCGGGCTGGTACGGGGTGTCCCGCGGCTTGGCGATGACGCCGTCCAGCCCGGCGCCCTCGAACTCGTCGAACCAGCGCAGCGCCAGGTCGTAGGAGTCGGACGCCGGCGTGACGTGGACCGGCGCCTTCACCCCGGACAGGGTCTCGGTGAGCCGCCGCCGCCGCTCGCCGAGCGGCACCTCCATCAGCGACTCGTCGCCGAGGGCGAGCAGGTCGAACGCCACGAACGAGGCCGGGGTCTGCTCCGACAGCAGTTTGATCCGCGACGCGGCGGGATGGATGCGCTGCTGCAGGGTGTCGAAGTCCAGGCGCGTCCCCTTCGGCAGCACGATCTCGCCGTCCACCACGCAGCGCGCGGGCAGTTCGCGCTTGACCGCCTCGACCAGCTCGGGGAAGTAGCGGGTGAGCGGCTTCTCGCCGCGGCTGGACAACTCCACCTCGTCGCCGTCGCGGAAGACGATGCAGCGGAAGCCGTCCCATTTCGGCTCGTACAGCAGGTCGCCCTTGGGCATGGTCTTGACCGCCTTGGCCAGCATCGGCGGCAGCGGCGGGCTGATCGGCAGATCCATCCCCCCATCTTGCGCCCCGGCACCGACAAAGGACATCACGGGCGGGGAAAGGGGGTTCGATAATGTGCAGGTCATGCGCCGCCTGCTGCCCGAGCCCGCCGCCGGCGTCGACCCGTACGACGCCTACGGCGACCAGCCCGGGCTCAGGCTGGGCATGGTCATGAGCGTGGACGGCTCGGTCACCGACGCCGAGGGCTGGACGGACGGCCTCGGCGGCGCCGCCGACTTCCGCGTCTTCCGCACCCTCCGGGCGTTGACCGACGCGATCCTCGTCGGCGCCGGAACCGTCCGCACGGGGCGCCTCGGCCCGGCCCGCCTCGGCGACGATCTGCGCGCGCGCCGCGGCAGGCCCCCGGCGCCCATCGTCGTCGTGAGCCGTTCCCTCGACCTCGACTGGACATTCCCGCTGTTCACCGGCGCCGAGACACCCACCATCGTGGTGACGTCACGGGACGTCCGGCAGAAGGTGCCGCCCCACATCCAGGTCGTCGCAGAAGGCGAAGGCGACGTCGATCTGAACGCCGCTGTCAGAACGCTCCGCGAGGACCTCGGGTACGAGCATCTTCTCTGCGAGGGCGGCCCGTCCCTGGCGACCGCGCTCATCAGGGCGTCCCTGGTGGACGAACTGTGCCTCAACATCGCCCCGGCACTCTCCGGCGGCCCGCGCCACACCCGCATCCTGGGCGACCTCGACGCCGAGGTGCCGCTCCACCCCACCGCCCTCTACCTGGATGAGGGCGTGCTTTTCGCCCGCTACCGGGCGCGGATCTGACCGTCCGAGTGACCGGCCGTACATCAATCTGTACGAATCCGTCATGCCGGGAGCGTTGGAGGGCGACACTATGCGACGGGGACGGGGATGAGAATTTCACGAAAGGAGCCGGGGGGTGGAGTTCGCCGCATTAGGGGCGTGGATTCTCGCCGCCTTAGCGGGCGGTTACCTGCTGATCATCTGGATGGTCAACGGGGGAACCTCGACGAAGGTGACACGGTTCCCGATCCTGGTCGTGGTGGGGCATCCCCTCGCGGCCGTCGCGGGCCTGGCCGTCTGGATCGCCTACCTGGACACCGGGGCCGCCGCGTACGCCTGGATCGCGTTCGCGGCCCTGCTGATCGTCATCCTGCAGGGCTTCCTGCTGTTCACCCGCTGGCTCGTCGGACGCGGCGGGCGGCACGCCCGGGGCGCGGAGCAGGCGTTCCCCGCCACGGCGGTCGCCGTCCACGGGACGGTCGCGGTCACCACCCTCGTCCTCGTGTTCCTGACCGCGATGGAGGTCACCCGCGCGTGACGGTCACGAGCCCCTCTTCAGGACGAGGAGGGCGCGGCCGGTGACCCGGACGACGTCGCGGGCCTTGACGCGGGGACGCTCGCCGACCGTGCCGGGCTCGGCGGTGTCGAGGGTGAACTCCCAGCGTTCGCCGTACTCGGCGCTCGGGAGCGTGAACTCGACCGGCTCGGACCCGGCGTTGATCAGCAGGAGGAACGAGTCGTCCCGGACGCGGCGGCCACGCGGGTCGGGCTCGGTGATGGCGTCGCCGTTGAGGAACACGCCGAGCGACTTGGCGAACCCGACGTTCCAGTCCTCGTCGGTCATGGTCTCGCCGGCCGGGGTGAGCCAGGCGATGTCGGCGGCGGCGCCGGTGCCCGTTCCGGTGAAGAAGCGGCGGCGGCGGAACACCGGGTGGTCGTGCCGCAGCCTGGACAGGATGCGGACGAACTCCATGTCGTCCGAGTCCTCCCAGCGGACCCAGGCGATCTCGTTGTCCTGGCAGTAGGCGTTGTTGTTGCCCTGCTGCGTGCGGCCCAGCTCGTCCCCGTGGGAGAGCATCGGCACGCCCTGCGAGAGGAACAGCGTGGCGAGGAAGTTGCGGCGCTGCCGGGCGCGCGGCTCCAGGACGGCGGGGTCGCGGGTGGGGCCTTCCACTCCGCAGTTCCAGGACCGGTTGTCGTCCGTCCCGTCCCGGTTGTTCTCGCCGTTGGCCTCGTTGTGCTTGTGGTGGTAGGAGACGAGGTCGGTCAGCGTGAACCCGTCGTGGCAGGTGACGAAGTTGATGGACGCGAACGGGCGCCGCGCGCTGTGCTCGTACAGGTCGGACGAGCCGGTCAGCCGGGACGCGAACTCCGGCATGGTCGCGTACGAGCCGCGCCAGAAGTCGCGGACGGTGTCGCGGTACTTGCCGTTCCACTCCGTCCACAGCGGCGGGAAGTTGCCGACCTGGTAGCCGCCCTCGCCCACGTCCCACGGCTCGGCGATGAGCTTCACCTGGGAGACGACCGGGTCCTGCTGGACGAGGTCGAAGAACGCGGCCAGCCGGTCGACGTCGTGCAGCTCACGGGCGAGCGCCGAGGCGAGGTCGAAGCGGAACCCGTCGACGTGCATCTCCAGGATCCAGTAGCGCAGCGAGTCCATGATGAGCTGCAGCGCGTGCGGGTTCCGGACGTTCAGCGAGTTGCCGCAGCCGGTGTAGTCGAGGTGGTAGCGCTTGTCGTCGTCCCTCAGCCGGTAGTACGAGGCGTTGTCGATGCCGCGGAACGACAGCGTCGGCCCGAGGTGGTCGCCTTCCGCGGTGTGGTTGTAGACGACGTCCAGGATGACCTCGATGCCCGCTTCGTGCAGCGCGCGGACCATCGCCTTGAACTCCAGCACCTGCTCGCCGTACTGCCCGGACGAGCTGTAGGCGTTGTGCGGCGCGAAGAACCCGATCGTGTTGTAGCCCCAGTAGTTGTCGAGACCCCGCGCCACCAGCGCATGCTCGGGGACCGACTGGTGCACCGGCATCAGCTCGACGGCCGTCACGCCGAGGTCCAGCAGATGGTCGATCATGACCGGATGGGCGAGTCCCGCGTACGTCCCGCGCTGCTCCTCCGGGATGCCGGGGTGCAGCTTCGTCAGGCCCTTGACGTGCGCCTCGTAGATGACGCTCTCGTGGTAGGGGACGCGCGGCGGCCGGTCGTCCGCCCAGTCGAAGAACGGATTCACCACGACGTTCTTCGGCATGTAGGGGGCGCTGTCGTCCTCGTTCAGGGCGTCGGGGTCGGCGAACCGGTAGGAGAACAGCGACTCGTGCCAGCGGACCTCGCCCTCCACCGCCTTCCCGTAGGGGTCGAGCAGCAGCTTGGACGGGTTGCAGCGGTGCCCCTCGCGCGGGTCGAACGGCCCGTGCACCCGGTAGCCGTACCGCTGGCCGGGGCCGACGCCGGGCAGGTAGCCGTGCCAGACGAACCCGTCCACCTCGGGCAGCTCGCGCCGCGTCTCGCGCCCGCGGTCGTCGAACAGGCACAGCTCGACCCGCCGGGCGACCTCCGAGAACAGCGCGAAGTTCGTGCCCGTGCCGTCCCAGGTGGCGCCCAGCGGATAGGGATCCCCGGGCCAAACCTCCCGCATGCTCTCCACCCCTCGGCCGCTACGTTCCTGGCCCGTCGATTGTGGCCTACCCACCGTCCTCCAGCCCCCACCCCCCACCCCTCACCCACCGTTCCGGATCAGGGTGTCACGGTGGGGTGGCGTGGGGGAGGCGCCAGACGGTCTCGTCGTCGCGGGTCTCGGCGGTGCGGCGCAGGCCGATCCTGGACGCGACGGTCTCGGACGCGCGGTTGTCCGGGTGCACGGTCGCGACGACGTCCCCGATCCCGTGCCCGAGGAGCCAGTCCAGCAGCGCGCGGGCGGCCTCGGTGGCGAAACCGAACCCCTGGTAGGGCATGCCGATCACCCAGGCTACCGACGCGACGTGCCGCGGCGGGCCCGGCGTGACCGTCGACCCGGCGGACGCGGGCGTCACCGTGAACCCCGGCGCCGCGGGCGTGACCGTCGCCTGGACGTAGCCGACGGCCTGCCCGTCCCGGACCCGGCGGACGATCCAGTTCAGCCAGTACTCCTGGTGGAAGGGGGCCGGGCCCGCGACGAGATGCGCGTAGCGGGCGCGGAGCTCGTCCCGCGAGAGGGGCTCGCCGCCGATGTAGCGGTGCAGGCGCGTGTCGTCCAGGACGGGGGCCATCTCGTCCGCGTGATGGACCGCCAGCGGCTCCAGGACGAGCCGCTGGGTGCGGATGGTCTCGGCGATCGGCCCGTACACCCGCCGATCGTACGCCCTGGCGGCCCACGCCCCAGCGAAGTCGCAGGTCAGAGGCGCCATTCGGCGCGTTTGTCGGAGAGCCTTCTGGTCCAGGCGCCCTCCGGGTGCTGTTTCGGGTCGAGCCACAGCCACGGCTGGGAGTGCCGGAACGGCAGTTCGGTGCCCGGCTGCCAGGGGAACAGGCCCTGCGGGTTCGGCCAGACGACCTGGAGGACCGGCAGCGGGGGGCGCCGGTAGAACGCGACCGCGCCGCCGAACATCCCGTCGTACCAGTGCGGGTCGACGTCCCGGAAGGCCGCCTGCTGCCCCCGGACGACGCCGTCGCGGCGCTCGCCGTCCGCCGGGCCGCGTCCCTCGGCGGTCTCCCGGCCGAGCCTGTTGAGGATCTCCTCCGTCTCGTACACGTCCCCGCCGAACATCGCCAGCTCGGGCGCCCGGTGGCTGTGCCAGAGCCCCACCGTGTACGCCCATCCGGGCCCTTCGTCGTCCGGGTGGACGAGGACGACGCTCCATCCGTACTGCGTGATGTGCACGATCGTGCGGAGCTGGAAGTTGTCCAGGCTGCCGCGGTCGCCGTAGTCACGGCAGATCACGCACGTGCACGAGGGACGATCGCCGGACATGACCCTCAGTTTACGATCAATCGACCCTGGGCGAGTGCGCCGTCCGGGTCCGCGAGATCGGGGCGCGCGGTCACCAGAAGACGCCGGTGTCCCGCGGCCGCGTCTCGGGCCCGTACCGGTCGGCCGGGCCGGCGAGCCGCCGGACGGCAACCGTGACGAGCAGCATCGCGGCAGGGAGGCCGAGCGGGACGGCCGTCAGCGGGGCGACGGACGCCACGTCCAGCGCCGTCCCGCCGAGCAGTCCCGCGACGCCGAGGTCGGCGCCGGGCCGTCCCGCCGAGAGCGGCACCGCGAGGATCGCGGCGCAGACGGCGAGCGCGGCCGCCGGGAGCGCGAGGACGCGGCGCCGGACGAAGAAGCCCAGCGCGACGCCGAGCGCCCCGAGCACCGGCAGCGCCATGACGGCGAACCAGCGTCCCGGCTCCGGCTTCATCTCGATGTCCACGACCGGAGCCGGGTCGCCCTTGCGCAGGTGCCACAGTCGATGTCCGGGCGAATCCGGGCGCACCGTGGCCGAAACCGGCGGCAGCCGCAGTTTCATGGCCGTGTCGTGAAACCCCCGTGCGGTGAGTTCGCGCAACGCGCCGGAGGCGTCGATCCGCATGACCGGCCGGCGGCCCGTCCGGTAGGCGCGGGCGATCTCGGCCCGGGCGAACGGTACACCGCGCCCTTTCCGCGTGCCGACGCGGACGTTTCCGGCGCCGGGGAACAGCTCCCGGCCGATCCGGGCGGCGAGCGCGCGCACCTCGGCGTCCGAGCGGAGCCGCCCCGCCGCGTACAGGTCGACGCGGGCGTCCCCGTCGTCGAGGACGGCGACATCGACCCGGGCGCGCTGCTCCCGGACCGGCGTCCCGCCGCCGCACCCGGCGAGCACGCCGAGCGCGATCAGCGTGATCACGATCGCGGCCAGCCGCCGAGAACGCATTCCGGCCTCGCTTCGTCGGTCCGAGCGGCTACCGGCCGGCGTGCCGTTGCGTGCGCAGCGTCTCCAGCAGGCGGAGCCAGATCTCGCTGGCGGTGGGATAGCTGGGCACGACGTGCCACAGGGTGGACAGCGGAACGCGTCCCACGATGGCCACGGTCGCCGAGTGCACGAGCTCGGCGATCCCGGCGCCGGCGAACGTGGCGCCGACGAGGACGTCGGCGGCCCGGTCGACGACGAGCTTCGCGCGGCCGCGGTAGTCGGCGCGCATGACATAGGTCCCGGCGAGCGCGCCGAGGTCGTACTCGACCACCTCGACGTCGAGGCCCGCCTCCCGCGCCTGCCGTTCGGTGACGCCGGCACTGCCGACCTCAGGGCTGGTGAACACGACCTGCGGCGCCCCGACGTGCCCGGCCGCGGCGGACGGCAGGTCGGCCGACCCGGCGGCCCGTGCCGCGATGACCTCGCCGGCGATGCGGGCCTGGTACTTGCCCATGTGCGTGAGGAGCGCGCGGCCGCACACGTCGCCGATGGCGTACAGCCAGGTGCCGTCCGCGCCCCGCACGCCCTGCTGGTCGTCGACGTCGATGTACCCGCCGGGGGACAGGCCGACGGTCTCCAGCCCGATGTCGCCGGTGTTCGGGGTGCGGCCGGTCGCCACGACGACCTCGTCGGCGACGACTGCGGTGCCGTCGTCGAGGGTCACGCTCACCTCTCCGCCGTGCACGCGGCCCTCGCCCGTGTCACGGATGTCGGACCGCTTCACCTGGGACATGGTGCGTCCGAGGCGCAGCCGCACACCCGACTCCCGCAGCTCCTCGGCGACGAGGTCGCCCGCGAACGGCTCGTTGCGGGCCAGCAGCCGTTCGCCGCGATGGACGAGCGTCACCTCGGCTCCCAGCCCGCGCAGCCAGGTGGCCGCCTCGCAGGCGACCACCCCGCCGCCCAGGACGGCCACGCGGCGCGGCACCTCGTGCATCGTGGTCACGTCGCGCGAGGTCCAGGGCAGCGCGGCGCGCAGACCCGGGACGTCCGGTACGGCCGGGCAGGAACCGGTGTCGATGACGACGGCGTGCCGTGCGGTGAGCGTCCTGACCGAACCGTCCGGACGGCTCACCGCGATCGTGCGCTCGCCGGCCAGCCGCCCGTAGCCGCGGACCACGTCGATCCCGGTGTCCAGCGCCCACGCGACCTGGGAGGCGTCGTCCAGTCCGTTGATCACGACGTCGCGCCGGGCGAGGACGCCGGCGGGATCCAGTTGCGCGGACACACCGGGTAGATGGCCCGCCGCGTCCACCACCTCCACGGGCCGGAGGAGCGCCTTACTGGGCATGCACGCCCAGTAGGAGCACTCCCCGCCGAGGAGCCGGTCCTCCACGAGCACCGAGGACAGGCCGGAGAACTGGCTCGCGTACTGGGCGGCGTTCTCGCCCGCGGCGGCTCCGCCGAGGACGATGACATCCCACTCCGACCGATCCGGGTCCACTGCCGCCGTCATGAGGTCCTCCCGGTCGTCCTTCGCCACTGGCACGCGAGGACAGCCTATTGGCCCGGCGGGCCCAGGGGAGTGGACCCGCCGGGCGGCGGCGTCAGCCGGAGGTGTCGCCGTAGACGATCCCGCGGCCGTTGGTGCCGAGGTAGACGCGGCCGTAGACGCGGGGGTCGCCGGTCAGGGCCTCGCCCATGTTGCCGTACTGGTGCTGGTCGTCGTTGACGCGGACCCACGTCTGGCCGGTGTCGTCGGAGCGGAACACGCCCGTGACGCCACCGATCGTGGCGACCGTGTAGATCGCCTGGTACGACCGGCCTGGCGCTGCCTTGCCGAAGCCGACGTTCACCGCCTTGGCGACCGACGGCAGCTTGGTGAACGTGGCGCCCGAGTCCGTGGAATGGAAGAGGCCGGTGTCGCCCGCCAGCCAGATGTCCCCCTCGTGTCCAGGTACCGCCTTGAGTTGAGCCGAGCGAAGCTCGTCGTTTGAATGGCGGTGGGTGGGGGCTGGAGGACGGTGTTCGGAGGCGGGGAGGCCGGAGGCGGCGCCGGTGAAGGTCTGGCCGCCGTCGGTGCTGACGTACAGGCGGCCGTTGGAGAACGCGTAGAACTTACGGGGATTCACGCGGTCCGACTCGATCCGGGCGTTCGCCGGCACGCCCGAGGACTGCGCCCAGCTGTTGCCGAAACCGGTCGAATACACCACGGGCTGCCCGCCGTCACCGGGCGCCCACACGAACCGCGCGCCGTCCGCGGACGCCGCGATGGTTCCTCCGTTGTTGACGCCACCGGGCTCGGTCCCCTGGAACCAGTTGGCGCCGCCGTCGGTGGAGAACGCGACATGGCTGTCGTTCGGGCGGTCGGAGTCGGTGAAGTCGCCCGCGCGCACCATCACCGACGGATTGTTCTCGGCGTAGTCCAGGCTGGTGGTGCTGGTGAAGCCCGGCCGCACGAACATCATGGCGGGCACGGCGTTCAGGTCGTCGTGCCGGAAGCCGCCGATGTCGCCGAGGCCGCTGACCAGTGGTGCTCCGGAGGGCGGGCTGACGAGGTCGAGGACGGCCGTCTCTTCGAGCCCGGTCACCATGGGCTTGATCGTGAACTGCCCGCCGCCGTCCCACTGGGTGAGGTTCTCGGTTCCGTAGATCGTGGCGCCCGTCCCGTACATCATGCGGTCGGAGCTGAACGGGTCGATCTCGACGGACTCGGTCATCCAGCCGAGCTTGGGGGTGGCTTCGGGCGGGGCCGGGTTCTGGCCGAAGGTCAGCCAGGGGACGGCCGAGACGTCCAGCTTGTAGCGGAGGCTGCGGTTCGGGTAGCTCGTCCAGTCCCAGACCCGGGTCCAGGTCTGGCCCGCGTCGATGCTGCGGAAGAAGATGACGTCCGGCCACCAGGAGATCTGCGTGGCGACCATGAGCGTGTTCGGGTGCTGCCGGTCGATGGTCAGGCCGCTGTAGCCGTAGTACGCGTCGGAGCTCGTGGACGGCACCGGACTGACGCGCGTCCAGGTGGACGCCCGGGTGTCGTACTTCCACACGTCTCCCTTGGCGCCGTTGTACGGGCCGGCGGTGTCGCTCGTGGCGATGTAGAGCGCGTGGCCGGCGGCGTCCAGCACGCCCTTGTGCGCGATGTAGCCGGTCGGCTGCCCCGGCACGCGTTGCCAGGAGGCGCCGGCGTCGGTGCTGCGGTAGACGGTGTTGTCCTTGTCGGCCACGCCCGCGTAGATGGTGCGCGTGGGCGTCCCGGACGTCGCGGTGCCCTCGTCGAACGTCACCCACACGACGCCCGGCCGGTGACTGCCGTAGCCGCTGGAGTCGGACGGGTCGTCGGAGTGGTTCCCGGGATTGGGGAAGGCGGAGACCTTCGACCAGGTCGCTCCCCGGTCGGTGCTTCGCCACAGGCCGTTGCCCTCGGGGGCGCCGAAGTACAGGACGCGGTCGTCGCCGGGGTCGACGGCCAGCCGCTCGCCCATGCCGCGCCCGGGCATGTTCCCGCCGAGCTTGAACGGCAGCTGCGTGACCTGCCAGGTCCGTCCCCGGTCGGCGGACCGCAGGATCGCCCCGTTGTTCGGGTCCCAGGAGTTGGTGTACATCCCGGCGGCGGCGTACACCCGGTCGGCGTCCACCGGGTCGGCGGCGAGGCTGATCACGCCGTTGCAGCCCCACTTGTCCCAGCCCACCCAGTCCAGGAGCGGGGTCCAGCGCCGGGCGGCCTGGTCCCACCGGTAGGCGCCGCCGATGTCGGTGCGGGCGTAGATCAGGTTGCGCTCCTTGCGGCTGAACACGATCCCCGGGACGAAACCGCCGCCCGCGATCTGCACGTTCCGCCAGCTGTAGGCCGCCGCGCGGGGGGCCGCGGGCGCGGCCGCCGAAGCGGGCGCGGTGAAGGACGTGACGGCCAGCGTCAGCGCGGTCACGGCGGTCGCCATGAGGCGGGGGCGGTGTCTTCGCATCGGAGCCTCCTCGGGGATGCGGCGTTCTCCGAGGAGGATGATCGAAGCGCTTCGACAGGGTCAAGACGGCTTTCGCCGACTTTCACACCACCGCCCCGAAAGCGGGCAGGACGGTGTGGAGCGCGGAGAGCCGCCCGGCGCGCAGGACCGTGCCGTCGGGCCGGACGATCGCGGCGTCCACGCGGCCTCGCCTCAGCCAGTGGTCCAGTGCGTCACCCCGCCCGGTGGTGATCACCACCGCCCCGCGCCGCTCGATCTCGGCCCGCTGCCCGGCGGACGGTTCGGTGGCCGTGACGATCGCGAACCGGCCCGCGGCCACGTCGTCGAACCGGCGGCCGCCGTCCAGCGGCGCGTTCGGGCACAGCCGGCCCGCCAGGGCGCGGCCGGGACGGCTCCGCGCCACCAGGCCGGAGCGGCGCAGCGCCGGGGTCGCGCTGTTCGCGATCTGCTCCCTGAGGCCCGGGACGAGACGCAGCCGCGGCGCCACCGCGCGGCGCAGGAGGTCGCCCGGCCCGCCTCCCTCCGTCATGGCCGTCCCGACGAGCTTGGCGTTGCGGATCAGGGCGCGGGCGTGCGGCTCGCGTTCGGCCTGGTAGGTGTCCAGCGCGCCGGCGGGCAGGGTCCGGTCGAGGACGCCGGCCAGCTTCCAGGCGAGGTTCAGCGCGTCGCGCATGCCGGAGCCCATCCCCTGGCCGATGAAGGGCGGGGTCAGGTGGGCGGCGTCGCCCAGCAGGAAGACCCGGCGGTCGCGCCACCGGTCGGCGATCTGCGCCCGGAAGGTGTACTCCGCCACGCGGAGCGGCTCCAGGTCACCGGCCGGGACGCCGCCCGTCCAGGGCCTGATCAGCGGGTGCAGCCGGGCCATCTCGCGGTAGTCCTCGGCGGTCTCGCCGCCCCGCAGGCGGAACTCCCAGCGGTGGCGGGCCGCGCCGACGCGCATGTACGTGGCCGCGCGGACGGGATCGCAGACCTGGTGGACGCCCTCCCACTGGGCGAGGTCGGCCTCGGTGGCCACGTCGACCACGAGCCAGCGCTGTTCGAACCGCAGGTCCCGCATCGCGGCGCCGATCGAGGCCCGGGCCAGGCTGTTGGCGCCGTCGCACCCCAGGACGTACCGCGCGTGGACGTGCTCGCGGTCTCCGGTGACCCGGTCGGTGCAGTCGACGCGGACGCCGTCGCCGTCCTGGACCAGCCCGGTGACCTCCGCGTTGCCGCGGAGCGCGACGTGGGGATGCCGCTCCAGGTTCGCGCGGAGGATCGCCTCCAGGTCCGGCTGGTCGAACATGTTCGCCTGCGGATAGCCGTGCCTGCTGTTCGCGGTGTCGCGCTGGAACTCGGCCAGGATCCGCATGTCGCGGTCGAGGAGCCGCAGCCCCAGGCCCGGCCGGGAGATCGCGGCGAACTCGTCGCGCAGTCCGAGGCGGGCCAGGATCCGGTAGACCTCGTCGTCGAGGTGGACCGCCCGGGGCCGCGGATAGACCGTCTCCCAGCGGTCCAGGACCAGGCACTCGACGCCGTACCGCGCGAGCAGGGCCGCGGCCGTGAGCCCGGTGGGCCCGGCGCCGAGGATCACGACCGGGATCATGACGCCACCACCAGTCTCCAGGTGAGCGCGTAACGGCCGGCGACCGCGGTGACGGCCGCCTCGTCGGCGGCGGGGGAGACCTCGACGGTCGCGACGACCGAACCGTCCTCGACGGCGGTGTGGACCCCGCGCACCCCGGTGACCTCGCCGAGCGCCCGGAGCAGTTCCCGCCGCGCCGCGTCCGCGCGCAGTGCGAGCTTGTACGGCTTGCCGACGTCGGTGACGGGCAGCGTGTCGAGGACCGTCACCTTCTTGGGGGCGGCGGCGCGTTCGGGGACCCGCGCGGCCGCCCAGTCGAGGAGTTCGTGCTCGGTCACCGAGGCTCCGGGGGTCAGCGTCACGTAGGCGACGGGCACCTCGCCGGCGTGCACGTCCGGGCGTCCGACCGCGGCGGCCCCGCCGATCCGGGGGTGGGCCAGGAGGACGTCCTCGATGACGGCCGGGTCGACGTTGTGCCCGCCGCGGATGATGAGGTCCTTGGCGCGGCCGGCCAGATGGACGAAGCCGTCCTCGTCGACATGCGCGAGGTCTCCGGTGTCCAGCCGGCCGCCGGCCAGCTTGCCGAGGCCGTCCAGGACATGGCCCTGGCCGTCGTGTCCGGTGACGTAGCCGGGGAAGACCGTGGGGCCGCTGATGGCCAGCACGCCCCTCTGGCCTGCGGGCAGGTCCTCGCACGTCCCGTCCTCGTGGACGCGCACCGCCTTGATGTGCTGGTAGGGCAGGCGCTGCCCGGCCGAGCCCGGCCTGGGGGCGTCGGGGAAGCCGCGTGCGCTGGCGCAGGTCGCCTCGGTCAGCCCGTAGCCCTCGACCAAGGTCGCCCCGGTGTGCGCCTGGAAGCCGTCCCGGACCGCGTCGGGCAGCGGTGAGGCTCCCACCATGGCGACCCGCAGGCTGCTGATGTCGGCGTCGACCGGGCACTGCGCCAGCACGGCGTACACCGTGGGCACAGCGCTCATGGCGGTGATCCGGTAGCGCTCGACGATCTTCCAGAACTCGCCGTACAACGCGGGCTCGCGGTAGCCGAGCGGGCCGGCCCACACCACGCCCTGCCCCTTGAACAGCGGCGTGAGGAGGGTGACCACGAGCGCGTTGACGTGGAACAGCGGCAGCGCCGCGAAGATCACCGAGTCGTGGTCGAGCAGGGAGCCGGCGGCCAGCATCCAGGCGTCGGCGACCTCGTTGGCGTGCGTGTGGGCGGCCAGCTTCGGTGCTCCGGTGGTGCCGCCGGTGTGGAACAGCGCGGCCAGGTCGGACGGCTCGGGCAGGTCACCGCCGAACGCGGACGACTCCATCCCGGCGGCCAGTTCGTCCAGGTACCCGACGCGCACACCGTCGATGGGAGGTGCCTCGGGGGAGTCCTGCGCCCCGGTGGGCCGGAGCAGCAGGACGGCGTCGAGCATGCCGTCGGCGGCGAGCGCCCGCGCGGTGTCCCAGGTGTCCGGGGCGAGCTCCGGCCCGCCGGCCACCAGCACCCTGGCCCCCGAGCGGCGCAGCAGCTCGGCGAGGTGGGAGCGCGACAGGCCGCCGTTGAGGGGAGCCGCGATCCCGGCGAGCTGGGCGGCGAGGGTGGCGGTGATCAGCTCGGCGCAGTTCGGGGACATCAGCGCGACCGCGTCGCCCCGCCGCACGCCGAGGGCGCGCAGAAGGTTCGCGTAGCGGTGGACCTCCGCCAGCAGCCCGGCGAACGTGCGCCGCAGCGGTCCCCGGCCGGGCGCGGCCTCGGGCAGGACGGTGATCGCCGTGCGGTCCGGCCATCGTTCGGCTGCCCTGGCCAGCAGCGCGTAGGTCGACTCGGGAAGACCGCGGGCCTCCAGCGGCACGGCTTCGATCGCGGCCAGGTCGGCGGGCTCGGCGTAGACCGGCCACAGCAGGTCGTCGCTCATCGGATCCTCGCTCATGTGCCGCCCCTGACCGTCGTGCGCTGCGTGCCCAGGTCGATCGCGCCGTCGTCGGTGGCGACGGACGCCTCGATGACGTCGCCCTCCCGCAGGTACTTGGGGTTGCGGGCCTGCCCGCGGAAGAACAGCCGCCACTTCGCCGCGTCGGGCAGGAGCGAGGCGAGCTTCTGGACCGGCTTCGGCGGCGCGCTCAGGGCCGTGCCGACGGGCGTGCCGGTCAGCAGCAGGTCACCGGGGTCGAGCCGCTGGAACCGGGTCAGCGCCCGCAGGGTCTCGACGGGGTCGTAGATCATGTCGGCGGCCGTCATGTCCTGCCGGGGCTCGCCGTTGACCGACAGCTTGAGGCGCAGGTCGGTGAACCGCTTGAACTCGCCGGCGTCCAGCAGCACCAGCCGGGGGCCGGCTGGGGTGAAGGTCGGGTACGACTTGGCCTCGTAGAACTGGGTCTGGGGCAGTTGGACGTCGCGTGCGGAGACGTCGTTGGTGACCACCAGCCCCGCGACGTGATCGGCCAGATCGTCCGGCGTGACGGCGGTGCCCACCGGCATCTCCTGCCCGATGACGAGCCCGATCTCCACCTCGTAGTCCAGCAGCCGCACGTGGGCGGGGCGGACCACGTCGTCGTACGGGCCGCTGATCGAGCCGGACGACTTGCGGAAGAACGTCAGCGGGACGGTCGCGGGATTCCCGCCCGTGTCGGTGACGTGCGAGGCGAAGTTGGTCATCTGCGCGACGACGCGGCAGGGCGCCGTCACCGGCGAGACCAGTGCCAGCTCGCCGACCGGAACCGTGCCGCCGCCAGTGGCGGCCGCGGTGATCGCCTGCCGGTCGGCCAGCAGGGCGGCGGTGGTCGTGGCGCCGGTCTTCACCTTGGCGGCGCCGGTGGGGGTGACGACCCACCAGGCGTCGGCGGTGCGGAGGATGGAAGTACTCATGAACCGGCCACTTTCAACAGGCCGCGGAGGCGGCCGAGGTCGAACTCGTTGTCGTCTCGCAGCGCGCCGAGGACCGCGCGGAGTTCGCGCAGCGACTCCCGGCCGGGCTTGATGCCGAGGAAGTCCTTGGTGGCGGGCGGACCCCACTGGGCCAGGCCCGACGCGGTCATCGGAGCCCAGCCGGGTTCCAGCGTGCAGTCGAACATGTCGCCGTCGCTGAAGTGCTCGACGAGGAACCCGTCGGGGTCGCGCCAGTAGTCGAAGATCTGGCTGCCCTGGATGTGCCTGCCGATGCCCCAGGACCGCCTGTACCCCCGGTCGAGCAGGTACTCGCCGCCCGCCGCCAGCGCGTCGAGGTCGGCGACCTGGTAGGCCGAGTGCACGTAGCGGTCGGCCGGGCCGAGGACGAGCGCGAGCGTGTGGTGGTCGGTGGGCGTCCGGCCGCGGTCGCACCGGATGAAGCTCATGACCGGGCCACGGTCACGCTGCCGGGGGTGGTGGAGGAAGTCGCTGACGATCAGGCCCAGGTTCTGGAGATACCAGTTGAGCGTCTCCAGGTACCGCGTCGTCTGCAGCACCACGTGCCCGAGCCGCCGCACCTTGGCCGGCTCGCGCGGCGGCCGCTGGACGTCGTTGATCCGGTGCACGTCGTGGCCGAAGTTCAGCGTCTGCGGGTCCTGCGCCGGCAGCGCGGGCAGTTCGAGCGTGTCCGCGACGACCCGCACCCGGGCCCCGCTCGGATCCACCAGGTCGACCGTGACCCCGCCCAGGCTCTCCGGCAGCGGCGCCACCTTCCGGCCGGTCGCGTCCGCGAGCCGCAGCACGCCCTGCCGGTCGGCCGCCTTGAAGGCGGGCCCGGCGAACCGCGACCGGGCGCCCCGGCGGACGAGCACGCAGGGCGCCCCCGGATCGGTGCCCCGCAGGTGCAGCTCCTCCGGCGTGCGCAGCACCGGAGTGAAGCCGAAGGCACGGGCGAACGCCTCGGCCCGGGCGAGATCCGGCTTCTCGAACTCCAGCCATGCCAGGTCGTGGACCTTCACGACCGGGTCGCCGGCCCTTCCCGGGTGCTCGCCGCGCAGGGCGCCCTGGTCGCTGTGCAGATCGGTGTGCGGGTCACGTCGGCCGGTCATCGTCCGCTCCTTCCTTCGTCTGACGAAATCGTCACTTATGAGAGTAGCCTCAGTCAAGGCATGCTGACGATTTCGTCATTGCTGAGCGCTGTGGCAGGGTGGCGTCAGGCCGGCGCGAGAAAGGGGAGCAGGGCATGGCGGAGCAGACCCGGGACGCCCCCAACCGCTCAGCCCGGCGCAAGGCGCGCACCCGCGCCGCGCTCGTCCGCGCGGCTCAGTCCCTCATCGCCGCGGGACGGACGGACGTGCCGATCCTGGAGATCACCCAGGCGGCGGACGTCGGCATGGGGTCGTTCTACAACCACTTCTCCACCAAGGAGGAGCTGTTCCAGGCCGCCGTGGAGGAGGCCCTGGACCGCCACGGCGCCCTGCTCGACCAGCTCACCGCCGACCTTGACGACCCGGCGCACGTCTTCGCGCAGAGTTTCCGCCTGACCGGCCGTCTGCACCGCCAGGAGGCCGAGCTCAGCAAGGTCCTGCTCAACAACGGCCTGGAACTGGCCGCGTCCGACAGGGGCCTCGCCCCGCGCGCCCGGCGCGACATCGAGGCCGGCGTCCGCGCCGGCCGGTTCAGCGTGCGCGACCCGGAACTCGCCATGGTCACGGTCGCGGGTGCGGCGCTGTGCCTCGGCCGCCTGCTCCATGACCGTCCCGAACGCGACGACGCCGAGGCCGCCGACCAGGTCACCGAGGACCTTCTGCGCATGCTCGGCCTCCCGGCCGGCGAGGCGCACGAGATCTGCCGGCGTCCGCTGCCCGGCCTCGGCCGGGCCCGGCGCAGCGAGGGCACCGGGTAGGAGGGTTACGCCGGGGTCCGGCCGTCCTCGTCGAGGATCGCGCGGACGCGGCGAGCGGCGTCAGCGGGGGCGATCCCGGCGGCGACGAGAGCGGCGGTCGCGGCGGGCTCCGCCGTGTCGCCGGTCCAGCCGGGGCCGCCGCTGTTCTCGACGAGGCTCAGCAGGAACGCCTCCAGCGCCTGGGCGAGGACGGGCGCGGGCAGGTGGCGGGCGAAGACGCCCTCCTCCTGGCCGCGCCGCAGGATCGAGATCGTCTCCTCCCGGGCCGGGCTGAGGACGGCGCGGACGCCCTCCTCGCCCAGGTCCCGGCGCGCGAGCGAGATCAGCATGCGGTAGCGGTCCCCGACCCCCCAGACCGCCAGCGTCATCCGCGCCATCGCCGTGGCGGGATCCGCGCCCGGACGCCGCGCCTCGGTGAACGCCTGCTCCACCGCCTGCCCGGCCTCCTCGGCCAGTGCCTCGATCAGGATCTGGCGGTTCTGGAAGTGGCCGTAGAGCGTGCGGCGCACCACACCGGCGGCGCGGGCGATGTCCTCGATGCTCGCCTCCGGGTCGCGGCTCAGCTCCCGGCGGGCGGCGGCCAGGATGCGGGCCCGGTTGGAACGCGCGTGACTGCGCTGCGGGGCGCCCCCTGTGAGCTTCGTCATGCTCCTCATACTTGCACATCACTGTGCACGTAACTAAATTTGCACACGAATGAGCAAGTTTCGTGGGCCGACTTCCGGCCCGCTCGTGCGGAAGGAACGCCGATGTCGTTGATCGCCTCCACGCCGGTGGAGCGGATGAACGCCCCCTATGCCCGCCGGTGGCAGGGCCTCCTGGTGCTGTGCCTGAGCCTGCTGATGGTGCTGATGGCCAACACCTCGCTGCTCGTCGCCGCGCCCGACATGACGAAGGACCTGGGGCTGAGCAGCAGTGACCTGCAGTGGGTCATCGACGGCTACACCGTCCCGTACGCGGCGCTGATGCTGGTGCTGGGCGCGGTGGGCGACAAGTACAGCCGCCGGGGCGCGCTGGTCGCCGGCCTCGTGGTCTTCGCGGCCGCCTCGGTGGCCGGCAGCCTGGCGCACAGCGCCGCGGCCGTCATCGCGGCCCGCGCCGTGATGGGCGTCGGCGCGGCCGTCGTCATGCCGGCCACCCTGTCGCTGCTGGTCGCCATGTTCCCGCGCGCGGAGCGGGCCCGGGCGATCACCGCCTGGTCGGCGACCTCCGGGCTCGCCATCGCCGCCGGCCCATTGCTGGCCGGGTGGCTGCTGGAGGACCACGGCTGGGGCTCGACGTTCCTCATCAACGTGCCCATCGCCGCGGTGGCCGCCGTCGCCGCGCTGGTGCTGGTGCCGCCGTCCAGGGCCGCGGTGACCGGACGGCTCGACCTGATGGGCGGGCTGCTGTCGGTGCTGACCGTCGGTTCCCTCGTCTACATGATCATCGAGGGCCCGCACTACGGCTGGGGCGCCGCCGCCGTCACCGCCGCCGTGGTCGCCGCCGCCGGGCTGGCCGCCTTCGTCGCGTGGGAGCTGCGCCACCCGCGTCCGCTGCTGAACCTGGGCATGTTCCGTGACCGGACGTTCACCGGTGCGGTGCTCGCCGTGCTGCTGTTCTTCCTCGGCGCGTTCGGCACCATCTACTACGCCAGCCAGCACCTGCAGTTCGTCCTCGGCTACGGCCCGCTGGAGACCGGAACGCGGCTGCTGCCGCTCGCCGCCGCCGTGTTCGCCGGCGCCGTGCTGACCGGCCGGCTGACGCCGCGCCTGGGCATGAAGCCCGTCGTGGTGACCGGCATGGTGCTGGGCACCATCGCGATCTTCCTGCTCACCCAGGTCGACTCGGGCTCGTCCTACGCCGACTTCCTGCCGACGCTGCTGCTGCTCGGCGTCGCCATCGGGCTCAGCGCCTCACCGTGCACCGACACCATCATGGGCGCGTTTCCCGAAGCCGAACTCGGCGTCGGCGGCGGCATCAACGACACCGCCCTGGAGTTCGGCGGCTCGCTGGGGATCGCCGTGCTGGGGTCGGTCCTGGCGACCGCCTACAGCGACAAGCTGGGCGCGGCGCTCGCCGGACACCTGCCGCCCGCGGCCCTGGCCACCGCCCAGGACTCCATCGGCGGCGCCCTGGGGGTCGCCGAGCAGGTGAGCCGGAACCCGGCCGGCGGACCCGAGCAGGCCCACGCCCTCGTCATGGCCGCCGACAGCGCCTTCGCCCACGCCGTCGCGCACACCAGCCTGGTCGGCGGCATCATCCTGGCCGTCGGGACCGTTCTGGTCGCCCTGATCCTGCCCGGCCGCCGCCCGGCCCCGTCCGAGCCGGAGCCCGAGCGGGACGAGCCGGAGACCCTCGCTCTCCCGGTCCGGTAGATCAGTGCCCGGCAAGGCGCGGGAACAGCGCGAGAGCGTTGGCGGAGTCGATGGCCTGGTGCAGGTCCTCATCGTCCGCGGTGAAGGCGTCCAGGCCGTCGGTGAAGTACTTCACGGCGGCGTCCGGGGCGAACGGCCAGTCGGAGCCGAAGAGGACGTGCCCGGGACGCGCGAACGCCAGCAGGCTCGGCAGCGCGGCCGGGCTGCCCGACAGGGCGGTGTCGAAGTAGAAGGAGGTCAGATCCTCGAACACCTCGCCGGGATCGTGCCCCTGGCCGACGAGGGTGACGGCGATGCGGTGGGCGGCGTAGGGCAGGAAGCCGCCCGCGTGCGAGAGGATGATCTTCAGGCCGGGATGCCGGTGCGGGATGCCGTGCAGGACCAGGTTCGCGGCCGCGCGGGTGGTGTCCAGCAGGAAGTCGGCGGCGAACGGCGGCAGCCCGGGCACGGCGGGCGCGGGCAGTTCGGCCGGGTGGACGAAGACCACCGCGGACCGGCGGCCGAGCTCGGCCATCAGCGGGTCGAAGGCCGGGTCGCCCAGGTACGTGCCGCGGGAGTTGGCGAGCAGCACGACGCCGTCGGCCCCCAGCTCGTCCAGGGCGCGGACGCTCTCCTGGACGGCGCCGTCGACGTAGGGCAGCGGAACGGTGGCGAAGTGGCCGAACCGGTCGGGACGGTCCTTGACCAGCTCTGCGCCGAAGTCGTTGATCTCGCGCGCCAGATCGAGCGCGCGGGCGTCGTCGCCCAGATGGGTGCCGGGCGTGGACAGCGACAGGACGCCGGTCGCGATGGAATGGTCGTCCATCAGCGCGACGGCGCCCTCGGCGCTCCAGGCGGGGAGATCGCGTCCGCCCGCCTGGGCGATCCCCTCGGCGTTCAGCCGCCGGACGTACGCGTCGGGCAGCAGATGCTGATGGACGTCGATGCGGCTCATGATCCTCCCCCTGGCCGTTCCCTACCCTGGCCCGGTCATGGAACGATTAGTACAGTCCGGAACGATTGGTCCAGAGCGTATGCGGCCCGGGGCGGCGGCGTCAACGAAGCGGGAGCGGCCGGACGAGCGCCCGCGGGCGGGTCGGTCCCGGCGGCTCCGGGCTGAGAGACTGGGCGCACATCGACGCCCCCGCCGAAGGGCGGGCCGGGAAGGACACGGATGGGCCCGAAGACCGAGCGCCGCCAGCAGCACGGCGAGGAGTCGCGGCGGCGCATCCTCGACGCCACCGTCGAGATCGCCGCCGAACGCGGTTACGAGGGGACCAGCATCGGCCTGGTCAGCCAGCGGTCCGGTCTGCCCCGCAGCTCGATCTACTGGCACTTCCGCGACAAGGACGACCTGCTCGCCGCCGTGATCGAGCGCAGTTACCACCTGTGGCGGGAGCGCCTCCTCGGGGCCGAGATGACCAGCGATCCGCGGGCGGACCGTGCCGGGCGGCTGCGCGAGATGACCGCCGCCGTCGCGGCGAGCCTGCTCGACCAGCCGGAGTTCCTGCGTCTCGGGATGATGCTCACCCTGGAGCGGCGTCCGGTCGAGGCCAAGGCGCGCCAGCTGTTCGTCGACATCCGCGACGAGGTCCTGGCGTACGCGGCCGGGGAGTTCCAGGAGATGCTCGCCGACGCGCCGGCCGCCGAACGCGAGGCCGTCGCCCGCAAGCTGGCCGCGTTCACGCTCGCCGCCGCCGACGGGCTCTTCCTGGCCTACCAGCTCGATCCCGGAAGCTTCGACATGCGGGGCCAGTTCGAGATGCTCGCCGTCACCATAGACGCGGCCTGGGACCGCCTCACCGCCTGACCGCGGGCGCCCTCAAAGGCCGGGCTTCCGGGGAGGAACCGCGCGGCCGACTCTTCAGATGAAGGCGCCGGAGGCGGTGATGGGGGCCAGGACGAGGATGGTCCAGGCGAACCAGCGCCGGGCCCGGTCGGCGTCCAGGTGTCCGGCCGCTCGTCCTGCGGCCAGGGAGGTGATCAGGGCGCCGGCGGTGAAGGCGAGCACGATCGGCCAGCTCAGGTCGGCGGCCGCGCCGGTGTGTCCGGCGAAGCCGGCGATGGAGTTGATGGTGATGACGACCAGGGAGGTGGCGACGGCTTCGGTGGCGGGCAGGCCCAGCAGCAGGGTGAGGGCGGGGACGACGGCGAAGCCGCCGCCGACGCCCAGCAGCCCGGTCAGCAGCCCGATGGCGGCTCCGGTGGCCAGCGCGCGGGGCAGGCAGCGGCGGCGGTCGACGCGGCCGCCGACCGCGCGGCAGACGCCGCCCGCGCCGTCGCCGCCGCGCAGCATGCGTACGGCGACCGTGATCATGATCAGTGCGAAGGCAGGGAGCAGCAGCCGGTCGGGCAGGTCGCGGCCCAGCGCCGCCGCGGCCAGCGCGGCGGGCATGCCGCCGGCTGCGAAGACCGCGGCGACCGGCCAGCGCACCTGCCCACGGCCCAGCCGCGGCAGCAGGGCGCCCAGGCTGGAGACGGTGACGACGAGCAGTGAGGTCGGGATGGCCACCCGCATCGGCTGCCCGGCCCCGTAGACCAGCACCGGCACGGCCAGTACCGATCCGCCCGCGCCGAGCAGGCCCAGGGCGGTCCCGACGATCAGCGCGCCCAGCAGCACCAGGGTGAGCGTCATGACTGTTCATGGTCTCCGCCGCCCGTGCTGTCGGTCCCGCGCAGGACCGACAGCACGGCCTCGACGTCCACGCGTGGTCCGCGGTTGTAGGGCAGCCGGCTCAAGGCGCTGCCCATGGTGCAGGTGTCGGTGAGGGCGGCGAAGGTGAGTCCGGCGCCGATCGCGCCGGCCAGGAATCGGGCGCGGGGCCAGCGGAGGCTGGCGGCGATGGAGGAGGCGACGATGCCGCCGGCGACCAGGCGGACTTGGCGTTCCAGGGCCCAGCGCGGCTTGCCCGCGGCGCTGACGACGGGGGCCGCGGCGGCGGTCCAGGCGTTCATGCCGCCGGCCAGGACCCGGGCCGTTTCCAGCCCGTCACCGGTGAGGAGTGCGTGTGCCTGGGCGGCCCGGGCGCCGGCCTGGCAGACCAGCAGCAGCGAGACGCCCGCGTCGGCGATGTGCGGCCGGTGGGCGCCGAGGTCGGCCAGGGGCAGGTTGAGGGCGCCGGGGATGTGGGAGGCGGCGAACTCACCGGGGGTGCGCACGTCCAGGACGAGCATGTCGGAGTCGTCGCGCAGCAACTCCTGGGCGGTGGGCACGTTGATCGCGGGTGCCGAGGTCATCGAAGAGGGTCCTTTCTCGGGATGGGGTGCCCGGGGGCGAGTGGTGTGGCGTCAGGCGGCCGTGGCGGACGGTAGGTCCTGCACCCCGGCGCCGGTCAGCACGACCGGCCTGTATCCGGCCGCCAGCAGCAGGCTGGCGGCGATGGCGGCGCGCCGTCCCGAGCCGCACGCCACCAGCACCGGCCGGTCGGAGTCCAGCTCGGCGGGCACGCCATCGGTGACCAGATCGGGCAGGAAGCGGTGCGCCGCGCCCGGGTGGGAGGCCGTGCGCCGCTCGGCGGGCATCCGCACATCCAGCAGCTGGGCTCCGGGCTCGGCGAGCCGCTCGCTGAACTCGGGCAGTTCCAGCAGCTCGAACCCCTCGCCCGCGGCCCGTCCAGGGCCCTTGACGACGCCACGGACGCTGTCGATACCGATCTGGGCGAGCTGGGTGGCCGCCTGCCGCGCCTCGACACCGATACCGGCTCCGGTGCCGGCTTGGGTGACCAGGACGATCGGGGCCTGATAGGGCAGCAGCCATCCCGCCCAGCTGCCGAAGTCGTCGGCCAGCTCGATGCCGACCGAGCCGGGAAGCATCCCGGCGGCCTGCTCGGTCCGGGGCCGGATGTCGACCAGGTGGGCACCGCCTGGCACCTGACCGGCGTCGATCAGCGGCGGCGCCGCGGGCAGGGGCGGTGCACCGAGGATGTTGGCCGGTCCCATGTGCTCGTAGAACGCGGGGATCGGCATCGGGTCGGCCAGCAGGCGGTCGGCGAACTGTTCGACGTCGGAGATGGCCCGCAGCGGGTTGGCGGCGTTCTCGCCGGCGATGGTCGAGGTGTAGGTGCCCGCGCCGCCGGCGGTGCAGAACGATCCCTGCCCGTGGGTGGGCAGCAGCTCAACATGACCGGGCAACGCGGCAAGCCGGTGCAGCGAGCGGTGCTGGTGGCGGGCCAGGGTGCGGGCTCGCTCGGGCCCCAGCAGGTCGGGACGTCCAGCCGAGGACACCAGCAGGCTGCCGCCCGAGAACACCGCCAGCGGCTCACCGTCGATCAGCACCAGGTAAGAGGTGTGCTCCGGGGTGTGCCCGGGGGTGTGGATCGGACGTAGCGCCAGCCCCCGCCCGCCGGGGATGTCCTCCAGGTGGAAGGCCGGGGTGTGCCGGTACGCGGGTGCTGCGGCGGCGGGCAGGACCAGCTCGGCGCCGGTGCTCTCGGCGGCCCGCGGACCGCCGGAGACGTAGTCGTTGTGCAGGTGGGTCTCCAGCACGAACCGCATTTCCACGTCGCGTTCGGCAGCGGCGGTCAGGAACCGGTCGATGTCGCGCTGCGGGTCCACCAGCACACCCTGTCCCTGATGGACCAGCAGGTAGCTCTGGTCACCGAGACCAGGGGTGCGGAACGAAACGATCTCCACGAACTCTCCTCTCTATACCCCCGGGGGTATGTGACGGACATGGCTCCGCCCAACTCGAAAGCCAGGCAAGGGATCGGTGGTGGCGCCTCTCAGGTCGCGCCGGATCGGGTGCGCAGGGGGCAGGGAATGGTCAGGCGAGTGCCAGGAAGAGGCGCTCCAGTTCGGCGACCTGCATCGGCGGCTCCTCGCCGCGCTCCTGGACGGCCTGGCAGTGCCGCAGGCCGCTGGCGATCAGCTTGAACCCGGCCCGGTCCAGCGCCTTGGAGACCGCTGCCAGCTGGGTGAGCACCTTGGCGCAATCGTCACCGGCCTCGATCATCGTGATCACGCCGGCGAGCTGACCCTGCGCCCGGCGCAGCCGCACCAGCGCGTCGCCGGCCAGTTCCTGATTCATCTCCATGACTCCACCCCTCATCTCCCGCGACGATACCCCACGGGGTATGTAACCAGGCAAATTGGTCGGAACTTCCCTGGCGGCGCATGCCCGCGCGCCGGAGACCGGGACAGGGCACGGGAGTCGTCAGCTTTGCGCAGGGTGAGTGTCTTCGGGCTCGCTGCGCAGGGCCCCCAGCAGGGTTTTGACGAGGGCTTCGCCCGCGTCGTTCTGGTCGAGGTGTTGCGAGGCGACCGCTTCCATCGCGGCGTGCAGCAGCGCGTAGACGGTGCTGACGAGCCATTCCAGGGGAAGGTCGGTCCGGAACTCTCCGGCTTCTTGCCCTTGCACGATCAGCTCCCGGACGTGTGCCATCGGCGGGTCGTGCAGGTGCCGGACTTCATCGGCGGGCAGAGCTCGCTGTGCGGCGTTGTGCAGACGGCCGAACCGGCCGATGAGCGGCCAGGTCGTGCGGATGAGGTGGGCGAAGGCGTCCACCGGCGGCAACCGCGCGCCGCGGGCGTCCTCGATGATCTGCGTGCTCTGACCGATCGCCTGTTCAAGAACGGCCCGGATGAGTACTTCCCTGGACGGGAAGTGGGAGTAGAGGGTCACTCTGCCGACGCCTGCGGCGCGCGCGATCTCGGTCATGTTCGCGTCTGGAGCGTGGGCGAACAGGTCGGTCGCCGCCGCGACGATGGTGGCGATGTTGCGTTCGGCATCCGCTCTGCGACGGCCTGCGCCTTCCTGCGCCGCCCCTGTGCGGCTGCTCGTCCTGCCTGTCATGCCTCGCAGCCTACAAGAAATCGAACACTGGTGTTCACTTTAATGCGGGGAGGGGGTATACATAACCCGAACAGCAGTGTTCGAGTTAAGGGCGGCACGTCGTGGCCGCCGACGGGGAGGACCTCATGGCTCACGGATCGCCCGCCCAACACCATGCCGCCGCGCCGACGGCGCCACCGGACCCGCGGCGCTGGAAGGCGCTCGCGCTGATCAGCGTGGCCCAGTTCATGCTGATCCTGGACGTCACGGTGGTGAACGTGGCGCTCCCCGACATCGGCATCGACCTCGGGCTCGGCCGCTCCGCCCTGACCTGGGCGGTCACGGCCTACACCCTGTTCTTCGGCGGGCTGATGCTCCTCGGCGGGCGGCTCGCCGACACCTTCGGTGCGCGCCGCATGATGCTGACCGGCCTGGTCGTCTTCACTCTCGCCTCCCTGGCCACCGGGCTTGCGCAGGATCAGGCGCTGCTGCTCGGCGGCCGGATCGCGCAGGGCATAGGCGCGGCGCTGCTGTCCCCGGCGGCACTGTCCACCGTGACCCTCACCTTCCACGGCTCTGAACGCAACAAGGCGCTCGGTGTCTGGGGTGCGCTCGGCGGAGTCGGGTTCGCCGCGGGCGTACTGCTGGGCGGTGTCCTCACCGCGGGACCCGGCTGGCGGTGGGTGTTCTTCATCAACGTCCCCGTCGGGCTCGTCCTGCTGGCGGCGCTGCCGACGGTCGTGCGCGGTCACACCACGCGGCCGTCCCGGCAGCGGCTCGACCTTCTCGGCGCAGGCACCGTCACCGCCGCCACGGCCACGTTCATCTACGGGATGATCAACGCCGGTGACGACGGCTGGTCCGCCGCCGGAACCCTCGGACCGCTGGCGGCGGCCGTCGTCCTGTACGGCGCCTTCGGCTGGATCGAGCGGACCGTGCGGACCCCGCTGATGCATGTGACCATGCTGGCCCGCCGTCCTGTCGCCGCCGGTGCGTTCCTCATGCTGGTCGCGTCCGCGCTGCTCATCTCGCTGTTCTTCCTTGGTTCGCAGTATCTCCAGCACGCGCGCGGAATCAGCGCGCTGGAGACGGGCCTGCTGTTCCTACCCGCCGCCCTCGGGACGGGCGTTGGGGCGCACATCGCCGGGCGGCTCGTCGGCTCCGTCGGAACCCGGCCCGTCGCCACGGCGGGACTCGTCCTGGTCGCCGTGGGCGCGGGCCTGCTGACCGGCCTTTCGCCGGACGGCGCGGTCGGTCCCGAACTGCTCCCGGGGATCGTGATCGCGGCCGCCGGTGTCGGGCCGGTGTTCGTCGCGGCCAGCACTTCCGCCTTGGCTCACATCGACCACGCGGAGGCCGGCCTGGCCTCCGGTGTGATCAACACCTTCCACGAACTCGGTGCCGCGATCGGGGTCGCGGTCGCGTCCACCATCGCCGCCACCGGGCTGGCGGACGTCCCCTCCATCGGCGGCTTCACCAGCGCGTTCACCGTGTTCGCCGTGGCTGCGGCGGTGGCCGCCGTCGCGTCTCTCTGGCTGGTGCCGCCCGGTAAGCCGCAAATCACGGGCGGCCCGCACGTTCACTAGCCCTCGGCCCGGACGACCACGTGGACGCCCGGTCCTTTTCCGAAAGGGCCGGGCTTCCTTCTGATCGTAGGGACCATCGGCCGCGGGCCCAGCGCCACGGCGGCTCCCGGCCACGTCCGAACGCTGATCTCCGAGTGCAGGCTCAGCCGACTTTCGGTGTGGCGCGTTCGATGATCGGGGCGAGGTCCGATCCTGCTGGGAGAGTGCCGTAGGCGTGGCCCCAGTCGCCGGACAGGCGGGTGGCGCAGAAGGCGTCCGCGACGGCCGGGTGGCCGTGCCGGACCAGCAGGGAACCCTGCAGCGTGAGTGCGAGGCGCTCCACGACGCGGCGGGCCCGCAGCTCGATGGTCGCGAGGTCGCCGAGGGACGTCTTGACCTCGCGGACCGCCGCGTCGAGCCGGGCGTCGGCCCCCGCCGCCCGCTCGATCTCGGCGAAGACCGCCTCGACCGTCTGCGGCTCCTTGGCCATGGCGCGCAGGACGTCCAGCGCGGCGACGTTGCCGGAGCCCTCCCAGATGGAGTTCAGGGGCGACTCGCGGAACAGGCGCGGCATGCCCGACTCCTCGACGTAGCCGTTGCCGCCCAGGCATTCGAGCGCTTCGGCGGCGTGCGCCGGCCAGCGCTTGCAGATCCAGTACTTGCTGACCGCGAGGCCGAGGCGCTTGAAGGCGGTCTCGGACTCGTCCCCGCGCGCCGAGCGGTCGGTGGCGCCCGCCAGGCGCAGCATGGTGATCGTGGCGGCCTCGGACTCGATCGCCAGGTCGGCGAGCACGTTGCGCATCAGCGGCTGGTCGATCAGGTAGGCGCCGAACGCCCTGCGGTGCGCGGCGTGGTGCGCGGCGGCGGCGACGCCGTGCCGCATCCCGGACGCCGCGCCGATCACGCAGTCGAGCCGGGTCATGTTGACCATCTCGATGATGGTGCGGACGCCGCGGCCCTCGTCCCCGACGCGCCAGGCGACCGCGTCGTCGTACTCCACCTCCGAGGACGCGTTCGACCTGTTGCCGAGCTTGTCCTTGAGGCGCATCAGGCGGAGCGGGTTGAGCGCGCCGTCCGGCAGGACGCGCGGGACGAGGAAGCAGGTCAGGCCGCCGGGAGCCTGGGCGAGCGTGAGGAACACGTCGCACATCGGGGCGCTGGTGAACCACTTGTGGCCGGTGAGCCGGTACGTCCCGTCCGGCTGGGGCGCGGCCTGCGTGGTGTTGGCCCGGACGTCCGAGCCGCCCTGCTTCTCGGTCATGGACATGCCGGCGAGCAGGGCGTTCTTGGTGAGGGGTGCGCGGAGCCCGAAGTCGTACTCCGGCCGCGCCAGCAGCGGCTCGTACCGAGCGGCCAGTTCCGGGGACTGCCGCAGGGCGGGGACGGCCGCGTACGTCATCGAGATCGGGCAGCCGTGGCCCGCGTCCACGCGCCAGGCGTAGAACTTCGCGGCGCGGGCGACGTGGGCGCCCTCGCGCGAGTCGGTCCAGGCGGTGCCGTGCAGGCCGTGCGTCACCGCGACGGTCATGAGCTCGTGCCAGGCCGGATGGAACTCGACCTCGTCGATCCGGTGCCCGTAGCGGTCGTGCGTGCGCAGCACGGGCGGGTGCTCGTTGGCGAGGCGTCCCCACTCCTGGGCGCGCTCGGTGCCCGACAGCCGGCCGAGCTCGCGGACCTCGGCCTCGGCCCATCCCGCGCCCTCGCGCTCCAGCCCGTCCAGCAGGACCGCGTCGTCGGCCACATCGTGACCGGTCAGCGGGGGAACCTGATTCGACACCTCGTGCGTCACCCTGCTCCTCCCAACAACGTTCACGCCGCCGAACGAAGGATACAGAACCACGTTCGGGCAAATGTTGATCATGCCTGTGCGGTGGGCGGAACGTCCATCCTCCTCAGGTGGTGGGGCGATCTCGTTCGCGTGGCGGATTGTCCGGCGGCGCGAAGGGCATACCTTCTGAATCATGAGTCAGTCCAGTCCGCAGCCTGAGCGGCCGTGCCCCAGCCGCCCACTGGACCGGCGGCCGGACGCCCACCCCGAGCGGCACGTTCCCGAATCCCTCGACGCCGCCATCGCGCCGGACGGGGTCCGCGCGTCCGACGCCGAACGGGAGGCGGCCGTCGAGCGGCTGCGGATCGCCTCGGTCGAGGGACGGCTCACCTTCGAGGAGCTCACCGAGCGCACCGAGGCCGCCTACGCGGCCGTCACCCGCGGCGACCTGGAGCACATCACCGCCGACCTGCCCGGCATGGGCGCGCCCGGGGCCACCCCCGCGCCCCTGCAGGTCAAGCGCAGGTTCAGCGCGGTCATGGGCGACTGCAAGGAGCGCATCGTCGGGCGCATCGACGGCCCGCTGGAGGCGGTGTCGGTGATGGGCGACGTCGAGCTCGACCTGCGCGGCGCCCAGGTCCCCACCGGCGAGGTCCTCATCTCCGCGACCGCCGTGATGGGCGACGTCAAGATCATCGTCCCGGACGGGGTCAGCGTCGAGCTGTCCGGCCACAACTTCCTGGGCGACCGCAAGGTCGCCGTCCGCGACCCCCATCCCGGCGCCCGCGTCCCCGTCGTCCGGGTCACCGCGCACGCCGTGATGGGCGATATCAAGATCGTCGACGACGAGCACCACACCCCGCTCCGCCGCGCCCTCACCACCTGGTGGAAGGACCGGCGGTAAAGCCGGGGGCTCAGACGGCGGGCTCAGACGGCTGTGTCAGACGGCGGTGGCCGCCCGCGTGGTCTCCAGTGCCTCCTCGTACCGGAGGAGGACCAGCTCGGCGATCTCCGGGGCGGCGCCCAGCACCGGGGAGACCACGGACGCGCCCGCGGCCAGGGACTCCTTGCGGACCTTGTCGGCGAAGTAGCCGGGCGCCAGGAAATAGCACGCGACGGCCACCCGCGGCGCACCCGCGTCGAGCAGGGCCGCGACCGCCTCGGCCGGTTTCGGGCCGGTCGCCGACGCGTACGCGGGGACGACGTCCCGCCAGCCGCGCGGGCGCCACTCCCGGGCCAGCCGGGCGATCGTGGCGTTGGCGGACGGGTCGCTGGAGCCCGCCGAGACGAGCACGACCGCGTTGTCCGGGTCGCCGGGCTCCACGCCCGCGTCGGACAGCCGGCGCTCCAGGGCGTCAAGCAGCAGCGGGTGCGGCCCCAGCGTGCCGGCCGTGCGCAGGCGCAGCCGCGGGTGCCGGCCCCGCACCCGGTTCAGCACACCCGGGATGTCGGTCTTGCTGTGGTAGGCCGCCGTGAGGAGCAGCGGCAGCACGACCGCCTCGTCCGCGCCGTTCCGGGCCAGGCCGTCCAGGACCCGGTCGGGGGCGGGCGGCGCGTGGTCCAGGAACGAGGCGTGCACGGGCACGTCCGGGCGGCGGTCCCGGACGGCGCCGAGCAGTTCGGCGACCGTCGCGGCGGCGCGGGGGTCCCTGCTCCCGTGCGCCACCGCGGTCATCGGCACCGCCGCGGGGGAGGCGCTCAAAGGTGGATACCGCACTCGGTCTTGCCCATCCCGGCCCACCGGCCGCTGCGCGGGTCCTCACCGGGCGCCACCGGGCGGGTGCACGGCTCGCAGCCGATCGAGGGGTAGCCGTCGTAGTGCAGCGGGTTGATGATGACCCCGTTGTCCTCGATGTAGTTGTCCATGTCCTCCTGGGTCCAGTCCAGGATCGGGTTCACCTTGACCATGCCGCGCTTGCGGTCCCACTCGACGACCCTGCGCTCGCGGCGGCTCGCGGTCTCGTCCCGGCGGATGCCGCTGAACCAGGCCATGTAGCCTTCCAGCGCGCGGCCGAGCGGCTCCACCTTGCGCAGGTGGCAGCACAGGTCGGGGTTGCGGCCGAACAGCCGGGGGCCGAGCGCGGCCTCCTGCTCCTCGACCGTCCGGGACGGGGTGACGTTGATGACGTTCACCGGGTAGACGGCCTCGACCGCGTCGCGCGTGCCGATCGTCTCGGCGAAGTGGTAGCCCGTGTCGACGAACAGCACGTCGATGCCGGGCTTCACCTTCGACACCAGGTGGATCAGCGCCGCGTCCGACATGGACGAGGTGAGGCAGATGCGGTCGCCGAACGTCGCGGCGGCCCAGCGGATGACCTCCAGCGTGGGCGCGCCCTCCAGGGCGGCGGCGGCCGATTCGACGATGTCTTCGAGGTCGAGGGTAGGTCTGTCGGTCTCCAGAAGGGTCACCGAGGGATCTCCTTGCTCGCGGTGCGGGGAGCTCCGACACCGAGGAATTTCAACGTGAAGGAACGAAGGCAGTCGGGGCAGAACCACGACCCGTGCTCGGCACGGGGTTCGAGGTTCTCCTCGCCGCAGTAGGGGCAGTAGAACGGCGCCATGCGCTCGCTCATTTGAGGTCGGCTCCGCTCATTTGAGGTCGGCGTCGTCGGCGCGGTGCACCCACTCGGCGAACGTCTCGCCGTCGGCGCGCTGCTCGTCGAACCTGCGGACGACCCGCTCGACGTAGTCGGTGAGCCCGGCCGAGGTGGTCTTCAACCCGCGGACCTTCTTGCCGAACGAAGCGCCCAGCCGTCCGCCGAGATGGATCTGGAAGCCCTCGACCTGGTCGCCGTTCTCGTCCACGACCAGCTGGCCCTTCAGCCCGATGTCGGCGACCTGGATGCGGGCGCAGGCGTTCGGGCAGCCGTTGACGTTGATCGTCAGGGGCTGGTCGAAGTCGGGCAGCCGCTTCTCCAGCTCGTCGATCAGGTCCATCGCGCGCTGCTTGGTGTCGACGATCGCGAGCTTGCAGTACTCGATGCCGGTGCACGCCATCGTCTGGCGGCGGAACGTCGACGGGCGGACCTGGAGGTCGTGCTTCGCCAGCTCGTCGGCGAGCGCCTCGGTGTTCTCCTCCGGGACGTCCAGGATGACCATCTTCTGCTCGATGGTCGTCCGCACCCGGCCCGAGCCGTAGCGCTCGGCGAGGTCGCCGATGACGCCGAGCATCTCGCCGCTCACCCGGCCCACGCGCGGGGCGAACCCGACGTAGTAGGTGCCGTCCTTCTGCGGGTGGATGCCGACGTGGTCGCGGCGGGCCAGCGGCGCGGCCGGCTCGGGGCCGTCGGGCAGCGCGTACCCGAGGTACTCCTTCTCCAGCACCTCGCGGAACTTCTCCGCGCCCCAGTCCTTCATCAGGAACTTCAGCCGGGCGCGGCTGCGCAGCCGCCGGTAGCCGTAGTCGCGGAAGATGGACGTGACGCCGTGCCAGACCTCGCTGGTCTGCTCGGGCTTGACGAACACGCCGAGGCTCTGCGCGAACATCGGGTTGGTGGACAGCCCGCCGCCGGCGAACAGCGCGTAGCCGGTCTCGCCCGTCTCGTTCACCACGCCCACGAACGCGATGTCGTTGATCTCGTGGACGGTGCAGTGCGACGTGCAGCCGGACAGCGCCGTCTTGAACTTGCGCGGCAGGTTGGAGAACTCGGGCGAGCCGATGTAGCGGTCGTGGATCTCGCGCAGGTCGCGGGTCGCGTCGATCACCTCGTCGGCCGCGATGCCGGCGAGCGGGCAGCCGAGGATGGTGCGCGGGACGTCCCCGCACGCCTCCATCGTGTGCAGCCCGACGGCTTCGAGCGCGTCCCAGATCGCCGGGACGTCCTCGATCCGCACCCAGTGCAGCTGGACGTTCTGCCGGTCGGTGATGTCGGCGCTGCCGCGCGCGTACCGGGTGGAGATGTCGGCGATCGTGCGGAGCTGCGGGCCGCTCAGCTGCCCGCCGTCGATCCGCACCCGCATCATGAAGTAGCGGTCCTCGAGCTCCTCGTCCTCCAGCGCGCCGGTCTTGCCGCCGTCGATGCCGGGCTTGCGCTGGGTGTAGAGGCCCATCCAGCGGAAGCGGCCGCGCAGGTCGGCCGGGTCGATCGAGTCGAAGCCGGTCTTGGAGTAGATGTCGATGATGCGGCGGCGGACGTTCAGGCCGTCGTCGTTCTTCTTGTTCTCTTCGTTCTTGTTGAGCGGCTCGTGGTAGCCCAGGGCCCACTGGCCCTCGGCCTTCTTGCGTTTGATCGCGGGTGGCACGGCGCGCGTCCTCGTCTGTGGTCGTGAGGGACGCGTAGCGCACCGGCGCTCTGAGGCAGCCGGCTCGACGCTGAGCTGGATGAGGTCAAAGGTGACGCCGATGCGCCACGCGCCCGGCTGAGCTGGGGCGTGGTCGGAGCGTCACCGACAGATCGCGCTGCGGACGCGGAGGAAGTCGACGTGCCGGCGCTTGGCCAGCAGCGGGTCCGCGGCAGTCATACCAGAACTGTGACATGCCGTCTCGCGGACTGTCCAGTTACGTCCGGCATGCGGACGCGTGAGATGTGTCATCCCTGCCGCCTCCAGTTCACCGGAGGCTCGGCGTCCTCGCCGGCCGGAGTCCCGGGTGCGCCGCCGCGGCGCTCGCCGCCGGGCGTCGCGGGCGCGGGGAGGTGCTGGCAGTCGCACCAGGAGCCGCCACGGCACTCCTCGTGGCGGCGCTCACGGCACGACTCGCAGATCATGTCTTCTATTGTCACCCATGAAGGCAAATGCCCGGTTCACCGTGGCCGGAGGGGGACGATCATGGTCCGGGCGACGTTCCGCGCCGTCATAGCGGGTATGGGCAAAGGGATGTGCAGGGGGCGGGCGGCACGCCCGCGCAATGACCGGGCGGGGGAGGCGATCGGCACGCCACGCGCGGAGCGGACCAGCGAAATGGGCGAGGCGGCATGTTCCGGGCGCGTAACGCTCTACGGTGGGGCGGTGTGACCACCGTCTCCGACGCCGCGGGCGTCCCCTCGGCCGGGGACTCCGACTCCGCCACCGGCTCCGAGTCCGGCTCCGGCTCCGGCTCCGGCTCCGGCTCCGGCTCCGGGGAGGGCCGGAAGGGCCCGGAGCCGCGCGTGCGCGACCGCCTGCTCGCCCGTGCCAAGGCCGGGGCGCGGGCGGCCCCGGGGACCACGTGGATCCTGATCAAGGGCACGGCGGTCGGCGCGTTCCGCTACCGGGTGACCGGCCTCGCCGCGGAGGCGGCGTTCTTCGCCCTGCTGTCCCTGCCGCCCCTCGTCATCGGGCTGATCGGCACGATGGGCCACATGCGCGGCCTGTTCGGACAGGAGACCGTGGACGACGTCCACAAGTGGGTGATCGAGCAGGCGCAGACCGTGCTGACCGGCCCGGCCGTCAACACCGTCGTCGAACCGCTGATCCAGGACGTGCTCAGGGGCGGCAGTCCCGACATCGTCTCGGTCAGCTTCCTGATCTCGCTGTGGGCGGGGTCGCGGGCGACGAACGTCTACGTCGACACGATCACGATCGCCTACGGGCTGTCCGGCGTCCGCGGGGTGATCCGCACCAGGGTGCGCGCGTTCTTCCTCTACCTGATCGGCCTGCTGGTCATGCTGATCGTCATCCCGCTGCTGGTGGCCGGGCCCGCGCTGGTGCGGCAGGCGCTGCCGGAGAGCGCGGCGGCGGTCCAGACGGCCTACTGGCCGATCGTGGTGACCCTGTCGATCGTCTTCCTCTCGCTGCTGTACCACATGAGCATCCCGGTGCGGACGTCCTGGTGGCGGCAGGTGCCCGGCGGCATGCTGGCGCTGCTGATCTGGATCGTCGGCAGCGTCAGCCTCCGGCTCTACCTGGCCGGGTCGCTGAGCGGGGTGTCGGTGTACGGGTCGCTGGCCGCCGCGATCGCCGTGCTCGCCTGGCTGTACGTCGCGGCGCTCGCGGTGCTGATCGGGGCCGCGCTGAACGCCGAGATCGACCGGCGGTGGCCGAGCGGCGACACCGCCCAGGCCCGCGCGGTGCGCGAGGCGCAGACCGCGCAGGTGCCCCGCGATCAGGAGGCTACGGGTAAAAACAACCCCGCCTGAGGTCTTGAAAAGGGCAAACATGTCGTAGCCTCCGGTGGCATGACCCCCCGTGAGGAGCCCGGTCGGCTGCGCACCGTGACCGGCACGATCGCCACGTCCGACATCACCGGGCCGGTGCTCTCCCACGAGCACCTGCAGCTGGACCTGCGCTGGCCGGCGCGCCCGCAGCAGGCCGCGTCCGACCCGGCGCGCTGGCTGGACGAGGAGAAGGCCGTCCAGCGGGAGCTGTCCGAACTGCGCAAGGAGCACGGCCTCGGCCTCGTCGTCGACCTGACGTGCTCGGGCATGGGACGCAACGCCGCAGCGCTCGCCCGGATCAGCGCCGGCGCCCGGGTCGCCGTGGTCGCCGGGACGGGCGTGTTCACCGAGCCGTTCCATCCCGCGTTCGTCCGCGAGACCCTCGCCGCCGCGACGGGGCCGGGCGCGCCGTCCGCCGTCGAGCGGCTCTCCGAGCGGCTGCTCGCCGAGGTCGGCTTCGGCATGGACGGCACCAACGCGCTGCCCGGCGTCATCGGCGAGATCGGCACCTGGGGAGAGGCGCCGACCGAGACCGAGGAGCTGTGCCTGCGGGCCGCCGCCCAGGCCGCGCGCTACTCCGGCCTCTCCGTGGCGACCTACGGGCGGGCGGGCCTCGCGCAGCTGGAGATCCTCACCGCCGCCGGGCTGTCCCCGGACCGCGTCGCGGTCGGGCAGCAGGACCGGGTGGACGACCCGGGCCAGCACCGCAAGATCGCCGAGATGGGCGGCTATATCTCGTTCGGCACCCTCGGCCTCGCGGGCGACGACCGCGCCGCCCTCGGCGCGCGCGTCCGCTGCGTCATGGACCTGCTGGAGGCCGGGCACGCCGGCCGCGTGCTGCTCAGCACGGGCGTGTCCCGCATGGCGCAGGTCACGCGGTACGGCGGCGCCGGCTTCGGGTACCTCTTCGGCACGTTCCTGCCCGCGCTGCGCGCCGCCGGCGCGGACGACGCCGCCCTCGCCGCGGTCCTGCACGACAACCCGCTGAGGTGGCTCACGGGTTCCTGAGTGGGTAGGGGTCCCTGGATGAAGGGGGTGCGCCGATGTCCTGGAACAGGTCAGCGCACGAAGACTTCCAGCAGACGGAGACCGTCCGGCTCCCCTACACCGACCGCGCCGAGGCGGGCCGGGTGCTCGCCGGGCGCCTCGCCCCCATGGGACTGGACGGCGCCGCGGTCCTCGCCCTGCCGCGCGGCGGCGTTCCCGTCGGGTTCGAGATCGCGCGGCGGCTCGGCTCCCGGCTCGACGTCCTGGTGACCCGCAAGATCGGATACCCGCCGCAGCCGGAGCTCGGCGTCGGGGCGATCGCCGAGGGCGGCGTCCCGGTGTTCGACGGCGAGCTGCTGGCCCGGCTCGGGCTCGGAGAGGACGACCTGGCCCGCACCGTGGAGGCCGAACGCGCCGAGCTGGACCGCCGGGTGGCGGTCTACCGGCGCGGCCGCCCGCTGCCCGAGATCGCCGCCCGCCCGGTGATCGTCGTGGACGACGGGCTCGCCACCGGCGGGACCGCCCGCGCGGCCGTGCGGGCGATGCGCGAGCGCGGCCCGTCCCGGCTGGTCCTCGCGGTCCCGGTGGGCGCCGCCGAGACGGCGCGGAGCCTGGAGGCGGAGGTGGACGACCTGGTGGTTCCGGCCGCGCCGTGGGAGTTCCGCGCCGTGGGCCAGTGGTACCGCGACTTCGACCAGCTCACCGACGACGACGTGATCGCGTGGCTGGACCGTGCCGCGCGGGCGGCCGGGGGCGGCACGGGGAAGGGCTGAGCGACGGGCCGGGCGCCGGGCGCCCGGCCGAATGGCCCGGCGCGGAATTCCGGTGAATTGGCCACATCGGAGAGCCGGCTGCGGTAAAAGGGCGTCTCGCGAATGTCGCGGCACGATGTAACTCTACTGTGATGCACATGTGACGAAGCGCCGGGCCCGGCCGGGAGGGACCGGGCCCGGGGAACGCAAACGGCCCCGCGGGGCGGGGCCGTGACGTTTTCCAGGTGGCGTGCCGGGGATCGCGATGGGAGCGTTCTGGCTGCCTGCGTTCTCGGTTAGGCGGCGTTGGCGCGACGCATCCGGCGACGGCGCTCGGACGCGCGCTCGTCCTCGTTCAGCCCGCCCCAGGTGCCGTACTTCTCCGGCCGGGACACGGCGTAGTCCAGGCACTCCGTGCGAACGGGGCACCCCATGCAGATCTGCTTGGCCTTGCGCTCGCGAATCTCGCGCTCGGGCTGGCGTTCGCCGTCGGGACCGAAGAAGAGGACGAGGTCTTCCCCCCGGCACGCCGCGGCGTCCTGCCAGCCCCAGCTGGGACGAGGGAGGTTTGCCTGCCGACGTACCTGAGCCATGGAACACCCACCTTGATTGGTTTCGAACAAATTCGGGACATGGACGCTCGACGTACTTCGAGTGACATGAGTCAGAAGCGCCGAATGTTCCAACGTCTGGAGTTGCCGCTCTGTTCCCCACCCGGTTACTCCGGAATCTTGGGGACGTGCGACAGGGAGACCCTCGAATGGGGCCTCCAGGAGATTACACGAGGGCCGCCTCGTTGAGAAGGGTGAGTTCCCTAACAACATAGGTTCGCTGGTTCTCCGCGCACCCCGTCCCGCACGGGTCGGGCTGCTGAACGGGCTCCACGATCACCCGGTAACGGCTCTGCCGGACGGCAACGACCGCTTCGTACCGAGATGTCCCAGTGACCGATTCCACCCTCAGGCCGTCCACCCCGAGGTAGCCCGTGTGCAGCCGGACGAAGTGCTCGGCCGCCTGCGCCGGCTCGGGCGTCCCGGCCCGGCCGCGCAGCCTGTCCAGGACGACCTCGCCCCGCAGGTAGGCGTCCACCGCCGCGACCGCCTCGGTCTCGCCGAGGTCGCCGTAGGAGAGCGCGTGGGGAAGACATACCAAATTCGCAGCAAATCGGTCACCGCCGACATGGGTGGTTTCCCAGATGAGCCGTTCGAAACGCGCCGCGAGGGAACGGGCCAGCGGACCGCCCGTCCGGGCGCAGCAGGCGTTGCGGCGGCCGTGCGCGCAGACCAGCAGCACCGGCTCCGGCGCCGGGTCGCCGAGCCCGGGCGACCGGCCCTCGGCGAGCGCGCGCAGGTCGAGCGCCGCCAGCTCGGCCGGGTCGGCGAGTTCACGCCCCTCGATCCAGACCTCGTCCCCGCGCGAGAACGCGGCGTAGACCTGCAGCGGCGGGGTGGCGCGGCGGCGACCGGCCCGGCGGATCAGCTGCGGCCGGACGCCCGCCTTCTTCGCCGCGCGCACCGCCTCGGCGACGGGCCCCGGGCCGGCGAGGTCGGTGACGCGTTCGGGCCAGGGGCCGGGGTGCTCCAGGAGCAGCCAGGCGCCCGCCTTCACGGTCGCGGTCGCCAGGCACGGCCGCTCGCCGGTGTGGCTCCCCGGGCAGTGCCCGCAGCCCTTGCCGCGCGTCAAGTGAACCCCCCTGCCGATCTTCACTCGATTAGGTTAGGGTAACCTAACAGATCGCGGCGAAACCTGGTGGGGTTGCCAGGAAAGCCTCGGCCGCGGGCAGCGCGGTCTCCCGGTCGGCGGCGACGAGGCCGATCCGGGTGCGGCGGTCCAGGAGATCGCCGGCGTCGAGAGCGCCCTCGTGCAGGACCGCCCAGGCCAGCTCCGCTCCGGTCACCGGCAGTCCCGGGACGACCGGCTCCAGCAGCGCCGCGTCCGCCCGGCCCAGCGCGGCGAGCAGCGGCGCCTCGGTCCCGTACCGCTGGACGAGGCGGGACGGCGCGTCGAGCGCGTCCAGCCGGGCGCGCGGAGCCGCGCCGACGAGGGGCAGGCGCGCGGTCCGGCAGGGCCCGGCGGGCAGGCCGCGGGCGCGCACGACCGCGTCCACGGCGTCCTGCGCCATCCGCCGGTACGTGGTGAGCTTGCCGCCGACGATCGTGACGACGCCGTCCCGCGAGGTCAGGACGGCGTGCCGGCGGGAGATGTCGGCGGTGTCGCCTCCGCTCCCCATGTCCAGCAGCGGGCGCAGTCCGGCGAACGCCCCGATCACGTCGCCGCGGCGCACCGGGACGTCGACCGCCGAGCCGAGCACGTCGAGCAGGAACCCGATCTCGCCCTCCGCGGGCTCCGGCACGTCCGGGACGGGCCCGTCCGCGGGCTCGTCGGTGAGGCCCACGTAGACACGGCCGTCGCCCTGCGGCATCACCAGCATGAAGCGGTTGCCCCCACCCGGGATGGGGACGTGCATCGCGGCGGTCAGCCCGCGCAGCGTCTCCGCCCGGAGCACCAGGTGGGTGCCACGCGACGGGCGCAGCCGGACCCCGTCCACCAGGTCGCCCGCCCACACCCCCGTCGCGTTCACCACCGAACGGGCCCGGACGGTGATCTCCCGGCCGGTCAGCTCGTCCCGGACGAGCGCGCCGTCGCCGGTCAGCCCGACCGCGCGGCAGCGGGTGAGGACGCGGGCGCCGTGCCCGGCGGCGGTCCGGGCGATCGCGGTGACGAGGCGGGCGTCGTCGGCGAGCTGCCCGTCCCACGACAGCAGCCCGCCGCGCAGCCCGTGGGGGCGCAGCGCGGGCGCGAGCCGGAGCGTCTCGACCGCCGACAGCCGGCGCGGGCCGGGCAGCACCGAGCGCGGGGTGCGCGCGGCCAGCCGCAGCAGGTCGCCGGCCCGCATCCCGCCGCCGGCGAGCAGCGCCTGCGAGCGGGAGACGAGCGGCGTCAGCGGCAGCACGAACGGCAGGGCCCGCACCAGGTGCGGGGCCGTGTGCCGCATCAGCGTGCCGCGCTCGACCGCGCTCTCGTGCGCGACGTCCACCTGGCCCTGCGCGAGGTAGCGGAGCCCGCCGTGGATCAGCTTGGAGCTCCACCGGGACGTGCCGAACGCCAGGTCGCGGGCGTCGATCGCGGCGACGGACAGGCCGCGGGAGGCGGCGTCCAGCGCCGCGCCCGCCCCGGTCGCGCCGAGGCCGACGACCAGGACGTCCACCACCTCGCCGGGCAGGGCGGCGAGCTCGCGTTCGCGGCGCGCCGAGTTGAGTGACGTCCCCGGGACAGGACCCCCGGGCATGCTTCGGCTGGACGAGGTCACGGTGCGAGCATCCTTTCCAGGATTCCGTGGAGTTCGGCGTCGAAGGCGTCGGAATCCAGGTCGGGGTCGGCGTCGTCGAGCATCGTCGGCGCCGACAGCGCGTAGGACTGGACGACCAGCAGCAGCGCGCGGGCCTGCCGGGCGGGATGGCCGGGGCGGATCGTGCCGTCCCGGTGCCCGGCCGCGACCGCCTCCTCGAACCAGGCGAGGAACGCCTTCTGGCTGGCGCCGCAGCGGTCGAGCAGGTAGGGCAGCAGCAGCTCCGGGTCCACTTCGATGATCTTGCGGAGCAGCGGGTGGTCGCGGAACGTCCGCACGCCGGTGACCAGGCCGTCGACGAGCCGGGGCCGGACCGGGCGGCCGTCGTCCGGCGGCTGCAGCGCCGCGCCGATCCCGGTCCACTCGCGGGTCATCAGGTCGGCGACGATCGTGCGGACGTCCGGCCACCGGCGGTACAGCGTCATCCGGGAGACGCCGGCGCGGCGGGCGATGTCGGTCAGCGTCGTGCGGCGCACGCCGACGGCCAGCACGCAGTCGCGCGCGGCGTCGAGCACGGCGTCGTCGGCGGTCCGCCCGCCGTTCCTGTTGTGACGAATCGACGTCATGTGTCACAGTGTAAGCATACGAATGGGAGGCCCGGTGACCGGAGACAGGGTGCACGCGCGGGACATGCTGTGGAGCGGCTGGGGCGACCCCGCGAAGGCGTCGCCGCTGCCCGGGCCGACGACCGGCCTGCTGCGCGACCTGCTCGGCGTGCGGCCCTCGGACGCGCCTCCGGTCGCCCTCGCCGACGTCAAGGTCGCCGGCCCCCGGCTGTCCGGAGCCGACCTGACCGCGCTCGCCGGCATCGTGGGGGACGCGAACGTCCGCGCCGACAGCGAAGCGCGCGTCCGGCACACGCGCGGCAAGTCGACGCCCGACCTGCTGCGCATCCGCACCGGCGACACCTCCGACGCGCCGGACGCGGTCGTCCTGCCCGGCTCCCACGACGAGGTCCTCGCCGTGCTCAGGACCTGCGCCGGCCGGCGGATCGCGGTCGTCCCGTTCGGCGGCGGCACCTCGGTCGTCGGCGGCCTCGCGCCGCGGGCCGTGGACAAGTTCATCGCCCTCGACCTGCGGCGCATGGACCGGCTGGTCGAGCTCGACGAGGTCTCCCGCACGGCCGTCCTCCAGCCGGGCCTGCGCGCCCCCGCGGCGGAGGCGCTGCTCAACGAGCGCGGCTTCACGCTCGGGCACTTCCCGCAGTCGTACGAGTGGGCGACGATCGGCGGGTTCGCGGCGGCGCGGTCGAGCGGGCAGGCGTCCGCCGGATACGGGCGGTTCGACGACATGGTGCTCGGCCTGACCGCGGCCACCCCGGAGGGGACCCTCGATCTCGGCCGGGCGCCGAAGTCGGCCGCGGGGCCGGACCTGCGGCAGCTCGTCCTCGGCTCCGAGGGCGCCTTCGGCGTGATCACCTCCGTGCGGGTGCGGATCCATCCGGTCCCCGCGGCCAGGGAGTACGAGGGCTGGCGGTTCACGTCGTTCGACCGGGGCGCCGCCGCGCTGCGCCGGCTCGCCCAGGACGGCCCGCTCCCCGCGGTGCTGCGGCTGTCCGACGAGGCCGAGACCATGGTCGGACTCGCCGACCCGGCCGCCATCGGGACGCCGAGCGGAGCTCGTCGATCGGATGGCGGTGGGCGGGGGCTGGAGGACGGGCCGCCGTCGGCCGCCGGGTGCCTCGCCGTCCTCGGGTTCGAGGGCACGCCCGCGCGGGTCGCCGCCCGGCGGGCCGAGGCCGCGGACGTGCTGCGCGACGCCGGCGGCGAGCCGCTCGGCGCGGGGCCGGGCGAGAAATGGGAGCGCGGCCGCTTCCACGCCCCCTATCTGCGCGACGCCCTGCTGGACGTGGGCGCCTTCGCCGAGACCCTGGAGACCGCCGCGTTCTGGTCGGACGTCCCGGCGCTGTACGAGGCCGTCCGGGCCGCGCTGACCGGGACGCTGGCCGGCGCGGGGACGCCGCCGCTCGTGATGTGCCACATCTCGCACGTGTACGAGGCCGGCGCGTCCCTCTACTTCACCGTCGTGTCCGCGCAGGGCGAGGACCCGGCCGGGCACTGGGACCGGGCCAAGCGGGCGGCCAACGACGCGATCGCCGGCGCCGGCGGGACGATCAGCCACCATCACGGCGTGGGCACCGACCACCGCGACTGGTACGCACGGGAGATCGGGCCGCTCGGCGCCGCCGTGGTCCGCGCCGTCAAGGACCGGCTCGATCCGGCCGGGATCCTCAACCCGGGCGTCCTCGTCCCGCCGGCCGCGGGGGAGTAGCCGCCGTGCGCGCGTTCACCGCGATCGTCAACCCGGCGGCGGGCGGGTCCGCGTCCGCCTCGTCCCTGGTGCCGCTGGCCCGGCTGCTGCGCGACGCGGGCGCCGAGCTCGACGTCGAGTACAGCCGCGGGATGGAGCACGCCGCGGGCGTCGCGCGGGCCGCCGCCGAGGCCGGGCGCGTGGTGCTCGGCGTCGGCGGGGACGGGATGGTCGGCTGCGTCGGCGGGGCGCTTGCGGGCACCGGGGCCGTCCTCGGGATCGTCCCGGCCGGGCGGGGCAACGACTTCGCGCGGCAGCTCGGCGTCCCGTCCGAGCCGGAAAGGCTCGCCCCGCTGCTGCTGGAGGGCGAGCCGCGCGCCGTGGACGCCATCGACGCCGACGGGACGGCCGTCCTGGGGAGCGTCTACGCGGGCGTGGACGCGGTCGCCAACGACAACGCCAACAGGACGCGGCTGCTCCGCGGCTCGGCCGCGTACTACGTGGGGGCGCTGCGCGCGATCCTGTCGTGGCGGCACGCCGACTACCGGATCACCGTGGACGGCGAGGAGTACCGGCGCGAGGGCTACACCGTCGTGGCCGCCAACTCCGGCTACTACGGCTTCGGCAAGCACATCGCCCCGGACGCGCGCGTGGACGACGGGCTGCTCGACGTCGTCCTGATCCGGAAGGCGCCGAGGAGGCTGTTCTTCGCGGTCATGCGGGAGCTGGAGGACGGGACGCACGTCCGGCGTCCCGAGGTGGAGGTCCTGCGCGGCCGGGAGGTGCGGATCGAGCTGGCCGGCCCGGCCGGCCGGACGCTCCCGTACGGCGCGGACGGCGAGCTGCCCGGCGTCCTGCCGGTCACCGCCAGGGTGCTGCCGGGCGCGCTCCGCGTCCTCGCCCCCTGACCTGCGGTTCCGCGGCGTCCCGAGGTTTTGGGCACGCGTTTGGGGCGGTTTACGCCCCCATTACGGCCCCCCGGATAGCGTCGATTACGTCCCGCTTTCGGGACCTTGGGGCCGTCTGTGGACCCATCATGGGAAGGCGACTGCTCGCCGTTCTGGGGGGACTCATGATGACCGCAGACGACCTGGTCGTGGTGGCGCCGGCGTCTCTGGGGGTGGCGCCGGCGTCCACCACGCGCGGCTGACCGTCGTGTCAGCTTGACGGCACGATCACCTCCGGACAGGCTGTGAGCAACCCCTCACCCTGGCCGGAGGCGTTCTGTGTCTGCCGAGGTTCCCCCCGGACCCGACAACTCGCGCACGTCCGAAGCGGGCGCCGGATGGGTCTGCGGAAGACCCGGCACGTTCAACGACCTTCTCCCGGACCGCGTCCCCGACTTCTCCTGGCGCCGCCCGTCGGTGCTGTGGCGGTCGCGCAACGACGTGCTCGCGCGGCTGTTCGGCGACCCCGCGGACGCGATCCGGCGCCGCTGCATCGCGGCCCTGCGCGAGCGGGGCACGCCCGCGGCGTTCACCGTGCACCGCTCGGCGCCGGAGTTCTCGTTCGCGCTGCTCGGCGACACCGGGGAGGGGGACCGGTCGCAGTACGCGGTGGTCCCGCCGCTGCTGCACGCCGCCGTCGGCACCGACTTCATGGTCATCGCCAGCGACGTGATCTATCCGACGGGGGACGCGGGGGACTACCCCGAGAAGTTCTTCCGGCCTTACAAGGACTACCCCGCCCCCATCTACGCCGTGCCCGGCAACCACGACTGGTACGACGGCCTGCGCGGCTTCCTCCACGTGTTCTGCGACCTGGACGAGAACTGCTCACCGCCGCCCTGGCGCGGCCCCCTCGCCTTCCTGCCGCGTCTGCTCTGGCGCCATTCCGGGACGGTCGACTCGCGCGCGCTCGCCGAGGCCCGCCGGACGTACCGGGGGGCGCCCGGCCAGCAGGGCGGGCAGCCGGGGCCGTACTGGGCGATCGACACGCCCTCGCTGCGCATCATCGGCGTCGACACCGGGATCACGGGGGTCCTCGACCGAGACCAGGGCCGCTGGCTGCGGGAGGTGTCCGGTGGTCCGAAACCCAAGCTGCTGGTGACCGGAAAACCCCTGTACGTGGACGACGACCACCGTCCCGGGCCGATCCGCGGCGGCGGGACCGTCGACGCGATCGTCCAGGACCCGGCGCACAACTACGTGGCCGCGGTCGGCGGCGACATCCACAACTACCAGCGCTACCCGGTGCGGACCGGCGACGGCCGCACGATCCAGTACATCGTCTCGGGGGGCGGCGGCGCCTTCATGCACGCGACCCACACCATCCCGCGGACGCGCGTGGTGGAGGAGCGGGAGTTCCGCTGCTACCCGCTGCGCGGCGACTCCCTCTCGCGCTACAGCAAGCTGTACGGCCGGTGGCTCCGGCTCCCGAAGCTCTTCGAGCTCACCCCGGAGGAGGCCACCGCCGCCGTCCGGCACCGGCTCGGCATCCGGCCGGGGCGCGGCTACAGCGGCCCCGAACCGTCCCGGCGCGCGCGCTTCGTCGCGGCCGTCCTGGGCGTCCCGCGCGACGGCCGCCGCCGTCCCCGCTTCCTGCGCTTCCCGGTGCGCAGGCTGCCGCAGCGGTTCCGTTCGGAGTTGGCCGACTGGGACAGGCCGCCGTTCTTCAAGAGCTTCCTGCGCCTGGACGTGACCGAGTCGCGGCTCCGCATCCGCTGCTACGCCGTGACGGGCTGCGGCGACCACGAGACTGCGCCGCCGTGCGAGGACGAGGTGACGATTCCGCTGCGCTAGCCGGGCGGCCGGCCACCCGGTTTGGAGAATTCGCCAGTAATACGCGGAAAGTGGCCGATCTTGCCTCCCGACGTGCCCCGATGCCGTTACAGTCGTGGATCACCACATCGGTGGACGGTAACGGACGGTCGGCCGGAAAACGACCGCGTCCTTCAGGAGAGCTTCTCGATGAGTTACCCCCAGCAGGGTCAGGGCCAGCAGTACCCGCAGCAGCAACAGCAACAACAGCAGGCGTACCAGGGCGGCTACTCGCCCGCCCCGGCCCAGCAGCAGCAGGCGCCCGTCGCCCGCGGCGCCGGCTACAACATGAAGCGCCGCAACCCGGCCGGTGCCTGGCTCGGCCTGCCCATGGTCACCTTCGGCATCTACGGCCTCGTCTGGTTCTTCAAGGTCCACAACGAGCTGCACGAGTACGACCGCCGCATCGACAACGCCGCGACCAACGCGCTGCTGTCCATGCTCTTCGGCGGTATCACCCTCGGCATCTGGCCGCTGGTCATGTGGGTCAAGCTCGGCGGCCGCATCGCCGAGGCCCAGCGCGCGGCCGGCCTGCAGCCGAGCTGCAGCGGCGGCATGGGCTTCCTGCTCGGCATCCTCGGCTTCGGCGTGCTCTACTACCAGATCCAGCTGAACAAGGTCGTCGACCGCTACGGCGACACCCCGGCCGGCCAGCAGGTCTCCCTCGTCGCGTGACTTATGGCGTTTCCCTCCTCCTTCGGGCCTGGCGGCCCTGCTGTGCTCATGGCAGTGCCCTCCTCCTTCGGGCGCAGGGCGCCCTCCATCGTCGGGCACTGCATGCGATCGCTGCATCGCTCCGGCTCGCCTGGCGGCTCGCTGCGCGATCAGGTTCTCGCAAGCTCGGGCCTCCGCCCCCGGCTTGGCCTTCGCACGCGATCGCAGCACCTGAGGTCGGAGACGGCTGAGATCCAAAACTGAGATTCAAACGCCGCAACGGCGGGCCGCGGCCCTGGCCTGCTGAATGAGATTGCGAAAGGCCCCTCCGGGTGCACGACTCCCGGAGGGGCCTTCGCGTGTGCGCGGTGCCCGTGGTTCTGTCGGTGGGCGGAGACACAATGGGGCGGTGAGGATCGCGGTGGCCGCCGGGCCGCGGGGCGGGGGAGCGCTGCGGGCGCTCGCCGAGGACGGCTCGCCCGCCGGGCCCGTGCAGGTCGTGCCCGACCTCGTCGCGGCGATCGCGGAGCGGGAGCGGGACGAGGCGCCGCGGTGGGTCTGGGCGTCCACGGCGCGGCTCTATCCCCGGCTGCTGGACGCGGACGTGCGGGTGGGCCGCTGCCATGATCTTGAGCTGGTCGAGAGCCTGCTGCTCGGTCACGCGGGACGGTACGGGGAGCCGCGCTCGGTCCCGGCGGCGTGGGCGCGGCTGCGCGGCGAGCCGGTGCCGCCGGACCGGCCGCCGCAGGAGGAGTCCGCGCAGGCGCCGCTGTTCGACGACGACCCGGGCGGACGGGACGAATCCGCCGACGACATCGACCGGATCGTCGCGGTGCACGCCGAACAGCAGCGCGCCGTCGCCGGGCTGGACGGGTTCGCGCTGCTCGCGGCGGCGGAGTCGGCGGGCTCGCTGGCGGCGGCCGAGATGGGCCACGACGGGCTCCCCTGGTCGGCCGAGGAGCACGACGCGCTGCTCACCGACCTGCTCGGGCCGCGCCCGTCGGGCGGGCTGCGGCCCCGCAGGCTGCAGGATCTGGCCGACCGCATCAACGCCGCGTTCGCACCGTCCTCCAGCCCCCACCCGCCACCATCCAATCGACGAGCTCCGCTCGCCCGTCCCATGCACGTCAACCCCGACTCTCCGGCGCAGATCCTCAAGGCGTTCGCGTCGGCGGGGCTGGCGGTCCCGTCCACCCGCGCGCACGTCCTCAAGCAGCTCGACCACCCGGCCGTCCCGCTGCTGCTGGAGTACAAGGAGCTGGCGCGGCTGCACACCGCGCACGGCTGGGCGTGGCTCGACACCTGGGTGAGCGGCGGGCGGTTCCGGCCCGAGTACGTGGTCGGCGGCGTGGTGTCCGGACGGTGGGCGACGAGCGGCGGCGGCGCCCTGCAGATCCCGCGCGTGCTGCGCAGGGCCGTGGTCGCCGACCCCGGCTGGGCGCTGGTCGTCGCCGACGCGGCGCAGCTCGAACCGCGGGTGCTGGCGGCCCTGGCCGGCGACCGGGCGTTCACCGAGGCCGCCGCGCACGGCGACCTCTACGCGGCGCTCTCCGACGCCTTCCGCGACGGCGGCGGTGAAGGGAGCGCGCGCGACAAGGCCAAGATCGCCCTGCTGTCCGCGATGTACGGGGGAGGGACGGGGGAGGCGGTGCAGCTCCTCGCCATCCTCAGGAGCAGGTTCCCCGACGCGTTCGAGTACGTGGAGTCCGCCGCGCGGGCGGGGGAGCGGGGGCGGCTCGTCCGGTCCCGCCTCGGCCGCACCTGCCCGCCGCCGTCCGCCGGCTGGCGGGAGCTGACCTCGGCGGGCGACGACGACACGCTGCCGGAATCGCGCCAGGGCTCGGCCGCCCGGGCGCTGCGCAGCCGCGGCCGCTTCACCCGCAACTTCGTCGTCCAGGCGACGGCCGCCGACTGGGCGCTCGCCCTCCTCGCCTCCCTCCGCCGCCGCCTCACCCCCCTGAGAGCCCCCCGGCTGGTGTTCTTCCAGCACGACGAGGTCATCGTGCACACCCCCGCCGAGCTGGCCGGGGACGTCGCGGACGCCGTCCGCGCCTCGGCGGACGAGGCGCGGCGGCTCCTGTTCGGCGACATCCCCGTCGTGTTCCCCATGGAGATCGCCGTGGTGGACCGCTACGCCGACGCCAAGTGAGCCGCGAGCGCGCGGATCGTGTTGGCGGCGGCGAACGCGTGCCCCCGGGCGTTGAGGTGCAGCTGGTCGCTGCTGTAGATGCCCGGGTCTGCGGCGACCGGATGCTCGGGCGGGTTGTCCACGTGGCAGGCGCCGTGCTCGGCGGCGACCTCGGCGGTGAGGGCGGCGAGCCGCCGCGTCCGCGCCGACATCACCTCCCGGAAACGGGAAGGGCCGAGCGGAGCTCGTCGCTTGATTGGTGGTGGGTGGGGGCTGGAGGACGGTGGGCCGAGCCCGGCGGCCGTGATGTCGAGCAGCCCGATGGTGACGACGTCGGCTCCGGCCGCGCGGAACGCGGAGACCATCGAGGCCAGCTCGCGGCGCACCTCGTCCTCGTCGAAGTGCGGGCGGAGCATGTCGTTGCCGCCAGCGACCACGAAGGCCAGGTCGGGTCCGAACGCCAGCGCGGGCCGGAGCTGCTCGGCCGCGACCTGGGCGGCGACCAGGTCGCGGCGGCCGAGGTTCAGCGCGGCGAACTCCGGCGTCACCGCGCCGAGCGCCTCCTCGACGCGGTCCGTCCAGGACATGTCGCGGTACCCGGGGACGGCCTCCCGGATCCCCTCGGCGACGCTGTCGCCGATCGTCACCATCCTCGTCCAGGGCGCGTCGGCCAGCAGCGCGGCCGCGTCGGCGGCGGGCATGACGGACGGGTCCGTCCACTCCGACAGGGTCGTCTCGGTCATGGTCTCTCCTTTCCGGGCCTGGCCGGGCGGACGGCGAGGAGCAGCCCCGCGACGGCCGCGCCGGCGGCGGCGAGCGTGCAGAACAGGTAGACGGCGGTGTAGTCGCCGTGCACCGCCCGCTCCGGCAGGAGCGCGGCCAGGACGGCGATGCCGAGCGCGCCGCCGAGCTGCCGCGCCGTGGTGTTGAGCCCGGTCGCGCCGGCGAACCGCAGCGGGCCGGCCGACAGCGCGGCGGCCGAGGCGGTGCCCGTGCTGACCATCCCCATCCCCGCCCCGGCCAGGAGGCCGAGCGGGAGCCAGAACGTGAGGAAGTGCGGCTCGGCCGGCAGCGAGACGACGGCCCAGACACCCGCGGCGACCATGACCAGCGCGCCGCCGGCCACGGCGGGACGGACGCCGATGCGCCCGGTGAGCCGTCCCATCACCACGGCCGCCGCGGTGGCGGTGAACGCCCCCGGCGTCGACGCGAAGCCCGCCTTCAGGATCGAGTAGTGCCACTGGCCGGTCACGTAGAGCACGCCGAGCAGCAGCCACGCGTACAGGGCCGTGCCGTACAGGAACGAAGCGGCGTTGGCGACGGCGAACTGGCGGTTTCGCCACAGCGAGATCTCCAGCGCCGGCACCGGGTGCCGCGCCGACCGCCACAGCGCGAGGGCGGCGAGGGTGGCGCCGCCCAGCAGCAGCGCGAGCGTCCGCGGGTCCGACCAGGCCCAGTCCTGGGTCTGCGTCACGCCGAGCGCGACCCCGCCCACGCCGGCGCCGAGCAGGACCGTCCCGGCGAGGTCGGGCAGCCGGCCCGCCGCGGCCTCGGCGCGCGGCAGGCGCAGCCCGCCGAGCAGCATCGCCAGGCCGAACGGCACGTTGATGACGAACAGGGCGCGCCAGCCGGACTGGTCGACGAGGACGCCGCCCAGGCTGGGGCCGATCGCGGCGGCGAACGCGCCCGCCGCGCTCCACAGCCCGATGCTGCGCGCCCGCCGTTCGGCGGGCGTGTCGTGCAGCAGCAATGCGAGGGACGCCGGGATCAGCGCGGCCGCGGCGGCGCCCTGCACGGCCCGCGTCGCCAGCAGGACGGGCACGTTCGGCGCGATCGCGCAGGCCAGCGAGGCCAGCGTGAACAGCCCGGTGCCCCACAGGTAGAGCGACCGCCGGCCGACGAGGTCGGCCAGCCTCCCGGCGGGGGCGAGCAGCGCCGCGAACAGCACCGCGTACAGGGTGATCACCCAGGTCAGGCCGGACAGCGAGGTGCCCGGGAAGTCGGCGTGCAGGTCGGCGATGGCCAGGTTGGCGACGGTCGCGTCGAGCATGGCCAGGAACGTCGCCCCGGCCGCCAGCCAGGGCACGTCCCGCCGCGTGCCGGCCGCGCGCGGCGGCGCCGCGGTGGTCTCGGTGGTCATGACGGAGTCTCCCAGAAAAATAAACGAACGGTCGTACAATCTTCTATGGCGGAGGCTCGCGTCAAGGGGATCGGCGCGTTGACTTTGAACGAACGGTCGTGCAGATTAATGAGGGTGAGCACCGACGGACGGCTCCTCAAGGGGGAGCAGACGCGCAAGGTCATCCTCCGCCGTGCCGCCGACATCGCCTCGGCGGAGGGCCTGGAGGGCCTGTCGATCGGCCGGCTCGCCACCGAACTGCGGATCAGCAAGAGCGGCGTGTTCACGCACTTCGGCTCCAAGGAGGAGCTGCAGCTCGCGACCGTCCGCAAGGCGGTCGAGGTGTTCCGCGAGCACGTGGTGGAGCCCGCCCTCGCCGTCCCCGCAGGGCTCGGCCGCGTCCGCGCCCTGCTGGACGCCTGGCGGCGCTACCAGCGAGAACCGGTCTTCCCCGGCGGCTGTTTCTTCCACTCCACGATGGCCGAGTTCGACGCGCGTCCGGGCCGGGTCCGCGACGCCATCGCCTCGTCCCAGCGCGACTGGGGCGCCTTCCTGGAGCGGTGCCTTCGCGAGGCGCGCGACCTCGGCGAGATCGACGCGTCCGCCGACCTACCGCAGCTTGCCTTCGAACTGGACGCCCTCTGCCGCACGGGCGCCGCGCACGCGCTCCTCTACGACGACCCGTCCCTCTTCGACCGCGCCACCCGCGCCATGACCGCCCGCCTTGCCGCGGTCATGACCTCGTCCTGAGCCGGAAAGCGCGACGGGCGCGGTGAGGCCGGGACCTCACCGCGCCCGTGCGGAGCGCCTGGTGGACGCCGTCAGCTAGCCACCGTGTACGAGGGACGGGAGTTCAGGGCCTCGACGTCGGAGAACGAGGTCTGCCGGTACGCGCCGCTGATCGTGCTCAGTTCGTCGGGGGTCAGCACGTCCTCGATCGAGTCGAAACCGTGCGGCGCCCGCTGGGTCACCGTGTGCAGCACCCGGTCGGCCGGCATGTCCCGGCAGGCCATGACGATGGCGTTGACCGGCTCGCGGCGCGCCTTCTCGTAGGCGAGCAGCCCGTCGGCGGGGTCGGCGGAGACGGCCAGCTCGTGCGCCAGCACGCGGGCGTCGAGGACGGCCTGGGAGCCGCCGTTGGAGCCGATCGGGTACATCGGGTGGGCGGCGTCGCCGAGCAGGGTGACGCGGCCGAACGTCCAGCGGTCGAGGGGGTCCCGGTCGACCATCGGGTACTCCAGGATCTCCTCCGCCCGGGACATCAGCGCGGGGAAGTCGAGCCAGTCGTACTTCCAGTCGGCGAAGTAGGGGAGCACGTCCTCCAGGCGGCCGGCCTTGTTCCAGTCGGGGTCCCAGTCCAGCTCGTCATTGGCGAGCCTGACCTCCGCTGCCCAGTTGAGCAGCGCCTTCCCCCGGCGCTCCGCCCGCATGGAGATCGGGTAGACGACGATCTTGGACGTGGCGTTGCTGCCCGCGACGACCATGGTCCGCCCGGTCAGGACGGGGTCGGCCTCGGTGACGCCGCGCCACAGCCTGATGCCGTTCCACAGCGGTGCCGTCTCGTCCGGGTACAGCTGCGCGCGGACGGCGGAGTGCAGGCCGTCCGCGCCGATCAGCGCGTCGGCCGTCACCGTCTCGGCGGTGCCCGACCCCCGGTCGAGCAGGCGCGCCCGCACCTGCGTGCCGTCCTGCTCGAAGCCCTCGAAGAGGGTCCCGGTGCGGACGGCGTCCTTGCCGAGCCGCGTCAGGACGGCGTCGAGCAGCATCATCTGCAGCTCGCCGCGGTGGATCGAGTACTGCGGCCAGTTGTAGCCGAGCGCGCGTCCGCGCGGCTCCGCCCAGATCCGGCCGCCGAACCGGTCGAAGTGCACCATCTCGCCCGTCGGGATGCCGATCTCGGCCATCTCGTCGGCGAACCCCAGCTCGGTGAGCTCCCGGACGGCGTGCGGCAGCAGGTTGATGCCGACGCCGAGCGGCAGCAGCCGGTTGGCGGAGTCGACGACGAGGGCCTCGACCCCGGCCTCGTGCAGGCTCAGCGCGGTGGTGAGCCCGCCGATGCCCGCCCCCACGATGAGTACGCGCATGAATCACCCTCCGTTGGTCTCGGGGCGAACGGGATCCCTGTGGCGGCCCCGCCCGCGCCGGTCTCTTCCGTGTCGCCGCTCGTGGCGGCCGTTCTCACCGGCCGGGGTTCGTGCCCCGGCCGGGACCGGACTTGGACACCGTCACGATCTCCGGCCCGTCGTCCTGCTCCGGTGTGCCCGCGGGGGCCGCGCCGGGCACCTTCGCGCCACCGCGGACCAGCCGCCCGACCTCGGCCCGGAGCTGGACGAACTCGGGCATCCCCCGGGTCTCGATCTGGTCGCGCACCGAGGGCAGCCCGACCGGCAGGTCGGCGTGCACGCGGGCGGGCGAGCGGTTCAGCACGACCACCCGGTCACCGACGTAGACGCTCTCGTCGATGTCGTGTGTGACCAGCAGGATCGTCATCTTCCGGGTCCGGTGCATCTGCAGGACGAGGTCTTCCAGGTCCTCCCGGGTCTGCGCGTCCACGGACCCGAACGGCTCGTCCATCAGCAGCAGCGACGGACGGTAGGCCAGGGCCCGCGCGATCGACACGCGCTGCTGCATGCCCCCCGAAAGCTGCCAGGGGTACTTGCGTCCCGCGTCCGCGAGGCCCACGGACTCCAGCGCCTCCTGGGCCGCGGCGCGCCGCTCCGAGCGGCGCTTCCCGCGCCGCCGCAGCGGCAGCGCCACGTTGTCGCGGACGGTCAGCCAGGGGAACAGCGACCGGCTGTAGTCCTGGAACACCACGGCGAGGTCGTCGGGCACGCCGTTGATCGGCGTGCCGTCCAGGGTGACGGTCCCGGCGGTCGGGCGGATCAGCCCGCCGATGCAGCGCAGCAGGGTGGACTTGCCGCAGCCGGACGGGCCGACGATGCTGATCAGCTGGCCGTCCGGGACGGTGAGGTCGAGTCCGTCGATGGCTCGGTGGCCGTCGCCGTAGGAATGGCTGAGGCCGGTTATCTGCAGCATCACGGCCGCCTTTGCTGTGTGTACGTCTGCTGTGTGTACGTCGTCAGGGTCGGCGTAGGGGACATCGTCAGCTCGCGAGCCTCTTCGCGCCGGTGTGCCAGGACAGCAGGCGCCGCTCCAGGAGTATGAAGACCGCGTTGAACAGAAGGCCGAGTATGCCCAGCATGACGATCCCGGCCCACATCCTGGGCAGTTCGAACGAGCGCTGGGCGCCGATCAGCTCGGAGCCGATGCCCGCGGTGCTGCCGAACAGCTCGGAGATGACCATCAGGATCAGCGCGAACGACAGCGCCACCCGCAGGCCCGCGAAGATCTTCGGGGAGGCCGCCGGGAGGATGACGGTCAGCAGCCGGCGGAGCCGGCCGACGCCGAACACCCGGGCCGTCTCCAGCTGCAGAGGGTCCACGGTGCGGACGCCCTCGCAGGTGTTGAGCAGCACCGGCCACACCACGCCGAACGCGATCGTGACGACCTGCATGGTCGCGCCGAGCTGGAACACGATGATGAAGAACGGCACCAGCGTGGGGGGCGGCACCGCGCGCAGGAACTCCAGGACCGGGTTCAGCAGGTCGTACAGGGCCCGCGACCGGCCGATCGCCGCGCCCACCAGGACGCCGGCCGCGCCCGCGGCCGCCCACCCGATGAACAGGTGGGTGAGGCTGGTGGAGAAGTCGTCCACCGCTTTGTCCGTGAGGAACAACTGGGACGCGGGTCCGGAGAACCACAGTTCGTGCAGCGCGTCGATGATCGTCGTGGGCGGGGGGAAGTAGGTCTCCTTCACCGCGCGCGTGATCAGTTCCCACAGCACGACGGCGACGGCGACCAGCCAGACCCGCTCGGCGAACGCGCGCAGCGCTCTGAGCGCCCTCATGCGACCCCCTCCACGCGAGCGGTGTGCCAGCGGAACGCGATCCGTTCCAGCCCGAAAAGGGCGGTGTTGGCCAGCAGCCCCAGCGCACCGGCCCAGCAGGCGCCGGCCAGCAGCAGGTCGGTCCGGCCGCCTCCGGACTGGGTGTCGCTGAGGTAGATTCCCACGCCGTTGATCCCGCCCGCCAAGAGCTCGGTGCTGATCACGACGATGAGGGCGACGGAGGCGGCGATCCGGACCCCGGTGGCGATGAACGGCGCGGCACTCGGCAGCGAGACGCGCCACAGCACCGACAGCGTCCCGAACCCGAAGCTGCGCAGGCTCTCCTTGGCGACCGGGTCGACGTCGCGGAGCGCGTACAGGGTGTTGATGAGGATCGGCCACAGGCACGCGTAGAAGATCAACGACATCTTCATCTGCGTGGGGTCGGCGAACAGGATGATGGCGAGCGGGATCAGCGCGACCGAGGGGATGGGGCGCAGCAGTTCGACCAGCGCGCGGGAGGCGGTGCCCAGCAGCGGTACCGAGCCGAGCAGAACGCCCAGCGGCACCGCCACGAGCACCGCCAGCGCGAGCCCGCCGAACCACGCCTTGAGCGTGGCCCCGACGTCGACGAGGAACTCCTCGTCGACGGCCAGTTTCCCGGCCTCCCGCAGGACGGTCGACGCCGGGGGCAGGGCGGTCGCGTCGACGAGGCCGGCACGGCTGACGACCTCGACGGCGGCGACCACCCCGGCTACCCCGGCGGCGCCCAAAGCGATACGGCGGTATTTCATTGAGCGGATGTCGCCATGAAGGTCTTGACGTCGAGGGGCTTGTCCAGGTAGCCGAACTGCTGCATCAGGTCGGCCACGCGCTGGAGACGGGTGGCGTTCAGCGTGGTCGGCCACGTGCCGAAGCTCATGGTGGAGGCGACCTTGGCGTCGATCCCCTTGGCGTAGGTCGGCAGGACGTCCTGGACGACCTTGCGGTCGGCGGCCATGCCCTGCGCCTTCAGCATCGCGCGCTGGAAGGCGGCGACCGTCTTGGGGTTCTCCTTGGCGAACTTCTCGGTGGTGGCGTAGCCCGCGATCGGGAAGTCCGCGGTCGGCCCGCTGGACAGGTCGGCGACCATGCGGGCGCCCATCGACTGCTGCATCTGGGTGCCGAACGGCTCGATCGCCTGGACGGCCTCGACGCTCTTGGACTTCAGGGCCTGCTCCATTGCGGGCGGGGCCACCTCGACGAAGTTCTTGTCCTCGTCGAATTCGACGCCCTGGGGCTTGCCGGCGGCGCGTACCAGCAGCGTGGCGATGTTGCGCTTGGTGTTGACGGCGATCTTCTTACCGGCCAGGTCCTTGACCGTGTGGTACGGGGAATCCTTGCGCACCATCAGCGTGTGCGTCTTCGGGGCGCTCTGCATGCCCTCGACGACGATCTTCGGCTTGAAGCCGGGGTCCTTGGACCCTGCCGTGAGCAGCGAGACGTAGTTGCTGATGCTGAAGTCCAGCCGGCCGCTCTTCAGGAGCGGGATGCCCGCGGCGCCACCCGGGATGACCTGTGTCTTGACGGTCAGCCCCTCGGCCTTGAACAGGCCCTTGGAGATGGCGAGCTGGACGGGCGCGGTGTCGGCGACGGTCATGTTGCCGAGGGTGATCTCGGACTTCTCAAGACCGTTGGCCGACACCTTCTTCTCTGAGTCGCCGCAGGCTGCGGCGGAGAGCGCCAGCGCGATCGCGAGCGTGCCGGCGACGGCCGTGCGGCGGTGGGAAGCAGACATGAGCAAGGCTCCATTTGCGGGGGAAGCTAGTTGAAACCTGATCTTTCAAACGAGGCGGGAGCGTAGCGCACCGTGGGCATGACGGGGGTGAGATGTGAGGTTTACGTGCAATTATGTGAACATGGGCTAACACACTGTGACATTGGTATCTTCCGCATCACAAGTCCAGACCTGTGTGATCATTCGGGTTGGCCATGATGGTGGCTCTGTGTTGCAATGTTCCGCGCTCGCCGTCAGTGGCGCGGGCGAGCGATGCGACCCGAATCCCGTTCAGGTCACTGTACGCCGCGAGCGATCCACCCCATTGAGAGGTAGCGGAGGGCAGTGCGGAAAGCCGAAGGGGCCGAGATGGCCCCGCAGTCCCCCCAGCCAGGCCCGTCTGCCAGGGACGACGCCCCCAAGCGAGGCTCCCAGGGCGGCAGGTACAAGCTGCGCAACTGGCGCGTGCGCACGCGCCTGTTCGCCCTCATCGCGGTGCCCACGATCGTGGCCGCCCTCCTTGCGGGTTACCGGGTTTCGGTGTCGATGGACAACGCCGAGGCCTATAACCGGACGGGCCAGTTGGCTACGCTCGGTAATCAGCTGACCGCGCTCGCGCACGACGTGGAAGCCGAGCGCGACGTGATGGCGGAACGGGCGGCGGGAGGTTCGCGCGCCGTCACTCCCGAGACGGTCGCCGCACGCCAGGAATCGGTGGACGCCGACGCGCGCAAGGTGCGGGCCGCCGCCGCGGATGTCAAGACGTACTCGCCCGGCCTGCGGCTGGCGGTCGGCAACGTCCTCAACCGGGTGGACGACCTGCCCGCGCTGCGCACGGCCGCCGCGCGCCTCGCGCCCGGAGTGGTCATCGACAAGTACACCGAGTTCGTCGACGACTTCACCTCCTTCCACGTCCTGGTCTCCCAGGACGCCCCGACGGCCGAGCTCGCGCAGAGCGCGCTGGCGCTCGCCGACCTGGCGAACGCCAAGGACGCCGCGTCCCGCGAGCGGGCCCTCCTCTCGGCGGCGCTCTGGGAAGGCCGGTTCGAGCCGCTCGACCGCTCCGCGGTCGACGACGCCCGCGCGGACATGAACACCAGCATCACCGCGTTCCGCAGCTCGGCGACGCCGGCCCAGCTGCGGCTGTTCGAGGACACCGTCACCGGCCCCGAACTGGACCGCGCGGAGGTCACCCGGCTGCAGACGCTCGCCGTCGCCGACGCCTCCCCGCAGCTGAAGGTCAGGCTCGGCGCCCGCACCGCCCGGTCCTGGACGTCCGACTCGAGCGTGCGGGTCGACAAGCTGCGGACGGTCGAGAAGAGCATCGCCGCCGACCTCGCCGCCTCGGCCGACGATGCCCGGACCGACGCGCAGACGGCCGCGATCCGCGACGGCGTGCTGCTGTTCCTCGTCCTCGCGATCGTGCTGGCGACCCTGATCGTCATGGCCCGCTCGCTGGTGCGGCCGCTGCGCCGGCTGCAGTCCGGCGCGCTCGACGTCGCCAGCACCCGGCTGCCCGGCCTGGTCGACCGGCTCCGCGACCCGGAGGCCGCCGCCGACGGCATCGAGGTCGAGCCGATCGAGATCGACTCCACCGACGAGATCGGCCAGGTCGCCCGGGCCTTCGACGAGGTCCACCGGGAGGCGGTCCGGCTGGCGGCCGACGAGGCCGTCCTGCGCGGCAACATCAACGCGATGTTCGTCAACCTCTCCCGCCGCAGCCAGTCCCTCATCGAGCGCCAGCTGCGGCTGATCGAGGAGCTGGAGCAGAGCGAGCGCGACGAGGAGCAGCTCGGCAACCTGTTCCGGCTGGACCACCTGGCCACCCGCATGCGTCGCAACTGTGAGAACCTCCTCGTCCTCGGCGGGCAGGAGCAGGTGCGCCGGTGGAACCAGGCCGTCCCGCTGATCGACGTCGTCCGGGCGTCGTTGTCGGAGGTTGAGCAGTACGAACGGGTCGCGCTGCGGGTTCAAGGCGACATGACGGTCGCGGGGCCTGTCGTCAACGACCTCGTCCACCTGCTGGCCGAGCTGGTGGAGAACGCCACGGTCTTCTCCTCCGAGAACACCAAGGTGACGGTCTCCGGGCAGATGCTGAGCGGCGGCGGCGCCATGCTGCAGATCACCGACAACGGCGTCGGAATGTCGCCGGAGGAGCTGGAGCAGGCCAACTGGCGGCTGGCCAACCCGCCCGTCATCGACTTCTCCGCGGCCCGCCGGATGGGCCTGTTCGTGGTCGGCCGGCTGGCCGTCCGGCACGGCATCCGCGTGGAGCTGCGGGCCGCGCAGGGCGGCGGGCTCACCGCGTTCGTGGTGCTGCCCGACGTGGTGGTGACGCCCGGCGAGACCGGCGGCATCGGCGCCCGCGGCCTAGGCCCCCGCGACCTCGGCTCGCAGGGCCAGCTCGCCGCGCTCACCACCGCGGCCGAGCCGCCCGCTCCCGGCGGCGCCTTCCGGCCGGACGAGTACGGCCCCGCGGGGCAGCCCATGGGCGCCCCGCCCGGCGCCCCGGTCGCGGGCGGCACCGGCTCGAACCCCATGGTCGGCGGCACCGGCCCGCTGCGGCCGGTCCGCGGCGCCACCGGCCCGCAGCCCGCCCTCGGCGAGACGGGCCCCATCCCCTCCGCCGGCACCGGCGGGCACCCCGTGTACCCGGCCACCGGCCCGCAGCAGGCGGTCCCGCCCATCGACCGCCGCCCGCCCCGGGACCGCCGTCCCGCCGCGGAGGACCCGTACCAGCCGGGCGACTCCTACCGGCCCGGCGACCCGCGGCCGACGCGCCGGCCGGGCGAGCTGCCCGTCCGCGAGCCCGGCGCGCATCTGCCGGGACGTACGTCGAACGACCCGCCGAACGGCCTGTTCCAGCCGCGCGAGGAGCGTCCGCAGGAGGACCGCCCGCGGGACGGCGCCGCCGGACGGCCCGGGACCAACGGCGTCTACCGGACCGGCGGTGGCCAGACCGGGCCGCAGTCCGTCGTCCCGGAGGCGCAGCCGATGATGCCCGAGCCCGGCGGCGGCCGGCACATCCCGTGGGAGACCGGGCCGCTGGAGCAGGTCGCGAACCCGGGCGTGGGGCCGTCCGGCCCCTACGCCGGCGGACCTCCCTCCATGTCCGCTCCCCACCCGCCGGAGAGCCCCGTTCCCGAACCCGTCGTGCGGGCGCCGGAACCGGCGGCGCCGAGGCGGATGCCCGAGCGCTCGCCCATCTTCGACGCGATGCAGTCGGAGTGGTTCCAGCGCAGGTCGGGCGGCGCGTCCGGCGAGGACCCGGGGAGGGGCTGGGAGTCCCCGGCCGACGAGGGCTTCCGCGCCGCCGAGGCCGTCCGCGAGCCCGTGGCGGCGTCCCGGACCAACGTCGGGCTGCCGAAGCGGGTGCCCGGCAAGAACCGCATTCCCGGGGCGGTGGGCCGGGCGGCGCAGGACGCGCCCCAGGCTCCGCCGGGGGCCCCGTTGCCAGGTGGGGCCGCCCAAGGGCAGGCTGTGCAAGGTCAGCAGATGCAGAGTCAGCAGGGTCAGCAGGTGCAGGGTCAGCAGGGTCACGGCCAGTCGGCCGACGTCGTACGCAACCGCTTCGCGAGCCTGCAGCGCGGCGTCCACCGCGGACGCAACGAGGCTCGCGGCGGAGGCACTTCAGGTGAGGTGCCGTCACAGGGTGACGGCGAGACAGGAGGCACCCGGTGAGCGGGCAGGATCTCAACTGGTTGGTGACGAACTTCGCGGACCGTGTCGCGAAGGTCGCGCACGCCGTCGTGGTCTCCTCGGACGGACTGCCGATGGCGTACTCGTCGGGTTTCCCGCCGGAGCGGGCGGACCAGCTTTCGGCGATCGCCTCGGGGCTGATGAGCCTGACCCAGGGGGCTGCGAAGATCTTCGACGCCGGCGGGGTGAACCAGACCGTCGTGGAGATGGACCGCGGGCTGCTGTTCGTCATGTCCATCACGAACGGGTCGGTGTTCGCGGTGCTGGCGGCGCCCGACTGTGATCTCGGACTGGTCGCGTACGAGATGACGCTGCTGGTGGAGCGGGTGGGCCGGGTGCTGACCCCCGCGCTGCGCGCCCAGGATCAGCAGCCGCCCCATGCGGGGCCTTCCGTGACCGAGCTGGGCGCCGGGCCCGCCCGCTATTGACCGTGAATGACTGACGGAGGTCGGCGACATGGATCGAGGCAGTCCCTACGGCGGGGGTCCCGGCGGACCCGGCGGTCCGGGCGGGCCCGGCCGCTGGCCGGGTGACCAGGGACGAGGCCCGGTGCAGGGGCGGCCCGCCGCCCGCGACGAGGGCGACTCCAGCTCGCTGGTGCGCCCCTACGCGGTGACCGGCGGGCGGACGAAGCCGCGCTACGACCTGGCCATCGAGGCCCTGGTCACCGCGGCTCCCTATCCGCCGCGGGACGTGGCCGTGCTGACCCCGGAGTACCGGGCGATCATGGACCTGTGCCGGTCGGCCCGCTCGGTCGCCGAGGTGTCCGCGCTGCTGCGCCTGCCGCTCGGGGTGGCGCGGGTGCTCGTCGCCGACATGGCCGTCGAGGGGCTGCTGCGGCTGCACCAGTCGCAGCCCCCCACCACCGCCGGCGGACAGCCGGACCTCCGCTTGCTAGAAAGGGTGCTCAGTGGCCTTCGGAAGCTCTGACCAGGTCCCGGGGCCGCACGGCGGGGAGGCCGAGCTGACCTCGGTCAAGATCGTCGTCGGCGGCGGCTTCGGCGTCGGCAAGACCACGTTCGTCGGCTCGGTGTCGGAGATCATGCCGCTCACCACCGAGGCGGTGATGACCGCGGCCAGCGCCGACGTGGACGACCTGTCGGCCGTCCCGGACAAGACGACCACCACGGTCGCGATGGACTTCGGCCGCGTGTCGCTGGACAGCGAGCTGATCCTCTACCTGTTCGGCACGCCCGGGCAGCACCGCTTCTGGTTCATGTGGGACGACCTCGTCCGCGGCGCGATCGGCGCCGTCGTGCTCGTCGACACCCGCCGGCTGGAGGACTGCTTCGCCGCGGTGGACTACTTCGAGGAGCTCGGCCTGCCGTTCGTGGTGGGGGTCAACGGGTTCCACGGCGAATTCCAGTACGCCGTCGAGGACATCCGCGAGGCGCTGTCGATCAGCGCGCACGTGCCGATCGTGCAGTGCGACGCGCGGAGCCGCGAGTCCACCAAGCAGGTGCTGATCACGCTGGTGAAGCACGCGATGACGGTGCACGCCGGCGGCGCGCCCGCCGCCCCGGCGGCGCCGCCCGGCGCCCCGGGCGGCCAGCTCGGCTCCACCTCCCCGAGCTGGACGTAGCCGCGAGCGGCGCCGCCCGGCCCGGATGGGACCGGCGTGTCGCGTCGCCCACATCCGGCCGGGCTACGGTCGCGTAGGTCGTGTGTACGATGCATGATTGATCTTCGTGATCGACCATGAATCCGTGCTGGGGGTTGCGATGAGCGAAATGGAGCAGATCCGGACGTACGTGGCCATCGGCGACAGCTTCACCGAGGGCCTGAACGACCCCTATCCCGGCGAGGACGACGTCTTCCGCGGCTGGGCGGACCGGCTCGCCGAGCACCTCGCCGAGCTGAACCCCGGCCTGCAGTACGCCAACCTCGCCGTCCGCGGCAAGCTCGTCCGCCAGATCGTGGACGACCAGGTGCCGGTGGCCGTCGACCTCGCCCCCGACCTGGTGACGCTCTGCGCGGGCGGCAACGACATGATCCGCCCCGGCGCCGACCCGGACGCCGCCGCGGTCGTCTTCGACGACGCGGTCCGCCGGCTGCGCGGCACCGGCTCCCGCGTCGTGATCTTCACCGGGTTCGACCCGCGCGGGCTGCGCAGCGGCGGCCGCATCCGGGGCAGGGCCGCGACCTACAACATGCACCTGCGCGCGATCGCCGACCGCCGCGGCTGCACCGTCGTCGACCTGTGGTCGCTGCGGGTCTTCCACGACCCGCGCGCCTGGTACGAGGACCGCCTGCACCTGTCGCCCGAAGGGCACCGGCGCATGGCCCTCCTCGTCGCCGAGGCCGTCGGCGTCCCGGCCAGGGGGGACTGGCGCGAGCCGTGGCCGCCGCTGGACCGCGCCGACTGGCTCACCATGCGCCGCGAGGACGTCCACTGGGCCCGCACCTACCTCCTCCCGTGGATAGGCCGCCGGGCCACCGGCCGGTCCTCCGGCGACGGCCGGGGGCCCAAGCGCCCGACGCCCCTGCCCCTCTAGGCCGGGTCGGGCTCGGCCGCCAGCGCCTCCTCCAGGGTGTCCAGCACCGGGATGCGGCGGTGCAGGCCGGTGATCTCCAGCGTGCGGCGGACGATGGGGCGGGGCCCCGCGAGGACGAGGCCGCCGCCCGCCGCGATCGTCGCCTTGTAGCAGGCGACGATCACCGAGAGCCCGCCCGAGTCCATGAACGCCAGTTCCGTCATGTCCAGGACGAGGCGCTCGCCGTGTTCGCGGCGGGCCTCGATCAGATGCCTGCGCAGGTCGTCCGCGGAGGCGATATCGAGTTCTCCGCACAGCCGGACGACGGCGCGCCCGCCGTCCGGCCGTGTGGTGACTTCCAAAGGTGGCACGGGGGGTTCCCCTCCTGTGGTGCGGCATGCGCCGGAGGGTCGTCCGGCGGATATTTTCCGTGTGACAACTATCGCCGACGGCGGGCCGCCTGCCAACCCGGCGCGCAACAGGGGTGTGCGTGATCGTGCCGGGTCGTAGGGTGCTGGGGGATGTGAATGCCCCGATCCGCTGCGTAGGAGACGACCACAGGTGAGTTCCCCCCGGCTGCCGGACCATCTCGAAGTGCTGCTCACCGAGGAGCCCGTCCTCGACGTGTACGCGCACGGGCCCTGGCGGGTGCCCGACGGCCTGTACGAGGAGATGCGCGAGCGCGCGGTCGCCTACAACACCGACCAGCGCGCCGTCGTGCTGACGCGGCAGCTCAGCGACTTCTACGGGACCGGCACCAGCGCGGCGGGCGCTGAGCAGTGGTCGCTGCTGACCTTCCTGCTGGGCGCCTCCGCGGTCCGCGGCGGGTCGCGGGGGGACGTGGACTACGAACTGCTGTCGGACTTCCTCGCGACGCCCGAGTCGGCCGTCCACGACCCGGTGGCGTGGTTCACCCAGGGCGGGCGGTGGCGCCCGCCGGGCCTGTGGCTGCCCGAGCCCGCCGGGGACGACCGGGAGCGCCGCGCCGTGATGTTCGAGCTGGCGCGGGCCGGGCTGGACGTCTTCGAGGGCCTGGAACCGATCGAGCGGCGCCGGCGGACGCTGATGGACCTGTTCGACCGGCGCGCCGCCGACCCGGCGCTGCGCGAGGTGGACATGACCGTCCCCAACCGCCGGCTGGAGGACGCCTGGGTCTCCGGCCTGACCGACGAGGAACTGGCCGTCCTGCCCGAGCTGGGCGGGCCGGTGGCCTATCTGGGCTGGGCCTGCGCGGGCCTCGACACCGCGCACGAGCGGCTGGCCGGAGCCGTCGACGACGGGGACGAGCCGGACGTCTCGCTGGCCAGGCTGCTGCTGGCGGCCGAGGCGCCGGTCGTCCCGGCCGAGCTGGCGGTCGTGCTCGGCACGGCGCGCTACGAGAACGTGGAGGAGCGGTTCCGCGCCGCGCGCGAGGGCTTCTCCGCCGAGGCATGGCAGTTCGAGGTGCGCGCCTGGCTGGCCCGGGGCCTGGTCGCCGGGGAGGCGGACGCGTCCCGCGCGTGGCTGGACATGGCCGTGCGCATCACCGGCGCCGTGCAGGGCCTGCCGGACGCGCCGGTCAGCCCGCGCTGCCGGGTGCCGGTGCGCCCCTTCCAGGCCGACCTGCGGCGGCTGTTCACCGTCCGCCGGGTCTTCAACACCCTGACGTTCGGCGCCGACAAGAGCGAGGAGGGCGCCGGGACCGGCCGGCCCGAGCCCGCGGAGGCCGCCGGACCGGCGCTCGTCGGGCAGCCGGAGCTGTCCCGGGCGCTGCGCGACGCGGTGGCCGCGCGGCTGGCCGGCGAACGGCCCGTCCGGCTGCTCATCGCCGGCCCGGAGGGCACCGGGAAGGGCACCGCCGCCGAACTGGCCGAGGGCATGCTCGCCGAGCGCGGCGCCGTCCGCGAGGCACTGTGGATCTCCGACCAGGTCTTCGCGTCGCTCGGCGTGAGCGACGCCGTCCTGTGGCTCCAGGCCCGCGTCCGGGACTGCCAGGAGGGGCGGATGCTCCTCGTCGTGGACGACCTGGAGAAGCTCGCCGCCCACGAGCGGTGCGGCGCCGCCGCGGCCGAGGAGCTGCGGCGGCTGATGGCGCGCTCGCCGGCCCTGAACGTCGTCGCGCTGTGCCGCCCCGGCGGCGACCGGCGGCTGTTCGACGCCAACCCGGCGCTCGTCCGGGCGTTCGACGTCGCCCGCACCCGGGACTTCGCCGAGGACGACTTCGCCGAGCTGTTCACCCTCGCCGTCGCGCGGCGCGGCGCGCACGCCGCCGCCGAGGTCGCGGCGGCCGCCGCGGGCATGCTGCGGCGCACCCCGCCGCTGCTGAACCTGCGCGGCGCCCGGCTGGTGGAGCACATGGCCGGCCAGGCCGTCGCCGCGGCGGACCGGCGCGCCCGGGAGGCCGACGGCGCCGGGAGGTCCCTGGAGGTCACCGCCGCGGACCTGCCGCAGCGGCTCATCGCGGGCAGTCCCGCCGAGGCCGACCCGCTCGCCGAGCTGGCCGCCTGCGCCGGCATCGAGCCGGTGAAGCGCGAGGTCGAGGCCCTCGTCGCCGAGGCGAAGGCGGTGCGGCTGCGCCGCGACGCCGGCATGCCGGCCACCTGGCGGCCCCGCCACCTGGTGTTCGCGGGCGGCCCCGGGACCGGCAAGAGCAGCGTCGCCGGCATCATCGGCCGGATCTACGCCGACCTCGGGGTGCTGTCGTCCGGGCACCTGGTCGAGGCCGAGCGCGCGGACCTGCTCGGCGACTTCGCGGGGGACAGCGTCCAGCGCGTCCGCAGGACCGTCGAGCAGGCGTACGGCGGCGTCCTGGTGATCCGTGACGCGCACACGCTGGTGTCGGCGGCGTCGGACGCGGCGCGCGGGCGCGAGGCGCTGGACGTGCTGCTGGGCACCGTCCAGGCGCACACCGAGGACCTCGTCGTCGTGCTGACCGGGCCGGAGGCGGAGCTGAACGGGCTGCTGAAGTCGCAGCCCGACCTGGCCGCGTACTTCCCGCGCACCGTCCGGTTCCCCGACCTCGCCCCGGACGAGATGGCGGAGGTCTTCGCGGGCAAGGCCGAGGACGCCGGGTTCGCGCTGGCCCCCGGGGTGCTGGACAAGGTCCGCTCCCTGGCCCAGGCCGCGCCGCGCGAGCAGGGCTCCGGCAACGCCCGCGCGATGATCGCCCTGCTGGACCGCGCGGTGGCGATGCAGGGCCGCCGCGTCCTCGCCGACGGGGTCGTCGACGAGGACGAGTCGCTGGACGAGATCCTGCTGGTGGACGTCCCCGACACGCTCACCCGCGGCTCGGGCGCCGGCGACGTGCCGGGCGACCCGCTCGCCGAGATCGACCGCCTGATCGGCCTGGCCGAGATCAAGCGGGAGGTGGCGACGCTCGCCGCCGAGGCCCGTGCCGAGGGGTTGCGGCGCGACGCCGATATCGTCCCCGCCGCCCCGGCGCGGCACATGGTCTTCATGGGCAACCCCGGCACGGCCAAGACGACGATCGCCCGGCTGATCGCCGCCGTGTACGCGCGGCTGGGGCTGCTGTCGTCCGGCCACCTGGTGGAGGTGAGCCGCGCCGATCTCGTGGCCGAGTTCGTCGGCCAGACGGCCCCCCGCGTCCGGGGCGTGGTCGAGCGGGCGCTCGGCGGCGTGCTCTTCCTGGACGAGGCGTACGCGCTGGCGACCGGGAGCGGGGACCGGCACGACTTCGGCCACGAGGCGATCGCCGAGCTGCTGCGGCTGATGGAGGAGCACCGGGGCGACCTCGTGGTCATCGTCGCCGGCTATGACGCCGAGATGGAGCAGTTCCTCAAGGCCAACCCGGGGCTGCGGGCCCGGTTCCCCAAGGTGCTGCGCTTCCCCGACTACACCGACGCCGAGCTCGTCACGATCTTCGAGTACATGGCTGCGGAGGCCGGGTTCACGCTGGCCGACGGGGTCCTGGACGCGCTGCGCCGGCTGGTCGGGGCGCACCGGCGGGACGCCTCGTTCGGCAACGCCCGGCTCGTCCGCAACCTGCTGGAGGCGGCGATCTCCCGGCAGGCGCTGCGCATCACCTCGGGCGGCGACGTCGAGGTCGCCGAGGTGCGGCTGCTGCGCCCCGAGGACCTGCCGGACGCCCCGCAGCCCGAGAGGTCCATCGGCTTCGGCGCCTACATCTAACCCGCCTGGGCGCGCGGGTCCACCGCCGGTTCCTGGGCGCCGTACGCCGCCGCCTGCAGCGAGTACAGGTCGGCGTAGAGGCCTCCGCGCGCCATCAGCGAGGCGTGGTCTCCCTCCTCGGTCACCTCGCCGTGCTCCAGCACGTAGATCCGGTCGGCGTAGCGGACGCTGGCGAGCCGGTGCGTGATCAGCAGGACGGTCCGGCCGTCGGCGTGCGTGCGGATCCGCTCGAACAGCTGGTGCTCGGCGCGGGCGTCGAGGGCGGCGGTGGGCTCGTCGCAGATCAGCAGCGGCGCGTCCCGGAAGAAGCCGCGGGCCACGGCGAGCCGCTGCCACTGCCCTCCGGACAGTTCGGCGCCGCCCTTGAAGCGGCGGTCCAGCAGCGTCCCGTACTTGTCGGCGAGGTCCTCGACGACCTCGTCGGCCCCCGAGGCGCGGGCGGCGCCGAGCATCACGGGGTCCTCGTCGTCGCCCTCCGCGTGCTCGCGCCCGCGGCCCATGGTGATGTTCTGCCGCGCCGTCATCGGCCAGTGCGTGTACTCCTGAGCGATGACGGCGATGCGCTCCCACACGTCCTGCGGGTCCACCTTCGCCAGCGGCACCTCGTCCCAGCGCACCTCGCCGGCGTCCGGGTCGTACAGGCCCGCCATGATCTTGGCGAGGGTCGTCTTGCCGGAGCCGTTCTCGCCGACGAGCGCCACCACCTCGCCCTTCCGCAGGTTCAGCGAGACGCCCTTGAGGGACGGGGTCTTCGCTTCCGGGTAGGTGAACGTGACGTCCAGGACGCGGATGCACGCGAAGTCGTCCGGGAGCCGCTCGCGGCCCTCCGCGGCGGCCGCCGGCAGGGCCCGGCGCGGGATCCGCTCCTCGGCGGCGGCGCAGAACGCCACGTAGTCGCCGAAGTACAGCCCCTCCTCGTAGCACCGGTTGACGGCGAACACGAGGTTGACCAGGGACGTCTGGCCCGACCGGATGGCCAGCACCGCCGTTCCCGCGACCGCCAGCGGTACGGCCCCCTTCCACAGCATGACGCCCAGCGCGACGTAGACCAGTGCCGTCGCCACGCCCTTCAGCATGTCGCCGGTGATCTTCACGACCGTCTGCCGGCGGGCGACGTCCAGTTCGACGTGGCGCTGGTAGGAGGCGGACCGGTCGTACTGGTCCAGCAGGAACCCCCGCATCGTGAAGGAGCGCACCTCGGCCGCGTGCCGCCGGTCCACCATCAGGTCGGACAGGATCCACTTGCGGCGCGTCACCCCGATCAGCGACAGCATCATCAGGTACCGCATCCGCGCGCTGCGGACGGACGCCCAGCCCTCCGGCACGGCGGTGAGGAGCAGCAGCGGGAGCAGCAGCGGATGCAGCACGCCGAGGGTCCCCGCGGCCGCGACCATGCCGATGAGGCCGGTGAGGACGTCCACGGCGTGCTGGACGACCAGGGGCGCCGACATCATGCCCCGCCCCTGCGCGCGCTTCAGATCGTCCAGGAAGTCCGAGTCGTCCAGCGCGGTCATGTCCACCGCGGTCGTCGCCTCGTACAGGCGCAGCTCGACCAGCCGCTCGACCTGCGGTTCCAGCCGCGCCTGCGCCCAGCCGGCGCCCGCCTGCAGCCCGGCGCGCAGCGCCACCGCGCCCGCGACCAGCGCGAGCGACGGCAGCGCGTCGCGGACCCGGGACGGCGTCGGCGCGGCGCCGAACAGCGCGGTCAGCACGCCGGTCGTGGCCAGCAGCCAGAACGCGGTGAAGAACCCCGCGGCGATGTTGAGCGAGACCGTCACGAGCGTGTCGGCGCGGCTCGCCCGCCACGCCAGCGCCGAAGCCTGGACGATCATCGACGGGAGCCGCCGCGCGATCGTGGCCATGCCCGTCTCGGTGAGCTCCTTGTCCCGCGCGTGCCAGGTGAGAATCACCTCGGGCAGCCCCGGATCGGGGGGTGCCTCCCGGTGGCGGCGGCGGCGCCGGGCCGTCCCGCGCACCCCGAGCCGCCTCGACAAACGCCGTCGTGCACCCATGCGCCGCCCTCCGCGCGTACTACCGGCCAGGGGCAGTGTGCGCCTTTAGGGGGACGGTGTCCGCTTCATTCGTCACAGAGAGCGGTGATTTGTGGCTGTGGACAATCATGCGGCGGACCGACGCGGCGGGCGGTCGGGTTTGTCTATGGTGTCTACGCATGACCGAGGCCTGGCCAGAGGGCCGGACACACAGGGAGGGCGGCCGCGTGGCGCGCAGCAGAGACCATTCCGCACGCGCGGAGCACCAGCACGCCGCCTACGGGCGGGACACCTACGGGGACCCCCGCGACCCGTACGACGACCCGTACGCCGGAGACCAGCTCGCCGGCGGCCACTTCGACGAAGGCGGCCCGGGCGGCGGCGCCCCCCGCCGGCGGCGGCGCCGGCGCCGCTGGCCGCGGGTGCTCGGCGCCCTGGTGGTGGTGCTCGTGCTGGTCGTCGTCGGCGGCTACTTCTACCTGGACTCGCGGCTGAAGCGGGAGTCGGTCCTGGTGGACTATCCCGGCCGGGTCGCCGACACGCCGGGGACGAACTGGCTGATCGTCGGGTCCGACAGCCGCGCCGGGCTGTCGAAGTCCGACCAGAAGCGGCTGCGCACCGGGTTCGCCGCCGGCCGCCGCACCGACTCGATGATGCTGCTGCACTACGGGTCCGGCGGGACGTCCCTCATCAGCCTTCCGCGCGACTCCTACGTCCCGATCGCGGGGCACGGGTCGAACAAGCTGAACGCGGCGTTCGCCTTCGGCGGCCCCAAGCTGCTCGTCCAGACGGTCGAGAAGGCCACCGGCGTCCACGTCGACCACTACGCCGAGATCGGCTTCAACGGCTTCGTGGGCGTGGTGGACGCGGTCGGCGGCGTCGACATCTGCGTCAAGGAGAACATCAACGACCCGAAGGCGGGGCTGAAGCTCAAGGCCGGCTGCCAGACCCTCGACGGCGGCCAGGCGCTCGGCTACGTCCGGACCCGCGCCTTCGCCCGCGCCGACCTCGAACGCGTGGAGCACCAGCGGCAGTTCTTCGGCGCGCTGATGAAGAAGGCGGCGAGCCCGGGGACGCTGATCAACCCGTTCCGCAGCGTCCCGCTGGCCCTCAACGCCACCAGCAACTTCCTGGTGGACGACAACGACCACCTGTACGACCTGGTCCGGATGATGTGGGCGATGAAGAACGTCAGCGGCGGGAGCGGCGTGACGACCACCGTCCCCATCGGGGGCACCGGCAGCTCGGCGGCCGCCGGTTCCTACATCACGTGGGACAGGTCCAAGTCGTCCAAGCTCTTCGACGCGCTCAAGCAGGACCAGGAGATCCCTCAGGACGTCATCACGAAGTGACCGTCCCGGCGCTCGAATAGAGTCGGACCATGTCCGATGTGACGCCGGAGGGCGCGGGGCTGGACGACCTGACGTCCAAGGAGCTGTACGACCGCGCGGTGAACCTCGCCAAGGAGCGGCGCGACGTCGGCTTCCTCTGGGACCTGCTGCGCGCGATACCCGCCGCCGCGGCGGCCACGGGGGAGGTCGGCCGGGCCGAGTTCGACCTCTTCCACGGCCTGTCGCTGCTGGAGGAGTTCACGCACGCGGGGGAGGGCGAGATGGCGGACGCGCTCCGGCCGTTCTACATCGAGTACCTCAGCGAGCACGCCAAGGGGACCTGACCCGCTCTTTACGCCCCCTTGATCTCCGTTTCCCCGTCCTCGGGTAATCACTCTCTGTAGTCCGTTGACCGCAGAGGGTGGTTGAAGTGAACAAGAAGCATATGAAGATCGCCGCCATCGCCTTCGTGGCGTGGTACGTCATCAGCAGGCCCGAGGGGGCGGCGAGTCTCGTCAACAACGCCCTCAGCGGGCTCGGCAACGCCGCGGAGTCGTTGTCGCAGTTCATGAGCGCCATCCCGAGCTGACAGGCGGGTCCCTGGCCCCGTGCCCCCGGCGGCGCGGGGCTTCTTCGTGCCCCGCCACCAAGCGGTGGCGCGCGCGTCACAGTAAAATCGCGCTTTGCGGGCAGACGCGGCTGGGCACAATTGGATCGGGTCAATTGTGTCGCGCGCTACAACCAGGGACGGCGTACGGATGAAGAAGAACCTCCGCTATGTGGCGATCGCCTTCGTCATCTTCTACTTGCTGAGCTCACCTACGGATGCGGCGGGAGTGGTCAACAACGCCTTCGACCAGCTGGGCAACGCGGGCAACCAGCTCGCCGCCTTCGTGAACGCCTTGGGCAAGTGAGACGCCGCCGGCGGCGCGGGCTCTCCGGCCCGCACCGGCGGCACGTCGGCGCAGGCCGGGGCCGGCCGGGGGAGTGATCTCCTAGGATCGGCCTCATGTCTGTCTTCGACGTAGAGATCGATGGTCTGCGGGGCGGATCCGCAGACCTCGCCCAGTACCGGGGCAAGGCCGTGCTCGTCGTCAACGTCGCCTCCAAGTGCGGCCTCACCCCGCAGTACTCCGGCCTGGAGCGGCTGCAGGAGACGTACGCCGGACGCGGCTTCACCGTCCTCGGCGTCCCCTGCAACCAGTTCATGGGCCAGGAGCCCGGCACCGCCGGCGAAATCGCCGAGTTCTGCTCCACCACCTACGGCGTCACGTTCCCGATGACCGAGAAGATCGAGGTCAACGGCGACGGCCGGCACCCCCTCTACCAGGGGCTCGTCGGCACGCCGGACGCCGAGGGGCACACCGGCGACATCCGGTGGAACTTCGAGAAGTTCCTGGTCGCCCCGGACGGTACGGTCGCGGCGCGCTTCGCACCCCAGACCGAGCCGGAGGCGGACGAGGTCGCCGCCGCCATCGAGAAGAACCTCCCGGCCTGAGAAGAACGGACGCGCCCTCCGTCGCCGGAGGGCGCGCCCGCGGCTGTGAATCGCGCCACATCGCGATTCCTTGCCCTCTATTCGAGCGCACGTCTAACTTGTGAATTCGAGATATGACGTGGAGGTGCCCCATGGGCGGATGGACGGCCGGCGACATCCCCGAGCTGCGCGGGCGGCGGGCGATCGTCACCGGGGCCAACAGCGGCATCGGCTACCACACCGCGCTCCAGCTCGCCCGGCACGGCGCGTCCGTCGTGCTGGCCTGCCGTAGCGCCGAACGCGGCGGAGCCGCCCTCGACCGGATGCGGACCGCCGCGCCCGACGCCGACATCGTCCTCGGCTCCCTGGACCTCGCCGACCTGTCGTCCGTCCGGACGTTCGCGGCCGAGCACGGCGACGGTCCCCTCGACATACTCGTCAACAACGCCGGCGTGATGGCCATCCCGCGCCGCGCCACCGCCGACGGGTTCGAGATGCAGTTCGGCACCAACCATCTCGGCCACTTCGCGCTCACCGGCCTGCTGCTGCCCGCGCTGCGCGCCGCGTCCGCCGCCCGCGTCGTCACGGTGACCTCGGGCTTCGCCTGGGCCGGGCGGCTCCGCTTCGACGACCTGCAGGGCGAGCACCGGTACCGCAAGTGGTCCGCCTACGGCCAGGCCAAGCTCGCGAATCTGATCTTCGCCAAGGAACTGGACCGGCGCGTCCCCGAGCTGACCAGCGTCGCCGCCCACCCCGGCTACGCCGCGACGAACCTGCAGCGGACGGGGCCGAGGATGCAGGGCAACACCCTCATGGAGAAGGCCACCGACCTCGGCAACACGGTGATGGCCCAGTCCGCCGCCGCGGGCGCCCTCCCGTCGCTCTACGCGGCGACGGCGCCGGACGTCCAGGGCGGCGCCTGCTACGGCCCCCGCCTGCTGCAGTACCGCGGCGCCCCGGTCAAGGTGGTCACGCCCCCGCAGGCGGACCGTCCGAACCTCGGAGAGCGCCTGTGGAAGGTCTCCGAGACCCTTACCGGCGTCACCTACGCCGAGGCGCACGCCTGACCGGGCCCCGGCCGCTCGCCGAGACGGTCACGGGGCGCGGGTGATGTCCCAGTCGAGCGTGGCGGGGACGGCGCCCTCCAGGGTGAGGAGCCAGCGTTTGACCTCGACGCCGGAGCCGCCGCTGTAGCCGCCCAGGCCGTTCGAGGCGACGACCCGGTGGCAGGGCACGATCAGCGGGATCGGGTTGCTTCCCATCACCTGGCCGATGACCTGCGCGTGCACGCCCGCGCCGCTGCGGTCGCCCAGTTCACCGTAGGTGACGGTCCGCCCGTACTGGACGGACTCGTACAGCGTCGAGAGCACCTGCCGCTGGACGTCGGAGGTGAGCCGCCAGTCGACCGGCACCTCGAAGCGTTTCAGGTCGCCGGCGAAGTAGTCGCGCAGGGCGGACAGGACGGGTGCCGTCCGGCCGGGGGCCTCCACGACCGGCAGGCCGGTCGTTTTGGCGACGCGGGCGCGGTGGGCCGGGGTGTCGCGGAAGTGCAGCGAGACGACGCCCGTCTCCGTCTCGCCGACGAGCAGGCGGCCGAGCACGGTGTCGACCGTGCCGAACGCGAGGGTCTCGGTCATCGTCCAGCGCTCCTTCCCAACGGTTCAGAGTCCCATACGGGACCGACATTCCTCTCAACACCGCAGCGGGCCGTCACGTTGCGAGGGTGCGGGCGAGGCGGGCGGCCTCCTTGACCAGACGGCTGGAGCCGCCGCGGGACGCCGCGGCCTCCACCGCGGGGATCGGACCCCTCGCACCGGTGGTCTCGGCCAGGCGGGTGGCCAGGGCGAGGAGGTCGGGCAGGCCGGTGGCGGCGCGCTCGCCCGGTGCGGGGAGCGCGTGCGGGAGCGCGGCGCCGATGATCGTCCAGACGCCGGCATGGGCGCCCGCGTCGGCGGCCGTGGTGAGAGCCTTCACCGCGCGGGGGAGGGTGACGCGCTTGAAAGAGGTCAGCCTTCCGAGCGCCGTGCCCGTCTCGGCCGCCGGAAGCGCGCCCTGGGCGCTGAAGGCGAGCAGGGCCTCGACGGCGTTCACGCGTTCGTCCGCGTGCCGGTTGGCGAGCGCGTAGGCGAGCAGCGTTCCGGTGGCGGCGCCGGTGGGGCCGCCGGCCTCCGCCAGGTCGAGCATGACGGCGCCCTGCTCCCATTCGCTGTCATCGGTGCCCGCCAGGTAGGGGACGAGATGCGCGGCGGCGACCTCCCGGTGTGAAGGCAGCACCGACGGCCAGAACGTCGTGGACACGTTGTAGGTCGGCCTTCCGAAGTCGGTCCAGCCCTCTTCGGGGAAGGCGCAGAGATGCGCGATGTCGGAATCGCCGGGCACGTCCACCGTGGACAGGACACGGGTCGGGAGCCGCAGCTTCCGGTCACCGACACGTCCGACCGGCTCGTCGAGGACCTCGCAGGCGACGCCGGGGTCGGCCAGCCCGCCCTCGGCGAGCCAGGACGCGACGGCCCGGCCCGCCGTGGACGTCAGGTTCTTCGCGCGCACGACGGCGGCCGCGTCGATGTCGCGGGGGACGCGCAGCATCGCCTGCGTCAGGTCGGACCGGCCGGGTTCGGCGCCGGCCTTCTCCAGCCTTTCGAGCCGGCCGACCAGGGCGCCCGGGTCGACGTGGCCGCTGCCTTCGGTCGGCGTCGCCAGCAGGACGGGCACCTTCCCGACCGCGGACGCGATCTCGTGTCTCCGCAGGGTGAGGAAGCGCTGCATCTGCGGCTCGAACACGGTCCCGGACTTGCGGGACCGTCCCTTGAGGAACGAGCCGAGCACGCTGAACAGGCCGTGCGGCGTCGCCGGGACGAGCAGGCTCTGCACCGGGAACTGGATCCAGCTTGAGCGGACGTGGCCGCGCATGTACGGGTAGGCCTCGGCATTCGTGATCCACTGCGCCGTGCCGTCGGCGGCCTTCCGGAGGGCCGCACGGGTCGCCTCGGGGTCGCGGTAGGCGAACTCGACGAGCGCGGCCAGGAAACGTTCGGCCGCGCGCCACTCCTCGGGGGCCCGCAGCAGGAGGACGAACTCCTCGGCCAGTTCGGCGAGAGAACCGATGGGGGCCAGGGCCTCGCGCGGGACGAAGGGCGGCGGGCCCATGGTCGGCTCCGGCTCGGCCGGCGCCTCGACCTCGCCGAACGCCGTCGCGATCGCCTCGCGCAGGGCGGCAGGGAGGTCGGCGGCGGCGCCCCGGATCTCCTCGCGCACCGCCCCGCTCGCGCGATCCGCGTGCCTGACGGCGATCTTGACGGCGCGTTCCCTGAGGTCGAGGGCGTCGGAGGCGAAGACGGCGGCGACGGCGCGCAGCGTGGCGTCGACCCGGTCGCGCTTGCGCGCCGACCTGTCCAGCCAGGTCAGCGTGGTCTGGACGAGCTTCTTCTCCGGGCGGAACAGCACCGCCCCCGCGGCCTCTTCGAACAGCGCGTCGTCCAGCCGCCCCTGCTCGTCGGCCCGCCGTACCTGGCGCAGGGCCGGCGCGGCGACGGTCGAGGGCGCCGCGGGCAGGAGGCGGACGTAGTCGCGCACATGGGCCACCGCTTCGTCCTCGGTGGGCTCCAGCGCGTCGTGCAGCCGCACGAACCAGCGGAGGTTGTGGGGCGTGCCGCCGCGCAGGAAACGGCTGACGCAGCCGTCCAGCAGGGGGGCGCGATCGAGGCGGCCGGTGCGCGCCAGGTCGGCGAGGGCATCGGCCCAGGTGCCCGCCCGGGTCTTGTCCCAGCGGAGTCTCGACTCGTCACTGGCCAGGGCCGCGCCCACTCCGTCCGACTCGAACAGCTTCGGGACGAGGGCGTCCAGGAACGGATCGCCGGCGAGGTCGTGCGGAAGGACGCCGTCCGTGACCCAGCCGACCACGAAGCCGTCCGACAGCGGGGGAGCCGCCCCGGCGGACCTGGTGAGGGCGGCCGCGATGTGCCAGAGCGCCCATTCGCCGTCGGAGACGCGGAGGCGGTCGGCGACGCGGCGGGCGACCTCCGCGCGCCACTCGTCCGGGCGGATGGACGTCACCGCGCACAGCGCCGTGCAGAGCCGGGCGTAGCGGTCCTGACTCCACCACAGCCGCAGGTCACGGCGGCACAGCCACGTGGCCGCGGCGGCGGCCCCGCCGATCGTCCCCGCGCCGGTGAGCAGCAGCGGTTCCAGCACCGTGCGGTCCAGGAACCCGTACTCCGAGGCGGCGCGCATGTCCTTCAACCGGCCGGGCAGCTGTTTCGCGACTTCGCGGCGCGCGGTGTCGTCGAGCCCGGCGACCAGGCGCGCCGTCCGGTCCAGATCACCGGAGTCGATGGCCTTCCGGATCTCGTCCCAGGCGCTCATCGTCCCGCCTCCACGGTCGCCTCGCGGCGGACGATCCGGGCGGCGAGGACGTGCTTGCACGGCCCGCGCTCCCCCCGATGGTCGAACCACCACGGGCACGTGCACGTGACGCGGTCGCCGTCGAAGCGGACCTGACGCTCACCGCCGTTGCTCAGCACGATCGCCGTGTCGTCACCGGTGAACCGCACGGCACCGTCCTCGACGAGCGCGCGGGCCGAACGCAGCCGCGGATTGAGGCCGGCCACCCGCGCGGGATCGTAGGGCAGCTCCCGGTGGAAGAACGCGGCCTCGGCGGTGTCGAACCCGACCCGCCCGGACGTGCCCAGCTGAACCAGCGCGGCCTTCGTCCGCTCCGGCGTCAGCCCCGATCGCTCGGCGAGGAGGTCCGGCTCCACGCGCGGCTCGAAGGACAGCAGCGCGCCGACCAGGTCGGCGTCTCCCGCGGCCTCGTCGGTCGACAGGGCGTCCAGCACGGCGCCCTCGCCGGAGAAGCCGCGCGAGTGCTCGGGAGACAGCGTCAGGACGTACCGCATGCCCGGCAGCTCCAGTTCCCAGACGCTCGCCACGGGACCGCCGCCGCCGACGGCCGGCCCGTAGACGCGCATGGCCCGCGCGAAGCGGAGCAGCGGCAGCATCGTCCGCAGCCGGTCCGGCCCCGCCAGGCACACCGCCCCCGGAGCCGGACGGGACGTGACCCGGAGCGTCCGCCCGGCGGGCACCGCCCACAGAGCCCCGCGCGAGCCGCGCGGCAGGGAGCGCAGGAACCGCACCGCGTCGGGCCCCTTCAGCTCCCCGCGCAGATCGAACCCCGCCGTGATGACCTGCACCTCGGCGAAACCGCGAAGCCACCGGTCGGGCAGCGGCACCTTCTTCTCCACGACGGCGCCGTCCATCGTGGTCACCGCCAGTTCCTCGGCGCCGACCGCCAGGTGCAGCGGATCGGAACCGCCCACCCGGGCGAGGGCCTCGCGCAACGGCCCGTTGACGTCCACGTTCGTCGTCCCGCGCTCGTGCACCTCGCCGTCCAGCGCGGGTTCCAGGACGTCCAGCCGGGCGTAGACGCCGCCGCACGCGGAGAACGACTCCATCCGGATCCGGTCGCCGTTGCACGTGACGACCGGATCCCGGAAAGCGGTGGGACGCGGCTGGAAGTACCGGGTCTGCGCGACGTCGGCCAGCCCGAGCATCGCCGCCGCGGCCGGCGCCGCCTGGGTGAGCACGCCGCTGAAGAAACGCGGATGAGCCTGCGCCCCGCTGCTCGTCGTCCCGCCGGATGTGGACAGCCCCAGAAGGCCCTCCTCCAGCCCGGACGGCCGTGCGTACGTATAGGACTGTGCGACCCCTGCCGCCACCGCGCTGCTCGCCATGCCGGAACCGTAGAGCCCAGGCCCGACAAATCAGATCGAATCCCAAGATCAGGTGATCTGTCCTGGGAAGAGGAGGGCCAGTTCGCTGGGGTAGGTGGCGATCAGGCGGAGTTCGTCGTCGGTCAGGGGGCGGCCGGTCTGGGCGTTGCAGAGCTGGACGAGCTTGAAGGCCAGGTCCTCGTCGGCGGGCTCGACGCCCAAGCCGTCCATGACGTGCCGGAAGCCGGCCTTGCCGCCGTATTCGCCGGTCAGGACGACGCGTCCGGGACGGGTGTGCCAGTCGTCCGGGAAGGGGCCGAGGGTCTGCTCGTCGTACAGCTCGTAGTTGCCGTGGTCCTTCAGCGCCCCGTCGGCGTGGATGCCGGATTCGTGCGCGAACGCGTTTCGTCCCACGCCCACCTGGTTGTAGGGGAGCGGCTGGCCGAACGCGTAGCTCGCCCATAGCGCGAAGCGACGCGCCCACGTCAGGTCGATCGGATCGCCGAACTCGGCCCGTCCCTCCAGGCCGAAGCCGTGACGGAACGCCAGGATCGTCGACAGCAGGTCGGCGTTGCCCGACCGCTCACCGATGCCGTTCACGCACGTGTTGATCCAGGCGTCCTGGCCCGCCTCAAGGTCGCCGAGGGCGCCGCTGACGGAGTTGGCGACGGCCAGGCCGAGGTCGTTGTGGCAGTGGGTTTCGACCGGCATCTCTGTGGCGGAGGCCAGTTTGGCGAAGCGCTCCTTGATGCGTTCGGGCGTGTCGCCGCCGATCGTGTCGCAGTAGCGGACGCGGTCGGCACCGGCCTCCTTCGCGGCGAGCGCGAACTCGGTGAGGAACCCGTCGTCGGTCCGTGAGCCGTCCTCGGCGTTGACCCCGACGGTCTCGGCCCCGCCCGCCTTGGTCGCGCGGACGGCCGCGACCATCTCGCGGACGATCGCGTCCCGGTCGAGGCGGCCCCGGAACTTGTTCGCGATCATGTAGTCGGACGTCGAGATGGACAGGTTGTAGTGCGCCAGCCCGGTCTCCCCGGCCCGCACCTGGACGGCCTTCTCCACGTCCTGCGCGACGCCCCGGCACCAGCCGGACAGCCGCAGGCCGCCGAACGCGCCCGCCTCCGCCAGCGCGATCTGCGCGCGGACGTACGGGACCTCGTGGAACAGGAACGGGAAGCCGATCTCCGACTGCGCGACGCCCAGCCGGCCCAGGTAGAAGTTGACCATCGTCTTGCCGAACTTGGACAGCCCGGTCCGGGCGGTCTGGACGCCGTCGCGGTTCGTGACGTCGAGGAAGTGAATCTGTGGCATGCCCTCAGATTGACATTGGCATCCATATGTATCAATATTGACGATAATCAATGTCAGGCGGAGGAGTATGAGCGAGAACGACCAGGTGGGCGGGTGGATCGACGCCGGCGCGGCGGCCGAGCGGCTCGGTGTGAAGCCCGCCACGTTGTACGCCTACGTGAGCCGGGGCGTCCTGCGGCGCAGGCGGGCGCCGGACGGCCGCCGCAGCCTCTTCGACGCCGCGCAGGTGGAGGAGCTCGCCAGGCGCGGGAAGCCCCGCCGCCCGCCCGGCCCCGGGGAGCTGGCGATCGAGTCGGCGATCACCGCGCTCGGGCCCGACCGGCCGTTCTACCGGGGGCGCGACGTCCTGGACATGGCGGAGACCATGGCGTTCGAGGACGTCGCCGAGTGGCTGTGGACGGGCCTCGACGGCCCCGGGCCGGCCTGGCGGGCCCGGCCGGACGGCGTCGCCGCGGCCGTCGCCGCCCAGTCGGGACTGCCGCCGGGGCTCCTCCCGCTCGACCGGCTCCAGCTGATCGTCAGCGCGCTCGCCGCGACCGATCCGCTGCGCCACCACCTCGATCCCGAGGGCGTCACCGCGACCGGGCGGGCGCTGATCGCCGGACTCGTGGAGGCCCTTCCGGCGGCCGGTGCGGTGCCGGGCGGCGGACGCCTCGCCGAACGGCTCTGGGCCCGCCTGTGCCCGCGTCCGCCGGGCGACGGGCCGCTGCGCGCCTTCGAGGCCGCGATGATCCTGCTGGCCGACCACGAGCTCGCCGCGTCCACGGTCGCCGCGCGGGTCGCGGCCTCCGTGCGCGCCGATCCGTACGCCGTCGCCGCGTCCGGGCTCGGGGTCCTGAGCGGCCCGCTGCACGGCGGCGCGTCCTACGGCGCGGAGCGCCTGATCGCCGAGGTGGGCGATCCGGCGGAGGCGTCCCGCGTGATCGGGGAGCGGCTGCGCGGCGGCGAGCGCGTCCCCGGATTCGGGCACGCGGTGTACAGGTCCGGCGACGGGCGCTTCACGCTGCTGATGGATCTCGTCCGGGCCGCGGCGCCCGGTCACGACCGGCTCGCCGCCGCGGAGGCCGTCCTGGACGAGGCCGCCCGGCGCCGCCTGCCGAGGCCCAACGCCGACTTCGCGCTCGCGACGCTGGGCGCGGTCGCCGGGCTCGTGCCGGGGGCCGGCGAGGCGGTCTTCGCGGTGGCCCGCACCGCCGGATGGCTCGCGCACGCGCTGGAGGAGTACGGCCGGCGCAGCCCGCTGCGTCCCCGCGCCGTCTATGTGGGGCCGGTCCCCGGATGACCGCCCGAACGCCCGGACGGGGTCGGGGACGCGATGCGCGGGACCGGCGGTAGGCTCGGTGACGTGCGACGGTTCCTCACCCCAGGCTGGCTCGGGCTGCACGCGCTCGCGATCGTGCTGTGCGGCGCGTTCATCGGCTTCGGCTGGTGGCAGTTCGACCGCGCCCAGGGCGGCAACGACCGCAGCTGGGCCTACACGTTCGAGTGGCCGATCTTCGCGATCTTCGTCATCGTGATGTGGGTCAAGATGATCCGGGACGAGCGGGCCGGGGTGCAGCCGGCTCCGAAGGTCCTGGAGGAACCGGCGGAGGCCAAGGTCAAGCGGGAGATCATCCGGCGGCAGGAGGAAGAGGACCCCGCCCTCGCGGCCTACAACCGCTACCTCGCCCGGCTCAACTCGCAGAGCCGCGGACGCGGCTGACCCCGCCTCGCGGGACGTTGACGTGAAAGGTGTGCTCCTGTGGAAGGCGCGGTGACCAGGTACCGGATCCTGGCGCTTGTGGTCGGCACGCTGCTGGTGCTGCTGACGATCGGCATGATCCTCAAGTACGGGCCCACCGACATGCCGATGCTGGCGGGCATCGTCGCGCCCGTGCACGGCTTCCTCTACATGGTCTACCTGGCGGCCGCGTACGACCTCTGGCGGCGCACGGACTGGCCGCTCACCAGGATGGTCGTGATCGTGCTCGGCGGCGTCGTGCCGCTGATGACCTTCTTCGTCGAGCGCAGGGTCGTCCAGGAGGCGCGCACGCTGCCGCCCGCCAAGGCCGAGGCGAACGCCTGACGCTTCCGGGGCTGGCGCGTTCTCTCTTCCCGGTCTAATGTTTGACTGAGTCAAACATTGGAGGCTGCGGCATGGAGGTGACCCGGGAGGACGTCGGCACCGTCCGCGCGTTCAACCGCTTCTACACCGGCGTCATCGGTGTGCTCGGCGAGGGACTCGTCCGGTCGCCGTACTCCCTCACCGAGGCACGGGTGATCTTCGAGCTGGCCCAGCGGGAGGACACCGAGGTCCTCGCCCTGCGCCGCGTTCTCGACCTCGACGCCGGCTACCTCAGCCGGATGCTGGCCCGGTTCGAGACCGACGGCCTCGTCGTCCGGGAGCGCGCGGCGGAGGACGCCCGCCGCCAGATCGTCCGGCTCACCCCGCGGGGCCGCGAGGTGTTCGCCATGCTGGACGAGCGGTCCGTGGCCGAGATCCGCGGGCTGCTGACCGGGCTGGACCCCGGCGACCGCCACCGCCTCCTCGCCGCGATGCGTTCCATCAACGGCATCCTCGGCGACCGCCCGCGCGGGGACGCGTTCGTCCTGCGCCCGCCGCGTCCCGGCGATCTCGGCTGGGTGGTGGAGCGCAACGGCGCCCTCTACGACGAGGAGTGCGGCTGGGACCGCACCTACGAGGCCCTGGTCGCCTCCGTCGTCGCCGACTACGTGCGCGGCCACGACCCGGAACGGGAGAACGCGTGGATCGCCGAGTCCGGCGGCGACCGGCTGGGCGCCGTGTTCTGCGTCCGGCGGGAGGACGACGTCGCGCAGCTCCGGCTGCTGCACGTCGAGCCCGCCGCCCGCGGGACGGGCGTCGGGGCCGCGCTGGTCGCCGAATGCGTCCGGTTCGCCGCCGAGGCCGGCTACGCCGAGATCATGCTGTGGACCACGGCGCTCCAGCGTCCCGCGCATCGCCTCTACGAGCGGGCGGGGTTCGTCCTGGACGAGGAGGAGCCCCCGGCCGAACGCTTCGGCGACGTCATCACCGGGCAGGTCTGGCGCAAGAAGCTGTGAACCGGGCCCGTGGAGGGTGTCGCGCCTCCACGGGCCCGGCTCCGCAGCGATCCCTACTGCGTGGGCGGCCGGGACGGGGGTCGGACGGAGTTCCGGCCGCCCGGGTTCACCGGCGGGACGCCGGTTCGTGTCGCGGCTGATTCCCACCTCCTCTCCGTGCCCGGCCGGACGCGGGCGATCGTCCGGCGTTCGGGGGAGGGCGCCGTCGCGGCGCCCGGATGCCTGCGGCCGGACCGGCGGCACGGCTCGCCGCCGCGGCCGGCCCGGCCGTCGGGGACGCCGGTGCCGCGGGGGCGGGCGGCACCGGGCCCAGGGGAGGACGATGACGCCGGTCCGGTCCGATACGGCCGAGGACCCGAGGTGTGTCGCCGTGTGCCGTCGCCGCGGCAGCCGCCGGGGGGCGGTGCCGGCCGCGGTTCGGCGCGCCGCGAACGCCCTCGGCCGTATCGGGCCGGGCCGTGCGGGGGAGGGACGCGAGGGCGGTCCGGATCTCACGCTCCGTGCGGTGCATCCGCCGCCTCCCGTCTCACGACCTGGGGCTTTGCCGCCCCGAGGTCTTCTCGTTCACCGTGTGTCACGATCTCGTTGCGTTAAGTACCCGCGCGTCATGCGCACGTAAACCGGCCCCCGCGCAAATAATCAAGATCGCGAAGCGTCCTTTACCTCCGCATGGTGCGAGCTTCCGGCCGCGGCAGATTCTCCAGTTTTTCGACTGGTTTAGTTGACAACCCGCCACCGCCCCGCACGGTCTCCCTTGCCGGTTCGCGGAACCGGTGGCCGACCGCTCCCAGAGCTCCGGCCACCGGTTCACACGACCGGTGGCTGCTCGCTCGCGGAGTGCTCGGCCCCTCACAAACAGAGGGGCGGACGCATGTCCTCTTCACCTGAACCTCGCCGGCACTTCGCCGGCAGAGGTCTCGTCGTTGCCGGCCTGTTATCGGCGGGCATCGGCTACGCGCTCACGACAGATTATCCGGCGCTGGAGGTCGCAGGACCGATGCAGTCGGTCGGTGCTGTCGCTCTCTGCACTCTGATGCTGTTCACAGGACGGTCTCCGTTCAGACGATACAGCGCCGTCATGTGGTGGCTGATCGCCCGTCTGGCGGCGGGAAACGCGATCGTGGCGGTCGTCTACCCTTTCGCCGTCCAGGGACTGACGCTGGGCACCGTCGCCGCCGTCGTGGTGATCGGCTACCTTTCGGTGGATCTCGCCGCGATCTGGCGGCTCCGTGCCACCGCGTGGGGACTCAAGCACCTGTGCGGCCGCGCACTCGTGCTGGGCGGGGTCATCATGCTCAACTGGCCGCTGCAGGGCGGGAGCGAGTCTCTGGGGATGCTGTGCGCCGTGATCAGCGCATTGTGTGTCTGGAACACGATCGACGTCCTGGGGCGGATGAAGAAGCACGGACTGGAGGACCAGGGCGCCGCCATCGCCAACCTGCTGGCCGCGCCGGTGCTCTTCCTGCCGGTGTCCGTGCGGCACGGTTCCGGATGGATGTCCTGGGACCTCTTCACCACGGCCGGTCTGGCAGGCCTGCTCACGCTGTTCCTGCCGGTCCTGCTGATCAACGCCGCGCTCCGTCGTTCCGCGAAGGGCGACGTGGCGATGATGCAGTCACTCTCGTCGCCGGTCCACGCCCTCGTGGCGCAGGTCGGCGCCGGGATGGGGTGGCTCCCCTCCAAACAGGGCCTCGCGCTCGGAGACTGGGCCGCCATCCTCCTGATCGCCGGCTCGGCCGTCGGAGTCTCCTCGCTCAAGGAGCCTCCCGGCGGTGTGCCCGGCGACAGGACGCGACACCGCGGCAACGCAAGACGCCGCTGACCCGCAACGGCGGGAAGGGAACCCCCCTTTCCGCCGTTGTACCTCGCCACCGAGCGCCGAGGTCTACACGGTGACAGGCCAGAGCCGCACGGTCCCATCGGTTCGGTCGGCGGTGGCGAGAAGCGTTCCGTCGGGGCTGAAGGCGACCGCGTCGGCGCATGTGCCGAGGACGCCGATTTGATCGCCGGTCGCCGGGTTCCACATCCGGACCGCGGCATTGGTCCAGCCGGCCGACCGGCCGGTGGCCACCAGGCGTCCACCGGGGTGGAACGCGACCGCGTCGGCGCCGCTGTTACCGAGGTCGCCGACATGTTCACCGGTCGCCGGGTCCCAGAGCCCGACCCTGTCGTTGCCGGCGGTGGCGAGGACGGTCCCGTCGGGGCTGAAGGCAAGGGCGTTGGCGCTCATCTCGAGCGCGCGGATGTGCTCGCCGGTCGCCGGGTCCCATATCCGGACCGCCGGGTTCCACCGCCTTGCCCCGTCATCGGCGGAGTATCGGCCGGCGGTCGCGAGCATCCGGCCGTCCGGGCTGAACGCCACGGCCTGCGGCTCTCCCCGGTCAAGATCACGAATGTGCGCACCGGCCCCGAGGGCCCACAGCGCGGCGCTGGCGAGAGACATGCCGTCAGGGCTGAACGCAACGCCCGCCACGGAGCCTTCTGCGCCGAGGTCGCGGATGTGTTCGCCGGTTTCCGGGTTCCAGAGCCGCACCCGCCCGCCGCCGTTCCCGGCCATCAGCATGCCGTCAGGGCTGAAGGCGGCCGCACGGGCGACGCCGAAGGCCGGCAGGGTGTGGAGATGCTCGCCGGTGACGGGGCGCCAGAGCAGGATCGTCTGGTCGTTACCGCCGCAGGTGGCGAGCATCGCGCCATCCGGGCTGAAGGCCAGCGCGCACACGTAGCCCCCGCCGGTGAGGTCGATCGCCCTGAGCTCCCGGGTCGGTCGTTGAGCGGACAAAACCGCGGCCAGGTCGCGTTCTGCGATGCGATCTCCTCCGGAAGCCAGCGCTCGAAGCTCGCTGATCGCCTCGTCCCGGCGGCCTTGGAGAAGCAGCAATCCTGCCCGTGTGCGCCGGCAGAGCGGGTGGTCGATGCCTCCCAGCAGGCCGATGGCCTCCTCGCGAAGGTGGAAGCGACCCTCCCGCCAGCCCTTGGCGATGTTCAGCAACGCCTGGTCGAGATCTCGGTCCCCGGCGGGGAAGGCGGTGACCAGCTTGACGGCCTCGCCGACACGGGCCGCCCGCCACAGCCTTTGAATGATCCAGCGCAGTTCTCTCCATGCAGCGGCGTCCCCGGAAGCGGCCCGCTGCTGGAGGAGGTCGATTCGCCCTTGGCTCGCCAGCCAAGCGCATACGCGCCATCGGTCATCCAATCGGGCCTTCCGCAACTCCGCCATGGCCTCCTCGACGCGTCCCCGGCCTGCCAGCAGACGTGCCAGCCGCCAGGTACCGCCCTCATTGCCGGCCTCGGCCAGTGGCCGCAGTTCGTTGATGGCTTCGTCGATCCGGCCCTGCCCCACCAACCAGTCGGCCAGCTGCCGGCGAGCGAACCGATCCCCATCGCCCGCACGCGTCCGGAGCTCGTCGATACGCCCCGCGCGAGCCAGCAGAACGGCCAATTGCCGCGCCCCCTGCGGATCCCCGGCCTCCGCCAGCCGCCGCAATTCCTCGATGCGCCCCGCCCTCATCAACCGCACTGCCTCCTGACGTCCGACAAGAGCACGGTCTGGGGGCGATACCGACCGGCGCGGGGAAGACCAGCTCACGATGAATTCTCCGGATCGGACCGGTGCGGGACGGGCGGCGTGATGCGGTCACCGTAATCCAAGATGACATTGCTGGGACACTCATGGGGTGCTCAGTTGGCGCTGCTGTACGCGTTGGAGCATTCCGAGCGACTGGACGGACTGGTCTATGTGTCCGGCACCGGAATCGATCAGAACGCCACCTGGCATCCCGAGTATGAGCGCAACCTCCGTGAAGCATTGGGTCCCGGCTCGGGACGCTGGGAGGCTTTGAGCCGACGGGACCGGACCGACGCGGAAGACCGGGAAATGTCGGTGTTGCAGTGGTCGGCGGACTTCACCGAGCGGGATCGGGCGCTTGAGCATGCGGACCGTATGGCGACCCCATGGTTCGGTGTCAATTTCGAGTGCAACAAGATCCTCAGTGCGGAGGGCAGACGCCGCTGGGGGACGCCGGAGCGCGGATTTCTCCGCTCTTGAAGGCGTGGACGAGCGCGTCGAAGACCGGCAGCGGGCCCCAGAGGCGCACCGGCCGTCGGACCGGGCCAGGTTCGCGTGGGCGGGACAACCGGGGTGATCGCTGAGAGCGAACGTTGCTGCGGAAACAAAATGCTGCTCCGTTTTCTTGAGTGTCTATGACTCAACTTGAGGTTGGGTCGACCTACGGACTTGGAGCTGAGCATGAGCGAGACCCTGACGCTGCCGGTGCTGCCCCTGGAAGACGGGGTCGTTCTGCCCGGCATGGTGGTGCCTCTGGACCTGTCCGAGAGCGGCGAGGTCCGGGCCGCCATCGAGGCCGCGCGGGCGGTGGCGCAGTCCAAGGGGCCGGGCATCCGGTCGGCGGGCAAGCCGCGGGTGCTGCTGGTGCCCAGGCTGAACGGGCAGTACGCCGGCATCGGGACGCTCGGCGTCATCGAGCAGGAGGGGCGGCTGCCCGGCGGTGAGCCGGGCGCGGTCGTCCGCGGCGTGCGGCGGGTGCGGATCGGGACCGGGACGACCGGGCCGGGCGCGGCGCTGTGGGTCGAGGGAACCGAGATCGAGACGCCGCCGGCGTCCGGGCGCGCGCAGGAGCTGGCGAAGGAGTACAAGGGCCTGGTCAGCGCGATCCTGCAGAAGCGGGGCGCCTGGCAGGTCGTGGACGTGGTGCAGCAGATCGACGACCCGTCCACCCTGGCCGACAACGCCGGGTACGCGCCCTACCTGACGGACGAGCAGAAGATCGAGGTCCTGGAGACCGTCGATGTGGTGGAGCGGCTCGACCTGGTGATCGGGTGGACGCGCGACCACCTCGCCGAACTGGACGTGGCGGAGACCATCCGCAAGGACGTCCAGGAGGGCATGGAGAAGACGCAGCGGGAGTTCCTGCTGCGGCAGCAGCAGGAGGCCATCCGCAAGGAGCTGGCCGAGCTGAACGGCGATCCGGCCGACGAGGAGGACGACTACCGGGCCCGGATCGAGGCCGCGAACCTCCCCGAGAAGGTGCGCGAGGCGGCGCTGAAGGAGGTCGACAAGCTGGAGCGGTCGTCCGACGCCTCACCGGAGGGCGGCTGGATCCGCACGTGGCTGGACACCGTCCTCGACATCCCGTGGAACGAGCGGACCGAGGACGCCTACGACATCGCGGGCGCCAGGGAGATCCTGGACGCCGACCACGCCGGGCTCGACGACGTCAAGGAGCGCATCGTCGAGTACCTGGCCGTGCGCAAGCGCCGTGAGGAGCGTGGCCTGGGCGTCGTGGGCGGCCGCAGGAGCGGTGCGGTTCTGGCGCTGACCGGTCCTCCTGGCGTCGGCAAGACCTCGCTGGGCGAGTCGGTCGCGCGGGCCATGGGACGCGAGTTCGTCCGTGTCGCCCTGGGCGGCGTCAGGGACGAGGCCGAGATCCGCGGTCACCGCCGCACCTACGTGGGCGCGCTTCCGGGACGGATCGTCCGCGCCATCCGCGAGGCCGGTTCGATGAACCCGGTCGTCCTGCTGGACGAGGTCGACAAGGTCGGCGCCGACTACCGGGGCGACCCGACGGCGGCGCTGCTGGAGGTCCTCGACCCCGAGCAGAACCACACCTTCCGCGACCACTACCTGGAGGTGGAGCTCGACCTGAGCGACGTGCTGTTCCTCGCCACGGCGAACGTGGTGGAGGCGATCCCCGGGCCGCTGCTCGACCGGATGGAACTGGTGCAGCTGGACGGCTACACCGAGCACGAGAAGGTCACGATCGCCCGCGACCACCTGCTGCCGCGCCAGCTCGACAAGGCCGGGCTGGAGGCGTCCGAGGTGGGCTTCGGCGATGACGCCCTTCGGCTGCTGGCGTCGGAGTACACCCGCGAGGCCGGCGTCCGGTCCCTGGACCGCTCGATCGCGCGGGTGCTGCGGAAGGTCGCGGCCAACGTCGCGCTGGAGAAGGCGGCGCTGCCCGTCCAGATCGGCGCGGACGACCTGAAGGACTACCTGGGACGGCCCAGGTTCACTCCGGAGGTCGAGCTGAGCAGGAACGAGCGCCGCACCGGCGTGCCGGGCGTCGCGACGGGCCTGGCCGTCACCGGCGCGGGCGGCGACGTCCTCTACATCGAGGCGTCGCTGGCCGACCGGGAGACCGGCGACACGGGCGTGACGCTCACCGGGCAGCTCGGCGACGTCATGAAGGAGTCGGCCCGGATCGCGCTCAGCTACCTGCGCTCGCGGGGGGCGGAGCTGGAGCTGCCGGTCGGCGACCTGAAGGACCGCGGCGTGCACGTCCACGTGCCCGCCGGCGCGATCCCGAAGGACGGCCCGAGCGCGGGCATCACCATGACGACGGCGCTCGCCTCCCTGCTGTCGGGCCGGCCGGTCCGCGCGGACGTGGCGATGACCGGCGAGGTGTCGCTGACCGGGCGGGTGCTGCCGATCGGGGGGCTCAAGCAGAAGCTGCTGGCCGCGTCCCGGCTCGGCATCACCACCGCGATCGTCCCGAAGCGCAACGAGCCGGACCTTGAGGACGTCCCGGCCGAGGTGCTGGACAACATGACGGTCTTCACCGTCAGTGACGTCCGCGAGGTCCTGGACCTGGCCCTGGAGCCGGCCACCACGGCCGCGGTGGCCGCCTGACCCTTACCGAAACGCCCGCGCCGGGTTCGTCCCGGCGCGGGCGTTTTGACGTCAATTGGAGTTTCGGCCGACCCGAATTCCGGCCGGGCGCATGGAGCGGGACGGGCACGGGGACACCGGCAGCGTGTTGGTGGCGATGTGGCAGCCCGCCCCGGCGGGTGAACGGGTCTCGTGGTACATCATCGTCCTTCGCGTGATCGTCGTGACCATCGCGTTGGGCTGTCTCGGCATCTTCTTCTATTTCGCGTTCAGGCTCACTCTGACGCCCGTCCACGACAATGGGCAGGCGGGCGGGAACACCGACCCGGGGCGTTCGCTCCGCTTCTACCTGGACCGCCCCACCAAGGAGGCGTTGCCCCAGATAGGCGGCAACCTGGTGCTGCTCGCGCCCATGGGCGTGCTGTTGCCGATCATCTGGACGACCCTGCGCGGTCCCATTCGGCTCGCGCTGGTGACCGGCATGTTCTCCCTGACCATAGAGACGATCCAGGGCGCCTTCGTGGTGGGGCGGGCCTTCGACGTCGACGACGTCATCCTCAACGTCATCGGTGTGGTGATCGCCTATCTGTTCCTGGGCCGTCGGTTGTCGAGGACCTTCCGCGGCGCTTAGCGGGGCGTCAGACGGAAAATTCTGAGCTGCCGGTCTATGCGCTCGACGTAACGGTCGTAGACGGGCCAGACGGCGGTGAGCCGGGGCCAGATCTCCTTGCGCTCCGCGTCGTCCAAAAGGTGCGCGGTCACGGGAACGGGACGGCCCTGGAAGCTGACCTCCGCGTCGGGGTTCTTCAGGAGATTGCCCGTCCAGGCGGGATGCTTCTCGCGGCCGAAGTTCGAACCGACGACGTACCAGCCGCCCTCCGGGTCGGGGAGGCAGGCGAGCGGGGTCTGCCGGGGGAGGCCGCTCACGGCGCCGGTCGTCGTCAGGACGAGGCTCGGGACGAGGAGCTGGCCGAGCAGGAGCCGGCCGCCGCTGAGCCTGTGCAGCGTCTTGTCCACGGGCGGGACGATCCTGGGACCCACCTTGGAGAACCATGCGGCGCCCGAGACCCGGTGGAAGACCGGCCCGAACGTGCGCTGGATGAGAGTCGGCATCGGTGTCTCCTTGGTGGCGAGCCGTCCGGCCCGGCGTGGGTTGAGGTGGCCGCTCTCGGCCAGCCACCGTAGGGCGTCGGCCACCGTCTCCTCGACGGGACGCAAGGTGAGGTCGAGCGCGTCCAGGATCGGACGGTCGTCGGTGGGCACCAGCGTGACCATGAAGTCGGCGGCGTCACGGGTGAGCGGGTAGTCGAAGTGATGGACGCGCTTGGCCGCGTCCAACATGGAACCCAGTCCGAGCATGACACGACTGGGGACGCGTACACGGCGGCACTTGACGCCGGTCAGGCGGTCGCACAGGTCGGCACACTGCTGCCATGTCAGGTAGTGGCCGCCGAGCACCCAGCGGCTCGGTCCTTGCCTGGCCTCGACGGAACGTGCCAAAGCCTCGCCCAGGTCACGGACGTCGATGACCGAGACGCCGCCTCCTGGAAGCGGCCACACCTTGCCGAGCGCGGCCGCGAATCCCTCCATCAGCGCGTCCAGCGTCGGCTGGTCCGGGCCGCACACGCCGCCCGGGTAGACGATCGTGACGGGCGCGCCGTCCGCTTGCAGACCGCGCACGTACCGCTCGGCCGCGAGCTTGGACTTGCCGTAGTCGGTCCTGGGGCTCGCCAAGGCGTCCCCTGCGGTGATGACCTGACCGGCCGGCGGGACGAACACCGCGACCGTCGACACGTGGATCACCGGGGAGAGGCCCTGGGCGACGGCCGCGCCGACCACGTTGCGGGTGCCCCGGACGTTGACCTCCACCAGGTCGCCGGCGCCGCCGGTCACCCCGATGGCGGCGGCGGTGTGGATCGCGGCGTCGCAGCCGGCGAGCGCATCGGACACCGCGTCCGCGTCCAGCATGTCGCCCGGGACGAGTTCCACCTCCTCGGCCGCGACACCGATCGCCTGCAGGACCTTGGCCGTCCTGCCCGGGTCCCGGACCAGCGCGCGCGGCCGGTGACCGGCGGCGAGGAGCGCGCGGACGGCATGGGATCCGACGAACCCGGAGGCGCCGGTGACGAAGATCCGCATGGGTGCAAAACTAGCGCTTGGTAAGACCGCGGCGACAGTCGCCGGAGTAACCGGCCCGATTTCGGACACCTCCTTTTCGGGGAAGGCGGACGGCCGGTCGTTGACGGTTCTGGAACGCTCCATCACACTCGTGACTTCACCTGACCGCCGACCGGGAGGGGATCGATGAGGATCGGACTGGCCGGCGCGGGGCGCATCGGTGCGCGCCACGCCGCCGCTCTGTGTGGACTGCCGGAAGTGGACGCGCTGGTCATCGCCGACGCCGACCCGGGACGCGCTCGCGACCTCGCGGCGCGGCTGCCCCGGACGCCGTCCGAGGTCACCGCGCTGGAGAACGTCGACGCGCTCTTCGCCGCGGGCCTGGACGGGCTGATCGTCGCGGCGGCCACGGACGCGCACGCGGACCTGGTGGACCGGGCCGTGACCGCCCGAATGCCCGTCTTCTGCGAGAAACCGCTCGCCTCGAACCTGGATGGAACGTTCCAAATCGTCCAGGCCGCGGCCGCCGCCGGGGTACCGGTGCAGGTCGGGTTCCAGCGCCGGTTCGACGCCGGGAACGCGGCGGCGCGCGAGGCCCTCGCCTCGGGGCGGCTCGGCTGGCTGCACACCGTCCGGTCGTGCAGCTTCGATCCCGCGCCGCCGCCGGCCGGGTACATCCCCTCGTCGGGCGGGCTGTTCCGCGACTGCGTCATCCACGATCTGGACCTCATCCGCTTCGTCACGGGACGCGAGGTCGTCCGCGTGATGGCCGCGGGCGCCAATCGCGGCGACGACTTCTTCCGCGAGTACGGCGACGTCGACACCGGGTCGGCACTGCTCGTCCTGGACGACGGGGCGCTCGGCCAGGTCTCGGCCACCCGCTACAACGCCGCCGGGTACGACGCACGGCTGGAACTGTTCGGGTCCAAGGACAGCGTCATCACCGGCATGGACGAGCGGACGCCCACGACCGCCCTCCCCGAGCGCGGGGAGGAGCCCAGGACCGCCTACAGCGGCTTCATGGACCGCTTCTCCGACGCCTACGACGCCGAACTCCAGGCGTTCGTGGACGTCGTCGCGGGCCGCCGCGCGAACCCGTGCCCGCCCGAGGACGCGCTGGAGGCGTTCTACCTCGCCGAGGCGTGCGAGCTGTCCATGCGGCAGGGGCGGATCGTCGGCACCGAGGAGGTGCGGCGGTGAGGATCGCCGGCGCGCCGATCTCGTGGGGCGTGTGCGAGGTGCCCGGCTGGGGTCACCAGATGGAACCCGGACGGGTGCTCGCCGAGATGCGCGCGCTCGGCCTCGCCGCCACGGAGCTCGGGCCGGACGGCTTCCTGCCGGGCGGTGCGCGGGAGCGGGACGAGCTGCTGGCGTCCCATGCGCTGGGCCTCGTGGGGGCGTTCGTCCCGATCGTCCTGCACGACCCCGCGTTCGACCCGGTGCCGGTGATCGACCGGGCCCTGGACGGCATCGGCGGTGTGCTCGTCCTGGCCGCCGCGACCGGCCTCGACGGATACGACGAGCGTCCCGTCCTCGACACGAAGGCGTGGTCCACGCTCCTGGCCAACCTCGACGCGATCACCGCGCGGGCCGCCGCACGCGGACGGCTCGTCACGTTGCATCCCCATGTCGGGACGGTCGTGGAACGGCGCGATGAGGTCGAACGTGTGCTCGGCGGCTGCAGCGTCCCGCTCTGCCTCGACACCGGGCACCTGCTCGTCGGCGGGACCGATCCGGTGTGGCTGGCCCGTTTCGCGGCGCCGCGCATAGCGCACGTCCATCTGAAGGACGTCGATGTGGGGCTCGCCCAACAGGTGCTCAAGGGCGACGTCACCTACACGAACGCGGTCAAGGACGGGTTGTACCGGCCACTCGGGGACGGTGACATTGACATCCCCGGCATCATCCGCACTCTGGAGGACGCCGGTTACGAAGGCTGGTGGGTGATGGAACAGGACACCATCCTGACCGAGGAGCCCGCAGAGGGCGCAGGGCCGTACGACGACGTCCGCCGGAGCTTGGACTTTCTCTCCAGGGTGGCCCGATGACGTTCGACCTCATCACGATGGGACGGGTGAGCGTCGACGTCTACCCCGACCAGGTGGGCGTGCCGCTGGAGGAAGTCGAATCGTTCGGGAAGTACCTGGGCGGCAGCCCGACCAACGTCGCCGTGGCGGCGGCCAGGTACGGCCGCCGCGCCGCCGTCATCACCCGTACCGGCGACGACCCGTTCGGACGATTCATCCACAAGGCGCTCCGGGGCTACGGCGTCGACGACCGGTTCGTCACACCCGTTCCCGGACTGCCGACGCCGCTGGCGTTCTGCGAGATCTTCCCGCCCGACGACTTCCCGCTGTACTTCTACCGCTATCCGAAGGCGCCCGACCTGGAGATCCGCCCGGACGAGCTCGACCTTGAGGCGATCCGCGCCGCCCGCATCGTGTGGGCCACGGTCACGGGCCTTTCGCAGGAGCCCAGCCGTGAGGCGACCCTCACCGCGCTCGCCGAACATCCCGGCCGGACCGTCATCGACCTCGACTACAGGCCGATGCTCTGGGACGACCCTGGGGAGGCACCGCACTGGGCCGGTCTCGCTCTGGAACGAGCGTCGGTCGCCGTCGGCAACCTGGACGAGTGCGAGGTCGCCGTGGGGGAGCGGGAACCGCATGCCGCCGCCCGCGCCATCCTGTCCCGCGGCCCGGAACTCGCCATCGTGAAGATGGGCCCCGAGGGCGTCCTCGCGGCGACGGCCGAGGAGGTGGTGCAGGTGCCGCCGGTCAAGGTCGACGTCGTCAACGGGCTCGGTGCCGGAGACGCGTTCGGCGGCGCGATCTGCCACGGCCTCCTCGCCGGGTGGGGCCTGCGGCGGCTGGTCGAGTTCGCCGGCACCGCCGGGGCGATCGTCGCGTCCCGCATCGCCTGCTCGGACGCGATGCCCACCCAAGACGAGGTCGAAGAACTCCTCAAGGAGCCTCGATGAAGTACCACCTGCCCGCCGGGACCGCCGGCGAGGGCCCGTACGGGCTCGTCGTGACGCCCGAGTCGGCCGGCTGGGCGCATTCCGCGTTGCGCGTCCTGGAACTGCCCGGCGGCGGCGAGCACACGTTCGCCACCGGCGAGTTCGAGACCATCGTGCTGCCGCTGGCGGGGTCGTGCGCCGTCGAGTGCGATGGCGAGCGGTTCGAGCTGGAGGGGCGGGACCACGTCTTCAGCCGGGTCAGCGACTTCGCGTACGTGCCGCGCGACGCGCAGGTGACCGTCCGGGGCCGCGGACGGTTCGCGCTGGCGGGCGCCCGGTGCGAGGGGCGGCTCGCACCCCGCTACGGCCCCGCGGAGAAGGTCCCGGTGGAGCTGCGGGGCGCGGGGCCGGCGAGCCGGCAGGTCAACAACTTCGGGACGCCCGAGGGTTTCCCGTTCGCCGAGAAGCTGATCGCGTGCGAGGTGCTGACGCCGGGCGGCTGCTGGTCGTCGTTCCCGCCGCACAAGCACGACGAGGAGACGCCGGACGAGGCCGTCCTGGAGGAGATCTACTACTTCGAGGTCGCCCGCGGCGGCATGGCCTACCAGCGCGTCTACGGTTCGCCCGGGCGTCCGATCGACGTGCTCGCTGAGGTGCGCAGCGGCGACGCCGTGCTGATCCCGCACGGCTGGCACGGCCCGTCGATGGCCCCGCCGGGGCACGACCTTTACTACCTGAACGTGATGGCCGGGCCCTCGCCGGAGCGGGCCTGGCGGATCTGCGACGATCCGGCGCACGCATGGATCCGGGACACCTGGTCCGGGCGGCCGGTCGATGCCCGGCTCCCCCTGACCTCGGCGGAGGGACGGTCATGAGGCTCACGGTCGGTCAGGCGGTCGTCCGGTTCCTGGCATCCCAGTACAGCGAGCGAGACGGTGCCGAGCGGCGGTTCTTCGCGGGCTGCTTCGGCATCTTCGGCCACGGCAACGTCGCGGGGGTCGGGCAGGCGTTGCTGGAGTACGACGACGAGTTCCCGTACTACATGGCGCGCAATGAGCAGGCGATGGTGCACACCGCCTCCGGCTACGCCCGGATGAACGACCGGCTTTCGACGTTCGCGTGCACGACTTCCATCGGCCCTGGGGCCACCAACATGGTGACCGGAGCCGCTCTGGCGACAGTCAACCGGCTGCCGGTGCTGCTGTTGCCCGGCGACATCTTCGCCACCCGGGTGGCCAACCCGGTGTTGCAGGAACTGGAGGACGCCCGCTCCTACGACGTGTCCGTGAACGACTGCTTCAAGCCGGTGTCGAAGTACTGGGACCGGATCAACCGTCCCGAGCAGCTGCCCAGTGCGCTGCTGGCGGCGATGCGGGTGCTCACCGACCCCGCCGAGACCGGCGCGGTCACGCTCGCGCTGCCGCAGGATGTGCAGGCCGAGGCGTTCGACTGGCCGGAGGAGCTGTTCGCCCGCCGGGTGTGGCGGATCGGCCGCCCCGTGCCCGAGCCGGCCGCGCTGGCCGAGGCGTCCGGGATTCTCCAGGCCGCCGAGCGCCCGCTGATCGTGGCGGGGGGCGGCGTCATCTACTCGGGCGCGACGGAAGAGCTGCGCGCCTTCGCCGAGCGGACGGGCGTCCCGGTGGCCGAGACCCAGGCGGGCAAGGGCGCGCTGCCCTGGAACCACGCCTGCTCGGTGGGCGCGATCGGCGCGACGGGGACGACCGCCGCCAACGCGCTGGCTCGCGAGGCCGACGTCGTGGTGGGGATCGGCACCCGCTACAGCGACTTCACCACCGCGTCCCACACCCTGTTCGCCGACCCGGACGTCCGCTTCGTCAACATCAACGTCGCCCGCGCGGACGCGGTCAAGCTCTCCGGCGCCGCCGTCGTCGCCGATGCCAGGGAGGCCATCCGGGGTCTCGGCGCGGCCGTCGGCGGCTACACGGCCCCGGATTCCCACCGCGACCGGGCCCGGACCCTGATCGCCGGCTGGAACGCCGAGGTCGACGGCGCCTTCGCCCCCCAGAACGCGGAGCCGCCCACCCAGGCGGAGGTCATCGGCGCCGTCAACGAGATCAGCGAGCCGCAGGACGTCGTGGTGTGCGCGGCGGGCTCCATGCCGGGCGATCTGCACAAGCTCTGGCGGACCCGGGACCCCAAGGGCTACCACGTGGAGTACGGCTACTCCTGCATGGGCTACGAGATCGCCGGCGGGCTCGGGGTGAAGATGGCCGCACCCGGCCGAGAGGTGTTCGTCCTCGTCGGGGACGGCTCGTACCTGATGATGGCGCAGGAGCTGACCACCGCGGTCGCCGAAGGGATCAAGCTGATCGTCGTCCTGGTCCAGAACCACGGGTTCGCCTCGATCGGCAACCTGTCGGAGTCGGTCGGCGCGCAGCGGTTCGGCACCCGCTACCGCGCCCGGACCGGCACCGGCCTCGACGGCGGCACCCTTCCGGTCGATCTCGCCGCCAACGCCGCGAGCCTCGGCGCCGACGTGATCCGCGCGTCCACCGTGGACGATCTGCGGGACGCGCTCCGCACCGCCAGGAAGGCCGAGCGCACGACGGTCGTCCACATCGAGACGAACCCCTTGGCAGGGCCCCCGGGCAGTGCGGCATGGTGGGACGTCCCAGTCGCGGAGGTGTCGGCGCTGGACTCCACCCGGGAGGCCCGTACCCGATATGAGAGGGATCGGGGCGCACGCCGCCATCATCTGTGATCAACTCCTCAGACCGACCATTCGGGGAGAACGGAGATCAGTCGATGAGAGGCGTTTTCGCGCGTGGATCGTCGAGGGGACTCGCGGTGCTGGCCGCCGCGGGACTGCTGGCGCTGAGCGCCTGCAGCAGCTCGGGCGGCAAGAAGTCCGAGGAGGCGCCGGAGGGCGCCGGGCCCCGGCTGAAGATCGCGATGGTCACGCACTCCGGCGCGGGCGACACCTTCTGGGACATCGTGCAGAAGGGCGCGAAGGCCGCCGCCGCCAAGGACAACGTCGAGTTCCTGTACTCGGCGGACCCGGACGGCGGCAAGCAGGCCCAGCTGGTCCAGGCCGCGATCGACAAGAAGGTCGACGGCATCATCGTCACCCTCGCCAAGCCGGACGCGATGAAGGACGTGCTGGCGCGCGCCATCGCCGCGAAGATCCCGGTCGTGTCGATCAACTCCGGCGCCGCGGACTCGGCCAAGCTCGGCGCGATCGCGCACTTCGGGCAGGACGAGTCGATCGCCGGTGAGGCGGCCGGCACCGAGCTGGCGAAGATCGGCGCGAAGAAGGCGCTGTGCGTCGTCCACGAGCAGGGCAACGTCGGCCTGGAGGACCGCTGCGCCGGCGCGAAGAAGACGTTCGGCGGCGACATGCAGAACCTGTTCGTCCAGGGCACGAACATGCCGGAGGTGAAGTCGTCCATCACCGCCAAGCTGCAGGCCGACAAGAGCATCGACGGGATCCTGACGCTCGGCGCGCCGTTCGCCGCGACCGCCGTCGACTCGGTCAAGGAGACCGGCAGCAAGGCCAAGATCGGCACCTTCGACCTGAACAAGGACCTGATCGCCTCGATCGACTCCGGCGCCATCCAGTTCGCCGTCGACCAGCAGCCCTACCTGCAGGGGTACGAGGCCGTGGACGAGCTGTGGCTGCTGAAGAACAACGGCAACGTGCTCGGCGGCGGCCGTCCCGTGCTGACCGGCCCCGCGATCGTCACCAAGGAGAACGCGGGTCAGCTGGCGGCGTTCGCCAACCGGGGGACGCGATGACGCAGGCCGTGACCGAGCCGCCCCCGGTGGCCGGCCCTGGCTCCGACGAGCGTCTGGCCCGGCGGTCGCCGATGCGGCGGCTGCTGGGCCGCCCGGAGCTCGGCGCGCTGCTCGGCGCGGTCGCCCTGTTCGTGTTCTTCTCGATCGTCGCGGACGCGTTCCTGCAGACCGGGTCGTTCTCGACCGTGCTGTACGCCAGCTCGACGTTCGGGATCATGGCGGTCGGGGTGTCGCTGCTGATGATCGGCGGCGAGTTCGACCTGTCCGCCGGGGTGATGGTGACGTCCTCCGCGCTGATCGCCGCGCTGACCGCCTACCAGCTCACGCTGAACGTGTGGGCGGGCGTGGCGATCTCCCTGGTGCTGACGCTGGCGCTCGGCATGGTGAACGGCATCCTCTACGTCCGGACGAAGCTGCCGAGCTTCATCATCACGCTCGCGACGTTCTTCATGCTCGCCGGCCTGAACCTCGGCGTGACGAAGGCCCTCACCGGCAACGTCGCCAGCGACTCCGTCCGCGACATGGACGGCTTCGGCTCGGCGCGCTCGATCTTCGCGTCCGACATCGACGTCCTCGGCGTCAACGTGAAGATCACCGTGTTCTGGTGGCTGCTGTTCGTGGCGATCGCGACCTGGATCCTGCTGCGCACCCGCATCGGCAACTGGATCTTCGCGGTGGGCGGCTCGGCCGACAGCGCCCGCGCGGTCGGCGTCCCCGTGGCCCGGGTGAAGATCGGCCTGTTCATGGGGGTCGCGTTCTGCGCCTGGTTCTCCGGGATGCACCTGGTGTTCGCGTTCGCGACCGTCCAGTCGGGGGAGGGGGTCGGCAACGAGTTCCTGTACATCATCTGCGCGGTCATCGGCGGGTGCCTGCTGACCGGCGGCTACGGGTCGGCGATCGGCGCGGCCATCGGCGCGTTCATCTTCGGCATGACGAACAAGGGCATCGTGTACGCGGAGTGGAACCCCGACTGGTTCCGGTTCTTCCTCGGCGCGATGCTGCTGATCGCCACCGTGGTCAACCTGATCGTGCGGCGCAGAGTGGAGCGGTCGTCATGACGGACGCGAAGACCGAGGCGGAGGCGGACGCGAAGGGGCCGCCGCTGATCAGGCTGACCGGCGTCGGCAAGAACTACGGCAACGTCATCGCGCTGCGGGACGTGACGCTGGAGGCGTCCGCCGGCGAGGTCACGTGCGTGCTCGGCGACAACGGCGCGGGCAAGTCCACGCTCATCAAGGTCGTCGCCGGGCTGCACCGCCACGACACCGGCACCTACGAGGTCCAGGGCGAGGAGATCTCCTTCGGGTCGCCCCGCGAAGCGCTCGACCGAGGCATCGCGACGGTCTACCAGGACCTCGCGGTCGTCCCGCTGATGCCGGTCTGGCGGAACTTCTTCCTCGGGTCGGAGAAGCGCAAGGGGCTCGGCCGCATGGACATCGACTTCATGCGGAGGACCACCCGCGGCGAGATGGCCGCGATGGGCATCGACCTGCGGGACGTCGACCAGCCGATCGGGACGCTGTCGGGCGGCGAACGGCAGTGCGTGGCGATCGCCCGCGCCGTGTACTTCGGCGCCAAGGCCCTCGTCCTGGACGAGCCGACGGCGGCCCTGGGCGTCAAGCAGGCCGGGGTGGTGCTGCGCTACATCGTCCAGGCGCGGGAACGCGGCCTCGCGGTCATCTTCATCACCCACAACCCGCACCACGCCTACCCGGTCGGTGACCGCTTCCTGATCCTCAACCGGGGCCAGAGCATCGGCTACCACACCAAGGACGAGATCACCCGCGAGGAGCTGACCGGCCTCATGGCGGGCGGCAGCGAACTGGAGGAACTGGCCCACGAGCTGGACGCCGCGGGGTCGCCGGCCGCGGCCGGGCGGCTGACCAAGGAGGCCGAGCACCTGGGCCTCACCAAGGAGTGACCGGACCGCCCTCCCCGCGCCCGGCGGGCGCGGGGAGGGCGGTCGAGCCTCCTGGTATGCACCAGGAGGCGCCGTCACTCGCCGGCAGTGTGGATGTCGCGTGCGGTGAAGGCGACGTCGGGCGCCGGGTGGGTACGGAGGGTGCGCAGGAGCGTCCTCCACTCGGGTGGCCAGCCGGCGCGCGGGCCGTGCCGGTCGGTGAGCGCGCACGCGAAAAGGCCGCCCGCCAGGTCACCGCGGCCCGCGAGCCGCACCGCGTGCGGGCGCACGTCGTCCGCGTCCGGCAGCAGCCAGACCGAGGATCCCGAGTGCGGGCCGTTCGCGAGGGCCCGGGCGACCCACCGGACGGCGAGGGCGGCCACGCCCGCGCAGTCGTCGGCCAGCGCGTCCACGGTGGTGGCCGCGTCCGGCTCCGTCCAGCGCACGGTCGCGGCCGACAGCTCGCGCGCGAGCTGCGCCGGAAGCCGTCCGATGACGGCCCGCAAAGCGGGTTCGGCGGCGTCGCGGCGGTTGGCGGCGGAGCTGCGGAGCGCGTCCGCCAGCGCGGTCAGCCGCTGGGCCGCGGGCAGGTCGCGCTCGGCTTCGGCGTCAGCGACGTCGCCGGCCGCCGCGAGCGTCGCGGCGGCCCCGGCCAGCTCCTCCGTGCCGGTGCCGCCGATGGCGCACGAGACCAGCGTGAACAGGGCGGTCCGCCAGCTGCGCGTCTCTCCGAGGTCGGTGAGGACGCCGGCCAGCACCGCCGGGATCTCCGGCGCCCAGGGCGCCCACCGCCCGAGCGCGGACAGCGCCGGGTCCGACACCTCCGGGTCGGGGGAGTACGCCACCCGGACGGCCAGGTCCGCGAACGCGGCCCGCCACGCGTCCTGGATCTCGTACGGCCACGCGCCGAGCACCTGGCGGGCGAGGTCGCGGGGCCCGTCCGCGGCCTCGGCCAGGATCCGCCGCGCGACCGGCTCGGCCATGTGCGGGCGGACGGCCGACACGATCGCCGCGCGCACGTCGCGGTGCTGCCCCGGGTCGTCCCAGGCCGCCGCGACGACGTCCATCGCCTCCGGCACGCGGGTGCGCAGCAGGATCCGCAGCGCCTCCTTCCGCGCGGTGATCTTGCCGTCGGTGAGGACGGGGCGCAGCAGCGCCGCGAGCGCCGACGGCCGGACGAACCGCGCCGCGCGCCCCGCCGCGTACACGGCGACGTGCGCGTCGTCGGACGAGGCGTGCGCGAGCAGGTCGGGCAGGACGTCCTGCGGCCTGGCCGTCCACGGCGCGGCGGTCAGCGCCATCCGGCGCAGGTGGGTGTCGCCCGACTCCAGGAACGGGCGCAGCCGGGCGGCGTCCACGCCGGGAACGGTCGCGATCGCCGTGACCGCGCGTCCCCGGCTCGTGTCCGGAAGCCGTTCGTCGCGCGCGACCCGCTCCAGGAGGCTCAGGTAGGCGGTGTGCTGACGGGCCGTCCAGCGCCGCGTCCAGCGCGGCTCCACCCAAGGGACGTAGGTGACGTCGGCGCGCTGGAAACGGCCGGCGGGCGTGGCGTCCGACAGGACCAGGTGCAGGAGGTCGGTCCGCTCGGCGGCGATGGCGGCGAGCACGGCGGGGACGGCGACGGTCGACGGGTCCTTGGTGACGACGCGCTCGACGCGCTCCGCGCGGGTCGCCGGCGGCTCCAGCCAGAGTGTGATCGCGTCGCGGATCACCCCGTCCGCGCGGGCGTCCAGCGCCTTCTCCAGCGCGTCCTGGAGCACCTGGACGCCGTGGGCGCGGGGGCCGAGCGCCCGGACGAGCAGCAGCGCGAGGGCGTGGTCGTCGCGGCGCGCGCCCTCGTCGAGCAGCGGGACGAGCCGTTCGACGAGGCGGTGCTCCTGACCGCGGCGCAGGACGTGGTCGATCCGGCCGAGGCGAACGTGAGAGGCGCTGCCCATGAGGCGCGTCATCAGCCCGATGCCGGACACCGCCAGTTCGGCGTCGTCACGGACGGCGCCCTGCGCGAAGAACGTGAGAGCGATCCGCATGAGCATGTCGCGCGTCACGTCGGAGCAGTCACGGGCGTTCAGCGAGTCCTCGGTGAGCCGCTCGACGGCGGCCGCGTGCCCGGCCCGCAGTACCGTGCTCGGGACGGAAGCCAGGGCATGCAGCGCGGCGAGCCGCACGGGATTCTGCTCGTTCCGCAGCCGGCCGAGCGACTCCAGCAGGACGGCCAGCACCTCCGGGTCGCGCTCCCGCCCGGCGCACTCGACGAGCAGCCCGTAGCCCTCCGCGCGCTCCTCGGCGTCGGGCCTGCGCGTCTGCTCCTCCAGGACGGGCCGCGCCTCCTCGAACGGGAGGAACGCGGTGACGGCGCGCACCCGCCGCGGCCGTTCGGCGACCGTGCGCAGCGCCAGCATCCGGCGTGCCTCCCGGACCCGGACCGGGCGGGGCAGGACGTTCAGCAGCTCCTCCCCGAGCTCGGCGGCGGTGAGGTCCACACCGGCCATCGCCGCGTCGAACAGGGCGCCGCGCCGGCTGGGCGGGACCGTCTTCAGCAGCCGCCGCAGCACGTACTCGTCGTCGCGGAGGGCTCGGGCCACGGCGGTGAGCGCGTCCCCGCCGATGCGGGCGAGGCGTTCGCACAGGGAGCGGGAGTTCAGCAGCGAGGGGAGCATCGGCCGGCAGCCGTCCGACAGCAGCAGCCGCAGCGTCCGCTCCGGCTCGGCGTCCAGCAGCGCTCCGATCCGGGGCCGCACCGCCTCCGGCAGCCCGCCCGCGTGCCAGTAGTCCTCCACCAGGCCGAGGACGCGCCCCGGGTCGTGCCGTACGGCCGCCGCGACGCCCGGGCCGTTCCAGTGCCACCAGGAGTTCCGCGCGCTTCCGGCAAGATCGCGAAGCTCCCGCCCCGCCTGGTCCAGGACGGTCTCCGGATGGGCGCGGCCGAGTGAGCGGCGGTTCGGGACGGCGTGCGCCAGCCCGGCGAGGTGCTCGGCGGCCTGCTCCGGATCGCAGGCGGGCAGCAGCGCGGCGGCCTCGTCCGCGCCCCACCGCGCGGCGACCGGGCCGACGAGCGCGCCGGCGAGGTCCGCGCGGCGGTACCTGCGAATCGCCCGGTACGTCGCGGTCCGGATCGCGATCGGGGCGTCCGTCAGGCTCCGCACCAGCGGCTCCGGCGCCGGCGTGTACCGCACCGACAGCCGGATCGCCTGCAGCGCCAGCGCCGTGTCGGGGTCGCGCGCCGCCGCGAGGATGTGCGCGAGCGACGCCTCGTCCCGCACCGCGGACGCGATGAACAGCGCGACCGACCGCTCGTAGTGGCCGCGTCCTCCCAGCTCCGCGAGCAGCGCGGTGAGTTCCGGCCCGCCCGCGAGCCTCCGCAGGCCGACCAGGCGGCGGACGCGGTCAGGGTAGGAGAGGGGCTCGATCTCGTCGAGCAGATCGTCGGCGCGCATGAGCTGCATCGTTCCGGATCATCCGCCCCGATTCACCCGGTTTTCCGTTACTCGGGCGGCCACCGCGCCCCCGGGACGGAATCGGCGGGGGCGCGGGGCCGGGCCGTCACGCCGGTGCGGGGTGGGGGATGGACTTGTGCTCCAGGTAGGCGCGCATGCCCTCGGGGCCGAGCTCGCGGCCGAGACCGCTGTTCTTGTAGCCGCCGAACGGCGTGTTCGGGTCGAGCGTGTACATGTTCACTCCGCAGCTGCCGGTGCGGATCCGGCGGGCGACCTCGACGCCGTGGCCGACGTCGGACGTCCACACCGAGCCGCCGAGGCCGTAGTCGCTGTCGTTGGCGATCCTGACGGCGTCGGCCTCGTCCTCGTAGGGGATGAGGACGAGCACCGGCCCGAAGATCTCCTCGCGGGCGATGCGCATGTCGTTGCCGACGTCGCCGAACACGGTCGGGGCGACGTACCAGCCGCGGTCGTGCGGCCGGTTCAGCCCGCCGGTGATCAGCTTGGCGCCCTCGTCCTGGCCGATCCGGATGTAGTTCTCCACGCGCTCCTGCTGCCGCCTGGCGACCAGCGGGCCGATCTCGCTGCCGTAGTCGGCGGGGTCGCCGACGTTCAGGCCGCCGACCATGGTCGCGAGCGCGTCGGCGACCTCGTCGTAGCGGCGGCGGGACGCGAGGATGCGGGTCTGCGCCGCGCACGCCTCGCCGTTGTTCATCAGCGACGCCAGCTTGAAGCCCTCGACGGTGGAGGCGAGGTCGGCGTCGTCCAGGATGATCGCGGCTGACTTGCCGCCGAGTTCGAGGGTGACCCGCTTGAGCTGCTCCCCGCACACCGCGCCGATCTTGCGGCCGGCGGCGGTGGAGCCGGTGAAGGACACCTTGTCGACGTCCGGGTGCGCGACGAGGTACGCGCCGACCTCGCGCCCGGCCGGGACGAAGTTGACGACGCCCTCCGGGATCCCGGCCTCCTTGATCCACTCGGCGAGCAGGTAGGAGTCGAGCGGCGTCTCCGGGGACGGCTTGGCCACCACCGTGCAGCCGGCGATCAGCGCGGGCGCGAGCTTGAGCATCAGGGTGAACTGCGGGACGTTCCACGGGACGATCGCCGCGACGACGCCGACGGGTTCCTGCGTGACCGTGACCGGCCCCAGCATGCCCTGCCGCTGCTCCTCCCAGGTGTAGGAGCCGGCGAGGTCCACGTAGTACTGCAGGACCATCTGCGGGATCGCGGACTGCCCGAACACCGAGAACATGATGGGCGACCCCATCTCCGCGGTGACGAGGTCGGCCATCTCCTGCTGCCGCTCGGCGTAGATCGCCGACAGCCGGCCGACGATCCCGGCGCGCTCCGCGGGCGTCATCCGGGGCCAGGGGCCCTCGTCGAACGCGCGCCGCGCCGCCGCGACGGCCGCGTCGATGTCGCCCTCGGTGCCCTCGGGCACCCGCCCGATGACCTCCTCGGTGTGCGGGGAGACGACGTCGATGGTGCCGGTGCCGGCCGGTGCGGTCCACTCGCCGCCGATGAACAGCCGATCGTGCTCGCGCATGCTGCTGTGCCTCCCTGCCCGCCGGGCCGATTCGGGTAACCGAATGCTTGCTTGGGCTCAGCATCGCATGCGGTCCCGGGGCGTTGGCAAGAGGAATGAGACTCGCGTCTCATTTCCCGAGGAGATGGGCGTTGGGTTCGCGGGCCCGGCCGGCCAGTTCCGGCACCTCGACCAGCTCGACCCCCGCCGCCGCGAGGATCTCGGCGCCCCTCCCCGCGGCGAACAGCGCCGGCTCCCGCCACGCGAACACCACGCGGCGGGCGCCCGACGCGACGATCAGCTCCGCGCACGTCCGGGGGCGGGACGCCCGGTGCCCGCACGGTTCGAGCGAGCTGTACACGGTGGAGCCGGTCAGGTCCCGGGCGGCCTTGGCGAGGGCGGCCTCCTCGGCGTGGTCGTGCGGATCGTGCTCGCGGGAGAAGCCGCGCGCGACCTCCCGGCCGTCCGCGCCGACGACGACCGCGCCCACGGAGAACGCCGTGCTCGACGGCGGGCACAGGGCCGCCAGATCGCAGGCGAGCTCCAGCCAGCCGAGATCATCCACGCACGTGCCCGATCACGTAGCGGAGCAGTGCCAGGTCGCCGATGCGCGTGACCTCCTCCAGCCGCATGGGGCGTTCCGGTGACTGCGGGAACACCCCGGACCGGACGAACCGCGGCGCGGACGGGTCGCCGACGAAGAACGGCGCCACCACGAGGTGGATCTCGTCCACCAGGTCCGCCGTCAGGAACAGCGTGTGGACGCCGCCGCCGCCCTCGACCATCAGCCGCCGGACGCCCCGCCTCGCGAGGTCGGCGAGCACCGTCCGCAGCGCGAGCGGGTCGCCCGCGTCCACGACCTCGGCGCGGCCCTCCAGCCGGGGCGCCAGCTCGCCGGCCGTGCCGGACGGCGCGTACACGAGCTTCGGCGACTCGCCCGTGGTGAAGAAGCGCGCGCCGGGGTCCAGGCCGCCGCTCCAGGTCAGCGTCACCTTGGTGAGGTCGGCGGGCAGTCCGCGCGCCACCCGCTGCTCCCGCCGCGCCGCGGAGCGGATCAGCAGCCGGGGATCGTCGGCGCGCACCGTCCCGGCGCCGACGAGGATCGCGTCGCAGCCGGCCCGCACCGCGTCGACCCGGTCCCAGTCCGCCGTGCTGGACAGCCGCAGCCGCTCGGGAGTCGCGTCGTCGATGTAGCCGTCGGCGGACATCGCGCAGCTCAGCAGCACATGGGGACGCTCGCTCACGCCGCAACCCTACGGGAGCGCGCAGGCCCGTGACCGCATGGGGTTTCGGAGATCGTTCGGGACGACTCGGCGTTTCTGCGCGGGATGTGTCGGAGGGGGTGCCTATGGTTGCTGCGACATGCGATTCCTGCACACCTCCGACTGGCATCTCGGCAGATCGTTCCACCGCGAGGACCTGCTGGCCGCGCAGGCGGCGTTCGTCGACCACCTGGTCGAGACCGTCACGGCGGAGCGGGTCGACTGCGTGCTGGTCTCCGGGGACGTCTACGACCGCGCGCTGCCCGGCGTGGACGCCGTCCGGCTGTGCGACGAGGCGCTGGCGCGGCTCGCCGCCCGCACCCGGGTCGTGGTCATCGCCGGCAACCACGACTCGGCGCGCCGCCTCGGGTTCGGGTCGGCGCTGATGGACGCGGCCGGCGTGCACGTCCGCACCGACTTCGCGGCCGTTGGGGAGCCGGTCATCGTCGGCGACGCCGCCGTCTACGGCATCCCCTACCTGGAACCCGAACTCGTCCGGCACCCATGGGAGCTGGACGAGCGCAGCCACGCCGCCGCGCTCACCGAGGCCATGCGCCGCGTCCGCGAGGACGCCGCGGCCCGCGCCGAGCGATCTGTCGTCCTCGCCCACGCGTTCGTCACCGGCGGCGAGTCCAGCGAGAGCGAACGCGACATCTCGGTCGGCGGATCGTCGCAGGTGTCCGCGTCGGTCTTCGAGGGCGTCGACTACGCCGCGCTCGGCCACCTGCACGGCGCCTGGCGCATCACCGACCGGGTCCGCTACTCGGGCTCGCCGCTCGCGTACTCGTTCTCCGAGGAGAAGCACGTCAAAGGCTCCTGGCTCATCGATCTGCGCGAGGACGGCGTCGCGTCGGAGTTCGTGGAGGCGCCCGTCCCGCGCCGCCTCGCCCGGTTGAAAGGCCGCCTGGACGACCTGCTCGGCGACCCGGCCCACGAGGCGCTCGAAGACCGCTGGCTGCAGGTCACGCTCACCGACGCGCGCCGCCCGTCCGCCGCGATGGAACGGCTGCGCCGCCGCTTCCCTCACACGCTCGTCCTCGGCTTCGAGCCGGCGGGCGGCGGGACGGACGGCGCCCGCACCTGGTCCGGGCGCGTCCGCGAACGCTCGGCCCTCGAAATCGCGGGCGACTTCGTCGCCGAGGTGACCGACGGCCCCGCCACCGGCGCCGAGCGCGCCCTCCTCCACGAGGCCTTCGAGGCCTGCCGCCGCAAGGAGGCGCTCGCTTGAGGCTGCACCGGCTGGAGATCGCGGCGTTCGGGCCGTTCTCGGGGACGGAGGTCATCGACTTCGACGCGCTGTCGGACGCCGGGCTGTTCCTCATCCAGGGCCGGACGGGCGCGGGCAAGACGAGCATCCTCGACGCGGTCTGCTTCGCCCTCTACGGGCAGGTGCCCGGCGTCCGCAACGCGGCGAAGGGGCTGCGCAGCGATCACGCGCCGCCCGGCGCCGGGCCGCGCGTCGTGCTGGAGACGACGATCCGGGGCCGCCGGCTGCGCATCACGCGGTCCCCGGCGTGGGAGCGGCCGAAACTGCGCGGTTCCGGGACGACCCTGGAGCACGCGAAGGTCGTTCTGGAGGAGTCCGAGCACGGCGGGTGGATCGGGCTCACCACGCGGCTGGACGAGGCGGGCGACCTGGTGTCGCGGATGCTCGGGATGACCGCCGTCCAGTTCTGCCAGGTGGCGATGCTGCCGCAGGGCGAGTTCGCCGGGTTCCTGCGCGCCGGCGCCGACGAGCGCCGCAAGGTGCTGGAGCGCCTCTTCGCCGCCGAGGTGTTCACGCAGGTCGAGAAGTGGCTGGCCGACCGGCGCGCGGCCACCGGGCGGGAGGCCGCCGAGTTCGGCGCCGTCGCGGCCTCGATCGCCGACCGGATCGCCGGGACGACCGGTGCCGCGCCGCCGCGCGGGGAACGTCCGGTCGTGCCCGCTCCGCGCCGCGGCGAGCCCGCCGTGGAGCCGTTCGCCGAGGTGGAGGCGCTGCCCGCATGGGCCGCCGAGCTGGCCGGCGGGCACGAGGACGTCCGCTCAACGGTCGAGGAATTGCGCGCGGGCGTCACCGCGACGCTGCGCGCGGCGCGCGAGGCGCTCGACGAGGCGAAGGCGATCGCCGACCGGCGGCGCCGCCACGCCGAGGCCGTCGCCAGGCGGGACGCCCTGGCCGAACGGGCGGAGGAGAAGTCCCGGCTGGCGTCGCGGCTCGACGCCGCCGCCCGTGCCGACCGGGCCGTCCCGCTGGTCAAGGACGTCCAGGCCCGGTACGGCGAGGCGGCCCGGGCACGCCGCTGGGCCGACGAGACCCGCTCCAGGGTCGCCGCGCTGCTGCCGCCGAAGGCGCCCGAGGACGTCCTCGCCAAGGCCGAGCGCGACCGCCGCGACCAGGTCGCGGCGCTGGACGGGCACCGCCGTGCGACGGCTCGGCTCAAGCGGATCGAAGACGAGCGAGCGGAACTCGGCCGCGAGTTGTCCCGCCTCGAACCCGAGGAGGCCGGGCTCGGCGCGATGGTCGCCGACCTGCCGGGCATCGTCGCGGCGCGGCAGGCCGAACGCGACGAGGCCAGGGCCGCGGCGGCACGGCTGGCCGGCGCCGAGGCCGCCGCGACCGCCGCCCGGCACCGCTTCGAGGCGGCGCGGCGCCGTGACCAGGTGGAGCACCTGCTCGGCGACGCCGAGGCGGCGCACCGCGACATGGTCGACGCCGCCCAGGCCGCGCGGCAACGAGTTCTCGACCTTCGCCAGGCGCGTCTCGACGGCATGGCCGCGGTGCTCGCCGGCGAGCTGAAGGACGGTGAGCCGTGCCTGGTCTGCGGTGCGACGGAGCACCCCGACCCCGTCGCCTCCCTCGCCGTGATCCCGACCGAGGAGCAGGTGGACGAGGCGCAGGCCGCCGCCGACAGTGCGCAGGCCGGCCGCGAGGAGAGCGGACGGCAGGTCGAGGCCCTCCGCACCGAACGCGACGGCCTCCTTGAGACCTCCGGCGAGGTCACGGCCGAGTCGCTCGGCGAGGAACTCGCCGAAGCCGATCGGACCGTCCGCGAGACGGCGGCCCGCGCCGCGGACGCCGAACGGCTGGAGGAGGCCCTCCACCGGGACGAGCGGGAACTCGCTCGGGTCCGCGACAAGAGGGAGGAGATCACGCTCGCCCTCACCGCGAACCGCACCGAGGACCAGAAGCTCGCCGACGAGCAGGCGAGGCTGTCCGCCGAGCTCGACGATGCGCGAGGCGACGATCCCAGCCTTGAGGCGCGCATCGCACGTCTCGGCCGGGAGGCCGACGCGCTCGCCGAGGCGGTCGAGGCGTCGCGCGCCTCCGGCCGCGCCGACGAGGAGCTGTCCGCCGCCCGTGCGAAGGCGAGGCAGGGGGCCGAGGAGCAGGGCTTCGGAACGCCCGAGGAGGTCCTCGCGGCCGCACTGTCCGACGAGGACCAGGGGGAGCTCCGCGACGGGATCCGCCGCCTGGACGACGAGGAGGCGGCGGTCCGCGCGCTCCTCAAGGACCCGGCGCTGGCGGCGGCCGCCGCCGAACCCGAACCCGACCTGGCCGCGCTCGAAGCGTCGGTGCAGGTGGCGGAGGCGGCGCACACCGAGGCCGCGAACGCCGCCGACCGGGCCCGGCACCGCTGCGACCGCCTCGCCGAGCTCCGCGCGGAACTGGACCGGGCCGTCCGCGCGTGGCGTCCGGCCGCCGAACGGCACGCGGTCGCCGAGCGGCTCGCGGGCCTGACCTCGGGCAAGCACGGCGCGAACCGGCACGCGATGTCGCTGTCGGCGTACGTGCTGGCGGCCCGCCTCGAACAGGTCGTCGCCGCAGCGAACGAGCGGCTGCACCGCATGTCCGGGGGGCGTTACGCCCTCGTCCACACCACCGAGAAGGCGGCCGGCGACCGCACCAGGGGCGCCGGCGGCCTCGGCCTGCGCGTCGCCGACTCCTGGACGGGCCTCGAACGCGACCCGGTGACCCTGTCCGGCGGCGAGTCGTTCATCACCTCGCTGTCCCTGGCGCTCGGGCTCGCCGACGTCGTCACCGCCGAGGCGGGCGGCACCGAGATCGGCACCCTGTTCGTCGACGAGGGGTTCGGCACGCTCGACGAGGAGACGCTCGACGAGGTCCTGGACGTCCTCGACGGCCTGCGCGACGGCGGCCGGGCGGTCGGCATCGTCAGCCACGTCGCGGAACTGCGCGCCCGCATCCCCGCACAGCTCCGCGTCGCCAAGGACCGCGCCGGCTCCACCGCCCGCGTCGTCGTCTGACCGGCGGCCCTTCGGGCCGCGGCGGGGTCAGCCGGAGATGTACTGCAGGATCACGTTGTGCACGTGGTGGCTCTTGTCGGAGCCGCGGAACTCGATCTCGTAGGTGTGGGTGCCGACGTTGATCGCGATCGACCCGGTGGAGAAGTACGACCCGGCCCACGACTTGTTGCTGACCACGCTCACCGAGGTGATCTTGGAGTAGGGGACGCTGGTGATCGCGTACCTCTTGCCCGCGAAGCTCTTGTCCTGGATGATCACGCGGCGGTCGGTGAGGCCGATGAACCCGGTGCCGGTGCCGACGGCGTCGTAGACGGCGATGATCTGCTCGCCGGGCAGCAGCCCGCTCTCGATCTGCTTGAGCTGACCCGACCTGTCGTGCTCGACTTCGTTGCCCATGAGCCCTCCCGTGCCGGCGGTGTTCGTCCCGTTCCGTAGTGAGTGTCTCAGCCGCCGGGAGCGGACCGCGCGGCATCCAGGAAGCCGACGCACCGGCCCAGCAGCGCGATCAGCGTCTCCCGCTCCGCGTCGGTGAACTCGGCGGCGAGCCCCCGCTCGACCCGGACCGCGCGGGCGTCGGCGTTCTCCAGCACCGCCTCGCCCTCGGCGGTGAGCCGGGTCTCCAGGATGTTGCGGTGCCATTCGTGCGGGGTGCGCTCGATCAGCCCGCGCTCCTGGAGGTTCTTCAGGACGGTGTTCATCGTCGGCGGGGTGACCGCGCACGCGCGGGCCAGCGCGGCCGCCGACATCCCCGGGTGGTCGGCGAGATGGAGCAGCGCCGCGTACTGCGGGACCGTGAGCCCGCTCGGCTTCAGCGCCGCGTGCTTGGCCCCGTTGAGCGCCTGCTCGGCACGCTTGAGGTGGGAGCCGAGCCGCTCCGGGGCGGGCATCGAGGTCATTCCCGCATGGTATCGAGCCGCGAAGAGAAGTCCGTTGACGAGTATTAGAGTTCTAACTATCGTATGAACGCATTCTAAGAATCTAGCTCGAATGGAGACGTTCATGTCGCGCTTCCAGCGCTCCACGGCGGCAGCGGCGGCCGCCCTGGCCGTCGCCGTGCTGCCCGCGTCCGTGGCCCTGGCCTCGCCCTCCGGCGCCTCGCCGACGACCGCCTCGCACGCGCGGATCTCCACGGCCTATGTCCTTCCGGGAGACCGCGTGTACCCGGAGGGGATCGCCGCCGACCCCCGGAGCGGCACGATGTACGCCGGTTCCTTCGCGGACGGCACCGTCTACCGGATGCGGCCGGGCCACCGCGTGGCCGAGGTGTTCCTCCCGGCGGGCGCGGACGGCCGCCACACCGCCAACGGCCTGAAGGTCGACCGGGCGGGACGGCTCTGGGTGATCGACTCCTCGTCCGGCGTCGCGGTCTACGACGCGCGAAGCCGCCGCCTCCTGGCGCGGTTCACCGTCCCGGGCGACGGCGCCCGGTTCGTCAACGACCTCGCCATCGCCCCGGACGGCACCGCCTACCTGACCGACAGCGCCCGCGCGGTCGTCTACCAGGTCACGCCGGACGACCTGGCGAAGGCGCGGGGTGGACACGGCACGCTGGCCACCCGGTTCGACCTGGACGGCGTCCTCGAACCGCACAAGCCAGGCGATTTCACCCTGAACGGGATCGTCGCCGACCCCGCCGGCCGGTTCGTCCTGACCGACGACATGCTCGGCGGGGATCTCTACCGGCTGGACATCAGCACCGGCGCGATCCGGAAGGTCGCCCTGGACGGGGGCGACATGCACAACGCCGACGGGCTCGAACTCCAGAACGGGCGGATCTGGACGGCCGACAACGTCGACAACGTCCTCACCCGCTGGCGAGTCGCGCGCGACGGAACGCGGGCCCGCCTTGAGCGCACGCTGGCGGACCCGTCCCTCCAGGTCCCGACGACGCTCGTCCGCCGCGACGGGACGCTCTACGTGGTCCGCTCGCAGTTCGACAAGGGCGGCCCGCTCGGCGACGGCACCCCGGAGATCCCGTTCACCGTCGCCGCCGTCCGGGGGATCTGAAGAGCGGAGCGAACCGGGGGGTGTGGGGGGTCGTCCCCCCACAGGCGGCTCTGATCCGTCAGGACGGCGGACGGTAGGCGGGCAGGACCGAGCGCGGTACCGGTCCCTTGTTGCGCCGGCCGCTCTGGGTCTCCTCCCAGGCGTGCGCGAGGATGCCGATGCTGCGGCTCAGCACGAACAGGCCGCGGGCCAGGGGGGCGGGGAAGCCGAGTTCGGCGTAGACGATCGCGGTGGCGCCGTCGATGTTCATCGGCACCGGCCTCTCCCGGCCCCGGGCCAGGTACGCCTCCACGGCCAGGCCGGCGCGCAGGTGGCCGCCCGGGACGACACCGTCCCGGGCGGCCTCCTCCACCAGGGACAGCAGCGGGTCCCGGCGCGGGTCCACCGGGTGGAACCGGTGGCCGAACCCCGGCAGGTAGCGGGGCCAGGCCGCGACGACCTCCGCGGTCGCGGTGTCCAGCCCGGCTCCCGCGGACTCCCGTTCGAGGATCTCGTCCAGCAGCCGGACGCACTGCTCCCCGGCGCCGCCATGGGAGTCGCCCAGGGTGTTCACCGCGCTGGCGACGGCGCCGTTGAGGCCGATGCCGCAGGTGGCGGCCATCCGCGCGATGGCGATCGAGGGCGCCTGCGGGCCGTGGTCGACGGCGGCGACGAGCGCCGCGTCGAGCAGCGCCGCCTGCCGGGGCGAGGGCGGGTCGCCGCGCAGCATCAGCCAGATCATGGAGGTGAGGCCGGTGGTGCCGATGAGCTCCTGGACCGGACGTCCCCGCAGCTCGATCACACCGGGCTCCATGCGGCTGATGCCGGTGGCCCACCACTCGCCGACGGCCCCCGTCGGATCGACGTCGCTCACGGGGTCTCCCGCCGCGTGCCGTTCATGGCGGCGTCGTCCTCCCGGCCGTTCCAGCGGGCCGTGAGGGTCTCCCTTTCGCCGTTCTGCTGGCCGAGCAGCGGGGGAGGGGCGGCCGGCCGCAGCGCCTCGCCGTCGTGCAGGACCCCGCTGCCCGCGACCCGGAGGACGCGCCCGGACCCGTCCGGGAACGGGAGATCGGTGAAGAAGCCGCGGTGGTCGAGCTGTTCGAGCCGGACGGCCTGCGGGACGTCGGTGACCCGGGCGGCGGGGACCCCGGCCGCACCGAGGAGTTCCTCCCATTCCGCGGCGGTGCGGCGGCGCAGCGCGCGGTTCAGCTCGTCCGTCAGCTCGTCGCGGTGCAGCTTGCGCGCCTCCCGGTCGGCGAACCGGGGGTCGTCGAGGAGATCGCGCCGGTCGAGGAGGCCGCAGAGCGTCTCGAACTGCCGCTGCCGGTTGGCCGCGATGTTCAGCGGCCCGTCGGCGGCCTCGAACGTGCCGGACGGCGCGGCGGTGGCGTTCTGGGTCCCCATCGGCTCGGGCGCGACCCCGCTGACCAGGTAGTTGGAGACCGCCCAGCCCATCGCAGAGACGGCCGCCTCCAGCATCGACACGTCCAGGAACGTCCCCCCGCCGGTGCGGGACCGGCCGGCCAGCGCGGCCGCGATGTGCAGCGCGGCGGCCAGCCCTCCGATCGTGTCGCAGACGGGGAAGCCGACGCGCAGCGGGGCGGTCTCCTTGGTCCCGGTGACGCTCATCATCCCGGACAGCCCCTGGATGATCTGGTCGTAGGCGGGCGCCTGGCTCATCGGGCCGGTCTGCCCGAACCCGGAGATGGCGCAGTAGACCAGCCGCGGGTTCAGCTCCCGCAGCCGCGGCCACCCGAAGCCGAGCCGGTCGAGGACACCGGCCCGGAAGTTCTCCAGCAGCACGTCCGCCCCGCGGACCATCGCCGCGAAGCCGGCGCGGCCGTCGGTGTCCTTGAGGTCGAGCTCGACCGACTTCTTCCCCGCGTTCTGGGCGAGGAACGAGGCGCCGAGGCCGCCGCGGTTCAGCTCGGCGTCCGGGCCGAGCCGGCGGGCGAGGTCGCCCTGGCCGGGCACCTCGATCTTGACGACCTCGGCCCCGAGCAGCATCAGCTGGTAGCTGCAGTACGGCCCGGCGAGGACGTTGGTGAGGTCGAGGACCCGGATGCCGCTGAGCGGTCGCTCCTGCATGCGCGTGCTCCTTCCGCCCCGCCGTGCGGACGGCGGGGCGATTGGTCAGTGCGTGGGGCTGAGCGGGTGGTCGAAGCCGCGTTCGGACATCTCCTGGGCGACCTGCCGCAGGTCCTCGGCGAACTCCCGGACGACGTCGTCGGGGAACCGGACGGTGGGGCCGCTGAGCGACAGCGCCGCGACGACCGCGCCCGAGCGGCCGACTACGGGGACGGCGACGGCGGACAGGCCGTCCTCGCGCTCGCCGTGGCTGACCGCCCAGCCCTGATGGGCGGCCTCGTCGATCCACTCCCGGAGCCTCTTGACGTGGCCTTCTCCGTAGGGGGAGCTGAGGGCGACGCGCCGCAGCAGCGAGTCGGGGGCGTCCCTCAGCAGTGCCTTGGACGACGCGCCCGCCCAGAGGGGGAGCTCGTCCCCGACGTGCACGACGTGGCGGAGCGGCTGCGGGCTCTCCTGCTGGGCGACGCAGACCCGGTGGATGTCGCGGAGCATGTAGAGGTTCACCGTCTCGCGGCGGCGCGCGCCCAGGTCCCGCATGGCCTTGCGGGTCTCGGGCGGCAGCTCCCAGCTGCTGCGGGCCAGGTGCGCCCAGCGCCAGAGGCCGGGGCCGGGCAGGTAGCCGTTGGGCGCGGCCCACAGCAGGCCGTTCTGCTCCAGGGTCTGGACGAGCCGGATCACCGTCGTCTTCGCCAGGCCGGTCGCCTCGACGATGTCCCGGACGGACACGACGGGACGCTCCTCGCTCAGCAGTGACATGATCTCGATGGCGCGCTGAACACTGCGAACGCCCTGCGCGTCGCCGGCGGGCGGGGTGCCCGGGTCCTCGGCCGGGCCGGAACGGGCCTCCGGCCGCTTCGCTGGACTCACTGGTCTTCGCTCTCCCCGCTCTCGTGCTCGGACGGCTGCGGTCCGTACGTTACACGCAGTCCACACAGTGGTCTAGTTGGACCGTCAGTCGGTTCATCATCGTCGCCCGGCGGGAAATCCGTCCCGTCCCCTTCCCTCGATCCGCCCGGTCGCCTATAACTAACTCACTGGTTCGAACATTAGAGACGCGGTCGGATCCGGGGAGGTGGCCGGGCATGCGCGAGTGCCACGCCCGCGGCCCGGTCGCGACTTTTCCGGCGGCGGGCCCTTGTCAGGGTCCCGAACCGCCCCTTACGTTGACTCGCAATCCATATAACGGAACTCATAGACCGCTGAGTGGTCCAGGAGGGCTTGATGCTGGAAGCCTTGCTCGCATCCGCATCCGAGGTCAGACCGGTTGACGCGGCGGCGCTCATCGGTGGCCGATGGGTCACGGAAGGTCCGCAGAGTGAACGAGTTGGACCGTATTTGCGACGTCCGGTGAGCCGGGCGCCGGCCGCCTCCACCGAGGACGTGGCGGCCGTCCGCGCCTTCGCGCGCTCCTCGGCCCGCGTCGTGGGACGCCTGGCTCCCGCCGTCCGGGCGGAGGTGCTGGAGCGCGCCTCCGCCGCCGCGTCCGCGAACCGCGACGGCCTGGCCCGCCTGCTCGCCCTCGAACTGGGCAAGCCCGTCAAGGACGGGCGCGGGGAGATCGATCGCGTCGCCGACACGTTCGCCGTCTGCGCGGCCGAAGCGCGGCGGATCGGCGGAGAGACGCTTCCGGTCGCGGGATGGGCCCGGGGCATCGGCGACACCGCCTTCACCTACCGGGCACCGGCCGGCGTCGCGCTCGCCATCACGCCGTTCAACGCCCCCGCCAACCTGCTGGCCCACAAGCTGGGCGCCTCGTTCGCGGCCGGCAACACCACGATCGTCAAGGCGCCGCCGCAGGCCCCCGCGACCTCGGCCGCCGTCGTGGCGCTGCTGACCGAGGCCGGGATGCCGTTCGAGGCCGTCCAGTTGCTGCACGGCGACGGTTCCGTCGGCGCGGCCCTGTGCGCGGCCGGCGAGGTCGCCGTCATCAGCTTCACCGGCGGCGCGGCCACCGGCGCCGCGGTCGCCCGCGCGGCGGGCGCGAAGCGCCTGGTCCTGGAGCTGGGCGGCAACGCCGCGACGATCGTGTGCGAGGACGCCGACATCGCCGAGGCGGCCCGCGTCTGCGCCCGCACCGGATACAGCAACTCCGGCCAGAGCTGCATCTCCGTCCAGCGCGTCTACGTGCAGCGCTCCCGGTTCTCCGAGTTCCTGGACCTGTTCGCCGGGCACGTCGCCGCCCTCAGGGTCGGCGACCCCCTCGACCCGGACACCGACGTCGGCTCGATGGTCGACGAGGAAGCCGCCGAGCGGGTCGTGCGCTGGAGCGCGGAGGCCGCGGCGGCCGGGGGACGCGTCGTCCTCGGCGGGAAGCGGGACGGCGCCACCGCCGCGCCGACCATCGTGGCCGATCCGCCCGCCGGCGCCTCGGTCGTCACCGAGGAGGTCTTCGGGGCGCTCGTCGCGGTCCTGCCGTTCGACGACCTCACCGAAGTGATCGAGCACTGCAACGAGAGCCGCTACGGCCTGCAGGCCGGCCTGTTCACCCGCGACCTCGACCGGATCGTCACCGCCTGGCGGGACCTGGACGTCGGCGGGCTCGTCGTCAACGGCTCCTCCAACCACCGGCTCGACCACGTCCCGTTCGGCGGGGTGAAGGACTCCGGCTTCGGACGGGAGTCGCCGCGCTGCATGATCGAGGACTTCACGGTCGTGAAGACGATGATCCTCCGCGGCACCTCCCTCTGGGGAGCGCGCGCATGAGGGCCGTCACGCTGGTCTCGCCGGACAGGGTGGCGGTCGTCGACGACTGGCCCGAGCCGTCCTGCGGACCCGGCGACGTCATCGTCGGGGTGCACGGCGTCGGCCTGTGCGGCTCCGACATGGCGGTGGTCTCCGGGCGCCGCAAGGTGCCGGTGCTGCCGTGGGTGCTCGGGCACGAGGCGTTCGGCGTCATCCTCGCCGCAGGCGCCGGCGTCACCGACCGGGTGCCCGGACAGCGGGTGGTCGTCGAGCCCAACTACGCGTGCCTGGCCTGCGAGCCGTGCCGGTCGGGCGCCACCGCCGGGTGCCGCAACCGGCGGGTCGTCGGGATCTCCGAGCCCGGCCTGCTGGCGGAGCGCGTCGCGGTGCCGGCCCGCTTCACCTGGCCCGTCCCCGAGCTGTGGGAGGACGCCGACGTCGTCTGCGTCGAGCCGTTCACCGTCGCGCTCAACGCGGTCCGCATGAGCGGCCTCGGCGACGGGGACCGCTGCCTCGTCGTCGGCGCCGGCTCCCAGGGTCTCCTTGTGTCGCTGGCCGTGCTCCACGCCGGGGGAGTGCCCTTCGTGACCGAGCCTCATCCCGGACGCAGGGAGCTCGCCCTCCAGATGGGGGCCCAGGACGCCGCCGCTCTGCCGGACGAGGCGACGTTCCCGGTGGTGATCGAGACCTCCGGGGTGCCCGAGGCGTTCGAACGCGCCGTGGAACGCACCGCCGACGGCGGCACCCTGATCGTGGTCGGGCAGAACCCTCGTCCCGCCCGCCTTTCCACCTTCGCCCTCGTGCAGCGGCGGCTGACCCTGCGCGGATGCCTCATCTACGACCACCCCACCGGATTCGCCCACACCCTCGCGACGCTCCGCGGGCACGACCTGCGGCCCGGCCGCGTGCTGCGCGAGCGCTTCGACCTGGCGCAGGCGCCGGACGCGTTCGCGCGCGCCGCCGCCGTCGCCGGCAAGACCTGGATCAGCCTGCCCCGAGCAGAGGAGACGGCCCGATGACCGCAGCGAAGCGAGGATCTTCGGACCGTCCGCCCGGGGGGCTGGGGGCCGTCCCCCAGGAAGGCAGGGCCCGATGACCGTGGACGCCCGGCCCCGCACCGACCCCGCGCCGGACGAGGCCGCGCCGGTACCGGCCGCCGAGGCGCTCGTCCGCCGCCTTGAGGCCTACGGCGTCGAGTACGTCTTCGGCACCTGCGGGCACACCAACATCGCGCTGCTGGACGCGCTCGGCCGCAGCCCCATCGAGTTCGTCATCGCCCGGCACGAGCAGGCGGCCGCGCACGCCGCCGACGGCTACGCCCGCGCCTCCGGCCGCCCCGGGGTGCTCCTGCTGCACGTCGGGCCGGGGATGATGAACGCCGTCACCGGGGTGGCGACCGCCGCGATGGACTCGGTACCGCTCGTCGCGATCTCCGGCGACGTCCCGTCCTACTTCCACGGCCGCCACCCGCACCAGGAGGTCAACCTCCACACGGACGCCGACCAGACCGCCGTCTACCGGCCGTTCGTCAAGCGGGCCTGGCACGTGCACCGCGCCGAGGACCTGACCCGGTTCACCGAACGCGCCTTCTGGACCGCCACGTCCGGGCGCCCCGGCGCCGTACTCCTCAACGTCCCGATGGACCTGTTCTCCCGGCCGGTCGTCCCGGACCACCGCCCGCTGCCCGCCAGTGCGGCGGCACCCGACCTGCCGGCGCCGGTGGCCGGACGCATCGCGGGGATGCTCGCCGGCGCCGAACGGCCGCTGGTCTACCTCGGCGGCGGGCTCCGCGAAGGGGCGGGACGCGACGCGCTGCTCGCGCTCGCCGAGCACCTGGACATCCCGATCGCGCACTCGCTGATGGCCAAGGGCGCCGTCCCCGACGACCATCCGCTCCTGTTCGGCATGCCCGGATTCTGGGGACTGGAGGAGACCAACGAGTACACCCGCGACGCCGACGTCGTCCTCGCCCTGGCGACCCGGTTCGCCGAGACCGACGCCAGCTCGTGGGACGACCGCCACACCTGGAACCTCGGCGCCGGCCCCGGGTCCGGGCGGCTCGTCCAGATCGACATCGACGCCGCCGAGATCGGCCGCAACTACCCGGTGGAGATCGGCGCCGTCGCCGACGTGACGCTCGCGGTTCAGGCCATCGAGAGGGCGGTGCGCGAAGTCCACCCCGACCCGGTCGGCCGTCCCGCCCTCCGCGAACGGATCCGTGCCGCCCGCACCGGCCTGTTCGCCGGGAGCCGCGAACGGGGCCGCGCCGACGACTTCCCGCTCCGGCCGGAGCGCATCCTCGCCGACCTGCGCGACGCCCTCCCGGCGGACGCGGTGCTCGTCACCGACGTCGGATGGAACAAGAACGGCGTCGCCCGGTGCTACGAGCTGCCCGCCGAAGGGCGCTTCATCACCCCCGGAGGCGCCTCGACGATGGGCTTCGGCCCCGCCGCCGCGATCGGCGTCCAGATCGCTCAGCCGGACCGGGTCGTCGTCGCGCTCGTCGGCGACGGAGGCATGAGCGCGCAGCTCCCGGCCGTGCCGATGGCCGTCGAGCGGGGCCTGCCGGTGATCTTCGTGGTGATGAACAACCGCGCGCACGGCACGATCGCCGACCTGCAGTCCGCCAACTTCGGCGCGAGCTACGGATGCGAGTTCCGCGATCCCGCCGGACGCCCCTACAGCCCCGACTTCGCCGCCTTCGCCAGGGCGTGCGGAGCCGACGGATACGACGTCCCGGCGCCGGCGGACCTGCCGCGGGCGCTGCGGGCGGCGACGGCCGGGCGGCGACCCGCCGTGCTGGACGTGCCCATGGTCAATGAGCCGGTGCCGACACCCGGGCACTGGAACATCAACGACATCTACCAGGGTGTCTTCCCGGAACGGGGGACGCGATGACCCGCGTGCCCGCCTCACTCCGACACCGCCCGCCCCGTTGTCCCACCCCCCGAGGTGACATCATGCGAAACCGTTCCAGACTCCGCCTGCCCGGGCTCGCCGCCGGCGTGCTCGCCGCCGTCCTCGCCGCGGGCTGCGCCGCCCCCGGCGAGTCGGACGACTCCGGCTCCGGCGGCACCGGCCCCATCAAGATCGCCCTGGTCGACGCGCAGAGCGGCCAGCTCAGCTCGCTCGGCAAGTGGGAGCACAAGGGCGCCAAGCTCGCCGTCGACGAGTGGAACAAGGCCGGCGGGATCAACGGCCGGACGGTCCGCCTCGACGTGTTCGACGACCAGGGCGACCCGACGGTCGGCACCAACCTCGCCCGCAAGATCGACAGCCAGGGCTACATCGCGATGCTCGGCACCGCGGAGAGCGCCGTCACGATCGCGATGGCGCCCACGCTGCGGACGGCCGAGATCCCCAACATCGCGTCCGGCCAGTCGCCGGGGATGGTGGCGCTGAAGAGCCCGTTCCTGTTCCTCAACGGGCCGACCAGCACCACCTACGACGAGACGCTCGCCAAGTACGTCGTCGACGGCAAGAAGCTCAAGAAGATCGCGATGATCACCAACAACGGCGCGTACGGGAAGGGCGAGCACGACGCCTTCCTCAAGGCGCTGTCGGACCGGGGCGTCAAGCCGGTCGCCGACCAGGTCGTCACCACCGACCAGAAGGACTTCAGCGCGCAGCTCACCAAGATCCGGCAGAAGTCGCCCGAGGTCGTCTTCCTCGGCGCCGAGGAGGTCGAGTCCGGACTGATCGTCAAGCAGGCCCGCGACCTCGGCATCGACGCGCCGTTCGCCGGCGCCGCCCCCCAGGGCACCCCGGTCTACCTCGACACCGCGGGCGCGCGGAACGCCGAGGGCACGATCGTCAGCTCGCCCTACCTCGGCAACGACATCAGCGACGCTTCCAAGAAGTTCGCCGCCGCCTACAAGGCCGCCTACGGCGAGGACGCCGAGATGCACGGCGCCAAGGCCTACGACGGCGCGCAGATCCTGCTCACGGCGCTGAAGAACTCGGGCGTCGCGAAGGGCAGGAAGCTGGCCGACGCGATCAGGGCGGTGAAGTACCAGGGGTTGCTCGGCAACTTCGCCTACGACGAGACCGGGGTCGGTATCAAGATCACCTCCATCGGAATCATCAGGAACGGGAAGCTCGTCAAGGCCGGCGGCTGACCGGGGAGGCGGAACGATGCAGGTCTTCCTTCAGACGCTGATAGGCGGGCTGAGCCTCGGCGCGATCTACGCCCTGGTCGCGATGGGGTTCTCCCTCGTCTACCGCACCATGGGGCTGGTCAACTTCGCGCACGCCGACGTGCTCATGATCGGCGCCTATGCCGCGTCCACCTTCTACATGTCCACCAGACTGCCGTTCGCGGTGGCGATGGCGCTCGCGATCGCGGTGACCGGGCTCATCGGCCTGTTCATCGAGCGGGTGCTGCGCCCGCTGGAGAACAAGGACTTCACGCTGATGCTGATCGGCACGATCGGCTTCGGGATGGTCCTGCAGGCGGTCGCCGTCCTGATCTGGGGCGCCACCGGGCGCGCCGTGTCGTCCCCGGTGGGCGGCGCCCCGCTGGAGTTCGCCGGGCTGCGGGTCCGCACCTACGACCTGGTCGTCCTCGCCATCGCCGCCGTAGCGGTCGTGCTGCTGGCCGGTTTCCTGCAGCGCACCAAGATGGGCGCCGCCATGCAGGCGGTCGCGATGGACCACGAGGCGGCCACCGCCGTCGGCATCCACGTCGGCCGCAGCAACGCGATCGCGTTCGCCATCGGCGCGGGGCTCGCCGCGCTGGCGGGCGGGCTGGTCGGCCCGCTGCTGTACGTGAACCCGACGATGGGCGGGACGATCGGGATCAAGGGGTTCGCGGCCGCCATGCTCGGCGGCTGCGGCAACATCCCGGGCGCCATCGCCGGCGGCTTCGCCATCGGGATCCTGGACTCCTTCGCCGCCGGGCACTTCCAGGGCTACTCCGAGCTGGTCGTGTTCCTGGTGTTCACGGTGGCGATCATGATCCGGCCGACCGGGCTGTTCGGCGAGATGACGGTGAGCCGCGCATGACGGACCTGCTCAGGCATCCCCGCACCCCGCGGCTCGGCGGGATCGCGGTGCTCGTCGCCGCGGCCTGGATCCTGCCGTACCAGGTCGGGAGCTACGCGATCCACGTCGTCGACATCGCGCTGGTGTTCGCGCTGCTGGCGATCGGGATGGGCCTCGCCATGGGCATCGCGGGCCAGATCAACCTCGCGCAGGTCGCCTTCTTCGGGGTGAGCGCCTACGCGACCGCGATCCTCACCACCCACAACGGGCTCGGGTTCTGGCCGGCCGCCGCGCTGGCGATGCTGGCGTCCGCGGTGGTCGGGCTGCTCGTCGGCATCCCGGCGCTGCGGATGCAGTCGCACTACCTCGGCATCGTCACGCTCGGGCTCGCGCTCGGGTTCATCAACTGGACGACGAACGCCGAGATCGCCGGCGGCGCCGAGGGCATCTCGGCCATCCCCGTCCCGCCGATGTTCGGCATCGACCTGTCCAGCGAGTACCTCTACTACTACCTGGAAGTGGTGGTGTTCGCGCTCGCGCTGCTGTTCGGGCGGTTCGTCGTCCGGACCGGCCTCGGCCGGCGGATGATGGCGATGCGCGACGACCCGCTGGCCGCGGGCGCGGTGGGGGCGGAGATCCCGCTGCTGAGGATGACGGCGTTCATGTTGTCCAGCGTGTTCGGCGGTCTGGCCGGTGTGCTGTACGTGGGCCTGATCCGCTACATCGCGCCGGACACCTTCAACATCGCCAACATGTTCCTGCTGCTGGCGATGGTCGTCATCGGCGGCCGGCAGAGCCTGGTCGGCTGCGTCGTCGGCGCGGTCGGCCTCACGCTGATCCGCGAGCAGCTGGTGGACCACCCCACCTACGCGCAGCTCGGTTTCGGCGTGGTCGTGGTGCTCATGGTGGTCTTCGCGCCGACCGGCCTGGCGGGTGTCCCCGCCCGGCTGAAGGCCGTCGTCGACCGGCGCCGCGGCAGGTCCGCCGACCGCGCCGTGCTCGGCCCGTTCCGGCCGTACGAACCCGTTGAGGACACGAGGGCGGAGAAGGACACGACGCCGATGCTGGAGATCGAGAACCTCTCCAAGCAGTTCCGCGGGCTGAAGGCGCTCAAGGACGTCTCCCTCACCGTGGAACGCGGCGAGATCAGGGGCATCGTCGGCCCGAACGGCTCGGGAAAGACGACCCTGTTCAACGTCATCAGCGGCTTCTACAAGGCGTCCGGCGGGCGGGTGCTCATGGACGGCCGGGTCATCTCGGGCGGACGCCCGTACCGGCTGTCGATGCTCGGCCTGGCCCGCACCTTCCAGAACCTCCGCCTGTTCGGGGAGCTGTCCGTCCGCGACAACCTGCTCGTCGCGCTGGACCGGTCGCGCACCCGCGCCATCTGGCGGTACGTGCTGTGGCCGGTCGGCGTCTGGCGGCAGGAGCACCGGCTGCACCGGCAGGCGGACGATCTGCTCGGCCGCTTCGGGCTCGGCGAGTTCGCCGGGGCGCCGCCGGGCTCGCTGCCCTACGGCATCCAGCGCCGTATCGAGATCGCCCGCGCCATGGCCGGCTCGCCCCGGCTGCTGCTGCTGGACGAGCCGGCGGCCGGGCTGAACGGCGAGGAGGTCCGCCAGCTCTCCGAGATCGTCCGGTCCATCCGCGACAGCGGCGTCACCGTCGTGCTCATCGAGCACAACATGGGCCTGGTCATGTCGCTGTGCGAGCGGGTCACCGTGCTGGCGGGCGGCGGCGTGATCGCCGAGGGGACGCCCGCAGAGGTGGCCGGCGACCACGCCGTGATCGAGGCGTACCTCGGCGACTCGGCGATGGCCGGCATGCCGCTGCCGGACACCACGGAGGTGAGCCGATGAAGGCGGGAACCCTCACGGTGGAGGACCTCTCCGTCCACTACGGGGGCGTCTGCGCGGTCAGGTCGATCGGGTTCACGGTGGCGCCGGGCCAGTCGGTCGGCATCATCGGCGCGAACGGGGCGGGCAAGACGTCCACGCTCAAGGCGCTGATGGGGCTGGTGCCGCGCAGCGGCGGCCGGATCCGGTTCGGCGACACCGACCTGGCCAAGGTCAAGGCGCGCGACGTGGTGCGGCACGGGATCGGCTACGTCCCGGAGGGGCGGCACGTCTTCCCCGGCCTCACCGTCGAGAAGAACCTGATGCTCGGTGCGTACGCCCGGTCGTGGCGCGGCGACGGCACCGGGGAGGCGCTCGCCGAGGTGTACGAGCTGTTCCCCGTGCTGAAGAAGATGCGGTCCCGGCTCGCCGGGGCGCTGTCCGGCGGGCAGCAGCAGATGCTGGCCGTCGGCCGCGCGCTGATGTCGCGGCCCCGCCTGATCCTGCTGGACGAGCCGTCCATGGGACTGTCGCCGAAGCTCGTCGAGGACATCCTCGCCGTCCTGGTGCGGCTGCGCGAGGAGGGGCTCAGCCTGCTGCTCGTCGAGCAGAACGCCAAGCTGACGTTCGAGGCGACGAGCGACTGCGTGGTCATGGAGAACGGCGAGGTCGCCATGACCGGGACCTCCCGGGAACTGCGCGAGGACGTCCAGGTCCGGCGCATCTACCTGGGCCTGTAGCGGGGGCCTGTAGCGGGCGGCGCCGCCCCGCTACAGGCCCTGCCGTCACCGGCAGAAGGGCTTCTTGCCCATGGCCGACTCGATGCCGTTGAGCAGCAGCGTCCGGAACTGCGGGGCGCCGGCGAAGTTCGTCCCGTCGTCGGTGAAGGCCTTGGCGTCATGACCGAGCGTGGTGAGCCAGGCCCGTCCGCCGTCGTAGTACTGGCACCAGGCCACGGGGTGGAAGGACCCGTGCCCCGGATGCCCCGACCCGCCCCTCACTCCCTCCGGCAGGGACTTCTCGTCCACGGCCGCGAGGAACCGCACCCGGGACGGGAACGGGACGAGGTTGTACCACTCGTCGCCGAACGTCCAGCGACCCGGAAGGCCGGCGGTGGAGACGTCCTTGCGGTCCACGGTCTGGACGGTCCCGGTCTGCGCGTGCCCGTGGTCGTAGTAGTTCGCGCCGCCGAGGAGCCCCTCGTACCAAGGCCAGTTGTACTCGGTGCCGAACGCGTTGTGGACGCCCACGAACCCGCCGCCGCCGCGGATGTACTGGCGCAGCGACGTCTGCGCGGCGTCGTCCAGGGTGTCGCGCGTGGTGCTCATGAAGATCACGGCGTTGTACCTGAACAACCGTGCGGGGGTCGAGAGCTGGGTGACGTCCTCGGTCCAGTCGACCGCGAACCCGTTCTCCTCGCCCATCTTCACCAGGGCCTTCTGCGCGACGTTCGCGTCGCCGAGCGGCGGGTTCAGCCCGGCGGCGAGGACGGGGCCGAGGTTGGCGTGCCGGGGTCCGGCGGTCCGGCTGTAGACGAGCACCCGGTAGCCCTCGGCGGGGTCGAAGTCGCCCCAGTCGTGATAGCAGCCCGGGTCGGTGCCCCGGCAGACGCCGTAGTCGGGGTCGCCGAGCTGCTGCGCGCCGCGGGCCGGGGGCTCGGCCCGGGTGCCGCCCGCCGACGCGGGCAGCCCGGTGAGCAGCGTGGCCGCGACCAGCGCGGCGGCGGTGCCGGTCGCGGCCGTCACCGCGGTCAGCAGATGGGACGAGGGTCTTCTCATGGTCCGGATTCCTTCCCGACAGAGGCGATCGAAGGTCCGTCTAGCGGTACAGAGTTACCGTTCAGAGGTTGTAGGACGATCTCACGAGGACGGGAAAGCGGCAATACCTTGCCAACTTCGCATCTGCGGCTTACCGTGTCGTCCGTTGATCGGACTCATCAGTCCACCTAGTGGACCTTGAGTTGGGAGAGCAGATGGACCGACGGAACTTCCTGACCGGTGCCGCCGTCATTGGCGGAACGGCCGCCTTCACCCCGCTCCTCGCACCGGAGGCCGAGGCGGCGGCGCGCCCCCGGCTCGCCCTCCCGGTGCCCGAGCAGTCCCGCCGCCTCGGCCGCGCGGCCCGCGACTTCCCCAAGGTCTGCGGGGACTACGGCAACCAGAACCACTCCTCGCTGCGGGGGATCACGCGGGGCAACGTCCGGCACCTCGGCGGCGCGTGGCACGTCAACCTGGAGGGCGGCAGCACCCAGGCGCGCTCGCAGCAGAGCTGCATCGTGGCGCAGGACGGCGTGCTCTACGTCCAGACCGGCCAGCAGAACGTCTTCGCGGTGGACGGCCGCACGGGCGAGGTCAGGTGGAAGACCAACGTCGGTGCCGAGCAGACCAACATGCGCGGGGTCGGCCTCGGTGAGGGGCTCGTCTTCACCACGTCCGGCGCCAACATCGTCTACGCCCTCGACCAGCGGACCGGAGCGGTCGTCTGGCAGCGTGAACTGCTCGTCGCGGGCGAGGGCGACCCGGACTGCGACCCGCAGACCGGGCAGTGCGGCGGCAACCGCGGCGGGCTCGCCGGCGCCATCGTCTACTGGGACGGCCTCATCTACCTCGGCACCGAGGGCAGCACCGCGGGCGCGCGCGGGCGCGGATACGCACTGAACGCCCGGACCGGGGAGACCGCCTGGATCTTCTGGGGCCCGCCCGGGCCGGGCGAGTACGGCAACGACACCTGGGAGGGCGAGACCTGGAAGACCGGCGGCGCCGTCTGCTGGATCCACCCGGCGGTCGACCCCGGGCTCGGCCTCGTCTACTGGACGTTCGGCAATCCCTATCCCCGCACCAACGGCTCCACCCGCGGCGGCACGAACCTGTTCTCCAACTGCCTGGTCGCCATCGACGCCAAGACCGGCGAGCGGCGCTGGCACTTCCAGTCGGTGCACCACGACATCTGGGACTTCGACAACGTGATGGCCCCGGTGCTGTGCGACCTGAAGATCGGGCACCGCACGCGCAAGGTCGTCGTGTACGGCAGCAAGACCGGGATGTACTACATCCTCGACCGGGAGAACGGGAAGCCCGTCCACGGCATGACCGAGCGCCCCGTCCCGCAGGACCCGCGGCAGAAGACGTGGCCGACGCAGCCGTTCCCGGGCGGCGAGCCGTTCGTCCACCAGTCGCCGAGTTTCCACGACACCACGAGGCCCGTCCCGTACTACCCGACCGGGGAGATCTACACGCCGTTCTGGGACGACGCGACCATCCTGTTCCCCGGCGCGGGCGGCGGCGCGGACTGGTCGTACCTGTCCTTCAGCCCGCACACCGGGTTCGTCTACGTCGGGTACGGGCTCGTGAACTCCGCCTACTCCAACACCAACGGCGGACGCGTCAACACGGCCCGCCCCCTCGGCGAGTACTTCTCCGGCGGCATCGTCGCCGTCGACCCGCGCACCAACAGGCCCGTGTGGCGCCGGGAGGGCGAATGGTCGCTGGCGCACGGCAACGGGATCCTGACCACGGCCGGGCGGGTCATGTTCCAAGGGCGTCCCGACGGCGTGCTCGTCGCCATGGACGACGCCGACGGCCGCGAGCTGTGGACGTGGCAGTGCGGCGCCGGCGTGCACACCAGCCCGATCACCTACGAGATCGACGGCGAGCAGTACCTGGCCGTGTTCGCGGGCGGAAACTGGCTGCCCTACCCCGACATCCCCAAGGGCGACCACCTGTGGGCTTTCAAGCTGAACGGAAAGGTCGGCCCCGCGCCCACGCCGAGGCCGCCGTCCAAGCGCAACCAGATCCGCACGGCCGCCGTCACGGGAGCCGTTGCCGGCAACACGGTCACGCTCGGCCGGATCTGGGACGCCTCGAAGAACGCCCCCGGCGACGAGGAGAACTTTGTCGCGCAGAACGCCATGTCGCCGCAGCACATGACGATCCCGGCCGGTACCGAGGTGACGTTCGTGAACCCGTCCGGAAACGAGCATTCGCACGGCGCCGCGTCGTTCTTCGAGCACGAGTTCAACACCGGGCGGCTGAAGCCCGGCGAGTCTTTCCGGCACACCTTCACCAAGAAGGGCGAGTTCTTCTACAACGACCCGGTCTTCCCACAGAGCACCGGAAAGATCGTCGTCCAGTGAGTCGTGGGGCGCGGACCGCGTTCGACTAGCGGCGGCCGCCGGCGGTCAGGTAGGCGACGACCATCTCGCCGATCATCTCGCGGTGCCGGGTCCGGTGCTCGGGCGCGGTCATGTCCCGTCCGAACAGCGCGCCGAACGTGTGCTGGTTGGCGATGCGGAAGAAGCAGAACGAGCTGATCATCATGTGCATGTCGATGGCGTCGACGTCCGCGACGAAGTCGCCGCTCGCGCGGCCGGCGGCGAGGATCTGGGAGATCAGCTCCGACACCGGCCCGCCGAGGTTCACCAGCACCTCCGACTTGCGCAGGTGCTCGGCCTGGTGGATGTTCTCGATGCTGACGAGCTTGATGAAGTCCTGGTGCGCCTCGTGGTGGTCGAAGGTCAGCTCCGCCAGCGTGCGGATCGCCTCGACCGGCGCCAGATGGTGCACGTCGATGGTCGACTCCAGCGCCCTGACCTCGCCGTACGCCTTTTCCAGGACGGCGATGTACAGCTTTTCCTTGCCGCCGAAGTAGTAGTAGATCATTCGTTTGGTGGTGCGCATGAGCGCCGCCATCTCGTCCACCCTGGCGCCGGCGAATCCGTGCCGCGCGAACTCCCGCTGCGCGACGTCGAGTATCTCCGCCCGGGTGCGGTCGGCGTCGCGCTGACGCTCTCCGGCGGCGGGGGTGGCGGGCTGCGACGACATGTGACTCCACGAGGGCGATTGCTGGAGGAGAACTCATCCTATGGCGACGGGACGCGATGGGCCCGCGCGTGCTGGGCGGCGAGCCGGACCGGCGCGTTGACCGCGCCGTAGCCCCGGTAACCGCCGATCCGCTGCACGATTTCGAAGAACACCCGGCCGGAGGTGGCGGTGTAGAAGTGCAGGAATTCGCCGTGCTCGTCCCGGTCGTACAGAAGGCCCAGTCCGCGGAGCAGCCGGTGCCGTTCCGCGCCCAGGTCGTGCCGGGCTTCGAGATCGTCGTAGTAGTTCGCCGGAATGGCGAGCGGGGACAGTCCCGCGTCGCGCAGCCGGCGGGCGCTCGCGACGATGTCCCGGCTCGCGAGCGCGACATGCTGCCACGCCACGCCGGGTACCCCGTCGTGCGCGCCGACGTAGGCGACGTTCAGCGCGACCCGCACACCGCCGTCTTCGCCGGCCACCGCCCGGCTGCGCATCAGCCCGTACGGGTCTGGCAGTTCCAGGCTCTCGTGCGGGCGCAGCCCGAGCACGCTCCGGTAGAACAGCGCCGCCTCGTCGAAGTGGTGCCACGGCTGGGTGAGCGCCACATGGTCGATGTGGGTGATCTCGCCGCCGGCCGCGGGCGGGCGCCGGTCCGCGGCGAAGTCGTCGGTCCAGCTCGTGTGGTCGGGACGGCCCGTCCGGCAGAAGAACAGCTCGGTGCCGTCGGGGGCCGCCACGGCGTCCAGCGGCGCGTCGTGCGGGCCCCGCAGCCGGGGCAGGACGGGTGACAGCAGCGCCTCGGCGCGCTTCACGGACGCGGCGGGATCCGGGGACTCCAGCCCGATCGCGCCGAGGGCGGGGCCGTCCTGGCTCTCCGCGCTCCCGCGGTTCAGCAGGATCCGTGCCCGCCCCTGCTCCCAGAGTTCCACCGGCTTGCCGGTGTGCGTCCCGGTGCGGGTGAAGCCGAGACCGTCCAGCAGCCCGCCCAGCGACCCGGTGTCCGGCGTGGCCAGTTCCGCGAACGCGAACCCGCTCGGCGCCACCGGCCGCGGCGGCGGCGTGAGCGCCGCCGCCCGCTCCGTGCCGCCGAGCCGCTCGCCTGCCTGCTCCTCCAGCGCGATGAGGGAGCGCATGGCGTCCTGCGCGGTGCGCATCGCGGCGGCCTGCCGGAAGATGTCGTTGAACACCTCCAGCGAGAGCGGCCCCGCGTAGCCGGTCCGCAGGACGCTCGCGACCAGCCCCGCCACGTCGAGATCACCCTGCCCGGGGAAGCAGCGGTAGTGCCGGCTCCAGTAGAGGACGTCCATCGGCAGCGCCGGCGCGTCGGCGAGCTGCAGGAAGAAGATCTTCTCGCCCGGGATCGTCTCGATGGCGTAGGGGTCGGTGTCCCGGGCGAGGATGTGGAAGCTGTCCAGGCACAGTCCGAGATTCGGGTGGCCGGCCGCCCGGACGATGCGCCACGCGTGGTGGTAGTCGCTGACGTGCGCGCCCCAGGCGAGCGCCTCGTAGGCGATCCGGATCCCGTGCCCGGCCGCCCGCTCCGCGAGGGCCCTCATCTGCTCGGCGGCCAGGGCGTCGTCGTCGACGGCGGCTGGGGATACGTTCGAGCAGACCAGCATCAGCGAGACGCCGAGCCGTTCCATCAGCGCGAACTTGTGCTCGGCGCGGCGCAGGCCGGCGGCGAGGGTGTCGGGCGGCACCGCCTCGAAGTCGCGGAACGGCTGGTACAGGTCGATGCCCAGGCCGAGGTCGGCGGCACGGCGGCGCACGTCCTCGGGGGCGAGGTCGCCGGCGACCAGGTCGTTCTCGAAGATCTCGACACCGTCGAACCCGGCCGCGCCGGCGGCGGTCAGCTTGTCGGCGAGCGAGCCGCTGAGCGACACCGTGGCGATCGACCTGCGCATCTCGCGACCCGCCTCCCCATTATGGACGAACTAGTACGTTAGCGTAGTGGCTCCGATGAAGCCCGTCCACGGCCGATGAAGGGAGCACTGCCGGCAATAAACGGAGAAAATTTCTCCAGTTTCACTTGCGGGCGGGTGGTCGCCGTGTCACAGTCAAATGGAGGAAGTTCCACCACTTATGTGTCCGCGACACCGTGACGGAGTGATGACATGACCGCCGATCTTCCGCCGAGACTGGCGCGGATGAACCGCGTGCCGTCCCGGATGCTCGCCTGGGGACTCCCGATGGGCCCGCTGGTCCTGCTGCGCACGCGCGGCCGGCGCAGCGGCATGCCCCGCACCACTCCCGTCGCCCTGCTGAAGCTGGACGGGAGGCAGTGGCTCGTCTCGCCCTTCGGCGAAACGCACTGGGTCCACAACGTCCGCGCCGACGGCCGAGCCGAGGTCGGCCGCGGGCGACGGTTCCGCCGGGTGCGGCTCACCGAGATCGACGACGAGCGCGTGGAGCCGATCCTCGCCGCCTATCGCCGAAAGTTCGGCATCGTGCCGTTCGTCCGGGACGCCTTCGGTCGGGACCGGCCAGCTGGAGACAGGCCCGTCTTCCTGCTCGAACCCGACACCTGATCCTCGTGCGCCCGGAGGTCAGAGCGCGGCGAGCTTGCGCTCCAGAACGGTCCGCTCCCGCGTGTTGCCGCAGAGCCGCAGTGCGCGTTCCAGTTCGGTGCGCGCCTCGCCGGTGCGTCCGAGGCGGGTGAGCAGCTCGCCGCGGACGGTCGGCAGAAGGTGCGAGTCATGGAGCGCCTTGGCGGCCACGAGCGCGTCCACGATGGGCAGGGCCGCGGCCGGTCCCTGGGCCATGGAGACCGCCACCGCGCGGTTGAGGTCGACCACCGGGGACGGCGCCAGGCGGCCGAGGGCCTCGTAGATGAGGACGATGCGGTCCCAGTCGGTCTCGTCGACGGAAGCGGCGACGGAGTGGCATTCGGCGATCGCGGCCTGGAGGCCGTAGGCGCCGAGGCCGCGCCCGGCCCGTTCCGCGCGGGTGAGAGCGGCTCGTCCGCGGCGGATCGCGGCGCGGTCCCAGCGGCTCCGGTCCTGCTGTTCCAGCAGCACCGGCTCGCCGTCCGGGCCGGTCCGGGCGGGGAAGCGCGCCGCGGTCAGCTCCAGCAGCGCGAGCAGGCCGTGGACCTCGGGCTCGTCCGGCATCAGCCGGCTCAGCACCCGCGCGAGGCGCTGCGCCTCGCCGGCGAGGTCGAACCGGATCAGCCTGTCGCCGGAGCTGGCCGAGGACCCCTCGGTGAAGATCAGGTAGATGACGCTGAGGACCGGGCCGAGCCGCCCGGCCCGCTCCCCTGGCGGCGGCACCTCGAACGGCACCCGGGCCGCGCCCAGGGTCTTCTTCGCCCGGGTGATGCGGGCCTGCACGGTGGCGGTCGGGACCAGGACCGCCTTGGCGATCTCGTCGCTGGTCAGGCCGCCGACGACCCGCAGGGTGAGCGCCACCCTCGCCTCCCGCGACAGCACGGGGTGGCAGGAGACGAACATCAGCGCGAGGACGTCGTCGTCGATCTGGTCCGGATCCCACAGCACGTCGTCGTCCTCCCGGGCCGGATCGGAGGGGGCGCGGCCGGAGGCCACGCCGCCCTCGCCCAGGTCATGGGCGAGGGCGGCGTACCTCTCGTCGCGGGCGGCGCGCCGCCGGTAGGCGTCGATCGCGCGGCGCCGGCCGACGGTGAGCAGCCACCCCGCGGGGTTGCGCGGCACGCCGTCGCGCGGCCAGGTCACCAGGGCCTCGGCCAGCGCCTCCTGGGCGAGGTCCTCGGCCAGCGCGAAATCGCCGGTGTACCGGGCGAGCGCACCGACGATCCGCGCGGACTCGATCTTCCAGACGGCGGCGACGGCCGCCCGGCCGGTGGAGTCGGGCATCAGAGCTGACCGGTGGCCTCGCGCCACGCCCGCTCCTTCTGGATCCACTCGTTGTCCTGCGGGAACTCGTCGATCGTGGTGACCCGGCGGATCTCGGTCTTGAACCCCGGGCCGGTCATCGGCGACCGCTTCGCCCACTCGACGGCCTCCTCCTTGGAGGCCACGTTGAGGATGTAGAACCCGCCGAACAGCTCCTTGGTCTCCCCGTACGGGCCGTCGGTCACCACCGGCGGCTCGGCAGAGTAGTCCACGACCACGCCCTCCTCCGCGTCGTCGAGCCCCTCGGCGGCGAGCAGCACGCCGGCCCGGATCAGCTCCTGGTTGTACCGGCCGACCGTCGCGATCATCTCGGTGAAGTCGATCTCGCCCATCCCCGCGAACGCCTCGTCGGTGGCGCGCATGATCAGCATGTACTTCATCTTCCGTCTCCCTGTGTCGTCCGGGCCCCTCTCTCGGACCCTCTCATCCCTAGGTCGAACGGGAGGCGACCCGGATCGACACGGCCGCGGATCTTTTTCTGAGAACTTCTGGATCCGCCGTCCACCTGCGAAAACGGGAAGGCGGGAGCCGCTAGGGCGCCGTCGTGTCGACGTCGGCGAGCCAGGCGAAGGCCGCGTCCTGCATGGGACGGTCGAAGACGTGGGGCGCGTCGAAGAAGGCTCCCGTGTACCGGTCCGGCGCCCTCCGGTAGGCCTCGGTGATCTGGCGGTGAGCCCGGTGCATGCCCCGGGTGGGGAAGAGCGGGTCCGCGGTGGCGTAGAGGACCATCAGGGGGGCCGGTGCGTGGGCGGAGACCACGCCGGGCCAGTCGGCCAGGCGGGTCAGGCCCGGCGGGAAGAGCATCCACGAGTGGGCGGCCACGTGCTCTTCGCGGAGATCCCGGAACGAGGACACCATCGCGGCCACGGCGACGGCCCCGATCCCCGGATCGAGCGCGCCGAGGAGGGCGGCCCGGGCCCCGCCGCCCGACAGGCCGATCGTGCCGACGGCGGTGATGTCGGGCCGGGAGCGCAGGTACGCCGCGGCCGCGAGGTCCTCGGAGGCGAGGACACCCGTGAACGAGGTGCCCAGCAGGGTGCACGCCTTCGCCAGGACGTGCTCGTGGTCGCGGGCGGCGAGGTCGTAGCGGTCGGGCTCGCTCGCGTCCGGGCCCGGACCGGGTTCCAGGGGGAACCGGCGGCTGCCCCAGGCGAAGACGTCGTGGACCAGCACGGCGAAGCCCCGGCGGGCCAGTTCGCTCGCGTAGGCGCGGCCGCCGTAGAGCCGGGCCCGCAGACGGACGATCTCCGGAGCGGGCGGCTCCGGCCCGTCGGCGCCGACGACACCCATTTCACCGGTGCGGGCGCGATCGAGGTCGCCCGGCTGCTGCTGGAGGAGGCGGGGCCGCTGCTGCCTCCGGCCGTCCGCACCCCCTCCGACCTGACCTGGAGGACCCCCGTGCCCGTCCGGAGCATCGACGCGCGCTCCGGCGGGCAGCGCGGTGAATACGCCGCCGGCTGTTCGCCGAGGTGCTGCGCGAAGGCTCCTTCCTCGACGTCCGCATCGACTCCGCCGATCCCGGCGCCACCCCGCCCCGGCCCGACCTGCGCCGCACGAACGTCCCGCTCGGTGTCGCCGGCGTGTTCGCCGCCTCCAACTTCCCGTTCGCGTTCGGCGTCGCAGGCGGCGACACCGCCTCCGCCCTTGCCGCGGGCTGCACCGTGGTCGTCAAGGCCCACGAGCTCCACCCGGAGACCTCGGCCCTGACCCTCGGCGCGCTCCGCGCGGGCGCCGCCGCGGCGGGTCTCCCCGACGACGTGGTCCAGCTCGTCCACGGCCGCGACGCGGGCACCGCCCTGGTCCAGGACGGCCGAGTGCGCGCGATCGGCTTCACCGGCTCCCTCCGCGGTGGCCGTCACCTGCACGACCTGGCCATGGCACGTCCGGAGCCGATCCCGTTCTACGGCGAGCTGGGCAGCCTCAACCCGCTCGTCGTGACGCCCGGCGCGGCCGAGGCCCGGCTGATGGAGATCGCCAAGGGCCTGGCGGACTCCGTGACGCTCGGCGCGGGCCAGTTCTGCGTCAAGCCCGGCCTCGTCCTCGCCCCCGCCGGGGCCGGCCTGCCCCAAGCGATGGCCGGGCACTTCACGGCCCTCGCCCCGCAGACGCTCCTCGGCGACTCCATCCGCACCGCCTTCACCGAGGGCGTGGCCGACCGCGCCTCCATCCCCGGCCTGCGCACGGTCGCGACCGGCCGGACGGGCGAGAGCCGCCAGACCGCCGCGCGGCTCATGGCGGGCCCGGTCTCCCTGCTCGGCTCGTCCGAACTCCTCCTGGAGGAATGCTTCGGCCCGGTGACCGTCGTCCTGGAGTACACCGGCGAGGACGACCTCGCCGACGCCCTCGCCTCGACGCCTGGGACTCTCACGGTCACCCTGCACAGCGAACCCGGCGAGACCGGCCTCGCCGCGCGCCTCGCCGCCGTGGCCCGCGACCGGGCCGGCCGCCTGGTCTTCGACTCCTATCCCACGGGCGTCGCCGTCGGCTGGGCCCAGCAGCACGGCGGCCCTTACCCCGCCACGACCGCCCCCGCCACGACCTCCGTCGGCACGGACGCGATCCGGCGCTTCCTCCGCCCGGTCGCCTACCAGAACTGCCCGCCGCGGCTCCTCCCGCCGCCACTGCGCGACAACGACCCGTGGCGCCTTCCCCGGCGGCTCGACGGCGCGCTGGTCCTCCCCGAACGGTGAAGGCCCCTCAGATCCAGCCCTGCTGCCATGCGTGGTGGGCGGCGGCGTGGCGGGTGGAGACCTGGAGCTTCGCCATGGCCGCGGAGAGGTAGTTGCGGACCGTCCCCGGCGCCAGGTGGACCTGGGCGGCGATCTCGTTGACGGAGGCACCGGTGCGGGCGGCGCGCAGGACCTCCAGCTCGCGGTCGGTGAGGGGGCACTCGTCCTCGGTCAGCGCGGAGGCGGCGATGTCGGGGTCGACGTAGCGGCGGCCCGCGGCGATGTCGCGGATGATCTCGGCGAGCCGGGCGGCCGGGGTCGTCTTGGGGACGAAGCCGCGGACGCCGGCGGCGAGGGCGCGGCGGAGCACGGCGGGGCGGGCGTGCCGCGTGACCAGGACGACCTGGGTCGGCAGCGCCGCCCTGATCTCCTCGGCGGCGCGCAGCCCGTCGGCGGGCGGCATCTCCAGGTCCAGGACCGCGATGTCCGGGCGGTGCTCGCGGGCGAGGCGCACGGCGTCGGTGGAGGTGGACGCCTCGGCGACGACGGCGAGGTCCTCCTCAAGGGCGAGCAGGGAGGCGAGGGCGCTGCGGAGGAGGTCCTCGTCGTCGGCGATCAGCAGGCGGATCATCGTCCCTCCTCGTTCCCGGGACCGTCCGCGGGCAAGGACGCCTCGATCTCGAAGCGGCCGCCGTCGTGGGTCCACGTCAGGTCGCCGCCCGCCGCTCTCAGCCGTCCGGACAGGGACCGCAGCCCGGTGCCGGACGTGGTGCCGGACGTGGTGCCGGCGGTGACCTCGAAGGCGCCGTCGTTGGTCACCCGGAGGCGCGCGACGCCGCCGGTGACGCGGTAGTCGACCGACGCGTGGCGTGCGCGGCTGTGCCGGAGGAGGTTGGTGGTGGCCTCTCGCATCACCAGTCCGAGCAGGTGGCGGGCGGCATCACCGATGGCGGCGGGGTCCGCGGTGGTGCGGGCGTCGATGCCCGCCGAGGCCAGGACGCGGGTGGCGTTGGCGATCTCGTCGTCCAGGCTCGTGCGGCGGTAGCCCAGCACCACGGCGCGGGTGTCGCGGAGCGCGTCGGCGGCCAGCCGCCGCACCTCCTTCATCTCGGCGGCGGCGCGCGCCGGGTCGGTCTCGGCGAGCCGGGCGGCCAGCTCGCTCTTCAGCGCGATGACCTGCAGATGGTGGCCCTGGATGTCGTGGAGGTCGGCGGCGAACCGCAGGCGCTCGTCCTTGACCGCCAGCTCCGCCGACAACCGCCGGGCCTGGTCCAGCCGTCCCGTGATGTCCCAGGCCCACAGGGGGCCGAGCATGGCCCAGACGACGAAGGCGGTGATCCCGGGCGGGAACAGCGCGGCGTACACCAGCCGGCCGTCCCCGCTGACCAGGCTGACGGCGCCGCCCGGCAGCGCCGCGAGGGCCGTCGCGCCGATGATCAGCCACCGCCGGGGACGGCCGTCCAGGTACGTCGCGGCGACCGCCGTCATGATGGCGGGCGCCATCGGCCACAGCCCGTAGTTGCGCAGGGTCAGCGGGCAGACGGCGAGCACGATCGCGGCCAGCGCCCCGGCGGCGGGCCAGCCGGCCGGCGGGCGGGGGCGGGCGGTGCACTCGCCGGCCGCCAGCCGCGCGTTGAGGAGCGCCACGACCGCCGTCACCTCGACCACCAGGGCGGCGGCGCTGAAGAGGCGCGGCTGGACCGGCACGTCGCCGTCGAGGATCCACTCGCCGGTGAACAGGATCAGGACGCCCACGTTGGTGCCCGGCACCGCCCACCAGGTATAGCGGCGAAAGCCCGCAAGGCCGGTTCCGCCCTCGTTCGCCCCGTCATGCACGCCGCTCATTGTTCCAGCAGCGCCCCATTTCGGCTGGATGTCATTTGTCCGGTATCTGCATGACAAATGTCATGCGCGCAGATACCGGTCCGTCACTACTGGAGATTTCCGCGTTCCCGCAGGCTGAGGACGTCGGAAAGCCCGACGGCGGTAAGGGAGGGAGAACCCCCGTGCAGGCTCGGAGCGAGATCACGCTGACCCGCGAAACCGGCGCGCCCCGCCACGGCGGCTGGGGACATTTCGCGCGGCACTACGTGGAGATGGTCATCGCGATGGCGATCGGGATGTTCGTCTTCGGCGCGGCCGTGGGCGGCGTCCTCGCGCTCGCCGGGGCGGAGCCGTTCATGGAGCGTCACCCCGAACTGGAGTCGCTGGAGATGGCGTTCGACATGTCGGCCGGGATGCTCGTCTGGATGCGAGTGCGCGGTCACGGCCTGGCGGGCTCGCTGGAGATGTGCGGGGCGATGTTCGCGCCGCTGGCGGTGCTGTTCCCGCTGCTGTGGCTGGACGTCGTCTCCGCCGGCTCCATGATGACGCTTGAGCACGCGGTGATGCTCCCGCTCATGTTCGTCGTCATGCTCCGCCGCCGCGACGAGTACTCCCATTGACCACCACCTGTCATGTTCGGAAGGCGGCGTCATGTCCGAAGTAGTGCACGAGCGGCGGGGACCGTTCTGGACGCTGATGCGGCGCTGGCCGACCGCGCTGGCCCTGGCGTCAGTGGTGCTCATCTGGAGCGCCGGCCTGGGGGACCTGGCCGACGCGGTGTCCGGGTTCGGGGAGGCGGTGCTCCTGCTGCCCCTGGAGTACCTGATCCTCAACCGGATCGGCCGCCCCGCGATGTCCTGGCCCGTGATCGGCGCCATCGTGGCGGCCATCGTCGTGATCGATCTGCTGGACGTGGTGGCGCTGTCGACCGTCGTCATCGCCGTCGCGCTGGTCCTGCTCGTCTGGGGTGTCATCGGCGAGGCGCCGGACGGGAGGGCCTCGTTCGGGATCCAGGCCGCGGGGATGCTCGGTTTCGGCGCCATCGCGTTGGCGGGCCTCGCGGTGGACCCGGACCTGGGCCGCTACCTGGTGGCGGCGGGCTGGTTCCTGCACGGGGTGTGGGACGCCGTGCACCTGAAGCTCGACAGGGTCGTGTCCCGGTCGTACGCCGAAGCCTGCGGCGTCGTCGATGTCGGGGTGGCCGCCATGCTGCTCTTCCTGGTGTGAGCACGCGGGGGCGTCTCGAAGGGGCCCGGTCAGAGGTAGAGGCCGGTGCCGTGCTCGGGACGTTCGCTGGCGATGGCGTGCAGGTCGCGCTCGCGCATGATGAGATAGTTCTCGCCCTGGATCTCGACCTCGTACTGGTCGCCGGGGTGGAACAGCACGCGGTCGCCGGGCTTGACGATCCGCACGTGGTGGCCGACCCCGCAGACCTCGCCCCACACCAGGCGGTTCTCCTGCTCGACCGTCGCGGGGATGACGATGCCGCCGGTGCTGCGGCGCTCACCGCTGTCCTTGTCGACCTTGATCATGACGCGGTCGTGCAGCATCTGGACTTCGAACTTGGGCTCCGGCACGAGCGCGAGTTTATCCGTCCTCGCGGGTCAGGGCGTTCCAGGAGGCGGCGATGATCTCCGGCAGCGTGGAGCGTTCCGGCCGCCAGCCGAGGTCGGCCCGGATGGCGGCGGCGTCGCAGACCAGCACCGGCGCCTCAGGGCGGGCCGGGCGGCGGCGGACGGGCACCGGCCGGCCGGTCGCCTTCTCGACGGCGGCGATCACGTCGCGGACGGCCGTCCCGGTGCCGGTGCCGGTGTTGTAGACGCGGTCCTCGCCGGGACGGACGGCCTCCAGTGCCCGGACGTAGGCGGCGGCGAGGTCGTCCACGTGCAGGAACTCGCGGACGGCCAGCCCGTCGCCGTTGATCTCCAGGTGCGGGGCCCGGCCGGCGGCCACCGCGAGCGCCTTCGGGATCAGCCGGGTCTCGTCGGGGTCGGCCCGGCCGTCCACCGACCCGGCGACGTTGAAGGTGCGCAGCACGACCGCGCCGATCGCGCCCGTCCGGGCATGGAAGCGGACGGCCTGCTCGGCGGCGAGCTTCGACGCACCGTACGGGCTGGCCGGCGCCGTCTCCGCGCTCTCGGGGATCGGCCGCCGCCCGGTCGCCCCGTACACGGCGGCCGTCGACCCGAACACGACCCGGTCCGTGTCCACCGCCTCCAGCAGGTTCACCGTGCCCTGGACGTTCGCGGCGAAGTACCGCAGCGGCGCGCCGAACGACTCGCGGACGCGGGCGAGCGCCGCGAGATGGCAGACCCCGTCGTAGCGCCCGCGCGGGAGCGTGTCCGGGGCGAGGAGGTCGCCGTGGACGGGACGGACCCCGTCCGGCACGCCGGCGTCCCGCCGTACCAGCCCGTCCACCTCGTGCCCGGCCGCGGCCAGCCGCCGCGCGACCGCGTATCCGATGTATCCCGCCGCCCCCGTCACCAGTACCCGCATACGGTCAGCATCCGGCCGGGACGGCGGGGCGGCAACGTCCGCATCAGGGCAGGGTCCGCATCAGGGCAGGGAGGTGAGCCTCGCGTAGACGCCCGGGTAGCCCGGCTCGCCGCAGCCGCGGCCCCAGGACACCAGTCCCACGACGCGTCCGCGGGCGATCAGCGGGCCGCCGCTGTCGAACTGGCACGAGTCGGCCTTCTCCGATCCGGCGCACAGCATGTCGGACGGGTCGAACGAGTCGCCGTACGCGCGCTCGCACGCCGCGTCGCCCGGAAGCGGCACGGCGGCCTCCCGCAGACGCGTGTTGAGCAGGTCGTTCTCGGAGGTGAAGCCCCAGCCGGCGATCCGCCCGGTCCGGGCTGAACCGGGCGTGCCGAGGGGCGCGGCAGGACGGTTCACGCGGCGCGCCAGCGTGAGGACGGCGAGATCGTGGTGGCCGACGGTCTCGCCCTCGAACGAGGTCTCCCGGTACTTGGGATGCATGCGGACGGACTTCACCTCGACCGTCTCGCCGCCGCGGCCCGTGAGGTCGTCCCGGCCGAAGGTGGCCGTCAGGACGCCCGGCACCGAGCGGAACATCGAGACGCAGTGCCCCGCGGTGAGGAGCCGGTCCGGCTTGATCAGCACGCCGCCGCAGAACTGGCCGGACGGCCGGACGAAGAAGACCGGCGACCCGACCGCGGCCAGCCACGGATACGCCGCGGACCGCGCCGGGGTCCCGCCGACGACGGCGTTCGCCGGAGCCGCGGGCAGCGGGAGCAGCAGGGAGGCGGCGAGCAGGGCGGCGGAGGAGAGCAGGGCCGTGCCGAGGGCCCGGCGGCGGGAAAGGGCCATTGCGGCAATGTAAGCGATCAAGAGCGAGCGCGCACGCCCTTCCCGGCGGCCGCCTCCGGCGCCGCTCGCGCCGACCGCTCGTAACGGGGGAACGACAGCAGCGCGACCAGCGCGAGCACGAAGCCGCCCGTCCGCAGCGCGAACGGCACGGTGTCCCGCGGCCACTGCTCGTCGAACAGGACGGTGCTGCTGACGAGCAGGTACGTCCTGCCGATGACGGTCAGCACGACCGCGACGATCGCGACCCGGCAGCGCTGCAGCGCCACCTGCAGCTGCGCGAGCGCGAGGGCGGCCAGCACGAACGTCAGGTACGGGTAGGCGGACTCCATCACCGCCCGGATGCTCCCGGTGTCCTCGTAGACGATCGAGATGCCGCGGATCCCGGCCTCGGCCAGCCCGGCGCACGCGCCCGCGCCGATCCCGTAGGCGACCCCGGCGAGCTTGCGGGCGTGCCGGCCGCCCGCGCGGCGGTCGCCGACCAGCCACACCAGCGCCGCGACGACCACCGCCGGGGCGCAGACCGCGGCCATCGTCCACGGCTCGGTGAGCGTCCCGGTGAGCGTGGCGTCGGCGCGCAGCTCGCCCTCGGACGTGGCGGACAGCCCGATCAGCACCGTCGCGAGCACGAACAGCGCGACGCTCGCCCACTCCCGGGCGCTCAGCCGCTCGCCGAGGAACCGCACCGCGAACGCGACGAGGAACACCAGGCTGACGGCGAAGATCGGCTGCGCGACGGCGAGCGAGACGGCGGAGAACGCCACCACCTCGTAGCCGAGGCCGAGGAACAGCAGCAGTCCGCCGACCAGCCACACCGGGTCGGTCATCATGAGCCAGCCGACGCGGAGCGGACGGCCTCCCCGGAGCGGCTCCATGCGGCGCGCGGAGATGCGGAAGATGAGGAAGGCGACGTAGTAGACGGTGGTCGCGATCAGCGCGAGGGCGGCATAGCCCAGGTCGTGACCCATCGGGTGAGACCTCTCGGCGGACGGGGGCGGGGGGTGGGAGGAGCCGTCGGCGCGCCATCGAAGCGACTCGATCTGCCACCTTGCCCTGTCGCACCGCGCGTGACAAGGCCGTGACCCTTGACTAATCGATCACTCGTATTTACGGCCCGTAGTGGACGACAGCCGCGCGACCAGCGAGCGGGGCAGCAGCCGGCCGACGCCGACGGCGACCTTGTACTGCAGGCCCGGGATGCTGACCCGCACGCCCCGGCGCAGGTCGCGCAGGGCGGCGTCGACCACGTCGTCCTTGTCGAGCCACATGAATTCCGGGACGTCCGACATGTCCATCTGGGCCCGCTCGTGGAACTCGGTGCGCACGAAACCGGGGCAAAGCGCCATCACTCGGACCCCGCCCTGCGACCGCCCCCCGATGTCGGCCGCGACGCCCTGGCTGAAGTTCACCACCCACGCCTTGGACGCCCCGTACGTGCCGCGCGTCGCGAACGCCGCGGCCGACGAGACGTTGACGACGCCGCCCCGTCCGCGCTCCAGCATCCCGGGCAGGACGGCGTGGGTGAGCCGGAGGACGGCCTCGCAGTGCACCTTCAGCATGGTCAGCTCGTCCGATACCGGGACGTCCAGGAACACGCCCTTGTTGCCGAACCCGGCGTTGTTGACCAGCAGGTCGACGTCCTCGCGGACGCGCTCCTCCGCCGCCGCCAGACCCTCCTCGGTGGAAAGGTCGGCGGGCAGCGCCTCGGCGTGCACGGCGTACCGTTCGCGCAGTCCGGCGGCGGTCCGCTCCAGCCGCTCGGCGTCCCGGGCCAGCAGGACCAGGTCGAACCCGTCCGAGGCGAGACGGCGGGCGAACGCGGCACCGATCCCCGCGGTGGCGCCGGTGATGAAGGCGGTCGGCATGGCACCGAGCCTAGGCCGCGCCGGCTACCGGGCGGTAGCGTGCCGCGCGCGGAAATCCCGCGGGTCGGGACGGCGGGTCGCGCGGCGGTAGGCGAAGGTGTACCCGGGCCAGTTGTTCACGACCTTGCCGTCGGCCGTCATGTACCAGCTCTTGCAGCCCGCCTCCCAGACGGTCGCCCGCATCCGCTCCCGCATCTCGCGGGTGAACGCGTCCTGGACGTCCGGCTTCACGTCGATCCAGGCGAGCCCGGCGTCGCGCAGCGCCCGCACGCAGCCGGCGACGTACCGGAACTGCGACTCCAGCATGTAGATGATCGAGTTGTGCCCGAGGTTGGTGTACGGCCCGTAGAGCAGGAACAGGTTCGGGAAGCCGCTGACCGTGATGCCGAGATGCGCCTGCGCGCCGTCCCGCCACGCCTCGTTCAGCTCGCGCCCGCCCCGCCCGGCGATCTTCATGGGGGAGAGGAACTCGGTGGACCGGAACCCGGTCGCGTAGACGATGGCGTCCACCTCGTACGCGCGGTCCGCGGTGGCGATCCCGGTCGCCGTGATCCGCTCGACCGGGTCGGTCACGAGGTCCACGTTCGGCCTGTTCAGCGCCGGATAGTAGTCGCCGGACAGCAGGATCCGCTTGCATCCCATCCGGTAGCCGGGGACGAGGTCGGCGCGCAGCCCGGGATCGCCGACCTGCTCCGCCAGGTGGCGGTGGAAGCCGCGTTCCAGGAGCCCCATCAGCCGCGGATACCTGATGAAGCCGAGGGCCCGCGCCTCGAACATCGTGTAGATCCGGGCGCGGCTCAGCTCGTACGCTCCGGGCACGGTCCTCAGGACGGCCCGCTCCCACGCCCGGTAGGGCCGGTCCGGCTTGTCGATCACGTACGGCGCGGACCGCTGGAACAGCCGCAGCTCCGCCGCCTCCTTCGCGATCTCCGGGACGATCTGGATCGCGCTCGCCCCCGTCCCGATCACCGCGACGCGCCTGCCGCGCAGGTCGGTGCCGTGGTCCCAGCGGGACGAGTGGAACGCGGGCCCGGCGAACGACTCGCGTCCCTCGATCGGCGGCAGCTCGGGCCGGTTGAGCTGCCCGCACGCCGAGATCAGCACCCGGGCGTCCAGCTCACCGGCCGTCGTGGAGACCCGCCACAGCGCCGCGTCCTCGTCGAACCGCGCCTCGGTGACCTCGGTGCCGAACCGGATCCTGCCGAGCACGCCGTACTTGCGGGCGCAGTGCCGCAGGTATTCGAGGATCTCCGGTTGCGGAGGGAAGCGGCGCGACCAGTCCGTCTTGCGCTCGAACGAGAACGAGTACAGGTGCGACGGCACGTCGCAGGCCGCCCCCGGATAGGTGTTGTCCCGCCAGGTTCCGCCGAGGTCCGCGGCCTTCTCCAGGATCACCACGTCGTGGACGCCGGCCTCCCGCAGCCGGATCGCCATCCCGATCCCGCCGAACCCGCTTCCGATGATCACCACGCTGTGTGCCATGGGCCGTCCCGAATGTCATTCTGCAGCGGTACCACCCGAGCGTAGGTGACCATGAGGTCACTGAACAGATGCCGGAATCCGCGGCTTTTGTCGGTCGCTCCTGCCAGCATCCCGCCATGGTCTACGACACCCTGGTCGCCGAGGCGCGCAAGAACGACGGCCTGGACGGCGTCCGCCTCGCCGCCCTCGACAGGGCCCGCCCGCTCTTCGAGCACATCGGCGGGCGCCTCCCGACCGGAACCGAGATCCGCCTGAATCTGGAAGGGCGCCCGGACGGTGACGGCAGGGCCGCCGCCGTCTTCTGCCTCATGCTGATGGTGGGCTTCGGCGACTACGGCTACTGGGAGTACCGCGGAACGCTGCTGAGACTGGTGTCGAAGACCGACGGCTGGACACCGGACGAGGTCGCGGTCATGCTGCAGTGCGCGATCGATCTCCGGGGGAGCGAGGACCGGCTCGCCGCCGTGCTGGAGGCCGCGCTGGCCGCCGCGCAGCGACTCGACGCCGGCGGCCTCCGCGAGGTCGGGCCCCGGCTCCGGCGCGCCGACCGGAGGTTCGCGCGGGCGGACGTCCCGATCGGGCTGCGCGCCCCCGTCGACAGGCGGTTGCGGTCACTGCTGGCGAGCATGGACGAGGCGTACGTCTCCCATGGGCTGCTGCCCGTGCGCGAGCCCTGGGTCGCGGCGTTGCGCGACCGCCTGAGGACGGCGCCCACGCTGGAGCTGGCCCGGTTCGTTCGGCATCTGGCCGGTCTGTCCGCACCGCGTCCCTCACAGAAGTGGCGCCGGGAATGCCTCTCTCTGGCCGACGCCGCGTCCGGGCGCGACGCCGTGGCCGAATGCCTGCGCGCGCTCGCGGAGGACGAGCCGCTGGACACCGGCGAACACGGCCCGCACGCGGACTGGGTGAGCGGTGGCCACGACTACCGGTACCTGGTTCACCAGAACCACGGGGACGTGGCGCGCGGCATCCTCTGGGCGGCGGCCCTGACCGGCGGCGCGGAGACCACGTCCCGGCTCTCCGCGCTCGCCCTGCGCGCGGGCGCACCCGGCCGCGACCTCTACGAGGACCTGAAGCTCGCGGGAGCGGCGATCAACGCGCTCGGCGCGATCGAGGACCCGGACGCGCTCGCGGTGCTGTGGGGACTGCGCGCGAAGATCAAGAACCGGGCCCTGCGCAAGCAGCTCGACACCGCGCTCCAGGCCGCCGCCGAACGGCAGGGCATCACGCGCGCTCAGCTCATCGAGCGCACCGTCCCGGCCCATGGCCTGCGGCCGGACGGGGCGCTGGAGCGGACGCTCGGCGAGCACACGGCACGGGTCGCGGTCGAGGACGCGGCGACCGTCCGGCTCACCTTCGCCGACGCCGGCGGCCGCGCCTCCCGGACGGCCCCGGCCGCGGTCAAGGACGGCTTCCCGGACGAGCTGAAGGGGCTGAAGGCCGTCGCCAAGGAGGTCCGGGGAACGCTGTCGAGCGAGCGGGCCCGCGTCGAGGGCACGATGTCGGAAGACCGCGTCTGGCCCTACCGCGAATGGTGCGAGCACTACCGCGACCACCCGATCACCGGCGTCGTCGTCCGCGGCCTCATCTGGGAGTTCCAGGACGAGGACGGCGTGTGGCACGCCTCCCTGGAGAGCACGGGAGACCCCGTGCGGGTGCGGCTCTGGCACCCCATCCGGGCGACGCCCGGCGAAGTCCGGGCCTGGCGGGAGCGCGTGGTCGACGAGCAGATCCGGCAGCCGTTCAAGCAGGCGTTCCGCGAGATCTACCTGCTCACTCCGGCCGAGGAGGAGACGCGCACGTACTCCAACCGGTTCGCCGCGCACATCGTCCACTACCGGCGGCTGTACGCGCTGTTCAAGGAGCGCGGCTGGCAGGCCAACTTCCTCGGCCGCTACGACGGCGGCTACAACGGCGAGGCGCGCGGCGAGTTCGGCGGCGGCGAGTGGCGGGCGTGCTTCTACCACGACCCGGCCGACGACGCCGACTGGGCGCCGGAGTACGCCGCGACCGACCAGGTCCGGTTCGAGCGAAAGCAGGGAAGCCGATGGCGGGAGGCGCTCGTCGCGGACGTCCCGCCCGCCGTGTTCAGCGAGGCGATGCGGGACGTGGACCTGTTCGTCGGCGTCACCTCGATCGCCGCCGATCCCGACTGGGCCGACCGGGGCGAGGACAGGTACGCGGCCTACTGGCGCGAGGCGACGTTCGGGGCGCTGACCGCGACCGCCGAGGTGCGCCGCGCCGCGCTGGAGCGCATCCTGCCGCGCACGAAGATCGCCGGCCGCTGCTCCGTCGACGGCCGCTACCTGGTCGTCCGCGGCGAGCTGCGCACCTACAGGATCCACCTCGGGTCGTCCAACATCCTGATGGAACCGGACGACTCCTACCTGTGCATCGTGCAGGCGAGAGGCGGCGGCCGGGGCACCCCGTACCTTCCCTTCGAGGACGAGAGGCTCTCGCTCATCCTCAGCAAGGCGTTCCTGCTCGCGGCCGACCATAAGATCACCGACGAGACGATTCTGGGACAGATCAGGAGGGGCGCCCGATGAACCTGGCCGCACGGCTGTTGCGCGCCATGACGGACCCGACGCCGGAGGACGAGGAGTTCCGCACCTGGTACCCCGGCCTGTCGGAACTCTCCGACCAGGACCTCGGCGACCTCCTGCCCGCCGCGTACGCGGTCGGTGCGAAGGCGCCGTTCGTGTCGACCTCCGTCCGGTTCAGGGTGGAGGACGAAGGCAAGAACAGGCAGCCGCGCTACACGCCGGAGGCGTGCGAGCGGATGTTCGAGGCGCTCGTCGGCGGCCTGGCCCAGCGCGAGTGGGCGGACCTCGACCTCGGAGCGGGCGCGCTCCTGCGCTGCACCGGCCCGTGGCCGGACGTCGCGCGGCCGGCCCGCACGCTGGTCGAGTACCTCCTGGGCAGGAAACGCGACGAGCAGCGATTCGCCCTCCTCGCGATCAGCGGGCTCGCGGGCGAGGACGTCATGCACGTCACGGCGGAACGACTTCGCCAGAAGGTGACGGGGCCCATCGCGCTCGACGAACTCGACGTCATCCTGCGTCTCGCCCCGGCGGAGCGTGTGCTGCTGACGGAACTGGGCCGTAGCCGGTCCTACAACTCCCCGCCGCCCCTCCCGGAGTTGTGGGATCGCGTCGCCGGCATCGCCGCCTATGCCGAGTTCGCCCGCCGGGCCCTGGAGACGGCCGCGGACCGTGTTCGAGCCGTTCAGCGCGGAGAGATCCCCTACCGGGCCGACAGGACGTTCGCCTCCGACGAGGTCGAGACCCTCGGCCGCGCCGTGCGCCTTGTCCTGCGGAACGACGAGCCGTGGCTTCCCGGCTTCTTCGACCAGCTCCTGCCCGGCATCTCGGTGGCCCCGACCGAGGCGAAGACGCTGCCGTCGCAGGCGCTGCTGTACGAGCTCGTCCGGGCCGCGCAGGAGTTTCCCACGCCCGAACTGGTCACCGCGGTCCGGACCGTTCGCGGGAGCGTCCGCCACGCCGGGGTGCCCAAGCAACTCGACAAGATGCTCAAGAAGGTCGAGGCGGCCCTCGCCGAGCGCACCGACGTCGCCCTGCGCCTCCCTGATCTCGGCTTCGGCCCGGACGGCGTCCTCCGGCGGGAACTCGGCGGCTACACGGCCGTCGTCACCGTCACCGACAAGGCCGAGCTGACCTTCGAGAAGGACGGCAAGGCCCTGAAAGGCGTCCCCGCGCCCGTCCGCCGCGACCACAAGGACGCGGTCAAGGAGCTGCGCGACCTCGTGAAACGGGTCTCAGCCCAGTTGGTCACCCTCGCGCGGGCGCTGGAGGGCGGCTTCACCGTCGACGCCGCCCACCCGTTCGGCCGCTGGCGGGACACGCTCCTCCGCCACCCGATCGCCGGGCCCACGGTGCGCACGCTGATCTGGCGGATCGAGGTCGCGCCCGGCGACCGGCGGGCCGTCCTCCCGGCGACCGGCGAACTCCCGGACGCCGCCGATGACGCGGCCGTCCGCCTGTGGCACCCGATCGGATCCGGGCCGGACGAGATACGCGCGTGGCGCGACCTGCTCGTCGACCGCGGGATCCGGCAGCCGTTCAAGCAGGCGTTCCGCGAGATCTACCTCCGCACGCCCGCCGAGGAGGAGACCGGGACGTACTCCAACCGGTTCGCCGCGCACCTCGTCCACTACCGGAGGATGTTCGCGCTGTTCCGGGCCCGCGGCTGGACGAGCAGCCTGCTCGGCCCCTGGGACGGCGGCGGCGCGGACGAAGCGGTCCGCACGCTCGCGGCGGGGGAGTGGCGGGTCAGGTTCTCGCACGTGCTGGCCGACTGGCAGGGCGATCAGGAGATCGCCGGGACGAACCGGGTCATGTTCGACCGCCGCGAGGAGGGTGCCTGGCGGGAGGCGCCGCTCGACGCCGTCCCGCCGCTGGTGCTGAGCGAGGCGATGCGGGACGTGGACCTGTTCGTGGGCGTCACGTCCATCGCCGCCGACCCCATGTGGGAGGACGGTGAGGCGCACGAGTACTGGGTGCGCGAGTGGTACGCCGACCTTGGCGAATCCACGAAGACCCGGGTGGACGCCCTGGAGCGCGTCCTGCCCCGCACGAAGATCGCCGACCGCTGCTCGATCGACGGCCGCCACCTGATCGTCCGGGGGCGGCTGCGCACCTACAAGATCCACCTCGGCTCGGCCAACATCGTCATGGAGCCGGACGACACGTTCCTCTGCATCGTCCCGGAGCGCCGCAAGGCCGGGGCGAAGGTGTTCCTGCCCTTCGAGGACGAGCGGCTCTCCCTCATCCTCAGCAAGGCCTTCCTCCTCGCCGCCGACGACGAGATCGACGACGAGTCCATCCTGGCGCAGATCAAGCGAGGTGACTGATGCCGGCCGTGAACTTCCGGGACGAGACGGCGACGGGAAGGCCCGTCGCCGAGTTCGAGGTGGCCGGGCTGCCGGACCGGATGACCGTCCGGGAGCTGATCAGGCTCCGGGTCCGCGAGGAGGTCGCCCGGCACAACGCGCGCCCGTCCGACCGGTTCAACGGCCTGGTCCGCCCGGACGACGCCGAGACGGAACTGAACGGCTACCGGCTCCGCGAGGCCCGCCGCATCGACTGGGAGCGGCAGGCCGAGATCGCCGAGCGCGCCTTCCTCGGCAACGGCTTCTTCGTGCTCGCCGCCGACCGCCAGGTGGAGGACCTCGAGGAGGAGATCGACCTCACCGCCGGCCCCGACCTGGTCTTCGTCAAGCTGGTCCCGCTGGTCGGCGGCTGACCGGCGTCCGGCGGACGGCTATCCGATCAGGCCGAGCTCGTGGGCGCGCAGGCCCGCCTGGAAGCGGGAGCCGGCGTCCAGCAGGGTGAGGATCTCCGCGACGCGGCGCCGGTAGGTGCGCAGTGACATGCCGAGCTGCCGCGCCGCCGCCTCGTCCTTCAGCCCGCCGGCGAGCAGCCGGAGGATGCGGCGGCTCTCGTCGGTCAGCGCGGGCGGCCGGTCGCGCCGGTAGTCGGCCAGCTCGATCGCCGTCTCCCAGGTCGCCCAGAACAGCGACACGACGCCCTTCACGACGCTCGGCGACCGTACGACCGTGTACTCGCGGACGCCTGCCTCCGGCGGGCCGGCCAGGATCGCCACCCGGCGGTCCACGATGATCGTCTCGTGGGGGAGCGGCGTGGCGCAGATCCGCACCCGCGTTCCGGCCCTCGCCATCTCCACCAGGTGCCGCTCGGACTCCTCGTCCGCGAGCGCCGCCGGGTTGTGCAGCTTGTAGGAGGGCGGCCGCGGCCGGATCCTGCGCCGCTCGGCGACCAGCCGTTCCCGGAACCCCGGCAGCGCCCACGTGTTCAGGTCCGTCGCGGCGCAGGCGAACTCCTCGCGCGCGAGGAACAGCCGGCCGGCGCGCTCGACCAGCTCGGCCTCGCCGCGCAGCACGACATTCCGGTCCATATCGACAGTCATCAGGATTCAGTCTGCCACGGTGGCAGCAAGCTGCCAGCCGCTCGTGCCGGACGGGTCCGCGCAGCACAGTGGAGCCATGACACAGCATTTCGATCTCGGCGGCGACCTGCGGATCTCCCGGATGGGCTTCGGCGCGATGCGGCTGCCCGCGAGCACCCGGGGCGGCCCCGCCAACGACCGCGGCACCGGCCTGAAGATCCTGCGCAGGGCCGTCGAACTGGGCGTGGACCACATCGACACCGCCGCGTTCTACTACCACCCGGACGGCCAGGCGGCGAACGAGCTGATCCGCGCGGCGCTCGCCCCCTACCCGCCCGGCCTGGTCGTCGCCACGAAGGTCGGCCCGTACCGGGGACCGGGCGACCCGTACCCGTCCGGGCAGCTCCCGGCGTCCGGGCTGCGCGCCGAGGTGGAACGGAACCTGGCCGAGCTGGGCCTCGACCGCCTCGACCTCGTCTACCTGCGGCCCGGCGGCCTGGAGACGCCGCAGGACGAGCCGATCGGCGAGCGCTTCGAGGTCCTCGCCGGACTGCGCGAGGAGGGCCTGATCCGGCACCTCGGCCTGAGCCACGTGAGTCCGGCGCAGCTCGACGAGGCGCGGAGGATCGCACCGGTCGCGGCCGTGCAGAACCGGTTCGACGTGACGCAGCCGCAGGACGCCGCGCTCCTGGAGACGTGCGAGCGCGAGCACATCGCCTACGCGCCCTACTTCCCGCTCGGCGGGTTCGGCATCCCGGACGACGCCCGCGTCAACGCGATCGCCGCCCGGCACGGCGCGACCGTCCCGCAGGTGCTCCTCGCGGGCCTGCTCGCGCTCTCGCCCGTGATGCTCGCGATCCCCGGCACCGGCTCCCCGGACCACCTGGAGGAGAACGTCGCGGCCGCGGACCTGGCCCTCGCTCCGGAGGACCTCGCCGCCCTGAAGCGCTGAGGATGGCGCGCGGCGCCGGGCGGAGCCCTTACCCTGAACAGGTTTGCGATCAGGGGGAGCGGATGTCGACGACGCGGCTGCTGGTGCTCGGCGGGGTGCGGCGGTTCGGGCGGGCGCACGGTTACGAGGTCCGCCGCGAGCTGATCTCGTGGGGATCGGACGAATGGGCCCACGTGAACCCCGGCTCGATCTACCACGCCCTCAGGCAGCTGGCCAAGGAGGGTCTGCTGCGCGCCCACGAGGTGGAGGAGAGCGAGGCGGGGCCGCCGCACACCGACTACGAGATCACCGAGGCCGGCCGGACCGAATTCCTGCGGCTGCTGCGCTGCGCCCTCGCCACGGTCGACGTCCGGCATCCGGAGATGCTGACGGCCGGCCTCGGTTTCCTCACCGAGCTGCCGCGCGCCGAGGCGGTCGGGCTGCTCCGCGAGCGGCTGGACGGCCTGGCCGGCTGGCGCGCGTCCGTCGCCCCGCACCTGGACGAGCAGGACCCGGCCGACCACCTGCGCGAGCTGCTCGGCTGGTGGGTCCACTCCGCCGACTCCGCCGCCGTCTGGACGCGCGGCCTCATCGAGCGGCTGGAGTCCGGCGCCTACACCATGGCCGACGACCGCGCGTGACCGGCGGCCGCGGCCGGCGGGTCACGTGTCGAGGAACGTCCGCGGGACGATCACCCGCAGCGCGTTGCCGCGCAGCTTGATCGACACCGGGGTGCGGCCGCGGATCTCGCCGTCCACGTCCACCCGCATCGGCGGGTCGGTCTCGATCTCGACCTGGGCGGTGGTGAGGAACGCATCCTCCTCCAGCGACCGCCACCGGCCGGTGAGGACGTGCCGGGCCGTGGCCGACGCCAGCCGCAGCCGCCGCTCGTCGCCCAGCCGGTAGACGGCCAGCAGCCGGTCGTCCGGGCTGGCGTCGCGGGCGATGCGCTGCCCGCTGTGGTGCGCGCCGTTGGCGATGTTCAGCTGGTGCGTGGTGAGCTCGCGCGTCACACCGTCGATCTTGACGCGGGCGGTGAACGCCTCGTGCCGGGGCAGCAGCCGCGCGGCCGTGAGCGCGTAGGCGGGACGCCCGACGAACTTCTTGAGCGTGTGCGGGACGTGCTCGGCGACCTGGACCGACAGGCCGAGGCTCACCATGTTCGCGAAGATGTGCTCCCGGTCGGTGCCCGGGCCCTCGCCCTGCGGGTCGCCGGTCGACTCGAACCAGCCGACGTCCACGTCCGCGACCTTCCCGGCGCCCGGCCGGCCGAGGGCGAGGGTCTCGACCGCGCCCGGCAGGTCCAGCGGCAGCTCCAGGCTCCGGGCGAAGTTGTTGGTGGTGCCGAGCGGCAGCACGCCGAGCGCGATGTCCCGGTGCGCGAGGTGCCCGACCGCCTCGGCGACCGTGCCGTCCCCGCCGCCGACCACCACCAGGTCGGGCTCCAGCGCGAGGACGTCGGCGAACAGCTCCCGCAGCCGGGAGGGGTCGGTGACCGGGAAGACGTGCGGGAATTCGAGGCCGGCCTCGCGCAGCAGCCGGCGGGCGGTGCCGTAGAGCCGGCGGCCCCGCCGCGAGCGGGAGTTGATCACCAGCACCGCGCGGCCGCCGGCCGCGATCGCCGATTCCAGCTCCGCCTTGCTCCGCATCTGGACGCTCCGCATCTGGACCGGTCGCCCCCTTCGTCCGCGTCACCCTACAAGGAACGTGGACCGGAACCTCCGGCCCGACATTTGATAAACCGATTACACAGCGTTGAAACACGGCTGTCAGCGGGAATCCTTACCCACAGGCGCACATCTGAATGACCGGGGCGGGAACATGCGGCTGCGGGGTTTGGCGGGAGCGGGATTCATCGTGATGGTCGCCGGGTTGACCGCCTCGATCGCGGCGGGCGGCACGGCCCCGCCCGGAGCCCCCTCCGACGACGGCGCGACCGTGGTCGGCGAGCGCCGCCCGCGCCGCCGCGTCCTCGACCTCGCCATCGGCTCCCCCGTCCTGGACGCCGTCGCGCACGCCCGCCTCCTGCTGCCCCGCGGCTGGTCACGGGACGCCTCCCGCACCTGGCCGGTGCTCTGGCTCCTGCACGGGGCCGGCGCCGGCCGGGACGGCCACACCGCGTGGAGCGACCACAGCGACATCGAGGAACTGACCGAGGACGCCGATGTGATCGTCGTCATGCCGGACGGCGGCCCGTGCGGCAATTACACCGACTGGTGGAATCGCGGCGCGGGCGGCACGCCGAAGTGGGAGACCTTTCATCTCGCCGAACTCCGGCAGATCCTGGAACGCGGATACCGCGCCGGGCCGGACCGCGCCGTCGCCGGATACGCGATGGGCGGGCTCGGCGCGCTGGCGTACGCGGCCAGGCACCGCGGCCTCTTCCGGGCGGCGGCCTCGTTCAGCGGTCCCGTCCACACGCTGCACCGCGACCCGTCCGGGCTCGACGTCGCCGACCTCGTCGAGCTCGGCGTCGCCATCGGCGCGCCGTCCTTGGACTGGACGGACGTGTGGGGCGACCCCGACGAGCAGCGTGTCGTGTGGCGGCAGCACAACCCGTACGACCTCGCGGGCCGGCTCGCCGGCGTCCGCGTGCACGTGAGCGCCGGCGACGGCACCCAGGGCCCGTACGACCCGGGCGCCGGTCCCGACGTCCTGGAGGCCCTCGCCCACACCGTCTCCCAGGAGTTCGCCGGGAAGCTGCGCAAACTCGGCATCCCGGTCTCGACGCACTTCTACCGGGGCACCCACACGTGGCCCTACTGGCGGCGCGAGCTCCGCGCGGTGCTGCCCGCCCTGCTGGCGGAGATCACCTGACGTCCGGTTAGGGTCGGGGGGTGACCGAACCCCATTCTGATTCTGCCGTCCCCGCGTTCTGGCGGGCCCTCGGGTTGCCCGGCATCATCGACGTGCACGTCCACTTCATGCCGCCGCGGCTGATGAGCGCGGTCTGGGGGTACTTCGACGAGGCCGGCCCGCTGATCGGCACCGAGTGGCCCATCCGGTACCGGGACTCGGAGGAGGAACGGCTCGCCTTCCTGCGCGGCCTCGGCGTCCGCGCGTTCACCTCGCTCGCCTACCCGCACCGGCCCGGCATGGCCGAGTCGCTGAACGAGTGGACCGCCCAGTTCGCCGCCCGCGTCCCCGAATGCCTCCAGACCGCGACGTTCTACCCCGAGCCCGGCGTCGAGGACTACGTGCGCCGCGCCCTGGACACCGGTGCCCGCGTGTTCAAGGTCCACCTCCAGGTCGGCGGCTTCGACCCGCGCGCCAAGGAGCTCGACGCGGTGTGGGGGATGCTCGCCGACGCAGGGGTGCCCGCCGTCGTCCACGCCGGTTCGGGCCCGGTCGCCAACGGCTACACCGGCCCCGGCCCGTTCGGCGAGGTCCTCGCCCGCCACCCGCGCCTGACGGCGATCGTCGCGCACCTCGGCGCGCCCGAGTTCGACGGCTTCTTCGCCCTCGCCGACGAGTACGACCGCGTCCACCTCGACACGACGATGGTCTTCACCCGCTTCGCCTCGCTCGCCGGGTTCCCGGACGCGCTCCTGCCCCGCCTGCGCGCCCTCGGCCTGGCCGGGCGCATCCTGCTCGGCACCGACTTCCCCAACATCCCCTACGAGTACGCGCACCAGTTGGAGTCGCTGGCCGCGCTCGACCTGGGCGACGACTGGATGCGCTCCGTCTGCTGGCACGGCCCCGCCGGACTCTTCGGGCTGGCCTGAGCGGCGGGCCGCCCGCGTACCGGCGGCGGCGTGGTCGCGAGGGGCGTCAGTGGTCACATGGCGCGCTGCCCGCGTGCCGGTGCGGCTCGCCTGCCTCCGCCACATGGCGGGGGCCGTGCGGGTCGTCGCAGTGGCCGTGCCCGCCGCCGTCCGGCTCGTCCAGGTGGTCGACCTCCAGCGTCGTGTGCGTGATCCCGTACCAGTCGCGCAGCAGTTCCTGAAGATCGCGGCGGACGGCGTGGCAGTCGCCCTGGATGTCGACGAGCACGTGCGCCGACAGCGCAGGGTAGCCGGAGCTGACCTCCCAGACGTGCAGGTCGTGGACCTCCTCCACGCACGGGCGCCCGGCGAGCCGGGTGCCGAGCTCGGACGGGTCGATGCCGGCGGGCGCGGCCTCCATGAGCACCCGGCCCGCGTCGCGCAGCAGCCGGTATCCGGACTTGAGCATCAGCGCGGCCACCAGCAGCGAGGCGATCGCGTCGGCGCGGGTGAAGCCGGTCGTCCACACGACCAGGCCCGCGACGGCGGTCGAGATGAACGCGAACAGGTCGTTGAGGATGTGCTGGAACGCGCCCTCGACGTTCAGGCTGCGCCGGTCGGCCCGGCTGATCAGCACGGTCGCCGCGATGTTGACGGCGATGCCCGCGACGGCCGTCCAGAAGACGAACTGGCCCTCGACGGAGGGCGGCTCGACCAGCCGCCGGACGCCCTCGTACACGAAGTAGACCGAGAGCAGGATCAGCGTCAGCCCGTTGAGCTGCGCGGACAGGATCTCGGCGCGGCGCAGGCCGAAGGTGAAGCCGCCCTTCGGCGGGCGCGCGGCGATGCGCATCGCGACCAGCGCCAGCGCGATCGCGAACGCGTCCGTCATCATGTGCGCGGCATCGGTGATCAGCGCGAGCGAGCCGGCGACGAAGCCGATGGCCACCTCGCCCGACATGTAGGCGAGGATCAGCGCCAGCGCGGCGGTGAGGAGCCGCCTGTCGGCGCCCGCCGAGACGGCGTGCCCGTGCCCGTGGCCGTGCCCGTGCCCGCTGTCGTGCCGTCCGGACGCCTGCTCCCCGATCATGTGCCCTCCTCCCCGTGTCCGACGTGGGTGAGGGCGAGATCGAGCAGCAGCCGGACGTGCGAGTCGTCCAGCCGGTAGTAGGCCATCCGGCCGGCCCGGCGGACCCGGACGACGCGGTTGGCGCGCAGCAGCCGCAGCGCGTGCGAGACCGCCGACTCCGAGTGCCCGCAGGACGCGGCGATGTCGCACACGCACATCTCCCCGCCTTCGAGCAGCGCGATGATCACCCGCAGCCGGCCGGGGTCGGACAGCAGCCCGAACACCTGCGCCAGCTCGGTGATCGTCTCGGCGTCCGGCAGGGACCCGGCGACGACGGCGACCTTCTCGGCATCGACCACGCGGACGGCGCACGCGTCGGCGGGAACAACGTCTGAAGCACTGCTCATATGAGCAAATATATCGCACCCCGGGCCGGGCGGCCGCCCGGGGTGCGAACGCCCAGGTCAGGAGACCGCCCAGGTCAGGAGACCACAGGGGCGGGCTCCTCCGATGGCGGGAGCGAGATCGGGCTCTGCGGCCCGTCCCCGGGCGGCACCATCCCGCCCGTTCCCGTACCCGGCTCCTGCGGGGTCACGCCCGGTGATTCCGGGGAGATCCCCGGAGCGGGCGTCTCCGTCCCGGGCGACTCGGTGCCCGGTGATTCCGTCCCGGGCGACTCGGTGCCCGGCGACTGCGTGCCCGGCGACTCGGTGCCGGGGGACTCCAGGCCGGAGTCGGACGGCGCGGGGGAGTCGCCGGTCGGGACCTCCGTCTCCGTCGGCGGCAGCGCGACCGGCGGGCCGTCCGCCGGTCCCGCGGTGGCGCGGGGCCGCTCGAACCCCATCGTCGCCTCCGGGTCGACGAGGACGAAGGTGACGATCGTGCCCTTCCGGGAATCCCGCGGACTGATCCGGGTCACATTCCGTTTCTCGAATCCCGGCCAGGATCGGCCACCGTAGGACGCGTTCCGAGTGGAGATCTTTTTTGCCGGAGGGGTCAGGGGATTGCCGCAATTGCACTTCACGGTGGGCACCCCGTAGCCATTGATCAGAACGCCCATTCCGGCCTGCAGGACGGCGGGGCCGCTCGTCGCCTTCCCGTTCGAGTAGCCGTGGTTGGTGACGAGCGTGTCGGTGCGCAGCAGCACCGGGGTCAGCCGGGACACATACCTCGGGATGTCGCTCACCGGGATGCCCTGCGCGCCCGCCCAGGCGCGCGCCTTGTCCGGGTTGGCTTGCAGGAACGCCACGAGCTTCTGCCGGTCGCAGGTCGACGCCTGCCGCGTCCCGCCGTACAGGCCGGGAGAGTCGCCGACCTTCGTGCCGCCGGCCCGCGGCCGGTCCTTCACGCCCGTCTTGTCGGTGTTCGACACCAGCGTGTAAGGGTCGGGGCCCGGCGAACCCACGGTCAGCCGCGTGATGGTCGCGCCCGCGTCGCTGCAGCCGGACAGCATGCCCGCCGCCGCCACGAGTGCCGCGGCGGACGCGGTGAGCGCCCTGTGCCGTGCAATTGCCGAAAAGATCTCAATCATGCGTCGTCTCCCCGCTCCGGGCCGGCCGAACCTATACTCTTTGATGCCGGGCAGAGTGGATTTGTGCCCGGTGAAGGCCCATATTTCTCACGGGGGGTACGAATGGTGAGCCCGGTTCCCCTCACCGCGGCCGACCCCACCCGCCTCGGCGGCTGGGAACTGCTGGGCCGGATCGGCGCCGGCGGCCAGGGCGTGGTCTACCTCGGCCGGCCGGCCGAACCGGGCGCCGAACCGCCCCGCGTCGCGATCAAGCTGCTGCACGCCCAGCTCCTGCGCGACGCCGGCGCGCGGGAACGGTTCGTCCGCGAGCTGGCCCTGCTCCAGCGCGTCGCCGGGTTCTGCACCGCGCAGATGCTCGCCGCCGACATGGCGGACGACCGTCCCTACATCGTCAGCGAGTACGTGCCTGGGCCGTCGCTGCGCGCCCTCGTCCACGACGAGGGGCCGCGCACCGGAGCCGACCTCGACCGCCTGGCGATCAGCTCGGTGACGGCGCTGTCGGCGATCCACCGCGCGAACGTCGTGCACCGCGACTTCAAGCCGCAGAACGTGCTGATGGGCCCGGACGGGCCGCGCGTGATCGACTTCGGCGTCGCCCGCGCGTTCGACGCGGGAGCCACGCTGACCAGCCAGGTCGTCGGCACCCCCGCGTACATGGCGCCCGAACAGTTCACCGGCCACGTCGAGCCGACCACCGACATGTTCGCCTGGGCGAGCACCCTGCTGTTCGCCGCCACCGGCCGGGACCCGTTCGCCGGCGGCCCGCCTCCCACCGTGATGTACCGGATCATGAACGAGAAACCCGACCTCCGCGTCCTGCCGGAGCCGCTCGCGGAGGTCGCCGACGCCTGCCTCGCCCAGGACCCGAAGGCACGCCCCGCCTCGGAGGACGTCCTCCTGTGGCTGCTCGGCCAGCGTGAGCGGCTCCCGGACCTGGACGTCGTGCCCAAGAACCTCTCGGCTCCGACGGCCCCCGCCCCGACGGCCTCCTCCGCGGCGCCCTCCGCTCCGACGGCCCCCGCCCCGTGGCCCGAGCCGTGGACCACGGGGGAGGCCGGCCCGCCCGGCGGTTCCGGGCCCGCCACGGAGGAGCCGGGAACGGTCACCTACACCGCCGGTCCGGGGCAGGCGCCGTGGGCCGCGGACGGAGCCGTGAGCGGAACCGCGGACGAGACCGCGGGCCGGGCCGCGGAGAGGGCCGCGGCCCCGCCTCCGTGGAGGTACCGCGGGCTGCGGCGCGGCCCGGCCGTGGTGATCGGCCTGCTCCTCGCGGGTTTCCTCGCCGCCTTGGACGTCGCCGCCCTGGCGATCCTGATCGCCCGGCCGTCCCTCTCCGAGGGGCATCGCGGCGCCCTGCTGCCCGTGGTGGCCTCCTCGTTCGCCGTCGTGGCGGTGGTCACGCTCGTGGCGGTGATCCTCGCGTGGCGCGGCAGCCGGCCGGCCGCCGGGACGGTGATGGCCGCGCGCGTGGCCCGGGTCGCGATGTGGGCGGCGTGGGGCGCGCTCGTCGAGATCCAGGTGTCCGCGCTCGTGGGGCACGCGCTCCTGACCGCCCTCGTCGTGGTGCTGCTGGCCCGCGGCCTGGCCAGGTCACCCGTCTGAGGCGTTGCGCTCGGACCACTCCTTCAGGTCGCGGCGCTCGATCGCGGCGGCCATCAGCCCGGGGAACGCGTCCGGCGTGCACGCGAACGCCGGCACGCCCATCGCGGCCAGCGCCGCCGCGTTCTCGTGGTCGTAGGCGGGCGCGCCCTCGTCCGACAGCGCGAGCAGCACCACGACCTGGACGCCCGCAGCCGTCAGCGCCGCGACCCGCTGGAGCATCTCGTCCCGGATCCCGCCCTCGTACAGGTCGCTGATCAGCACGAGGATCGTGTCGGCCGGCCGCGCCACGAGCCCCTGGCAGTAGGCGATGGCCCGGTTGATGTCGGTACCGCCGCCGAGCTGGGTGCCGAACAGCACCTCGACCGGATCGTGCAGCTGGTCGGTCAGGTCCACCACGCCGGTGTCGAACACCACCAGGGACGTCCGCAGGGACCGCATCGACGCGAGCACGGCCCCGAACACGCTCGCGTACACGACCGACGCCGCCATCGACCCGCTCTGGTCGATCGCGAGCACCACGTCCCGCTTGACGGCCTGCCGGCGCCGCCCGTACCCGATCAGCCGTTCCGGGACGAGCGTCCCGTGCTCGGGAAGGTAGTGCCGCAGGTTCGCGCGGATCGTCCGCTCCCAGTCCACGTCGGCGAGCCGCCTCGGCCGCAGTACCCGCGCGGACCGGTCGAGCGCCCCTCGGACCGCCGACCGCGTCTTCTGCGCCAGCCGCCGCTCCAGATCGCGGACGACCTTGCGCACCACCGCCCGCGCCGACTCCCGGGCCTTGTCGGGCATCACCCGGTTGAGGGACAGGAGCGTCCCGACCAGGTGGACGTCCGGTTCGACGGCCTCCAGCATCTCGGGCTCCAGCAGCAGCCGGGTGAGGTCGAGCCGCTCGATCGCGTCCTTCTGCATCACCTGCACGATGCTGGAGGGGAAGTACGTGCGGATGTCGCCGAGCCACCGCGCCACCGACGGCGCCGAATCCCCGAGCCCGGCGCTGCGCCGCCCCGGCCGGGAGCGCCCCTCGTCCCCGCCGGCCCCGTAGAGCTTCTCCAGCGCCCCGTCCATCCGCGCGTCGTCCCCGGCGAGCGTCGCCCCGGTCCCGTCGGCGCGTTCGCCTCCGAGCACCAGCCGCCACCGCCGCAGCCGGTCCTCGGCCATGCCTTCCTCGCTCACGCCCGCACCTTCCGTCCGCGTCCGGGGCTCGGCTCGACACGCCGAATGGTCATGAGTGCGTCCAGCCGAGAATGCGCAGGGCCGTGTCCGCCGCCGGCGCCGCGCGATGTTCGTCCACGTCGTCCTCGTGCGGGGGAGATGTGCCGGCCGCGGGCCTGTCACGCCGGCGGAGCCGCTCGCCTATGGTGCGGCGTTCGGCGGCGGGGAAGGCGCCGAAGGTGCGGCGCAGGAGGGGGAGGACGTCGGTGAACGGGCCGGCGGGCAGGCCGGAGATCCACTCGTCGACGAGCCGCAGGAGGGCCTCGTCGTGCATGAGGAGGAGGCCGCCTCCGGACAGGAACCCCTCGACCCAGGCGGCGGCGCGGTCGGGTGCGGCGCCGGCCGAGACGGCGCGCGCCATCCGGTCGGGGACGTCGTCCAGGCGCCCGGCGTCGAGGAGGAGGCGGGTGAGACGGCCCTCGATGAGGCCGTGCAGGCTGTCCGGGCGGGCGAGGAGGCCCTCCAGGGTGCGGCGCCAGCGTTCGATGTGGCCCTCGTCGGCGAGGAGGGACAGGGCGCCGTGGACGGCGTCGACGTGGCCGAGGAACTCGCGGGCGGCGTCGTCGTCCAGGCCCGTGATCGCGGGCGGGAGGCCGACGCAGACCCGCACCACGAGGCCGTCGGCGACGGTGCGCAGCGGGCCGGTGGAGGTCGCGCGGACGTCGCCGTAGCGCAGCGCGCGGACGATGGCGGGCATCGCCGACATCAGGTGCGCGACGTCGGTGTCGACGGCGGCCCGGTCGGCGAGCGCCCGCATGACGGTGGGGAGCGCGTCGCCGAGGTCGGCGAGGAGGCAGCGCTCGGCGACGGACGTCAGGTCGGCGAGGGTGGCGGCGTCCGTGGCCAGCGCCTCGGCGCGGGCCGTGGTCGCGCCGCGGACGGTGGTGCCCCACGCGCCCGCCTCGATCAGCTCGACGTCGAACTCGGGACGCCAGACCAGCGTCCACGTCTCGCGGAACGTGCCCTTGGAGCGGCTCTCGGCCGGCACGCCCCAGTGGACGTCCAGCAGCCGGAGGCGGTGCAGCAGGCGGCTGCGCTCCAGGTCGGTGGGTTTGCGCAGGTCGAGGTCCTGCTCCTTGCCGAGCGCGGACGGCTTGAGCCGCAGCCGCCGCTGCTCGGCCTGCAGGTCGCGCTGGAGCGGCACCATCGGGGTCCGCTCCGGGACGGCGCCGAGCCGTTCGCCGACCACCATGCGGTTCTGGATCAGCTCGACCGGCAGATCGGCGCCCTCGCACAGCACGGCCCGGGTCGCCTCGGTGACCTCGTCCAGCCCGGCGAGGGGACGCCCGCGCAGCGCGGCCAGGGTCTCGGCGAGGCGGACGGCCTCGATCACGTGCGCGGAGGAGACGTGCAGGTCCTCCTCGCGCAGGACGCGGGCGGCGGCGGTGAGCCAGCGCTCGATCGGGCGGTCGCGGGCCGTGAACAGGTGGTGGTACCAGCCGGGGGAGCGCACCCCGGCGCCGTAGCCGGAGCGTCCGGCGAGCCGGCCGTGCGTCCACGGCACCCAGGTCATGGCGACCTTGGTCTTCGCCAGGCCGCGCAGCGTCCGGTCGTCGCGCGTCGCCGGGACCTTGGCCAGCAGGGCCGGGACGTGCCAGGCGCCGCAGACCACCGCGACCCGCTCGTGGCCCTCCCGCAGGGTGCGGCGCAGCGTCCGGCGCATGTGGGCCTCGCGCTGCTCCTCGCGGCGCAGGTGGCCGGGCGGCAGGCCGGCGGACGCGGCCTCGTCCGGCGGCGCGGCCAGCTGGGCCCGCAGTTCCGCCATGGCCTCCGCGATCGCCGGGAACGGTGAGGGGCCGCCGCCGCGGTGCTCGACCACGTCGTCCCACCAGCGTTCGGCGTCGTCGTACCCGGCGGCCTTCGCCAGCCAGCCCAGCGGGTCGAGCCGGATGCCCTCCGCGGCCCGCTCCGCCGCGGCGGGCCCGTCCGGCCCGGGCTCCGGCCCACCGGGCGGCTCGGCGGGCGGCTCACCGGGCGGGGCCTCGTCGTCGGCCGGGACGAGCTGGTTCGCGGCCGGCAGGTCGCAGAACCGGACGGGGACTCCGGCGGACAGGGCGTACCGGATCGCCTGCCATTCCGGGCTGAACTCGGCGAACGGCCAGAACGCGGCCCTGCGGTCGCCGTCGCCGGGCCCGGGGGCGGGGGAGTAGGCGAGCAGCGCGACCGGCGGGACCATCCCCTCGTCGCCGGCCAGCTCCACGATCGCGTCCGCCTCGGGCGGCCCCTCGATGAGCACCGCGTCCGGCTTGAAGTCCTCAAGGGCGCCGCGCAGCGCACGGGCCGACCCCGGCCCGTGGTGCCGGACGCCGAAGACTTCGACCTGGCTCAAGAGACCTCCCGGCAGGCGCGGTAGAAGTCGCGCCACTCGGGACGGTCCCGGACGACCGCCTCCAGGTACTCCTGCCAGACCACCCGGTCGGACACGGGGTCCTGGACGACGGCGCCGACGATCCCGCCCGCGACGTCGGCGGCGCGCAGCACCCCGTCGCCGAAGTGCGCGGCCAGCGCCAGCCCGCTGGTGATCACCGAGATGGCCTCGGCGGTGCTGAGCGTCCCGCTGGGCGACTTCAGCTTGGTGCGCCCGTCGGCCGTGGCCCCGGACCGCAGCTCGCGGAACACCGTGACCACGCGGCGGATCTCCTCCAGGCCCGCCGGGGTCTCGGGCAGCTCCAGCCCCGCGCCGATCTGGTCGACGCGGCGGGCGACGATGCCGACCTCGTCCTCCGCGCTCTCCGGCAGCGGCAGCACGACCGTGTTGAAGCGGCGGCGCAGCGCGCTGGACAGCTCGTTCACGCCCCGGTCGCGGTCGTTGGCCGTTGCGATGACCGTGAAGCCCTTGCGCGCCTGCACCTCTGTGTTCAGCTCGGGCACCGGCAGCGTCTTCTCCGACAGGACGGTGATCAGGGTGTCCTGGACGTCGGACGGCATCCGGGTCAGCTCCTCGATGCGGGCGACCTGGCCGCGCCGCATCGCCCGCATGAGCGGGCTCTCCACCAGCGCCCGCTCCGACGGGCCCTCGGCCAGCAGCCGCGCGTAGTTCCACCCGTAGCGGATCGCCTCCTCCGCCGTGCCCGCCGTCCCCTGCACCAGCAGCGTCGAGTCGCCGCTGATCGCGGCGGCGAGATGCTCCGAGACCCAGGTCTTCGCCGTCCCGGGGACGCCGAGCAGCAGCAGCGCCCGGTCGGTCGCCAGCGTCGCCACCGCGACCTCCATCAGCCGCCGCGGCCCCACGTACTTCGGGCCGATCGCGGTGCCGTCGGGCAGTTCCCCGCCGAGCAGGTAGGTGGTGACGGCCCACGGCGACAGCCGCCAGCCGGGCGGCCGCGGCCGGTCGTCGTGCTCGGCCAGCCGCGCCAGCTCGCCGGCGTGGTCCTGCTCGGCGTGCGGCCGCAGGACGGCGTCGTCTGTCACGTGAGCTCCTTCAGCATCTCGTCGCGGAACCGCAGGGTCGCGATCAGGTCGGTGACGGCGCGCGGGGCCGCCGGTTCCAGCTCCTCCAGGCGGGCCGCCGCGGCGGGGTCGAGCCGCTGGTCGGCGAGCCGGCACAGCTGCGTGACCAGGTGCTCGTCGCGCCGCGTGGGACGCTCGGCGGACGCGGTGAGCGTCCCGGCCACCGCCGACGCGAGCGGCCCCGTCCACGGCCCGGGGACCCGTTCGAGGACCCGCAGCAGATCGGGCCGCCCCTCCACCCAGCGGATCAGGCCGGCCGCGGCCCGGTCGCGCTCGTCGTCGGGCAGGACGGACAGCAGGTCGGCGAGCGCCTCCGGCTCGTCCACCATCACGCCGCCCTTGAGCAGCGCCCGGGCCCATCCGCCGTCGCGCTGGCCGAGTGCGGCCCGGGCCCATCCGATGTGGACGTCCCGCCCGTCCGCCTCCGGGACCGGGAGGCAGACGATCTCCATGGGAGGCAGCCCGAACAGCTCCGTCCAGGTGGACAGCGGGGTGCGGGCGAGGATCTCCCGCAGCCACGCGGCCCGGGTCCCGACCGGAGCGCCCCCGCCGCGCGGCGCGAACGATCCGACCGGATGGAACGGGACGCCGTCGCGCGCCATGTCCTCGTCGTGGGCCTGCGGCGGATCCACCCGGATCCAGGTCTGCTTCCGGCCCCGCTCCGTCCGGGCCTGCGGGGTCAGGCAGGCCCGGGCACGCGCGGCCATCCGCTCTCCGTACGCGGATCCGGGCAGGCGGGCCAGCAGGTCGGACGCGAGCTGCCGGACGTCCTTGCCCCTGTCCTCCAAGGCGTCCTCAAGGAACGCTTCGTCGTCCAGCGACAGCCCGTGCTCGAACGTGGCGAGGAACGCCGCGCGGTCGGGGGCGGGCTCCTTCGCCCACGTCGCGCGCAGCAGTTCCCGCGCGCGCTCCGGCTCGGACCCGCGGAGCCTGGTCAGATAGGCCACGCGCCGGTTGCGCGTCCCGGTCTCCCACACTTCGGCGCCGCCGCCGGGGTCGTCCCCCGAGCCCACCAGATAAGCCCAGTCGGTGTTCTGCAGGGCCAGCCAGACGCCCCGCCTCCCGGCCGCCCGCGCGATCGACGGCCGCAGCACCCGATCGCTGCGCCCCCGCTCCAGCAGGTCCGGAAGGGCCTGGGCGGGCACGCGGAAGCCACGCGCAGCCGCCGCGTCCAGCCATTCGGGCAGCACCCGGATCTGCTCCCCGGCCAGGATCCGCCGCAGCCGCACGGCCGCCGCCTCCGGCACCACCGGGACGTCCTCCACCGGGGCGAGCGCGACCGGCTCGGCCGTGACCGGCGCCGGCACGCGCCCGGCCCGCCGCTGGACGGCCAGCAGCGCCGCCTGGTCGAGCAGCCGTCCCGCCCTGTCGCCGTTCCCGGCGGGGGCCGCGGGCAGGACGGGCGGGTCGCGGCGCTCGGTGCCGAGGAGAGCGGCGGTGACGTGCTCGCTCCACGCGGTCACAGGATCACCGTCCCCTCGTCCTCGTGCCAGGCCGCCAGCGGGCGAAGGCCGCGCGGGCTCCACTCCCCGGCCAGGGTGACGGGCCCGCCGCCCGACAGGGCGAGCAGCCGCCACGGGTCGCCCATCCGCAGGGGCAGCGCGTCCCCGGCTTCGTCGGCCACGTAAAGGTCGCCTCCTTCGGCGCGCGCCAGCCGGACGTTCTCCAGCGTCGCGGGCCAGCGGTCCAGCCAGGGATCCCGCGCCAGGGCCGCCGCCTGCTCGTCCAGGAATCCCTGGACGGACGTCCCGGCGGGCGCGCTCGCCACAGCCGCCCCATGCCGGTCGGCGACCAGCGCCCGCAACGGCTGCGATCCCGGATAGAAGGCCAGCCCGGCGTCGACTTCCGTACCCACGACCAGCGACGCGTCCAGGGATGTGCCCGGTGCGGCGAACGACAACACGAGGGCGGGACGCCCCGTCCGCCGCCCGCGAAGCCATACCCGCCGCGTGGTCAGCAGATCCTGCGCGGTGTCGTGCGACCCCGTCACGCACCACTGGTCCCGGACGCGTTCCCCGCCGCTCAGGACCTCCTCCTGCGGGACGGTGAACCCGACCCGCGACCGGACGGTCTCACGCAACCCCTCGGGCAGCTCGTCCCGCCGCCGGTGGGCCCGGACGAGCAGCCGCAGCAGCGCGTACTCCTCCAGCAGGCGGTCGGGCCAGCCCGGGCGGCGCGGGATCGCGGCGAGCCCCCTGACCTGCCCGGCGAGGGCGCCCGCCTGCGCGTCGACCAGCCGCCGCGCCGCGTCGTCCCACAACCGGTAGGGGGCCTTCTCCGCCTGGGCGAGCCCGTGCGCGACCTGGTCCCGGAGCCACTGGTCGAGTTCGGCGAGCCCGTCGTCGACCCGCCGCTCCCGCCGCTCGGCCGTCTTCGGATCCCGCCCTCTGGCCGCCGACGCGACCCTGCGCTCCGCCGCCTTCTCGGCGCGCTCCCGCCGCTCCTCGATCCACTCGGCGGCCCACCCCGGCCGCGTCCCGGCCTCGATCACGCCGTCCGCCCACAGGAGCAGCAGCCCGAGCGCGTGCTTGCACGGGAACTTCCGGCTCGGACACGTGCACCGGAACGCGGGCCCAGTCAGATCGGCGCACGCCCGGTAGACGGACGCGCCGCTGCCCTGGCACTCGCCCCAGACGGCCTCGTCATCGCACCCCGTCCGACCCCACTTGGCAGGCTTGGCGACACCGCCCGCCGCCTTGGCGCCCGCAGCGTCCGGCGCAAGCCCGGCCACCTGCTCCCGAGACCACCGATCCCTCACACCACCGAAGCTATCGGTGCCCTAGGACAATCGGCGGCCTCCGCCGCCGGTCCTCCGTCAGCCCACGCCGCCGAAGCCGGGCGGGGTCGGGAGGTCGGGGAGGGAGACGTCGGGGATGAGGAGCGTGCCGCCGGTCAGCAGGGCGAGCAGGGCGGTGGCGGCGAACAGGCCCACCCAGGCGAGGCCGGGGACCCCGGTGAGGTGGGCGAGCTGGTCGGCGTCGGAGCTCGGCGCCATGTGGCGGGAGCGCATCCGCTGCAGCTCGATCACGGGCCGGGTGGCGGCAAGCAGCAGGAACCAGGCGGCCAGGTAGGCGAATCCGGCCTGCACCGTGGCGCTGCCAAGCCACGACACCCCGAAGACGATCGCGCCCGTGGCGATCACCGAGAGCGCGCCGTAGGCGTTGCGGATCATGATGAGCATCGCCGCGAGCAGCGCCAGCGAGAACCACAGCATCAGCGTGATGCGGCCGTCCGCGAGGAGGAGCGCGAAGAACAGCCCGAGCAGCGGCGGCGTGAGGTAGCCGGCCATCGCCGTGAGGATCATTCCCGGGCCGTGCGGCTTGCCGCGCGACACGGTCACGCCCGAGGTGTCGGAGTGCAGCTTGATGCCGTCCAGCTTGCGGCCGGTGACGAGCGCGAGGAGCGCGTGCCCGCCCTCGTGCGCGATCGTCACGGTGTTGCGCGCGATGCGCCACGTCGGGCCGTGGATCACCGCGGCGAGCGCCACGAGACCGACGAGGCCCACCAGCCACCACGGCGGATCCGGCTGTGTCCCCGTCACCCGGTTCCACAGGTCGGCGATGCTCACGTTTTCCACGTCCACCTCGGAGTCGTCGTCGCGATGCCCAACAGTAGGACGTCGGGGATAACGTTCGCGTTCGGTTCGCCTCGGTCGTTGTCCGGCGCAGGCGGAGAATGTGATCCATGTCACGATGGGTCACCCGTAACCTGTCGCGTCTCCCCGGGTTTCGCCAGGTCGATCTTCGCAATCCCGTTACGGTGTGACCCGCATTCCCGTTATGGTGCCCTTCGCGTCCGGGGTCGCGGCTCCCGCTCCCCGGCGTGACGAGAGGGTGAGCGGGGATTGAACGGGGACCGATCCTCCGCGCGTGCGACCGGTGCGCGCGGGCTTTTCCACCACTTCCGGCGCGACCGGCTGACGGGTCAGATCGCGATCGGGCTCGTCGGCGTGCTCTGCGTGAGCGCGCTCGTGTACGGGGTGGGCACCGCGAGCGCGCGCTACCGGCTCTCGGACGTCGGGGCCTGGCTCGGCGCGAGCGCGAAGGGCCTGGTCGTGCACGCCAACGGGCTGGCCGGCAAGGTCGACGGCAAGGCGACCGTGGTACCGCAGATGCGCGGCCACCATATCAAGATCGTTCAGGACGGCACGACGGTGCTGCTGGTCGACGAGGACACCGGCGTGGTCAGCCGGATCGACCCCTCCCAGCTCAAGATCACCAAGAGCCGGCAGGTCGGCGGGCCGGGGATGCAGGTGGTGTCCGCCGCCGGGGCCGCCTACACGGTCGACCTCGTCAAGGGCTCGGTCCAGCAGATCGACCCGCTGAACCTCACGCCGGTCGGGGGGCCCGCGACGCTCACCGCGCCGCTCGGGCAGGCCGGGATCGACACGGACGGGTCGCTGTGGGTGCCCGTCCCGCAGAACGGGACGGTGGTCCCGTTCCAGAACGGCCGCCAGGGCAGGCCGGTGGCGGCCGGCAAGAGCGGTGACCGCCTCGCGCTGACGATCGCCGCCGGGCGCCCGGTGATCACCGACAGCACGGCCGCGACGGCGCTGATCGTCCGGCCCGAGGGCACGCGGCGGATCAACCTGCCCGCGCCCGTCGCGCAGGCGAAGTACGGCGTCAAGGTCCCGGCGGTCGCCGACGGGCAGATCGTCCCGATGCTCGGCGCCGGCGGCGCCCTGTACCTGCTCGACACCGGCGTCGGGCGGGTCGACTCGGTCGCCCTGCGCATGCCGGACCACTCCTTCGAACCGCCGCACGTCCTGGGTTCCCGCGTCTATCTGCCGGACCGGACGTCCGGGCGGCTGCTGGTCTTCAACACCGAGCGCAACGCCTGGGAGCCGCCGATCACGGCCACCCGGCCCGGCGGGGCCGTCGAGATCGTCGTCCGCGACCACATGCTGTGGGTGAACGACCCGGACGGCCCGACGGCGCTCGCGTTCGACCCCGAGGGCCGCGTCAAGCGCATCAAGAAGTACGAGGACAAGATCCCGGGCAGCGCGCGGCGGCCGCTGCCCGTCCAGGCCAACCCGGGCAACGGGCAGGGCAACCGCAACGGCGATGGCGGGGGCGACGGCGGCTCCGACCCCGTGCCGCCCGGCCGGCCCGCGAAGCCGCCGGCGAAGAAGGACCCGACCGCGCCCGACCCGCCGACGCCCGCCGCGTCCGGCGACAACGGCTCCGTCAGGGTGCGCTTCACCGCGGCCGCGCAGCCGCAGGGCGTCTACCCGGTGACCCGGTTCGTCCTCCTCGGCCAGAACGGCAGGCCCGTCGCCGGGGCGACCCCCGCGCAGTTCCCCGGCGGCGGCCAGGGCGGGACGTTCACCGTCGGCGGCCTCACCTGCGACTCGACGACCCACACCTACAAGGTGGCCGCCGAGTACAAGGGCAAGAACGGCAGGACCGCCTACAGCGAGTCCGGCGACGTGGGCGCCACCGCCTGCACCGCCCCCGGCCCGCCGACCGGCCTCACCGCGACGCCCGTCAACCACGGGGCGAACCTCAGCTGGGGCCGCTCGTCCGGGTACGACGTCACCTACGTGGTGACCTCACCCAGCGGGACGGTCACGACCACGGGCACATCGAAGTCGATCAGCGGCCTGCCCAACGCGGCGACCCACACCGTGACCGTCAGGGCGCGCAACGGCGCCGGTGACTCCACGGAGCTGACGAAGACCGTGAATCTCGCTTATCCCACCAGGCAGATTCAGAACCAGAACAACGGCCAGACCAACACGATCATCCGGCCGGGCCCGAGCACAGCCGGTTCGACGGCCCAGAAGATCCCCCAGGGTCAGATCATCACGATGACCGTGGTGTGCCAGGTCCAGGGGCAGTCGTACCACGAGCCGGAGAGCAACACCACCAGCACGGTCTGGAACAGAGTTCAGACGCAGTACGGCAACGGCTACCTCAACGACACGCTGGTGGCCACATCCAAGAACGGCTACCCGTCGAACGGCCTTTACGAATGCGAAATGTGAGCGGCGGAGGCCGATGGCGGGCGAACGATCCATGTCGAGCATGCGGGGATGCGGACCATGAGTGAGAACGGAGCGGTGGACGCGGATGCGCTGGCGGGGCGGTTCGCGCAGATGTTCGCGGCGCTGGCCGGGAACATCGAGCGGGTCGTGCGCGGCAAGCGGGAGAAGGTCGAGCTGGCGCTGATCTGCCTGCTGTCGGAGGGGCACCTGCTGGTCGAGGACGTCCCGGGCGTCGGCAAGACGACGCTGGCGCGGGCGGTGGCGGCGTCCGTCGAGGCGAAGTGGGCGCGGATCCAGTTCACGCCCGACCTGCTGCCCAGCGACATCACCGGTGTGTCGATCTTCAACCAGGGGACGAACGCGTTCGAGTTCCACCAGGGCCCGATCTTCGCGAACCTCGCCGTCGCGGACGAGATCAACCGCGGTTCGCCGAAGACGCAGTCGGCGCTGCTGGAGGTCATGGAGGAGCGCCGGGTGACGGTCGAGGGCACCCCGCATCCGGTGCCGCGCCCGTTCATGGTGATCGCGACGCAGAACCCGGTCGACATGGACGGCACGTACCCGCTGCCGGAGGCCCAGCTCGACCGGTTCCTGATGCGGATCTCGATGGGGTATCCCGACCACCAGGCCGAGGTGGCGCTGCTCGCGGGCGCCCCGACGGGCACGACGCTCGACCAGATGGCGCCGGTGCTGGGCCGCGAGGACCTCGCCCGGATGATCGAGTTCGCGCAGCGGCTGCATGTGGCGCCACCGCTGTACGACTACCTGGTGCGGGTCGTCGCGACCACCCGCGAGCACCCCGACCTGCGGCTCGGCGCGAGCCCGCGGGCCGGCATCGCGCTGCTGCGCGCGGCGCGGGTGCGGGCGGCGGCGGCCGGCCGCTCCTACATCGTCCCGGAGGACGTGAAGGCGCTCGCGGTCCCGGTCATCGCGCACCGGCTGATCGTCACGCCGGAGGCCGAGCTGCGCGGGCGGTCCGGCGCCGACGTGGTCGGGGAGGCCCTGCAGAACGTGCCGACACCGCAGGCCGCCGGTGTCTGAGAAGCGGGTGTGACGTGCTGACGCCGCTCGGATGGGGGACGGCGGCCGTCTCGGCGCCGCTGTACGCGGCGGGCTGGTGGCTCGGCTATCCGGAGCCCGCCGTGCTCGCCGTCGCCGGGCTGGCCGCGGTGGCGGCCGCCGCGCTGTGGACGCTGCCGCGGCCGAGGCTGGACGTCCGCAGGGAGATCGCGCCCACGAAGGTTGAGCGCGGCGAGCCCGCCGTCGGCGTCCTGCACGTGACGAACAAGGGACGCGGCGTCCGGGGCCTGAGCGCGCAGGAGACCATCCGTGCCGGGGCGGGCGCCACGTCGGTGGCGGTCGACATCCCGCGGCTGCGGCCGGGTGGGAATCGCACCGTGACGTACCGGCTGCCGACGGACCGGCGCGGCGAGATCCCGGTCGGGCCGCTGCGGCTGGTGCGCGCCGACCCGCTCCGGCTGGCCCGCCGGGCCAGGGAGTACGGCGCGCCGGAGGTCCTGCTCGTCCGGCCGAGGACGGTGCGGCTGGCGCTGCTGCCGTCCGGCCGCGCCTACCACCTGGAGGGCCCGACCAGCGACAGGTCCCCGGCCGGGACGGCGACGTTCCACGCGCTGCGCGAGTACGTGATCGGGGACGAGCTGCGCCATGTCCACTGGAAGTCCTCGGCCCGCACCGGCACGCTCATGGTCCGCCAGCTCGTGGACGCCAGCCTGCCCACGACGACGGTCGTGCTGGAGGCGCGGCCCGGTTCGTGGCCGGAGCCCGACGACTTCGAGCTGGCCGTGGACGCGGCCGCGTCGGTCGCGGTCGGCGCGGCGTCGGCGAGCTTCCCCGTCCGGATCCTCACCGGGAACGGCCGGCTGGCCGACACGCGCGGCGGGCCGGACGACGTGGAGGTCCTCCTCGACCGCCTCACCGCCGTCCGGACGGAGGAGGGGCCGATGTCGACCGTGGACGCGGTGCGCCGTGTGCGCGCGGGCGGGTCCCTCGTCGTCGTGACGAACGGCGCCGCCGAGCTCGGCCGGATCGCGTCGGTCCGGAGCCGCTTCGACCGGGTCGTGGTGCTGCGGGTGCGGCCGCCCGGGCCGGCGGCGGCCCCGCCCGGCGTCCAGCTGGTCGACTTCGCCGACCTGGACGGGCTGGCGGAGTCGTGGCGGCGGCTGGGGAGCGTCCGTTGACCCGCTACGTGTCGCTCGCCGTGACGGCCTGCCTGGTGGCCGTCGCCGGCCTGTCGTTCCAGCGGGTGTTCGGGTTCGGGCCGGTCGTGCCCGTCGCCGCCGTCGCCGCGGTCGTGCCGACCCTGCTCTGCGGGCTCCTGTCGGGCCCGCGCAAGGACAAGGGCCCCTGGCCGCTGTGGATCTCGCTCGTGCTGACCGTCGTCGCCTGGGCGGGGACGGTCTCGGTCACCGTCCTGCGCCCGGCCCTCGGTGACGGGACGCTGCCGCAGACGCTCCGCGAAGGCGTGCTCAGCTCGTGGAAGTCGATCCTGACCACGCTGCTGCCCGCCCCGGCGAAGCCGGAGTTCCTCGTCCTGGTCAACGTGGTGGTGTGGCTGGCGGCGTTCGCGTCCGCCGAGCTGGCGCTGCGGACCTCGCTGCGCGCCCTCCCGGGCCTGCCCGCCCTCGCCGTGTGGGCGGTCGCGCTGCTGCTCGGGGTGGACGGACCCGGGAACAACCTGCCGCTCGCCGCCGCGACCGTGGTGCTGATCGCCGTGCTGGTCCTCGTCCGCGCGGACGGGCCGCGTCCGGGTGTCGCGTGGCGGCCGCTCGTGATCGGGATGCCGGCCGCCGCGGTCCTCGGCGGGCTGGCGTTCGCCGCCGGGCCCGTCGTGCCCGTCAGCGCCGAGCCGTACAACCCGCGCGAGCAGGTGCAGGCTCCGCCGCCCCAGCAGCGCGACAGCGTCAGCCCGCTCGACCGCGTCGGGGGCTGGCTGCTGAGCCCCGACCAGGTCATGTTCAGCGTCCAGGCGAAGCGGAACGAGATCGAGCGGCTCGCAGTCCTGGACAGGTTCGACGGTGTGACCTGGTCGTCCACGGCCCGGTTCGTCCCGACCGGGAGCCGCGTACCGCAGGGGCCCGCCCCGGACAAGAAGCACGCGGTCGCGCAGCGCATCACGATCCGCGACCTGCCGGGCGTGTGGGTGCCCGCCGCCGACCGGCCGCGCGAGGTCGCCGGGCTGCCGGTCGTCGTCGACCCCGGAAGCGGCGCGCTCGCCGCCGCGCAGCCGCTGCGCTCCGGGCAGACGTACCGGGTCGACTCCGTCGTCCCCGAGTGGACGGCCGACGATCTCGCCGACGCTTCCGTCGCCAACGACGCCGAGGCCGTCGCCGCGCGGGAACTGCCGTGGGGTCCGGGCGCGAAGGAGCCGCCCGTCCAGCTGGCCGAGTTCCGCAAGTTCGCGGAGGCCGCGACGCAGGGCGCCGTGTCGCCCATCCAGAAGGCCGCGATGCTCGCCGAGTACCTCAAGCGCTACGCCAGGTACGACGTGACCGCCCCGCCCGGGCACAGCTACCGGCAGCTCGACTACTTCCTCGGCGAGGGCAGGCGCGGCACGCCCGAGCACTTCGCGACCGCCTACTCCCTGCTCGCCCGGACGCTCGGGCTGCCGTCCCGCGTCGTCGTCGGTTTCGACGGCGGGAACCGCGTGGGCGACACCGTCCAGGTCCGTTCCGGGGACGTCATGGTGTGGCCCGAGATCAAGTTCGACGGGCTCGGCTGGATCCGCTTCAACCCGCTTCCGGACAGCGCGCGCAAGTCCAAGAAGAACGACTCCGTCGCGGCGGGGGAGACGGAGCAGAAGCTGGAGCAGGCTCAGAAGAACGCGGCCTCCCAGCAGCGCGGCCAGGGGCCGGGCAACACGCCGCAGAAGGGACCGCAGAAAACGGCCGCGGAAGACGGGTCGCCCACCCCTTGGTGGGTTTTCGCCTCCATCGCGGTGGGTGTGCTCCTCATCGGCTACCTGTTCGCGGTTCTGCTCGCGCCCGCCTTGCGCAGGCGACGCCGCCGGGCGGGGACGCCCGCCGCCCGCATCACCGGCGCCTGGCATCAGGCGCTCGACCACCTTTCGGACGTCGGCCTGTCCACGGCCCGGACCCTGACCGCGCACGAGGTCGCGCGGTTCGGCGCGTCCAACGTCGGCGAGGACGCCCACGGGCACCTGGGCCCGCTCGCCGACCTCGTCAACCGCAGCCGCTTCGCCGCGTCCCATCCGGACCCGCACGCCGCCGACCGGGCCTGGCACCACACCGACGAGCTGGGCCGCCTCGTCACCGCGAAGGCCGGGCGTCTGCGCCGGCTCCGCCGCCGGCTGCACCCGCGGTCGCTGAAGGACCGCCGGGTCACCGGGAAGGGACGCTGACCCCGATCTCGCCGCCCAGCACGGCGCCCGTCTCCAGCTCCAGGTCGTCCCCGCTCCAGAACCGGCCCGGGTCGAACCAGTTCGGGCGGCGGCCCTTCGGCAGCAGCCCCATCGACTGGTACGTCACCGCGACGATCTCCGCGCAGAACGCCGTCTCCAGATTCACGTCCCGCTCGGCCGGGCGCCGGACGGGCACCCGCCCGCGCATCCACCGCGTCGCCAGCTTCGACGTGGACGGGAACGGGGTGCCGTCCAGCCGCGCCACCGCGCGCAGCGCCGCGTCCTCCATGGCCCCGGTCGGCGGCGGTTCGAGCTGCCGCAGCCAGGCCCGCTGCCCGTACCGGTTGCCCCAGGCGAGGACGGCGTCGCGGAGGTCGTGCAGCTGCGCGCCGCGGTGGTGCCCGCCGGTCCACATGTCCCGCAGCGAGCGGCCCAGCTCGGCGTGCCACATCAGCGGCGGCAGGTCGTCGATGACGAGCGACATGCCGACGTGGTTGACGGGGCTGTTCGTCGTCATCTGGATGGCGCGGTCGGCGACCGTCCGGCCGCGGAACAGCCACACGTCCCCGGTGCGGGTCAGCTCGGTGGCCTCGTCGAGAGAGATGCTCGTACCCGGCATGATCGATACCGTAGCCGCATGCGAACGTGGAAAACGCCCGGCCCGTGGAAGGCGCCCAGCCTGTGGAAGGCACTGGGCGTCGCCGGGTTCATCGGCGTGGCCGCGACCGGGGCCGTGATCGTGCGCGCGGAGCGGCGGCGCCGCTCCTACACGCCCGACGAGATCCGGCAGCGCCTGCACGAGCGGCTGGACGAGTCGTCCGGGGAGCGGCCGTGACCGTCCGCGCCGTCCGCCCGCCGGGCCCGGACGATCTGGACCGCGCCTGGCGGGCCGTGACCAGCGCGCTCGACCCGACGCCGCTCGTCCCGTCCGGCCTGGCGCCCGGCGCGCTGCTGAAACTGGAGTCGTTCCAGCCGACCGGCGCGTTCAAGGTGCGGGGCGCGCTCGCGGCCGTCGCCGCCCTCGCGGAGGGGGAGCCGGCGGTCACCGCGAGCGCGGGCAACCACGGCCTAGGCATGGGATACGCGGCCGCGAGGTCCGGCGCGGACGTCACCGTCGTCGTTTCGACCCGGGCGTCCCAGGTCAAGGTCGACGGGATCGGCGCGTTCCCGGTGCGGCTCGTCCAGCACGGGACGACCTACGACGAGGCCGAGGCGCACGCGATGACGCTGCCCGGCCACTACGTCTCGCCGTACAACGATCCGGCGGTCATCGCCGGGCAGGGGACCATCGGCCGCGAACTCGAACGGCAGGTGGACGGGCCGCTCACCGTCATCGCGCCGGTCGGAGGCGGGGGGCTCCTCGCGGGCCTGTGCCTGTGGGCGCGCGAGCGCGGGAACGTGCGGGTCGTGGGGGTGGAGTCGGCGGTGTCGCGCGGCGTCTCCGCCTCGGTGGCCGCCGGGCGGGTCGTCACCGTCGAGGTCGGCGAGACGTTCGCCGACGGGCTGCCCGGAAACCTCGAACCCGGCTGCGTCACGCCGCAGGTGATCGGGCGCACCGCCGAACTCACGTCCGTGACCGACGACCAGATCCGGACGGCGTTGCGCTGGCTGTTCCACGAGCACGGGCTCGTCGCCGAAGGGGCGGGCGCCGCGGGCGTCGCCGCCGTCCTCGCCGGGCGGGCCGACATCACCGGCCGCCCCATTGTGATCGTTTCCGGACGAAATAGTACCGCTGAGACATTCACCAACGCAATTCGCGAATAGTGAGGATCGCCATTCTTCCCGGAAACGCGGACGTCTTGGGACGGAAGCCGCTACGGTGTCTCGGGCGAGCGGGGACAGGTGATTCGGGACGTGGTGGGCCTGAAGGTGTTGTTCCGGCGTGACCGGCTGACGGGCCAGGTCGCCGCCGGTCTCGTCGGGGTGCTCGTCATCGCCGCCGGCGTCTACGGGGTGGGCGTCGCCAGCGCAAAGTACCGGATCGCCGACGTCGGCGCCTGGCTCACCGCGCGGGACAAGGGCGTCGTCGTGCACGTCAACGGCCCCGCGGGCAAGGTGGACGGCAAGACCGGCGTGATCCCGCAGATGCGCGGCCACGACATCAAGATCGTGCAGGACGGCGCCACGGTGCTGATCATCGATCTGCACACCGGCGTGGTCAGCCGGCTCGACCCGTCCCAGCTGGACATCGGCGCGAGCCGCGCGCTCGGCAAGGGCATCCAGGTCCTCGCCGAGGCCGGCAAGGCGTACACGGTCGACTCGGTCAAGGGCGTCGTCCAGCAGATCGACCCGGTCGGCCTGACGCCGGTCGGCGCGCCGGCCACGCTGCCCCCGGTCCTCGGGCAGGCCGGCATCGACGCGCAGGGCACGCTGTGGGTGCCGGTGTCGCGGGACGGACAGGTCTCGGCTTTCAAGGACGGCCGGCTGCGGCCGCCGGTCCGCGTCGGCGGAGCGGGCGACAGCCTCGCTCTCACGATCGCGGGCGGAGACCCGGTCGTCACCGATTCCACCGCCGCCACCGCCACGGTCATCAAGCCGTCCGGGGCGCGGCTCACGGTGAGCCTGCCGACGACCGTCCGGGAGGCGGGACGCGGCGGCGTGCTGGCCCCGCCCGCCACCGAGGGCAAGACCGTCCCGCTGCTGGTGCCCGGCACCGGGTCCCTGGTCACGGTCGACACCGACACCGGCCGGTACTCCAGCGCGCGGCTCGCCATGCCGAAGCACCGGTACCGGCCGCCGCAGATGCTCGGTGCGAAGGTCTACATCCCGGACGAGACGGCCGGGGCGCTGATCGTGTACGACTCGGCGGGCAACCGGTTCGAGCCGCCGGTCCCGGTGACCGGGCGGCCGGCCCCGCTGGACGTGTTCGTCCGGGACGGGCTGCTCTGGGCGAACGACCCGACCGGCCCGCGCGCCGTCGTGATCGACGGGCAGGGCGGCCACAAGGCGATCGACAAGTACAAGGACAGGGTGGCGGGCGGCCCGAAACGCCGCACCCTTCCGCTCCCCGGCGGGGACGCCCCGCCGCCCTCCATGTCGCCGCAGAGCCCGCAGCCGCCCGCGCCGCCGCGTCCCGGGCAGCCGCCGGGGGCGCCGGCCAACGTGTCCGTCACCCCGGGCGCGGGCACGATGCGGATCGACTTCCAGCCCTCGCAGGGCGACGGGATCACCGGGTACGTGCTGAAGGACGTCCCGTCCGGCCTGACGGCGAGCCCGTCCGCGATCCCCCAGGGCGCGGGCCCCTTCACGTTCACGGTCGCGGGCGGCGACTGCGGCCGCGAGTACCGGTTCCGCGTCGCCGTCCGTTACCGGGACGCCCGCGGCCGCACGCGTGAGCAGGTGTCGGCGGCCAGCGACCCGGTCCGGCCGTGCGTGACCCCGGGCGCACCGACCGGCCTGAAGGCGCAGGCCACGACGTCCGGGGCCAAGGTCTCCTGGACGGCCCCGCCCGGCGCGGCGACGTACAGGCTCAACTGGGACGGTCCCGCCCAAGGGAGCACGACGGTGTCGGCCACGGCCGCGACGCTCGGAAACGTGTGGACGAACGGGTCCTACACCTTCACCGTCGCCGCCGTGAACGATGCCGGCGCGGGGACGACCGCGACCCTGACCAGCGGGCTGGCCGGCCCGACGCACGATTACGCCGTCCGCATGAATGGCAATTCCGACGGCTACATCAGGTCGACACCCGACGCGAACAACGGCGCGATCATCGCCACGATGCACGACAACAATGGCGAGAAGGTCGTCGTGCACTGCCAGGAGAAGGGCGCCCACTACACCCATCCCCGGGACTCGAACCTCACCGGCGACACGTACGCCAAGATCACGTGGCAGGGCAAGACCGGCTACGTGATCGGCTACCTGGTCAGCACGCCGGGCGACTGGAACGGCTACGCGGGACCGGCCGTGTGGAGATGCGCCTAACCGCGCTTCTTCCCCTTGCCGATGCAGGCGGGCTGCGACCACGACACGTCCGGAGCCTGGCCCTGGTTGAGCCGCAGCACCGCGCCGACCTTGAAGCAGTGGACCACGTTCGGCCGCACACCGGGGAACGTCGCCGAGCGGGAGCCCGCGGCGACCGTCACGATCGGTTTGCTGCCGGCGGGCTGCTGCTGGATCAGCAGCGGGAGCTCGCGCGCGGCGGGCGGCAGCGTCCAGATGAGCGCCGCCGTCCCGCGGACCGGCTTCGCGACCACCTTGCGCGGGCGGGTCGCGGCGAGCTGCGCGGGTGTGAACGGCTGCTGCGGGCCCCCCGTGACCTGGCCCTGCGGGACGGTCTGGGACGGCGCTCCCGAGTTCGCGGCCGGCTTGCCGTCTTCGGCGTTGTCGCCGTTCCCGGCCAGCGCGAGCGCTCCTACGCCGAGCGCCAGACCGCCGGTGAGCGCGACACCGGCCGCGACGATCAGGCCGCGCCGCGGGCCGTTCTGCGGCCGGTCCTGGGTGGTCTGCTGCGGGTTCGTGTGCGGCGTCGTGGCGGAATCGCCCGCCCGCGTGTCGCCCGCGGCCGGTCCTTGCTGAGTCGGTGTCCAGCCCGCCTCGGGGACCGGCTGCGGCCTCGGGGCGTCCTGGGGGACGGCGTTCGGCGGCTGCGGCGGGACGGCGTTCGGCGCCCATGGCGACGGCGGCGCCTCCGGTGCCGTGACGGGCACCGGGGGCGGCGGAACGACGGCCGGCGTGGCCGAGGCGTCGGGGAACGAGAGCCGCCGCCCGGTGTCCGGCACCGGGGCCGGCAGGACGGCGCCGCCGCTGTGCGCGACGTCCGTCACCGGCAGCCCGAGCTCGGCCTGCACCCGCTGGAGCGCCTGTGCGAACTCCACCGCGGTCGCGAACCGCTGGTCGGCCGACTTCGCCATCGCGCGGCCGATCACGTCCGCCACCTGCGCCGGGACGTCCGGCCGGGGGATCGGCGGCGGCGGGTCGTTCAGGATCCGCAGCATCAGCAGCGCGATGCCCTCGCCCCGCGGCCCCTTGAACGCGGGCTTGCCGGCCAGGAGCTGGTACAGGGTCGAGCCGAGCGAGTAGAGGTCGGAGCCGACGCCGGGCGGCCGGCCCTCCAGCACCTCGGGGGCCGCGTGGTGCGGGGTGAACGCCTGCGTGTGCGTGGCGTCGAAGGAGTCGACCAGGCGGGCGATGCCGAAGTCGGCGAGCGCGGGCTCCCCGTACCGCGACAGCAGCACGTTCTGCGGCTTGACGTCGCGGTGCAGGACGTCGGTCTCGTGGGTGGCGGCGAGCGCGCCCGCCATCTTCACGCCGATCCGCAGTACCTCGGCGACCGGCAGCGGCCCCTCCCGCGCGAGCCGGTCGGTGAGCGCGCCGTGCTCGAAGTACTCCATCGCGATGTAGGGACGGCCGGAGCGGGTGGTGCCGGTGTCCAGCACGGTCACGATGTTCGGATGCCCGCTGAGCCGCCCGGTGATCTTGCATTCGCGCTGGAAGCGCCGCATCGCCGCGTCGTCGACCGCGCTGATCGACAGGACCTTCAGCGCGACCATCCGGTCGAGTCGCTCCTGGTGCGCGCGGTACACGACGCTGAAGCCGCCCTCGCCGACCTGCTCCAGCACCCGGTAGCCAGGAACGTCCTCGGTCATGGGTCGGGGGATCCCTCTCCGTTGCTCGTCTCGTCCGGGTCGCGGCGGGGGCGCGATCATTCGATGTCGTGCGGCCCGGGGCGGTTCCCCCGGCGGCCAACAGCGTAGTACGGGGACGAAACGGGCGTGGCCGATCTCGCCGGGACGCTCGGGCCCCGCCCGCCGCCCCGCGTCTCGTACGGAAATGAGATGACATTTCCATTGGCCTGGTTAATCCTTGTGCCAATTCCGCTCCAGGCGCGCCTCGATACGTCCTAACCTCGGGATTCGCGACGATGGAACGGCCCAGAGGGAGTGGCCCGCCGTGACGGACGATGTCATGACGAATCCGCGGACGGAAATGCCGCCGGCCAAATCGGCCTATGGCGACCTTGTCCGAATAGCGTATTTCGTTCTGCCGGGGAGGGGAAAGCGCGTCTACCGGCTGGCGATCGCCCGCCGGATCGTGGACACCAGTGCGCGCGGCGCCCGCGACCGCTCCGCCGCGGGGCACGCGCGCCGCCGCACCCGCGTGCTGCGCCGGGCGCTGCGCCCGTCCCGCCGCCTCCAGATCGGGCTCGGCCCGTGGCTGCGGGCGCTGCCCGCCCGGCTGCCCGATCCCGCGCTGACGGCGGCGCTGTCCAAGCTCGAACCGCACGTCCGCCTCGCCTACGTGCTGCGGAACGTGGAGGGGCTGCCCCGCTACGCCGTCCGCGACCAGCTGATCGAGCTGCGGGTGCGCGACCCCTGGTCGGCGATCCGCGCCGCCGAGGCCGTCGAGGTGCCCCCGCTACGCCGTGAGGACCGGTTCGAGCCGGTGCTGCTGCGTCCGGTCCGCAACCGCTCCGTGCTGCCGCTCGCCACCGCCGCCCTCCTCACCGTCGCGCTGGCCGCGGCGCTGGTCCTGACCGAGCGGAGCGGGCCGCCCGAGGCGTCCGCGCGCGTGCTGCGCCTCGTCGCGGCGGCGCCGGACGCCTGGACGCGCGGTGCCCGCACCCTCGACGCCTGGCCCGCCCGCGGCGACCTCGCCCGCGACCGGGCGTTCACCGGACGCGCCGCCGGCGCGTGGTCGGCCGTGCCCGGCGGCCGCCGCGCCGGCGGCGGCACCGCGCAGCTCCTCTTCGCCGGGCACCTCGACGGCGCGGCCCTCGCCGTCATGCGCAGTGGCGGCCTCCTGGCCCGCTACGCCTCGGGCCGCCTGGACGTCGTCACCGCCGGCGCCGACCCGTCCGCCCCGATCGCCCTCGGCGGCGGCCGCTACCTTCTCGCTCCCTGGGAGACGCGTCCGGAGACGCTCGCCGGGCAGCGGCTCGCCGTGTCCGGCGGCGTGACCGTGCCCGTGCGCCCCGGCACCGGCTGCGGGCGCGGCCCGCTCTTCCACCTCGGCTCCCGGACGGTCGGCGACCTCGGCGGCCCCCGCGGCACCGTCCTCACCTACCACTCGCCTGCCCACCGGCCGGGCGGCGCCGACCGCCAGGCACGCCTCGGCCGGACCGCCCGGGAGTTCTGGAACCGCCTGGCCTGCGCGACGCCCCGTCCGGCACAGGCGGTCTCCGAGGCGCTGGCGTTCGACTTCTGGTCGGGGAGGCTGCCGCACGGCGGGCCGTCCGCCGACTGGGTCTGCACCCGGCTGACGTACGCCGGTGGTGACGCGGCGGCCTTCGCGACGCTGCTCGCGGCGGAGGACGTGGCCACGGGTGCCTGCGACGCGCGCCGCCCGGTGAGCGGGACCTGGTGGCGCGCCCCGTCCCGCCGCCGGTACTACGTGGCCGCGGCCGGACGCGGCCTCGTTCCGCATGCGGACGGCGTCCGCCGGCCGACGACGCGGAACCGCCTCCTCGTCGCCACGGGCGCCCCGGACGGGCCCGTGCGCCTCACCGCCCGTTAGGACGGCCCGATCAGCACCCGCTTACCTCGATCGGGCACACTGGTGGGACCGAACGAGATTCAGGGAGTCGCAGATGGGCAAGGGGCCGCTCTCCGGAGTACGGGTGATCGAGCTGGCCGGGATCGGCCCGGGGCCGTTCGCCGCGATGCTGCTGGCCGACCTCGGCGCCGACGTGATCCGCGTGGACCGCGCCTCGGCCGTCCGCGACGGCGAGGCCACCGGCGGCACCGACTTCACCAACCGCGGCAAGCGGTCGATCGCGATCGACCTCAAGAGCGAACGCGGCAAGGAGGTCGTCCTCCGCCTCGCCGAGAAGTCCGACGTCCTCCTCGAAGGGTTCCGCCCCGGCGTGACCGAGCGTCTCGGCATCGGCCCGGACGACTGCCTCGCCCGCAACCCGCGCCTCGTCTACGGCCGGATGACCGGCTGGGGCCAGGAGGGCCCGCTGTCCCAGACCGCCGGCCACGACGTCGGCTACATCGCCATCACCGGCGCCCTGCACGCCATCGGCCGCGCGGGCGGTCCGCCCCAGGTCCCGCTGAACCTGCTCGGCGACTTCGCCGGCGGCAGCATGTACCTGGTCGTCGGTGTCCTGTCCGCCCTGCTGGAATCCCGGACGAGCGGCCGCGGCCAGGTCGTCGACGCCGCCATCGTGGACGGCACCGCGCACCTGTCGACCTTCATCCACGGCTTCCTCGCGGGCGGGATCTGGGAGGACCGCCGCGGCGTCAACATGCTCGACACAGGCGCCCCCTGGTACGACGTCTACGAGACCTCCGACGGCCGGCACATGGCCGTCGGCGCCATCGAGCCCCAGTTCTACGCCGAGTTCCTCCGCCGCGCCGGCCTGGACGAGGAGGACCTCCCGGCCCAGTACGACCGCGCCGGATGGCCGGCCATGCGCGACCGCTTCGCCGCCGTCTTCCGGACGAAGACCCGCGACGAGTGGACGGAGATCTTCGTTCCGAGCGACGCCTGCGTGGCCCCCGTCCTCTCCATGGCCGAGGCCGCCGAGCACCCCTACAACACGTCCCGCGACGTCTTCCCGGACCTGGCCGGCCACCGCCAGCCCGCCCCGGCCCCCCGCTTCTCCCGCACCACCACCGAGACCGCCGGCGTCCCCGTCCTCCCCGGCGGCCAGACCCGCGCCATCCTGGACGACCTGGGCTTCGAAGACACCGACACCCTCCTCAAGGAAGGCGCGGTGGCCCAGGCCTGACCCCGAGGGCGCCCGGCGACCACGACACACCGGCCGCCCTCGGCCCCTCAGACAGAGATCTCATCACGGTTGTGGTGATGTGTTCTTTTGTGAATTCTCCCGGCCGACGGGGCGCGGTTCCTGACGGGGGACGCGGGGCAGGGTGCGGGGGAGAGCGACAGCGAATGCGGTCGCCAGGAGGAAGAGGGTTGCGGAGATGGTGAGGGCCAGGGCGTAGCCGTTGTTGAGGGCGGATTCGGTCGTGGCGTCGCCGGTGTGGTGGGCGGCGACGGTTGCCAGGGCCGCCAGGCCGATGCAGCCGCCGAGCTGGCGGGAGCTGTTGAGCAGGCCCGAGGCCATCCCCGCCTCGCCGGGGGCGACGCCGGTGGTGCCCGCGACGGCGACCGGGGCGAGGACGAGACCGGTGCCCACGCTGCACAGCAGGGACGGGCCGAGGACGTCGGTGAGGAAGCCGCCGCCGGGACTGATGAGCGCGAACCAGCCGAGGCCCGCGGTGGCGAGCAGGCCGCCCGGGATCAGGGACGCGCGCGGCGAGCGGGCCGAGGTGACGCGGGTGGCGACCACGGATCCGGCCACCAGCCCGGCGGAGAAGGGCAGGAACGCGGCGCCGGTCGCGGCCGCTCCCAGGTGCAGGATCTCCTGAAGGTAGAGGGACACGAAGTAGAAGGCGGCGAACTGGCCCGCGGCGGCGAGGAAAACGATCAGGTTCGCGCCGGCCACCCAGCGGCCGCGCAGGAGGCCGAGGCGGACGAGCGGGGCCGGTGACCTGGACTCGGCGAACACGAACGCCGCGAGAATGATCAACGCCGTGGCGAGGGTGGCGATCGTCGCCGTGGACGTCCAGCCGCGGGTGCCGGTGCGGACGACGCCGAAGACCAGCAGCCCGATGCCGCCGGTGGCGAGCACCGCGCCGAGCACGTCCATCCGCTCCCGTGCGGCGGTACGCGCCTGCGCGGGGACTCCCGCTGGGACGAGCGCCAGGGCGGCCGCGACGATGGGCAGATTGATCAGCATCACCCAGCGCCAGCCCGCGTACTCGGTCAGGACGCCGCCGGCGAGGACGCCGAGCGCCCCGCCCGCCGCGTTCACGGCGCTCCAGACGCCGAGCGCCCGGACGCGGGCGCGGCCCTCGAACGTGGTCGTCAGCAGGGCGAGGGCGGCCGGGGCGACGGCCGCGGCGCCGAGGCCCTGCCCGGCGCGGGCGGCGACGAGCTGCCAGGGCGCCTGGGCCAGACCGCCGGCGAGCGAGCAGAGACCGAAGAGCGCGAGGCCGAGGACGAACAGCCGGCGCCGTCCGTACAGGTCGCCGGCCCGCCCGCCGAGCAGCAGGAACCCGCCGAAGGTGAGCGCGTAGACGTGCACGACCCAGGCCAGGTCGACCGGGGCGAAGCCGAGGGACGTCCGGATCGCGGGCAGGGCGACGTTGACCACCGCCATGTCCAGGGCGACGACGAACTGGGCGACGGACGCTGCCGCCAGCACGACCCCAGGTCTGGAGTTTCTATACATGTATAAAAACCTAGCCGGACTTCCGCCCGGCTGTCCAGCCCGCGCCGCGGGCATGGGCGATGATGAGGGGATGGCGTCCCCAGAGCGGCGGGGCGGCGGCAGGCCGCCCCGCATCTCCCGCACGGAGATCATCGAGACCGCCCGCCGGATCGTGGACGAGGAGGGCGTCGGCAAGCTGACGATGCGGCGCCTGGCCACGGAGGTCGGCAGCACGCCGATGGCGCTCTACCACCACGTGCGCGACAAGGAGGACCTCCTCCTGCTGCTGGTGAACGACTACGCCGCGCGGTCGCTGCACAGGCCCGACCTGCCGTCCGACCCGCGCGAGCGCGTCGTCGTCCTGGCCGCGGCCATCCGCGAGACGCTGGCGGGCGTCCCCTGGATCGTGGAGCTGCTCACCGCCGACGACCTGATGGCGGAGGAGGCGCTCTGGTACAACGAGCGGATCGTGGACGCCCTGATGGAGTGCGGCCTCACCATCGAGCAGGCCGTCCACGGCTACCGGGCGGTCTGGTACTACACCGCCGGAGAGATGCTCGTGCGCGCCGCCTCCGCCCGCAGGCGGGCCCGCGACGACCGGCCCACCCACCGCGACCGGATCTTCGCCGACCTCGACCCGGTGGCGCTGCCGAGGCTGGCGTCCCTGTCCGGCCGCTGGGCGACGCTCACCGCGCAGGACACCTACCTCGACGGGCTGCGCGCGCTCGTCGACGGGCTCACCCGTGACTGAACGCGCAGGTCGAGCGGTGTGCCGGCCGAGCCGATTGTGAGACGCCTGACAATTTCCCCGGGGTAACCGGCGGTCGTCGTACAAGACCGCGCCGGAAAGCGGCCGTACCTTGTGGGCACTCCACCCCGACCACGACGAATCGAAATGCCGGACGCCCGGCCTTTTCGTCGTGCCCGCATTAGGGAGATGCACATGCGTTTCAGACGGCTCCGTTCATGGGCGGTCATCGCCGCGACGGTTTCGGCCGCGTCCGGCATGGCCGGAATGGTCGCGCCCGCCGCGCACGCCGAGACGAGCCCCGAGGGGGCGAACGACTGGAACTGCAGGCCCTCGTTCCTCCACCCGCGTCCGGTGGTGCTCGTGCACGGCACGTTCGAGAACATGGCGTTCAACTGGCAGAAGCTCTCCCCGGCGCTGAAGAAGGCCGGCTACTGCGTCTACGCCCTCAATTACGGCGGCCCGAAGGACGGCCCCATCCAGGGGATCAACGACATTCCCACGTCGGCCGGGGAACTGTCCGCCTTCGTCGACAGGGTGATCGCCTCGACCGGGTCGTCCAAGGTCGACATCGTCGGGCATTCGCAGGGCGGCATGATGCCGCGGTACTACCTGAAGTTCCTCGGCGGGGCCGCGAAGGTGGGCAAACTCGTCGGGGTCGTCCCGTCCAACCACGGCACCAACATGTCGGGGCTGGTCGAACTGGGCAGCCTGCTCGGCATCACGCAGGCGGTCGTGAAGGCCGCGCCCGCCGCGGGCCAGCAGATCGTCGGCTCGGACTTCCTGAAGAAACTGAACGAGGGCGGCGACACCGTTCCCGGCCCCACCTACATCGTGCTGTCCACGAAGTACGACGAGGTCGTCACGCCCTACACGTCGGAGTTCCTCAACGGGTCGAACGCGCAGAACGTGCTCCTGCAGGACAAGTGCGCGAACGACACCAACGCCCACGTCGGCATCGCCTTCGACCCGGTAATGATCAAGTTCGTGCTGAACTCGCTCGACATCTGGGGGCCGTACTGGCCCATCGACTGCGGCGACCCGCTCGGCTGAGCCCGCCCAATGACAGCGGCGCCCGGTGGCCTCGTCCTCTCGCCACCGGGCGCCGCCCGCCGTGCCTCAGGTCAGCCGACCGCGTCCGCCACGGCGTGCGACCAGATGCCGAGCGCGTCGTCGATCTGCTCCGCCGTGACGATCAGCGGCGGGATCATCCGGACGACGTTGCCGTAGGCGCCACAGGTCAGCAGTAGGAGCCCGCGCTCCGCGGCCGCATTGTGCGCCCGCGCCGCGGCGGCGGCGTCGGGCTCGCCGTCCGGCGTGGTGAACTCGCCGGCCTGCATCAGCCCAAGGCCGCGCACGTCGCCGATCTCCGGATGGTCGGCGGCGACCTTGCGGAGCCCGTCGCTCAGCCGCGCGCCCTGCCGGGCCGCGTTGCCGACGAGGTCCTCGTCGGCGATGACCTGGAGGGTGGCGAGCGCGGCGGCGCACGAGACGGCGTTGCCGCCGTACGTCCCGCCCTGCGACCCCGGGCGGGCCTTCTCCATCAGCGCCGTCGGCGCCGCGATCGCCGACAGCGGGAACCCGCTGGCCAGACCCTTCGCCGTGATCAGGACGTCCGGACGGGCCGCCGAGTGCTCGTGCCCCCAGAACCGGCCGGTCCGCCCGAACCCGGTCTGCACCTCGTCCATGATCAGCAGGATGCCGTGCCGGTCGGCGCGCTCCCGCAGCCCTTCGAGGAACGCGGGCGGCGCGGGGATGTAGCCGCCCTCGCCGAGCACGGGCTCGACGATGAACGCGGCGGTGTCGGACGCGGGGCTGGCGGTGGCGAGCAGGTAGTCGAGCTCGCGCAGCGCGAACCGGGTGGCCTCCTCCTCCGGCCAGCCGTACCGGAACGCCTGCGGGAACGGGGCGATGGCGGCGCCCGGCATCAGCGGGCCGATGCCCGCGCGGAACTTCGTGCCCGCCGTGGTGAGCGCGGCGGCGCCCATCGTCCGGCCGTGGAAGGAGCCGTGGAAGACGACGATGTTCTGCCGCCCGGTCGCGTGCCGGGCCAGCCGGATGGACGCCTCGACGGCCTCGCTGCCGCTGTTGAGGAAGAACAGCGAGTCCAGGCCGTCGGGAAGGACCTCGCCGAGCGCTTCGACGAGCCGCAGCAGCGGCCGGTGCATGACCGTCGTGTACTGCCCGTGGATCAGCGTCCCGACCTGCTTCTGCGCGGCCTCGACCACGCGCGGGTGGCAGTGGCCGGTGTTGGTGACGCCGATGCCCGCGGTGAAGTCCAGGTGCCGGCGGCCGTCGGCGTCGTACAGGTACACGCCCTCGCCGCGCTCGGCGAGGACGGGGGTGGCCTGCTTCAGCAGGGGTGACAGCGTAGCCATGCATCCCTCCGGTAGATTGTCGACAATCTGCAATCTATGTGCCCCCGGGCTCGGATGTCCAGGGGACCTGGTTAAGACACGCGGAGCCGGTCGATGGAGTCGGTCATGTGCTCCTCGATGAGGGTCAGCAGCCGCTCCTCCTCCCCGTCCCCGATCGCGTCGACGAGCCTGCGGTGCTCCTCGACGAGGTCGGCGGGTTCGGGGTAGGTGTCCTGCAGCGCGTTCAGGCACATGCGGGTCTCCACGAGCAGCGTGTGCGCCATCCGCTCCAGCCGGGGGCTGCCGGACGAGCTGACCAGCACCTCGTGGAACGCCTGGTCGGCATCGCTCATCGCGACGCGGTCCCGCTGGCGCGCCGCCTCGACCAGCGCCTCCAGGGCCTCGGTGAGCCGGGCGACCGCCTCGCCCCGGTTCCGCTCCATGATCAGCTGGCATGCCTCGCGCTCGATCGCGAGCCGGGCGAGGTAGACGTCCTCGACGTCCCCCTCGTCCAGCGTGATCACGAACAGGCCGCGGTGCGGCTCGCTGACGAGCAGGCCCTCCTGGACCAGCCGCTGCATCGCCTCGCGGAGCGGGCCGCGGCTGATGCCGAGGCGCGCGGCGAGCTCGGCCTCGCCGAGCTGCGCGCCGGGCTCCAGCGATCCGTACATGATCGCCGAACGCAGCTCGTCCGAGACGATCTCGACGGTCGACTTGCGGGGGACAGGTTCCAGCTCACCCAACCGGCCCATGCCCGGGGCCCCTTTCGTCATAGCTGTCAGGTATGTCGCCCCTGCTCGGCCCCCTGTTCGGCGGGACCGGCGGGGACGGTGGCCGGGACGGCGAACAGCCGGCCCAGCCCGGTGCGCGGCGGGAGTCCCCCCGGGCCGGACGCGAGTCGCAGCCCCTCCCACACGCTCACCTGGTTGGCGGTCAGCACCGGCTTGCCGACGCGCGCCTCCAGCTCGTCGAGCCAGGACACGGTGTGCAGCGCGGTGTCGGGCACCAGCACCGCCTCGGCGTCCGGATGGTCGTTGGCCGCGACGAACGCGAGCACCTCGTCGCGCCCGAGGGTGCCGACCTCGGCGGCGGTGACGATGCCCCGGCAGGACAGCGCCACCACCTCGATGCCTGCGTGGCCGAGGAACGCGACGAACCGCTCGGCGACGTCGGACGGATAGGTCGCGGCGACCGCGACCCGCGTCACGCCGAGCGCCCGCGCCGCGTGCACGAACGCGAACGACGTGCTGGACGCGGGCACGCCCGCGGCCTCCCGCACGCCCGCGACCTGCTGCGCCGCGCCGTCCCAGCCGAACACGAAGCTCCCGCTGGTGCACGCCCACACGGCGGCCTTCACACCCATGGCGCGCAGCGTGCGGGCACCTTCGCCCAGCACGTCGGCGCCGCCGATGTCGAGCAGCGCGTCGACGCGGTGCGCGTCCTCGCGCATCAGCGTGTGGACGACCGGCAGGCTGACGCCGCCGAGGGCGCGCTCGATGGCCGGATACTCGTCCTCGGCGCTGTAGCCCGGGTACAGGAACCCGGCGCTCAACCTGTTATGCGGCATGTCGCGGTCAACCCTACCTTCGCGGATCATGGCGGTCAGGCCGCCGTGGTCGGGGCGAGCTGCACCAGCGACTGCCCGGGACCGGCCGCGGAGCGGCCCATCGCGCGCAGCGCCGAGCACATCGTCACCTGGTTGGCGGTCAGCACCGGCTTGCCGATCATCTGCTCGAGCGGCGCGATGATGTCGTACGTCGGGACGTTCGTGCAGCTGATGAAGACGGCCTCGGCCTCCGGGGCGTCCACCGTCGACACCGCCGACACGATCTCGCCGTACCCGACCTTCCAGATGTGGCTGAGCAGCCCCATCCCGACCGACGACACCACCTCGATGCCGTACTCGCCGAGGAAGGACACGAGCCGCTCGGTGACCGCGTCGATGTACGGCGTGACGACCGCGATGCGCGACACGCCGAGCAGCCGGAGCGACTCCACGAGCGCGCCCGAGGTCGTCGTCGACACCGGCGCTCCCGCCGCTGTCATGGACTGGTGCAGCTCCAGCTCGCCCGCCTTGCCGCGGATGAAGCTGCCGGACGCGCAGGCGTAGGCGACCGCGAGCGGCTCGGGGGCGAGGACGTCCCGGGTCGCCTGCCGGACGATGGACTGGTCGGACAGCGCGGAGGCCATCTCGACCGTGACCGGCACCGGGACGTACGGCAGCCGGGTCATGAACAGCGACACGTCGTCGGGCGTCCAGCGCCACAACTCACGGTCGAGCGCGAAGTCGAACGGCGCGACCACGCCGATGCCGTGCTGCGCGAGCAGCTCGGGGCCGACGACCAGCGTGGGGTCGAATGTCATCTGCGTGCCCACCGCTCTAGGACTCGGCACGGGCGTAGACGAGACGCTCACCGACGCCGCCGGATCGCCAGACGTCGTTGCACGCCTCCGCCATCCGGTCGAGTCCGTCGACGATCGTCGCGTACACGTTGCCGGGCACCCAGCCGACGTCGCCGTTCAGCAGCAGGTTGTTGCGGCCGTAGAAGATGGCGAGGTCGATGACGCCGGGCAACCCGTGGATGTTCTTCTCCTCCTTGAACTTCCGGTCGAGCATCCCGCCGGTGAAGGAGAAGTAGACGACGTCGCCCGGGATGGGGGTGACGGTGGTGTTCTCCAGGCCGACCTCTTCCTCGGAGAACCGTTCGACCATCGTGTACACCTCGTTGCGCGCGTACTTCGCGTGGTACGCCTCGCCACCGAGAGGCAAGGAGCGCCAGACCGCTTCGCAGGTACGAGGCGCGTCCTTCTCCAGCAGTTCCGCGACGCACGAAACACCGCGGCGCTCCAGAGTGATGGTCATGAGCTTGGGCATGCTGGTACCTCCCCGTGAACAGGGGTGGGCGAGAGCGTCGCCACCCGAAAGGACTCTCCATGTTTGCGAGGGCGCACCCCCACACCCCCGGAGGGGGCTTAGTCAGAGCGCTCTGGGATCCGTCCTGGCCGTGCTGGGCAGGTTGCGACGGTCTTGCAGCACACGTTTCAGTGCGGTGACCGGGGCCGCGGTGCACCGCGCTGATTGTTGACAATCCTACGAACGCTTTCTAGCGTGTCAATGCCTCCCCGAGTTGCCTTCTCGTAAACTCCGCACACCCCGGAAGTGACACCCATGCAGTCTGTTCAGCACGCCCGCGCAGGGCGGCCCGACGTGGTGGTGCTGGTCGGGGACGTCCAGCCGCGCGGCATGGCCGAGGCCGAGCGCCTCGCGCGCCTCCGTTACGTGGGCGAAACAGAGCTGGCCGAGGCGCTTCCGGGCGCCGACGCCCTGTTCATGTGGGACTTCCTGTCGGACGCGGTCGCCGCCGCGTGGCCGTCCGAGGGAGGCCCGGCCTGGGTGCACATCGCGAGCGCCGGCGTCGACCGGCTGATGTTCCCCGGCCTCGTCGAGAGTGAGACGATTATCACCAACTCGCGAGGAGTGTTCGACGAACCCATCGCCGAGTACGTCCTCGGGCTGGTGATCGCCTTCGCCAAGGACCTGCACACCACCGTCCGGCTGCAGGGCGAGCGGCGCTGGCTGCACCGCGAGACCGAGCGGATCACCGGTGCCCATGCGCTCGTCGTCGGCACCGGGCCGATCGGGCGCGCGATCGGGCGCCGGCTGTCCGCGGCCGGGCTCGCCGTCGCCGGCGCCGGCCGCACCGCACGCGACGCCGACCCCGACTTCGGCGTCGTCCACTCGATCGAGCGGCTGGACCAGGTGCTCGCCGACGCCGACTACGTCGTGCTCGCCGCGCCGCTCACCCCGCAGACCCGCGGCATGGTCGACGCCGCGACGCTGGACCGGATGCGGCCGTCCGCGCGGCTGATCAACGTGGGACGCGGCGGGCTGGTGGCCGAGCCCGACCTGGTCGAGGCGCTGCGCGCCGGCCGGATCGCGGGCGCGGCGCTCGACGTCTTCGAGGACGAGCCGCTGCCGCCGTCCTCGCCCCTCTGGGAGATGCCGAACGTGATCGTCTCCCCGCACATGTCCGGCGACGTGATCGGCTGGCGCGACGAGCTGGTCCGGCTGTTCGCCGACAACCTCGGCCGCTATGTGTCCGGCCGTCAGCTGCGCAACGTCGTGGACAAGCGGCTCGGCTATGTCGGGTCGGGTCCGCGGGCGGGCTCGAATCAGAGGGGGTAGCCATGAGTGACGCGGCCGATCTGACCGCGACCGAACTGCGTGCGGCGTACGAGGCCGGGACGCTCTCCCCGGTCGAGGCCGCCGAGGCCGTCCTGGCCCGGATCAGGCGGGACGACCCGGAGCTCAACGCGTTCTGCCTCGTCGACGAGGAGACCACGCTCGACATGGCCCGCGGGGCGGCGGACCGGTGGCGCCGCGGCGCGACCCTCGGTCCGCTGGACGGCGTGCCCGTCTCCATCAAGGACGTCCTGCTCACCCGCGGCTGGCCGACGCTGCGCGGCTCCACGACGATCGACCCGGACCGCTCGTGGGACGAGGACTCGCCGTCCGTCGCCCGCCTCCGCGAGCAGGGCGCGGTGTTCGCCGGCAAGACGACCACGCCCGAGTTCGCCTGGAAGGGCGTCACGGACAACCCGCTCACCGGCGTCACCCGCAACCCGTGGGACACGTCCCGCACGCCGGGCGGGTCGAGCGGCGGCGCCGCGGCGGCCGTCGCGGCGGGCATGGCGCCGCTCGCCCTCGGCACCGACGGCGGCGGCTCGGTGCGCATCCCCGCCGCGTTCACCGGCACCTTCACGATCAAACCGACGTACGGCCGCATCCCGCACTACCCGGCGAGCCCGTTCGGCACGCTCGCGCACATCGGCCCGATGACGAACACCGTGGCGGACGCGGCGCTGCTGCTCGACGCGGTCTGCGGCGCCGACGGCCGCGACTGGTCGGCGCTGCCGCCGCCGGACGTGCCGTTCCACGAGGGCGGGCCGGACGACCTGACCGGGCTTCGCGTCGCGTTCAGCCCCGACCTCGGGTTCGCGCGGGTGGACCCGGAGATCGCGGCGTCCGTGGCGGCCGCCGCCGAGGTCTTCACCGAGCTGGGCGCGAAGGTCGAGCAGGCCGACCCCGGCTTCGGCGGCGACCCGGTGGAGGAGTTCGAGACCCTGTGGTTCGCCGGGGCCGCCAAGGTCGTCGAGCACCTGTCGCCGGAGGAGTTCGCGCGGCTCGATCCGGGGCTGCGGGAGATCTGCGGGCAGGGCGCGCGGTACTCGGCCGTCGAGTACCTCACCGCCACGGCCCGCCGCATGGAGCTCGGCCGCATCATGGGCCTGTTCCACGAGCGGTACGACCTGCTCCTCACCCCCACGATGCCGATCGCCCCGTTCGAGGCCGGCCTGGAGGTCCCGCCGGGCTCCCAGTCCCCGCGCTGGACGAGCTGGACCCCTTTCACCTACCCGTTCAACATGACCCAGCAGCCGGCGGCGAGCCTGCCGTGCGGCTTCACGTCCGGCGGCCTGCCCATCGGCCTTCAGGTCGTCGGCGCCCGGCATGCCGACGCCCTGGTCATGGCCGCCTGTGCCGCCTACGAGCGGGCGCGCCCCTGGACGGCCTTCACGCGAAGGTGATGACGGCGCGGCCCCGGCTGGTGCCCTCGTCCATCGCGGCGAGGACGCCGGGGGCCTCGTCCAGCGTGACGGGCCTGACCTCGGGGACGATCCCGTGCGCCGTCGCGAACGCGAGCGTGTCGCGCAGGTCGTGCGGGGAACCGGACGGCACGCCCATCACCCGCAGCCGGTTCATGACGAGCGCCGCCGGCGGCACGCTCACGTTCTCGGCGCCCATGCCGAGGTAGAGCAGGGTGCCGTCCGGGCGCAGGCCGCCGAACGCGGCGAGGCCGGTCGCGGTGTCGGGCGCGGTGTTGACCACCAGGTCCGCGCCGCCCCACGCCCGCAGCTCCTCGGCCGGATCCTGCTCGGCGGTCGCGACGAACAGTTCGGCGCCGGCGTCCAGCGTCTCCTTCTCGGCGCGGCGCGACCGGGACACCACGGCGACGCGGGCGCCCATGGCGGCGGCGAACCGGAGCGCCATCGTCCCGACGCCGCCGGTGCCGAGCACGGCGACCTTCGAGCCGGCGGCGGCCCCGGCCTGCCGGAGCCCGTTGAACGCGGTGATCCCGGCGCACATCAGCGGCGCGCCCGCGACCGGGTCGAGGCCGTCCGGCAGCGGGGTGACGAAACCGGCGCTGCCCACGAAGTACTCGGCGTAGCCGCCGTCGGTGGTGACGCCGTTGACCTGCTTGGGCGCCCCGGTGCAGAGGATCTGGTCGCCCCGCACGCACTGGTCGCAGTGCCCGCACGACCCGTGGATCCATCCGGCGCCGACCGGGGTGCCGACCTCGGGCCACCCGACGCCCTCGCCGAGCGCGGCGACGACACCGCTGATCTCGTGCCCGGGGACGGCGGGGAACGTCCCGAACGGGTAGTGGCCCCGCAGGTGGTTGACCTCGGAGTAGCACATCCCGCAGGCGGTGACCTTGACGAGGATCTCGCCGGGGCCAGGTTCGGGCACCTCCCGCTCGACGATCTCCAGCGGCTTGCCGGGTGCGGTAAGAACGGCGCTGCGCATGGCGGCGCCCCCTCTCATGTCTCGTGACGGCCCGCGGCCGCCCATAGCGTTGGTATAAGCAGGACTATAGTCACGCTACACGCCGTTCGCATAGCGATGATTCGGAAATTTCTGTAACATCGTTGTTGTGACAGCTCAGAAGGACCTCGCCACACGGGACCGGATCGTGCGCGCCGCGGCGCGGCTGCTCACCGAGGCGAACGGCGAGCCCGTCTCGACGCGGGCCGTGTGCGCCGCCGCGGGCGTCGGGGCGCCGACCCTCTACCACCACTTCGGCGACAAGCAGGGCCTGTTCGACGCGGTCGCGGCGCACGGGTTCGAGGAGTACCTGGCGAGCAAGCGCGCGCAGGGCACCACCGGCGACCCGGTCGAGGACCTGCGCCGCGGCTGGGACCTGCACGTCGAGTACGGCGTCACCCACCCGGCGTTCTACACGCTGATGTACGGGACGTCGCGCACCCCGGCCGCCGCGAAGGAGGCGCACGGCCTCCTGCTCGGGCTGGTCGAGGCCATCGCGCGCGCGGGCCGCCTCCGCGTGCCGGTCGAGACCGCCGCGCGCGTCCTCCACTCCGCGGGAACCGGCGTCACCCTCACGCTCATCGCGAACCCCGCCGGCGAGGAGGCGGACCGGGAGACCTCCGTCCGGACACGGGAGGCGGTCCTCGCGGCCGTCACCGTCCCGCCCGACGCGTCCCCGCTCACCGACGCGGTGGCCCTGAGGGCGGCCGCGCTGCGGGGCGCGCTGGCCGCCGCTCCGCCGCCCGATCTGACGGGCGCCGAGGCGGCCCTGCTCGGCGAGTGGCTCGACCGCCTCGCGGCCCAGCCGGGCTCCAGTGCCGGCCAGTCGGAGTCCAGTGCCCGCTAGTCGGAGTCCAGTTCCTTCCGGCGCTTCTTCTGCCGGCTGGACTTGCGGCGCTTGACGCCGACGCCGCCCCAGAACGCCAGGCCCTTCACGACGACCGTGGGGGAGCCGGGCACGCCCGGCCCGCTCGCCCGCTGGTCGAACCCGCCCATGATCCCGAGGCCCTTGACGTGCACGGTGATGTCGTCCGGCACGATGATCTCGAACCCGCCCATGATCGCCAGCGCCCGGATCGTCACCTGGCCCTCGTCGAACCGGGCCTCGCGCAGGTCGATCTTCCCGCCGCCCCAGAACGCGAACGCGCTGAACCTGCGCGGCACGTTCCACACGCCCGAGCGCTGGAACCCGCTCATGATCCCGATGCCGATCCGCCAGGACGGCGCGCCCTCGACCGGCCGCCAGTCCGCCCCGGTCGCCGGCACCGGCGGCGCCGCCGTGCCCGCCGCCGGCAGGTCGCGGGTGATCGGCTCCAGATCGGCGTAGGTCTTGGCCGCGTAGACCGCGTCCAGCCGCTCGTCCAGCTCGGCCAGCGTCAGCCGCCCCTCGCCGGCGGCGTCCCGCAGGACCTGCGCGACCCGCTCGCGGTCGGCGTCGCCGGCCCGCATCTCCGGCGCTCCGGGCGTCCCGGCATGCTCGGGGAGGTTCGTCATGGATCGAGCCTAGACCGCCGCCGTGCTCCGGGCGACCGGATGGCCTACGCCTCCGCGGCCGCCGGTTCCAGGCGGACGACGACGGACTTGGACGTCGGGGTGTTGCTGACCTCGGCGGTGCTGTCGAGCGGAACCAGGACGTTCGTCTCCGGAAAGTACGCGGCCGCACAGCCCGGCGCGGTCGGGTACGAGACGACGCGGAAGGCGGGGGCGCGGCGCTCGGCGCCGTCCGACCACTCGGAGACGAGGTCGACCATGGCGCCGTCGGCGATCCCGAGCCCGGACAGGTCGGCCGGGTTGACGAACACGACGCGGCGTCCCGCCTTGATGCCGCGGTACCGGTCGTCCAGCCCGTAGATGGTGGTGTTGTACTGGTCGTGGCTCCGGACGGTCTGCAGCAGCAGCCGCCCTTCCGGGACCCGCAGGACCTCCAGTTCGTTCACCGTCAGGTTGGCCTTGCCGGTCGCGGTCGGGAACCTGCGCTCGTCGCGGGGCGCGTGCGGGAGGGTGAAGCCGCCCGGCTCCCGGACGCGGGCGTTGTAGGCGGCGAATCCGGGGACGACCCGCGAGACGTGGTCGCGGATCACGTCGTAGTCGCGCTCCATCGCCGCCCAGTCGATGCCCGCGCCCGGCAGCGCGGCCCGCGCGAGCCGGCAGACGATCGCGACCTCCGACACCAGGTGCTCCGACGCCGGGGCCAGGCGGCCGCGGGAGGCGTGCACCATGCCCATCGAGTCCTCGACGGACACGAACTGCGGCCCGGTCTCCTGCTCGTCGCGCTCGGTTCGGCCGAGCGTCGGCAGGATCAGCGCCAGCTCACCGGTCACCGCGTGCGAGCGGTTGAGCTTCGTGGAGATCTGGGCGGTGAGCCGGCAGTTCCGCAGCGCCGCCTCGGTCACGGCGGAGTCGGGGGTGGCGCGGACGAAGTTGCCCCCCATGCCGAGGAACACCCTGGCCCTGCCGTCCCGCATGGCGCGGATCGCGTCCACGGTGTCCACCCCGTGCTCGCGCGGCGGCTCGAACCCGAACTCGGCGGCCAGCGCGTCCAGGAAGGCGGGCTTCGGCTTCTCCCAGATGCCCATCGTCCGGTCGCCCTGCACGTTGGAGTGGCCGCGCACCGGGCAGACGCCCGCGCCGGGACGGCCGATGTTGCCGCGCAGCAGCAGGAAGTTGACGACCTCGCGGATCGTCGGGACCGAGTTGCGGTGCTGGGTGAGGCCCATCGCCCAGCAGACGATGATCCGCTTCGCGGCGAGGACGTCGCCGAGCGTCGCGGCGATCTCGCCCCGGGTCAGGCCGGTCGCCTCCAGCACGTCGTCCCAGTCCAGGCCGAGGACGTGCTTCTGGAAGGCGTCGAATCCGTGCGCGTGGGCGTCGAGGAACCCGCGGTCGATGGCGTCCGGCGCGTCCGACTCCAGCAGCATCCGGTTCAGCGCCTGGAACAGCGCGAGGTCGCCGTTCAGCCGGATCTGCAGGAACCGGTCGGCGAGCATCGTTCCCTGACCGGTCACCCCGGACGGGCGCTGCGGGTTCTTGAACCGCATCAGCCCGGCCTCGGGCAGCGGGTTGACGGCGACGACGCGGGCGCCCTCCTTCTTCGCCCGCTCCAGCGCCGACAGCATGCGCGGGTGGTTCGTCCCCGGGTTCTGGCCGACGACGAAGATGAGATCGGCCTGGTAGAGGTCCTCCAGCAGCACCGAGCCCTTGCCGATGCCGATCGTCTCGCTCAGCGCGGACCCGGACGACTCGTGGCACATGTTGCTGCAGTCCGGCAGGTTGTTGGTGCCGAACGCGCGGGCGAACAGCTGGTAGGCGAACGCGGCCTCGTTGCTCGTCCGGCCCGAGGTGTAGAAGACGGCCTCGTCCGGCGACTCCAGCGCGTTCAGCTCGGACGCCAGCAGCCCGATCGCCTCGTCCCACGACACCGGCTCGTAGTGCTCGGAACCGGCGCGCTTCAGCATCGGCTCGGCCAGCCGCCCCTGCTGCCCGAGCCAGTGGTCGGACCGCCCGGCCAGTTCGGCGACGGTGTGCTCGGCGAAGAACTCCCGGGTGACGCGCCGCGTCGTCGCCTCCTCCGCGACGGCCTTCGCCCCGTTCTCGCAGAACTCCGCGATGTGCCGGTGGTCGCCCTCCGGCCAGGCGCAGCCCGGGCAGTCGAAGCCCTGCTTCTGGTTGACGCGCAGGAGCGTCAGCGCCGTCCGCCGCACGCCCATCTGCTCGTACGACTGCCGCAGCGCGGCCGTGACCCCCGGAACGCCGGCCGCCCACGTCTTCGGTTTCGAGACCTCAAGGCCCGAGTCGTCGAAGTCGTCGGCGGGGGCTTTGCGCGTCATGGGAACCATCCTCGTAGTCGGCCGACCATCCCACTGTCGCACGTTACGCCTGTTCGGCGCGTTACTGAGGGGGGCCCTCGGTCAGGCGGAGGGTGGCCGCCGCGCGGTCGCCCTGGCGGGTCGCCCATTCGATGCGGACGACGTCACCGGGGTGGCGGGCCTGCATCAGGGCCGTGAGGGTGGACGGGGAGTCGACCGCGCTTCCGCCGAAGGTGACGATGGCGGCGCCGACCGGGACGCCCGCGGTCTCGGCGGGACTCCCGGGCACGATCTCGGCGACCAGCGCGCCGGGGGACCGGCCGTTGGAACGGACCTTGACCCCGAGCATGGCCGTCCGGCCGATGTGCACGGTCGAGGAAGCCTCGCCCCGCTGGATCTGCCGGGCGATCTCCAGCGCCCGGTCGGACGGGATGGCGTAGCCGCGGTGGTCCCTCTTCTGCTGCGTGCCCTTCATCGAGTACCCGGCGGACGCGGCCGTGTTGATCCCGATGACCTTGCCGCCGGTGTCGAGCAGCGGGCCGCCGGAGTCGCCCGGCTTGATCGGGGCGTTCGTCTCGATCAGGCCGGTGAGCCGCTCGGACGACCCGTTGCTGTCGTCGCGCGCGGTGACGGACTGCTGCAGGGCGGTGACCCTGCCGGTGACGACCGTGGGCGTCCCGCCCTTGCCGCCCGCGTTGCCGACGGCGGTGACCGTGTCGCCGACCGCCGCGCCGGCCGCGGAGGCGAACGCGGCCGGCTTCAGCCCGGACGCGCCGGACAAGCCGATCACCGCGATGTCGCCCGTCCGGTCGTAGCCGACGACCCGCGCGGTGTAGGTGCGGCGGTTGTCGGTGTCGGTGCCCTTGATCGTGGTGGCGCCCTGGATCACGTGGTTGTTGGTCAGGACGAGGCCGGACGGGGTGAGCAGGATGCCCGTCCCGGCGGCGCGGGTGCCGTTCAGCGTCTGCTCGGTCTCGATGTTGACGACGCCGGGCCGCCGCCCGCTGGGTTTGGCGGGCTTGGCCGTGGTGGCCTCGACGGGCGGCGGGACGTCCCGCGCGCCGCCGGTCTCCACCGTGCGGCAGCCGGGGACGAGGAAGGCGGGCACCGTGACCAGGAGCAACGCGATCGCGGTACGGGTTCCGTGCCGCGCGGGGTGCTCGCTCACCTCGGTGCCTCCTCCCTCGATTTCCTCCCATGATTCCCGATTCCTGGCGAATAGTCGTTGGGTGATCTGGGGGTCGGGCCGGGGGAGACGGCCGGGGGTCAGCGGGTGAAGTAGCGCCGGGGGTTCTCGACGAGCATCTGGTCGATCTGCGCGTCGGAGACGCCGGCGGCGCGCAGCGCGGGCAGGACGTCGTCGCTGATGTGCCGGTAGTTCCAGTTCGGCTGCAGCGCGGGCACCGTCGCGGGGTCGGGGCCGAACCAGTCGATGAAGCAGCTCGCGTCGTGGCTGAGGACCATACGGTCGGCGTAGCCGCGCTCGCACAGGGACGCGACGGTGCGCACCCGCTCCGCGGTCGGGTTGATGATGTCCAGCCCGAACCGGTCCATGCCGAGGATCGCGCCCGTGTCGGCCAGCTCCATCAGGTAGTCGAGGTCGTTGCTGTCGCCGGCGTGCCCGATGACGACCTTGGCGAGGTCCACGCCCGCCTTGCCGAGCAGGTCGACGACCGTCCGTCCCGCGTGGATCGAGCTCTCGGTGTGGACGGTGACCGGCGCGCCCGTCTCGCGGTGCGCGGCGGCGACGGCCCGCAGGATCCGCTCGACGGACGGGGTCAGGCCGGGGGCGTCGATCGCGCACTTGAGGAACGCGGCCCTGACCCCCGTGCCGGCGATGCCCTCGGTGAGATCCCGGGTGAAGCCGGCGATCATCGGGTCGGCGCCCTCGTCCATCATCGTGCCCGGGCCCCGGTGGAGGAACTGGAACGGGACGTCGTTGTAGGTGTAGATGCCCGTCGCCACGATGATGGTGAGCTCGGGGACCTGCTCGTTGACGCGCTGGATCCGCGGGATGTAGCGGCCGAGCCCCCACACGGTCGGGTCGGCGATGGTGGTGACGCCCCGCTCCGCCAGCTCGCGGAGCTTGCCGACCGCGTCGGCGACCTTCTCGTCCTCGTCCCACCAGTCGCCCGCGCCGTAGTTCTGGACGTTCTCGCTGCCGAGCACGAAGACGTGCTCGTGCATCAGCGTGCGTCCGAGGCTGGTGACGTCGACAGGGCCGCGGACGCTCTCGACTACGGGCATCGATTCTCCCCCCACACATGCATACCGACCGGTCGGTTTCTGGCAAGCTATGCGCAGGGCCCATCCGAGTCAATGCCCGCGTCCGAGGGAGGTGCGTCCGGTGCCGGAAACCGAACCGGCCGTCGACACGGTGCCGGAGTCGACGGTGCCGGAGTCCACGGTGCCCGTCCGGCATAGCGCGGTCGAGCGGCGGATCCTGGACGCCGCGCTCCGGCTGTTCGCCGAGCGCGGCTTCGACGGGACGTCCGTGCAGGGCATCGTGGAGGCCGCCGAGGTCACCAAGGGCGCCCTCTACCACTACTTCGACTCCAAGGACGATCTCCTCTACGAGATCTACCACTCGCTGATCGCCCGGCAGCTCGCGGACCTCGGCGCCGTGCTGGCGGAGTCGCCGCCGCCCCGCGAGGCCGTCCGCGCGGTGCTGACCGGCCTGATCCGCAGCACCGCGGAGCACATCGACGAGGCGAAGGTGTTCTCCCGCGAGATGCACCGCCTGGACGGCGCCCGGATGCGCTCGGTCCGCGACGACCGGCGCCGCTACCACGTGACGTTCCGCGGGCTCATCGAGCAGGGCCAGCGGGACGGGGTGTTCGGCACCGCCACGCCCGCCGAGACGGTCACGATCGTCGCGCTCGGCATGGTCAACCAGATGCCGTCCTGGTACCGCGCGGACGGCCCCAAGACCGCCGCCCGGCTCGCCGACGAGGTCGCCGCCTTCATCCTCGACGCCCTGGACCGGCAGGCCCCGGCCTAGCGCGCCGCTCAGCGGCGGGTCTGCAGGTGCAAAGCGGCGTCGCGGACGTCGGCGAGTTCGGCGTCCCAGTCGTCCGGAGGCGACAGCGGCGCCAGCACGAACTTCGACAGCCCGGCCTCGACGAGCCGCTTGAGATGCGCCTCCAGCCCGTCAAGATCCGGCACGAACTCGTCCAGCGAGGCGGGCCCGCTGACCCGCCGGACCCGGGCGAGCCGGGCCTCTGCTGTGTTGATTGCGACCCCCTTGGCGTCGGGCGCTGGGCGCCCTCCTTCGGCGGGCGTCGCGGCGATCGCTGCATCGCTCCGACTCGCCTCGCGGCTCGCTGCGCGATCAGGTTCTCGCGAGCTCGAACCTGGCTTCGCACGCGATCGCACGCAGTCAGGTTGTTGACGGCTGAGGAGGTCGACTGGTGTAGCTGCGTCCGAAAGCCTTGCCCGAGGTTTGGCGGGTTGGGACGGAGCGCCGCGCACCGAATCGTGGTGGCGGTGCCCATGTCATTCACCATCACCGGCGCAGAGGTGACTACGCCTTCTCAAAGATCACCGCTCGTTCTCCTGCCGCACCCCGATCGTCTGCGGTGAAGTGACCTTTTCGAGCCTGCGTCCGCGCTGATCACTCGTTGCCCTGCCAACGACACATCCCATCGCCGAGTACAAGGTGATCGCAAACAGGCTCACGTGCGCCTGAGTTCACTATTGGTCTCAGCCACGCAACAACTTCAATGCGTGCGATCGCGTGCGAAGCCAGGTTCGAGCTCGCGAGAACCTGATCGCGCAGCGAGCCGCGAGGCGAGTCGGAGCGATGCAGCGATCGCCGCGACGCCCGCCGAAGGAGGGCGCCCAGCGCCCGACGCCAAGGGGGTTGCAATCAAACACGCGCCTCCGGCCCGAGAGTGGACGCGGCCGGGGCCATGCCGATGCGAACGATCACAGGGCCGACGGTACGCGTGGTCAGTTCCGTGACGCAACCCTGGTGCGCCGGGGCGGGTCCGGAACAGGCGTCAGAACGGGAATCGTTGCGCCGCCGCGACGACCGCGCCGGTGACGGTGGCGATGGTCAGGACGGACACGCCGGACAGGACGGCCCAGCGGCCGAGCTGGTAGCCGGCCGGGACGCGGTCCGAACCGCGGCCGCGTACCGGCCAGGGGGCGCGCAGCGGCGCCGTCCCCGGAAGCTCCTGCGGCACGTCGGTGGGCGGGCGGTCCCCGTTGGACGCCGCGGCCGGCGGCAGCCCGGTCACCCAGCCGAGCAGGTCGGCGACGTCCCCGGGCTCGGTGCCGAGCCCGGACGCGAAGTAGCGCACCTGGCCGGCGACCTGGTCGAGGGTCCGGACGGTGTTGCCGAGCCCGACGCGTCCGAGCCATTCGCGCAGGTCGGCGTCGTGGTCCAGGCAGCGGCCGATCTCCGTGCGGGCCAGCAGGTCGGTCTTGGTGACGACGACGGCGACGCGTTTCTGCCGTCCCTGGTCGGGCCGGGAGCGCAGCTCGTTCAGCACCCGCTGGAGGGTGTCGGCGGGGTCCTCCTCCGACGACACGGCCGCCTCGTCGACGAACTCCCTCTCGTTCCCGGTGAGCGTCCTGCGGAGCTGCGGGAGGGCGAACGGGTCCACGACGAACAGCAGCGCCTCACTGTGGTCGAGGTAGCGCAGTGACTCGACCTCGGTCGCGCCCGTGTAGTGCTCGCCCGCGGGGTCGAACAGGTAGAGGATGCGCCGCGCGCGGCCCGGCAGCTCCACGTCCACCATCGTGGCCAGGGGAAGCTCCGGTCCGGTCTTGGCGAGGCGTCCGCCGCGCTGGAACTCGCGGATCGCGCCCGCGTACGCCTGCGCGTGCCGCTGCTCGACGAACGCGAGCCTCCCGTGGGCGGCGCGGGTCTGCGCGTGCAGTGCCCGGATGCCGAGGACCATGAACGTGGTCTTGCCGGCGGCCGGACCGCCGACGAACGGCAGCGGCTCCACCCGGACGCGCCCGATCCGCTCGGGGAGCCGCCCGCCGCAGTGCGGGCAGTACGCGGCGAGACGGAAACGCCCGAGGGGGACGGTCGTGGGCAGGCGCGCCCCGCAGCGGCACACGTGCCGGAACGCGCCGCCCGATCCGGGCGCGAGACGCCCGTGCCGCGCCCCGCATCCGGGGCATTCGTACTCGGGCAGGCCGATCCGCTCGTAACAGAACGGGTGCGGGCACGTCTGCAGGATGCGCCCGTACATCATGAAGACGCGTTCCACCGCCGCCAGGACGAGCACGCACGCCAGCCACACCGCGAGCCCGACCGCCGCGACCGCCCCGTACAGGACGGTCAGCGCCAGCACGAACACGGACGCGGGAACGGCGGCGGCGACGATGCCCGTGCAGAGCGCCAGCCAGACCGGGAAGACGAAGAACCCCCACGGGCCGCCGAGAAGCGTCTTCGTCAGGTGGTATACCACGCTGCGGGCCGTCCGGTACACCTGCGGGGCGACGGTGCGGCTGATCGTCCACCAGTCGCGCCACACCTGGCCGAGCAGGTAGTGCCGGTAGGCGATGCCGGGCGCGGCGACCGGCGACGGCCCCTCCAGGGTGGACGGCGCGAGCGTCCGGTAGGCGTGCAGGTAGTACACGCCGAGGGCGGTGGCGCCGGCGACGATCAGTGTGGCGGCGAACAGCACCGGGAACACGTACATGAACCCGAGCCACATGACGCCCACCCACACGGCGACCAGCAGCAGCACGATGAGGGGGTTCACGGCGTTCCCTCCGCGAGGAGGTCCCGCAGTTCGGCCCGCAGCTCGGGACGGCGCGCCAGATGCGCGTCGAGCTGTTTCGCCGCGAGCCAGCGTCCGGCCGCCGCCCGCGCCCATGTCTCCAGGGACGGTTCGGTGACGCCGCGCTTGCGCAGCCGCAGCACGACCTCGACCAGCGCGTTGCGCTGCTCGACCTCGCCGCCGCGCAGCGGGGTCCGCCCCGCGCGGACGCGGCCCGGCAGCTCGGCCGTCCACTGTTCGCCGAGCCGGGCCCGGACGGGCGCGGACACGGCCGCCAGCAGTTCCGCCCGGAACCCGGGCGGCCGCAGGAACAGCCGCCGCGCCGCGCCGGTGAACGCCTCTCCGGCCAGCTGCGGGGTGGCGCCGCCGGAGCCGCCGATCTGGTCCATTGCGCGGGCGGCCCGGGCCGGGCCCGCGGTGATCGCCTTCCCGTACGCCTGGACGAGGGCGGCGTCGTGTGCGGCGCGTCCGTCCGGCATGAGCTCGCGGACCCGGTCGGCGAGCCGCAGCGTCGCCGGGTCCGCGAGCGCGTCGCCGCCCGGGAACGCGAGCCGCGTGAACGTCCGGGACGGCAGCCCGGCCAGCGCCGGATGGACCGCGGGCCCGTGCGCGTCGAGCAGTTCGGCGCATTCGGCGGCGGACGGGGGCGTCGCCCAGATCCGCCGCAGCGCGGCCTCGATGTCACCGCCGTCCAGCCGTAACAGCTCGCCGGTCACCTTTGTCCGGCGGCCCGGATGCCTCCGCCCGACCGAGGTCAGCACCGGAATCGCGGCGGCGGGCACGCGGCGCAGCCGCTCGGCGTGCTCGTAGAGGAGATCGCAGTTCCCGGGCGTGAGGACGGCCGTCCGCCCCTCGGCGTCGGCGAGCCCGGTGACGGCGCCGTCCAGCAGCGCGTCCCGCGCCCCCGCCGGGCAGCCGGCCAGAGCCGCCCGCAGCTCGGCGGAGCCGTGCCGGACGCAGCGCGCCGCCGACGCGCTCACCTCGGCCGGATCGAGCGGCACCCGCGCCCGCTCGGCCACCCCGGCCGCCTCCGCGACGTCCCGCAGACCGGTCGCCTCCGCGAGCGCGTCCGAGACCCGTTCGCCGACGCGGAGCGCGCACTGCCGGGCGACGTCCGCCGCCCCCGCCTCCCGCGCCCGCTCGTGCAGGGCCAGCGCGAGATCGAGCCCCATGGACGGGACGCCGGGGACGAGGTCGCGCCACACCCATTCGGGGATGCCGGGCCCGCGTCGCGACAGCAACTCCGCCGCCGCGCCCTCCTCGCCGGCCGTGACGGTCGCGTCGCCCCGGCACAGCGCCAGCAGCGCGGCCGCCGCCTCCTGCGCGGGGTCGTTCAGCGGCGCCAGTTCGCCGAGGGTGTCCAGGCCGCCGAAGTCACGGACGCGCCAGCAGCCGGCGACGGTCCGGGCGAAGCGGCTCGCCCGGCCGCCCTCGGCGCCTTGGCGGAGGTCGAAGACGGCGGCGTGCGAGGCATGGTTCTGAGCGGCGGCCCAGACGGCGGGCGTGGTGCCCACGAGGCGCTGCGCGGCGCCGTCCGGGTCGGCGGTGTAGGTGACGAACGACAGCCGGGCGGCCGCCGCGACCGGCAGCGAGTACGACACGACCGCGATCCAGCGGGCGACCAGCTCGACGTCGTCGGCGACCAGGACGACGCGCCCGTGGCCCCTTCCCAGCACTCCCGCGACGGCGTCCACCAGCTGGGCGAGCAGCGCGTAGGGGTCGCCGGGGCCGGAGTCGGCGAGCCACTCCGCGAGGGACTCCGGATCGAGCCCGGCGCCCGGGTTCAGCTCGTCCAGCGGATCGAGGACGGCCTCCGGCGCGGGCAGCGGCGTCCAGTGCGCGGCCTGCCAGAGCTCGGCGGGGCGCAGCCCCTCCAGCTCCTCGGGCTCCGCCACCACCGCGTGCGCGAAGAAGTTGCCGTAGCGGCCCGAGTAGTCGCGGCCGAGGTACCGGCAGCGCAGCAGCAGCGGGCGGCCGTCCACCTCGTCGTACAGCAGCGAGACGGGGAACAGGTCCAGCTCGGAGTCGCCGGGGGACAGCGGCGCGTCGGGCGGCGGACGGTACGACAGGTACGGCGTCACCGCGGCCCGCGCCCCGTCCGGCAGGCCGGGCGTCTCGGCGACGAACTGGAACCCGGCCCGGCCGGTGGGGCCCCGCCGGGCCGACGTGTAGTGCAGCTGCCAGGCCACCGCTACGCCCCTCCCGGACGGACGCCGTCGAGCATTCCGAACCGGTGCAGCAGCCACAGCAGCGGGTCCTCGGCCCGGTAGGGCCGGACACCGCCCGCGCCGACGCGTCCGGCCTCCGGGACGCCGCCGAGCGCCGACAGCCCGAACAGCGCGTGGTCGGCGTACTGCTGCCCGAGGTAGGTGTCGAGCTGCCCCGCCTGCCAGTCGTGCAGCAGCGCGCGGACCTGCTCGTTCACCGCGTCCCTGTCGTCCAGGTCGAGGACGCCCTGCCCGGACCGCGACCGGTGCAGCGCCGACTGCTTCAGCAGCCCCGGCCGCAGCACGTCGATCTTGGTGAGCGCGACCGCGACCGGGACGGGCAGCGGGTCGCCCGGCCGGGTGCCGTGCCGCTGCCGGAGCGTCTCGGTGACGCGCGCGATGATGTTCAGCGGCTCGCTGTCCGGGTCCTCCGCGGCAGCGCGCGGGCCCGGTACGGTGTCCCGCACGCCGGTCCGCGCGCCGGGCAGCTCCAGCGGATCGACCAGGAAGATGATCGCGTCGGCGGCCTCCAGGTACCGCAGGTGCAGGTCGGTGGCCTCGCGGCTCCGCAGGTCCTCGCCGGCGGTGTCGAACAGCACCAGGGCGAGGGAGTCGTTGCGGGGACGCGAGAACCGGCCCTTCCGCGTCCGTGTCAGGAGGTACACCAGCGGCTCGCGCGGCCCGGTCGCGGCACTCGCCGTCGTCGGGAGCAGCCGCCGCTCCTCCAGCAGTGGCCGCGCGAAGTCGCGCTTGTACCGGTCGATCGTCCGGTCGTCGCACGCGACCAGCGACGCGTCCAGCTCGGTGCCGACCCGGTTCATCAGCTCGTGCAGCAGGACGGCGATGTAGGTGCTCTTCCCGGCGTTCTTCGCCCCGACGAGCGCGACGATCCGCCCCGGCGAGTCGCAGTACGCGGACGGCAGCGGATTGTGGCACTCGGGACAGGCCCGGTTCCCGGTCGGAAGCCCGCACTCGGGGCAGTCGGCCCGTCCCCGGCGCCCCGACGCGGCGAACACCGGCGGAAGCGACGCGCCCGCCGTCGACCCCGTGTACTCGGCCAGCTTCTCGTCGAGCTCCGGGGCGCAGCCCTGCCGCCGCCCGGACTGCCCCCGGCACCGGAACAGGATCCGCTGCGCCGCGACCGGCGCGAAGCAGTAGGGGCAGGTGACGTCCTGCCTGGACGGCACCCCGGGGATCGCCAACCGGGCCGGCGGTCTGGTCATCATGCGACCCGGAGCCGGCGGACAGGGGGGTCGCTCAGCTCCACGACGTCGTCGTCGGCGAAGCAGCGCAGCCAGTACGGCCCGGACGCGTCCGGCACGTCCAGCGACAGCTCGCCCGGCACGGGCACCTGCTCCCACGCGCCGAGCGTCTCGCCGTCGCCGGCGCGATGCGGCATCACCTTCCCGGTGCGCAGCACCAGCGACAGCCGCGCCACCCGCAGCGGACGGGACGAAGTGAGCCGGATCGTCAGCGACCGCCGCCACGGCGGCCCCGACCGCAGCACGTCGTACCGGACGATCGTGCGCGCCGCCACCTCGGCGGTGACCGGCGGCCCGGACACACGCGTGCCGCCGACGGTCCCGGCCGCGGCGACGGACAGCTCGACGGGCTCGTCCTCGGGGACGGCGAGCCGGATCCCGCCCTGGGTGTCGTAGGCGGCCCTGGTCACCACCTCGCTGGAGCGCGGGTCGCCGGTCTGCGCGGGTTCGCGGCCGACCCGGTAGACGACGTCGACCTCGGCGACGTCCGGCGGCCAGTCGAACCCGACGTGCACGTACGCCCCGCGCCGCTCGGCCACCAGCCGGCGCGGCGGGGGCAGGTTCACGTGCCGGTGGTAGGCGCCGATCGCGGCGGTGCCCTCGGCCACCGTCACCGCCAGCAGCCATCCGCCGGCCCCCGGCCGCACGTCGAGCCCGCCGGGCGCCGGCGTGCACGCCAGCCGCCGCGTCTCCCGCCGCACCTCCTCCAGCGGGACGAGCGCGCTGCGCGGCCACGGCGGCGGGCCGTCCGACAGCACCAGTTCCACGGTCCCGTTCCCGGGCGCGTCGAACCGGACCCGCACCAGCCCCGGATCGGACGCGCCGGTGTCGGTGGCCAGCTCGTACACCGGCTCGGGCGGCGCGCTCGGCGTGGCGGACGCCCGGACCCCGTCCGTGACGACCTCCCGCCCGGACGCGTCGAGGTAGACGGCGGCGATCCGGTAGTGATGCGTGCGCCCGTTCGGGACGCGCTCCCGGAACCCGTCCCTTCCCGCCGGGACCGGCTGCCCCTCGCGGACGACGACGACCCGCGCCGCCTCCACCGGGCACCGCCACCGTCCGGTGATCTGCCCGTCCCCGGCCAGCAGCTCGACCTCCCCGGGTTCGGGCCGCACTATCACCGGCCCCGCGACGGCGGGCGCCGCGACGGCTTCCCCCCGCGCCGCGAACACCCCGTAGTACAGGGGCACGTTCACCGGCGGCCGCTCGTCCACCGCGCCGCCGATCACTTCCCCGTCGCGCATATCGCGCGGTGCCCTGGCCCGCTGCCGCACGACGTGGTAGCCGATCTCTCCCGCCGTGGACGGCGAAACCTCCCACGACACCCTTACCGACGCCTCGCCCGGCCGGCCTGCGTCGGCACGGGCGGCGGGGACGGGACGTGGCGGCAGTCGCAGCTGGTGGGCGGCCGCGCCGGGAAGGTCGCGGACGAGGCGGAGGGCGTCGGCGAGGAGGCGGTGGGCGCGGTCCGGGTCGGGCTCGGCGGTGGCGGTCTCGCGGAGGCGGAGCGCGGTGTCGAGGCGGTGCCGGGCCTCGGCGGCGAGGACCTCCTCCTCGGACGCCTCGGCGTCCGGTGACGGGTGCGGGATCTTCGCGGCGTCGGCGAGCTCGGCCGCCGCGTACACGTCGCCCGCGTCCAGCAGTGCGCGGAGGCGGCCCGCGAGCCCGCCGCCCGGCCCGGTCTCGCGGACGACGGCGAACACCAGCCGGCGCGCGTCGCCCTGCTCGACGCCGAGGTCCTCGACCGCGTACCGGAGCAGGGCGCGCTCGGACGCGCGCTGCCGCAGGCGCTCGCGGAGACGGTCGGCGATGTCGAACAGCAGCAGCTCGGGCAGTTCCGCCCCCGACCGCAGCGCCGCCAGGATCGTGTCGGCGTGGGTGGTGCTGGTGTCGCGGCTGCGGCGCGCCCACCCGGCCCCGGCCGCCGCGACCGCGTCCTCGTCGGGGCGCAGGGCGCCGCCGGGCGCGGCGAAGCCGTCCAGCAGCCGGATCGGGCCGGTCAGCCGCTCGCCGAACAGGAAGTCGGCCAGGTGCCGCCTTCCCAGGACGTCCAGCGACTCCCGCACCTTCCGGTAGGCGGGGTAGGGCGCGGCGGACGGCAGCCGGTCCGGCTCGCGGATCTCGACCCGGTCGGCGGCGGCCAGCTCCGCCAGCTCGGCGCGGGTCACGCCGCCGGCGCGGGCGATGCTCTCGACCTCGGCGGGCGTGGCCATCCGCAGCGTCCCGGCGGCGTCGGCGAGCCGGGCGCGGGCCTCCGCGCGGCGCCGTTCGGTGCGTTCCGCGCCGCCGCGCAGCCGCGCCTCCAGCGCGCGCGGGTCGCCGCGCTCGGCGGCGGCGAACAGCGGTGCCAGCTCGCGGTGCTCGGCCTCCAGCCGGTCGATCAGCTTGCGGTACTTCAGCTGCCCGCGCGCCCGCCGCCAGCACTGCCGGACCTGCTTCACCCGCGCCGCGACCGCCGGTCCGTCGAGCGGAGCGTCGAGCGGAGCTCGTCCGTTGAATGGTGGTGGGTGGGGGCTGGAGGACGGTGGGCGGGGGCCGGAGGACGGTGGATCGGCCAGCGCGTAGCGGACGCGCAGATCCTCGGGAGGCTGGTCGCCCGCGGCCCGCGCGGGCTCCAGCACCTCCCGCCGGTAGTCGTCGTCGAACGCCACGGGCGCCTCCCGGTGGACGGCTGGTACTAGCTGACCTGGACCCGGGAGAGGGCCTTCCGGGAGCGCTCGACCTCCTCCTCGGACATGCCGCCGACGTCCACCTTCAGCTCCAGCCGCTCGCCCGTCTCCTTTTCCACGGCCGTGACGTTCAGCAGCCCCGACGAGTCGAGCGCGAACGTGACCCCGATCGGCCAGCCCGCCTTCTTGCCCGGCGGGACGCGGATCTCCCCGGTCGCGATCTCGGTGTTGTCGATCAGGTCGGCGGACTCCACGACCCCGGCCTGCTCCACCACCCGGATGTCGGCGGACGTCTGGTCGTCGTAGACGGTGAAGAAGTCCTCGGTCTTGGCGGCGGGCAGCTCGTCGTTGGCGTGCACGAGGTGCGCGACGTTCTCGGCGCCGGTCTCCCGGTCGACCACCACGATCCCGAAGGCGTGCGAGGCGACCGTCTTGATCTGCCGCCCCGCGATCTGCTTCTGCTGCTCGGCCGACAGCCCCGCCCGGCTCGCCATCTCCTCGGCCCGCTCGGCGGCGCCCTCCCGGACGAGCCGACGGTAGGTCTCCTCGAACGCGTACAGCGCAGCGCCCTTCGCGACCGCGAGGTCGGGGTCCTGCAGGCGGGGCGCCAGGCCGAGCTCGGTCTCCAGCCGCGCCGCGACGACCGGCATCTTGGTGGACCCGCCGACGAGGACCAGGTCGTCGTAGTCGTCCACGCCCTTCTCCGCGGCGGTCGACAGCGTCCGGCCGGTGATCTCCACGGTGCGGTCGAGGAGGTCCTTGGTCAGCTCCTCCAGCTTCTCCCGCGTCACCTCGACCGCCGCGACCCGCCCGCCGTGCATCACCCGGACGGTGTGGGACGTGCGCGTGGTGAGCGCCTTCTTCGCGTCCTCGGCGTCGCGGCGGAGCTGCTGCTCGGTCTGCTTGTCGTCGAGCGGGTCGCCCGCGTCCGCGTGCTCGGCGCGGAACCGCTCGGCGAGGTGCTCGACGAGCCGCGCGTCCCAGTCGGCGCCGCCCAGCTCGTGGTCGCCGTCGGTGCACACCACCTCGATGTGGCCGCCGCGCAGCGTGATGACCGTGGTGTCGAACGTCCCGCCGCCGAGGTCGTACACCAGGATGGTGCGGTCCTGCTCAGGGTTGAGGACGCCGTAGGTGATCGCGGCGGCGATCGGCTCGGACACGATGTCGATGACGTTCAGCCCGGCGATCCGGCCCGCCTTGCGGGTCGCGTCGCGTTCGGCCGCGCCGAAGTAGGCGGGGACGGTGATGACGACGTCCCGGGTCTCCTCGCCGGTGGTGGTGCGCGCGTCCGTCGCCAGCTTCAGCAGGATGAACGCCGACACCTCCTCGGGGGTGAAGTCGATCCCGTGGATGGGGCGCGTCACGTCCCGGCCCATGTCCCGCTTGATCAGGCTGACGACGTTGTCGGGCTCCAGGACCGCGGTGTCCTTCGCGGTCGCGCCGACGACGACGTTCTCGCCGCTCTCGAAGAAGACCACGGACGGCGTCGTGTCGGTGCCCTCCAGGTTCCGCAGGACCGCGGGCCGCCCAACGTCGTCGATGGAGGCAATGCAGGAGTACGTGGTTCCCAGGTCGATCCCGTAGACGGCCATGTCCCTCTCACCCGCTGTTCGTCGTCTGTCCGGTGTTCACCGTGCCGCCCGCCCCGCTGTCGCGGCCCGTCCCGCCGCCCAGGCCCGAGCCCGTCCCCGCGGCGGGCCCGGATCCGTTCGAGCCGGCCTCCACCGCCTTCCCGTTCCCGTCGTCCGCCGTCACGGCGAGGCGCCCGACGCTGACCGCCGCCTTGCGCAGCACCTTCCCGCTCTGCTCGAACCCGTCGGACTGGACGGCCGTGACGGTGCCGTCCCTCAGCGGGTCGTCGACGGGCGTGACCGCGACCGGGCGGTGCCGTGCCGCGTCGTAGGGCGCGCCCGGCTCGACCGTGAACCTCTCCACGCCGAGCCGCGCCAGCGCGTCGGCGACGTCGTCGGCGACGGCCGCGAGCAGCAGCGCCGTCTGCTCCGGATCGGGCGGTTCGGCCGGGCCGGGCGCGGCGAGCCGGCCGGACTCGCGCCGCGCCTGGTCGTGCAGCCGGTACAGCGCGGCGCGGACGGGCTCCAGCATCGCCTGCAGCTCCCCGCGCCGCAGCCGCTGGTTCTCCTCGTGCAACCGGTCGATGACGGCCTCGCGGTGCGCGGCGCGCTCGTGCTCGCGGTCGAGCCGCGCCGTGAGCCCGGCGAGCGCGTCCTTCATCTCGGCGCGGAAGACCGCCTCGGGGACGCCCGGCACGGCGGCCGCCCCGTTCCCGGCGGGCGCCGGCTCCGGCCCGGCTCCGGAGTCCTCGCTGACTGGGGGTTCCCCGTCCCTCGACACGTGCAGTTACCTTAGTGGTGGGCGGCAGGAGGTGACAGGCCATCCGATGACCTTCACCGGACTCTAGTTTGACCTGTACCCGCCATTCCAGCACCGACTTCCCGTGCCGTTTTCTTCGAACGACACCTCGGGGTAACACGAGGGAAACGGCCGTCGCCGAGGCTGGGGGCCTCGCACGAAGACTGGAGGTGGCGATGTTGCTGCGGATACGCGTGCGCCTGCCGGACCGGCCCGGCTCGCTGGGCCGGGTCGCGCGCACCCTGGGGGCGGCGGGCGTGGACGTCGTCCAGATGGCCGTGCTGGAACGTGACAAGGGCCGGGCGATGGACGACTTCACCGTCGCCTGGCCGGCCGGGGCGGGCGTGGAGCGCCTGGCCGAGGGGCTCGAATCCGTGCCCGGCGTGAGCGTCGTCGGGATCTGGCCGACGGCCGAGCCGCAGGGCGCCTACCCGGACGCGGCGGTGATCGGGCAGGTGGCGGCCGCTCCGGAGCGCGGCGCGGAGATCCTCGCCGACGCCGTCCCGGCCATCCTGAGCGCCGACTGGGCGGGTCTCGCCGAGCCGAAGGGGGAGCGCGGGGCGGTCCTCGTGCACGCCAGCGCCGGCGGCGAGCCGGGCGCCGATCTGCCGGGGCTGCTGCCGCTGCGGCCGCGCGCGTTCACGGCGCCGGACGGCACGCAGTTCGCGGTGTGCCCGCTCGCCGGGGGCGGTGTGGCGCTGGTCGTGGCGAGGACGGGCGCCCCGCCGTTCCACCGGACGGAGGTCTCCCGGCTGGAGCAGCTCGCCGCCGCGGCCGACGCGGTCCTCGCCGGCGCCGCCCGAGTCGTCGGAGCCTGACCTGGCCATTATGGCCCACCTGGTTTTAGAGTCGCGTTCTAGGATTTAGTCGCGCTCCAGGAGGTGGCCGATGGCCGTCCTGCTCACCCCGCACGCCGAAGCCAGGCCGGACGAACCCGCGATCACCGACGAGCGCGGCAGCACGTCGTGGCGGGAGCTGGACGCCAGGACGGGCCGTCTTGCGAACGCCCTGCGCGGCCTCGGCCTCGCGACCGGCGACGCGATCGCGATCCACTCCGGCAACCGGCGCGAGTACTTCGAGCTGATGTGCGCCGCCTCCCACATCGGCCTCCGCTACGTGATGGTCAACTGGCACTGGACGGCCGATGAGCTCCGCTACGTCCTGGAGGACGCCGGCGCGCGGGCGCTGTTCTCCGAGGACGCCTTCGGCGGCATCGCGCGGGAGGCGTCCGAAGGGCTCGACCTGGCGGCGCGCGTCGCGTTCGGCGACCCCGTCGAGGGCTTCACCCCGTACGAGGAGTTCCTGGAGACGGGCGGCCAGGAGGAGATCGCCGATCCCGCCCTGGGCTTCCCGATGTTCTACACGTCGGGCACCACCGGCCGGCCGAAGGGCGTCAGCCGCAAGATGCTGGGCGTGGGCGCCCCCGTCGAGACGGCGACGCTGCTCGGCGACGTGTTCGCCGACATCCTGCGGATCCCGCCGGACGGCCGGACGCTGCTGGTGGGGCCCGTCTACCACTCCGCCCAGTGGCTGTGGTCGTTCATGTTCCTGCTGGTCGGGCGGTCGGTGGTGATCCGGCGCGGCTTCGACCCGGCCGAGACGCTCCGGCTCGTCGACGAGCACGCGATCACGAACGTCCATCTCGTCCCGACGCAGTTCGTCCGGCTGCTGAGGCTGGACGAGGGGACCCGCGCGGCGTTCGACGGCTCCAGCCTGGCGGTGGTGTGGCACGGCGCCGCGCCCTGCTCGCCCGAGGTCAAGCGGCGGATGATCGACTGGCTCGGCCCGATCGTCTCGGAGTACTACGGCTCCACCGAGGCGTCGGTGAACAGCGTCATCACCGCGCCGGAGTGGCTGGAGAGGCCCGGCAGCGTCGGCCGCCCGCTGCCCACGACCGAGGTGCACATCCTGCGCGAGGACGGGGAGCCCGCCGGGCCGGGGGAGCGCGGCCAGATCTACTTCCGCTACACGTCCGGCGACGACGTCGAGTACTGGGGCGACGAGGAGAAGACCCGCTCGGTGCACCGCGCGGGCGGCCTGTTCACCACCGGCGACGTCGGCTACCTGGACGAGGACGGCTACCTGTTCCTCGCCGACCGCGTCATCGACATGATCATCAGCGGCGGGGTGAACATCTACCCGGCGGAGATCGAGGGCGTGCTGATCACCCACCCGTCCGTCCGGGACGTCGCGGTGTTCGGCGTCCCGGACGAGGAGTTCGGCGAGCAGGTGAAGGCCGCCGTCGAGCTCGGCGACGGCGCCGTCCCGTCGGACGCGCTCGCCGGCGAGCTGATCGAGCACGTCCGCGGCTCGCTGGCCGGCTACAAGGCCCCGCGCTCGATCGACTTCGTCGAGCGGATGCCGAGGACGCCGACCGGCAAGCTCTACAAGCGCCTTCTGCGCGACCCGTACTGGGAGGACCAGAAGCAGAAGATCTGAGTCAGCCCAGCAGGGCGAGGACCGCGTCCAGGCCGGTGAGGCGCGCGTCGGAGCCGAGCCCCTGGGCGACGGTCGCCGCCGCCGCGGTGCCCCAGAGCGCCGACTCCAGGACGTCCTTGCCGTGGACGAGGCCGGTGATGTACCCGGCGCAGTACGCGTCGCCGCAGCCGGTCGTGTCGACGACGTCCACGGGAAGGGTGGGGATCCGGTGCACGTCCTCGGCGGTGGCGACGAGGCTGCCGTCCCCGCCGAGCGTGACGACGACGGTGCCCGGCCCCTGCGTAAGGAGCGCGGCGGCGGCCTTCTCCGGGTCGTCCTCGCCGGTCATCAGGGCGGCCTGCTCCTCGTTGGGCAGGAAGTGGTCGACGTGGGGCAGGAACGCGGCGGCGCCGGTCAGCAGGTCGGGCATGTTGGACAGCAGGTCCATGGTCACCACGGTGCCGGTCTCGCGGGCGGCCGCCAGCATGCCGAAGAACGCCGGGTTGTTGAGCCCGAACGTGACGTCCGGCCCGCCGAGGTGCACCACGCTCGCCGCGCCCAGCAGGCCCGGCCCGACCGCGCCCGCGGTGAGGGTCAGGTTCGCGCCGGGGACGTGGAAGCTAGGCCGCCCGCCGTCCGGCCGGATCGGCAGGATGGACGCGCTGGTCTGGTCGGAGGTCCGCCGGACGAGCCCGGCCACGTCCACGCCGTTCCGCTCCATGATCGTGACGAGCAGGTCGCCGAGGTCGTCGTCCCCGATCGCGCCGACCGAGATCACCTCGTTGCCGAGCCGGGCGAGCGCGACGGCGGTCCCGGCGGCGGCGCCGGCGGCGGTCACCCGGATCTCGTCCACGACGACGGTGTCCTGCCCGTCCGGGATGCCCTGCACGGGCCGGGCGAGCACGTCGAGGATGTGCGCGCCGATGGTGACAACGGTCATGACCCGCCCCTTAATGATCGTCAGGGCCGTAGCGTACGCGGTGAGAACCGCGGAATGTGAGAGGTATTCGCATGTTGCTGGAGAAGGAACGGGACGACCTGTGCGCCATCGGCCGCAGGCTGGCCGATACCGGTCTGGTGACGGGCGCGTCCGGCAACATCAGCGTCCGGTCGGGCGACCTGGTCGCGGTCACGCCGGCCGGGATGATGCTCGACCGGATGGAGCCCGCCGACTGCCCGGTGGTGAACCTGTCGTCGCAGCTCGTCGAGGGTGAGCGGGCGCCGTCGTCGGAGACGCCCATGCATCTGGCGCTTTATGAGGCGACCCCGGCGACGGCGATCGTGCACACGCACTCGACCTATGGCGCGGTCGTCGCGACGACCATGTCCGAGCTGCCGCCGATCCACTACAACACGCTTCTGCTGGGCGGCGTGGTGAAGGTCGCCGAGTACGCCACCTACGGGACGCCCGAACTGGCGGAGAACGTCCGGACGGCCATGGCGGGCGGCAAGCGGGCCGCGCTGTTGGCCAACCACGGCGGAGTCACGATCGGCCGTGATCTGGACGAGGCGTTCGAGAACGCGCGTCTGCTGGAGTGGTTGTGCGGTGTCTATGTCCGGGCCAGGATGATCGGCGAGCCGCGCGTCCTGACCGACGAGGAGCTGGCGAAGGTGGTCGAGCGGGGCCTTGCGCCACCGGAGTTCCCGCGCATGTAACCTAACGCTTGTTAGGTCACCCTGGGAGGCCCGCTTTGCCCTTCGTCCTGATCGACAAGCCGCGCCCGGACGTCACGCTCATCACCCTCAACCGGCCCGAGCGCATGAACGCGATGGCGTTCGACGTCATGGTCCCGTTCCGCGAGGCGCTGGAGGAGGTCGGCCGCGACAACGGCACCCGCGTCGTCGTGATCACCGGCGCGGGGCGCGGGTTCTGCTCGGGGGCCGACCTGGAGAACCCGGGGCACATCCCCGGCATCGAGGGGCTGACGCTGCCGACCATCGCGCTCCGCTCGATGGAGCTGCTGGACGACGTGATCCGCGCGATGCGCCGCGTCCACCAGCCGGTCATCGCGGCGGTCAACGGCCCGGCGATCGGCGGCGGCCTGTGCCTGTCCCTGGCCGCCGACATCCGGCTCGGGGCGGACACGGCGCTGTTCCGCGCGGCCGGGATCAACAACGGGCTGACCGCGAGCGAACTCGGCCTCAGCTACCTGCTGCCGCGCGCGATCGGCGCGTCCCGCGCGTTCGAGCTGATGCTGTCCGGGCGGGACGTCGACGCGGCCGAGGCCGAGCGCATCGGCCTGCTCTCCCGCGTCGTGCCGGGCGACAAGCTGCTCGACGCCTGCTACGAGCTCGCGGAGCGGATCGCCGGGTTCAGCCGTCCCGGCACCGAGCTGACGAAGCGGATGCTGTGGTCGAGCCTGGACGCCGCGAGCCTGGAGGCCCACATGGGCCAGGAAGGGCTCGCCCAGCTGTACGTCCGCCTCACCACCCACAACTTCGAGGAAGCGATCAAGGCCCGGAAGGAGCACCGTCCCCCGGACTTCCAGGACTGACGCACCGCGGCCGCGTCCGGCGCTGGTACGACCACGCCGCGACGCCCAGCGCCACCCCGTAGACGGCGAACGCGCCGATCCCGCACGCCGCGACCGTCCAGCCGGACCATCCGTGCAGGAGCGGTTCGTCGGGGAGGTCGCCCAGGCCGATCACGGGCGGCAGCAGGTACCCGAACGTCGCGACGACGCCGTACGGACCCAGCGTCACGGCGCCCAGCCATGCGGGCGTGAGCGGCAGCCAGCGCGGCACCCTGCGCCCCGAGAACGGCGCCCATCCGGGAAAGACCTGCCCCCACTCACGCGTGAGACCCAGCAACAGGAAGATGCCCAGCAGCGCGGACAGTGTGGTGAAGTCCAGCCCGTACTTCTCCAGCGTCAGGATCAGGCCGGACGCGCCGTTGCGCTCGAACTCGGCGACGACCTGCTCGCCGTCGATCCCCGCGAACGAGCCGCCGAACGCCCACGTCGTCTTCATGACGATGTAGGGCGCGAACGCCAGCATCCCGGCGTGGGCCGCCCGGCGGACCCCGGGCGGCGCGGCCGACACGGGCGCGGGACGCTTCACGGCGCCCGTCCCGGCATGGACCTCGCCGCACCGGGCGCAGGCTCCGGCCGTGCCGCGCTGATACGCCAGCGCGGCGCCCGCCAGCAGCGCCGCGCCCGCCGCGCACAGGACCTCGACGCCGAAGGCGGGCCAGTCGTCGACCGTCCCGGTGAAGGCGAGCTGCAGCGCGTTCATGACGAACCCGAACGTCCCGGCCCCCGCGAGGACGCAGGCCGCCCATATCCCGGTGAGCGGCCACCAGCGCGGCATCTGCCGCCCGACGTCCCGGACGCTCGACACCGCCATGATCCCGCCGACGCCCAGGCAGGCGGCGATCAGCCAGGCGACGCTCTTGCCGTCGTCCAGGGGATATCCGGCCTCTCCACCGCCGGCCCAGTACAGGGCCAGCCCGACCGCGACCAGCGACCACGCGCCCGCCGCGTATCCGGCCCAGCGCGGCCACGTCCTGACGATCGGCTCCATGGGACGACCATCGCGGAGATCCTCCGGCGGGGCCTCCCGCCGAGGGGCGATCTCCCTACCCCGCGCGGGGGAGCGGCGTGGCAGGCTGAGGGATGTGCCGAAGCTTTCGCCGGACGAGGCGCGCCGGCTGCTGACGACCGTTCCCGTCGTGCGACTGGCGACCGTGGGGGAGGACGCGCGGCCGCATCTCGTCCCCGTGACGTTCGCCGTCCACCGCGGCTCCGTCTACACGGCCGTCGACCACAAGCCCAAGAGCACCCGCGATCTGCGGCGGCTGGCCAACATCCGCGCCAATCCCCGCGTCACGCTCCTGGCCGACCACTACGAGGACGACTGGGACCGCCTCTGGTGGGTCCGCGTGGACGGCCACGCTCACATCGTCGAGGACCGGGCGCAGATGGCCGAACCCGTCCGGCTCCTGACGGACCGGTACGCCCAGTACCGCGACCGCGCGCCGGAGGGCCCGGTCATCGCGATAACGATCGAAGCCTGGACGGGCTGGTCCGCGTCCTAGAGGGACCGCTGGAAGGTCTCGACGGCCTCGGCGATCTTCTCGGGGAACTCCACGTGCGGGTGGTGCCCGGCGCCGTCCAGGAGGACGACCTGGCCGTTCAGCTTGCCCGCGACCCACTCGGCCTCGGCGGCGGGGTCGTCCCAGTCGATGTCGCCCGTCCCCATGATGACGAGGGTGGGCGCCTGCACCCGGTCGAGCCGCGCCTCGGCCTCGGCGTGCGACATGCTCAGGTAGTCGACGATGACCTTGCTGCGGCCCGGCTCCTTGAAGCCGGCCTTCAGCTTCGCCTTGTGCTCGGCGAAGTCGGCCGGAGGCTTCGGCTCCCACTTCGGGTAGTACGACATGTAGAGCGGCAGCGCCAGCCCGGGGATCCGCATGAGCGCGATGGTCAGCTTCTGGGCGAACCCGGCCTTGCCGTCCCGGACGAACGGGGCCGCCAGCACGAGCCCCTTGACCAGTTCCGGCGCCTCTGCCGCCACCCACACCGCCGCGGCCGCGCCGTTCGAGCACCCGTAGACGAGGGCGGGGCCGGCGTCCAGGTGCCGCAGCAGCGCCAGCAGGTCATGGGCGAGCGGTGTGCTCCCGTACTCTGGCCACCGCGCGCTGGTCTCGCCCATTCCGCGCTGGTCGACGGTCACGACCCGGTAGCCGGCCTTGAGCAGCAGCGGGCGGAGGAACCGGTACTGCGACCGCAGGTCGAGCATCGAAGGCAGGCAGACGACCAGCGGCCCGTCCCCGCTGTCGTCGTACGCCAGCCGCCCGCCGGGAAGGTCGAGGAACCGGGTCTCGCTCATGACGCACTCCTAGAATTTCTGTAGCCCTATGGCTAATGAGATTAGCTTTGCGGTCCGGTCGCCGTCAAGCCCGTCGCGCGTTCGGCTGCGGATGACATTTGCAATCGAATATTTTATCGACATGCTTCCCCCAGGGTTGAGGTACCTGCCCGGCTGGCTGACGCCAGGCGAGGAACGCGACCTGGCCGGACGCATCGACGCCGCCGGCTGGTCGGAGGAACTGCGCCGCCGCGTCCAGCACTACGGGCACCGGTACGACTACGGACGCCGGGGCCTCCACAAAGACGAGCCGGTCGCGCCCCTCCCGCCCTGGGCGCGGGACCTCGCCCGGCGGCTCGCGGACGAGGAGCATTTCGACGCCGTCCCGGACCAGGTCATCGTCAACGAGTACGAGCCCGGCCAGGGCATCGCCCCGCACGTCGACTGCGTGCCCTGTTTCGGGCCGGTCGTCGCCTCCGTCAGCCTGCTGTCGGCGTGCGTCATGGAGTTCACCGAGCCTGACGGCGGGACGCGCGTGCCCGTCCGCCTGGAGCAGCGCGGACTCTGCGTGATGACCGGTCCGTCCCGGTTCACCTGGCGGCACGGCATCGCGGCCCGCAAGACCGACCCGGGCGCGGACGGCCGCGTCCCTCGGGGACGCAGGGTCTCGGTCACCTTCCGGACGGTGCTGCACTGACCTCCGGCCGGTCCCAGGCTCCGCCGATCCTGGCGAGGTCGGCGGCGTACTCGATGCGGGCGGACCACTCGCGCGGCCAGGCGTCCATGCCGAGGTGCGCGCCCGCGAACGCGCCGGCCAGGCAGGCGATCGAGTCCGAGTCGCCGGAGCTGGCCGCGCCGCGCCAGATCGCCTCGACGGGCTCCTCGGGGAACAGCAGGAAGCAGAGCAGCCCGGAGGCGAGCGCCTCCTCGGCGACCCAGCCCGCGCCGGTGATCTCGCAGGGGTCGGACGCGCGGTCGCCGCGCGCCACGGCCTCGTCCAGGCGGTCGAGGACGGCGAGGCACTCGTCCCAGCCCCGGGCGACGAACGTCTCCGGCGCGTCCATGCCGGGCTGCTGCCACAGGGTGCCGAGCCACCGCTCGTGGTACGTCCCGCGCTGGTCGTGGCAGCGGGCGCGGAGTGCTTCCGGCAGGTCGGACGGGTCCATCCCGTCGGCCAGCCACCGGACGGCGAACGCGGTCAGCTCGCTCGCCGCCAGCCCGGTCGGGTGACCGTGGGTGAGGGCGGCCTGGAGTTGCGACGCGCCCGCCCGCGTCTCGTCCGACATGCCGGGCACGAGTCCGACCGGCGCGACGCGCATGTTGGCGCCGCAGCCCTTGGAACCCGCCACGGTGGCGTCCACCCAGGGCATCCCGGCTTCGAGGTTCCCGCACGCCCGCAGGCACGTGTTGCCGGGCGCGCGGTTGTTGTCGGGACTGTTCAGCCAGTCGACGAAGCGCCGCCTCCACATGGGCGTGATCAGGTCGGGGGTGAACGGAGGGTTCTCCAGGGCGTCCAGGAGGGCGAGACCGACCGCTATCGCCATCTGGGTGTCGTCGGTGACGAGCGCCGGGTCGCCGTTCAGCTGCGTGGGCCCGTGGTCGCCGAAACGCCTGTGGATCTGCTTCATGGTGAGGAACTCGGTCGGCGCCCCCAGGGAGTCCCCGTACGCCAGCCCGAACATCGCCCCGCTCGCCCTTCTCATGGCGGGCATTCTTCCTCAAACGGCGCTCTGGAACCTGCCCGGCGTCATGCCGTAGCAGCGGACGAACCAGCGCGTCAGGTGGCTCTGGTCGGCGAAACCGGTGCGGGCCGCCACGTCCCCGATCTCGTCGCCCCGGGCGAGCAGCCGGCGCGCGGCGCGGAGGCGGAGCTGCCGCTGGTAGTCGCTCGGCGCCATCCCGTACGCCCGCCGGAACGCCCGGTACAGCGCGAACCGGCTGCACCCCGCCGCCTGGGCCAGCTCGTCGGCGCCGATGTCGTCCAGGTACGCGCCCTCAAGCCGCCGCCGGGCCCGCTCGACGAAGCCGCTGGACGACGAGGTGCGCAGCCGCCGCGTCGCGGCCCGGTCGACCATGGCCCCGACGGTCGCCGCGAGCAGCTCGTCCCGCCGCAGCGCGGGCGCGCCGCCGAGCAGCGCCGCGTGCAGGCCGCGCAGGTTCCTCGCCAGGACCGGGTCGGTCACGACGGGGGAGCCGAACAGGGGCAGGCCGGCCGGGGCGCCGGCGATGTCGGCAAGGACGTCGGCGACCAGGTCTGGGCCGATGTGCACGATCCGGTAGGTGAAGCCGAGCTCGTCGGCGGCGTGGCCGTCGTGCGGATCGTCGGGGTTGAACGCGATGACCATCCCGGCCGCGCTCGTATGGGCGTCGCCCCGGCACCGGAACGCCTGGTAGCCGTCCTCGGTGACGCCGAACGAGTACGTCTCGTGGCTGTGCCGGTGGTAGACGTGCCGCTCGAAGTGAGCGTGCATCGCCTCCAGCGGACGGTCGGGCGACCGCCAGTACCTGCTCCAGTCCACATGACCAGTCTGGCGCACGAGCGTTCAAGACGGCGCGCCCCCGCCCGGGCAGGCTGGCGGGCATGCGCTTCGACACCAAGATCGGGATCGTGGTGCGGGACGACCTGGCCGCCTGGCAGCGGCTCAACGTCACCGCGTTCCTCGCCAGTGCCGTCGCGGGCGGCGTGCCCGGCGTCATCGGCGAGCCGTACGAGGATGCGTCCGGCAACACCTACCTGGCGATGTTCCGGCAGCCCGTCCTCGTCTACGAGGCCGGCACCGAGACGATCCTCAAGGCGCACGGCCGTGCCCTCGCCCGCGAGATGGACCTCGCCGTCTACATCGAGGACATGTTCAAGACCGGCCACGACGAGGCCAACCGCGAGACCGTCCGCGCGGTCACCGCCGAGGAGATGCCCCTCGTGGGGTTCGCCGTCCACGGCCCGAGGAACGGCGTGGACAAGGTCCTCAAAGGGCTGCGGCTGCACCCGTGAGCCCGGCGAGCGCGGCGACGCGCTCCCGGTGGCGGTCCGGCGCCCCGAACAGCTGCCGCGACCCCTGCGCCCGCTTGAAGTACAGGTGCGCGTCGTGCTCCCAGGTGAACCCGATGCCGCCGTGCAGCTGGATGGCCTCACCGGCCGTGTGGAAGTAGGCGTCCGAGCAGTACGCCTTCGCCAGCGCGGCGGCGGCCGGCAGCTCCTCCGGGCTCTCGTCCGCGGCCCCCGCCGCGTTCAGCACCGCCGACCGCGCCGACTCCACCAGCACGAACATGTCGGCGCACCGGTGCTTGATCGCCTGGAACGACCCGATCGGACGCCCGAACTGGTGCCGCACCTTCACGTACTCGACGGTCATGTCGAGGGTCTTCTGCGCCCCGCCGAGCTCCTCGGCCGCCAGGGCGACGGCCGCGACGTCGAGCGCCCGCCCGAGCGCGCCCCGGCCGCCCACCTTCCGCGCCGGGACGCCGTCGAACTCGATCCGCGCCAGCCTCCGCGTCTGGTCGAGCGTCGGCAGGACGCTCTTGGCGAGCTCCGCCGTGTCCTCGACGGCATAGACCCCGACCCCGTCCCCGCTCCGGGCAGCCACGAGGATCACGTCGGCGACGTGCCCGTCCAGGACGTAGTTCTTCGTCCCCCGCAGCAGCCCGCCGTCGAACGTCGCCGCCACGTCGTCGACGTCCCAGGAACCGCCGTCCTCGGCCACCGCCAGCGTCGCGATCACCGACCCGTCCGCGATGCCGGGCAGCAGGTCGTGCCCGCCCTCACCGGCCTCCAAGGCCGCCGCGGCCGTGATCGTCGCGAGGAACGGCGCGCACACGACGGCCCGTCCCATCTCCTCGAACACGACGGCCAGCTCCCGCACCCCGAACCCGGCTCCCCCGTGCTCCTCGGCGATCGCGAGGCCCTGCAGCCCCAGCTGCCCGGCCATCTGCGCCCAGACTCCGGGATCGTGGCCCTCGGCCGTCTCCATCAGCCGCCGCACCTCGGCCGCGGGGGACCGGTCGGCGAAGAACCGCCGAAGTGCGTCCCGCAGCTCCCGCTGTTCCTCGGTGACGACGAGTTTCATCGGGCGGCCTCCCACACGAGTCCCACGTTTTACCGGGTCATCGTGCCACGCACCCGATGTCCGCTTTAAGGGGTTCCCGTCCACCGGGACGATCAGGGCGCCCAGTCGTGCGGCCCGAGCACGTATCCCTTGCTGGTCGAATGCAGGTGGTTGATCGAGACGAGGTGCCCGAGCGCGGCCCACAGATCCTCCTCGGGCGCCTCGACGAGCGCGCCGATCGTCTCGAAGTCGGCCGCCCCGCGCTCCTTGTCGATCTCCGCCACGGTCTCGTACACGACCAGCTCGAAGTCGCTGAGCTCCTGAACGTCCCCGCGCCTGCCATCTCGCTCATCCATAGACAAACCGTGCCCACTCGGGCTGGTTCTATCTGCCTCGCGTGAGACACAGGGCCGTACGCTGGGAGCGCAAGGCTCGGCAACTACGATCTGTATGCGAAAGGTGGCGCTCTGCTCATAGACTCGTCCGCGAGGAAAGGAGCAGAGCATGACTGTGATGGTTCATGAGCCTCTGTCACACGGGGACGCCGACGTTCTCCTGGAAGGTTTCCTCGCCCTCGACACCCCGGAGGGCTTCCGAGCCGAACTGATCGACGGAGAGATCGTCGTGACCCCACCCCCCCTTGGCGATCATGAGGACTGGATCGCCGAGATCTCCTTGCAGATCGTCCGAAACTCCCCTCGGCGGTTTCACTGGGCAGGTCAGAAGGGATTGATCATCCCGGGCGACGATGAGCGCCAGGAGAGCCGCGTGATTCCGGACATGGTCATCGCCCCCGCTGAGCTGCGCCTCTTCCGAGGAGCTCCCGAATGGATGCGTGTCGCCTCCGATGGCATCGCCATGGTGGTCGAAGTGACGTCCACCAGGCCGAAGACCGACCGGGGAAGTAAGCGGTACGGGTACGCGCGGGCTGGTATTCCGCTCTACCTGCTGGTCGACCGCGGCGAGGAGAGGGTAGTCCTCTTCAGCGGGCCGGACGGCAAGGACTACGGGCACATCGATCAGGTGCAGATCGGGAAGACGCTGCCGCTGCCGGAGCCGTTCGAGATCGAGCTGGACACGTCCGGCTTCGCCTGAGCGTGGCTTCAGCCGCCTGTCACAGTGGGCCGGGGATCATTGTCTCCTTGGGAAGGAGTCACTGCAGAGGAGCAGAGCACGATGAGAGCTGTACGAATCCACAAGCGCGGCGGTAGCGACGGGCTGGTCTTCGAGGACGCGCCGATGCCGAGCGGGGCCACCGGCGATGTCGTGGTGCGCGTGCACGCGGCCGGGTTCGTCCCGGACGAGCTGGACTGGCCCGGCACGTGGGCCGACCGGGCGGGGCGGGACCGGACGCCGTCGATCCCCGCCCATGACGTCGCAGGAGTGGTCACCGAGGTCAGGTACGGCACCGCCGGCCTGACCGTGGGCGACCGCGTCTTCGGCCTGACCGACTGGCACCGAGACGGTGCGGCCGCCGAGTACGTCGCTGTGGAAGCGCGCAACCTCGCCCTGATGCCCTCGTCCCTGACCTACACCGAGGCCGCCGCGCTGCCGCTGGCCGGGCTGACGTGCTGGCAGGCCCTCTTCGTGCACGGCGGGCTGGAATCGGGGCAGACAGTCGTCGTCCATGGCGGTGGCGGTGGGACCGGGGCGCTGGCCGTCCAGCTGGCACGGCAGGCGGGAGCGCACGTCATCGCCACAGGACGGGCCCGGGCCGCGGACCTCGCGATCGAGATGGGCGCGCACACGTTCGTCGACCTGGAACGGCAGCGCTTCGAGGACGCCGTCGAGCCGGTCGACCTGATCTTCGACACGATCGGCGGCGACCTCCTCGCCCGGTCGGCGGGCAAGATCAAGCCGGGCGGCGCGCTCGTCTCGATCACCGCGCCGCCCCCGGTCGAACCGGACGAGGGACGCGCCGTCTTCTTCATCGTCGAGCCCGACCGGGAACAGCTCACCGAACTGGCGAAGCGAGCCGAGTCGGGCGGCCTTCGGAACCACGTCGGCGCCGTCTACCCCCTGGCCCAGACGCGCGAGGCGTTCCAGGCGAAACAGAACGGCATCCCCGGCAAGGTCATCCTCGAAATCTGACCCGGAGGCCTGCTGCCGGCTCTCGCGCCTCCGACAATGGCAGGTCCAGGGCACGGGCCTCGCCTAGGCGCAATGCCCTGTAGTAAGCCTTGATCGCACCATCGACGTCCCCTTGTAGGTCCTCGCGGAGCCGGGCGAGTGAGATGGCCGCTTCTGCGGAGACGTCTGCAGGTCATGCCGGCTGGATATCGTCCTGCAATTGCAGAACGGCATGGACCAGGGGCGCGAGCGTGGGGTCGGCGGCCGCCTGGTCGAGGGCTTCGCGCAGAGCCGTGTTGTGGGTGGGGCGGGCCTCCTCCAGCAGGCGCAGGCCGGCCTCGGTGACGTCGGTGTAGATGCCGCGGCGGTCGGTGGGGCACAGGTAGCGGGAGAGCAGCCCGCGGTCTTCCAGTCGGGTCACCAGACGCGTGGTGGCGCTCTGGCTGAGGACGACGGAGTCGGCGACCTGGCGCATCTGCAGGTGTCCGCCCTCGCCGTCGTGCTGGCGGCTCAGCACGTCCAGCAGCGAGTACTCGCGTGCGCTCAACCGGTGTCCGGCCTGGAGCGCACGTTCGACTCTGCTCTCGATGCGTCCGTGCAGCAGCGAGAGCGCCGACCAGCTGTGCGCCAGCGCGGTCATCGCCGGGTCGGTCGCGGTCATGAGCAGCTCCCTCGGTCGGGCCGTGCGAGCGGACGCGCCCGCAGAGCGCCTACCGCCGTGTCACGGACCTCACTATACCCGCGCTTGCCATTAGCCCGCGTGTGCAATTATTGTCTACGCTTGTAGAACGCTCGCGCAACCTCAGTCGCAACGTCAAAGGGACTGCTCAACATGCCGCTCGCACTGCTGGCACTGGCCATCGGGGCCTTCGGAATCGGCACCACGGAATTCGTGATCATGGGGCTGCTGCCCCAGGTCGGCACGGACCTCGGCGTGTCCGTGCCGACGGCCGGCTTCCTCGTCACCGGCTACGCCCTCGGCGTCATGATCGGCGCACCGGTCATGACCGTCCTCGGCACCAGGATCTCCCGCAAGAACATGCTCATGCTGCTCATGGGCCTGTTCATCATCGGCAACCTCATCTCCGCCGTCGCTCCGGTCTTCGCCGTCATGCTGATCGGCCGGGTGGTCGCATCGCTGGCCCACGGCGCCTTCTTCGGCATCGGCTCCGTCGTCGCCGCCGAACTCGTCGCGCCGGAGAAGAAGGCCGGCGCCATCTCCATGATGTTCACCGGCCTGACCGTGGCCAATGTCATCGGCGTGCCCCTGGGCACGTTCGTGGGCCAGACCGCCGGCTGGCGCGTGACCTTCCTGATCGTCGCCGCCCTCGGCGTGCTCGGCCTGGCCGGCGTCGCCAAGCTGGTACCGGACGTGCCCAAGCCGGAAGGAGTACGGCTGCGGCACGAGGTCGCCGCCTTCAAGAACACCCAGGTCGTCCTGGCCATGGCCATGACGGTCCTCGGCTTCGGAGGGGTGTTCGCCGCGATCACCTACATCGCGCCGATGATGACCGAGGTCAGTGGCTTCGCCGAATCCGCCGTCACCTGGCTGCTGGTGGTCTTCGGACTGGGCATGGTGGCCGGAAACCTCATCGGCGGCCGTTTCGCGGACCGCAAGCTCATGCCGATGCTCTACACCGCCCTGGGCGGCTTGGCGCTGGTCCTGCTGCTGTTCACGTTCCTGGCCTCGGGCAAGGCCGCGTCCGTCGTCGCCGTCTTCCTCATCGGCCTTCTCGGCTTCGCCACCGTCCCGCCGCTACAGAAGCGCGTTCTGGACCACGCCCACGGCGCGCCGACGCTCGCCTCCGCGGCCAACATCGGCGCCTTCAACCTGGGCAACGCCCTGTCCGCCTGGCTGGGCGGCCTGGTGATCTCCGCGGGCCTCGGCTACACCGCGCCCAAGGCCGTCGGTGCCGTCCTGGCCGCCGCCGCTCTCGTGCTCGCCGTCATCTCACACCGGCTCGAACAGCACCGAACCCGCACCACCGCGCCCTCCACCTCGGCGAACCTCGGCCCCGCCAAGGCCTCTGACCACGACACCGCTCCCGCCGCGGCGGCACCGTAAGTGGCGGGGAAAGGGGCAAGGGTCCGGCTGTGCCGGACCCTTGCAGGCGAGTCAGCGAATCAGTCGCCGACGACGCCCTTGCGGATGAGGCCGACGGCGATGCCGGCGACGACGGTGCTGTAGAAACCGGCGAGAGGCATCGCCGTGAGGGCGATGTCGTAGCCGAAGATGAAGGCGATGTAGCCGACGGAGCCGACGGCGCATATGCCGACGCCACCGACGAAGCCGAAGCGTTTGCCGATGTTGCGGACGCCGTCGGCGGCGCGGCCGAGGTACCGGCCGTAGATGACAACGACAGCGCCGAGCACGGCGCCAAGGGCGCCGACGCCGGTAGCGACCACGGAGGCCCCGAAGGAGCCGCCGGCGATGCCGCCGACGAAGGCAGCGACGAGGACGGCGGCGACGCAGTGGGCGCGCTTGGTGGTCATGGTTTCCCCTTTTCCTTTGTAATGGCGTCTATGGGTGCGCTTCGTAGTGGACCGTCCAGAGCGCACCGCGAACCGCAGGCGGGATCGGCCGCGGGTGGATCGGCCGGTAGAGCCCGGACGCGTGTTCAAGGCTTGAGGTGGGCCCAGGCCCATTTGCCGCCGGACGGGTCGGGGGTGTGCCCGCACTCGGCGGCCAGGGCCGCGACGATCGGGAGGCCACGGCCGCCGTTGTCGTCCCAGTGCTCCTCGGAGACGTCCAGGGTGTCGAGCGTCATGTCGATCACCGGGCGCGGACGAGGGAGGGCCGGGCTGGCATCCCACACCGCGATGAGGACGCCGGCGGAGTCGCGGCTGCACTGGTAACGGATCTCCCCGCCGGGCGTGGCCGCCACGGCGTTAGTGATCAATTCCGAGGCGACCAAGAATGCATCGTCCGAAATGTGCATACAGCCCCAATTATGCAGACGAGTTCTGGTGAGCGTGCGCGCCAGACCCGGTGCCGCGTTCGACGCCAACATAGGGAGCAGCAGGCAGTCGGGCGTTGTGATCATCGGCCATTCGCCCTTCCCGGAGAGATCCATGATTCTTCCCTCCAGGGTCACGCCTATTAAGTAGAGAGACGGTGTATTCAAAAACATCTCAAACCCCGGGGAGATGTCGATGAGCGCCGCCGATGAAATCGACCCCACGTCCTCCCTCTACGCCTGGTTGGCCTATGACCTGCGGTTTTACCGTCAGCGGCGGGGGCTCACCGGTACCCAGGTCGGCAAGATCATCAATTGCGTTCGGTCTCATGTTGCGAACCTGGAAGCGGGGCGAACATGTATCGATATGGACCAGGCGAAGGCCCTCGACGGGACGTGGGAGACCGGAGGGCACTTCCAGCGACTCCTGTACTTCGCCCGTTCGCTGCACAACCCTGACTGGTTTCGCCAGAGTGCCGAGTATGAGGCAAAGGCCAGGATTCTTCGCATCTACCAGGGTCAGACGATTCCCGTCCCTCTGCAGACGAAGGACTACGCCCGTGCCGTCCTGGCGATGGCTCGCGTCGCCGACATCGAAAAGGCCCTGCTGAGCCGCATGGCGCGGCAGGAGTTGATCATTAGTGGGGAGGGTCACCCTCTGATCATGGTTCTCCTCGACCAGGACGCACTGGACCGTCCTACCGGGGGTCCTTCCGTCATGAAGGCCCAGCTTCGGCGGCTGCTGGAGTTGGGAGAGCGCTCGAACGTGAGTATCCGGGTCATCGCCCGATCAGCCGGATGGCACTTCGGGCTGAACGGGCCGTTCCAGATCATGAGCCTAGAGCGCCGAGACGTCGCCTACGTCGGCGCCTTCCGCGGTGGCCGGCTGGTCCAGGACGCTGCCGAGGTGCGGGAGATGGCCGTAGATTTCGAGTTGATCGGGGCAAAAGCCTCGTCCGAGAGCGAATCCCGTGCCCTGATCAAGCGGCTCATGGAGGCGTTTCATGATGATCGATTGGCGTAAGAGTTCGTACAGCGGTAGCTCTAACGACGAGATGTGCGTCGAGGTCGCCCACCTAGCCCATGGCATAGCTGTGAGGGATTCCAAGGACCCGGATGGTGACCGGCTGGCTGTGAGCGGGGAAGGGTTCAGCGAGCTTGTGCGGCAGATCAGGGAGGGAAGCCTCGACAGGCCAGGGCGGAGGTGAAGGCCATCCTTGACTCCGGCGGCGCGCAGCGCCGCGTCATCTAGACCAGGGTGCCCCTGGACGCGGCATAGGCCGTCTGCGCCTCAACGCGACCGAGGAGACGGAGGCGATCGAGACGTTCGCGCCGCCGCCACCGACCTCCATGGCCCGGAACCTGGGCCTGGACAGAGTTGCCCTGTGCGTTGACCTGCAGAATGCCGTCGAAGTCCTCGATGATCGGCTTGTTCAGGGTGCGGCCCCGTGCGGCCCGGTGGGTCACCGGCGATGGCGACCGGTGCGTCTGTCAAGGTTCGCCATCCTGCGGGATGTCGTAGAGCAATGTTAATGTTACTGTTCGTGGTCGGTGGTGGTGTGGTCAAGCGACAGTTCGGGCACCGAGCCCGGCTCGCGTTGTCACATGACCAGGTCGCGGTGCTCGACGCCCAGGCACACGCCGCGCGGACCATGTGGAACCTGCTGCACGACTACTGGACGATGACCCCCAGGTGCAAGCGGTCGCTGGCAGCCGCGGATGCGGCGATCCGCCAAGCCCGAAGGGACATCGACTGGCTCGCCGTGCTTCCCGCGCAGGCCGCCCAGGCGGTGTTGAAGACCTATTACCGGGCGTGGATCAACTGCTGGGAGGGCCGCGCGGACGAACCGAACTTCAAGGCCCGGTTCCGCACGTTGATGAGCGTGGACATCCCCCAGGGGCGTGACCTGCACGTTAAGCGCGTGCACCGCCGCTGGGGGATGGTCAACATCCCCAAACTCGGGCGGATCCGGTTCCGCTGGACCAAGGGCCTGCCGGTCGGCCGCCACGCCGGCACCGACAACCGGATCACCGGGGCCCGGCTGGTCAAGGACGCGCTCGGCTGGCATATCGCCTTCCGCATCCAGACCCTCCACACCGCACCCGCGCCGCACACCGGCCCGCAGGTAGGCATCGACGCCGGGGTGAACATCCCGCTCGCCCTATCCGACGGCAACCACGCCGACCATGGCCGCCCTGCCCGGCTCCCGGACGGCACCGCCGACCGGGACACATGGCTGAACACCGAAGAGAAGGCTAAACTGCTGCGCCTGGAACGCCGGGCCGCGCACCGCAAAAGCCGCCGCAAGCCAGGGGAGAAGACCTCCAACCGGCTGAAGCGGACCTACGACCAGATCGCAAGCCTTCGCGCGACAGCCAAGCGCAGAGCGACCGACTGGCAGCACAAGACCACCACGACTCTGGCCGGCACGTACGGCGTGATCGTGGTGGAGGAGTTGAACATCGCCAACATGGTCAAGTCCGCCCGGGGGACTGTGCAGGAGCCGGGGAAGAACGTCGCGGCCAAGTCCGGACTGAACCGCTCCATCAGCCAGCAGGCATGGGGCCGCACGGTCACGATGCTGGCCTACAAGACCGCCCAGCACGGCAGCCGACTGTATAAGGTCCCCGCTCCGGGAACGTCCCTTGCCTGCCACGCGTGTGGCCACACCACACCCGGCAGCCGGGAAGACCAGGCCACGTTCGTGTGCAAGAACACCGATTGCGGCTGGGAAGGCAACGCCGACCTGAACGCCGCCCGCAACATCTTGCACCTGTACCGGACGGGCCACGCGCTCGTCCCGGCTGCCGGGAGGGCAGTCGTCAGGCGCGCCGGCCGCGTCAAGCCCACCACCGCAAGGTAGGAGGGAATCTCCCGCGTCCACGCGGGAGAGCACTTCAATGGTGGGACGGCGCGGCCTGGGGCCGCACCGATTATCCGGACGGCCTGGTGGACGGCGGGGGCGGCCAGACGGGACGCGACGACCAGGTCGAAGACTCCTTCATCGCCTGGCAGGACGACAGCGGGCTTGCCCTGGACGCATTCGAGGGAGTCATCCGGTCCGCCCGCCGGCGAGCGGTGGACCGGAACGTCGTCGAGAAGCTGTTGCGGCACCTCGACCCGGACGCCTTCGACATCAAGCCGACCGAGCCCTGCACCGCCGAGGCCATGCTCGCGGTCGCGGAGCGGGCCGGGCTCACACCGGGCTCCAGCCGACCCGAGCTACCCGAAGGGCAGGGTGAACCGGTGGGCCGCCGGGCCCATCTCATCGACCATCCCGGCCAGTGGGCGCCGTTCGAGGAGAGCTTCCTGACCGAGGGCGTCCCCACGCATCTGTGCTGGTCGCCGTAGGGGAGTCGGACCGGTCAGGAATCGAGAAGCGCCCATGACCGAGCCGCTCATAGCGTCATGTCCATGGACACCACGGTGGAGGCGGACATGACGCAGAAGCAGGCAAGTGGTCGCGAAGAGCGCAAGAGCCGTACCCCCGGTGCGTTCTCACGATGGATGCAGCACCGCATGAACGCCCGAACGAACCGCAAGATCCGGCGCGGGCGCGGCACGTTCATGGGCATGGACGTGCTGATCCTGAACACGGTCGGCAGCCGGAGCGGGCAGCCGCGCGAAACGCCGGTGGCGTGGTTCGCCGACGGTGAGGACGCCCGGCTAGTCGTCGCCTCAGGCGGCGGGAGCCAGAACCCGGACTGGTACGTCAACCTGATGGCGCACCCCGACCAGGCGGCGATCGAACTGCCCGGCCGCGACGCCGTGCCGGTGACGCCGCACAGCCTCGACGGCGCCGACCGCGAGCAGGCCTGGCAGCGCATCGCCGAAGCGCAGCCCCGCATCGCCAAGTACCAGAGCAGGTCCGACCGCGAGTACCCGGTGATCCGCCTCACCCCGCGCGGCCAGTAGGTTGCGGGGGTGAAGGTTCGGGTCACCGGCGTCGTCATCGAGGGCGGGCGTATTCTGCTGCTCGACCAGGACACCGGCGCCGGGCGGTCGTGGTCGCTCCCCGGCGGGACGGTCGAGGAGGGCGAACCCCTGGCCGAGGCGCTGGTCCGCGAGATGCGCGAGGAGACCGGCCTGGACGTCGAGACCGGGCGGCTGCTCTACGTCTGCGATCACCTGCCGCCAGGCGGAGCCCACGTCCTGCACATCACCTTCGAGGCCCGCCGCATCGGCGGCACCGTCGGCGACATCGCCGCCGGCCTGGACACCAGGCCGATCCGCGCCGTGAAGTTCGTCAGGCTCGCCGACCTGCCGGGTCTCGGCTTCGCGGAGCGGTTCGCGGAGCTGGCCCGCACGGGGTTTCCCGGCGCGGGCTCGTACATGGGCGCCAAGGCCAACATCGGCCTCTGATCACTGGGCGGTCCAGCCACCGTCCACGGCGATGAGCGCCCCCGTGACGAAGCTGGACGCGTCCGACACCAAGAAGGCGATGGTCTCGGCGACCTCTTCGGGACGTCCGATCCGGCCGATGGGGTGGGCGGGGCCGAACGAGGCGAGCATCTCGCGGCCGTTGTCCACGACGCCCTCCATGATGTCGGTGTCGATGACGCCCGGGAGCACGGCGTTGGAGCGGATGCCCTTCGGGCCGCCCTCGATGGCGAGCACGCGCGTCATCTGGGCAAGGGCGCCCTTGGACGCGGCATAAGCCGTCTGCGTCTCGAACGCGACGACCGAGGAGACCGACGCGACGGACACGATCGCGCCGCCGTCACCCGCCTCCATCACCCGGAACGCCTCCCGGGCCTGGACGAAGTTGCCGCGCGCGTTGACCCGCAGGATGCCCTCGAAGTCCTCGACGGTGGTCTCGGTGACCGGCTTGTTGAGCGTGCGGCCCGCGTTGTTGACCAGGATGTCGAGCCGTCCGAAGCGGTCGAGGGCCAGCCGCATCGTCGAGCGGGCGAGATCTTCGTCGGCGACGTCCCCGACGAGGGCCTCCACACCATCGGCCTTGGCGAGTTCCTCGACGGCTTCTGAGCGGTCGGTGACGACCAGGCGTGCGCCGCGGTCGCGGAGCAGGAGGGCCGTGGCGCGGCCGATGCCGCGGGCGGCGCCGGTGACGACGGCGACCCGGCCTGTGAGGTCCCAGGTGGGAGGGATGTTCTGCATGAGCTGTTCCTTCAGCGTTGGCGGGCCGGACGGACGACGATCTCGTTGACGTCGACGTCGTCCGGCTGGGAAAGGGTGTAGGAGACGGCCTGGGCGATGGCGTCCGGGGCGATCGCGTTCGCCCTGTAGGCGCGCATGGCCTCGGCGGCTCCCGGGTCGGTGATGGTGTCGGCGAGTTCGGACGTGACCACGCCGGGCGAGACGGTCGTGACGCGGATCGACGGATCGCACTCCTGGCGCAGACCCTCGGTGATCGCCCACGCGGCGTACTTGGTGCCGGAGTAGACGGCTCCGGTCGGGACGACCTGGTGCGCGCCGATGCTCGCGATCGTGACGAAGTGCCCGCCGCCCTGGGCAGTGAAGACGGGCAGCGCCGCGGCGATCCCGTGCAGCAGCCCGCGGACGTTGACGTCGATCATGCGGTCCCATTCGTACACGAGCAGGGAGTCCAGCCGCGAGAGCGGCATGACACCGGCGTTGCCGATCAGGACGTCGATTCGACCGTGCCGGTCTTGGGCGTCTTTGACGAACGCCTCGACGTCCGCCCGGTCGGTCACGTCCAGCCGCACCGGGTCGAGCCCGGCACCGCACCGGCTGGCGAGCGCCGCCAGGCGATCGATCCGCCGCGCCCCCGCGACTACGCGGTGCCCCTCCTGGACGAGCCGGGCGGCGACGGCTTCGCCGATCCCGCTGCTGGCCCCGGTGACGAGGACGACCTTCGGTTGATTCGCTGCCATGGCCACCACACTGGCCGGGGCGGCGGAAAGGCGGCAGGCCGCGGGGTTCCTGGGAGTGCCGCACCCAGGAAGCCCGCTTCCGCCCGGCGGGCCCGGGCCGCGCCGGACGGGCCGGCCTTTCTGGGGTGAGATTGGACCCGTACGCTGGGTATGCAAAGCCCTGCTACTACTATCTGCATGCGAAGGGTGACGCTCTGCTTTAGGCTCGTTCGCGAGGAAGGGAGCAGAGCATGGCTGTCATGGTTGATGAGGCTCCGACGCAGGGAGACAACGGTCTTCTGGACAAGTTCCTCGCCCTCGACACCCCAGAGGGTCTCCGAGCCGAACTGATCGACGGAGAGATCGTCGTGTCACCACCCCCCGGTAGCAGGCACGAGCGGAACATAGCCAGGATCAACCGCCAGGTCACTCTGCACAGTTCGACCGCATTCGACTTCTCCGGCAACATGGGCTTGGTCCTGCCCGGCGACGGCGGCCTCCCGTACTACGTGATCCCGGATGGTACGTTCGCGCCCCTCGATCTGGACGTTTACGACAACGACGATTCGTGGTCGGAGCCGGACGGCATCGCCATGGTCGTCGAGGTGACGTCCTCGAGACCGGGACCTGACCGAGAGGCCAAGCGGTACGGGTACGCGCGTGCGGAGATCCCGCTCTACTTGCTGGTGGATCGGGACGAGCAACGAGTGGTGCTGTTCAGTCAGCCGGATGGCAAGGACTACGCGCGCACCGATCAGGCGTCCTTCGGGAAAGGGCTGGCACTGCCCGAGCCGTTCGGGTTCGAACTGGACACCTCCGACTTCGTCTAAGGCCTGTTCAACACAGAAGCCAGAAGTCCTCTGCACCCCCACGATGACCCTTGGTGCTGGGCTATGCGCTCAGTTCGCTCAGTGTGCTCATCGCCTGGTCGAGGAGGGCGGACAGCGGGGTGGTCCCGTCGCTGGCGGTCCAGGTGTCGAGGGCGGCGTTGAGGCAGGCGATCGCTGAGGCCGCCAGTGCGCTGGCGCGAAGGTCGCCGGCCGGGTCGTCGTCGAGCCGGCGGGAGATCTCTGGTACCAGGATGCTCTGCCAGCCTTGTGTCTTCTGCCACTGGTGGGTCATCAGGGCGCAGGCGTCGTTGAGCAGCCGTATCAGGTTCAGGGCCTGCTCGGGCTCGTCGGGATCGGTCTGGGTGATCACGTCGAAGGCGCGGCGCAGTGAGTCCCAGGGCCGCTCGTGTGCGGGGCGGGCGGCGAGCGCGGTGGCGATCTGGTGGCCGACCTCACCCAGCCTGCCCAGTACGACCTCTTCCTTGGTGCCGAAGTAGCGGAAGAAGGTGGTGCGCGACAGGCCGGCCTCGGCGGCGATCTGTTCGACGGTGGTGTTGTCGTAGCCCTGCTCGGCGAACAGCCGGAACGCGACCTCGCTGACCTCGGCCCGCATCGCGGCTCGGGTCCGCTCGCGCAGCGACGGCTGGGCGGGGCGGGCGGCGGCGCGGGCGGCTGAAGTCCTGGACGTCGAGGGCATGCCACAAGTGTACACAGCACCTATGTGGAACTCAGTACCACAATGGGCTACAGTCGCTCATGTTGACTTCGTACCAGCTTTCTGGAGTGCTGTCGTGAGCAAGGTCTGGTTCATCACCGGTTCCTCCCGCGGATTCGGCCGCCGGTTCGCCCAGGCTGCGCTGTCGCGCGGCGACAAGGTCGCGGCGACCGCCCGTACCACCGATTCTTTGGCCGACCTGGTCACCGCCCATGGCGAGCAGGTCCTGCCGCTGCCCTTGGACGTCACCGACAAGGCCGCCGTGGCCGAGGCCGTGAAGCTGGCTCACGAGCACTTCGGGCGCCTGGACGTGGTGGTCAACAACGCCGGCTTCGGCCTGTTCGGCATGGTGGAGGAGCTGACCGAACATGACGTCCGTGCCCAGTTCGAGACGAACGTGTTCGGCGCGTTGTGGGTGACCCAGGCGGCGCTGCCGTACCTGCGTGCTCAGGGCAGCGGCCGCATCATCATGCTGTCCAGCCTGCTCGGTGTCGCCGCCTTCCCCACCACCGGCGCCTACAGCGCCTCCAAGGCCGCCCTGGAAGGGCTCGCCGATTCCCTGGCTCAGGAAGTCGCCGACTTCGGCATCAAGGTCACCGTCGTCGAGCCCGGCGCCTTCGGCACCGACTTCGCCGCCTCCTCCACCTGGTCGGAGCCGGTGGCCGCCTACGACGGCGTGCGGGAGGCGACCGGCGCCGCCTTCGCCGCACTCCCCAATCCCGGCCCGGACGGTGTCGGCCCGGCGCTGCTGAAGATCGCCGACGCCGACGACCCCCCGCTACGGGTCTTCTTCGGCTCCCTCGCTCTCCAGGTGATCCCGCAGCTGTACGCCGGCCGGCTTGCCACCTGGCAGGAATGGGCAGAGGTGTCCGCGCAGGCCGAGACCGGCCAGGGCTGAACATCCCCCCCGATGGCGTCCCGGTGCCCGATGGGCAAGCGCCCATGGGCCATGACCTTGCTGCGAGGAGATCAGCATGTCGATGATCAGTAACACTGGATCCGCGATCATCATCCCCGGAACCAGTAGCCGCTTCCTCGACCCGGCCGGATCGGGTGATCAGGGGCAAGGCCGGCTGCGCTACCTCACCGGTGGCAGTGGCCCGCCACTGGTCCTGCTGCACACCGTACGCACCCAGGCCGAGCACTTCCGCCACCTGATCCCGCTGGTTCAGCAGCGATACACCGTGTACGCGCTCGACCTGCCTGGAATGGGCTACTCACAGATCGTGCCCGGCGCCTCCTACGACGAGCCCGCCATGCGCGCCGCCGTCAAACGCCTCATTACCCACCTCGACCTGCACGAGGCGACACTGCTCGGAGAGTCGATGGGCGCCGTGCTCGCGCTCACCGCAGCGGCCGACCTCCCCGACCGGGTCCACCGTGTCGTGGCGGTCAATCCCTACGACTACGCCGGCGGAATCGCCCGCTCCGGCCTCCTGGCCCGACTGATCATCACAGGCGTGATCGCACCCGGCGTCGGCCCGATGCTCGCCCGGCTGGAACCCAAACCCGTCATGCGCGCCATCCTGACCGGCGGCCTCGCCGACCCGACCGCACTGCGCGAGGACTACCTGGACGAACTCCTCAGCGTCGGCCACCATTCGGGCTACCCGACCGTCGCCCGCGCCGTCTACCGCAACCTCTCCAGCCTCATCGAAGCCCGCGCCCGCTACCCCCAGGTCACCGCACCGGTCCACCTCATCTACGGGGACAAGGACTGGTCCCGACCCTCAGACCGGCAGGCCAACCGGCGACAGCTCCCCGACGCCGAGTTCACCCAGATCCCCAACGCCGGCCACTTCATCTCACTGGAACGACCCGACGTGCCGGCCGACCTGCTCAACGCGGTCGCATGACCCCGCCCGAACCGCAGCCCGCCGATCGCAGGCTTCCGGCGAAGCTGGCCGCGCACCCGTCGGTTCAGGCCGTTCTCGCCCAGCGCAGGGCCGGTGAGACCGCGGCCCCGCCGGCAGTGATCGACTCGGCCTGGCTGCGTGAACTGTGTCTGGCGGCGGGTGCCGACGACGCGGCCGCGGTCAGCCTGGACCACGCCGACCTCGCCGACGAGCGCGAGCATGTGCAGGCCGCGTTGCCCGGCACCCGCTCCCTGATCGCGATGGTGTTCCGAATGAACCGCGACAACTGCCGCTCCCCGGCCCGCAGCGTAGCCAACCAGGAGTTCCACCAGACCGACGAGCAGGCCAATCACACCGCCCGCACCGTCACCCAAGCACTACAGGACGCCGGCTATCGCGCACTGAATCCCTCGGTCGGCTTTCCGCAAGAAATGGACCGCTTCCCCGGGCGGATCTGGGTCGTGGCGCACAAGACCGTCGCGGTGGCCGCGGGGCTCGGAGTGATGGGCCTGCACCGCAACCTCATCCACCCCAAGTTCGGCAGCTTCGTGCTGCTTGCCACCGTGCTGGTCGACGCCGAGGTGAACGCCCACGGTCGCGCGCTCGACTACAACCCGTGCATCGACTGCAAGTTGTGCGTCGCCGCCTGCCCGGTCGGCGCCATCGGCAAGGACGGGGAGTTCGACTTCTTCGCCTGCACAACGCACAACTACCGCGAGTTCATGAGCGGGTTCACCGACTGGGCGCAGACCGTGGCCGACAGCCAGGACGCCGCCGACTACCGCTCCCGGGTCACCGACTCCGAGAACGCCTCCATGTGGCAGAGCATGACCTCGCCCCCCGGTTACAAATCCGGCTACTGCCTCGCCGTCTGCCCCGCTGGCGAGGACGTCCTGGGCCCCTACCTCGACGACCGCAAGACCTTCATGGACACCGTGCTGCGACCGCTCCAGGACAAGACCGAAACCCTGTACGTCCTGCCAGGCTCACATGCCCAGGAATACGCCCAGCGCCGCTTCCCCCACAAACCCGTCAAGGAGGTCACCGGCGGCTGGCAACCGCCGACGAACCCCCCCGCATCCCCATCACGATGACCTTGAGGCTGCTGCGCATGTCCTCAAGGTCTACCGGACGGAGTGAGCTTCCATGGACACCGACGAACCGGCCGCTCCTTCAGGCGACGGCGATCAGGCTCCGGCACCCGCAACCCCCACCCGCGGCCGTCGATACCGATCCCGTGCCATCCCTCGGCGCGGCAGGCCGCGGCGTTCCTGGGAGTGCCGCACCCAGGAAGGCCGCTGCCGGCCGACCTAGCATGGTGGCATGACGCGCACCGATCTCGGTGCCTACCTCTCCGCCCGGCGGGCCCGGGTGACCCCGGACGAGGTGGGCCTTCCCTCCACCGGGTTCCGCAGGGTGCCCGGGTTGCGCCGTGAGGAGGTCGCGATGCTCGCCGGGGTGAGCGTCGACTACTACGTCCGGCTCGAACAGGGCCGGGAGCGGACACCGTCAGCGCAGGTCATCGACGCACTGGCCGTCGCGCTGCGGCTGGCGGAGGACGGGCGCCTGCACCTGTTCCGCCTGGCCGGGCTGAGCCCGCGCGCCCGCGCCGCCGCCGTCACCGACCGTGTCGACCCGAGCCTGCTGCAGCTCATGGCCGCGTGGCCGGACAACCCCGCCATCGTCTACAACCGCGCCTACGACGTGCTCGCGTCGAACGCGATCGCCGACGCGCTTTTCCACGACTGGGCACACTCCCGCAACCTCATGCACGTCGTCTTCACGGACCCGGCCGCGCGGACGTTCTACCGCGACTGGCACGAGGTCGCCCGCAACAGCGTCGCCGGGTTCCGGCTCGGCCACGGCGAGGCGCCCGACGATCCCCGGGTCCGGCGGGTGCTCGCCGAACTGCTCGACCGGAGCCCCGAGTTCGCCGGGCTGTGGGCCCGGCACGACGCCCGCGGCAAGGCGCTCGAAAGCAAGCGCTTCGACCACCGGCAGGTCGGGCCGCTGACGCTGACCATGCAGACGTTCGACGTCCGGTCGAGCCCGGGCCAGGAGCTCGTCGTCTACCACGCGGAACCGGCGTCGCCGAGCGCCGAGGCCCTCGCTCTTCTCGGCTCCCTCGCCGCCACGTCCCGTCAGCCGTAGCGTTTCATTTCGTGGAAGAAGTCGGGGACAGTGGTCAGCGCGCCGGACGTCGAGACCTGGTCGTAGACGTACTTCGCCACCGCCAGGTCGAGGACGCCTAGCCCGAACGGTGAGAAGACGACCGGTTTGCCGGCGGGCGGCGTCGTCCTGCCGGTGAGCACGTCGTACAGGGTCCCGTCGACGAAGTCGCGGTTGCCGGTCTGCTGCTCGGCCAGGTGCGGGGACGTGTTCGCCTTCATGCAGTGCTCGACATCGTCCACGACGTTGCAGGACGACAGGATGACCTCGGGGGAGAGGTCCCGCAGCGACACGTGCAGGACGAGCGGGGCGTGCGCGAACCAGCCGGGGTCCGGCACGTGCGGCTCGCCGGCGACGGTGGCGAAGACGACCAGGTCGGACGAGCGGATCAGCGACTCGGCCGACTCGTGGATCGTGATGTCGCCCTTCGCCGACCGCTCCAGGTATCCCTTGAAGCCCTCGGCGTGCTCGCGTGAGAGGTCGTGGACGCCGAGCTCGTCGAACGCGAAGCCGTTCCCCGCCAGGTACGTGTGGATGTAGCGGGCGATGAGGCCGGCGCCGACGAACCCGACGCGGCGCGGGCGGGGGCCGCGGGCGTCGGCGAGGGCGGCGGCCGCCAGGGCGGCGGACGCGGCGGTGCGCGCGGCGGAGATGATCGAGCTCTCCAGGCACGCGAACGGGTAGCCCGTCTCCGCGTCGTTGAGGATCAGCACCGCCGAGGCGCGCGGGATGCCGTTCGCGACGTTGCCGGGGAAGCTGGAGATCCACTTGATGCCGTGCACGCCGACGTCGCCCTTGACCGAGGCGGGCAGCGCGATGATCCGGTCGGACGGCCGGTCCGGGAACCGCAGGAAGTAGGAGTCGGGGTTGACGGTCAGCCCCTCGCCGTGCAGCCGGTAGGCCGCCTCGACCGTCCGGGTGACCTCCGCCTCCCGTCCGGCGACCGCGTCGTGGACCTGGGCGCCGGAGATCACGGCGAACGTCGGGGGCTGGGTCATTGGGAAACTCCGTGATTTCCAGATGATCAGGTGCCGAGGGTGGCGGCGAGGTCGCCGAAGTGTTCGCGCACCCAGTTCTTCTCGTAGATCGAGTCCAGGTAGCGTTCGCCGAAGTCGGGGGCGATGGCCACCGCGACCGGGTCCTCGCCGGGGTACTTCTCGTCCAGCCAGCGGGACGCGCCCGACACCACGGTGCCGGTCGAGCCGCCGAACAGGAACCCGCGCGACGCCAGCGCGTGCACGGCCCGGATCGTGTCGGTCTCGGGGACGTGCACCACGTCGTCGATGAACGACTCGTCCACCAGCCCCGGCTTGCTGCTGGTGCCGAGTCCCGGCACCATCCGCCGCTCGGGGATGCCGCCGAAGGTGACCGAGCCGACCGCGTCCACCGCCACGATCGTGACCGGGCGGCCATGCTCCCGGAAGTAGCGGGCGCAGCCCATCAGGGTCCCGGTCGTCCCGGCCCCGACGAAGAGGACCTCCAGGTCAGGGAACTCCCGGTCGATCGCCGGCGCGGTGCCGCGATAGTGCGCGAGCCAGTTGTTCCGGTTCGCGTACTGGTTCAGCCACACGTACTCGCCGCCGGCCGCGCACAGGTTCCGGACGTACGCGATGCGGCCCCCCAGGTAGCCGCCGTTGGCGTCCCGGTCGGACACGACGCGGACCTCCGCGCCGAGCGCCCGCATGACCCGCATCGACGCGGGATTGCAGCGCGGGTCCGTGACGCACACGAACCGCAGCCCGCGGCTCGCGGCGATCAGGCTGAGCGCGATGCCGAGGTTGCCGGAGGACGACTCCACGATGATCGAATCGGGGGTGAGCACGCCCTCCCGTTCGGCCGCCTCGACCATCGCGGCGGCCGCCTTGAGCTTCACCGAACCGGCGAAATTGAAGCCCTCGCATTTGAGGTAGAGCGGACGCTCGATGACGTGCCGGAGATCGACGTAAAGGTCGTCGACATTGAAATCCTGCGGCGAGGTCACTATCGGCACGCTGCCACCCTGAAATGAAGAAGCAATTCCCTCATCTTCCCCCGACGCTCGCCGCGGGCTGCACACCGGAGCCATGGCGGAGCATCACGGTACCTTCGCCCATCTTCCCGCCGCAACCCCCTGATTACCGACCGGTAGGGCAGAATGCGAGATGCTTCTGGGGAACGCCGGACATAAGCTATGCCCCCGCTTGTATTGCTGTTACAGCGAGAAGTTCTACATCACGGAGAGTAATGATGAGTGCTCGCGGACCCGCCGTGGACCGGCTGCTCACCCGGGCCGGGCTGCCCGCCCTGAAGGTGTCCGCGGCCGAGACCGGCCGGGCCCGCGAGTTGGCCGCGCGGCACGGGATGCTCCGTGAGCGGGACGTCGACCTCGCCGACCCCGTCATCACGCGGGTGGAGCGGTTCGCCGCCGAACGCGACCGTCCCGCCGTGACCGACGAGCACCGCTCGCTCTCCTACGCGGAACTGGCCGCCGAGGCCCGCCGCCTGGCCACGCTGCTGGAGGACGAGGGCGTCGAGCCCGGCACGGTCGTCGGCGTCGGCGGCGGGCGCTGCGCGTCCGTGATCGCGGCGTTCCTGGCGATCGAGCTGATCGGTGCCCTCTACGTCCCCGCCGACGAGACCTGGCCCGCCGGCCGCGTCCGCGACGTCCTCGGCCAGGCGGGGGCGTCCCTGCTGGTCACGGTCGATGCGGGCAACCCCGCGCCGGCGGCGGGCGCCGCCGAGGCAGGCTGCCGCGTCGTCGACGCCGCCCGGTCCGGGGACCTGCCCGAATGGCCGGGCGAGCCGCGCCTGAACGGGCTCGACCAGCCCCGGTACGTCCTGTTCACCTCGGGTTCGACGGGCCGTCCCAAGGGCGCGGTCGTCGAGCACCGGGGCATGCTCAACCACCTCTGGGCGAAGATCATCGACCTGGAGCTGACCGGCGACGACGTGCTCGCGTTCACCGCCCCGCTCGGCTTCGACATCTCGATCTGGCAGATGCTCTGCCCGCTGCTGCTGGGCGGACGGGTGGACGTCATCGGCGACGAGACCGCCCACGACCCGGTCGCGTTCGCCCGCGCCGTCGACGCCCAGGGCATCACGATCGTCGAACTGGTCCCCACCATGGTCAGGCACCTCCTGGACGACCTGACCCCCGCCTCGCTCCGCACCCTCCGCTGGATGATCGCCACCGGCGAGGAGCTGCCGGCCGAGCTGTCCCGCCGCTGGCTGGAGGCCGTGCCGCACGCCCGCCTCCTCAACGCCTACGGCCCGACCGAGTGCTCCGACGACGTGACCCACCACACCGTGACCGCCGCTGACCTGGGCCTTCTCCGCCTGCCGATCGGCACCCCGATCGTCAACGCCCGCCTGTACGTACTCCGCGAGGAGGGGGACGGCACGTGGGCGGCCTGCGACGTGGGCGAGACCGGCGAGCTGTTCGTCGGCGGGGTCGTCGTGGGACGCGGCTACCTCGGCGACGACGAGCGGACCCGCGAGGCGTTCTTCCGCGACCCGTTCGGCGCGTCCCCGACCGGGCGCCTCTACCGGACGGGCGACGCGGTGCGGCTGCTGCCGGCCGGCGCGGGCGGCGAGGACCGGCCCACCCTGCAGTACCTGGGACGCGTCGACCGGCAGGTCAAGATCGGGGGCGTGCGGATGGAGCTGGGCGAGATCGAGGCGGTGCTGCAGCGGCATCCGGCGGTGCGCGCCGCCGCCGTCGTCGTGCACGAGTACCCGCCCAGGTAGAGGTGCGACAGTTCACCGAGCGTAATCGCAGTGGCCGGATTCAGTCGCCAACCTTTGTTACCCGGCGAGCGTCCGGCCGGCCTGGTGGCGGTACCTCGACCGGCAGTTTTGTCACTCTTGTTAGCAATGGGTCGGGTCAAGTTCTGCTTTTGAGGGGATTGCGAGGCATGTGACCGGCTGGTTGACTGTGACCCCGCTACTCCCGAGTAGTACGCGGGACGCGGGCGGCTCCGGCCGAGAGCGGAAAGCGGCGGCGCTCCGTATTGGCCGGAACACAGGGCGTTGGCTCCGGGACCGCGGGGGCATTCTCGCGTTCCGGAAGGGACTCGGGGTGAAAGGGGACGGGGAAACCCGATCAGTCTGTGGTCATTCTCTTTGATTGTGTGCCCGGCGGCGTCCTGCTGATTTCGATACCGGGCGTAAAGAAAACCCCCTGCGACCGGGAAAGTGCCGCTTGATGTCCATCGAGTACGTTCCTCTGTCGGCCGCTCAGCAGAGCGTCTGGTACGCGCAGCAGCTGGCGCCCGAAACGCCGATCCACATCGCGCAGTACATCGAGATCGAGGGCCCGGTCGACCACGGCCTGCTGGACCGGGTGGCGCGCATCGCCGCGCACGAGGGGCTGGCGCTCAACGCCCGGCTGACCGAGCGGGACGGCATGCCGCTGCAGGTCCTCGACCCGGACGCGACCGCGACGATCCCGCTCGTCGACCTGTCCGGCGAGCCCGACCCGGACGCCGCCGCGCGGGCGTGGATGAAGGAGCGGATGGCGGCGCCGCTGCCGCTGGACGCCGACCGGCTGTACGTCACGGCCCTGCTGCGGCTGTCCCCGGACCTGCACCGGTGGTTCATCCGCGCGCACCACGCCATCCAGGACGGCTACAGCGGCCTGGTCATCAGCCGCCGCGCCGCCGAGATCTACACGTCGCTGGCGGACGGCGGCGAGTACGTCCCGGCCGAGCAGGGCGACTACCGCAGGGTCCTCGCCGAGGAGGAGGCGTACCGGGCGTCGGAGAGGTTCGAGCGGGACCGCGCCTACTGGACCGAACGGTTCGCCGACCGGCCGGTCGCGGTGTCGCTGTCGGACGAGATGGCCGAGCCGACCGACGACTACCTCAGCCTGATCACCGTCATCCCGCCGGACCGGGCGGCCGGGCTGGCCGCCGGCGCCCGCCGGCTGCGCACCGCGACGCAGGGCCTCGCGATCGCCGCGACCGCCGCGTACGTGGCGCGGATGACGGGCACTGAGGACGTCATCCTCGGCCTGGCCGTCACCGGCCGCACGACGCGGGTCGCGCTGGACACCCCGGCGATGATGGCGACGGTCCTGCCGCTGCGCGTCCGGGTCCGGCCGGACATGACGGTGGACGAGCTCGTCCGCGCGGCGACGCGGGCGAGCGCGCGGGCGCTGCGCCACCAGCACTACCGGCGCGAGGACCTGCTGCGCGACCTGAAGCTGCTCGGCGAGCGCCGCCGCCTCTACGGGCCGGTCATCAACATCATGGCGTTCGACTACCGGCTGGACTTCGCGGGCCTGCCGGCGAGGATGCACGCGATCACGACCGGGCCGATCGACGACCTGTCCATCAACATCTACGACAACTTCGACGGCACCGGCATGCGCGTCGACTTCGAGGCGCACCCCGACCTCTACACCGAGGACCAGGTCTCCACGCACCTGGACCGCTACGTCCGGCTCCTGCGCACGCTCGGCGACGCCGACCCGTCCACCCCGCTACGCGACGTCGAGCTGCTCGACGACGCCGAGCGCTCCCTCGTCCTGGACGAGTGGAACGACACGGAGCTGCCCGTCGAGCCGGCCGTCGTCCCCGAGCTGTTCGAGGCGCAGGCCGCCCGGACACCGGACGCGACCGCCGTCGTCTGCGGCGGCGTCCGCGTCACCTACGCCGAGCTGAACGCCCGCGCGAACCGCCTCGCCCGCCACCTCATCGAGCGCGGTGCCGGCGCGGAGGACTTCGTCGCCCTGGCCCTCCCGCGCGACGCCGACCTGGTCGTGGCCGCGCTGGCCGTGCTGAAGGCGGGCGCCGGGTACCAGCCGATCGACCTGGCGTACCCGCCGGACCGCATCGCCTACATGCTGGAGGACGCCGCCCCCGCCTGCGTCATCACGACGTCGGACGCCGGCCTGCCCGGCGGGACGCCCCGTGTCGAACTCGACGCGATCCCGCTCGACGGGTACTCCGGCGACGACATCGGCGACGCCGACCGGGTCCGTCCGCTGCGCCCCGCCAACCCGGCGTACATCATCTACACGTCGGGTTCGACGGGCCGGCCCAAGGGCGTCGTCATCTCGAACGCCAACGTCGTGGACTTCTGCGCCGAGTCGATGGCGAGCTACGGGCCCGACCGGATGCGCCGGGTGCTGTTCTCCACGTCGCTGAACTTCGACGTGTCGGTGTTCGAGTGGCTGGTGCCGCTGACCGCGGGCGGCGAGATCGAGGTCGTCCGCGACCTGCTGGAGATCGCCGAACGCGGCGGCTGGTCCGGGACGCTGGTCAGCGGTGTCCCGTCCGCGGTGTCGGTCCTCCTGGCCCGAGGCGGACTCGACCTCGCGGTGGGGGACGTGGCGCTCGGCGGGGAGGCGCTGCCGCCGCAGCTCGTCCGGGACGTCCGGGCGCTGCTGCCGGACACGCGGATCTCCAACATCTACGGCCCGACCGAGGCGACGATCTTCGTCACCGGCTGGAACGACGACGGCAACGCCGAGGGCCGCGCGCCGATCGGCCGCCCGATGGCCAACACCCGCGCCTACGTGCTGGACGACCGGCTGAAGCCCGTCCCCGTCGGTGTGCCCGGCGAGCTGTACGTCGCGGGCGACGGGCTGGCCCGCGGCTACCTGCGCCGCCCGGCCCTGTCCGCGGACCGGTTCGTCGCGTGCCCGTTCGGCGGGCCGGGGGAGCGGATGTACCGCACCGGGGACCTCGTCCGGTGGCAATGGAGCGGTTCCCGGGGGGTGTGGGGGGTCGCCCCCTCACAAGAGGACCGCGCGGGCCACATCGAGTACCTCGGCCGTCTCGACGACCAGGTGAAGGTCCGCGGGTTCCGGATCGAGCCCGGCGAGATCGAGGCCGCCCTCTCCGCGCACCCCGCCGTCGCGCAGAGCGTGGTCGTCGCGCGCCGCGACGCCGCCGGCGACACCGTGCTCGCGGGCTACGTCGTCGGCCGGGTGGACCCGGCCGCGCTGCGCGCCTTCGTCGCCGGGACCCTGCCGGACTACATGGTGCCGTCCGCGATCGTCGTGCTGGACGCGATGCCCCTCACCCCGAACGGCAAGCTCGACCGGGCCGCGCTGCCCGAGCCCGACTTCGCCGCAGGCCTCACCGGACGCGGACCGCGCGATGCCCGCGAGGAGATCCTCTGCGGGATCTTCGCCGGAGTCCTCGGCCTGGAGCGGGTCGGCGTCGACGACGGCTTCTTCGACCACGGCGGCGACTCGCTGAAGGCGACCCGTGTCGTCTCCCGCGCCCGCGCCGCGCTGAACGTGGAGCTTCCTGTGCGGGCGCTGTTCGAGACGCCCACGGTCGCGGGCCTCGCCGAGTACATCGCGTCGGCGGCGGCCGATGCCGAGCGCCCCGCGCTGAAGGCGATGGAACGTCCCGCTCCGCTCCCGGTCTCGTACGCGCAGGAGCGGCTCTGGTTCCTCAACCGGCTCGAAGGGCCCACTGCCACCTACAACATGCCGATCCCGCTGCGGCTCACCGGCGCGATCGACCACGACGCGTTGCGGGACGCGCTGCGCGACGTCGTCGCCCGGCACGAGTCGCTGCGGACGCTGTTCGGCGACGCCGACGGCACACCGCACCAGGTCGTCCTCGCCCCCGGCGAGGCCGACGCGCGGCTCACGATCAGCGAGCCCGCCGACCTCCGCGGCGCCCTGTTCATGGACGCCACGTGCGGCTTCGACCTCGCGAACGAGCTTCCGGTGCGCGCCCACCTGTACCGGCTCGACGAGGACGAGCATCTGCTCCTGATCGTCCTGCACCACATCGCCGGGGACGGCTGGTCCATGGCGCCGCTCGCCCGCGATGTGATCAGCGCCTATCTGGCCCGGCGCGACGGGGGCGCCCCCGCATGGGCGCCGCTCGGCGTCCAGTACGCCGACTACGCGCTCTGGCACCGCGAGCTGCTCGGCGACGAGGACGACCCGGGCAGCCTCGCCGCCCGCCAGCTCGCCTACTGGAAGGACGCCCTGGCCGGGCTGCCCGACCAGATCAGGCTGCCGCACGACCGCCCCCGACCGGCCCGCGCGTCCTACCGGGGCGGCCAGGTCTCCTTCGAGGTGCCGGCCGACCTGGCGGACGGGCTGCGGACGCTCGCCCGCGACCACCAGGTCAGCGTCTTCATGGTCCTGCAGGCGGCGCTCGCCGCCCTCCTCACCCGGCTCGGCGCGGGAACGGACGTGCCGATCGGCTCGCCCGTCGCGGGCCGCACCGACGAGGCCCTGGACGACCTCGTCGGCGTCTTCGTCAACACGCTGGTGCTGCGGACCGACACGTCGGGAGACCCGTCGTTCGCGGAGCTGTTCGCCCGCGTCCGGGAGACCGGCCTCGCCGCCTACGCGCACCAGGACGTCCCCTTCGAGCGGCTCGTCGAGGTGCTCAACCCGGTGCGGTCGCTGGCGCGGCACCCGCTGTTCCAGGTCATGCTGACGCTGCAGAACAACCCGGAGGCGTCCGTCGAGCTGCCCGGCCTGGACGTCGCCGTCGAACCGGTGGACCCGGGGGTCGCCAAGTTCGACCTGGAGTTCCTGCTGGAGGATGCCCGCGACGGTGAGGGCGGGTTCACGGGCACCCTCGAATACGCCATGGACCTGTTCGACCGGGAGACAGCCGAACGGCTCGCCGGCTGGTACCACCGGACCATTGAGGGCGTCGTCGCGTCCGGCGGCGCGGTCACCGTCGGGGGACTCGAACTGCCCGGCATCCCCGAAGTCGTGGAAGGCCCGGCGGAGAAGCGGCTCGTCGCGTACGTCGTCGCGGCCCCCGGCCGGACGCTCGACCCGGAGGAGTTGCGCGCCCACATCCGGGAGAACCTGCCCGACTCGATGGTGCCCGCCGCGGTCGTCGTCCTGGACGAGATGCCGCTCACCCCTAACGGCAAGGTCGACACCGCGGCGCTGCCGAAGCCGGAGCCGGGCATCGCCCCGGCGGCCGCGTACCGCGCCCCGTCCGGGGAGACGGAGGAGGCCGTCGCCGCCGTCTTCGCCGACCTGCTGGGCGCCGACCGGGTCGGCGCCGACGACGACTTCTTCGCGCTCGGCGGCAACTCGCTCGTCGCGATGCGGGTGGTCAGCCGGATCCGCCGCGCCCTCGACGCCGAGCTGCCGGTCCGCGCGCTGTTCGAGGCCCCGACCGTCGCGAGCCTCGCCGCGCTGCTCGGCGGAGGCGTCTCACCGGGGCGTCCCGCGCTGGAGCCGCGCGAACGCCCGGACGTCGTCCCGCCGTCGTACGCGCAGCAGCGGCTCTGGTTCCTCAGCCGGTTCGAGGGGCCGTCCGCGACCTACAACATGCCGGTCGCGCTCCGCATCCGCGGCCCCCTGGACGTCGACGCGCTCCGCGCCGCCGTCGGCGACCTCGTCGGGCGGCACGAGTCACTCCGCACGATCCTGCCGGACGGCGGGGGAGTGCCGCGCCAGCTCGTCCTGGCTCCGGGCGCCGCCCGCCCGGAGCTGGAGGTCACCGAGACGACCGAGGCGGAACTGCCGACCCGGCTCGCCGTGGCCGCCGGATACGCGTTCGACATCTCCGCCGAGCCGCCCCTGCGCACCCACCTGTTCCGGGTCGGGCCGCAGGAGCATGTGGCACTGCTCCTCATGCACCACATCGGCGGCGACGGCTGGTCGATGGCGCCGCTCGCCCGCGACTTCATCACCGCCTACGCGGCGCGCGCCGGCGGGCGCGCGCCGGAGTGGGCGCCGCTGCCCGTCCAGTACGCGGACTACACGCTCTGGCAGCGCGAACTGTTCGGCTCGGAGGACGACCCGGACAGTCTGATCTCGAAGCAGATCGCGTACTGGCGGGGCGCGTTGGAAGGGCTGCCGGAGGAGCTTGCGCTCCCGGCCGACAGGCCGCGTCCGGCGGAGGCGTCCTACCGGGGCGGGACGGCCCGGTTCCGGCTAGGCGCCGACCTTCGCGCCGGTCTGCGGAAGGTCGCCCAGGAGACCGGCGCCAGCCCGTTCATGGTCGCCCAGGCCGCCTTCGCCGCCCTCCTCACCAGGCTCGGTGCGGGAACGGACGTGCCGATCGGCTCGCCCGTCGCGGGCCGCACCGACGAGGCCCTGGACGACCTAGTTGGCATGTTCGTGAACATGCTCGTCCTCCGGACCGACACCTCGGGTGATCCGTCGTTCCGGGATCTCGTCGGACGGGTCAGGGAGACCGACCTCGCCGCGTACGCGCACCAGGACGTCCCGTTCGAGCGGCTCGTCGAGGTGTTCAACCCGCCCCGGCACCTGGCCCGGCACCCGCTCTTCCAGGTCGGGCTGACGTTCCAGAACAACCCGGAGGCACGGCTGGACATGCCCGGGTTCAGCGCCGAGCCGGAACCGCTGACCGCCGGTGTGTCCCGGTTCGACCTGCTGATGATCCTCACCGAGCGGGAAGACGGGCTCGACGGCGAGTTGGAGTACGCGCTCGACCTCTACGACCCGTCCACCGCGCAACGCCTCATCGAGAGGTTCGAGCGGTACCTGTCGGCGCTGCTCGCCGACCCTGACGCGCCCATCGGCGACGCCGACGTCCTGGCGCCGGAGGAGCGGTCACTGATCCTCGGCGAGTGGGCCGGTGGTCATGGACGGCCAGTGGAGCAGGCCACGATCCCCGCGCTGTTCGAGGCGCAGGCGGCGGCTCGTCCGGACGCGGCCGCGGTGACGTTCGAGGGTGTGTCGTGGACGTATGGGGAGGTGAACGCGAGGGCGAACCGTCTGGCGCGTCGGCTGATCGAGCGGGGTGTGGGGCCTGAGCAGTTCGTGGCGCTCGCACTGCCGCGTTCGGCGGATCTGGTGGTGGCGGTCCTTGCGGTGCTGAAGGCGGGCGCGGCGTACGTCCCGATCGATCCGGATTATCCGGCGGATCGGATCGCGTACATGGTCGAGGACGCCAAGCCCGTCCTCACGCTGGGGCCTGAGGATCTGGATGCGTCCGGTTACGACGACACCGACCTTGGTGTCGTCGTCTCGCCGGACCATCCCGCGTATGTGATCTATACGTCGGGTTCGACCGGGCGTCCGAAGGGTGTGGTGGTTCCGCATCAGAACGTGGTGCGGTTGCTGCGCTCGACCGAGGAGTGGTTCAGCTTCGGTCCGGATGACGTGTGGACGTTGTTCCATTCCTACGCGTTCGACTTCACGGTGTGGGAGTTGTGGGGCTCGCTGCTGCACGGCGGTCGGCTGGTCGTCGTCCCGCATCTGACCTCGCGTTCGCCGGACGACTTCCTCGCTCTGCTGGAGCGGGAACAGGTCACGGTCCTCAACCAGACTCCGTCGGCGTTCTACCAGTTGATGGCCGCCGACCAGCAGAACCCGGGCACAGATCTGGCGCTGCGCTATGTGGTGTTCGGTGGCGAAGCCCTGGACCTGGGGCGCCTGGAAGACTGGTACTCCCGGCACGATGACGACGCGCCAACGCTCGTCAACATGTACGGGATCACCGAGACCACGGTGCACGTCTCCTACTGCGCGTTGGACCGCGCGTTTGCGGCGACCACGTCCGGCAGCGTGATCGGTGTCGGTATCCCTGACCTGCGCGTCTACGTCCTGGACGACCGTCTCCAACCCGTCCCGCCCGGTGTCGTGGGCGAGTTGTATGTGTCCGGCGCGGGGTTGGCGCGCGGCTATCTGAATCGTCCGGGCTTGTCGGCGGAGCGGTTCGTCGCCGATCCGCACGGCGACCCGGGCGCCCGCATGTACCGGACCGGTGATCTTGGCCGCTGGCGGCCGAACGGGACTCTCGAATATCTGGGACGCGCCGATCAGCAGGTGCAGCTACGCGGCTTCCGGATCGAATTGGGCGAGGTCGAGTCGGCCCTCGCCCGGCACGACATGGTCTCCGACGTCGCCGTCATCGTCCGCGACGACCGTCTCATCGCCTACGTGACCGGCGACGGTATCGACACCGCCGATCTGCGCCGGTTCGCTGGCAAACAGCTGCCCGACTACATGGTTCCGGCGATGGTCGTGGAGTTGGAGGCGCTGCCGCTGACGGTGAACGGCAAGCTGGACCGCAACGCGCTGCCCGCACCCGACTTCACCGTGAAGGTGTCCTCGCGCGCGGCACGCACGGCCGAGGAGGAGACTCTTGCGCGGTTGTTCGCCGAGGTGCTGGGTCTGGAACGGGTCGGGGTCGATGACGGGTTCTTCGATCTGGGCGGTGACTCGATCATCGCGATCCAGCTGGTCTCCCGGGCCCGTCAGTCCGGCCTGGTCATCACTCCGCGGGATGTGTTCCAGCATCAGACCGTCGAGGAACTGGCCGCCACCGCCAAACCGGTCGGTGAGGGAGAGGAGATCGAGGCCGAGGCTCCGGGTACCGGCGTCGGCCCCGTCCCCGTCACTCCCATCGTCGCGTGGCTCCGCGAAAGAGTGGGCGGCGACGCGTCGCTGATCAGCCGCTTCCACCAGTCGATGCTGCTGCGCACTCCGCCGGATCTCGGCCTGGAGCGGCTGACCGCCGCGTTCCAGACGCTCCTGGACCACCACGACATCCTCCGGCTCCGCCTGGACGTGGACGGCGGGCGAACTGAGGGACGAAGGTCGGGCGCCGAGGCCGAGGGCTCGCAGGCCGCAATGAACAGGGACGGCGACCGCTGGCAGCCCGTCGTCCGGCAGCCGGGCGCGTCGGACGCGGGCTGCCTCGTCACCCGCGTCGACGTCGCGGGCCTGGACGGCGACAAGGTCCAGGCCGTCATCACCGAAGAGGCCACAGCCGCACGCGACCGCCTCGACCCGGCCGCCGGGACGGTCGCGCAGCTCGTCTGGTTCGACGCGGGCCACGAGCAGGGGCGGCTGCTCGTCGTCCTCCACCACCTGGTCGTGGACGGGGTGTCGTGGCGCATCCTGCTGCCCGACCTCGTCACAGCCTGGGCCGGGGGTGAGCTCCAGCCGGTCGCGACGTCGTTCCGCCGCTGGGCGCAGAAGCTCACCGCGTCCGAGCGGAACAAGGAGGAACTGGAGGACTGGCTCGACATCGTCGACGGCCCGCCGCAGAACCTCGCCGGCCGAGCGCTCGACCCCCGCGTGGACATCGCCGCCCGCGCCCGCTCGCTGACCCTCGACCTGCCCGCCGACGTCACCGGACCGCTGCTCACCGACGCCCCCGCCGCGTTCCACGGGCGGGCGAACGACGTGCTGCTCACCGGCCTCGCCGTCTCCGTCGCCCAGTGGCGCAGGCGCCACGGCGCGCGCGGCACCGGCGTCCTCGTCGACCTGGAGGGGCACGGCCGCGAGGACGTCGTCCCGGGCGTCGACGTCTCCCGGACGGCAGGCTGGTTCACCTCGATCCACCCCGTCCGGCTCGACGCGGGCGGCGCGGCCGGCGGCGCGGCCGTCAAGAAGGTGAAAGAGCAGCTCAGGGCGGTCCCGGGCGCCCTCGGCTACGGACTCCTCCGCCATGTCGACGGCGAGGAGGAACTCGCCGGAGTGCCCCCCGCGCAGATCGCGTTCAACTACCTCGGCCGCGTCGATGCCGGCGGCGACGGCGGCGACTGGACGCTCGCCCCTGAGGACCTGCCGCCGGGCGAGGACCCGCGGATGCCGATGGCACACGTCCTGGAGATCAACGCCGTCACCCGGGACCTGCCGGGCGGGCCGGTGCTGTCCGCGACCTGGACGTGGCCGGGCGGGCTGCTGGACTCCGCCGACGTCCGGGAGCTGGCCGAGGGATGGTTCACGGCGCTGCGCGGTCTCGTCGCCGACGTCGCCGCCGGCGGGACGGGCGGGTTCACCCCCTCCGACCTGCTCGTGGAGCTGGACCAGCGCGAGATCGACAAGCTGCAGACGGCCTGGAGGCGGACGCCGTGAACCGGGGTGATCTTGAGGACATCCTGCCGCTGTCGCCGCTGCAGCAGGGCTTCTTCTTCCACGCCCTTCTCGACGCCGGCGACTCCGACGTGTACACGGCGCAGTTCGTCCTCGACCTGGAAGGGCCCCTCGATGTCGAGGCGCTGCGGACGGCCGCCGGGACGCTGCTGCGCCGCCACGCCAACCTGCGCGCCGCGTTCTGGCACGAGGACCTGTCACGACCGGTGCAGGTGGTCCCGCGCACCGTCGAACTGCCGTGGGAGGAGATCACCGCCTCCGGACCGGACGCGGACGCCGTCGTCGTCCGGGAACGGGCACGCGGATTCGACATGACGAAACCGCCGCTGCTGCGGTTCGTCCTCGTCAGGATGGGGCCCGAGCGGTTCCGGCTCGTCTTCACCAACCACCACATCCTGCTGGACGGCTGGTCCACGCCGATCCTCGCCACCGAGCTGTTCCTGCTCTACATGCAAGGCGGCCACGACACGGGGATGCCGCGCGTCACCCCGTACAAGAACTACCTGGCGTGGCTCGCCCGGCAGGACCGCACCGCCGCCGAAGACGCCTGGCGCCGCGCCCTGGACGGCCTGGACGGGCCCTGCCTCGTCGCCCCAGAGGCCGCCGCCCGCGCCCCCGAACCGCCGAGGCGGACCATCACCGAGCTCGACGAACGCGCGACCCGCCGCCTCACCCGCGCGGCCCGCCGCCACGGCGTCACGCTGAGCACCGTCCTGCAGGGCGCGTGGGGCCTCGTCCTCGGGAACCTCCTCGGCACGAACGACGTGGTGTCCGGCGCCACCGTCTCGGGCCGTCCGCCCGAACTCCCCGGCGTCGAGCAGATGATCGGGCTGTTCATCAATACGCTGCCGATCCGCGTCCAGTACCGGCTGGACGAGTCGCTCGGCACGCTGATGGAACGGCTCCAGGACGAGCAGACCGAACTCCTCGCCCACCACCACCTCGGCCTCACCGACATCCAGCGTTCCGCGGGCCACGGCGGCGCGCTGTTCGACACGATGACGGTGCTGGAGAACTACCCGTTCGATCCGTCCTCGATGGACGGCTCCCTCAACGGCGTCCGCATCACCGCGGCCGACTCTTACGACGCGACCCACTTCCCCCTGTCGTTCGTCGCCGCGCCCGGCGAGAGGCTTTCGCTCCGTCTGCACTACCGGCCCGACGTGTACGAGGCGGCAGTGGTCGAGGCGCTCCTGGCCCGGATCCGCCGATTCCTGGAAGCCTTCACCGAGGACGCGGACCGCCTGATCGGCGCGGTCGACCTGACGGACGACGCGGAACGGGCGGATCTCGCCGCCTGGAACGACACCGTCGCGGAGACCCCGTCAGGAACCCTCCCGGCCCCGTTCGAGTCCCAGGCCGTCCGGACGCCGTCGGACATCGCCCTCGTCTGCGACGGCACGCGGCTGACCTACCGCGAACTCAACGAGCGCGCCAACCGCCTCGCCCACGAGCTGATCGCCCGGGGGATCGGCCCGGAGGACCGCGTCGCCCTCGTCCTGCCGCGCACCCCGGAGATCGTCGTCGCGATCCTCGGCGTCCTGAAGGCGGGCGCCGCCTACGTCCCGGTCGACCCCGAGTACCCGCCCGGCCGCATCTCCTTCATGCTGGAGGACTCCCGCCCGGCCCTGACCATCACGGCCGGCGGCCTCCCCGGCACGGCCACGCGGCCGGCGCACGATCCCTCCGACGGCGAGCGGGTGCGACCCCTGCGGACGGACAACGCCGCATACGTCATCTACACCTCCGGATCCACCGGGCGGCCCAAGGGCGTGACCGTTCCCCACGCAGGGGTGCTGAACTACTTCGAGGCCCATCGGGACGCGTTCATCGATCCCGCGGTCGAGGCCGCCGGCGGGCGCAGGATGCGGTTCGCCCACCTGGCGTCGTTCTCGTTCGACACGTCGTGGATGGGGCTGCTGTGGATGATGTGCGGCCACGAGCTGCACCTCATCGACGACGAGACGCGCCGCGACGTTGAGGCGTACACGGCGTACGTGGCGCGCGCGCAGATCGACCTGGTCAACACCACTCCCTCGCATTTCGCGGCGCTGCGCGAGGCAGGGCTGCTGAGGCGGGACGGGCGCCATCCGCCGGCGCAGCTCCTCCTCGGCGGCGAGGACATCAGCGAGAGCCTGTGGGCCGAACTGCGGGCGGTCCCCGGGCTGACCACGCGTAACTTCTACGGGCCGACCGAATCGACGATCGACACGATGAACCAGGTGCTCGCCCGCAGCGAGCACCCCTCCGTCGGCCGCCCCGGCCGCAACACCCGGTCGTACGTGCTGGACACCGCGCTGCGGCCCGTCCCGGCCGGGATCCCCGGCGAGCTCTACCTCGCGGGCGTGCAGCTCGCGCGCGGGTATCTCGACCGGCCCGGGCTGTCCGCCGAGCGGTTCGTCGCCGACCCGTTCGGCGCGCCCGGCGACCGCATGTACCGCACCGGCGACCTGGCCCGGTGGCGTCCGGACGGGACGATCGAGTACCTCGGCCGCGCCGACGACCAGGTCAAGATCCGCGGCTACCGGGTGGAGCCCGGCGAGATCGAGAACGTCCTCGCCGGATGCGCGGGCGTCACCCGGGCCGCCGTGATCGTCCGCGAGGACCGGCCGGGCGACCGGCACCTCGCCGCCTACCTCGTCGGGCCGGACGTCGACGTCGCGGCGGTCCGGCGCCACGCGGCCGAGCGGCTGCCCGACCACATGATCCCGGCGTTCACCGTCCTGGACGCGCTGCCGCTCACCGTGAACGGCAAGCTCGACCGGGCCGCGCTGCCCGCGCCCGGCACCGGCGCGGCGGCCGGCCGGGCGCCGCGCTCGCCGCAGGAGGAGATCCTCTGCGGGCTGTTCGCCGAGATCCTGGGAGTGCCGCGGGTCGGCGTGGACGACGGGTTCTTCGACCTCGGCGGCGACTCCCTCACCGCGACCCGGCTCGTCAGCAGGGTCCGGTCCGCGCTGGGCGCCGAGCTGCCCGTCCGGGCGCTGTTCGAGGCGCCGACCGTCGCGGGTCTCGCCGAACGGCTCGCGGACGCGGCCGGCGACGTCCGGCCGCCGCTGCTCCAGGCCGAGCGCCCGAGTGTCGTCCCGCTGTCGTACGCGCAGCAGCGGCTCTGGTTCCTCAACCGGTTCCAGGGCGCGTCCGCGACGTTCAACATGCCGATCGCGCTGCGCCTGAACGGGGAACTCGACCTGGACGCGCTGCGCCTCGCGCTCGCCGACGTCACCGCCCGGCACGAGTCGCTCCGCACGATCTTCCCGGACTCCTCCGGCAGCGCCCGGCAGCTCGTCCTCGACCCGGCCGACGCCCGCCCCCGCCTCGACGTCGCCGACACCGAAGAGAGCGCGCTGCCGACGGCGCTGGCCGCCGCGGTCGGGCAGGGCTTCGACCTGTCCGTGGAGCCGCCGCTGCGGGCACGCCTGTTCGCGCTCGGCGACGACACGCACGTCCTCATGCTCGTCCTGCACCACATCGCGGCGGACGGCTGGTCGATGGCGCCGCTCGCCCGCGACGTGATCCACGCCTACACGGCCCGCTCGGAGAGGCGGGAACCGCAGTGGGCGCCGCTGCCCGTCCAGTACGCGGACTACACGCTCTGGCAGCGCGAACTGTTCGGCTCGGAGGACGACCCGGACAGTCTGATCTCGAAGCAGATCGCGTACTGGCGGGGCGCGTTGGAAGGGCTGCCGGAGGAGCTTGCGCTCCCGGCCGACAGGCCGCGTCCGGCGGAGGCGTCCTACCGGGGCGGCACGCACGCGTTCGAGCTGGACGCCGAACTCCACACCGGGCTCCTGGCGCTCGCTCGTGAGAGCGGCGCGAGCTTGTTCATGGTGATGCAGGCCGCCTACGCCGCGCTGCTCACCCGGCTCGGTGCGGGGACGGACGTGCCGATCGGCTCGCCCATCGCCGGCCGCACCGACGACGCCCTCGATGACCTGGTCGGCATGTTCGTCAACATGCTCGTGCTGCGCACCGACACGTCCGGGGAACCGTCCTTCCGGGACCTGATCGGACGGGTGAAGGAGGCCGACCTCGCCGCCTACGCGCACCAGGACCTTCCGTTCGAGCGCCTGGTGGAAGTCCTCAACCCGGCCCGGTCGATGGCGCGGCACCCGCTGTTCCAGGTCGTCCTGTCGTTCCAGAACAACCCGGAGGCCCGGCCGGCGCTGGACGGGCTGACCGGCGGCGCCGAGCCCCTCGCTGCGGGGGCCGCCAAGTACGACCTCTCCCTCTACCTGGAGGAACGGCACGCCGACGACGGCTCGCCCGGCGGCATCGACGCCGGTCTCGAATACGCCCTGGACCTCTTCGACCCCGGCACCGCGCAGACGATCGCGACCCGCTTCGAGCGCCTCGTCCGCGAACTCGTCACCGACCCCGACGCACCGATCACCGCGGCGGACATCCTCGACCGGAGCGAGCGGCGCACCCTCCTGCGCCGCTGGGCCGGCGGCAGGGGCGGCGACGTCGAACGGACGACCATCCCCGCGCTGTTCGAGGCGCAGGCGGCGGCTCGTCCGGACGCGGCCGCGGTGACGTTCGAGGGTGTGTCGTGGACGTATGGGGAGGTGAACGCGAGGGCGAACCGTCTGGCGCGTCGGCTGATCGAGCGGGGTGTGGGGCCTGAGCAGTTCGTGGCGCTCGCACTGCCGCGTTCGGCCGATCTGGTGGTGGCGGTCCTTGCGGTGCTGAAGGCGGGCGCGGCGTACGTCCCGATCGATCCGGATTATCCGGCGGATCGGATCGCGTACATGGTCGAGGACGCCAAGCCTGTCCTCACCTTGGGTCCGGAGGATCTGGACGCCACCGGCCATCCTGATACCAACCCCGGCGTGGCAATTGACCCCGCCCACCCCGCGTATGTGATCTATACGTCGGGTTCGACGGGGCGTCCGAAGGGTGTGGTGGTTCCGCATCAGAACGTGGTGCGGTTGCTGGGTTCGACCGAGGAGTGGTTCGGCTTCGGTTCGGATGATGTGTGGACGTTGTTCCATTCCTACGCGTTCGACTTCACGGTGTGGGAGTTGTGGGGCTCGCTGCTGCACGGCGGTCGGCTGGTCGTCGTCCCGTACCTGACGTCGCGTTCGCCGGACGATTTCCTGAGGCTGCTGGAGCGGGAGCGGGTGACGGTCCTGAGCCAGACTCCGTCGGCGTTCTACCAGTTGATGGCCGCTGACCAGCAGAACCCGGGCACAGATCTGGCGCTGCGTTATGTGGTGTTCGGTGGCGAAGCCCTGGATCTGGGGCGCCTGGAGGACTGGTACTCCCGGCACGACGACAACGCCCCGGTCCTGGTGAACATGTACGGGATCACCGAGACCACGGTGCACGTCTCCTACTGCGCGTTGGATCGCGCGTTTGCGGCGACCGCGTCCGGCAGCGTGATCGGTGTCGGTATCCCTGACCTGCGCGTCTATGTGCTGGACGACCGTCTCCAACCCGTCCCGCCCGGTGTCGTGGGCGAGTTGTATGTGTCCGGCGCGGGGTTGGCGCGCGGCTATCTGAATCGTCCGGGCTTGTCGGCGGAGCGGTTCGTCGCCGATCCGCACGGCAGGCCTGGCGCCCGCATGTACCGGACCGGTGATCTTGGCCGCTGGCGGCCGAACGGGACTCTCGAATATCTCGGACGCGCCGATCAACAGGTGCAACTGCGCGGCTTCCGGATCGAACTGGGCGAGATCCAGGCCGTCCTGACCAGGCATGAGGACGTCCGCGACGCCGCCGTCATCGTCCGCGACGACCGTCTCATCGCCTACGTGACCGGCGACGGTATCGACACCGCCGATCTGCGCCGGTTCGCTGGCAAACAGCTGCCCGACTACATGGTTCCGGCGATGGTCGTGGGGTTGGAGGCGCTGCCGCTGACGGTGAACGGCAAGCTGGACCGCAACGCGCTGCCCGCACCCGACTTCACCGTGAAGGTGTCCTCGCGCGCGGCACGCACGGCCGAGGAGGAGACTCTTGCGCGGTTGTTCGCCGAGGTGCTGGGTCTGGAACGGGTCGGGGTCGATGACGGGTTCTTCGATCTGGGCGGTGACTCGATCATCGCGATCCAGCTGGTCTCCCGGGCCCGCCAGTCCGGCCTGGTCATCACTCCGCGGGATGTGTTCCAGCATCAGACCGTCGAGGAACTGGCCGCCACCGCCAAACCGGTCGGTGAGGGAGAGGAGATCGAGGCCGAAGCGCCCGGAGCGGGCATCGGCCGCGTCCCGGCGACCCCGATCATGCGCTGGTTCCAGGAGTTGCACGGTCCCGTCGACGGCTACAGCCAGCGGATGCTGCTCCAGGTTCCGCCGGCTCTCGGCGTCGAGGACCTGACCAGGGCGCTCCAGACCGTCCTCGACCACCACGACATGCTCCGCCTCCGCGTAAAGGGCGCCGAGTTCGAGGTCGCCGAGCCCGGCGGGGTCGACGCCGCCGCCCTCGTCCGCCGCGTGGACGTCGAAGGCCTCGACACGGACGCGCTCCGCGCCGTCCTCGCCGACGAGGCCGAGGCCGCCCGCCGGCGTCTCGACCCGGCCGCCGGGACGATGGCGCAGCTCGTCTGGTTCGACGCCGGCCCCGCCGCGTCCGGGCGCCTGCTCCTCACCCTCCACCACCTCGTCGTGGACGGCGTGTCCTGGCGGATCATCCTGCCCGACCTGGTCACGGCGTGGGCCGGGGGAGACCTCGACCCCGTCCCGGCCTCGTTCCGCCGCTGGGCGCAGCGCCTCGCCGCCGAGGCGTCCGACCCCGCCCGGACGGCCGAGCTGCAGTTGTGGGACGACATCCTCGCCACCCCCGACCCCGTCCTCGGCGCCCGCCCGCTGGACCCGGCGGCCGACACGTTCGCGACGGCGCGGCACCGCACGCTCGACCTGCCCGCCGACGTCACCGGACCGCTCCTCACCGACGTCCCGGCCGCGTTCCACGGCCGCGTCAACGACGTCCTGCTCACCGGCCTCGCCCTCGCCGTCGCCGAATGGCGGAACGAACGCGGCGTCTCCGACGAGACGGCCGTCCTCGTCGACCTCGAAGGACACGGCCGCGAGGAGATCGTCCCCGGCGTCGACCTGTCCCGCACCGCCGGCTGGTTCACCTCGATCCACCCGGTCCGGCTCGACCCCGGGCGGCTGTCGCCCGCCGACGTCCGCGACGGAGGCCAGGCCGTCGGCACCGCCCTCAAACGGGTCAAGGAGCAGCTGCGTGAGATCCCCGGGAACGGCATCGGCCACGGGCTCCTCCGCTACCTCGGCCCCGCCCTGCAGACCGGCGGTCACCCGCAGATCGCGTTCAACTACCTCGGCCGCGGTGCCGCAGAGGCCACCGACTGGGGCCCCGCGGACCAGGCCGACACCGCCGCCCTCAGCCCTGGGGTGGACGGCGCGCTCGGCCTCGTCCACGCCATCGAGGTCAACGCGCACACGCGCGAGCTGCCGGACGGCCCCGAGCTGTCCGCGACCTGGACGTGGGCGGGCGGCCTGTTCGACGACGCCGCGATCGAGGACCTGGCCGGCCGCTGGTACGCGGCGTTGCGCGGACTCGTCGCGCACGTCGTGGACGGTGCCGCGGACGGGCCCGTCGGGGGGTTCACCCCGTCCGACCTGTCCCTGGTGGACGTCAGCCAGGAGGAGATCGACGAGCTCGCCGCCGAGCTCGACGGCGAATGGGAGCTGGATTGACCGCGTCGCAGCTTGAGGACATCCTCCCGCTGTCCCCCCTGCAGCAGGGGCTGTTCTTCCACGCCCTCTACGACTCGGGCCACGACGTCTACACCGCGCAGATCGTGTTCGACCTGCGCGGCCCACTGGACGTGAACGCCCTGCGCGCCGCCGCAGCGGCCCTCCTGCGCAGGCACGCCAACCTGCGGGCGGGGTTCCGGCAGCGCAAGGAGGGCTCACCGGTCCAGGTCGTCCACCGGACGGTGCGGTCGCCCTGGCGGGACGAGGACCTGTCCGCCCTCCCCGAACCCGAACGCGAGTCCAGGGCGCGCGAGCTCGCCGACGCCGAACGCGCCCGGCCGTTCGACATGACGAAACCGCCGCTGCTGCGCTTCCTGCTCATCAAGCTGGCGGACGGCCTGCACCGCATGGTGTTCACCAACCACCACATCCTGCTCGACGGCTGGTCCACGCCCGTCCTGCAGACCGAGCTGTTCGCGCTGTACCTGGCCAAGGGCGACGACACCGGAATGCCGCGCGTCACCCCCTACAAGAACTACCTCACATGGCTCGCCGCCCAGGACCGCTCAGCCGCCGAGGACGCTTGGCGCCGCTCCCTGGACAGGGTCCACGAACCCACCCTCGTGGCGCCCGGCGCACCCCAGCCCGGCACGGCCACACCCGGACGCGTCCGGACCAGCCTCACCGAAGAACTGACCTCGGCGCTCAGCGCGCGCGCCCGCACCCACGGCGTCACCCTCAACACCGTCCTGCAGCTCGCCTGGGGAACCCTGCTCGGCCGCCTCACCGGCTCGACCGACGTGGTGTTCGGCGCGGCCGTCTCCGGCCGTCCGGCCGAGCTGCCCGGCGTCGAGCAGATGATCGGGCTGTTCATCAACACGCTGCCGATCCGCGTCCGGGTCCGTCCGGCCGACACCGTCGCGGAGGCGCTGACCCGTCTCCAGGACGAGCAGGCCGCGCTGATGCCGCACCACCATCTCGGCCTGTCCGACATCCAGCGCCTCACCGGCGCCGGGACGCTGTTCGACACCATGACCGTCCTGGAGAACTACCCGTTCGACCCGGACGCCGCCGGCATCGACCTCGGCGGCCTCACCCTCCACGACGTCGACGGCTACGACGCGTCCCACTACCCGCTCACCCTCGCCGCCGTCCCCGGCCGCGCCCTGTCCCTGCGCATCGACCACCGCACCGATCCGTTCTCCGGGGCCGCCGCGGAGCGGCTGATGCGCCGCCTCACCCGCGTCCTCGAAGCCGTCGCCCACCACCCCGACCTGCCCCTCGCCCGGATCGACGTGCTGGACGACGAGGAACGCGCCCACGTCCTGCGTGACTGGCAGGGCGCGCAGACCGAACGCGGTCCCGGAACCCTCACCGCCCGCTTCGCCGAACAGCGGGCGAGAACCCCGGACGCCATCGCCGTCCAGGCCGGCGGCGAGTCGCTGACCTATGCCGAGCTCGACGCGCGGGCCGGGAGGCTGGCGCGCCGCCTCACCGGGCTCGGGGTGGGACCGGAGACACCGGTCGCGGTGCTGCTCGAACGATCCGCCGACACCGTCGTGGTCTCGCTCGCGGTTCTTCAGGCCGGCGGCGCCCTCGCGCCCGTCCATCACGGCCATCCGCCGGAGCGGATGGCCTGGGCGGTCGCCGAGATCGGCGCGCCGGTCCTCGTCGTCGACACCTCGATGCGCGACCGCGTCGCCGGCCTCGGCACGTCCGCGCACATCCTGGTCGTGGACGACGACCCTGGAATCGACGCGCCGCCGGACACCGCCCCGGCCGCCGAACCCCATCCGGAGCAGCTCGCGTTCGTGCTGTTCACGTCCGGGTCCACGGGAGTGCCCAAAGGCGTCATGCTCCGCCACCGCGACGCGGTCGACCTCGCCACCGACGGCATGTTCCGCGCAGGGGCGCACGACCGGGTCCTCGTCCACTCGCCGCACGCGTTCGACGCGTCGATCTACGAGGTGTGGACGCCGCTGCTGCACGGCGGGACGGCCGTCGTCGCGCCTCCAGGGCACCTGAACGGCTCGGCCCTGGAGGAGGCCATCGCCGCCGGGGGAGTCACCGGCCTGTTCCTCACCACGACCCTGTTCAACCTGGTCGCGGACGAGCGGCCGCAAGCGTTCGCGCGGCTCCGCGAGGTGCTGACCGGCGGGGAGGCGGGGTCGCCCACCGCGATGCGCAAGGTCCTCGCCGCATGCCCGGACACCGAGGTCGGCCACGTTTACGGGCCGACCGAGGCCACCACGTACACCACCTTCGCCGGGCAGCGGGCGCTGCTCGCCGGCTCGTCCGAGACGTCCCCCGTGCTCGGCCGTCCCATCGACGACATGCGCGTCTACGTGCTGGACCAGGGGCTCCGGCCCGTTCCTCCCGGCGTCGTCGGCGAGGCCTACATCGCGGGCGCGGGACTCGGCCGCGGCTACCTGCGGCGGCCCTCGCTCACCGCCGAACGCTACGTCGCCGACCCGTTCGGCGCCCCCGGCGACCGCATGTACCGGACGGGCGACCTCGTCCGGTGGCGGCCGGACGGCGCCCTCGACTACGTCGACCGCGCCGACCTCCAGGTCAAGGTGCGCGGGTTCCGGATCGAGCTCGGCGAGGTCGAGGCGGCCGTCGCCGCCCACCCGGACGTCGCGAACGTCGCCGTCGTCGCCCGCGAGGACACCCCGGGCGTCAGGACCCTCGTCGCCTACGCCGTCACCCCCTCGACCGACGGCCTGCGCGAGTTCGTCAAGGAGCGGCTGCCCGAGTACATGGTGCCCGCCGCGTTCGTCCGGCTCGACACGCTCCCCGCAGGGCCGAACGGCAAGCTCGACCGGCGCGCCCTGCCCGCGCCCGACTACGGCGAGGCCGCCGCCGGACGCGACCCCCGCACCCCCGAGGAGGAGCGGCTCTGCGGCATCGTCGCGGAGGTCCTCGGCCTCGACCGCGTCGGCGCCGACGTCAGCTTCTTCGACCTCGGCGGCGACAGCCTCGCCGCGCTCAGGCTCGTCACGCGCGCCCGGCGGGCCGGCATCGAGCTCACCCCGCGCGACGTGTTCACCCACCAGACGGTCGAGGGCTTGACCAGGGCGGGCAAGCCGGAGGACCGGCTCGGCTTCGAGGTCCTCCTCCCGATCAGGACGTCGGGGACCCGCCCGCCGGTCTTCTTCGTCCACCCCGCGGGCGGGCTCGCCTGGGGCTACCTCGGATTCCAGCGGCACCTCGGCCCGGACCAGCCGCTCTACGGGCTCCAAGCCCGCGCGTTCACACGGCCGGAGCTGCCCGGATCCGTCGAGGAGATGGCGGTCGACTACCTCGCGCAGATCCGCGCCGTCCAGCCGTCCGGCCCTTACCACATCGCGGGCTGGTCGCTCGGCGGGCTCGTCGCCTACGAGATGGCCGTCCGGTTCCAGGCGGCGGGGGAGCGGATCGGCCTCCTCGCCCTCATCGACTCCTACCACGGCCAGGACCTCGGATCCGAGCGCCGCGAGATCCTCCCCGAGCTGCTGGAGGGGATCGGCGTCGACGCGAAGATGGTCGCCGAGGACGGCAACCCCGACATGGCGCAGATCATGGCGATCCTCGCCGAACGCGACGACGCCCTCGCCACACTCGGCGAGGACGACCTGGTCAACGTCTACCGGAACTACGAGAACGGGGTCCGCCACGCCGAGGACTACCGGCCCCGGCGGTTCCGCGGCGACATCGTGTTCTTCACCGCCCTCCAGGGCCGCACCGCCGGCTCTCCCACTGGGCGGGCCAACTGGGGCCCGCTCGTCGACGGCGAGATCGAGGACTACCCGCTCGACTCCGCCCACCACCTGCTCCTGGAGCCGGGCCCGGTCGCCGAGATGGGCGCCGTCCTGGCCGCCAAGCTCGACAAACTGCACAGCACACAGTGAAAGGGACGCAGATGACGAACCCCTTCGAGGACCCCGACGGCCGGTACGTCGTTCTCGTCAACGACGAGGGCCAGCATTCGCTGTGGCCGACCTTCGCCGAGATCCCCGCCGGATGGACGGTGGCCAAGGAGGAGGACACCCGGCAGGCGTGCCTCGACCACATCGAAGAGAACTGGACGGACATGCGGCCGAAGAGCCTCATCGAGGCCATGGGTGACTGACGTCGGGATCCCCGAGGTCACCGAATGGACGATGGAGATGCTGGACGCCGCCGATCTGCGTCCCGCGCCGCCCCCGGGCGCCGAGATGACGTTCACGCTGGCCGCGCTCCCGTCCGCGGACGTCAGCCGCGCCCTCTACGCGGCCGTCGGCGCCCGCGTCTGCTGGACCGACCGCTTCCCGTGGACGTACCCGGACTGGCGCGCCTGGGTGGAACGTCCTGAGCTGTCCACATGGATCGCGATGGCCGAGGGGACGATCGCCGGCTTCTTCGAGATCGAGGCGCAGCCCGGCGGCGACACCGAGATCCACCTGGTCGGGCTCACCCCCGCGTTCGTCGGCCGCGGCTACGGCGGCCACCTCGTCGAGCAGTGCACCCGCCGCGCCTGGCGGCGCGGGGAGCTGTGGGCGCCGGGCCGCGGGCCGGCGTCCCGGGTGTGGCTGCGCACCAGCAGCCTCGACCATCCGAACGCGATCGCCAACTACCGGCGCTGCGGCTTCAAGGTGGCGGCGGAGACCACTGCGCCGAAGCTCGTCCCGGACCCGAGGGTCGCGCCCTGGCCGCTGCCGCAGGACCCGCGCCCGGCCCCCGGCCGGTACGAAGAGGGCAAAGGAGGACCAGAGGAGGAGTTGATCACTTGACTTCCTCTCCCGCCCGGAGGCGGGAGATTCCGGCCCTCGCGGGCCGGGGTTCCTGCTTCGTCGCCGACTGCGGAAGGGAGGCCCCTTGCCGTCTGACATCAGCTCCACAGGCCGTCACCGAAAGTCCTTCGGCCAGAATGTTCTTTGCGGCGTTGACGTCCCTGTCGTGCAGGGTGCCGCAGCCCGGGCACGTCCAGCGCCGCGTGGAAGGACTCAGCCGAGCCAGCAAATGCCCACAGTGCGAGCACAACTTGGAGGAGGGATGCCATCGGTCGATGACCACCAGACGCCGCCCCCATCGGGCCGTCTTGTACTCCAGCATGGTGCGGAAGGCAGACCATCCGCAGTCAGAGATCGCCCGCGCGAGGGGGCGGTTGCGGACCATGCCCGAGACGTTGAGGTCCTCGAGCACGATCACGTCGTAGCGACGCACCAGCTCGGTGCTGGTTTTGTGCAGGAAGTCCGCACGGGCTCGGCGAACTTTGCCATGCATGGCGGCGACCTTGCGGGCGGCCTTGCGCCGGTTGGCGCTGCCAGGTTGTTTGCGAGCCATACGTCGCTGGTAGCGGGCCAGGTTGCGCTGCTTGCGGTCCAGGTGGCGGGGGTTGGTGATCCGCTCTCCAGTGGACGTGACCGCGAGGTCGGTGATGCCCAGGTCGATCCCGACCACATCATCAGTGGCGGGCAGCGGGGCGGAATCGGCGACATCCACGGTGAGCGAGACGTACCACGTGCCGTCACGGTCGCGGGAGACGGTCACCGTGGTCGGGTCGATCGACGCCACGTCGATGTCGGTCCAGGACCACACGAAAGTCAGCGGCCTGGTCATCTTGGCCAAGAACAATTCGCCGCCGCGCATCCGGAACGCCGAACGGGTGTAGGTGGCTGCCTGCTTTCCGTCGCGGGACTTGAAACGCGGGTAGCGGGCGCGTTTGGCGAAGAAGTTCGCGAAGGCGGTGGACTGATGCCGCAGCGTCTGCTGCAGGGGCACCGACGACACCTCGTTGAGAAACGCCAGTTCCTCGGTCGTCTTCAGGTGCGTCAGGTACCGGTCCGACTGGGCATAGGACGTGCGGGTTCCCTGGGCGCGGTAACGCTGGGTGCGCCACTCCAGCACCTGGTTCCAAACCTTGCGTACACACCCGAACGTGCGGTTCAGCACCGCTGCCTGTTCGGGAGCCGGGTACGCCCGGCACTTGTACGCCGTCCTCATGAGCGGATACTTTACAAGAAGACCCATCGATGTTGTGAGCACCGTTGGCCGGATGTCGGTGGACTACTTACCTGGCTCGTCACAGCCATGCCGGGGCTGCTCCTGACTGGGCCCGGGCCCCTCCCCCGGCATAAGCGGCCGGGATACCCCTTGGAGGTACTGTGAGCTGGTTCCGCTGCCCCGAGACGCGGCCCTGGGCGTCGATGCGGCTGTTCTGCCTGCCGCACGCGGGCGGGTCGGCGGTGTTCTACCGGCCGTGGGCCAAGGAGATCAGCCCGGCCGTCGAGGTGCACGCCGCCCAGTACCCGGGCCGCGCCGACCGGATGGCGGACGCCCTCGTCACCGACGCGCACCAGCTCGCCCGCCTCGTCGCCGGGGCGATGGCCCCGCTGATGGACCGTCCCGCCGCGCTGTTCGGGCACAGCATGGGCGCCGTCCTCGCCTACGAGGTGGCGCGGCTGCTGCAGGAGCGGGGGAGCGCGCCGGTGCACGTGTTCGCGTCCGGCGCCCGGCCCCCGCACGACCGCGGCGAGGACCGCGTCTCCGGCAAGGACGACGACGGCGTCGTGGCCGAAATGATCAAGCTCGGCGGCACCGACGCCGAGGCGCTGCGGGACCCGGAGCTGCGCGAGCTCGTCCTGCCCTACGTCCGCAACGACTTCGCGCTGATCGAGGACTACGCCCACCGGGCCGGCACGCGGCTGGCCGTCCCGGTCACCGCGATCATCGGGGACGCCGACCCGCACGTGACCGAGGACCGGGCCCGCGGCTGGGGGCAGGTCACCGACGGCCGCTTCGCGCTGAAGGTCCTGCCGGGCGGCCACTTCTACCTGACCGGGCAGCAGCCCGCCGTGATCGCCGAGATCCTCCGCACCCTCGAAGTCCCGGCGGCCGGCTGAGCGCCCGGACGGGCCGTCCCCACCGGAGTCCGTGGTGGGGACGGCCCGCCTCTCAAGGGAGTCTTCCGGTCAGTAGACGCTCAGCCCGTAGCGGGAGAGCGGCTCGGTGACGGGCTGGAAGAACGTCGTCCCGCCCGAGGAGCAGTTGCCGCTGCCGCCCGAGGTCATGCCGAGCGCGGTCGACCCGGCGAACAGGGAGCCGCCGCTGTCACCCGGCTCCGCACATACCGTGGTGCGGATCAGGCCGCTGACGCTGCCCTCCGAGTAGTTCACGGTCTGGTTCAGCGCGGTGACCCGGCCGTTGTGCAGGCCGGTGGTGCTGCCGCTGCGGTACACGGTCTGCCCGACGGTCGCGTTCCCGGCGGCGGTGATGTTGCGGGTGCCGCTGTAGAGCTGCACGGCGCCCGCCGTGTCGGCGGGAGTCGAGCTGTACTGGACGACGCCGTAGTCGTTGCCGGGGAAGCTGCTGTGGACGGTGCGGCCGAGTGTCCGCCCGGACCCGTCGGTCCAGGTCGTGCCGATGTTGGTGCAGTGGCCGGCGGTCACGAAGTAGTACGTGCTTCCGCTCCGCACGTTGAAGCCCAGCGAGCAGCGGGCCCCACCGGTGTAGATGGCCTCGCCGCCGAGGGTGAACGTGCGGAACGCGCCGGTGACGCGTTCGGTGCGGACTGCCGTGCCCTGTTCGGTCGCGGCGGCCTGCACCTTCTTGAGCTTGGCGCCCTTGACGGTGCTGTCCATGGTCAGGACGACCTGGTTGGCGGCCGGGTCGACGGCCCAGGCGGTGCCGGGGACCGTCGCGTCGCGCTTGAGCGCCGACATGACCTTCTTCAGGTCGGAGCCGCTGCGCGTGACGCTCTTCGGCACGGCGCCGGCGGCGCGGACCGCCTGCGCGGCCTTCGCGTCGGTGACCGTGACGACGAGCTTGCCGCCCTTCAGGTAGGAGCCCGCGCTGCGGGTGCCGAGCTGCTGGGCGAGGGACGTCGCCACGTCGCCGGGTGCTGCCGGAGCGGCGGGTGCCGCCGGGGCCGCGGACGCGCTGGGAGCGATGGCCAGGGTGGCGGCCACCATGCCGGCGGCGGCCGTGGTGACGGCGGCGGCGCCGACGCGCCTGTGACGGATCTTCACTTGTGCCTCCACGGGGGGTTGGGTGCACCCGAGTGGTGCACCGGAGGTCACCGACATGGTGTAAGAACGGTCAAGGTGGGCGTAAGACGCAGAAAGTGACCAATTAGTAACCTCGTCATTGGCACCCTCGACGCGGCTTCCGTGGTCAGTCGCGCAATACCAGCCGGGACGCGCCCGGAAGAGAACGCGGTTCGGCCCCGGTCCCTCACCGGGGAGGGACCGGGGCCGGGGGCCGTGGCTTCCCGCCGCCTGGGAGCTCCGGCGGGCCGCCGGGACGGCTAGTAGATCTCGACCCCGAACTCCGACAGCGGCTCGGTCACGGGCTGGAAGAACGTGACCCCGCCGGACGAGCAGTCGCCGCTGCCGCCGGAGGTCAGCCCGATCGCGCTGGCGCCGGCGAACAACGGGCCGCCGCTGTCGCCGGGCTCGGCGCACACCGTCGTCTGGATGAGGCCGCTGACGCTGCCCTCCTGGTAGTTCACCGTCTGGTTGAGCGCGGTGACCTGCCCGTCATGGACGCCGGTGGTGCTGCCGCTGCGGGTCACGGTCTGCCCGACCGTGGCGTCCGCGGCGCCGGTGATGTCGTGGAACTGGCCGTCGGCCGTGACACCGCCCTCCGTGTCCTCCGGTGCGGAGGCGTACTTGACGATGCCGTAGTCGTTGCCGGGGAAGCTGCTGCCGGCATTGCTGCCGAGCGTGCCCCCCGACTCGTCCGTCCACGTGGAGCCCGCCTCGGTGCAGTGCCCCGCCGTCAGGAAGAAGTACTCGCTCCCCTTCTTGACGTTGAAGCCCAGCGAGCAGCGGGCGCTGCCGGTGTAGATCGGGTCGCCGCCGGCGGTGAACGTGCGGAACGCGCCCGGGACGCGCGTGGTGCGGACCGCCGTGCCCTGTTTGGTCGCGGCGGCCTGCACCTTCTTGAGTTTGGCGCCCTTGACGGTGCTGTCCATGGTCAGGACGACCTGGTTGGCGGCCGGGTCGACGGCCCAGGCGGTGCCGGGGACCGTCGCGTCGCGCTTGAGCGCCGACATGACCTGTTTCAGGTCGGAGCCGCTGCGTGTGACGCTCTTCGGCACGGCGCCGGCGGCGCGGACCGCCTGCGCGGCCTTCGCGTCGGTGACCGTGACGACCAGGTTCTTCGTGGCCTGGTCCACATAGGCGCCGGCGGTGCGGTCGCCGAGCCGCTGCGCCAGCTTCGCGGCCACCCCGCCCGTGTCGGACGTGGTGGTGACGGCTCCGCCGGGCGCGTCGAGGGACGCGTCCGCCGCGGGAGCGGCGACCAGGGCGGTCGCCAGCAGCCCGGACGCCGCCATGGTCGCGGCGGCGGTGCCGCCGATTCGGGTGGAACGGATCTTCACTGTGCCTCCAGGGGGGATTGGGCGCACCCGTGTTGGTGCGCCGGAGGTCACGGGACATGCTGGAAGAATCCGGAATGCCGACGTAAGGCGGAAAAGTGACTAATCGACCATGAACGGATTGTCACAATGGGTGCGGGTTCCGTGGTCGATCCCGGGGAGGATGGCCCGTTTAGGGCGTTTGTGACTGGACGGTAGGTCCAATGGGTCTCCCCAGGCATACCACCCCCGACGTACAGTCGGGGGCGACGGGGGACCGGACATACGACGCGGAGCCCCCGCACCCGGTTCCCTCGCAGGGGAGTGCCCCATGGGTGTCGAGATCCGGGTGGAAGGGCTCAGGAAGTCGTTCGGGCGGCAGGTCATCTGGGAGGACGTCTCCTTCACCATCCCGGCGGGCGAGATCTCCGCGCTGCTCGGGCCGTCCGGAACCGGGAAGTCGGTGTTCCTCAAGAACCTCGTCGGGCTGCTGCGTCCCGACCGCGGCCACGTCTACGTCGGCGGCGGCGACGTCCCGCGGCTGCGCGAGCACGACCTCTACGAACTGCGCCGCCAGTTCGGCGTGCTGTTCCAGGACGGCGCCCTGTTCGGCTCCATGAACGTCTACGACAACATCGCCTTCCCGCTGCGCGAGCACACGAAGAAGGGCGAGGCGGAGATCCGGCGCATCGTGCTGGAGAAGATGGACATGGTCGGCCTCACCGGGTCGGAGAACAAGCTGCCCGGCGAGATCTCCGGCGGGATGAAGAAGCGCGCCGGGCTCGCCCGCGCCCTCGTCCTGGACCCCGAGATCATCCTGGCGGACGAGCCGGACTCCGGCCTCGACCCCGTCCGCACCGCCTACCTCAACCAGCTGTTCGTCGACCTCAACACCGAACTCGGCGCCACCTTCCTGATCGTCACCCACGACATCGGCACCGCCCGCGTCCTGCCGGACAACCTCGGCCTGCTGTTCCGCCGCGGCCTGGTGATGTTCGGGCCGCGCGAGATGGTGCTGTGCAGCACGCATCCGGCGGTCGACCAGTTCTTCAACGCCCGCCGCCAGGGTCCCATCGGCATGGCCGAGGAGAAGGACCTCGCCGGCGTCGCGGCCGAGCCGCAGGGCCCGCCGCCGATGCCGGCGCCGATCCCGCCGCAGCTCATGCCGAGCGACGGCCGGCTGCGTCCCGCCATGCGCCGCCCCGGCCAGTGGCTGCGCGAGCACCGGGTGACCCCGCCGCCGGGCTCGTTCATCGACGACGCGGGACACGACTGGCTCACCGAATGGGACGCCCTCGTGGCCGCGCGGCGACGTCCCGGGCAGTGACCCCGAACCGGAAGAACGGGAGAATGGTCCGGTGACGCTCCTTCTGACCCGCTCGGACCTCGCGGCGCTGCTCGACCCGGCGGCCTGCCTGGACGCGCTGCGCCGCGGCTTCACCGCGGTGGACGGCGGGACCGCCGCCCGCCGGGTGATCGCGAAACTGCCCGGGCAGGGCACCGCGACGGCACTGCTGCCGGGCGTGGTCGAGGACATCCCCGCCTACACGGTGAAGGTCAACGCCAAGTTCCCGGGAAGCCGCCCGGCGCTGCGCGGCGTCGTCTGCCTGCACGACCTCGCCACCGGCGAGCTGCTGGCGCAGCTGGACTCGGCGACCGTGACCGCGTGGCGGACCGGCCTCGCCGCCGCCCTCGGCACGCACGCCCTGGCCCGTCCGGACGCCGCGACCGTCGCGGTCGTCGGCGCGGGCGCCCAGGCCGAGCTGGTCATGCGGGGGCTGAGCGAGCTGCGGGAGGTGCGCGGCCTGACCGTCTGCGACCTGGACGCGGGCCGCGCCGCCGCCTTCGCCGAACGGCACGGAGCCCGGCTGGACCTGCCCGCGGCCGTCGTCGCGGACCCGCGCGAGGCGGTCCGGGACGCCGGGATCGTCGTCATGGCCACCTGGTCGCACCGCCCCATCCTGCGCGCCGCCGACGTCCCGCGCGGAACGCACATCACCTCGCTCGGCGCGGACGAGCCCGGCAAGGCCGAGCTGGGCGCCGACCTGCTGGAGGGCGCCCGCGTCGTCGTGGACGACGTCCCGCTCGCCGTCGAGATGGGCGTGCTGGCCGGAGCGGGCCTCGACGTGAAGCACGCGGCCGGCACGCTCCGCGACCTCCTGCGCGGCGAGGTGCCCGGACGGGTGAAGGGCGGCGAGGTCACGGTGTACGCGCCGGTCGGGCTGCCCTGGCAGGACCTCGCGCTGAGCTGGACGGCCTACCGGGCCGCCCGCGCCGCCGGAGTGGGAGCGGAGTTCGACTTCCTGGCCTAGCCCCGCCCTGTCCGTCCACCATATTGAAACACGTTCTACTTCGTGCGTAGGGTGGGCGGTCAGTGACGCGACGGACCGGAGGTGACGCCGGTGATCTGGGACCGGTTCCGAATCGAGGGCAGGGTCGCGGTGGTGACCGGCGCCGGCCGCGGCATCGGCGCGGCCACCGCGGTGGCGCTCGCCCAGGCGGGCGCCGACTTGGTGATCTCCGCCCGGACCGAGGAGCAGCTCAGCAAGGTCGCCGCCGGGATCGAGGCGGCCGGGCGGCGGGCGCTCGTCGTCCCGTCCGACCTCGGCGACCCCGATGCCGCGGCCGCGCTGGCGGCCCGCGCCGCCGAGGCGTTCGGCCGCCTCGACATCGTGGTGAACAACATGGGCGGCGCCATGCCGGCCGCGTTCCTGGACACCTCGCCCCGGCAGCTTGAGAACGCGTTCCAGTTCAATGTGAGCACCGCGCACGCGCTGACCCGCGCCGCCGTCCCGCACCTGCTGGAGGCCGGCGGCGGCAGCGTCGTCAACATCTCCTCCGTCATGGGACGCATCGCCGGGCGCGGCTACCTCGCCTACGGCAGCGCCAAGGCCGCGCTCGCCCACTACACCCGGCTCGCCGCGTTCGACCTGGCCCCGCGCGTCCGCGTCAACGCGATCGCCGTCGGGTCCGTCGCCACCTCCGCGCTCGACATCGTCATGACCAACGACGAACTGCGCGCCGAGATGGAGCGCAAGACGCCGCTCGGCCGCGTCGGCGACCCCGAGGACGTCGCCGCCGCCGTCCTGTATCTCGCCTCGCCCGCCTCCGCCTACGTCACCGGCAGCGTCCTGCGCGTGGACGGCGGCATCGAGACCCCGAACCTCGATCTCGGCCTGGAGGACCTGTGACCTTCCGCGTCGTCCAATGGAGCACCGGCAACGTCGGACGGCACGCGATAGCCGGCATCGACGCCCGTCCCGACCTCGAACTCGCGGGCGTCTGGGTCTCCAACCCCGCCAAGGCCGGCAAGGACGCGGGGCGGCTGGCGGGCCTCGGCCGCGACCTCGGCGTCACCGCGACCGGCGACGCCGATACCCTGCTCGCGCAGCGGCCCGACTGCGTCGTCTACACGTCGATGGCGGACGTCCGGCTGATGGAGGCGATCGACGACCTGTGCAGCATCCTGCGCGCCGGTGTGAACGTCGTCTCCAGCAGCCCGGTGTTCCTGCAGTTCCCGGACGGCGTCGTCCCGCCCGAGATGTCCGATCCGGTGCGGGAGGCCGCCGCCGCGGGCGGTGCGTCCATCTTCGTCAACGGCATCGACCCCGGCTTCGCCAACGACGTGCTCCCGCTCGCCGTCACCGGCATCAGCGAGCGCATCGAGCAGGTCCGGTGCATGGAGATCCTCAACTACGCCACCTACGACCAGGGCACCGTGCTGTTCGACATCATGGGCTTCGGCCGTCCCCTGGACGAGACGCCGATGCTGCTGCAGCCCGGCGTGCTCACGATGGCGTGGGGAAGCGTCGTCCGGCAGATCGCCGCCGGCCTCGGCGTGGAGCTGGACGAGATCACCGAACGGCACACCCGGCTGCCCGCGCCCGAGACCTTCGACGTCGCCTCCGGCACGATCGAGAAGGGCACCTCCGCCGCCCTCCGGTTCGAGGTCCAGGGGATGCGCGGCGGCGAGGTCGTCGTCGTCCTGGAGCACGTCACCCGGCTCCGCGACGACCTCGCCCCCGGCTGGCCGCAGCCCGCGGGCGCGGGCTGCTACCGGGTGGAGGTCCGCGGCGAGCCGAACTACACGGTCGATCTCCAGCTGCTGGGCACGGACGGCGACCACAACACCGCCGGCCTGAAGGCCACGGCGATGCGCCTGGTCAACGCCGTCCCCGCCGTCGTCCAGGCGCCGCCCGGCCTGCTCACGGCCCTGGACCTGCCCCTGATCACCGGCCGCGGCCTGCTCTAGACCCCGAGCAGCCGCCCGAAACTCCGGATGATCTCGTCGCGGGTGCCGCGCGCCGCCGGGATCGCCTCGACGAACTCCAGGAAGCCGTGCACCGTCGCCGGCACCGCGATCTCCCGCACCGCGACGCCGGCCTCGCGCAGCCGCCTCGCGTAGCCGGCGCCCTCGTCGCGGAGCGGGTCGTACTCGGCCGTCACGACGAGGGCGGGCGCGAGCCCGGCCAGGTCCGCCGCGTGCAGCGGACCCGCGCCGGGCAGTGTCCGCGTCGCCGGATCGGGAAGGTAGGCGTCGATGAACCAGCGCATGGCGTCCGCGGTCAGGTAGTGCCCCTCGGCGAACTCCGCGTAGGACGCGCAGCTCATCGTCGGATCCGTCACCGGGTAGACGAGCAGCTGCGCGCGCAGCCGCACATCCGCGTCGCGGGCCGCCAGGGCGACCGCCGCGGCGAGGTTGCCGCCCGCGCTGTCCCCGGCGACCCCGAGCCGGCCCGCGTCGATGCCGAAGGCGGCGGGATCGCCGGCCACCCGCCGGGTGACCGTCCAGCAGTCCTCCAGGGCCGCCGGATACGGGTGCTCGGGCGCCAGCCGGTAGCCGGCGGAGACCACGACCGCGCCGAGCCCTGCCGCGATGGCGCGGGCGTGGGCGTCGTGCGTGTCGAGGTCGCCGATCACCCAGCCGCCGCCGTGGAAGAACACCACGCCGGGCGCGGGCCCGGTGCCCCCGGACGGCCGGTAGACGCGCACCGGCACCCCGTCCAGGACGGTGTCCTCGCGGTCCAGGCCGGGCGCGGCGGGATCGGGTTCGCCGATGAGGTCCCGGATGCGGGCGGCGTAGGCCGCGCGGGCGCGCTCCGGCCCCAGCTCGGTGAACGGGGGCTCCGCGTCGAGGCGATCGACGAGGCGTCGGACGTCGGGTGGGAGCGGCATCGAGGTCCCTCCGTGCACCGGGGTGAGATACGACGACGGACGTTAACAGTCAGAATGTTAAGTAATCAAGCCTCCGGCCCCGATCCGCCGAGGAGGCCCCGCCGCCACCGACTCCGCCCGTGCCCCCTGGTCAAATCCGACCTGACTGGACGCACCTGGACTGCCCGGCGGCCGGGGTCCGCCGAGGACGGGTTTCGTCGCGCCTCTTCTCAGACCTCACATTGATGTGTTAACAATCACTCCACTGATGTTGGGAACACATCGAGCGACGTGACGAACCGTCGGAGGTAACAAGTCATGTTCACATCAAGCACCGAGGCCTCGCGCCGGGATCTGCTCAGGTCCGGCGCCCTCGGCCTGACCGGCCTCGCCGCCGCGCCGCTCCTGAACGCCTGCTCGTCCGGCTCCGCCGGTGCCGCGGCCGGCCGCAAGACGCTCGCGTGGGAGACCGGCTACCTGTCGTTCTTCTTCTTCGTCGTCCTCCAGGAGACCGCCAAGCGGGAGTCGAAGAAGCGCGGCCTGGGGTTCGTCGGCAAGAACGCCAACGGCGACTCCTCCGCCCAGGTCAACGACTGGAACAGCCTCATCCTCCAGCAGCCCCGCTACCTCATCTCCGACGCCTTGGACTCGGAGGTCCTCGTCCCTCTCACGAGGAAGGCCGACACCAAGAAGATCCCCGTCGGCATGGTCGACACGCCGCTCACTGGAGGCGAGGTCGACATCTCCGTCACGTTCGACAACCGGCAGTCCGGTGTCATGGCCGCCGAGAAGACCGCCGAACTGCTGAAGGCCAAGAACGGGTCGCCGCGCGGGACCGTCCTCAACGCCTACGGCAGCCTGACCGCCGTCGCGCTGCGCCAGCGGAAGGAAGGCTTCGAGCAGACGATCCAGTCCAAGTACCCGGACATCAAGGTGGTCTCGCGACCGCAGAACAACGACCACGCGCAGGCGCTGTCGGTGGTGAACACGACGCTGCGCGAGTACCCCGACCTCGACGCGATCCACCTGCCGACCGACATCTTCCTGCCGGACGCGAAGAAGGCCATGCAGTCGCAGAACCGGTTCTTCAAGGTCGGCGACAAGAAGCACATCGTGCTCACCAGCATCGACGGCTCGCCGAACGCCCACGAGTGGATCCGCGCGGGCGACCTGGACGCCGACATCGCCCAGGACCCGGTCGCCTACGTGCAGATCTGCATCGAGATGCTGGAGAAGTACTCGGTCAAGGGCAAGGACGTCCCGCTCGGCCCCTACCAGAACAAGAAGTACTTCTGGGAGAACGCGGCGATCGCCAAGGGGCCGTCCGGCCCGATCATGACGATCCCCCCGTACTTCGTGACCAAGGACAACTCCCAGGACCCGCGGCACTGGGCGAACATCGTCACCGACCAGTGGGGGCTCAAGGAGACCCAGTCGTGACGAAGCCGCTGCTGGAGGCCGCAGGCGTCGTCAAGACGTACGGGGCCGCCCGCGCGCTCGACGACGTCACCGTCACCGTCAACCAGGGCGCGATCCACGGGCTGCTGGGCAAGAACGGGGCCGGGAAGTCGACGCTGGCAGGGATCGTCGCGGGCCTGGTACGGCCCGACGCGGGCACGCTGACCCTCGCCGGGCAGGACGTCACGCACGACTCCGCGATGTCCCGCCAGCGCGCCGGCATCCGGCTGCTCGACCAGCATTCGGAGGTGCTGCCCGACCTCACCGTGGCGGAGAACCTCCTGCTGGGGGCGCTGCCCCGGCGGCGCGGACTGGTCGACTGGCGGGCGGCCGACGAGCAGGCCGCGGAGCTGCTGGACGCGCATCATCTCCGCATCTCGCCGCGCCGCCACGCCGGAGGGCTGTCGCTGAGCGAGCGGCGCCGGCTGAGCATCGTCAAGGCCCTGGTCGGGAACGGCCGCCTCGTCATCCTGGACGAGCCCACCACCGGCCTCACCATCGGCGAGCGGCGCGACCTGATGGGCTGGGTCCGGCGGCTGGCCGAGCAGGGCCGCACGTTCGTCTACATCTCCCATCACAACGACGAGGTGCGCCAGCTCTGCACCGAGTACACCGTCCTGCGGGACGGACGGGCGGTGCGGAGCGGCACGCGGGTCTCCTCGCTCACCGCCGAGACGCTGTCCGCCCTGGTCAGCGGCGAGGCCGTGGACGAGTTCCACCGGGACCGGACGGCCGCCGGGGAGGGGCGGGAGCGGCTCGGCGTCCGCGGGCTGCGGTTCGGCGGGCACGGGCCGGTCGACCTGAGCGTCCGGGCCGGGGAGATCGTCGGCCTGGTCGGGCTGCCCGGGTCGGGCGCCCAGGAACTGCTGCGCGTGCTCGCCGGGCTGGCCCCCGCCACCGCCGGCGAGGTCCTGGTGGACGGCCGCCCGGTCGCCACCGGCCGCCCGCGCGCCGCGCTCCGCGCGGGCATCGGCTACCTCACCCACGACCGGATCGCGGAAGGCGTGGCGGCGCAGATGTCCATCGCCGACAACGTCCACCTCGGCCACTGGCCGCGCGGACGCCACCGGCTGCTGGACCTGCGCCGGATGAGCGACCGGGCCGAGCGCGTGCGGCGGGACCTGTCGGTGGTGATGACCGGCCCGGACCAGCAGATCAACCGGCTCAGCGGCGGGAACCAGCAGAAGGTCCTGATGGGGCGGCTGCTGTCCCGCGAGCCCCGCGTCCTCGTCCTGGACGAGCCGACGGTCGGCGTCGACGTCGCCGCCAAGGAGGAGATCCACCGGCTGATCGACCGGGTGGCGCGGGACGGCGTGGCCGTCCTCGTGCGCGCCTACGACCCCGACGAGACCGCGCGGCTGGTGGACCGCGCCGTCCTGTTCTCCGGCGGATCGATCGACGGGGAGCTCACCGGCGACGACCTGACGCTGTCCGCCGTCGCGACCGCCCAGCATGTTGGAGGCTGACCCATGACCCAGACCCTGGACGCCGCGCCGCCGCTGCGCCGGGACCGCTTCGACGTCCTCCGGTTCGGCCTCGACAACGTCGTCTGGGCCCTGATCATCATCTTCAGCCTGGTCACCGGGCTGTTCAACTCCTTCTTCCTGACCACCGCGAACCTGCAGAACGTGCTCGTCCAGGCCACCTCCCTCGGCGTGCTGGTGCTCGCCGTGTCGTTCGCCCTGCTGGTCGGCGAGATCGACCTGTCGGTGACGGGGAACCTGGCGTTCAGCGGCATGGTCGGCGCGATGCTGATCCAGCACCTGCACATCCCCGGCGTGCTCGCGATCCTCGCCGTCGTCGGGACCGGAACGGTGATCGGGCTGCTCAACGGCGTCTTCGTCGCGATGCTGCGGATGAACTCGCTGATCACGACGCTGGCGATGGGCCTGTTCCTGCAGGGCGCCGTGCTCGGCCTGACCAAGGCGCGGACCCTGGTGATCGACGACACGGCGTTCACCTATCTCGGCAGCGCGACGGTCGGCGGCTGGCCGCTCATGCCCGTCGCGCTGCTGCTGGCCTACGTCGCCGCCGCGGTCGCGCTGCGGCGCACCCAGTGGGGCCGCAACCTGTACGCGACGGGCGGCAGCGCCGGGGCCTCGCTGGTCGCGGGCATCCCGGTGCGCCGAGTCCGGCTGAGCGCGTTCGTCGCGGCGGGCACGCTCGGCGGGCTGGGCGGCTTCCTGTCGGCCTCGTACCTGGGCGGGGTCAACGTCACCGTCGGCAACAGCCTCCTGCTGTACGCGGTCGCGGCACCGGTGATCGGCGGCGTCTCGCTCACGGGCGGACGCGGGCGCATCGCGGGGATGCTGGGCGGGGCGCTGCTCATCAGCGTCATCCAGGTCGGGCTGCAGCTGATCAACCTGTCCGCCTACTACATCCAGATGATCGGCGGGGCCATGATCCTGGTGGCCATCGCCGTCGACGCGGTCCGCGTCCGCCGTACCGAGTAGCCGGCCGTCCCCCGGAGGCGCGCTAGAACACGAGGGTGTCGAGGAGCGGGACGAGCCGCTCCTCCTCGCGATCCAGGTGCGCCTCCAGGGCGGCGGTGAGCCGTTCGACCTCCGTGAGCAGCGATTCGGCCGCACCGGAGTCGAGGGCCCGGCGCAGCTCGTCCAGCAGCTCCGCCACCACCTCGTGCTCGTCCCGCAGGCGCGCCAGGGTCGGCGCGAGCTCCGGATGTTCCCGTTCCAGGAGCGGGAACAACTGCGTGTCCTCGCCCAGGTGGTGGTTGCCGAGACCCTGGCACAGCGTCAGGCAGTTGACCCGCAGCTGCGCGCCCACGCCGGGCCCGGACGCGGCGACCTCCGCGCGGATCAGCGCCAGTTCCCGCCGGAACGCGTCGTGCACCGCGACCAGCATCTTGCTGGGCGACTCCGGCCCCGGTGGCGGCCCGGGGTTGGCGGGAACCAGGGCGACGACGGGCAGTGTTCGTCCCGACTTGACCTCGTACTCGGCCCACCCCGGATCGGACTCGACGGCGCGGGCGAACGCGCTTTCGCGTTCGTCCCCCTCCAGGACGACGGCGTTCGCCTCATAGGTGAACGCTTCGCTTTCGACCGTGACGCGCGGGTTCGCGACCAGGTTGTGGAACCAGGCCGGGTGCTTCGGCGCGCCCCCTGCCGAGGCGATGACGAGGACGCGGCCCACGCCGTCCGGAAGGTATCCGAGCGGCGTCGTGTGCGGGGCACCCGACCGCGCCCCGGTCGTGGTGAGCAGGAGCAGCCGCCCGCCCTCGAACGGGCCGCCGACGCGTCCGCCGTTGGCGCGGAATTCCTCGATGACCTGCCGGTTGAAATCCATCTGTCTCCTGAACTGTTTTCGGGCATGGCGAATCGGCCACGGAAACGGCAAGCGTCCGTGGCTGGGGAAATGGTGGAAAGGGCATGCCGAAAGCGCGGGCATGCCCGATGACGTCGCGCGACGCGCGTGAGATGGAGAGAAGGAACGCGAGTGGAAAGGCGGGCCGCGTGCCCGCACCGGCCTCACTCGGAGGCCGGGAACCTCACTCGCTCATGGCCCATGGCCGACCCGGCAGTCACGAAAAGGAAGATATCAAATACCTTCGCGGTGCGCGACGGCGGCGGCCTGGGTGCGGCTGGTGACGTTCAGTTTGGCGAGGATGTTCGACACGTGGACGCTCGCCGTCTTGGGGGAGATGAACAGCGCCGCCGCGATCTCCCGGTTGTTGCGGCCCTCGGCGACCAGTTTCAGGACCTCGCGTTCCCGTCCGGTGAGGGAGGCGAGCGGGCCGGACGGCCCGGGCGCGGACGGGCGCCCGGTACCGAGCCGTGCCCGGGTTCCGAGGTCGCGCAGCGCGGAGAGCAGCGGCGCGGCGCCGAGGCGTTCGGCGGTCTCGACGGCCGACCGCCACTCGGCGGCGGCCCCCTCCCGGTCGCCGTTCTCGGCGAGCGCCTCCGCCAGCCGCCACCGGGAGCGCGCCACCTCGTAGACGAACCCGCCGTCCGGGTCGCCGTAGGTGAACAGGTCGGCGGTCTTCCGCCACAGGTCCACGTCGTGGACGCCGTCCACGCGGCGCCGTTCGGCTTCGGCGCGGCTCACCCAGGCGTGCCCCTCCAGCCCGAGCCAGGTGCGGGGCTGCTCGCCGAAGGTGAAGTCGACGGCCCGCCGCGCCCGCCGGAGCAGGTCGTCGGCGGCCACGGCCGCCTGCCGTACGGCCTCCGCGTCGCCGGCGGCGCGCGCCCGGGCCGCCAGCTCGGCGTGGGCCCAGAGCCCGGTCGCGGCGATGCGGATGAAGGACGCGCCATCGCCGTAGACCGAGTCCGCGATGCTGGCGACGTGTTCGAGCGCGGTTCGCGGGTCGTCCCGCCACAGGGCGTGCTCGGCGGCGAGGCTCCTCCCGATGTAGAGGGCCAGCTGGTCCTCGTTCCACAGTGGCGCGATCCAGCGCAGGCGCTCGTCCACGACCGGACGTCCCTGCGCGACCTCGATGAACAGCGCGTAGGCCGAGATCTGCGCCTCGTACGGCCGGACGACCTGGAGGGGGAAGCCGTCCGCGATCCGGCCGGCCTCCGCCCATTCTCCGGTCGTGTAATGGACGAGATACCGCATGGTCCGGATGGCGATCCCGTACATGCTCCATCCGACCCCGTTGTCCAGGGCGAACCCGATACCCTCGTCGGCCGCCGCCGCGGCGCCCGCGAGGTCACCGCGGTCGAACTTCGTCCGGGTGTACTGGAACCTGGCGCGCAGCGCCGACTGCGGGCTGTCCCCGGCGGCGTCGGCGAGGTCGCGGGCCCTCGCGAACACCTCGGCGACCCCGCTGTCGGCCTCGCGCGATTCCCGGTAGATACCGAGCGTGACCAGCAGGGCGGCCTCGGCGCCCGGTGCCGCGGCGGCACGCGCCTCCGCGACGGCCTTCTCGGCCTGCCCGGGCATCTCCCCGTCCGGGTCCGTGTAGAGGAGCGTCCGCGCGTAGGTGGCGAGGGCCCAGGCGCGATCGGAGGTCGGCGGGGCGGCGGGCAGCATCGTCACCGCCTCCAGGGCGAGGACCCGCGCCTCCTCCAGCTCGTCGAGGTCGAGCGAGTACGTCGCGAGGTGCTCGCGGATCATCGAGCCGAGCGATACGTCCGCCGGGTCGGCGAGAGGCAGCAGCCGGCGCAGCCGGTGCGCCGCCCGCCGCACCTCGCCGGCCCGCCCCGCCGCCTGCGCGGCGGTCAGCGACAGACGGACCCGGTCCGTCCCGGCGGCGGACTCCGGATCGGGGACCGCCTCCCACAGCTCCAGCGCCCGCTCGTAGTGCTCGAACGCCTCGGCGGGCGCGCCGAGCCGGTCGGCCTCCCGGCCCGCCCGGACGGACGCGGCGAACGCGCCGGGCAGGTCGTGCGCGGCGAGGCTGTGGTGCGCGAGCTCCGCCGCCGACCCGCGCGTCCCGTCCGGGAGCCCGGCGAGAAGCCGGGCGAAGTCGGAGTGCAGCCGGGTCCGCTCGCCCGGCAGCAGGTCGGCGTAGACGGCCTCGCGCAGCAGCGCGTGCCGGAACGTGTACCCGGCGCCGGACGGGACGAGTAGCTGGTGCGACACCACCTCGCGCAGCGCCTCCCCGGCCGCGGACTCGTCCAGCCCCGACACGCGGCGGACCAGTTCGTCGTCGACGCGGCGCCCCGCGACGGCCGCGACCCGCACCACGCGCTGCCCGCCGTCCGAGAGCCGCTCCACCCGCGACAGCAGCAGGTCGGCGAGCCCGGACGGCAGCGCCTCCATGCCGTCGCGGGCGTCCAGTCCGGAGGAGTACAGCTCGGCCGCGTAGAACGGGTTGCCTTCCGACCGGTGGTGCACCCGCTCGACGACCTCCGCGGTGAGCGCCGCGGACCCGCGCGACAGCGCGGCGAGGTACTCGGCCGTCTCGCCCGGGCGGAACGGGCGGACCTCGACGCCCGCCACGTTGGGCAGCCGCAGCAGCTCCGCCACCACCGGCCGCAGCGGATGCCGCCGGTGCAGGTCGTCCGACCGGTACGTGCCGACGAGGCAGACCCGCTCGCGCTGCAGGACGCGGCTGAGGAACGTCAGCAGATGCCGGGTCGAGCGGTCGGCCCAGTGCAGGTCCTCCAGGACGAGCAGGACGGGCCGGTCGTTCCCCAGTTCGCCGAGCAGCCCGAGCACCGCCCCGAACAGCTGCTGCTGCCCCAGCTCGGACGCGGCCCCGGGGCCGCCCTCGCCGTCCGGCAGCAGCCGCCCGAGGACGGGGCGGGCGTCGAGCGCGGCGCGGACCGCGTCCGCCTCCGGCGCGCCGGCCTGCGCGGCCGTCCACAGCGCGTCCGTGAGCGGCAGGTACGGCATGCTCTCGCCCAGCTCCGCGCACTGCCCGACGAGCACGGCGCAGCCGCGGCCGCGGGCGGTGCCGGTCAGCGCGGACACCAGATGCGTCTTGCCGACCCCGGCGTCCCCGCTGACGAGCACGACGCCCGCGCCGCCCGCGGTGGCCCGGTCCAGCGCGGCGGTCAGCGCGGCGAACTCCGCGGCCCGGCCGATCAGCACAGAACGGTCCTTCTCGTCATTCCATCGAGTATCCCATCCGTGGAGACGCGAACGGGCCCCGGATCCAGTGGGGATCCGGGGCCCGCAGCGTGTGGGCCGAGCGGAGCTCGTCGTTTGATTAGTGGTGGGTGGGGGCTGGAGGATGGTGGGGGCTGGAGGACGGTGGGTCAGCCGACCAGGGCGGGGGTCCGGTCGGTCTCGTGCTCCGCCACGTCCTCCGCCTCCGGCTGCGGCTCCGGGACGGGCAGGACCTTCTGGTAGACGCGGAGCGTCTCGGCGGCGATCCGCTCCAGCGAGTAGCGGGAGCGGGCGCGGTCCGCGGCGGCGATCGAGTAGCCGTGCAGCGTGGTCTCCTCGGCCAGCAGGTGCCGGACGGCCCGCCCGATCACGACCGGCCGCCCCGCCGGGACGTGCAGGCCGGTGATGTGGTCCAGGACCTCGTCGGCGTTCCCCCCGGCCGGGGTCGCGACGACGGGGACACCGCAGGCCATCGCCTCCAGCGGCACCGACGGGCACGGCTGGTGCGGGGTGAGGCAGAGCACGAGGCTCGCCGTCCGCAGCAGCTTCGGAAGGTTCTTGCGGGGCAGCCGGCCCAGGAAGATCACCCGGTCGGCGACGTGCAGCTCCTTGGCGAGCATCCGGAGCCGGTGCACGGCTCCGTCGCCCTCCAGGTCCTCGCGGGCGGGGCCGCCGGCGACGGCGAGCTCGGCGTCCGGGACGTGCACCAGCGCGCGCAGCGCGGTGGCGACGTCGTCGCCCTCCAGGTCGTCGCAGACCATCACGAGACGGCGCCGGTCGCCGTGCGGCATCGCCGGTCCGGCCTGTGCGAACTGCTCACCGTCCACGCCGTAGGGGACGACCGCGACCGACGGCCGCGGCACGCCCATCCGCACGACCGCGCCGGCCTCCTCGGCGTGCCCGGCGACCACCAGGTCGGCGTCCCGCCCGATGGCCTTCTCCAGGCGGTCGCGGTGCGGGTGGACGCGGTGCCCGGCCTGCCGCTCGGCGGCGGCCACGCCGTGGTAGCTCTGCGCGAACGGGATGCCGAGCTCGCGGGCGACGGCGCAGGCGGCGAGCCCGCCGATCCAGCCGTGCGCGTGCACGATGTCGGGACGTCCCGCGCCCGCCCACCGGCGTCGCAGCCCGTCGGCGAAGTCACGGATGTGCTGGAGCAGTTCGTCGTCGGAGAGCGGGTGTGCGGGCCCGGCCTCAAGGTGGACGAGCGCGGCGCCCGGGGCGAGCCGGACGCGGCCGCGCGCGGCCCTGTCCTGGCGCCGGGCGTAGACGGTGACCTGGTTCGGCTCCGCGCCGGCGATCAGCGGGCGGGTGAGCGAACGAGCGAGATCCCGGACGTGGACGGACTGCAGGTGTTCGCCGTCAAGGTCGGAGGCGGACACGAGAGCAATGTTAAGCGGCCGGTGCATGGCGGATCCTCCGGGGCTACGCAGGGGAAGCACGGAGGTATCTGCGTCGTAGACACCTGCTCGGCAATCTTCATATCCGCCCGCCCTCCCCGTCAAACCTCGCGAAACGGATTCCAAACCCCGGCGGACCGCGCATGTCACCGCCGACCTGCGGGGATACTGGACCCGATGGATGACGAACCCCTTTGGTACGTGGCGTACGGCTCGAACCTCCACCGCGAAAGATTCCGCTGCTACCTCTCCGGCGGCCGTCCGCGCGGCGGCGCCCGCCACTACACCGGCTGCCGCGACCCCCGTCCCGCCGGCGCCGAGCATCCGGTCACGATGCCGGGCGGCATCTACTTCGCGCTGACGTCGCTGACCTGGGGCGGCGGCATGGCCTTCTACGACCCCGCCCTTCCGGGACGCGCCGCCGCCCGCGCCTACCTGCTGACCCGCCGGCAGTTCTGCGACGTCCTCTCCCAGGAGATGCGCCGCGACATCGGCGCCGACCACGACCTCTCCGAAGCCATCGCCCATGGCCGCCAGCGTCTCGGCCCGGGCCGCTACGAGACCGTCCTGAAGGTCGGCGAACGCGCGGGCCACCCCATGCTGACCTTCACCGCGCCGGCGCCGCACCCGCCGAACGCGCCCACCGCCCCCTACCTGACCATGCTCGGGCACGGCCTGCGCGAGGCGCACGGCTGGTCCGCCGAACGCGCCGCGTCCTATCTGGCCCGGCGCCCCGGCGCCCGCGGCCACTGGACGCCCCGGGACATATGCGATCTCCTCGGCTAGGTTCGTCCCATGGACGTCGGTGACATCGTTGACGATTTCGAGCTGCCCGACGAAACGGGCGAACCCCGCACCCTGACGACCCTGCTGGAAAAGGGCCCGGTCGTCCTGTTCTTCTACCCGGCCGCGATGACCCCCGGCTGCACCGCCGAGGCCTGCCACTTCCGCGACCTGGTCGCCGAACTCGCCGAGGTGGGCGCCCATCCCGTCGGCATCAGCGCCGACCCGGTCGCCAAGCAGAAGGAGTTCGCCGACAAGCACTCCTTCGGCTACCCCCTCCTGTCCGACCCGTCCGGCGACGTCCGCGCCCGATTCGGCGTCAAACGCGGCCTGGCCCTCATGCCCACCAAACGCCAGACCTTCGTCATCGGCACCGACCGCCGCGTCCTCGCGGTCATCAAGAGCGAGATCCGCATGAACACCCACGCGGACAAGGCCCTGGAAGCCCTCCGGGCCAGCAGATAAGGCGGCCTCCGCTCGCTGGCGCTCGCTGCGTCCGCCGTAGCACGGCGCCCATCTTCACGGGGACTGCCTCCGCTCGCTGGCGCTCGCTGCGTCCGCCGTAGCACGGCGCCCATCTTCACGGGGACTGCCTCCGCTCGCTGGCGCTCGCTGCGTCCGCCGTAGGGCGGCGCTCATCTCCGCGGGGCTGGCTCCGCTCGCTGGCGCTCGCTGGGTCCTTTGCCCTTGATGTTGGGGTCAGTGGACGATGGGGAGGGTGATCGTCGAGGGGTGGGCGGGGGAGTGGAAGATCTCCTGGTCGGCGGTGAGCATCTCGGTGGCGGTGCCCATGGGGGCGCCGGTGCCGGGGTTGCGGGCCACGCGGGGGTAGGCGCCGCTGGCGACCTGGACGCGGACGCGGTGGCCGCGGCGGAAGCGGTGGCCGGCCGGCCATAGCTCCAGGGCGACGCGGCGGACGCCGTCGGGGCCGGGTTCCGGGGTTCCGGGGACGAGACTGCGCATGCCCTCGCAGAGGTTGAGGGACTCGCCGTCCGGGGTGACGTCGCACACCCGGACGACGAAGTCCGTGTGCTCGCGGTTCGACCGGATGTACAGGTCGGCGGTGACCGGGCCGATGATCTCCAGGTCGTCGTCCAGGACGGCGGAGGTGTAGGTCAGGACGTCCTGGCGGCGTTCCAGGCGCTTCTGGTCGGTGGACGGGTGGGTCTCGCCGAGCAGGGTGGGGCCGCCGAGGAACGGGGTGGGGTGGTTCGGGTCGTACCGGTAGGTGTCGGGCTCGGATTCGGGCGGCGCGTCAGGGGACAGCGCGCCCGCGGGGTGCAGGTGCCAGCGCTCTTCGCGCATCCCGGGGACGGGCCAGTCGGGGAACTCGCGCCATTCGTCCGCGCCGGTGATGAAGAGGCGGACGGGCTGGTCGCGCAGCTCGGACGGGTCGTCCAGGAGATGGGCGCGGAACCACTTGACCGCGTCGGCGACCGAGCCGCGCATCATCCGCTGGTCGGCGTGGAACCAGGGGCCGATCGTCAGGTACGGGCGCTGCCCGGCGGCCCGCAGGGCGGCGTAGTCCTTCATCTGCCAGGGCAGGAAGATGTCGTACCAGCCGCCCGTCATGTTCACCGGCGCGGTGACCTGGGAGACGGTGGGGCTGAAGTCGCGTTTGTCCCAGAACGGGGTGTCGGGGCCGTTGACGAGCAGATCCTGGAAGAAGCGCTGCTGCTCACCGGTGGCGAGCCGGTCGAGCTCGGCGAGCGGACGTCCCGACAGGGTGGCGCGCCGGGCGCGGCGCGGCGACATGATGCCGGTCGTGATGCCCGAGAGGGAGTTCTTCATCCGCGCGGTCAGGTCCACCCAGATGAGCGCGGATTCGAGCGCGAAGGTGCCGCCGACGTTCACCGCGTCGCGGAACGTGGAGGCGGTGACCTGCATCGACAGCGCCTTCAGTTCGGGTCCGGCCTCGGCGGCGACGGCCCACTGGACGTAGCCGAGGTAGCTCGGGCCGTGCATCGCGAACGTCCCGCCGAACCACGGCTGCGAGGTGAGCCACCCGATGGTGGCGATGCCGTCCTCGCGCTCGTCGAGGGCCTCGAAGACGCCACCGGACCCGAAGCCGCCGCGGACGCTCTGCACCACGGCCTGGAACCCGTGCGACGCGAACGCCTGCCCGCACATGAGCCCGAACGGCCCGCGCCGCCCGTACGGCGAGCGGACGAGCACCGTCGGCGCCTTCTCGACGTCCGCGGGGGCGTACCGGTCGGCCAGCAGCGTCACGCCGTCGGCCGTGGGCACCTCAAGGTCGCGCTCGACCGTCACCCGGTGGGGGCCGTTCCGCAATCCCAGCGCCGTGACCCCGAGCCGGCGCATCATTCCCACGCCTACCACTTGATCGATCGTACCGGCGGGTAGCCCGAGCCTCCCGGCCACATCTCCGTGATGTCCCTCGCACCGCTCCCGGGTTTCACTACGATCGGGGGCGCATAAGCACGCAAAACGGGATTTGACGGGCAGTGGCCGGGCCGTCCGGCCGGAGGGAGAGTTTCTCGCGTCATGGGTGACCTGGGCGATCTGACCTGGCAGCGAGTCGTCGGCGCCGCCGCCGTGATGGTGGCCGCGATCGCGATCGCCGTGGTCCTGCGGCTGCTGACCGGCCGGCTGTTCCTCCGGGCGGGCGACACCCGGTGGGCGTGGGACGACCTGGGCGCCCGCCTGATCCGGGACCTCGCGATGCCCCTCGCGGTGCTGCTCGGCCTGTGGAGTGCGGTGAAGGTGCTGCACCCGCCGGACGGCACGCTGGACGTGGCCGCCAAGGTGCTGACCGCCCTCACGATCCTGGTGATCTCGCTGGCGCTGGCCCGGCTGATCGCGGCGTCGGTCAGCTCGATCGCGCTGGCCAGGCAGGGCGTCGCCGCCAACGTGACGATCTTCGCCAACATCACCCGGGTGGTGGTGCTCGGCGTCGGCATCCTGGTGATGCTGCAGAGCGTCGGCGTGTCGATCACGCCGCTGCTCGGCGCCCTGGGCGTCGGCGGTCTCGCGGTCGCGCTCGCCCTGCAGGACACCCTCGCCAACCTGTTCGCGGGCGTGCACGTCCTCGCGTCCAAGACGATCGAGCCCGGCGACTACATCAAGCTGTCCTCCGGACAGGAGGGGTACGTCGTCGACATCAACTGGCGCAACACCTCCATCCGGACGCTGTCGGACAACATCGAGGTCATCCCGAACCAGCGGTTCTCCGACACGATCCTCACCAACTACCACCGTCCCGCGCAGGACATGTCGTTGCTGCTCCAGGCCAGCGTGGCCTACGAGAGCGACCTGGAGCAGGTCGAGAGCATGGTGATCGAGGTCGGCCAGGAGGTCATGAGCGAGGTGGAGGGCGGCGTGAAGGACGCCGAGATCCTGGTGCGCTTCCACACGTTCGCCGAGTCGGGGATCAATTTCACCGTCATCCTGCGGACCGGTGAGTTCGGCGACCAGTTCCGGATCAAGCACGAGTTCGTCAAGCGCCTGCACCGCCGCTTCCAGAAGGAGGGCATCGGGATCCCCTACCCCCGCCGCCAGATCATCCTGCCCGAGGGCTCCACGCTCAGCGGATGAACCGGACATCGGGGTACCGAGGCGACGGGCGGTCCAGGATCGGCCGGTGCTCGCCGCGCAGTGCCCGGTCGAAGAACGCGGTGACGTAGGCCCGGACCGACGCGGTCATCCGCGCCGGATCGACCGTCCCGACGAGGGCGGCGCGGTCCTGCGCCGGGATGTCCAGCTTCTCGTCCAGCGCGGGCAGGACGGCCTGGACGTCGGTGTAGGAGTAGTGGCTCGCGGCGGGCACGTTCAGATCGCGCTTCCAGCCCGTCGAGTGCCGCCAGAACGAACCCCAGGACGGGGTGGTCCGGTGCGTCTGCGGGGAGCCGCCCGACGCGGCCCCCATCAGCATGAACGGACGGTCGAGCCCGGTGCGGGCGACCTGCACGAAGTCGTTCTCGCCGTACTGCATGGTGCCGTCCATGTCGATGCCCGCGTCCAGGCGGCGGTCTACGCGCATCGTCTCGGCCGCCTCGATCCCGCCGGCGGAATGCCCGACCATGCCCACCTCGGAGAGATCGAGGATCCGCCCGAGGCCGGGCGGCAGGGCCCGTCCCTCGGCGTCGGGGTTGCGCCCGCCGCGCAGGACGGCGAGCCGGTCGAGGACGAGCCGCGTGTCCTGGACGCGTGCGTCCAGCGCGGTCTTCAGCCGTTCGGGCCCCTGCCCGGGCAGGCGCTGGGGCTCGACCCGCCCGCCGGGGAACTCCACCGGCGCCGTCTCGTAGGTGTGGTCGACGGTCACCACGACGTATCCGCGGCTGACCAGCTCCTCGGCGATCGTCGTGCCGAGGGCGCGGGGGACCCCGAAACCGGGGGAGTACAGGACGACGGGCCGGGCGCCGTGGCGCGTGTCGGCGGGGGCGGACTCGGCGGCGTGAGTGCGGGCGCTCCGCCAGTCGACCGTCCCGGCCTTGAACACGCCGAGCGCGTCGACCTGCTCAAGCGCCGCCGCGACCCCGGGACGCAGATAGGGCGCGGTCCGTGCGGAAGACCGGGCCGCCGGGTACCAGACGCTGACCATCAGCTCGCGGGTCCGCCCCGGCACCCAGGGATCGGGACGCCCGGCGTCCACCAGGTGCAGCTCGGTCGTCCCGATGGCCTTGGACGGGCCGGTCGGCCGGGGCAGCCCGAACGAGGCCGGGGGTGTGGCGGCCGTTCGCGCCGCGTTCGCGGACGTGCCGCAGGCGGACAGGGCCAGGACGAAGGCAACGGCGAACGGAAGCCGCTGTGCAGGTGATCGCATGCCCGTAGCCTCGCGGCCCGGGCCCGTCCCCGATCATGGTCCAACGGCTGCCGCGCACCCCGACTTTCGTCAGGGGCGGACGATCGGCATCACGATCTCGTCGACGACCGAGACCAGATAGTCGTCGGTCAAGGGGTCGCCCTCGGTGAGGTTGCGGTAGACGATCACGGCGGGGCCCACGTCGGCGATCTGCCGGGTCGCCGCCGCGGGACGGATCTCCCCGCGCGCCGCCGCCTCCTCCAGCGCCTGGAACAGCAGGTCGCGGATGGGCCGGGACAGCCGGTCGCGGATGACGTCGTGCAGGAGGCCCTTGCCCTCCTCGGTCTCCTCCTTCAGCACCCTGAACGCGGCGCCGCGGCAGGCGACGATCGTGTCGCGCAGGCATGTGAGGATCTGCAGGACGTCCTCCCGCACCTTGCCGGTCGCGGGCGCGGCCGGCGACTCCGGCAGGACGTGCCTGAGCGCGTCGGCGATGAGCTCGTCCGTGGACCGCCAGCGCCGGTAGATGGCGGCCTTCCCGGTGCGGGCGGCGGTCGCGACGCCCTCCATGGTGAGCCTCCGGTAGCCGACCGTCTCCAGCTGCGCGAACACGGCGTCGAAGATCGCCGCCTCCAGGTCGCCGCCGCGGCGGCGGGTGGCCGGGGTCATGACACGGTCCCGAAAATAGTGAACGCTAGCGTTCTCTTTCGTGCGAATCGGTGATACGTTCCCCACATAGTGTACTTCGCCGTTCCTTAAATCTCGGGAAGGTCCGACTTGACCGCGTCCAACGAGCGGACGGCCGCACCCCGGGAGTTCGCCGCTCCCGGGAAGACCGCACCGCCACTCCATCATCGTCCAGGAATCATCCTGGCCGTCATCGTCGGCTGCCAGCTCATGATCGGCCTGGACACCTCCGTCGTCACCATCGCGCTCCCGGAGGTCAGGCAGGGCCTCGGGCTGTCCACCGGGGGGCTCGCCTGGATCCAGAACTCCTACATGCTCGCATTCGGTGGGCTGCTGCTCCTCGGCGGGCGCGCCGGGGACGTGTTCGGCCGCCGCCGCACCTTCACCGCCGGGATCGCGCTGTTCACCGCCGCGTCGCTGCTCGGCGGGCTCGCGAACGCCGGCTGGTGGCTGCTCGCCGCCCGCACCCTGCAGGGCGTCGCCGCGGCCGTCGCCGCGCCGAGCGCGATGGCGCTGATCGCCACGAACTTCCAGGGCCCCGCCCGCGTCCGGGCGCTCAGCGTCTTCTCCGCGGTCACCGGCGCGGGCGCCGCCGTCGGCATGATCGTCGGCGGGGTGCTGACCGAGGCCGGGTCGTGGCGCTGGGTGTTCTTCGTCAACGTCCCCGTCGGCCTCGTCCTGATGCTGGTCGCGCCGCGGGTCCTCTCCGGGACGCGGCGCAGGCCGGGCCGGTTCGACCTCGGCGGCGCCGTCGCGTCCACGCTCGGCATGACCGCGCTCGTCTACGCGCTGATCAGGGCCGGGGAGGACGGCTGGGGCGACGGCCGGGCGCTCGCGGCGTTCGGCGCCGCGGCCGTCCTGCTCGCCGCGTTCGTGGCGGTCGAGGCCCGCGTCAGGCAGCCGATCATGCCGCTGTGGCTGCTGACCGGACGCGACCGGGCCGCCTCCTACCTGACCCAGCTGGGCCTGGCGGCGGGGATGTTCGGCGCGTTCTTCTTCCTCACCCAGTACCTGCAGCAGGTGCTCGGCTACGGGCCGCTGCGCGCCGGCGCCGCGTTCCTGCCGATGGTCGGGATGCAGTTCGCGGTCGTCCGGACCGCGCCGCGGGTGATGCAGCGCCTCGGCGCGAAGCCGCTCGTCGTCACCGGCACCGTCCTGCTCACCGCGGGGCTGCTGTGGCTGACGCGGCTCTCGCCGGGGGACGGCTACGCCGGCGGGCTGCTCGTGCCGTTCATGCTCATGGGCGCGGGCGGCGGGATGGCGGTCCTGCCGCTGAACGCGACCATCCTCGCCAGCGTGGAGCCGGAGCAGTCGGGGGCCGCGTCCGGCGTCGCCCAGACCATGCTGTGGTCGGGCGGATCGCTCGGCTCGGCGGCCATGGTCACGACCTACGGTTCCGCGTCCTCCGGCCACGACGTCGTGGCCGGGATGGACGCCGCGTTCACGACCGGCGCGGTCTTCGCCGCCGCCGCTCTGCTGGTGGCTGCGCTGGTCCTGCGCGTGCGCCGCTGAGTCACGCCGTTACGCGGGCGGGGGAGCGTACTCGTCGAACCACGCGAGGAACTCGGTGTGGCCGAACATCCGCGCGGTGTCGGCGGCGGACGGCGACCCCGCCCGCGGGTCGGCGCCCGCGTCCAGCAGGGCCAGCACCACGCCCGTCTCCTTCCTGAACACCGCGCCCGCGAGGGGACGCCGGCCGAGGTCGTTCGCCCGGTCCGGGTCCGCGCCCCGCCCCGCGAGGGCCCGGACGGTCTCGGGGTGCCCGTGGCAGGCGGCGAGCATCAGCAGCGTGTCGCCCCTGTCGGTGGACAGGTTCACGGGCGCCCCGGCGTCGACGTAGCCGACGAGCCGCTCGGTGTCGCCGTCCCGGGCCAGCTCGAACAGCCGGGCGGCGGCGTCGTCGGTCTCCGGGTCGGCGCCGGTCATGACGGGGACCCGGTTGCCGGCCGTGAGCAGCCCGCCGAGACTGTCCTCGCCGTAGGTCAGGTGCTTCTCCAGCGCGACCAGCGCCCCCTCCTCGGGGAAGGAGCTGAACCGGACGTCGTCGGCCAGCGTCCGCATGATCAGCAGCCCGCGCCCGTGCTCCGCCACCGGATCGGGCCGCGGGACGCGTTCCGCGTCGAACCCGGCGCCCGAGTCGATCACCTTGATCACGCAGCGGCGGTCCTGGATCATGGCCCGCACCGTGTAGTCGGCGCCGTGCTCGGCGTGCTTGATCACATTGGTGCACGCCTCGGTCAGCATCATCTCGATGTCGCCCCGGATGTGGTCCTCCACGCCGAGCGCGGCGAGCGCCGCGGCCAGGAGCCTCCGCGTCGCCGGGACGCTCGCGGCGTCCCGGGGGAGCAGGAGGTCCATGGTGATTTCCACATCATCTCCATCCGTCCCCTTGAATCGTGCCCTTTCGGTCACGCTCAAACATGCGGGCGGTCAGGCGGGGGGCGGCGTGTGGGCGGCCACCGGCCTGGGCGCGTAGTCGTCGACGTACTCCTGGCCCGACAGCCGCTGGATCGCCTCCATGATCTCGTCGGTGACCTGCCGGGCCGCCCTGCCGCGCGGGACGCCCGCGTCCCGTCCGGCGAAGTCCATCGGCGCGCCGATGCGCAGCCCGATCCGTCCCGGCCGCGGGACGGCCTGCCCGCGCGGCTGCACCCGGTCGGTGCCCTCGATCGCGACCGGGACGACGGGCGCGCCGGTCCGCATCGCCAGCCGCGCCACGCCCGTCCGGCCCCGGTAGAGCCGCCCGTCCGGCGACCGGGTGCCCTCGGGGTGGATCGCGAACACGCCGCCGCGCTCCAGCACCGCCGCCGAGGTGTCGAGCGCGTCCAGCGCCGCCCGCCCGCCCGACCGGTCGACGGCGATCGCGCCGACGCTGCGGAAGAACGTCGCCGTGGCGCGGCCCTTCACGCCCGGTTCGGTGAAGTACTCGTGCTTGCCGAGGAAGTAGACCCGTCTCGGCACCATCAGCGGCAGGACGAACGAGTCGAGGAACCCCAGGTGGTTCGCCGCGAGGATCACCGGCCCGATCCGCGGGACGTGCCGCAGCCCGCTCACCTTGGGGAGGAAGGCGACGCGCATCGCGGGTCCCATGACGACGTACTTCATCAGCGGGTAGATCAGGCGTTCAGGGTCCATGTCCGAGCAGGCTATGGCGGCGCCGTGCCCGCCGCCGCTCGCGCCCGATACAAGTTCGCACCCCTCGAAGTTGTAGGAACCCGCACTTGCCGTATATTGGTTGTACGCAATTGAATTGGTGGCAACTCAAGGAGGACGCATGGACACCCACTACACCGCCGTGGCCACCGCCAACGGACGCGACGGCAAGGCCGTCAGCTCCGACGGGCGCCTCAACCTGCCGCTCGCCATCCCCCGAGAGATGGGCGGCAGCGGTGACGGCACCAACCCCGAGCAGCTGTTCGCCGCCGGCTACGCGGCCTGCTTCGCCAGCGCCCTCGGCGCCGTCGCGCGCGCCACCCGGCAGGACGTCCGGGACGTCTCCGTCACCGCCGAGGTCGGCATCGGCGGCAGCGTCGAGAGCGGGTTCGGGCTCTCCGTCGTCCTGCGGATCGAGCTGCCCGACGACCTGGAGAACGGCAGCGACCTGGTGGAACGAGCCCACCAGGTCTGCCCCTACTCCAACGCCACCCGGGGCAACATCCCGGTGGAGCTGGTCGTCGAGTGAGTTCAGCCGGCGGCGGCGCGCTGGCGGATCGCCTTGCGGACCGCGTCCGCCGCCGGCCCGGACCGGGCCGACAGCTCCTCGATCCGCCGCTTGTGCCGCCGCCGGTCCGCCCCGGGCAGGACGCTCTTCAGCTCGCCCGCCGCCGCCAGCGCCACCGCCGCCGCGTCGTAGCTGTTCACGTGCGCCACCGGACGTCCTCGCAGCGCCGACGACGCCCCGCCCCACAGCTCCTTGACGACCCGCGGGTCCTTCACCGTGACCCGGCGGCGCGGGAACAGCCCGAGCACCCGGCGGGTGCTCACCTTGATCCAGCCGCCGCGCACCAGCTCGTCCCGGACCGTCTGCACGAGGGCCCTGCCGTCCTTGCGCACCCAGTGCTGCCACGACCGGGGCCGCGACGCGGAGATCTGCGCCAGCACGCCGTACGGGTCGTCGCCCGGCGTCCCCGGAACGGGCTTGCGCCGCTCCTCGCCGAGGCGCCCGTCCAGGTACAGCTCGGTCAGCGCCGCCGCCCGCAGCACGTAGCCGAGCTCCGCGCCCCCCTTGGTCATCTTCTGCTTCCGCAGGTCGTACGCCAGCAGGTACATCCGCGCCGGCAGCGAATCGGGAACATCGATCATGGCTGGTCCTCGCCCCCGCCGGGCGGCGGGTTCTCCTCGTCTTCCCCGTTGCGGGCCCTGCGCGGACGGCCGGGCCCGCGCATCCGCCGCGCCGTCCCCGGCATCCGTCCCGCGTCGGCGAGCGCCCGCCGGAGCAGGAACTCGATCTGCGCGTTCGTGCTGCGCAGGTCGTCCCCCGCCCACCGGGCCAGCGCGTCGTGCACGGCGGGGTCGAGCCGCAGCAGGACCTTCTTGCGTTCCGTCACTGGTAGAGCGAGCCGGTGTTCACTATCGGCTGGGCGTCCCGGTCGGCGCACAGCACGACCAGCAGGTTGCTGACCATCGCCGCCTTGCGCTCCTCGTCCAGATCGACCACGTTCTCCTCGTCCAGCCGTTCCAGCGCGAGCTGCACCATGCCCACGGCGCCCTCCACGATCCGCTGCCGGGCGGCCACCACCGCGCCCGCCTGCTGCCGGCGCAGCATCGCCTGCGCGATCTCCGGCGCGTACGCCAGCCCGGTGATCCGCGACTCGATGATCTCCACGCCGGCGGACGCCACGCGCTGCGCCAGCTCCTCCGACAGCTGCGCGGTGATCTCGTCGGCATTGTCGCGCAGCGACGTCCGGTCGTGCGCGTCGTAGGGGAAGCTGCCCGCGATGTGCCGGACGGCCGCCTCCGTCTGGAACGCCACGAACTCCACGAAGTCGTCGACCTCGAACACGGCGCGCGCCGTGTCGGCGACCTGCCACACCACCACAGCGGAGATTTCGATCGGGTTCCCGTCCAGGTCGTTGACCTTGGCGAGTCCGGTCTCGTGGTTGCGGATCCGCGTCGACACCCGGCTCCGGTTCGTCAGCGGGTTCACCCAACGCAGCCCGTCGAGGCGGACGGTGCCCTTGTACCGCCCGAGCAGCTGCAGCACCCGCGCCTCGCCGGGCGCCACGGCGGTGAGGCCCGCCGCCAGGACCAGCCCGGCCAGCCCCAGCAGCGATCCGGCCGTGACGCCCGTCGCGATCGCGGCGCCCCCGCCGACCGCCGCCGCGGCGAACACCGCGGCCGTGCCCACCGCCAGCAGCAGGACCGCGATCCCGAGCATCGCCCACCCGCCGCGGTCCGCGGCCGGCCGCTCCGCGATCTTCGGCCGCGGCATGTCCACCTTCGCCGTCGTGTCGGCCATCCCGTCCTCCTCGTGATCCGTTATCACCAACATAGCAAAGTGATATCACATTTACGACCCCGGCCGACGGGACGATCCCGCCCCGGCCCGGGGCGGGATCGGGCGGTCAGCCCACGGTGACCGGCTCGGCCTCCTCGCTCTCCGGGATGACCTTGGGGACGTTGCGGAGGGTGATCAGGGCGAAGACGGCGACCAGGGCGGCGAAGGCGGCGCTGCACAGGAGGGCGGCGTGCATGCCGTCCACGAAGGCGGTCCGCGCGGCCGCGGCGACCTGGGCGGCCACCGTCCCCGGCAGGTTCGCGGCCGCCTGGAGGGCGGCGCCGAGCGAGTCGCGGGCGGCGGACGCGGCCGGCGCCGGAACGCCCGCGGGCAGGTCCAGGACGTTCCGGTACACCGCGTTCAGCACGCTCCCGAGGATCGCCATGCCGAGCGCGCCGCCCAGTTCGGTCGCGGTCTCGGAGATCGCCGACGCGGCGCCGGAGCGGTCCTTCGGGACGGACGCGAGGACGGTGTCGGCGGTGACCGTCAGCCCCATCCCCATCCCGATGCCGGACAGCAGCATCGCCGGGAGCATCGTCCAGTACGAGGTGTCCAGCCCGATGATCAGGAAGATGGCGAAGCCGCCGGCGGACAGCAGCATCCCGGCCGCGACGACCCGGGCCCGGCCGAGCGCGTTGATCAGCGGCGGGGCCAGCGCGGCGCCGCCGATCATGGCGCCCGCCGCGCCGGGCAGCCCGGCCAGGCCCGACTTCAGCGGCGACCAGCCGAGCGCGAGCTGGAAGAACAGCGAGAAGATCAGCGACTGGGCGACCAGGGCGAACATCGCGAACATGTTGGTGACGACCGACCCGCTGAACGCGGCCCGGCGGAACAGCCGGATGTCGATCAGCGGCTCGGCGAGGCGGCCCTGCCGGACGAGGAACGCGGCGACGGCGAGCACGCCGACCACGGCCGACACGTAGATCCGGACCTCGTCCGGCCCGTGCGCCGCCGCCTCCTTGATCGCGTACACGAGCCCGAGGACGCCGGCCACCGACAGCGGCACGCTGAGCAGGTCGAGCCGTCCGGGGACGGGGTTGCGCGACTCGGGCAGCGCGGCCGCGCCGGCGAGGCACGCCACCGCCATGATCGGCACGTTGATCATGAAGATGGAGCCCCACCAGAAGTGGTCCAGCAGCGCGCCCCCGATGACGGGCCCGAGCCCGACCGCGAGACCGCCGACACCGGCGAACGCGCCGACCGCCATCGTCCGCTCCTTCGGCTCGGTGAACACGCGGCGGAGCAGGGACAGGCAGGACGGCATCAGCGTCGCCCCGGCCACGCCGAGCAGCGCGCGGGCCGCGATCAGCAGCTCCGCGTTCGGCGCGTAGGCGGTCACGGCGGACGTGGCGGCGAACACCGCCGTGCCGATCAGCAGCAGCCTCTTGTGGCCGATCCGGTCGCCGATCCCGCCCATGGTGATCAGCAGGCCGGCGAGCGCGAACCCGTAGGCGTCGGCGATCCACAGGATCTGCGTGGACGAGGGGTCCAGGTCCGCGCTCAGGTGCGGGATCGCCTGGTTCAGCGCGGTCAGGTCGATGTTCGGCACGATCGCGACCAGCAGGCAGATCGCGAAGGTGCTCCATTTGCGGGCTGAGGTGTTCATGCCCGCAACGTTCGCCCGCCGCGCTGACCGTCCCCGCACCGCGCGCTGACAGCGCGGACCGCGGGCCGTCAGCGGCCGACCTGCTCCTGCGGGGGTTAGTCCTCTCGCGAGAGGCCCGGCCGGTCTTCCCGCAGCACGGCGAGGGCCTGGTCGCGGGGGAGCGCGGCGGCCCTGCCGAACGCCTCCTCGTACGCCTCCTCGCCGAGCAGGGCGCGCACGGAGGAGGAGACCTGTTCGACGTCCGGATCGCCCGCCAGCGTGATGCCGCGCAGCGTCCTCCCCACGCCGAGCAGGACCGCCGCGCGCTCGCCGTCCCCCTCCGCCGCGGCGATGCCGGCGAGCCCGGTGGTGGCGGCCGCGCGATAGGCGAAGATCGGGTGGTCGAGCGACATGTCCAGCGCCTCGGCGAACAGCGCGCGGGCCCGCCCGAGGTCGCCCTCGCCGGTCGCCAGCCGGCCCAGCCCGACCAGCGCCGAGCCCCGCACGGCGGCGGCGATGAAGCGTTCGGACGTGTACCCGGTCAGCGCCGTCTCGTACAGCCGGCGCGCTCCGGCGGCGTCGCCGCGCAGCCGCGCGACCTCGCCGAGCCCCAGGTAGCCGCCCGCGATCTTGTCCGGGGTGCCCGCGCGGCGGGCCAGCTCGATGCCGCGCTCGTACTCGGCCCGCGCCGCTTCCAGGTCACCGGCGTGGATGCGGACCAGGCCGCGCTGGTAGAGGATGTCGGCGGTGTCCTCCAGGGCGCCGAGCTCCTCGAGCAGCTCCAGCGCCTCGTCCAGCAGCGCGAGGGCCCGCTCCCGGTCGCCGCGCAAGTCCGCCACCTGCGCGAGCGGGTCGATCGAGTTGGCCGTGCCCCAGCGGTCGCCGCAGGCCCGGAAGCCGCGCACCGCCTCGCCGCACGCCCTCTCCGCCTCGTCCAGGTCGCCGCCGAACTGGGCGAGGAACCCGTCGCTCATCCTGACCAGCGCGCGCGTCCACGGGTCGTCCCCGACCTGCTTGGCGAAGACGGCGAGGTCGGTGCGGTCGGGCCCGGCGGTCAGCGCCCACAGGACGATCGCGACCGGGTACCGCAGCGGGCGGTCGATCCGGCGCAGCAGGTCCGCGGCATGGTCGAGGCACGCCACCGCGTACTCGCCGGTGATCCCGCCCGACACCGCGTTCGCGACGCACAGGACGTACTCCTCGTCGAGCCCGTCCGGCGGGTCGACGCCGACGACGTCCAGCAGCTCGGACGCCAGCGGCGCACCCTCGACGCGTCCGCGCAGCCACCAGTACCACGACAGCGACGCGATCAGCCGCAGCGCGAGCGCCGGGTCCGGCCGGAGGATCCGCCGCAGCGCCGCGTGCAGGTTGCCGTGGTCGGCGGCGAGCAGGTCGAGCCATTCCAGCTGCGCGGCGCCGCGCAGGTGCGGGTCCGCCCGCCGGGCGAGCCCGGCGAAGTACTCCGCGTGCGCCCGCTCGAACCGCTCCTTCTCCCCGGCCTCGGCCAGCCGCTCGGCGCAGAACGCCCGCACGGTGTCGAGCATCCGGTAGCGCGTCCCGTCGCTCTGTACGAGCGACTTGTCGGCCAGCCCGACGAGCAGCTCGTCGGCGTCGTCCAGGTCGCAGACGCCCATCGCCGCGTCCAGCGTGAGACCTCCGGAGAACACCGTCAGCCGCCGCGCGAGGGTCTGCTCCGCCTCGTCCAGCAGGTCCCAGCTCCACTCGACGACCGCCCGGAGCGTCTGGTGGCGCGGCGCCGCCGTCCGGTTCCCGCGCGACAGCAGCCGGAACCGGTCGTCCAGCCGGGTCGCGACCTGCGCGACCGGCAGCGACCGCAGCCGCGCCGCCGCCAGCTCGATCGCCAGCGGCAGCCCGTCCAGCGCCCGGCATATCCGGAGCACGGCGCCGGCGTTGCCGTCGTCCACCGCGAACCCGGGACGGACCGCCTCGGCCCGGTCGAGGAACAGCCGGACGGCCGGATACCCCGGCATCTCCCCGGCCGGGGTGCCCTCGGGCGGAAGCTCCAGCGGCGGCAGCGGGCGCAGCGCCTCACCCGTGATCGCCAGGGCCTCCCGGCTGGTGGCCAGCACCCGCAGCTCCGGGCAGGCGCTCAGCAGCCGGTGCGCGAGGTCAGCGACGGGTGCGACGACGTGCTCGCAGTTGTCCAGGACGAGGAGCACCCGCCGCCCGTCCAGCGCCGTGACCAGCCGCTCCACCGCGTCCGGCGGCTGCTCGCCGGGCATCGGCCGCATCCCGCCCTCGCGCAGCCCGAACGCCCCGAGCAGCGCCTTCGGCACCTCGCCCGCGACGACGGGCGCCAGGTCGACGAAGCGGACGTCGCCGCCCTCCCGCCCCGCCGCCTCGATCGCCAGCCGCGTCTTGCCCGCGCCCCCCGGGCCGAGCAGCGTGACGAGCCGCCCGTCCGCGAGCATCTTCCCGACGCGCCGCAGCTCCTCCTCGCGCCCGACGAAGCTGGTGAGCTGCGCCGGAAGGTTCGCCCGGACGGCCTCCGGCGCCGTCTCCAGATCGCCCCGCAGGATCGCCATGTGGACGTCCGCCAGCTCCTTGGACGGGTCCGCTCCCAGCTCGTCGGCCAGGATCCGCCGCCCGTCCTCGAAGACCGCGAGCGCCTCCGCTTGCCGTCCGCTCCCGTGCAGGGCCCGCATCAGCAGCGCCCGGGCCCGCTCCCGCAACGACTGCGCGTCCACTAGTTCGCGCAGCGGGGAGACCACCGCCCCCGGGTCTCCGCCTTTCAGCCGCGCCTCGGCGTACTCCTCGACGACCGAGGCCCGCTCCTCCTCCAGCCGCGCCGCCTGAGCCCCGGCGAACGGCGCGCCCACATCGGCCAGCGCGGGCCCGCGCCACAGGCCGAGCGCCTCCTCGAACAGCCCGGCCGCCGCCTCGTGCCGCCCGCCCGCCAGGGCCTGCCTCGCGTCCCGGGCCAGCTCCTGGAACCGGTGCACGTCGACGTCCTCGCGATCGACGACGATCCGGTACCCCGTCGGCAGCCCCTCGACCGACCCCGCGTCCTTCAGGCCGCGCCGCAGCCGCGACACCTGCGACTGCAACGCGTTGGCCGCCCCGCTCGGCGGCTCCTCCCCGTACAGCCCGTCGATGAGGCGCTCGCCCGGGACGGCCCGTCCCGCGTCGAGCAGCAGCATGGCCAGCAACGCCCGCACCAGCGGCCCGCCCACCGGCACGACCGCCCCGTCCGCCCAGACCTCGACGGGCCCCAAGATGCCGAACCGCATGCCCCGATTCTCCCGCACTACCGTGGTCCTCCCGACCCGCGGAGGGACGCCATGACCGAGATCCAGACCGTCACCGAATTCCTCGCCGCCCTCGAAGAGCTGGACATCGACCGGGCCCTCGGCCACGCCGCCCCCGGCATGACCTACCAGAACGTCCCGCTTCCCCCGGCTCGCGGCCTGCCCGCCGTCGAGCGGACCCTGCGCGCCATGGCCCGCCACGGCACCGGCTTCGAGGCCCGCGTCCACAGCATCGCCGCCAACGGCCCGGTCGTCCTCACCGAACGCACCGACGTCCTGGAGAAGGGCTCATGGCGAGCCGAGTTCTGGGTCTGCGGCACCTTCGAGGTCCACGACGGCAAGATCACCCTCTGGCGGGACTACTTCGACTGGGCCACCTTCCTGGCGGCCTCCGCCAAGGGACTCCTGTCCGCCGCCCTCTCCGCCGCCCGCGCTCCGCGGACAAGGCCGAGCCGGGGGGCGACTGCGGACGCACAAAAGTGATCCCCGAGGCCGAACAGGCCCCGGGGATCACCACTCAGACCGGCCGGCTCGTCACCGGGTGGTCGACTTCGACGTGTCCGCGCAGGTCGGATACGTCTGCTGCTGCGCGCGCTCTGCGAAGTCCGCCTTGGACTTGAACGCCTGGCAGTTGTTGTAGACGTCCTGGGAGACGCTGACCTTCCAGAGCTTGTCGTGGTACGGCAGCCAGGTCTGAACCTTGCCCAGGTCCCGCAGGCTGTCGTTCAGCACCAGCTTCTCCAGGCTGGCCGGGTCGGCGTCCGCCGGGGCGAGGACGAGGTACGGGCCCTCGGCCTTGTCGTCGAACTTGGCGACCACGATGCCCCCGTCGTCCGCCGGGTCGGACGTGCCGGTGGCCGACGGCGTGGGCGAGGTGGCGGCGGGTTCGGTGGTCGGCGCCGCGGATGAGGGCTCGCCGGCGCCCGATGTGTTGGACGAGGGCGGCTTGGTGATGGCCGGCGGGAAGGGACCCGGCTGTTCGCCGTGCGGGCGGATGGAGATCGAGGCCGCGATGGCACCCACGAGGATCGCGAGTACGGCGATGGCGAGCCAGGAGCGTTTCCGGGCAGGCTTGATGTTCGGCATTTTGTTTTTATGCTGGCGACAGGCCCGACGTTTTGCGGGCACGTGGATGACGCCAGTCCTCCGAGGAGGACCGTCCGGCCTCCGGGCAGGATGACCACCACCGACGTTGCTCAAGAAGGCGCCGCCCGAGCCCGCGTGCCGCACACACCAGAGTTAGAGCAAGGGTGCCGGTGACCGTCGATTCCACCCGTCCCCGGCTCAGGACGGCGGCGCGGTGACGTCGACCGCGGCGGTGTTCACACCGGCGGCGACGCCCAGCAGGATGCCCGCCAAGGCCGCGGTGACGACATCGCCCTGAGTGGGCTCGCCGCTGACGGTGGCCAGGAGAGGCCAGGTCACGAGCGTCCCGACGGCGGCCGCGGACACGGACGCCACGTCGATCATGCTGGCTCCGGGGACGTCCGGCCCGGGCTGCGGGCGTGGTCGGCGGACGGTTCGTGTGGTGGGGTGGAGGTGTGACCACGGTTGACGTCCTGGAGCGGGGGCGGCGGTCGTTCGCCGCGGGCCGGTGGGCGGACGCGTGCGCGCACCTGGCCGACGCGGACCGGGACGCGCCGCTCGAACCGGCGGACCTCGAACGTTTCGCCACGGCCGCCTACCTGACCGGCCGGGAGGCCGACAGCGTCGAGCTCTGGGAACGCGCGCATCACCTTCTCGCCCGGCGGGGTGACCCGGCGCGGGCGGCGCGATGCGCGTTCTGGCTGGCGTTCGAGCTGCTGACCGGGGGAGACGCCGCACTCGGCGGTGGCTGGCTCGCGCGTGCCGGGCGACTGCTGGACGACGCCGGCGGCGACTGCGCCGAGCGCGGCTACCTGCTGGTGGCCGCCGGGCAGCAGCGGGTCGTCGGCGGCGACGCCGGGGAAGGCCGGGAGTTGGCGGCCCGCGCGGCCGGGATCGGCGAGCGGTTCGGCGATCCCGACCTCGTCGTCCTCGCCAGGCAGGTGGAGGGCCGGGCCCTCATCCGGCTGGGCGGCACCGTCGACGGGGTGGCGCTGCTCGACGAGGTGATGGTCGCCGTCATGGCGGGGGAGGTGTCGCCGATCGTCGCCGGGAACGTCTACTGCAGCCTGATCGAGGCGTGCGGGGAGACCCTGGACGTGCGCCGCGCCACGGAGTGGACGAGGGCGCTGACCCGCTGGTGCGACTCCCAGCCCGGCCTGGAGCCGTTCCGCGGCCAGTGCCTGGTGCACCGGGCCGAGATCATGCAGCTGCACGGCGCCTGGCCGGACGCGGCCGAGGAGCTGCGGCGCGCCTGCGAGGTGTTCGGCGGCCGCCCGGGCGACCCGGCGGCCGGGTCGGCCCACTACCGGCAGGCCGAGCTGCACCGGCTCCGCGGCCGGTTCGGCGAGGCCGAGGAGCTCTACCGGACGGCGAGCCGGCTGGGCCGCGAACCGCAGCCCGGGCTGGCGCTGCTCCGCCTCGCGCAGGGCCGGACGGACGCGGCGTCGGCGGCGATCCGCCGCGTCGCCGGTGAGGAGTCCGACCCCGGATCGCGGGCCGGGACGCTCACCGCCTGCGTGGAGATCATGCTCGCCGCCGGCGACGTCCCCGCCGCGCGTGCCGCCGCCGACGAGCTGTCGGGGCTCGCCGCCGGTCTCGGCGCGCCGCTGCTGCGGGCGGCGGCCGGTCAGGCGCGTTCCGCCGTCCTGCTGGCGGAGGGCGACGCCCGGGCCGCCCTCGCCGAGTCGCGCCGGGCGTGGGCGGGCTGGCGGGAGCTGGACGTCCCGTACGAGTCGGCGCGGGTCCGGGTCCTGACGGGGCTGGCGTGCCGGGGGCTCGGCGACGAGGACGGCGCCGCGATGGAACTGGACGCGGCACGGTGGATCTTCCGGCAGCTGGGCGCCGAGCCGGACGCCGCCGCGGTCGACGCGCTGTCGGGCGCCTCCGCGTCGGGCGTGCTGACCGCCCGCGAGACGGAGGTCCTGGCGCTCGTGGCGACCGGACGGACGAACCGGGCGATCGCCGCCGACCTGTTCCTCAGCGAGAAGACCGTGGCCCGCCACGTCAGCAACATCCTCGGGAAGCTGGGCCTGCCCTCGCGGGCCGCCGCCACGGCCTACGCCTACGAGCACGACCTGCACAGATCTGCCCATCCCGGTTCCGGGTGAAATGCCGAATCCTCCCGACGCGGCGGACGGCCGCCCGCGCCTAGCGTCCTGCGTAAAGCGCGCGAACGGGGAGGACCGTCATGGAACAGATCGGCACGCTGGTCATCGGAGCCGGGCAGGCGGGCCTGGCCACCAGCCACCACCTGACCCGGGCCGGCGTCGGCCACCTCGTCGTCGACCGCCGGGACCGGTTCGGCGGCGGCTGGAACGACCGCTGGGACGGCCTCCATCTCGTCGCCCCGAACTTCACCCTGCTGCTGCCCGGCATGCCCTACGACGGCCCCGACCCGGACGGCTTCATGGCACGCGCCGACGTCGTCGACCACCTGACCGCGTACGCGTCCATGATCGAGGCACCAGTGCGTCTGGGCGTGGAGATCACCCGGCTGTCCGCCCTGGACGGCGGCTTCGTCGCGCACACGTCCTCAGGTGCGATCTCCGCGCGCAACGTCGTCCTGGCGACCGGCCCGTACCAGCGTCCGAAGATCCCGGCCGCTTCCCGGCGGCTCCCGGCCCACGTCCGGCAACTCCACTCGGCCGACTACCGGCGCCCCGCCCAGCTGGCGGACGGCGCCGTGCTCGTCGTGGGCACCGGGCAGTCCGGAACCCAGATCGCGGAGGAACTCCACGACGCCGGACGCGAGGTCCACCTGGCCGTCTCCGGCTGCTTCGCCGTCCCCCGCCGCTACCGGGGCCGCGACTCCATCTGGTGGCTGCTGCACGCCTTCCTGCACGGCGCGGAGGTCGGCGTCCCGTTCCCGACGGTGGCGGACCTGCCGTCCCCGGCCGACCGCTTCGGCTGCGACCCGCACGTGTCCGGCAAGGACGGCGGCCACGACATCAGCCTCCGCGCCTTCGCCCGGCGCGGCGTGCACCTGTACGGCCGCCTGGAGTCCGCGGACGGCGCCGTCGTGCGCTTCAGCGACGACCTCGGCGAACGCCTCGCGTTCGCCGAAACGCACTTCGACGAGGAGTTCCGTCCCCTCTTCGACGCCTACATCGCCGCCGCCGGCATCGACGCGCCGCCTGACGACCGTCCGCCCGCCGACACCTACACCCCGGACACCGCCACCGAACTCGACCTCGACGCCGCCGGCATCGGCACGGTCGTCTGGGCGACGGGCTTCGGCCTCGACTTCTCCTGGGTGGACGTGCCGGTCTTCGACGAGTGGGGATACCCGCGCCACGTCAGAGGCGTCACCGAACACCCCGGCCTGTACGCCGTCGGACTGCGCTGGCTGCACTCCGAACCGTCCTCGGTCTTCGCCGGCGTGGGCGCGGACGCCGCCCACATCGTCGACCACATCGCCGCCCGCGCCTGAATCCGATTCACAGCACTCGCGTCATGAACACGCTGTTCGGATCGGACCGTTAATCCGCGAAGGGCTCGCAATATCCGAACCCGAACTTCTCATAGAGCCGCCGTGCCGGAAGGAAGAAGTCCGCCGACCCGGTCTCCAGGCTCACCCGCGTGAACCCCATGCCCCGCGCCTCGCCGAGAATGTGCTCCAGCAGCAGCGACCCGATCCCGCTCCGCTTGCGCGCCGACGTGGTGCGCATCGACTTCAACTCGGCATGCTCCACGTCCAGCTTCTTGATGGCACCGCACCCGACGACCGCCCCGCCGTCCAGCACCGACCAGAACGTCACCTCGGGCTTCCGCAGCGCGTCGAGGTCGAGTGCGTGCTTGCTCTCCAAAGGCGTGATCGCCCGCATCTCCTCGACATGCTCCTGCAGAAACGCGGCGATCTCCGCCCCGCCCAGATCATCCACAACGACCTTCATGCCCTCCAAACCCCAGCCCGGACGCTACCTGACGCCGACGCCAGGACCGCACTCAATTACGTGGCCCCTCGATGGTCGCGCCGAGTCTCCGACATGCCGAACACACCCGCCCACGTCCGTCGTCAGCCCGGCTTGCGTTGCCCCCGTCGCTGCTCGCGGCGTTCTCTTCTCCTTCGACATCGTTCCGCCTCGGCCCAGGCCGCCTCCTCGCTGAGCGACCACGCCGGTCGCCGCCGCAGCAATTGCTCCACGTACGCGGCCTTCCAGCGCCCCGTGCCCGGCCTGAGTCTCCGCACCACTTCCTTGGACAGCCCCAGTAATTCGGCCACGCCGGCGTCACTGAGCCGCGACGCCGCCCTCTCGGCCGTATCGAGGACGGCTTCCCGCTGCTTCTCGTCCTGGCGCACCACTTCCACGGACGCCCGCTGGAACTCGATATCGGCCCACGCCGCGAGAAGCCACGGCGGCGGGGCTCCGGCCAGTTCCCGAAGCGCCGGGACGGGAACGTGCCCCCCGAAATGCGGCACGTGCTGCGAGACGAGCCACGCGGAGACGCCCAGCATCGCCGAGACTTGGTCAGGATCGGCGAGACCCTCGGTGGCACGGGCGGCCCGAGGCAGGACGTCCTCCAGCATCGCCGCGAGTTCGTCTTCCCGCAGCCGCGCCTGGCGCATCAGATGGGCGAGTTGCCCGGTCGGAGCGTCTTCCACGTGGGCGAGCCTCCGGAGCGGCGCCGGGAATCTCCCGGCGGTTCGCATCAGGGCGACCGCCCACCTCAGCTTTTCGATACCTTCCGCATCCGCAGGCTTCCGCGACTCCAACTCGGTGCGCGCCTCCCTGCGGAGTTCGGCGTTCCGTTTCCTGGTCACGGCGGCCTTCTGCGCCGCCTGCTCCCGCGACACCGCGACCGCGGCGGCCCGCAGTTCAACGTCCGCCTGGACGTGGTCGGCGAGCGCATCGACATCACCCGCCCGGTAGTAGACGACACGCAACACCCTGCCGTACTTGCGGACGTCCTCCCCGGCGACCGGCACCAGGCCCGTCGCGGCCGCCACCCGCTTGAAGCGCTGCACGCTGATGCCCAGCCGCGCTGCGGACTCGGTGGCGTTGCAGCGCCTCTCCTGCGCCAATCCCTGCCGGAACCCCCCAGGATCGTCCAACGCCGCCCGGACGGACGCGGCCTCGAAACTCCGATCCGGGAGCCGCCGCAGCAGGCCCGTCTCCGCCGCCAGCTCCACCTCCCACACCGCGAGCCCGAGAGCCGCCCGCACCTTTTCCCGCCCGACCCCGACCGTCCTGTCCACCATGCCGACCTCCTCACCGCACAGCAGCATGACGCAGAGGTGTGACAATCCGTGACGGCTGCTCGACCAAACGTGATCGACGCTCGTGGGCTGGCCAAGCGAGCCGTGCTCGGCACGGTAGAGGTCAGCGCCCGTGGCGAAGCACACGGGTTCTGTCCAAACAGTCCGGCGCCCGTGGTGAAGCACGGGCGCCCACACAAACCGGGAACAACATGAGAAAATTCGTGACACGTGCGCGGATCGCGATCGCGCTCGGCACTCTCGCCGGCGCCCTCGCCGGATTCCTCCTCGGAGGATTCGTCGGGGTGCTGGACCACGTTGGGCACCTCGTCTGGGCCTACCGAACCTGGGGCTACATTCCCGCGGGGTGGGCCGACCTTGGCGTCTTCGTGGACAAGGCCATCGCCGGCGGCGGATCCGTCACCATCGCCGGCGTCATCGGTGGTTTCATCGGTGCCTGCTTCTTCGGCCGTGACGACGACTGGGCCAACCTCATCAGGAAGTACAGGCACTTCGTCGTTGCTGGCGTCGGTCTCGCCGTCATCTGCGACTTCGTCATCGGCTACGGTGCTGCCGGAGACCCCGGCCACCTCAGCCTCCTAATCGCCTACAGCACCTACGCTGTCGGCGTCCTCGTCGGCGCCCGCGTCGTCGGCGACTGACTCACTCGCGGGGGCCTGGCCTGCCAGGCCCCCGCGAGGCACCCTGTAGGACTGGCCCGTGCCGGCCAGGACGCCGAGGTCACCGGAGTCCATGAACCTCTGGCGGAACCCGCCGGGCCGCCGTACGGTACACCTCGTGATCAGTACTGGAAGGCGCGCGCTGCGCCTGGCCGCCGTCATGCTTCCCACCTTGACGTTGACGACCGTGCTGGCCCCCAGCACACCGGCGAGCGCGGCAGGCCCGTCATGCGGGTCCAGATACGCGCTGCGCAGCACCCACTCGATCTACGTGAACTCCAAGGTCCGCGGCTACCTCAAGGTCTACTACAACAACTCCAACGGCTATAACTGCGCGCTGGCCGTCCGCAAGGGCTCGACGCCGCTGTACAACATCCGGCTCAAGCTCTGCGTCTACAACGCGGCCAGGACCAAGTACGGCAACTGCAAGTACGACGGTTACAGCAAGAGGAACCACTGGTACGCCGGGCCGCTGTACGTCTACGCCCGCCATCGGTGCCTGTACGTCAACGCCTTCATCAACACCGACGGCGCGCACACGGGCGAGTTGACCGGCAGGAAGGTTCACTGCGGCTGACCAGCGCTGACCCCCGACCCCCCACCGGTCGGTCCCGGATCGCCGCGATCATCGAGCCCGCCGCCCGGAACCCGAACGCACCCGGCTCACCACGAGATTCGGGACCGGTCCCGGATTCCCCGCGCTAAAGTGCGGTCGCGCGAGGCCGGGTCGGTCGTCCCGATGCGGGAAATGCTGTCCGTTTCGATCTTCAGGGGTGGGTCCTGGTGTTGCGGTATGGAGGTGTCATCGCGGCGGCGGTCCTCGCGTCGGCCCTGGCAGAAGCCGCTTCCGGCTGCGCGATGAGTGCGGATGCGAAGGCGCGGGACGCGTTCAAGTCGGCGGTGCAGGACGTCGGGCCGAACTCTCGTGGCGGCATTCCCGAGTATTGCCGGGAACACATTGCGATGAGCAATGGCGATTGCCTCGACGTGTTCGCCAACGCCGCGGCCTACTGCCCGTGGCCCGACAACAACATGCCCGCCATTCTGAAGTCATGGGATGGGGGCGGTGGACAGACTCTGCGTGTCAGGGGAAAGTACCGTGACGGCACCACCTACACCCGCGATGTGGTCATCGTGAAATACCAGGGAAAGCTGAAGCTCGATCATCCGTACTGGCTCGATGGCAAGAGTCAGCCTCCGTGTCCTCCCGGTTGAGCAAGTCCAGCTTCGATCGGCTTGGCGGGGGTGCCGACGCTCGCGCCGCCGGACGAGCAGGTGCCGGGCCCGGCCCGAGGCGGTGTGGTGGCGGGTGCCGCCAAACGTGACCCGGGCATCCGCCCCCGAATGCCCGGCAAGTATGGCGTACTGGTCAATGATGCCTGGTTACGCAGATCGCCCCCGGGCACCGGCCGCCTGCGGGCCGTGCTCGCCGACGAGGCCGCGCTGCTCCTCGACCTGCCCTCCCTCCCCGGTCTGCCGTCCCTGCTGGGTGTGGAGATGACGGCGGAGGCGATCACCATCGTGACGGCGATGCAGTCGCCCGCGACGCTCCGTGAGCGTCTCACCCGCACCCGGCCGATCCCCGCCCGCGACGAACTGACCTTGCTGGCGAGCACCCTCCCGCACCTCGGCGACGCGCTCGGAGCACTGCACGACCGCGGCCTGGCCCATCGGGCATTGGGCCCCGGGACGATCCTCATGCCGGAACCGGGCACCGCCCTGCTCTGCCTCGGCTGGCCGGCCCTCACCGGCACTCTCGACTCGGGCGACTCCGGCGACGTCCGCGCTGAGTTCGGCGGCTGGCTCGCCGAGCGCGACATCGACCCGGCCCATCTCCAATGGACCGACGCCGGAGTCCTGCGCCTCACCCTGCCCCCCCGGCCGCTACAACATCCGTAACGCGACGGGCGGCCGCAAGGGGACCTTCTCCCTGGTCCGCCTCGGCCCCTACGTGACGTTCCACAGCCACATCCTGCAGCTGTGGTGCGACGATCCCCGCCTGCGCCGCGAAGCCATCCTGGAACGCATGCTCACCCGCGTCGCCGCGTCCCGGAAGCTCGGCGCCGACGAGGCCGCGGACTTCCTGACCCGTCTCAGCGTCCAGTTGGACACGGTCCCCGTCACTGTGGACGACCTCCGCCGCTACGCCCATCACAGCGGGGAGACGCCCTTGCCCTTCTGACCGGTGATGGCCGGTGTGACCTGCCCTGACGGGCCGGGGCCGTCACCGGCCGTCGACATCGGCACCCCGCAGCGCCCCGCCTATCGGCATTGGCGCGTCTGCCAGGAATGCGGGTAGTCCGTACAGCCGCCGCCGAGGACCACGGCCCGTTCCTGGGGGCAAGATGAAGATCGCCGGCCGCTACGTCACGGCACGCCTCCGGCGCGCGGGGGCCGAGCCTCAACGTAAGGCGCCTTTACTCGGAATGAAGAGCGTGCCGAACTCGTATGGTCCAAGCAAATCAAGCCGTTGCCGGGAGGGAAGTCGTGATCTCGTATTGGCCTTCTCCGGCCGCATGCGCCCGAAAGGGTCCTCAAGGCGACGAAGGTCGTAGAAGATCGGGACAGGGGGCAGCGCGAGTACCGGACATCCGGCGTGAAGGCTCCCTTGCCGCGCCGGTCGGGGTTCCACCCCGCCTTCGACGGAATGCTGATATAGGAGGATTTCGTGGGCCAACTCGGACTTGCGGAAAGCATCGCCGCACTACGCGCCGAGCTGATGGAAGCCTTGGAGGCGGGGAAGGACTCGGAGTTCGGTTTCGGTGTCGGCCAGATACAACTCGAATTCCACGTCGGAGTCACGCGGCAGGGCGGGGCGTCCGGCAAGGCGAAGTTCTGGGTCATCGAACTGGGCGGTGACGGCTCCTATCGGAGGGAGGAGATTCAGCGGGTAACGGTCACGCTGGAAGCCCCACTCGACGGAGACGGAAACCCGCTAAAGGTAACGCGCGGACTCGGAGAAAAACCCTGAGATGCCCGAACTCAAGACCCGCGCCGTCGAGATCCTGCGTCGAGGCCCCGGCGGCCGTTGGACCGTGGGATCCGGCTACCTGGTCGGTCGGCAATGGGTGCTGTCGGCAGCGCACAACGTCCTGGACGCCGAGACACTGCTCGTCCGGCTCGTCGATGAGACGGAGCACCCGGCCGAGATCGTGACGGTGGACGAATCCACGGACCTCGCCCTCCTCGCGGTGACCGGCGACTTCTCGCCCGTCGGCTTGGACCCGGTCCGCTTCGCCCGTATCCATCGCTCCGAGACGGACGAGATCACCGGGTGCTGGACGGTCGGCTACCCCAGATGGAAAGAGCGCCCGCAGCCGTCGAAAAAGGTCCCAAAACGCGACACCGCGCACGTGCGCGGCGCGATACCGACGGGTTCGAACCTACGCATGGAGTCGATGGAACTGCGTGTCGAGTCAGACCCGCGTTCGGCCGATGGGCGAGGTGTGAGCGAATGGCAGGGGATGTCCGGGGCGCTGGTGTTCGCCCGGCACCCCGGGCACAGCGCACTCGCGGTCGGCGTGGTGATCGAACACCACGCAGCCCAGGGGACGTCCGTGCTCACGGTCGCCCCGCTGGACCGGTGGGCGGACACGATGCGGGACACGCCCTGGGGCCGGGAACTCCGGCTGGACGAGCTGATCCGCCTCCCACACCCGACCGGCACCGCTCCGTTCTCCCAAGGCCACATGAAGCTGAACAGATCGCTTCCGGACTTCACGGATCGGGACGAGGTCATCGCCAGAGCGAGGGCTCTGCTCACCGAACGGCTGACCGAGACCTGTCCGCTGGTCGTCTTCCACGGCATGGCAGGGGTCGGGAAGACAGAGGTGGCCAACGAACTCGCCCACAGACTCGCCGCCACCTTCACCTATGCGCGCATCCGCGTGGATGTAGCGGCGGCCGCCACTGTGGACGCCGTCATGGTGGAGGTCATGGCCGCGTTCGGCATACCCGCCGACAAGCTGCCGCATGACCCCGTCCAGCGTCAGCGCAAATACCAAGAGCAACTGGCAAAGGGGCCCGGCCTCCTTTTGCTCGACAACGTGTCCGAAGGACGGCAGATCGCCACGCTCCTGCCCGAGTCACCCGGCACGGCCGTGATCGCGACCAGCCGCACCACGCTGGCGTCAGTGGACGGCGCCGACCGGCTCCGCCTCGACCCGTTGCCCGATCCCGACGGACTCCGGCTGTTCGAAAGGATCGTCGGCACCGAGGTGGCGGACCGCGACCGGCCATCCGTCCAGCAGATCGTGCGGCTCCTGGCCGGGCTTCCGCTGGCGATACGCATCGCCGCCGCCCACATCGTGATGAACAGCAGATCGCCGGCACGCTACCTGACCAATCTTCAGGACGAGAGCAGGCGTATTTCCCGCCTCGAAGGCGAGGACAGGGGAGTGCGCAGCAGCTTCGAACTCAGCTACCGGTCTCTGCGGCCTGACACGGCATCGCTGTTCCGCCACCTGGGCGTCCTGGCAGGACGGGAATTCACCGCCGAACTGGTCGCCCGCACAGGCGACGTGGACGACGAGCACGCCGAGCGCATGCTCGGGGAGATGTCGGACCGTCATCTGATCGAGCCTGCGGGAGAAGACCGATACCGCCTCCACGACCTTCTCCGGCTGTACGCAAAGGAACGCATGACGGCCGAGGAGTCACCGTCCACCCGGCGGGACGCCTTCCGGCGCGCACTGAACTGGTACGCCGATCGCCTGCACGAGTGGATGTCGCAACCCGGCGCGCACGAACAGCCTCCGGCCGAGGCGATCGCATGGTTCGCGGACGAATCCCTTAACGTCCACGCGAACCTCCAGGCCGCCACGGAGGCGGAAGAACACGAACTTGTCGTAGGGATCTCTGAATCGCTTTATGGACTCCTCTTCTACCGCGGGCAGTGGGAGGAGATGGAGACGGTAAAGACACTCGCCGTTCAGTCGGCGCATCGCACTGGGGACGCCCCCGCCGAGCTCGGATCGCTGATCCACCTCGCCGAAGCCCGCAGAATCCTGGGGCGCGCGACCGAAACGCCGCCTCTCTATGATCGCGCGCTCGAAGTGGTCCGCTCCATGCGCGATCCCGGCAAAGAGGCGTGGGTGCTGACCCACTTCGGTGACTTCCAGTGCGACCTAGACCATCCTGAACAGGCCCTCGACCTTTATGCTCAGGCACAAGCCATCTACGAGCGCCAGGACGACGCGGCGGGCGAGATCTGGCTGTCAGCGCACATTGCCGACGCCTACCGCCAACTCGGCCGGCACGCGGACGCGGCCCGCGTGCTGGAACACGCCATGGCCCTGGGCCGGCAGCGTGACGACCGCGATGAGATCATCTGGTGCGCATGGCACCTGGCCCTGGCCTACGACGGCCTCGGCCGCTTCGCCGACGCCGAGGAAGTACTGAAGCCTGCCATCGACTTCCATCGAGAGATCAAGAACAAGGCCGGTCTGGCCACGATGCTGTGCATTCTGGGCGACATCCACCGCCACACCGAACACCTGTCCGGGGCCCGGCGAGCCTACTCCGAGGCGCTCGACCTGCTCATCGAGATCGACGCTCCCACAAGGGCCACCGAAGTGCGAGAACTCCTCGCAAGCCTCCCCGAGCACCCCGAATACTAATAGTGACCTCAATCGACCCGGGCGGACGGCTGGAACGCCAAAAGAACCCTGTCATCCCCCCAGGGCCCTGCATCCCGCCGTAACACTCACGACGCTCTCCGGGAAAATTGCCGACACCCGTTCAACATGGCCGGTGACGCCGGGGTGCGTCCCGAGGCGAATCGCGGAGCCGTCTTATACGGCATGGGATACTCAGGACTTTGCCTGAGGTCGGAGACGACGATGCGCCGTTTGCGTTGGACGAGGAGCGGCGTCTCTTAACTCGGGCCCAATTGGGTACAGCGTACTTCCGCCTCTTCGGGTATCGGCCGTGACGCTGTCGGCCACATCCTGGACAGCTTCTGGGCTTTCCAGCGCAATGGTCCCGAGCGGTTCGTGCGCGACAAAGACCCGATCTCGGACGTCGGCGACGCGATGGCGCAGGCGAAGCAGATGGGGGAGCCCTACAAAACCATCCTTGCCGTCCTTCTGGGGAAGGGCCGCGCCGTCCGGACCTTAGCTACGCCAGCAACCTTGAGGCGAGCCAGCTTGGTCTCAAGACCGCTGATGTTCGAAGAGTCAGTGGCAGTCCGTACGGATCTTGTGGAGCAAGGCCCGCCAGTCGTCACCTGTGAACTCCAGAATGGGACTCTCGCCGTTGAGCTTCGTGTCGCGGACGCCGATGGTCCCGTCGCGGGCTCGGCCTACCTCGACACAGTGGCCGTCAGGGTTGCTGCGACCGGATTTGCGCCAGCCAGAATAGTCCTTGGTCATGTTCACGATCCTGCCTGGTCTGCCAGCCGGTTGGCTACCTGTGCGAGGAAGGCGATGCTGTCTTCTGGGGAGAGGGCGGCCTTTCGGAGGCGGTCGTACATCCCGGTATACCTCACGACCTCACGACGCTGGGTGAGAATGAGGTCGGTGGTGACAGTGTCGACAACTGCCATCGGCGGGTCGCCGGGCTCGGCGAAGGCGTAGAGGTAGAACGACGACTGGGGGAGGAAGCCTCCCGGGAGCTGGGCGTTGTGCATCAGCACCCGAACCGTGATCCGCTTTTCCTCCGAGATCGTCGTGATCATGTGCCAGAGCTGAGCGGACATCGCCTCAGGCGGTACCGCCAACCTGTGGATCACGCACTCGTCGAGGACGGTCTCGTAGGCCGGTCCGTCTGGCCTGAGTAGTTCGCGCTGCCGCCGTTCGCGGGCTTCCGCCATCCGGTCCGGTTGGTAGTCGAGAGCCCTTTGGCTCTCGTCGAGCTTGACGAGAGCGTCGATGAATGGACGGCACTGTAGGGCGCCGGGCATCGCCGTCTGGTCGTAGCTGCGGACGGTCGCGGCGTTGTGCTCCAAGTCCGCCGCGAGCTTCTGGCGTGGCCCAATCGACATGCCGTACTGGTCCCACCAGCCTTTGTGTGCAGCCTCTCGAGTGAGTTGGAGGAGCTTGTCGTACTGGCTGCCGGTGACTTCGAGGATGTCGAGCATGTTCATGATCTCGCCCACGTCCGGGCGACTCTGGCCGTTCTCCAGCCGAGAGATCTTCGCGCGGTTGTAGAACATGAGGCCGGCCAGGTCATCGGCCGTGAGGCCACGGCTCTCGCGGAGTTTGCGGATTTCAGCCGCCAGCCGACGGCGGCGGACGTAGGGGCTCGGCATGGCCGTCCTCCTGATATCGCGGAGACACGATCCGTACTGATCGCTAACTCTATGCGGGCAACCACTATCGAGTAATCGTATGGTCACGCTCGGACAAACGCTCGACTCGCGCGCCGATATGAAGCGCCACCCGCAATATCCACACGTGCAAAACCTGAACGTGCGACATTCACGCGCCCGATTCGGCCCAAGAGGCCCAAATCACAAAGCCCACACACGGCGATGTGTCGGAATTGCGAGCACATGACTTCGCAATCGGCGAAGCCACGAAGAGGCCGACGACCCCACGCGCTGCTCGCGCCAACCCGCCAACGCGGAGTACTGCCCGGCACCCGAGGCGCGGATGATCAACAGGCTCAAGACATCTCGTGCCGTAGCGACGTGCTACGACAAGCGCCTACGTCTGCCACGGCAGGGCATCGTCAGTGTGGCGATCCGTCTCTGTCTCGGAGCGTGACCAGCGGCTCCCAGCTCAGCTCGCTTCCAGCGCAGCGCGTCAGGTCCGCCGCGATGTCGTCCCAGTCCAGGCCGTGCAGCCAGAGATTCTCTGCGGCCTCTCGCATCAATGCAGGCTCGTCCGGTCGCTGCAAGAGCGCCAGTCGGTAGGCCAGGTTACGGACCCAGACCGGCAAAAGGCCATCGACCCTATGCGGACACAGTTCATGCAGCATTGCGAGAACCGAATCCGCATCCGCGAAGGTCAGCTCTTCGATGAAGTAGCGCTCCTCGTGCTCGAGGCTGCACTCCGGCCTTGGCCGGTACTCGTCCCCGAAGAGACATCGGGCGTGCTCCGTCAGGGTGTTGTGCATGACCCGGAGCGTACGACACCGTGATTCACCGGCCACGGCCTTGTCCCACCCGGTGTACTCACGACAGGGCGACATTGAACCCCACCTGTCACCCCGGGTGTAGCGCAGTCAGGAGGCACATCGCCAGCGCTCGCATCAGCACAGCCCATCACCCGCCACCTCACGGACGGCACGGCGTAGTTGGTGCGGAAAGGCCTTCGGACGGCTAGGCATCCTGCCGGTCTTTGAGGTAAACGGCCACGGTGGCGTTGATTGCGGGTAAGGGAAGTCTGGCGCGTCGCTGCGCCGAGACCAGTCCGTGATTACTGTCTGCCTCAGGACGGCCCGGCGAATAAACCACGGCCGATTGACAATGATTGTCAAAGTCCTCGGAAGTGCGCCCGGTCGGGCCTAGAGTTTTCCCTCTCCTCGTCGGTGTCTTTTGGCGAGGGTTCGCCGATAACCTCTTACTGGACGTCACCCGTGATCGCACGGGTACCCTCCGCCTGTAGCGAACCCGCAGTGCCCTGAAGAGCAAGCGCTGACCAGTCGAACTCTCTGGCCTTGTCCGCAGCCTCATTGATCAACTCGTATAGAGCGGCCGCATCCAGATCGGCTTCCGCGACGAGTGCCATGAGTAGAAGATGCTCTGTGGCCAACACGCCCGCCGAATCAGAGCCAAAAGGCGGCGCATCCTTTAGTAATTTATCATTGAGCAGCAGGCGAATGATCTTCTCGGCCAAACTTGGGATTAGGTTAGATTCGCCTCCAAGGGCGATCCGCAAATGGGCGACATATTTGATTACATCGGCCAATGACCAGGTCGAAGGAAACTTTCGACGTAACGCCACACCAAGAGAGAATCCAAGGAGCGTTGAGTAGCCTGACGGGTTGGCGTCTTTGCTTAACATCTCAGCGTACTTCGATTCCCATTGGTCTGGATCGAAGATTAGTGAATGCAGGGCAGCCCTGTGAAAGTGAGTGATGTTGGGGGGAGATTTATCTGCCATTCAGTTATGCGCCTTCAGCTAGCCGTCGAATTCTGTTCATAAACTTCTCTAGATCGGAATCACTGAATTCGGCATCTGCTACCAGCCCGCCGAGGATGATAATCTGGCTGAGCATCATCGTGTCGCCATCTATGTCGTCGACTTCGCCCTCGCCCAGGGCATGGAAGATCATCTGTTCGGCAACGGCCGGGTCCAGATTTTCCGCGATATCCGATGTCCGGGAGCGCATGTTTGCGATGAAATCGATGATCGCGGCGCGGGTGGCCGTCCTGTCTCCCTCATCAAAACGATCGTTAATGGCAGTAAAGAATGCTGCGGCCAGAAGCTCGGAATATCCTGCCTGGTCTGCACTCGACGTGAGTTGGCTCAGCAGGCGTTGGTGCTCGTCACCTCGACCCGCAAGCTGAGCCTGCAGTGTGGCCACCTGGAGGTCAGTTATTTGCATGTCTCTTTTCCCTCAACCTGTTGATCGTGTGTTTTGCTGCCCGGTAACCATGGCGGGCCGCCTCGTAGACTACGATTGCAGATACTCCCAGTGACAGTGCGGCATCGCCCGTCCCTGCATTGGTTTGCAAATGCTTTATTTCTGGCCCCGTGGCAGCGACCTCTGCCTTGCCGGTAGGGGGTGGCTTTCGCAGCACACTATCAATAATGGCACCACCTTTCTTGCCGACTTCTTCGAATTTTTCTGCCCTGGCGTTAGCTTTGTAACGAAAACGCTCATATGGGGACATTGATTCGAGATCGGGTTCGAAGTAGTCCCGCTTCTCTGGATCCTCGTCAGGGTCACGGAGTTCGCCGCGTCCAGGCTTGCTGTTGGCTCCGGCTGGGTCGAGGTCTTCGCGGGTTGGGAGGCCGGTCGGGTCTGTTCTTTCCGGTTCGTTTCGTGCCAGTTCGCTGGTCTGCTCGCGTCCATATCGGGGTTCGATGTGCACTCGGCCGCGGCTGTCGGTGTAGACATTGGAAAGGTCGGGATTGGTGCGGGTCTCGGGGTTTGTCTCAGTTGTCTCGTTGGTTTCGTTTGGGGGCTGCTCGGTGTCGGTGCCTTCGGCGTTCTTATCATGGTCGCCGTCTTGATCGCCGGGAGGTTGGCCGTCCCGGGTGTTGTCGTCTTGGGGCTTGGATTGTTCGGTGTCGGGCGGGTTCGCCGGGTCGTCCGGGGGCTGCTCGGGTGACTCAGGCTGGGACGTCCGGCCGTCGGCTGCGGGTTCTCTGTCCGGGATCTGTGGATTCTGTTCGGAGCCGCCGAGGGGTTCGGTGTGACGCTCCCCGGTCTGTGCTTCGCCCGATGCGCCTTCCGTCCGACCTTCCGGCGGGCCGACGGGTTGGTCGGTGTTCTCCCCTGCCTGATCGGGGTGAGGCTGGTCGCCGTCTTCTGCGGCCTGCGGGTTCTGCTCGGTAGGGAGTGGCTCGTTCGAAGCCTCGGGAACGGGACGAACCTCGTCTGTCTTCGGTGTGCCCGCTTCCTGCTCTTGGTCGGCGGTTTCGCCCGGTGGCGTCTGGTCCCCGGCGGGTGTGTGCTCGGGAGTACGACTGTCGCCTTGCGGGGTTCGGCCGTCTCGCTGGGGGAGCGCCTGGCCGCCCTGCTCCTGTGGCTGTCCGGTCCCGGGAGCGGCGTCGGTGGTCTCGGTTTGCTGTGAGCCGTTGTCCGGTAGGCCGGGGAACTCCCAGCCGGCTTGGCGGAGGCTTTCGGTGCGGGACAACAGCTGGGTGGGGGAGCCGGGATTGTCGGTTGGCGGCGTGGCGGTGCGTTCCGGGGACTCGGCCTTTTCGGTGGCCTCGGACGTGTCGCCGATGTCTTCGGTCCGCGGGCCGCCGGACTTGCCGTCGCGCTCACCGTTGGCTTCGCTGCCGTTCCCCGGTACCTCGGCCGGCCGCGGCTCGGTGTCTCGGGGGTGTGCCTGCCCGTCGTGTGGTGTGGTCTGGCCGGTGGGCTGTCGGTCGCTGGTTTCGCCGGTGGGAGCGGTCTGATCGGCCGGTGCGGCTTCGGAGGTGCCGGGCCGTGGTTGGTCCGGCGTCGGTTCCGTCCGTTCGGCGGGGCCTTTGGTGGGCTCTCGACCGTTGTCCCGGTTCTGGGACGCGTCCGCTGCGCCGGTGGGTTCTGCGCCGTTGCCCGTTTCGCTTCCGGGCTGGGCGCGGGGCGTCTCGGAGGGCGCCTGGCGTAGTTCAGTGTCGGTCGTGCGGGGGTCTTGGTCGCGTCCGCCGGTCCCCGATGTTTCGGTTCTGGGGTCGTCGGTTTCGCGCTCGTGGTCACCGGTCTGGGAGCCGCCTTCGGGATCGGCCTTGCCGGTCTCCGGCTCCTTCTCGGCCTCCGGTTCGGCCTCGGCCTGCGGGTCGCCCGGGCCGTGCTGTTTGTCGGCCTTCGGGTCGGCGGGGGAGGACTCGCCGGTCTGCTGGTCGCCGCCCTGTTCGGTGCTGGTTTCTGGCTGGCCGTTGAGTTTCCAGCCGGATTGGCGGAGTTCTTGGACGCGGGACTTCTGCTCGCCAGAGCCGGGGTCGTCGGCCTGCGGCTGGTCGCTGGGGCTCTGCGGGGCGGGCTTGTCGCCGGTTTCGGTGCCCTTGTCGGGCCCGCTCGGGTATTCCACGCCCACGCTTGCGGTCCTTCCATCGGGGGGAGCGGGCCGCCATCGGGGGCATTGGTCGGACGGCACGCCGGGCGTGTCACTTGACGCGCGGGGCTGACGTCACGATCACACCGAGCCCCTATGTAATCGCGCATGTGCGAACTTTGCACGTGCGGATATTCCGCTTGCCCTCCCTGGCCGCGCCTATCACTGGCTTGAGTGCTGAACAACCCGTCGCTTCGTCCGTCTTGGCGAGCGACTCAGAACGATTCAGCCCTCAAGGAGGGGTCATTCAAGCGAAACGAAGATGCTCTCTTCATCCCGAAATGGGTGATTCAAGGGCGCCTGGGATGCCGCAGGAGCAGCGGCTACGTCCGGTCATCGAACAGACCCCTGTCCTGCTGACCACTGCATCTGACACATGAGCTTCCCGCTGGATGGGATGCCCGACCGCACACCCGGGCCGAGAACGCAACGGCAGGTTGCGCGGTCGACGCCCTCGTGGCGCTACCGTTCGGGGACGACCGTCCTTGGAAGGGAGTTGGCGTGAGACCGCCGATGTGCTTGATCTGCCACCGGTCCCTCGGGGACGACCTCCCGTTCTCGTCCTTCAAGCTCGTCCGGTTCGCGCTCACCCCCGAGGAGGAGGCGGTCGAACGGGAGCAGGCTCGGGAGGGCTGGACCGGCCATCCCTCGTGGGAAGAGTGGTTCTGCGACGAGCACACCGCATTGGCCGAGGAACATTCGCATCTGCACTGGCGTGAGGCAATGGCGTTGCTGGCGCAGCAACGGAAGCCACCCGGCCGGATGCGGTGAGTGCCGGAACATGGCGGGCGGCCTGGAATGTCAAGTGACGTTCTGCCGACCTCACGTCATCGCCGGTACCGATGACGTGCACATCGTGGAGACCGTGTTTGACCTGTCAGCGCCTCCCGACGCACTCCATGCGCAGATCATCGAACTCGCCCGCCGCGTCGCCACCGGCCTTCCAACCTGACCAGACGTCCACCCGTGGGTCCGTAGCGGCCCACACACCGGAGCCCCCTCCTCCGGGCGACCCGCCAGATCATCCGGCTTGCACAATGCCTGCGTCAGTGATCTCGCTAAGGTGTTTCGCCCACCCGTCCAACCGGCCCGGAGGATCCATGTCGAATGACGAACCGTCGGCTCCGGATCTCGCCGAAGCGGGCCGGGCGCTTGCGGAGACCATCCGGGTCACGCCGGACGATGCGCTGGAGTGGGAGCCGCGGTTCGCCGGCCGCGACGTCCCGGAGGATTACATCGCCCTCATATCGCGGACGGGGCCGGGGACGCTCGCCGGGGCGCTCCGCCTTCTGGCTTCTGGCTTCGATGGCTTTGACCAGGAAACGGAGCAGCGTCGGCACCAGGCGCCGCACGAGGAGGCGCTGCTTTGGGCTGTGTTCGGCAGCGGGGAGACCTGCTGGTGGCTGCCGATACGCCCCGATCCGGCCGAGTGGCTCGTCGTGGTGGCGGGTGAGGGGCACCAGCAGCTCAATCTCACCACCGCCGAGTTCCTCGACGAATGGCTGGATGGACGACTTGATCTACCGGTCTTGTCCCTGCCGCCCGTACGGCGCGAGCGCGTCCTGACCCGGCCCGGTCATCCGGTCGAGGACCTTGCGTCCGGCCGGAGCGCGGCTCGGGATCCGCTGGCGCAGCTCCAGACCATCATCGGGCCGGGGGAGGCGTGGGCTTGTGACTGGGAAGCCGTCGAGCGAGAGGTCGGCGTGACCCGACTGCCGTCCGACTACAAGCGCCTTCATGAGGCGCAGGGGCCGCGGGTCGTCCTCAACGGCATCTTCGTCTGCGCGCCCGGCGAACTTGCTGAACATCACGACATGCACTCCGGCCTACTGCGGTCCTACGGCAGTTCGGAGGATTCCATGCGAGTCCATCCAGAGCCGGGCGGCCTGCTGTTCTGTGCGAGCACCGAGGGCCGGGACATCCTTTGCTGGGATACTGCGAAGCCCGATCCGGACGAATGGCCCGTCGTCAACATCGACTCCGGGGTCTTCCACGGAAACATCACCGAGCTTCTGGTCGCCGAACTGACCGGGACGGGGCTCGGCATGACCGACTCCTCCCTGGGCGACCCCGCCACCTGGGCGTGGCCCATCTGGGGACCGCACCGTCCGAGATGACGCTCTACCGCCGCGGGCCTGGGCTGTGGATTCCCATCGGCTGGAGCGCTGGAATTCGGCCTCCGCGGAGCCGCGGCGTCAGCGCGGGCGGTGACCCGGCGCGTCCGGCGGCCATTCGGTCTGCGTAGGCATCAGGTGCAGGCCGCTGAGCCACGCGTGGTCGGTCTTCGGCACCACGCGGACCGAGACCGGGATGTTCCGGGCCCGGAGGGTCGGGAATTCGCCCGGTCCGGCGTTGCGGGCCAGGTAGGCGAGGCCTTGCCGCAGGAAGACGCGCGGACCCGGATCGAGTTCGGCCGCCCAGTCCGGCTCGGTATCGCGGCGCAGCCACGCGTAACAGGCCATCGCGTAGCCGAACTCCCGTTCCGTGAGATAGCCGAGTCGTGAATAGCTGTCGTTGCGGGCGGCGTTGAGCGTGCGCTCGTCCAGATAGCCGAGGGGCTGGATGGAGAAACCGCGGGACGTCTCGCCGTATCTCAGCGCGGCGTTCGTCGTGAAGACGCCGAATCCGAAATACACGGTGAGGAGATCGGTGAGCCACTCGTGGTCCTTGCGGTCGGCGGTGATCCGTCCTTCGCCGAGGAGTCGGACGTGGCACAGTTCGTGTGCGATGACGGCGATCAGATAGGAGGCGTCGGACGCTTCCGTCACGTCCAGGCCGATGACCGGACGGCCGTTCTCGACGCGGTAATGCCCGACCGTGCGCTTCTCCTTCCGAGCCGCCGCCGCGTCCTCGTCGCTCCGGTCGAAGAGTTCGACGGTCAGTGTCGACCGGTCGATTCCCATCAGCTCGCACACAAGGGCGACCAAGCCCTCGATCTGCTCCGGCGTCCCGCTGTACGCGGCGGACCGCAGCTCCGGGCCCGCCACCACGACGCCTCGCATCACCGGTCCCCGGCCGAACTCGCGGACGAACCAGGTCATCGACGCCTCGATCCACGCCTGGTGCGGCACGCCGACCGGACAGCCGGTGCCCACGGCCGGCAGCCACGGCCGCGGCCCTTCGGGTTCGTCGTTCATCGCACTCCCTGGCGATCGTCCTGGCCCGTCCGCATTCGCGGAATGGGGTCGACGGTGACCCGCCGCGCCATTTTTACCACGCCGTCGATGGAGATCGCCAACATTAGCAAAAGGTTCTGGAGTGGATCACGAACAATGGTGAAGGTGCTTAAATTTAGAACTCATTTCCCATGCGTTCGTTGATCGAATGTCTTCGCTGCGCGGGTGCGAATCTCGCACGTTCGGTATTCGCGGGTGTGACGTCCGCCCGTGCCGATCTGCCGCCCAGGGATCCAACAGGCGGATTCTCCGTGCTTCGAGGGATGCTCAGTGTGACGAGCGGCGTGCGGACCAGAAGTGACCCGAGTGATCCGCAACCCGACTCGTCCATCACGATCTGAGGTGCCCGATGCCTCCGACGATGGTTCCAGCAGGTCTGTCCGCGACACCGCTGCGGTGGCGGCGCTCCTTCCTCGGCGGGACCCGAGCAGGCCCGCAACGTCCGCCGGTGCGTCGGCTGCCTGCTGGCCGGCTGCCCGTACCTCGACGTTGTCCTTCTCGCCGCCGACTCGTCGTCAACGCCCTGCGGCACACCGAGTCCGGGCAGGACGGCGGCCTCTTCACCGTCGAGATCGCCCGCGACGGCGGGCTGCTCGCGGTCTCCGTCGCCGACCAGGGCGGCCCCGGCGAGCCCGCCGCCACCGACGCGGGAGAGCTGGCCGAGTCCGGCCGGGGACTGCGCACCGTCTCCCCTGACCGCCGCGAGCTAGGGCTGGCACGGCAACGGCGAGGGCCGCACCGTCACCGCCGCCTTCGCCGGGGGATGGGCCGTGTGAATGCGCCGGTCGCGGCTTCCCAGGCACCGTCCCCACCAACGACCCTGGTTGGGCTCCGACCTGCATTCGATCAAGCTGTGACTGTACGTAAACCGCACTCCCCCTAGGGGAGCAATCCGGGAGAGCCCAGGGAAGTTCCCCATGCGCCCGGGGACGGTGGCGGATGAGGCTGGAGGCATGTTGATGCCTGCGCTCTCCGTGACCCTGATCGCCCTGGTCGTCGCTGCGGCAATCGGCTGGAACCGGCGGACACTTGCGCGGCCCCTCCTAGGGGCCCTCGTGGGTGCGTGGCTCGGTTTCATCCTCGGCGCGCTCGCCGGTCTGACCGTGGACGTGATCACCGGCGGTGGATTCCTGGCGATCGTCGGCCACGCGGCCGCGGTCCTGGGGGCGATGCTCGGTGTTCGCCGAGCCGCTCCCGCAGCGGCAACCTGAACCTGTACGGCCCTGCGCCCCCACCCTGACCTCACGGGACGGTATCGGTCACCCGGCGTCTCCTTGATCACCGGATCCCGCCAGAAGACCCGACCCGTTGGACTTCCTCTACCGGGCTATGGGGCAAGCGGTTTGCAGTCCTCCTTGGGCACGCTGAAGGCCGGGAGTTCGATGTCGGCCGCGGCCTTCACGTCCTCGAAGTTCTCGACGAACCGGTCGTGGATCGCCGAGTCGGCGATCCGCACGGTGATCTCGTCGTTCTCGGACAGCGACGACGGCGTGATGTTGTCCGACCCCGTGAACGTGATCTTTCGGTTCTTGCCCAGGTAGTAGCCGTCGATCATGATGTTCTTCTCGTGGTTGCCCTTCTCGCGCTTTCCGCGCGAGAAGCCCTTGATGTGCAGCGGGGATCCGGCGATGTACTTGGCCAATATCTCGCATGACGACATCGAAATCTGATTGGCCACGATGTCGACGGAGCACCCGGACCGCCCCATCTCCCAGAGCTTCTTGGCCACGGCCTTCCGGCCGATCCACCAGTTGCTGACGCGGACCGTGGCGCCCTTCTTGCAGTTGACTCCGTCGAGGACGTTCTTGACCGTGTCGCCGCCCTTCTTGCGCGGATGGAAGTAGGTCTTGGTATTGCCGGTGGGCTCCGGGGCGTTGTAGTTGTAGTAATCGGGGAGGTTTGGCTCGTCCTTGAGATCGTTGAAATACCCCCTGAGCCGCTCGTACAGGCCGTCGCTGGAGACATCGGTGTAGCCGGCGTTCCACCCCTTGGTGCCGCCTACCCCGCCCGTCTTGTTGTCCGTGAGGTTCGCGGTGGTGATGAAGCTGACCTTGCTCCTGCGAAGCGTCTGCGAGAACAGTGCGAACTTGCTGTGCAAGGCCGGACTGTCCCCCTTGCCGACGCATCCTTCGGAGCAGAGTTTCGCCCAGGAGCCTCCCCCTTCCTTCTGAAGCGCCGCCGCGAAGTCCTTGAATATCCCGTAGTGCTTCCGCTTTGTGTCGCTGTCGGCGAGGACCTTGACCGTGACGTCGTTCTTGGCCGCGGCGAGAAGATGCTTCGCGACGACCTTGTCGCGGAAGAGATAGGTCGAGAGGTAGATCGTGGAGCCGCCGTGCGCACCGTCGATCAGTCTGGTCAGCTGGTCCCTGACCTCTGTCCCGCCCGGTTCGTTGAAGACCGCGCTCGTCCCGAGGTCCGGGGGCGGCTCGGCGATGACGGGACCGCCCAGCAGGCCGGGTACGGCCAGGCTGGCGGCCATGGCTCCGGCCTTACCGATGCGTGCGGTGTTGCGGATGCGCATGAACGTTCTCCCCCGTGAGACTGATTCGTGTTTCCCCGTACTGGTCCTTGCGATGGTCAGGGAAAGCGCAGTTGGTGCGCACCCCCTTTCAGCGCTGCCTAAAAGGGTCACCCGATGGGGCGCTCGCCGGTCTGAGCGTGGACGTGATCACCGGCAATGGCTTCTTCCTGCAGCGGGAGGCCTGGATCAGTGCGGGCTCCGCAATCTGGGCGATGAACAAGTCACCGGCGCCGTGCGTACAGGTGAGCGCAGCCAGAGTGCCGACCGGCCGTGCGACGGCGGGAGGGAAAGGAGAGCGATGGACGCGCCTCGCCGACGTCGTGGTCTGTCCAACTGCGTGCTCGCCGGGGCAGCCTGCGTCACGGCACTGGCGCTGTGCACCGGCTGCGGCTCCGATTCCGCCGACCGCGGCCGCAGGACGCCCGGGGCGGCGACACCGGCGCGGCCGCTCACCCTGCAGCAACTCGGCACCGCGCTGGGCTGCACACCACAGCAACGCGGCCGGGCCGCCGACTACCAGCAGGCGATCTGCGCGGCCCCCTCAGGCCAGTACCTGATCAACACCTTCGCCACCGACAAGGGCCAGCAGGCGTGGCTGGAGTACTCGATGATGTACGGCGGCAGCTATCTGGTCGGCCCGCGCTGGATCATCGTCTCCAGCCCCGAGCGGCTGGCACCGCTGCACGCCCGGCTCGGCGGCCGGATCCAGACCGCGCAGCGCCCCACCGCGCCACAACCCCGGGCCTCCTGAACCGGCCGGGTGCTCCCGGCCCTCGGCGGTCCCAATGTGGCAGAAGGCACAGACGGGTCTCTGAAGAGCCTGAAACACTGACGCAGGCGGAAAAGCGCAATCGAGAACCGCCGCGGATACCGATGAGGACGCTCGGGCGAGGAGCCGTGTGATGGCGGAGCGAGAGCCGGCGGTTCCCTGGCAGCGTGCGCGACTCGTCTTCGGCGGCCTGCTGTCGGTCGGCCTGGGGGCCGTGACCGCCGTCGCCAAGCAGCAGGAATGGCAGCTCGGGCTGATCGTCACGCTCGCCTGCGTCACGCTGACACTGGTCATCGACGCTTTCTTCCGCCGAGAGGAGAGCATCCACCAGGACCGCAGAGAGCTCAAAGAGATCTCCACCGCGCTCGCGATCACCAAGTCGCTGGCCGACGCGCCTCCCGCCTGCCACTCCTTCATCCGTGAGATCGCCGAGCAGTGGACACGGATCGACGAGCGCGACAGCGCGATTCTGCTGAAGCTGCGGGAGGCGCGGCAACGCGCGTTCACCGAGGAGATGCGCGACCTCGCCAACGGCCAATCGTCCCTGAGCCGCCGCCAGGAGTTCCGTCCGAGCATCCTGTCCGAACTCGCGGAGATGACCGCGCTCAGCGCGACCGGCAACGACTACTGGTGGACCGGCCGCGACACCGCCTACCTCGCGACCGAACGGTCCGCGATCGTGCACAACGGTCTCACCCTCACCCGGATCCTGATCGTGTCGGAACGCGATATGGACGACGCCATGATCGAGGTTCTCAAGGGACAGGTGGACGCGGGAATCGACCTTCATCTGGTCATCTCTGAAAAGGTCCCGCCGTTGCATCAGAAGTGCCTGGTCGGCGACCGTGCCCTCGTCACGGACAAGGGAGGTATCGTCGGCGTGGTCATCCCAGGGAACGACGCCGAGGATGCCGTGGCCGACGCGGGGCGCTTCACCATCAATGAGGACAAGATCCAAAGCATGCGGGACATCCTGGAGATGCTCGCCCCGTACCAGATCTCCGTCGCTCAGTTCCTGGAGCACCCGGAGGCGCGGGAAGTCCCCGATTCGGCCTGGCTTCACGGTTCGGCCAGCGCAGGGCTCCGGCGTAATTGAGGTTGGGGCCCGGATCGGATCGCCCTGGCGGTCGAGGTGACCGCCGTGTGAAGACGACGAATGTGCAGGTAGGGCGAGCCAGTCTCCCCAGGTGATGTCGCGGCCGGTTCCGGTTACGGGGACGATTCGAGGATCTGTCTGAGAGTGTTCAGGTTCTTCTTCATGCCCTGTTTGAAAAGGCGTTCGGTCAGGCCGCCGAGGTGGGCGGCGGGGCTGGTCAGCCCTTCCCCGCTGATCTCACCGTCCAACATCAGCCTGGTGCCGCCTGGGTTCGGTTCGGTCCGGTAGTGGTAGCGGAAGGGAGTCGGGCCGCTCGTCGAGGAGAACGCGACCTCTCGGCCCGGGGTGTAGGCCGTGATCTCGACGTCGTTCCGCGCGGGCCCGCCGGGCAGGGATCGCAGCATGCGGAACCGTGCGCCCTTTCCGGGCGGGCCCGTCATCGCCGTGACGCTCTCCACCGCCTCGTACCACCGGGGCATGGCGCGGAAGTCCGCGACGACCTCGAACACGCGCGACGGCGGACGGTGGATGTCCAGCGATATGCGGAAGCTCATCGTCGTCTCCGATCGATCAAGCGGAGAGCCGCCGGCCGGGTCCGCCGTCGAGGGCGGCGGCCAGCCGCTCTGCCGCACCCGGGTCGTGCGCGGGCAGGACGACCAGTCCGGGAAGGCGGGTGCGGAGTTCGTTCACCATCCGCGTCGCCGTCCGCATCTGCCGCTTGTCGCCGACGCCCGGAAGCTTGCTCTGGGCGAGCAACGTGTCGTCATAGGTCAGGTCGCCGACCATGAGGAGCGGCGGACGGTCCGGACGGCGCACGAGCATCGACATCGAGCCGGGCGTGTGGCCAGGAGTGGGCAGGAGCACCAGGCTGCCGTCGCCGAACAGGTCGTGCCCGTCCTGGAAGGGGGCGAGCGATGTGTCGCCGAGGCCTTCCATAGCGACCCGCCTCCACCGCAGGCCCGGCAGGTCGATGTGGTCGGGCATGAGGCCGCGGGCTTGCGGCAGCGGCCGGTGCAGCGACTCCCATTCCGGCAGGCTGACGGCGATCTCCGACCGGCCGAGGAGCGGAAGCCCGCCGATGTGGTCTTGGTGGAGGTGGGAGACGACGGCTGTGCGGACGTCCTCGACGCCGTGCCCGAGGCGGCGCAGCCCGGCCGCCAGGGTCTCGTCGGGCCCGATGTCGAACCTGGCGAGCCGCGAGTAGACCAGGCCGTTCGCTCCGCCGGGGAAGTACCCGGGGTCGGTGACCGAGGCACGGTCCTGGCCCGTGTCGAACAGCACCAGGCCCTCGCGGTGCTCGACGACGTACACGTTGATCGGTCTCGGGGCCGTCCAGCGGCGGGAGGTGGCCAGCCACAGGTAGGTGTTCTTCCAGGTGGGCCCGACGTGCTCGGGCCGGATCGCGACGCTTCCGGTGCTGATGACGGACACTCCCGCGATGGGGTCGGACGTGGTCATGATGACTCCCTTCGATTGCGTTACACGACATTAGATTACACGACATCTATGCTTCGGCAAGAGGTGTCCGGTAAATATGTGTCGTGTAACCTATGGGCCCGTGAAACCTGTTGAGGAGCTGCGCTACCTGGTCCTCGCCGTTCAGCGTGAGGGAAACCGGATCCTCGCCGCACAGCTGCGGCCGCTCGGGCTCACCCCCTCGCAGGCCGAGGTTCTGCGCGTGCTGCACGATCACCAGCCCCTCACGCTGTCGGCGCTCGGCCACCTCCTGGTCTGCGAGACCACCGCGAGCCCCAGCCGCCTGGTCGACCGGCTGGTGTCGCAGGGACTGGTCCAGCGCGCCACCGACCCGGACGACCGCAGATACGTCACGCTGACCCTCACCCCGGAAGGGCGGGGGCTCGAACGCCAGGTCGCGGACGCCGAAGACCACCTGTACGGCCTCCTGGAACGGCTCGTGGCCGGTGAGCGTCTCGACGAGACCGTCCAACTGCTACGGAAGGTGGCGGACGAGTTCCCCGCCGGCCAGGCCCTAGCCCACCGCCGCGAGTCGTCACCGCCCCGACCGGCCTGACCTCTCGGAACAGAGGGGCGCAAAGGAGGGCTGGGCGAGTGAGCGGCCTGTGGCGGACGCTCGCAAGCGTCCGCCACAGGCCCCTGGGCGGGGTCAGGTGCTGGCGGTGACCTCCAGGTCCTTGACCTTCGGGTCGCCCTTGTCGGCGAGGTAGTCGGAGGTGCGGGTGGTGTCTTCTCCGTCGGCGAGTTTGGCGGCTTTGAAGATGATGGTGGCGATGACGGCGATGGCGACGTTGACGGCGAGTGCGAGCATGCCGGCGTAGACGGTGGTTTGGGTGTCGAGGCCGAGGTCGTTGAGGGGGTAGGCGGAGCCGCCGAAGTGCTCTTTGCTCTTGGCGGGGTTGGGGATTTGGTAGAGCATCCATAGGCCGGTGGCCATGCCGGTGGCCCAGCCGGTGATGAGGGCGCCGCGGTGGAACCAGCGGGTGATCAGGCCGAGCCCGACCGAGGGCAGGGTCTGCAGGATGATGACGCCGCCGATCAGTTGCAGGTCGATGGAGAACTCGGGGTCCAGGGCCAGGATGCAGGCGACTGCGCCGGCTTTGACGATGAGTGAGACCAGTTTGCTGACGGTGGCTTCTTCTTTGGCGTCGGCGTCGCGGCGGATGTATTCCTTGTAGATGTTGCGGGTGAACAGGTTGGCTGCGGCGATCGACATGATCGCGGCGGGGACCAGGGCGCCGATGCCGACGGCGGCGAACGCCACGCCGGCGAACCAGTCGGGGAACATGTGGTCGAACAGCACGGGGACGACGGTGTTGGTGTCGGGTTTGCCGCCGGTGGTGATGGGTTTGACGCCGGCGGCGATGGCCATGTAGCCCAGCAGCGCGATCAGGCCCAGGACGAAGCTGTAGGCGGGCAGTGCCGCCATGTTCCGCTTGATCACGTTGCGGTTGCGGCTGGCCAGGACGCCGGTGACGCTGTGCGGGTACAGGAACAGCGCCATCGCCGAGCCGAGTGCGAGCATCGCGTAGTTGAGTTGGCCGGACCCGGCGATGGTGATGCCGTCCCCGGGCGCCGGGGTCTTGTCGAATTTGGTTTTGGCGGCGTCGAAGATGTCGCCCCAGCCGCCGAGTTTGGACGGGATGTACAGCACGGCGACGATGATGACCAGGTAGATCAGCACGTCTTTGACGAAGGCGATCAACGCTGGTGCGCGTAGTCCGGACTGGTAGGTGTAGGCGGCCAGGATGACGAAGGCGATGATGATGGGCCAGTGCCCGTTGACGCCCATGGCTTTGAGGACGGCTTCGATGCCGACCAGTTGCAGGGCGATGTAGGGCATGGTGGCGACGATGCCGGTGATGGCGATGACCAGGGCCAGGGTGGGGGAGCCGAACCGGGCGCGGACGAAGTCGGCGGGGGTGACGAACCCGTGCACGTGCGACACCGACCAGAGCCGGATCAGGATCAGGAACACCAGCGGGTAGACCACGATGGTGTAGGGGACGGCGAAGAATCCGGCGGCGCCGGCGCCGAAGACCAGGGCGGGGACGGCGACGAAGGTGTAGGCGGTGTACAGGTCGCCGCCGATCAGGAACCAGGTGATCCAGCTGCCGAAGCTGCGGCCGCCCAGGCCCCATTCGTCCAGGCTGTGCATGGTGTCGGGGCGCCGCCACCGGGCGGCGACGAAACCCATCCCCGACACCAGCGCGAACAGCACGGCGAAGACGATGATCTCGGTGAGGTGGTCCGATGCCATCGCGCTCAGCCCCGCTTCTTGGTCATCTGGTAGACCACGACCGTGCAGGCCACCCCGAGCGGGATGAACGCCAGCTGGATCCAGTAGAAGGCCGGGAACCCGCCCAGCCGCGGGGTGTCACTGTTGTAGAACAGCGTCAGCAGCGGAACCACCACCGGCACCACCAGCAGCCAGTTCCAGGCACTCCGATCCGAACGGCCCTCAGACGGCGGGGACGATTGCGGCTCCTGTGGGGGTCGGTCATCGATTCTTGGCATGGGTGATCTCCTCGTGAACTGAAGGACAGGGCGGACCGGACCGCGGAGGCGTGCGGTCAGGTGTTCGGTCGGCGGCGTGGTGGCGAGGGGTGGGGCGGGCGGTCCCGGCGCTCGCGCAGCAGCAGGTACGCAGCCAGCATGCAGACGACGCTGCCCGGGACCCAGGCGAACTGGTACCAGTAGAAGAACTCCATCCCGGCCAGCCGCGGTGTCGAGCGGGCGTACCACGGCACGCACAGCAGCGCTACGACGGGCAGGGCCAGCAAGGTGCCGGCAGCGGCACGTCGCGCTGGTTTCGCCATCACGCCTCCGGGGGGTTTCGCGGTCTTGTGGCAGAGTTGTCGACACCCGCGATCCGGTTGACATCGAATTTCCACGAGATTTCCTGCCGGTCTGTGTCAACCAGACGTATGACATGCGCAACACAGAGGCAATGCTGGACGGATGCGGCGGTGACGGATGATCGAGCCGGTGAGCGTGGTGACGTTCCTCGCCGTGCTCGGCGGGACGTCGCTGGCCGCGGTCACCGCCCGCCGGTTCCGCCCGGCCCCCGAGCTGCCCACCCTGGAGAGCTGGGCGCTGGCCGACCGCCGGATCGGCGCGCCCGCCATGTGGTTCCTGCTCGGCGGCACGATCTACACCGCCTACACCTTCGCCGCCGTTCCCGGCCTGGTCTACGGCATCGGGGCGCCGGCGTTCTTCGCCCTGGCCTACACCGTGATCGTGTATCCGCTGGCCTTCGTCCTGCTGCCCCGGCTGTGGACGGTGGCGCGACGGCACGGGTACGTCACGGTGGCCGACTTCGTCCGCGGACGGTACGGCTCTCCGATGCTGGCGCTGGTCGTGGCCGTCACCGGAGTGCTGGCCACCATGCCCTACATAGCGCTTCAGCTGCTGGGCATCCGCGCCGTCCTGACCGCGGGCGGCCTTTATCCGCGCGGGGCCGCGGGCGATCTCGCGCTGATCGCGGTGTTCGCGGTCCTCGCGGTGGCGACCTGCCGGCATGGACTGCGCGCTCCCGCCGTGATCTCGCTGGTGAAGGGGACGGCGATCGTCTGTGCGGTCGTGGCCGTGGTCGTTCTGAGCATGGACCGTCTCGGCGGGCCCGGGCCGATGTTCGCCGGCGCGGAACGCCGCCTGTCGACCGGCGGAACCGCAGGGGCCTCGATGGCCCTGGACCCGCGGATGTACTCCGTCTACGCCACCCTCGCGCTCGGCTCGGCGATGGCGCTGCTGATGTATCCGCACGTGCTGACCGGGGCGTTCGCCGCCACCGGAGCGGACGCGCTGCGCCGCACGTCGATCGCGCTGCCCGCCTGGACGGCGGTGCTCGGGCTGTTCGCGGTGCTGGGCGTCGCGGCCCTTGCCACCGGGATCGTCGCGCCGCCGGGTAACGCGGAGGTCGCGGTGCCACTGCTGGTCAGGGAGGTGACGCCTGCGGCACTGACCGGGCTGGTGTTCGGCGCCCTGGCCGTCGGCGCGCTCGTTCCGGCGGCGGTGATGTCCATCGCGGTGGCGACCCTGTTCGTCCGCAACATCTACGTCGAGTTCTTCCACCCGACGGCCACGCCCAAGCACCAGCGGCGGATCGCGCAGGCGGTCTCGCTCGTGGCCAAGGCCGGGGCCGTGGTGTTCGTGTTCGGGCTGCGCGGCCAGGACGCCATCAACCTGCAGTTGCTCGGCGGTGTCTGGATCCTGCAGACCTTCCCCGCCGTGGCGGTCGGACTGTTCACCCGGCGGCTGCACCACGTGGCGCTGCTCGGCGGATGGGCGGTCGGAATGGCCGCAGGCACCCAGATGGTGGTCAGCGCCGGATTCACCTCGGTCATCCACGTGGGACTCGGCGGGTGGCAGGCGCAGGCGTACGCAGCGGTCGTCGGCCTCGGGCTCAATCTGCTGACCGTCGCGGTGCTCACACCGCTGCTGGACAGGATGGGGGTGCCGCGCGGCCGGGACCTGACGTCGCCGGCCGGCCCGCGGCCAGGAATGGAGACGATCACATGACCGTCCTGAGGCCCGGCGTCCCGTTTCCGCCGCCGCAGCCCGCTCCGGACGTCGCGGCGTTCGCCCCGCCTGAGAGCGCGGCACCATCCGCGCGGGCGCCCGGGCAGGCCGACGCCGACGGACGTGCCATGGATCGCGAGGCCGTGCTGACCCGGCTGTTCGACCTGCACTACCCGGGGCTCCTGCGGCTGGCCGTGCTGCTCGGCGCCGACGACGGCGAGGACATCGTCTCCGAGGCGTTCTGCCAGCTGCACCGCCGGTGGAACCGGCTCCGCACGCCCGATGCCGCGCTGCCTTACCTGCGGTCGGTGGTCTGCAACCTGACCCGCATGCGGCTGCGTCACCTCCAGGTCGTCCGCAAGCACATCGACCAGGGGGCGGATTCGGTGCAGTCGGCCGAGAGCGCCGCCTTGCTGCGCGACGACCAGCGGGCGCTGGTCGCGGCGCTGCGGCACCTGTCGGCCCGGCAGCGCGAGGCGCTGGTCCTGCGATACTGGCTGGGGCTGTGCGAAAGCGACATCGCCGCCTCGATGGGCATCTCGCAGGGCGCGGTCAAGACGCACGTCGCCCGCGGCATGACCACTCTGACCAAGCTGATGCAGGAGCGACGATGACAGGCGGTCCCGCTCTTTCGGGAGATCAGCTGCGCGCGGCCCTCGACGCGCTCACCGACGGGGTCCAACCGGCACCGGACGCCTACCAGCGGGTCCGGCGCGAGTGGCGCCGCCGGGAACGCCGGCGCCGCCGGATCGTGGCCACGCTCATGGCCGTCCTGTTCGTCTGCGCCGACGTCGTCGGCCTGTGGGCCCTCAACCAGGCCGACGACCGGCCCCACGTCATCTTCAACGACCCGGCCCCGTCCCAGCGGCAGCCCCCGGCGATCGACACCCCATAAAGGCCGGGCCGGGAGATCTCCAGCAGCACTCTTTCCAGGGCCTGCACGTGCGCAACGACGGCGTACGGGTTTTACCGGGGAGTCTGTCCGAATACGGTCAGCCGCTTCCCGCGTCCCGGGAGGCGCGGTCGCAGACATCCCTCCCACTCGCTCCGACCTGGGACGACGCTTCGGACGCGGGCTCCTTCGGCCCGTCCGGCCCGGACGATGGATCCGGAGTGGCCCACGGTCACCGCGCCGCGACCGTCGGGGAACCGTGTCGCGGCTACCTGCGCCGACCTATCCTGGCTACCCGGCCGCGGTTCCGGTCGGAGGTCCCTGGTCCGCACCGTCCGGAAATGGCAGGTGGCGATGAAGCCGCTCGAACCGGCCGATCCTCGGGAGATCGGCGGCATCGAGTTGCACGGCAGGCTCGGCCAGGGCGGGATGGGCGTCGTCTACTTCGGAGTGACCCCCGACGCGGAGCACGTCGCGGTCAAGGTGATCCGGGACGGCATGGCGAGCCAGGACGGCATCCGGGAGCGGTTCGACCGCGAGGTGCTCGCGCTGGGGATGGTCCAGGGCCCGCGCGTCGCGGGGCTGGTGGCCGCCGCCGAGCCGGGCGCCGAGGCGCCGTGGCTGGCGATGGAGTACGTGCGGGGCGAGACGCTCAAGGAGTACCTGGAGACGCGTCCGGCGCTCAGTGCCGAGATGGGCGCGGCGCTGGGCGTCCTGCTGGCGGAGGCGCTCACCGAGATCCACGGCGCCCGGCTCCTGCACCGCGACATGAAGCCGGGCAACGTCCTGCTCGGCCCGGACGGCCCGAAGGTCATCGACTTCGGGCTGGTCGACCTGACCGAGGCGGACGAGAGCCTCACCCGGACCGGCTTCCGGCTCGGCACGCCGGTCTTCATGTCGCCCGAGCAGGTCGACTCGGCGAAGGGCCTGGCGCCCGCGACGGACGTGTACTCGATGGGCGTCACTCTGCTCTACGCGCTGACCAAGCATCTCCCGTACGAGGGGCTGAACGGGCACGCGCTGTACTTCGCGATCGCGAACCCCGACAAGGAACCGGACCTGTCGGGGGTGCCCGCGCCGCTGGCGCCGGTGGTCGAGGCGATGACGGCTCACGACCCGCGAGTGCGTCCCACCCCGGTGGAGGCGTCCAGGGAGTTCCGCGGGGTGCTCGCCGCCGGCGGCCTGACTCCGCGGGACGCCCGCGTCCATCTTGCGACGCTCACCTACGTCGAGCGGCCCGACGACCCGCCGTCCGATGTCGAGCCTCCCCGCCGGCCCGCCCGGCCGCGACATCGGGAGCGCTCGGTGCCCCGTCCGGTCGTGGCCTCGCTCGCGGACCGGCTGGCCCTCGCCTACGGGCCGGGCCCCAGGCTCTGACCAGCGCCCCCGCCCCACCCCCCGCAGAACGACCGTAAGGAGCCCGCCGAGTGACCTCCGCCGACGACACCGCGACCCCGTTCGCGCCGGGCGCGCGCATCGAGGTCCGCGACGCGGAGTGGATGGTCCGCACCTGCGTGTCCATCGCCGAGGGCGTCTACAAGATCACCGCGGTGGGGGTCTCGGAGTTCGTGCGGGACGAGGACGCGGTCTTCTTCACCGACATCGAGCATCCGGCCCAGCTCCGCCCCGAGGACACCCAGCTCGTCGCCGACACGTCCTCGGCGTTCGCGCGCAGCCGCCTCTACCTGGAGTCTGTGCTGCGCCGCACGCCGCTGCCGCAGTCGGAGCGGGGGCTGGCGCTGGCCGACCGGTTCCTGCTCGACCCGCTCACCTATCAGCAGCGCCCGGCGGAGCTGGCGCTGAAGGGGCTGCGGCCCCGCATCCTCCTCGCGGACGTGGTGGGGCTCGGCAAGACCCTGGAGATCGGGCTGATCCTGGCGGAGCTGATCCGGCGGGGACGCGGTGAGCGCATCCTCGTCGTGACGCCGCAGCAGGTCCTCGAACAGTTCCAGCACGAGCTGTGGACGCGGTTCGCGATCCCGCTCGTCCGGCTCGACTCGGTCGGCATCGAGCGGATCCAGCGCGACATCCCCGCCGGTCGCAACCCGTTCCTGTACTACAAGCGCGTCATCATCTCCGTCGACACCCTCAAGAACCAGGGCCGCTACGGGCAGCACCTGGAGAACATGCACTGGGACGCCGTCGTCATCGACGAGTCCCACAACCTCATCAACGAGGGGAACCTCCGCAACAAGCTGGCCCGCCTGCTCGCGAGGCACACGGACGCGCTGCTGCTGGCGAGCGCGACCCCGCACAACGGCGACGCCAAGTCGTTCGCCGAGCTGATCGGCCTCCTCGACCCGGCTGCGATCGCCGACCCGAAGGAGTACTCGGCCTCCGACATCGCCCACCTCTACCTCCGCCGGACGAAGATCAGCGACGAGGTGCGCGACCAGATCGGCGGCCGGTGGCCCGACCGGGGGCCGTCGGTGGCCCTGCGCAGCCCCGCCACGCGCAAGGAAGAGGCGATCTTCGCCGAGCTGGCCGGGGTCTGGCTGCCCGGTCCGGACCGCACCGGCGGCTCGGTGGTCGACGGCGACCGCCGCCTCTTCCCGTACACGCTCGCCAAGGCGTTCCTGTCCTCGCACGTCGCGCTCGGCGCGACCGTCGCCAAGCGCTTGAAGAACGCCACGGAGCCGCGCGAGATCGAGGCCCTCAACGATCTGGCGCTTCTTGTCGAGCAGATGGACGACGCCGACTCCGCCAAGCGCAAGGCCCTCGTGGACGAGCTGAAGCGCATCGGGGTGAAGGCCAAGGGCACGATGCGCGCCGTCGTGTTCTCCGAGAGCATCCCGACCCTGGAATGGCTGGCGGACACCGTCCCCGGCGAACTCGGGCTCGCCGCCGACCAGGTGCAGATCATGCACGGCGGCTTCTCCGACCAGCGCCAGCAGGAGATCGTGGAGAACTTCTCCCTCGCCGACAGCAAGGTCCGCCTGCTGTTCACCGGGGACGTCGCGTCCGAGGGCGTGAACCTGCACCGCCAGTGCCACCACCTCGTCCACTACGACCTGCCGTGGAGCCTCATCCGGATCGAGCAGCGCAACGGCCGCATCGACCGCTACGGGCAGGAGCACCAGCCGCAGTTCCGCGCGCTCATCCTGACCTCGGAGACCGAGGGCGCTCTGGACGACACCACGGTCGCGGAGAAGCTGCTGAGGCGCGAGGAGGAGGCGCACCGCAGCATCGGGACGGCGGAGGCCGTGACCCGCGAGTTCACGGCGAAGAAGGAGGAGGACCGTCTCATCAAGGACCTCCTTCGCGGCAAGTCGGTCGAGGAGTCCCTCGCCGAGGCGCCGCCCACCGACTTCCTGGCCGAGCTGTTCGGCGCCGTGGAGCAGGGGGAGGCCCGCGCCGAGGTCAGGCGGGCCCGCGTCCCGAAGCTGTTCGGGTCGACCGAGGAGTTCGTCCGCGAGGCCCTGCGGACCGTCTGCCCGGACCTGCGGATCGACGACGACGGCGAACTGCTCGCCTTCGAGCCGCCCAAGGACCTGATCCACCGCCTGTCCGCCCTTCCCGCGTCCTACCTGCGCACCCACAAGATCAAAGAGCGGATGAAGGTCACCTTCGACCGGGACCTCGCGCAGCGCAAGCTGGACGAGGCCCGCCGCACCAAGACCATGTGGCCGGACATCGCGTACCTGTCGGACCTGCATCCGATGGTGGAGTGGCTGGTGGACAAGGTGCAGGTGCAGCTCGTCCGCCGGCAGGCGCCCGTCATCGCCGCGAAGGTGGACGAGCCGACGTTCCTCGTCCAGGGCATCTACTCCAACGCGCTCGGGCAACCCACGGTGGTCGAGTGGATGGCGATCAGCGGCCTGCCGGGCGCCCCGGCCGTCCGCGACATGACCGAGGTCCTCGCCGAGGCCGGGGTCGGCCCCACGATGATCAACACCACCAGGACGCCCGGCTTCGACCGTCTCACGCCCCTCATCGAGCCGGCGATCGCGGCCGCGCGCCGCCACCTGGACGAGCAGCGCGACCGCCACGACGACGAGGTGGCCCGCCCGCTGCGCGAGTACGACGGGCAGCTCGAACTGTGGGAGCGGCAGAGCCTGGAGAGCCTCGCCGGGACATCGCACGGAACAAGGAAGCGGGGGGCCGTGGACAGCACCGTCGCCGAGCAGAAACGGCTGCTCCGGAGCTTGGAGACGACAGGGGAGCCGCTGCTGCGCATCCTCGCCGTGCTTGAGGGGGACTCGTGACCTACGACTCGATCGTCAACCGCGGCGACTACTTCTCGGCCCACTACCTGGCCGAGGTCCTCCCCAAGGACCTGAAGAAGAAGGACGGACTGCTCGCCCGCTGGGCCGAGGCCGAGAAGGACGGCGAGCAGACCCCGCGCACCGGCCTGCGCGCCCTCAAGCGCGACTACTTCAAGCAGCGCCCCTTCTTCGCGGACAGGCTGGAGACCGTCCGCGAAGGCGGCGACATCCGGAACGTCGAGGAGTGGGAGAAGAACCTCCACGAGCTGCACGGCGACATCCTCCGCGCCCTCGGCTTCGAGGCCGAGCCGCGCGTCCTGACCGTCGAACGGTCCGACAAGCAGTACGAGGTCGCCGTCGCGCACGCCGAGCCGGCCGACCGTCCCGGCGTCATCGCGATCGAGTGCGGTTGGGCGCCGGACGTCGACGCCGCCCTCGACATCGCCGAGGCCGGGCGGCTCCTCAGCCCGGTCGAACTCGACCACCCGCACATGCTCCGGACCGGCGACAAGCTCGCGTCCTGGCTGTTCGCCGCCGACGAGCCGCCCCGCTACGTGCTGATCCTCGCGGGCGGCGTGGTCATCCTGGCGGACCGCATGACCTGGGGCGAGGGACGGTACCTCGCCGTCAGCCTGGACGTCGCCCTCGGGCGCAGCACGGCCGCGTCCGCCGAGATCGACACCATCGCCGCCCTCTTCGGCGCCGACTCGCTGCTGCCACCCGAAGAAGGCGGAGCCGAACCCCTCGCCGAACTGCTCTCCGGCTCCCGCCAGCACGCCGTCGGCGTGTCCAAAGAATTGCGCGAAGGACTCCGCGAATCCGTCGAGATCATCGCGAACGAGGTCCTCGACCGGATGCGCGAGCAAGGCGTCCGGCCCGAAGAGGTCATGGAACCGGCCGCATTCGCCAAGAAACTCGGCCGCGAATCCCTCCGCTACCTCTACCGGATTCTCTTCCTGCTGTATGCCGAGGCCCGCCCGGAACTCGGCATCCTCCCCACCGACGACGAGGCGTACGTCAGGGGCTACAGCATGGCCCGCCTCGGCGACCTGATCATCCGGGACCTGGTATCGGAGGAGTCGCGCCGCAGCGTCCACCTGTACGAGTCGCTCGACCTGCTGTTCCGCATGGTCAACGAAGGACACAACCCGCGCGGCGCGGGCCTCACCCTCGGCTCCGAAGGTGAGGGACTCCGCTTCGAACCCCTCAAGTCGGACCTGTTCGACCCCAAGCGCACGGAGTTTATTGGCAAGGCCGCGATCGACCTGGACGAGGACGAGCCTGACTCGCAGCCCATCGACACGCGTCTCCGCAACGAGGCGCTGTACAAGGTGCTGCGCCTCCTCATGCTCGCCAAGGGCAAGCGCAAGGAGCGCGGCGGCTTCATCTCGTATGCACAGCTCGGCATCAACCAGCTCGGGGCGGTGTACGAGGGGCTGATGTCGTACACAGGATTCATCGCCAAGGAGGAGCTGTACGAGGTCGCCAAGAACGGCGACCCCAAGGACGGCTCTTGGATGATCCCCGCATCAAAAGTGGACGACTACGAGGACGCCGTCTTCGTCCGCCGCGTGGATGACAACGGAATCAAGACCGACGAGCGCGTCCGCTACAAGCCGGGCGCGTTCGTCTACCGACTCGCCGGCCGCGACCGCCAGACAAGCGCCTCGTACTACACGCCCGAGTCGCTGACGCAGGTCACGGTGCAGCTGGCCCTGCGCGAGCGCCTCGACCAGGACGGGACGACCACCGAGGCCCGCGAGATCCTCGACTGGACGATCTGCGAACCCGCCCTCGGCTCCGGCGCCTTCCTCAACGAGGCGATTAATCAGGTCGCCGCCGAGTACCTCAAGAGGCGCCAGGCCGAGAAGAACCAGAGCCTCGAACCCGAGCTCTATGCGCACGAGTTGCAGAAGGTCAAGGCGTACATCGCCCTGCACAACTCGTATGGGGTCGACCTTAACGAGACGGCTGTCGAGCTGGCCGAGGTCTCGATCTGGCTGAACGTCATGCACGAGGGGTTGCAGGCCCCGTGGTTCGGGCTGCACCTGCGCCGAGGCAACTCGCTCATCGGCGCCGGCCGCCGCCTGTACGAGGCACACCACCTGAAGAAGAGGGCGTGGCTCACCACCGCGCCGAAGGACCACCCGTTCCGCGACGGCCCGATCCCCGACGGCCACATCCATCATTTCTTGTTGCCCGCCCAAGGCTGGGGAGCGGTCGCGAGTGAGAAGGAAGCCAAGAACCTGGCTCCCGAGGATGCCAAGCGCCTCGCCGACTGGCGCAAGGGGATGCTCAAGGACCCGTCAACCAAGAAGAAGCAAGGACAGAAACTCACCCAGGTCCAGCGACTCCAAGGTCTCGCCCGCCGCGCCGAGTACCTGTGGGGTCTGGTCATCGAGCGTCTGGAGCTGTCCGAGAAGGACATCAGCCGCCGCATTCACGTCTGGGGTGCCGATGACCTGCGCGAGCCAGGAGAAGAAGTCGTTTCCCGCGAGCAAATTCTCGACGACCTGACTTGGCCGGGCACGCCCTATTGGCGTCTCAAGACCCTGATGGACGCCTGGTGCGCCCTTTGGTTCTGGTCGCTCGACAAGTCCAGTCTTCTGGATGGTTCCGACAGCATCTACGAGCGGTTGAAGGACAACGTCCTCGACAGCGTCCCGCCCACGCCTACTGTGGTTGAGGCACCTGATCCAGACCCGGCTGGATTCCCGCAGACCTGGGAGTCCGCAGCGCTCTTCGGTGACACGCCGGTCCAGATGGCCATTAACCAGCAGAAGCCACGCACCAAGTCAGCGCGCAAGCCTGCCCGCGTCGAGCGCCGCCAGGTGATCCCGCTCGCCGACCTGGAGGACTGGCTCGACTTCGCCGAGGCCCTTCTCGGTACCACGGACATTCCAGAAGGCTCGCTCGGCGCTCACTTCGCTGGCCTGACCGAGATCGGAGAACACGAGGAGCAACTCGCGGCCTGGATGGGTATGGACAGCGAACACAAACTTAGCGACAGGTTTCCTTGGCTCGACACTGTCGAGGACATCGCTAAGGGTCAGGGCTTCTTCCACTGGGAACTCCAGTTCGCCCGGATCTTCGCGAAGGGCGGCTTCGACCTCCAGGTAGGCAATCCCCCCTGGGTGCGTCCCCGTTGGGACGAAGGAAACGTCCTGGCCGAATATGAACCATGGTTTGAGTTGGTTGATAAGCCTGAAGTGGAGGAGTGGGAAAATCGCCGAACAATAACTCTATCGAACGGCTTTGTAGTTCACTTTTTGCTCAGTGAGCTATCAATTCAGGCTGGCCTGAGCTTCCTTAGCTCTGCTGTAACATATCCGACGCTAGTCGGAACTCAAGCCGATCTATATCGGCCATTCATGGTTCGCGTTTGGCAAAATCTTACAGCTCTCGGCATTGCAGGTTTGATTCACCCAAAATCGCACTTCGATGGCACGAAAGAAGGGCGCTTTCGGGCGTCCACGTATAAGCACTTGCGACTTCATGCGCACTTCCAGAATCGACGCCTCTTGTTTGATGAAGTGGACTGGAATAAGCAGTTCTCATTGCAAATCTATGGACGTGAGCGCGCCATTCGCTTCGCGCATATAAGTTGGCTTTTCGATCCGGCAACTTTGACTAATTCCTTTGATCACGATGGCATGGGCGATCCTCCGGGTATTAAATATGAGCGTAGCTGGGATTTGAGGCCACATTATAAACGCATCATTATGGTTGATGCATCAGTGCTTTCGAGGTGGCAACTCCTTGCTGGCGATGGAGGGAGGGGTTTCGAAGAGGCGAAGCTCCTCTATCCCGTGTCAACTGCAGAGAACGATGCGATTGATGCTCTTGCGAATGCCTCGCCGAGGCTGGCGGATTTCAATCCAAGAATTAGCAGAGGGTATGACGAGTCTGGGGCCAAGAAGAATGGGCTTATCCGGTGGGCCACTTTTATGGCTAGCGATTGGGGTGAGGTAATTCTTCGTGGCCCCCAGTTCTCTATTGCCACTCCCTTCGCGAAGCAGCCTCCTGCTATGAAGCATACAGATAAGCCGGTTGACTTGAACAAGTTGAATCCCGATGCTGTGCCAAGTAGTGACTACCAGCGGTCCTGCAGCACTGAAAAATATCGACAGGCGCAGGACACTTGGGTTGACTATCGGGCTTTCGATGGCGGAATAGCGCACACCGCAGTTACCTCAGACGCAAGGACGAACAATCTGACGCCAGAGGATGAAGTGGCGGCCAGGCCGCATCCTATTGTTGTCGAGGGAAACGCGAGTCCGAAGGCCGATCGTGGGAATATTGTTCGGAGACCATATACGGATTTCTATCGCGTAGCCTGGCGGAGGAGGATTCCTTTTAGTACTGAAAGAAGTCTATTCGCGGCGCTGATTCCACCAGGCCCGGCTCATATACACGCAGTTCATTCGATGGCTTTGAAGAGCAATAGAGAAACTGTTGGCGTCGCAGGCTTCTGGGCATCGCTTCCCCTTGATTATCTTGTGCGGGCAACCGGGCGCGCTGATCTTCAGCAAGGGGAGGCCAGGGCGATGCCCGTGCCTGACCCCCGACATCCCCTACTTGACGCCTTGCTTCTGCGTACCTTGCGGCTTAATTGCTTGACTAGAGTATACGCTGATCTCTGGTCAGAACTTTATCAAGAACAGTGGCAGCAAGACTCGTGGGCTGTAGCCTGGGCGAGGATTCCGCCTTTGGGTGAAGAAGGAGAGCACTGGACTCCATCGACACCGCTGCGCACCGAGTTTTCGCGCAGGGCTGCCCTGGTGGAACTGGATGCCCTCGCTGCAATTTTGCTTGGTATCGATGTGGCTGGCCTGATTGCTCTCTATCGTTCCCGCTTCCCTCAACTCGTTGACTATGAATCTGAGATGTGGTTTGACGCTCAGGGACGTAAGATAGCTGCCAATTTCAATCAATGGGGTCATGGGCAGGGCAAAGAGCATTACAGTCAACTGATGGAGCATTTGGAAAGTCCAAGTAAGGTGCCACCGCCTGAGGGGTATCAGGCGCCCTTCTATAAGGCGGATCGGGAGGGTGAGTATCGGCAGGCGCATGCTGCTTTTTCTGAGCGGGCGCGGCGAGCGACGGCTGAGGGGTGGACGCCCGATAGTGGGGGCTCGTCCGCGTGATGATGGTGCGGCGCGCTTTGGATCGTCTTCCGGGCCTTGGATGCGGCGGCGTCGGGCGTTGACTTGCGGCGTGTTGCCCCCATGGGACGTGTCACAGAGGCGACACGCCGCTGTCGATTCCGCAGGCGTCACGGTTTGAGGCGGGCCCAGACCCATTTGCCGCCGGACGGATCCGAGGTGTGGCCGCACTCGGCGGCGAGTGTCGCGACGATCGGGAGGCCCCGGCCGCCGTTGTCGTCCCAGTGCTCCTCGGAGAGGTCCAGCGTGTCGAGCGTCAACTCGATCATTGGGCGAACTCGTGGGCTCGACGGGCTGGCGTCCCAGACGGCGATGAGGACGCCGGCCGCGTCTCGGCTGCACTGGTAGCGGATCTCCTTGCCGGGCGTGGCCGTCACGGCATTGGTGATCAATTCTGAGGCGATCAGGAATGCATCGTCCGATATGTGCATGTAGCCCCAATTGTGCAGGCGCGATCGCGTGAGCGTGCGCGCCAGGCCGGGTGCCGCCTTCGATGCCAGGATGGGCATCAGTAGGCAGTCGGGCGTTGTGATCATCGTCAAGCCTCTCGGGCGCTGTTTCTTTGTTTCTCCCCCAAGGATGAGCAGTTGGGGCTACCTTCCTGTGTATCTCCGATAATCGGAAACAAAGGAGGCGGCGTGGCTCGCGTCCGAGACCCCCTCGACCCCAAGATCTCCCTATGGCACTTTCTGGCGTACGCCCTGCGCTTTGAGCGGGAGCAGCACGGTCTCTCGCTGGCCCAGTGCGGTGAAATCATCAACGCTGCTCGTTCGACTGTTTCCAACATCGAGGCGGGCAGGCTCAAGCTCGGCGATGACCAGGCCAGGAAGCTCGATGCGCGGTACAACACCCCGCACCTGTTCGAGCTGCTGATCTACTTCGCCAACACGTCTCATGATCCAGATTGGTTCCGGCAGTACACCGAGTACGAATCAAAGGCCGAAATCATCCGGATCTACCAGGGACAGGTCATCCCCGTCCCATTGCAGACAGATGACTACGCGCGAGCGTTCCTTGCCGTGGCCGGTGTCAAGGACGTCGACCGCTCACTGGCGGCGCGGGTTGCTCGGCAGGACGCGATCTTCGCACGTCCGAATCCGCCTGTTCTGCTCGTCCTGCTGGATGAGGACGCTCTAGATCGTCCGGTGGGAGGTATCGATGTGATGAGGGGGCAACTCCAGCATCTGCTTGATCTCAGTGAGCGGCCGGATGTGATCATCCGCGTCGTCCCGAGGAAGGTCGGTGCGCACATCGGCCTTAACGGGCCGTTCCAGGTCATGAGCCTTGAGGTCGACGTCGCCTACATCGGTGCCTTCCACGGTGGGCGGTTGGTCCAAGATCCTGTCGAAGTGCGTGAGCTCGCCGTAGATTTCGAGATGATCGGGGCGAAGGCGCTGAGCGAAGACGCGTCCAGGACCCTGATCGTCCAGATCATGGAAGGTTTCTCATGACGATCTACTGGCGCAAGAGTTCCCGCAGCGGCAGCGCGACCGATGAGGCATGTGTCGAGCTAGCCGCATTGCCCGAGGGGGTCGGAGTCAGGGACTCCAAGGATCCGGAAGGCGGACGGCTCGTCGTGGATCGGGCACAGCTCGGAAGCCTGTTGCAGACGATCAAGGATGGGGCTCTCAACCAGGCTTGATGAGTACGCGGGCCGGTCTTGGAGCAAGGACGCTTCGAGATCGGCCAGCTCATCGGGGAGTGGACGGTTGGAGGGGCGCAGGACGAGGCCGGCGCTGGCGGTCGCCCGTGAGGGGCGGCGAGTCTGACGCGGTACCTCCCGACGCGTACGCGCTGGGGGACGAGCAGCCGCGCGACAGCTTGGAGCGTTACTCAACTATCCCGAGCAGGGCATCTCCCGGGGCCGGCTTGCGGGGCCGCACGCGAAGAAGCCGCCATGCCTCCGCACGTCCAGGGGACGTCCGGCCGTCCCGCCGCCTGCCCGGCGGACGCTGCGGCCTCACGCGTCAGGGCGTACCCGGACACGTGACACTCCCGGCTGGTCGTAATGACTGCGTCTCGACGATGGAAGCGACGCCGGCTGAGGCCGGTCCGGAGCCGGGGCTGGCGGTCGCCGCTGTGGAGTGGCTGGCGGCTGTGCAACAACGCTGAACGCGCACGACCTGGTTGGCTTTTCCATCCGTTCCGGGCTGTGCCGCCGCGGGAAGTTCCTGTCGGCTTCGTGAGGCGGGACGTCCATCGCTCTCGGCCCCCGATAGGGCCATGTGCCCCCGTCGTGTGGCATACCTCGTCGGTGATCCGGTGGCGGCAGCGTTCCGTTCGTGCGCTGGACACCGTCCACCTGGCACCGCAGGACCGGCCTTGCTGTCGTCCTGGACGACGTTGGCCCCGTGTGCCCGGTGCAGCGTGCCAGGACGTGAGCGCTCACCCCTCGGCTGGCCGGAAGAGGCCAACCATCGGTCGAGGCCGTGCAGCAGTTCGGAATGCGTCCGCCCGGCGCTTTGCAAAGAGTGGGTCGATATGCGGTTAAGTCGCCGACCAGCGAAGAGCGCTGATCGTCTTCTACGCCACGAAGTTTTCGGCTTCTCAATCCACCTTTGCGTGCAACTCCCCGCCGAATGGACTTTTTGGACAGACCTTGTCACTCCAGTGCCGGTGAGAGAAAATTTTTGCTGACGCACCCGCAACCGGAAGTGAGTTACATCATGGCCAGGCCGTGGGAAGCCGACCACGGTGCGGGGTTCCATCGGCGGCTGGGCAAGACGGCCGCCGAGGTGGGGGACAGCCGCACCACCCAGGACTGCCCGGAGATCTGGGAGCTGGACAACGGCGATATCGCTGTGATCGGCCGCGACGCCACCGGTGCGTACGGCGATCGGCTTCCGCCGGGCGTGAGCATCGGCCCCGACGAGCGCCTTGTGATCATCTCTGGTCGCCTGCTCTCCGCCGCCAAACCGGACATCCGAGATGCTTGACGAGATCCCCCGGCTCTCGGGTGACGAGCTGGACCACGCGGCCTACCACAGCGACTTCGCCCGCCACGTCAAAGGTCTGCGAGGTGTGATCTGGAAGCTCGAACGCTCCCAGACGTTCCGAGAGGTGGATGATCCAAGCTGGGAAGCGTTCCGTTCCGGTGACTGGCGGCGCGCCCTGGACCTCCTTGAGCAGGACCGCGAGGCCGTCCGTACGGAGGCCCGCCACAACAGGCGGCAGGGGCTGAAGATCAAGCGCGTCCGTGTGGTCGAACAGCCCTTGACCCCCTACGTCCAATGGGAGCTTTACGCACTGCGGATGCTCGCGGAAGTGGGCTTCGAGTTGCGCGTTGTCCCGGCCGCCGAACTCGCGCCGTTCGAAACCCGCCGCCAGTTGCCCGAGCTCGTGATAATCGGCAGGCGTGTCCTCTACCAGGTCCGTTACCTCCCCGACTGGACGCCGAACGGGGCCAAACGCATCAACGCGTCCCATGCGATCAGCACGGCCGCGGCCGAGATCTCCCGCCTGTTCCGGAAGGGCGAGCCTCTGCTCGACTTCTTCGAGCGGGAAGTGGCCTCGCTACCCGCCCCGGCGGTTTGATCTATCGTTTCTGGATGCCTTCCGTTCGCATGGGTCGCAGAGCGCTGAGAACACTCAGTCTCAGCCTCCTCGCCATTGTGGCCCTCGGCCTCCTCGGCGCCTCCCCGTGGGCCCTGCGCGCGTTCGAGGGGCCGACCGCCCGCTGGGAACGACTGAGCTTTATCGGCCAGACCTACGGCGCGGCGTCGGCGCTCTTAGCCGCCGTCGCCCTGGTCGGCATCGTGGCCACTCTCATCTTTCAGGCGCGCGAGACGAAGATCGCGCGTGAAGAGGCGCGTCGCATTGCGATAGCCGAGCTGCTCAAGATGGCCATGGACGCCCCCGACCTCGACGCGGCATGGGGCCCGGTGCCGGAGGGCGAGGACCGCAAGGCCCGCCGCCAGCTCATGTACATCAACATGATCATCTCTGAATGGCAGATGTCCTTCGAGACGAAGGCACTCCCCGAAACGCGCCTGCGCGCCATCTCCCGCGAGATGTTCAGCGCCCACCCTGGACGCTCCTACTGGCGCGAAGCCCGCGAAGTGCGCATGAGCACCTCCGAGACGATACGCGCCCGCCGCTTCCACCAGATCCTCGACGAGGAGTACAACCGGGCCCCCGTCCCTCCCTCCGAACGTCCCCGCTCCCGCCGCGCCCGGATACTTCAGGTCGGCGCGGCGGCGGGGGCCGTGGCGCTGGCCTCCGTCCTCGGCCGCGTCCTCACCCGCCGGACACGCCGCTGAGCGCGCGGCCGCACGAGGCTCGTTATCGCCGGAGCCATCTGCCGCACTCATCCGCGCCGACCTGGTCGATTGACCGGTGGCGGTCACAGCGACCCGCCCGAACGGCCTGGGACTGTCACCATGCGTAGATAGCCTGTCGCAGGTGGACGAAAGGGCGGTGTAGATGAGGCCGACGCTGGCGGCCGAGGAGGTTCGGCGGAATCTGACGCAGTACCTCACGACGACGTTCGCGCTGGCGGACGAGCAGGTGCGCGACGGGCTGGAACGCTTCCTCAACCATCCCGAGCAGGGCATCTTCCGCGGCCCCTACCTCCGCATCCGCACCCCGTTCCGCACCGAGCCCGACGGGTGGCGGGGACTGCTCCAGTGGGCGCCGGCCGGGTTCGTTCCGTACCGTCATCAGGCTGCGGCGTTCAGGCGACTTACCACCTTCGACCATGAGGCGCGGCCGACGCTGATCACGACGGGGACCGGGTCGGGCAAGACCGAGTCGTTCCTGATTCCCGTGCTCGACCACTGCCGCAGGCGGCGGGCGGAGGGCAAGGCCGGGGTGAAGGCCGTCCTCCTCTACCCGATGAACGCCCTCGCCACCGACCAGGCCCAGCGCCTCAACGACTACCTCCAGCAGCCCGGCCTCGGCGACGTCACAGCGGCCCTCTACATCGGTGACACGCCCAAGACCGGCTACGCCCGCGTGCTGACGCAGCGTGCCGAGATCCGGCGGTCGCGTCCGGACATCCTCATCACCAACTACAAGATGCTCGACCTTCTCCTCCAGCGGGCCGAAGACCTTCCCCTCTGGGAGGACGCCGACCTCGCCTACGTGGTCGTGGACGAGTTCCACACCTACGACGGCGCGCAGGGCACCGACGTGGCGATGCTGCTCCGGCGGCTGGCGGCGGCGCTCGGGCACAGCGAGCCGGGGCGGCCACTGGGGAACATCTGCCCGGTCGCGACGAGCGCGACGCTGGGGGAGGGCGGTGACGGGGCCGAGATCAGGCGGGTCGCCGAGACGGTGTTCGGGACGCCTTTCGAGTCCGACTCGGTGATCGGGGAGGACCGGCAGAGCGCCGACGAGTTCATCGAGCAGGACGGGATCGACTACACGCTTCCGCTCCCCGACCCGCAGGAACTCGCGCTCATCCGCGACCCGCACGACGACGGCGGCGCGATGGCGCAGATCATGCAGGCCGTGACCGGGCGGGACGCGCTCACCCCGCAGGAACTCGGCGCGGTGCTGCGGCGGCACATCCTCACCAGCGCCGTCCTCGAAGTCCTGGACGGCAGGCCGCACACGCTCGGGGAGATCCTCGAACTCCTCCCGCGTAAGGGCGCCTACAGCTGGGGCAACGCGATCCGCCTCTCGCCCAAGCATGCCGCGACCGCGCTCGCACGGTTCGTCGCGCTGCTGTCCGAGGCCCGCGACCCGGACGACGCGAGCCGCCCGTTCCTCCACGTCGAAACGCATCTGTGGGTCCGGTCGGTGACGCGGCTGCTGCGCGCGGTCGGTCCCCGCCCGGGGTTCGCCTGGTTCGGGGAGGCCCCGCCTCCGATGGACGCGGAGACGACGCTCACCGGCGGCGGCCGGGAGACCCTGCCCGCCGTGTACTGCCGCCACTGCGGACGGTCCGGGTGGGCGGCGATCTCCCCGGAGCGGGACCCGCACGACCTGGTCAGCGACGCCGCCCGCATCTACCGGTCCGGCATCTCGGAGAAACGACTCGTACGGCCGCTCATCAGCGCGACGCGGCGCGAGGTGGAGGCGCGGGCGGCGGGCGGGCAGGGCGGCCCGAACGTCCTGGTCCTGGCGGCGAACGGCCGGCACGTCCGGCCGCTCGACCCGGAGAAGGACCTGGAGAACTCCACCAGGAGCGACTTCCGCGACGTGTTCGTCCTCGCCGACCTCGGCCACTCCAAGGAGAGCAACCGGGACGCCGAGAACGACCGGTGCCCCGCCTGCGGCATGGAGCAGGGGACGCGGTTCCTCGGCTCCGGGCTGGCGGCGCTGGCGTCCGTCGCGGTGACGGAACTGTTCACCGGCGGCCAGCTCGACAAGCAGGAGCGCAAGACCCTCCTGTTCAACGACTCCGTGCAGGACGCCGCGCACCGGGCCGGGTTCGTCGCCAACCGGTCGTACGGGTTCTCGCTGCGGCTCCTCCTCGCGTCCCAGCTCGACGGCGCCGACGGGCCCAAGCCGCTGCACGAGCTGATCTCCGAGACCGTCAAGGAGGCCAGCGACCCTCGATACCTCCCCTCGGTGGTGCCGCCGGACCTGCACGACCGCGACGACGTGGACGCTCTGCTCGCGGGCGAGACCGAAGGGTCCGCGCGGACGTGGACGCTGATCGGGGAGCGGCTCGCGTTCGCGTCCGTCATGGAGTTCGGCCTCCGCTCCCGGCAGGGCCGCACCCTGGAACTCACCCGGACCGCCGCCGCCGAGGTCGCCGTCCAGGACATCGACCGGATCGCCGGCCTCGCCCGCGACCTCCAGCTCGCCGGACCGGCCGCGCTGACCGGCCTGCCCGGCCACGACACCTACGTCGCGTACGTGCGGGGGCTGCTGGAACGCATGCGGATGCGCGGCGCGATCAAGCACCACTGGCTGGACGCGTGGATCGACGGCGCCGGCACCAAGCGGTACATGACCATCTGGGGCAGGCGCCCCGACGGGATGCCCGCGTTCCCGCGCGGGCTGTCCGCGCCCCGCTTCGTGCTGGGCGCGCCGAAGAACCGCAGCGAGTTCGACGGCATCACCGGGCGGCAGTCCTGGTTCCAGGACTGGACGGCCCGCTGCCTCGGCATCGAACCCGGCGCGTCCGGCCAGTACCTGTCCCGGCTGCTGACCGTCCTCACCGACGAGGACGTGATCGCGCGGCGTACCGCCGGGGACGGCGCCACCCCCGTGTTCGGGCTGCGGCCCGGCCACGTCCAGGTGTGGCGGCTCGAAGACGACCAGGTCGAGGGCGCCGGGGTGTACTGCCCGGTCTGCAACTGGCAGCAGACCGTCCATCCCGACCGGATGCGCGAATGGGCGGAGGCGCCCTGCCCGCGCTACCGGTGCACTGGACGGCTCGACACCGACACCCGCCGCGGCGACCGGTACGAGAACGACTACTACCGCAGCCTCTACCGCAGCGCCCGCCCGTTCAGCGTCATCACCGCCGAGCACACCGGCGCCCTCACCCGGGAGCAGCGCGAGACCGTCGAACGGCAGTTCCGCGACGGCACCCGCTACAGCGACCCGAACGTCCTGGCGTGCACGCCGACGCTGGAACTCGGGATCGACATCGGCGACCTGTCCGCCGTCGTCCTGGCGTCGCTGCCGCGTTCCCCCGCCAACTACGTCCAGCGGGCGGGACGGGCCGGACGCAGGACCGGCAACGCCTTCCTGCTCACGCTCATCGGCCGGAACCCGCGCGACCGCTACTACCTGACCGACCCCACCGACATGATCGCGGGCGACATCGTGCCGCCCGGCTGCCACCTGTCCGCCGTCGAGATCCTCCAGCGCCAGTACGCCGCGCACCTCGTCGACCTCGCCGCCCGCGACCGCTTCGAGGGCCTGCCGCCCATGCCGCGGGTCGCGTCCGCGCTGTTCGGCGACTCCGGCTGGCTGCCCGCCTTCCAGGACGCCGTCCTCTCCCGCGGCGAGGCTCTCGCCGACGGCTTCCTCGCCCTGTTCGCCCAGGGCGACCCCGAGACCGGCGTCACCGAGGACGCCGCCCGGCGGCTCCGCGACTTCGCCGCCACCGGGCTCAAGGCGAGCGTCGACGCCGCGGCGCGGGCCTGGGACGAGCGGCTCGCCGACCTGCGCGCCCGGCTGGAGGTCATCGACGCCGCGATCGCCGAGATGATCGACTCCGACCGGCAGCAGCGCGACCGCCGCAACGAGCTGCGCGCCGAGCGCCGCGCCGTGCAGGCCCGGATCGGCGAGATCGGCCGCGCCGACGCGCACGGCGCCCTCGTCGAACTCGGCCTGCTGCCCAACTACTCGCTCATCGACTCCGCCACCGCACTCGAAGCCACCATCACCTGGGAGGAGCGCGTCGGCGACGACACGGGCGAGGTCCCCGCCCCCGCCGACCGGCAGCGCACCGACCGGGCCCGCGGCGACCGGCGCTACCACAGCGAACTCCGCGAGTACGAGCGCTCGGCGTCCCTCGCCCTCACCGAACTGGCCCCCGGCAACCACTTCTACATCCGCGGCTACCGGCACGAGGTCACCGGCCTGGACATCGGAACCCCGCAGCGCCCCGCCTACCAGCAGTGGCGCGTCTGCCAGGAATGCGGCTACGTCCGCACCACCGCCGCCCGCGAGGACCACAGCCCCTGCCCGCGCTGCGGCAACGAGCGCATCGGCGACAGCAGCGGCCTGCACACCGTCCTCGTCCCCACCCGCGTCACCGCCCACGACCTGCGCGACGACGCCCGCATCCGCGACGACCACGACGAGCGGCAGCGCCGCTTCTACGAGACCGCCGTCGCCGTCGACATCCCCCGCGACGAGATCGCCCCGGGAGCCTGGCGGCACGCCAGGCGGGTGTTCGGCGTCGACTTCACCCGCCGCGCCGTGATCCGCCGGTTCAACCTCGGGTCGCTGCGCATGGAACGGCCCGCGGGCGACCCGTTCGCCGGGGACCTGCGGCGCCTCAACCCCTTCCACGTCTGCAGGACCTGCGGCGGCGCCACCGCCGACGGCCCGCCCGACGGGGACGGACGGCTCGGCGGCGGCACCACGTCCGGCTACGACGCGTCCCGCAGCCACCACCGGCCCTGGTGCGCGCAGCGGCGCGGCGGCGACGTCGAGCACGAACCGCTGATCCTCGCGCACGAACTGCGCACCGAGGCGCTGCGGATCCTCGTCCCCATCGCCACCACGATGATCCCCGAGCGGACCGTCACGTTCGAGGCCGCGCTGAAGGCCGGGATCGCCCGCCGCTACGGCGGCGACCCCGCCCACCTGCGGATCGTCACCGCCACCATGCCCGACCACCTGCACCACAGCGGGCACCGCCGCCGATTCCTCGTCCTGCACGACACCCTGCCCGGCGGCACCGGCTACCTGCACCGCATGTCCACCGAGGCCGGGTTCCGCGAAGTGCTGGAGAAGGCGTACGAGGTCGTCTTCCACTGCCCGTGCGCCAACGAGGAGGGCAAGGCCGCCTGCCACCGCTGCCTGCTGTCCCACGTCCGCGGCGAGGAGTTCGACAAGGCCGACCGCGGCCTCGCCGTCGAGATGCTCGCCGACCTGCTGGAGGGATGGGAGACCGCGTCCGTCGCCAGCACCGACGACATCTCCCTCGTCAACCAGGTCGAAAGCGAGCTGGAGGCCCGGTTCCTGGACGCGCTGCTGCGGTGGGCGGGCAGTCCCGGCACCGGCCGCGCCATCAGCCCCGGCCCCCGCCTCAACGACCGCCGCACCGCCCACCTGCGCATCGCCGCCGGAGACGACGTCGTCCACTGGCAGGTCATCCTGCAGAACACCATCAAGGGCACCCGCCCCGACGTCTACTTCAAACGGCTCGACGGGGCGCCCCTCGAAGTCGCCCTCTACCTCGACGGCTACAACTACCACGCCGCCCCGCACGCCAACCGCCTCGCCGGCGACGCCGCCAAACGCGAGCGGCTGCGCGCCCACGGCCGCGTCGTCTTCCAGATCACCTGGGACGACGTCGAGCACTGGGAGGCTGGCCGGTTCCCCGAAGCGCCCGCCTGGATCCCCTACCAGGGCAACGCGCAGGCCAAGGCCCGCGAAGGCTACCTCCACGGCGGCGGAGACCCGGCCGAGCTGGCCGACCTGATCTGGGCCAACCCGATCCAGACGCTCCTGGCGTTCCTGTCCGACCCCGACGGCGAACGCTGGCGGCGCCGGGCCGAGGCCGCCGTGACGGGCCTCGTGATGCCCGGCGCCGAACTCCGCCAGGCCGCACCCGAAGCGATCGGCGACCTCCTGGGCGCCGCGGTGCGCGGCGACGACCTGCCGACCCCGCCGCGCGGCGAACTGATGCTCGCCCGGACACGGGACGCGAGCGGCTGCCCGCTGACCGTCGTCGCCAACGGGCGCACCCGGGCGTGGACGGCGCTCGCCGTCATCGACGACCGGGCCGACGCCATCGACGCCGACGAGGACGCCCACCGCCGCCGCTGGCGCGCCTGGCTGTACTGGGGGAACCTCCTCCAGTTCCTCTCCTACGGCGCGGGCGACGGAGTACAGCTCGCCTACACCGCCCTCGACGGGTTCGACCCGTCCGCCCTCGCCGTCACCGGCGGCGAGGGGCTCCATTCGACCCTCGGCCTGCTGCCGCTGGACCCCGACGACCTGCCGCCCGGCAGCGTCCACGACTCGCGGCCCGAGCCGGACGCCGTCCCGCCGGACATGCGGCAGTCCACCGGCACGTCCACGCCGCCCCCGGGCGAGCGCGCCGCCCCCGCTTCGGGCCCCGCGGCGTCCCCGGCGGTCAACCCGGACGCCTCCCCGGCACCGGACCCCGCCTGGGCCGAAGCACTCGACCTCCTCGACCCGGACGAGCGGGGCCTGGCGGAGCTGGCGCGGGGCCTGATGGCGCGCGGCGCCCCCGCCCCCGAGGTCGGCTACGAGCTGGGCGAGCAGGCATGGCAGGCGGAACTGGCCTGGCCGGACGCCAAGGTCGCCGTCGTCCTCGCGGGCAACGACGACGAGTCCACCGGCCGCTACCGCGCCTACGCGCGGGCCGGCTGGGAGACCCGTACGGCGACCTGGTGGAACGTGGACGAACTGGCGGAACGGATCAAGGCGGGGAACCCATGACCACGCAGGGTGAGGCGACGCTGCGGCTGCTCGACAAGGCCGACAAGGAGATCCAGAAGCTGCCGCGCGTCGTCAAGGGCGCCATCTACGAGTTCCAGCACGACTTCCGCAAGAACCCCGACGCGCGCGGGCTGCGCCTCAAGCGGCTCCAGGGCCACACCCGGCTCCACTCCGCCCGGATCAGCGCCGAGTACCGGGCGCTGCTCCTGCACGCCGGCAACCGCGACTACATCCTCGTCGCCGTCCGGCACCGCAAGGACGTCTACGACAACCTCGACCGCTACCAGTACAAGATCAACGATGTGACGGGCGCGATCGAGTTCGTCGACCTCGTCAGCGTCGAGGAGAACGTCTCCACGCCCCGGGCGGCGGCCCCGGCACCGACCGGGCCCGTCCTTGAGAAACCGGAGCGGACCGAGCCGGCCCCCGAACCCGCGCAGGCCCGGCCGCTGTTCGCCGACCTCACCGACGAGCAGCTCCTCCAGCTCGGCGTCGCCGCCGTCCTGCTGCCCCTGATCAGGACCGTCACCACCGAGGAGCAGCTCCTCGGGCTCACCGAGCTGGCCCCGGCCCTCACCGAGGAAGTCCTGCTGGAGCTGTACTTCGGCAAGACCTTCGACGAGGTCCTCGACCTGGTCACCGCGCCCGTCCAGGCCGCCGAGACCGTCGACACCGAGGACTACGCGACCGCGCTCACCCGGCCCGCCACCCAGGTCACCACGTCCGACACCGACCTGCAAGCCGTTCTGGAGGACGACTTCGGCCGCTGGAAGGTGTTCCTGCACCCCGGCCAGCGCAAGATCGTCGAGCGCGGGAACAAGGGCTCGGCCCGCGTCAGCGGCGGACCGGGAACCGGCAAGACCATCGTCGCGCTGCACCGCGTGAAGCACCTCGTCGACCGGCTCCCGCCCGGCGACGGCAAGCCCGTGCTGCTCACCACCTTCACCAAGAACCTCGCCGCCGACCTCCGCAAGCGCCTGCTCGAACTCGGCGGCCCCGAAACCGTCGCCCGCGTCGAGATCGTCAACATCGACAAGCTCGCCGCCGACGTCGTGGCCCGCGCCGAACCCGGCGGCAAACGCCGCTGGATCGACGACACCAAGGCCGTCCAGGAATGGCGCGACCTGCTCCTCGAACTCGGCGAGACCGACTGGGACCCCGAGTTCCTGCACGCCGAATGGACCCACGTCATCCTCGGCATGGCGGGCCACTCCCGCGCCGACTACTTCCGCACCCGCCGGCCCGGACGCGGCCGCAGCATCGGCCGCGCCCAGCGCGCCGAGATCTGGCGGCTCGTCGAGAAGTTCCGGCTCCGCCTCGACGAGAAGAACCTGTGGACCTACCGGCAGGTCGCCGAACACGCCGCCCGCCTCGAACAGGAACGCGCCGAACGGATCAGGAAGCACCAGGAGGACGGCCTCAACATCCACCGCGAGGACGGCTCCGTCGCCCGCATGCGGCCCCGCTTCCAGCACATCGTCGTGGACGAGGCACAGGACCTCGCCGCCGCGCACTGGAGGATGCTGCGCGCCATGGTCCCCGAAGGACCCGACGACATCTTCCTCGTCGGCGACGTCCACCAGCGCCTCTACGACAACCACGTGTCGCTGAGCGTGCTCGGGATCAACATCCGCGGCCGGCGCTCGACCCGCCTCACGCTCAGCTACCGCACCACCCACGAGATCCTCGGCTCCGCCGTCCGGCTGCTCGGCGAGGAGCCCTGGGACGACCTCGACGGCGAGACCGACGAGATCGGCGGCTACCGCTCCGTCCTGCGCGGGGACCGGCCCGTCCTGCACGGCTCCGCGACCTGGGAGGACGAGCTCGACCACATCGCCTCCCAGGTCAGCGAGCTGATCGACGGGCCGGCGCCGTCCATCGCGATCTGCGTCCCGGAGCGCGCCATGGTCGCCGAGGTGGAGGCCCGCCTCGCCCGCGCGGGCATCGCCGCCACCTCCATCGGCCCGGACGGGCCGCGCGTCGACGACGTCGTCCACGTCGGCACCATGCACCGCTTCAAGGGCCTCGAATACCAGCACATGATCATCGCGGGGGTCTGCGACGGTCTCGTCCCGCAGGGCTACCTGCGCAAGTGGGAGCACTCCGACCCGGCCCGGTACCGGCGGGAACTCCAGCGGGCCCGCGCCCTGCTGTTCGTGGCCGCCACCCGGGCGCGCGACACCCTCCTCGTCACCTGGCACGGCACCCCGAGCCCGTTCCTCGGCGATCCCCGGTGAAGATCGGCGACGCCACCGGCGCCGCCCTCAGCGCTACTCGATCGTGCGTTTGGTCATGTTCTTCTCCGAGCCGGGGTCGATGCCCCAGCTGAATACGGTGCGGGGGTGGATGCGGATGATGTCGCCGCCGAAATGGGAGCCCTCCACCGCCTCGACGACGGCGGTCTCGGCGCGTCCCCGGATCTCGATGCCGCGCACCTTCCACGGACTGACCGAGGCCAGATCGTCGACGACGAAGGCGACCTGGTCGTTGTGCTCCAGGTTGCGGTACTTGCGGGACTTGGCGAGGTTCCAGCCGCCGATATCGATCGTGCCGGTCTCGGCGTTGTAGCTGAATCCGACGGGATTGTTCTGCGGGTCGCCCTTGGGGCCGACGGTGGCGAGGCGGCCGAGCCGCTGCCCGGCGATGTATTCGCGTTCGAGGTCGGTGAGGATCATGCGCTCAAGGCTGCAATCTCAACCGTGCTTGAGGTCAAGCGAGGCGATGACGCTCCGGAGCCGGGGGGACATCTCGTCCGGCAGCGCGTCCAGCGGGCACCAGCGGGCCTCAAGGATCTCGCCGGCGTCCAGGTCGAGCCGCCCGCCGACGACCCGGGCCTCGTAGTAGGTCTCGACCCGGTGCCGGAATCCGCTGGCGAGATGGAGCGGGGGCCCGGCGACCTCCACCTTCAGGGCCGTCTCCTCCCGCACCTCGCGCGCGACGCCGTCCTCCAGCCGCTCACCGGCGTTGACGTACCCGCCCGGCAGCCCCCAGGCGCTGTACGCGGGCCACATGCGGTGCCGCAGCAGCAGGATCCGTCCCTGCTCGTCCCGGACGATCCCGCCGGCATAGACCAGGAACGTGCGGTGCCGGAGCCGCGCGAGCCGCCACTGCATCGGCCCGCCCAGCCGCCTCCAGACCCGCGCGGCCAGCGCCCCGGAGCGGCCGCGCGCACGCCGCGGCACGCCGGACGGGATCCTCATGATCGAGATGCTAGCCGCCGCGGGCGCCCGTCCCATGCCCGGCTCGGCCCGGGTGTGACGCTGGCCACACCGGCCGCGATCGGGATCCCGGACGCGGTTCCGGTTCGTCCCAATGACAAGACGTCCGGGGGAGGCGAAGTGACCACGACCGCGATGGACCGTTCCGGCTCGGAGACCGATCCGTCACCCGAGGCCCGGGGGCGGACGCCCGTCCGCCTCCTTCGCAAGATCGGCGTCGCGATCGCCGGCACCGCGCTGATCGTCGCGGGTGCCGCCATGCTCGTCCTTCCCGGCCCCGGCATCGTCGCGATCCTCGCGGGCCTCGGCCTGCTCGGCACCGAGTTCCCCGCCGCCCGCCGCGTCAGCACCCGCCTGAACGCCCACGCCCGCACCGGCTGGCGCAAGATCCGCCGCCCTCGAAACCCCTGACCCCGCGGTATGGTGCGGGCATGGCTTTCCTTTTCTTCGTCTGAGTCCGGGCACGGCCGATGCCGCCGTTTCTGCTGCCCGTAGACCCTTCGCAAGCCCAGGGAAAGTCATATGCGCGACCGCGCCCATACCGTGCTGCCCGCCGTCACTCCCGTCGCCGTGGCGCAGCTGTCCGTCAAGGACGTCACCAAGTCCTATGGCACCCGGACCGTCCTCGATCAGATCTCCTTCACCGTCCGGCCGGGTGAGAAGGTCGCCGTCGTCGGCGAGAACGGCTCCGGCAAGTCCACCTTGCTGCGGCTGCTCGCCGCGGCCGAGACGCCGGACGCCGGAGAGATCAACGTCGGATTCCCCGGCGGCACCGGCCACCTCGCCCAGACCCTCGACCTCGATGCGTCCCGCAGCGTGCAGGACGCCGTCGACCTCGCCCTGACCGAACTGCGCGAGATGGAGCGAACGCTCCGTGCGGCGGAGGAGTCGCTGGGAGACGCCTCGGATGAGGAACTCGCCGCGTACGGCGAACTGCTGATCGAATACGAGGAACGCGGCGGATACGAGGCGGACGCCCGGGTGGACGCCGCGATGCACGGGCTCGGGCTCGTCCGGATCACCCGCGACCGCCTGCTCGGCTCGCTGTCCGGCGGTGAGCAGTCGCGGCTCGCGCTCGCCTGCGTGCTGGCCGCCGCGCCCGAACTGCTGCTCCTGGACGAGCCGACGAACCACCTCGACACGGTGGCCGTGCGCTGGCTGGAGGAGCACCTGCGCGCACACCGCGGCACCGTCGTCGCGGTCACCCACGACCGCGGCTTCCTGGAGCGCATCGCCACCACGATCCTCGAAGTCGACCGTGACGAGCGCACCGTGCGCCGGTACGGCGACGGCTGGGCCGGCTACCGCGCCGCGAAGGCCGCCGCCCGGCGCGGCGCGGAGCAGCGGTACGCGGCCTGGACCGAGGACGTGGCCCGCACGGAGGAACTGCTCGACGCCGCGGAGAGGCGGCTTGCCACCACCGGCCGCGACCCGAAGGAGGGCTTCGGCAAGCACCGCCGGTCCAGCGAGGCGAAGCTCGGCGGACAGGTGCGCTCCGTCCGGGAGCACCTGGCCCGGCTGCGGCGCGACCCGGTGCCGAAGCCGCCGGAACCGCTCCGCTTCTCGGCGGTGCCGGCGGCGGACGGCCCGGCCCGGCACCCTCTCGCCGAACTCGGCGACGTACGGGTCGGTGATCGGCTGCGTCTGGACGGGCTCCTGACGATCGAGTCCGGACAGCGGCTGCTGGTCACCGGCGAGAACGGTGCGGGCAAGACGACGCTCCTGCGTGTACTGGCGGGCGGCCTGGAGCCGGACGCGGGCGCGGCCCGCCGCCCCGCCCGGATCGGCTACCTCGCGCAGGAACTACCCGCGCGCTCCACGCGGCTCCCGCTGCTCGCGGCGTTCGCCGCCGGGCGGCCGGGGCCGCCGGACGAGTACGCCGAGCAGCTCCTGGCCCTGGGCCTGTTCCGCGAGGAGGACCTGCACATCCCGGTCGCCGCCCTGTCCGCGGGGCAGCGGCGGCGGCTGCAGATCGCGGCCCTGGTGACCCGGCCCGCGGACCTCCTCGTCCTCGACGAGCCGACCAACCACATCGCGCTCGACCTGGTCGAGGACCTTCAGAGTGCGCTCGCGGCGTACCCGGGGGCGGTGGTCGCCGTCTCGCACGACCGCGGCTTCCGCGCACGCTTCGAGGGGGAGCGGCTGGAACTCCGGGCCGGCCGCAGGCGTGGACGTGTGTGACCGCCGTTGCCGCGTTCGCTCCGCGACAGGGGAGCACGAATGGGGCCGGTGTGATTCCTGAGGCGGTCGTTATTTAGTCGAAAATGGTTGTTGTTCCTTGTGTCTTGACGGTCCGAGATTCTCGTATTTCGGATTGCAATGGCGGATAGTGCCAAACACTGTTGATCAGTTTGGGGCTTGGGGGAATGGCGGGGCGGGTATAAGTCGGGCGACACAATTCGATACGTCGCCCGGAGTGTGCAGATGCGTCTCTCCCGCCCCTGTCTGGTCGCTTTCGGTGCGGTGACCTTCGCCGCCGGCTCAGTGGCATGGTCCGGATCCGCCTCGGCGGCCGGAACCAGCTATGTCGCATTGGGGGACTCCTACTCGTCCGGCACGGGGGCCGGGAACTACGACCCCGGCAGCGGGTCGTGCAACCGCAGCGCCAACGCCTACCCGAATCTGTGGGCGGCGGCGCACACCACGCAGTCGTACAAGTTCGTCGCCTGCTCGGGCGCGACGACGGACACCGTCGCCAGTGGGCAGCTCGGGGCGCTCAGTTCCTCGACGACGCTGGTGAGCATCACGGTCGGCGGCAACGACGCCGGGTTCAGCGACGTCATGCAGACCTGCGTCCTGGAGTCGACCTCGTCGTGCCAGAGCAGGGTGGCGCAGGCCGAGAGCTACATGAAGAACACGCTGCCCGGCAAGCTCGACTCCGTGTACGCCAAGATCCGGGCGAAGGCGCCGTCGGCCCGCGTGGTGGTGCTCGGCTATCCGCGCCTCTACAAGATCGTCAACTTGTGCGCGGGGCTGAGCAACACCAAGCGGACCGCCCTCAACGGCGCCGCCGACACCATGGACGGCGTGATCTCCAAGGCGGCCGGGCGCGCCGGGTTCACCTGGTCCGACGTCCGGGACGAGTTCGCCGGCCACGAGCTGTGCTCCGGCGACGGCTGGCTCAACGCCGTGACGATCCCGATCGGCTCGTCCTACCACCCGACCGCGCTCGGCCACCGGTCCGGCTATCTGCCCGCCATGACCGGCTCCGCCCTCCGGGCCCTGGAGAAGCAGGCCTGACCGGCCAGCAGCGCGATCGCGCCGGCCATCAGCAGCGCGCTCACCCAGACGGGCGAGCGGTAGCCGAGGCCGGCGCCGATCGCGGTGCCGCCGAGCCACGGGCCGATCGTCCCGCCGACGTTGAACGCGGCCGTCGCGAACCCGCCCGCCAGCGTCGGCGCGGCGGAGCCCTGGTCGAGGACGCGTGAGATCAGCGCCGGGCCCGTCCCGAACGCCAGCATGCCCTGCACGAACACGAGCGCGATCGTCGCCGCCGGGCTCCCCGCGGTCAGCGCGAGGGCGGCCCACCCGGCGGCCAGCGACGACATCCCGGCCGCGATCAGCGCGGCCGGGTGGGCGTCGGCGATCCGCCCGCCGATGGTGACGCCCGCGAAGGACCCGGCCCCGAAGAGGGCCAGCAGCGCCGGGACCCAGACTGAACCGAACCCTGCGACGCTGGTGGCCAGCGGCGCGAGGTAGGTGAAGGTGCAGAACGTCGCCCCCTGGAAGAGCGCGTTGACCGTGAGGGTCAGCAGGAGCCGGCCACTGGCGAGGGCGCGAAGTTCCCGCCCCGCGCTGCTCGCCGACGGGCGCTCCTCCGGGATCGCCTTGGCGATCGCGAACACCGCGGGCAGCGACACCAGCGCGACCGCCCAGAAGGCCGTCCGCCACCCCCACGCCCCGCCGAGCAGCGCGCCGGCGGGAACTCCGGCGACACAGGCGACGGTGACGCCGCCGACGACGACGGACGTTGCGCGGGCCCGCGCGGCAGGGGGGACGAGCGCGGTGGCGGTGGCGAGCGCGACCGCCCAGAACCCGGCGTTCGCCAGGGCGGCGGCGACGCGCGTCGCCAGCAGCACCGCGTAGCTGGTGGTGACGGCGCCGACGACGTGGACGGCGATGAACGCGCACAGGAACGCCAGCAGGGCGCGGCGGCGCGGCCACCGGCGGGCGAGCAGCGTCATCGACGGGGCGCCGACCACCATGCCGATCGCGAAGGCCGAGGTGAGCAGGCCGGCGGCGGGGATGGACACGTGCAGGTCGGCGGCGATGCCCGGGATGAGGCCGGACAGCATGAATTCCGAGGTGCCCTGGGCGAACACGGCGAGCCCGAGGACGTAGACGGCGAATGGCAAGGGGAGACTCCCGAATCGGCGAACAGGTCGGCTGATCGGTGGGGGGCGTGCCGGGAGGGCCGTCCGGCGTCGTCACGGACGGCGATGGCGAGAAGAGATCCCTCGGATCAGAGGGTGAAGGCAGCCCACCGCAGGCGGCCCGCGCTCAGGGGAGCCGCCCGGGAGTCAGCGTCTGTCGGACTCGGGGCTGGACATGCGGACGAGGCTAGCAGGCCGGCGCGACCCCGGCGCCAGAGCATTGTTCTGGGATGGCAGAATAATGTTCTGTGAGTGAGGCTGGACGAGAGAGGGTCCTGCGGGCGGCGCTGGAGCTGTTCGGGCAGGACGGGGTCGCCGGGACGACGTTGAGCGCGCTCCGGACGGCGAGCGGGGTGAGCGTCGGGAGCTTCTATCACCACTTCGCCGGCAAGGAGCAGGTGGCGGAGGCGCTGTTCGTCGAGAGCATCGCGATGTACCAGGAGGCTTTCCTGGCCGAGTTGAAGGCGCACGACGACGCGCGCGAGGCGGTGTCCTCCGCCGTGGCGTTCCATGTGCGCTGTTGCAGGGAGCATCCGGGGCGTGCCCGGTTCATGTTCACGGAACGTCCTGCCGGGAGCGAGGCACTGGCCGAGCGCAACAGGGCCTTCTTCCGGGAGGTGCGCAGCTGGTGGCGGGTGCAGGCCCGGCACGGCGCGCTTGCCGATGTGGACGCGGTGACCGCGTTCGTCCTCTGGCTGGGGCCCGCGCAGGAGCTGTGCCGGCTCTGGCTGAACGGCCAGAGCCCGGAGCCGGACGCCGGGCAGGTCGCGATCCTGAGCGAGGCCGCATGGCGGTCGGTGGGAGGAAACCATGGTGATTGACGCGTGGATGCAGCACGGGACGGTGCGGTTCCTGCAGCACGAGATGCTGGACTCGCTCTGGAGGTGGACGGGGCAGAAGCCTCCGTCGGAGGAGATACCGGTCGAGTCCACGGTGGCCGCGATGGACGCCGGGGGAGTGGACGTCGGCCTGATCAGCGCCTGGTACGGGCCGGAGGGTGACCTGGTGAGCAACGACGAGGTCGCCTCGTTCGTCCGGCAGGCGCCGGACCGGCTCGCCGGCGTCGCATCGGTCGACCTGCGCAAGCCCATGGAGGCGGTCAGGGAGCTGAGGCGGTGCGTGCGCGAACTGGGCTTCAAGGGCCTGCGCGTGGTGCCGTGGCTGTGGGAGTCGCCGCCGACCGACCGCCGCTACTACCCGCTGTTCGCCGAGTGCGTGGAACTGGGCGTCCCCTTCTGCACACAGGTCGGCCACACCGGCCCGCTGCGCCCGAGCGAGACGGGACGGCCGATCCCGTACGTCGACCAGGTCGCACTCGACTTCCCCGAACTCGTCATCGTGGGCGGGCACATCGGCTACCCGTGGACGGAGGAGATGGTCGCGGTGTGCCGCAAGCACCCGAACGTCTACATCGACACGTCCGCCTACACGGTGCGCAGGTATCCGCCGGAGCTCGTCCGGTACATGACCCAGGACAGGCACCACAAGGTCATGTTCGGCACGAACTACCCGATGATGACCGCCGAGCGGGCCCTCAATGGCCTGGACGAACTGGGCCTCGGCGAGGCCGCGAAGGACGCCTTCCTGTCCGGCAACGCCAGGGCGGTCTTCGGCATCTAGTGATCTACAACGTAAAGGTCAGCGCCGGAGCGTCCGGCACGCCAGCACACCCAGCGGGACCGGCGCCCAGAAGGTGATCGCCCGGAACAGCAGGACGGCGTGCAAGGCGGGACCGGCGGCGATGCCGAGGGCGGCGAGCGCGGCGACGAGCGCCGCCTCGGTGGAGCCGACCCCGCCGGGCGTCGGGATGGCCGAGCCTGCCGCGGCGCCGACCAGGTAGGCGGCGACGAGCGCCAGCGCGTCCGCCGGGCCGACCGCCGTCCCGGGGATGGCGAGGACGCTGATGGCGAACGCGACGCCCATGGCGAACGTGGTCCCGGCGGACGCGGCGAGGGTGGTCGCCAGGTCGCGCGGGCGGCGGCACAGGTCGGCGAAGCCGGCGACGGCCCTGCGGGCGGGAGCGGAGCGCGCCGCGCGGCGGCCCCACAGCACGGCGGCCGGCAGGAGCACCCCGCCGGCGATGAGCAGCGGGACGGGCGGGACGAGGCCCGCGGCCTGGGCGGCGTGGTGGCCGAGCGCGTCCAGCATCCGGTCGTTCCCGGCGCCCGGCCCGAAGACGGTGCCGAGGCCGAGGACGGCGCCCATCAGCAGCAGGTCCGCGGGGACGCCGGCCACGTGCAGGACCGCCACGGCGACGGCGGCGCGGCTCAGCGGCACGCCGCGGCAGACGAGATAGCGGGTGTTGACCGCGGCGGCGCCGATGCCGCCCGGCGTGACCCGGTTGGCGGCGGACGCGGTGAACTGCGTCATCGTCGTCGTGACCAGCGGCAGGGGACGGCCGGACGCGCCGCGGAGCGCGACCGCGGAGAAGACGTAGTGCAGCAGGGAGAGCAGGACCAGCGCCGGCAGGAAGGCCCAGCGCATGTGACCGATCGTCGCGGCGGCCGTCCGCAGCGGGCCGACGGTCAGCATCAGGGCCGTGACGACGAGGGTCAGCAGCACCCCGAGAACGGCCCAACGGGCCCTGCGGGCCCGTTGGACGAGGGTCGGCGTCGCAGTGCGCGCGCCAAAGCCGGAAAGCTCGGCGCCCACCGCGGGGTCGGTGCCTGCGGCGATCGTCTCCACACCTTATTGTCCGGTTGCGTCGTTGAAGAGTATGCGACCACCGCAACCACTCGATGCGAACGTTGCGTGACCTGCGGGCCGCGCGCCCGCAGGTCACGGCCGGGTCAGGCCGTCCAGCCCGGGTCGCGGCCGAGGTAGCGCAGGAGCGCGGCCACCTCGTCGTCACCGGTGTGGTCGATGGCCGCGGCGTACGCGCCGTACTGGCGCAGCGGCTCGACGATCTGCCTGGCGACGTCCAGCAGGGGCCGGGCGAGTTCCGGGGTGAGCGGGGAGGGGCGGCCGGTGGCGACGGCGATGTCCCAGGCGTGGACGGCGGCGTCGAGCGCGGCGGCTCCCGCGCCCGTCTCCGGCTTGAGAGACCCGGGCGGGACGGGGACCGGGGTCTCGGTGGCATCGCGGTCGACGGTGGCCCAGGCTGCGGCGCATGCGGACACGGATGGTTCCAGCAGGTCCATCGGCGATCCGTCGAGCGTGCCGGAGGGCTCGAAGGGGTTGTAGCCGGGGCCGGGCTCGCCGGTGATGGAGGAGGCGAAGGCGAGCTGGTCGCCGGCGGCGTGCTGGACGACCTGGGCGACGCTCCACTGGGCGCACGGGGTCGGGCGGCCGAGGTCCTGGACGGTGAGGTCGCGGACGGTGTTGCGCAGTGCCTCGTGGGCGGTGTCGAGGATGGTCCAGCCCGAGGTGATGATCTCGCTCATGCCCTCCACAATAGCAGAACGGAATAATTCGTTCCACTCAAACCTCGCTACACTCCGTAGGCTTTGCCTCACCCCCGAGATTCTTTTCACACTATGATTAGGTTCCGCTACGGGACGTGACGAAGGTTTGACGGGGGAGAGTGACGACCATGACCAGCGCTCACCAGCGGCTGGGCGAACGCATCAGGGTGTTCCGGGGCACCCGGGGCGGGCGGCGGCCCGCGCCCGCGCCCCCCGGCGGCGGGGCGATCATGCTGACCTGTAGCGACTATCTCGCCCTCGCCGAGCATCCGGCGGTCACCGAGGCCATGATCGCCAGCCTGCGGGCGGCGGACGGCGGCGCGCAGGCCGCCGGTCTCTGCCTGTCCGACGACCACCCGCAGATCGTGCTGGGCGAGGACTTCGCGCGGCACATGGGCGCGCGGGCCGGGGTGCTGTGCCCGTCGGGCTGGGCCGCCAACACCGGGCTCCTGCAGGTGGCCGCCGGGCCGGACGTCCCCGTCTACCTGGACGTTCTCGCGCACATGTCGCTGTGGGAGGGGGCGCGGGCGGCGGGCGCGGAGATGGCCTACTTCCGTCACAACGACCTCGGCCACCTGCGCCGCCGGATCGAGGTGGGCGGCTCCGGCGTGATCGCGGTGGACGCCGTCTACAGCACCGACGGCTCGGTGTGCCCGCTGCCCGGGCTGGTGGAACTGGCCGAGGAGTACGACTGCATGCTCGTGGTTGACGAGTCGCACTCGCTCGGCACGCACGGGGAGCACGGCGAGGGCCTGGTCGCCGCGCTGGGCCTGACCGGGCGCGTCGACTTCCGCACGGCGAGCCTGGCGAAGGCGCTTCCGGGGCGGGCGGGTCTGATCGCCTGCGACCGTCCGGGCTTCGCCGACTACTTCGTCCACACCGCGCTTCCGGCGGTGTTCAGCTCGACGCTGCTGCCGCACGACGTCGCGGGCCTCGCCGCGGCGCTGCGGGTCGTCCGCAAGGAGGGCTGGCGCCGGGAGCGGCTGCGCGCCGTGACCCGTCGCCTGCGGGACGGTCTGGCCGGGCTCGGCTACCGCCTCGTGGAGTCCGACTCGCAGATCGTCGCGCTGGAGACGGGCTCGGAGGCGGACGCGACCATGCTCCGGGACGCCCTGGTCGGCCGCGGCATCTTCAGTGCGGCCCTGTTCCCGCCGACGGCGTCGGTGGGCCGTACGCTGGTGCGCCTTTCCGCGCACGCGGCCCTGACCGACGGTGATGTCGGCCGGATCCTCGCCGCCTGTGAGGACCTGCGTCCCCGCCTTGCCTCCCCGGCCACGGCGGGTTGACTCTGTCAGGCCGCCGGGCGGTAGCGCGCGGGGCGGGTCTGCGCGCCGATGTAGCGGAGCATGCTGCGGAGGGCCCAGTGGTTGATGCCGGTGGGCATCATGCGGTACCCCTGCCGGTTGGCCAGGGCGAGGGCGGCGAACCGGGCCTGGTCCAGCGGGGACCACGGGACGTCGAAGCGTTCCCGGACGATCGGAGGCAGGCAGCCGAAGGTGATCAGGCGCAGCGGGCGTTCGACGACGAGGCGTCCGGCGCGGTCGAGGCGGGCGCCGCCGACGGGCAGGATCGTGACGGTGTCGGAGCCGTGCTTGGCGATCTCCAGGGCGCGGGCGGCGGCCGGGGTGAGTTCCAGCGTCTTGGCGCAGATGTGCCAGAACTTGGACTGGAATCCGGCGTAGTCGGCGGGGACGGGACGCATGCTGACGCCGTAGCGGGAGTACCAGGTGACGGTCTCGGCGTACATCTGCTCGTGGTCCTCGGCGGTGAGGGTGCCGGGGTGGAAGGTCTCGGCGGCCTTGAAGATCTCCCAGGTGAAGGTGGCGTGCGCCCACCAGAACGTCTCGGGTTCGAGGGCGTGGTAGCGGCGGGCTCGCTCGTCCACGCCCCCGATCGCGCGGTGCAGGTCGCGGATGCCGCGGGCGCGGTCGGTGCCGTCCGGGGCGAGGATCGTCGCCCAGATCTGCGGGACGGACCGGTGGATCCGGTCGAACGGGGCGTCGAAGAACGCGGAGTGCTCGGTGACCCCGGCGCCGATGCCGGGGTGCATGAGCTGCATGAGGCCGGCGGCGGCGCCGGGGAGCAGGGAGCGCAGGTCGGCGGCGTGCCGCCACAGGAGCGTGCCGGGCCCGAGCGGAGCGCGGGCGACCGTGCGGGCGGCGGCGGTGACGACCGATGGCGAGGACGGGGCGGGCATCGCACCTCCTGACCAGTGACCACTTACTTCTAGCCTAGCGAACCTGAGACAAGAGTCAATCTTTGTCGCACGTCCAGGCCGGGCAGCGGTCTTCCGCCCGTGACGGGGTTCCAGGGGGTCGCCCCTTGGGTTAACACTGCTTGTACACGGCGACCGCGCAGGCGCTGCCGAGGCCGATGTTGTGCTGGAGGGCTGTGCGGGCGCCGTCGACCTGGCGGTTTCCGGCCTTGCCGCGCAGCTGCCAGGTCAGTTCGGCGCACTGGGCGAGACCGGTGGCGCCGAGCGGGTGGCCCTTGGAGATGAGGCCGCCGGAGGGGTTGACGACCCATTTTCCGCCGTAGGTGGTGGCCTCGTCGTCGATGAGCTTGTGGCCTTCGCCGACCTCGGCCATGCCGAGCGCCTCGTAGGTGATGAGTTCGTTCGCGCTGAAGCAGTCGTGGAGTTCGATGACGTCGACGTCGTCGATGGAAACCTGAGCCTCGTCCATGGCCTTCTTGGCGGCGTGCTGGGAGACGCCGAATCCGACGACCTGGATGGAGGAGTGGTCCTGGAAGCTCTGCGGCGTGTCGGTGGCGATGTGGTGGCCGGCGATCTCGACGGCCTGGTCCCACAGGTCGTGCTCGTCCAGGAACCGCTCGCTGACGACGAGCGCGGCGGCGGCGCCGTCGGAGGTGGGGGAGCACTGCAGCTTGGTCAGCGGGTCGAAGATCATCGTCGCGTTCTTGACGTCGTCGAGGGAGTACTCGGTCTGGAACTGCGCGTAGGGGTTGTCGACCGAGTGCTTGTGGTTCTTCCAGCCGATCCAGGCGTAGTGGTCGGGGGTGGAGCCGTACTTCTCCATGTGCTCGCGGCCGGCGTTGCCGAACATCTGCGGCATGGGCGCCTTGTCGAGTTCCCACTCGCGGCCCGCGGTCATGGAGCGCAGGTGGTGGTCGACGATGGTGACCTTGGACTCGCCCATGCCGGCGCCGAGCGAGCCCTTCTTCATCTTCTCCATGCCGAGGGCGAGGGCGCAGTCTGCGAGGCCGCCGCGGACGGCCTGGCGGGCGAGGAACAGCGCGCTGGAGCCGGTCGCGCAGGCGTTCATGACGGTCATCACCGGGATGCCGGTCATGCCGGTCTCGTAGAGGGCGCGCTGGCCCATCGATCCGTACATGGAGCCGGCGTAGGCCATCTCGACCGTGTCGTAGCCGACGCCTGCGTCCTGCAGGGCGTTGCCGACGGCCTCCTTGGCCATGTCGGGGTACTCCCAGTCGCGGGAGCCGGGCTTCTCGAACTTGGTCATGCCCACGCCGACGACGAAGGTGCGGTTGGCCATCGGGCTCGCCTCCTGTACCGAATGGTGTTCGGTAACACGATAACGCGCGGGCCGCGCGGCGGGCGGACGCACTCCCGATGATCGGGATGCGCCCCTGGTCAGGCGGACATCTCCTCGGCGAGCGCGGCGGCGAACGCGTCCACGTCGTCCTCGGTGGTGTCGAACGAGCAGACCCAGCGGACCTCGCCGGTCGACTCGGACCAGCCGTAGAAGAAGAACCGCTTGCGCAGCTGCTCCGCCACGTCCTTCGGAATGATCGCGAACACCGCGTTCGCCTGCACGGGCCGGGTGATCTCGACGCCGGGGACGGCGCGGGCGGCGGTCTCCAGGCGGCGGGCCATCGCGTTGGCGTGCGAGGCGTTGCGCCGCCACAGGTCGCCGTCCAGCAGCGCGACGAGCTGCGCGGACACGTACCGCATCTTGGACGCCAGCTGCATGCTCGACTTGCGCAGGTACGCGAGCCCCTTCACCGCGTCCGGGTTCAGCACGACGATCGCCTCGCCGAGCAGCAGGCCGTTCTTGGTGCCGCCGAACGACAGCACGTCCACGCCGGCGTCGGTGGTGAGGGCGCGCAGCGGCAGGCCGAGGGACGCGGCCGCGTTGGCGATGCGGGCGCCGTCCATGTGGACCGACAGGCCGCGCTCGTGCGCCGCCGCCGCGACGGCCGCGGTCTCCTCCGGGGTGTAGACGGTGCCGAGCTCGGTGCTCTGGGTGATCGACACGACGGCGGGCTGCCGCCGCTGGATGTTGCCGAAGCCCGTGGCGTACTCCTCGACCTGGGCGGGGGTGAGCTTGCCGTCCGGCGTGGGCACGGTGACGAGCTTCAGCCCGGCGATCTTCTCGGACGCGCCGCACTCGTCGGTGTTGATGTGCGCCGACTCCGGGCACACCACGGCGCTCCACCGGTCCGACATCGCCTGCAGCGACACCACGTTCGCGCCCGTCCCGTTGAACACGGGGAACACCTCGGCGCGGTCGCCGAAACGCCGCCGGACGACCTCGCGGAGCCGGCCGGTGACGACGTCGTCGCCGTAGGCGGGCTGATGCCCGTCGTTCACCCCGGCCAGCGCCGCGAGGATCTCCGGATGCACGCTCGCCTGGTTGTCGCTGGCGAAACCGCGCACGGCGGGCGGCACGGTGGGCGGGGCGATGTCGGACGGCTGAGTCATGCGTCCATTCTCCAGGACGTCCGGCAATGCCCTTTTCCGTGCGGGACGGGGCCGCTATGCGGGGCGGTCGGTGATGTTCTGCACCGGGGCGGGCGAGGCGTCGGCGGGCGCCGGGGGCTCGGCGGCGCGCAGCGGGATCCGGGCGCGCATGGCGTCGAGGTCGTCGCCGAACCTGGCGACGGTGGACTGCAGGTCCCGCCACAGCCCGGTCCGCTGCTCCAGCTGGGCGATCTTGGTGCGCAGTTCGGCGAGGCGCCGCTCGGCGGCCTCCAGCCGGGTGCGGTGGCCGACGGTGTCGCGGCCGGTGCGGATCATGCTGGTGGCGACGGCGGCCAGGTCACGCTCCGTGTCGTCCATGCGCTCGTCGATGCGGGGCAGCAGCCGGTCGTTGAGCTGGACGACCAGCGAGTCGAGTTCGGTGCGGATCGTGCGGAGCTCGGTGTCCTGGTCGCGGACGGCCTGCTCTAGAATCGCGACACGCTCGATGTAGGAGGGCAGCACCCGGCCGAGCTCGGCCGACCGTTCCAGATCCCGCCCGACTCTGACGAGAAGGCCGACGCCTTCGCGCAGATGGCGCTCCGCCTCGGCGGCGGCGCGGCGGACGAGACCCGGGATCACGGTCATGGCGCTCCCTCCAAGGGGCAGGTCGGATGGAATCTCCTTAAACTGTAGGCGAACCGACCGTGAACATTTTGTGAACTCAGATGTTTATTTCCGGGGACCGGGCGTGCTTGCGGCGCGGTGCCGGGCGGGTCCGCGCGGGCGGCGGCCCGCAGGTGCACAGCCCCTGCCGGACGATGAGCCAGGCGCGTTCGGCGGTGTAGTCCGCCGGGCTCAGGGCCGGGCGGACACGGTGACAGGTCAGGCAGAGCATGCGTTCTTCGTCCTCCCCGTGACGCGGGGCGCGGCGCCGTCCCGCGCGCATTCCCCCCGGACGCGCGCGGGACGGCGGATCCACAGGATGGCCCTTCCGCTCCCCAGCGCCGGTAACGGTAGGTGGCGGCACGTTGCATGCACGTTGCGATCGTCCGATCACGGAACGTGCCCGGATCCGGCCAGGCGGGATCCGTGGAATCGGTTGCGCCGCGCCCGCGGATGGACCGATCCTCAGACGGGCCGAGGTTCTCTCCGAGGTTCGCTCCCGGGAAAGGGACTGATGGTGGTGCACGATCCGGTGACCGTCCGTCCGCCGATCGCCGAGTCGTGGCGGCGTTCCCGGGATGCCGGGATCGACGCGGGCGTGGCCGCGGCGCCCCTGGTGTTCGACCGGGACGTCCTCGCCGACGCCCGCGCCGCGCACCCCCTCGAACGGCACCTGCCGATGCTGCGGAACCTGCTGCGGCGGGTCGCCGACGAGACCGAGCACCTGATGGTGATCACCGACGAGACGGGCAACGCGTTGTGGACGCAGGGCCCGCCGGCCGCCCGGCGCGCCGCCGACGCGATCGGGCTGACCGAGGGTTTCCGCTGGTCGGAGGACGCCGTCGGGACCAACGGGATCGGTACCGCGCTCGCGACCGGCCGTCCCGAGTACGTGTACGCCGCCGAGCACGTCGCCCAGGTCCTGCACCGCTGGTCGTGCGCCGGCGCGCCGATCATCGACCCCGACTCGGGGCGGGTGGTCGGCTGCATCGACGTCAGCGCGACCGTGGAGGCGCTGCATCCGGCGACCGTCGCGCTCGTCGCCGCCGCGGCCCGGCTGGCCGAGTCGCGGCTGGAGAACGAGATGCTCGCGCGGGACGAGCGGCTCCGCGCGCGGCTGCTGCCGCATCTGCGGGGGCTGCGCGGCAGCGGCGTCCTCGTCACCGCCACCGGCCGCGTCCTCGCGGCGTCGGCGGACGGGCTGCGCGGGCTGCGCGTCCCCGTCCCCGAGCCGGGCGGGACGGTCGCGCTGCCGGACGGCCGCGTCGCCGTCGCCGAGCCGCTCGGCGAGGCGTTCCTGCTGCGGCTGCCCGGCGCCGGCGGCCGGGTCGACGCGGGCGCCGTTCCCCGCGGCGGCGCCCGCGACGCGGCGGTGAGGCCCGCCGCCGGTGACGGGCCGCTGCTGACGCTGTCGCTCCTCGGCGACGGGCAGCCGCACGCGCACGTTGACGGGCGGCGGTCCGACCTGACGCTGCGGCACGCCGAGATCCTCGCGCTGCTGGCCCTGCACCCGTGCGGGCTGAGCGGCGACCGGCTCTCGCTGTACCTGTACGGCGACGACGGCAGCCCGGCGACCGTCCGCCCCGAGATCCACCGGCTGCGCCACCAGCTCGGCGACATCGTCCGGGCCCGCCCGTACCGGCTCGGCTGCGCGGTCGAGGCCGACTTCCTCACCGTGCGGCGGCTGCTGGACGACGGCGACGTCGTCGGCGCCGTGCGGCTGTACGGCGGCGAGCTGCTGCCGCGCTCCGACGCGCCCGCCGTCCGCGCCGAGCGCGACGAGCTGGCCGTGCGGGTCCGGCGGCAGGCGCTCGACCGCGGCGGCGCCGACGCGCTGTGGACCTACGTCCAGACCGAGCCGGGACGCGCCGACCTGGAGGCGCTGGAGCGGCTGCGGTCGGTCCTGCCGGCGGGGGATCCGCGGGTCGCCGCCGTCGCCTCGCGCAGCGCCCGGCTGCTCAGCGGCGAGCTCTAGGGGGACGGCCGCACGACGCCGGCGAGGTGGGCGCAGTCGTTGTAGCAGACGGGTGCGAGGCCGGACCCGTCGTGCCGCCACCGGGTGACCGAGGCGTTGCCGATGGGCTCCTTCTCGATCTCCATGACCTCGCGCTCGGTCAGCTCCTCCACCAGGTAGCGGGTCATGACGACGATCGCGTCGTGCGCGACGACCAGGACCCGGCCGCCGGGTGCGTCGGCCTGCAGGTCGCGGTAGAAGCTGCGCAGCCGCAGGGCCAGGTCGGCCCACGACTCGCCGCCGGGCGGCCGGTAGTAGAACTTGCCGAGGCGCCGCAGGCGGTCGGCCTCGTCGGGGTACCGGTTCTGGACGCCGCGGGCGGTGAGGCCCTGCAGGATGCCCAGTTCCCGGTCGCGGAGCCGCTCGTCCACCCGGACCGGCAGGATCTCGGAGGCGTCGGCCACCTGGGCGAGAGCGATCTGCGCGGTGTCGAACGCGCGCAGGTAGGGGGAGGAGACGACCAGTGTCGGGCGCTCGTCGTCCGGCAGCTCGGCGAGCCAGCGGCCGAGCGTCGCGGCCTGGGCGCGGCCGGTGTCCGACAGCGGCACGTCGGCGTCCCGTTCGGGGATGCCGGCCTCCTCGGCGTCGGTGCCGTGCACCGCCTGGTAGGCGAGGTTCCCGGTGCTCTCACCGTGCCGGGTCAGGGTCAGCCACTGCAGCGCGTTCACGCCCGCCATGCTGCCATGCCCGGCGGGGCGCGGGCCCCGGTCGCGGTGACGCCGTCCTCTACACGCGGTAGTACTCTTTTGCCGTGACGAACGTCCTGGCCATCATGATCATCGTGGTGGCGCTGCTGGCCGCCGGCTACGCCCTGGTGACGGCGCTGCGCGGCCGCGCGATGGGCGTCGGCGACCTCGTCGTGCTCGGCGTCCTGGAGGCGCTGCTGATCGCGCAGGCCGTCGTCGGTTTCGTCAAGCTCTCCGGCGGCGAGGGGCCGGACGGCCCCGCCACCTTCGTCGGCTACCTGCTGGGATCGCTGCTGATCCCGGTCGCCGGGGCCGGATGGGGGCTGCTGGAGCGCTCCCGGTGGGGGCCCGGCGTGATCGTGGTCGCCGGTATCGCCGTCGCCGTCATGATCGTGCGGATGAACCAGTTGTGGAGCGGCACCGGTGGCTGAGCCCGAGGACGTCAGGCCCGACCAGGTCGGGCCCGGAACCCGTGAGGACGGCGGGCCGCGAGCCCGTGCGGGCGACGGCGCCCGCGCCGGCGCCGAAGCCCGCACGGGCGGCGGAACCCGGCGCGGTCTCCTGCGGGGGGCGACTCCCCGCGCCCCCCGGCAAGAGCCGGCCGGGTCGGCTCCGCGCCCCGGGAACCGTCCCGGCGGCACCGCGGGCGGCCCGGGGCGGCTGCTGGTCGCCGTCTACGCGATCTTCGCGCTCGCGGCCGGCGCGCGGGCCGGCGTGCAGATCGCCACCAAGTTCTCCGACGCGCCCGTGGCCTACCTGCTGTCGGCGTTCGCCGCGGCCGTCTACGTCCTGGCGACGGTGGCGCTGGCCCGCGGCGGCCGGACGTCGTTCCGGATCGCCGTCGCCGCCTGCTCCACCGAGCTGGCCGGCGTGCTGGTCGTGGGCACGCTCAGCATCGCCGACTCCGCGGCGTTCCCCGACGAGACCGTCTGGTCCATGTACGGGCGCGGCTACGGGTTCATCCCGCTGGTGCTGCCCGTCGTGGGCCTGCTGTGGCTGCGCCGCACCGCCCGCAGAGGTGGCGGATCCCCCGCGGGCGGTGGGCGCCCTGTGAGCGGCGGCGTGTGAGCCCTCCGGCCACAGGTGTCCGGCGGTCATCCTGTACCGGTGTGGGGGGTCGCCCCCCACACCCCCCGGCAAAAGCCGCGGCATGCCCTCGCTCCGCTCCGTCATGCCGCGGCGGACAGTGAGCGGCCGCCGATGGGGAGGGCGTGCACGGCGGCCCGGGTGATCGCCTCGACCTCCTCGGGGGAGCGGTCCGCGGCCGGGTTGCGGCGCATCCAGCGGATCAGCTTCAGCGGCGGCGCGAACACGATGCCGTCCGCGGCGAACGGCGTCCGGACCAGCTTGCCGCCGTGCACGGCGAGGACCGGCGTCACCGTCACCGGCACCTCCGCGACGCGGGAGATCGCCTCGGCGGCGGCCTCGGCCCGCGCGGTCAGCCCGCCGACGAGCTTGGTCTGCGTCCGGCCGTCGACGAACAGCCTGCCGCCGTGCTGGGAGATCTCCGTGCCGGGGGCCCACGCCTCGTTGTGGACGAGCCACACGCCGCCCGGGCCGATCACCAGCTGGTCGGCCGGGCCGTGCTCGGGGACCGTCCGCGCGTGCAGCACGCGGTGCCCGCGCCGCTCCAGCGTGTAGCGCAGGAACCGGTTCATGCGCTCCTCGCCCCGCAGCCCGAGCCGCCACACCCGCGACGCGGTGTAAATGCGCCAATGGACGAACGTGTCGGCGGACGCCACCAGAACCGCCATCAGGATTCCGAAAACGGCGTTGACGAGCAGTGCGCACAACACGAGCGTCGCCACCGCCAGAAATGCACGTGTCCGCAATCTCCCTTTACGGCCGCGTTGCCAGAGCTCCTCGTGGACCGCCTGCGGTGAACCTCCGGTGAAAGCGGGGCGGTCCCTGAGGTAGATGGAGCTGCCGAACATCTCTAGCCTCCCAGCACCTGCGATGACGTCCTCATTATGTGGATACCCGAGGCATTGCCGCTACACTTCGCGAGGTGACTTAAATCAAACTCCCGCGTTACTTCTTGGGCTTGACGTCATTGCTCACCTGCCCGTTCGCCTGGATTGAGCCGGTTGATTCGGGGGATAATCAAGAACGGCCCGGCCTATTGCCTGAAAGGCTCGGTGCAACTATCACCGCAACCGGCAGAGCCTTTTTCATCGCAATTGATTTCGGGTCCGCCCGGCCGGGGCGGCACACTGGGACGATGCACCTCAGCGCCGCCGAGAACCTTCCCGTCCGCCGCGCGGTCCCCGCCCTGCGCGCGGCCCTGGACACCGCAGGCACGGCGGTGCTCGCGGCGCCTCCCGGCACGGGGAAGACCACTCTCGTCCCGCTCGCGCTCGCCGGGCTCGCGCTCGGCGGCCCGCCCGCGGCCGGCAAGGTCCTAGTCCTGGAACCGCGCCGGCTCGCCGCCCGCGCCGCCGCTCGCCGCATGGCCTGGCTTCTCGGTGAACGCGCCGGCGGCCGGGTCGGCGTCACGGTGCGCGGCGAGTCCCGCCCGGGCTCCCACGTCGACGTCGTCACGACGGGCGTCGTGCTCCAGCGGCTGCAAGCTGAGCCCGAACTCGACGGCGTCGGCACGGTGATCCTGGACGAATGCCACGAGCGGCACCTGGACGCCGACACCGCGCTCGCGTTCCTCCTGGACGTCCGCGCGACGCTCCGCCCCGACCTGCGCCTGGTGGCCGCGTCCGCCACCGCCGACACCGGCCCCTGGGCGCGCCTCCTCGGCGACGCGCCCGTCGTCGAGACGGAGGCGGCGCTGCACCCGGTCGAGACGATCTGGGCGCCGCCGCCGCGGCCCCTGCCGCCGCCCCACGGCATGCGCGTCGACCCGGCGTTCCTCGCGCACGTCGCCGCCACCGCCGGCCGCGCCCTGGCCGAACGCGACGGCGACGTCCTGTGCTTCCTGCCCGGGGTCGGCGAGATCGCCCGCGTCGCCGGCCTGCTCAAGGACGCTCCCGCCGACGTCCTGCAGATTCACGGCCAGGCGCCCCGCTCGGTCCAGGACGAGGTGCTCGCCCCCGCGGCGCGCCGCCGGATCGTCCTCGCCACCTCGGTGGCCGAGTCGAGCCTCACCGTGCCCGGCGTCCGGGTGGTCGTGGACTCCGGCCTCGCCCGCGAGCCGCGCACCGACCACGCCCGCGGGCTCGGCTCCCTCACCACCGTCCGCGCGTCCCGTGCCACCGCCGGACAGCGCGCCGGACGCGCCGGGCGGGAGGCCCCCGGCACCGTCTACCGCTGCTGGACGCAGGCGGAGCACGACCGCCTCCCGGCCCGTCCCCGCCCCGAGGTCGAACTGGCCGACCTGACCGGCTTCGCGCTCCACGCGGCCTGCTGGGGCGACCCGGACGCGACCGGCCTCACCCTCCCCGACCCGCCCCCGCCCGCCGCGATGGACGCCGCCCGCGAAGTCCTGCACGCCCTCGGCGCCGTCGCGAACGGCCGCGTCACCGACCGGGGCCGGCGCCTGGCCCGCGTCGGCCTCCACCCCCGGCTGGCCCGCGCCCTGATCGACGGCGCCCCCCGGGTGGGCGCCCGCGACGCGTCCCAGATCGTCGCCCTCCTCTCCGAGCCGCCGCCCCGCTCCGCGGGCGACGACCTGACCGCCACGTGGCGCGCCCTCCGCCGCCAGACCCGCCCCGCCGACCCCCACGCGGCCCGCTGGCGCGACGAGACCACCCGCCTCCGCAACTCCCTCACCACCCGGGCCGGTGCCCCCGCCGCGCGATCCGACGACCACGCGGCAGGGGTCGTGGTGGCGCTGGCGTTTCCGGAGAGGGTGGCGCGCAGGCGGGGCGGCGGGTATCTGATGGCGTCCGGGACGGGGGCCGAGCTCACCGGCGGGTCGGCGCTGGCCGTGGGCCGGGCCGAATGGCTCGCGGTGGCGGCGGCGGACCGTCCGGCCGGGTCGGCGTCGGCGCGGGTGCGGCAGGCCGTGGTGATCGACGAGGACGTGGCGCGGTTCGCGGCGGCACCGCTGGTCGGGACGGCCGAGGAGGTCGTGTGGCGGGACGGGGACGTGGTCGCGCGGCGCGTCGAGCGGCTCGGCGCGATCGAACTGGGCTCCAGGCCGCTGCGGGAGCCGGGCCCGGAGCTCGTGCGGGCCGCGCTTCTGGACGGGGTACGGGCCGAAGGGCTCGGGCTGCTCACCTGGACGCCGGCCGCCGTCGCGCTGCGCGAGCGGCTCGCCTTCCTCCGCGAGGCGCTCGGCGATCCCTGGCCCGCCGTCGATGACGCGGCGCTGCTGGAACGGGCCCCGGAGTGGCTGGCGGGGGCGCGCGGGCGGGCGGATCTCCGGCGGGTCGACGTGGCCGGGATGCTGCGGGGGCTGCTGCCCTGGGAGCAGGCCAAGCGGCTGGACGAGTACGCGCCCGAGCGGGTCGAGGTGCCGTCCGGGTCGCGGATCCGGGTGGACTACGCGGGGGAGCGGCCCGTCCTCGCGGTGAAGCTGCAGGAGCTGTTCGGCTGGGACGCGGCGCCGCGGCTCGCCGGCGGGCGGGTGCCGCTGGTCGTGCACCTGCTGTCGCCGGCGGGACGCCCGGCGGCGGTCACCGCGGACCTGGCCTCGTTCTGGCGCGAGGGCTACCGGGCGGTGCGGGCCGAACTGCGCGGGCGGTACCCGAAGCACCCGTGGCCCGAGGACCCCGCGCAGGCCGTCCCGACGAAGCGGACCAAGCGGGCTAGCGGGAGCTGATCAGCGCGTCGATGCCGTCCAGGACGCGGGCGAGGCCGAACTCGAAGGCGCGGCCCGGGGCGACGGCGGCGTCGTACTCCCGTCCGGCGGCGGTGCCGACGCGGGTGCCGAGCGGATAGTCGGCCTCGTCGATGAAGGTGTCGAGGATCGGGGCGGCGGCCTGCCACCACTCCGCGTCGCTCATGCCGCTGCGGCGCCCTGCCTCGGCGGCGTTGACCGAGACGCGCGCGGCGCTCTCGGCGAATCCGGTGACGAGCGCGACCACGGAGTCCATCTCCAGGTCGGTGAGGCCGAGGCCGTCCACGGCGCGGAGCTCGTACTCGTACTTGCCGATCACGTTCGGGCCCATCGGAGGGCGGACCAGGGCCACGCGCAGCAGCCACGGGTGGCGGTGGAACAGCGCCCAGTTGTCGCGCGCGATGTGCTCCAGGCGGGCCCGCCACGTGTCGTCCTCGGGCGGGGTCAGCTCGCCGAACGCGCGGTCGACCATGACGTCGATCAGCTCGGCCTTGCCGGGCACGTAGGTGTAGATCGACATCGGCGACACGCCGAGCTCGTCGGCGATGCGGCGCATGGACAGGGCGTCCAGGCCCTCGGCGTCGGCCAGCTCGATCGCGGCCCGGACGATCTCCTCCGCGGTCAGCCGCGGCTTCGGCCCCCGTCTCGGGCGGCTCTGGACGCCCCACAGGAGTTCCAGGCTGCGCCTCGGGTCGCCCGCCCCGCTGTACTCGGTCACCGGCCGATCCTCTCAGGATGAAACTCTGTACTCCGTACGCTATATTGGCCGCGATGGTAAATCCGTACAGCGTACATAGTTTTGGAGGACGGGTGACGGAACCACGGTTCGCGGTCGTCGCCGAGGGGCTGCGCAAGCGCTACGGCGACACCGAGGCCCTCGCCGGGCTCGACCTGCGCGTCCCCGCCGGGACCGTGCACGGGCTGCTCGGCCCGAACGGCGCCGGCAAGACCACCGCCGTCCGGATCCTGACCACGCTCGCCCGGCCGGACGGCGGCACCGCCCGCGTCGCCGGGCACGACGTGGTCCGCGACGCGGTGGAGGTGCGGCGCGCGATCGGGCTCGTCGGGCAGCACGCGGCGGTCGACGAGGTGCTCGGCGGGCGGCAGAACCTCGTCATGTTCGGCCGCCTCCACCACCTCGGCGCGAAGCGGGCGCGGCGCCGGGCCGACGAGCTGCTGGAGCGGTTCCGGCTGACCGACGCCGCCGACAGGCCCGCCGGGCGGTACTCCGGCGGCATGCGGCGCCGGCTCGACCTGGCCGCGTCCATGATCCTCGCGCCGCCGGTGCTGTTCCTGGACGAGCCGACCACCGGCCTGGACCCGCGCAGCCGCAACGAGGTGTGGGACGCGATCCGCGCCCTGGTGGACGGCGGCACCACCGTGCTGCTCACCACCCAGTACCTGGAGGAGGCCGACCGGCTGGCGTCCGGCATCTCGGTGATCGACCACGGCCGCGTCATCGCCGAGGGCGCCCCCGACGCGCTCAAGGCGCGGCTCGGCGGCGACCGCATCGAGGTCGTCCTGGACGATCCCGCGTCGCTCACCGCCGCAGCCGAGATCGTCGCCAAGGTCGCGAACGGCGAGGTGGACGTCGACACCGAGACCCTGCGCATCGGGGCGCCGGTGTCCGGACGGGCCGCCGCGCTGACCGAGGCCGTCCGGGCCCTGGACGACGCGGGGCTCGCCGTGGCGGACATCGGTCTTCGCCGGCCCACATTGGACGAGGTGTTCCTGCACCTCACAGAGGAGAAGGAGGTGCCCGCGTGAGCGTCCAGACGATGCGGTGGGCCGTCGCGGACGGGCGGACCCTGACCGGCAGGGCCCTCGCCCACTGGGCGCGGCAGCCCGGCGAGGTCGCCGTCGGGCTGCTGTTCCCGGTGATGGTCGTGCTGATGATGGGCTACCTGTTCGGCGGCCAGATGGACGTCCCCGGCGGCGGGAACTACCGGGCGTTCATCGTCCCCGGCATGTTCGCCCTGACGATGGCGTTCGGCGTCGAGACGACGTTCGCCGCGGTCGCGAGCGACGCCGCCAAGGGCGTCACGGACCGGTTCCGCTCGATGCCGATGTCCCCGTCGGCCGTCGTGGTGGGGCGGGCCACCGCCGACATGCTGCACTCGGTCGTGGCGCTGGCGGTGATGGCGGCCTGCGGCGTGCTGATCGGCTGGCGCGTCCACGACGGCGCCGCCCGGGCCCTGGCCGGGCTCGGGCTGCTGCTGCTCCTGCGCTTCTCGCTGGTGTGGCTGGGCATCTACCTCGGCCTGATCGCCAAGGGGCCCGAGTCGGTTGCGACGATCCAGATCCTGGTGTGGCCGATCGGGTTCCTGTCCAGCGCCCTGATCGCGCCCAGCACCATGCCGGGCTGGCTGGCGGCCGCCGCCGAGTGGAACCCCATGTCGGCGACTGTGACGGCGTGCCGGGACCTGTTCGGCGAGCCCGTCACGGGCGGATCATGGGCGGCGCAGCACAGCGTCCTGATGGCGATCGCGTGGCCGCTGGCGATCGCGGCGGTGTTCGTCCCGCTGTCGGTCCGCCGGTACCGGGCCCTCGGCCGCTAGGGCAGCCCACTAGGGCAGCAGGGACGCCCGGTGGCGGGCCAGCGCCAGCGCCGGATAGCACTCCTCGGGCACGGGTTCCGCGCCGTATCCCATGTGGGGGGACGACCCCCCACGCCCCCTGGGAACCGCCTCGGTCAGCCCGGCGCGGAGTCTCGCCCCCGCGGCCGCCGCCTCGTACGGCTGGACGACGCACAGTTCGGCCTGCATCGCCTGCCGCGCCGCCGTCATCAGCGCCGGGACGTCCCCGACGATCACGACCTCGGCGAGGGCGCCGGCGTGGGACAGGCGCACGGCCAGCGCGTGCATCCCGGCGGTGCCGGCGTCCTCGTAGCGGAACTCGCAGACCAGCCGGTCGCCGTCCAGCGGGCCCTCCTGGATCAGCCACGCCTGGCCGGGGACGACCCGTCCGAGCGACCCCTCCCACGGCGCCGCCGGGACGTCGCCGAGCCCGTCCGCCGCGCGTCCGGCCGCCCGGCGCCCCTCGGGCGGCCCGATCGCGGCCAGCGCCCGCAGGAAGGCCCGGGCGCCGGGCGTGGCCGCCGCCCGCAGGCAGCCGATCAGGTCGCCGAGCGCGGCGCGCCGCCCCTGCGCGTGCGGGGCCGCCGCCTCCAGACCGCCGAGCTGCGCGGACGTCCACACCTCCGCCTGCAGCGGGCCGGGCAGCGCGGCCAGCGCACCCGCCTCCCGGACATAGGCCGCGTACACCTCGCGGAGCCCCGGCAGCATCAGCTCGGGGCCCGCGGACGGCCGGATCGCACTCACGGCGCCAGCCTATGAGACGCGGAGGAGCGGCGCGTCCCGCGCGGCCGGTGCGGCCGGACCGCGCGAGGACGCGCCGCGGGTCCTAGGCCGGGACGGTCAGCAGGGTGCGGCCCGCGCCGATCGTCCGGACCTCGAACCGGCTGATCTCCTGTGGCCGCAGCGCCGTCCCGCCCTGCAGCGCCAGCGCCGGCTGCTCCGAGCCAGGCAGGCCGTAGCCCTTGGCGGGGACGGACCAGCCGACGACGGTGTGCGCGCCGCCCCGCTTGTCGACCGCGACCAGCTCGCACTCCAGCGGCCCGCGGACCTTGCTGAGCTGCAGCCCGATCCGGCTGCCCCACGCCTTCTGCTGCATCGCGACCGTCCCGGTGATGCCGGTGCCCGCGTCGGCCGCCGACATCCGCTGCCCCTCGCGCATCAGCGCGGCCGTCCCGTCCTGCTGGGACCGGGCGGGGTCGCGGTCGGCGCCCAGCGTGAACCCGGTGCCGGCCGCGCCGCCGAGCAGCACGACCCCGGCGGCGGCCGCGGCCAGCGCCCGCGCGGCCCGGTACCGCCGGCGGCGGCGGATCCGGTGCCGCATCAGGTCGGTGACCAGCGCCGGTTCCGGCGGCGCCGGCATCGCCTCCGCCGGGTCGGCGATCGGGCCGATGCCGTCCAGCGTCTGCGCGAGCCCGCGGAGCGCGCCCAGCTCCTCGTGGCAGGAGAAGCACGTCGACAGGTGCGCCTCGAACGCGCGGCGGTCGGGCTCCTCCAGCAGGCCGAGGGCGTAGGCGCCGACGTCGACGTGCGGCATGTCCGGCGCTCTCATGGCGTCACGCCCCTCTCCTCCAGGGCGACGCGCAGCGCCCGGAGCGCGTAGTAGACCCGGGACTTCACGGTGCCCACGGGGATGCCGAGATGCTTGGCGGCCTCGTTCACCGAGCGGTCCCGGAAGAAGGTCTCGTTGAGGATCTCCCGGTGGGCGGGGGACAGCGCGAGGAGGGCCTCGGACACGACGACGGAGCGCAGCAGATCCTCCAACCCGTCGGGGACGCGCATGTTCTCCAGCGGGCCCTCGCCCGCCTCCTGCGGCCGGGCGTTCTTGCGGCGCTGGTCGTCGATGACGATCCGGCGGGCGACCGTCGCCAGCCACGGCAGGAGGGAGGTCGCGTTCTCGTCCAGCTGGTGGGCGCTGCGCCACGCGCGGATCATCGTCTCCTGCACGACGTCCTCGGCCCAGTGCCGGTCGCCGCCGGTGAGGCGCAGGACGAACGACAGCAGCGGCCGGCCGTACACGCGGTACAGCTCGGTCACGATCACCTGGTCGTCGACGCCGCCGGCGGGCTGCGGCCCGCGGAACCAGCTCCACGGTCCGGGAGGGCGTTCGCGGGTGGCCGACACGGCGGCCGGTGATCTGTGGGCCATCGGGGTCTCCGGGCGGGTGCGAGGGGGCGGGGCGACGCGGTGACCGTGGGTGTCACGTTGGGAGGCAGTACGGGACCTCCGTGTCTCGCGGTTCAACTGAGCCCGTTTCGCTGCGGATTTTCCGAAAGGTCCCTTACTTGTTCGCCACCTTTTCCTTACCTGCTGGCGCGGATGATCCCCGAGCCGCGTCTCAGATCCGTACGGCACGACAGGATCCGGCCGCACGGGATTCGCAGGGCAACGCTCACTCCATGACTTGGAGCGAATGCGGGCATCGGGCCCATTTGCCCACAGAGACCGAGGGGCGGGATCGGGCTAGTGAAAGGGAACGGGGAAGCACATCTCAGCTACCGCCTGCTGCTGGCGGTGGACATCCAGGGGTACAGCAAGCGCGACACGCGCGAGCAGCTCCTCGCGCAGCGGCGGCTGTCGGACGCGCTGGACCGCGCCGCGCGCGGCGTCGGCCTCGACCGGGCCGGCTGGGACAAGCAGGTCGGCGGGGACGGGGAACTCGCCACCCTGCCGGAGGGCGTCGACCCGGCGCCGGTCGCCGGGGACTTCGTGATCCTCCTCGACGAGGCGCTGCGCGAGGTCAACCGCGACGCCGGCCGCTTCCGGCTGCGGGTGCGGCTCGCGCTGCACCACGGCACGCTGACGGCCGGCCCGTTCGGGCCCGCCGGCGACGCGCCCATCGTCGTCCAGCGGCTGCTGGACGCGACGCCGCTGCGCCGCCTGCTGATCGACGACGCCGGCCGCGACCTGGCCTACGTCGTGTCGGACTCGCTGTTCGACGACGTCGTGCGCACCGGGTTCTGCGCGCTGCCGCCGCGGGACTTCCACGCCGTCAAGATCGTCGCCAAGGGCACGACCTTCCGCGGCCACATCCTCACCGGCCGCACGCCCCGCGAGGGCGCGGAGGGCGAGCGGGGCGGACCGGGTGCCGCCTCCGCCCCGCACGCCCGAGTCCTCGACTTCCCGGCCCTCGCCGTCCGCTGACCCCGCGGCCCGCCGGGGAGCGGCGGGAAGCGATCGGCGCGGGACGGGGTTGTCGCCTGGAAAGAGGACCTGTCGACGGAGGCGGACGATGGCGGACGACGCAGCGCTGGTGAAGCTGCTGAAGGAACGTGACCTCGGGGTGCTCGCCACCCTCAGGCGGGACGGACGCCCCCAGCTGTCCAACATCAACTACCACTTCGACGAGGGCCGCCGGCTCGTCCGGATCTCGATCACCGCGGACCGCGCCAAGGCGCGCAACCTGGCCCGCGATCCGCGGGCCAGCCTGCACGTCAGCTCGCCCGACGGCTGGTCGTGGGCGGTCGCCGAGGGCGACGCCGAGCTGTCGGAGGTCGCCGCGGACCCCGCAGACGCCGCCGTCGAGGAGCTCGTCGAGGTGTACCGCGACATCCGCGGCGAGCACCCCGACTGGGACGAGTACCGCCGCGTCATGGTCGAGGACGGCCGGCTCGTCGTCCGCCTGCACGTCGAGCGCCTCTACGGCCAGGCGCGCTAGTCCCGCCGGCCGGTCCCGCCGGCGGGCAGGAGGGCGGCCAGGAGGCGGTTGCCGCCGTGCTGCCACAGCGTCCCGACCTCGGTGAAGCCGGCGGCGTGCAGCGCCTCGGTGTGGGCGGACAGCAGCCGGGACGGCGAGCCGTGGTGCCCGGTCACCTCGTCGGTGCTCTGGGCGTGCACGTCGGCGAACGCGGGGTCGGTGCCGATCGCCTCCCACCACTGCTCCCAGTTCTCCGGGCGCGGCCTCCCGGCGAGCCGGCGGGCCTTCTCCTTCTCGCGCAGCTCGCGGGCGAGCCCGTCCAAGCCGGGCGTGACGTCGTCCACGTGCAGGTCGTCGCCGTTGAGGAGCAGCCCGCCGGGGCGCAGGACGGTGGCCAGTTCGGCGTAGACGACGCGCAGGTCGGCGGGGGAGATCCAGTGCAGCGCGGTGGTGCTGACGGCGGCGTCGGCCTGCCGGGGCAGCCGCAGCCGGGCGGCCCAGCCGGGCTCGCGCAGGTCCAGGGTGGTGAAGACGATGCCGTCGCGGCCGGCGTGCACGGCGCGGCCGAGCGACAGCAGCAGCGGGTCGGCGTCGACGGCGACGACGGTGGCCCCGGGGATCCGGTCGAGGATCCGGCCGGCGAGCGAGCCGGGCCCGCAGCCGAGGTCCAGCACCAGCGGGTCGGGGCGCCGCGCGGCCGCGCCGACCGCGTCGATCATCGCGGTGAAGCGCTCCTCGCGGTCGGGCACGTAGCCCTCCTGCTGGGCGTCCCAGCGTGCGATCCAGGTGCCGGCGGTCTGCTGGTCGAGCAGCGTCATGACCCCTCCTGTGACTGTCATGTAGCCTTTGGCCAGTGACACGCTAAACCGGAAGGGCGTAACTGGTCAAGTGAACTTCAACAGTCACACCGATGGCGTGGTGGCGTCCGCCGTGAAGCTGGTCAACGGGCTGACCGAGGGGGAGGCCCGCGGCCGCCCGTTCACGCTGCCCGCCGGGGACGCGCTCGTCCCCGCGGCCCTGGAGGTCCTCAAGGGCATGAGCAGGCGCACGAGCCTCACCGCGGACGAGGCGGCTGAGTTGACGGCCGTCGCGCGTGACCTGCGCGTCGTGTTCGACTCCGTTGCCGCCGGCGACCGCGACACCGCCGCCGAACAGCTCAACCGGCTGCTGACCGAGACCCAGGCCAGGCCCCGGCTGGAAAGCCACGACGGCGAGCCGTGGCACCTGCACTTCCACGGCGAGGGCGGCACCATCACCGCCGACTGGGGCGCGTCCTGCGCCACCGGCCTCGCCGTCGTCCTCGGCGGCGAGATGCACGACCGCCTCGGCGTCTGCACCGCGCCGCACTGCGACCGCGTCTACGTCGACACCTCGCGCAACGGCACCCGCCGGTTCTGCTCCACCGCCTGCCAGAACCGCGTCAAGGCCGCCGCGTTCCGCTCCCGCGCCAAGGTCTCCTGACACCGAATCCCGCTCGGTGTAGCGTGTGGCGATGATTCAGGTGACCGCCGCCACCACCGCCTCGCCCGAGACCCTGTTCCGGCATCTGGCCGTCCCCGAGGCATGGGGCGCCTGGGGCAGGTTCCCGACGTCGGCCCGGCAGACGCGCAAGGGCGACACGACCGCCTACGGGGTCGGGGCGGTCAAGAAGATCTGGCCCGCGAGCGAGCAGACCGTCGCCTACGAGCCGCACACGCGCTTCGGCTACGTCGCGCTGTCGGGGCTGCCCGTCCGCCGCTACCGCTCCGACGTCCACCTGGAGGCCCGCGACTCCGGCACGCTCATCCGCTGGGAGGCGGCGTTCGAGCCGCTGATCCCCGGCACCGGCGCGCTGGTCGGGTTCGGGCTGCGGCTCATGCTGAAGGCGTTCGCCAAGTGGCTGCCCGCGCACGCCGAGCACTGCCCCGAGAACTGCCCCGCCCGCCGGGCCGGGGACATCTGACCCGAAAGTAAGAGGAGTTCTCCTGTGGGGGGACGACCCCCCACACCCCCCGGCAAGAGCCGTCCGGCCCGGCTCCCTCCGCTCCGCTGGCGCTCCGCTCCGGGAACCGGGCCGGAGACCGCGCGACCCCCCGCGCGGCCTCCGGCGTGAAAGGTGCAGGCCGAGAGCACCCCGCAGTTCCCTCGGCCTGCACGACCTTGGCCCCCCTCGGACCCTCAGACGGGGTCCGGGCCGTAGACCTCCCACAGCTCGCCGGCGAAGAACCTGCCGAAGTCGAGCAGCTTGCCCGCCCCGTCCGGGCCGGACGTGCGGAACGTCGTCAGCTGGCGCGCGAAGTCCGTCAGCTGGATGTGCAGCACGCCCGCCGCGACGATCTCCGCGCCGTCCTCCTCGTCCGCGCCGACGTGCCCGTCCAGCAGCCGCACGTAGAGGGTGGAGGTGTCCGGCCAGATCCGCGTCGGCGGCCCGTGCAGGACGTTCTTGTGCCCGCTCAGCGTTCGCCGCCGGCCCTCGCCGTCGGTGTAGAACAGGCGGTACTTCATCAGCCGCCGGTCGTTGTCGCCGTCCGCGACGAACAGGTTGAACGTGCCCCGCTCGACCGGGCTGCGCCCCCCGTGGCCGGCGGCGTCCACCCACCCCTCGGCCGTCGCCTCGTGCCCGGGCTCGGCCAGGAACCGGTCGGTGTCCGCCGCGGTGATCGTCAGGCGGAACGACAGGTGCCGCCGCCCGTCGGCCAGCTCGCCGATCCGCGTGTCGGTCTCACCGTAGGTGACGAACCCCTTCATCTCCTCGGTGAACGACAGCGACGTACGGCCGGTCGCCACGCTGGACGGTCCCCGCGTCCCGTCGTGGCTCCCCGAACCCGCACCGTACGCCGTGTGGGGGGACGACCCCCCACGCCCCCCGGGAACCGCCTCGTGTGCCGAGCCGTTTCCCGCCCCGCCCGGCGAGCCGGTTCCCCCGACCGGCTCGGCCCCCGTGGCAGGCGGGGCGGCGGAACCGCCCGCACCCCGTTGTGCGGACGCGCCCTCCAGCAGCCGCGTGGCCAGGCGGTCGGCCTGCGCGGCGATGGTGAGCGAGGGGTTCGGGCCCACCGGTCCCGGCATCGCCGCCCCGTCGGCGATGTACAGGCCCGGGAACCCGAACACCTCGCCGAAGGCGTCGCAGACGCCTTCGCCCGGGTGCGCGCCCATGGGGGCGCCACCCAGCGGGTGGACGGTGATGATGCGCTTGCGGAACCACATCGGGTTGTCGGCGTAGTCGGCGCCGAGCACGTCCGCGATGCCCTGCATCGTCTTGCGGACGCGGTTGAACAGCTCCTCGCTGGTCTCCGACGTCCACTCGGCGGCGAGCCGGCCGTCCTTCAGCCGCAGCCGGCCGTCGGCGGTGTCGCGGCCCATCCCGAGCAGCGGCAGCGAGCTGACCGTCAGCGCCCCGTCGCCGATCAGGTCGGAGATCTCCTTGGACAGGTTGGTGTCCGGCGTGTCCTTGAAGTACTCGGTGAAGCGGTTCCACAGGAACTTCACCGCGCGTTCGAAGTCGTTGCGGACGTCGAAGCCGTCGACGATCCAGTCGGTGAACCCCGGGTAGCCGCCGTCCTCGATGTAGGCGCCGCGGCCCGCGCCGGGCACGCCGTCCAGCTCGTCCGGCAGCCGGATCGCCGTGGTGATCACCGGCCCCCGGCTGGCGTTCAGCGGCCGGACCCGGTTGCGGTCCTTGGCGCGCAGCAGGAACGTCAGCAGGTCGCCGTTGCCGCTGAACCGGGTGCCGAGCGCGTCGCTCAGGCCGGGGAACGCCTTGAGGGACTTCAGCAGCAGGAACGTGGTGCCGTAGGTGCCCGCGCCCAGGATCAGCCGGTCGCACGAGATCGTCTCGACCGCCCGGCGGCGCTTCTTGGCGGTCAGGTCCTCGTGGTGGACGTAGTCGACCTCGTACCCGCCGCCCGGCCGCGGCCGGATCGCCTTCACCTCGTGCGAGGTGCGGATGTCGGCGCCGTGGTGCGCCGCCGCGGACAGGTAGGTGTGGTCGAGGCTGTTCTTGGAGCCCTCGTTGCAGCCGATGTCGCATTCGCCGCACAGCCTGCACGTCCGGCGGCCGCCGCCGTGGATGTTGCCGTACCCGGCGTCCACGATCGGCAGGCTCAGCCCCGGCGTCCCGCCCGGCTCGGAGGCGAAGCTGACCGCGAGCGGCGGCAGCGTGCACTGCAGGCCGAGCTCGGCGGCCGCGTCCTGCATCGCGTGCGTCTTCGGGGTGTCGTCGAACGGGACCTGCTCCAGCGGGTACGGCGTCGCGCCCAGCATCTTCTCGACCACGTCGTAGTGCGGGTCCAGGTCGGCGCGGGAGACCGGCCACGACTCGTACCCGCCGCCGGGCAGCGGCTGGTCGTGGACGAACCAGTGCTCGTCCTTGCGCAGCAGCACGTTCGCGTAGATCAGGGAGCCGCCGCCGAGGCCGGCGGACACGACCGAGTCGCAGCCCTTGAAGCCCCACACGTCGAACATCCCGTACAGGCCGGCGTCCGGGTCCCAGAAGGCCCGTCCCATCTCCGCGGGGGTGCGGGGGAAACTGCCCGGCGGGTACGGCTGCCCGCGCTCCAGCAGCACGACCCGCTGCCCGGCCTCCGCCAGCCGGTAGGCGGTGACGGATCCGCCGAACCCGGATCCGATCACGACGGCGTCAGCGTGCTCCATGGCTCAGCCCGCCTTCCGCTTGAGGAAGTCGAGCACCTGCGGCAGCACCTCGGTGTCGATGCTCTTGCCCATGAACACGTCCTGGTGGCCGTAGCCGGGCAGGACCGCCAGTTCGTGCAGGCCGGGCGTGATCTTCTCGAGCGCGCGGTGGCAGACGATGTTGGAGTCGGTGAACACGTTGTTGCGGTCTCCGGTGAGGAACAGGATCGGCGTCGTGACCTCGGCGGCGCGGGTGAGGTAGTCGTCCGGCAGGTCCGCGTGGCGGGGGTCGCGCGGGGCGTACTTCACCGCGCGGCCGGCCTTCACCATCTTGGAGATGTGCCGGTAGTAGTGGACGTTGCTCGCCCCGAACAGGTCGGCCAGCCGGCCGTGCGTGACCGGCGACATCTTCTCGTGCGAGAAGATCGGTTTCCCGCCGCCCCACATGAAGCTGAGCATGTGGCACGCGGGCTCGGCGCAGTCGCCGTGGAACGGGGCGACCGCCTTGGCGATCGTCCAGCCGCGGGTCAGCACGGGAGCCTGGCCGTAGCGCGGATCGAGATGGCACGGTCCGACGACGTACTCCATCAGCGGCGGCCCGTACGCCAGCTTGATCTTCGACCAGAGCGGTGTCCGCGGGGTCAGCGAGACGCTGTTGCAGACCAGGCTCGCGATGCCGGTGACGGTCCCGGCGAACAGCGACATCGAGAACGACACGGCGCCCAGGCAGTGCGTGATCACGTGCACCCGCCGGTCCCCGATGTGGCGTCGCAGCTCGGCCAGCGCCGCCGGATGGTCGTAGTGCGCGATGTCGTCGAGGTTGTAGCGCTGGGTCTCGGCGTTGTAGGGGAACCGGCCGCTCATCCGGAAGTCGACCGCCCACACGTCGCCGAACCCGGCGTCGTGCAGGTAGTTCACCGTGTTGGTGTGCTCCGGCATGATGTACATGTCGCTGGACGTCGTCAGGCCGTGGACCAGCAGGACCACGTCGTCGCAGTCGGCGCGGCGGAACCGGGTCAGGTTCAGGCCCAGGCCGTCCTCGGTGGCGAAGGGGTGCACGGACACCTCGGCGCCGGCGACGCCCGCGTGCGTGAAGCGCGCGATCCGCTTCTGGTCCATGTCCATCCCTCCGCTTTCTGACGCCCTAACCTTGCCAAACGCGCACATCGGCGCGGCATCGTGGAGAACCCGTACTTACGTGCGTCATCGCGTCGTGCATACGGGACGTACGTGATGTAAGAGTCTGATCTACTCGGAACGGTTCATCGCGGTCGCGACACCGACCCGCGAGGAGACGCCGATCTTCGCGAACACGCGGGACAGATGAGTCTCGACGGTCCGGACGCTGAGGTACAGCTGCTCGGCGATCTGCTGGTTGCTCTTGCCCTCGGCGACGAGCAGCGCGATCTCGTGCTCGCGCGGCGACAGCCCGAACGGCAGGTCCTTCTTGTCGCCCCTGGCGCGCTTGGGCGGCGTCGGCGTGACCGGCACCCGGACGCCGAGGCGGCGCTGCTCGCGGACGGTCTGGGCCAGCAGCCCGCGCATCCCGCACGCCTCGAAGACCTCCGCGGCCGCCCGCAGCCGCTCGCGCGCCGCGCCGCGGTCGCCGCCGGCCGCGTGCGCGATCCCGGCGGCCAGCTCGGCGCGGCCCGCCTCCGGCCGCGCGGCCCGCCTCGGCGAGCAGGACGGCCGCCTCGGCGGCCAGCGCGGCGGAGGCGGCCGGGTCCGCGGCGCGGACCGCGTGCGCGCGGGCCAGCCGGGCCAGGCCCATGTCGCCGGTCAGCGCCGGGTTCGCGATCGCGTCGGCGATGCCCGCCCAGCTCGCGGCGTCGGCGGGGTCCTCCTGCGCGGCGCGGACGGCCGCGAGCGCCTCGGCGCAGACCACCAGCGTGCTGAAGTCAAGGCCCAGGGTGCCGTCGCCGCACGCCTCGATCAGCGCGGTGGCGCCCTCCTCCAGCCGGCCCTCGTTGATCACCGCGAGGGCGCGGGCGACGTGCGCCATGTGCGTCCACCACTCGCCGGAGCCGGTGTCGTTGGCGACGGCCTCGTCACCGGCGCGGATCGCCCGCTCGTGGTCGCCCATCCAGCTCGCCGTGAGGCACTGCTGCGTCAGCCCGTAGGCCAGCACCTCCTGCGAGCGCAGGTCGCGGCCGACGGCGGTGGCCTCGTCGGCGGCGGCGGACGCCTCCTCGAACCGCCCCAGCTGCGCCAGGACGCGGGACTGCCCGGCCAGCATGTAGCCGAGGATGAACGTCTGGCCCGTCGTCCGGGTGATGGCCACGAGCCGCTCCGCGTGCCGCCGCGCCTCGTCGTACATGCCGAGGAACGACTCGGCGTAGACCAGCCAGGCGAAGCAGTCGAGGCAGTCGGTGAAGTCGTTGTCGGACGCGGCGGAGAACAGCTGGTCGGCGGTCCGCGCGTACTCGATCGCCTCGTCGATCTGCCCCCGCCCGTAGGACACGATCGGGCGCATCGACGCGACGGCGGCGGTCAGCCCCCGCCCCCACCCGGGGTCGCGCTGCGGGATGCTGTCCAGGACGGCCTGCGACCCGCGGGTGTCGATCTTCTGGATGCGGTCGGCGACCAGCCGGATCCGCAGCAGCACCGCCTCGGGCGTCTGCCGGTCGGTGATGCGGCGCAGCTCGTCCAGCACCAGGGCGCGGGCCTCGTGGATCCGGCCGAGCTGCCGCTCCATCACCGCGCACATGTGGACGGTGCGCGCCCGGCGCACCGTGTCGCCCGGCGGCAGCAGCCCCAGCAGGGTGCGGGCGCTGTCGCGGCCCTCCTCGGCGTGGCCGCTGACGGCCTGCACGTGGGCCAGCTCGACCAGCAGCTCCGTCCGGTCCGGGTAGGCGCCGTCGGCGGCGTCCGGCATCAGCTCCAGCGCGGCCTGCAGCCAGTACGCGGCGGTGCCGGGCGCCTGCCGCGCGACGACGCGGGCGGCCTCCACCAGCGTCCGGATCGCCTCGGCGTCGCCGAACCGCGCCGACCGCACCACGTGGTGGGCGCGGACGGCCGCGGGGGCGCCGAGCTCGGCCAGCCGGGCCGACACCCGCGAGTGCGCCGCGATCCGCCAGCCGGCGGCGGTGGAGGCGTAGGCGACGTGCCGGACCAGCGGATGCCGGAACCGGAACCGGCCGCCCGTGGTGGGACGCACCACGTCATGGCCGGTCAGCACGTCCAGGGCGGTGAGCGCGGCGTTCTGCTCCATCTCGGCGGCGACGGCGGCGAGCGCGGGCTCGAACACGTCCGCGGCGACCGCGGCGCCCCGCGCCATCCGCAGCGCCTCCGGCGGCAGCGCGCTCAGCTCGACCTGCAGCGCCGCCCGCACCGCGGGCGGCAGCTCGGTCAGGTTCGCGACGCCCTTCTGCCAGCCCTCCCGGTCGATGCCGCCGCCGCCGGAGGGGACGCTCCCGGCCCGCATCTTCGACAGGGCCTCAAGGTAGAACGGGTTGCCGCCGCTGGCCTTGAACAGCGCCTCGCACCGGGTGCGGCTGATGTCGGGGCCGAGGAACTCCCTGACCTCGGGCTGGCTGAGCGGCTCGACGGCGATCCGCACGCCCTGCGGCCCGGCGGCGTCCACCAGCGCCGCCAGCCGCGGCGACGCCTGCGCCGGCCGGTAGGCGACCGAGACCAGCACCCGGGCGCGCGGCGGATGCCGGACGAGATGGTCCAGCAGCTCGATCGTCGCGTCGTCCGCCCAGTGCAGATCGTCGAGGATCAGCACCAGCCCGTGCGGCTCGGCCAGGTCCTCCAGCAGGTGCCGGACGGTGCGGTGCAGCTGGTACCGCGCGGTCCGCGACTCCGGGGACGCGGCCGGCGGCTCGCCGGTGATGTCGGCGAGCGCGGGGAACACCGTCCCGAGCAGGCGCAGCGCGCCCGGCGGCAGGTTCAGGGTGTGCTCTTCGAGCCGGTCGTCGAGGGCGTCGACCACGGCGCCGAACGGCATCTCCTGCTCGAACTCGGCCGCGCGTCCCGCCACGACCGGCAGCTTGCGCGCGATCGCGCCGTCGGCCAGCTCGTTCAGCAGCCGCGACTTGCCGGTGCCGGGCTCGCCGACCATCGCCAGGAAGCCGTAGCCGGCCTCGGCCGCGTCCAGGGCGCCGCCGATCTCCCGCAGCGCGTCCCGCCGCCCGACCAGCGGTGCGTTGCCGGGCCGGGCCCCGGCGCCGCGGGCCGCACGACCCTCCATGTTCACACCCCAGCAGGCGGTCGACTCGCCGTGATCATGCTTCTCGTTGTGGTCCCTGAGAACTGGCGGACCTTACCTTATCGGGTGGAACGTCAATAAGGTCGGGCAACACGCCCCGCCCGCGCGCGGTCCCCGCGGGCCGGTCTCCTCCGTGACCGGGTTGTTCATAGCTATGAACGGTCCTCACGCGCCCCATGTCAACCTCGGGAGGGTAAACCGTCCCGGCACCGTGACATCACCGGGGGCGCCGTGACACCACCGGGCCGGGTCAGCCCTCCAGGCCCAGCCGGGCGGCGGCGTCCCGCCAGCGGGACTCGTCACCCGACGGCGTGTAGCGGCGCACGTCCTGGGTGGCGGCGACCAGGGCGCGGGACTCGGCGAGGTCCGCGACGACGCCGTGGGCGCGGGCCTGGGCCAGGACGTTTCCGAGGGCCGTCGCCTCCACCGGCCCGGCGATCAGCGGAAGGCCGCTCGCGTCGGCGGTCAGCCGGCACAGCAGGTCGTTGCGGCTGCCGCCGCCCACCAGGTGGACGACGTCGATCTCCCTGCCCGACAGGCGGGACGCCTGGCGGAGCGTGGCGCGGTGGGCCAGCGCGAGGCTGTCCAGCACGCAGCGGACGGTCTCGGCGCGGGTGGCCGGCTCGGGGAACCCGCGGCGGCGGCAGTGCGCGGCGATGCGGGCGGGCATGTCGCCGGGCGGCAGGAACTCCGGATCGTCGGGGTCGATGAGCGACCGCAGGCCCGGGACGTCCTCGGCCTCGGCGAGCAGGGCGGGAAGATCCGGGTTCCCCCAGGTCCGCAGGGACTCCTGGAGGAGCCACAGGCCCATCACGTTGCGCAGGTAGCGGACCGTCCCGTCGACGCCGCCCTCGTTGGTGAAGTTGGCCTTGCGGCTCGCCTCCGTCAGCACGGGCTCGTCCAGCTCGACGCCCACCAGCGACCAGGTGCCGCAGGAGATGTAGGCGAAACGGCCGGTGGTTGCCGGGACGGCGGCGACCGCGGAGGCCGTGTCGTGGGAGCCGACGGCCGTCACCCGGAGGGCGTCGTGGCCGATCTCGGCCGCCACGTCCGCGCGGAGGGTCCCGATGACCGAGCCCGGGTCGCGCAGCGGCGGGAGGATCCCGGCGGGAAGGCCCAGACGGGACAGCAGGTCGCCCGACCAGGTGCCGTCGCGGACGTCCAGCAGCCCCGTCGTGGACGCGTTCGTGCGCTCGGCGCCGATCTCGCCGGTGAGCCAGTAGGCCAGCAGGTCGGGGACGAGGAGCAGCGTGCCCGCCCGGGACAGGTCGTCCGCCGCCAGCTGGTAGATCGTGTTGAAGGGCAGGAACTGCAGGCCCGACGCCTGGTAGAGCAGGTCGTCGCCCAGTTCGGCGCGGACCCGGTCCATCACGCCGTCCGTGCGGGCGTCGCGGTAGTGGACGGGATTGCCGAGCAGGGTTCCGCCCGCGTCCAGCAGTCCGTAGTCGACCGCCCACGAGTCGATCCCGGCCGAGGCGAGGCCCGGCGGCGCGGCGCGCAGCCCGTCCAGGACGTTGCCGTAAAGGCCGAGGATGTCCCAGTGCAGCGTGCCGTTGACCCGGACGGGACGGTTCGGGAAGCGGCGGATCTCGTCCAGCGCGAGCGTGTCCGGGCCGACGCGGCCCGCCATCACCCGCCCGCTGGACGCCCCGAGGTCGACCGCCGCGAACGTCGCTTCAGTCATTGGACGACCAGCACTTCCAGCGTGCGCGGCCCGTGCACGCCCTCGACGCGGGACAACTCGATGTCGCTCGTCGCCGACGGCCCCGACACGAACGTCAGCGGACGGCGCGGGTCGAGCCGTTCGAGCGCCTCCGGCACGTCCGCCGCCACCTGGCCGGCCAGGACGACGATCAGGTGGTAGTCCGGCACGAGCGACAGGGCGCGCGGCCCCTGCGCGGCGCCGTGGTCCAGGACGATCGTGCCGGTCTCGGCGATGGCGGCCGCGCAGCCGGTGACCGCCCCCGCCAGCCCGTCGAGCGACGCGACATCGGGATCCCGGACCAGCGAGGAGCCGGCGGCGGTGAACCATTCCTCGGGGACGCCACCGGGAACACCGTAGGAGCCGGGCCGCGCCGAGAGCCGCTCGGCGACCGTCGAGGCCACCTCGGACGGGGACACGCGCAGAACCGTCGCGCGGTAGTCGGCGACCCGCTCGGCGAACAGGTCGAGGATGCCGTCCTCATGGTGGCGGCGCAGGTAGCCGCGGTCGATCCGGTCGTAGGCGGCCGCGACCTCGGCGGCGGGACGGGCGGGCGTCACCCGCTCGACCCGTCCGAGGATCTCCTCGCGCGCGTTCACCTGTCCCCCTTCTTCCGGCCGCCGTCCGTCCTCGCCCACCAGGCGCGGAACGACTCGGGGGGCGGCGCCGGGGCGTCCCTGGTCTCGGTCCACGCGTTCAGCGGACCGGGGAGCCGCCGGATCCGGCCGCTGCGCCCCACCACGCGGCGGCTCGCCGACGCGGCCCGCTGCGCGAGCGCGAGCCGGGTCGGCGAGCGCAGCGTCCACCCGGCCGCCGTCATCGCCACCCGCTCCAGCGGATGGCGGGGGCCCTTCTCGACGGCGCGGGCCCGCAGGTGGACGAGCACCTCCGGGATGTCGATCGCGACCGGGCACGCCTCGAAGCACGCCCCGCACAGCGACGACGCGTAGGGCAGGGAGGCGTCCACGTCCGACCCGATGCCCCTGATCTGCGGGGACAGGATCGCGCCGATCGGCCCCGGGTAGGGCGACCCGTAGGCGTGGCCGCCCGCGCGCTGGTAGACCGGGCACACGTTCAGGCACGCGGAGCAGCGGATGCAGCGCAGCGCCTGCCGGCCCACCTCGTCGGCCAGGGTGGCGGTCCGGCCGTTGTCCAGCAGGACCAGGTGGAAGTCGCGCGGGCCGTCGCCGGGGGACACGCCCGTCCATGTGGAGGTGTAGGGGTTCATCCGCTCGGCCGTGGACGAGCGGGGCAGCAGCTGGAGGAAGACCTCCAGGTCCCGCCAGCTCGGCACGATCTTCTCCACGCCCATCACCGAGATCAGCGTCTCGGGGAGCGTCAGGCACATCCGGCCGTTGCCCTCCGACTCCAGCACGACGAGCGTGCCGGTGTCGGCGACCGCGAAGTTCACCCCCGACACCCCGACCTTCGCCGACAGGAACTTGGCGCGAAGATGCCGCCTGGCCGCCTCCGCCAGCTCGGCGGGGGAGTCGGTCAGGCCCTCAGGCGCGTCGTCCATCGCGCGCAGGAAGATGTCGCGGATGTCGGACCGGTTCCGGTGGATGGCGGGTACGAGGATGTGCGACGGCCGGTCGTCCCCGAGCTGGACGATCAGCTCGGCGAGGTCGGTCTCGTAGGCGGTGATGCCCTCGCCGGCCAGGAACTCGTTGAGGCCGATCTCCTGCGTGGCCATCGACTTGACCTTGACGACCTCGGTCTCGCCGGTCGCCTTCACCAGGTCCGCGACGATCCGGTTGGCCTCCGCCGCGTCCCGCGCCCAGTGCACCGTCCCGCCGGCCTCGGTGACCCTCTCCTCCAGCAGCCGCAGGTAGTGGCCGAGGTTTTCAAGGACGTGGTCCTTGATCTGCTTGCCCGACTCCCGCAGCGCGGACCAGTCGTCCAGCTCGGCCACCGCCGACGCGCGCCGCCCCCGGATCGTCGTGGTCGCGTGCGCGAGGTTGCCGCGCAGCCGCGTGTCGGCCACCGCGCGCCGCGCCGCCTCCGGAAACGACGGCATCCCCAGATAAGTGGGCATCGTCATGACGGGTCCTCCTCGGTGGAGGCGAGGATCTCGGCCAGGTGGACGGTCCGTACCCCCGCGCGGGTGCGGGTGAGGGCGCCGCCTATGTGCATCAGGCAGGAGTTGTCGGCCGCGCACAGCGCCTCGGCCCCGGTCCTGCGGACGGCGGTGACCTTGTCCGCGCACATCGCGGCGGACACCTCGGAGTTCTTCAGCGCGAACGTCCCGCCGAACCCGCAGCACTCGGCGGCGTCCGGCAGGTCGGCCAGGTCGATGCCGCGGACCTCGCGCAGCAGCCGCAGCGGCCGGTCGCCGACGTGCAGCATCCGCAGCGAGTGGCAGGTGGGGTGGTAGGTGACGCGGTGCGGGAAGTACGCGCCGACGTCGGTGACGCCGAGGACGTCCACCAGGAACTCCGACAGCTCGTACACCCGGGACGCGACGGCGGCGGCGCGCGGCGCCAGCCTCGGATGCCAGTCGCGGATCATCGCCCCGCACGACGCGGACGGCGTCACGATCGCGTCGTACGGCTCGAACGTCTCCGCGAACCCCTTCACCAGGGGCAGCGCCTGCTTCCGGTAGCCGGTGTTGAGATGCATCTGCCCGCAGCAGGTCTGCGACTCCGGGAACTCGACGTCGTGCCCGAGCCGCCGCAGCAGCCGCACCATCGCCTTGCCCGTCTCCGGGAACATCGTGTCGTTGACGCAGGTGAGGAACAGCGCGACCTTCAAGGAGTGCCTCCGGAGGAGCGGCTGGACTCGCGGACCACCAGTTCGGGCTGGAACATGACCTGCTGGTGGGCGTGCCCGCCGGACTCGTCGCACTCCTCCAGCAGCAGCTCGGTCGCGATCCGGCCGAGCTGGTACGTGGGCTGACGCACCGAGCTGAGCGGGACGGCCGCCGCGGCCGAGAACTCGATGTCGTCGTACCCGATCAGCGCGACGTCACCCGGCACCTCGATCCCGGCCTGCAGCAGGACGCGCAGCACGCCGAGCGCGAGCAGGTCGTTCGCGCAGAAGATCGCGTCGGGCAGCGGCGGGCCCGCCTCCAGCAGCCGCCGGGCGGCCTCCTGCCCGGCGCGCGCGTTCATCGCCCCGACGGCGACCTCGCGCATGACCTCGCGGCCGAGGCCGGCGGCGCGCAGCGCCCGCAGCGCGCCCTTGCGGCGGTCGGCGCACTGCCGCAGCACGGTGGGCCCGGTGACGAACGCCAGCGTCCGGGCGCCCCCGTCCAGCAGCTCGCCGACCGCCAGCTCGCCGCCCGCGACGTCGTCGACGGCGACCGAGCACTGGTTCGCCCGCGGCGTCGGATGGTCGAGCAGCACCACCGGGACGCCCCTGTCGCGGAGCCGGTCGGCGGTCTCCCCGTCGTCGCCGACCGGGGTCAGCAGGACGCCGCGCACCCGCTGCTCGGCGAAGACCCGCAGGTTGCGCTGCTCCCGCTCGTCCGACTCGCCGGACGACGACAGGATCACCGCGTAGCCGCGCTCGCTGGCGGTGTCCTCCACGCCGCGCGCCACGTCGGTGAAGAACGGGTTGGCGAGGTCGAGCACCATCAGCCCGATCGTGCTGCTGTGCCCGGCGCGCAGCGTGGACGCCGAGCCGTTGCGGACGAAGCCGAGCTCGCGGATCGCCTTCTCGACCCGGACGCGGGTCGCCTCCGCGACCCGCTCGGGCCGGTTGAGGACGTTCGACACGGTGCCGGGCGAGACGCCGGCGCGCGCGGCGACCTGCTTGATGCCGACCGTCCGGCTCAGGGTCCCGGGACGTCCGGTGTCGTCAGTGCTCAATCCGTGTGCCCCCGGTCCGTCCGCTGCTGTGTCGCCGCTCACTTTGGGTCATCGGATTAAAACGTGTCAACCCCGGAGTCGGGACGCCGCGGCGGCGAACCAGGCTGGCCGGTCCCGGTCGCGGGCGAGTTCGAAATCTTCGCCGCCCTTACGGAGACGGCGTTTTCGCAGAGTCAGACGGGCCCCGCCGACAGGTTCCCTCTTGACGAGTGCTCCGGCTCACATCTAGCGTCCTCCGCAACATCCTGTTAAAACGTTTTTCATCTGTACGTCACAGACGTCCCCCGCGAGGAGGGCCGCGATGGGTGCACCGGGCCGGTCGGCGCCGCCGACATTGGCACTGGTCAACGTGAGTAAGTCGTTCGGCGCCGTGCGCGCTCTCCAGGGCGTCACCCTGGAGCTCCACGCGGGCGAGGTGCACGCTCTGGCCGGGGAGAACGGCGCGGGCAAGTCCACCGTCGTAAAAACGTTCGCAGGGGTGCACCGCCCCGACGCGGGCGAGGTGCGGGTGGACGGCGAGCCCGTCACGTTCGGCGGGCCCGCCGACGCGCAGGCCGCCGGCGTCGCGGTCATCTACCAGGAGCCCACGCTGTTCCCCGACCTGTCGGTCGCCGAGAACATCTTCATGGGCCGCCAGCCGCGCGGCGCGCTCGGCCGCATCGACCGCCGCGCCATGCACGCCGAGGCCGCGAAGCTGTTCGGGCGGCTCGGCGTCGCGCTGGACCCCCAGCAGCCCGCCCGCGGCCTGTCGATCGCCGACCAGCAGGTCGTCGAGATCGCCAAGGCCATCTCCCGGGACGCGCGGGTCCTCATCATGGACGAGCCCACCGCCGCGCTCACCGGCCAGGAGGTCGCCCGGCTGTTCACCGTGACCCGCACCCTGCAGGAGCACGGCTGCGCGGTCCTGTTCATCTCGCACCGGCTGGAGGAGATCTTCGAGCTCTGCCAGCGGGTCACCACGCTGCGCGACGGCACCTACGTCGGCACCGACCGGACCGGGGACATCACCGCCGACGACCTCGTCCGCCGGATGGTCGGCCGCGACCTCGACGCGCTCTACCCCAAGCAGGACGTCACGCCCGGCGAGGTCGCGCTGAAGGTCAGCCGGCTGACCCGCGAGGGCGCCTTCACCGACGTCTCCTTCGAGGTCCGCCGCGGCGAGATCGTCGCGCTGGCCGGACTGGTCGGCGCCGGCCGCAGCGAGGTCGCCCGCGCCGTCTTCGGGGTGGACCGCTGGGACGCCGGCGACGTCGAGGTCGACGGCCGGAAACTGCCGGCCGGCAGCCCGACCGCCGCGATGTCGGCCGGGCTCGCGCTCGTCCCCGAGGACCGCCGCCAGCAGGGACTGGTGATGGACATGTCCATCGAGCGGAACATGGGCCTCACCCAGCTGAGGACGCTGCGCCGCGAGACCGGCCGCGGGGGCCTGATCTCGCGGAAGGTCGAGCGGAACCGCGCCGCCGACTGGGGCCTGCGGCTCCAGCTGAAGTACGCCCGGCTCACCGACGCCGTCGGCGTCCTGTCGGGCGGCAACCAGCAGAAGGTCGTGCTCGCCAAGTGGCTGGCCACCGAGCCGGCCGTGCTGATCGTGGACGAGCCGACCCGCGGCATCGACGTCGGCACCAAGGCCGAGGTCCACCGGCTGCTGTCGGAGCTGGCCGCGCAGGACCTCGCGGTGCTGATGATCTCCTCCGACCTGCCGGAGGTGATCGGCATGGCCGACCGCGTCCTGGTCATGCACGAGGGCCGGCTCACCGCCGAGATCGCCCGCGCGGACGCGACCGAGGAGAGCGTGATGGCCGCCGCGACCGGCCGCACCGGCAACGGAAAGGCGGCCTGAGCAGATGACCGTCCTCGCACAGTCCCCGGCCAAGCCGGGTTCGGGCGGGCCGCCGGGCGGCGGCCGCCGCCTCGTCGACATGGTGCTGCGCGCCCGCGAGCTGAGCATCCTCGGCGCGCTCGTCGTCCTCGTCGTCGGCACGACCATCGCCAACCCGCGGTTCCTGTCCGGGCAGGGCGTGAAGGACATCTTCCTCAACGCCTCGATCCTGGTGCTGCTCGCCGTCGGGCAGAGCATGGTCGTCGTCACCCGCAACATCGACCTGTCGGTCGGATCCGTCGTCGGGCTCGTCGCGTTCACCGCCGGCAAGTTCGCCTCCGGCGGCGACCGCAACGTCGTGCTGGTCGTCCTGGCCGGCGTCCTCATCGGCCTCCTCTGCGGGCTGGTGAACGGGCTGCTCGTCAGCTTCTGCCGCGTCCCGTCCCTCGTCGTCACCCTCGGCACCCTGTACGTGATCCAGGGGCTCGACTACCGGATCGCGCACGGCGACCAGATCGGCGCCGCCGAGCTGCCCTCCTCGCTGCTGAAGCTCGGCAACGACGGCGTCCTCGGCATCCCCTACCTGCCGATCATCACCGTGGTCGTGATGCTCGCGGTCGGCTACTACCTGCGCTCCTACTCGTCCGGGCGCGAGTACTACGCGATCGGGTCCAGCCCCGAGGCCGCGAACCTCGCGGGCGTGTCGATCCGCCGCCGCATCCTCACCGCCTACCTGGTCAGCGGCGCGCTCGCCGGCCTCGCCGGGGTCCTGTGGCTGGCCCGGTTCGGCACCGTCGTCGCCGACGCCGCGCACGGCTGGGAGCTCAAGGTCGTCGCGGCCGTCGTCGTCGGCGGCGTCGCCATCACCGGCGGCGTCGGCACCGTGTACGGGGCGGCGCTCGGCGGGCTGCTGCTCACCACCATCGGCAGCGTGCTGGTGGTGCTCAAGGTCAACTCGTTCTGGCAGGACGCGATCACCGGTGTCCTGCTGCTGCTGGCCATCAGCGTCGACCGGCTGCTGGCGCTGCGCGTCACCCGGGCGCTCAGGCAGCGGTCCCTGGAGTCCACCGTGCACCGCGACGTGAACGGCGGCGGGACCGCCCTGGAATCGAACACGGCATCGAACACGGCTACGAAGGAGGGCCGGTCATGAGCCGCCTCATGCGGTGGGAGACCGCGGTCACCGCGCTGCTGATCGTGGTGTTCGCCGGCGGCGCCGGGTTCTCGCCCGACTTCGCCAACAACGACAACCTGTCGTTCGCGCTGGACGACCTCAGCGAGATCGCGCTGATCGCGCTGCCGATGACGCTGCTCGTCGTCTGCGGGCAGGTGGACCTGTCGGTCGCCTCGATCCTCGGGCTCTGCAGCGCCCTCACCGGCAAGCTGTGGGACGGCGGCATGGCCATCGAGGCGATCATCCCGCTGGTGCTGGTCGTCGGGCTCGTCTGCGGCCTGGTCAACGGGCTGCTCGTCACCAGGCTCGGGCTGCCGTCCCTGGCCGTGACGATCGGCACGATGACCCTCTACCGGGGGCTGGCGTACGTGACGCTCGGCACCGGGGCGGTCTCGGAGTTCCCGTCCGCCTACACCGACCTCGCGACCTCGTCCATCCCGGGCACCCCGATCCCGTATCCGATCGCGCTGTTCGCCCTGCTCGCCGCCGCCACGGCCGTCGTCCTGCACGCCACCGGCATCGGGCGGTCGCTGTTCGCGATCGGCGCGCAGGAGGACGCCGCCTACTTCGCCGGCATCCGGGTCAAGCGCCTCAAGCTGATCCTGTTCGTGGTGTCCGGCCTCGTCGCCGGGTTCGCCGGCGTCGTCTACACGCTCCGCTACGGCAGCGCCCGCGCCGACAACGGCCTCGGCCTGGAGCTCACCGTCATCGCGGGGGTGCTGCTCGGCGGCATCGACTTCGACGGCGGCAAGGGCACCCTCGGCGGCGTCATCGCGGCCGTGCTGCTCATCGGCCTGCTCCGCAACCTGCTGATGCTCAACGACGTCTCCACCGAGGTCCAGTCGATCGTCACCGGGCTGCTCCTCATCATCAGCGTCCTCACGCCGCGGCTGATCGCCGTGGTGCGCGAGGCACAAGGCCGGCGGCGGGGCGCGCGACCCGCGGTCCCCGCCGCCGCACCATGACCCCGCCATGAACCCCGCCCCGACCGCCCGAGACCGTCCCCCCGCCGCGTCAACCCACCCCACAGCACGACCCGGATTCTCTGAAAGGCATCTGATGACCATTCGTCTGCGCGCCCCGCGCCGGCTGGCCGCCGTCGCCACGGCGAGCGCCCTGGCCCTCAGCCTGGCCGCCTGCGGCGGGACCACCAAGGACTCCTCGTCCGACTCCGGGGACGGCAAGGCCGCCGGGAACGCGTCCGCGAACCCGAACGCGCCGCTGAAGAAGGGCCTGAAGCTCGCGTTCCTGCCGAAGCAGGTCAACAATCCCTACGAGACGATCGTCGACAACGCCGGCATCGCGGCCACCAAGGAGTTCGGCGGCGCCGCCAAGGAGGTCGGCCCGTCCGACGCGTCGGCGTCCTCGCAGGTCTCCTACATCAACACGCTGATCCAGCAGCGGCACGACGCGATCCTCATCGCCGCCAACGACGAGAACGCGGTGTGCGGCCCGCTCAAGCAGGCGATGTCCAAGAACATCAAGATCGTCGCCTACGACTCCGACACCAACCCCGACTGCCGGGACGTGTTCATCAACCAGGCCAGCTCCGAGGAGATCGGCCGCAGCGAGGTCAAGCTGCTGAAGGAGCAGATCGGCGGCAAGGGCGAGATCGCGATCCTGTCGGCGACCGCGAACGCCACCAACCAGAACACCTGGATCAAGTTCATGCAGGACGAGCTGAAGAAGCCGGAGTACTCCGGCATGAAGCTCGTCAAGGTCGCCTACGGCGACGACGACGACCAGAAGTCGTTCCAGCAGACGCAGGGCCTGCTGCAGGCGTACCCGAACCTGAAGGGCATCATCTCGCCCACCACGGTCGGCATCGCCGCCGCGGCCCGCTACATCTCCGGCTCCAAGTACAAGGGCAAGGTCGCGCTGACCGGCCTCGGCACCCCGGACCAGATGCGCAAGTTCGTCAAGGACGGCACCGTCAAGCAGTTCGAGCTGTGGGACCCGAAGAACCTCGGCTACCTCGCGGCGTACGCGGCGGCGGCGCTGTCGTCCGGCCAGATCACCGGCGCGCAGGGCGAGAAGTTCAAGGCCGGCAAGCTCGGCGAGCGCACGATCGGCGCCAACGGCGAGGTGATCCTCGGCCCGCCGACGGTGTTCGACGCCAAGAACATCGACCAGTACCACTTCTGATTCCGATCGCATGACGTCGTCTGGAAGCCGGAAGCGCGTGTGCTTCCTGCTGAAGGTCAGGCAGGACCGCCTGGAGGAGTACGAGCTGCGCCACCAGGCGGTCTGGCCCGACATGCTGAGCGCTCTGCGCGACACCGGCTGGCACAACTACTCGCTGTTCCTGCGGGAGGACGGCCTCCTCGTCGGCTACCTGGAGACCGACGACTTCGAGGCCGCCCAGGAGGCGATGGCCCGCACCGAGGTCAACGCCCGCTGGCAGGCCGAGATGGCGCAGTACTTCGAGGACCTCGACGGCCGCCCCGACGAGGGCATGCGGCCGCTGACCGAGGTCTTCCACCTGGATTGAGAGAGGTAATCGTGACGGACACCAGCGCGGTGAAGGACGCCCTGCGCCGCCAGCAGATCGAGACTCCCTCGTGGGCGTACGGGAACTCGGGGACCCGGTTCAAGGTCTTCGCCCAGCGGGGCGTGCCGCGCACCCCGCAGGAGAAGATCGACGACGCCGCGCAGGTGCACCGGTTCACCGGCGTCGCGCCCAGCGTCGCCGTGCACATCCCCTGGGACAAGGTGGACGACTACGCCGCGCTCGCCGCGCACGCCAAGGAGAGGGGGGTGCGGATCGGGGCGGTGAACACCAACGTCTTCCAGGACGACGACTACATGCTCGGCAGCGTCACCAACCCCGATCCCGCCGTCCGCCGCAAGGCGCTCGACCACCTGCTCGAAGCGGTCGACATCATGGACCTGACGGGTTCCCGCGACCTGAAGCTGTGGTTCTCCGACGGGACGAACTACCCAGGCCAGGACGACATCCGCACCCGCCAGGACCGGATGGCCGAGGCCCTCGCCGCCGTGTACGAGCGGCTCGGCGACGACCAGCGGTTCCTGCTGGAGTACAAGCTGTTCGAGCCCGCGTTCTACGCGACCGACCTGCCGGACTGGGGCACCTCCTACGCGCACTGCGTGAAGCTCGGCCCGAAGGCGCAGGTCGTGGTGGACACCGGGCACCACGCGCCCGGCACCAACATCGAGTTCATCGTCGCGTTCCTGCTGCGCGAGGGGAAGCTCGGCGGGTTCGACTTCAACTCCCGCTTCTACGCCGACGACGACCTGATGGTGGGCGCGGCGGACCCGTTCCAGCTGTTCCGGATCATGTACGAGGTGGTGCGCGGCGGCGGCTACGACGCCGAGGCGGGCGTGGCGTTCATGCTCGACCAGTGCCACAACATCGAGCCGAAGATCCAGGGCCAGATCCGCTCGGTGATGAACGTCCAGGAGGCCACCGCCAAGGCGCTGCTGGTGGACGCCGGCGCGTTGCGGTCGGCGCAGGAGTCCGGTGAGGTCCTGGAGGCGAACGCGGTGTTCATGGACGCCTACAACACCGACGTCCGGCCGCTGCTCGCCGAGCTGCGCGAGGAGATGGCACTGCACCCGGACCCGGTCGCCGCCTACAAGGCGTCCGGCTACTACGAGCGGGTCGCCGAGGAGCGCAAGGACGGCCAGGCCGCCGGCTGGGGCGCCTGACAGGTGAAGGAGACGAAACCGATGACTTCCACCCCACCCGAGGTGGAGCAGCTGCTGGAACGCGCCAACACTCTCGGCTCGGACCCGCGCAACACCAACTACGCGGGCGGCAACGCCTCCGCGAAGGGCACCGTCACCGACCCCGTGACGGCCCGCGACGTCGAGCTGATGTGGGTGAAGGGCTCCGGCGGCGACCTCGGCACCCTCACCGAAGCGGGCCTGGCGGTGCTGCGCCTGGACCGGATGCGCGCTCTCGTGGACGTCTACCCGGGCGTGGAGCGCGAGGACGAGATGGTCGCCGCGTTCGACTACTGCCTGCACGGCAAGGGCGGTGCCGCGCCGTCCATCGACACCGCGATGCACGGTCTCGTGGAGGCCGCGCACGTCGACCACCTGCACCCCGACTCCGGCATCGCGATCGCGACCGCCGCGGACGGCGAGGAACTGACCCGGCGGATCTTCGGCGACCGGGTGGCGTGGGTGCCGTGGCGGCGCCCCGGCTTCCAGCTCGGGCTGGACATCGCCGAGATCAAGCGTGCCAGCCCGCGGGCGATCGGCGTGATCCTCGGCGGGCACGGCATCACCGCGTGGGGCGACACGAGCGAGGAGTGCAAGGCCAACTCGCTCGACATCATCCGCACCGCGGAGGCCTACATCGCCGAGCACGGCAGGGCCGACCCGTTCGGTGAGGTGGTCCACCCGGCGCTGCCGGAGGACGAGCGGCACGCCCGCGCCGCCGCCCTGTTCCCGCTGATCCGCGGCCTGGCGTCCACGGACCGGCCGCAGGTCGGGCACTTCACCGACGGCGAGAGCGTCCTCGACTTCCTCTCCCGCGCCGAGCATCCGCGCCTCGCCGCGCTCGGCACGTCCTGCCCGGACCACTTCCTGCGCACCAAGGTCGCGCCGATGGTCCTGGACCTGCCGCCGGACGCGCCGCTCGACGACGTCAAGGCCCGGCTGAAGGAGCTGCACGCCGCCTACCGCGAGGAGTACGCGGCCTACTACGACCGGAACGCCGTCCCCGGCTCTCCCGCCATGCGCGGCGCGGACCCGGCGATCGTGCTGGTCCCCGGCGTCGGCATGTTCTCCTTCGGCGCGAACAAGCAGACCGCGCGCGTCGCGGGCGAGTTCTACGTCAACGCGATCAACGTGATGCGGGGCGCGGAGGCGCTGTCCTCCTACGCGCCGATCGACGAGGCGGAGAAGTTCCGCATCGAGTACTGGGAGCTGGAGGAGGCCAAGCTCCGCCGGATGCCGAAGCCGAAGCCGCTCGCCGCCCGGGTCGCGCTGGTCACCGGCGGCGGCTCGGGCATCGGCGCGGCCACCGCGCGCCGCCTGGCCGCCGAGGGCGCCTGCGTGGTCGTCGCCGACATGGACGTCGCGGCGGCGGAGAAGGTCGCCGCCGAGATCGGCGCCAAGGCGCTGCGCGAGGCGGACGTAGCGGTCGCGGTAGGCGCGGACGTGACGTCCGAAGAGGAGATCGCCGCGGCCGTCCGGGCGGCGGTCCTGGCGTTCGGCGGCGTCGACCTCGTCGTCAACAACGCCGGCCTGTCGATCTCCAAGCCGCTGCTGGAGACGACCTCGGCCGACTGGGACCTCCAGCACGACGTCATGGCGCGCGGCTCGTTCCTGGTGTCCAGGGAGACCGCCCGCGTGATGATCGAGCAGGAGATGGGCGGCGACATCGTCTACGTCTCCTCCAAGAACGGCGTGTTCGCCGGGCCGAACAACATCGCCTACGGCGCGACCAAGGCCGACCAGGCGCACCAGGTCCGGCTGCTGGCCGCCGAGCTCGGCGAGCACGGCGTCCGCGTCAACGGCATCAACCCCGACGGGGTGGTGCGCGGCTCCGGGATCTTCGCCGGCGGCTGGGGCGCCAAGCGCGCCGCCGTCTACGGCGTCGAGGAGGAGAGGCTCGGCGAGTTCTACGCCCAGCGGACGCTGCTGAAGCGCGAGGTGCTGCCCGAGCACGTCGCCGCCGCCGTCTTCGCCGTCACCGGCGGGGACCTGACCCACACCACCGGACTGCACATCCCCGTGGACGCCGGCGTCGCCGCCGCGTTCCTGCGATGAGGAGGGACTTCCACCGGAAAGAGGGAAGAACGGCCGGCGGCCCGGACCGCGCGGCGCCGGCGCTCACATCGCCGTCGCCGCACCGTCCCCACCCGGGCCGCCGACCGTCCCTGTCGGGCCCGCTCGACCAAAGTGAACCCGAATAGGAGAACGATGCGCCCGGCCGGAAGGTTCGCGCGCTCCGACGTGTCGGTGATCACGTTTCCGGGCGCGCTCACGGCCCGCCCGCAGACAGGAGGAGAGGAATGGCAGACAACACGGCGCCGCCGACGGTGAAGGTCGGCCTCGTCGCCGGCGGTCTCGGCGCGTACTGGCCGCAGTTCCCGGACCTGCTGCCGCAGCTCAAGCGGTCCGCCGAGCGCGTCTCGGAGCGGATGCGCGGGCTCGGCGCCGAGGTCGTCGACGTCGGCTTCATCTCCGACGCGCAGGAGGGCGCGGCGGCCGCCGAGAAGCTGCGCGCCGCCGGCTGCGACATCATCGTCGGCTTCCTCACCACGTACATGACCGCGACGATGCTGGTCCCGGTCGCGCAGCGGGCGGACGCGCCGGTCCTGCTGATCAACCTGCAGCCGACCGAGTCGATGGACCACGCCGCCTTCGACACCGGGCAGTGGCTCGCCTACTGCGGCGCCTGCCCGCTCCCGGAGATGGCCAACGCGTTCGCGCGCTGCGGCGTCCCGTTCCGGTCCGTCTCCGGGTACCTGGAGGACGAGCGCGCCTGGGCGAAGATCGGCCGCTGGGTGCGGGCCGCCGGGGTGCGGGCCGCGCTGCGCCGGGGCCGGCACGGGCTCATGGGCCACCTCTACCCGGGGATGCTGGACGTCTCCACCGACCTCACCCTCGTCAGCGCCAACTTCGGCGGGCACGTGGAGGTGCTGGAGTTCGACGACCTGCGCGTCCGGGTCGAGAAGGTCACCGACGCCGAGACGGCCGCGAAGAAGGCCGAGGCGGAGAAGATCTTCGAGCTGGACGCGTCCGTCGTCGACGACGACCTCACCTGGGCGGCCCGGGTGGCGGTCGGCCTCGACCGCCTCGCCGAGGACTTCGAGCTCGACAGCCTCGCCTACTACCACCGGGGCCTGGACGGCGAGGTGCACGAGCGGCTCGGCGCCGGGATGATCCTCGGCGCGTCGCTGCTCACCGCGCGCGGGATCCCGGCGGCGGGCGAGTACGAGCTGCGCACGTCCCTGGCCATGCTGATCGCCGACCGGCTCGGCGCGGGCGGCTCGTTCACCGAGCTGCAGGCCCTGGACTTCCACCGCGGCCACGTCGAGATGGGCCACGACGGGCCCGCGCACCTGGCGATCAGCGCGCGCCGCCCGCTGCTGCGCGGCCTCGGCGTCTACCACGGCAAGCGCGGCTACGGCGTGTCCGTCGAGTTCGACGTCAAGCACGGCCCCGTCACCGCGTTCGGCGTCATCCAGCGCCGCGACGGCCGGTTCGCGTTCGCCGCCTCCGAGGGCGAGACCGTGGACGGCCCGCTGCTGAAGATCGGCAACACCACGTCCCGCGTCGACTTCGGCTGCGATCCGGGCGAGTGGACCGACGCGTGGAGCGCCACCGGAATCTCCCACCACTGGGCCCTCGGCACCGGCCACCGCATCGCCGACCTGAAGGCCCTCGCCGACCTCTTGGAGATCGACCTGGTCGAAGTGAATCCCTGACGGAACAACTCTCTCTTGGCGTGATCGGGGGATCCGCTCCTAGGCGATGACGGGCGAAAGCCCACGGCCGACCCGCACGGCCGTGGGTTCTGCTCGGCATGCCCGGGAAACGGGCGCCGTCCCACCCCCCCCGCACAGTTCCGAGAGGACGTCTCGTCCATGCGCAGAATCCCCCCGAGCCGCGCCGTCGTACCGGTGCTCTCCTGCCTCTTGCTCACCGCCGTCACGGCCCTGCCCGCACGCGCGGACGCGGCGGGGCTCCGGGCCACCGGGCTGCGGACCGACGCGCTCGACGACCCCGTCGGCATCGGCGACGTCACCCCCACGCTGAGCTGGCGCCTGTCGGCGGCCGGGCACGGCGCCGCCCAGACCGCCTACCAGGTGGTCGCGGCGACGTCCCGCGACGGGCTCGGCCACGCCGACCTGTGGGACTCGGGCAGGGTCGCCTCCGGCACCGCGAACGCCGTCTACCGGGGCACGGCGCTCACCTCCCGCCGCCAGGTGTGGTGGCGGGTCCGGGTCTGGGACGGCTCCGGGCGCGCGTCCTCCTGGAGCCCGCCGGCCCGGTTCGAGACGGGCCTGCTCGCCAAGGACGACTGGTCCGCCAAGTGGATCAGTGACGACCGGTGGCTGAACCGGGCGCCCACCCCGGTCACGGTCGCGCTGCCGACCGACACCAAGGCCCGTTACCTGCGGCTGGACGTCACGAAGCTGGGACTGCCGATCAAGGAGGGCAGCTCCCTGGTGTCCCGGCTCCAGCTCGCCGAGATCGAGGCGCTCGACCCGTCCGGGACGAACGTGGCGAAGGGCGCGGCCGTCACCGCCTCCGAGGTCCGCGAATACCCCGGCAAGTGGATGCCGGAGTTCATCACCGACGGGTCGGTCACGACGCAGAAGGCGCCCTTCGGGTACACGAGCCCCACCTACGCCTCGCAGGACCCGGGGCATCACATCTGGCTCCAGCTCGACCTCGGCGCGGCCAAGGACATCTCGTCCGTCAAGCTGTACCCGCGCACGGACGTGATGACGGGCGACGGGAAGACGCCGAACTTCCCCGTCGACTACACGCTGCAGACGTCCGGCTCGGCGGACGGCCCGTTCGCGACCGCCAAGACCGTCGCCGGCCAGGAACCGCCGCCCGCCTACCAGACGGACCTGCCCCGGCTGCCGCTGCTCGCCCGCCAGTTCTCCCTGAAGAACACGGTGCGGTCGGCGCGGCTCTACATCACCGCGCTCGGCATCTACGACGCCACGGTCAACGGCCGCCCGGTGAGCGACGCCGTCCTCGAACCGCCGAACACCGACTACCGCAAGCGCGCCGAGTACGCCGCCTACGACGTCACCGGGCTGCTGCGGCGCGGCGGCAACGCGATCGGCGTCCGGCTCGGCAACGGCACCTACAACGTCACCGCGACCAGCGACCGCTACACCAAGTACGTCGGCGCGCAGGGTTCACCGAAGCTGCTCGCGCAGCTTGAGGTCACGCTCGCCGACGGGACGACGACGCGGGTCGCGACCGACTCGTCCTGGCGGACCGACCTCGGCCCGACCACGTTCACCCACTGGTACGGCGGTGAGGACGAGGACGCCCGGCTCGCGCAGAAGGGCTGGGACCAGCCGTCGGCGAACCTGGACTCCTGGCGGCCGGCCGCCGAGGCGCCCGACCCCGGCATCGCGCTGACCTCGCGGACGTCGCCCGCCATCGTGCCCGTCGGACGCCGCGAGACGGTCAAGGTGACCCGGCCGAAGAAGGGCACCTACGTCTTCGACCTCGGCGAGAACGTCGCCGGGTGGCCGGAGATCCGCGTCGGCGGCCCGCGCGGCACGACGCTGACGCTCAAGCCGGGGGAGCGGCTCGGCGAGGACGGTCTCGTCGAGCAGGGCACCATGATCGCCGGGGGGGCGCAGAACCCGCCGGTCGAGGACCACTACACGCTCGCGGGATCGGGCACCGAGACCTGGCATCCCCGCTTCGTCTACCACGGGTTCCGCTACCTCCAGGTGACCGGCCTGCCGTCCGAGCCGGGCAAGGACGCCGTGTCCGCCCTCATCCTGCGCGCGGGCAACGCCTCCGCCGGGTCGTTCGAGAGTTCCGACCTGCTGCTGAACGGCGTCCACCGCATCATCGACCGGTCGATCCAGGGCAACATGTTCAGCATCCTCACCGACTGCCCCGACCGGGAGAAGCTCGGCTGGCTGGAGGAGACCCAGCTGGTCCAGGGGTCGGTCACCCGCAACTACGACGTCGCGGCCTACTACCCGGCGCTGCTGCGGAACATGGCCGAGGCGCAGACCGCGGACGGGCTCGTCCCCGACATCGCGCCCGAGTACGTCCAGTTCTCCGGCGGCGTCCGCGACGACCCCAACTGGGGCAGCGCGATCATCATGGCCGCCTGGCAGCACTACCGCACCTACGGCGACACCGCCCCGCTGCGCGACTTCTACCCGAACATGCAGCGCTACCTGGACTACCTGACGTCCAAGGCCAAGGGGAACCTGCTCGACTACGGCCTCGGCGACTGGGCGGCCGTCGACAAGACCACGCCGCGCGGAGTGGCCGCCACCTACGGCTACCAGCGCAGCGCCGCCACGCTCGCCCAAATCGCGAAGCTGCTCGGCAAGGACGACGACGCCGCCCGCTACGGCAGGCTGGCGGGCGACATCGCCGGCGCCTTCAACGCCGAGTACCTGAACGAGGCGGGGCACACCTACGGGTCGGGCAGCCAGGCCGGGGACGCGTTCGCGCTGGACCTCGGGATCGTCCCGGACGATCAGAAGAAGGCCGTCCTCGACCACCTCGTCGCGTCCATCAAGGCCAAGGGGTACCACCTGACCGTCGGGGAGATCGCGCTCCCCGCGGTGTTCCGGACACTGTCGGCGGCCGGCCGCGACGACGTCATCCTCGCCGTCGCGCAGCAGGTCACCGACCCCAGCTACGGCTACCAGGTCGTGCACGGCGCGACCGCCCTCACCGAGTACTGGGACGGACCGACGGGCTACGGCTCGCAGAACCACTTCATGCTCGGCGCCATCGACGAATGGTTCGGCGCCGGACTCGCCGGGATCGGGCAGGCGGGCGACTCGGTCGCCTTCGGGAAGCTCGTCGTCCGGCCCGCCGTCGTCGGCGACCTGACCCGCGCCTCGTCCGCGTACCGGACGCCGCGCGGCACCGTGTCCAGCTCCTGGCGGCGGTCTGGGCACGACCTGCGGCTTGACGTGACCGTCCCGCCCGGCGCGCCCGCGCGTGTCGAGGTCCCGCTGCTCGGCGCGTCCGGCGCGACGGCCCCGGCCGGCGCCCGGTCGCTGGGCGTCCAGGACGGGCGGGCCGTATACGAGGTCGGATCGGGTTCCTGGACGTTCACCGTCCGCACTCCCGGCGCCGTGCAGCAGGACCGGACCCAGCTCGCCGTCGAGCCGCCGTTCGGCGTCGACATTCCGGTGCTCGACGGAACGTCCGTGGCCGCCCGGTTCCGCGTCACCAACCTTGAGCGGCACGCCGTCACCGTCCCGGTGAAGGTCTCCGCGTCGGACGGTTTCACCGCCTCGGCGGGGGCGCGGGTCGCGATCCCGGCCGGCGGCTCCGCCGACGTCCCGGTCACGATCGGGCACACCGGCGGCGGGACCGGCGGGACCGTCACGGTCACGGTCGACGACGAGACCGTCCAGGCCCCGCTGCACGTCACGTCCGACCTCGTCCGCACCGCGACGATGTCGGCGTCCAGCACCCACAGCGGCTCCTCGCCCGCCTGGACCAACGACGGCGGCACCGACTCCGGCGTCTGGCTGAACGGCGTCGGCGGCTGGAACGACGACACCGCCGGGGACTTCCCCGACACCCTCACCGCCACCTGGGCCGAACCGCAGCGCATCGGACGCGTGAAGGTCTTCACGCTGGACGACTCCGCCCACCCGGCCTCGAAGACCGGCATCCGGGACTTCGACGTCCAGGCCGAGGTGGACGGGAAGTGGACGACGGTCGCGACCGTCACCGGCAGCACCGCCGGCACGGTCGAGAAGACCTTCGCGCCCGTCTCCGCGTCCGCGCTCCGGCTGGTCGTCAACGACTCCAACGACCACAACTACAGCCGCGTCATCGAGCTGGAGGGCTACTCCTCATGATCCGTTCCAGGACGTTCCGCGCGGTCGCCGTGGCCGGGCTGTCGGCCGCCGTGGTCGCGCTCCCCGGCACCGCCCAGGCCGCGCTGCGCGCCGGGCGTGCGCCGCAGTCCCCGGCCGGGCTGACCGTGGGGGATCAGGCTCGCCCGCTGAGCGTGGAGGGGGCGCCGCTGTTCGGCTGGACGCCCCGCGACCGCGACCCCGGCGAGGTGCAGAGCGCCTACGAGATCGTCGTGCGGGAGGCGTCCGGCAAGGCGGTCTGGGACAGCGGACGCGTCCGGTCGGGGAGCCAGGAGTACATGAAGTACGCCGGGCCGTCGCTGTCGCCGGAGACGTCCTACACCTGGACGGTCCGGACCTGGGACGTCTCCGGAAAGCGCTCTCCGTGGGCGCGGCCCGCCGCGTTCGACACGGGGCTCGCCGACAAGGACTGGCAGGCCACCTGGATCCGGCGCACCACCGCGGAGGCCGACGACTACACGCTGGCCCGCAAGGACTTCACGGTCGGGGACTCGAAGGTCGTGCGTGCCCGCGTGCACATCGCGGCCGGCCAGCAGTACGCGCTGCACCTGAACGGGGAGACCGTCGACCACGGGCCCGCGTTCGAGTACGCCGACGACGGCTTCTACAAGACCGTCGATGTCACCTCCAGGCTGAAGGCCGGGCAGCCCGCCACGATCGGCGCGCTGTACCACTGGTACGGGTCGGGGCAGGGCCGGCCGAAGGGCGAGCCGGGGCTGCTGGTCCGGCTGGTCATCGACCACGCCGACGGGACGCGGCAGGTCGTGGTGACAGACGGATCGTGGAAGGTGACGCGCGGGCCCTGGAAGAAGGCGCCGAAGCGCAACGGCGACGCCGGCGACTACGTCGAGGACATCGACGGGACCGCCGCGCAACTCGGATGGGACAAGCCGGGCTTCGACGCCTCCTCCTGGCAGGACCCGCAGGTCGTGGGCGTCCATCCCGCGTCCGGGTTCAAGCACCTGCACGGGCAGGAGACCGTGCTCACGTACCGGACCGTCCGGCCGGTGAAGGTCACTCGGCTGGACTCCGGCGCGCTGGTCGCCGACTTCGGGAAGGTGATCCCGGCCGTACCGGTGGTGCGGTTCCGGGACGGCGTCGCCGGACGGCATGTCGACATGCACGCCTCCTACGTCCTCAACGACGACGGGACGGTCTCCCGCTCAAAGGACGACAACCAGGACACTGACCTCAGCTACGGCTACACCCAGCGCGACGGCGACCAGACCTTCCGGCCCCTCACCTATGTCGGGTTCCGCTACCTGGAGATCGCCCCAGGTTCCGGCGCCGAGGCGGACGACATCTCAGCCGTCCTCCAGCACAACGAGGTGACCCGCGAGGGCACTCTTTATACGTCGAACCCGGGAGTGAACGCGGCCTATGACCTGATGGCGCGGTCGGCGCTGTACGGGTCGCAGTCCCAGTTCCTCGACACGCCCACCCGCGAGAAGGGGCAGTTTCTCGGCGACTCGGTCGACACCTCGCTCGCGATGATGGGCGCCTACGGGGAGCGGCGCCTGACTCGGCAGGCGATCCGCGAGTTCATCGCCTCGCAGGCGCGGTACTGGCCGGACGGCCGCCTCAACGCCGTCTACCCGAACGGAGACGGCAAGCGCGACATCCCCGACTACACCGAGATGTTCCCCGGCTGGGTCTGGGACTACTACGAGCAGTCCGGCGACGCGTCCACGCTCGCGGAGGCGTACCCGGTGATGAGCGCGGTCGCCGGGTACGTCCGCCGCTACATCGCGTCCGGGACGGGCCTGGTCACCGATCTTGAGGGCGGCTCCGGGCAGTACAAGTACGGCATCATCGACTGGCCCGCGACCATGCGTTACGGGCACGACATGGACACCGCCGCCCGTACCGTCATCAACGTCCTCGGCGTGGACGTCCTGAACGCCACCGCCCGTGCCGCCGAGACCCTCGGCAAGACCGGTGACGCGGCGGCGCTGCGCGCGGACGCCGGGACGCTCACCGGCAACATCAACGCCAGGCTCCGGCGGCCGGACGGCGTCTACACCGACGGCCTGAAGAGCGACGGCGGCCAGAGCGCGCACGCTTCGCAGATCGCCAACGCCTACGCGCTCGCCTACGGCGTCGCCCCGGCCGGCACCCGCGCCACGGTCGAGTCCTACATCGCCGGGCTCGGCATGCAGATGGGGCCGATGACCGCGCACCGGCTCCTTGAGGCGCTCTCCAGCCGCCCCAAGGACGTCGTCACCCGCCTCACCGATACCGAAGGGCCGGGCTGGGGCAACATCCTCGCCCGTGGAGGCACGTTCACGTGGGAGTCGTGGGACGCGCCCGAGACCGGGCAGAGCTTCTCGCACCCGTGGGGCGCGACGTCGCTCGTGGACGTGCAGCGGACCCTCCTCGGCGTCACCGCGACCGCCCCGGCCTCGGCCGCCGTCCGGATCAGGCCCCCGCTGACCGGCCTGGACCGCGCCTCCGGGAGGGTGCCGCTCCAGCGCGGCGACATCGGGGTCTCCTGGAACCGGGCCGGCCACGGCTTCTCCCTTTCCGTGGACGTCCCGGTGAACGTCCGCGCCGAGATCCACGTCCCCGCCCGCTCGGCCGGCGACGTGCACGTCTCCGGGCCCGCCCGCTTCACCGGCATGAGGGACGGCTACGCCGTCTTCGAAGCCGGCTCCGGGCACCTCACATTCCGCGCTGAGCAACGCTGAGGTGGCTGCGATGAGCGAGGGAATGAGCCGCCGCCGCTTCCTCGGGGCGTCGGCGGCGGGGGTGACGGGCGCGGTCGTCCTCGGTTCCGCCGGGGGCACGGCGTCGGCGGCGCCTCCGGCCGCGCGGACGCCGGCCGGGCTGCTGACCTCCCTGATGCCGGACGGGCTCGGAGTCACCGCCAGGCCAAGGCTGAGCTGGCAGGTCGCGGACCTCGGCCCGGGGACGCGGCAGACGCACTACCAGGTGCGGTTCGCCACGATCCCGGCCCGTCTGGAGAGCGGCCCGTACGTCTGGGACAGCGGGAAGGTCGCGTCGGCCGCATCCGTCGCCGTGCCGTACGGCGGCCCGGCGCTGTCGCCGCAGACGGCGTACTGGTGGCGCGTCCGGACCTTCGACGGCCACCAGGCGTCCCGCTGGTCCGAGCCCGCCCTGCTGGCCACGGGCGTCGGCGAGTGGACGGCCGAGCCGATCTGGGCACCCGCCGCGCAGGCCCCCGGCGACGGCGTCCTCACGGCCCGGCTGCAGATCACCGCGGTCGCGGCGGGCCTCTGGTTCCGGGCGTCCGGGGCGAGCGCCAACTACCTGTGGCAGCTTCGCGCCGGATCTCCGGGCGTGCTCAAAAAGCACATCTGTGTGAACGGCGCCTACCGGGTGCTGGAGGAGAAGCGGCTCCCGATCGCGATCGAGACGGGCCGCTGGTACGACGTGACCGTCGAGATGACGGGTTCCACGTTCCGGACGTCAATCGACGGCACCGAGGTCGACACGACCACCGACGCCACGTACCGGACGGGCACCGTCGGGATGCGCAACGGGTCCACGGAGTCGAACGTGTGGGACCGCGTCATCTTCACCGGTCCGGACGGCAAGGCGGTCATCGACGAGGACTTCGCCCGTGACCGTGGCACGTTCAGCGCGGGCACGGTCGCCGACGGCACCCTGACGCTCGGCAAGGGCCAGTCGACGCTGTCCTCGGCGGGCTCGGCCGACGACGACTGGGCGCTGCTGCGCACGGAGTTCACCCCGGAACGCAAGCGGATCGCGGCGGCCGTGCTCCACGTCGCCGCCCAATCCCCGACCCCCGTCCGCCAGTACCCCGCGAAGATATGGGTGAACGGCGAGCTGGCCGGCTTCGCGTCCATGCGCAGCGGGGCAGGGGCGCCGCGCTACCACTCGTTCGATGTGACGAAGGCGCTGGACCCGGGACAGCGCAACGCGCTCGCCGTCCTTGCCTTCACCACCGAGGACAAGCGTTTCCTCGCCCAGCTCGTCGTCACCTACGCCGACGGCACGACGACCACTCTCGGCAGCGGGCCGGCGTGGAAGGCGCGGCGCCAGGCCGGGCTGCTGCGCGACGGCGGCACGATCGGCTCCGGGTACTACGTCGGCCCCCAGGAGTACTGGGACATGCGGCAGGAGCCGGCGGGCTGGACGAGTCCCGGCTTCGACGACGCGGAATGGGAACCGGCGCTGGTCAAACCGGCCATCGAAGGGCTGGAACCCGCGCTGATCGAGCCGGTCGGACTGTACGACGCCGACCCCGCGTCCGTGCGGAAGGTCTCGCCCGGAACCTGGCTCGTCGATCTCGGCCGGGAGATCGCCGGCGGCCTGTGCCTGTCCGTGCGCGGCAAGGCCGGACAGACCGTCGAGGTCCGGCTCGGCGAGGAGCTGGACGACGACGGGACGGTCAAGTACGCGCTACGCGCGGGCGTCACCTACAAGGAGATCTGGACGCTCCGCGACGGCCGCCAGACCATCGAGCACTGGGGCTACAGAGGATTCAGGTACGCGCAGCTGATCTGTGACGACGACCTCGACCTCTCGCGGGCCGTCACCGGCCGGGCCTGGCGGGCCGCCTGGCGCGACTCCGACGCCGCCTTCTCCAGCTCCAGCCCCGGCCTCGACCGCGTGTACCGGCTGTGCCGGTATTCGATCGAGGCGACGCGCGGCGACCTCTACATCGACACGCCGACGCGTGAACGCGGCCCCTACGAGGGCGACGCGCTCATCAACCAGGCGTCCGAGTACGGGGTGCAGCGTTCGTTCGCGCTGGCCCGCGCGTCCGATGTCTTCCTGGCGCGCAACCACACCTGGCCGACCGAGTACCGGCTGATGAACGTCATGTCGGCCTGGCAGGACTATCTGCACACCGGCGACCCCGACCAGCTCGCCGCCGACTACGACATCCTCGCGACCAAGAATCTGACGTCCTATCTCGGCGACGACGGCCTCGTGCACAAGAAGCCCGGCCCGTCCAGCCAGGACCTCGGCGACCTGGTCGACTGGCCGGCGTCCAACCGGGACGGCTACGTGTTCACCGACGTCAACACGGTCGTGAACGCGTGCCAGTACGCGGCGTTCACCGCGATGGCCGACATCGCGACCGTCCTGGGCAAGACCGCCGACGCCGACTCGTGGCGTAAGAAGGCGACCGCGTTGGCCACCGCGATGAGAGAGACGCTTCTGGACGCCCCCAACGGGCGGTTCGTTGACGGTGTCGGCACCATCCACAGCGCGCAGCACGCGACCGCGTTCCCCGTCGCGCTCGGCGTTGCGGGGCCCGGCACGGTTCCCGATTCCGTCGTCCGCGCCCTGGGCAAGACGCTCGCGGACGGCGGCATGAAGGTCAGCGTCTATGGCGCGCAGTTCCTCCTGGACGCCCTGTTCGCCACCGGTCAGGCCGAGGCGGCGATCGGCTTGATGACGGCCACCGGCACGAGTTCCTGGCTGCACATGCTGGACGACCTCGGCGCGACCATCGTCACCGAGGCGTGGGACCCGTCCCTCAAGCCGAACATGACGTTCTCGCACGCATGGGGCTCGGCGCCCGCGAACGTCATCCCGCGCCATGTCCTCGGCGTGCGGATCACCGCGCCGGGCGCCGCCGAGATCGAGATCCGGCCCCGCCCCGGCGACCTCACCGAGATCTCCGGGCGCGTGCCCACCATCCGAGGCCCGGTCTCCGTCGCGCTGAACCGCGACGACGGTTACCGGCTGGACGTGGACGTGCCGCCCAGCACGTCCGCGCGCATCGTGGTCGAGCTCGGCGACGACGACCCGGGCGCCTTCCACGTCACCGGACCCCACGCCCGCGCCCCCCGCGCCACGGGCCAGGACGCCACCGGCCGGCTCCTCACCATCGGCCCGGTCGGCTCCGGCCGCACAGTGATCAGGAGAAGATAGGTGAACGACGACCGTAACGGGCAGGGATTCACGCGCAGGCGCGTGCTGCAGATCGGCACCGCCGCCGCCGCTGTGGCGGCCGCGGCCCCGGCCCTCGGGGGCGAGGCGGCCGCCCAGGCCGCACCCGGTCCCACGCCGGGGCCCGGCGGCGGGTTCGCCCGCCCGGGCGCGGCGGTGCGGCCGCGGTTCCGCTGGTGGTGGCCGGACGGCCTGGTCGACCCGGCGGAGATCCGGCGGGAGATCGACCAGATCGCCGCCGCCGGGTTCGGCGGCGCGGAGATCGTCGCAGTGCACCACAGCATCCGCGACAAGTCCGTCCTGGACCCGGAGGGGCACGGCTGGGGCACACCCGCCTGGAACGCCGGCGTCGAGGCGGCGCTCGACCAGGCGGCCCGGCGCGGCGTCACCGTCGACCTGACGATCGGCCCGGCCTGGCCCGCCGCCGTCCCGACGATCACGCCGGACGACGAGGCCGCCGTCCAGGAGCTCGCGTACGGGACGGCGACCGTCGCGGGCGGGGCCACCCATGACGGCCCGGTGCCGGAACCGGTCGCCGCGCCCGAGGCCGCCGTGACGAAACGGCAGCTCGTCGCCGTCCACGCCGTCAGGATCGACACCGCGAACGCGACCCGGAAGGAGACCGGCCTCGCCCCGGCGTCCTTCACCGACCTGACCGCGAAGGCCGCGGGGGAGCGGATCACCTGGACGGCGCCGGCCGGCGGCGACTGGCTGCTGTTCGCCTACTGGCGGCGCGGCAGCGGGCAGCGGCCCGAGTCCGGCCCGCACTCGGCGCCGGACAGCTGCGTCGTCGACCACTTCAGCCGGGCCGGCACCCGCGCCGTCACCGCGTTCTGGGAGGCGCGCCTGCTCACCCGCGACATCCGCAGGCTGATCAGGCGGGCGGGCGCGACGCTGTTCGAGGACTCGATCGAGCTGGAGACGGACGCGCTCAATTGGACGCCGGACCTGCCCGCCGAGTTCAAGCGGCGCCGCGGCTACGACCTGATGCCGTACCTGCCCGTGGTCGTCCGCTACAAGGAGAACACCAAGTTCGCCTACGACGCGGCGACGACGTCGCACGTCCGGCACGATTTCTGGCTGACGATCTCCGACCTGTTCAACGAGTACCACTTCGCGGCGATCGCCAAATGGGCACACTCGCTCGGGCTTGAGTACCGTGCCCAGCCGTACGGGCTGGAGACGGACGCCATCTACACCGCCGCCATCCTGGACGTCCCAGAAGGGGAGTCGCTCGGGTTCAAGAACCTGGACGACTACCGTGCGCTCGCCGGGGGGCGCGACATGGGCGGCCGGACGATCCTCTCTTGCGAGGCGGGGGCCTACCAGGGCGGCGCCTACAACACCACCTGGAACAAGCTGCTCCGCACCATGGGCGGCGCCTATGCGGCCGGGCTCAACCAGACCGTCCTGCACGGCTTCTCCTACGCGACCGCACCGGGTGCGGCGTGGCCCGGGTTCGCGGCGTTCACCCCCTACAACGGCGGCATCGGATTCGCCGAGTCGTGGGGGCCGCGCCAGCCGACCTGGCGGCACGCCCCCGACGTCGCCGGGTACCTGTCGCGGATCCACCAGGCCATGCAGGCGGGCAAGAGCCGCATCGACGTCGCCGTGTTCCGCCAGAAGGGCTACACCAAGACCGGTATCGGCGCCGGATGGTTCACCAAGAGCGGTGTCCCGCTCGGCTGGACGCACCAGCTCATCAGCGCGCCGCTGCTCGACCTCCCGTCCGCGACCGTGTCCGGCGGGCGGCTCGCCCCCGGTGGCCCCGCCTACCAGGTCATGTTCATCGAGGGCGACCGGTTCGCCGGCAACGAGTGCACGCTGCCGCTCGGCACGGCCCGCACCATGCTGAAGCTGACGCAGGCCGGCCTGCCGCTGGTGTTCCTCGGCGACTGGTCGGCCGCGACCGTGCCGGGGCTGGCGCGTGACGGCGAGAACGAGCAGCTGCGGGACGTCCTCAAACAGGTGTTCGCACAGCCGCGCGTCCGCGTCGTGGCTCTGGAGGACGATGTTCCCGGTGCGCTGGCGGACCTTGGCCTGCGCCCGACGGTTGCTTACGCGCAGGCGTCCACGCTCCTCACCGCCCACCGCCAGGACGGCGGCACCGACTACTACTACCTCTGCAACGGAAAGCACGCCGAGACGGTCAAACCGCCCGTCGCCGCCATCGACCACGACGTCACGTTCACCCGGTCCGACCGCAAGGCCGTCCCGTACCGGCTGGACCTGTGGACGGGCGAGACCGAGCGGATCGCCGTCTACCGCGAGGACGGCGACACGATCACGCTGCGGGTGGCGCTCCAGCCGTCCGAGGCCACCGTGATCGTGCTGGCGCGCGGCGGGCAGGCCCCCTCCGCCACTGCGTCCGACGCGGAACTCCGCGTCGACCGGCAGCGCCTCATCGCCCGCGCGACGGCCCCCGGCGGCTACTCCACCACGCTGCCGGACGGCCGGACCGTCGAAACCGTGATCGGTGCCGTGCCCGAGGCGCAGACCCTCACGTCCTGGCGGCTCCAGGTGGAGGACATGACGCCGGACGGCGTCCGGCGGCACGATCTGAAGCTCGACGCTCTGACGGCATGGCCGGACATCCCCGAACTCGCGGACGTCTCCGGCATCGGCACCTACACCACCACCGTGAACTGGGCCGGCGACGGCGGCGCTGTGCTGGACCTCGGCGAGGTCTTCGACACCTGCCGCGTCACCGTCAACGGCCACCGCCTGCCGGTCAGCGTGATCGTCCCGGCCGTGGACGTCGGCCCCTACCTGCGGCGCGGCGCCAACACGATCGAGGTCGGGGTGGCCACGACGCTCAACAACCGGCTCCGCGTCTCCGACCCCGCCGTCTACGGGGGCGCGGCCCGCCAGAAGTACGGGCTGATCGGCCCCGTCCGGCTCGTGCCCTATGGCGAGGCGGTGGTGAGCACTCGCTGAAACAGCGTGCGGGAGGGCGTTGGCCCGCCCTCCCGCACGGTGAACCCCTCATCCCACGTCCTGATCAAGACCGGAATCGCGAGGAATCCATGCAATCCAGCGTATCCAGGCGCCGCCGCGGCGCCGCCGCCGTCGCTCTCGGCCTGTCCGCCCTGATGGCCACTCAGGCCGCTCCGCTCGGCACCGCCTTCGCCGAGCCCGGCCACGACTCGGCCCCATGGGAGCGGTACAACCTCTCCCCGTCGTCTCGTACGCTCCACCCGGTCTCCGTGTTCAAGACAGGCGGCACCGTGGACGGCGCGGACGCCGTGCTGAAGGGCGGCAAGACCGGCCTGAGCGGCACCGGATCGTCCGTCACGCTCGACTTCGGCAAGGAGGTCAGCGGGCTCACCACGCTGCACTTCGCCGGGTCGGACGGCCCGCAGAAGGTCGGCGTCGCGTTCTCCGAGTCGTCCACCTATGTGGACATGACGAGCGACGCGTCCACCGGCGGCCCCCGCAGCCGGGACGGCGCCCTGTCCGTGGACGTCGACGGCGCCACGTCCTACACCACGCCCGCCGAGCAGCTCCGCGGCGGCTTCCGCTACCTGACGATCTTCCTGCAGTCGGGCGGCCGGGTCGACCTGGACAAGGTGTCGGTGCACTACACGCCCGCACCGACGATGAAGGACCCGTCCAGGTACGCCAACTACTTCTATTCGAGCGACGACCTGCTCAACCGCATCTGGTACGCGGGCGCCTACACCGTCCAGCTCAACACCATCTCCCCGAAGACGGGCCGGGTCTGGGAGCCGCCGGCGGCGCTGTGGGACAACACCGGAGACATCGGCGTCGGCGACACGATCCTCGTGGACGGCGCCAAGCGCGACCGGACGGTCTGGCCCGGCGACCTCGGCATCGAGATCCCGAGCGCGTACGCGGCGTTCGACGACACCGTGTCCGCCCGCAACGCGCTCACCACCGTGTACCAGCATCAGCGCGACACCGGAGAGCTGCCCTACGCCGGGCCCGAGCTGAACAAGTACGGCTCGGACACCTACCACCTGTGGACGCTGGCCGCGAGCTGGGACTACTACCGCTACACCGGCGACACCGGCTGGCTGTCGAGCGTCTGGGACCGGTACAAGAAGGGCGTCGACTTCACCACCGGGAAGATGGACGGCAAGGGCCTGGTGTCCATCACGGGCACGTCCGACTCCGTCCGGATCCTGGCCAAGGGCGAGAACCTCATCGCGAACGTGCTGATGTGGCGCGTCCTCGACACCGGCGCCCAGCTCGCCAAGACGCAGGGCGACGATGCTCTCGCCGCGTCCTACGCCGAGCGCGCCGCCGCGCTCCGCACCGCCATCAACACGAACTTCTGGGACGACACCGCCGGCGCGTACAAGTTCTACCCGAACTCCACGATCCACCCGCAGGACGGCAACTCCCTCGCCGCCTGGTACGGCCTTGCCGACCAGGAGCAGGCGCGCCGCATCAGCGCGTCCCTCAAGGGCAACTGGAACGAGGTCACCTCGACCGCGCCCGAGAACAAGGGCAACCCCGGCGTCTTCTCCGGATCGATGGAGGTGAACGCTCACTTCACCGCCGGCGGTCAGGCCGCCGACCAGGCCGGGGTGGACATCATCCGGCGCCAGTGGGGCTACATGCTCAATCATCCGGAGGGGACCGGCAGCACGTTCTGGGAGTCGTTCCGTAACCCCGGGGACGGATGCGTCTTCTGCAGCACCTACGTGAGCCTCGCCCACGCCTGGGCCACAGGTCCCACACCTGCGCTTACGTTCTCCGTGCTCGGGCTGAACCCCACCGGGACGGGCGGACGGTCGTTCGACTTCGTCCCGCACCCGGCCGACCTCACGTTCGCGCAAGGGAGGATCACCACGCCGGTCGGCGCGGTCAACGCGTCCTGGAAGGTCTCCAACGGGACCTACACCGCGCACCTGAAGGCCCCTGGCCGGACCGTGGGACGCGCCGGAGTGCCCACGTTCGGCGCCCGCATCAAGGTCCGCGTCGACGGCCGTCTCGTATGGGACGGTGCCCACGCGCGCGCCAAGGGCGTCCACACCGACGGTGAGTACGTGTACATCGAGGGCCTGCGCGGGGCCCACTCGCTGCGGAGCAGCCGCGCATGACGGCCCCCTTCACCCGCCCTGCATTCAGCCGACGGGCGTTCATCGGCACGGCGGGCGTCACCGCGACCGCACTCGCCCTCCCGGGCACCGCACCGGCCCACGCAGACGCGAAGACGCCGAAGGCGGCCCTATCGCCGTTCTCGTTGTCGGACGTCACGCTCCTGGACAGCCCGTTCCGGGCCAACATGACGCGGACATGCGCCTATCTGAAGTTCATCGACCCCGACCGTCTCCTGCACACGTTCCGCCTCAACGTGGGGCTGCCGTCGTCCGCCGAGCCGTGCGGAGGCTGGGAGGCTCCGAACGTCCAGTTGCGCGGCCACTCGACCGGGCACCTGCTGTCGGCGCTCGCCCAGGCCCACGCGAACACCGGCGACGACGCCTACGCGGCCAAGGGCCGGTACATCGTCGGTGAACTCGCCAAATGCCAGGCCGCTTCCCCGGCGGCCGGGTTCGGCGAGGGGTACCTGTCGGCGTTCGAGGAGGCGGTCTTCGACCAGATGGAGGCGGGCGGCCATCCCTGGGCGCCCTACTACACCCTCCACAAGATCATGGCGGGGCTGCTCGACCAGTACCGGCTGAGCGGCGACGCGCAGGCGCTGACCGTGCTCAAGGGCATGGCTGCCTGGGCCGGGACGCGCACGGGCAAGCTGTCCCGCGAGCGGATGCAGGCGGTACTGCGCGTCGAGTTCGGCGGCATGAACGACGTCCTCGCCGAGCTGTACCAGGTCACCCGCGACCCGCGGCACCTGGAGACGGCCCGCCGGTTCGACCACGAGGAGATCTACGGCCCGCTCGCCGAACGCCGCGACGCCCTGGACGGCTACCACGCCAACACCCAGATCCCGAAGATCGTCGGCGCCATGCGCGAGTACGAGGCGACCGGCGACACCCGGTACCGGGCCATCGCCGCGTTCTTCTGGGACACGGTCGTCCACCACCACTCGTACGTGATCGGCGGGAACAGCAACAACGAGCTGTTCGGCCCGCCCGGCGAGATCGTCAGCCGGCTCGGGTCGGACACCTGCGAGAACTGCAACTCCTACAACATGCTCAAGCTGTCGCGGCTGCTGTTCATGCACGACCCGGACGAGTCCGCGTACATGGACTACTACGAGTGGACGCTGCTCAACCAGATGCTCGGCGAGCAGGACCCCGTCTCCGAGCACGGCTTCGTCACCTACTACACCGGCCTGTTCCCCGGCTCGCAGCGCGAGGGGAAGGGCGGCCTCGGGGCGGCGCCCGGCAGCTACAGCTCCGACTACGACAACTTCTCGTGCGACCACGGCACGGGGATGGAGACGCACACCAAGTTCGCCGACAGCATCTACTTCCGCTCGGGGAACGCGCTGTACGTCAACCTGTTCATCCCGTCCGAGGTGACCTGGGCGGAGCGCGGTGTCCGCCTCCGGCAGGAGACCGGCTACCCGCACTCTGACACGACGCGGCTCACCGTGGCGGACGGGTCGTCCCGCTTCGCGCTCAAGATCCGGATACCCGGCTGGCTGGACGCCCGCGGCCGCCGTCCGCGCATCCGGGTGAACGGCGCGGCGGTGCCGGTGCGGGCGCGTCCCGGCGGGTACGCGACGATCGAGCGGCGGTGGCGGCGGGGCGACGCCGTCGAGGTCTCGATGCCGATGGCACCCGTCTGGCGGAAGGCCCCGGACAACCCGTGCGTCCAGGCCGTCACGGTCGGACCGGTCGTCCTGGCGGGGCGGTACGGCGACCGGGAACTCAACGCGTTCCCGGAGATCGACCCGCGCTCGCTGCGCCCTGCCGGGCCCCTGCGTTACGCGGCGAAGGCCGACGGTGCCGATGTGTCGCTGAAGCCGTTCGCCGAAGTCCAGCACGAGCACTACACCGTCTACTGGGCGACCCCGGCACCGAAGCGGAGGCCGCAACTCCTGGCGCACTTCCCCCTGCGCGACGGCAGCCTCGCCGACGCGACGGGACACTGGCCGGACGCGACCCTCGCCACAGGCGGGTCGTGGACGGAGGGCGCCGTCACCCTCGACGGCGCGACCGGCCACGTCGTCCTGCCGCCCGGTCTGCTCAGCGGCCTGGACACGCTGACCGCCGCGCTCTGGGTGCGCCTGGAGACCCTCACCAACAACGTCCGCGTCTTCGACCTGGGCTTCAACCGGCAGACCTACTTCGCCGTCATCGCCCGGACCGGGGCGGCGAAGGCCCGCTTCACCATGAAGATCACCGGAATGGACGGCGAGGACATCGCCGACGCCGCGTCCGCGCTCCCCACCGGCGCCTGGGCGCACGTCGCCGTCACCGCCGGGAACGGGACCGCCGCCCTCTACATCGACGGCGTCCCGGCCGGACGCAACGACGCCCTGGTCATGAACCCGGTCGTCCTCGGCGCGACCGCGCACAACTACCTCGGCCGCTCGCAGGACACCCGCAACCCGAACCTGCGCGGCCGTGTCGCCGGCTTCCGCCTCTACAACCACGTGCTGACGGCCGCCGAGATCGCCGAGCTGCACGCTCAGCGCCCCTTCTAGGAGCCCCCATGCGTAAGCCACTGCGCGGCCTCGCCGCCGCGTCCATCACCGTTGCGCTGCCGCTGACGTTCCTCTCCGCCCCCGCGTACGCGGACGCGGCGGCACCTCCCACTCACCTGAAGGCCGCCGACCTCAAGGCGGCCCTCGGCATCGACGACACGACACCGCCGCTGTCCTGGCAGTTGCAGGGCGGGCGGAACGTCACCCAGACCGGATACCAGATACAGGCCGCGACCAGCGAGAAGGCCCTGGAGAAGGGCCGTCCCGACCTCTGGGACTCCGGCCGGGTCGCGTCCGCCGACCAGCGCGCCGCCTACGCCGGCGAGAAGATCGGCAGCCGCACCCGGGTGTACTGGCGCGTCCGCGTCTGGACGGGGTCGCGGCACTCGGGCTGGTCGTCGCCGTCCTGGTTCGAGACCGGCCTGACGTCCCAGGACGACTGGCAGGGACGCTGGATCGGCCGGCAGGACTGGCAGACCAAGGACAAGAAGCCCGCACCCATCGTGGTCAAGGTGCCCAAGACCACCGCCCGCTACGTCCGGCTGGACGTGACGAAGCTGGGCCTGCCCAAGGTCGAGCAACTGCCCGGCAAGACCTGGCGACTCCAGCTCGCCGAGCTTGAAGTGCGCGACTCCGCCGACCCGGACACCGACCTCGCCAAAGGCAGGACCGTCACGGCGTCGGACAACGGCGGCAACGTCAACCGCAAATGGGGCACCCGCTACCTGACCGACGGCACGCAGACCACCAACCAGGAGTTCGCCGGCTGGTCCAGCTCCGCCTACGGCAAGGCCGACGTCTCGGATGCGCCCCTCACCCTCACCGTCGACCTGAAAGAGGCCGAGGACTTCGACGAGGTCCTGCTCTACCCGCGCACCGACCAGGGCGTCGAGGGCGGCAAGGTCCCGTACGCGCCCGTCGACTTCTCGGTCGGCACCTCCGATTCCGCCGACGGGCCCTTCGCGACGAGGCAGACGGTCACCGGCCAGGAACCGCCCGAATCGCCCGTCCCCGAGGCACTGCCGATCTTCGCGAAGGACTTCGGGCTGCCCCGCGGAGTCCGCCAGGCCCGCCTCTACATCGCCGGCCTCGGCGTCTACGAGGCGAGCCTGAACGGACGCCGCGTCGGCGACGCCGAACTGGAACCCGCCAACACCGGGTTCGCGAAACGCGTCCAGTACGCCGCCTACGACGTCACGAAGATGCTCCGCTCCGGAGCGAACACGCTCGGCGTCGAGCTCGGCAACGGCGCCGCCAACGTGATCTCGACACCCGACCGCTACCGCAAGTTCGCCGGGACGATCAGCGACCCCAAGCTGATGGCGCAACTGGAGGTCACGCTGGCGAACGGGCAGGTCGTGCGGGTCGCCAGCGACGGGACGTGGAAGACCGTCCTCGGGCCGGTCACGTTCTCCAACTGGTACGGCGGGGAGGACCACGACGCACGCCGCGAGCGTCCCGGCTGGGACACGCCGGGCGCGTCCCGCTCCGGCTGGGAGGCCGCCGTGCCCGTCCCGGCGCCCGGGGCGCTGAGCGGACGCAACGCCGAACCCGTCCGCGTGATGGAGACGCTCCCGGGCCGCCTGGCCGGGGCGGGCGACGGCTACCGGGTCTTCGACGTGGGCCGCAACATCGCGGGGCGTCCCGAGATCACCGTCCAGGCCCCGGCCGGCACGTCCGTGCGGATCCACCCGTCCGAGAGCCTGAAGGACGGGCGCGCCTACCAGTCGATCAGCAACGTCGGCGGGCCCCTCTGGGACGAGTACACGACCCGCTCCGCACGCCCGGAGACCTGGCACCCTCAATTCTCGTACCACGGCTTCCGCTACCTGGAGGTGCGCGGGCTGCCCGAAGGCGCGACGATCACCGTCCGGGGGCAGGTGCTGCGCGCCGACAACGACTCCGCCGGCTCGTTCACCTCGTCCGACCAGCTCATCAACGGCGTCCACGGGCTCGTCCGCCGCGCGATCGAGGGCAACATGATGAGCATCCTCACCGACTGCCCGAGCCGGGAGAAGCTCGGCTGGCTGGAGCAGGACCACCTCGTCGGCGACGCGCTCGCCGCCAACTACGACGTGCACGCCCAGCTCCGCAAGATGGTCCAGGACATGGCGGACGCGCAGACCGATGCCGGGCTCATCCCGTCCACGGTGCCCGACTACACCGTCCTCGCGGGCGCGTACCGGGACGACCCCAACTGGGGCGGCGCGTTCGTCGTCGTCCCGTGGCAGTTGTACCTGAACTACGGCGACATCGAGACCCTGCGGACTTACTACGACGCGATGAAGCGGTACGCGGCGTACATCGAGGGCCGGGTCTCCGGCGGCCTGACCGACTACAGCCTGGGCGACTGGTTCACCCCCGACCGGACGTTCCCCAAGGTCGTCTCCGGCACGTACGGCTGGTGGCGGATCACCGACACCCTCTCCAAGATCGCCGGTGCTCTCGGCGACGGGACGGGCGCCGCCGCCTACCGCGCCAAGGCCGACGAGAGCGCCAAGGCGCTGTCGGACAAGCTCTATGACCCGGCGACCGGCACGTTCGGCGGCGGTGGCCAAGGCGCCGAGGCCATCGCGCTCGACATGGGCGCCGTGCCCGCCGACCAGCGCTCCAGGCTGCTCGACCACCTGGTATCCAGCGTCATGAACGCCGGGTACCACCTGCTGCTCGGCGAGATCTCGCTGCCGTCGGCGTTCCGCGTCCTGCCCGACGACGTCATCTACGAGATCGCGACACGGACGGACAGCCCGAGCTACGGGTACCAGGTCGTCCACGGCAACACCGCGCTCGGCGAGTCATGGGACGGCGGCAGCGGCCAGTCGCAGAACCACTTCATGCTCGGCTCGATCGACTCGTGGTTCTCCGGCCGCCTCGCCGGCATCCGGCAGGCGCCCGGGTCCACCGCCTACCGGAGGCTGGTCGTCGACCCGGCCGTGGTCGGCGGCCTGACCAGCGCCTCCGCCACCCGGCGGACGCCCTTCGGCGAGGTCCGCTCGTCGTGGACGCTGGAGGACGGCGTGGTCACCCTGAAGGTCACCGTCCCGCCGGGCAGCAGCGCTGAGGTACACGTCCCCGGCGCGGCCAAGCCCGTCACCGTCGGCTCCGGAACCCACACCTTCCGCGGCACCACATCCTGACGCACGCTCCGGTGGGCTGCGCGCCGGCCCACCGGACGCGTTTCCACCCGCTGCCTAACGCAACGGGTCTAGAGGCCCGGATGGCCGATCGAATGTCTCCTCGTGTCGATTGCGTGTTCGAATATGGTGACGTATTGTGCTCGCCGTGATGCGTTCCGCAGTCGGCAATGAGGGTGGTGGCATCCCGGCGGCCGTACTCCCTGGTGCGGACGTCACGGCCAATGCTGTTTCCGATGTCGTGTCCGATGCTGTGGGCGGGCCCGTGGCCGGGGCTGGGGTTCGGCGGTTTCGGGGGCGTAACAAGGCTCCGGCGTGGCGGCGTCCGGATGCGGTGACGGTGGTGCGGTTGCGGCTGGCTCCTGATCCGGCCGTTCGGTGCCGGTTGGAGCGGTTGTTTGCGGCGGCGTGGTCGTTGAAGCGGGCGGTGCGGCGGGATGCCCGGTCCCGCGCCGTCGCCTATCGGGCTGGACGCGGCCGTCGTTGCAAGGATGAGGCGGAGGTGTGGCGGCGTCGGTTGGGGTTGTCGCGGGAGGGGTTGGAGCGGGCGGCGTACCGGCATCTGGACGCTTCGGGGCATCTGCGGCATCACGTGTCGAAGGCGGTGGCGATGCATCTGGCCGATGAGGTGTGGGCGGGGGTGGAGCGGCATCTGTTCCCGGATGCCTCAGGTCGCCGCCATGGTCTGCCGAGGGTGGGGTCGTGGTGGGAGTTCACGCGGATCCCGGGGCGGGCCCGTTCGCACACCATGGCGCGCAAGTGGGAGACGTTCCGGCTGCACGGCACCTTGGCCGGTCACCTGGCCGCCCACGCCGCACCGGATCTTCCAGAGGGCTTGACCCCGCGGGGCGCGGCCGGATTACCGCCGGGGACCAGCGTGCTGGCGCAGCCGCGGGTGATGCCGGTCCCGGCAGCGCCGCGCACGCGTGGCCGGAAGGGGGTGTGGTGGGAGTATGGCGGGCCGTTGGCGCTGGTGTTCGCGGGTGGCCCGGACGGGGTTCGGGGTGATCTGGTGGTCCCGGTGCGGTTGCCGCAAGGCGCGGGCCAGTGGCCGCACCTGGTGCACGCCCTGGATGATCCGCAGGCGTGGCACAAGGTCGACCTGGTCCGGCGCCGTGACCCGGCCGCGCCGGGCGGGTGGGTGTACGAGGCGCATCTGATGGTGTTGAAACCGGCGTTCGTTCCAGCCTCGACCGCGGCGCGCCGGGCGAAGGTTCCGTCCGGCCGGCGGGGCGGGGTGGACGGCAATGTCTCCAACCTCGCCATCGTCTCAGTACCCACCAACGTTCCCGCCGCCGTGTTTGCCGGTCTGGAGACCCCGGCGGGTGCGGCCGAGGTGGCCTCATCCGGGGTGGCCTCGTCGGTGGTGACGCTCTCGGCGGATGAGCGGGCCCGGATCGCCCGCCGTGAGCGCAAGCGGCGCGGACGGCAGCGGGCCCTGGAGCGGTCCCGCCGCGCGTCCAACACCGCCCAGTACCGGCTGAGCCGACGCCAGCGTCAGCGACAACGGCGCCGCCAGGCCGCCGGATTGGCGGCCAAGCAGGTGCAGGTGCCGGGTGGGCCGCGCGTCACCCGCGCCGACGGCAAACCCGTCCGCTCCCCACGCCGCGACGAGGTATCCAAGACCTACCGGCGCATCCGCGCCCGGCACGCCGCCGCGTCCTGGCGTGCCGCCCAGTCCCGCGCCACCAAGGCCCGGCAGATCGCCGCGCAGATCGTCGCCGTGCACGGTGCGGATCTGGTGATCGAGGACTGCCGCATCACCGCCTGGTTCCGGCTGTGGGGGCGGGCCTGCGCCCGCTTCACCCCCGGCACCCTCATCACCGCACTCGACCACCAATGCCGCGCCGCCGGCGGGCGGCTGCTGCGCGCCTCCACCCGCACCACCGCCCTGTCCCAGCACTGCCCATGTGGGCGACGCGTCCCCAAACCCCTGGGCGTGCGCACCCACCACTGCCGGATCGAGGACGGCGGATGCGGGCTGACCGGTGACCGCGACCTGGTCGCCGCCGCCCTAGCGGCCTTCATTCGCTTCGACGACTGTGATGACCCGTCCACCGCACGGGTGGACTACCAGACCTCCCGCCGCGTGCTGTGCAGCGGCGGGCCGGGGCTGCCTGGAGCCCTGACCGAGTCAACCGCACCCATCCCCACCCCCCACACCGGCTCATCCGGTGCCGGGACGGGGAGCGCGGCAGCCACCCCCCACACGCCCCGCCGGAAGACCCGGCGCCGCGACCGGGGAGCGGCCTCTGCTCGGCGAACCCGGACCAGTACGGTGCCGACCCCGGATGAACCACCCCCGCCCACCACGGGCAGGGCAGTGGTCACGCCGGACAGACACCGACCACGAACCCGGCTGTTCAACAAACCCCCACCACAGGACTTGTTAAACAGGCCTTAGCGGACGCGGTAGTAGAGATGGGTGACCCCGGTTCCCTGGATGACGCGGTAGGGGTCGTCCAGGCGGACGGGTGCGGTGGACGGGCCCGCGAAGAACGGGATGCCCTCGCCCAGCAGCACGGGTACGAGGTTGATGCGGATCTCGTCCAGAAGGCCGGCCTCCAGGCAGGACTGGGCGGTGAGCCCGCCGCCGACGCCGACGACCCCGTCGCCCGCCGCTGCGGCGGCCTCGCCGACGGCCTTCTCGATGCCGTCCGTGACGACGGTCAGGCCGGGCGGCGGGTCGGCCGGGGCCTCGTGCGTGACGAGCCAGACCGGGGCGTCGAACGGATGGCGGCCCTCCCAGCCGTGCGTGATGTCGTACAGGCGGCGTCCGGTGACCATGGCGCCCACGGCGTCCATCGTCTCGCGGATGTGGGCGGCGCTCGCCTCGGAGACGCGGAACGGCGGCATGCCGCCGACCGTCGGGATCTCCACAGAGCCGTTGCCGTACCAGCCGAACAACTCCTCCACCCCATCGGACGGATCGGCCACGTAGCCGTCCAGGGACATGGTCATCTCAGTGATGACGGTCGCCATACTGTCACCTCTCTCCGATCGCCCATCACCCATGAAGACCGAAGACGCCCCCGGAACTCATCGCAGCGGTCCCGGGCCTTGGTCCGATCACCACTGTCATGTGTCGTCGAACGGTGGTGATGCGGGCGGGGGGATTCCAGGCACCCCGATCAGCTTCATGAGATGGCGCAGCACGACATCGTTCTTCATCATCAGGTCGAAGGCGTCGCGCGCTTCGTACTGCTGCACCTGCTCCGCCACGTGATCGGCGAGCTCCTTGGCCTCGACACGCCGGTCCTTCGCCATCCGCTCGACGACCTTGGCCACCGCGTCCGGGTCCTCTGCCAGTGCGACGGCGTACGGGGTCAGCCACTCGCTTTGCCCGCTCTTAAGAAACCGTTGCCACAACAGGCGACGGTCACCGAAGTACATCACGAGTCGGCGCGCCAGTTCATGCTCGTTGGCCGCGTTCTGCCGCTTTGTCCACGCTTCGCGCTGGACGTCCCGGACGGGTTTGTCCAGGGCCACGATCGTCCGGTGATCGATGGGGCACGCTTCCCCGTCGGTCTGTTCTCCCGACAGGAACTCCAGCCTGGTATTGGCGAAGAGCTCCCCGGCCACCTGGTTGAAGCGGTTCTCCGCCTCGCCCGCCTCGTACGGGGCGAAGTCCCGTGACACCGCCCGCACCTGTGTGGCCAAACGCTCTTTCAAGATGAACTGGTGCTCCTCGGCACGCGCCGCGAGCACTTCCGGATACCCGTGTCCGGTCACGCACCATGTGAAATGGACGGTGACGGAGAAGGTGTAGCCATCGCCCTTCGCCGGAACGACGAGATGGAAGGCGCCCGGATGGTGCACCGCCCGGAACGCCCCCCCGGAACGCTGTGACCATCGCCGCAGACGAGTACCGAGACTGAGGTAGGTCGGAACTCTGTCCACCGGGCCATGGTTGCCGCAGTTCACGCGAACTGTACTCATGTCATGCGCTCCTTCTAGAGAAGGCCGTAGAACCGCATGCGTGGACGTAACCCCGGTTCCGCATAGAGGTCGTCCCGCAGCGCGTCGAAGCGAATGCCGTCCTTCGCCCAGTCGCGCAGGGCGTTCCAAGGATCTTGGCCGCAGTATCGGGAGAGCAGAACCTGACACCACAGCTCCCGCACGAGCACGGGATCCTCCTCGTGCAGCGCCAGGATGCGCGGTCGTTCGCCGTTTGTCAGCTGGGCGATCTTCGTCAGGCACGCGGCCACGAGCCCGCCCAGCTCCCGCGGCTCCGATCGCGCCCAGCCGCGCAGATGGCTGAGCACCACACGGGTGGAGCCGCTCGCGCACAACTCCACCACGGTGTCACGGACGGCGAGCTTCAGGACGTGGGGATGGCGGCGGGCGATCGACCTCAGCGCCTCCATGGCCTGTCCGGCGGCCTGTTCGCCGAGCAGTGTGCCGAGCAGCCGGACGGCGGTCGACTGCCGGGCGATTCCTTCCGGCCGTGCCTGCTGCAACCACATCCGGAGAAGGCCCGCTACACGGTCATGCCGCTGCGGGCATTCGGCGATGACCGCCTCCAGCGCCCACGCGGCGGCCATGTGCAGCGCCTCACGACGGCTGGCAACCCATCCGGCGATGCAGTGCTCGTAGACGAAGTCGAAATCGTAGGCGGCGAAACGCCCTACGGTTTGGGCCGCTTTCAGGCGTACCAGCGGGTCGTTGTCACGGGCCAACTGCGACAACCAGTCGAGCAGCGTCTGGTGCGCGACCACGTAGTCGAGCCAGAGCGCGTCCAGGACGGCGGGGGCGAACTTCGCCCGGAACGACAGCCTCCGATCCAAGTCCTGAACGATGGGGGACAGTTGCTCACGGGCATGCTGGAGCCAGTCATCGAGCATTGCGGCGAAGGGAAGCATGCCCAGCTTCGCGTCCTCCTTCTGTTTCTCGACTTCGAAAAGCCTCCCGGCGAGGTCGTAGGCCGCGCGGCAGACCTGAACCGTGGGCTGCTCGTTCAGCACGGCCCCCGCGATCACGAAGGCCCGGCGTCCAAGGTCGCTCTGGTCGTCCTCCTGGTGGAGCACGGCACGCGCCTCATGTCGCCATGGGTCCGGACGGTCGGTGCAGACGTCCTCGACAGATCCGCCCGATCGCAGCGCGGAGGCCAGCCTGACGGCCAGGTCCTTGGCGTCCCGCGGGCTGGTCGGTGCCTCTGGAATCCGGCCCAGGATCTCTGTGAGGTCGTGGGGGACTCCCGCGAGACGCTGGCTCAGCTGACGGGCCAGCACGTCACGCGGGTCCGGCCGCTGATGGTCGGTGACCAGCTCCGACACCTCGCTCTTGTCCGAATCCGGGCCCACCACGATGACCATCCGGGCATCGAGCTCCTTGAGCGTGTCCCAGCACCCCAGAACGTCCCCCTCGGTGAGGCGCTTGGCCCAGCTCTGCCCGGACACGTTGTACAGATATCCATGCCCGGGGCTGAGCTTCCCCTTGTCGAGCCGGATGGGCGGCTCTGTCGAGCGGATCATCCGTAGCTCACGACATCGGTGAGCCAGCGCTGCCAGGGCGGTGGTCGTACGCCCCGTTCCGGGCAGTCCTTGCAGTACGGCGACGGGCTCGTTGTCGAGACGGTGGATCAGTGTTTCCTTGGACGCGGTACCGGCGAATCGAAGTCTGATGTCGTCCAAGCGTTCTGGGGGGACAGGGTAGAGCTGCCACGAGTCCTTCCCCTTGGCCATGTAAATGTACTTGTCGCCTGTGACCTTGTCTCCGCCGAAAGCGTCCCCCCCGTGGGCCGTGTTCCGCGATCTGGCCTGGTCGTTGAACACGCGCCGGAATTCCCGCACTTGTTCTTGAAGTCTTCGAAGCTCCGACGGGCTTTGGTCCCGCTCCGGAAGACTCTCCAGTTCTTCAGGCTCTCCCTCTTCGTCGGACATCGCGGCCACCTAATGGATGTTCTTGTCACCAGCGACCTTGTCCCCGCCGAAGGCGTCTCCTCCGTACGAGACGTTCGCCGCCCGGGTCCCCTCCGTGCCTCCGTGCGGATACGGCGGCAAAGGCGGAAACGCGGGACCCGGATCGCCGCCCTCCGTCCCGTCCTCCGGGTCATAGGGGCCGAGCGCGGTGACGGTCGCCAGATCGAACCGCGGCACGTACAGGTAGGCGCGATAGACCTGCTTTTTCACGGCGACGCACACAGGGCGGAAGAGCGTCGGCCGGGGATGTCCCGGCCCCTGGGTTATGTAGTCGCGGTAGATGTCGGAGGATGCGATGATCCCCAGGTCCGCCTCGGGGAGCTCGCGCATCGCCACTCGCAGCGGATCGGAGTCACGCAGGCGAGCCGGTTGCACCGCGTGCTGGCCAGGCCACCCCGTCGCGCCGTCCAGATGGAGCGGACCGATGTGGACGGCCATGCGGAGCCGGAGACGGGTCCACGTCTCCTCCGCTTGCCGTCTGTTGTACGACCCCAGTGCCGCGTCCAGCTCGCGGACGAACACATCCATCAGCGGCCCTGTGTCAGTGCCCGCCGGCAGGACCACGTAGACGCCGTCACCTCCGTCTTGGCGCTGCCACGCACGACGGTTCAGCCGGGCCACGTCGGCGGCGTCGTCCAGGATCCGGCCGAGCGCGGCCTGCAGGGTCCGCTGCTCGGCGTCCGTACGGCTGCTGTAGTCCTCGATGTCGACCGTGAACAGAACACGGTATTCGGGAACGCCCATCGTTTCCTCCGATGCTCCGGGTGACCCAGAGCATGGGGCCTTACCATGCACGGCAATCCGGATTAATCCGGGTTCAATGCAGATCCGCGTACTCGGTGAGCCGAGCGAGGTCGGTGATGACCACGCGCCGACGTCCAGCGACTGACACCAGCCCTTCGGAAGTGAGTGCGCGCAACGCCTTCTGCACCGTGTCCTCCTTGGCGCCGACCAGGCCGCCCAGCTCGGCCTGAGTCAAGGGGATGCCCAGGTCCACTCCCATGTCGCAGGGGCGCCCGTGCCGGCCGGCGAGGGCGAGCAGAACCCGAGCCAGGCACTGCCCGGCCGCGTAACCGGCGAAATCGAGGCGTCGCTGGTTGGACCAGCGGAGCCGCTCGATCGTCATCTGGTTCAGGGTGAGCGCCGCGGCCGGGTGCCGTTGGAGGAAGCCGACGAACGCCTCACCTCGGATCTGGCACACAACCGCCCGGCCGCATGTGACGACGGTCGCGGACCGCACCGTCTCGCCGAGGACCGCCATTTCTCCGATCATGTCGCCGCTCACCCGGAGCGCCAGCAGCGCCTCGGTGCCGTTCTCCACCCGAGCGCTCACCTTGACCAGCGCGTCGATCAGCAACCAGACCGAGCCCGCCGGATCTCCCTGCCGCACCAGAGCACGGTGCGGCCCCAGCGAATGCAGCACGCCCAGCCTGAGCAACCCCGTCCTGTCCGGGACCGAAAGCCGACTCAGGAAGGTGCCCTTCGGCCACGTGCGAGCCTCGAACACGACAGTCTCCGGGTTTCCACGAGGCAAGGGATCGTGGGCGACCACGACACCATCATGCGTCAACGGCACCGGGCGGAGTAGCCGTGAGAGTGAGGCCGGTGGAGGAGTCCTCCGTGCGCGGAGCCGAGTCCGAGATGACCCGCGGCAGACCACTCAATGTCACGGAGCGTAACGTTCCGTGTATGGGGGAGGATCGGGGGGTCTGGACGGGGCCAGGCGGATTGAGGGTGACGGCGGTGCGGCTGAGCGGGGCGCACCGGATCTGGGCGGAGCGGGCCGGTGTGCGCGGGGCGAGCGCCTTTCTGGTGACGCGGAACGGAATGCTCGTCGGCCGCGGCTACTACCCGTCGGTCGAAGAGCTCGCCGAGGTCGTCGACCTCGCGGATCTGCGCGCCGGGTGACGGTTGCGCGGGCGCGCCCGCGCATGTAATCGGTTACAGGTGGAAAAACGCATGCGGGATGTCGTCGTGGTGGGGTCGGTCAACGCGGACCTGGTGGTGGGCGTCGAGCGGCGGCCCGCGCCGGGGGAGACCGTGCTCGGGTCCGACCTCGCGACCCATCCGGGCGGGAAGGGCGCGAACCAGGCGGTCGCGGCGGCGCGGCTCGGCGGTCGCGTCGGGCTCGTCGGGCGGGTCGGCGACGACGGGCACGGCGAGCTGCTGCGCGGCGCCCTGACCGCGGACGGCGTCGACCTCGCCCACCTGGCGACCACGCTGGGGGTCCCGACCGGCGTCGCGCTGATCACGGTCGGGCCGGACGGCGACAACAGCATCATCGTCTCGCCCGGCGCCAACGCCCGGCTCGGCCCGGACGACGTCGAGGGCGCCGGCGCGATGATCGAGGGCGCGTCGGTCGTGTCGTTCCAGCTGGAGGTGCCGCTGCCCGCCGTGGAGGCCGCCGCCGGGATCGCCGCGCGGGCGGGCGGACGGGTCGTCCTCAACCTCTCGCCGCCCGTCCCCGTGCCGGACGAGCTGCTCGCCCTCTGCGACCCCCTCGTCGTCAACGAGCACGAGGCCGCCTTCCTGCTGGGCGGGGAGGGCGACGCCGGGCGGATGGCCGCGGCGCTCATCGGGGCGGGGCCGCGCTCGGCCGTCGTCACGCTCGGCGCCGACGGCGTCGTCGTCGCGGACGGGCAGGGCACGACGGCCGTTCCGTCCCCGAGGGCGGAGGCGGTCGACACCACGGGCGCCGGCGACGCCTTCACCGCCGCGCTCTGCCTGCGGCTCGCGCGCGGCGACTCGCTGCGGGACGCGGCCCGGTACGCCGCTCGCGTGGGCGCCGCCGCCGTCCGCAGGCCGGGCGCGCAGAGTTCCTACCCGGCACCGGACGAGCTGCCCGGGGCGTAGCTCAGCGGCTGGTACGGGCCCGGAGCCGGTACAGCTCGTCGGCGACGTCGTGGACGTCGCCGCCGAGGTCGAACGCGCTGAGCAGGTGCAGGTCGTCCGCGGTCTCGATCTCCAGTATCCGCGTGTGCAGCAGGAGCCGGCGCCGCTCGTCGACCCGGATGGCGGTCACCTCGTCCCACCGCAGGCGGCGGCGCCGCGCGTAGCCGGTCACGAGGGTGAGGCCGTCGCCGTCGGCGGCGAGCCGGACCGGCGCGACCAGGTCGCGCAGGGCGAGCGCGTTCAGCCCGATCGCGGCCGTGGCCGCCAGGAACAGGAACTGGGGATCGTGGGAGTACAGGACGACGAGCGCCGTGACGGCCGCCGCGGCGGCGCACTTCACCGCCATGTGACCTGGGGGTACGCGCCACCGTCGTTCCGGACTCGCCTCCATGCCCGAGACCATAGCCGCCCGGGAGACTGCCCGGTCCGCCGATTCGTCCGATAGCGTCATGAGCATGCGACTCGGCGTGTTGGATGTGGGTTCGAACACCGTGCATCTGCTGGTGGTGGACGCCCATCAGGGGGCGCGGCCCCTCCCCGCGTACTCCCACAAGGCGGATCTGCGGCTCGCCGCGCACCTGGAGGACGGGGACCGGCTCTCCGAGGAGGGCGAGGGTCTGCTGCGCGACTTCGTCGACGACGCGCTGCAGATCGCCGAGGACAAGGGGGTCGAGGACCTGGTCGCGTTCGCCACCTCCGCCGTCCGTGACGCCGAGAACGGCGACGAGGTGCTGGAGCGGATCCGCGACGACAAGCGGATCGACATCCGGGCGCTGTCCGGTGAGGAGGAGGCGCGGCTGACGTTCCTCGCCGTCCGGCGCTGGTTCGGCTGGTCGTCGGGGCGGCTGCTGGTGGTGGACATCGGCGGCGGCTCGCTGGAGATCGCGTCCGGCATCGACGAGGAGCCGGACGCGGCGTTCTCGCTGCCGCTCGGCGCGGGCCGGCTCACCCGCGACTGGTTCACCGCCGACCCGCCGTCCCTGGACGAGGTCCGCAACCTGCGCCGGCACGTCCGGGCGGAGATCGCGCGCCGGGTCGGGGACGTCGCCCGGTACGGTGCCGCCGACCACGCGGTCGCCACCTCCAAGACGTTCAAGCAGCTCGCCCGGATCGCCGGCGCCGCGCCCAGCGTCGAAGGGCCCTACCAGCGGCGCGTCCTGGCCGGCGACGCGCTGACCGAATGGACCGAGAAGCTGGCGAAGATGCCGTCCGCCGAGCGCGCCGACCTGCCCGGCGTGTCCGAGCGGCGCGCCCCGCAGCTGCTCGCGGGCGCGATCGTCGCGGACGCGGCGATGGACCTGTTCGAGCTCCCGGACCTGGAGATCTGCCCGTGGGCGCTGCGCGAGGGCGTCATCCTCCGCCGCCTCGACATGATCACCGGCTGATCGCGCGGTCGGACACAACATTTCCCAGCGCGAAAACTGTCCGAATATGGCCTGCAATTAGCCATATCTTAAACGCGTTATGTCTTGACCGTCCCGCGGGTGTCGGCGTAGGGAGGAAAATGCGGGCGGCTTTGTTCCTGGGGGTTCTTTCATGACGGGTGCGAACAGGTTCTCCTCCCTGCCCTGCGGACGGCGGGGCAAATGGGTCGTACTGGCCGTCTGGATCGTCATCCTCGCCATCGCGATGCCGTTGGCCGGCAAGCTCACCGGCGCGCAGACCAACGAGGCGTCGGCGTGGCTGCCGAGCAACGCCGAGTCCACCCGGGTCGTCGAGGAGTCCAAGCGGTTCACGCCCGCCGACACCTTCCCGGCGGTGATCGTCTACCACCGGAACGGCGGCCCGCTCACCGCCGCCGACCGGGCGAAGGCCGCGGCGGACGTGCCGCGGCTGCGGGCCGTCACCGGGGACCCGGAGGGCTCCGATCCGCCCCGGCGGCTCGCCGTGGACGTCCTGGGGCCGATCCCGGCCAAGGACGGGACGGCGCTGGAGACGATCGTCTCCGTCCAGGTGGGCAACGGGGGCTGGGACCTGCTCGGCCCCGCCGTGGACGACTACCGCGACATCGTCCAGCACGGCGCCCCCGGGCTGCAGGCGCACGTGACCGGCCAGGCCGGGTACGCCGGCGACTTCAGCAACGTCTTCGCCGGCTTCGACTCGACCCTGCTGTTCATCACCGCCGCCATCGTCATCTCGATCCTGCTGATCACCTATCGCAGCCCGATCCTGTGGCTCGCGCCGCTGCTGTGCGTGGGCTTCGCGCTGACGGCCGCCCAGGCGGTCATCTACCTGCTGGCCGAGCACGCCGGGCTCACCGTCAACGGGCAGGCCGCGTTCATCCTCACCGTCCTCGTCTTCGGCGCCGGCACCGACTACGCGCTGCTGCTGGTCGCCCGCTACCGGGAGGAACTGCGGCGGCACCGCGACCGGCACGAGGCGATGGCGATCGCGCTGCACCGCGCCGGTCCCGCGATCATCGCGAGCGGCTCGACCGTCGCGCTGGGCATGCTGTGCCTGCTCGTCGCCGTCCTCAACTCGACCAAGAGCATGGGGCCGGTGATGGCGATCGGCGTCGTGGTCGCGCTCGCCGCGATGGTCACGCTGCTGCCCGCGCTGCTGGTGATCGGGGGCCGCTGGATGTTCTGGCCACGGCGTCCGGCATACGGCACGGCCGAGCCGTCCGAACGGGGCCTGTGGGCGCGGATCGGATCGGCCATCGCCGTCCGCCCCCGCGTCACGTGGATCGTCACGGCCGTGGTGCTCGGCGCACTCGCCATGGGGCTGTTCGGCCTGCGCACCGGTTCGCTGCCCAGCAAGGACGCGTTCAGTACCGGCAAGCCCGACTCCGTCACCGGCGAAGAGGTGCTCGCCCGGCACTTCCCGGCCGGCAGCGGCTCACCCGTTCAGATCGTCACGAACGCGGGGACGCAGGACGAGGTCCGCGCCGCCCTCGCCTCCGTCCCGGACCTGTCCGCGGTCGCACCGGCGGGCGACAACCCCGGGCAGCCGTCCGGTGGCCGGGTCTACCTGGAGGGCACCCTCAACGCCGCGCCCGACAGCGAACGGGCGTTCACCGCCGTCGACCGCGCCCGCGCCGCCGCGCACGCCGTGCCCGGTGCGGACGCCGAGGTCGGCGGCACGTCGGCGGTGACGCTCGACATCAACGACGCCTCCCACCGCGACCAGAACGCCGTCATCCCGATCGTGCTCGTCGTCGTGCTCGCGATCCTGGCGCTGCTGCTGCGCGCCGTCGTCGCGCCGCTGATACTCGTCGCCACGGTCGTGCTGTCGTACGCGGCCGCGCTCGGTGTCAGCGCGCTGATGTTCAACCACGTCTTCGGGTTCGCGTCGGCCGACCCGTCCTTCCCGCTCTGGGCGTTCGTGTTCCTCGTGGCCCTCGGCACCGACTACAACATCTTCCTGATGACGCGCGTCCACGAGGAGGCCAAGCGGTACGGCACCCGGCGAGGCGCGCTGATCGGGCTCGCCGCGACCGGCGGGGTGATCACCTCGGCGGGCGCGGTGCTCGCGGGGACGTTCGCCGCCCTCGGCTCGCTGCCGCTGGTGTTCGTCGCCGAACTCGGCTTCACGGTCGCCTTCGGGGTGCTGCTCGACACGCTCGTCGTCCGGTCGGTGCTGGTCACGGCGCTGAACCTGGACCTCGGCCGGCACATGTGGTGGCCGAGCGCCCTGTCCCGCGCCCGCGCGCCGGTCGCCGCGCCGGAGGAGCCGGCCCCGGCCGCCCGCGACTAGCCCGGGCCGGTCGCTACCAGTTGGGGTGACCGAACACGCGCCCGGCGGGGGTGATGACACGGTCGCCGGTGCCGTTCGCGCGGACGGCGTGGATCACCGGGTCGGCGACCGGGCCGCGCACGTAGGCGAGCCAGCGGCCGTCGGCGGACCACGCCGGGTCCATGTCGCGCCCGCCGGCGGACGTCACGGCGTGCGCGCCGGACCCGTCGGCGTTCATCACCCAGATGGCGCTGCCGGTGGCCGGGCCCCGGACGAAGGCGATCTTGGACCCGTCCGGGGACCATTCCGGGTCCACCGCGCGCACGCCGTCCTTGGTCAGCCGCGTCCAGCCGCCCCCGGGACGGTCCGGATCCATCGTGTAGATCTGCTCGTCGCCGCCGTCGCGCTTGCTCCAGAACACGAGCTTGCCCGTGGACGACCACATCGGGTCGTCCTTGACCGAGTCGTCGGTGGTCAGCTGGGTGACCGCGTGCCCTTGCAGGGTGATGGCGAAGATCTGCCGGACGCCCTGCTTCTCGTCCATGTAGGCCAGCCGCGTGCCGTCGGGCGACCAGGTCACCCGCGTGCCGCGCAGGATGCCGGTCACCTTCTCGGCGCCGGACCCGTCGGCGTTCATCACCCACGCCTGACCGGTCGTGTCGCCCCGCCTGCTGAACGCGATGCGCTTACCGTCCGGGGACCGCTCGGGCAGGATGTCGCAGGACGGCCCGCTCACCAGCGTCTTCACGGACTTGTCACCCGGCTTGAAGAGGCCGATGTCGGCGCTGCAGGACGTCGGCCAGCCGCCCGCCGTGTCGACCCGGACGAGCATCGGCGCGGTCGGGAACGCGGCGCTGTCCGCACCGGTGTTCCGCGCGTCGCCGGACGGCCGGTTGGCGAGGTAGACGGCGCCCGCGACGATCGCGGCGACCAGGAGCCCGGCCGCGGTGGAGGCGATGAACGTGGTGCGCCGGGACGTGCCGCCTCCCCGGGCGGGCGGCAGCGGCGGGAGGATCTCGCGTTCGGTGGGCGGTACGGTGTGCCGCTCGACCGCCGGCCGGGTCCGCGGCTCCGGCGGCACCTCCGGGACGGGCCGGGGCGGCTCCGGGACGGGCCGGGGCGGCTCCGGGACGGGGCGGGTCGGCTCCGGCGGGGGCGGCGCGGGGGCGGCGCCGGAGACGTCGCGGGAGGTGACGCTCGGGTCGCCGCCCGGCGGGGACGTCCACGTTTCGCCCAGCTCGTTCGTCACCGTCGCCTCACCGGTCCCGCCGACCAGGGCGAGCAGCAGGTCGCGGGCGCTCGGCCGCTGTGCCGGGTCCTTGCGCAGCGCCGCCTGGACGAGCCCGGACAGCGACGGCGGCAGGTCGCCGATCTCGGGGTCGGCGTGCACGGCGCGGGCCGCCATGATCTGGAACGAGCCCTGCCCGAACGGGTTGCGCCCGCTCGCGGCGAACGCGACGAGGCAGCCCCAGGCGAACACGTCCACGGCCGGGGTGACCTGCTGCGTCGTGATCTGCTCGGGCGCGATCCAGCCGGGGGTGCCGACGACCTGGCCGGTCCGGGTGTGCGCGGAGGCCATGTCCAGCGCGCGGGCGATCCCGAAGTCGATCACGCGGGGCCCGGAGATGGACAGCAGCACGTTGCTCGGCTTCAGGTCGCGGTGGACCAGGCCGGAGCTGTGGATGGCGACGAGCGCCGCGGCGACGCCGACCGCGACGCCGTGCAGCATCCCGGGGGACAGCGCGCCCTTGTCGCTCACGTGCTTCAGCAGCGACGGCCCGTCGATGTACTCGGTGACCATGTAGGCGAGACCGAGGTCCTCGCCGTGTTCGAGGACCTGCGCGGTGCAGAACGACGCGACCCGCTGGGCGTTCGCGGCCTCGTCGTGGAAGCGGGCGAGGAACGTCTTGTCCCCGGCGAGCTCGGCCCGCACCACCTTCACCGCGACCGGACGCTCCTCCGGGTCGCGGCCGAGGTAGACGGCGCCCATCCCACCCTCGCCGATCTTGGCCTCGATCCGGTACCGGCCGATCTGGTGGGGGTCGTCCGGGCGCAACTCACCCAGGGAGGTCGCGTCCATGCAGATCCACCTTCCGCCCCCACGAAGCCGCGTCTTGGCGGCCGCTCACGCGGCGGCACGCGGCCCCAACTCTTCTTACGATGTCAGAGGACGCGCAAAGGTTCTAGCGGCCACAGCCGGCCGCCCTGTCGCCGGTGATCTGAGGTGCCGTGCGCTGGAAGAGGGCCTTCAAGGCCCGACGCCAGGGCGGCTCAATGAAAATCGCGCGCTTTGACGCGGCCGGGGACGGGGAGGCGGCGGAGGCGGGTGGCGCGGATGTTGGTGACGCCGTCGGCGCGCTCCAGGCGGCCGCCGACCAGCAGCGCCTGCGAGTCGACGGCGAGGCCGCGGTACCGCTGGAACACCTGCGGCGGGCACACCACGTTGATGATGCCGGTCTCGTCCTCCAGCGTCATGAACACGATGCCGCCGGCGGTCGGCGGGCGCTGCCGGTGGGTGACGAGCCCGGCGACGAGGACGTTGGTCTCGCCCGGCGTCCCGGCGAGCCGCGCGGACGGCAGCGCGCCCAGTTCGTCCAGTGCCTCCCGGACGTGCGCGACCGGGTGGGTGTGGGAGACGCCGGTCGCCCACAGGTCGGCGAGCGTCTCCTCGATCGGTGTCATCGCGGGCAGCGCGGGGGCGGACGCGCCCGGCGTGACGCCTTCGAGCTGCCCTGGGCCGGAACCCGCCAGCGCACCCGCCGCCCACAGCGCCTCACGCCGCGACAGGCCGAACCGGTCGAACGCGCCCGCGGTGGCGAGCGCCTCCAGCGCGCCGGCCGACAGCGGCACGCGGCGGGCGAGGTCCTCCATGCCGGTGTAGGGGCGCCCTGCCGCGATCGCCTCCGCGGTGTCGTCGCCCAGATTGCGGATGCCGGAGAATCCCAGCCGTATCGCGGGCTGAGGCGCGGCGGGCGCGTGCGGGTGATCGGACTGCACCTCGACGGGCTCCTCCAGGGTCGGGTGGACGTCGCTGGCGTTGATGTCCACCCCCCTGACCACGACGCCGTGCCGGCGGGCATCGTTCAGGAGGCTCTGCGGGCTGTAGAACCCCATCGGCTGGTTGCCCACCAGAGCGGCGGTGAAGGCGGCGGGGAAATGACGCTTCAGCCAGGCGCTGGCGTACACCAGGTGGGCGAAGCTCTGGGCGTGCGACTCGGGGAACCCGAACCCGGTGAAGCCCAGGATCTTCTCGTACACGCTCTCCGCGATGTCGGACGGGATGCCGCGCTCGGCCATCCCGTCCAGCAGCCGCCGCTTCAGCCGCTCGACGCGCTCCGGCGCGCGCTTGGCGCCCATCGCCTGCCGCAGCCGGTCGGACTCCGCCGGGGTGAAGCCCGCGCAGTCCACGGCCAGCTGCATCATCTGCTCCTGGAACAGCGGCACGCCGAGGGTCCGCGACAGGGCCGGCTCCATCAGCGGATGCGGGCAGACGGCGGGTTCCATGCCCTTCCTCCGCCGCAGATACGGGTGGACGGACCCGCCCTGGATCGGCCCCGGCCGGATCAGCGCCACCTCAACCACCAGGTCGTAGAACTCGCGCGGCTTGAGCCGCGGCAGTGTCGCCATCTGCGCCCGCGACTCCACCTGGAACACCCCGACGGTGTCGGCGTCGCACAGCATGTCGTACACCTCCGGGTCCTCCGGGGGGACCGACTGCAGGTCGTACCGGTGCCCGTGGTGCTCGTCCACCAGGTCGAAGCAGTCGTGCAGCGCCGCGAGCATGCCGAGGCCGAGCAGGTCGAACTTGACCAGCCCGGCCGCCGCGCAGTCGTCCTTGTCCCATTGCAGGACGCTGCGGTTCGGCATCGTCGCCCACTCGACCGGGCAGATCTCCCCGACGGGCCGGTCCGCGATGACCATGCCGCCGGAGTGGATTCCGAGGTGGCGGGGGAGCTTCAGCATCCGGTTCGCCAGCTCCATGACCGGGCCCGGGATGTCGGTCTCCGACCCCACCGGGTCACGCGGATCGATGCCCTTCGACCACGCGTCCTGCTGGCCGGGGGAGAATCCGAGCGCGCGTGCCGCGTCCCGGACGGCCATGCGCGGGCGGTAGCTGATGACGTTCGCGACCTGCGCCGTGCACTCCCGCCCGTACTTGTCGTAGACGTACTGGATGGCCTCCTCCCGGCGCCGGTGCTCGATGTCCAGGTCGATGTCGGGCGGGCCGTCCCGCCCGGGTGACAGGAAGCGCTCGAAGAGCAGCCCGTGCCGGACGGCGTCCACACCGGTGATGCCGAGCGCGTAGCAGACCGCCGAGTTGGCCGCCGACCCCCGTCCCTGGCACAGGATCCCCCTGCTCCGGCAGAACTCCACGATGTCGTGGACGATCAGGAAGTAGCCGGGGAAGCGGAGCTGCTCGATGACGTCCAGCTCCTTGGCGATCTGCTCGTAGGCGCCGGAGATCCGCTCCCGCTCGGGCGGCCCGTACCGCGCGAGCGCGCCCTCCTTCACCAGGTGCCGCAGCAGGCTCGCCTCGGTGTGTCCTTCCGGGACGGGCCAGTCCGGCAGCCGGGGCGCGACGACGTCGAAGCCGAACAGGCACTCCCTCGCGAGCGCGACCGTCCTCTCCTGGACGCCGGGGAAGCGCGCCAGCCGCTTCGCCATCTCCGCTCCGCCGCGGATGTGCGCGGTGCCGCCCGCCGGGAGCCAGCCCACCATGTCGTCCAGGCTGCGCCGCGCCCGGACCGCGGCCATCGCCTGCGCCAGCCGCGCGTCGGCGCCGGGCGCCGCGAAGTGCACGTTGTTGGACGCCACCACGTCCACCCCGGCCCGGTGCGCGAGCGCGAACAGCGCGTCGTTGCGGAGGTCGTCGTCGGGCTGGTCGTGGTCGATCAGCTCGACGAACACGTTCCCGCGGCCGAACCTGCCGATCAGGCCGCGCAGCTCCCGCTCCGCCGCGTCCGGCCCGCCCGCCTCCAGCGCCGCGGGGACCGGGCCCTTCCGGCATCCGGTCAGCACCGCCCAGTGGCCGCCGTGGGCGCCGGCCAGCGCCTCCAGGTCGTACACGGGACGGCCCTTCCGGCCGCCCGCGAGCTGCGCCGACGTGATCGCCGAGCAGAGCCGCGCGTATCCGGGTGCGCCGCGCGCGAGGACGAGCAGGTGCCGGCCCACCGGATCGGGTTCGCCGGTCTGCGGCCCCGGCAGGCCGAGGCTCAGCTCGGCGCCGAACACCGTCCCGATCCCGGCCTCCTTCGCGGCCTGCGCGAACTGCACCGCCCCGTACATGCCGTCGTGGTCGGTGATCGCCATCGCCTCCACGCCGAGCCGCGCCGCCTCCCGGGCGAGCGAGGCCGGGTCGCTCGCCCCGTCCAGGAAGCTGAACGACGAGTGCGCGTGCAGTTCCGCCCACGGCACCTCCGCGGCGGCGCGGGGCGGCGGTGCGGCCGCCTCCGGCGCCTGCTCCGGAGCCCGATGGGCTGGCCGCCACGACAGCCGCTCCTCGAACTCCCGCCAGGAGATCGGCGGGTTGTGCCACCCCATCAGCGCCCCCTAGTCATAGACGGCCTCGACGTGCCAGCGTCCGCCCTCGACGGCGAGCAGGTAGGCGGCGCCGTCGTCGGTGGTGACCTGGAACCGGGCGCGGCGGCGCGCGGCGCCGGTGTCCCACCAGCGCTCGTCGGCCGGCCACGGGCCCGTCCAGCCGGTCACGGCGGCGGGACGTCCGCGGACCGTGAGCGTGGCGGGCGGCGCGGACACCTCGCACCGCGCCGACACCACCACCGCCGCACCGGCCGCGTCGACCAGCTCGGCCGGTGCGGGGGCCGCCGGGACGACCGCCGGCGCGGGCCCGGTGACCCGCCCCGGCCACGGCCCTTCCGGCAGGCCGGCGGGGGCCAGATCGCCGACCGGGACGCGCACGACCCGCTCGCCCGGCCCGCGCCCGCCCACCAGGACCGGCCGGGTGATCCCCTGATGGCCGAGCAGCGCCTGGACGCGGTCGGCGGCCCGTGCGATCCGGTCGGTGACGGTGGTCCGGCCCCAGAGCCCCTCCTGCCGCCCCTGGTCGGGGACGATCTGGTCCGGCGCCAGCTCCACCCACGTGACACCGCCCCAGACGTCCTCGGCGTCCCCTCCCTGCCAGGCGGAGAGCTGCCAGCGGACCCGTTCGGCCACCGCCAGCGCCGACAGGCCGTCGTGCCGCCACAGCCGCCGCAGGACGTGCCCGTCGGCGAACCCGACCGCGACCTCCAGCCGGACGCATGCCAGCCCGCCCGCCGCCAGCCCCTCGTGCAGCTCGCCCGCGAGCCGCTTCGCCGCGAACACGACCCGCTCGGCCTGCTCGGCGGGCGGATCGAAGTCGCCGCGCACCGACAGGTCGGCGGCGCCCCGGACCGGTGCGAGCGGGCGCGGCTCCTCGCCCCGCGCCAGCCGGTGCGCGAGCGCCCCGTCCGTCCCGAACCGCCCGGCGACGTGCCCGGCCGGCAGCGCCGCGAAGTCCCCCAGCGTCCTGATCCCGAGCCGCCGCAGCAGGTCGGCCAGCTCCGGCCGGTCGAGCACGGCGAGCGGATACGGCGCGAGGAACGCCGCCGCGCCGCCCTCCGGCACGACCACTCCGCCCGGCTCGGCCCGCGCCGCCAGCTCCGCCGCGAACAGCCCGTCCGCGACGCCCGAGCCGCAGTCGTGGCCCGCCTCCACGACCGTGTCCTGCACCAGGACTCGCAGCGCCTCCTCGCCACCGTAGAACCGGGCGGGGCCGCGCGCCGGGATCGCGCACAGCCCCGGCCGCACCGCCTCCACGCGCGGCGTGAGCTCCGCCACCGCCTCCACCACGGTCTCGAACAGCCGCCCCTCGGCATCGGTGTCCCGTTCCCGCACCTCCAGCTCGGGGCACCGCCGCTGCGCGTCCCGGACCCGCTGCCCGCGCCGCACCCCCTCGGCCCGCGCCGCCGCCGAGCACGCCGCCACCTGCCCCTGCACCACCACCGCCCCCGCCGTGGCCGCGTCGACCCCGACGGCGGTGACCGGCCAGTCCGGGCACCACACGACCAGCACCCGCGTCACGCGACCCCCTCCTGGACCGGCACCCGCACACCCGGCGGGACGCCGGCCGGCCGCGGATGGACGGGCGCGCCCGCGGCCACGGCGCCGGGGACGAGCTCCAGCGGCGGCCGTGCCGTCTCGTCCGGCCTGACGGTGCCGTCCGGAGCGGGGAGCCAGAGGCGGGCGCGGCGGCCGGAGCCGGGGGCGTCGCGGCCTTCGGCGACGATCTCGGCGCGGCGGCCGGTCAGCCGGCCGTGGCCGCCGGCGAGGCCCTCCCAGGCCACGCCGTCCAGGCGCAGCCGGAGCCGGACCCCGGGCCAGTCGCGGGCGAACGCGCCGGTCAGCGTGAGGACGCAGCCGTGCTTGCGGGCCAGCGCCGACAGGCGGCGGACGGCCGCGGCGCCCGGACGCTCCGGCGGGCACAGCAGGATCAGGTCCACGGCCTCGGCCAGGGCGGCGACGACGTCCGGCCAGCGGTCGCCGGGCTCGTCGACGAGCAGGAGGCGCTCGGGAGCCGCCCCCATCCCGGCCGCGGCGGCCACGCCGAAACCGGGGACGCCGACGACGCCGCACCAGCCGCCGGTGCCGTCCTCGCCGCCGTGCCGGGAGACGCCCGCGACGAGGGCGAGGCCGAGGGAGGCGGCGCCGGTGCCGTCCAGCCCGACGACGGAGCCGGGACGCAGGCCGCCGCCCGGGACGACGGTGCGCAGCGCGGGCAGCACGGGTACCGCCGTGTCGCGGCTCGCCGTGGCCGGCCCGGTGCCTTCCAGTGCTGCCGCCAGATCCCGCAGGGCCGCCTCCGGCACGGTCGTCCCTCCTCTCGCCCCCTCCTGCACAATTTCGAACATGAGTTCGACATCTGTCAAGTTGTCGCAGGTCACGCAGCGGAGTCGGGTGAGGTGGAAAGCCCGATGGCGTCGGGCTTCGCGGCAATTTGGGCATGATGGGCGGTATGACGAACGACGCGCGGACCGTCGAGTGGACGGGCGACGGGCTGCGGCTGCTGGACCAGACCCTGCTGCCCGGCCGGGTGGAGTACATCGTCGTCCGGGACGTGGACGCGCTCGTCGACGCGATCCGGCGGCTGGTGGTGCGGGGAGCTCCCGCGCTGGGCGTGGCGGGCGCGTTCGGCGTCGCCGTCGCCGTCCGGCAGGCCGCCCGCGAGGGGTGGGACGACGCGGAGCGCGCCGCCGCGATCGCCCGCGTCCGGGAGGCCCGCCCGACGGCGGTGAACCTCGCCGCCGGCGTCGACCGGGTGCTGCCGTTCGCCGCGAAGGGCGCCGACGCGGTGGCGGCCGAGGCCCAGGCGCTCCTGGACGAGGACGTACGCGGCAACCGCGCCATCGGCGCCCACGGCGCCGACTGGATCCTGCGGCGATCGGGCGACCGGCCCTTGCGCGTCCTCACGCACTGCAACGCCGGCGCCCTCGCCACGGCCGGGTGGGGGACGGCGCTCGGCGTCGTCCGGGAGCTGCACGACAGGGGACGCGTCGAGATCGTCTACGCCGACGAGACGCGCCCGCTCCTTCAGGGCGCCCGGCTCACCGCGTGGGAACTCGACCAGGCGGGCATCCCGTGCGTCGTCCAGGCGGACGGGGCGGCGCCGAGCACGATCCTGCGCGGCCTCGCCGACGTGGCGGTCATCGGGGCCGACCGGATCGCCGCCAACGGCGACACCGCCAACAAGATCGGTTCGGTCGGCGTGGCGCTGGCCTGCCACGCCGCCGGGATCCCGATGGTCGTCGCCGCGCCGTGGAGCACGATCGACCTCGCGATCCCGGACGGCGGCGGCATCCCGATCGAGGAACGCCCGGCCGAGGAGATCGTGACCTGGGGCGGCACCAGGACCGCCCCCGATCGCGTGGGCGCGTTCAACCCCGCGTTCGACGTCACGCCCGCCCGCCTCGTGACCGCGCTGGTCACCGAGACGGGCGTGCTGGAGGTCTCGGCCGGCGCGACGCCCGCTCAGCGGATGGCCGAGAACGCCTAGACGGTGGGGTCGAGGGTGCGGGTCGCGGCACGGAGGCTGCCGTAGAGCCTGGCCTCATACGCCTTGGCGGTGCGGACGTCGTGGTCGACGAAGAGCGCGTCGTTCAGCGCGGGAAGCCGCTGCGTGGCATATCCGGTGTCGATCCCCGGAGCGTAGATCTGGTGCCGGTACCAGGGACGGCCGGGGAGGCCCGCCTGCGTCAGCAGATTCCGCTCGGTTTGCATGATCTTGTCGTTGAGGCTGCGGAACGCTGCCGTATCGCCCCTGCGGAGCGCCTCGTCCGCGCGCGCTTGCAGCGCCCCTGCCGCACGCTGCCACGCCTTGGCCTGCTCGATGTCGCGTGAGACGTCCACAACGACGGACCCCAGCCGCTTACGCTGCTCGTCGGTGAAGTCCGTGAGGTACTGGGCGGTCTCCGCCGCGTAGGGCCGGTAGCCGATCGCGACCACGTCGGCGTTCGCGAGCCGCAGGGTCGCGATGCCGACCAGCCGCGACATGGCCGCGTGGTACTCCCAGGACGGGTCCCCGAAGCGCGACATCCAGTAGAAGTCGTCGCACGAGCAGTGGTAGTTCCCGGACGTCCCAGGCGACGCGGAACCGAGGTCCATCGCGGGCACACCGAACCGCTGGAAGAACGCCTGGAAGTCCGAGCCGCCGCCGATGCGGTCGATCGGGGTCTTCCCGTCGTTCTGCGCCTTCCACGCCTCGTACAGCGTCCCGCCCGTGCCGGGCCACTGCACTTCCTTGGACACGTCAATGACGGACTGGTCCAGCGCGGGCGTCGCCGTGGCGCCGAACTCCGAGCCACCGGCACCGTCCATGTTCACGTAGGCGACCGCGTTGCGGAGTTCTTTCGCGCGCTGCTCGGCGTACTCGGTCGAGCCGAACAGGCCGTACTCCTCGCCGTCCCATGTGGCCAGGACGACGGTCCTCTTTGGCCGCCACCCTTGTTTGAGGAGCTTCCCAAGGGCGCGCCCTACCTGAATGACGTTCTCCGCACCGGACAGGTTGTCGCTGCTGCCATAGGCCCAGGCGTCGTGGTGTGCGCCGAGGATGACCTCCTGCTCGGGGTGCTCGCTTCCAGGGATGCGCACGGTGACGTCCCACAGCGGACGCACCTGGAAGGTGTTCTTGAGGTCCAGGTGGACCTTCGTCCCGCCCGGGCCGAACCGGTAGGTGAACGGCAGGCCGCCCTGCCATTCCTTCGGCACCTGGCCGCCCTTCAGCGCGCGCAGCAGCGGCTCGGCCGCGCCGTAGGAGATCGGCGTCGTCGGGATGAGGCCCTTCAGCATGGGGGCCTGCGACGGCGGGATCCGGTGCGCGCCCTTGACCGCCGGCCAGCCGGGCGTCTGCGGGTCTCCGGCCGCGAGCTGGATCTGCGCGATGCTGCCGCGCTGGATGCCGTCCGCGGCGCGCCACGGCCCGTCCGGATACACCGGGCCCTTGGCGAACCCGTCGTCGGCGGGGTCGGAGTAGATGAGCACGCCCTTCGCGCCCCGCTTGGCGGCCTCGCGCGGTTTGATGCCGCGGAACACCGCCCCGTACCGGACGAGGACGATCTTCCCCTTGACCGAGACGCCGTTCTTGGCGAGCAGTTCGAAATCTTCAGGCCGCCCGTAGTTGGCGTAGACGACCTCGCCCCGGACGTTCCCCGACGGCGACATGCCGTTGTGCCCCGGGATGACGTCCTCGTAGTGCTTCTGCCAGGGACGCTTCTTCTCCTTGACGGGCAGCGTCCGCTGTGCCGGCGCGGTCATCTCGACCTTCACGCGCTTCGGCATGGACAGGTAGGCGTAGTACGTCTTGACCTCGGGTTCCAGGCCGTACGACGTGAGACGCGCGACGATGCGCTGGACCCGGTGCCGGTCACCGGTCGTGGTGGCCAGACCTGGTTCACTGGCCAGTTCGGCGTCCAGGTCGCGGGCCGTCTTCGCGGACGGGATCTCCTGCAGCAGCTTCTCGTACTGCCGCTGCCACCTGGAGTTCTCCTTGGTGAAGCCCGGGATTGGATCGTTCCCGGACGGGGCGGGGGACGATGCCGCGGCCGGGGCCGCGGCCAGCGTGAGGGCGATCGACACGGCGGGGGCGCTCAGCGCCGCCAGTGCCTGGAGTCGGGAGCGGAACACCAGCGATACCTCCCGGTACGGGTGTGCGTACGGGTGCGCCCGGAACGTACGTCGCGATCAACGGAAGATCCAGAACGTGTGCCGGATCCGGCCAACCCGCCGGGTGGATCGGCCATCATGGTGACCGTGCCGACCTCCCCGACCCAGCACGCCGCGCCGCGTCCGGCGGAGCTTGAGGCGGTCTTGGAACGGATCACCTACGCCAACGAGGAGACCGGCTACACGGTCGCGCGGGTGGCGACCGCCAAGACCGGAAGCGACCTGCTCACCGTCGTGGGGGCGCTGCTCGGCGCGCAGGTGGGGGAGAGCCTGCGCCTGGTCGGCCGGTGGCGCTCGCACCCGAAGTACGGGCGGCAGTTCGACGTCGAGTCGTACACGACCGTCCTGCCGGCGACGATCCAGGGCATCCGCCGCTACCTCGGCTCCGGCATGATCAAGGGGATCGGCCCGGTGACGGCCGACCGGATGGTCGGGCATTTCGGCACCGACATCCTGCGGATCATCGAGGAGGAGCCGGAGCGCCTCGTCGAGGTCCCCGGCCTCGGCCCCAAGCGCACCAAGCGGATCGGCGACGCGTGGGAGGAGCAGAAGGCCATCAAGGAGGTGATGGTCTTCCTGCAGGGCGTCGGCGTGTCCACGTCGCTCGCCGTCCGCATCTACAAGCAGTACGGCGACAGGTCGATCGACACCGTCCGCAGGACGCCGTACCAGCTGGCGTCGGACGTGTGGGGCATCGGTTTCAAGACGGCCGACACGATCGCGCAGGCCGTCGGGATCCCGCACGACAGCCCCGAGCGGATCAAGGCCGGGCTCCAGTACACGCTGTCCGAGGCCGCCGACGACGGGCACTGCTTCCTGCCCGAGCCGAACCTCGTCACGGCCGCCGAGAAGATCCTCGGCGTCGAGCGGGAGCTGATCGTCCCGGCGCTGGACGAGCTGGCCCGCGACGAGGGCGTCGTCCGCGAGCCGATCCCGGGGGACGGGGAGGACGCGGCGACGATCCCGGCCGTGTACCTCGTCCCGTTCCACCGGGCCGAACGCTCCCTCGCCCGCGGCCTGCTGGACCTGCTGGACGCCCAGACCGACCGGCTCAAGGCGTTCGCCGACGTCGACTGGGACAGGGCGCTGCCGTGGCTCAGGCAGCGGACCGGCCAGGCTCTAGCGCCCGAGCAGGAGGAGGCCGTCAAGCTCGCGCTCACGTCCAGGGTCGCGGTGCTGACCGGCGGGCCGGGCTGCGGCAAGAGCTTCACCGTCCGCTCGGTGGTGGAGCTGGCCGCCGCCAAGAAGGCCAGGATCGTCCTGGTCGCGCCGACCGGCCGCGCGGCCAAACGCCTCGCCGAGCTCACCGGGCACGAGGCCGCGACCGTCCACCGGCTCCTCCAGCTCCAGCCCGGCGGCGACCCCAAGTTCGACCAGGACAACCCGCTCGACGCCGACCTGGTCGTCGTGGACGAGAGTTCCATGGTCGACCTGATCCTCGCCAACAAACTGGTGAAGGCGATCCCGCGCGGAGCCCACCTCCTGCTCGTCGGGGACGTCGACCAGCTCCCGTCCGTCGGCGCGGGCGAGGTGCTGGCCGACCTGCTCGGCGCCGAGGTGATCCCGCGCGTCCGGCTCACGAAGATCTTCCGGCAGGCGAAGGAGTCCGGCATCGTCGTCAACGCGCACCGCGTCAACGCCGGCGACCACCCCCACACGCGCGGCTACGCCGACTTCTTCCTGTTCCCGTGCGAGGAACAGGAAGAGGCCGCCGAGATGACCGTGGACGTCGTCGCCAACCGCATCCCGCGCAAGTTCGGCCTGGACCCCCGCCGCGACGTCCAGGTGCTCGCACCCATGCACCGGGGCTCGGCCGGGGCGGGCACGCTCAACTCGCTGCTTCAGGAGGCGCTGACCCCGCACGACGACGGCCGCCCCGAGCGCCGCTACGGCGGGCGCGTGTTCCGCGTCGGCGACAAGGTCACCCAGCTCCGCAACAACTACGACAAGGGCGAGGCGGGCGTCTTCAACGGCACCGTCGGCGTCGTCACGTCCGTCTCCCTCGAAGAGCAGTCGCTGACCGTGCTGACCGACGAGGACGAGAGCATCGACTACGCCTTCGACGAGCTGGACGAACTCGCCCACGCGTACGCGATCACGATCCACCGGTCGCAGGGCAGCGAGTACCCGGCCGTCGTCGTCCCGCTGACCACCGGCGCGTGGATGATGCTGCGCCGCAACCTCCTCTACACGGGGATCACCCGCGCGAAGAAGCTCGTCGTCCTCGTCGGGTCGCGCCGCGCGCTCGCCGCCGCCGTCCGCACCGCCGGCGCGGGCCGCCGCCACACCGCGCTGGCGCACCGCCTGTCTCAGCGGTAGCGGGCCAGCTCCCAGGGGTCGTGCGCGCTGAACACCTCGACCTCGCCGCCGAGCGCCAGCTCCCGCAGCCGCGCCACGTTGGCGAGCCGCAACTCCCGGTCGACTTCACCGCCGGCCTGGACGAGTTCCATCAGCGGGTGCGTGACCGGCTCGGGGCGGTCGACCTCCCCGTGGTACATGTACGCGTCGCCCGCGTGCAGGAGCCACCGGTCGCCGTCCCGGACGGCCACACCGGCATGGCCCGGCGTGTGCCCGCCGAGGGGGACCAGCAGCACGTCCTCGGGCACGCCCTCCAGGGCCCGCACACCGTCGAACCGGTGCCAGGTCTCGCCCTCCCCGTCCTCGTAGGCGACCCACTTCGGGCCGTGGGCTAGCTGCGCCGGGGTCTTGCCGCCGTCCGCCCGCTCCGCCTCGAACAGGTGCACCGCCGCGTCCGGGAAGTCGCTCAGCCCGCCCGCGTGGTCGCGATGCAGGTGCGTCGGGACGATGTGCCGGACGTCGCCGGCCGCGTAGCCGAGCTTCTCGACCTGCCGGACGGCGGTCGCGGCCGGGTCCAGCGTGGGCCCCGCCATCTCCACCCAGTCGTCCAGCAGCCGCTCGGACGGGCGTTCGATGTCACCGAGACCGATCCCGGCGTCCACGAGCAGCAGCCCGGCCGTATCGGTCTCCACCAGGAGCACATGGCCGGCGGCCCGTGCCGGCCGCAACGGGCCGTCCGGCCCGTCGGCCGGTTCGATCTCCCGCATGGGAGCGCAGTCGAGATGATGAACGCGCAAGGGGACTCCTTAGAGCAGGTCGCCGAGCTGGCGGGTGACCTCGTGGATGACCGACACGTCCTGCCGGACGCGGGCGAGCATGATGGCGCCCTGCAGGGACGACAGGACCAGCGCGGCCAGCGGATCGGCCCGCTCGTCCGGCACGCCCCAGCCGCGCAGGGCCATCGCGATGCCGCGCTGCCACTCGGCGTAGGTGCCGTCGCAGGCGGCCCTGATGGTCTCGCTCTCGGCGGCCGTCTCCAGCGCCACCGTCGCCACCGGGCAGCCCTTGCTGAAGCCGGACTCCAGCAGGCTCCGCGCGAAGTGGTCGCCCAGCGCCGCGAGCCCGGCCCGTCCGTCCGGCGCGGCGAGGACGGCCTCGGTGAGGTCCTCGCCCACCGAGCGGCCGGACAGCGTCACCGACTCGGACGCGAGCTGCTCCTTCCCCTCCGGGAAGTGGAAGTACAGCGAGCCCTTCGGCGCCCCGCTCTCCGCGAGGACCTGGTTCAGCCCGGTGCCGTGGTAGCCCTGCCGCTGGAACAGCTCCGCCGCCGTCCGCAGGACGCGTTCTCTCGTCTCACCCCGGGGTGCCATGCCGACGAGACTAGACCGACTGGTCTAGAGATTTCAAGGTGAACCGGGCGGGCGCTCGAATAAAAGTCCTGATGGGTCGAAATATTTCGAGACCAGGAACAGAGAATGATCGCAAACGTTCCCTGAAGCTCGCCCTCGGCGTCGCGGTCGTCGCGACCGCCACCGCCGGCCTCGCCGTACCGTCCGCCGCCGCCCCCGCGCCCGCCGACAACTGCGGTGGAGGCTATGTCGGCCTCACCTATGACGACGGCCCCGCCCAGGGATTCACCTCCAGCCTGCTGTCCGCGCTTCGGCAGAACGGAGTCCGTGCCACCCTGTTCAACATCGGGCAGAACGCGCAGAACAACGCCTCGCTCGTCTCCGCGGAGAAGAACGCCGGCATGTGGATCGGCAACCACAGCTGGACGCACCCGCATCTGACGCAGACGTCCCAATCGCAGATGCTGTCGGAGCTGCAGCGGACCCAGCAGGCGATCCAGCAGATCACCGGAACGGCGCCCAGGCTGTTCCGGCCGCCGTACGGCGAGACCAGCGCCACGCTGAAGTCGGTCGAGCGGCAGCTCGGGCTGACCGAGGTCATCTGGGACGTCGACTCGCAGGACTGGAACGGCGCGTCCACCGCGCAGATCGTGCAGCGGGCGAGCGGCCTCCAGAACGGCCAGGTCATCCTGATGCACGACGGCTACTCGACGACGATCCAGGCCATCCCGCAGATCGCCGCGAACCTGAGGAGCCGCGGCATGTGCGCCGGAATGATCTCTCCGTCCACGGGCCGGGCCGTGGCACCGGCGTGACCGCGCCCGGCCGTCACCCTTCGGCGGGCGGCGGCGCGGTGCTCTTGCGGACGACCAGGCTGGTCGACAGCTCCATGCGGGTGGCGACGGGCTCCCCGGCCCGGATGCCCAGGATGATCTGGGCGGCGGACTCCGCCATCTGCCGGAGCGGCTGGTGGACGGTGGTGAGAGCGGGGCTGGCCCAGGGGGCGACCGCGACGTCGTCGTACCCGACGACCGACAGGTCGTCCGGCACCCGCAGCCCGTGCACCCGCGCGGCCTCCAGCACCCCGAGCGCCTGCAGGTCGCTGCCGGCGAAGATCGCGGTCGGCCGGTCGGGCCGGTCGAGCAGTTCCGCCGCCCGCTCGTACCCGCCCCGGACGTGGAAGTCGCCGTAGGTGACGAAGGACGGGTCGACCTCCAGCCCCGCCATGCTCATCGCCGACCGGAACCCGTCCAGGCGCGCGACGGAGCACAGCATGTCCGCGGGCCCGGTGATGATCGCGATCCGCCGGTGGCCCTGGTCGATCAGGTGCCGGGTCGCCGCGAGCCCGCCGGACCAGTTGGCCGAGCCGACCGACGGGACGTCCGGGTCCGGGTCGCCGGCCGGGTCGATGATGACGAACGGGATCGACCGGGACAGCAGCCGCTTCTTGCAGTCCGGCGGCAGGCTGGAGAACAGCAGGATGACGCCGAGCGGCCGGCGCCGCAGCACCCCGCTCATCCACTCCGGGCCGGGGGAGTGGCGGGTGCCGCTCTCGGTCAGCACCAGGCTCGCGCCGTTGGCCTTCGCGACGCTCTCCGCGCCCCGGATCAGCTCCATCGTCCAGAGGCATTCGATCTCGTGCAGGACGATCTCGATGAGCGGCGCCTCGGTGGCGGCCCGCGAGCCCCGCCGGTAGCCGTGGTGGTCCAGGAGCCGCTCCACCCGCAGCCGGGTCTTGCGCGCCACGTCCTCGCGTCCGTTGAGGACTTTCGAAACCGTCGAAATGGAGACGCCGGCCTGATCCGCCACCTGGGCCAGGGTCACCCGGCCGGATTGCTCGTCCTGCTGCATCCCCGAAGCATAAGGATTTCGGTAGACGTTCCGAAACTTGATATCGGAATGCGTCAGTCCCGGACGGTCAGGCGGTCGATGCGGAGGCCGGTGAAGGCGTCGGCGGCGACGCCGCGGACGCGCTCGGACCAGACGAGGTGCTCGTGTGCGGACCACAGCGGCATGGCGGGCATGTCGCGGAGCATCGCGCTCTCCGCGAGACGGGCGGGGATCACGCCTTCGTCCGGTGTGGCCGCGCGTTCGGCCTCGGCGACGAGGCCGGCCGTGTAGTCGTCGTCGAAGCCGGTGCCGGCGTCCAGCAGCGGCGCGAGGGCGGCGACCGGTGCGGGGTAGGCGGCCGTCGTGTGGACGACGAACGGGCCGTCCACCTCGTGATCGTCCAGGGCCTTGCGCAGGTCCGCGACGGGATGTGGGCGCGCGTCGAGCTTCAGCTCCTTCTGGAGCTGCCCGGCGACGGCCTTCACCCAGGCGTCGTCGCCGCGGTTCGCCTCGTACCAGAGGTTCAGCGGCCCCTTCAGCCCGCCCGCGTCGGCGAGCGCCGCGGCCGCGGCCTTGGAGTCGTGGACGCACAGCCGGCACTGCCCCTCGCGGTGACCGGGACGGATGCCCGGCGCGACGAGCGAGTCGGCGGGGGAGTACTGGTGGCCGAGCGCCCCCTCGGTCACGGCGGACCGGTCGATCGCCATGGACAGCGCCTGCCGGACGGTCGGGGACGACAGCCGCTCCTCCCGGCCGGGGAACGCCAGGTAGGTCACGTCGCGCCCGAGGACGGCGCGGTGCCGGTCGCCGAAGTCGGCGTCCATCGACCCGTGCCGGTCCGGCGGCACCTGCGTGGCGACGTCCAGGTCGCCGGCCTCGGCGGCGGTGTACTGCGTCCTCGCGTCCGGCATCGCCCTGACGACCACGGAACGGCCGCCGCCCGACCGGCGCTGCAGGACGATCTCCCGCGGGCTCCGCGACTTCAGCCGGAACGGCCCGTTGCCGACGGGGGCGCGGCCGTAGGACGTCCAGTCCCGCGACGCCAGGACGTTCTGCGGCATCGGGAAGAACGCCGGGTCGCCGAGCAGTGCCGGAAACCCGTTCTGGGGGCGGTCGAGCGTCACCTCGAAGGTCCGGTCGTCCTTCACCTTCAGGCCGGGCATCTCGTCCTCGCCCTCACGGGCGCCCTTGACATGCGCGACCTCGGTGAACAACCGCGCCCCGGCCCAGCCTTCGCGCACGACGGCCGTCCAAGCGCCGGTGAACGAGCGGGACGTGACGGGCGACCCGTCCTGGAACGTCGCGCCCGGGCGCAGCCGGACCGTCCAGACCCGCCGGTCCGGGCTGGTGATCGACTCGGCGGCGGCGTTCGCGGGCGCGCCGGTCTCGGGGGCGTAGGAGACGAGGCCCGTCCACAGCGCGTTCGCGATCATCCGTCCCGGTGCGTCGCGGACGTCGCCGGGCAGCAGCGTCGCGGGGGCAGGGGCGCCCACGGAGATCCGCGGGTCGTCCGGGGCGCTCCACGCCTTGAGGGCCGCCACCGGTGCCAGCAGCACCACCACGGCTCCGGTGATCAAGGACGCGGTGCGGGTGGAGCTCTTCACCCGGGGAGGGTACGGCAGGTTGTCAGGTCTCACCAGTCCGCACGGTGCTGAGTCCATTTCGTGACCCGCCGGACTGTTGATCAAGTTCGCGGTCCCGGTCACACTGGCCGTTGCGAAGATCCTTTCCGTGGAGGCGCGATGCTCCCCCGCACATCCATCGACACCCGGCGCCTGCTGCAGGGCGGCGTCGCGGTCGCGGCGTCCGTGGCGCTGATGGCCGGCTCCGCCTGGGCGTGCCCGCCCGGGCCGCCGAACGAGCAGACCACCAAGGCGGCGGCCGCCGGCGGCGAGGGCACGGACGGCGCCCACGCCGGGCACTACCACCGGGCGGACGCCGCGAGCACGAAGAAGTCCGAGGCGGTCAAGGGCGTGCGGCGCGTCGGCGGCGTGCCCGACGCCAAGGGCGCCATCTCGCTGATGTTCATGGACTACGGCCAGGGCCCGCACAAGCGGACGATCATGTACGCGACGGGCGAGTTCGGGCTGAAGGCGTACGACATCAGCGCCGACCCCCGCGTCCCCAAGCTGGTCGGGCAGCTGAACATGCCCGGCATGTGGGAGACCGAGGACACCGACTTCGACCCCAAGCGCAAGATCATCTATCTCTCCCGGGACCCGCGCGCGTTCGGCGGCAACACCCAGACCGGCGAGTCGGGCATCTACGTCGTGGACGCCTCCAAGCCGGAGAGCCTGCGCCAGATCACCTACGTGAAGGTCCCCGCGGGGCACACCACGACCTGCGTGAACGACTGCAAGTACCTGTGGACGGGCGGCCCCGCCAAGGCCGACTGGATGCCGGCGGACTGGGGCGGACGGCCCGTCTGGGTCACCGACGTCCGCAACCCGGCGAAGCCGAAGGTGCACAAGGACCCGATCGACACGGGCCGCAACGACGGCAAGACCGACTACACGCACGACATCCAGGTCGACTCCGACGGGGTCGCCTGGGCGTCCGGACGCGGCGGCGTGCGCGGCTACTACACGACCGGCCGCCACTACGACCCGGTGGAGAAGAAGCGGCGCACGGCCACCGCGGTCGACCCCGTCCCGTACGCGGGCGGCGGCCTGGACGAGGCCACCACCAACTCCACGTTCATGCACAACAGCTACCGGGCGGTCGGCCGGACGAAGAACCAGGCCGCCGACCCGCGCAGGTGGGGCAACGGCAAGCTGCTCTACGTCACCGAGGAGACGTTCAACGACGGCTGCGCCAACGACGGCCTGCTCGTCATCGCGTCGCTGAAGGGCTCCTACGGCGGTGAGGGCTGGCGGTCCACGCCGGAGCACAAGTTCCGCCTGAACACGGTCGCCACGTGGGGAGTCGCGGGCAAGGAGGGCAGCGATCCTGCGAGCACGGACTGCTCGGCCCACTACTTCGACGTCCGCGACGGGGTGGTCGTCCAGTCGTTCTACTCGCAGGGCACGCGGTTCCTGGACGTCACCGACCCGACGAACCCCAGGCAGCTCGCCTACTACCGGCCGGCGGACGCCGCCTCGTGGCAGCCTTACTGGCACGGCAAGTACGTCTACGTCGCCGACAACACGCGCGGCATCGACGTCCTGGAGCCGACCTTCCGCTGACCCCCACCCACGCAGAGGCCCGTCCCCCATCCCCCCGGGGGGCGGGCCTCTGCCCTTCAGGGCCGGTCGCGGGGCTCGCCGGGCTCGCGGGGGTTCCGCTCGGCGGCGGAGGCCGCCGCCGCGGCGGCCCGGCGCAGCTGGTGCCCGGCCTGCTGGACGACCCGGACCGGCCGCGCGGGCAGGTGCCGGGACGCGCCGCCGTGCCGCCGCCAGTGCTCGCGGGCGCGGGCCCGGTGTTCGACGCGCAGGTTCTCGATGAGCCGGTCGATGTCCATGGACACCTCGCCGTACAGCGGCCACAGGTCCCCTGCGGCGGCGCGCGCGTGCAGCCTGCGGGAGAGCCGGGCTCGGCGCTCGCGGGCCACGTCCACCCGCACCTCCAGCTCGTGCTCGGCGAGGAACGGCCGGGCGTCGCGGGTCAGGTCGGAGCGGGCGAGCCGGCCGTAGGAGGAGATGCTCGCGGCGATCCCCGCGAGCGCCTCGCCGAGCTCGCGGCGCAGCTCCGGGTCGGTCAGCAGCCGGCCCCGGTCGCCGAGCCGCTCGTCGTCGGCGAGGGACCGGGTCAGGCCCCGCAGCGACAGCGTGAAGTGCTCCATCGTCTCCATGGCGTTGCGCAGCGCCACGCCCGCGTCGATCAGGCGCCGCGCCCGTGTGCGCGGGTTGAGCCGGACGCTCTCCTCGGCGGCGCCGAGGTCGCGGTCGGTGCGGCCGATCTCGCGCGCGAGCCGTTCGGCCCCGTCCTGCCAGCGGGCCGCCTCGCCGCTTGTGCGCTCGCCGCGCAGCCCGTCCGCGATGTCCTCGATCAGCTCCCGCAGCTTCTCCGCGACGTCCTGGACGGCCTCCTCCGCCGGCCGGACCCGCACCGAGGGCGCCAGCAGGGTGGCCGCCAGCCCGGTGGCGGCGCCGATCAGCGTCTCCAGGACGCGGTCGGCGGCGCCCGCCTCGCTCGCCGACCCCAGCGCGAAGATCAGCATCGCGGAGATCGGCGCCTCCAGCACGTGTTCGCCCAGTCGCAGCGCGTGCCCGATGGCGAGCGCGGCGAGGATCGTCAGGCCGAGCGTCCACCAGGAGAAGCCGATCGTGCTCGCGGCCAGCACCGCGACCACGACCCCCGAGGTGACGGCGATGACCCGCAGGATGCTCGCCTTGATCGTCTCGTACACGGAGAACTGGACGACGAGCAGCGCGGTCAGCGGCGCCAGCAGCGGCCGCGGCCCGCCGGTCGGCAGCACGGCGAGCGCCAGCACGAACGACAGCACCGCCGTGATCGTCAGACGCGCGATCCGGTAGACCGTGGACTGCACCTCGGTCGCCACGCCCAGCGGCGAGCGGCCGGCGCGATCATCCCGGCCGGAACGGCGGCGGAAGGACACGAGCGGCATGCCCCTGTCGTTCCCGCACATCGGCAAAGGTCACGTGCGGGAAGGGCCGCGTGCGGCGAGGGTCACGTGCGGCGGCGGGCGCGGAAGGCGGCGACGTTCGTCCGGTTCGCGCAGGCCTCCGAGCAGAAGCGGCGCCGTCCCGCCCGGGACGTGTCGGCGTACACGCGGTCGCAGCCCTCCGCCGCGCAGACGCCCGTCCGGCCGAGACCGTGCTCGACGACGAGCTCGGCGAGGTTCATGAGCGTGGTCGCGCGGAAGCGGTCCGGGAGGCGGGACGAGGGCGGCGCGTAGTGCATGTGCAGGCCGTGCGGCTCGTGGTCGGACAGGTGCGGGTGCATGGGGATCTCCAGCATCAGCCGGTTCAGCAGCTCCGTGGCGTCCTCCAGGCGGGTGGCCTCGAAGAAGGTCCGCAGTGTGCGCGCCCAATGCCGGAAGGCGGGGGCGTCCGCGTCCTCGAACTCGTGCCAGAAGAACTCGTGGTCCCGCAGGACGCGGCGCAGCGCGTCGGGCGAGTCGTCCCCGTCGGCGCTCGTCACGGCGTTGACCAGCGCGGCGGCGGCCGCCACCCCGTGACTCTTGTATCCAGTGATGCGCATTACCCGGGCCTCCGGTCCCGCTGCCGTACGGTAAATGATATCTTAGCTACAACCCTTACAGACGACGTCCCTGGGGATGCGCCGTGGAATGCCCACGCTGTGGCTGGCCTGAGTCCGATGTGTACGAGGTGCTCTCGCGGCACCTGACCTCCGATGGCGTGGTGACCTACACCCGCTGCGCCTGCGGCCGGCTCCAGATGCGCGTGCAGCGCTTCGAGCCGAGCGCGGCCGTCGCGGCCGCCGGACGCGACGGCGCGGCCGGGCCCGGCCTCCCCTAGTGCCGCCATCGCGTCGCGGCGGCCACCTGCTGCGGCGTCGCCCCGTCCAGCAGCGCGATCTCCCCGCGCCGCACCGCCGACACCGTGTCGGTGACGGCCTCGCCGAGCGCCTCCCGCAGGACGCCGTCCGCCTCGAACGCCGCGACCGCCTCCGCCAGCGACGACGGCAGCGGGGCGATGCCCCGGGCGGCGCGCTCCTCCTCCGAAAGCCCCGCGGGGTCCACCTCGACCGGCTCCGGGAGCCTCCGGTCGGCGCCTAGCCCGTCCCGTCCGGCCGCGAGCAGCGCGGCCAGCAGCAGGTGCGGATTGGCGGCCGCGTCCAGGCACTTGACCTCCAGGTTCGCGGCGGTGGCTCGCTCGCCCTCCGCCCCCGTCACGAACCGCAGCGCGGCCTCCCGGTTCTCCAGCCCCCAGCACGCGAACGCGCCCGCCCAGTGCGACGGGATCAGCCGCAGGTAGCTCGCCACCGACGGCGCGCCGACCGCGAGCAGCGCCGGCAGCCGGTGCAGGATCCCGGCGGCGAACGACTCCCCGGCCCCGGTCATCCCGTACGGGCCGGGGCCGCCCGCCATCGCGTTCACCGCGCCGTTCTCGGCGTTCTCCCGCCACAGGCTGAGGTGGACATGGGCGCCGTTGCCGACCGAGTCCGCCTCGACCTTCGGCGAGAACGACGCGGCCATGCCGTGCGCCGTCGTCACCGCGCGGATCGTCTCCCGGACCAGGACGGCGGTGTCGGCCGCGCCGGCCGGGTCCTCGGCCGCCACCGACACCTCGTACTGCCCGGCCGCGTACTCGGGGTGCAGCTGGACGACCGTCACGCCCGTCGCCTTCAGCGCTTTGAGGAGGTCCCGCAGGTACCCGGCGAGTTCGGTGACCCGTGTCATCCCGTAGGCCGGGCCCTTGCAGGCGGGGGAGAACTCGTCGCCGTCGCCGTCCGACACCGCCCACTCGATCTCGAACGCGGCCTTCACCGTCCAGCCGCGCTCGGCGAGCCGTCCCATCTCGCGGCGCAGCAGGGCCCGCGCGTCCAGCGGGTGGACGGTGCCGTCCTGCGCGTACCGGAGCGCGGGCGCGTGCGCCCAGCCCGGCAGCGCCGCCATCGGGACGAGCCGGTCCAGGTCGGGATGCAGCCGCAGGTCACCGGCCGGGCCGCCGATGTGGCGCCCGGACACGATCGAGTCGTCCAGCAGGAACACGTCGAACACGGGGGACATCCCGACGCCCCACGCCGCGGCGTGCTCCAGCCGGTCCACCGGGACGGTCTTGGTGCGCGTGATCCCGCTGACGTCCACCCACGTCAGGGCGACGGCGACGATGCCCTCCCCGGCCAGCCTCCGCGCCGCCTCGGCCGCCCGGGCGCCGAGCCGGGCGCGCTCGCGCCCGTCGAGCGCACGCGCGCCGAAGTCCTGTCCGTCGAGGGCGGTCTGAGAGGTCGGTTCCACAGTGCTTACTCCCGATCGGGGCGGCGGAGAACACGGGCACGGCCCGTATGGGCATCGTAGGGAGAACACCGGCCTGTTTCAGGGAAGGAGGCGGGGTGCCGTGCTCGAATACCTGGAGTCGTTGCCGCTGCTCGACCACCACTGCCATGGCGTCTTCGGTGAGGATCTGGACCGGACGTCGTTCGAGGAGGCGCTCACCGAGGCGGAGACCCCGGCGCCCGGCGTGAGCCTGTTCGACTCCCAGATCGGGTTCGCGCTGCGGCGCTGGTGCCCGCCCGTCCTGGACCTCGACGCGCACGCCGAATCCGGCGAGTACCTCGCGCGCCGGGCCGAACTGGGCGCGGCCGAGGTCAACCGGCGGTTCCTGGACGCCGCCGGGCTGGACGCGCTCTGCGTGGACACCGGCTACACACCGGCCACGCTGCTCGACCCGCCCGATCTGGGGAGGCTCGCGGGCGCCGCGGCGCACGAGATCGTCCGGCTGGAGTCGGTCGCGGAGCAGGTGGCGGCGGACGGCGTCGAGGCGGCGCGGTTCGCCGGCGAGGTCCGCGCCCGGATCGGCGCGCGGGACGCGGTCGGGGCCAAGTCGATCGCCGCCTACCGGGCCGGGCTGGAGCTTTCGGGCGTGCGGCCGTCGGAGGCGGAGGTCGCCGGCGCGGCCGGGCAGCTCATGCTCGCGGCCGAGAGCAGCGGGGCGCCGCCGCGCGTCGGCGACGAGATCCTGCACCGGTTCCTCGTCTGGTGCGCGGTGGACGCCGGGCTGCCCGTCCAGTTCCACGTCGGGTACGGGGACGTGGACGCCGACCTGCGCCGCGGCGACCCGCTGCTGCTCATCGAGCTGCTGCGCGCCATGGCTCCCGCCCCGGCGATGCTGCTGCACAACTACCCCTTCCACCGGCACGCCGGCTACCTGGCCCAGGTGCTCCCGAACGTGTACGTCGACGCCGGCCTCGCGACGCACAACCTCGGGCACCGGTCGCCCGCGCTCATCGCCGAGCTGCTGGAACTCGCGCCGTTCGGGAAGGTGCTGTACTCGTCCGACGCGTTCGGGCTGGCCGAGCTGTACCACCTGGGCGCGCTGCTGTTCCGGCGCGGCCTGGCCGGGTTCCTGGCCGGGGGAGTGGAGGACGGCGCCTGGACGTCCCGGGACGCCGAACGCGTCGCGGGGCTGATCGCGTCCGGCAACGCCCGCCGGGTCTACGGTCTGGAGTGAGACGACGAACGTGGGGAGAACCGGCATGGCCGCACGCGAACGGCTGCTCGTCATCGGGGCCGACGCCGCGGGGATGAGCGCCGCGTCCCAGGCCCGCAGGCGGCGCGGCCCGGACGAGCTGGAGATCATCGCGGTCGAGCGCGGGCGCCACGCGTCCTACTCGGCGTGCGGCATCCCGTACTTCGTCGGCGGCGTGGTCGGCGACGCCGGCGCGCTCATCGCCCGCACGCCCGCCGAGTTCCGCGACCGCGGCATCGACCTGCGGCTGCGCACCGAGGCCGTGGAGATCGATCCCGGCGGCGGCCGGGTGCGCGTCCGTTCCGCCGAGGATGGCGGCGAGCGGTGGGAACCCTACGACCAGTTGGTGATCGCGACCGGCGCCATTCCCACCCGCCCACGGCTGCCCGGCGCGGACGCCGCGGGTGTGCACGGCGTGCAGATACTCGACGACGGGATCGCGATCCGCCGCGCCGTCGAAGAGGAGGAGCCGCGCCGCGCCGTCGTCGTGGGCGGCGGCTACATCGGCTTGGAGATGGCGGAGGCGATGGTGATGCGCGGCCTGGAGGTGTCCCTCGTGGACGCCGCCGAGCAGCCGATGCGGACCCTCGACCCGGACATGGGCGCCATCGTCGCCGACGCGATGCGCGGCATCGGGGTGAAGCTGTACCTCGGGGAGCCGGTCGAGGGCTTCGACACCTCCGAGGACGGGCATGTGACCGCCGTCCGCACCGCGAGCCGGACCCTGCCCGCGGACCTGGTCGTGCTCGGCCTCGGTGTGAGACCGGCCTCCGGTCTCGCCCGCGACGCCGGGATCGAGACCGGCCCGACCGGCGGCATCGTCACCGACCGCAGGATGCGCACCCGCACCGAGGGGGTGTGGGCGGCCGGCGACTGCGTCGAGACCCGCCACCTCGTCTCCGGCGCCCCGGTCGCGATCGCGCTCGGCACGCACGCCAACAAGCAGGGGCGCGTCGCCGGCGTCAACCTCGGCGGCGGCTACGCCACCTTCCCCGGCGTCGTGGGCACCGCCGTCTCCAAGATCTGCCGGGTGGAGGTCGCGCGGACCGGGCTGAACGAGCGCGAGGCGGCCGCCGCCGGCTTCGCGACGCTGAGCGTGGCCGTCGAGTCCACCACGCGCGCCGGCTACCACCCCGGCGCCACCGTGATGACGACCAAGCTGATCGCCGAGCGCCGGTCGGGGCGGCTGCTCGGCGCCCAGATCGTCGGGGAGGAGAACGCCGCCAAACGCGTCGACGGCCTGGCGATCGCGCTGTGGAACGGCATGACGGTAGAGGAGATGACGGGCCTCGACCTCGGCTACGCGCCGCCGTTCGCGCCCGTCTGGGACCCGGTCCTGATCGCCGCCCGCAAGGTCGCCGACGCCGTCGAGCGGGACATGCGTTCCGGGTCCTGGCCCGTCCTGTCGGTGATCTCCCCTACGGTGTGGCTCCATGGCGACTCGGGCTGATGAGGACATCTGGGAGATGCCGGACGCGTGGCGGCGGCTCGTCCATCCGCGCCGCGACCGTCCGGGGCCGTGGCCGGAAGTGCGGATCGACGAGTCCGCGGTGGGCAAGGCGCGGGCGCTGGTGGACGGCGCACGGGCGGAGGTCGAGGAGGTCCTCGCGCTGCCCGGCTCGGCGCCCGAACTGGTCGAGCGCGGCCGGGCGCATCTGGACGGTGCGGCCGATCCGCTGGGCGCGGCGGTGGTCGCGTCCATCGCGGTGGCCAAGCGCGGCCTTTTCGAACTCGGCGGAAAGGACCCGTTCCGGGACGCCTGGGCCGCCGAGCACGGCCTGCCGTTCGCCGCGTGCGCCTTCGCCGAACTGTGCGAGATCACGACCGACTACCGCCAGGTGGGGAGCAGGGCGACCTGGACGGGCGTGCGGCTCGCCCGGCCGTCGGACTACCGCGGCGGCCCTTGGGCGGAGGAGCGGCCGGCCCGGCACCTGCGCGCCCTGCTCGCCGCCGCCGATGACGGCGTGTACGCCGAGGCGGTCGAAGGCCTCGCGAGCCGGCGCCGGACGCCGGTGCAGCGCATGGTCGTCTCCTACCTGGCGCCGACCAGGCGGGACTGGGTCGACGAGGTCCGCGCGGATCCGGCGGTCCACGGCCTGCCGCCGCACGTGGGGTACCGGTGGATGCTGTTCTGCTCGCTCGGCGCGCCGGAGCAGGTCGATCCGGTCACCCTGCCGCTCGGCTACTACGACCGGAGCCCGAGCGTCGTGGCGACCCTCGCGGACGGTGCCGGGCCGTCCGCCGCGGTACCGCTGGTGACCGAAGCCCTGGACGGCGAGTACATCGACACCGACACCTTCCGGGACCTGCTCGGCGTCCTCGCGGTGCTGCCCGGGGACGAGGCGTTCCAGGCGCTCGTGGACCGGCTCGGCGCCAAGTACGTCCCGCCCGCGGTGATCGCGGCCGCCCGGACGTTTCCGCGGCGGGCGGTGCGGCTCCTCGCCGGGGCGGCGAGACCGGAGGCGGAGGACCTGCTGCGGGCCCACATGCTCACCCACCCCGACCTGGTGGAGGAGATGCTGCCGGAGCTTCCGGACGAGTCGCGCGCGGTCATCGAGTCGATCCGCGAAACGACGGTCCGGGTGCCGGAGGCGCCGGCCGCCGCCCTGCCGCCCCTGCTCGCGGACCCGCCGTGGACCCGGCCCCGGCCGAAGGCCAAGCCCGTCGTCATCAAGGATCTGCCCTCGTCGGGCACGCGTTCGATCGGCTGGGAGCCGGGCGAGCGCGATGACTGGAGGGTCGACCTGCACCACCTGTGGCGCTGGGTCGAGCGGCTGGACTGGCAGATCCAGGTCGAGAAGTTCGCGAAGGGCGACCTGCCGGGCCACATGCACCCGCTGTTCTTCGTGGAGGGCCCTGACGAACTCGTCCGTCCGCTGCTCGCGGGCTGGGAGCCGCCCACACCGTGGGACGTGGCCGAGTGGATGCGGGTCGTCGTCTCCCGGTTCGAACTCGACGCCCTGGACGCCGCCGTGTTCGCGGCGCGCCGTGACCCGGCCAACGCGGCCGAGATCCTGCTGCCCTTCGTGAGCGACGAGGTCGCGCGGCTGATGGCGGACTGGCTCGTCCGGCTCAAGCAGGCCGGGAGGACGGCGCGGACCTGGTTCCGGCGCCACGGCCTCGCCGCCGTCCCCGCGCTGCTGCCTCCCGGACTGGGCAAGGCGGGTGCCGAACGCCGTGCCGCCGAGGCCGCGCTGCGCCTCATCGCCGCACAGCATGGAGCCCCGCCGATCGTCGAGGCGGCCCGCGCCCACGGCGACAAGGCCGCGGACGCGATCGAGCGCCTCCTGACGGCCGATCCGCTGGACGTCCTCCCCACGAAGATGCCGGCCGTAGACGACTGGGCCGATGTACGGCTGCTCCCGCAGATCCTGCTGCGCGACCGCGAGCACGCGCTGCCGGACGCCTCCGCCCAGCACGTGCTGACGATGCTGGCGATGTCCAAGCCCGGTGAGGTCTACGGCGGGGTGGACGTCGTCCGCGACCTGTGCGACCCCGGGTCGCTCGCCGAGTTCGGCTGGGCCCTGTTCCGGCGGTGGGAGGCGTTCGGTGCGCCGTCCAAGGAGGGGTGGGCGCTGGCGCAGCTCGGCCTGACCGGCGACGACGAGACCGTCCGCCGGCTGACCCCGGTGATCCGGGCGTGGCCGGGGGAGGGCGGGCACGCCAAGGCGGTGACCGGCCTGGACGTCCTCGCCGCCATCGGCACCGACGTGGCCCTGATGCACCTGCACGGCATCTCGCAGCGGGTCAGGTTCAAGGGGGTCAAGAGCCGGGCGCAGGAGAAGATCGAGGAGGTCGCCGCCGAGCTGGAGTTGACCGCCGAGCAGCTGGCCGACCGGCTCGTCCCCGACTTCGGGCTGGACGCCGACGGGACCCTCACGCTCGACTACGGTCCGCGCCGGTTCGCCGTCCGCTTCGACGAGCAGCTCAAGCCGTATGTGACGGACGAGGACGGCAAGCCCCGCAAGTCGCTGCCCAAGCCCGGCGCGAAGGACGACCCCGAGTCGGCGCCCGCCGCGTACAAGGCGTTCTCGACGCTGAAGAAGGACGTGCGGACCGTCGCCGCCGACCAGCTCCGCCGCCTCGAAAGGTGCATGGTCACGCGGCGCCGCTGGCCGGTGCGGGAGTTCGAGGAGCTGCTGGCCGGTCACCCGCTCGTCCGCCACATCGTCCGGCGCCTGGTCTGGCTGGCCTGTGACGGTGAGGAGGACGGCGGCAAGGTCACCGCGTTCCGCGTCGCCGAGGACGGCACGTTCGCCGACGCGGACGACGACGTTCTCACCATCGCGGAATCGGCGGTCGTCGGTGTCGCGCATCCCGTCGACCTGGACGGCTCCGTGGCCGCCTGGTCGGAGGTGTTCGCCGACTACGAGATCCTCCAGCCGTTCCCGCAGCTGGGACGTCCGGTTCACAGGCTGTCCGGCGACGAGCGCGCGGGCGGTCGGCTGGCCCGGTTCGAGGGCCTGACGGTCCCGGTCGGCAAGGTGCTCGGGCTGACCTCGCGCGGCTGGGACCGGGGCGCCCCGCAGGACGCGGGCATCGAGTGCTGGATCTCCCGGCGCCTCCCCGGCGGCCGGTACATCGTCATCGACCTCGACCCGGGCATCGCCGTCGGCGTGGTGGACGCGCTGCCCGACCAGACGCTGCGGGCGGTCGCGCTTACCGGCCGTCCCGACCAGATCTGGATGGGCGGCGGCCCCACGGCGTCCTTCGCCGACCTCGACCTGGTCACCGTGTCCGAGGTCCTCGCCGACCTCGCGACACTGAGCTGAGAAAGAGAACGATCATGGAACTGCCGAAGGCCCTGCTGGACCCGCCGTGGAAGCGCAAGCCCGCGGCCGAGCCCACCGACGAAGAGCCGATCATCGTCCCCGGTCTGACGCCGCCCAAGGACCGCTTGATCGTCTGGAGGTTCGGCGAACGTGAACGATGGGCCGCGGTCCGTCCGTACGGGTTCTGGCGGAATGACGAGTGGGAGAGGGCCGCCGAGGAGTTCCGGGACGGCCGGATGGGCTACGAGCCCACGCGGGCGGGCTTCCTCGCGCAGGCCCCCGAGGATCTGGCGCGGCCGCTGCTGGCCGGGTGGAAGCCTCAGGTGACCTGGGACTTCAACCATTCGCTCGTGCCGATCGTCATGCGTTTCGAGATCCGCGCATTGGATGTGTCGTTCCGCCTGGCGAAGCAGAACCCGGCCGGCACGGGCCCGATCCTGATGCCGTTCCTGTCCGCCGACGTCGCCCGCCTGATGGCCGACTGGCTGTACCGGCTCAAGTCGGCACAGAAGGTCGCCCGCACGTGGTTCGAGAGGCACGGGCTCGCGGCCGTCCCGTACCTGGTGCCGGACGCGCTCGGCAAGCGCGTCGGTCCACGCCGGGGCGCGGTCAAGGCATTGCGGATCATCGAGGGAGACGTCGCCGGCGCCGCCCGCGTCCACGGGGACGAGGCCGCCGAGGCGGTCGCGAGGCTCCTCGCCGACGCACCGGCAGCCACGGCGCCCGTCGAACCGCCGGTCCGGCCACCGTCCCTCCCGAGCTGGCTGGACGTGGAGGCGCTGCCCAGGCCGGTCCTGCGCGACGGCGGGGAACTCCCGCCCGAAGCGGTCCGCAACCTGCTGCTCGCCCTCACGGGGAGCCCGGGAGGCAGGATCGACGTGACCCCGGTCGTGGACGGCGCCGCCGAGGTCTGCGAGCCCGGATCGCTCACCGCGTTCGCGTGGGCGCTGTTCGAGGCGTGGCAGGCGGCGCGGCTGCCGAAGGGCAGCCGGTTCGTGATGTCCGCGCTCGGCCGGTTCGGCGACGACGAGACCGTCCGCCGCCTCACCCCGCTGATCAAGGAGTGGCCGGGCCAGGGCGCCGGACACCCCCGGGCCGTCCAGGGGCTCGAGGTCCTGGTCGAGATCGGCAGCGACGTCGCGCTGACGCAGCTGAACGGCATCGCGCTCAAGTCCCGGTACAAGGGACTGAAAGGCGAGGCGGAGCGCAGGCTCCTGGAGATCGCGAAGCGGCGCGGGCTGACGACCGAGCAGCTCGCCGACCGGCTCGTCCCCGACTTCGGGCTGGACGCCGACGGGACCCTCACGCTCGACTACGGGCCGCGCCGGTTCGCCGTCGGCTTCGACGAGCAGCTCAAGCCGTCCCTGACGGACGAGAACGGCAAGCCCCGCAAGTCGCTTCCCAAGCCCGGTGCCAAGGACGACCCCGAGCTGGCGCCCGCCGCGTACAGGCGGTTCGCGGAACTGAGGAAGGACGCGCGGTCGGTCGCGTCAGGCCAGGTCGCCCGCCTGGAGTCCGCCATGGTCATTGGCCGGACGTGGACGAAGGCCGAGTTCAGCGAGTTCATCGTCGGCCATCCGCTGATGTGGCACCTCGCCAGGCGGCTGGTCTGGCTGAGCGGGGACCGGGCGTTCCGGCTCGCCGAGGACCGCACGTTCGCCGGCATCGACGACGACACGGTCGAGCTCCCGGACCAGGCCGACGTCCGGATCGTCCACCCGGTGGAACTGGGCGACGCCGTGGCGGCCTGGTCGGAGGTGTTCGCCGACTACGAGATCCTGCAGCCGTTCCCGCAGCTCGGACGACCCGTCCACACCCTCGCCGACGGGGAGGGCAAGAGCGGCAGGCTGGAACGGTTCGAGGGGCTGACCGTCCCGACGGGACAGGTCCTCGGCCTGACCCGGACGGCCTGGCGGCGCGGCGCCCCCCAGGACAACGGCGTCGAGCACTGGATCTCCTGGCACCTCGCCCCTGGCGTGACCGTCGTGATCGACCTGAACCCCGGCATCGTGGTCGGCCTGGTCGACCTCAACCCCGTCCAGACGATCGAGCGTGTCCGGATCGGTACGGGTCCGTACTCGGAGGCGATCGAGAACGGCCTCGCGGACGTGGATCCGATCTTCGTCTCCGAGCTGCTCACCGACTTGACGAGTCTGACCGCGTCCTAGCCGAAGCGGCTGCTGGGCACCGGGCCGGGGGAGCGCACCGCGTCCCTCGGGCCGGTGAGCCAGTGCCCGCCGACCGCGCGGACGAACGCCGCGAGGGCCTCGTCGGGGTCCGGCGGGACGCCTTCGTCCGCGCCGTCGTCCTCGTGCGGATCGGCGCGGACGATCTCGTCGGCCAGTTCCTCCACGGGACGGTCGTCGGGCGGGACGGTCTCGGCCTCACCGGCGGGCGAGATCCGCAGCCGCTCACCCCACGGCGACTTCACCACCTGGTGCAGGAGCCCGGTGACGTCGGCGCTGACGGGCGGCGGGTCGGTCCAGCAGGACGCGTGCTCGAACAGCACCTGCCCCTCGGCCCGCTCCCACAGCCCGTCCGCCTCGGTCTCGTTCAGGTCGTAGGCGACGACGAGCACGTCCGGGCGTCCCGGGGCGAACGGTTCGGCCGGCAGCCCGAACAGCCGCGCCGCCGCGAGCCCCAGGATCCGGCTCGACCGGTCGGGGAGCAGGCCCACCGACACCGGCCGCCGCCCCGCCGCGTCCAGGATCAGCCGCAGCCGGTCGAGGCTGCGCCGGCACGTCGCGAAGCTGTCAGAGGTGTAGGCGAACCGCCCCGTCATGCCGTCATGGAACCCGTACGGCGAGATCGTGACGAGGAGGCCGCCGGTGAGCGCGAAGTGCCACCCCCGCAGGTCCGTGGAGTCCAGCGGGCGCACGGCCCGCGCCGCCCGTGCCCGCGCGATCGTCCGCCCCAGCCGGTCGTGGGCGGGCCTCCAGTCCTGGTCGTCCGGCGCCGGCAGCAGCCCGGCCTCGTGCTCCGCGCGGGCGAGATCTCCGGCGAACAGCGCGTTGCGGGCCAGTAGGTAGCGGGCGGGCCACGGCTCAAGCGAGGCCACCCGCGGTTCCAGTGCCGCGACGGCCTCGGCGTGCCGGTTCTCCCGCTCCAATGCCGACACGAGTTCCATGAGCAGCACGGGCTCGTCCGGAAGCATCTCCAGCGCCCGCCTCAGTGCCGGAACGGCCAGGAACGGAATGCCGCGCTCGATGCAGGCGTAACCGAAGTCGTAGAGCTGCTGAGGCGCCTGCTCGCGGGCCATCGCCGCGGCGGCCTCCTGCATGTCGTCGAACCCGGACACCGCCGCCGCGCCCTCCATGAGCCGCGCGACCTCCGCCAGTTCCATGCCGTCCGCGTTGAACCGCAGATGCCGGATCAGCCCGGCGATGTCCCCGCTTTCCAGAAGTGCCCGCGCTTCGCTCATGGGCGGCAACGCTACAGCCGGCGCCCTCCACCGATCATGTCGTTTTCTCCAGCGCACGAAGGACGTCCGCGACGAGATCTGCGGTGTCCTCGATGCCGGCGGAGAAACGGATGAATCCGGGTGCGACGGCGTCGCCGCCCCACCTCCCGCGCCGTTCCGCGGAACTGTGCACGCTGCCGAAACTGGTGGCCTGCATGACGAGCCGGAGCGACCCGAGGAACCGTTCGGCGGACGCCTCGTCCTTCAACGTGAACGACACGACGCAGCCGAATCGCCGCATCTGGCGGACCGCGATCTCATGCGCCGGGTCGCCGGGCAGCCCCGGGTACCTGAGCCCGGAGACCTTCGGATGGCCCCGCAGCGCCTCGGCGAGCGCCAGCGCGTTCGCCGCCTGCCGCTCCAGCCTCAGCTGGAGCGTGGCGAGCGACCGATGCGCCAGCCAGGCCTCCATCGGTCCCGGGACGGCGCCGACGGTCTTGCGCCAGAACCGGACCCCCTCGGCGAGTTCCGGATCGCGGGTGGCGACGTGCCCGAGAAGCAGATCCCCGTGCCCGGTCAAGGACTTCGTGTCGCTGGCGACGGAGAAATCGGCGCCCAATTCCAAAGGGCGCTGCCCGAGCGGCGTGGCCAGCGTGTTGTCCACCGCCACAAGTGCGCCCGCCGCGTGAGCCGCCTCTACGATCCGCCTGATATCGCACACGTCCAGACCGGGATTGGACGGCGTCTCCAACCAGACCAGGCGAGCACCGTCCACCAATCCGATCTGCGCGTCCCCGGCGGTGGGCCCCATCCGGATCTCGGCGCCGTACGATTCCAGCCGCTCTTTCAAAGCCCGCGTCGTCTGATAGCAGTCGGCCGGCAGCACCACGACGTCGCCGCTCTGGATCCGCGACAGCAGGACACCCGCCACGGCCGCCATTCCGGACGAGAACGAGACGACCTCGGCCCCGCCCTCAAGCTCGCCGATCGCCCGTTCGAGCAGCGTCCACGTCGGATTGGAATCGCGCCCGTAGGCGTAGGGCCCGGCGGCCTCCCCGGCCAGGTGGTAGTGCGCGGCGAACACGGGCCCCGGCAGCCCCGGCGCGAACTGCTCCGCCTCCGGCCGCCCGGCCCCCACCGCCAGCGTCCCGTCCCCGATGTCCACGCACACCCTCCCCAGATGACCGGCCCTCATCGTCCCACCTGCCACTCTCACAGGGTTCCCGGTCGATTCCGAGCGGTTTGTCGGGGTGCTCCTCTACGGTTGGGCGACATGGAAGATCACCTCCCCGGCGAAGACGTCCTGACGATCCCGGAGTCGTGGCGGCGGTCGCTGCACGCGCGGCGCGGAGGTGCGCCCGGCCCGAAGATCAAGGTGGACGCGGCGGCCGCGGACGCCGTCCGGGGCTTCGTCGAGCGGACGGGCGGCGCGGTCGACGCGCTGCTGGAGGGCGGCACCGGCGACCCCGCGCTGGCCGAGGCCGCGCGGCGGCACATGGCCGGGGAGGCGGATCCGGCGGGGGCGGCGGCGATCGCGGCCGTCACCGTGATGGGCAACGGCGGCCCGTACCAGAGCGACAAGGTGCACCGCCCTTACGTCGACGCGTGGATCACCGAGCACGGGATCGCGTTCGCCGCGTGCGCGCTGGTCGAGCTCAGCCGGACGACGGCGGCCCGCGAGAGCGGCGGCACGTGGCGCGGCACCTGGGTCGGCGCCCAGCACGCGCCGGACGAGACCATGCTCGCGGTGTCGCAGGAGGACGCGCGCCGCGTCCGCGGGCTGCTGGCCGCCGCCTCCGAGCCCGACTACGCGGACGCGGTCGGCCGGCTGGCGGAGCACCGGTCCGGCTGGGCCGCGCGGTGGCTCGTGTCGTACCTGGTCCCGACGCGGCAGGACTGGGTGGACGAATGCTGCGCCGCGGCGGCCCCCCAGGCGCGGCGCCACGACCTCGACCTGCTCGTGCTGTCGGCAGTGGGCGACGCCGGCCAGCTCGCGGCATCGTTCCCGTCGCGCGGCCTCTACTGGGGCCAGGCGACGCGGGCGCTGCTCGGCACGATGGCGGACGGGATCGGCCCGGACGTCCTGCCGTTCCTGCTGGCCGAGGCGGACGGCAGGTATCTGGAGTCCGACGACCGCAAGCGCATCTTCGAGGCGATCGCCTTCCTGCCGACCGACGAGGCGTTGCAGGCGCTGATCGACCGGCTGGACCGCAAGCATGTGCGGGCCGCGCTCGGCGAGGCGACGCGGCGGTTCCCGGTACGGGCGCTGCGGCTGCTGGCGCGGGCGGGCGTGGACGATCTGCTCGCCCATCACGTCGAGGCCCACGCCGACCTCGTGACCGCCGCGCTGCCCGGGCTGCCGGACGACGTCGCCGCGGCCGTCGAGCGCATCGCCGCGACGTCCACGCGCGTTCCGGCGGCGGCGCCGGAGGAGCTTCCCGCCCTCCTCAGCGGCCGTCCATGGCTGCATCCCCGCCGGCCCGTGATGACCGGCCTGGCCCCGCCCGCCTCGCGGCTCATGTGGCGTGACGGCGAACGGCAGGAGTGGCTGGACGCCGAGCCGCACGTCCGGCGACCCCATGGCGACGAATGGGAGACCTACGTCGACAGCTTCACGAGGGGTGGTGCCATGACCGGTTCGCTGGTGCTGATGGTGCACGGCCCCGAGGAACTGATCCGTCCCGTCCTGCCGGGCTTCCAGGGCGTCGCCAACCGGGACGCCCACCGGTGGATGCGGCCCCTCGCGGCCCGCTACGAACTGGATGCGCTGCCCGTCGCGATCCGGATGGCCAGGCCGCACCCGGAGACCTGCTGCGAACCGCTGATGCCGTACTTCGACGCGGACGCGGCGCTGCTGATGGGGGAGGTTCTCGCCAAACACGGGAGGCGCTACCGTCCCGCCGGCGCATGGTTCGACAGGCACGGGCTCGACGCCGTCGCGCTGCTCGTCCCGGCGGCGCTCGGGAAGAAGGCCAAGGACTGGCGGCACGCCGAGACCGCGCTCCGGTACCTGCTCGACGCGCACGGTCTCCGGGCCGTCGTGGACGCCGCCCGCGACGCGCACGGCGACGAGGCCGCGAAGGCGATCGAGGACCTGCTGTCAACGCCACCGGCGGAGACGGGCCTCGCCCAGCCCGCGAACATCGCCGCATGGGTGGACCCGGCACCGCTTCCCCAGGTCCTGCTGCGCGGCCGTGACAAGGCGCTGTCCCTGGACGCGACCCGGGCCCTCATCGAGCTGCTCACCCTGCCGGCGGCGTACGGGATGGACGAAGTGGCCAAGGCGTGCACGCCGGATTCGGTGGCCGAGTTCGGCTGGGCGCTGTTCCGGCAGTGGCTCGACGCGGGCAAGCCGTCCAAGGACGCCTGGGCGCTGCGACAGCTCGGCCATACCGGCGACGACGAGACCGTCCGGCGCCTGACGGCGGTCATCCGGGCCTGGCCGGGGGAGGGCGGGCACAAGAACGCGGTCAACGGCCTCGGCGTGCTCGCCGAGATCGGGTCGGACGTGGCGCTGATGCACCTCCACGGCATCGCGCAGAAGGTCAAGTTCAAGGGTCTCCAGGCGGAGGCGCAGCGGCGGATCCGGCAGGTCGCCGAGCGGCTCGGCCTCACCACCGAGCAGCTCGCGGACCGGCTCGTCCCCGACTTCGGCCTCGACGCCGAAGGAGGCATGGTCCTCGACTACGGGCCGCGCCGCTTCCTCGTCCGGTTCGACGAGCAGCTCAAGCCGTTCGTCGCGGACGAGGACGGAAAGCACCGCAAGGCCCTGCCCAAGCCCGGCGCCAAGGACGACCCCGAGCTGGCGCCCGCCGCCTACAAGACGTTCGCCGGCCTCAAGAAGGACGTGCGGACCGTCGCCTCGGACCAGATCCGCCGCCTGGAGCGGGCGATGGTGACGCAGCGCCGCTGGACGACCGCCGAGTTCGGCGAGTTCATCGTCCGGCATCCGCTCGTCTGGCACATCGCGCGCCGTCTGGTCTGGATCGCCGAGGAGGACGGGACGACGGCCGCGTTCCGCATCGCCGAGGACCGGACGTTCGCCGACTCCGGCGACGACCCGTTCCCCCTCTCCGAGCCGGCCCGGGTCGGCATCGCCCACCCGCTGCACCTCGGCGACACCATCGAAGCCTGGTCGGAGGTGTTCGCCGACTACGAGATCACGCAGCCGTTCCCGCAGCTCACCCGTACCGTCCACGTGCTGACCGCCGCCGAGCGCGACAGCGGCCGGCTGGAGCGGTTCGAGAAGCTGAAGGTCCCGTTCGGCAAGGTCCTCGGCCTCGTCAAGCTGGGGTGGCAGCGGGGGACCCCGCTGGACGCGGGCGGCGAACGGTGGATCTCCCGCCGCATAGCCGACGACCGGCACGTCGTCATCGACCTCGATCCCGGCATCTCGGTCGGCGCCGTCGACGCCACCGGCGACCACCAGGTCCTCGACTACGTGTGGTTCGCGACGGAACCGGACGACTTCTGGCCCAGCAAGGGCACCCCGCTGAAATTCGGCGAACTGGACGACGTCACCGCGTCCGAGATCCTCGCCGACCTGACCACCCTCGCGGAGGCGGCCGAGAAATGAGCGACACCACCACCGAAACCGAGAGCACCGGCACCGGCTACCAGCGGCCGCCGGCCGAGGTCCGGTTCGCCGCCGAGCTGGACCGGCTCCGGGAGGACGACTCCGGGCCGCGGCCGCCCGGCTGGGCGCTGAGCCTGACGGCCGCGCGCCGGTTCATCGTCGGCGACGACGCGCTCGGCGTCCGCCGCAAGTTCGTCGGCGACACCGCCCTCATCGACCGGGCCCTGGTCACCCTCGCCACCAGCCGCGGGCTGATGCTCGTCGGGGAGCCCGGGACGGCGAAGTCACTGCTGTCGGAGCTGATCGCGGCGGCGGTCAGCGGCACCTCCACGCTGACGATCCAGGGCGGCGCCGCCACCACCGAGGACCAGATCAAGTACTCGTGGAACTACGCGCTGCTGGTGTCGGAGGGGCCGTCCACGCGGTCGCTCGTGCCGGCGCCGCTGCTGACCGGGATGGCCGAGGGGAGGGTCGTCCGGTTCGAGGAGATCACCCGCTGCCCGCTGGAGGTGCAGGACTCGCTGCTGTCGCCGCTGTCCGACCGCGTCCTCGCCATCCCGGAACTGTCCGGGCACGAGTCGATGGTCTTCGCGCGCGACGGGTTCAACGTCATCGCGACCGCGAACACCCGCGACCGGGGCGTCAACGAGATGAGCGCCGCGCTCAAGCGGCGGTTCAACTTCGAGACGGTGTTCCCGATCGCCGACTTCGCGACCGAGCTGGACCTGGTCGAGCAGGAGGCCGGGCGGCTGCTGGAGCACAGCGGCGTCGAGGCCGCGCCGCGCCGGGACGTCCTCGAAGTGCTGGTCACCACATTCCGGGAGCTGCGGAACGCCACCACCGAGGACGGCCGCTCGATGGACCGGCTGTCGGCCGTGATGAGCACCGCCGAGGCGGTGTCCGTCGCCCACCAGGTCGGGGTGCGCGGCTGGTTCCTGCGCGGTGAGGAGGGCAGCGCCGCCGACATCGTCGAGTGCCTCGCCGGGACCGCCGCCAAGGACAGCCCCGAGGACCTCGCCCGGCTGCGCCGGTACCTGGAGCAGCAGGCGCCCCGCCGCCCCGGGGAGCAGTGGAAGGCGCTGCACGCCGCCCGGCACCTGCTGCCCGGCTGATGGCCGTCACCTTCGTCGGCGTCCGGCACCACAGCCCGGCGTGCGCCCGGCTCGTCCGGGACGTGATCCGGCGGCTGCGTCCCGCGTACGTCCTGGTGGAGGGGCCCGCGGACTTCGGCGGACGGATGGACGAGCTGCTCCTCGGCCACGAACCGCCCGTCGCGGTCTTCAGCTACTACCGGGACGCCGAGCGCGTGCACGCCTCGTGGTCGCCGTTCTGCGGGTACTCGCCGGAATGGGTCGCGCTCCACGAGGGGCGGGCCGCCGGCGCGGACCTGCGGTTCATCGACCTGCCCGCGTGGCATCCGGCGTTCGCCGGCCGCAGCAACCGGTACGCCGACGCGGAACGCCGCTATGCCGAGGTGACCGAGCGGCTGTGCCGGGAGTTCGCCGTCGACAACACCGACATCCTCTGGGACCACCTCTTCGAGATCGACCCCGACGGGGCGGGGGAGCGGCTCGGCGCCTACTTCGGCCTGCTGCGGGGCGAGGCGGAGGCGGGGGAGGACGACACGGCCCGCGAGTCCTACATGGCGGAGTGGATCCGGGCGGCCGAGGCCGACGCCGGCGACCGGCCCGTCGTCGTGGTGACCGGGGGCTTCCACAAGCCCGCCCTCGAAGCGCTCGTCACCTCCGGCGGCACGGACTGGCCGCGGGTCCCCGAACCGCCCGAGGACGCGACCGGCGGCAGCTTCCTCGTCCCGTACTCGTTCCGGCGCCTGGACGCGTTCACCGGCTACCAGTCGGGCATGCCGTCGCCCGAGTACTACCAGCGGCTCTGGGAGAGCGGCCCGGCCGCGGCCGCCGGGGCGCTCGTCGAGACGGTCGTGGCGCGGCTGCGCGCGCGGGGGCAGGTCGTCTCGACCGCCGACCTGATCGCCGCCCGCACCCTCACCGAGGGCCTCACCCGGCTGCGCGGCCACCCGGCGCCCGCCCGCGCCGACCTGCTGGACGGGCTCGTGTCCGCCCTGGTGAACGACGACCTCGACCAGCGGCTCCCATGGACGTCCCGCGGCACGCTCGCCCCGGGCGCGCACCCGGCGGTCGCCGAGATGGTCGCCGCGCTCAGCGGTGACCGGACCGGACGCCTGCACCGCGACACCCCCGCGCCGCCGCTCGTGGACAACGCGACGTCCGAGCTGGCGCGGCTGGGCCTCGACCGCGACGGCCCGGTCGTCCTCGCCCTGACGACCCCGCGCGGGCTGGAGCGGAGCAGGGCGCTGCACCGGCTGCGCGTCCTCGGGATACCCGGCGCGAACCGCGAGTCGGGGCCCGCGACGGGCGCCGACCCGGTGCTGGAGGAACGCTGGGTCCTGGACGTGTCCGACCGGGGCGGGCTGCGGCACTCCGCGCTCATCGAGGCGGGCGCGTACGGGCCGACCCTCGACGACGCGGCCGCGGCCGTCCTGGACGAGCGCATGAACGTCGCGGGCACCGACATGGAGCGGCTCGCGGGCGTGCTGTTCGACGCGGCGCTGTGCGGGTGCGCGGGCCGGTCCGAGCGGATCGCCGAGTCGATCGCCGCCGCGATCGCGGGCGCCTCCGACATCGCCGCGCTCGGTGCGGCGCTCGACACCGTCCTCGGGCTGTGGCGGCACGACCGCGTCTTCGGGACGGCGCGCAGCCCGCTGTTCGGGACGGTCATCGAGGAGTGCGCCGACCGCGTCCTGTGGCTGGTCGAGGGCGTCCGCGGCGGGCCCGCGCCGGCCGATCCGCGCCGGCTCCGCGCCGTCGCCGCGACCCGCGACGCGCTGCTGCACGCCGGCGGGACCCTGCGCCTGGACCGGGACGCGGCGCTCGGCGTCGCCCGGCGCGTCGCCGCCGAGCCCGACGCCCCGCCCGACCTGCGCGGAGCCGCGTTCGGGCTGGGCCGCGTCCTCGGCGACGCCTCCGATCCGGTGCGGGCGGTGCGAGGCGCGGCCGGGCCGAAGACGTTCGGGGACTGGCTCGCCGGCCTGTTCGCGCTGGCCAGGCAGGAGGTGCTCGATCCGGACACCTCCGTCCTCGGCGTCCTCGACGAGCTGGTCGGCGCGCTGAGCGAGGAGGACTTCCTCGTCGCGCTGCCCGCGCTGCGGCAGGCGTTCGAGTACTTCCCGCCGCGCGAGCGGGAGGCGATCGCCCAGGGCCTGCTGGACCGCCGCGGTCTGCGCGGCTCCGCCCGCGCGCTGCTGCGCACCCCGGACGCGCCGCTGCTCACCGCCGAGGCGCTCGCTCTGGAGGCCCGCGTGGACCGCGCCCTCTCGGCCGTGGGGCTGATGGGAACGAGCGACTCCCCGCAGGGAACACAGGAGGGAGAGTCGTGACCCCGCCCGACTTGGAACGCTGGCGGCTCGTCCTCGGCGCGCCCGCCGAACAGTGCATGGGCGCGCTGGGCGGCGGGGCCGCAGAACAGGACGCGGCGCTCGACTGGCTGTACGGACGCGACCCCGACCTCGGCAGGCGCGGGGTGCGGCGCGGCGGCGGCGCGGGCGGCGGCGAGCCCGATCCGTCCGGGGACCGGACCGGCGGGGACGGGCCGTCCCAGCTCACCACCGTCGAGTGGCTCGACGCCGTGCACCGGCTCTTCCCGAAGGAGACGATCGAGCGGCTCGAACGCGACGCCGTCGAACGGTACGAGATCCACGAGGTCGTCACGGACCCGGAGGTCCTGCGGCGGATCGAGCCGGACGAGACGCTGCTGCGCGCCGTCCTGCGCACCAAGCACCTGATGAACCCCGAGGTCCTCGCGCTCGCCCGGCGCATCGTGGAGGCGGTCGTCCGGCAGCTGATGGACCGGCTCGCCACCGAGGTCCGGCAGGCGTTCCACGGCACCCGGTCGCGGCGGCCGAGCCGGATCAAGAACTCCCGCAACTTCGACTTCCACGGCACGATCCGCGCCAACCTCGGCCACTACCGGCCGGACGAGCGCCGCCTCTACATCGAGCACCCGAGGTTCGTGTCCCGGACGAGACGTCACGTCGAGCAGTGGCAGATGATCCTGCTGGTCGACCAGTCCGGCTCCATGGTCGGGTCGGTCGTGCACGCGGCCGTCACCGCCGCGTGCCTGTGGGGCCTGCCCGGCCTCAAGACGCACCTCGTCGCGTTCGACACCTCCGTGGTCGACCTGACCTCCGACGTCACCGATCCCGCCGAGCTGCTCATGAAGGTCCAGCTCGGCGGCGGCACCGACATCGCGCGGGCCGTCGCGTACGGGGCGGGGCTGGTGGAGAACCCGCGCCGGTCGATCGTCGCGGTCATCACCGACTTCTACGAGGGCGGGGACGAGCACCGGCTCGTCCGGGAGGTCAGGCAGCTCGTCCGGCAGGGCACGCAGGTCCTCGGGCTGGCCGCCCTCGACGAGGACGCCGACCCGTCCTACGACCGGGGCATGGCGCAGCGGCTGGCCGACGAGGGCGCCCACGTCGGCGCCATGACGCCGGGGCAGCTCGCCGAGTTCGTCGCCGAACGGATCGGCCGATGACCCGCGCCGACCTGCTCTCCCTGACACCGGACGCGCTCGCCGCCCTCGCCAACCGCGGCCTGGTCAAGCGCGCCGCCAAGGACCTGGACGCCGGCAACGGCCCCGAGATCACCGTGTCGCCGGACGGGGACATCGACGGCGCCTTCCCGGACGGCACCAAGACCTCGCTTCCCGCCGGAGCCGGGCTGGAGGCCGCGACCTGCTCGTGCGCAGCGACGGGGACCTGCCGCCACCGGATCTGCCTCGTCCTCGCCTACCAGCGGACCGCCTCCGAGGCCGAACCGGGGGCTGAACCGGGGGCCGAACCGGCGGCACCCGAGCCCGTCTGGTCGCCGGGCACGTTCGACGACGAGGCGCTCGCCCGGCTGCTCGGCCAGCGCGCCCTCACCGCCGCCCGCCGGACGCTCCGCACCGGCTACTCGGCCAGGATCCGCCGCCCCACCCCGCAGGACCCGGTGGCACAGGTCGAGCTGCCGACCTGCACCGTGCGGTTCCTCGTGCCGGACGAACTCGGCTACGTCCACACCGACGCCGTCGCCGCGGTGCGGGGCGAGGTCACCGTCCTCGCCGTGTGGGCGTTCCGCATCGCCGACGAACGCGGCCTGACCGGCGACGAGATCCGCCTGGACGTCGGCGGCTCCGCCGCGACGACCGGTGACGGCCTCGACGCCGCGGTGGACCTCGCCGATCAGGTCCTCCTGGAAGGCGCCATGCACGCGGGCCCCGTCCTGGCCGCCGCGCTGGGCCGCGCCGCCGCCGACCTGGCCGCGGGCGGCCTGCACTGGCCCGCCGCCGCGCTCGATGACCTGGCCGCCCAGCTCGCCGCCTACCACGACCGGCGCGCCGACCACGACCCCGGACGGATCGCCGGCCTGCACGCCGAGATCCATGCCCGGCACCGCGCCGCCCGGGCCGGCGGCCACCGCTCGCAGGTGCTCGGCACGAACGAGGCCGCGGAGACGCCGCTGCGCCGCGTCCGCCTCGCCGCCCTCGGCTGCCGCGTCGCCGGCACGGACGGGACCCGCACCGCCGCCATCTACCTCGCGCACACCGGCACCGGCATCGTGCTCGTCCTGAAACGCCACTGGGACGTCCCGGACGGAACGAGCCTGACCGGCGCCGACCTGGCCGGCCGCCGGATCCTCGGCGCGCCGCTGCGCTCGCTCGCCGCCGCGAACGTCGTCTCCGAGAGCGCCACCCGCAGCGCGGGCCGGGTCGTGCGCGTCGCCGCCGGCCGGATCGCCAAGACCACGGTCACCCCGCTGGGCGACGCGTGGGAGAGCCTGCCCGCCGGCCTCCTCGTCCGCGACCTCTCCGCCGAGAGACGCGCGCTGGACGCGCTACCGCCCCGCCTGGTCCGGCCCCGCGTCGAGGCGGAACTCGTCCGCGTCATCGAGATCGCCGAGGTCCGCGACATCGGCTACCACCCCGGCTCGCAGCGGCTGGAGGCCGTCGTCGCCGACGCGGAGGGCACGGCGGCCGTCGTCTCCGCCGACTACAGCCCGCACCGCCCCGCCGCCCTCGACGCGCTCGCCGAGGCCCTCGCGCAGACCCCCCGATTCGTCACCGGTTCCGTCCGCCGCGACCGCGGCGGGCTCGTCATCGACCCGTTCGCCGTGCGGACCGCGGACGGCATCGTCGTCCCCGACCTGGTCGCCGGCGACGGAGCCGCCGGCCTGGACGCCCCGGCCGCCGAACCGCGCGACCCGCTGGGCGAGGCCGTCGACGCGGCGCTCGCCGTCACGGCCGAGACCGCGCACCGCGGCCTTCTCGGGGTGTCGCACGGCCTGCGCAACCGGATCGCCCGGACCGCCGGAACCCTGGAGAAGGCGGGCCTCCGCACGACGGCGGAGACCCTGACCGCCCTGGCCGCGGCCCTGGCATCCGACGACCAGGCCCGCACCGTCCAGGCCTGGGCGGACGCGCGCATCCGCCTCCAGACGGCCGCCGAACTCCGCTAGCCCCGCCGGCCGGTCAGGCGCGGCAGGTGAGGGGGCGGCCGCCGTTGAAGGCGATCATGTCGTTCAGTGCGGCCACCAGGTCGATCTGGGCGCCGGGCTCCAGCCCGTCCAGTTCGGCGTAGGCGCGGTGGAGGTTGCCGACGAGGCGTTCGGGGTCGGTCAGCCCGGCGAAGGGGCCGAGGTCGGTCTCGCGGGCGGCCTCCAGCGGCGACAGGCCGGCCGGCTTGGCCTCGGCGGCCGTCGCCTGGACGAAACGCGCGTAGGCGATGACGCGGTCGATGAGTTCCGGGTCGGCGACGGGGCCGTGGCCCGGCACGATCGTCCGCGCGTCCAAGGGCGCGACGACCTCCTCCAGCACCTTGATCGCGCCGGCGATCGAACCCTGCATGAGGAAGGGCGTGCCGCCGTTGAACAGCAGGTCGCCGCAGAACAGCACCCGCCGGTCCGGGATCCAGACGATGGAGTCGTTGGTGGTGTGCGCGGGCGTCCCGACGTGCCGGACCTCGCAGCGCAGGTCGTCCACCCACAGCGTCACGCCGTCGGTGTAGGTGAGGAAGGGCGGTTCGAGTTCGACGTCACCCCAGTCGACCTTCGTCCAGAAGGGCTCGTAGAACGGCTTGCCCCAGCCGAGCGCGCCCTCCCGCGTCCCCTCGTGGCCGACGACGGTGGCGCCGGGGAACAGGTAGTTGCCGAACGTGTGGTCGCCGTGATGGTGGGTGTTGACCAGCGTCCGGACGGGACGGTCCGTGACCGACCGGATCGACTCGGCGTAGGCGCGGGTGCGCCGCTCGGTCGAACAGGAGTCGACGCTCGTCACCCCGCGGGCCCCGACGAGGAAGCCGGTGTTGTTGATCCACCAGGTGCCGTCGGGCTGGAGGTAGGCGAAGATCCCGTCGGAGACCTCCTGCAGCCGCGGGCTTCCCGGGCCGCCGCGGTCGGGTGCGTCGCTCATGGGCCGGGAGTGTAGCCCGGCGCCCCGCCGTCAGGGGTTCTCGTCGGACGGCCGGGCGGGCTCCGGGCCGTCCGGGCCGACGCGGATCATCCGGGTGACGCGGGCGATCCGGAACCGCCTGCCGCACGCCACGAACTCGACCCCGTTCCCCGACTCGACCCGGTCGGCGGCACGGGCGTACTCGGCCAGCTCGCCGGGGCTCGGCGGCGCGCAGTCCTCCGGCACGGCCTTCGGCAGCAGCACCCGGAAGTAGTACGCGAGGGCGGTGCGGGCTTCCTGCGGGCCGTTCCCGCGGGCGACCGGTCGCCAGCGCCCGTCGGCGTCCTCCAGGACGTCGAACTGCGGCGGCAGCAGCACCACCCCCGGGTGGGCCTCGACCGCTGCGGCGGCCTCGCGGCGCAGGGCGTCCGGGACGACGCGCGCGGCGTGCCCCCGGCCGAGCAGTTCCAGCCGCAGCGCCGCGTCCGCCGGGCCGACGGGTGCGGCGGGGTCGATGCGGAACGAGCGCAGCGGACCGGCCTCGGCGTCGGTGACCCGGGCGGGCTCGGGCCCGTCGTCCCCGAACCGGGCGAAGCCGAGGACGCGGACGATCCGGTACCGCAGCGGCCCGGCGTGGCACTCGTTGAGGACGGCGGGCTCGTCCTCCCGCGGGCAGAGCAGGCCCGCGAGCCGCAGCATCTCCTCCCGCACCGCCGTCTCGTGGCCCGCGGCGGCCTCGCGGAGATGGACGCCGAGGTCGGCACGGGCCTCGCACGGTTCCAGCGCGCCGAGCCGGAGGATCCGCCACACGCCGCCCGCCTGCTCGGCGCCGCCGAACTCCGGCGGCCCCATGCCCACGAGCTGCGGGTAGGCGCGCCGCCGTTCGGCGGCCTCCTGGTCGCGGACGGCCGCCACGGGCTCCAGCTCCCCGACGACGTTGATCACGTCGTGTCCGGGCATCCCTTCGAAGGCCATGCACCCATCGTGACGCCGTCGTGCACCTCGCGTGACGGAAACGCCCCAGGGTCCGGCGAACCGTTCTCACCGGGGCGCACCGGAGCCGGTGTCAGTACTCCGGCACCGTCGTCAGCAGATAGGGGCGCGGGGAACCGGCGCGGGCGGACGGCTCCTGGGAGCCGGCGGAGCGCAGCACCTCGCCGGCGCCGAGCACGGCCGCGTCGCCGGTGTCGTCGCCGACCCGCGCGCCCAGCCCCGTCCGGTCGCGGATCAGCCGTTCGAGGCCGGGCAGCCGGGCGCAGCCGCCGGTGAGGGTGACGCCGACGCTCAGCAGGTCGCCGGAGATCTCCGGCGAGCAGCCGGCGAGGCCGGCGCGGATCGCGTCCACGATCTCCGCCACCGGCCGGGCGATCGCCCGGCCGACGTCCACGGTGGTGAGGACGATGCCGCGCGGCATCCCGGTCGCGACGTCGCGCCCGTGGACGACGGTCTGCCGCACCGGATGCCGGCCGAGCGGCGGCACCGCGCCGACCTCCAGCTTCGCGGCCTCCGCGGCGGACAGCGACAGCGCGACGCCGTGCTCGCGCCGGACGAGCGCGACGATGGCACGATCCAATGCGGACCCGCCGATGGGCGCGGTGTGCGAGGTGACGAGGCCGCCGAACGCGATGACCCCGACGTCGGTGATGTCGGCGCCGATGTCGGCGATCACCGTGACCTCGGACCGTCCGGACGAGGTCATGCCCATGCCGATGGCGGCGGCGATCGGCGTCGGCACGAGCGTGAGGCGCCGTGCGCCCGCCTGGAAGGCCGAGAACTGCAGAGCCCGGTAGTGGACGGACGACATCCCGCTCGGGACCGTGACCACCAGCCGCGGACGGGCGGTGTAGTGGCGCCGGTGGTGCCGGCGGACCAGGTGCCGCATCAGGTACTCGGCCTCGTCGGTCTCGGCCGGCGCTCCCTCGCGGATCGGCCGGACGAGGGTGATGTCGGGGTTGCGTCCGGCCATTTCCTGCGCGGGGGCGCCGAGCGCCAGGATGCGTCCGTTGTGCCGGGATCGGGCGAGCAGCGACGGTTCGCGGCACACGACGCCGCGGTCCCTCACATGCATTCGCACGGTCGCGCTGCCCAGGTCGATAGCGGTGTCGCGGCCCGCGAAATCCCACATCGCGTCCCTCCCAATCGCCCCGAAAGTCGCAAGAGCCCAGATGATTCCCTTGCTGCCTGCGGCGATGCCCACCCTCGGGTAAGCGAATGGCAACGTCATGGCGAACACGGGTCCGGAATATCCGGAACGCCGATCGCGACCGCGGCCCCGCCCGGCCCGCTGTGCCGGGCGGGCACCAAGAGATCATGTTGGGACGGTGTCGAACCGCGCCGCCGCGCGCCGCGCCGTCCAGCCGCGCCGCGCGCGGACCGCTCCGGCCGCGCGGCACACCCCGTACAGGGCGAACGAGATCGTCGTGACGTACGGGCTGATCGGGATACTGGAGCCGATCGACAGCAGGATCCCGCCGACCACCGACACCGTCGCGAGGACCGTGCTCAGCACCGGCACGAGCACCGGCGACGCGGTGACCCGCACCGCGGCGGCGGCCGGGGTGCAGATCAGCGCGAGCACCAGCAGCGCCCCCACGACCTGCACGGACACGGCGACCGCGAGGCCGAGCACCAGCATGAAGACGAGCGACAGCGCCCGCACCGGGACGCCCCGCGCCGCGGCCACGTCCGGGTCCAGGCTGGCGAACGCCAGCGGACGCCACATGACCGCGAGGCACACCAGGACCACCGCCGACGTCGCGAGCAGCCACGACAGCCGCGGCGCGTCGATCGCGACGATCTGCCCGGTGAGGATGCCGAACTTGTTGGCCGACCGTCCCTTGTACAGCGACAGGAACAGCACGCCGAGCCCGAGCCCGAAGGGCATCAGCACGCCGATGACCGAGCCCCGGTCCCGCGCCTTCGCGCCGAGCATCCCGATCAGCGCGGCGGCGGCCAGCGCCCCCGCGATGGAGCCGACCGCCACGCTGGTGCCGAGCAGCAGCGCGGCCGCCGCCCCCGCGAACGACAGCTCGCTGATGCCGTGCACGGCGAACGCGAGGTCGCGCATGACGACGAACGTCCCCGCGAGCCCGCCGACGAGCCCGAGCACGGCCCCCGCGATCAGCGAGTTCCGGACCAGTCCGAGCAGCGCCCCGTAGTCCTCGAAGTTGAAGATCTCGCGCCAGACCTCGTGCCAGCTCATGCCGCCCCCGATCCCAGCACGCCGGCCATGTCCAGGACCCGGTCGGCGAACGGCAGGACCGGATCGACCTCGTGGGTGACGAACACGACCGTGGTGCCGTGCTCGCGGCGCCGCCGGTCGATCAGGTCGCCGACGATCCGCTGGTGGTCGGCGTCCAGGGAGGCCAGCGGCTCGTCGCAGAGCAGGACGCGCGGGTCGGTCGCGAGTGCCTGGGCGATCCGTACGCGCTGGAGTTCACCTCCCGACAGCAGGTCGAGCGGAACGTCCGCGAAGGACGCGGCGCCCACGTCGCGCAGGCTGCTCTCGACGCGGCGGCGCGCCTCGCGGCGCGGCGGCCGCGGCCCCCAGCGGTGCCCGTCGATGCCGAGCCGCACCAGGTCGCGGGCCCGCAGCGGGGTGTGCGCCGGGACGGCCTTGTGCTGCGGGACGTAGCCGATGAGGTCGCTGCCCCGCCGCGGCGGGCGGCCGTTCACCGCGACCGTCCCGGCCGACGGCCGCAGAAGCCCGAGCAGCACCCTGAGCAGGCTCGTCTTGCCCGACCCGTTCGACCCGACGACGACGAGGAACTCACCGGCCGCCACGTCGAGGTCGAGCCCCCGCCACAGTGTCCGCTCCCCGTAGGAGAGGGCCAGGTCGCGCAAGGCGATCACGACAGCGCCTTCTGCAGCGCGGCGATGTTGCCGTCCATCCAGCTGACGTAGTCCTGCCCGGCGGGCAGGGTCTCGGTGACCGGCACGACGGGGACACCGGCGTCCTTCGCCGCCTTCTCGACCTGCTCGGTCTGCGGCCCGCTCGTCTGCGCGTTGTAGACGAGCGCCTTCACCTTCTTGCCCGTGAGCAGCGCGAGCGTGTCCCGCAGCGTCCTCGGCGGGACGTCATCGCCCTCCTCGATCGCCTCGCTGAACTCCTCCGGCGTCTCGTTCTTAAGGCCCGCCGCCTCCAGCAGGTAGACGGGCACGGGCTCGGTGATGGCGACACCATCGCCCGCGTGCGCGGCCTTGATCGCCGCCACCCTCCCCTCCAGCGTCTTCAGCTTCGCCTTGAAAGCGGCGGCGTTCGACGAGTACGTTCCGGCGTTCTCCGGGTCGGCCCTGCCGAGCGCGGCCGAGATCCGGTCGGCGAGCAGCGCGACGGACGGAAGGTCGTACCAGACGTGCTCGTTGAGTTCCTCGCCCGCCGGCGCGGTCTTCCCGGAGACCTTGACGGCGTTGAGCACCTCTGCCTTGGACCCCGCGCCCTTGAGCAGCGTGCCCACGAAGTCGTCGTAGCCGCCGCCGTTCTCGATGACCACCCCGGCCCTCGACAGCGCGAGCCGGTTGCGCGTGCCCGCCTCGAAGGAGTGCGGGTCCTGCGCGGGATCGCTGATGAACGACGTCACCTTCACCTCGCGGCCGCCGATCTGCCGCGCGATGTCCCCGTACACGTTGGTCGAGGCCACCACGGAGACGGATGCGCCGCCCGGCTCCGCAGCGTCGGAAGACGACCCGCAGCCGCCGAGGGCGAGCGCCGAGGCGGCGAGGACGGCGCCCGCCCCGGACACGCGGGCACGCTGGGCAGAGAACATGAGGGGCTCCCGAAAATGAAAACGATTTTCACTGCAACCTAGCATGGCTCGTCCCGGTTCGTGCCGGTCGAGTTGCTGATTTCGGGAATCTGGGCATACGTCACAGGCCGCCGTCCCGGCCTCGGGACGGCGGCCTGTGACGCCGGGCTCTAACGCTTGCGGACGACGCCGCCGTACTCGTAGATGGTCCGGTCCCGCTTGGAGGCGCCCTCGTACTTCGCCAGCTCGGACGGGACCGGGGCGAGCGGCGGCTGCACGTCCAGCGGACGCCAGTCGACCAGGTTGCACAGGCCCGGCTCGACGGGGTCGAACCCGGACAGCAGGGCGTCGATCTCGGCGGGCGTGCGCGTCTGCCACGGGATCCCGGCGCCGGTGACCTGCTCGGTCATCTCCGCGCTCTTCACCGGGTCGTCGCACGCGACCTGGGAGAACGTGAGGTGGCTGCCGGGCGCGGCACGGTCCATGATCGTGTTCAGGACGCGGCGGGGGTCGTCGGCGTCCGGCAGGTGGTGGCCGACCGACAGGAACAGCGTCGCGACCGGCTCGGAGAAGTCGATCAGGCGCTTCACGTCGTCGTCCTCCAGGACGGCGTCCTGGTCGCGCATGTCCGCCTGGATGACCGTGGTCGAGGAGTCGCCGGCCAGCAGCGCCCGCCCGTGCGCGAGGACGATCGGGTCGATGTCGACGTAGACGACCCGTGCGTCCGGCGCGAACAGCTGGGCGACCTGATGGACGTTGGCGTCGGTCGGCAGGCCGCAGCCCATGTCGATGAACTGGCGGATCCCGGCCTCGGCGGCGAGGTACCGGACGGCGCGGTACAGGAACAGGCGGTTCTGCCGGGTGATGTCCAGCCCGGCGGGGTGGTGCTCCAGCTGTCCCCGGATGAACCGCCGGTCGACCTCGTAGTTGTCCTTGCCGCCGAGCAGCCACCCGTAGGCCCGGGCGGACGTCGGCACATCGTGCGGGATGTCCGCGATCGAGGGCCTGTCGTCTTTGTCCACATCCGAACGGTATCCCGGCGGGCGCCGCCCGGAAGTCCCTTCGGCGATCTTGGTCGAGCCGCAAGGAAGCCGTCTCGCCGTCGCCCATATCGGTGACTCCCGCGCCTACCTGCTGCGTGCCGGCGACCTGTTCCAGATCACCCGCGACCACACGATGGGTTCAGTCGCCCGTGGACGGCGGGCAGCTCACCGAAGCGGAGGCCGCCGATCACCCGAGAGGATCGGCCCTTGTCAGGGCCCTGCAGCTGGCCTGGGCGCCGCGGTGCTGATGCCGTCGGCCGTCGCGAGCCGCCGGCCCGGCCGCCGCATCCGCGGCAACCTGCTGCGTGCCGGCGCGCTGCGGGCCGTGATCACTCTGGCGCCCGGCGGCCCCGACCTGTGGCTCCTGCACCGCCCTCGGCCGGGCGAGCCGCCGCTGCTCCCGGGGGCCGCCAGGTCCGCGGCACAGGCATCCGGCGCGCTCCAGGCCGGGCGGCACGTGGCGGTGCGGCGATGCCGGGTGCCCGGCATCGCCGCGCCGGTGAGAGGGACCTCAGGGACCGGTGTACTCGGCCCATGGCTGGGAACCGGGGATGTCCCAGAAGGGCTTCGGGTGCCGGTGGGGCCGCGGTCTGGTCCGCGGCCGGGGGGCGGGCTTCGCGGCGGGGGCGCCGGGTGGCGCGGCATCTTCCGCCGGGGTGTGTCCGGGGGCGGTCATTGGGGGATTGTCGGCTTTCTCGGGAAATGTAGCGTCAGGTGGCGGAATCTGGGGGGTCCGCTTCTTATCGGGCGGTTTAAGGTCCGCTCTCTTCTCCACGCTCATTCTGTCGATCTTCTCGACGAGCTCCCGCACCGACGGCGACCACTCCCGATAAGCGGGCGCGCCGGGCCGTACGGCGCCGGCGAACTGCTTTCTTCGCCGTGCGCCGAGTTCGTCAATGCGGACCCTGGCGCCGGCGTGGGGCGCGTGCAGGAATCGACCGTGCCCCACATACATGCCGACGTGGCTGCGGCCGTGGAAGAAGACGAGGTCCCCGGGCTTGAGGTCCTTGAGCGCCACTTTCCGGTCCACCTTGCGGTACTGAGCGTAGGTGACGCGCGGGAGTTTGACGCCCGCCTTGCGCCATGCGGCCATCGCGAGACCGGAGCAGTCGTAGCCGCTCGGCCCGTCCGCGCCCCACCGGTACGGCTTGCCGATCTGCTCGCGGGCGAATCGCAGCGCCTTCTTCGCGCGCTTCCGCTGGTTCTTCTCACGGGTCCGGTACTTGTCGTACGCCTGGACCTTCTCCAGCGTGGCCGCGTCGAGATGCAGGCTCTTCAGCACGACGGGATTGAGCGCCGCGAGCGCCTGCGAGCCCATCGGGACCGCGAGCGCGAGCCCGGTCGCCGTCATGGTGACGGCCGTCCGGAGCAGTCTCTGTTTTCGGGTGGCCGCCGGGGTGCGGCCGGCATGCCCGGCCGATGACCGGCTTCCGGCCGTTTCTCTTCCGGCCGGGTCCTTGTGCGCGTGGCTTGCGATGGACATTCCAGGGCTCTCCGTTCCGGATCCACTTTCCGCAGGTGATCTTCCTGCCGAGAGTTCGGATACCCGTTGATCGGCACGGAATTGGGAGAGCCCGCCGATTTTGCATGATCATAGCTCGGAATTGGCTGCCGGCTTCGGTGTCTTTTATCAGACGGTCAGATGGGCCAGCGATTTCAGCGGGACCGGCAGCCAGGCCGGCCGGTTCCGCGCCTCGTACCGCACCTCGTAGACGGCCTTCTCGAATTCGAATGCGCGGATGAGCACCGAATGGGCGGCCGGATCGGGCCCGCCGGCCGCAGCGTAGCCGCGGCAGAACGCGGCCCTGTTCCGGGCCGCCCAGGCGTGCGCCCGGGTCTCCAGCCGCGGCCCCGACTCGGTCGGCACCGTGCCCGCCTTGGTGATGAGGAACCGCGCCGCGTACTCGAACGAGCGGAGCATCCCGGCGACGTCGCGCAGCGGATGCGCGAGGGCCCGCCGCTCGGTCTGCGTCCGCGCCGGCTCGCCCTCGAAGTCCAGCAGCGTCCAGCCCGACTCGGTGCGCAGCACCTGGCCTAGGTGGTAGTCGCCGTGGACGCGCTGGACGGGCAGCGGCGACGCGTGCGCCGCCAGGTCGAGGAACGCCGCCGTGAGCGCCTTCGCGTGCGGTGCCAGGCCGGGCACAGCGCGGCAGGTGCCGGTCAGCTCGGCGTTCATCCGCGCCGCCATCGCGCGGACCTCGCCGGCGGGGAGGATGGTCACCCCGAACGCGTCGGCGAGGGCGCGGTGCACCTCGGCGGTGGCCGCCCCGAGCCGTTCGGCCTCGGCCGCGAAGTCGCCGCCGGCGGCGCTCGCGTCCAGCTCCGCCCACTCGTCGTCGCCGGGCGGCAGCGTGTGCGCGTACCAGTCGCGGACGCTGGCGATCGCGAGACTCCAGCCGTCCGCGCCGGTGTGCAGGTAGTCCGACAGGAGGCCGAGCGTGACCGGCTCCCCGGCGTCGCCCGCGCCGTGTCCCGGCTCCAGCTCGATCCAGCCGAGGACGGCCGGGACGTGGGTGCAGCCGCCGCGGGTCAGCGCGAGGTTGACCTCAAGGTCGAGGTTGACGCCCTGGCTGAGCCGCCGGAACAGCTTGCAGATGTAGGAGTCGCCGAACAGCAGCGACGTGTTGCTCTGCTCGGCGGTGATGGGCAGGCTCGCCAGGTCCGTCCGGATGCGGGCGCCGTCGGCGTGGTGGAACCGCAGCGGGCCGGCCGACGCCTCGCCCGCCAGGGCGTCCAGCAGGACCCGGGTCAGGTCCGGGTCGTGTGCGGCGTCGTACAGCCGGAGCCCGGTGTCGCGTACGCCGCCGATCTCGACATGCCGGAGCCGGTCGGGCAGGTCGCGGCGGGTGCCGAGGAGGAGCTGGTAGTGGTCGGTGGTGCGGTTCTGGCGGACGTCGAGGACGAGGTGGTGCAGGCCGGGGTCGCCGGGGAGCAGCGTGGTGGCGGTGGCGATGGACAGGTCGTCGATGGGGCCGTCCTTGCCGCCGAACCACCGCTGCCGGGGCAGCCACTCGGCGAGGTCCCGGACCAGGTCCGGTTCTGGTGGCAGCACGGTCAGACGGTCCTTCCCGCGCGCGTGCCCGGACCCGCGTCCGCGCTCGCCTCCGCGTCGCCGTTCTCCGGAGGACTCAGCTGGAACCAGTAGAAGCCGTGCCCGGGCAGGGTCAGCAGATAGGGCAGCTCGCCGATGGCCGGGAACTGGACGCCGCCCATGCACTCGACAGGGGAGTAGCCCTCGAAGCGCCGCATGTCGAGTTCGACCGGCTGCGGGAAGCGCGACAGGTTGCTGACGCACAGGATCGTGTCCATCTGGCCCCACGGGCTCTCGTCCTCGGTGATCTCGCGGGTGAAGGCGAGGACGGAGGGGTTGGAGGCGGATAGTTCGACGTAGGAGCCGACGCCGAAGACGGGGTGGCGTTGGCGGATTTCGATCATTTTGCGGGTCCAGTGGAGCAGGGATCCGGGGTTGTTGGCTTGTGCTTCGACGTTGACGGCTTGGTAGCCGTAGATGGGGTCCATGATGACGGGGAGGTAGAGGCGGGCGGGGTCGCAGTGGGAGAAGCCGGCGTTGCGGTCGGGGGTCCATTGCATGGGGGTGCGGACGGCGTCGCGGTCGCCGAGCCAGATGTTGTCGCCCATGCCGATTTCGTCGCCGTAGTACAGGACGGGTGAGCCGGGGAGGGAGAGCAGGAGGGCGGTGAAGAGTTCGAGTTGGTTGCGGTCGTTGTCCAGGAGGGGGGCCAGGCGGCGGCGGATGCCGATGTTGGCTTTCATGCGGGGGTCTTTGGCGTATTCGGTGTACATGTAGTCGCGTTCTTCGTCGGTGACCATTTCCAGGGTGAGTTCGTCGTGGTTGCGGAGGAAGATGCCCCATTGGCAGGATTCGGGGATTTTGGGGGTTTGGGCCATGATTTCGGAGATGGGGTAGCGCTGTTCGCGGCGGACGGCCATGAAGATGCGGGGCATGACGGGGAAGTGGAAGGCCATGTGGCATTCGTCGCCGCCGGCGGCGGGGTCGCCGAAGTATTCGACGACGTCGGCGGGCCATTGGTTGGCTTCTGCGAGCAGGACGCGGTCGGGGTAGAGGCGGTCGACTTCGGCGCGGACGCGTTTGAGGTAGGCGTGGGTTTGGGGGAGGTTTTCGCAGTTGGTGCCTTCGCGGGCGTACAGGTAGGGGACGGCGTCGAGGCGGAATCCGTCGATGCCCAGGTCGAGCCAGAAGCGGAGGTTTTCCAGCATGGCGTCTTGGACGGCGGGGTTGTCGTAGTTGAGGTCGGGTTGGTGGGTGAAGAAGCGGTGCCAGTAGTACTGGCCGCGGATGGGGTCGTAGGTCCAGTTGGAGGATTCGGTGTCGATGAAGATGATGCGGGCGTCGGGGTAGCCGGTGTCGTCGTCGGCCCACATGTAGAAGTCGCCGAAGGGGCCGTGGGGGTCGGTGCGGGAGGCTTGGAACCAGGGGTGTTGGTCGGAGGTGTGGTTCATGACCAGGTCGGCGATGACGCGGATGCCGCGGGCGTGGGCTTGTTCGATGAGTTCGACGAAGTCGCCGAGTTCGCCGAAGTCGGGGAGGATTTTGGTGTATTCGGCGATGTCGTAGCCGCCGTCGCGCAGGGGTGATTGGTAGATGGGCAGTAGCCACAGGCAGTCGATGCCGAGCCATTGCAGGTGGTCCAGGCGGGAGATCAGGCCGCGCAGGTCGCCGTAGCCGTCGTTGTTGGAGTCGGCGAACCCGCGTACCGACACCTCGTAGAACACCGCCGTCTTGAACCAGTGCGGTGTGCGCGGAGACTGCTCGTCGAACGGGTCCGGGACAGGGCCGGCGGCCGGCCCCGGAAGCGGTCCGGGGTGCGGTCCGGGCGCGTCCGCGGGCGGGCCGGAGTCCGTCTCCGGCGCGCTGACCTCGTCGGACGTGCTGCGGGTGAAGTTCTTCGACTGGCCGTGCATGGGTCCACCCCGGGTGTGTCGGCGACATCTAGATCAGCGATTCCCTCCGCCAGGGAGAGGTGTCTGCGCGCCTGGCAACCATCCGTAAAAGCTTCAGTACGGAGCGTGATCGTTCGGAAAGGCAGCGTAAAAACACGGCGATTCACGGCCCGTTCACTGGCGCTGCGGGCCGCGAATACTTGCCGCGCACCGGTTGTGTCATGTCCGGGTTTTTAGGTTCGTCGCTTTTTCTGTCGCAACCCCCGGGTAGGTCATTTCCAAGCTCAGAACCCGCCGCCGTGGCGGGTTCTGCTCGGTTCGGACGGAAAGCGTCCGTCCAGAAGCGATCGGAGGGACAGTGGAGCGCTGGGAGATGTCGCCATCGGTCGTACCGACGCGCGATGACCTCGTGGCGCGGCTGCGCGTGCGTTTCGCCGACATCCCGGTGGAGCGGGTGCGCCGCTGCGTGGACGACCTGTGGTGCTGCTGCACCCATCTCGGGGTGCGGCCCGAGACGCGGACCATCGAGCGCCTCGCGGCGTCCCGGCTGACGGGCGTCGTGCGGGGCGGTCGCCCGCCCTATCCGGACGAGCGGCCCGCGTCCAGACCGCCCGGCCGTCCGACCGCTCCGCCCCGGCGCGCCCGCGCGGCCGCTCGAACCCCGATCGGGATGTGACAGATGAAGGACACGACCGTGCCGGGCCTCGGCATCGAGACCCGGCGAGGGTTCATCGTGCTCAGCCTGCCCGCGCAGATCAGCTGGCAGAACTACGCGGGGATCCGGGAGGGGGTGAGCAAGGCGCTGTCCCTCGCCTGCGCAGGCCCGCGCGGGATGCGGCGCGGCGGAGTCGTCGTCGACTTCGGGGACGCGGTCCTGCTGGACGCCGCCGGGCTCGTCCTGCTGGCGCGCGCCGAGACGCGGGCGCAGCTGCTCGGCTGCCCGCTGCGGGCCGTGGTGCCCGCCCTGTCCGCGCATGTGCGGCGGGCGCTGCACCTCACCGGGCTGGCGCAGCTCGTCCCGGTGTTCGCGGACGTCGCGTCGGCGACGGCCGCGCCCATCCCGGACGGGACGGCGGGGGAGGTCGACACCACGCATGTGCTCGACGCCATCCGCGCCCTGCATCCCGGGGACGCCGGGCTCACCCCGACGCCGCCCGCCCCGTCCGAACTGACGATCACCACGACGGCGGCGGGCGACGGCGACCACACCGTCGTCCACCTGTCCGGCGTGCTGGACGAGGTCACCGTGCCGCGGCTCGGGGAGACCCTCACCACCCTGGTCGAGGGGAACCTGCGGCACCTGATGGTGCGGATGCACGACCGGCTCGGCGTCCGCTGCGACCCGCTGCCCATCCTGCTCGGCATCCGCTGGCGCGTCGCCGCCGAGGGCGGCTGCCTCGCGCTTCCGGCGCTGCCGGCCAAGCTCCGGGAGATCATCGACCGCGAGGGGCTCGGCTCGGTGTTCACCGGCTGCCGGTCCATCGAGGACCGCCTGCTCGGCGGCGCGGCGCCGGTCTGATCCCGGAGCCGGTCAGCTCCCGTTCGCCCAGGGCCGGTTCCTGACGGCCCGCGAACTCCGGCCGGTCCCCGCCGGCGTCGCGTCCGTCCCGGCACCTGCTCCTCCGGCGGCCTGTCCGCCACCAGCCCGCGCATGTCTCTCGTTCCGCTCGACCGTGAAGACGTGCGCGGGCTTGGTGTGCGGGTCGAGGCGGACGTAGTTGGATTTGGTCCAGGTGTAGGTGGTGGCGTCGAGTTCGTCGGTGATGGTGAATTGGTGGGTGGGGTCGTCGGGGAGGCCGAGGGCGGGCAGGTCGAGGTGGAGGGTGGCTTCGCGGGGTTGGTGGGGGTTGAGGTTGACCACGGTCAGCACGACGTCGTCGAGGTGGCGTTTGGAGAAGGCGAGGAGTTCGGGTTGGTCGATGTGGTGGAAGTGCAGGTTGCGGAGTTGCTGCAACGCCGGATGCGCATTGCGGAGGGTGTTGAGCCTGGTGATGAGGGGGGCGATGGTGGTGCCGGTGCGGTCGGCGGCTTCCCAGTCGCGGGGCCGGTACTGGTATTTCTCTGAGTCGCGGTATTCCTCGCTGCCGGGGCGGACGGGGGTGTTCTCGCATAGTTCGTAGCCGGTGTAGATGCCCCAGGTGGGGGAGAGCAGCGCGGCGAGCACGGCGCGGATTTCGAAGGCGGGGCGGCCGCCGTGCTGGAGGTATTCGTTGAGGATGTCGGGGGTGTTGGTGAAGGCGTTGGGGCGCATGTACGTCGCGGCCGGGCCGGTGAGTTCGGTGAAGTATTCGCGGAGTTCGTCGGCGGCGTTGCGCCAGGTGAAGTAGGTGTAGGACTGGTGGAATCCGATTTTGGCCAGGGTGTGCATCATGGCGGGTCGGGTGAAGGCTTCGGCGAGGAAGATGACGTCGGGGTCGGTGGTGTTGATGTCGGCCAGGAGCCGTTCCCAGAACGCGACGGGTTTGGTGTGGGGGTTGTCGACGCGGAAGATCCGTACGCCGTGGTTCGTCCAGTGCCGGATGACGCGGTGGATTTCGGTGGCCAGGCCGTGGGGGTCGTGGTCGAAGTTGAGGGGGTAGATGTCCTGGTATTTCTTGGGCGGGTTCTCGGCGTGGGCGATGGTGCCGTCGGCGCGGGTGGTGAACCATTCGGGGTGCTGGGTGACCCAGGGGTGGTCGGGGGAGCATTGCAGGGCCAGGTCCAGGGCGACTTCCAGGCCGTGGTCGGCGGCGTAGGCGACGAAGGCGTCGAAGTCGGTCAGGGTGCCCAGGTCGGGGTGGATCGCGTCATGGCCGCCGTGTTGTGAGCCGATGGCCCAGGGGGAGCCGGGGTCGTAGGGGCCGGCGTCCAGGGTGTTGTTGGGGCCTTTGCGGTGGGTGGTGCCGATGGGGTGGATGGGGGGCAGGTAGATGACGTCGAAGCCCATGTCGGCGATGGCGGGGAGGCGTTTCATCGCGGTGCGGAAGGTGCCCGAGGTCGGGCCGCGGCGGCCGATGGGGTCGAAGGCGGCGCCTTCGGAGCGGGGGAAGAACTCGTACCAGGCGCCGTACAGGGCGCGTTGCCGGTGCACCACCAGCGGGTACCAGTCGCTCACGGTCAGCAGATCCCGCAACGGATGACGCCCCAGGATGTCCAGAACTGCCGGGTCTCCGGCCGCGGCGAGGCGTTCCAGCGCGTCCTCGTCCTCATCTGACAGGAAGCGGGCGAGCCGGGCCAGGACCCGGCGATCCTCCGTCGGAACCTCGCGCGCCGAACGCATGAACAGTGCCACGCCTTCGGCGAGCATGAGCTCGACGTCCTGGCCGCGGGGGATCTTGATCTGGGCGTCGTGCCACCAGTGCGCGATCGGATCGCCCCACGCCTCCACCCGGAACGACCACGACCCCATCTCCGTCGGCGTCACCCGGGCCGACCACCGGTCCAGCCCCACACCCACCTCGGCCATCGGCCGCGGCGGCAGCTCCTCCCCGTCCGGCGTCCGCAGCACCACCGCCGCACCCAGCATCTCGTGCCCCTCACGGAACACCGTCGCCGACACCTCGACGGTCTCGCCCACCACCGCCTTCGCCGGCCACCGGCCACACCCCACCACCGGCGCCACGTCCACGATCGGAATGCGCCCGAGTTCGGCCTCCAGCTTCACCTGCATGCGTTCCGCTCCCGCTCGTCGGCGCCGTCCCTCGGCCTCGGTCCCAGTCATCCATGCCCCGTCCGCAACTCTCCGCGGTCCTCACCACCACAAGATCACGCAAAGAACTGCCCGGCCCGGAGGCGATGTCCATTAGGTGACCTTTGAACTCCCCTGGCCCGGCCTGCGTAATCCGAGCAGTCGGTCGAAGGGGAGTGGATCGTGAGACGGACGGGTGGTGCGCGCACCGTGCTCGGCATGGCAGGGCTGCTCGCGGTGCTGGGCGGGGCGGTCTCCTGCGGGGGCGGGGAGGAGCGGGTGGCGGGCCAAGTCGCGGCGGAGTCGTCGGCCTGCGCCCGGATCCGGCAGGACATCGCGGCCGGCAGGGCCGTGAACGTCGGTGCCGCCGAGAACTGCGACCAAGCGGAGTTCGCCGCGCTGGAGGACCGGCGCCAGGCGGCGCGGGCCGGCGGCGAGAAACCCGCGATGCAGATCAGCGCGACGTGCCAGGCGGTCAACGCACGGGCCGCGCAGGGCGACCCGGCGCTGGACTTCGGGCTGGCGTTCAACTGTCGCCAGCGTGAGCGTTTCGCCAACACCACCAACGCGGTCAGCGGCCTCGGCCCGGCGAACAAGGTCTCCTCGCTCTGCCTCGGCCAGCGGGCCAAGAAGGCGAGGGGCGAGACCGTCGACGCCTTCACCGAATCGTTCTGCAGCAAGGAGGAGGCCGCCGCCGGTACGGCCGCGACCGGCGCGGCGGAGGGGTCCGGTCAGCCGCCGGCGTCGAGCGCACCCGCCCGGCCATCGACGAGCGCGGCCCCGGCCGCGTCCGGTGACGTCGTGTGCCCGGGGTCGACCGTGACGCTGTCCGGTGAGGCGGGCGCGCCTGCCGCGTCCAGCAGCACCCTTCCCGCCGGGACGAAGGTGAAGGTCACCAACCTCGACAACGGCAAGTCGACGACCGTCGAGGTCACGTCCACCTCCGGGAGTTGCCTGCTCCTGAACGACGCCGCGTTCGAGCAGGTGCGCGAAGCCGGCAAGTTCCTCATCCGCCGCGCCCGCATCGAACGGGTGTGACGTGCGCCGGGCGCCCGCTCGCGGGGGGTCAGGTCGCGGCGTGGATCACCGAGGAGACGCCGGCCGACGTCGTGACCAGGCGGCGGTACTCGGGTTGCCGCAGCTCGCCGCCCATGAACGGGTGGGGGTTGCGGTGGACGGCCGGGCTCGGCTCCTCGCTGAGCGCGGCGAAGTGGATCTCCCGGGCCCCGGTGGCCTCGACGACGCGGGCCACGTTGCGGTCGGTGACGCCGCCGCCCGGCATGACGATGATGCGGTCGCCGGCGTGCTTCACCAGCTCGGCGATCAGCGGCGCACCTTCCAGCACGCTCACGTCCTGCCCGGAAGTAAGGACGCGGGCCACGCCGAGTCCGGCCAGGGCGTCCAGGGTGCCGAACGGGTCGGCGGCCATGTCGAAGGCCCGGTGGAAGGTGACGGGCAGCCCGTCCGCAGCCGCGATGAGCCGCTCCACGACGGGACGGTCGATCGTCCCCTCGGGCGTCAGCGCGCCGATCACGACGCCGTTCACGCCGGCCTCGCGGACGAGCGCCACGTCGTGCTCCATCGCCGCGACCTCGTGCTCGTCGAAGATGAAGTCGCCGCCGCGCGGGCGGATGATGACGTTCACCTTGATGGACGACACGGCGGCGAGCGCGGCGCGGACCGTGCCCAGGGTCGGGGTGAGCCCTCCCTCGAACAGCGCCGCGCACAGTTCGACGCGGTGGGCGCCCGCCTTCTCGGCGGCGATGGCGCCCGCGACGCTGTCGATGCAGATCTCGTAGGTGAGGCTCACGTACGTCCTTCCTCGGTGGTGCGTATCTCGCCGACCGGGCGTCCGCCGCCGAGGACGGGGACGGCGCCGAGCGGCGCGGCGGGGGCGGTGTCCGCGCCGAGCGCGGCGAGCGCGCGCAGCGCGATGGCGGTGGTGGCGCGGGGGCTGCCGTCGATGACCTTCACCGCGACCGCGTGGCCCTCGGCGGTGGCGGCGACGAACACGCCCTCCGCGCCGCCCTTGGCGACCGAGCCGGGCAGGGCCCGCATGAACGCGGTGTTGGCGTGCTCCGTCCCGCCCACGTACTCGGGGTGGGCGCGCATGGCGTCCGCGACGGGTCGGGCCTCCTCGGACAGGACGAGGGAGCGCGCGGCCCTGGCGAGGCCCGCCAGGGTGAGGCCGAACAGCGGCGCGCCGCAGCCGTCCACCGCGACGGGTGACGGTTCCTCTCCGGCGCAGTCGGCCATCACCTGCTCGACGGCCAGTTGCAACGGGTGCTCAGGCGAGAGGTAGGTGCCGAACGGCCAGCCGTTGGCGGCGCACGCGGCGAGCATGCCGGCGTGCTTGCCGGAGCAGTTCATCCGCACCCGCGACTCGCCTTCGCCCGCCCGGATGAGCGACGCCTTGGTGGGCTCGTCCTCGGGCCAGGACGCCGGGCACTGCAGTGCGTCCACGCTCAGACCGGCGTCGGAGAGGATGCCCTCGACCGTCTTGACGTGGAAGTCCTCGCCGGTGTGGCTGCCCGCCGCGATCGCGAGGCGTTCCCCGGCCAGCGGCGCGCCCGCCCGCAGGCAGGCGAGCGCCTGGAACGGCTTGGTGGTGGACCGCGGCAGGACGGTCTCCTCGACGTTCCCGCGCACGTGGGCGAGCGTCCCGTCCGGGGCCAGCCCGGCGACGCTGCCGTAGTGGCGGCTCTCGACGAAGCCGTTCCGGACGACCTCGGCCAGTACTTCGTACATCTCGGTCCTCACGGTGTCGCGGCGGGGACGGCCTCGCGGACGGCGCGGGACGGGCGGGTCCGCTGCCGCGCCTCCAGCGTCCGCGCGAGCTTGGCCAGCGACGCGTTGATCACCAGGTAGATCAGCGCGATCACCAGGTAGGTCTGGATGAGCAGGTGGTTGTAGTTCGCCAGCACCTTCCCGCTGTAGAGCAGCTCGGCGTAGCTGACGACGTAGCCGAGCGAGGTGTCCTTCAGCAGCCCCGCGGACTGGCTGACCAGCGACGGCAGCACGCGCCGCGCCGCCTGCGGCAGGACGATCAGCCGCATCGCCCGGCCGCGGGTCAGGCCGAGCGCGAGGCCCGCCTCCAGCTGGCCGCGCTCCACCGACCGGATCCCGGCCCGGAAGATCTCGGCGAACGCGGCGGCGTTGGACACCGACAGCGGCACCACGAGCTTCCAGAACAGGGGCAGGTCGATCCCGTACTTCGGCAGCGCGAACAGCACGACGTAGACGAGGAGCAGCGCCGGAATCGTCCGGACGATCTCGACATAGGCCGCCGACGGGACGCGCAGCCACCGCGCCGGCGACAGCCGTCCGAGCGCGAGGACGACGCCCGCCGCCATGGCCAGCGCGATCGACACGACCGCGGCGTACAGCGTGGAGCGGAGGCCCTCCAGCAGGTACCGCCACATCGGCCAGGTCCCGTAGGGGCGCCACCGGTCGGCGGCGAGCTGCCCGTTCTCGCCGAACTGGCGCAGCGCGAGCGCGACGAGGACGGCACCGGCCAGCAGGCTCAGCGCGGTGGCGATCCGGGTGCGGCGCTGCGCGCGCGGCCCCGGTTCGTCGAACAGCAGGCGGGACGAGGTCATCGCAGGATCGCCAGCTTCCGTTCGAGGCCGCCGGTCACCAGCCCGAAGACCGCCGACAGCGCCATGTACGCCAGGCCCGCCGTCACGAAGATCCAGATCGGCCGCGCCTCGGCGAGGTTGACCCGGTTCGCCGCGGCGGTCAGCTCGACCACGCCGACCGCCGCGGCCAGCGCCGTGTTCATCAGCGTCATGATCGCGATGTTGCCGAGCGGCTGGACGACCGTCCGCAGCGCCTGCGGGAGGACGACCAGCCGCAGCGACTGGACGAACGTCAGCCCGAGCGCCCGGGCCGCCTCGCCCTGCCCGGCCGGCACCGCGTTGATCCCGGAGCGGATCGCCTCGGCCATGTACGCCCCCTGGTAGAGGGCGATGACGACGACCGAGGTGGTGAACAGCCCGGCGATCACCCCGATCTCGGGCAGCCCGAACACGGCGATGACGAGCCACACCAGCAGCGGGATGTTCTGCAGCACCTCGACGTAGGCCATCCCGGCGGCGCGCAGCACGCGCACCGGCCCGACCCGCATCGCGGCGACGGCGATCCCGGCCGCGAGCGCGCCGGCGAGCGACAGCAGCGTCAGTTCGACGGTGAGCAGCAGGCCGTCGCCGAACTCGCCGAGGTGATCGGTGATGACGTTCATGGGGTGACGGTTACTCCGAGCCCTTCGCGGAGCCGATCGCGGGCGGCTGCGGGGCCTCGCCCTGCACCACCGTTCCGATCGAGTTCTTCCAGACCTTCGCCCACAGGCCGGACGCCTCGATGTTCTTGAGCCAGTCGTTGACGAACTGCTTCATCTGGGCGTCGCCGTGCTTGAGGCCGATCCCGTACGGGTCGCTGGTGAACGGCTCGCCCTGGATCTGGATGGTCGGGTCCTGCTTGGCGGTCGCCAGCAGGATGGCCTGGTCCTGGACGTAGGCGGCGCCGCGGCCCTGCTTGAGCGCCTGGACGCACTCGGGGTCGCTGCCGAACGTGACGATCTTCGCGTCCGGGGCGGCCTTCTTGATCGCGGGGATCGCCGGGGTGTTGGCGCCCGCGATGACCGTCTTGCCCTTCAGGTCGGCCGGCGTCTTGATGCCCGTCTCGTCCTTCTTGGTGGCGATGACCAGGCCGGAGCTGTAGTACGGCCCGGCGAACGCGACCTGCTTGGCGCGTTCCGGCGTGATGCTGTACGTCTGGAACACCACGTCGACGGTGCCGTTGGACAGCAGCGCCTCCCGCGTCTCCGACGCCGAGTTGACGATCTTCACGTTTGGCTTGCCGATGATGTACTTGGCGAGCAGCCGGCCGAAGTCGGCGTCCAGCCCCTCGACCTTCTTCGTCGCCGGGTTCTGCTGGGACAGCAGCGGCGCGTCCAGCGAACCGCCCACGACCAGCTCGCCGCGCTGCTTGATCTTCTCCATGGTGGAGCCGGCCGGGATGTTCGACGCGACCGGCGCCGAGGCCGCCAGGTCCGCCGTCTTCCCGCCGCCGGAACCGGGCACGGCCGGGTCGGAGTCGCCGCCGGAGCAGGCCGCGAGGCCCGTCAGCGACAGTGCGGCGACCGCGGCCACCGCCGCGCGCCGCATCCCCGCGAGGGTACGCACCATGATCATCAACCTTTCTCGGGTGGCGCGCCATGGGCGGCGCGCCGGGGGGTCGTGCTAGTGGCTGAGGACCTTGGCCAGGAAGTCCCGGGCCCGGTCGCTGGCGGGGGAGTCGAAGAAGGCGGACGGCGTGCCGGTCTCGACGACCTCGCCGTCCGCCATGAACACGACGCGGTCGGCGACCTGGCGGGCGAACCCCATCTCGTGGGTGACGACCACCATCGTCATGCCGTCGCGGGCGAGGCCCGTCATCACGTCCAGCACCTCGCCGACCATCTCGGGGTCGAGTGCGGACGTCGGCTCGTCGAACAGCATCGCCTTCGGCCGCATCGCGAGCGCGCGGGCGATCGCGGCGCGCTGCTGCTGGCCGCCGGACAGCTGCGCCGGGAGCTTCATGGCCTGCTCGCCGATGCCGACCCGGTCGAGCAGTTCACGCGCCCGCCGCTCCGCCTCGGCACGCGACAGCCCCCGCACCCGCGTGGGCGCCATCGTCATGTTCTGCAGGACGGTCTTGTGCTGGAACAGGTTGAACGACTGGAACACCATGCCGACGTCCGCGCGCAGGCGGGCGAGGGCACGTCCCTCGGCGGGCAGTTCCTCGCCGTCGACCCGGATCACGCCCGCGTCCGGCGTCTCCAGCCGGTTCAGGCACCGGCACAGCGTCGACTTGCCCGAACCGGACGGCCCGATGACCACGACGACCTCGCCGCGGGCCACGTCCAGGTCCACATCGCGCAGGGCGGTGTGCTCGCCGAAGCGCTTGTGCAGGCCACGAACCTCGATCATTCGGTCACCTACGTCCCAACTTCCTTCGAAATCGAAGTCAACGAGGACGATAGAACGTCAAATCGACGTAAGTCAACGCGTTGCTGTACCAAGTTCGCGCATGCTATCTATCTGGGGTGCGTAACAGCAGAGACGACGGATCGGCGGCGCTTGTGCGGCTGGTGGCTACCGGTCAGGCGGAGTCGCGGGCCGAGCTCGCCCGGCTGTCCGGCCTCGCCGCCTCCAGCGTCTCGCTGCGGGTCGAGCAGCTCATCGAGGCCGGCCTGTTCGCGGAGGAAGGCGCCGGGGCCTCGCGCGGGGGCCGGCGGCCTCGCCGCCTCCGCCTCGCCCGCGCGGCGGGCGTGTTCCTGGTCGCCGACCTCGGCGCGCACCACGCCCGCCTCGCCGTCGTCGACCTCGCCGGCACGCCGCTCGCGCTGGCCGATCTCGCGTGCGACATCGCGGTGGGGCCCCGGGAGACGCTGACCACGGTCATCGGCAGTCTCCGCGCGCTCGCCCGCGACCACGGGCTGCACGACGTCCCCGTCCGCGGCATCGGGATCGGCCTGCCCGGGCCGGTCGACCCGGCGACGGGCCAGGTCGTCTCGCCCTCGCGCATGCCCGGCTGGAACGACTTTCCCGTCCGCGACTTCGTGACCGAGCACGCGGGCGTCCCGGCCCTGGTCGAGAACGACGCCAACCTCATGGCCGTCGGGGAGCACCGCGGGTCATGGCCGTCCCTGGACAACGTCATGGTCATCAAGGTCGGCAGCGGCATCGGCTGCGGCGTCATCGTGGACGGCCGGCTGCACCGCGGCCGCGGCGCGGCGGGCGACATCAGCCACGTCCGGATCCTGTCCGACGCCACCGTCGACTGCTCGTGCGGTCACCCCGACTGCCTGGAGGCCCACGCGAGCGGTGCCGCGCTCGCCGCGGCCCTCGCCGCGCAGGGCATCGAGGCCGGCAGCCCGTCGGAGATCGTCGACCTCGTCACCGACGGCGTCCCGCAGGCGACCAGCGCGGTGCGCACCGCCGGGCGCCTCATCGGGGACGTGCTGACCGCCCTGGTGAACTTCTTCAACCCCGACGCCCTGGTCATCGGCGGCAGCCTGTCCAACGCCGAACCGCTCGTCGCGACGATCCGGGGCGTCATCTACGAGCGCTGCCTGCCGCTCGCCACCCGCAACCTGGAGATCGCCACGTCCCGCGCGGGCCGCGACGCCAGCATCCTCGGCGCGGGCCACCTGCTCCTCGGCGAGTCGGACCGGTGGATCGACCGCGTGCTGGAGCGCTGAGCGCTACGGCGCGGCCGCCGCCAGCGCCTCCCGGGCGGTCGCCACGTCGGGCGCGATCGCCACCCGGCGCGGCAGCCCGGCCACCTCCGACACGCGGCGGACGATCCCGCGCGGCGGCAGCACGACCCACATCGGCACGCCCAGTTCGGTCGCCCGCATCTGGGAGTGCGTGATCACGTTCAGCCCGTTGGAGTCGCAGAAGGTGCAGCCGGTCAGGTCGAGGATCAGGGCCGGGATCCCGGAGTCGAGAAGGCCGACGGCCTGAGCGAGGATCGCGTCGCCGTTGCTCAGGTCGACCTCGGCCGGGAACGTCAGCGTCCCGCAGGTCTCCGTGCACTCCACTCGTCCCATTCCGAGATCCATGACTCGCCCCAAAGCCGATTTCCTCATCTGGATGACAACGGGGGTTACTTCACTGCGACTGTAAGCTCCAAAGCTGGACGAGACCTGAAAGAAAGAGTCAAGTCTAGGACCTCCCTCCCCCATATCCCCGACGATCCCGTTCACTTGCGATTGATCCTGTTTTGTCGCGTTTTGACGGCCCGCTCGTCCGGCACCCGGACCCGCGTCTGACACTGCTGAGTCAAGGCTTGCGTGCGAGTAAAGCCATCACCGGGACGACCCGCCCTCCCGGCGACATCGCGCGCCATCCTGGACTGACCACAGCCGTTGTCACACCAAACGCCTATATTTCCCCAAGCAGGCTGCAAGCGTTACGGAACCGGGGGTGGCAATGAGCACGGATCCAGTGGTCATCGACGGGGGTGACCGCTCCTGCGTGCGCCTGCTGCTGGAACTGCGCGGCCACATCGCCGATCTGGCCGCCGGCACCGTGATCCACCTGATCGCCAGCGATCCGGCGGCCCCCATCGACCTTCCGGCGTGGTGCCACCTGACCGGCCACACCTATCTGGGCCCCGTGGAAGCCGCCACCCCCACCTATGCGCTCCAGGTGGCGGCCGATCCCCGTCCCACCTCCCCGGAGTCCCCCTGGCGCCCCCGCTCGACCTGACCGGCACCGCCGGTCGTCCAGGGGGTTACGCCGAGGCGTCGCGGACGGCCTCGGCCATCGCGGTGTCGCCCTCCGCCAGGTAGCCCTCGACCACGCCTTCGCGGTCGGCCTCCGGACGGTTCTGGCTCATCTTCGCCTTCGCCTCGATCCTGGTGATGACCAGTTCGAGGCCCACGATCGCCCGTAGCTGGCCGTCGATGAAGGCGGGCGGGGCGTCGTCCACCGACCAGGAGGGGGCACGCCGCCCCTCGTGATGATCGGTCAGGCGGCGGACCATCGACCCGACCCAGGCCTGGTCGTCGTGGACGGCGAGGCGGCCGTAGACGTGCGCGGTCAGGTAGTTCCACGTCGGCACGACCCGTCCGTGCTCGCGCTTGGACGCGTACCAGGACGGCGTCACATAGGCGTCCGGCCCATGGACGATGAACAGCGACTCCCCGGCGGCGGGTTCGCTCCACTGATCGTTGTTGCGCGCCACATGCGCCAGCAGCGCGCCGTGCTCGCCCACCGTCGGGTCGAACAGGACGGGCAGGAACGTCGCGACGAGCCCGCGCGGCGTGCTGGTGACGAGGTCGGCCGCACCGCAGCCGGCCAGCAGGTCCCTGACCTCGGCATCGCCCGCGGAGAAATGCGCTGGAACGAACATGGACGCGACGTTACCGGAGGGGCGTTTGTCCTTGCCGCGTGCGATGGTGGTGAAGTGAGCGCCGATGAGGAGCGTGACGGGGTTCGGCTGACGAACCTCGACCAGCCCCTGTTCGAGGGGGCGGACGCGACGAAACGCGATCTGGTCGACTACCTGGACGCCGTCGCCGGACGCATCGTCCCGCGGCTCGCCGGCCGTCCGCTGTCGGTCAAACGCGTCCTGCGCGGCCAGAAGCCGTTCATGCAGAAGAACATCCCCAAGTACACGCCGTCCTGGGTGCGGACGGTGACGATGTGGGCGGAGTCGTCCCAGCGCGAGGTGTCCTACGCGCTGTGCGACGACCGGCGCACGCTGCTGTGGTTCGCGAACCAGCGCGCCGTCGAGTACCACCCGCCCCTGGTCCGCGCCGAGGCGTGGGACAGGCCCACCCACATGGTCATGGACATCGACCCGCCGGAACCGGACGCGTTCGGTGTCGCGGTCGCCGCAGCCCGCCTCGTCCGCCAAGCGATGGAGGACTCAGGGCTGCGGGGCGCCGTCAAGACGAGCGGCGCCAAGGGCGTGCACGTGTTCGTGCCCCTGGACGGCGGGACGTCCATCGAGGACGTCGCCGCCGCCACACGCGCCCTGGCCGTGCGCGCCGAACGTCTCGACCCCGGCCTGGTCACGACGGCGTTCATCCGCGAGGACCGGGGCGGCAAGGTGTTCCTCGACTCGACCCGCGCCGGCGGCGCCACCGTCGTCGCCGCCTACAGCCCGCGGATCCGTCCCGGTACGCCGGTCTCCTTCCCCGTGCCGTGGGACGATCTCGACCGCGTGACGCCGACCGACTTCACGGTCCGGACGGCCGCCGCCCTCCTGGCCGACCGCGACCCCTGGGCGGATCTGCTGCCGGAGCCGCAGCCGGTTCCCGCCGATCTGATCGAGCAGGGCCGCACGATCCCCATCGCCCGGGTCCAGGCGATGCACGAGGGCAAACGCCGGGCGAGGGCCCGCCGGAACACGTGAATCCGCCCGTCCGGGACGAATGAATGTTGCGTCGGGCCGTCCGTTTCCCCGGCTTTTCGCGGCCGGGCCGGGGAAACGGACGGCACCGGCTCAGGAATTGAGGTTGACCGGCAGTGCCCGGTGACCGTTGGAGATGAACGACTCGACCGGGCGCAGCTCCATCGGATCGACCGCGAGCGACATCTCCGGGAAACGCTCGAAGAGCGCGGGCAGTGACACCTCGGCCTCCATCCGCGCGAGATGCGACCCCACGCAGAAGTGCACGCCGTGCCCGAAGGAGATGTGCTCCTTGTTCGCGCGCGTTATGTCGAACAGGTCGGCGTCCTCGCCGTGCAGGGAAAGGTCGCGTCCCGCCGCCGCGTAGGCCGCGAGGATCGCCTCGCCCTTGCCGATCGTGACGCCGTCGACGTCGATGTCCTCCACGGCGTAGCGGAGCGGCAGGTTCGCGACGGGCGCCTGCCAGCGCAGCGCCTCCTCGATCACCTCGCTCCACGGCACCTCGCCCGACCGGACGAGCGCGCGCTGCTCCGGGTGCCTCAGCAGCGCCGTGATGGCCTGGTCGAGCAGGTTCACCGTCGTCTCGTGCCCGGCGGAGATCATCAGGATCAGCGTGTCGACCAGTTCGTCCTCGCTCAGCCGCGACCCCTCCTCGTCCCGGGAGGAGATGAGGACGCCGGCCAGGTCGTCGGCCGGCTCCCGGCGCCGGAACGCGACGAACTCCTGCAGGATGCCGTACATCTCGGTCTGGTTGGCGACGGACTCCTCGGGCGTCAGCGCCGTGTTGAAGATGCCGTCGACGCAGCGGCGCAGGGCCGGCCGGGTCTCCTGCGGGACGCCGAACAGCCGGCAGATCACCTCGATCGGCAGCGGGTAGGCGAACGCCTCGCGCAGGTCGGCGGACCCGCCGGGGGACGCCGCCAGCCCGTCCAGGAGGGAGCGCGTGATCTCCTCGACGTCCGGCCGGAGGGCCTCGGTGCGGCGCGGGGTGAACGCCCGCGAGATGATGTTGCGGAGCCGCCGGTGGTCGTCGCCGTAGGCGGTGAACATGTTCTGTACCGAGACCCACAGGCGCAGCGGCCAGTCCTCCGCGATCTCGCCGTTGATGTACGGGGTCCAGTGCAGATTCGGGTTCTTCGACACCCGGGGATCGGCCAGCAGCCGTTTGAGCTGCTCCTGGCCGGTCACCGCCCACGCGACGACTCCGCCGGGCAGTTCCACGGGAGTCACCGGCCCCCTTTCCCGCAGTTTCGCGGCCTCTCCCTGGACGTCGTTGCCGGCCGGGTCGATGACGAGCGGGTTCTCCATTGAGGACCTTTCCACGGATCGCGGGTCGGAGCGCCGTCGGAGGCGGGCTCCGGATGAGCAACCCTGCCAACGTACGGCGCGCCGTGTCCGCGCCGCCAGATCACCCCGGCGACTTACCCGGCTACCCCTTTTCGGCCTTTCCTTAAATGGCCGCGCGGAAATCCTCGGGACGTGTCTCGGCATGCAGCGTCTCGGGGAAGTGGCTCAGGTCCGGCTCGCTTCCGGTGACCGCGCTCTCGCCCCATCTGTGACCTGGGGACACCACGTTGTCGGGCGCGGGCTCGGCGGGGGCCCCGTACAGGTAGGAGCCGAGCCCGATCAGCAGCCGCTGGACGTCCGTCTGCGGCCGGACGACGAGCCGCAGGAACTGGCTCGTCGAGCCGAGCTTGTTGCCGCACTCGCGGACGAACACCCCGTGGTGGGCGATCAGATGGTCGCGCAGCCCGACGCCGTCCTTGCCGTCCGGCAGCTTGACCATCACGAAGTTGCCCTGGGACGGGAAGACCTTGAGTCCCGGCAGCGCCGCGAGCTGCTGGGACATCAGCAGCCGGTCGCGGGCCAGCAGCCGCAGGCTCTCCCGGTACTCGGCGCCGTGCTCGCGCAGCAGGAACACGACGACCTCGGCGAAGGAGTTGAGGTTCCACTTCGGCAGCGCCACCCGGACGGTCTGCGCCAGCGCCGGGTTGGCGACCATGTAGCCGAACCGGATGCCGTGCAGGCCGAAGTTCTTCCCGAGGCTCTTCAGCACGATGACGTTCGGCCGGATGCGGGCCTCGTCGGCGACGCTGGTGTGCGCCTCGGCGTCCACGAAGTCCAGGAACGACTCGTCCACCACGACCAGGTCCAGGTCGATGAGGCAGTCCAGCAGCCGGACGATCTCGCGCCGCGGGACGTACCCGCCGTCGGGGTTGTTGGGATTGCAGACCACCGCGACCCGCGATCCGCGCGCCCGGACGAACTGCACGAACGCGTCCACGTCGAACTCGAAGCCGCGCAGCTCGTGGAGCTGGAACATGTCGACCCGCTTGCCGGTCTCCATCGGCTGGTCCGTCCACCGGCCGAACGTCGGGATCGGCGTGGCGAGGCTCTCCCGGACCAGCAGGTGGTCGATCCAGGTGATCAGCTCGGTCGACCCGTTGCCCATCACGACCGTCTGCGGGTTGTGCCCGAGCGTGGCGCACAGCTCGGCGGTGATCGTGTCGGCGTCGCTCGGGTAGTACTTCAGGATGTGCTCCAGCGAGCCCGCCAGCTGGGTGAACATCCCCGGCGTCGGGAAGTACGGGTTGCACGGGATGCAGAAGTCGACCAGGTCCTGACGCCCGGACGAGGCCCGCTGGAGGGCGAAGAAGGACGGACTGTGCGCGTTCTTGCGCAGCAGGCCCGGATCGATCGAGTCCGTTGACACGGATGTGCTCCTCGCGCAGGGGACGCCCGCCGCGCCGGAGGGCGGACGACGTCTTCCGGTGGGGGTGTGGCCCGTCGCCCCAGGGGTACGCGCCGGATCCGACCCGGGTTCAGCGGCGCCCGGCGTCGTCGCGGAGGAGCCTGCGGAGCTGCTCGGTCGCGTCCGGTTCGAGCGTGCCGAACCGTTCTCGGTACAGGGCTGTTGACGCGGCCGCGGGCCAGCCGTCCGGAAGGTGCTCGGCGGGCAGGCCGGGGTCGGTGCGCAGCAGCTGCAGCCAGTCGGCGCCGAGCAGGGTCAGCCGGGTCAGCGGACGTCCGCGCCGCTCCCGGTCCGGTGTCCAGGTGGCGAGGAACGATTCGTGCTCGGCGCGGATCGCCGCCACGTCCCACGCGCGGTGCAGCAGCCGCGGCACGTCGGTGCCCTCCACCGGGACGGAGTAGAACGCGTCGGCCAGGTCCGCGAACCCGGCGAACTCCGGCCCGGCGAAGATCGCGTCGATGTCGACCCGGCCGGGCGCGATCCACAGCCCGTCCCGCAGCCCGCCGAAGCCCGCCCAGATCAGCCGGGCGCGGATCTGGTGGCGCAGGTCGCGGCGGCTCTCCGGCATGGAGTAGCTGAGCAGCGTCCACTCGCCGCCCGGGTGGGTGAACGGCGCCGGCGAGTCGACCCGGGGGGTGGCCTCGCGCAGCAGGTCCTCGGCCCACGGGGTGAGCGAGAACCGCGCCGTGCGCCCCTCCCGGGTGCGGGCGAGCAGCCCCTTGCGGGTCATCCGCGCGAGCGTGGCGCGGGCCGCCGCCTCCGCCACCCCGAGGTCGTCCAGCAGGTTCAGGAAGACCCGCGAGCTGATCGGCGGGTATCCGCGGTCGAGGACGAGCGATCCGAGAAAACTGAACAGCAGCTGCTGCGGCGCCCGCCGGCGCGGCCGTGCGCCGGGGGACGCGTCCTGCTCGGCGGTCATGCCCGTCCTTCCCGTGGTCGTCACCGGTGGCCATCACACCATGCCGCGGCGCCGCCCGGCCGGAACCCAGCTTATTCGATTAAATCTTGACGCGCGACAAATCAGAATCTAGCTTCGGAGGGGTAAGGACCGGATCGGGAAGGTGCCAATGGAGCTGAACGGGAAGGTGGCGGTGGTCACCGGAGCAGGGCGCGGCCTCGGCCTCGCCTACGCCGGGGAACTCGCCCGCGCCGGCGCGGCCGTCGTGGTCAACGACGTGGACGCCGCCACCGCCGAGGCCGCGGCGAAGCGGATCGGCGACGCGGGCGGGCGGGCCGTCGCGCACGCCGCCGCGATCGGCACGTCCGAGGCGGCGGACGGCCTGGTCGCCCGGGCCGTGGCGGAGTTCGGCCGGCTCGACGTGATGGTGACCAACGCCGGCGTCCTGCGCGACCGGGTGCTGTGGAAGATGACCGACGACGACTTCGACACCGTCGTCGGAGTCCATCTGAAGGGCAGCTTCACCTGCGCCCGCGCGGCGGCGGTGCGGTTCCGCGAGCAGGGCGAGGGCGGCCGGCTCATCCTGGTCGGCTCCCCGGCCGGTCAGCGCGGCAACTTCGGCCAGACGAACTACTCGGCGGCCAAGGCCGGGATCATCGGCTTCGTCCGCACCTGGGCGATGGAGCTGGCGCGCGCGAACGTGACGGTGAACGCGATCGTCCCCGTCGCCGCGACCGCGATGACCGAGACGATCCCCGCGCTCGCCCCGTACGTGGAGGCGATGCGGGACGGACGGGAGATGCCGCCGTTCGCCCGCCGCGCCCTCGCCTTCGGCACGCCCGAGGACGCCGCCGGGCTCGTGGCGTTCCTCGCCTCGGACGCCGCGTCCGGCATCACCGGGCAGGCCGTCGGCGTCGGCGGCGACCGGCTCTCGCTGTGGACGCATCCGACCCAGGCCGTCGCCGCCTACCGGGACGGCGGCTGGGGCGCGGACGACATCGCCGACGCCTGGCCGACGGTCTTCGCCGAGCACGAGCAGAGCGTGGGGGAGAACCTGCCGGAGGCGCCCCGATGAGCGGCCTCGACCTGGACGCCCTGGAGGCCATCGACGTCCACGTCCACGTGGAGTCGGACCTGCACGGGCATCTCTCACTGCCGGACGAGTTCATGGAGGCGTCCGCGAAGTACTTCGGCGCGGACGCCGACCGCACTCCCACGATCGACGAGATCGCGGCCTACTACCGCGAGCGCCACCTGGCGGCGGTCGTGTTCACCGTCGACATCGAGAACGCCACCGGGCATCCGGCGATCTCGAACGAGGAGATCGCCGACCGGGCCGCCGAGCACGCCGACGTGCTCATCCCCTTCGCGAGCATCGACCCCGCGAAGGGACGCGCGGGCGCCCGGACGCTCCGCCGCCTGATCGAGCAGCGCGGCGTGCGCGGCGTCAAGTTCCACCCGTCACTGCAGGGCTTCGCGCCCAACGACCGCAGCGCCTACCCGCTGCTGGAGGTCGCGGCCGAGCACGGCGTTCCGGCCCTGTTCCACACCGGGCAGACGGGGATCGGCGCGGGCATGCCGGGCGGCGGAGGGATCCGGCTCGGCCTGTCGAACCCGATGCTGCTGGACGACGTCGCCGTGGACCTCCCCGACCTGACGATCATCATGGCGCACCCGTCGTTCCCCTGGCAGGACGAGGCCCTCGCCGTCGCCACGCACAAGCCGAACGTCTACATCGACCTGTCCGGCTGGTCGCCCAAGTACTTCCCGCCGCAGCTCGTCCGGTACGCCAACAGCCTGCTCCAGGACAAGGTGCTGTTCGGCTCCGACTACCCGGTCATCACCCCGGACCGGTGGCGGGACGACTTCGCGAAGCTGGAGATCAAACCGGCCGTCCGGCCCAAGATCCTCAAGGACAACGCCGTGCGGGCCCTGCGCCTGCGCGGTGTTGCCTGAGCGAAGCGAACCGGGGGGTGCGGGGGGTCGTCCCCCCACCCACGAAAGGAGAAGGCATGAGCACGACCGTCGCGTTCGCGGACCTTAAGAGCCTGGCGGGCGGCTCGCTCGGCACCAGCCGCTGGCTGGAGGTGGACCAGGCCCGCATCGGCACCTTCGCCGACGCCACCGGCGACCACCAGTGGATCCACGTCGACCCCGAGCGGGCCAAGGCCGGCCCCTTCGGCGGCCCGATCGCGCACGGCTACCTGACGCTGTCGCTGGTCATCCCGCTCTGGACGGAGCTGCTCGACGTCACGGGCGTCACGACCAAGGTCAACTACGGCCTGAACAAGGTGCGGTTCCCGGCCCCCGTCCCGGCCGGCTCCCGCATCCGCCTCTCCGGGACGCTCACCGACGTGTCGGACGTCTCCGGCGGCCTCCAGGTCACCGCCGATCTCGTCGTGGAGATCGAGAACGGCGCCAAGCCCGCCTGCGTCCTCCAGCCGGTCTTCCGCTTCTACCCGTAGACCCCCGCCGGAACGCCGCACGCGGGCTGCAGAACGGGCCGCGGTCGTCCGGTCAGTTGTCCGTATGATGGACACCCTGAGGGACGGCGGCGAGGGGAAGATCGATGCCACGGGAAGGCACCGGACCTGATTTCATCGAGGCGCTGGCCCGGGGCCTCGACGTCATCACCGCCTTCGAGGCGCGGCGTCCGGTGATGTCGCTCGCGCAGGTGGCGGAGGCGACCGGCCTGGCCCGGCCGACCGCCCGCCGCATCCTGCTCACGCTGCGGGAGCTCGGCTACGTGCGGGTGGACGACGGCGGCTACGCGCTCACCCCGCGGGTCCTGGACCTCGGCGTCGCCTACGTCCGCTCGATGGGCCTGTGGGAGGTCGCGCGCCCGCACATGGAAAGGCTCGTGGCCAGGACGAACGAGTCGTGCTCGATCGCGCAGCTCGACGGCTCCGACATCGTCTACGTCGCCCGCGTCGCCGTCCCGAAGATCGTCGCGCTGGCGGTGCAGATCGGCACGCGGTTCCCGGCCATGCAGACCTCGCTCGGCAAGGTCCAGCTCGCCGCGCTCGACCCCGCCGAGGTCGACGAGATCCTCGCCGAGCCGACCCGCTCCGGCCTGGAGCCGCGCGTCCCGCTCGCCAAGCGGGAGCGGGACGCGGAACTGCGCGAGGTCCGGGCGCGCGGATGGGCGCTGACGGACGAGCAGCTCGCGCGCGGCATCCGGTCGGTGGCGGCGCCGCTGCGGGACGGCTCCGGCAAGGTCATCGCGGGCATCAACGTCAACACCCATGCCGCCGAGACGCCGGTCGAACGGCTGCTGGAGGAGTACCTCCCGATGCTCCTGCACACGGCGGGGGAGATCAGTGCCGACTTCGCCCGGCTGGAGACCGTCCCGCAGGTCACCCGGGCGGGCGCGGGGTGAGGACGATCCGCCCCGCCGCCGTCCCCTCGCCCTGACGGCGCCACGCCGCCGCCGCGTCCTCCAGCGGCACGGTCTCGTGCACGACGGCCAGCCTCCCGGCCGCGGCCTCCGCCGCGACGAACGCGACCGCCGCCGCCCGCTGCTCCGCCGTCAGCTCGTTGTTGGTGTACCCGAGCAGCCGCAGCGACTTCCCGCGGATGGTGGACGATTCGATCGGGCACGTCTCGCCCGCGGAACTCCCGAGGTTGACCAGCCGCCCGCCGGGACGCAGTGTCCGCGCCGCGGCCGCCGCCGGGGCCCCGAACAGCGGATCGAGCACGAGATCGACCGGCCCGTCGGCCGCGTCGGCGAACCGCCGCGCCAGCTCGGCGACGTCCCCGGTGTCGAGGGCGACGACGGCGTCGGCACCGGCCCGCTCCGCCCGTTCCCGCGCGCCCGGCGATCGCGCGCCCGCGACGACCCGCCGCGCGCCCGCCGTGCGCGCGAGCTGGGCGGCGGCCTGACCCACCACGCCACCCGCTCCCAGCACCACGACCTGCTCGCCGGCGACCAGCTCGCCGCGCCAGCTCAGTGCCATGTGCGCGGCGACCGCCGACAGGCCGAGCGCCGCCAGTTGCAACGGGTCGGCGCCGTCCGGCAGCTCGACGAGGGAATCCTCCGGGACGGCCGCGACCTCGGCCATGCTCCCGTCGCCCGGCGCCATCCCGGCTTGGCTCGGGAACCAGACCGTCCGGCCGTCGACGGTTCCCACGCCTTGAACACCCGGGACGTACGGCGTCGCGGGTGTCCCGAAGTAGGACGTCCCGCTCGCGCACAGCAGATCGAGCGGTGTGATCGGCGCGGCGAGGACGTCCACGAGCACCTCGCCGTCCCCGGGCACGGGCGGCTCCCGCTCCGCCACCACCGGCGGACGGCCCGGCTCTCTGATCTCGGCGGCGCGCATCGGCTCAGGTCGCGATGTCGGGGTAGGGGAGCGAGAAGTGCGAGATCCGCCGCGCGTACTCCAGCTGGAAGCCGAGCGGCTCGTCGTGGTCGCGCTCGAACATCGCGATGAACAGCGTGAGCGTCAGGAACGGGTGCGCGCCCAGCTCGAACAGCTTCGGGTAGTCGTGCCCGGCGAGCGCGGCCCGCTCGGTGTCGTCGAACCGCAGCCAGGTGCTCGACTCGCAGCCGTGGCAGTTGATGATGCGGTTGGCCTGTTCTTCTTCCCACCATGCGACGGTCGCCTCGGGCTCGTCCCGGTACCGCTCGACGAGCTCCGGGTCGCGGTCGACGGTGTAGAGGAACTTGTTCAGCAGGTACTTGCTCACTGGCCGGCTCCGTTCGGGTACCACGTGAAGTAGGCCTCCATCGTGTGGAACAGGTCGTAGGTGTCGACGTAGTCGGCCTTCCGGCCCTCGCCCGCGACGCCCATCATCAGCATGAAGTCCATGAACCCGTGGGTGGCGTTGCCGGGCGCGTGCAGGCTGTCGAGCGTCACCTCCGAGAGGCAGCCCTCGATGTCGCCGGAGGAGATCCACTCCACGGCCTTCGCGTCGAACTCGGGATCGGGCCCGTGCGGGCCGAACTGGCGCGGCCCGCCCAGTTCCAGCGACAGGTGGCCGGTGCCGATCACCGCGACCCGCCGGTCGTCCGGCCACGACTCGACCAGCTCCCGGATGGTCCGGCCGAGCTGGACGAACCGCTTGGGCCGCGGCAGCGGCGGCGCGAAGATGTTGGTGTAGACGGGGACGATCGGCAGGTCGTTCTGCGGCCGCAGCGTGATGATCGGGCACGTGATCGAGTGGTCGATGCGCAGCTCGTTGGAGAAGGCCAGGTCGAAGCCGGCGTCCAGGCCCTCGCGCAGCAGGTACGCCGACAGGTCCTCCTGCCCTTTGAGCACCATCCTCGGCAGGCCGAACTCGCGTTCCTCGTTGTACCAGTTCGCGTCGTAGAACGGCGCCTTGCCGATGAGGAACTGCGGCATGTTGTCCAGCCACAGCTGGTGGAAGTGGTCGGAGCCGACCATCACCAGGACGTCCGGCCGCGCTTTGGTCAGCGTCTCGCGGAACGCCTCGACCTTGCGGACCCACTCGTCGGCGAAGTCGGGGCGGTCCTCGCCGGTCGCCGTGCTGGCGCGGTGGTAGAAGGGGTGGTGGGTCGAAGCGATCACAGCGACCAGTTCAGCCATGACGGTCTCCGGGGGTGTAGGGGTCGGGGGCGACGGACCGGTTGTTGAGGTCGACCGACAGGAAGATCTCGTTGCCGACGGGATGGCGCAGCTCCTCGGCGAGCTGGCCGATCAGCCCGGCGGTGCGGGCGAGCAGCGCGAACCCGCGCAGCAGCTCCAGCGGCAGCCCGAGGTCGGCGAGCGCGGCGCCGCACACCCCGGCGCCGTTCAGCGGCAGCGTCCGGCCCAGCACCTCGGGGTGGACGCGCCCGATGGCGGCGAACAGCGAGAGGTGCGGCCCGAACAGGCCCTCCTCGGTGGCGATCTCCATGAGCCGCGGCGTGCGCGGGTCGCCGTCCTTGTGCACGTGGTGGCCCAGGCCCGGCACGAACCGCCTGGCCTGTCTCTCGGCCTGGACGGTCTTCAGCGCCAGCGCGTCCCACCCCTCGGCGTCGGACGGAGGTCCACCGTCCACCGAGGTCAGCACGTCGTGGAGGAAGCGGCCTGTGTCCTCGGTGACGCCGAGGAACCGGGAGCCGCCGCCGAGCAGCCCGGCGGCCAGGGCGCCCTGGACCGAGTCGGGTGCCGACAGGTACGTCAGCCGGGTGACGATCGCCGTCGGGGTGAAGCCGTGGTCGGCGAGCGCTGCGAGGACGGCCTCGAACACCCGCGTCTCCCCGGGCGAGGGGCGCCGCTGTGCCGCCAGCCAGAACGCCAGCTCGCCGAACCCGACCTCGCCCATGACGTCCCGGGCCAGGTCGTGCCCCAGCAGCGTGATCGTCTCCCGGCTGGACGCGCCCAGCGCCGTCGGGTACTCGCGCGGCTCAGCCACGGCGGCCCTCCTCCGGCTCGGACAGCCATTTGCGCAGCTCGGCGCCGTGCTCGTCCAGCTCGGGCGGCGGCAGCCGGTAGTCCACGGGCGTCCGTGAGAAGCGGATCGGATGCCGGGTGGTCGGCACCGCGTGGTCGCCCTCGCCGACCACCACGACCGGGTCCAGCTCGAACCGCTCGGCCATCGCGAACCCGCCGTCGATCGTGTTGATCGGCCCGCTCGGCACGCCCGCCTCCACCAGCAGCTCGAACCACTCGACCGCGCCGCGCCGGGCGAGCCGCTCGACCAGGATCGGCCGCAGTTCCGCCCGGTTGGCCGTCCGGTCGGCGTTGGTCGCGAACCGCGGATCGTCCGGGACGTCCGGGATGCCGAGCACCTCGCACAGCCTCCGGAACTGCCCGTCGTTCGCCGCCGTGACGATCAGGTCGTTGTCGGCGGTCGGCAGCGGCTCGTAGGGGAACACGCTCGGGTGCGCGTTGCCCATCCGGTACGGGACGGTGCCGCCGGCGACGTAGGCGGAGCTGTGGTTGACGAGGCCGGTCAGCGCCGACGACAGCAGGTTCACCTCGACGTGCTGGCCCTCGCCGGTCGCGTCCCGGTGCCGCAGCGCCGCCAGGATCCCGATCGCGGCGTGGTTGCCCGCCATCACGTCGAACACGGAGATGCCCGCCCGGTACGGCGGGCCCTCCGGGTCGCCGGTGAGGCTCATCAGCCCGGAGATCGCCTGCACCATCAGGTCGTACCCGGGGACGTGCCGTCCCGCACCCGACCCGAAACCGGTGATCGAGCTGTAGACGATGCCCGGGTTGGCGGCGCGCACCGAGTCGTAGTCGAGCCCGAACCGCGCGAGGCCGCCCGGCTTGAAGTTCTCGATCAGGACGTCGGCGCGGCGCGCCAGCTCCCACCCGGCCGCCAGGTCGTCCTCGTCCCGCAGGTCCAGCGCGATCGAGCGCTTGCCCCGGTTGACGCCCAGGTAGTAGGTGGACACGCCGCCGCGCTCCGGCGGCGTCCACGACCGGGTGTCGTCGCCCTTCGGGCCCTCCACCTTCACGACGTCGGCGCCGAGGTCGGCGAGCAGCATCGTCGCGTAGGGCCCGGCCAGGATGCGGGAGAAGTCCGCCACCAGCACCCCTGACAGCGGCCCGCCGCGCTGGGTGTCCGTCATCCGGCTCCCTCGCTCGTCCGTTGGACGGACGGTCGTCCGTCATTCCGATTCTGGCACGGCGCCTTCCCGCCCGGTCAACCGGTTGACACTCTGACCACCGGTGACGAGAGTGGGCGACATGCAAGCGTGACCGTAGAACGGACAACAGTCCGTGAATGCTTCCGGCGGTCGTGTCCCGAGGACGAGGAGTGCGAGCGATGAGCGAGTTCGAGCCTGGGCGTCCCCTGGTGCTGCGCGGCGGCACCGTCCTGCCGATGACCGACGGGCGCGAGGTCCTCGACCGCGCCGACGTCCTCGTCGAGGGCGACAGGATCGCCGCGGTCGGCCCCGATCTGCCGGTCCCGGACGGCGCCGCCGAGATCGACGCGTCCGGCGGCATCGTCATGCCCGGCATGATCGACACCCACCGTCACATGTGGCAGACCGCGATGCGCGGCTACGGCGCCGACTGGACCCTGACCCAGTACTTCGTCTGGTACTACCTGGAGCACGGCAAGCGGTTCCGCCCCGACGACGTCCACGCCGGGAACGTGCTCGCCGCGCTGGAGGCGCTCGACGCGGGCGTGACCACGGTCGTCGACTGGTCGCACGGCCTGCAGACCCTCGACCACGCTGACGCCGCCGTGGACGCGCTCCGCTCGGTGCGGGGAAGGTTCGTCCTCGCCTACGGCAACATCCAGGCGCCGCCCGCCGAGTGGACCGGGACGCCCGAGTTCCGTGCCTTCGCCGGCAAGCTCATCGGCGGCGACATGCTCGGCTTCCAGATCGCGTTCGACGTGCTCGGCGACCCGTCCTTCCCGGAGAAACCCGCCTTCGAGGTCGCCCGCGACCTCGGCGTCCCCGTCACCACCCACGCCGGGGTCTGGGGCGCGACCAGCGACGAGGGCATCAAGCAGATGCACGACCACGGGTTCATGACGCCCGAGACCGTGTACGTGCACGCCGCGTCCCTGTCCGCGGACTCCTACCACCGCATCGCCGCCACCGGCGGCTCCATCTCCGTCTCGACCGAGAGCGAGCAGAGCGCGGGGCAGGGCTACCCGCCCACCTGGGTCCTGCGCACGCACGACATCCCGGTGTCGCTGTCGATGGACACGAGCGTGTGGTGGAGCGGCGACCTTTTCTCCGCCATGCGGACCACGCTCGGCGCCGACCGCTGCCGCATGCACCTGGAGGCGCACGACCAGGGCGACACCGTCACGCACTGCAGCCTGCGCGCCGACCAGGTCGTCGAATGGGCCACCCGCGGCGGCGCCCGGACGCTCGGCCGCGACGACCTCGGCAGCCTCGAACCCGGCAAGAAGGCCGACGTCGTGCTGATCAAGAACGACGACTCGCCGGTCTCGTTCCCGGTCCTCAACCCCTACGGGCACGTCGCGTTCCAGGCGCAGCGCGGGGACGTCCACACCGTCGTCGTGAACGGGCGCGTCGTCAAGCACGACCACCGCCTCGTGGGCGTGGACCTCGGCGCCGCCCGCCGCGAGATCGAGGCCACGGTGGAGCACCTGCGCTCCTCGATGGGGGAGGAGGAGTGGCGGAAGGGCATGTACCCCGACGTCCCCGAGACGAAGATCCTCGACAACCCCTACACCTACACCGAGTATCGCAGCGCCTCCACGCACACCCGCTGACCCGGCCTCGGCAAACCGCACGTCCGGATCCGGTACAGAGACTCGACATTCTCTTGATGTGCCTCAAAGAATTTGTATAGCTTCTGGCTGAGGCCGCACGGAGACGTCCACGTCACGCCCGATCCGGACCGAGGTGAGCCATGGATCTGTTCGCCACGCCGAGCACGCTCGCCGAGCGGCGCGCGGACGGCTCGATCGTCCTGGAGTCGGCGCTGCCGCTCGGCCCGTACGCCGCGAGCATGGCGGAGCTGTTCCGGAGCGCCGCGGACGCCCATCCCGGCCGCCTCCTCGTCGCCGACCGCGACGGGGACGACTGGCGGCGCGTGACGTACGGCCAGGCGCGCCGCATGGCGGACGGTCTCGCGCAGGCGCTGCTCGACCGCGGCGCGTCCGGCCGCCCGGTGATGATCCTTTCGGGCAACTCCGTGGAGCATCTGCTGCTGACGCTCGCCTGCTACACGATCGGCTCGCCCGCCGTCCCGGTCAGCACGGCGTACTCCCTGCTGGACGCCGGCCACGGCAGGCTCCGCGCCATGGCCGCGCTGACGAGACCCGCCGTGGTGTTCGCCGACGACGCGGACGGCTACGCCCCCGCCCTGGAAGCGGCCGGCGGGACGGCCCTCGCCGGACGCGACGCCTTCCGGGAGTGGGCGGCGGCCGAGCCCACCCGCCGGGTCGAGGAGCACGCCGGGCGGGTCGGCCCGGACACCATCGCCAAGATCCTCTTCACCTCGGGCTCGACGGGCCGGCCCAAGGGCGTGATCAACACGCACCGGATGCTGTGCGCGAACCAGCGGATGCTCCGGCGGATCTGGCCGTTCCTCGCCGGCGAGCCGCCGGTCCTGCTCGACTGGCTGCCGTGGAGCCACACGTTCGGCGGCAACCACAACATGGGCCTCGCCCTCGCCAACGGCGGCACCTTCTACGTCGACGACGGGCGTCCCGGCCCCGACCTGGTGAGGCGGACCGTCCGCAACCTCGCCGACGTTCGCCCGACCGTCTACTTCAACGTGCCCGCCGGGTACGCCTCGCTCCTGCCGCATCTGGAGTCCGACCCGGAGTTCGCCGCCGCGTTCTTCTCCCGGATGCGCTACGTCTTCTACGCCGGCGCCGCGCTGCCGCAGCAGGTGTGGGACGGCATCGCCAAGGTCGCGGCGTCCGCCGGGTCCTCCGCGCCGATGACGACCTCCTGGGGGGCGACGGAGACCGCACCGGGGGCGACCTCGGCGTACTTCGCGTCCGGGCGCAGCGACTGCATCGGCGTCCCGCTCCCGGGCGTCTCGATCAAGCTGGCGCCGGTCGGGCCGAAGCTGGAGATCCGCGTCAAGGGCCCGTCGGTCACCCCCGGCTACCTCGACGATCCGGAGCGGACCCGGGAGGCGTTCGACGAGGACGGCTACTACCGCACCGGCGACGCCGTCCGGATGGTGGACGGCGCCGACCCCGGCAGGGGACTGGTGTTCGACGGCCGCATCAGCGAGGACTTCAAGCTGTCCAGCGGGACCTGGGTCAGCGCGGGCACGCTGAAGTCCGCGCTCCTGAGCGCCTGCGGCGGGCTGGTCTCCGACGCGGTGCTGACCGGCCACGACACCGGCTCCGTCGGCGCGCTGGTCTGGCTGAACCCGGCGAGGGCGGCGGCCTGCCCGGACGTCCGCGCCGCTCTCGGCGAGGCGCTGCACCGGCTGAACGACGGCGAGGCGGGGGCGTCCCGCAGGATCGCCCGGCTCCTCGTCCTGGACGACGCGGCGTCGCTGGCGGACGGCGAGATCACCGACAAGGGCTACGTCAACCAGCGCGCCGTCCGCGACCGGCGTGCCCACCTGGTGGAACTCCTGCACACCGACCCCGCCCCCGCCGAGGTCGTGCTGCCCTACCCGCCCGGGTAGGCGGTACCGCCCCGGCGCCGGACCCGCCCGTCGGAGCGCGAACGCGATGTCGCGCGGGGGCGCACCGCTCGGCCTCGGCCGGAGGACTCGACATCACCGGTCTGCATTTGCGGTCCAGGCCGGCCGTCGACGGCCTGGGCGCGATACTGGAGACCGGATAGGGCTCCCGCACCGCCGGAAGCTGTGCCAGATTCAAAGCGTGACCGAAGAGCCGGAAATCAACACAGAAGTGCCGCAGGCCGCCCGGATCTGGAACTATCTGCTCGGCGGAAAGGACAATTATCCGGTCGACCGGGAAATGGGCGACCAGGTCAGGCGGGTGCTGCCGGAGATCGACCGGCTGGCCGTCCAGTCCCGGCAGTTCCTCAACCGCGCCGTCGCCCATCTCGCCGGGGACGCCGGGGTCCGCCAGTTCCTCGACATCGGCACCGGTCTGCCCACCGCCGACAACACCCACGAGGTCGCCCAGCGGGCCGCACCCGGGTCGCGGGTCGTCTACGTCGACAACGACCCGCTCGTCCTCGCGCACGCCCGCGCTCTGCTGACCTCCAGCCCGGAGGGCGCCACCGACTACCTGGACGCCGACGTCCGCGACCCGGACACGATCATCGAGCGGGCCGCCGGGACCCTGGACTTCGGCCGCCCGATCGCGCTGATGCTGATGGGGATCCTGGAGTTCGTACCCGACCACGACGAGGCGAACGCGATCGTCGACCGGCTGGTGGGGGCGCTGCCGTCCGGGTCCTATCTCGCGCTGTACGGGTCGACGAACGTGGTGCACGGCGAGCGGACGGACGAGGGCGTCCGCATGTGGAACGAGGCGCCGGGCACGAACCCGATGACGATCCGGACCGTGGAGCAGATCGGCCGGTTCTTCCGGGGGCTGGACCTGGTGGAGCCGGGGCTCGTCCCGATCGTGGAGTGGCGGCCCGTCCACCCCGACCTGCTCCCCGACCCGGTCGACGGATACGCGGCGGTCGGCCGCAAGCCCTGACCCCGTCCGCGCCGGGAGACGCGGCCAGGGCACCGCGTCACCCGGGCACCGTCATGCGGCGCCCGCGCGCCGTCCGGCGGAGGCGAGGCCGGGCGGGGCGGCGGCGAGGGCCCGCTGAATGGCCTCGACCAGCGCGAGCGCCGACTCCTCCGTCAGCTCGACCGCGACGCGCGCGGACGGCCCGTCGCCCGGGTTCGTGAAGTCGATGTTCACCGTGTGCTCGTGGCAGGCGTGGTACGGGTGGTCCACGTAGACCGCGCCGTCGGTGAGCGTGAACCAGCCGTTCGCGCCCTTCGCCGCTCCGTCCAGCTCGACCTTGACGGTCTGGTAGGTGCACATGCGGGGACTCCTCTCAGGCGCTCAGGTGGCGGCCGTAGAAGGCGAAGATCTTCGCCCAGCCGTCCTTGGCGGCGGCGGGACGGAACGCGGGCCGCTCGACGGCGAAGAACGCGTGCCCGGCGCCCGGATAGGTGTGGAACTCGTGCTCCTTGCCGAGCCTGGTCAGCTCCGCGTCCAGCGCGGCGACCTCGTCCGGCGCGGGGAACCCGTCCTCCTCGCCGAACAGGCCGAGCAGCGGGCAGGACAGGTTCGGCGCCTTGGACACGATCGACCTGGCGGAGGTCGGGGCGTCCTCGGGCGGGTCGTTGACGACGAAGGCGCCGTAGCAGTCGACGGCGGCGTCGATGTCCAGCTCGCAGGCGGCGAGGAACGCGTGCCGCCCGCCCGAGCAGTGGCCGATCACGCCGATCCTGCCGTTGGCGTGGTCGAGCGAGTTCAGATGGGCGGCGGCCCCCGCGACGTCGCCGACGAGCTGCTCGTCGGGGACGCCGCCCTTGGCGCGGGCGGCGGCGGCCTGGTCGTCCGGGCCGGCGCCCGCGCCCTCCCGCGAGTACAGGTTCGGGGCGATCGCGGCGTATCCGTGCGCGGCGAACGTCCGGACGAACTCCTTGGTGCCCGGGTCGTATCCGGGCATGTGGTGGATCACCACGACGCCGCCGCGCGGGGCGTCGCCGAGCGGTCTCGCCAGGTACGCCTCAAGCCGGTCGTCGCCGTGTCCGGTGATGTCGACGGTCCCGGCCCACATCGCATCGTTCATGACTGTCGAACGCTCCGTTCCTCGGCGGCCCGGCGCGCGCACCCCGGCCCCGCTACGCCGTACGGATCTTGACAGTGTCCCGCATACCCGCTGGTCTCAGGCGTCCAACGTCCCCGCGCCGAGCAGACCGAACAGGAGCAGGCCGATGACGACCCGGTAGATCACGAAGGACGTGAAGCTGTGCCGCGCCACGAACCGGAGCAGCCAGGCGATCGAGGCGTAGGCGACGACGAACGACACCAGCGTGCCGACGATCAGCGGCGTCGTGCCGGCGCCCGAGTCCAGCGCGCTGGGCAGTTCGTAGACGCCGGCGCCGGTCAGCGCGGGGATGCCCAGGAAGAACGACAGCCGGGTCGCGGCGACCCGGTCCAGGCCGAGCAGCAGGCCGGTGGACATCGTGGCGCCCGACCGGGAGAAGCCGGGGAACAGCATCGCGAGGATCTGCGACGAGCCGATGAGCATCGCGTCGGTGAGGGACGTGTCGTCCTCGCCGCGCTTGTGCGTGCCGTACCGGTCGGCGAGCCACATCACGACGCTTCCGCCGATCAGCGACCCGGCGACGACCCACAGCGAGGCGAGCGGGCCCTCGATAAGGTCCTTGGCGGCGACCCCGACGATCACGACCGGGACGGTCGCGAAGATCACCCACCAGCCGAACTTGTAGTCGTGGTGGTACCGCTCGGACGGCTTGGCGATGCCGCGGCCCCAGGCGGTCACGATCCGGACGATGTCGGAGAAGAAGTAGACGAGGACGGCCGCGATCGCGCCGACCTGGATCACCGCGGTGAACCCGACGACGGCCTTGTCGTCCACCGGGATGTCCATCAGGCCCTCGGTGATCTTCAGATGGCCGGTCGAGGACACCGGGAGGAACTCGGTCAGGCCCTCCACGATCCCGAGGACGATCGCCTGCCCGACATTGATCACGCTCAAAGACCCGATTCCTCTCCCGACCTGCGTTCTGTCCGCGGCGAGCCTACTCCCGGCCGCTGATCAAGGCGTGCGCCGCCGGGGATTAGTTCATCCATCGTTAACCCAGGCGGGGTTCCAGGAGGGGTCAGCCCCAGATCTCCTCGGCGGTCTCCGCGATGAGGCGCAGCTTGGCGGCCTGCTCGTCGGCGGTGAGGACGTTGCCCTCGACGGTGGAGGAGAATCCGCACTGCGGCGACAGGCAGATCTGGTCGAGGGGGACGAACCGCGAGGCCTCGTCGATTCGGCGCTTGAGGTCGTCCTTGGACTCCAGTTCGCCGCGCTTGGTCGTCACCAGGCCGAGCACGACCATCTTGCCCGGCGGGACGAACCGGAGCGGCTCGAAGCCGCCGGACCTGGCGTCGTCGTACTCCAGGAAGAACCCGTCCACGTTCAGCTCGCCGAACAGGGCCTCGGCGACGAAGTCGTAGCCGCCCTCGGCCGTCCAGGACGAGCGGAAGTTCCCCCGGCACATGTGGGTGGTGACGTTCATGCCCTCGGGGCGGCCGCCGATCGCGGCGTTGATCTGCCTGATGTAGCGCAGGTGCAGGTGCTCGGCGTCGTCGCCCCGCTCGGTGATCATGGCGCGCTGCGCGGGGTCGTTGAGGTAGGCGAGGCTCGTGTCGTCCAGCTGCAGATAGCGGCAGCCCATCTCGCCGAGCCGGCGGACCTGCTCGGCGTAGGCGGCGGCGAGGTCGTCCCAGAACTCCTCGATGTCCGGGTAGACCTCCGGGTCGATCGCCGCGGGCCCGCCGCGGTAGTGGACCATGTTCGGCGACGGGATCGTCAGCTTCGGGGTCACGCCGTCCCCGACCGTCTCCCGCAGGAACGCGAAGTGGTCCCCGAAGATCGTGTCCTCCAGCCGGACCCTTTCGTGCACGCGCAGGGCCGCGGTGGTGAACTCGATGTCGCCCGCGTCACCGTGGAAGCGCACCTTGATCTTCTCGTCGGCCGGGCTGATGCCGCCGAGCCGGTAGATGAAGTCCATGTGCCAGGACGTGCGGCGGAACTCTCCGTCGGTGGCCGACATGAGCCCGGCCTCGCGCTGCATCCGCACGACGTCGCGGATGGCGGCGTCCTCGGCAGCGGCGAGGGCCCCGGCGTCGATGCGGCCCTGCGCGTGGTCCTCTCTGGCGGCCAGAAGCGCGGCCGGACGCAGGAGGCTGCCGACGTGGTCGGCGCGGAACGGCGGCGCCGTCCGCATGGATCGGTTCGTACCTTCGGGCACGGCTCGCTCCCTCCGCGAGGCGGGGACTTCGCCCTAGCCAATCTAGGCACCGCCGCAACGGCGATCAATAACCTGCCCAAGATGGGGGGTGATCAGCGGACGGCGATGTCCAGGGCCGCGACCGCGGCGAGGTCCCGCCAGGCGTCGCCGGGGCGGAGGGTCTCGTCCGGGTCGCCGTTGAAGGGGTCGAGGAGGACGGTGTCGGCGCCGAGCAGGCGCAGCTGTTCCAGGTCGTCCGCCACCTGGTCGAGGGTGCCCTCGCCGGTGAGGCGGTCCGGGCCGGTCACGGGGGAGGTCGCCAGCCTGAGCGCGATGCGGGGCTGGAGGGCGGGAACGGGACGGCCGTGCTCGTCCGCGATGGTCGTCAGGCGCTCCAGCGCGGCGCGGAGCCAGGGCAGGGTGAAGCGGAGGGGATGCCAGGCGTCGCCGATGTGGACCGCCCGGCGGAGGGCGGCGTCGCTGTTCCCGCCGATCCACAGGGGGATGTTCGCGGTGCGGTAGTCGCCGGTGTGCTCCCAGGCGGCGCGGATCGTCTGAAGGTACTCGTCCGTCAGGGCGCCGCGCTGGTGGAACGGGACGCCGAGCGCCGCGAACTCCTCGCGGGCCCAGCCGACGCCGGCGCCGAGGACGAGCCGTCCGCCGCTGAGGTCGTTGAGGTTGGCGGCCATGCGGGCGACGAGCAGCGGATGCCGGTACGGGACGATCAGCACGGTGGTGCCGAGCCGCACGCGGTCGGTGACGCCGGCCAGCCAGGCGAGCGTGGTGAACGGCTCGTAGAACGGCGCCGGGTACTGCTCCGCGACGTCGGGCGTGATCACGACGTGGTCGGAGACCATGAGCAGGTCGAATCCGAGCCCCTCGACCGTCCGCGCCCATTGCCGCAGGGCGCCGGGGTCGGTGCCGGGCCCGAAGTTCGGGACGTTCACACCGAGACGCATCGCCTCAGGCTAACCGGCCGTCCGGATCAGGGGCGGGGCCAGGGGTGGCCGGCCAGGCGTTCGATGTCGGTGTTGAAGCGCTGGAGGAAGGCGGCGAAGGCGGCGACCTCGTCCGGCGTCCAGTCGACCATGATCTTGTCGATGCCGGCCGTGATCTGGCCGCGCTCGGCGTCCAGGCGCCGCTCGCCCTCGCCGGTGATGCGGAACTTGCGGGCGATGCCGCCGGCGGGGTCGGGGATGCGCTCCACCAGCCCGTCCCGCAGCATGGCGGAGGTCTGCCGGTTGAGGGTCGAGGGGTCCAGGTCGAACGCCTCGCTGAGCTGCCGGATCGACATCGGGCCCTCGATGCGGATGCGGCTGAGCAGGATGTAGGCGCTCCGCTCCAGCAGGCCGCCCGCGCGGCGGGAGCGGCGGGTGGCCATGCTGTGCCGCCCGAGCAGCATGGTCTCGTACTCGATCTGGTCCGTGGGCTTGTCCATGCCGGTCCTCCTCCCGGTCGTGCGGGTCCGGGTCGCTCCGCCTCGATGCCCGCACCATGCCTACCACAGCGATATGCGCCATACATAACTTGTGTATTGACCACATCATATGTATGGTGCACAAGATTCTTGTGTCCGGCAGAAGGGAAATCTCACGTGGACGAGTCAGCGCCCCCCGTCCGCCCCGGCGGGATCGTCGGCGTGCTCGCCGTGGGCGGCATCGTCGCCGCGTTCATGCAGACCCTGGTGGTGCCGCTGATCGCTCAGCTGCCGCGGCTGCTGGACACCACGGCGTCGAACGCGACGTGGGTGATCACCGCCACGCTGCTGGCGTCCGCGGTGGCCATGCCGATGATCGGGCGGCTCGGCGACCTGTACGGCAAGCGCCGGATGCTGCTGGTCTGCATGGTGCCGCTCATCGCCGGGTCGGTGCTCTGCGCCGTGTCGAGCTCGCTGATCCCGATGATCGTCGGGCGGGGCATGCAGGGCGTCGGCATGGGCATGATCCCGCTCGGCATCAGCGCGCTGCGCGACCTGCTGCCGCCCGAGCGGCTGGGGTCCTCGATCGCGCTGCTGAGCTCGTCCATGGGCATCGGCGGGGCGTTCGGGCTGCCGATCGCGGCGGTCGTCGCGGAGAACACGAGCTGGCGTGTGCTGTTCTGGGGGTCGGCCGCGCTGAGCACGCTGGTCGCCGTGCTGATCTGGCTGCTGGTGCCCGCCACGCCGGTCCGGGCCAGAGGACGCTTCGACATCGTCGGGGCGGCCGGGCTCGGCGCCGGCCTCGTGTGCCTGCTGCTGGGCGTCTCCAAGGGCGCCGACTGGGGCTGGACGAGCGGCACGACCATCGGGCTCTTCGCCGCCACGGTCGTGGTCCTGCTGGCGTGGGGCTGGTGGGAGCTGCGCACCCGCGACCCGCTGGTCGACCTTCGCGTCACCGCGCGGCGCCAGGTGCTGCTCACCAACGCGGCCTCGGTCGTGATCGGCTTCTCGATGTACGCCCAGTCGCTGATCGTGCCGCAGCTGCTGCAGCTCCCCAAGGCGACCGGGTACGGGCTCGGCCAGTCGATGGTGGCCGCCGGCCTGTGGATGGTGCCGTCCGGGCTGCTGATGATGGCGGTGTCGCCGCTCGGCGCGCGGCTGTCGGCCGCGCGCGGCCCGAAGGTCACCCTGGCCGCCGGAAGCCTGGTGATCGCGCTCGGGTACGGATCGTCCACGGTGCTGCTCGGGACGGCCTGGGGCCTGATGATCGTCACCGCGATCTGCGGTATGGGCGTCGGCCTCGCCTACGGCGCGATGCCCGCCCTGATCATGGGGGCCGTGCCGCAGTCGGAGACCGCCTCGGCCAACAGCTTCAACACGCTCATGCGCTCGGTCGGCACCTCGACGTCGGCGGCCGTGGTCGGGGTCGTGCTGTCCCAGCTGACCATCGATCTCGGCGGCCACGTGCTGCCGTCCGAGGACGGCTTCCGCGCCGGCCTGCTGATCGGCTGCGGCGTGGCGCTCCTCGCGGGCGTCATCGCGCTGACCATCCCGGGACGCCGTCCCGCGGATCCGGCGGCCGGGCACGCCGCCGCCCCGGGCGAGGCGCCCGCGACCTCCAAGGCATGACAACGTCCGGGCCGTCGCGCGGCGGCCCGGACGGTCAGCCGGAGCCCGCGACCCGGCGGAGCAGGTAGGTGTCCATGATCCAGCCCTTGCGGGCCCGCGCCTCGGCCCGCACCGCGCGGATCTCGTCGGCGACCTCCTCGACCGGACCGGAGATGAGGATCTCGTCCGGCGTGCCGAGGTAGGCGCCCCAGTAGATGTGGAAGCCGTCGCCCGCGCCGGCGAACGAGCAGTGCGCGTCCAGCATGACGAGGACGTCGTCGGCCGTGGCGCCCTCGGCGGCGAGGCGGCGGCCGGTGGTGAGGTGGACGGGGCGTCCCACCCGCGTGAGGCCCACGCGGTGCCGGGCGGTGAGGACGGAGACGCTGCTGATCCCCGGGATCACCTCGCACTCGAACTCGGCGTCGACCTCGTCCAGCGCGGCGAGGGTGCTGTCGTAGACGCCCGGGTCGCCCCAGACGAGGAGCGCGCCGGTCTGCCCGTCGCCCAGCTCGTCACGGACGAACGACTCGTAGATCCGCGCGCGGCGGGAGCGCCAGTCCTCGACGGCGGCGGTGTAGGCGGCCGCGTCGCGGTCGCGTTCGGGGTCGCGGGCCTCGACGATCCGGTACGGGTGCCGGCCGTGCGCCGCGATGAGGTCGTGCCGGAGCCCGGCCAGGTCGTGCTTGGCCTCGCCCTTGTCGACGAGGAGGAACACGTCGGCGGCGGCGATGGCCTTGGCCGCCTGGAAGGTCAGGTGGTCGGGGTCGCCCGCGCCGATCCCGATGATCGAAAGCCGCTTCACGCGGCCAAGTGTGCCAGAGCGTCTCCTATAGGCTTGACGCCCGATTTCACCCTGAGGAGGCCAGTGGACACGCGTGTCATCACCGTGGTGGGAATCGGCGCCGAAGGGTGGGACGGGCTCACCGAGAACTCGCGCGAGGCGCTGCGGGCGGCGGAGGTCCTGTTCGGCAACCAGAGGCAGCTCGATCTCGTCCCGGGCGACGAGGCCGAGCGGGTCGCCTGGCCGTCGCCGCTGCTGCCCGAGCTGCCGGGGCTGATCGAGCGGCACGAGGGGCGCGCGGTCGTCGTGCTGGCGAGCGGCGACCCCATGTTCCACGGGATCGGCTCCACCCTCGCCGGGCTGCTCGGACCCGACCGGATCCGCGTGCTGCCCCATCCGTCCTCGGCGTCGCTCGCGTGCGCCCGCCTCGGCTGGCCGCTGGACCGGGTGGACGTCGTCAGCATCGTGGGTCGTCCCCCCGCGGCCCTGAACGCGGTCATCGCCCCGGGGCGGCGGCTCATCGTGCTAGGCGCTGGCAAGGAGGCTCCGATCATCGTCGGCGCGCTGCTCGCCGGCCGCGGCTTCGGGCCGAGCCGGATGACCGTCCTGTGCGATCTGGGGGCGGTCGAGGAGACCGTGCAGATCGGTGTCGCGGAGGAGTGGACGGAGCCCGCCGCGACCCCGCTCACCCTCATCGCCGTCGAATGCGTGCCCGGTCCGGACGCGGCGCCGCTGGCCCGCACGCCCGGGCTGCCCGACGACGCGTTCGAGCACGACGGGCAGATCACCAAGAGCGAGGTCCGCGCCGTGACGCTGTCCCGCCTCGCGCCGCTTCCCGGCGAGCTGCTCTGGGACGTCGGCGCCGGGTCGGGCAGCGTCGCGATCGAGTGGGCGCGGGCGCACCCGGCCTGCGAGGCCGTCGCGATCGAGAACAGCCCGAACCGGGCCGAGCGGATCAGCGCCAACGCGGCCGCGCTGGGCGTGCCTCGCGTCCAGGTCGTGAAGGGCGAGGCGCCGGACGCGCTGGGCGGCCTCCCCGAGCCCGACGCGGTCTTCATCGGCGGCGGCCTCACCGCCCCCGGCCTGCTGGAGCACTGCTGGGACGCGCTCAAGCCCGGCGGACGTCTGGTCGCCAACGCCGTCACCCTCGAATCCGAGGCCAAGGTGGCCGAGTTCCGCCGGTCCCTCGGCGGCGAGCTGATCCGCGTCGGCGTCGAGCGCGCCGCGCCGCTGGGCGGGTTCACGGCCTGGCGTCCCGCGATGCCCGTCACCCTCTGGACGGTGCGGAAGGACGCGGAATGACGGTGTACTTCGTCGGCGCCGGCCCCGGCGCCGCCGACCTGATCACCGTGCGCGGCCTGCGCGTTCTGGAGGCCGCGCCGGTCTGCCTGTACGCGGGGTCGCTGGTGCCGCGCGAACTGCTGGACGCCTGCCCGTCCGGCGCCCGCCTCGTCGACACGGCGAACATGACCCTCGATGAGATCGTCGCCGAACTGACCTCCGCCCACCGCGACGGGCTGGACGTCGCACGCCTGCACTCCGGCGACCCGTCGGTGTTCAGCGCGGTCGCCGAGCAGATGCGGCGGCTGGACGCGGCGGGCGTCCCGTACGAGGTCGTCCCGGGCGTTCCGGCCTTCGCGGCGGCGGCGGCCTCGCTCGGACGGGAGCTGACCGTGCCGGGTGTCGGCCAGACCGTGATCCTTACCCGGACGGCCGTCCGGGCGACCCCGATGCCGGACGGCGAGGACCTGGCGACCCTCGGCGCGAGCGGCGCCACGATGGTGCTGCACCTGGCCGTCCAGCGCATCGACGAGGTGGCCGCCGAGCTGCTGCCCCACTACGGCGCCGACTGCCCGGTCGCCGTCGTCGCCCGAGCCAGCCGTCCGGACGAGCTCGTGCTGCGCGGCACCCTCGCCGACATCGCGGGTCTCGTGCGGGAGGCGGGGGTGAGGCGCACGGCGGTGATCGTCGTCGGCCGCGTCCTGACGGCGTCGGCGTTCCCCGACAGCCACCTCTACAGCGCCGACCGGGACCGGGCGTGCGGCGCGTCCTGATCCTCGGCGGGACGGCGGAGGCACGCGCCCTCGCGGCCCGCCTGACGGACGTGCACGTCGTGTCGTCGCTCGCCGGACGCGTGTCCGACCCGCGCCTGCCGGTGGGGGAGGTGCACATCGGCGGGTTCGGCGGCGCCGACGGGTTGGCGACGTGGCTCAGCGAGCACCGGATCGACCGCCTCGTGGACGCGACCCATCCGTTCGCGGAACGGATGAGCGCCTCGGCCGCACGCGCATCGGACCTGGCGGGCGTTCCGCTGCTCGCACTGCGGCGTCCCGGCTGGGACGAGGAGGACGGCGACACCTGGCAGCGCGTCCCCTCGTTGGGCGCCGCCGCAGAGGCCCTGCCGGTGGGCGCGCGCGTGTTCCTCACCACGGGCCGGCGCAGTATCCCGCTGTTCGCCGACCGGGCGGACGCGTGGTTCCTCGCGCGGTCCGTCGATCCGCCGGAGCCGCCCGTCCCGCCCAACGTGCGCGTGCTGCTGGCGCGCGGCCCCTACACGGTGGACGGTGAGCGCGCCCTGATCCGCGAGCACCGCCTGGACGTGCTGGTCACGAAGGACAGCGGTGGCGCGATGACCCGTGCGAAGCTCACCGCCGCCCGTGAGGCCGGGATCCCGGTCGTCATGGTGGAGCGTCCACGTCTGCCGGACGGCGTCCGGACGACGGACGACGTGGGAGCGGCCGCCGCCTGGGCTCAGGGGTAACGGCGGGGCGTGTAGACGACGCCCTGATCGGTGACCGTGGTGGTCGACGATCCGATGATGAGCAGGCAGCGCATGTCGACCTGGTCAGGGTCCAGCTTGCCGAGCGTCGTCACGGTGACGCTCTCCTCGGGGCCGCCCACATCGCGGCCGATCACGACCGGCGTCTCGGGGGAGCGGTGCTCCAGCAGCAGGTCGCGAGCCGCCGGGAGCTGGTGTTTCCTGCGGCTGGACGACGGGTTGTACAGGGCCAGCACCAGATCGGCCTCGGCCGCCGCGGAAAGCCGCCGCGCGATCACGTCCCATGGCTTGAGGATGTCCGACAGCGAAAGGACGCAGAAGTCGTGCCCGAGCGGTGCGCCCGCCCGCGCCGCGACGGCCTGGGCCGCCGTCAACCCCGGCACGACCTGCACCGGCACGTCCGCGAACTCGTCCTCGTCCGCCACCTCCAGCACGGCCGCCGCCATCGCGAACACACCCGGGTCCCCGGACGAGACGACGGCGACCCGCGCCCCGTCCCGCGCGAGTGCGAGCGCGTGCCGCGCCCGGTCCGCCTCCACCCGGTTCCCGCTGGAATGCCGGTGCTGACGCGGGTTCGCGGGCACCCGGTCCAGATAGGGCCCGTAGCCGACGAGGTCGGTGGCGGACGCGAGGGCGTCCTGCGCCTCCGGGGTGAGCCACGGCCGTCCCGCCGGCCCGAGCCCGACGACCGCGACACCGCCCGCCCCCTCCGGCCGGGCCGGGGGAGGGGCCTCGAACGACCCTTCCGCCGGGCTCGTCAGCAAGGCGAGGGACATGTACGGCACCTCGGCCGGGTCGACCTCGGCGAGCGGCGCGACCCGCTGCCGGCTGGACGAGGCCCGCTCGACGTACCAGGCGTCGGCCAGCCGCCCCGCGTCCTCGAAGGCCTGCCTGACCTTGGTGAACGTCCGGCCGAGTTTGAGCACGGCCGCCGCATCCGCGGTGCGCAGCCGCTCGGCCAGCGCGTCTCCGGACAGCGTGCCCGGCAGGACGGTCAGCGTCTCCTCCCGCTCCACCAGCGGACGCCCCGCCGCCGCCGACGAGGCGCTCAGCGACGTCACGCCTGGCACGACCTCGGTCGGGTAGTGCGGCGCGAGCCGCTTGTGGAGATGCATGTACGAGCCGTAGAAGAGCGGGTCGCCCTCGCTCAGGACCACGACCGTCCGCCCGTCGTCCAGATGGGCGGCGAGACGCGCGGCGCAGTCGGCGTAGAACTCGTCCAGCGCTCCCTGGTAGCCCCCCGGGTGGCCGGTGGTCTCCGTCGTCACCGGGTAGACGAGCTGCTCCTCGATCTGGTCGCCGCGCAGGTACGGCTCGGCGACCGACCGGGCGATGCTGCGGCCGTGACGCGCGCTGTGGAAGGCGACCACGTCCGCCTCGCCGATCAGGCGCGCCGCCTTCACCGTGACCAGCTCGGGGTCGCCGGGGCCGACACCCACACCGAACAGCCGTCCCGTCATCACTCCGCCTCACTGGCGATCGCGTTGACCGCCGCCGCCGTCATCGCGCTGCCGCCGCGCCGCCCGCGCACCACCAGATGGTCGAGGCCGCTCGCGGCGAGCGCCTCCTTGGACTCGGCCGCCCCGATGAACCCGACCGGGATCCCGAGGACCGCCGCCGGACGTCCCGCGCCCGCCTCCACCAGCTCCAGCAGCCGGAACAGTGCGGTCGGCGCGTTGCCGACGGCGACGACGGCACCGTCCAGCCGGCCGGCCCACAGCTCCAGCGCCGCCGCGCTCCGGGTGGTGCCGAGCCGCGCCGCGAGCTCGGGCACACCGGGGTCGCCCAGCGTGCACACGACCTCGTTGGCGGCGGGCAGCCGGGCCCGCGTGATGCCGGACGCGACCATGCGCGCGTCGCACAGGATCGGCGCCCCGCCCAGCAGCGCCGCCCGCGCCCGCTCCACGACCCCCGGCGACCACACCAGGTCGTCGACGAGGTCGGTCATCCCGCAGGCGTGGATCATCCGCACGGCCACCCGCGCCACGTCGCCCGGCAGGCCCGACAGGTCGGCCTCCGCGCGGATGGTCGCGAACGACCGCCGGTAGATCTCGGCGCCGTCACGGACGTAGTCGGTCATCTGCCATCCTCACCACGACGGGGCCGCGGGGCGTCCCGCAGCGTCGGTCACAGCCGGCCCAGTGGACGGGCGTCCCGGGGGCGTGCTCCAGGCCGTCCACCCAGCGCCGGGCCTCGCCCTGCACGTCGCCCCGCGACTTCCCGCATCCCGGACTGCCCGTGCACGCGGTCACCCCGACCCAGGGCGACGCGGCGTCGACCGCGAAGCCCGCCGCGTCGAGCGCGACCGCGACGGCGGACGTGTCGTCCCTGGTCAGATCGCGCAGGACCACGCTGCGCCACGGCGTGACCCGGACGTCGGCCGCGACGTCGGCGAGCGCTTCGGCCTGCGCGCCGGACAGCCGTCCGAGCGGCGGCACGGCCTCAAGCGCGACGGACCCGTCCCGCTGCTCGATGACCCCGGCATGCGGGGCGGGAGGGCTGCCGGGGTCCCGCGCCTTCCCGAGCGTCCCGCCCAGCCTTTCGGCGACCCGCCGCGCGCCGTCCGGGACTTCCGCCAGCCGCCACGCGTCACCACGGACCGCAAGGAACGCCTCCGCCGCCGCGGCCATCGCCCCGATCGGCTCGTCGCAGGTCGGCTCTATCGGCACGCCGGCGAGCAGGAGGCCGGACGGCGTGCAGGTCACGTCGGCTTCCAGAGCGGTGACGTCACCGGATCCGTCATCGAGGGCGAACAGGAAACGGCCCGGAAGCCCGGCCAGCAGAGGACTCGCGCACAACGCCGCGTCGAGCGCCGCGACCAGCGGATCCGTCGCCAGATTCCCGTGGACGCCGCGCCCGCCCAGCGGCGAGGAGACGATGTTGCGCACCCGCTCGTGGGACGGCGAGGGGAGCAGCCCGGCGGCCTCCAGCCGTGCCGCGAGAGCCGGCGGGTCGGCGACGCCGCGCAACTGGAGGTTGGCGCGGGAGGTCAGCTCGATCACGTCGAGTCCCAGCTCGCGCGCCGCGACGCCGAGCACCCTGAGCTGCGCGGCGGACACCGCGCCGCCCGGGACGCGGACGCGCGCCAGCGGCCCGTCGGCGGCATCGTGGGTCTGCAGCGTCCCGGGGCACGCGTCGGCACGCGTGCGTCCCGCCGCAGGGGCATTCGGCACGAGGAGGATGTTAACCGCACCTTGCCGGCGCGCCGCGCCGCGGCAGGCGTCCGACGCCGCTCCCGCGATCGCCACCGTTCGGCGGCGAGAATGTCGGTAGCGCCGCCTAACCTCACCCGCGAAACAGGAGGCGGCCGGTCGATTGATCCAGGCAGCGGTAGGGGGCAGGGTGGCCACATTCGTCTTGATCCACGGCGCCGGTGATGTCGGCTGGTACTGGCATCTGGTGGAGGCCGAACTGCGTGCGCGCGGTCATGACACCGTTTCGCCGGATCTTCCCTGCGAGGACGACTCGGCCGGCCTGCCCGAGTACGCAGGCACCGTGGCCGAGGCGATCGGCGACCGGACCGATCTGATCGTCGTCGCGCAGTCGTCCGGCGGCTTCACGGCCCCGCTCGTCTGCGACCGGATGGTGGTGGAACTGCTCGTCCTGGTCGCGCCCATGATCCCGATGCCGGGAGAGGCGCCCGCCGACTACTCGGCCGGTACGGGATACGACCGGGAGGAGCGGGACCGCTACGACGATGTCGTCGCCCTGTTCTACCAAGATGTCCCGCCGGAGCTGGCAGCCGAGGCGCTGAAGCGGGGGCGCGCCCAGTCCGAGGCGAGGATGGGGGAGCCGTTCCCGCTGCGGGCCTGGCCCGACGTTCCCACGCGGGTCCTGATCTGCCGCGACGACCGGGTGTTCCCCGCCGGATTCCTTCGCCGCGTCGCCCGGGAGCGCCTGGGCATCACCCCCGACGAGATCGACGGCGGGCACACCCCGGCGCTGAGCCGCCCGCACGAGCTGGCAGACCGTCTTGAGGCGTACGCCGCCGAGGAAGGACCGCTCCGCTGATGGACGCCGGCGGTTACGACGCCGAACTGCGGCGGCACGACGAGGTACTGCGCCGGGCCTGGGGCATCCGGCCCCACGACCACGTCCTCGACATCGGATGCGGGACCGGGCAGACCACCCGGCAGGCCGCGCGCGCAGCCCAGGCGGGCAGCGCGCTCGGGGTCGACGTCTCCGCGCCCGCCATCGAGCGTGCCCGTGAGCTCGCCCGGACCGAAGGGCTCGGCAACGTCGCCTTCGAGCACGCCGACGCGCAGGCCCACCGCTTTCCGGACCAGCACTTCGACCTGGCGATCAGCAGGTTCGGCACGATGTTCTTCGCCGACCCCGTCGCCGCGTTCGCCAACGTCAGGCGGGCGCTGCGCCCGGCCGGGCGGCTGGTGATGATGGTCTGGCAGTCCCACGAACGCAACGAGTGGGACGTCGCCATCCACCGGTCCCTCGCAGGACCCGAGGGGCCGGTGGCCGTGCCTGCCGGACCGGATCCGTTCTCGCTCGCCGACCCGCCGACCGTGAAACAGATCCTGGGCGCCGCGGGGCTGACCGACATCACGTTCACCGACGTCCACGAGCCGGTCTACTACGGTCCGGGCGTGCCCGCCGCCCTCGACTGGGTCCGCGGCTTCACCAGCACCAGCGAGACGCTGAAGCGGCTGGACCCCGCTGCCGCGGCGCGAGCGGTCGGGCGGCTGCGCGAGACGCTCTCCGCACACCTGGGCGACGACGGTGTCAGGTTCGACTCCCGCGCCTGGATCATCACCGCCCGTCGCGGCTGACGGCGCACGAAAGGACGCCGGCCGCGGTTTGCAGGCGGGCCGCGCTGCCGTACGCTTCTGCCCAGGCGATGGCAATGGGAGGAAGCCGGTGCGAATCCGGCGCGGTCCCGCCACTGTGACCGGGGAGCGAACCCCGCTTGAGGCCACTGTCCGCAAGGACGGGAAGGCCGGGGCGAGCATCGATCCGGAAGCCAGGAGACTCCTGCCGTCGCGACACCCGCGACCGGGGCGAGGACCCCAGGGGGAGGAACGACCGTGTCCGCTGGCACCGTCCTGCTGCTGTCGACGTCCGACACCGATCTGCTGAGCGCCCGCGCGTCCGGCGCCGCCTACCGGCTGGGCAACCCGGCGCGGCTCGCCGTGGACGATCTGCCCGAGCTGACCGAGGGCACCGATCTCGTCGTCGTCCGCCTGCTCGGCGGGCGGCGGGCCTGGGAGGACGGCCTCGACGCGCTCCTCGCGGGCCCCCGCCCGGTCGTCGTCCTCGGTGGCGAGCAGGCCCCGGACGCCGAGCTGATGGAGCTGTCCACTGTCAGCGGCGGTGTCTGCGCCGAAGCGCACGCCTATCTCGCCCATGGCGGGCCCGCCAACCTCGCCGAACTGCACGCCTTCCTGTCCGACACCGTGCTGCTGACCGGACGCGGGTTCGCGCCGCCGGCACCGACGCCCACGTGGGGACGGCTCGGCCGCGAGGCCCGCACCCAGGACGGCCCCGTGATCGGCGTTCTCTACTACCGCGCCCACCACATGGCGGGCAACACCGCGTTCGCGGAGAAGCTGTGCGAGGCGATCGAGGACGCGGGCGGGCAGGCCATGCCCGTGTTCTGCTCGTCTCTCCGCACCGCCGAGCCCGAGTTGCTCGACACGCTCCGCCGGGCGGACGCGCTGGTCGTGACCGTGCTCGCGGCGGGCGGGTCCAGGCCCGCGACGGCCGGGGCGGGCGGCGACGACGAGGCGTGGGACGTCGGGGCTCTCGCCGCGCTGGACGTCCCGATCCTTCAGGGGCTGTGCCTCACGACGGGCCGCGCCGACTGGGAGGCGAGCGACGACGGCCTGTCGCCGCTGGACGCGGCGTCGCAGGTCGCCATCCCCGAGTTCGACGGACGCATCATCACCGTCCCGTTCTCCTTCAAGGAGATCGACGAGGACGGCCTCACCGTCTACCGGGCGGATCCCGAGCGGGCCGCGCGGGTCGCCGGGATCGCCGTCCGGCACGGACGCCTGCGGCATGTCCCGCCCGCCGGGCGGCGCGTCGTCGTGATGCTGTCGGCGTATCCGACCAAGCATTCCCGCGTCGGGAACGCCGTCGGGCTCGACACTCCTGCGAGCACCGTCCGGCTGCTGGCCCGGCTCAGGGACGAGGGGTACGACCTCGGCGAAGGCTTCCCGGGCGTCGCCGCACAGGACGGCGACGCGCTCATCCACGCGCTCATCGCGGCCGGAGGGCAGGACGAGGACTGGCTCACCGAAGAGCAGCTCGCGGGCAACCCCGTCCGCATCGCCGCCGCGTCCTACGAACGCTGGTACCGCACTCTCCCCGCGGACCTGCGGGAGGAGATGGAGCGGCACTGGGGCCCGCCGCCCGGGGAGCTCTTCGTGCAGGACGGCGACATCGTGCTCGCCGCCCTCCGCGCCGGCAACGTCGTCGTCATGGTGCAGCCACCGCGAGGCTTCGGGCAGAACCCGATCGCGATCTACCACGACCCGGACCTGCCGCCGAGCCACCACTACCTGGCCGCGTACCGGTGGCTGTCGGACGAGTTCGGCGCGCACGCGATCGTCCACGTCGGCAAGCACGGCAACCTGGAGTGGCTGCCCGGCAAGGCGGCGGGCATGTCGGCGTCGTGCGGCACCGACGCCGCGCTCGGCGACGTCCCGCTCATCTACCCGTTCCTCGTCAACGACCCGGGCGAGGGGACGCAGGCCAAGCGGCGCGCGCACGCCGTCCTCGTGGACCACATGGTCCCGCCGATGGCCCGCGCGGAGACCTACGGCGACATCGCCCGCCTCGAACAGCTCCTCGACGAGCACGCCACGATCGCCGCGATGGACCCGGCGAAGCTGCCCGCGATCCGCGCGCAGATCTGGACGCTGATCCAGGCCGCGAAGCTCGACCACGACCTCGGCCTGGACGACCGCCCGCACGACACCGAGTTCGACGACTTCCTCCTGCACGTGGACGGCTGGCTGTGCGAGGTGAAGGACGCGCAGATCCGCGACGGGCTGCACGTCCTCGGCCAGGCGCCCGAGGGCGCGACCCGCGTCGACCTGGTGCTGGCCATGCTCCGCGCCCGCCAGATGTGGTCGGGACGCGAAACGCTGCCCGGTCTGCGTGAGGCGCTCGGTCTCAGCGAGGACGGCGGCGAGTCGCTCGCCGACGTGGACGCCGCCGAGGCCACCGCCCGCTCCCTCGTCCAGGCGATGGAGGACGCCGGCTGGGCCGTGGAGGCCGCAGCCCGGGTCGCCGGGGCCGTCCCCGCCGACCGCCGCGAACCCGTCGAGCGCGTCCTGGAGTTCGCCGCGACCGAGGTCGTCCCGCGCTTGGCGCGGACGTCCGACGAACTCGACCACCTCCTGCACGCCCTGGACGGCGGCTACATTCCGGCGGGCCCCAGCGGGTCGCCGTTGCGCGGCCTCGTCAACGTCCTGCCGACGGGCCGGAACTTCTACTCGGTGGACCCGCGCGCCATCCCCAGCCGCCTCGCGTGGGAGACCGGGCAGGCGATGGCCGACTCGCTCCTGGACCGCTACCGCGCCGACCACGGCGAGTGGCCGCGCTCGGTGGGCCTGTCGGTGTGGGGGACGAGCGCGATGCGCACGGCCGGCGACGACGTGGCCGAAGTGCTGGCGCTGCTCGGCGTCCGCCCGGTCTGGGACGAGGCGTCCCGCCGCGTCACGGCGCTGGAGCCGATCCCGGTCGCGGAGCTCAAGAGGCCGCGCATCGACGTGACCGTCCGCATCAGCGGCTTCTTCCGGGACGCGTTCCCGCACGTCGTCGCCATGCTGGACGACGCCGTCCGGCTGGTCGCCGGCCTGGACGAGCCCGGCACCGACAACTACGTCCGGGCCCACGTGAAGGCCGACCGCGAGCAGCACGGCGACGAGCGGCGGGCCACGCTGCGCGTCTTCGGGTCCGCGCCGGGCGCCTACGGGGCCGGGCTGCTGCCGCTCATCGACAGCCGCAACTGGCGCGACGACGCCGACCTCGCCGAGGTGTACGCGGTGTGGGGCGGCCACGCCTACGGACGCGACCTGGACGGCGTCCCCGCCCGCGCCGACATGGAGAGCGCCTACCGGCGGATCGCCGTCGCCGCCAAGAACGTCGACACCCGCGAGCACGACATCGCCGACTCCGACGACTACTTCCAGTACCACGGCGGGATGATCGCGACCGTCCGCGCGCTGACCGGCCGGGCCCCGGAGGCGTACGTCGGGGACAGCACCCGCCCGGACGCCGTCCGTACCCGCACCCTCTCGGAGGAGACCGCGCGGATCTTCCGGGCCCGCGTCGTCAACCCGCAGTGGCTGGCCGCGATGCGGCGGCACGGGTACAAGGGCGCGTTCGAGCTGGCCGCGACCGTCGACTACCTGTTCGGCTACGACGCCACCACCGGTGTCATGGCCGACTGGATGTACGACAAGCTCACCGCCGCCTACGTCCTCGACGAGGAGAACCGCGAGTTCATGGCGGAGTCGAACCCATGGGCGCTGCACGGCATCGCCGAGCGGCTGCTGGAGGCCGCCGAACGCGGCATGTGGGAGCATCCCGACCCGGAGACGCTCCAGGGGCTCCAGGAGGTCTACCTCAAGACGGAGGGAGACCTGGAGGACGACACGAGCCGCTGAGCCGCCTCCGGGCATCCCGCCCAGTGCAGGTGGAGGTAGGACGCGGTGATCCGTTCGTCCCCGAACCCGTCGGAGCCGTCCTTCCAGCGGAACAGCGGATCCGCGTCGGTGGTCAGGGCGGTCCGGTGGAACTCGTGCCCGCGGAACCGCTCGCCCGGACGGGTCAGCGGCGACTCCGCCACCGCGACCGCCTCCCGGTATCCCAGTGTCAGCCGGGACGTCATCCGCGCACTTCCCGGGACGCGCCCGCACATCCTCTGCCCGTCGAGCCGCTCGCACAGATAGAGGAGCCCGGCGCACTCGGCGGCGATCGGGCCCGGGAACGCCGCGACCTCGGCGAGCAGCGGCGCGTTGGCGGCCAGGCCGGCGGCGTGCACCTCCGGGAACCCGCCGCCGATGACGAGCGCGCCGGTTCCGGCCGGGAGCCTCTCGTCCCGCAGCGGGTCGAAGACGGCCACATCGGCGCCCGCCGCGCGCAGCAGCTCCACATGCTCCGCATAGGAGAAGGTGAACGCGGCGCCGCCCGCGACGGCGACGACCGGCCGGCCGTCCACCGGCGTCACATGTTCGGACGGGTCCCACGCGGGCCCGGGCAGCGGGGGAGCGGTGCCGGCCAGCCGCAGCAGCGCGTCCAGATCACAGGACCGGCCGACCAGTTCGCCGAGCCGCTCCACCGCCCGGACCGCCTCCGCCTCCCGCTCCGCCGCCGGGATCAGGCCCAGATGGCGGGACGGCGTCACGACCGCGTCGTCCCGCCGGACCGCGCCGAGCACCGGCACGCCCGTCGCCTCCAGCGCGCTCCGGCACAGCTCCTCATGCCGGTCCGAGCCCACCCGGTTGAGGATCACGCCGCCGATCCGCACACCCGGCTCGAACGTCGCGAACCCGTGCACGAGCGCGGCCACCGACCGGCTCTGCCGCGCCGCGTCCACGACCAGCACCACCGGCGCCGCGAGAAGCGCCGCGACATGCGCCGTGGACGCGAACCCGGTGTCGCCGCGCCCGTCGAACAGGCCCATCACACCCTCGACCACGGCCACGTCGCAGCCGGCTGCGCCGTGCAGGAACAGCGGCGCCACCCGGTCCTCGCCCGTGAGCCACGGATCGAGGTTGCGGCCGGGACGCCCCGCCGCGAGCGCGTGGTAGCCGGGGTCGATGTAGTCGGGTCCGACCTTGTGCGGCGACACCCGCAGGCCGCGCGCCCGCAGCGCCGCGATCAGCCCCGTCGCGACGGTCGTCTTCCCGGAGCCGGACGACGGCGCCGCGACGACCAGGCGGGGGATCACCACTCGATGCCCCGCTGCCCCTTCTGCCCGGCGTCCATCGGGTGCCGGACCTTGCCCATCTCCGTGACCAGGTCGGCGGCCTCGGCGAGCCGGTCCGGCGCGTCCCGCCCGGTGATGACGACATGCTGGTTACCGGGACGGCCGGTGAGCGCTTCGAGCACGTCGTCCAGGTCGATCCAGCCCCACTTGAGCGGGTAGGTGAATTCGTCCAGCACATAGAAACGGTACGTCTCGGCGGCCAGGTCCCGCTTGATCTGCTCCCAGCCCTCCCGCGCGTCCGCCGCGTGGTCGTCCTCGGTCCCGGGACGCTGGATCCACGACCAGCCCTCGCCCATCTTGTGCCAGGCGACCGGGCCGCCCTCGCCGCTCGCCCCCAGCACCCGCAGCGCCCGCTCCTCGCCGATGCGCCACTTCGCCGACTTCACGAACTGGAACACCCCGACCGGCCAGCCCTGGTTCCACGCCCGCAGCGCCATCCCGAACGCGGCGGTCGACTTCCCCTTCCCGGGGCCGGTGTGGACGATCAGCAGCGGCCGGTTGCGGCGCTGCCGGGTGGTGAGGCCGTCCTCGGGGACGGACACGGGCTTCCCCTGCGGCATGTCAGGCCGCCTTCCTGTGGTCGCGAACGATTCCGTCGAGCTCCGCCAGCGGGACGAGCCGCGCCCCGAGCCGGGCCGCCAGCCGTCCCGCCAGGCCGAGCCGGACCGGGCCGTCCTCGCAGTCCACGACGATCCCGGCGGTCCCCGCCAGCAGCCCGGCGGCCCGGTCCGCGTCGCCGCCCGCGGTCGCCCGCCCGTCGGTGACGACCACGAGCAGCGGGCGCCGCGCCGGGTCGCGCAGCCGCTCGGCGCGCAGCACCTCCGCGGCACGGACGAGCCCGGCGGCCAGCGGCGTGCGGCCCCCGGTCGGCAGCGCCCGCAGCCGCGCCGCGCCGGCCTCGACCGAGGACGTCGGCGGCAGGACGAGGTCGGCGGTCCGCCCCCGGAACGTGATCAGGCCGACCTTGTCGCGGCGCTGGTAGGCGTCCAGCAGCAGGCTGAGGACGGCGGTCTTCACCGTCGTCATGCGGCGGCGCGCGGCCATCGAGCCGCTGGCGTCCACCACGAACAGCACGAGGTTGCCCTCCCGGCCCTCGCGGACCGCCTCGCGCAGGTCACCGGGCTTCAGCAGCAGGCCCGCGCCGGACCGGCCGCGCGCCCTCTGGTGCGGGGCGGCGGCCAGCAGCGTCGCCACCACGTGCGGGTCCCGGACCCGGTCGGACGGGCGGCGTGCCCCGGTGACCCGGCCCCGCGCCGTCCGCGACCGGGACCGCCGGCCCGCCACGCCGTCACCGACACCGGGAACCTCCAGCAGCGGCACCGCGTGCGGCGCCGCCACCGCCGCCACCCGCTCGCCGCCGCCCCCGGACCGCTCCTCGCGCTCGCCCTGCTCCCTGGCGGACTCCGGCCCCGCCTGGGAATCGGCGCGGCCCCCGCCGTCGTCCGGCGGGCCGCCGTCACCCGGCGGAACACCGCCGCCCGGGGGCGGGTCATCGTCGTCGGGGGACGAGCCGTCCAGGAGTTCGTCCAGCAGCGACTCGTCCAGGCCGGGCGCGTCGAACGGGTCGCGGCGGCGCCGGTGCGGAAGCGACAGCCGGGCCGCGGCGCGCACGTCCTCGGCCGTGACCGCGTCCCGCCCCTGCCAGGCGGCGTGCGCGAGGGCGGCGTTCGCCGTGACGAGGTCGGCGCGCAGCCCGTCCACCTCGAACCCGGCGCACACGGCCGCGATCTGCTCCAGCCGCTCGTCCGGCAGCCGCACGCCGTGCAGCCGCTCCCGCGCGGCGGAGATGCGGTCCGCGAGACCGGACTCCGCGTCCGCCCACCGCGCCGCGAACGCGGCGGGATCCGCCTCGAACGCCAGCCGCCGCCGGACGACCTCGGCGCGCTCCTTCGGCTCCCGCGACGCCTTCACCTCGACCGTCAGCCCGAACCGGTCGAGGAGCTGGGGGCGCAGCTCGCCCTCCTCGGGGTTCATCGTGCCGACCAGCAGGAACCGGGCCGCGTGCCGCACCGACACCGACTCGCGCTCGACATAGCAGGTGCCGAGCGCGGCGGCGTCCAGCAGCAGGTCCACCAGGTGGTCGTGCAGCAGGTTCACCTCGTCCACGTAGAGGACGCCGCGGTGCGCCGCCGCGAGCAACCCCGGCTCGAACGCCTTGACGCCCTCGGTCAGCGCCCGCTCGACGTCCAGCGATCCGGCGAGCCGGTCCTCGGACGCGCCGACCGGCAGCTCCACCAGCGCCGACGGCCGCCGCCCGGCCGGGCCGCCCGCCTCGTGCGGGCCGTCCGGGCACAGCGGGTCGGGTGCCGCCGGGTCGCACCCGAACCGGCAGCCGGCCACGACGTCCACGGCGGGCAGCTGGGCGGCCAGCGCCCGCACGATCGTCGACTTGGCGGTGCCCTTCTCGCCCCGGACCAGCACACCGCCGACCCGTGGCGAGACGGCGTTGAGCAGCAGCGCCAGCTTCAGGTCGTCCAGCCCGACGACGGCGCTGAACGGGTACGTGGCGTTCAATCGAGGACCTTCCGGTTGACGTGGGCGACCCGCCAGCCGTCCCGGACGGCGGTGAGCCTCGTGGTGGACAGCGGCGCGACGTCGATCCGGTCGGCCGCCGGGACGGCGAGGCCGAGGGCGTGCCCGAGCGCGGCACGGATGACGCCCGCGTCGCAGACCGCGATCCCGGACGGCCCCGTGCCGAGCCAGGCCGCGACGCGTGCCGCGAGGGCGGCGCGGCTCTCGCCGCCGTGCGGGACGGCGTGCGGGTCCGCCAGCCAGCTCGCGAGCGCGTCCGGCTCGTCCCGCGCGACCCGCGCGTAGCGGACGCCCGCCCACCGGCCGTGGTCGGCCTCGGCGAGGGCGGCCTCGGTGCGGGCGTCGAGACCGAGCGCGGCGCAGGTCTCCCGGGCGGCTTGGGCAGGGGACGACCACGCGTCGCCGTCCGGCAGCGACCCGGCCAGGGCCCTCGCCCTGGCCAGGCCGGACGCGTCGGCGGCGGGATCCGCGGGGAACCGGGCGTCCCGCATCCCCGCCGACGTCGCGTGCCGGACGAGCAGCACCCCGTTCAGGCCGGTGCGGGGGCCCGCGCGGGACGCGCCGCCCGGTCGCAGAACCACCCGAACAACGTCCCGAAGGACGCCCAGAACACCAGCTGCGTCCCGAGCGATGTGATGCGGAACTGCCACAGCAGCGTGGCGGGGAACCCGTCCGGCACCTCGTCCACCCCGGGAAGCAGCAGCGACGCCACCGCCACCGGGACGACGAACGCGAGCACGGCCGCCGGCCACCGGGCCCACGGCCCGCCCGGCACGCTGCGCGCCGTGGTCACGGCGATGGCGGCGGACAGCAGCCCGACACCGATCATCGCCAGGTACAGCACGGTTCGGGTGTTGATCGTCTCGGGGTCGCCCACCGCCGGCGGGTTCGCCGGATACTTCACGAACGGGACGAGGATGACCGCGGCGAAGGCCGTCCCCGCGGTGGCGAGCGCGAGCCCGCCGTCCGACCGGGGGCCGACCCGTCCGCGCAGTCCGGCGAAGACGAGTGCGAACACGCCGCCGACGGCGAGCCCGTAGAGCCCGGTGGCGAGGAAGAGCCCGGCCTTCTGCGTGCCGCGGCTCACCTCTTCGCCGTGCTCGTGCTCATGCGCGCCGGCGCCGTGCTCGTGCTCGTGTGCGGCGGCGGCCTTCTCCAAGGCGATCGCCTCGTCGATGCGGGGCTCGCCGGCCGCGAACGCGAAAACGCCCGCGACGAGACCGGCCAGCAGGCCCAGAAGCAGGCCCCTGACCAGCAGGGTGCGCACCATGCGGCGGCCTAGTGGCAGGGCACGCCGAGCAGGTGCCGCCCGTCGTGCATCAGCTCGTGGAGGTAGCCGCCGGTCTGCGACACGGCGCCGTTGTCCATCAGGACGAGGTAGCCGAGGAGCAGCAGCGCGGGCACCGCGAGCAGCCAGGGAATGAGGCGGGGAAGGGGGATGTGTCGAGCCGACAGCGTGCTCACGGAGCCTCCGTAGGGGATCTTGCGCGTCCCGGACAATGAGGTCGCGATCACCCGAGCGACCTGGCTCCCGGGATCTGCGTCCCGGATACAGTGGCGCGTCCGCACCGGCATCTCACCGGATTTCCCTCGGGCAACCGTGAATCAGCCGAACCGTACGGCTCCGCCGGCGCCCCTGTCAACAGCACCCCCGGCCGGGTTCGTCACCGAGCGGATACACAAAATGGCCGGATGTTGCCATACTGGCAGTCTCACCTATCATGACGACCTCCTTTCGTGTCCCCCCGCTCCCGAACACGATGACGCTGGAGCCGTCCTATGATCAGCCAAGAGACCGACCCCCCCGCCACCCTCGACGACGTCAAGGGGTGGTTCCCCAAGGTCGACCAACTGCTCTTCACCTGGTTCCTGGAACGCCAGGAACGCGGGGGACAGAGCGGCGATCTCGTGGAGCTCGGCTCCTACCTCGGCAAGAGCGCGATCCTCATGGGCCGCCACCGGCGTGAGGGCGAGACCTTCACCGTGTGCGACCTGTTCGACTCCGAGGCGCCGGACGACTCCAACCAGGCGGAGATGAAGGGCTCGTACTCCACCCTGACGCGCCAGGCGTTCGAGGCGAACTACCGCGCCTTCCACGACACGCTCCCGGAGATCGTCCAAGGTCCGACCTCGCTGATCCTGGACCACGTCCAGCCCGGGACCTGCCGGTTCGTGCACGTGGACGCGTCCCATCTGTACGAGCACGTGCACGGCGACATCCGGGCCGCGCGCGCCATGCTCCCCCCCGAGGGGATCGTCGTGTGCGACGACTACCGGTCCGAGCACACTCCCGGGGTCGCCGCAGCGGTGTGGGAGTCGGTGGCCGTCGACGGGCTGCGCCCGATCTGCGTCACCACCCAGAAGCTCTACGGCACGTGGGGCGACGCCGCCGCCGTCCAGGACGAGCTGCTCGACTGGCTGGCCGGGCGGGACGACGCCTGGCACGAGACCCAGCAGGTCGCCGGGCGGCGCCTCGTCCGCGTCAAGGGCAAGTCGGCGGCGCGCTCCAAGCCGAACGACGTGAAGGGGCTGAAGGACCGTCTCGCCAAGTCGGAGAAGCGGCTGGCCCGAGCGGAGGAGGGGCTCGCCCGCGCCCGCAAGGAGCTGGAGTCCGTCCGCAACTCGGTCAGCTTCAAGATCGGCCGGAGTGCCACCGCCGTGCCGAGGGCGCTGCGCCGCGACCGCTGAGCGGGCCGGCCCCGGCGCTGCGTTAGAACGCGTTCTAGTATCGCCTTCATGCGACACGGCATCGTGCTCTTCACCAGTGACCGGGGCATCACGCCCGCCGCCGCCGCGAAGGCCGCCGAGGAGAACGGGTTCCACACCTTCTACGTCCCCGAGCACACGCACATCCCGGTCAAGCGCCAGGCCGCGCACCCCGGCACCGGCGACGAGACGCTCCCGGACGACCGCTACACGCGCACGCTCGATCCCTGGGTCTCGCTCGCGTCCGCGGTCACCGGGACGTCCGCGATCCGGCTCGCCACCGCCGTGGCGCTTCCGGTGGAGTCCGATCCGATCACACTCGCCAAGACCATCGCGACGCTCGACCACCTGTCGGGCGGGCGGGTCACGATCGGCGCCGGATTCGGCTGGAACACCGACGAGCTCGCCGACCACGGCGTCCCCGCCGCCTCGCGACGGACGGTGCTGCGCGAGTACGTGGAGGCCATGCGAGCACTGTGGACGCAGGAGCAGGCGTCCTACTCTGGACAGTTCGTCTCGTTCGGCCCGTCCTGGGCGTGGCCCAAGCCCGCCCAGCCGCACGTCCCGCTGATGATCGGGGCGGGCGGCGGCCCGAAGACGCTCGCGTGGATCGCCGCCCACGCCGACGGGTGGATGACCACCCCGGCCGAACGCGACATCCTGGCCAAGGCCGCCGCCCTCCACGCGGCCTGGGCGGACGCGGGACGCGCCGGACGGCCGGAGATCTCCGTCCTGGCCGCCACACGCCCCTCGGCGGAGGACATGGCGGCGTGGGAGGAGGCCGGCGTCACCGAGATCATGTGGGGCCTGCCCGACAAGCCCGCCGACGAGGTCACCGCCTTCCTCACCCGGCACGCCCGGCGTCTCGGCCTCTAGAGAACGCCCAGAGACCCGGTCATGCCGGCTGGCAGATGCGGCACCAGACCGTCCGGCGGCCGGAGACGCGACGCCCGGAGAGGGGCGTTCCGCAGCGCGGGCACGGGCTCTCGGGCTCGTCGCGGGCCCCGGTGAGCCAGGTGGCGCGCGGCGGCGCCCGCCCGGCATGGGCGGGCCCCGTCGCGGTCAGGGAAGGGCCTGTTCGGCCCAGATGGTCTTGCCCTCCGGTGTCTGCCGGGACCCCCAGCTCTGGGTGAGCTGGGCCACCAGGAGCAGGCCGCGGCCGCCCTCGTCGAAGACGCGCGCCCGGCGCATGTGCGGAGCGGTCTGGCTTCCGTCGGCGACTTCGCAGATGAGCGTCCGGTCCCGGATGAGACGGAGCCGGATCGGGCCCCCGGCGTGCCGGATCGCGTTGGTGACCAGCTCGCTGACGACGAGCTCGGTGACGAACCCGAGCTCGTCGAGACCCCACGCGGCGAGCCGCTCGCCCACCTCCCGGCGGGCGTCGGCGACGATCGCCGGGTCGGCGGGCAGGTCCCAGGTGGCGACGTGGCCGGGGCTCAGCGACCGGGTGCGCGCGACCAGCAGGGCGGCGTCGTCCATGGGGCGGGCGGGCAGGACGGTTCCGAGAACGTGGTCGCAGACGTCGTCCAGCGACGCGGTCGGCGACAGGGACGGCGCCGACAGCGCGTGCCGCAGGCGTTCCAGCCCTGCGTCGATGTCGAAGCCGCGGGACTCGACGAGGCCGTCGGTGTAGAGGACGAGGGTGCTGCCTTCGGGAAGCTCGACGTCGGCGCTTTCGAAGGGCAGGCCGCCGAGACCGAGCGGTGGGCCGGCGGGCAGGTCGACGAACTCGACCCCGCCGCCGGGGCCGATGAGCGCGGGCGGGCAGTGCCCGGCGCGGGCCATGCTGCACCGGCGGGACGCCGGATCGTAGACGACGTACAGGCAGGTGGCCCCGACGTCGTGCGCCCCCTCGGCGGTGTCGGACTCGGGGGCGAGCCGGCCGACCAGGTCGTCCAGGTGGGTGAGCAGCTCGTCGGGCGCCAGGTCGATGTCGGCGAGCGTGCGCACCGCCGTGCGGAGCCGGCCCATTGTGGCGGACGCCTGCAGCCCGTGCCCGACGACGTCGCCGACGACCAGGGCGACGCGAGCGCCCGACAGGCGTATGACGTCGAACCAGTCGCCGCCGACGCCGGCATGGGAGCTCGCGGGCAGGTAGCGGCCCGCGACCTGCACGGCCGAGGTCTCCGGGATCCGCCGGGGCAGCAGGCTGCGCTGCAGCGCCAGCGCGGTGGTGTGCTCGCGGGTGTACCGGCGGGCGTTGTCCAGGCAGACGGCCGCCCTCGCGGTGAGCTCCTCGGCGATGAGCACGTCGTCGGCTTCGAAGGGGTCCGGGCGGCGGCCGCGCAGGAACGCGGCGACGCCGAGGGTGAGGCCCCTGGCCCGGATCGGCACCGTGATGACCGAGTGGAGCCCGTGCTTGCGGACGCTGTCCGCCCGGTCGGGGTTGTGGCTGATCGAGGGAAGGAACGAGGGGTCGTGGAAGCCGGTCGTCACCGTCTCGCCCGTGGCCAGGGCGCGGGCCGAGGGGGCGGTGTCCGGATAGTGATCGATGTCGCCGATCTTGATCACGGTTTCCGGGACGCCCTCGTTGACGGACTGGTGGGCGGTGCGGCGCAGCGCGACCGTGGCGGGCAGTGGCCCGGGGAGCGGCTCGTCCCCCTGGAAGACGCTGTCGAGCAGATCGACGATGGCGAGGTCGGCCAGTTGCGGCACGGCCACGTCGACGAGCTCCTGGGCGGTCCTGGTGATGTTCAGGGTGGTGCCGATGGCCGTGCTCGCCTCGTTCACCAGGCTCAGCCGCTGCCGCGTCCGGTACTGCTCGGTGACGTCGAGGACCCCGATCAGGATGCCCTGTGTGCTGCCCGCCTCGTCCTTGAGGGGGGAGATGGACACCGACCAGGCCCGCTCGCGGGTCTCGCCCGGCACGCGGCGGTAGGTCTCCCGCTGCACCGGCTCCCCGGTTTCGAGCACCTGGCGCATGTACCGCTCCAGGGTGTGGAACTGGGGGGTGGGGTACGTCTCGGCGATGCGCCGTCCGCGAAGGCGGTCCTCGGTCGTCTGGAACATCTGGCACAGGCGCTCGTTGACGCGCAGGACCACCAGGTTCCTGTCATGGACGGCGAGCGCGAACGCCGACTGGGTGAACGCCCAGTCGATGAAGGGCTGCTGGAGCTCCATAGCCACTGGCAGCCCTTCGGTGTGCGCGTCCGATGTCATGCGCTCCGCCCCCGCAGGAGTCCCATCTCCCGTCGCCGCAGGTCAGACAATCAACTTACCAGGAGGCAAGGCGGACGTGCCATGGATCACACCGGGCGCCGCTGTCACGGTGTGATCACGCGGCTCCGTATGGTCAGCCGACGTGGACGATGGGCCGGCGCTCGATGTCCGGCTCGGCCTGGCGGAGGATCTCGCGGGTGAGGGGTGGGATGTCGCCGCCACCGAAGATCAGGTAGCGCAGCAGCGCGCCGACCGGGTTGCCTTCCACCCAGTGGAAGTAGACGTGCGGGTGCTTGCCGGTCTCCTCCTGGATATGAAGCAGGATCGCGGCGATGGCGTTGGCGATGCTCGGGCTCTCGGTGCGCAGGATCCGGTAGCCGTGCCGTTCCTCCCCGGTGACCTGCACGGTGGACTCGAACTCCGAGGCGTCGGAGACGGTCACCTCCAGGAACAGCAGTCCCTCGTCGTCGCGCAGGCGGTGCAGGGCCCACGCCTCCTCGGCCTTGTCCAGGTACTCCTGGCGGTCGCGTTCGTCGGGTTCGTTGGCGATGATCCGCAGCTCGCCGGCCTCCTCCAGGAAGCGGCGGGCGGCCGGGTCGAAGTCGACGCCCGTGATGCGCAGTTCGGTGGAGCGGGTCGCGCGGGAGATCAGCGACGTCACCACGATCGCGATGCAGAACAGCACCGCGATCACCAGGCCGTCGGGGCGCTCGATGATGTTGGCGACGGTCGCGTACACCAGGATCAGCGTGACCAGGCCGAACGCGGCGCCGAGGCGGCGCCGGCCGCTCTTCCAGGCCGCGAGCGTGGCGGCGACCGCCGCGGACAGGATCAGTGCCAGCACGCCCGTGGCGTACGCGCCGCCCTGCGCCTCGACCTCCGCGCCGAACAGCAGCGTGATCCCGAACGAGACGACCGTGAAGATGAGGACCAGCGGACGGGTCGCGCGGGTCCAGTCCGGCGCCATCCCGTACCTCGGCAGGTACCGCGGGACGATGTTGATCAACCCGGCCATGGCGGAGGCGCCGGCGAACCACAGGATGGCGATGGTGCTGATGTCGTAGGCGGTGCCGAACCAGTCGCCCAGGTTCTCGTGCGCGAGGTAGGCCAGCGCCCGGCCGTTGGCCTTCCCGCCCTCCTCGAACTCCTTCTTCGGGATCAGCACGGTCGTGGCGAAGCTGGAGGTGATCAGGAAGACGCTCATGATGGCGGCCGCCGTGGTCAGCAGCTTGCGCGTGCCCTGGATGCGCTGCTCCAGTTCGCCCTTGACCAGCGGCATCACGGCCACTCCGGTCTCGAACCCCGACAGCCCCAGAGCGAGCTTGGGCATGACGAACAGCGACACCGCGATCATCGCGACCGGGTTGGCGTGCTCGGCGGTCAGCACGTTGCCCCAGTCGGTGACCAGCCCCGGATGCGTCACGACCTTGGCCAGCGCCGTCCCGACCACCACGACGTTCAGGGTGAGGTAGACCGCCACCAGCACCACGGCGATGGAGATGGCCTCGCTGAACCCGACCAGGAAGATGCCGCCGAGCGCGGCGATCAGCACCAGCGTGACGGGCACCTGCCAGCCCGCCATCGCGTCCGGCACGAACGGGTTGTGCAGCAGGTGGGCCGTCGCGTCGGCGGCCGAAAGGGTGATCGTGACGATGAACGCCGTCGCGACGAAACCGAGCAGGAACAGCACCAGCAGCTTGCCGCGCCACCCGGGCAGCAGCCGTTCCAGCATCGACAGCGAGCCCAGCCCGTACGGGCTCAGCCCGGCCACCGACCGGTACACGGGCAGTGCCCCGAACAGGGTCAGCGCCACCAGCAGCAGCGTGGCGATCGGGCTGAGAGCGCCCGCCGCCAGCGCGGCGATGCCCGGCTGGTAGCCCAGGGTGGAGAAGTAGTCGACGCCGGTCAGGCACATCACCTGCCACCAGCGGTGCTGCTTGTGGGGCGCGTCCTCGTGGGAGGGGGCCGGCCGGTGGTGCGGGCCGGCCTTGCGGCCGGGGCGGTGCAGCCCCTGCAGCAGCCATCGCCGCATGCCTTCACCCGTGTCCGGCTGGAGTGACGCGCTCATCCGAACCCACCTCGGTCTTCCACGCCCTGGCTGATAAAACAGCACACCCTACTGGGGCGGCCGCCCATCGCGCGCGGTCGCCCCGGAGAAAGATCGGATGAGAGCGGCGGCCGTCAGGCGCCGTCGAGGACCTGGCGCAACCTGTGCGCGAACGCCTCGGGCTGGCCCGCGTAACCGAACTCGCCGCCCATGAAGCCGCCGTGATGGCTCGGGAACACCGTCACCTGCTGCCCGAGCAGCTCGGCCGTCGCCACCGCGGTGCGTCCGGTGAAGGTGCCGCCGGACTCCTCACCCACCGCGATCACGACGTGCGTGGGCGCCGCGGCGAGCGCACCGGCGTCGGGCCGGTAGTCGCTGACCGCCCAGGACCGGTCGGAGAGCAGCGGATCGTCGCGGGAGCCGTCGTCCTCGGCCGGCATCCCGAAGGCGGCGGGATCGGGTGCGGGCCGGGCGAAGTAGTCGTCGGTGAACTCGCCCTGCCACGACGTCATGGCGATGAACGCCGCCATGCCGGCGCCCCAGCCCTTGGCCTCGTAGGCGTCCCGGACGCCGTCCCGGGCGCGCCCGGCGGCCCGGGCGTCGGGAAGGACCGGGATGAGCGGCGGCTCGTGCGCCACCAGGGTGGTCACGTCGTCGGGGTGCGCCGTCACCAGGGCGAGCGCGGTCACCGCACCGCCGCTGCTGGCGAGCATCTCGACCGGGCCCGCGCCGAGCGCCTCGATGAGGGCGTGCACGTCGGCGGCCTGGACCTCGGGCACGTTGTCGACCCGGCCGTCCTTGCGGGTGCTGCGGCCGAGACCGCGCGGGTCGTAGGTGATCACGGTGCGCTCGGGGAAGTACGACGCGAGCGTGCGGAAGCCGCTCGCGTCCATGGGCTGGCCGATCATGACCAGCGGCGACCGTCCGTCGGCGGCCGGCAGCGGACCGTGGACGTCGTAGACGAGATCGACTTCGGGTGTCTGGAGCGTTTGCGTAGCCATGACCAGGTAGACCACCCGCCAGCCCGGAACTCATCGGCGCCCCCCCGGGCATCGCTCATGGGCGCCTCCTGGGGAACCTCGCCGCCGGCCCCGCCGTCTGACCTCGGCACCTGCGACGCGAGGAGAACGTGGATGACGGCTCCGGCCCCGGCCCCGAAACGACGCGGGCCGCTACGTGCGGGTCCGGCGCCCATCGTCGCCGTGGTCGTGCTGCTGACCGTGCTGGCGGCGGGCGCGGTGATCTGGCATCACGCGGGCCGATCCGACGATTCCGGTCCCTGCTGCAAGCTGCCGCCCGACACCAGCGCGATCAGGGATGTGCCGCGGAAGTGGCAGGCCGTCCTCGGTCAGGGCGATGTCCGGTCCGCGTGGGAGCTGCTCACTCCCCAAGCGCAGCGGCGATACGGCTCGGCCGGCGGCCTGCGGGCGGCCATGACCCGACTCGATATACGCCCGAAGGGGCCGGCGACATGGCGGCAGATCACCTCGACCACCAATGGAAGAGGCACGCCCAGCGCCTTCTTCTATCTGCTCGTCGAGAACAGGACCCTGCGCCCGGTCGGTGCCGTCGTCGTCCACTCGATGGCCGACGGAACTGAGGACGGACGGATCGATCCCGAAGTCGCCGCGACCACAAGGATTCTCTCCCCGGCGACCCGGGCCACGGTCGGGACGAGGCCGCGGATTCAGGCGGCGACGAACTCCCCGCCGACATATGTCGCCGTCCAGGCAGGCCGGGAGACCGTCGGCGCCGTCGGCGCGATCCGCGGCACCGATGGTCTCGACACGCCTTTCCCGGACCCGGTGACGGCGGTGAGACCCGGATCGGCCCTCATCGTCGCGGTCGCCTCTGATGGGAATGGACGCTTCGCTTACGGAAGCGTCCTGGTGAGGGTCCGCTGACGCGCGCCGGCCGGCCGGCACTGATCCGCGCTGCTCTGGGCGGATCCGCCGTGGGCGGATATGGCTGGGAGCGGTGCACGCGCCGACGCAGAGTTGGGGCATGAGCGAGGAACAGAAAGTCCCGTTGTTCAACGAACGAGTGCGGCGCGAGCTCTACCAGCAGCGCGTTCTCGTGCTCGACGGCCCTCTCGACGACGACAATGGCACCCTGCTGGCGACGCAGCTGATCACGCTGGCGCGGGAGGACTCGTCGACCGACATCGCGCTGTGGATCCATTCCCCCGGCGGGTCGGTGCCGTCGATGCTCGCGATCCGCGATGTCATGCGGCTCATTCCGTGCGACGTGTCCACGGTGGTGCTCGGCATCGCCTACAGCGCCGGCCAGTTCCTGCTGTCGTCCGGAACCCGCGGCAAACGCCGCGCCATGCCGCACGCCCGCGTGCTGATGCACCAGGGCTCCGCCGGAATCGCCGGCGCCGCCGTCGACATCGAACTGCAGGCCAACGACCTGCGCCACACCCGCGACACGGTGCTCGGGCTCATCGCCGAGGACACCGGGCAGCCCCTGGAACGGGTCTTCGAAGACTCGCTGCACGATCGCTGGTACACGGCGCAGGAGGCGCTCGACTACGGGTTCATCGACGCGGTCGTCAGCACGTTCGACGAAGTCGTGCCGACCAGCCACCGGCCCATCGGGCTCGGTGCCCCGTCCGAAGGAGCCGTCCGATGAGCACCTACACGATCCCCAACGTCATCGCGCAGCACCCTCGCGGTGAACGGATCATGGACGTCTACTCGCACCTGCTGACGGAGCGGATCATCTATCTCGGCACCGCCATCGACGCGGGAGTCGCGAACGCTCTCGTCGCGCAGCTGCTCTACCTGGAATCCGACAGCCCCGAACGCGACATCCAGCTGTACATCAACTGCGAGGGCGGAGACCCGAGCGCGATGCTCGCCGTGTACGACACGCTGCGCTACATCCGTCCGGAGGTGGCGACGACGTGCGTCGGCCAGGCGGTCGCCGTCGGCGCCGTGCTCCTCGCCGCGGGCACCCCCGGCAAGCGCGCGGCGCTGCCCCATACCCGCGTGGTCCTGCACCAGCCGACGGGGCAGAGCCGGGGAGCGATCCCGGACCTCATCCTCCAGGCGGACGAGGTCGTCCGCGTCCGCGCGGACATCGAGCACATCCTCTCCCGGCACACCGGGCAGGACACCGCGACACTGCGCGCCGACACGGACCGCGACCGCGTGTTCACGGCGAACACGGCACTGGACTACGGCCTCGTCGACCACGTGATCGAGGAGCGGCAGCCGCTCCCCGTCTAGCTCGGGGGCCGCCTACGCGGCCAGTGCGTAGGCGGCCTGGCAGGTCGGGCCGGCCGGAGCGGCTCCGGCCGGCACGGCCAGGAGGGTCGTCGCGATCGCGAGCGTCAGATCACCGAGCGACACGTCCAGGGCGCCGGCGACCGCGGCGATCATCTCGCTCGAAGGTTCCTTGACGCCGCGTTCCATCTCGGAGAGGTACTGCGGTGAGACCCCGGCACGGCGGGCGGTCTCGGTCAGGATCTCGCCGCGCTCCAGGCGCAGTCGCCTGAGGCACTGGCCGAGCGCGTCGCGCCAGAGCGGCTCCGTCGGCCGGCGCGGCGCGGTCGGCTTGTCCGGCGTGTCGTCGGCGGGCATGAGCGGTCGGGCGGTCTCGGCCATGCGCTCATCGTAAGTCGGCGGCGCCGGCGAGCCCATGCATTCCGCCCACCGCAGAACCGCGCTCACCGAGGGGCGCCGCTCGCGGCGACCGATTGAGGCCGTTCCGCGACGTCCGTGCGCTGTCATCCTGAGGGCATGCGGATACTGGTCGTTGGTGCAGGGATCATCGGGGCCGCGCTGGCGGACCGGCTCACCCGTGCGGAACGCGGCGGCCGCTCGGGTCCGCGGGACGAGGTCACGGTGATCGAGGAGCGGGAGCCCGGCGCCGGGACGTCCGGCACCAGCTATGCCTGGATCAATGCCAACGACCCCGGAGACCCGGCCTACCACCGGTTTCGGACGGCGGCGATGTCCGCCTGGCGGGACCTGGCCGCCGGGTTCGGCGACCCGGCCTGGTACCGGCCGGCGGGCAACACCACGTGGGCGACCACCGAGGACGCGAAAGGCCGGCTGGCCGACCGGGTCGCTCGTCTCGCCGACCTCGGCTACGCCGCCGAACTGATCGGCCTCGACCGGTTACGCGAGCTCGAACCGCACGTCCGGGCTCCGCAGGACGCCCTCATCGCGCACTACCCCGACGAGGGCTACGTGCAGGGAGGCTCCGCCGCGCGAGCTCTGGCGCGGCGCGCACGTGAGTCGGGTGCCGGCATCGTCACCGGTCACCGCGCGGTCCGCCTCAACACCGAGGGCGACCGCGTGACCGGAGTGCGGCTGGACGACGGCCGGGACCTGGACGCCGACCTCACGATCTGCGCGGCGGGCCGGCACGGCCCAGCGCTCCTGGCCACCGCCGGCGTCCCCCTTCCGCTGGTCGACCCGTCAGAGCCCGGCTCGGCCGCCCCATGCCTCGTCGCCACCACCTCCACGGCGCGGGACGTCCTCAACGGTCTCGTCCACGCGCCTGGCCTGTCCGCCCGCCAGGCGGAGGACGGGGGGCTCGTCCTGGAGGCCGACGACCTGGACGCCGGTGTCGACGAGTCGGCCGCCCCGGCGCTGGTCCGGGCGGTCGGCGCCGAGCTCCTCGCGCGAGCGCGCACGCTCGTCCCCGGACTGACCGCGGAGGTCGCCGGAGTGCGGCGGTGCGTCCGCCCGCTGCCCGTCGACGGGTATCCGCTCACCGGCTTCCAGCGGCCCGGTCTGTACACCGCCGTCACCCACAGCGGCATCACGCTCGGTCCCTTTCTCGCCGCGCTGATCTGCCGGGAGATTCACGGCCACGGGTCACCGGAGCTCGATTCCTACCGGCCGGACCGTGTCCCCGCAAGGCGCCGCTGAACGGATGCTGGATTCCCCCGGACGCGCGGGGAGGACGGAACTATGCTTGATCTTCATCACGTGAGCGCCGCCGACCGATGCGGTGTTCGAAGGCGCGCATTAATTGCGAACCGTCGGTGCCGCACAAGGGAGCGCCTTCGATGGCCGTTGGAGTTTACCGGGTGGAAGCCGCGAACACGGCGGATCTGAAGCCCGGTGACCGTACGGACTTCTGGAGCGAACTCATCAACACCTACAACCAGAGCCCGATGGGATTCGCATACCGGCGTCCCGACAGTTTTCACGGCGAGGCGGTCCGCCAGTCCAACGGGGCCTACCATCTGCTCGACGTCCGGTCGGATGAGCTCACCTACGTTCGCACGCCGCGCCAGGTTCGCCGGAATCCGGACCCCGACTACCGCTTCGTGGTGCCGCTCAGCGGAGCGTTCGAAGTACGGCAGGACGGCGCGGAGTCGGTGCTGTCGCCCGGCACCGGCGGCCTCATGACACTCGAGACGGCGGTGGAGTTCAAACAGGTGGCGGGGACCCGCGCGCTCATCGTGACGATTCCGGGCCACGAGGTGGACGGGCCCCTCAACCGGTCGTCCCCGGTCAGCGCCATGGTGGACGTGACGCGCGGGCTTGGGCGGGTGGTTACCGAGATGCTCACCGGGCTGGCCGGCGAGCGCGACGGGCTCCACAGCCGCCACTTCGCCGCCGTGTGCGACCGGGCGGTCGAGTTGCTGTGCATGCTGGCCGTCGGCGACGACCGCCCGGTCGTGCCGGGCCATCTCGCCGAGGTGGAGGCGATGGTGCGGCGGCATGTGCGCGAGCGCGTCACCGACCCGGGGCTGACCGGCGCGTCGGTGGCGCGGGATCTCGGGTGGTCGCTGCGCCAGGTCCAGCTGGCGCTGCAGCACGCCGGAACCACGCCGCGCGAGCTGATCCGGGAGGAGCGCCTCCGGCTGGCGCGGGACCGGCTGACGAGCCCGACCTACGACCACCTGAGCATCACCGATCTCGCCGGCCTGACCGGTTTCTCGTCCGCCAGCGTATTCAGCACCGCGTTCCGGCGGCACTATGGAGCCACTCCCCGCGAGATAAGGCACGACCGCGACTCGTGACCGTTATGGCGTCCGCCACAGCACCCCGCGGAAAAGGCATTTACCAGAGCGCGTAAGACGGAATGTTCCGCCGTTCCGCGTTTTCCGGTCGCGCCCGGGTGCGAAAGCGGCCCTTTTGCCGAATGATCACTTACGGTATCGGGGCCGGGTTCTGCACGCCTCAGACGGCGATCTCGCGGGAGCAGATCGAAGACCTGCTCGGCAACATGGCGGTCTGGCACGGCTCCGCTTGGATCAGCTGTCTCCGCCCCTTCGCCGGCGGGCCAGCGGGCCCCAGAACGGCCGGGGCTCGCCGGCTGCGGAGGCGCCGGGCGGTGGACCGGACGGCGCGGCGGAACCGGCCGGTACGGGGGCGGCGATGAAACGGCTGTCCCGTACGGCGACGGCGGGCTCGGCGGGCATGGCCGGCTGCGACGGCGGGAAGACGACCGGGAGCTCGACCAGCGCCCGGTGCACCCATCCGGTGCGCCACGCCAGCTCTTCGGCCGGGACCGCCGGCCGCATGTCGGGCAGGCGGTCGAGCAGCTTCTCGATGGCCACCGAGGCGATGAGCCGGGCCTGCCCCTTGGCCGCGCAGGTGTGGTCTCCGGCGCTGAAGGCCAGGTGAGCGCGGTTGCCCGTCCGGTCGCCCATGGAGATCGACGGGTCGGTGTTGGCCGCCGCGTAGCTGACGACGACCGGCTGGTCGGCGGGCAGCCGGACCCCGGCGAAGTCGACGTCCTTCACGGGATAGGTGATGCCGTAGTTGGCGATCGGGGGATCGGACCACAGGATTTCGTCGAGCGCGTCCTGGACGGCCAGGCTGCCGCCCGACAGGTCGCCGGCGAACCGGTCGTCGGCCAGCAGCAGCCGGAGCGTGTTGATGATGAGGTTCTGCTCGGGCTCGGTCACCGTCCCGAGCAGCATGACGATCTGGTGCGCCATCTCCTCGTCGTTCAGCCGCGCGGGATGCGCCATCAGCCAGGACACCACGTCGGCGCCGGGTTCGCGGCGTTTGAGGGCGACCAGCTCGGCCACGGCCTGGGCCAGGTCGCGGTTGGCGTTCTCGGCGTCGGCGCCGCCGTCCATCATCGCGCTCATGCCGGCGACCAGCCGATCGCCGAGGGCGGTGGGGACGCCGCAGAGCCGGTTGAAGACCAGCAGCGGCAGGGTCTGCGCGTACTGGGTGCGCAGGTCCGCCGCCCCCTTGGCGCCGAACCGGTCGATGAGCAACTCGGCGCTCTGCTCGACATGACCGCGCAGCGCCTCGACGTCCACCTGGGCGAGGCTCTCGGACACCGCCTGGCGGAGCCGGTCGTGAACGGCGCCGTCGGTGAGGTTCGCGGTCGGCCGGTACTGCATGAGCGGCAGGACCGGGCAGTCGGACGGCACCGAGCGCTGCCACCGGCGGGCGTCCTTGGGGAACGTGTCCGCGTCGCGCAGTACTTCCAGCGCGTGCTCGTAGGAGGTGACGAGCGTGGCCGGGATCCCGGGAGCCAGCTCGACCGGTGCGACGGGCCCGTATCGGCGGAGCAGCTCGTAGACGCTCGCGGGATCGGCGGCGAACGCCGGGCCGTACAGCGGGACACGGTCCGGCAGCGGTGCCGGGCCGGAATCGGCGGGCTCGAAGGTCACGGGCACTCCTGTTCGGTGGCGGGTGTCGACGCGGCATCGCAGGCGGCGGGCGTCCATGGCGTCGAGCCGCCCGCGCCCTCGGAACGGCTACGGCTTCATGGCGAGACCGCACAGCGCGAGCGGGGGCTCACGTGTGCGGCGTCCGGCGGTCCAGGTCCCGAGCGCCCGGACCCCCTGCGGACCCGGATCGAGGCCGCCGGCGAACGCCGCGATCTCGTCCCGCGACCGGAACCAGCCGGAGCCGAGTTCGGCGACCAGCATGTTCTCGGCACAGCGCGCCTGGTCCTCCATGTGCCATGGGGCGTCCGGGGCGTGGAAATGGCTGAACGCGAGCATGGACCGCGAGGGAAGCCGGTCCATGTACGACCGCGTGATGCCGCGGGGATCGTCCGCGTCGGGGAAGTGATGCAGCATCGCGGTGAGCAGCACGCCGACCGGACGGGACGGATCGACCAGCTCGCGCGTCTCGTCCGCCGCGAACACAGCGTCGGCGTCGCGCATGTCCGCGTGGACGACCGCGGTCCGGCGGGCTTCGGCGAGATGGGCCCGGCCGTACGCGACGACGACCGGGTCGTGGTCGACGTGGACCACCCGGACGGACCCGGCGAACCCGCGTCTCACCTGCCCCGCGGCGTTGGTGCTGGGCAGCCCGCAGCCCAGGTCCAGGAACTGCGTGACGCCGAGGCCGGCCATCTGCCGCATGGCCTGAACGACGAACCTGCGGTTGAGGTGCAGGATCCGCGGCAGGCTGGGCGCGACCGCGATCAGCCGCCTGGCCAGCTCCCGGTCCTCGGCGAAGTTGTCCTTCCCCTGGAGCATGGCGTCGTAGAACCGGGCCATGTTGGCGGTGCGCCGCTCCAGCACGGGCTGCGGGCCGCCTCGTCCCGGATCGAGCGGGCCACGTGGACCAATCATGGCTGGCTTCCTGAGTCCGATGACCGACAACAGTGGATGTACGACCGTAGGTCGGCGGCATCGTCGCCAGTTGCTCCGCCGCGTAAGGAACTTGCGACTGTGCGCAGCGCCGCCGGGGCGCCGCCTCGGCCCGTCCGAGGAGAGTCGTGGAACGTGTCGGCCCGGTGCCGACCTGGGCTCAGCCGATCAGATCGCGGGCGCCCTGGCGCAGGAGGCCGGCCGCGACCGATGCGCCCAGACTCTCCGCCTGTTCGGGAGCGGCCTGCATCCGGAAGTGCACGGACCGGTCTCCGTCCCGGTCGAACACCATGCCCTCCAATGACAGCCGTCCGTCGGGCTCGTACCGGGCCCGCCCGGCGATGGGCGAGTCGCAGTCACCGTTCAGCTCGAACAGCATTCTGCGCTCGGCCGCCACGCATGTCCGTGTCCGCGCGTGATCCAGTCGCCCGAGCAGTTCGGTGAGACGAGGATCGGCGCTGCGGGAGGCGATCGCCAGCACGCCGGCCCCGACGGCGGGAAGCATGTCCAGCGTCTCGTACGGCCGTTCCAGTCCGAGCCGCGCAAGCCCCACGTGCGCGAGGACGATCGCGTGGAACTCCTCGCCGGCGTCGAGCCGCGCGAGCCGGGAGTTGACGTTGCCCCGGAGGTGCTCGACGCGGAGGTCCGGCCGTAGCCGCCGGAGCTGGGCGCGTCGTCGCACGGCCGACGTACCGACCCTGGCGCCGGATGGCAGGTCGGCCATGCCGGTGATGCCCGACGTCATCGGGAAGAGCATCACGTCCCGCGTGTCGCCTCGCTCCAGATAGGCGGGCCACTCCAACCCTTCCGGCGGCGGCACGTTTCCGGGAACGTCCTTGAGACAGTGCACGGCCAAGTCCACGGTGCCCGTGAGCAGGGCGTGGTCGATCTCCCGCAGGAACGCGCCCTTGCCGCCGTGCTCCGACAGGGAACCTTGGAACCTGTCGCCGGACGTCTCGATCCCGACGATCTCGACGGCCACCGGCGCCTGCTTCTCCAACAGGTCCGCAACATGGTGGGCCTGCGCCATGGCCAGCGGCGAGCGGCGGGTGCCGAGCCTGATATGCCCCTCGTCAGGCACGGGTCCGAGACCTGGCATGCGTGCGCCTCCCGTCGTCATGCGCGGTGATGTGGCCCACCGGACCGCGGGGATCGCCCTTCATGTTGCCGTACGCGGTGAACCCATCCCGACGTGCCCCCTGATCCGGAACGACAGCGTCGCCCGTGCCCTAATCTGTTGCTCATGACGTTCTTCTTCCACCTGCGTTAGCACGCCGCCGACGAAGCGAGGATTCCCCGGCGTCGGCGAGGCGGGGTGGCGGAGCGCTGCCCCGGGTGCTGACGTGGGAGAAGAACGATCACCATGCGCATTCCGCGCCCCTGTCTGGTCGCGCGCTGTGTCCGCGGCCTGGAGTCCGCGGTCGCCGCGGAGGTCCTGGAGTCCGGGCTCGGCGCCGTCACCGGTCTCGGCCATCGCGAGGTCCGACTCCGCCTCCGCTCGTCGGGGCCGGAGCCGATCCCGGTTCCCCGCACCGCGGACGACCTCTTCCTGCTGGCCGCGCGCCGACCTGACATCGGGACGACGAAGTCTGACCTGCACGCCCTCGCTGGGCTCGCCGAACTGGCCGACACCGATCTGCTGCTGCGCCTGCGCCGCACGCTGACCCAGGCGCAGGACGATGTCCCGGGCATCGATGTCTCCGCCTCCTTCCTCGGGCGGCGCACCTTCAGCCGGTACGACGCCGAGGACATCGTCGGCGCGGCCCTGGCGGAGCGGCTCGGCGTCCCCTACCACTCGCGCCGCGCCGGCGCCGCACCTCCGCCGGGCCGCCAGGGGTGGCGGTTGACCCTGGACGGCACGCACGCCGCGCTCATGCTGCGGATCGGCGACCGGCCGCTGCACCGCCGCGCCTACAAGCGCAGGACGGTCCCGGGCACCCTCCACCCGCCGGTGGCCGCGGCCATGGCCGTGATGGCCGGCATCCGGCCGGGTCACACCGTCCTGGACCCGTGCTGCGGCGCCGGCACCCTGCTGATCGAGGCCGCGCTCGCCCAGCCCGGCGCCCGACTGCGGGGCTTCGACCTTTCACCTGACGCCGTCGCGGCGGCACGGGCGAACGCCGCAGCGCTGCCCATCGGTGTGGATCGCTGCGACGCCGGCCGCCTTCCCCTCCCCGACGCAAGCATCGACCGCGTCCTGAGCAACCCGCCGTGGGGCACCCAGGTCCACCCCCGCGGCCTGCTCGCCGACTCACCGTCCCGCTGGTGGACGGAGCTTCGTCGCGTCCTGTCTCCGGACGGTACGGTCGTGCTCCTCCTCCCCACCTCCGAGACTCTGGCCGGCGCCATCCGGCACGGACTTACCCCAGTCCACATCCAAGGCGTCCGCGTCTCCGGCGCCCAATCGTTCATCGTCCGTCTGCAACCGGCATCGTGAACGGGCAGTGCGTTCACGAGCGGTCTTCCGTCGGGGTGAAGGCTCCGTGGCGGCCCTCGCCGGCGGTGAACCGGGCGGCCCCCGCCACGCCCTCGGCCGCCACGATCGGCGCGCCCGCCGCGCCTTCGGCCCGCAGCGCCTCGGCCGGCGGCAGATCGAGGGCACCGTAGGTGGAGGCCCGGTCGGCCAGCACGCACCCGAACGGGAACTCGGCGATCTCCCCGGCCAGTTCACGCGCCACCCGGACCGCCTCGCCCGGACCGACGACCCGGGTGGCCAGGCCGATCGCCAGGGCCTCGTCCGCCTCCACCGGACGTCCCGTCAGGATCAGGTCCAGGGCGCGGCCCAGTCCGACGATCCGCGGCAGCCGGACCGTGCCGCCATCGATCAGCGGCACGCCCCACCGCCGGCAGAACACCCCCAGCACCGCGTCGCTCTCGACCACCCGCAGGTCCGCCAGCAGCGCCAGTTCGAGCCCGCCGGCGACCGCGTACCCGCTGATGGCGGCGATCAGCGGCTTGCCCAGCTGCATCCGGGTCGGGCCCATCGGGCCGGTTCCGCCGCCGTCGGGGTCGAGCTCGTTGCTCCGCTCCCGGTCGCCGACCGCGGTCAGATCGGCGCCGGCGCAGAACGTCCCGCCGGTCCCCGCCAGGACCGCCACCTTCTGTTCGGGGTCGGCCTCGAACGCCTGGAACGCGTCCCGCAACTCGGCCGCCATCGGCCCGTCCACGGCGTTGCGGCGCTCGGGCCGGTCCATCCAGATCGTGGTGATCGAGCCCTCGATCTCGACGCGCACATCACCCATCACTACCTCCGGCAACTCGATGTCGACGCCTGGATCTCCACCGGCCCGTTACGGCGCGCCGGTGAGGTTGCCCATCACCTGGTAGACCTGCTCCTGGGTCAGCGGGGCGGTGGGGAGGGGATGGGCGGCTTCGGCGCGCAGGCCGTCGAGCATGAAGGCGACGTTTCGGCGCCAGGCGTCGGGCGCGGTGTCCTTGGCGGCCCGGGAGAGCAGGGCGTTGGTGCCGAAGATGAACAGCAGGTCCTCATGGGTGAAGTCGGAGCGCAGGGTGCCGGCCTGCCGGGCTCGCTCGATGATGCGGTCGGCGGCGGCGTGTGAACGTGCGCAGAAGGCCATCAGACGTTCGGCGTCCGGGTAGCGGCCGGTGACCACGTCGCTGATCGCGGGGTCGGTGACCTGGAGTTCGCAGAGGGTCTCGATGTAGTACGCGAATCCGTCCCATGCGTCCTCATGGGCCAGGGCCTGCTCGGCGGCCTCATCGAGCCGGTCCGCGGCCAGGTCCGCGACCACCTCGTCGATGAGCGCCTCACGGGTGCCGTAGAGGTTGTAGAGGGTGCCGTGGCTCACCCCGGCGCGGCGGGCGATCTCCTTCAGAGGGGCTTGGAGGCCGCGCTCGCGGAAGAGCTCGGCCGCCGCTGTTCGCAGCTTCTCCGCGTTGCGTCGCGCGTCGGCCCGCATCCGGCCGCCCTCCTCGTCGTGTGCTCGGCGCCCATGGTTTCATCCTCCGGCCGCACATAACTTGACCCTAGGGTCAAGTTATGTGCTACGGTCGGGCATGGAAGTTGACCCATGGGTCAGAATATCTCTTCGGCAAGGAGTCGTGCCATGTCCAAAGTGATCGCGGTCTTCGGCGCCGGTACCGGTCTTGGCGTGTCCGTCGCCCGCCGCTTCGGCCGGGAAGGTTTCCGCGTGGCCCTGGTGGCCCGCCGCAAGGAGCGGCTGGACGCCCTGGTCGCGCAGCTCGCCGGCGAGGGTGTCGAGGCCGCCGCCTTCCCCGGCGACCTGTCCGACCCGGCGGGAGTTCCCGCCCTGGTGGACGCCATTCGTGGCCACTACGGCCGGATCGACGTCGTCGAGTACGGGCCGATCGGCGGGGACATGTCCTTCACCCCGGCCGCCCGGCTGGACGCGGCCACCCTCGAAGGGCTCTCCCGGCTGCTCCTGCTCACGCCCGTGGAGGTGTTCCGCGCGGTGCTGCCGGAGATGACCGAACGCGGGGACGGCGCCGTCCTGATGACCACCGGCTACACGGCGGTGCAGCCGATGCCTCAGCTCGGCGGGCCCGGCCCGGTGATGGCCGCCGCCCGCAACCACCTGTACTCCCTCAACGCCGAACTCGCCGACAGCGGCGTCTACGCCGGCACCCTCACCGTCGCCGCCATGATCGCCGGCAGCGAGGCGGCCGAGGCGGCCGAGGTTGAGGATGACGACAGGTTCACCGGCGCGGCGTTCCCGGTCGTAGACCCGTCGGAACTCGCCGAGCACTACTGGGACATGTACACCAAGCGCGACCGCGTCGAGCAGGCCTACCCCGCGGAACTGACCCCGCAGGCCGGCGGCGTCCCCGCGTGACCGTCGGTCACGGCTCACCCGCCAAGCCGAGCCCGGCTTCCTAGGGCCGGAGCACGATCTTGCCGTGGGTGTGCCGCCGCTCCAGCTCGCGGAACGCGTCCCGCACCTGCTCCAGCGGGTAGGTGCGGGCGATCGGCACCTCGAGTTCCCCGCGCGCGGCGAGCCGGACCAGCTCGCCGAGCACGACCGCGGACGCCGCCGCGCCTTCTCCGTAGGTCCGCGCACCGACCTTGGCCGCGGCCTGCCAGTCGCTGATCGTGTTGATCCGCTCGGGCCGCACGCCCAGCTCCACCGCAAGCTCCACATAGCCGTCGCCGAAGGTGTCGATGAACGCGTCGACCTTCCCGCCGGAGGCCTGCCGGATCCGCTCGGCCGCACCCTCCCCGTACTCGACCGGGACGACCCCCCGATCCTTCAGCCAGGCGTGGTTCGGCTCGCTCGCCAGCCCGATCACCGTGGCGCCACGGCGCCGCGCGAGCTGCACGGCAAGCGAGCCGACGCCGCCCGCCGCGCCCGACACCACGACCGTGTCGGCCGGTCCGGGGTCGACCGCGAAAACTGTGGCATATGCGGTCGTCCCGGCCACGTACAACGACCCGGCCGCGTCCCAGGACAACCCCTCCGGACGCCTGGTCAGCTGCACGTCGTCGACCACGACGAACTCCGCGTGGCTCGCCCTGTCGTGGGTGAAGCCGAGGACCTCGTCGCCCACCGCGAAGCCGCGCACGTGCGGACCGGTCTCCACCACGACGCCGGCCAGATCGCTGCCCTGCCCGGAGGGGAACGTCGCCGGCCACCGCTCGTGCAGCGCACCGGTACGGATATGGACCTCTCCCGGCTGGATCCCCGCCGCGCGGACCTCGACCAGCACCTGCCCGGGGCCGGGCACCGGACGCTCCACGTCCTCCACCCGCAGGACATCGATGTCGCCGTACTCGTGGAACCGCACCGCCTTCATCGCGTGATCACCGCTCTTCCTCGTCCGGATGGATCTTGGACGGCCACCTCTCGGGTTGCCGCACCTCGATCGTGCCCCCGCCTTCGGCGGCTTAGGAACGGAGCGGTTTCCCTAGGATCAAGGGTCCGAGGATGCGTGTGACGAACGGTGATGGTTGAAGAGGGCTTGTACTGCGGCTTCGTCGCCTTCGATTTCAGCGAGCCCAAGGGTGTCGCCGAGGGCGAGCTCACCCGCCGCCAGCCCGAGGACGATCTGGGCTTCCGCACGCACGACGGCGTCGAGATCGCGGCCATCATGCGGGCTCACCTCAACGCCCGAGTGTGTCGCCCGCAACTGGAGCAGCCGGCCGTCGACCGCGACCCCCACAGTTGACTGGTGGGCAGAGGCCTTGCCGGCGAACAAGGCTCGCAGAGCGACGACGAGCCATTCGGTTTGGAAGCGGTCGCCGCCCGGTCCGCGCACCATGAGCGGTGTGGACCAGCGGACGAGGCTCTCGACCGGCTCCCGCAGTTCGGCGCCCCACGGGGTGAGCGCGTATGCGATGGCGTTGCCCTCCTCGGCCAGCCGCCGCTCGACCACTCCGGCGGTCTCAAGGTCGCGGAGACGGTCGGTGAGCAGGTTCGTGGCCACGCCGCCGAGCCCATCGAGCAGTTCGCGGTAGCGGGCGGGAGCGATGAGAAGCTGGCGGACGATGAGCAGATTCCATCTGTCGCCCACGACATCGAGTGCCCGGGCGAGCCCGCAGTACTGGCCGTAGCTCCGACTCATGGCGATCACTTTACAATCTCAAGCACGCCTGACAACATCCAGCACCAGTCGGAGGGGTGCGGCGCATGGCGCCATGCCTCAGGCGAAGGCCAGACCCAGGGAGGTGCTGACATGGCCCCGGAAGCGACGCCCAGTGGTGCGCCCGACACCATGGTCCAGGCTCGTGCGGCGTTGCGGGACGTTGTCTCCGGCCTCGTCACACTGGTGCGGAGCGTCCCCGACGCGAACACTGCTTCGGTCGGCACTTGGACGGTGGCCGATGTCGCGGCTCACCTTTCTCATGCTTTTCGCGTCGACACCGACGCCATCGCTGGAAGGCCGGTCCCCGAAGCCACGGTGACCACGGCGGGAATGGCCGAGGTCAACGCGAGAATGCTGGCCGAGGACGGCGAACGAGACCCAGCCGTACTCGCCGATCGCATCAGCGCGCTGGCACACGAGTTCGACGAAGTCGCGTCGCGTTCGCGAGCAGCCGCCGTCGACTGGCTGCAAGGTGCCCGAATGCCGCCTTCGGCCGTGGCGTGTCACCTGCTTGAGGAATGCCTGATCCACGGATATGACATCGCCAGAGCCACCGGACGCTCATGGCCGATCCGACGTCATCATGCTCTGCTCGCGGTCGAGGGCGGCGTGTTCCCGCTCATCGCGGCTCTGCCGCCCACAGCCTTGTTGAACCAGGAGAAGGCCGGTTCCTTCCAAGCTCACTTCGACCTCCGCCTGCGTGGAGGTGGACGCACGTCGATGGTCTTCGACCGCGGTTCGTTGACCCTCGACACAGGGTGCACGCGTGACGTTGACGCCCACCTTTCTGCCGACCCGGCGGCTCTCATGCTGGTGTTCATCGGCCGACAAGGGATCGGGAAGCCGCTTGTTGAAGGCAAGCTCACCGCTTGGGGGCGCCGGCCATGGAAGCTCGCCCGCATGCTCACCGTCATCAGCCCCCCATAGAGTCCGAGCAGGCAGGCTCCGGCTGTGACCTTTGGCGGGTCAGTGCGCGAGCACGTCCGGTAAGCCGAACATCGCGACCAGCGCGGGATCGTGGAACTTGACCACGCGGGACGCGCCGGTGGCGGTGGGGGCCAGCACCACGACGCCGTCGGCTCGGAGCGCGCCGTCGGCATCCCGGTGGTACACGACGGCGGCGGGCTGGCCGTTGGCCGCGGTGGCGATCATCCGCCAGTCGCCCGGTGCGCCCAGCACGTACGTGTCGAGCATGTGGATGCACATCGCGCGGCCCGCCTGCCATTCCCGGAACGGCGTCGCCTCCAGCGTGGCGTCCGCGCGCAGCACCTGTTCGAGCAGGCGGGCGTCGGAGCGCTCGAAGGCCGCGATATAGCCGTCCAGCAGCGCGCGTGCTCGTTGGTCGGCCGGTTCGAGCAGTTCCCCGGGCTCGGGCTCCAGTTCGTCCAGCCGGGCACGGGCGCGTTGCAGACCGCTCTTGACCGCCGCCGTGGTGGTGCCGAGGATCTCCGCGGTCTCGGCCGCGGAGAACGCCAGCACCTCGCGCAGGATAAGGATGGCGCGCTGGCGGGCGGGCAGATGCTGCAGGCTGGCGATGAGCGCCAGCCGCAGCGACTCGCGTTCGACCGCCACCGCAGCCGGATCGTCGGCGGACGGGGCGATCCATGCGTCCGGCAGCGGCTCCAGCCACGAGACCTCGCCCGGCGTGACCGGGCTCGGCGGGCGATCGGGTCCCTCCTGCGGGCCCGCCAGACCCGAGGGCAGCACCCGGATCGGTCGCGGCTTCAACGCCGTCAGGCAGACGTTGGTGGCGATCTTGTAGAGCCAGGACCGGATCGACGCCCGGCCCTCGAATCCGGAGTAGGACCGCCACGCCCGCAGATAGCTCTCCTGGACCAAGTCCTCGGCGTCCTGCGCCGAGCCGACCATGCGGTAGCAGTGCGCCAACAGCTCCCGGCGGAACCGCTCGGTCTCGACGGTGAACCGGTCACGATCCGGTGCCGCTCGCGGATCCGATGTCACGCCGTGACCCTAGTGCTGCGGCCTCTCTGGGCGCTCTCTTGCAGAGGCGGCATCCGCGATCAGATCTCGTCGAGCTGCAGGACCATGCCACGGAACGTCGCGTAGCGGGCCAGGTTCTCCGCGGCGTCCTCGGCGGTGCGCCTGCCGATCTCGGACTTGAGCGCTGCTTCCAGGGATGCCATATCGTCCCAGTCCAGCATCACGACCATATGGCACGGCTCACCGATCACGGCTGCAGGCTCATGACTGCGCGTGAAGCGACGCAGGCCCGGATACTGTTTCGCCAACGGGATGTGGACATCGTTGTAGTGGCGTTCGAACGCCTCGATGTCGGAGGGCGTGTCGTAGATCACGACGAATCGCGCCATCTGCCTGGCGTCGGGGTCCACGGTTCCGGTCATCTGCTTCAACTCCTGTCATGGGAACCTCCGGTGCGGGAGTCCACCGGTTCGGCACTAGAGGGGCTTCTCAGCCGGTTTCTCAGGGGAGCAGGGCCAGCTTGCCGACGGTGGCCCTCGCTTCCAGTTCCGTGAGCGCCTTCGGGCCGTCGGCCAGTTCGTACCCCGTGGGCAGGCTGGGTGAAAGCACACCGGCCGCGATCAGCGCGGACAGCTCACCCATCAGCTCGCCGAAGATCTGCGGTGCGGCCTGGATCAGCACGCCGATATTGAGGCCGATGATGTGGACCTGGTGCTTGTACACCAGCTCCCAGTTGGTGATCGGGGCTTCGCCGCCCGCCACCCCGTAGACGATGACCCGGCCGGTGACCCGCTTGGCCGCGGCCAGGCTTGCCGCGAAGGTGGCGCCGCCGGCCGACTCCAGAACCACATCGGCGCCGGAACCGCCGGTCAACTCCATCACCTCGACGGCGAGGTCGCCGCCAAGAGAATCCAGGACGTGGTCGGCCCCCAGCGCCAGCACCGTCTCGTGCTTGCCCGGCGAGGCAGTGGCGATGACCCTCGCGCCGTAGTGCTTGGCCATTCTCACCGCTGCCTGGCCGGTCGCGCCCGCCGCGGCGTGGATCAGCACGACATCCCCGGCGGCGACGCCGCCCAGAGGCTTGAGCGCGGCCAGCGCGGTGGGCCAGTTCACGACCAGACCCAGCGCCTCTTGCTCCGCCCAGCCCACCGGCACCGGCGCCGCCGCAGCCGCGGGCAGCGCCATGTACTCGGCGAAAGCACCGGTTCCGACCCCGACGACGCGGGCCCCCGGTTGCGGGCCGGTCACCGCCCCGCCTACCGCGACGACCTCACCGGCGGCCTCGAAACCCGCTAGGTACGGTGGGCGCGGCCCGTCCAGGAACGTGCCGTGGGCCTTCGAGATGTCGGCGAAGTTGACCCCCGCGGCGGTGACGCGGATCAGGACCTCGCCCTGGCCCGGGCTCGGCACCGATGCGTCGGTGATCAGCCGCATGTCCTGCGGACCGTTGAGGGAAGTCTGCTGCAGCGCGCGCATGGTCGCGGGAATGCCCATTGGTGGTCGGCCCTTCTGTCTCGGCGTACATGAGAGGGGCGCGGCCCCTCACGCGGGCCGCGCCTCCCACCATGTAGACCCCGGCCACGACCAAAAGGAATCGTGGTTGCCTGCGGGCTCCTGACCGACACGGTCAGTTAGCGCAGCCTCCAAGCTGCCCGACAAACGAAAGAGGTGATAAGCGGTATGTCCACCAGACGGACGGGCCTGAGCTTCCGCACCATACGGCGGCGGACGTGGGAGGTCCTGAAGGGCGTTGGCCGTATCGTCCTCGTGATTTCGGGGAGGGTCCTGCAGTTCTTCGCTGTGGTGATCGTCCTCATGACACCCATGCCCCACGGGTGGGGTGACGTCGCCATGCTGGCGGCGCACAACCTGCCGTTGGTGGTCGGTTACGCCTGCCTGGGCGGGTTCTGCCAGCGGCTTGCCGTGGCCATCAAGTAGCGGCGAATGCCGCGACCAAGAAGCAGTGGGGGACCTCCCCCCACTGCTTCTTTCTGTTCGAGTGCGACGTTGGTCCACGTCGGGCACTCTGTTCTCCTCGATGTGACATGTCCGCAGCGGGTGGCGCTGAAGGGGTACGGCGGCCGCCCCTGCTCCAGCGCGGCCGCCGTGGGTCACCCCCTGTTGGGAAGCCGGGATTCGGTGGCCGCCTCGCCCCTGGCCGACCCCGCCGGTCACGCCAGGGGCGAGGCCACTCTCCGGACGGCTGCCGCTGGTGGCGGCGGGTCATGTGCTGTTGCCGTATGGGCGTCCTTGTGAGCTCAGCCGGTGTTGCGGTGGGCGAGGTCGTCCAGGATCTGCGCGGTTGCCGTGGCGCCGAAGCGGGTCGCGCCGGCGTCGGCCATCTGAAGGAGCGTGTCCAGTGTGCGGACGCCTCCGGCGGCCTTGACGCCGATGCCGGGGGAGACGCTCTGGCGCATCAGGCGCAGGTCGTCCAGCGTCGCGCCGGTGGGGGCGAACCCGGTCGAGGTCTTGACGAAGTCGGCACCGGCTTCCTCGGTCAGCCGGCAGGCTCGGACCTTCTGGTCGGCGGTGAGGTAGGCGTTCTCCAAGATGACCTTCACCAGGGCGCCGGTGACGGCCGCCTGCTCCACGACGGCGCGGATGTCGGCCAGGACGTAGGCGTCGTCGCCGGAACGGAGCCGGCCGATGTTCACGACCGTGTCGAGCTCTTGTGCGCCGCCGGCCAGGGCCGTGGCCGCTTCGGTCGCCTTGACGCCGGTCGCGCTGCCGCCGTGCGGGAAGCCGACCACGGTGCCGACCGCGACGCCGGTGCCGTCGAGGGCATGCGCCGCCAGCGGCACGTCGGCCGGTCGTACGCACACCGACGCGACGCCGTAGCGGGCGGCCAATGCGCATCCCCGGCGCACGTCGGCCGTGGTCAGCTCGGGGCGCAACAGGGAATGGTCGATCATCGCCGCCACCTGCTCGACGGTCATCGCGGCACTGGGCATGGTGATCTCCTATCGGCGGTCGAGATCAGGAAGAGGAGGGTGAGGCCGCCTGGGGCGGTTCGACGTGGAAGGAGACGTCGAGCGCGTATCTGTCGGCGGCATAGCGGGATTCGGTGAGCTCCAGGGGACGGTCGTCACGGTCGAGGATGAGCCGGTGCTCCACCAGCAGCGCGGAGTCGGCGGCGAGCGCCAGCAGGTCGGCGTCCTCGGGACCGGCCTGTCGTGCGCGGATGGTGGCGTGACCGGTGGCGGGGACGCAGCCCAGGTCGATGAGCGCCGCGTGCAGCGAGCCACCGGCCAGGTCGGCGTCCAGCAGCGCCGCCAGGTCGGGTGGGAACACCGCCGACTCCAGGGCGACCGGCACCTCGTCGGCCAGCCGGACGCGCCGGATCGCGACCACCTGCGACGATGGGCGCAGCCTCAGCCGATCGGCCTCGGCGGGGGTCGCCGGCCGCAGCTCGGCGCCGACCAGCCGGGAAGAGGGCCGCTGACCACGGCGACGCATCTCGTCGCTGAACGAGACAAGTACCTCGGCATGCCGCCGCGTGGGCGGGACGTCGACGAAGGTGCCCCTCCCCGGCTCCCGATAGACCAGCTCGTCGTTCACCAGCCGCTGCACGGCGGCCCGGGCCGTCATCCGGCTGACACCGAACTCCGCGCACAGCTCGGTCTCGGAGGGCAGCGGATCGTTGGGACGCGCCGCCGCGACCCGGGCACGCAGCGCCTGTTCGATGGCGTAGTACCGCGGCGTGAAGTCAGGTTCTCTCTTGTGCACGAGGCTAGGCTAGCCCACTGGTTGTATATACAGCTAGCCCTTCAGCGATACCGGGCGCTTCAGCGACCTCGCGCACGCGGGAAGCTCGCGCTCAGAAGGACCCTGGTTGCCGACGGGTAGGGTGAGCGCCGTGGTGCCTAGGGTTCCGCCGCCGACGAGCCCGCTTACGCGAGCCCGGGGAAGGCTCCCCCTTGAACAGCCTGGCCCTCTCGCTCGTCCTTCTTGCCGCCGTCGCGCACGCGATCTGGAACTTCTCCGCGAAACAAGTGGGCCGCGGTGGAGCACCGTTCGTCTTTCTCTACTACACCGTTTCAGCCGTCGTCTTCGCTCCGGCCGCGGTGGTCTTCCTTGTGGCGGTCGAGCCCCGGCCTCCCCAATGGAACTGGCTGCTGGCAGCGCTGGTGACCGCGGCCCTGCATGTGATGTACGGGATCACGCTTCAGCGCGGGTACGCCGTCGGCGACCTCTCCGTGGTGTACCCCCTTGCCCGGGGCACCGGGCCGTTGCTGTCGGTCCTGGTGGCGATTTCCCTTCTCGGTGAACACCCCGGCCGTCCGGGCGAGGTCGGTGCGCTCCTGGTGATCGTCGGTGTCCTGGTCGTCAGCTCCGGTGCACCGGCGCAGGACGGTGCATCGCCTGCGCGGCGCCGTGCAGGCGTCGTCTACGGCGTGCTCACCGGAGTCACGATCGCGGCCTACACGTTGTGGGACGCGCATTCGGTGACCGCCCTGGGTATCCCGCCGCTGGTCTACTTCGGCTCAGGCGCGCTCGTCCAGAGCCTGCTCCTCGCGCCGCTCGCGTTGCGGCAGAGGGCCGAGGTCGCCGAGTTGTGGCGGGACCATCGCCGTCAGGTGCTGACCGTCGGCCTGCTGTCGCCGGTGGGCTATCTGCTCGTGCTCCACGCGCTCCGGACGGCGCCTGTCAGCTTGGTCGCCCCCGCCCGCGAGCTGAGCATCGTCCTCGGCGGGGTGACCGCATGGCGGGTCCTCGGCGAAGCGCACGCGGTCCGCCGCCTGGCGGGTTCCCTGGTGGTGCTGGCCGGTATCGCCGCCATCGCGATGGCCTGATCTATCGGCGAAGAAGGGCGTAGAAGGCCTTTGTGGCCGTTTCGATGTTGGCCACGGAACAGGTCTCGTCGGTGACGTGAGCCTGTTCCGGGTCGCCGGGGCCGAAGACCACCACGGCGGGCTCGCCGAGTTTCGCCGTCAGCACCGAGGCGTCGGTGAAGTACGTGGCGTACTGCGGGCGCCGTGCGGACGACCCCGGCTCCAGCGTCTCCAGGACGTCCGCCATGCCCGGCGCGGCGGGGTCGCTCGCGACGCCGGGCAGGTCCACCAGCCGCTCGATCCCGATCTCCGCGCCGCACAGTTCGGCGATCCTGGCGACGGCCTCGCCGGAACCGAACTCCGGGATCGTGCGGACGTCGATGCGCATCTCGGCGTGGTCGGGAACCAGGTTCGGCTGCACTCCGGCATGGAACGTGCCGACATTCACCGTCACCGGCCCGTGTGTCGGGCTGACGGGCCAGTCCCGGTGGCCGTGGACCCGCGTCGCCGCGGCGGCGAGCGCCACGAGGGCGTTGCGGCCCAGCTCCGGGCGGGAGCCGTGCGCGGAGACACCGCGGGCCGTGGCCCGCAGCCAGAGCGTTCCCTTGTGCCCGAGGACCGTCCGGTCGCCGGTCGGTTCGGCCACGACGAGCAGGTCGGCGGGGGCCAGCGCGTCCTCGCCGAGCTCGGCGGCACCGTCGCAGCCGGTCTCCTCGCCGAAGGTGAACACGAGCTGGACGGGGCACCCGCCGTCGCGCGAGGCCCGCACGGCCGCCTCGATCTGGCAGGCGACGCCGGCCTTCATGTCGCTGCTGCCGCGGCCCAGCAGCCGCCCGCCGCGCACCTCACCGCTCAGCGGGTCGAACGACCAGCCGGACGGATCGGCGGGCACGGTGTCCAGATGTCCGGTGAACGTCACCGGCACCCGGGACAGGGCCGGGCCCGTCCGGGCGATCACGTTGGCCCTGCCCCGCACCGGCTCCTGGAGCCGGACGTCGAACCCTGCGTCGTCCAACACCCCGGCGACGAGGTCGGCCGCCGCGCGCTCGCCGCCGCCCCGGGTGTCCAGCCGCACGAGCCGCCGCGCCAGCTCCAGCGCCTCCAGTACCTCGCCCATCTCCGTCCTTCCGCTCGAACCGCTCGCCGATCAGGGTGACGGGGCGTCCGCCCGCGTGCTCGCGCGGACGACCAGGGACGGCACGAGCGCGACGTGGGCGGACGGGCCGCGCCCGCCGCCCTCGCCGCGCTTGCCGCCCTCGCCGTGCCTGGCCGCCGCGGCGGCGCCCAGCAGCCGGACCGCCTCGGCCGCGATCCGCTCGCGCGGCTGGTCCACGGTCGTCAGCGCGGGCTCGCCGAGCCGTGCGAACTCGATGTTGTCGTACCCGGTGACCTGGATCGTCCCGGGAACGTCGACGCCGTGCGCCCGGCAGGCACGGGTGACCCCCAGCGCGATCAGGTCGTCGGCGCAGACGATCGCGTCGGGTGGATCGCCCGCCGTGAGCAGGCGCGCGACGGCGGTCTCGCCCCAGACCACGCTGTAGTCGCCGAGGAGCACATGGTCGGGATCCACCGCCATCCCCAGCTCCTCTGCGCGGCGCCGGAACCCGGCGAAGCGCTGCTCGGTCGAGGAGTTGGTGAGCAGTGAGCCGACGAAGGCCGCCGAGCGGGCCCCGCCCTCCCGCAGATGGTCCATGACCTGGCGCATCGCGGCGATGTCGTCCACCCCGACCCAGTCGGTACTGGTGCCGCCGACGAACCGGTCGAGCTGGACGAGCGGCAGCCTGTCGGCCGTTGCCTGGACGGCCGGGCCGCTCTCGGTGCCGTGGCAGGGGCTGACGATGATGCCGTCGACGTTGCGGGCCACGAGCGTGGCCAGCCGCCGTGCCTCGATCTCCGGGTCGGACCGGGCGTCGCACAGGAACAGCTCCTTGCCCTCGCGGCCGAGCGCGTGCTCGACGCTCTCCACCAGCGAGGTGAAGAACGGGTTGGAGATGCTCGGCACGACCATGCCGACGGTGTCGGTGCGGCTGTTGCGCAGCGCGCGGGCGATGGGGTTGACCTGGTAGCCGAGCTCCTCGGCGGCACGCCGCACTTTGCGCTGGACCCCGGCCGACACCGGCCCGCGGCCCGACAGCACGCGCGAGACCGTCGCGGTGGAGACCCCCGCGCGCTGGGCGACCTGGGCGATCGTGGGCCGCTGCAATCGTTTACCTCTCCAAACCGATCCGACAGCTGATCTCAGTGGTCAGAGACGCACTGACCGAAGCATAGACCCTTGACGGCCTGGGGGTCCGGTATCTACGGTTCACCAAACCGCACTGCAATCGATTACATGGAGGCGACATGGCGGAGCCGGCCGGGAGCGATCGGGCGCCGGGGGTGTTCCCCTCGCGGCCGAACGCGCTGGTGGAACTGTTCGGCGCCCCGAAGGTCGTCATCGGCGTCGTGCACCTGCCGCCGCTGCCGGGCAGCCCCCACTACGAGGGCGTCCCGCTGGACGAGATCTGCGCGTTCGCGGTGGAGGAGGCACGGGCCTACCTGGAGGGCGGCTGCCACGGCCTCATCGTGGAGAACCACTGGGACATCCCGTTCCTCAAGCCCGGCGAGCACGGGTACGAGACCGCGGCGGCCATGGCCGTCGTGACCGACAGGGTCCGGCACGCCACCGGCGGACGGCTCGGCGTCAGCGTGCTGTCGAACGCGGCCGAGTGCTCGATCGCCTCGGCCTGGTCGGGAGGCGCGGGCTTCGTCCGGGTCAACCAGTGGGCCAACGCCTATGTCGCGAACGAGGGGATCATCGAGGGGCAGGCCGCGCACGCCGCCCGCTACCGCAGCCGGATCGGCGCCGGCCCGGTGAAGGTCTTCGCCGACGTCCACGTCAAGCACGGCGCGCACGCCATCGTCGCCGACCGCACACTGGCCGAGCAGACCGAGGACGCCGAGTTCTTCGGCGCCGACGTGCTGATCGCCACCGGCTCGCGCACCGGAGACGCCGCCGCCCTGGACGAGGTCGAGGGCATCGCCGCGCACACCGCGCTGCCGGTGGTGATCGGGTCCGGGATCACCGCGGGCAACGTCGGGGGGCTGATCTCCGCATGCGACGGAGTGATCGTCGCGTCCTCGGTCAAGGACAACGGCCGGTGGTGGGGCCGCGTCGACGCGGCGAAGGTGCGCGAGCTGACCGCCGCCGCGGCCAGGGCGGGCGTGGTCCTGCCGTGATCGTCTTCTGCGGCTACGCGAACGCCGACCTCACGGTCGCCGTCCCGGTGCTGCCGGGCCCCGGGGCACGAGTCCAGGCGACCGGCGTACGCCGCGGCGACGGCGGGATGGGGGCCAACGCGGCGGTGGCCGCGGCCCGGATGGGCGCCGACGCCCGGTTCGCCGGCGTGGTCGGCACCGACCCGCTGAGCACGGAGTTCCTGCGAATCCTCGCCGCCGACGGCGTCCGGACGGACTGGACGTCGCGCACGGGCACCCTCACCACGGCCGTCGTCCTGCTGACCCCGGACGGCGAGCGCTCGATCATCAGCCAGGACGACCAGGTCACCACCGCCCACGTCGCGGACGTCGCCGCCCGTGCCCGCGCGGCGGGGGCGGACTGGCTCTACCTCGACGGCTACCGGTTCCCCGCGGCGGCGGCCGTGCTGGGCGGTCCCGGCGGTCCCGGCGGTCCCGCGCTCGTGGTCGACCTGGACGGCTGCGACGGCCCGCAGGCCACGCGCGCCGCCCTGGACGCCGCCGAGCACGCGATCGTCGGCCGGGCCCAGGCCGCGGCCCACCTGGGCGGAGGCGCCGACGCGCTCGCCGCCGCGGCGACGGCCCATCGGGTAAACCTGGTGGTCACCGACGGTGCTCGCGGCTGGACGCTGTTCACGCCGGGCGGCGGGCGGCACGGCGGCCGGGCGATCGAGGTGACCGCCGTGGACGCCACGGGCGCGGGCGACTGCTTCGCCGGCGCCTACTGCGCGGAGCTGGACCGGGGCGCGTCGCCGCCGGAGGCGGCCCGGGTCGCCGCCGTCGCGGCGGGTCTGTCGTGCACCCGGCCCGGCGCCCGCGACGGCCTGCCCCGCCGCGAGGCCGTCCTCGCCCACATCCAAGCGACCCCTACAGAACCGACCCGGTCGGCGCTCGCCCGATCCCACCGAGAGGAGATGAGATGCGACGAACGGTGACGGCCGCGGCCGCGGCCGTCCTGCTGCTCACGACCGTCGGCTGCGACGTGCAGGCCCGGCGCGAGATCGCGGCCGAGAAGAAGGCGACCGAGCAGGGCCCGCCGCCGCCCGCGCGGGTGGCGCAGGCCTGCAAGGTGCAGGGCCGCACTCCCAAGATCGGGATCGTGCCGATCAACCTGCAGGCGCTGTTCTTCAACCAGATCAACACCGGCGCGCAGACGGTGGCCCGCAAGGCGGGCGCCCAGGTGCAGATCGTCAACGGCAACGACGACTCCACCACCCAGGCCAACGCGATCGACGACATGGTGGCCGGCCACTACGACGCGATCATCGTGGACGCGGTGGACACCGAGGGCATCAAGCCCGCGATCCGGCGCGCCAAGGCGGCCGGGATCCCGGTCGTCGCGGTGGACGCCACCGTCGGCGACCCCGCGGTCGCCACCCAGGTCGGCACCGCCAACGCCGAGGGCGGCAGGCAGCTCGGGGAGGCGCTGGTGAAGTCGTCGGGCGGCAAGGGCGAGATAGGCGTGGTCGGCGCGCTGAACAGCACGATCCAGAACGAGCGGCAGAAGGGCTTCACCGACGCGGTCACCGCCGGCGGCATGAAGATCAAGACCGTCGTGGACGGCCGCAACATCCAGGAGAACGCCCAGACCGCCGCCGAGAACCTGCTCACCGGCAACCCCGGCCTGCCCTATGCCTACGCCACCGGCGAGCCCGCCCTGATCGGCCTGGCGGCCGCGGTGGTCGGGCAGCAGCGCACCGACGACCTGAAGGTCGTCGGCTGGGACCTGTCCACGCAGGCGGCGGACGGGCTGCGGGCCGGCTGGATCACCGGCGTCGTCCAGCAGAACACCTTCCAGTTCGGCTACGAGGCGATGAACGCCGCGATCGACCTGGCCTGCAAGCGGACCGCCCCGAAGGACGTTCCCGTCCCGACCCAGATCGTGACCCCGGCCAACGTCAAGGACTACCTGTACTACCTGGAGAAGTGATGAGCGATCGACCATTGGTCGCCCTGCGCGGCATCACCAAGTCGTTCGGCGCGGTGCAGTCGCTGCGCGGGGTGGACCTGACGCTGGCGCCCGGCGAGGTGCTCGGCCTCGTGGGCGACAACGGCGCCGGGAAGTCGACGCTGATGAAGGTGCTGGCGGGGGCGGTGCAGCACGACTCCGGCCAGATCACGCTCGACGGCCGCGACATCCGGTTCGCGAGCCCGGCCGACGCCCGCCGGGAGCGGATCGGCATCGTCTACCAGGACCTGGCGCTGTGCGACACCCTCGACGTCGCGAGCAACCTGTTCCTGGGCCGCGAACCGCGCAGGGGCCCGTTCGTGGACCGACGGACGATGCACCGCAAGGCCGCCGAGACGCTGTCGGAGCTGCACGTCCGCGTCAGGTCGACCTACCAGGAGATCGGCCACCTGTCCGGCGGGCAGCGGCAGGCGGTCGCGATCGCCCGCGCCGTGTCGTTCGAGCCGAGGGTGCTGATCCTGGACGAGCCGACCGCGGCCCTCGCCGTCGCCGAGGTCCGCCAGGTGCTGGCGATGATCCGGGACGTGGCGGCGCGCGGCGTCGGGGTCATCCTGATCACCCACCGGCTGCAGGACCTGTTCGAGGTCTGCGACCGCATCACCGTCATGTACGAGGGCCGCAGCGTCGAGGACGAGCCGGTGTCCGCCCTGGACATCGAGCGGCTCGTCGCCATGATCACCCGTTCCGGGACCGGCACCGCAGAGGAGGTGGCCTGAGCATGAGCGCCCCCGCAGCGCCCGCGCCCACCGTACTGGCCGAGACGCCCGGCTGGTGGGAACGCGCCAACAAGGCGACCCTGGCCATGGCCGCAGTCACCGTCCTGCTGTTCGCCGGCTTCGGGATCGGCGCGGACAACTTCCTGAGCTTCGGCAACATCTCCAACCTCGCCACCCAGGTCGCGATCACGCTGATCGTCGCGGTGGCCATGACGTTCGTGATCACCACCGGGCAGATCGACCTGTCGGTCGGCTCGACGGTCGCCTTCGTCGCGGTCGGCACCGCCGAGATGCTGAAGGCCGGCTGGGACTCGTCCCTGGTGATCGTCGCCGCGCTGCTCGCCGGCCTGTTCTGGGGCGCGGTGAACGGCTGGCTGGCGGCCTACCAGAAGATCCCGCCGTTCATCGTCACGCTGGCGACGATGTCGGTGATCCGGGGGCTGGCGCAGCTGTGGACCCAGGGCTTCTCCGTCCCGATCGACCGGCGGCTGTACGTCGCCAGGATCGGCGAGGCGAAGTTCCTCGGCTTCTCCGCGCTGGCCTGGATCGCGCTGGCCGCCGTCGTGATCGGCGCGGTGCTGCTGGCCAGGACGCGGTTCGGCGGCTACGTCAACGGCATCGGCTCGCAGGAGGAGTCGGTGCGCCGGGCCGGGGTGAACACCGACCGGATCAAGATGGTCACGCTGATGCTGGCCGGGCTGGCGGCCGGCGTGGCGGGCCTGCTCACCGCGGCGCGGCTCGGCTCGGGATCGGCCAACTCGGGGCAGGGCTTCGAGCTCACCGTGATCGCCGCGGTGGTGCTCGGCGGCACCGACCTGTTCGGCGGCCGGGGCACGATGACCGGCACCATCATCGGCGCGGTGATCACCGGCGTGATCGCCAACGGGCTGACCCTGCTCGACGTGAGCCCGTTCCTCACCCCGATCGTCACCGGCCTGGTCCTGCTCGCCGCGATCTGGGTCAACCTGCGCGGCCGCTCCCTGGCCGACCTGGCGTCCCACCTGGTCCGCGGGCCATGACGGTGGACGGCGGGACCGGACCGGCCGCAGGGGGAGCGGTCACGGTGACGACGGTGACCGGCCCGGTCTCCAGCGCGGGGCTCGGGCTCACCCTCACCCACGAGCATCTGCGCAACGACCTCAGTGCGGCGGTCACGGCGCCGGACGACCCGTCGCTGGCGTTCCTGCGCGACGCCCGCACCGAACCCGGTCTGGCCTGGCTGCTGCGCGAGCAGCCGTACGCCTGCCTCGACCACTGCCGGCTGGACGACGACGCGGCGATGCTCGGCGACCTGCGCGCGTTCGCGCAGGCCGGCGGTGGCACCGTCGTCGACGTCACCCCGGGCGGCATCGGACGCGACCCGCTCGCGCTGCGCTCGCTCGCCGAGCGCAGCGGGCTGCGGATCGTGATGGGTTCGGGCTGGTACCTGGAGCGCTACCACCCGGCCCACCTGTCCCGGACGGACGAAGCGACCCTGGCCGCCGAACTGGTCGCCGAGTTCGCGGACGGCGCCGGCGGCACCGGCGTCCGGCCCGGCGTGATCGGGGAGATCGGAGTCTCACCGGACTTCACCCCCGACGAGCACACGGCGTTGCGCGCCGCCGCGCGGGCGCAGCGCGAGACGGGCGTCCCGCTGTACGTGCACCTGCCGGGCTGGCAGCGCCGGGCACACGAGGTGCTCGACGTCGTCCTGGGGGAGTACGGCGTCTCGCCCGGCGCCGTCGTGCTGTGCCACATGGACCCGTCCCACGACGACCCGGGCTACCAGAACACCGTCGCCGAGCGCGGCGTCTGGCTGGAGTTCGACATGATCGGGATGCCGTTCAGCTATCCGGGCGAGGGTCAGTCGCCCGCCCCGCACGAGACGGCGCGCGCGATCGCCGGGCTCATCGGGCGCGGGCACGCCGGGCGCCTGCTGCTCAGCCACGACGTGTTCCTCAAGAGCATGCTCACCGCGTACGGAGGCAACGGCTTCCGGTACGTGCCGGAGCTGTTCGTCCGGCGGCTGGTCGGGCTCGGCGTCGCCGCGGACGTGGCGCACGGGCTCCTGCGGGCCAACCCCGCCCGGCTGTTCGAGGACGCCGCGGCCTGACGACGCCGTCCCGGACCAGTACATCCCACCCAGAAGAGAAGAGAAAGGATCACAAGTGAGCCGCGTCCTGATCGCAGGCGAGAGCTGGGTCACCCAGTCCACCCACATCAAGGGGGTGGACTCGTTCACCACCAGTTCCTACGTCGTCGGCGTCGAGCCGCTGCGGCGGGCCCTGGAGAGCCGGGGCCACCAGGTGACGCACCTGCCCGCGCACCTCGTCCCCGCGCAGTTCCCGGCGGACGCGGACGCCCTCGCCGCCTACGACGTGGTCGTGCTCTCCGACATCGGCGCGAACTCCCTGCAACTCGCCCCCGAGGTCTTCGAGCAGGCGGTGCCGGGCGCGGACCGGCTCGGCGCGCTCAGCGCCTGGGTCCGGGACGGCGGCGGCCTCCTGATGGTGGGCGGCTACCTGTCGTTCACCGGCTTCGAGGCCAAGGGCGCGTTCCGCAACACCGTCCTGCACGAGGTGCTGCCCGTCGAACTGCTTCCCGAGGACGACCGCGTAGAGCTTCCCGCGGGGGCGCGTGCGGCGGTGACCGCCGCGGACCACCCGGCCCTGGGCGGCGTCACCGGCGAATGGCCGCTGCTGCTCGGGTACAACCGCGTCCTGCCGAGGCCCGGCACCGAGGTCCTGGCCACCCTCGGCTACGACCCGCTGGTCGCCGTCGCGCGGTACGGGTCGGGGCGCTCGGCCGTGTTCACCTCCGACTGCTCGCCGCACTGGGCGCCCACGCCTTTCTGCGAGGAATGGGACGGCTACGCCCGGGTCTTCGGCGGGCTCGTCGAATGGCTGGCGCGATGAGCCGTTCGCGCCGGCTGCTGGAAGCGTGCGCGGAGCCGATGGGGCGGGCGGTGGCCATGCGGTTCGCCGAGGAGGTCCGCACAGGCGTGATCGGCGACCAGGCATACGCCGACTACCTGGCGATCGAGGCGTCCTTCGTCGAGACGGCGGCACGGCTGCACGGCCTCGCGGTGTGGGACGCACCTGGCCGGCAGGCGATGGAACGCAACTCCCGCGCCGTCCACGCACTGACGACCGAACAGGCCGCCTATTTCGACGCCGCGCAGGCCGCGTGGCCCGTCCGGCCGCGCCCCGACGCGGCGGGGCGGGCGGCGATCCTGTCGGAGTTCGCCCTCGCGAGTGCCCGCGAGGGCGGCTATCCGGCGGTGATGACCGTGCTGTTCGCCGCCGAGAGCCTCTACCTCACCTGGTGCACCCGTGCGTACCGGGAGGGACGCGTCCAGGCGGGCCCGGTCGCCGACTGGGTGGCTTTGCACGCGGACCAGGCGTTTCGCTCGGGCGTGGACGCACTCGCCAGAGAGGTGGACGCACTACCCGCCGACGTCCCGGACGAACTGCTCGCCCGCTGGTTCACGGGGATGCTGGAGGCCGAGATCGCCTTCCACGACGCCGTCTACACCTGACCCACGATCTCCTCCCATGCTGTCGCCGGGTCAGTGATCGATGATGGTCAGGCCCGCGGCGGCGGCTTCGGAGTAGGCGTCGTCGATATGGACGGTCTGGCGTCCGGCCCGCTGGAGCAGGCTGCCGGCGGCGGCGGCCCGGTAGCCGGAGCCGCAGTGCACCCAGATGACTCCGTCGGGTATCTCGTCCAGCCGATGGGCCAGATCGGGCAGCGGGATATGGACGGCGCCGTCGATGTGCCCGTCCGTCCACTCGCCGGCCATGCGTACGTCCAGCACGGCGTCCGGCGGAGGCAGGTGGCCGGGTACGCGGCCGGCTCGGGCGGCGGACAGGTCGGTGAACGTCGCGACGGGTGTGTGCTCCAGCCTGCCGCTGTCGCCTCCGGCCCACTGCTCGGGAGCGCCGGAGGCGGCGGCGGACGGATGGTCGATGCCGATGCGCGCCAGTTCCCGCTGGGCCACGGCGAGCTGTTCGGGACTCTCGCCGAGCAGGGTGAGCGGCGCGCCCCAGGGGGCCAGCCAGCCGAGCCACGTCGACATCGATCCGTCCAGACCGAAGCTCAGGGTTCCGGCCAGATGCCGCTGGGCGAAGGCCTTGCGGGAGCGCAGGTCCACGACCCACTCCCCGGCGGCGATGCGATCGTGCAGTTCGGCGGGATCGGCGGCTCGGGCGGGGGTGAGGTCGATCAGATCGGCACCGGCGCGGTTGCGGACGCCCATATGCGCGTAATAGGCGGGATAGGCGTCGAGCCCGTCCAAGGTCTGGTTGACGAAGTCGCCGGCCCCCAGGCGCAGCGCCGGGTTGGCCCTCCTCTCCCGGCCGATGGTCGAGGACGCGACGTCGGACTGGCTCGCCGAGCAGAAGCTCCCGAAACCGTGCGTGGGCCAGACGTGCGCGCCGTCAGGCAGCAGATCGGCCAGGCGCTCTGCCGAGGCGTGCTGCCGGTGGGCCAGGACGTGGGTGTGCTCGGAACCGACCAGGTCGGTGCGGCCGGTAGTGCCGAACAGCAGGCCCCCGCCGGTGAAGACGCCTTCAGGACCGTCCGGGCCGGAAAGGATGTAGGACAGGTGGTGGAAGGTGTGCCCGGGCGTGGCCACGGCTCGAACGCGGAGCGCATGGGAGACGGTGACCTCGTCGCCGCCGGAGATGCCGGTCCGGCCGAAGTCGACGCCCTCCTCGGCGGCGACCAGGTACGCCGCACCGGTCGCCTTGGCCAAGGCCAGACCGCCTGAGACATAGTCGTTGTGCAGGTGGGTCTCGGCCACATGCGTGATGCGGACGTCCAGTCGCCCGGCCAGGGCCAGGAAACGGTCGATGTCGCGCTGCGGATCGACCACCAGCGCCACCCGCCCGTCGTGGGCCAGGTAGCTGCGATCGCCCAGCGACGAGGTCTCCACCACCTCGACGTGCATCATCTATGGTCACTCCTCATACCCGGGGGTATCGGCGGATCACATTCCGGTCATGTACGTGCCCGCGCGAGAGGCTCGGAGTCGTCGAACCGGATGATGCCGCTGCGCACGGCCACTGCTCCTGGCCTCCGCGTACGGCCGACAGGTGATGGCGTTCAACCGGGCCCGTGGTGGGTCCGCTGCGGGACCGGTCCCTCGCGCAAGGCCGTACCGTGCCGGGTGACCATAGGTATTTCGGCATAAGCGAGGACGGAAATCACTCCGGACGACAAGGAGTTCAACGTGGAGTATGACATCGCGGTTGAAGAGCCGCTGGAACACATGCGGTCGTGGTCTCGTTCGGCCGGGGAGAGGGATTGATGCGCGCGCGCCCGCCGGGCCGCCACGGCCGCAGAGGGCGCCTCTCCCGAATGGCAAGATATGCCCGGCCTCCGTCGAAACACTCCAGGCCGCTCGAACGAGGATCGCTCATCGTCATGAGCGTGGTGACCACCATTGGCGTCGCCTCGATGCTCTGGGCAATGCCGGGCCGCCATGCCGAGGGGCCCCAGGCCACGGCCCGCGTCCCGTCCGCGAAACCCTCCTCCCCGTCCCTGGAGGGGTTGGCCGAACACGCACCGACATCGACACCGACGAGCGCTCCCCCGCTCGCACCCGAGACCCTGCTGCCCACGTGGAGGCCACCTGCCGTGAAGGCACCTGGCCACGGGCAGGTGACGGCGGTCGAACTGACCCGCCCGGCCGACGGCGATCTGATCGATGAAGACCGCGATTTCACGGTCGAGGGTACCGTCCGCAATCTCGGCGACGCCGATCTGCGCATCTTCATCTACGCCGTGGAACGCCGAAGGTTCTACCTGGCCGACTACGGCCCGGAGGACATTGACGAGAACGGCCGCTGGAGCATCCAGTCCACCGGTATCGGCTACGAATTCGGAGACGACGGCGACGCCTACCAGGTGCAGATCGTTCGCGCCGACGACACGTGCCGGGGCCGACTGCGCGGTCTCGAACTCGGCGACGACCATTATCCGGAGTTCTCCGTCCTGCCGGACGGCTGCCAGGTCCGGGCCCAGGTACGCGTCATCGAGGGGGAGAAGTGAGCGGCACAGGGTCATGCGACGAGCGGGCCTGCGCCTGAGGGTCCGTCCGGTGGTCGGGCTCTGTCTTGACCGCCGTCACGTTCAGACCAGGGCCTCGCAGACCCAATGGACCTCGTAGAAGGGACCGGGGTCGGGACGCTGTCTGACGCGGAGCTTGTCGAAGCGCGGGTAGTGCCACTGGCAGGACTCTTGCAGAACGATGGGGTGCAGGTCGCCCCCGGAGTCCTCACACCACCACTTGCGGCCCCCTTCGGTGTACAGGGACGTCTCCTTGTACCCGAGCTCCGCGCAGTAGGGCGACAGGCGGTCCAGACCACCGATCTCGCGCCATTGCTTGGTGGGGCGCGTGACCGTGACCGTGGGCTTCGTGCTGGGCTTGTCGGTGCTCTTGGGTGGGTTGGGCGACCTGCTCGGCGACCTGCTGGGCGACGTGCTGGGTGTCGGCGAACTTGACTGGGGACTCGGTGTGCCGGTCGGCGACGAAGCCGCCACGACCGGCCCGGAGGGCCGGTCGTTGTCTGTACCGCGGCTGAGTGTATAGAACGCCGCGCCCGTCGTCCCCAGCAAGACCAGCGCGGTCACCCCGGCCGCGACACCGGCCATGGCCCACCTCCGGCGCCTTGACGAACGCGGCGGAACCGCCCCCGACGGCCCGCCGGGCGGCGTGCCTTCCGGAGAGGGTGGAGGTACGGCGCCGGACGGGACCGGCGGAGCGGCCTCTGATGGGCTCGGTCCGGGGCGCCACTCGTTGTGGATCAGGTCGATGGCGGTCTCGTCCGGAGCCTGCTCGCCCAGGAGCTGGACGAGCAGGGCCTCGGCGGTCGGCCGCCGAGCCGGGTCTGGGTGGAGGGCGGCCTGGACCATCGGCAGGAGGCCCTGCGGCACGGCCGACAGGTCGTACCTGGCCTGTTGCGCGCGGGCGGCGAGAACGGGCAGCGTCCCGAAGCCGAATGGGTTGCGCCCGCTCGCCGCGTACGCGACGAGCGTTCCCCATGCGAAAACGTCGCCGGCGGTGCTGACCTGTCCCTCGAACGCCTGCTCTGGAGCGACGTATCCGGGGCTGCCGATGACGGCGCCCCGCTGGGTGTGGTGGTCCTCGGAGTCCAGGGCGCGCGCGATGCCGAAGTCGATCACGCGGGGCCCGTCGGCCGCGAGCAGCACGTTGCGCGGCTTGAGGTCGCGGTGCACCAGCCGGACGGCGTGGATCGCGGTCAGGGCGGTCGCCACGCCCACCGCGAGGCTGCGCAGCGCGCCGGGCGGGAAGCGGCCGTGCGCCTTGATGTAGTCGGTGAGAGACGGCCCGTCGATGTACTCGGTGACCATGTAAGGAAGCCCGTCGGCCACGCCGTGGTCGAGCACCCGTGCCGTGCAGAAGGACGCGACACGCCGGGCGCTGGCTATCTCGGCGTCGAACCGCGTGCGGAACGCCGGGTCGCGGGCCAGATCGCGGCGGATCACCTTGACGGCGACCTTTCGCCCGGAGGGAGCCAGCCCAAGGTAGACGACACCCATGCCGCCCTCGCCGAGCCGGTTGAGGAGCCGGTGCGTGCCGACGGACGCGGGGTCGCCTGATTCGAGCGGGCGCACGCTGGCGCCGGCGGCGGACCAGCCCAGAGGGTTCTGCGGGGTCATCAATTCGGTTGTCCTGTGACGGGTGTCAGCGGCGGTCGTGGGGGAGCAAGTCCGCGGTCACCGCGGAACTAAGACGGTCGACGTCGTTCGGCGGGACAGATGGGATGCGAGCGGCCCCACAGGTCCGCCCGCATGCCACTGCTTCGTCAGCCCTTCTTCATCGTCGAGCGCTTAGCCTGCTTGTGCGTGAGGCCCGACTTGCGGAGCTGGATGTAGGAGTACGGATCCTTGCCGGCCTCTTCCACCTCGTCGACCTCCTGGGGCTTGATGTCCGTCCCCTCGATCTGGCCGTACAGCTCCTTGTTCATGGAGACCTCCTTTCATGGGAGATCCCTATTCAGGGATCTTGTTTGTAGGGTCCTTGCGCTCCCGAGTACGGGTTTGGCCTATGAGAAGTTCAACCCCGGCACCGCGCAGGTGCCCGCAGGTGCTGCGCGCCGGGCTGGGGCCCAGGCTGCCCGGGATGGCCGACGTCCGAGGTCAGGACATCGCGTGGCTGACGGTGACCTGCCTGCGGGCCGACTTGTTGACCAGGAGTTTCACCTTGAGTGGATTCCGTTGGAGGGGTTGACGTGCAAGGTGCGGCTCCAGAATCTTGTCTGAGACAAAGAGGTAATCAAGGTGCATGAGTGGCGAGAGCGACTCACGGGGGAGACGGGGAAACACTGATATGGAGATCTCCAGACGACGGGTGATGGCAGGAGGGGCCACCCTCGCTGCGGCAGCGACGGCCTTCCCCGCACTGGACTCCCCGGCGGGAGCGACCACGGCGAACCGGGCGCTCTCCGACCCGTCGCCGCAAGAGATCGCCAACGCCATCGGCACGTGGGACGCGCGCCGCACCACCCCGGGCGGTGAGGAGTTGTGCTTCCTGTCCGCCTCCGACCTGCTCCGCGTCATGCGGTCCAGACGGGCCTCCCCGGTCGAGGTGGCCAAGGCGTACCTGGCGCGGATCGACCGGCTGAACCCCAAGGTGAACGCCGTTGTCTATCGCCACCCCGAGGAATTGGTGCTGGCCCGGGCGCGGGACGCGGAACGACGGTACATGAACGGCACCGCCCGCCCGATGGAGGGACTGCCCTACCTCATCAAGGACCTCTTCGATTTCTGGAAGGACGCCCCGAACACCTTCGGGTCGGTGGTGTTCAAGGAAATGGGCTTCCGCCCGCCGTCCAACTCCATCTACATCCAGCGCGTACTGGACGCGGGGATCAACCCGATGGGCAAGACCAACACTCCGGAATTCGGGCATGAGGGCACCACGGACAATTACGCCTTCGGACCCACCAGCACGCCGTTCGACCTCACCAAGAACGCCGGTGGCAGCAGTGGCGGCAGCGCAGCCGCCGTGGCCGGTTTCCTGACCGCCCTCACCCAGGGCTCGGACGCCGGAGGCAGCGTTCGCATCCCCGCGGCGTTCACCAACACCGTCGGGTTCAAGGCCACCTTCGGGCGCATTCCCCAGGACGCCCCGCCACTGCCGTACAACCCGATGCTGCACCCGGGCCCGATCTGCCGGACGGTGGAGGACGCGGCCCTCAGCATGGAGGTGATGGGCGGATTCCATCCCGGGGACAAGTTCAGCATCCAAGACCGGCCCGCCTACCTGCGGAGCCTTAAGAAACTCAGTGGCAGACTCAACGGTAAGCGCGTCGCGTTCAGCCCGAATCTGGACATCTTTCCGGTCGAGAGCCAGGTGGTGAAGGCCGTCCGGGACGGGGTGGCCGCACTGTCCGCGGCAGGGGCCAAGGTGAGCGAGATTCCGATCGGTATGGACAAGCTGACCGCCACGGATCTGCTGTCGGGGACACACGAACCGGTCACCCAGGCGATGCTCAGCGACCTATGGGTGATGCTGCAGAGCGCACTGTACGGCTTCGCCCGGGACCTGTTCCTGCACTACGGAATTCCCGTGGACCTGATGAAGGAGCCACACGTCGGCAAGCTGAACCCGGAGTTCCGCAGGATGCTCGAGCGTGCTGCGAAGACGAGTGTCATGGAGTACAAGCACGGGGAGTTCCTGGAGATCGCCGTCAATGATGCGGTCGAGGCCGTCTTCGCCCAGGGTTACGACTACATCGTCTGTCCCACGCTTACGACTGTTTCGGTGACCAACACCACCGACGGCAACACGCTGGGCCCCGCCTCGGTCAATGGTGTGCCGACCGAGCGCACCATCGGATGGTGCATGACCTACCCGTTCAATTTCACCGGCCACCCGGTGGTCAGCGTGCCCGCCGGGTTCGCCGGCAAGATGCCCGTCGGAATGCAGATCGTCGGCCGCCGATTCGCGGACGTGGATGTGCTCAACGCCGCAAAGGCCGTTGAGGACCACAGCCCCTGGTACGGCCGGTACCCGAAGGAGTTCTAGCGCGAACTGCCCGCGACCGTCTGATCCCCCGGGTCTGCGGGTTACTTGAGACTCTGGAACCAGTTGAGTGTGTCGGGTACGCCTCGGGTGAGCGAGTCCATGTGCGCCGTGCCGGGGCCGTAGTCGACGAATTGTGGTTCGGCGCCGTGTGCACGCAGGGCCTGCATACAGCTGAGCGTGTTGGTGTGGGCGACCTGTTCGTCTCCGGACCCGGCGAACAGCCGGACCGGGACCCGAGGCCTCCAGTCGCAGGTGCCGTCCGAGGATCGTATGGCCCGCAGCAGCGGCCCGGATGGGTGCAGCAGCCACCTCCGGTACCGGGGTGTGAGCAGTTCGATGGGGGTGTTCGGCAGTTGCGGCATGATCTGGGTGTCCTGGTCCTTGGTGCCGTCGAACAGACCTTCCACGAACTTGTCGTATGGGGACTCGAACACCTTGGACGGGGAGTCATAGAGGTCGTACAGGCGGCCCCAGGACACCGTGATGTAGGCGAGGTAGAACACCGAGGCCTTCGGTGCGAGTGTGGTGCGGCTGGTGAGTGACGCGGGGATCTGCGCGTGCCGCAGGTCGTAGGGGCCGCTGACCGGCGCGAGCGCGCCCAGCCGCAGGTAAGGATCCGCGCCGCGCTGCAACTCGCGGCCCAGGGCCATCGCGGCAGCACCACCCTGGGAGAATCCGGTCACCATGACGCGCCGGTCGAACCGGCTGCCGTGGGCGGCGGCGACCGATCGAGCCGCCCGCAGCATGTCCAAGGAGGCCGACGCCTCGGAGCCGGCGTGCATGTAAGGATGCGGGCCGGGGCCGAGTCCCAGCCCGAGATAGTCAGGGCCGACGCCCGCGTATCCGGCGGCCGCATAGTAGATCGCGGCGGGAACCGCGGTGAGAGCGATCCCGGCACCGACCAGCTTGGCGTGGCGGCCGCGGCCACTACGATCCGTGGGCTTCATGCCGCTGACGCTAGGCCGCGCCCTGCGCCCGCCCCATGGGCTTGAGCACCGGATGCGGGTGTACCTGCCGACACCCTCCCCCCTCGACTTACGCCCCTGGCGCTCGCTCAACTCAGTGACGGTTCGGCGCCACCGTCCGCCCCGCGGAGCCTGCCGCACTTGCCGAAGATCCCCTCCAGCTCTGGTGCTTGGTCAGGTCAGCGTTGGGAGTGGAAGGCGCGGAGGCGCTCGACGACCGGTTGGTAGTTGGGATGTTCGCCTTTGGCGAGCCAGTACTCGGCCAGATCCAAGGCGGTACGGCCTCTCCAGTCCGGGGTGTCGTCCGCGCGCTGGTGCAGGATCTCCTCCACCAGGGCGAGGAGGATGTCGCTATCCACCTCGTGCTCGTAGTACCCGTAGCGGTCGAACAAGGCGTGCAGGGCGCCTTGGGTGCTCGCGCCGGACTCGAGCCGGAATCTCACTTCGTTCACCCGGATCTCCAAGTCCTCCCTTGACTCATAGGGCAGATCCCGCAAGAGCGTGGCGAGGCGGTGTTCCGCGTACTGCATGGTGTGGGCGCCGTGCTCGGTCAGAATGCGGATCGCCTCCTGCGGGTAGGGGCGGGTCCTGATCGCCAGGTCCAGCAGGCGCGTGGCGCGCCGGTTGGGCGCGTTCACCGGCGCTCCCGCTTCGACCAGCATGCGGAGGATTCGCCAGTGGTCGTCGTGTTCGATGTGGTCGGCGATGGGCTCGACGGTCCGGCCGCTGCCGAGGGCGGCGAAGTGCGGGGCGTTGCCGCCCGCGGCCTGCAGGGCCGGGTCGGCCCCGGCGGCGAGCAGTGCCGCCACAACGTCCGGGCGGCGCCGCGCGACCGCATGGTGCAGCGGGGACATGCCGCGGTCATCGAGCGCGTTGACGCTCGCGCCGCCGGCGATGGCGGCTTGGACGGCCGCCGGATCGTTCGCCTCCAGCAGGGAGCGGTCGGCGGGTGAGAGCGCACCGGTCGGACGGAGTTCCAGGACGGCGTATGCCTCATCTTGATGTGGCGAAGAGGCCCTGGTCAGAAACACGAAGCCGGCCGCCGCAAAGCGCCGGGGAGCGGCACCCAGGTAGGGATCATTCCAATGGTCCTCGGTCAGCACGTCCATGAGCGCGATGCGGCTGAGCGCGATCAGCGCGAATATCCGCCGTTCCCGCGCCTGGATCTCGCCCAGCACGGGAAAGTCGTCCTCCGCATCGGCGTGCTCGGCCAGGAGGTCCTCGATCACGCCGGTGTCGAAGGGGCCTGCGGCCGCGTGCACCAGCAGATCAAGGGCCCCGTACACGGAGGAGGCCTCGCCGAGCACACGGACACCGGCCAGGTCCTCGTCCTCCTCACCGGCTTCCTCCTGATCCCCCTCCGGGTCGTACATGACCGCGGCGTAGCGCCCGCCGCAGAGTTCGGGGCGCAGCCGTCCCGAATCGGCTTCGGCCAGGCAGCACAGCAGCTCGTCAAGGTCCATGATCGTGGAGTCTGCACCAAGCCGGTCCACCCCGATACCGGTGCACGACTGGCCCCAACGCGTCAAAATGAGGAAGCCCAGGTCGGCGTTTGTGGCCTGACCTGGGCTTGTGTGGTGGGCGATACTGGGATTGAACCAGTGGCCTCTACCGTGTCGGCAATTGTGAGTGCTCCCGCCGCTGACCGTTCCGGGCGGGAGCAGCGGGAGCACGCCTGGGGGAGCGGCGGTGCACGTCACCCGCCGTGCTGCCATGCTTCCGACTCAACCGACGATAAATGCGACGGAATGCGAAACACCTACAGCCCGCCACGGTCAATCAATCAAGAAATAGCGCATCAGCGTTAGTGGCCAGCGTTCTAGGTGATGTCTTCGGGCGTGAGTGTGGCGAGTTGTTCGGTGGTGAGTTCGGTGCCTGTGTTGGCGAGTTGTTCGGTGCGGCGTGCGTGTGCGGTGACGGCGGCGCGGAAGAGTTTGTCGACTTCGCGTCCGTTGCCGACCCGGAACTCGTCGCGGTTGGCCTCCAGATAGGTGGCCAGGGCCTGTTGGGTGGGTTCGGGGACGCGGTAGTCGGCGGCCTTGGCCTTGCCCAGGAAGATCGAGACCAGGCCCTCAACCGGGTAGGGCTGGAAGTTCAGGGTGCGGGCGAACCGGGAGGCAAGGCCGGGGTTGGTGGCCAGGAACCCCTCCATCTCGGCGGTGTATCCGGCCGCGATGACGATGATCTCGTCGCGGTGGTCCTCCATCAGCTTGACCAGGGTGTCGATGGCCTCCTGCCCGAAGTCGTTGCCCGTTGCGGCTTGGCGGGACAGGGTGTAGGCCTCGTCGATGAACAGCACCCCGCCGCGGGCCCGCTCGAACACATCCGCGGTCTTTTGCGCGGTGTGCCCGATGTACTGCCCGACCAGATCCACCCGTGCCGCCTCGACGACCTGCCCCTGGGCCAGCACGCCCAGCGCGGTGAGCAGTTCGCCGTACAGCCGGGCGACCGTCCTGCACCTCGCAGTCCCGCAGGGTGAGATGGGCGCCCCCCGACGCCCGTACGGCGAGGTCGTTCTTGGTCGTGAACTCGCACTGCTCCGCCAGGACGGTGCCTTCCGCGACCTCCAGAGCCAAGCCGTCGTCACTCCAGTTCCGGACGATGAGCCCCTGAAGCACCACCTGACCGGTGACCTCGATCGTGGCGACGGTACGGCCGTCCAGCGTGACCGAACCCGGCCCCTCCACGGCCGTCAGGACGAAGTCACCCGAACTCTTGAACCCCGTGTTCGGGTACGAGCCCGGCTCGATCAGGATGTGCCGCCCGGGCGGTGAAGGCGGCAGCGGCGCCAACAGCGCCTCCAGCACCGTCCGATACGCCCCGGGGGAGGTCAGTGACACGACCAGACGATGCAACGAGCCTCCTCAGACATCACCGCAATGGTGCCATGAGGAGGCCCGTTCCCGATTTTCAATGGCCTCCTCGCGGCGCGGCAAGGAGCACTGCGGGCCCGCGCCGACCAGCACCCTGGTCCATACGGCTGCAGAACCTGGCGCTTGGAGAGAACGACGTCGCGGCCGGATCGATTGCGCAGGCCAGCTATAGCTTTCACTCTCCCCAGCGATGGATGTCCCCCAGGATCCGTGCCCTGGACGTTCGGCTGTGACTGAGCACTTCAGTTGGCGGGTGAGCGCTTGAGTTGGCCGCCGGCATGCCGGACCGGCGGCTCGCTGCGCCGAAACGGGGTAGGCGTCACAGTCACCGGTTGTGGTGAGACGAGATGCGAACACGGTGTTGTTGTCCGCCCCCTATCGGAGGTCGGTTCATCAGGAGGTCGACCGGGTGCCTCAACCGGTGACAACATCCGTGCCCCTCTGCCGCCTAGCGCGCTGATGTGGCAACTGTCGTGCCTGGCGGAGACGAGGCCGCAGGTTGGAGCCTGGCGTTGGTGACGCCTATTGCATCGGCTCACTGGCAGCATGGCGGGCATGGACACAAATACCGTCGAAAGGTGGGTCGCGGGGTACGAGCGGGCGTGGCGCACGCCCGGCACCGAGCCGCTCGCCGAGTTGTTCTCGCCGGACGTGTCGTACCTGCCGTCGCCGTGGGCACACCCGATCGTGGGCCTGTCCCGGCTCGGCCCGTGGTGGGACGCCGAGCGCGACGGCCCCGACGAGCCGTTCACGATCATGAGCGAGGTCGTGGCCGTCGAAGGCGACACGGCGGTGGTGCGGATCGAGGTCGACTACCTGGGCGACGACCCGGCGCGCTGGCGCGACCTATGGATCCTGCGTTTCGACACCGACGGCCGCTGCGTCGGGTTCGAGGAGTGGCCGTTCACCCCAGACCAGCCCGACGGGCACTAGCCGCAACCGACCTGCACTGGATCCCGCTCCCCGGCGGGCCGGCCCGACGTGGCGGCAGTTCCGCACCGCGCAGCTCACGCGCATCGACACGCCGCGGTTTCTGATTCACGATCGCGATCCGGGCCGCGGCCGAACCCCATCGACCTATGCTGCATCCGCCGACAACGTCTCATCACAGGCTTGATCAGCGAATATCACCACGCCGCATAGCCACAGGTCAGACCACGTGACTCAATATTCGAGCGCCACACGGTGCCGCAGCACCGTGTGGAACGCTTGGTCGTAGTTTTCGGCGACGCCCACACGTCACTCGCCGACTGGGTCTCCGGGGCCGAGGGCTTCGGCGAACGCCTCGGCCGGACGGACCACGACGTAGCGTTCGGCCTCACCGTCGCCGGTAGGAAGCGGGATCAGGGTGGCCGATCCGATGGAGAGGTCGAACCTCAGGTAGACGTCGGCGGCGCCGAACAGACCGGGAAACCCGTTCGCCACAGCGATCGCCACACCCGCACCAGCGCGCTCGGCGGCGTGCTCGCCGAGCGCGGAGACGCGGATGACCGCCTCTTCCCTTTCCGAGTGGGTGAGCAGAGGACGCAGCCGGGTGCAGAACTCCGTGGGATCCATGATCGTCGGCCAGATCGCGGCGTCGTCGGGCGCCGGGCCGCCGTCGAAGCCGGACCGGTCGCTGACGAACGGTAGAACGATGTCTGAGAGGAGCCTGTCCTCCCAGCGGGCGACGGCCGTGTCCCGCGCGTCCGTGAGCCGATCAAGGTGCGCCCGCCATCGGCTGGACGATGCCGGGCACCCCGGCGTGTAGCCGCCGTCGCAGACGCACCAGAGCGATATCCCGAACCGTCCGGGCTGCGGACGGGCCAGCGCCTCCAGCACCGCGGACAGCGGTGTGCGCGCGCCGAGCCGCCGGGCCTCCCGCCGCGAGCCGCGGCGCAGCGTCATCATCAGCGGACGCGCCGTCCCCCAGATTCCGAGAAGCAGGTAGCCGAGGAGCAGGAGTTCTCCGGCGAGGACCAGGACGGTCAACGCAACGGCGGACGTCCCACCCGTCAGCAGAGCCGCCGAGGGGCGCGGGGCCTCCGCGCATCCCCAGCGACTCCCGAGCCAGAGCAGGACGGGCGCAACGGTCAGGGCGCCCGCGGGCCAGGCCCACCGGTTCGGCGACGTGACGGCATGCGGCAGGAGTATGCAAGTCAGCAGCACGCCAGGAGCCAAGAGCTGCGCGACGGCAAGCACCCCGGAGAGCGGGCCGCCGCCGCGCCGTTCGCCTGTCCGGTGTCGCCGGACGTGCTCGTCGAGCGCGTGGCCGCTCTCGGTGACCACCCTCTCCTCCGGGGTTCCGGTGGCCAGCAGAACCTGGAGGTGACGGCGCGAAACGTCCGTGAAGACCTCGCGGAGCGATGCCGGGTCCGCGGCGAGGTGCCAGAGCAGGTCCGGTCGCCTGATCGTTCGCCGGAGCAGGCCGACCGCCAGGCTCGTGGCACCGCCCCGCGACCCGGCCACCCCCACGTCGCCCCGCGAATCGGGCGTAGGCACGTCGTTCACGCCAGTGCGGCGACCATGACGAGGCCGATGGCGTTCGTCATCATGCCGACCGCGGAAACGACCGAGTAGCCGAACCACTTGCGTGAGACGTACACGGCCGCGTCCTGGCTCGCGACCCAGGCGACGAGCCCGATCGAGCACACGGCGACGACGGTGAGGAACCCGAGGGGGAACATCGGGTCGACGCCCTGGGAGAGCGAGAAGACCGCGCCGACGATCGGCAGCAGCGCGGCGGAGGCGATCTGCACGAAGTCGGCGGCGTACTCGACGTAGTCCTCGATCGCCGGCTCGGCGAGGTAGTACGGGGTGTCCGCGGGGTCGGTGGGCGAACGGGTGCGCACCCGGCTCTCCGCGATCTGGCCGACGAGGATGCGCTTGGCCTGGAGGGCGAGGTACGGCGAGGTCAGGTAGAGCAGGATGGCCGCCGCGAAGGGCATCATCAGGCCGAACGTCTCCATGGTTCAGCCGGTCGTGTCCACCTGGAGGTGCAGGGAGGTGCGGCACTCGCCGGAGTGCCCGATGGGAGAGCAGGACACGTCGACCCTGATCGACTCGTCCGAGGCCGAGCCGACGCAGGAGAGGGCGGTCTCCCTGGCGCGCTCACCGGCCCGTCCGCTGGGGCGCCGGACCGCGACCCGGATCGTCTCCTGCCAGTGGATGTCCCCGGACGCGTACTTGAGCCCGGACGTCTCACAGGTCGCCGACACGTCGACCGAGAAGCGGAAGAGGGTTCGGTTGCGCACGACGACCCTGTGCCGGGCCTGCTGCGCCGAGTTCACCGTGCAGTTCCCGGCATCCGACTCGACGGCGGACTCGACCGTCAGCCCTCCGGGCAGCGACGTTCCGCGGTCGTAGCACTTGCGGTCACGGGCGCCCATCGCCGCCTCCTTCCACCGATCTCGACGCAGGGGCGGTCAGCAGCATGTCAAGCCTGTCGAGCAGCCGGTTCTCGCCGACGTCGAGCGTGGCGCCGACCACCTGGCGGGTACCCGTCCGGATGATCAGCGATGCGACGAGGGTGAGGGGCAGGCGCTCGGCGGCGATGCCGAGGAAGCCGACCCGAGGACCGTCCTCGCGGGGGAAGCTCTGGTAGGCGATGCTCTTGTCGTCGAAGTCGATACGGAAGAACTCGCACGAGCTGTCGAAGGCGGGAGGATGGGCGCGGATGAGTGAGGCGATCAGCCCCGGGCTGATGCCGCCCGTCTCGCCGTCCACACAGATGCTGGCTTCTCCCACGTCACCCGCTCCGACCAGCTCCAGAGCCAGTGCCCCGGCGGCGCTGGGACTGAGCGCGGTGGTCCAGTTGAGGATCTGCCCGTCGTCGGCGCGGTCGAAGAGGAGGCGCTCGGTCTCGTCGAAGCTGAACACCGTGACCTCGCCGTCGTCGTGGTACTCCACCGACTCCGCGGGCGGCCGAATCTCGCGGGGCTCGGCCGCCCGCCCCGGCCGCCGGGACCAGTCTGGCGCCGGGGGATCGAAAAGCGGGAGCGGAAGAGGGCCGGGTGCGACCCGGGGAAGGCCGGCCGTGTCCGAACCCCGATGCTCACGTACCGGACGGGTGGCGGGGTCCCTCGGCGACGGGTCGTAAGACCCCGGTGACTCGGACTCGGGTTCAGCGGACCTCCAGGAGCCGGTCTCGGGGAGAAGCGGGCGCGGAGAATACGTCGCCTCCGTCCCGCCCGCCGGCGGCCTGCGGTCCTCGACGATCTGCGCGGCCAACTTCGGTACCGCGCCACGGAGTGCGTGAGCGAGTTTCGCCCTCAGTTCCTCGTTCTCCTGGGTCAGGCGGTCGAGTTCGGCCGCGACCACGTCGAGGAATGCGTCGACCTCCTCCTCGTCGTATCCGGGCCTGAGGCGGGTGGTGCTGAACCGCATGTTCAGGACGTCCGCCGATGTGAGCGGCATGGGCGGCTCCAACGGTCTCCAGGTGTTCCCTGCCCCCACATCCTGCCCGCTGACTTGGGCGGACGATGAAGGTTGGCCGTGGTGGGCCATGTGCTGCTCGGGGACCGCCGCGCTGCGGGCGGACGCCGCCGCTGATGCGCCGCGTAGTGATGATTGAACCAGTGGCCTCTACCGTGTGTTGCTTCCCGCTCCGGGCGGGAGTAACGGGGGCACATATGGGGGAGCGGTGGTTCGTGCCTTTCGAAGGTGGTCGGCGTTTCGGTAGACGCGCGGGTCTGTGGTGACAGGATCAGTGCTCTCGCGGAACATGCGTGCTTGGTCCCGCACGTTGAACAGGTCGCGCCCTCGGATCACTTGATTCCGAAGACGTGGGTGATGTGCGGGGTGTCGATGAGGGTGTGCGGCACCAATGCGTGGTAGGCCCAGACATGCACCCAGGCATTTCCGGTGCGAAGGGTCAGGTTCGTCTTCACCATTCCTGGCGGCACGTACAGCAGAAGCAGGAAGATGAGGGAGAGCAGTGTGTCACGGGGTGAGGAGAAGACCATCCAGGCGTCCCAGAAATGCATTGCCGCGTAGGTGAGCCCCCCCAGAACGGTGGTCGTCGCGACCGAGCCGGTCAGGCGCAGGTAACGCGGCACCAGGATGCAGTAGATGAAGACCATCGCCGGCAATACCGCTCCCGCGAGGAAGAGCACGAATGTGAGCGGCGCGCCGAACAGCAACTGTGAGCCGGTCATGTCGACGATCGCCGGTCGCAGCGCGGTGAACTGCACCGCCGACTCGACCAGGAGCACGACGCCGATCAGTTTTGCGTCTGCGCGCCGGTCGGTGGAGGTCAGGTTCAGGGCCGTGGCGGAGTAGCGGCGGCGGAAGTACACAAGGGGCACGGTCGCGTAGACCAGCAGGTTGTAGCAGGCCCAGGTGACGGCCTCGGCCGGTGTCACGTGCTCGTGCGTTCCGACGACCGATCCGGCGAGGTGGAACCCGAAGGGGTGCCAGCCGAACGTGCGGGCCAGGAGGTGGCCGCCGAGGAGCCCGGCCGCGCCGTAGGCCAGCAGGAGGAGCGTCTCGCGCGTCGCTCGGGCGCGGTCGGCCGGGGCGCGTTCGGCGAGGTCGGGGATGGCGCGCCGACGGGTCAGCGCGTAGGCGAGCGCGATGATCAGCAGGGCCTCCAACGCCCGCGCGGCGAACTCGACGAGTTGCCCGGCGACTGCCGTGCCCGGCCAGTCGAACGGGAGAGTACCGCCGCCCACCGCTAGGACAACGACGTTGGCGAGCAGCCAGCCGAGGAGAGTGAGCTGGACGGCGCGTTCGCGCATGGGCCGCACGACGGGGCGGCGGGCGTTCCGGAGCGATGGTCGTCGTGTCACCGGCATGGCTTCCTCCACCGAGTGGTAATAGTACGGCTGTGCTAGTAAGAGTCGGATAGTAACACGACTGTGCTATAAAAGGTCCATGCCGAGAGTCGTGGACCCTGTGGAGCGGCGGCGCGAGCTGGCCGAGGCCGTCTGGCGGGTGATACTGCGGGATGGGCTGGAGCGGGCGTCGGTGCGGAACGTGGCGCGCGAGGCCGGCCTGTCGATGGGGTCGTTGCGGCACTACTTCGGCACGCAGGACGAGCTGCTCGCCTTCGCGCTCGGCATGGTGATCGAGCGGATCGAGAGCCGCATCGCCGCGCTCGCCCCGCAGGCCGACCCGCGTCGGCGCGCCGAGCTGGTGCTGGCCGAACTGCTGCCGATGGACGCCGAGCGCCGGGCGGAGAACGAGGTCTGGCTCGCCTTCACCGCCCGCGCCCTGGTGGACCCGGATCTGCGCGCTCTGCGCGAACGGGGCCGCGCCCAGCTCCGGGCGGGATGTCTGCGGCTCGTCGAAGACCTTCTCGGCCCGGAGGCCGCCCGCGAGGACGTCGATCTGGAGACCGAGAGGCTGCACGCATTGCTCGACGGGCTCGCCGTCCACGCCTCCACGCGCCCCGATCTGTACGGCCCGGAGCTCATGACCGCCGTGATGTCACGCCACCTCGATCGCCTTACCTGATCGGCGACTCGGCGACTCGGCGACTCGGCGGCCGCCGGCCGCCGGCCGCAATGGCCATTCATCTGCCGCCGAGCCGTTGCACGGAGTGATTGACGCTCGGCGAACGGCCTCGGTACCGAGCGCCGGACGGTGCTGGAGTCCTCTACCGCGTCAAGCCGCGACCTCCGAGGTACTAGGGGCCATCGCCGTGAGTCTCCAGGAGGAGCTGAAGGTGGGTGAAGAGGCGCTGGTGGGGGTCGTTGAAGTCCAGACCGGATAGGGACGCCGCACGCTTCAGCCTGTGGCGGAGGGTGTTGGGGTGGACGCGGAGGCGGAGGGCGGCCGTCCGGACGTCGCCCAGGTGGTCCAGGTAGGCGAGGAGGGAGGGGACCAGGTCGGAGCGGTGGTCGGCGTCGTGGGCCACCAATGCGGTGACGCGGGGATCGCGGAGGCGGGGGCTGTGTTCCAGGAGGGCCAGGGTCTCACTGATCAGGACCTTGGCGCGGACGTCGGCGATGGTGGCGACGCCCAGGGTCTCGTCGTGGGCCATGACGTCGAGAACGCGGTCGGCCTCGGTCTTGGATTCGCCGATGTCGGCAAGGGTCGTCACGACGGATCCGATGGCGGCGCGGACGGTGAGGGCCAGGCTCTTGCCGGCGGCCGCGACCACTTCCTGAGCCAGGCCGAGGGCGGTCGCGCCGGCGGAGTGATCCGGGAGGTCGGGCAGGAGGACGTACACGCGCTTGCCGATGGTGGTGGCCAGCGCGCTGCGGCGGTAGGCGGCGGCATGCACGGAGATCAGGTTGGTGAGCGCCGCGCTGCGCAGCTCACGGGACGGCTGGTCGGGCGGGTCGGACGGGCTGAAGGCGGCGATCGCGGCGGGCCGGTTCGGGCTGGCGCCGATATTGCTCGCCAGGGAGTCGGTGTCGATCCGATTCTCCAGCGCGCCGGTCAGGAGGTTCTCCTGGAGGCGCAGGCCGGGGGTGGTACCGGTGCGGCGGCGGACGAGATGGAGCGCGGCGACGCGCGCGGCTCCGAGGAGGGCCGATTCGGAGCGTTCGGTGAGCTTGTTCTTGCCCTCCTGGACCCAGATGGTGCCCATGAGTTCCGCGTCGGCGCGCACGCCGATCGCCAGGCGGCGGCGGATGCCCAGTTCGGGGCGTTCGTCGACACGGACCACATCGTCGCCGGCGGCGAGGCGCTCGAAGACGCCCCATTCGCGCAGGAGGGCCAGGAAGTCGGCGGGGCCCTGCCAGCCGAGGATCGAGAGGCGGCGCAGCTCGTCGGCCTCGTCGTCCGAGCGGGAGTAGGCCAGCACCCGGCTGGTGCTGTCCTCGATGCTGACGATGCCGCCGGTGAGCGCGGCGACCGTCTGGGCGAGGGCGAAGAGGTCGCCTGCCTCCTCGGCCTCGGGCATGCGCCTGGCGTCCGCCACGACGCTTCTGGCCAGGGCGTCGAGTTGGTCCCACCGGGCGTCGGCCCGGACGCCGAGGACGGCGATGCCGGTGTCGTCGGCGGCGTCGCGGAGGCCGTCGAGGTCGTCCCCGGCCGTCACCTTGACCGCGGCGGCCGAGGCTCCGCGGAGGGCGGCGTCTCGGATGAGGCGGATCGCCGCCCGGCCCCGGGCGCCGATGATCAGCACGAGACGGCCGTCGTAGGACGCCGGTTCGTCGTCAGGGTCGAGGATCACTATGTCGCTCACCTCGACGTCCAGCCCGCCCGGCGCGGCGAGCAGCTCGGCGAGGGGCTCGCCCAGGGCGATCAGGAGCTGACGCAGTCCGACGCCGTTCCGGTCCATGGATTGTCCGATCGAACAATGAGGGCCGTCCAACAGTGGCCGGCTCAACGACCCACGGTGGGACCACCATTCCTAGGGTTTCACCCCAACAGTATGTGACTGCAATGGAGCACCTCGTGGATGTGGTGACCGAGGTTCCGGTACCTGCCAACGAGCTCGTCAGGGATTACGCCCCGGGCAGCGCCGATCGCCACCAGCTTGAGATGGAGCCGACGAGGCCGGCCAAGCCGCCCGCCGAGCCGGCGTCGACGATCGGCGGCGGGTAGCGGATGGGCCGCAGCGTCCAGGTCGATGTTGTGCAACCGCACAAGCACCGGGTGGTGCTGGGCGGCGCCACCGTGGTGGACGTGCGCCCGGCCGACCTGCTGGCGGGGCCGTGGCGCGAGACGTTGAACGCTGCTTCGAGCCACGCGCCGCCCGATTTGTGGACGGCCACGTCCACGCGCTGCTCGCCGGGCGGCTTCGTCCACGACGTCCGGGAGCGGGCCCGCGAGGACGCCCGCGTCCATGTCCCCTGAGAGACCCGCCCCAAATCATCTGGGAGAGTCATGGCCACAACAACGCGCAAGCCCGGGACCAGCTCGTCATTCTTCCGGCGAAAGCCGATCGACCAGATCGAGGAGCCGGAGTCCGGCGGGACGGGGCTGAGGCGCGAGCTCGGCCTGCGCCAGCTCACCGCCATCGGCGTCGGCGGCATCATCGGCGCGGGGATCTTCTCGCTGGCCGGGGCGGTCGCGAACGGGAAGGCGGGGCCCGCGGTCCTGCTGTCGTTCATCATCGCCGGCATCGCCAGCGCGGCGGCGGCGTTCTCCTACGCGGAGTTCGCCGGGCTGATCCCGAAGGCGGGTTCCGCGTACACCTACGGCTACGCGGTGCTGGGCGAGCCGATCGGCTGGGCGATCGGCTGGGACCTGCTGCTGGAGTACACCGCGATCGTGGCCGTCGTGGCCATCGGCATATCCGGCTACTTCAACGATCTGCTCGGATACCTCGACATCGGGCTCCCCGCCTGGATGATGGGCGCGCCCGGGACCGAACCCGCGGGCGTGGCGGCCGGCAGCTACAAGGTGAACCTGTTCGCCATGCTGCTGTGCCTGCTCGTCGCCTACGTCCTCAACCTGGGGATGCGGAACGCCGCGCGGTTCGAGACGGCGCTGGTCTACCTCAAGGTCGCGGTCGTGGCCCTGGTGATCGTGGTGGGTGCCTTCCACATCAAGACCGGTAACTACGAGCCCTTCTTCCCGTTCGGGGTGACCGGCGCCTTCTCGGGTGCCGCGACGGTCTTCTTCGCGGTTTTCGGCTACGACGCGATGAGCACCGCCGCCGAGGAGTCGAAGGACGCGCAGAAGCACATGCCGAAGGCGATCATGTACTCGCTGGCCATCTCGATGGTCCTGTACGTAGTGGCCTGTCTGGTCCTCACCGGGATGGTGAACTACAAGGACATCAACGCGGAGAGTGCGTTCTCCAGCGCGTTCGAGTCGGTCGGGCTGGAGGCCGTCGGGGCGGTGATCGCGGTCGGCGCGATCCTCGGCATCATGACCGTCCTGTTCACCTTCCTGATGGGCGCGTCCCGGGTCGGCTACTCGATGAGCCGAGACGGCCTGCTTCCCCCGTGGTTCTCCAAGACCCACGCGAAGCGGCAGGTGCCCACCCGCATGACCTGGGTGCTGGGCATCGCGTCGGCCGGTATCGCCGGGTTCCTGCCGATCGCCGAGGCGGCCGAGCTCACCAACATCGGCATCCTGCTGGCGTTCGCGCTGGTCTGCGTCGCGGTGATCGTACTGCGCTACCGCCGCCCCGACCTGCCGCGCAGCTTCCGCTGCCCGGGGATGCCGGTCGTGCCGATCGTCGGAATCGTCTTCTCCCTCTGGCTGATCACCTTCCTCGACCCGATGACCTGGGTGCGCTTCGGCGTCTGGTTCGCCCTCGGGGCGATGGTCTACTTCGCCTACGGCCGCCGCAAGTCGGTGCTCGCCGGCCGGCCGGTATCCACCGAGGACGATGCCCCTGAAGGGCCGAGCCGGGACCACTAGGTGTACTGACCTTCAACGCCGTCAACGCGGATTCGGCCGCGACCCGGCCCAGGCGCCGGGTCGCGACAGGCCGATCCCCGCCCCTCGCCTTCAGCGATCCGCTCCCGCAGGGGGCAGGTAGTAGAGGCGCTCCACACGATGAGGCACCGGCTTCTTGTGAACGGAACCCGGTGGACAAGCCTGCGGCGTCGCTATTCAGCTGCCTGTGAGGGTGGTATCAGGGAGTGCCGAGCTCACGCGCCAGCTCGTCGAGGACCGGCTTGTGGCATTGACGACCATGCCGATGGCATCCTTGCGTCGCATTACCGGTTCCGGGAGAATCCCGCATACCTGCAGTGGATCTCCATGGAAACTGCCGAGAGTTCAAGTTGGTCCCATCGTGACGGTTCCCCTCGGTAGGGGGTACGCCGCCCGCGCGGCGCATGAGTTCGGTGCCGGCTGGCCGAACTCAGAACCTTCGTGTGCTGGAGGGCCGCTTCGTTCTCGAGCGGGTGTCCGACGTCCGCGCAGTCGCCCCCGAATCCGGCCTGCTCGCGCTCGTGCTCGGTCCGGACGGAGGCGCGGCGATGCGGCGCGACGACGCGGCCGAGGACGGCTGGGCAGGGCTGTGGAACGGCGATGACGCGCACGACCCGGAAGTGACGGGGATGCTCAGCGCCATCGTCGCGCCGCTCGCCGCCGGCGAGCTCCCGGTCTGGACCGCCGCGAGCCACGACGGAGACCTCGTGCTCGTCCCGGCCGGCCAGAGGAAGCCGTCGGCGTGCTTCGCCGGGTCGGCCACCAGGTGGCCGTATGACTGAGTTGAGACTGGGGGAGCGTTGAAGCCTTCGCGCAGTGGTCACGTGCCGATCAACGGTCTGAGTCTCTATCACGAGGTGTATGGAGAGCTCGGCACCTCGGAAACGGCTCCTTTGCTGCTCATCCCTGGCGCGTACATGGCCGCCGACTCGATGGGGCAATGGGTGTCGGCCTTCGCGGGCACGCGCACCGTGATCGTCTTCGATCAGCAGGGGCACGGCCGCACACCGGACACCTCGCGCGAGCTGTCCTACCCGCATTTCGCCGACGATGCCGCGGCGTTGCTGCGCGCGTTGAAGGTCGAGCGTGCGGACGTGATGGGCTACTCGCAAGGCGGCGGGGTCGCGCTACAGCTCGCGCTCCGGCACCCGACACTGGTCAACAAGCTGGTAACGCTGTCGGCCGCCTACCGCAGGGACGGCTGGTATCCGTGGGTGGTGGAGGGCGCCGAGGATTCAGGCACCCCATGGTGGGCCGGTACGTCCGTCGAGAAGGCGTTCTTGGCGCACACGCCGGACGCCACGGCGTTGGAGGCCTACCTCGAGAAGATGAGGGTCTTCGGCAACGATGACCAGTACATCAGCGACTCGGAGATGCGCTCGATCGCTGCGAAGACGCTGGTCATCGCCGGTGATATGGATGACGTGAAGCCGGAGCACACGCTGGCGATGTTCAAGCTGCGCGGCGGCGCCGATGCGACTGCGGCAATGTCGTGGGCAGGGGTTCCAGCCGCGCGCTTGGTGATTCTGCCGACGACGCACGTTGGCATCTTTGGGGAGTCAGCGGTACTGGTGCCTATGGTGAGCGCGTTTCTCGATGATGTGACGCCGACGACGCCCGATCTCTTTTGAGCCGGCATGTGCCCTCATTGTGGCCGTGCTGATGCAGCGTGAGACACCGGAGCGGGCTTGTCTGGTCGGCAAGGTCGTGCTGGTCATCGGCGCCACCTCAGGGATCGGCGCCGCGGTGGCGCGGCGCGTTGCGGCGGAGGGAGCGGCGGTCGTCGCGGCCGGGAGGCGCACCGAACTCGGCGAACACCTCGTCACGGAGGTCCGGGCCGGCGGCGGTGAAGCGCTGTTCGTCACCTGCGACGCGACCGTGGAAGACGATGTGGCCGCTGCCGATGCTGTGAGCGACCGAGAGCTCTACCTGCCCACCGAGTGGGCGGGCGTGACCGGGGACGAGACCTACGGACAGAATCCGACCTTCCGCGCCTGGCTGCCGACCGGCAGATCCCGTTCGTTCCCGCCACCCGCAACGACGACCTGCTCACCAGACCACTCCTCGATCGCCCGACGCGCGCCCGCGACCCGGACCAGCTCGCGCAACGGCGTGGCCGCGGGTGCGGCACAGCGGTAAAACGCCGACTCGCGCACCGTCTTCCAGGCGGCGAAGAACGAGGCCGGGTTCGACCGCGAGGCTGAAAGGGGGGATCCGCAGCCGGCACTCGTGGGCTTATCCCGCTGTCGACCAACGAGATCCGCCGCCTCCCCTTTACTTCGCCGACCTGTATCGACCACGTCGTGCACTGGTCGACATGACGCCGAGAACCCGCCACGCCAAGCCCGCACCTGCCACTGTCCACGCCGAGGCGAAGAAGGCCTTGCGCGCCTTGACGAGTCGCCACCACCACAGGGCGCCGATCATGAGAGACAACGTCCCGCAGGTGAGCAGTGTCGGCAGGCCACGCGGCCTGCCGACCGAAACCTCAACGATCCGCGGTCGATCGGACTACCGCGGGCTGTGTTCAGCCAAAGAAGTCGTAGGCGCGCTTGATTCTTCCGTTCTCCACGCTCACGACTCCGTAACCGGTGGCCAGGGGGGTGGAGGTGGTGTCGGGCTGGAGGAGATGCCAGGAGAACAGCGCGTGATCATGATGGGCACTGATCACCTTGATCACCGTGAGGACGAGGTTTCCGAGTTTCTCCTCGCGTGCCTGGCCGATGGCGGCTGCGATGGCATCGCGGCCTTCGGCCGTCCAGTCGGGGTCGACGACTGTGGCGTCCTCGGTGAAGAGCGTCTCAATGGTGGTGCTGCGGTGGCCGCGGTCGAGGTCGTTCCATGCGGCGAAATAGGTGTGGACGATGTCAAGGGTGTCGCTCATGGGTGTGTCTCCCAGGGTGTTGGGCTGACCCGGTCGGGTCAGTAGCCGATGGTGAAGCGCCGCTGGACGAAGCGGGGTAGTTCCGCCTCGTCAACGAGGGCGACGGCGGCGTCCTCGAAGGAGACGCGGCTGCGTCCGTCGGCGTCGAGGACCGCCTGGTCACCCCCGATCCGGAAGCGGCCGGTGCGCTCGCCGGGCGCGATCTCCTCGGCAGGGCTGAAGTAGGTCCAGAGCCGGTTGGACGTGCGCAGGACATTCAGCGCATCCCGATGCCCGCGCACGGCGGCGGCGTACCCCCTGGGCAGTCCCAGCCGATCCAGGCTCTCGTGGAGCAGGTCGTCGGAGTCGGCTCGTGTGAGGCCGGGCTCCAATTCCAGGCTGCCCGCGCCGCCGATCACGATCAACCGGGTCCGGGGATGGCTCTCCAATGCCTTGAGCAGGGCGCGGGCGGCGGTGGCGTAGACGGTGGGGTCGGCAATCGAGCACGTCACCGTGTCGTCGAAGTCCTTGGCGGCGTTGCCTGGCTGGTACCCGCTGATCAGCACGTCCAGGCCAGGCAGGATCGCGGCGACGCTCGCGGTGTCGAGGACGTCCACGCTCTTCCAGGCGATGTTCTCCCGCTCGTCGCTGATCCTGGTGGCGTCGCGGCTGAACGCGGTGACGTGGTGCCCTCGGCGGACGGCTTCGTTGACGGCGCGGCTTCCGATACCGCCCGTGGCTCCGATGATTCCAATGTGCACAGATCTCTCCTGTGGTCGCAGACCGGAAGGTGCAACGCGAGACTATACGCCGTGAAGTTTTTATACGGCAACCAAGACTGGTGACGCTGTAGAGTCGCTGCCATGGCAAGCACGGGAGGACGCCGCGAACGACTGCGGGCCGAGACGACGGCGGAGATCAAGCAGGTCGCGCTCACACTGATGGCCACGGGAGGACCCGACGCGATCACGCTGCGGGCCATTGCCCGCGAGATGGGCATGACCGCCAATGCCCTCTACGGCTACTTCGCCACTCGTGACGACTTGATCAACGTCCTGATCAACGAGGTGTACACCGCGCTCGCCGACGCGGTGGACACGGCGTGGGCGAGTGCGCCCGCCGAGGACCCGGCCGGTCGGATCAGGACGTGGGCGCGAGCCTTCCGCGGCTGGGCCCTGGCCAACCCAGAGGGATTCCGCCTCATCTACGGCGACCCCGTCCCCGGCTACCAGGCGCCCGAGCGTGGCCCTGCCCCGGATGCCGCGCACCGGGTCTGCACGGGCATCGCCGCCCTCGCCGACGCCGCCTGGCCGTCCGCCCGACACCTGTACGCGCAGAGCGACTTCCAATGGTCCGACTTCGACGACGGCCTGCTCGCCAAGGTCCGGCCGGCCTTCCCTGACCTGCCACCGGCCGGCGTGGCCCTGGCGCTGCGCATCTGGGGCCACCTGCACGGCCTGACAGCCCTGGAGATCTACGGACACCTGCGCACCCAGACGACCGACCCCGGCAAGCTCTTCCAGGAAGAAACGGCCCAACTCGTCCGATCCCTGGGCATCGAGCCCGATGAGTAGGCGACCTCAGCGGCGCCATGGGCGGCGTCACCCCGGGCGGACGCGACGTCCACCGCCACGTATCCTCCCCGCCGCTGCGGGTCCGACGTTGTTTGAGGGTCGTTCAGGATGGTTCGGGAATCCTGCGTGCTCCCGCTGGTCCCCGCCCGGGGCGGGAGCAGGGGAGCACGCCTGGGCGAGCGGTTTGGGGTGGCTTGCTCCTTATGCTGGGCTGTGTGAGCGGGGTCTGTTCTTGCGGACGTCAAGTGGTTTCTGATTCGGAGATCGGCGCCGCTGCTGGATCCGGTTCGAGTTTTGCCAGCACCGCCGACCATGGGCGACCGATGGGCAGAGGTGCCGATCGGTCGCATCGAAGGGGCCTGGCACAACGTCTGTGTTCGGCTATTTGCGCACAGCTCTCACCTGGGGCAAGCGCGGCGTGCCCGGCCTTGCCGGGCGAGGCCGGTGAGGAGCCGTCCGACTGTCGGCCCGGTAGCCGGGCTGCTCGGATTCACGGCCATCGGATTGAAGATCGCTCGATCACTTGCCGCTCCGTCACGCAGGCCATCTTCCTGTGCCGCGATTTGCCGTTTCGTTCGCATTCCTGGCGTCTTCAGTGACGTCCGGTGCCGTTTGCGCTCACCGTGTTCCGCGACATACGAGCAAACAACGAGCCAACGCGAGCCGGTATCGCGCCTCTTCGTCTCCGAGAGGGGGTGACTGGCTCAGGACGTCTGGTGATCAGTGCTGCCGAGGCATCCTGACTCGGCTCAGGCCAGGGCGCACCTCGTCAGTTGATCCCTGACTCGGTACACGATTCGGGGTCAGTTCCTGGGCATCCAGCAGGTGGGCTGGTCATCCCGGCAGGAGGACCCGTCTGCGTGCCAACCGTGTGGGTGTTCCTTCGCGTCCGTCGGCTGCCGTGGTTCGTCCGCCGTGCGCCTACCGCTCTCGGACGGCGTAGGTCAGGTGTGTCGCCCGCTGTGTCGGCTCCGCGCGGATCGGTTCCAGGGCCACGCGGCCCGCGTCCACGCCCTCGAACAGGCGGATTCCGGAGCCGAACAGCACGGGGGAGAGCGCGATCGAGAACTCGTCGATCAGGCCTGCGTTGACGTACTCCAGGATCGTCGCGCCGCCGCCCGCGATGCGGACGTCGCGGTCGCCGGCGGCCTCGCGGGCCTGGTCGAGCGCGGACTCGATGCCGTCGTTGACGAAGTGGAACGTGGTGCCGCCGGGCCGCTCCCAGGGGTCACGCTTCTCGTGCGTCACGACGAAGACCGGCGTGTGGAACGGCGCCTCCTGCGGCCACATCTGCTCGCCGGCGTCGAACATGCGCTTGCCCATCACGCTTGCGCCGGTGCGCTCGAACGTCTCCCGCGCGATGTCGTTGTCGCGGCCCTCCTCGCCGCCCTCGCCCAGCTTCAGGTTCTCCCGGAAGAACCGCTGCGGGAGGATCCACGCCTGCAGTTCCATCCACTGCTGCCCCATCAAGTCCCCGAGGGACTCGGGCGCAATGAATCCGTCCAGCGACATCGACACACTGAAGAACACCTTCCCGGCCATCAGCCCTCCGCTCCCTTCCGAACGGCCTCGGTGACGTAGGCGGCCAGGTTGCTCAGGGTCTGCCGGCCGCCCTCGATCGCGTGGTACTTCTCGACCGCCTCGTCGCGCAGCTCCTTGGTGGGGAACACCGTGCGCATCTCGATCCGGGTCGCCGCCCCGTCGGGCGCGAACGTCAGGACCGACTCGAAGGCGTTCGGGTCGCCGCGGGACTCACCGTGCAGCAGCGCGATCCGCTCCGGTGGCACGATCTCGGTCCAGGAGATCCACTCGGTGTAGTCGGTCCCGTCCGGTCCGTGCATCACGAAGTCCCACTCCCCGCCGACGCGGAACTCGAACGCCCGCGTGGTGGTGGTGAACCCCTCCGGCCCCCACCACCGCGACAGGTGCCGCACCTCGGTGAACGCCTCGAACACCAGCTCCCGCGGGGCCTCGATGACCCGGGAGATCACGATCTGGCGGTCGGCCGTCGCGGACTGCGCCGGCGCTCCTTGTCCCATCGCGCTCATCAGCTATTCCTCCTGCCTTGCCTGCTTGAGGTCCTGCACGTATGCGTCCAGCCGGTCGAAGCTCTCGTTCCAGAACCGCTCGAACCCGCCGGCCCACTCGTGGACCGGTCGCAGCCCGCGGGCGTCAAGGCCGTACAGGCGCTGCTTGCCTGCCCTGCGGTCCCGCACCAGCCCGACCTCCCGGAGCACCCGCAGGTGTTTGGACGCCCCCGGCTGGGTCATCCCCAACTCCCGGGCCAACTCGGTCACCGGCCGCTCACCCGCCCGCAGCAGCACCAGGATCTCCCGGCGCTGCGGCTCGGCGATCGCGTTGAAGACGTCCGACGTCGTCGCTGCTCGTGCCATGACCGCCATCATATGCCGATATAGGCATGCGTCAACCGGAGGAATCAGGCGGGTCTTGTCAGATGACGATCGTGACCCTTGTCAGCGGCTGCGGAAACGCCTACCTGCGGGGCACCTCCGTCGGCTGTCGCTGGCGGGTCAGCAGCCGGGTTGGTGCGCCGCACGATCGGTGGGTTCTCGATGCCGATCAGTGCCGCATCGTCCGGTACCCGCCACCCCGGCACCGCCCCGATCACAGCAGTAGCGTGGGCGCACAGCCCGAACCGACAACCGCGGGGGACTCCGCAGATGCTCGACGACATGCGCTTGCTGCGCGACGCAGTACACGACTACCGTGCGGCAGCGACGTCTGCCGGTCTCACCTGGCCAGAGCCCGAGGTCGACACCGTCCCTGGTGGACCTGCGCCGGACCTCGTCCATCGGCTCTTCGATGTTGACCGGGTCGCCGGCCACGCCACCTGGCTGCTGTCCCAGGGCTGGGAGATGGATCGGCTGCTGCCCGGCGGGGGGTGGATCGCGGCCTGGCCTACCGACGTGCGTGACGCCCTCGACATCGTGGCCATGGCGATCGGGGCCCCGTTCGCCTGGCGGCGCCAGCTGCCCCTGTTCGGTTTCGAGCACCACGTTTTCACGTTCATCCTCGCCGGCGACCACGAGGGCGAGATCTGGCGCTATGAGATCGATCCCGACGGCTGGGGTCCGGCGCCCGCGGCCCCCGGGCTGGCCGCGCTGTTCACCCAGTGGTCGAGGGCGATCCGGGCTGGTGTGGTCGGTCGGGTCGACCACCTTGGTTGGCTCCAGGTGGGCCCCGACATTCCGGGAAACGACGCTGCTGTGGTCCGGGCGCTCCAGCAGCACGGCCTCGATCCGCTGGCGTTCCCGGTTTATCTGACCGGTCATCCACTGCTGCGGGCCCGCCAGATCGAGTCCGGTGTTGACATCGACGCCGTCGACCGTGGCTTTGACGCCTTGGAGGAGCTGATGGACGAGGCCGACGCCGTACGCGCCCGACTCAGCGGCTGACAGAACCAGCCGACTCACACCGAACACATCCCAGACCAGCACCCTGACCTGCAAATTTCCGGGCGCGGTGAGGTTGGGCGGGCTGGTGAACGTCGGCTGTGGCGAGCGCGCCTGACCGATATGAGCGACGAGGCGGCGGACGCTGGTAACAAGGAGATCCGCCGACGCACCGACGTGGTCGGGATCTTCCCCGACCGCGCCGCGATCGTCCGCCTCGTCGGCGCCGTCCTGATGGAGCAGACCGACGAATGGAACGAGGCCCGCTGCTACATGGGCCTGGTATTCCTGGCCAAAGCCCGCCTTCGAGTAGTCGAGGGCAACACACCCGACCTCGAGATCGACCAGCGAGAACTCGCCGCTTAACCTGCAGAAACAGGATCACGCGGAGATCAACTCTTACACCGCTCCAGTGGACGTGACCGTCAAGTAGCCGATCACGTTGCTGGGATCGCTGCCTTCTGGGTGGAAGAAGTTGAGCCAGCGGTCGCGCTCGCCCTCTTCTGGCGACACATCCGCAGAATGACATAGTACGACCAGCAAGGCGGACTCCCTTCGCTGCGCACGCCTTTATCGTGCCGCCCGGACCGTGGGGCGCCCGACGTGAGGCCATGTGTGGCCTGAACGCCATGAGGCGCTTTGCGCGTCTTGACTCCAGGATCGCCACTCCGGAGTCTGGCCTGTACGAGTTGGGTTTCCCGCCCACGCGCAGTATGTCGCCCGCGATGCAGCCGTCCGTGCGGTTGAGGCTCCTCCAGGAGGTGGCCCATGGAATTGTCCGCCGAGATCCTGCGCGCGCTTGCCGACGTCGGTGCCGACCTGTTCCCCCTCAATGGGGTGAACGGATTCGATATCGGGCTGGATGAAGCCGGTGTCTTGGCCGTACGCATCCTGGTACCGCATCCCGACGAGCCGCCCGCAGGGCTGCCGTCTCTTGGCGACTTGCCGGTGATCGTGGTCTACGGCAGCCCGTACCTGGAGACCACCCCCGTGATCCCGGACGCCGCCCGGCACGATCCCGTGCTCGGCTGCCACCAGGTCGGCCGCCACGACACCTATGGCGGTCTCGCCGGTACCGGCACGCTGGGCTGTGTACTGCGCGACAGCGGTACCGGCCAGCCCGTCGCGATCGGCAACGCGCACGTCCTGGGCGGTACGCCCGGCTCGCTCCCGTATGCCGTCGGCGATGTGATCCAGCAGCCGGCGCCGAGCACTTTGCCGCCGAGCAGTCTGGAGCGACTGGGTGAGCGGGTGCATGAGCGCGGGGCGCGAACGCTGGAGACTGCGGGCAGGGTCAGCGGAATCTCGAGGGTGTACGCGTGTACGCGTGTACGACGGCGCGGGCGACCTGCTGTGGTGGACGTTCGGACAGATCACCATCGACGTCGACACCTGGTATCCCGGCGAGAACCCCGACGGCGTCCGGTCGGACTCCGGCTCAGTGGTGGTCAAACGCGGATCACAAGATCATCGGCCTGCACCACGCGGGCGATGACACCACCGGTTACGCCTGTGACTTCCCGGCGGTGGCGGCCGCGCCCGGAGTCACCTTGTGAGATGAGGGCGATGTGACGGGGACGGGGCGATGATCAGGGCGTTGGTGGCGCGACCGGCGGACCACCTGCTGCTGGGGGTGGAGTGGTCCGGCATGACCGTCACCGGCGGAGGGGAGGCGCTGGTGGCCGACCCGGGTGGCGGGGTTCTTACGCTCTGGTTTCCGCCACAGCACCTGGCCGAGGAGACGATCGCCGAGACCGCCGGGGCCGACGGGCGGCGGGCGCGGCTGTCCGGGTCGAGCGCGCTGCGGTTCGTCGTGCCGGCCGGGAACAGGGTCGAACTCACCGTGGAAGGCCTGGTCCGGGCCGCCGGCGAACTCGCCGTCGACGCCGGTAGCGTGGTTGAGCTGCCGTGGCGGCTGAAGGTACGCCCCCAGACCCAGGGCGGACACCCGCTGCGGGCCGGCCACCCCGTCGGCACGACCCCGGATGAGACCAACCCGCTGTGGCGTACCCGGTTGCACGCTTCCGAGCCCGGCTCGGGGGTGGAGCTCGTGGTGGTGGACGAGAGGGCGGCAGGCATCGGCGACCCTCCGGACTTCGTGCCGGCGCTCGACCGGTTCGCCCGGCAGTCCCTTGCCGAGCTGACGGGCAAGGCGCCGGCGCGGTCACGCCTGTTGGAGCTGAGCGCGCTCGGGGGCTCCCTCGTGGCCTCCGGACGCTGGCCGGAGGCGGAATGGGACCACAGCGCCGTACTCGGCCGGGACATGTCCGTCCGCTTCCTCGCCCGCGGCTACCTCTACCCGTTCGGGCACCGGGCCATCTACGAGAAGTCGGTGGTGCGCGCCTTCGATGCGGCCGAGCAGGTCGCGGTGCTTCGCCACGCGTACCAGCTCACAGTCGTCGAGCCGGTACGCGGCCGGTCTCAGGACCCGGCCATCCGCCGCCGGTTCCCATTCGACGAGGTGGAGATCTCCCGAACCGTCTTCACCGAGCTCGAGCACCCCGACTGGCAGAGCTTCGATGCCGGGGACGGCCAACGCAGGGACACGTACTTCCGGCCCATGGCCTCGGCCGGGCAGCCCCTCCTGTTCCCGGTGGTGTGCCACGCGCCGAACGGCCCCGTCCGGCTCGAGGTCCCGCTCGCGTTCGTCGCGGACCGGTCGCTGGACACCGCGGCGACCTCGCGGCTCGCCGAGGAACTCGGGAGGTTCTACGGCCGGGTCACGGTCGCGATTCCGCCCACCCCGCTCGACCTCGTTCGGGCGCCCAAGGCCGCACCGGCGGACGTCCACCTGGTCCGCGGCTTCACGCTCGGCGGCCGGTTCGGCCATGCCGATCCGGGGGCCGTCCTCGAGGAGCTGGAGATGACGCTGCCGGCGCTGGGACGGCTGCTGGACCAGGCCGACGCCTACCACCCGTTCCGCTACACCGACGCCTTCGCCGAGCAGGGCGAGTCGGCGTACGCGATGCTCGAGCTCGCCGCAGGCGAGGCGATACCGATCGACTTCGCGGGGCGGGCGGAGCGTTCCGGCGGGCTGGCGGCGCTGGCGTACCGGGTCAACGCGATCTCCCGGAACTACGGGCCCGTCAAGGCCGCCGCGGGCGCCCTGGTGTCCTCCCCGGCCGGCCTGTTCGACGTCGGGGCCGGCCTGCTCGGCTACCCGCTGCGCGAGATCATCGAACGGATCGACGTGCCTCCGATGATCACCTCGGAGATGCGGCCGGGCCGCGGCCCCGTCGTCACGATGAGCTGGTCACAGCCGGGCGCCGTCACGTTCCGGAAGAACCTCCCGGGATTCGTCGCCAAGGACACCACCCGCCTCGAGCTGAACGTGGTCGCGTCCGACACCGGCACAAGCGTGACCTGCACACTGCATGACTTCGGGCTGCGGCTGCCCACGTCCAACCCGCTGCTCGAGCTGTCGTTCGCGAAGGTGACGTACGTCCGGCGGACCGGACCCGAGCCGCCGGGCCAGGGCGCGCCTCCCGACGGGCTCACCGTCGAGGGCCTCGGGGCGAAGCTGCTGGGCAGCCTGAAGCTGCTCCAGGAGCTGGGCGACAACGTCGCGATCGGCGACGCCGGGCCGAAGATCACACCGTCCACCAGCGGGGTCGCGGTCGACTACGCGCTGCCGCTGCCCGCCGTGACATGCGGCGTCTTCGTGATGCGCAACATGCTGTTCAGGGCCGGCGTCGACGTGTCCTTCACCGGCGCACCACCCGAGGTCGTGCTCGGTTTCTCCAGCCGGACGAACCCGTTCGCGCTGACCGTGATGGCGTTCGGCGGTGGCGGCTACCTGGAGCTCGCCGCCGACCAGAACGGGCTGCGGCGGCTGGAGGCGGCGCTGGAGTTCGGGGCGCTGGTGGCCGTCGAGTTCTACGTCGCACGCGGCGAGGCCCACATACTCGGCGGGGTGCGGTTCGTCTGGGACTCCGGCGAGCTGGAGGTCAGCGGCTACCTGCGGATCGGCGGCACCCTGGACGTGCTGGGGCTGGTCTCGGTCTCGGTGGAGCTGAGGCTGGAGCTGACATACCGGTCGGCGACGAACGACTTGGTGGGCCGCGCCACCGTGATCCTCGAGATCGAGGTCCTGTTCTGGTCCGAGCGTGTGGAACTGGACAGCGGCGAATGGCGCCTGGTCGGCGGGGACGCGCCGGCACTGACCCGGCCCGCGGCCTTCGCGGCCTTCACCGCCGACGGCGACCACGACCCGGGGCTGGAGAACTGGCGGCGGTACCGCAGCCGCTACGCGCCCGCGCCCTCGAAGGAGGAGCCGTGAGCAGCGTCCCCCCGGTCGCCGAGTTCGACCTGCCGTTCGCCCCGGACCGGCTGTTCTGGACGGACGGCGATCATCTGCTGGCCGCCCGTACCGGCACCACGGCCCCCCCGCTGAAGCTGTCGATGCCCGGCGGGCAGGCTCAGCCCGCGTGGGGAGAGGATCCGAGCGGCCTGCCCCGCGGCACCCTCACCGCGATCACGGTCCAGGCCGCGTACGGGGTCTGCGCGTACGCCGAACGGATGCAGGTTCCGCACGACACCGAGCCGTTCCAGCGGCTGGTGGGGCTCAACGTGCACACCGGTGAACGGTTCTGGCAGCGGCAGTACCAAGGCGCGAGGGACCTCGCCCTCGGCGACGTCGGAGATCCGTTCCTGTTGGCGTGGACCGATGACGGGTTCCTCGCCTACGCGATGGAGCCGGGCGATCCTGCAGGGTGGACCCGGTCCGTGTCGCTGCTGCTGAGCCAGCCGTGGTGCCTGGGACCCGACGGCTCGCCCTCGTTGCTCGCGTACGGCTCGCCACCCTCGATCGTCGACTGCGCTACCGGCGAGCCGCGACCTACGAAGCAGACGCGGCTCCTCCTCGGCGAGTGCCGGCAGCTGAAGTGGGCCGCCGGCGAGATCCTCCTCGCGGTGGGCGAGTACTTCTGGGTGGACGAGGCGGGTGGCGAACCCGGCACCTCCGGCTGGATCATGGAGTTCGAGGGCGACGGGTACGTCGAGTTCCGGCTCCCGGCCGGAGACTCGGTCGGCTACCACGGCATCGCCACCAGTCCGTCTGGGAAGTTCGTGGCCTACGCCTCGGGCTCCGAGCTCACGGTCCGGACGCTGCCCGGGCTTGCCCCGTCGGAGGATTTCCGTACGCTGCGGCTGGACCCGGCAACGGGCAGGCCACGCTGCGTCCGATACAGCCCCGACGGCGGGCTGCTGGCCGTGAACGCCACCCCGTCCGGCCCAGGGGTGACGCTGCTCGAGGCCGGCACCGGCGCCTGCCTTTGGCGGCATGACGGCGAGGCCGGCCGGATCGAGTTCAGCCCATCCGGCACCCGGATCGCCCTGTGCGGCGGCAACCGGGTCACCTGCTACGACATCGACGACGTCGCGGCGGCCGCATGGACCCACCGGCAGCAGTGGGAGCGGCGCGGCACCCCGTACCGGATGGTGCTCGCCACGATCCCGGACTCCCAGGCGCCGGAGCGGGAACGGACCTGGATCGGCGTGGTCGGTGCAGGCGAAGGGGCCGACGGCTTCGAGTACTTCCGCAGGCTCGGCGACGCCGCGCCCCTGTACGAGAGCGAGCCGGACGCGCGGGTGCTCGGCCTGGCCGTGAGCCCGAGCGGGGACCACTGCGCGGTGTGGCTGGCCGACACAAGACTCGTGGCCCGTACGTTGCTCGGCACGCCGTTGCAGTCCTGGCCGCGGCAACCCTCCGCCGCCACCCGGGCCCCGCGCGACGCGGCGTTCATCGACGACCGGCGGCTTGTCGACGTACGCGGCGACACGTGGTTGCGGTTCTACGGCGTCAACGAGGAGGACCCGACGAGCGTGCAGTTCAACGACCCGCTCGAGCGGGTCGCGGTGCTTCCGGCCGAACCACCCGACGACGCGGTGATCGCGGTGGCGAGCCGGAGCCACTGCCGCCTGCTGCGCCACGACGGCGGGCAGATCATCGAGAAGCCGATCGACGTCGACGGCAAGATCGCCTCTCTGGCGTTCGCCGTGCCCGGCGAAGGGAGCGCCAAGCTGGTGATCACCAGCAGCAACGCCGACGCCGCGCTGGTGCTCGTGGACATCCGTACCGGCCTCACCGAGACGATCTCCCATCACACGGGGATCGACCAGGTCGTGGTGAGCCCGGATGGCCGGCTGCTCGCGACCGCGGCGGGCAACGACGTGCGGGTGACCTCGGTCTCCTCCCCCGGTGACGAGCACACGGCGTGGCGGCTGCCGTACCCGGTCACCCGGCTGGCGTTCTATCCGAAGGGACGCGCCCTGCTCGTGGCGACCGAGCAGCCGTACCTGTACATGTTCGACCTTGACGGCGAGGCGGTCGGGCGCGGGGATCGCGACGACGCGGACGCGTTCTGGTGGGGTCCGGTGGCCGGCGTTCCCCACGACCTGGGGTTCACCGCCGACGGCAGGGTGCTCGCCGTCGCCTGCGAAGACGGAATCCATTTCTACCGAGGCCGGGGCGATGAGTGACCTGGTGCTGATCGCGGTCCCGAACCGCCTGCTCAACCCGGCCGACGTGCCCGGCCACGAGATCGGCCGGCCCGCCGTACTGCGGGTCGTCGTGGTTCCCAGGCTTGACGGCAGCTCCCTGACGACCGAAGGGATGGACACGTGGCCGAGGATCCTGCTCGACGACCTGGACTTCCGGCTGTACGTCAAGAATCCCGCAGGCGTACAGGCGACACGGTTCCGCCCGGTGCTGTACGACTCCGTGGCCAGCCAGGACGTCTGGGACGCCGTCTTCCGGGGCGACGCGGCCAGGCTGTTCGCGGGCCTGCGTGAGCCGGACAGCGCCCTGGTGACGCCTCGGTACGGCGACGCCCAGCGGATCGGCCTGACGTACCGCGAGGTGAGCGAGGTGCTGGCCGAGCCCGACGGCCCCCCCGACCTGGCGCGGTACCTGCGGCCGTGGGCCGCCGTCCCTGCGCCGGAACCGCCGCGGGACTCGCCGCTGCTGGACTCGGCCATGGACTTCCGGCGCACGTTCGGGCTGATCCGCGAGCATCCAGAGGTGCTGCGTGACCTCGGGCTGGTATTCGAGCTGCTGATCAACGCCGACGAGCTGGACGACGGCGATCGGCTGTCGGTGCGCGCGTACGGCACCGACCTCGTGTTCACCTCGCCGTGGACGTGGTACGAGCTCGACACGGAGGGATTCTGGCCGGGTGCCGACCCCGAACGGGCCGGTGACGTACGGCGGGGGGTCATCGACCTGTCGGACGCACCGCGGATCGACCTGGTGGACGAGACGCGCGGCACGCCACCATGGGCGATCGCGACCTTCGACGTGGACGGCGGAGTGATCGGACTGCGGGCGGCCGCACGGCTGCTCGCCTCCGGCGCCAGCACTGATCCGGCCGGGCCCCCCGCGCCGAACGGGCCGGGCGCACAGCTGCCCGCGCTACGGTCGGCCGGGCTGATGCTGATCCGCCCTGACCGGCAACGCGAGTTCGACGACCGACTCGACCGGGCCTCCCTGCGCGCCCACAACCGCATCCACGCCACCGACGGCAACGCCGAGGACGAACTGGACGCCACCGAGCTGGTGCTCGGCTATCGAGTGGACGTGTTCGACGCCGACGACCCCCGGTGGCGGTCTTTGTGCGCACGCGAGGCCGTCTACTCGGTGCTCGACGCGGCGGGCGACCGTATCGAGATCGGGACCGGGCGGGGCCGCCGGGAGGAGGGCCACGTCAAGCACCTGGCCGCCGTACGCGGCGAGGACGGCGTGATACGCGCGGACGAGATCGTGGTGCGGTGGGACGGCTGGAGCCTCGCGGTGCCGCCTCCCGAACTCGCCCACCGTCCCGACCGGACCTGGCAGGCCGCCGCCCCGCGCATGTCCGCCCCGTACAACCTGGACTGGAGCTTCGACGTGCCGGAGGGAGCGCTCCCCCGGCTCCGTTTCGGCCGGCGCTACCGCCTGCGCGTACGCGTGGCGGACATCGCCGGCGGCGGCCCTGATCTGGACGCCGTCACCGACGACTGCGCCAGCGGCGAGATCGCCTACCGCCGGGCCGAGCCGGTGGCGCCGCCCCGCCTGCACGTGGACTCCGCACCGCTGCCCGGCGCGGCCGTCGACCGCCTGGTGATCCGCAGCGACCAGGGCATGACCGCCGAGGAGTTCGCCGCCGCCGAACCCCGCTACGCCGCCCGGGACGCCTGCACGCTGCACCCCCCGGCGGTCGCGTTCGCGCTGATCGAGCAGCACGGCGTACTCGACTCGATGACCGATGCCGAGAGTTGGCGGCTCGCCGCGCAGGCGTTGCGGGTCGAACCCGGCGACCAGCCCGCGCTCTCCCTGCCGGACCCGGCGGCGGCCGGCGTGGCCGCGTACGCCGGCGGGCCGTGGTCGGCGGCGGACTGGCACCCCTGGCCGGGCACCGACACCAAGACCGTCGTGGTCGGGGACCACGTGCCCGAGAGCACCGCGGTCGTGCTCAGCTGGGAGAACGACGATCGGCTGCGGATCGACCTGGCCCCCGGGGAGAGCGCCGACGTCGAGCTCTCCTCCACGATCACGCCGGGCTTCCTCCCGCACTTCGCCGTCCACGAGTGGCTCGGGCCGCGTGCCGCCCCCGGCGGAGTCACCGGCGAGAACGCGCTCCGGGGGCGGCATCCGTTGCTCTCGCCCCCGGTGACCGTGCGCGCCGTGCACGCCGTACGCCGGCCCCGGATCGCCCCGGTATGGCGGGAGCTGCAGGCGACTCGTGGCGAGGGCGACACGGCGGCCATCGTCACGGCGGAGTTCGCCGAGGACGGGCTGCACACCGCCAGCACGGGCAGGGTGGAGGTCGCCGCCGCCTGGGAGGAATGGTCGGATGACTCCGTACGGCCGATGACCGCAGGCCACGTGCACGACCGGGACGTGGACCGTGACCAGGCGCCGCGACTGCGCTTCGCGCACCAGTTCGGTGACACCCGGCATCGCGACGTCGCCTATACCGCGAAGGCGGTGAGCCGCTACCGGCCGTACTTCGCCCCGGAGGACCCGCCGGGGGCGTTCGAGCTCATGGGCGAGCCGCGCACCGTGGTGGTGCCGTCGTCCGCCCGGCCGCCGAAACTCGAGGTGCTTGCGGTGCTGCCCGGTTTCCGTTGGTCGGCGGAGACCGGGCCGGACCGGATCGTACGCCGCCGCTCCGGCAACCGGTTGGTGGTCGAGCTGGCCCGCCCCTGGTACGCGACCGGTGCAGGCGAGTGCCTGGGCGTGGTCGCGTCCGAGAGCCCCGGAGATGCCGCGCATCTGGTCACCGAGCTGGCCGGAGACCCCGTCTACGCATCGCCGCGCGTCGGCCGGTACCCGGGGGCCGAGTGGTTCGGCGGCGAGGCTCGTTCCCTGCGGCTGCCCGGCGGTGAGCTGACCGCATCGGTGATCGCGTGCCCGGTCACCCTCGAGGGCAACGCGTGGCGCGCCGAGGTGGTGCTGACCCCGCCCGCCGACATGCGCGCGTACCGGCCCTTCGTACGGTTGGCCGTGGCCCGCTACCAGCCGTACAGCCTGCCGGCGCTGGAACTGTCGCCGGTGGTCACGACGGAGCGGGTGCCGCTGCTGCCCGATCGGGAGATCGTCGTCGAGCGCGCCGGGGGAGGGCTGCTCGTACGGGTGCACGGCGTCGGGCCGCAGCCGCCGAACCGAGTCGAGGTCGGCATCGACGAGGCCCCGGACAGCGGCCCGGCACCGGAGCTGATCGCGGTCGACTCCGCCACCGACCCCGGCCTGCCCGCGTGGCGCCCGCTGCCGACGTTCACGCGGACCGGTGACGCGTCCGGCACGCCGATCGAGCTGCCGCTCCCGCCCGGAGGCCGGCCGCTGCGGCTGCGGGTGCGGGAGGTCGAAGACCTGACTCCGCTCGGCGATCTTGCGGCCCCGGAGGAGGGCCTCGGCGCGCAGCCGCCGGAGCTGACCGAACGCACGGTGTTGATCGACCACATCCCGATCCCAGGGGGATGGCTGCCGGAAGGGGACGACAATGGGTGAGCTGGAGATCTCGGTGGACACAGGCGGACTGATCCAGACCCCGCCGATCGATGTGAACGTCGCCGACGACGGGTCGGGGATGCCGCGCGGCACGATCACCTTCGTCATCCACAACACGGGCACGGACGCCGTCACCGTGACATTCGACGTCCTGCCGGACGAGGGGACCCCGGCTTCGTGGTTCCGGGTCGAGAACGACCAGTTCACGGTGCCCGCGGACGCGTACGTCCAAGCCGGCGTACAGATCACCATGCCGGCCGAGGGCGGGTACGAGCGCCACCACCTACGGGGACGCGTGCGATCACCTGGTCTCGCACCGGCCGTCAGCGAACAGGGGCGCTTCTCCCGGCCACTCCCGCCGGGATGGAGGCTGTCCTCATATCCGGATACCTACCTCGACCTCTCCTACGGTGGCCGCGAGATCTCGTTCTCGTTCCACGGTCCAAGTGCCGGTGAGCGCCTACTCTTCGACATCGGAGCACCAGACGCGGAGTCGGCCGGCTGGTTCAGCGTCGACCAAACTGTTAAGGGTCCCTTTGGGCTCGAGCCTTGGGACGGGACCTTCACCTGGCGGGTCAACGTCAACGCCGGCGCACTGATCGCCTCCGGACGGCCCGGGGTGTGGCTCCAACCACGGGTGGATATCGAGTACTTCCCTCCCATATCGGAAGGGGATACCTCCATTCCAGGCCCTGAATGGAAGCCGTGCGGGTACTGGTTCGGCTATGGCGTAGAGGTTGGCGGCTGATGAGCACTTCGTAGGCAGGATGCTTACGGGATAACCGGAGGCACCGCACGGACCTACGCGCGAGCCGTGTCATGTCCACGTCAGAACTTGATCGGGAGTACGACGACCAGGATCTGGTAGCCGAGTCCGTCCGGGACCGAGGTGTCCGGCAGTGAGATGCGCTCGATGACGGTCCCGCCGAGCCGTTGGACGATCTGCTCCATCTTCGGCAGCGTGTACGAGTTCGTGGCGATCGTGAGGCGCGCGCCGGATGCCGCGATTCGGCGTATCTCGCTCTCTCCGCGAGGCGTGATGGGCGCGGACCGCAGTGCGATGTCTGTGGCCGTGTCGGGTGGAATGGTGTCGGTCAGCGGGCGAGGTGGTCCGCCGATGACTCCGGGGTCGGTGACGAAATCCTCGAAGCCCTGGTACTGGGTCTCCCCTTCGCCGCCGATGTTCACCTTCCGCCCGAGGCCTGGGTTGATCGGCGTGGCGATGTGGTCGACCAGGTGCCCGCTGGTGTCCCTTGGGCACGTGCTGTGGTCGTGGGGAGATCCTTCATGGGTCAAGGAGACGAACAGGCTGACCACGGTCGGCGGCGGTCTGTTCTCGAACGCCACGAGCTCATTGTCCAGCGCGGCGATCGTCTTCTTGCCGACGATGTTGTCCGGCGTCGTCTGGCCGGGGCCCAGGATGTTGCGCGGTGGCCCTTTGAAGGCCAGTACGGTCCGCGCCGTCGTCTGGCCGTAGAGCATCCCCTCGATCTCGTCAGGAGCGATCACGCCGGCACCCAACGTGACGAGCGCGGCCTGGATCTTGGAGACGTGGTCGCCCCTGGCGCCGGGTGTGACGTGGCCGGCGTCCGACACCAGGCACTTCTGCAGCGCCGCGTCGTCGCGGAAGAGTTTCGACGTAAGAGGCATTGTCCCTCCTTGCCGCAGGCCCCGCCGCGTGGCACATGCGCATCCCCCTGGGGTCGACCGCAATACCGTAGAGGTGCGGTCGGATGCGATCAGCAAAGCACGGGCAAAGACCTCCTGCTAGAGGCACGGCCGGGTATGGACACGAGCCGCCGCCCCACAATGTTCTCACTTGCATGGGCCGCAGGCGGATTTCTCCTCGGCCGTTCACGTAGGGACAAGTCTTGAATTTTGGGAAGCACGGCGCTCCAAGAACCGTCGAGTTGCCTGGACCGAGGTGTTGACCACTTATCTGCTGGTCATGCCTCGGTTCCTAGGCGTGAGCGGAGGCATGGGATTCGAGCCCAGTAGGGCAAGCCGCACTTAGTGATCTCGATGGTCTGGCCGTAACGTGAGACGGCCACCGCTGTGATCATTCAGGTGTGTACGGACTGAATGAGGGGCGGTGGCCGTGCCGCCCAGGGTAGAGGACGAGGTGGATCCGGCGGCGTGGATGGCGGGTTTGAGGAGCTGTTCGCCGAGGTCGGTTCGAGAAGTCCGGCACCCATAGCGTCGGGGTTCAGCGGCAATACACCGGCACCGCCGGGAAGATCATCAACTGTCGGCTCGGGACGTTCTTGAGTTACGCCTCCCGGCGCCGGCACACACATGAGACGACCCCGCAAGCGGCTCAAGTCACGACTACCAAAGGCCGGGCCCCACCAAGGCCAGAACGGACCGACCGGTCTTGTCGCAGCGCTCCCGACGCCGGCTACTCACAAGGTCTCCACCGTTGACCAGCAGCGTCAGGCCTACCTGCTCATCAGGGCTACGACCACACCGACCTGCGGCGCCGGCTGCGCGAACGTGGCATCACGCCGCGCATCGCCCGCCGCGGCATCGAGTCCTCCGACCGGCTCGGCCGGCACCGCTGGGTGGTGGAACGGACGGTGTCATGGCTGAGCGGCTGTCGCCGCCTGCACCGCCGCTACGAACGTAAGGCCGAGCACTTCCTTGGGCTTCGTCGGCATCGCCGCCACTCTCATCTGTCACCGCCGACTCACCAAATGAGATGGCGTCTTAAACACACCCTTAGTTCAAGCCGAGGGTTCCGTCTTTCAGTAGTTGAGTCAGATCGACCGAGGTCAGCTTGACGGTGTTGGGGAACGCGGCCTCGTCGTTGCCGGAGTCGGTGGCAGGACGGTCCGGGGCGGCCCGGAACATTCGCGCGACATGTTTGCGTAGTCGGTTGCGCTTCATGTCGTCCCTTTCTGGTCAGTGCGTCAGTTCGCGGGGCGTGTGCGGGGCTTCGTGAATCTCGCTGAAGCCGCCGTCCGGGCTCATCAGGATCCGTCCGGTCTCGCGGCCGTGAATGGACTCCCTCTGCTCCCGGTAGGTCAGTCCAAGGCAGATCCACCGGGTGAGGGCGTAGGTGAGCGGCGGTCCGGCGAAGACGGCCACCCTGAAGAACCAGGTGACGTCGTACAAAGACAAGTGGAAGTTGCGTGCGATCTGGTCGTTGGCGGCCGCGGCCCACAGCAGTCCATAGAAGGCGATGCCGGCCGCGCCCACCGCAGTACGGGTCGCCGCGTCGCGGGGACGGTCCAGAACGTGGTGGATGCCGCGATCGCCGGTAAGCCGCCGTTCGATCAGGGGATAGGCCGCCAGGAGGGTGAAGAACGCCCCCGGCATCAGGAGCGCGGGCACCAGCACCGCGAGGGTGACCGGGTGACCCGCCACGCTGAGTTCCCAGCCCGGCATGATCCGCACGGCTCCGTCCAGGAAGCCCATGTACCAGCCGGGCACCGCTCCGGCGGTGGTGTCCCCGGGCCGGTACGGGCCGTACTGCCAGATCGGGTTGATCTGCGCGAACGTGCCGATGAGTGCGAGGACCCCGCAGGTTGCCAGCAATAGCGCCACCGCTGAGCCACGCGACGCGCGTCCTGGGAAGGCGTCGCGGAAACGGGTGTGGCCGTGCTTGCGGACGAGCCTGTGGCGGAGGAGGAACAGGCCGGCCAGGACCGATGGGAGCACCAGGATGTGCAGCCAGTAGAGCCGGGGAATGATCTCCTCGCCCGGGAACTCGCCGCCGAAGATCAAGAACGTCAGGCTGGTGCCGACAAGCGGAATCGCCTGGGTCACGCCCTGGAGAAGCCCGAGGCTGCCGCCGGACAACATGTCGTCCGGCAGGATCGTGCCGGTCCAGGCCGTCACCATGCCCAGCACCAGTACGGTCACCCAGATCAGCCAGTTGAGACCGCGTGGGCGGCGGAACGCGCCGGTGAAGAACAGCCTCAGCAGTTGCAGGGCGATCGAGGCGACGAAGATCAGCGCGGCCCAGTGGTGAATCTGCCGCATCAGCAGGCCGCCGCGCACGTCGAGGCTGATGTCGAGCGTCGACGCGTACGCCTCGCTGACCGGCACGCCCCGCAGCGGCCCGTACGAGCCGTCATAGGTGACCTGCGTCATGTCAGGGTCGAAGAACATGGTCAGGAACGCACCCGTGGCGATGAGCACCAGGAACGAGTAAATGGCGAGCTGGGCGAACAAGAACGACCAATGATCGGTCCGTGCCTGCCGTGACCACCGGCCCACCCAGCGGGCTTGTCCCTTCATTGGCCCCACTCCCCGATCTAGTTCTGGTACACATGCGACGTGCCAAGGTCGGCAGCTGTGACACTGAAGGGAGCGAAACTGGCAGATGTGACATACGAGACAGGAAGACCACCCGTGCGCATTCGCAGGAGGGCAGCCTCCGATAGGCGGGTTCGGTTGCGGATCTTGGTGGCCGCCAGCGGTGGTCCAGCCAGGCTCTGCCCTCTTCTCGGTGCGGGCTGGTTCAGCCTCGGCCACATGGCCGCCCACCACCCCGGCCAGTCGGGCAAGGGCCGTCCGGTCCCCACCGCCGAGCAGGTTCGGCGGATCGGTGAACGGATCCGGCGGCTGGGCGGCCGATACATCGAGATCATTGTGATCACCGCCGCGTGGACCGGGATGCGCTGGGGCGAGTTGGCCGGGCTCGCGCGTGGCAACTGTCGTACCGGCGACGGGTACATCCTGATCGACCCCGACGTCGGATCCCTGCATTAGGTCGGCGCCCGGCTCTGGCTCGGACCGCCCAAGAGCCCGGCCGCCGCCCGCCGCATCGATCTGCCGGCCTTCCTGGCCGAACTGCCAGAGGAGGCCATGGCCGGTCATGACCACGACCAGGTCTTCGTCGCTTCCCGAGGAGGATGGCTGCGCCGGTCCCACTTCGCCCGCCGCGTCTGGCGTCCCGCCTGCGACGGAGATCTCGCCCTACGGGGCACGCAACCACCGATCCTGCTCGGCGCGGTCTTCCACGGCCTGCGCCACCACCACAAGACCATCCTGGACGAACTCGGCGTGCCCGAAGTCATCGAACACGAGCGGATGGGGCACAAGATGAAGGGCATCCAGGGTGTCTACAGCCACGTCACCGAAACCATTCGCAGGCGCCTGGTCACCCGGTTGCAACGACGCTGGCATGGCTGACTCCGCACACGCTGAACAGCCCGATGCCGCCGTCCGGGGGCATCGGGCTGTCACGCTTGTTCGGGCGACCGCCGGGATTTGGGGCGTCGCGGCTTGCAGCGAATGCCAAGCCGGTCCGCGCTTGCAGGGGGACGGTCGAGGCAGAAACGGCGCGAGCTGCCGGCCACGGTGCTACTCGTGGTTGCCCATGGCGGCCCGAGAGAGCGGGAGCAGCATGCTCCCGGGTGGGCACTACCCAGGGTCAGGTAGTCCGGGACGGGGGTGGGAGCAGCGTGCTCCCGATTCCGCGTCCAACTGCGTCAAAACGAGAGCCCAGGTCGGCGTTTGCGGCCTGACCTGGGCTTTGTGGTGGGCGATACTGGGATTGAACCAGTGGCCTCTACCGTGTCAAGGTAGCGCTCTCCCACTGAGCTAATCGCCCTTGCGAGGTGGAGACGGGATTTGAACCCGTGTACACGGCTTTGCAGGCCGTTGCCTCGCCTCTCGGCCACTCCACCAGAGCGAGGCCTGACGGGGGCCTCTCAGAGCGGACGACGGGATTCGAACCCGCGACCCTCACCTTGGCAAGGTGATGCTCTACCAACTGAGCCACGTCCGCTTGTCCGTCCGGAGGTCGCCCTCCGGGCTCGCATGGACAACTCTAGCGGAATCCGGGAGTGGTTGCGTACCGAGCGGGCTCCGAGTCGGTGAGCTCCGCGTGGAGGGTGTTCCAGAAGTCGAGTTCCTTGTCCTCTTCGAGGTGGGCGATGCGGCCCCAGAACTCGCGGTCCTCGGCCTCGTGGGCGGCGGCGAGGGAGATGGCGGGCATCAGGGTGGTGCTGGCGTCCGCGGCGTCGAGGTCGGCCGGGGTGACGTCGGCCGGGAGCGCGACGGGGGTGGACGGGCGGTGGTGCTTCCCGCGTTTGCGGACGCGGATCGGCGGAGTCGTCGGGGCCTTCGCGGCGGCGGCGCGGCCGGCGGCGAGCGCGACGGTGCCGCACAGGACGAAGGCGAGGATGCCGCCGAGGACGACCTCCTGGGTGGGGAGATGCTCGGGGGCGGCGGAGTGCTCCTGTTCCTGGGCCTGCGTCGAGGTGACGGGGGAGCCGATCCGGTCGACGGTGGGGGCCGGCGCGGCGTGCTTCGGGGCGTACTTGGCCTCGACCTTGATCTTGGACGGGTAGCCGAAGCCGACGACGTCGTCCATGTCACGGGTCTTGCGCATGAGCTTGTAGCCGTCGGCGTTGCCCTCGATGGTGTGGAGGGTGTGGCCGTCGACCTTCTCGACGATGCCGACGTGGTCGACCTGGTCGATGTCGCCGGAGCCGTTCCAGTCGTAGAAGACGATGGCGCCGGGCTCGGGGTCGTGGCCCCAGGCGTCGTTCTTCTTGAACCACTTGGCGTGCTCGATGGTGGAGGCGAACTGCCCGGCCTGATCGGTGACGTCCGCCTTGTCGGCGGCCCAGGCGAGGAACATGTCGCACCATGGCGCCGTCGAGAAGTACTCGTCGTGGTCGCCGTCGACGTTCTTGCGGTACCACTCGCCGAACTTCGTGTAGCCGTCGCCCTTCTCGGTGTAGCCGAGTTCCTTCTGGGCGATGTCGAGCAGCTTCTTGCCGATCGGGTCCATCTCGCTCCCTGCCGCACCTCGCTCGTTCGGGCAGGGTGACGCCCGACCGGGGGGACGGAACGCGCCAAGGCCCCCAGACCGCGGTCCCAAGGTCACGTTCCGATCTCGACGGAATGTAGCGGAGGTAAACGGGGGGCGGCAAGTCGTTCCGCACAACCGGCCAAAAGGGACTACTAGTAGTAGCCGCGCGGGAGGACGGTGACCGGGCACGGCGCGGCCCGCAGGACCTTGAGGGCGACCTCGCCGACGAAGACGCGGTGGGCCGCGGCGTCCTCGCTGGACGCGCAGACGAGCAACTCCCCGTCGAGCCAGTCCACGTCGTCCAGGGCGTCGGCGACGTCGTCGCCCTCGGCGAGGTCGGCGGAGACGTCCTCGGAGAGCAGGTCGGCGGAGTCCAGGGCGAGGCGGATGGCGAGGGCCAGGTCGTCGCGCAGCCGCTCGGCGTTCACGTCCCCGATGGCCAGCGTGACCAGGCGAAGCGGCACCTCCAGGCGGTCGGCGGCCTGGGCGGCCCGGATGACCGCCTCGTCGCACTGGGGCCGCCGGACGTACATGACCGTGATGCGGGCCAGGTCGTCCGGCGGGGTGTAGCCGGACGGGGCGAGCATCACGGCCTCCGTCGCCGAGTGCAGCAGGTGGTCGGCGGCGGCGCCGACCCCGATGCGGCCGCGGGCGCCGCCGTCGGGGGAGCCGACGACGATCAGGTCGGCGCCGATCCGGCTGGCGAGCACGGTCAGCCCCCTGCCGACGCTGCGACCCTCCTGGACGAGCAGGTCCGCGGGCTGCCCGTCCAGGACGTCCGGTAACTGGTCCAGGACCGCGCGCGCCTCGCCGGCCGCGGCCGGGAGGTCCGGCGGGTGGACGGTCGCCACGCTCAGCCGGCCGCCGGTCAGCAGGACGATCCCGCGCGCGAGGTCGAGCGCCTCCCGGCCGCCCGCGTCCGGAACGTAACCCGCGAGCACGTGTTCACCGATCATGTCCTGAGCATTCCCCGGAAGGCCCCCGGCAGACCAGGGGAGTTATGCGGTAGTTTTTCCTGGTTGTCAATGTTTGGGGGGATTTTCATGGGGGCCGAGGTGTCCGAGCTCGAAGCCGGCCGCTGGACCATCGACCCGGTCCACTCCGAGATCACCTTCACGATCCGGCACCTCATGACGACGGTGCGCGGCTCGTTCCCCGACTTCGGGGGCGAGGTGGTGATCGCGGAAGACCCGCTCGACTCGACCGCCCGCGCGGAGATCCGGATGGGCTCGATCGACACCCGCAGCCCCGAGCGGGACGAGCACGTCCGCTCCGCCGACTTCCTGGACGTCCGGCGGCACCCGGTCATGATGTTCGCCGGCACCGGATTGGAACGTGCCACCGTGGGCCGCCGCGCCCGCGCGCCCCGCTACCACCTGGTCGGCGACCTGACGATCAAGAACGTGACCCGCCCCGTCCGGCTGCTGACCGAGTTCCACGGCGTGGACTCCGACCCGTGGGGCGGCGTCCGCGCGGGCTTCACCGCGACCGCGTCCATCAGCCGCCGCGACTTCGGCATCGAGTTCAACGTCCCGCTGCAGGGCGACCGGGTCATGCTCGGCGACGAGATCGCGATCTCCCTGGAGATCCAGGCCCTCCGGGCCGGCACCGACGCCCGCGCCTGAGCCCCCTCAGGCCCCCGGGCGGGTGAGGGCCAGGAGGTCGCGGGCGGGGCCGGCGGGCCGCTGGCCGGACGGCCAGACCGCGCGCAACGGCCGGGAGAGGTCCAGTTCGGGGACGGGGACGCGGATCAGCCGACCGGCGGCGAGTTCGTCAGCGACGGCGAGGTCGCTCACCACGACCGGGCCGGCGCCCGAGACGGCCGCCGCCTTGAGCGCGGTGGTGGACGCGAGCTGGAGCAGCGGCGGCGCCGTCCCCCCGTGCGCGGCGAGCGCCCGGTCGAGGACCTCGCGCGTCCCCGAGCCCTCCTCGCGCAGGACGAGCGGCGTGGCCGCCAGTTCGGCCGCGGAGACCCCGGAACGCCGCCGCGCCCAGGCATGGCCGGGGCCGACCACGACCACGAGCCGGTCCGCGGCGACCACCGTGCCGTTCAGGCCCGGCGGCGTTCGCACGCCCTCGACGAACCCCAGGTCCGCGCTGCCGCCGTGGACCTGCTCCGCGACCACGGTCGAGTTGGCGGTGCGCAGCGTCACCGCCACGCCGGGACGGACGGTCTTGAGCGTCACCAGCCACCCCGGCATCAGGTACTCGGCGACCGTCAGGCTCGCCACGACGCGCAGTCTCCCGTCCCGCTGCTCTCGCAGCGCTTCGACGCCCGCGCCGAGCGCCTCCGCCGCCGTGACCACCTGCCGGGCCCACTCGGCGACCAGCGCGCCCGCTTCGGTGGGGCGGGAGCCGCGCGGCGACCGTTCGAGCAGCGCCACGCCGATCTGCCGCTCCATCGAGCGGATCCGGGCGCTGGCGGCGGGCTGGGTCACGCCGAGCTCGGCCGCGGCGCGCCCGACGCTGCCCAGCCGGACGACGGCGAGCAGCAGTTCGAGGGCGGCCAGATCGGGGACGCGGTGCGAAACGGCCATGACGCCGATCCTACGGCGCCCATAAGGGTGCCTTATGACCTCATAGAGTCATGACCTCTACTGATGGCTCGTGCGAGAGCGGAGCCTGGGTCCCATGAGCCTCCCCTCCGCGAACGGCGCCCCGCTGAGCGCGCTCGACCGCCCGGCCGACGTGTTCCGCCACCTCGGACCCAACTGGTACGCGGCCGTCATGGGCACGTCCATCGTCGCGAACGGCGCGAGCGCGCTGCCGGTGGACGTGCCGGCGCTGCACGGCTTCGCCGTCGCCGTGTGGGCGCTCTCGCTCGTGATGCTCGCGACGCTCGTTGCGGCGCGGGCCGTCCACCTCACCCGGCACCGGGATGTGGCGCGGTTCCAACTCCTGGAGAATCCCGCGACCGCCGTGTTCTACGGCTGCCCGCCCATGGCGCTGCTCGCCGTCGGCTACGGGACGCTCGTGCTCGGCCCCGGCGTGATCGGGACCGGGGCGGCGGTCGTGCTGGACGCCGTCCTCTGGACCGTTGGAACGATCTACGCCGTGGCCGCCGCCGCCGGCGTGCCCTACCTGATGATCACCAGGCACCGGCTCGAACCGGGGTCCGCGGACCCGACCTGGCTGCTGCCCGTCGTCGCGCCCATGGTCGCCGCCGCGCTCGGGCCCGCGCTCGTGCCGCACCTGCCCGCGGGGCAGGCCCGCGCCACGCTGCTGTACGGCTGCTACGGCATGTTCGGCGCGAGCCTGCTCGCCACGCTCGTCCTGCTTCCCGGGATCTGGACGCGGCTCGCCGGCGGCCGGCCGTCGCCGGTCGCCCTCACCCCGACGCTCTTCCTCGTGCTGGGGCCGCTCGGGCAGTCCACGACGGCCGTCGTCCAGATCGCGGAGGCGGCGGGGCGGGCCGCCCCCGGCTACGCGGCGGCGATGCGCGCCTTCGCCGTCCTCTACGGCACGCCGGTCATGGGTTTCGCGATGCTCTGGCTCGCCCTGGCGGGGACGGCGAACGTGCGGGCGCTGCGCGGCGGCATGCCGTTCGCGATGACATGGTGGGCCTTCACCTTCCCCGTCGGGACCTGCGTGACCGGCGCGTCCGGCCTGTCCAGGATGACCGGCGTGGACGCACTGGCCGACCTTGCCGTGATCCTCTACCTCCTCCTCGTCGTGGCCTGGGCCGTCGCCGGGTTCCGGACGCTCCGGGGCGCGCTGAGCGGCCACCTCTTCCTGCCGGCCGCCCCGGCCGTCGCCCGGCCCTGAGCGCCAGGAATACCCGCCCGTCCGGCACGGTTCGGTAGGATGGTTGAAAGTTCTACTATTTGGAGGACGGCATGCAGTTCGGGATCTTCACGGTCGGCGACGTCACCCCCGACCCGACGACCGGGCGCGTCCCGTCCGAGGCCGAGCGGATCAAGGCCATGGTCGCGATCGCGGACAAGGCCGAGGAGGTGGGGCTGGACGTCTTCGCGACCGGCGAGCACCACAACCCGCCGTTCGTGCCGTCCTCCCCGACGACGATGCTCGGCTACATCGCGGCCCGCACCGAGCGGCTGATCCTGTCCACCGCGACGACCCTGATCACCACCAACGACCCGGTGAAGATCGCCGAGGACTTCGCGATGCTCCAGCACCTCGCCGGCGGCCGGGTCGACCTGATGATGGGACGCGGCAACACCGGCCCCGTCTACCCGTGGTTCGGCAAGGACATCCGCGACGGGATCCCGCTCGCCATCGAGAACTACCACCTGCTCCACCGGCTCTGGCGCGAGGACGTCGTCGACTGGGAGGGCAAGTTCCGCACGCCGCTGCAGTCCTTCACCTCGACGCCCCGTCCGCTGGACGGCGTCCCGCCGTTCGTGTGGCACGGCTCGATCCGCAGCCCGGAGATCGCCGAGCAGGCCGCCTACTACGGCGACGGCTTCTTCGCCAACCACATCTTCTGGCCCAAGGAGCACTTCCAGCAGCTCATCGGCCTGTACCGGCAGCGCTTCGAGCACTACGGCCACGGCTCCGCCGACCAGGCGATCGTCGGCCTCGGCGGGCAGGTCTTCATGCGCCGGAACTCGCAGGACGCCGTCCGCGAGTTCCGCCCGTACTTCGACAACGCCCCCGTGTACGGGCACGGGCCGTCTCTGGAGGAGTTCACCGCGGAGACGCCCCTCACGGTCGGCAGCCCGCAGCAGGTGATCGAGAAGACGCTGACGTTCCGCGACCACTTCGGCGACTACCAGCGCCAGCTGTTCCTGATGGACCACGCCGGCCTGCCGCTGAAGACCGTCCTGGAGCAGATCGACATGCTGGGGGAGGAGGTCGTCCCCGTGCTGCGCAAGGAGTTCGAGTCGCTGCGCCCGGCGCACGTCCCCGCCACCGCGCCGACCCACGGCTCCCGTCTCACCGAGGAGGTGCGATGACCACCCTCGCCGTCGTCTCAGCGGGCCTCGGGCAGCCGTCGTCCACCCGCCTCCTGGCCGACCGGCTCGCCGCGGCGACGTCGGACGCCCTCGCGGCGGACGTCGCCGTCGAGGCGATCGAACTGCGCGACCACGCCCACGCCATGGTCGACGCGGCCCTGACCGGGTTCCCGTCCGGGACGTTCCGCTCCGCCGTCGAGACGGTGACGAACGCCGACGGCCTCATCGCCGTGACGCCCGTGTTCAACGCCTCCTACAGCGGCCTGTTCAAGACCTTCTTCGACGTCCTGGAGCGCGGTTCCCTGGACGGCGTCCCGGTGCTTCTGGGCGCGACCGGCGGTACCGCCCGGCACTCGCTGGCCATCGACCACGCCATGCGCCCGCTGTTCGCCTACCTGCGCGCGGCCGTCGTCCCGACCGGCGTCTACGCGGCGTCGGAGGACTGGGGGAGCGGCGACCGTGCCCTGCCCGACCGGATCACCCGGGCCGGCACGGAACTGGCCGCCCTCATGACCGCCCGCCCGGCTCCGCCGAAGGACGACCCGTTCGGCGACCCCGTCCCCTTCGAGGAGCTTCTCAGCGGTCGATGATTCTTAAGGCTTGGCTTATATAAGTCATTCCTGTAGCTTGGCCTTCGTGCACGCATTCGATGTGCTGGGCGACCCGGTCCGCCGCCGGATCCTGGAGATGCTCGCTGACGGCGAGCGCTCCTCCGGCGAGGTGACGGCGGTCATCCGCGAGGAGTTCGGGATCTCGCAGCCCGCCGTGTCGCAGCATCTGAAGGTGCTCCGGGACAGCGGGTTCGCGGTCGTGCGGGCGGAGGGGACGCGCCGGCTCTACGCCGTCGACTCGGCGCCCCTGCAGGAGGTCGACGCGTGGCTCGACCGCTTCCGCCGCTTCTGGACGCCGCATCTGGACGCGCTGGCGACCGAGATCGCCCGCGGCAAGCGCGCACGCCGCCAGACGGAGAGCGACCCAGGGAGCGAGTCATGGTCGAAGTGACGGGACAGATCAACGCCGTCCGCCGCACGGTCGGCGAACGCGTGCTGGAGGCCGGCACCGCACGGACCTGCACGGTCAGCCAGGTCTACGACACCGGTGTCGAGGACCTGTGGGACGCCGTCACCACCCCCGAGCGCATCGCCCGCTGGTTCCTGCCCGTCTCCGGCGACCTGCGGCTCGGCGGCCGGTACCAGCTGGAGGGCAACGCAGGCGGGACGATCGAGCGCTGCGACCCGCCCAAGAGCTTCTCCGCCACCTGGGAGTACGGCGGCCAGACCAGCTGGATCGAGGTGCGGCTGACCCCCGAGGAGGACGGCCGGGCCCGGTTCGAGCTGGAGCACATCGCCCACGTCGACGACCGATGGGGCGAGTTCGGCCCCGGCGCCGTCGGCATCGGCTGGGACATGGGGCTCCTCGGCCTCAGCCTGCACCTGGCGTCCGGCGGGAGCGCCCCGGACGAGGTCGGCGCCGACTGGCCCGTGACCGACGAGGGCAAGGAGTTCAGCCGGCAGAGCGGCGAGGCGTGGTTCGAGGCGCACGTCGCCGCGGGCGCCGACGAGGCGGCCGCGCGCGCGGCCGCGGACCGCACCATCGCCGCCTATACCGGGGCGGCCGAATGAGCCGCGGCCTCCTCGCCTGACCGCGATGGCGGCGTCGTCCGCCATCGCGGTCAGGCGCGCCCACGGACACGCCTCGCGCGGCGCCTTCCCGGCCCGGCAGGCCCCGGACGGGACAATGGCCGGGTGGACGTCCGGGTCGGCGTCCGCGTCGAGGGGGTCGTGCAGGGCGTCGGGTTCCGGCCGTTCGTGCACGGCCTCGCGACCGGTCTCGGGCTGTCCGGGCTGGTCGGAAACGACGCGGGCGGCGTGTTCATCGAGGTCGAGGGCGCACCCGACGCGGTCGGGCGGTTCCTGGACGGCCTGCGCGCGCGCCCGCCCCGGCTGGCGGTCGTCGAGCGCGTCACCACACGTGAACTGCACGCGGACGGACGCGACGGGTTCGCCATCGTCGGCAGCGACGGGTCGGGGGAGCGCCGGGCGCTCGTGTCGTGGGACTCGGCGACCTGCGACGACTGCCTCCGAGAGATGCGCGATCCGGCCGACCGGCGCCACGGATACCCGTTCATCAACTGCACGAACTGCGGGCCGCGCTTCACGATCGTCACGGACGTCCCCTACGACCGTCCCAACACGACCATGGCGGGCTTCGCGATGTGCGGGCCATGCGCCGCCGAGTACGAGGACCCGACCGACCGCCGCTTCCACGCCCAGCCGGCGTGCTGCCCCGCCTGCGGCCCGTCCCTGACCCTGCGCCCGCACGCCGCCGCCGACCCGCTGGACGCCGCGCGGTCGATGCTCGCGGACGGCGCCGTCCTCGCCGTCAAGGGCCTGGGCGGCTACCACCTGGCGGCGCGGGCGGACGGCGCCGCGGTCGCCGCGCTGCGTTCCCGCAAGCACCGCGAGGACAAGCCCTTCGCGGTGATGGTCCGCGACCTGGCCGCGGCCCGGGCCTTGTGCGTCCTCTCCGAAGCAGAAGAGGCGCTCCTCGCCGGGCCTCGGCGCCCGATCGTCCTGGCCCGCCGCCGCCCGGACGCGGTGCTCGCCGACGCGGTCGCGCCGGGGAACCGGGCGGTCGGCCTCATGCTGCCCTACACGCCGCTGCACCACCTCCTCGTCACCGAACCGATCGTCATGACCAGCGGAAACGTCTCGGACGAGCCGATCACCCACCGCGACGACGACGCTCTGGAACGGCTGTCCGGCATCGCCGACGCCTTTCTCATGCACGACCGGCCCATCCACACACGCACCGACGACTCGGTGCTGCGGGTCTTCCGCGGCACGCCGCTCCCGGTCCGCCGGTCGCGCGGGTACACGCCGGAGCCGATCCCCGTCGCCGAAGGCCCGTCCGTGCTGGCCTGCGGCGCGGAACTGAAGAACACGTTCTGCCTGACCCGCGGCGGCCGGGCGTTCCTCTCCCACCACATCGGCGACCTGGAGAACTACGCGACCCTCCGCGCCTTCGAGGAGGGCATCGAGCACTTCCGGCGGTTGTTCGACATCACCCCCGAACTCCTCGCCCACGACCCGCACCCCGAGTACCTGTCGACCAAGTACGCACTCGACCAGGACCTGCCCGCCGTCGCCGTCCAGCACCACCACGCGCACATCGCGTCCTGCCTCGCCGACAACGGGGTGGACGGGCCGGTGATCGGCGTCGCGTTCGACGGCACCGGATACGGGACGGACGGGACGCTCTGGGGCGGCGAGTTCCTGGTCGCCGACCTGCGGGGCTTCGAGCGTGCGGGGCACCTGGAGCCGGTCCCGATGCCGGGCGGCACCGCCGCGATCCGCGAGCCCTGGCGCATGGCGGCCGCCTACGGCGTGCCGGACGATCTGCCGGTGGCCCGCCGCCCCGGCTGGTCCACCGTCGCGGACATGGCCCGTCGCCGGGTCAACGCCCCGCTCACGTCCAGCATGGGCCGCCTGTTCGACGCGGTCGCCGCCGTCCTCGGCGTCCGGGACCGGATCAACTACGAGGGCCAGGCCGCCGTCGAACTGGAGCAACAGGCCGACCCCGCCGAGCTCTCCGCGTATTCGGTGTCCCTCAGCGGAACGTCCGCCTTCACGGCCGCGGGCGGCGACCTGATCGAGGCGGTGGTGGCCGACATGAAGGCGGCCGTCCCCGTCCCGGTGATCGCCGCGCGGTTCCACAACGGCGTCGCGGCGCTGATCGTCGACGCGGCGTCCCGCGTCCGCGCGGGCACCGGGCTCGGCGCGGTCGCGCTCTCCGGCGGAGTGTTCCAGAACATGCTCCTGCTGGAACGCGCTGTGTCAGGCCTCACGGAGGCGGGTTTCGAGGTGCTGACGCACCACCGGGTCCCGCCCAACGACGGAGGCGTCAGCCTCGGCCAAGCCGCCGTGGCGATCGCCCAGGAGCGACCGTGAACCCACCGGGCGGCACCGGTACGCTCGAAGGCAACATGTCCGATCATGTGCTGACCATCGGAGAGCTGGCGCGCCGTGCCGGCGTCGCCGCCTCGGCCCTCCGGTACTGGGAAGAACTCGGCCTGCTTCCCGCGCCCGCCAGGATCTCCGGTCAGCGGCGCTATCCCGAATCGGCGGTCGCGCTGGTCGGCGTCATCCTGATCCTGCGCGACGCCGGGTTCTCGCTCACCGAGCAGAAGGCCCTCCTGCCCCTTCCCGGCGCGGGGCTGGACGAGTGGCGCCGGCTCGCGCGGCGCAAGCAGGCCGAACTGGACGAGCAGATCGCCAGAGCACAGGCGGCCCGTGACGCCATCGAGCACGCCCTGAAGTGCCCCCACGAGGATCTCCGGGACTGCCCCAACTTCTCCGGTCTCGTCGCCGCCCGCCTGTCCGGCCAGTCGCTCCAAGAGGCCCACCGGCACTGAAGCCGCCGGTGCGGGGCCGCCCCGTCAGAGGCCGCCCCGTCAGAGGCCGCCCCGTCAGAGGCCGCCCCGTCAGAGGCTGCCCTGTCAGAGGCTGCCCTGTCAGAGGCTGCCCTGTCAGAGGCTGCCCTGTCAGAGGCTGCCCTGTCAGAGGCTGCCCTGTCAGAGGCTGCCCTGTCAGAGGCTGCCCAGGACGCGGGTCACGGTGATCTCGATGACCACGCGGTCGGGGTTGGGGCGCGGGGGCTTGTACCGGGCGGTGTAGCGGTTCTCCGCGTCGGCCACCGAGGCGGCGTCGGTCTTGAGGGTGGCGCGGCCCTCGATGGTCGACCAGCGGCGGCCGTCCACCTGGGTGACGGCGACGGGCAGGCCGGCCTCGCCGGCCTGGCGGACATGGCGGGCCTTCGCCGAGCCGGCCGAGGTGATCACGCGGACGGTGCCGCCGTCCAGGGTGGCCCCGACCGGGACGGCATGAGGGGTTCCGTCCGGACGGAGCGTGACCAGGGTGCACAGGTGGCGTTCCTGCCAGAACGCGATGAGGCGCTCGTCGGCCGCGTCGAGCCGGTGTCTCCGCTTTCCGTTCACCCAAGGATCCTAGGAGGTCACGTTCGCGGCAGGTCTTCCGGTCTGGCGGAGTATGCCCGGCATATGATTAGTTAGCGGAAGCAACTATTCGACGGGGGAGGGTCGGCGTGCCGTCCAAGCACTATCCGTGGGTCGCGCTCAGCAACACGACGCTGGGCATGCTGCTGGCCACGGTCAACTCCTCGATCGTGATCATCTCGCTGCCGGCGATCTTCCGCGGCATCCACCTAAACCCGCTGGAACCGGGCAACGTCAGCTACCTGCTGTGGATCCTGATGGGCTACATGCTCGTGTCCGCGGTGCTGGTGGTGACGCTCGGGCGGCTCGGCGACATGTTCGGGCGCGTCCGGATGTACAACGCCGGGTTCGCGGTGTTCACGGTCGGAACGCTCGTCCTCGCGCTGGACCCGCTGCACGGGAGCGCCGGGGCGATCTGGCTCATCGGCTGGCGGGTGTTCCAGGGGATCGGGGGCGCCATGCTGATGGCGAACTCGGCCGCGATCCTCACCGACGCGTTCCCGGCGCACCGGCGCGGCATGGCGATGGGCGTCAACCAGGTCGCCGGGATCGCCGGGACGTTCATCGGCCTGGTGGCCGGCGGGCTGCTGAGCGAGATCAACTGGCGGCTGGTGTTCTTCGCGTCCGCGCCCATCGGGATCATCGGCACCGTCTGGGCGTACCGCAGCCTGGTCGAGACCGCGACGAAGGCGGTCGCCGCGAAGATCGACTGGCTCGGCAACGTGACCTTCGCCGTCGGGCTGACCGCGCTCCTCGCCGCGATCACCTACGGCATCCAGCCCTACGGCGGGCACGACATGGGCTGGACGAACCCGTGGGTGCTGACCGGCATCGCGGGCGGTGTCGCGGTCCTCGTGCTGTTCAGCTGGATCGAGACCAGGGCGCCGCAGCCGATGTTCAACCTCGCGCTGTTCCGCATCCGGGCGTTCACGGCGGGCAACGCGGCCGGGCTGCTCGCCGCGATCTCGCGCGGCGGGATGCAGTTCATGCTGATCATCTGGCTCCAGGGCATCTGGCTGCCGCTGCACGGCTACGACTACGAGGACACACCGCTGTGGGCGGGCATCTACCTGCTGCCGCTCACGGCCGGGTTCCTGGTGGCCGGGCCGATCTCCGGGCACCTGTCCGACCGGCACGGGGCGCGCGCCTTCGCCTCCGGCGGGCTGGTCCTGTCGGCGCTGGCGTTCGCCGGCCTGCTGGTCATCCCGACCGACTTCGGGTACTGGACGTTCGCGTTGCTGATCTTCCTCAACGGGATCGGCTCGGGATTGTTCGCCGCCCCGAACACCACCGCGATCATGAACGCCGTCCCGGCGGACCAGCGCGGGGTGGCGTCCGGCATGCGCGCCACGTTCATGAACGCCGGCATGGTGCTGTCGATCGGCGTGTTCTTCTCGCTGATGATCGCGGGGCTGTCCGACACGCTGCCGAAGACGCTGACGCAGGGGCTGGCCGAGCACGGCGTCCCGGCGGGTCCGGCGGCCGAGGTGGGGAACCTGCCGCCGGTCGGCACGCTGTTCGCCGCGTTCCTCGGCTACAACCCGATCCGGAACCTGCTCGCGCCGTTCCACGTGCTGGGCGGGCTCGCGCCGGACGACGTGGCGACGCTCACCGGCCGCTCGTACTTCCCGCACCTGATCTCCGAGCCGTTCCATCACGGGCTCGTCATCGTGTTCAGCATGGCGATCGCGATGTCGCTGGTGGCCGCGCTCGTGTCGCTGCTGCGAGGACGCCGCTACGTGCACGAGGAGGACGTCCGGGACGAACCCGCGCTGCAGGGCGCGGGCCGCGACACCGCCTGATCCTGCCCCGTTCGAAGCCCCCGGCCCACCCCGCCCGGCCGGGGGCTTTTCCACGCCGGCTATTGACACTGTTCCGCAAACGTTTTCATAATCCTCGGCATGAGCGCGGACCGTACGGGCGCGGGCGGCGCCCCCGCCGGCGGGCGGCGGGACGCCGACGGCCCGCGGGCCTCGATCCGGGCCGTGGCGAACCTCGCCGGAGTGTCGCCCTCCACGGTCTCGCGAGCGCTGAACTCCCCTGAGCTCGTCAACGCCGAGACCCGGCGGCGCGTGCTCGAATGCGCCGAGCGGCTGGGCTACCAGCCGAACCGCGCGGCGCAGTCGCTGGTCCTCGGGCGGACCCGCAACGTCGGGCTGATCGTCCCCGACATCGCCAACCCGTTCTACGCGCCGTTCATCAAGGGAGTGGAGGCGTACTTCAGGGACACCGAGTTCGCCGTCTTCCTCGCCGACACCGACGAGGACACGGCGACGGAGATCAGGCTGGCCGAGGCCATGATCGAGCGGGTGGACGGACTGATCCTGTGCGCCCCCCGCATGTCCGGGACGCGGCTGAGCGCCGTCGCGGCCAGGACGACCGTGGTCCTCGCCAACCGGACCAGCCGGAACGCGCCGTCGGTCCTGCTGGACTTCCAGCCCGGCATGGACCAGGCGGTCGCGCACGTCCACGCGCTCGGCCACCGCCGGTGCGCCTACCTGGCCGGACCGCCCAACTCGTGGTCGAACCGGCAGCGGCGCAGGCTGCTCGGCGCCGCCTGCGCGGAACGCGGCATCGAACTGGTGGACCTCGGCCCGTACGAGCCGCGGTTCACCGGCGGGTACCGGGCCGCGGACGAGGTGCTCGCCGCGGGCGTGTCCGCGGCGTTCGGCTACAACGACCTGGTCGCGCTCGGGGTGCTGTCCCGGCTCACCGCGCGCGGCGTCCCGGTGCCCGGCGAGCCCGGGTCGCCCGGCGGGCTCAGCATCGTCGGGTTCGACGACGTCCCGATGGCGTCGATGACCAATCCACCCCTCACCACGGTCGCCAACCCCGTCAACGCGCTGTCCAGGGCGGCTGCCGCCGCCATGCACACCATGCTCGACCCCGGGGCGTCGAAGGCGCCTCCTCCGCCGCCGGCCTCCGCGCTGGCGACCCGACTCCTCATCCGAGGCACCACCGGGCCGGTGTGATCCGGCCCTGCCCGTGGGACCGCACGTCCTGCCAGGAGGACCCACCCCATGAGAACCTCCCGATCCGCCCTCCTCACGATCACGACCGCCGCCGGCCTGCTGCTGGCCGCCTGCGGGGCGCCCGACTCGGGCGGGAAGTCCGCCTCCGAGCCGGCCGTGGCGGACGTCAAGCTGCCGTCCAAGCCCGTCACCCTGAACATCATCGACGTCGCCGGCAACCTCCAGCTCACGCAGCAGATCTTCGAGAACTACCAGAAGGAGCACCCGAAGCTCGTCAGCAAGGTCACCTACACCAAGGCGACCGCGCCCGAGCTGGCCGGCAAGGTCAAGGCGCAGCAGGACGCCGGGCGCCTCGACATCGACCTCGTGCTGACCGGCACGGACGGCCTGTCCGCAGGCCTTGAGCAGAACCTGTGGGTCGACCTGGCCGGCAAGTACTCCGCGAAGCTGCCGGACCTGAAGTCGCAGTATCTGGAGCCGGCGTCCAAGATGCAGGACCTCGCACAGGGCAAGGGCGTCGTCGTGACCTACTACCCGTCGGGCCCGCTGCTGGAGTACAACCCGAAGAAGGTCACCGACCCGCCCAAGACGGCCGAGGCGCTGCTGGCGTGGGCGAAAGCACATCCGAAGAAGCTGGAGTACGCGCGCCCGTCCAACTCCGGGCCCGGGCGCACGTGGCTGATGGGCCTGCCCTACATCCTCAAGGACTCCGACCCCAAGGACCCGAACAACGGCTGGGCCAAGACCTGGAAGTACCTCAAGGACCTCGACCAGTACGTCGAGTACTACCCGACCGGCACCACGCAGACGATGAAGGAGCTGGGCGAGGGGACCCGCGACATCATCCTCAGCACCACCGGCTGGGACATCAACCCGCGCGTGCTCGGCCAGGTGCCGAAGGACGTCAAGATCCAGCCCTTGGACGGCTTCACCTGGGTCACCGACGCGCACTACATGGTCGTCCCGAAAGGCGTGTCGGGGGAGAAGCTCGCCGTCCTGCTCGACCTGATGAAGTACGCGCTCCAGCCGAAGCAGCAGGCGATCACCTACGACAAGGGCTACTTCTACCCGGGCCCGGCCGTGAAGGGCGTGACCCTCGACATGGCGCCCGCGGAGAGTCAGCAGGCGATCAAGGAGTACGGGCGCCCCGAGTACGACTCGCTCATCGCGGGCAACCCGAAGGCGCCGCCGCTGGACGCCAAGGCCCTCGTCGCCGCGTTCGACCGCTGGGACCGCGAGATCGGCGGCCAGAAGGTCAAGAAGTCATGACGGTGGAGACCGTGCCGGAAAGGGACTCGCGCGCGGCGTTCGGGCATCTGCGGCTGGAGGGCGTGACCCGCCGGTTCGGCAGGGCGACGGCGCTGAGCGGTTTCGACCTGCGGATCGAGGGCGGCGAGTTCATCGCGCTGCTCGGGCCGTCCGGATGCGGCAAGTCGACCGCGCTGAACTGCCTGGCCGGCCTGCTGCCGCTGTCGGACGGCGCGATCTGGCTGGACGAGGAGCGCATCGACACGCTGCCGCCGGAGCGGCGCGACTTCGGGATGGTGTTCCAGAACTACGCGCTGTTCCCGCATCTCTCCGTCCGCAAGAACGTCGCGTTCGGGCTGTCGGTCCGGCGCGTCGGGAAGGCGGAGACGGCCCGCCGGGTGGACGAGGCGCTGCGCACGGTCGAGCTGACCGAGCACGCGGACAAGCTGCCCGGCCAGCTGTCCGGCGGCCAGCAGCAGCGGGTGGCGATCGCCCGCGCGATCGTGCTGCGGCCGAAGCTGGTGCTGATGGACGAGCCGCTGTCCAACCTGGACGCCAAGCTCCGCGTCCAGATGCGCACGGAGATCCGCCGCATCCACCAGACGCTCGGCCTGACCACCGTGTACGTGACGCACGACCAGGAGGAGGCGCTCGCGCTCGCCGACCGGGTCGTGGTGCTCCGGTCCGGGCGGATCGAGCAGATCGGCACCCCCGAGGAGGTCTACACCTACCCGGCGAGCACCTACATCGCCGGGTTCATGGGCTACCGGAACCTGCTGGAACTGCCCGTCGTCTCGGCGGGCGACGGGACGGCGACGCTCGGCGAGCTGGACGGGCCGCACCTGACCGGGGTGAGCCGGCAGCCGGTCGGCGGGGCGCGGGCGGTCGCTGCCGTCCGGCCCGAGGACTTCCACGTCGCGGGGCCGCCGGACGCGGCGCAGGGGGAGAACCTCCTGACGGTCCGCGTGGAGGTATCGGAGTTCCACGGGCGCGAGGTCGCCGCCGAGGGCGTCACCGACGACGGCCGCGTCGTCCACTTTCGGTCCCCGGAGCGGATCGCGCCGGGGGAGCGGGTGGCGCTGACCGTCCAGCCGGAGCGAGTGCTCGTCTTCGATGAGAGCGTGCGGGACGCGGCCGAGGCGCTCGACGCGTCCACCACCGAGACGCTCGGCGGGACGGGGGCGCGAGATGGCGGTTGAGGCTCCCGCACGTCCCGAGGCGCCGGCGCCCCGGCGCGGGGGCCTGCGGCACCGGCTCGCCGAACGCGGCGTGGACCGGGTGCTGCTCCTGCTGCTTCCCGCCGTCCTCGTCGTCGGCCTGCTGTTCCTCTACCCGATGATGTACGGGGTCGGGCTGTCGCTCCAGCCGAAGAACGGCGGCGGACCCTTCGCCAACTATGCCGACTTCTTCCGCGACTCCTACCAGCGCGACACCGTGTGGAAGACGCTGAAACTCGCGCTGCCCGCCTCTCTGATCAACGTGGGCGCGTCGGTGCCGATCGCCTACCGGCTGCGGGGCAGGTTCCGGGGGCGCCGGCTGCTGACGGCGCTGCTCGTCCTGCCGGTGACGCTCGGCACGGTCCTCGTCGCGGACGGGCTGCTGCGCTACCTCGGCCCCAAGGGCTGGTTCAACCGGGTCCTGCTCGACCTCCACCTCGTGGACGAGCCCGTCCGGCTGATCTACAACTACTGGGGCGTGCTGTTCTCCCTGCTCATCACCGGGTTCCCGTTCGCGTTCCTGCTGGTGCTGGCCTACATGTCCGGGATCGACCCGACGCTGGAGCGGGCCGCCGCCACGCTCGGCGCCGGGCCCTGGCAGCGGATGCGGCGGGTCATCCTGCCGCTCCTGGCACCGGGCCTGGCCACCACGTTCGTGCTGGCGTTCGTGCTGGCGTTCTCGGTGTTCCCGTCCGCGAACCTCGTCGGCGAACCGGCCGGGGAGACGCGGGTGATGGCGATCGCCGCCTACCAGGCGGCGTTCGAGAAGTACGACTACTCGATGGCCTCGACCATCGCCGTGCTGATGGGCGTGTTCGAGCTGCTCGTCATCTCGGTCACGCTGCTGCTGCGCGGCCGCCTCTACACCGGCCCGGCGATGGGAGGTAAGGGATCATGACCGCCGTGTCCCGCCCGCGGGGCCTGTCGAGAAGGGGTCTGCCGAAGGGTCGGCTGAGCGGCTGGCTCGTCTGGGCCTTCGTCGCGTTCTTCCTGGTCAACCTCGCCGCGCTGATCCTGTCCGTGGTCGTCAACTCGTTCGGGACGAAGTGGTTCGCCGGGTGGCTGCCGCAGGGCTTCACCAGCGCCTGGTACTCCGACGCGTGGGACGAGTTCGCGCTCGGCGACGTCCTGACCGTCACGCTGGAGATCACGCTCATCGTCGTCGCGCTGTCGCTGCTGATCGGCGTCCCCGCCGGGTACGCGCTGGCGCGGCGCGACTTCCCCGGCAAGCGGATCGTGATGTTCCTGCTGCTCCTGCCGGTGCTGCTGCCGCCGATCACCTACGGCATCCCGCTCGCGACCGTCCTGTACAAGGTGCATCTCGCCGGGACGATGACGGGTGTCGTGCTGGCGAACCTCGTCCCGGCGCTGCCGTTCGTCGTCCTCGTGATGACGCCGTTCGTGGAGCAGATCGACACGAACGTGGAGTCCGCGGCGCGGATGTGCGGGGCCCGCACCCGGCAGGTGTTCACGCGGGTGCTGGTGCCGCTGCTGCTGCCCGGCATCCTCGCCGCCGGAATCCTGGTGCTGGTCCGGACCGTCGCCATGTTCGAGCTGACGTTCCTGGTGGCGGACGCCGACAGCCAGACCCTGATCGTCGCGCTGTACAGCGCCGCGTTCACGCCTGGGATCCGCGCCGCCCAGGCCATCGACGCGATGGCGGTGATCTACATGGCGCTGTCCGCGGTGCTGCTGGTCATCGCCCTGATGTTCGTCAACCCGACGCAGATCGTCGCCCAGGTGAGGGAGGCCCCGGCCGAATGAGCGCTGTCCAGTTCGACTACACGGGGGAGCGGGTGCTGGTCACCGGCGCCGCCGGGCTGATCGGCCGCGCGCTGGTGCGGAGCTTCGCCGACGCGGGCGCCGCCGTGCTCGCCGTGGACGTGGACGCCGTCGGGCTCAAGGTCTACGGCGACGATCCGCGGGTGACGACGATGCCCGGCGACCTGGCCCGCGAGGACGTCGCCGACGCCGTCTTCGAGAGGCTCCGGGAGGACGGCGGCCTGGACGTGCTCGTCAACAACGCCGCGATGACCGAACTGCGCACCCCGTTCATCGACATCGACGCCGGCGTCTGGGACGCGGTGATCGCCGCCAACCTCCGCTCGGCGTACCTGCTGTCGGTGCGGGCCGTCCGGTACTGGCGGGACGCCGGACGGGGCGGCGCGATCGTCAGCATGTCGTCGCCGGGCGGGTCCCGCGCGCACGAGAACCAGAGCGCCTACGACGTGACCAAGGCGGGCATCGAGGCGCTCAGCCGGGCGATCGCCGTGGAACTCGGCGGGCTCGGCATCCGCGCGAACTGCATCGCGCCCGCCAGCGTCGTCGGGGAGATCCGGTCGGCGACCGACATCCCGTCCGGCCGCACGACCTCGCCGGAGGAGGTCGCGGACGCGGCGCTGTTCCTGGCGTCTCCGTCGGCGGCGCAGCTCAACGGGCACGTCCTGCGCGTGGACGGTGGGCTGCACGCGCGGCTGCGGACCGACCCGTCCCAGGAACAGCAGCGCGATCAGGACTAGGGCGAGGCGGGCCCCGGGCAGGGGCCGGGCGACGCCGGCGGTTTCGTGGAGGCCGTCGGCGTCGGCGTGCGGCCAGGCGGCAGGGCGGGCCCGGTCCGGCGCAGGTTGTGCCGTTTCATCACGGACTGGAGGTCGGGGGTGCCGCCCCGCCCGGTGGCGTCGGCGAGAGCCGGGCATGCCCAGGCGTCCTGGCGGCCCCACGAGTAGCTGATGTCGAACGCCGGCCGCGGCACGAGCCGGTCCCAGCGACGGAGGATGGACCGCAGCTGGGCCTCGTCCGGCAGCCGCCAGTTCCGCTCGCCGTCGTTGCAGGACTGGCCGAACGTCTGGAACACCGGGACGATCATGCCGCGGGGGAAGCCGGCGCGGGCGGCCTGCCCGACCATGGTGTCGATCGCGTCGAGGTCGCAGCCCTCGCCGTCCGTCCGGCACGGGTAGGGGTCCAGGCCGATGAGGTCGAGGTGGGTGGCCGACGGCTTGAGCGGACGCATCGGCCAGTCGGTCAGCGACGCGAACGCCTTCTGGCCGGGTGCGTACCGGTGGACGATGTCGGCGCGTCGGCGGATCTCGTCGACGATTCCCGGGCACTCGTCCGGGTTCGGCTCGTCGGACAGGTACCAGCCGTAGACGCGATCGTTCCCGGCGAACCGCTTCACGGTGTCCGCGAAGGCGGACGCGCTCCCTTGCTGGAAGTCGCCGCAGGTCGTGTTGCCGACCCAGAGCAGCGCCCGCCCGCCTTTGGGCAGGGACGCGATGTCGTCCGCGTCGGGGTCGACGTCGAACAGGTCGTAGCCGAGCGAGGCCGCCTTGGCGCGGTCGCCGGCCGGCATGTTCAGCGCGAGATGTAACGTGCCGCTCGCGGTCTCGTGGGCCATGGGACGGGCGAAGGCGTCCCCGGGCGAGGGGGCGATCAGGTACCCGAGGGCGGCTCCGCCGAGGGCGGCCACCGCGGCCACTGCTGCCAGTCGCGTCTTCATCGGCTCTCCCGGCGTCGCTGGTGTCCCCAGCGTCGCATGGACGGAGCGTGATCACGCCGATACGCCGAAGACCGGCCGCCCGCAATGGCGGGGGCGGCCGGTCCGGAACGCGGAGCGGAAGGGTCAGACCCGCCAGGACTGGACGAGCGCGTCCAGCGTCGCCTGGTCGTAGACGATCCCCTGCGAGGTCAGTTCCGCGGCGACCATCTCGCCGTCGCCGTGGTGCTTGGCGAGCAGCCGGTACACCGCGTACGGGAACCAGTGGTTGTCGCTGATCCGCTGGATCTCGGTCTCGTCGCAGCTGTAGCCCTCGGCCCTGACCTCGGCGAGCGTCCCGGCGACGTCCCCGTGGCGCCGTTCGAGGATGTCGATGACGATCGAGCGCAGGTTCTCCGGGTTGGGGACCGCCGGCGCGGGCTCCTCGATGGTGGAGCCGTAGGAGCTGCGTCCGTTGAGGCTGCCGCGCGTGGCGGCGCTGACGACGGCCAGTTCCGGTTCCGGCTCGGGCGCCGGGGCCGGAGCGGGAGTCGGTGCCGGCGCCTCGGGCGCCCGGGCGGCGGCAGGAGCCGCGGCCTGGGTGGACGCACCGGAGGCGGGCTCACCGGCGGTGTCGGCCTTGGCCTCGGCCCCGGCCGAAGCGGCGGCCGGGGCGCCGGACTCGATCGCCTTGCCGGAGTACCCGGGGACCTGGATCTGCGGGAAGGGGCCCGTGTTCCGCAGCGGCATCAGCGTGATCTGGTTCAGCGTGACCGGCCCGGCGATGGCACGCGTCTGCGGCTCGGGCTGCTTCGGCTCGTCCTCCTCCCTGTCCGACACGTACCTGTGCAGTGTGCGCAGCAGGACGAACAGGCCGAGCATCGACACTATCGGCGGGACGGCGGCCGTCGCCTGGTAGGAGAACGTCTTGTGGCCGACGTGCCCGACGTTGAAGATGAGGCTGGCGGTCCAGCCCGCGAGGGCGATGGTCAGCGGCAGGCAGAAGTCGAGCCAGCTCAGCAGGGCCCGGCGGCGCAGGACGAAGGCGTCGACGGCCAGCAGGAAGAGGCCGAGCTCTCCGACGATGATGAACAGGTCGACCAGCAGGGGGAACGACTCGGCCTTCCAGCCCCGCAGGCCGTGTTCCAGTGCCCAGTGGTAGAGCCCGGCATAGGACTGGGCGAAGCCACCGGCGGTGGCGGTCAGGACCGCGGCCGCCATGAAGGCGATGGCCCCCCACCGTGTGATGACCTGTGCCCGGTTGGCAGCGCTCATGCGGCGTGTGCTCCCAGATTTCCTTACTCAACCAAAAGTTATCGCTGGGAGACTATCCATTCCTTTGGCGTTTCGTGGGGGATTCGCATCACGTCTCGGTCGCATTCCCGGCGATTCGGGATGAGATGCCGCACGGACGCGCACCCGGGCGCCAATTGTCGTAATTGCCGCAATAGTCCACTTTTGGCCACGGTGGTCCGGTGCGGGGCAACGGTCCTGCCGCCGTGTGCCCGGGCTTTGGCGGCGAGTGCCAAAGCTCGTGCGCAGCCTCGTGCTGACTCGCTCATTGACCTTCCTGACGGGCCATAGAAGCCTTGCGGTGGCGTCCGAGACCCCGCCCGCCGACCGGAGGAGCGTCATGCCCACGCTCGTTGAAACCTCTGCCCACCATGGTCGTGACCAGGCTGGATGAGGGGGCGCAGGCGCTGCCGGCGATCCAGGAGTGGATCGAGGCGCGGCTGCACGACCCGTCCCTCTGCCCGGCGGCGATCGCCGCGGCGCACCACATCTCCGTCCGCCAGCTGCACCGGGTGTTCCGGCCGACCGGGACGACCGTCGCCCGCTACATCCGCACCCGCCGCCTCGAACACTGCCGCCGGGAGCTCGGCGACCCCCTCCTCGGCGCGCAGCGGATCGGCGCGATCGCGAACCGGTGGGGCCTGCCCGACGCCGCCGCCTTCAGCCGGGCGTTCCGCGCCGCCTACGGGCAGACCCCCACCGCCTACCGCTCCCGTGCGGCCCGGCGCCCTCCGGTAACGGGGCGCCCTCCGGTAACGGGCCGACCTGGAAAAAGACTCGCGGTCGGGCCCACTGGTGTCGCATGATTCCGGCATGGTGGACACCTCTCTCTACGCGGCGTTCGTCGTCGCGGCCGTCGCTCTCTGCCTCACCCCCGGGCCCGACATGATGTTCATCGTCGCGATGGGCGGACGCGGCGGTCCCGGCACGGGGGTGATGGCCGCCGTGGGCGTCGCGACCGGCGCTCTCATCCACGCCGTCGCCGCGACGCTCGGGCTCTCCGCCCTGTTCACCGCCTTGCCCGCGCTGTACCACGTCCTGCGCTGGGCCGGTGCCGCCTACCTGCTGTATCTCGCGGTGAAGGCGTTCCGGGACCGCGGCGAGACCGGCGAGGGCACGGCCGTCGTCGGCCCGGGGCGGCTCCGCGCGTTCTGGCAGGGCGTCGTCACGAACCTGCTGAACCCGAAGGTGATCCTCTTCAACATCGCCTTCCTGCCGCAGTTCGTGGACCCCACCCTCGGGCACCCGATGATGCAGCTCCTCGTCCTCGGGATCACGCTCGTCCTCATCGGGCTCGCCGTGGACGCCTCCGTGGGCCTGCTCTCCGGCCGGCTCGCGAACCTGCTGCGGCGCAGCCGCCGGGTGGCGCGGGGCCTGAACCTCTTCAGCGGGACCGTCTTCACCGGGCTGGCGCTGCGGCTCATCGCCGTCCCCAAGTGACGCGCCCCGGGTTTGCCTGGTCCTCCGAAGGATGCCCCGGCCTCAGGCCGGAGAGGAGTTCGGACTCGGTCAGGGGCGGCCCGGCGCTGCCTGGACGTTCCAAGCGCCGGGTCACTGGCAGCGAAAGCCATTACGTGTACCGGACCGATGTGTAAGGTTTATGGTCATGCGGACTGCGTACAAGTGCCGGGCCTACCCCGACACCGAGCAGGAGGCCATCTTCGCCCGCACGTTCGGCTGCGTGCGCCTGGTCTGGAACAAGACCCTCGCCGAACGTCACCGCGCCTACCACACCGAGGGCAAGCGTACGTCCTACAAGGAGACCGACGCCGCGCTGACCGGGTGGAAGAAGACCCAACAGCTGGCGTTCTTGTCCGAGGTGTCGTCGGTGCCGCTGCAGCAGGCGCTGCGGCACCAGCACGCCGCGTTCGCCAACTTCTTCGCCGGACGCGCCCGCTACCCGCGCTTCAAGACCCGCAACTCCCGCCAGAGCGCGCACTACACCCGCTCGGCGTTCCGCATGAACGACGGCGACCTGTGGATGGCCAAGACCACCGCACCCCTGGACTTCGTGTGGTCCTTCGATGAGGTGGACCTGGCCGGGCTGAACCCGACGATGGTCGTGGTCTCGCGGGAGCCGGACGGCCGCTGGTATGTGACCTTCGCCGTCGACACCGACACCCCCGAGCCCGCCCCGGCCGCCGGGCACCAGATCGGCATCGACCTGGGGGTGAAGGACTTCGCGGTGACCTCCGACGGGGAGTCCATTCCCAACCCCCGCCACCTGGAGAAGAAGCAGCGCAATCTGGCCAGGTACCAGCGGCGCGTGGCCCGCAAGCAGCCCGGTTCGGTCAACCGCCGCAAGGCCAAGACCAAGGTCGCTCGCGCCTGCCGCAAGGTCCGCAACGCCCGCGCCGATTTCCTGCACCGCACCAGCACCAGTCTCGTCCGTCAAGCGGACGTGATCGTGATCGAGGACCTTGCGGTCGCCAACATGGTCCGCAACCGCAGCCTGGCCAAGGCGATCTCCGATTGCGGGTGGGGGGAGTTCCGCCGCCAGCTGGAGTACAAGGCCGAACGCGCCGGACGCACCCTGATCGTGATCGACCGCTGGTACCCCTCGTCCAAGACCTGCTCGGCCTGCGGGCACCTACTGGCGAAGTTGAGCCTTTCCACCCGGGCATGGACGTGTCCGGGTTGCCGCACCCGGCACGACCGGGATCACAACGCGGCCAAGAACATCCTTGCGGCTGGTCGAGCCGTAGCCGGGGGCATCCCCGGCGATGTCTGTGGAGCTGATGTCAGACGGCAAGGGTCCTCCCTTCCGCAGTCGGCTACGAAGCAGAAACACCCACGGCGCGAGCCGTAGGAATCCCTCCCAACAGGGAGGGGAGGAAGTCAAAGTTCAGATGACCCTGGGAAAAGGAGGCGGCTGTTGGCACCGTACGCGGCGTCCTCCCCGCCTCCCGCGTTCTGGGCCGCGCTCGACTCCGCGCAGCGGTCCGCCCTGCGCGCCGCCGCCCGTCCGAGGACGTTCCCGGTCAGGGCGCCCCTGGTGTACCAGGGCGACGAGTCCGATCATGTGATGATCATCGAGCGGGGCTGGGCCAAGGTGACCTCGTCCACCGAGGACGGTCACGACGTGGTGCTGGCCGTCCGCGGCCCCGGCGACCTGCTCGCCGAGAGCGCGGTGCTCGGCGGCCGGCCGCGGGCGGCGACCGTCACTGCGCTGTCGCCGATCCGCGCCCTGGTCGTGCCCGCGGCCCGCTTCACCGGTTTCCTGGACGCCCATCCGGCCGTGTGGATGCTCGTCACCGGAACGTTCGTCCAGCGCATGGACGATTCGGACCGGCGGCTGACGGCGCATGTCACGAGCCGGGGCCCGCAGCGCCTCGCGGCCCTCCTCGCCGACCTCGCGGAACGTTCGCTCCACCACGTCCCGCCCGCGGCGGACGGGTCGATCGAGATCGGGCCGCCGCTGTCCCAGGAGGAACTCGGGAGCTGGATGGACGCGTCCAGGGAGACCGTCGCCCGGGCCCTGAACGGCCTGCGCCGCGAGGGCCTGATCCGCACGGGCTGGCGCAAGATCACCGTCATCGACCTGCCCCGGCTCCGCGAGTTCGGCAAAGAGGCCGACTGACGGCCGTGCCCCGGGCGCCGTCCGGACGCTGGAACTTGTCAATGCCAAGATAGGATTCCGGCATGAGCGGCGACGGCTACCACCACGGGAACCTGCGGCACGTGATCATGGCGGCCGCCGTCGAGGCGATCGCGGAGTCGGGCACGGCGACCTGGAGCCTGCGCGAACTGGCGCGCCGCGCGGGGGTGTCGCACGCGGCGCCCGCCCACCACTTCGGCGACAAGACCGGCCTGCTCACGGCCGTCGCGGCGGAGGGCTACACCCTGTTCGCGGACGCTCTGGAAGCCGCGGGCGGCGGCCTGCACGACGTCGGTCTCGCCTACGTCCGGTTCGCCGCCGGCCACCGGGCGCATTTCGAGGTCATGTTCACCCCGGCGCTCTACCGCGCCGACGACCCCGACCTGAGCGCCGCCCGCGCACGTGCCGGCCGGGTCCTCGCCGAAGGGGTGCGCGGCGTCTCGCCGCGCCGCCCGGAGGACGACCGGACGGCCGCGATCGCCGCCTGGTCGATCGTGCACGGCTTCGCCCACCTGTGGCTGAGCGGCGCGCTGCCCCCCATCCTCGGCGACGATCCCGTGGCCGCGGCCGGTCCGGTCATCCATCTCCTCTTCGAGCGCTGATCTCTTTCCGGGCCCCGGCCGAAACGGCTTCCCGCTCTTCGGACCGAGTGTCGGAGGACCGCTCGGGGACGACGGCGAGGTCGGCCCGGAAGCGGCGGTTGAGGGCCGCGCGGACGCGGCCGGCGACCGTCCGGCCGCGCGGGCTCTCGACGCCGCCGACGGGCGGCGGAACGTCCAGATCGACGGCCGGCGCGGGACGCGAGTCGGTGATCGCGGCGATCGCCTCGTCCGGGAGCGGCCGCTCGACCTCGCTGTACCCGCCGCCCGGCGACCGGCGGATGATCCCGGTCTCCAGCCCGTGGTGGGCGAGGGCCAGATCGCGGCGCTGCAGGCCGACGCAGAGGCGGTAGGCGACCGCGTAGGCCAGCACCGGCCCGAGGATGATCGCGCCGCGGAAGAACCAGGTCGTCCAGAACAGCGGGACGTCGAACCGGTCGGCGAGCACGTCGTTGCCGCCGGCGAGCCAGAGCGTCCCGTAGAAGACGACGCCGCCCATGCCGATGCCGGTGCGGGCCGGGACGTCGCGCGGCCGGTCCAGCAGATGGTGGATCTGGTGGTCGCCCGTCACCCAGCGTTCCAGGAACGGGTAGACGGCGAGCCCGGTGAACAGCAGCCCCGGAACCACGAGCGCCGGCACGACCACGCTCATCGCGACGGTGTGGCCCCACGCGTTGATCTCCCAGGCGGGCATGATCCGCAGCGCGCCCTCCAGCCAGCCCATGTACCAGTCCGGCTGCGAACCGGAGCTGATCGCGCCCGGGTCGTAGGGCCCGAAGAGCCAGATCGGGTTGATCTGGACGAACGCGGCCAGCAGGGTCGTGACGCCCATCACCCACAGGAACAGCGACGTCGTCTTGGCGATGAACACGGGGAAGAACGGGTAGCCGCGGACGGTGGTGTTCGAGCTGCCCTTGCCGGGGAACTGGGTGTGCGTCTGCCGCCAGGTCAGCACGATGGCGTGCAGCGGGATCAGGGCCGCGAGCAGGCCCGGGATCAGCAGCACGTGGATGATGTACAGGCGCGGGATGATGTCGGTGCCCGGGTACTCCCCGCCGAACAGGAACATCACCGCGTAGGAGCCGACCAGCGGGATCGACGCGGTGACGCCCTCCAGGATGCGCAGGCCGGTGCCCGACAGCAGGTCGTCCGGCAGCGAGTAGCCGAAAAGCCCGTTCAGCATGACGAGCATGAACATGACGATCCCGATGAGCCAGTTCAGCTCGCGGGGCTTGCGGAACGCGCCGCTGAAGAAGTTGCGCAGCAGGTGCACGAGGATCGCGCCCATGAAGATGAGCGTCGCCCAGTGGTGGATCTGCCGGACGAGGAGCCCGCCCCGCACATCGAAGCTGATCTTGAGGGCGGAGGCGTACGCCTCGCTCATCTCCACGCCCCGCAGCTTGGTGTAGGAGCCGTTGTAGACGACCTCGTGCATGCTCGGCTTGAAGAACAGCGTGAGGTACACCCCGGTCAGCAGGATGATCACGAACGAGTACATCGCGATCTCGCCGACGAGGAAGCTCCACTGGTCCGGGAACGCCTTCTTCAGCGCCTTGCGGGCGAAACCGGTGGTGCCGAACCGCTCGTCCAGGGCCCGTGCCGTGCCGTCCACGGCCCTCGGGGGCGTCCGGGTGCCGGCCCGCGCCCCACCGGGCGTGCTCATCCCCGCCATCGTCAACATCCCTCCATCGCGCTCTGGGCATGCCGCGCTTCTGGGATTAAGACCGAACCAATGCGGACGGATGTGACATCGGCGCGGTGTGCACCGCGTCACACCGTGGATCCTCAGCGGGCGGACGCGGTGAGGCGGCTGCCGCGCTGGTAGCGGGGACGCCAGTGGGCCCGGTAGCAGAGCCGGATCGGCGGCGGGAGCAGCCGCAGGACCGCGCGGCCGGTGGCGGCGGGGGCACCGTCCAGCAGCCAGGGAAGGAAGACGCCGAGGCCGCGCAGGCCCAGTTCACGGCGCAACTCCACGTCGAAGGTGCCCCATTCGAACGGGGTGAGCGTCTCCTGGATGAGCGGCAGGACGTTCGACTCCTTGAAGTCCAGGAGGGCGTCGACGGACGCGCGCAGATCCCGCGTGTACTGCGCGAACGCGGAGCGGTCGTGGTGCTCCAGCGCCGCGTCCACGCCGTCCATGAGGGGGACGACCTTCACCGCCTGCAGGGCCATCGCGTCGAGGACTACTCCGACCCGTCCTGGCGCACCGGCGTCCTTGGCGTACATGACCGTCCACAAGGCGGCCTTCTCCGCGTGGTCCTGGAGGCGCCAGTGGCCGGTGAACAGGGACCAACTGTTCGCGGTCGCCGCACCGTCGAGGCCCGAGCCGGTCCGTCCCGCCGCCTCCAGCCCGGCGGCGTCGCGGCGGAACGCGTCGTACGCGGCGTACAACATCGTCAGGTCGAACCGTCTCGCCACGCTGTCCATGCCGCCTCCGATTCCCTCCGCGCCGCTACAGAGGAAGATGCGTCGGACACCCCCGAATGTGACGCCATGCGGGGCCTGACTTGTGTGATCTGCCCCACGGAAGGCGGGATATGCGGGCCGGCCGGGCGCGTCGTCAGCCGCGCGCGGCGAGACGCTCACGCTGGGGAACGACGGTGTACTTGGGGTCCTTCGCCGACTGCATGCCGGCGTGGAAGACGCCGAAACGCGTGCAGGCCGAGCCCGCCAAGAGCGCCGCCCCGCTGAGCGCCGCCGCCGTGCGGCTCCGCCCGCCGAGCAGGGCGCCCCCGGCGGCGCCCGCGGCCGACAGGATCTCGCCCGCGCGCATGAGCCGGCCGGCCTTCCCCACCTTGTACGGCTCGGCGGCGAGCCCGGCTCGATGTTCCATCAGCCTGGCCGCGGCGACCTCCAGGGCCGTCCCCGCGATCGCGGCCGTCCGCATCGGACCGGTCTCGCGGACGGGCGACGCGACCAGCGCCATTCCGGACGCGGCCGCCGTCCCCGAACCCACGAACAGGAACGGCAGTTCCCGGTGCACCTCGTGCCAGGCGGGCACCGCAGTGTCGGCGACGAGCACGGCGGTGTAGGCGGCGACGCCGGGGCCGAGCGCCGCGGCGACCGCGGTGGCGGCCCGGCCGAGGCGCGGGAAAAGCCCGGTCACGTCCAGCACCGCGGCGGCGCCCGCCGCCGGACCGTAGGCGGCCAGCGTCCAGGAGCCCATGCTCATCGGCGACGTCGGCTTCATGACGCGCAGCATGTTGAAGAACCGCGCGGGCCGTCCGAGATCGTGGATCAGCGCGGCGGTGGACCCGCCGAGGGCGAGCAGCGAGGAGACCTTCAGCGCCCGCGCGGCGGCGGGACGTCCGGTCAGCTGCGCGCCGGCCGCCAGCACCGAGCCCGCGCCGGCCAGGCCGCCGAGGAAGAGGTACGCGGCGACGTCGCGTGCCTTCCAGACGGGCGGGTTCAGGACGGGCTTGCCGTAGTAGGAGGTGAACTCCGCCTCCGGCACCATCGCCTTCTCGCCGCGCCGTCCGCCCCGCCGCCCCTCACGGCGACGCAGCCCTTTGCCCACCTGGGCCTCGCGGCCGGGACGCGCACCCCGCACGCCTTCCTTGCCGACATCGGACGTGCTCACCGTCAGGCCCCCTCACGGCCGTGCGCGGCGAAGACGGCGGCGAGCCCGCCGAGGAGCGCGGCGGCGGCCACGCCCGCGTGCTTCCACATGGACGGCAGCTCGCGTGTGGTGACGACCGGGTCCGGTGGCAGCCCGTACACCTCCGGCTCGTCCAGCAGCAGGAAGAACGCGCCGTCGCCGCCGACGCCGTCGTCAGGGTCGTGCCCGTAGAGGCGCGCGTCCTCCACGCCGAGATCGTGGAGCTGGTCGACGCGCATCGCGGCCCGCTCGCGCAGCTCGTCCAAGGGCCCGTACTGGATGGAGTCGGTCGGGCACGCCTTCGCGCACGCGGGCTCCTGGCCCGCGCCGAGCCGGTCGTAGCACATCGTGCATTTCCACACGCGGCCGTCGCCCTTGCGCTGGTCGATGACCCCGTACGGGCAGGCGGGCACGCAGTAGCCGCAGCCGTTGCAGATGTCCTCCTGGACGACGACCGTGCCGAACTCGGTGCGGAACAGCGCACCGGTGGGGCAGACGTCCAGGCAGGCCGCGTGGGTGCAGTGCTTGCACACGTCGGACGCCATCAGCCAGCGGAGATCGGTGTCACCGGGCGCGTCACCGTGGTCGGCGCCGGACTCGGCGTTCCCCATGGGCTTGTCCTGCTCGATGAACGCGACATGCCGCCAGGTGTCGGCGCCGAGCCCCTGCGTGTTGTCGTAGGACATCCCGGTGAACTCCAGGCCGTCCTCAGGAATCGCGTTCCACTCCTTGCAGGCCACCTCGCACGCCTTGCAGCCGATGCACACGGACGTGTCGGTGAAGAAGCCCATGCGGGGAGGGGCGTCGGGATAACCCGCGTCGCCGGCGACGTCGGGTTCGGCTCCGGCGAGCAGGTTCCGTCCGACCAAACTGCCCATTCCAGGACCTCCCCTCCGCGGCGCCAGCCCCTTGCCGACTTCCCGGAGAGGCGCCTCCTACACACGTTCAGCAGGTTCGACGGGCCGTTGACGGTGGTTTCGGCGGCTGTATAGCTTCTGGGGATGACGGTCGAACGCGCCGGTTACGCGGGTCCGCTGGACGAGACGCTCGGCCTGCTGGTGACAGAGGCGTCCGACCGGGAGGTCGTGGCCGAGCTGAAGGTCACCGACGGGCTCATGCAGGGGTACGGGATCGTCCACGGCGGCGTCTACTGCGCGATCACCGAGACCGTGTGCAGCGTCGGAGCTGCGCTGACGGTCGGGCTGGAGAACCAGGTCGTCGGCGTCAGCAACCACACCCGGTTCATCCGGGCCGTGCGCGGCGGCCGGCTGGTGGCCCGCGCCCGCCCGGTCGACTGCGTGGACGACCACGTGACCTGGCAGTCGACGATCACCGACGAGAAGGGCCGCGTCGTCGCCGAGGGAACGGTCAACCTGCTGAGACTGTCCCCGAAAATCTGATCGGGTCGTTCTCGGGCGGCGACGCCGTCAGGTGTTCATCGCCTTCCACTGGCGGTCGGCGATGGGGCGCCAGGTGTCGTGGCGCTCATGGAAGAGGGCGAACGCCTGCGAGCCGCTCCAGTCGTCCGGCAGCAGCTCCGCCGGGAGGGCCGGGTCGAGGAACGGGAACCGGCGCCATTCCTGGACCAGCCTGGTGTGCGCGGCGAACGTTCCGGGATCGTCGGCGGGACGCAGCGCGCGGACGGCGTCGAGGAAGTCCTCGTAGGCGAGCTCGATCTCGTCCAGGTCCCATGCCTGCCGGGCCACCCTCCGCGCCTCGGACAGGTCGCCGAGCCGCCCGACGAACAGGGTGGAGGTGTCGGCGACGCCGATCTCGGCGAGGACCTCCCGGACCTCCGGCTCGCGCTCGGGGTGGGGGCTGACCCACACGCCGGGGGAGAGGTTGCCGAGGCCGCTCCAGGCGAGCCGCGTGCGCAGCAGGTGGCGGAGCCGGCGGCTGGTCTCCGGGACGGTGGCGAGGACCATGAGCCACTGCCCGTCCCATTCGCCGACCGGGCCGCCGAAGCCGTAGATCCGTTCGGTGCCGTCGGTGAGGAGCCGCTCGCCGGACGGGGTGAGCCGCCAGGCGGCGCGCCGGCCGTGCCGTTCCCCGGCGAGCCAGCCTTCGCCGCCGCTGCGGGCGAGCGCCTGCCGGACGGCCTTCTCCTCGACGCCGAGCAGCCCGAGCGCGCGCAGGAACGTCGCCGTCCACACCGGTTCGCCCGCGGGGAGGACGAACTCGCCGAGCACGGTCAGCAGCAGCGACCGCGCGCTCGCCGCGCCGAGTTCGCGGCGGCGCCGGAACCTCGGCTCGGGGTGCGCCGCGTCGTCGCCGGTTCGGGCCATGTGCTCCTCCTTCTGGGCCCTTCTGGGGCGCGACCGTCCATGGAAGCCTGTCCAGTATCGCGCGAGTCCGGACGGGTTCCGTGCGGGTTTCCCGCGTGAACGTCCATCATTCCACAAGTCTATTGACTAGCGTTTCGTCTCTGTAGAGCATTAGTGGCACGGTTCCCGGCGAGGGGAGACCCCGATGACCGCTGAAACGGCGACCGCCCCGGTCCCGCCCGACACGTTCAACGCTTCCGAGTACCTGCTCCAGACCGCGTTCCGGCCGGACACCGCCGGCCGGACGGCGCTGACGGGCCCGGGCGGCGATCTCGGCTACGGCGAGCTCGCCGAGCTCGCCGGGCACATCGCCGCCGGGCTCGGGCGGTGGGGCCTGCGCGCCGAGGAACGGGTCGTCCTGTTCATGGCCGACGGCCCGCTCATGGCCGCCGCGATCCTCGGGGCGATGCGGCTCGGCGCCGTCCCTGTCCCGGTGTCGACGATGCTGACGGGCGCCGAGCTGGCCGCCCTGCTGAACGACGCGCGCGCCAGGGTCCTGCTGGTCAGCGACCGGTTCGCGGTCGCCGCCGAGTCGGCCGTCGCGCACGCCCCCGGCGTCCGGCGCGTGGCGGTGGAGGGCGAGGTGACGCTCCGGGCTCCCGCGGGCGTGCAGGTGAGCCCGTTCGAGGATCTGGTCCACGAGGGGCGGGCGCACGGCGGTGAGCTGACCGAGCCCTACATGACCTCGGACGACTCCAGCGCGTTGTGGCTCTACACCTCGGGGACGACGGGCAAGCCGAAAGGCGCGATGCACCGGCACGCCAACATCCGGCATGTCGTGGAGACCTACGGGCGCCAGGTCCTCGGGATCACCCCCGAGGACCGCTGCTACTCGGTCGCCAAGCTGTTCTTCGCCTACGGGATCGGCAACTCGCTGTTCTTCCCCCTCGCCGCCGGTGCGACGACGATCCTGGACCCCGACCGCCCGACGCCCGCGTCGGTGGCCGAGCGGCTGGCCGAGTACCGCCCGACGCTGTTCTTCGCCGTTCCCACCTTCTATGCCGCGATCCTGAACGCCGACGTCCCGGTGGAGGCGTTCGCGTCCGTCCGGCTGGCGGTGTCGGCGGGCGAGCCGCTGCCGGCCGAGCTGTGCCGCCGCTTCACCGAGAAGTACGGCGTGGAGATCATCGACGGGATCGGCTCGACGGAGTGCCTGCACATCTTCCTGTCGAACCGTCCGGGGCAGGTCCGCCCGGGGACGACGGGCACCGCCGTGCCCGGCTACGAGCTGCGGGTCGTGGACGCCGACGGGACCGAGGTCGAGCCGGGAACGCCGGGCTCGCTGCTCGTGAAGGGCGAGTCGATCGCGACGGGCTACTGGTGCCGCACCGAGACGACCCGGAAGGTCTTCCAGGGGGAGTGGCTGCGCACCGGCGACACCTACGTGGTGGACGAGGACGGCTACTACACCTGCCTCGGCCGGACGGGCGACATGCTCAAGGCCGGCGGCATCTGGGTGTCGCCCGCGGAGGTGGAGGGGCGGCTCCTCGAGCATCCGGCGGTGTCGATGGTCGCCGTCGTCGGGCTTCCGGACGCCGACGGCCTCGACAAGCCGATCGCCTGCGTCGTCCTCAAGGAGGGCGCGTCGGCGGAGCCCGCTGAGCTGATCGAGTTCTGCCGGGCGGGGCTCGCGTCGTTCAAGCGTCCCCGCGAGGTGCTGATCGTGGACAAGCTGCCCACGACGCCGACCGGCAAGCTGCGCCGCTTCGCCGTCCGCGAGATGGCCGCGACCAGGCTCGCCGCACCCTGAAACCGTCCCGGGGCCGCCCCCGCCCGGGGCGGCGCCGGGGATTGAAATGCTACAAACTCTTGACGTGTTGAACGAAACTTGTGGAACATAGTGGAGACGACACCGGCGGAAGGACATCTCATGAGCACCGCCCCGCACGTGGAGTTCCGGGTGGACCCGTCCGGCTACCGGCACTGGAGCCTGGACGTCGACGGCCCGGTCGCCACCCTCACGATGGCGGTGGACGAACAGGGCGGGCTGGTCCCCGGCTACGAGCTGAAGCTCAACTCCTACGACCTCGGCGTGGACATCGAGCTGTACGACGCCGTCCAGCGGCTCCGGTTCGAGCATCCCGGGGTCCGCACCGTGGTGATCACCAGCGGCAAGGACAAGATCTTCTGCGCGGGCGCCAACATCCGGATGCTCGCCGCGTCGCCGCACGCCTGGAAGGTCAACTTCTGCAAGTTCACCAACGAGACCCGCAACGGCATCGAGGACGCGACCGCGAACTCCGGCCAGACCTACCTGGCGGCGGTCAACGGCACCGCGTCCGGCGGCGGGTACGAGCTGGCCCTCGCCTGCGAGCACATCATGCTCGTGGACGACCGCTCCTCGGCGGTGTCGCTGCCGGAGCTGCCGCTGCTCGGCGTGCTGCCCGGGACCGGCGGACTGACCCGGGTGTCGGACAAGCGGCACGTCCGGCGTGACCGCGCCGACTACTTCTCCACCAAGGCCGAGGGGCTCGGCGGCAAGAAGGCCGTCGCGTGGCGCCTGGTGGACGAGGCCGTCCCGCGCACCGCGTGGGACACGACGGTCGCCGAGCGCGCGAGGGAGCTGGTGGCCCGCTCGTCCCGTCCGGACGATGCCGAGGGCATCGCGCTCACGCGGCTCGGCAAGGAGCGCACCGACACCTCCATCGCCTACCGGCACGTGTCGGCGAAGCTGGACCGTGACGCCGGCGCCGTGGAGATCACGATCGCGGGCCCGGACGCGCCCCCCGGGGACCTGCACAGCGAAGGTTTCTGGACGCTCGCCATGACCCGCGAGCTGGACGACCTGATCCTCGACCTGCGCACCAACGAGCTGGAACTCGGCACCTGGGTCTTCCGCACGACCGGGACGGCGGAGCACGTCCTCGCGCATGACCGGCTGCTGCTCGACAACGCCGGCGACTGGCTCGCCAACGAGATCGTGCACTACCTCAAGCGGACCTTGAAGCGCCTGGACGTCACCAGCCGCAGCATCATCGCGCTGATCGAGCCGGGCAGCTGCTTCGCCGGTTCGCTCCTGGAGGTCGCGCTGGCCGCCGACCGCACCTACCACCTCGAGGGCGTCTTCGAGGACGTCGATCCGGACGCCGTCCCCGCCACGATCACCGTGGACGCGATGAACCTCGGCCCGCTGCCGATGAGCAACGGCCTCACCCGGCTGGGCACCCGGTACCTCGGCGACGACGACGCCCTGACCGCCGTCCGCGACGCGGCCGGCAAGCCCCTGGAGGCCGGTGACGCCGAGCGCCTCGGCCTGGTCACGTTCGCGCCCGACGACATCGACTGGGACGAGGAGGTCCGCATCGCGATCGAGGAACGGGCGAGCTTCAGCCCGGACGCCCTCACCGGGCTGGAGGCCAACTACCGCTTCCCCGGCCCGGAGACCCTGGAGACCAAGATCTTCGGCCGGCTGACCGCCTGGCAGAACTGGATCTTCACCCGTCCGAACGCGTCCGGCCCCGACGGCGCCCTCCGCCGCTACGGCACCGGGCAGCGCGCCGACTTCGACCGAAAGCGAGTCTGACCGATGGCGACCACCGCCGACTACACCGAGAAGATCCCGAACAACGTCGACCTGCACGAGGACCGGCGGCTGCAGCGCGCCCTGGAGTCGTGGCAGCCGAACTTCCTGTCGTGGTGGGAGTCGATGGGCCCGTCCCTGCCCACGCAGGAGGTGTACCTGCGCACGGCCGTGAACGTCGGCCGCGAGGGCTGGGCGCACTTCGGGCACGTCGCCATGAAGGACTACCGGTGGGGCATCTTCCTGGCCGAACGCGACGGCGACCGCCGCATCGGCTTCGGCGCCCACAAGGGCGAGCCCGCCTGGCAGAAGGTCCCGGGCGAGTACCGCGCCGACCTGCAGCGCCTCATCGTCATCCAGGGCGACACCGAGCCCGCGTCCGTCGAGCAGCAGCGCAACCTGGGGGCGACCGCGCCCAGCCTTTACGACCTGCGCAACCTGTTCCAGGTGAACGTCGAAGAGGGACGCCACCTCTGGGCGATGGTCTACCTCCTGCACGCCTACTTCGGACGTGAGGGGCGCGAGGAGGCCGAAGAGCTGCTGCACCGCAACTCCGGGAGCGAGGAGTCGCCCCGCATCCTCGGCGCCTTCAACGAGGAGACGCCCGACTGGCTCTCCTTCTTCATGTTCACCTACTTCACCGACCGGGACGGCAAGTACCAGCTCGGCACGCTGAAGGAGTCCGGCTTCGACCCGCTGTCCCGGACCTGCGAGTTCATGCTCAAGGAAGAGGCCCACCACATGATGGTGGGCACGACGGGCATCGACCGGGTCGTCGAGCGGACCGTCGAGCTCATGAAGGAGCACGACACCGACGACGTCACGCCGCACGGCGCGATCTCCCTGGACGTCATCCAGAAGTACCTGAACTTCCACTACTCCGTCTCGCTCGACCTGTTCGGCTCCGAGACGTCCAGCAACGTGGCCAACTACTACACGGCCGGGCTCAAGGGACGGTGGATGGAGGGCCGCCGCAAGGACGACCACCGCCTCACCGACGACGCGATCATGGTGGACGCCTTCCTCGACGGCGCCATCGCCCAGACCGAGGTGGCCGCGCTCACCGGCCTGAACACCGACCTGCGCCGCGAGTACATCTCCGACTGCCAGAGCGGCGTCAACCGGTGGAACCGGATCCTGTCCGAGGCGGGCCTCCCGCAGCGGCTCTACCTCCCCAGCGTCGCCTTCAACCGCAAGGTCGGCGCGTTCGCCGGCATCGAGGCGGGCCCGGACGGCGAGCTGCTCGACGCCGGTGAATGGGAGCGCCGCAAGGGCGCCTGGCTTCCGACGGAGGTCGACAAGACCCACGTCCGGTCGCTGATGAAGCCGGTGCACGAGCGCGGCAGGATCGCCGGCTGGATCGCGCCGCCCCGCAACGGGATCAACGGGCAGCCGTTCGACTACGAGTACGTGCGGCTCTGATCAGGAGACCCGTACCGGGAGGGTCTTCCAGGCCCGCAGCGTGTTGTTGTGATGGCGCACCGGGGTGCCGGCGAGTTCGACGCGCCGGACGCGCCGGGCCAGCGCGGTCAGGAGCGCCTCGGACTCCAGGCGCGCCACGTGCTGGCCGACGCACTGGTGGACGCCCATGCCGAAGCCGACGTGGCCGGACGGGTCGCGGGACAGGTCGAACGCGTCGGGTTCGTCCCAGCGGCGGGGGTCGCGGTTGGCGCCGCCGAGGAACATGAGGATCTTCCGGCCGTCCGGGATCACGGTCCCGGCGATCTCCCGGTCGCCGACGGCGGTGCGGAAGAACGTCTGGACGGGCGACTGCCACCGGACGGCCTCGTCGAACGCCGTCCGGGCCATGGCCGGGTTCCGCCGAAGCCGCAGCCATTGGTCCGGGTTGACGGCGAAGGCGTAGAGGACGGCGGCGAGGCCGTGGACGGTGGTGTCGACGCCCGCCGAGAGCAGGGACCGGACGACGAGCGGCGCCTGCTCGTGCGTGATGTCGCCCCGGTCGGCCGCCGCCCAGATCTGCGCGCCGAACCCGTCCGGTGCAAGCCGGTCGCGGGCACATTGGGCGTTGACCCAGCCCGAGAGCTCGGCCACGCGCGGCTGTCCCTTCTCCACGAGGTCGTTCACCGGCCCGAACGCGTTGAACAGGTGGTCGCCGTAGGGGAGGAGGTTCTCGCGGCGGTCCGTCCCGAGACCGACGGCGTCCGGGAACACGCGAAGCGGGAACGCCTCGGCGAGACGCGCCACGGCGTCGAACTCGGTGTCTCGGAGGACCTCGTCGACGAGTGCCTCGGCATCTGCGAACCACGCCTCCCGCAGCTTCCGCAGAGCCCGTGGGCCGAGGACCTTGGAGAGGACGGCCCTGGGCGCGTCATGCCGGGGCGGGTCCGCCTCCAGAAGCAGGCTCGGCGGGCGCCACGGCTTCTCGTGGCGGAAATTGCTGAGCCCGACACCGGCGGCCGACTGGAATCCCTGCCAGTCGGTGAGCGCCTGGTGCACATGCTCGTACCGGGCCAGCGCGAACACGTCGTACCTGGTCAAGTAGCTGACGGGTCCGGCGTCGCGGAGTCGCCCGTGGAGGGGGAGCGGGTCTTCGAGTGCCTCGTGGCCGAACGGGTCGGCGTCGATGGCGGGCGGAGCCTGGACGGTGGTCATCCCGGGTGTCCCTTCAGAGGTCCAGCACGAGCCGGTCGGAACGGGAGCGCGACACGCAGACGAACATGCAGTCGCCCGCCTCCCGTTCGCCGTCGTCGAGGATCGAGTCGCGATGGTCGGGTTCGCCTGCGAGGACGGAGGTCTCGCACGTCCCGCACAGGCCCTGCCTGCAGGACGACAGGACGCCGACGCCGACGCCGGCGCCGCCGACCGCGTCCAGCACGGACTGCCCCGGCCGGACGGTCAGGGACACGCCGGAGCGCTCCAGCCGAAGCTCGAACGGCTCGTCCCGGACGGCCCCGAAGTCCCTGGCGACGAAGCGTTCGGTGCGCAGCAGCCCCTGCGGCCAGGCCGAGCAGCGGGTCTCGACCGCTTCGAGCAGCGGAGCGGGACCGCAGCAGTACACCTTGGTTCCGGAGTCGGCCCCATCGAGCCAGGCCGGCAGATCGAGAAGCCCCTCTTCGTCCTGCGGGACGACGGTGACGTTGTCCCCGTATGCCTCCAGTTCGTCCAGGAAGGCCATCGACGTGCGCGAACGGCCGCCGTAGAGGAGCCGCCATTCGGTCCCGAGCATCTCGGCCTGGCGCACCATGGGCAGCAACGGCGTGATCCCGATGCCGCCCGCGATGAACAGGTACCGCTCGGACGGGACGAGCCGGAAGTTGTTGCGCGGTCCGCCGATCGAGACCCGGTCGCCCTCCCGCAGCTCGTCGTGCACGAAGGCCGACCCGCCGCGCCCTTCCCGCTCCCGCAGCACGCCGACCCGGTAGGTGCGGGCGTCCCAGCGGTCACCGCACAGCGAGTACTGCCGCGTCATCCCGTTCGGCAGCACGAGGTCGATGTGCGCGCCGGGCGTCCAGTCGGGAAGACGCCGCCCGTCGGGATGATCGAGCGTCAGCGTCACCACACCGTCGGCCATCGGGGTCTTGGCCGCCACGCGCAGTTCGACAGCGGCGTCCGCCATGGTCACTCCTCACAAGTTCAAGGGGCTGACCACGACGATCGCCGCCGCGTGCGCCGGCGACCACGGCTTTCTCATTCAATGAGAGACGAAAGCGGAGACGGTCACAGGCCGCCCAGGGAGCGTGACACGCCCCGGGCGGCGGCCTTCAACGCGGGCACCTGGGCGCGGGCGTTCCCGTCATTCGGGACGACGACCGACAACGCGGCGATGACCTTCCTGCCCGGCCCGCGGACCGGAACGGCGATCCCCGTGGCGCGTTCGTCGATGAAACCCGGGCAGAACGCGACGCCGCTTCGCCGCACATCCGCCACGAGGGCGCGCAGCCGACGCGGGTCCACGACGGTTCCGGCCGTGTAGGCGACCGGTTCACCGGCCACGACGTCGTCCAGCAGTTCGGGCGAGGCGTGCGCGAGGAGCACGAGCCCGCTGGACGAGGCGTGCAGGGGCAGCCGTCCCGCGACCCGCGTCACGTTGATCACGGAGTTCGGCATCGAGAGCCGCTCGACGAACAGCACCTCCCGCCCGTCGAGCACCCCGAGCTGGGTGTGGTGGCCGATGACGGCGTGCAGGTCCTCCATGAACGGCATCGCCGCCTCGCGCAGCCCCAGCGTCGGCGCGGCCCGGGACGCCAGCTCCCACAGCCGCATCCCGACCCGCACCCGCCCCTGCTCGTCCCGCGCCAGCAGCCCGTGCCCGACGAGCTCCGCGACGAGCCGCGACGCCGTCGCCACATGCAGCCCCGTCCGCCGCGCGATCTCCGAGACCGACAGCGCCGGATGGTCCGGATCGAACGCCTCGAAGATCGACACGGCCCGCGTCAGTACGGAGTCCCGCGTCATCCCTCCATTCTCGCGGGCCGCGGAAAACGAGGCGCGGTCACGAGTGCCGCCGCGAGACAATGACCGTCTTCGTGATCAGGCGGTACCGGCTGGTCGCGGAGGCGATCGATTCACGGAGGAACCCTTGGCCGAGCCCATGCAAGCCGCGCCCGAGCCCACCGGGCTGAGCGACCGGATGAAGGCGTACGAGCAGGCGACCCGCACCGTCCTGCCGCGCCGTACGTACACCATCTGCCGCGTCGACGGCCGCGCCTTCCACACCTTCCTCCGCCACGCCGACCGCCCGTTCGACGACACGGTGATGGCCGCGATGGACTCCGTCGCCGAAGCGCTCTGCGGGGAGATGTCCGGCGCGGTGTTCGCCTTCACGCAGTCCGACGAGTGCTCGGTGCTGCTGACCGACTTCGCCGGCTCGGGAACGGAGCCGTGGTTCGGCGGCGTGGTCCAGAAGATGGTGTCGATCGCCTCATCGATGGCCACCGTCGCGTTCAACCGGGCCTACGAGGCCGACCAGGGGGCGACGTTCGACGCCCGCGTGTTCACCGTCCCGAGCCCGGTCGAGGTCGCGAACTACTTCCTGTGGCGGCAGCGCGACGCCGTGCGCAACTCGATCTCGATGGCCGCGCAGGCGCACTTCTCCCACAAACGGCTCCACCGGGTGAGCACCGACCAGATGCAGGACCTGCTGTGGCGCGAGGCCGGGATCAACTGGAACGACTACCCGGCGGGCTGCAAGCGGGGCCGGGCCACGGTCCGCCGCGTGGGGGAGCGGCCGGTGTCGTACACCGACCGCCGGACCGGGCGGCAGGTGACGACCACGGCGGTCCGGTCGTGGTGGGAGACCGGCGGCGCCCCCCACTTCACCGCGAACCGGGACGGCTGGCTCGCCGAGACGATCCCGCCGCTCCCAGCCCTGACCGGCGGGGAGGACCCCGAAAGCGACCGGTGACAGCCGCTCACGCTAGCGGAGGGCATCGACGAAGCGCTGCGCCTCGTCCCACTGCATCCCCGTCTCGGCACGCACGAGCGCGATCGCGGACTCGTGGTCGCCGGCCGCCTTGAAGGCACGGACCCGGTCCGACAGCACCGGGCCCGGCTGCGGGGGTATCCGCCCCTCCCGGACGGCGTCGACGTAGTCCTTGGAGGCCCTCAACCCGAGGCCGGTGTCCTTGCGGACCAGCTTCGCCGCGTCCTTCCACCTGCCGTCGGCGATCAGCGCCCGCGCCTTGGCCTGCACCTCGGGCGGCACCACCCGGCCGAACGCCTCCCCCTTGAGACCGTCCACATACTCCTTGGCCTCCTTGAGACCGGCCCCGGTGGCCTCCCGGACCAGCTTGATGGCGGGAATGTACTGGCCCCGCGAGACCAGATCGATGACCCGCTCCCGAGCCTCGGGCAGCACGTACGGGACGGACGACTTCACCAGTTCTCTCCTCAGCGCTGCGACCACACGGCAGGCGTCCGATTCTCCCATTTCCGGAGGAGGCCGCCACCCCGCACGCCCGCCTCGACGGGCTCCGCGCTCAGGACGTCGACCACCGACGGCCCGGCCGCCGGCACCACCTCGATCATGAAGAACGGCAGGGGGCGAATCCGGGAGCGCGGGCGTGGCCGTTAACGGCCTCGTCCCGACGACCCTTATCGGAATCGGCACGTCTCATACTCGAACGGTGAGTCTTTCCAAACTCGCCGCCGCGACATTGATCTTCTCAGTCGCGGCGGGCATTACGGGGTGCGGGGGTTCCTCCGGTGGCAAGGGCGGAAAGGGGCCGTCGGCGAACCCGGCACCGCTGGGCTCGGCGCTCCAGCAGTCGCCGCAGGCGCCAGGCCGGCAGGGCCAGCCAGGGCAGGGGCAGCCGCCGCCCGTTGGCCCGTCGGCCCAGGCCTGGCAGACTCCCCGGGTCTCCTCCGGAAGCGGCGCGTCCCTCGAAAACGAGACCCCCAACAACGTTTGCCGGGCGGTCTGGGCGCCCTATCCCGTGCGGATCGAGAGGTTCGCGATCAACAAGACGGGAGGACCCGATCCTCGGCCATATCCAAACCTCGAGTCCGAAAATCAAGCGGCGCGGGCGGGGGCGAAGTTCGCCGGGTTGAGTTACCAGCCCGTCTCCGACTGTCCGGGTTCGAAAGAGCTCGGCACACGGGGGGCTCAGAAGCCCTGCGCGGCCGACACGGTGATATCCCTCGCCGAACCGTGCGGAATAATTCCGTATTTCACTGAAGTCGACCCACAGCCCGCCAGGCCCGCGAAATACACATTCAACATCACCTGGTACCTCTCCAAACTGTGCACCGACGCGACGACGGGGCCGTGCCGGAGCCTCCAGGGAGCTCAGCCGGGTCCAGGACGTCCGGTACGGGCGACCTGGCAGTCGACGACGATCGTCACGGCGTGCGTGGTCTGGGTCGACGCGCCGGGGCTCGAAGCCGGAGGTGAGGGCGAGGTTGCCCAGTGCTGACGACAGATCCGACCGGCTGGCGAGGGCTCGCCGGAGAGCCGAGCGGCGGCGGACGGACGAGGAGCCTCCCGCCGCCGATCCCGCTCAGGACTGGACGCAGCGGCTGACGGCGCTCAGCACGTTCGGGCCGCCGACGACGATCATCGCGGGCGTCCTGATCTGGTACGGCTATGTCGCCACCCTGCAGCGCTTCCGGTATTTCGGCGTCGATCTGCAGCTCACCGACCTGGCCAACCAGGACCTGCTGAAGCTCGGTGTGGAGGTCGCGTATCCGGCGGCGGTGCTGCTCCTGCTGGTCCTGCTGGTCGCGCTGGGCACGCACGCGTTGATCAGCGGCGTGGTGCTGCCCGCCCGGCCGAGGCTGGTTCCGCGGATCGCCGCGGCCACCGCGCTGGTGGGGCTGGTATTGCTTGTGAGAGCGTTGATCGGGCTTCTCTCAACGCAGGTCGCGAGGAATGAGACACCAGGTGTCACGCCTTTGTCTCTGACCATGTCCGTACCGTTGCTGGTGTACGCCTTCTGGCTGGCACGCCACGGCGGGGAAGGCGGATGGCGGGACCGGCCCGTCATGGACGCCCTCGAACGCGGCGGGCGGCTGGTGTCCATCGGAGTCGTCGTGATGGGCCTGTTCTGGGCCGCCAACAGCCTGGCCGGTGAGGTCGGTATCGCCCGCGCGTACGACGACGCCAAGAATTTGCACAAGCGCCCCGAGGTCGTCCTTTACTCGAAGGAGCCTTTGCATGACGTCCCGCCGGAGACGATGTACGCCGACTTCGGCGCGAACGTCCCGTTCCGGTATCGCTACCGCAACTTGCGCCTTCTGCTCGCCTCGGGCGGACGACTCTTCCTTGTACCCTTGACGTGGAAACCCCACGATTCCACGGCCCGCATCTCGACCTTCGTCGTTCCCTATGACGGAAACATCAGGCTGCAGTTGATTCCGCAGAGGAACCGCTAGTGACCAACGCTGTTGCTGGAGAAACGACCCCGGGACGACCCGACGACCGCGCCGCGTCCGCCCTGCGCTTTGCAACGGAACTCATCGCGTGGGTGGCCACTCCCTGGGCCTTGGCCGGCCACTCATGGCTGCTCGCCGTCCTGTCCGTGGTGGTCCTGATCGGCCTGCCGACGGTCCTGTCCCCCCGGGGGATAAGGCCAACGTGATCATCGCGGTGCCGGGCTGGGCCACGATACTGCTGGTGCTGCTCCAACTCGCAGCGGCCGTGATCTCCTCGTGGCTTGCCTGGCCCGCCTGGGCAGCGGGTCCCGTGACCGTGTTGGCCGCCGCAGCCGTCGTCACCGAGCGCCGGCGCTGGCGGTGGCTTCTCTCCACCGGCCACCTCGCCGGCTGAAGCGCTCATCAGCCGACCGAAGCGCTCAGCCTCACCTCACGCCCGGACGCTATTCTGATGTGGCACCCCGAAGGCGGATCTTGCCGTCCGCCGCCATGTCCTATCCAGCGCGGAACGAGGCAGGCATGCAAGGTCTGGGTGTCACCGAGGCGGTCATCGTCATCATGTTCGTCATCGTGCTGTCGATGGCCTTCACCGCCCTGCGCCGCCGGCGCAAGCGGACCGCCTCGCGGCGCCGCGCTCGGGGGACGCACTCCTCCTGAACCTCGGGCCCGAAAGACCGCAGGTAGAAGGGGCGGCTATCGGGCGAGGTGGCGGGAGATGACGAGGCGTTGGATCTGGTTGGTGCCTTCGAAGATCTGCATGACCTTGGCTTCGCGCATGAAGCGCTCCACCGGGAAGTCGCGGGTGTAGCCGGCGCCGCCGAGGACCTGGACGGCGTCGGTCGTCACCTTCATGGCGTTGTCGGTGGCGATCAGTTTCGCGATGGACGCCTCGCGGCCGTAGGGGCGGTCCGCGTCCTTCAGGCGGGCGGCGGAGAGGTAGGTGGCGCGGGCGGACTCCACGGCGGCGGCCATGTCGGCTAGGACGAAGGCCAGGCCCTGGTGGTCGATGATCGGCCTGCCGAACGCCTCGCGCTCCTTGGCGTAGGCGACGGCGGTGTCGAGAGCGCCCTGGGAGAGGCCGGTGGCGACGGCGGCGATGCCGAGGCGGCCGGCGTCGAGGCCGGCGAGGGCGATGGAGAGGCCCTGGCCCTCGGAGCCGATCAGGTTGCCGGCGGGGACGCGCGCGTCCACGAACCGGACGGTCGCGGTGGTGGAGCCCATCAGGCCCATCTTGTCCTCGGGCTCGTCGAACTCCAGGCCGGGGGTGCCGGCGGGGACGTGGAAGCAGGAGATGCCTCGTGCGCCGTCGTCAGAGGTGCGGGCCATCACCGTGTAGAAGTCGGCCTTGCCGCCGTGGGTCGTCCACGCCTTGGCGCCGTTGAGGACATAGGAGTCGCCGTCGCGGACGGCCTTGGCGCGCATCGCGGCGGGGTCGGAGCCCGCGTGCGCCTCCGACAGGCAGTACGCGCCCAGCTGTTCGCCGGAGAGCATGTCCGGGAGCCATCGGGCCCGTTGTTCGTCGTTGCCGTAGGCGAAGAGGGGGAAGCACGAGAGCGAGTGGACGCTGACGCCCACGCCGACGCTCGCCCAGACCGCACCGATCTCCTCCAGGACCTGCAGGTAGATCTCGTACGGCTGGTCGCCGCCGCCGAACTTCTCCGGGTAGGGGAGGGTCAGCAGGCCAGCCCGGCCCAGCGTCGTGAACGCCTCGCGCGGGAACGTGCCGGTGCGCTCGGCGTCGGCGACGCGCGGCGCCAGCTCCTTGGCCGCGATCTCGCGGGTGAGCGCGATCAGGTCCTCGGACTCGGGGGTCGGCAGGTGCCGGGTGGCGGGCATGGGCGGACTCCTTTCGGCAGGCCAACAGTACCAAAGGCGGTACTGGCGAACCCGTTTTGGTACTGTCTCGTCCATGACCTCGGTGGACGAGCGGGCGACGCGGGCCTCGCGGCGGCGTGAGTCGCTCATCGAACGGCTCATGGAGGTCTTCCTCGACCGCGGGTTCGCCGAGTTGAGCGTCGCCGACCTGGCCGCCGTGCTGCGTTGCTCGAAGAGCACGCTGTACTCGGTCGCGGCGAGCCGGGAGCAGATCATCGTGGCGGTGGTGCGGGCGTTCTTCCGCCAGGCCACCGAGCACGTGGAGGCCGTGCTCGACGCCAGCGCCGATCCCCGGGAGCGGGTCGGCGCCTATCTGCGCGCCATCTCGGACGAACTCGCCCCCGCGTCGCCGGCGTTCTTCGCCGACCTGGACGCGTTCGCTCCCGCGCGTGAGGTGTACAAGCAGAACACCGGGTTCGCGGTACGGCGCGTGCAGGGGCTCGTGCGGGAGGCGTCGCCCGATTCGGACGCCGCCTTCGTCGGCGCCGTCGCCGGGCAGGTGATGGAGTCCATCCACCGCGGCGAGATCAAGGCGCAGACCGGCCTGGACGACTCGGCCGCCTACGCCGCGCTGGCCTCCCTGATCGTCGCCCGGATGGCGTCCGGCTAGCCCTGCGCCGCCTGGAGCGCGTGCTCGACGAGGGCGACCAGCACGCCCCGCGCCACCTCGCGGCTCCGCACGTCGCACAGCATCACCGGGACGCCGGGGTCGACGTCGAGGGCGTCGCGGATCTCCTCCACCGTGTAGCGGCGGGCGCCGTCGAACCGGTTCGCGGCGATGACGAACGGGATGTCCCGCTGCTCGAAGAAGTCGATGGCCGCGAAGCTGGTGCTGAGCCGGCGGGTGTCGACCAGGACGATCGCGCCGACCGCGCCGTAGGCGATCTGGTCCCACATGAACCAGAACCGCTCCTGCCCGGGCGTCCCGAACAGGTACAGCCGGACCCCGCCGGAGAACGTCAGCCGGCCGAAGTCCATCGCGACGGTCGTGGTTGTCTTGCCCTCGACGCCGCCGAGGTCGTCCACCCCGACGGAGGCGTCGGTGAGGGTCTCCTCGGTGCGCAGCGGGCGGACCTCGCTGACCGCGCCGACCAGGGTCGTCTTGCCGACCCCGAAGCCGCCGGCCACAAGGACCTTCAGGGTGTGCAGCGGGACGTCGTCGTCCCGCCCGTAGGGCGTCACGTCAGAGACGGCGGAGTTCATCGAGCACTCTCATCAGGATGCGGGGGTCGGGGCGTTCGGTGTGCGCGGCCTGCGGCATCTCTTCGATCAGGCCGTACTGGTACAGGTCCTCCAGCAGGATCTGCACCACCCGGAACGGCAGGTCGGTCTCCGAGGCGAGGTCGGCGGGCGTGGAGGGCCGCCGGCACAGCTCCAGCAGCCGCCGCTGCTCGCGCGACAGCCAGACCCGGCCGTCCGGGGTGCGGCCGGTCGCGACGAGGACGGACACCAGGTCGATCACGAGCCCGCGGGGGCGGGTGCGCCCGCGGGTCACCGCGTAGGGGCGGACGACCGGGCCGGCGTCCGCCCCGACCCAGCGTTCTCTCGGGCTCTCCACGGGCCGCTCTAGCCTGACGCGCCCGTGCGCACCGGCGGATCCTGCGGCCCGGCCGCGGCGCGCGGCTGGGCGGACAGCGTGCGCCGCACCCGCTTGATCAGCATGGTCGTCTCGTAGGCGACCAGCCCGGCGTTGCCGCCGGCGTCGCTCAGCACGGCGAGGCAGCTTCCGTTGCCCGCCGGCATGACGAAGAACAGCAGGCCGTCGAGTTCGACGACGGTCTGCCGCACCTGCTTGGCCTGGAAGTGCTCGCGGGCGCCGTTGGCCAGGCTGTGGAAGCCGGACGACAGCGCCGCGAGGAATTCGGCGTCCTTGCGGGTGACGTCCCCGGAGGCGCCCATGACCAGCCCGTCCCGGGACAGCAGGACGGCCTGCCGGACCTCTCCCACCCGCTGCACCAGATCGTCGAGCAGCCAGTCGAGCTCGCCTGTGGCGTGGCCCTGCCCCATCATGATTCCCCCCATTCATCGCGTGGATCAAGATCGCCCGGTTCGTCGTCGACCCTGCCGCGCAGCCATCCGGACTGTAGCGAGGCCATCAGGTCGCGGCTGAGCTCCGGGCTCGGCTCGTCGAAGTCGTCGTCCGCCGGCCGGGGATGCCGGGCCGCCGGACGCCCGCGCAGCTGCGGGGCCAGGGAATGCTGCCGCACCCGGCGCGGGAGCCGCCCGGTGACCTCGCTGTCCTCCACCTCGACCGGCTCCGGTTCGCCGCCGGGCGGCCGGGTGCGGCCACCGGGCGGCTCGGGCGGGTCGAGCAGCGGTTCGGGCGACGGCTCGGGCGGCCCGGCGGGCAGGCCGGCGGGCTCGCCGGACTGCGGCGCCTGGACGACCCCGCCGGGCAGCGCCGGACGGGACGGGCGGCCGAGCCGCGCCCCGGACCCGCCCGCGGACACCCCGACCGGCTGCGGCGCCCCCGCGCCCCGGCCCCGCGCCATGTGCCAGTCGTCGTCCAGGACGACCAGCGCGTGCGGGACGAGGACGATCGCGGTCGTCCCGCCGTACGCCGACGGCTGCAGCGACACCTGTACGCCGTGCCGGGCGGCGAGCCGGGCGACGACGAACAGGCCGAGCCGTTCGGTGTCGACCAGGTCGAACTCGACGGCGCTGGCGAGCCGCCGGTTGAGGTCGTCCAGCTCGTCGGCGGCCAGGCCGACGCCCCGGTCGATGATCTCGACGGCCAGCCCGTTCGCGACCGTCTCGACCTTGACGGTGACCTCGGTGGCCGGCGGGGAGAACGACGCCGCGTTCTCGATCAGCTCGGCCAGCAGGTGGATGACGTCGGCGACCACGGCGCCGGTGACCGCGGCCGACGACACGCCCGTCACCTCAACCCGCGTGTAGTCCTCCACCTCGGCGATCGCCGCGCGCACCACGTCCTCCGCGGCGACCGGATGCTCGAAGGCGCGGACCGTCGGCGACCCGGACAGGATGACCAGGCCCTCGGCGTGCCGCCGCATGCGGGTGGTCAGGTGGTCGAGCCGGAACAGGTCGTCCAGCTCCTCCGCGCTGGACGCGCGCCGCTCCATCTGGTCCAGCAGCCGCAGCTGCCGGTGCAGGAGCGACTGGCTGCGCCACGACAGGTTGACGAAGACCCGGTTGATGCCGGCGCGCAGCTCCGCCTCGCCGACCGCGGTGCTGAAGGCCGTCCGCTGGACGGCGTCGAACGCGTCGGCCACCAGGGCGATCTCCCGGGTCCGCCCGGGTTCCGGGCGCGGCGCCTCCGCCCCGACGTCGACCCTCTCACCGCGCCGCAGCCGCGCCACGACCGCGGGCAGCCGCTCGTGCGCGAGCCGCTGCGCCGACACCTGGAGGTCCCGCAGCTCCCGCGCGAGCCGCCGCGCGAACAGCAGCGGCACCGTCACCGACGCGGCCACGATCAGCAGGCCGACGACGCAGGCCAGATAGAACCGCAGCATGATCAGCCGGCCGGCCGGCTCGACGAGGTCGTCGTTCTGTACATCGCCCGCCCTGGCCGCCGCCTTCTGCCACAGCGGCGTCAGATCCCGCATGACCGCCCGCCACTGCTCGGCGCCGGGGGTCAGGCCCTGCCGGATGATCTGGCCCTCCAGCAGGCTGAAGCTGCCGTACGCGCTCGAATTGACCAGGCCCTCCACGAGGGTGGAGATCGTGCCGTCCACTTCGCCGCGGGCCAGCTGGAGGAACTCGTCGCGGTTGCCCGCCCAGCGGGCGAAGGCCATCCGCTCCACGGCGTTCAGCCGGTGCCCGCCGACCGCGGACAGCAGCGCGTCCTCGCGCAGCATGAAGTCGCGCGCCCAGGTGAAGTGCAGGATGCCGGCGCTCTGCCGGTAGATCGCCGTGTCGTCGACGCCGACGAAGGTCGTCAGCACCCGGAGCGTGTTGTCGGAGATCTCGCTGTAGGCGTCGATGGCCTGCACGGTGCCGGCGGCGCCCTCGCCGACCTGCGTCCGCAGCGGCCGCAGCTCTTCGAACCGGCGGTCGAGCGCCTCCAGGCGGCTCCACATCTCGTCGGTGGTCGCGTCCCTGGCCGTGGACGAGCGCGCCGACCTGCGGAACGCCGCGACGGCGCCGTCGGTCTGGCGCGCGATCTCCTGGTACGCCCGCACGTTGCCGGGGGTGTGCGCCTTCAGCACGGCCACCGCTCCGGCGCGCTCCCGCTGGATCATCTCCATGACGGCGCCGGCCGGCCGGCCGACGTCCTTGTACAGCCGCGTGAAGTCCGACCGCTGCAGCGCGGCGGACAGCGTCGTCCCCGCGGCGAACGCCCACAGCGCGACGAGCGCGGCCAGCGGGATCGCGAGCAGCATCGCGATCCGCCGGCCGACCGGACGCGTACGCGGCCGCTCATGGGAGCCATGAACCTGCTGGGGGTTCGTCACCGGCCCACACTCCTGATCGTCCTCAAGCCGCGGTCGCCTCGACCGATGTCGGCGGGACCGGAGCATACTTAGTTCGATTTGCCGACGACCAGGGGTCTCACCTGGGGCTACTTGTGATCCTCCGGGTGCGGCGCGTGAGCCTGCGGCCTCGGCCCGATGGAGGGCCCGCCCCGGATGCGCCGCGGCCGCGACCGGTGCGGGCGCGCGGCCGCACATCCCCCTTCACGATGTCACCGCAGGTCAGAAAGTCGCCCTCGGAATTGATGACCTCGCAGGGCGATGCGTGCCCGCACTTTGATGATCAAGCTCTGGATGGGGGACGAGCAGGGCGAGCGGTATTCGCCGCGGCGGATGTTGATCTTGTAAGTCGGGTGCAAAGAGAGGCCAATATTGGCCGTTTTGATGCAGAGTCGTGTCTTGTTGCAGGAAATGACGCATGTCAGGCTTCGGGTTACTTTGTCCCCCACCACCGGAGACCGAGACATGCGCAGAGCCGCGCTAGCCTCCCTCACCGGGCTGTCGCTCGCCATCACCCTGGCCGCAGCTCCCGCCCAGGCCGCCGCGCCGGCCGCCTCCAAGCTGGCCGGGCTGGTCACGCTCAAGAACGTCCGCCACCACCAGCTGAACCTGCAGAAGATCGCGGACGCCAACGGCGGCAACCGGGCCGCCGGCCTCGCCGGCAACAAGATCACCGTCAGGTACATCGCGGACCAGCTGAAGCGGGCCGGATACACCCCCACGATCCAGAACTTCGAGTTCGACTTCTGGCAGGAGCCGTCGCAGCCGGTCTTCGCCGAGACCGCGCCGGAGCCGAAGACGTTCGCGCCGGACACCGACTTCGCGACGCTGCAGTACTCCGGGTCGGGCGACGTCACCGCCGCGGCGAGCCCCGTCGACCCGGGCGCCACCGGCACCGGCAGCGGGTGCGAGGCCGACGACTTCGCCGGCTTCCCCAAGGGGAACATCGCGCTGATCCAGCGCGGCGGCTGCTTCTTCTCGGTGAAGGCCGACAACGCCATCGCCGCCGGCGCGACCGCCGTCGTCATCTACCAGCTGCCCGACCAGCCGGGCCCCGTCGGCGGCACGCTGACCAAGCCCTACGGCATCCCGGTGATCGGCCCGTCCAACGCGGTCGGCAAGGCGCTCGTCCAGCAGGCGCAGAACGGCGGCGTGACGCTGCGCGTCAAGACCGACACCGTCAACGAGAAGCGCCAGACGTCCAACGTCATCGCCGACACCAAGCGCGGCAGGGCCGACAACGTCGTGGTCCTCGGCGCGCACAACGACAGCGTCACCGACGGGCCGGGCATCAACGACGACGGCTCGGGGACCGCGACGCTGCTGGAGACGGCCAAGCAGATCGGCAAGCTCGGCGGTAAGGTCCGCAACAAGGTGCGGTTCGCGTTCTGGGGCGCCGAAGAGGAAGGCCTGCTCGGCTCCCAGCACTACGTCGACAGCCTCTCGCAGGCCGAGCGCGACAAGATCGCGCTGAACCTCAACTTCGACATGCTCGCCGCACCGAACTTCGTCCGCTTCGTCTACGACGGCGACAACAGCGAGGGGCAGAACGGCGCCGAGGCCCCCGCCGGGTCCGGCGCGATCGAGAAGGCGTTCAACGACTACTTCGCGACGCGCAAGCTGGCCACCGCACCGACGCCGTTCAACGGACGCTCCGACTACAACGCCTTCATCACCGTCGGGATCCCCGCCGGCGGCCTGTTCACCGGCGCCGAGGGCATCAAGACGGCCGAGCAGGCGAAGGTGTACGGCGGTGAGGCCGGGAAGGCCTACGACCCGTGCTACCACTCCGCGTGCGACCGCTACGACAACGTCAGCCTCAAGGGCTTCGACCAGATGATCGACGGCGCGGCCGCGGTGACCGAGCTGTTCGCGCACAGCACCCTGACGGTCAACGGCAACGAGCTCGCCCGGAAGCAGGCGCAGGCCCAGCCCAGGAAGCGCATGGTGCCCGAAGAGATCGGCAAGTACACGACCAGGTAAGGACCGGTCCTCGGAGGGACGCGCCCGCGACCGGGCGCGTCCCTCGCCATGTCCGGGTCAGCCCAGCGTCTCGATGATCGACCGCAACGCGGGACGCGGGTCGCCGCCGGGCTCGGTCAGCACCTGGACGGCCACGTGGTCGGCGCCCGCGTCCAGATGCCCGGCCAGCCGGCCGGCCAGCGCCGCGGCGTCGCCGTGCGCGATCAGCGCGTCCACGAGCGCGTCGCTTCCGCCATCCGCGACGTCCGCGTCGGTGAAACCGAGCCGCTTGAAGCTGTTCACGTAGTTCCGCAGGCCGAGGTAGATGCCGAGCATCTCCCTGGCCAGCGCGCGGGCGCGCACGGGGTCGGTGTCCAGCACGACCTTCTGGTCCGGCGCGAGCAGCGGGCCCTCGCCGAGCGCGTCCCGCGCCTCGCGGGTGTGCTCGGGAGTCGTCAGGTACGGGTGCGCGCCCGCCGCCCGCTCGGCCGCCAGCCGCAGCACCTTCGGCCCGAGCGCGGCCAGCACCCGCCCCCCGGCCGGGACGTCCGCGGCGTCCAGCGCGTCGAGGTAGCGGACGATCGTCTCGTACGGGCTGCGGTACTCCTGCGTGGCCTCCGGATGGCCGATGCCCACACCGAGCAGGAACCGCCCGCCGTGGGCGTCGTTGAGCCGGTGGTAGGACGCGGCGACCTCCGCGGCCGGCGTGTTCCACATGTTCACGATGCCGGTCGCGATCACGATGCGGTCGGTGGCCGCGAGGAGCCGGTCGGCGATGTCCAGGTCCCCGCTCGGCGAGCCGCCGATCCAGATCGCCCCGTAGCCGAGGTCCTCGATGTCCTTGGCGAGCCGCGGGTCCAGCTGGCTCCACGGCCGCCAGATCCCGAGCCTGCCCACGTTGATCTTCGTCATGTCGCCCCCAACACGTCGTCCTGCCGTTTCATGCCCCCTTCCCGGGTGCCAGGATGTGATCCATGACCGACCGGTCCAGCCTGCTGCTCCTGGACGGCCACTCGCTGGCCTACCGGGCGTTCTACGCGCTGCCGGTCGAGAACTTCAGCACCACGTCCGGGCAGCCGACGAACGTCGTGTACGGGTTCGCGAACATGCTGGCCAACGTGCTCCGGGACGAGCGCCCGACGCACGCGGCGGTAGCGTTCGACGTGTCGCGCCAGACGTTCCGCACCGAGGCGTTCCCGGACTACAAGGCCACCCGGTCGCGGTCGCCGGAGGAGTTCGGCAGCCAGCTGCGGATCCTGGACGAGTTCCTCGCCGCGATGAGCCTGCCGGTGCTGCGGGCGCCCGGTTACGAGGCCGACGACGTCATCGCGACGCTCGCCACGGCGGCCGAGGCGGACGGCATGAGCGTGCTGATCGTCACCGGCGACCGGGACGTGCTCCAGCTCGTCAGCGACAGGGTCACCGTCCTGTACTTCTACCGGACGGCCTCGGAGATGATCCGGTACACCCCCGAGGCGGTGCGGGAGAAGTACGGGCTGACCCCGGCGCAGTATCCGGACTTCGCGGCGCTGCGCGGCGACCCGTCCGACAACCTGCCGAGCATCCCGGGCATCGGGGAGAAGACGGCCGCGAAGTGGGTCCGCGAGTTCGGGTCGCTCGACGCCCTGCTGGACCGCGCCGGCGAGGTGAAGGGCAAGGCGGGGGAGAAGCTGCGCGCCGCGCTGGACTCGGTGCGGCTGAACCGGAGGCTGACCGAGCTCGTCCGCGACCTGGACCTCGCGGTGTCGCCGGGCGACCTGCTGCGCCGGCCCTACGACCTGTCCGCGTTCACCTCCCTGCTGGACGACCTGGAGTTCCGCAACGCCAGCCTGCGGCAGCGGCTCTTCGCGGCCGACCCGGGCGGCGGCCGTCCGCCCGAGGCGGCCGGACCCGAACCGGTCAGGGGCCGCGAGCTCGGCCCGGACGAGCTGGCCGGCTGGCTGCGGACCCGCGCGACCGGCCTGACCGGACTCGCCGCCGACGCCGCCTGGGTGCGCGGCGCGGGCGACATCACCCGGATCGCGCTCGCCACCGGCGACGGGTACGCGGCCTCCTTCGACCCGTCCGAGCTCACCGGGAAGGACGAACGGGCCTTCGCGGAATGGCTGGCCGACCCCGGCCGTCCCAAGGCGCTGCACGACGTGAAGTCGCTGCTGCGCGTCTTCGGCGAGCGCGGCTGGCGCCTCGACGGCATCGCCGCCGACGTCGCGATGGCCGCCTACCTCCTCCTGCCGGGCCTGGCGGCCTACGGGATCGCCGACCTCGCGGGCCGCCATCTCGGGCGCCGCCCGTCCGCCGAGGGCGCGGCGGGGCTGATGCTGAGCGCCCGGGCCGTGCTCGACCTGGCCGGGACGTTCGCCGACGACCTCGCCTCCACGGGCATGGCGGACGTCCTGCGGGACGTCGAGCTGCCGCTGTCGGGCCTGCTCGCCCGCGCCGAACGCGCCGGCGTCCACGTGGACGCCGATCTCCTCCACGGCCTGGAGCGGCACTTCGCGGACGCGATGGAACGCGCCGCCGACGAGGCCGCCGAGATCGCCGGCCGCCGCTTCAACCCGGGCTCGACGAAGCAGCTCCAGGAGGTGCTCTTCGGCGAGCTGGGGCTGCCCAGGACCAAGAAGATCAAGTCCGGGTACTCCACCGACCTGGACGCGCTGACCTGGCTCGCCACCCAGACCGACAACGGCCTCCCGCAGGTGCTGCTGCGCCACCGCGACCAGGCGCGGCTGCGCACCACGGTCGCCGGCCTGATCCGCGAGATCGGTGCGGACGGCCGGATCCACACCACCTTCCAGCAGACCGTCGCGGCGACCGGGCGGCTCACCTCGACCGAGCCGAACCTGCAGGTCATCCCCGTCCGGACCGGGGACGGGCGGCGCATCCGCCGCGCGTTCCTGCCCGGCGGCGGGTACGAATCGCTGATGACGGCCGACTACGGCCAGCTCGAACTGCGGGTCATGGCGCACCTGTCGCAGGACCCGACGCTGCTCGCGGCGTTCGAGTCCGGCGAGGACCTGCACGCCACGATGGCCGCGCAGGTCTTCCAGGTCGCCCCGGACGCCGTCACGCCGGACATGCGGCGCAAGATCAAGGCGATGTCGTACGGGCTGGCCTACGGGCTGTCGGCGTTCGGCCTGGCCAAGCAGCTCGGCATCCCGATGGCGGAGGCGCGCCCGCTGATGGACGCCTACTTCGCCCGGCTCGGCGGCGTCCGCGACTACCTCGACCACGTCGTCGCCGAGGCCCGCATCACCGGCTACACCCGCACGATCCTCGGCCGCCGCCGCTACCTGCCACATCTGACCAGCGACAACCGGCAGCGCCGCGAGACCGCCGAGCGGATGGCGCTGAACGCCCCGGTCCAGGGCTCCGCCGCCGACATCGTCAAGATCGCGATGCTGCGGGTGGACGAGGCGCTCACCGCGGCCGGCCTCGCCAGCCGCCTGCTGCTCCAGGTGCACGACGAGATCGTGCTGGAGGTGGCGGGGGGCGAACGGGACGCCGTGGCGGAGATCGTCCGCACCGGGATGACCACCGCCTACCCCCTCACGGTCGGCCTGGAGGTCGCGCTCGGCACCGGTCCCGACTGGAACGCCGCCGCCCACTAATCGACCCGCCGGACTCGTGTCACGCCCGCCGCGCGGGTAGTGCTCAACAGGGGGAGGGATTCATGGAGATCGACATGCTCGTCGAGATCCCGAGGGGATCGCGCAACAAGTACGAGATGGACCACCGGCTCGGCCGCATCCGGCTCGACCGGATGCTGTTCACCTCGACCCAGTATCCGCTGGACTACGGCTACATCCCGGAGACCTGCGCCGAGGACGGCGACCCGCTGGACGCGATGGTGCTGCTGGAGGAGCCCACCTTCCCCGGGTGCATGGTCACCGTCCGCAGCGTCGGGGTGTTCTGGATGCACGACGAGGGCGGCCCCGACGCCAAGATCCTCACCGTGCCGGCCCGGGACGTCCGCTACGAGGGCATCCGCGACCTGCGGGACGTCCACGAGCACCTTCTCGACGAGATCGCCCACTTCTTCGACATCTACAAGAGCCTGGAGCCGGGCAAGGACACCGACGTGCGCGGCTGGCAGGACCGGCGGGTCGCCGACCGGACGATCGAGCTGTCCAGGGCCGCGCACGCGCGGGACATGGCCGGGACCGGCACGGCCTGAGCGCCGCCCGGCCCGGCGCGGCCGCTTTACGGCGGGCCGCCGGGCGGCGCACCATCGCGAGGGTGGGATCTGTGACGGACAGCGAGCCGGTCGTCGTCGCCGGCGCCGGGCCGGTCGGCCTGGTCACGGCGCTGCTGCTGGCACGGCACGGTGTGCCGAGCGTGGTGCTGGAGGCCGCCGCGCGCCGTGACCCGTCCGGGTCCAGGGCCATCTGCTTCCAGCGGGACGTGCTCGACGTCCTGGACCGGGCCGGGTGCGCCCAACGGATGATCGCTCGCGGTGTGACCTGGACGACCGGCCGCACCTACTACCGCGGCGACGAACTGTTCTCCGTCACCTTCCCGGACGCGGGGCGCGGCGCCGTCCCGCCCTGGATCAACATCTCGCAGGCCGAGGTGGAGGCGTTGCTGCGGGACCTCGCCGCCGCCGAGCCGCTCGTGGAGGTCCGCTACGGGCATCCGGTCGCCAGCCTCCGCCAGGACGCCGGCGGCGTGGAGGTCGAGGCCGGCGGCACCCTGCGCGGAACCCATCTGGTCGGCGCGGACGGCGGGCACGGCACCGTCCGGGAACTGCTCGGCATCGGCTTCCCCGGGCGCACCTTCGCCGACCGGTTCCTCATCTGCGACATCCGCGCGGACCTGCCGTTCCCGAGCGAGCGGCGGTTCTTCTTCGATCCGGAGTGGAACCCGGGCCGGCAGGTCCTGGTCCACCAGTGCCCGGACGGGACGTGGCGCATCGACTGGCAGGTCCCCGCCGACCACGACCTCGACGCCGAGCGGCGGACGGGCGCACTGGACGCCCGCATCCGCAAGATCGTCGGGGACGTCCCCTACGAGATCGTGTGGGCCACCGTGTACCGGTTCCACGAGCGGTGCGCGGCGGCGTTCGCGTCCGGCCGCGCCTTCCTCGCCGGAGACGCCGCCCACCTGTACGCGCCGTTCGGCGCCCGCGGCCTGAACTCCGGCGTCCAGGACGCCGAGAACCTCGCGTGGAAGCTCGCGTTCGTGCGGCGCGGCTGGGCCCCGCCGGAACTGCTCGGCAGCTACGACACCGAGCGCCGCGCCGCCGCCAAGGAGAACCTCCGCGTCACCACGCGGACGATGGAGTTCCTCGTCCCGCAGACGCCGGAGCAGCGGGCGGTGCGGCTGGAGTCGCTGGAGAGGGCCCGGACGCACCCGGACCCGCGCACGATCATCGACTCGGGCCGGCTCGCCGAGCCGTTCTGGTACCTGGACTCGCCGCTGACGACGCCGTCCGGGCCGGTGGAGGGCTTCCCGCTCGAACCCGGGGCCGTCCGGCCGCCGGTGCCGGGCGTCATCTGCCCGGACGGCCCGTGCGTCGTCGAGGGTGAGCGGACCCGCCTTCGCCGCCTCTTCGGCACGCACTTCGTGGTCCTCACCCAGGGCGGGGGAGTCGCGGAACTGCCGACCGACGTTCCGTACCGAATCCATGCATTGGACGACATCGATGCGGACGGGGTGCTTCGGGCGGCTCTGCGCGCCGGTCCGGACACGGTGCACATCGTCCGACCGGACGGCCACCTGGCCGCCGTCCTGCCTTCCTGCGATCGCGGAAGCGTGGTCGCGGCCCTGCACCGGGCCTGCGGACGCGGCTAACCGGCGTCCAGGACGGCGCGGGCCGCGTTGTGCCCCGGAATCCCGCTGACCCCTCCGCCCCGACGGGCTCCCGCCCCGCACAGCAGCACACGGGGATGCTCGGTCTCCACACCCCAGCGCCCCCGCTGATCCGGCACCTCGGCGAAGGGCCAGGACAGGTCCCGATGGAAGATGTGGCCGCCGGGAAGCCCGGTCTCGTTCTCCAGATCGACCGGGGTCTTGGCCTCCAGGCACGGTGTGCCGTCCGGGGCGCGCAGAAGGCAGTCCTCGATCGGCTCGGCGAGAACCGTGTCGAAAGAGGCCAATGTCGCGCGCAGGGCCTCCGCGCGTGCGCCTTCGGGATCGGATCGGAAGAGCCGTGCCGGCATGTGGAGACCGAACAGCGTCAGCGTGTGCGCCCCGGCGGCCCGCAATTCCGCTCCGAGAATGGACGGATCGGTCAGCGAATGGCAGTACACCTCGGTCGGCGGCAATGCCGGAATGCCGCCGTCGCGGGCCTCCCGATACGCCCTGTCGAGCTGTGCCCGGCTCTCGTTGATGTGGAAGGTGCCCGCGAAGGCCTCGTCCGGCCGGACGGACGCGTCGCGCAACCGGGGAAGGCGCGAAAGCACCATGTTCACCTTCAGCTGCGCTCCCTCGGCGGACGTGTCACCGGGCATGTTGACCAGCACCCACCGGGCCGAGACGGTGTGCTCGGCGCCTTCGTGGTCCTGGAATGTCACCTCACCGGCAGGGTCGATGTGCAGGACCTCCATGCCGGTCCGCAGGTCCGCTCCCGCCGCCCGCGCGGCATCGGCGAGCGCTCCGGTGACGGCTCCCATGCCACCGACCGGCACGTTCCAGTCGCCGGTTCCGTTCCCGATGACGTGGTACAGGAAGCACCGGTTGGCCAGGAGCGAAGGGGCCGACGGGTCGGCGAACGTGCCGATCAGTGAATCGGTCAGGACGACCCCGCGCACGGCGTCGTCCGCGAAACGCTCGTCGACCACGTCTCCGATGGGGCGCTCGAACAGATCGCGCCATGCTTCCTGGTCGTCCACCACCTGGCGGAGTTCCGCCCGGTCGCGCAGCGGCTCCAGCAGCGTCGGCGCGACACGTTCCGCGACACGTCCGGCCATTTCGTAGAACCGCCGCCAGGCCTCGGCGTCGCCGCCGAGGGACGCCGCCGTCCGTGCCGGGTCCCCGTTGTCGATCAGCAGGCCCCCGTCGCCGGCCGGCGTGTACGAGGCGTATCGCCGGCCCCGCAGCTCGACGTCCAGGCCCAGATCCCGGACGATCCGCGACGGCAGCAGGCTCACCAGGTACGAGTACCGCGAGACCCGCGCGTCCACCCCGGGGAACACGCGCGCCGAAACCGCCAGCCCGCCGAGATGCCCGAGCCGCTCCAGCACCAGCACGCGCCGCCCGGCGCGGGCCAGGTACGCGGCGGCGACCAGTCCGTTGTGCCCGCCGCCGGCGATGACCACGTCGTACATGACCCCAGGGAACCACACTGATCACCGTGCCGGGTGAGGGCCGGGCCCGCCGAAACTCCGTTTGCCGGGGTGGCCGCGGCGAGGATGATAGGGCGGGTGAAGATCCGGCTTTATGGGGGCGTGGTGGCCTCGGGGCGTCATGCCTGGATCGCCGGACCCTCCGGCCCGGTCCGCCTGCTGGACGAATCGGACGCCCGGCCGGGGACCGCCGTCGCGCTCGGGCCCGAGAACGCCTCCGGGGACGACGTGGCGCACGCCCTCTGGGAGCTGTCCTTGCTCGTGACCGACGGCGGAGCCGTCGCGGCCGGCGCGGGCGTCGACCTCGGCGCGGGCTTCCGCTCCGCCCGGCTGGACGGGGCGCGCGGGGACCAGCGGGACGCCGTCCTGGCCGCACTGCGGGCCGTCGGCCCGCGGAACGCGCACCGGCTCGGGGAGCGGGCCGGGATGCTGGTCGCGCTGTTCGGGCCCGCGGTCACCAAACGGGTCGGCGCCGCCGCCGCGCAGGCGGCCGAGGACGGGCGATGGGCGGCGCTTCATCTGGCGTCGGCGGCCAGCGACGTCCTCGGGCCCGAGCAGCTCGAACAGGTCCTCGCCCTCCGGGCCCCCGAAGACGTCGACCTCACGCCCGGCGGGCCGCCCTCGGTGCTCGCGCGGTACTTCCGGCAGGTGTTCGAGGACGTCCCCGCGCCCCGCCGCCTCGCGCTCGTCCTGGACCTGTGGGCGCGGGTCCTGGAGCGCCGGACCGGCCTCGCCCGGCGGGAGGCGCGGCTGGCGACGCAGTCCCGCCGCGACCGGCTCGCAGATCTGCGCAGACGGCGCCGCCACGATGACGACGAGCGGATCCTGTGGCGCGTCCGGACGGACCTGGAGACCAGGCAGCCGTCACTCGCGGACGCGGCGCGCTGGATCCCCGACGAGTTCTACTGGCGCGAGCGGCTCGACCGCGTCTTCCAGGACGCGCTCGGCGCCACCGCCCTGCTCCGGACCGCGCTCGCCGTCGCCGACCACGGCCTGGAGGACGGCCTGGAGCGTTCGGCCCCGATCCTGCGCGCGGCGGCGGTGACGGTGCCCGACTGGGCCGCCGCCGAGGCCGCGCGGCCCGTGCCGGGGCTGACCGGACTTCCGGTGCGTCCGGCCGCCTACGTGCGCGACATCGTGCGCAAGACGGCCGGTGACAAGCCGAAGGACGCCAAGTTCACCGGTTACCTCAAGCCGCGCCTGGCCTGCGCCCGCGATTTCGCCCTCGTCGTCATCGAGGACATCGGATTCCTGATGAACGAGATGGTCGGAGCTCACGACGACCTGCTGCGCCTGTGGGGAAGCGCCCGCTTGACGGGCTGGCGGGAAAGCGCCGGCTATGGCCGCCCTCCCGCCGAGTGGATGGGCATTCCGCAGTGGACCGGGCCGATGCTGGGCCACGAGGAGCCGCTCCAAAGCCGGCTCACGCCGGCCCAGGACCCGGCGACCGTGGAGAGCAGAGGCGACCTGCTCTGGTACGCGGACCTGATCGACGCCCTCGCCCGGCTGTACGGGCACGAGCTGGCACAGCCCACCCCGGGCACCGGCGAGCCCTGGTTCGACCATGACCCGCCGCCGGAGACCGAGCCGCTGACACCGCGCCTCGACTCGATCATGGTCGCCGTCTCCGGCGCCGCGCAGCTCGTCGCGCTCGGCGGCGTCCCGCCCCGGGCGCCGCGCACCTGGGCGGCCTTCACCGCGGGCCTCATGTCGGCCACCGCGATCACCGAGGCCCTCACTGGCGACTTCGCCGTCCCGGCCGCGCTCGCCGCGCGGAACGGGACGGCCGTCGCCGGCGCCGGCGTCCGGCTCAAGATCGCACGCAGCGCCCGGGACGTCGCCGAATGGGCGGACTACATGGGCAACTGCATCGCCGGTCCCGCCTATGTCGAGGACGCCAGGAAGGGCCGGACCGCTCTCGCCGGCCTGTACGACGCGGACGGCCTCCTGGTCGTCAACGCGGAGCTGTCCCCGCTCCGGCCCGCGTCGCGGGGATGGCGCGTCGCCGAGATCGCGGCGAGGTTCAACGACACGCCGGACGCGACCCTGGAACAGCGGTTCCGCGACTGGGTCGCCGCGCTCCCCGGGGACGTCGAGGAGGAGACCGTCCAGGCGCCGGAGGAGCTTCCGCCGCCGCGGACCGCGCGCCGGCGGGCGGCCCCCCGCCTCGTCGAGGAGGTGGGCCCGGCGCTCGGCGAGCTCGCGGCCGGCGCCGGGTCCGGCCCGGTGCCGTCCGGCCCCTTCGCCGCCGTCGCCGCGACCTCGCCGGACGCCGCGCTCGCCCGGCTGCGCCGGCTCGGCGGGGCGCAGCTCGCGGGAGCCGTCCGCCGCGCCCTGGACGAGGGCGCCACCGGCCTTGTCCCGCTCTGGACGAGCACCGGGCACCGTCCGCTCGCCGCCGCGCTCGACGCCCTCGACCCCGCTCTGCGGGACCGTTTCGACCAGCTTCCGCTCCTGCTCGGCGAGCCGCCGCTGCCGAAGACGCTGCGCAGGCTCGTCAAGCTCCCCGCCGTCGCCGACGCCTACTCCCTGGACCTGGTGGCCCGCCGGATCCGCCGCGCGATCGGCCGGCTCGCCGTCCAGGACGACCCGGTGATCGCCCGCGCCCTCGCCAAGCCCACGACCGAGCCGCTGCTCTGCGCGCTCGCCATCGCGACCACCTGCGGTGCCCCGGAGGCGGACCTCGCGCCCGTGACCCGGCCGCGCACGATCACCGTCCCCGGCTACCCGGCCACCACGCTGGAGGACAAGGAGGGCTGCTGGCAGCGCGCCCTGCCCGCGGCCCGCGAACTGGGGGCCGACACTTCGGCGTTCTGGGACGAGATCGCCGAGCACGGGCTGCGCGTCCCCGCGTCGTGGCTCTCCCACGGCGGCTGGACGGCCCTCTGGTCCCGCGCCCACACCCACCGCCGCTGACCGCCGGCAGGGGGCCGAGGCCTACGGGCGGTGAGGGGAGCGGCGGAAGACGGTGATGGAGTGGCCGACCTCGCCGATCGGCTCGCTGGAGCGGATCAGCGGGGTCAGCCGCGGGTCGTCCTTGGCGATCCAACTGTCGGACACCACCAGCAGCCCGCGCACTTGATCCGGTGGCACGCCGAACGGGTCGCTCGCGCGGATGCCGTAATAGGACGGGACCCCACTGCCCTTGTACACCAGCCAGACCGGCTCGCCCGGGTAGCGCTCCCGGAGGCGGTCGGCGAGCCGTTCGAGATCCTGGCCCCAGTCGACGTTGGAGTCGTGCAGGCGCAGGTGAGTCTTGGACGGGCCGCCGAACGCCTCGTTGGAGTAAGGCAGGTAGTAGGGATAGGTCCGCAGCGAGCTCACAGCGACGAACAGCAGCAGCGCGGCCGTGACGGCCTTCGTCCACCGCCACCGGACGAGGGTCGTACCGGCCGCCGCGACCCCCAAGAACATCGGGATGAAGACAACGTAGCGGACGCCAAGGTCGCGGGCGCCGGTCATCGCCACGACGAGCAGCACGACCGCCGGGGCGAGGACGTACGGAGCGGCAGGACGCAGCCGGGGGAGGGCCGCCATCGCCGCGATGCCCGCCAGCCACAGGGCGAGCATTCCGAGCGGCGTCTTCACCAGCAGCGCGGCCGGAAGGTAGTACCAGCGGGATCCGTGGTAGGTGTGGCCGAACAGGAAGCCCGTCCACCGCATGTCCTCGAAACCGAACTGGACGCGCATCCCGTCCTGGAAGGTCCTCGGGAAGGGCACCCAGCCGGCGACGAGCCCGCGCACACCGCCGATGGCGGGCAGGTCGGCGGGGGTCGTCCAGCGTAGGCGAGGGTCGACCGCGAGATAGCTCGCCCACACCACCGCGACGGCCAGGACACCGACCCCGGCCGCCGACAGCACGCCGCTCACGATGGGGCGGCGGGACGGACGGAAGGCCCGGACCGACACGAATGCCAGCGCCAGGAGCACCGGCACGGCGGGCAGCGTGCTCATCTTGGTGGCCATGGCCGCGCCGAGCGCGACCCCGGCGAGCGGCAGGTAAAGGCGCGGCCTTCGTCTCGCCCGCCACAGGAGCCACACCGATGTCAGCAGGAATCCGGCCATCGGGACGTCCAGGGTGGCCAGCGACCCGTGCGCGATGACGTCGGGGGAGAAGGCGTAGAGCGTGAGCGCCGCCAGCCCGCCGCCCGGGCCGGTGAGGTCGCGCGCGAAGGCGAAGACCACCAGCCCGAACAGCAGGGTCAGGGCGATGACCGGCAGGCGCGCGGCGAGCAGGACCCGCTGCGCATCGTTGCCCGACTTGTACAGCAGATGCGGCCCGACCTGGTACTGGCCGCCGGTGAAGGAGGTGTCGAGGTGCGGGCCCGCGAGCACCGCCCCGGCGCCGATGATCAGCTTGCCGAGCGGCGGATGCTCGGGGTTGTAGCGGAGGTCGTGCTCCTGCAGATAGACCACGCCGGTGCCGATGTAGACCGGCTCGTCGATGGTCGGCGTCTGCGCCACGGCCGTGGAGATCATCGCGACCGCCATCTGGGTCAGCAGCGCCACCACGGCCGCGACGACCGCCCACCGCCGCCAAGGCACCCGGGACCGGCCGGTTCTCCTGTGGGGGGACGACCCCCCACACCCCCCGGAAGGGCAGGCCGGGCCGGCCCCCTCCGCTCCGCCGGCGCTCCGCTCCGGGAGCCGGCCCGGCGGCGCCTCAGCCGGAGGCGCCGCGGGCCGGCCGGGGCCCTCGGTCAGCGAGGTCACTCCTCCACCATCGCATCACCCGCTCTGCCATACGGCGACGTAGTCGACGAGCATGGGGCGGCCCGAGACCGTCGCCGCCGTCGGGGTGTTCTGGCCGGAGACACCGTTCGGGAACGCGCCGCCCATCGCCACGTTCAGCAACAGGAAGTAGCCGCCGTGCCCGGTCATGGCGTCCCACGTCGCGGCGTCGAGCTGGTTCTGGCCCACGCTGTGGAACTGCTGGCCGTCCACGTACCAGCGGAGCTGGTTCGGGGAGACGCTGCGGTCCCATTCGAACCGGTACGTGTGCATCGCCGACTGGCAGGAGGCGCCGGGACAGGCGCGGTTGGTCCCGAGCCCGGTCGTCTCGTTACAGGGGCCGCCCGGATTCGTCCCGCAATGCAGGGTGCCCCAGACGGAATTGATCCCGTTGACGTTCTCCATGAAGTCGAACTCGCCGATCGAGGGCCAGTTCTGGTAATTGCCCCGGTACGGGGATCCGAGGGCCCAGAACGCGGGCCAGTAGCCGAGCGCCCCGTCGCCGGTGACGTCCGGCATCTGGATCCGGCCCTCGATTCGCAGGACGCGGCCGTCGGTCGGCTTGAAGTCCGTGCGGCGCGTTTCGATCCGGGCGGACGTCCATTCGCCGGACGTCCCCCTGATCGGGGTGATCTTCAGGTTTCCGCCGCCGTCCTGGCCGATGTTGGCGGGGTCGGCGGTGTAACGCTGGATCTCCCCGGTGCCCCAGTTTCCTGGGCCTCCGGGGTATCCGTGGCCGGTGTCGACGATCCAGTCGCCGGAGGACGGCGGCGCGCCGGCGGGGCCGGTGAAGTCGTCGCTCCACACCAGCGACCAGCCGGCCGGCGGCGGTGGCGGCGTCGCGGCGGCCGCGACGCCGGCGATGGCGAGCGGGGCGGCGGCGAGCGCCGCCAGGGCGAGCTTCAGCGCTTTCGGGGAATGGAGCCGTGGGAGCGGGTGCGGCATGGTGCGGCCTTCCACAGGAGTTGGCGGGGAGGTGGGTCGGCACCTGCGGATGCTGATCATCTTCTCCCATTCCCGGAACGCCATTCCCTAAATCCCGATCAGCCTCCGAAAGCGGTCAGGAAACGGTCACGGAAGGCGCTCATCGGCCATACCGGAGTGTTCTTGGCGGGGCGCAGGCCGTCCTGCCATCCCCAGCCGGAGATCCGGTCCAGCACGGCCTTGTCCTTCGCGACGATCGTGATCGGCACGTCCCGGCTCGCGCCCGGGCCGGTGATGAGCGGCGCGGGCTGGTGGTCGCCGAGGAAGATCAGGACCGAGTCGTCGTCGCCGTAGGTCCGCATGTAGGACACGAGCGTGTTCAGCGTGTACTCGATCGACTTGCGGTATTCGGTGCGGATCTGACCGGGCCCCGGCCAGGGAGCGTTGTACCCCTTGCCCATCCCGTTGAAGACCGAGCCGTCCCCGACCTGGTTCCACGGGACGAGGCTGGGGATGGACGCCCACGGCGCGTGGCTCGACACCAGCGCCGTCTCGGCCATCACCGGCGCACGGTCCTTCTTGTCCAGCTCGGTGCGCTGGAGCGTCGACAGGGTGTACTGGTCCGGCATCGTGGCGAAGCTGAAGCGCGGCCCGCGGTAGCCGAGGGTGCGGTCGTCGTAGACCTTGTCGTAGCCGTAGAACGACGCCTCCGGCCAGGCCCGGGTGATCGCCGGCATCAGCGCGACCGTCCGCGCGTCCGCCCGGTGGAACGCCCCGTTCAGCGTCAGCCGGTCGCTGTGCACGAGCGTCCGGTACCGCTGCTGGTTGTTGATCCACAGGCCCGACAGCAGGGTGGCGTGTGCCAGCCAGCTGCCCCCGCCCGCCGTCGACGAGGTGAGCCAGCCGCTGCGCGCGGCGAACCCGGACTCGCGGAGCTGCCGCGACCCCTGGTCCAGCACGGCGTCGACCTGCCCGGCGTACTCCGGGCTCTCGACCGCCGAACGCCCGTAGCTCTCGACGAACGCCAGGGTGACGTCCTTCCCCCGCAGCCCCGTCAGCAGCTTGTCGTCGGGCGTGTTGCGGAACTTGTCGACCGCGGCGGCCTTCGCGAACTCCTTCTTGTCGTTCAGGCTCGTCCGCACCTGCCGTGCGTGGTCGTAGGCGAGCACCGCCGCGCTCCTGGACGCCACCGGCACACCGTGGACGAACTGCGCCCCGAGCGCGGCGCACAGGACCCAGATCGCGCCGAGGACCCCGGCCCCCCAGGCGGCCGGCCGGTCGTGCCGGACCACGACCCGGCTCAGGCGCAGCGTCGACAGCGCCATCAGCACGATCACGCCGACCGTCAGCACCGCCGCCCCCACGACGGCGCCGATCGCTCCGGCGGACCCCGCCGACTCCTTGACGAACTCCACGCCCGGCGCCAGCATCGGCCAGTCGAGCACCAGGTCGAACGGCCGGACGAGCACCGCGTCGAACCCGATGTCCATCACCTTCAGGACGAACAGCAGCCCGAGAACCGCCCCCGCCGTCAGGGCCACGTACCGCCGCGCCCTCGCCGGCACCACGAGGATCAACGCGACGCCCAGCACGCCCTCCACGGGGATGCGGACGAAGGCGGCCGGTGTGAGGCGCGCGAACTCGGCCGGCGCGACCAGCGCCGCGAGCACGAACAGGAACGCCGCGACGGTCACCGTCCGCCCGGCGACCCGCCGCCATCGCGGCCGCGCGTCCGCTTTCCGGGCTCCGGCCGGCACTTCCTCCTGTGTCTCCCGCTCCACGCGGCTATCGGTGGTCAGTTGGTCCTCCCAGGCTCGTTCCCCCTGCCGCGACCGCGACACACACTGCACGTCCGCTTCGCGCCGGAGGGTTCAAACGTTTCCATGTTTCTCCCGGCGGGATGTCGAGGAGCGGGAGGCGGCTCCGATCTCCTGGTGAGAGGCGCCGGTGGGGCGCCCGTTGAGGAGGAATGGACATGAGCAAGGTCACCTGTGACATCACGGTTTCCGTGGACGGCTACGCGGCGGGCCCGAACCAGCGGATGGACGAGCCGCTCGGAGACGGCGGCGAACTGCTGCACCGGTGGATGTTCGAGGAGGCCGAGGCCAACGCCGAGGAGGTCGAGAAGATCACGTCGGCCGGCGCCTACATCATGGGACGCAACATGTTCGCCTCCGGCCGAGGTGACTGGGACCTGGAATGGAACGGCTGGTGGGGCGACGAGCCGCCGTACCACGCGCCGGTGTTCGTCCTGACCCATTACCCGCGCGAGCCCGTCCCGATGAAGGGCGGGACGACGTTCTCCTTCGTCACCGACGGAATCGAGTCGGCGCTCGCCCAGGCCCGGCAGGCCGCGGGGGACCGGGACGTCGCGATCGCGGGGGGCGCCCACACCGTGAACCAGTACCTCGCGACGGGGCTGATCGACGAGCTCCGGCTGCACGTCGCGCCGATCGTCCTCGGCGGGGGCGAGCGGCTCTTCGAGGGCGTCGGCGACATCTCGCTCGAACCGGCCGGCGCGTCCCGCACCGAACTGGTCACCCACGTGACCTACCGCGTCAGTCGGCGCGGATGATCTTCAGCAGGCGGGCGACCTCGGCGGCGACCGCGTCGCGGGCGGCGCCGACGTAGCGGCGCGGGTCCACGAGGGCCGGGTCGGCGGCGAGCCGCTCGCGGACGGCCCCGGTGTACACCTTGTTCAGCTGTGTCGCGATGTTGATCTTCTTCATGCCGTGCCGGACGGCGGCGGTGAGCGCCTCGTCGGGCACCCCGGACGAGCCGTGCAGCACCAGCGGCACGGGCACGGCGTCGTGCAGCCGCGCGATAAGGGGGAGGTCTAGGACGGTGTCGCGGGTGAGCATGGCGTGGGACGTGCCGACCGCGACGGCGAGGGCGTCCACGCCGGTGGCGGCCACGAAGCCCGCGGCTTCGCCCGGATCGGTCCGGGCGTGCGGGGCGTGCACGCCGTCCTTGCCGCCGATCTCGCCGAGCTCGGCCTCGACCCAGACCCCGCCCGCGTGGCAGCGCGCGGCGACCTCGGCGGTGGCCGCCACGTTCGCGTCGTGCGCGAGCCGGGAGGCGTCGAACATCACCGACCCGAACCCGAGGTCCACGGCCTCGCCGACCAGGCCGGCCGAGGTGGCGTGGTCCAGATGGACGGCGACGGGCACGGCGGCGGCGCGCGCTACCGCCAGCACCGCCTGTCCGATCGGCGCCAGCGCGCCGTGGTAGGCGACGCAGTTCTCGCTGACCTGGAGCACCACGGGCGTCCCCGCGTGCTCCGCGCCGGCGACGATCGCCTCGGCGTGCTCCAGCTGGATCACGTTGAACGCACCCAGCCCCCGCCCGGGCGCGCCGACGGCCTCACTCATGGGGACGAGCGGCATGGTCCTCCTCGGCTCGGACGCTGACATGGGGGAGGAGCGCGGGGACCGCGGCGGCGTCGATCTCACCGGCGACGGGGGAGCGGACCGCGCAGGCGGCCAGCGCGACCGCGTTCCGGAGCAGGTCCGGCCAGGGCCGGTCCGCCGCGAGCCCCGCCGCCAGCCCGGCGGCGAGCGCGTCTCCCGCGCCCGTCGGGTTGCCCGGGACGGGACGGTCGAGGGCGGCGCGCAGCACACCGCCGGGGGTGTCCGCGACGACCCCGCCCGCGCCGAGGGAGGCGACCACGGTCCGCGCGCCCGCCGCGCGGAGCATGCGGATGCCGGCCGCCGTGTCGCCGGTGCCGCTCACGCGGGCCAGTTCCCCGGCGTTCGGTTTCACCACGGCGGGACGTCCGGCGAGCCCGAGCCGCAGCGGCTCCCCGTCGGCGTCCAGGATCACCGGGCCGGGGGCGAGGCGGGCGAGCCGCGCGTAGGCGTCCGGGGGGACGCCCGGGGGCAGGCTTCCCGACAGGACGACCACGGCGGCGTCCCGGGCCAGCGTCTCGTAGCGGGCGAGGAACGCCGCCCATTCGGCGGCGGTCACGGTGGGCCCGGGCTCGCAGAACATCGTCACCTCGGCGCCGACGATCGTGACCGTGCGGCGCGACTCGCCGGCCACCGGCGAGAACGCGGCGGGCACGCCCAGGGCGGCGAGCCCTTCCTCGATCTGCCGCCCGGCGGCGCCGCCGGCGAGCCCGGTGGCCACGACCTCGTGGCCGAGGCCGTGCAGCACCCGGGCCACGTTGACGCCCTTGCCGCCGGGCCGCCGGTGCACCGCGGCCACCCGGTTGACCTCGCCGAACCGCGCGTCCGGCACCTCGTAGGTGTCGTCGAGGGCCGCGTTCGGCGTGACCGTGAGGATCATGCGCCCCCGTCCCCGGCGGCGGGGTCCAGGATCACCGAGCGGGTGAGGTGCCGGGGCCGTTCGGGATCGAGGCCCGCCGCCGTCGCGCGCGCGACGGCGAGCCGCTGCACCCGGATCAGGTCGGCGAGCGGGTCGGCGCCGGCGGCGCGCAGCAGCCCGCCGGTCGCGGCCACCTCGCCGGCCAGGCCGTCCGGGAGCCCGCCGAACATCCACACCGCACGGCCGGGGCCGGTGACGCTGATCGGCCCGTGCCGGTACTCCATCGCCGGGTACGCCTCCGTCCAGAAGCACGCGGCCTCGCGCATCTTCAGGGCGGCCTCCTGCGCGATCCCGACCGTCCAGCCGCGGCCGAGGAACGTGACCTGCCCGACGTCCAGCAGCTCCGGCGGGAGCGGATCGGTCACGGCGGCCTCGGCGTCCGCGATCGCGGCCGCCAGGTCCTCGCCGAGGTGGGCGCGCAGCAGCGCCAGCTGGGTGGTGGCGAACCGGGTCTGGACGACCGACTCCTCGTCCGCGAAGTCCAGGGAGATCACCTCGCCCGCGCTCCCGGAGACCGGGGTGTCCGGGTCGGCGGTGATCGCGGTCGTCCGGACGGCGCCGCCGAGCCCGTCCAGGACGGCCAGGACCTCGGTCGTCGTCCCGGACCGGGTGAGCGCCAGCACCCGGTCGTAGCGGCGGGCGAGCGGCATCTCCGAAGCGGCGAAGGCGTCGGTCTCGCCGTGCCCCGCGCCCTCCCGCAGCGCCGCGTACGCCTGCGCCATGAACAGCGAGGTGCCGCATCCGACGACCGCCACCCGCTCCCCGCGGGCCGGCAGCGCGTCCCGCAGCCCGGCGGCCAGCCCGGCGGCCCGCCGCCAGCACTCCGGCTGCGCGGCGATCTCGCTCATGATGCGGTTGTCGGCCATGAATTCTCCTGACGTCTCTCGGCCGGTTCGGGCGCGGAGCCTCCGGGCGGCCCGGCCGGGCTCCCGGCGTGGCGGGCCGCTTCGGCGGCCTCGGTCCAGGTGGGCTGGGCCAGGGTTCCGCCGTGCGCGCGGGTGGACAGCGCCCCGGCGGCGGTCGCCAGCGCGAGACATCCGGCCAGGTCGAGACCGCGCAGCCGGGCGGCCAGGAAACCGGCGTCGAATGAGTCCCCCGCCCCGACCGTGTCCAGCGGCTCCGCCGGGACGGGGGCGGCCCGCACGAGGCCCCCGTCCCACGCCAGGGCGCCCTCGGAACCGCACTTGATCACCGGCAGGACCCCGCGCGCCGCGAGCCGCCGTGCGGCCTCGGCGACGTCCTCGCATCCGGCGATGTCCCGGGCCTCGGACTCGTTCGGCAGCAGCACATCGGTCACGGCGAGCACGGCATCGAGCCCCGCCCACCGTCCGGACGGATCGTCGTTGGTGTCGAGCGAGGTGGTCGCCCCGCCCGCGCGCGCCGCGGCGAACACCGCGGGCAGCCCGGACGCCAGCCCCGGCTGCAGGAAGTAGGAGGCGGCGTGCACGTGCCGGGCGCCCAGCAGCGCCTTCGCGGGGACGTCCTCCGCCGTCATCTCCGGCAGCGTTCCCGGCGCGGTCAGGATCGCGCGGTCGGCGCCCTCGTTGAGGATCACCGTGAGCCCGGTCGGCCTCTCGGGATCGACCGCGCACGCCGACACGTCCACGCCCCGCTCGGCGAGGGCGCCGAGCACGAACCGCCCGGCCGCGTCGTCCCCGACCCGCCCCGCGAACGCGACGCGCAGCCCGAGCCGCGCCGCCCCGCACGCCATGATCGCCGCGGACCCGCCCAGCGCCAGTTCCCCGTGCCGGACCAGCTCCTCCCGCTGCCCGAACGCCGGCCGCCGGGGCGCGCCCACCAGCACGACGTCCGGGTTGGCGTCACCGACCACGAGCAGATCGACCGCGTCGCCCACCACACCTCCGCATGCGCGTTCACGCTCAAAACTCCCGCCAATCATCCGCAAACAATCACCACCGCACAAGAGCAGACTCCGTCGGTGTTCGTAGGAGAGCCGACGGGTCCGGCGGGGAGTGGGCGCATCAGGGCGCACAGGGAAGCCGTCGCCGCAGAGGTGGAGGCAGTCGCCGGATCTGGTGGTCGGGAGGGGGGATATGTGCGAATTGACCTTGTGTCCTGACATCGGGGGCCGTCCTCCGGCAGCGCGGTGGGCCCAGGCCCGATGGAACGTTCCCGCCTCCCGACAGGGCTCCCTGACTCCACTGCCGGCCTGACTGACTCTGTGCACGTCAGCGAAGTGAATGACGGACTTCGAGCAGGTTCCGCCCAGGGTGATGACGGATGTCGAGCAAGAGTGTTACGTTCCACGGCGTGACATCGAGCAAGCGTCGTGCGCAGATCGTGTCGTCCCTGCGCACCAAGGGCGCCGCCTCCGTGCGGGAGCTGGCCGAGACCCTCCAGGTGAGCGAGTCGACGATCCGGCGTGACCTGGACGTGCTCGACCGCAACGGCGAGCTCATGCGGACCTACGGGGGAGCGGCCCTGTCGCCCCGCTCGGCGGTGCCCGAGATCTCCTTCGCGGCGTCCGCGGAGCACGACAGCGCGGAGAAGGCCGCGGTGGCCGAGCGGGCGGCGGCGCTGGTGGAGGACGACATGGTCGTCGTGCTCGACATCGGGACCAGCACCAGGCTGATCGCCCGGCATCTGCGCGGCCGGCCCGTCACCGTCATCACCGCAAACCTGGCCGTGCTGGACGAACTGCGCGACGACGATGCCGTCCGGCTGTGCCTGCTCGGCGGTGTCGTGCGGCGCAACTACCTCTCCCTCGTCGGGTCGCTCACCGAGACGGCGCTCCGCCAGGTGCGCGCCGACCTCGTGTTCCTCAGCTGCACCGGAGTGCGGCCGGACGGGCACGTCATGGACGACATGGAGGTCGAGACGCCGATCAAGCAGGCGATGCTCGAATCCGCGGACCGGGTGGTGCTGGTCGCCTCGGAGGCGAAGTTCCCCGGCACCGGCTCGCTGCGGGTGTGCGCGTTCGACCGGATCGACGCGCTGGTCACGACCGCCGGGGCCGACCCCCGGACGCTCGAGGTCTGCCGGGAGGCGGGCGGGAAGGTGTTCTTCGCATGAAGCTGGCCATACTCGGCGGTGGCGGGTTCCGGGTGCCGTACGTGTACCAGGCCCTGTTGCAGGACCCGGGCTCTCCGCGCATCGAGGAGGTCTGGCTCCAGGACTCCGACGCCGGCCGCCTGGAGGCGATGGCGGCGGTGCTCGGCGCGCTCGCCGAAGGGGTCGAGGACGCGCCGCGGGTGTTCACCGGCACCGGGCTGGACAAGGCGCTGGAAGGGGCCGACTTCGTCTTCTCCGCCGTCCGGGTGGGTGGCCTCAGAGGGCGTGTGTGCGACGAGCGGGTCGCCCTGGACCTGAACGTCCTCGGGCAGGAGACCACCGGGCCCGGCGGGATCGCCTACGGGCTGCGCACCATTCCCGTCATGCTCGACATCGCGCACCGCGTGAAGGCCCTCGCGCCGGACGCCTACGTCATCAACTTCACCAACCCCGCCGGAATGATCACCGAGGCGATGCAGGGCGTGCTCGGCGACCGGGTGCTCGGCATCTGCGACACCCCGTCCGGGCTCGGCATGCGGGTGGCCGCGGCGCTCGGGCTGGATCCGGGCCGGATCCGGCTCGACTACGTCGGCCTGAACCATCTCGGCTGGATGCGCCGCATCCTGCACGACGGCGTGGACGTCCTGCCCCGGATGCTCGCCGACGACGAGCTGCTGGGGACGCTGGAGGAGGGCGTGGTCTTCGGCCGTGACTGGCTGCGCGACCTCGGCGTGATCCCCAACGAGTACCTGTACTACTACTACTTCAACCGGGAGGCGGTCCGCGCCACCCTGGACGCGCCGCAGACCCGCGGCGAGTTCCTGCTCAAGCAGCAGGAGGCGTTCTATGAGCGGATCGCGGCGGCGTCCGGCGGCGCGGCCATGGGACTGTGGCGCGAGACGGTGGCGTCCCGCAGCGCGAGCTACATGGCCGAGATGAAGGGCGCGCGGACCGGCGAGGCCCTGGACGACCACGCCGGGATCGATCCCGCGGACGAGGGATACGCCCGGGTCGCGCTGAACGTGATGGCCGCGATCAGCCGCGACGAGCGCGCCACCATGATCCTCAACGTGCGGAACGGCTCGGCCGTCACCGCCCTCCCGCCCGACGCGGTCGTCGAGGTGCCGGTCACCGTCGACGCCGCCGGCGTCCACCCGCTCGTCCTCGACCAGCCCGACCTGCACCAGACCGGGCTCATGCAGCAGGTCAAGGCCGTGGAGCGGCTGACCGTGCAGGCCGCCACGACCGGTTCGCGGGCGGACGCCGTCAAGGCGTTCGCGCTGCACCCCCTGGTCGACTCGGTGGAGATCGGGCGGCGGCTGCTCGACGGCTACATCGACCGGATTCCCGAGGTCGCCGACGTCTTCGCGGCCGGTGGCCGATGACCCCCGCGACCGACCTCGGCCCCGACGGCCCTCGTGAGGAGGAGTCATGACAGTGGAGACCCTGGACGGGAGCGCGGACCCGGGACCGGGCGGGGCGGCGGCCCCCGGCCGGCCGCCCGAGCCGTCCCTGGCCGACCCGTGCGCCGAGCGGGGCCTCGCCGCGGACATGCTGCACCGCGCGGACGACGCCGGTGCGGCGCCCGAGCTGGACGTCTTCCTGAGCGGCCAGGTCTTCATGGACATGATCTTCACTGGGCTGCCCGGTCTGCCGCCGCCCGGGACGGAGCTTTTCACCGAGGGGCTCGGCTCGGCGCCCGGGGGCGTCGCGAACATCGCGGTGGCGATGAGCCGGCTCGGCCTGCGGGTCGGGCTCGCGGCCCCCTTCGGGGACGACATGTTCGGCGCCTACCTGTGGCGGACGCTCGCCGAGCAGGAGGGCATCGACCTCGGGCACTCCCGCAAGATCACCGGCTGGCCCACGCCCGTCACGGTGTCGCTGGCCTACGACTCCGACCGCAGCATGGTCACCTATGCCAAGCCCATGCCGGACCTCGACCCGGCGGAGCCGGCGGCCGGTGCGGAGGCGGTGCTCGGCTCCCCGCCGCCCGCCGCGCGGGCCTGCTTCGTCGACATCGAGCGTCCCGTGCCGGGCTGGGCCGGGGAGATGCGGCGGTCGGGCACCACCGTCTTCGCCGACCTCGGCTGGGACGCGACCGAGACCTGGTCGACCGAGGTGCTCGACCGGCTGGAGCACGTGGACGTGTTCCTGCCGAACGCCGTGGAGGCCATGGCCTACACGCGCGCCGGGTCGCCCGAGGAGGCCGCCCGCAGGCTCTCCGAGCGGGTCCCGGTCGTGGTGGTGAAGCGCGGCGGGGCAGGGGCCGTCGCGATCGACTCGGCGACCGGCGAGGTCGCCGAGACCGAGGCGCTGCCGGTGCGCCCGCTCGACGCCACCGGGGCCGGCGACGTGTTCGGCGCGGGGTTCCTGTTCGGGACGCTCGCGGGGCTCCCGCTCGCCGAGCGGCTGCGGTTCGCCAACCTGTGCGCCGGCCTGTCCGTCCGGCACCGCAGCGGCTCGCTCGGGGCGCCGTGCTGGGGGGAGATCGCCGCGTTCGGCGAGTCCGGCGAGGTCCCCGAATCCGTCCTCGAACAGTACGCCTTCGTCGTGGACTTCATCCCCGACTCGGCGACCGACACCGTCGTCCGGGCCGAGCCCACCCTCCGGGCCGAGCCTCAGCAGCCGTCCTGACCCGGGACAGAGAGACAAGGGAGCCGCTGGAATGCCGACACTGACGAGGCGAGGGGCGGTCGCGGCGGTCGCGGCCCTCGCGACCGTGCTCGCCGCCGCCTGCGCCCCCGGTTCGTCCGGCGACGAGCCGGAGAGCAAGGCGCCCGCCGCGGTGAACACCGACGTGGCCAAGGCCGGGAACGTGACCCTCACCGTCTGGGACCAGGAGGTCCAGGGCGGCCAGAAGAAGCAGATCGAGAAGCTCAACGCGCAGTTCCAGGCCAAGTACCCCAACGTGAAGATCAAGCGGGTGTCGCGGTCGTTCACCGACCTGCAGTCGACGCTGCGGCTCGCCCTGTCGGGCGGCAACCCGCCCGACGTCGTCGAGGCCAACCAGGGCTACGCGTCCATGGCGCAGTACGTCAAGGCAGGGATGCTCCTCCCGCTGGACTCCTACGACAAGGTCTACGGATGGAGCAAGCGCTACCCCAAGGGCCTGCTCGACCTCAACAGCGTCACCGACGGCGGCAAACTGATCGGCTCGGGCAAGCTGTACGGCGTCTCCCTGAACGGTGAGATCGTCGGGCTCTACTACAACAAGGAGAAGCTCGCCAAGCTGGGCATCCAGCCGCCGAAGACATGGGCGGAGTTCGACCAGGCGCTCGGCACCGCGAAGAGCAAGGGCGAGGTCCCGATCGCGTTCGGCAACCTGGAGAAGCTGCCCGCGATGCAGCTGTACGGCATCCTCCAGGACGGCGTGACCGACAAGGAGTCCGTCCGCAAGCTCGTGTTCGGCAGCGGCGGCGCCTGGACGGACGCCCCGAACGTCCAGGCGGCGCAGAAGCTCGCCGACTGGTCGAAGAAGGGCTACTTCACCAAGGACTCCAACTCCGTCAAGTGGGACGACACTCCGGTGAACTTCGCCAAGGGCGAAGGCGTGTTCATGTTCGGCGGCACCTGGTGGGCGTCCGAGCTGAGCGACAAGATGAAGGACAAGGCCGGCTTCATGCTGCCTCCCGCCGCGCAGGCCGGGGCGCCGACGGCGACGATGGGCGGCGAGAGCCTGCCCTGGTCGATCACCGCCAAGAGCAAGCACGCGGACGTCGCCGCGGCCTACATCAACTTCATCACCTCGCCCGAGGCGATGGACGTCTCCGTCGAGACCGGCAACCTGCCGGTGCTCGCCGCGCCGTCCAAGCAGCCCTCGGCGACGCTGCTGAAGGAGGTGTCGGCGGCCTGGGCTGAGCTGAGCAAGAACGACGGCGTCACCCCGTACATCGACTACGCCACGCCGACCTTCGCCGACGCGTTCGGCGGCCCGCTGCAGGAGCTCATCGCCGGCCGGAAGCCGGCCGACGAGGTCATGAAGGCCGCGCAGGACGACTACACCGCCTTCCAGAAGAAGAAGTAGGGATCGGGTCCGTCCGCCCCGGCCGCGCCACGTCCACGGCGCGGCCGGGCGCCGGACGGGGCCGGACGCAGGACAAGGAGCCCGCACATGACGACCGTCGCGCGGCGAAAGACCCCGAAGTCCAGGCGTGAGGCGGCGGCCCCGCGTGCGGCGCTCCGGGACGGCGCCTCCGCGCCTCCCGGGGAGGCCCGGGGAGTCGGCTGGCTGTACGTCCTGCCCGCGCTTCTGGTGTACGGGGCGTTCCTGCTGTGGCCGCTGGTGCGGGGCGCGCAGTTCTCCCTGTACCACTGGGACGGCCTGGGCCCGGCGACGTGGGCGGGGTTCTCCAACTACACCGCCATCTGGTCGGACCCCGCGCTGCGGGGCGCGTTCGGGCACCTGCTCGTCCTCGTCGTGTTCTACTCCGTCCTGCCGTGCTGCATCGCGTTCGTGCTGGTCGGCGCGATGTCGCGGACGAGGATCCGCGGCCTCACGTTCTTCCGGACGGTGCTGTTCCTGCCCCAGGTCGTCGCGATGGTCGCCGTGGCCGTGGCGTGGCGGTGGGTGTACTCCACCGACGGACCGGTCAACACCGTCCTCGGCTGGCTGCACGCGCTCGGCCTGCCCGACTGGCGGCACGGCTGGTTCGGCGACTTCACCTTCGCGCTGCCCGCGGTGGGGGTCGTCGGGACCTGGGTCGGGATCGGGCTCGCGATGGTGCTGTTCCTCGCCGGGGTGCAGAAGATACCGCGCGAGCTGTACGAGGCCGCCAGGATCGACGGCGCGGGCGCCGTGCGCGAGTTCCTCGCGGTCACCCTGCCCGGGCTGCGCCGCGAGCTGGCGGTGGCGCTCACGCTGACGACCATCATCGCGATCCGCAACTTCGACCTCATCTACATGGCCACCTCGGGCGGGCCGGGCGACGCGACGAAGGTGCCCGCCTACGAGGTCTACAACCGCACGTTCAACACCGGCGAGGTCGGGCTCGGATGCGCGATCGGCGTCACGCTGGCGGTGCTGGCGTTCGCCGTCACGGCCGGGATCCGGCGGCTCGTGGAAGGGAAGGGCGCATGACCGGGCGGACGGAACGGTTCGTCAACCACGCGATCCTGGCCGTCTTCGCGGTGATCGCCGTGTTCCCCATGATCGGGATCGTGGCGCAGGCGCTGCGGCTGCCCGACCTCGACTTCGCCGCGTTCGGGACGGCATGGCGGGAAGGCCATTTCGCCACCTACATGCGCAACAGCGTCATCGTCACGGTCATCACCGTGGTCGTGGCCGCGGTGCTGTCGATCACGGCCGGGTACGCGCTCGGCACCATGCGGTTCCGCGGTTCCGGCGCGGTGTTCCTGCTGTTCCTCGCCGGGCTGACCATCCCGACGGAGGCCATCGTCGTCCCGCTCTACTTCGACCTGAGATCGGCGGGGCTCGACAACACCTACGCGGGGCTCATCCTCCCGCAGGTGGCGATGTCGGTGGCGTTCGGGACGTTCTGGATGCGCGCCTACTTCCGCAGCGTCCCGCGGTCCCTGCTGGAGGCGGCCCGCATCGACGGCGCGTCCAGCTGGACCACGCTGTGGCGGGTGCTGGTGCCGGTCGGCCGCCCGGCCATCCTCACCATGCTGCTGCTGACCACCATGTGGACCTGGAACGAGTTCCTGCTCCCCCTGGTGATCATCAACTCGGACGAGGGGCTGCGCACCGCGCCGCTCGGGCTGTCCTTCTTCCAGGGCACCCACAAGACCGACTATTCGCTGCTCATGGCGGGCGCGCTGATCATCGCCGCGCCCATCGTGATCGTCTATGTCTTCCTGCAGCGCCAGTTCATCGCAGGAATGCTCTCGGGGGCCGTCAAGGAGTAGGGAAAGAACAGGAGAGTTCATGCGAAGACTCGCCCTACCCGCAGTCCTGTCCACGGTGCTCGCCGCCTCGGCGATCGCCTTCGCGAGCCCGCCCGTGGAGGCGGCCGGGCCCGGCGGCGCCGCGTCCACGGATTCCGCCGACGGCCGGCTCGACGTGCTGTTCGTCGGCGCCCACCCCGACGACGAGGCCGGCGCCCTGTCCACGCTCGGCCAGTGGAACGAGTTCGACAAGGCGAAGGTCGGCGTCCTCACCGTCACCCGCGGCGAGGGCGGCGGCAACGCCGCCGGAACCGAGGAGGGCCCGGCGCTCGGGCTGCTCCGGGAGAACGAGGAGCGGCGCGCCGTCGGCAAGGCGGGCGTCACCGACATCCACTACCTGGACAAGGTCGACTTCTACTATACGGTGAGCACCCCGCTCACCGCCGCCACCTGGGATCACGAGAAGACGCTGGAGAAGGTCGTCCGGCTCGTCCGCGAGACCCGGCCGAAGGTGATCGTCACCATGGTGCCCGCGCCGCTGCCCGGCCAGCACGGCAACCACCAGGAGGCGGCGCGGCTGGCGACCGAGGCCTACTTCGCCGCGTCCGACCCTGCCGCCTTCCCCGCCCAGCTCGGCAAGGAGGGGCTGAGCACGTGGGCTCCTGGACGGCTGTTCCAGACCGGCGGGGCGTCCGGGCCCACGGGGTCCGCCTGCGCCGCGAAGGGCACCCCGGCCGACCCGGCCTCGACCACCTACGGCGTGTGGGGCGGTCGTGCGTCCGCCCGCAACGGCGGCAGGACGTGGGCGCAGGTCGAGCGCGAGGCGCAGCGGACGTACGTCAGCCAGGGCTGGGGCGGATTCCCGGACGTCCCGTCCGACCCGGCCCAGATCGGCTGCGACTACTACATGCAGATCCACAGCCGGGTCCCGTTCACGCTGGGGGACACCGGCCCGGCGGCGATGCTGGAGGGCGCGGTGCTGCCGGGCAAGGGCGGCCTCCCGCTCGGCACCCGGTTCTCATTGACGACGGACTCGTTCGGCGTGACAGCCGGACGCCCCTTCAAGGTGACCGCGCACGCGAGTTCCCCGAAACGGCTGACGGCGGCCAAGGCATCGCTGGCGGTGCCGTCCGGCTGGAACGTGACAGGTCCCGGTGACCTGGGGACGGTCGGCTCGACCGAACGCACCGCGACGTTCACGGTCACGCCGCCGGCCGGGGCGAAGACCGGCCGCGTCCAGCTGGCGGCGACCCTCACCAGCGGCACGGCCAAGGGACAGACGGCCACATCCGTGGAAGTCCGGCCGGCCGTCACCGGGGTGCTGGAACCGCTGCCGCGCGTGGCGGACTTCGACTCCTGGGCCGGCAAGACCGGCGTCCCGGCGCTGACCGGGCAGGTGAAGCGGGTGCTCACGCTGGCGTCCGGCAAGTCCCGCAAGGTGCGCGTGGACCTGGCCAACACGACCGCGTCCGCGCAGTCGGGCACCGTCAAGCTCGATCTTCCGGAGGGCTTCGCCGCCGACGCCGCGTCCAAGCCGTACACGCTCGGCGCCGGGGCGACCGGCTCGGCCACGTTCACCGTCACCAACACCGACGCCTCGCTGCCCACCTCCAACGACGGCGGCGCGGGCGGAGACTACGACCTGACCATCACCACGACCACGTCCACGGGCTCCGATGTGCAGAAGGGGGCCCTGGAACTCGTCCCGGCGGCCGTCCTGCCGAAGGCGGCGACCGCGCCGACCGTGGACGGCAAGGAGTCGCCCGGCGAGTACCCGGGGCCGGAACTGAACCTGTCCCGGCGCTGGGAGGGCTCGGCCTGCGAGTCCGCCGCCGACTGCTCGGCGACGGGCAAGGTCACCTGGACCGACGACGCGCTCCACGTGCTGGTCAAGGTCCGCGACGACAAGCAGGGCACCGTGCTCGGGGCGGACGACTGCAAGCGGCACTGGCGCACCGACTCGGTGGAACTCGCGATCGACCCCCGCGGCGACTCCGAGAACACCTCCACCACGTTCAAGACCGGCATCTTCCCCAAGATGTCGGACGGGAAGCCGTGCTTCGAGCGTGACGCGGACGCCCGCCAGGGCCCGGGGGAGGAGACCGCGCCCGGCATGCGGGTCGCCTCGTCGGTCGCCGAGCCGTACGACGGCTATGTGATCGAGGCGGAGATCCCGTTCAAGGCGCTGCCCACCGCGGTGGACCCGGAGCGGATGGGCCTGAACCTGTTCGTGTACGACTCCGACACCCAGGACAAGACCGGCCAGACCCGGATCGGCTGGTCGACCTGGGGCGGCGTGCAGGGCGACCCGTACCGGTGGGGCCTCGTGTCCCTGCCCGGGCACACCCCGCCGTCCGGCATGCCGACCACGCCTCCGGCGCCGGCCATGCCGACGGACGCGACGCGGTCGGTGAACTCGCCGGAGTCCATCCTCCAGGCGGTGCGGACCGGAATCCCGCTCGCCGCCGGCCCGGCCGCGCCGCGCACGGACACGGCGCGGATCACCGGGGAGCCGAAGGTCTCCGGCGGCTCGACCACCGTCAGGCTGCTGGCGACCGGGCCCGGCACCGCCCACGTCCACGTGTGGGACGGCAAGCTCCTCGGCACGAAGCAGGTCGAGATCGGCCATGCCGGCGTCACCACCGTGACCGTGCCGGGCGCCACCGGAACCGTCGCCATGGCCTTCGAGGCCGCGAAGGGCGGGACGGCGAGCGGGGCCGTCCCGTTGTCCGGCTGAGGTGACGCCGCCGGGCCGGGGCCGTCCGCCCTGGTCCGGCGGCGGCCGCCGGAGACTTTGAACTCACTCCCGCCGGGGCGCGTACCCCCACGCGTAGATCGACACCCGGAACCGGGAGGGTTCATGACGCGCCGGAAGAGCGTGAGGAACAGTCGGCTGCGGACCGCGGTCACGACGACCGCGGTCGCCGCCGGATCCGCCGGGCTCCTGGCTGGCTCGCTGTACGTCGTGCACGCCGAGGGACGGCCGGGCGGCAAGGAGGCGAAACTCGCCGGCGACGCCCAGGCCGGACGCCAGGGGACGGGACAGGGCGCCGGGCAGGCCGCCGGCCGGCGAACCGGGCAGGCCGCCGCCACGGCCGCCAGGATCGCCGGCCGGCTCGGCCCCCGCACGACCGGCGGCTACGTGGACTCCGCTGGACGTCCCGTCGTCACCGTCACCAACGCCACGGACGCCGCCGCTGTGCGCGCCGCGGGCGCCGTCCCCAAGATGAGCCGGCGGAGCCCGGCGGACCTGGCGGAGGTCACCACCGCGCTCCGCCGGTCCGTGTCGGACATACCCGGCACCGGATGGGCCGTCGACCCAGCCACGTCCAAGGTCACGGTGTGGACGGACGACACGGTCACCGGCAGGCGCATGGCGGCCGTCCAGCGCACCGCCCGGCAGATGGGCACGGCGATCCGGATGGTCCGCATCCCCGGCAAGCTCCGCACGTTCGCGCTCGGCGGCGACGCGATCTTCGGCGGGGGCGCGCGCTGCTCGCTCGGCTTCAACGTCAAGCGCGGCCAGCAGGACTTCTTCCTCACCGCCGGGCACTGCGGCAACGAGGTCCAGAACTGGACCGCCGACCAGCAGGGCGCCGAGGCCGTCGGCACCACCGTGGAGAGCGACTTCCCCGGCAACGACTTCGCGCTCGTCCAGAGCGAGGGCGAAGCGGGCCAGAGCGCGGTCAACCTCTACAACGGCCAGGCGCAGGAGATCACCGAGGCCGGTGAGGCCGTCGTCGGCCAGGAGGTCCTGCGCAGCGGCAGTACCACGGGCGTCCACGACGGCACCGTCACCGCCACCAACGCCACGGTGAACTTCGCCGAGGGCAGCGTCAGCGGCATGATCCAGACCACGGTCTGCGCGGAGCCGGGCGACAGCGGAGGCCCGCTCTTCGCCGACGGCGCCGCCCTGGGGCTAACCTCCGGCGGCTCGGGCGACTGCCAGACCGGCGGCGTCACGTTCTTCCAGCCGGTGACCGAGGCCCTCGAAGTCTTCGGCGCCGAAATCGGCTGACCCCACACCCATCCGAGGCCCAGGCCACATCCGGCCTGGGCCTCCCTCGTGCGCGGCGTCCGCCGTCCCGCGGCGCCCGAGTCCGCGCCGGGAATCGGGTGACAACAAGGCGGATCGGCTGAAAGGCTTTGCGGGCACCGTGTTCGCCTCCGGGTGACGGGGGTGCCTTCAGGCCGGCGCGTCCGCGCGGCACAGGGGACAGCGAGGAGGCGACGGCAGTGACCGTCTCGATGGTGAAGGGTCAGCGGATCTCGCTGGAGAAGCCCGGCGGCGGGCTGAGCATGGTCCGCATGGGGCTCGGCTGGGACGCGGTCAAGAAGAAGGGCTTCTTCGGCTCCCGGGAGCGGGAGATCGACCTCGACGCGTCCTGCGTGCTCTTCGCCGACGGCAGCATCGCCGACGTGGTGTACTTCGGCAAGCTGGTCAGCGACGACGGCTCCGTCCGGCACACCGGCGACAACCTGACCGGGGCGGGCGACGGCGACGACGAGTCGGTGATCGTCGACCTCGGCCGGCTGCCGGTGCACGTCACCTCGCTGGTGTTCACCGTCAGCTCCTTCAACGGGCAGACCTTCAACGAGGTCGAGAACGCCTTTTGCCGACTGGTCAACGAGATGGACGGCGGTGAGCTGGCCCGGTACACGCTGACCGGCGGCGGCGCCCACACCGCCATGGTGATGGCCCGGATCTACCGGCACGGCGGCTCCTGGAAGATGAACGCGATCGGGGAGCCGTGCCACGGCCGCACCTTCCAGGACATGCTGCCGACGATCACCGGTCTCGCCTGACCGCCCATGACCGCACTCACGCGCGGCGCCAACGCGCCGCTGCCCGCCCGGCGGGTGACCGCCACCGCGTCCTGCGCCGTCCCCGTGGACGTCAGCGCCCTGCTCGTGGGCACCGACCTGCGGGTGCGCTCCGACGCCGACCTGGTGTTCTTCAACGCGCCCGAGGCGCCGGGGGTGCGCTGGGCCGACGCCGGGGGAGGCCAGCGCGTCGAACTCGACCTCGACGCGGTCCCCGCGGGCGCGGCGGCGGTACTGATCGCGGTCAGCCTGACCGGCGCGACGACCTTCGGGACGGTGCCGCCACCGGAGCTCCGACTCACCGCGGGCGGCGAACTCGTGGCCGAGTTCACCGTCGCGGGCCTGGGCCCGGAGAAGGCGATCATCGGGCTGGAGATCTACCGCCGGGACGGCCGGTGGAAGGTCCGCGCGGTCGGCCAGGGCTACCCCGGCGGGCTGGCCGAGCTGGTCGAGGCGCACGGCATCGAGGTGGACGACGCGGGAGACCGGGCCGATCCGGCCGGTCCGGCGCCCGGAATGCCCGCCCCGCCGGTCGCCCCCGCGGTCGGTGCAGCGCCCCGGGAGCACGTCCCGCCGTCACCGCCGCCTGCCTCGGAGGTCGGCTACGTCGAGCGCTGCTGGCTCGTCTGGGAGGACGCCAGCCGCTCGCTGGCCGCGTTCCTGTCCTCGACCGAGCACGCGCTGACCCTCCGCAACGAGGAGATCGCCGGCCGGCAGCCGCGCGGACGCTTCGAACAGCTCATGACGGCCGCCGACCAGCGGCTGCGGTCCGACGCCGCCCAGCTGCGCGAGGAACTGGCCCGCGTGGAACCGCACATCACCCCCGAGGCCGCGCCCTTCGACGCGCCCGCCTGGCTGACCTGGCAGCCCCGAACCGACCTGGCCGAGGGGATGCTGCTGGGCCGGCTGTCCACCGCCGAGCTGCCCGATCTGCGCGTACCGCTCATCCTGCGGCTGCCCTGGCGGCGCGCCGTGTGGGTCTCGCGGGGCACGATGCCGGGCGACTCGGCCGCCTACGCCTGGTCGCTGGCCACCCGGTTCCTGGCCGCCGTCCCGCCCGGGGTCGCCGGCCTGGAGGTGATCGACGCGGCGGGCCTGTCGGGCGCCGGCTGGCTGCACGGGTTCGATCCGTCCACCGGCGCCCGCCTGCTGGGCGGCGGGGTGGCCACCGGCCCGGCCGCCGCCGAGCGCCTCCGCCGCCTCCTCGACCTGGTGGACCTGCGCCGGATCGGCGGCGACGACGACCGGTCGTCCGCCGGCCCCCCGATTCGGCTGGTGGTCGTCCTCGACGCCGGCGCCGCCCTCGCCGGGGAGGAGGCGCACCAGATCCTGCGTCTGGTCGAGGACGGGCCGCTGGTCGGTGTCCCGGTGCTGCTGGTGGAGACCGACACCCCCACCGGCGATTCCGTGCGCGCCATGCGGGTCCAGCAGTCCTGCAACGACCTCCCCTCAAGCGAGGGCAGCATCGGCGACTCCTGGGTGGGCGCGGAGTGGACCCTGACCCCCGAGGTCCTCCCCGACGCCGCCGGCGGCACCCGTGCCCCCGCCCTCTTCAGCCATGTCCTGAGCACCCACGCCCGCGCCATCACCCCCCACGGCCAGTAGGACACCGGGGACGGAACGCGGCGCGGCCGTCAGCCGCGGACAGCGGCGCGCTTCCGGGCGCCACGGACGGCGGCGGAGAGGGTGGCGATGTCGTAGGCGCCGAGGTGGCGGCGTCCGTTGACGAAGAAGGTCGGGGTGCCGGAGACGCCGCTCAGGTCGGCCGAGTCGACGTCCTCGGCGATCCGCCCCGCGCCGATGTGCCGGCGCATGTCGGCCCGGAACCGGTCGAGGTCGAGACCGAGGTCCTCGGCGTAGCCGACGAGGTCGCGCGGGCGCAACGCGTCCTGGTGTTCGAGCAGCACATCGTGCATGTCCCAGAACGCGCCCTGTGCGGCGGCGGCCTCGGCCGCCTCCGCCGCGAGCTGCGCCCGGGGGTGGATGTCGTTGAGCGGCAGATGCCGCCACACGTACCGGACGTCCCCGTGCCCGGCGAGCAGCTCCCGGATCACGGGCTCGGCCTGCCCGCAGTACGGGCATTCGAAGTCGCCGTACTCCACGACGGTGACCGGCGCGCCGGCGGGCCCTCGGACGTGGTCGCGGTCCGGATCGACCGGCGCGGCCAGGTCGACGATGCTCTCCGCGGTCCCCAGCAGCGCCCGCAGCCGGCGCCGCGGCGGCAGCAGCGCGGTGGCGCGGACGACCACCCAGGTGACGGCCGTGGCGCACAGCGCCGCCGACAGCACGCCGATCTTCGCGTCCTCCAGCCGCTCACCGCTGAACGACAGCGTCGCGATCAGCAGCGCCACGGTGAATCCGATGCCGGCGATGGCGCCGCCGCCCCCGACGGCGGCCCACCCGACCGGCGGACGCAGCCGGCCCCGGCTGAGCCGCCGGACGAGCCACGAGAAACCGAGGATGCCCACCGGCTTCCCGGCGACGTAGCCGATCAGGATGCCGAGCGTGACCGGCGAGGTGAACGCGCGGCCGAGAGAGCCGGCACTGATCGTGATGCCGGCGTTGGCCAGCGCGAACAGCGGCACGATCACATAGCTCGTCCACGGGTGGATCAGCAGCTGAAGCCGTTCGTTCGGTGAGATCGCCGCGGCGACCTCGGTCTGCGCCGACCGGGCGAACTCCGGCGTCGGCTGCTCCCGGAACAGCCGGAAGACCTCCGTGGCGCGTTCCAGATCGGTCCGCGCCGCCGGGTGCGCGTAGGTCAGCAGCCCCATGGCCAGGCCGACGACCACCGGTTCGACGCCCGAGGACTGCATCGCCGCCCACGCGGCCAACCCCAGCACCACGTACACCGCCGTCTGCCGCACGTCGAGGGCACGGACGATCATCGTCAACGCGAAGATCGCGATCGTCAGCAGCAGCGGCGGCACCGAGACGTCCTCGCTGTAGAAGATCCCGATGACCGCGAGCGCGACGACGTCGTCGACCACGGTGGCCGTGAGCAGGTAGGCGCGCAGCCGCGCCGGGAAGCTCCGCCCGACCAGCGCCAGCACGCCCAGCGCGAAAGCGGTGTCGGTCGACATCGCGATGCCCCAGCCGTGCTGGGACGGCCGGCCCGCGTTCGCGGCCAGGTAGATCGCCACCGGCACCACCATCCCGCCCAGCCCGGCGGCGAGCGGCAGCGCCAGGCGGCGCCGGTCGCGCAGTTCCCCCATGTCGAACTCGCGGCGCGCCTCCAGCCCGACCACGAAGAAGAAGATCGTCATCAGGCCGCCGTTGACCCAGTGGCGCAGATCCTGTGTGATGCCGGCGCCGCCGAGGCGGATCGACAGCTGCGTCCCCCATGCCCTTTCGTAGCCGGACGCGTCCACGTTCGCCCAGGCCAGCGCGGCGAGCGTCGCGGTGAGCAGGACCACGGCGCCGCCCGTCTCGGTGCGCAGGAACTCCCGCAGCGGTGTCTGCAGGCTGCGCGCCCACGCCGTCCGGCCGGCGAACGGCCCGGCCGGGGCGTCCTCCCCCCGATTTTCGGTCACCACTGCATTGTCACCCGGCCCCGGCCGCCACCGGACGTCGATACAGTTCGGCGTAGGTAGCGGTCTCCCCCTCAGGACGAAGATGATTCCTCAGCCGGTTCGCGGTCGTCGTCCGAAAAGCGGTCTGGCGGCGGCCGTAGTGGCGATGTTGTGGGCGTCGGCGGCATGCTCCGGCGAAGCAGCGGATACACGGCCGACCCAAGCCGCCTCGCCGCCGGGGCCGGCGACGTCGGCTCCGCGCCCGACGTGGACCCCGAACGTGGACGTCGACGAGGCCGCCTGCCGGAAGAAGGACCCGAAGCCGTGGCGGCCGTCCAGCGACCCGTACACCGGGACGGGGCCGCACTACATCCACCCGATCGAGGTCCAGCTGGATCCCGGTGAGCCGGAGGACGCGATGGACAGCAAGGACCTGTCCACGATCCCCGACGACATGCAGATACCCAGTGGGCGAATTCCGGATGGCTGGCAGCTCGTCGCCTGTGTGTACGACGGTCAGCCCGTACGCCGGTCCGGCACGGTGAGCTGCTATTTCAGCAACCTGAAGAAGAGCAAGAAATACCCGTTCTATGAATCCCGTTACGAGGTGATCGTGCGGGAGGCCCGAACCGGGAAGAAGGTGGCCACGCTCAGTGTGCCGGGCACGACCAATGAGGACGGCGACTGCCCCAGTGTCGTCGTGGACTCCGGTGACACGATTATCCTGAAACCACTGGTCGGCCGCACTCTCGGAGAGAAGCTCCGCCCCGTTTTCAGTGCCGCTGAATAGGCCTTACGCCACACCGTGGGCGTAGGCGCACCTCTCCCAGATGTCGCCGTGGTACTCGCAGACTTCGACGAACACGCGATACCCGTCGGCGAAGTAGTTGGTGGCCCATGAATGGCACTGCCCGTCGTTGGACGGGTCTTTGAAGACGTAACCGGCGGGGTCGGTGGGCTCGTCGCCGTTCGGGTCCGTTCCCTCCAGGTAGGCCACGATTCCACGCTGGTCGGTGGTGTTGTCGCACACGGTGATCTTCTCGTACGAGGGATACCCCGCCAGATCGGCGTCGAAGAAGACGGCGCCACTACCGCTCAGCGTGTAAAGCCAGTGGACGTTGTGAGGCGGCTCGGCCGCACCCGCCTGCGTGCCGCCCCAGAAGACCATGACCGCCATCACGGCCGCGAACAGGCCGAATCGTCGTGCATTTCGCATCCGGGGTCTCCGTTCTGCCGCACCATGATCGACATGATCGGGACGCATCCTAAGCCCGGCAAGAGGGCCGAACGCGAAACCATGAAGGCCGGAATCGGCCGCCCCTTCCATGCGCCGAGTTGTCAGCTCAAGCCGACCTGAAGTCAAATGGGTTCATGGATGACGGGCTTCTTCCGATCGGCGAGGTGGCGGCGGTTCGGGATCGGCTCGGTGCTCGCGGGTCGGCGGTGACGGCCAGGACTGGCGGGCCATCGTGCGGGGACGGGTGCGGGCCATCGATGCTCAGGTCCAACGGCTGGGTACCGCCCGCGCCTACCTGGACCATCTGCTGGAGTGCCCCAACCACGATCCGGCGGGCGGCTGCCAGCGCCGTACCGACCTGGCGGGCGGTGCTGACGGTGGCGGCGGCGATGCCCGTCCGTTCCCGCGGCACGAGCTCCAGCACCGCGGCCGCGCGACCCGGCGCTCCACGGCCGGCAGCAGGGCGGCGGCCAGCGCGGCGGCGGCCAGGGCACCGATCGTGATCCACGACCCCCAGCCATGGCTCCCGGCCTCGATCACTCCGTACGACAACGCGCCCAGAGCACCGATCACCAGCGACTGCCCGGCGGGTCCAGCGCCGCATGCTGCGGATCGGCGCTTTCGCGAATCGCGCGCAGGCCGGTCGCGATGGCGGCCAGACCCACCGGCACGTTCACCAGGAAAATGCTCGGCCATCCGAGCGTGTCCACCAGCAGCCCGCCGAGCAGCGGCCCGGCGATGACGGCCAGGGCGCCCGCCATGCCCCAGTAGCCCATGACCCGGGCTCGGGCCCGCGGGTCGGGTACGGCCTGCCCGATCAGCGACAGCGCGCCGGGGACGATGACCGCCGCCGCGGCGCCCTGCAGGCACCGGGCCGTGACCAGGATCGCGAGCGTCGGTGCCAGGGCGCACAGCACCGAGGCGACCACGAAGCCCCAGACCGGAAAGGAACCCCCGCTTACGCCCGTACCGGTCTCCCAGTGATCCACCCGACAGCATCAGCGACGCCAGTGCCAGCGCGAAGCCGTCCACCATCCACTGCAGCCCGGCCAGATCGGTGTGAAGGTCGGCCTGGATGCTCGGCGCCGCCACGTTCACGATCGTCAGGTCGAGCAGCGCCATGAACGTCCCCGAGAACACCGGGACCAACGCCAGTGCGCCCCCGGCCCGCCCGCTCGTCGTGTCCACCCTTGATCCCTTCGGTCGGCTCGCCACCACGACGAGCCGACCGTAGGAGTTCAAGCCGACTTGAACGCAAGGCCCGGCGCCATTGCGGGCCTACTGCGCTCCCTCGCTGTAGCGCGCGTAGCGCTCGGAGGGCCACCAGTGGCTGTAGGTGGGCGCCTGCGGCCAGCCCTCGGGGACGTCCTGCCACTCTTCCTGGCGGCCGTAGGGGAGCAGGTCGATCAGCGGGAACGTGTGGCTCAGCTGCTCGGTGCCGCGCCCGTTGGTGTGCCAGGTGCGGTAGACGGTGTCACCGTCGCGGAGGAAGACGTTGACCGCGAAGCCGCCCCCTGGCGGCGCGTCCATGTCGCTGCCGAAGGAGCTGCCGGCGGTCGAGTACCAGTCCATCGCGTTGCCGACCCGCCGCTTGTAGGCCAGGGCCTCATCGATCGCCCCTTGGGTGACGATGACGAAGCGGGCGTCGTATTCGTCGAGGAACTCCAGTTTCCAGAACTGGGAGGTGAACCCGGTACAGCCCGGGCACTGCCACTCCTCTCCGGGGGTCCACATGTGGTGGTAGACGATCAGCTGGTTCTTTCCGTCGAAGACGTCGACGAGCCGGACGGGGCCGTCCGGTCCCTGGAGGGTGTAGTCGGGCAGCCGCACCATGGGCAGCCGCCGGCGCTGGGCGGCGATGGCGTCGAGCTCCCTCGTGGCGGCCTTCTCACGCGCGCGCAGCTCGTCGAGCTGCTTCCGCCAGCTCTGCTCGTCGACGACGTGAGGTAGTGGCTTGGAGGTCATGTCGGCATCTCTCCGAACCTGGGTCTCGGCTGCGTGCCGGTGCGGCACCTTGCAACCCATGGAGACCAGGCGAGCGCGCGAAACTCATCGGAGGCCAAAGCGGCGTGGTCAAGGAACCTCTCGTGGAGAGATCCCTTGACCACGCCGGATGGGCCATGCCGGGGGGTCAGGGGTGTGCGGGCAGCGGTTCGGCGCTCTCGGCCGCCCCCGCGGGTTCGGCGTCCTCGGCGACGGCCTGGTGTTCGGGGCGCGGGGTGTTCATCACGACGGCGACGATCAGCGCGCCGACCAGGATGATCCCAGCGGCCCAGGCGCTGGCCGTCGAGAAGCCCTCCACGACCGCCTGCTTGGCGAGGGCCGGGTCCATGCCGTGCGAGGCGTGCGAGGCGAGGTAGTCCGCGGTCGCGCTGGTGGCGATGGTGTTGAGCAGCGCGGTGCCGATCGAGCCGCCGATCTGCTGCGCGGTGTTGACGCTCGCCGACGCCACGCCGGAGTCGCCCTGGTCGACGCCGTGGGTGGCGTAGTTGATGGCCACCGGCATGATCATGCCGGCCCCGAGGCCGAACAGGAGCTGCACGACCAGCACGCCGCGTGCGTAGGAGGTGCCGGCTTCCAGGGTGAGCATCCACAGCATCGCGGCGGAGCCGATGAGCATGCCGGGAACGATCAGCATCCGCGGCTGGACCCTGGGCAGCAGCCGGGTGGTGAGGCCGCCGGCCGACACCAGGACCGCCGTGGCCATCGGAAGGAAGGCGACGCCCGTCCTGACCGGCGAGTACCCCTTGACGATCTGCATGTAGTAGGTCATGAAGAGGAACGCGCCGAACATTCCGATGACGGCCAGCCCCACGGCCAGGTAGGCGCCGCCGCGGGTCCGGTCGGCGATCACGCGCAGCGGCAGCAGCGGCTGCGCCACCCGGCTCTCGACGAGGGCGAACGCGCCGAGCAGCGCCGCGCCGGCGGCGAACAGGCCGACGACCGTCGCCGAACCCCAGCCGTCGGACTCGGCCCGGCTGGTGGCGTACACGACCGCGACCAGCCCGCCGGTGACCAGCAGCACACCGGGGATGTCGAACCGGGCCCCGCCCTCGCGCCGCGACTCGGTCAGCACCGCGGACCCGCCGATCGCCGCGATCGCCGCGATCGGGATGTTGACGTACAGGCACCAGCGCCAGTCCAGGTAGTCGGTGAGCGCCCCGCCGGCCAGCAGCCCGATCGCGCCGCCCGCGCCGGCGATGGCGCCCCAGACCCCGAACGCCTTGGCGCGGTCCTTCGGCTCGGTGAACGTCACGGTCAGCAGCGACAGCGTGGACGGCCCGAGCAAGGCGCCGAACGCGCCCTGCAGGGCACGGGCGATCAGCAGCATCTCGAAGTCGCCCGCCGCACCGCCCAGCGCCGACGCTCCGGCGAAGCCGATCAGCGCGATCAGGAAGGTCCGCTTGCGGCCGGTGTAGTCGGCGATCCGGCCGCCGAGCAGCAGCAGGCTGCCGAACGCCAGCGTGTACGCGGTGATGATCCACTGCCGGTCGCCGTCGGAGATCCCCAGGTCCCGCTGCAGCGACGGCAACGCGATGTTCACGACGGTGGCGTCCAGAACGATCATGATCTGGGCCAGCCCGATGAAGAGCAGGGCGGCCCAGCGGCGCGAACCGGCCGCCGCGGCCTGCCCCTTCGTAGTTGCCATGCCTAGTCCTCACTCACGGTGTTGCGTGCCGCGGATCGTTCGCGCGGCGTCCTGACGAACACGAGACGGCGGCGGCCCGATCCTTGTGACGGCGCCGTCATGTGGCGTACGCCACCGAAAGCGGGTGTCACAAAGCGGCGGGCGCCGGCGTCTTGTGCGTGTGGCAGAGTCGAATTCGAACTGGCAGGAGTCGTCTATGAGCGAGCGCAGCGAGCCGGCAACGAGCAGCGCCGAGCCGCTCGCTCGGGGGGAACGCATGGATTCCGCCACGGAGGCCTTCGTCGCGCACCGCAACCTTCTGTTCACCGTCGCCTACGAGATGCTCGGCTCGGCCGCGGACGCCGAAGACGTCCTGCAGGAGACCTGGCTGCGGTGGGCGGGCGTCGATCTCGCGACTGTGCGGGATCAGCGCGCCTACCTGGTGCGGATCGCCACACGGCAGGCACTGGACCGGCTGCGCACGCTCCACCGGCGCAAGGAGTCCTATGTCGGCCCTTGGCTGCCCGAACCGCTGCTGACCTCGCCTGATGTGGCCGAGGACGTGGAGCTGGCCGACAGCGTCTCGATGGCGATGCTGCTGGTGCTGGAGACGCTCACGCCGACCGAGCGGGCGGTGTTCGTGCTGCGCGAGGTGTTCGACCTGGCCTACGACGAGATCGCCGAGGCCGTCGGCAAGAGCGCGCCCGCGGTCCGCCAGATCGCGCACCGGGCCCGCTCGCACGTCGCCGCGCGCCGGCCACGCGACGTCATCTCACCGGCCGACACCCGGGCCGCGCTCCAGGCGTTCCAGCGGGCGGTCGAAACCGGCGATCTGCAGGACCTGTTCGACATCCTCGCGCCGGACGTCGTCCTCCTGAGCGACGGCGGCGGACGCAAGCAGGCCATCCTGCGGCCCATCGTGGGGGCCGGCAAGGTGGCCCGCCTGATGACCCTCGGTTTCAAGAGGCTCGAAGTCGAGGTGACGGTCGAGCCTGTGCAGGTCAACGGCTGCCCGGGGCTCATCCTGCGGCTCGACGGGGAGATCGACGGCATCGTGGCGATGCGGGTCGAGGACGGCCTCGTCAGCGGACTCTACTTCGTCCGCAATCCCGAGAAACTGTCGCGTGTGGAGCGGGAGACCGCGCTGAGCCGCTGAGGCCCGGACGGCCTCAGGACGGGGCGAGCCTGGCCTGGAGGCCGTCGAGGAAGCGGTCGAGCCCGTAGGCGAAGTTGACGTCGCGCAGCCGGGCGGGATCGTCGTCCCGCCGCGTGGCGAACTCCTCCCGCAGCCGTGGGTGATCGTCGAGGGCCTGCTCGGCGGCGGGACGCAGGCTTTCGGCCCACTCCTGCTCGGTCCGGCCGCTGCGGGCGAGCATGGACAGGTACGCCGCCTCGCTGATGCTCATCCCGATCACGTACGCGAGCAGGCCGTTCATGGCCTGCTCGGCCTCGCCGGGAGGGAGCCCGGCGGCGTGGAAGAGGGCGAGCATGCGCTCCGACTGGTCGATCAGGTTGGGCCCCAGTTCGGCGAGGCCGACCTGACCCAGCACCGCCGCGACCCAGGGGTGGCGGATGATCATGGCGCGCAGGCTCTGGGCGCAGCCTGCGAGTGGCTCCCGCCAGTCCGCCGCGCCTGCCGGGGCGGGCACGCGGAGCTCGCCGTACAGCTCGTCCACGATCAGTTCGATCAGCTCGTCCTTGTTGGCCACGTGCCGGTAGAGCGAGGTGGCCGCGGTGCCCAGCCGGACGGCCAGGCTGCGCATGCTGAGCGCTTCCAGGCCCTCCTCGTCCAGGAACCGGATGGCCTCGGCGACGATGCGCTCGCGGCTCAGGGCCGGCTGTTCCTTCTTCGTGCGGGGGCGTGCCCACACCGAGGGGATGGGCGGCTTGGCGGCTGACATGCCCCCATCCTAGCGTTCGACGTTCGCACTTGCGTACAGCGTTCCGTGATGCGTACAGTGTTCGCATCACGAGTACAGCGTTCGCCCCCAATGTGAGAGGTCCCCGATGCAGACGCGCAGCCCCCGCCGCTGGCTGATCCTGATCGTGCTGTGCCTGAGCGCGATGGTGCTGGTCATCGACAACATGGCGCTGGCCGTGGCCATCCCGCCGCTGGCCGCCGACCTGGGCGCGAGCCCCCAGGACACGCAGTGGATCCTCGACTCCTACATCCTGGTCTTCGCCGGTCTGCTGCTGACCGCGGGCGGCCTGTCGGACCGGTTCGGCCGCCGCCGCGTCCTCGTCATCGGCCTCGGCCTGTTCGGAGCGGCCTCGCTCGCCGCCGCCTGCGCCGCCGACCCGGCCCAGCTGATCGCCGCCCGGGCGGTGATGGGCGTCGGCGGCGCGCTCGTGATGCCGAGCACGCTGTCGATCCTGATCACCGTCTTCGACGCCGCCGAACGGCGCCGCGCCATGGCCTGCTGGAGCGCGGTCGCCATGCTCGGCCTGGTCGGCGGGCCGGTGCTGGGCGGCGCGCTGATCGCCCACCTCCACTGGGGCGCGGTCTTCCTGATCAACGTGCCGGTCGCCGTCCTCGCCATCGCCGCGGCGCTGCTCCTGATGCCCGAGTCCAAGGGGCCCGCGAGCAGGCCCGACCCGCTGGGCGCGGTGCTGTCCATGGCCGGCATGACCGCCCTGATCTGGACGATCATCGAGTTGCCGCACGGCCTCTCCTGGCCCGCGCTCACGGTCACGGTTCTCGCGCTGGGCGGGTTCGTCGCCTGGGAGCTGTACACCCCGCACCCGATGGTGCCGCTCGGCCTGTTCCGCCACCGTGCCTTCAGCGGCGGCAGCCTCTCCCTGACCCTCGTGCAGATCGGCAACGGCGGGCTGCTGCTCGTCCTCACCCAGTACATGCAGTACGTCCTCGGGTTCACGCCCACCCAGGCCGGGCTGGCGTTCATCCCGCTGGCGGTCGCCTCGGTGGCCTTCAACACCCTCGGTGCCACCGTCCTCTCCGGCATCGGCCACCGGGCGCTGATCGCCGCCGGCCTGACCGGCATGGCCGCCGGGTTCGGCGTCCTGGCCGCCCTGTCGGCCGAGGGCGGGTTCGTCCAGCCGGCCATCGGCCTGTTCCTGCTCGGCGCCGGCGGCGGCCTGGCCATGCCCGCGGCCGTCTCCGCCCTCATGGGCACCATCCCCGGCGAGCACGCCGGCGTCGGCTCCGCCCTGAACGACACCGTCCAGCAGGCCGGCGCGGCCCTCGGCGTGGCCGTCCTGGGAAGCATCGTCTCCAGCGGCTTCACCGGGACGATGTCCGGCTCGGCCCCCGGCCGGGCCGCCCGTTCCGTCGGCGACGCGCTCGCGGTGGCCGGACGCACCGGCGACACCGCCCTCGCCGGCGCCGCCCGCGACGCCTTCACCACCGCCATGTCCTCCGCCTTCGCGGTCAGCGCGGCCGGAGTGCTCGCGGCGGCCGTCCTGGCCCTGATCGTCCTGCGGGAGAAGCCCGCCCCGGCACCCCGTCCCGAGGCGGCGCCCGAAGCCGCGCCCGAAGCCGCGCCCGAGCCCGCCCTCTCCTGACCTCTCACCCTTCTGACCTCACTCTTCTGCCGAAAGGAAGCACGATGAACGAGACGATGAACTGGAACGCCGACGGCGACTGGAAGGTCCAGGGCGAGTGGGGCGTCCGCGACTCCGCCGGCAGGCGCTTCGACCTCGCCCGCTGGCAGCGGTGCTTCGACGAGCTGCGCGCCGCCCACCACGTCCCCGGCGCGAGCCTGGCCGTGGTGATCGACGGGCAGGTGCACGAGCTGGCGAGCGGAGTGCTGCACCGAGGCACCGGCGTCGAGGTGACGCCCGACTCGGTGTTCCTGTCCGGCTCGATCGCGAAGGTCTACACCGCCACCCTGATCATGCGCCTGGTGGACGAGGGAAAGCTGGACCTGGACGCGCCGGTCGTGGACACCCTGCCGGAGTTCGCCACCCCCGACCCGGAGGCCACGAGGACGATCACCGTCCGCCAGCTGCTCTCCCACACCGGCGGCGTGACCAACGACTTCAACTTCGACGGCGGCCGGGGCGACGACTGCCTGGCCAGGTACGTCGAGGCCGCCCGCCGGGTGGCCCTGGACTGCCCGCCCGGCACCGCGATCTCCTACGGCGGGCTCGGCTACATCGTCCTCGGCCGCCTCATCGAGAAAGTGACCGGACTGACCTGGGACCAGGCCCTCAAGGAACTCCTCTTCGCCCCGCTCGGCCTGGAGCGCTCGGTGACGCTGCCCGAAGAGGCGCTGCGCTTCCGCGTCGCCATGAGCCACCTCGGCGAGCCCGGCGCCGACCCCCACCCGGCCCCGTCCTGGGACCTGATGCCGCGCTCCGTCGGCCCGGCCGCCCGGGTCATCGTGTCCGCCGGCGACATGGCCCGCTTCGCCCGCCTGCACCTCGACGGCGGCCTCGCCCCCGACGGCGCCCGCGTCCTGTCCGCAGACGCCGTCGCCGCCATGCAGCACCGCGAGGTGGACGTCCCCGACAAGTGGACGGTCAGCGCCGACGGCTGGGGCCTTGGCTGGACGCTCTACGACTGGGACGGCATCGCCGGCTACGGCCACGACGGCGCCGCCATCGGCCAGTACGCCTACCTGCGCGTCGTCCCGCAGGCGAACGTCGCCGTGGCCCTCATGACCAACGGCGGCGCGGCCCGCCTGCTGTACGCCGACCTGTTCCGCGACCTGCTCGCCGAACTCGCCGGCGTCACCATGCCCGCCCCGTTCGCCCCGGCGGACCCGGCCCCCGCCGTGGACCTCGCGCCGCTGCTCGGCACGTACAAGCGCGAAGGCGTCGTCATCACCGTCTCCCGGAAGGACGACGGCTCGCCCCACATGCGGTACGAGTTCGTCGGCGACATGAAGGACATGTCGCCGCCCTTGGAGATGGACCTGGAGCCCGTCACCGACAAGGTCTTCGCCGCCTCAGGCGCCGGCCCCTCCTTCAGCGAGGACTACATGCCGGTCGTCTTCTCGACCCTCGCCGACGGCAGCGAGGTCTGCTACGTGGGCATGCGAGCGACCCCCAAGACCGCCTGAACCGAAGCGCGACCGAGACCAGCCGGCGGGCATTTCCCGGCGGCTGGTTCGTCGTCGCGCGACCGCCGTTCAGCTCGCCGAACTCACAGGGCCGGGGCGATGGCCGAGCCGCTGCGACAGGGCGGCGGCGCCCTTGCGTACCAGCTCGCTCCATTCCCGCTTCCGCTCGTCGTCCCATCGCATCGTGGGGACCGAGATGCTCATCGCCGCGATCATGCCGCCGCCGTGGTCGTAGATGGGCGCCGTGACGCAATGCACGGATTCGTTCGACTCGCAGTGGTCGTAGGCGAGCTCGTGCTCCCGTACCTCGGCGAGGTGGGCGCGCAGCCGTGACGGCGAGGTGATGCTGTTCGGCGTCATGCCCGGCAGCTCGCGGTCGCGCGGGAAGAGCGCGTCCAGCGCCTCCGGGGAGAGCCCGGACAGCAGCATCTTGCCGACCCCGGTGCAATGGGCCGGCAGCCGTCGGCCGACTGCGGACACCATGCGCACCGGGTGGGTGCTGTCCACCTTGGCGATGTAGACCACGTGGGTGCCGTCGAGCACCGCGACATGGACGGTCTCGTCGCAGTCCGCCGCCACCTTCTGCGCGACGACCTGCGCCTCCTGCGCGAGGTCGAGCCGCTCGGCGAACGCGCTGCCCAGCTGGAACGTGCGCATGCCCAGGCGGTACCGCGTGGGCGTGCCGCCGGCCGGGACCAGGTATGAGCGGTCGACGAGCGTCGTGAGCAGTTCGTGCACGGTGGTGCGGGGCAGCCCGAGCCGCTCGGTGATGTCCGGTGCGGACAGGGCCGGCCGGTCGAGAAAGAGCTCCAGGATGTCCAGCGCCCGGCTGACCGCGGGGACCGCGCGAGCCATCGATTCACCTTCCCCCGGTAGCGCCTTCGCCCTGGACCGGCGATCCGCGGATCTCCGGACGGTGTCCCGAACGAAATCGTCGGTCGAATCAGATGCGAAATGTCGAACGGAGCTTAGCAAGATGGGGCGTTGACGCTCGGCGCGCCTCCGTCTAGCGTCCTCAAACACGGGGGATTTCGGACTCTGTTCGAAATTTCGAACATGGAGCGTGAAATGAGTTCCAGGACGGGGAAGATCCGGCCGCGCGTCCGGCCGCGCGTCCGGCCGCGCGCATCCGGCCGTCCGACCACGTGACGGGCACATCCACCCCCACCCGAGAAGGGAATGCCCATGCTCAGGCCAGGTAGATCAGGTAGATCCCCAGGCGCAGGCCTGGCCGGGAGAGTCTGCGCGGCGATCGTGCTGGCGGGCGCGATGACGGGAGCGGGCACGGCGGCCTCCGCGGCGCCCGCGCGCGCGACGCATTCCACCTTGAAACCGGGCATCAAGAAGGACCTGTTCGGTTCCCTCGAGGACGGCACCAAGGTCTGGCGCTACACGATCACGAACCGGTCCATCCGCGTCCGGATCATCACCTACGGCGGCATCGTGCAGACGATCGAGGTGCCGGACGCGCGCGGCCGGATGGGCAACGTCGCCCTGGGCTTCGCCGGCCTCGGCGACTATGTGGCCAAGAACAACCCCGGCCCGTACTTCGGCGCCCTCATCGGCAGGTACGCCAACCGGATAGCCAAGGGGCAGTTCACCCTCGACGGCGTGACCTACCAGCTGCCGATCAACAACGACCCCAACAGCCTGCACGGCGGCACCAAGGGCTTCGACACGAAGGTCTGGACGGCGACCCCGGGCAGCGACCACGGTGATCCCTCGCTGCGGCTCGACTACACCAGCCCGGACAAGGAGATGGGCTACCCGGGCACCCTGCACGCCACCGCGACGTACACGATCACCAAGGACTCGATCCGCATCGGCTACCGGGCCACCACCGACAAGAAGACGATCGTCAACCTGACGAACCACTCGTACTTCAATCTGGCGGGCGAGGGCACCGGCACCATCTACGACCACGTCCTGCAGCTCAACGCGCATCGCTACACGCCGGTCGACTCCACCCTCATCCCGACCGGTCAGCTCGCGCCGGTCGCCTCCACGCCGCTCGACTTCACCAGGCCGACACCGATCGGCGACCGGATCCGCGACGGCCACCAGCAGATGGTCTTCGGCCGCGGCTACGACCACAACTGGGTCGTCGACGGGTCGGGCCTCCGGCAGGCCGCCCGGGTCAGCGAGCCGACGAGCGGGCGGGTGCTGACGATCTCGTCCGACCAGCCGGGCATCCAGTTCTACTCCGGGAACTTCCTGGACGGGACGCTGTACGGCACCGGCGGCCACCAGTACCGGCAGGGCGACGGGTTCGCGCTGGAGACCCAGCACTTCCCCGACTCCCCGAACCACGGCAACTTCCCGTCGACCGTGCTGTCGCCGGGCCAGACCTACCGAACCACCACCGTCTACACCTTCAGCGCCCGCTGACGCCCACCCCCGGCGGGACCCGATCCGCGTCGCATCGCCCGCCCGGTCCCGCCGGGCCCAGGAGGTCCACATGAGTAAGTCAGACTCCACGGTCGAAGAGGCCATCGACACGCTCGACATCAGGGGGACGGTCCGGCGCCGGCTGCTCAGCGCGGCCGGCTTAGTCAGCGCCACGGCCGCCGCCTCGGCGTTGCTCGCCGCGTGCTCCAGCGACAACAAGAAGGACTCGGCGGCGGCCGGCGGCGGACCGGGGAACTACCCGTCCACTCCCAAGTGGCGGTTCGTGTTCGTCAACCACGTCACCACCAACCCGTTCTTCACGCCCACCCAGTACGGAGCGCAGGACGCGTGCGCGCTCCTCGGCTGCTCGTTCCAGTGGACGGGGTCGAAGGACTCGATCGTCTCCGAGATGGTGAACGCCACGAACCAGGCGATCTCCGCGAAGGCGGACGGCATCGCGATCTCCGTGGTCGACAAGTCGGCGTTCAAGACGCCGGTCGACAAGGCGCTCGACCAGGGCGTCCCGGTGGTCTCGTACAACGCCGACGGCGCCCGGAACAACCCGGGGTCCAGCCGGCTCGCCTACATCGGACAGGACCTGTACAACTCCGGCTACCAGCTGGGCACGCGCATCGCCGCGCTGATGACCGGCGGCGACGCGGTCGGTTTCATCGCCACCCCGGGCTCGCTCAACATCCAGCCGCGGATCGACGGCGCCAAGGACGCGATCAAGGCGTCCGGGAAGTCGATCAACTTCGCGGACGTGGCGAGCGGCGCCGAGCTGCCGAAGGAACTGTCCACCATCGACGCCTACGCCCAGGGGCACCCCGGCCTCAAGGGCATGTTCGCCGTCGACGCCGGCTCCACCGAGAACATCGGCAAGGTGGTGGCGAAGTACAACCTGAAACAGAAGGGCGTGGTCGCCGGCGGGTTCGACCTCAACCCCTCGACGCTCCAGTCGATCAAGGCTGGCCACCTCGACTTCACCATCGACCAGCAGCCGTACCTGCAGGGCTTCCTGCCGGTGCTGCAGCTGTACATGTACAAGCTTTCCGGCGGGCTTGTGGCGCCGTCCGACACCAACACCGGTCTGCTGTTCGTCACCAAGGACAACGTGGACCCGTACCTGACGTCGAAGACCAGGTACGAGGGGTCGACGACGCAGCAGAAGTACCTGCCGAAGACCGGCGCGATCTCGCACCAGTGAGCGCCGGATGAGTGACGTCGTCAACCAGAGAACGCCCAAGGCGGGCTCGCCGGCCCCCGGGAAGCGGGGGTCCGGTGTGCTCCGCCTCGCCGTCGACGCGTTCCTCCGCCGCCGCGAGGCCACGATCCTCCTCGTGGCCATCGGCCTGGTGATCTACTTCCAGGCCTCGACGGACGGGATCTTCCTCTCGCACAGCAACCAGGTGAACCTCTCGCAGAGCACCGCACCCTTCGCGATCATCGCGGTGGGGGAGGTGTTCCTGCTGGTCAGCGGGGAGATCGACCTGTCCGCGGGAGCGGTCTACGCGTTCGCGCCGTTCATGATGCACTACCTGATCGACTACTACGGCGTCTATCCGATCCCCGCCATCGTGCTGTCGGTGCTGGTCGGCGCGGTCATCGGCTTCGGGAACGGGTTCATCACCGTGGTGCTCAAAGTGCCCTCGTTCGTCACCACCCTCGGCATGCTGTTCCTGGTCGGCGGCATCACGCTCACCACGTCGCACGCCTTCCCGGCGGAGATCCCGCAGGCCGCCCGAGGCACCGTCCAGAGCTGGTTCGGCCACGCGGAATGGTCCGAGCTCATCTGGTGCCTGCTGATCGTGGCCTTCTTCCAGATGGTGCTGACCAGTACCCGCTGGGGCCTCTACACGATCGCCGTCGGAGGCAACCGGCTGGGCGCCGACGAGGCGGGCATCAGGACCGGCCGCGTCAAGGTGGGCAACTTCATGCTCATCGGCGCGCTCTCGGCGTTCGCGGGGATCCTCGAGGTGTTCCGCACCGACACGATCGACCCGACGCTGAGCGGCGCGGACTTCGCGAGCGCGATGTTCACCGCGGTGGCGGCCGCGGTGATCGGCGGCACCGCGCTGGCCGGCGGCTCCGGCACCGTCGTCGGTGCGCTGTTCGGCGCGTTCGTGCTCGCCGAGCTGCGCAACGGCTTCAACCTGATCGGGATCAGCGCCAATCCGTTCAACATCATTCTCGGCCTGGCGATCCTGCTGTCCATGATCCTCAACGTCTACCTGGCCAATCTGCGAAGGGCGGGCCGAACATGACGGAGTCCCCGGGACCGGCAGCCGGCCCGCCGCCCGCCGGCACTCCCGAACCCCCGCCCGGCGAAGTGCTCCGGGTCGAGCACATCGCCAAGCGGTTCGGCGCGGTCGAGGCGCTGAGGGACGTGACCATGCACCTCGACCGCGGCGAGGTGCTCGGTCTCATCGGCGACAACGGCGCGGGCAAGTCGACCCTGATCAAGACCATCTGCGGCTACCACCAGCCGGACCGCGGCCGGATCATCGTGCACGGGGCGGAGGTCGCCCTCAAGTCGGTGGCGCACGCCCGTTCCCTCGGGATCGACACGGTGTACCAGGACCTCGCGCTGATCAACGAGCTGACCGTCTACCACAACATGTTCCTCAACCGCGAGATCGTCCGATGGCCGCTGCTCAACAACAGGGTGATGCGCAAGCGCGCCCGGCGGTACCTCGACGACATGGGAGTGCAGATCCAGGACGTCGGTTCCGAAGTGGCCAAGCTGTCCGGCGGCCAGCGGCAGGCCATCGCGGTGGCGCGCTCGGTCTACTCGGACGCCAGGATCCTGCTGCTGGACGAGCCGCTCGCCGCCATGGGCGCCAAGGAGGGCGCGCTCATCCTCGACCTGATCCGCGACCTCAAGGAGCGCGGCGAGGTCTCGATCGTCATCATCGCGCACAACTACGCCCAGGTGCTGGAGGTCTGCGACCGGGTGAACCTGCTCCAGCACGGCTCGATCACCTACGACAAGCGCCGGGACGAGACCTCGGTCGCCGAGCTGACCGACCTGGTCGTGGCCGAGTACAGGGCGGCGCGCGGCACCCGGGAGTGAGTACCGGCCCCGGGGCGCACTAGGGCCGGAGAAGGATCTTGCCCGCGGTGGGCGAGCCACTGAGCTTGAGCGCCTGCTCGTAGTCTTCGAGCGGCAGCTCATCGGTGACGAACGGGGCGGGCGCGAGGATGCCCGCGGCGAACGCGCGTACGACGTGGGCCCAGTCGGCGGACGTGGAGCCGAAGACGGTGTGCAGCGCGAGGTGGCGGGTCACGATCAGCGTGGTCGGGATCGAGTCGGCCGGGTCGCCGGGGATGCCGAGAATCGCGACCCGGCCGCCGCGGCGCGCCAGCCGGACGGCCGCGTGGGCCGTCCCGGACGCGCCCGCTGTCTCCACGACCGCGTCGAAGCGCCCGTTCAGCGGACCGATCTCATCCGGTGACCGGAACGCCGTCGCCCCCGCCTCAAGGGCCGGCTCCACCCGCTCCCGCCGTGGGTCGACGACGACGAGCTCGACCGGCGAGTACGCGCCGAGCAACTGCAGGGTCAGCACTCCGAGGGTGCCCGCGCCGATCACGGCGAGCGACTCGCCAGGTCGTGGGCCGACCTTCCGTACACCGGCCGCCGCGACGGCCGCCGGTTCCAGCAGGGCGGCGGCGCGCAGGTCGGCGTCGTCGCCGAGGACGTGCAGCAGCCGGGCGGGCAGCAGCAGGTACTCGGCGAACGCCCCCGGGCTGGTGAAGCCCGTCTCGTCGTACCCCTTCGCGCACAGGTTCGTGTCGCCGTTGCGGCAGCTGTCGCAGGTCAGGCAGGAGCGGTGGCCTTCGCCGACGACCTTGGCCGCCACCAGGGCCGGGTCGGCGCCCGGGCCGACCGCGGCCACCGTCCCGGACCATTCGTGCCCCGGTGTCACCGGATAGGCGGCGAACCCCGCCGGGCGGGTGTCGGCGTACAGGTCCCGGTCGCTGCCGCAGACGCCCGCCGCGACCACCCGGATGAGCGCCTCGCCTGGACCGGGTTCCGGCGGATCCGCCGTCACCAGGCGCCAGACTCCGGGTTCGTCCAGGACGATCGATCGTGTCATCGGCCGGCTCCCCGCAGATGCCAGTCCTCGGCGAACAGGTCGAGGCCGGCCCGCTCCGCGGAGAACTCGGCGAGCGCGTCCAGGTCGAGCTCGACGCCGAGACCGGGCGCCGTGGGCAGCGCGAAGTACCCGTCGACCACGTCGGGCACGCCGGGCGCGATCTTCTTGATCTCCACGTCGGCGAAGTCGTTGAAATGCTCCTGGATCTTGAAGTTGGGGGTGCACGCGCCGAGGTGCAGGTTGGCGGCGGTCTGCACCGGCCCGCCGACGTTGTGCGGGGCGACCAGCACATAGTGGGTCTCCGCCGTCGCCGCGAGCTTGCGGGTCTCCGCGATGCCGCCGCAGGCGGCGGTGTCCGGCTGGATGATGTCGGCCGCCTGCAGCTCGAACAGCTCGCGGAACTCGATGCGGTCGTGGATGCGCTCGCCGGTCGCGATCGGCAGGCGCGTGTGCGCGGCGACCTTCGCCAGCGCCTTGTGGTTCTCCGGCGGGCACGGTTCCTCGATCCAGCCCGGGTCGTACGGCTCCAGCAGCCCCGCCAGCCGGATCGCGGTCGCGGGGGAGAACCTGCCGTGCATCTCGATGAACACCTCGGCCGCCGGGCCCACGGCGTCGCGCACCGCCTCGACCAGGGAGACCGAACGCATGGTCTCGGCGTGGTCGAGCTCGAACCGGCCGGCGCCGAACGGGTCGACCTTGAGCGCGCGGTACCCGCGTTCGACCACGGCGCGGGCCGCGTCGTGGAAGGCGTCCGGGGTGCGGTCGACCCGGTACCAGCCGTTGGCGTACGCCATGATCCGGTCCCGCACCTTGCCGCCCATCAGCCGCCAGACCGGCTGCCCCAGCGCCTTGCCGACGATGTCCCAGCAGGCCGTTTCGACGCAGGCGATGCCCGACATCACCACCTCGCCCGCCCGTCCGTAGTCGCGGTACTTCATCCGGTGGACGAGGTCCTCGATGTCGAACGGGTCGGAGCCGGCGATGTGGTTGCGCTCGGCCTCGGCCAGATAGCCCAGCAGAGCGTCGGTGTGGTTGAGCATGCGCGCCTCGCCGACACCGGTGAGGCCTTCGTCGGTGTGCACCTGGACGTAGGTCAGGGTGCGCCACGCGGTGCCGACGACGTGGGTGGTGAGCTTCGAAATACGCACGGGCGTCTCCATCGACGGCGGAGTGGGCGGCCCGTGTACAGACTGCACGGCCCCCCGCAGTGGATCAATGGACCACTCGCCGAGTGACCGGCCCGCGGCCGACGCTGGCCATTCGCCGCCATCGCGCACGCCCTCAGGTCGACGATCGAGCACCCTGAGGGCGCGGCGGTTGCTAAGATCAATGTCCGGCCGAACCTGCCCGACCTCCGCACGACGGGGAGCACGCCGCCGCCATGACCAGCACCGGTGACCCGCCAACACTGGTACGCGGATACCGCGACCTCACGATCGCCCATCAGGGTGCCGGCGGGGTCACCTACCGGGCCGTCCACGAGGAGTCCGGCTGGGTGGTCGCGCTCCGCGTCCAGCGTTTCGGTTCCTATCCGCCGCTGGACGAGCTGGCCGCGCTGGAACGGGCCACCCGCCACGACCATCTCGTCACCGTGCTGGAGACCGGGCGTACCGCGACCGGTCGCCGGTACGCGGCGTCGCTGTACTGCCCGGGCGGCGACCACGACTCCGGCGCGCTGCTGCCCGTGCATGAGGCGGTCGAGATCGCGGTCTCGGTCGGCATGGGGTTGCAGGCGCTCCACGCCGAGGGCCTGATCCACGGCGGAGTGAACCCCGGGCGCGTGCTGCGCGGTGACCGCGGGCCGCTGCTCGCCGGGCCCGCCACGCTGCGCGGACTCGGCGCGCATTCGGCGCCCTGCGTGCTGGAGCCGGTCGGTCTGGAACGCGTCGATCCCGGGTTCGCGGCGCCCGAGGCGCTGCGCCGCCAGGAGCAGACCGTGGCCTCCGACGTGTACGGCCTGGGCGCGACGCTGTGGGCCCTTCTCGCCGGGCGCGCCCCGTTCACCGCCGACGGCCGGTGGGAGGTGCGGGAACGGGCGCTGAACGAGCCCGTTCCGCAGGTGCCGCGAGACGACATCCCGGAGTGGCTCGCCGGCGCCCTCGCCAGGGCGATGGCGAGCGACCCCGCCGAGCGGCATCCGACGGTGAAGGCGTTCACCGACGCGCTGGGGGAGGGGCTCGGGCACCTTCCCGCGCCCGCAGCCGCGCCCATGCCTCCACACGCGCCCATGCCTGCGCCCGCGCCTCCGCCTCCGCCCGCGCCCGCGCCCGCGCCCGCGCCCGTGACCGCGACCGCCGAGTTCTTCGACAGCTGGGAACGGCCGTCGGCGTGGCCCTTGGAGAGGGCGGCGGCCCCTGCCGGCGGCAGCCTTGACCAGGTCGGCGGCACCCTTGAACCGGCCGGAAAGCAGGTCCCGGAGCAGGCCCGCGAACAGGAGCGGACCGTGTCTCCGCGCCGTGTGCGCCCGGTCATAGCGACCGTGGTGGCGCTCGCGGCCGCCGGGGTCGGGGTCGTGGGGACCGGGTTGCTGTCCGATTCCAGAACGTCCGAGCACCGGCCGCTGGCCGAGCGGTCGACGGTGCCCTCATCTTCGCCGACCGCCATCCGGCCCGCCCAGCAGTACGCGCCGGCCCAGGTGCGGATCGTCGACGGCCAGGTCTCGATCGAGGTCTCCTGGCAGGACCGCAGCGGAGGGCAGGCCGCGCACTACGTGGTCGGCGGGCCGGTCGGGCGCCCCCCGTCCACGCTGGCCGCCGTGGACCCGGGGAGCCAGAAGATCGTGATCACGGCGCTGAACCCGAGCGTGGACTACTGCCTGACGGTGGTAGCGGTGGTGGACGTCGACCGGGTCGCCCAGGCCGAGCCGGTCTGCACGCGGCGCGTCAAGCGGACCGGCTGAACCGACCAAAGCAGCGCGCGCGGGTCCCACCACCACGTCAGGCGGCGCAGCGGCGACCGTGAGCGCCGCAGCCCGGCGGCCAGCGAACCGGTCTGCGCGACCGCGAACGCCGCGTCCTCCTCGGTGACCGCACCGCCGAAGCCGGCCGCGTTCACCAGCCGGCACAACCGCCGCAGCCGTTCGGGATCGGTCTCGGGCAGCTCGCGTGCCAGCCTTTCCGTCACGTCGGCGGCGGTGGCGGACGCGGGGGCGGGAAGGCCCGCGAGCCGCAGCGCCACCAGCAGTTCCGTCCATGCGGCGAGCATCCGGTCCGGTGCGGGTCCGAAGCGCGATCTGCGCAGTCGCGAGAGGCGCAGCAGCGGCACACCGATCAGGAAGGCGGCAAGCAACGCGACCGGGGGGACTGCGAGCAGGCCGCTGCCCGGCCCGCCCGCGCGCGGCGGTCCGGCGCCACCCGCGCCGCCGTCCGCCAGGTCCTCCGCACCGTCGTCGCGGTGCGCGCCGTCGCGGTCCGACCGCTCTCCCGTGCTCGGCCGCGGCCGTGCCTTCGAACGGTCGCGGGGGTTCGGGTCGTACGGCACCCAGCCCAGGCCCTCGAAGTACACCTCGCCCCAGGCGACCGCGTCGCCGGTGCGCACCACGCGCCCGCCGTCGCCGCCTGTGCCTGGGCCGAACCCGACCACCACCCGGCTCGGCAGCCCGGCCGCGCGGGCGAGGACCGCGAACGCGCTCGCGAACTGCTCGGAGGTGGCGCCGCCGCCCTTGCGCCCCGGCGGGACGAGAAGCTCGGACAACTCCGCGTAGCCGTGCCCGCCGGGGGCGCCCGGCTCGAAGGTGTAGCTGTCGCGCAGGTACTCGGCGATGCGGGCGGCGCGCCGGTGCGGCGTCCCGTCCCCCGCGGCCGAGGTCGCGATGTCGGCCAGCCGCGCGGGCGCGCCGGGCGGCAGCCGGAGGTAGCGCTCGTACCCGGTCCCGGACGCGATCTTGGCCTGCGCCGCCTCGTCGCCGTTCCAGTCGGCGACCAGGCCCTCGGCCGTGTACGTGCGCCCCGCCACCGGGCCGTCGGAGGACAGCAGCGTGCCGGAGAGCGCGTCGTGCCCGACCGAGATCCCGTCCACGCGGGTGGGCGTCCCCGGCACCGGCACCCAGTCCCCGGGAAGGTTCCGGACCGACACCCGGACCGACGTCCGGGTCGTGTGCGGCGGCGTCTCCTCCGGCGGCGGCAGCACGTGCCCGGCCGGACGGTACGAACTGTCCGGCAGCCAGGTCGGACCTGTGAACTCGGCGAGCGCGACCCACCGCAGTTCGGTCCGCGGACCCGTCACGTTCATCAGCGGCACATCGGGGTCGGCCGCCCACGCCGACAGGTACGCCAACGGGTTGCGCACGTCGAGCGGCGTCTCGGCCGCGGGGGCCTCGGCGCGCGGGTCGGCGGCCTGCACGGGCCAGCCCGTCAGGATCCCGGGCGCGGCCACGGCCGCGCCGACGCCGGGCAGCAGGACCGCGCAGGCCATCGCCGCGCCGGCCGCCCGCGACCGGGGACGGGCGGCGGAGCGGACGGGCCCCGGGTCCCGCATCCGCAGGGTGACCCCGGTCCGGGCGGCGTCCGGCCGGTCCTTCGGCGCGGAGGCCAGCAGGACGGTGGCGGCCAGGGCCAGCAGCGCCGCCGACCGGTAGCCGGGGCCGGCCGCCTCGGGGTCGAGCGCGGCGGCGCCGACGAGGAGCAGCGCGGCCGGCAGCAGCGCGGGCAGGACCCGGCCGTCGCGGCGCAGCACCGTGCCGATGGCCCCCGCGAGCCAGACCGCCAGCGCCGGGAACGCCAGCAGGTCAACGGTCGCCGGCGCCGGGGGCGCCATGGTCAGGATGCGGGCGCCGGAGTGCAGCACGGCGTCCACCGCCGCGGGGGCCGGCCCCTTGACCTGGCCGGGCGACCAGGCGGCCAGGGCGACCAGCCCGGCGGCGGCCACGGGCAGCCCGGCCGGAATCGCGGCGGCGGGCCCCCAGTCGCGGAGCAGCCGGTGCGCCGCCGTCGTCACCGCCACCGCGGCCACCGCGGTGACGACCAGCACGGCGAGCACGGCCGGCGGCCGGTCGTACCCCGCCGCCAGCAGGGGTGCCGGGGCCGCGGCGGCCGTCGCGACCGCGGCGGCGGACAGTGCGGTACGGACCCGGCTCACCGCGTCCACCAGCGGGTCTCGTTCCATCGCGCGGCGAAGGACTCGGCGTCGGGCGCTCGCAGGATCCGCACCCCGGCGGGCGGCGCGGCGGGTTCCGCGCCGTCGCCGGGACCGTCCGAGCCGACCAGGCCCAGCAGGGAGACCGTGCGGCGCGCGGCGAGCGCCTCAAGCGCCGCGGCCATGTCCTGCGGCGTCGCCGCGGTGGACATCAGCACGACCGCGCGCCCGGACGGGGCCGAGCGGAGGCGCCGGCAGGCCGCCGCGAAGTCGGCGTCGGGACGCGGCACCGCCTCCGCCAGAAGGTCCAGCTGGGCGGTGCCCGCCGCGCCGGCCGGCGAGTACCCGCCGCCGGCCAGCCGCAGATCCACCGGGACGTCCGGCCCGGACCGCACGATCGAGGCCGCGACCTCGGCGAGCGCGTCCAGTTCGCCGGGGCCGTATCGGTCGTCCACCAGGACGGTCAGGCCCGGGCGCGCGGTGTCGGCGTGCTCGCGCACCATCAGGCGCCCGCGGCGCGCCGAGGTGCGCCAGTGGATCTGGCGGACGTCGTCTCCCGGCGCGTGCTCGCGCAGCCCCGCGAAGGCGCCCTCGGTGGCGCGGGTGGCCGCGGACGAGGTGTCCCGCCCGCCGGCGCCGGCCGCGGGCACGGTGGCCAGGTCGTGGTGGCGGGGATGCACCAGCACGCGGACCGGCTCGTCGGCGGCCGGCCGGGCTGCCCGCACGAGGCCCAGCGGGTCGGTGCGGACCAGGCTGAGCGGGCCCGCCTCGATCACCCCGCGCCGCTCGGCGGACAGCTCGTACCTGATCCGGGGACGGGCGGGGCCCAGCCGCAGCACGGCCGTGCCCTGCGGGCCGGTGACGCGCTCGGCGGCGACGGCGGAGTCGGCTTCCATTTCCAGGACGATCGTGACGGGATCACCGGCGCGGACGCGGGACACGGTGGCACGCCGCCGCACCCGGACGGCGGGCGGGCGCCCGGCGAGCGCCATCGCCAGCCCGACGGTCGGGAACGCGAGCGCGCCCAGCGCCCCGGGCGCCAGGTAGCCGAATCCGAGGCCGCCACCGCACAGCAGGGCTCCCGAAGCGAGCAGCCCCCAGCCGCGGCCGGTGGGGCGGGGCCACGCCACCGATCAGCGCCGGTTCTCGTGCGGGCCCGGAACCGGGACCTCGGCCAGCAGGCCGTCGAGCAGTTCGGCGGTCTCGTCCGCGGTCGCGGCGCCCGAGAGCGGCATCAGCCGGTGCCCCCAGACCGGCGCGGCCAGGGCCTTGACGTCGTCCGGCGTGACGTACCCCCGGCCGTCGGCCAGCGCGTACATGCGCGCGGCCCGGCACAGCGCGATGGACGCGCGCATGGACACGCCGGCGCGCAGCCGGGGGTGCCGCCGGGTCCGCTGGGCCAGCCGCAGCACGTACTCGTAGACGGGGTCGGCGAACGCGACCCGTTCGGCGGCCGCGACCAGCCGCTCCGCCTCCGCGTCGTCCAGCACCGGGGCCAGGTCCTCGGGCTCGGCCATGGCCGAGGCCGAGCCGCGCATCAGCGAGAGCTCGGCCTCCTCCCCGGGGTAGCCCAGCGACAGCCGCATCAGGAAGCGGTCGAGCTGCGCTTCGGGCAGCGGGAACGTGCCCTCCAGGTCCACCGGGTTCTGCGTGGCGACGACCAGGAACGGGCGGGGCACCGGGTGGGCGGTCCCGTCCACCGTGACCCGCTCCTCCTGCATGACCTCCAGCAGCGCCGACTGGGTCTTGGGCGAGGTCCGGTTGACCTCGTCCACGATCACGACGTTCGCGAACACCGGGCCGGGATGGAACTCGAACTCCCGGCTCTGCTCGTTGAAGATCGTCACACCGGTGATGTCGGAGGGCAGCAGGTCGGGTGTGCACTGGACGCGGCGGGCCGTGCCGCCGGTCACCGCGGCCAGCGCCCGGGCCAGGGTCGTCTTGCCCATGCCGGGCAGGTCCTCCAGCAGGACGTGGCCGCCGGTGGCGAACGCGGTGAGGACCAGCCGCACGGTCGCCGGATCGCAGCGGGCCACCCGTTCGATGCCCGCCGCCATCCGGTCGAAGGCGTCGGCGGCCAGCACCGCCTCCTCGCCGGTGAGCGCCGGCGGCTCGGCCGTCGTTGTGCTCAAGCTCTCCCTCTCTCCACTGTGTCCGCTCCGGTCTCAGCCGCAGTTGGCCCAGCCGGCCGAGGCGCTCGCGCCGGAGGCGCCGCCCGAGTAGCGCACGCAGTCGCCGGGCGCGTGGACGTACACCGGTCCGGCGTAGTACTTGAACGTGCCGTTGTCGCTCGCGACCTTGCCGCCCTTCTGGCTCTGGAGGCGGACCCAGACGTTGGTGCCCTTGCCGATGTCGGCGGTCTTCATCGTGACGGCGCAGTTGTTCTTGGTGGTCGCGCTGTAGAGCTGGTAGATCCTGCCGCCCGAGAACGAGCTGGAGCGCTGCACCTTGTAGCCGCTGCCCGAACCGCCCGCGTTGCAGACCTGCACCGCCGTGTACGGGTTGCTCGCGGGAGGCTTCGTCGTGGGCGGCTTCGTGGACGGGGGCTTCGTTGTCGGAGGCTTCGTCGTGGGAGGCCTCGTTGTCGGAGGCCTTGTCGTGGGGGGCCTTGTCGTGGGGGGCCTCGTCCACGGGGGCTTCGTCGTGGGCGCGCTGGTCGTCGGAGCGTGGCTGGTGGGAGCCCCGGTCGTGGGCCTCGACGTCGGGCGGGGGAAGGTCAGGCTCGGTGACGGAGCCGGAGGGCTGCCGGGGGAGGGCTTGGGGCTCTCGGGCCTTCCCGGTGCCTCGGTCCGCGGCGGCTCGGGGGTGCCGGTCTCCGTGGGGCGCTTTCCGGGCGGATCGATCAGGTCGGGCGGGTCGGGGAAGATCGGATCGGCGGGCGGTGCCGAGACCGGCGGCGGTCCGTTCCCGCCGCCCGGCGCGACCGGCTTGTCACCGCCGCGCCCCTTGCCGTCCGGGTACTTGCCGACCGTGCGGACCCGGCCGTCGGCGCCGATGACCTGCGCGTCGGGGCTCCCCGGCGCGTTGACGAACAGGTTGCCCTCGCGCACCTGCAACTCAAGGTCGCCGCGTCCGGACGGCATGTTCAGCACGCCGGTCTGCTCGCCGGTCGGCGCGTACACGCGGACCTGGCCGGTCTCCCGCACGGGCACGTACACCTTGCCCGCGAACGGGACGGCGGGCTCCTGCACGGGGTCGCGCAGCGGGAACGAGTGGATCGGGCCGCCCTTGCGCACGTCGTCGAGCGTGACCACGGCGCCCGCGGCGGGCACGGTGATCGCGGCCAGGCCACCGTGCGTGCGCTCGGGCACCAGCGCGCCGGCCAGCGGAACCGGCGCGGTGATCCGGCGGGTGCCGTCGCCGATCGCCGCGACCAGGTCGCGGCCGCCGCGGTCCACCACGAGCGCGCCCTCGTCGAGCACGGTCAGCGCGAGGTCCCGGTCGGGTTCGGCGACCTCGACGGTCCGGGCGACGGCGGCGCCTTCGGCGGTCACCTCCACCGCGGTGACGGTGCCCTGCCGGGGGACGGCCGTCCACAGCTGACCGGCCGCGTCGAACTCGCCGCCGGTCAGCGGTCCCGGCAGCTGCAGGACCGGGCCCGTCGGGCGCAGGGTGGCCGGGTCGAGCGCACGTACCTGGCCCGACGTCCGCTCGACGACGGCGGCGACACCGTTCCCCATGGCCAGGTGGGGGTCGTCGCGGGTGCCCACGTCCGCCTGCCCGGAGAAGCCCAGGCCGCTGAGGTTCAGCGAGGACACCCGCCCGGTCTCCAGGTCGTGGATCAGCAGATTCTGATCGTTCTGGGTGACCTGGACCCGGTGACCGCGCGATCCGGGCACCACCCGGGTCCGCTCGACCCTGCCGTTGTCCGGGTTGACCCGGCCCACCTCGCCGGCCGTCCGGCTCCACAGCCAGGCGCTGCCGTCCGCGGCGACGGTGGCGTGGCCCGCCCGCCCGCCGCCGAGCAGCGTCGCCAGCAGCGCCAGGGTGATCAGCGCGGCGGTGGCCCAGCCACCGACGCGCGTCCGCGCTGAAACCGCGGTCTTCGCCCGCCTCACCAGCGGTTCCTTTCGTCCTTCGTGCACGGCCGCGCCGGTGCCGCCGTCGCACGGCTCTCGGCCCCGGTCGGGCTCCCGCCGCTGCGGGAACTCCCCGGCCGTACTGATCACGATCACGATAGCGATCAGCACCACGCGGGCCAATACAGTTGGCAAGATCCGTCGGCGCCGGCGCCGAACGGAACGGCGGGGAGGCGATGCCTCCCCGCCGCGATCGCGCGGCTGGTCGAGCCGCGCGGCTATGCCCGGCGGCGCGGTTCACCCGCCGCCCGGCCTGACCACGGCCGTGCCCCTTGGGTGGGGGGCACGGCGGTCACTTATCGGAGATCGCCGCGCAGGAGCCGGACCAGCGGCCGGTCCAGTTCGGCGGTGTTGCCCACGATGGCCACCACGATGATCAGCACACCGGCGGCCACGAACCAGCCGGGGACCTCCCCCAGCAGGAGCAGCCCGACCGGCAGGCTCATGATCGGCTCACCGCTGGACAGCACCCCGAACTTCTCCTTGCCGAGGTAGCCGATGGACCGCGCCTCCAGCACCGGAGCCACGCACGCGGTGAACAGACCGGTCAGCACGGCCAGCATGATGACGCGGGGCTGGAACCAGTCCAGGCCCCCCGCGATCAGCCAGACGGCCGCGCCCGGGATGGTGAGCAGGCCCGCCAGGGCCAGGCCGATCGTCTCGGCTCCCCGGTCCTCCAGCTTCTCGACCGCACTGACGTTGACGGCGAAGCAGACCGCGGCCGCGGCGGCGAAGGCGTAGCCGAGCATGTCGGCGTGCGCCTCCTCCTGCAGCGACATGACCCACAGGCCCACGGCGGCCAGGACGGGCCAGGCCACTGCGGTGTAGCGGGCCTTGCGGAACGCGCCCCACATCGCCACACTCAGCGGGCCGCAGAACGCCACCGCGATCACGGTGGCGAAGCTGCCCACGCGCTGGGTCGAGGCGACCAGCAGCGGCAGATAGAAGATTCCGGACACTCCCAGGCACACGATCGGCCACCGGACCGACCCGGCCGAGGCGCGCACCCGCCGGAACTCTTCGGCCGCGGCGCCGTTGCGGCGGGACGACCGCACCGCCAGGCCGAACCTGAGCGTGGCGTATCCCGCGAGGAAGAGGCCGCCGAAGATCGCCCCGAGCGCACCGGGCGCGAAGGGGAACTGCTTCTCGTCTTCGGCACCCAGCGCGGAGAAGGCGTCTCCGGCAACGCAGAACAGCAGCCCGAGCAGGCCGATGGCGACCCCTCGGAGCGTGCTGTGTCCAGGCAAACGCACCTTGGACATGGCAAATGACCTTTCGTTTGTCGTGTTCTCCCGGCAAGGGCCGGCGGCGGGCGGCGTCCGCCCGCAGTAGGTACCGTGATCAATCAGATGTGAATGACAACCGTTATCAAACTCACATCGGGCGACGAGCAGGCCCGATGAGGACGGCGGGAGCCGTGCGCGCCGATCCGATGCCGCGATCGGGCTTGCCGAGCCGGAAACGCACCTTGCCCTTGAGGACGGTGCCGGACTCGGCCTGACCGCCGGTGAGACCTTCGCCGGGGAACAGCGTGAACGTCCACCTCGGGTTCGACTCGCAGTCGGGCAGGTGGCGGCCGCTCTGCAGGACGCGGGCACCCCACAGCTGGCGGATCATCAACGCCCTGGTGTCGGTGCCGGCCACCGTGAACGACGTCGGCGGCCCGGCCATGACCTGGTTGTGGCTGCCCAGAGACGGCCCATAAGTCCCGGTCACCGTGGCGACCATCGTCCACGGCCCGCCGGGCCGGATGCCCAGGGCCCCCGCACCGAGCCGCTCGTCGAACACGTCCTCAGCGGGTGCGCCGAGCTGGCCCGCGCGCACGGCCGGAGCCATCGGACGCCGGGTGTCCAGCCTGCCGGGGTCGGGCACCAGAAGGACGCCGTACGTCACCTCGTCCGCGAAGCGAGCCGACGCGAAGTGGTCCCGGAGGGCGGACACCGCGCGCTCTGCGGCGTCCCACAGATCGTCAGAGAAGGCGGTCGCCGCATACTCGGGCGTGACCGCGGGGAGCCCGGCTCGCGCCACGGCCTCGGCCACCGATTCGCAACGGGCCCATCCCGACTCGGCCAGTCTGGAGATCTCCTCCGCCTTGAACGACATCACTCGCACGCAACCGCGCAGATCGGTGTCATGACCCTCAATATCGAGGAAGGCGGGCGTGGCTCCAAATCATGACCGGCAGATGCAGAACTCGTTGCCCTCCGGGTCTTTCCAGACCTGCCAGAGATCCTCTCGCAGTGCACCGGCCGGTACGGCGCCCAGCTCGGCCGCGCGGGCGCACGCCGATTCGAGGTCGTCGGCGACCAGATCCAGATGGAGCCGGTTCTTCACGCTCTTGGGCTCGGGCACGCGTTGCAGCGCCAGTCCGGAGCCGAGACTGATCCACTCGTCCTCGCGGCGAGTGATCTCCAGATCCAGCAGCCGGCTCCAGAAGAGGGCCATGCGTTCCAGGTCGACCGCGTCGATGACGATTCCGCTGATCCGTACGCCCGCCGATGTCCTCTCGGCGGCCGCCGACGGTTCCGTCCCCATCTCGCCCTCCCTCTACCGGATGCCTTCGGTGGCCCGCCCGGTCCGGCCTTCACCGCCCGGCCATGATCACAGAACACCTGGCGACCGGCTCATCGGGGGCGAAGGGCTCGGCAACGGCGACCCGCACGGGGTACTTGACGACATCCATGAGCGTCACCTCAGCCGGTCTTGAAGCGGGTGCCGCCTGCCAGGTCGAAGTAGTGCAGGGCCTCGGGGCGCACCGCCAGTTCGAGCCTGTCGCCGGGCCGGACCGGAAGTGCGGGGGGAACGCGGGCGCACAGCAGCCGCTCCGCTCCCGTCGCCGCCGGCCTTGTCCCTCGTTCTTCGGCGAAGGTGGCATGCGAGATCTCCGCGGTCTCGTCAGGGCCTGACGAGACCCCGAAGAACACCAGCACATCGGCCCCCAGGTCCTGGCGCACGGCGCATTGCACGCTCAGTACGCAGTCGCCGGGCGCGGCCTCCGCACGCAGGTCCTCGGGCCGGATGCCCACAAGGATCCGCTCACCGTCGTGGACCGGGGGACGCGTCCGGTCGATCACCCCCAACTTGAAGCCGCCGAATTCCAGCACGTCTCCCCGCAGAGTCCCGACCGCGAAGTTCATCGGCGGGGAGCCGATGAACGCCGCGACGAACGCGTTGGCCGGCCGGGCGTACAACTCATGGGGAGTGGCGACCTGCTGGAGTTCGCCGCCGTGCAGGACGGCGACGCGGCTGCCCAGTGTCATCGCCTCGACCTGGTCGTGGGTCACGTACACGGTGGTCACGCCGAGCCTGTGATGCAGCTGCTCCAGTTCGGCGCGCATGGAGACGCGCAGTTTGGCGTCGAGGTTCGACAGCGGCTCGTCCATGAGGTAGACGCGGGGACGGCGCGCGATCGCCCGTCCCATCGCGACCCGCTGGAGTTGCCCGCCGGACAGCGTGGCCGGACGCCGGCCGAGGAGTTCGCCAAGCCCGAGCAGGTCCGCGACCTCGTCCACCCGGGCGGCGATCTCCCGTTTGCCGGTGCCGCGCACCCGCAGCCCGTAGCCGAGGTTGGCGCGGACGGTCATGTGCGGATAGATCGCGTAGTTCTGGAACACCATGGCGACGTCGCGGAGCCTGGGCTCCAGCGCGGTGACGTCGTCGCCGCCCATCCGGACGGCTCCCGACGAGGGCCTCTCCAGCCCGGCGAGCAGGCGCAGCAGCGTGGACTTGCCGCAGCCGGACGGGCCGACCAGGACGAAGAACTCGCCCTCCTCGACCGTGAGCGAGACGTCGTCCACCGCCGCCCGCGTGCCGTCGTACCGCATGACCACATGGTCGAGTTCGATGGACGTCATCGCGCCCTCCTCCTTTCACCCGTGCAGGGTGCTGGTGAAGCCCTTCATGACCGACCGCTGGGCGAGTGCGAACAGCGCCACGACAGGGCCGGCGGCGATGAGCGCGGCGGCGAAGATCAGCGGCCAGTCGGCCGTGAAGCGGCCGACGAACGAGTAGACGGCGACGGGGAGCGTCACCTTGTCGGTGCCGTCGGTGAAGACCAGGGCGACGAAGAAGTCGTTCCACACGAAGAGCCCGGTCAGCGTGGCGACGACTCCGGTGGCCGGCCGCACCAGCGGGAACATGATCTGGGCGAAGACGCGCAGCGGCCGGGCGCCGTCCACCCGCGCGGCCTCCTCGTAGGCGGTCGGCATGCCCCGGAAGAAGCCGGTGTACAGGAAGACCGCGAGCGGCATCTGCAGACCCGTGTACACGAGGATCAGCCCGGCGCGGGTGCCGGTGAGCCCCGCCTCCGCCATGAAGGCGTACACGGGGATCATCCCGAGCTGGATCGGCATGATCAGCGCGAGGGTGAAGAGCCCGAACAGCAGGCCGGACAGCCGGGAGCCGCGCCGGGCCAGCGCGTACCCGGCCGGTGCCGCGATCGCGATGAGCAGGAGCACGACCGCGCAGGTCGTCAGCACGCTGTTGAACAGGGCCTGCGAGAACGACACCGTGTCGCCGCCCGCCTCGCTCCAGGCCCGCCGGACGTTGCCGAGGGTCGGTCCGGACGGCGGCGCCAGGGCCGACCCGGCGGGGTCGTCCGGACGGCGCAGGGTCGTCACGAGCACGAGGTACACGGGCGCGAGCATGGGGATCGCGCCGATCCAGAGCCCGGCCTCCCGGAAGGCGGTCCAGCGGCCGTATCCGTTCATGCGCTCCTCCCGCGCAGCCCCCGGACCTGGATGAGCGCCGCGACGCACACGCCGGCGACGAGCAGCAGCGCGACCGCCGCGCTGTAGCCGTACCGGCCGTTGACGAAGGCCTGCTTGTAGACGTAGGTGCCGAGCGTGTCGGTCCCCCCGGCGGGGCCGCCGCCGGTGAGGGCCATGACCTGGTCGAAGAGCATGAACGCCGAGATCGTGGACAGGGCGGTCCCGATGGCGAGCGCCGGCCGCAGAAGCGGCAGCGTGATGTCGCGGAACCGGCGCCAGGTACCGGCGCCGTCCACCTGGGCCGCCTCCAGCAGTTCGTCCTGGACGCTCTGCACCCCCGCGAGGTAGATGAGCATGTGGTAGCCGGAGAACTGCCAGATCATCACGATGACGACGGCCACGAGCGCGGTGTCGCGCTGCCCGAGCCACGGTTGCGCGATCGTGCCGAGCGCGGTCTTCTCCAGCACCTCGTTCAGGGGGCCGTCGACGTCCAGGATGAACTTCCAGATGTAGGCGACGACCAGCGGGCTCACCACGGCCGGGATCAGGAACAACGAACGCAGGACGTGGCGGGTGCGCAACGTCCGAGCCAGCCCCAGGGCGAGCCCCAGGCCGACGGCGTTGACGCCGACCACGTACAGCGCGGCCAGGATGAGCGTCTGGACGACGACGTTCGAGCCTTCACCGAAGAACTCTCCGAAGTTGGCGAGGCCCACCCAGGAGGGCTCGGTCAGCCCGTCCCAGTCGGTGAACGCGGAGAGCGCACCGAGCAGGGACGGCCCGAGGACGAGGAGCAGGGTCAGCAGGGCCGCGGGGACGACGAACGCCCACGGCACCGATCTCGGACTCTTCACCATGTGAACTCCTACGGCGCCTTGCTCGTCCAGGCCGCGTCCATGGACTTCAGGACGTCGGACGGCCCCGACCGGCCGTTGAGGATCTTGACGAGGCCGGCGTCGAACAGCGTGATCAGCTCGGGGTTGGGCCAGTGCTGGTCCATGACCGGGCTGGTCCTGCCGTCCCGCACGTACGGCCCCAGCGCCGATGCGTAGGCGGGCACGCGTCCGGCCCCGGCCGGGATGGCGGGCACGGCACCGTCGAGCGCGGCGTAACGGGCGCGGTGGGCCGCGTAGTGGGCGATGAAGCGCTTGGCGAGCACCGGGGCGGCCGCCTTGGCCGGGACGACGAGGCCGCTGCTCGGGCCGGCGGGGACGCGTACCCGTGCCGGGTCGTCGTCACCGGGGAACGGGAACATCGTGAACGTCGCCTGGGGGGCGGCGGCCTGCCAGAGCGGCAGCGTCGCCGACGGAGCGACGACCATCTCGGCCTTGCCCTCGCCGAGCCCCCGTGCCGCCGCCTCCCGGGTCGTCCCGGCGACGCCCTTGGCGAAGCAGCCGGCGTCCGTCATCTGGGTGAAACGCTCCATGGCCTTCACCCAGCCCGGCGTCCCGGCGAACGTGACCTGGTTCTTCAGCCGCTTCTCGCTCTGGGCGGGATCGTCGGCGTAGACCGTGGACGCGGCCAGCGCGAAACCCACGATGTGCGGCATCTTCGAGTCCTCGTGGCCGGCGATGGCGAACGCGACCTTCCCGTCCGCGGCGGCACTGCGGCACCGGGCGAGGACGTCGGAGAACGTCTTCGGCTCGGGTGTGCCCTTCTTGGCGAACACGCCGATCGCCATCAGGTCGATCGGGAAGGCGTACACCTTCGCGCCGTCTCCGACGACGCTCCGGTACTGCTTCGGGACCCGGCCCGCCCAGGACTCGGCGGTCAGATCGCCGAGCAGCCCCTTGTCCGCCAGGGCGCGGGAGGTCCCGGACTCGCCGTAGCCGAGGAGGGTCATCGCGACGTCGGGGGCGCGGCCGGTGCCGAGCTGCCGCCGGAGCGCCTGGAGGTGCTGGTCGAAGGGCGTCTTCTTCACCGTGACCTTGACGCCGGGGTTCGCCTTCTCGAAGTCCCGGGCCGCGACGTCGACGGCGCTCTGCGGGCGCCCGTCGTCCCATGCCGCGATGACGAGCTCGCCGTCGCCCCGCGCGTTGCCGCCGCATCCGGTCGCCAGCAGCGGCGCCGCCAGCGCGGCGCAGCCGAGGATCCTGACCCGTTCGTGCATGCGAAACCTTCCTTCCGGCCGATGGGCCTGGACTCAGTCGCGCGCCGCCGCCAGCCGGAGCCGGTGGGGTCCGCCTCCCACCTCGATGACGAGGTGCCCGCCGTTGCGCCTGATCCCCCGAACGCCTTCTGCGGGCAGGTCCCGCGCGGCGTGGTCGTCGCCGGAGCGCCAGAGGGTCCGGCCGTTCTTGGTGAGCTCTCCCGCGGCGGGAGCGGGAAGCCAGATCTCCGCCTCAGCGGTCGCGGGCACCTGCACGACGACGTGCAGTTCGTCGCCGGCCCGGTGCCAGTCGACGGAGGCGTCGCCGCGCGCGGTGCGCAGCCGGGCGCTCGCGTGCGCCAGCCGGTGGGTGAGCGCGGGCCGCACCCGGATGCGCCGCCAGCCCGGCGCCGCCGGCGCGAGCCCGGCCACGTCGTTGAAGAGGAACTTCTCGATCATGGCCATGAGCTTCATGTTCCGGCTGAAGGACAGGTCGCCGCCCCAGGTCTCCCAGACCGTCGTCGCGCCGCGCTCGACCTGGTGGCCCCAGCTCGGGTAGGTGGTCCGCGTCGCGATGTCGTACATGACGTCGGCGGCGCCGATCCCGGCCAGCACGTTCTGCAGGGCCGCCGTGCCCATCGTCCCGGTGCTCAGGTGACCGCCGTCCGCCTCGATCCGCTCGACGAGGACCTGCCCGGCGCGGTCGCGGTGCTCGTCGGGGACGAGCCCGAACCAGAGCGGCATGGCCTGCGCGGTCTGGGAGCCGGTGCCGTAGCGGGCGGTCGCGGTGTCGAGGAACCGGTCGTTGAAGGCGGCGCGGATCGCCTCGGCCAGGTCGCCGTAGCGGCGGGCGTCATCGTCCTCGCCGATGACGGCGGCGGCGCGGGCGACCATGGTGGTGACCGCATAGAACCACGCGGTCGAGGTCAGCTCGACGGGCGTCCGGTTCGGGCTGAGCGAAGACGTGCCGTCCGGCTGGGGCTCCATGTGGTCGCCGAGACCCTCGCTGAGGATGAGGTCCTTGGCGCGGCCCCGCAGGAAGTCGGCTCCGCGCCGCATCCCCGGGTAGTGCCGCAGCAGGATGGACCGGTCGCCGTAGAACCGGTAGAGGTTCCAGGCGATGCTCGGGTAGGACGTCATCGCGAAGTCGGGGAGCGTGGCGTATGGCCAGTAGATGACCGAGGACCAGTCGTCGGGCAGTTCGTCGCGCTCTTTCGACAGGTCACCGAACTCCCCGCTGTCGAGCGACTCCTGCATGTCGATCCGGCCGCGCCACTGGAGCGGGCAGATGGTCGGGAAGCGGCCGTCGGGAAGCTGGGTGTCGGCCAGGTCGTCCAGCCACTTGAGCCAGAACCCGCGCGCCTCGAAGCCGTAGAGGTAGTCCTCGACGGACCAGCCGGGGTCGCCGACCCAGCCGACCCGCTCGGCACGGTCGGCGGCGTCCTGCGGGAAGCCCTGGAAGCTCGCGCGGAACGTCCACAGCACATTGCGGTGGATGAGGTTCAGCAGCTCGTCCGAGCAGCTGAACTCGCCGGCCCGCTCCAGGTCGGAATGGACGACCCGGCCCCGGATCTCGTGGATCTCGACGTCCCCGCCCGACGGCGTCACCTCGACGTACCGGAAGCCGTGCAGGGTGAACCGGGGCTCCCATTCCTCCTCGCCGCCGCCGCGCAGCGTGTAGACGTCGGTCTGCCGGGCCGCGAGCCACGACTGCATGTTGGCGCTGTCGTCCAGGTTCCCGTCGGCGTCGATCTCGCCCGCGTGCCTCAGCCGGACCTGGGCTCCCGCGGGCCCGGACACGCGGATCGCCGTCCAGCCGGAGATGTGCTGGCCGAAGTCCACGATCCGCCGGCCGCCGCCGGCGGGGGAGTCGGCCACCGGACGGAGGGTCTCGATCACGCGGGCCGGTTCGACCAGCCCTGTCCGGACGCGTCCGGCGGGTGCCCGGACCGTGGTCACCGGCCGCCAGCCCTCCGCCGGGAACCCGGCGCGGTCCCAGCCGGGGACCTCCCGGCGCGCGTCGTACCGCTCGCCCTGCGCGTAGTCGTTGTAGACGACGGGGCCGGCCAGCGTCCGCCAGCCGTCGCCTCCGGCGACGGTGACCCGCCGGCCGTCCGTGGTGTCGATCTCGATGATCAGCAGTGCGGCCGGGCGGTCTCCCCATGGCGTGCGCGGGAACGGGCCCGGACCGAGGTCCGGCTCCCCGCTGTACCAGCCGTGGCCGAGGACGAGCCCGGCCGCGTTCTCGCCCGGGACCACCTGCCCGGTGATGTCGTATGTGGTCGACAGGACGCGCGGGTTCGGGATGCGCGCGGGCTCGCCCTCCCCGTCGCGGAGATCGGGATCGTGGTCATAGGTGGTGGTCGCGGGATCGAGCACCCGGTCGCCGACCCGCCGGCCGTTGAGCCGCAGCTCGTAGAAGCCGAGCGCGGAGACGTAGGCGCGTGCGCGCTCGACGGGGCCCGGAACGTGGAAACCGGTCCTCAGCAGGGGCGACGAGACCCCTTCGTCTCCGGCGATCCAGGTGGCGGGCCCCCAGCCGGACGCCTCCATCAGGCCCATCTCGAAGGTGGCGGGCGGTGCGAACGGCCCCGAACGGCCGTCGCGGCCCCACAGCCGGACCGTCCACCAGCAGGTCTCGCGGGAACGCAGCGGCCGGCCCGCGTAGGAGACGCCGTTCACCTCGTCGCTCTCGACCCGGCCGGAGTCCCACAGGTCGGCGATCCCGGGCACGAGTCCTTCCGGTGCGCTCGCGACGAGCACCTGGAAGGCGCGCTGCCGCTCCTCGCCCGGCCCGACGGGAATCCAGCCGAACACCGGCGCGGGCATGTCCAGCCCGATCGGGTCGGTCAGATGCTGGCAGCGCGGCCACGCGGCGCGCAGTTCACCTGCCTCGGTCATGTCTCTCTCCCAGATGCGGTCGGAATCGGACGGTTCCCTCGCTCAGCCCGAGCGCGACACGATCACCGCGCGTACTCCGGGTTGACGATCGAGGGGACGGGGCGCCGGTTCAGGAAGTCGACGACCTGCCGCGCCGTCGTCCGGCCCAGCTCGTCCATGGCCTGCGGCGAGAACCAGGCGGCGTGGGGGGTGAGGACGACGCCCGGCAGGTCGCGCAGCGGGCTGTCCGCGGGCAGCGGCTCGGTCTCGAACACGTCCAGCCCGGCGCCCGCGAGGTGGCCGTCCCGGATCGCGGCGGCGAGCGCGGCCTCGTCGATCAGGCCGCCGCGGCAGGTGTTGACCACCATCGCGCCGCGCGGGAGCCGGGCGAGCGCCCGGGCGTCCAGGAGGTGGCGGGTCGCGTCGGTCAGCGGGACGTGCAGGCTCAGGATGTCGGCGGCGGCCAGCGCCTCGTCCAGTCCGGCGGGCCGGTGCCCGGCGGCTCTGATCGCGCCGCCGGCCACGTGCGGGTCGTGCACCACGACGTCGAAGCCGAGCGCGGCGGCGTGCGCCGCGGTGCGCGAGCCGATCCGGCCGAAGCCGAGGACGCCCAGCGTCGTCCGGGACGGGCGGGCCGCGGCGGGCCCGTCCTCGCTCACCGCCCAGCGGTGCCGCCGCACCGCGAGGTCCAGCGGTAACAGCCGCCGCGCCGCCGCCATGACGAACGCGATCGTGTGGGCCGCGACCTCCTCGACGCAGTAGCCGGGGGTGTTGGCGACGGCGATGCCGCGTGCGGTCGCCGCCGCCACGTCGATCATGTCGTAGCCGATGCCGAGGCGCCCGATGAACCGGCACCGCTCCAGCCGGTCGAGGACCCGGGCGGTCACGGGCGCCCACTGCACCACCAGTGCGGTGGCGTCGGCGGCGGCCGCGATCACGTCGTCCTCGGTACGGCAGTCGGCGAGCCTCGCCCGGAGCCCGCCGGCGCGCAGGATGTCCAGGACGCGGTCGGTGCCGGGCAGGTCGGTGTCGGTGACGACGACGAGGTCATTCATCGGCCGCCTCCGGCAGGGCCGCGCGAATGCGTTCGGCGGCGAGCTCGATGTGCCGCGCCATCTCGGCCTGGGCGACCGCTGGGTCGGGGTCGAGGATCGCGTCGAGCAGCACGTCGTGCGTGGCGGCGTGGTACTCCAGCTCTCCCGGCTCCAGTGCGGCCGTGGCCGCGCGCAGGAAGGCGCCGATGCGGCTGCGCAGCTGGGTCACCAGTTCGCCCACCAGGCCGTGGTCGGCCAGTTCCCAGAGCCGCTCGTGAAAACGCTGGTCGATGTCGAACACCCGGCGGAAGTTGCCGGCGGCCGCCTCCCCGCGCATCTCCTCGACCATCGCGCGCAGCTCCCGCCGGGCCTCCGACGTCAGCCGTTCCTGGACGCGTCTGACGACGAACTGCTCCAGCACGACACGCAGCGAGCACAGTTCGTCCAGCTCCCGAGGCGTGAGCATGGCGACGCGTGAGCCGCGGCGGGGGGTGCGCTCTATCAGCCCCTCGTCGGCCAGCTTCGACAGCGCCTCGCGGATCGGAATGTGGCTGACGCCCAGTTCCGCGGCGAGGGTCCGCTCGACCAGGCGAGTGCCAGGTGCGTACCGGCCCTCGTGGATCGCGTCCCGGATGCTGTCGGCGACCTGGTCGGCGAGATTCCCGGCCGGGAGTGGGTTCAGGGTCATCGCTCCGCTTCCGTAGTCTCTCAAATAGGCGCTATAGCATCTAGCGTATAGCGAAACCGTAAACGATTGCTATAGCATCTAGCAAGACCTGCCGACGAAAGGGACAAGATGCGTATAGCGGAGCATCGGAAAGCTCTCATCACCGGCGGCGGCTCGGGGTTCGGACGGTTGATCGCCCACCGGCTGCACGCCGCCGGGGCGTCGGTGACGGTCGTGGACATCGACGCCGAAGGCGCCCGGAAGGTCGCCGCCGAACTCGGCGACCGGGCGCTCGCCGTCGGCGCCGACGTCCGGTCGCCCGACGACATGGCCCGCGCCGTCCACGAGACCGGAGAGGCGTTCGGCGGTCTCGACACCCTCGTCGTCTCGGCGGGCGTCTTCCACATCGGCTCCCTTGAGAGCACCGGCGAACTGGACTGGGACCGGACGCTGGACGTCAACCTCAAAGGCGCCTTCCTCGCCGTCCGGGCCGCGGCCGGGCCGCTGCGGTCCAGCGGGCGGGGACGGATCGTCACGATCGGATCGGACTGCGGGAGGCGCGGCTTCGCCCGGCAGGTCCCCTACACGGCCTCGAAGTTCGGGCTCATCGGCCTGACCGAGTCGGTGGCCGCCGAACTGGCGCCCGACGGGGTCACGGCCAACTGCGTCTGCCCGGTCGGCGTGCCCACGACGGGCATGGGGCAGGAGGTGCTGGACTGGAAGGTCCGCCGGGCGGGGGCGACGCCGGAGGAGGTCATGCGGGCGACCGCGGCCACCAACCCGCTCGGCCGCAACGCCTCCGAGGACGACGTCGCGGACGCGGTCCTGTTCCTGCTGTCCGAGCAGGCGGGATTCCTGACCGGTGTGACCCTGGACGTGGACGGCGGCGCAAGCCTCGGCGCGGTGCCGGGTGTGCGCTGATGGCCGGCATCCCGCTGGTGGACACGCACGTCCACTTCCACGACCTGAGCCACCCGCGGCTGCGCTACTCCTGGCTGGAGCCCGGCGCGCCGGTGGACGAGGTCACGGGTCCCGATGCGGCGATCCGCGCTCAGCGCTACTGGGCCGACGACTTCCTGGCCGAGACCCGCTTCCACAACGTCGCGAAGGTCGTGCACGTCCAGGCCGCGATCGGGAGCGAGGATCCCGTCGAGGAGACGCGGTGGCTCCAGTCCTTCGCCGACAGGGTCGGAGCGCCCCAAGGGATCGTGGCGTACGCCGACCTCGCCCGGCCCGACGCGGCCGATGTGCTCGCGCGGCATGCCGAGTTCGCCAACCTGCGCGGCATCCGTGACCTGCGCTATGACGGCTACCTGACCGATCCGGACTGGCAGCGTGGCTTCGCCGCCCTGGAGCGCTACGAACTCATCTGCTGCGACGACCCCGCGGTCGAGGAGATGGGCGATGCCCGGAAGCTGGCGGAGCGCCACCCCGGAGTGACCCTGTGCGTGGACCACGCCGGCTACCCGCGCCGCCGCGACCGCGCGTACTTCGAGCAGTGGCGCGCGGGCATGCGCACGCTGGCCAAGGCTCCGAACGCCGTGGTGAAGATCTCCGGCCTCGGGCAGGCCGACCACCGGTGGACGGTCTCCTCGCTGCGCCCCTGGGTCCTTGAGTGCATCGAGGCGTTCGGAACCGGCCGCGCCTTCTTCGGTTCGAACTGGCCCGTCGACCGCCTCTACAGCTCCTACGGCGACGTCGTGAACGCGTACGCCGAGATCATCGCGGACTTCGGCGAGGCCGACCGGCACGCGCTCTTCCACGGCAACGCCGAGCGGATCTTCAGGCTCGGGGAGGGCGCATGACCGGCGCGGCCGGGGGAGAGGCCCACCGCGCGGCCGCGCGCATCGCCGTGGTCGGCTGCGGCTGGTGGTCCACCTACGCGCACCTGCCCGCGCTCGCGGAGAACCCCGCTGCGCGGACCGTCGCGCTGGCCGACCCGGATCCGGAGCGGCTGGCGGCGGCGGCCAAGGCGTTCGACGTCCCCGCGACGTTCGCCGACACCGCCGACCTCCTCGACGCGGTGGACGTGGACGGCGTCGTGATCGCCGTCCCGCATGCCGCGCATCACCCGGTGGCGAGGCTCGCGCTCGAACGGGGGGTGCACGTGCTGCTGGAGAAGCCGATGACCGTCGAGCCCGCGCATGCCGGCGAACTGGCCGCCCTCGCCCGCGACCGCGGTGTCGAGCTCCTCATCGACTACCCGTGGCATTACAACCCGCACGTGCTGGCCCTGCGCGACACGATCGCCAAAGGGGTGATCGGGCCCGTCGAGCACGTGTCGGTGCTGTACGCCTCCACGGTCCGCGAGCTCTACCGCGGCGATCCCGAGCCGTACCGGAAGGTGTTCGGGTACACCGTCAACGCGCCGGACTCCCGCACCTACAGCGATCCGGCCCTGTCGGGCGGCGGCCAGGGCCAGACCCAGGTCACGCATGCGGCGGCCCTGCTGCTGTGGCTCACAGGGCTGCGGCCCCGCGGCGTCTCCGCGTTCCGCGCCGACTTCGAACTGGACGTGGACCTCGCCGACGTCATCGCGGTCCGGTTCGACGGCGGCGCGATCGGGACGATCAGCTCCACCGGAGCCGTGCTGCCCGTCCACGAGGAGATCGCGCGCTTCGAGATCTTCGGCCGGGACGGGCACGTCCTGCTGGACGTCAACCAGGGCACGGCCACCGTCCACCACACCGGCGGGGTCACCGAGCTCCCGCCGCTGCCGGCCGGGGCGCGCAACCCCGAGCACGCACCCGTGCACAACCTCGTGGATCTCGCGCTCGGCCGCGGCCGCAACGGCTCTCCCGCCGAGATCGGGCTCGGGGCGGTGCGGTTCGTCGCGGCCATGTACCGCTCGGCCAGGGAGAAGATGATCATCGATCCGGAACTGCTCTAGAAGGACCGCAATGCTCACAGGTTTCTCGCACGTGGGGTTCACGGTGACGGACGTCGAGGAGGCCGCCTCCTTCTACCGGAAGGTGTTCGGGGCCGAGCCGATCGTCCGGCGCGTGTACGACGCCCCCTACACCTCGGTCCAGGTGGGATACCCGGACGCGCGCCTGGACATCGCCATCTTCCGGATTCCCGGTTCGGACGGCCTGCTCGAACTGATCCAGTACCTCAACCCCGTGGGCGTCCCGGTGGACGTCGAGACCAAGAACCCCGGTACGGCCCACCTGTGCCTCAATACCGACGACCTGGACGCCGAGTACGCCAGGCTCACCGCGCTCGGGGCCACACCGCGCAGTGCGGCCCCGGTCGAGATCACGTCCGGTCCCAACGAGGGACGCCGGGTGGCGTACTTCCGCGACCCGCAGGGGCTGACGCTCGAGCTGATGGAGATCCGCTGATGCGCGTCGCGAACCTCGACGGGAGGCTGGTCCTGCTCACCGACTCCGGAGCCCTCGATGTGGAGCGGGCGTCCGGCGGCCGGTTCGGCTCGGACCCCCCAGGGCGTCTTCGACCGCTGGGCGGAGTTCGTCTCCTGGGCGGACACGGCCACCGGTGGCGCGCCTTATGACCCGGCTCGCCTCGGGCCACCGGTCCCGGCTCCGCGTCAGGTGTTCGCGATCGGGATGAACTACCGGGCGCACGCCGCCGAGGCGGGTTTCGAGACGCCCGACCGGCTCACCGTGTTCACCAAGTTCCCCAGCTGCGTGACCGGCCCCTACGGCACGATTCCGCTTCCGGCCAGGGGACACACGGACTGGGAGGTGGAGCTGGTCGTCGTCATCGGCGTCACGGCTCGCCGCGTGCGGGCCGAGGACGCATGGAAGCACGTCGCCGGGCTCACCGCCGGACAGGACCTCTCGGAACGCATCGGCCAGCTCGCGGGCCCCGCACCCCAGTTCAGCCTGGGCAAGTCGCACCCGGGCTTCGGCCCGATCGGCCCGTGCCTGGTGACGCCCGACTCGTTCGACGACCCCGACGACATCGAGCTCGCGTGCACGGTGAACGGTGAACGGGTCCAGCACGGCCGCACGAGCGACCTGGTGTTCCCGGTGCCGCGCCTGATCGCGGAACTGTCGGAGACGCTGCCGCTGCTGCCCGGCGATCTGATCTTCACCGGCACTCCCGCGGGCGTCGGCATGGGCCGCACCCCGCCGCGGTGGCTGGCTCCGGGCGACGAGCTCGTCACCCGCGTCACCGGCGTCGGCGAGATGCGGCACGTGCTGGGCTGAGCCGAGGTCAGGGCAACCAGACCGGTGAGCCGGCCGGCGCAGCGCGGGCGGTCCCCTGGGCCCGGGACTCCGCGTCCCGCTGGGTGCCCTGTCGGGTGCCCCGGTGGGAGACCGCGTCGGACCGGCACGTCTGGACCCTGGGAGTGACAATCAGTGATCTCCCTTTAAGGCATTTTGACGCCGTCGGCCGACAGCGCTGAGTAACCGGCCGGGCTCGCGGTAGGAACCCTGTCTCACCGTTCTTCTTTGACGGAGGCACATATGGACATCGGGATCGGTCTTCCCAACACCGTCCGTGGAACCGAAGGCGCGACCCTCATCGACTGGGCACGGCGGGCCGAGGACGCGGGGTTCAGCACCCTCGGCACGATCGGCAGGCTGGTGTACCCGACGTTCGACGAGCTGATCGCCCTCGCCGCCGCCGCGGCGGTCACCAGCCGGATCCGGCTGACCACCGGCGTGCTCCTCGCTCCGCTGCAGTGCAACACCGCGCTGCTGGCCAAGCAGGCCGCCTCGCTGGACCGGCTCTCCGGCGGGAGGCTGGTGCTCGGCCTCGGCCTCGGCGCCCGTGATGACGACTTCGCGGCCGCCGGGGTGCCCACCAAGGGCAAGGGCCGCCGCCTGGACGAGCAGCTGGCCGAGATGAAGGAGATCTGGTCCGGCAGGCCGTACGGGGACGGTGGCGGGATCGGGCCCGAGCCGGTCCGCGCCGGGGGACCCGAGCTCATCCTGGGCGGCTCGACCGAGGCGAGTTTCGACCGGGTGGCCCGGGTGGCCGACGGCTGGATCATGGGCGGCGGCACCCCGGAGATGTTCGCCCAGGCCGCGACGGCCGTGGACGCCGCCTGGCAGAAGGCCGGACGCGAAGGCAGGCCCCGCAAGCTCTCGCTGGCCTACTTCGCGCTCGGTCCCGACGCCCGCGCGCAGGCCGACGCCTACCTGCTGCACTACTACGGCTGGCTCGGCGACATGGCCCAGCAGATCGCCGCGAGCGCCGCGATCAACACCGAGATGGTCAAGGCCTACGCGGCGGCGTTCGAATCGAGCGGCTGTGATGAGCTCATCTTCGTCCCGACCGCGTCAGATCCCGAGCAGGTCGGGCTGCTCGCCGAGGCGATCGCGTAGAACAGCCCTGGGTGTCGGCCGGCTCGCCTATGGTGATCCGTCATGGATGATCAACCGCGGGCACGCGAGGACGCGCTGGTGCTCCCAGGGCGGCTGCTAGCGGCGCTGCACCCTCGCCGCGGGGGTCTGCCCGGCCTCCCCGTGGAGATCGATCACTCGGCGGTGGACGCCGCCCGCAGGTTCGCCGAACACGCACGGGACCGCATCCAGGAGGCGCTCGACGACCCGCGCTCCGACCCGGCCATGGCCGGGCGGGCGCGGCGCCACCTGGCCGATGAGCCCGACCCCATGGGCGCGGCGGTGGTCGCCGAGCTCGCATGCCGCGGCCGCGACGACTTCTGGGAACGGTCGAGATGCTTCGCCGAGTCCTGGCTCGCCGAGCATGGCCTGGCCTTCGCCGTCTGCGCGGTGACGGAGCAGAGCGAGGTCAGCACGTACGGAGGGCTCGGGTCCATGGTCGACAACGACCTCCTGGGCCCGTGGGGCAGCCCGCCGGAGCCGTCGTCGGCACGGCGTCTGCGGGGCCTGCTGGCCGCGGCCGGCGACCGGGAGTACGCGGAGGCCGTCGAGCGGCTGGACGCCTGCGTCAGGACCGCCACGCAGCGCCTGGTCGCTGGATACTTCGCACCGACCCAGGTGGACTGGGTAGACCAGAGCTGTGCCGCGTCTCCCAGTTCGACCCTGGGGTGGACGCTGCTGGCCTCGTTGAGCACGTCCCGCCAGCTGGACCTGCTCGGTGACCTGACCCGCCTGTACACCAAGGACTGTGACGAGGGGGTTCTCGTCACGCTCGCCGACGGGCTCGGCCCCGCCGCCGTACCGGTGCTGGCCGCCGCGTGGGACGGCACTCCCGGGTCCGTGGTCGTCACCGGGAACTGGCGGGCGATCGGGGTGCTCGGTCTGCTGCCGTGGGACGGGGCGTTCGCGGCCATGTGCGAGCGGATCGAGGACCGCTCCGTTCAGCTCCTGCTGCTGGAGACGATGGAGCGCTTCCCCGATCGTGCGGTGCGTGTCCTGTCTCCCGCGACGGCGGGGACGTCCAAGGCCGCCGCGCTCGCCACCGAGATGCTGAAGGCGCATCTGCGGAAACACCCGGAACTCTCCACCCGGGACGACGTGCCAGCCGAGGCCAGGGCCATCGCCGCGGCCGTCGCGCCCGTTCCGGACGCGCCCGAGGACGCGATCCCTCTCGCCCTGCGGGAGCCGCCGTGGCTCACCCGACCGAAGAAGACGTCCCGGAAGAAGCCCGCGCAGCAGGACGACGGCCTGCCGGTCGTCACCGGCCTGGAGCCGCCTGCCGGCACGACGCTCGCCTGGGCTCCCGACGAGCGCGAGAGATGGCGGCGCGCCGCCTCCACCTCCAGGCGCAGTTACGACGCCTGGAGCATCCAGGAGTGGAGGGAGGCCGCGGAGACGTTCCACTCCAGCCCGATGAGAACGGGCGACCAGATGGCATTCCTCGTGGAGGGGCCCGACGAGGTCGTCCTGCCGTTGCTCACCGACTGGCGGCCGGATCTCGGGTGGCTCAGTGACTACGACGTCGAGACGCTTGTCGCACGGCACGGTGAGCATGCGCTGGACATCGCATACAGCGCCGCGAAGCGGTTCCCCAAGGACAAGGGCGGGGTTCTGCTGCCCTACCTGCACGCCGACGCAGCGCGGCTGACGGCCGACTGGCTGGTGCGGCTGCGGTCCGCCGAGGAGCACGCCCGCGCCTGGCTCCGCAGACACGCGGTCACGGCCGTCCCGTACCTGGTCCCCGACGCCCTGGGCAGGCGCCGGGCGCCGCGGGCCGGGGCGCAGGCGGCGCTGCGGTTCCTCGCCGAGGCGCACGGCGCTCCCGAGATCGTCCAGGCGGCCCGCCCGTACGCTGATGCCGTGGCGGAAGCCGTGGAGGCGATCCTCGCGGGCGCGGCGCCGACTCCCGCTTCCCCGCCGTCCGCGCCCGCCAAGAAGCGCGCCAAACCGCGCAGCCTGCCCGACTGGGCGGACCCGGCCGCACTCCCGCAGGTAAGGCTGCGGGGCCGCGACCGGGCACTGCCCGCCGCCGCGACCCGGCATCTCCTGGAAATGCTCACCCTGGGCGCACCGGGCGAGCCCGATCCGGAGATGAGGGGAATCCGCCAGGCGTGCGATCCGGAATCCCTCGCCGAGTTCGCCTGGGCCCTGTTCACCCGCTGGCAGATGGTCGGGGAACCGGGCGAGCAGGCGTGGGTGCTGACCGCGCTCGGGCCGGTCGGCGACGACACGACGGTGCGGCGGCTCGCCCCCCGGATCCGGGCGTGGCCCGCCGAGCACGGGCACGCCAAGGCGGTCAAGGGACTCGACGTGCTGGCGGCGATCGGCACCGAGGTCGCCCTGACCCACCTGCATGCCATCTCCCAGCGGGTGCGGCATACCGGACTCCGGACACGGGCACGGGAGAAGATCGACGAGATCGCGGGCCGACTCGGCCTCTCGCCGGACGAACTGGGCGACCGGCTCGTCCCGGACCTGGGTCTGGACGCCGCCGGGACCCTGGTCCTCGACTACGGCCCGCGCCGGTTCACGGTCGGGTTCGACGAGCGGCTCACGCCCTTCGTCCGCGATGAGGACGGCACCGTACGCAAGGCGCTGCCCCGCCCGGGCGACGACGACGACCCCGAGCTGGCGCCGATCGCCTACAAGCGGTTCACCGATCTGAAGAAGGACGTCCGCACCGCCGCGTCCGCCCAGCTCGCGCGGCTGGAGGCGGCGATGGTCGCCCAGCGGCGGTGGACCTCGGCTCAGTTCCGGGAGCTCTTCCTCGGCCATCCGCTCGTGCGGCACACCGCCCGCCGGCTGGTCTGGCTGTGCCAGGACGACCGCGAGACGATCCCGTTCCGCGTCGCCGAGGACCTGACACTCACCGACGCCGCCGATGACCCGTTCGAGCTTCCGGACGCGGCGCGGGTCACGATCGCGCATCCGGCGCGCCTGGACCAGGCCGAGGTCACGGCGTGGTCGGAGTTGTTCGCCGACTACGAGATCGTCCAGCCCTTCCCTCAACTGGGCAGGCCCGTGCACACGCTCGACCAGGGGGAGCGGGCGACCGGCAGGCTGGAGCGATTCGAGGGCGTCAAGGTGCCGTCCGGCGCGGTCCTCGGCCTGGAGCGGCGCGGCTGGGTGCGAGGCCCGGCGGACGAGGACGACGTGCACGGCCGGATGCTCCGTTCCCTGCCAGGGCGCCGCCAGGTCGTGGTCGAGCTGGACCCGGGCCTGTACACCCGCGACGCCACCGCGGCCTCGGAGCAGCTCGTGACCCGTGTCGCGCTCGAAAGCGGCGCAGGCAGCGACGGCGACATCGACGCCGTCCAACTCTCAGAGACGCTCGCCGACCTGGACCGGCTCACCGCGGGGGCACCCCCTCGGTGAAGGCCGATCTGCCAATAGGGTCCCCAAACCCCGTTCATGGGGCCCTAGGGCCCAAGAGGAAATAGCCGCAGGCGTCCTCACCACGGCCCTCGCGGGCGGTCTGCTCGGAGTAACGGGAATGCCGGCGGCCTCCGCTGGTGCGGCGCCTGTCGGTGCCTTCTCCGGCAATACCCCGGCCGCGGCCTTGTCCGCGACGCCGGCGGCCGACGTCGGGCCCGCTGCCGATGTCATCCCGAGGGTCAGCCGGAAGCCGGGTCAGTTGAGCACAAGTGCTGCGCTCAAGTGCACGAAGGGCAGCGTCTGCACCTGGACCAAGTACAACTTCAAGGGCGACCCCGGCCGCAGTAAAGCCGAGCGCGGGGTCTGCTACCACGGCAGCGCGTTCAGATCGATGAAGAATCGCACCAGCAAACGGCTTCGCGTGTATTTCGACATGAACTGCGGTGGGAGTTATCAGGTCGTCCGGCCTGGCACTTCGGTCAAGAAGTTCCGCCGGGGCGGGAACAGGTGGAGCTACAAGCCTTATTCGGCCTTGTTCGGCGAAGAGCGCAGCTGAGCGGCGGTCTCGTGGGTGAAGGGCGGTGCCGTCTGTCCGCACCGCCCGCCACTCCATGATCGAGCACTGGTCGTGCGCAGGCGTTCGGCAGTACGCGCGCAGTCCGGTGTACTGCGTTCTCAGTAGTCGAGGTGTCGGCGGCTGCACGACGACGTGCGGGCTCCGTTTCGCGAGGCTGTGGCGGTATCCGAAGAACGAATGCGGAGGCCGCTGTGGCTGCTTTTCTCTACCGGTTGGGCCGTACGGCCTTCCGAGGACGCTGGGTGGTCGCCCTGTTGTGGGTGGCCGTGCTGGCCGCGATCGGTGTCGGCGCCGCGCACGCGTCGAAGGCACCGGACGACGGTTTCACCATGCCCGGGATCGAATCGCAGAAGGCGTTCGATCTGCTGGAACAGCGCTTTCCCGGCTCCGCGGCCGACGGGGCCGCCGCCCGGATCGTCTTCGTCGCCCCGCACGGCCAGAAGATCACCGCGTCCGGCGACCGGAGGGCGGTCGAAAGGGTCGTGGCGGAGGCGGCCCGCGGGCCCGAGGTGGCCGGCGCGGTCTCCCCGTTCCGGGCGCAGGCGGTGAGCGGGGACGAGTCGACCGCGTACGCGACCGTCAACTACAAGATCAAGGCCAAGGACCTGAGCGAGGCCGACAAGAAGCCCCTGAGGGACGCCGTCGAACGAGGGCGGGACGCGGGGCTGAGGATCGAGGTCGGCGGGGACGCGCTGGCGACGCAGCCGTCCGCCGGCGGGTCGGCGGAGGTGATCGGCATCCTCGTCGCCGCCGTCGTGCTGCTGCTCACCTTCGGCTCGCTGGCCGCGGCCGGGCTGCCGCTGCTGACCGCGATCCTCGGCGTCGGCGTCGGCATGGCCTCGATCATGGCATTGGGCGCCACCCTGGGACTGTCCGAGACGACGGGCACGCTGGCCACGATGCTCGGCCTGGCCGTCGGGATCGACTACGCCCTGTTCGTGGTCTCGCGCTACCGCGAGGAGCGCGCCAACGGACACCTGCCGCGGGAGGCGGCGGGGCTGGCGGCCGGGACCGCGGGGTCCGCGGTGGTCTTCGCCGGGCTGACGGTGGTCATCGCTCTGGCCGGCCTCTCGGTCGTCGGCATCCCGATGCTGACCAAGATGGGGCTGGCCGCGGCGGGGGCGGTCGCCGTCGCCGTCCTGATCGCGTTGACCCTGGTCCCGGCCCTGCTGGGATTCTGGCCGAACGCCGTGCTGTCGCGCGGCACGCGCAAGGGACGCGCCCGCGAGGCCGGGGCCGGTGGCGCCCGCTGGGCGCGGTTCGTGCTGCGCTTCCCGATCCCCGTGCTGCTGGCCGGGGTCGCGGGCCTGGGCGCGATCGCGGTGCCGGCGCTGCATCTGCAGTTGGGCATGCCCGGTGATGAGGCCAAACCCACGTCCACCACCGAGCGCCGCGCCTACGACGCGCTGGCCGATGCCTTCGGTCCCGGGTTCAACGGGCCGCTGACCGTCGTGGTGGACGCCAAGGGCGCTCCTGATCCGAAGGCCGCCGTGCGGACGGTGTCCCAGCGGATCGCGGCCACCGGGGGAGTCGTGTCGGTCTCACCGGCCCGGTTCAACCCCGTGGGCGACACCGCGGTGCTCTCCGCCGTCCCGTCCACCAGTCCGACCGATGCCAGGACCAGGGACCTCGTCGAGCGCATCCGCGCCGAACGTCCGCGGGTCGAGGCCGCGGCCGGGGTCGACTACGAGGTCACCGGCACCACCGCCGTGAACATCGACGTCGCGGGCAAGGTCCAGGACGCGCTGATCCCCTACCTGGCGATCGTGGTGGGTCTGGCGTTCCTGTTGCTGCTGGTGGTGTTCCGGTCGCTGCTCGTCCCGGTCAAGGCGGCCCTGGGCTTCCTGCTGTCGGTGCTGGCCGCGCTCGGCGCGGTGGTCGCGGTCTTCCAGCAGGGCCATGGCGCGGGCCTGCTCGGCGTGGAGCAGACCGGTCCGATCATGAGCCTGATGCCGATCTTCCTGGTGGGCATCGTGTTCGGCCTGGCCATGGACTACGAGGTGTTCCTCGTCGCCCGCATCCGGGAGGCGCATGTGCACGGGGAACCGCCCGGTGCGGCGGTCGCGGCCGGGTTCCGGCACAGTGCCCGCGTGGTGGTGGCCGCCGCGCTGATCATGATCGCGGTGTTCTCCGGGTTCGTCGGCGCCGGCGAGTCCATGATCAAGATGATCGGGTTCGGCCTGGCCGTCGCGGTGCTGTTCGACGCGTTCGTGGTCCGCATGGCGATCGTGCCGGCCGTCCTGGCCGTGCTCGGGAAGTACGCCTGGTGGATGCCGCGTTGGCTGGACCGGCTGCTGCCCCGCGTGGACATGGAGGGAGAGGCCCTCACCCGCCGCCTTTCAACGCCGGCATCGGAAGCCCTGCCCGGCGCCGCCTCCGAACCCGAACCCGTGCGCTAGCCCGCGCGGCTCGGCACTCCGGCGACCGACGGCGCGTTTGGCGATTCCCCTGACCGTCGTCCACCCTGGTCACAGCACCGATAGGAAGTTCCGCAATGATCAACCGCTGGCAGGAGCACCTGCGCGACCGCCTCCGTCCCCTCGACATGGTGGTGGCCCTGCTGCTGTTCGGTTGTTCCTTCCCGGGGAGCCTGGTCAGCCTCCCCGGGACCGAGCTCAGGGTCTCCTGGTGGCCCGGGGTGCTGCTGTCCGGCGTCTCCTGCATCGCCCTGCTGTGGCGACGCGACCACCCTCGCGTGATCGTCGCGGTGACCACCGCTTGCGCCGTCATGATGACGGTGCTGGGGTACCTGCCGACCGCCCTGCTGATGGCGCCGCTCATGGTCGCGCTGTACTCGCTGGCCGTCCACACCGACCGCTCCGCCACCCGAGTGCACGGCCTCACGGCCACCGCGCTGGTGGTGGGCGTCGACCTGCTCGTCGGCTTCGACGACCTGTCCCTGGACCTGCGGGGGCCCGACGGTGCCACCGACGGGCTCCTGCTCAAGGGGGCCGGTCCCGTCGCCTATCTGCTGCTGTCGATCGTGTTCGGCAGCGCGGTCCGGCTGCGCCGCGCCTACCTGCGGGAGGCCACGGCCCGCGCCGAGCACGCCGAACGTTCCCGCGAGGAGGAGGCGCGGCACCGGGTCGCCGCCGAACGCATGCGCATCGCACGCGAGCTGCATGACGTCGTCGCCCACCACCTCGTCCTGGCCAACATGCAGGCAGGCACCGCCGCGCATCTGATGCGCACCGACCCCGAGCAGGTGACCAAGATCCTCACCGACCTGTCCGGCACGACGTCGTCGGCGCTGCGCGAGCTCAAGGCCACCGTCGGCCTGCTGCGCCAGGCCGGAGACCCGGACGTCCCCACCGAACCGGCCCCCGGCCTGGCGCGGCTGCCGGACCTGACCGGCTCCTTCCAGGCCACCGGGCTCACCGTCACCGTCAGCACCGAGGGACGGCCGCGACCGCTGTCACCAGGTGTGGACCTCACCGCGTTCCGGATCGTCCAGGAGGCGCTCACCAATGTCACGAAACACGCCGCCACGGCGGCGGCGTGTGTGCGGCTGGTCTACGCGCACGACCGGCTGACCGTCACGATCGTCAACGATCACGGCGCCGGTGCGGACGGCCCGGCACCTGCCGCGCCGGAACGAGACGGAGGGTTCGGCCTGATCGGCATGCGCGAGCGCGCCCTGTCGGTCGGCGGCCGCCTGCAGGCGGGTCCCCGTCCCGGAGGCGGCTTCCAGGTCACCGCCGACCTGCCGTTGCAGCCCGCACCACCGCAGGAAGGCCGGACCCCGTGACCATCCGCGTGCTGCTCGCCGACGATCAGGCGCTGCTGCGTCAGACGTTCCGCATCCTGATCGACTCCAGCGGCGACATGGAGGTCGTCGGCGAGGCCGCCGACGGCCGGGAGGCGGTCGACCAGACCCGCGCCCACCATCCGGATGTCGTCGTCATGGACATCCGCATGCCGGGCACCGACGGCCTGACCGCCACCTCCGCCATCTGCGCCGACCAGGACCTGACCGGCACGCGGGTCCTCATCCTCACCACCTTCGAGATCGACGAGTACGTCGCGCGGGCGCTGCGCGCGGGCGCCAGCGGGTTCCTCGGCAAGGACGTCCCCGCCGAAGACCTGCTGACCGGCATCCGGACAGTGGCCTCCGGCGACGCGCTGCTCTCCCCCGCGGCCACGCGCGCACTCGTCAACCGGTTCCTGACGACCGCGGACCCCGACGCGCATCTGACGCCGCCCGAAAGCCTGTCCGCCCTCACCGACCGCGAGCGCGAAGTGATGGCGCTGGTCGCCCACGGCCTCTCCAACGAGGACATCGCCGAGAAACTGGTCGTCAGCCCGCTGACCGCCCGCACCCACGTGCACCGCGCCATGAACAAACTGCACGCCCGTGACCGCGCCCAGCTCGTCGTCATCGCCTACCAGTCCGGCCTCGTTCACCCTGCCGCCCCGTAACGCTTTGCTTACGCGGATTCGCGCATTGTGTGCAAGGGTGAGATACTTACCGAGCCGAACTCCTTAACGTCACGGGTGTTCGCAGACCGTCCAGGAAGGGGCTCGGTGGCGCGACGCACGGCGTTCCCGCGCGCCGCCCAAGTCTTGGCCTGCCTGCTGAGCATGGCCCTGTTGCTGTTCCTGAACGCCGGCCTCAGCGGCCGGGGCGCCGCTGAGCCGTCCTCGATCCCCGTACAGGTCTCCGCGGTCCAGACGCCGTGGGACTGCTGCGACGAGCAGCCTTCGACACCGGCGACCCTTCAGCACGTTCACCTGTGGATGCGCGGCGCGCCGGCCGAGGTCGACCAGGGCGGCTGCGGGTTCACCGGGGTCGTCCTCCCGTACTTGTGCACCATGCGCGCCGCCGCCGCCGACCCGCCGGACGGCTTCGGCCGGCACCCGCGCGGCCGGGACAGACGCACCACGGGGGAGATCTGCGCCTTCCTCCAGGTGTTCCGCTGCTGACGGCCCTCCGGGCAGGCCCACCGGAGATCAGCGCAGGCTGAAGACCGGCTCAGGGGCCGTCCTCTTCCCACGACCGTCATCACCGGCTCCATCGACGCGCCGCCGCTACGGCGCACCTTGGAGGAATTTGGCATGCACGCACTCATCGAGCACGCACGTTCGTTCCGTGACCGGGCCGCCGCCGACGGCGCGCCCTTGGCGCCGCTCGCCCAGGGACAGACGCCGCTGGCGCTGTTCATCACCTGCTCCGATTCGCGGGTCGTCCCGTCCCTGATCACCGGTGCCAAGCCGGGGGAGCTGTTCGAGCTGCGCACCGCGGGCGGCATCGTGCCCCGCTACAGCCTCGACCGGCCGTCCGCGGAGGCCGCGACCATCGAGTTCGCCGTGGAGGTCCTGCAGGTGGCCGATGTCGTGGTCTGCGGGCACTCCCACTGCGCCGCGGTCGCCGCGCTGGCGCGCGGCGACGACCTGACCACCGTGCCCGCGATGGCCGGATGGCTCAGCGCGGCCTCCGACCGGACGGACGACCTCGGCGCGGACGGCCTGGACCGTGCGGTCCAACGGCACGTGGTGGCGCAGATGGAGCGGCTGCGGGCGCACCCCGCCATCCGGCGGCGCCTGGACCAGGGGCGAATCGGCCTGCACGGCTGGTTCTACGAGGTCCACACCGGCACCGTGCTCACCCACCGGTCCGGCGCCGACGCCTTCCGCCCCCTCTGAACGGGGATCCGATGCCATCGAAGACTCTGTTCCCAGAGACCCTGCGGCGCGACGCCGCCGCTTCACTCGTCGTCTTCCTGGTCGCGCTGCCGCTGTGCGTGGGCGTCGCGGTCGCCTCCGGTGTGCCCGCCGAGCTCGGCCTGATCACCGGCATCGTCGGCGGGCTGGTCGCCGGGCTGCTGCCCGGCAGCAGCCTGCAGGTGTCCGGCCCCGCCGCGGGCTTGACCGTGCTCGTCTTCGAGGCCGTGCACAGGTACGGGCTGCCCGCCCTGGGCGCCCTGGTGCTGGCCGCCGGGCTGCTGCAGTTGCTGCTGGGCCTGCTGCGGATGGGCCGCTGGTTCCGCGCCATCTCGATCGCCGTCGTGGAGGGGATGCTCGCCGGAATCGGCCTGACCATCATCGCCGGGCAGCTGTACGCGATGGCCGATGCCAAGGCACCCGGATCAGGGCCGGCCAAGCTCGCCGGGCTGCCCGCCCTGCTGGCCGAAACCCTCACCTCGCCCGGTGCGCTCGCCGCCCTGGGCGTGGGCGCGGGCACGATCGCGGTACTGGCCGGCTGGCCGCGCCTGCCGGCGCCGATCCGGGCGGTCCCGGCGCCGCTCGCGGCCGTCGCCCTGGCCACCGGCGCGGTGGCGGCGTTCGGGCTGCCGGTCGCCCGGCTGGACGTTCGCGGCCTTGCGGGAGCGATCCGCCCGCCCGGCCTGGACGAGCTGGCCTCGCTCGCCGAGGTCGGCATGATCGGCACCGTCGTCGCGTTCGCACTGATCTCCTCCGCGGAGACACTGTTCAGCGCCGCCGCGGTCGACCGGATGCACGACGGCCCGCGCACCGACTACGACAAGGAACTCATCGCCCAAGGCGCCGGCAACGCCGTCTGCGGCGCGCTGGGCGCGCTCCCGATGACCGCCGTGATCGTGCGGAGCTCGGCCAACGTCCAGGCGGGCGCACGGACCAAGACCTCCCGGGTCCTGCACGGGGTGTGGCTGCTGCTGTTCGCCGCGCTGTTCCCCGCCGTGCTCGGGGTCATCCCGCTGGCGGCGCTGGCCGGAGTGCTGGTGCACGCCGGCTGGAAGCTGATGCCGATCGGGCAGCTGGTACCGCTGTGGCGGAGGCACCGCGGCGAGGCGGTGGTGCTTCTGTGCACCGCCATCGCGGTCGTCGCCCTCAACCTGTTCGAGGGTGTCCTGCTGGGGTTGCTGCTGGCGGTCATCAAGACCGCCTGGGAGACCTCACACGTCCACGTGGACGTCGTCTCCCAGGAGGAGGACGGCCTGCTCCAGGTCAGGCTGAGCGGCAACGCCACGTTCCTGCGGCTGCCGAAGATGCTCGACACCCTGGAGGCGCTGCCCCGCGACCGTCCCATCGAGCTGGACCTGTCGGAGGTGCGGCACCTTGACCACGCGTGCCGTACGGCGCTGACCGCCTGGGCGGACCGCCACAACCGGGCGGGCACCCCGGCGGTGTCGGTCCCAGCCAACCTCTGATCCCTGTGGACGCCCACCCCTGGCCGCTCTCGCAGCGGTCAGGGGCGCTGACGATGGAGAGCCCCGCACCCGGCCGCCCGAGGCGCTACGCCCCGGTGCTCGGGGTGAGGTGGATGATCGGTAGTTGCCGGTCGGTCTTGTCCTGGTAGCCGGCGAAACGCGGTGCGGCGGCGGTGATCTGCTTCCACGCCTGATCGCGTTCGGTGCCGCGCAACTGCCGGGCGGTGACGGGGATCTTCCGCCCGTCGACTTCGATCCGGATCCGGTCGGGGTGTGCGGCGATGTTGTGGTACCAGGCGGGGTTGGCGGCGGCGCCCGCGGCGGAGGCCACGATGAGCCAGGTGCCGTCGGGGCCGGGGAACCAGCCGACCGGGGTGGTGCGCTCGGCTCCGCTCTTGCGGCCGACGGTCGTCAGGACCAGGGCGTTGAAGCCCATGGTGGTGCCGGTCTTGCGGATCCGGCGGGCGACCAGCCGGTTCACCCAGCGCAGGATCGCTCCGGTCGGCTGGCGGGCGCCGCGGGTGCCGGTGGACGTGTCGAAGCTCATGAGACCTCCAGTGAACGGGGGACACACAGGTCAATGGGCAGACAGATGGACGGACGGGCGGCCGGGCGAGGGCGAGCGCATCCCGTCCCGTGGAGGATCGGCCGGGGTCAGTGGGCGGTGCGGCGGACCACGACCTGCCGGTCATGGGTGAACGGCCGGCCCTCCAGGTTGAAGCTCCACGACAGGGTCGGGGTGATCTTCATGTAGGGGGCCTCGCCGAACTGCCCCTGCCGCTCGACGAGTTGGGCCTCGCCGTAGATGCGCAGGTACCGCGGTGTCCACGGATCGGTGGAGACGAGATCGTCGATGACGATCGCGACCTTGGAGTTCCCGGCCTCCACATTGCGGAACTTGCGGGTCTTGGCCGGGTCCATCCCGCCCACGAACAGATACGTCCCGTCGAACTCGAACCCCACCGGAGACACGTCCGGCTGGCCGTCCGGCCCGACGGTGGCGATCCGCGCCAGCCGCTGCGAGCCCAAGTAGGCGACCTCTTCCTCGCTGAACGCTGACACCGCCGGCCTCCTTGACGCTGATTCCTCAGGGGCCGGACGGGAACGCTACGACCGGCCTGGTACGTGGAGCATACAGTACATGTCATTAACTATATCTGCCGTGTACCATAATGGCGTGGGCAAGAAGGGGCAAACGACCGAGGCGGCACCTGGCGTGATGATGGCCGCTCCCGCGGCGGAGATGGACGTGGCGACCGGGCTCGTACAGCTCACCGGCCTGGTCCAGGCCATCTACACGCGCGTCTCCGAACGCCACGACCTGACGCCCGTCCAGGCCAAACTGCTGTGCGTGCTGCTCGGCGGCCCCCGCGGGATGGCCGACCTCGCCCGCTGCTTCGGCGTCGAGAAAGCCGCCCTCACCGGCCTCATGGACCGTGCCGAACGCCGCGGCCTGGCCCAGCGCACCCCCGTCCCCGGTGACCGCCGCGCCCTGCAGGCCACCCTGACCGAGGAAGGCCGCGCCGCCGCGACCGCCTTCCACGCAGAGGTCAGCGCGGAACTCGCGCACCTCACCGCACCACTGGCCCCCGCCGACAGCGAACAGTTCCGCGCCACCATGGCCGGCATCATCCAGCGATGCCGAGCCGCCGCCGGCCCCGGACCCTGCTGAGCCGCAGCTACCGCCCCGGAACGACGGGGCGATGGACGGCGGGCCAAGGCAGGCGCCCGTCGCGCCCTACGCCGTGAAGAAATCGATGAGGGCGCGGGCGATCCGGCCAGGGGCGTTCTCCGTGGGGATGTGGTCCGCTTCTGGGATGCGTATGAGCGTGGTTCGCGGAATCTCCGAGGCGAACCTCTCGGCGTACTCCACTTTCTCGAAGCCGTCGTCCTCGCCCCAGATCAGCAGCTTGGGCGCCGTGGACCGCCGCAGCGCGGGAACGAGATCGAGGGTGTAACGGCTTTCGGCCGCGCCCGCCATGGCCAGCCAGGAGCGGCGGACCCGCGGATCGGTCCACGGATCCAGATAGTCGGCGATCAGCTGCTCGGTGGCGGCACCGGCCAGCGCCGCCGTCACGGCCTGCCGGCGGGCGGCGAGGAGTTCATCGCCGGTGACCGCCGCGGCGACGGCCGGGTCCCGGAACCGGCCCACATGAGGCGCCGGCCAGGAGTCGTAGGTGACCGAGTTGACCAGGGCCAGCCTGTCCACCTCCAGCCGGTCGTGAGCGAGGAGATGCTGAGCGACGGCGCCGCCGATGTCGTGACCTGCCACGGCGACGGGCCCGGAGATCTTCAGCGCGGACGCGAATCGCGCCACCCAGTCCGCGAGGGCCGGGACCGTGGCCGTTTGCAGGGTGAGTTCGCCTCCCGAGCGACCCAGTCCGGGGAGATCGACCGCGAGGGGACGGAGCCCCGCCTCGGCGAGGCGGCCCAGCACCGGAAGCCACACCCGGCTCCAGTACGTTCCGTGCAGCAGCAACACGGCCGGGCCGTCCTGCTCGGCGGTCAGGTAGCTGGCCGCTTCGCCGTCGACCTGGACTGCGGTCCTCAGCACGCTCGTTTCAGCGATGGCACTCATGAGATCACTGTGACCGGGGGCGACCCTCACGGCCGAGAGTCCAAAAAGACACCCATGGGTACATCCCTGCCATGAACCGCCATCGGGTCGTGGCCCTGCTCAACCCACCCCAGTCACCCTTCGAACTCGCCTGTGCCGCCGAGGTCTTCGGCACCGTCCCGCAGGACGTGCCGGCTCCCTACGACTTCCGGATCTGCGCCGAACGTCCCGGCCCTCTGCGAACCACCGTCGGCTATGCGATCGTCGTCGACGCGGGGCTGGCGGCCCTGCACGAGGCGGACACCGTGATCATCCCCGGCTGGCAGCCGGCCGGTTCACCGGTACCGCCGACCGTCATCGAGGCGCTGCTCGCCGCCCACCAGCGCGGGGCGAGGATGGTCGCCATCTGCACGGGGGCGTTCGTCCTCGCTCAGGCCGGACTGCTCGACGGCCGCCGTGCCACCACCCACTGGCGCCACGCCGCCCAGCTCGCCGCCGACTTCCCCGAGGTGCACATGGACCCGGACGTCCTCTACGTGGACCACGGCGACGTGGCGACCAGTGCCGGAACCGGTGCGGGCATCGACTTGTGCCTGCACCTCGTACGCTCCGACCACGGCGCGGCGTACGCCGCCCAGGTCGCCCGGAACATGGTGCTGCCGCCTCACCGGGAGGGCAGCCAGCTCCAATACGTCGCCAAGCCCACCCCGGCCAGGCCGGACGAGTCCCTGGCGCCGCTGCTGGAGTGGGCCACCTCCCAGCTCCACACCCGGCTGACCGTCGCCCGGCTCGCCGAACGCGCCGGGCTGTCGAGCCGGACTCTCGCCCGGCAGTTCACCGAGCAGCTCGGCACCAGCCCGGGGCAGTGGCTGCTCGGCCGGCGCCTCGACGCGGCACGTGTACTGCTGGAGCAGACCGACCTTCCGGTGGAGGCCATCGCCACCAGGGTCGGACTCGCCTCGGCGGTCAACCTGCGCCGCCGCTTCCGCGCGCACCTCGGCACCACACCCGGCACCTACCGACGAACATTCAGCGAAACCCGGTGGGCAGGAAGCGCCGGCACCTGACACGACCGCACGGGGCAGGCCGCCCTACGGGACCTCCACCGGGAGAGGGGAGCCCTTGGCCAGAGTCCAGCCCCGGGCGATCTGGAGGATCCTCGGCATCCGCGTCCCGGCGATGCCGATCACGTTCCCGTCGACGTCGACGGAGATGTGGGTGAGATCGCCGGCGGCCTCTCCGGTGACGGTCCGCACGCCAGAGCCGGAGTCTCCGGGGGTGGCGGCGCCGGCCCACGAGAAGCCGGCGCCGTTCGCGATGTCCCATCGGAGCGCGGCGCCGGCGCGCGGGGTGCCGCCGGTGCCGATGACGGCCCCGTGCCCGAAGTGTTCGAGCGGGAGCCCCACCTGGTGCCCCTTGTAGACACCGGCGGGGCCGCCCCACACGGGCATGGTCGGGTTCATCCAGGAGGAGAACGCCGGATTGATGTTGATCATGGCGAAGTCGTCGCCGATGCCGTGGTCGCGGGACAGGCCGATCTTGCCGATCACGTACAGGCCGGGCAGTTTGCCCGAGGCGAGCGGCGGTACGACGTAGGCGCTCACCGGCTGCCCGACCTTGCCGCAGTGTCCGGCGGTCCCGAGGCCCCAGGCGGACTTCTTCTTGAAGACGAAATTGGCGGTGCACCAGCCCAGAGCGTTGTCGCTGCCGTCACTGCCCAGCAGGGTGAGCAGCCATTGGCCGGGACGGATGCCGGGCTGGGCGAGTCCCGCGGCCTGCGGCGCGGTGACCCCGCCCGGCAGCGTGGCGCCGGCGGGGAGCCGCACGCCCTGGGTGCCCGAGGCCAGCAGCCGCCGCTGGAACTCGGGCGTGTACCAGGAGGGGCTCACGCCCGCGTTGATCCGCTTGTAGAGCGCGCCGGGTGCCGCGTTGGCCTCAGAGGCGCCGGCGGCGGTGGACGGGAGAAGGGGGATGTCAACGCCAGCAGTGCTGCCGCCGCGATGCGGAGGGCGTGCCGTGAGCCCATCGTGCCTCTCTCATGGGTTGCGTGGGAGCCGTAGGTGGCATGCGGACTCCGTCCGTTTTATCGGAGCTCGCCCGAATATCGCAGTCTGTAATTTCGGCGTTACTTCTGGTATCGCCGGAACGTCGGAGACACGGCTGCATGCCCTCACCGCACTTGCCACGATCGGATGCGGCGGCAGCTGCCCGTCGGGACCGCCTCTGCTCGTCCTCTCTCGCGTCTGGCGGCACAACGGGCATTCACCTGAACTCAGGGCCCTCTTGCGGACATCCGACTGAAGGAGACCCGGCTCCCAGAGGACGAAGAAATGCACTTTCACCCGGCCGGCCCCGCAGTGAAGTACACGACCATTCGCCTTTCGGTCGCCGGAGTGATCGTGCTCTACCTCATCATGGAGATCGGCATTGTCGCGGCCCTCGGAACGGTGTTCGTGTCCCACGACGGCCGGTACGTACCGGCCGTTTTCCTCGCCCTCGTCCTGATCACGATTTTGGATGACGGCGCTGCAACTGCCACGGTGGGTGGAGATCGGACCGGACGGCCTCGGGATCCGGTCGGTCTGGTGGCGGACCCGGCTCGCCTGGAACGACATCGCTTGGGCCGAGCCGCGTTCTCCGACCGCTGTGTGGCTCATCCTGCTCGGCGGCCGCGTGGTGAGCCTGCCCGTCCCGCTGAACCAGCGCGGCGACCGGCCCGGGATCGCGGAGACGGTGGCCGGCCTACCTGGCCGGCCACCGTCTCCCTGCTGAACAGCGCGCTGCTGAACTCGCGCCCGTGGCCAGACCGACCTTGGTGACGGCTGCCGGCCGAGGCGTCCGGCGGCGGGACAGCGGCTAACCACCGGATGTCTGTGGAGCCGGCCGAACGCGGGGGAGGGGGTGGTCGGTGAGGAACGCGGTGATGGACGTGCGGTAGAGGGACGGTTGCTCGGCCTCGATGACGTGCCCGGCATCAGGGATCTGCAAGAGCGTCGCGCCCGGGATGGTGTCGCGGTACTCGCGTGCGATCTCCGGGCGCTTGTAGTCGCACTCGCCGCGCAAGACCAGGGCGGGGACGCGGACGCCGCGCAGCGCGGGACGGGGGTCGGCGACGTCGAGCGCGTCATCGGAGGTGAGCTGGTTGGCGTAGAAGCCCGAGCGTGATGAGGCCTCGTGGAGAGTGCGGTCGGGATGGCACGTCGCGCCAGATCCGACCGTTGACAGCAGTTCGTCGAACAGCGGGTCGGTCTCCTTGTCCGGTACGAGGGCGTGGGCGGCCCGGGGGTCGATGTCCATGAGGACGGACCAGGCGATCAGCCGCGGGCTCGCTTCGAGCCGGTCCATGCGCGCTCGTTGCTGCGGTGTGAGTCTGTCCCAGATGTCGCCTTCTCCTGCTTTCTTCCATTCGGGGGCCCACAGCGCGCCGGGCGAGGTGAAGACGGCCTTGGCGACATGGCCGGGGTGCGCGGCCATGTAGGAGGCGGCGAGCGTCGCTCCCCAGGAGCTTCCGACCAGGATCAGTTTCGGCGCTCCCAGCCGCCTGCGGATGGCCTCCAGGTCGGCGACCTGCCGGGCGACGGTGTAGCCGGTGGGGTCGGCGAGCCGCTGGGAACGTCCGGCACCGAGCTGGTCGTAGGTGTAGACGTCGAAACCGTGTCCGGCCAGTTCGCGGTCCAGGTCATCGGGGCCGGCGCCGGGCGTGCCGGGCCCACCGTGCAGGCGCACCACCGGTGCGGCTTGGCGGTGGCCGCGCCCAGGCGTCCGGGTGTAGGCGATGCGTGACCCGGTCGGCAGCTGCCAGTAGCGGGTCGCCTGGGGAGGTAGAGGCGTGGGGCGGACGCCTAGCGGCCGGAAGATCGTCAGTGCGGAGGTGAGCGCGACAGCGCCGACGAGCAGGCCGGTGGTCAGCAGAGTCGCCAGACGCCGGCGCTGGATCGCCGTGGACGTGCTGGTCGCCTACGTGTCGGCGGTCATCCCCATCGGGCCGTCCGATGTCACCGCGTCCGTCTGGCATGGCCCGGCCGTCATGCGGGTCGCCGCGGTCGTCTGGTTCGCGGCGATCGCGGGACGCAGGCCGGCGCCGGCCGTCGCGCTGTTCGCCTCGGCGGGCGCCACGGTCGCCGTGGCCGCGGCGGGACAGCCGCTCACCAATCTGTCCGCGGCGTCCGCGCTGAGCCTGACGATGGTCGCTCAGACCCGTCCGCGCCCCCGGGCCCTGCTCGTCATGGCGATTCCGGTGGCCGTGGTCCTGCCGGCACTGGCGGCCGAGAGCGTCCAGGCGCTGGTGCTGGGCGCCGTCCTGCACGCCGTTGCCTGGCTTGCCGGCGACGCCGCGCGGTCGCGCTGGGAGGCGGCGCGTGCGCTGCGCCGGCACGAGGCCGAGCGGGCCCGGGCCGAAAGGCGGCACGCGCTGGAGGACGAGCGGGCCCGGCTGGCACGCGAACTGCACGACGCCGTCGGACACGCGGTCACCGTCATGGTCACCCATGCCGGCGCCGCCCGGCTCTCGCTCGGCGGCGAACGCGCGGAGATCCGCACCTCCCTCCAGCGGATCGAGGACGTGGGCCGTACCGCGATGGCCGACCTGGACCAGATCCTCGGGCTGCTGGAGGCCGATCCGCCCTCCCTCGATCTGGACGTCGTGGTGCGCCGCCTGGTCGCCACACTGCCGGGTCATCTGAGAACCGAGATCGCGATCGATGCCGGTCTGGGCGAGGTCAGTGATCCGGTCGCGCAAACGGTCCACCGGGTCATCCAGGAGGCGCTGACCAACATCGTCCGGCATGCTTCCGCGAGCACGGTGCGCGTGCGGCTGTTCCGAGACCGGGAGGACATCGTGATCGGAGTCTCCGACGACGGACGCGCCGCCGGACCGCACCGTCCCGGACGCGGCCTGAACGGGATGCGCGACCGGGTCCACCGGCTCGGCGGAACCTGCCAGGCGGGCCCGGGAACGCCCGGCGGCTGGCGGGTGGACGCCCGCATCCCCGCGGAGGCGTCATGATCAGCGTCCTGCTGGCCGACGACGAGGAGCTCATGCGCGGCGGCCTGCGCATGATGCTCGGCACCCAGCCCGACATGACCGTCGCCGGCGAGGCCTGGGACGGCGCCGAGGCCGCACGGCTGGCCCGGCACCTGCGGCCCGACATCGTCCTGATGGACGTCCGCATGCCGGTGAAGGACGGCGTCGCCGCGACCGCCGAGATCACCGCGCAGGACGGACCCGCCCGGGTGCTCGTCCTGACCACCTTCGAACTCGACGAGTACGTCTTCGCGGCAGTGCGCGCCGGGGCCAGCGGGTTCCTCCTCAAGCGCACACCGCCGAAGACGCTGATCGAGGGCATCCGAACGGTCACCGCGGGAGAGGGCCTGCTGGCCCCTTCGGTGACCCGGCGGCTGCTGACCGAGTTCGCCCGGGTTTCGCCCCCGCCACCCGGCCAGGACGTCCGGCGCAGCCTCGGCCGCCTGACCGACCGCGAGCACGAGGTGCTCCTTCACCTGGCCCGAGGACTGTCCAACGCCGAGATCGCCCGGCGGATCCACATCGCCGAAGCCACCGCCAAGACCCACGTCAAGCGGATCCTCGCCAAACTCGGCCTCCGCGACCGAATCCAGGCCGTCGTGTTCGCCTACGACCACGGCCTCGTTCACCCGACCCGCCGAGAGTAGACGGGCTCGATCTTCCGCAAGGTCGGTTGGGTCGCGGGGCGACCCAACCGACCTTCGTGGTCGGTGCGCCTGGGCGGCTTTTCGGCCGGTGCACCGGGAGGTCAGTCCTTGGGGGCGTCCGCGTTGGTGTAGACGAGGTGCACCACGCCGGTGGCCTCGAAGGTCGTCGAGGACGCCAGCTTCAAGGGCACGGTGCCGCCGTCGGCGAAGAGCTTGGCGCCATGCCCGACGACGATCGGGTGCAGGAGCAGGTGCAGCTCGTCGACCAGACCCTGTTCGAGCATCCAGCGCACCAGCGTGGCGCTGCCCGTCGTGCCGAGCCGGGTGCCGGCCTTCAGCCGGGTCAGCTCCGCCGCGACATCGCCGTTGATCAGCGAGGAGTTCTCCCATGCCGCCTCGGTCAGCGTGTTCGACACGACGTACTTGCGCGAGCTGTTCATGACCTTGGTCATCGGATCGGAGGGGTCGGCGTCCGGCCAGTAGGAGGCGAACCCTTCGTAGGTGTGGCGGCCGAGAAGGGTCGCCTCGGTCTCGTTCATCAACCCGCCGACGACGGCGCCCATCTGGTCGTCGAAGTAGGGGAAGTGCCAGGTCTCCGGCGATTCGATCACACCGTCGAGGGAGATGAAGAGGCTGGACTTGATGAATCCCATCGGGATGCTCCTTTGCTCGTGTGCGGGGCGGGTGGCCCTGGACGGGTCCCGTCAATCACAGGTCGAACGGTGTCCCGGTGGATCGACATGCCGTCGAAGATTTCTCCTGATTTCCGGCCGACTCGTCGGACGGACCTGCGTGGGCAAGCTAACCGATCATGGCCGCTCACACCCCCGCCCCAAGCCCGGTTGTCCGACACCGGCCTGGATCTGGCCCCCGATGAGGCTGCTACAACCGTCCGTGGGTTGGATGGAGCCGGGATGTGGGAGGGAACGTAGTGATCGAAGTCGACGTGGTGGACGGTGTCGGAGTCGTCCGGCTGGCCCATGGCAAGGTCAACGCCTTGGATCTGGAGGTGTGCCGGGCGATCGGGCAGACGATGCGTGATCTGGATGACCGGGAGGGGCCCGTCCGGGCCGTGGTGGTGACCGGCGCCGGACGAGCGTTCTCGGCAGGCGTCGACCTCAAGCGTGTGGCCGACGGCGGCGCGCCGTACGTGGCCGAGTTCCTGCCCGCGCTGAGCGAGGCGTTCCGCTCCGTTTTCGACCTGGGCAAGCCGGTGGTCGCGGCGGTCAACGGGCACGCGATCGCCGGTGGCTGCGTGCTCGCCGCGGCTTGTGACCGCCGGATCATGGCCGCCGGGAGCGGCACGATCGGGGTCCCGGAGCTGCGCGTGGGGGTGCCGTTCCCCGCCTCGGCGCTGGAGATCATGCGGTTCGCGCTGGGACCGGTCGCCGCCCGCAGCGTGATCTTCGACGGTGCCAACCACGGACCGGAGGCGGCCCTGGCGCTGGGGCTGGTCGACGAGCTGAGCGAACCGGACGCTCTGCTGGACCGCGCGCTCGCCGTCGCCGGCAGGATGGCCGCCGACATCCCGGCCGACACCTTCCGCCACACCAAGGCGCAGGTCCGGCAGGAGGCGAACGAACGGCTCGACCGTATCGCCGAGCCCGCCACGGTGGAACTGTGGACGACGGCGGCGACCGACGGCCGGATCCGGGCCTTCATGGAACGAACGATGGGTTCCGACAGGGAATGAGCCGGGCCAGGGTCCTGGGAAGTCTCAGGATTGCGATTCGGCGTGTTCTTGGAGTCGTGCGAAGGCGAGGGCGTGGGCTGCGCCGGCGGCGAGGGTGTACGTGACGATGGTGAGGCCGGGGTCGGCGGGGATCTCCCGGGCGTCGTAGTCCAGGTCGAGGTCGCACGCATCGGGTTGGTGGAAGCGCCGCCGTCCGCTGCGGTAGTACTCGACGTCGTGGGCGATCCGTCGCGGTGCCTGACGGGCGCCACCCTCTTCCGGTCAGCGGCTCAGCAGGGCTGTGGCGATGGCGACCTGGGCGGGTTCGAGTGCGGTCTTGCCGTCTTCGATGTCCCACAGGGCGTTCTGCAGCACGCGGCCTAGAGTCCAGCCGGTCGCTCGCTTGCGCTCCAGGCCGAGGGCTTCGGTCAGCAGGTCGAAGCGCCGGAGAACCGCGCGAGCCACATTACCGGTGGCCTCCACCTCGTCCCACCGATTGTCCAGTGCGGGCAGCAACTCGAATCCGGGGTCGCCGGCCAGCGGTTCCGGATCGATCGCCAGCCAGGGTTCCCGCTCTCCGGCGAGAACGTTGTCGTAGTGCAGGTCCCAGTGCAGCAGCCGGTCTCCGGGTTCGCCGATCAGTTCGGCCACGGCGGACGCGCAGGTTCGCACCAGCCGCCGTTCGGCAGGGTCGCGCAGTCCCAGCACCGCCTGCGGGACCTGGTCGAGCATGGCGGCGGCGATGTCGGACAGCCGCCGCAGATCCTTCGGGGCGGGCACCGAGGTCAGCCGCGCCATGAGCTCGGCCAGGACCTGCACTGCCGCGGTTTCGTCGGCGACCGAGGACAGGGGCCGGGCCGCGTCCAGCCGCTCAAGCAACTGCGTGGAGCTGTTCTCGTCATGGTCGAGCAGGCGGACGATACCGGCGCCCTTCCACGCCCGCAGGCCGGTGGCGGTTCCGGCGGTCTCCTCCCGCGGCTGCTGAAGCTTCAGGACGGCGGGGGTCCCGTCGCGCTGAAGCACGGGCAAGACCAGCGAGGCCATGCCGTAGGCGAGCGGACCGTCGGGCCGCAGCTCCCACCGGTCCAGGAACTCGCCGCCCAGCCGGGGCAGCCCGGCGATCCACGCGCGCGCCTCGGCCCCCTGCGCGCCGTAAGACGCGGCGAAACCGTCCGGGACGTCGATGTACACCGACTTGGTCATGGGAAATTCTACGCGGACATGATCATGACCGGCCAGGGACCGCCGTGGCCGTTCTGAGCCCACCGATCGGAGTCACAGCCGGATGATGACGAGGACGATGTCGTCACGGGTTCCGGTGGCGACGCCGAGCTGGGCCAGCAGTGCGTCGGCCATGCGTTCTGGGCTGAGGTTGCTGTAGTTCCCGAGGGTGTCGGTCAAGTGGCTCAGGCTTACGTCGATGTCTTCATCGCGGTGTTCGATGAGCCCGTCGGTGTAGAGCACCAGGGTGTCTCCTGGGTCGTATTCGAGGCCGGCCTGGGGACGGGGGACGTGCTCGGGTCGGGCGCCCAGAGGCGGGTCGAGGGCCTGGTCCAGCAGCTCGCAACTGCCGTCCGGGTGCACCAGCACCGGGGGCGGATGGCCCGCGTTGCTGTAGATGAGCAGGCGGCTGCGTGGGTCCACCATCACCTTGAAGGCGGTGGTGTTCAGGGCGCCTTCGACTGATCGGGCGTACAGCCCCAGTACCTCCAGGGCCTGGGCGGGGCGTTCCAGCGCGCGGATGGCGGCACTGAGGGCGCTGCGGAGCATGCCCATGACGGCGGCGGCCTGCAGGCCGTGGCCGACGACGTCGCCGACCGCAGCCGAGAAGCGGCCGCCGGTCAGGTCGACCACGTCGTACCAGTCGCCGCATACGTTGAGTGATCGGGTGGCGGGCAGGTAGCGCACCGCGATGTGGGGGTGCTGGTCCATGTCGGGTACCGAGAGCATGGCCTGTTGCAGGGCGACGGCGACTTCACGTTCGCGTGTGTGAGCCTGGCGTAAATCTTCGTTGAGCTCCTGCAACGCGCGCGCCTGCCCGAACAGTTCCGCTTCCATGACCTCGCGTTCGGTGAGCCGCCGGGAGCGCGGCCGGTCGCCGCTGGCGTGGGCCTGGACGTATTCGGTCACGTCCTCCACCCGGTGGATGATCCACATGACCTGTCCGGCCGGTCCCAGGACCGGGGTGTTGATCACCGACCACCACCGCTCCCCGAATGCCCCGGGCAGGTCCCCGAGGGGCAGGTCGTACTTCAGCACCGCCGTCGTCTCAGGTTGGCGCGAGGCCAGGACCCGGTGCAGCGAGGCGTTCAGAGTGGTACGCACCTGGCCGGACTCGGGGTCGGCGGGGTTGGCTGGCAGCGCGTCGAACAGGTGTTGCCCGATCAGGTCCTGCCTCGTCCGGACGGTGGCGTCCAGGTAGGCCTGGTTGGCCTCCACGATCACCAGGCCCGGGTCCAGCACCAGGCAGGGGCTGGGCATGGCGGCGAACAGCGCCGCGTAATCGATGTCCGATATCACGGTCTGCCTCCCCGCCAGTGCCGGATCCGCTCCCTTCCAGGCTATTCTCCCAGTTCAGGCACCCGCTACCGGCCGCTGCCGAGCCCGCGGAGAGCAGCTGTGTCAGGCCGTACTCGCCACCACTTGTTCGGACCTGAGCACATGGCCTTCGGCGTCCAGAGCGGCGGCTTCCACGGTCTCGGGCCGGGGCCGCTGCGGACGGTCGAAGATCTGCATGAAGTAGCCGTCCGCGCGTACGGGAACGAATTCCTGGGAACCGTCCTCGAACGTCACGCGGATGCGGGTCGCCGGAGGTGCGGCACGCCCCACCACCCCCATCCAGCCCTCGACCAGGGGCGCGTAGTCGATCCTGAGCGGCTCGTCGCGTGCGGGCAGCACTCCGGGAGGACCGCCGCACATGGTCGAGCCGTCGGAGGTGCCCCCGGCCGTCACGCTGCGCATGTAGGTGCAGCCGCCGCCCTTCGCACCCGGGGCGAACCACCATTGCGCCAGCGTGCCGCCCGGCCCGCGGGCCTCGATCACCATGCGCGCCTTCGAGGTGTCGAGCTTGCCCCAGGTGGTGTGGGACTCCTCGCCCCGCAACAGCCCCGCGACCACACCGGCGGGGGTGACGCCCGCGGCCCCGGCCGCCCCGGCCGCCGACAGCAGCGCCACGGCTCCGCCGGTCACCACGAGCCAGCGGCGGCGGCGCGGGTGCGGACGGCGGCGCCGGGGATCCGCGAGGATGCGGGCGAGCGTGCGGCGCCCCTCGGGGGCGTCGGCGGCCTCGGCGTACGCGCCGGGGTCCAGCGGGTCGGTGCCTTGGAGAAGCCGCCGGACGTGTGCCTGGTCCTGCGCCGTCATGACCGTGCCTCCTTCATCTCGATGCTCTGCCGTCCGCGTGCCCCCGCGCCGTGGTCGGCCAAGGCCTTCTCCAGCCGCCGCCGCGCGCGGTGAAGCCGCACGGCGAAGGTCTTGGGGGAGCAGCCGACGACCGCGGCGGCCGCGGCGATCTCCAGGCCCTCCCAGGCCACCAGCTGCAGGACCTCGCGGTCACGGGCGGACAGCCCGTCCAGCGCGGCCCGCACGTCCAGGGACGCCGCCACCTCGCCCGCAGGGTCGGCCTCGGACCTCCCTCGCCCGGCGGACCCGATCTGCGCGCCCAGGCGCAGCCGCCGCCGCTCACCGCGCCGCTGGTTCGCCAGGACGTTGCGGGCCACACCGTAGAGCCAGGGCAGACGCTCGCCCGGATCGCCGGGAACTTCGGTGAACCGCCGCCAGGCGATCAGGAACGTCTCGGCGGCCACGTCGCGCGCCTGGTCGGCATCGATCCTGCGGGCCGCGAACCGGATGACGTCCCGATAGTGGGCGGCGTAGAGATCGGAGAAACGATCTTGCTCATCTCCCACGCGTGTCTCCTTCGGTGCTCGCTCGTGATGCCCTTCTATGTCCGGCAGAGCCCACCGATTACACCGCGCGGTTCGGTCGATCGCGGCCGCCGGCGGCCTCGCCCGATCTCGGCATGGATGATGACGCCGTCCGCGGCGGCACGCCTCGAACGGGCGATCGTCAAGAGCGAGCACGCGCTCCGCCAAGGCGACGCGACCGGCCGCCTCATGGCCCTCCAGGACGTGCGTCTCGCCCTCTACGGGCTCCCGCTCGCCGACGTGAGCGCACCGGCCCGCACCGCCTCCGCTACGCCAACGGGATGGCGCGACCCAGACGCCTCCCGCTCAGCCAAGCCATTCCGCTGAACTTTGTGTTCGGCGCGAACGACAAAGGAAACGTCGACATCGACTCCATCACTCTCGATCCGGACCCGGCATTGGCTTCCGTCATCGCCTTCTCCGCCTCCGCGAGTTGGATAGGTTTGCCTTGGCCGTGGCGTGATCGTGTGTGTAGAGAAGGGTTTGCCCAGTGCAGGAGCAGTCGAGGCGTACGCAACTGCCCAGCAGAAGCGAGCCGCTCCGGCCTGGTGACCCGGAGGTGATCGGGGCGTACGAGCTGGTCGGCCGGCTGGGCGAGGGCGGCATGGGCGCCGTCTACCTGGGCCGGGACGACGGCGGGCAGTACGCCGCGATCAAGGTGATTCGCGAGGAGCTGGCCGCGGACGAGGGCTTCCGGGCCCGTTTCCGCGACGAGGTGCGCAACGCCCAGCGGGTGGCCTCGTTCTGCACGGCGAAGGTGCTGGACCACGGTGAGGAGGTCGGGCGGCCCTACCTGGTCACCGAGTACGTGGACGGCACCCCGCTGGACGACTACATCGAGACCGGAGGGGCGCTGCCGGACGGCACCCTGCACGGCGTCGCGGTGGGGGTGGCGGCGGCGCTGACCGCGATCCACGCCGCCGGGCTGATCCACCGGGACCTCAAGCCGCCCAACGTGATGCTGTCGGTGTCGGGTCCACGGGTGATCGACTTCGGTATCGCCCGGACCACCGACGCGGCTTCGGGGCACACCCAGGCCGGGTTCGTCGTCGGCACGCCGGGGTGGATGGCCCCCGAGCAGGTGCTGCTCGGCGAGGTGTCCACGGCGGCCGACGTCTTCGCGTGGGGCTGCCTGGTGGCCTTCGCCGGGACCGGACGCCACCCGCACGGCACGGGCACGGTCATGACGATGGTGGCCCGCGCCGAGAACGGGGACCATGACCTGACCGGCCTGGCCGAGCCGCTGCGAGCGCTGGTCGAGCGTGCCCTGAACCCCGACCCCGCGAGTCGTCCGGAAGCCCAGGAGCTGCTGCTGGCACTGGTCGGCGGCGCGGCGCCCGCGGCGGCGTCGCCCAGCGCGGCACAGGCCGTCGTCGACGCCGAGCTGACCCGCAACTGGCAGGCCGAGGCGCTGCCCCCGCCCTGGATCCCCCCGTCCCCGCCGCAGGGCGTGCGGACTCCGACCCGGGTCTACGAGCCGGCCCCGATGCCGCCGAGACCGATGCCGCCGCCCCATCCGGCACCGTGGACGCAGCCTCCGGCGACCCCCCAGGCGCCCCCGAGGCGGCGACGCGGCCGTGGCTGCATGGGCTGCCTGATCGCCTTCGCGGTGGTGGCCGGGCTGGCCGTCGTCGCGGGAGTAGCGGGCTATCGGTACTTCACGCCCAACGACGGACAGCTGAACCAGCCCGCCAGGGACGGCCAGTTCACCTTCGTGGCGTCGTCGGTCTCCTGCGGCGTCACCGTGCGCGGCCTCAGGCCCTACACCGGCAACAAGCTGTGCCGCGTCAAGATCACCGTGACCAACACCGGGACCAAGAACCGCACGCTCTCCGGGGACCAGCAGAAGCTGTTCGACGACGGCGAGACGTCGCACGAGGCTCGGGCGATGCTGAAGGGTGGCATCGCGGATGCGCGCAACACCTCGCAGGCCACGATGCTGACTCCCGGCGCCAGGTTCAGCGGCCAGTTGATCTTCGAGATCCCCGCCACGGCGCAACCGGTTTCCGTGGTCTTCCACGACGCTGCTCTGAGCAAGGGTGTCCGCATCCCCGCCAAGGCCAGCTGAGCGACTGCGGCGAAGGCCCGCACAGACGATGGCATCACGGCACGACGACGGCGCTGAGCCCGGACCGGAGCCGGAGGTCGCCTGCGTGACGTGTCGGTGCGGGTCTCAGCGGAACACCTTGCCCGCGAGGGCGTAAAGCTTGTCGATCGACGGCGGCGCGGAGCCGAGGTTGACCGACAGGTTCATCTGCCGTCCGTCGTCAGAGCGGAGCGCGTAGGTCGTGTAGCCGATGAGCTGACCGCTGTGCCCGACCATGTGCTTGCCGCAGGGCAGCAGGAACTCCTGGAGCCCGAGTCCGTACGCGAACCCGGCGTCGGTGGGCCGCGTGTCGCGCATCGCGGCGAGTGCCGCGGCGGACAGCAGCCGCCCGCCGAGCAGCCCGTCGAGGAACCGGCCGAGGTCCCGGGTGGTGGAGATCATCTCTCCCGCCGCCCAGTCGAGGGAGGGGTTCATGCGGGTGGCGTCCACGGTCCGCCCGTCCGGCAGCGGTGCGTAGCCGTGCGCGTGCGGGCGGGGGAGCCCGGGCCGGTTGCCCGGAACGATCGTCTGGGTCAGCCGGAGCGGCCGCAGGACCCGCCGTTGCACCTCCTTGCCGTACGGTCGCCCGGTCAGCCGTTCGATCAGCAGCCCCACGATCACGTAGTTGGTGTTGGAGTACTTCCAGGTGACGTCCGGGGGATTCTGGGCGGGGGTGCGGAACGCCTGCGCGAGGAGCTGATCGGGCTTGTAACCGCGGAACCGTTCCGCTCCGCGCCAGCGGTTGGTGGACCATCCCGGGTCGCTCATGTAGTCGCGAAGCAGGCTGGTGTGCTGGAGGACCTGCCGCACGGTGATGCGCTCGCCGTCCGGGACGACGCCCGGCAGGTGCTCGGCCACAGGGTCGTCCAGCCGCAGCCGTCCCTCGTCGACGAGTTGCAGGAGGACGGTCGCCGCGAACGTCTTGGTGACACTGCCGATCCGGAAGTACCCGGCCGCATCGGCGGGCCGTCCCGTGCGGACGTCGGACACGCCCGCCGCGCCGGACCACTCGCCGCCGCCCGCGGTTCGCACACGGAGCAGGACGGCCGTGGCCGCCTTGCTTTTCACCAGGTCATCCAGCGACTCCTGGAAGCCGTCCTGGGACGAACGGGTATGGCTCGACTGGGGCTGCGCCGTACGCGCGCCGGGAACGGCGAGGACGGCCGTGGACGCCGCAAGGGCCGCCGCCATCGGGCCGGACACCGCGAACGCCCTCCACCGCGAAAATTTGATCATGGGTGGACGTTACGGAGGCGGGCCCGTCTCGGCCCATGGTGACGGCCACCCGAACGTCCTGCGGAAAACCACACCCGCGGCATGTCACCGCTGGTCAGGCGGCGGCGTACTGCCAGAAGTCGCGCATCTGCCGGGGCTGGACGGGGCTGGTGGCGGCCAGTTGCGTGAGCATGATCGTGACGGTGCCGGTGGACGGGGTGAGATGGGCGGCCGTTCCGGTGCCGCCGACCCAGCCGTAGCGGCCCGGGACGTTCCACGGGTCGACGCGCTCGACGTCCACCGAGCCGCCGTAACCCCAGCCCTGGCCTTCGAGATACAGCGTGCCCGCGTGGCGCTGGGCCGGGGTCAGGTGATCGTTGGTCATCAGCCGTACCGACTCCGGTGACAGCAGCCCTCCGCCGCCGGCGAGGAGCATCCGGGCGAAAGCCAGCCAGTCGTCGGCGGTCGAGACCAGGCCACCGGCGCCGGACGGGAAGGCGGGCATGGTGCTCCACTGCCCGTCGGGGCCGTCGAGCAGTTCCAGCCCGCCGGGGCCGGAGCCGTAGTAGCCGGTGAAGCGGCCGAGGCCGGCGGCCGGGACGGCGAACCCGGTGTCCTCCATGGCGAGCGGCTCGAAGATCCGCTCGGCCGTGAAGTCGGGCAGCGTACGGCCCGTCACCCGGGCGATCAGCACGCCCTGCAGGTCCGAGCCGGTGTTGTAGAGGAAGGCCTCGCCCGGCTGGTAGAGCAGCGGGATCTCGGCGTAGGCGGCCATCCACTCGTCGGGCGGCGAGACGTACTGCGGGTCGCGGCCGTACTTCTGCTGCCCCTGCTCGGCCAGCATCGCGACCTGCGGCACCGTCATCAACTCGGGCGGCGGCCAGCCGTGGCCGGAGCGGGAGGTGAGCAGGTCCTCGACCGTGATCGGGCGGACGGCCGGGACCACGTCGTCGATCTGGCTCTGCGGCGTGCGGACGACCATCGGCGACGCCAGCTCGGGGAGCCACTTGCCCACCGGGTCGTCCAGCGCGATCCGGCCCTCGTCGACCAGCATCATGACCGCGGCGGCGACGATCGGCTTGGTGATCGAGGCGATCCGGAAGATCGAGTCCCGGGCCATCTCGGTGCCGCGTTCAAGGTCGGCCGACCCGGCGGCCTCCACTTCGACGTGGTCGCCGCGAGCCACCAGGCCCACCGCCCCGGCCAGCGTCCCGTCGTCCACGTACCCCTGCAGAACGTCGCGCAGCCCGGTCATTCGTCCCCCCTCTCCCATTTGCCGTCGATGAGGAGACTCAGAGCGCCTCGGAAAGTCATCGCACGGCGACCCGTACCCGCACGCTGTCCACGGTGCCCTACTGGGGAGGTCCTGTGTTGATCTTCAGGACGGTTCCTCGGCCATCTGTTCGAGGACCTCGATGAGAGCGGCGATGTCGCGTCGCTCGTAGCCGAGGGTGGCGGCGATACCGAGTACTTCGTCGGCGCGGTCGGCGGCGGGATGCGGGATCTGGAGCCTTCGTGCCATATCGAGCGCCAGTTCCAGGTCCTTGCGCAGCTGGCGCAGTTCGAACGACGCCTCTCCGGGCACGTCCGGCACGAGCCGGGCGCGCGCCTTCAGCAGAGGCGAGCCGATCACACTGTCGGCCATCAGCCGGGCGGCGAGCTTGCGGTCGACACCCGAATGCTCGGCGAGGACGAGGCCCTCTGCGAGAGCGACCATCTGGGCGGCGAGGCTGACGCTGATCGCGAGTTTCATGGCCAGCCCCTGCCCGTTCGAGCCCACGTGCGCGGGGGTGCCGAGGTCGCGCAGGATCGGTTCGACGCGTGCGTAGCCGTCGTGGCTTCCGCCCACCATGATCGTCAGGGTCCCGGTGTCCGCCTGCGGAGCGCTGCCCGACACCGGTGCGTCGAGCATGGTCGCACCGCGCGCCTCGGCCTCCGCGGCGATCCGGCGGCTGGTGCAGGGGCTGACGGTGCTCATGTCGGCCCAGACCGTGCCGGGGGTGAGCCCGGCCAGGATGCCGTCCGGCCCCGAAGCGATCGCCTTCAGAGCCTCGTCGTCGGGGACGGAGCTGAGAATGACATCGGCCGCCTCCGCGACCGCGCGCGGACTCTGGTGCCGGCACAGTCCTTGCGACTGAAGGGACGGCGCCCGCTGAGGCGTCCGGCTGGTTCCGTGCAGCGGGTGCCCGGCGGCCAGCAGGCGGGCGGCCATCGCGCCGCCCATGTGCCCCAGGCCCACCAGCCCGACGGTGGGGCGTCCGGTGATCTCCACACCGGTCTGGTCCAGCGGCTCCGGATCGAACTGCGTCATTCCCGTCTGCTCCCCTTTCGGCCGGTCCGTGTTCGGTCGTCCCCATCGACGCTCACCCAGCCTTGCCTGCGAGGCACGTGCCCGTCTTCACGGCCACCGGCCGTTCCCACCTACCTGCCAGCAGGAACCCGAACGTTGCGGTCTCCTGCAACCCGAACGTGTGTCACCTCGTCGGGTGCGGTGAAGGCGGCGGAGGTGTACTGCTGAGATCGGCATGGACAGAACGTTGCCCGACGCAGCACTAGCGGGAGATGACGCCGCCGTTCGTGGCGGTGAGCGGGAGGTCCGCGCGCAGAGTTGTGCCCGTTCCACGCGGGCTGTCGAGAAAGACTTCACCGCCGAGCGCCTCCACGCGGTCCTTGAGCCCGACCAGGCCGGTGCCGTGGGTGAAGTCCGCGCCACCGGCGCCGTCATCGCTGACCGCTATGTGGAGGACCGCGGTGTCGGCTTCGACAGTGACCGTGACGGTCGAGGCGTCCGCGTGCTTGGCCGCGTTGGTCAGTGCCTCGGCGACGACGTAGTACGCGCTGACCTCGACATGCTCGGGCAGCCGTTCCTGCACTGACAGGTCAAGGTCGACCGGGATCGGCGCGCGGCGGACCAGCGTGCGCAACGCCGGGCCGAGGCCCTTGGCCAGGACCGCCGGGTGGATACCGCGCCCGAGCTCGCGCAGCTCGTCCAGCGCGTCGGTCGCCTCGGCGACGGCGTGGCCGAGCTCCGCGCCGAGCTCGCCGAGCTCGGGCGGCACCACCGCCTGCGCCGCGCGCAACTGCAGCGCCAGTGAGACCAGCCGCTGCTGGGCGCCATCGTGCAGATCCCGCTCGAAACGCCGGCGCGTCTGGTCGGCGGTGGCGACGATCCGCGCACGCGACATGGTGAGCTCGGCCCGGCTCTCCGCATTGGCGATGGCGGTCGCGACGAGTTCCGTGAAGTCGGCCAGCCGCTGCTCCGTGTCCTTGGGCAGCCGTTCGTGCCGTGACCCGACGCCCATGACGCCCCAGACCCGACCCTCGACCACGATCGGGCTGGCGACCGCGGAGCGGACTCCCTCGGAGAGGGGCTCGGTCGGACTCGCCGACGCCGGCTCGTCCACGTCGCGGCGAGCTGCGCGACCCGTGGCCTGGACGGACGCCATGGCCGAGTGGGCGTCGAGCTTGCCGCGCGAACCCGGCGGGGAGTGAATGAGTCCGGAGCCGCCCATCAGCGTCGCCTCCCTGTCCGGCTCGAACCTCATGATCGCCGTGCCGTCGGCGCCGAAGAGCGTGCCGGCCTCCCGGGCCACCACGGTGAACACGAGATCCGGCGCTGCCCCGCGGGCGACCAGCGTCGCCACCCGCCGCAAGGCGGTCTGCTCGTCGGCGATCCGGCGGAACCCGGCGTACAGCTGGGCGTTGTCGAGGGAGACGGCGAGCTGGCCGACGATGAGCTTGACACCGTCGAGCCGTTCGGTGGAGAACGCGCTGCGGATGAGGCGATTCTCCAGCACCAGCAGCGCTTGCAGCCTGCCCCGGTTGAGGATGGGAAGGGCTAGCAGTGAGCAGCAGGTGATGCCGGTGAAGTAGGGATCGCGGTTGAAACGGTCGTCTCGGATGACGTCGCTCACGACCAGCGGCTCGCGCATCCGCTGGGCGTACCGCAGCACCGACATCGGGACCGCGCGTCCGTGACCAGGGCCGTCGGCGGGTACCGTGCCGTCGCTGCCGGGGGTCGGCAGCAGCCAGACCCGCCGGTCGGGTCTCCACAGCAGCAGATGGACGTCGGTGGCGCCGGTCATCGCGCGCAGCACCTGGGCCACGCGCGAATGCAGCCCCTCGACACTGGTCTCCGAGCTCAGCGCCTGCGATACCGACAGAATGCCGAGCAGGTCGATCGTTCCGGTCGTGACGATGGAGCGGTGATGGGAAAGATCATCGGACCGCTCGACGCGGGGCCCGCTGGTCGCGTCGGCTGGTGGCCGCAGCGTCGGGTAGGCCCAGTCCAGTTGGGCGGCCTTCGCGGTCGCCCCCCACGCGAGGTAGTCCCCGCGGGCCTGGGCTAGAAGATCGTAGCCGGTGTGTTCGGCGCCGTGCGCGAGGTAGAAGCGGGCCGCGCGTTCGGCGATCAAGGCCCGGTGCCATGGGCGTTGCCGCTCGGCGACCTCGCGCCGCGCGGCGTCGAAGGCGAGGACGGCGGCTCGGAAGTCGCCGACCGCCCATGCCCGCTCCGCATCGACCAATCGCAGCAGGTGGAGGAAGTTCGCCGGCGCGTCCGCGGCGCGTGCGGCGAGCCACCGCGTCACATCGTCCAGTTCGGACAGCAGACCGCCGCACTCGTCGCCGTGCGCGGTGCGCGCCTGCTCGGCGAGGGCCAGCCCGCGCAGCAGGTATGCCGCGGCGGTCGGGTAGTAGCAGTAGCCCAGGTCAGTCGGCAGCAGCGGCATGATCGCCGCGGTGTGCTGCGTCAGGCTGACCGGGTCGCCGAAGATCGCGGCGACGGCCGCATGGTTGATGTGCGCGAAGAGAAGGGCCAGCGGGTTGTCGGCGTACCTGTCGATGGGGACCGCCTCGCCCGCCGCGGCTGCGTTCTCGCCACGCAGCACACCAGCCAGCCACCGGTACGTGTCGAGCCACTGGCCGGTCTGCTCGCCGCCGATACGCCGCACGAAGGCCAGCCCCGCCTCCACCTCGGCGACGTAGACGTCCAGTGATGGCGCGCAGTCCAGCAGGCCTGCCACGGTCGGGTAGGTATAGCCGGCGTTCGCCAGGTCGCCCCCCGCGGTCAACCCTTCGCGGGCCCGCTGAGCTGCTTGGACAGCGTTTTCGATCGGTTCGGACCAGCCGGCCAGGAGAGCGAACAGCAAGCGCGCCTGCGAGGTGTCGGGCTCGTGGCCGCGGGCCTCGCCCAGCGCCAGGACCCGCCGTATTGCCCGATACCCGGCGGCGTAGTCCTCGCGCAGCGCCACAGCGGCGAAGGCGATGTGGCTCGCCGGGCCGAGCAGGGTGCGGCACGTGCCGTGCTCAAGCCAGATCCGCAGCGCTTCCAGGCTCAGCCAGCCGAGTGTGGCGTGGTCGGCGACGAAGTAGACCGCCGGCAGGATCGCGTTGATCAGACGGGTCGCGGCGAGCAGCCCGGGCTCGGTGATGTCCGGCCGAGCCAGATCGTCGGCGCCGTCGGTGTGGTCCAACCAGCGGTACAGATACTCGAACCGGTGGTCGAGCTCGGCGGGGAGCCGGTCCGCTGCGGGTACGGCGATGCCCAGCTCACGCAGCGACTGCACGCCTAGACCGATCGCCTCCGTAAGACGGCCCCGGTGGGTCAGGCTGCGCACCTGCACGACCGTCGCGTCGGCACGCTCCAAGGTGCTGGTGCACAGCCCCTCGATCGTCCGGTACTCCTGGTCCGCCTCGTCCAGGCGTCCCAGGTTGAACAAGGCGGCGTGGCGGCCGGTGTGCAGCTCGACCAGCGTGGTGACCTCTCCCGGGTCGGCGAGTCGCAGCGCAGCGGCCAACAGCGCGTTCACCAGCGCGTTGTCTCCGATCAAAGCCGCCTGGTCGGCGGCACGCCGCAGTAGCCCCACCACCACCCGTTGCTCCGCGGCGTCGTCCACCGCGCTGGCCACCGGCAGGTACTGCTCCGCCGCGACCGCGTACAACTCGGGCATCTCGGCCAGCCGACGCGCCATGGCCAGTTGCAGGGTGCGTCGCCGCCGCGCGTCCAACCCGCCCAGGATCGCTTCGCGGATCCGGTCGTGGCGAAACGACACCCCTTCGCGCGGGCCGGGCTCCATGACCAGCAGACCCGCGTCGAGGACGGGCGCCAGGCGTTGATCCACTTCGGCTGCCGGATCGCCGGTGGCGGCCTGCAACAGGCTCAGGTCGGCTCGCCCGCCCAGGCACGCCATCGCCTCCACCATCGCCCGGGACGGCGCCGGCATGGCCTCAACCTGCGCCATCAGCAGCCCGGTCACCTCTGACTCGCCCAGGTGAGCACGCGCGGCCGCCTCGTCCCACCGCCACCCGGCGGCCGTCCCCGCCAGCACGCCGTCGCGGCGCAGCGCGTTGAGCAGTTCCACGGTCTCGTACGGATTGCCCGACGTGTGCGGGGCGATCACCTCGGCCAACCCCGCCGCCGCCGCCCGGCCCATGTGGAGCATCTCGGCGACCATGGTGACGAGACTCGGCAGGGGCAGGCTGGCCAGTCGCAGGTGCCGCACTCCAGCCTGTCCTCGCCACCGGGACAGCAGCGCCGCCAGCGGATGCGCAGCGTCCACGTCGTCTTCACGGTACGCGGCCACCAGCAACAGGCCGTCGACCGGCTCCTCGCTCAGCACCAGATCAACGAAGCCGACCGGGGTGCGCCCCGCCCACTGCAGGTCATCGACGAACAACACCACCGGCCGCTTCCGCGAGGCGACCGCCCTCAACACCTGTACGCCCGCTCGCTGTGCCCGCACCTGGGCGGTCAGCGGATCCCCGGGATCCGGCGGCACCGCTAGCAGCGCCGCGAACTCCGGCACCACCGCGGTCAGCAGACCCGCGTTCGCCCCGACCGCCTCCAAGATCCGTTCGCGGACGCCGGCCAGTTCGTCCTCCGGCTCGGCCAGCAACAGCCGGCCCAACGCCCGAAACGCCTGATTGATCGCGTCGAACTCCAGATCCCGCCGGTACGGGTCGAACTTGCCCGTCACGAACCAGCCGTCATGGTCCGTCACCATCATCGGCAGCTCATCGACCAGCGACGTCTTACCCACCCCTGGCGCGCCACTGATCAGCATTCCACGACAGCGGCCCAGCATCGCGTCCTCGAACGCCGTCTCCAGCGCCGCCACCTCGTCATCGCGTCCCACCAGCCGCGATGGCGGCAGCAGCCGCAGCGGGAAATCGCGCTCGCCGACCCGCAGCGCAGTCGCCGCCGGGCGTGCATGGGGGTCCCGCAACCGCTCCAGGTCGTAGACCACGCCTTCCGCGGTCCGGTAGCGGTTGTCCGGCTCCTTTTCCAGCAGATGCATGATGATCGCCGACAGCGGCCCCGGCAGGACCCGGTTCACCTCGGCCGGCGGCACCGGCACCCGAGCCAAGTGATCATGGGTGAGGCGCAGTGGGTCTCCGGAACCGAACGGCGGTTCCCCCGTCGCAAGCTCGTACAACGTCGCGCCCAACGCGTACAGGTCGGCACGCTGATCCACCGATCGGCCGGTGCGCCCGGTCTGCTCCGGCGCCAGATACGCCAACGTCCCGACGATCTCAGTGTGGTGGGTGAACTCGGGACGAATCCCGGCGAAGGAGGTCGCCAAGGCGAAGTCCACCAAGTACGGGGCGCCGTCGCGAGAGATCACGATGTTCGCGGGAGTGATGTCCCGGTGCATCACCCCCCGGCTGTGCATCCCCGCCACCGCCCGGGCCAGCTCCACCGCGAGCCCGATCAGGTTATCGACGGCCAGCGGCTTCGCCAGTCCGGCCAGACTGGTGCCACCAACGTCCTCCACCACGATCGACCCCGGGTACTGCGGCGCCTTCACCGGCTGCGCGATCCCACCGACATCGCGCAGCCGGTCCAGCATCGCCAGCTCACGCTGCAGGCGTCGCTGCGCGTCCGGTCCAAGCGGCTCCTTGCGGATGACCGTGCGTCCAGGCAAGAAGAGCCGAGTCACGCGCGTACGTTCACTCTCGTGCACTGTTTCGGCCCGAGCGGGCGGATTTCGACCCTGCAGCCCCCCGCCTGTCCTCATCGGCACCTCCACACCGGTCCGGCCCGACCTCATAGCCTGGTTACACCTATGTGAAAGCAAATGAAAACTATGTCTGAGTACAGGAACTGCAAATCATTCGCCTAGGCCACAAATTCGGTGGCGGCGGTTGTGCCCTCGAATTGCCGGCTCTCACCCTGGCAACTGCCGCGTGATGCTCGAAACAAGTAACCTTACTCTCAGGTAGCGAGGGGGTGAAGGAAGTTTCAATGCGCATAGCGTTGGCAGACGACGACGTCCTGCTACGCGCAGGTCTCGCCAGCCTGCTCGAACGATCAGGCTTCGAGATCGTCGGGCAGGCGGGCGACGCGGCAGAGCTGCTCGGCCTCGTCCGCGAACAGCGGCCCGACCTCGCCATCGTCGACATCCGCATGCCCCCGGGCTATTCGACGGAAGGGCTCGATGCGGCCCGCGTCATCCGCAAGGAGCATCCGGGGATCGGGATCCTTCTCCTGTCGGCGCACACCGAGGTGGAGGAGGCGATGGAGCTTCTCGCCGCCGGACAGCGTGTGGGTTACCTGCTCAAGAGCCGGATAACCGATGTCGCCGACTTCGTCGAGACGGTCGAGCGGATCGCGCAGGGGGCCTCGGTCGTCGACCCGGGTCTGGTGCAGGAGCTGATCACCGCCCATCACCGGGACGATCTGCTGGAGTCGGTCACCCGGCGGGAACGCGAAGTGCTGGCCCTCATGGCGGAGGGCCGGTCGAACGCCGGGATCGCACACCGGCTGTGGATCACCGAGGGTACGGTCGAGAAGCACGTTCGCAGCATCCTCACCAGGATGCAGCTGCCCGAAACCGAAGATGACCATCGCCGGGTGCTCGCGGTCCTCAAATTCCTTGAAACCCGGTAAAACGGTTCCCCGGGTGCTCTCAGCCGCCTTGTGCCGGGCGATCACCCGCGGCTCCGAGGACCTGTTCGATGGCCGTGCCCGACAGCTCGAGCTTCGTGACGAATCCGGCGGCCGGGGAGGAAGCGATCACGTCGGCGAAGTCGCACTCGGTGTACGAGGAGATCAGGATCGTGCTCGGCCGCCGCGACGGTGGCAGTTCGGCGAGCCGCTCCACCAGATCGAACCCGCTCTCACCGCCGAGATCGACGTCGATGAGGGCCACGTCAGGACATAGCCTCGCCGTCTGCGCGAGAGCGTCCGCGATGGTGGACGCGACGCCGGAGACGACGATGCCTTCTCGCTCCAGCGCCGCGCGGGCGACTCCGAGAAAGCGATCGTTGTCGTCGACGAGGAGACAACTAATGGCCACCTCTTCAGCGTGCTGCCCGGACGCAGGGTCCGCATTGCAGCTAGCCGGAATATCCGGAGACCGCCAGCAGGTGGTCGAGTTTGGCGGTTGCCTGCGAAGACACGCGTCCACGGATGGCGAAGGCTGAGGACATCGGCATCCAAGCAATGGAGTGAACACCGTGTGCCAGCACGAGCCACAATGCCCGGCCGCCAGCGCGTACGACCACGCGGCTGCCCGTGTGGTATCCGCACACCCCGAACAGGGCTGGAGCCTCCTCTGCAACGGTGTCGTCGTCTTCGACGACACCGGTGAGCTGCTCCCCGACGGTCACGCCGTCCCACCGCACCGTGAGGAAGTACTGGTCGCCGCCTGAGGAGCCGGCGCCGTTGCGAGTACGCGTTTTGAGTAGCCGGGATTGTCGGCAGGCGTACGACGACGGGTGGCACCCGATTTGACCAGCATGGACGGGAGATCCGAGAGCGAACATGGGGGTTTCCTGCCGTGGCTTCCTTGCTGTATCGACTGGGCCGCTGGGCCTTTCGGCGGCGGCGTTACGTCGCCTTGTGGTGGGTGGCCGTGCTGGTCGCTGTCGGGTGGGCGTTCCTTAAGGCCCCGGATGCCCCCGACGAGGAGTTCTCGATGCCGGGGATCGAGTCGCAGCAGGCGTTCGATCTGATCGGGCAGCGGTTCCCGGGGGCCACGGCCGACGGCGCCACCGCCCGGGTGGTCTTCGTCGCGCCGGACGGGCAGAAGGTCACCGCGTCGGCCAACAAGACGGCCATCGAGAAGGCCGTGGACGAGCTGGCCGGCGGGTCGCAGGTCGCCAACACTGCGGACCCGTTCGAATCGGACGCGATCAGCAAGGACGGCTCGACGGCGTACGTGACCGTCACCTACAAGGTGCCGTCCAGCGATGTCACCGACGCCAGCCGCGAGTCGGTGGCGAAGGCCACCGATCAGGCCCGGGACGCCGGGCTGACCGTGGAGGCCGGCGGCGACGCGCTGGACGACACGGGACTCGGCGGGGCGGCGGAGATCATCGGCATCTCGGTGGCCGCCGTGGTGCTGCTGCTGACCTTCGGGTCACTTGCCGGGGCCGGGCTGCCGCTGCTGACCGCGATCCTGGGCGTGGGGATCAGCTTCGGTTCGATCATGGCGCTGGCCGACGCGCTCGGCCTGTCCACCAATACCGGCACGCTGGCCATGATGCTGGGCCTGGCGGTCGGGATCGACTACGCCCTGTTCGTCGTGTCCCGCTACCGGGAGGAACGCGCCCGGGGGCGCGAGCCGCAGGAGGCGGCCGGGCTGGCCGTCGGCACCGCCGGGTCGGCCGTCGTCTTCGCCGGGCTGACGGTGGTCATAGCGCTGGCCGGGTTGTCGGTGGCCGGCATCCCGGTGCTGGCCAAGATGGGCCTGGCGGCCGCCGCCGCGATCATCGTCGCCGTGCTCATCGCGCTGACCATGGTCCCGGCCCTGCTGGGCTTCTGGCCCGACGCCGTGCTGTCCAGGGCCGTTCGGAAGGGCCAGGGTGCTGGGGCCGGCAAGCACGACCAGGACGGCCGGGGCGAGCGTTGGGCCCGGTTCGTACTGCGCCGTCCAGTCTCCGTACTGTTCTTGAGTGTGGTGGCTCTGGGTGCCCTGGCGATCCCGGCGACGGGCCTGCGGTTGGGCATGCCCGGGGATGAGGCCAAGCCGCCCTCCAGTACCGAGCGCCGGGCCTACGACGATCTCGCCAAGGCGTTCGGTCCCGGGTTCAACGGGCCGCTGACCATCGTGGTGGACGCTCAGGGTGCCGCGGATCCGAAGGCCGCGGTCAAGACCATCACCGCGAAGATCGGCGCCACCGCCGGGGTCGCCGGGGTGTCGCAGGCTCAGTTCAACGACGCCGGGGACACCGCGGTGTTCTCCGCCACCCCGTCCACCAGCCCCACCGACGCCAAGACCAAGGACCTGGTCAAGACCATCCGCGGCGAACGCGCGGCACTCGAATCCCAGAGCGAGGCGACCTTCGAGGTCACCGGCCTGACCGCGGTGAACATCGACATGGCCGCCAAGGTCCAGGCCGCGCTCATCCCGTATCTCGCGGTGATCGTCGGCCTGGCGGTCCTGCTCCTGCTGGTGGTCTTCCGGTCCCTGCTCGTCCCGCTCAAGGCCGCGTTGGGCTTCCTGCTGTCGGTGCTGGCCGCCCTGGGCGCGGTCGTCACCGTGTTCCAGCACGGTCATGGCGCCGGGCTGCTGGGGGTGGAACAGACCGGGCCGATCATGAGCCTGATGCCGATCTTCCTCGTCGGGATCGTGTTCGGGCTCGCCATGGACTACGAGGTCTTCCTCGTCACCCGGATGCGCGAGGCCCACGTCCACGGGGCGACACCCGCCGAAGCGATCGTCACCGGGTTCCGGCACAGCTCCCGCGTCGTGACCGCCGCCGCGCTCATCATGATCGCCGTCTTCGGCGGCTTCATCGGCGAACACGACTCCATGATCAAGATGATCGGGTTCGGGCTGGCCGCCGCCGTGCTCTTCGACGCCTTCGTCGTCCGCATGGCCATCGTCCCGGCGGTCCTGGCCCTGCTCGGCCGGCGCGCCTGGTGGCTGCCCCGCCGGCTGGACCGGATACTTCCACGCGTCGACGTGGAAGGCGAGGCCCTCAGCCGCCGTCCGGCCGCAGTCCCGGCCGACCCGGCCGAGGCCCGCGTCTGATGGACCTAGTGCACTGACCGGAGAGTCCGATGACCACCAGCCTGGAGCGTTACACCGACCGCCACCCCCACGCCGTCGACGTGATCGTGATGCTGGCGCTGATGGGTTGTGCGGCCCTGGGCGTCTCGCTCATCACACCCGGTATCGACCGGCCGGACAACACATTGCCCGGTGAACTTCCCGCCGGCATCTCCTGCATCGCGCTGCTGGCGGCGCGGAGCCACCCGCGCACCGCCGTCGTGGTGACCACGGCCGGCGCCGCGAGCCTGAGCATTCTGGGCTACCTGCTCACGCCTCTGCTTCTGGCACCCACCATGGGGGCGCTGTACTGGCTGGCCGCTCTCACCGACTCGAAGACCACGCGCGTCTACGGCGTCACCACCATCGTGGCGCTGGTGGGCCTGGCAGTGATCTACGACCCCTCGGGGGACGTGGTCCTGCTCAAGACGGTCGGCCCCTTCTGCTGGCTGCTGCTGCCGCTGGTCGGCGGCAGCCAGGCCAGGTTCCGCCGCGCCTATCTGGCGTCGGTGCAGGCCCGCGCCGAGCACGCCGAGCAGACCCGCGAGGAGGAGGCGCGCCTGCGCGTCGCCGAGGAACGCATCCGCATCGCCCGCGAGCTGCACGATGTCGTCGCGCACCACCTGGCCCTGGCCAACGCCCAGGCCGCCACTGCCTCCTACATGGCGCGTACCGGGCCCGAGCAGATGCAGAAGATCCTCACGGACCTCAACGGCACCACAGCCTCAGCACTACGCGAGCTCAAGACGACCGTGGGTCTGCTACGGCAGGCCGACGACCCAGAACAGCAGTCCCTGGACCCGGCCCCCGGTCTCGCACGCCTCCCCGAGCTGGTATCGGCCTGCCAAGCCGCTGGGCGCGATGTCACCGTCACCACCCACGGCAAGCCGCAGCCGCTCTCACCCGTGGTCGACCTGACCGCGTACAGGATCCTCCAAGAGGCTCTCACCAACGTCACCAAGCACGCCGCCGTCCAAGCGGCGGACGTGCGGCTCGACTACTCCGGCACCCGGCTGGCCATCACCGTCACCAACAACGGCCCAGTCCCCGCCGACCCCGACCCCGACCCCGGCCGCGGCTTCGGACTCATAGGCATGCGCGAACGCGCCCATTCCGTCGGCGGAGACCTTCGCGTAGGGCCCCGCCGCGAAGGCGGTTTCGAGGTCGCCGCCGCACTTCCGCTCCAACCTCGCGCACTCCAGGAGGGGGACCAGTGAGCATCCGCGTACTGCTCGCCGACGACCAGACCCTGTTGCGGACCACCTTCCGGACCCTGATCGACTCACGCGACGACATGGAGGTCGTCGCCGAAGCCACCAACGGCGAGGAGGCGGTGGAGCTCACCCGCGCCCACCATCCGGACATCGTCCTGATGGACATCCGCATGCCCGGCATGGACGGCCTGACCGCGACCGCGGCCATCTGCGGCGATCCGGACCTGTCGGCCACCCGCGTGCTCATCCTGACCACCTTCGAGACCGACGAGCACGTCGCCCGCGCGCTGCGCGCCGGCGCCAGCGGCTTCCTCGGCAAGGACATCACCGCCGACGACATCTTCGGCGCCATCCACACCGTCGCCTCCGGCGAAGCCCTGCTGTCCCCGACGGCCACCCGTTCACTCATCGCCCGCTTCCTCGCCACCCCCGAACCCGAGACCCGGCTGGCCCCGCCGGAACGCCTGGCCGACCTGACCGCACGCGAGCGGGAGGTCATGACCCTCGTCGCCGAGGGCCGCCCCAACACCGAGATCGCCGACCGGCTCGTCGTCAGCCCGCTGACCCGTGCGCACCCACATCTACCGCGCCATGACCAAACTCGGCGCCCGCGACCGCGCCCAACTCGTCGTCATCGCCTACCAGACCGGCCTCGTCCAACCCGCTCCGACCCGAGAAGCGCGACCGTGACCGAGCAGCCCACCCGCGCCCACGCACCATCGCCGGTGCCGTGTCGTTCATCGGCACCCGCGTGTCACTTTCGGATGCCGACCGCAACGAAATCGTGCTCTCGCGCGACGGCCGACATGCTCACCTCGCCAACTCCGCCGTAATGGCCCAGGTCGCCCACGTGTTCGTCGCCGGTGGCGAGATCACCGGCGTGCTCGACTGGACCGAGGCGGCCCAAGGCGACGCCCTGTTCGGCGGCGCCGTCCGGCCCGGCGATGAAACCGTCGAGGGTGGTGGCGATGCGGGGCAGGGGCTCAGGCGGTGGACGGGGCCCATTCAACGAACTGGACGATCACGCCGTTGGGGTCGGTGACCTGGAACAGGCGTTCGCCCCATGGCTCCTCGCGCAGCGGCATGGTGATCTCGATTCCGGCGTCGCGCAGGCGCTTCTCCTGCCCGGCCAGGTCGTCGGCGAGGGTGTACGCCAGGATCAGGCCGCCGGCGCGCTGGTCGCGCTGCTCGGGCGGCAGCACCTGGATGCCGCGGGCGAGCAGGACGATGTCGAACGCGTCGGACCGCGTCAGGGACGCGAAGCCGTCGGCGGCCTGCTGGACGGTGTAGCCCAGGTGAATGGTGAAGAACTCCTGCGAGGCGGCGACGTCGTCGACGGTCAGCGAGACGGTGGAGGCGGTGAACTGCACGGGTCTCCTTCAGGTGCGGTGGCGGTTCGCGTGGTGGCGGGTCAGTAGCCGCGGCGGCGGGGGACGATGCGGGCTCCCCGGGCCTGCTGCCGCGCACGGACGCGATGGTCGGACGGCGGGCGGCGCAGTTCGGCGCCGCGCAGCGGGGGCCGCTCGGGCTGCTGCGGCTGGGACACGGCGGCGGAGTCGTGGGTGTGCTTGCGCATGGGCGCCCCCTTCGGATTCAGCGTTCCATCGTCGCAAACTTGCGACGGACATAAATTTAGCCCAGAGTCCCAAGAGTGTCAACATAAAGATGCTACGAGGGTAAGATTGCGCCATGGCTACCCAGACCTCCGTCCCTGCCGCCGGGCTGCGCGAGACCAAGAAGCAAGAGACCCGGCAGCTCATCTCCGACCACGCGACCCGGCTGTTCATCGCCCAGGGCTTCGAGCAGACGACCATCGCCGAGATCGCCGCCGTCGCCCGCGTCGCCAAGAAGACGGTCACCAACTACTTCCCCCGCAAGGAAGACCTCGCGCTGGACCACCAAGAGGAGTTCGCCGCCTCCCTGGCCCAGACCGTCACCACGCGACGTCCGGGGGAGTCGGCGCTCGCCGCGCTGCGCCGCGCCTTCACCGGCGCCGTCGCCGCCCAGGACCCGGTCGCCGGGTTCTCCGGTCCGGAATTCGCCGGCATGATCGCCGACAGCCCCACGCTGACCGTCTGCCTGCGCGGCCTGCACGACCAGCGCGAACACCGCCTCGCCCGGGCTCTCGCCGAGGCCACCGGCGCCCAGGTGGACGACATCACCGTCCAGACCGCCGCCGGGCTGCTGGGCACCGTCCACCGCGTCCTGTTCCAGCGCATCCAGACCCTCACGCTCGCCGGACACTCCAACGACGAGATCGCCCGCACCATCGGTGCCGAAGCCACCCGAGCCTTCGACCTGCTGGAACCTGCCCTGTCCGACTACGCCACCGCTTGATCGAACCCGGCCTGGCCTGAAAATCCATCGGCGCCTTCACCGATCTCGACACGTTTCAAGGGGTCTTGGGGCGCGTCCAGGTCTCGTGGAGGCCGCGCCAGAGCAGGCCGTTGCGGGCTTCCGGAGCGGGTACGAATATCGCCACGGCTCGGCGGGCGCTGTCGGGATGATGTTCCTCGTAGGTGACGACGACCAGGCCGTCGCGGTCCAGGAGAACGTGCGGTTCGCGAATCCGGATGCGCAGTCCGGGTACGGTGCCGTGGGCCCTTTCCATGGCGGTGCGCAGCTCCGGGAGCGAGAGCATGGCGCCGTCAGGGTCGTACCAGGTGAAGTCCGGCGTGTGCATGTCGAAGAAGCCGCCCAGGTCGGCCGCCGTTCCGCTCAGCCAGGACTCGATGAAGCGGTGGTGATCGAGGACCTCCTCGATGGCGTTCATCGGGCGGCCCAGGTGCGGAGCGGAGTGAGTTCGACGTCGAAGAGGGCCTCCACTTTGTCCGGGGCGCCGTCGTAGAAGCGCGCGTTCTCGGGGGCGGACAGCCAGCGGTACGTGTCCGCGACTCCCGCAGCGGCGGCCTCGCCGATCACCGGTGCCATGAACGCCTGGAACGTGCCGGGCTCCACGGAGACATATTCCACGCCGAAGACGGACGCGAGTTCTGGGCCGGTGACGACGTCCTTGCCGCCGATGTCGATCGAGGTCCCGACCAGATCGTCGCGGCCGAGAGCGGCGGCGGTGAGGGCGCCGAGGTCGTCGTGGGCGAGCCAGGCCACCCGGTGGCCGGGCGGGATCGGGTAGGACAGAACGCCCCCGGCCGGGTGGAGGTTCTCCAGGTAGACGGGTGGTCGCAGCACGACGGCGGGGATGCCCGAGGCGAGCAGGGCGTCGGCCGCGTCGCGCCTGGTCTCGAAGGCGGCGACGGACGTTCGGGTGGCCGGCAGGCGGTTGCCTGTGTTGAGGACGATCCGTTCGCACCGGCGGGCCGCGGTGATGATGTTGTCCACGTATCGCGCCACGCGGTCCCGGTCGAACACCATCGGCAGCGTCACCGATGCGCGGGACACGCCCTCGAAGGCGGCCCGGACCGCCGCCGGGTCGGCGAGGTCGCCGTGCCTGCGGCTGAAGCCCCGGACGCGGTGCCCGTCCCGTTCGAGGTGCTTCGCGACGGCCCCGCCCTGCGCGCCGGTGGCGCCGATCACCAGGTATGTCTCGGTCATGGCGCCCAGCGTGCCGGAGGTGTCGAGTACCTTCCATAAGCATGCGCCCGGGTCTGATTAACGATCGTCCAGCAGATCTCCTTGATGAGCTGCTGGCTCCGCTGCGGCTGGAGGGCGTGTTCGTCAGCCACTGGGAGGCCCGGGCGCCCTGGGGGCTCCGGGGCGACCGGGAGCGCAACGCGATCCTGCACTACGTGCGGTCCGGCGAGTGCGCGATCACGATGCCCGGGACGTCCGAACCGGTCATGCTGGGCGCGGGGGAACTGGCGGTCTTCCCGCACGGGACGGCGCACGAACTGGCGGACCGGCCGGGGCGCGCCACTACTCCGCTGGACCTGATGCTTCCCGGGCGCCCGGCGGGCGGCACCACCGAGGTGCGGGTGGACGGCCCCGGCCGCATGACCGATTTGCTCTGCGGCGGCCTCCACTACGACGCCGCCGCGATGTCGCCGCTGTACCGGTCGCTGCCGGAGATCATCGTGCTCGACCGTACGGTGCTGGCCGCCGAGCCACTGCTGTCCGGGACGCTGGAGGGATTGACTCCGCGGTGCGGGGGGCTGGCCGCGCTGCGCGCGTTCGAACTGGTCTTCGTGCTGGCGCTGCGAGCGGCACTGGACCGCCTCGGCGGGATGCCGCCGGCGCTGCGCGATCCGGCGATCGGGCGGGCGCTGCTGGTGATCCAGACTCGGTACGCCGAGCCGTGGACGCTGGAGTCGCTGGCCCGGGAGGCGCGGATGTCGAGGTCGGCGTTCGCGGCGACGTTCACCCGGCTGGTCGGCGAGGCGCCCGCCCGCCACCTGGCCGGGCGGCGGATGCGGGAGGCGGCCCGGCTGCTCGGCGAGACCGCGACACCGCTGGCGGCCATCCCCGAACGGATCGGGTACCGCTCGTCCGTGGGCCTCCACCTGGCGTTCCGCCGCCATTACGGAGTCCCGCCCGGCGAATACCGCCGAGCGCGACACCAGGCCGCGTCCCGTGGATCACGTGGTGGGATCGCGGAGCCGGTTACGGATTGACGCGACGTCAATGGTGCCCTGGTAGACGCGTTCAAGGGACGGCGTGCAGGCGTGCATCGTGCATGGTCGCGGGCCGGTGCCCGGGGGACAGGCAGGGCCTTTGGCCTTCGGCCAGTTCGGCGAGCCGGTGGAGGACGATGCCTTCGCGTAGTGCCCATGGACAGATGGTGAGCCGGTCGAGCCCGAGCACGTCCATGATGCCCTCGGCCACGATGGCGCCGGCGAGTATCTGGTGGGCGCGGGTCGCCTTCACTCCGCGCAGCCGGGCTCGCTCCTTGTCCCGCAGTTTCGCCAGCTTCGGGATCCACGGGTGCAGCTCGTCGCGGTGGAGATGTCGTTGGCGGTAAGGGCCGGCCTTCGCCTTGGGAGCCCCGCAGAGTCGTGCGAGCTGGGTGAAGGTCTTGGACGTCGCCACGGCCAGGACCGGTGCGGGCCGTTCGGCGATCTCGGCGGTCGCCTCGGCGAGCACGGACCTGACGTGCGCGCGGAGCGCCTTGCGCGTGCGCTTGCGCACGGGCGGCGACGGCGGCAGGTGGTGCCTTGTGAGGCGGCCGGCGCCGAGCGGCAGCGACAGCGCGATCTCCGGCTCGCGTCCCGCGCCGTAGGCCAGCTCCATGGAGCCGCCGCCGATGTCGGCGAGCAGCATCGGCCCTGCCGACCACCCGTACCAGCCGCGGGCGGCGAGGAAGGTCAGGCGCGCCTCCTGCTCGCCGGTGATGAAGCCGAGGGTGACATCCGTCGCGGCGCGGACCTCGGCGGCCACGTCCTCGCGGTTGGCGGCGTCGCGCAGCGCCGACGTCGCGAACGGGACCAGCTCGCCGACGTCGAGCGCGGCGGCAGCGGCCGTCGCCTCCCGCACCGCGGCGATCAGCCGGCCGACGGCGGGACGGCCGATGACGCCGCGCCGGTCGGTGGCCTCGGCCAGCCGCACGGCGCTCTTCACCGACCGGACCGGCCGTGGCGCGTGGCCGACGGCGAGGTCGGCCACGTGCAGATGGGAGGAGTTGGAACCGATGTCGAGTACGCCGAGGCGCAGGGGGGACTCGTCCATGCAGCGCCTTTACCCCGCCTCCCCGCGACCAGTCCCCGACGCCACGCCACAGCGTTGGCCCGGTGACGTCCGAACCTCGGAACCTGCGTGCGCACGAGTCGGGCGACTGACCCGAGCAGCGTGACATACCGGCGAGCAAATGCGCTGTGTGAGATACCGGCGGCGAACACCCCCTCCGTCCGCCGCCGAAGGGTCACCCGCGTCTTGGGAGCGATGCTGGTGGCCGGCCCCGCCCCCCACCTCCTCCGTTCGAATGTGAGGGGCGGGGCCTCAACTCCGGCCGCACGGGACGGATGCGCGGAATCCCAGCCCTTCGCCCTCGATCACCAGTGGGCCGGCGCCCTCATACGGCACGAACAGGGCCTCGCCCGGGCTGAGGAGTTCGGTGGCGTCACCTCGTGTCACGTGCAGGAAGCCCTCAAGGCAGAGGATCGCGCTGGGACCGGGGGCCGGAATGCCGATGTGCGGGCGTGGGCGCAGCCTGGTCAGCTGGAACTGCGGGGCGGGGGTGGCGTACAGTTCCTCGCCCGTCGCCAGGGGGCGCGGCTCCAGCACTTCAGGCCGCGCCGGGGTGAAGTCGGTGACGGCTTTGAGCTCGGACTGGTCGATGTGCTTGCCGGTCAGGCCTCCGCGGAGCACGTTGTCGGAGGAGGCCATGATCTCGATGGCGGTCCCGCGCAGGTACGCGTGGATGGTGCGCGGCGCCGTGTAGAGGGCCTCGCCGGGTTGGAGCGTGATCAGGTTGAAGAGCAGGGACGCGACGACCCCCGGGTCTTGCGGGTGGTGGGTCGCGATCATCGCCGCCGCGCGGTGTGCGGGGTCGGGGCCGCCGCCCGTTACCGCGGCTTCGCCGATCTCGGCGACCAGGGCGGGACGGTCGGCGACCGGCCATTCGTTCAGTGAGCCCAGCGCCGATTCGGGGCCGCCCTGTTCCAGGATGTCCGCGACGCGTCGCAGCCGGGGACCGTCCAGGCGGCGCAGCAGGCGCGCGGCCGCCTCGGGCGCGCGGAAACCGCACAGCGCGTCGAATGTGGTGACGGCGTAGACCAGTTCCGGTTTCGGCCAGTCGTCGCGGTAGTTGCGCGTCGGGGCGTCGAGCGGGATTCCGAGCGCCTCTTCCCGTGCGAATCCGCGGTGGGCCTGGCCGGCATCGGGGTGCACCTGGATCGACAGCGGCTCGGCGACGGCGAGGATCTTGAGCAGGAAGGGGAGGCGGTCGTGTGCGGGGCCCAGCAGGCCGGCCCGGTCCGCCTCGATCTCCTTCAGGAGGTCGGTTCCGCCGGCGATCCTGGACGGCGCCGACGGATGCGTCCCGATCCAGACCTCTGCCTCGGGGGTGGCGGTGGGTGACGGCCTGCCCTGCAGGTCCGCGATGGTCGTCCGTGAACCCCACGCATAGTCGCGTACGGGGTTGTCCAGCCGGTAGAGCTGCGTGCCAGTGTGCATTTCGTCAGGGTCTGCAGGTCGATGGAGAAACGGTCCGGCGGGACCGACGCCCCGCCGGACCGTTCAGGCGCTTACTTGGTGAGCTGGGAGAGCTTGGGGTCGGTGGCGTACGCCTGGGCGGCGTTCTCCTTGGTCACGATGACCGGCGGGAGCAGATACGCCGGGACGACCTTGGCGCCGTTGTTGTAGGACTTGGTGTCGTTGATCTGGGGCTTGCCGCCGCCCTGGAGGGTCTTGACCATGTTCACGGTCTCCCCGACGAGCTTGCGGGTGTCCTTGTTGATGGTGGAGTACTGCTCGCCGGCCATGATCGACTTGACGGACTCGACCTCGGAGTCCTGGCCGGTGACGACGGGGAGCGGCTTGCCGGCGCCCTTGACAGAGGTGAGGATCGCGCGGGCCAGGGTGTCGTTCGGCGACAGCACGCCGTCGACGTTCTTCTTGCTGTAGGTGGAGGTCAGCAGCGAGTCCATGCGCTGCTGCGCGCCCTCGGCCTTCCAGCCCTGGATGGCGGTCTGCTTGATGTTCGTCTGGCCGGAGCCGACCTTGACCTCGCCCTTGTCGATGAGCGGCTTGAGGACGCTCATCGCGCCGTTGAAGAAGACCGCGGAGTTGTTGTCGTCCGGCGAGCCGGAGAACAGCTCGATGGTCCACGGGCCCTTCGGCTTCTTGGCCTTCATGCCGTCCAGCAGGGCCTGCCCCTGCAGCTGGCCGACCTTGAAGTTGTCGAACGCGATGTAGTAGTCGACGTCCTTGGTGTTGGTGATGAGCCGGTCGTAGGCGATCACGATCGCGCCGGACTGCTTGGCCTGCGCCACCTGGGTGGACAGCTGTGCGGCGTCGGTCGCGCCGATGACGATGACCTTCGCGCCCTTGGTGACCATCGAGGAGATCTGGGCCTGCTGGTCGGCCACCGTGGTCGAGGCGCCCGCGTACTGCACGTCGGCCTTGAACCCGGCCTGCTTGAGGCCGTTGGTGAACAGGTCGCCGGCCAGGACCCAGTTCTCGGACGTCTTGGCGGGCAGCGCGACACCGATGAGGGAGTCCTTGGCGAAGCCCTTGCCCCCATCGCCGCTGTCCGACCCCTCTCGGTCGTTGGAGCAGGACGCGGCGGTGAGCGCGAGCATGGCTGCCGCGCCGACCGCGAGGGTCTTGGTGAAGAGTGAGCGCATTGTGGGGTGGCCTTTCTCGGTGTCTTACGAGGGGTGGTGGGTGCCGCGCCAGCGGCGGTGGTGGAACCTGGCGGTCGGCTGGAACGGTCAGCCGGTGGCCGTGGCCTTGTCCGCCTTATCGGCCGTATCGGCCTCGCCAGACGGCGGTGACGTCGTGTCCGGCGGCGACGACCCGTCGTCGCGTTTGAACGGACGCATGATCGATCCGAAGACCGAGAAGCGGCCCTGCTTGTTGTTGTAGACGTCCAGCGCGGCGGCGAGCAGGAGCACCAGGCCCTTGATGATCTGCACCCGGTCCGAGCCGACGCCCTCGAGCTGCAGGCCGTTGTTGAGCAGCGCCATGACCAGACCGCCGATGATCGAACCGCTGATGGTGCCGAGACCACCGGAGACGGCGGCGCCGCCGATGAACACCGCCGCGATCGCGTCGAGCTCCCAGTTCAGGCCGTCCTGTGGGCCGGAGGCGGCCGACCGCGCCACGAAGATCATGCCGGCCAGCGCGGCGAGGATCCCCATGTTCGTCATGACGAGGAAGTTGACCCGGCGGAGCTTCACGCCCGACAGTTCGGCGGCGCGGGCGTTGCCGCCGACCGCGTAGATGTGCCGGCCGCCGGCGGCGTTGCGGGTGTAGAACGAGTAGGCGATCACCAGGGCCGCCAGGATGATGCCGGAGATCGGCAGGCTGGTGCCGACCCGGCCGCCGGCGAAGCGCAGCGTGGCGAAGATGATGACGCCGAGCATCACGGCGAGCCGGATCCCCGAGACCCACAGCGGGGTGAGATCCGCGCCCATCTGCTGACGTACCTGCCGGGCGCGCCATTCCCGCCACACGACCGCGACGCAGGCGGCCAGGCCCAGCAGCAGGGTGGGGTTGTTGTAGCCGGTGTCGGGCCCGACCTCGGGCAGGAAGCCGGCCCCGATCTTGCGGAAGCCCTCCGGCACCGGCACCGTGTCGGCGTTGCCGACGTACTGGTTCGCGCCGCGGAACAGCAGCATCCCGGCCAGCGTCACGATGAACGCCGGCACCCCCGCATAGGCGACCCAGAAGCCCTGCCAGGCGCCGATGGCGGCGCCGACGAGCAGGCCGAACGCGATCGCGGCGGGCCACGGCAGATTGTGCTCGTCCATCGCCTTGGCGACCATGATGCCGGTGAACGCGGCGACCGAGCCGACCGACAGGTCGATGTGGCCGGCGACGATCACCATCAGCATGCCGACGGCGAGGATCAGGATGTAGGAGTACTGGCTGACGACCGCGATGAGGTTGCCCGACGTCAGGGTGAGGCCGTCGGTGAGGACCTGGAACAGCAGCACGATCGCCACCAGCGTGAAGATCATGCCGAACTGCCGGGCGTTGGACGTGGTGCCCCCGAAGAGGTTCTTCTTCAGCTCTTGGTATCGGCTCATTGCGTCGCCGTCTTCTTGGTAGAGGTCATCTGCTTCATGAGGACTTCGGGGTCGGCCTCGCCGCGCGGCACCTCGCCGGTGATGGTCCCCTCGAACACCGTGTAGATCCGGTCGCACAGGCCGATCAGCTCGGGAAGCTCGGAGGAGATGACGATGACCCCCTTGCCCTGGCCGGCGAGCCGCTGGATGATCCCGTAGATCTCGTACTTGGCGCCGACGTCGATGCCGCGCGTCGGCTCGTCGAGGATCAGCAGGTCCGGATCGGTGAACATCCACTTCGCCAGGACGACCTTCTGCTGGTTGCCGCCGGAGAGCTTGGTGACGCCCTCGTCGACCGTCGGCGTCTTGATCCGCAGGCTCTGGCGGTACTCGTCGGCGACCTTGTGCTCCCGGACCTTGTCGATCACGCCGCGCCGGACGATCTTCGACAGCTTGGCGGCGACGACCGAGGTCTTGATGTCGTCGAGGAGGTTGAGCCCGATCGCCTTGCGGTCCTCGCTGACGTAGGCCAGACCGTTCTTGATGGCGTCGGCGACCGTCTTGAGCTGGACCTCCTTGCCGTCCTTGTAGACGTGCCCGCCCTCCCAGGCCCCGTAGGACCGGCCGAACAGGCTCATCGCCAGTTCGGTGCGCCCGGCGCCCATGAGGCCTGCGAAGCCGACGATCTCGCCGCGGCGGACGGTGAAGCCGGAGTTCCTGCAGACCAGCCGCTCGGCGGAGACGGGGTGGCGCACGGTCCAGTCGCGGACCTCGAAGAACACCTCGCCGATGTCGGGGGTGCGGTCGGGGAACCGGCCGCTCAGCTCCCGGCCCACCATGCCGCGCACGATGCGGTCCTCGTCGACCCCGTCGGCCTGGACGTCGAGCGTCTCGATGGTCCGCCCGTCGCGCAGGATCGTGATCGAGTCGGCGACGGCCGCGATCTCGTTGAGCTTGTGCGAGATCATGATCGAGGTGATGCCCTGCCGCTTGAACTCGCGCAGCAGGTCGAGCAGGTGCCGCGAGTCGGTCTCGTTCAGGGCCGCGGTCGGCTCGTCCAGGATCAGCAGCTTCACGTCCTTGGCGAACGCCTTGGCGATCTCGACCAGCTGCTGCTTGCCGACGCCGATGTCGCTGACGAACGCGTCAGGGTCCTCCTTGAGGCCCACCTGCTCCATCAGCTCCAGGACGCGGTGGCGTGCGCCCCTCCAGTCGATCGCGCCGCCCCGCCGCGGCTCGTTGCCCAGGAAGACGTTCTCGGTGATCGACATCCCCGGCACCAGCGCGAGCTCCTGATGGATGATCACGATGCCGGCGTTCTCGCTCGCGCGGATGTCGCCGAACCTGACCTCCTCGCCGCGGTAGACGATCTCTCCGCTGTAGGTGCCGTGCGGGTGAACGCCGCTCAGCACCTTCACGAGGGTCGACTTCCCGGCGCCGTTCTCGCCGCAGATGGCGTGGATCTCGCCGGTGCGGACCGCCAGGTTGACGTCCGCCAAGGCGGTCACGCCGGGGAACGTCTTGGTGATCGACCGCATGTCGAGCAGAACCGGAGCGGGGCCCGCGTCCGTGACGCGATCGCCGTCCATGGCGGGGCCGGCGTCCTCGCCGGGGCCCGTGTCCTCAGCGGGATTCATGCCCGATGCCCCCTGCTCCGCAGCCCGCCACGGCTGCGCGTGTCCGGTCCCGGGGGACGCGGCGTGCCTCTGACATCAACTTCTCCGATGATCTTGCGTTTGCCGTTGGCCGTGGTCATGAGGGTTCGGCGTGACCCGGCCCGGGCGCACGCGTGTGACGCGCGTTACGTCGAGCACCTTAAATCCAATTGTTTTACAAAGTCAAAGGCAAGCGCAAGAATAGAGTCGGCGCCGGTCAGGGGACCGGGCGGAAAGGACCTTCGTTGCGGCGAGCAGGCACGAATCTTCCCAAGGTGGGGCGCTACAACCGGGCGGTGGTGCTGGATCAGATCCAGCTCGCCGACGGCATCAGCCGGGCCGAGATCGCCGAGCGCACGGGGCTGACGCCGCAGACCGTCTCCGGGATCACGCGGAAGCTGCTCGACGAGGGCATCGTGCGCGAGGACGGATCCAGCCGCGTCGCGGGGCTCGGGAAGCCCCGGACGAGGCTGCGGATCAACAGCGACGCCGGCAGCGCGGTGGGGCTCCACTTCGATCCGGTGGAGCTCGCCTGCGTGGTCGTCGACCTGGTCGGGCACCCCCTGGTGCTGAAGCGCCGCCCGACGCCGCCCGGCGCCCGGCCGGCCGAGGTCGTCGCGGCCATGGCGGACCTGGTCGGCGCCGTCCTCTCCGAAGCCGAAGTGCCCCGCGAGCGCGTGCTCGGCCTCGGCCTGGCCAGCCCCGGCCCGATCGACCAGGACCACGGCATGGTCGTCGCCCCGCCCAAGCTCGCCCACTGGACGCGAGTGCCGATGAAGCAGTTGCTGGGCGAAGCCACCGGCCTGCCGGTCACGCTGGACAACGACGCCACCGCCGCCGCGATAGGCGAACGCTGGTCAGGCGCCGGCCGGGGGGTCGCCAACTTCGCCTACTTCTTCTTCGGCACCGGCACCGGCGGCGGGCTGATCCTGGGCCACCAGGTCCACCGGGGCGGCTCGCTCAACGCCGGGGAGTTCGGGCACACCTCCGTGCAACCGGACGGTCCGCGCTGCTACTGCGGAAACCGGGGCTGCCTGGAAAGCCTGGTCAGCCCCGCCGCCATCACCGCCGAGACGCACCGCAGGCTCGCCGAGGAGCCGACCGGCAGCACGCTCGCGGTGCCGTTCCAGCGCGCCCCGGCCAGCGTTGACCACGACGCGGTTCTCAACGCCGCCGCTCAGGGCGACCCGCTCGCGACCGCGGTCATCGGTGACGCCGCCGAACTCGTCGCCTCCGTCGCCGTCAACGTCGTCAACATCGTCGACGTGGACCTGATCGTGCTGGGCGGTCGCGGCATCAGGCGCGTCGAGACGATCTTTCTCGACGCCGTCACCAAGGCTCTCGCTACCAGACCGCTCTCGCGCCCCGTCCGGGTCGCCGATGTCGCGGTGTCACCCCTCGGTCCCGACGCGGCCGTCGTCGGCGCCGCGTCGCTCGTGCTGCACGCCACCTACTCGCCACAGCTCTCGGCGCTCCTTGAGGACTGACCAGGGCGATCCCGTTGCTCCCACCAAGGAAATGCTCATGGACCATGACGTCGTGCTCGCGGTGGACATCGGCGGCACCAAGATCAGCGCCGGCCTGGTCGGCGCGGACGGACAGGTGCACCGGCAGGCCGAAGTCGCCACCCCCGCCACCGAAGCCCTCCTTGAGGAGGCGATGCGCGGGCTGCTCACCTCGGTGTCCGAGGGCGCGGCTCCGCGCGCGGTCGGGCTCGCTTCCGCAGGCCCGGTCGACCCGCGGAGCGGCCGCGTGAGTCCGGTGAACATCCCGGCGTGGCGAAACTTCCAGCTGCTCGGCCTGGTCGGCGCCATCATGCCCGGTGTGCCCTCCGTCCTGGTCGGGGACGGTATAGCGGCGGCGCTGGGCGAGCACTGGCTCGGCGCGGGCCGCGGCGTGGAGTCGATGCTCGGGATCGTTGTCTCAACGGGCGTCGGCGGCGGTCTCGTTCTCAACGGTGCGGCCTACCCCGGCCCCAGTGGCAACGCCGGCCACATCGGCCATGTCGTCGCCGATCCCGCGGGCCCGCCCTGCTCCTGCGGTGCGACCGGATGTGTCGAGGCCTATGCGAGCGGCCCGTCCATGGTCCGATGGGCCCGCGACCGGGGCTGGACGGGCGCCGACGCCCGCGCCCTCTCCGCCGATGCCGCCCAGGGTGACGCCGTCGCCCTCGCCGCGTTCGACCGGGGGACCCAGGCGCTGGCCCGCGGCATCGCCGCCACGACCGCACTGTGCGACCTGGACCGCATCGTGATCGGGGGCGGCGTCGCGGCGGCCGGCGAGCTGCTGTTCGCGCCACTGCGCGCGCACCTGGCCGGTTTCCTCACGCTGGACTACGTCCAGCGGCTGACCGTGGTGCCGTCCGAGCTCGGCCGTTCCGCCGGCCTGCTCGGCGCCGCCCGAAGTGCGCTCCCGGCCCCCCACCCAGCACCTGCCTGGTCGGCGCCGTAGGTCGACCAACGTGCCTGGGCAGTAGACCGCTGAACTCGGTATCGCATTCCTGATCTAGTGGATCAGCCTCTGTACCGCCTGCAGTCGCTCTTCGGCCCGGATGGCGTCCTGCTCACTCCGAGAGCCCATTTCCACGATCGCCCAATAGGCATCGACCGCCTCCCGAGCCAGGATTTGCGCTTCACTCACGGCATCCGGGGCGATATGGGAGGCGCCATGGAAACGGTAGAGAAGAAGGCCGGCGATCTCACCGAAGGCCGCGCAGAAACCCAGGTCAAGCGGATCGGTACAGATCAGCCTGAGAGGGCGGTCTAAGCAGGGCCGGCAGCGGCCGCCAAATGAGCAAACCGTTGAGCCTAGGGCTTTAGGACAGCGCATGATCTCTCGTTTGGAGAGGCCTTCGGCGGTGCGGGGGCGGGGTTGCCTGTTCAGGTTGCCCCGACGGCGTTGGCTACGGCGCGGAAGGCGACCGACAGTTCGGCGTAGTTGGACGAGTAGCCGATGTCCTGCGAGGTCTTGACGATCACTACGCCGTTGCGCGGGCTGACGTAGACGTATTGTCCGAACACGCCGTTCGCCGAGTAGTCGCCCGGGGTGGGGGCGGTCCACCATTGGTTGCCGTAGCCCCAGCCGAGTTGGCCGATCTTCTCCGGCCGGGAATAGGGGGCGGTGACGCGCGCATCGCGCACCCACCCGGCAGGCACGACCTGCCGTCCGTTCGCCTTGCCTCTGTTGAGATAGAGCAGCCCGAAGCGCGCCAGATCGCGGCTCGTCGCGTGATAGCAGCAGTAGCCCAGGCCGTTGCCCGCCCAGTCCTTGCCGAGGTACAGGGGGGACTGCATGCCCGCGGGCTTCCAGATCTTCTCCTGGACATAGGACGCCAGCGATCGTCCGGTCGCCTTGGTGAGGACCCAGGCGAGTACGAAGGAGTCCAGGCTGTTGTAGTTCCATTTGGTGCCGGAGGGCCTCTCGCGGACCGCCTCCTCGGCGACCTTCGTCATCGGGGTGCCGAAGACCAGGCGCAACTGCGCTGCCGTAGCGCCAGTGGTGAAGTTGAAATAGTTTGACTCGTCCCACTTCACGCCAGACGCCATGTGCAGCAGATCGCGCAGCGGAACGCCGTCGTACCCGGTGCCCTTCAACTCGGGCACGTAGCGGGTGACCGGATCTCCGAGCGCGTGGATCTTGCCCTCGCGGAGCGCCACGCCGAGCGCGGTGGCCGTGATCGACTTACCGATCGACCAGGTGTTGAACCGGCTGGTGGGGCCCTGCCCCTCGAAGTACCGCTCGTCGACGACCTTGTTGCCGCGCAGGACCACGAAGCTGAGCGTCGAGCTGCGGCGCAGGAAGTCCGACAGCGTCCGGCGCGTGCCGTTGTAGGTGTAGCCCACCTTCAGGGGCTTGCCCTTGCCTGTCAGCTGCACCGGTTTGGGGGATGGCTGCACGGGGGTGAGCGGGTAGTGGGGGAGGTGGATCAGCGCGGGGAAGGGGATCTGCTCCTGCTGCGCGGCGGCGGCTTTTGCATTGGCGGTCTTCGCGTGGCCGGCCGTCATACCTGTGACGGCCACCACGCCGGCGGTGGCCACCACTGGCACCAGGAGAGCGGCGATCGTGACCTTGGTGGGGATGGGCATGGTGATCAGCCTCGGATGGTCGCTACCGTCAGTGGGCGCGACTCTAACAGACAAAGATGTCTGTATGGCACGGATGTGCACCGCTCGGAACTCGGATTCGCGCTATGAGCTGGGATTTTGCTGCTGATCACGGCAATGGCTGCGCGTGCTGAAGCAGGTCCACCGGAGCCCACCGCGCCGACGGCGCTCGGTCTGCCACCGAGTCGGGCGAGCACCTGGCAGCGCGGGCCGCGCCGCGCGCCGCTGCCGCGCACGGTGACCAGTGACGTTCGGACTGAGCCCGATAAGGCGGCGTGCCGGGCTGTGTAGCCGCTGCTGCGGACTTGCAATCCGCGAACCAACAAACAGCCCGCGGGTAAGGGTCGTCACGTCGTCGCCCTGGGCTCCAGTTCCGCCGAGTACAGCCGTCGCAGGCCGGTCAGGTCGACCTCCCGGTAACAGTAGGTGCGCCCGCGGTCGTCTCTGCCCCCGTAGGCCGGGCTTGGAGAGACGCGAACTGGTACACGACTTTGCGTCGAGCCGGGTGAGGCACGCCAGGGCGGAATTCCGGACGTAGGGACTGTCATCGTGCGCGGCAGCGTCGGCGAGTGCCTTTGTAGCGCTGGGGTCGCCAGTCCGTGCGAGATTACCGGCCGCGTACTGCCTGGTGGCGGCATCTCGGTGACGGCGGAGGGTGCGGATCAAGCGACGAGTCTTCCGGCGTTGGCGGAATGGGAGCTTTGCTGGCTCGATGACCACGCTCACGACGATATTGACCGGGGGCACCACATGGGCTAATCCGGTCGCGTGCTGAACTGTCGATGCGCCAATCCGGGGTAGTGTCGCGCTGCCCCACCGTTTGCCGACTGGGACGCTGCCCGTTCCAAATCGAGCCCATGGCGCCGCGGAGTCCGGCGCGGGGAATCCAATAGCCCACCTCCACCGCACCGGGGCAGACCACGTTTCCCAGGCTGCATGTTGTGGCCCGATCGTCGTTGCGGAGGGCCTGGGCTGGGGGTGACAATCCTGGATGTACCGGCTGGTCATTTCGGCGAAGTGTTGGGGGCGTTGCTTGTGAACGCCGCATGTCTGCGGTGCGCCTTGGTGTGCGCGCCAGACGTCGACCACTTCGCTTCGCCCACCGGCTGACGTGCTTCGCTCAAGGTGGGCGCTTCCCCTCATGGGAGGCCGCCGTAGTGTCCGAAGACTTCTTGCCCGATGATCGCCGTCCGCTGGCAACGGTTCTTGCCGCCAACGTCGTTTCGATCACCGGGAATTGCCTTACGAGTATGGGCGTGCCGTGGTTCGTGCTGCAGAGCACGGGCAGTGCCGCTAAGGCCGGGATCGTCGCGTTCTGCGCGATGCTGCCCGTGGTGGTGGCTGCGCTTGTCGGTGGTCCGGTCATCGACCGGATCGGGCGGCGGCGGGTGGCCGTGATTTCGGACCTCGCCTGCGGGGTGGCCGTTGCGGCGATCCCGCTGCTGCAGTTCACCGACGTCCTGAATTTCTGGATGCTGTGCGTGCTGATGGCAGTCACGGGGCTGTTCCGTGCGCCGGGTGAAACTGCCCGCGGTGTGCTGTTGCCCGCGCTCGCCGAACGCGGGGGAATGCCGCTGACCAGGGCTGCCGGGTTGTACGACGGTGCGTCGCGCTGTGCGGCGCTGACCGGATCGGCGCTCGGGGGTGTGCTGATCGCCGTTATCGGCGCCGAGTACGTCCTGTTGGTGGATGCCGTGACCTTCGCCGTGTCCGCTCCGCTGTTCGCATTCGGGGTGCGCGACCTGTCTGAGGCGCGGGCCCACCCGCAGGCCGAGCCGGCGTCGCTGCGTGTCTACCGTCGTGAGCTGGGGGAGGGATATCGCTTCGTGGCGGCCACGCCGTTGCTCCTGGGCGTGTGCCTCATGACGCTGGTGACCAGGGGCCTCGACCAGGGTTGGAGTGCCGTGCTCCTTCCTGTGCATGTCCGTGAGGAGCTGGGGTCTTCCGTCGAACTCGGTCTGCTGGAGGCTGCGTTCGGGGTCTGCGCACTTACGGGGGCGCTGGTCTATGGGGTGGTGGGCAGCCGCTTTCGGCGGTGGCCGGTGTTCACGGTCGCGCTTCTGATCGTGGGTCTGCCGCGGTTCGTGGTGGCCGCCTTCACCGACACTTTCGCGCCACTGGCGTTGATGATGGCGGTCGAGGGTCTCGCCTGCGGTGTGCTCAACCCCATCATGGCCACAGTGACGTATGAGACGGTGCCGGAGGAGCTTCGCAGCCGCGTGCTCAGCGCGACGACGGCCTCGTTCCAGCTGGTCACCCCGCTGGGCGCGCTGACTGCGGGCTTCCTTGTGAATTCGGTCGGCCTGTCCTTCGCGCTGCCGGCGGTCGGCGGCGTGTATCTGCTCGCGACGCTGTGCCCGGTGATCTTCCCTGCCTGGAGGCAGATGGACCGTGCCGGGTCTACTCACGACAGGAGGTGGGCTCGCCGCCCCACGGTCCCGGGTTGACCGGACGCGCACCCCTGAACCAGGGCCGCGCTCACGGTGGCCGATCTTCTGACAGACCGTGGCCGCCGGTGGGTAGTCACAATGAGTGCGCCCCGCTCGACCACAGGAGTGCTTCTTGCCCGCCGTGCCAGTCCCCCCGCCCGCTCCCGAAGACGCGTCCACCTGGACCGAGTTCACCGCCAAGCTCCGTGCCCTGCATGAATGGTGCGGGAGTCCCAAGTACCGCGCCCTCTGCGGGCGCTGCCCCGGCTTGTCTCCGGCCGCGGTCTCCAACCTCATCGGCAAGAATCCGCTGTCCATGCCGCCGGAGACGGCCACGGCCCGGTTCGTCGAGGCGTGCCTGCGGTTCGGGGGGTGGCCGTCGCCTGAGAGCGAGGTGGCGAAGTGGGTCGCTCATCGGCGGCTTCTCGCCGATCCGGGTTCGGCCGGGGAGGCCGCGTCGCCGAGGCGCTTAGCGTGGCGTGGTCTCTGGTTCGCGGTCGCCGGGCTCGTGGTGCTGGTCGTGGCCGGGACGGTCTGGGCCGTCGCCCGGAGTGCGGACGCCGGGTGCCAGCAGGTGAGCGGCTCGATCGAGGACTCGCGGACGCAGCGGACCTGGGACCGCCTCTTCCAATGCCCGAACCGGCCGCGCGTCGCCGTCTACGAGAAGGCGGGGTTCGGCACCGAGGTCGCCGTGCTGGAGACCGACCCGAGCTGGTTCATCTGCTGGACGCGCGGTCAGCGGCACTCCGGCGGCAACGACGTCTGGTACTACACGCAGGGCGACCGGTCGACCGGGATGCCCGAGCTGGACGGTTGGGGGTATGTTCCCGCGTCCGATCTGCGGGTCGGGGCCGCGCCCGATCCGGGGATTACTCGGCGCTGCTGACCTGCGCGTTCGCTGTTCTGAACGTTCTGAACGGCGCCGGGCCGAACCGGCGGGGCCATCCGCTGTCTAAGGTGCTGGGGACCCCGCACGCTCCACCCCGCAACGAAGCTCAGGGAAAGGGTGACGCGACGGGTGACGGACCGTGTGAATTTTCGGATCTTGGGGCCGCTGCGCGCCGGTGTGCGCGGCGAGCCTGCCGACCTCGGCGGGCGCAGGGCGCGGCTGGTGCTCGCGGCGCTGCTGCTGGAGCCGGACCGGCCGGTCCCGGTGCACAGGCTGGTGGACGTGGTCTGGCCGGAGCGCCCGCCGGCGTCCGCGCGGACCCAGGTCGCCATCGCGGTGTCCGGGCTGCGGCGGGCGTTCCGCGAGGCGGGCTGCGACCGGCATGTGATCGAGACCGTCCGGCCCGGGTACCGGATCCCCGCGCAGGCGGGGTCGATCGACGCCCTCGACGCGGAGGAGCGGATCTCGGGGGCGCGCAGGCTGGCCCTGGAGGGACGGCTCGACGAGTCCGCCGAGCTGTACCGCTGTGCGCTGGCGCTGTGGGACGGGCCGGTGCTCGCCGGGCTCCGCCGCGGGCCGATCGAGACGGGTGCGCTCCGGTGGGAGGAGCTGCGGCTGACCGCGGTCGAGGAGGCGGCGCAGGCGGAACTCGCGCTGGGACGCCACCATCGGCTGGTCGGCGACCTCATGGGGCCGGTGGGGGAGCACCCGTACCGGGAGCGGCTGCGGGCCCTGCTGATGCTGGCGCTCGCGAGAGCGGGACGGCAGAGCGAGGCCCTTGACGTCTACAGCGAGGGACGTCGCCGGCTGGACGAGGAACTGGGTCTGGAGCCGGGGCCCGAGCTGCGCGACCTCCAGACGGCCATCCTGCGGGACGATCCGTACACGCATCCGCGTGGCGTCTCGTACTGTGCCGGGTCGTGCGGCCGGGCGCTTCGCTGGCGGCGGACGGCGGGTCCGGTGCGCGGCGTCCGGTCCTGCTGACGGCGAAGAGGCCGCCGGGCACGTGAGCGCTCGGCGGCCTCTTCGTGGAGGGTCAGTTCACCCATCGGTGGGAGCGCCATGGCTGGCCCTCCCAGAAGCTGTCCCGCTCACCGGCGGGGATGGTGCCCCAGTAGCCCTTGTAGTCGGCGAGCCGGTAGACCCTCACCTTGCTGTACGAGCCGGTGTAGCCGTTGTTCCAGTAGGAGCCGACGAAGAACTTCGGGTTGCATCGGACGTCGCCGCCGTACCAGTCGGGGTCGTCGCCGTCCCACGCGCACTTGATGCCCGTGCCGTTCTTCCCGTTCCAGACGCAGAAGTCGCCCTTCGCACAGGAGCCCTGCCAGGCGGCCGCGCCGGTGCCGGCCTGGGCCGCGGCGGGCGCCAGGACGGTGGCGAGCCCCGCGACGGCCATGCCGGCGACGGTGATCCGGACCTTGTTCACGCCGCCCCCTACTTGGACCACTTGTGCGAGCGGATGGGGATGCCCGCGGCGTTGACCGGCTGCGAGGTGACCGGCATCGGGTCGTAGAGCTCGGTCCCGTAGTTGGCGTACTTGTAGAACCGGACCTTGTTGTACGGGTCGCTCGTGTACCCGTTGTTCCAGATGCTGTAGACCTTGAAGCCGTGCGGCTTGCACTGGACGGCCCCGCCCTGCCAGTCGGGGTCGTTGCCGGTCCAGTTGCAGCGGACGCCGGTGGCGTTCTTGCCGCTCCACACGCACACGTCGCCCTTCGGGCAGACTCCGTCGGTGCTCCTGGTGGTCGCGGCCATCGCCGCCGAGGGCGCCACGGCGGTGATGGCCCCCGCCACCACCGCACCGGCCAGCAGGCCGGTCCGGATCCTGTTCATCTCTCTCCCCGTCGTTCGCTCAGTAGACCTTGGAGCAGGTCTTGATGGTCTTGCCGTTGACGTCCACGGCCTTGTCGTCGCTGTTGCCGGGCCCGGTCAGGAAGTAGGCCGACACCCAGCCGCGCTTGGCGCCCTGGTCCAGGTCGGTGTAGAGCCACCAGTGGTTGGTGCCGTGCTCGCCGGAGTGCTCCTGGCCCCACTTCTTGCAGAAGACGTAGTTCGACCCCTGGTAGAGGTAGCCGACGTGGGACCCGCACTTTAGGTAGTTGGGGTTGGCGAACGCCTTGTCGAACGTCCGCACCCACTGCTTGCCGTCGATCTTCGCGTCCGTCCAGCAGGCGGCCTTGGGGCTCGCGCCGGACCCGCCGTCCGCCCACGCCGCCGCCCCCGCCGGGAGCGCTCCCAGCGCGGCCCCCGCCGCGAGGACACCCACCATGATCCGTGCCTTGTACATCCCTTTCTCCCCGCTCGTGTGCATCAACGCCGATCACGTTAGAGAAGCGCGTTATCGAACCCTTATCGCCTTCATCGGGCCGACGCGACAGTAGAACGTGTTCTACTGGTTCTGGAATAATGACTGGACAGGTGTCCGGCGCCGGAGGGCCGGCTCGTCCCACCGCCCATCGAGGAGAACCATGGCCATCCGCGTTCTTCACGTGGCGACCGGCAACGTCGGCCGCATCGCGCTGTCACAGCTGATCGAGGACCCTCGCTTCGTCCTGGACGGGCTGGTCGTGTCGAGCCCCGAGAAGGTCGGGCGGGACGCCGGCGAGCTCGCCGGCCTCGACACGGTCACGGGTGTGGTGGCCACCGACGACCTGGACGCGGCACTGGCCGCGCGGCCGGAGTGCACCGTCTATTGCGCGCTCGGGGAGACCCGGCTGTTCGAGGCGCTCGGTGACATCCAGAAGATCCTCGCCGCCGGCAGCAACGTCGTGGCCTCTTCACCGGTGCCGCTGATCCACCCCTGGGGCGTGCTGCCGGAGCGCATGATCGACCCCGTGGAGGACGCCTGCCGGACGGGCGGGGCGAGCGTCTTCGTCACCGGAGTGGACCCCGGGTGGGTCAACGACCTGCTGCCCTTCGCGATCGCCGGCACCTGCCAGCGGGTGGAGCAGGTGCGCTGCTCGGAGATCGCCGACTACGCGACCTATGACGGCGGACCGGTCATGTTCGACTTCATGGGCTTCGGCCGGCCGGTCGGGGACCTGCCGAAGATGTTCAAGCCCGGAATGCTGGCGGCATCCTGGGGGGTCAGCCTCCGGATGCTGGCCCGGGGTTTCGGTTTCGACCTCGACGAGATCACGGAGTGGTTCGAACAGGAGCCGGCGCCGGAGGCGTTCGACGTGGCCGCCGGCCACATCCCCGCGGGCGGAGTGGCGGCGATGCGGTTCCAGATCCGTGGCCTCGCCGGCGGCAGGGAGGTACTCGTCATCGACCACACGACCAGGCTTCGCGGCGACCTGCGTCCCGACTGGCCACAGCCGGCACAGGACGGGGGCTCCTACCGGGTCGAGATCGTCGGCGAACCGTCCTACCGCGTCGACGTCTGCCCGACCAGCGCCAAGGGAGACCACAACTACGCCGCGATCGCCGCGGGCGCCGGGCGCATCGTCAACTCGATCCCCGACGTCGTCGCGGCGCCGCCGGGGCTTCGGACACCGCTCGACCTGCCCTTCAACACCGCCCGGGGCGTCTTCGCGACGACACTGGCCGGCTGAGACCCAGGAGAGATGAGGACACAGACGATGGGACGCGTGGACGGGAAGGTCGCCCTGATCAGCGGAGGTGCGCGCGGCATCGGAGCGGCCGCCGCCCGGGCGCTGGCCGCCGAGGGCGCCAAGGTCGTGATCGGCGACATCCTGGACGAGGACGGCAAGGCCGTCGCAGACCGGCTGGGTGAAGCGGGCCGCTATGTGCACCTCGACGTGACGAGCGCCGAGGATTGGGCGGCCGCCGTCGAGACCACCGTCAGCGAGTTCGGCACCCTCAACGTGCTGTTCAACAACGCGGGGATCGCCAACGGCGCGGCCATCAACCGCTTCAAGCTGGAGAAGTGGCAGCAGATCATCGATGTCAACCTCACCGGCCCGTTCCTGGGCATCCGCGCGGCCGCCGACGCGCTGATCGCGGCCGGCGGCGGCTCGATCATCAACAACTCCTCCATCGAGGGCCTCCGCGGCACGTCGTGGGCACACGGCTACGTGGCGTCCAAGTGGGGTCTGCGCGGCCTGACCAAGTCGGTCGCCACGGAGCTCGCCCCGCACGGCATCCGGGTCAACTCGCTGCACCCCGGCCTGATCCGGACCCCGATCACCGAAGGCATCCCCGACGACATGATCCCGATCCCGCTCGGACGCCCCGGCCGGCCTGAGGAGGTCGCCTCCTTCGTGGTCTTCCTAGCCAGCGACGAGTCCTCCTACGCCACCGGATCCGAGTTCGTCATGGACGGCGGCACCGTCAACCAGATCCCGCACAAGGACTGAGCGGAGGAGAGCGTCGCCTACCGGCCTTGCTCTGTCCGTTCATGCCGGTGCTCACCGGAACGGCCTGCTCGCTTTGCGATGGCGACCCCGGCTCCGATCGCCGCGGCCACCGGCCACTCGATGACACCGAACACCGCCAAGGCGCCGAGCCCGGTGTAGTAGGCCAGCCGGTCCGGCGGTGGGAGGAACGAGGTCACGGCCTTACCGGCCGCCACCATTTCGTCGCCGCTCACCGGAAGGTTCGGCGTCGGCACCTGAACCTTGTGGACGGTGAGGTGCGGGGTAACGACCGGAACGGTGGCCGTCCGATGTGCCGTTTCAGCACTCTCCTTCGGCGCGCGGCGTTTGGCGGTGGCAGCCCGGCCCTTGGTCTGGGGCTTCTCTTTCTGCGTGGCACGGCCACGAGTGGTTGCGGTCCTGGTCCGTTGGGTCGCTGCCATATCTCTCCCTCTGGAGAGGTTCTCGGCCTCTCATTATCGTTCGGAGACGGGTCTGCATGCTCTCCACGCGCCCGTCGCCCCCAGGTACCCGCAACACCAGTGCCGCAATCAGTGCGTTACGGTCTGTTTGCGCCGGTTTATTGATTTTTCATATCGGGCTTCTGATTCCTTCGGTGGTTCCGCGGTGGAAGGCAGCAGCCTCGGGGCGACGGCGGCCCCCAGCGTCGCCGCCGCGGCCGCCATCGTGGTGATCGTCCAGGCTCCGGGGCCGACCGGGACGCAGCCGAAGAACTGGCTGACGCCTGGTGTCTCGACCACGGCGAACAGGGCCGCGGCCGAGGCCGCGCAGGTGGCCAGGACGAGGGGGCTGTGCCAGCGTGAGATGAGCGTTTGGCCGAGCTGGGCGAACACCAGGGCGGCCAGGCCCATGGTGGACGCGCGGCGGCGTCCTCCGGGGACGAGGCCGGTGAGACGGCCCGCCTGCCAGGAGGCCAGGGCCGCCGCCGCGGTCGCGGTGCCGCGCACCGCCAGCACCTGTCGCATGTCCTGGCCGGTGAACCCGCGTACCGGCGCTCCGCCGAGCGGCGTCGCGGGGTCGGGTCCGGGGTCGGCGGGGGTGATGGCGACGGCGAGCGACGGCAGCATGTCGGTGAACATGTTCACAAGGAGCAGTTGCCGGGTGCTCAGCGGGGCGTTCCCGTCCAGAGCCGTCCCCAGGATGGTGAAGGCCACCTCCCCCGCGTTGCCGCCCACCAGGATCGCGGCGGCGTCCCGGACGCTGTGCCACAGGGCACGGCCCTCGCGCAGCGCGTCGAGGATGAGCGCGGTGTCGGGCGCCGTCAGGACGAGGTCCGCGGCGCTGCGGGCCGCGCCGGAGCCGCGCCCGGCGACCGCGATGCCGACGTCGGCGCGGCGGATGGCCGCGGCGTCGTTCGTCCCGTCGCCGGTCATCGCGACCACCCGTCCGGCCCGGCGCAGGTCCTTGATGATGCGGACCTTCTGGGCCGGGGTGACACGGGCGAAGACCGTCGCGCGCTGGACGGCCTCGACACGCTCGGCGGCGGACAGAACGTCGAGTCCGGCACCGGTGACGACCTTGTGCGCGTCGGGGATGCCGAGTTCGGCGGCCACGGCGACGGCGGTGTCCGGATGGTCACCGGTGATCATGGTGACCTGTATGCCCGCCTCGCGAAGCTGCCGTACCGCCTCCTCGGCGGTGGGACGCGGAGTGTCGGCGATGCCGATGAAACCGAGCAGGACGAGGTCGTCGACGCGCTCGGCGATCTCACCGCGCGCGCCGGCGGCGTCGGGGACGTCCCGTTCGGCGATCGCGAGCACGCGCAGGCCCTGTCCCGCCAGCCGGCGGACGGTCGCGGCGGCGGCGCGGCGCCGGGCGGCGGTGAGCGGCTTGTCCCGTCCACCCTTGCGTCCGTCGTCTCCGCGTTCGGAGGGCTCCCGGCCGCCGCGGACCCGGCTGCATCTGGCCAGGAGCACTTCGGGAGCGCCTTTGACGGCGATGACCGCTCGGTCGCCGTCATACCCGAGCGAGGCGGAGAACCCCCGCGTGGTCTCGAAGGGCAGTTCCTCTTCCAGACGCCACCGGGTGTCGGGCGGCAGGTTCTCCATGCGCTCCAGGACGGCCCGGTCGGTGGCGTGGGGGGCCTGCCGGCCGCCCGGCGGCGGGCAGGCCCGCGCGGCGACCCGCAGGATGCTCCGGCCGCCCTCCCCGGTCAGGGGCAGCGGACGGGCGGGACCGGACGCGCGGACCACACGGAGCCGGCCCTCGGTGAGGGTGCCGGTCTTGTCGAAGCACAGGGTGTCCACCCGGCCGAGTGCCTCCAGCGCCCGTGTGGAGCGGACCAGCACGCCCAGGCGCGACAGCCGCCGCGCCGCCGCCAGCTGGGAGATGGTGGCGACCAGGGGCAGCCCCTCGGGGACGGCCGCCACCGCGACCGCGACACCGGATCCGAGGGCGCGGCGCAGGGGCAGCCCGCGCAGCATCCCGAGCAGGGTGACCGCCGCGCCGCCCAGAGCCGTGGCGGGCAGGGCCCGGTGAGTGAGCTCGGCCAGGTGGGCCTGCATGCTGGAGGAGATGTCAGCGGCACCGGCGAGGGCGGCGGCCCGTCCTGCCTCGGTGGCCTCGGCAGTGGCGACGACGACGGCGACCGCGTCTCCTGCCACGACCGTGGTGCCCTCGTAGACCATGCAGTGGCGGTCGGCAGGGTCGGCGCCCGGTGACGGCTCGATGCTCTTGTCGACGGGAACCGACTCACCGGTGAGTGCGGCCTCGTCCACCTCCAGGGATTCGGCCCACAGCAGCCGGGCGTCCGCGGGCACGACGTCCTCCGAGCGCAGCAGGATCACGTCTCCGGCATGCAGGCGGTCGGCCGTGATCCGGTCGCTCTCCGCGGTCCGCAGCCGCGCGAATTCCTCCTCACCCGCCGTGCCCCGTCCTGCTCGGCTCCCCATGACCGTCTGCGCGTCGACCCGCAGACGGCGGGCGTGGATCCGCTGCGTCAACAGCAGTTCGCCCAGAGCCTTCTCCGCCCGCATGCGCTGGGCGCCGCCGACGAGGGCGTTGCCCGCCACGACTCCGGCGACGAGCAGCGCGTCCACGCTTGAGCCGACCACCGCCGAAGCCGCCGCCCCGAGTGCGAGGACGGGAGTCAGCGGGTCGGCGAGTTCCTGCCGCACGGCCGCGGCGATCCGCACCCCCGTTCCGGCGGGTCTCGCCACGGTCCGGCGCAGCAGCGGCACCTTCGCGAGCTCTGCGGCCCGCGTGTCCGCGCCGTTGCCGGTCGCGCGCCCGGCGGCGATGCGCGACAACCGCCGCCACGCTTCCCCGGCGGTGAGGGCGTGCCAGTCGTCCCGGACGACGGGCACCGGAAGCGGGCGGTGGTTCAGCCACCGGGCGCTCACCGCGTTGGCCGCCATCGCCGACAACGACGCCGCGTACACCGGAGGAAGGTCGTGCCAGGACCCGACCACGCGGCGCAGCCGCACGCGACCGGGGCGGCGCCGGCGCGGCCTGCCCGCGATCAGCAGCGCACCCAGCGCGGACGCGCTCAGCGACAACTGTGCGGCACGCTCGCTGGCACGCCGGGCCGGCCGGACCGCCACCAGCAGCCGCCACGCCTCCGCCAGGCCCGGACCGCACAGCAGGTCGGCGCGCCAGTCGGCCGGACGGTCATCGCGCAGTACGCCGATCCCCACGTCAGCCGCATCGAGCGCCTGATCCTGCCCGCATGCGACGGCCAGAACCCCATGCCCGTCGCGCTGCAGGTCACTCACGCATCGCGCCAGCCGGTCCGCGGCCACCGCGGAGTCGTCGCCCCAGGCCAGCAGCTCCCGGGTGCTGGCGTGCTCGGTCAGGACCACCACGCCGGCCGCCTCGTGCGCCGCCGACAGCAGAGCCTCCGCCAGGGGGTCGAGCGAGGATCCGACCCGCACCCGGCCGCACCGTCTTCGCCGCTCGTCGAGCAGGTCCAGCGTGACGCCGGACGGGTCGGCGGGGCCGCCGGACGGTGCGTCGGCCGCCCGCTCCAGCCGGTACCCCGCCCCCTCCCGACGGCTCTCGGGCCTCCCCGGCCATGGGCCGGGCCCTTCCAGGTCATCGCGGTCGTACCCGGCCAGCAGCGCGCCGGCGGCACGCCACACGCCCGCGTCGTCCAGCACATCACCGGTGGAGACCGCCGACAGCAGCCGCAGCTCCCCATCGCACAGCACGGCGGAATCGATCACCACCGCGCTGACCCGGTCCAGCCGCCGCAGTGCCCCCGGATCCAGTTGCACCACGCCACGCCGCGCGAGGTCATGGGCCAGCACCGCCGCGAACGCCTCCCGCCCGTGCCGCGCCGCCTTCGGCACGGTCGCCAACAGCAGGTCGGCGACGGCGGACACATCGCGCGTGCTCACCAGGACCCCGACGGATCCGATGAGGTGACCCAGCGACGTGCGGTCCGCGGCCTTCTCCACCGGCCCGTCCGGAAGCGGGCACGGACGCTGGGCACGGCCACCCCAGTCCTGCGGCTGGCGGCCGCCCGCCAGCCGGGGCTCGCGGGCCTCCCACACCTGGCGTCGCGCCTGGATCTCGTAGAGCTGAAAGACCCGGTGGGCGGCGTCGACGATCACCGGGACGAGCCCGTGCCCGACCCCGTGCACGACGGCACTGGCCACACCGAGCAGAGCGTCGGCGCGCGGCACGCCCAGTTGCCGCTCCAGGCCCTCCCGCACCCTGGGCATGGTGTCCGCGACCGACACCGCCGCCACCACCGGCCTCGGCACCGGCGGAAGGAGCAGCAACCGCCCGGCCAGCGCTCCAGCGGCGCCCGCGCAGTCGGCCACCAGAGCGGACATCGTCGCCGTCCACGCCATCTCGTCGTCCGGTCGCTGCGCGTGCGCGGCCTCGTCGAAACGGGCGGCCCCGTGGGCCTCCTCCACGTCCTCGACCGTCGACACCAAGGTGTCGAGGTCCACGGCGCCTTCCGCGTACGCCACCAGGACGTGCCCGGTGACGGCGTTGACCTCCGCCAGGTTCACGCCTTCCAGATCCAGAAGCGCCTCTCTCAGCGCATTGGTGTAGCGCCGGTGCCGCGGTCCGCTGCTCGATAGACCGTTCACTCGGATGTGCGCCCGTCCGCTCCGCGCCCACACCCTCCGCCTGGGGCCTCCTGCAGCCAACGCGACCACCGCCCCGGCCGCACCGGTCGCACGGCCGAGCTTCGCCTCCGCCGCTGTTCGGACCGCGGACCCCACGCCCGACCCGCGATCCTTCTGATCGGGCGATTCGTCGTTTTCTTGGCGCCCTTGCGCGGCTTCCACGCCCTCAATGCCCGCACGCAGGGCACTCGCGCCGACCTGCTGGGCGGTCCCCGCGGCGACCTGGGCGGTGGCCCCAGCCCCGGCCGCGGTCGCCCGCACCCCCGCCACCGCACCCCTGGCGGCCAGCGCCGAAGCGGAGGCCGCCGCCGCGAACGGCGCGGCGAGCACCGCCTTGGCAACCGAATTCCCCGCGATTCCCATCGCCGGCTCCCCCCGCCCGCGCAAAACCGACACCGACCACTGGATCCGCCACCGGCCGCCGAGTACCCGCGACAGGAGCCCACAAACAGCCAAGCCACCTGCTCAGCCCGCTTCGGAGCGGCACCGGGCAGCCGGCCGGCCATCCGGATCCCCGGCCACCGGTCAGCAGGAGCACGACCGGGACGGGCCGCGAGGTCATCCGCTCCTCGGTCTTCTCACGGCCACCGGCCCGGTCGTGGCCGCAGCGCACAAGCAGATCGTGGTGAACGACCAGAGGCCGGCACCGGCTGCGCCGATGATCGCACCGGTGACCACCGTGGTGGGCACCCCGTTGATGCCAAGCCGCATACCGTGCACGCTCTGGATGCCCATCGCGGCCGCCGCCAACCCCACACGTGCCTGATTCGGGCCGGGCACGGCCGCCGCCTGAGCCGTCCCGGGATGCCCGTCCATCGGCGGTCAGGGCTTGGGCAGCCAGGAGACCTTTCCGGCCAGGGCCACCGAACCGACGAACGCCACGATGTCGATCAGCGCGTGCGCGACCAGGAGCGGCATGACGCGGCCCCACCGGCGGTACAGCCGGGCGAAGATCAGGCCCATCACCATGTTGCCCGCCAGCCCGCCCAGGCCCTGGTAGAGGTGATAGCTGCCGCGCACCGCCGCGCTCGTCACGTCTGCCTTCCAGTCCGGCCAGCCGAGCTGGCCGAGCCGATGCAGCAGATACCCCAGCACGATGACCTCTTCGAGCACCGCGTTCTGGACCGCCGACAGCACCAGAACCGGGATCCGCCACCACACGTCCCCCAGCGTCGAGGGGACGACGGTCAGGTTCGCACCCAGGCCGCGCGCGGCCAGATACAGGCCGAGCCCGGAACCGCCGATGACCGCCGCCACCGTGGCTCCGCGCACCAGATCCATGCCGCGCGGGGCCCAGCCGACTCCCAGCGTTCGTCGCAGCGGTTCACCGCCGCGGTTCATCAGATGGGCCACCAGGGCGACCGGCACCAGGGCGGTGGCGAGGAAGAACAGCTGCCAGGCCAGACCCAGCCACGGGCGCCCCGGGGCGGCGTCGGTGACCAGCGACGCCGCCTGCCGGTTCAGCGCCTTGCCCGCGGTCACCGAGCCCAGGAAGGAAATGAGCGCCGAAACCGCCGAGGCGCCCAGGGACACAGCGAACACCAGCCATACCTCGCCGACGAGCACGCGGCGTCCGGGAAGCGGTGCGGTCTCCTCAGCGGTCACGGCGACGATCGTCGCACGAGCCGGCCGCCTCCGGCCGACCTGTCGTTTCCGGGACGCGTCGCGGAAACGGTCCGGCGGTGTTCGGCTGGGAGCACGGGCGAATCACGGCAATAGCGGCAAACCTGCCGGGGTCTTGGGCAGTCTTACAGGGCAACGCCCCTCGGACGATAAGGACACCCGAATGGACCGTCGTCAGGTGCTCACCATGCTCGCCGCCGCCGCGGCGGGAGTCGCGGCCGGGGTGACCCCCGAACTGTGGCGCCATGAAGGGCATCGGCCGGCGCATGCGGCGGAGGTCCGGCGGACGCCGGCCCCACCGCCCGATCCGGGGTTCGCGCCCGCCGGGAACCTCAGAGCCGTCACCAACCCGATCCGCTCCCTGCACGACCTGACTCCGGCCGCGCCGCCGAGCGCGGTGGCGCTGACCATCGACGACGGGCCGCACCCGTACTGGACGCCCAAGGTCCTGGACGTGCTCGCCGAGTTCGAGGTGCCCGCGACCTTCAACATGATCGGGAGACAGGTGCCGGGGAACGCCCGGGTCGTCCAGCGGATCGTCGCGGCGGGCCACCAGATCGCCGATCACACGCTCAACCACCCGATCAACCTCCCCGCGCTGCCAGAAGCGCGCATCCGCCAGGAGATCGCCGAGGCGCACGACCGTATCGCCCAGGCCGCCTCGGCGGCCCCGCGGTTCTTCCGCTCCCCGGGCGGCGCCTGGTCGCAGCAGGTCGTGGACATCGCGACCTCGCTGGAGATGATCTGTGTCGGCTGGGGAGTCGACCCGCGCGACTGGGCCCGTCCCGGAGTCCCGCACATCACTAGCGACCTCGAAACGGCCAAGCCGGGCGACATCCTGCTGTGCCATGACGGCGGCGGTGACCGCTCCCAGACCGTCACGGCACTGCGCACCGTCCTGCCCGCCCTCAAGAAGCGCGGCCTGACCTTCGTCGCCCTCTGAGACACCCGGGGCTGACGGGGTCCCTCGCCTTAGCACGCCGGTGACCGCATTTGTCGGTGGACAGGTGAACATGGGCCTGGCGCTGGCGCCGCGCAACTGGCCGCAGAACGCCGTCCGCTCCTCAAGCAGGCACGTCAGTCGATGTCGATGATGGGCGGCGGGTAGGCCGATGCTCGTCGGCCGGACGCCGGAAGTGTCCAGGGGCGATGGACGCGCGAGCCTTCGATATCGGCGAGTTCGGCCACGTATCGGCGGACGTAGTCGCCGTGGGGGTCGAAGCGGGACGCCTGCCGGAGTGGGCTCATGACCTGGCCGGGCCGGGTGTTGTTGCCGGTGCCGGCCACCCACTGCCAGTTGCCCGCGTTGTCGGCGATGTCGCCGTCGGTGAGCCGGTCGTTGAAGTGGCGCAGGCCGTGCCGCCAGTCGATGCCGAGGTCGCGGGTCAGGAACGACGCGGTGATCAGGCGTGCACGGTTGTGCATGAAGCCCTCGCTGCGCAGTTGCCGCATGCCCGCGTCGACGATCGGGACGCCCGTCATGCCGTCCCGCCAGGCGGCGAGGGCGTCCTCGTCGCTGTTCCACCGATGTCCGCGTGGCCGGTAGTCGTCCCTGGCGAGCGCGGGGAAGGCGGCGGCGACCTGATGGTGGAAGTCCCGCCAGGCGAGCTGGCGCCGGAAGGCGCTCGGGCCTGCGTTCGCCAGTTCCAGCGGGGAGATGCAGCCGAACTTCAAGTACGGGCTCAGCCGGGAGGTTCGGTCGGCGGCGAGGTCGTCATGAGCCCGGTCGTAGTCCGCGGCGGCTTCGCGCAGCCATCGCGTCATGCGCCGCCGTCCCGCCCGCTCACCGCCGGGCGTCGGCTCAGGCGACGGCGAGCCGGAGATCAGGTCGGCGAGCCGCGGCAGCGGACCGGCTCTCACACCGGATGGCAGACGGATCGCCTTGGGCTCGTCCGCGATCGGACGCCGTCGGGCCGCGTCCCAGGCCCGCCAGTACGGCGTGAACACCCGGTAGTGATCGCCTCCCGCCGGGGTGAGCTCTCCAGGCGGGACGACCGTGATGCCCGGATGCGCCGACACCTCCATGCCGAGCTCGCGGAGTCCGCCGAGTCGTCGCGTGCCGTAAGCCGATCGCTCGTCGGCGACGGCCAGCGAACTCGCGCCGGTCCGGCCCGCCAGCCGGGCGGCCTCCGTGACCGGATCACCGCGGCGCACCACCAGATCCCCGCCCAGATCGCGGAGGGACGCACGAAGATCGGCAAGGCTTTCCAGGAGGAACCGGACGCGGTCGGGTGCAGCGAACGGCCCGTTCAGGATCGCGTCATCGAAGACGAAGACCGGCACGACATGCTCGGCCCGGCACGCCGCCGTCAGCGCGGGGTTGTCGCGGACACGCAGGTCGCGGGTGAACAGCATGATCGAGGTGCTCATCGCTCAGGTCCTTGCGGTGGTACCCGCACCCGGTTGCACCAGGCCACGCGGGGTTCGGCTCGTCCACCTGGACGAGCCGAAGCCGCGGCTCGCCCCAGTCGGCCTGGGTGATCGTGACCGGGCGTCAGGTGGCTGAAGGGGGGAGTGCCCTGAAGGAACACGAACTGTTATCGACGGTCCGTGAGACCGGCCGCATCGACACGGCTGCGCGGTCGGTTGTGGTGAGCGAATGTCGGTGTTCAACGCGGTGGTGAATCCGCACCGCGCCGCGCACGGGATCAGCGAGGGCCGCAGTGGTGTCGATGCGGGCCGTGCGACCGATCAGCTCGGCGTTGCTCACATCCAGCAGAGTCCCCATTACCCCGGCCTTCAGGCCGCGCCGGCCGAAGACCATCTGAGGCCATGCGATGTTCAACGCCATGTTGACTCCGAGGCTGGCGGGCAGCGCCCGGCGTCCGCGGCCACTGTGGACGCGTACGTGGGGATGCGGACCCGGGACTGGTCAGCGTTGAGGCGCCACCACGCGCAGTGCCTCCAGCGCTCCGGACAGGGAGGTCGCGAAGGACACTTCACGCGGGAGCCGGTCGCGGTCCCAGCCGGGCCCGCCGACAACCATGCGCGGAGGGGAACGCCTGGCGGGCAGGCTGGTGAGCCAGGACGGGTCACCGGTCTCGGCGGTCTGCGACCACACGAAGACCGTGTGAGCCCCGGCCCGGTCGATCGCGGCGGCCAGCGCGGGCACCGGCACCCGCGCCCCCAGCATGAGCCTCGTGGCGCCGGCCTCCGTCAGTGCGGCGGCCAGCGCTAGGACCGGCAGGCAGTGCTGCTCCTCCGGGGCGCACGCCAGCAGGACGGGGCCGCGGCCCCGCCGGTCCGGATAGGCCGCCTCTGACGGCGCCGCCGTGACCAGGCAGCGCGACAGCACCGCCGACAGCAGATGCTCCACCTCCACATACCTGCCGCTGGTCGCGTGCTTGCGTCCGATCCAGGTGAGCACCGGCGCCATGACCTGGTCCCACGCCGCTGTGACGCCCTCCTGCCGCAACGCCGCTTGCACGATGCCGGTCATCGTGAACTCGTCCAGTGCCATCGCCGCGCGCTCCAGGTCCCTGGCCTGTGCGGCTTGCGGGGCCTCGCGCCCGGCGGCCGACGCGTCCACGGCGATGCGGTCGGCACCGGCATCGTGGCCGCTCGGCACCGGGAGCCGGCCGGACGGGGCGTCCAGAGCGGCCTCCGCGGCCTCGGCCGGTGGCGCTCCGGCGGAGACCAGTTGCCGCATGGCCTCGAGCCGGGCGAGGTCGTCCGGGGTGTAGTGGCGTCGCCCGCCGGGACCGCGGCCCGTCGGGCCGATCCCGTACCGGCGGTCCCAGGCGCGCACGGTGGAAGCCGCCAAACCCAGCCGGCGCGCCACCGCGTCCAGATCGAGCCCGGCCCCTCCGCCTGCCGCGTCCTCCATGCCCACCCCATACCCAGCCCGGCGGCCTTCTCTCCGGCAGGCCGCCGACCAGCGTGATATCTCACACGCGGCGGAATTGCCTACGTTCACATGGCAGATGCCCCATGGATCGGGCTACAGCTATGGATTCTGCGAGAGTAGATTGATGTCCATGGCGGAGTACCGGATCAACGAGGTGGCCGCGGTGCTGGGGGTCAGCCCTGACACCGTGCGCCGCTGGGTCGATGCCGAGCGCCTCCCGGCGCGGCGCGACCAGACCGGACGGCGCCTGGTCGAGGGCGCGGACCTGGCCGCGTTCGCCCGCGACCGGCTAGGGAACGGACAGGGGCAAAGCTCCACATCCTCGGCCCGCAACCGGCTGCGCGGGATCGTGACCGACGTCGTCCGGGACGGGGTGATGGCCCAGGTGGAGATCACCACCGGCCCCTACCGGGTCGTGTCGCTGATGAGCCGGGAGGCCGCCGACCAGCTCGATCTGCGGGTCGGCGTGCTCGCCGAAGCAGTGATCAAGTCCACCAACGTCGTCGTCGAACGTCCCGCCTCCGGCTGACCGCCGCCGGTTCACCCCCACTTGGAGTTGCTGTGCTGCTCAAGCGTCTGACCACCGGCATCGTCGGCGTCACCCTGCTCGCGGCGGCCGCCGCCGGCTGCGGCGACACCGACGACAAGTCCAGCGGCTCCGGCGGGGGCGGCAAGACGGTGACGGTGTTCGCCGCCGCATCCCTGACCGGAACGTTCACCACGCTCGGCAAGACCTTCGAGAGCTCCCACCCGGGGGTCAAGGTCCGCTTCAGCTTCGGCGGCAGTTCCACCCTGGCCCAGCAGATCACCCAGGGCGCCCCGGCCGACGTGTTCGCCGCCGCCAGCCCCGCCACCATGAAGACGGTCACCGACGCGCACCTGGCCGGCGGACAGCCGCAGACCTTCGTCCGCAACCGCCTCCAGATCGCCACGCCCGCCGACAACCCCGGCAAGGTCACCGGCCTGAAAGACCTGGCCGACCCCAAGCTCAAAGTGGTGCTGTGCGCCGAGCCGGTCCCGTGCGGCGCAGCCGCCAAGAAGGCCCTGGCCGCCGCCGGCGTGACCGTCAAGCCCGTGTCCCTGGAACAGGACGTCAAGGGCGCCCTCAACAAGGTCACCCTCGGCGAGGCCGACGCCGCACTGGTCTACCGCACCGACGTCAAGGCCGCCGGTACCAAGGTCCACGGCATCGACTTCCCCGAGTCCGCCAAGGCCATCAACGACTACCTCATCGCCACCCTGAGCAAGGCGCCCCAATCCGGCCTGGCCAAGGAGTTCGTCCAGCTCGTTCTGTCACCGCAGGGCAAGCAAGTCCTGTCCGCAGCCGGCTTCGAAGCCCCCTGATCCCACCCCGCGTGGCTTGCGCCCGACCTCAATTCCCTTCTCTCTCGGATCGCTTGATACTGCGGTGGCGGGTGACCCATGGCACGATCACGGCGGCTGCCGAGGCCGTGAACAGCATGACCTTTTCACCCGTGGTGACGCCTCCCATCGCGGAGACCGCCAAGGCCACCGCCGCGCCGACGGTGACGCCGAGAGCAGGCCACCACGAGCCATTGAACATCACTCGGAAGCCCAGTGCGCACACTGCAAGTCCCCACAACCAGACTCCGATCATTACTGCGACAAAACTATCCATTCCCTCGTCCGGCACTCCGCAGGAGCGCTGGCCGCGGCTGTTGTAGTGGTAATCGCACCCGGCGTCGATGCTCCCTGCGATCCCCCAGATCAACAGGAAGGTGGTGCCGGTCAAGGTGACCACGATGAACCACCCGGCGGCGACGGATGGAAGCCATTTTTCTCCGGGCAAGAGCTTCCGGGGTGGCAGACGGCCGTTCTGGCCGGCAAGCGGCATTGAGGCTCCTCGTTCTCAATGGTGCATATCTCGCAGCACCCAGTTCTCCCCTCTCGGACGTGCCGCCCTTCCTGATCGTTCCCTTCTTAAGATCGCCGGACTTGAATACAGAAAGTCAGGTGACGACCGCACTACTCTAAGTTCGAAAATGCGTGGACCGCCGTGCACGTCCGTGGCCGGGCGCGCGCGCCAGGCGTCCGTCCAGAGTCCCCACCCACGCAGGCCGCCCTGAACGCCGCAAGGCGGCGGACGGCCCCTTCGGCCTGCTCGCCGGATTCGTCGGCTCCAGGACCCTCGGCATCATGGCCGGTTCGTGAAAGCAGCCACGCCACGCTCGGACGGTTTTGCGATAATTCTTGTAGGAAATAACGGCTATCCTTGGACGTATGCCTGACCGTGTCGCTCGCAGCGGAAGCACACCCCTGGTCGCCGTGGTGGGCGGTGGTGCGAGCGCGACGCTGGTCGCGACGCACCTCTTGCGGCGCACCGGTTCGGTGCCGCGGCTGCTCCTCATCGACAGGGGTGGCCTGCACGGCCGAGGCCAGGCGTACTCCACCGAGGACCCGAACCATCTCCTGAACGCCCGTGCGATGAACATGAGCGGCGTCCAGGACGATCCCGGCCATCTGGTGGACTGGGCACGATCGCAGGGGTTCGAAGTCTCCGGAGAAGACTTCCTGCCGCGCTCGCTGTACGGCCGCTACCTGCGGGACCTGCTCGACACCTCGGTTGGGACGCGGCCCGGGCACGTGACCGAGCTGACCGGCACCGTGCTGTCGCTCGCGGCGGAGCCCTCCGCCACGGACTGGCGGCTCCGCCTGGCCGATGGCACCTCATACCGTGCCGATGCGGTCGTGCTGGCCGTCGGCAATCAAGCACCAGGCCGCCTGCCGTGGGAGCCGCCACGGCCCCGGTACATCGCTGATCCTTGGCGGCGTGGAGCGTTGGACGTCATCGATGACGACGAGCCCGTCCTCATCGTCGGCACCGGACTGACCATGGTCGACCTGGCCATCAGCCTGACCGGACGCCATCCGGACCGCGTCGTCTACGCCCTCTCCCGCCACGGGCTGCTGCCCCGGCCCCACCATCCGCCGCCACGCCCGCCCGAGGCCCAGATCGTCCTTCCCCCCGATCCGCTGACCCTGCGTGAGCTGCTGCGCTGGGCAAGGCTCACCGTGGATGGCAATGGCGGGGAGTGGCACGGCTTCGTCGACGCCGTCCGTCCGCACGTCCCGGCCCTGTGGGGGAGTCTGTCCGAGGCCGACCGGCGGCGCTTTCTGAATCTGGTCGCCCGGCACTGGGAGGTGCATCGCCACCGGATTCCGCCCGCCTCCGCCGCCCGGATCGACGCCCTGCGCGCCGATGGACGCCTGCGCATTCTCCACGCCAGCATCGACGACGTCCGCGCCGTTGCGCAACGCCGACTCTCCGTGCGAGTCAGGAACGGCGGAAAGACCTCGGAACTGCAGATCGGCTGGCTGATCAACGGCACCGGACCCGCCGCCACGCCCGGAACCGATGCGCTCCTGTCCGGCCTCGTCACCGCGGGAATCGCCCGTCCCGGACCCCTCGGCCTCGGCTTGGACGCCGACCCCGACGGCGCCGTGCGCGACGCTGCGGGCCGTTTCCACGAGAACCTGTTCACCCTCGGACCGCCCCTGCGCGGAGTCCGCTACGAGACCACCGCCATCCCCGAGATCCGCGCCCAGGCCGCCGCCCTCGCCGACCGCCTCACCCTCCTCAGCCGCTCCGGCCACCGAGAGCCCAACAGCGAGAGCCGACCCATCCCGTCCTGATGAACTGCTCGACCACAGCTCGATCTCGACTCGCTCGACGCCCTGTGAGCACGAGGCCCCAGCCCGGAACCCGAGCTCCAAATGTGATGGGCTGCGGACTCGATCCTGCGAGCGACTTCGACCGGATCCTCGCCAACCCGGCCCTCCTCTTGGTGGGGTGGGCGGTGCCGCTGCTCGGAATCACACTGCTCGCCTTTGTGGTGATCGACGCCGCCCTGGGTGTGCTGCGCCGCCGTCGGGCGGTTGTGAACCGCACGGCGTGAGGCCGTGGCGCCCGGCGGGACTACCCGGCCGGGTTACGCCCGAACGCGCGGAGCAGGGCCGCGATCTGCTCCGCGCGGGCGCGCCGGACGAGCCCGGTGCCCGGGAGCGGTGCGTCGTCGAAACCGTGGAAGGCGCCGGGCCACAGATGGAACTCGACGGAGACGCCGGAGCGCACCAACCGCAGGGCGTAGTCGGCGCACTCGTCGCGGAAGACCTCCAGCTCGCCGACGTCCAGGTAGGCCGGGGGAAGCCCGGACAGATCGGCGGCGCGAGCGGGGGCCGCGTAGATGGGGACGTCGGGCCCGCCCGCGTCCGCACCGAGCAGCGCCGACCAGCCGAAGACGTTGAAGGCGCGCGGCCAGGTGATCGCCTCGGCGAAGGCCGCGCTGGACGGGGTGGCGTCCCGATCGTCGAGCATGGGGCAGAGCAGTAGCTGGAAGACCAGGGGAGGCCCGTCCCGGTCGCGGGCGAGCAGGGCGGTGCCCGCCGCCAGACCGCCGCCCGCGCTGATGCCGCCGACGGCCAGGCGTGACGCGTCGATGCCGAGCGAGGCGGCGTTCTCACAGGTCCAGACGAGCCCGGCGTAGCAGTCCTCCACAGGGATCGGGTGGGGATGCTCGGGGGCCAGCCGGTAGTCGACCGAGACGGCCACCGCGCCGGTCTCGGCGACATACCGTGACACCCGGGCGTCGTCCGCCTCGGGGGAGCCGAGGATCATCCCGCCGCCGTGGATCCAGTAGAGGCAGGGGGCCTCCGGAGCGGCGGCCGGCGGGCGATAGATCCGCACCCGGATCCCCGAACCGGGGAGGACCCTGTCCTGGACCCGCACGTCCGGCAGCGGTGGCGCACTGGCCTTCTTCCGCAGCTCCCGCAGGTCGCGCAGCTCGTCCGGGGACAGACGGGTGTAGTCGACCCGGGTCAGGGGCGACCGGGTCAAGGCTTCGCGCAGTTCGGGGTCCAGGTTCGGATGCATGGTCAGTATGCGAGCGCGATCGACAGGTCGAGGTTCCCGTCGTGCTGGACGAGCAGGATGTGAGTACGCCGGGCACCGTCCAGCAGGTGGACCGACGACGCCCTGAAGCTCACCGTCCGCGGTCCGCCCCACCGGAAACGGACGACGCCCCCACGCCGGTGCAGGTCCAGGCCATCGGCGGTGGTCGTGACCGAGCCGCCGTGGGGAGCCCTCGTCCCGTTGGTGAAGACGACGGTGTCGGAGGCGCGCAGCACGAGCGGGATCTGCTCACCGGCCGCCGAGGTCGCGCGGACCGACCTGGTCAGCCGCCCGTTGGCGGCCGTCACCGTGGTGACCACCGAGGAAGTGGGGGTGCGGAAGCGGAAGGCGTAGGGGGAACCGCCGAGGAACTCGACGGGCTGCGGGCCGTCGGCGTCCGCGACCTGGCCGGGGAAGACCGTCGCCCAGCAGCCGTGGTCGTTGTTGTTCAGCGACTGGATCACGGTTCCTGCGACCGGGTGCCACAGAAAGGTCAGTCCGGTGCGGGAAAGGGGGGTGGCCCGGCGCGTCCCGAAGTAGCCGCCCAGATAGAGGTCGCGTCGGCGGAGGAAGAGGAACTCCTGACCGAGGTCGGCGCGGCGCTCGGTGAAGTTCTTCGACTTCAGGTACGGCAGTCGCGCGATCGCGTGGTCCTTGTCCTTCCGGGGCGCGAAGCGCTCGCCGTAGAACCCGTGGGCGATGATGCGCGGCGAGGTGTCGGGTTTGACGAGGGCCGGGATGGGCGCGGGGTCGGTGGCCCAGGCCGACCGGGCGGCGGCGAGGTCCTCGCGGGCCGACAGGAACGCCCCGAGTGCGGGCACGTCCGGGACGAACTGCCCGTTGAGGGCGGTCCGCTCCGGATCGGGCCTCGTGTCGTTGTAGAAGAGGGAACTGGTGCGGGACGAGGGCCCGATGTTGGTGATCCAGCCGGACCCGTCGGGCTCGCGCAGCATGTTGTAGCCGAGCCAGCCCGTGTAGGCGGATGCCATCGTCACGAGCCGGGAGTCGCCGCTCTGCCGCCAGCAGTCGGCCAGCTCAGGCAGCATCACCTCGAAGTTGTAGTTCATGTCGGCCCCCGACTTCTCGTAGAAGAAGCCCGCGGGGCTCTGCCCGTGGGCGGCCAGCCGGCCGATCGCGGCGGTGAGCTGCGAGCGCAGGGCCGCGTCCGGGTCCTGTCTGAGGGCGAGGGCCGACCCGGCGAGCCCGGCGGTGACCTGGTTGGCGAAGGTCAGGTCGCTCTGCCAGACGCTCTCGTTGGACGGATCGAGGAGCCAGGCCATGGCCGTCCGCAGCGCCGCGGTGATCCGGGTACGGCGGGCGGGCAGCGCGTTCGCCGACCGCAGCAGCGACTGGACCTTGCTGAGGTAGCCGAGCGCGAAACCCGTCGCCGCGAGGGAGTGCTCGCCGCCGGAGTACTCGGGCCAGCTGCCGTCGGGGTGTTGCAGCCCCAGGTAGTGGCCGAGGGCCGCGTCGAGCCCCGCCAGCAGCGCGGGATCGCCGGCGTAGGGGTTCCAGGAGCGGGCCTTGGCGTAGAACCAGGCCAGGGTCAGGACGTGCTCCTGCACTCGGGCGTTGGTGGCGTTGGCGGGCGTGCGCCACCAGCCACCGGTGAAGAAGCCGTAGTCGGCGTCGGCGTCGGAGATCTCGTTGGCCATCGGGGCGAGCGACACCAGGTAGGACGCGACACGCTGTTCCGCCGGCGCGAAGGCGGTCCGCGTGATCCGGCCGAGCCCGGCCAGGTCGGGCAGGGTGCCCGCGGCGGATGCGCGGCCCGCGGGCAGGGCGGTGAGCAGCGCGGCCGCTCCGGCTCCGGTCAGCAGACCGCGACGGCTGATGTCTCTGGGCTTGAACACCGTGCCAGCTCCTCGGGGGTGGTGCGGCGACCCTCGCCCTGGGTGACGACGAAGGGTCCGGCTGGCCGCCGAGTCTCACCCCGCCAAGATCCGTCGTCAAGGTGATAATGCGAATTACTACAGGGAAAATCAGCTCTTGACAGCTGCGGGGACGTCGTCTCAGAATGAGGCCCGCCGAAATGCCAATGCGCATTATCACCAGATTGGGCTGCTACCTACCGTGACCCCTCCCAGGCGCCTGACGCAGCAGGACATCGCCCGGATGGCCGGCGTGAGCCAGACGACGGTGTCGATGGTCCTGAACAACCGCACCGACACCGAGGTGCGCATCTCCCCGGAGACCCGCGACCGGGTCCTGCGCGTGATCCGCGAGACCGGCTACATCGCCGATCCCGCCGCGCGCAGGCTCGCGGAGCGGCGCAACCGGATCATCGGCGTCTTCACCTACGAGGCGGTGTTCCCCTCGGCGAGCGCCGACTTCTACCATCCGTTCCTGCTCGGGATCGAGGAACGGGCCGAGGACGCGGGGTGCGACCTGCTGCTGTTCACCAGTGCCAAGGCGGCCTCGGGGGAGCGGCGGCGGATCTTCAACGCCGACAGCCGGGTCCGGCTGGCCGACGGCTGCGTCCTGCTCGGCCGCACCGTCGACCGCGACGACCTCGCCCGGCTGCTGGCCGAGGGCTTCCCCTTCATCTCGATCGGCCGGCGCGACGACGCGGGCGGGCCCGTCCCGTATGTCGGGGTGGACTATCCGCCCGCGGTCCGCGCCCTGGTCGAGCGGGTCAAGGTGCTCGGCCACACCCGGCTGGCCTATGTCGGGGCGGGGGAGGGCGGCGAGTCGCGGACCGACCGGATGCGCGGCTTCCGCGACGCCGCCGGTCCCGGGGCCCTCCATCTGCCCGTCGAAGCGGGCGGCCACGCCCGGATCCTGGACGAGCTGAGCGCGGCAGGCGTGACCGCCGTGTTCGTCGAGGAACCGGCCGACGGCACCGCCCTGGCCGAGGCCGCCGAGGCCCGCGGCCTTTCGGTCCCCGGCGACCTGTCGGTCCTGGTGCTCGGCACCCCCGACCGGCGGCCCGGCTTCACCGGCTTCCGCATCCCGCGGCGCGAGATCGGCTGGCGCGCCGTCGAGCTGCTGACGGACGTCCTCGAACGAGGCGGAACGCCACAGGAACTGCTGCCATGCGAGCCCGTCGAGGGCACCACGCTCGCCGCCCCCCGCAACCGGAAGGCATGACGTGCACGAGATCCATGCGGACGCGGTCGTCGTCGGCGGCGGGCTGGGCGGTGTGGCGGCCGCGCTGGCTCTGCTGCGGGCCGGACGCACCGTGGTCCTGTCCGAGGAGTTCGACTGGCTCGGCGGCCAGCTCACCAGCCAGGCCGTGCCGCCGGACGAGCCGTCGTGGGTGGAGAACTTCGGCGTCACGGCCTCCTACCGGGCCCTGCGCGACGGCATCCGCCGCTACTACCGCGAGCACTACCCGCTCACCGAGGCGGCGCGGGCGGCCCGCGAGTTCAATCCGGGTGGCGGCAACGTGAGCAGGCTGTGCCATGAGCCGCGCGTCGCGGTGGCGGTGATCGAGGCGATGCTCGCCCGCTACCGGGGATCGGGCATGCTGCGGGTGCTTCAGCCATACCGGCCGGTCGCCGCCACCGTGGACGGCGACCGGGTCACCTCCGTGACGCTCCGGGGCGACGCCGGCGAGGTGGTCGTCACCGGCGCCTACATCCTGGACGCCACCGAGACCGGCGAGCTCCTCCCGCTGACCGGCACCGAGTACGTCACCGGCTTCGAGGCGCAGGCCGAGACCGGTGAGCCGAGCGCCCCCGCCGAGGCCCAGCCGCTGAACATGCAGGCCGTCTCGGTGTGCTTCGCGATGGACCACGTCGATGGCGACCACACGATCGACCGCCCCGCCTCCTACGGTTTCTGGCGCGACTACCAGCCGTCCTTCTGGGGCGACAAGCTCCTGTCCTGGCGCTGCCCGAACCCGCGCACGCTCGAGGTCATGGAGCGTTCCTTCACGCCCAACCCGGACGACGACCCGCTCGCCGTCCTGGCCGACCAGCGGATCAGCCCCGGCGACGGCAACCTGTGGACCTTCCGCCGGATCGCCGCCCGCCGGAACTTCCTGCCCGGCGCCTACGCCAGCGACATCACGCTGGTGAACTGGCCGATGATCGACTACCTGGAGGGGCCGGCCTTCGGCGTCCCCGACGCGGCCGGGCACCTGGCCGCGGCCCGCGAACTGTCGAAGTCGGTCCTGTACTGGATGCAGACCGAGGCGCCCCGCCACGACGGCGGCACCGGCTACCCGGGGTTGCGGCCGCGCGGCGACGTCACCGGCTCCGCCGACGGCCTCGCCCAGGCCCCCTACATCAGGGAGTCGCGCCGGATCAGGGCGCTGTACACCGTCACCGAACAGGACCTGTCGCTGGCGGTGCGCGGCGACAAGGGCGCGGTCTCCTACCCCGACTCCGTCGGCATCGGGATGTACCGGATCGACCTGCACCCCTCGACCGGTGGCGACAACTACCTCGACGTCGCCTGCTCGCCGTTCGAGATCCCGCTCGGCGCGCTGATCCCCCAGCGCGTCGCCAACCTGCTCCCCGCGAGCAAGAACATCGGCACCACCCACATCACCAACGGCGCCTACCGCCTGCATCCGGTCGAGTGGAACGCGGGAGAGGCCGCGGGCGCGCTCGCCGCGTTCTGCCTGGACCGTGCCGCCACGCCCCACGCCGTCCGGGAGGACGAGACCCTCCTGGCCGACTTCCAGCACCGCCTCACCCGGGACGGCGTCAGCCTGCGCTGGCCCGAGATCGTCGGATACTGAGGAGACCCCCACCCCATGAAACTCCGCGCCCTCGCCGCCGTCGCGGCGCTGCTCGCCACCACCGCCGCATGCGGCGGCTCCTCGGACGGCAAGGACTCGCATGCGCTGCGCATGACGATCTGGACCTCCAACGAGGCACACCTGAAGCTCTTCAACGACATCGCCGCCGAATACAAGAAGACCCACCCGGACATCACCGAGATCAAGTTCGATCCGATCCCGGTCGAGTCCTACACCACCACCCTGACCACTCAGCTGGCCGGGGGGAACGCCCCCGACCTGGCCTGGATCCTGGAGAGCTCGGCACCCGACTTCGTGGCGTCCGGCGCGCTCGCCCCGCTCAACTCGAAGGTCGAGAACGGCGCGGAGCTGGTGCCGTCCACGACGAAACTTTGGAAGAAGGACGGCGAACTGTACGCCTACCCGTTCTCCACCTCGCCGTTCGGCGTGTTCGTCAACACCGACGCGCTCAAGAAGGCCGGGCAGAAGTCCCCGCAGGAACTGATCAAGTCGGGCGAGTGGACCTGGGACAAGGTCGAGGCCGTCAACGCCGCCGTCGCCGCGAAGGGGGGCAACGGGCTCGTCATCCGCGACTTCGACTACAAGAACTGGGACAACCTCGCCTCGGTCTGGACGGGCTGGGGCGCCCGCGCCTGGAGCGAGGACGGGAAGACCTGCGGATTCAACAGCCCGGAGATGACCGGGGCGATGACCTTCCTCCACAAGGCGATCTTCACCGACAAGGCGGTGCCGGGCCCCGGCACCACGGTCGACTTCTTCACCGGCGACGCCGCCATGACGATCACCCAGATCTCCCGCGCGTCGCTGCTGAAGGACGCGAAGTTCGGCTGGGATCTGGTCCCGCTCCCGTCCGGGCCGAAGGGAGACTACTTCGTGATCGGCCAGGGCGGGCTCGGCGTGCTGAAGAAGTCCAGGAACGCCGCCGCGGCCGCCGACTTCCTCGCCTTCTTCACCAACCAGGCCAACTCGGCCAAGCTCGCGGCCTACTTCCCGCCGCCGCGCTCCTCGCAGCTCAACACCGAGACCCTGGCCAAGAGCAACCCGCTTCTCAAGCCCGGCCAGCTCGACAAGGTCGTCGTGGCGGGGATCGGCAAGGGCGTCGTCAAGCCGAGCCACACCGGGCAGGCGGAGCTGGCGCAGACCGTCCGGGCGGCGCTCGACCCGCTGTGGACGCCCGGCGCGAACGTGAAGTCGGTGCTCGACGGGGTCTGCACGAAGATCCAGCCACTGCTGGGATCGTGATGGCCGCGACCGAGCTGCGGACCCGGGCGGCGGCGGCCGAGGCCGCCCCCCGGGGCTCCTACTGGACGATCCGGCGCCGCGACAACCTCGTCGGCTACCTGATGGCCGCGCCCCAGCTCATCGGCACGGTGCTGTTCGTGCTCGTGCCGCTCGGGCTGGTGTTCTGGTACAGCCTCCACGAGTGGAACGTGCTGGCCGGGACGTTCGAGTTCACCGGCGGCGAGAACTACAGCAGGCTCGTGGACGACCCGAAGCTGCGGTCGGTGCTCGGCGCGACCGTGCTGTTCTCGATCGGGATCGTCGTGCTCAACCTGACCCTCGCGCTGGCGCTGGCCGTGCTGCTCAACCAGCGGCTGCGCGGGACGGTCCTCTTCCGGACCCTGTTCTTCTCGCCGGTCGTGGTCTCGCTGGTCGCCTGGACGATCGTCTGGCAGTTCCTGCTCCAGTCCAACGGCGGGGTCAACGGGCTGCTCGACGCGGTCGGGGTGACCGGGCCGAACTGGCTGCGCGGGGAGTCGACCGCGATGGCGTCGGTCGTGGTCGTCCAGGTGCTCAAGAACGTGGGGCTCAACATGGTGCTGTTCCTCTCGGCGCTCCAGGGCGTCCCGCGGCAGCTGTACGAGGCCGCCGAGCTGGACGGGGCCGGGGCGTGGACCAGGTTCCGGCGGATCACTCTGCCGCTGATCAGCCCGACCGTACTGCTGACCTCGATCATCACCGTCGTGGGGTCGCTGCAGGTGTTCGCGCAGATCGCGGTGCTCACCCAGGGCGGGCCGGGGACGTCGACGACCGTGCTCGTCTACTACCTGTATCAGCAGGCATTCCAGTTCCACCACTTCGGGTACGGGGCCACCCTGTCGGTCCTGCTGTTCGCGATCGTCGCCGCGCTTACCCTCCTGCAGTGGCGGATGCGGCGGAGGTGGGTCTTCCATGAGTCGTAGAACGAGACTGTCCCTGTACGGGCTGATGTGCCTGCTGTGCGTGCCGTTCGTCTTCCCGACCTGGTGGATGGTCACCGCCTCGTTCCAGCCGGCCGCGGACGTGTTCGCGTTCCCCTCGTCGCTGCTGCCCGGCCGGTTCGATCTCACGGCGTACCGGCAGGCGTCCGAGCTCCAGCCGTTCGCTCGGCAGTACTTCAACAGCCTGTACATCGCGCTGATCGTCACAACGGGGACCATGGTCGTGTCGGCGATGGCCGGATACGCCTTCGCGCGGATCCGGTTCCCCGGGCAGAACGTCCTGTTCGTGGTGGTCCTGACAGGGCTGCTGATCCCGAGCGAGGTGACGATCGTCCCGCTGTTCCAGATGTTCCAGAAGGCGGGGATGGTCGACACCCACTGGCCGCTGATCCTCGTGCCGGTGCTGGGAGCCCCGAGCGTGCTGGCGACCTTCATCATGCGGCAGTTCTTCATCGGCCTGCCCGACGAACTGGAGGACGCCGCCCGGGTGGACGGCCTCGGCCGCTTCGGGACCTTCTACCGGGTCGCGCTGCCCCTGGCCAGACCCGCCCTCGGCGCTGTGGCGATCTTCACCTTCCTGCACTCCTGGAACCTCTACCTGGAGCCTGTGGTGTTCCTGTCCTCGAAGGACATGTTCACCCTGCCGCAGGCGCTCACCCAGTTCGTGGACGCCTACGGCGGGCCGATGTGGAACGTCCAACTGGCTGCGGCGACGATGTCGACCCTGCCGATCCTGGTGGTGTTCGTCCTGGCTCAGCGCCAGTTCATCGAGGGCTTGGCCCATTCGGGCCTGAAGGGCTGAGCGCGACGTGCATTGATCTCTACGCGGATGTTCCGATCTTCAGACGCGGATGAAGTCATAGGTGAGCGTGTTGACCTTGGCGTCGTGGCCTATCGCGACCCAGTCGTTCCCGAGCCCTTCCAGCCATCCTGGGAAGCGGCCGAGGCGACGGCCTGTGGCGGCGTCGTAGACGAGGACGAACGGATGGTCGTCCTCGGCTCCGCTGACGGCGATGCGTCGCTGCGTGACGGCGGTCTGCCAACTGGCGGATTCTCCCGATAGACCGGGATCGGGTGCCTTCCACAGGACGCGGCCGGTGGCGAAGTCCATCGAGGTAAGGGCGCCAGTGTCGGCGAGCTCGCGGACCAGGAGCGTGTGCCCGTCACCGTCGATCGGGATGCCCGGAGCGTCGCCGCGCCAGATCGTCCGTCCCGAGGCCAGATCGAAGACCTGCGGCCTGCCGGTGTCGGTGGACGCCGCGATCCGGTGGCCGTCGCCGATCAGGTCGAGGCCGGTGCTGGACGGCGCGAGCCGCCTCTCGCATTCACCGTCGGCTTTCTGGCCTGAATAGACCTTCCGGGTCCACATGTGGTGGGCGGTCCCCGCCTGCCGTGCGGAGATGGTGACCGTGCAGTTCTCATCGCCGGACTCAGGATCGTGGTCGGTGGTGATCAGCGTCCGCCCGACCACCACCGTGTACCAGCCGGCCGTGTCGGATCTCTCGATTCCGGCCGGTGGCAGGGGCCGGCCGTCGCCGCGCCGGGAGGCGAAGAGCCGGCCGGTGTCCGGGACGAGCGGCCGGCGCACCCCGATCCACGCGTTCGCCAACCACACGTCGTCGCCCTGAAGCCTCCATTGGACCTTCCCGGTGCGCAGATCCCTTCGGGTGATCTTGCAGCTGTCCCCTTCGCCGCAGACGGTGGTGAGGACGGAGTCCTGCGTGGCCTGTACCTTCCCGACCGGGCCGTCCTGCCAGAGCGTCCTGCCGTTCGCCGGGTCGATGACGGTGAACCGGACCGTGTCGGCCGTGGAGGTCTTCTGCCGGTGGACGATCAGGGCGCCCGCCACGTCGACCTCGTCGTCCTCACCGGAGGGCACCCGCCACAACTCTCGGCCCGACCCGGGGTCGACGCCAAGGACGGCCCGGTCGTTGGCGATCACCGCGACACGCCCGACGATCGCCGTGGTGCTCTCGCCGGTCGGCACGGACAGGGACCAGGCCGCGGGCGGGCCCTCACGGGACGGCAGCCGCGGCGAGACACCAGAGCAGGAGACCCCTGCGGTGGACATCGGGAGGACGACGGCGGCGATCCATATACCAAGCCGGGAGCGGATCATCCCGACATTGTCCAGGCCTGGGCCCGTGACCGCCATCAGGCCCCCAGGGCGGAACAGACGCCGCGATCGCCTGCCCTGACTTTCAGCGGGGAGTCGGTCACCCGCGGCCGTCCCATCTCACGGCTGATCAGTTGCATTCGCCCAACGTTCGGCTGCGCGATCTCTCAAGGTCAACCGCGATCTCTAGCTTCCTCTTGCCGGAGAGCGAGCCAGGGAGGCCGACATGCAGAGGAGCCCGGCGGTCCGGGGTCGCGGGATCAGCAAATCCTTCGGCGATGTGGTCGCGCTCGACCACGTCGACATCGATGTGGGCCGTGGGCAGGTCCACGGTCTGGTCGGCCCGAACGGCGCGGGCAAGACGACGCTCCTCGGTCTGCTGCTTGGCCTGGCGGTCGCGGACGGCGGCCGGCTTGAGATCCTGGGTACGCCGGTCGGGCGGACGCTCGCCGTCCCCGGCGGTGTCGCGGGCTTCGTGGACGGCCCCGGGCTCTATCCGTCGCTCACCGCGCGGCAGAACCTCATGGCCCTGGCCGCGCTGCGCGGGCACGACGCCGGCCGTGCCGCCACCGTCGGTGACGCACTGGAGCAGGTCGGGCTCACCGACGTCGCCGACGACCGCATCCGGGGTTTCTCACTGGGCATGCGCCAGCGGCTCGGGCTGGCCGCCGCGCTGCTCACCGCACCCCGGCTCCTCGTGCTCGACGAGCCGGCCAACGGGCTGGACCCCGCAGGCAAGCGCCACGTGCACCGCGTCATCACCCGGCTCGCCGCGGACGGGACCGCGGTGGTCCTGTCCAGCCACCGCATGGACGACCTGGCCGCGCTGTGCTCCGAGGTCACCGTCCTCGCCACCGGGCGGGTCGTCTTCTCGGGGGCGGTGAGCAAGCTCGCCGCCGAGAGCGGCGAGCTCGACTACCGGTTGCTGGTCTCCGATCCGGCGGCCGCCCGCCGGGTGGCGCTGGACATGCCGGGGCTCCGCGTCCTGCCCCGTCGCGACGGCGTCGAGCCGGAAGACACGGTCGGACTCGTGGTCCGCGGACCTGTGCCGGTCATCGAGGACCTGGTGGCGCGGCTGGTGCAGGCCGGCGTGGCGGTGCGGGAGCTGGCGCCCGTGGTGGCGCCGCTCGAAGCCGCGTTCCTGGCCCTGACCGGGACCGGGCGTACCGACGAGGAGGACGTGGCATGACGCTCGCACCACCCCAGATGGAGGCCCGGCCGGCACCGGTGCCGCGCGTCTACAGGTTCGAGCTGGTCAAGCTGCTCTCGCAGTGGCCGATACGGTTGCTCCTGCTCGCCTGCTGGATCGGTCCAGCAGGCTACGTGGCGGTGGTGAGCCTGCAGAGCATGCTGCCCACCGACACGGTCTTCGGCCGCTGGATGCACGCGACGGGCTGGGCGGGGTCGCTGGTCGTGCTGGACTTCTCGTGCACCTGGGCGCTCCCGCTGCTGACGGCGCTGGTCGCCGGCGACGTCTTCGCGGCCGAGGACAGGCTGGGCACCTGGCGCCACCTCCTCATGGCGGTCCGCTCGCCGAAGCGGATCTTCGTGGCGAAGGGCGTCGCCGGCCTCAGCGTGCTCGTCCTGCTGGTGGCCGGGCTGGCCGGATCGAGCATCGCCGGCGGCCTGGCCGCGGTCGGCGACCGGCCGCTCACCGGCCTGGACGGCCATCTCCTCGCCCCGGCCGACGCGGCCGGCACGGTCCTCCTGGCGTGGGCCTGCGTGCTGGCACCGACACTGGCGTTCGCCGCGGTCGGCCTTCTCGGATCGGTGGCCCTCGGCCGTTCCCCGATGGGGCTGCTGATGCCGGCGCTCCTCGCCTTCGCGCTGCAGCTCGCACAACTGCTTCCGCTGCCGGCGGCGGTGCGGCTGGCGCTACCGAGCCACGCCTTCCTCGCCTGGCGCGGGCTCTTCACCAGCCCCGCGCAGACGGGTCCTCTTCTCATCGGCCTTGGGGTGAGCCTGGCGTGGACGGTCGTCGCCACCGCGCTGGCCTACCGCCTGTTCCTGCGCCGCGACTTCACCGACCTGGCCTACGACGGGTCGGGCCGGCGTGTCCTCACCGCGGGGGTGCTGCCGCTGGCCGGCCTGGTCGCCCTCACCTTCGCGGTGGTCACCGGCGCGACGCCGGCCGACGGCTCCGGGGTCGAGCGGACCAAGCTGGAGCACTCGCTCGCGACGGTGTACGGCCACCTCTACCGGCTTCAGGCGCGGGAGCTCCATCGGCCCGACGTCACCGAGGTCCGGTTGCAGGCCAGGGCGTCCTGCGACAAGGGAGGCTCGCGGGTCGCCGATCAGGGACCGGGCAACGACTGGCGGTGCGTCGTGTCCTGGCACATGCCCGGCGCGACCGCCGTGGGCACCGCCGTCTACCAGCTCGACGTCACCGCGAACGGGCGGTACGTCGCCGACGGTGACGGGCCGAAGGAGGTCAACGGCTACTTCCAGATCCGCACCCCGACCGGGGACGCACCCAACCCCCTGTGGCAGTTCGACGGGCACGTCGACCTGCTCGCAAGTGCTCCGGAGGAGTAAGGAATGCATGTCACTCGCCAGCGCGTCGCGAAGGCCCGTACCGGGCTCTTCGGTCTGCGCACCGGCCGCCGGGTCCGCCTGGTGGCGGCCGGCACCGCGGCCGTCGCCATCACCAGCGGAGGCGTCGCCTACGCCTCCACCGACGTGTTCGGCCGCAACCGCGTCGGCTCCACCACCAAGGACGGCCTGCAACTCGCCGGCGACCAGATCATCAAGCCGATCGGTGACCGCCTTCTCGTCGACAACGGCAAGCTGCTCGCCTCGACGGTCAGCCCGGACGGCCGCTACCTCGCGGGGCTCACCAACGACCGGTCGATCGCCCTGACCATCGTCGACCTGAAGACCTACAAGGTGCTGCAGCAGGCCGGGACCGACAAGTCCGCCGGTGTGCGCATCGCCAGCGACAACGTCGGGCAGGAAGGGCCGGCCTACTCGCCGGACGGCAAGACCCTGTGGCTGCCGCAGATCGACGGCTTCAACCGCTTCCCCGTGAACGCCGACGGCACCCTCGGCACCCCGGCGTTCGTCAAGATCGCCGCGCAGGGCGCGCAGAAGGCGCTGCCGGCGCAGGCGGTCTTCTCCGCGGACGGCAAGACCCTCTTCGCCGCCGTCAACGGCCAGAACCGCGTCGTGGCCATGGACGCCGCGACCGGTGCGGTCCAGCGAAGCTGGACCGTGGGCACCGCCCCGCGCGGACTGGCGCTGGTCGGCGGCAAGCTCTACGTCAGCAACGAGGGCGGCCGCCCGGCCAAGTCCGGCGAGCCGACGATGAACTCCTACGGCACCCAGGTCCCGGCCGACCCGGTCACGGGCGCGACGACCACCGGGACCGTCAGCGTGATCAACGTCGCCGACCCGGACGCTTCGGTCACCTCCATCAAGGTCGGCCTGCACCCGACCGCGATGCATGCCGCCCGCGGCGCGCTCTTCGTCACCGACACGTTCGACGACCAGGTCTCGGTCATCGACACGTCCAAGGACAAGGTCGTCCAGACGATCGCCACCCGGCCCTGGCCGCAGTCCGACGTCGGCTACGCCCCGAACGGTGTGACCCTGACCAAGGACGGCCACCTGCTGGTCACCCTCGGCCGGGCGAACGCGGTCGCCGTCTACCGCTACACCGGACCGCAGGCGCCGGTCGGCTACGTCGGCCTGCTCCCGACGGACTACTACCCGGAGGAGGTCACGACCGTCGGCGACGAGGTGGTCGTCACCAACACCCGCGGCATCGGCGAGCGCGGCCCGACACGCACGATCGACAAGGGGACCGGCACCACACCGGCCACCGGCCACAACACCCACGACTCGACAGGCACGCTGCTCCGGTTCAAGCTGCCGGACGACTCGGTGATCGCCAAGTCCACGGCCACGGTCTTCGCGCAGAACGGCTGGGGCAAGAACGACGTCAAGCGAGCCGAGGGCAAGTCCCCGCACGCCGTGCCGATCCCGAAGCGCCTGGGTGACCCGTCCACCATCAAGCACGTCTTCCTGGTGGTCAAGGAGAACCGCACCTACGACCAGCTCTTCGGCGACGACCCGCGCGGCAACGGCGACCCGGCACTGGCGCAGTTCGGCAAGAAGGTCACCCCGAACCAGCACGCTCTCGTTCGCCAGTTCGGCCTTTACGACAACACCTACGCCATCGGCACCAACTCCGCCGAGGGGCACAACTGGCTGATGCAGGCCGACAACCCGGAGTACACCGAGTCCGGCGCCGGCCTGTACCAGCGCAGCTATGACACCGAGGACGACGCACTGGGGCACCAGCGCTCCGGTTTCCTGTGGACCGGTGCCCGGGCCGCCGGCAGGTCGGCCCTCAACTTCGGGGAGTTCACCCAGTTCCTGACCAAACCCGCCGGCGCGACCTGGCAGAGTTTCTACTGCGACGCGCGGAACATGGCCGTGACCGGCCAGAACACCACCCTGAAGACCGACACCCAGTCGCCGATCCCGTCGCTCAACGACATCACGGTGCACGACTACCCGAAGTACGACACCAACATCCCCGACATCTACCGGTACGAGATCTGGAAGCGTCACTTCCAGGCCAACGGCCCGGCCGACCTCAACATGTTCTGGCTCTCCAGCGACCACACCGGCGGGGCGCCGAACTCGGTCGCCCAGGTCGCCGACAACGACCTGGCCGTCGGCAGGATCGTCGAGACCATCTCGCACAGCAAGTGGTGGAAGGACTCCGCCATCTTCGTGATCCAGGACGACACCCAGAACGGCGTCGACCACGTCGACGGCGCACGCGGTCCGGTGCAGATCATCAGCCCGTGGGCCGGGCACGGCACCGTGGACAGCCACTACTACACGCAGATCACCATGATCCGCACCATCGAGCAGATCCTCGGGATCCGGCCGATGAACCAGAAGGACAGCGCCGCCACCCCCATGAGCCGGGCCTTCACCACCAAGCCCGACTTCAGGCCGTTCAAGGCGCTGCCCAACCAGGTCCCGCTCACCGACGGCCTGGCCACCCCGCCGGCCTGCGGCAACGACACCCCGGCGGGAGCCACGCGGACCGCGGCGTCGACCGTGCCCGCCGGCAGACAGCAGATCGCCGATGCCTGGACCGCCTGGCTGAAGAAGCAGAACCAGAACGGGTCGACCACGGTTCCGGACCGCGCCAACCCCGCGCTCATGGACCACTTCACCTGGTACCAGTCGCACAACTGGTCCACGCCCTACCCGGGTGAGCAGAAGATCCTCACCCCGGACGAGGTGCCCGGCCGCTACCTGCCGTCGCCGGAGACCGACGGCTGACCGACCCAGTGCATGGCCCGCCGGGACCCCGGCGGGCCATGTACTGCGAGGTGGCGACGTGGACGCCGCCGACGCACCGTCCGCCGGACACGGCGACCGCACATGCCCACCCCATCGAGGGTGGCCAACGTGGTCGCACCACGAACGGTGTCGAGGACTCCGTCGGGGTCAGGGGCCGGCCTCCATCTGGTCGGCTATGCAGGCCAGGTAGAGGGCCAGTTCGGCCCGGCGGTCGCGGGGGGAGTGGCCGGACAGCTCGGCTATTTTGTGCAACCGGTAGATCAGGGTGTTGCGGTGGATGTTGAGCGTGTCCGCTGTGCGCACCAGGCTGAACCCGCTCTCGCACCAGGCCGTGATCGTGCGGCGGAGCACCGGCCAGTCCGGACGGGAGCGCAGGTCCGGGAGCAGGGACTCGGTGAACCGTGCCCTGGCGCGCGGGGCGACCGCGGCGATCAGCCGGTGGATCCGCAGATCCTCGATCAGATGGACGTCGGTCCCCGGCTGCGCGAGCGGACCGAAGCGGAGCGCGGCCGTGGCGTCGTCGTAGGAGTCGCGCAGCTCGGCGACCGAGGACGCGGCCGTGCCGACCCCGATCCGCACGGGGGCCGACAGTCTGCGGGACAGTTCGTCCGCGATCGTCCGGCAGGCGGGGAGCAGGCCGCGGACCGGCCGGTCCCGGGTCTGGTGGAACACGGCCAGGCGGCCCGGCGCCACCGCCGCGACCAGATCCCGCGAGTCGGTGAACGTCTCGCGGATCACGCGCAGCGGCACCGCGCGCAGCATGTCGTCGACCCGGTGCCCGGAGCCGATGTCGGCGAGGACCGCGACGCGCGCCGAGCACAGGTCGTAGCCGAGCTCGGCGGCACGGGCGACGAGGTCCGCGGCGGCCACGACGTCCGGGTCGAAGTGCGCGATCTCGCGGAGCAGGTCCTCGACCGCGCGCTCCCGCAGCAGGCGGAACCGCAGGAGCAGCGACTCCTGGAGGAGGATCTCGGTCTGCCGCTTGACGACCTGGCCGAACCGCTTGACCTGGGCCGGTGACCCGGTGATGCCGACGGTCCCGACGGCGTCGCCGTCGATGACGATCGGGAGGGTGACGCCGGGCCGCACCCCGCGGAGCAGGCGGGCCTGCCCCGCCGAATGCGCGGCCGCCTGCTGTGTACGCATGACCTGCACCGACGCCTCGTGGAACGAGCCGATCCGGCTGGTGTCCCCGCTGCCGATGACCATGCCGTCCCGGTCGGTGATCAGGACGTTGTAGCCGATGATCGTGCTGGTGTCGCCCGCGATGCCCTGAGCCAGCGCCGAGGTGAGGACGGCGGGCCCTGGAGCGCCGTCTTCGTCGGCCATGGCGCCTCCCGTGCGTCGCGGCGATCGTGCGGGCTGTACGGATCGTACGGCGAAACCGCAGGAAGAATCAGCTAAGTTCGGGCGATTCGTCCAATGACTCGGTGCCGCACCGCTCCTTACCGTGAACGGCAATCGACGAGGCGGGTTCGGGGCGCGAGCAGGAGAAGAGGCCGAGATCCGATGGTGTGGAGAAATCGCCGGACGGCGGCGGCGGGCGCGGCACTGGCCGTGCTGGCGTCCGCCGCGTGCGGAGCAGGAGACGACGGAGCATCGGCGGACGCCGCCAATGCCTACAACACCCTCAAGCCCGGTGAGTTGACGGTGGCGGTCCAGCCCTACATGCCGTACACGGCCACCAGGGGCGACAAGCTCGTCGGGATAGACAGCGAGATCCTCCAGCACGTGGCGGCCAAGCTGAAGCTGAAGTTGAAGCCGCGGGTCACCGACTTCACCGGGATGCTCGGCAGCGTCCAGTCGCGACGCGCCGACATCACCATCGGCGGCATCGCGTGGACCAAGGAACGGCAGGCCCAGGGGCTGTTCACCGATCCGCCGTACTATTCACCCCCCGCGATGGCGGTGCGGGGGAACGCGCAGTACCCGACGGTCGAGAATCTCAAGGGGCTGTCGATGGGCACGGTCACCGGGTACGTGTGGGTCAAGTCGATCCAGGCCGTCCCCGGGGCCAAGCTCCACACGTACCCGAACGCCAACGGCGTCTTCAACGACCTGGGCGCGGGCCGCATCTCCGTCGGCTTCCTCGATCCGCTGCTGATCATCTACACGCAGCAGAAGCGGCCGGACCTGAAGTTCACCACGCGGTACCTGACGCCGCCGACGGACGCGCAGGTCAAGCAGAACGCCGCCTTGGAGTACCTGCGCCCGTACATGACGAGCTTCTACATCCCCAAGCAGGAACCGAAGCTCGAACAGGCCGTCTCCGCGGGCATCCGGGAGATGTACGCCGACGGGTCGATGGCCGCGCTGGTCAAGAAGTACGGCGGCGATCCGGAGCAGTTCCTCAAGGCGTCGCCGTGGATGGCGGCCGAGCGTCAGGGCGTCGACCGGCCCGCCGGCTGGCGTCCGCCCTCGCTGTGATCTGGACACCACACCGACGAAACGGAAGTCCGACATGTTCCAGGTCCCATGGTCCGACTACTCCGACCCCCTCTGGCAAGGGCTGCTCCGCACGCTGGAGTACACCGTGCTCGGATTCGCGGGGGCGGCCGCGCTCGGGCTGGTACTGGCCCTGATGCGGCTGAACCGCCTGCGGATCGTCCGCCTCCTTTCCGCCCTCTACACCGAGATCTTCAAGAACGTCCCACTGCTGGCGATCATCTTCATCACCTACTTCGGGCTCACCTCGGTCGGGCTGAAGCTGAGCACGCTGCAGGCGGGCGCGCTGAGCCTGGTGGTCTTCTATGCCGCCTACCTCTCGGAGATCTTCCGGGCCGCCCTGGCCGGGGTGCACGACGGGCAGCGGGAGAGCGCCCACGCCCTCGGCATGAACGGCCTCGGCACGCTCGTCCACGTGGTGTTCCCGCAGGCCCTGCGGCTGGCGCTGCCGGGCACGAACACCTTCCTGGTCGACCTGCTCAAGTCGACCTCACTGCTGGTGACGATCTCGGCGGCGGAGCTGATGACACAGGCTCAGCTGATCACCTCTGACACGTTCCGTGCACTCGAGGTGTACATGGTGATCGCCGCCGTCTACTTCGCGCTGTGCTATCCGCTGTCCCAGGCGCTGCTGTGGCTGGAACGCCGGGTGCGCGCCGGCGCCCCCATGACCCTTGGCCGGCGGCGCCGGCTGCGCAAGGCCCGCGCCCTGCTCGCATCGGAGAACTCATGACGAAGCTGGAGAAGTCGCGGGAGGCGGCGGTGCCGGACACGGGCCGGGCGGTGGTGCACGTCGCCGGGCTGTCCAAGTCGTTCGACGGGCGGCTGGTGCTGGACGGGGTGGACCTGGAGGTCCTGCCCGGCGACATCGTCAGCGTCCTGGGCAGCAGCGGGGGCGGCAAGAGCACGCTGCTGCGCTGCATCAACCTGCTCGAACGACCCGACCAGGGGACGATCGAGGTCGCCGGACAGCCCGTCTTCGCCCGCGGCAGGGGCGTCTACGCGGATCTCGCGCAGCTGCGCCGCCGTGTCGGGATGGTCTTCCAGCGCTTCCACCTGTTCCCCCATCTGACCGCGATCGAGAACGTCGTGCTCGCGCAGATGAAGTCGGCCGGCGTCGGCGAGGATGAGGCCCTGGAGACAGCCGTGCGGCTGTTGCGCCGCGTCGGGGTCGGGCATCGGGCGCTGGCCTTCCCCGAACAGATGTCGGGCGGTGAACAGCAGCGGGTGGCGATCGCCCGCGCGCTCGCGCTGCGGCCGTCGGTGCTGCTGTTCGACGAGCCCACCTCGGCGCTGGACCCCGAGTCGACGCGGGAGGTGCTGAAGGTGATCCGTGGCCTGGCCGAGGAGGGGATGACGATGGTGATCGTCACGCACGAGGTCCCGTTCGCCCGGGACGTCTCCGACCGTGTCACCTTCATCGACGGCGGGCGGGTCATCGAGGAGGGCCCTCCCGAACAGGTCCTGGACGAGCCGCAGCAGGCGCGGACCCGGGCGTTCCTCTCCGCGAGCGGAACGGGGCGGTGACGGGGTTGTCGACGGGCGGCGGGGGCCACGGGGCCGGTACGGCCCCGGTAGTGGTCATCGGCGGGGGTGCGATCGGCCTGTGCGTCGCGTTCCACCTGCGTCGCAGGGGCGTACAGGTGCACGTCGTCGAACGCGGACCCGTCGGCGGGGGATCCTCGCGGGGCAACGCCGGCTGGGTGTGCCTGAGCCACTCGGCCCCGGTGCCCGCGCCGGGGGTGACGTGGTACGCGGCTCGCTCCATCGGCCGCCCCGACTCGCCGCTGTACCTGCGGCCGCAGCCGACCCCGTCGTTCCTGCGCTGGCTGGTGCTGTTCCAGCGCGCCTGCGCCCGTTCCACCTTCGACCGCGGGTACGAGGCGGTCGCCCGATTCGCGCAGGCGACGTTCGACCGGTTCGCGGAGCTCGCCGACGCCGAGGTCGTCACCACACTGACGCGTCCGGGTCTGCTCCATGCCTTCCTCTCGGCCGACGAGGCCCGCAAGGTGCTCGCCACGCAGCGCGCCATGGCCTGGACGGGGTACGAGATTCCGGGCGGGCTGTTGACCGGCGCGGAGCTGGCCGAACTCGATCCGGCGGTGGGCGGCACGGTCAGCGCGGGCTATCTCGTGGAGGGCGAAGGCGTCGTCGACCCGGCCGCGTTCGTCGACTCGCTGGCGCTGCGGCTCCGCAAGGAGGGCGTCGCGATCTCCGAGCACGCCACCGTGCACGGGTTCCTGCGCCGCAACGGACGTGTCGAGGCGGTCCGCACGGCCGAGGGTGACATCGAGTGCTCCTCGGTGGTGGTCGCCGCCGGGATGTGGTCCGCCGAGCTGCTGAGCGCGCTCGATCCCCGCCTGCGGCTGCCGCTGCAGGCGGGGAAGGGCTACAGCTTCTCCGTCGAACTGGACCCTGCCCCCGCGCACCCGATGTACCTCGGCGACAAGCACGTCGCGGTGTCTCCCATCGGCGGCAGGACCCGGATCGCCGGAACCATGGAGCTGAGCGGCAACAACCGGCGGCTCGACTGGCGCCGCGTCGTGGCGATCGCGCGCGCCAGCCGCGACTACCTCGGGCCCTGGTACGACTCGTCCGACGAACTGATGGGGCTCATCCACGATCCCTGGGTCGGCGGGCGTCCCATGCTGCCCGACGGCCTGCCCGTGCTCGACCGCGTCCCCGGCATGGCCAACGCCTATGTCGCCACCGGGCACGGGATGCTCGGGATCACGCTCGCGCCGGTGACGGGCAGCGCCATGGCGGAGTACGTCACCGAAGGCCGCCGCCCGGCCAGGCTCGCCCCCTTCCGCGCCGACCGGTTCGGCCTGTAGAACCCGAAAACCCGGGTTGGGGCACATCCCGCCCCGTCTCACGTCACGACGCCACGCTCTTCACCTGCGGAAACTCGTAAACCACCCCCCGTAGACGCCGCCCTCTGAGACGGCGGCAGACCGGTCTTGTGCGGGTGCTCGGAACCCGGCGGACCCATCCCGGTGACCACGAGTCGGAGGTGAAAGTTCACCGAACGCAACAATTGTTAATGCGGAACCCCTTCCGGAAGCGGTTCGGACCCCGCAGTATGTCCAAGATCGACTACTGGTGGGGCCGCGAGCCCGGCGCAGGAGGGGATGGCGGATGAACGAGCAGGACGGTCGCGCACGGCTGGAGGGCGTTCTCGCCGCAAACCGGGAGCGGGGCCGGCCGGCGCTGATCGGCTATCTGCCGATCGGCTATCCCAGCGTGCCGGCCTCGATCGAGGCCATGCTCACCATGGTCGGGGCCGGTGTGGACATCGTCGAGATCGGCCTCCCCCACCATGATCCGATCATGGACGGCCCTGTGATCAGGCAGGCCACCGAGAGCGCGCTGCGGGGCGGGACCCGGATCGCCGACCTGTTCACCGCCGTGAAGGCCCTCGCCTCGGCGGAAGTCCCCGTGGTCTGCATGACGTACTGGAACCCCGTGGAGCGGTATGGGGCCGAGCGGTTCGCGCGCGATCTCGCCGTCGCGGGAGGCTGCGGGGTGATCGTCCCGGATCTGCCAAGCGGCAAGGCGGCGGAATGGACGGCGAGCACCGACGCGCACGGGCTCGCCCGGATCCTCGTCGTCCCCCCGGACGCTTCCGACGAGCGGATCTCCCGTATCGCCTCGGCCTGCACCGGCTTCGTCTACGCGGCGGGCCGTCTCGGTCTCACCGGCTCCGGCGAGGTGGACATCGCCCAGGCGAAGAACCTCGTCAACCGGGTGCGCCGGGTCACGACCACCTCCGTCTGCGTGGGCTTCGGCATCTCCACCCCCGCCCACGCCGCCGGAGTCGCGCCCCTGGCCGACGGCGTCATCGTCGGCACCGCCCTCGTCGAGTGCCTCGCCGCCTCGTCGCTCGACGCCGGGCTCACCCGCCTCACCACCCTGATCGAATCCCTCGCCGCCTCCCTCCAGACCCCGGCACTCACCCCCCGGGCCACCGCCTGCTGACTCCTCCGGGCACGAAGACCCGGGTTCGGCACGGCCGAGAGCCCACGGGCACTGCACCAGGCGGGCGTCCGGACATATGTGCCGTTGCGGTCACGTCGTACAGGTGCCACCGGGCAGTTCTCAGTTCTTGTGAGGCGAGTCCGCTTCGTTGTGTTCGGCGAAGACCTCGCGTGCCACGGCGTAGCTGTCGAACGCGCGAGCCACGCCCGCGTAGACGGCCATCTGGATGAAGGCTTCGACGATCTCCTCTTTGGTCACGCCGTTGTGCAGAGCGATGCGCAGCTGGCCCCGGAGCGGCTCGAGGATGCCCAGGCTCGCCGTGATGGTGACCGAGATGAGGGCGCGGGTGCGGAGGTCGAGGTGCTCGCTGCGAGTCCATGCGTCATTGAAGGCGTGTTCGGTCGCGATCCGGGTGAAGTCGTAGGCGTTGGCGGGTTCCGTCGGCCTTGGATCGACATACGGCGCCAGGCTGAAACCAAGGACCTTCTCGGCGTTGTTCAGAGCGCGCGTGTAATCAGCGTTGTGTTCTGTCATGCCGCCATTCTGCGCGCCGCCGACCCAAGCCTGTCGGACCGTCACGTCGGACGCAGCGGATCATGCAAGTCCATCCTCAGCGGCGCCGGTTCCGGAGGATGAGGACGACGGCCGTGCCCAGGGCCACGAGGGCTGCCGCTCCGGCGACGAGGATGAGCCACTGCGGCGAGCCGCCGGGCTGCTCGCGTTGCACGTCCGCCAGGACTGTGATCACGTCTGCTCCTTCGTCGGGCCGCCGCCCGCCAGCAGGGCCAGCAGGACGGGGAACTCCAGATACGCGTGGTAGCTCGCGACGGCGCCATAGAGGGTCTTGCCGCCCGCGTAGTCGGACGCGAACAGCACCGCCAGCAGCGCCGCGCCCGCCGCGCCGAGCAGCCAGGCGCGGCGGCCCCGCAGCGCCCCGGCCCGCCTCTCGAAACACTCCGTGGCCGCACGCGCGTGGCGTGGCATGAACCACACCCAGACCACGTAGTGCATCGTCTGCAGGAACGCGAAGACCACCAGCAGGCGCAGAGCCAGCGCGGTGTCGAGCCAGGCGGGCGGGGCGTAGGCCGACAGCAGACGCTCGCCACCGCCCGCGAAGGCGGCCACCGCGCCGTCGCGGTCGCCGCCGATCCACGGGTCGAACGTCCCGGCCAGGATCAGCGCGGGGACCAGCAGCACCCACGCCAGTTGCGTCGCGCGGAACGCGGCCCGCCCCCGCTCCAGGTCGCGGGCCCACTCCCACAGGAAGAACAGCGGCACCAGGTTGTGCAGATGCGCCAGGAACACGAAATGGTAGGCGGGGAACGTCAGGGAGCCCACAGCGGCACATCCCAGGGCCGCCAGTGCCGCCGCCCGCGGCAGCGGGCGGCGCAGCCCCCACCAGCAGCCCACGGCCAGGACGAGATAGCCGAGCAGGATCTCGGCCGGGGCCGACCACGACAGCATCGGCACCAGGCGGCACAGCATGATGCCGGTGATCAGGACGAGCAGCAGCCCCAGGAACCGCCCGGTGAGGATCGCGCCGAACCGGCCCGACACGTAGCGCAACTCCAGCACGTTGTGCAGAATGCCGAACATGGCCAGGCCGACGACCGTCACCGTGGCGGGCAGCCGCAGCGCCGTCACCAGCGCAACGGTCGCCACGACACCGAAGACCGCGACGAGCGTGCCCGGCGTCGCGTGGGGCACCGGCCGCGCCGACGGCAGCGCCTCGGTTGCCATGGCCGCCTCCTCCGCCCCATGACCGGCTATCCGGCCGCGCTCACCCTGACCCTCGCGGTCGAACTGCCGATCTACCTGGCCGCCCTGCGCGTCATGCGGGCGGCGCGGGCCCCGGTGGTGTTCGCGCTCGCCACCGGGGTCAACCTGGTCACCCATCCGCTCGTCTGGTGGACGCTGGGCGTGGCAGCCGAGTTCTGGGAAGGATACGAGATCGTTCTGCTTCCCGTCGAGATCGCCGCCTGGCTCGTCGAGGCCGCCCTGCTGGGGGCGCTGCTGGGCGGGCCGCGGCGGCCGCTGCTGCACGCGGCCCTGGCCGCCAACGCCGCCTCGTTCCTGGCCGGTCTGGTCGCGGCGGGCCTGACATAAGGCCCGCCGTTCAGCCCAGGCTCAAGCCGCGGTTGCCGGCGCAGGTGGAGGCCCAACCTACTCGTACGCCGGCGAGGCGAGGCTCTGGTTCGAGGTCCAGGCGGATACCGGCAATGAGACGGGCGGCTCAGCGGGGCTGGAGTTTGAGGGTGGCGCCGCGGGCCTGGTCGTTGGTGACGTGGCCGACGATGCTGTCGGCGTAGGAGGCGTACTTGCTCCGGTAGGCCTGATCGAGGGCGGCGTTGAGAGCGGGATCGCCGTCGGCGTCGACGAAGGTGACGTCCTTGGTGACGCCCCCGGAGGCGATCTGGCCCTGACGGCGGGAGCGGGTGCCCTGGTACCAGCCGCTGCGCCCCTTGACGGGCCGGACGTACAGGTCGTCGCCGTTGCGGACGACCCACATGGTGACGGGGTCGCGCAGGCTGCCGTCGGCACGCATCGACCGCAGTCGGAGTTCGTCGGTGCGGTCGATGACGGACAACTCGTCGATGCTCCAGCCGGCCATGGTCCTGCCTTCCGTGATCCCGTAGTCGAGGCGTTCTGGTCCCTGCCCTACCGCCGGAGCTACCCGCGGTAGGGCAAAGGCCGGGTCACAGCCCGATCATCTTCATCTGGGCTTCGTTGTGGTGGTCTCCGGCGGCCTCAGCGAGGGCGTCGAGGCGGGCGGTCTGCTCGGTGGTGAGGACGAGGGCGTCCGCGGCCGTGTTCTCCTCCAGCCGGACGACGCGCTTGGTGCCGGGGATGGGGACGATGTCGTCGCCGCGGGTCAGCAGCCAGGCGAGCGCGACCTGGGCGGGAGTGGCTCCGGCGTCGGCGGCGATCTGCTTGACCTGGTGGGCGAGCTGGAGGTTGTGGTCGAAGTTCGCGCCGGTGAATCGCGGGTTGGAGGCGCGGAAGTCGGTGGACTCGAATCGGGTGTCGGCGGTGATCGCGCCGGTGAGCCAACCGCGGCCGAGCGGGGAGTAGGCGACCAGGCCGATGCCGAGTTCCCGCAGGACGGGCAGGATCTCCGGCTCGGGGTCGCGGGTCCACAGCGAGTACTCGGTCTGGAACGCGGTGATCGGATGGACGGCGTGGGCCCGGCGGATCGTGGCGGCCCCGGCCTCCGACAGCCCGATATGGGCGATCTTGCCTTCGGTGACGAGGTCGGAGAGAGCGCCGACGGTGTCCTCGATCGGGGTCTGCGGGTCGACGCGGTGCTGGTAGTACAGGTCGATGTGGTCGATGTCCAGGCGGCGCAGCGATCCTTCGACGGCCTTGCGGACGTTGGCGGGACTGCTGTCGAGGCCGTCGCGGCCGGTGTGGGAGATCATGCCGAACTTGGTGGCGACCACGACCCGGTCGCGGTGGCCGCCCTTGAGCGCCTGCCCGAGGAGTTCCTCGTTGGTGTACGGGCCGTACACCTCGGCGGTGTCGATCATCGTGACGCCGAGGTCGAGGGCCCGGTGGATCGTGCGGATCGATTCGGCGTCGTCGCTGCCCGCGCCGCCGTAGGCGAAGGACATGCCCATCATGCCCAGGCCGATCCGGCCGACGGTGAGGCCGCCGAGCGTCACATGCTTCATGATCTTCTCCCTTGTCGTGCGGGACGGCGGGAGCCGGTCCCGGGGTGGTGCGAGGCCGGGTCAGAGGCGGATGAGAACCTTGAGGGCCTCACGGTCGTCCATCGCGCGATAGCCGTCCGGGGTCTGTTCCAGGCCGATGGCGCGGTCGAAGACCTTGCCGGGCTGCACGGTGCCGTCCAGGACGGCCGGCATGAGCTGCTCGATGTAGGCGCGCGCCGGGGCGGGGCCGCCGGTCAGGGTGATGTTCGGGCCGAACAGGCTCGTGAAGCCGACCGGGGCGGTGTCGTACTGCGGCACCCCGACCCGCGAGACCACCCCGCCGGGTCGGACCACGCCGATCGCCTGCTCGTAAGCGGGCAGATGGCCGACGGCTTCCAACACCTTGCGGGCGCCGCGGCCGCCGGTCAGCTCACGGACCTTGGCGATGCCTTCCTCGCCCCGCTCGGCCACCACGTCCGTGGCGCCGAACTCGCGACCCAGGTCGGTGCGGTCCTTGTGCCGTCCCATCAGGATGATCTGCTCGGCGCCGAGGCGGCTGGCCGACAGGACGGCCATCAGACCGACGGCTCCGTCGCCGACCACCACCACCGCGTCGCCGGGGCCCACGTTCGCGCACTTGGCGGCGTGGAAGCCGGTCCCGTAGACGTCCGACAAGGTCAGCAGCCCAGGCAGCAGGTCGGAGTCCTCGCCGACGGGAGCCTTCACCAGGGTCCCGTCCGCGAGCGGCACCCGGACCGCCTCGGCCTGGCCGCCGCCGATCCCGTCCCTGGCCCAGAAACCGCCGTGCAGACAGGAGGTCTGCAGCCCCTCGCGGCAGAACTCACATGTGCCGTCCGACCAGGCGAACGGCGCGATCACCAGGTCGCCCCGCTTCACGGTCGAGACCTGCGACCCGGTCTCCTCGACCACGCCGATGAACTCGTGACCCATCGGCCTGGTCTCACCGGCCGGCATCGAATGGTAGGGATGCAGGTCCGAGCCGCAGATGCATGAAGTCACCACGCGCACCAGGGCGTCGGTCGGCTGCCGGAGCACCGGGTCCGGCACCGTCTCGACACGGACGTCCCCGGCCCCGTACATGAACGTCGCTCGCATACGGCGAATCTCCTTCGGAAATGCGTATTGCTGGTCACAGCCCTGTCCGGCCGATCGCCGGCCGAACGGGCGGAACCGTCAAGGCGGCCCGACTCCAGGTAACGCCTCTCCGCCGCGCGGCGGCAGTGACTGTCGTTCCAGGTAATGCCAGTACCTGCTTCCCGGATACGGCCTCGCATACCGTGAGGGCATGGACGACCGCACCGAGATCAAGGAGTTCCTGACCTCCCGGCGCGCCCGCATCACTCCCGAGCAGGCCGGGCTGCCCGCCTACGGCGGCAACCGGCGCGTCAAAGGCCTGCGCCGTGAAGAGGTCGCCATGCTGGCCGGGGTCTCGGTCGACTACTACGTCCGCCTGGAACGCGGCCACCTGTCCGGCGCGTCCGACAGCGTCCTGGACAACCTCGCCCGCGCCCTCCACCTCGATGACGCCGAACGCGAGCACCTGTTCGACCTCGCCCGGCGGAACGCAGGGCACGCCCCGACCGCACGCCGTCGTACGCCGAACAAACCGGTACGGCCCGTGCTGCAGCACATGCTGGACGCGATCACCGACGCCCCGGCATGGATCCGCAACGACCGTCACGACGTCCTGGCCACCAACCGGCTGGCCGCGGCGCTGTACGCCCCCGTCCTGGCACAGCGGACGGATCCGCGCCGCCCGGCCAACACCGCCCGGTTCATCTACCTCGACCCCGCGGCCCCCGAGTTCTTCACCGACTGGGACAAGGCCGCCGACGACATCGCCGCGATGCTCCGCGCCGAGGCCGGCCGCAACCCCTGCGACAAGAACCTGACCGAGCTCATCGGAGAGCTGTCCACCCGCAGCGAGACCTTCCGGCAGCGGTGGGCCAACCACAACGTCCGCTACCACCGCACCGGCATCAAGAAGCTCCACCACCCAGCCGTCGGCGACCTGGAGCTCAACTTCGAGGCCATGACTCTCGCCTCCGACCCCGGCCTCACCCTCCTGATGTACACCGCACCGCCCGGCACCCCCAGCGCCGACGGCCTTCACCTCCTGGCCACCTTGGCCGCCACCGACGAACAGCAGTCCGGCGCCGCACAGCGCGAGGACCGGCGGCCCGGCTCCTGACCGGCTACGGACAGGTGCCGCCTGGACGTCGATGCCGTCCGAGATCTGTGGACGAGCGCGGCCAGGCCGCCGCACGAGTGCCCCGCACGCACGACCGCGGGCTGGTCGGCGGGACGGAGCGGAGTGCCCAACGCCACGCCCAGCCACATGCCGCTGCACGGAGTGCTGGCGAGCGGCGCCACCGCCGTGGCACCCGCGCTGAGCCGTGCATGTCGACTCGCGGCCCGCAGCCCCATGTCGCTGGACCGGGCGTCTCGACAACTCGTCTGCCCTGCCCAGCAGAAAAGCCAGCATGGCATGGATAGCCCGAAGCGTCTTGCCTGAGCCCGTTGGCAGGACGAGCTGCACGAACTCATGCGCTTCATGTCTCAGAACTGCATCTGCGGGCCCAATCAATCGGCGCGGTCGCGGCGCACGTGGCGCTTGTCCGACACCCGTGTCAGGCCGCCGGTACCCGGCAGCACAACCAGTAGCGGGAGCTCGGGCAGGGAGACCGCCGAGGAACGGTCGTCCACCAGCATGATGTGCTCGCATGCCAGCGCGGGTCTCGTTGGGGAACTTGCAGAAGTTCACCTTCCACTCATGCGCCGACGCCGCCAGCATCCGGATGTTCGCCCCGGCACAGAAGATCTTCTCCTTGCGCTGGTCACCACAACCGTCCGCACCTCGAGGTGCTCGAATCGCAGCCGCTGGACGGGATCGTGGAGCTCGATGTCCACGCCCAGGTCGTACGAGTTCAGCCTCAGCTCATAACCCGGGACCAGCCGTAACGGGACGGGGCGGTCCGAATCTCGCAGAGCGCGGGCGGCGCATGGTCGCCCGCTACGACCTGGCCATCCTGAACGCCGGGCTCGCTGATCACGCTTGTATACGTCCCGTCCGAAGAGGCCCTGCCACTCAGCCGGCTACCCGAGATGACAATCCGCGGAGACCGACCATTCGGGTGCGCTCCGCAGCGGCGGCCGCCGGCGGAGATTATGACCGTCGAAGGGTCACCCAAGCTTTGCCGACAACGAATCCGAGTCGGCGGCGCTTGATCCTCTCTTGGCCGTGGAACCCGGCACCGGAAGGACGCAATGTGGTGATGCGTCCGGCGAGAAACAGTTGGAGTTCGCCACCCGGTCCCACGGTCCACTTTCCGCGCCATGGGGGATCATCGCTGGACGGGTCCCATTCGGCGATGTCCCCATCAGGTTTTAGGACGAGCGTGAAGTGGCGCCCGGTCTCGGTCATCTTCTGCCACTCTCCGACGATGTCGACGTCGCGGAGAGTTCCAGCCGTGGCTGCCTCCGCATCTCGACCGGCAGTCGGGTGGGCGGTGCGATCGGGCGCGAGCCACACGGCGACGGAGATGCTCACCACGCCGGCCAAAGCCGATACCGCCGCCAGTAGCTTGTCGGCCTGCTCCCACTTCATCGCGAAGGAGAGCACGAGGACTCCGATGGCCACAGCGATCGTCGTGGCCACCAGTACGCGCCGAGTCTTCACGGGGACCATTCTTCCCTACCTGCGGTCGCCGTGCTGTCACTTCCAGCAGTAGGAGACTTTGGACGTGATTACAGCTCGTGCAGAGAATGACAGGGAACGACAGCGAAGCGCGGGAAACGACATCAATCTACGGAGCCTATAGTCAGGATGAAGTGGCCGTGCGGTGGCCTGCTGACGGTGGGGGAGTGGCTCGCGCAGTGAGTGACCACCACCCCGGCCATTCGGGTTAGGGGCATCCGGTTCCGGCGACGGGCACATCATGATCGAGCCCGACGTCGGGCCTCTGCATGAGGTCGGCGACCGGCTCTGGCTCGGACCGCCCAAGAGCCCGCCCGCCACCCGCCCGCATTGATCTGCCGGCTTTCCTCGCCGAACTGCTGGAGGAGGCCATGGCCGGCCGGATGCCCGCATCAAGCAATGATCACGGTCACTATGCGTGCTCCTTACCCGTGCCGCATGCGCCACTCATTACGGCTGTCCACATTAGGACACGAAGGGCAAGCAAACCGGAACCGTGAGCGCTCCGTCACCTCATAAAGGTCTCCAGCAGATCGGAAGGCAGGGCCATGAGGCTTCGAGGAACGGTAGCGGTCACGGCGGCGGCGAGCATCGCGATGGCCGGGACGGCGGTCGCGGCGGCGGCTCCGCAGAAGTGGAGCGTCACCGCGCAGACGGGCCTGCCCGGCAACGAGAACCTGAGCGATCTGGCCCTCACCGGAGCCAGGAGCGGCTGGGCCGTCGGCGGATCCTGGAATGCCGCCACCGACGGGCCGCTGGTGTACCGCTGGGACGGCACTGGCTGGCACCTGGCACCCGTCCCCGCACAGGTGGACGTGGGTCTGAGCCGCGTGGCCGGCTCCTCCGAGGCCAACGTCTGGGCGTTCGGCCTGCAGATCCGGTCCGATCGCGCGCTCAAGGCGTTCCGATGGAACGGGGCCTCGTGGCGGGCCTCGGTGGTCGAGAACGGCGACGTCACGCTCTGGGACGCCGATGTCCTCTCGCCCTCCGACGTCTGGCTGGCGGTCAACGGTCAAGCCAGCGCCCAGCCGCTGCGGCATTGGGACGGCAAGCTGTGGCGCAGCGTCGCCGCGCCGGCCGACCGGGTGTACTCCATGCACTTCACCTCCGCCAAGAACGGCTGGGCCGTCGGCACCACCGTGGACGGCCTTCCGCGCATGCTGCGCTGGAACGGCTCGGCCTGGAAGGCCGCCGCGCTGCCGCAGATCCCCGTGCCCGCGGGCGCGAGTGCCACCCTCAACGACGTCATGGCCCTGTCGGCGAACAACGTGTGGGCTGTGGGCACCGTCAGCTGGCTGGACGGGGACGACGAGCAGTTCCGTCCGGTGGTCCTGCACTGGAACGGTTCGGCATGGCGCAGGGTCGCAACGCCGGACTACCGGTTCGACCTGTCGAACCTGGCACCCGACGGTTCCGGCGGGTTCTGGGTGAAGGGCGGCGTTGAAACGCTGGTGAACTACCGCGGCGGCACGTGGACCGCCGTTCCGCGTCCCACCGTCCCGGAGACCGACGGGGTCTTCGGCCGCATGGCCAACGTGCCCGGCACCTCGACCATGCTCGGCGTCGGCTCGGTAAGCCCCTGGAGCGCGCCTGAGGACGACCGCGACGACGGCATCTTCTTCACCGCCCGCTGATCCGGCCTCCGGCGGCACGGCGACGGGCGGCCCGGCGGACAAGACTGCGTCATGTGACAAGGCCGGCACACGGTGCGTTCCGCAAAGCGCGGTGCCTGTGCAGCCGGTCCTGCCCGGCGCCCACCACCGCGGCGATCGGCCCGGTATCAAGACCCGAGCCTGGAGCCTTCCAGATGAGCCGGGAAGTGAGCCGGGGCCCGTGGCCGGTGACCGCCACACTGGGCCGCTGTCGACATCTGCCGCTCCGGAGCCCTGTGCTGCTCAGCTGGACGTCACGATCCGACGATCACAATCAGCAACGTCACCACCGCCACGCCCACCCCGATCGGCACCGCGAGCTCGGGCTTCACGGCAACCGCGATACCCGCACCCACACCGATCGCGATGATCAGTAACCCACGGGGGCTGACAAGAGGCTGGCCAGGGCCGGGCTGCTGCTCGTGGTCGTTCCGGCGTACGCTCGACATGGACTCGGTCTCCAGAGGGGATTCGGGTTCGGTTCCAGACGGCTCCCTGCGCCAACAGGGGGCCGTCGCCGTTTCCGGTGAGGCCCTGCGAGCCGTGGCACCAGTGTGACCCCGTATCCGACGACATGCGAGATCACACCGGTTAGCAGTGGGTAGTGGGTGCAGCCGAGGGGGCATGGAGCGGAGACCAGCTCGATGTGCGGAGCGGTGACGAAGGCGTCCTCGTAGGCCCGGCTGGTCACGGTGGCCCGGGTGGTGACCAGGGCGTCCCGCAGCATCGCCGGGCTGGGCTGTTGCACGCGATCACCAGCATCCTGACGCCCTCGGCGAACCAGCTCTTCCAGCATCTCCAGCGCGAACGCCCGGACCTGCGCGATCGGACGGGGCCCATGCGGCTGGCGGGTCGAGTCGCCCAGGGACACAACGGGCTCGTTGGGCAGCTGGTCGAGGATCGCACGGGCGACGGTGAGCCCACTATTTGATCATCGGCCCGCAAATCTCAGGCAAGACCATCTATGTGGCCACGCACGCACGTCCTGGTGACGTGGTGATCGACTTCGACCTGCTGGCTGTGGCCCCGCCGCTGGCACCCCCGCCTGGCCGAGTACGCCGCCTACCAGGCCCAGGTGATCACCCTCGACCCTGTTCGTGAGGTAGTGCTGACCCGGTGCGCCGGCCTAGGCCCCCAGGTGCCCGAGCCGCCGCCCTGCGCTGGTACGCGCAGCGTGACCACTCACCACAGGCCACCTTGCGCGCACACCTCGGGGAGGTCGCTGCGCAGGCTCTGCACCACCACATCAGCCAGCTGATCCGCCCGCGGTTTGAGCTCCCGAGCGAGCTCGTGAATGAGGACATCAAGGTCGAGCCCACAAACCCGGCATACCCTCGGGCATAACCGTTACGATCACTGGATCCCCAGGTCAGACGTGATATCGCGCTGGTCTGGTGCATTGCTGGGCTAGGCGTTCACACTTTGACCACGGGTGTGGTCAGCGAGACGACGCGCGTGTCCTGGGCATCTGCCATGACCGCTGGCTGATCCCGCCCTCCTCGCACAACCGAATGCCGAGCGGGTAGCCCGCTACCAGGTGCCGGTCACTGTCGGGCAGACCCGGCCGGCGCCGTCCGGCGCCATACACCCCGGGTGTGGACGATTGCGCACGAGAAGAACTGAACGTGTGTGCCGGAGCGATCAAGATCGCTACATCCGACGGCCTGCAGCCGACGAATCCGCAGATCTGTGGGTGCCCGATGCAGGGCACGGAGAACGTCCGTCATCTGTTCTGACCTCCGTACAGCGTCTGCGGGATCTTGTGCGGGACGGTGAGGCGGGTCGGGTCGGTGCCGAGCAGCACCGTCCGGTCCGCCTCCGGGGCGAGGTGCAGGTCGTGGGTGATCAGGATGGTGGTGCGGCCGGCCATGAGGCGGCGCAGCGGGTCTAGGACGCGGCGGGCGGTGTCGGCGTCCAGGCCGGTGGTGGGTTCGTCGAGGATGAGGACCGGGGCGTTGCGGAGCATGGCGCGGGCGATGGCGAGGCGCTGGCGCTGGCCGCCGGAGAGCAGGCGGCCCTTCTCGCCGATGCGGGTTTGGTAGCCCTCGGGCAGTGCGGTGATGAAATCGTGTGCGTCGGCGGCCACGGCCGCGGCGACGATGTCCGCTTCGGCGGCGCCGGACCGGCCGTACGCGATGTTCTCGTGGATGGTGCCGGGGAAGAGCATCGTCTCCTGCTGGAGGAGTGTCACGTTGTAGCGGAGCGTACGGAGCGAGAGTTCGCGGATGTCGACGCCGTCCAGCAGGATCCGGCCCCCGGTGGGGTCGTAGAAGCGCAGCATGAGGCGGGCGATCGTCGACTTGCCCGCGCCACTCGGGCCGGTGACCAGGAGAAGCTCGCCCGGGCCGACTGAGAAGGAGAGGTGCTCGAGGGCGGGGCGGCGGGCGTTCTCGTAGCCGAACGAGACGTCCGAGAAGTCGATCCGGCCGCGGCTCTGCACCCGTACCCGGACCGCCCGGCCGTCCGCGACGGCGGGCTGGGCGCGCAGCACCTCCAGTACGCGGTCCGAGCCGGCCGAGGCCTCCGCGACGGACAGGCCGAACTGCCCGAGGCTCTGTACGGGCGGGTAGAGGTAGGCCAGGTAAGCGGCGAAGGACAGCAGACCGCCCAGCGTGATGCGGCCGCCGGTGAGTTCCCAGGCGCCCATGCCCAGCACGACGAGCACGCACAGCGTCTCGACGATCGAGGTCAGCGGCTCGTACATCGCGGACAGCCGAGCCTCGGCCATCTTCGCCCGCAGCCAGGTGCGTCCTTCCTGGTGCAGCCGGCGTTCCTGGGTGCGCTGGCGGTTGTACGCCTGGACCAGCGCCTGGTTGGAGATGCTCTCCTCGACCAGCGCGGTCATCACGCCGTTGCTGCGCCGTTCGTCGTCGGCCACGGTCTTGAAGCGGGCCGAGAACGTCTTCGACACCAGCAGGAAGAGGGGGACCAGCGCGCACGCGACCAGCGCCAGGTCCCAGCGGACCACCACGGCGGCGGCCATGAAGAAGACGATCGTGATCACTGAGGTGAGGGCGCGGACCAGGCCGGAGGCGACCAGTTCCTCGATCGACTCGATGTCGTCGGTGAGGCGGGCGATGAGGTCGCCCAGCGGCCGCCTGTTGAAGAACTCCGGCGACAGGCCCTGAAGGTGGGCGAAGACCCGGTCGCGCAGCCGGAGCAGGAAGCGCTCCCCGGCCAGCGCCAGCGCGTAGTCCCCGCCGAACGTCGCCACCCCGGTCACCAGGGCCAGCACCAGCCAGGCCGCGGCGGGTGTCCAGAATGCGCCCAGGTCCTTGGCGGCCAGCACATTGTCGGTGATATAGCCGAACAGCCAGATCGCGCCGACCTCGCAGAGCGCGGCCGCGATGATGAGCACTCCACCGGCCACCAGCAGCCGCCGGTCGCCTTTGGTCTCCGGCCAGTACACCCGGAGTGTCTTTCGTACGGAACTGGCGGAAAAGGGCGCGTACGTTTCGGTGTCGGTCACCGGATGCTCCTCGGTCTGATAGCCGGCAGAACACAAGAAGAGCCGATCGGGCGTAGGTGGGGCCCGACCGGCTCTCCTCGCTATTTCGCCGGTTACTTACCGGGCCGCCGGGCCGGCCGCTTGGGACGGCAGTGCTTCTTCGGCTTGGGAGCGTGCTTCTTCTTCGGCGGAACCGGAGCAATCTTACGGAAACCCATTTGGTATCGCCTTCCCTGCTTGAGCACCGCTTTTCGGAGCTCGCAAGAAAGAACCTAGCGGGCCGATTCCTTGAAACCGCTGAGACGGATCTGAAACAAGAGGAAGACGAAACTAAGAGAGATGAGAGAGTCGTGATGGAACTTAAGCCAGATCTCATGAACCTTGTCGGCCGCCCGCCAGACGTCCGATCACCGTGCTGCGTTGTCCGGAGCACGATGAGGATTCGATGAGACCAACGCAGTGGAAGACCGCCCCAGGTGTGCCGTCAGGGCCGGATCGTTGACGGTGGCGCCTCAGAGCAGCGGGAGCTCGGCCGGCAGGTCGCGCGAGAGAGTGAGGTCGTCGCTGCACCGCCGCCTGCTGCCGCGTCAACGACACCTGCGTCAGCTGCTTCTTGCGACGTCTTCGCAGGCGGCCCACTCGGGGAGTCGTCCTACCTGGCGAGAGCCAACGCCTTGTGGGCTTGCCAGAGAGAGTCGGCTCTGCGCATGAGGGAGGCGGCTACCACGTTGGTCCGTGACACCGGCCGGGACACGGATCCGCCCTTTCCCCATGTGCACACCAAAACCGGATGTCGCTGCGGGCTGGGCTCCGGCTCGTGGACGAGCGCCGACTACCGCGTCCGCGGTACATGCGCGGCGCCTGCGGCATCGGCGGCAGTTCCAAGTGTCTGCGTCTGCGGGACGACCAGCGACGGATCCACCGGACATGCTCAAGCCCTGGCCAAATCGCCGGACGAGAAGGAGCACCTCATGTCAGTCGGATTCACGCTCGCCGTACCGGCGGTCGCGCACGTCATGTCCCAGGCGGCCGACGTCGATGCCTACAGCCTGACCGCCGCGCGACTCTGGGCCACCGCGGCCGCGCTGCTGGGGCTGGTCGGCGCGGTCATCGGTGGGCTGGCGCTGGCCCGTTCCGTCCGGCGGATCGGCAACGGTGGGAGGAAGGGGGCCAACGTGGCCCTGGTGTCCGGGCTGATCACCGTGGTCGCCGGGGCGCTGAATCTGGCCGTCGCCGACGGTGGTCCCGGCACCGGCAACGGAGTCGTCGGCGGCGCCTTGGCCCTGCTGCTGGGGCTGACCGCCATGGTCCTCGGCGGCCTGGCCCTGGCCCGCTCACGCCGCATTGGCCTACCGGCAGACCACACGTGAGGGCCGTCAGGCGGGCACCTCACGCGGACTGATTTCGGTGGGAGCACATGCTCACCGAGCAGAACGTCGGGCTGCGCGAGACGAGGGTCGGCCCAACGCGCGGATCGCCGCCGGGTTACGAGTCGGGCTGCGGCAGGTGGAGAAAAGGCGGCGGCCCTGGCGCGGGGCGGGGCCGAGGCGCTGGGGTCCGCACCGGCGGCCGCGGCTGGACGAACACGGCGCCCGCATCTCGGTCGCCGGGATGGTCTGCTACCGCCCGGGTGAGCATCCCGGCTGATCTACCGGCGTAGACCCACGGTCCGATCCAGCGGTCTTATCTGCTGTCGAGGCGGGCCAGTTCGTCGGATGTGAGCTCCAGCGCGGCGGCCTGGACCGAGTCGCGGATGGTCTCGGGACGGGACGAACCGGGGATGGGGATCACCACCGGTGCCTTGGCGAGCATCCAGGCCAGGCACACCTGCTGCGGGCTCACCTCCCGCGCCTTGGCGATCTCGGCGAACGGGGCGAACCGGGAGCCGAGGTCACCGGCCTGGGCGATACCGCCGAGCGGGCTCCACGGCAGGAACGCGATGCCCATCTCCGCGCACAGCTCCAGCTCCGGCTCGCTGGAACGGAAGGCGGGCGAGAACTGGTTCTGTACGCTCACCAGTCGGCCGCCGAGGATCTCGTTGGCCTGCTTGATCTGTTCCGGGTCGGCGTTCGAGATGCCGGCAAACCTGATCTTGCCCTCGTCCAGCAGGTCACGGATCGCGCCGATGGAGTCGGCGTAGGGGACCTTGGGATCTGGACGGTGGAACTGGTAGAGGCCGATGGCCTCGACGCCCAGCCGCTTGAGCGAGGCTTCGCAGGCCCGCTTGAGGTATTCGGGCGAGCCGTTCAGCGTCCACGAGCCGTCCCCTGGACGAAGGTGCCCGCCCTTGGTCGCCACCAGCACGCCCGAGGTGTCTGCCCCATGACTGGACAGCGCCCGCGCGATCAGGGTCTCGTTGTGGCCCACCTCTGCCGCGTCCCGGTGGTAGGCGTCCGCGGTGTCGATCAACGTCACCCCGGCGTCCAGTGCGGCATGGACGGTGGCGACCGACCGCTCCTCGTCCGGCCTGCCCTCGATGGACATCGGCATGCCCCCGAGACCGATCGCGCTGACCTGCGTGTCGCCGATGCGGCGCATGCGCATGTACTTCCTCCTCATGAAAGACGACCCGTTCCATCCTGCGGACACACTATTAGGTGTCCAGCAGAAGATTCCGCGTCATCCGCGCGGCCGAGCGCTGCCGGGGCAGGCGCGGCGGGCGATCGCGGCCCGCCGCTCTGAAGTTCCTCTCCGACCCGATCGTCGCCAGCTCCATCTCCGTCGCCGGTATCACCGCGGCGGGCATTCTGAGCAGCGACTTCTTCTGGATGTTCCAGTCGCTCCTCGGCCTGTCCACCCGCGGCACCGTCAAGACCCACACCATCCCGATGACCCTGGCCTCAGTCATCTCGCTGCCCATCATCCTTACGCCGGGCGGAAAGTAGCGCTCCAGGGAGCGGACCGAGACGTGCCGGAAGCGTTGCAGCAGGATGGGGTGTTGGTGCCGTCCTCGGCTTCGTGGGGGAGGGCGGCGTGTCGGAACGGCTGCGGTCGGTGGCCCAGCGGGCGAACCGATTTGGACGGGCCCGCTGATTTGTTTGGGAATCTACGGATCAGCAAGGCAAAGCCTCCTTGCGGCCACCCTTAGTCGTCGTCGGCATCCACGGGCTTGCGGGGCGGGTCGCTGTCGTTGGGGTTCCTGGCTTTCTGGCTGCGGTGTTCGCGGGCCTCCAGATAAGCCAGGGCGGCGGTCACCGCTCCCAGCACGGCGATCAGGGCATCGGTCGCTGTCCCCATATCCATCACTGCTCCTTCTGGTCGTCCGGGTTCCGATGGAGGGCCCGGGTGAAGTACGCGATGGGATCACCGTGCCTGCCGGCCGGGTTGTCCACTGCGGGGGAAAGACGATCCCGCAGGTCGGTGCCGGACAAATACCGGCGGGGGAAGGGTTCGGGAGCGTTGGACGCCGACGGTCACTTGGGTCTGGTCGCCACCTCAGGGGGCGGGGTGCCCTTGCCGCCCAAAGAGGCGGTGTTGACCACTTCGGGGTTGATGAGGCGTAGCAGTCCGGTGCACGGGGAGGGCGCGTCGAGCCGGGCGGTCAAGGTGACCTGCCCGGCGGGGAGGTTGAGCTCGTAGAAGTCGACCTCGTGAGTAAGGAGAAGTCGGCCGCTCCGATCGTGCAGCCGCCAGGTGAGACGGGCCGCGGACGCACAGGCCTTATCGGGCTGGAAGTCGATGTAACCGTCGAAGACGTAACCGGGGCCGCTGTGGAGGATGCGCTGGCTCCAAGTCTGCTTCATGTGAGGCAGTGCGAAGGTGGAGCTGACCGGTTGCCCCGAAGACAGGCGGTAGACCAGCGCCTTACTGCTGTACTGGCGGTTCTTCGATCTCGGCGCGGACATCTGCGAGGGCGTTGCACCGGAGACGACCCAGGCCGGGGTCACGTTCCTTCGCTCAGTGTTGACAACCGCATCAGCGATGGCGACGACCAGGACTCCGATCATCCCCACAATCAGGCCCCCCGCGAGGAGAACAGCCGCCGCCCCGACAGCGATCCGCTCAAGCAGAGATGCACTGCCGGGGAACTGTTCGCCGGCGCTCTCAAGCTCGCCGACCGCGGTGGCCGTGGCGGCCTTGGCAGAGGAGTCGACGGCCGCCGGCAGCAGGCTGGTCGTCTCGTCCTCGCCGGCTTTTTCCTGGACTTGTCCGCGGACAATTCGCTGCTGGTCTGAGCTGGGGGTTTCCTGATCGGGAGGGTCGATGCCGAGTTGGCGGCGCAGAGCATCGAACGCGCGACCCGTCTCGTCCAGGCGCGCGGAGCTCTGTTCCAGCAACGCGTCGTACTCCTCGAGTGTCGGCTCCTGGTCGTGGAACGACTCGATATCCGCGTCGAGCGCCTCTGCCGAGGCGTCCTGCTCCTGTTCCAGCGCCTGGCGGTACCGCTCGGCCCGCTGCAACGCCGCGACCCGCAGGCTCTCGGCCTCCTGTTGGCGATCACGTGCCGCGGCCAGGTTCGCCTCGGCGGTCCGAAGGCGTTGCTCGTACTGGACCAGTTCCGCCCCTGGGGTCGGGGGCTGGCGGCGCTCCAGATCGGCGCATCGGCGCTGCAGCGACACCGTGAGCAGTACCAGACCCGAGACCAGCCGGGTCATGTTCAGCAACTGCTGCTGAGCGTCGATCATGCTGCGCTGCGCCTGCTCCAGCCGCCTCCGCAACTCCCGCTCGGGCAGGCCCATCTCCAGTGCGGAAAGCTTGCTGGCGGCGGCCCGCTCGGCCTGATCCAGCAGTTCCAGCCCCTGTTCCAGCCGCAACTGCCGCAGCCGGGGCTCAGGTACCAACTCACGCACCAGCTGTTCCAGCAGGTAGCGCGGGATCAGTTCCGACCCGTTGAGGAACCTCGCCCATTGGGTCCGCTTGTAGGGAGGGACCCGCTCCACCACGTCCCGGACCGTCATCCCCGAGGTCAGTTTCCGTAGGAACTCCACCAGCTCAGCGGCTTCCTCGGTCTCAGCCCGCAACTGCGGTGGCCGCCCCCGGCGCTTCGGCTGATCCGCATTCCCTGCCACGCCACCTCCTCCACGGTGCGTCATGATTCTTCCGCTATCGGACCCGCGCCTGTAGGAATTCGCCCAACGAATGCAACTGGGCAGCAATCGGGCTCATGCGAACTGGACGACTCCGAACCGGGGGTTGGCGCGCCTCCCGGCCCTGCTTGCTGCGCAAGGGGTCTTCAGCCGCGTCCCGTATCAGGTGGGCGCCTGCGTCCTGCCGGGCGTCCCTGTGACCACGTGCGCGAAGGAGGGGCTGAACGTGGTGGAGAACTGCAACTCGGCCACCTTGGCACCGGGCCGCTCCCTGCCGCCGCAGTAGATACCGAGGAAGGGTGCATCACCTGGCATTGGTAGCGCCCTGGGCTCTGCTTCGGCAGGTGTCTTGACCGGCTGCGACGCACAGGGCCTTCGCCAGACCCTATCCTCCCAGTTCAGGGGCACTTTTCTCATGTAAACGACAAGACGTCACCAGCCCCCGTGGGAGCCGGAGGCTAGCCTTCTTTCGCCGACACCCCGCTGAACAGCGGTGGGCCTTGCGGCGTCTGAGGGGTCATGAGTCCCAGGTGTGAACGGTGCGACGGGTCGTTGGTCCCGGTGGAGTACGGCAGGCCCGTCGGCGATGAGCTCTACCGGCGGCACGAACGTCGCGAGATCTATTACACCGGCGGGTGCATGGGCCCGCCGGAGCCGTGGTGGTGCTGGTCGTGCGAGGAGTTCGCCGACCCCGAACCGCGTCCCTCTCCATCCCTGACCGTGGAGGGCTACCAGCAGTCCGTGCTCGTTCGCATGCGCGAGATCGCTCCACGGGCGCCGCTGCCTTTGCCGGCGCCCTACGACGATCCGCCGGCACATCTGGTGGAGGAGGCCGGTCAGTGGAGCATCATGCAGTTGCCGAAGATCAAGGATCTGGCGGTGATCCTGGGTGATCCGGTCGGCGGCGGTCCCTCCCGGCACCGGTTCGCCCTGCCGCTCTGGCCCGATTTCTGGCTTGAGCACACGAGCTCGGAGGAACAGTTCCCGTTCGAACAGCGCGTAACCAACACCGCGCAGTACGTCGTCGACCGCCGGTTCGTGCGCAGGTCGGGTGAGCCGATGCGGTCATCCGACGACCTGCGCCCCTGGTCGGTGCTCCGGCTCGAAGCCGAGGCGTTCTTCGGCTGGGAGCCGACCCGGACGCCCAACAGCTATTACCACATCGTGCCGTTCGAGCTCGACGGGCGCCCGATGAAGGCGTACTTCGTCTATGACCTCCTCGTGCACGTCGAGGAATCCTCGGATCGCGGACGAAAGGCTCTCGAAACCGGGTTTCCGTCGGACCGTTGTGGCTCATAGATCGGCACGAGAGCCGAGCGGGATCACCAGGGGCGCGCCGGTGACCGGGTCTTCGATCACTTTGGCGGGCAGGTCGAACACCGCGTTCAAAAGGTCCTCGGTCAGGATTTCGTTCGGTTCGCCGTGCGCCACTACACGGCCGTCGCGCATGGCGACCAGGCGATGGGCGTAACGGGCGGCCAGGTTGAGGTCGTGCAGCACCATCACGACCGTGCGGCCGTCTTCGTCGTGCAGCTTCTGGAGGAGTTCCAGGACGTCCACCTGGTGGGCGAGGTCGAGGTGGGTGGTGGGCTCGTCGAGGAGCAGAAGTTGGGTGTCCTGCGCCAGCGCCATGGAGATCCACGCGCGCTGCCGTTGGCCGCCGGACATCTCCTCCAGCGGGCGCTCGGCGAACTCCAGCATGCCGGTCTTGGCCAGGGCCGCGTTCACGATCTCCTCGTCCCCGGGCGACCACTGCCGGTACCAGGATTGGTGCGGGTGGCGGCCGCGGGCGACCAGGTCGGCGACCGTGAGCCCTTCGGGCGCCTGCGGGGACTGCGGCAGTACGGCCATCCGCCGCGCGACTTCTTTGGTCGGCAGTGCGGCGATGTCGGCGCCGTCCAGCAGCACCCGTCCGTGGCGCGGTTTGAGCAGGCGGCCCAGCCCGCGCAGCAGGGTGGATTTGCCGCAGCCGTTGGGCCCGATGATGGCGGTGATGGCGGCGCTCGCCAGATCGAGGGTCAGGCCGTCGACGACCAGCCGGTCGCCGTATCCGAGCCGCAACTCGCGGGCGGACAGCCCGGCGGCGGCCGGCCGCTCGGCGGACCGGGCCGTGGCAGGGTCGACGTGCTTCACGTGGTGGCCTTTCGCCGGGACCGGACGAGCAGGTAGAGCAGGAACGGCGCGCCGATGACGGCGGTGACCACGCCGACGGGCAGCTCCACGCCGCCGAACGCGGTCCGCGCGATCAGGTCCGCGCCGACGGTGAGCACCGCGCCGACGACCAGCGACCCGGTCAGCGGGGGCTGCCCGGTCCCGGCCAGGCGCAACGCGATCTGGGGGGCGGCCAGGCCGACGAACTCCACCGGCCCGGCGGACGCGGTGGCGATCGAGGCCAGTGCGACGGCCGCGAGGATCAGCAGGGAACGGTCCCGGTCGACGCGCAGGCCGAGCGCCCGGGCCGGTTCGTCGCCGAGCCGCAGCGCCCCGAGGGTGAACGCGCCGACGAGGGTGAGCGGGACGAGGACGGCCAGCACCAGCGCGACCGGGCGGACGTGTTCCCAGCCGCGCGCGTTGAGGCTGCCGGTGATCCAGGCCATCGCACGGCCGGCGTCGTTGACGTCGCCGAGGGTCAGCAGCCACCACTTGACGTTCGCGGCGACGCCGGAGACGCCGATGCCGACCAGGATCAGCCGGTAGCCGTCCAGACCGTGCCGCCAGGCGAGCAGGTAGACCCCGATTCCGCCGGCCAGGCCGCCGGCCAGGGCGGCCAGCGGGATCCCGATGGCGGCAAGCGCGCCGCCGGCGCCGCCGGCGGCACTGCCGGTCGCGACGATCAGCCCGACCACCACGACGCTGGCGCCGGCGCTGATCCCGAGAGTGTCAGGGCTGGCCAGCGGGTTGCGCGAGATGGTCTGGGTGAGCGCGCCGGCCAGGCCGAGCGCCGCGCCGACCAGCGCTCCGGTGAGGGCTCGGGGCAGCCGCAGCTCCATCACGACGAAGCGGTGCTCCGGGTCGCCGAGCAGTGCGCGGACGACGTCGGCGACGCCGATCGGGAAGTCGCCGCGGCCGATGTTCAGCGCCATCAGCAGCGCCAGTGCGGCCAATCCCGCCAGCACCACCACGGCGGCACGCGGCCGCACCCGGAACGACAGTCCGGCCGCTCGCGCCGCCGGGTGTCTCTTGGACGAGGTCGCCGGGGCGGTCACAGCCGCACCGGCTTCCTGCGCCGGACCAGCGCGATGAAGAACGGTCCGCCGATCAGCGCGAGCATGATGCCCACCTCCAGTTCGTCCGGGCGGGCCACCACCCGTCCGGCCACGTCGGCGGTCAGCAGCAGCGTCGCGCCGAGCAGTCCGGAGAACGGCAGCAGCCACCGGTGGTCGGGACCGGACAGCCCGCGGGCCAGATGCGGCACGATCAGCCCGAGAAAGGCCAGGGCGCCGCAGGCGGCGACGGCGGTTCCGGTCAGCAGTGTGATCGCCGCGATGCCGACCGTGCGGGTCAGCCGGATCCGGTGCCCCAGGGAGCGGGCGACGTCCTCGCCGAGTGCGAGCGCGTTCAGTCCGGGCGCGTTCGCCATCGCCAGGACCAGCCCGATGACGACGAAAGGCAGCAGCCCGGGCAGCACGTCGATGTCACGGCCTGCCAGGGCCCCGGCCTGCCAGAACCGGTAGGTGTCCATGGCCTGCTGGTCGATCAGCACCAGGCCGGCGACCAGGCCGTGCAACAGCGCGGTGACGGCCGCGCCTGCCAGTGCGAGGGTCAGCGGGGTCGCCCCGCCGCGGCCCGCCCCGCCCAGGGCGAAGACCAGCAGGCTGGCCGTCAGCGCCCCGGCGAACCCGAACCAGATGTAGGTGTTCGGGCCGGTGACGCCCAGTGTGAGGATGGCCAGCACCATTGCGAACGCCGCGCCCTGGGTCACACCGAGCAGCCCCGGATCGGCCAGCGGGTTCCGGGTGTGGCCCTGGACCAGTGCGCCGGCCACTCCGAGTGCGGTCCCGGCCAGCAGCCCGAACGCGGTGCGCGGCATCCGCAGGGATCGGACCACGATGTCCTCCTCGCTGCCCGCCGGATGCAGTACCGCCCCCCACACACCGGACACCGGGACGTACTTGGTGCCGATGACGATGCTCGCCAGCGCCGCCGCAGCGGTCAGCACCACCAGCCCGGCCAGCACCAGTGGCCGGTGCCGGCGCAGCACCCGCAGCCACCGGACGGGCCATGGGCCCGCTCCGGCGCCGTTCCCGGCGCGCGTTCTCACCGGGCGGGCAGGCGCGGTCACGGCGCCCCCTCTCCAGAGGGACCGGACCCCCTCTTACTCGGTAGATCAGAGTGTGATTAGGTAAGCCTCGCCTAAATGAGGCAAGGCTTAGCTAATCGAGGGGAATCTTAGATGAGGATGTCGCCGCTCCGTTACGCGGCCGCCGGGATCACCGCCACGCTGACGGTGCTGGGGCTGTCCGGCTGCGGATCCGCAGGTGACACGGGGACCGGGAAGACGCCGCTGCGCACCGTCCAGCACGCGATGGGGTCCACCAAGATCTTCACCGAGCCCAAGCGGGTCGTCGCGCTCGATCAGTCCTACGTGGACGCCGCGGTCAGCCTCGACGCCGACGTCTACGGCTACACCACCTACCGCTCGATCAACGAGGGGCTGCCGGACTACCTCGGCGAGGCCGGCCGCCGGCACGCGTCGAAGGCGCAGCCGGTCGGCACCCTCACCGAACCGAGCCTGGAAAAGATCAGCGCGCTCAAGCCCGACCTGATCCTCTCGGCCAAGGTCCGCCACCAGGCGCTGTACGGCAAGCTCGCGCAGATCGCCCCGACCGTCTTCAGCGAGACCACCGGCGCCTCCTGGAAGAACAACATCCGGCTCACCGCCAAGGCGCTGGGCAAGGAGCAGCTCGCCGATCAGCGCATCAAGGAGTACGAGACGCGCGCCCAGACCATCGGCGCCGAGATCAAGAAGAAGAACGGCGGGACGCTCCCGGCCATCTCCGTGGTGCGCTTCACCGACGAGCCGACCGTGCGGCTCTACACAGAGAACTCCTACTCCGGAATCGTGCTCAAGGACGTCGGCTTCCCCCGGCCGAAGGGCCAGCCGACCACCGACAAGATCGCGGTCGACATGAGCGAGGAGCGGATCAAGGAACTGGACGCCGACCAGATCTTCATCGCCGCCAGCCTCGATGAAGCGGGCAAGGCGGCGCAGGTCCAGGCCAGGTTCAAGAACAACCCGCTTTGGGCCAAGCTCACGGGCGACAAACGCGAAGTGAACGACACCACCTGGATGACGGCCGTCGGCCTTCAGGGCGCGCACTCGGTCCTCGACGACCTGGCGAAGTTCTACGGCGTCGACCCGGCCCGGAAGGCCTGACCACACCCCAACGGCCACCATCCCGTGCTGTGCTGATCTTCACCATCGCGCTCCAAAACGCTCCGTGATCTAGCGATGACTCCTATGATCATGCCGATCGGAGCGTTTGGAGGATGCGTGCCCGAGCTGTCGCCGCTCTTGCCCACCGACCCTGAGAGCATCGGCCGCTACGAACTGGAAGGCCGGATCGGGGCCGGTGGCCAGGGCACCGTCTACCTGGGCCGGGATGAGCGGGAGCGGCGCACCGCCGTCAAACTGCTGCACCCCCACCTGATCACCCACGAGACGGCTCGCGCCCGTTTCCTGGCCGAGGTCGAGATCGCCAAACGGGTCGCCCCGTTCTGCACCGCCCAGGTGCTCGACAGCGGCGTGATCAACGCCCAGCCCTACATCGTCAGTGAGTTCGTCGACGGCCCGTCCCTGCAGACCTCGGTCAAGGACGACGGGCCACGCGGCGAGGCGGCGCTCGACCGGCTGGCGGTCAACACCGTGACGGCGCTGGCGGCCATCCACGAAGGCGGAGTCGTCCACCGCGACTTCAAACCGGGCAACGTGCTACTCGGCCCCGACGGCCCCGTGGTGATCGATTTCGGCATATCCCGCGCCCTGGACCTCAGCCAGTCACTCACCAGCAGCCAGGTGGTAGGCACCCCCGGCTACATGGCCCCCGAGCACATCGACGGCCAGACCGCCGGCCCCGAGGCGGACATGTTCGCCTGGGCGGCCGCCATGGTCTTCGCCGCCACCGGCAAGAGAGCCTTCGGCGGCACCTCCGCGTCCGCCGTCGCCCTGGCGGTCCTGCACAGCGAGCCCGACCTGGACGGCATCGAAGGCGACCTCGGCGAGATCATCCGTTCCTGCCTGGAAAAGGACCCTGCCCGACGCCCCACCGCAACCCAGGTAAGCGACCTTCTACGTGGCCTCCGCACGCCACAGGTCGCCACTTTTCCCGCGCCCCCGCCCGACACGTCCACACCGACACCTGAACCCGCACTGGCGGCAGAAGCCGCACCCGCGCCAAACACCACGAAATCAAGCCAGGAATCCCCGGCCGCCACCCAGGCCGACGCCTCGGCGACCAGCCGCAAACGCCGCCGCTTCCAGATCTTCGCCGCCGCGATGACACTCCCGGCAATTATCGCCCTCACCTATTCCCTGGTCCCCAGGCCGGGAGAAGGCGAGGCCTCGCACCCCCAGCCGAACATCCCCTCCAGCACTTTCAAAAATCCCGCCCCAAGCGCGACACGACCAACCCGATCAGAACCGGCGTCCAGCGGCAAACGGACAACAACAAGTCAGCCGAGAAGTTCACACCCATCCGACGCCCCCCAAGAACGAACCGGCCCGAGACCGCCGGCTACGAAAAAGCCCTCCGCCGCAAAACCAAGAACTCTCGGGACCCTCACCTCGCAGGATCAGGGGAATTACTGCAAGGCCCACGGCTATCCCTATTATGTGGTCCTCAACGACCAGGTCGCCTGCTCAAGGGACCCGGATGGAGACGATGGGACGATAGTCGACGCAACGACCGTCTGCCGCTGGAAGTACTCCGGCCGGCCGAACGTCCACGCAAACGCAAAGACCTGCATCTCGGACCCGTAAATCGAGAGTGCCGACTTTCGGCGTACTCGCCGAACCAGCCGTTCTCCGAGGCGCTGAGCGCAGCGGCCGAGTCCGGGACTTGGGAAAGGCCCCCATTCGTGCGGGAAGGTGAACGGTCCGGTCTCCGCGCACGTGATTGACGTTCGGCCCCGGTTCGTGCCGGGATGGTCCGGACGAACCTCGGCCATGTGAACCCTGTGCTGATGGTGGGTGCGGTAGCGGCAGGCGCTCAGCCGATCCGGGCGCCGGACGGAACATGCGGCGCCTCGATGCCGAACACCGCCACGTAGTGCTCGGCGGTCTCGCACCGCGTGGCGTCGTCACCGACCGCTTCGGCCGTCAGCCGTTCCTCGTCGATCATCATGATCGCGGTCTTCGCGCGGCAGCCGGAGACGACGAAGGCGAAGCGGCGTCGGCCCTTCTGACCGGGGGGCTCGGTTCCGCCCCCGTCGCCGAGCGCTTCGGCCGTTGGGCCGGGGAGCGATCTGAGGAACCCTTCGAGCTGGTCGGGCTGGCTCACCTCGGCCGCCCGCGGGGAGCGGGGCGCGGGGCCGGTGAGCTGCTCGAACGCCAGCAACAGCCCCGGGCTCACCGGGTCGGGGCCCCCGGTACGGGCGCCGCCAAGCATGAGCCCGGCCGGAGCCCTGGTCTTGTCGACGGCGAACATGGCCAGATTCTCGTAGGGCGCATCGCACTCCTCGTGCTCGGTCACCCTGGTGAGGTCCATGTTGAGCCGTCCCGGACCGTCACTGGTCAGGCGCGCGCCACGGGCGGAGTCGCAGCCGCCGGTGTAGGAGAACAGCACCACCGCCTCCCGGCCGTAGTCGCGCCCCCCGGCGAGCCTCTCGACATCGTCGGCGTCCGGCACGCCCCGGCCCCCTGTTCCGGCGAACCATCCGCGCACCGCGCGGGCGTCGGTCCGGCTGCGCAGCACCGTGGACACGTCCGGGAGGCCGTGCCCTTGGTGGAAGGTCAGCAGTTCGGCCTTCACCGTCCTGGTCGGCACAACACGCGGGACGGTCTCCGGCCACAGGACCGCCACCGCCAGACCGGCCACCGCGAGCACGGCGGCGACACCCACCGCGATGGCCCCTTTGCCGCCCACGCCGCCTTCGACGGTGGGGATCCGGCCTGGGTTCCATACAGAGGCGACACCGCACGGGGATCACCCAGCGCATCCGCTCAGCGTCGGCGCACCCGGCGCATACTGTCCAAGGCTGCCCCGGCCCCGTAGCACCTCGGTGTTCTCCCACGATTGTTAGAGGACGACGTGCAGTGGCCGGGGGCGGGTGCTGACGCTGCTCGTGCAGGACCGGCTCGCTCAGGACGCGGGGGCGCACGCTTTCATCGTGTGCGGGGACGTCAACGACTACATGCAAGTCGACGATCAGGGTGAGCCGGCCATCGGTGAGCTGGTCGGCTGGGATCAGGTGGTCAACGCGGTCGCCCCGGTGCCCGAGGCCGACCGGTGGACCCACTTCTTCAAGGGACGCGAGCAGGAGCGCCTACCAGCCCGGCGGCGCCATTGCGAGCGTATTCGCCTGTGTCGCCGCTGGCCAGCGGCCCCACGACCGTGGCACCATCGCCCCCACAGACCGGCGATCGGTTGCACAGCGACCACACCCGCATACGCCATCACCTGCGGCACCAGGTACGCGGCAACCGGGATGCCGGTCACCGCGTCCCCGGCCAGCCAGGAACGGCGGTATCCGCGCAGCGACCCGATAACGACCGGCTGAAGGCCCGCGACCTCGCGTCAAACCGGCCGCAGCGGAACGCGCCCGTCGGCGGAAGGCGGACGTCTCGAGTTCGGGCCGGTGCTACGGCTCCATTGTCGGTGCCCGGGTGGCGCGAGGTGGGGGAGATCATCGCCATGTACAAGGTGTGCAGCGGGGCGGGCGGTTCATCGCATGGGCCATGCGTCCCAGGGCGGCCATCTCGACGGATCATGGAGATCGCGTCATGGAGTATCCGGCTTTCCTGGCTACGGAACAGGTTGGCGGTCAGGTCGTCGATGCCCGCGCCCCAGGGCGGGCTCCAGACGTCGCAAACGGCGACGGTGTTGTGCCGCAGCCGAGCATCTGCGAGCGCCCAGGGGCCTCGCTGGTCTGGGGCGGGGTGTGGGGGTCATCCGGGCAGGGTGGCGGAGTGGTCGGGCACGTAGGTCTGCATGTCGCGCGGTGACCGCTCGTAGCCCTTCGGAGGAGGCCGCTTGGGCAGCCGGAGGGCCGGGGGCTCCACCGTGTGGTGGGGGATCGTCGACAGCAGGTGAGCGATCATGTTGATCCGTGCGCGCCGTTTGTCCTCGCTCTCCACGACGTACCAGGGCGCCTCCGGAATGTCGGTGTGCAGGAACATCTCGTCCTTGGCGCGCGAGTAGTCCTCCCAGCGGGTGATGGACTCCAGGTCCATCGGGGAGAGCTTCCACCGTCGCATGGGGTCGTCCAGCCGGCTGCGGAAACGGCGCTCCTGCTCGGCGTCACTCACCGAGAACCAGTATTTGCGCAGCAGAATGCCGTCCTCGACCAGGAGCCGCTCGAAGATCGGGCACTGGTGGAGGAAGCGCATGTACTCCTGCTTGGTGCAGAAGCCCATGACGCGCTCGACGCCCGCCCGGTTGTACCAGGAACGGTCGAACAGGACGATCTCGCCGGCGGCGGGCAGGTGCTCGATGTAGCGCTGGAAATACCATTGCGTGCGCTCCCGGTCGGTCGGCGCGGGCAATGCCACGATCCTGGCGACGCGGGGGTTGAGGAACTCGGCGACCCGCTTGATCGTGCTGCCTTTGCCGGCCGCGTCCCGCCCCTCGAACACCACGACGACGCGGGCACCCTCGTTCCGCACCCATTCCTGCAGCTTCACCAGCTCTGCCTGAAGGCGGGCCAACTCCGGCTCGTACACACTTCGGGGGAGCCGCTTGGATTTGCTCATAGGGCATCCTTACCCGCGGCCGCGACGGCTGGGCGGCTGACACGGGCCGGCGCGACGTCCGCGACGGCAGATGAAGGCCTGGGGCCAAGTCGACTACCTGCAGGCGGCGGGGCCGCGACCCCACTCGGCTGGGCGCCGCCGAGTGCACCACTGATGCAGCAGGCCACCGCGCTGGCCGCCAAGTCCGACATCGCCGTCGCGACGGCTGCCGCCGCGGGCAATCGGGTCGTGTCGTTCATCCGCACCCCGACCAGACCGTCCTGCAGCTTCAGCGCCGGGATGCACAGTTAGACGTCAAGCCGTCCGCCGCCGCGCCTACTGGATCTTCAAGGTGTACCGGGACGAGGGCGCCTGCCAGGGGGCACCTGATGGCCCCGTACGGCGGCGCGTTCAACATCGCGCTCGCCCCGCTGATCGAGGAGGACGCCTCGGTGCCGGCCTCTTCGGGGTCGGGAGCAGTCGGCGGGGACGGTACTGCACTGCCGGAGGGTGCTGAGTTCGATCTTCACCCCCCCCGCGCTCACTTGGTTCGCGAAGCTGATCCTTCGGCGTCCATCGAGCAGGACCGGCAACGCTTCCGCATCGTCAGCGGCTTTCGCGCGCTGCTCGAGACCGCCGCGTGTGCTCTTGACCGAGGGCGAAGAGCAACCACGTGAGAGCGGTGGCGTCGTCGACGATCCCGATCGGCAGGAAGACGTCTGGGATCAGGTCGATCGGAGAGACGATGTAGATCGTCGCGATCACCATCGCGACGATCTTGCCGGTGGAAGTCCGGTAGTAGGCCTGCGCGGCCGTGCCGGGTGGCCCGACGCGGCGGCGTTTCCGTAGCCGCAGGATGCCCACGACCAACAGCGCCGCGCCGACAGCCATGACACCGGTTCCCACCACTGTGGCGTCGGCACCGCCCAGATCGCCGTCCATGGTGAGTGTGGGCACGGTGCCCGCAATGACGAGGACAAGCCCGAGCCAGACCATGCGCACCTCCGGGGGCGTATCTTCCGGTATTGCCGTCCCGGACGGTTTCACTCGACTTCGGGGATGCAAAGGTCAAGCTGCGGCAGACCATCGATCTCCAGGCCGTCGCTGTTGGCCTCCTTATATCCCGCGGGCCGGGCTTATCGGGTGGTCATGGCGAGGTATCCCTCTTCGAGGGCGGGTCCCATCGGCTTTCCCTGCGGGTCCGGTGCTGTGGGCGTCGCGATGCGGTAGCGCATGGCGCCCGCGCGTTGCGGTGCGGACACGACCGTGCCCTCGGCCGGGCGTGGCGGCAGCGGAAAGCCGTTTCGCGAGGGCATCACCGTGAGGGAGTCGCGAACGGCTGGCTGATCGGGAAAAGGCGTGACCTCTCGGACAAGACGTCACCGATCGGTCGGATTCTTCGCTGATCGCCGGACTTCATTCCTGCCGGTCCCGTTTCGTGGGGGCGTTGATCAGTGAGGTGCCGGCGGGTTGCAGGGTGTGGACGACGTGGGCTCCGCGGCGGACGGTGGTGATGAGGCCGGCGTCGCGGAGTACGCCGGTGTGCTGGCTGGCCGAGGCCAGGGAGATCCCGGTGCGGTGGGCCAGTTCGGTGGTGGTGCAGCCGCCGTGGGCGGCCAGTGCGGTCAGCACTGTGGTGCGGGTGCGGCCGAGCAGCGCGGCAAGGGGGTGTCGGGGGTCGCGTCGGGCGGGTGGGGTGAGCCAGTCCAGGTCGTGTTCGACGGGGAAGGCGATGACCGGGGGCAGTCCGGGGTCGTGGAAGGTGAAGGGGCGTCCCCAGCAGAAGAAGGATGGGAGCAGGCGTACCCCGCGGCCGTCCAGGTGGATGTCGTGGTCTCTGCTGTAGGGCAGTTTCAGCACCGGCGGTTCCCACCGCGCGGCGGGGTGCAGGTCGGTGAGGACCGCTTCGATCCCCGCGTGCAGGAAGGTTTTGCCGCGGACGGTGAGGTCGGCCTGCACGCAGGTGCGGATGCGGTTCCAGAACGGGGCCAGGGCGTGGGTGTGGTAGTCGCGCAGTGCTTGCCCGAGCCGGTGCAGTGCTCTGCGGGATCCGTCCGCCAGGTCGGCGACCGGGCCGCGCAAGGGTTGCTGCGCCGCCAGCGTGGTCAGGTCGTGGCGGATGCGCCGTCGCGGCGTGGCCAGCACCAGGTCCAGGCCGGTGCCCAGGTCGCCGGCCTGCCTGGCGGGGGTCAGGAAGTCCGGGGAGTAGCCGACCGGTGGTGCCAGGTGCGCAAGCCATCGCGTCGAGGCGGGCAGCCCCGCCCCGCCCACCGGCCGGACGCGCCGCCGCCAGCAGTCGAAGACCATCCGCCCCTCGGCATCGGTCAGTTTGTGCAGGCTGAGCAACAGCTCCCACATCGGTTCCGGGCCCGTGGCCAGCCGCGTCCGGCCCAGATCCTCACCCGTGAAGTGGATACGCAGCATGGAGCAGACCCTTCCCCCTGGGTGGTGTGCCGCCATCGAACCGAGAATGTTGAGGCGCCGCCGGATTGAGAGAGGCCGAGCCCGGCGCGTTACGCCCCCGCGACAACGCGCCGGGACTTTGGCCCGTCGGCAAGCGGTGAGTGGTCATGTGACCGAGATCGGCGATGAATACCGAACAGTAACTTTTGTGGAACACCCTCCTGGATACTCTGGATCGGAGTATTCATAAGATACTCCGGACCGGAGTATCGTCAAGGGGTATGACAGCCCGAGAACTCACCACCACCTCCTACGCGATCCTGTCGCTGCTGGGCGTGCGCTCCTGGACCACCTACGAGCTCAAGCAGCAGATGGACCGCAGCCTGCGGTCGATGTGGCCGCGCGCGGCCAGCGTCCTGTACGAGGAGCCGAAGAGGCTGGTGGAGCGTGGCCTGGCCCGCAGCCGTGTCGAGTACACGGGGCGGCGCCGCAGCACCGTCTACGAGATCACGCCGCAGGGCCGGGAGGCCCTGCGGGCCTGGCTGGACGAGCCGGGCGGCGCCGGGCCTGTGCTGGAGTTCGAGGCTTTGGTGAAGGTGGCCTTTGCCGACCACGGTGGTCTGGCGCAGCTGCGCGCGACACTGCGCGAGATCCGTGCCGACGCCGAAGGACGGCTGGCCGTCACCGCCGACCGGATGACCGAGTACGAGGCGACACGAGGCCCCTACCCCGACCGTCTTCCAGTGATCGCGCTGACCGCACGGCTGCTGCGTGAACAGAACGAGCTGCTGTTGCGCTGGGCGCAGTGGGCCGAGGCCGAGGTCGCGACGTGGACGGGGGTCACCCCGGAAACCGGCGCACGGGTGCCCCCGGACGCATTCAGCAACGGGTGAGCCCGGGCCGCGGTCGGGTACCGGGTCGGTTGGCGCGGCGTCCGTCCAGGTCAGCTTGTAGGGACAGACTCATGCGCCGGCTCAGCAGCGTCACCTGCGACTCCACGTGCAGCAACCGCCCCGCGACGAAGAGCGCAGCGCAGTCGTCCGCGAACGGGGTAGTGGCGACCAACCAGCGCTAGCCGGTTACACGGTCTGCGTGACAAGGCGGGTCCCCTTCACTCCTGCGTGAAGGGGCCCGGTTCCTTTTCGGCGGTCATCTCCCGAACGCTTCCCCAGGGGGCAGTCAGCGGGTGACGGTGCCCTCGGTGACGCTCTCGCCGAGCTGTGTCATGTGCCGCCAGGCTGGGGCACAAGCTGCCCGGGATGGCCGACGTCTACGAACACGTGACGCCGCCGATGAGGGAACAGGTCCTGCGGGCGCTGCAGTGGGCTGGGAGACCTCACTGCTGGCTCTGCGGTCCGACGAGCGGGACCGGCTCATCGCCAACCCGCCGGGACGCGGCAGTTCGGTGGGCGTGCTGCAACGTCAGGCCTGGCAGTGGGCGATGGCCAACCGTACGTCGGCTGGAGAGCTTCCTTCGTTCTTACGTCGCAGGGTTTCGCGCACCCGTCGGGGACGTCGCGGGCGCTTGCGGCATGGGTAGCCAGGTGAGGACGTGGTAGGCGACTCCGAAGGGGTCGTCGTCGTAGAGGCGGTTCGTCGTCCAGGAGGTGTTCTGGCAGGCGGATGCCATGACCTGCCAGGCGGCGCGCCCGGCGATGAGTTGGTTCGCGCAGTCCTGGGAGTCCAGGGCGAGCAGGGCGGCGGTGTCGGCGGTGTCGAGTGCGCGGGTGATGCGCGCGTCGAGGTCCAGTGCTCGCGGGTCGGTGTATCCAGGGGCCTTCTCGCCGCGGCGGGCGCTGCCGTCGGCGACGATCAGGAGGCCGGTGCGGCGCGGGGACGTGGCCAGCCGGCGGCCCAGTCCGAGGCACTCTTCGGTGGTGGCGTGCTCGTGGACACCGTGCAGGACGTACCGTCCAGCGGGCCCGTCGAGCAGTGAGCGGCCGATGGCGAGTGGCACCGGCAGCGGATCGGGCTCGGGACGGCGTAGGGGGCCGGGCGCCAGCCGTGCGGCCGGGTCGGGGGCGTCGCGGGGACAGGTCCCGGTGGCGGGGGCCGCGCCGATGACGATGAGTTCGTCGAGGCCGGTCAGGGCGGGGAGGGCGCTGCCGATCGCGGCCCGGACCTGTTCGACTTCGGGTACAGGTCGGCCGGTGAGTCCCGGGAGCAGCAGCGGAGCCTGGGGAACGCACACGACCGCGGCGATCACGCCAGTCCCCGGACGGTGCGGGCGGGTGATCGCAGGCCGCGGATGACCGCGATCATGTCCAGGAGCCGCCGGGTGGAGGTGATGTTGTGCGCGCGGAACACGCGGGCTCCCTGCCAGGCGCACACCGCGGTCGCCGCGAGGGTGCCGTGCAGCCGCTGGTCGACCGGGAGTCCGCCGAGGGACTCACCGACGAAGTCCTTGTTGGACAGCGACACCAGCACCGGCCAGCCGGTGGCCACCACCTCCTGCAGGCGACGGGTGACCTCCAAGGAGTGCCAGGTGTTCTTGCCGAAATCGTGCCCGGGATCGATGAGGACGCAGCCGGGGTCGACACCGGCGCGCACCGCGCGTTCGGCCAGCGAGGCGGTGCGGGTGATCACATCGGCGACGACGTCGTCGTACTCGACGCGGTGCGGGCGGGTCCGCGGCGGCAGGCCCCCCGCGTGGGTGCACACCAGGCCCGCGCCGAACTCGGCGGCGACCTCGGCCACGCCCGGGTCGACCCCGCCCCACGCGTCGTTGAGCAGGTCGGCACCCGCCGAACAGGCTTCCCGGGCCACCTCGTGCCGCCAGGTGTCGACGCTGATGATCAGGTCCGGGTACCGGTCGCGGACGGCCGCGACGAGCGGGGCGGTGCGGTCGATCTCCTCGGCAGCGTCCACCTCCGCGCCGGGGGCCGCCTTGACGCCCCCGATGTCGATGATGTCCGCGCCTTCGGCGACGACCTGGTCGACGCGTTGGATTGCCTGATCGAAGGCGAATGTCGCGCCCCGGTCATAGAAGGAGTCGGGGGTCCGGTTGACGATGGCCATGAGCAGCAGTTCGTCGCCGCTGAGCCGGTCGCGCAGCCTCAGCATGCGTTGCTCGCCTCCCCCCGGTGGTAGGCGGGTTCGGACCGTGCCGGGGAACGTTCCATCGTCGGCACCGTCCGTGTCGTCCACCCGCTGTCGGAGTCGAACTGCCGGAGCAGCGGGGTGAGCGCGCCGGTCCTGGACCACGCGCGGCGCCGGTGGACGACCGCCAGCAGCTCGGCCGCCATCACACCCAGCTCCTCCACGGGCCGCTGCCGGTGTCCCCGGGCGCCGAGGTCGACCTGGGCCAGCGCGGCGAGGCCGTGCCGCTGGTAGGTGTCCACCAGGCAGGCCAGCTCGACGCCGTACCCGACCGGAATCGGCAACGTCTCCAGCAGCGAGCGGCGCACCGCCCATTCGCCGGCCAGCGGCTGGACCACCGTCGCCAACTCCGGCCACAGCAGATTGAGCATCGGACGGGCCATCAGCTCGGTGACCCTGCCGCCCCGGTCTCCGCCCCCGGGGGCCGACAGGCGCCGGTAGAAGGCTTTCACCAGCAGCGTCTCCGGACGGGTGAGCAGCGGACCCAGCAACCCGACGACGAACCGGGAGGACCAGACGGTCAGGTCGGCGTCGACGAAGACCAGCACATCGCCCCGGGTCACGAACAGCGACTTCCACAGCGCCTCGCCCTTGCCGGGGAACCAGCCGGCCTCCGGCGCGACGGCCATGGTCCGATGGACCCTCGCCCCGGCCTTGGCGGCGATGCGTCCGGTGCCGTCACGGCTGTCGGAGTCCATGACGACCACCTCGTCCACCACCCCAGGCGCCGCCAGCTCGGCTACGATCCGCTCGACGATCGCGCCGACCGTGGCCGCCTCATCGCGCGCAGGGATCACCACGCTGACCGTCAGAGCCGACGCCTGCTTGGCCTCCAGGACACGCCCGAGTGGCCAGTCCGAACAGCTGGATGTCGCCTGGTGGAACCAGAGATCGGCCACGTCAGGCACGGCACCGGTTTCCATTCGAAACCCCCTTCAAAGCCTATACAACGGACGTGACCTGCCCGCCCGGAGGCGGGGCGTCCCCGGGATCTGCCGCACTCTCTCAGACTCATATTAGGTTAGATTATTTGACTAATGTCACCCTTGGTGAGTCTACTCTGACTGCCATCGCCGTACCCAGGAGGACGGAACCGTGTTCTGGATCACGTTGGTCATCGGGCTCGCCGGAACGGCGGTCGCTGTGGCGTTCGCCGGCCGGCGGGTGCTGTTCCTGTACGGGATCGCCACCAGCGGCCAGCCCGACCCCGAGCGGACGTTGCAGGTCAGGCGCGCGCCCAGGAAGGCCGTCGAGGGTCAGGCGGTGGAGGTGCTGGGGCAGCGCAAGCTGCTGAAATGGACGCTGGCGGGTGTTTCGCATGCCGCGGTGATGTGGGCGTTCATCTTGTTGATCACCGTGTATCTGGAGGCGGCGGTCGCGCTGCTGTTCGGGCTGGACGCCAAGATCCCCGGCTTGCAGACCTGGGGGCCGATCGGTTTCGTTCAGGACACCATCGCGCTGGCGTGCACCGCGGGGCTGATCGCGTTCACCGCGATCCGGATCAAGAACTCGCCCAAGCGGCTGGACCGCGGGTCGCGGTTCTCCGGTTCGCATCTGTCCGGCGCGTGGATCACGCTGTTCATGATCTTCAACGTGATCTGGACGATGTTCTTGTTCCGGGGGGTGGAGTGGGCCAGCGGCAACCTCCCCTATGGCCAGGGCGCCTACTTCTCCTACCTGGTCGGGCACCTGTTCGACGGGCTGAGCCACGACACGCTGGAGGTGCTGGAGTCGGTCGGGCTGCTGGCCCACATCGCGGTCGCGTTGATCTTCCTGGTCTTCGTCGTGCACTCCAAGCACCTGCACATCTTCCTGGCCCCGCTGAACGTGATGTTCAAGCGGCAGCCGGACGGCCTGGGCCCGGCGCAGCCGATGATGTCGGGCGGCAAGCCGCTGGACTTCGAGGAGGCCGACCCCGACACCGACGTGTTCGGCCGCGGCAAGATCGAGGACTTCACCTGGAAGGGTCTGCTGGACATGGCGACCTGCACCGAGTGCGGTCGCTGCCAGTCCCAGTGCCCGGCCTGGAACACCGGCAAGCCGCTGTCGCCCAAGATGCTGGTGCTGGAGCTGCGCGACCACGCGCTGGCCAAGGCGCCGTACTTCACCGCCTCGCAAGAGCAGCGGGAGAAGTTCACCGACGCCCAGAAGCTGGCCATGCAGGTGGACACCGAGCTGGTCGGTGAGGGCGGCGTCATCCACCCCGACGTGCTGTGGTCGTGCACCAACTGCGGCGCCTGCGTCGAGCAGTGCCCGGTCGACATCGAGCACATCGACCACATCCTGGACATGCGCCGCTTCCAGGTCATGATCGAGTCCTCGTTCCCGTCCGAGGCCGGCGTCATGCTGAAGAACCTGGAGAACAAGGGCAACCCGTGGGGCATGTCGGAGACCAAGCGCCTGGAATGGGTCCAGGAGCTGGACTTCGAGGTCGACGTCGTCGACGACAAGGTCTCGCAGGACACCGAGTACCTGTTCTGGGTCGGCTGCGCCGGCGCGCTGGAGGACCGGGCCAAGAAGACCACCAAGGCCGTCGCCGAGCTGCTGCACATCGCGGGTGTCAAGTTCGCCGTGCTGGGCCCGATGGAGGCGTGCACCGGTGACCCGGCCCGCCGCCTGGGCATGGAGTTCGTCTTCCAGATGCTCGGCCAGCAAAACGTCGAGACGTTGAACGACGCGGGCGTGACGAAGATCGTCGCGACCTGCCCGCACTGCTTCAACACCCTGGCCAACGAGTACCCGCAGATCGGCGGGAACTATCAGGTCGTCCACCACACCCAGCTGCTCGCGCACCTGGTCGAGGAGGGCAGACTCACCCCCCTCGCCCCGATCGAGGAGAACATCACCTACCACGACCCCTGCTTCCTGGGCCGCCACAACAAGGTCTACAAGCAGCCGCGCGACATCATGGCGACCGTCCCCGGGGTGAAGACCCAGGAGATGCACCGGCACAAGGACCGCGGTTTCTGCTGCGGCGCCGGCGGCGCCCGGATGTGGATGGAAGAACGCATCGGCAAGCGCATCAACACCGAGCGCGTGGACGAGGCCCTGCAGACCGACCCCGACACCGTCTCCACCGCCTGCCCGTTCTGCCTGGTGATGCTGGGCGATGCGATCAACGAGAAGAAGAACCAGGGCGCGGCCAAGGAATCGCTGGAGGTCGTGGACGTCTCCCAGCTGTTGATCCGCTCCATCAAGGGCGAAGGCACCACCCCCGAAAAGGAACCCGCCACCACCGAATAGGACCGAGAGGTTACGGAGGGCGGCCTGGAGACCGCTGGCGGAGCGAGGCCCAGGGACCTTCTGCACCTGGGCGAGCCCTGGCAGACCGTGGCCTTCCAAGTTCGAATATGACGAGCTCCCGGTCAGGTGGGCGGATGCCGGGCGGTCATGACGAGGCCCCGCCGCCACCTGCGCCGGCGAACAGTTCGCGGCCCATGATGATCTGCTGGATCTCCGCCACCCCTTGGGCGACGTCGAAGAACACCGACTCGCGGTACAGACGCTCCACGACCATCTCCTTGGTGAGTCCGTACGCGCCGCATACGTGGAGGGCGGCTTGGGCGGCCTCGCGTGCGGCTCGTCCCGACACGAGGCGGGCGGCGGCGGCCTCCGCAGTGGCGCTCTCTCCCCGGTCGAGGATGTCGGCACAGGTCAGGACCAGGGATTCGGCGCCGGCGACGTCCGCGGCCGCCTTCCCGAGGAGTGCTTGCACGGTGGGGAAACGTCTGCCTATCGGCGTGCCGCGGTATTCGCGGGTCAGAGCGTATGCGGCGGCCTCCTCCAAGGCCCGTGTCCCGATCCCCACGCAGATCGCGGACGCGCGCACCTTGCCGAACGCCTCGCCGGCCAGCATCACCTGGAACCCGCCGTCCAACTCGCCCACCAGGCTGTCGCCGTCCACCCGAACGTCATCCAGGGTGACCGGCCGGGCCTCGGTCCCGCCCATCGACAGCACTTCGCTCGGTCGGCCGACCTGCCAGCTCGGCAGCGACGTGTCGACGAGGAACGCGCTCAGGCCCCTGTCGGACGTCCGGGCGAACACGAGCGCCACCTGAGCCTGTTCGGAAAAGGAGATGAACTGCTTGGCCCCCGACAGCGTCCAGCCTGTGCCGTCACGCCGGGCCCACGTGGTGATCTGACGGGGGTCCGAACCGGTCGCCGGCTCGGTGAACGCCCATGCCGCCATCAGCTCACCGGAGACCAGCCCGGGGACGAAGCGCTCGATCTGCGCGGGCGTGCCGTGCTTGATCAGGGTCATCGCCACCTGGACGGTGGTGCCGGGGTAGAGCGCGGCGACGGCGCAGTGCCGCGCCACCTCCCGGCTCGCCACCATGTAGGCGCGCACCGTCCCGCCATCGCCGCCGTACTGATCGGCGAACGGCAGGCGGGTCAATCCCAGCTCGCGTACCGCCTGCCACAACTCGTGAGAGAAGTGCTGGTCTTGATCGACCCCACGGGCCAATGGGGCGATCGTCTTGGCAGCCTGCCCGTCGACCGCGGCCCGCAACTCCTCCAGCTCCGGCTCTACTCGAAGTCTCACAGCGCCCCTCATGGGTCGGTAGTGCGGTCATCCGTTCCCGCCACTGAGCGGGCGCTTCACCGGGCCGGCGCATCCAGTACGACCTGGAGGCCGCACTCACAGTTCAGTTATAACAGAAGAAAGAGATAACTTATTTAATTTCTGCTACTCTAGCTGCCATGAGTGCTGATACTGCGCCGACCTCCCTCTGCGGTGCAGAGTGGGAGGCGGGGGAGCGTGACTGAGCCCGCCGGGTCTGCGACGGGGCCGGGAATGCTGGGCCATCGCGTCCGTGTCCCCAAGATGGCCGAGCTGGTCGCCGCGCAGCTGCGCCGCAAGATCGTGCGCGGCGAACTGGCCGGCGGGGAGGCCCTGCCTGCCGAGACCGCGCTGATGGAGGAGTTCTCGGTCTCGCGGCCGACGCTGCGCGAGGCCTTCCGGGTCCTGGAGTCCGAGGCGCTGATCAGCATCCGGCGCGGCGCCCGGGGCGGCGCGCGGGTCCAGGTGCCGCAGGGAGAGGTCGCGGCCCGGTACGCCGGGCTGGTGCTGCAGTACCGCGGCACGACGCTCCAGGACCTCTACGAGGCGCGAAACCTGATCGAGACTCCCTGCGCAGGGCTCCTCGCGCGGCGGGCCACCGAGTCCGACCTCGACAGGTTGCGCACCGCGGTGCGCGAGGCCGAGCTGCTGATCGATGATCCGCCGTCGTTCATCCGCGCGCACATGCAGTTCCACGCGCTGGTGGTCGATCTGTCGGGGAACGAGACCATGAGGGTGCTCAACGGCATGGTCCGGCACATCATCGACCAGGCGAACTGGTCGCATGTGGACCTCGACGCGGGCAGCCCCGAGAACATCGTGGCGAACCAGGAGGGTTTCCGGGCGCACGTCCGGCTGGTGGAACTCGTGGCCGCGCGGCAGGCAGAGGCCGCCGAGGACCTGTGGCAGGCCCACCTCCAGGCCGCGGCGGAGTACCTGCTGCTCAATGAGTCGATGACCACGGTGCTCGACCTGCTGGGCTGAGGAGGCACCGGCCGAGCCCGCCGTGCTCAATGGGCCACGGCCGGGACGGCCTCGTCCGACAGCCGCGAATGGTCGAATCAGGAGGTGGCCGGCGCTCCTCGCAGGAGGGCGCGCACGGCGAGGGCGCCTTCGATGGTCGTTCGAGCGTCGGCGTCGCCCGCGATCAGGTTGAAGGACCGGCAGCCTGCCCGCACGTAAGGCCGCAAGCCTGCCGCCACGTCCTCCGGAGTGCCGTACGGGCTGTAACGCTCGAATTTCTCGAAAGGGGTCCGGTAGAGCTGCTCCATCGTGTTGGCGAGCGCGGGACGCGCCTTCCTTGGGGTATCGGCGAAACCGCACCAGACGTGCATGCCGTGCAGCCGGCGATCCACCTGGCGGCCGTAGTCCGAAGCGAGCTCGGTGATCCGGTCGCAGGACGCCGCATACCGTTCTGCGGTGGTCCACAGCCCGAGCCAGCCGTCGCCGTGCATCGCCACACGGCGCAAGGCGGCGTCGGACCGGCCACCGATCACGATGGGCACGGACGCCGTCGGCGCCGGCCGTACGCTCACGTCGTCGAACTGGAAGAACTCGCCCGACGCGGTCACCGGCCCGCCGCCGAGCAGGGACCGGACCAGCGTGATCGCCTCGTCCATTCGACGGCCGCGCGTCGCGGGGTCGACACCGCACGCACGGAACTCGGCGGGATCCTCGCCGCCCAGACCGACTCCGAAGATCACCCGGCCGGGAGCCAGGCCCGCCAGGTACACGACCTGCCGCGTCACCGGAACGGGGTGGCGCAAGGGCAGCAGATAGACCGCCGTTTGGACGGTGATGCGTGTGGCCAGTGCCGCCAGCGCGGTGGCCTGGAGGAGCCCGTCGAAGCCCTGACCTCCCTTGAAGGTGACGTGATCACCGACGAAGAGCCGGTCGATTCCAGCCTCCTCGGCGTCCGCCACGAACCCGCGTAGTGCCGCCGCATCGTGGAAGAGCTCGTGAGGTACGCGCACGCCGATGGTGATCTGATCTTTCAACTTTCTCCGTCCCGTGGAAATGAAGGGCAGCCCGGTCAGGCGCCCATGCTGAGACCACCGTCCACAGTGATCACCGCCCGGATCGCCTCCTGCGCCGACGCGACCATCGCGTTGGCCCGCCGTCCGCCCTCACCTTCCCTTCGAGCAGGCGCGGCCGTCTCGTTCCGGGCGTAGACCGCGGCAACCAGGTCCGCCTCATGCCCATCGGGAGAGGCGATCACGGGCGTGCCGCTCTGCCCAGCTTGGCGCGCAGCGCCTCGCGTTGGTGGGGACTGCCCACGTTCTGCTCCATGAACGCGCGCTCGGCGCGGAATCCCGCCATCATCGCCTGGTCGTCCCAAGCCCGGTTCAGCATGCTCTTGGCGGCGCGCACCGCGTCGGGGTTGCGGCCGGCGATCTGCGCGGCGATCGACAGGGCATCCTCCCGCGGGTCGGCGCACACCCGTGTCGCCAGGCCGATACGGACGGCTTCCTCGCCGGTGACCTCCCTGGCCGTGAGGGTGAGTTCCTTGGCGACGTCCAGCCCGACGAGTCGCGGCAGGATCTGCGTGCCGCACATGTCGGGTGTCAGTCCCCAGCCCATCTCCAGGACGCCCATGCGCGCGTCCGGTGTCACCAGCCGGATGTCGGCGCCGAGGGCCAGTTGTAGCCCGCCACCGAGCGCGTATCCATGAACGGCGGCGATGACCGGTACCTCGTGCACCTGCCACACCCAGACGGCTTTCTGGCCCCGCCCGAGACGCAGGCCAGGGATGTCGAAAGCGCCTGTTCCGGGGGCCGGCGCCTCTCCGCCATCGGTGTCCTGCACCGCCGCGGGCCGCCAGGGCCGGTCATCTGCCTGGGCCTGGAAGGCGGTGCGGTCCAGTCCGGCGCAAAAGGCGCGGCCCTCACCGGACAGGACGATGGCCCGCAGCCCCGGCTCGTGCCGGAGACGCTCGCCGACCTCGATCAGCTCGGCGAACATCGTGTCGTCGAGCGCGTTGAGCTTGCCCGGGCGGTTGAGGCGCACGTCGGCCACCCCGTCTTCGAGCCTGCAGAGCACCCGATCCATGGCCATCTCCTCGCCAGCGTCAAAACTGGTTAATTTATATAACCTAATTTTCCGCAGGTTGAACGTCAATGACCGGCTCCCGCCATCGCCGGCCTCTCGGCTCTCGGGAGCGGTCGGGCGCCCTCCGGAGCCTGGGAGTCCTGACGACGGCCGGTGAGGAGCGCGCCGGGACGAGGGGGCGTTGACACGGTTCGGGTGCGTCCCTAACCTCAATATAGTTAAATCTTTCAGATTCGATACTTGAATCTAAGGACACTGCCATCCGTCGGGGCCGGGTGGGCTGAGGAGGAGACCGTGACCAGCGCTCGGGAGACCCTGAAGAGCTTCGTCGGCTCCGCCGACCCGTTCGACGGACCGTCGGACGAGGTGCGGACCCTCCAGTTGGAGGCCGCCCGGGAGTGCTTCGACGAGCATCGCGAACGCATACCGCTACTGCGCCGCCGCGCGGACGACGTGGGCGTGAAGGAGATCCGCGCGGAGGCGGACATCGTTCCGCTGCTGTTCTCCCACACCAGCTATAAGTCCTACCCCCTCTCCTACATCACCGGGGGACACTGGGACCGCCTGCTGCGCTGGTACTCGACCGTCTCGGTGGTCGAGCCGGACGAGGTGGACGTCGAGGGCGTCACCGACGTCGACGACTGGATCGCGCGCGTCGCCGCAGCCGGGCACCGGGTCTACATCACCAGCGGCACCTCCGGCAAGGTCTCGCTGCTCAACACCACGACCGAAGACCGGGACTGGCTGCTGAAGATCATGGCCAACCTCACGTGCTGGCCGCGTCCCCTGCCGCCCGAGCGCACCCGCCGCGGGTACATCCTCGCTCCCGCGAGCGGGCCGCTGCGGTCCATCGACGGCTTCCGGATGCACGCCGATCTGTTCGTGAAGGAAGGGGAGCTGCGGCTGCTGACCGAAGATCCCCTGCGGCTCTCGGAGCTGATGCGCAGTGAGCTGCTCCGCAAGAAGATGGTCGAGGGAACCGCGACCGCGCAGGAGGTCAAGGAGTTCGAGAACGCCTCCGGCGGACGCGAGGAGGAGATGCAGGCCGCGCTGGACGGACTGATCGACGACATCGTCGAGAACCGGGCCGAGCCGCTGCTCATCGCCGCGATGAACAACCAGCAGTGGGCCCTGATCCAGGGGATGCGGTCGCGCGGTGTGCCGGACGGGGGATTCCATCCCGATTCGATGGTGCTCGCCGGAGGCGGCAACAAGAACAAGGTCCTGCCCGAGGACTACATGCAGCAGTTCGCCGATTTCTACGGTGACGTCCGCAGAGTACGGAGCTACGGCATGACGGAGATGCACGGGACGTGCATGTCCTGTGAGGAGGGCCGCTACCACGTGCCGGCGTGGATCGTCCCGCTCATCCTGGACGAGCCGGGAGAACGGCTGCTCAACGAACGCGGCGGGGTGGTCGAGGGACGGTTCGCCTTCCTCGACCTGTCCATGGGGGGCCGCTGGGGCGGTCTGATCACCGGCGACCGGGTGAACGTCGACTTCTCGGCCTGCGCGTGCGGGAGGACCAGTCCCGCGGTGCTGCCGAACATCACGCGGTACGGCGACCTCGGCGGCGAGGACAAGATCACCTGTGCGGCGACGCTCGACTCTTACGTGAGGGGGATGATCCAGGCATGAGCGGCGCGGTGCTTTCCGGGCCCGGGACCGGCGGTGAAACGGTGCGGGCCGGCGGGCCGGTTCCCGTGGTCCACGTCGTCCAGGGCGTCGTCGTCCAGGGCGCGCACATCGTCCACGGCCGCGCGGGGTCCGAGTTCGCCACGCCCGCGCTCGATCTGGACCGTCTCGTGTGGCCCAGGGCGGAGCCGGGACCGGCGTTCGACGTGCCCGTCGCCGAGATCGTCGATCTGCTGGTGGAGACCGGCGAACGGCTCAAGGCCGACACGGACGGGCTGCTCGCCGAGGCGCTGGAGCACATGGTCGAGGTCAGCCCGTTGCCGCGGGAGGTCCTGGAGCGGGCGTACGCGCTGCTGTGGCGCAGCTTCCAGCGCCCGCAGATCCAGGTGCAGATCGACAACGAACTCGGCGGCTCCGACGTGCTCGACGGCTGGCGGGAGGTGTCGCTGCCGGGCGGACGCGTCGGTTCCATCAGAGCGTTCCCGCCGCGCCTGGTGCACATCCTGGCGGGCAACGCTCCCGGTGTGGCGGCCATGTCCATCGTGCGGGGCGCGCTGACCAAGGGCGTGAACCTGCTCAAGCTGCCCTCCAACGACCTGTTCACCGCCACCGCCATCCTCCGCACGATGCTCGCGCTCGCCCCCGGGCATCCGGTGGTGCGCTCCTTCTCGGCGGCGTACTGGAGGGGCGGGGACGAGAGCGTGGAGAGCACGATCTTCCGCGCGCAGTTCTTCGACAAGCTGGTCGCGTGGGGCGGCGAGGCCACCATCCGCGGCGCCCTGAAGTACGTCGGCCCGGGGTTCGAGCTGGTCTCCTTCGATCCCAAGTCGTCGATCTCGTTCGTCGGCCGTGAGGCGCTGGCCTCGGACACGGCTCTGGAGGAGGCCGCCGAGGCGGCCGCCGCCGACGCCACGTTCTTCAACCAGGCCGCGTGCGTGGCCAGCCGCTTCCAGTTCGTGGAAGGAACGGTGGAGAACGCCGACCGCTTCGCCGCGGCCCTGTGCGAACGGCTGGGGGTGGCGCGCGAGTTCTCCTCCGCCGGCGGTCCGAAGATCGGCGGCGAACTCCGCGAGGAGATCGAGGTGCTGCGCGAGCTGGAGGACGACTACCGGGTCTGGGGCGGCTATGACGGCCGCGGCCTGGTCATCCGCTCGCCCGAGCCGGTGGAGTTCCATCCCGACGGCAAGATCGTGAACGTCGTCGCCGTCCCGTCGCTGGCCGACGCGGTCTCCTACGCGGGCGTCGCGACGCAGACGGTCGGCGTGTACCCGGCCGCGCGCAAGGCGGAACTGCGTGACGCCCTGGCGTCCGCGGGCGTGCAGCGCGTGGTGCCGCTCGGCGGTGCGGGCGGCATGCCGCCCGGGCTCTCACACGACGGCTTCTATCCGCTGCAGCGCCTCATGCGATGGGTGAACGACGAATGAGCGACCGGGTGCGGGCGAGGCACTGGATGATCAGCGGTGTGTCGAGCGGGTTGGGCAGGGCGCTCGCCGAGACCGTGCTCGAACGCGGCGGGACCGTGGTCGGGACCCTCCGTGACCAAGGACAGGTGGCCGGCTTCGAACGGCTTGCCCCGGGCCGTGCCTTCGCGGTCCTGCTCGACGCCACTGATCCGGCGGAGATCCTGGCCGAGCGAGCCGCCGATGCGGTGCGCCTGGCCGGCCACATCGACGTTCTGGTCAACAACGCCGGCTACGGCCTGCTGGGCGCGGTCGAGGAGGTGAGCGAGGACGAGATCAGGCATCAGATGGACACCAACTTCACCGGCCCGCTCCGGCTCGTCCGGGCGCTCCTCCCGCACTTCCGCGAGCGACGGCAGGGCCATGTCGTGAACGTCAGCTCGATCGCCGGATTCACCGGCCAACCTGGACTGGGCGTTTACAACGCGTCCAAGTTCGCGCTCGAAGGGCTGTCGGAGGCTCTGCGGCTGGAACTCGGACCGTTCGGCATCGGCGTCACCATCGTCGAGCCGGGAGCGTTCCGCACGAGATGGGCGGGACCGGGGCTGCGGCGAGCCGAGCGGCGTCTTCCCGAGTACGAGCTCGTCACGGCCGTGCGGGGGAGCCTGGACCGGCTGGACGGCGTGCAGCAGGGCGACCCCCGGCGCGCCGCGGCGGCGATCATCAGGGCCGTGGAGGCACCGGAACCGCCCGGCCGGTTGCCGTTGGGAGCCGACGCCGTGAAAGCGGTCCGCGGCAAGCTCGCCGCGGTTGCGAGCGAGCTGGACGACTGGGAGGAAGCAGCCGCGTCCACGGCGTTCGAGCCTGCCGCGCGGATCGAAGGGCGGGCACCCTAGAAGGGCCGATCACGCGCGTGCGGCGGTGGTGAGGCGTCACCGGCCGGTCCATCTCGGGGACCGTTTCTCGCTGAACGCGCGTGGCCCTTCAAGCGCATCCGCACTCTTCGTGATCTCGTCGTGGGAGGTGTCGTTCAACGCCCATGCCTCCGGCTCGGGGAGGCGCGCGGACATGTGCACCAGGGCTTTGCTCGCGCGGACCGCGAGCGGGGCGTTGGCGGCGATGCGCGAGGCGAGTTCCACGGCGGCCGTGAGAGTTTCCGCCGGGCGCACGACCAGGTTGACCAAGCCCCACTCCTGGGCGGTCGCGGCGTCGATGGGTTCGCCCGTCAGAAGGAGCTGGAGGGCGCGCCGGGGACCGACGAGCCCCGGCAGCCGTACCAGACCGCCGCCGCTGGCGAGCACGCCCCGCTTGACCTCGGGCAGTGCGAATCGCGCGTGCTCGCCGCACACCACGAGATCGCACGCCAGCGCCAGTTCCAGGCCGCCGCCGTAGGCCAGTCCGTTGACCGCCGCGATCATCGGCGTCGCGATCCGGTCCCGGACCAGTTCCGAGACGACGCGCGGCCCGGGGACGGTGGTGGCCGGGCGCCCGGCCAGCTCGTGCAGATCGCCTCCCGCGCAGAAGGCGCGTCCGCCCGACCCGGTGATGACGATCACCCGCACGGACGGGTCGGTGTCCGCGGCCGCCAGCGCCCGCTTGGTGCGGAGCGCCAGCCCGGTCGTTATCGCGTTCAGCGACCGGGGCCGGTTGAGGGTGAGGACGCGGACGGGCCCATGGTCTGCGACGAGCAGCTCGTCGCGGTCCGCCACTGATTCCGCACTGGTAGGCGAAGTGGTCACTTGAGCCCGGCGAGGACGGACGTCCACTGGTCGATGTCGTGTTCGTATGGGGCGTAGAACTGGAAACGGGTCACCAGGTCGCCGAAGCGCTCGGTGAGGACGGCGGCGATCCGGTCAGGGGGCCCGACGACCGCGAAGGTGTTGAGCACCTCGTCGTCGATCGCGTCTCCCATCTTGGCCCATCTGCCCGGGTCGTCGCCGCGTGACAGGGCGTGCAGCTCGTCGCCCAGCGCGCCCCACCCGTGCAGTTCGAGGACGCCGCGGTAGGCCGGAGTGCTGGCGTAGAAGGCGATCTGGTTCCGGACGGCGCGGACGGCGGTGGCCAGCGATTCCTCGGTCGTCCCGGTGGCGGTCAGCGGCAGACCGATGACCTCGAAGCCGTTCATGGAACGGCCGGCCTTCTCCCGCCCCTGGCGCACGGTTGGCAGGGTGACCTCGCGGATGTAGCGCTCGGTGGTGAAACCGTGCAGGAGGATCCCGTCGCAGACCTCGCCGGCCACCCGGCACATGGACTCGCCCACGGCCGCGATGACGATCTTTGGAGCCGTGGTCGGGAGCGGGCCGGGGGAGAAGAACGGCGTCATGAGGGTGTGGCGGTAGAACTCGCCTTCGAAGTTCAGCCTGGAGCCGTTCTGCCAGCTGTCCCAGATGGCGCGGATCGCGGCCACCAGCTCGTGCATGCGGGCGGCGGGCCTGCTCCAGGGCATCGAGAAGCGCCGCTCGATGTGCGGCTTGACCTGGCTGCCGAGACCGAGGGTGAAGCGGCCCTCGGTGTAGCGCTGCAGGTCCCACGCCGTGTACGCGAGGGTCATCGGTGATCGCGCGAACGCGACGGCGATCGCCGTGCCCAGTTCCAGCCGCCGGGTGGACTGCGCCGCGGCGACCAGCGGGAGGAAGGGGTCGTGTGCGGACTCCGAGGACCACAGGCCCGCGTACCCCCGCCTCTCGTGCTCGGCGGCCGCCGCCGCGATCCGCTGGAGTGACCCGCTGATCAGTTTCCCGTCTGCACGCATGCGGCAAGTATAGATGAAATAGCTGATATAGTTAAATGATTGAGGTGTTGACTGGAGTGGAGGAGACACATGTCGAACGTCGTCATCGTGGAGGCCGTGCGCTCGGCCGTCGGTAAGCGGCGGGGCGGTCTCTCCCGCCATCCGGCTCCGGATCTCTTCGGCGACGTCCTCGCCGGCCTCGTCGCCCGTGCGGGCGTGGACTCGTCCATCGTCGACCAGGTGACCGGTGGATGCGTGAGCCAGGTCGGGCAGCAGTCGGGCAACATCACTCGCACCGCCTGGCTCGCGGCGGGGCTCGACCAGCGGGCCGCCGCCTCGACGGTCCACGCGCAGTGCGGGTCGTCCCAGCAGGCGTTCACCCTCGCGTACGGCCTCGTCGCGGGCGGTGTGGCCGAGGTGGCCGTCACGGGCGGCGTGGAATCGATGAGCCAGGTTCCCATGGGGTCGAGCGCCATGCCCGAGCTGGGGCCGGCCAGGACGCCCCGCTACGAGGCCCACTACGAGATCACGACGCAGTTCGAGGCGGCCGACCGCATCGCCGAGGCGTGGGGGCTCACTCGCGCCCGGCTTGAGGAGTTCGCCGTCCTCTCCCAGGCGCGGGCCGCCGCGGCGATCTCCGAAGGCCGGTTCGCGGCCCAGATCGTACCGGTGGAGGCACCCGTCGCCGACGAGGACGGGAAGATCGTCGGCGCGACGACCATCGACACCGACGAGGGGCCCCGCCCGACGACGCCGGAGGGCCTGGCCGGCCTGCGGGTGAACCAGAGGGACCGCCCCGGCGCGCTGCACACTGCCGGGACGTCGTCGCAGATCTCGGACGGCGCCTCGGCGCTGCTCCTCATGACCGAGGAGCAGGCAGGTCGGCTGGGCCTGACGCCCCGCGCCCGCGTCGTCGACTCCTTCATGACCGGCAGCGATCCGGTGATGCTGCTGACCGGGCCGATCCCGGCGACCCGCGCCATCCTGGAGCGCACGGGGCTCACCCTGGACGACATCGACGTCGTGGAGATCAACGAGGCGTTCGCATCGGTCGTGCTCGCATGGCAGCACGAACTCAAGGCCGACCTCGCCAAGGTCAACGTCAACGGGGGTGCGATCGCGCTCGGCCACCCGCTCGGCGCAACGGGCGGTGTGCTGCTGACCAAGGCCCTCCACGAACTGGAGCGGACGCGGGGCCGGTACGGCCTGGTCACGATGTGCGTGGGAGGCGGCATGGGCACCGGGACGATCATCGAGCGGCTCTGACCGAGCCGCCCCGAGGCGGTTCCGCGTGCTTCAGATCACCTTCTTCGCCGCGAGATCGGCGATCGCGTCCTCGTCCAGGCCGAGCAGGCCGCTCAGGACGTCATGGGTGTGCTCGCCCAGCGTCGGCGGCGCCGCGTAGTCCTCGACGGGAGTGCCGGACATCCTGATCGGGTAGCGCAGGCCGGGGACGGGGCCGGCCGTCTCGTGCACCATCTCGATCGGCAGTTCGCGGTGCCGGACGTGCTCGTCGTCGAGCGCCGTGCGGATGTCGTTGACCGGGCTCACCGGTACGTCGGCCGCGTCCAGCACCTCGATCCAGTGCCGTGCCTCGCGCTGGACGAAGATGTCCTGAAGCACCTCCAGCAGTTCCAGGCGGTGCTCGATCCGCGCGGAGATGCTCGCGAACCGCGGTTCCTCGATGAGCCCGGGGTGCCCGATGGCGCGGCAGGCCCGCCCGAACTGCGGGTTGGTGGTCGCGACGATGAAGAACTGGCGGCCGTCCGCGCACACGAAGGCCTGGGAGGGGATCCCGCCGAATCCGCCGTTGCCCCGCCGTTCGGGCACCATGCCGGAGACGAGGTAGTTCTGCACGTAGTGCGACATCGATGCGATCCCGCAGTCCAGCAGGGAGACGTCGAGGTGCTGCCCTGCGCCGTGCCGGTCCCTGTGACGGAGTGCCGCCAGGAGCGCGGTGCCGGTGTAGAGGCCGGTGAGGACGTCGATCAGAGAGAGGCCGGACTTCATCGGGCCGGCGCCGGGGGCCCCGTCCGGGTGACCGGAGACGCTCATCATGCCGCTGAGCGCCTGGAAGATCCCGTCGTACCCTGCCCTGTGCTCGTACGGCCCGCTCTGGCCGAAACCCGTGACCGAGCAGTAGATCAGCCGGGGAAAGCGTTCGCGCAGGTCCTCGTATCCGAGGCCGTACTTCGCGAGGACCCCTGGGCGGAAGTTCTCCAGCAGGATGTCGGAATGGCCGGCAAGGTCGAGCAGGACCTCCCTGCCCCGGCCGGTGGTGAAGTCCAGGGTGATCGACCGCTTGTTCCGGTTGCAGCTCAGGTAGAAGGCCGACATGCCCGCCGTGCCGCCGTCCAGGAAGGGCGGGCCGTACTGCCGGGCGTCGTCCCCGGTCGCGGGGCGCTCGATCTTGACGACCTCCGCGCCGAGGTCGCCCAGCATCTGGCTCGCCAGGGGGGCCGCCAGGATCCGGCTGAGGTCCAGGATCCGGACCCCGTGCAGCGCACCGTCGCTCACACTCATCTCCTCGCTACCGGACGTTCCATCAATCAGGTAGATTATTACATTGTATCTTCGGATTGAAGAGGAGACGTGCGATGACCGAGACGGCGAGCGCCGCCGAGCCGCTGGTGCGTGGCATGACCTGGGAGGACATGAAGGAGGGTGCGGCTTTCCGCACGGCGGCGAGAACCGTGACCGAGACCGACCTGATGAGCTTCGTCCATCTCGGCGGGTTCAACGAACCGCTGTTCTACGACGCGAGGCACGCCTCCGAAGGCGGCTATACCGGTCGGCTGCTCCCGGGTGCGCTGGTCTACGTGCTCGCCGAGGGGCTCATCCTGCAGACCAACGTCCTGCACGGCACCGGGCTGGCGTTCATGCACATGGAGTTCTCGGTCAAGCGCCCCACCTATGTGGGGGACACCCTGCACGTGGTCGTGGAGATCACCGGGTCGCGCCCGTCCAGCAAGCCCGGACGCGGCGTGGTGAGCAGCCGCTGCGGTGTGATCAACCAGCGAGGCGAGGAGGTCGCGGTCTTCACGCCCGTGCGGCTCATCCGTGGCCGCGACTTCGCGGACGGCCGCGCCTGAACGGTCGATGACCGATGAGGGGAGCGGGTGCCGCGGACCGCGCGGCTCGCGGCACCGCCCGTTTCATGACTGCTGGACGATGCCGGCGGAGATGAGCCGCTCCGCATCCGGCGCGGGCAATCCCCAGTCGAGCAGGACCGAGCGCGAGTCCGCGCCTGGCAGCGGGGGCGGACCGGCGATCCGGCCGGGCGTGCGGTCGAACCGGGGAGCGGGTGCCGGCTGGGTCACGTCGAAGGCGCGGGGATAGGTTCCACGCGCCTCGTTGTGCCGGTGGCCGGGTGCCTCGGTGATGCTGAGGACCGGCGTGACGCAGGCGTCGGTGCCGTCGAAGACCTCGGTCCACTCGGCCCGGGTGCGCGTGCGGAAGATGCCGGCGAACAGGCCCTTGAGCCGCGGCCAGTTGGCGGGGTCGTCCCGGTTCGGCAGATCTTCGACCCGCAGCCCGAGCCTCTCCACCATGATCGCGTAGAAGTGCGGCTCGATCGGTGCCACCGCCATGTAGCGGCCGTCGCTCGTCTCGTAGCTGTCGTAGTACGGTGCGCCCCCGTCGCAGAAGTTGGTGCCCGGTCTGTCCGTCCACCGGCCCTGCGCCAGCATCGAGTGGACCAGCGTGGTCAGGGACGCCACCCCGTCCACCATGGCCGCGTCGACCACCTGCCCTTGCCCTGTCGCGCGGCTGTTCAACAGGCCGCACACGAGGCCGAAGGCCAGCATCAGCCCGCCGCCGGCGAAGTCGGCGATGAGGCCGGGCGGGGTGGCCGGAGGCGACCCCGGGCGCTTGAGGAGGGAGAGGGCGCCGGTCAGCGCCTGGTAGTTGAGGTCGTGCCCGGCCATCCGCGACATCGGCCCGGTCTGGCCCCACCCGGTCATCCGGCCGTAGACCAGTCCGGGATTGCGCCTCAGGCACACGTCCGGTCCGAAGCCCAGCCGCTCGGCCACCCCGGGCCGGAAGCCCTCGATGAGGACGTCGGCCCGCTCGACCAGGCGCACGAGGGCGTCCAGGCCCTCGGGCCGCTTGAGGTCGATCATGATCGAGCGGCGGCCGCGGCTGAGCGCGTACTTCCCGGCGCCGGCCGGACGGGCGCCTGGACGGTCGACCCGGATGACCTCGGCACCGAGGTCGGACAGGAGCATCGCCGTGTACGGGGCCGCGCCGAGCCCGGCCATCTCCACGACACGGACTCCGGCCAGTGGTCCTTCGGATGCCGTGCTCATCGGATGTCTCGATCGGGGGTGGTCGAGTACACGTGCTCCTCCTGTGGGCTCGGTGAGCCTCTGCTAGCCCGGCGACTCACCGGTGTGGCTCGTGCGGCATTCCAACCGTTGATCGGCACCGCAGGCACGGTGTCGCCTCGATCCAACGGACGACCTCATGGCGATATCCATAGATATGTCAGATAATTAATCTCTCTCGCGGACGATCGTGCGCCCTCGCTTCGGAGCGTGCCCACCCCCGAACGTTGTAGCTCATTGAGCTAAACTATATAACTATTAGATCGGTCCCCGGCCGGAACCGGGACCGGCCGCCCCGGTGCAGCGCGTACGACGGAAGTGAGCCGACATGACAGAGGTCGCCAGCAGGCATCGTCTCCTGGAGGATGCGCGCCTCCCGGAGGTCCTGACGGCCGTGACCGCCGGGGAGCACGTCCCTCGCGGGGCCGGCCCGGTCTTCGGCGTCGAGGATCCCGCGACCGAGAACACGGTCGTGAGGTTCGAGGAGACGAGCGCCGACGGCGTCGCGGAGGCCGTCGAGAACGCCCACGGCGCGTGGCGGGACTGGGCGCGGCTCGACCCCGTCGAGCGGGGACGCGTCCTGATGGGAGTGGCCGAGGCTCTGCGTGAGAACGCCGGCCTGCTCGCCCGGCTGGAGTCGGTCGACTCGGGCAAGCCGCTGTCCCAGGCGCGCGCGGACATCGCGGGAAGCGCACGCTACTTCGAGTACTACGCCGGCCTGGCCGACAAGATCCACGGGGAGACCATCCCGCAGCCCGAGGGCACGTTCACCTACACCGTGCGCGAACCGTTCGGCGTCGTCGCCCACATCACGCCCTGGAACGCCCCGCTGACCCAGATGACGCGCGGTGCGGCCCCGTGCCTGGCGGCCGGCAACACCGTGGTCGTGAAGCCGTCCGAGCTGACGCCCCTGACGTCGGTGCTGGCCGCCCGCCTGATGGTGGAGGCGGGACTGCCCCCGGGTGTCTGCAACGTCGTGCTCGGCACCGGGGACGGGACCGGAACCGCTCTGACCCGGCATCCCCTCGTCCGGCACATCACCTTCACGGGCTCCGTCGCGGCCGGCCGCCGTGTCGGGGCCGTGGCGGCCGAGCGGATCATCGGCGTCAACCTCGAACTCGGCGGCAAGTCCCCGACCATCGTCTGCGCCGATGCGGACCTCGACACGGCCGCGAAGGCGGGCGCGCTGGCGGTGATCCGCAACTCCGGGCAGTCCTGCTTCGCGACGACCCGGCTGCTCGTGGACCGCCGGGTGCACGGAGAGTTCGTGGAGCGCCTCGCCGGCCACGTCGCGGGCCTGTCGGTCGGGCACGGTCTGGACGATCCCGACCTCGGACCGCTGATCTCGGCGCGTCAGCGGTCACGGGTCCTCGACCACATCGACCGCGCCGTACGCGACGGCGCCGACGTGGTGGTCGGCGGCGGCGCGACCGAAGGCGCCGAGCGCGGGTACTTCGTCTCGCCGACGCTGCTCAGCGGCGTCACCAACGACATGGCCGTCGCCAGGGAGGAGATCTTCGGGCCGGTCCAGTCGGTCATCGCGTTCGACTCGCTGGAGGAGGCGGTCGAGATCGCCAACGACACCGAGTACGGGCTGTCCGCCGGCGTGTTCACCGCGCGGGTCGGAACGGCGCACCGGATAGCGGCCGAACTGCAGGCGGGACAGGTGCAGGTGAACCGCTACTCGGGCGCGGGCGTCGAGGTTCCCTTCGGCGGCTACAAGAACAGCGGCCTGGGACGGGAGAAGGGCACCGAGGCGGTCGCCCACTACACCCAGCTCAAGAGCGTCATCGTCGCCACCTCATGAGGGGCGGGAGGGAAGGATCGGACATGTCGTCCACACCGGTGCTCGGATTCATCGGCCTCGGGGTCATGGGGTCGCGGATGTGCGCGAACCTCGTCCGCCGTTCGGGGGCGGCCGTGGTCGTCTTCGACCCGGTCGAGGAGGCCGCGGACGCGGCGGTGGCGCTGGGTGCGCGGCGCCATGAGGACGTCGGCGGCGTGGCGAGGGACGCCGACATCGTCTTCCTGTCGCTGCCGAGCATCGCCGAAGTGGAGTCGGTCTGCGGGGAACTGGCGGCCGCGGCGGAACGTCCCCGGATCGTCGTCGACATGAGCACCAGCGATGTGGCGCGCACCCGCGAGCTTTCCGACCGACTGGACAAGGCAGGTGTCGCTCTCGTCGACGCGCCGGTCGCGCGGCTCCGCCAAGCGGCCGAGGACGGCACGCTCCTCATCACCGTGGGCGGCTCCGAGGCTCACTTCGCCGAACTGGAGCCGTTCCTGTCCTGCATGGGCAGCGACATCGTCCATGCGGGCGGCACCGGCAACGGCCAGGTGATGAAGATCCTCAACAACATGGTGCTGTTCCTCAACATGAACGCGCTGGCCGAGGCGCTCACCATCGGCCGGGCGGCCGGGGTGGACGGTGCCCTGCTGTTCCGGACCCTGGCGCTGGGGTCGGCCGACAGTTTCGCGCTGCGCAGGACGGCGACGGCGACGATGATCCCCGGCGAGTTCCCCGAGCGGGCCTTCCCGACGAACTATGCGATCAAGGACCTGGCGCTGGCGCTCCAGCTCGCACACGACGAGGAGATCGAGGTGCCGGCGGCGAGCCAGACCATGGCCCTGCTGGAGCGCACCCGCGACGCCGGCTACGGCGAGAACTACTACCCCGCGATGATCAAGCTGGTGGACGGCCGTGGCTGAGCACGCCGGGACTCCGGCCGCCGGGCCGCCGGCCTGGGACGTGTGGGCGCTGCGCCTGGGCTCGGCGGACCGTCCCGCACGCGACAACTTCCTGATGCCCTGCGCGCGCTCCGGCGCCATGCGCCTCGACTTCACGATGTGGGTGGCGCGTGACGGCGACCGGGTCGTCGTCGTCGACACGGGCTTCAGCGAACGCGCCGGTGAGAAACGCGGCAGGCATCTCGACCTCCGTCCCGCCCAAGCGGTCCGGCGGCTCGGGATCGCGCCCGAACAGGTCGGCGAGGTCGTCCTCACACACCTGCACTTCGACCACGCGGGCAACATCGGGGACTTCCCGCAGGCCAAGGTCACGGTCCAGGCCGGCGAACTGGAGTACACCACCGGCAAGGCCATGACGCGTCCGGCGCTCAGCCACTTCTTCGAGGCGGACGACGTCGTGGACGTCGTCCGCCGTGTGCACGACGGCGGGGTGCGGGTGGCCGAGGGCGATGTCGAGCTGGCCCCGGGGCTGGAGCTCTGCCTCATCGGCGGCCACACCAAGGGTCTGCAGGCCGTCCGCGTGCACACCGGACGGGGGTGGGTCGTCCTCGCTTCGGACGCGCTGCACTACTACGCCAACTTCCACGAGCGGAACCCGTTCCCCGCGATCCTCGACCTGGGGGTGATGCTCGACGGATACGACCGGATCGGGCGCCTCGCGGAGAGCGAGGACCACATCGTGCCAGGTCACGACCCCGCGGTCTTCGAGCGCTACGCCGATCCCCATGACGGTCTGCCCGACGGGACGGTGGCCTTGCATCGCGCTCCCCGACAGGTTTCCGCTTCCTGACGAAAGCTGGTACACCAATGGACTTCTCCCTACCGCCAGAGGTGGACGAGTTCCGCCGCTCGGTGGAGGCCTTCTCCCTCGAACGGCTCGCCCCCGATGCCCGTGCGCGGGCGCATTCCGCCGACTACCCGTGGGACGTGGCGCGAGCGATGGCCGCCCAGGGACTGCTCGGCCTGACCATCCCCGAGGACAAGGGCGGCCAGGGTGCCGGCCTGCTCGCGGCCGTGACCGCCATCCAGGCGGTGGCCAGGGGATGCCCGCGCAGCGCCGACGTCGTCCAGGCAGGCAACTTCGGCCCGATCCGCACCTTCGCCGAGTACGCCACGCCCGCGCAGCGTGAGCGCTACCTGCCCGGCCTCCTGGCGGGCGAGACCCTGATCGGCCTCGGCATGACCGAGCCCGAGGCCGGGTCGGCGGTCACCGACCTGACCACCAGCGCGGTGCCGAAGGGCGACGGGGTCCTCGTGAACGGCACCAAGATCTTCTCGACGCACAGCGCCGAGGCGACCGTCTTCCTGGTGTACGTGCGGTTCGGTCCCGGCGTCGGCGGTATCGGCTCGGTGCTCGTGGACCGCGACAGCGAAGGCCTCACGATCGGTGAGCCCTCGACGTTCATGAACGGCGAGCACTGGTGCCAGCTCTACTTCGACGACTGCTACGTGCCGGCCGGCCAGGTCCTGCTGGGCGAGGGCGGTTTCAAGAGGCAGATCAGCGGGTTCAACGTCGAACGGCTCGGCAACGCGTCCCGCTCCATCGCGCTCGGACGCTACGCGTTCGACCAGGCCACCGAGCACCTCAATACGCGCCACCAGTTCGGCCGCCCGCTGTCGGAGTTCCAAGGACTGCAGTGGATGTTCGCCGAGGCCGCGGTGAAGCTGGAGTCGGCGCAGATGCTCTTGCAGCGGGCCGCGGTCACGGGCGACCGGGACGGCATCCCTTCGGCGTTCGACACGGCCGTCGCGAAGTTCGCGGCCAACCAGGCCGGATACGGCGCCGCCGACGTCGCGATGCAGGCCATGGGCGCCACCGGGTTCAGCACCGAGGCGCTGGTCGAGTACTGCTTCCGCCGGACGCGGGGCTGGATGATCGCGGGCGGGTCGACCGAGGTGCTCAAGAACCGCATCGCCGAACACGTCTTCGGCCGCCGCTTCAGCCAGCGGAGCACCGCCTCATGACCTCGGATTCACTGTACGAGGCGCTGCTCAGCCCCTCTTCGGTGGCGATCGTGGGCGCCTCGGACACTCCCGGCAAGACCACGGCCCGGCCGATGGAGTACCTGCGTCGGCACGGGTGGAAGGGAGAGCTGTTCCCCGTCAATCCCACCCGGGACACCGTGCTCGGTGAACGATCCTGGACCTCCCTCAGCGCGCTTCCGGTGGTGCCCGATCACGCCTTCGTCCTCACCGGGGCGGACCTCGCCGTCGAGGCGGTGCACGAGTGCGCCGGCCTCGGCGTGACCGTGGTCACGGTCATGGCCGACGGCTTCCTGGAGGACGGCGGTCGCGGCAGCGCCCGGCGCGCCGAACTGAAGGAGATCGTCCGGGCGTCCGGCGTCCGGCTGCTCGGGCCCGGCAGCCTGGGCGTCTTCGCTCCCGGTGCCGGGCTCGCCCTCACCGCGAACGCCGCCTTCGCCGAGGCTGACCCCGGCGAAGGCGGTGTCTTCGTCGCCTCGCAGTCCGGCAGCGCCATGGGCGCCCTGCTCTCCCGTGGCCTGGAAATGGGGGTGGGTTTTCGCGGCATGGTCTCCACGGGGAACGAACTCGACCTGACGCTCGGTGAGATCTGCCTCGCCTCGGTCGGCGACCCCCGGATCGAGAGTTACGCCCTCTTCCTGGAGAACATCCAGGGCGCCGACGACCTGCGCGCCTTCGCCCGGGCCGCCGCGGAACGCGGCAAGCCGATCCTCGCCTACAAGCTCGGCCGGACGGACGCCGGCGCTCGCCTGGCCGTGTCGCACACCGGCGCACTGTCGGGGGACGACGCCGTCGCCGACGCTCTGCTCAAGGATCTGGGGATCGCCAGGGTGCGCACCTTCGAGGCACTGCTCGAAGGGCAGAACCTGGTACGCGGCCTGCCGATCCCGTCCTCCGGAGCAGCGCGTCCCCGGGTGTGCGTGCTGTCCACCACCGGTGGCGGGGGAGCGATGGCCGTCGACTGCCTTGCCGCCGCCGGGGCCGATCTTCCCGGGCCGTCGCCGGAGACCATCGACCGGCTCGCCGAGACCGGGATCGTCGCCGGTCATGGCGCCTTGATCGACCTCACGCTCGCCGGAACCCGCTATGACGTGATGAAGGGCGCGCTCGACATCGTCCTGGCGGCACCGGAGTTCGACGCGGTCGTGGCGGTCCCGGGCAGTTCCGCGCGGTTCCATCCCGATCTGGCGGTCAGGCCGATCGCGGACTGTGCGGGAAACGGCAAGCCCCTCGCGGCCTTCGTGATGCCTGCGGCGCCCGAGGCGCTCCGCCTGCTGAGGAACAGCGGGGTGGCGGCCTTCCGGACGGCGGAAGCCTGCGCCGACGCCCTCCTCGCGGCCTTCGGCCGCCGCAGGCCCGCCGCGGGGGATCTGCCGAGGCGCCGGATCCCGTCCGATGACTCGGAGATCCTGGACGAGGCAGGATCGTACGAAATCCTGAGCGGGGCCGGTGTCCCCTGTGCCTCGCACGCCGTGGTGACGGCGGGCCGGCTTCCTTCCGGCCTTCCGGTGCCCGGCCCGGTGGCGGTCAAGATCCTCTCAGCCGACGTACCGCACAAGTCCGACGTGGGCGGCGTCGTTCTCCGGGTCACCGACGGCGCCGGCCTTCGGGCAGCGGTGGATAGCATCGCGCGATCGGTCAGGGAGAGGCTGCCCGGCGTGGTACCTGAACGCTTCCTGGTTCAGACGATGGCGCGTGGGGTGGGCGAGGCCCTCGTCGGCTTCCGGCGAGACCCGGACGCGGGACCGGTCGTCGTTCTGGCCGCCGGGGGAGTGCTGGCGGAGCTCTACCGGGACCGGAGCATCAGGCCCGCCCCCGTCGACACGGCCACGGCCCGCGAGATGATCGACGAGGTCATCGCCTTCCGGGCGCTCGCCGGCTACCGAGGCATTCCCATGGGCGACCTTGATGCCCTGGCCCACGCCGTGGCCGCCGTGTCCAGGCTCGCGGAGGCCGATGGGGCCGCGATCGTCGAAGCCGAAGTGAACCCGCTGCTCGTGCTCCCCGAGGGGCAGGGCGTCGTCGCGGTGGACGCCCTCGTGCGTCGCGAGAGGAGGGCTTGAGGCGATGGCCGGAAAGACACGCGGGACGGTCATCGGCGCACTGGCGGAACGCGCGATGGAACTGCGCGCCGCACCGATTCAGGCGGCCGTGGCCGACGCGGCGGAACTGGCCCTTGTGGACTGGCTCGGCGTCACTCTCGGGGGCAGCACCGGTGTTCCCGCCCGAGCTCTCGTTAACGGATTCGGCCCGCTTTCTGGGGCCGGCCGCCTGGTCGGCGGCGGGACGGCGCCGCCCCCGCTGGCCGCGCTCGTGAACGGCACCGCCGCGCACACGCTGGAACTCGACGACATCTACTCGCCAGGGCTCTTCCACCCGGGGGCACCGATCATCGCCGCGGCGCTGGCGGTGGCGGACCGGGTGCGAGCGTCCGGAGAGACGCTGCTGCGCGCGGTGGTCACCGGGTACGAGGTCGGCTGCCGTGTGGCGGCGGACCTGGGGCCCGCACACTACGAGCACTGGCACACCACCGGCACGGCCGGAAGCATCGGGGCCGCCGCCGCGGCGGCGGAGGTGCTGGGCGCGGATGAGGCCGTCTTCGCGAACGCTCTCGCCCTGGCCGCGACGACGGCTTCCGGGCTGCAGCAGACGTTCCGCAGCGACGCGATGGGCAAACCCCTGCACGCGGGGAACGCCGCGCACGCCGGGGTGGTGGCGGCGGCCCTGGCCGTCGGCGGCGTGACCGGGGCACCGGATGCGCTGGAAGGGGAGGCGGGGCTCGGGGCGGCGTCGGGAGCGCCGTCCGGCTGGGAGCAATGCCGCGCCCCGCTCGGATCGCGGCCGGCGATCAACTCGATCACCGTCAAGCCCTATCCATGCTGCGGGCACACCTTCGCGGTCATCGACGCTGTTCTGGAGTTGCGTGCCAACGGGCTGACGGCGGGTGACGTCGAACGCCTGGAGGTGGCGACGTACGCCACCGCATTGGCGGTCGCCGGGATCGCTCGCCCCCGCACGGCGGCCGAGCGCAGGTTCAGCATTGCCCATCTCGCGTCGCTCGCCCTGGTGGACGGTGCGGTGACCAGAGCGGCCATCGAGTCGTCCACGGAGAGCGCTGACCTCCGGGCACTCGTCGAGGCCGTCCGGCTGGAGACGGATCCTGTCTTCGAGGAGCGGTTTCCCGGCCGTCGCGGTGCGCGGGTGACGGCGGTGACCCGCTCGGGGGAGCGGGTCACCGCCGAGGTACCGGACCGTTCGGGCAGCCCGCAGAACCCGCTGCCCTACGAGCGCGTGAAACAGAAGTTCCTCGACACCGCGGGGCCGGTGCTGAAAACCCGCGGACCTCGGCTGCTGACCCAGGTCGCCCGGCTCCGCGCGGGAGGCCCGGTCACCGATCTCGATCTCGCCTGAACCCGACCTGCGGCTGCGGTCAGGGCTTGCCCGGGAGCAGGCCGACGGGGCGGCCCGCGGGCGCGGTGCCGTACAACTGCGGCAGGGCCTCGACCAGTTCGTCGGCGGTGACCGCTTCGCCGGTGCGGGCGTGGTGGGTGGAGGCGATGGTCCAGGACTGCATCCGGTTGAGCTTGTCGCCGTCGACCCGCAGGACCTGGCCGGTGAGCCAGCCGGCCGCGTCGGAGGCCAGGTAGACGACCACTCCCGAGGCGTTGGCGGGGTCCAGCGGGTCGAAGCCGTTCTCGCCGGGCGTGCCGCCCTTCAGCATCCCGGCCGTCATGCGGGTGGCCGCGATGGGGGAGATGGCGTTGACGGTGACTCCGTAGCGGCGCATCTCCATCGCGGCGATCGTGGTCAGGTTGGCGATGCCGGCCTTGGCCGCGCCGTAGTTGGACTGCCCGGCCTGGCCGAACAGACCGGTGCCCGAAGTGGTGTTGATGACGCGGCCGGCGATCGGTTCACCGCGCTTGAACGCCTCGCGCCAGTAGGCGCAGGCATGCCGGGTGAGCCCGAAGGTCCCCTTGAGATGCACCGCGATCACGGCGTCGAATTCGGCCTCGGTCATCGAGAAGATCATCCGATCGCGGAGGATGCCCGCGTTGTTCACCACGATGTCGAGCCGGCCGAACTCGGCGACCGTGTCGGCGACCAGGGCCTCGGTGGCCTGCCAGTCCGCGACCGAGCCTCCGTTCGCGGCGGCCCGCCCGCCGAGCTTGGTGATCTCGGCGACCACCTCGTCCGCCGGGGACTCCGCGGCCTCCTCGCCGTGCAGGCCGGCGCCGAGATCGTTCACGACCACGGTGGCGCCCGCTTCGGCCAGCGCCAGGCAGTGCGCCCGGCCCAGTCCCCGTCCGCCGCCGGTGACGATGGCCACCTTCCCGTCCAGAAGCCCCACGACATGCCTCCTCTTGCGTTGGTCGCACGCGACGTTCGCCGAAATACCTTAATTATCTTACTATATCCCTCCTTCTCGATGGCTTCAGGACTTGGCAGGCCTAGCTAAATAAGGTAGATATTTTAGCGGAAGCGAGGTGGAGATGAAGGTCGGTGTCTGGTTCGATCTGCGCAACCCGCCGCGATGGCGGCGGGATCCGGCGCGCCTGTACGCCTTCGTGCTCGAGATGTGCGAAGAGGCCGAGCACCTCGGCGCGGACTCGATCTGGTTCACCGAGCACCACCGGTTCGAGGACGACTACCTGCCCCAGCCGCTGACGTTCGCCGCCGCGGCGGCCGCCCGCACCCGCAGGGTGCGCCTGGGGACGGGCATCCTGATCGCGCCGCTGCGCAAGACCGCCCAGCTGGCCGAGGAGGCCGCGGTCGTGGACCTCGTCAGCGGGGGGAGGCTCGACCTCGGGCTCGGCGCCGGATACCGGGCGCCCGAGTTCGACCTGTTCGGAGCCGACATCGCCGCGCGGTACCGGACGCTGGACGCGCAGGTCGGCGAGCTCCGGCGGCTGTGGGGCGAAGGCGGTGTCACGCCCGCGCCCGTCCAGGAGCACCTGCCGATCTGGCTCGGCTACCTCGGGCCGAAGGGGGCGCGGCGCGCGGGCCGCATGGGGGAGTGCCTGCTCTCGGCCGGCGCCGAATCGTGGCCGGAGTACCGGGCCGGGCTCGCCGAGGGCGGGCACGATCTCCGCGGGGCCCGCATGGCGGGGGGCATCGACGGCTTCGTCAGCGATGATCCCGAGCGGGACTGGCCCCTGGTGGCACCGCACGTGGCCTACCAGTTCGACAGCTATCGCCGCTACATGGTGGAGGGCACCGGCCGTCCCGTTCCCCGGCCCGTGGACCCGGACCTACTCCGGTCGCGCCCATCGAGAGGCCCGCTGTCCTCGTTCACGTTCGACACCCCCGAGAACATGGCCGCCCACGTCAGGAAGCAGACCGGGGCGGCGCCGGTGGAGACGGTGTGGTTCGGCGCCTCGGTCGCCGGGTTGCCCGAGGCCGCGGTGGCCCGGCATGTGGAAGTGATCTGCGGGCGGCTGCGTCCGCTGCTTCAGGAGGATGCTTCGTGAGCAGGCTGGACGGCAAGACCGCGGTCATCACCGGAGCCGCGTCCGGCATCGGCGCGGCGACCGCGCGACGCGTCGCGGCCGAAGGAGCGCGCACGGTCGTGGCCGACCTGAACAAGGACGGTGCCGTCATGGTCGCCGAGGAGATCAACTCGTCCGGCGGGACCGCGATCGCCGTGGGGATGGATCTGGGCGACACCGACTCGGTGCGGGCCATGGTCGAGACCACTGTCGACGCGTACGGCGGCATCGACGTCCTGCACAACAACGCCGCCGCCACGCACCTCGCGGCCACGCGGGACCTGGCCGTCGCGGAGGCCGACCCGGCGGTGTGGGACGAGACCATGCGCGTCAACGTGCGCGGCACGATGGTCGCGATCCAGGCCGCCGTGCCGTACATGATCGCCGCCGGCGGCGGCTCGATCATCAACACCTCGTCGGGTTCCGGGCTCGCCGGGGACCTGCGCAATCCCGCCTACGGCGCTTCCAAGGCCGCTCTGATCAACCTGACCTGGTACGTGGCCACCCAGTACGGCAAGCAGGGCGTCCGGTGCAACGCGATCACACCCGGATTCATCGTGACCAGGGCGACCGGCCAGTCCGCCTACGCCGCGATGCAGGAGACGATGCTGCGCCACCACCTGACGCCCAGGCTCGGGACGCCAGAGGACGTGGCCGCGGCGGTCGTCTTCCTGGCCTCGGACGAGGCGGGCTTCGTCACCGGGCAGACGCTCGGCGTGGACGGCGGACTGCTCGCCCACCAGCCCTACGTCGCGGACATGCGGCAGGGATAGCACGAGGGACATCCGCCGCCAAGGCCATGCCGGCGGTGACACCGAAGGAGCGCCAGATGGTGAACGTTGACATCGAGTTGCACCGGCGTAGGGCAGCCGCCGATCTGCCGCGGCCGCGGCTCATCATCGGGGGCGCGGACGTCCTCGAAGCCAGCGGGGGCGTCCACGAGCACGTCAATCCGGCGACCGGTGAGGTGCAGGCCTCCGTCCCGCTCGCCGGCGTCGGCGAGGTCGACCGGGCGGTCGCGGCCGCCCGCCGCGCGTTCGACGAGGTGTGGGGGCCGATGCGGCCCGCGGAGCGGCGCCGCCTGCTGACCCGCTTCGCCGGCCTGATCCGCGAGCACATCGAGGAGTTCGCCGCGATCTGCCCGCTGGAGAACGGGGTCTGCATCGGTGGATGGGCCGAGCGCGTCGGGCCGCACGTCGCCGAGTGGACCGAGTACTACGCGGGCTGGGCGGACAAGATCGAGGGCAGCGTCTCCGCCGCCTACAGCCCGAACGAGTTCATGGAGTACACGGTCGCCGAGCCGTACGGGGTGATCGGGCACATCATCACCTGGAACTCGCCGGCCCTGTCGCTGGCGATGAAGGTGCCGCCGTCGCTGGCGGCGGGCAACACCGTCGTGATCAAGCCGGCGGAGAGTACGCCCTTCTCCGCGCTGCTGTTCACCGAACTGGCGCGTGAGGCCGGCATCCCGGACGGAGTGATCAATATCGTCACCGGTCTCGGGGAGGCCGGGCAGGCGCTGGTGACCCACCCCGGGATCGACAAGATCTCCTTCACCGGCGGCCCGGTGACCGCGCGGCACATCATGGCCGCCGCGGCGGCCTCCCTCAAGCCGGTGCTGTTCGAACTGGGCGGCAAGTCGGCCAACCTCCTGTTCGCCGACGCCGACCTCGACACCGTCGGCCCCTACTGCGCCGCCTTCGCGATGAGCAATTCGGGTCAGGGCTGCGCGCTGCCGACCCGGCTGCTGGTGGAGCGTCCCGTCTACGACGAGGTCGTAGAGCGGGTGGTCGGCACCGTGAAGGCGCTGCCGGTCGGCGATCCGCTGGACCCCGCCACCTATATCGGCCCGCTGATCGACCCGGCCGCGCGGGACCGCGTCCAGGACATGATCGAGAAGGCCGTCGCGGACAAGGCCGGGCGCCTCGTCCACGGCGGCGAGCGCATCGAGGCCGACGGCTACTTCGTCGCCCCGACCGTCTTCGCGGACGTCGATAACAAGAGCGAACTGGCGCAGAAAGAGGTGTTCGGCCCGGTTCTGGCCATCACGCCGTTCGACACCGAGGACGAGGGTGTCGCCCTGGCCAATGAGAGCGAGTACGGGCTGTCGGCCTACATTCAGTCTCCGAACGTCGACAGGATCAACCGCCTCGTCCCGAGGCTGAAGGCCGGCACCGTCTACGTCAATCCCGGCCCGAACCCCATCACCTGTGCCGGTACGCCCTTCGGCGGCGTCGGGATCAGCGGTTTCGGCCGCGAGGGCGGCAAGGCCGGACTGGACGAGTTCATCCACGTCAAGGGCGTCGGCGTCGGTCGCCTGTGAGCCCTGCCCCTGGTCCGAGCTCCCGCCTCGGACCAGGGGTGACGTGACCGAGATCGCAGCGAGGCCGCTTGACATGTAACGTCCTCGTAACATTGTGATCAACCGATTCCGATGTTACTGTCGACCCGTATTCCGCCCGTTTCCTGGCCGTATCCGGGCCGGCCATCGCGTTACTCGGCTCGCGGATGGTGCGTGATGAGCGATAAAGACCTGCGGGAGGTCCTGGCGGGCGTTGACTGGGGGCTCTCGACGTCCGTGAGTCTCGCCGCCCCCTCAGGAGGCTCTCCCGATTTCGCCCTGTCCGATTCCTCGCGGCGGTGGTCCACGGATCTGGCCGCGGTGCTGGGCAGGACTCCGACCTCCTGCCAGATGGTCGCCGGCTGGCCGTACCTGCAGCCGGCGCGCCCCGGGCACTGGGACCGGGCGGTACTGGACCGCTGCGACCGCAGGCTGGATCAGCTGCTGGGCCGCGGGATCAAGCCGGGCGTCACACTTCTCCACGTCGACATGCCGCGCTGGGCGGATGAGTCCGGAGGCTGGCTCGACCGTGACACGGCGTCGCGCTTCGCCGACTTCGCGGCGGGGATGGGGGAGCGGTTCGGAGATCGCGTGTCCCGCTGGACGACCGTCAGCGACGTGTTGGTCCACTCGGTGGCCGACTACGTGGCGGGAATGCTTCCGACCGGCCGGGGCGTGGGGATGCGGGGCCTGGTGGCCCTCCATCACGTTCTCCTCGGTGCGGGCCTCGCGGTGCGCGCGCTCCGGCAGACCGCGAGCGGCGCCGAGGTCGGCGGCTCCCTGACGGTGATCGGCGGATATGCCGCATCCGACGACATCGAGGACCACATCGCTCTGGAGCGGCTCGAGAGCTGGGCGCACCGCCTCCTGCTCGATCCGATGCTTCTCGGCCGGCACATGGTCGCCGAGGGCGACCGCTCGCCGGTGGAGGACACGGGATGCGTACGGCACGGGGACATGGAGGCCATCGCCGAGCCCGCCGACGTGCTGGGGGTGGTCTGGCACGTGCCCACGCGGGTGGCGGCACCGGAGAACCTGGCCAGGCTGCTGCCGGTGCGGGAGTGCTTCAGCGCGCTCAACGACGCCAACCGCGTGCTCGCCCGCCTCGGATTCGTGCTCGCGCCGATGGAGGCCGTCCAGACCAACCGCTACGGATGGCCGGTGGTACCCGAGGCGCTGGCCGATGCCGTCGCCGCCCTTCACGACATCTACGGTGACGCCCTGCCCCCGCTGCGCGTCATCGACAACGGAATGTACGACCTGGATCCGGCCTCCGACACCGACGAGGAACGGGACCGCCGCCAGGCGGGCCTCACGGCCCAGCTGAAATGGCTGGCCCGGGTGATGGCGGAGGGGGTTGAAGTCAGCGGATACGAGTACTGGTCGCTGATGGACAACGCCGCATGGAAGCTGCGGTACACGCGGCATTATGCGATGGCGGCCGACAACCGGCAGTACCCGCCGCAGCCCGCCATTCCGAGCGACTGGCCCCATCAGCCGGCCTTCGGCGGCCCCCCTCCGGCCGGAAGGGCCGCCAAGCCCGGACGGCGCGCCCTCTACTCGGTCTAGGTCCGCTCCTGTAGACGTGGGAGCGCCGGCCCGGCACTCGGCAGGTGTCAGGGACCTTCGATCGTGTCCTGCTCGGCGAGCCATTTCTCGTGGCGGTCGAAGTGTCCCCGGTCGCGCGTGACCCAGATCCCGGACGCACGCGCCAGGACCGCGCCGCCCGGCAGCAGTGTCATCTCACCCGCGATGTACCAGCGCGACCCCTCTCGGCGGTCCACCCAGGCCCTGATCTGAACCGGCCTCTCCACGGGAACCGGCTTGACGAAGCTCACCGTCAGCTCGGCGGTGACCGAGAGCGTCCGGTTGAGCAACGGCACGTGGCCCAGGCATTCGTCCATGACCGATGCCGTCCACCCGCCGTGGGCGACGTTGGGACCGCCCTCCTGGTCCCTCGGACAGGACACGTGGAACCAGGCGTTCCCCGCGTCGTCGAGGCGCTCGCGCTGGACGCCGAGCCGGCACCTTCCGGCAGCGTGGCACGCGCCGCACAATGCCACCCCGCCTTGGGTGCGCGGCGGGTCCTGGAAGTCGGAGCCCGCCCAGCGCCGGTTGGGTGTCCGGGCCTGACCGCCGTCAGCCTGCATGAAGGGTCCCTCCGGTGGATGGCCTTGCGTATATCTTTTAAATAGGTTATCTATATCATGATATTACACACATCTCTCCGGAGGGTGCCCCGTGGCCGACCCCTACGACCGCACGCGGTTGTCCGATCTGACCGGCAAGGTCGCTCTGGTCACCGGCGGCAGCCGCGGTCTCGGCCGCGAGATGGTCCTGGGCTTCGCGGCCGCCGGCGCCGACGTGGTGATCGCCAGCCGCAGGCTCGCCGCGTGCGAGGAACTCGCCGAGACCGTCCGCCGGACCACCGGGCGGCAGGCGCTCCCCATCGCGTGCCATGTCGGCAGGTGGGACGAGATCGACCGCATGGTGGACGCCGTGTACCGGCACTTCGGGCGTATTGACGTCCTGGTCAACAACGCCGGGATGTCGCCGCTGTACGACAGCGTCATGGACATCACCGAGGAGCTGTACGACAAGGTCCTCGGGGTGAACCTCAAAGGGCCCTTCCGGCTGATGGCCCAGGTCGGCACGCGGATGGCGGCCGGAGCGGGCGGTTCGATCATCAACATCAGCAGCATCGGCGCCATTCGCACCGGCAAGGACGTGATCCCCTACGCGGCGGCCAAGGCGGGGCTGAACAGCATGACCGCCTCGTTCGCCCACGCTCTCGGCCCTACCGTCCGGGTGAACGGGATCATGCCGGGCGGGTTCTTCACGGACGTGTCCGCGCACTGGGACCGCGAGGCGTTCGACCGGCACGCCGCCCAGGCCTTCGCGCTCGGCCGCGGCGGGGAACCCCGCGAGATCGTCGGTACGGCCCTCTACTTCGCCTCGGAGGCGTCGAGCTACACCACCGGTTCCGTCCTCGTCGTCGACGGCGGCGTTCCGGCCTAGGCACGAAGGGGAAGACCATGGCAGAAGCGGGACGGCTCCAGGGCAAGGTCGCGGTGGTGACCGGTGCGGGCTCGGGCATAGGCAGGGCGATCACGCTCAGGTTCGCGGCCGAAGGCGCCCGGGTCGTGGCCGCGGACATCTCGGGGGACCAGGAGAAGGTGGCCGCCGAGGCCCATGGCGACGTGGAGCCCTTCTCGTGCGATGTCAGCGACGAGACGGCGGTCCGGGCGCTGATGGATCACTGCCGGGAGCGTCACGGCCGACTGGAGGTCCTGGCGAACAACGCCGGCATCTCGGGCGGCCGGGCCCGCGTCCACGAGACCGGCATGGACGCCTTCGACCGGGTGATGTCCGTGAACGTGCGAGGTTCCTACATGGTCCTCAAATACGCCCTGCCGCTCCTGCTGGAAGCGCCGAACGGGGCGTCGGTCGTCAACACCGCCTCGATCGGAGGATTCCGGGCCACGCCCGGCTCGTCCCCGTACATCACCTCCAAGGGGGCGCAGGTGATGATGACCAGGGCGGCGGCCTTGGAGTACGTCAAGGACGGGATCCGGGTGAACGCGGTGTGTCCCGGCACGACGCAGACCGCGATCCTGGACGGCAGCCCCCCGGACCTGCTGCGGATGCTGTCGGACAGGATCCCGATGGGACGGCTCGGAACCGCCGAGGAAGTGGCGAACCTCGCGCTCTTCCTGGCCTCGGACGAGGCGTCCTACATCACCGGCCAGTGCTACGTGATCGATGGCGGCCGCAGCGCGGGCTGAGCGGCATGAACGCGCCAGGCGGCGGAGTGCCCCGTACGGGCTCCGCCGCCTTACGCGTTCGTCGAGCGGCCTTCAGACCGCCGCCTGCCGGGGCGTCTGCTCCGGGACGTTGAAGAGGTCGCTGAACGCGCCGCGGGTGATGCGCTCGCGGACGTCGTCCGGCACGCCGTCGAACAGCCCGCGGAGCGTCTCCTGCGTGTGCCCGTACGTGCCCTCCAGATGGGGGTAGTCGTCCCCCCACATGACGTTCTGGTAGTCGGTGTAGCGGACGGTGTCCACGGCGCTGACGTCGTGCTGGAATGACGCGTACACCTGCTGCTTCATGATCTCGCTGGGCAGGCGGCTGAGCTTGGGCCGCACGAACATGCCGTGCTGGCGGTAGGCCTCGTCCATCCGGTCGGCGATGGCCGGCAGCCAGGAGGCGCCGCCCTCGGCGATGAAGATCTTCAGATCGGGGTGGCGGTCCAGGGCGCCGCCGGCGACCATGTGCGACACGACGCGCATGCCGGGGTAGGTGGTCTCCATGAAGTTGACCACCGCCCCGCCCGGCCCGCGGTAGAGGACCGTGTCGCCGCCGGTGCCGATGTGGAAGGCCAGGGCGATGCCGGCCCGTTCCGCGACGGTCCAGAGCGGCTCCCAGCGGTCGAGGCCGTACTCCTCTCCGGGAGCGGTCTGGGTGGGCAGGAAGACCGCCTGGAAGCCCAGCTCGGCGGCGCGTTCCAGTTCGGCGACCGCGTCGTCCATGTCCGCCATGGAGACGCAGGCGGGCGTGAAGATCCGCTCGGTGCGCTGCATGATCTCCGCGTGCGCCCAGTCGTTCCAGGAGCGGACGACCTCGCGGGCCAGTTCCCGGTCGCGGATCAGCACGGACCAGAACCCCATCGAGGGGAAGGCCACCTGGCCCCAGACGCCCTCCTGGTCGAGGTCCTTGAGGCGGACGTCCAGGTCGCGCGCGCCCGGTGGGCGGATGGCGTCCATCATGTCGTTGAGCTGACGGCTGACCCGGTCGCCGTCGATGTAGAGCACCTCGAACCGGTCGCCGCGCTCGCTGCGCGGGGCGCGATCGGCCAGCCGCCGGGGGAGTGCCTGGACCCAGAGGTCCTCGGGCTCGAGTACGTGGGAGTCGGCCGAGTTGGCCCAGATCTTGGTCATCCGTCCTCCTGAACCTGCGCCGGTATAGTCCAACTATTCTATATATCTAGCTATATTCAGCAAGCCTTGTCGGGCGTCGTCCCGGGGTGCCGAGCCGTGCAAGCTTTGCTAAAGTAGTCTAATTATATAGCTATATCTGACATGAGGGGGTCCGATGGGTGGACTGGTCGCCTACGGCGCCTACGTACCGCACCACAGGCTGCGGCGAGCGGAGATCGCCGCCGTGCTGGGAGCCGGGCCCGCGCCCGGCTCGCGCTCGGTCGCCGGGCACGACGAGGACAGCACGTCGATGGCGGTGGAGGCCGCGCGCGCCGCGCTGCGCGGCCTCTCCGAGAGCCGCGCCCCCCGTCAGCTGCTCTTCGCCACGTCGGCCCCGGCCTACACCGACAAGACGAACGCGACCGCCGTGCACGCGGCGCTGCGGCTCGACCGGACCGCTCCCGCGGCGGACATGTGCGGCGCCGTCCGGTCCGGCCTCGCGGCGGTCACGGCGGCCCAGGACTCTCCGGTACCGACCCTGGCCGTCCTGTCGGATCTGCGTGGCGGGCTTCCCGGCGGCGCGGACGAGCGCGACGGCGGTGACGCGGCGGCGGCGTTCCTGTTCGCAGGTTCGGGAGACACCGCCTCCACCGCCCCGGTGATCGCGGACGTCCTCGCCCGCGCCTGGTCCACGGCGGAGTTCCTGGACCGGTGGCGGATCCCGGGCGAGGCGTCGTCGCGGACGTGGGAGGAGCGCTTCGGCGAGCAGGCCTACGCGCCGCTCGCCGGCGCGGCGTTCGCCGACGCGCTCAAGCAGGCGGGCCTGACCCCGGAGGACGTCGATCGCCTGATCGTCGCGGGCACCCACGGGCGAGCGGTCCGCAGCGCCGCGGCGCGGACCGGCGTCCCGCGCGAGGCCTGGGCGGACGACCTCGCGAGCACCATCGGGAACCCGGGGACGGCCCAGTTCGGCGTCGTGCTGTGCGATGTGCTCGACCGGGCCGGGCCCGGCGAGACCATCGCCGTCATGCTGCTGGCCGACGGCGTCTCGGTGCTCGTCCTGCGCACCACCGAGGCACTGGCGGCGCGAAGGGCGACGCCGGCGGTCGCCGAGCAGATCGAGAGCGGGAACGACTCGCTCAGCTACGCGGCCTTCCTCACATGGCGGGGCCTTCTCGACCGGGAACCGCCCCGCCGGCCCGACCCCGAACCGCCCTACGCGCCGCCCATGCTGCGCTCGGCCGAGTGGAAGTACGCCTTCGTGGCGGGCCGGTGCGCCGCCTGCGGCTCCCGCCATCTCCCGCCGGCCGACGTCTGCCGGGAATGCCGGCATGCCGGGCCGATGGAGCCCGAGCCGATGGCGGACGTGGCCGGGACGATCGCGACCTTCACCATCGACCATCTGGCGTACTCGCTCAGCCCGCCGACCGTCATGGCCGTCGTGGACTTCGACGGCGGCGGCCGGATGCGGTGCGAGCTGACCGACGCCGACCCCGGATCGCTCCGGATCGGGGACCGGGTGGAGATGTCGTTCCGGCGCACCCGGACCGCACGGGGCGTGCACAACTACTTCTGGAAGGCCCGGCCCGCGCGCCGCGCCGCCGCACGAGGCTGAGGAGGAGACCGGTGGGATCGAACGGCATCCGGGATCGGGTCGCGATCGTCGGCATGGGCTGCACCGCCTTCGGAGAGCACTGGGGCAGGTCGGTGGACGGCATGCTGGTGGAGTCCACCACCGCCGCGGCCGAGTCGGCGGGCGTCGCCCTGGCCGACGTCGACGCGTTCTGGCTCGGCACGCAGGGGTCGGGCGTCTCGGGACTGACGCTCAGCAGGGCTCTGCGCATCGCCGACAAGCCGGTGACCCGCGTCGAGAACTTCTGCGCCACCGGCTCGGAGGCGCTGCGCCAGGCCTGCTACGCGGTGGCGTCGGGCGCCTATGACATGGCCATGGCGGTGGGTGTGGAGAAGCTCAAGGACTCGGGCTTCTCCGGCCTGAGCGGGGCTCCCGTGCCCGACGACGGCACCGTCGGCATGAACGACATGACGGCTCCGGCGTCCTTCAGCCTTCTGGCACCCGCGTACGCCAGGCGGTACGGGGTCGACACCGCGGAGCTGAAGGACGTGCTGGCGCGGGTCGCGTGGAAGAACCATGTGAACGGCGCGCGCAACGAGAGGGCGCAGTTCCGCAAGGAAGTGCCGATCGAGCGCATCAAGGCGGCGCCGGCCGTGGCGGGCATGCTGGGCGTGTTCGACTGCTCCGGCGTCTCGGACGGGTCGGCGGCGGCGATCGTGGTGCGGGCCGAGGACGCCCACCGCCACACCGACAAGCCGATCTTCGTGAAGGCGCTGTCCTTCGTGGCCGGGGCGGCCGCCGGCGCGAGCGATCCGGGGTACGACTTCACCACCTTCCCCGAAGTGGTGGCCTCGGCGCGGGACGCCTACCGGCAGGCGGGCGTGACCGACCCCCGGGCGCAGATCGCGATGGCCGAGGTGCACGACTGCTTCACCCCCACCGAGCTGGTCCTGATGGAGGACCTGGGGTTCTCTGATCGGGGCCAGGCCTGGAAGGACGTGCGGTCGGGCGTCTTCGACCTCGACGGGGACCTCCCGGTGAATCCGGACGGGGGGCTCAAGGCGTTCGGGCACCCGATCGGCGCGTCCGGGCTGAGGATGATGTTCGAGGCATGGCTGCAGCTGCGCGGCGAGGCCCCGCCCGAACGCCGGATCGCGTCCCTCGCCGAAGGACGCCGGCTCGCTCTCACCCAGAACCTCGGCGGCGCCCCGGGTGAATGCGTCTCCTTCGTCTCGCTGGTCGGCGCCGAGCCCGGCGCCTGATCTCCCCGCCGGAAACACGGAAGGACGACGGATGACCGTCACCAGGCCAGGCCCGCCGAGCGAGCAGGAGCAGCAGGAACTGCGCGCCTGGTTCCGCGAGCACTGGGAACGCGGAGTCGAGTTCAACCGGGACTGCCGCATGAGCGTCAGGCGCTGGGACCCGGACGGGGTCGAGATGGCGCTCCCGTTCGCCGAACGCCTGACCGCGCACGACGGTGTCTTCCACGGCGGCCTGATCGCCGCCCTGATCGACACCGCCGGCGGTGGCGCCGTCATGGCCGGGCACGACTTCTCCAGGGGCAGCCGGATCAGCACCGTGTCCCTGTCCCTCCAGTACCTTGCCCCGGCACCGGGCCCTGAGGTGGTCGCCCACGCGCGTTGCGTGCGACGCGGAGGCCGCATCCATTTCTCCGAGGTCGAGGTCCGCCGGGCCGACGGGGCCGTTTGCGCCCGAGGCCAGGTCGTTCTGGCCGTGTCCGGAGAGCGGCCCGGTGTAGGGCGGCCGATTCCGAGCCGAACGACATGAGGAGCGAGTGATGTCCGAGCGAGCCGGCGCCCGAGCCGATACGGATCTGGTCCTGTACGACGTGGACGAGGACGGCGTCGCCACCCTCACCCTCAACCGGCCGGAGCGTAAGAACGCCTGGAATCCCCTCATGGAGACGCGGTTCTTCGAACTGCTGGACCGGGCGGCGGCCGACCCCCGGGTCCGCGTCGTGATCGTCACAGGTGCGGGCAAGGCGTTCTGCCCCGGCATGGACATGCAGCGGCTGGAGCAGAACTCCCGGCCGGGGGAGGGCCTGCACCTTGAAGGCCGCAGTCCCATGTACAGCCGGCGGCTGCTGCCGAAGCCGATGATCGCCGCCATCAACGGCGGGTGCGCGGGCGTCGGCCTGATCCAGGCGCTGATCTGCGACGTGCGGTTCGCGGCGCGCGGGGCCCGCTTCAGCACCGCGTTCACGCGGCGCGGGCTGGCGGGCGAGTACAACCTGCCCTACGTGCTGCCCCGGCTCATCGGCCTGGAGAACGCGCTCGACCTGCTGCTTTCGGGGCGGACCTTCGACGCCGACGAGGCGAAGGCACTGGGCCTGGTCAGCAGGGTCGTGGAGCCCGGTGAGCTCATGGACGCCGCCCGCGCCTACGCCCGCGACATCGCCCGCAACTGCTCACCTCGCGCGATGGCCGTCGTCCGGCACCAGGTCTACGGCGACCTCGACCGGGATTTCCCCGAGGCGCTCGCGCGCAGCTACTCGGCGATGGAGTACTTCGCGGGCTCCCCGGACTTCCGGGAGGGCGTGGTGAGCTTCACGCAGAAGCGCCCGCCGAAGTTCGCGGGGCTTCCCCCGGAGTTCGACCCGCAGGAGGCCACCCGCGATCCGTTCCTGCCCGGTTGAGCACGGAGAGGACGAACGTGCCCACTGTGAACAGTTCTTCGACGGCGTCCGGCGGCGCCGTCGCCACGCCGGGGAACGCGGAGGCATGGCAGAACCTGCGGCCGCTGCCGACGATCGAGCGCACCGGTCCGGACGCCTTCCGTGCTGCGGCGACGCTGACCGCCTCCGTCCCGCTGCATCCCCTCTGGCTGCGTCATCGCGGTGCCCTCCCCGACGACCTGCTGCACCGCCATGGCCACTGATCCGCGCGAGATCACGTGGTCGGAGATGGTGGCTGCGGCCTACGATCACGGCCGGCCCGCCGCCGTCTACGGTGACGTGACCTGGGGCGGCCGCGAACTGCTCGATCGTGCGGCCGGAGCCGCGCACTGGATGGACTCGCTCGGCCTCCCGGAGGGGGAGGCGGTGCCCGCTCTGATCGCCTCCTCGCCCGGGGCTCTCGCGCTCGTGATCGCCGGAGCGGGCGCCGGGCACCCGGTCGCCCCACTGGGGACCCGGATGACGGCGCGCGAGATCGCGGCCGTGGTCGAAGGGCTCGCCGCACCGGTGGTACTGGCCCAGCCGGAGTACGCCGCACTGGGACGCGATGTGGCGGAGCGGACCGGGCGCCGCCTCGTACCCGTACCTCCGTTCGAACCGGGGGAGCGGCTTCTGTCCGCCCGGCCGGCGGACGTCGCCGTCGTGCTGCATACCTCCGGCACCACAGGGGCTCCAAAGCCGGTACCCATGCCCCAGTGGCGTCTGGCCGCCCGAGCGAGGGTCAACGGCGCGCTCTGCGAACTGGGCCCCGACAGCCTCTACGGCGGCAGCGCGCCGTTCCACCATCTCTCCGGTCTGGGGAACGTTGCGGTCGCGCTCGGCGCGGGGGCGCGCATGACCGGGATTCCGCGCTTCACCGTCGAGGGCTGGCGGCATCTGTGCGCCATGGGCGCCACCCACACCAGCATGGTGCCGTCCATGCTGGAGATGCTGCTGGCCGCCGGCGAGCTCGGCCCCGCGCGATGGCGGGTCCTGCAGTACGGCGGTGCCCCCATGCGCCCGCAGACGCTGAGGGCGACGTACGCGGCGGTGCCCGGGGTCCGCATGCTCAACATGTTCGGGCAGACCGAGGGCTCGCCGATCTCGGTGCTGACACCCGCCGACCATCGTGCGGCGGTGGCGGGGCGCGAGGAGCTGCTCCTGTCGGTCGGCCGGGCGGCCCCCGGCGTCGAGCTGCGCATCGACCGTCCCGGTGCGGACGGCGTGGGCGAGGTGCACGCGCGCGGGGACCACCTGTTCGTGCTGGACGCCGAGGGCTGGCTGCACAGCGGGGACCTGGGGCGGATCGACCCGGACGGCTACGTGTACCTGTCCGGCCGCCGCAGCGACATGATCATCCGGGGCGGTGAGAACGTGCATCCGGTGGAGGTGGAGACGGTCCTTGCGGCGCATCCGGGGGTGGCCGACGTCGCCGTGGTGGGCGTGCCGGACGCGCGGCTCGGCCAGACCGTGGCCGCCTTCCTCGTCCCGGCGGACCCGGGCGCGCCGCCGGAGCCCGAGCTGTTGAGGACCTTCGTCCGCGCCGAGCTGTCCGGCTTCAAGGTGCCCGCGTACTGGCACTTCGTCACCGAGTTGCCGCGCAACGCGAACGGCAAGGTCCTCCGCCGCGTGCTGCGTGAGACCGCGCCCCGGTAGGGCGCCCCGTCCGAACGTCCTGCGCACGGTGAACCGAGGCCACCGGCCTGCGGGACGCCCACGATGACCGAGGCGGGCCGTGTCCGGTGTTCCGGACACGGCCCGCCTCGGACCTCAGGCGCCGATGTAGCTGGCGAAGAGATCGCCGCGGAGCAGCTCGCCCGGCTCGCCGTCGTAGCCGATCCGGCCGCGCCGCAGCACGTAGGCGTGTGTGGCGATCTGCAGCACCCGCTGGGCGAACTGGTCCACGACCAGCAAGGACACTCCGCGCGCGGCCAGACCCTCCAGGAACGCGAACACCTCGTCGACGATCACGGGGGCGAGGCCGAGCGACGCCTCGTCCACCAGCACCACCGCGGGATCGCGCAGGAGTGCCTGGGACATGGCCAGCATCTGCTGCTGGCCTCCGCTCAGGGTGCCGGCGGTCTGGTCGAGGCGGCCCGACAGCGCGGGGAACGCCTCGACCGCCCGCTCGACGGCGGTGGGCCCGCCGCGGGGCGCGGCCTGAAGCGCGAGGTTCTCCCGCACCGTGAGATTGCGGAAGATGCCGCGCCCTTCGGGGATGTAGCAGAGCCCGCGTCCGGTACGCCGGTGGGCAGGCAGCCCGCTGACGTCCTCGCCCAGCAACTCGATCCGGCCCGCCTGGACGCGGTTCAGCCCGGCGGCGGTCCGCAGCAGGGTCGATTTGCCGGCGCCGTTGGCTCCGAGCAGGGCGACCACCGCCCCTTTCGGCACGGTCAGCGAGACCCCGTGCAGGACGGTCGTCTCCTCGTAACCCGCCCGCGCCTCGTGCAGCGAGAGCGCCGCAGGTTCGTGAACGGTGGCGGAGCCGCTCATCGCTTGGCCTCCTGAACGTTGTCGACGCCCTCGATCTCGCCCTCGCCCAGGTAGGCCGAGCGCACCACCTCCGAGGACCGGACCGCATCCGGGTCGCCCTCGAACAGCATCTCTCCGAAGTCCAGAACATGGATGTGGGCGCACACGCGCATCACGAGGGACATGTCGTGCTCGACCAGGAGGATGCCCACACCGCGTTCGCGGACGACTTCCTTGAGCACCTCGGCGAAGCGCTCCGTCTCCTCCTGGTCGAGACCGGAGGACGGCTCGTCCAGCAGCAGCACGTCGAACCGGCCCGCCAGGCATCGCGCCAGCTCGACGAGCCGGCGTTCGCCGGTGGAGAGCTCCCCCGCCTGCCGGTCGGCCAGATGGGTGATGCCGCACAACCGCATCGCCTCGACGGCGGCGGCCCGGGTCCGGCGCCACTGCGCGCGCGGCGCGGCCAGCTGCGACCACGGGCGAACGCCGGCCAGGGCGCTCTCGTGGCCGAGCGAGACGTTGTCGGCCACGGTGAGCGAGTCGCACAGGTTCATGATCTGGAAGGTGCGGCCGAGCCCGGCTCGGCCCCGGGCGGCGGGCGGTGTCCGGGTGATGTCCCGGCCGTGCATGGTGACCCGGCCGGAGTCCGGTCTGATCAGGCCGGTGCCGGCGTTGAACATCGTGGACTTGCCCGCGCCGTTCGGGCCGATCAGACCGGTGATCTGTCCGGTGGGCGCATGCAGGTCGACGCCGTTGACGGCGGTCACGCCGCCGAAGCGCACGGTCAGCCCGCGGATCCGGAAGCCGTCGCCCGGGCGGGCGCCGGCCGCCGGCGCGGTCTCCTGCGCGGAGCCGCCGCCGGTCGACGCCGAATCAGCGGTGCGCCGTTTCCCGCCGAGCCGTTCCACGGCCTTGCGGAGGCGCTCGGGCATGGGCGGAGTCCCGCCGGACATGGCCACCTGGACGGCGAACAACCCGAACGCGGCGTTGAGCCAGTAGCCGGTGTCCGCACCGGGGAGGTAGCCGGGGATGACCGCGGTCATCCCGATGAAGACCGCGTACCACGGCTCGGCGAACGGCGCGAGTGCCAGCGTCGCCAGCAGGATGATGGAGTGGAACGAGGTGTAGTGCACGTCGGTCGTCCCCGCCGAGTGCAGGGTCGCCCCGTAGAGGATGCCCGAGATCCCGGCCACGAACGCGGAGAGGCAGAAGACCAGCAGCTTGGTCACGTTGGTGCTGAGGCCCGCCGTGGACACCGCGACCGGTGCCTCGGCCATGCCGCGCAGCATGCGGCCCAGCCGCGCGCGCTGCACGGCGACGGCGCCCGCGCCGATCACCACGACCGTCGCGAGGACGAAGTAGTAGAAGGCGCGGTCGTCCTGCGCGAACGACGGCCGGGGCATGTCACGGCCGTTGCTCAACGGGGTGAACATCCAGTTCAGCGGGTAGAAAAGCCGTTCCACCATGATTCCGAAGCCCAGCGTCGCCAAGGCCAGGAAGAGCCCTGACAGCCGGATCGCGGGCAGCGCGACGAGTGCGCCGACCGGTACCACGATGAGCGCGCCCAGCAGCATCGCCACCAGCCACGGCAGGCCGTGGTCCACGGCCAGCTGGGAGAAGGCGACGGCGCCGATCGCGCCGAAGGCCGCGTGGCACAGGGAGACCTGCCCCGAGGTGCGCACCAGGAGCCCGAGCGACAGGAACATCACGACCTGGGTGAGCCCGACGATGTAGAAGGTCAGCTTCGTGCCGGCGAAGAGCGGGACCGCCGCCAGCAGGGCCACCACCACGACCGCCGCCGCGAGCCGCACCCGGCCGGGCGCCCGCCACTGCGGCGGCGGCCGGTGTTCGACCGCGGACGGTGGCCGGAGCCGGCGCTTGGGGGTGAACAGCAGCGCCGCGACCAGGATCACGAAGGGCAGGCTGGACGGGACACCGGACAGCCAGCTCACGTCCACCAGGTACTTCTTGGTGATGTCGCTGGCCACGCCCAGCACGAGTCCGCCGAGAAGTGTCAGCGGGATGTTGGTGAAGGCGCCCATCGCGGCGGCGCCGAACGCGGTGACCACCAGGAACGTGAGGGCGATCGGCTCCAGTCCCACAAGGGGCAGCAGCAGCACGCCCGAGAGCGCGGCGAACGTGGAACCGATGAGCCAAGCGATCCGCCGCACGCGTACCGGGCTGGTGCCCTTGACGTCGAGGAGGTCCGGGTCGTCCACCACGGCGCGCATCGCCAGCCCGGTCCGGGTGAAACGGAACAGGGCCCACAGCGCGGCGACCGCGACGACGGCGATCGCCGCCGTGAACACGTACTTGTATTGCACGTTGACCGACCCGACCCCGAAGGCTCCCTCCGCGTTCGGCAGGAAACTCTCCACCGTGATGGGGTCGGGACCGTACTTGATCGTCCCAAGGCCCTGCACGAGAAGGATCAGCCCCGCGGTGCCGACGATCTTCATGGGCACCCGCTGCGGGGCCAGCCGGCGGGCGATCAGCTCCATGACCAGCCCCAGCAGGGGACCGGCCAGCAGCACGGTCACCGCCGCCGACACCTGCCAGCCGAGGCCCTGGTTGACGTGCAGCCAGTAGAAGACGTAGGCCGCGACGGTGGCGAGCGCACCGTGGCCGAAGTTGAAGATGCCGGACGTCTTGTAGGTCACGACCAGGCCGGTGCCGATCAGGCCGTACACGGCGCCGATCGCCAGCCCGCTGACGATGAAGGGGATCAGCTCCTGCATCACGGAACTCAGCCCGCGGTGGGGGCGGTCACGCAGTCGGTCTTCAGCGTGCCGCTGGTGACGCTGTTACCGGACGGGCCGGAGAGCGGGGCGCTGGTGAACTTGCCGTTCTCCAGCTTGTACAGCCACACGCAGTTGATGGCAGGGCCGTTCTTGCCCTCCGCGTAGGTCAGCTTCTGGGGCAGCAGGCCGCCGAGGTCCTCGTCCTTGAACGTGTGCAGACCGGCGATGATGTCCTTGCGGGCCGGCTTGTCGCCGACGTTCGCAGCGGCCTTGCGGGTCACCTCGAGAGCGGTCCAGACCGCGGTGGCGGCCGGGTTCTCGTGGTCGGCGTCCGGTGCGTACTTCTGCATGGCGTCGCGGAACTGCTTGACCGGCTGGTCGTCGGCCCACCAGGGGAAGCCCTGGAGACCGCCGGCGAGCTTGACGTTCGGCACCTTGGTGAGCTCGGCGTTGACCGAGCCGGCGGTGGCGCCGAAGTAGCCCTTGTACCCCTGGGCGGTGCAGTCGGAGATGAGCTTGTGGCCGGCCGCCGGGGCGATCGAGATCTGGAGGAAGTCCGTGCCCTTCTCCTTGAGCCGCAGGCACTCGGCCGTGTAGTTGGGCGCCGTCGTCGACACGGCGACCGATCCGGTGAGCTGGAGGCCCACCTGCTGCGCGGCCGGCCCGTACAGGGCGGTGGCCTCCTTGCAGGCGGCGACTTCGGCGCAGTAGGCGGAGCCCCACTTGGTGGCGCCGACCGCCTTGGCCGCGGCGAACTGCGCGAGCACGTTGCCGGGGAACGCCTGAGGCGTGGTGGGGAAGTAGTTCGGGTACCCGGTCCAGATCTTGGTCTGGTAGCCGGTCGCGCCGATGACGGCGACGTCCTGGCCGCCGAGCACGGCGGACACCGGCTGCTCGGTGTTGGCGGCTTCGGTGCTGATCGACAGCACCTGCGGATCCGCGAGGAGTTCCTTGGCGGCGGCCGTCGCGCTGGCGCCGTCGCTCTTGTCGTCCTTGATGACCACCTTGACCGGGTGCCCCGCGATGCCCTGGCCGGCGTTGACCCAGCGCTCCCACGCGAGGGCGGCGTCCGCTCCGCTCTTGCTCGACGAGGAGCTGGCCCCGGTCTTCGACACGATCATCCCGATCTTGATCTCGGACTTGGTGAGGGCGGGGTTGACGGTGCCGCCCGCCGCCTCCTCGCCGGAATCGCCGCAGGCGGCGAGGGTGAGAGCCGCGGCGCTGAGGCAGACGGTTCCGAGCAGGCGAAATGGTCTGGTCATCAGGTGTCTCCCTCGTAGACGGGGCGCCGGTGAAAGAAGGGCGGCGGCCCCGAGGATTGCTCCAGGGCGCGCGCCGGACTCAGAGCCGTGCGCGTGTGAGGAACGTAACAGTGCAACAAGGACAAGTAAAGAGATTCGTTATATATTTAAGCTGTATCCGCGAGATGTCATCCCTGGTGACGGCCTGATGAGGGCCGCACGGGCGACGCCGCTCCCCGCCTGCGGCGAACGTTGATCGACCTGGGAGGCCGTGATGGACCATCGGGACACGGACAGGGCGCGAAGCAGGGCCGCGACGCTGCGGCTGCGCGGGGACCGGCTGCACGGGCGCTCCGCACTGGTGGCCGGCGGGGGTGGTGGCCCGGACCCGGGCTTCCTCGGCACCGGGGCCGCCACCGCGGTTCTTCTCGCCGCTCAGGGAGCCACCGTGGGCGTGCTGGACGCCGACGCCGAGCGTGCGGGGTGGACCTGCGCCCTCATCGAGCGGCAGGGCGGGCGCGCGCTGCCGCTCGCCGCGGACGTGACCGACGAAGCGGCCGTGGAGCGCGCCGTGGAGCATCTCGTGACCGAGACGGGGCGGCTCGACGTGCTCGTCAACAACACCGGCGTCACCGGCGGAGCCGTGAACGACCCGGATCGGCGCCGGTGGGAGCGGGTCGTCGAGATCAACCTGCGCGGGACGATGGTCACGTGCCGCGCCGCGCTGCCGTATCTGCGGGGGGCCGGTGGCGGCTCCATCGTCAACGTCTCCTCGGTCGCGGCCGTCCGCGCCTTCGGGAGCGGCGCCTATGGCGCCTCGAAAGCGGGGGTGATCGCGCTGACCGCGGACCTCGCATACGAGTGGGGCCGCTTTGGGATAAGGGTGAACTGCCTTGTGCCCGGCCACCTGCACACCCCGATCGGGAACCGCGGCGGAGACGAGGGCCGGGAAGCGCGCCGCAAGGCGAACCTGCTGCAGGTCGAGGGCTGCGCATGGGACGTCGCCTGGGCGGCGCTGTTCCTCGCCGGTGACGAGAGCGGCTGGATCACCGCCGCCGTGCTGCCGGTCGACGCGGGTTCCACGGCCGTGACGGCACTGGGCATGCTGCCCCGGATGTGATCCGGATCGGAGCGCCGGCATCCGGACGCCTATGCGTAAGTCGCTCCACCCGATGCCGGTCGGCTCGTGGTGGAACGGCTTACGTGCTGTGGCGGGAATCCCGGCCCGCTGTCCGGTCCGGTCAGGAGGACAGCAGGGGCAGCGCGTTGTCGCGCAGGAACTTCCTGCGGTTCTCCTCGCCGAGGCCGGCGACCTTGTCGAAGTAGTCCCTCGGGTCGGCCAGCCCTTCCGCGTGGGGCCAGTCCGAGCCCATGACCAGCGAGTCCGCGGTCCCGAGCCGGTCGACGAGGCCGAGGATGTCGTCCTCGGGGTAGGGGACCACCTTGACGTGCCCGTGGAACACGCGGCTCGGCCGCTCCGCGAGCTGGCCGCCGAGCCAGACGCCGTTGCGGCCCATGCCGCGGCTCTTGTCCATGTGCTTGAGGAAGTGCGGCACCCATTCGGCGCCGAACTCGCTGACCACGACGTTGATGTTGGGGTAGCGGCCGAAGAGGTTGTCGAAGATCAGCGCGGAGAGGGTGTCGGTGATGGGCCGCTCGCCGTAGGTGTTCTGCCACTGCCAGGCGGAGAACTGGAAGGGCGGGACGAGGCCCCAGCCCCAGTGCGAGGCGACGTCGGCCTGGTAGTGGAATTCGGAGATGTGGAAGGCGACGTGCGCCTTGGCCTCGTTGATCCGCGCCCAGAACGGGTCGAAGTACGGGTCGCCCGGAGACCGGCCGTAGGCCGGGCCTGCGGGGAGCAGGATGAACCGGGCGCCGGCGTCGAGCACCGCCTCCAGTTCGGCGACGGCGTGGTCGAGGTCCCGCAGCGAGAGCATGGCTGGGGCGTAGATGCGGTCCTTGTAGGCGAAGCCCCAGTCCTCGTTCATCCACCTGTTGAAGGAACGCAGGTTGTCGTACAGCGGCTCGATGCCGTCGAGGTAGGCCTCGGCCAGCAGGCCCCAGCCGCCGGGGTACATCAGCGCCCGCTCGATCTCCTGCTCGTCCATCTTGGCCAGGCGGGCGTCCCGGTCGAGGTACTCGTCCTTCATGTCCTCGAAGAACCGCTCGGCGTCCACGGCGTCCCCCTGGGAGCGCTGCCGGAGCATCTCGGCCAGGGAGCCCGGCACGTAGGCCTTGTCCAGATGGTTCTCGAGAGCGTTGACGATCCGGTGGTTGGCCAGCAGGGCCTGGTCTCCGGAGGCGAGCGTCACCGGCTGGACGGCGGTGTCGAGCTTGCCCTTCGGCATGAAGCGGGTGAAGCAGTCCGTGGTCTCGTAGGAGTGGGTGTCGAAGTCGATCATCTGGTACGGGAGTGCGCCGCTCATCGGCCGTCCTCTCTCGCGCGGGAACGTGTGCTCCTCAATATAGCTATATAAATAAAACTTGCTAGCGTTAAGCTCCCCGAGTGAACGTGTGAAGGGCGAGGTGATGGCGCATGACGTCGGTGGACGCGGCGGCTCTGCTGGTGCGCGTGGTCGTGGGGGCGACCATGGCGGCCCATGGCTACAACCACCTGTGGGGAGGAGGCGGCCTGGCCGGAACGGCCCGCTGGTTCGGATCGATGGGGATGCGCCCCCCGAAACTGCACGCGTTGCTGAGCGGCGCCGGTGAGATGGCGGCGGGCGCCGCCCTGGTTCTCGGGCTCCTCACGTCGTTCGCCTGCGCGTTCGTGGTCGGGACGATGGTGGTCGCGGGGGTGGCGGCCCACCGCGGGAACGGATTCTTCGTGTTCAAGGACGGATACGAGTACGTGCTCGTCCTCGCCGTGGTCAATGTGGCCCTCGCCCTGCTCGGCCCTGGGCGGATCTCCCTCGACCGGGTGCTCGGGCTCGACCGCGTCCTGGACGCGGGTGCCGGAGCGCTGACCGCCGGCGGTGCGGGGGTGCTGGGCGCGCTGGTCCTGCTCGCCGCGACATGGCGTCCGGCGGGCGAGGGGGCGGCCACGGGTGCTGATAGCTGAGATTATTCAGCTGAATCAGTTGACTGATTTGTGTGATTCTGGGGATGATGCCCCAAGGACGAGGAGGGCACATGCCGGATGACAGATACCTCGAGCCCGAGGTGGAGACGATGCCTCGGGAAGCGCTCCGGGAAGTGCAGGAACGGCGGATCCTGGAGCTGCTGCCCGCCGCCTACGAGAACTCGTCCTTCTACCGGGAGCTGTGGGACTCCCACGGCGTGCATCCGCGCGACATCAAGACCCTGGAGGATTTCCAGGAGCGGATCCCCTCCTTCAGCAAGGACATGTTGCGCGAGTACCGGGCGCGCTCCGGTGACTCGTACGGGGGATTGCTGTGCGTGGCGCCCTCCGCGCTGACCTCGATCACGTCCAGTTCCGGGACGACGGGAGATCCGGAGTTCTTCGCGGAGATCTGGGACGGAGCCCCGCCCCTGGTCACCGCCCAGCTGCGGGACCTGTGGGAGCTGGGCCTGAGGCCGGGGGACCGGGTGCTCAGCCCGCCGGGAACCTTCCGGAACCTCATGGACTACGGCTACCACGCCCTCGGGGCGGTGGTGATCTCGGCCGACACCTGGTTCGGGCGCATGCCGGAGACGCTGGAGGTGGTCCGGCGCTACCGGCCGGCGTACATCCAGCTCATGTACCCGCAGCTCGTCGAACTGGAGCACCTGGAGCACGAGCACGACCTGAAGGAGATCTTCTCGTCCCTGAAGGGGGCCGCGTGCGCAGGGCAGCCGATCAGCCCGCGGATGCGGCGGAAGGTGCAGGACGAGTGGGGCATCGAGCTCTTCGAGTACACGAGCGCGGCCGACACCGGTACCGCCTGGGAATGCCGCGAGCACGACGGCTTCCACCTGTGGGAGGACACGGTCTTCGCCGAGTGCCTGGACCCTTCGACCCACGAGCCGGTGGACGACGGTGCGATGGGCGAGCTGGTCGCCACCGACCTCGACAACCGGGCCGCGCCGCTCATCAGGTACCGCAGCGAGGACCTGGTGCGCCTCACCCGGAACGGTTGCGCCTGCGGGCGCACGCACGCGCGCATGTGGGTGGCCGGCAGGCGCGGCGACGAGACCGTGGTCCAGGGAAGGCCCGTGGTCCTGCGCGATGTGTGGCAGGCCGTGGAGGCGGAGCCGGAGACGGCGGCCGGGGTCTTCCAGATCGTCCGGTCTTCGCGCGAGGTGGAGCGGCTGCACGTCCGGGTCGGGTACGACCCGTCCGCCACCGCGGACACCGGTGACCTGGCCGAGCGCCTCCGCGAGGGCATCGGCAAGCGGACCGGTGTGGAGCCGGATCTGGAACTGCATACCGAGGAGGAGCTGATGTCGACCGTGCGGAGCGTGGCGAAGTTCCCGAGGGTGGTGAAGCAGTGATGGTGCGCAGGGACACGCTCGCCCGCGCCTGCATGCTCGATCACCCGCCCACCGCGTACCTCGTCCCCGTCAAGCGGCCGGACGGCGTCGCGGAGTACGAGGTCACCTGGGACGACCTCGCCCGGGACGCCGCCTGGACGCAGGAGCGGCTGCAGGCGCTGGGCCTTGAACGCGGCCACTGTGCCCTGGTGAGCTTCTCGGGTCACGAGGGAGCCTGGTTCCAGCCGGTCATCGAGGCGCTGCGCAACCTCGGGGCGACCTACGGGACGGCGGAGGCGATGGGGTGGGACCACGCGCGCACCAGGGTCTTCCATCGCGAGCTGGACCTGCACGCGGTGCTCGGACTCTCGACCGACACCCTTGAGGCGCTGAGCGGCCAGGTCATGATCGGCGATCTCTTCCGCGACACGCCGGTCATCCTGGTCCGTCCCGGAGCGGCCGAGCGGCTGCGCGCGGCCGGCGTGCGAGCGGGGATCATCGCTCCGCTGGGGCCGGCACTGGCGATCGAGTGCGCCGAGCGCTCGGGCGCCCACGTCAACCGATCGGAATGGCACGTGTCGGAACGGGACGGCGTCCTCGCCGTGGCCGCCGTCAGGGAGAAGCGCGCCACCGGCCTGGACGAGATCGTCCTGGACACGGCGGGCCGCGTCCTCACCGAGCGCTGCGCCTGTGGCAGCGACGACCCCCGTGTAGTCCTCGGCTGAGCGGTCCGTGAGCAGGCATGGCCTGGCCCCGGACGATGCGGAAGCACCGTCCGGGGCCACGTCGTTTCCGGTCGGCGGCATGAGCACTCCGCTGAATCCGGCCCGATCGGCACCGCTCAGACTGAACCGGTACGGCCCGCCGCAAGCGCGGCGGGCCGTACCGGGTGGCGTCCGGAAGATCAGATCCCGAGCCGCTCCAGGAGCCGCTCGTGGGACGCGGACGGCCCCCCGAACAGCAGCTGTGCGGACTTGGCCCGGCGGAAGTACAGGTGCGCCGGGTGCTCCCAGGTGAATCCGATGCCGCCGTGGACGTGGATGTTCTCCGTCGCGGCGGCCAGGTACGCACGGGAGCACGTCAGGTGGGCGGCGGCGGCCGCCGCGGCGAACCCCGCGTCCTCCAGGTCGGCGAGCCGCGCCGCCTCCCGCGCGGCGGCCTGTGCCAGCTCCACCTGGACCAGCATGTCCGCGCACTTGTGCTTGACCGCCTGGAAGCTGCCGATGAGGCGGCCGAACTGGACACGGGTGCCCGCGTAGGCGGTGCTGCTCTCCAGGCACCGTGCCGCGCCGCCGGCCTGCTCGGCGGCCAGTCCCACGGCGGCGAAGTCGAGGATGCGTGCCATCAGCCGCCCACCCGCGCCGTCGGCGCCCGCCAGGAGGGCGGGCGTGCGGTCCATGCGCAGCCGTGCCATGGCCCTGGTCGCGTCCAGCGTCTCCATCGGCTCCGCGGTGAGACCCGGGGCGTCGCGGTCGACGGTGAAGAGGGACGGCCCCGCCGTGGTGCGCGCGATCACCAGCAGCAGGTCGGCCGACGTGCCGTCGATCACGAAGGACTTCGTCCCGGTCAGCTCCCACCCTCCGGCGGCGTCCTCGCTCCGCCGGACGGCCTTCGTGGTGATCTGCACCGGGTCCCAGGCGCCGGTCCGTTCCGCGACCGCGAGGGCGGCCGTCGTCGTCCCCGCCGCGATCCCCGGGAGGTGGCGGGCGCACGCGTCGGCGTCGCCCGAGGCGAGCAGCGCCTGCGCGGCGAGCACCACGGTCGCGAAGAACGGCGAGCAGACCAGGGCCCGGCCCATCTCCTCCAGTACCGCGCCCAGTGCGACGTGGCCGAAGCCGTCCCCGCCGTACTCCTCGGGGATCGCGAGCCCTGGCAGGCGGAGCTGCTCCGCCATCTGCGCCCACACCTGTGGGTCGTACCTGGGCTCGCTCTCCATCGCCTTGCGGACGGCCTCCTCCGGCGACTTGGCGTCGAGGAAGGACCGCACGGCGGATCGCAGCTCGTCCAGCTCGGTCTCGGAGAGTTCGGCGACCTCGCTCATGCCGTCTCCTTCCCGGACCCGGAACGGCGCAGCTCACGGAACGGCGACCTGGTGTCGATCCCCGGTTCCCTGGGCAGGCCGAGCACACGCTCGGCGAGGATGTTCTTCATGATCTCTTCGGTCCCTCCGAGGATGCGCAGGGCGGGCGTGGCGAGCAGCAGCTCCGACCACGCGTAGGTGCCCCACTCGCCCGAGTCCGCGATGGCGCGCGGGCCGAACACGTCGGTGACCAGATGCGCGGCGCGGGTGAGGTTCTGGGCGTACATCAGCTTGGACACCGACATCTCCGGGCCGGGCGTCACACCGGCCCGCATACTCCGCCTCGCCCGTGCGTTGAGGTGGTCGGTGGCCATCACGTCCGCCAGCAGCTCGGCCACCCGTCCCCGGACCCCGTGGTCGTCCAGCGTCCACGTGGCCCGCATCACCGCGGCCAGCCGTTCCGGTGACAGCGCCCCGGCGGCCGGCCCGCCGTCGTCGCCGCCGACGGTGGCGCGCTCGTTCATCAGCGTGGTGAGCGCCACCGTCCAGCCGCCGTTCACCTCGCCCAGCCTGTGATCGTCCGGAACCCGGACCTCGTTGAGGAACACCTCGTTGAAGTCGGATCCGCCGGTCATCTGGCGGAGCGGACGCACCTCGACACCCGGAAGGGTCATGTCGACCAGGAACGCGGTGATGCCCTTGTGCTTGGGGGCGTCGGGATCGGTGCGGGTCAGTGCCAGGCCGATCCGGCTGTGGTGCGCCACCGACGTCCACACCTTCTGGCCGCCGACGACCCACGTGTCCCCGTCGCGGACCGCGCGGGTCTGCACGCTCGCCAGGTCGGACCCCGCCTCGGGCTCGCTGAACAGCTGGCAGGCGATGGCATCGCCCCGGTACATCTCGGGTAGCCAGCGGTCCTTCACGTGCGGCCGGGCGTGGGCGAGGATCGTCGGCCCGATCATGCCCAGGCCGACGACGCTGAGGACGCCGGTGTCCGGCACGCCGTACTCCGCCTCGACGGCGTTGTAGACCATCTCGTGCACCGGGGTCAGCCCCCGGCCGCCGTACTCACCGGGACCGGTGATCCAGCCGAAGCCGTTCTCGTAGCGCGTGCGCTGCCAGTCCCGCGCCTCCTGGATCTTGCGCTTCTCCACCTCGGGCGGATCCGAGCTGAAGTAGGCCACCCGATCGTCGCCCGTACCCCAGGCGGACGCCTTGCCCTCTCCTCTGCCCGCTCCCTCGCCCCCGGCCGCGGCGTGGGCGTCGAGGAAGGCGCGGACCTCGGCGGTGAACGCCGGCAGGTCGCCGACGCCGCCGGCGGTTTCGTGGGCCATCGGTGTGCTCCTTGGACGTTTCGCCGGCCGCGTGGGCCGGGTCAGGTGGACAGGATGGTGACGGCGGAGACGCCGGGCGCCCCGTACAGGTGCGTGTAGCCGACCCGAGGCGAGCCCGGGACCTGCCGTGCTCCCGCGGTGCCGCGCAGCTGGTGCACGATCTCGTGGATCTGGCGGAGGCCGGACGCGCCGATGGGCTCGCCGTTGCCGATCAGGCCGCCGTCGGTGTTGACCGGGAGCCGCCCTCCGGGCTCGGTCGCCCCCTCGGCGATGAGGAGCTCCTGCTCGCCGTCCTTGCACAGCCCGTTCTCGGCCATGTGGATGATCTCGGAGCCGGCGTCGGTGTCCTGGAGCTGCGCGATCTGGACGTCCTCGGGGCCGATCCCCGCCGCCTCGTAGGCCGCCTGGGAGGCGTCCACGCTCGGGCTCGGCGCGTGCTCTCCGGCGGGCATCGCCGGGCTCTGCACCTCGAAGGCCCCCAGCCTCCGGCTGCGCAGGACGCTCGCCCGGACGCGCACAGGGGTGGACGTGTACTTGTGCGCCCGGTCCGCGCGGCACAGCACGACGGCCGCCGCGCCTTCGTCCGGGCCGCAGTACATGTACTGCCGGAGCGGGTGGTTCAGCATCGGGGACGCGAGGATCTCATCCACGGTCAGCGGCGTGCGCCGCCACGCCTTCTCGTTGCCGGCGGCGTTGCGGAAGTTCTTGGCGGCGACCCGGGCCAGCGTCCGCTCGGTGATGGCGTGATCGTGCATGTAGCGGTTGATCTTCATGCCGAAGAAATGGGTCGTGAGGAACATGCCGGTCTGCCCGTACCAGTCGGGCAGGCCCGCGACCGAGGGGTCCGCCGCGAACGCGCCGCGCGGATGCTTGTCCATGCCGATGGCGATGGCGAGATCGTGCTCGCCGGTCTCGATGGCCCTGGCGGCCATCGAGACCGCGGTGCCGGCCGTCGCGCAGCCGTTGAACACGCCGCGCAGGGGGATGCCCGTCAGGCCGAGCCGGCCGACGATGGCGTCGGGGTTGGACACCTCCAGGCTGCCGATGAAGCCGCCCTGGATCTGGGGCCACGTGACGCCCGCGTCCGCCAGTGCGAGCCGGACGGCCTCGGCGCCCATGTCCATGGCCGACTTCCCGGGGAAGCGCCCGAACGGGTGCAGCCCGACGCCGATGATGACCGCTTCCATCACGCCTCCTCAGCGGCGCCGGCCGGCGCGAACGCGAACGTCAGGATCTGCGTGCCGTCGTCGGCGACGCTGTAGGGGACGACCACCATGCGCATCGGCTGCCCGATGGTCAGGGCCGCGGGGTCGGGTTCGGTCAGCCGGGCCTCCACCAGGACACCGTCCGGCAGTTCGATGTAGCCGACCGTGTACGACCGGAAGGTCTCGGCGGTGTCGTTGCCGTCATAGGGCGGTGACGGCGGGCGGAACCCCTGGGTCGTGAACGTCCACAGCGTCCCCTCGTTCGACAGCGTCCGGCGGGCGGTCTCCTCGCTGCCGCAGCGCGCGCACTGGCCGGCCGCGGGGAAGGCGACCAGCCCGCAGCCGGCACACTGCGAGCCGATGAGTCCCGGGTCGTCGGAGGGCCAGGTGAAGAGCTCCTCGGCGACCGGCTTGGCCTTGGTCTTCGTCATCGACGACTCCTTCGTTCCGGGCCGGGCCCGGCGATGTCATCCCGTCCGCAGCGTATCCAGAAAGAGCTAGATATGTAAATTAGTTAGCCTTTTTGTGTTCTTGGCGACGATGGTGGCCCGAGGGGGCCGGGAGGGGCGGCCGGAGTGGCCTGGATCACAATGCCGGGGTCTTGACGGAAGCCGCCGCACAAAGGGGGATCCTGATACTCTTGTTGCGCTAGTTGAAATCATCTGACTGTTCTTGCAAGGCGTCCGGAGGGGTGTCAGAAGTGGCTGAGGTAGCGCGGGCCGTTCCATCGACGGAGGTCTCCGCCGTGCCCGCCGCGGGGCGTGCGCGAGTGGGCCGCCGGGTCCGGGTGCCCAAGACGGCGGAACTCGTGGCGAGCGCGTTGCGTCGTCAGATCATCCGTGGCGAGCTGGCGGTGGACGACGTCCTGCCGTCGGAGTCGGCGCTGATGGAGCAGTTCGGGGTGTCGCGCCCCACCCTGCGTGAGGCGTTCCGGGTGCTGGAGTCCGAGTCGCTGATCACGGTGCGCCGCGGCGTGCACGGCGGGGCGCGTGTGAGCGCTCCCGATCCCGAGGTGGCGGCACGGTACGCGGGACTGATCCTGGAGTACCGCCACACATCGCTGGGCGACGTGTTCGGGGCGAGCGCGATCATCGAACCGGCGTGCGTGCGTGCGCTGGCGCAGAAGCCGCCTGCGGGCGCCGTCGCCCGGCTGCGGGAGGCGCTGGACGCGGAGAAGGCCGTGCTGGAGGATCCGGACGCCCTGGTGGAGGCGCAGGACCGGTTCCACGGGCTCCTGGTGGAGCTGACCGGGAACCAGACCCTGATCCTTCTGGCCGGGATGCTGAGGTACATCGTGGACCGCGCGAACGCGGCGCATGTCGCCGCGGAGGGCTCCGACCCCGAGCACACGGCGCAGGCGCGCAAGGGGCACCGGGCGCATGTGCGGCTGGTGAACCTGATCGAGGCCGGCAAGGCCGAGGAGGCGGCCAAGCTGTGGCATCGCCACATCACCGCGGCCGACGACGTGGTCAATTCCGCCGGGCCCAAGACCCTCCTCGAACTCATCGACTGACCGCGTCGTCCTCCGTCGCGCACGCGCCGTCCCATTCGCTCAGAGGTCGAGCGGGTTCTTCCGCCCCACCGCCTCGAAGTCGGGACGGCGCTTCTCCCTGTGCGAGGCCACGCCCTCCAGGACCTCCGGCCCGCCGAACCCGAGGAACTCGAGGCCGAGGGAGGCCTCGAAGATCGGGGAGGCGGAGCGGTACCAGTGGTTGAGGGAACGCTTGGTCCAGCTGATGGCGCTGACCGAGCCCGCGGCGAGGCCGGTGGCCACGCGCAGGGCCTCGTCCTGCTCGCCGCCGTCGTCGACGCATTTGGACACCAGACCGATCCGCTCGGCCTCCTCACCCGTGAGCGCCTCGCAGGTCAGCAGGTAGTACTTGGCCTTGGCCATGCCGCACAGCAGAGGCCAGCAGATGGCGGCATGGTCGCCCGCGGCGACGCCCAGCCGGGTGTGCCCGTCGACGATCTTCGCGGTGCGGCCGGCGATGGAGATGTCCGCCATCATGCCGATCACCAGCCCGGCTCCGACCGCGGGCCCGTGAATGGCCGACACCACCGGCTTGGCGCAGTTCAGCACGCCGTAGACCATGTCGCGGGCCTCCCGCATCACCCGGACGCGCACCGCGTAGTCCTCGACCATCGCCCCGATGGAGTCGAAGGTGCCTCCGGCGGAGAACGCCTTGCCGGCGCCCTGGACCACGACGGCGCGCGTCTCGGCGTCACGGTCGATGACCGGCCACACGTCGGCCAGTTCGCGGTGCATCCGCGGGCCCACGGCGTTGAGGTTGGGGGCGTCCAGGACGAGCCGCAGCACGCCGGCGGCGGGACGGTCGAACTTCAGCGAGCCGAACCCGTCGTAAAGGTCGGTCATGGCATCTCCAATTCAGGCGGAACGGTCGGTGTGCGGGCCTGTGCCCCGAGGGCCTTCTAGGCCGGACGCGGCTCGCGGGGCAGGCCGAGCACCTTCTCGGCGAGGATGTTGCGCTGCACCTGGGAGGTGCCGGCGTAGATCGTCCCGGAGCGGGCGATCAGGTACGTGGCCGCCCAGGAGCCGGAGGAGTTCGCGGCGCCGGGATCGTCGGTGCGGTAGGTCCGCAGCGGTGGCCGGCCGGTGGGCACCTGGGCGTGCATGCCCATGATGTCCATGGCCAGGTCGGTGACCTGGAGGTGGTACTCGCTCCAGTAGAGCTTGGCGATGGACGACTCGGGGCCGGGCTCGGCGCCCTTGAGCCATCCGGTCAGGATCCGGTGGCCGAGATGGCGCATGATCTCCACCTTCGACCAGCACCAGGCGATGCGCTGGCGGATCACGGGATCGCGGTCCCTGCCGTACGTCCGCGCCAGCTCGAGCAGTCGTTCGAGCTCGGCCTTGAAGAGGATGGGGTTGGTGGCGGCCTCCTCGCCGCGTTCGACCCCGAGCAGACTCTGGGCCACCGTCCAGCCGTTGCCGGCTCCTCCGACGACGAGGTCGGCCCGGGTGCGCGCCCCGGTGAAGAACACCTCGTTGAAGTGCATCTGCCCGCCGGCCATCCGGAACGGCCGCACCTCCACGCCAGGCTGGTCCAGCGGCACCAGGAGGAACGAGATGCCGCGGTGCTTGGGAGCCGCCTGGTCGGTCCGGGCCAGGACGAAGATCCAGTCGCTGTGGTGGGCTCCGGAGGTCCACACCTTCTGCCCGTTGATGACCCACTCCCCACACGCCTCACCGTCCCCCTTGTCCAGGTCGGCGCGGGTGGTCAGCGAGGCCAGGTCGGATCCGGCGTCCGGTTCCGAGTAGCCCTGGCACCATGTGTCCTCGCCGCTCAGGATTCGGGGCAGGAAGTGCTTCTTCTGCTCCTCCGTGCCCCAGCGCAGCAGCGTGTTCGCCAGCATCTTGAGACCGAAGGTGTCCTGCGGCAGGCCGAAGGGGACGCCGGCGCGGGCCAGTTCCTCCATCAGCACGACCTGGTGCAGTTTCGAAAGGCCGCGGCCCCCGTACTCCTCCGGCCAGGCGATCGACAGGTATCCGCGTCCGGCGAGCAGTTCACGCCATCTCCGGGCGAACTCCCACGCGGCCTCCTCGTCCAGTGCTCCGATTCCGGGCCAGTCCGCCGGAAGGCGCTCGGCGAGGAAGCCCTTGACCTCCGCCCGGAACGCCTCGGCCTCGGGCGGGTAGCTGATGTCCACGGAGCCCTCTCCTCACCACGTTAGTAGTTAAATGATTGTACTAGATAGTCGCCAGTGAACTCGATCGAGCGCGGGTTCCTGGACGTGACGCCGCGTCACAGGCCGATCGCCTGTGCCAGCAGCTCCCGGTGGTAGGCGGAGTCGCCCAGCAGGAGTTGCGAAGTCTTCGCGCGCTTGAAGTACAGGTGCGCGGGATGCTCCCAGGTGAACCCGATGCCGCCGTGGACCTGGATGTTGTCCTGGGTGGCCTTCACGCACGCGTCCGAGCAGAACGCCTTGGCGAGGCTCGCCGCCGCGGGCAGGTCCGGATCGCCGTTCTGCGCGGCCAGCAGAGCGGCGTAGGCCGCCGCCCTGGCGGACTCGACCTCCAGGAGCACATCGGCCAGGAGATGCTTGACGGCCTGGAAGGAACCGATCGCCCGGCCGAACTGATGCCGCACCTTCGCGTACTCCACCGCCATGTCCAGCGCCCGGGAGGCCACGCCGACCTGCTCGGCCGCCAAGGCCGCGGCGCTGTGGCGCAGAACCAGCTCGACGAGTTCCCATGCGTCGCCCCGGGTGCGCAACCGATGCGCCCGGACGCCCTGGTACTCAAGGCGGGCCTGCCGCCGTGTGGGGTCGAGCGTGGGCAGGACGGTGCGAGTGAGCCCGGTGGCGTCACCGTCCACCCGGAAGACGCCGATCTCGTCGGCGGTCCGTGCCACGGTCAGGACGATGCCGGCCTGCGCGCCGTCGAGGACGAAGGTCTTGTGCCCGTCGAGCAGCCAGCCGCCGTCCTGGCAGGGGCGGGCCGCCAGCGTGACGCCTTGGCGGTCCCACCGCGCCGAATCCTCGGTCAGCGCCAGCGTCCCGACGCGCTCCCCGGCGGCCAGGGCGGGGAGGAGTTCCGAGCGAGCCTCCTCATCGTCGCTGTGCAGCAGCGCGGTCGTGGCCTGCACCGCGGAGGCCAGGTACGGCGCGCACAGCAGGGCGCGCCCCATCTCCTCCATGACCAGCCCGACCTCGACGGGACCGGCGCCCGCACCGCCGTGGCGCTCCGGCACCGCGAGCCCCTGCAGGCCGAGTTCGGCTCCCATCCGCTTCCACAGCGCGGGGTCGTGCCCGGCCTCGGTCTCCATGACGCGGCGCATCTCGGATTCCGGCGCCGTGGCCTCAAGGAACGCGCGCACCGTCCGGCGCAGCTCCTCCTGGGCCTCGTCGAAGGCGAAGTCCATTTCCACTCCTGATGCGATCGGTGTGCCGCGGTGTGACGGCGAATCGGGCGAGCACTGGGGGCAGGCTCCAGAACGTGCCGGATCAGCCCTTGGACAGGAGCTTCTGGACGATCTCGACGTGATCACGGGAGTGCATGCTCTCCCGTTCGGCGAGCAGCGCGGCCTCCTGGACGCCCGACATCGCCTGCTCCAGATGGAGGTTCACGGCTCGCTTGGTATCGCGCAGCGCCTGGACGGGCAGTTCCGCCAGGCGCCGCGCGAACTTCATGGCCTCCTCCAGTACCGCGTCCTTGGGGACGACCGAGTTGGCGAGCCCCAGCCGGACGGCGTCCTCGGCATCGACCTTGCGGCCGAGGAAGAGCAGTTCCTTCGCGCGGGCCAGCCCTACGATCAGCGGCAGCACCAGCGCCCCGCCGTCGCCCGCGACAAGGCCCACCTGGACGTGCGGGTCGGCCAGGTGGGCGCCCTCCGCGATGAGCACGAGGTCGCTGAGGAGGGCGAGGCTGCAGCCCAGCCCGACCGCGGGGCCGTTGACGGCCGCGACCACGGGCAGGGGGCAGCGCACCATTCCGGTGACGATCCGGCGGGCCTCGTTGACGTTCTGGTCCCGGAACGCCGCGTCGCGCTGAACCCGGGTCATCACCTCGAAGTTGCCGCCGGCGCTGAAGGCGCGCCCGCGCCCGGTGAGCACGACGGCGCGGGCCCCGGAGTCGGCAGCGATGCGGTCCCAAACCTCGGCGAGCGCGGTGTGCATGCCCTCGCTCGCCGAGTTCAGCTGGTCGGGACGGTTCAGCTCCACCAGCCGGATCGGCCCGTGGGCGGTCACCGCCAGGTCGGGGGACAGGCCGTACATCGGACCTCCACATGGGTTGCTCGTCAAAGGTCATCCTAGTTGAATGGTCTAACTAAATATACGAAAAAGTTCGATGTCCGCGATGGAGGGGTGGCCGTGACCGGAGGAGCCCGGCGGGAGTACCGGACGCTGCTGACCGACGTGACGGACCATGTCCTGACGGTCACGCTCCATCGTCCCGACCGGCTGAACGCCTTCACGCCGCGCATGATGGACGACCTCCTCGCCGTGCTCGACGAGGCGGACCGCGAGGACGAGGTGCGCGCCGTGATCGTCACCGGTGCGGGACGGGCCTTCTGCGCGGGCGCCGACGTGAGCGCGGGGGGCGGTTCCTTCGACCATCGCGAGACGGGCGCCTGGCACCGGGACGTCGGCGGCCGGCTGGCCCTGCGCCTGTACGCGTCGACGAAGCCGGTGATCGCCGCGATCAACGGCCCCGCGGTTGGCGTGGGGGCGAGCATGACCCTGCCGATGGACATCCGGGTCGCCTCGGAGACGGCGCGCTTCGGGTTCGTCTTCGCCCGCCGCGGGATCGTCCCCGAATCGGCGTCCAGCTGGTTCCTGCCGAGAGCGGTGGGGGTGCAGCGTGCGATGGAGTGGGTGGCCACCGGGCGGCTGTTCGGCGCCGGAGAGGCGCACGCCGCCGGTCTGGTCCTGTCCGTGCACGAGCCGGACGAACTGCTGCCCGCCGCTCGCGGGATCGCCCGTGAGATAGCCGACAACACGGCGCCGGTGTCGGTCGCGCTCGCCCGCCAGATGATGTGGCGGATGCTCGGTGAGCCTCATCCCATGACGGCGCACCGGCTCGACTCCCGGATCATGAGCCAGATCGGCGGCGGCCCGGATCCGGTCGAGGGCATCGAGTCCTTCCTGGCCAAGCGCCCGCCGGACTTCCCGGGGCGGGTCAGCTCCGACATGCCGCCGATCTATCCGTGGTGGGAGGAAGAGGAGTTCCGGCCGCTGGACGAGGGCCGCGAGCGCCGTCCCTGACGATCGGCGCCACCCCGGTCGACTATGGCTATTTCAGCTAAATAGTTATACTATTCAAGCGGTTATCGCCCATTGAGCCCGCCCTCGCCCGTACAGGAGTGCCTGTGACCACGATCCGTCGCATGACCTTCGGTGATGTGATCCGCGAGCATCGCCGTTCCTTCGCCGGCGCCGACGCGCTCGTCGACGGCGACCTGCGTCTCACCTGGTCCGAACTCGACACCCGGACCGACCGGCTGGCCAACGCGCTCACCGGCGCGGGCGTGCGGGCGGGAGACCGGATCCTGTGGCTCGGCCAGAACTCGTTCCGCGTCTATGAGCTGCTGGGCGCCGCGGCCAAGATCGGCGCCATGGTCTGCCCCGGTTACTGGCGCTGGGCGGTGCCGGAGATGGTCTTCGCGATCGAGGACTTCGATCCGAAGGTGATCGTCTGGCAGCAGGAGGAGATCGGCGAGACCGTCGAGAAAGCGCGCGCCGAGGTGGCCGGCGGTACGGCACTGTGGCTGCGCCATGACGGTGACGGCGACGACGGGTACGAGTCCTTCCTCGCGTCCGGTGCCGAGGAGGACCCCGGCCTGGAGGTCGATCCCGATACCGCGCTGATGGTCATCTACACGGCGGCCATCAGCGGCCGGCAGTGCGGGTCGATGCTCTCGCACCGCAACCTGCTGGCGATGGGCGCCAACTCCGCGTGGATGGGCGACATCGGCCAGGAGGCGGCCTTCCTGAATGCCGGGCCGATGTTCCACATCGGCAACTACCAGATTTGGGGAATGCCGGTGTTCGTCCACGGCGGCAAGAACGTCGTGGTACGCCGTGCCGAGCCCGAACAGCTGCTCCCGCTGCTCGTCCGTGAGCGGTGCACGCACGCCTACCTCATGCCGCCGACCATCGCCCGCCTTGTGGAGCTCAACAAGGAGGCCGGGCACGACCTTTCGTTCCTGCGGGCCAGCATCGCCCCGCAGCTGTGGCAGGGAATGGCGACCACCGACACCAGTCGCTTCACCCGCAACGGCGGCGGCGAGGGCCGCGTCTACGGGCAGACCGAGGTGACCGGGCTCCCCGTCACGTCGGCGTTCGGGGGAGCCGGCACCGGGAACGCGGGCCGGCCGGGCCCGTTCGCGATGGTCCGGATCCTGGACCGCGACGGCCGGGAGTGCCCGGCCGGCGAGGCCGGGGAGATCTGCGTGCGCGGGGATCTGGTGCACCTGGGGTACTGGAACCGTCCCGAGATCAACGCCGAGCGCTTCCGGCACGGCTGGTGGCACACCACCGACCTCGGCCGAAGAGAGAGTGACGGCACGATCAGCTTCCTCGGCACCACGACCCGGATGCTCAAATCCGCGGCCGAGAACATCTTCCCCGCCGAGGTGGAGAACTGCCTGGAGTCGCATCCGGCGGTGCGCGAGGCGGCGGTGATCGGTGTCCCGAACGAGCGCTGGGCGCAGGACGTCAAGGCCGTCGTGGTCCTCCACGACGGCGCCGGGACGGGAGCCGACGATCTGATCGGGCACTGCCGGGAGCGCATCGCCTCGTACAAGAAGCCCAAGACCGTCGAGTTCCTCGACGCGCTTCCCCGTACGGCCGCGGGTGCCAAGGACTACGACGCGCTGGACGTGCGCTTCGGCGGCGGCGGCTACCCCGGCGCCGACACTCTCGGGGCGGGCCGCTGATGAGTCTCATGCCCGGCACCGGGGAGGCGGTGTGACGCCGCGGCAGGCCGTGGTGGTCGGCGTTCACGCCACGGAGCAGGCACTGTCGCTGCCGCACCGGACCGCGATGGATCTGGCGCTGGAGGCGGTGCGCGGGGCGATCTCCGATGCCGGACTGGCCCCGGCGGACGTCGACGGCGTCCAGCTCGACTGGCCGGGCCCCGGCGGCGTCGCGGGCGAGGGCAGCTCCTGGGCCCGCCTGTTCGGCCGGGACCTGCGCTGGACCAGCGACTCCATGCTGGACAACGCCGGTGCCCGCGGGTTGCTGAAGGCGGCCGCGGCCGTCACGGCGGGCCATGCCGACACCGTCGCGGTGGGTGGCTGCCGCCTGGTGTCGCGCGGTCCGGAGAACGCGCCCGTAGGCGCCGGCGCGCCCCTGGAGTTCACCGACGTCTGGGGCTCCTACGTCGTCGCGCAGTTCGCCCTGGTCGCCGCGCGGCACATGCACGAGTACGGCACCACCTCCCGCCAGCTCGCCGAGGTGGCGGCCACGATCCGCAACAACGGCTCGTCCAACCCCGAGGCGATGATGCACGGGAAGGGGCCCTACACCGCCGAGGACGTGCTCGCCTCCCGCATGGTCGCCACCCCGTTCCACCTCCTCGACTGCTGCATCGTCGGCGAGGGCGGCGCGGCGTTCGTGGTGACCACCGCCGAGCGCGCCAGGGACCTTCCGTGCACCCCGGTGGCCGTGCTGGGCGGGGGGATGGAGTACCACCAGGCGGCCTACGCCAACCCGGCCCTCTACCGGGAGGTCGGGCAGATCGGCCGGTACGCCTCGACCCGCGCCTACGGGACGGCCGGGGTCGACGCGCACGACATCGACGTCTTCTCCCTGTACGACCCCAACTCCTTCGAGATCATCCGCCAGCTGGAGGCCCTCGGAGTCTGCGCGGAGGGGGAGGGCGGACCGCTCGCGGAGAGCGGGGCCATCGCCCTGGACGGCAAGCATCCGGTGAACCCGGACGGCGGCTGCCTGTCCTACGCCTGGAACGGAACCCAGCAGATGACGCTCAAGGTCGTGGAGGCCGTCCGGCAACTGCGCGGTACGGCGGTGCACCAGATCGAGGACGCGCGGCTCGCGGTGGTCGGCAACGCGGGCTCGGGTGCGCAGCACTACGAGATGGCCGTGCTGGGGGAGGCCCGATGACCGCAGCGAAGCGAGGATCTTCGGGCCTCCAGGCCCGGGGGTCTGGGGGCCGCCCCCCAGAAAGGCAGGGCCCGATGAGCCGGCCGCTGCCCGTGCCGACGGAGCTCACCCGGCCCTTCTGGGAGGGGACCCGCCGGGGAGAGCTGCGGATACCGCGCTGCGCCGACTGCGGGGAGCGCTTCTTCGTTCCCGAGCCCGTCTGCCCGGGCTGCATGTCGGAGAACTGGAGCTACGAGCCGTCCAGCGGGCGCGGGAGCGTCTACTGCGTGACGGTCGTGCACCGGGCGCCCGGCCCTGGCTTCGAGGTGCCCTTCGCCCTGGCGGTGATCGACCTCGACGGCGGCGGAACGCTGCTCTCCCACATCGTGGACGTGGAGCCGCACTCGGTGGCGATCGGAACCCGGGTGCGGGTCTCCTTCCGCGCGCTCGACGACATCATCACGTTGCCGTGCTTCGTCCCGGAGGATCACTCCGACCCTCAAATACAGTCGAATCATTAGACTGTATCGACAGTCAGGAGAAGGTGTGGAATTGCAGGGCAGGGTCGCGATGGTGACCGGCGGCGGCCGCGGCATCGGGGCCTCGATCGCCGACGCGCTCGCGGCCCGCGGCGCGGCCGTCGCGGTGTGCGACGTCGACGCGGGCGCCGCCGGGAAGAGCGCCGCCGCGGTGGCCGGGCGGCACGGCGTCCGCGCCTTCGGCGTCGCCGCCGACATCTCTGACGGGGCCGCCGTCCGTTCCGCCGTGAGCGCCGTCATGGACGAGTTCGGGCCGGTCGACGTCCTCGTCAACAACGCGGCCGTGGACGTGGTGAAGAGCTTCGTGGACAGCACCGAGGAGGAATGGGACCGGATCATCTCGGTCAACCTCCGCGGCACCATCACCGTGACCCGCGCCGTCCTCGACGGAATGATCGCTCGCGGCGGCGGGAAGATCATCCACATCGCGTCCGACGCGGGCCGGGTCGGTTCGTCCGGCGAGGTCGTCTATTCCGCCACCAAGGGCGGTGTGATCGCCTTCGGCAAGGCGCTGGCCCGCGAGGTCGCCCGGCACGGCGTCACGGTCAACACCGTCTGCCCCGGCCCGACCGACACCGCTCTGCTCGGGCAGGTCGCCGACTACAGCCGGAAGATGTACGACGCGACGATCCGCGCGATCCCGCTTCGCCGCTCCGCCGAGCCCGCCGAGATCGCGGGGGTCGTGGCGTTCCTCGCGACGGACGCCGCCGCCTACATGACCGGCCAGACGCTGTCGGTCAGCGGCGGCCTGACGATGCTGTGAGGAACGCCCGCATGACCGAGACGCTCACCACCGAGTTCCTGACCACCGAGGTGCGAGGCCGCGTCGCCGTCCTCACGCTGAACCGCCCCGGCAAGCTCAACGCCATCGGGACGCCCCTGCTGGACGGGCTGGAGTCCGAACTGCGCCGGCTGCGCGGCGAACACGACGTCCGCGCGCTTGTCATCGCCGGCTCGGGACGCGCCTTCTCGGCCGGGGCGGACCTGGACGAGATCGAGGGCTGCGCCGGCCCCTACGACTTCCGTGCGTTCGTCCACCGGACGACCGACGTGTTCGGCCTGCTGGAGGCGTACCCCAAGCCGTCGGTGGCCGCCGTCCACGGGTTCGCCTTCGGCGGCGGGCTCGAACTGGCCCTGGCCTGCGATCTGCGGGTCGCGGAGGCAGGCGCCCGGCTCGGCGTGCCGGAGATGAAACTCGGCGTCCTGCCCGGAGCGGCGGGCACCCAGCGCCTTCCCAGGCTCGCGCCGCCCGCGATCGCCAAGCAGATGATCCTCACCGGTGAGCCCATCACCGCCGAGAGGGCCCACGAGGTGGGGCTGGTCAACGAACTCGCCGAACGCGGTGGCGCGCTCGACGCTGCGCTGGAACTCGCCGGCCGGCTGGCGGCCGGCGCGCCGCGCGCCCTGGAGGCGGGCAAGCATCTCGTGGATCGCGGCCTCGCGATGGACCTGGGGCCTGCGATCGCGTACGAGCGGGAGACCGTGACGGCGCTGTTCACCACGCTCGACCGCGAGGAGGGCCTGAAGGCGTTCCGGGAACGGCGGGAGCCCGAGTTCCAGGGCCGGTGACCGGCGCCGAGACAAGGAAGATGACCATGGACTTCAGCTTCAGCGAGGAGCAGGAGGAACTGCGCGAGGTCGTGCGCTCCTTCCTCGCGGCGCATTCGGCGGAGGCCGACGTACGCCGGATCTCCGAAGGCGGGCAGGGCTATGACCCCCAGGTGTGGGGGCGCATGGCCGGCGAGCTCGGGCTCCAGGGGCTCGCCGTCCCGGAGGAGTACGGCGGCGCGGGCTTCGGGTACGCCGAACTCGGGATCGTCTTCGAGGAGATGGGCCGGGCGCTGCTGTGCGCACCGTACTTCGCCTCGGTCGCCCTGGCCGCCGAGGCGCTGCTGCGCAGCGGTGACGACCTGGCCGCCAAGGACCTGCTCCCGGGGATCTGCTCCGGGACCACCGTCGCGACCCTCGCGCTGACCGAGGAGGACGGACACTGGACCGAGGACGGCGTCCGCCTCACCGCTGCGCGGGCCGATGACGGGTGGGCGCTGTCGGGTCTCAAGACGTACGTGCCGGACGGCCATCTCGCCGACCTGCTCCTGGTCGTCGCGCGCGGTGAGGACGGCATCAGCCTTTTCGCGGTCGACGCCGCCGCGCCCGGCCTCACCAGGACCCGGCTGCCGACCCTGGACCAGACCCGCGAGCAGGCCCGGCTGGAGTTCGCCGGCACGCCCGCGCGGCTCATCGGACAGGCCGGGACGGCCTGGCCGGTGGTCGAGCGCACTCTCGCCACGGCGGGGATCCTGCTGGCCGCCGAACAGGTCGGCGGCGCGGCGGCCACACTCGCGACGGCGGTCGAGTACGCCAAGGTCAGGGTGCAGTACGGCCGCCCGATCGGCTCGTTCCAGGGCATCAAGCACCTGTGCGCCGACCTTCTGACCGAGCTGGAGTCGGCCCGTTCGGCCGCGTACGGCGGACTGTGGGCCCTCCAGTCGTCCGACGAGCAGGAGATCCGCGTCGCGGCGGCCCTGGCCCAGGTCTACTGCTCGGAGGTCTTCACGCGGGTGGCGGGCGGCAGCATCCAGGTCCACGGTGCCATCGGCTTCACCTGGGAGCACCCGGCACACCTGTACTTCAAGCGGGCGAAGAGCGCCGAGACGCTCCTCGGCTCGCCCGCCCACCACCGCGAGCTCCTGGCCACGGCGCTGGGGCTGTGACCGCGTGGCAAGCGGGGTCCGGTGCGGTCCAGAGGAGGAATCGATGATGGAGTTGCGGTTCGGCGCGGAGGTCGAGGACTTCCGCGAGGAGGTGCGTACCTGGCTGGCCGAGCACCTGGTCGGCGAGTTCGCCGCGCACCGCGGTGTGGGAGGCCCCACTGACGGTGAGGCGTGGGAGGTCCGGCTCGCCTGGGACCGGGAGCTGGCGGCCGGGGGCTGGCTGGGCGTCGGCTGGCCGCGGGAGTACGGCGGGCGCGGTCTGGGCCTGCTGGAAGAGATCGTCTTCGAGTACGAGTACGCGCGGTCCGGGGCCCCCTACCGGGCCACCGGCAGCGCCCTCGACCTGCTCGGCCCCATGCTGCTCGCGATGGGCAGTGAGGAGCAGCGGCGGCGTTTCATCCCGCGCATCCTGGCCGTCGAGGAACTGTGGGGCCAGGGGTTCAGCGAGCCCGGTGCGGGATCGGACCTGGCGTCCGTGCGCACCCGTGCCGAGCTGGACGGGGACGATTGGGTCGTGAGCGGTCAGAAGGTGTGGACCACCTTCGGCACGCACGCCGACTGGTTGTACGTCCTGTGCCGGACCGACCCCGACTCGAAGCGGAGCAAGGGTCTCAGCATGCTGCTGATCCCGGCCGACCAGCCGGGCGTCGAGGTCCGTCCCATCCGCTCGCTGGCCGGGCAGGACGAGTTCGCGGAGGTCTTCTTCACCGACGCCCGGACACGGGCCGACATGGTCGTCGGCGAGGTGGGCCAGGGCTGGCGGACCGCGATGGGCACGCTCGGCATCGAGCGGGGCGCCACGCTCCTGCCGCTGCAGCTCACCTACGAGCGCGAGATGGACGCGCTGCTGGAGCTCGCCCGCGAGCGCGGGGCGCTGACCGATCCGATGCATCGGCGCTCGCTGCTGGACGCGTGGATGTCGGTGCGGATCATGCGCACCACCAACCTGCGCACGGTGTCCGAGCTGCTGCGGGGGCGTACTCCGGGCCCGCAGGCGACGACGGCCAAGCTGTACGCCTCGACCAACCACCAGCGGCTCGGGCATCTGGCGATGGAGATCGCAGGTGCGTCCGGGCAGATCGTCGGGGACGGATACGGCCTGGACACGCGGCAGCGCACGTTCCTGATCTCGCTCGCCGAGACCATCTACGGCGGAGCGAGCGAGGTGCAGCGCAACATCATCGGTGAGCAGGTGCTCGGGCTCCCGAGAGACCCGAGACCGGTGTGAACGAGGTCGGATCGGGGTCCGCGCCGTCCCCCGCCGGGCCCGGTCTCCTGGAGCGGCTCGCCCGGATCGAGTCGCATCAGGCCATCGGGCAGCTGCCCATCCGCTATGCGATCGCGGTCGACTCCAGGGATCTGGACGCGTGGGTCGCCTGTTTCCGCCCGGACGTGGACATGGGCCGGCGGGGGACCGGCAGGGCGGCGCTGCGCGCGTACATCGAGCCCCTCGTCCGCGGTTTCTACCGCTCGGTGCACCAGATCTGCGGGCACCGCATCGAGTTCACCGATCGCGACCACGCCACGGGCGCCGTCTACTGCCGGGCCGAGCACGAGGTCGGCGACCGGTGGATCGTGATGGCGATCTGTTACCTGGACGACTACGTCCGGATCGACGGCGAGTGGTACTTCTCCCGGCGCAGGGAGAAGCACTGGTACGCCGCCGACGTGACCGAACGTCCCCAGGCGGTGGGGTTCACCGGCTGGGACGGGGCCGCCGAGCCTCCGCTGCCCGCCGGATTCCCGTCCTGGGCGCTCTTCTGGGACGGCGACCCGGCGGTCGAGGGGCTCACGGGACGGCCGTGAGCGGTGCATTCACCATCTAAGGAGCCAGTGCATGTCCGAGAAGAAACTGTGCGAGGGACGCGTCGTCGTGATCACGGGCGCCGGGAACGGGCTCGGGCGGGCGCACGCGCTGGCGTTCGCCGCCCAGGGGGCCAAGGTGGTCGTGAACGACCTCGGCGGGAGCCGTGACGGTGACGGTGCTTCGAGCGGTCCGGCGCAGCAGGTGGCCGACGAGATCGTCGCCGCAGGCGGCGAGGCCGCGGCCAACACCGACGACATCTCGTCCTGGGACGGCGCGCGGCGGCTGGTCGCCCAGGCCGCGGAGACCTTCGGCGGCCTGGACGTCCTGGTCAACAATGCCGGCATCCTGCGTGACCGGATGGTCGTGTCGATGACCGAACGCGACTGGGACGGTGTGCTCGCGGTGCACCTCAAGGGCACTTTCGCGACCCTGCACCATGCTGCCGCGTACTGGCGTGAGCAGGCCAAGAGCGGCCGGGCGGTGGACGCCAGGGTCATCAACACGACGTCTCCTTCGGGGTTGTTCGGCAGCGTGGGCCAGGGCAACTACGGTGCCGCGAAGGCGGGGATCGCGAGTCTGACGATCATCGCCGCCGCCGAGCTGGGCCGCTACGGCGTCACGGTCAACGCGGTGGCGCCCACGGCGCTGACCAGGCTGACCGAGGACATCGAGTTCATGCGGGACGCGGCGGCGAAGGCCGACCTGAGCCCGGAGGCGATCTCGCCGCTGGTGGTGTGGCTGGGCTCGGCCGCGTCCAGGGACGTGACGGGCCGGGTGTTCGGCGCGATGGGAAACCGGATCACGGTGCTCGAAGGCTGGGTCAACGGCCCGTCGGCCGATTCCGCGGACCGGTGGGAGCCCGCCGCCCTGACCGGTGTCGTGCCGGGGCTGGTGGCCGAGGCCGCGCCCAACGCCGACGGGATGGGCGAGCGCGCCGTGCGCTGAGCCGCGTCCCGCCGTCACCGGTCCGCCGGCTTGCAGCTCACACCTATCTCATAGAATAATCTAACTAAATTAACTCTTAGTGAAGCCGAGGTGGGTGCATCGTGGACTTCGCCCTGACCGATGAGCAGGAGTTGCTGCGTGCGACCGCACGCGAGTTCGTCGCGGACGTCTGCCCGGCCGAGCGGGCCAAGGAGTGGGACGAGCGGTCGACCGTGCCTCCCGAGCTGTTCAAGGGCATGGCAGAGCTCGGCTGGTTCGCTCTTCCCTTCGCCGAGGAGGACGGGGGCGACGGCGGAGGACCGCTGGAGCTGATCCTCATCGCCGAGGAACTGGGACGGGCGAGCTTCGACGTCGCGATGTGCTACATCGGCGTGCTGATCCCCGGGCTCACGGTGTTCCGCTGGGGCGGCGAGGCACAGCGGGCCTTCATCCGCGACCAGGTCATGACCGGCCGCCACCGGCTCGCGGTCGGGCTCAGCGAGCCCGACACCGGCTCGGACGCGGCGGCGCTCCGCACCCAGGCCGAAGACCGGGGGGACCACTACCTGGTCAACGGGCAGAAGGCGTGGTGCACCGGGGGCGGGCTGCCGGACACCACGATCGCGACCTACGTCCGCACCGGCCCGCGCGAGCCCAAGCACGGCGGGATCAGCCTGCTGCTCATCGACCCCGCGGCCGAAGGCGTCGAGGTCAGGCGCACGCCCACGCTCGCCCGGCACATCCTTGGCACCAACGAGGTCTTCTTCAACGACACGGTCGTTCCGAAGGAGAACCTCGTGGGGCCGCCGGGCGAGGGTTGGAAGGTGATGCTCTCCAACATCGAGCTGGAGAAGGTCATCATCTCCGGCGGCTACCTCGGCGCGGCGCAGGCCACGCTGGACGAGATGCTGGAGTACTCCCGCGACCGGCACGCGTTCGGACGGCCGATCGGCAACTTCCAGTCCCTCGGCCACGCCATGGCCGACCTGCAGACCGAGATCGACTCCGCCCGCCTGCTCGCCTACCGGGCCGCCTGGCTCCTCGCGCAGGGCAGGCCGTGCACCCGCGAGGGGTCCATGGCCAAGCTGAAGGGGTCGGAGACCTACGTCAGCGCGGCGCGGCTGGGCATGCAGGTCTGCGCCGGGCACGGGTTCTCGACCGAGAGCGTCATGAGCTTCCGCTACCGGGAGTCGATCGTCGCCACGATCTCGGGCGGGACCAGCCAGATCCAGCGCAACGGGATCGCCCGCAGCATGGGCCTGCGTACCTACTGACCGTCCGGGACCGCGGCGGACCGGTCCCTCTGGGCCGGCTCGCCGAAGGAGCCACCGGGGAGGTGGATCATGATCGATCCGATGGACCGTTCGGTCGTCGGCCCGCTGGCCGCCGGGATCGATCCCGGCAGGCTGGAGGTGCTGCTGCACCGCGTCAGGCTGGAGGTCGAGGACGGGTCGCTGCCGTCGGTACAGCTGGCCGTCGCCCGGGAGGGACGGCTGGTCGCCTTCGAGACCTGGGGCGACGCCGATCCCGGCACGCGGTACATCCTGCAGTCCGTGGGCCGGTCCGTGGTGGCGGGCGTGGTGTGGAAACTGCTGGGGGAGGGGCTGCTGCGCCTCGACGAGCGCATCGCCGAGATCATTCCCGAGTTCGCGCCGAACGGGAAGGAGGCGGTGACGGTCGAGCAGGTCCTCACCCACACCGCCGGCTTCCCGTTCGCGCCGCTCGGCTACCCGAAGATGTGCGACCGCGAACGGCGGCTCGCCGCGTTCGGCCGGTGGCGGCTGGACCACCCGCCCGGTACCCGGTTCCAGTTCCATCTGACCTCGGCGGCGTGGCTGATCGCCGAGATCGTGGAACGGCGGACGGGCCGGCCGTTCGCGGACTACCTGCGTGAGCAGGTCACCGGCCCCCTCGGGCTTCGCAGTCTGGAACTGGGCGTGCCGGTCGAGCGGCAGAAGGAAACCGTCGCCCCGATGATCGCCACCGACCGCACCAGCGAGGACCAGGAGCCCGACCCCTGGGGTGCCTGGTACCTGTCCGCCCCCGAAGTGCTCGCCGCGGGCGAACCCGGCCACTCACTCGTCGGCACGGCCGCGGACGTCGCGCTGTTCTACCAGGCCCTGGAACACTCCGAGCTGTGGCGGCGCGAAGCGGTCGAAGAGGGCAGGCGGATGCGCTTCGCCGAGCGTCCCGCCGGGGACGAGCTTTACGGTGGCGGCAGCAAGCGCGTCGGGATGGGCTTGTTCGTGACGGTCGCCGGCCCCGACGCCGGCGGGAACCTGCCCTCGACCGGCTCGCCCGCCCTCTACGGCAACAGCGGGGCCGCCTACCAGCTGGCCTTCATGGACCCCGAGACGGGCCTGTCGTTCGCCTGGCTGTGCAACGGCTACCCGCTGGCCGGCTACGACCTTTCACGCCGGGGGAGCGCTCTGCTCACCAACGTCGCCAACCTGGCCGCCGATCTGCTCTGAGCCCTCCCCGGCTGGCCGCGGGGACGGTCCAGACGCGCGGCACCTTGAACGCCGCGAGCCGGGACCGGGCGAAGGACTCCAGCTCGCCAGGCTCGGCGGACGTCCCCGGAGCCCCCCACCTCGGATGATCATTTCTCGCCTCGCCGACCAGATGGACCGGGTGGTCAGAGGCCCAGCGAGCGGCCGACGATCTCCTGCATGATCTCCGACGTGCCGCCGAACACGCGCTGGACGCGGTTGTCGCGCCAGATACGGGCGATCTCGTACTCGTTGACGTAGCCGTAGCCGCCGAAGAGCTGCATGCAGCGGTCGATGACCGCCCAGGCGGTCTCCGACGTCCAGTACTTGGCGGCGGCGGCGTCCTCGGCGGTCAGGTGCCCCTCCACCAGGGCCATGGTGCAGCCGTCGACGTAGACGCGGGCGGCGTCGAGCTTCGCGCGCGCGTCGGCGAGCGCGAACCTGGTGGCCTGGAAGCTGCCGATCGGCTGTCCGAACGCGGTCCGCTCGCCCGCGTACTCCAGCGCGATCGTGAACGCGCGTTCGGCCGCCGCGAGCGAGGAGACGGCGATGGCCAGGCGCTCGGTGGGCAGGTTTCCCATCATGTGGTAGAAGCCGCGGCCCTCCTGCCCGATCAGGTTCTCGGCCGGCACCCGGACGCCCCGGAAGAACAGCTCGGCGGTGTCCTGCGCCTTCATGCCGACCTTGTCGAGCTTGCGGCCGCGTTCGAACCCGTCGGCGCCGCGCTCCACGACGATCAGGCTGATTCCCCTGTGCCCGGCCTCGGGATCGGTCTTGCAGGCGACCACCACCAGGTCCGCGAGGATCCCGTTGGTGATGAAGGTCTTGGAGCCGTCGACCACCCACTCGTCGCCGTCGCGGCGGGCGGTGGTGCGGATGCTCTTCAGATCCGATCCGGCACCCGGCTCGGAGAGGGCGAGCGCGCAGATGGTCTCGCCCCGGACCACGCCGGGCAGCCAGCGGGCCTTCTGCTCGTCGGTGGTGAGGTTCATCAGGTACGGGGGGATGACGTCGTTCTGCAGGCCCAGCCCGATCCCGACCGAACCGGTCGCGGCCATCTCCTCGGCCATGATCGCGTTGTAGCGGAAGTCCCGGACGCCCTGGCCGCCGTACTCCTCGGGGAACTCCCAGCCGATCAGCCCGGCCTTGCCCGCGGCCGTCCAGGCCTCCCGTTCGACCTGGCCCGCGCGCTCCCACTCGTCGGCGTGGGGGGCGCACTCGCGCTCGAAGTACGCGCGGGCGGTCTCGCGGAACAGGTCGTGTTCCGCGGTGAAGATCGTTCGACGCATCTGGCTGCCTCCGGGACGGACGGGGAATCGGCCTGCACCGCGGCCGGTCGTGCAGGTTGACGATAGATTAGTGTATATAGCTAAATGATTCATAGATGCTTCCGATGAGAACGGATGGAGGCCCGGTCCGACACGCCTCGCGCGGGGGCTCCCGCCCTGGGGCGCGCGGCGGCCCTCGTGAAAGGACCAGACACATGCCGGTGATCAGGCTCCCGGTCGAACCCGGGCACATCCTCACGTTCGCTCGCGCGATCGGCGACGACGATCCGGCCTACCTGGCCGCCCTCGCCGGCCCGCATCCGCGCGCGGTCGCGCCGCCGACCTTCGTCATGAGTTCGGCGCACTTCGACGACGACTACCCCTTGCGGCCCAGGCCCGGCGAGGAGTGGTTCGGTTCCGGCGCGGGTCCGGGAACGGCCAGGGAGGGCGGCGGTGGCCTGCACGCCGAGCAGCACTTCGAGTACCACCGGCCCGTGCGCGCTGGCGACGTCCTGACGGCCGAGACCAGGCCGGGACGCGGCTGGGAGAAGAAGGGCCGGGCCGGACTGCTGCGCTTCACCGAGACGATCACCGAGTACCGGGACGCCGAAGGCCGCCTCGTGGTCACGGCCCGTTCGGTGGGCGTGGTGACCGAGGCGCCGGTGTCCGGGCCTTCGGCCCGCGGCGGAAGGGAAGAGAGCTGATGGCCGTTCCGAGGGACGAGATCAAGGTCGGCGAGACACGTGAACGCGTCGTCGTCGAGGATCTGAAGCGCACGCGGATCGTGCAGTACGCCGGGGCGTCCGGCGACTTCAACCCGCTGCACACCGACCAGGAGTTCGCGGTCGCGAGCGCCGGTTACCCGGGAGTGTTCGCGCACGGGATGCTGACGATGGGCATGACCGGCCGCGTGATCACCGAATGGTTCGGCAGGGAGAACCTGCTGCGGTTCGGCGTCCGTTTCAAGGCCCAGGTGTGGCCCGGCGACACGCTGACCGTCACCGCGACCGTCGAGGACATCGCCGCCGACGATCACGGTCCGGTGGCCGAGTTGTCCCTCCGCACCGTCAACCAGGACGGCGTCGAAGTCGTCGCCGGCACGGCGGCGGCCCGGCTCGACGGCGGGGCATGACAGTGCGACGCCAAGCGGAGGCGACGATGACCGGTGGACTTTCGGAGGCGGGACCCCACGGGACGGACGAGGCGCCGGTCATTCTCAGCGAGCTGACCGATGACGGCGTGCTTCTGCTGACCCTGAACCGGCCGGAGCGCCACAACGCGTGGACTCTCGACATGGAATTGCTCTACAACGAGCTGTTCGACCGTGCCGAGTCCGACCCGGACGTGCGCGCGGTTGTGCTCACCGGCGCCGGCCGCGGCTTCTGCCCGGGGATGGACATGAGCGTGCTGGACGCCGCCTCGTCCGGGGCGAAGCCGTATCCGACGGACCGGCTTCCGCCGCGCACCCGTCCGCTCGACTGCCCCAAGCCCGTGGTCGCCGCCGTGAACGGGGCCTGCGCGGGCATCGGGTTCAACCAGGCGCTCATGTGCGATGTGCGCTTCGCCGTGCCGAAGGCCAAGTTCGCCGCCGCCTTCAGCCGCCGCGGCCTGGTCGCCGAGGACGGCGTCGCGTGGATCCTGCCGCGTGTGGTGGGCTACGGGCACGCGAGCGACCTGCTGCTGTCCTCCCGCCCGGTGACGGGGACCGAGGCCGTGGACATGGGGCTGGTCAACCGCCTGGTGGAGCCCGCGGACCTGCTGGCGACGGCGCTGGAGTACGCGGGCGAACTCGCCCGCCAGTGCAGCCCGTACGCCATGTCGCTGATCAAGCGGCAGTTGCGGGACGACCAGGCCCGCGGCTTCCCCGAGGGCAACCGGGACGCCCGCGCGCTGCTCGTGGAGGCCAGGAAGGCCCCCGACTACCGGGAGGGGGTGCGCAGCTTCATCGAACGGAGGCCGCCACGCTTCTCCGGCCTCGGTGATGCAGAGCGTTCCGGTGGTGGGAAGGAGGCCGGATGAACGGCGGCATGCGGCTGGACGGAAAGGTCGCGCTCGTCACCGGGGCAGGTCAGGGCGTGGGACGCGGCGTCGCGCTGGCACTGGCCGCAGAGGGCGCGGCGGTGGCCGTCACCGGTCGTACGGAGAGCAAGCTCCATGCCGTCGTCCGTGAGATCGCGGATCGCGGTGCCAAGGCCCATCCTGTGACCGGTGACGTGGGGCGCCGTGAGGATGTCGAACGGATGGTCGCCGAGTGCGTCTCCGCCTTCGGAAGGCTCGACATCCTGGTCAACAACGCGCAGTCTTCGGTACAGCGGCTGCTGAAGGACACCGGTGACGAGGACGTCGAACTGGCCTATGGCACTGGTCCGCTGGCGACCTTCCACGCAATGCGGGCAGCGCTGCCGCACCTCCGCATGCAGGGGGGAAGCATCGTCAATTTCGGATCGTCCACCGCCGTGCTCGGGGATCCCACGTTCGGCTCGTACGCGATGGCCAAGGAGGCGATCCGGGGCCTCACCCGGACGGCGGCCCGTGAGTGGGGTCGCTACGGCATCCGGGTCAACACCATCTGTCCCGCCGCCCTGAGCCCGGCCGCCGCCGAGTACCGGGACGCCGATCCCGAACGCTTCGAAAAGGTCGTCCAGCAGATCCCGCTGGGACGCATGGGAGATCCGGAGCAGGACATCGGACGCGCCGTCGCGGCCCTGGTCAGCGACGACATGGCCTATCTCACGGGCGCCACGCTGATGCTCGACGGCGGCCGCACGCTCCTGGGCTGACCTCCGAGACGCGACGGGACCCGGCCCCTGCGTCCGGGCCCGGCGTCCCGGTCGCTCATCGTCTAATTAGATCAGTTCACTCTAATGTGGGAGTTGGTGGCATGCTTTTGCAGGGCAAGGTCGCGTTCATCACCGGTGCTGCTCGGGGGCAGGGACGCAGCCATGCAGTCCGCATGGCCCGGGAGGGCGCCTCGATCATCGCGGTGGACGTCTGCTCGCCCGTGTCGGCTGACAACGGCTACCCCGCGTCCAGTCCCGCCGATCTGGAGGAGACCGTCCGGCTCGTCGAAGCGGAAGGCGCCTCGATCGTGGCCCGGCAGGCCGATGTCCGGGACTCCGCCGCGCTCGAAGCGGTGCTCAAGGAGGGCGGCGCGCGGCTGGGCGCCCGGCTCGACGTGGTCGTGGCCAACGCGGGCGTCTGCAACTGGGGCAGGTTCTGGGAGATCTCGGACGAGCAGTGGCGGACGATGATCGACATCAACCTGACCGGGGTGTGGCGGACGCTCAAGGCGGCCGTGCCGTACATGATCGACGCGGGCAACGGGGGGTCGATCATCACCGTCAGCTCGGTCGCGGGCATCAAGGCACTCCCGGGCCAGGGGCACTACAGCGCCGCCAAGCACGGCATCGTGGGACTGACCAAAACGGCGGCCATCGAACTCGGCGAGTACGGGATCCGGGTGAACTCCGTGCACCCCTGGGGCGTGCTGACCCCGATGGGCGAGGACCCGAACGTGAATGAGCTGCTCTCCCGTCATCCCTCCTATGGAGCGTCGTTCGCCAGCCTCTTGCCCGGCCTTCCCATCGCCGAGCCAGGGGACATCTCCGACGGGGTGCTCTGGCTGGCGTCCGACCTGTCCCGGTCGGTCACCGGAACCCAGTTGACCCTCGACATGGGTGCCACCAAGGTCTAGGCGGCCTTCGGGTGAGCCCGGCCTGCTCAGTCCGAGAGACCGAGCAGGTCGATGGCCGCGACCACCATCGCGGCGGGATCGTCGCTCCCGTCGGAGCGCACCCACGCGTTCCAGCCGACGATCGCGGCACTGGACACCGCCGCGGCGATCACGGCCGGTTGGATATCGCCGTGCGGCGTCTTCATGCGGCGGCCCAACTCGGCAGGTACCGATTCGTCGAGGACCGTCTCGCCCAGATCCTTCGACCACAGATCGGGCGCGGCCACCAGAACGCGGGCCACGGCGTGCACCCTGGGCCGGTCGCCGGGCTCGACATGGGAGGTCTGCTCGTACGCCGCACGAAGCGCGGTGACGGGTCCCTCACCCTTCGGCCGAGCCTTGAGCGCCTGGATGAGGCCTTGCCGCAACGAACGCCTGTAGCGCCGCAGCACCTCGTCCTTGGTCGCGAAGTAGCGGAAGAACGTGCGCTGTGACATGCCGGCGGCCTCGGCGATCTCGTCCACGGACACCGTGTCGTAGCCGCGCTCCGCGAACAGCCGGATGGCGATCCGGGCCACGTCGTCCTGGACGAGGCGCCTGCGCCTGGTCCGGAAGTTCTCGGTGGGGGCGCCGGAGCTCGGAAGCGCGCCGGTGTCCAGCCCGCCGTCGGCGGAGCGATCGGGGAGCATGACGCCTCCTGGCGGTCACGGTCGTGGTGGGTTCTGCGTCGCGGTGCGTTCAGCATGGCATGCGGGTACCGGCGGTGAGTTCGCCGCTTCGATCCGTTGACTAATGACAGAAGCAGACTTTATTGTCAGCCACTGTCACAGCCAAATCGGCCCGGGAGCGCGCTCATGATCAGATCGGCCGCCGCTGCGGCGAGGACGTCCCCGCAACTCGATGTCGCCGCTCTCGCGGACTGGATCGACGGGCGCCTCGGCGAACCCGGCGCCCCGCTCACGGCGACGCGGATCGGGACGGCCACCGGCATCGGGAACGCACTGTTCGAACTGCGTGTGGGGGAGGACTCCTACGTCCTGCGCAGGCCGCCGCCGGTGCTCAATGACGCGAGCGCCTCGAACATGGTCCGTGAGTGGCGCATCCTCACCGCTCTGGAAGGCACGCCCGTCCCGCATCCGGCGCCGCGCCTGCTCTGCGAGGACCCCGGCGTGATCGGCGCGCCCTTCCTGGTGATCGGCAAGATCGTCGGCTTCACGCCGGGTTTCGAGATGCCGGAACCGTTCGGTTCGGACCCGGCCCTCCGGCGGGGGCTGGCGGAGGCCTACGTGGACGCGCTCGTCGACCTCGCCGAGGTCGACTGGCGCGCACGAGGACTCGAAGGGCTCGGCAAACCCGACGGCTTCCTGGAACGGCAGGTGCCGCGATGGCTGGCACAACTCGACCGCTACCGCACGCGGGACCTGCCGGAACTGGACTTCGTGACCGGCTGGCTGGAGCGCAACCGCCCGTCCGGCAGCGCCCCCGCCCTCATCCACGGTGACTACAGCCCGTTCAACGTCATGGTCGCCCCGGCCCCGCCGCCGCGGCTCGCCGCGGTCATCGACTGGGACACCGGCACGGTCGGCGACCCGCTGCTGGACATCGGCCACCTGGTGGCGCGCTGGACGGACCCGGGCGAGGAGCCGGTCCTGACACCGCTGCCCGGCCGTCCAGGAGGCGACCCCACCCGGTCGGAACTCGTCGCGCGTTACGCGCGGCGGTCGGGGCGCGACGTCTCCGCTCTGCCGTACTACGCCTGCCTGGCGCTGTTCAAGCTCGGCGTGATCCTGGAGGGCACCTATGCGCGGGAGGCGCGGCGAGGAGTGCCGGAGGAGAAGAACAGCATGGCCGTCATGGTTCCCCGGCTGATGTCCGCGGCGGCGGAGTTCGCCCGCGGCGAGCGCGGCCTGTGATGGGCGGGACCGGCCGCGCGCACTACCGGCAGATCTCCTGAGGAGGAACGGACATGTGGGAGTTCTCCACCGAGCCCGATTTCGCCGCGCGTCTGGAGTGGATGCGCGAGTTCGTCCAGGAGGAGGTCGCACCCCTGGAGGTCCTCTGGCCGCACCACCACCACCGGGTTCCGCCACCCTGGTTGAAGAAGGTGATCGATCCCCTCAAGGACGAGGTCCGCCGGCGCGGGCTGTGGGCCTGTCACCTCGGCCCGGAACTCGGCGGGCAGGGGTTCGGTCAGGTCAAGCTCAGCCTGATGAACGAGATCCTGGCGCCCTACCAGTGGGGACCCACGATCTTCGGTGTCCAGGGGCCCGACACCGGCAACGCCGAGGTTCTGGCGCACTACGGGACGGCCGAGCAGAAGAGGCGGTATCTGCGGCCGCTCCTGGACGGAGAGCTGTTCTCCGCGTTCTCGATGACCGAGCCGCACGGCGGCTCTGACCCCACCGGATTCCGGTGCCGTGCGGTCCGTGACGGCGACGGCTGGATCATCGACGGGGAGAAGTTCTTCACCTCCAACTCCGAGCAGGCGGCGTTCCTCATCGTCATGGCGGTGACCGACCCCGACACCGCCCCGCACCGCCGGATGTCGATGTTCCTGATCCCCCGCGACACCCCCGGTATCGAAACCGTGCGGCCGACCCGGTACATGGGCGAGCCCGCCGAGGCGATCGACCACGCTTTGCTTCGCTACAACGGCGTACGGGTACCCGCCGATGGCCTGCTCGGCGAGCCTGGTCAGGGCTTCGAGATCGCGCAGACCCGCCTCTCCGGGGGACGCGTCCACCACGCAATGCGCGCCGTCGGGCAGGCCCAATACGCCTTCGACATGGCCTGCGAACGGGTGCTGAGCCGGACCACCCGGGGCCAGTCGCTGGCCGACCGGCAACTCGTCCAGCAGGCGATCACCGACAGCTACGCGCAGATCGAACAGTTCCGGCTGTTCGTACTGCGCACCGCGTGGCGGATCGACCAGGGGCACGGCTACACCGCCGAGGTCCGGCGTGACATCGCCGTGGCGAAAGTCCTCTCGGCGCGGGTCGCGCATGATGTCGTGCACCGCGCAATGCATCTGCACGGAGCACTGGGGGTGTCCGACGAGATGCCGTTCTCGACGCTGTGGCAGCTCGTTCCCGGCTACGGCATCTGGGACGGCCCGACCGAGGTGCACCTTTCGGCCGCCGCACGTCTGATCCTGCGTGACCGCGAGCCGGCACCGGAGGACTGGCCCACGCAGTGGTTGCCCGCGAGGGTCGCCGCGGCCCGCGCCAAGCACGCCGAGGCTCTCGCGGCCCAGGCCACCGAGGCACGGGAGACCAGGCCGAAGGAGGCCGGGGTGTGAGCGACCCGCCTGCGGGGACGCTACGCGCCTGCCATCAGGCGGACGAGGAGGTCATCCTCTGGATGAGCCAATGCTGGTAGCGGCGGAAGCGGCGCAGTGCCCCTGGATCGCTCGGCGGGCTTCGTCGGCCTGTGGCGTCCAGATATCCGGCCTGCAGGTAGCCGTGGACCGTCCAGACGATGGTCCACAGGGTCGCCTCGGCGTCGACCTCCGGCCCCAGGGCCGAGCGGACCAGGCCGATCGTCTCCTGCAGCAAGGGGCCGACGATCTCGTCGTCCAGTCTGGTGACGTCGCTGGCGTCGGACATCCAGCGGTGGGTCAACAGCTTGGGTACCTCCGGGTTCTCCAGGCTGTAGTCCAGGTACATGTCCGCGAATTGAGCCAGGCCGCTGCCGTCTGGTGTGAAGGTTTCGCGCAACGACGCCATTCTGTTGCGCCACCGCTCAGCCGTCAGCTCGTTCACCCGCATGTACAAGCCCTGCTTGCCGCCATAGCGATCGGGCACCGTGCCGGGATCGACACCGGCGGCATCGGCGATCATCCGATTGGAGGTCGCGTCGTAGCCCAGTTCCGCGAAGAGCCGCGCGGCGGCGGATCGCACGCGGGCCTCCTCCGTGTCGGCGGTGGCATCGGCAGGCCGCCCGGCCGTTCCGCGTTCTGCCATCGTCGTCACCCCCACGTCTAGCTGCGGAAACACCTCATTTCACAGTACAGAACAGCCTCAGCCGGCAGGGGGCGCCTGTCTGCTCCGCACAGCGGAGGGAGGGCGCTCAAGGGGCCTGATGCCATGGCGGCGCCTGATGGGCGATGATGACCGGTAATGGATTCTCCTTCGCCGAGATCGCGGCGCAGTCCGTCGACGGTCCGGTCCCTGGTGTTGCGGGCCGCGCGAGAACTGTTCGCCGAGCAGGGATACGCCCAGGCCTCCACAAGGCAGATCGCGCAGCGGGCGGGCGTCACGCAGGCGCAGGTCTTCCGGCATTTCGGCTCGAAGCCCAGGTTGTTCGTAGAGGCCGCCTACCAGCCGTTCCACGACTTCGTCGCCGACTATGTGCACCGCTGGGCCGAGCAGGGGCACGGCATGGACAGTTCCGTCCACGACACCGAGGTCTTCGTCGACGGCCTGTACCGGCTCCTGCTGGAGAACCAGAGGCTGCTGGGAGCGATGTCGGGATCGGCGGCCGTCGACGTGCCGGAACTGGGCACCGAGACGGCGGCGTTCCTGCGCGAGGTCTTCGACCGCCTGCAGAGCGAGGTCGCGCTCGAGAGCGGGGCCAAGGGCGGCAAGACCATGGACCCCGCCTACGCGGTGCGGTTCGCTTTCGCGCTGGTCTTCGGCGTGTCCGCCCTGGACCAGGCGTTGTTCCCCCCTGGCGACCGGCCGGGCCGTGCGCAGATCGTCGGGGAGATGTCCGGCTTCATCCTGCGCGGATCGTCCATCCCGGAGTCCTGACCGCCGCACGCGTACGGCGGGTTCATCGAAGGTAGCAGCGATATCTTGACGCGCTTCGCGCCGCCTGGCAGTGTGAGCTACAACGCAATCATTCAGCTATTTCAATTTTTTCGACGGTTGGCCTCTGGCCGGCGAACGGAAGGAGCTGAGGTGTATGCGGGTCACAGTGGATCCCACCCGATGCCAAGGGCACGCGCTGTGCGTGATGAACGCGCCGGGAGTGTTCGACCTGGACGACGAAGGACATGCCGGCGTCCTGACCGATCCGGTGCCGGAACGCCTGGGCAAGGCGGCACGCGAGGCCGAGGGCGGATGCCCGGAGCGGGCCATCACGATCGAGCAGCAGCCGCGCGGACGGCGCGGGCAGGAGGGATGAGCATGGAGGACGAGTCGGTCGCCCCTGCGTTCTGTGCCGCACACGGGCTCTCGACGTGGGATGAGCGCCATCCGCAAGCGGCCTTCACCGAACTGTCCGGGCAGGCCTGCCCGGTGCGGCCGGACGGCACGCTCGTCGTGGCCAACCGGCAGGAAGTGGTCGACTTCCTGCGCCATCCGGCCGTTCGCGCGACTGATGGCGTGCACTACAACCTCGGTGGCAAGCGTCCGCTGATCCCTCTGGACCTGGACGGTGACGCGCATCGCAAGTACCGGAGGCTGCTCGATCCGCTGTTCACGCCCAAGCGCGTCGCCCGCCTGGAGCCGCTCATCCGCGCCCGCACCAACGCGCTGATCGACGCGTTCGCGCATGCGGGCTCCGCCGACCTCATGCCCGACCTGTGCGGGCCGTTGCCCACCCACCTTTTCATCGATCTGCTGGGACTGCCCACGGCGGACCTTCCCCGTTTCCTGGAGTTCAAGGAGGCCGTCGTCCGGCCGAAGGGGGCGACGGAGGAGGAACAGCAGGCGTACATGCGGGCCGCCGGCGACCGGATGTACGAGTACCTGGAGGCCGTGCTGGCCGAGCGCCGGGCGGAGCCACCGCGCGACGACGTGCTCGGCGGCTTCCTGACCACCGAGCACGAAGGCCGGCGGCTCACCGACCAGGAGATCATCGATGTCTGCTATCTGCTGGTGATCGCGGGCCTGGACACCGTGACCTCCTCGCTGTCCTGCCTGCTCGCCTGGTTCGCCGAACACCCGGTCGAACGCCGGCGGGTGGTCGCCCATCCCGGGCTGCTGAGGAAGGCGGTGGAGGAACTGATGCGCTTCGAGTCGCCGGTGCCGCTTGCCCACCGGTGGGTGGTCGAAGACATCGAGGTGGGCGGCCGCCGCTTCCCCGCCGGAGCGAAGGTCGAAGTGGTCTGGGCGGCGGCGAACGCCGATCCGGCTGCGTTCCCTGAGCCGCTGACGGTCGATTTCGATCGCCCCCGCAACGCGCACATCGGGTTCGCCGCCGGACCGCATCGGTGCCTCGGCTCGAATCTGGCCCGTCTCGAGTTGCGGGTGGCGATCGAGGAGTTCCACCGGCGCATCCCCGACTACGAGATCACCCCAGGGGACGAGGTGGTCTACACGAACTACGGCGTCCGCGGCGCGATCCGGTTGCCGATCACCTTCCCGGTCCGCTGAGCCCGGCGGGGCCGCCCCCAATCACGAGGAGAGACATCATGAGTGGTCGTCTGGACGGCAAGATCGTCCTGATCACCGGAGCGGGATCGGGCCTTGGGCGGGAGAGCGCGCTGCTGTTCGCCGCTGAGGGCGCGGCGGTGGTGGTCACCGATCTGATCCCGGACCGCGTCGACCGGGTCGTCGAAGAGGTACGGGACGCCGGCGGCCGGGCCGTCGGGGCCAAGGCCGACGTGCGCGAGGCACAGGACGGCGTTGACGCGGTGGCGCTGGCCGTGGACACGTTCGGACGGCTGGACGTGCTGATGTGCTCGGCCGGGGTGCCCGAGGAAGGATTCGGAACGCTGGCGTTCGAGGAGATCTCCGTCGAGGGCTTCACCTCGATGCTGGCCACGAACCTGACCGGCGTCTTCCTGGCCGCGCGGGCCGCCGTTCCGGTGATGAAACGGCAGCGACGCGGAACCATCCTCGCCGTCTCCTCCATGGCCGGCTTCGTGGCCTACCCAGGGTTCCCCGGCTACGCTGCGGCCAAGCACGGCGTCAATGGGCTGGTGAAAGGCATGTCGCTGTCGCTCGGCGGTGACGGTATCCGTGTCAACGCGCTGTGTCCGGCGCACGGCATGAGCGTCAACTTCGCGATGCCGCCCGATGCCGACGTCCTCGGGAAGAGCTACGAGCAGATGCAGCCGTGGGATCCCGCGGCGACCTCGATTCCGCTGAAGCTCGACCGCCCGCCGACGCTTCGCGACAACGCCAACGCGGCGCTGTTCCTGGTCTCCGACGAGTCGGCGTACATCTCGGGCGTGTGCCTGCCCGCGACCGACGGCGGCAACCTGGCTCGGACATCGATCATCTTCCCCGGCGATCTCGGTGGCGACGCCGGCGTCCTGCCACCACAACTCGCGGGCGAGATCAGCGAGGCTTGAACTTCGAGCGCGGCCACCGGTGGGCTTCGCAAGCCCCCGCCGGCTCGGCCGCCACCGGCCGGTGCCGGCCGTACCTACCGGCACGGCACGTTGACGGGCCGGCCACCGTGGATGGCGGCCGGAGCTGTGACCTGGGTCGTTGTGGTGGGCGATACTGGGATTGAACCAGTGGCCTCTACCGTGTCAAGGTAGCGCTCTCCCACTGAGCTAATCGCCCTTGCGAGGTGGAGACGGGATTTGAACCCGTGTACACGGCTTTGCAGGCCGTTGCCTCGCCTCTCGGCCACTCCACCAGAAGGAGACCTTCTGGGTCATAGCCGGAAAGGCCCCTCAGAGCGGAAGACGGGATTTGAACCCGCGACCCTCACCTTGGCAAGGTGATGCTCTACCCCTGAGCCACTTCCGCTTGCGCCCTGCGGCGACGGGGAAAACCTTAGCGCGTCCGGGGCGGTTCCCCAAACCGGTTTCGGGGCGGTGCGCGTGCCGGGACGCTTCGGCGCAGGTCGAAGGGTGGGTCGCTTAGGGTCGATGGCATGGGCTCCGAACAGGTCGTGAGTGTGGACATCGCGCCGGTCGCGGCGCTGCTGGCCGACCGGGCGCGGGCCGCGATGCTGACGGCGCTGCTGGACGGTCGGCCGCTCGCGGCGGGGGAGCTGGCGCGGACGGCCGGCGTGAGCGCGCAGACGGCGAGCGCGCATCTGGCCCGGCTGCTGGACGGCGGTTTCGTCACCGTGATCAAGCAGGGCCGGCACCGGTACTACCGGCTGCGGGGGAGCGAGGTCGCGCAGGTGATCGAGGCGCTGTCGCGGATCAGCCCGCCGGTGGAGGTGCACAGCCTGCGGCAGTCGCGGGACGCGCGGCGGCTGCACGAGGCGCGGACGTGCTACGACCATCTGGCCGGCATCGCCGGCGTGACGTTGTTCGCGGCGCTGGTGGAAGGCGGGCTGATCGAGGCGACCGACGGTGACGCGTACGAGGTGACGGAGAAGGGCGAGGAGCGGCTGGGCGAGCTCGGCCTGGATCTGGCGGTGCTGCGGAAGACGCGGCGCAGGTTCGCCTGGCACTGCCTCGACTGGACGGAGCGGCGGCCGCATCTGAACGGGGCGCTGGGGGCGGCGCTGACGGACCGCATGATCGAGCTCGGCTGGTTCGAGCGGGGCAGGACGCGGCGCGCCCTGGCCGTGACCGACGCCGGGCTGAAGGGCCTCGCGGATTCGTTCGGGTGCGTGCTGGAGTGAACTTCGCCTACGCCGGGGGCATGCTGGCCACCGGTCTCGCCGATGTGACCACCGATCCGGCGGCGCTCGACTCCCGCGGCTGGTGGGCGGTCGTCGTGACCTACGAGCGCAAGGTCACGTGCGTCCGGTTCGAGACGGTACGGCCGGCACCGCATCCGGGGGGTGTGTGGGCCGGCCCAGGGGAGTGGACGAGTTCCCTGGACGAGGCCGCCTACATCGCAGGCGTCGAGCGCATCCGCGATGCCATCGCCGACGGGGTCGTCTACCAGGCGAACCTGTGCCGGGTGTTGTCGGCGGAGCTGCCCACCGGCGCTGAGATCGCCGGGCTGGGCGCGAAACTCGCGGCACGGCATCCGGCGCCCTACGCGATGACGATCAGGGCGCCGGGCCTGGAGGTCGCCTCCGCTTCGCCCGAGCTGTACCTGAGGCGGGACGGGGACGTGGTCGAGTCCCGTCCCATCAAGGGGACGGCACGGACGGCCGACGGTCTGCTCCCCAAGGACCGCGCCGAGAACGTGATGATCGTCGATCTGGTCCGCAACGACCTGGGACGGGTCGCGGAGGTCGGCTCGGTGAGCGTGCCGGAGTTGTGCGAGCTGGAGGAGCATCCCGGGCTCGTGCATCTGGTGTCGTCCGTCCGGGCGCGGCTCGCGGGCGGCGGCTGGCCGGAGCTGCTCGCCGCGACGTTTCCTCCCGGTTCGGTGACGGGCGCCCCGAAGTCGAGCGCGCTGACCCTGCTCGAAGAGCTCGAACCGGTCCCGCGGGGGCCGTACTGTGGGGCCATCGGCTGGGTGGACGCGGACTCCCGGCGCGGCGCCCTCGCGGTGGGCATCCGCAGTTTCTGGGCGGAGGACGGCCTGCTCCGGTTCGGCACCGGCGCGGGCATCACGTGGGGGTCCGATCCACGTCGCGAATGGCGCGAGACCGAGCTGAAGGCGGCTCGGCTATTGGAGGTGGCTTCCGGTGACGGCGCAGGCCAGGATCTGGCTGAACGGGCAGCTGGTCGACCCTGAAGAGGCGACGGTGTCGGTCTTCGACCACGGCATGCTCGTCGGGGACGGGATCTTCGAGACGGTGAAGGTGACGAACGGGGAGCCGTTCGCGCTGACCCGGCACCTGGCGCGGCTCGCCCGTTCGGCGGCCGGGCTCGGCCTGCCCGAGCCCGACCAGGACGCCCTCGCCCAGGGCACCCTCGAAGTGCTCGCCGCCGCGCCGAAGTGGCCGCTGGCCCGCATCCGCATCACCTACACGAGCGGCCCCGGCCCGCTCGGCTCGAACCGCGGCGACGAGGGGCCGACCGTCTCGATCATCGTCGCGCCCCAGGACCCGTTCCCGGCGGCGGCGGACGTGACGGTCGTGCCGTGGCCGCGCAACGAGCGCGGTGCCCTGTCCGGCCTCAAGACGACGTCCTACGCGGACAACGCCCTGGCCCTCGCCTACGCCAAGGAGCGCGGCGGCGGTGAGGCGATCTTCGGCAACACGGCCGGGAACCTGTGCGAGGGGACGGGCAGCAACATCTTCGTCGTCCTCGGCGGGCGGCTCGTCACGCCGCCGCTGTCGTCCGGCTGCCTGGCCGGGGTGACGCGCGCGCTGACACTGGAGTGGTGCGGCGGCGAGGAGGAGGACCTCGCGCTGGACGACCTGTACCGCGCCGACGAGGCGTTCCTGACGTCCACGACCCGCGACGTCCAGCCGATCCGCGCCGTGGACGGGACGGTCCTCCCGGCCGCCCCGGGCCCGATCACCGCGAAGGCCGTGGAGGCCTTCGCCACCCGCTCCGCCGAGTTGATGGATCCCTGACCGGAAGAAAACGATCTCCGGAGTCTTTACGTGATCGATTTTGTCGGTCACGTTATGTGGTGACGCTGTGTAGGAGGTCACCATGGTCTTCTCCGACAGGGACTTCTCCAGGAGGCGGATCGGCGCGGCGGCCGCGCTCGTCCTGGCGGGCGCGGTGCTCGCCGGGTGCGGCGGCGGCGGATCCTCGACGGATCCGGACCGGGGCAAGGACGCCAAGAGCTTCTCCCTGACGATCACCCGCAACGCCATCGAGGGCGGCAAGAACACCGAAGAGGCCGAGTGGATCACGAAGACGGTGATCCCGAAGTTCGTCGCGGCGCAGAAGGCCAAGGGCGTGACCGCGAAGGTGACCTTCCGCGGGCAGGGCGTTGACGACGAGGCGTACAAGACGAAGCTGGCCCTCGACCTGAAGTCCCGGTCGGGGGCCGACATCATGGACATCGACGGCATCTGGGTGGGGGAGTTCGCCCAGGCCGGCTACATCAGGCCGCTGCCCGAGGTCGTGGGCCCGCCGGCGGACGCGTGGGACGGCTGGACGAAGATCCCCGCCTCGGTGCAGCGCCTCGCGATGTTCGAGGGCAAGCGCTACGCCGTCCCGCCCGCGACCGACGGCCGCCTCATCTTCTTCAACAAGAAGCTGTTCGCGCAGGCCGGCCTTCCAGCGGACTGGCAGCCGAAGACCTGGCAGGACATCCTCACGGCCGGGCGCGCCCTGAAGAAGGTCCCCGGCGTGACCCCGATCCAGCTGAACGCGGGCACCGCGATGGGCGAGGCCACCAGCATGCAGGGGGCACTGCCCCTGCTGGCCGGCGCGGGCGCCGAGATCTACGCGGACGGCAAGTGGACCGGCGGCGGACAGGCCGTCAAGCAGGTCCTCGGCCTGTACGCGCAGATCTACGGCGGTGAGGGGCTCGGTGACCCGAAGCTCCAGCAGGAGGCCAAGGGGCGCGACAAGTCGTTCGAGGAGTTCGCCGCCGGCAAGATCGGAATCCTGTTCGAGGGCGACTACTTCTGGCGGGACGTCCTGAACCCCAAGACCGGGGTCGCGAAGATGAAGACCCGCGACCAGGACGTCGGCTACGCGCTGATCCCGGCGGTCTCCGCGGGCAAGGGCGTCCGCGGGCAGTCGTTCGTGAGCATGTCGGGCGGGTCGGTCACCGTCCTCAACCCGAACACCAAGTACCCGCAGCAGGCGTTCGAGCTGCTGGCCTTCATGAACTCGGCGGAGATGACCAAGGCGCGGACGGCCGGCACGCCCGAGATCACGTCCCGGACGGACGTCAACAAGGAGATCCTCGCGGGCGACCCGTTCCTGACGTTCGTGTCGGAGAAGGTGTTGCCCGTCACGTCCTACCGCCCGGGCCTCGCCGTGTATCCGCAGGTGTCCACGGCTCTCCAGGAGGCCACCGCCGCCGTGGTGTCGGGCAAGAGTCCCGACCAGGCCGCCGCCGAGTACGGCAAGAAGCTCGAAGGGGTCGTCGGTGGCGCCGCCCACGTCACCCCGCGCTGACGTCAGGCCCGCGGCCGCGCCGTCCACCGGGGACGACGCGGCCGGCCTGGGGCGGGGACGGGCCGCCGCGTTCGTCGCGCCCGCGCTGGTGCTCATCGCGGTGTTCCTCGTGTTCCCCGCGCTCTGGACGCTCTACCTCGGCGCGACCGACTACCGGCTCACGGGCATCGCGGCCAGCGAGCCGAAGGTCGTCGGCGCCGCCAACTACCGTGAGGTGCTCGGCGACGGCGACTTCCACAGGTCGCTCTGGCTGACTCTGCAGTTCGTCCTCGGATCGGCGGTGATCGGGCAGACCGTCCTCGGGTTCGCGATCGCATGGGTGATGCGGGACCGGACCGGCCTGGTCAGGCGGCTGGTCGAGGGGCTGGTCCTGCTCGCGTGGATCCTGCCGTCCTCGGTCATCGCGTTCCTGTGGATCGCGCTGCTGGACCGCGACGGCGGAACCCTGAACTCGCTGCTCGGCACGCCCGGGACGGCCTGGCTGCTCGACCATCCGATGGCGTGCATCATCGTGTTCAACGTCTGGCGCGGGACTGCGTTCTCGATGATGCTCTACGGCGCGGCGCTCGGGAACGTTCCACCGTCCCATCTGGAGACGGCCCGGCTCGCCGGCGCATCGACGTGGCAGACGCTCCGGGACGCGGTGTTCCCGCGCATCCGCGGCCATGTCCTGACGAGCCTGCTGCTGATCAGCCTGTGGACGTTCAACGACTTCACGCCCTTCCTGATCACCGCCGGCGGCCCGGACGGACGGTCGGAGATCATGTCGGTGTACGTGTACCGGACGGCGCTCGGCGACGGCCGGCTCGGCTTCGGCGCCGCCATCTCGCTGATCATGATCCTGATCAACCTGGTGATCGCCCTGGTCTACCTGCGCGCGCTCCGCGACCGCAAGGCGAAGGGGGTGGCCCGATGACCGCAGCGAAGCGAGGATCGTCGGGCCGCCGGGCCCGGGGGTCTGGGGGCCGCCCCCAGAAAGGTAGGGCCGCGTGAACGAGACCGTGCGCGGGGCACTCCGCCGGATCGGGCTGGCCACGTTCGTCTCGGCCGTCCTCGGGTTCTTCGCCCTGCCGCTGCTCTGGCTGGCGTTCGCGCCCTTCGACGCGAACCCGGGCATCTCGGCGTCGCTGCCCGAGTTCACCCTGCACAACTTCCAGGTCCTGATGGACAACCCGTATGCGCTCGCCTCGCTGCGCAACTCGTTGGTCCTCGCCGCCGGGACGGCCGCGCTCGTCGTCACGGCCGCGTCTCTGGCGGCGTACGCGCTGAGCCGGGTCCGGGTGCCCGGACGGGACGTTCTCCTCTACGTCCTGCTTCTGCTGTCGTCCATCGTCACCGGCACCGCGGCGATGGTCCCGGTCTTCCTGCTTGCCTTCAACCTGCACCTGATCGACTCGCGGCTCGGGGTGATCCTGGTGCTGACCGGCGGGCTGCTCCCGGCGGCGATCTTCCTGCTGAAGGACTTCACCGACGCCACGCCCACGTCCTACGAGGAGGCGGCGCGGGTGTTCGGGGCGTCGCCGCTGCAGATCCTCCGGCACGTCGTCGTCCCGGTCATCCGGCCGGGCCTCGCGACCGTGGCGGTGTGGACGGTCGCGCAGGTCTGGGGCGACTTCCTGATGCCGTTCCTGCTGCTTCGCAATCCGGACAAGGCCCCCGCCTCCGTGATCATGTACACGTTCTACACCGAGGGCGGCCAGCCGGACCTTGCCCTGATCTCCACGTTCTCGCTGCTGTACTCCCTTCCGGTCGTGCTCATGTACCTGTTCGTCAGCCGCCGGTACGGGTTCCGTTTCCACGGAGGGATCAAGCGCTGATGGCGGCCATCACCATTCGGGAGCTGACGAAGGTCTATCCGGGCGGCGTGCGGGCCCTGGACGCGCTCGACCTCGGCGTGGCGGACGGCGAGTTCTTCGCGCTGCTCGGCCCGTCCGGCTGCGGGAAGACGACGCTGCTGCGCACGCTCGCCGGCCTGGAGACGGCCACCGGCGGGACGATCGTGCTGGGCGACCGGGACGTGACGCGGCTCCAGCCAGGCCGGCGTGACGTCGGCATGGTGTTTCAGGACTACGCGCTGTTCCCGCACATGACCGTCCTGGACAACATCGCCTACCCGCTGCGCATCAAGAAGCAGAGCCGCGCCGTCCGGTACCGCCACGCCGCCGAGGCCATCAAGGAACTCGGTCTCCAGGGGATGGAGCGCCGGCGCCCCGGAGAGCTGTCGGGCGGGCAGCAGCAGCGGGTCGCGCTGGCCCGCGCCGTGGTGGCCAACCCGGGGATCTTCCTGCTGGACGAGCCGCTGTCCAACCTGGACGCCCGGCTCCGCCTGGAGGCCCGCACCTTCCTCAAGGAGTTCCAGCACCGGCTCGGCGTCACCACCGTGTTCGTCACGCACGATCAGGCGGAGGCGCTGGCCCTCGCCGACCGGATCGCGGTCATGGAGGCGGGACGTGTCCGGCAGATCGGGACGCCCGCGGAGGTGTTCCGGCGTCCGGCGAACCTGTTCGTCGCCTCGTTCATCGGGTCGACGCCCATGAACCTGCTGCCGGGGACCATCCAGGGCGGATCCGTCGTGGTCTGCGGGGTCGGGCTGCCCGTCCCGGACGAAGCGCGTGCACAGGTGCGCGACGGGCAGGAGGTCGTGTGCGGGGTACGTCCCGAGTACATGGAATTCAGCACCGAGCCGGTGGACGGTGCGATCGGCGGAAGGGTGTCCGTCGTGGAGAACCTCGGCGGCTCCTCCCTCGTGACCCTGGACGTGGACGGTGAACCGGTCCGGGTCGTCGTGGGGGAGGGCTTCGAGACTCAGTTCCACGCCGAGGGTTGGGCGTCGCCCCGTCCGGGCCGGGTGCTGCTCTACCACGACGGTGAACTGGTGACAGGCGGCGATGGAGCGGGCCGGCCGGCTTCTCTGGCCAAGGACGGGGGACGTGGATGACCGTGCACCGTGGACGCTGGAGCCTTGAAGACCGCCTCGAACAGGGCCTGCGCGAGCTCCCTTTTGAGGTGCCGCCAGGCACGGCGTCCATCACGGTCGAGCTCGCCTTTGACGACGGTGTCATCGATCTGGGCTGCCATGGACCGGACGGGTTCCGTGGTTGGTCCGGTGGAGCACGCCGCCGGTACACGATAGGCGCGGAGTGGGCGACCCCTGGCTACCTGCCAGGGGAACTGGAGCCGGGCACATGGCATGTCTGGCTCGGGCTACACCGGATACCGCCGGACGGTGTCCCCTATGAGGTCACCGTGACCACCTCGGGGTCCTCCCCAGAGCGGCCTAACGAGACACCGCCGCCACGACCGGACCGTCCGCCGCCCCGAGATCTGCCCGCACCGGATGGGATGCGGTGGCTTGCGGGCGACCTCCACTCCCACACCGTTCACAGCGACGGGACGCTCACCGTCCACGAACTGGCGTGCCTCGCCGCGTCGCGCGGGCTCGACTTCCTCGCGGTGACCGACCACAACACCGTCAGCCATCACCCGGAGCTGCCCGCGGCCGGCGCCCATGCCGGAGTCCTGCTGCTGCCCGGCCAGGAGGTCACCACCGACTTCGGGCACGCCAACGTGTTCGGCGACACCGGCTGGGTCGACTTCCGGCGGCCGAGCGCCGACTGGGCCGCGTTCGCGGACGCGCGCGGCGGGCTCATGTCGATCAACCATCCGCTGAGCGGCGACTGCGCCTGGCGCCGCCCGCTGCCCCCGGCCTCCCGGCCGCGGTACGCCGAGATCTGGCATTCGTCCTGGTGGGACCGGCGCTGGGGCGCCCCGCTGGCCTGGGCGGACGTGTGGCGGCCCGGCGGCGTCGTCCCGCTCGGCGGCAGCGACTTCCACGACCCGGCGCAGCACAAGACGCTCGGCGAGCCCGTCACCTGGGTCCTCGCCGAGGGCGAGGACGTGCTGGGCGGGCTCGCGGCCGGCCGGACGTCCGTCTCCGCCTCCCCGGACGCGCCCGTCCTGCTGCGAATCGACGACGAGATGATCGCGATCGGCGCGGACGGGACCGTGCTCGTCCGGCCGGACGGGCGGCGCGCCGCGATCAGGGGCGACCGCGTCGCGGCGCCGGCCGCAGGGCCGGGCATGCACCGCCTGGAGACCCACGAGAACGAGGTGATCGCACTGTGCGGGTAGAGGGTTCCGAGATCGTCGTCGTCCCCCACACCCACTGGGACCGCGAGTGGTACCTGCCGTTCCAGCGTTTCCGGCTCCGGCTCGTGTCGCTGCTCGACGGGGTCATCGCCGGGATGGAGGCCGACCCGCGCTGGCATTTCACCCTGGACGGGCAGATGGCGGCGGTCGACGACTACCTGGAGATCCGTCCCGAACGCCGGGAGCGGGTGGCCGCGCTCGTCCGGGAGGGCCGGCTCGCCGTCGGCCCCTGGCAGATCCTGCACGACGAGTTCCTGTGCTCGGGGGAGAACATCGTCCGGAACCTGGAGCTCGGCATGCGGCGCGCGGAGGAGCTGGGCGCCGCGATGATGGTCGGCTACCTGCCCGACCAGTTCGGGCACTGCGCGCAGATGCCGCAGATCCTCAGGCTGGCGGGGATCGAGCACGCGTGCGTGTGGCGCGGCGTCCCGGACCGGGTCCGGACCCGCGCGTTCGCCTGGGAGGCGCCGGACGGGACCGCGATCCGCACCCAGTACCTCCCGGAGGGCGGCTACGGAAACGCCGCGTCGATGTTCGAGGAGTTCGGGGACGGCGCGTCGCTGCTGCTCGGCCGCGTCGCCGGGTTCGCCGAGTCGATGGGCCGCTGGTATCCGGACGGCGGCCCCCTGCTGGCGATGTACGGCGCCGACCACACCGCCCCGGCCGCCGACCTCGCGGACCGGATCGCGTCCGCCGGGCTCGGGATGCGGCTGGACACCCTCGCCGGCTACTTCGCGGGCGAGGACCCGGCCGTGGACGGCCTGCCGCGCGTCCGCGGCGAGCTGCGGTCGCACGCGCGCGCCAACATCCTGCCCGGGGTGATCTCCGCCCGGATCCGGCTGAAGCAGCTGATGGGACGCGCCGAGCGGCTCGTGGAACGGTACGCCGAGCCGCTGACCGCGCTCTGGTACTCGGGGGACGCGGAGCGGTTCCTCGACCTGGCGTGGCGGCGTCTCATCGAGGTGAGCTGCCACGACTCGGTCACCGGCTGCGGCAGCGACGAGACGGCCGAACAGGTCGCGGCGCACATGGCCGAGGCCGAGCAGCTCGGCCGCGCCGTCTGCGACCTGGTCACCGCGGAACGCGCCGCCTCGGTGCCCCTCGGCTCCCACCTGGTCTTCAACCCGACCCCGGCTGCCCGCGCGGGCCTGGTCACTCTGGACATCCCGTGTGAAGGCGAACCCGGCCTGGTGACGGGTGACGGGCGGCCGGTCCCCGTCCAGACGCTGGAGATCGCGCCGACGGTGCTGGACGACGCCCTCCACCCGGCCTCCGAGCTGCCGATCCTGCTGGAGCGGGTGTACGGGCGAGTGCTGTTCGGGCAGGAGATCCGCGACTGGTCGGTGTCGCGGGAGGAGCGCACGCTCACCTTCCACGTCACGTCCCGCGCCGACGTCCCGTTCGACATCGGCGAGGTGCGGGAGGCCCTGCGGGACGCGGACGGGGACTGGCGCGTCCGTATCCTGGCCGACCCGCGCCGGAGCGTCGCCGCGCTGGTCGACGTCCCCGCTCTGGGGCTGACGACCGTCCGGCCCGTGCCTGCGTCCGGTCCCACGGAGACACGGGTGAGCGCCGAGGGGAACGTCCTCGACAACGGGCTGCTGCGCGCCGAGGTGCGCGACGACGGCACGCTCCGGCTGCGCACCCCGTCCGGCCATGTCGTCGAGGGCGTCGGGCGGATCATGGACGGCGGCGACCTCGGCGACTCCTACAACTACGCGCCGCCCGGCTCCGACCGCGTCATCGGCGACCCGCGGTCCATCGACGTGAAGCCGGTCTGGGACGGGCCGCTCGTCGCCGCGCTCGACATCGTCCGGATGTACCGGTGGCCGGCGGCCGGGGACATTCCGCGTGACGCCCGATCAGCGGCCGAGGAGGACGTCACGGTCACCACTCGCGCCGAGTTGCGCGCGGACGAGCCGTTCCTGCGGCTGCGCGTCACCTTCGACAACCGCTGCGACGACCACCGCGTCCGGCTGCACACGGTCCTGCCCCGGCAGGCCGGGACGTCCTTCGCCGAGGGCCAGTTCACGATCACCGAGCGCGGGCCGGCGGCCGAGGGCGGCTTCGGGGAACGTCCCGTGCCGACGTTCCCCGCGTCCGGGTTCGTCGCCGCGGGCGGCCTCGCCGTCCTGCTGGAGCACGTCACCGAGTACGAGGTCACCGGCGGCGGACGCGAGCTGGCGCTCACCCTGCTGCGCTCGATCGGCCATCTGTCCCGGGACCGCAACGCCTACCGCGACCAGCCGGCCGGGCCGCAGCTCCCGACGCCGCAGGCCCAGTGCCGGGGCGAGCGGACCGTCGGCATGGCGATCATGCCGTACGCCGGCGAGCGCCCCGGAACCGACGTCCTCCAGGCCGCCGAGGCATACCGGCACGACCTTCTCACCGCCCCCGGTTACGGGCACTCCACGGCGGCCGTGCCGGCCTCCCGGGCGGGCGTCGCGATCACGGGTGACGGCGTGGTCATGGCTTCGTTCCGGGCCCGCGACGGCTGGATCGAGACCCGGATGGTCGCCCAGTGCACCGAGCCCACCACGGCCGTCCTGCGCGGGGACTTCACCGAGGCGGCGCGCGTCGGCCTGCGCGGCCGTCCCGGCGCCCTGCTCGACGTGCACGACGGGACGGCCCTGCTCGCGCTGCGGCCCTGGGAGATCGCGACGGTACGGCTAAGGACGCCCTAGCGCGCCGCCTCGGCCGTCCCGTTCGCGCGCTGCCGCCCGCCCGCCCTGCCCGCGGCCCGGATCTGGGCGGGCTCGGCGGTCTCCACCGGATGCGCCGCGGCGGCCGCCATCGCCGCGCCCACGATGCCCGCGTTGTTGACCAGCCGGGCGGGGACGATCTCCGCCCGCACGCCCTCGATCAGCGGCAGGAAGTGCTCCGACTTCCGGCTCACCCCGCCGCCCACGATGATCAGCGAGGGGGAGATCAGCGCCTCCAGCTGGACCATGTACTCGCTGAGCCGCCTCGCCCACTTCTCCCAGCTCAGATCGTGCTCGTCGCGCGCCTTCGCCGACGCGCGGATCTCGGCGTCCCTGCCGTCGATCTGGATGTGCCCGAACTCGGTGTTCGGGACGAGGACCCCGTCGGTGAACAGCGCGCTGCCGATGCCCGTCCCCAGCGTGAGCAGGACGACGGTGCCGCGCCGGCCGCGCCCCGCGCCGAGCCGCATCTCCGCCACCCCGGCCGCGTCCGCGTCGTTGAGCAGCGTGATCTCCCGCCCGGTCGCGTCCGCGATCAGGGACGCCGCGTCCAGCCCGATCCACTGCTTGGACACGTTCGCCGCCGACAGCGCCACGCCGTCGATCACCACGCCGGGATAGGTCACGCCGACCGGGCCGTCCCATCCGAAATGGTCCACCACCTCGGCGAGGACCTTCGCGACCGCCTTCGGCTTGGACGGGTGCGGCGTGTCCACCCGGAACCGCTCCCGGGCGAGCGAGCCGTCCGACAGGTCGACCGGCGCGCCCTTGATCCCCGACCCGCCGATGTCGATCCCCAGCATCTCCCTTGCCATGCCTTCACTCTGCCCGATCTTCGGGCTCCTATGAGCTCTCCATCACCTGAAGGCCGGCCACGCCGACGACGATGAGGGCGAGGAATCCGAGCCGGGCCGGCGACGCGCTCTCGCCGAACGCGACCACGCCGACGAGCGCGACGCCGATCGCCCCCAGGCCGACGAAGACCGCGTAGGCGGTGCCGACCGGCAGGGACCGCAGCGACAGCGACAGCACGACGACGCTGAGCACCGCGACCGAGAGACCGATGGCGGTCGGCCAGAGCCTCGTCAGGCCGTCGGACTGCTTCAGCGCGGCCGCCCACACCAGCTCCATCAGCCCGGAGACCAGCAGAAAGATCCAGGCCATCCGGCCCACCTCCGATAACAGGAAAAGTTTCCGGTTAGCGAGATTAATCGGAGAGTTCTCCGGATACAACTCCGGCTACGCTGCCGTACTGTGCCGAGAGGGGACGCGATGAGGGAGCTGCCGGTCGTGGGCAGCCCGCCCGCCGAGCGCGCGGACGCGGCGCTCAACCGCCGCCGCATCCTCCGCGCCGCCGCCCGGCTGATCGCCGCCCGCGGCCCCGAGGCCGTCTCCATGGACGAGGTCGCCCGGGAGGCCGGCGTGGGCGTCGGCACCGTCTACCGCCGCTTCGGCGACCGCGCCCGCCTCGTCTTCGCCGTGATCGACGACCGCGAGCGCGACTTCCAGGCCGCGTTCCTGCACGGCCCGCCGCCGCTCGGCCCCGGCGCCACCCCGCCCGAACGCCTCCGCGCGTTCCTGCACGCGCTCGCCGACCGCACCGAAGCGCAGGCCGAACTGCTGCTCATGGCGGAGGCCGACCCGCCGGACGCCCGCTTCCGGGACGGCTCCTACGGCCTGTACCACATGCACCTGGCGATGCTCATCGGGCGGATCCGCCCCGGCGCCGACACCGACTACCTCGCCGACGCGCTCCTCGCCCCGCTGGCCGCGAACCTGTTCCTTCACCAGCGCCGCACCCGCGGCATGCCCCTCGACCGCGTCAAGGCGGGCCTCGACGCGCTCGCCGCGGGGATCGGCCGAACCGGGCCCGATCCGGATTGATCCTCCGAAAGCCCTTATCGGGAGGGCGGCGGGCCGTCAGACTGGGGGAGTGAACGACTTCGATCTTCTCGTGCTCGGATCGGGCCCCGGCGGGCAGCGCGCGGCGATCGCCGCGGCCAAGCTGGGCCGCAAGGTCGGCATCGTGGACCGCCGCGACATGATCGGCGGCGTCTGCATCAACACCGGGACGATCCCGTCCAAGACGATGCGCGAGGCCGTGCTGTACCTCACCGGCCTCAACCAGCGCGAACTCTACGGGCAGAGCTACCGGGTCAAGGACGAGATCACCGTCGCCGACCTCGGAATGCGGACCCAGCACGTCATCGGCCGGGAGACCGACGTCATCCGCAGCCAGCTCGCCCGCAACCACGTCACCGTGATGGCCGGCACCGGACGCTTCCTGGAGCCCAACACCATCGGCGTCTCCGGGGCCGGCGACCGCGAGCTGAAGGTCACCGCCGACCGCATCGTGATCGCCACCGGCACCCGCCCGGCGCGTCCCGGCACGGTCGAGTTCGACGACCGGACGATCATCGACTCCGACGGCATCATCCACATGGACCGCATCCCGGAGACCATGGTCGTCGTCGGCGCCGGGGTGATCGGCATCGAGTACGCCTCGATGTTCGCCGCGCTCGGCACCAAGGTCACCGTGGTCGAGCGGCGCGAGCGGATGCTGGACTTCTGCGACCTGGAGATCGTCGAGGCGCTCAAGTACCACCTGCGCGACCTGGCCGTCACGTTCCGGTTCCGGGAGAGCGTCGCGTCCGTCGAGCGGATGGAGCACGGCACGATCACCGTCCTGGAGAGCGGCAAGCGCATCCCCGCCGACACCGTCATGTACTCGGCGGGGCGGCACGGCATGACCGGCGACCTCGGCCTGGAGGCCGCGGGCCTCACCGCCGACCACCGCGGCCGCATCAAGGTCGACGACGACTACCGCACCGAGGTCCCGCACATCTACGCGGTCGGCGACGTGATCGGTTTCCCGTCCCTCGCGGCCACCTCGATGGAGCAGGGACGCCTCGCCGCCCACCACGCCTGCGGGGAGCCGGTCTCGGAGATCCACGAGACCCAGCCCATCGGGATCTACACCATCCCCGAGATCAGCTTCGTCGGCCGCACCGAGGACGAGCTGACCGAGGCCAAGGTGCCCTTCGAAGTGGGAGTGTCACGCTACCGGGAACTGGCCCGCGGCCAGATCATCGGGGATTCCTACGGGATGCTGAAGCTCCTCGTCTCACCGGAGGACCGGCGGCTCCTCGGCGTCCACGTGTTCGGCACCGGGGCCACCGAGCTCGTCCACATCGGCCAGACGGTCATGGGATGCGGGGGCACCGTCGACTACCTGGTCAATGCCGTCTTCAACTACCCCACCCTCGCCGAGTCCTACAAGGTCGCCGCCCTGGACGCGATGAACAAGATGCGCCACATCGCCCGCCTGTCGGGCTAGGACGGCCAGAGCAGGTTCTCCAGCTCGGCGTCGATGTCGATGAACTCGGTCTCCTCCCCGGCGGGCACCGCCTGGTAGGTGCGGTGGAGGAAGTCGGCCAGCGGCGAGAGCGGCACCTCGAACAACGCGTCCCCGAACGGGGAGGACAGAGCGATGTTGAGCGAGCCGTCGTCCGCGGCCGGCCAGACCTCGACGTCCCCGTCCCCGACCTTGCGCACGATGCCGACCGTGAGGAGCTCCCTGGCGAAGATCCACTCCACCGGCTCGTCGTCGCCCACGTAGAAGGCCATCCGGATCGCGTACGGATCGTCGGCCGCGTACTCCAGCCCCGCGAGCAGGGGAACGGTCGTGCGGTCGGGGACGACGAGACGAAGGCCCAGCTCTGCTGAGACGGTGGTACTGCTGTTCATGGCCATTCCCTCTTACGTCGGTCCCGCTGACTCGCGGGTGCGCCGGTGCGTGGTTCTCCCTCACACGGACATCCCCGCGATCTATGACGGCTAACTGCCTGAACTCGGCCGAACATTCCGGCGTCCCCGGCGTTTGTGATCCATCTCACCGTAGCAAAACCTGCGTCTGACCTGGGCAAAAGCGGATCTTTCGCAAGTATCCTTCGGCCGCCGTCGCCTGCCCCGCAGGCCGATCCGAGCGCTCTCCCGCGTCCTCGGCGGCCCATCTGCTGGCTTAAGGTAAATCTGTGGCAATAAATCATGAAAAGGAGGCCCCGCCGGAGGAGCCGGGCCTGTTCCAGCGCTTCCGCGCCCGCGTCCGGGGCAACCCCCTCCTCAACACCGCCTGGCGCGCCGGCGTCTTCGCGGTCGGCGCGGCCGTCCTCGTGGGCGGCCTCGTCATGATGGTGACCCCCGGCCCCGGCTTCCTCGGCATCGTCATCGGCCTGGCCATCCTCGCCACCGAGTTCGCGTGGGCCAAGCGCGCCCTCCACCGCGCCAAGACCGCCGCGGACCGGGCCAAGGAGAAGGCCCTCGACCCCCGCAAACGCCGCCGCAACACCATCCTCGGCACCGTGACCGCCGTCCTGGTCGCCGCGGTCGTGGCCGCCTACCTGGTCATCTACGGCGTGACGCTCCCCTGGGAGATCGAAGACCCCACCTTCTGGACGTGACCCCGCCCCTTATCGATGCGCGTCCAACCCCCAACATGCGCTAGAGTTTCCGACGTCGGCCCGCCCCACCACGGCGGCCACCGGGGCGATTAGCTCAGTGGGAGAGCGCTTCGTTCACACCGAAGAGGCCACTGGTTCGAACCCAGTATCGCCCACCCTTCCCCAGTTCAGAGGCCTGCTCTCAACGAGACCAGGCCTCTAGTGCATGTTGGCCACTCGAAGAGGCCACTACTTCAGCTTTGCAGGGAACCTGGCACGGCCCTCGCGGGTCCTTGGTTGCCTGTGAGTGAGGCCCCAAGTGATCCAGTGGGAGGAATTTGGGAGATCGCCCTACTCCCACCCCAAAGGAGGCCACAGGTTTCCTGGGAGGTGTCAGTTACTGTCCGTGGTCATGCACGCAGCGTGGCGGAGATCATTAATGCTGCCTTCAGCGCGGTGTCCGCGACACTCGGATGGGATTCGAGTGGCTGCGAGGTGTCTGGACGTGGGTGGTGCATGGTTGTCGAAGCGTTGGGGCGCATAAACCCTTGCCGTCCGCGCGGCGGATCGAACGGGCGTCGAAGTTGGCGATGAAGAGCCCATCGCTGGTGAGCCATGACGCGATGCGGCTCAGGACGCCGAGTTTGTCGCCCACGTAGTGCAGCCCATGGACGCAAGTGATCAGGTCGAAGCGGCCGTCAGGGGCCCACTCGGTCACCGAGCCGCTGGTCAGGCGGAGAAACGGGGGAAGGTGGCCTGAGACGAAGTGGTCCTCCAGCCCGGTGATCTCGGCCTGTGCGGTCGCGCCGCGATCGGCCAGGAGTCTGGCCGCCTCGGCCGGTGCCCGTCCGCTCCCGCAGCACACGTCCAGCCATCGGACAGGCGTTGATGCCCTGGCGCGGGCGCTCATCTCGGCCATGACGTCAATGCCGATTTGGATGCAAGCGGCCGCATCAGCCCCGAGATGTGGATCGAGTCGCCGCAGTCGGGCCCTCGCCCGATTCTCGCGCGCGACCCGACGACCGTGATCACCGCCGCCTACGACCAGAGAGTGCGTGCCAGCGTGTACCAGACAAACGTGATCAGCGGATCGCGCGGTCGGCTTGCTCTTCTCCAGGTCAATAGGTCTGTGCAAGGCCTCACGGCGCTCGTGAACGGCAATGCCTATCTACTCGCGGATGTCCGAGGCAACGACATCGAGCGACCACGACCGATCCTGATGCACCTGTCTGGCCTCGGCTCGTTCGTGGCACCAGCTGCCAGGGGTGTCGGGGGAGCTAGGTTGCGGCCTGTTCGTCTGCTTGTGCGCTGACCGAGCACGTTCACCGTCATGACCGCACCTGGCCAGGTGCGGCTCTGGACACTGGGCCCGGCAGGAACCCGCTACCGATTGGCCTTCGCGACCGCCTTCATCTCCTGCTTGAAGCCTCGAACCTCGCCCAGGGACTCCTCGTCTAGGACGTCAGCGACCGACCGGAACGAGTCTTCCTCACCGTAAGGACCGGCAGCCTCTCGCCATCCTTCGAGTCGCACGTCAGGTCCCTTGCCGAGCAACGCCACAAAGATCTTCGCTTTCTGGTCGCCGAACCCTGGAAGCGCCGCGATCCGCTTGCGGAGTTCAACCCCCGTCTTCAGGCCGTCCCAGACGCGCCCCGCCTCACCGTCGTACTGGTCAACGAGAGCCCGACACAAGTCCTGTACGCGCTTCGCCATGGCCTTCGGGAACCGATGAAGTGCCGGCCGCAAGTGCCGGGTCGATCAAGCTCGGCAACGCCTCAGGGCAGATCGGCCGGCCACTCACCCAGTGCCAAGGAGCTGCTCGCGCGAGCGGGGAACGGCCAGTGAGCAACGAGCGCCAAGAGCGCAGGGAAGCCCGTTGGCGCGCCTCGCACAGGCGGGCGGTCCCGGACGCCAGGAGCACGTTGCCGAAAGACGCGGCCCCTGAGGCACCGGCGGGAAAGGGCGAGCCTCCGAAGGACTCCCCTGGCGGGGACTTCAAGCCTGGGCGGCATCGGCACTCCCCGCTACGCGCCCGGACGCCCCGGACGGTCCCGCATCCGTGAACACCTGGCATCCGGTGACGGGAGGGGTCGGTTGGGCGCCGTTGGTTCGGGGGCTCCGCCACCCCCGAACCCCCCACGTGGAACACCCGACCCTCAACGGACCGACCGCGCGGCGTGCGCGCGCGGGATCAGACGAGAAGAAGCCGTCCTGCACCAGGGGTGCAGGACGGCCTGTTAGAACCAAATCAGAACCAAAAGTGGCCTGTTGTCAGGCTGCCTCGACGATCTGGGCTACTTCGCCCCAGTGTCCAGGTCGCACTTCGAGCACTTGTAATAGGTGACCCCGCCCCGCGTGTAGGGCTGGAGGTTGTGCCGCCCCCCACCCGGGCATTCGGCGGCCATGGTGGCGGGAACCTGCAGGGGCTCCGTCTCCAGGGCACTCACGAGGGCGTCGAATTCATCGATCGGGGGAGTAGCCGCCGCGACGGACTCCTCCTCCAACAAAATAAAAGACATCACATCTCCTGGTTTGTCAACAAAATGCGACGGACTGTCCGCCAGCAACCTTGACTGTCCCCACTCACCGGCTTCCGGCAACCCCCGGGTCCGGCGCTTTGTCTTAAGTAGCCGACTCTTCGGCATCGAGATCATTGCCGAGTCGCAGCGCACGCTCGTACGGCGCGGCGAACGCGCGTTCGAGAGGTATCTGTTGATCGCAGCAGACACCGATGGAGTCAGGCAAGATCGCGCCATTCGCCGCTGACACACCGGGCGATGAGACGGCCCTACATCCGCTCATCGGCTACTTGTTTCATTGCCTCAGGACCGGTGCCCGGCCAGGCTCGGTCCAGGTGCCCGGGCCGTCGCTCTCACATCGGCTGCCCACGCTGGTCGTGTGGCTCTCTCATGGCCTGCGCGGTCTGGGCGTCGCCCCGGGGCGGGGAGAGGCTCAAGAGGGGTTTGCTCGGCTCGAAGTAGCGGTGCCCTCCCGGCTCGACAACCCAGTGATGGATCGAGGATCGGAGGACGCGTATGGACCGAGTGGTCCTTGGCATGGACCCGCACAAACGCTCCGCGACGATCGAGGTGATGGCCGCCGACGAGACCATCCTGGGCGGCGGACGCTACGGCACCGACCGCGACGGCTACGCCGCGATGCTGGGCTATGCCCGGCAGTGGCCGAACCGGGTGTGGGCCATCGAAGGCTGCAACGGGATCGGCCGGCACATCGCCAATCGGCTCCTAGCCGATGGTGAACAGGTCCTGGACGTCCCGGCGAAGCTGTCGGCGCGGGCGCGTGTGTTCGCCACCGGGCAGCGGGCGTGCGGTCAAAGAGTGATCTCGGCCTTGAGCTGCAGGTACTCGCCGTACTGTCTGGCGGCCTGGTCGAGGGCTTCGATCTGTGGAGGCGTCAGGGCCCGGTAAGGTCGCAGGTCGAACCGGACATGGTCGCGGCCGATGGTGCGCCGCATGGAGGCAAGGAGTTGTGCGTCGACCAGGGCCATCCCGGTTGCGGACTCCCGAGTGCGCGGCACGTCACCGGCGGCGTCCAGCACCCAGCGGGAGTCCTGGTAGCCGCGGTACGTCTCGTCGAGGATCTGCAGGAGGTGGCCCGCGGGATCCTGCGGTTGGCCGGGGGCTTCTCCGGGGGCGTGCCAGAAGATGCGCCCGTCGTGCTCGAACGAGTCAAGCCGATCACGCACCTGTCGCAGGCCGGCGCGCACGTCGGTGAGGGTGAGCGTCGCCCAGTAGGCGAGGTCGCGTTCCGTGGCCGGGCCATGCCCGGTGAAGTAGCGCAACGCGAGTTGGGCCAGGGCCTCGTCCCGGCCGAGCCGCCGTGGTGCCGGCACGCGCTCGGCCATCAGCGCGTAGGTGTGCTCGCCGTCGAAGACTCGCCCGCTGCAGATCAGCCCGTTCAACTCGGCGTGGGCCAGCAGGATCACCAGCATCTGCTTGCCGCCCGGGACACCGCGCTCGCGCAGTTCCTCGGCCAGTTGCGTGCGGGTGAGGTGTCCCCGGCTCGCCAGTGCATCCGTGACGGCGGCGACCGCCCGGTCGATAGAGGGTTCGTCGAGGCCGTGCGTATTGCGTAGCTGCTGGCCGGTGACCCGCCGTACACGGGGGCCGGTGAGGTCGAGCAGCCAGCCGACGTCCTCGGCCCGCACGAAGTGCCACGTGGGGCGCAGCACATGCGTCCGCAGGATGGCGCCGTCGTCGAGGAGGGCCGCCAGATCGGTCCGGTCGGGTTTCTGTGTGCGCGAGGCTACCGCCCAAGCCGCCTGACTCGGGTTTTCTGCCTGAACGGCCAGCAGTGAGCCCACCGCCGCACCCGCCGACCCGGCGTAGGGCCAAACCAGATGCTGACTGCGCAACCGCCAGCGAGCAACATCGACGTCCCGCACCACTCCACCACCTCCGACCCGAACCGGGAACAGCCTAACCAAGCACGCTGACATCTACTCCGACCAGCAGCATTCGCGAAATTCCAGGTGCTCGCGGCAAAGCCATCTCGTGTGCTGTCGGTGCGGACGACCCAGCGCGCCCACACTCTGCGCCACGTCTCCGAACCTCCACGAGCGCACGCTCATGCCGCAGATCGGTTGTGCGTTACGCCTGGGTCGCTTGTGTCCTTGCGACGTAGACGGTGTTGGTCGCGGTCCGTTTTTGGAAGGGGTTATGGAATTCGACGATGTGCGCTTGTGACTCGTAGAACACCTGGGCGAGTACGGCGTTGAAGCGCTCGTCCGGCGGGTCGTTGGACCATAGGGCGAACACACCGCCGGGGTGGAGGCGGCCGGTGAACTCGCGCAGGCCAGCGGGCTTGTAGAAGGGCGCGTGAGCCGGGTCGAGCACATGGCGCGGCGAGTGATCGATGTCAACGACGATGGCGTGGAAGCGCCGTCCCGGAATGCCCGGATCGAAGCCCTGGGGATCGGTGGCAAGGGAGAAGAAATCTGCCGGGAGGAGGCGGCAACGAGGATCAGACGTCAGGTCTGCGCCCAGGGGCACCAGATGCCGTTGGTGCCATTCGATCACTTCGTCGAGTGCTTCCACGACGGTGAGCGAGCGCACACGCGGGTCTTCCAGCACGGCGTGGGCGGTGTACCCGAGGCCGAGCCCGCCCACGACCACGTCGAGGTCGGTGTCCGGCAGCGGCTCCAGGCCGAGTCGGGCCAGCGCGATCTCTCCCGCCGTGAACTGACTGGACATGAGGAAGTCATCGTCGAGCTTGACCTCGTAGACCTCGGTGCCCGAAGCCGGGTCTCGCCGACGCCGCAGGCTGATGGCCCCCTTGGCCGTCTGACGCCAGTCGATCTCCTCGAAACGCGCGCTCACACACCCCTCCGTTCCCCTCTGCCGCACCGGCGAATTCCATGGACGTCGGAGTCGCCGCGCAGTCACGACCCCGGAACGACCCTGGTCAGGTCCGGGAGCCGCTGACGCTACCCTCTCGCGGAGTCAGGGACGGCACCGCAGGCCAAGCCGACGGCTGATGTCGCCACAAACCGGTGGTTCAGCCAATCCCTGGCGGTCGTCGCCGTCGTCGTGGGGGCGCCGGCAGCACGCGGGAGGCCGGCCGTTCCTGCTCAGGTCTTCGGAGATTGCGACGCGCTTGTCAGGGGTGCCCAGTTCAGGAGGGCGAAGCCCAACGCCAGCCCCAGCATGGTGTACACGCCCCGCGGCCAGAAGATGTGGCTGTCGATGAAGGACCAGCCAGAGATCAGGAGCACGGCTGTGCCGGGAAGAACCCGGAAGCCTGGTTTTGTTCACGTCCTCCGGCAACGTTTCTCGATGAGTTCCGGCGACACCTGCGGCCGCCGCCGTTCCGTGTCGGTGAGATTGAGGAACACTGAGGGCGTTGCGGTCGAGCGCGGCAACGCGACCCCGCGGACCGTCGGCGTTGTCCTCGCTGCACGGCGACGGCATGGACGGGGTCGAGGAGCCCAGGAACAGTGGTCTCGCTCAGATTAATCTTGTTCGGGCCGCGAGGAGGGAACGCGACGGTCGCGGGCAGGCTGCCTGCCCAGACTCGCAGTCAGGCGGTCTCACCCGGCTGTCCGACCAGCCGCTCCAGCCCACCCGTGATGCGCTGCCCCCTACTCGTCATCGCCGAGTGAGTCGATCCCGGCCCGCGTTAGCGGCTGGAGGGCCCTGCGGCGGTTGGGCGCGTGATCTCGGCGATGAGTTCCAGTTGGTCGAGCTGGGCGTCGAGTGACGGTGCCGCGAGGCGGCAGACCAGGTGTTCGGCGCCTGCTGCCGCGTAGCGGGCCAGCGTGGCGGCCACGTGGTCTGCCGGGCCTGCGACCATGGCCTGGATGGTTCTCGCCGTTTGGTAGGGCAGGCCGTAGGTCGTTCGGCAGTAGGTGTCGAGCCGCTGTTCCGCGCCTTCCACATCGTCGGTGATCAGCACGGTGATGAACATCGCCGGGGCGATGGCGTCCACAGGCCGCCCGGCCGCCGCCGCGGCGCGGCGCACCGCCGTGAGGCCCGTCCGGTAGTCGGCGGGATCGGGCGGGTAGGGCAGCCAACCGTCGTACAGCAGCCCGGCGCGCTCCAGCGCCGCCGGGCTCGCGGCGCCCAGCCAGACCGGCGGCCCGCCGGGCCGGTAGGAGGGCGTGGACGCGGGCAGGTCGTCGAAGCGAAGCAGCTTGCCGTGGAAGGACCGCTCCCCCGACCACAGCGCCCGCCACAGGGCCACCGTGTCGTCCAGCCGTCTGAAGCGACGCTCCCACGGCACCTGCGACACCGCGTATTCGATCTGCGACCGGCCGGGAAAGCCCGCCCCCACTGTGATCACCAGCCGCCCGGCCGACAGGTGGTCGATGGAGGCGAGCTCCTGCGCCGCCATGACCGGACGGCGAAGGGCCGGCAACAGCGTCGCCGTGCCGAGCGTGACGCGCTCGGTCGCCGGCGCGAGGGCGGCGAGCATGGCCAGCGGTTCGATGCGGGGGCCCAGGAGGGTGTCATTGGCCCACACCGAGTCGTAACCGAGCCGTTCGGCGCGGACGGCGAAATCGACCAGCTGCCGGGCGTCGTCCCCATGGCTCTGGCCCAAGGGGAGCAGTACTCCCAGTCGCGTGTTCATGGGGTCGATCATGTCCCTCGCCGGGACTGGCAACAATTCCCTCGAAGGAATGAACGGGGTCTGGCACAAACGGGTGAACTTCCCCGATGCCCTGCGCTCGGTCCGCCAGCGCCACCGCCTCAGCCGGCTCGCCCTCGCACAGCGCGCCGGGACGACGCAACGCCACATCAGTTTCATGGAGAGCGGCCGCTCCCGGCCCGGCCGCTCCCGGCCCGGCCGGTCCATGGTGGTGCGGCTGGGCGAATCGATGAAGCTGACGTTGAGAGAACGCAACGAGCTCCTGCGCTGTGCGGGTTACGCCCCCGTTTACCCGCAGACCCCGCTGGAGGACCCCGGCTTGGAGCACGCACGCACCGCACTGCGGCTTGTCCTGGCCGGGCGCCAGCCCTACCCCGCGATCGTCGTGGACTCCAGGCACGAGTTGGTGCTCGCCAACGACGCCTTCAGTTTGCTCACCGAAGGTGCCGCGGAGCACTTGCTGCACCCGCCGGTCAACGTGCTGGTTCTAGGAACGAGTTGCACCCCGAGGGCCTGGCATCGCGCATCGTCAGCCCGGCGCAGTAGGCGCAGCACATCCTCGACCGCATCCTGCCCGACGGCCTGTACGAGGAGCTGGCCGACTATGTACCCCCGCGGCGGGGCCCGACCACGTGGGCTTCGGTCCCCCTGCGGCTGCGCTCGGCGCGCGGTGAGCTGCGGCTGACCACCACGATCACGACGTTCGCGACCGCACTGGACGTGACCGTCGCAGAGCTGCAGTTGGAGGCGCTCCTGCCCGCCGACGCGGCCACGGCGACGCTCCTGGCCAAGTGAACCGCGCGCCGTTGCGGGGGCGGTCCGCGACCAGGTGATGAGAACGCGCTGTTCGCGATGGTGGAGCAGATGCGGCAGATCACCGAGGACACCGCCGGGAAGACCGGGTCCGCGCGCCGGGACCGCCGAGCTTTGGAGCGCCGGGTGGCGACCCCGGCCCGGGATGCCGCGCCCACGCTGCCTCCCGGCCGGAGGTTCGGTCTCACCCGGTCGCCTACCACGGCACGCTCGTTGGCTCAGCTCGCCACGGTCGGCTGAGTCGGGAGGGCGGGACGCCGCCCCGTACCGTTCCTAAATCTCATCGACAACCTCGCAGCGCCGCAGCCGCCAGCGTCGCTCCAACCGGTGGACAAGCGTTCCGGCTTTTCGCGGACACAATCAGAAGCCGGTACGTCGGCCGTGTCATAGAGCGGGCCGGCGACCGCGTCGAGTCCGGTGTGGAAGGCGGCGTAGGTGAAGGCAGCTATCCAGGCCACCACGGTGGCCAGTCCCGGCAGATCACGGTGGGGCCGGTGCCACAGGACGATCAGCAGCCCGAGCGGCAGCAACGGAAAGACCGGTAGCAGCACGATGTGCAGGTTCGCCCAGTCGGTGGCGGTTGCCCTGGACAGCCCTCCAGGGTGCACCATGCCTGCCGCGGCCAGCACGAGGGGCGTTGCAGTTACCAGAGCCGTGCTTCGGATGGTCGACACGCGCTGATCGTAGGACCGCCAGGTCTCCCCGTCCGATCGCGTAAGAGGTTCGTAATTCGGCGCACTCTTCTGCCGCCGAGCGCGCGGTCAACGTACAGGGGCGCACGTCGCCAGAGGGCATTGGGTGGACTTTGTCAGGTGCGAAGAAGGCCTGCGATGCCGACGAGGCATCCGAGTGCCGCGACGGAGACCCCGAGCCAGCGCGTGATCGTATTGGTCGTCGAGGACAGCCGGACGTCCTGGGCAACACAGACGTGCTGTGGATCGTCCGGGTCGTAGAGCACGTTGACTCGGGAGCCGACCTGACGGTGGACGTTTGCTTCGCACGCGACCTGGTGCGTTGTCTGCTGCCCGCTCGACGTTGTGAATCGCACGGTCGGCAGATAGATCGTCTCGGGTACCGGGTACCCGTCCCGGTCCCGCTGGCGTACGGCGAACCCCTCGCTCACAACTTCCGCCGACGCCTGTCGCGCGTGGCGGCGGAAGTCGCCGGCACTGTGGTGGGCGGCGTACCAGCCCCAGCCGAACAGGGCAAGACCGGTGACGAGGAGCGTCCCAGCCAGGCCCAGCGCGGCTTCGCGCTCCCAGTCATCCCACCATCGCGCCCAACCCTCGATCATGCTCGGCCACGTCCTCTCCGTCACATCCACGGCCGATGATGCACCTCGGCAGGTTGGCGACCCGGCTCCGCGGACATTGTGGTCGAGTGCCTTGCGGACGCGTCCATGACCGGACATGATGCCCCGTCGCGACGCCGGCGGACCACGCGCTACCGCCCTGACACCCGATCGGGTGATGCCGATGACGACCGGCTCGTGAAGGCACTCTTCTGCCGCCAGCCGGGCGGCTAGCCGCCGTCCCGAATCTCGTCCATGACGTGCCGAGCGCGGTCCTCGATATATGAGCCCGTCACGGTGGCGAATCTAGAAGCAGCCACTTCGGACGACGTCTGGGCACGGGCCCGGACGAGCCGCGGCCCCACTCTCCACGCGATCAAGTGTGCTCTCACCCTCGCCGTCGGCAACCAACCCAATTCGAGCCGAGACGCCCCGACTGCACATGTAGCGCGTCAGGTGCGTCCGCAGCACGGCCGGGACAACGGCTGGGCCGACGACTGCGAGTTCCGGCAACCAGCATGGAGGCCCCGGGTCTCCGGTGGCTGCTTCGGCCTGTTCGCCGGGGAAAGGTCCGGCGTCGGAAATGTCAGAGCCGTCGTCGATGGTGGGGAGGTCGTCGGTGAGGGGGATCTTCCGTGCCCATCCATCTTGCGAGCCGCCGTCGTACCGTGGCGTCGCTGGCCGCCGAGTTCCCCGGCGCGCAGATCATCGACACGACGTCCAAGGCGATGAAGCCCTGGGTGCGGCTCAGCCCCTTCTACCCGCACGGCGGTATCCCGGTCCCCTTCTGCGATGACGTGACTGCCCAGTCGGTCGAGGGGATCTGGCAGGCGCTGAAGGTCTTCGACAACGCCGACGTCGACCCCGCCAAGCTCCAGGTCACCACCATGCGGGGCTTGAAGCGCACCGTCCCCCGGTACGGACCCGTACGAGGTCATCGCACCGGACTCGACGGCGCTCGCCTGCTCGACTACGCGACGGCCCGCCGCCTGATCTATCTACCGTCCTACCGATGGGTCCTGGACAACCGCGTCACGGACCTGCTCGAGCGGCTTGGGCAGCTCACCGATCGGGCAGAGGTCGTGCTGCTGGACTACACGACCAACGGCGACATCACCGACCTCACCAAACCGCTGTCCCACGCAGCACTCATCCGGCAATACATCAAAGCCTCCCAGAATGACCGGCGCAGTGAGTCTTCACCTGCCGGGTGAATGGCCGACGTCTTCGAGAGCGGTCATCATCCCTCTACGGCTGCGCCGGCCGTATCGGCTGGGTTGCCCACCGGAGGTGGGCCACTGGTCAGCCCGCGAAAAGTTCAAGTAGTTCGACCTGGTGAGGGCTGACCCGGAGCAGAGGATTGCAGTCGTGGGGGTAGATCTCGGCTTCGTCCCACTGCCGCCGGAGCACGCTAGAGGCGACGCCAGTCTTGACTCCACGGGCGTCCTGCTCGTCGCGAAGGCGCTCGGCGTCGAACAGGTACACCGCCCGAACGCACCAGGGTCGGGTGCCGGCTCGTGAGGAGCCTGCCGCTGATCGTGGACCGGTAAGCACCAGGTAGTAGTCGAGCGCTGCGGACGAGTTGCTGTCCAGAACGCCTTCCTGTTTGAGGTACCACTTGACGTTGACCGTCCGGTCCTGAAGCGGGCCGGCGCGAAAGCGGCCATCGAAGGCGGTGTTAGTGGCCGATCCCTCCAGCTCGATATCGAAAATCTGCGACGCGATCCACTCACCGAGATGACCAGCTGTCATCGGCCGCTGGATGATCGCGGAAATCTCTCCATCGATGGCATTGCGGCCGGCCAGAAGCTCCGCAATCCGTTCAAGCTTGTCGTCTCTCATAACACTACCTTCCCATTGCGACGACAAAGCTGACGACCGAGGGAGAACATGCTCTTCTGCCGCAGATCGTGCACGACTGGCCGCGTCGGCCCTTCTTCCATCGACGGCTTGCCAGCAGTGCGATCCCGAGGGTGTCCGGTCTCGGTCGCGGCCATTTTCGGCCACATATCGTTAGCGATTACTCACGCTCTGTAGGTGACGATGTGTACGGCCCTTGCCGCGACATTCGTGGTGTCTGAGGGGGCGATAGGGCAGCTCGATCGCCGATGCTCGCTGAGGGAGAGGTATCAGCCGTGGGGTCACAGGACGGGTGGCGGTGGTGCAGTCGTTGCCAGGTGCTGGTGTACGGGGGCTTCGGGGACGGGGTCTGCTACGACGGCGAGCCGCATTTCCTGAATGACAGCGGCCCCTACAGTGTCCCGGTCGATGACAGTCCTCCCGACGCCCAGCAGGGCTGGCGATGGTGTGGCCGCTGCCAGGCGCTCGTCTACAGCGGCAACGGGAACGGCGTCTGCCATGATGGTGAGGCACACGACTTCACAGGCAGCGTCCCGTACTTCGTCCACTTCGGAGAAACGCCGGAAGGCGCGCAGGATGGCTGGCGGTGGTGCAGCCGTTGCCAAGTGCTCATGTACACCGGGTTCGGGGACGGCTTGTGCTGGGACGGTAAGCGGCACTACCCCGACGACAGCCTCGCCTACAGCGTGACGTTCGAAGAACACAGCCACCGCCCGCCCCCGCCACCGTCCCTGCCGCCTCCAGTTGAGCCGCCCAGAATCGATGTCACCGAGGCCGGCGAAGTGATCAGTGTCTTCGGGGAAGGGTTCACCCCGGGAGGCGGGGTCCGACTGTCGTTCGTGCGGGGCCCCGACGTCAAGAAGGTCGAACTGACGGCGACCGGTGAGGGCCGGATCACGCACGTCGAGACCACGTTAGATGCCGAACACGTGGGTGGCGCCGTGATCGGAAGCGACATCACGACGCAGCACTTCGGTATCGGCCGGACGCTGAGGTCTTTTCCTGCAATCTCCCGGCCGACCAGCCTGCCGAATCCCGACCTTGAGCCTCTCTGATCGCCCACAAGATGAGGAAGACCCGAATATGGCCTTGCACAGCTACGGCGTCGCATCGTTCCTCTTCCGGTCTCCAGCCGAGGGCACGACGGGTGACCTACCCTGGAACCGGGAGTTTCTCCGCGAGATCTTCATCGACAACGAGCACAGCGTGCGCAACTACTGGCGGCGCGCGTCGCTCGGGCTCATCGACCTGGAGTTCGAGTTCATCAACTCCATCGCTTGGATCCTCGAGCTCACCCAGAACGACGCGATGGCCGACCGTGACAACACGGTGGCCGCAGCACGCCGGTTCTTCGCCGACAACGACATCGTGGTGCAGGGCTACGACCACCTCCTGATCGTTGTGCCGCCCGCCCCCCTCGACTGGGGAGCGACCCCGGGTGACGTCGTACTCGAGCAGATCGACATTCCTCTCGCGACCATGCAACACGAGGTCGGTCACACCTTGGGATTCATGCACGCGTTCGGCCCGTTCATTCCCGGCCCCTTCGGCAGCCTCTACAACGACCCCTACTGCGTCATGGGGTACTCCGGGACACACGAGCACGCCGTCACCGCGCCGGCACACCTCATGACCCGGCCCAAGAGCGGCAACGCGTTCTGGCGGAGTAACCGCCGACTGTCCGCCGCCGCGCTGTGGCGCAACCTGGCAGAGGTCAAACTCTCGCGGGAACGCGTTACCTACGTTGAGAAGCCAGGGCCGACCGCCGTACGGATCTTCGGTCTCTGCTCAGTCGGGGACACACACGCCACCATCCTCGCGGTAGTGCCGAGGCGAGGACATCCAGAGCAGTTCCTCACCGTCGAGTATCGCCCCGCAGTCGGCGACGACGCTGGCGTAACACCGGCAGTCGTTGTCCATTCGATAGGCATCAACGACGTCGGTGCAGGTCGTAGTGAAGTCGACCCGCCATGGTTCGAAGGGGCCATCCCGGTCAATGTCGGCGAGGTTATGAACATCCACGATTACCGCATCACCATCACCGATGTCTCCGCCACCGCTCCCGAGTCCGTCGAGGTGGAAATCCGATCGCTGGACTTCCGGCTGCCCGGCTGAGCATCGAACGGATCACAACCCAGAACAAGTGAAGCGGACGCTCACAACACACAACGAGCAGCCAACTGAACGGCCCAGGGCTGCCCGAGAGAATAACCGCTTCCGTCGCAACCGCATCGCTGGCTTCGCAGCCGAACTCCTCGAACTCCGATCATCCGAGCTTGCAGCCACGCCGGAGACCGTTCTCGTCATCAACAACCTTGAAAGAATGGGCGAGATCGACACAAGCAACCCGACGGTCTGGCAGCGTGGCTCGTGGTGGCGGTGTCTTCGAGCACAGGCGAGCTGCGACCGCGCTGTGATCCAGCCCCGCCGAAACACCCTCATCCGCCGCGATCCGCGCGGCTCTGCCGGTGATCGGACGTTTATACCGGGGCTTTGTGACCTCTGGATCCGAGTTCATAAGTTTGCTGGGGACTGTTTCATCCACCGCGCCACGGTGGACGACGTGGAGCTCACACGCCTGGCTGGTCGCCACGGCCGAGCAGATGGAGGACCGACATTGCCCGCTTCACCCGCAGGGCGCGACAGCCTCAGCCGCACTCATGGTCCTTGTGCGGAATGCCACGACTGCAAACAGACCAGCTGCTCCGTCTGACGGTGCTGGAGATCTCCAACTAGGTCGCCGCCTGAACATTCCGGGCGGTAGCGTGCTCTTATGGGGAGCCCCGCGCCTGCGCAGCAAGCGAGGCTCGCGCATTTCGGACCACTGGCACGCGGGGTGCAGAGCAGGCACACAGGCGGATGGTTCTTCAGCGGACGGCACCAAGCCCTGACCGAAATTGTCGCGTGGATCCGGGACGGGAAAGGGATTTTGATGGTGACGGGCTGGCCTGGGTCCGGCAAGTCCGCGGTACTCGCCCGCGTGGTCACCTTCGCTGACGCGGCCTACCTTGCCACGGTCCCGCAGGAGGTCAGGGACGCGGCTCCCCCCGAGACGGTCCCTTCCGGGGGATCGGTCCACGCGGCCGTCCTGGCGTCGGGCAAAACCACGGCGGCAGTGGCGGCCGAGCTGGCCGCCATCCTCGGAGCGGCCGTCGGCGAAACCGGTCTGGACGCTGTCGTCGACGTGATCCTCCGGCGCGCCGAACCCACGGTCATTGTCATCGATGCTCTCGACGAAGCCGTTGATCCCGAGCATCTCATCGGTGAACTCGTCAACAAGCTCCCCGAGGAGGTCCGGCCGCATCGGATCCGCCTCATCGTCGGTGTCCGTCACACCTACAGCGCTCGGGTCCGTGCGAAGGAGACCATCGACCTCGACCGCGGCAGGTTTTTCCGACAAGAGGACGTCACGGACTATGTGAACAGCTTTTTGCTCGGTCACGACGACAGCCCTTACCGCGGCAGTCCGGCCGAGGCAGCGCCGCTCGCCGCGGCCGTCGCGCGGAGCGCCGGCCCGTCATTCCTCATCGCGCATCTTCTCGCAATCGACCTGATAGACGGCGGTGCGCCGGGCAACGGCGGGACTTTCCCCAGCACCGTCGGGGACGCGCTCGAACGGCTTCTACGGCGCATCGCCGACGCCCTGGCGGCCGAGCACGGAGACCCTCCCAGCCAATGGAGGGGCTGGCTCCGGGGGCTTCTCACCGCCCTGGCCGTCGCTGAAGGCGGCCAGCTCAGGGACGACCTGTGGGTCCGCTTCGCGACCCGTCTCGGAGCACAGGTCTACGCCCTCCAGGATCTGAACCTGCTCCGCAAGACCCGTGCCGGGGATCTCCTCCAGGCACGGGGCGCGGAGACCGGCCTGTTCCACCGCGCTCTCGCCGGCCATCTGCGTGGCGAGGCCCCCGTGGACGTCAACACGATTATCACCGATCTGCTTCTGGAGGAGGTTCCGCTCGACCCGGGCGGCGCGGCGCAGTGGGGCTCAGCCGACCCGTACGTCCGGGACACGATCGCCTCCTACGCCGCTCTCGGCGGCCGCCTCGACGACCTGGTCGGCGACCTGCGATTCCTAACGCACGTCGCCCCGGCCCGCCTCCTGCCGATGCTGCCCGCCTTGACCACCGACGAGGGCCGGGCGATCGCCGAGGTCTACCAACTCGCCGCCCACCGCCTCTCGGATGCCGCTCCCGCCGACGCGGCCACCGCTCTTAGCCTGACCGCGAAACTGGGGAAGCATGAGAAGCTGGCCGCGGCGTTCGCGGCGGTGGCCGGGCGGCGGATCGAACCGCTCTGGGCGGCTTGGCAGGCGATCTCCCCGCACCTGCGGCTCCCCGGCCACACCTCTGCCGTCACCGCCGTTGCGGTCGCCCGGATCGGCGGCAAGAGTGTCGTGATCGCGGGAGGAGCTGATGGGAAGGTGCTGACCTGGGACGTCGAGACCGGTCAGGCGAGTTTTCCGGTCGGCCCGTCCGGCGGTCCCGTTGCTGCGCTCGGCGTGCGCGGCGGTGAGATCGCCATCGGTACTCAGGGAGACGACATCGTCCACGTCACCGAGCTGGACACCGGTCGGACGCTGGAGCCTGCCATCCCTGCTCTGGCTGCCATCGGCACCCGCGACGGCGGCTGGGCGGCGGTCTCGGGTGGTGAGGAGGCGAGGCTCTGGTACCTCGCAGACCCGGACGGCAGCCCGGACGGCAGCCCGGACGGCAACCGGGACGAGCCCCTGGGAATCGGCAGGGCGCTCGCCTTGTCGATCGACGAGCTGCCCTACGGGACCGTCGTTTCGGCTGCGGAAGGCAAGACGATCAAGCTGCTTCGCGTCGACGACGGATTTCGATACGACCGCCTCCGTGATGTGCCAGAGGGGGACATCACCGCGATCTCAGCGGTGATGGAGGGCGACGAGCTCATTGTGCTCACCGGACACGAGAACCGCGCGGTGCGGTTCTGGACTCGGCGATTGCGTAGTCTCGGCCCGCCGTTGGCCGGGCACACCGGAAGGGTGCTGTCCATAGCAGGCGGGACGCGCGCCGGTGGAACCTCGTTCATCGTGACGGGCGGTGAGGACGGGACCGTCCGCTTGTGGGACATTCACCGCGACCCGCTGGCCGACGCCGGGCAGCCTCAGGCCGTCATCGACCATGACGCGGTTGCCATCGGCGTCGTCGCGGGCATCCCGCTGGCCGTGACGATGGACGGGGCGAAGACCCTCCGCCGTCGCAGCCTGTCGGACGGTCTCCAACTCGGCCCGGATATCGCCTCGCCGCAACGGGGTAGATTGGCCGTCGGCCGCTACAGAGACGTCGACGTCGTGGCGGTGACGACGTTGAACGAGGTCGCGCTGCACCCGTTCGCCGGCTCTCCGATAGCGCCCCTGCGGCAGTCTGTACTGGCGGTCGGTGCGCTCGACGGGACGCTCGTCGCGGCGAAGGCGACCGGACCCGGCGGCAGGTTCAAGCTCGTCGACCTGGCTTCCGGCGACGACCTGAGCGGCGCGTTCGAGCCGGGCCGCCTCCCCACCGCGATCGCCGTGGCCCGGCTCGGCGGATCCGATCTGATCGCCTACGCAGTCCCGGACGGCCGCATCTTCGTGCATGAGATCGGTAACGGCGCTCCGTTCGGCCGGACGACCCTGCCCGGCGGACTCATCCAGGCGCCGGGGGAGGTGGCTGCGCTCTCGCTCGGTCTCCTCGATGACGAGCCCGCTATCGCCTACGCGGGCCCGAACCTGCCGGTGAGCGTCGTCTCTATCGGCACAGATGAGGAGTTTTCGTTCGATCTGGGCAGCCCGGTAACGGACCTGGCCTTCGGCCCGCGCGGCGAACTGGTGATCACGTCGAGTTCCGGAGTCGCATGCGTGAAACTGAACCCGGCCCCAGCCGGAGATAAGGGAACCTGATGGCATCAGCAGATGAGGAGATCGGCCGGTTCTTCCTGCGTGACGGGAGCTGGGCGACCGTAGAGGTGACCTACCCACCTGGATTCAGGGTGGCCGACCGCTCGGGTGTGCTCGAGGCCGAGACCTCTTTCGAGAGTGCGCTGCGAGGGGTCGTCATCGCGGCGTCCGCCGCCGTCAACGAAATCAAGAACCTCGGGCCGGACGAGGTCGAGATGGAATTCGGCGTCCGGCTGAACCTGAAGGCCGGGGCGGTGATCACCCAGGACGGCAGCGGCCACTTCAACTTCCGGCTGAAGTGGGCGAGAGACTCGAATCCCCCGCTCATCACAGAGGGCTCCTACCCCGAGTACCACGAGCCCTGAGGGCTGTCACCGTTTGACGCGATTGCGAAGAGACAGGAGAGCAAGAGCCAGGAAAAGCGGGCCGAGCACGCGAACTCCGGCCTCGATCCACTTGCCGGTATTGGTGAGTTTCTGCGCCGTCGACCGGAAGACGACCGCGTTGATGGTCGCCTCGGCGGCGTCGGCCGTCCGCTTACCTGTCCAGCGCCTGCTCATCGGTGCCTTTAGCTCGGGATCGAGCGGCACGAGCCGACCGGTGACGACACCGCCGCCGACGGGCGCGATCAGCCCGACCGACTGGCCTTCCTCACTGTCCGGGACACCGAAGGCGACCTGTGAGGCGATCCCGAGCAGCAGCACGACGAGCAGGCAGGAGAACGCCCGGCTGGCGCGCAGTCCATAGCCGGCTGTGAGCCAGTACAGCCACAGGAGTATCCGCTCGCCACCGCGCCGAGTCGCGCGGCGCCGCGAATCCATCTCGCCGAAGTAGAAGTCCGCCGCGCCCGGCTCGTGCTTGGCGTCCTCCTGGGCCTTGCGCAGCGCCCGGTAGAGGTGGGTGGCCTGCGCGGCGGACGCCGTGGAGAGGCTCCCGTCCCAGCCGTCGCGCTTGCTTCGGGGTCCGGTGGAGGCACGCCAGCCGTGTTCGTCGGCGATGCAGTCGCGGCTCGTCCAGCGCCACAGCGGGGGGAACGCCCAGGTCCGGCGGACCCCGCCCGGTGGTCGGGAGAATTGGCAGGTTCCCTCGAACCGGACAAAGTCCAGGTGGAGCGCGCCGTCGAACGGGCACTCGGAAAGGTCGAGGTCCGCCAGAATTAAATTCGAGGCATCGACGCCGCGCAGCCCGGACAACTTCGCGTTTCCCGTTCCGGCGATCGTGAGCGGCCGTTCCAGCCGTGCCCCATTAAGCGAGATCCGCCCGCCCTCCGGCCGCAGCACGCTCTCTGCCTGGAAACGCGTGCCGTCCGTCGTCACATCGTCCAGGAGCCCGCTGATCCGGACGGGCCCGGCGAACGAAGATCCGTCCAGCCTGACCCCTCCGGTGACCTTGAGGCCGGTGGTAACGACCGGGTCGGTGAACTCGGCGCCGGATAGATCGAGGAAGGCCGGCGCCTCGGACGCGCCGACCGTACACCGGTCCAGTGTCAACGGCGCTCCGAATCTGGCTCCTGCCAGGGAGAGCCCGCGGGGCAGGTCCGTTTCGGCGAAGACCAGCGCGACACTAACCGCGGCATCGGAGAACCCCGCATCCCCAGAGAAACGTGCCTGGTCGAATCGGACCTCCCGGGCCGCCGTCGTCTCCAGATGCGGCAGCAACTCCCGGGCCAGCCAGCCTTCGACCTCGTTGCCGCGAACGTCCAGGACGTCCGATGCGCCCAGGCTACCGAGATAGGCGGAACGCGCCACGGCTGTCGAATGCCGCAAGCACACCCCGGTGACCGGAAGCGGAGAGCCGACGCAGCCAGGCTCGCCGCACGGATTCCAGGCACGCGCCGTCACGATGATGCTAGGGGCTCGATGAATGACACCACTCACCCATCCTTTCGGGTGGCGACCAATTCGCGCGACGGCTCAGCGGACTCATCTTCGTCCTCTGTTGCCGCGCGGCAGCCGCCAGACGGCCATGCCGAGCAGGGATATGGTTCTTGAGTAGTTCGCAGGGGCCGGTCTTGTGTTTGGGGGCGAGCGCTTCGATGCGGAGTTCGGGCGGGGCGTTGTTCAGCTGGCGCAGCAGCCACTGGACGCGGGTCAGGGGGCGGGCGCGGGCTGCGGCGGGGACCTCGACGGTGTTTCGATCTGCCCGGTGCGCAGGTCGGCTTCGAGCAGGACCGGGCCGCCGGCGTTGGGGATTCGGATCTCGGCGCTCATGCGACCGGACTCCACCAGGGAGGTGACGGTCTGCAGGCGGCGGACCGAGGCGTCCCCGTCCCGTCGTTTGCGGAGGACGGGGGCGATGGCCAGGCCCGTCTCGCCGCTGAGGCGCAGGCACAGTTGCCGGATCAGCTTCTCCCAGTTCTCGGCCACCTGCATCGCGCGCCGATCACCGAGGCGCAGCGTGCCCGCGGTGACGGCGTTGCGCACCGGGACCCAGGCGGCGCCCATGTCCCGGAAGCCCTGGCAGCCGGCGTTGTCCTGGCGCAGGTAGTGCAGCAGCTCGCTCAGCAGCCAGGCATGCACAGGGGTGGCCACGCCGTCGTGGCGGCAGAGCATCTCGGCCTCGTGAGCGACCTTGGCCCAGGACGGGTGCCGCAGGGCGACTTTGCGCAACAGCCGCTTGTCGACCTTCAAGGGATGTTCGTTGTCCAGGGCCAGGTCGTTGGACAAGGTGATCACGGTTTCGTAGCCGTGTCGGGCCGCCACCCCCAGATAGGCCTCGACCTGGTCGGCCTTGAGGGGGTTGCCGCCGGTCTTGGTCTCGATGAGCGCGGTCCAGATCCGGCCGGCCCTGGCCACGCGCAGCACACCGTCCGGGCGGACCTCGTCCTCGCCGTGTTTCAAGGTGGCTTCGGCGAAGCTCTGAATGGTGCCGGCAGGGGCGTTGAAACGGGCCGTCAGGCGGCGGCCGAGCTCAGGTACCTGCGCCATCACCGCCAGCAGCGTGGGGGTCGCGCGCACTTCGCGTTGCTGGTCGTTGCGCAGGCCCGTGACCGGGAACAGCCGCGCATGCTGCCAGGACGGGTGCTCGGCCAGATTGACCGTGGCTGCCTTGGGCACGGTTGTCTTCTTCTTGGCCGTCCGGACCCGTCTGGGGCGGTCACCGCTGGCGGGCGTCGAATCATCGGGCGGGCTCGCGGCGGCAGGCCCTTGAGCCTCCGGCCGGTCATGCTCGGGTTCGGCGGCCTGCTGCGAGCGGGTCCGGACTCGTAGCCCTGACCGACCGCTCGGAATTTCCAGCCGTCGCCTCTGCGGTACAGCTCTCCGAAGATGAACGCGGTCTCGGTGTGGGCGTCGGTGATGTCGAGGGTCAGCGGGACCTCACCGGCGCTGTCGGAGGCGGTCAGCCGCAGATCGTCCAGTCCACCGAACGTCGCGCCCGCGTAACGGCTGGCGGCGATGACAACGCGCTGCACCTCGGGCCGCACCGCGCCCAGGTCGACCAGGATTCGGTCCTCGCTGCCGGTGGCGGTGGGCGCCTTGCCCAACAGGCGCACCGATTCGTCGGCGGTGGCGGGGATGCTCCTATGGATGTCAAGCGGCGAGTTCAAGATCGCTTGATGTGACGATCTGGTAGAGCGCGCGGGCGATGTCCATGACGGCCTGGACGGCCTGGACGGCCTGGACGGCCTTGGTCAGTGGCTCCGCCGGTGGGGTGCGCCAGGGCGATGCGACTTGCCGCCGGCCGATGAGCCCGTACCCTGTCTAGGCGAGTATTACGAAAACCAGAGCCTAGAAAGGGCAAAGCCCATGTGCAACCCGAACCAGATGCGCAAGTTCTCCGACTCGGACTTCGACAAGGTGACGCGCGAAGGCGGCAAGCTGACGATCAGCCTGCCCGATGCCGAGGCCGACGAGTTCGGCCTTCGGGAGGCTGCTCACTACCTCGGTGATGCGTGCGAGTTGATGTCCGGCCAGGTCAACCTTCCCGACGGGCAGATCATCGCCGCGAAGAAGGACTTCGACATCACCGTCGTGATGCGCGTGACCCCCAATTCCATGATCACCTCGAACGACTGCGTCGGCTCTTCCCGGTCGGACGTCGCGCGGGTGATGAGCGAAGGCGGCATGCTGACGTTCCACCTGACCAAGGGCTTCATGAACGGTTTCAGCGCGGCCGCCTACGACCTCGGCGAGATGTTCGCCGACCGTGGCCACGTCTTCGAAGGGGCCATCCACATGCTGAGGGAGAACTTCGACTTCACCGTCGAGGTGCGCCTGAGCGCCAAGACCAAGTAGCGCGTCCTCAGGGACGCGCCCAGCACTCGCCGGCCCCCTCCCGCTCACGCGGAAGGGGGGCCGACATCTGCTCCGGCACCGAGTTCAGTCGGCGCACCGCCCACCATGCGTCCGGGTTGGATATCACCAGATCGTCACCGGCGAAGCGCGGAAATGACTCGGCCCCCCGGAGCAGTGAACGCCGGTCCCATTCTCCGCCATTTGCCACGGCCTTCTCCTTTCCTGATCACCTTCCAGGCAGGCGAGGTGAGGCATCTTCCTCCGGCCCGACCCGCGACCTGCTGGATCGTCACCCGGGTGTCGCACGCCCCGCACACCGTGACGTGGCGGCTCGTCCGGTTCTGAGAGTCGGCCTGATCAGAAGGTGAGCGGTTCCCAGGTCAGCCGTTCGGTCCAGTCCGGCTCGTTCGCGGCGACGGCTTCGAAGGCCGCGATCACTGCCTCCAGGTCGGTGGTCACGTGGCGGCGGTGCCGCTCCGGGGAGCCGTCCCGGTGTTCCAGGGAGTACATGCCTTCTTCGAGGCCCGCGTTCGGGCCGAGACCGACCTGGACGTACACCTGTTCCGCGACGTCGAGGATGGCGAACCAATTGCGTTGTGAAAGCGTGCGGAGCGCCTCTCTCAAAGCGGCGCTGGCGGGCTTGTGGAGCGCGGAGCTGTCGCACATGCTCAACGTCCGGCCCGGCAGTGACAGAAGGACCGGCGGGTTGCGGACGATCTCCTCCTGGGGGGATGCTCCTATTGATGTCAAGCGGCGAGATCGAGTGCGGTTGTGGTGTTGATGCTCTGGTAGATCTCGCGGGCGATGTAGCGCTTGAGGCAGCGGATGATCTCTCTCATGAAGCGGCCGTCTTTGGTGCGTCGTTCCACGTAGGCGCGTGTTGGGGTCCCAGCGCATGCGGGTGAGCACGATGCGGTGCAGGGCGGCGTTGGCTTGTCTGTCGCCTCCTCGGTTGAGGCGGTGGCGGTTGGTCCTGCCGGAGGAGGCGGGCAGTGGCGCCGCTCCGCAGAGCATCGCGAACGCGGCTTCTGAGTGCAGCCGGTGGTGGTTCTCTCCGGCGGTGACCAGGAGCTGGCCGGCGGTGTCAGTGCCGATGCCGTGGACGGCGATCAGGCCCGGGTTGATGTCGGCGACGAGGGGTTTCAGGAGTTCGTCCAGCTCGGTGATCTCGATGGTGAGCTGTTGGGGCCGGCGGGCCAGTGATCGTGGGGCGATCTTGGTGGCGGTGGCGGGATCGCTCGCCTGGGTCCGGTCGGGCCGCGGGGCTGCGCAGGTGGCGATGAGAGCACGGGTGGTCAGGCTGCGCAGCTGGGCGCGCAGGTTGTCGGGCGCGGTGACGATCAGGGCCTTGATCTGCCGTTGGGCGTCGGCGCGGTGCTGGATGGCGCTGCGGCGGGCGATGCGCAGGTTCCGCAAGGCTTCGACACGGCCGTCACGTTGTTTGGGGGTGCCGGTCCGTGCCCCGGCATGCGCGGCCTTGGCGGCTTCGACCGCCTCAATCGGGTCGGACTTGCCCTGGAAGCGTCGGGTCTTGCGGTTGGGCCGGTCGACCTCGATCAGCTTTACCGGCGCGTCCTGCAGATGGCGGGCCAGCCCGGCACCGTAGGCGCCGGTTCCCTCGATCCCGATCAGGAGCAGCGTTCCAAAGGAACGCATCCAGGCCAGCAATGCGATGTATCCGGCGGTGGTGGCGGGGAACTGCGCAGTGCCCAGCACTCGCCCTACCAGGTCGATCACCGCGGCGGTGTGGGTGTCCTGGTGGGTATCGACGCGACCGGCAACCTCGATGGCCGTGGTGTCCTGGGGTGTAATGGGGGCCATCGCCGTCCTGTTCTCTGTCGACTTGGGGGCAGGGCGGCACGCACCAGCCGGGCGACGGTGGACAAAACAGTGATGGGGCCTCTGGCCAGGCTCCTATGAGGTCACAACGCCAGCGGACCGAGCGGGCGTCGAAGTTGGCGATGAAGAGCCCATCGCTGGTGAGCCATGACGCGATGCGGCTCAGGACGCCGAGTTTGTCGCCCACGTAGTGCAGCCCATGGACGCAAGTGATCAGGTCGAAGCGGCCGTCAGGGACCCACTCGGCCACCGAGCCGCTGGTCAGGCGCAGAAACGGAGGAAAGCGGCCTGAGACGAAGTGGTCCACGAGGTCCAGCCCGATGATCAGGCCTGTGCGGTCGCGCCGCGATCGGCCAGGAGCCTGGCCGCCTCGGCCGGTGCCGCCCGCTCCCGCAGCACACGTCCAGCCACCGGACAGGCGTTGACGCCCTGGCGCGGGCGCACATCTCGGCCATGACGTCAATGCCGAGTTCCCGACCGTAACCGTTGGAGCGCTGAGGGACCGTTCGCGATTCATCATGCAGTTCGCCACGACCGTCGATCTGGCCAGTGCATCATCATCGAGCAGCCGCGTCACACCGGCATTGTGGCGCATCAGCGCACGAAGAGCGGCATGGCCACCCGTTCGTGGTCGGCCACCACTCGATCGGTGGCAGATGCCGATGTGTCCACCCCGCCGGCCGTCGTCATGGCCGTGCTCGTTCGGCGCGGCGCCATCGCTGCGGGGTGATGCCGTAGCGGTTTCGGAAGCGGCGGACGAGGTAGGTGGCGTCGCGCAGGCCGGTTCGGGCGGCCACGGCGTCGAGCGGGAGGTCGGTCTCGCGCAGCATGCGCCGGACTTCGATCATGCGCCTTTCGGTGATCCATTCGAGCAGGGGGCGGCCGGTGCGTCTGCGGAGCACGGTGGTGAGGTGTCCGGGGGTGTAGCCGAGCGTGCGGGCGACATCTGAGGCGGTGACCGGTTCGCGGAACGACGCCTCGATCTCGGCGAAGACCCGCTCGACGAGTGGGTCCGGCGTGCCCGGAGCGGAGGGTGCCAGCCGGGCGGCCGCGACCAGGAGCCGGGTGAGTGTGGCGGCGATGGCCTCGCGGGCCCCGAGGCGGCCTGGGGCGGCGAGTTCCTCGTCCAGGTCCGCCAGCCACGCCGACCAGTTCGGCTGGTCGGGTTCGGCGACCCGGCCGTGCCCCGCGCTGGGGGCGAACAGGGCGAGGAGGGGATGGTGAGTCCAGGCCAGTGGGGAGACCGAGGCCAGGGCGGGGACGGAGTCTGGTGTGAACGCGACCGACCACGCGCGGCTGCAGGCGAGTTCGGTAACGGTCGTGACGCCGATGACCTGTCCGGGCGAGACGGCGTGGACGTCGCCGGTGCGCAGTGGCCGTTGGGCGCCGTCGATGGTGACCGAGCCGGCGCCTTCTTCGATGTAGACCAGGACGAGGAAGTCGTGGGCGTGCCGGTGGGTCGGCGGGAGGCCGGTGTGGGCGGTTTGGGGGTCGAAGCGGGTCACCGAGACGGCGGGGACGCCGGGGCGCTGCTGGTAGCGGTAGACGGGTGTTCCGTCGAGCCGTACCGTGCGCAGCCTCGACTCGGAGCCCGGCGAGGCGCCAACCGAAGAATGTCCCATGACTTCCAAGTTATGTCCTGCTCGGTAGCCGCGGAATGTCCAAGGGTGGGAAGTGACGACACCGGGTCTGTCGCGCGTCACCGCGGGCAGACCCGCTACCGAATGCTCAAGGGGCACCCATGGCGGCTTCCACCGACGTACGCATCATCGACCAGCGAACCCCGCAGGAGCGGGAGCGCCCGTTCCTGCCGGGGGCGGGCAAGACCTGGCTCCTGCCGTTCTACGACGCCTTCACCCGGGTGGGCGGCGTCCGCGCACTGCACGAGCGTGCGGTCGAGCTCGCCGGCATCGAGCCCGGCCAGGCGGTGGCCGACATCGGCTGCGGCACCGGCAACCTGTCGTTGGCCGTGCTTGCGGCCCAGCCGGGCGCGCGGGTGACCGGTCTCGATCCCGACGGAGCCGCCCTGCGCAGGGCGGCCCGCAAGGCGCGCCGCCGCGGCGTCGCTCTCACGCTCGTTCAGGGATACGCCGACCGGATTCCTGCCCAGGACGCCTCGCTCGACCATGTGGTCTCGTCGTTGGCCCTGCACCACGTCGATGACGACGGCCGGAGCGCGTTCGCGCGCGACGCGCTGCGTGCTCTTCGGCCGGGAGGAAGGGTCACCATCGTCGACTTCGGCGGCCTATCGTCCAACGCCGAGGACGCTGGCAACCCCACGCACGGCCACGGTCCGGCCCACGCCCTTCGGCACTTGCCCCGCCCCATGCGTTCCCGGGTGGCGCACAGCCCGGTCGCGGCCCGTGACCATGGCGACGGCATCGTTGCGCTGCTCGCCGAGGCCGGGTTCAGCGACGCTGGGGAGGTCGCGCACGCCGACCGCAGGTTCGGCCGCGTCACCTTCGTGCAGGCAACCCGCCCCTAAGCCGAAAACCTGCCCGACAGCGATTACCGGCGGACCAAACCACGTCACCCAATGGCAACAGCTCCAATTCCACAGGCCGGTGGCCGCCACCAGCATCCACGCATCGACATGAGAGGGTGACTCGATCTCGGAGGGCAGGCACGGGCCCGGCAGACGAGAGTTGCTTTTGCGAACTGCCCGGCCCGGCCCGGCCCGGCCCGGCCCGGCCCGGCCCGGCACCGCTCCGCGGCCGTCGAGCTGGGCGCCGAGGTCGCACTCTACCCGTCATCGCGCTGGCTGTGATCGCGGTAGGTAGGAGGGCCGTGACGATTCCCCACGACGAGGCCAGTCCCTGTTGATCTACAATGTAAAGGGTACGACCTGGTCTTCGATCGTTGAGTGCATTCGCTCGGCCCCTCGATGAGAACCGAGGTGTGGGACGGGCGGGACGGTGATTACTGAACGCTACATCTGTTGTTCGGCGGTCAAGCCGCGGGTGTTTACCGCGGGAGAGCACAAGTTACTTGATCTTCCTAGAAGTGCACTGTTGTGAACCGAAGGTTCATGCTTGACCTGCGACGATGTCGAGAAGCCGTATTTCGCAGGCATGATCGATCGTGTTCACACCGAAGAGGCCACTGGTTCGAACCCAGTACCGCCCACCCTTCCCCAGCTCAGAGGCCTGCTCTCAACGAGACCAGGCGTTGTTGCACGTGGTCATTGGATGCGGGTGGGACCGCGTGAGGCTGATGTCGCGAAACGCGGAGCATGCTGACCGGTGGCCCGGCCGGGGCTCATGGCGCAGGTCATCAAGGAGTTGGACAGCGTCGGCGACCCGACCGAGCGGCTCTCACCACCGCCAGAAAGGACATGCCACAGTGAGACGTTCGAGGCGAGCGTCGACCTGAAGTGCGCCGTGGCGGTGGCGCCACTCGGCTTGATGTCAGGCTGCGGACCCTTGGGGTGCATGGTTGCTGGTCAGGAGCGCCGCTCGGCGAATCGAACCGGCGGAGGCGGCCAGCAACGGCATCCGGACGGCCGGGCTGGGAATGCGTCCTTGGGCGTGCAGCACTCCCTTGATGACCGTCGGGTTCGGCTCGGCGAAGAGCGCAGCGGACAACCGGGCCAGTTCGGCTCCGAGTCGGCGGGCGGGTGCGGCGGCGCCGCGGCGCCACAACGAGATCAGTTCGGCGTAGTCGGCGGTGCGGAGATTGGCCGAGGCGAGGATTCCGCCGTGGGCACCCGCCGCGACGAGCGGTGATATGACCACGTCGTCGCCACCGAGCACGGCGAAGCCGGGCGGTGGGCAGCCGAGCAACTCGACCGTGGTCGCGTCGATCGCGCCGGTCGCGTGCTTGACCCCGGCGACCCCGGGTAGGCGGCCGAGTTCCGCAAGCGCGTGGGCGCTGAGAGTCTGCCCGGTGCGGTAGGGGATGTCGTAGACGATCAGCGGTATCTGGCCGTGGTCGGACAACGCGGTGAAATGCGCCAGTGTCCCCGCTTCACCGGGTCGGATGTAGGGCGGTGCGGGAACCAGCGCCGCGGCCACGTCGCCGGTGGCCGCCAGTTCGCGCAGCGACTCGATGGCGGTGGCGGTGTCATTGGTGCCGACCCCGACGATCAGCGGGGCGCCGTGTCCGCGGGCGGCGGCGGAGCAGACTCGCACCACGGTCTGCTTCTCCTCCGCGGTCAACGTGGCCGATTCCGCGGTGGTGCCGAGCGCGACGAGCCCGGAGGCGCCGGCCGACAGAGCCTCGTCGGCGAGTCGGGCCAGCGCATCGGGAGCCAGGCGCAGGTCGTCGGTGAACGGAGTCACCAGAGGGACGTAGAGGCCGGTGAAGATCGGATCGGGCTTCATGAGTCAACCCTTGCTCACACTCATCCTGTAGGTCCATTTCTGATTTCTACCTTGATGCCTAAGCTGAGCTTATGCTCGATGTTCGTCGTCTCTACCTGCTTCGCGAGCTGGACCGGAGGGGCACGATCGCGGCCGTGGCCGAGGCGCTGTCCTTCACCGCATCCGCCGTCTCCCAGCAGTTGAGCGTGCTGGAACGCGAGGCGGGCGTGGCCTTGCTCGAACGCAGCGGCAGGCGTGTGGTCCTCACTCCCGCAGGCCGGTCCCTGGTCGCACACGCCGATGGCGTGCTGGAACGCCTTGAGCTCGCGGTCGCCGAACTCGCCGGCGCGAGGGAGGGCATCGGGGGGCCGCTGCGCATCGGGACCTTCCCCTCCGGTGCCCACACCATCGTGCCCGCCGCGCTGGCCGAGCTGGCCCGACGGCATCCCGCGCTGGAACCGATGGTGCAGGAGATCGACTCGGCGCGCGTTTCCGACGGCCTGCGCGCCGGCGAACTCGACGTGGCACTTGTCCACGATTACGACTTCGTGCCCGCGCCACCGGACACAACGGTGGACGAGGTGCCCCTGATGGAGGAGCCGATGTACCTCGCCACCAGCACCGCGACCAAGATCACCGGCCGCGGCGACACGCTGACGGAGCTTCTCCGCCCCTACGCCGAGGTCCCGTGGATCACGGCGCGGGACGGTACGACCGGTCACGCGATGGCCGTGCGCGCCTGCCAGGCGGCCGGGTTCCAGCCGAGGATCCGCCACCAGGTCAACGATTTCCGCACGGCGCTGTCCCTGGCCTCCATCGGGCAGGGGGTCGGATTCGTACCGGAAATGGCCACTGCACATGCCCCCCGCCGTGTGGTGCTGACCAGGTTGCCGCTGTTCCGCCGATCGAAGGTCGCCTTCCGCGCGGGCGGCGGTGCGCATCCGGCGATCGCCGCGTTCGTGGCCGCGGCGAGAGCGGCAGCGGGTCAGTGATCGGGACCGCAGTCTGTAGCGGGGCTACTCGATCAATGAGGCCGGCCTTCGCGAGCTCCAGAGGTTGGGAGCAGGAGCCGATGCCCTACCAGTCCGAGCGGGACCCGTACCGGTTGAAGGTCGCGCACTTCGAGCAGGCGACGTACGAGGCGGCGCGCGGCCAGCTTGAGGCGCACCTGCACCACTGAACCCTTGCGTTGCAGGGCTGGGAGCAGATGCTGGCCGACATCGACGCGCACCGTGTCTCGCTGCTGCGCCGGCGGCTGAAGCAGCGGCCGGGGGAGGAGCACCCCGGCAGTGAGCACCGAGTGCGGCCCGTGCGCCTCGTCGCGGACCGGCCGCACTCCGCGGGTCGAGGACGTCGGGGTGGGACACCGATCGCAGCGTACCGTCCACTGTGATCAGACCGCGGTCGTCGGTGTCGATTCCGGCATCGGCCGCCAGGGCGGGGACCTTCACACCCGCGGTCCACAGGCAGGCGTCCGAGAGGACGACCCGGTTGTCCTCCAGTTCGACCCGGCCCGGTAGCGCCTTGTCGCAGGCACAGCCTCTCGGTGAACCGCGCCGAAGGGTTGACCAGGGGTGATCCGCATCGACCTGCGGCGGGCCCGGTAGGCCAGGCGGATCGCGCACATCATGCCGGAGTGACCAGCGCCCAGGATGACCACCTGGTGGTCCTTGCTTATTTCTCCGGCTCCGGCAGCGGCGCCTGCACCTCCTGCTCACCAAGCACGAGCCGTGCATTAGCGAACGTTCACGGTTTCTGAAATCTCGCAATGCGATCACCAGCGCTGTATCGAATAGACCATCGATCGTCAGACCGAAGGCGTTGACGGCAGGGTCTCTTTGGCGGTGGTCTTGACATTCAGTACTAACCGAGTGGGGGAGTAGGGAAGGTCCGGCTTTTAGCCGCCCGGGCTCGGCGCGCCTAGTGCCACAAGATCACCGAGCGGTCATGGGTGAAGGTGCTCGACCATCTGCATGACTCGGCCGATCCGCGAGACTTGTGACCGTCAGAGTCGGCTGTCCGGTAGGTGATGATGACGATCCGGCGGTAGGAAGTTTCGCTGACCGGATTGGGCCGGGCAGTTGTGGAGGCAGGCCTCTTGCGGGAAGATTAAGGCATCGCTTACTCTGCTCTCATCCTTCTTGAGCTTGACTGTCCTATCCGACTGATTTTCGGTTGCCGGTTTCTGCAATCAGAATGCTGAACTCCGTCGTGTAGTTGCATATGGCCTCGGGGGCTATCTGGTGGCTGACATCGAAGCTCTGAAAAAGAAGTACTTTGTTCAGCCCGACGATACGGATCCGCCTTCAGAACCGCTGCCGGCCACCTTTTCCGGCTGCCGGGTCACCCCGCTGATCGACGGCAAGGCCTACTTCGCAGACCTCGCCGCGAAGATCGCCACCCTGGGCCTCGGGACGCCGAGCGAGAACAGCGGCCAGTTCATCTACATCACCGGCTGGTGGGTCGGTTTCATGGGTCACCCGGCCCCTCCCGGGCGACCTCCGGCCGGGTCGGAGCTCCCGTTCTCGCTCGACGGCGACGGAGCCCCGAATCTCCTGATCGACCTGCTCAAGGCCAAGGCACGCGCCGGAGTCGACGTCCGCGTCATGGGCTGGATCTCGTTCTCCGGAATGGCCGACTACGGCATCCTGACCACGTCGGTCCGGAAGAGAATAGGTATTGCCGAAATCAACCTGTCCACCATGGCCTCCATCCGCGCGTTGCGCACGGAGCCCGCCCTCGCCGACAAGGCCTGCCTGAACATCATCGCCCACTCCGCCGGCGCGTCACATACCAAGATGGTGCTCGTCGGCGACGGCGGCGGCGCCGTCGGCTACACCGGCGGGCTCGACCTGGTGAACGACCGTCACGGCAACCCGCCCCACCCTGCCGGACAGTGGCACGACGTGCAGGCGAAGGTCGAGGGCCCGGCGGTGCTCGCGATGTACGACTTCTATCGCAGCATCTGGAACGAGCTCAGGGCACGAGAGGTCAAGACCTTCCGCGATGGCAATGTGAAGGTCGCCAGCCACACGGCCGCCATGCCCTACCTGCCGACGCGCAGCTTGCCGACCACCCCGGTGGGCAAACATCACGTCCAGTCGCTGCGCACCGTGCCGCGTTTCAACTACAAGAGCACCAACAACCTGCCTGAGAACAAGGAGATCTCCTTCGCTCCCGACGGCTTGTTCGAGGTGCGCTCCGCCTGGTTCAACGCCGTCCTCACCGCTGAGCGCTATGTCTATATCGAAGACCAGGGATTCTGGTCGGTGGACGTGATGGCCTGGCTGAACGGTGTCCTCAAGATCCGCGACGATCTCAAGGTCATCCTGGTCAAGGGGATCAACGACCCGAACGATCCGCCCTTCCCCGCGTACGCCAACGTCGCGCTGTGGAACGGTCTGCTCCACGATCTGAACGCTCAGCAGCGCAGCCGGGTGCACGCGTTCCTGCGCAACGTGTTCGTGCACACCAAGAGCACGATCGTCGACGACCACTGGGCGATCATCGGCTCGGCCAATGCCTACCAGCGCAGTCTCTACAGCGACATCGAGCATGCGGTGGGCGTCCTTGACGAGGACGACATGCTGGTCCAGCAGTACCGGACGCGGCTCTGGAGTGACATCTTCGGCCTGCTCCCGGCCGACCAGCAGAAGATCGCCGACATCGACAAGGCGCTCAACGTCTGGGACAGCACCTGGGGCACGCCGGGCAGCGGGGTCAGCCTGCCGCCCCCGCCCACCCTCGCTGCCATCCCGCTCCCCACCCGGGAGACGAAGCTCGACGACGACCAGCAGGACAGACACGACCGTTACGACGACGTCGACTCACGCCAGCCGTGGGGGGGCTGCACGCCATGAGCAGCAGTATGTTCGTGACCGTCAACGAGTTCATCGGCAGCAAGTGGCCGCCCTTCCTGCCCGAGCCGCCCGATCCCGCCGTGCTCGACCACGTCTGGATGGAGCCGCTGCACACCACGGCCGATGTCCACCGGGGCGGTATGGCCACCCGCCTGCTCTTCGAGCGGGAACTCGTGCTGGGCATGCCCGGCCTCGACGAGGTGAGCCTGGTACTGGCCCCCGCCAGCGGTGATGGCGCGCCCGCCGAGATGGGCCTCGAGATCGACATCCTGCCGAAAACCGTTCTGCGCCTGACCGACGTGCCCGTCGCGCTGCGCTTCGGGCCGAAGCTGCTGCGCCCCATGCGCAAGGTGAGCGATGGCGGCTACGAGCCCGACCCCGGACGCCCGTTCGTCCAGCTCACGGTGCCGAAGATCAGCGGGACGGCCAGCGCGGACGGCATCAGCGCCGACACGCCGTTCACCGCCCAGCTGCCCTACCCGGTGCAGATCGGCGACACCGGGGTGGTGATCGACAGCGCCACGGTCGGCTTCCACCAGGCGGGCGGCAAGGCGTGCCTGGTGCTGCAGTGGAAGGAGGGCGCCCTCAACAGGCTGCTCGGCCGGTTCGTCCCGAACCTGGGCGACCGTAGCCCGGCGGGCGAGCAGCAGGTCACCCTGCGCCTGATCATCGGCGACGGCCTCGAAGAGGTACGCCTCGACTGGCAGGCGGCCGCCCCCGGCGCCGCCTTCGCGCTCCCCGGCCTGAGCGTGGGCGTACCGGCGTCCAGCCGCTTCTCGTTGCTGCTGATGCGCCAGGGCGCGGGCCTCGGCCGTGCCGCCTTCGTCGTCACCCTGGCGGGGACCGACCCGGTGACGGCGGGCAGCACCTTCGCCTGGGGGCGTGACGGAGACCGCGAGCTGCACAACGACGAGCCGCCTCCACCGCCCGACAAGCCTCTCTTCAGCGTCACGCTCAAGCCGACGGACGGGCCGCGCAGCCTGGTGCTGCTCGACGTCACGCTCGGCGAGGCGAAGCTGCCCGGCTTCTTCCGCGAACTGGCCACGCCGATCGCCCCGCTCGACCTCGACGACCCGGCAGCCCTCTGCAAGCCCGTGGTCTTCGATCCGGGAGACCTCCGGGAGGGCTGGACCGCCCAGCTGAGCGTCAACATCGACGTCGCCGGCGGAGCGTTCACCCTGCCCTTCCTCAAGCAGGGCCAAGGCGACGACGCCCAGTTCCTGCAGCTCTACACCAACACACCGCTCACCGGGCTGCCGATCACCCTGCCCCAGGGCGAGGTCAGTTTCGACATCGGGGTGCGGCTGCGCGTGCTGAGCCTCAGCTTCGACTTACTGAGCCGCCTGACCTTCAACCTCAGCACCTTCGCCCTCAAGGTCGACCACGACCAGGGGATCGAACTGCGCTCCCCGGAGGCCGAGCGCGAGTTCCCCGACCTGTTCGGGCTGCGCTGGCGGTTCAAGGGCAAGGATCTGGGCGACAGGACGTTCCACTACTTCACCATCGCCACGAAGGACTACCACTACCAGATACAGCAGCCCGAAGGGGCCGTGCTGGAGCTGGACTTCACGCGGGCCAGCGAGGAACCGATCACCTTCAGCGTGCGGGACTTCGCCCTCACGCCGAAGGGCGTCAACCTCGCCGCCGCCGTCACCGACCGGCCGGCGCGGCTCAACGGCCTGCGCACGCGCTTCCGCTTCACCGACAGCGGCTTCGTGATCCGCGAGAACCGGATCGCCGACTTCACCATCGCGGGCTCGGGCCCGCTGCCGCCCGACCTCGTGGGAGACGCCACGGCCGACATCGCCCTGCAGTTCGCCCAGCGCGAGGGCGGCAACCTGACCCTCGTGCAGGGCGCCGCGAACCTGCGCGGCGTGAAACTGCTCGACTGCAAGGGCACGCGCTTCCAGTTCTCGGTCGACGCCCTGGGCCTGCGGTTCGTCGACGACGGCGCCTTTCACCTCTACTTCACCGTCACCGGCTCCGCCCAGTTCGTACTGGCGCCCGGCGATGACGCCGACGGGCCGCTGGGCCTGCTCGGCAAGATCCGCATCGACCTCGTCCAGTGTCCGCTCACCGGCGACGCCCGGGTGATCGGCAAGCATGTGAAGTTCCTGGTCGAGCTGCCCAAGCCCAAGTCGTTCGGCTTCCTCGGCTGCTTCGAGATGGAGCTGCGCGCGATCGGCTTCGTCCCGCAGTGCGAGTTCTTCGACGGCGACGGGGCCATGCAGGTGACCGGCCAGCTGAAGTTCGCCCAGGGCCCCGGCGACACGCCGGACTCGCGGCCCGACTACCACGAGCTGTTCATCGGCCTGCCGCTGCCCGGTGAGTTCGTGCCGCGCATCCACTTCACGCGCCTCGCGGTGAACCTGGCCATCGGCGCCGCCTTCCGGCTCACCGGCGCGGTCGACTTCGTCGACGAGCCCGACCAGACCGGGCTGGTCGGCGAGGGCGTCGTCCAGATCCAGGGCCTGCCCGCCATCGCGGCCAGCTTCGGCTTCCTGCGCGTGCGCCGCGGCCCCGGCTCGCCGTGGCTGCGGGCCTGGTTCCTGTACCTGGAGATCCGCCAGGTCAGCTTCATGATCCCGGTCATCCAGATCTACCTGCGCGAGATCGGCATGGGCTTCGGCTACCGCTTCACGATCGCCGCCATCAAGGCCGCCGACGCCGAGAACGACGTCAAGAAGCTGCTCAAGACCCTGGAGGGCCTCTCCCGCACGCAGGGGGACCTGTCCAAGCGCGACCGCTGGGCGGTGGACCTGGAGGACGCCGGCGAGGACCCGCGCTGGACGATCGTGCTGCGAGCGATGATCTCGCAGACCTCGGCCTCGGCCTCCCCTCTGCGCTACGAGGCGTTCGCGGAGGCCGACCTCGCCTGCGTCTTCCTCGTCGACGCGATCATCGCCTTCCGCAGCGACCTGACGTTCTTCATGTCGGTGCGCGGCTGGTTCAACACCAACTACGCCGACTACGTCACCAACAAGGACGGCGCCCGCGAGAACCCCATCCTGAGCGGCTTCGTGCTGCTCTCGCCGCGCCAGAAGCGCTTCCTCGCCCACATCTCCAAGCCCGAGGGCGGCAAGCCGGGCACGCACCCGCCGCTGCCCGACTTCGTCCGCGACGCGATCGCCGACAGCCGCTTCTCGGCCACCCTGCTGATCGAGCCGGGCCTGTTCCACTACGAGCTGGGCTGGCCCAACATGCTGCGCTGGCACACCACGCTCGGTCCGCTGGCCGTGGAGGTCGAAGGCGGGTTCATCTTCCGCGTCTCGATGACGGAGATGGTGCTCGGGACGAGCTTCCTGGCCCGCGGCCGGCTGGAGTTGAGCGCCGGTGTCGACCTCGGGCTGGTCGGCATGCGGATCAGCGCCACCGCGCGGGTGGCCTTCGGAGCGCGCTACATCGGCGTGATCGACTTCCGCGACCCGACGGGCAACTCGGCCGTCTACGGCGCGATCGGGCTGGAGGTGCAGGTCACCTTCGCCATCGAGTTCTGGATCAAGATACCGCTGGTCTTCACCACGATCAGGCTCTCGTTCAGCTTCAGCCTTGAGATCACGTTCAGCGCCGGGCTGGAGATCGGCGTCAAGGGGCTGAGCGTGCCCGGCGTGCGCGGCGTCGGAACCGTCGGCGTCTCCTGCTGCGGCCACAGCCTCCAGGCCACCGTCAAGGTGGCCTTCGCGGAGGACAACGTGCAGGCGGCCCTCGACCGGACCAAGGAGTTCCTGTCGCTGGGGCTGGAGGCCACCGAGGTCGAGCCGGTGCCGGGCACCGAGGGCGCCGCCGCCTTCACGCGCGGCCTGGCCGCGCGTCGCCCCGCACTGCCGCCGCGCGCCCTCGCGGCTGTCCTCGGCGAAAAGGCGGCGGCCGAGGCCGACGTGTTCCATGTGCCCGGCTACGTCATCTTCGTGCTGCGCGACGCGCCGAGCTGGGACGACGAGCACCAGATCTACTTCGCGCTGCTGCCGCAGGGAGAACGGCTGCACCGGGACGCGCAGGGCGGGCTCGTACTCGACGAGGACGGCTTCCCGGTGGCGGAGCCCGAGCTGGGCTTCCTGCCGCCGCCCCCCGCCGAGGGCACCGTCGTCGGGAAGGACTTCGCCCTCCGCGTGCCGAAGCCGGCGGCGGGGGAGAGCTACACGCTGAAGCACTTCGAGCCCCTGCCCGATCCGCGGTTCGTCGACGTGAGCGGCGCGGTCACCGCCGGTCAGCCGATCACCTGGGCGGTGAACTGGGCCGCGCGGCTCTACACCGACGGCTCCGCCGAGCGCCGCGTCGTGAACCAGGCCACGGGGGAACCGGGCGCCCCCGCGCCTCTGGAGGACGGGCTCAGCCTGGCCCAGCACGTCGCCAACGCCTTCAAGCAGCACTACACGGGCGCGGTCGCCCACCCGGTCGGCGACCCCGGCGCGCTGCCCGGCTACCGCCCCCCGGTCAGCGACCCGAGGGTGCAGAACCCGTCCGACAGCTCCTTCGAAGCGGCCGTGCGGGGAGCGTACGAGCAGTTCAGCGGCTCGCCCTTCCTCAAGCGCGACCCCCAGGAGCTCTACGGGCAACTGCTGGAGTCGGCCTTCGACCCGCGCACGACGATCTACGCCGCCGACGGCGCCGCCGAGGACGACGGCGATCCCGGCACAGTCAGCGCGGTCCAGGCCGACCAGCAGGCCCACCAGCTGCGCGGCGTGATCATCCACGACATCGTCTCCGATCTGCGCGCGTTCCACGCCGAGAGCGACCAGACCAGGCGGAACGAGCTGGTCGCCGGCTCGCTTGCCTTCCAGATGGGGCTGGTGTTCGCGGTGAAGACCGCCGACGGCCGCCGTCCCGCCTGGCTCGACCAGGTGGCGACGGGCCTGGACGCCCAGCCGTCGATCAGCCAGCGCGAGCGGCCCGAGGCGACCGGCCCCGGTCCGGCGAGCGAGGGGGTGCGCGCCTTCAACGTCGCCGAGGCCCAGTTCAGCCTGTTCCCGCCCGAGTTCGAGCACGTGCGCCAGTACAGCGACGCGAGCACGATCGCCCTTGCCTGGGAGCTGAGCTGGCGACGTCAGGCCACGCCGGGGACGAGCCGGGCCCAGAACGACCCCGACCACCACCTGGCCCACTACCTCGTGCGCAGGCGCGCCCTCGACGGCGACGAGGCCGAGCGCACCACCACGGTGAAGCCGGTCAAGGTGCTGCACCGCCACACGACCAGCGTCGCCGGCGCCGAAGGGGCGGACGAGGCCACTCCGACCGACACCCTCTCGATGCTCCAGCCGCGCTTTCAGGTCGTCGACCACTTCCCCGACACGGCGGACGACCGCGCCGCCCTGCCGCGCGAGGGGCGCGGCTACCTCTACACGATCACCCCTGTCGACTTCGCCGGCAACGCCGGGCGCCCGCTGACCCTGATCGCGACGCGCTACCCGAACACCCCTCCCGCGGTGCCGGTGGACGGCGATCTCACGGTGAGCTACAGCATCGCCCCGTCCGACGCCGATCCGGCGGGAACGGCGGCGACCCCCCAGGTGATGCCGCCGCGTCAGGTCTACGTCGAGTGGAGCGAGCCGGCCCGCCAGAACGGTCCCACGGTGCCGATCCGCACCTACCGGCTGATCTTCCGCCGCGAGAGCACCGTGCCGATCGGCTCCTACGGCCTGGACAGCACGACCCAGCGCGGACGCACGACCGGCCTGCCGACGTCGAACGCGCGCCCTCTGCCCACCGACATCAAGGTCGACCTCGATCACGTCTTCGGGCCGGCCGGTGCGCGCGGGGCGGTGATCCCCGTCGCCACGCTGCGCGAGCGGGGCGTGCTGCCGGACGGCGCGTGGCGCCCCGAGGCGTGGCGGGTCTTCTTCCAGACGATCTCCGACCGCGACGTGCCTTCGGCCCTGGCGCCGGTGCAGCTCCTGCTCGCCGCCGAAGCGGTGGCCGCGCCGCCCACGTCCCCCGCGCCGGCCGACCGCATCGAGCACACGGGCAACCCGCGTGAGGAGCGCCGCCCGGCCGAGCTGGAGTGGCTGCCGCGTCCGACGGCCTTCGGCGTGGTGCGGCCCGAGGACGAGCGGGCGGAGCCGGGCCTCGCCCACACGCCGATGCCCCTCCAGAGCATTGATCGATCCGGCGCGGAGACCACCGGTCCGGCCCCGTTCGTGTTCACCGGAGACATCGGCGCGATCGTCGGCTTCCGGCCGCATCCCCTGGGCATCCGGGCGATCCGGTTCCGCTGGAACCAGGGTCCGAGCGGCGACGCCGCCTACCCGCTCGAACTGAACGCCGGCTACCGGTTGTACGAGCTGAACATCGACGCGGCCACCACGGACACCTTCGCCAGCGCCGCCCGGCTCGCCGAGGAGCTGCGGCTCCTGCAAGAGGTCCAGATGCTCCCGGCCGACGATCTCCCACTCGTGCCCGGCGACACGCTGAACACCAGCCAGTGGGAGGCGTGGTATCCCGGTGCCGTCCAGCGTCGCCGCCCGCCCGATCCGTCCGCCCAGGGCGTACGGGACGAGCGCGGCCCCTGGTACTCCTGGCAGGACTCCTATCTCGAGTGGCCGGAATGGGCGGGCGTCACCCGGCCCGGCGGGAAGCGCGAGACGGCGCTGCACCCGCTCCTCGAACGCCTGGTGGAGCGGCTGCGCGGGATGCGCCCCGGCAGTGCGACCGACCCCCAGGGGCGGATATCGGACGGCTACGCCGCCGCCCTGCAGGCCGGCCCGCCGACATTGCCCAACGACCTGGCGGACTTCCTGGCCAGCTGCCCGCCGGGCGCGGACCGGTATGGCTGGAGTGCGCTCCAACGCCTCGGCCTGGCGGTGACCTTCAGCCTCCACGACCCCGTCACGGGAGTCCTGCGCGGCCCGAAACTGCTGGAACTGCTCCAGGGGCTCTTCGCGCAGCTGGGGAGCGGCGAGAACACCGCCGACCCCGACGCCGCGGCCTTCGCCGCCCTCCGCGGTCACGTCCATGTCGAGCTGCTGTTCCAGCCGGGGCGCAGCGTCCAGCTCAATGAGCGGCCGGCCGGGGGCGACGATCTGCTGGCCCTGGTACAGATCAGCCTGCGGCCCACCGTCCGGCAGCGGCTGCGCTACCGCGCGGTCACCATCAACGGACGGTCGAACGCCGACGTCGAAGTGCGCTTCACGCTCACCGCGCCCTGCAGCCTGGTCGACCGGCCCGACAGCGGGACCGGCCAGTCGGAGCTCGAACCGCAACCGGCTCCGATCACACGCACGATCAGGCTGCCGCTCGACGGCGAGGCGGCCCTGCTCCTGCGCGGCGCGACGCTCCCCGCGACGATCGAGGTACGTCCGTCGGCCAAGCTGAGCATGGATCCCAAGCCCTTCGACCCGGCGGTCGCGCCCCTGCTGAGCTACGACCCGGCCCGCAAGGTGCTCAGCGCCGGCACCATGCTGAGCGCCGACCAGCTCAAGCTGCTGCGCCCCTCCCTCGCCTCGGCCGACGCCCAGGTCGTGGAGAGCCTTGGCGGGACGGTCCGCAGCGAGGAGTTCGGCCCGACCGACGAGCGCACCAACCACTTCACCGTCGCGACGGACGCGCTGGCCAAGGTGTTCGCCACCGCCGACGACGGTCTGCCCGAGCACGTCCAATGGCTGCGGCTCAAGTACTACCTGGAGACGCTGAACAGCAACGACCCCAAGGTGCCGGACACCAGCAGGGTCAGCCTCCCCACCGGCGAGGCCGAGATCGCCAAGGCGCTGCCCGACGTGCTGGCCTGGACGACGCGCTTCTTCGACGCCGGCGGCGCGGTGTTCGCGGGGCAGGACGGGCTGGGCAGGACGGGCGCCGGGCCCTGGGCGGCCACGGCCTACCCGCGCGCGGGTTCGCCCGCGGTGGCGACGCCCGACGCCGACGGGCGCCTGACCTACACCCAGCTGCTGGAGGACCGCTGGGCGCACACGCTGCGCTACTACTTCCAGCCCTACGGCCGCTACGACCTGCTCTGGCAGAGCCTGCGCCGCTCGCCCACGCTCTTCCCCGGCCGCGCCGCCGCCGAGACCGACATCCCGGTCGTGAAGGTCGACCCCGCCGCGGGCGGGCTCGACGTGGTGATCGAGCGCACGCAGGCCGTCGACGCTCCGCTCATCCTCGGCTCGCGCCGGCTCGACGAGGCGGCCACCCCGGCCCGCCCGCCGGCGCCGGGCGCGATCTGGGAGGTGGTCGTCGCCCAGCATCACGAGCAAGCACTGGCCGAGCGCAACCAGACACTCGTCCGCCAGCTCGCCTTCCGCCAGGTCGCCTTCACGCTGCTGCGCCGTTTCGGCTATCCGAGCTGGTACCACTGGGTGCGCGGCTTCGCCGAGGACCACGAGCGCGAGCTGCCCGTGCGCCTTGTCGAGGACGAGTACCCGCCCGTCCCGGACCGGCTGCCGACCCGGCCGGACCATCTCGTCCTCGACGGCGCGGCCGATCAGGACGAGCTACGCGGCCTCGATCTGCCCGAGCGCGTCGGCGACTTCTCGCAGGGCGTCCTCGCCCTCCAGTGGCGGGCCCTGCCGTTCTACTACGAACATCGCCTGCTGGTGATCGCCCAGACGGACGGCACCGTCTCGCCGATCAACAGCGTCACCCAGCGTGACCTGACCTACCGCTCGCCCTTGCCGGACGCCACCGTGAGCGGTGCGGACATCGTGTGGCACCGGGTGCCGCCCTTCCCCGCCGGGATCCCCGGCGACGCCCAGCTCCAGGCCGACACCCGCGTGCGCACCATCACCATCCCGCTGCGCCGGTTCTGGGACAGCCTGCCCGACGAGGCCCAGCAGCGCTGGCCCGGCGAGAAGCCCGACCCGGCGACCGGCGGGGCTACGGCGCGCAAGCTCAGCGCCCTCCCCGACCCCGAGGTCGTCTACCAGATCGTCGAGCTGTTCAGTGGAAACATCGAGGTGCAGGCCGAGTGCTTCTACGACCCGGTCGCCAAGAAGTTCGCCCACCGCCAGCTCGGCAAACGCTTCCTGGTGGCGCGGACCACGCTGATGCCCCCGGCGGGCGCTCTCGGCGACCTCCCGCTGGCGGTCGATCTGGTCCAGGTGAGCGAGGAGCAGCTGAGCAGCGGCTACTCCACGGCGAACCTGCCGCTCGACACGCGCAACCGGGTGGCCATCGACGAGCACGGGCGCCTGCTGTTCGCCGGGGTGATGACGAGGCGAGACCGCGACGCCCTGGTCGGGCTGACGAACGCGCCTGACGCGGCGAAGATCCGGCAGCTGTTCGAGAGCTGGTACACCACCGAGCCGGTGAGCGCCCCGGCCGGGAACCTGCCGGGCCGGCTCCTGGCGCTGATCGACTTCCTGCCCACGCAGACCTTGGCCCTGGTCTGGGAGGGGCCCTCCGACGCCGCCGCGGAAGAGCTGCGGCGGCTCCCCGGCGACAGCGCCTTCACCGGGGCGATCGCGCAGCTCATCACCCAGGCCGCGGGCGCGGGCCCGGACGCCGTCACACGCGTGGAGATCCCCGTCGGGCCCGAGCAGGTCCCCGACGAGCTCCACGGCAAGGTGGTGCTCACGCGCAACGCGGCGGGCACGCACTACACCACCATCGGGTGGAACGGCGCGATGAGCAGTGCGGACATCGCCGCTCTGCGGCGCTGGGCCCGGTTCCCCGAGTTCGCCGAGGCCGTCGAGAAGCTGATCGTCGCGGTGCACGACGCCGGCACGGCCGACCCTCCGCCGGCGTCTCCGGTCACGGTCCCCCTCGTCGTCGCGGTGCGCCCCACCCAGGCCGGGCTCAGCGGCGTCCTCGCCGGGAAACTGCTGCTCGGCGCCGTGCTGATGCGCCATCACGGCATGATGCGCGCGGACGATCCGGCCGCGCTGCTGCCGTCCTACCCCGGGCGGCCCGACCAGCTCGCCCTCAGGCGACTGCACCGTGCGAGCCAGGGCAGCGGAATGGGCGGGCGGTCCCTGGTGATCCGCGCCCGCCGTGGCAGCGCCACGCCGAGCGAGCCGCGACCGATCGAGCCGCCACAGATCGAGCCGCCACCGATGGAGCCCGAAGACGTGTAGGCGGAACGGCCTTTGACGGGGGCCCTCGGGGGCCATGAACGGACCAGGAGCAGCAGCAGATGGCGAAACTTCCCGAGCTGCCGAAGCTGAGGATCGCGGGCCCCTTCTGGACGGCCGAGGCGGAGGTGATCCGGCTGGCCGATCCGGCGACCAACTTCGCGTTCCGCACCCTGTTCGTGGACACGACGCCGCGCCAGGCGGCCGGCGAGGACAACGTGCTGCTGCCGGGCTCCCTGCTGGCACTCGTCTACGTCACCAGCGTCACGATCAGCCCGACCGCCGGCAGTACGCCGCAGTACGTGTGGAAGCGCAGCGGCACCAAGCCCGACGGCCACCTCCCGCCCCAGGCGATCCGAACCGCGATCAGCGCGGGCACCGCCAGCCTGCTGCTCCTGCAGGCCCCGGCCGACGGCTGGCCCACGGGCATCGCCGGCAAGCTGCCGACGTTCACCTGCCTTGGCGGCGAGATCGTCCTCGACCCGATGACGGCCCAGGCCAACGCCGCACAGAAGCTGTACACCGCGCTGGGAATCGGGTCGGCGGCGATCACGCCGCGCACCGGCCCGGCCCGCCTGCTCGGTGCCCTCGCCGTCCACGCCGGGGGGCTCTCGGCCTTCGGCCAGGTACGCCTGCTCTGGGACAGCGCGCCGGTCAACGCCGTCTTCCAGCTGGCCCGGGTCGTCCCCGACCCCGAGCCGGCGCCCGGGGCCGGGGTGCGCGGCTTCCGGATGACGGTCGAGGCCGAGCGGCTGACGGAGGGCGAGCGGGCGGCGATCATCGCCTCCTGGCGGCGCCTCAACCGCTACCTCAACCCGAACAACCCGCTGAACGGCCTCGTCGAGCCGCTGCCCGCGCCGGAGTGGGCGACCCTGGAGCTCGCCGACCCGCTCGCCGTCCCGCGCCTGTTCTGGGAGATCGCGCCCTGGCAGGAGCAGCCCGGCACGCGCCCGATCAGCTTCGCGGGCGACGAGTTCGCCATTCTTCTGAGCGACCGCGGGCCCTACGACCCGGCCGCCCAGCCGGACACGCTCGCCCGGATCACACCGACCAGCGCGCGCGTGGCCGCCGACGGCACGAAACTGCGGGTGGAGTTGAAGGCCGGCGGACCGCCCGCCGGATCCACCGGCACGTTCGGCTACCGGGCCGGCCGCGACGCCACCGGCTGGAGCGAGCGGGTCACCCTCGGCGCCACCACGCTCGCCTTCGACCCGAACGAGGCCGCGCGCCGCCTCCGCGCCACGTTGCAGGTCCCCGAACCGTCCTGGAGCCCGCCGGCGCCAGGTGCTACCGGGCCTGTCACCCCGGCCGTGCTGTGGGGGTTCACGCCGCTGGACGACGGCTGGGCCCAGCTCCCGCTGCCCAATCTGTCCGAGCAGATCTACCTCGACGCGGGCGTGGCCCAGGCGGAACCCGCGCCGGCGCCCGGCAACCTGCTGCGCGGCGCCGTCAGCTTCGGCAACGACGACCCGTCCGGGCTGGGCCAGGTGCCGGGCGAGCAGCCCTGGAGCCTCACGCTCGCCGCGGCCCAGCGCATGACCGCCGCCTGGGTGCTCGGCCCGCTCGGCGGGGGGTACCAGCTCCAGTCGGCCGACCTTGCGCTGGACGCGCCGGAGGTGGCGCTCAACGGCCTGTACTGGCTGAGCACCGGGGCGCCCACCGCCGCCGACGCCCTGCCCGACCTCGACGACTGGATCGGCGGTCTGACGACCGTACCTCTGCACACCGTCACCGGGCGCGAGCTGTTCGCGCCCCTCGTGCGGCTCGCCTTCGACACGATCGGCTTCGCGCGGCGGAGCAAGCCCGCCCCCTCGGCCGGCCTCGACGCCTGGGCCTTCCAGTACGGCGTCGACCCGGCGCTGCTACGCGCCCTGGTGGACGGCGGCGCTCTGCCGCCGGACGCCATCGGCGCCGCGCTGCCTCTCGTCTGGCGCCGCCACCCGACTCTGCCGATGGTGCAGGCCCTCGCGCTCACCCAGAGCGTCAGCCCGCCCAACGTGCCGATCGCCGGCCGGCAGCTCGTCCCGTTCGAGCTACCCGTGACCCGCCAGGACGGCATGGACCTGCCGGATGGCTGGCGCTTCACGGCGGAGGGCGCCACGGGCTGGCCGCGCTACGCCGGCGGGCGCTCACCCGCCCGCGAATGGCTCGGTGCGGGCGAGGCGAAGCTGTACGACCTGCCCCTGGTGGCGCTCTCGCTCCCCGGGCTGGTGCTCGACCCGCGTCCTGACGGCGATCCGCCGCAGAGCGACTCCGCGCTCGGCCTGCCCGTCCAGTACCGCTACGACCTGCCCTACACGGACGAGGTCCAGGCACTGGCCCAGCTCCCCAGGATCCCCAAGGACCCTCGCGAGAGTTCGCCACTGCCCGACACGGCGCGGCCGGAGCCACCGCGTCCGCTCACCCGCGCGGACTACGCCGCCCACTGGCGGCGCCTCGCCGAGCGCGCCGGACTCGCCGCCGCCGACAGCGTGGCCGCCTTCGCCCGGCAGGACGGCCAGACCGTGCTACGCCACCTGGCCTCGGTCCACGCCTGGCCGGTCCGCGCCACCCTCGCCCTTGACGGCTATCCCGGCGAGCTCCGCCTGGACAACGCCGACCCCGCCGCGAGCGCCCCACTGACGCTGGCGGGCGAGGCGGCCCTCCCCGGAATCGGCGGCGACTTCGCCGACGGGGCGGGCGGACTGCGCCGCCTGCCCGCGGACGCGCCCGCCGACTCGGCCCAGTACCGGTTGACCGCCGGAAGCATGGCCGCCGGCCTCGCCGGCGACGCCCGCTACGCCGACCAGCGCGGCCTGGTGCGCGGCGCGAGCGTCCCCACGTCCAATCTGATCAGGACCCCGCTGAGCCATCCCACCGCGGGCGACGTGCAGCTGACCACCACGCGCCTGCCGCTCACCCTCGGCCACGGCACCGCGACCTGGCGGCTCTGGTTCCGCGACCTGCCTGCCCAGGGCTCCACCTTCACCAAAGCCTCCGCCCGCTCGCCCAAGGCCGTCGAGCTCGATCTCGACGGCAACGACCCCGAGGCGCGCAGCAGCGACTACGAGCACCGCACCGGGTACGAGTGGCGCCTGCGCCCGCTCGACGATGATCCGGACGCGCCGTCGCCCGGCCTCGACCTGTTCGGCCTGCGCTTCTTCCCGCTGGTGCTCGACCGCGTGGTCTTCGCAGGCGACGGCGTGGCCTCGGTCGACGTGATCGGGCGGCTGCAGCTCCCGGTCGCCGGCTCCGGCGACGAGCAGACCGATCTGGGCAACTGCGTGCGGCTGACCTTCGCCGGCGGCTCCGGCGCCGGCACCGCGCTGGGCCTCAGCGCCGTCAGCCTCGACGGCAACGCCCTGGAGTGGCCGCTGGCCGTCTCCGCCGGGGAAGCCGGGGACGCGCCGCGCCTGCGGGTCGGCGGCATCGCGCTGGCATCTGGTGGCGCCGGCATGACCGTCCAGCAGGTGCGGCTCTGTTTCCACCTGTTCCGGGTGGAGTGGGCCGTCGGCCTGCCGCCGATCAGCTTCCCGAACCCCACGACGCCGCCCTTCACCCTGCCCGGCGCGAACGGCACGGACCCGATCGTCCCGCAGCGGGTCGCCCTCGGCCTCGACATGACCGGCGGTCAGCACACCCTGAACCTCACCATCGCCGTGCGGATCGGCAGGCCGCCGTCAGGTCTGCAGGCCCTCTACCGCTTCGACGAGGGCGCCGGCGCCACCGTCCATGACTCCTCGGCCACCGGCGATCCGCTGCACCTGAGCGCGGCCGCGACCCAGGGCATGAGCTGGAGCCCCAGCGGCCTGACCCTCACCAAGCCGACGCTCATCCGCTCGGGCGGGCCCGCCACGAAGCTGAACGCCGCGGTGAAAGCGAGCAACGAGATCAGCATCGAGGCGTGGGTGAAGCCCGTCACCGGCCTGCTGACGAACGGGCAGTTCAACATCTTCACCGTCTCCTCCGACGCCGGGCACCGGAATGTGACCGTCCAGCAGCGCAAGGGGCTGCTCGACTCGTCCTCCGCGGACGCGTGGCTGCGCACCGACACCACGAACGAGGAGGGCGCCCCCGATCTGGCCACCCCGGCCGGCTCGCTCGGCGCCGCCCTGACCCACCTGGCCTACACCCGCTCCTCCGACGGCCGGACCCGGATCTACATCAATGGGCGGCTCCAGGCCGAGCAGACCGTGGGCGGGAGTCTCGCCGCCTGGAACGACCAGTTCGAGCTGGCTCTCGGCGATGAGATCACGGGTGGCCGGGCCTGGCTCGGCACCTACCGCATGCTCGCCGTCTACAGCCGTGCCCTCAGCGCCGAGGAGGTGGCCGCGCGCTTCGGCTCGGGTCCGGCGACGGCGCCCTCCACGGTCAGAGGGGAGGCCGTCGCGGCCGCGCTGACCTTCGACCTGATGGCGAAGGGGACGGATCGTTTCACGCTCGACACCGCGAACCTCTTCGGCGACCTCACCCTCGACGTCACGCTGCCCGACGGCTCTCCCGCGGCCCTGGCCGACGACACGGCGCTGCAATTCAGCTGGAACGGCTACAGTGCCCCGCAGCCCGAAGGACTCCAGTTCCTGCCGGGCATGCGCCTGGCCGATGCCCGGACGCCCGGCCTGCGCGAGCGCGCCGCCCCCGGCTTCGCCACGGTCACGTTCCGCGCCATCGCCCGGCCGGACGACATCCCGAAACTGCCCCTGACCGGCGCCTTCGTGGAGGCCCTGCTCGTAGCCCACTGGGGCCGCTCGCTGCACGACACCGGTCCGAGCCGAAGTGCCCAAGCGGCGGAGCTGTACGGCTCCTCCGCCGGGGACCTCGTGGTCGGCTACACCTCGCGCCTGCAGGGCTCGGGGGCGCAGAGCTCGGACTGGCAGGAGACCTTCCTGCTCAACGGGATGCTGACAGCGACCAACCTGGTCTCCTGGCCGCAGCAGCTCAACTACGACGCGAACAACGCGCGCGTCACCCTGCCGGCGGCCCGCGCCGCCGGGGCCCCGACCCTGACCCATCTGCGCCACACGATCAGGGTGCTGCTGAACCAGCACGAGCTGCCCGCCTCCACCCTGACCGGCGCCGGGGGCCCGCTGCTGTTCACCTTCGCCCAGGGGCAGAGCTGGCAGACCCTGGCCGTGGTCGAGCACCAGCTGGTCGAGGTGACGCCGGCGGCCGACGGGAGCGGCGGGACGCTCGGCCGCGAGGCCCGCTGGACGGCCGTCCAGGAGGTGCGCCTGCTCGCGCCCCGGCGCGCCGCGCGGTTCCTGCGCGCCATGGCCGCCCTGGAGACCACCGACCCCGTCGAGGGCGTCAGCCCGCTCGGCAGCGTGAGCGGCGGCTACCTGGGCGCGGGCCTGTCGGCGCTGCTCGCCGACTCGGGGGCGGCGCTCGACGCGCTGCCGCAGGACATGCTGATCGTCGAGGCGAGCGCCCACCACCTGCTCAGGCTCGTGCCCGTCGCGGAAGGCGCGGCCACCACGCTGCAGTTCCTCCCGACCGGCAGCCAGGGCGCCCTGCTCGGCAGCCCGGCCGACCACGCGCCGAGCGACCCGGCCGACCCGCGCTGGCTGCTGCTGGCCATGCCCTTCCTCGGACGCCTGCAGGACCCGGCCCGTGACCTCGCGCAGCCGGCCGCCGGGCAGCCCGGCCCGCTGCAGATCGACCCGCTGCTGCTCATCTCCCGCCTGCGCGCCTCGGCCCCCACCACCGCCCTGCCCGCCCTGGCCCTCGCCCTCTGCGGCTGGGCCGACAGCGCCCCGCTGTCCGTCACCCTCGCCGGCCTGGACACCGCCGTCGGCCGCAGCTTCGCCCGGCTCGATCCGGTGGCCCTGGAGGAGAGCTGGTTCCGCGCGCAGAATCCGTCCCCCGAACCGCAGGACGCACTGCTGCAGAGCATCCTCGCGGCCCTCCCCGAGACGCCTGCTCGCCTCAGCCGCCCGGTCGCCCTGCGCCAGGCATTCGACCCGCGACGCCCCTTCTACCCGCCCCGGCCGGACGACCGGCCCGCGCCGGCCGAACCCTCGCCCTACGCCGACCCCGTCTGGCGCGAGGACGGGCTCCTGCTGACCCAGGCCGTGAGCACTCTGGCGCCGACCGACAAGCCGCCCTACGGCTGGACCCTGGCCGCCGCGCTCATCGCGAGCAGCGGGCTGCTCGGCCTGCCTCCCGCCGGCGGCCAAGGCCCTCGCCGCTATCCCGCGGCCACTCTCATCCCCGCGCCGCTCGCACTCGACGGGGCCGACAACCCGCGCCCGCTGAGCCTCGTGGTGAGCCCGTACCTGGGGCTCCGGTGGCGGCCGGCTCCGACGCTGCCGGCGGGCGGTCCGTCGCCGCTGCAACCGCGGCTGCTGCTGGCGGAGCTGCTCTGCCTCGCGCCCAGCACCATGCGGCTGCAACCTGTGGCGAGCCGCATGTGGAGCGTCCAGCCCGGCACCCCCGAACTGGGCGATGAGGGCCATCTGCGCGCTCAGGCCCAGGGCTGGGCCGTCCAGTCCCAGCGGCTCCTGGCGCCGGAGTCGCCGATCGCGGTGCTGCGCTACCGGACGATCAGCGACAACACCCGTCCGGACAACCTGGGGGAGGCGGCCCTGACCACCGGCTATGCCTTCGCCCTGGTCCGGGTGACGACCGCGTCCCCGCTGGCGAAGCGGCTGTTCCGCATCCGTCCGGAACTCACGGGTCTGCGCTACCGCGAGGGCCAGTGCAATATCGCGGCGATCCCCGCGAGCCCCCGCGACTTCGAGCTCGCCCCGCCGCAGACGGTCGGGGTGCAGCCGCTCTACCTCACCCGGCGGCCGGTGCGCGAGGACCTGCCGGCGTGGCCCTGGGGTCTCAGCGCGCTGCGCGTCAGCGTGCATTACACCAAGGGGCAGCAGGGCGTCGTCGGCGCGGCCACCCCCGGCGCGGCGGGCCAGACGCTCTGGTGGCAGACCGTCCAACGCACGGTGCAGTTCCGCTCGGCGCTGCACACCGACCGACCTGCCGGCGGCCTGCCCCGGCGCTTCCGCGCGCCGGCCGTGAGCAGCCTGCTCCCCGCGCCGCCCGACCCGCCGCTGCCCGCGCTGACCGGGCCGGTGTTCGATCAGCCCGACCTCCCCGAGCCGGCCGATCAGCAGCCGGGCGTCGCCGAGGGGCCGGCCCTAGAGCGCTGGCAGCCGGTCCTTCCCGGCGCATTGCGCTACCTGGTGAGCGGTGCCCGCGCAGGCGTGTTCGTGACGCTGCGCAACCACCTCCTGCGCCAGAGCGGCATCACCCTGGTCGGTGAGCACCCGCGCCCGCACGGCCTGGCCATGCTTTCCGGCGGGGTGCCAGTAGAGCACCGCGCCCCGCGCCCGGTGCCGCTGCCGGCCAACGTCGATGGCCGGCAAGGAGTCGCGCTGCGCACCTGGGCGAGCCACTTCGACCCCGAGAAGCCGGCTCTGGTCACGCCGTCCCCGGCCGACGAGGCCTTCCGCGCCGGCTTCGACGACCCCCTGGAGAATCCGACCTACCGGCAGACGGCCCAGCGCCTGCGGCTGCAGCTGGCCGCTGTCGAGCGCTACGCGCTGGACGTGGACTGGGACGGAGTCCTGACCTTCGTCTACCGGGTCGACGGCAGCATCACCCTGCTCGGCGGACAGAAGCCGGAGACGCCGGAGGCCGGCATCCTCGACTGGGTCCTGGCCCTAGAACTCGTGGATGCCGGGCGGGTCACGGCGCTCGAGGACATCACCACCCCGACGCTCGTGCTGACACCGGCCATGCGGGCCCAGCTCGGTGCGGTCGGCGTGCCCCTGCCGGGGCCGGAGGTCGACACCGTCGAGACGGCGAAGCTCGCGATCCGCCAGTTCGGTCTCCCCGGCGACTCGAAGACCCGCGCCGACCGGGCCCGCGAGCTGATCGCCGGCATGCCGCCAGGCGCGGCGATCCATGCGCGCGTCAAAGCGCGGTTCGCCCCTCACCAGCCCGGCACGGAGCCGTATCACGACGGCTACAGCCATGTGCTGCGCTTCCCGCTCCGGGTGGCCGACCCGAGCGTGCCCTCCCTGCCCCTCGTCCCGCGCTACGTCCATTTTGAGGATCCCGAGTACAACCGGCGGCTCGCCTCGCCTTCCGCCCACGCCGGCGTCTCGGTGCAGTTCCCTCGGCAACCGCCGGACACCACGAGCCCGCAGCGCGCCATCACGCTGTCCGCTGAGCGGCGGGAATGCAACCCGGACAGCACGCTGGCCATGCGCTTCGACTGGGACCAACCGCCCCCTGGCAGCCCGAAGGTCACGCTGACCCTCCAGAAGATCGACCTGGATCAGACCCCACGCGACCTGGTGAACCCGAACCCTGGAGGCGGGCCGCAAAGGCTCGACCCGGGGAAACTGCATGAGCTCTCGTTGGCGGCGATCCAGAAGCTGAACGGCCCGTTCACTCCGGGCGAGCGGCTGCGGCTCGTTCTGCACGTCGACTCGGGCCCCGTGAAGCCGGCCGTGGTGCAGCTCGACATCACCATCGTCGAGGCTCCGGTGATCCCCACGACTGAGGCGGCGTACGCGCTTCTGCGCAGACAGGCGGTCGGCGACCGCACGTATGTCGAGTGTCCGCGCTTCGCCTGGGGCCCGGAGGCGCAGCGCGTCGAGCTTGTGAACCCGGCCGACCTGCGCACGGAGGTGGTGCGCCGGCGTGCGGTGTTCCAGTTCACCGACTCGGCCCGCCCCGGCCGAGAAGAGGTCTACACGATCCAGAAGCTCACTCAGACCGGATCGACGCACATTCCGCTGGATGGCTGATCTGCCGGGGACCGTCGCCGCGGAGGCGCCGCGGGCGCGACTGCGACACGTGTAACCGGATCGGGCGGAGCGGCGGCGCCATGGCCGTCTATGGGTCCGTTGGGTTGCTGTTGTCGGTCAGTGCCGCGCGTGCGGTGGCCAGGATGTCTTCGGAGAGCGGGTCGCCTTTGGTGGCGCGGGCGAGGACGAGGGCGCCGACCATGGTGCACAGCCGGGCGACGCCGTCCTCGCCGTCCGCGCCGAGCCAGGCGGCGGTGTCGCCGACCTGTTCGGTGAAGACGCGGCGGGCCTCGGCGTCGCCGTGGCCGCGGGCGATGTCGACGGCGAGTCCGGCGACGGGGCAGCCGTCCGCGGCGCTGTCGCGGTGCTCGGTGGAAAGGTAGGCCTCGATGAACGCCCGCCGGGCGGCGTCGCGATCACCGGGGTGCTGCTGGAGTGCGGTGACGCGAAGGCGGGCGTGCTCGTCGAAGGCGTGTGCGGCCGCCTCGCCGATGAGCGCTTCCTTCGAGGCGAACTGCTTGTAGAACCCGCCGTGGGTCAGCCCTGCCGCCTTCATCAGGTCGGCGACGCTGACCTCGGTGCCCTGCTCGCGGAAGAGCCGGGAGGCCCTGTCGACAACACGCCGGCGGTTCTCCTGCGCCTGCGCCTGTGATACGCGCCCCATGCCACGCCTCCTTGTTGAATGTTGGTCGTCATCTATCCTAGGACTGCCTCTATAGATTAGAGTCATAATCTAAATCGATGGTCCGACACGGGCCCGAACTCGAGGAGGCATACATGGAACTGGACGGCGCGATCGCGATGGTGACGGGCGCGAACCGGGGCCTGGGCCGCCATCTGGCCACGCAGCTGCTGGAGCGCGGCGCATCGGTCTACGCGGCGGTGCGCCGCCCCGACGAACTGGACCTGCCCGGCGTCACACCGCTCCGGCTCGACGTGACCGACCACGAGTCGATCCGAGCCGCCGCGGAGATCGCCACCGACGTGACGGTTCTGATCAACAACGCCGGGATCTCCACCGGCACGCCCCTGATCGCCGGCGACCTCGACGCGGTCCGCCGGGAGCTGGAGACGAACTTCTACGGCCCGCTCGCCGTGACTCGAGCGTTCGCGCCGGTCATCGAGGCCAACGGCGGTGGCGCGGTCCTCAACATCCTGTCGGTGATCTCGTGGCTGCATCCGGCACAGGCCGGGGCGTACGCGGCGGCCAAGGCCGCCGCGTGGGCGCTGACCGACGCGGCCCGCGAGGAGCTCGAACCCCGGGGCATCGCGGTCTCGGGACTTCATGTTGGCTTCATCGACACCGACATGACCGCCGGGATGCCCGACGTCCCGAAGGCCGACCCCGCCGACGTCGCCGCCCAGGCACTGGACGGGATCGCCAAGGGCCTTCCCGAAATCCTCGCCGACGATCTCACCCGCCAGATCCGCCAGGGTCTGGCACACGGCCCCGTCCCGATTCGCGCCGCCTGACCGGCGAGCCCGCGAACGGCCGGCGAAAGTGTGGCCGATGACTACGAAACGTGTGGGCGACCAGGGAGGAGGCCGTGTGCGGCCATGAGGTCCAGGGTGTTGCCTGCGGTGTCGGGGGGAGCACCGTCCGGCAGCAGGCGCAGCTGTACGTGGGTGACGCCCCAGCTGCGATACCGCTCCAGTCGCCCGGCCACGGTCTCCGGGGTGCCGACGAGCCAGGGGGACGGGTCGCCGGCGTCCGCGCCGATGTTCCACAGCCTGCGGGAACGGTAGTAGTCCCGGACGCGGCCGAAGGCCCGCTCCGCCTGGTCGAGGGCCGTGGCGGGGTCCTCGGCGACCAGGCACAGCCGGTTGACCGCGATCGTCGGTGATCGTCCCTCCGGCAGGTCGGCCAGGTAGCGGGCGCACTGCTCCGACAGGAGCCGATCGGAGTAGTTGGTGGCGGCGTAGTAACCGTCCGCTGTGCCGGCGGCGCGGCGGGCGGCGGCCTCGCCCTGGCCGCCGACCAGCAGTTCGGGGCCGCCCGGCCGGTACGGGCCGGGGACGGCCGGCCTGGTGGTGGACGCCGACCACGCCTCGCGCAGCTCGATGAGCAGCCGGTCGATCATCGTCCCGCCCGGCCGGTCGGGGCCGCCGAGGGTCCCGCGGAGGCCTGGGGCGCCCAGACCGAGGCCGACGGTCAGCCGGCCCGCGCTGATCTGGTCGACGAGCGCCGCCTCGTAAGCCAGCCGCGCCGGGTCGTACGCGCGGGCGAGGAGCACGCCGGTGCCGAGCCGCAGCGGGGTGCGGGCCGCCAGATGGGAGAGTGTGATCAGCGGCGACGGCAGGTGGAACGACTGCGGGGACGAGTGGTAGCTCTCGCCCAGCCAGACCGATTCGACGCCCACGGCCTCGGCGTGGGACAGCAGGTCCTCGGCCGCCCGCAGCTGCGGCGGCAGCGGGCGATTGGACCCGAGGTCCACGGCGACCCCGAACGCCGGGGAACCCACGTCCATGTCAGTGCCCGCCGTCGGCGAGCGCGAACTGGGGGAGCGCCTCGCCCTCGTCGGTCTTCTCGACGATCGTGACCACCCGCGTGCCGATCCGGACGGATTCGAGGTCGTCGGTGACGACCCGTCCCATGGCCCGGGTGCCCTCGTCCAGATCCACGAGGGCGACGGCGTACGGTGCCATGTCGGCGAATCCGGCGGGCGGGCGGTGGACGACCGTGAAGCTGTAGACGCTGCCGCGCCCGCTGACGGGAACCTGCTCGACCGGGCCGCCGCAGCCCACGCACAGAAGTCTCGGGTAGAACTGCACCGAACCGCAGGCGGTGCACCGCTGGACGCTGCGCGTCCCCTGCTCGCGCAGCAGCTCCCAGTACGGTTCCGCGTCCGGAGTGACCTTGGGCAATGGACGATCGCTCATGTCGCCTCCCGGCGCAGGATCGCGGTGGCCGCGGTGGACAGCTGCCCGCCCGTGCCGTGGCACAGCGCGGTGCGCGGCGAACCGGCCTGGCGGTTCCCGGCCTCGCCGCGCAGCTGGCGCACCGCCTCGATGATCAGGAAGATGCCGAACATGCCCGGATGGCAGTACGACAGGCCGCCTCCGCTGGTGTTCAGCGGGAAGTCCCCGCCGGGGCGGATCCGGCCGCCGGCCACGAAGCCCGCGGCCTCGCCCTTTCCGCACAGGCCCAGGTCTTCCAGGCTCAGCAGGACGGTGATGGTGAAGGAGTCGTAGATCTGCGCGATGTCGATGTCGGAGGGGCCGAAGCCGGCGCGCGTGTAGGCCAGCCGGCCGCTCTCCCGCGCGGCGGTGTCGGTGATCTCGACCGCGTTGCCGATCGACTCGTGCGACTGCGCGTAGCCCGTCCCGCTGATCAGCACGGGGTCGGCGCGCAGCCCGCGGGCCCGTTCCGCGGAGGTCATGACGACGGCGCCGCCGCCGTCGGTGACCAGGCAGCAGTCGAGCCCGCGCAGCGGGGTGCTGATCATCGGTGCGGCCAGGACGTCGTCGACGGTCAGGTCCTTGGTGCGGACCGCCCTGGGGTTGAGCCGGGCCCACTGCCGTGCCGCCACCGCGACCTCGGCGAGGTCGGCCGACCCGGCCCCGTACAGGTGCATGTACCGCTGGGCCGCCAGGGCGTATCCGCCGAGGGGCAGCGGGAGCCCGTAGGGGACCTCGAACTGGTAGCCGAACTCGGCGGGACGGCCGCCGAGCGCGCGGGTCCTGCTGGAGTACTGCGTCGACCCGTACGTGATCAGGACGGTCTCGCACAGGCCGCACTCGATCGCCGCCGCGGCCCGTTCCATGGCGGCGATGAAACCCGAGCCGCCGATGTTGGTGTCGTCCACGTACCGGGGCCGCAGGCCGAGGTACTCGGCGGCGCTGACCGCCTGGCGCTCGGTGTAGGGGTAGCCGGACGTCATGAAGCCGTCCACATCGGCGGGCCGCAGCCCGGCGTCCCGCAGCGCCGCCGTCATCGCCTGCTGCTGCAGGGAGAAGACGGTGTGCCCTGGGGTCTTGCCGATGTCGCTCTCGGCGACGCCGACGATGGCGGTCCGGTCCCGGAGGCCGGAGGGACTCATGCATGCTCCTTGTCGAGGGCCGCGCGCACGGGCCCGTCGGTGTTGCTCAGCACGTCCTGGGCGGTCACTCCCGGGGCCAGTTCGGTGAGGACGAACTCTCCGCCGGTGATGTCCAGGACGCCGAGGTCGGTGATCACGCGGTCGGCGACCGCCCGGCCGGTCAGCGGCATCGTGCAGCCGGACACCAGCTTGGGCCGCCCGTGCTTGTCGGTGTGGGTGGTGAGGATCAGCACGCGGCGGGCCCCGGCGACCAGGTCCATCGCCCCGCCCATGCCCTTGACCAGGCTGCCCGGGACCGTCCAGTTCGCCAGGTCGCCGTTGGCGGCGACCTGCATCGCGCCGAGGATCGCCAGGTCGATGTGCCCTCCGCGGATCATCGCGAACGACTGGGCCGAGTCGAAGCACACCGCGTTCGCGGCGAGCGTGACGGTCTCCTTGCCGGCGTTGACCAGGTCCGGGTCGGCTTCGCCGGGCAGGGGGTAGGGGCCGACGCCGAGGAGTCCGTTCTCGCTGTGCAGCGAGATGCCCGCGCCGTCGGGCAGGTGGTTGGCCACCAGGGTGGGCAGCCCGATGCCGAGGTTGACGTACTGGCCGTCGCGTGCCTCGGCCGCCGCGCGGCGGGCGATGTCGTCTCTGGTCCACGCCATGATGCGGTCACGCCTCCCGGGTTGTGATCTTCTCGACGGGCTTGTCGGGGCGCTGCGCGACGGTGAGCCGCTGGACGAAGATCCCCGGGGTGTGCACCTGGTCCGGGTCGAGCCCGTCCACCAGGTTCTCGGTCTCGGCGATCGTGACCGCGCCCGCCATCGCCGCCGGCGGGTTGAAGTTGCGGGCGGTGAGGCGGTAGCGCAGGTTGCCCGCCCGGTCGGCCTGGTGCGCCTGGACGAGTGCGAAGTCCGCGCGCAGCGCGCGTTCGAGCACGTGCGGGCGGCCGTCGAAGTCGCGGGTCTCCTTGGGTTCGCTGACCTCGGCGACGGACCCGTCCGGCGCGTACCGCAGCGGCAGGCCGCCCTCGCTCACCTGCGTCCCGGCGCCGGTCGGGGTGTAGAACGCGGCGATGCCGGCGCCGCCGGCGCGCAGCCGCTCGGCGAGCGTGCCCTGGGGGGTGAGGTCGATCTCGATCTCGCCCGCCAGGACCTGCCGGGCGAACTCCTTGTTCTGCCCGATGAAGGAGCAGGTGACCTTGCGCAGCCGGCCCGCCGCCAGCAGCCGGCCCAGCGCCTGGCCGTCGACGCCGCAGTTGTTGGCGATCACGTGCAGGTCGCGGGCGCCCTGGTCGAGCAGGGCGTCGATCAGTTCGAACGGGGTGCCGCAGATTCCGAACCCGCCCACGGCGATCGTGGCGCCGTCGGGGATGTCGGCGATGGCCGCGTCCCCGGTCGTCAGGTCCGTGCCCACGTGGCCCTCCTTGGTGTGATGTGGTGCGCTGTGCCGCGGTGTGTCATGACGCGGGGCCGCCCATCCTCACGGTCAGCCGCCGGGCGGTGTCCAGCAGCAGCCGCAGCTGCGGAGAGTCGGGCTCCAGTGACATCGCCTGGAGGGTGTTCAGCAGCGCCAGGGACGCGCACAGTCCGTGCTCGTCGAAGATCGGTGCGGCGAGGACGGCGATGCCGCGGCCGTTGTCGACGGCGGAGTAACCGCCGTCCCGTACCCGGTCGAGCCGTTCGCGGAGCCGGGTCTGGGCGTCGGCCGGCCAGGTGGCGATCAGGCGTTCGCCCTGCAGCTGGTCCCGCTGGAAGGCCAGGAACACCGCGGCCTGCGCGGTGCCCAGGTCCAGTTGCGTGCCGACCTTGACCCGGACGGACACCGTGCCCGCGAGGTCCTCCTCGACCCTCGACACGACTGGCCCGGACGAGCCCCAGAGGCTGAGCACCGCCGTGGACCGGGCGCCGGCGGCCAGTTCGCTCATGTGCGGCGGCGCGAGGTCGAGGATCTCCCGGCGGGACAGTGCGAAGCCGCCGAGCTGCAGGGCGAGCGGGCCCGGTGCGAACGCGCCCTCGCCGCGGCGTTCCAGCAGTCCGGCCGAGGCCAGTGAGGTGCAGTAGCGGTAGGTGGTGGTGCGGTTGAGTCCGATGGCCGCGGCGGCTCCCGCCGCCGTGATCTCAGGGGTGCCCGGGCTGAAGAGCGCGAGGATCTGAGCCGCCCGGGCGACCGCCTGGATGTCGGCGGGCTGCCCTCCGGAGACATCGGTGTCAGGTCGGGACACCTGGCAACCTCCATGTTCGCGATATGAACTTGATGTTCAGAATCCTAGCGAATCCAGAGCATGGTTTTCAAAGTGACCAGGCATGATCGGAGGAAACCGACCAAGCATCGACGAAACTTGTTCGCAATAGAGTATTGACATTCACGATACGAACAGCACAGAGTGTCGAGGCCGAGCGCAATGGCCTCGGTCACGTCAGCCACAACCACGGGAGCAGCACACATGGCGTCACCGCCCCCCGCAGCGGAGGTCCTCACCGGTCTGGTCGACCTGCACTGCCACTCGGGTCCCAACCCGTTCGCCCGGGAGTTCGACCACGCCGAGGGCGCCAAGGACGGCGAGCGCCTCCAGATGCGCGCGATGCTGGTGAAGTCGCACCACCACAACACCGTGATGGACGTGCTCGCCATGAAGGACCGGCTGGCCACGATCCGCACCGAGGTGTTCGGCGGCATCGCGCTCAACGCGCAGGTGGGCGGCATCAACCCCTACGCGGTCGCGATGTGCCTGCGGATGGGCGGCAAGGCCGTGTGGTTCCCGACCTTCTCATCCCAGCGGCACCTCGACGCGCACCCCGAGGGCGGCGGCTTCCCCGTCGCGACGGTGGAGCTGCCGTCCCGGATCGTGCCCATGTGCACCGAGGACGGCAAGCTCGTCCCCGAGGCCCACGAGGTGCTCGACCTGGTCCAGGAGACCGAGACCATCGTCTCGGGCGGGCACGGGCACCCCGACCACATCCGCGAGCTGTTCACCCAGGCCAAGGCGCGCGGCATCGAGCGGATGCTGATCAACCACCCGGACTTCGTGATCGGCGCCGACCCGGCGCTGTGCAGGGAGTTCACGGCGATGGGCGCGTTCGTCGAACACGAGGTCGGCATGTACGATCCGCTCGGCAACAAGAAGTGGGATCCGGCGAACCTCCTCAACTGGATCCGCGAGGTCGGCCCCGAGCGCACCGTCATCGCCTCCGACCTCGGCCAGAAGGGCCGGCCCATGCCGGTCGACGCGTTCCTGCGCGTCGGCCAGGCGCTGCTGGACCTCGGACTGCCCGCGGCCGACCTGCGGCGCATGGTCCGTGACAACCCCTCGTTCCTGCTGCGCCTCCCCGACTGAGGAGATCTCATGGCATACGCGCCCGACGACCCCCGGGCCGCCCTGGCCGCGAAGCAGGCCGGGGCCGCCGCCGACCCGCACGCGCCGATCGCGGCACCGGAGTACTACGACTTCAGCGGCTCGGGACCCGACGAGGTGTCCGCGGACGGTTCCCGCACCTGGATCGTCCGGGGCCAGAACGTCGTGCTCCTCTACACCCGGGCCGTCCCGGGTGAGCGCCTGGCGCGGGACGGCCAGCGCGACGAGTACGTGGTCGTCCTCCCGCACGACGACGCCAAGGTCGTCATCGAGTCCGGCGGCACCATCGAGACCGTGACCGGCAAGTCGGTCGCGATCGTCCCGCCAGGCGACAGCGCGATCACCATCGAGTCCGCCACCGACATCGTCCGGCTGTTCACTCCGCACAACGACGACCTCGCCGGACGGGCCCGCAACGCCGACTCCTACGCCGCGCCCCACCCCCGCGTGGCGCTGCTGGAGGAGTGGCCCGAGCCGGCGGGCGGCGACCGGCTGCGGGTCTACTCCGGCATCGCCGACATCGAGCGCAGCCCGGACCGGCTGGGCCGCATCTTCCGGTCCCGCGCCTTCATGGTCAACTTCCTCTACCACTACGACGGCCCGCGCGACGCCACCAAGCTCTCCCCGCATGACCACGCCGACTTCGAGCAGCTCTCCCTGGCCGTCTCCGGCGAGTTCGAGCACCACATCCGCACTCCCTGGACCAAGAGCCGGACGGCCTGGCGCGAGGACGAGCACGTCCGGCTCGGCAGCCCGTCGGTCGCGATCATCCCGCCGCCCACGGTGCACACCAGCGAGGCGTCCGGGCACGGCCGCAACCAGCTGCTCGACATCTTCGCCGGCCCCCGCCGGGACTTCTCCGCCAAGCGGGGCTGGGTGCTCAACGCGGCCGACTACCCGGAACCCGGCGATCTGGAGGTGCGCTGATGACATTCGAGAACGCCTTCGCAGGGCAGCGCGGCCCCATCCCCGTGGGCACCTGGGTCAAGCTCTCCACCTCCGAGTCGGTCGAGGCCATGGCGCACGCCGGGTTCGACTTCGTCGTCATCGACCTTGAGCACACCCTGCTGTCCGCTGAGACCGCCGCCCGGCACATCACGCTCGCCTCGGCGCTCGGCGTGCTGCCGCTGGTGCGCGTCCCCGACCACACGCCGTCCACCGTTCAGCGCCTGCTGGACGGCGGCGCGGCCGGGATCCTCTTCCCCCACGTGGACGACGCGCAGGCGGCGCGGGAGGCGGCGGCGGCGACCCGCTTCCCGCCGCACGGGCGGCGCGGCAGCGGCGGGACTTCCCGCGCCGGCGGGTGGGGCACGCTGCCCCGCGCGGAGTACCTCCGCCGCGGGAACGAGGACGTGCTCTGCCTGCCGCAGCTGGAGAGCCGCGCGGCCATCGAGAACGCCGAGGAGATCCTCGCCGTCGACGGGGTCGACGGGGTGTTCGTCGGCGCCGCCGACCTGGCCCTCGACATGGGGCTTCCGGGCGGCGACCCGGAGATCAGGAAGCTCGTCGGGAGGGTGAGCGAGGCCGCGCGGAAGGCGGGCAAGCCCTCCGGCGTCGCCTACGGGGCGAACCCGGAGGGCCTGGCCCGGGCCGTCCAGGGCGGCCACGGCTTCGTGATCCTCGGCAACGACACGTCGCTGCTGGTCGAAGCCGCCTCGGACCTGGCCGCCGCCGCGCACGAGGCGGTGGCCTCATGAGCGGGCCGTTCACGTTCGAACCCGACCGGATCTACCGGATGCCGGTCCTGTTCGGGCCGACGCCCGGCCCCCGGCAGCGCCTGGACGACTCCCGCTGGCAGGGCGCGCCGTCCCCCCACCAGACGACGGTGTGGGCCGACTTCACCGCCGACCGCGGGCGGCTGGAGCCCCTGCTACCCGAAGGGTTCCGGCTGGACGGGACGCCCATCGTCCGCGTGCGGTTCCGCTACCTGTCGCGGATCGCCTGGCTCGCCGGGCGCGGCTACAACATCCTCGACCTCGCGGTCCCGGTGGTCTACGAGGGCGCCGCGGACACCGTCCGCGGCGACCTGGTCCTGGTGCTGTGGGAGAGCCTCGCCGACCCGATCATCTCCGGCCGCGAGGAGCTGGGCTACGCCAAGCTCTACGCGGAGATCCCGCCGGTCCGCGGCGCCGCGGACGCCGGATTCGTCGCCGCGCACGCGTCGTGGGACGGCTTCACCTTCGCCGCACTGTCCGTCGAGGGCATCGGCGACCCGGAACCGGCCGGGGCGGGTGACGCGGAAGCGCCGCTCCTGCACGTCAAGTACATGCCGTCCACGACCGGCACGGACGTCCCGGACGCCCACTACGTCACGGTCACCCCCGCCGACTACCCCAAGCGGCGCGTGCTCGACCGCCGCACGGGCACCCGGGCCACCGTCGCGTTCACCGCCGGCGACTTCGACCACCTGCCCACCCTCTTCCACATCACCGGACGGCTCGCCGAGCTCGGCCTGCCGGAGAGCACCGCCTGCGGAGTCCTGACCACGCTCGGCGGCAAGGACCTGTCCGACCAGTACCCGGCCCCCTGAGGCAGGAGCGCAGCCATGACGAGCGCTAAGCAACCGATCATCGAGATCGACCATGTCGACAAGCAGTACCGATCCCGGCACGCCGAGAGCGTGCACGCCCTGCGGGACGTCAGCCTGTCCATCGAGGACGGCGAGTTCGTCTCCATCGTCGGGCCGAGCGGCTGCGGCAAGAGCACCCTCCTGAAGATCATCAACGGGCTGGAGCGGCACTCCGGCGGCGTGCTGCGGTTCCGCACCGCCGCCGACGACCCGCGGCAGGCCATGGGCATGGTCTTCCAGCAGCCGCTGCTGCTGCCCTGGCGGTCCATCCTGGACAACGTGCTGCTGCCCCGCGACCTGCGCGGACGGCGCGGCCGCGACGCCGATGCGGAACGCGCCAAGTCGCTCCTGCGCACCCTGCGCCTCGGCGACTTCATGGACCGGCATCCCAAGGAGCTGTCCGGCGGCATGCAGCAGCGCGTCGGCATCGCCCGGGCCCTGATGCACGACCCGCCCATCCTGCTGATGGACGAGCCGTTCGGCGCGCTCGACGCGATGACCCGCGACCAGATGTCCCTGGAACTGCTGCAGATCTGGGAACGCGACCGCAAGACCGTCGTGTTCGTGACGCACAGCATCTCCGAGGCAGTGCTGCTCTCGGACCGCGTGGTGGTCATGTCGTCCCGGCCGGGACGGATCGTCAGCGTCGTCGAGGTAGGGCTGCCCCGCCCCCGCAGCCTGTCCGACATCAACACCGAGCGCTTCGGCGACTACGTCCGGGAGATCCGCGACACGCTGGACTCCGAACACGAACTCACCACCACCTGACCGCATCCGTCCGAGGAGGAGAGCACAATGACGACGGTCGCGGATCACTCTGGACCGCCCCCTGCCGGGGACACCCACACCATCGAGGCGCGCTCGGCCGCCGAGCGCCGCTTCCGGCTCGGCGACCTGCCCGGCTGGGCGCTGAGCTCGGCGCTGTTCGCCATCGTCCTGGCGGCCTGGGAGATCGTGGTCCGGGTCACCGGGGTCTCACCCATCATCGTCCCGCCTCCCAGCGACGTCGCCGTCGCGCTGGTGAAGGGCCTGGTGGACGGCGAGCTGGTCTTCCACACCTGGATCACCCTGCAAGAGATCCTCGGCGGGTTCCTCATCGCGACGATCCTCGCGATGGCGCTCGCACTCCTGGTCAGCCAGTCGACCCTGGCCGAGAAGGCGGTGCTGCCCCTGGTCGTGACGATCCAGGCGGTGCCGAAGGTCGCCGTGGCCCCGCTGCTGCTGATCTGGTTCGGGTTCGGGATGACCTCCAAGACCCTCACCACCGCGCTGATCGCCTTCTTTCCGCTGCTCATCAACGCGATCCTCGGGCTCAACTCGGCCGGCGCCGACGAGCGGAACATGCTTCGCTCGTTCGGGGCGTCCGAATGGCAGGTGATGCGCCGGCTCCGGCTCCCGTCCGCGCTGCCCTACGTGCTGGCCGGGCTCGACTCCGCGGCGATCCTTTCGGTGCTGGGCGCCATCGTCGCCGAGTTCGTCGGCGCGCAGGCGGGCCTCGGCTACGTCATCCAGGCGTCCAACACCCAGCTCGACACCGCGTCCATGTTCGCCGTCCTGGTGATCCTCTCGGTCATCGGCCTGGTGCTGCACTTCCTGATCACCGGCATCGGCCGCCGGGCCGTGTTCTGGTCGGCCGACAACGACGTGCGCGTCCAGGACGTCTGAGGAGGCCCCATGAAGTTCACGACCCGGCGGCGGGCCGCGGCCCCGGCGGCCCTGATAGCGCTGACCGCGCTGACCGTGCTGACCGCGTGCGGGCAGCCGGTGCCCGGGGTGGGCGCGCCGGACGGCGACAAGGTCGTCATCACCCTGTCCGCCAAGACCTGGAACGCCGGCCTGGCGAGCCTCGCCGTCTCCGAACGGCGCGGCTACTTCGCCGACGAGAACCTCAACGTCGGCTTCGTGCTGCTCGACGGGGCGACCATCCAGGCCCAGCAGGTCGCCACGGACAACGCCACCGTCGGCGCGATCACCCCGGAACCGGTGATCTTCGGCGACCAGCCGGGCAAGCGCCTCGGCCTGCGCTATTTCTCGTCCTTCTACCGCAAGAACATCTACGGGCTGCGGGTGCCCGCCAACTCGCCGATCAAGAGCCTGGCGGACCTGCGCGGCAAGCGGATCGGCGCCGCGTCCCTGGGCAGCGCCGCGGTGACCAACGTGAAGGTGGCGCTGCGGGACGCCGGGATCCCCGAGAACGCCGTGAACTTCGTCGCGATCGGCACCGGTGCGCAGCAGGCGACCGCCCTGAAGAACCGGGACGTGGACGCCGTCGCCCTGTTCGACACCCAGTTCCAGATCATGGAGAACAGCGGGATCCGGCTGCGCCGGATCCCGCTGCCGAAGATCGACGAACTGGCGGGCGGCGGCCTCGCGGCAACGTCCGCCAACCTCAAGAAGGACCCCGCCCTGTTCGCCCGCATCGGCCGCGCCGTCGCCAAGGGCGTCATCTTCGCCCAGGCGAATCCGAAGGCGGCGATCGACGACCTCTACGCCGCACACCCGGACGCGCGCAACCCCGCCCTGCCCCCGCAGAAGGCCCGCGCCAACGACACCAAGGTGCTCCAGACCCGCATGTACACCCTGGGCGTGCAACCCGGCGAGCGGCAGTGGGGGATCCTCAAGGCGGACGAACTGCAACGCAACATCGACTACATGGCCCGCGCCGGCCTGATCACCGAGAAGGTGGACGTGAACAGCGTCTTCACCACCGAACTCACCGGCCAGATCAACAATTTCGACGCGGCGGCCATCCAGGCCGAGGCCAAGCGCGCCGCCTCCTGACCGGCATCGACCGATCAACGGACCGAGACCCGCCGCTGCATGGGCTTGGAGTTCCCGGGCCAAGGCCTCGCGGCGGGTCGTCGTCGGCACCACACCCGCAACGGGGTGCGGGACATGATGCCCCTGCTTGGAACGTTGCTCGACGGCATGCCGGAGATGGACCGGGCGTTCATGGTGCGCGAGTTCGCCGAGGACGCGGAGAACACCATCGCCCGCAGGGCGGCCGATTCGGGTCCGCGTGACGCGGAACAACGACACCTACTTTCCGCAGATCCGTCGCCACCTCGTGGACGCCGGGATCGCCGTGCTGTCCTACGACAAACTCGGTGTGGGTGAATCATCCGGCGATTGGCGTGAGGCGACTATGGACGACCTGGCATCCGATGCGGCCGCCGCGCGGGGCTTCCTCCGCGCGCAGCCCGGGGTGCAAGCCGGCGATCTTCGGTGGCGCGGACGAACTGGTACCCGTCGCCGACAGCGTCCACCTTTTCAGCGCCACGGCCAGCCATCCCGAGCGACATCACCAGGCAACACTGACCGTGGAGATCTTCCCCGGCGGCGACCATCGCGTCCAGACCAGCGGCGGCACATTGGCACCCCCGACACCTCAGCGCCCTCACTCAGTGGATAGAAAGCCACACCCGCTGAGACTTCAACACGCGGGCAGCTTAGGGAACGACTACTACGGCGCCTCGCACGGAGCCTTGGGCCAGTCTGTCGTGGGCCGCCGCCGCGTCGTCGAAGGAGTACACCGCCGCGACCCGAAGCGGGATGTCACCGCTCTCCGCTCGTTTGACCAAGTCGCCCAGCCGAGGGCCGTCCGGTAGCACGTCCAGTGCGAACGTCCGGATTCCCCGAACCGGCTCCGGGCGCAGCGGGGGTGAGGCGGCTACATAGCCGCCGCCGTCCCTGACCAGTTCCATCAGTGAGGGGCCGATCACCGCCAGGTCGACAACGGCGTCGAAGTTGTCCGGCGCGGCCGCGATCGGATCGTCCGAGCGTGGCATGAACGCCGCGCCCTGCGACTCGACGAACTCCCGGTCGTCGGTGCCCGCGAGTCCCGTGGCGTGCAGGCCGGCTGCCCGGGCCAGGGCCAGGATGAACCCGCCGACCTGCCCTGCGGCACCGGTGACGAGCACGGTCGAGCCCGCCGGGAGCGCGAGCAGGTCGAGGGCTTGGGCCGCTGCGAGACCGTTGACCGGCAGGGTCGCGGCCTCGGTGGCGGGAACCCCAGTGGGTGCGAAGGTCAGCCAGGCGGCCTCCAGCACCACGTACTCCGCGTGGGTACCGACCGTGGTGCGTATCCACGGCGAGAAGCCGATGACGGCGTCACCAACATTGAACTCGCCGACGGACGGACCCACCGCGTCGACCGTACCTGCCACGTCCCAGCCGGGTATGTACGGCAGCCCGGTCGGCAGCGGTGCCGGGAAACGGCCGGCGCGAATCATAAGTTCGACCGGGTGCACAACGGATGCGGCTACCCGTACTCGTACCTGCCCAGGCCCTGGCTCGGGTACCGGTAGGTCCGCCGCCACGTACAGGACCTCCGGCCCTCCGAACTGTGAATAGCTGACTGCGCGCATCGTCGTCCCCTCCGTGTATGTCCTGTTTCTTCACGGTAGGGAGATGGGGGCACTGTGAGAAAGTAGGTACCTTCGAGTGCCTAGGGCACCGCATAGGAGGTGGAACATGGCGACAACAACTGCGGCACAACGTCGAGAGCAGGCCAAACGCGACTATGACGCGTTCTTGGCGGCTTGCCCGACCCGGGAGTTGCTGAGCACGCTGACCGACAAGTGGGCGGCGCTCGTGATCCCGGCCCTTGCCGACGGTCCGCAGCGGCACAGCGAACTCGCCCGCCGCATTGCCGGCGTCAGCCAGAAGATGCTCACCCAGACCCTGCGCAAGCTGGAACGCGACGGTCTGCTCACCCGCACGGTGACCGCATCGGTACCGACCCGCGTCGACTACGAACTCACCCCGCTCGGCCAGGACCTGTTCCCGGTGATGGTCGCGATCAAGACCTGGGCGGAGGCAAATATGGATCGCGTCTTCGAGGCCCGGGCCCAATTCGACGCACGTTCATGAAAACCGGCGGGCGCCCGGACGCGCTCAACTCGGCCGACCAGTGCGTTCGAGCTGGGACTCTCTTGGGTGTCTGACCGCGGCGAAGGTCCCCGTGTCGACATCCTGCTCCGTCGGAGACTCAACGTGGCTGCGACCACGAGCGACGCGCCACGGTGGTCCTCCCCGCCCCGTCCGGTGCCGCGGACCGCGAAGGGATGCACCGCCCGGCCGATCCGCGTTTCTGTCAAACGGCAGCGATCAGGCCTGCTCCAGCAACCGGTCGACCAGCCCGGCGATGTAGTCCGGGGTGAGCGGGCCCGCGCCGAACAGGACGCGGATGTACATCGGGGCCATGACGTGGTCGAGCACGCCCAGCACGTCGGGTGGATGCTCGCCGCGTTCGCCGGCGCGGTCGAGCATGGCCTGCACGAACCGGGTGCGTTCGGCGAGAAAGTCGTCACGCTCCCGCAGACCCCGTTCGCCCCTGTTCGACAGGGCGACGGTCAGGCGCAGCACCGCCAGGCCGTCGGGTCCCGTGATCTCGCGCGCCACCTGGGCCGCGTAGGCGTGCAGGTCACCGGCCAGGCTCCCGGTGTCGGGCATCGGCGACCGCGCGTTCAGGCGCGTGAGCACCACGTCGGTGAGCAGGGCCTCCAGGGTGCCCCACCGGCGGTAGACGCTGGTATCGGCCACGCCGGCGCGGGCCGCGACGTCACCGACCGTGAATTCGCCGTAGCCGCGCTCGCCGACCAGGTCCGTGACGGCCTGGTGCACCGCCGCCCGGACACGCGCACTGCGCCCGCCGGGCCGCCGGACCGGCCCTCGCTCCTCCATGCCCCCACCTTAGCGCAGCTCGCAGTTGCGTTTACGAGGCCCGCCGTCTAGATTTCTAAAGCAGTAACGAACTGCTTTAGGAGGAACGATGCAGTCTGCACCGCCGGTGGCCGTGCCGAACCGGGCGGCGTTGCTCACGGTGACCTGCCTGGGGCAGTTCATGGTGCTGCTCGACAACACGATCGTCGGTGCGGCGCTGCCCGACATGCAGGAGCGGCTGCACACCCAGTTGACCGGGCTGCAATGGATCGTCGACGCCTATGTGCTGCTGGTGGCGATGCTGTTGCTGTCCGGCGGCGTCTTCGCCGACCGCTTCGGCCGCAAGAGGATGTACCTGGCCGGCGTCGTGGTGTTCACCGCCGCGTCCGTCCTGTGCTCCGCCGCACCCTCGATCGGCTGGCTGATCGTCGGGCGGGTACTGCAGGGCATTGGGGCCGCGGCGCTGAGCCCCGCCTCGCTGACCCTGCTCGCCGCCGCGTATCCGGTTCCGCAGGAGCGGGTCAGGGCGATCGGTCTGTGGGCCGGATTCAGCGGAATCGGTCTGGCCGCCGGACCGTTGGCCGGCGGCGTTCTGGTGGAGGCCTTCGGCTGGCCCGCCATCTTCCTCGTCAACGTGCCCGTCGGCGCGGTCCTGCTGGTCGCCGGCCTGCGCGTGCTGGACGAGTCCCGCAACCCGGGCGCGCCGGCGATCGACGTCCCGGGAACGGTCCTGTCCGTCCTGGGCGTGGGGGCGCTCACCTACGGGCTGATCGAGGGCGGCTCCCGTGGCTGGACCTCGCCCGTGATCCTGAGCGGCTTCGCCGCCGCGGCCGTGATCCTCGCCGTCTTCGTGGTCGTCGAAGGGCGGGTTCCGGCACCGATGCTGCCATTGCGGCTCTTCCGGCAACGCCTCTTCACGGTCTCCAACACGGCGATGATCGTGGTCGGCTTCGCGCTCATGGGCTCGTCGTTCTTCTTCTCCCAGTTCTTCGTCTACGTCCAGGGCAGCTCGATCCTGCGAGCCGGGGTGCAGACCCTGCCCGCCACGCTCGCGATGGTCATCATCAGCCCGTTCGCGGGCAGGTTCGCCGCCAGGTACGGCTTCCGGATCATGGTCGCCATCGGCCTGACGCTGGCCGGGCTGGGACTGCTGGCCCTGGGCTTCGTGCACGCCGACACCGGCTACACGAACGTGTGGTGGCGGCTGGCCGTCGTCGGTATCGGTTTCGCCCTGACCATGTCCCCGCTGACCGGCGCCGCCATCCAGTCGGTCAGCCCGCAGGAGGGCGGCCTGGCGTCGGGCGTCAGCAGCACCACCCGGCAGATCGGCGCGGTCCTCGGCGTGGCGGTCCTCGGCGCCGTCGTCCGCACCCGGGAGTCCGGTGGCGCCTCCTTCGAGGAGGGGCTCAACAGCGCCTTCGTCGTGGCAGGCGTCGTCACTTTGGCCACAGCGGTGTTCACGGGCCTGTGGCTGATCAAGAGCACCGAATCGTCACGACCGGCGAGCCCGGCCCCGCGCGCCCATGAAAACACCACGAGTCACTGACGCGGCTAGGAAATAACCTCCCAGTTCCCGCGTCCACTGGGCGGTCCGGCTGCACCCCTTCTCGCGTGTGACCTGGTCTTTCTCTCTGCTCCCCGATTGCGAGAGCACGGGATGAGGGGACTTCAGGAAGCGTGAAGGTTCCTCTTCGTCGCCGATGTCCTCGCCCAAGTGATGAGGACGAGAGGGACCGTGCCGACTGGGCGCGGTGGACCTGTTCGGCGCGGTTCGGTGCCGACGGGTCAGGCCTTGCCCGCTGACGAGGGGCCGGTGTGGCCGCCGTAGGTGGCGATCTTGTATTCGGTCGCCGCCAGCGACAGGGTCAGCTCCTTGAGCTGCCGGCGGATCGTGTCGCGGTGTTCGAGCAGCAGGTCAAGGCGCTCGGGGACGGTGTCGTCGCCCTCGTCGGCCAGCCGCATGTAGTGCTGAAGGTCGCGCATGGCCATCCCGGACAGGCGCATGCGGGTCAGGAACACCAGTCTGCGTACCGCCGCCGCGTCGTAGCTGCGGTGGCCGCTGGCGTCGCGGCCCACCTCGACCAGCCCGATCCGCTCGTAGTAGCGCAGCGTGTGCGGCGACATGTCGAGCAGGTCGGCGACCTCGGTGATGGTCATGGGGTCGGTGGCGGCGCTGACGTCGACGAGGCGGTGGATCACCTCGACCGACATCGGGCCGTCGACCTCGTCGAGGGCGGCGAGCGCCTTCGACATCAGATCGTCCGTGGCCATGGCCCCACTCTAGATCGGCCGGGCGGATGCGGGGGCGCCGGGGAAGTCGGCAGCACGCGCGGTAGGGGCCCAGCGTTCGAGTTCCTCCAGGTTCTGCCGGTAGGACCTTCCGATGCGCTCGACCGCCTCACGCCCGAGCGGAAGGCGCAGCGGCAACTCGTCACCGGCGACCAGGTCCGCGATGATCTCCGCGGCCCGTACCGGATCGCCCTCCTGAACCCCGTCGGCGCTCGCCATGTCGTTGCGGACGGCCCCCAGCAGCCCGGTGTACGCGGCGCTGGCGTCGGCGACCCCGAGCACGTCGGGCGCGTTGAACGAGGTGCGGAACCGGCTCGGCTCGACGATCATCACCCGGACCCCGAACGGCGCGACCTCGCCGGCCAGCGCCTCCGACCAGCCTTCGAGCGCGAACTTCCCGGCCGAGTACGCGCCGACACCGGGGAAGGAGATGCGCCCGCCCTGGCTGCTCATCTGCACGATCGTGCCCGACGCCTGCTCGCGAAAGTACGGCAGGACGGCCCGCACGAGCGCCGCCGGACCCAGCAGGTGCAGTTCCAAAGACGCACGAAGCTCCTCCGCACCGACCTCCTCGGCCGCGCCGACGACCCCGCGGCCGGCGTTGTTCACCAGCACGTCCACCCGATCGAACCGGTCGACCGCCGACCGTACGACGTCCCCGGCGCGCCCGGTGTCACGCACGTCGAGCTCGACGACCAGTACCTGGTCGCGGTGGGCGTCCGCGAGGTCGGCCACCGACCCGGGCCGCCGCACGGCCAGCACCACGTTGTCGCCCCGCCCGACCGCGCACTCGGCGATGGCACGGCCGAAGCCCGCCGACGCGCCGGTGATGATCCATGTCCGCTGAGTCCCTGGTTGAGATGTCATGCCGGCGACGCTAGGAGTTCGAGCGCGCTCGAACGCAAGCGCGGCGCCGGCCGCTTCCCCGTCGACGGTCAGCCTGCCGAGTCGTACGTCGTCCCTTGGGTTCGCCGCGAACCCTGGGTTTCCAGGGGTCCTAGTAGCAATCACCGAAAATCCAACGGATATGGGTCTGCGGCTCCTCGTCTCGTCAACGATGGCGGCGGCCGGGGTCTTGTGCAGCGAGCGCGGAGCCGACGGCTTCGGCGGTGACGTTGGTGTAGATGGCAGGCTGCGGATGTTCTCGTGTCCGGACAGCGCCATGAGCATGAGGGGACCAGCCGCCTTCGGCCAGGTGGGGGAGCCGGGAGTGGCGGAGCTGGTGAAGGGTGTAGCCGCGTCGGCGGGGGTCGTGCCGCTTGGTGTCCTGTTCGGTCTGATCGTCGAAGACCTGCCGGGCCGGTCGGCCGATACCGGGGTGATCGCAGAGGGCTTCCGCCGGTCGTGATTTGTGACGGTCGATGACCGTGGGGTGGCCGTGTGGTCAGCCGTGCTGGAATCTCGTGGGCGTTGGGATGGTTGGTGTCGGTGTGAAGAAGATCGGCTTTCTCTCGTTCGGTCACTGGAGTGACAGCGCGGGCTCGCGGACCCGGTCGGCGGCGGACGCCCTGCTGCAGTCGATCGATCTTGCCGTGGCCGCGGAGGAACTGGGTGCCGACGGCGCCTATTTTCGGGTGCACCATTTCGCCAGGCAGCTGGCCTCTCCGCTTCCGCTGCTGTCTGCGATCGGCGCGAAGACCTCGCGCATCGAGATCGGCACCGGCGTGATCGACATGCGCTACGAGAACCCGATGTACTTCGCCGAGAACGCCGGCGCCGCCGACCTGATCTCCGGCGGGCGGCTGCAGCTGGGCATCAGCCGGGGATCACCGGAACAGGTCATCGACGGGTGGCGGTACTTCGGGTACGAGCCGTCCGAGGGCGACACCGATGCCGACATGGCGCGCAAGCACACCGAGGTACTGCTCACGGTGCTGCAGGGCAGAGGCTTCGCCGAGCCGAATCCGCGGCCGATGTTCCCCAATCCACCCGGGCTGCTGCGCATCGAGCCGCATTCCGAGGGGTTGCGCGACCGCATCTGGTGGGGCTCGGGCTCCAATGCCACCAGCGTGTGGGCGGCCGAGCTGGGCATGAACCTGCAAAGCTCCACGCTCAAGGACGACGAGACCGGCGAGCCGCTGCACGTCCAGCAGCGCAGGCAGATCGAGGCCTACCGGCAGGCGTGGAAGGACGCCGGACACCAACGCGAGCCGCGTGTGTCGGTCAGCCGCAGCATCTTCGCGCTGACCAGCGATCTGGACCGCGCCTACTTCGGCCGGAACGCCGACTCAGGCGACCACATCGGAATGATCGACGAGAAGACCAGGGCCATCTTCGGGCGCTCGTACGCGGCCGAACCGGACGTGCTGGTCAAGCAACTCGCCAACGACGAGGCCATTCAAGCCGCGGACACGCTGCTGCTCACGGTCCCCAACCAGCTCGGCGTGGACTACAACGCACACGTTCTGGAGAACATCCTGACCCACGTGGCACCCGAACTCGGCTGGCGCTGAGGGCACAGCCAGCCTCGCCCATCGCGGGCAGAAGAGTTGCATTTTCGCTGAGCGTGACTGTCGGCTGATTCGGGTCGTATGGCTGCCGTCCGTGGGAATCTAGGTCGGCATGGCGCCCAGTCTTGGCTATGTGATCCTGTATGTCCGCGACCTTGCCGCCTCGATCGTCTTCTACCGGGACGTGGTCGGGCTCGCCTTCAGGTTCCAGGACGCGGGCTATGCGGAGTTCGCCACCGAGGCCACCAGGTTCGCGCTGTACGAGCAGCGTCGCGCCGACTGGCTGACCAACAGCCGGACCGCGCCCGGCCCGGCGGCCGAGGTCGTCTTCATGGTCGAGGATGTCGACGCCGAGGCCCGCCGGCTCCGGGAGTTGGGGGCCACGGTCCTCAGCGGCCCCGCTGACCGGCCGTGGGGACACCGGACGCTGCATGTCGCTGACCCAGACGGCTTCATCGTGGAGCTCGCGCAAGACATCCCGCGCCGCCGCCGTCGACGCTAGGGCAGTCCACCACGGCGGTGAGTTTTTTCGATGCCGAGCTGTGGATTTGAGATGCGCGGCGCGCCGACAGTCACGCTCGGCGGCATGAGCGGACGATGGGCCAGGGTGTCCGGTGTCCATGTGGTCTCGGAGTTCGTCTGCACTGGGTGCGCATGAGGAGGGGGAGCCTGGTGGCCCCGAACTCGTCGCGTTGTCGGGTCGCTGACAGCCTGCTCCGGGAAAATTCTCGACAGAATTTCTGGGAGGCGGTGTCGGATCGGGGCAGCGGCGTTCGTAGCAGGGGTGAGACGTCGACAGCACCGCGCTAACCACGGCGCGCGGTTGTTCGCCGACAGGACCGGAAGCCATCCCAACTACTGACCAGGACAGGAACGATGACCGATTCGACGGCAAGTGGCGGAACCAGACCCTTCCGATTCGGGGTCGTTGCCCCGCTCAGAACAGATCTGCCGACGTGGCGAGACCAAGTGCGCCGTATCGCCGACAGCGGATACTCCACGCTGCTGATGCCCGACGTCCCGCAATGGCAGCCGGCCCCAGCCCCCACGCTGGCCGTGGCCGCCACCCTCACCGACCTGCGAGTCGGCTCTTGGGTGTACGCCTCCCCGCTGCGCCAGCCGTGGAGCACCGCTTGGGAGGCGCACTCGATGTCGGTGCTCACCGAGGGACGTTTCGAGTTGGGCATCGGCACCGGCAGGCCCGGCATCGAAGACGAACTCCGCGACCTGGGACTGCCCGTCGTCCCACCGGGCAAGCGGCTGGCCCAGGTGCGCGAGACCGTGACGGCGCTGCGTGGTCTCGACGGCGCCGACCTGCACACGCCAGTGGTGATGGCCGTGCGCGGGCCGAAGGCCCGGGCGATGGCGGCCGACCTCGCGGACACGGTCGCCTTTGCGTTGATGCCGGGAGACGATCGGGTCGAAAGCACCCGGGTGGTACGCGACTTCCGCACCCTCGCCACCCGGGACATCGAACTCGCGCAGCACGTGGCGGTGATCGGCGACACCGTCGCGCCGTTCATGGCGTCCCCCGACACCGACCCTGCGGCGCTTCGCGCGGTGGACTCGCTGGCGGTACTTCCGGACGACCCTGCGGCGGCCGCCGAGGAGATCCAGCGGCGACGGGAGGAACTCGGCATCTCCTACTTCGTCTTCGGCGCCGGCTCCGCCGACGCGCTCGCTCCGGTCGTGGCCGAGCTGGCCGGACATTAGACCCGCTGGCCTGCCGGCAGCGGCACATCGGCACCCACGCCCGCGCAGGTCTTGGCATTGTCTCCGACATAGACCAACCATCGGGGCAGGGGTGTTCATAACCGGGGTGCGGCGGCCCGCGCGGGCCGTCCCCCGACAACGGGAGGTGATCTTCAGATGCAGTACCTGGTTTCCGTGATCGATGACAAGAGCAATCCCGGCAGGACGGACAGGCAGCCCGCTATCAGCGAGTTCAACGAACGGCTGATCGCCGAGGGCCACTGGGTCTTCGCGGGCGGACTCGCGGACACCGACGCGGCCACGGTCGTCGACAACCGGGGCGAGCAGGCGGTGTTCAGCGACGGGCCCTTCGTGGAGTCCAAGGAGTACCTGGCCGGCGTCTGGGTGTGGGAGGCACCCGATCTGGACGTGGCTCTCAAGCTCGCCGCCGAGGCGTCCAAGGTCTGCGATCGGAAGATCGAGGTGCGGCCGTTCCTGTGAACGACGCCGACGTCCGGGAAACGATCACTCGCACCCACCACGAGGAATGGTGCTGGGTGGTCGCGTCCCTGACCAGGCGCTTCGGCGACCTCGACATCGCCGAGGAGGCGGCGGTCGAGGCGTTCTCGGCCGCCGTCGAGCGATGGCCGGCCGACGGCGTGCCGCCCAACCCCGGCGGCTGGCTGACCACCACCGCGGGCCGCAAGGCCATCGACCGGATCCGGCGCGAGAACAAGCGCGACGACAAGCACCAGGGGGCTCTGCGCCCTGTGTCGTCTTTGGGAGATGGCCACCTGAACGTCAGACCCTGTCCGGCGCCCATCGGGGACTTCGTCCGGATCGATCACTTGATCCCGGGGATGCGCCACCAGCGTCAGCCCCCAATGCGGTGGCGAGGCCCTGCACGACGGCGACCGCCGCGAGAAGCACGATCACCGGGGTCACGCCGTCCGGCGTCCGGTGGTCGACGACCCGGCCGAGCAGCGGCGGGGTCGGCATCCCTATGACCATCGCGGCGGCCGCCGTGGCGGCGAGCACGCGGTGCGGGCGCAGCAGTTCCCTGAGCAGCGCGCGGACAGGCGCACCGGACGCGATGGGCTGATTCCGAGAACGAGAAGCGGCCCCATCTCTGAGGAACTTGGTTTCTAACCTCAATTGGCGATCTTGGAGGCCTTGATCACGAATGAGTTTTGGTCCCCACCCGCTGTGGTGGCGGGTCTTCCTCCGCGGGCCGCGAGGATGACCGTCCCCACCGGCCGGCCTGCTACGAGGATCGGAACGGCCAGTAGCGACTCACTCGCGAGGAACCTCGTGTTCCCGCCTGGGGAGGGTGCTCGGCTCGTTCAGGTGCAAGGGCGAGAAGAGGTGAGGGCCCGGCAGGTGCCGGGCCCTCTGGGTGGGGGCGATCGCCGTGTGGCGCTCGCTGCCGGTTGGTGGGCCGGTGTTGGGCCGCTGCCCGGGGCGCAGGTTTCGATCCGGGAGCGGTGCTGTCGTCTTACCGGGAGGCCTTGCCGAAGATGACTTGGCCGCCGTGGTCGATCCGGCTCGGGTCGGAGGCCTTGCCGATGGTGGCCTCGCCCTCGTCGTGGACCTTGACGTTGCTGTTTCCGCAGACCTCGGCGATGGAGACCTGGCTCAGCCAGCCGACGTAGACGCTGCTGTTGCCGGAGGCCGTGCCGATGGTGGCCTGACCCCCGCCCATGAGATCGACGCCGACGTCGTCGCAGATCTCGTCGATGGTGGCCCGGGCGTTGCCTTCGGCGGCGGCCAGGGTGTTGTCGACGGTGATCTGGGACCGCTTGGACATCTTGCCGATCGTGGCCCGGCCGCCGTTGTCGACGCGGACCCGTGCCCCCCAGGAGCAGTCGGAGGGGTTGGTGATGTCGCCGCAGACCTCGCCGATGGTGGCCTGGCCGCCGTTGGCGTGGACGCTGCTCTGTTCGGAGGTCTTGCCGATGGTGGCCCGGCCGCCGCTGTAGATGAAGACGTGACTGCGGCTACTGGCCTGGTCGATGGTGGCCTGGCCGCTGTCGACATCGACGTTGCTGCAGTCGCAGACCTCGCCGATGGTGAGTCGGCCGTTGTCGTCGACGTCGGCGCGGCTCTGCTCGGAGAGCTTGCCGATGGTGGCCTGGCCGCCGCGGACGCCGACGCGAGCCCAGTTGCAGACCTCGTCAATGATCGCCCGGCCGCCGCTGAACACGGTGACAGAGCCCCGGTCGAGAACCCGGCCGATGGTGACCTGGCCGCCCTCTAGGACGGCGACGCTACCAGTGACGGTCTCATAGGTCGCGGTGTGTCCCGGACGGACAACGATGTCGAACTCGCTGAGATCCATGGTCGTCATGGCTGATCCTTCTCGTCATGGTTTGCGTTGCGCCCTGCTGAGGCGAAGGCGCCGAAGATGACCGTATGGACCACGCCCTGCCCCGCAACAGCAACCCGGGACATGGTCCCCAGCCCGCCGCCGGTGAAGGCGGCTCGCGCCCAACCCGAACTCACCGACAGAACACCGCCCGCGGCCAGAACCCGAGCGCGCAAAGACGAATCGATACTGGCCGTTCCTATCCTCCTCATGGCCGGCCGGGTCAATCTCGTTCGCCCTCGGCTTGGCTTCGTCTGCGGGCACTTCAGACTGACCACTCCAGCCAGGGACGGGCGGCGGCTGTGAAGGAAGAGCCGGGCTCTGGTCGTCAGGGCGTGCCTGCGGCTTGTTGGGCCTGGGTGCGGCTGAGCCGGTAGGACTGGGTGCCGGTGTCGATGATGGTGGCGTTGAAGGTGAGCCGGTGGACGATGGCGGCGCATAGGCGCGGGTCGGTGAAGGTCTTGGTCCAGCCGCCGAAGGACTCGTTGGAGGCGATGGCGACGCTGGAGGTCTCCTCCCGGTCGGTCAGCACCTGGAAGAGCAGGTCGGCGCGACCGTAGCGGGCGATGGTCTTGTTGAGCACGAGTTCGTCGGCGGCCTCGACCAGCTCGTTGACCAGCCGGGCGGCCGGCACGTATTTGACCCGGAAGCCGGCCATCGTTGCCTCGGTGCCCAGCGAGATCAGCAGGTGGGACTTGCCGGTTCCCGAGTCGTCGATCAGGCAGAGCGGTTCGCCCCCGCGTACCCATTCGCAGGTGGCCAGGGCGTTGACGACGGCGGGCGGGACGTTGGGGGTGGCCTCGAAGTCGAAGTTACGCAGCGCCTTTTGGCGGGGGAACCCGGCGGCCTTGATCCGCCGCTCGGAGCGGCGGCGTTGCCGGTCCTCGCACTCGGCCATCAGCAGCTCGGCCAGGAACCCGCGTCAGGTGAGCTGCTCGCGTTCGGCGGCGTCGGCGACGAACTGGTTGCGGACGGTCGGCAGCCGCGGCATCCGGCACGCCTGGTCGATGGCGGCCTCGGCGGCCGGTTCGGTCAGCCCGCGGTGGTGGGTCAGCTGCTGGTGGGTGGTCATGAGGCCTCTGTCTGGGATGCGGGACGGTGGCGCAGCAACTGGTCACAGACCGCCACCGAGGGCGGCGGCCGGGTGTCGACCGGCAGCCTGGCCAGGACATGGCATCCGCCGACGCGACGGTCGAGCGCGGCTGGTCGGTGCTGATGGTGGCCGGGCCGCTGGACTTCTCGCTCACCGGGATCCTCGCCGCGATCGCCGGGCCGCTCGCCGCCGCGGAAATCTCGATCTTCGCCGTGTCCACATATGACACGGACTACGTTCTTCTGAGGTCGGACCAGGCCGACGACGCGACAAAGGTCCTGCGGGCCGCCGGGCACATCTGCCCCGTGCCCCCTCGTGACGGTTGGAACCATGAATGAGCACCAGGACGACGACCCTTCGCTCCGGTCGTCGTACGCAGCGCCGCGGCACAGGTCGCCGACCGTATCGTCGCGGCGATCAAGACCCAGCGGATCGGCCCGTCCGAACGGCTGCTCTCCGAACGCGACCTCGCCCAGCGACTGCAGGTGAGCCCGGCCACACTGAGAGAGGCGCTGGCCGCCCTGGTACTCGCAGGGGTCGTGCAGTCGCACCGGGGCAGCGGCACGGTGGTGGTGGCCTCCGCCGCCTTGGTGGCGAACTGGGGGATCGAGGTGCTGCCGACTCAGGTGTTCGAAGCCCGGCTGGCCGTCGAGCCCCAGCTCGCCGAACTCGCTGCGATCAAACGCTACCCGGAGGACTCGAACACCTTCCGCGTGGGCCCATGCCGGGAGCGACCGCCGCATCGTCTTCTCGCGTGCGGCTGCCTGCTGAAGCAGAGCGGCATAGGCGGCCGCGGCGTCGGCGAGCGAAGCATGCCCCCCGGTACCGCTGCCGATCAGTTGGACGGGCGCCTTGCGCAGCATCAAGGCGGGCAGGCTCGCCACTTCGCCGGCGGTCATTCCGACCAGGATGTAGCGGATCGGTTGTGCGGCATCGTCGGGGCGTCCGTCCGAGTGCGTCAAGGCGCGCACAGCTCGTCATGCGGCCGGTCGATCCTGATGTCGGTATCGGCCCCGTCCGCCGTCAGACCGTCCAGGACGCGCGGGTTGCGCCCGGCGACCACGACCCGCGCGCCCTGGTGTTCGGCCAGTTGGGCGGCGATGCGGCCGGACGCGCCGGTCGTGCCTGGAATCAGGACCGTCTGTCCTGCGGCGGCCTTGTCCTCCCACACGATCGTCTTCCAGGCGGCCATGCCGGGTTGAGGAACGCGGCGGCGGTCACGTCGTCGATGCCGTCGGGAACCGGCAGCCACGCGCCGAGGCGCACCAGCGTCTGCTCGGCCATTGCGCCATGAGGCGGCTGCGGGATGAAGAACGCCACCCGGGTGCCGTCCTCCAGCCGTCCCACGCCGTCCAGGCTCACCACGTGGGGGAACTCGGTAGGGGCGTAGTGGACGCCGTCCGCCGTCAAACGGTCGGACGGCTTGAGCGCCGCCGCGGCGACCGTGACGACCGTGACGACCGCTTCATCGTCACCGGCCAGCGGTGCCGGGAAGGACTCATAGCGCGGGGCCCGGCCGATGCCGTGCAGGACGGCGGCGTTGATCTGCTGAGTGCTCACCAGCGCTCTCCCTGTCTGGTCGCTCCGGCGACGGACTGGAATCCGTTCAATCTGAACGGCATCCTCGAACGCGTCTCACGCCCGCGCTTCCCGCACCATGTGGAAAGCCGCGACCGCCGCCGCCGACCGGCTCTTTCCGGACATCGACGAACGCGCACTCCGCGGCCTCAAATTCAACGAGGCAGCGAGCCATGGCCGAGTGTGGCCATTGTCAATGCTGTGATGTAAACACACGTAAACAGGCTGTTGCGGAAGGGTGGTCTCGATCGAATGGCCTGAGCGGCACGAGGGAGTGCACTGGATGGACCAGCAGGAGTGGCGGCTGCGGGTAGAGGCGGGCGATGACACGCTCCGGCAGGAACGGCTTACCCGTGAACTGCACGGCGACCTGCTGAAAGTCGACGGAGTCGATGTCGGATACGCCGACCCGCCTTCTTCGCCCATCCCCGGGAGCAAGGGCGGGCTCACAGGTGAGTTGGCGCTCTGGGTGACGGTGGCCACGTCCGGAGCACAGACGTCGAAAGTCCTGGTCGCTCTGATCCGGGAATGGAGTTCCCGGGAGCGTCACCGGAAGATCGAGATCTCTTACGGCGATGACTCCCTCACCATCACCGGCTGTCCAGACCAAGCGCAGGAACGGCTCATGGGCGAGTTCCTCGACAGGGTCGACGGCAGGAACCGTACAGAGTGAGCCGATCGAAACGTCGCAGAGCGCTGCTGATCGGCAATGAGACGTATGACGATGGGAGGTTCGCTGCGCTCCCGTCCGTTCGTGCGGACCTCTGGCAACTTCAGCAGGTTCTCGAGCACCGCAGCATCGGAGCGTTCCTGCCAGTGCGTTCAGTGGCAGATCTCACCGCCGACGACATGCGTCACGAGATCGCCGAGTTCCTGGACGACTGCGACGAGGACGAGTTCGCGCTGCTGTACGTCTCCGGACATGGCACCCGGCTCGTCCAGTCCGGCGGTGAGTTCCATTTCATCGCCAAGGACACCGACTTCGGCCACATAGCCGAGACGGCGGTGAGCGCGGGATTCGTCAACGAACTGCTGGAAGTATGCGTCGCCCCGCAGAAGGTCGTGATGATCGACTGTTGCCGCAGCGGGGGCTTCGCGGTGGGTCTGCGCACCAGCGACGGGCTGCGGCCCGGTGCGGCCAAATCCGGCGAGGAGCCACTCCTTACCAGTCGTGGTGTGTACGTGCTGTCCTCGTCCAGGGCGGGCCAGGATTCCTACGCGCCGGTAGCGGCCGGCGAAGACGTGACCCCCTCGGTCTTCACCGGACAGATCGTTGAGGCACTGCGTACGGGAAAGGCCGGCAAGGACGGCAGCGGAGAGGTCTCGGTTGAAGACCTCTTCCATTACGTCAACCGGCGGATGAGGGGCGACGGCTCGCACCAGATCCCCGTGGCATCGTCCCTCGGGGTCGATGACCGTATCGTCATCGCCAACTGTCCCCAAGGGCCGGCACCGCAGTTGGTACCCCTGTCCCGCGGGCCCTTTACGGAAACGGAGACCCGGTCGCCGAGCACCGAAGCCGGGCACCCCAAGTCCGCGGCGCAACCCACTTGGTCCGGGCTGCTGGCCTATTACCGTGACTGCATCGTGGCGGACCAGAGTGTCCCTGAGGCCATGTCCGTCAATGACTACGGAAAGACGTATGTCTGCCTGCCCGGCCCCGAGCGTCTGCTCTCCGGAGACCTCGACGACGACCACAGCATCTCCATGCCCCCACATGCGGAGAAGCTCGTCCAGCAGGCCGTCGAGCAGGAGAACGAACTTTGGGCGGGCTATCCGGCGGTGGTGACGCACGGGACGCGGAACGGTGGGGCCGCTTCCAGCTTCGCGCCATTGCTCGTGCGCGCGGTCGAGCCCGTCCATGAGAACGGAGAGGTACGGCTGCGGCCCTATGGTCCTGTGATGCCGCACCCGGGTCTGGCCGCCGAACGGCTCGGTGAGGACGACGCCGCCGACCTCGCAGAGTCCTACCAGCCGACATGGCATGCAGGGCAGCACGACCGGATGGCGGTCGACATCGCCCACCTATTGCGCGACGAATACGCGTTGCCCACCGTCCAGAAGATCGAGCCCGACCGGCTCACCGATCGGATCGAAGTCGACACCCCGGTGAGCGGGGCACGCAACACCGCCGTCCTCTACGCCGTCGCCCGGAATCTCGGTGCCACGGCCAAACTCCTCAAGGACCTCGAGCACATCGAGCGGCACACCGGGCGGATCAAGGTCACGGCGCTCGCCGCGCTCTCTCCAGAGCGGGCGGAGCGCGCTCTACCCGCACCGGATCGTCGACCGCAGGACGTGCGGCTTGTCACTCCTCTGCCGGCCAACGAGTCGCAGGCGGAGATTCTGCGCTCGGCGATGACCCATCGCCTCACCGTTGCGACGGGCCCGCCCGGCACCGGAAAGAGCCAACTCGTCGCCAACCTGGTCGCCACGGCCGAAGCCGCCGGGGAGAAGGTTCTGGTCGCCTCTACCAACAACCAGGCCGTGGACGAGGTGTGCGGACGATGCGAGCGGCTGGCGCCGGGCAGCATCGTCCGTACGGGCTCGCGTCGTCACCGGGAGGTCGAGGCCGCCACGCTCGAATCCCTGAGGGCTGTGCAGGCACCCGCATCCAACCCTCAGACCGCCCAGGCCCGGCTCGACACCGCCGGCGACCTCCTGCATGCGGCCAGGCTGGAACTCGACCGCGTCGCGTCGATGGAGCGGGCCCTCCGCGAGGCCGGGGAGGCCCGCGATGAGCATGCCGCTGAACTCGAGTCGACGGTGGCCGAACTCCTCGGATTCCTTCGAGACCATGACGGACCAGAACGTCTCGCTCGCAGGGCGGAACGTGCTGCGGGGGCCAAGCTGCTTGGGGAATGGCGCCGCAAGCGCTTGTTGCGACGTCTGGGATTGCGTGTCAACTCCTCTGGGACGGCTGCCACCTGCCGTGCGCTCGCCCGGTTCGAGCATGCCGACGCTGTTTGGCAGTCCGTGCTTCCCCAGGCCGTAGACGGTCCGGATGATGGAGCTCTCGCCACGCGACTCGCTACCGCCGAACGTGAAGTCGAGGAGAACGCGATCGCACTGCTGGAAAGCACGGTGCGTTCGTCCGCCAGGCAGCACCGCAATCTCATCACCGAACTGATACGTGCCCAGAGCGCTGAAGGCAGTGACTGGCGCGCGGTGAAGAACGCGCTCACGGCCTTGCGCGGCTGGGCGGTGACCAGCCTGTCCGCACGACGCTTCCCGCCCGAACCCGCACTCTTCGACCTCGTGATCATCGATGAGGCGAGCCAGTGTGCGATCCCGCATGTCCTGCCGCTCCTTTTCCGCGCCCGCCGCGCCCTGGTCATTGGCGATGTCATGCAGTTGCCCCACGTGTCCCGGCTCAACGCCGAGCGTGACGTCGCCCTCCGCCGCGAACACGGCTTGCGATCCGAATGGCTGGAAAAGTACCGCCTCGGCTTCCGGCGCCACTCAGCCTTCCACGCCGCCGAACGAGCCTTGGGAGGCGGGCTTCTTCTCGACGAGCATTTCCGATGCCACCCTCAGATCGCCGCGTTCGTCAACGAACGCTTCTACGAGGGAAGCCTGAACGTCCTGACCGACATCCGCGGCCGTCCCTCCCTGCCCGACCGCCCCGCGATCCTCTGGTCGGACGTCCAGGGGCAGGCACGAACCTCCGGAACCTCATGGATCAATCCGGCGGAGATCGACAAGGTGCTGGAATCGGTCCGGTACCTCCTGGAGAAGTTGCCCGGCGACGCCACCGTCGGGGTCGTCACGCCGTTCAAGGCGCAGGCCGAGATGGTGCAGCGGCGATTGGGAACCGCTGACGGCCGCGTACGTGTCGGCACGGTCCACACTTTCCAGGGAGGCGAACGTGACGTCATGATCTTCTCGTTGGTGGCCGGTGAAGGCATGCGCCCGGGAACGATCCGCTGGGTACAGCGCCAACTCAACTTGTGGAATGTCGCGATAACGCGGGCCCGTTCGCACCTGATCGTGGTCGGCGACGCGGGACTTTGGGAAAGCCGGCGCGGCCTCCCAGCGGACCTGCGTGCCGCAGCCTCCGGCGCGTTCACGGCCGAGAGCGAGCCCCACTTGGAAGATCTCCGGGCGCGGCTCTTCAGATTCCTTTCGAGCGAGAACCCGGGCTCCGAGGTGGAACTCGGTGCCATAGTGAACGGTCACTCGGCCGACGCGATCGTTCAGACATCCGAGAACAGGGTTCCTATCATCCTGGATCCCAGCTCGCCCGAAGGCATCGACGCTGCCCGGCACCTTCGCCTCATGCTGCGGCGTCGCGATCTGCTCAGTCCCGCCGAGAATCTCACAGCCCGACGCCTCCCCGCATGGAAGCTCTACGACGTCTGAGCATCGGCCGAGCGAGTGCGCCGTACGAGATGGAGAACAGCGGACTGCTTCCGAGGACCTGCATGACCGGCACTCACGCCTCGCCCTCGCCCTCGTCCTCGCTTCAAGCCGGACTCGCAATTGTCTTCGGTGGTCACGCCCTGTAGATAGCGCCGGGCGTCAATTGCGGGAGGGCGCGACGGACTCGATCTTCCTTGAGGCGCGCTGTGGCGCGGTGAAGGAACTGCTTGACCTGCGATGATTTGAGAAGCGGCTCGCTGTGCTCTTGATCGATCGTGTTCACACCGAAGAGGCCACTGGTTCGCCGGGCTAGCTTGCTGCACGTCCGCCTCAGGGCTTCTTACCTACGGGAGGTCTACCTTCACGTACCGGGGCCAGTGGAGGAGTATTGCCTCATCCGGTTGCATCGGGGTGGCTCGTGTTCGGCCCGGCTGGGGGTCTCGGATGGAACTGTGGGTCTCAATCGTCGGCTCGCTTTCCGGTGTCGTGGCCGTGACCATGGCAGTCCTGCAATTCCGCCGGACTCCGCCCCTGGAGCCCGGCCAGGGCAGGGCACTTCCTGATACGCCACGTGGTTCGTTGCCCCCGCCTGTCGGCCGTCTCCCGTCCGTTGTCAGAGGACGGGACGCTCTCATGAATCGGCTCACGGAGTTGGTAGAGGCGCCCGATGGGGACGTTCACGTCCTCGCGGGCTTGGGAGGGGTCGGCAAGTCGACGGTAGCTCTCAGCCTTGCGGACAGGGTGGGCCGTGCCGGTGACAGCGTGTGGTGGATCTCGGCCCTTGATCACTCCACGCTGGCCGCATCGCTGACCATTCTCGCCAGAGAGTTGGGCGCCGGCGTTGACGAAATAGAGGACGTGGCGGCGGGCAGGCGTGAGCTGTCCGATCTCATCTGGGCCTACCTGCCGACGCGCCGCCGCTGGCTTCTCGTCCTTGACAATGCGGACGACCTCGTGCAGCTGGAGATGGCCGGTCGCGGCGCCGGCGATGGTTCGGGTCTCATCCGGCCCTGCGAATCCGGTCTGATGCTTGTGACCAGCCGGGTGGGCGATCCGGCGCTGTGGGGGCGCCACGCACAGGTCCATCGGGTCGATTCGCTGGGTGATGACGACGGCGCTCAGGCGCTTTTGGATTTTGCCCCAGGCGCCGGAAGTTTCGCGGAAGCCGAGGTGCTCTCCCGCCGGCTCGGCGGCCTTCCGCTGGGCCTGCACCATGCGGGCTCGTACCTCGCCTCGCCTTTCGCCACCGAGCGGGAGTTCTCCACGTACCGACATTCGCTGGACGACGAAACGGCGGCGCTGCTCGCGCGAGGCGCTGACGATCGCTCCATGATGAAGTCAACATGGAGCCTCTCGTTGCACGCGCTCGCGCGTCAGGGCATTCCGCAGTCCGAAGAGCTGCTGCACTTGCTTTCGATGTTCGCGGTACCCGAAGCCGTGCCGGCGCAGCTGTTCTCCCTTCCGGCGCTAACAGCTCTCTGCCACCCCCACCCGGTTGAAAAGGTGCTATCCGGCCTGCTGTCTGTCGGTCTCATCGACTGGAGACGCTCAGGCCATGAGTGGTCAGTGTCCGTACACCCTCTTGTCGCGGAAGTGCAGCGTCACAACATGACCGAAGAGCAACGGGGCGCTGAGGCGATCCGAGCAGCAAAGGCACTGCAGGACGCGCAGCGCGACCTCGACCCCTCGCAGCCCGCCGGCTGGCCCGTGTGGAGGCAGCTCGTACCGCATCTGATCCTCGCTGCCGAGCGGGCGGAGCGACTTCCCGAGGAGGAACTGAACGGCCTGCTCAACGCGGTCGAGCGGGCTGTGGAGGCCATGGTTGCCGCGGGGGAGCACGCTCTCGCCGAATCCCTCGGCCGACGTACGCTTGCCGCCACGGCACGACCCGGGGACGACGATCCCGCCAGGCTGGGCACCAGAATGGCGGTGGCGCTCGCGCTTCGGGTCAGGGGCCGACTGGACGAGGCGGAGCAGATGTACGGCGAGGTCATCACCGCCATCCAACGGACATCGGGCGCCCTTCATCCCTTGATCCTGCGTTGTCGCTATCAGCTCGCAATGATCGAGTATGGGCGCAACGATCTGGTTGCCGCGGAACGCGAACTCCAAGCCGTCCATGAGGAGATGCGCTCTGAGTTCGGCCTGGAGCACGCGATCACGCGTATGGCGCAGTTCAGCCTGGCACTGACCCTTCGCCGGCGCGGTGAAGACCGAAGTGCCCTGGCCGAGCTCGACGACTTCCTCCTATTCTGGAGCCGCTGCTTCGGCGAGGAACATCCGTACACGCTGTACGCGAGTCAGGAGCGGGCATACGCCAAATTCCGGCTCGGCGACACGCACGAAGCCGAAGCCGAACTTCAGGCCACACTCCAGGCCCAGACCCGGGTGCTCGGCGAGGACCACCACTCCACGCTCACCACCCGGCAATCGCTGGCGGTCCTTCGGCACGGTCACGGCGAGCACGTGGAGGCGGAGCGAGAACTGACCGCGGTGATCGACCTCAGGCGAAGGCTGTTCGGTACTCACCAAGTGGACACGCGAGCAGCGGAAAAGGCACTTGAGGAGCTCCGGCGCCAGGCCGCCGAGTAGGGCGGCATTTCTCCTGACAATCCCGGTCACTCGGAGCCTCTTGCCCGGTCTGCCAACGGGACGGACCATGGTCCCATGGACGGATCACAGGCGCAGAAGCTCTCTAGCACCGCGAACGTTCGGCCGGACGTATTGGAGTGGCGGCGCTCGGGCCGCTGTGGCGCGGCCGGCACCTGCGTCGAGGTCGCCGGGGTCGACGGCCTCGTATTCATCCGAGACCCCAGCAGCGACAGCACGGTCATCACCCTCACTCCGGATGCTTGGCGGAAGCTCCTGGTATGGCTGCGGAACGGTCGCTGAGCCCGGCGGCGGCGGAGCTGGATCTCGACTCGGTCCGAAGGCGCCTGATCGCGTCGGGCAGCGAACTCGCCCTGAAGCCGAATACGGTGAACGAGGCTGAACTCGAATACCGTCGTTTCCTCATCCTCTGTGGCATCGAGCCGGAACTCGCGATGCCCTCCGACCTCATCCTGGCCGATATTCTGAAAGCCCACGCTCGTGACCGTGCGATGTTCGAAGCAGATTGTCTACACGTCGCCCGGCATATGGCGCGAGTGGGACCGCCCTGGGGCGAGGTCGAACTCAGCCGTTTCAGATCTCTCTACGAGCACACCTTCGATCGCCCGCTTCACTTTCTCTGGACCGCCTATACCCCGAGACCGGATGGACCGCCATACGCGATCTGTGGGAGCCGGGACTCGTGGACTCACTCGAGTCGGAGGCTGCCGCGCTAAAGGACACCGCGATTCCTCAGAAAACCGACGAATACGCGGTCAACCGCCATCGATACCTCACGAGTCCGCGACTACAGCGGTACGCATATCCGGGCCAGATACTGCGGAACCTCCACGAGAGCCCTGACCTGGTCGCGACTCTACGGAGAACTACGGGTCTGCCTCTCTTCCCCACTCGGGCCGCCTATGTCTACTACGACCGAGGCGGCCATATCGGCCTGCACACCGACATCGCCCAGTGCACGGCCACACTTTTCCTTCCACTCGATCCCGTCCGCCCTCCGCCGCTCTACGTCCGCCCCGACCTGATGGCCGCCGGGCCCGCCGAGCTTCTGAGTGCCGCCCGGGAAAATGAAGGTTTGCAGCGGGGCCAGGCGGTTGCGTACACGCGAGGTGTCGGCATCTTGATTCTTGGTTCGCGTCTACCGCATGGCCGTCCATCGACCTTGGTCCCGATAACGCTCGCGACCCTGTGCTTCGACAGCATCAAATAGCTGTTATCTCATTTCCAGCCCCGGAACCGCTGGCCGGTTCTACACCGCTCGGTCGCTGGGGTCGCGGTGGGGCGGCCGGGAGTCGAGGCGTGGCGGTCTGTGCGATGACATGCCGACGACACCCGGCCGAGCTGGAAAAGCGCATTGCGCCGCGAAACAGAACGTGATCACATCGTTGGTCATGGACATCGTCGCCACCCTTCCCGCATTCATCGTCGCCGTCGTGCTGATCTCGGCGTCACCGGGCCCCGCGATGGCGTTGATCATGCGTCGTGCGGCGCTGCGGGGTCTGTCCGGCGCCGTGCTGACCGTTCTGGGGCTGGAGGCCGGGCTGTACGTGTGGGCGTTGTGCGCCGGTGCCGGTCTGGCTGCCCTGGTGGCCGCCTCAGAGATCGCCTACCTCATCCTCCGCGTGGTCGGCGCGGCCTTCCTGCTGTACCTCGGGGTGAAGTCATGGCGGACCGCCTGGCGCAGCCGCAAGGCGGGACCGGCCGGCGAAGCCGACCGGGACCTGCCGGACGCCTCGTCGCTGACCTGGTGGAAGACCTTCGGGGAGGGGGCCGTGGTGATGCTGGCCAACCCGAAGGCCGCCGCATTCATGATCGCGTTCTATCCGCAGTTCGTCCCCGCGGACCGGCCGCTGCTCGCCACGACCGCTCTCCTGGCGCTGCTCCAGGTGGCCGTCGAGATCGTCTTGTACCTGGCGTTGGCCGCCGTGGTCGGGCGCGCCGGCGCGTGGTTCCGCCGGTCGGCCGTCCGCCGCCGGCTGGACGCCATCAGCGGGACCGTGCTGGTCACCCTCGGCCTGCGGATGGCCGTCGAGAGCCGCTGAAGGCAGGGGCCGTCCACCGCTGCCGGCACGCCCTCACCGAGAACACCCGACCATAGATCAGCACTGGGCGACGAGGTGCGGGGGCCGACCGAGCTCGTCCTCAACGGGTCAGGGGGCGTGGTGATGCCTGACGGCGGCGAGGACTTCACCGAGTTGACCGCGGGCCTGGGCGGAACGCAGGTGGTCCAGGTAGTCACGGGCTTCGACGATCTTCCCGTCGTGGACCCGCATGACGAAGATCGCCGGAACTGTGAACGGCTCGCCGGTCTCCACCACGATCCCCTCGTACCGGAACTCCGCCACGATGACCTCGGGATCTGCGGTCTCATGAATGGTGATGCCGGTCGGCTGGCGGCGCAGGGTGTGCCCTGTGTAGGCGCCGGGCGGGACACCGACCCCAAAGTGGGCGCGCAGTTCTTCAAGAGATCGCATCGGGGGGGCTGCAAGCGGATGGAAAGGGTGCTCTACGTGGGTCTGCTCGGCGTAAAGCCCGACCACCTCGTCCCAGCGTTCCTCGCAGACACCGTGAACCAGCCTGAGAAAGACCTCGCGCGGAGTCAGGGGTTCGTGCATGAGACTTCTCCCATCAGAGGTCGCCGTCAGTGACGGCCGCCCGCGCGTCAGCAAGAGGGCGAGTTCGGACGTGGGTCCGGTTACGAACATAGTTCGTTGAGGAATTATTCGTCAAGGAACTACCCGCCTGGTCGCCCCACCCTCGGCGGGGGCCGTCCTCCTGATGGGGCGCGGGGTGTCCGGGCGCGTTCGGCCGCTCAGATGATCCGGACCGCTTCCACCACGTCGTCGGCGTTCAAGGCATGCACGGTGCCCTGCCAGCACTCGAACGGCCCATAGTTGCCCCGGTCGAGGATGGACTCCCAGGATGTCTCGATCTCGTCCCGCAGGGCGGGGGGCCAGTCCCGAATCGGGGCGTCGCGCATCCCGGCCGCCCGCAGACGGGCGTCGAACTCGTCGTACGCCTCCTCCCAGCGGGCGAACGCGTCGTCCTCGGACTCGCCTGGCAGCCTCGGCATCCCGAGGCCTCTGTTCAGGACCAAGTGCCACTCATCGAAGTGTGAGAGGAGCACCCGCTCGCGCGGGACCCGGCAGACGAGCAGCACCTGACCAAGCGAGCGGCGGCAGTTACCGATCAGATGATCGCGGCGGGTGCGTGCCCAGAGCCATAGTGCACCTTCGCCGCTGGTCGGTAGGCGGGCCGCCATCATCCGGTACAACCAGTCGTACGCGTCCGCGAACTCGGCCACCGCCAGGTCTGGGTCCGGCGTCAGTGTGCCCGTCGTGAGCAGGGCCTCGAACGCCTCGACCGACTGGATGGTATGCAGCAGCAGCCGTTCCGCGTCGAGGTCGTAGCCCACCCGGCCGGCGGGCAGGGCTTGCCCAGGCTCGGCGTCGCGGATCGGGAACGGGGGCACGCAGTCATCATGACGGCTCGGACGGACGGCCGTCGGCCTTGAGAAGGCTCAATTCGGGAGGGCGGGGGTGAGTTTCTCGCGGGCGAAACGCTCGACCAATACCGGCACGAAGTCCCGGACGGGTCTGTCGTCGAAGAGACGGTAGATGGCATCGACGGCTTGGGTCACCTGCTCGGGGCGATGACTGCCGGCGAACCTGCGGATGAGCCGATCGGTCACCTCTCGGATGACGTGCTCCTCGCGTTCCACATGATTCCCGGACGGCGTCATGGTCAGACCGCCTCGCCCCGGGGGTGGTTGGGGCATGAACCGCTCCGCAAGATGCGAGTACCCGAGCGGGCACGGGCCCACCCCCGGCCGTGCGGTGTCCCGTGCCGCCAAATCCGCCTTGATGGCGACGCTGACCAGGGAGACCAGTAACGCGACATCGTCGTGGCAGCCCAGCCATATTTTCACCCAGCCTCCGCCGGGCCGGATCTGCACCGAGGCGTGCTCTCCGAGGGGCTCGCGCAAACGCCGGACGAGCGGCCAGGTCAGAAACAGTTCGGCCTGATCGCTGCCGTGCAGATGGACGATCTGATCGCCACCGCAGGCGAAGGCCTGGCCGAAGCCGCAGTCGGCACGGCACAACCTCAGCGCCGGCCAACCGCTCAGTTGCCCCACCACGCGGTCGGTCGGGCAGATCCGCAGATCACCGGTCCCGTCCATGACCCGTAGGATCCTTCCCGGCCTGACCTGATCAATACCCGCACTGCGTAATCGTTACCAGAATGGTGCCAGGTTTCTTGTGTGCGGGTGTAATCGCACGTGGGTCGTTGTACTGCATTCCGCCGCCAGGTCCAGTTTGTTGCACCGGTAATACACGGTTTGCCATACCAATCTTGAGATCGGCGAGCGGGATTAGTTGGGCGCGGTTCTTTCTCGCCTCGGCTTCGGCGAAATCCCCATAAGGCCGGACAAGTGATGACTTGTCCGGCCTTGTATATGACCCGCCCAGTGGGCAATCTATGCCCGCCTTGCCGGGCCCCGAGAATCGCGTCGATGCGCCGCCAGGTCCGGGAGCATCCGGAGGGGGGTCTTCTTCCGGGACGTGGCGCACCTGGGTTACGGTCCCGGAATGGATCTTGATCATCTGGTGTACGCCGGACCCGATCTGGCGGCGGCGGTCGAGGACGTCGCGCGCCTGACCGGGGTGCGGCCGGTTCCGGGCGGGTCGCACGTCGGCATGGGTACCCGGAACCACCTGCTGGGGCTCGGGGGCGGCGCCTTTCTGGAGGTCATCGGACCAGACCCCGGGCAGCCCGATCCGGCGGGACCTCGGCCGTTCGGGATCGACGATCTGACCGAGCCCGGATTGGTCGACTGGGCCGTGGCCACCGACGATCTGGACGCGACCATCGAACGTGCTCGGGCGGCCGGATACGACCCGGGGCCTGCCCTGGAAATGTCGCGCCGACGTCCCGATGGCGAACTACTGCAGTGGAGGTTGACGGCGCCCCGGACGGAACTGGTGCCGTTCCTGATCGACTGGGGCGACACGCCTCACCCGGCACGTGAACTTCCCGTCGTGCGGCTGCTCTCGTTCGAGGCCGTCCACCCCGAGCCCGGGGCAGCGCGGAAGGATCTGGCCGCCCTCGGGGTCGAGTTGAACATACGGGCAGGCGCGCGTCCCGCATTGGTCGCTCGCCTGGAAGGACCGAGCGGGCCGGTGACACTCGTCTAGTCAGCGTGCCGCCCCGCCACGGCCGTCATGCGCCGCTGCTCTCCGCGCCGGGGGCAAATCAGCGGCGGCCGCGGAAGGTGCGGCGCAGGTCTTCGACCCATTCTCCGGGGGTCTCCCATGGGATGAAGTGGCCGCCGTGGTCGTGTGCTGTGAGGTTGACGTGGTTGTACCAGGGGGCTCGATCGCTGTCGAGGAAATGGCGGACCCGCTGCTCGGTGGTCACGCCCGGCGGGTTCTCGTACCCGACGAAGGTGATTCCGGTGGGCGCCTCCACGACCGGCCACCGGTCGTGTGCGGGGGTCCACGGGTAGCGGTTGTTGTTGGCGTAGGTGCGGATCGAGGTGCCGATCGCGTTGTTCACCCAGAAGATCATGGCGTGGGTGAGCAGGTCGTCCTTCGAGAAGACGGTCTCGATGTCGCCGCCGTCGTCGCTCCAGCTCATCCAGCGCTGGAGGATCCAGGCGAGCATCCCGGCGGGTGAGTCCGACAGTCCGTAGGACAGGGTGCTCGAGTCGAGCACGTGCGCGGCGAGGTGGACGGCGAACCGCTTGTCCAAGGCCAGGACCTGCGCGTGGACGTCCGCGGGCAGCCCCTCGGGGATGGGCCGGCCGCCGCTCAGGTCCCAGGCCCGGTCGCCGTTGAAGAAGCTGAGCTTCAGGCCGGAGCCGATGTGGATCGCATGAAGCTCGTCGGCGTACTTGTGCCCGAGCTGCCCGGTGACGAGCGCCCCGACGTCGCAGCCGCCGGCGGCGTACCGCTCGTGGCCGAGCGTCTGGGTCATCAGGGTGTGCCAGACGTCGGCGACCTTCCAGAAGTTCATGTCCGGGTGGTCCGGCAGCGGGGTGGAGAATCCGAACCCGGGGAACGAGGGCACGATCACGTCGAACGCCTCGGCGGGGTCGCCTCCGTACGCCTCGGGGTCGGCCAGCGGGTCGATGACCTTGGACCAGTGCCAGAACGTCCAGGGCCAGCCGTGCGTGAGGATCAGCGGTGTCGGGTCGGGGCCGACCCCGGGCCGGCGCATGAAGTGCACCGGCACGCCGTCCACGTCGACGCGGTAGTGCTCGTAGGCGTTGATCGCCGCCTCGGCCGCGCGCCAGTCGTATTCGTCGCGCCAGTACTCGACGAGCTCCTGCAGGTAGGTGCGGTTGACGCCGTAGTAGGAGTCGTCGTTGCCCGCGTCGACCGGCCATCGGGTGAGGGAGAGCCGCTGCCGCAGATCGGTGAGCACTTCATCGGGCACATGGATGGGCGTTGGCGTCAGAGGGAAGTCGGTCATTCTCGTCCTCACTGTTGGTTCTGGGAGCCGCCGAGCTCGGCGATGCGGCGGAGGGCGGGCAGCGCGGCGGCGATCGCGGAGCGCTCTTCGGCCGAGAGCCGCTGGAGGATCGGCGCGAGCCGGGCGACCCGGTCGGCGCGGCGAGCCGAGACCACCTCGGCACCGGCGGAGGTGATGTGCACGAGCACGGCCCGGCCGTCACGGGGGTCCGGCCGCCGCTCGACCAGCCCGTCGTTCTCCAGCCGGGTCACCATCTGCGTGATGGCCGATTGGGTGACCTGCTCGGTCGCGGTGAGCTCGCCGAGACGCAGCGGACTCCGCCGGGCCAGCGTGTGCAGCACCGACAACGTGGTGAAGCTGAGCCGCTGGATCGACGGCAGCCGGATGTAGAAGCCGTTGAACTCCTCGACCGCCGCCGCCATCTCGCCCGGATCCAGCTCGGGCGTCCCGTTCCCTGTCACGCCGAAACTATATGAGCGATTTATTTAAGTGTCTAATATATATGGCCGATGAGGTTCTGCGTCCTGGGCGGTCCTTCCCGCGCCGCGGGTGTCGGTGGCTTCGCGTTTAATCGAGGGGTGGACGTTGAGAAGCGCATCGCCGAGCTGACCGCCGAGGTCAAGCGGCTGAACGACCTGTACTACGGCACCGGTGACAGTCCTGTGCCGGACGCCGACTTCGACGCGATGAAGGACGAGCTGGCGGCGCTGGTCGCCGAGCACCCGGAACTTGAGCCGTCCGACAGCCCGCTCGGCAAGGTCAACGCGCCGGCGGAGCTGGCCGGCCCGACCGTACGGCACGCGCGCCCGATGCTCTCGCTGGCGAAGGCGACCGGCGGGGAGCAGATCAGCGCGTTCTGCGAGCGCTTCGGCGGCCAGGTCTTCCGGGTGTCGGAGAAGCTCGACGGGCTCTCGCTCAGCGTGGTGTACGCCGACGGAAAGCTCGACTACGTCGCCACGCGCGGCACCGGCACGGTCGGTGAGCTGGTGACCGAGAAGGTGCGCCACGTGATTCCCGGCCTGCCCGCCGAGATTCAGGCGCCGGGGCGCGTCGAGGTCCGTGGCGAGGCGGTGATGCTGCGGTCGGTGTGGGCCGCCTACAACGAGGCGCACCCGGACCGGACGCTCACCAATCCGCGGTCGGGTGCCGCCGGGACGCTGGTGTTGAAGGACCCCGAGGCGGCTGCGAAGGCCGAGCGGGTGTTGCGGTTCTTCGCGTTCGGCGCCGATCGCGACGGTGCCGCGCTGGAGATCCCGGCGGGCTTTGAGCCGGTCGCCCGATACGTGTGCGCGAATGCCGAGGAGGTGCTGGAGGCGATCGGCGAGATCGGCGGCCGCCGCGACGGGCTGGACTACGACATCGACGGCGCCGTCGTGCGGCTGCACGAGCCGGCGGCGTTCGACGCGGCGGGCTTCAACAGTGCCGAGCCGCGCGGGGCGATCGCGTTCAAGTACCCGCCGGAGGAGAAGCTGACGAGGTTGCTGTCGGTCGAGTGGCCGGTCGGCAAGATCGGCCGCGTCCCGCCGCGCGCGAAGGTCGCGCCGGTGTTCGTCGGCGGCGTGACGGTGGAGAACATCACCCTGCACAACCCGCGGCTGATCCGCGAGCGCGACCTGCGGATCGGTGACACGGTGGCCGTCGTGCGGCGCGGCGACGTGATCCCGTTCGCCGGCCGCTCGCTGCCGGAGGAGCGGGACGGGAGCGAGGTCGAGATCGTCCCGCCGGCGCACTGCCCGTCGTGCGGCTCCGAGCTGGAGGTCCGCGGCACCGGGGAGGAGCGCTGGTGCGTGAACCTGCAGTGCCCGGCGCAGGCGACGCGCCGGCTGATGCACTGGGCCTCGCGCCAGGCGGCCGACATGGAGGGCGTCGGCGACGTCTGGATCGAAAGGCTCGCCGAGGACGGCGTGCTCAAACGCCGCAGCGACTTCTATGACCTGACGGCCGGCCAACTGCTCGGCTACGAGCGGATGGGCGAGGTCAGCGCCACCAACATGGTCGACTCGATCGCGTCCTCCAAGGGCATGGGGCTGCGGCGCGCACTGATCGGGCTGGCGATCCCGATGGCCTCCGAGGGCACGGCCAAGCGCCTGTGCCTGGCCGGCTACGAGCGCGTCGAGGACATCGCGGCGGCGACGGTCGAGGACCTGGTGGCGATCCGCGACATCGGGCCGAAGGTCGCCGAAAGCGTCGTCGCGTTCTTCGCCCGCGCGGAGGTCCAGGAGGAGATCACGAGGCTGCGTGAGCACGGCGTGAACCTCGACGTACTGGACGAGGACCGGCCGGTCGACGCGGCGGCCGCAGCCGACTCGCCGCTGAGGGGCAAGGCGGTCGTGATCACCGGCGCGTTCACCGACCCGCGCTCGGGCGCGAAGATCAGCCGTCCGGACGTCACACGCCTCGTCGAGCAGGCGGCCGCGACGACCGCCTCGTCGGTCTCGGCCGGCACCGACTACCTCCTGGCCGGCGAGAACGTCGGCGCGTCCAAGACCGGCAAGGCCGAAAAGCTCGGTGTCACGATCGTCCGGCAGGACGAACTGTGGCGTTGGCTGACCGAGGCGGGCGTGGTCTAGAGCGCCGCGGAAGTCGCCGAGCTCCTGCCAGGCGCCGTCCTGCGTGGTGGGGGTGTCAGTTGTCGTCGGCCCGGGTGGCGATCTGCCCCGGTGAGCCTGCGGTGAGTGTTCGGTGAGCGCCTGCCGCCACTGTTCGGTCATCGCCGGATCCGCCAGAGGCCGGCCAGTGAACAGGGAGCGACACGGATGAACGTTCTGACCGGCCGGACGGCACTGGTGACCGGCGGCTCGCGCGGAATCGGCCGGGCGGTCGCGCTGCGGCTGGCGGCCGAGGGAGCACTGGTGGCCGTCCACTACGGCGGTGACGACGAGGCGGCCAGGGAGACCGTGGCGCGGATCGAGGAGGCGGGCGGCCGGGGGTTCGCGATCCGGGCGCGGTTCGGTGAGGACGGCGCAGTGGGCCGGCTGTTCGAGGAACTGGTCGCGGGGCTGGCGGGGGCCGGGCTGGACATCCTGGTCAACAACGCGGGCATCAGCTCGGTCAACCCGATCTCGCAGGTCACTCCGGAGGAGCTCGGCAGGCTGCTGGAGATCAATGTCGCCACCCCGTTCTTCGTGATCCAGCACGCGATGGCGCTGCTGAACGACGGTGGCCGCATCATCAACATGGGTTCCACGGCCAGCCGGTTCGCGGTCTCCACCCAGATCGGCTACACGATCAGCAAGGCGGCGCTGGAGTCGATGGCGCCGTCGCTGGCCAACGAGCTCGGCCGTCGCGGCATCACGGTGAACACGGTCGCGCCCGGCGCGGTCCGCACCGACATGACCGCGGGTTACACCTCCATCCCGGAGGTGGTCGCCGGGCTGGAGTCGATCACCGCGCTGGGGCGGCTGGGCGAGCCCGAGGACGTCGCGGACGTCGTCGGGTTCCTGGCGGGCCCGCAGGGCCGCTGGGTGACCGGCCAGACCGTCGACGTCTCCGGCGGGACGTTCCTCGGCCCGATCGGCCCATGATCGCCGCCGGTGGATAATCACCGGTATGCGGTTCGGAATCCTCGGGGAGACCCGGGCCTGGCACGGCGACGGCGGCGAGGTCCCGCTGGGCGGCCCGGCCAGGCGGGCGCTGCTGGCCCTGCTGCTGGTGCGTCCCGGAGAGGTCGTCTCGGCGGACCGGCTGGCCGACGAGATCGACCCCGCCGGGGCGCTGTCGGCGCATTCGCTGCAGTCCCAGGTGTCCAGGCTCCGATCCGCACTGGGAGCCGGGGCCGCGATCGAGCGGGCCGGGGCGGGCTACCGGATCGTGGTCGAACCGGACGATGTGGATGCCTCCCGGTTCGAGCGGCTGGCCGGGGAGGGCCGTGCGGCGTTGGCCGACGGCGACGCCGCACGGGCGGTCGCCCTGCTGAACGAGGCCCTGAAGCTGTGGCGGGGACCCGCGCTGGCCGGCCTGCCCGAGAGCGACACGGCCCAAGGCGCCGCCGTACGGCTGGAAGAGCAGCGGCTCGGGGCGCTCGAAGACCGCATCGAGGCCGGGCTCCGGCTCGGCGAGCACAGAGCGGCCGTGCCGGAGCTGCGCGAGCTGGTCGGCCGCCATCCGCTCCGGGAACGGCCGGCGGGGCTGCTGATGCGGGCGCTGTTCGCCGAGGGCGGGCAGGCCGAGGCGCTGGTGGTGTTCGAGGAGACCCGCCGGCACCTGGCCGACGAGCTGGGCGCCGACCCCTCCGCCGAGCTGACCGCGCTGCACCGGGAGCTGCTGAGCGCCGACCCGGCGCCGTCGCCCGCCGCGCCGCCCGCCCAGCTGACGAGCTTCGTGGGCCGCGCCGACGAGGTGGCCGAGGTCGCCGAGGTGCTGCGGGTGGCCCGGCTGGTCACCCTGATCGGGCCCGGCGGCGTCGGCAAGACCCGGCTGTCGGTCGAGGTCGCGGGCGCCGGGGGCGCCGCGGACCAGGTGTGCTTCGTGGAGCTGGCCCCGCTGCGCGACGGCGCCGGGCTTCCGCAGGCGCTGCTGGGCGCGCTCGGCCTGCGCGAGAACGGGCTCCAGATGGACGGTGGCGCGAAGGCGCCGGTCGACCGGCTGATCGCGGCGCTGTCCGACCAGGTGCTGCTGCTCGTCCTGGACAACTGCGAGCACATCGTCGACGAGGTCGCCGAGCTGGCGGCGCGGCTGCTGGCGACCTGCCCGCGGTTGCGCGTGCTGGCCACGAGCCGGGAGCCGTTCGGCATCATCGGCGAGCACCTCTTCCAGGTGCGGCCGCTCGACGGCGACGCGGCCGTCCGGCTGTTCATCGAGCGGGCCGGCGCCGTGCGGCGCTTCTTCGCCGCCGACCCCGGGGTCGTGCGGCGGATCTGCGCGGCGCTCGACGACCTGCCGCTGGCCATCGAGCTCGCGGCTGCGCGGTCGCGCATCCTGGACATCGACGACCTCGCGGGACGGCTGGACGACCTGCTCGGTGTCGCCGCCCGCGGCAACCGTACGGCGGACAGGCGGCACCGCACGCTTCGCTCGGTGGTCGCGTGGAGCTGGGACCTGCTCTCCGAGCCCGAGGAACGGGCCGCGCGGCGGTTCACGATCTTCGCCGGCGGCGCGACGGCCGAGTCCGCGCTGCGGGTGTGCGGCACCGACGGCGGGACACTGGAGTCGCTCGCCGACAAGTCGCTGCTGGAGGTCTCGGGCGGCCGCTACCGGATGCTGGAGACGATCCGCGCGTACGGTGCCGAACGGCTCGACGCGGCGGGCGAGCGAGAATCCGTACGGCGCGCCCACGCCGAGCGCCTCCTGGAGCTGATGCGGGCGGCCGACCCGCATCTGCGGCGAGGCGAGCAGCTGGAGTGGCTGCCCGTCGTGGCCGCCGAGCACGGTGACCTCCTGGCGGCGCTGCGCTGGGCGGTCGAGGAGCCGGAGGTGGAGACGGCCTTCGAGCTGCTCGCCGCGGCGTTCAACTTCCTGTGGATCCGGGGCGCGTCCGCCTCGGTCGCGCCGCAGGCGATCACACTGCTCGCGGCGGTGGGCGGGGCGGTCCCCGACGAGCTCGGCGAGGAGTACGCGACGTGCGTGCTGCTCGCGGCGTCGGGCGCCGGGGGGCAGGTGTGGGAGCGGCACCGCGCGGCGGCCGGCGAGGCGCTGGCGGCCGCGTGGCCCGGCGACCGGCCGGGCCGCTACCCGGTCGTCCTGCTGCTGTGGATGATGCGGAACGCGGGCGGACCCGACCCGCAGGGCGCGTTCGCGCTCGTCTCGTCCCAGCGCGACTGCCCCGAGCCGTGGGCGCGGGCCGCCGCCCACTACGTGTCGGGATTCGGGCACCTCGGCGACGGGGACCCCGCGGCGGCCGAGGACTCCTTCGGCTCGGCCCTGGAGGGATTCCGTTCGCTCGGTGACCGCTGGGGCATGGCGCTGGCCCTGGACACGCTCGCCGGCGTGGCGGGCACGCGAGGCGACCGGGCGCGTGCGATCGCGCTGACCGACGAGGCCCTCCTGCTCACCGAATCGCTCGGTGCCCTGGAGGACGGCGCCGACCTGCTGGTCAACCGCGGCGATCACCTCGCCGGGGACGATCCGGCGGCGGCCCGTGCCGACTATGCGAAGGCCGCGGCGCTCGCCCGCCGCGCCGGCAGCTCCACCTACCTGGCGGCGGCCCTGCGCGGGCTCGGCGACATCGCCCTTGAGGAGGGCGACCTGGCCGAGGCGGAACGGCTGTACACCGAGGCGCTGGAGCGGATCGACCCGCACTGGATCAAGAGCCTGGGGCCCCGGGTCCGCGCGCTCACCGGCCTCGGGTGCGTCGCCGTGGCCCGGAGCCACCACGCCGAGGCGCGCGAGCACTACCGGCAGGCCGCTGAAGTCGTCGACACGATGGGGGCGCCCGCCCCGGAGGTGCTGCGCATTCTCGGCTTGTCCGAGAACGTCGTCGAGTCCGTCCTCAAGGCCGTGACCCCGGGCCGGTGAGCACGGTCATCCCACACCGCGGTCATCCCGCCACGGTGAGCGCACGGTGAGCCCGCGGTGAGCGCCCCCCTGGAAGCTCTGAGGCATGACGAACCTCAAGGTACTGATCTCCGGCGCTTCCGTCGCGGGCCCCGCGCTCGCCTACTGGCTCCACCGGCACGGCTTCGAGGCCACCATCGTGGAGCGCGCCCCCGCTCTCCGTGACGGCGGCTACGCCGTCGACTTCCGCGGCGAGGCCCACCTGACGGTCCTGCGCCGCATGGGCGTCCTGGACGACCTCGAACGCGCCCGGACCGGCATGGGCTCGATGTCGTACGTCAACAGCGCGGGCAAGCCGCAGGCCAAGCTGCCGGCGGACATGTTCGCCGGGGACATCGAGATCCTCCGGGGAGACCTGGCCCGGGTCCTGTACGACGCGACCAGGCAGCACACCGAGTACGTCTTCGGCGACTCCATCACCTCGCTCACCGAAGACGCCCACGGCGTGAACGTGACCTTCGAGCGCGGCGGGCCGCGCCGGTTCGACCTGGTGATCGGGGCGGACGGGCTGCACTCCAACACCCGCCGCCTGACGTTCGGGCCGGAGGAGCAGTTCGTGAAGCACCTGGGCGTGCACTGCGCGATCTTCACCACCGCCAACCGCCTCGGGCTCGACCACACCGGGCACGCCTACCGCACCGCGGGCAAGCTCGTCGCCATGTACAGCGCCCGCCACAACACCGAGGCCAGGGCCGTCTTCTACTTCGCCTCGCCGCAAGTGGACCTGGACCGCCGTGACGTTGCGCGGCAGCAGGCCGTCCTCGCCGAGACCTTCACCGGGAACGGCTGGGAGAGCGACCGGCTGCTGCACGACATGCGGTACGCGCCGGACTTCTACTTCGACTCGGTCGGCCAGGTCCGCATGGACACCTGGTCCCGCGGCCGGGTCGCCCTGGTCGGCGACGCCGCCTACTGCCCGTCCTCGCTGTCGGGCATGGGGTCGGGGCTCGCCCTGGTCGGCGCGTACGTCCTGGCGGGCGAGCTGGCCGCCGCCCACGGCGACCACCGCGTCGCGTTCAAGCGGTACGAGGAGGAGATGCGCGAGTACGCCCTGGGCTGCCAGAAGATGGGCGACGGAGTAGCCAAGCTCATGGTCCCCGGAAACCGTGCCCTGGCCACTTTCCTCAACCGCTACTACAAGGTCATGCCGTACCTGCCGGGCAAGAACATGGCCTCCAAGATCGCCCGCAAGACGGCGGAGAACATCACCCTCCGCGACTACCGCGAACTCGCCCGGTGGTAGGCGGGACGCCCCTCGGCTTCAGGTCAGGGGGCCTCGCCTGCCTGAACGCGGGTCCAGGCGTGGGTGAAGCGGTCGGGCAGCGGCCGCCAGATGAAGGGAGTGCCGGTGTCCTCGACGTCGGCCGCGGTATAGAGCTCGCTCTTCCACGCTTCCAGGGGGGTGCCGCCCTCGATCCATGCGCCGGGGAGGAAAGTCGTGCGTCCGGCGCGCGCTCGCTCGTCCTGGACCACCAGGTTCCGGGCCACCAGGGCGTCGGCGGCCTTGCGGCGGCGGGCCGGGGTCCAGCGATTCCACTTCCGCACGTTGCGGTCCGTCGGTTCGCGAAGGGTCAGCAGCTGGAGGTAGAGCACGGCGGCGTCGGGTGGGACGTCCAGATGCCGGCCCGCCTCCTGGACCAGGGACGGTGCCGACGCCGACGGATCGGCTTCGTAGGCCCCTTCCGGCAGTACGCGGGAACTGATGCGGCGGGCGAGGGCCTTGGCCGCGTCACTGTGCAGCATGCGTACGCGCTCGACGTTGTGCCTGCTGTAGGTCCTAGACGCGTCCACCGCCTCGGCCAGGCGCTGGGTTCGGTCGTCCGCGCCGTACAGGGCGGGGCGGAAGTACAGGCTTGCCAGCCCCCGGCCGGTGACCACCTCGGCGACGGTGAGGCCGTCGTCGACGTACTCGACGGTGAGTTCGGCCGGGCCGCGGTAGGGGACGGTTCCGAACCTGCGGGTGGTCGCGTCGGCTCCCTGCCGCCCGACGTCGAAGGAGCAGGCCGACAGCAACAGGCCGGGATGGGCCAGCCGCCGCAGCAGCAGCTCGTAGGCCGCGGGGGCGCCGTCACGCACCGGATCACCGGCGGGAAGCTCTTCGTAGGACCAGCGGAGCCCCATCGTGACCGCTTCGATGAGGTTCTCCATCGTCAGCATCTCGGTGAACGGGACGCACTTCTGGGTCTTGTACCTGACGCCGTCGGCGGATTCCAGCCAGGTGTCCAAGTCCTTTGTGAGCAGCGGGACCGCGTTGGGATCCGCCAGCCATGCGCACAGCTGGCCGCCGGTGACCTTTGGGGCCACGTGTTCAGCGGCCTGGACGGTGCCAAGGGGCACGGGCTTCTTCTCACCGAATCTCTTCTGCCACGCCTGCGACAAACGCAGAGCGACCTCGCTGAGCCCACCCGGCTCCCACAATCGCTCCGGATCCTTGGGGATTACCTCGGCGAGCAGTTCGAGCCGATCCTCGTCGGTGTGCCCGTCCATGTCCCGGAACCACGCGTCGCGGACGTCGCCGACCCGGACCTTGAGGGTCTTGCGGGCCTCGGCGGTCAGTTTGTCCGCACGGGCGTTGGGGTGCCCGAGGAACCCGCACAGCGCCAGCGCGGCGGTGGCGCGTGACGTCCCGATCCCTTCGGCCAGGACGTCCACGGCCTTGCGGTCCCAGGGCACCGGGCCGTTGGCGCGGACCAACGCGACCAGCCGCGTGAGCTGATCGGTGTCGCCCCACCTCAAGGGTGCCTCGGCGACCTCCACGACAGTGCCGAGGGCGGGCGGTTCGCCCTGCCCGAAGGCGCGATCGACGAAGACCATCTCCGGGTTCTTGCGCGCGATCCATTCCGCGTTGCCGCCTCCGACCGTCACGGCGACCCCGTGCTCGTCACGGGCGGCAGTGGCACTCGCGGCCACTCTTCCCTTGCGCAGCCTGGCGGCCGGATCGGCCATCGGTGAGCGTGACCAGACCTCCAGCAGTGCCAGCAGGGCTTCGCGACAGTGCTCGGGGGTGACCGGCGAAACGCTCCGCAAGGCCACGGCGCCGATCCGGCCGAGCAATGGTCCCCAGGGACAGATCTCGAACGTCTGCCTGGCCGCGGTCGTCGCCGGATCCTCCGCGCCGGCCAGGAAACGGCCCACCAGATCGATATGAGCGAGCGTGCTCATGGTCCGCGCGTCGAACCCGTGTTTCGTAGCGAGTTCGCTCAGCGCACCTTGAAGATTGCGTTCATGCTCGGGAAGCCACGCTCGACCATCCGCCTGTTCGGTCTCATCTGCCACTGCCGCAGCCTTTCACATCACTCCATGCCGCACGGCCTCACTTGCAATGGACTTTCGGCCCTGCCGCCAATCAGCGCCAGGTGGTGCGCTGGAAGCAGAGAGGAGGAGTGACCAATGCGAACAAGGAGAGGGGCTTTGGCATCCATCGACGACGTCGTCCGCGAGGCGGTCGAGGACGCGGTCTGGGCCCCGTCCGTGCACAACACACAGCCGTGGCGGTTCAGCGTCCGCGGGTCGCGGATCAGCCTGCGGGCGGACGCGGACCGGCGGCTGGACGTGGCCGACCCGGACGGCCGCGAAATGCTGATCGGTTGTGGCGCCGCGCTGCACAACCTGCGGCTCTCGCTGCGGGCGTGCGGATATGAACCGGTGGTGCGGCTGCTGCCCGATCCGGAGCGTCCACACCTGCTCGCCGACGTCTACGTCGACGTGGGCGCGGGCCCCGTGGACGACGAGGCCGTTCGGGATCACGCGCACATCAGACGGCGCCGCACCCACCGGGGCGGATTCCGCCCCGAGCCTGTGCCCGCGGGCGTCCAGACGGCTTTGCGGTACGCGGCGGAAAACGAGGGTGCCAGGCTTGTCCAGGCGGTCGACCCGCACGTCAAGGGTGCGCTGGCCGCCCTGACCGACGCGGCCGAGCACGTTCAGCGCCGCACCCCCGCCTACGCGTCCGAGATCGCCCGCTGGGCGCCGGCGCCCAAGACGGCCCGCAGGGACGGCGTCCAGCATGCCGCCTACCCCCAGCAGACGCCGCGCACCGAACCGGACTTCCCGCCCCGGGACTTCGCCCGCGGACAAGGGTGGGGCGTCGAGCCGGCTGCCGGCGAGGGCGCTGCGCTCGCCGGGATGGTCGCACTGCTCGTCACGCGGGAGGACTCTCCCGAGGCGTGGCTGCATGCGGGCGAGGCACTGCAGCGCCTCCTGCTGCTGGCCGACGAGCACGGCCTGTCGGCGGCTTTCCATACGCAGGCGCTTGAGGTTCCCGACTTGCGTGCTTTTATCCGCACGAACTTCTGCGGCGACGACCATCCGCAGATGCTGCTGCGCATCGGCGTCGCCGAGGGGGAGCGGCTGGCGACCGTGCGGCGCCCCGTCGAGGAGGTCCTGATCGAGGAGCCCTGACCTGCCGCGCCGGGCGTGGCGGTGGCCTTCCACGGTCACGGCGCGCTGGGCGCGGGTCGGTATCCGCCCGTCTTAGTCGCGCCTTTCCTTGGGGCGGGAAGAGGCGGCTTTGAGTTGGGCGGCGAGGGCGGCGGCTTGTGTGCGGCGGCTCATGCCGAGTTTGGCGAACATATTGGAGATGTAGTTCTTCACCGTCTTCTCGGCGAGGAAGAGCCGTTCGCCGATCTGCCGGTTGGTAAGGCCCTCGCCGATCAGTTCCAGTATGTGGCGTTCCTGGTCGGTGAGGGGCTTGAGGGGGTCCTTCTTCTCCTGGCGGGTGCGGAGCCGCTCCAGCATGCGGGCGGTGCTGCGCGGGTCGAGGAGGGACTGGCCGGTGGCGACGGTGCGGACGGCGCCGACCAGGTCCGAGCCGTGGATCTGTTTGAGGACGTAGCCTGCCGCCCCCGCCATCACCGCGTCGAAAAGGGCGTCCTCGTCGTCGAAGGAGGTGAGCATCAGGCAGGCCAGCTCGGGCATGTGGGAGCGGATCTCGCGGCAGACGGTGACGCCGTCGCCGTCGGGCAGGCGGACGTCCAGGACCGCCACGTCGGGCCGGACGGCCGGGATCCGCGCGATCGCCTCGGCCGCGGTGCCGGCCTCGCCGACGATCTCGATGCCGTCCTCGGCGGACAGCAGCGCCGCCACGCCACGCCGGACCACCTCATGATCGTCCAGGAGGAACACCCGGATCGTCCCGGCGCCCTGCCGGCCCTCGCTGGTCATCGCACCTGTTCCCTCGTTCGGTGGCGGTGTATCCGACGCTACCCCGCCGCCCGGGCTCAGGTGGAGCGCGCCGCGGGGAGCACGGCGATGCTTTCGAAGCCGGGCGTCCACCACATGGAGCGGCCGGCCGTCACGGCGAGGGCCTCGACACCGGGGTGGGTCTCCGTCCACGAGCGGGCGGCGTCCCCCATGACGAAGGCGGCGGTGGCGAGGGCGTCCACGTTGGTGAGGTGGCGTCCGGTCAGTGTGATCGAGGCGAGGGCGGTGGCTGGACGGCCGGTCCGTGGGTCCAGGATGTGCGGGCCGCGTTCGGCGGTGCCCGAGGTGGCGATGGCGAGATCGCGTCCGCGGACGACGGCGATCAGCCGGGCCCGGTCGTGCGGGTCGGCGAGCCCGATCTGCCACGGCTTTCCCGGCGAGGCCTCTCCGCGCAACTGGATGTCGCCGCCGCCGTTCACGCAGTGGTCGTGTGCGCCGGCCTCGTGGAGGATCGTGGACGCGCGCTCGATCGCCCATCCCTTGACCAGGCCGCTGGGGTCGAGGCGGCCGCCCGGTTCGCCGGTGAACGCGCCGCCGGTGATGTGTTCGAGGTCGGCGCAGCGTCTCAGGACGCCGGCGACTTCGGGGTCGCATTCACCGGCCCCGATCCGCCCTTCGGCGAGGCGGGTGATCTGGCTGTCGCGGCGGTAGGGGGAGAAGACGCGGTCGACGTGGTGCAGCCAGGCGACGGCCTGGGCGAGTGCCACGGTGATGGAGGGTGTCCGGGGCGTGCGTATGTCGAAGGAGAACACCGTCCCCATCACGTGCTCGACGTGGCGGATCGCGTCAGGCATGGGCCTTGTCCAGGGCGCTCTGCAGGGACGAGATGTAGCCCTCACTGGTGTACGTGGCGCCTGAGACGGCGTCGATGCGCGCGTTGCCCGCGGCGAGGGCCTCGCGGGTGAGGCGGGGCAGCGCGCGGGCGGCGATCTCGCGGTCGCGGCCGTTCTCCGACGGCGCGCGAAGGACGTGGACGCCGCTGATGCGGCCGCCCGACATCGTGATCTCGACTTGGACCGGGCCGTACCGGGTGTCGACGCTGCGTCCTCGGTAGGCTCCGTCCGCCGGACCGGCAGCCGTGCCGCTGCCGGTGACACCGCCCGTCCCGCCGCTCGGAGCTCCCCGCGGGGTCGCGGGGAGCGTCTGCTGGTGCGGCTTCAGCGACAGCAGCAGCACGACGCCGGCGACCGTCGCGCTGGTCGTGAACAAGGCTCGGCGCATGCGGGCGACTCCCTCAGAACTCGAACGATTCGGTGCGGATGTGGCGGCGCCGCACGCCGGCCTGCTTGAGGGCGCGCAGGGCGGCGGCCGTCATGCCGGGCGGTCCGCACAGGTAGACGTCCCGGTGCCGGATGTCGGGGATCAGGCCGCGCAGCGACCGCCCGTTCAGCGGCAGTGAGAAGCCGGACGGCTCGTCCACGAAGTAGTGCGCCCGGGCTCCCCGGACGGCGGCGATCGCGTCCAGTTCGCCGCGCAGGGCGAGATCCTCGGGGCGGCGGGCGAGATAGACGAGCGTCACGCCGCCGGGCAGGGTCTCGAACAGCGTCCGCAGCGGGGTGATCCCGACACCGCCGGCGAGCAGCAGGGCCCGGTCGTGACGAGGCCGCGCCCCGGTGAAGCCGCCGTAGGGGCCCTCCGCCCACACCCGGGTGCCGGGCCTCAGCCGGGCGAGGGCGCGGCTGTGGTCTCCGGCGTCCTTGACGGTGATCCGGAGCCGGTGTCCCCGGGGCGGCTCCGACAGCGAGTACGGGTTGGCCGTCCACCACAGACCGGGCGCGAGGAACCGCCAGCGGAAGAACTGGCCCGGTTCGGCGCGCAGCCCGTCCAGGTACCGCCCGGTCATGTAGACCGAGACGACCCCGGGAGCCTCGGCGTGGACGGCGGTGACCCGCAGCCCGTGCCGGATCCCGCGCACGGCCGGCATCAGGAAACGGAACCAGGCGAGGGTGACGGCGACGCCGGCGTACAGGATGTACCAGGCGGCCTTCGCCCAGGTCGTCCCGGCGAACTGGGCCCCGTTGGCGAGCTGGTGGGAGAAGGCGAGGAAGATCGCCAGGTAGGTGACGAAGTGCAGGTAGTGCCAGGTCTCGTACCGCAGCCGCCGCCGCGCCGCCCGGGCCGAGGTGATCCCGACGCCGAGGAGGAGCACGAACCCGGCCGTCCCTTTGAGCATCTCCGGGTAGTCGATGACGATCGTCGCCGTCTCCCGGACGACGCCGGTCCGGGCGGTCACCGCGTAGCCCCAGATGATCAGCAGGGCGTGCGCGGAGACGAGGCAGATCGTGTACCGGCCGCCCATCGCGTGCCAGCGCGCCAGCCGGTCGGTGCCCACGCCCCGTTCCAGCGCCGGGACGCGGGCCATGAGGGCCAGCAGGACGGCGCATCCATAGCCGGCGAGCAGCCCGGTGACGCGCCCCGCTTCGGTCAGCCAGCCGTCCAGGCCGGTGACCGATCGGGTGCTCCGCCACCACAGGGCCAGCACCAGCGCCGCGCCCGCGTAGATCAGCACCTGCGGCCACCAGTGCGGGACACGCCACGCCGCCCGCCGGACCCGCGGTGCCGGCCGCATGATGTCGTACCTGGTCGTCGCCATGGCGGCCACCCTGCCAACGCAGTTTCTGAGTTCCCTCTGACACCATGGGCGGAGGCGCCCCTCAGAGCCTTCTCAGAGAGAACCCAGAGGTTGGAGAGGGAAGCTGGCCGGACCATGACGAAGGACGATCCCGCGCGCCTGCGCCGAGCCGACGGAACGCCCGTCCGGGTCCTCGTCGTCGACGACGAGCCGGACCTGGCCGAGGTGCTGTCCAGGGTGCTGGCCTCGGAGGGCTGGGCGGTGCGGACGGCCGGCGACGGCGCGGGCGCGCTCGCCGTCGCGCGCGACTTCCGTCCGGACGCCGTCGTGCTGGACGTGATGCTCCCCGACATCGACGGCCTGCAGGTGCTGCGGCGGCTGCGCGCCGGAGCCCCGGACGTCTGCGTGCTGTTCCTGACCGCCCGGGACGCCGTGGAGGACCGCATCGCGGGCATCACCGCGGGCGGCGACGACTACGTGACCAAGCCGTTCAGCCTGGAGGAGGTCCTGGCGAGGCTGCGCGGGCTGCTGCGCCGGGCCGGCATGACCCGGCAGGCCGGCGCGGCCCGGCTGCTCACCGTCGGCGGGCTCGGCATGGACGAGGACGCCCGCGAGGTGACCCGCGACGGCCGGGTCGTCGAGCTGACCCCGACCGAGTTCGAGCTGCTGCGGTTCCTGATGCGCAACCCGCGCAGGGTCCTCAGCAAGGCGCAGATCCTCGACCGCGTCTGGGACTACGACTTCGGCGGGCAGGCCCATGTCGTCGAGCTGTACATCAGCTACCTGCGCAAGAAGATCGACGCGGGCCGCGCGCCGATGATCCACACGGTGCGCGGTGTCGGGTACGTGCTGAAGCCGGAGGCTCCGTGAGAGGCCCGCGCACGCTGCGGGCCCGGCTCACCGCCGGGCTGGTCGTGCTGCTGGCGCTGAGCTGCCTCGCCGTCGGGATCGCCACCGTGACCGCGCTCGACCGGTTCCTCGCCGGCCGGCTGGACGGGCAGCTGACCGCGTCGGGCGGGCGGTTCCCGGCCAGCCTGGAACACGAGGCGAGCCGTGACGCCGACAACCGTCCCGACACCCGCGGGCAGGCGCCGGGGACGTTCGGCGCGCGGCTGCTCCGCGGGACGGTGACGCAGGCCGCGGTCGTCCGCGACAGCTCCGACGACCCCGTGCCGCTCAGCCCCGCGGACCGGCGCGCCCTGGCCGCAGTCCCACCCGACGGCCGGGGGCGTTCGCTGTCCCTTTCGGCGCTGGAGGAGTACCGGGTGATGGCCGTCCGCGGGGACGACGGAGACGTACTGGTCACCGGGCTTCCGCTGCGGCCGGTCGAGGAGACGCTGCACCGCGTCGTCCTGGTCGAGCTGATCGTCTTCGCGGCGGTGCTCGCCGCCGCCGGGATCGCCGCGGCGGCCTGGGTCCGGCTCGCGCTGCGCCCGCTCCGGCGGGTCGCCGCGACCGCGACCCGGGTCACCGAGCTGCCCCTGGCCAGCGGCGAGGTGACGATGCCCGAGCGCGTGCCCGACACCGATCCCGGCACCGAGGTCGGCCGGGTCGGCGCCGCGCTCAACCGGATGCTCGGCCACGTCGAGAACGCGCTGGCCCGGCGGCACGCGAGCGAGGAACGGCTCCGCCGCTTCGCCGCCGACGCCAGCCACGAGCTGCGCACCCCGGTCGCCGCGATCCGCGGTCACGCCGAACTCGCCCTGCGCACGTCCGAGCCCGTACCGCCGGACGTGAAGCACGCGCTCGGACGCATCGAGGCCGAATCGGTGCGGATGTCCGAACTGGTCGACGACCTGCTGCTCCTCGCCCGTCTGGACGCCGGCCGCCCGCTGGACGAGCGCCCGGTGGACCTGACCCGGCTCGTCCTGGACGCCACCGCCGACGCCCGCGCCGCCGGCCCCGGGCACCGCTGGGAACTGGTGCTCCCCGAGGAACCGGTGACCATCACCGGAGACCCCCGCCGCGTGCACCAGCTGATCGCCAACCTGCTCGCCAACGCCCGCGCCCACACACCCCCCGGCACGCACGTCACCGTCCGGCTCGCCGCACGTGGAAGGGAGGTCGTCCTCGACGTGGAGGACGACGGCCCCGGCATCCCCGCCGAGCTCCGCGAAGAGATCTTCCAGCGATTCGTCCGCGCCGACCAGGGGCGTTCCCGCGTTTCGGGCAGCACGGGCCTGGGGCTGGCGATCGTCCAGGCGGTCGCCACCGCCCACGGCGGCGCCGCCGAACTCGTCGGCGGAGAGCGCACGGTCTTCCGCGTCACCCTCCCGGTATCGGACGCGGAGAACCGGTGACTGCGCCGGGGTTCAGCCGAGTGCCAGGATGCTCATGACCAGGCGGGCGGTTCTGCCGCCCTCCTGCTCCGCCATGTCGAGCGCCGTGCGCACGTCGAGGTCGTCGAGCAGCGCCCGCGTTACGGCCGCCTCGGCCGCGGAGGAGGAGTTGCTGCGGCCGGCGGCGAGGTGGAGCCGGTCCAGGTCGGCCGCGGCACGGTCGAGGACCTCGGCCGTGTAGTCCCACTCCTGCGTCCAGGGCTCGGTGATGAGCATGAACCGGACCGCCGGAGCCGGGTGATGCCGGATCAGGTCGGAGACCAGGACCAGGTTGCCGGTGGACTTGGCCATCTTGACGCCGTCCCGGCGGACCATGCCCACATGCAGCCAGGCCCGGGAGAACGGGCGGACACCGGTGAGCGCCTCGGCCATGGCCGCCTCGTAGGCGTGGTGCGGGAACCGCAGATCGGTGCCGCCGGCGTGCAGGTCGAGCGCGGGGCCGAAGGTCGTCATGGCCATCGCGGCGCATTCGGCGTGCCAGCCGGGCCGTCCCGCGCTCCACGGGCTGGGCCAGGCGGGCTCGCCCGATCGCGAGGGGCGCCAGACGGCGACGTCGAACGGATCCCCCTTCCCGGGATCGTCGGGCGCGTCACCGTACTCGGCCAGGAGATCGTGCGCCTGGCCGGCGCCGAGGCCCGCCCGCCGCGGGACGTCGGCTCCGCGGAAGTAGACGGCGCCGTCCCGGACGTAGGCGTGACCGGACGCGACGAGGCCCTGGGCGAGCGCGACGACCTCCCTGACGTGGTTGTGCGCGCGGGGCTGATGGTCGACGGCATGGACGCCGAGAGCGTCCAGATCGCCTTCGAAATAGAACTGCTGGACGGCGGCGAAGCTGTCGTAGGGGCTGCCGGCGCGGTGGGCGGCCTGGTTCAGCACGTCGTCGACGTCGGTGACGTTGCGGCACACGCGCACGTCGCCTCCCGCGTGGCGCAGGACGCGGGCGGCGACGTCGGCCCAGACGAACGTGCGGGCGTGGCCGAGGTGGGTCGCGTCGTACGGGGTGATCCCGCAGACGTACATCCGGGCCGGCCCGACGACCGGGAGCGGGTGACCGCCGATCTTGAGGGTGCGGTCGGGTGCGTTGAGATCCACGAGAGTGCCGATCCTCCGGGTGGTCGAGGAAGCCGGAGGCGGCCCATGGCGCGGGCCTTCCGGCCTCCTCTCCGGCTCATACCCGTCGTCCGCGATCAACCCGCATGCGATCGCCGCCTACCTGTGCGGGCCGGAGACGCCGATCACGAGCGTGCGCGCGTCAGGACGAGCAGGACGCCCGCTCCCGAGATCGCCATGCCGAGGATCACGCTCGCGGTGATGTCCTGGCCGAGGATCGGCACGGCCAGCACGGCGGTCACCGGCGGCACCAGGTAGAGCAGGCTGGTCGCCGCACCGCCCGTACCGCGCCGGAGCAGGACGAACAGCAGGATGAGCGCGCCGATCGAGTTGACGATCGCCAGCCACGCCAGTGAGCCGAGCGCCTGCGCGGTGAGCGGAATGTGCAGCCCGCCGTGCGCCATGGCCAGCGGGAACGTGGTGACGGTCGCGCCGAGGAGCTGGACGGTGGTCCCCGTCCGCAGATCGACCGAGCCGCCGAACCGCTTCTGGTAGAGGGTGCCGGCGGCGAGACCGGCCAGCGCCAGCCCCGTGTACGCGTACCCGGCGCCCGCGGCTCCGCCCGACAGGTTCTCGCTCAGGCAGACGACCACGCCGGCCAGTCCCAGGGCCAGCCCGGCCCACTGGCGTCCGGTGAGCCGCTCGGAGAACATCGGGACCGCGACGGCCGCGACGATCAGCGGGCAGGCGCTGAGGATCAGCGACGACAGTCCCGCCGGAACTCCGTGCCCCAGCCCGAAGAACACCCCGCCGAGCTGCACCGTCTGGAGCAGCACACCCGTCACGAGCAGGTGCGCGTACATGCGCCGGTCCTTGGGCCAGGGCGCGCGGGTGACGAGGGCGACCGTGCCCAGGACGGCGAACGCGGCGAGGAACCGCCAGGCGACCAGGGCGAGCGACGCTCCGCTGCGCGCCCCGATCGTCCCGGCGAGATACCCGCTGCTCCAGATCGGCACGAACACGACCGGCAGGGCGGCCGCCGCCGACCTTCTGATCGTCCAGGCTCGCGGCGCCGCCCGCGGTTCGCGGCATTCCTGCGCCGCGGTCACCGGGACTCGATGGCCTCGATGATCCGGGGACGCAGTTCCGCCGGGGGGATGACGGCGTCGACGGAGCCGACCTCGACCGCGCGCCGGATGTCGTGCACGCGGTCGAACTCGGCGGCGACCTCGCCGAGCTTCTCCGTGCGGACCGACGCGCGGAGCTCCTCGAGTTCCGCGATCAGCGCGGCCCGGTCGGGGCCGGGGACGGCCGCGACGCGGGCCTCCAGGTCCCGGACGCGGGGGTCGGCGGCCGTGCGGGCGTTGACGTCGCCGGCGAACACCGCCGCGGCGGCGGGGGCGCCGCCGAGCACCGAGGCGAACGAGCCCTCCAGCGCGAGCACGGTCATGTTCGGGTTCAGCGCCTTCGAGAACACCACGAACGCGCCGCCGTGGTACCGCGAGATCACGCAGAACACGATGGGGCCCCGGAAGTTGACGATGGCCCGGCCGATCTCGGCGCCGTACTCCAGCTGAAGCTTGCGCATCGACTCCGGCGATCCGTCGAAGCCCGACAGGTTCGCCAGCACCACCAGCGGCCGGTTGCCGCTGGCCGCGTTGATCGCCCGTGCCGCCTTCTTCGACGACTGCGGGAACAGCGTGCCCGCGGTGTAGGCGTCCGGGCCGTCGGTCGGCGGGAAACCGCGCCGCGGCACCGCGCGCGACTCGATGCCGAGCAGGCAGACCGGCATGCCGCCGAGATGGACGTCCTGCACCACCGCGGTCTCCGCGTCGGCCATGCCCGCCCAGCGCTCCAGCACCGGGTGGTCCTGGTCGGAGAGCGCCCGCATCACGGTCCGGATGTCGAACGGCTTCTTGCGGTCCGGGTTGGCCTCGGCGGAGAAGATCTCGCCGACGGTGGTGAAGTCGCTGCCCTCCACGGTGTGCGGGAAGTCGGAGACGTCCCGGTCGGCGGGGTCGGTGGTCTTCGCCCGTCGCGGCGCGTCCTCGCCCGGCGCGACGTACGTGTGGTCGTAGTACGACATGAGCACGTCCCGCGCGGCGACCAGGCTGGGCGCCCAGTACTGCGCCTGCCCGTTCGGGCCCATCACCCGGTCGTAGCCGCCGATGCCGAAGTTGTCCTCGGCCGACACGCCGCCGGAGAAGTCGAGCGCCTGCTTGCCGGTGAGCACCATCGCCGAGTCCGGCGTCATCACGAGGACGCCCCGGGTGTGCATGAGCATCGTCGCCTCGGCGTTCCAGTACGGCTGCGCGCCGACGTTGATGCCCGCGACCACGACGTTGATCTCGCCGCCGTCCTGCGTGAACTCGACGATCCGCTTGAGCGCCGCGGCCACCCAGTCCATGTTCTCGGTGCCCGACTCCATGGAGACCCGGGCGCCGGCCGACAGCGCGTACCACTCCAGCGGCACGCGCATCCGCTCGGCCAGCTCCAGCGCGGCGATCACGCGGCGGCACTCCGGCTCCGACAGCGCGCCGAGCGCCTTCGTCGGGTCGCCGAGCAGCACGACCCTGGTCACGCCCCGCGGGTGCCGCCGGGTCCGGGTGGTGACGACGCCCGCGACGATCGCCGCGGTGTTGCGTCCCTTCGGCCGGTCGACCGGGACCAGCGCGTGGCCGTCGTCGAGGTCGTGCTCCACGAAGTCGCCGAGCACCTCGGTCAGCTCGTACGGGTAGACGGTGTTGCGGCTGCTCGCGCGCAGCACCTTCTGCCGGTAGCCGTCGATCGGCTCGATCGGCTCGTCGGACGGCTCGCCGACGGTCAGCCTGGTGCCGCCGGTCGCGTCGAAGGTGATGCGGACGGACGTCTTGACCAGCTCCCCGGTCGTCCGGTCCCGCTGCCGCCCGATGAGCTCGATCTCCTCCAGCCCGGCGCCCGCCGTCGTCGGCAGCATGCGCTCGGCGAGCATCTCCAGCTCCGCGCGGGTGAGGTCGCTCGGCGGCCAGACGTAGATCACGATCCGGTTGGTGTTGAAGCGCTGCTTCGACGGCCGCAGCGCCTGCGCGCGGCGGATCGAGTCCAGGCAGGTGGCGATGGTGTACTCGGCCGTCGGGAGCGTGCGCAGCCTGCCGTCGTGGTCGCGCAGCTCGGTCAGGTCCCGCACCTGCGCGAAGGCGACGAGGCGGTCGTCGGACGGGTTGTCCCGCGCCACGCACTGGTAGAGGTAGACCTCCTCGTCGGAGGACGGCAGCCGGGTGAGGTCGAACCTGCTCAGCCGCTCCATCCGCATCCGCTGCGCGATGTAGGGGTGCAGGCCGCGGATCAGCCGCTCCTCGGCCATCCCGGCGGCGGACGGGCGGAACGTGAAGTGGTGGTGCATGACCGCGCCGCTGCTGCCCGCGACGGTGGCGGTGAGCCTGCGGACCTGCTCCGGCAGCGGGTGCGCGTTGACGGCCTCGTGCAGCGCGGCCGCCAGCGCGTCGAAGTCCTCCGGCTGGTTCTCCCAGGAGAGGTAGATGTCGGCGTCGACGGCGTCCTCGCCGCCCGCCAGGTCCGCGAGCCCGCGCAGCGCTCCGCCCAGTGCCTCGAAGCTCACCGCCGCGGAGACCAGGCACGAGCCGGCGCGCTCGGCGACGACGAACGTGGAGCCCGCGACCTCGGCGGTGCGGACGCCCGTCAGGCCCTTGTTGCCGTAGTACCGGCGGGTCAGCACCTCCAGCATGACCGCGTTGTCCCGGTCGCCGCGGAAGAGGCGCCGGCCGAGCAGCCGGACCAGCGGCTCGGTGCTGCGCACCATCTCGGCGATGCGCTCGTCGCGGTCCGGGGCGTCCGGGTGCGCGTCGAGGTGACGCAGGTTCGCGCGGACGCCGGCGTAGGCGCGGGCGCGGTTGCGGCGCAGCAGGGGCTGGGCGAACCAGGCGAACACCACGCCGCACGCCAGGTCGTAGACCACCGGGAAGCGGATCTGCGTCGCGGCGATGAGCCGCTCCAGCGCGAGCCCGGCGGGTTCGCGCAGCGCCTCGGCGGGCGGCGGCTCGCGCAGCCATGCGCGCAGCAGCGTCGCGACGGCGGTGGCGTCGGCGGACGCGCGCTGCTGCGCGAGGAAGATCCGGAACACCGCGGCCTCGAGCTCGGGGGAGCGGTCCAGTTCGGTGACGCCGTAGTGGCCGAGCGCCTTGCCGAGGCGGTCCTGGAACGCCGCGGGGAGCCCGGCCCGCTCGACGTCGAGGCTCTGCAGGTAGGTGTGGAAGTACTCGCGGGCGCTGTGGACGTGGCCGTCACCGGCGCCGTCCTCGCCCGCCGGGCGGTTGCGGCTCAGCTCGGCGAGGTCGGCGAACACGTCGATGAGGGCGAGTTCCCGGTCCAGCTGCCGATGGCCGTCCTCGGCGGCGGCCCGGCGCGCGGCGAGGTAGTCGTCGAGCACCCGGCGCTCGTCGTGGGGGTCGACGTCGAAGCCGAGCAGCAGGCTGCGCAGGTCCTCCTGGCCGCGGGCGGCGCGCGCCCGCGCCGGGATCGTCGCGGGGGCGGCGGGCAGGTCCAGTTCGACGGACGCGGTGGACGGGGCGTCCCCGGCCTCGTCGTCGTCGCCGGCGAGCGGCTCCAGCCGCAGCAGCGGCGCGCCGGCCTCCACCTGGCTGCCGACGGAGACGACGCATTCCTTCAGCCGCGCCTTGAACGGCGCCCGCAGCACCGTCTCCATCTTCATGGACTCCAGTACCAGCACGGGCGCGCCCGCCTCGACCTCGGCGCCGGCCTCCAGCGGTGTGGCGACGACCAGCGCGGGCGCGGGGGAGCGGACGACGCCGCCCTCGTCGCGGCTGACCCGGTGCGTCACGCCGTCCACCTCGACCAGGTGGACCGGCCCGTGCGTGCCCGTCAGGAGGCGGTACCGGGTGCCGTTGACGACGATCTGCGCGGTGTGCCGGTCGAAGCGGTCGAGTTCGACGTCGGCGGTGCGGACGCCGTCGCCCGCCTCGACGCCGACGCGGAACCGGTGCGCGCCGACCCGCGCGACGCGCACGCGGTAGCCGGCGCCGCGCAGCTTGAGGTCCAGCGGGCGGCCGCTCTCGTGCCGCACCTGCGGGCGTCCGCCGGACGCCGTCGACAGCAGCCGCTGCCGCTCGGCGCGCTCGCCCTCCTCGTACGCCTCGATGGCGGCCGCCGCAAGCGCGACGGCGGAGTGCCGGTGGGACACGAGTTCGCCCTCGGCGCGGACGCGGTCGATCCAGCCGGTGTCCGCACTGGCGCCGATGACCTCGGGCCGGTCGAGCAGGTCGAGCACGAAGCTCTTGTTCGTCGCGCCGCCCTCGATGATCACCGTGGTCTGCGCCATCGCCCGGCGCAGCCGGCCGAGCGCCTCGTCGCGGTCGCGGCCGTAGGCGATGATCTTCGCGATCATCGAGTCGAAGTCGGCGGGGATGGTGTCGCCCTCGCGGACGCCGGTGTCCACCCGGATGCCGGGCCCGGCGGGCAGCGCCAGCCGGGCGATGCGGCCCGGGGACGGCGCGAAGTCGCGGTCGGGGTCCTCGGCGTTCAGCCGGGCCTCGACGGCGTGCCCGCGCTCCACCGGCGGCGCGCCTTCGAGCCGCCCGCCGGACGCCACGTGCAGCTGCGCCCTGACCAGGTCGAACCCGGTGGTGGCCTCGGTGATCGGGTGCTCGACCTGCAGGCGGGTGTTGACCTCCAGGAAGGCGAACATCCGGTCGCCGGGGTGGTACAGGAACTCGACGGTGGCCGCGCCGCGGTAGCCGACCGCGACGGCCAGCCGCTCGGCGGACGCCTTGAGCTCGGCGGCCTGCGCGGGTTCGAGGACCGGCGACGCCGACTCCTCGATGACCTTCTGGTTGCGCCGCTGCACCGAGCAGTCGCGGACGCCGAGCGCCCACGCCGTCCCCTGGCCGTCGGCGATCACCTGGACCTCGACGTGCCGTGCGCCGGTGACCAGGCGTTCCAGGAACACGACGCCGCTGCCGAACGCCCGCGCGGCCTCCTGGCTGGTGCGCTCGTAGGCGTCGGCGAGCTCCGCCCCGTCCGTGATCACGCGGATGCCGCGCCCGCCGCCGCCCGCGGTCGCCTTCAGCATCAGCGGGTAGCCGATCTCGGCAGCCGCCGCCAGCGCGGCGTCCAGGGTCTCGACCGCGCCGCGGCTCCACGGCGCGACCGGCACGCCGACCTCCTCGGCGATCAGCTTCGCGCCGATCTTGTCGCCGAGCCTGCGCATCGCCTCCGCGCTCGGTCCGACGAAGGTGACGCCGATCTTCTCGCACAGCTCCGCGAACGCCGGGTCCTCCGCGACGAAGCCCCAGCCGACCCACGCCGCGTCCGCGCCGGACTCGACCAGCGCGCGCTCCAGCACCGCCAGGTCGAGGTACGGGCGCGCGGAGGCGGGACCGAGGTCGTAGGACAGGTCCGCCTCCCGGACGAAGGTGGCGGTGCGGTCGACGTCGGTGTGCAGGGCGACGGTCTCGATCCGTGTCCCGGTCTCCGCGGCGAGGTCCCGTACGGCGTGGATGAGGCGCATGGCCGCCTCACCCCGGTTGACGATGGCGACACGACTGAACACCCGACCGAGCCCTCCTGTAGACAGCGATGCGACTGCCGGGGCACGGCGGTCCCCGGCAGTGTTCACCCTTCCGTCTACGGGCCCGGAGCGCCATGTCGCTGACATCGCACGCTGAGCGGCTCCAGTTGTGGGAAACGTGCAAAGCCGCCGGGCCGGGTGGTGCCGCCGGGCTCAGTACTTGATCATGCCGCGGATGTTCTTGCCGTCCCGCATGTCCTGGTAGCCCTTGTTGACCTCGTCGAGGGTGTAGGTGGTGGTGACCAGCTCGTCCAGCTTGAGCTTGCCCTCGTCGTACAGCCGCAGGAGGCGCGGGACGTCGCGGCGCGGGTTGGCGTTGCCGAAGATGCAGCCGACCAGTTCCTTGCGCTGCATCGCCAGGTCGAACAGGTTGAGCTTGACGTCCTCCTGGACGATCGGCGCGACCGCGGTGACGACGCCGCGCCCGCCCTTGGTGACCATGCCCATCATCGGGCCGATGAGGTCGCCGGTCGCGACGCCGGTGGTGAGGATGACCTTGTCGGCGTTGGCGCCCCAGGTGAGCTCGCCGACCTGGGCGGTGGCCTCCTCGATGGACGCGGCGGTGTGGGTGGCGCCGAAGACGCCGGCCTTCTCCCGCTTCCAGTCGACCGGGTCGACGGCGACGACGTGCCGGGCGCCGGCCATGGCCGCGCCCTGCACCGCGTTCATGCCGATGCCGCCGATGCCGATCACCACGACGGTCTCGCCGGGCCGCACGTCGGCGGCGTTGACGGCCGAGCCCCATCCGGTGGTGACGCCGCAGCCGACCAGCGCGGCCTTGTCGAGCGGGATCCAGTCGTCGATCTTGATGGCGGTGGACTCGCTGACCACGGTGTTCGGGGAGAACGTCCCCGTGCAGCACATGATGCCGAGGTCCTTGCCGCTCTTGGAGTGGTGCCGGGCGGTCATGTCGCCGATCTGCCGTCCGGCCAGCAGGACCGCGCCCAGGTCGCAGAGGTGCTGGCGGCCGCGGGCGCACGAGGGGCAGCGGCCGCAGGCGGGGATGAACGACAGGACGACGTGGTCGCCCTCCTGCAGCGTGGTGACGCCGGGGCCCACCGCGACCACCTCGCCGGCGCCCTCGTGCCCGCCGATGACCGGGAACTGCTCCAGCTCCAGCAGCGCCGCGATCTCGGGATCGAGCACCATGTCGCCGGTGACCATGTGCTCGTCCGAGTGGCAGAGGCCGGACGCGGCGAGCTTGACCTTCACCTCGCCCGCCTTGGGTTCGTCGAGCTCGATGTCCTCGATGCTCCAGTCGGTGTGCGGTTCCCACAGGATCGCCGCTCGTGTCTGCACTGGTGCCTCCTGATGGACGTACTGGAGCCGGATTCGTGCTTCTTAGATACTAGAACTTGATTCGGGAATCCAGGGTTCACCGGAATCGGTCATGTGCGGGCGCCCGCCGTTCGCTCAGGAGCGCGCATCTGTCAGGGTGCCGCCAGGCGCCGGTGCCAGACCTCGTCCAGGGCGAGGCACAGGGCGCCGGTGAGGACGGTGTCCTCGGCGAGGCCGGAGAACTCCACCGCGGGCGGGCTGAGGGTGAGGTCGGCCAGGTGCCGGGTGACGGCCGTGAGCAGGACGGACCCGGCGCGGGCGACCCCGCCGCCGATCACGACGGCGTCCGGGGCGAGGACCAGCACGGCCGGGGCGATGGCCTGGGCGAAGGTCGCCGCGACCTCGTCCACGATCCGCTGCGCCGTGGCGTCGCCGGAGGCGGCTGCGGCGAAGACGGCGGCGGCGTCGGGCGCGCCGGCGTGCAGGGCGGATCCGGGGTGCCGGCGGGCGGCGCGGCGGGCCTGCTCGGCGATGGCCTCGGCGCCGATGGTGCGCTCCAGGGGGCCGCGGCCGTCGCCGGTGTCCGGGACGTGGCCGGGCGGGCGGATGAAGCCGATCTCACCGGCGGATCCGGTGCCCCGGTGAAGGCGTCCGTCGATCACGACGCCCGCGCCCAGGCGCTCGCCCCATTGGACGGCCAGCAACGTGCCGCGCTCTCCTGCGACGGCCAGGGCGGCGAGGTTGGCGTCGTTCTCCACCTGGACCGGGCACCGGAAGCGGCCGCGGAGATGGTCGGACAGGTTCACCGAGGTCCAGCCCGGCACGCTCGGCGCCAGCAGGATCCGGCCGGAGCCGGGGTCGACGATCCCGGGGGTCGCGATGACCACCCCCGCGACGTCGCCGGCGCCGAGGCCGGCCTCCCTGAGGGCGCGCTCGGTCACCTCGTCGACGACGCCGAGCAGGCGCCCGGCTTCGCCTTCTTCGACGGGCCGGCGCACGGCGGCCAGGCGGTGGCCGACGAGGTCGGAGATCCCCGCGCTGACCGTGTGCGGGCCGACGTCGAGCCCGAGCACGGGTGCGGCGCGGCCGCGGAGCGAGACCCGCACCGCCGGCCTGCCGCCCTGGCGGGAGGCGGCGGCCGGGTCGTGCTGCTGGAGCCAGCCGGCCTCGACCAGGTCGTCCACGGCCTGCCCCACGGTGGGGCGGGTGAGGCCGGTCAGCTCGACCAGCTCGGCCAGCCGCACCGGATCGGGTGCGCGCTCGCGCACCGCGCGCAGCACCGCCGCGGTGTTGAGGCGGCGCAGCACCGGCGTGCCGACCGCGCGCTCCTCTCCCATGCCCCCTCCGGAAGATCGCCGCCGCACCCTTGACCGAGGGGTGCGGCGCGTTCATTATGAGCTCGATCCTAGTTTAGTAAGGACCTTAATAAACCTGCGGTGGAGGTGTCCGCCATGGTGTCGGGCCGACTACGGGAAACAGGTGGCCGCTCTCGGCCGGTCATCGTCGCGATGGCCGCGTTGCTCGTCATGTCGCTGGCGGCGGCGGCGCCGACGGCGGCGGCCGAAGGACGGCGCGCGGCACAGGTGGCCGCGGCACGGGACGCCGGGCCCGCCGCCCGGGCGCTGGAGCGGATCCTCGGCAGGGACCGGGCCCGCCAGGTCACACTGCGGACGATCGGCAAGGGCGCCGGCGCCGACCGCTTCCAGATCTTCACGGAGAACGGGCGGCTGGTCATCGCGGGCACGTCCCCGTCCGTCCAGCTCACCGGGTTCGGCCGGTACCTGCGAGAGGTCGTGCACGCCGACGTCGCCATCGGCGGCACGCAGCTGGACCTTCCCGGACGGCTGCCGCTGCCGGCCGCGCCGATCGAGGCGGACGCCTCGGTCGCCCACCGGTTCGCGCTCAACGACACCAACGAGGGCTACGCGGGCGCGTACCTGAGCTGGCAGGAGTGGGAGCGCCGCATCGACGCGCTCGCCCTGCTCGGCATCAACGAGGTCCTGGTGTACGAGGGCCAGGACGCGGTCTACCAGCGCGCCTTCCAGCAGTTCGGCTACGGCGCCGCGGACATGCGCGCGTGGATCCCGCAGCCGGGCCACCAGGCATGGTGGCTGCTGCAGAACATGTGCTGCACGGACTCACCGATCTCCCAGCAGCTGATCGACCGGCGCGCGGCGCTCGCCCGCCGCATGGTCGACCGGCTGCGTGAGCTGGGCATGACGCCGGTACTCCCGGGCTACTACGGCACCGTCCCGACCGACTTCGAGACCCGCAACCCGGGGGCCAAGACCGTCCCGCAGGGCACCTGGAACGGCTTGGAGCGTCCGGACTGGCTCGATCCCACCGGGCCGGAGTTCGGCAGGGTCGCGGGCGCGTTCTACAAGGCGCAGACCGACCTGTACGGCGCGAGCACGATGTACAAGATGGACCTGCTGCACGAGGGCGGCCGGGCCGGGGACGTCCCGGTGCCCGAGGCGTCCAAGGCCGTGCAGGACGCGCTCGAAGCCGCCCACCCGGGCGCGACCTGGGTCATCCTCGGCTGGCAGAACAATCCCCGCAAGGAGACGCTGCAGGCGGTCGACCGTTCCCGGATGTTCATCGTGGACGGCATCACCGAGCAGCCGAACATCACCGATCGCGACAAGGACTTCCTCGGCACGCCGTACGCATTCGGCACGATCTGGAACTTCGGCGGCCACCAGAACTTCGGCGCCGGCCTCACCGTCTGGAACGAGAAGTTCCACGCCTGGCAGGCCAGGCCGGGCACCGCCATGAACGGCATCGCGCTGATGCCCGAGGCCATCGACAACAACCCGGCCGCGGTGGCGTTCTTCGCCGACATGCCGTGGCGGGACGGCCCGGTCGACATGAACGCCTGGTTCGACGCGTACGCCACCGCCCGGTACGGCGCCGCCGATCCGCATGCGCTCGCCGCCTGGCGGCTCATCGGCAGGACGGTCTACTCCTGGCCGGCGGGCAAGGACACCCGGCACGTGACCGGCCTGTTCGACGACCAGCCGAACCTCGCGAACACCGGCACGCCGTTGCAGTACGACCCCGGCGAGTTCGAGAAGGCCCTGCGCGAGCTGCTCCAGGTCGATCCGCGGCTGCGGCGCTCCGGCGCGTACCGCTACGACCTCGTCGACGTCGCCCGCCAAGTGCTGGCCAACCGCGGCAGGCTGCTCCTGCCGAAGATCCGCGACGCCTACCGGGACGGCGACCGCACGGCCTTCGCGACGCTCACCGGCCGCTGGTCGTCCGAGCTCCGCCTCCTGGACGAGGTCCTAGGCACCGATCCGAACTTCCTCCTCGGCACCTGGCAGCGCGAGGCGGCCCGGCAGGCGGCCGACCCGCGGGAGGCCGCGACGCTCGACTACAACCTGAAGTCGCTCGTCACGCTGTGGGAGAGCGACAGTCCCGGGCTCCAGGACTACGCGCGCCGCGAGTTCAACGGCCTGGTCGGCGGCTACTACGCCAAGCGCTGGAAGATGTTCTTCGACGAGCTGGACCGCGCGCTGAAGACGGGCTCCGAGCCGCGTCAGATCGACTGGCGCGCCGTCGCCGAGGGCTGGGCGCGCGCGGGCACCCGCTACGCCGCCGAGCCACGCGGCGACGCGTACCGGCTGGCCGGACGGGTGGCGGAGGAGCCGGCCGGCGCGCTGACCGTCGCGACCGACCGGAAGGGCGTCGGGCCGGGCGGCACCGTCCGCGTCACCGCGACCTTCACCAACGAGTCGACGCTGAGCGCGGCGCGCGGGGTGCGCTTCCGGCTGACGGCGCCCGCCGACTACAAGATCGTGACGGAGTCGGCCGGCTCGGGGGACGACGTCGATCCCGCGGGCACCGAAACGGCGACCTGGACGGTGACCGCACCGTCCGATGCCAAGCCCGGCACGCTGCCGAGCCTCGACGCCACGGTCTCGTGGCGTACCGCCAAGGGCGGTTCCGAGCAGGCGAGCGCGCACTCCCTCCTGATGATCGGCGGCCGCACGATCGAGGCGCCTTACAAGACGGCCGCGTCCACCGGAGCGGCGTTCGCGCAGACCGGCGACACGGTCGGTATCGCCGCCGGCGGCAAGGACATGTGGGGCGGCACCAACGAGTTCGCGACCGTCTACAAGGACGACGGGCTCACCTCGGGCCACGCGGTTTCCACGAAAGTGACCCGGCTGGACGGATCGTCCGACTGGACCCGCGCCGGTCTGGTCGCGAGCGACGACCTGGCCAAGACCGGGTCCGCCGGGTACGCCGACATCGCCGTCACACCGGCGCATGGGTGCGTCTTCTCCTACGACAGCGACGGTGACGGCGGCCTCGACCACTTCACTGAGGTCGGCGGTTTCACCGCAGGCGACGTCTACGTGCGGCTGCGCCGGGACGGCGACCGGATGACCGGCTCATGCAGCTCCGACAACAAGAACTGGGCCGTGGTCGGCTCGGGCACGGTCCCGGGCGGGGCGGGCGCGCGGGACGTCGGCATGTTCGCCAGCGCGGTCAACAGCCAGACCTCGACGGAGGCGATCGCCCTCTTCGGTGGCGGGATCGCCGCGTCGCCCGACACGTCCCGCGACGGGTCCGGCGACGAGCTGCAGAGCCTCCGCAAGCCGGTGACGGCGTTCTCGTCCGAGCCCGGGCGGCCTCCGGAGGCCGCCAACGACGGCAGCCGCGCCAACTCGCCCTACTGGGGCGGCCAGATGACCTACGGCGAGAACTGGTGGCAGGTCGATCTCGGTGCCGTCAACGAAGTGTCCCGCGTCAACGTCCGCAACTACGTCGACGGCACCCGCTACTACACCTACCGGCTGGAGGGCAGTCTCGACGGCGTCCACTGGTTCACCATCGGCGGACGCAACGGGCCCCGTCCCGCCGCCGACGCGGGCGACACCATGAACACCGAGGCGAGGGCCCGCTACGTGCGGGTGGTCGGTTTCGGGAACACCGCCAACCTCACCTTCCACCTGACGGAGGTGAGCGTCCACGGCACCCGTGCCGCCTAGATCACACCTGGGCAGGCGCGGGCTTGCGGCCGACGCCTCCGACGCTCCAGATCGGCCTGGACGCTTCTATCGCCTGATGGTCGGGACGCCATTGGGTCAGGTAGGCGACACCGGGCTCGACCAGGTCCCAGCCGGCGAAGAGCCGTTCGACCTCGGCTCTGGTTCGCACATTGGAGCGGGGCTCGCCGCGGATGACGTGAGTCTGCTGCTGGTAGAGGTGAGCGATCCGGGCGGTGACCTCGGGGCACAGGTCGCTGACCGGATGCGAGATCGCCATGTAGCTGCCCGGCGCCATCAGGTCGCCCAGCCGGGCGACGCTCAGCGCCACCTCGTCGTCCTCGGGAATGGTGTACAGCACGTGGAAGAACAGCAGCGCCGTCGGCTGGTCGAGGTCGATCAGCTTGCGGAGGTTCGGGTGGCCGGCTATCAGCTCGCTGTCCCGCATGTCGGCCTGGACGACCGTCGTGAGCGGGTCGTCGTTCAGTATCGCCTGCGCGTGGACGCCGACCACGGGGTCGTTGTCGACGTAGACGACGCGGCAGTCCGGTGCGACCGCCTGCGCGATCTGGTGCACGCTGCCCTGGGTCGGCAGGCCGGTTCCGATGTCCAGGAACTGGCGGACGCCCGCGCCGGCGAGGAACCGCACGACCCGGTGCAGGAACTTGCGGCCCTCGCGAGCCAGGACCGGCAGCTCCGGCGCAAGCTCGATCGCCTGCTGCGCGGCCTGGCGGTCCGCGGCGAAGTTGTCCTTGCCGCCGAGGAGGTAGTCGTGCATCCGGCTCTCGTTGGGGACCGTCGGGTCGAAGGCCGGCGGCTCGTGCCCGGCGGGGAAGGTCATGAGTCCTCCGTTCGCCTGACATCCGATCAGCGCATGCTGGGTCCTACGGTCGGCGGGTGCACGGTCACCAGGTGTGACCGCTCGAATTATGGCACGCTACTCGCCGGTATGTGGCTGGGTGCACGATTCACGTCATAGGTCGCGAGGGGTCATCGCCCGCGCCGCTCGCGCAGGGCCTCCAGGGCCCGCGCGATGGGCGGCTGCCGGTCGCTGCCCCGGCGGACGATCGCGATGATGCGCCGCGACGGCACCGCCTCGCCGCGCAGGGGCACGCGGACCACCTCGTCCTCGGGCGGCAGCGGGGCCAGCCGGGGCACCAGGCCGATGCCGAAACCTCGGGCCACGAGTGCTGAGACCGCGAACCACTCGTTGGCCTCGTGGGCGATGCGGGGCGTGTATCCGGCGGCGGCGCAGGCGGCGAGCATGACCTGGTGCTGGTCGGGACGGGCCGGCGAGCCGATCCAAAGTTCGGCCGCCGCGTCGGCGAGCCGGGCCGTCCGGCGCCCGGCGAGCCGGTGCCCGGCCGGGACGAGCAGGTCCTGCGGCTCATCGAGGACGGGCCACTGCGCGAACCGGGCGTCGTCCGGGGCGGGGGTCTGCCCGCTGGGGATGACGACGGCGATGTCGCAGTGCCGCGCGAGGAGCAGATGGGCGGCGTCCTCGCTCTCCCGCTCGCTCATGTGGACGACGAGGTCCGGATGATCCTCGCGAAGCCGCGCGGCTGCCGGGGCGACGGTCGCGCGCGTGGCCGAGGCCCTGCCGTCATCGGTCCTGGACGGTTCGCACGAGAAGGTCGATCATCCCCTCGGCGTCGGCCTGCCACTTCTCCGGCGACAGGTGCCCGCTCAGCTCCAGATCAACGATGCCGTGCGTCGCCGCCATCAGCAGGCCCGCCACCGGAGGCGCGTCCCGTTGCCCGACGATGCGACTGACGATGGACAGGAACCCGTCCTGCGCCTGGCCCGCCGCCTGGGTCACCGCGGTCGCGTCGCCCGTCAGAGGAGCGAACATGAGCCGGTACAGGTGGGGACGCGCCCGCGCGAGCTGCACCAGCGCCCTCAGCGCATCGCGCAGGGCCTCATCTGGGCTCTGCGTCGTGTCGGCCTCGACCCCCTCCAGGTGGGTGGCGACCGCACTCCACGCCGCCGCGGCCACCGCCATCAGCAGGTCCTGCTTGTCGGCGAAATGGCGGTAGGCCGCCGATCGCGACACCCCGGCGCCGCTCCCGACGTCACGAAGCGTCACCGCGTCCACTCCGCCGCGGTCGAGGAGCACTGACGCGGCGTCCAGGAGCGCCTGCCGTGTCGTCGCCGCCGTCTCCGCTCGCGAGGCCATCCCCCACCTTTCAGTTGACAACGTCCACTGAAAATCGCCACGATGTTGACAACGTCAACTGAAACTTCCGCACCGAGCACGGCGACGGGCACCGCGCGTGCCCTGTTCCCTTTCCGGGCGGCCGATGTGAGGGTACGGGACGAGACATGCACACGCTGATAATGACCGGGGCGACGCGCGGGATCGGCCGCGTCGCGGCCGCGAACGTCCTGCGCGATGATCCGGACACCCACCTGGTCCTGCTCGCACGCAAGGAGTCAGGCCAGGACACCCTGGAAGAGCTGCGGGCCATCAGCGGCAACGTCACGCTGGTGGACACGGACCTGGCGAGCATCGACGGCATCCGCTCGTCCGCCGAGGCCGTGGACCGGATGATCGAGGAGGGCGAACTTCCCGCCCTTCGCGCATTCGCCGGCAACGCCGGCGTCCAGTTCGTCGACGCCCTGCACACCACGCCGGACGGGTACGAGACGACCTTCGCCGTGAACGTGCTGGCCAACCATCTGCTGCTGCACGCCTTCGAGCACCGGTTCCGCGCCCCCGCGCGCATCCTGATCACCGTGAGCGACACGCATTTCGGCGACTTCAGGCACACCTTCGGGATCGTCCCGGCGCCGCGCTGGTCCGCCCCGCAGACCCTCGCGCGGCCGAGCGCCTTCCCCAGGCCGGCGACCGTCGCGGCCGGCCGCACCGCCTACTCGACCAGCAAACTCGCCGCGATCTACCTTGTGCACGAGTGGGCGAGGCGGCTGCCCGAGGGCGTCGACATCGTCTCCTACAACCCCGGCCTCGTGCCCGGCACCGGACTGGCCCGCGCCGCCGGCCCCGTCGATCGCTTCCTCAACCGGTGGGTCCTCCCGGGGCTCTCCGTCACGCCCATGGCCGAGTCGGCTTCCGCCGCCGGACGCAAGCTCGCCGATGCCGTGCTCGGCCGCACGACCGCACCCTCCGGCTCCTACATCGACCGCACGCGGGCAGTGCCCTCGTCCGACGAGTCCTACGACACCGCCCGCGAACGCGCCCTCTGGGACTTCGTCGAACAGGTCCGCAGCGGCGGCTGAGCATGGAGCAGGTCCCCGGGGTTGCCGGTCGTGGCGGGTGGCTGGACCATGGCGCACATGATCGTTGGCGCGGGGAGACGCGGCGGGATCGCGGTGGGGTGGGCGGCCGTGCTCGTCTGCCTGGTCATCGGGTCGGCGGCGGTGCAGATCGCGGGGCGCTCGGGTGCGGACGTCCGCCCGGTCCGTGCGCCGGTGGTGGTCATCGGCGTCGCCGGGCTGGCGTGGGGGGACATCCGCGCGGACCAGACCCCGCACCTGTGGCGGCTGCTCACCGGCGGCGCGGCGACCGGCGCGGCGACCGTGCGCACGACGGGTGGTTCGGCGTGCGCGTCCGACGGCTGGCTGTCGCTGTCGGCGGGGCAGGCCGGCGTGGGCCCGCGCACGGACGACGGCGAATGCGTCCCGCTCCCGGCGGTGCGGGACACCGGCGGCGGGGCGCGTGTGGGCCGGTGGGACCGGCTCGTCGACTCTCAGCGCCGGTCGGAGTTCTCACCGCGCCCCGGAGCGCTCGGCAGGGCGCTCTCGGAGCACGAGGGATGCGAGACCGCCATCGGCCCCGGTGCCGCGATCGCACTCGCACGTCCGGACGGAACCGTCGGACGCTACAGCGCCACCGTGGACGACTCCGCCCTCCGCTGCCCGGTCACGGTGATCGACGGCGGCCAGGTCGTGGAGTCGGGATCCGGGCGGCTGAACTCGCTGGCGAGGATCGACGCGTTCGCGGGCGGGGTGCTCCAACGTCTTGACGACGAGGCCACCGTGCTGGTGCAGGGCGTGACCGAGCCGCCGGGCGGGACGCCGCACCTCGCGGTGAGCATGGTCCGCGGCCCGGTGACCGCGTCCCGGCACGATCCGGCGCTGCTGACGGTCACCTCGACCCGCTGGGGCGGGGTCGTCCGGCTGCTGGACGTCCCCAGCACCCTCCTGGACGCGGTCGGCGCCCCCGAGCCGGCGGAGTTCAGCGGCGCCCCGATCTCCCTCGGGCGGGCACGTCCCACCGACGCGACGAGGACCGTCCACGAACTGGGGGCCGTGACCACGACCGACCAGGTGCTGCGGCGCTGGGCGGGACTGCTCCTCCTCACGGTGGCGGCGGCGCAGCTCGTGCTGTTCGCCGTGGCCGCGTTCGTGTGGCATCGCTCGTCCGGGAGATGGAGGCGGGGCTTCGCCGGTGCGACGCTCGCCTTCTCGGTGCTGCCGGTGTCGGTGTATCTGGTGTCGCTGACGCGGTGGTGGCACAGCCCGTTCCCGGACGTGTCCCTCTGGGGCGCCCTGGCCGTCACCGTCGCGGTGGCGGTCGTGCCGGTGGCGCTGCTGCCCGCGCGTCCGCTCTGGCAGGCGCCCCTGGCGGTCAGCCTGCTCACCTTCAGCGTGCTCGTCGTGGACGCGGCGACGGGCACTCTGCTGCACCGTGCCAGCCCGTTCGGTCCGTCCGCGCTGTACGGCGGCCGGTACTACGGATTCGGCAACTCCACCTTCGCCGTCTTCTCCGTGGCCGCCCTGGTGCTGGCCGGGGCCGCCGCGGCCGAACTGACCGCCCGCGGGCGGCGCCGGGCGGCGACCACGGCGGTCGCGGTCATCGGCGCCGTCGCCGTGGCCGTCGACACCTGGCCCGGCTGGGGCGCCGACGTGGGAGGCGGCCTGGCCCTGATCCCGGGGGTCGCGGTGCTGGCGCTCAGGATCGCCGGGGTGCGGCTGACACCGGTGCGGCTGGCGGCCGTCGGATCGGCGGCGGTCGCCGTGGTCGCGGCCGTGGGGGTGGCCGACTGGCTGCGGCCTCCGGCGTCGCGCACGCATGCCGGACGCTTCGTCCAGGAAGTGCTCGACGGCCAGGCATGGCAGCTCGTCGAACGCAAAGCCGGTTATGCGCTGGGCTCGTTGGCGGGCGGTCCGGTGGCCTGGGGGACCGCTCTCGTCCTCGCGCTCCTGGTGCTGACGCTCGCGTGGCCCGGACGGTTCTCACCGGCCTGGTTCGACGCCGCTCTGCGCGAGTGGCCGACGCTGCGTCCCACGCTCGTGGCGATCCTGACCACATGCGTGATCGGCGCCGTGGTCAACGACTACGGCATCCGGCTCGTCACCTTCGCCCTCATCACGCTGCTGCCAATCGTCGTCCTGTGCTGCGCTCGCGCGACCGGCGAGGCGTCGGCGGACACGGCCTCCCCGCGCTCTTCCCCGGTCGGGACACGCGGGACCGAATCGTGATCGAGAGTCCGTATGGAGCGGTCCGAAAGGGCGATCGCACGCCATAGGGTGGCATATGAAGATCGGCGTGGCGGCTGGTGAGGAGACACGGTGGCAGGCGATCGGCTTCGGCCCGGCGGATTCGACCCGAACGTGCCGAACATCGCTCGGATGTACGACTACTACCTCGGCGGCAAGGACCATTATGAGGCCGACCGTGCCCGCGCCGAGGAGGCGAAGGCGGCCGACCCCACTTTGATCACCCTGATCAGGGAGAACCGGGCCTTCATGGGCCGCGCCGCCCGGTACATGGCCGAGCAGGGCATCGACCAGTTCCTCGACATCGGCACGGGGCTGCCCACACAGCAGAACGTCCACCAGATCGCGCAGTCGGTGAACCCCGGCGCCCGCGTCGCCTACGTCGACTACGACGGCCAGGTCGTCGCGCACGGCCGCGCGATCCTCGCCGACTCGCCGGGCACGCGGATGGTCCAGGCCGACATCCGCCGCCCCCGCGAGATCCTTGAGCACCCGGAGATCACGGGGCTGCTGGACTTCGGCAAGCCGGTGGCGCTGCTGACGATCGCGACCCTGCACTTCATCCAGGACGAGGACGACCCGCCCGGCATCATGTCCGAGCTGCGCGACGCGCTCGCCCCGGGCAGCCACATGGCGATCACCCACGCCTCGGCCGACGGCGTCCCCGACATCGTCGCGAAGGTCGTCGAGGTCTACAGAAGGACGAACGCGCCCGGCACGCCCCGCACCCGGGAACAGGTGACGGGCCTGTTCGGCGACTTCGAACTGCTCGACCCCGGCGTGGTCTGGGCGCCGCTGTGGCGTCCCGAGCGTCCGGTCACGCTGGAAGAGGCCCTGCCCATCTGGTTCTACGCGGGCGTCGGCCGCAAGCTCTGAGGTGTGCGCACCCCGCTCCCATGACCAGCTACCGGGACGAAAGAGGGCGACATGCGGGCAGTGACGGTCGGAGCCGCGCTTGAGGACGCGGCGGCACGGAAAAAGGCGTTCCTGCACGACGGCGACGGCACCATCACGTTCGCCGAGTTCGACGAGCTGACCGACCGGGTCGCGGCCGGCCTTCTGGCCCGCGGGGTCTCCCGCGGCGACCGGATCGGCCTGCTCGGCCTCAACACCCCGCAATGGCTGGCGGCGTTCTTCGGCGCGGCGCGGATCGGCGCCGTCGTCGTCCCGCTCAACGTCCGCTACCGGGAGCGGGAGCTGTCCTACATGCTCGGCCAGAGCGGGGCGCGGATGGTCATCAGCCTCGACGCCGTTGCGGACTTCGACTTCGCCGCGTTCTACGAATCGTCACAGATCCCCGGCGTCTACTTCGGCGCGGGCTTCGACGAACTGACCGCGACGCCGTCCGACCCGGCGGCGCTGGCGGCGGCCCGCGGCGCGGTGGAGCCGTCCGACCCGCTGATGATCCTCTACACCTCCGGGACGACGGGCCGCCCCAAAGGCGCGGTCATCACCCACGGCAGCATCCTGGCCTCCGCGTCCGCGCAGGCGGACCACTTCGGGATGTCCGAGGACGACGTCCTCCTGGGCCATCTCCCGTTCAACCATGTCGGCGGCATCACCTGCACGATCATGTCCGCGCTGCTCAGCGGCGGCTCGGTCGCGCTGCTCCCCGCGTTCTCCCCGGACGCCGCCCTGCGCGCCGTCGAACGCCACCGTGTGACGTTCCTCGGCGCCGTCCCGACGATGTACGTGCTGATGCTCGGCCGCCCCGACTTCGCCGACCACGACGTCTCGTCCGTCCGCCTCTGCATGGCGGGCGGCTCCAACGTCGAACCGGCCCTCGCCGACGCGATCAGGCAGGGTTTCCCTGGCGTCCCGCTCTACGGCCTGTACGGACTCTCGGAATCCTCGGGCGCCTGCGTCCTGTCCCCGCTGGACGACGACCCCGAGACGGTCTCGCGCACCCTGGGCGCGATCATCGGCGACTTCGAGGCCCGGGTCGCCGGCCCCGACGGCGCCGCCCTGCCTTCGGGCGAGACCGGCGAGCTCCAGATCCGCGGCGCCTGCGTCACCGCCGGCTATTGGGACATGCCCTCCGAAACCGCTGAGGTCTTCCTCCCCGACGGCTGGCTGGCCACGGGCGACATGGTCGCCATGGAACCCGACGGCCACCTAGTCCTGCGTGGCCGCAAGAAGGAGATGTACATCCAGGGCGGCTTCAACGTCTACCCGGTCGAGATCGAGAACGTCCTGACCAGCCACCCCAAGGTCGCGATGGCCGCCGGTATCGGCATCCCGGACGAGATCCTCGGCGAGGTGGGCCGCTTCTACGTCGTCCCCCGCCCCGACGCTGAGCCACCCACGACCGAAGAACTGACCACCTATTGCAGGGACCGCCTGGCCGACTACAAGGTCCCGCGCCAGTTCGTCATCACCCCGGACGTCCCCTTGACCCCCGTAGGCAAGATCCACAAGGCCCTGCTGAAGGAACGCGACTCCTAAAGGCGGACCTGTCAGACCAGCGGGATGGCGGGGCGGACGAGGAGGTCGCGGGCCTCGTTGTCGGTCTGTTCGGAGTGGGCGTCGTCGCGGAAGGCCGTGGCGAGGGTGAGCCAGCCGCAGAAGAAGCCCGCACCGCCGCCGATCATGCCGCCGCCGTCACCGCCGCAGCAGACCGCCGGGTCGGCGGTGCGCTCGTAGCGATAGGGATCTTGGGCGATGTTCAAGCCGAACGCGTTCGGCTCCAGCTGCGGGCCGGTTGAAGGCACGACCTCCCCGTCCCGGCGCATGCGCGCGGTCGGGTAACGGTCCGTGGGGCAGTCGTCGCCCCAGCGGAACAGCGTGGTGGCGCCCCCGCCGCAGGCGTGTTCCCACTCGTCCGGGGTGAGCAGCCGCATGCCTTCATCGGCCATGCGCGCGATGTCGTCGGCGAGCGAGAACATGAGCCAGGCGTCGGTGACCGATCTGTCTGCGTTGAGCAGTATGCGCGCCTGGCGGGCCGGCCGGGCACCGGGCGGCCAGGTGAGCCGGAGCTCCCGGCGGTCACCCGCATGGGCGGCGACCTCGGCGATGAGGGGGTGGTCCGGGGCGACCCGGGTGAGCCCGGCGTCCCGCGCGTCCACCGCCACCAGCAGCGGCGGGATCTGCGCGGTGCGCGGCGGCGAGGTCACCATGTCGACGTACTCGCCGATCTCGGCGGGCAGCCCGTAGTCCTCGCCGGGCGCGCCGTACTCCTCGTACGACTCGGTGTACGAGGCGAGCTGCCCTGGAGAGGCCGCGAACCGGCCACCGTCATAGCCGACCTGGACGTCCCCGCCGGGCACCAGGCCGTACAGAGTGTCGGCGCGCCGGAACAATGCGGACCGCCCGCCTCCGCGCCCGCCGAGTTCCACCACCTCCGCGCCAGCCCGCTCAGCGATCCGGCCCGCGAGCCGCGCGGCGTCGCGGTCGCTCAGGTTTCGCCACTGTTCAAGATCGAGATCACCCAGGGCCATCGGAAAAGGCTAGTGGGGTCGGTCCGCAAGAATGATCCGAGCAAGGGCGTCCGGGTCGGGTGCGTTGACCAGCCTCCATCGCGTCCCGCCGGGGATGAGCGCCCACCACTCTTTGGTGTGGGTACCCCACCAGCAGATGACACCGAAGCGCGCGTGCAGTTCGGCGATCGTTCGCGCGCGGGACGGGTCTGAATCGGGCGGGGGAGTGGGGAGTGCGGTGGCGCTCGTCTCCCGCTGGTGCGTGCGGGCGGCAAGCGCGGCCGTCACGAAGGGGGTGAGGATTCGGGTGATCCGCTGCGCCGCGCGGATCGGCTTCGTGTGCGGGGCCAGGTCTTCGCCGGTGCTTGACCGGTACCACCAGATATTGGACGACGTTCCGGGGATGAGCGTGACGCTCTCCCCGAAGTCCGGCACGGCCGGATCGAAGACGCGAAGGAGCGGGTGCGGGCCCTCATAGCGTGGGACGGCCTTCCAGCCTTCCCGGATGACTTCTTGGGCAAGTCGGTCGAGATGGGCCGTAATCGGAGAAGTTGGGGCGCCCATTACCAGCGCACCCACTTGCTGGGTGCGGATATCCCTCGGGTGGACGCGCGATTGAGTTCGTTAGTGAGCGCCTTACGGAGTTCTTCTGAGGTGTTGCGTACAACGGTCGGATCTACACCGGCCTTTGGGTCGTGCAGAGTGGCGACCCAATCGCCGAGCTTTCCGTCGTAGCGTGTTGCACGCCAGATTCGGTGACCCTGGAAGTCCTCGCGGAGTCGGGCCAACGCCTGGTCAGCGGGGTTGACGGGCATGTCCATGATCAGTTCGAACTTTCGGTGTGATTTCTCTCCGTTACCGCCCCCAATCATGGTGTGATCGAGTTATCGTCTGGAAGAGCAAGAAGCCCACAGATGGAAATCCACCGGCGCTTTTAGAAAGTAGCCCCCCGCTTTCGAATCCTCGGAGGTTCCCGTGCCCCGTCGCCCTCGCGACCCAGGCGTCCCGTCCTCGCCGACCGAGTACTTCGGTGTGGAATTGCGCACTTATCGGGAAGTGTCCGGTTTGTCTCGGCCTCAACTTGCGGAGAGGCTCGGCTATACGCCTCAGTGGATCGGGCAGATCGAGTCAGGCAAGAGCGCCCCTTCCGAAGACTTCGCCCATGACTGCGACTCCTTCTTCGAGACGAACGGCGCGTTCCAGCGCATGTGGGCGTGGAATCAACAACTCGAACGCATCCAGGTCGTGCCTCCGGGGTTCCGCCCGTTCATCGAGGTTGAGCCGGACACGACGTACATGAGGCTCTTCGAGCCGTTGCTCATCCCGGGCCTGCTTCAGACAGAGGAATATGCCCGCAGGGTCCTTGTGGTCGGTCACCGGCAGGAGAAGGTCGAGGAACTGCTTGCGGTCAGGATGGCCCGGAAGGCTGTCCTTGAGAAGGAACACCCTCCGTGGCTCCTGGTCCTTCTCGGTGAAACCGCGGTGAGGAGTCGTGCGGCCGGTGCCGAGGTGATGCGGGGACAGCTTCAGTACCTGCTCGATCTGGCGGAACTGCAGCATGTCACACTGCAGATCTTTCCGGCTGATGCGCCAGTCTTCCAGGCCAGCGGCATCGTCCTCATGAGCTTGGAAGACCGTTCCGATGTTGGCTTCGTGGATGCAGCCGGAGGGCATGGCAGGCTGATCGAAGGAACCCATGATCTTGAGGAGCTTGTCGTACTCTTTGATCAAGTGAGAGCGACGGCGTACTCGGCAGAGGAATCCGTGCGCATCATCAGATCGGTGATGGAGGAGTTGTGATCATGTGGGATGCCAATGTCATCCGCTGGCGCAAGAGCAGTCACAGCGACTCTTCGGGAGGCGCCTGCGTTGAACTTGGTTCCTTCATGCTGACCGCGGCTGCGCAGTGGCAGAAGAGCAGCCGGAGCGATGACACCGGTGGGGCATGCGTCGAGGTGGCGGACTTGGCGGCGGCGGTGGCGGTGCGGGATTCCAAGGACCCGGACGGGCCGAAGCTCGTGTTCGGCCCGTCCGCCTGGCAGGCGTTCGCCGACCGGGTCAAGGGCGGAAGCCTCGACCTGACCTGAGCTGATCCCCGGCACGCGCTCGTCCGCGCCACCGTTGCCGTCGACCTGAGGCCATGGGGGCCGAGGAAACCCCGTCTAGGTCAGGTTTCCGAACGGAGTACTTGGATGACCGTGCCCGAAGAGCCGTCATATGTCCGTGGCGTATTGCGGGAAGCGTTGTCCACACTGGACATGATGCCGGGCTTCGGCGCCGAGCTCATTGACGAAGAGATCATCGTGTCACAGCCCCAGGACGGGCGGCACGAGACCATCGTTGTGGCCCTCGACGACTGGGTTCGAGAGGTCCATGGGCTACGGCTGCACCGGAACCTGACGCTGATCAGCCCGGAGGGAGAGTACGTCCCTGATGGGATCGCCGGCCCCCAAAGGCGCCCTCGCGGGAGGCGAGTGGCACAGCAAGCCCGACGGGGTGGCGATGGTCCTGGAGGTGACGTCCGGCCGTCCGCGTGACCGAAAAGGCGCCGAACGCGACCGCGGGCCCAAGCGCCGCGGCTACGCCGCCGCCGGCATCCCGCTTTACCTGCTGGTCGACCGGCTGGAGGGCAAGGCCACGATCTTCTCCGAGCCAAGAGGCGACGACTTCACTCACAGCGCCTCGGTCGCCCTGGGCGAAGATCTGGCCATCCCCGAACCGCTGGCGGGCGCCCTCCCCACCTGCGACTTCTGACGCTCCGCCCATCCTCGACCGGCGGCCGGACACGGCGCACGTCCCGGCGCCGGCCGGACAGGCCCGAGGAGCCACCTCTCATCCACGTCTGCCCATGTGAGGCGCTCTCCGGCCGCCGTTCACCGCATGTCCCGCTACCGTCTGCAGCCGACACCCGTGCAAGAGCAGGCGTTGCTGGAGCATTGCGGGCACGCCCGGTTCGTCTGGAATCTCGCGGTCGAGCAGCACGGTTGCTGGCGGCCGGGGCGCCGGTCTGCGCCGGGGTTCGCCGAGCAGTGCCGCCAGCTCACCCGGGCGCGGGCGGAGTTCGCTGGTTGCGGGCGGGTTCGGGCTCGTCCCCGACACCGCCAGATCGTTCCGTGTCGCCCGGGACCGGGCGGGGCGCTGGCATGTGGCGTTCGCCGCGATCCCCGACCCCATCCCCGCGCCCGGCACGGGTGAGCTGGTGGGGGTAGACCGAGGTGTGGCCGTCAGTGTCGCCTTGTCGACCGGCGACCTGCTCACTGCACCCGGCTTGCGAGAGACGGAGCGGGCTCGGCTGGCGCGGCTGCTGCGCAGACTCGCCCGCGCCCGGCGCGGGTCGAAGCGGCGCGCAAGGATCAAGGCCGCGATCGCCCGGCTGAAAGCCCGGGAGACCGACCGCCGCAACGACTGGATCGAGAAGACCTCCACCAGCCTGGCCCGCCGGTTCGATGTGATCGGTGTCGAGGATCTCAACATCGCGGGGATGACCCGGTCGGCGCGCGGCACGGTGGAGGCGCCGGGCCGCCGCGTGGCTCAGAAGGCCGGGTTGAACCGGGGCATCCTGGCCGCCGGGTGGGGCGGTCTGGTGCGGCGGCTGGAGGACAAGGCGCCCGGACGCGTCATCAAGATCGATCCGCGTAACACCTCGCGGACCAGTAGCACCTGCGGGCATGTCGCCGGGGAGAGCCGCAAGAGCCGAGCGGTCTTCTCGTGCGTCGCCTGCGGGTTCCGGGTCAACGCCGACGTGAACGCGGCAATGAACATACGCGATACGGCCGCAGGGCATGCGGTCGCTGCACGGAGAGGCTCGCCGTTGGGCGGGCCTGCGAACCGTGAACCTCAACACGACCTGCCCCTCACGGGGTAGTTGGTCGCTGTTGGAATCCCCCTCGTTCACGAGGGGGAGGATGTCAACTATGCCCGGACCGGTGGGCCGGTCAAGAACGAGCAAGCCTCCATGGATCGCTCACCGGTCGCCCAGATGGGCCCGATGATCGCCGCGATCGAGCACTTGGAAAGGCCGTGCTGGGCGCCGACTGGACCGAAGGGATCGTGCTGCCCTACGGCGCGTTCTACGGACGCGGTACCTCCATGGCGCCAGGCTCCGAGCAGTTGGAGATGATCCGCAAGCGCAAGTTCCCGGTCGTCGGCGACGGCGGCGGAGTGTGGTCGTTCGTCCACATCGCCGACGCCTCCGAGGCCACGGTCGCAACCGTGGAGAACGGCGGCCGCGGTGTCTGCAACATCGTCGGCGACGACCCCGCCCCGGTCGCCGAATGGCTGCCGGAACTGGCGGCGATGCTGGGCGCCAAGAAGCCGATGCGCGTACCGCGGTTCGTCGGACGGCTGGCCGCCGGACCGGCCGGCGTCGTGCTCATGACCGAACTGCGCGGCGCGTCCAACGCCAAAGCCACCGGAACCATCGGACGTCCTCTTGTGGAGGCCCTGCTCGCGGAGGGCGTCGAGGTCCGGGCCGTGTCCCGTGTCCTCGACGCCGTGCTCCGGGCCGGAGCGGAAGGCGTCGCGCCTGAGGCGATCCGCGCGGCACTGAAGGGTGTTCGCGGACTCTTCGTCCACCCTCGCGCCGCCAAGGACGGCCAGGGCCCGTTTGTGGGGTTCGCCGAAGCGATGATCCACGAGCGCGACGTCGCCGGGGTCATCGTCCGGGCGCTCATGGCGCGCTGCGAGCGCGAGACGCGGCGACCGCCCACGGTCACCCACGAGGTCGACAAGATTCTCGGCCGTCGCACCCGCACCTTCGCGACGTGGGTCGGCGACCACCGGGGAGCATGGTCATGACCAAGCACGCGCGCCTCACCGCCCTCCTGTTCACGGGCCTCTCGATGCGCCGACAATGGTCGGTATGGGCGCGATCCAGGAGCGGGAGAAGCTGAGGTCCGCTGTACTGACCGTGGAGCGGCACCTCGCCGAAGAAGGCTGGGGGAAGCTGCCGCGCCTGTTCGCCTTGGCGGATCGGGAGAGGCTGATCGCAGCGGAACCGCAACTGGCGGCGGAGGTCGAGGCCGCCCCGCCGGGCACGCTGGTGCCGGTGGCTCAGTCGTTGGACGATCTGGCCGAGCCGCCTGATGTGCTGGGCATCGACGAGGCTCTGGCCCGGATCAGGTGGCCCGGCGAGGTCGTGGGGTGCGTGCTGTCCAGGCGGATCCTCGTCCTGCCGAAGGCGGCCAGAGAAGGTGTGGAGCAGGACGTGACGGCCGCGGCCCGGCACCCGGAGGGCCGGATCGCGCGGTTGACCGTCGGAGTCCTGCGGGACGGCACCTACGCCTCGTGCCTGCGGCTGCGGGTGACGGACGAACTCCTAGAGGACACCGAAGCCGCCGACGGACTGGTGGCCGCGCTTCTCAGCACGTTCTGACGTCCACTCCCAGGGCGCTAGAAATCCAGATTCGGCCGATCCACCCGGACGTCGATTTCGTCGGTCCTCGTGTTGCCCTCACCGAGCGAGACCCCGGTTCCGCCGGTGACCTTCACGGACCGTCCCGGCATGGCGTCCAGATACCGCACCCCGCCGCCTCCGCCGCAGGCGTTGTGCAGACGGTCCTCGACAGAACGCCGGACGGCGTCGTTGTGCGGATGCCTGAAGAGAACGGCCACGTCGCGTGCGAGTCTCGGATCGTCGCGCAACCTGCCTTCGAGAGGGACGGCCGGGTGCTCGACGCGATAGCGGAACGTGTTGCGCTGGAAGCCGCTGTCACCGACGACCACGCCGGAGGACCCGTTCACATGGATGCCGCCCGCGCCGGTGCGCGCTGCCGAGACCCTGACGCTGCCAGGACCCGGACCGTCGAGATAGCGGATCGAGCCGGCCGACACCTGGTCTGCTCCCGACAGCAGGCGACGGAACCTGCGGTTCGCCTCGGCGTCATCGGGACGCTCACTGAGGACCGCGAGGGCCCGCAGCCGCCGTGGATCGGCGTTCAGGACGTCCTGGAGCGAGGCACGTGGAGGTCCGACGTCGTAGCGGTGGACGTTCACCTGCCGGTTGCGGTCCCCGATGATCACGCCGATGCCCTGGATGTCCACCCCCTCGACATCCTTGGTCAGCCGCACCCGCGTGACGCTCACCTCCGGGGCGAAGGAGGCACCGTCCGTTGCATCGGGCGTCCCCGCGCTCAGCTCTCCCGATTCTGTCTCAGATTCTGCGGAATCCTGCTCCCACTCGCGTTCCAGATCGCGTGCGCGCCTGTGCGCGGACGCCAACTCGTCACCGAGCCCGGTCGCCGTGTCGAGATGCTCGCGCAGTTCTTCGCGCAACCTCTCCAAGGCCGCGTCCGCATGGTGGGTTCGGTCTCGCCAACGGCCGCGGCCCCAGTCGGACCGCGCCGACTCCGAAGACCGACGGCGCGCGCGCATTGTGTTCTTGAGATCTCGTGAGGCCCGGTCAAGGCGTAGCTGGGCTTCTGTCACCGACCCGCCGAGCTTGTTGAGAACCTTGAGCCTGTCCTGCATTTCTTCGGCGTTGCGGGCGCTCTCCAGTTTTTCCACCGCGCGGTCGAACTGCTCGCGCAGGCCTTCCAGCTCCGCCGCCCACTCCGCGGTATCGATCTTGACCTGTGCTTTGAAATCTTCCAGCAGCCGAGCCTCGCGCGCGAAACCCTTCCCCGGCTCTTCGAGGCCTTCGTCCCAGGGGCTCTCCCTTTCCACGACCGCGACCGGGTCGGCCGCGGGACTCTGGTCATCGAGCCGGGGCCTCTCAGGCTCGGCCGCCTCCACCTCTTCCGGCGCTTTTGGTGTGTCCTCACTAAGCACGGTGACATCGGGCACTGCGGGAAAGGGAGGCGAATCGTCCGCCCTGAACGAGGCCCCGGCGACGTCGGTAGCGGTCACCTCATCAGACGGCACCACCGCCGGATCGGGGACGACATCTTCAAACGGCACGACCTCGAATTGGGACATCGCCGTACTTGTCGGGGGCGCGAAATCCTCCAGGTCGAGCAGGTCTGGCAGCCGTTGCTTCGGCGTCTCTTCCGGCTCTTGCCACTCCCAGAAGGACGTATCTGACATCGGCCTACTCCGGTGTGGGCGTCGCTTCGGGGGCCGACCGCACGCCGTGAGGGGGGTAGTTCACTTGGTACGTGTGGTCGCCGATATTGATGATTTTGGAGTCGGTGATGGTCACCGAGTACTTGGACGCACTTCCCGTTGTAGGTGACAAGGGTTGAGTAGGGCGTTCGACTGTGCGGAGTTCTTCGTCGCCGATGCCGTGCGGCCGGATGTGGTCCGCGGGTGCGTCCTCCGCCTCCGGAACAGGTGCGTCCAGGGCGGCTTGGGTCTGCTCGTCCGCGCCGAAGCGGCGCCGGAGGAGCCCGCGCAGCGTTGCGTAGGCGTCACGGGCCGCCGTGTTCATGACCTCGTTCATGCCCGCCGCGGCGCCGGCGACCACGGCCGCCGCGATGACGGTCACCGGATCCATGACCAACCCCCCCAAGATCGGAGGTAACAGGTATTTCAGGCTAAGACGCGGAGCGAAGGCCGTACGGTTCCGCCCTGAAATGTGTCCTATCGGTAAGCCCGAGGCGGGCCGTCCTCATCCGGTCGACCTTCACCGGCCGGGGCGACAGGCGGGCCGACGCCCGGACGGCGACCAGCCGTGCTCGCGCTCGCGAAACAGCGAAATGCTGGGTCCGGTGGACGGCGCGTTGGGGTCCTAGGGCCCTGGTCCGGGCGTTCTCGTCCGAAATAGCGTTCTCGGCATATCGACGAGCGGATTCGTTTGATGCGAATCCGGAAACGAGGTGCTGAATGAAAAAGCTGGCGATCCTTGCCGCAGCGGGAACGATGGGGGCGGTGGCGGCGGTCGGCGGTCTCTACGCCGTCGGCGGAAGCGATACCGGCACTATGCAGAAGGTTTCGGACGACAAGGGCCTCGTCCAGGTGCAAGGCGAGGGCGCGCCGGACGACCCGGCGGCTGGCTCGGCGGGTGCGGCACGTCCCCAGGCGCGCAACCAGACGGGCGCGACCGGGAGCCGCGGCGGTTCAACGGAGAAGCTCGCCGGAACGACGTACTTCGCCCATAGCAACGAACGCAACAAGGACAAGACGCTCACCCACCAGAGCGACGAGTTGTACGCGAGCTTCGAAGGGCAGGAGACCTGCCTCCCGGGCAAGGCGTGGTCGATGGTCGCGGTCTTTTACGTCGACAATGTGACCGCCACCAGCGCCCATGTCAGCAAGATCGAGGCGACGTACCGCGCCCCGATACCGACCAAGAAGGTCTACCTCGGCGGTGAGCAGTTCTACCAAGCCGACGGGAAGCAATTGCTGAGCGTGAATGTCGGCCACGAGGTGGTGATACCGGGGGGCGGCATGGTGAAGCAGACGCATGTCATCAACCAGAAGGTCGACTTCCGGAACGGTCCTGCCACCTTCCGCCGCAGGGCGACCGTCGGCCAGGCTCCGGGGGGCCATGAGGCGAGCTGGTGCGGAGGGATGCCCGCCCTGGAGATCAAGGTGCAGCCGATGTGACGTCCGCGGAATGATCGACGACGCCATCACCGCGAACCGGGAAAACACGGAGCCATGCGGAATTGCACGATACAGACCACAACCGGTCAGTTCCGCATGGCCGGGTGGCGCATTCCGGTCACTCCATCCCTATCGCGGAATCTGCGCGGCATCATTGGCGCCATGGCGGCCGAGCAGGAAACCGAAACTGCGGCGGAGTCGACACCGCAGGAACTCGAAGATGCGGCAGAGCTGGCTTCGCGTGTCGGCAACTGCCTAGAGGATCCGCGACTCGCCACCTACGTCAAACGCCATGTGGACTTCGAGGAAGCCCGCAACGAGGTCATGAGGCGTGGCGTGTTCGAGCCGGCCAGGCAGCTCGACAGCTACAACGAATACACTCGTTCCCTGAAGCAGGCCGTATCCCTCCGTCGGCGGATAGACGGGATCATGGAGCGGCGCGTCCTGAATGCGAAGACCGTGCTGCTCCTCACGGCCGCGGCCGTAGTGGTCATCTTGGTCCTCGGCGAGCTTCGAAAGCCGGACGACCAACGGATTACCTACCTGTCCATCGCGGTCTTCACCGCGCTCTTCGCCGTTTGCGGCGGGTGGACGCTTTGGGCCGCCGTCATCGGACAGGTCCCACGCAAACACATCGTCTCCGGCTCGCTGATCACCATCCTGACGGTGTTCCCCGTGGGCACGACTTATGAGCACGTCGACGGCCTGAGATTCCAGCCCGTGTTAAGTTTCTCCATCCTCCTGATCTCGTTCGTCGGCGGAGTCGGTATCGCCAAGCCTGAGACCAGGCAGGAGTTGATGGACATCAAACAGGTCCTTGGGCTGATCCAACTGGAGCGTGAGGAAAAGCGCAAACAGATACGACTCAGAAGAGATTGGCTGGACGACGCCTTCGAAACAGTGCTGATGCCGCTGAGCACCCAGGTGATCAATGATTTTCTGGGTGAGGATCAGGACAAGTTGCTAGTCGAGCAGAATTCCCAAGGTTTGAAAAGGCTTCATGACCTGCGGCTGGCAGTCGATACCCGCTCCCAAAGCAGAGTTTTCCAGACGCTCAACCGGATCGACGGCGGGAGCATCGCGATCGCCGGGCCGCGCGGTGCCGGCAAGACGACCTTGCTTCGGCTCATTCGCAAGAGCCGCCAGAACGGCTCGTCTCAGGAGCCCCTCGCCGTTGGGGTGGCCGCCCCGGCCGAGTACACGCCCCGTGACTTCCTGGTCGAACTGTTCCAGCGTCTGTGTGAAGCGTATATCACCGCTGAGGGCCACACCGTGGACCGGACCGCCGCACACCGCTTCATCCTGCGCAAGAGGACGATGAGAGTGATCCGCGATGGGCTCTGGACGCTGTTTCGCGCCGTGCTCGCCCTGGCCTTGGTCCTCTTCGTCGTCTGGACCGCCCGGGTCGGCTTGAAGGAGATGATCGACCCGCTTCAAGCAAAGATCGACGGCCGCCTGGATGAATGGCTGGAACAGTGGTTGGACTTCTGGAGGGATTACGGCTGGGCATGTCAGTTGGCGTTGCTGGTCGCCGCGGTCATCGTGTGGCCACGGCTCCGTATCTGGAGGCATCTGCGCTGGCACGCCGAGCCGCGCCTGGTCACCCGAGCGCGCGAACATCTGCTGCGCCTGCAGGTCGAGCGAACCACCACCTGGGGGCTCAACGCCGGCCTGCCCGGGATCCACGGCGCCACGATGGGGCTGTCCAAAGGCGACTCGCTCAAGTACCTTCCGTGGTCCTTCCCCGAACTCGTCCGAAATTTCCGGGACTTCGTGGAGGAGATCGCAAAGGAGGGCGATGCGGCGGGGCCGGTCATCATCACGATCGACGAGGTCGACCGCATGGGGTCGGTCGAGAAGGCCGAGCGTTTTATCAGCGAGATCAAAGCGGTATTCGGGATCAGGAACTGCTTCTACATCGTCTCGATCGCGGAAGAGGTCGGTTCCGTGTTCGCGCGCCGGGCGGTCGCCGGCCGTTCCATCTTTGAGAACGCGTTCGATGATGTCGTCGTCATCGAACCCCTCTACTTGGCCGAGTCCCGCCGGCTCCTGCTGCGGCGGGTTCCCGGATTCACGGACTCCTTCGCCTACCTCGCCCATTCTCTCTCCGGTGGCGTCCCCAGGGAACTGATTCGCGTGACACGCCGCCTCGTTGAAATCAACCTTGCGGAGAACAAGGCCGGACGAACCTTTCCCCGATTGGACGGCCTGGCCGCCGCCCTGGTCAAGGAGGAGATGACCGAGACGCTGGTCGGGATCCGTACCCAACTGTCCTCCCACAGTCCGGCCGCCGATCTCGGTGGCGTTTTCGACTTCATGCGAAGCGTGCTACGGGACATGCGCCTCACGGTGCCGTGCGATATGACCCTTATTCGGCCGCGACTGTACGAACTCACGCGCCTTGAGGTGAGCCCGCCTCCAGATGCCTCGGAGGCCGATCCTGTCGGGACCATCCTGATCCAGCTTTCCGGCATCGCGCTCTTCTGCCTGACGATCATCGAGGTCTTCGAGGACGGCGTCTTCGAGCTGAGGCGTGCCGAGAGCGTGAGTTCCAGAAGGTCCCCGGCCTCGTTCGAGGAACTGGCCGCCGCCCGCCGGGAACTGAGCGTGTCACCATCGAGCTGCCGCGCCGTTCTCACCCGGTTCCGCGAAGCATGGAACCTGCCGCTTGTCTGATCAGACCGGCGCCGCTGGACCATACGGCGCCACCGACCAGCCGGCGGCGCGGCCGTTCTGCCGTCCGGGCAGGAGGTCGAGCCGCAAGCCCCGGGGTGACCGCCCGGCGTCGGGTGCTTAGCAGCAGTCGCCGCCGTCGTCGGCGTGCAGCGGCCGCGGGGTCTCACCGCGGAGGATCGCGTTGATGAAGGGCGGAATGTGGAAGAACGGCGACTCTGGATCGACGAGCGGTCCCCAGATCGTCCCGACCCGGAGCACGACCGGCTGAACGCCGCTGCCCTGGAGGCTGTGCGTGGTGAGCGGCTGGACGCGCGGGCGGTGTCCAGCGCGTTGAGAAGGCCGGTCGTGTCCGTGCGGAAGTAGTGGACCGGGTCCTTGCCGGGGATGGATCCGGCGAGGTGGACGATGTCGCTGATGTCGTGGCGAGCGGCGAGGGCGAGGAAGGCGTCCCGGTCGGTGACGTCGAGGGGTTCGACGGTGACCCGGCCGGCGAGGAACGACGGGACCTCGGCCCGGCGGTGCGTGGTGACGACGACCTCCCGTCCGAGGTCGGCGAGCGCGCGGGCGGTGTGCGCGCCGATCATGCCCAGCCCTCCGGTGACGAGGATCATCGGACCACCTCGTAGCGGAGGTGGGTCACGCCGGGTGCCTGGACGGCCTCCAGCAGACGCAGGTCCACGTGCTCGGGGAGCTCCCGGAAGAAGCTGCGGCCGCCGCCCAGCAGGACGGGCACCTGGTGCAGGATGACCTCGTCCACGAGGCCCGCTTCCAGCGCGGAGGTCAGCACGCCGCCGCCCATGAGGGCGACGTCCTTGCTCCCGGCGGCCTCGCGGGCGGCCGCGATGGCGTCCTCGATGCCGGTGGTGACGAGCGTTTGCCTCTCGCTGATCTCGGGCGCGGGCCGGTGGCTGAGGACGAAGAGCCGCGCCGTCGGATGGGGGCCGCCGCCTCCCCAATGGCCGGAATGCTCATAGGTAGTGCGCCCGGACACCACCGCCCCCACCCGGGCCGCGGCGGCGTCGAACACCTGGGCGCTCTGCTCGCTCAGCTTGAATCCGTCGAACATCCGGCTCGGCGTGTCCCCGTCGAAGTACCAGTCGAAGAGCATGGGCGCGTCCCCGAGACCGCGTCCGAACTCCTTGTCGCCGTCGGGTGTTCGACCGCTGATGTAGCCGTCGACGGAGACGGCGTGGGCGGTGAAGACCTTGCTCATATCTCTCCTCCGATATTGATCAGATCGCTTGGGGGAAGTCGAAGAACCGGTGCGGGTCGTAGGCGTCCTTGACCGCTGCCAGCCGGGGGTGGTTGCCCGCGTGGTACGCCACGGCCCAGTCGTCGAGCGCGGGGTCGGGGAAGTTGGGGTACACCCGCCCGGACCCGTCGGTGTGGGCGGTCGCCCAGGAAGCGTCGACCCAGCGATCGGTCGGGGCTCCGATGTGTTCGAGCAGGAAGCGTTCGTTGCGGTGGGCGAACGCGGTGGTGTCCTCCGCGAGCCGGTTGTAGGCGCCACCCATCGCGATGAACGCGAGCTGCCGTCGGCCCGAGGTCCTCGGGGCGCCGAGCCGGGCCAAGAGCGACGCGAGGGTGCGGTCGGCCATTGCGTGGGAGAAGAACTCCGACCGGGTCCGCACCACGAGTTCGGGCTGGTCAGGCGGGTCGGCCAAGGCGAGCTTCAGGCGGTGGTACGGCAGGCCGGCGCGCAACTCGATCGTGGAGGCCATACCCGCCTGATCGGTGAACTCCCGCATCAGCTCCCGGGTCGGCTCCTCCGCGAGGGTCGAGGCGCCGGAGAGGGTTGCCTGGACGGGGCCGCCCGGGTCCGCCGCGAGGGTGAGGTTCACGGTGATGTCGTCGGGCGCCACCGGTGCCCGGTCCTGCCAGGCGGTGACCAGCCTCTCCACGGCGATGCCCGACCAGTGCGCCTCGATGCGGGTGGTCATCGGCTCCGGCACGGTGTCGAACCGCAGCGACGTGACCACACCGAACTGGCCGCCGCCCGCGCCGCGCAGAGCCCAGAACAGGTCCGGTTCGTGGTCGCGGTCGCAATCCACGACGCTCCGGTCGGGGAGCACGACCTGTGCACCGACGAGGCGATCGCAGGTCAGCCCGTGTTTGCGGCCGAGCAGACCGATCCCGCCGCCGAGCGTGAGCCCCGTGATGCCCACGGTGTCCCCGCACCCGGCCGGAATGGTCCGCCCGTACGCGTGCAGCGCGGCATACACCTGCCCTAGGCGGGCACCGGCGCCGATCGTCGCGATCCCGTCGCCGGACACGCTGATCCGGTCGAGGCCGGACATGTCGAGCACGATCCCGTCCGTCGACGATCGGCCCGCGAAGCAGTGCCCTCCGCCCCGAGGGACGATGCGGAGGCCGGTGGCCGCCGCGTACTGCATGGCGCCGACGACGTCCGAAACCGAGCGGCACAGGACCACGAGCCGGGGCCGCGCGTCACGGTAGGCGGCGTTGGCGGGACGGCGGACCGCCTCATAGCCCGATGAGTCAGGGCCGACCAACTCGCCGTCGAGCGAGTCGCGAAGCTGCGCTAAGTCGTACACGGATCGAGGCTATGGACGTTGCGGCGACCGTTCTTGAACGAATCGTGCAACCTCACGCAAGCAGCAACGGCGTTCTACGCCCCGCGAGGAAGGGCTTGTAGGAGGCGGAGTGCTCATGACCGCAGGCGCACCGGTCGAGGTCGCCGCCGAGGAGTTGCCGCGGGGTGAGGCCTGTCAGGCGGAGGCACTCCCGGCTGAGGTGCGCCTGGTCGGCGTACCCGACATCGACCGCCAGTCCCGCCGTGCCGTCCGCGCCACGCCGGCCCGTGGCGGCCGCCCCTGCCTGAGCCAGCGCGAGGAATCCCTGGAACCGCAACGTCCGCTGGAGGGCTTTCGGGCTCATCCCAACGGCATGCAGGCAGCGGCGGCGCAGCTGGCTCGTGGAGAGCGCCAGGTGGGTGGCCAGGCCGTCGATGTTGACCGGCTGCCAGGGCATCAGCGCCTTCACGGCTTCGCCCACCAGCGGATCCACGCGGACTACACGTCGATACTCCCGCAGGAGGTGGTCCTGCAAGAACATCAGCGCGCGCTCGGGGGTTCCGGCCCGGGCCATCGCCTCCACGAGGCGATCCACCGGACTTCCCCACAGGTCCGCCAGGCCCAGGCGCTGGTCCACCAGGTCGTCGAGCACCGTCGGGAGGGGCGGCGCGGTCCCTGGCTGGAACCGCACTCCCACGATCGTGGTGTGCGCCGGGATGACCTCGACCTCCGGACCGGTCAGCGGGCCCACCAGTTGTGGACGGCCACCGATCGGAAAGTGGATCTCGACCCCGCCCGTGGGCAGGTGGCGCTGCACATACGCCGCCTCACCGGCTCGCTGGATCCAGACCGTCCGCACCACACCCGCCAGTGCCGGCAAGGGCGGACGCTCGACGTAGGACTCCATTGCGGTCATCCTCGCACCGGCCGAGCGGGATCGACAGCTCCCGGCGCGTCCGGCCCTCGGCCTGGGTATGCCCGCCAGCTCGTGATCAGCGCCATGCACACTGCGGTGGCGCCGCCAAGTGTCATGACCGTTGGAAGGGACGTGGCGTCCAGGACGATGCCGCCGAGCAGGGCGCCGGTCGAGAGCGTCGCCTGGAAGGACGCCGTGAACAGCACCGAGGCCGCTTCCGGTGCGTGCGGGGCAGCCCTGGCGAACCAGGTCTGCGAACAGACCGGGACGGCGCCGTAGCCCGCACCCCAGACGATCAGCAGCGCGACGGCGCCCGGCTCCGATCGTCCGAGAAGGGGCAGCGCCAGTGTCGCGACGGCGATCAGGCTCCCGGCGGCGGCGAAGGCGGCGTGCGGATGGCGTGCGACGGCCGTGCCCGCGAGGAAGTTGCCGGCGACGCCCGCGACGCCGTACGCAAGCAAGAACATCGTGATCGACCCGGACGACACGTGCGTGACCCGCTCCAGGAACGGTGCGACATACGTGTACGTGGCGAAATGTGCGAGCACCACGAGGACCGTCGCCGCCAGCGCGAGTTGTGTGCCGCGGGCGCGGACCATGCCGCCCAGGACGTCGAGCCGGGTGACGTGTCCTGCGGGCAGCGGCGGAACCAGCACGGCGAGCGCGATGAGCACCGCCACCGAAAGCAAACCCAGGATCATGAAGCTGACCCGCCACCCGCCCAGGTTGCCGATCAGCGTCCCCATGGGCACGCCGAGAACCGACCCCAGCGGAACGGCCGAGAAGATCACCGCTGTCGCCCGCCGCACGGACCGCGCCGGCACCAGGCGGCCCGCCAGCCCCGCCCCGATCGACCAGAAACCGCCGATGACGACCCCGACGAGAACGCGCGAGACGAGCAGCGCCCAGTACGCCGGCGCGGCGGCGGCGATGAAGTTCGCCGCCGCGAGCAGGAACATGAGGGCGCACAGCATCGCCCGCCGGTCGATCCTCGCCGTCACGACGGTGACCGTGGGCGCCGAGACCGCCGCCAGATACCCGGGCATGGTCATCATCAGCCCGGCCGTCCCGTCCGAGACGGTGAAGCCGGCCCCGATGGACGTCAGCAGCCCGATCGGCAGGATCTCGGTCGTGACGATCGCGAAGATCCCCGTCGTCACCGACAGCACGGCCGGCCATCCGGCCCGTGCCGATCGCGCGGTCGTGTCAGGGGCGCTGGACGAAGTGGTGAGCATCGATTCCCGTCCTGAGTTGGGTGGTCATGCCTGCGCATTCCACCCAACAGGCGCCGCCGCCCTACCCCTGGCGGATTCCCGACCTCACCGTGCCCCCGGGACCACGACGTCGTTTTCCCGCCATCCGGCTCCTAGCGCGGGGGAGACCACGCATCGGCAGGGGCGGTCCCTCGTCAGGGGAGCTCCGTCCAGCCCCGCACCATCGCCAGCAGGTCCTCCTCGGGCACTGAGGCGCGCCTGACATCGCCCAGCCACAGCATGTCGCCGGGAGTTCCGCGCTCGGGCGGCGTCAGCCATGCCGCGAGCAGCCGCCTACGCCCGGCGACCCGGACGCCGCAGCGCTCCACACCCGACCAAAGGATCACCGCGCGGCGCCCTGGCAGCCGCACACCGTCCGCAGTGAGCTCGGCCGGCCGGCCGTTCCGCCAGCCCACCGCCAGGAGTACGCCGGCTACCACGACCACCGGCAGGCCCACGGCAAGAAGGGCCCAGGTGAGCAGTCCAACGAAACCGCCATGGGCGTTGCGGATCGCCAGGCCGCCCGGCAGGACCGCAGCAAGGAGCGCGAAAACGACGAACGCGACGATCGCCCGAGTCACCGGCCACCCGAACGCGCCGGCATGCCCGAGGCGCACAGAATTGGCACCAGGCTCTTCGCGCTGATCCATCGACGTCCCCTCATCCAGACCGGCAGCCGATCTTAACGATGCCGAGCGCCGGCGGCGCGGCGAAATGGTGCGGGGCTCTGACCGAACCGGCCTCAGTCGTCCTCTCGGCGGTCGGGGGCCCAGAGGCGGTCGGCGTCGCCGGCTTCGAGGCGGCCTCGGTAGACGTCGATCTTGTGGTCGATGAGCTTGAGGTTGTCCTGGATCTCGGCGAGCCTGGCGGTCACGTCGGCGCGGTGGGCCTCCAGGAGCGCGAGCCGTTCCTGCTCGTTCCCGCGTCCGGCGGAGACGAGCTCGGCGTAGCGCCGGATGGTCCTGATGGGCATGCCGGTGGCCCGCAGCCTTGTGCAGATCTTGATCCAGTCGAGGTCGAGCCGGTGGTAGCGCCGCCGGCCTGTGGCCGTGCGGTCGACGGGGGCGACGACCAGTCCGGCGCGCTCGTAGTAGCGCAGGGTGTGCACGCTGACGCCGGTGCGCCGGGCGGCCTCGGCGATGGTCACGCCCGCGTCCGTCATCGGCTGCCTGTTGACTTCGAGCACGCTCTAAATTCTAGCGTCCGTGTCATGAGTGACTCGACGCTCCCCACCACGGCCGGCGCGCTGGGCCGGCGCCGCCGGCTCCTGGTGCTCGCCATCTGCTGCGCCAGCGCGTTCGTCGTGGTCATGGACATCTCCATCGTCAACGTCGCGCTGCCCGCGATCCGCGGCGACCTGCGCACGTCGGTGTCCGGCCTGCAGTGGACGGTCGACGCGTACACCCTGGTGCTGGCCGGTTTCCTCGTCCTGGCCGGATCCACCGCCGACCGGGTCGGACGACGGCGCGTGTTCCTGGTCGGGCTCGCCGCCTTCGGGATCGGCTCGCTGCTGTGCGGCCTGGCGCCGGGCATCGGATGGCTGATCGCGGCGCGGGCGCTGCAGGCCGCCGGCGGGACGATGCTGAACCCGGTGGCGATGGCGATCGCCGCCGACACGTTCCCCGAAGCGGGGGAGCGGGCCAGGGCCATCGGCGTGTTCGGCTCGGTGACCGGCCTGTCACTGGCGCTCGGGCCGATCCTCGGCGGCGCCCTCGTCGACGACCTCGGCTGGCGCTCCATCTTCTGGATCAACATGCCGGTCGTGGCCGCAGCCATCGTCTGCACCGCGCTGTTCGTACCGGAGTCCCGCGCCGCCCGGCCGCGCCGGTTCGACCCGGTGGGGCAGACCCTGGTGGTCCTGCTGCTGGCCGGCGTCGTCTACGCGATCATCGAGTCGCGCGATTCCGGCTGGACCTCTCCGGTCATTCTCGGTCTGCTGGCCGTCGCCGTGCTCAGCGCCGCGGGCCTCCTCGCCTACGAACCGCGCCGCGCCGACCCGCTGCTGGAACCGCGTCTGTTCCGCAGCGTGCCGTTCGGTTCGGCGATCGTGATGGCGCTGCTGGCCCTGTGCGGGTTCGGCGCCTTCCTGTTCGTGACCACGCAGTACCTGCAGGACGTGCGCGGCATGTCCGCCTTCACTGCCGGGCTGTGCCTGCTCCCGGTCGGGGCCCTGGTCGTGGTGCTGTCCCCGTTCACCGGACGGATGGTCGGCACGCGAGGGCCCCGGCCCCCGCTGGTGATCGCCGGGGCGGCCCTGGCGCTGGGCGGCGGCGCGTCACTCTGGCTCGGCCCGGACACCCCGCTCCCCGCCGTCCTGGCGATCTACCTGCTGTTCGGCGTCTTCCTCGGCACCGTCAACCCGCCGATCACCAACACGGCCGTGTCGGGAATGCCTCGCTCGATGGCCGGGGCCGCGTCCTCGCTGGCGTCCGCCGGACGCCAGACCGGCACCACCTTGGGCGTCGCCATCTCCGGCACGATCGTCGGCTCGTCCCTGTCCCAGGGCGGGACGGCCTTCACCGATGCGGAACACGGTGTGTGGTGGCTGGTGCTCGGCCTTGGCATCGGCGTCCTGCTCCTGGGGCTCCTCAGCACCGGCCGCTGGGCCCTGAGCACCGCCGACCGGGCGGCGTCCCTGTTCGAGGACGTGGACAGCGGCTCCAGGACGCCCGCAAGGCGGGTTGTCAGGCGCGGGGCGCGTACATGATGGTCAGGACGCCGAGGACGCAGATGGCGGCGCCGGTGACGTCCCAGCGGTCGGGACGGAAGCCGTCCATGACCATGGCCCAGGCGAGGGAGCCGGCGACGAAGACGCCGCCGTAGGCGGCCAGGACGCGTCCGAAATGAGCGTCGGGCTGGAAGGTGGCGACGAAGCCGTAGAGGCCGAGCGCCACGAGGCCCGCGCCGACCCACCAGAACCCCCGGTGTTCGCGGACGCCCTGCCAGACCATCCAGGCGCCGCCGATCTCGGCGAGCGCGGCGAGCACGAACAGGGCCAGGGACCGGACGACCGTCATACGCGGAACCGTACCGACCCGGTCAGGGCCGGTCCCGCGCGGTGCCCGGGCCCGCGAGTTCGGCGAACGGCAGGGGGCATCGCGGTTCCGCGGCGCAGGTCATGAGGTCGTCGCAGCCGGCGTCGACGGCGTCGTGCAGGGCGGCGCGGACGACCTGCAGGTCGGCGATGCGGTGTTCCACCTCCTGCAGTTTCGCCCGGGCCCGGTCGGCCAGGCCCGCGTCGGAGCGGCGGGCGATGCCCAGCAGGCCGGCCACCTCGTCCAGGGTGAAGCCGAGCCGCTGCGCGGCCTTGATCACCCGCAGCACCGCGACGGTCTCGGCCGGGTAGAGGCGGTGACCGCCCAGGGACCGCGCCGGCTGGTCCAGCAGCCCGCGCCGCTCGTAGTAGCGCAGGGTCTGCGGGTTGACCCCGGCGGCCGCGGCGACCTGGCTGGAGCGCAGCCCCTCGTAACGGCCGCTCATGGCGTCCAGCCCTTGGCCACGACGCCAGCGGGCGCACCGCGCTCCGCGAGGGACTGCAGCCCGTCGAGGGTGGGCCCGGCGTCCGGCGGAGCGGTCACCTCCACCACGAGACCGGCCTCGGCCCGGGCGAAGGCGAACCGCAGAAACGCACAGCACCGCTGCTCGGCGGCGAGCAACTCCCGGATCGCCGTCTCCCGTCCGGCGTCGGCGTCGAAGGTCAGCGTCAGCCGCAGCGGCTCGCGGTCCAGCCCGACGAGGCAGGCGGCGAACAGAGCCTCGAACTCGCCCAGCCGGCTCACCAGGCCGTCCGGCGGCAGCGTGCACATGATCGGAACCTCTTGATCGCCCATCCGCGCTCCTCGTCACGGCCGCACCCGGCGGCGGCCACACACCGACGGTAAGCCCGTACTCGGGTACCGGGTGCAACCGGGCGGGGCACATGGCGGTGGTCACATTCGCCGAGAAGGCTTTGCATGTTCATGCAGTAGCGTGCATACTTCTACTCATGTCGAAAGTGCTGACCTCCCTGCCCGTCGGTGAACGCATCGGGATCGCCTTCTCCGGTGGACTCGACACTTCGGTGGCGGTCGCCTGGATGCGCGACAAGGGCGCGATCCCGTGCGCCTACACCGCCGACATCGGGCAGTACGACGAGCCCGACATCGCCTCGGTGCCCGGCCGCGCCACGAAGTACGGGGCCGAGGTCGCGCGCCTGGTCGACTGCAGGGCCGCGCTCGTCGAGGAGGGGCTCGCGGCGCTGGCGTGCGGAGCGTTCCACATCCGGTCCGGTGGCCGCAGCTACTTCAACACCACCCCGCTCGGCCGGGCGGTCACCGGCACCCTGCTGGTCCGCGCGATGCTGGAGGACGACGTCCAGATCTGGGGCGACGGCTCCACCTTCAAGGGCAACGACATCGAGCGGTTCTACCGCTACGGCCTGCTGGCCAACCCGTCCCTCCTGGTCTACAAGCCCTGGCTGGACGCCGACTTCGTCACCGAGCTCGGCGGCCGCACGGAGATGTCGGAGTGGCTGCTCGCCCACGGCCTGCCCTACCGGGACAGCGTTGAGAAGGCGTACTCCACCGACGCGAACATCTGGGGCGCGACCCACGAGGCCAAGGCCCTGGAGCACCTCGACGCCGGCGTCGAGCTCGTCGAGCCGATCATGGGCGTGCGGTTCTGGGACCCCGCCGTCGAGATCACCGCCGAGGACGTCACGATCGGCTTCGAGCAGGGCCGCCCGGTGACGATCAACGGCAAGGAGTTCGGGACCGCCGTCGACCTGGTGCTGGAGGCCAACGCCATCGGCGGCCGGCACGGCATGGGCATGTCCGACCAGATCGAGAACCGCGTCATCGAGGCCAAGAGCCGCGGCATCTACGAGGCGCCCGGCATGGCGCTCCTGCACGCGGCCTACGAGCGGCTCGTCAACGCGATCCACAACGAGGACACCCTCGCCACCTACCACGCCGAGGGACGGCGGCTCGGCCGCCTGATGTACGAGGGCCGCTGGCTCGACCCGCAGGCCCTGATGCTGCGCGAGTCCCTTCAGCGCTGGGTCGGGACGGCCGTCACCGGCGAGGTGCGGCTGCGGCTGCGGCGCGGCGAGGACTACTCCATCCTCGACACGTCCGGGCCGGCGTTCAGCTACCACCCGGACAAGCTGTCCATGGAACGTACCGAGGACTCCGCCTTCGGCCCCGTCGACCGCATCGGCCAGCTGACCATGCGCAACCTCGACATCGCCGACTCCCGCGCCAAGCTGGAGCAGTACGCGGGGCTCGGCATGGTCGGCAGCTCGCACCCGGCCCTGATCGGTGCCGCCCAGGCCGCCTCCACCGGTCTCATCGGCGCGATGTCCGAGGGCGGCGCCCAGGCGATCGCCTCCCGCGGCAAGGACTCCCGCGACGCCGAGGTCCTCGACCGCGCCGCGATGGAGTTCGGCACCGACTGACCGCTGCGGACGTACGGTCCACCCGGTTCAGTGGTGGGCCAGGGCGGTCCAGCTCTCGTCCCAGAGGCAGTCGCGGCGGCGGTCGCAGCGGCGGCGGACGAGGAGGTAGACCGACAGGAGCGGCAGGCCCACGACCGTGAGCGCCATGGCCGCGGCGACGGACGTGGTCGCGAGGGTGTCGGTGCGGGTCTGCGGTCGCCGGACGGGGTTGCCCGCGGCGTCCACCCATATCTCGTGTCCCATGCCGGGCCGGACGGACTTGTCCGCCGGGACGACGGTGGTCCGCGGTCGGCCGTCGAGGGACGTCCAGACCAGCTCGGCGTAGGTGTGGTGCAGGCCGGCGCCGCCCTGCGAGTCGATGCGGGTGATCTGCGCGGTGATCCGGTGGACGTACCGGTGCTCGGCCTTGACGCCGCTGTAGTAGGCGTCGGCGCCCATGATCGCCGAGCTGGGCGGGGCGAGCACCGTGAACAGGGCCGCGGCACCGACGCCGACGGCCCACTGGCGGCGGTCGACGGTGCGTCTCAGATCGTTGCGGTCGAAGCCGAACCGGCGGCGGACGCGTCCTAGCCTTCTCATTGCCTCCTCCTTGTCCTGACAGTAATCGCTCATGAAAGTGGTCAGGCACCCGCCAGGGACGAAAGGCCCTTCTGGTGTGCGCCGCGGGCGCGCAGACTGGCAGGAGGAGGGCAGGCACATGGAGGGCGTAGAGAGGAACCAAGAAGGGCACGTCCTGTTCGGTTACGACGGGACGGCGCACAACGACGCGGCGTTGCGCTGGGCGGTCGAGGAGGCGCGGCTGCGCGGGGTGGAGCTGGTGATGTGCCACTGCTGGCACTGGCCCTACCCGGAAGAGCATGAGGACCGGCGGTGCGAAACGATCATGAGGCGCCGGGGGGAGAACCTCCTCGAGCGGGGCACGCGGCGGGCGCGTGAACTGGGCGCGCCCGGGACGGTCCGCAGGCTGCTGGCGAGGGGGCCGGTGCCCGAGGCCCTGCACCGCGCGTCCGGCAGGGCGGAAGTGATCGTGGTCGGGGCGCGCGAGCGGCTGGACGAAGGGTCGACGGCGCTGGAGCTGTCCGCGCGTGCGCACCGGCCGGTGGTCGTCGTCCGGGAGGGGACGGGCCCGCGCCGTGTCGTGGCCGGGGCCGACGGGTCGGCGTGGTGCGACGCGGCGCTGGGATTCGCCGCGAGCGAGGCGGCCCTGCGCGAGTGGGACCTGCACGTCGTCTACGGGGCCTGGGAGCCCGCCGCGGTCGCCGATCACGAGCTGGCCCTGTTCAACGACCGGGAGCTGCTGGAGAAGACGCGCACCGCCGAACTGGAGGAGGCCGTCGGGCCGTGGCGGGAGCGGTACCCGAAGGTCGAGATCCGGGTCTCGCTGACGCTGGAGCGTCCCCACGAGGCACTGTGCAACGCGGCGGACGACGCCGGCCTCCTGGTGCTGGGCGACCGGGGCGCCGGCACCGGACCGCTCGGCTCGACCAGCTCGGAGATGCTCCGGGGCGCCCGCCGCACCGTCGCGATCGTCCCAGCCCGCCCCGCCTGAGGGCGTCAGGGGTCGGCGACCAGGGCCTCCGTCGCGTGCAGGGCGGGGTCCGCGGGCAGGTCGGGGTCGAGGATCAGCTGGAGCATGAGGCCGTCCAGCATCGCGGTGAAGAGCATGGCGGTGCCCTCGCGGCGCTCGGCCGGCCAGTGCGGGCACAGCTGCTCCAGCCGGGCGGCGATCCGGCCCCGGACGGCCCGCGACCAGTCTCGCCGCTCGGCCCCCATCCGCGGGTCGCGCAGCGCCCTGACCAGCAGTTCCGCGGCGAGTCTGAGGTTGCGCTCACCAGCGATCATGCCCGGCACCAGGTCGCGGAGCGTGCGCAGCGCGGCAGGCGTGTCGGGCGCGGCGACCAGCGCGTCCACCACAGGGTCGATGATCGTTTCGCTGGCGCGCTGCGCGACGGCGACGTGCAGCCCGGGCAGCCCGTTGAAGTAATGGTGGAGCAGGCCCGGCCGGATGCGGGCGCGGTCCGCCACCGCCCGGGCGGTGATCGCGGGCCAGCCGCCCTCGGCGAGCAGATCGAGACCGATCCGGACGAGCTGGTCGCGGCGCGCCCGCCCGCGAGGAGTCGACGCGCGATTGTCCTCGTGGGTCATGCCGTTCAAGCTATCCCAACGCTTGCACCCTGCAAAGATCATGATCGCCGGAGCCCGCGCGCCGTCGCCGGGCGGGCCCCGGCGGATCAGGACGCCCGATCGCGCTCGGCGGCGAGCTGGAGGGCCACGTCGATGATCATGTCCTCCTGGCCGCCCACGTAGCCGGCCTCCCCGACCTTCTGCAGGATCTCGTGCGCCGGGACGCCGTACCGCTCGGCGGCCCGCTCGGCGTGCAGCAGGAAGCTGGAGTACACGCCCGCGTACCCCTGCGTGATCGCGCCGCGGTCGGCGAACGGCAGCCGGTGCAGGAACGGCTTCACCACGTCGTCGGCCGCCGCCAGCGCACCCTGCACGTCCACGCCGGTCGGGACGCCGAGCCGCTCGAACGTCGCGACCAGCACCTCGGTGGGGGAGTTGCCCGCCCCCGCCCCGAGCGCGCACAGCGCACCGTCGATCTGCCGGGCGCCGTTCTGCTGCGCCAGGACGGAGTTCGCGACGCCCAGCGACAGGTTCTGGTGGCCGTGGAAGCCGACCTGCGCCTCGTGCCCGATCTCCTTCACCAGCGCGCTGATCCGCTCCTGCGCCTCGCCGAGGACGAGCGCGCCCGCGGAGTCGACGACGTAGACGCACTGCGCGCCGCCGTCCACCATGATCCGCGCCTGGCGCGCCAGCTCCTCCGGGCCGACCCGGTGCGACAGCATGAGGAACCCGACGGTCTCCATGCCGAGCTCGCGGGCGGCGGCGAAGTGCTGCAGCGACACGTCCGCCTCGGTGCAGTGCGTCGCGACCCGCGCGACGGACGCGCCCGCGTCGTGCGCCATCCTCAGGTCGTGCACGGTGCCGAGGCCCGGCAGCAGCAGCACGGCGATCTTGGCCTGGCTCGCCTCGTCCACGGCGGCGGCGACGAGCTTGACGTCGTCCTCCAGCGAGAAGCCGTAGTTGAAGGACGAGCCGCCGAGGCCGTCGCCGTGGGTGACCTCGATGACCTCCACCCCGGCGGAGTCGAGGGCGTGCACGACGCCGCGGACCTGATCCTCGGTGAAGCGGTGCGCCATCGCGTGACTGCCGTCCCGCAGCGTCGAGTCGGTGATCCTGATCTTGTCGATGACGTCGCTCATGAGGTCGCCTTCCTGAGCGCGAGCTGCTCGCCGACCCGGGCGGCCGCCGCGGTCATGATGTCGAGGTTGCCGGCCCAGGGGGGCAGGTGGTCGCCGTTGCCGCGGACCTCCAGGAACACCGCGACGCGGGCCATCCCGTTCCAGATGTCGCGGGGTTCGTCGAACTGCGGCTCGACCCGCAGCGTGTAGCCCGGGACGTAGGCGGCGACCTCCCCGACCATCTTCTCGATCGACTCGGCGACCGCCCGGGTGTCGGCGTCCGACGGGATCGCGCAGAACACCGTGTCCCGCATGATCATCGGCGGGTCGACCGGGTTCAGGATGATGATCGCCTTGCCCCGTCCGGCGCCGCCGACCTGCTCGATGGCGCGGGCCGTGGTCTCGGTGAACTCGTCGATGTTGGCGCGGGTCCCCGGCCCCGCCGACCGGGACGCGATGGACGCGACGATCTCCGCGTACGGCACCGGGACCACCGACGACACGGCGTGCACGATCGGGATCGTGGCCTGCCCGCCGCACGTGATCATGTTGAGGTTCGGGGCGTCCGACAGCGAGTCCAGGTTCACCGGGGGGCACACCAGCGGGCCCGTGGCGGCGGGCGTCAGGTCGATCGCCGTGATCCCCGCCTCCTCGTAGCGGGGGGCGTTCGCCAGGTGCGCCTTCGCCGACGTCGCCTCGAACACGATGTCCGGCAGGGCCGGCTGCTTCAGCAGCCAGTCCACGCCCTCCGCCGACGCCGGGACGCCCATCTTGCGGGCGCGCTCCAGGCCGTCGGACTCGGGGACCACCCCCACCATCGAGTGGACGTCGATCAGCTCGCTGCGCGTCAGCTTGACCAGCAGGTCGGTGCCGATGTTGCCCGGCCCGACGATCGCAGCGGTCAGCTTGCGCTCTGTTGCCTGCGGGGGGACGACCCCCCGCGCCCCCCGGTTCGCTTCGCTCATGTCAGCTCCTCCTTCCCAAAACGTGCGGTAACCGACCCGATTCCGGCGAACGTCGCCGTCAGCGTCTCCCCGGGTGCGACCGGGACCGCCGCGGTGATCGAGCCGGGCAGCACCACGTGCCCCGCCTCCAGGCCCACGCCGCGCTCACCGAGCACGTTGGCCAGCCAGACCAGCGCGTTGATCGGCGAGCCGAGGACCGCGCCGCCCGCGCCGGTGTCGATCAGGTCGCCGTCGCGCCGCAGCAGGCAGCCCATCAGCGACAGGTCCTGGTCGTCCAGCCGGACCGGACGCGTGCCGAGCACGACCCCGCCGCTGGACGCGTTGTCCGCGATCGTGTCCGGCAGAGTGATCTTCCAGTCCGCGATGCGGGAGTCGATGACCTCCAGCGCCGGCAGCACGTACTCGACGGCCGCGACGGCGTCCGCCGCGGTCGCGCCCGGCCCGGACAGCGGGCGGCCCAGCACGAACGCGATCTCCGGCTCGATCCGCGGCTGCAGGAACCGGCCGGTGTCGATCGGGCCGCTCTCCGGCAGGAACATCGTGTCCAGCAGGACGCCGAAGTCGGGCTGGTCCACGCCCATCTGCCGCTGCATCGCGGCCGAGGTCAGCCCGACCTTGTGGCCCTTGATCCGCGCGCCCGCGGCCGTCCACGCCTCGACCTGGGCGAGCTGGACCGCGTAGGCGTCGGCCACCGACATGTCCGGATGGTCCTTCGTCAGCGGCGAGATGGGAGTGCCGGTGGCGTACGCGTCGAGCAGCGCCGCCGCGGCCTTCTCCACGGAACCCGGGTCCATGAGCGTCCTTTCGTTCGTACGGGCAGGCCGAGCCTCTCCCGCCCGGACCACCGCGGGCAACGCGTCCGTCCCGCGTGGTGGGACACTTGTTCTCATGGCGCCGCCCGTGCCGTCCGAGGACGGCTTCCTGCGCCGCGCCGTCGCGGTGCTGAGCGCCTTCCGCGCCGACGACGACGCCCTCGGCGCCGCCGAGCTCGGCCGGCGCAGCGGCCTGCCGAAGTCGACCGCGCACCGGATCGCCCTCGACCTCGTCGAGGCGGGGCTGCTGGAGCGGCAGGGCCCGCGGGTGCGGCTCGGGCTGAAGCTGTTCGAGATCGGGCAGCGGGTGCCGCGCCAGCGGGTGCTGCGGGACGCCGCCGTCCCGTACATGTCGGACCTGCGGGAGGCGACCCGGCAGACCGTCCATCTCGCGGTGCTGGAGGGCGGCGAGGTCGTCTACGTGGAGATCCTCGGCTCGTCCGGCGGGCCGCGGCTGCCGTCGCAGGTCGGCGGCCGGCTGCCCGCCCACGTGACCGGGGTGGGGAAGGCGATCCTGGCGTTCTCCCCGCCGGACGTGGTGACGGCCGTGCTGGAGTCCGCGCTGGTCAAGACCAGCGAGCGCAGCGTCACCGCGCCGGGCCTGCTCGCCAGGGAGCTGGAGCGGATCCACCGCGAGGGCGTCGCCTACGACCGGGAGGAGTCGGGCGCCGGGATCGTGTGCGCGGCGAGCCCCGTCCTCGGCCCGGACGGTCTGGCCCTCGGCGCCCTGTCGGTGTCGGGCTGGTCGAACAAGATGCGGCTCGCCGCCGTCGCGCCGGCCGTCCACACGGCGGCGCTCACGCTGTCGCGCACCCTGGGCGGTTAGCGGTCCGGCAGGTGGCGGGCCAGGAGCTGCGCGAGGTGCTCGCCGTCGCGCTGCGCCAGCTCGTTCAGCTGCGTGCGGCAGCTGAACCCGTCGGCGAGGACGACATCGCCCTTCCCCGCGTCCCGGACGGCGGGGAGCAACTGCTGCTCGGCGACCGCGACCGACACGTCGTGGTGGCCCTTCTCGACGCCGAAGTTCCCGGCGAGCCCGCAGCAGCCGCCGAGCCTGCCGACGTCCGCGCCCGCCTTCCTGAGCAGGGCGGCGTCCTTCGTCCAGCCCATGACGGCGTGGTGATGGCAGTGCGGCTGCGCGATCCCGGTGACACCGGACAGGTCGGGGGGCGTCCAGTCCTCGGTCTCGGCGAGCAGCTCGGCGAGGGTGCGGGTCGCCGCGGCCACCTCGCGCGCCGCCGCCGCGTCCACCCCGCTCAGCAGCTCCTCGGCGTCGGACCGCAGCACGCCCGTGCAGGACGGCTCCATGCCGACGACCTTCGCACCGCGCCGGACGAACGGCAGCAGCGCCCGGACGGTCCGCCGGGCCTGCGCGCGCGCCCGGTCCAGCTGCCCCGTCGAGATCCACGTGATCCCGCAGCAGACCGGGCGCTCGGTCACCGCCACGCGGTAGCCGGCGTGCTCCAGCACCTTCACCGTCGCCCGGCCGACAATGGGGGAGAACGCGTCGGTGAAGCTGTCCACGAACAGGACGACCTCGCCGTTGCGGCCCTCCGGGCTGCGATGGGACGCGAACCAGCGCCGGAACGTCACGGGCGCGAACGCGGGTAGCGTGCGCCGCCGGTCGATGCCCGCACCCCACGCGACCAGCGGTTTCAGGGCGCGTGACCGCATCACGGCGTTCATCACCCTGATCGTCGCGGGCGACTTGGCGGCGAGCCGCGTCCAGCGCGGAAGCCACCCGAGCGCGTAGTGGGCGCGCGGCCGGAACCTCCTGCGGTACCGCTGGTGCAGCGCCTCCGCCTTGTAGGACGCCATGTCGATCCCGGTCGGGCAGTCGGAGGCGCAGCCCTTGCACGACAGGCACAGGTCGAGCACGTCGTGCACGGCTTCGGACTTCCAGCCGTCCGGGCCGAGCTTGCCGCTGACGACCTCCTGCAGGACCCGGGCGCGCCCGCGCGTGGAGTCCTTTTCCTCGCGGGTGGCGAGGTAGGAGGGGCACATCACGCCGCCCGCCGCGGTGTTGTCGGCGCGGCACTTGCCCACGCCCGTGCACCGGTGCACGGCCCGGGAGAGATCGCCGCGGTCGTCCCGGTAGGCGAGGCCGAGACCCCGGTTCAGCGGGATCGTCTGCACGGCGCGGAGATCGGCGTCCACCGCCGCCGGGCGGACGACGATGCCCGGATTCAGCAGATCGTCCGGGTCGAAGGCGTCCTTGACAGCCGAGCACAGCGCCAGCGCCTCGGCGGAGTACATGTGCGGCAGCAGCTCGCTGCGCGCCCGCCCGTCGCCGTGCTCGCCGGACATCGTGCCGCCGTGCGACGCCGCGAGCGCGGCCGCGTCGTTCAGGAAGTCCCGGAAGATCCGCGTTCCGTCCGCCCGACCGAACGGGAAGTCGATCCGCACGTGGATGCAGCCGTCGCCGAAATGCCCGTACGGCACGCCGAAGAGCTCGTACCGGCCCAGCAGCGCCTCGAACTCCCGCAGGTAGGCGCCGAGCCGCTCCGGCGGGACGGCCGCGTCCTCCCATCCGGCGTGCGCCTGCTCGCCCTCGGGCGTGCGCGCGACGAGCCCCGAGCCGTCCTCGCGGATCCGCCAGAGCGCGTCGGCCAGCGCCATGTCCTCCACCAGCATCGAGTCGGCGCAGCCCGACTCGCCGACGACCTTGCGCGCGGTCGCCCGCAGCGCCCCGAGCTCGGGCCCGGCGAGCTCGACCAGCATCCACCCGGACCCCGCCGGCAGCGGGGGCACGGCGTCGGCGCCCCGGCGCTCCCGCACGACGTTCGCGATCCGCGCGTCCAGCCCCTCGCAGGCGACAGGCCCGTGCGGCAGGATCGCCGGGACGGCGTCGGCGGCCTCGGCCATCGACCCGTACCCGAGCACCACGAGCAGCCTGCACGCGGGCTCCCGCACCATGCGGATCCGTGCCGCCAGTGTCAGCGCGAGCGTCCCCTCGCTGCCCACCAGCGCCCGCGCGACGTCGAAGCCCTTCTCCGGCAGCAGATGCTCCAGCGAGTAGCCGGACACCTGCCGCCCGAACCGCCCGAACTCGGTCCGGACGAGCGCGAGGTTCTCGCCCACCAGCCCGCGAAGCCGGTCGAGGAGCCCGCTCTCCGCGACGTCCCCGGGCACGTCCCCGAGCCGCAGCCGCTCGCCGGAGCCCGTCACCACGTCGAGCCCGAGCACGTTGTCGCTGGTCCGCCCGTACCCGAGCGCCCGCGACCCGCACGCGTTGTTGCCGATCATCCCGCCCAGCGTGGCCCGCGTCCGGGTGGACGGATCGGGCCCGAACCGCAGCCCGTGACCGGCCGCCACCTGGTGCAGCCGCGCCTGCACGATCCCCGGTTCGACCAGCGCCGTCCCCGCCTCCGGGTCGATCTCCAGCACCCGGTTCAGATGCCGGCTGACGTCCACGACGACCCCGGGCCCGACCGCGTTGCCCGCGATGGACGTCCCGCCGCCGCGCATCGTGAGCGGCACCCCGGCCTCCCGGCACACCCCGAGCACGGCCGGCAGCTCGCCCGCCTCCCGCGGCGTCACCACGACCCGCGGCGGGACCCGGTACAGCGAGGCGTCCGACGAGTACATCGACCGCGCGAGCGCGGAGTCGTCCACCCCGCTCACCCCGGCCGCACGCAGCGCCGCCACCAGCTCGTGATGATCGCTCAAGCCCCGCCTCCGTCTCCACGATGGGACGGTTCCAACGGTAGGTCATGGCGGTCGCGGGGACGCGGCCAGGCGCGCCCGTACCCTCTCCGCCTGCGGGGCGCCCAGCTGCTCGAAGATGCCGAGCGCCTGCCCCCACAGCCGCCGCGCGGCGGCGCCGTCGCCGGCGTCGTTCCTGATCTTGCCGAGGTTCAGCAGCGCGAAGCCCTCGCCGAGGCGGTTGCCGATCGCGCGGGCGGCGCTCAGGGCCCGCCGCGAGTGGTCCTCGGCCTCCTCCAGGCGGCCGAGGTCGCGGTAGGCCTGGCCGAGCATCCACAGCGTCCGGCTCACCCCCCAGTGGTCGTCGACCTGCTCGAACAGCGCCAGGGCGCGCCGGGAGTGCTCGATGCCCTCGGCGGGGCGGCGGACCTTCCCGCAGATCTCCCCGAGCTGGTAGCGGACCCACGCCTCGCCCCACCGGTCGCCCAGGGCACGGAAGATCTTCTCCGCGCGTTCGCAGTCGTCCGTCGCCTCGCCGAACCGGCGGAGATCGGCGAGCGCCACGCTGCGCAGGGTGCGGGCCGACGCCTCGATCCACGGTTCGCCGATCTCCCGGCCGATCGCGACGGCCGCAGCGAACCGCTCGAACGCCTCGTCGAAGCGCTGCACGTCCCGGTAGGCGTTGGCGATGCTCGTCAGCAGATGCGCTTCGCCGTACCTGTCGCCGCTCTCGCGGACGGCGTCGAGGCCGATGTCGTGCGTGACGATCCAGTCCGTCCACCGGGTGCGCAGGCTGAAGTAGCTCCAGAGCGTGAACGGGAGTTTCCACGCGACGTCGTGCAGGCCGGCCTCGGCGGCGTGCCGCGTCGCCGCGACCAGGTTGAGCCGCTCCTCATCGCACCATGTCAGCGCGGCGCCGGCGGAGGTCAGGGCGGCGGGCCGGCATTCCGGCCGCGGCAGGTCCAGCGGAACGCGCCGGCGGCCTGGCATCAGGACCCGGTCGGCGGCATCGGCCATGTGCAGGTACCAGTCGAGGACCCGCCGGACGGCCGCGTCCCGTTCCGGTTCCGGCTCGTCGGCGCCGGCGCGGTCCCGGGCGTAGACGCGGAGCAGGTCGTGCATCCGGTAGCGCCCGCACGTCGTCTCCTGCAGCAGATGCACATCGGTAAGCGCTTCCAGTTGCCGCCGCGCCCGCTGCGCATCCTGAGCGGTGAGGACGGCCGCCGCGTCCAGGCTGATGTCGGGGCCCGGGTGCAGGCCCAGAAGGCGGAACGTGCGGGCCGTGTCCGGCGGCAGCGCCCGGTACGACCACTGGAACGCCGCGCGCACCGCCACGGTCTCGTCGTCGGCCGCCGCGAGCAGATCCAGCCGGCGGCGCTCGTCCTGGAGCTCCTGGGTCAGCTCGGCCAGCCTGAGGTGCGGGCGGACCGCGGTGCGTTCCGCGGCCAGCCGCAGCGCCAGCGGCAGGTTCGCGCAGAGCCGCGTCAGCTCCACCGCCGCCTCGGGTTCGGCGTCGACCCTCGCCGCCCCCATCACCTCGCGTAACAGCGCAAGCGACTCCGCCTGTGACAGGAGGTCGACGCGGATCCGGTGCGCGCCCGTGCGGACGACGAGGCCGGACATGCTGCCGCGGCTGGTCACGATCGTCATGCAGCCGCCCGTGCCGGGCAGGAGCGACCTGACCTGCGCCGACGAGGCCGCGTTGTCCAGCACGATCAGCATGCGCCGCCGATCGAGCTGGGACCGGTACATCGCGGCCCGCTCCTCCAGCGTCGAGGGGATCGCCGCGGGCGGGACATGGAGGGCGCGCAGGAACACGTCGAGCACCTCGTCGGGCCTCGCGGGCGGGCCCGCCCGGCTGAAACCCCGCAGGTCCACGAACAGCGTCCCGTCCGGGAAGCGTTCGCGCACGCGGTGCGCCCAGTGCACGGCGAGGGTCGTCTTGCCCACCCCGGCCATGCCCGACATCGACGCGAGGACCACGGTGCCCGGGCGCGTGCCGATCTCCAGCAGGCCGGCGAGCCGTCCGAGCTCGTCCGTCCGGCCGCTGAACCCGGACACGTCGGGCGGCAGCTGCTGTGGCGCGGGCCAGGCCGGTCGTCCGCCCTGCGCGGCCCGCGCCGGGGCGGGAAGGTCCAGCGACGGGTCGCCGGCGAGCACCGCCGCCTCCAGCCGCCGCAGCCGGGGGCCGGGTTCGATGCCCAGTTCGCCCGTGAGCACGCGCCGGGTGTCGCGGTAGACCTGCAATGCCTCGGCCTGCCGGCCGGAGCGGTACAGGGCGAGCATCAGCTGCTCCCGGAACCGCTCCCGGAGCGGATGCTCGGCGGCCAGGGTGCGCAGCTCGGGCACCAGTTCGCCGTGCCGGCCCAGGTCCAGGCCGGCGGAGACCCGGTCCTCGATGGCCGCCAGGCGCAGTTCGTCCAGGCGCACGGCCTCGTCGCGCAGCGGCGGCGACTCGTCGAGTCCCGCGTAGGCGTCCCCGCGCCAGAGCGCGAGCGCCTCGCTCAGCGCGGCGTGCGCGGCGGCCGGGTCCGCGCACTCACCGGCCGCACGCCCTTGGGCGACCAGGCCCGTGAAGCGCTGCGCGTCGAGCTCCCCGGGTTCCACGGTGAGCGCGTAGCCGGGCGAGATCCTGGCGATCCGCTCCGGGCTCTCCAGCGTCCGGCGCAGCGTGTGCACGTACATGCGCAGGTTCGCCGACGCCGACCGGGGCGGCCGCTCGCCCCACAGGGCGTCGGCGAGCAGATCGTCGGAGACCGGCGTATTGGCGTGGCGGAGCAGGACCGCCAGCACAAGGCGCAATTTGAACGACGTCAGTTCGAAGGCCCGCTCGCCTTCGGTGACCGAGAGTGGTCCTAATATTCCGAACCGCATAGAGATGCCCCCGTCCCCGTACCGGGGACCTTAACACGCGGCACGCTTTGGAGATCGGTGTTTCACGCCGATCTGCAAATGATCAAGAAGGCCCTGTGGCCGCCCTCTCGTGCTGATCTGCGGCGCATATATACGGCGGATATACGGCGCGTGTACACGGCATTCTTAGCGTGCGGCGCGTACTCACTTCCCGAGGAGAATAGGGGATCTCATGCGGAACAGGTTCGCACGCACGACGGCCCGCGCCGCCGTCCTCGGCGCGTCCGCCGCGCTCGTCGCGGCGGCGGCGCCCGCCGCCTTCGCGCAGGATGCCGCGCCGGCCGCGCACAACCGCGTCTGCGTGCTGAAGGCGGGCGGCGGAGCCGACTGCGGCAGCGCCGCCCAGCGCGTCGCCGCCGGCCCGTGGGCGATCAAGGTGCACCAGCACCCGAACTACGAAGGTGAGGCATTCACCTTTTACCTTCCGGCCGGAGTGAGCCAGTGCTCGGGGCCATTCGAGAACGAATACCCGGTCAACATCGTGCACGGTGACTTCTGGGACAACCGGATCAGCTCCGTGCAGAGCAACGACGCCACCAACTGCAACATCAAGCTCTACGACGGGCACAACCTCACGGCGAACACCCGGGGCAGCACGGGCTTCGCCGACCACTGCAGGCAGCTCAGCCAGCCGTCCACGTGCGTTTACTACACCGACCCCAAGAACAAGGCGTTCGACAACGTCACGAGCTCCCTCATCATCTCCTGACCCCACGAATCGGCCGCCCGCCCCCCGGCTCCCGGAGGGCGGGCGACCTTTGCGCTGCGGCCCCCGGGACGTTCGCCGGGACCAAGGTTCCTATTCATCGCGGGTGCCCGGAACCAGGGTGGGAACCGGCGGGAAACCGATCATGGTTACCCCGCGGAGGCCGGGGAAGGCCCAACGGAACCGGGCTGAGGGAATGGGTGGGTCAGGTGACTGAGGCCCGTCAGGAGACGGGTTCCGGGCCTGCCGGGCCGGGACCGGCCGCCCGGAGCGGGCGCCCCGCGGTCATGCTGGCGGTGGCCACGGCCAGGGTTCGCGGTGAACTTCTGGGCGTGGGCGCTGCTGAGCCCGCTGGGCCCCGGCTGGGCGTCACGTGGCAGATGTCGGCGCTGTTCGCGGTGGGGTTCGGTGGCTATGTGGCGTTCTCGGTGTACCTGCCCACCTATCTGAAGACGGAGTACGGGCTGTCGCAGTCGGACGCGGCGAACCGGACGGCGGGGTTCGTGCTGCTCGCAGTGGTGATGCGCCCGATGGGCGGCTGGCTGTCGGACCGGATCCCCGCCGGCTGGATCGAGGCGGCGCAGCGCTCCCCGATCCACGCGCTGATCAACACCTACAGGGTGGCGCTGCCGCTGCACCCGGAGTACCGGACGATGCCGATGGTCTGGTACATCCCGCCGCTGTCCCCGGTGGCGGACGTCGTCCGCGACACCGGGCACGACGCCGAGAACGCCGGGAACCTGTTCGCCGCGATCGAGACGCTGCGCATCCTCGCCGAGCTGTTCACCGCAGGAGACACCGCCCCGGTGGACGCCGTCCTGCGGCGGCTGGCTGCGATGGGCTCCTACATGCGCGACATCAATCTCGGCCGCGAGCCCGACGAGTCCATCCCGCAAGGCGTCGGGATGTCGGCCGAGGCGATGTACGACATGTACCGGCTGCTCGCCCTCGCCAAGTACGACGAGCGGTACGTGATCCCGGCCGCGCACGCCGAGCAGGGCCACGGCCTGGAAGAGCTCGCGACCGACTGCGCGCTGAACTACGAGGGCGGGCCCGGCATGGGCGGCGCCGGCCTCGGCGGCTCGGGCCCGTTCGAGGAGGCGTCCGGCGGCGCCAACCCGATCGACCGTCTCACCGTGGTTCCGGTCGATCTTCTACCTCCAGCCCGACCCGGACCTGATGACCGGCGTGCCGATCCTGTTCCGGCTCCACGCCGTCAGCGCGATGGCGCTGCTCTGCATCTGGCCGTTCACCCGGCTCGTGCACATGCTCACCGCGCCGGTCGGCTACCGGGGTGGTGCCGGACGCCGCCGGGACGGGCGGTAGCGTCCGGGACAACGACCCCGATCACCGCCCGGTACGTCCCTCGGAGGCCCCTCGTGCTCGCCGTCACCACCGCCGACGTGCGGATCTTCCTGCATCTGCTCGCCGCGACGATCTGGGTCGGCGGGCAGATCACGCTCGGCGCGCTGGTGCCCGCGCTGCGCGGCTACGAGGGCGTCGCCAAGGCCGCGGCGCGCAGGTTCAGCGCGATCGCCTGGCCCGCGTTCGCCGTCCTCGTCCTCACCGGCGTCTGGAACATCACCGCGGGCGATCTCGGCGATGAGGCGAAGCGGACCCTGGAGGTGAAGCTGGCGTTCGTGCTGCTGTCGGGGGTCGCCGCGTTCCTGCACGCCCGTGCGGGCTCCAAGGCCGGCCTGGCGGTCTGGGGCGCCCTCGGAGCGCTCGGCGCCCTCCTCGCCCTGTTCCTCGGCGTCCAGCTCGGCTGATCGCCGGAGCCGTCCCGCACCGCCGGAACGCGAGCCGGGACGTCCGGCCCCCCTTTATTTGATGACGCGGTCACGCGCACGCTGGAACCATGGGGCCTCGCCTGGTGCGAGGGACGGGCGAGACCCGCCCGGACCTCCCTCGCAGCTGCCCATCGGGGGGCACCATGAGGCAGATCATGATCGTGGCGGCGGCCGCGCTGGCGGCGGCGGTCGTGGCGTGCGCCGGCGCCATCGCGTTCATCAAGCTGAACCCGGAGGATTCGCAGGACGCCGGCAGAGTCGCGCAGAGCCGCTCTTCCGCGCCGCCCCAGAGCCACTCGTCCGCGCCGCCCCAGAGCCACTCGTCCGCGCCGCCGCAGAGCCACTCGTCCGCGCCGCCCCGGAGTGGGACGCCCGGGCACAGGGAGGCGCCGCGGTCGACCGTCACCGTCACCGAACCGAGGACCGAGCAGGCGCCGGCGCCGGCGCCGGCGCCGCAGGCACCCGACCAGAGCGACGCGGACGCCGACTTCCTGGCCCTGATCGCCGCGGAGGGGATCAAGGCCCCGGACGACTGGGCGATCAAGGCCGGCCGCGCGACCTGCGGCGAGGACTACGACACCGCCTACAGCTATCTGACGGACGGCGGTCTCTACGGCTACCACGTCCAGACCTTCCTGGACGACTGGACGATCACGCACGGCGGCTGCTGATCCCGGCCGTGCAGCGTCCGGCGAGGGTGTTCAGGGCGTCCAGGAGTTCGGGTGGTCCGTCCACCTCGAAATCGGCTTCGAGCATGAGGATGTTCAGCGCGAGACGGTAGGGGGTGTCGCCGCTCGCCAGGACCACGCAGCTCTCGTCGCCCAGCGGCTCGACGAGGACGGACGCGGGCACCCGGCCCGTGATCTCCTCGGCCGGGGCGTGCACGGTGACACGGGCCCGGTGGTGCGCCAGCGCCGCGTCCACACCGCGCGGCACCAGGTCGGCGGGCGGAGTCTCGCGCGGTGTGAAGCGCGGGCCCTCCGGAGTGCGGAGCTCGACACGATCCACCCGGAACGTGCGCCAGTCGCCGCGGGAGACGTCCCACCCGATCAGGTACCAGCGGCGCCCGGTGTGGACGAGGCGGTACGGCTCCACGTCGCGGGCGCTCTCGCCGCCGTCGTGCCGCCGGTAGCCGAACCGGAGCCGGCGATGGTCCCGGCAGGCGGCGGCGATCGTGGCGAGGGTCTCGGCCGCGACCGCGGGCCCGCCCGGACCGAGCCGGGTCGTGTACCCGTGCAGCGCGGCGACACGGCGCCGGAGCCTGGACGGGAGGACCTGCTCCAGCTTGGCCAGCGCCCGCACGCTGGTCTCCTCGATCCCGGCGACGGTGCCGCCGGCGGCGGTGCGCAGGCTGACCGCGACCGCCACGGCCTCCTCGTCGTCCAGCAGCAGCGGCGGCAGCGCGGCGCCCGCGCCGAGCCGGTAGCCGCCGGCCGCCCCCGGGGCCGCGTGCACCGGATAGCCGAGGTCGCGGAGCTTGCCGATGTCGTAGCGGACGGTCCGGACGCTGACCCGCAGGCGTTCGGCGAGTTCGGGGCCCGTCCAGTCCGCGCGGCTCTGCAGCAGCGACAGCAGGCGGAGCAGGCGGGCGGATGCTTCGAGCATGCCGCCATTCTCTCCGCGATCGCGGCAGGAATCTTGCCGCATTGGGCGAAAGGCTCGGGTCATGAGCGAAGACATCCGCCCTTTCCGCATCGAGATTCCGCAGGCCGACCTCGACGACCTCCGTGACCGGCTCGCCCGGACCCGGCTCCCCGGCCAGGTCCCCGGCACCGGCGCCGAGCGCGGCGTCCCCGAGGACCGGCTGCGCGAGCTGATCGAGTACTGGGCCGGCGGCTACGACTGGCGCGTCCACGAGGCCCGGCTGAACGAGCACCCGCAGTTCGTCACCGAGATCGACGGCCAGCGGATCCACTTCCTGCACGTCCGCTCGCCCGAGCCGGACGCGACGCCGCTGATCCTCACGCACGGCTGGCCGGGCTCGATCGTCGAGTTCCTGGACGTCATCGGCCCGCTGACCGACCCGCGTGCGCACGGCGGCGATCCCGCCGACGCCTTCCACCTCGTGATCCCGTCCATTCCCGGCTTCGGGTTCTCCTCGCCGCTCGCCGGCACCGGCTGGGACCTGGGCCGCGTCGCCGAGGCGTGGGCGGTGCTGATGGAACGCCTCGGTTACGACCGCTACGGCGCCCAGGGCGGCGACTACGGGTCGGGGATCTCCCGCGAGCTGGGCCACGTCGCACCCGACCACGTGATCGGCGTGCACATCAACTTCCTGCTCACGTTCGGGTCCCCGGAGGGACTCTCCGAGCCGGACCGCGAGCGCCTGGCCGGGCTGGAACGCTTCACCTCCGACATGGGCGGCTACATGGCCATCCAGTCGACCCGCCCGCAGACCCTCGCCTACGGCCTCGCCGACTCCCCGGCGGGGCAGCTCGCGTGGATCGCCGAGAAGTTCACCGAGTGGAGCGAGCACGGTGTCGACCGCGACGTGCTCCTGACCGACGTCACCCTCTACTGGCTGACGAACACGGCGGGTTCATCGGCGCAGCTGTACTACGAGGCGTCGAGGACATGGGGCGGCAAGGGGCCCTCGCCCGTCCCGACCGCCGTGGCCGTGTTCCCGTTCGAGGCCGCGCTGCCGGTCCGGGCGCTGGGGGAGCGGACCGACACGATCGTCCGCTGGACGGAGTTCGAGCGCGGCGGCCACTTCGCCGCGCTGGAGCAGCCCGAGCTCCTCGTGTCCGATATCCGGGCGTTCTTCCGGGACCTGACTCGGAGGCGGATCGTCTAGGTTTGCCCCATGAGCGATTCTGTGGCGGTGGGGCTGGTCGGGGCGGGTCCCTGGGCCGGGATGGTGCACGCGCCCGCGCTGGCGGCGGGGCCGGCCACGCGGCTCGCGGGCGTCTGGGCGCGGCGGCCGGAGGCGTCCGCGGAGCTGGCGGGCAAGCACGGCGCGCCCGCGTTCGAGCGGATCGAGGAGCTGTTCGACGCCTGCGAGGCCGTCGCGTTCTCCGTCCCGCCGGACGTCCAGGCCGACCTCGCCGAGCGGGCCGCCCGCGCGGGCAAGGCCGTCCTGCTGGAGAAGCCCCTCGCCATGGACCTGGACGGCGCCCGCCGGCTGGCGGATGCCATCGCCGAGGCGGGTGTCGTCTCGCAGATGGTCTTCACCCTGCGCTACTCGCGGGCGGCCCGCGCCTTCCTCGACCGGGCCGGAGGCCTGGAGCCGTTCGGCGGCTACGGCTCGTTCGTCTCGTCGGTGCTGAGCGGCGGGCCCTTCGCCACCCCGTGGCGGCTGGAGAAGGGCGCGCTGCTCGACCTCGGCCCGCACATCGTCGACCTGCTGGACGCCTCGCTCGGCCGCGTCGCCGGGGTCCGCGCGCACGGCGACCCGCTGGGCTGGCTCGGCCTGACGCTGGAGCACGAGAGCGGCGCGGTCAGCCAGGCGTCGGTCTCGATGGCCGGGATGGGCGAGCTGCCACCCGCCCGTGTCGAGGTGTACGGGCGGAAGGGGCACGCGCTGCTCGACTGGTCGCAACTGGGCGACGACGCGTTCGCCACGATGGTGGCGGAGTTCGGCTCGGCCGTCCGGGGCGGGCCGGCTCCCCTGCTGGACGCCGCGCACGGCCTGCGCATCCAGAAGATCCTCGCCTCGGCCGAGGCGCAGCTGGCGGCGGAGTAATCCCAGATTCCCGATTGGCTCAATAGGAAATCTGCTGTCATCCTGGATGCCATGGCTCGCACTATCGATGAGATCCTCGCCGCCGCACGCGGCCGGCTGGAACGCGTCCACCCTGATCAGGCCCAAGCCGAGACCCGGGACGGCGCGGTCCTGGTCGACATCCGCCCGGCCGCCCAGCGGGCGGACGAGGGCGAGGTGCCCGGCGCGCTGATCGTGGAGCGCAACGTCCTGGAATGGCGCTTCGATCCGTCCTCCGCCGCCCGCCTGCCCGAGGCCACCGGCCACGACCTGCGCGTCATCGTGCTCTGCTCGGAGGGCTACACCTCCAGCCTCGCCGCCGCGGCGCTGCACGACCTCGGGCTGACCCGCGCGACCGACGTCGTGGGCGGGTTCCAGGCGTGGCGCGCGGCCGGCCTGCCGACGACCGGGGGAGCGGGCGGGTGAGCCTCGTGGCGCTGGTGGGCAATCCCCGGCCGCGGTCGCGCACGCTCGGGGTGGCGCTCACGGCCGCCCGGGCGATCGGCGAGCGGGTCGGGGAGGCGGGCGAGACCGAGACGGTCGACCTGTCCGCCCTGGCGCCCGACCTGCTGAGCGCCACCCCGCCGCCCGCGGTGCGGCACGCGCTGGACGTGGTCGGCGGCGCGGACGTCCTGGTCGTCGCGAGCCCGACCTACAAGGCCACCTACACCGGCCTGCTGAAGGTGTTCCTCGACCGCTTCGGGGCGGGCTCGCTCGCGTCCGCGGCCGCCCTGCCGCTGCTGGTCATGGGCGACCCGAAGCATTCGCTGGCCGTGGAGACGCATCTGCGGCCGCTGCTCGTCGAGCTGGGCGCGAGCGTCCCGACCCCGGGCCTCGCCCTGCTCGAATCGCAGCTCCCGGACGCCGAGGAGATCGTCGGCGCGTGGGCCGGCCGGGTGGCGCCGCAGGTGAGCGGCTTCCTCGCGGGCCGGACCGCCCCCGGCTGAGCGGCCGGCTCCGGCGGCCGGTGTGACTCCCGGAGTTGAGCTCTTAACATTCGTGGTGTTAACTTTTGCCCTGTCATCGCACGGCAGGCGCGTGATCGGGGCCGTTCCGCCGGCCCGCCGCCCGCCGTGAGGCGAGAATCGACGCCATGGGGCGAGGGTGCACGGCGGTGGCACCTCCGGCGTCCGGACGGAGGAGCGGCATGAGCGACCGGCAGCGGCGGGGGCCCGCACAACGGCAGGACGCGATCGCCGAGGCGGTGCTGGCCGAGGGATCGGGCTCGGCCGCGGAGTTCGCCGAGCGGTTCGGCGTCAGCCTCATGACGATCCACCGCGACCTGGACGAGCTGGAGCGGCAGGGCATCGTCCGCAAGTACCGCGGCGGGGTCACCGCGCAGCGCTCCGGGGTGTTCGAGAGCAGCGTCGCGTACCGGAACAAGACGATGCGCGAGGAGAAGGAGGCCATCGCCGCGCGGGCGGCGGAGCTGGTCGAGCCCGGCATGGCGATCATGCTGGACGACTCGACGACGGCCCTCGCGCTCGCCCGGCGGCTCACCGGCCTCGGCCCGCTGACGATCGTCACCAACTTCCTGGACGGCCTGAACCTGCTGGCCCCGGTGCAGGGCATCCGGCTGATCGCGCTCGGCGGCGACTACGACCCGCTGCACAACTCGTTCATGGGCGTCTCGTGCGTCGAGATGATCGAGTCGCTGCAGGTCGATCTGTGCTTCGTGTCGACCTCGGCGGTGTCGGGCGGCAACGCCGGGCACCAGGAGCAGCGCGTCGTCGTGGTCAAGCGGGCCATGCTGCGCAGCGCCGTCCGGAACGTCCTGCTGGTGGACCACACGAAGCTGGGCCGCACCGCGCTGCACCGGGTCGCGCCGCTGAGCGACTTCGAACGGGTGATCGTGGACGACGGGGCGTCCCCCGACGCGCTGGGCGACCTCGCCAAGCACAAGGTCGACTACGACGTCGCGGCCCGTCCGCTCGGCTGACCTCTCTGTGAAAGTCGAACGTTACAAGTAACGCCATCCGACCCGTGCGTGCCTAGAGGCCGTGCGGGATCGATGCTGAGCTGTGACCTGCGCTTTCGGCATGATCGGTGCCGGGCTTCACGATCTTCGATGTTAGTTAACGTTCGAGTATTGACACTTCTAACGTTCCTGGTGTTACGTTCTCAGCGCGGTGCTCGCCGACCCCCGGTCGCGCGGCCGCCGCATCGGCTCCATCGCCCTTCTTCACGGGCGTACCACCGAGGAGAACTCAGTGAAGAAGCTTTCCTTCAGGACGGCCGCCGCGGCAGCCGCGGCCCTGGCCGTGCTCGCCCCCGCCGCGGCGTGCTCGTCCAAGAGCTCGGGATCATCCGGCGGCGGCGACGCGAAGAACGCCAAGATCGCGTTCCTCATGCCCGACATCGCCTCGACCCGCTACGAGCTCTACGACGCTCCGCTGTTCAAGGCCAAGATGAAGCAGTTGTGCGGCGGCTGCTCGGTGCTCTACCAGAACGCCGGCGCCGACGCCTCCAAGCAGCAGCAGCAGGCCAGCTCGGTGCTCGCCCAGGGCGTCAAGGTGATCGTCATCGACCCGGTCGACTCGGCCGCGGCGGCGTCGATCGTCCGGATGGCGCAGTCCCGGGACGTGAAGGTGATCGCCTACGACCGTCCCATCCCGCAGGCCAAGGCCGACTACTACGTCTCGTTCGACAACGAGAAGATCGGCGCGATGATCGGGCAGTCGCTCGTCGACCACCTGAAGAAGGAGAAGGCCAAGGGCGGGATCCTGGAGGTCAACGGCTCGCCGACGGACGCCGCCGCGAACCTGATCAAGAAGGGCATCCACAGCTCCGTCGACCCGAGCGGGTTCAAGCTGCTCGCCGAGTACGACACCCTGGGCTGGGAGCCCGCGAAGGCGCAGGAGTGGGTCAGCGGCCAGATCAGCAAGTTCCGCGGGCAGATCGCGGGCGTCGTCGCCGCGAACGACGGCACCGGCGGCGCCGCCATCGCCGCGTTCAAGGCCGCCGGCCAGGACGTTCCGCCGGTGACCGGCAACGACGCCGAACTCGCCGCCGCGCAGCGGATCGTCGCCGGCGACCAGTACAACACGATCTCCAAGCCGATCAAGATCGTCGCGGAGGCCGCCGCGAACGCCGCCTACAAGCTGGCCCAGGGCGAGACGCCGAAGGGGAACACGACGCTGTTCAACACCCCGTCGGAGCTGTTCACCCCGACCGTCGTCACCCAGGACAACATCGGCAAGGTCCTGCTCGGCCCGGACGGCGCCCTCAAGGCCGACAAGGTCTGCACCGCCGAGTACGCGGCGGCCTGCACGAAGCTCGGCGTCAAGTAGCGATCTCCCGAAGGTTCGTCATGTCACCATCGTCCTCTCCACCCGCCGGCGCGACGGGCTCGCTGCTGTCGCTGCGCGGCGTCAGCAAGGCGTTCGGCGCCGTCGCCGCCCTCACCGACGTGTCGCTGGACGTCGCCGCCGGCGAGGTCGTCGCCCTCGTCGGCGACAACGGCGCCGGCAAGTCCACCCTGGTGAAGGTCCTGTCCGGCGTGCACGCGCCGGACGCGGGGACCATCACCTTCGAGTCGCGGGAGGTGAGCATCCCCACCCCAGCCGCCGCGCAGAACCTCGGCATCGCGACCGTCTTCCAGGACCTCGCGCTCTGCGAGAACCTCAACGTGATCGAGAACCTGTTCCTCGGCCGCGAGATGAAGGCGCTGCGCCTGGACGACGTCGCCATGGAGGTCCGCTCCCGGGAGCTGCTCACCCAGCTCTCGGCGAAGATCCCCTCGGTGGGGGTGCCGGTCGCGGCGCTGTCCGGCGGCCAGCGGCAGACGGTGGCGATCGCCCGGTCGCTGCTCGGCGACCCGAAGATCATCATCTTGGACGAGCCGACCGCCGCGCTCGGCGTCGCGCAGACCGCCGAGGTGCTCAACCTGATCGAGCGGCTCCGGGAGCGCGGCCACGGAGTCATCATGATCAGCCACAACATGGCCGACGTGAAGGCCGTCGCCGACACCGTCGCGGTGCTCCGGCTCGGCCGCAACAACGGCGTGTTCGACGCGCGGAAGACGTCCGCCGAGGAACTGGTGGCGGCCATCACCGGCGCCACCGACAACGTGGTGAGCCGCCGCGCGGCCAACGGACGTCCCGAGGCCGGAACCGACCCGGCTCAGGACGACCCGGCCGAGAGCGAGGCGGCCGAGGCCGCCCAGGACGGGGCGGATCAGGACGGGGCGGATCAGGACGGGGCCCGCGAGGGCAAGGAGTCCGTGGACGACGACACCGGCGAGCCGGGCGGCGAGCGCGCCGCGCGGGTCGCGCCGGGCGGCTTGAGGAAGGGAGCCGGCGATGAGTGACCTCATGGCGCCGCCGGAGGTGAAGACCGGCCTGCCGGGACCGTCCGGGGACCGCGGCCCGCGCGCCGCGCTGGCGGCGATGGCCGACCGGGTCCGCGGCGGCGATCTCGGCGTCGCGCCGGTGGTCGGCGGGCTGGTCGTGATCTGGACCGTGATGCAGATCCTCAACCCGGTCTTCCTGTCCAGCGCCAACCTCGTGAACCTCGCGCTGGAGTGCGTGCCGGTCGGCGTGATCGCGCTCGGCGTGGTGTTCATGCTGCTGGTCGGGCAGATCGACCTGTCGGTGGGGTCGATCAGCGGGCTCAGCGCCGCGGTGGTCGCGGTGCTGTTCGTCGACCACGGCTGGCCGTCCTGGCTGGCGATCCTGGCGGCGGTGGTGCTGGCCGTCGCGCTCGGCTGGTTCTACGCGCAGATCTTCAACCGGCTCGGCGTGCCCAGCTTCGTGATCACGCTGGCCGGGCTGCTCGGCTGGCTCGGCCTGCAGCTGTGGATCCTCGGGCCCAAGGGGTCGATCAACCTGCCGTTCGACTCCCGGCTGGTGACGTTCGCGCAGCTCGACTTCGTCCCGCCGTGGCTGGCGTACACGCTGGTCGTCGCCGGCGCCGCCGCCCTGTACCTGACCGGCCACAACCGGGCGGTGCAGCGCCGCAGGGCGGGCCTGCCCGCGACGTCCGAGCGCACGCTGATCCTCCGCAGCGCCGCGCTGCTGGCCGGCCTCGGCGTCGCGGTGTGGTACCTGAACAGGGACCGCGGGGTCGGCTGGATGTTCGTCCTGTTCCTGGGCCTGGTGCTGGTGACGCACTACGCGCTGTCCCGGACGAAGTACGGCAAGTCCGTGTACGCGATCGGCGGGAACGTCGAGGCGGCCCGGCGCGCCGGCATCAACGTCAAGACCATCTACACCACGGCGTTCGTCATGTGCACCACGCTCGCCGCGATCGGCGGGATCCTCGCGGCGGCCCGGCTGGCGGCGGCCAACCAGAGCAGCGGCGGCGGCGACGTCAACCTGAACGCGATCGCGGCGGCGGTCATCGGCGGGACGAGCCTGTTCGGCGGGCGCGGCAACGCGTTCGCCGCGCTGCTCGGCATCCTCGTGATCCAGTCGATCTCCAGCGGGCTGACGCTGCTGAACCTCGACTCGTCCTACCGCTTCATGGTCACCGGCGCCGTGCTGCTGCTGGCCGTGGCGCTGGACTCGGTCGCCCGCCGGTCGCGGGCCTCGCACGGCCGGGCCTGACCGCACGATGGGATCACCGAACGACGGACGGGGGAGCCGATGACGGTCGTCTGCGTCGACGCCGGCACCACGATGATCAAGGCGGTGGGATACGCCGGGGACGGCACCGAGCTGGTCGTCGTCCGGCGGCCCACCGAGGTGACGCGGCCCGCGCCGGGCCACGCCGAGCAGGACATGGCGTCGGTCTGGCGGGCCGTCGCGGACGGTGTCCGCGAGGTGCTCGCCCGGACCGGCACCGGCGTCGACTTCCTGGCGCTCACCGCGCAGGGCGACGGAAGCTGGCTGGTGGACGGCGACGGCGCCCCCACCGGCCCCGCCATCCTGTGGAATGACGGCCGCGCCGCCTCCACCATCGAGCGCTGGGCGGCGTCCGGCGTGCTGGAGGAGGCGTTCCGCGCCAACGGGTCGCTGCACTTCGCGGGCCTGCCCAACGCGATCCTGACCTGGCTGCGCGACCACGACCCGGACCGGCTCGCCCGCTCGGCGGCGTCCCTGACCTGCGGCGGCTGGATCTTCTCCCGCCTCACCGGGGAGATCGCCGTGGACGGCTCGGACGCGTCCGCCCCGTTCATGGACATCGCCGGCCTCCGCTACTCCGATGATCTGCTCCGCCTCTACGACATGGAGTGGGCCCGGCGGCTGCTGCCCGACCTGCGCGGCGACGACCGGCGGGTCGCCCCGCTGGCCGCGGACGCCGCCGGCGAGCTCGGCCTCCCGGCCGGACTGCCGGTCGTCCTCGCCCCGTACGACATCGCGTCCACCGCGATCGGCGTGGGGGCGGTGGACACCGGCCAGGCGTGCACGATCCTCGGCACGACGCTGTGCACGGAGATGGTCGTGGACGGCCCGCGCCTCGCCGGCGAGCCGTCCGGCCTCACGGTCGCGATGGGCCTGCCGGGCCGCTACCTGCGGGCGTTCCCGACGCTCGCCGGCGGCCAGGTCGTCGACTGGGCGTGCCGCCTCCTCGGCCTCACCGACCCCGCCGACCTCGCCGCCCTCGCGGCGCGCGTCCCGCCGGGCGCCGACGGGCTCATCTTCCTGCCCTACCTGTCGCCCGCCGGCGAGCGCGCGCCGTTCCTCGACCCGCAGGCGCGCGGCGCGTTCCACGGCCTGACCGTCGACCACGAGCGCGAGCACATCGCCCGGGCCGTCCTCGAAGGGCTGAGCCTGGTCGTCCGCGACTGCCTGACCGCGGCCGAGACCCGTCCCACCGAACTGCGGGTGAGCGGCGGCGGCTCGGCGAGCCCCATCTGGCTGGGCATGCTCGCCGATGTCACCGGCGTCCCCGTCGTCCGGTCGGCCGACACCGAGGCCGGCGCTCGCGGCGCGTTCATCGTGGGTCTCCTCGCCACCGGCCGCGCCGCCGACGCGCGCGAGGCCGCCGACGCCCACGTCCGCCCCGGCGACACCTACACCCCCGACCCGGCCCGGGCCGCCCACTACGCCCGGACCTACGAGGACTTCCTGGCGATCCGCACCGCGACGGCCCCCGCCTGGCCCACCCTCGCCGAACTCCGCGCCCGCACGGCGGGCGATCGGCCGCGGAACGAGGGAACGGGCCTGTGAGCGCCGTGCCCGATGTGGAGGCCGTCTGGGTCGGGGTCGACCTGGGGACGCAGGGCGTGCGGGCGGTGGCCGTCACCGCCTCGGGCGAAGTGGTCGGAAGCGGCGGCCATCCGCTGACCGGCCTCCGGGACGGGCCCCGGCACGAGCAGGACCCGGAGGACTGGTGGACGGCGGTGGGCGCCGCCTGCCGGCAGGCCCTGCGGGACGTCCCCGCCCAGGCGGTCCAGGCCGTGGCCGTCGACGGGACGTCCGGGACCGTCCTGCTCACCGACGACGCCGGACGGCCGCTGACCCCGGCGCTCATGTACGACGACACCCGGGCGGCGGAGCACGTCCAGCGGGTGAACGACGCCGGCGGCGAGGTGTGGCGCAAGCTCGGATATCAGCGCATGCAGCCCGCCTGGGCGCTGCCGAAGCTGCTGTGGCTCCTGGAGCACCACGCGCGCGACGGGGCCCGGCTCGCCCACCAGGCCGACTTCGTCAGCCGGAGGCTGACCGGTCATCCGGTCGCAGCCGACCTCAGCAACGCGCTGAAGACCGGGGCCGACCTCATCGCCGAAGCATGGCCGGAGGACGTGCTCGACGCGCTGGGCGTTCCGGACGATCTGCTGCCGCCGCTGGAACGGTCCGGCGCGCCCCTGGGAACGGTCTGCGCGCGCGCCGCCGAAGCCACCGGCATCCCGGAAGGGACCCCGGTCATCGCGGGCGCCACCGACGGGTGCGCCGCCCAGCTCGGCACCGGACGGCTGACCGTCGGCTCCTGGAACTCCGTGCTCGGCACGACGCTCGTCCTCAAAGGCGTCACCGACGACCTCGTCCAGGACCCGTTCGGCGTCGTCTACTCCCACAAGGCGCCGGACGGCAGGTGGCTGCCCGGCGGCGCGTCCAGCACCGGCGCCGGCGCCATCGCACGCGACTTCCCCGGCCGCGACCTGGCCGACCTGGACCGGCGCGCCGCGGGCCACGAACCGGCGGCGGCGCTCGCCTACCCGCTCGTCCCGGCGGGGGAGCGGTTCCCGTTCCTCGCACCCGACGCCCGCGGGTTCCGGCTGGACGGGACGGGCGACGAGGCAGACGACTTCGCCGCCGTCCTGCAGGGCGTCGGCTACCTGGAGCGGCTCTGCTTCGACCACCTCGACCTCCTCGGCGCGCCGACCGGCGGCGACCTGACGCTGACGGGCGGGGCCGCGCGGAGCGAGTACTGGTGCCGGCTGCGCGCCGACATCCTCGGCCGCCCGGTCGTCCTGCCCCGGCACGCGGGCTCCGCGCTCGGCGCCGCCGTCCTCGCCGCCTCGCCCGGCAGGGACGTCGCCGAGGTCGCCGGGCGGATGGTCGACGTCCGGACCGTCATCGACCCGCGCCCGGACAGGGCCGGCGTCTTCGACGCCCCCTACCTGCGCCTGGTCGGTGAGCTGGAGAGCCGCGGCTGGCTGCCCGCCGAGACCGCCGCGCACGCACGCGAGAGGACATCCCGATGACGCGCCTCATCCTCGTCCGGCACGGGGAGACCGAATGGCACGCCGAGAACCGGTACGCCGGGGTCAGCGACGTCGCGCTGACCCCGCGCGGACTGGAGCAGGCCCGGCTCCTCGCCGCATGGGCGAGGACGGCCCGCCCCGACGCGGTGTGGTGCTCGGACCTGTCGCGCGCCCGGATCACCGCGGCGCCGTCCGCCGAGGCGATCGGCGCGCGGCTGCACGTCGACGAACGCCTCCGCGAGCTGGACTTCGGCCACGGCGAGGGCCTCACCCGCGCGGAGATGGAGCGGAAGTTCCCCGACGAGCTGCGCGCGTTCCTGGCCGACCCCGTCGCCGGACATCTGCCCGGCGGCGAGGACCCCGTCGCCGCCGCGCGCCGCTACACCGGCTGCCTGGACGACATCGCCCGGCGCAACCCCGGCGGCCGCGTCCTCGTCGTCGCGCACTCCACGGCGATCCGGCTCGCCCTGTGCCGGCTGCTGGGGGTGCCGCTCAAGGACTACCGGCGGCGGTTCCCGTCGCTGGGCAACTGCGCCCTGACCGAGATACGGCTCCGGGACGGCGACGCCGCCCTCCTGGAGTTCAACACCCCACTGGAGCGATGAATGAGTACCCGCGTGCTCGCGGCCGGTGACCTTTTCGTCCGCAACGAGTTGTTCGTCGACGCCCTGCGCGCCGAGGCGCCCGGCGACCTGGAGTTCTCCGAGGTCACGCTGCCGTGGCCGGTGGAGCCGTTCGGGCGCGTCGCCGAGGTGGACGAGGCGTCCGGGACCGAGGAGCAGCTCATCGAGGCGCTGCGCGGCGCCGAGGTCTGCGTCACCCAGATGGCGCCGCTGACCCGGCGGATCCTGGAGGCGTCGCCGGACCTGCGGCTCTTCGGCATCAGCCGCGGCGGGCCCGTCAACGCCAACCTGGAGGCGGCGACCGAGCACGGCGTGGCCGTCTGCTTCGCCCCCGGACGCAACGCCGACGCGACCGCCGAGCACACCCTCGGGCTGATCCTCGCGGCGGTGCGGCGCATTCCCCAGACGCACGTCGACCTGATGGCGGGGCAGTGGCGCGGCGACTACTACCGGTACGACGACGTCGGCATCGAGATCCTCGGCAGCACCGCCGGGCTCGTCGGCTGCGGCGCGGTCGGCCGCCGCGTCGCCCGGATGCTCGCCGCGCTCGGTGTGCACGTCCTCGTCCACGACCCCTACCTGGACGACCTCGGCGACCTGGCCGACATCGCCGAACTGGTGACGCTCGACGAGCTGCTGGCGCGCGCGCAGATCGTCACCCTGCACGCCCGCGCGACACCGCAGACCACCGGCATGATCGGCGCCGAGCAGATCGCCGCGATGGCGCCCGGCTCGATCATCGTCAACTGCGCCCGCGGGTCGTTGCTGGACTACGAGGCGGTCTGCGACGCCACCGAGTCCGGGCACCTGTTCGGCGCCGCGTTCGACGTGTTCCCCGAGGAGCCCATCCCGGCCGGGTCGCGGCTGCTGACCACCCCGAACATCATCGTGACGCCGCACCTGGCCGGCGCCAGCAAGCAGACCGCCGCCAACGCCGCCCGGATCATCGCCCGCGACGTCGGCCGCCACCTGCGCGGCGAACCGCTCGTCCACTGCGCCAACCCCGAGGTGCTGGAGACCGCCCGGCTGACGCACCCCTGAGCCCTCCCCTCGAAACCCCCACCACGAGGAGGCACGAATGCAGAAACCCGGACTCGGCGAGGTCGCTCTCACCCGCCGCGGAGTCCTCGGCCACGCGGGCGCCGCCACGCTCGCCGGAGCCGCCGTCCTGGCCGGGGCCCGGCCCGCCGCGGCCGACGGACCCTCCTACACCTTCGACCTGGTCTTCAACGTCCCCCACACCGACAACATGCAGGGCCTCGCCTACGCGCGCGGACGGTTCTACGTCGGCTTCGACGTGGGCGGCGGCAACGGCGTCATCCGCGAGTACGACCGCGACGGCACCACGCTCAAGGAGAGCGCGCCGCTCGCCGTCGGGCACGCCGCCGAGATCAGCGTCCGCGACCGGGACGGCCGCCTCTACGTCGCCACCGGCGGCGGGACGAACCCGACCAAGGTCAACGTCGTCGACTGGCGCGGCGAACCGGAGATCGTCCGCACCATCGACTTCGGCTCCCTCGGCAACTCGGGCCTGGTCGCCGTCGACAACCGGCGCGACGGCCTGCTCGTCCACGCGGGACCGGGCGACCTGGGCCCGTTCGTGTTCGCGTTCACCGACCTCAAGGGCAACGTCCGCTCGACCTTCGACCTCGGCTACCAGGGCGTCCCGCAGGGCCTGGAGATGGCCGGCGACAAGGTCCTCTACTACACGAACAACACCATCACCGTGCTGGACCGGGCCGGGACGATCCTGGACGCGATCACGATCCCGCTGACCGGGGAGAGCGAGGGCCTCGCCGTCGCACCCGCGGGCCGCGGCACCCGCGTCTTCTTCGGTTACAACAAGCCCAACCGCGTGTACGCGATGAAGCCCGTGTTCCGCTGACCGGCCAGGCGCGCGGCCGGGTTCCGTCCGTACCTCCCGTCCCGGCCGCGCGCCATCCCCGGACTTCCATAAGTTTTATGCTTGTTCTCTCCCGGCGATATCGCGTTCGACTTAGCAGTCGAACCTCGCAGTTTAGCGGAATCCGATAAAATGTGAGCCTTTTTCTGATCGGGCCTTGATTTCCCCGGCCACTCGGGTAGAAAAAATCAAATCCCTCTCCCCGAGGAGGAAACCCCCGTGAAGGCTCCCCTCAGGCTGGCCGCGCCGCTCGCGGCCGCCTCCGCCACGCTGGCCCTGACGGCGACCGGCGCGTCCGCCGCCACCACCACGATCCACGAGGAGACCGCCGCCGGAGCGCCCTACTCCGGCAACTGGCAGGTCTCCACCGTCGGGACGATCGACTTCTCCGTGAACTTCCTGGGCTCGAAGGTGACCGGCTCGTGCGACGGCGCGAAACTGCAGGGAACCGTGGTGCCGACCGGTGCAGGCGAACTGACCGCCGCGTCGATCGGCGCGTGCCGGACGTCCAACGGCCTCAGTTCCCCGGCGACCGATCTCGACCTCGGCGATGTGGCCGACAAGAGCGGCCAGGTCGCCTACGCCCCCGTCGAAGGCGGACGCGACGGCGTCCTTTCCATCAACGGCGACCTGCGATTCAAGATGGAGGGAAAGGTCCTCGGCATCACCATCACCTGCTATTACGGATTCCGGACGGGTAACACCGACGGGCTCGTCATCGACGTCTACAACCGCGACAACCCGAACCGCCCGCTGCCCGGCCAGGACGACGCGCAGGGCCGTTCTGACAACATCACGCTCGTGCGGGAATCGGGAAGCAGCGGGCTTTGCCCGTCGAACGGCACCGGCACCGGCGCCGGAATCGCACGCGGCGAGAGCACACCGGGATCAGGGGTCTTCGACCGCAAGCTCTACCTGACCGCATAGCCCCGGGCAGAGCGCGCGGAGAGGCGGCCGGCCCCCGAGGCCGGTGCAAGGGAGTGGTCGTCCTCCCCGGGGCCCGGCCGCCCTCACTGTGCCCTCGCGGTGCTGGGTCGCCGTGTCGGAACGACCGGGGGCGTACGGCCGGAATCCTCCTGGACGAACGCGAGGAATTCGAGCCTAACTCCGCAGGTCAGCACTGTGTAATGACAGCGTGCTTACAGTTGTTTCCCACTCGTGTCCAGTTTGCGTCGTGGCAAAATCACCCGGTTGGAAACGGCTTGTGGCCTGAATCACATCCCGGAACGTCACGCCGCGGGAACCTGGCCCGTCCTGTTGCCGAAGCATCGTTTCCCGGCGGCGGCGCCGGGACGGACCAGGGAGTCGTCATGCGTGTTCTCGTCGCGGGGTCGACCGGCGTCATCGGAAGCAGGCTCGTCCCGCTGCTGGACGCCGTCGGCCACGAGGTGGTCGGCCTCGCCCGCTCGGCGGACAGGGCCACCGGCAGTATCGTCACCGCCGACGCCCTCGACCGGGACGGCCTCGCCCGCGCGGTGGCCGAGGCCGCACCGGACGCCGTCGTCAACCTGCTCACCGCCATCCCGGCGGCGCTCGACCCCCGGCATCTGGCACGTGACTTCGCCGTCACCAACCGCCTCCGCACCGAAGGCACCCGCAACCTCTACGAAGCGGCGGAGAGGGCGGGCGCGACCCGCGTCCTCGCGCAGGGCCTCGCCTACGCCTACCAGCCGGCCGACGGCCTCGCCGACGAGGACGCGCCGCTGTGGACCGACCACACGCCCAAGCAGTTCGCGCCCGTCCTGCGGGCCCTCATGGAACTGGAACGGCTGACCGCCGGGGCCGGGGGCCTCGTCCTGCGGTTCGGCCACCTCTACGGGCCCGGCTCCGCCTACGCACCGGACGGATCGTTCACCGCCCAGGTCCGGGCCGGAAAGGTCCCCGTCGTCGGCGGCGGCCACGCCACCCTCTCCTTCACCCACGCCGACGACGCCGCCACCGCCCTCGTCGCCGCCCTCGACAAGGAAGCGACCGGCGCCCTGAACGTCGTCGACGACACCCCCGTCACCATGGGCGAGTTCCTTCCCGAGTACGCGGGGATGCTCGGCGCGCCGGCGCCCAAGCGCGCCCCGGCCGCCCTCGCCCGCCTCGCCGTCGGCTCCTGGGGCGTGGCGTTCATGAACGGGCTGCGCGGCGCCGGCAACACCCGCGCCCGCCTCCGGCTCGACTGGCGCCCCCGGTACGCGTCCTGGCGGGACGGGATCGGCGCCCCGGGCGACACCGCCCGGGCGGCATGATCGTCCCATGGACGCGACCGGCATGAACGCGACCGCCTTCGCGGAGCACCGCCCGCTCCTGCTCGGGCTCGCCTACCGGCTGCTCGGCAGCATGTGGGACGCCGAGGACGTGGTGCAGGAGGCCTTCCTGCGCTGGACCCGGACCGACGCCGCCGAAGTCCGGGACCGGCGCGCCTACCTCGTCACCATCGTGTCGCGGCTCGCGCTCGACCAGCTCCGCTCCGCGCGCGTCACCCGCGAGGCGTACGTAGGGCCGTGGCTGCCGGAACCCGTCCCCTCCACGGCGTTCGGGCCGCTGGAGACCGCCGAGATGACCGACACCCTCTCCTACGCGACCCTGCACCTGATGGAGCGGCTGTCACCGCCGGAACGCGCCGTGTTCGTCCTGCGGGAGGCGTTCGAACTGCCCTACGACCAGATCGCCGGCATTCTGGACGTCCCCGCAGCGACGTGCCGCCAGCACCACCGCCGCGCCGCCGCGCGCCTCGCCGAGGGCCGCGAACGCTTCCACCCGGCGCCCGCCGACCACAACGAACTGCTCGGCCGCTTCCTGGCCGCGGCGCGCGGCGGTGACCTCGCCACTCTGACCAACCTGCTCGCCGAGGACGTCGTCACCTGGAACGACGGCGGCGGCCGCACCCGCGCCGCGCTCCAGCCGGTCGAGGGCCGCGACCACGTGGCCGCCTTCATCGCCGGCCTCTCGTCCCGCTACGGCATCGGCGCCACCGAGATCGTCGAGGCCAACGGCGCCCCCGCCGTATGGACCCACGTGGACGGCCAGGAGCAACTGGCCCTCTTCGACATCCGCAACGGCCGGATCCACGCGATCTACGCCGTCCTGAACCCGGACAAACTCGGGTTCGTCCGCCCATCAGCGTGACCATCCCGGGTTCGCCGCCTGTGCCGATCCGCCTCCGGCCCGTTCCGCTCCGTGCGGGACAATGGGACGCGTGAGAGCGGTGGCCATCTCCGACACCCACGCGCCGCGCCGCTGGAAGGCGTGCCCGCCGCGAGTGGCCGAGCACCTGCGGGACGCGGACGTGATCCTTCACGCCGGCGATGTGTGCACCGCGTCCGTCCTCGACGAACTGGCCGAGTACGCGCCCGTCCACGCCGTCCTCGGCAACAACGACGGGCCGGACGTCGCCGCGTGGGGCGCCCCCGAACGCCTCGAACTCGACCTGGACGGCCTCGCCGTCGCGATGGTCCACGACAGCGGGCAGGCCCGCGGCCGGACCGCCCGGATGCGGCGCTGGTTCCCCGGCGCGGACCTCGTCGTCTTCGGGCACTCCCACATCCCGCTGGACGAGACGGGCGACGGCATCCGCATCTTCAACCCCGGGTCGCCGACCGACCGGCGCCGCCAGCCGCACGGCACCCTCGGCCTGCTCGACGTCCACGACGGCCGGCTCACCGGCGCGCGGATCGTCCCCGTGACCTGACCGCGCCCTCGACGGGCGCGACACCGCATGGAATCGTCCCCGCAGAGACGAACGCGAAGAGGAGGGGCATCGGCATGACCGACCGCGTCACGGTGAACGTCCACGAGGGAGTCGCCGACGTGCGGCTCAACCGTCCCGACAAGCTGAACGCCCTCGACATGGCCACGTTCGACGCGCTGGCCGAGACGGGGGACGCGCTCGCCGCCGACCCGTCCGTCCGGGCCGTGGTCCTGTCGGGGGAGGGCCGCGCCTTCTGCGCCGGCCTGGACTTCGCCAACTTCGCCGCCATGGCCGGCGACGGCGCCCCCGACGGCGGATCCGCCCGGTTCAAGCGGCTGGCCGACGACATCACGGCGCGCGAGCCCGGCCGCATCACCAATCTCGGCCAGCAGGCCGTGCACGTCTGGCGGGAACTGCCGCAGCCGGTCATCGCCGCCGTCCACGGCCACGCCCTCGGCGGCGGCCTGCAGATCGCGCTCGGCGCCGACATCCGGATCGTCGCACCGGACGCGAAGCTGTCGGTCCTGGAGATCCGCTGGGGCCTCGTGCCGGACATGACGGGCACCGCCGCGCTGATCCGCCTCGTCGGCGAGGACGTCGCGAAAGAGCTCACCTTCACCGGCCGCATGATCTCCGGGGAGGACGCCGTCCGCATCGGCCTGGCCACCCGCGTCTCCGGCGATCCGCACGCCGCCGCCACCGAACTCGCCCGCGAGATCGCCGGCAACAGCCCCGAGGCCGTGCGCGGCGCCAAGCGCCTGCTCAACCGGGCGGCGGACGCCGACCTGGCCGGCCAGTTCCTCGAAGAGTCCCGGACGCTCGGCGCGCTGCGCGGCGGCCCGAACCAGGTCGAGGCCGTCCACGCCTACTTCGAGAAGCGCCCGCCGAAGTTCACCGACCCGGCCTGAGGGACCGCCGGCCCGCGCCGGTCCGGCCGCGCGCGGGCCGCCTCTAGCCCCAGAAGGCGCCGATCCGCTCTGCCGCCGCCCGGCCCTGCGCGAGCCCGGCGTTGGCGGACGGGGTCCGGGTGGACGGCGACAGGGGGTCGGTACCGGCCGCGGTTTGCGAGGCATCGTCCGGCCGGACGACCTCGACGCGCCCGCCCTTGCCCTCGACGACGGCGATGTCCGCCGCCAGGCCAGGGTCGTCCATCGGGGAGATCACCAGCACGCGCTCGTGACCGGCGGCGAGGTCGAGGTTGTTCATCGACCGTATCCCGCCGTCCACATACCGGACGCCGTCGATCGTCGTCGGCGGCCAGATCATCGGCAGCGCGCAGCTTGCCGCTATGGCGTCAACCAGTGGGACGCCCGAGTCACGGTCGAACACGCGCAGGTCCCCGGTCAGCGCGTTCACCGCCGTCACCAGCAGCTTCCCGGACGGCCACTCGTGCTCGGGCAGACGCCCCTCGATCACCGTCCGCCGCTCCGGCTCGCTCAGGGTGTCGGCGGCCATTGCCCGGCCTCCGAGGCCGCGGCGGATCGCCGCCGGGTCGTCGTCGGCTTCCGCGAGCCGCTGCCAGACTTCCATGAACTCGGCGATGGTCATGCCCCCGGACGGGACGAGCTCGCGGTTCTGGAGGGCCGGGTCGGCCTGGCGCTCGAACAGGTCCCCGATCGGCAGGCCGCTGCCGATCTGCGCGGCCACCACGGAGCCCGCCGAGGTGCCCACCATCAGGTCGGCTCCGGTGACGTCCGTGCCTTCGGCGGCGAGCCCGGCGATGAAGCCCGTCAGCCAGGCGATGCCCGCGACGCCCCCGCCGCCGAGTACGAGGGCGCGTCCGTTGTCGCTCATGAACAGTCCTTCCGGTCGTGATCGTCAGAGCGCAGGGCCATAGTGGTGCATTCCCGGGACCGGATCACAGACCGGTCAAGCGGCGAGAAAGGATCCGAACGGCAGGTTCCGGACCACCCAGAAGGCGACGATCGTCCCGAAGAGGAGCCAGATCAGGGCCGGATGGGCCACCTTGGTGCGGACCGGACGATCCAGGGCGCAGGCCCTCGCCCACCTGAGCCAGAAGAACGCCAGGAGCGGAAGCATCGCCATGGTAAGCACGTTCAGGCCGAACGCCTCCTGGACGTGACCATGGGCCAGGGCGTGAATCGTGCGCATCGATCCGCAACCGGGGCACTGGAACCCGGTCAACGCGAGGAACGGGCACGTCGGATAGTGGCCCGCCTCGTTCGGATCGACCGCGGCGACGTAGGAGACGGCCGAGGCGGTCAGGAGGAGCACGGCTCCGGGACGGAGCAAACGCGACGCCGTCGCGCCCGCGCCACTACCTGAGCGGTCCGCTCGTCCGGGAACCGGCCCGCCCGGCGAAGGCAGGGCGGGCCGCCGCTCGTCCGTCATCGGTCAGGAGCCGCCGTTGGCCATGGCCGCGAAGAAGTAGATGACACCGACGATCACACCGAGGACCGCGGACACGATCGCCCAGGTCTTCGCGTTGTTGGACGCGTTGATCGAGCCGGCGTGGTCTCCGGCCATCCACTTCGAATTCACTTGGGAGGCATAGACGATGGACACGATCCCGGCCGGCAGGCAGCAGAGGATGGTCGTCGCGATCGCCCACGGAAGATGGTTCGGCGGCGGCGAGCTCGGGCTGGGTCCGGGGGTCGGCGGTGGGGGCGGTGGGTAGGCCATGTTCGTGCCTCCGTTGCATGGACTGGGTGATTCACGTAGATAGATGGTGACAGGGCTAGGCCGGTTCCGCCGATCAGCGAGAACCTGCGGTGAACCGTTCGCCGGAGCGTCGATTTGACGTGGGGGCGGCGAGCGCGTAAGTTAACCCCTCGTCCCCACACGGATGCAGGACGCCCGCATGGCGGCCGACCGACGACGGGGAAACCACTGACGAATCAGCCGACACGGCTTTGCCGTGCCTGCCGTGCGGTCGTGGGTCGGAAAGGGCCGATTTTGACAATCGGCCCGGATCTGATGAAATAGCTCCACCGCCCGGAAGGTGCCGCTCAAACGGCATTGGAAAGGCGTATCGGAGAAGCCCGGAAATTGACAGCCGGGACGGATCCGATAAAGTAAGACGAGTCGCCCCGGAGCGGGAAACGCGAAAGCGGATCCAGCGCGGTGGGTGTCCGTTTCTTGAGAACTCAACAGCGTGTTAAAAGCCAGTGCCTTTATCGGCCCGGTCTGTTTTTGTTGGCCGGGTCGCCCCGTGGCTGTTCCTTTTGGGATGGTCGGGGATTTCTTTGAGGCAATGCGGTCCTCTTCGTGTGAGGGGGATCGTGGTGCTGGGATTGTTTCCTGAGGTTTGGCCGGCTGGGGTTCGCCCCCTGGTTGGGTCGTTCGAACCTTGATGGAGAGTTTGATCCTGGCTCAGGACGAACGCTGGCGGCGTGCTTAACACATGCAAGTCGAGCGGAAAGGCCCCTTCGGGGGTACTCGAGCGGCGAACGGGTGAGTAACACGTGAGCAACCTGCCCCTGACTTTGGGATAAGCCTGGGAAACCGGGTCTAATACCGGATATGACCTCCGATCGCATGGTCGGTGGTGGAAAGTTTTTCGGTCAGGGTTGGGCTCGCGGCCTATCAGCTTGTTGGTGGGGTGATGGCCTACCAAGGCGACGACGGGTAACCGGCCTGAGAGGGCGACCGGTCACACTGGGACTGAGACACGGCCCAGACTCCTACGGGAGGCAGCAGTGGGGAATATTGCGCAATGGGCGGAAGCCTGACGCAGCGACGCCGCGTGAGGGATGACGGCCTTCGGGTTGTAAACCTCTTTCAGCAGGGACGAAGCTAACGTGACGGTACCTGCAGAAGAAGCGCCGGCTAACTACGTGCCAGCAGCCGCGGTAATACGTAGGGCGCAAGCGTTGTCCGGAATTATTGGGCGTAAAGAGCTCGTAGGCGGTTTGTCGCGTCTGTCGTGAAAGCCCACGGCTTAACCGTGGGTCTGCGGTGGATACGGGCAGACTAGAGGCAGGTAGGGGAGAATGGAATTCCCGGTGTAGCGGTGAAATGCGCAGATATCGGGAGGAACACCGGTGGCGAAGGCGGTTCTCTGGGCCTGTACTGACGCTGAGGAGCGAAAGCGTGGGGAGCGAACAGGATTAGATACCCTGGTAGTCCACGCCGTAAACGTTGGGCGCTAGGTGTGGGGTTCTTCCACGGATTCCGCGCCGTAGCTAACGCATTAAGCGCCCCGCCTGGGGAGTACGGCCGCAAGGCTAAAACTCAAAGGAATTGACGGGGGCCCGCACAAGCGGCGGAGCATGTTGCTTAATTCGACGCAACGCGAAGAACCTTACCAAGGCTTGACATCGCCGGAAAACCATCAGAGATGGTGGGTCCTTTTTGGGCCGGTGACAGGTGGTGCATGGCTGTCGTCAGCTCGTGTCGTGAGATGTTGGGTTAAGTCCCGCAACGAGCGCAACCCTCGTTCCATGTTGCCAGCACGTTATGGTGGGGACTCATGGGAGACCGCCGGGGTCAACTCGGAGGAAGGTGGGGATGACGTCAAGTCATCATGCCCCTTATGTCTTGGGCTGCAAACATGCTACAATGGCCGGTACAGAGGGCTGCGATACCGTGAGGTGGAGCGAATCCCTTAAAGCCGGTCTCAGTTCGGATCGAAGTCTGCAACTCGACTTCGTGAAGTCGGAGTCGCTAGTAATCGCAGATCAGCAACGCTGCGGTGAATACGTTCCCGGGCCTTGTACACACCGCCCGTCACGTCACGAAAGTCGGCAACACCCGAAGCCCGTGGCCCAACCACCTTGTGTGGGGGGAGCGGTCGAAGGTGGGGCCGGCGATTGGGACGAAGTCGTAACAAGGTAGCCGTACCGGAAGGTGCGGCTGGATCACCTCCTTTCTAAGGAGCACACAACTGGCCCGGGCTGCTTCCCCTTTCTGGGAAGGCTCAGGTCGGTGGCCACCGGTGACGGCGCATGTTCGTCAGGTGGCTGCTCATAGATGTGGAGCACTGGCTATTCATCAGGTCGCTTACGCGGCCCGGCAAGTACCGCCCTGAAGCTTCGGCTTCAAGGGAGTGGGAACGGCGGGTTCGGGTGGGGGGTCTGGTGGGCACGCTGTTGGGTCCTGAGGGAACGGGCTTCGCCTGGGTGCCTCTGGATCGCGGGACCAAGACCGCATCACCGAACTGGTGGTGTGGTTTTGGTGGGCCCGGTTGTTTTTTGAGAACTGCACAGTGGACGCGAGCATCTCTGGTGGGATGATGTGGCTCTTTTTTGGGTCATGGATTCTCATCTGCGATTTGTTTTGATCGTTTTGTGTGTTCAAGTTTTTTAGGGCATACGGTGGATGCCTTGGCATCAGGAGCCGATGAAGGACGTGGGAGCCTGCGATATGCCTCGGGGAGTCGGCAACCAGACTTTGATCCGGGGATTTCCGAATGGGGAAACCTGGCACTCGTCATGGGGTGTCGCCGCCTGCTGAATGTATAGGCAGGTTGGTGGGAACGCGGGGAAGTGAAACATCTCAGTACCCGCAGGAAGAGAAAACAATTGTGATTCCGTGAGTAGTGGTGAGCGAAAGCGGAGGAGCCTAAACCGTGCGCGTGTGATAGCCGGCAGGCGTTGCGTGTGCGGGGTTGTGGGACCATCCGGGTCCAGCTGCCGCTGGATCAAGGAGTTATAAACTGCTCGGATAGTTGAACGGCTTGGGATGGCCGACCGTAGACGGTGAGAGTCCGGTAGACGAAATCTGGGTGGCTTCTGGGTGTGTTCCCGAGTAGCACGGGGCCCGTGAAATCCCGTGTGAATCTGCCACGACCACGTGGTAAGGCTGAATACTTCCTGGTGACCGATAGCGGACTAGTACCGTGAGGGAAAGGTGAAAAGTGCCCCGGTGAGGGGTCGTGAAATAGTACCTGAAACCGTGTGCCTACAAGCCGTCAGAGCGTCCTCACTGCCTTCGGGTGGTGTTCGTGATGGCGTGCCTTTTGAAGAATGAGCCTGCGAGTTATGGTGTGTGGCGAGGTTAACCGGTGGCGGGTAGCCGTAGCGAAAGCGAGTCTGAATAGGGCGTTTTTAGTCGCATGCTGTAGACCCGAAGCGGGGTGATCTAGCCATGGGCAGGGTGAAGCGCCGGTAAGACGGTGTGGAGGCCCGAACCCACCAGGGTTGAAAACCTGGGGGATGACCTGTGGTTAGGGGTGAAAGGCCAATCAAACTCCGTGATAGCTGGTTCTCCCCGAAATGCATTTAGGTGCAGCGTTGCGTGTTTCTTGCCGGAGGTAGAGCTACTGGATGGCTGATGGGCCCTACAAGGTTACTGACGTCAGCCAAACTCCGAATGCCGGTAAGTGAGAGCGTGGCAGTGAGACTGCGGGGGATAAGCTTCGTAGTCGAGAGGGAAACAGCCCAGATCATCGGTTAAGGCCCCTAAGCGTGTGCTAAGTGGGAAAGGATGTGGAGTTGCCGTGACAACCAGGAGGTTGGCTTAGAAGCAGCCATCCTTGAAAGAGTGCGTAATAGCTCACTGGTCAAGTGATTCCGCGCCGACAATGTAGCGGGGCTCAAGCACACCGCCGAAACCGTGGCATTGCATCCCTTCGGGGGTGTGATGGGTAGGGGAGCGTCCTGTAGCCGGTGAAGCCGCCGAGTGATCGAGTGGTGGAGGCTGCGGGAGTGAGAATGCAGGCATGAGTAGCGAATCACACGTGAGAAACGTGTGCGCCGGATGACCAAGGGTTCCTGGGGCAGGCTAATCCGCCCAGGGTAAGTCGGGACCTAAGGCGAGGCCGACAGGCGTAGTCGATGGACAACGGGTTGATATTCCCGTACCCGCTGGTATGCGCCAACGCTGAACCCTCTGATGCTAAGACCCCGAATCCTGGGTTGAGCCTTCGGGCTTGTCCTGGGCCTAGCGGTCGGCCCGAGGGGGTAGTAGGTGAGTGATGGGGTGACGCAGGAGGGTAGCTCAGCCCAGGCGATGGTTGTCCTGGGGTAAGCATGTAGCCCGCGCTGCAGGTAAATCCGTGGCGCGTTAAGGGTGAGATGTGATGCCGAGCCGTTTTAGGTGAAGTGAGTGATCCCATGCTGTCGAGAAAAGCCTCTAGCGAGTGTATCGGCGGCCCGTACCCTAAACCGACTCAGGTGGTCAGGTAGAGAATACCAAGGCGATCGGGTGAACTGTGGTTAAGGAACTCGGCAAATTGCCCCCGTAACTTTGGGAGAAGGGGGACCACGCCTGGTGAACGCCCTTGCGGCGGGAGCTGGGTGGGGTCGCAGAGGCCAGGGGGAAGCGACTGTTTACTAAAAACACAGGTCCGTGCGAAGTCGTAAGACGCTGTATACGGACTGACGCCTGCCCGGTGCCGGAACGTTAAGAGGACCGGTTAGACCGTGAGGTCGAGGCTGAGAATCTAAGCGCCGGTAAACGGCGGTGGTAACTATAACCATCCTAAGGTAGCGAAATTCCTTGTCGGGTAAGTTCCGACCTGCACGAATGGCGTAACGACTTCCCCGCTGTCTCAACCACAGGCCCGGCGAAATTGCAGTACGAGTAAAGATGCTCGTTTCGCGCAGCAGGACGGAAAGACCCCGGGACCTTCACTACAGCTTGGCATTGGCGCCTGAAGCGTCTTGTGTAGGATAGGTGGGAGACTGTGAAGCCCAGACGCCAGTTTGGGTGGAGTCGTTGGTGAAATACCACTCTGGTCGTTTTGAGCGTCTAACCCGCACCCGTGTATCCGGGTGGGGGACAGTGCCTGGTGGGTAGTTTAACTGGGGCGGTTGCCTCCTAAAGTGTAACGGAGGCGCCCAAAGGTTCCCTCAGCCTGGTTGGCAATCAGGTGGCGAGTGCAAGGGCACAAGGGAGCTTGACTGTGAGACGGACGTGTCGAGCAGGTGCGAAAGCAGGGCCTAGTGATCCGGCACCTACGTGTGGAAGTGGTGTCGCTCAACGGCTAAAAGGTACCCCGGGGATAACAGGCTGATCTTCCCCAAGAGTCCATATCGACGGGATGGTTTGGCACCTCGATGTCGGCTCGTCGCATCCTGGGGCTGGAGTAGGTCCCAAGGGTTGGGCTGTTCGCCCATTAAAGCGGCACGCGAGCTGGGTTTAGAACGTCGCGAGACAGTTCGGTCCCTATCCGCTGTGCGCGTAGGAGAATTGAGAGGGTCTGTCCCTAGTACGAGAGGACCGGGACGGACGAACCTCTGGTGTGCCAGTTGTCCCGCCAGGGGCACGGCTGGTTGGCTACGTTCGGTCGGGATAACCGCTGAAAGCATCTAAGCGGGAAGCCTTCCTCGAGATGAGTTCTCCCACCCTGTTAAAGGGGTGTAAGGCCCCCGGTAGACGACCGGGTTGATAGGCTGGAGATGGAAGCACGGTGACGTGTGGAGTCGACCGGTACTAATAGGCCGAGTGGCTTGAACACACTGAACGTTCAAAGCATCTCGCTGCGTAGAAGTGTTCGCGTCCCTGTGTGGTTCCCAGGAAACAACCGGGAACCCGCGTAATAATAGAATGATCGAGCCTTGGTTGCTCGGACGGATTCTTCCCGCATCCGGTGACGGGTGTTGGGGGTTGGTCGTTCGGTGGTTTTGGCGAGGGGGAAACACCCGGTCCCATCCCGAACCCGGAAGTTAAGCCCTTCAGCGCCGATGGTACTGCATGGGAGACTGTGTGGGAGAGTAGGACACCGCCGGACTTGAATTGGTCGAGGGTCGCCCCGATTTCCGGGGCGGCCCTCGACGCATGTCGTGGTCCAGTCAAAGTAGGCTGAAGAGACCACCGAACCACCATCAAGAACAGTGACGGACGTGATGAGCGCGGAAGAGGACGGCCGGGGCGACGAGAGCCGCGAGCGGCGGGGCGACAAGGGGCGGCGGGGTACGCCGGCCCGCCGCGGAGGCACGGCCGGAGGCGGCCAGGGAGGGCCTGGCGCCCGCAAGGGCGGCGGCCCTCGTGGTGGCGCTCCTCGTGCCGGTGGCCCGCAGGGCGGGCGCGGTCGTCCTGGGGGCTCCAAAGAGCGGGACGGTCGCGGTAAGCGCGACGACCGCAAGCCCGGCGGTCCGTTCAAGCGCTCCGACGATCGACGCGGCGAATCCCGTGAGGGACGTCCTGGAGACCGTCGTGAGGGTCGCCCTAGCGGCCCGCGCGCGGGCCAGGGCAAGCCGGGAGAGCGGCGCTTCGGTGGCCAGGGTGGTGAGCGCCGTGAAGGGCGCTTCGCCGGTCCGAAGGGACCACGTGCGGGTCAGGGCGGCGGTGGGCCGCGCCGCGAAGGGCGTCCAGGCGGCCCCCAGGCCCGTGGCGGTCAGGGCGAGCGGCGCTTCGAGGGACGACCGCAGGACCGTCCGTTCAAGGGCCGGCGTGACGAGCGCGACGAACGCCGTCCAGGCGGGCGGCCGTTCGAAGGTAACCGTGAGGGCCGTCCAGGTGGGCGGCGGTTCGAGGGCAACCGGGAAGACCGTGCGGGCGGGCGGCGGTTCGAAGGTAACCGTGAGGGCCGTCCAGGTGGGCGGCGGTTCGAGGGCAACCGGGGAGAGCGTCCAGGTGGGCGGCGGTTCGAAGGGAAGCGCGAAGAGCGTCCGGGCGGCCGGCGGTTCGAGGGCAATCGTGAGGGCCGTCCAGGTGGGCGGCGGTTCGAAGGTAACCGCGAAGAGCGTCCGGGCGGGCGGCGGTTCGAAGGGAAGCGCGAAGGGCGCCCGGGTGACCGTGACAGGTTCAAGGGCCGTGGCGGGCCGAAGCGTCCCCACGACGGCGGCGGGCGATCCTACGGGCCGCCGCGCGACCGCGAGGACAGGCGCGGACGCTATGAGGAGCGTGAGCGTCCCGCGCCGAAGCACGACGACCCGCTGCTGCCGGACGACGTCACCGGCGAGGAACTGGACGCGGACGCACGGGTGGAACTCCGCACGCTGCCGAAGGAGCTGGCCGCGAAGGTCGCCCGTCACCTGGTGATGGCGGGACGGCTCGCCGAGGAGGAGCCGGAGCAGTCCTACCGGCACGCGAAGGCCGCGCGGAGGCTCGCGTCCCGCGTCGGGATCGTCCGGGAGGCCGCGGGGATCGCGGCGTACCACGCGGGCGAGTGGGCGGAGGCCCTCGCCGAGCTGCGGGCCGCACGTCGGCTCGGCGCCGGCGACGACTCCTATCTGCCGGTGATGGCCGACTGCGAGCGTGGCCTCGGCCGTCCCGAGCGCGCCCTCGACCTGGTCAAATCGCCCGAGGCGGCGAAGCTCGACCCGATGGGACGCGTCGAGCTCCGCATCGTGGAGTCGGGCGTGCGCCGCGACCTGGGGCAGATCGACGCGGCCGTGGTCACGCTTCAGATCCCCGAACTCCGGGACCGGCGGCTCCGGCCGTGGTCGGTGCGGCTGTTCTACGCCTACGCGGACGCGCTGGCCGAGGCGGGACGCGAAGCGGAGGCGTCCGACTGGTTCGCGCGCGCCGCCGCGGCCGACCGCGACGGCGACACCGACGCCGCCGAACGGTACGCCGAACTTGAGGGCCTCCACATCCTCGACACCGAAGAGGACGAGACCGAAGAGGACGACACCGAGAACGACGCCCTCCCAGAAGACGAACCGGCGGACGAGCCTCAGGTGGCGCCTCCGGCTGAAGCCGAGCCCGTGGCGGCCACCGTGCCTGAGGTCGATGCGACGGCGGAATCTGGGGCCGCGGCGACGGATATCGAGTTCAAGCCTGCCGAGCCCGAGGTCCTGGACACGCCCGAAGACGACGCTCCAAAGGCGCCGGTGGTGTTCCTGGAGCCGAAGCCGACGGACGAGGAGCAGCCCCCGCCAGGGGAATGACACCCGGTACTTGACTGGCGAGTAGGTTTCCCGGATATTCGCGGGACCGTGCCGTTCGGGGGCCGCCGGATCGGTCCGGCGGTGATCGCCTCTGGGAGTGTCATGGCCCCGAACCGACGTATGTTCCTGCGCGCCACGGCTCTGGCCGGCGCAACGACCGCCTTCTCGGGCACGCTGTGGCAGCGGGCGTTCGCGGCGGGCCCCGCGCAGCCCGGGCCGGGTCCGTACGGTCCGTTACAGGCCGCCGACGGCAACGGGCTGCAGCTCCCCGAGGGGTTCAGCAGCCGGGTGGTGGCGCGTTCACTTCAGCGCGTCGGAGGGACGCGGCACTCCTGGCATCCGGCCCCCGACGGCGGTGCGTGCTTCCGCGACGGGGACGGCTGGATCTATGTCAGCAATTCGGAGGTCCCCGTCATCGGCGGCGTGTCGGCGGTCCGGTTCGACCCGTCCGGGAAAGTCACCTCCGCCTACCGGATCCTTAACGGCACCACCCTGAACTGCTCCGGCGGGGCGACGCCGTGGGACACGTGGTTGTCCTGCGAAGAACACGACTACGGCCTCGTCTACGAAACCGATCCGCGCGGGCAGAAGGCGGCCGTGGCCCGCCCGGCACTGGGCCGGTTCAAGCACGAAGCGGCCGCCTCCGACCCTGAACGGAGAGTCGTCTATCTCACGGAGGATCAACCGGACGGCTGCTTCTACCGTTTCCGCCCGGACGCCTGGGGCGATCTGTCGTCCGGAACGCTCGAAGTCCTGGTCGGCTCTGGGACAGGCCCCGTCCAATGGGAGAAGGTGCCGAATCCCCAGTTCTGGCTTACACCGACCCGTGAGCAGGTATCGAGCGCCATGCATTTCAACGGCGGCGAAGGCTGCTACTACACGCGCGGCATCTGCTACTTCACCACGAAGGGCGACAACAGGGTGTGGGCGTATGACGCGGCCGGTGAGCGCCTGGACATCGCCTATGACGACGACCTCGTCACCAGCGGCGAAGCACCGCTGCGCGGCGTCGACAACCTGACCGCCACGTCGTCCGGTGACCTCTACGTGGCCGAGGACGGCGACAATATGGAGATCAACCTCATCACGACGGACGGGGTGGTGACGCCGTTCTTGCGTGTCGTCGGCCACGACGAGTCGGAGATGACCGGACCCGCGTTCAGCCCGGACGGGTCGCGCCTGTACTTCTCGTCCCAGCGCGGCAAGAGCGGATTCATCGGTGGCACGGACGGCTACACGTTCGAGGTCACCGGCCCCTTCCGCCGTTGACCGAAATCAGGCGTGCCTGTCGAGGGCGTGCATGATGCCCGCCACGTTGCTTTCGGCGCTGTTCAGCAGTTCGTACTTGGCGGCGAGCTCGGGGTCGATGTCGTCGCCGGTGATGGCGTAGCGGTCCTTGGTGCGGTCGGCGACCATCGCGACGGCGTGGTCGAGGTCGAGGCCCTGGTCCCTGGCGTCCCGGACCGCGTCCACCCAGATCCGCAGTTCCTCGGCGGAGCGTTCCAGCGTGTCGTCCACCTCGGTCACGGGACCGTAGTGCGCGAACAGGAGCCGCTGCGGGCCCAGTGACCGGAACCTGCCGAGCGACTCCAGCGCCGTGTCGAGGTCGAAGTCCGGAGGCGGTGTCGCGGGCTTCACGTCCGCCGTCTCGGGGATGTAGATGCCGGCGGCGTCGCCCACGTACAGGTCGCCGGTGTGCGAGTCCATCAGCCCGACATGGTGCTTGGCGTGGCCGGGGGAGTAGTGCGACTCCAGCCGCCGCCCGCCGCCGAGGTCGACGACGCCGGTGTCCTCGACGGCCCGGATACGGGCGGCGTCCGTCGGCTTCAGCTCGCCGAACAGCGTGTCGAGGGCGTCCCCGTAGACCATGCGGGCGCTGCGCATGAGCCGTGACGGGTCCGCCAGGTGCCGCGCGCCCTTCTCGTGGACGACGATCTCCGCCCGCGGGTGCGCCTTCGCGATGTCGCCGACGCCGCCCGCGTGGTCGAGGTGGATGTGCGTGACGACCACGCTCGCCAGGTCGTCCGGCCCGACGCCCATCTCCCGCAGCGCCGCCTGCACCACGGGCGCCGAACCCGAGGTGCCCGGCTCCACCAGGCATGGCCGGTCGGAGAGGATCAGGTATCCGGCGGTGATGCCGGTGTAGCCCGCCATCCGCGTGTCGATCTCGTAGACGTCCCCGCCGAGCGGCGTGATCGTGGTCGTGGTGTCCATCACCCGATCATCCTGCCCGGCGGCCCGCCCGGACCGCCAGGTCCCTCAGCCGAGGCGGCCGTCCGCGCGCAGGTCGTCGAAGATCAGCTTGTCGACGGGCGACACCCGGTACCGGTCGGCGTGCGTGAGCCAGGCCAGCTCCTCGATCTCGCTGCTGGGCTCCAGGACGCCGGTGTAGTCGGAGGTGTAGCAGGTCATCCGGACGGTGACGCCGGCGGCGTGGCCGTCCGCCTGGGCCTCCCAGGTGCCGAGATGGAAGACCGTGTGCGGCACGACGTCGACGGCGAGCTCCTCCCGGATCTCGCGCGAGAGGGTCTGCATGTCCGACTCGCCGGGCTCGCGCTTGCCGCCGGGCAGGTAGTAGACGTCCTTGCCGCGGGACCGGGTGCTGAGGACGCGGCCGTCCTCCAGCCGGATCCACGCCACTTTGTCGATCATCGGTTCCCTTCGGGGTCGAGGAGGCGCAGGACGAGGCCGGTGCGGGGCTTGGGGCCGAACGAGGTGGACTTGCGCGGGACGCGCTCGCCCTGCCCCGCGATCGCCAGTACGTCCGCCACCTTGAGCGGGTTCAGGATCACGGCCGTGCCCCCGGTGCGCCGTGCGCGGGCGACGGCGGCGGACGCGTCGTCGTGCACCACCTCGATGGCGTTCTCGTTCTCCGGGACGTTCCACACGCCGCCGATGAGGAGGTGGTCGAGAACGGCCGTGTCGAGCGCGCACCACCGTGCGGAGTGCCCGGACGGCATTGATCGGCTCAGCGCCGCCGGGTCGGGCTCCGTGAGCAGATGCAGACCGTCGCCACCGCCGAGGAGGAACGCGGGCCCGTCCGCGGCGGCGAGCGCCTCGACCGCGGCGTCCTCGGCCGGGAAGCCGGTCACGCGGAAGACCCTGCGCGCTCTGTCGAGTGCGTCGTCCGGGCGGAGGCCCGGCAGGACGCGGTGGATGGCGCCGAGATGCGGCGGATACCGGGTGGAGTCGACCAGCAGCGCCAGGCCGGCGTCCCACGGGCCGGGGCCGTCGCCCGCGGCGCGGTGGCGTGCCTGAAGGGCGCGGTAGGTGGCGTAGCGGTGGTGGCCGTCCGCGATGAGGGCCTGCTTGCCGCGGAGGTCGGCCGCCACCCGTGCGTGCGAAGCGGGGTCGGTGACGCGCCACAGCCGGTGCGTCAGCCCGTCGTCCGCGTCGAACTCCATCAGCGGGGCCCCGGCGGCGGTGTCGTCGACGATCCGGGCCGCGTCCCCGTCGCCCTCGTACACCAGGAAGATCGGCTCCAGGTTGGCGTTCGCCGCCGTCATCAGCGCGAGCCGGTCGCGGACCGGGCCGGGGAAGACGTTCTCGTGCGGCAGCACGACGCCCTCGGCCTCCGCGCGCAGCCCCAGCCCGCCGATCAGGCCGCGCTGCAGCACGGTCCCGGCACGGGCCGCCTCGTAGACGTACAGGGCCGGGTCGGGGTCGATGGCGAGCGCGCCCTCGTCCAGCCAGCGGCGCAGCCGCCGGCCCGCCGCGTCGTAGCCCTCACCGGACGCGCGCGGCAGGTTGAGCCGGACGATGTTGTGGCCGCCGCCCGCCAGCAGCCGCATCGCCGCCGCCTCGTCGATCAGGTCGTACGGCGGCATGGTCACCGCGGCCAGGTCGCCCGCGACCTCGGGGACGAAGCGGACGCCGCGGAACGGGGCCAGTTCCAGGCCGCCGCCGGTCCGCGGCCCGTCCGCGCCGAAGATCCGGGCGCTGAACTCCTCAGGCCCGAGCCCGGAGGGGAGGTCGTCGTCCACGGTGGGCATGGTATTCACCGGAGGGCGCCCGGCGTCCTGCCGGGTACGGTCATGGTGATCGATGTCCGAGGGGAGGTCCACATGAGCCATCAAGGGCCTGGACGGCCGGAGGATTCCCCAGGAGACGACCCCGGCGAGCATGCGGCCTCGCCGGGAGGCGGGGTCTACGAGTGGTACACGCGGGGCCTGGAACTGCTGCGGTCGGGCAGTGCGGCGGCGGCGCTGCAGCTGCTGACCAGGGCGGCCGAGGCGGAGCCGCAGTCGCACAGCATCCGGGAGGCGCTCGCCCGCGCGCAGTTCGGGGCGCGGCGGTTCGGCGCGGCGGCCGCGAGTTTCCGCCGGATCGTGGAGGCGGAGCCCGCCGAGGACTACGCGCGGTTCGGGCTCGGGCTCTCCCTCAGCCGCATGGGGGACTTCGAGGGCGCCGTCGAGCACCTGGCGCTCGCCGCCGCCATGCGTCCCGAGAACCAGGACTACGCGAAGGCGCTGCGGCACGCGAGGGCCACCCTCGCGGCCCGGCGCTGAGCCGTCCCCTACCAGTGAGTGACGACCCCCTGTGATCGCAGGCGTGAGGAGCGCGATGAAAGGCAGCGACCGTCCCCTGAGCGAGGCGTACGACGTCGCCCTGCTCGACCTCGACGGGGTGGTCTACATCGGCCGCAGGCCCGTCCCGGCGGCGGCGGAGTCGCTCGCCAAGGCCCGCGCGGCGGGGCAGCGGCTCGCGTTCGTGACCAACAACGCGTCCCGGACCCCGTCGGCGGTCGCGGCGCTGCTCACCGACGTCGGCGTCCCGGCCGGGGCCGAGGACGTCGTGACATCGGCGCAGGCGGCCGCGCGGCTGCTCGCCGAACGACTGCCCGCCGGGTCGGAGGTGCTCGTGGTGGGCGGCATGGGGCTGCGCCACGCGCTGTACCAGCAGGGCCTGCGTCCGGTGTCGACCGCGGCCGGGCGCCCCGCCGCCGTAGTGCAGGGCTACCATCCGGAACTCGGTTACGGGCTGATCTCCGAGGGTGCGCAGGCGGTCAGCATGGGCGCGCTGTTCGTCGGCTCCAACGGCGACCTCACCATCCCGGGCGGCGACGGCCCTCCGCACCCCGGAAACGGGTCGCTCCTCCGCGTGATCAGCTCCGCCACCGGTGTCGAGCCGATCGTCACCGGCAAGCCCGAAAGGCCGCTGCACCAGGAGTCGATCCTGCGCACCGGCGCCAAGCGCCCGCTCGTGGTCGGCGACCGCCTCGACACCGACATCGAGGGCGCGCACAACGGGGGTGCCGACAGCCTGCTCGTCTTCACCGGCGTCACCGGCCACCTGGAGGCCCTCACCGCCCCGCCGGGACGGCGTCCGACCTACCTGGCCCCCGACCTGACCGGGCTGCTCGTCCCGCACCCGGAGATCGTCCGGGTGGACGGCGGGCACCGGTGCGGCGGCTGGACGGCGCTCCGCGACGGCGGCGTGTTCGCGGTCAGCGGATCCGGCGACCCCTACGACGGGCTCCGCGCCCTCGCGTCCGCCGCCTGGGAGACCGAGACGCCGCCGCCCCGGGAGGCTCTCGCGGAGGCCCTGGAAACGATCGGCCTTTAGAGGAGTTTGCGCAGCCGGAGGAGGTCGAAGATGCTCGCCTCGATCTTGAGCCGGCCCGCGGCCCACGCTTTGGCCGGGTTCAGCTCGTCGTAGGCCATCGCGACGAGGTCGTCGCTGTCCATCGTAAGGCGCACCTGCGCGGCCCTGGGGTCGTCGTCGAGCTCGAACGGGTCGAGGCCGCCCTGGTGGAGGCGGGTCCGGTAGGCCACCCCGAGGTCGGCGACGCGACAGCTGATCGTCCGCTCGACGACGTGCTCGGCGAGCCGGTCGGCGTCCACCTCCGCCAGGCGCGCCGCGACACGCTCCAGCGCCGCACGGCAGTCCTCCTCGTTCGCCATGGTCAGGCCGTTCCCCGTTCGTCCGGCAACGATGTCGTTCAGGGACGGTAGCGTTCAGGATGAGCCGGAAGCGACTCGTCGCGGGCGCTCCGGGAGCACTGGGAGGTAAACGTGATGTCCGACGAGGCCGTGGAGAGGGCGCCGGAGGAGCCGGAGTTCCCGGCCGTGCCGCCGCCCGACCCCACCGGCGACCCGCGCGTGGACGCCGTCGTCGCCCGCCTCGGCGAGCTCGGCGGGCGGCCCGTCCCCGAGCATGTGGAGATCTTCGAGGACGTCCACCAGCGGCTCCAGGAGCTCCTCGCCTCCGCGGGCCAGGAGGAGCGGCCCGAGCCGCCCCGTCCCGCGTTCCCCGACGCGCTCCGCCCCCGCCCGTGACCAGGCGGAGGCTCGACGCGGAACTGGTCCGGCGCGGGCTGGCGCGGTCGCGGGAGCAGGCCGGGCAGCTGATCGGCGACGGCCGTGTCCGGGTCGGCGGGCAGACCGCGGCGAAGGCGGCCACCCAGGTCGAGGCCGGCGCGGCGATCGTCGTGGCCGACGCCGGCGACGGCCCCGAGTACGTGTCGCGCGGCGGGCACAAGCTCGCCGGCGCGCTGGAGGCGTTCCACGGCCTGGACGTGAAGGGCCGCGTCTGCCTGGACGCCGGCGCCTCGACCGGCGGGTTCACGGATGTCCTGCTGCGTGCGGACGCGGCGCACGTGTACGCGGTCGACGTCGGCTACGGGCAGCTCGCCTGGCCGCTGCGGACCGACGACCGGGTCACCGTCCTGGAGCGGGTCAACATCCGCGACCTGGAGCCCGGCATGCTCGGCGACGCGCGGCCGGACCTGGTCGTCGGCGACCTGTCGTTCATCTCGCTGAAGCTCGTTCTCGCCCCGATCCGCAAGTGCGCGGCGCCGGACGCCGACTACGCGCTCATGGTCAAGCCGCAGTTCGAGGTCGGCAAGGACCGGGTCGGCGCGGGCGGCGTGGTCCGCGACCCGGAGCTGCGCGCCGACGCGGTGCGCGGCGTGGCCGGGCACGCGCAGACTCTCGGCCTCGGCGTCCTCGGGGTCGCGGCGAGCCCGCTGCCGGGTCCGTCCGGCAACGTGGAGTACTTCCTGTGGCTGCGGGCCGGGGCCCCGCCCCTGGACGAGGCCGGTTTGGCGAAGGCGATCGCGGAGGGCCCGCAGTGAGCGGCACCGGGCCTCAACGCGTACAGAAGGCGTCCGAACAGGGAACGTCCACGCGAGGGACGTTCGTCCAGACGTCTGTACGCCGGAGCGCGTCGGGGAGTGGGGCGAGAGCATGAGCAAAAGGTCGGTGCTGGTGGTGGCGCACACCGGGCGGCCCGAGGCGGTCCGCAGCGCGCAGCTGGTCATCGAGCGGCTCAGCGAGGCCGGGATCTGCGTGCGGGTCCTGGACGAGGAGGCCGAGCAGATCGGCTGCACGGGCGTGGAGGTCATGCCCAGCAGCGCGGCGGCGGCCGACGACGCCGAGGTCGTGATGGTCCTCGGCGGGGACGGGACGCTGCTGCGCGCCGCCGACCTGACCCGCACGTCCGGCACCCCGCTGCTCGGCGTCAACCTTGGGCACGTCGGGTTCCTCGCCGAGGCCGAGCGGGAGGACCTCGCCGCCACCGTCGACCGGGTGTGCACGCGCCGCTACGAGGTCGAGGAGCGGATGACCATCGACGTCACCGCCCGCCGCAACGGCACGGTGATGGGCACCACATGGGCGCTGAACGAGGCCAGCATCGAGAAGTCCGAGCGGGAGCGGATGCTGGAGGTCGTCGCCGAGATCGACGGGCGCCCGCTGTCGAACTGGGGCTGCGACGGGGTGGTGTGCGCCACCCCGACCGGATCCACCGCGTACGCGTTCTCCGCCGGCGGGCCGGTCGTGTGGCCGGAGGTGGAGGCGATGCTGGTGGTGCCGATCAGCGCGCACTCGCTGTTCGCCCGGCCGCTGGTGGTGTCGCCGCGCTCGTCGGTGGCGGTGGAGGTGCTGCCGGACACGCCCCGCGCCGTGCTCTGGTGCGACGGGCGCCGCACGCTCGACCTGCCGCCGGGCGCGCGGGTGGAGGTCCGCCGCGGCGCCGAGCCGGTGCGGCTCGCGCGGCTGCACCTCACCCCGTTCACCGACCGGCTGGTCACCAAGTTCGGGCTGCCCGTGACGGGCTGGCGCGGGCGGGTCCGCCAGCCCTCCCGCCCGTCCCCGCCGCTCGGGGACTCGCAGGTCGGGGACGCTCCGGCGGCCGGCGGCGTCGCCGGCTACCCCGGTCCGGGCTTCGCCCCGGAGGGGGTGCCCCCCGAGACGGACGGGGAGGCGTCCGGCGGGCAGAGGGGATAATCTCCACAGGCGCTGACCGGGGATCTGTTTGCGGAGGGTTGTGACGCTGGTGCGTCCGATGGTCGATGAGGTGCGGATCCAGGGCCTCGGGGTGATCGACGAGGCCGTGCTCGATCTGTCGCCGGGTTTCAACGTGGTGACCGGTGAGACCGGGGCCGGCAAGACCATGGTGGTCACCAGCCTCGGCCTGCTGTTCGGCGGCCGCGCCGACCCGCAGCGGGTCAGGCCGGGCGCGGACCGCGCCACGGTCGAGGGCCGGATCGTCGTCGATCCGGGCGGGCGCGTGGTGGAGCGCGTCGACGAGGCCGGCGGCGAGCTGGACGACGGCGCGCTGATCGTCACCCGCTCGGTGTCGGCGGAGGGCCGGTCCCGCGCGTTCCTCGGCGGCCGGTCCGTCCCGGTGAGCATGCTGATCAACCTGGCGGACGACCTGGTCGCCGTGCACGGCCAGTCCGACCAGCAGCGGCTGCTGCAGTCGTCCCGGCAGCGCGGGGCGCTCGACCGGTACGCGGGAGGCGCGCTGACCAAGCCGATGCGCGCCTACACCAAGGCGTACCAGAGGCACCGCCAGGTCTCCGCGCTTCTGGAGGAGCTGACCACGCGCGCCCGCGAGCGGGCCCAGGAGGCCGACCTGCTCCGCTTCGGCCTGGAGGAGATCGAGAAGGTCGACCCCAAGGACGGCGAGGACACCGACCTCGCCGCCGAGGAGGAGCGGCTCGGGCACGCCGACGCGCTGCGCGGCGCGGCCGACACCGCGCACGAGGCGCTGCTCGGCGACCCGGCGGCCGCGTTCGAGGCCGCGAACGTGACGAGCCTGCTCGGCCAGGCCCGCAACGCGCTGGAGGCCGTCCGCGACCACGACCCGGAGCTGGCGGCCCTCGCCGACCGGCTCACCGAGGCTGGCTACCTGGTCTCCGACGTCGGCACCGACCTCGCGTCCTACGCCGAGTCGGTGGACGCCGACCCGGCGCGGCTCGCCGTCGTCCAGGAACGGCGCGCCGAGCTGACCGCGCTGACCCGCAAGTACGGCGGGGCGGAGGGGACGGTCACGGCGGTCCTGGAGTGGGCCCGGGCGTCGGCGTCGCGGCTCGCGGAGCTGGAGGGAGACGACGACCGCATCGAGGGGCTGCGCGCCGAGCACGCCGAGCTGACCGAGCGGCTCACCGCCGAGGCGGCGGAGCTGACCGCGGTCCGCACCCGCGCCGCCGAGCGGTTCTCCGATGCCGTCACCGAGGAGCTGACGGCCCTCGCGATGCCCCACGCCCGCGTCGTCGTCACCGTCACCCCGACCGGGGACTACGGTCCGCAAGGGGTCGACGAGGTGGAGGTGCGGCTCGCGCCGCACCCGGGGTCGCCGCCGCTGCCGCTGCACAAGGGCGCCTCGGGCGGTGAGCTGTCCCGGGTGATGCTGGCGATCGAGGTCGTGTTCGCGGGCGCCGACCCCGTCCCGACGTTCGTGTTCGACGAGGTGGACGCCGGCGTCGGCGGCAAGGCGGCGGTGGAGATCGGGCGGCGGCTGGCGCGGCTGGCCCGCAACGCCCAGGTGATCGTCGTCACGCACCTGCCGCAGGTCGCCGCGTTCGCCGACCAGCACCTGCTCGTGGAGAAGTCCGACGACGGCACCGTGACCAGCAGCGGCGTCACCGCCCTGGACCAGGAGGGACGCGTCCGGGAGCTGTCCCGGATGCTCGCCGGCCTGGAGGATTCCGAGCTCGGCCGGGCCCACGCCGAGGAGCTGCTGGCCATGGCCGCCGAGGAACGCTGAGCCCCCCGACCCCGGGAAAGATCGCGAATCAGTGCCGGGGCCGCCCCCGCGCCCCCGGCAAAGACTACAGAGGGTGAGCGAACGGACACGCCTGGACAGTCGGCCTTTCCGACGTACGCTCCCGTGCTCTGGCAGGATGGCAAGCGATGAACGACTCGTCACCCACCGCAGAGCGGCGCGTCCGGCTGACCCAGAAACTGCCGAGGCGCGTGCTCACGCTGGGCCGCGGCCGCGACGGGCGGCCCGGGGTCAGCGCCACGGTCCGGCTCGACCGCCGCACCAAGGACCTGACCAAGCGGCTGCAGCCCGGCGAGGTCGCGGTGATCGACCATGTCGACCTCGACCGGGTCAGCGCGGAGGCGCTGGTGTCGCGGGAGGTCGGCGCCGTGGTGAACGTCGCGCCCAGCATCTCCGGCCGGTACCCGAACCTCGGCCCGCAGATCCTGATCGAGGCCGGCATCCCGCTGGTGGACGACGTCGGCCCGGAGATCTTCACCAAGCTGCGCGAGGGCGACCAGGTCCGCGTCGAGGGGACCACCGTGTTCCGCGGCGAGGACGTCGTCGTCAAGGGCACCGAGCAGACGGCCGAGACCATCGCCGAGGCGCTGACCGAGGCCAAGGCCGGGCTCGCCTCCCAGCTGGAGGCGTTCGTCGCCAACACGATGGAGTACGTCAAGCGCGAGCGCGACCTGCTCATCGACGGCGTCGGCGTCCCCGACGTGGCCACGAAGATCGCCGGGCGGCACGCGCTGATCGTCGTGCGCGGCTACCACTACCGCGAGGACATCGCGACCCTGCGGCCCTACATCCGCGAGTACCGTCCCGTCCTCATCGGGGTGGACGGCGGCGCCGACGCGCTGCTGGAGGCCGGCTACCGCCCCGACATGATCGTCGGGGACATGGACTCGGTCTCCGACGACGCGCTCACCTGCGGCGCCGAACTCGTCGTGCACGCCTACCGGGACGGCCGGGCGCCGGGGCTGAAGCGCGTGCACGAGCTCGGCCAGGAGGCCGTGGTGTTCCCCGCCGCGGCCACCAGCGAGGACATCGCGATGCTGCTCGCCGACGACAAGAGCGCGACCCTCATCGTCGCGGTCGGCACGCACGCCAACATGGAGGAGTTCTTCGACAAGGGGCGCGCCGGCATGGCCAGCACGTTCCTCACCCGCCTCCGCGTCGGCAGCAAGCTGGTGGACGCCAAGGGCGTCAGCCGGCTCTACCGCAGCCGGATCTCCACCTGGTCGCTGCTGTTCCTCGTCCTCGGCGCGTTCATCGCCATCGTCACCGCCGTCGCCATGTCCCCGGCGGGGGACGTCATCAGTCCCCTGCTCGCCGACCGCTGGCACGCCTTCCTCTTCTGGCTGACCGGACTCTTCACGTGATCGATTTCCGATACCACCTCGTCTCCATCGTCGCGATCTTCCTCGCGCTGGCGCTCGGCATCGTGCTGGGCTCCACCACCCTGTCGAACTCGGTGAGCGACACGCTGCGCCAGCAGGCCAACTCGGCGGCCAAGACCGCCCAGCAGGCCCGGCTCGCGCAGCGCGACCGGCAGCGCCAGGTGGACGGTGACGAGCAGTTCACCAAGGTGCTCTCGCCGCAGCTCGTCGCGAACCGGCTGAAGGGCCAGTCCGTGGTGCTGATCGAGACGCCGGGCGCCGGCAACGACAGCATCGAGCAGATCAGCGAACTGGCCAAGAACGCCGGCGCCGCCGTCACCGGCCGCGTCACGATCCAGAAGAAGCTCCTGGACGACGACCAGCAGGCCACCGTCGACGAGCTCGCCACGCAGCTGAAGGCCGACGACGTCAAGTTCCCGTCGGACGCGAACGCCTACGACAAGGCGGGCGCGGTCCTCGCCAACGCGCTCGTCACCAAGGACCCCGCCAAGTCCGGCCGCGAGGACGCCGCCGGAGGCGCCGTCCTCAACGGCTTCAAACAGGCCGGATACGTCACCACCAGCGGCAAGCCCGGCCAGCACGCGACGGTCGCCGTCATGGTCGCCCCCGCCGCCGCCTACGCCTACGGCGGAGGCGGCGACGACAACAAGGCGCTGATCTCGCTGGCCTCCGCACTCGACGGCGCCGGGCGCGGTACCGTCGTCGGTGGCCCGTCGACCTCCGCGCAGGAGGGCGGGCTGATCGCGGCGCTGCGCGACTCCGACGCCGCCGACTCGGTCTCCACCGTCGACGTGGTGGACACCGCGTCCGGTCAGGTCGTGACGATCCTGGCGCTGCAGAACGAGATCGGCGGCAAGTCCGGGCAGTACGGCACGGGCGCCGGCGCGAGCGGCTACCTGCCCTCGCCCGCGCCCACGGCGGGGAAGAACGGGTGACCTGATGAAACGAGGCATCGGCAGGGGGACGCGGCTCGTGGCCGGGCTGGGCCTGGGCGCGGTGGCCGCGCGTGCCGCCTACGCCGCGCTGACGCGGCGTCCGCCCGGCCTGAACGGCCTGCCCGGCGAGGAGGTCTGGGGCCGCACCAACCACCGCGACGAGCCGGTGACGCTGCTGGAGGGGCCCGCGTTCGTCGCGGGCGCCGCCGCGGCCGGGCTGCTCACCCCCGGCGTCGCCTGCCGGCTGCGGGCGGCGGCGCTGCTCGCGGGCGCGGGGTCCGGTGTGCTCGGCGGCTACGACGACCTCGCGGGCTCCGGCGCGTCCCGCGGGTTCAAGGGCCACCTGTCCGCCCTCGCGCGCGGCGAGGTCACCAGCGGCGCGGTGAAGATCCTCGGCATCGGGGCGACCGGGCTGGCCGCCGCGGCCGTCGCCGGGTCGCCCGCCCCGTCCCGGACGGGCCGCGCGTTCGACACCCTCGTCAACGGCGCGATCATCGCCGGGTCCGCGAACCTGATGAACCTGTTCGACCTGCGGCCCGGCCGGGCCGTCAAGGTCGGCCTCATCGCCGGCACGCCGCTGGCGCTGACCCGGTCCGGGTCCGCGGTGGTCGCCGCGCCGCTCGGCGCCGCCGCCGCGCTCCTTCCCGAGGACCTCGGCGAACGCGCGATGCTCGGCGACACCGGCGCCAACGCGCTCGGCGCGCTGCTCGGCCTCGCCGCGACCCGGCTCGGCCGCGGCCCGCGGCTCGCCGTCCTCACCGGTCTCGCCGGGCTGAACGCGGCAAGCGAGTTCGTCAGCTTCACCAAGGTCATCGCGGGCAACCCGGTCCTGAACCGCATCGACATGCTGGGCCGCCGCCCGGCCGCCGCATCCGTCCCCGCGCCGGCGGAAGCGGAAGCCGAAGCGGACAAGCCGGTGACGGAGGACGCGTTCCGCGCGTCCGTCCCGCCGCAGGCCGGCCCGGCGGGCGACGGTGTCGCCGCCGACCCCGCCTAGCCGCGCGCCGGACGCCCCCCGCAGACCCATACAAGCGTGCCTTCATCGACCGTGCCCCCATCCGAAGCGTCTCCGCCGACCCGGCGGCCGTCGGCCGTGCGCCGGCTGACCGGCGGGCTCGCCGGCGCCGCCGTCGTCATCGCCGTCATCACCGTGCTGTCGCGGCTGGCCGGGTTCGGGCGCACCTACGCCTTCTCCCAGACGGTCACCACGTCCTGCCTCAGCCAGGCGTACTTCACCTCGACCCAGTTCCCCAGCATCGTCTACGAGATCGTCGCCGGCGGCGCCCTCGCCAGCATGGTCGTGCCGGTGCTGGCCGGTCCCGCCGAACGCGGCGACCGCGACGAGGTCCGCCGGATCGGGTCGGCGCTGCTCACCTGGATCGTCCTGCTGATGGTGCCGCTGTCGGCGCTGATGGCGCTCGGCTCCCGGCCGATCATGGAACTGCTGGCGGGCGGCTCGCTGAAGGGCTGCTCGCGCGGCGAGATCATCGACGTCGGCTCCACCATGCTCGCGATCCAGTCGGCGCAGATGGTGATGTACGGGATGGCGGTCGTCCTGTACGGGCTGCTGCAGTCGCACCGCCGGTTCGTCGCGCCCGCGCTGGCCCCGCTGATGTCCAGCCTGGTGGTCATCGTCGCCTACATCGTCTACGCGCCGCTCGGCCGCGGATTCGAGAACGACCTCGCCGGGCTCCCGCTGGACGCCATGCTGACGCTGTCGATCGGGACGGCGCTCGGCGGCGTCGCGATGGCCGCCACCGCCGGGATCGCGGCCTGGCGGCTGAAGCTCCGGCTGCGCCCGACGCTGCGTTTCCCGGACGGGGTGGCGCGGCGCGTGCGGCGGCTCGCGGTCGCCGGCCTCGCCACGGTGGCCGCACAGCAGCTGTCGGCGCTGCTGGTCGTCCGGCTCAGCTACGAGGGCACGGGCGGCGCGCTCGCCAACTACCAGTACGCGTGGGCGATCTACCTGCTGCCGTGGGCGATCCTGGCGGTGCCGATCGCGACCAGCGCGTTCCCGCTGCTGTCGGCCCGGATCAGCGCCGGGCAGCAGGAACGGTTCGACCAGGTCACCGCGTCCACCACCCGCGCGGTGATCCTGGTGTCGTGCGCGGGGGCCGCCGCCCTGGCCGCCGTCGCCGTCCCCGTCGCGGCGGTGTTCAACCCAGGCCATCCCGACCAGCAGGACGTGCTGTCGCGCGCGGTGCTGGCGTTCGCGCCCGGTCTCCTCGGGTACGGGCTCGTCGCGCACCTCGGGCGCGTCCTGTACGCGTGCCACCGGGGCCGGATGGGCGCGATCGCGGTCGTCGCGGGCTGGCTCGTGGTCATGGCCGCCGACGTCGCGCTGGTCTTCTCGGTCGACCGGCAGTGGGTCGTCGCGGCCCTCGGCGTCGGCAACGCGGCCGGGATGACCGTCGCCGGCGTGCTGCTGCTCGGGACGCTCGTCCGCGCGAGGGGCGCCGCGGCCGTGCGCGGGATTCCGCGCGCGCTGGCCGCCGGGGTGCTCGGCGGCGCCGCGGGAGGCGCCGCCGGTTACGCGACGGCCGCGCTGCTCGGCCTCGGCGGGACGGGCCCGGCCGGGGAGCTTCGCAACGTCGGGACGGGGGCGCTCGCCGCGCTCGTCGCCGGCGCGGTCTTCCTGATCATCGCATTCGTGCTCGACGGCCGGGACCTGCGGGCCGTCCTCAGCCGGAAGGTCACCCGCAATGTCTGACAAGGAGCTGGGCGGGCTGCGCGTCGCACTCGTCCTCGGCACCAGCGCCGGCGGCGTGGGCCGCCACGTCCGGTCCGTCGCCGAAGGGCTGGCCGGACGCGGTGCGCGCGTCCTGGTCTGCGGGCCCGCGTCGACGGAGGAGCTGTTCGGGTTCGCCGGCGGCGGCGTCCGCTTCGCCGAGGTCGACCTCGCCGACCGGCCCCGCCCGGTGAGCGACGTCCGGTCCGTCGCGAAGCTGCGTTCGCTGCTGCGCGGCGCCGACGTCGTGCACGCGCACGGCCTGCGGGCCGGGGCGCTCGCCGTGGCGGCCTGCGCGCGCGTCGCCCCGGGGCCGCTCCGGTTCTCAAGGGGCGGGCCCCCGCTGGTCGTCACGCTGCACAACGCCGTCATCACGGGCGGGCGGACGGCGGCCATCTACGGGACGCTGGAGCGCATCGTCGCCCGCGGTGCCGCCCAGGTGCTCGGGGTCTCGCCCGACCTGGAAGAACGGATGCGGGCGCTCGGCGCCCGGTCGGCCGGGCACGCGATCGTCCCGGCGCCCGCGCCGCAGGCGCCGCCGGGCCCGGCCGTGCGCGCCGATCTGCGGGCGGAGCTGGGCGTGGGGGAGCGGCCGCTGATCCTCACCGTCGGGCGGCTCGCGGAGCAGAAGGGCCTGCCGACGCTGCTCGACGCGGCGGCGGCCTGGGCCGGGCGCACCCCGCCGCCGCTCGTCGCGATCGTCGGGGACGGGCCGCTGGAGGACGAGCTGCACGCCCGCATCGAGGCCGAGGACCTGCCCGCCCGGCTGCTCGGCCGACGCTCCGACGTCGCCGGGCTGCTGGCCGCCTCCGATGTGGCGGTGGTGCCCAGCGTGTGGGAGGGGCAGCCGCTGATCGTCCAGGAGATCCTGCGGGCGGGCCGCCCGCTGGTCGCGACCCGTGTCGGCGGGATCCCGGACCTGGTCGGCGCCGGGGCGGGGGACCGGCCCGCCGGGGCGTCGCTGCTGCACGGGCCGGAGAGCGAGGCGGCGCTGCTGGTGCCGCCGAACGACGCCGAGGCGCTCGCGCGGGCGGTGAGCCGCGTCCTGGACGACCCGTCGCTCGCCGCTCGGCTCGGCTCGGCCGCGGCGCGGCGGTCGGCGCTGCTGCCGGGCGAGGACGACGCCGTCGACCAGCTCGCGGACCTCTACCGGGACCTGGTGGACGCCCGCCGCCGGCCCGCCGGGTGACCGGACCTTAGACGCGGTTTCCGGGTACACGGTTCGGATCGAGATCGAGAAAGTTCTCCGACGGGGGAACCACGCCCTTCCGGCCTGCGTTCAAGTAGGTAATCGGAGGGGAGTATCCCCGCGCACGGTTCCCGACAGTACGGCCGGTCCATACCGGCCCGGGTTCCGCGGCCCTCGCTCGTCAGGGCGGGAGAGACCTCCGGCCACACGTTCGTGTCCGCCGGAGGTGTTCACGTTGTCAGTCGCTCCCTGGGTCTGGGTCCTCACCATCGCGGGAATTCTCGCGATCATCGCCGCAGACCTCTTCGTCATCCACCGCAACGACACGCGGGAGTTCACCACCCGCAGGGCCGCGTTCTGGTCCGTGGTCTACATCGGTCTCGCCGTGCTGTTCGGCCTCGGCGTCTGGGCCTTCTCGGGCGGCCGGTACGCCGCCGAGTACTTCGGCGGCTTCGTCACCGAGAAGAGCCTCAGCGTCGACAACCTGTTCGTGTTCATGGTGATCCTCACCCGGTTCGCCGTGCCGAAGCACGCCCAGCACACCGTGCTGATGGCGGGGATCGTGATCGCGCTGGTGCTGCGCGGCGTCTTCATCGCCGTCGGGGCGGCGGCCATCGCGACGTTCACCTGGGTCTTCTTCATCTTCGGCGCGTTCCTCATCTGGACGGCGATCGGCCTGGTCCGCGGCGGCGACGAGGACGAGTACAAGGAGAACGCGCTGCTGCGCTGGGCGAAGCGGGTCATCCCGACGTCGGACGAGTACGACGGCTCCCGGTTCGTCACCCGGCGCGGCGGCCGCCGGCTGGTCACCCCGATGGCCATCGTCATGATCGCGATCGGCTCCACCGACGTGCTGTTCGCGCTGGACTCGATCCCCGCGATCTTCGGGCTGACCACCGAGCCGTACCTGGTCTTCACCGCCAACGCGTTCGCGCTGATGGGCCTCGTCCAGCTGTACTTCCTGCTCGGCGGGCTCACCGACCGGCTCGTCTACCTCGGGCACGGGCTGGCGTTCATCCTCGGCTTCATCGGGGTCAAGCTGATCTTCCACGCGCTGCACGAGTACGGTGTCGCCTGGGCGCCGGAGGTGCCGATCTGGCTGTCCCTGGCGGTGATCGCCGGGACCCTCGCCGCCACCACCGTCGCCAGCCTGGCCGCCGGGCCGAAGCGGTCCGGCGAGGAGCGTGCCGAGAAGCAGGCCGTCCTCGACGCCGACGCCGCCGCGACACGCGAGGGATGAGAGCGGCGTCACCTCGACACATGACCCGAATCCTGTTCTAGAATCTCGGTCAAAGGGTCTGAGAGAGGGTGACGCATGGCCATCGGGCTGACCGAGGAGCACGAGGCGCTCGCCGAATCGGTGCGCGGCTTCGCCGAGCGCAACATCCCCGCGACGGCCGTGCGGGCCGCGCTGGACGCGGACGAGGAGGCCAGGCCCGGGTTCTGGCCCGCCCTGGCCGAGCAGGGCCTGCTGGGCCTGCACCTGGACGAGGAGCACGGCGGGCAGGGGTTCGGCCTGCTCGAACTGTCGGTCGTGCTGGAGGAACTGGGCCGCGCCGCCGCGCCCGGCCCGTTCCTGCCGACCGTTCTCGCGAGCGCCGTGATCGACGCGTCCAGCAACGCCAAGCTCCGCGCGGAGCTGCTGCCCGCCCTCGCCGACGGGTCGAAGACGGCCGCCGTCGCGCTGGACGGTGCGCTGACCGGCCGCCGCGACGGCGACTCCCTCGTCGTGTCCGGGACGTCGGCGACGGTGCTCGGCGCCGCGCTCGCCGACGTGCTGGTGCTGCCGGTCGCGGCCGGCGACGGCGAGCAGTGGGTCGCGCTGGACGCCGCCGATCTCACCGTCACCCCGGTCACGAGCCTGGACCGGGTCCGCCGCGTCGCCGCCATGGAGGTGTCCGGCGTCGCGGTCGCCGCCGACCGTGTCCTGGACGGCGTCACCGCCGGCCGGGTCAAGGACGTCGCCGCCGCCCTGTTCGGCGCGGAGGCCGCCGGACTCGCCGGCTGGCTGGTGGAAACCGCGGCAGAGTACGCCAAGGTCCGCGAGCAGTTCGGCCGCCCGATCGGGCAGTTCCAGGGCGTCAAGCACAAGGCCGCGCGCAGCCTGATCGCGCTGGAGCAGGCCCGCGCCGCCGCCTGGGACGCGGCCCGCGCACTGGACGAGGGCACCGAGGAGGCCGGGTTCGCGGCCGCCGTCTCGGCCGTGATCGCGCTCGACGCGGGCGTGCAGACCGCCCGCGACGCCATCCAGATCCTCGGCGGAATCGGCTTCACCTGGGAGCACGACGCGCACGTCTACCTGCGCCGCGCCCTCACGTTGCGGGCGCTGCTCGGCTCGTCCAAGGACTGGGCCGCCAAGGTCGCCGCGCTCGCGCTGGACGGCGGGCGCCGCGAGGTCGTGCTGGAGCTCGACGAGGACGCCCGGCCGCTGCGCGAGCGGATCCGCGCCGAGATCGCCGAGCTGGCCGCGACCGAGGACAAGGACGCCCTCGCCGCGAAGCTGGGCGACGAGGGCTGGACCGTCCCGCACTTCCCGAAGCCGTGGGGCCGGGAGGCCGGACCGGTCGAGCAGATCCTGATCCAGCAGGAGCTGAAGGCCGCCAAGGTCAAGGCCCCGAACCTGGGCATCGGCGCCTGGCTGGTGCCCTCCCTCGTCCGGTACGGGACCGAGGAGCAGAAGGAGCGGTTCCTGCGGCCGACGCTGCGCGGGCAGATCGTGTGGTGCCAGCTGTTCTCCGAGCCGGGTGCCGGCTCCGACCTTGCGTCCCTGTCGATGAGGGCCGAGCGGGTCGAGGGCGGCTGGAGGCTCACCGGCCAGAAGATCTGGACCTCGCTCGCGCACCACGCCCAGTGGGGTTTCTGCATCGCCCGCACCGACCCGGACGCTCCCAAGCACGACGGCATCACCTACTTCCTCGTGGACATGAAGTCCGAGGGGGTGGACGTCCGGCCGCTGCGCGAGCTGACCGGTGACGCCCTGTTCAACGAGGTGTTCCTGGACGGCGTGTTCGTCCCGGACGACCGCGTGGTCGGCGAGGTGAACAAGGGCTGGCAGGTCGCGCGCAACACGCTGTCCAACGAGCGGGTGTCGCTGTCCACCGGCGGCGGCCTCGGCATGGGCGTCCCCGAGCTGCTGAAGTTCTTCGCGAAGCGGGACCTGGACGCCGTCGCCGCCGCCGAGGCCGGCCGGCTCGTCGCGCAGGGCCAGTCGATCGACCTGCTCGGCCTGCGCACCACGCTCAAGCAGCTGAACGGCGTCGAGCCGGGCGCGGAGGCCAGCGTCCGCAAGCTCCTCGGGGTCCAGTTCAACCAGGACGTCGCCGACCACTGCTGGGCCGCGCAGGGCACGGCCGCGGCCACCGAGGTGCCGATGGCCGAGAGCGGCATCGTGGGCCGGGCCATGCTGTTCAGCCGCGCGATGACGATCTACGGCGGCACCACCGAGGTGCAGCTCAACATCATCGGCGAACGCATCCTCGGCCTCCCCCGCGACCCCGAACCGGGCAAGTAGCCCTAACGCCGCGGCCGGAAGGTGTAGGTGACGTTCACGAGGACGATGCCGGTGATGACGAACAGCAGGCCGGGGAGGCCGGCGTTGACGACGCCGATCGCGCTCAGCGGGATCGCGGCGATCAGCGACAGCACCGCCATGGCCAGGCTGTGATCGCGTTCGCCGTGCCGCGGCGCCGGGCTCGGGCGGGACCGCGGCCGGGGCGCGGCGGCGGCGCGCGCGTCCAGGGCCTCCTCGATGCGGTCGACGACCGTCTCGATGAAGGCGTCGTCGTACTCGGGCCCGAGCTCGCGCCGGGCCGCCATGGCCGCCGTGAGGTCCTCGCGCGGCAGTCGTGGGCTCGTCATGGTTCCGTTATAGGCGGACGCGGCCGCGGGCCGCGTCACCCCTCGGGGCCAGGTACCCGCTACCCCTCAGGTGTGAGCGGGTCCGCAGGTAAACTTCCGCTTCCGCCCCAGATCATCCGGAGGTCCCCGTGACACCGCGGACCCGCTCGACCGTCCTCGCCGTCTGCGCCTGCGTGGCCGGGCTGGTCCTCGCGGGCTGCGGCGGCGGGGAGGAGAAGAAGGACGCCGCCGGACCGTCCGCCGCGCCGACGACCCTGGCGCCGCTCCCCGCGGTGCGGCCCGCCGATGTCAAGCCGCTCGTCGGACGCTGGGTCGGCACGGCCAAGGACTACTTCCAGTTCAAGGCGGACGGCAGCGGGGTGTGGGTCCGGGGCGGGCAGAAGCTCTGGAGCGGCTCGGCCATTCCCGAGGGCGGCGGCAAGTACCGCTTCTCCTGGAACGGCGGCGACCCCAAGACCGCGTCCTACTGGGGGGTCTCCCTGGACGGGAGCAGGACCTCCCTCGTGTTCGCCGGGACCAACCAGACCTACAAGAAGGCCGTCGCGAAGAAGGGCAAGGGATGACCGACGGGATGTTCGCCTCACCGGCCGACGTGGCGGGCAGGCTGGCCGGTGTCCGCTACCTCACGGACGAGGCGATCGCGACGACCGTGTTCCTCGCGCAGGCGCTCGGCAAGCCGCTGCTGGTGGAGGGCCCCGCCGGGGTAGGCAAGACCGAGCTGGCCAAGGCCGTCGCGGCGGCCACCGACGCGGAGCTGATCCGGCTCCAGTGCTACGAGGGACTGGACGAGGCCCGCGCGCTCTACGAGTTCAACTACAAGAAGCAGCTCCTCGCGATCCAGGCGGCGCCGGCGGACCGGGCCTGGCAGGAGACCCACGACGACATCTTCTCCGAGGAGTTCCTGCTGGAGCGGCCGCTGCTGGCGGCGATCCGGCGCACGAGCCCGACGGTCCTGCTCATCGACGAGGCGGACAAGGCCGACGTCGAGGTGGAGGGGATGCTGCTGGAGGTCCTGTCGGACTTCCAGGTCACGATCCCCGAGCTGGGAACGGTCGCGGCCGTCCGGCGGCCGTTCGTGCTGATCACCTCGAACGCGGCGCGGGAGCTGTCGGAGGCGCTCAGGCGCCGCTGCCTCTACCTGCACCTGGACTACCCGGCACCGGACCGGGAACGTGACATCGTCCTCGCGCAGGTCCCGGGGATCGAGGCCGAGCTGGCCGAGCAGCTCGTCCGCACCGTCGGGACGCTGCGCGACCTGGAGATCAAGAAGGCCCCGTCGATCGCCGAGACCGTCGACTGGGCGCGCACCCTGCTGGCCCTCGGGCTGGACGACCTGGACGAGGCCGCCGTCGCCCGGACCCTGGGCGTCGTCCTCAAGCATGTCTCCGACCAGGAACGCGCGGCCAGGGAACTGGGGCTGAGGGGCTGACATGGCGTCCCTCGTCGACCGGCACACCGGGTTCGTCGCGGAGCTGCGCCGGGCCGGGCTGCCGGTGTCGGTCGCCGAGGGACTGGACGCGGTGCGCGCCATGCAGGCCGTCGACCTGCTGGACCGCGAGTCGCTGCGCGCCGCGTACGCCGCGACGGTCGTCAAGCGCCACCAGCACCGGCCGACGTTCGACACCCTCTTCGACCTGTGGTTCCCGGCGGCGGTCGGGGACGGCGCCGGGACCCGGCACGATCCAGAGCGTCCCTCCAGGACGGTGGGCGACGACGGACGTCCCGTCCCGCCCGCGCTGGACCCCCTGGTGCAGGAGCGCCGCGACGAACTCGCCGAGCTCCTGCTCTCCGGGGACGACGCCGCGCTGCGGCAGTTCGCCCGTATGGCCGTCGCCGAGTTCGGCCAGACCCCCGGGCAGGAGTCGTGGTTCTCCTCCGGCGTGCTGAACGCGCTGTCGCCGGAGACGTTGATGGCGCGGCTGCTCAGCGCCGTACTCGGTGGGCAGGAGCGGGGCGGCATGGCCGAACGCGTGGCGCGCCGCACGTTCCGCGACCGCATCGCCCGGTTCCGGGACCTCGTCGCGGGCGAGGTGCGGCGCCGCATCGCCGAGGACACCGGCGTCGAGCGGACGGCGCGGATCGCCGTCCGCCCGCCGCTGGAGCGGCTCGACTTCGCGGGCGCGAACCGCGCCGAGATGGAGGCGCTGCGCCGCGAGGTTCATCCGCTGGCGCGCAAGCTCGCGTCCCGGCTCGTGCAGAAGCAGCGGCGCGGCAGGCGCGGCCGGCTCGACTTCCGCCGGACGGTCCGCGCGTCCCTCGCCAGCGGGGGAGTGCCGCTCACCACCCACCACCGGCCCCGCCGCCCGCACAAGCCGGAGCTGGTCGTGCTGTGCGACGCCAGCGACTCGGTGTCGGCGTTCGCGCACTTCACGCTGCTGCTGACGTTCGCGCTGCGGGAGCAGTTCAGCAAGGTCCGCGCGTTCGCGTTCATCGACGCGACCGACGAGATCACCAAGTACTTCGCGCCGGGCGTGGACGTCGCCGACGCGATGACCCGCCTCGCCGCCGAGGCGGACCTCGTCTGGATCACCGGCCGGTCCAACTACGGCCATGCCATCAAGGTGTTCGACGACAAGTACCGCGACGCCATCACGCCCAAGACGTCCCTGCTGATCCTCGGCGACGCCCGTTCCAACTACGGCGAGCTGTCGCTGCCGATCCTGCGCTCGATGGCGGGCCGGGCGCGGCACGCGTACTGGCTCAACCCCGAGCCGCGCGGCCAGTGGGACACCGGCGACTCCGCCGCGTCCCGCTACGGAGAGCTCGTCCCGATGTACGAGTGCCGCAACCTGACGCAGCTCGCCGCCTTCATCGAGGAACTCGCCTAGGGCTTTTCGCGGATCACCAAGGCCAGGGCGGCGTAGGCGAGGGCGATGACCGCCGAGGCGACCATCGCGACGTTGGTGCCGTGCGCCAGCGCGGCCGGGTCGTGCCCGGAGCCGGTGGCGACGGCCCCGACGATCGCCACGCCCAGCGACGCCCCGATGTAGCGGGCGGTGTTGTTGGCGCCGGCGCCCATGCTCGCGCGGTCGGCGGGGACGCTCTCGACGGCGAGCCGGGCGAGCATCGCGTTGGTCAGTCCGCTCGCGACGCCGGCGACGGCGAGGCCGGGGGCGAGGCGCCACCAGTGCCCGTCCGGCGCCATGTCCGCCATCGCGAACTCGCTGATCGCGGCGAGCGCGAACCCGGCGGCCAGCAGCCGGCGGACGGGAAGGTGCGCCGGGAGCCGGTGCGCCTGGAGCGCGACGACGAACGACAGCGCCGACCAGATCGCCAGCACCAGCGCCGCGGCGACCGGCGACAGGCCCATCACCAGGCTCATCATCGTGGCCAGGTAGGTCATCACGCCGATCACGGCGAGCCCGGTGACGAGCGCCCCGGTCACCGACAGCAGGAACGCGGGCCGGCGGAACAGCGCCAGGTCGATCATCGGCTCCCGGCGCCGCGCCTCGACCAGGGTGAACGCGGCCAGCAGCACGGCGGCCGCCGCGAACAGCGCGAGGACGCCCGGGGCCGTCCAGCCGGTGCGGCCCCAGGTGATCGCCGCGACCAGCGCCGCCACGCCGAGGCTCATGGTGACCAGGCCGGGCACGTCCACGCCGCGCGGGCGCTCGGCCCGGGACTCGCCGAGCGCCCGCGCGGCCACCAGGGCGAGCAGCGCCGCCGCGGCGACGGTCGTCCAGTACCAGAGCCGCCAGCCGCCGAGCACGGTCAGCCCGGCCGCCGCGATCGGGCCGAGGGCGATGCCGAGGCCGACCATCGCGCCCCACATGCCGGTGGCCCGCGCCCGCCGCGGGCCGGGCTCGAACGAGGCGCCCACGATGCCGAGGCCGGTCACCAGCAGCGCGGCGCTCGCCGCGCCCTGCGCGATCCGGCCCGCGATGAACACCGATGCGTTCGGCGCGAGGGCGCAGGCGACGCTGGACACGGCGAGCGCGACCGCGCCGATGACGAACGTCCGCTTGCGGCCGTGGTCGTCGGCAAGGCTCCCGGCGGCGAGCAGGGCCGCCGCGAGACCCAGGCTGATCGAGCTCATCAGCCAGATCTGCGCGGTCCCTCCGGCGCGCAGCCCGCGGGCGGTGTCGGCCAGCGTCGCCGCCGGGGCGCAGTAGTTCATGAGGGCCAGCAGGGTGGCGGCGGCCGGCAGCGTCAGCGCGGCGGCGGTGCCGGGCACGCGGTGCGCGGCCCGGGGAGTCGCCAGAGTCGTCATGCGGTCTCCAAGTTCATTGAACGAACCGAATGGGGCGACGGTAGCACGAGTAAGTTCAATCAATGAACCCCCTGGCGGGTACTGTGGTGCACATGGCACTCGGGAAGGACTACGCGGCGCAGGACTGCTCGCTGGCCCGCGCGCTGGAGGTCGTGGGGGAGCGCTGGACGCTGCTCATCGTCCGGGACGCCTTCTACGGCGTCCGCCGGTTCAGCGACTTCCTCATCCACCTGGACATTCCCCGCGCGGTGCTGTCCGCGCGGCTGCAGTCGCTCGTCGACACGGGCGTCCTCGTCAAGGACGGCCACGACTACGTGCTGACGGACATGGGCAAGGAGCTGTGGCCCGTCGTCCACACGCTCGCCCGCTGGGCGGAGGACCACCTGTCCGCCGAGCCGTGCCGCATCTTCGTCCACGCCGCCTGCGGAACCAAGGTCGGCCCGGACGGGGCGTGCGCCGCCTGCGAGCGCCAGGTCCGGCCGGAGGAACTGGAGATCCACGCAGGTCCCGGCGTCCGCCGCCGCACCGACCCGGTGAGCATCGTCCTGCGCTCTCCGCACCGCCTCCTCGACCCGATCCGCACCTGACTGAGCAATCCCTCCCGGAGGTCGCGCGGGCGATGCGGGGATATGGGGGATTCGACCGGCTAACCTGCACGCTCATGGACACCGAAGAGGCCGAGCCTGCGCCGCGGCCCAGGCGGACCCTGTTCGGTCCTCCCGCGCGGGACGACGACCGGAGCGAGCTGGCACCCGTCGCCCTGCCTGCGCTCCGCTCCGGCAGGCGGCTCCGCCCGCTCTGGCAGCTGATCGACGGCGCCCCCGGCGACTCGCGTGCGCGGATCGCCCGCCGGGCCCGCGTCCTGGTCACGATCGCCACCGGCCTCGCCAACCTCGTCGGCGCGCTCGTCGTGCTCGCGTTCGCGGTGGTCGTCCCCGACCCGGTCGGGCACGTCTCCGAGCGGCTCCAGCTCATCAACCTGATCGTCTTCACCGCCTACGTCTCCGCTGCGCTGCCCGTCGGCCTCGTCCTCGGCGAGCGGTTCTTCCGCCGCGTGCGCCGCCTCGTCGAGCGGCACGATGAACCCGACCGGCACGAGCGCGCCCTGCTGCTGTACGGGCCGCTGCGGCTGATGGCCCTGCACCTGACGCTGTGGGCCGTCGGCACGGTCGGCTGGGTCGCCGTCAACGCCCCCTTCTCCGGGCTGCTGGCCGTCAAGCTCGGCCTCACCAGCCTGCTCGGCGGCCTCACCACCTGCACGGTCGTCTACCTGCTGACCGAACGGCTGCTCAGGCGCGCGGTGACCACCGCGCTGCGCAGCGAGCTGCCGCGCCGCACCGGCCTGCCCGGCGTCGTCGCGCGCTCGGTGCTGGCCTGGGCGCTCGGCACCGCGATCCCGATCCTCGGGCTGATCACCCTCGCCGTCGGCACCTTCCTCATCGCCGAGATCACCGTGCGGGACTTCGCGGTCGCGGTGCTCGCGCTCGGCGGCATCGCGCTGGTCGTTGGCCTCGGCGTCACCTACACCGCCGCCCGCGCCATCGCCGACCCGGTCGAGTCGGTGCGGCTCGGCCTCGCCCGGGTACAGCGCGGCCAGCTGGACGTCGAGGTCCCCGTCTACGACGCCAGCGAGGTCGGGCTGCTCCAGGCCGGGTTCAACCACATGGCCGCCGGGCTGCGCGAGCACGAGCGGCTCCAGGACCTGTTCGGCCGGCAGGTCGGCGCGGACGCCGCCCGCCTCGCCCTCGAACGCGGCATCGACCTCGGCGGCGAGCTGCGCGAGGTCGCGGTGGTCTTCGTGGACATCATCGGCTCCACCCGGCTCGCCGCCGGCAGCCCGCCCGCCGAGGTCGTCCGGCTGCTGAACGACTTCTTCGCCGTGGTCGTCGAGGTCATCGGCGCGCACGGCGGCTGGATCAACAAGTTCGAGGGCGACGCCGCGCTCGCGATCTTCGGTGCGCCGCTGGCGCTTGACGGCGCGCCCGGCCGCGCCCTCGCCGCCTCCCGCGAGCTCGCCCGCCGGCTGCGCGAGGACGTCCCCGGGTTGCAGGCGGCGATCGGCGCCTCGGCGGGGGAGGCCGTCGCCGGCCACATCGGCGCCGAGGAGCGCTTCGAGTACACGGTGATCGGCGACCCGGTGAACGAGGCGGCCCGCCTCACCGACCTCGCCAAGAACACCGAAGCGCGGGTGCTGGCGGCCGGGTCCCTCCTCACCGGCGCCGACGCGGACGAGGCGCGGCACTGGTCGCTCGGCGAGGAGGTCACCCTCCGCGGACGGACGCGGGTCACCCGCCTCGCCTCCCCGCACCCGCCCGAACGCGTCGCGTCCTAGGACGTCCGGTCAGTGGCCGCGCGCTATCCACTCCTCCAGGTGCGGGGCCTCCGCGCCGATGGTGGTGGAGTCGCCGTGGCCGGTCCGGACGATCGTGTCCGGGGGCAGCGTCAGCAGCCGCTCGCGGATCGAGGTGATGATCGTCGGGAAGTCGGAGAAGGACCGGCCGGTCGCGCCGGGGCCGCCGCTGAACAGGGTGTCGCCGGAGAAGACCGTGCCCAGTGCGGGCGCGTGGAGGCAGACCGCGCCGGGGCTGTGGCCCGGCGTGTGCAGGACGGTGAGGTCCGTCCCCGCGACGCTGATGACCTGGCCGTCCGCCAGGTCGCCGTCCGGGGAGGTGTCCGGGTGCTTCTGCTTCCAGAGCATCAGGTCGTCCGGGTGCAGCAGGACGGGCGCGCCGGTGCGGGCCCTGAGGGCGGGCGCGGCGTCGATGTGGTCGTCGTGCCCGTGCGTGGACACGATCGCCACCAGCCTGCGGCCGCCGACCGCGGCCGCGATCGCCTCCGCGTCGTGGGCGGCGTCGATGACGATGGCCTCACTGTCGTCCCCGACGATCCAGACGTTGTTGTCGACGTCCCAGGTGCCGCCGTCGAGCGAGAACGTCCCGGACGTGACGACGTGGTCGACGCGGGCCGCCATCAGAGGACCACCACCGAGCGCAGCACGTCGCCGTGGTGCATCTTCTCGAACGCGGCCTCGACGCCGTCCAGCTCGATCGTCTCCGACACGAACGTGTCGAGGTCCAGGCGGCCCTGCAGGTAGAGGTCGATGAGCATCGGGAAGTCGCGGGAGGGCAGGCAGTCGCCGTACCAGGACGACTTCAGCGACCCGCCGCGCCCGAACACGTCCAGCAGCGGCAGGTCCAGCCTCATCTCGGGGGTCGGGACGCCGACGAGCACGACCGTCCCGGCGAGGTCGCGGGCGTAGAACGCCTGCTCGTAGGTCTCCGGGCGGCCGACGGCCTCGATGACGACGTCGGCGCCGAACCCGCCGGTCAGCTCCCGCACCGTCTCGACGACGTCGGCGTCCCTGCCGTTGACGGTGTGCGTGGCGCCGAGGGAGGACGCGGTGGTGAGCTTGCGCTCGTCCAGGTCCACCGCGATGATCTTCGCCGCGCCGGCCAGCCGGGCGCCGAGCACGGCCGCCGCGCCGACGCCGCCGCAGCCGATGACCGCGACCGAGTCGCCGCGCCCGACCCCGCCGGTGTTGATCGCCGCGCCGAGCCCCGCCATCACCCCGCACCCCAGCAGGCCCGCCACCTCCGGCTTGGCCGCCGAGTCGACCTTCGTGCACTGCCCGGCGGCCACCAGCGTCTTGTCGGCGAACGCGCCGATTCCGAGCGCGGGCGACAGCTCGGTACCGTCCTCAAGGGTCATCTTCTGCGCGGCGTTGTGCGTGTTGAAGCAGTACCACGCACGTCCCCGCAGGCAGGCCCGGCACTGGCCGCACACCGCGCGCCAGTTCAGGATGACGAAGTCGCCCGGCTCCACCTCGGTGACCCCGTCGCCCACCGACTCGACGACCCCGGCGGCCTCGTGGCCCAGCAGGAACGGGAACTCGTCGTTGATCCCGCCCTCGCGGTAGTGCAGGTCGGTGTGGCAGACCCCGCACGCCTGGACCTTGACGACCGCCTCGCCGGGACCCGGGTCCGGAACGACGATCGTCTCGATCCCCACCGGCCGTCCCTTGCCGGGTGCGACGACCCCGCGTACCTGCTGCGCCATGCTGCCGCCTCTCGTCGTCTCGATCTTCCCCGACCCTATCCACCCGGCGCGCCGGCCTGCCCCGCCGCTTCTGACCGGCGGAAGGCCTCTTGCACGCCGGTCCCGCGGCCGGTGAACGACGCGGCCGGTGGACGACGCGTCCGTCAGGTGAAGCGGATGGCCTGCAGTTTGTCGGCGGCGTCGCGGTCGAGGACCGTGACGCCGGAGGCGGGCGGGAGGGGGCCGCCGCTGCGGGCGCGGGCGATGAGGGGACGCCAGCGGCGGCAGTGCCGGGCGAACGTGGTCGAGGTGGTGACGCGGCCGCGGGCGAACTGGCCGGCGCGCGCGGTCTCGGGGGCCACGTCGAGGAGGATCAGGTGCAGCCGGCCGCCGCGGCGGCGGGCCAGCCAGGCGAACAGGTGCAGGATGTGCGGCCAGGTGCCGCGCGTGTGGGCGACGACGCCGTGCCCGGCGACGATCGCCCGTCCGATGCGCCAGACGTGGGTGGACTGGACGATGGGCGTCCGCAGCCGCACCGGGACGGGCCGCAGGAACCGCGCCCACCAGTTGCGGGACTGGCGTGAGTCGATCACGCGGACGTCGCCCGCGCGCACCGGCTCCGTCTCGTCGCCGTTGAGCCCGTACAGGCGGTTGAGCAGTGTGCTCTTGCCCGCTCCCGGAAGGCCGGCGACCAGCACCAGGGAGCCCGCCGGGTAGCTCAGCGCGGGGCCCGGGTCCACCTCGTGGGGTTCGCGGATGGTCGCCTCCTGGGCTCGGGCCTGAAGTGTGTTGTGGCCAACGAACACCCAGCACCGCTTGTTCCGGGGCGACCTGGGAGGGTCACCAGCCGCGGGCGCGCCATTCCGGGATCGAGGGACGCTCCCGGCCGAGCGTCGAGTCCTTGCCGTGGCCCGGGTAGAACCAGGTGGCGTCGGGGAGCCGGTCGAAGACGCGCTCCTCCACGTCTGAGAGCAGCTGCTTGAAACGCGTCGGGTCGCCCCAGGTGTTGCCGACGCCGCCGGGGAACAGGCTGTCGCCGGTGAACAGGTGCGGGCGCTCGGCGAGCTCGCCGCCGGCGTCGTACAGCAGCGCGATCGAGCCGGGCGTGTGACCGCGCAGGTGGATGACGTCCAGGGACGCGTCGCCGACGGTGACGGTGTCGCCGTGGTCGACGGGTTCGGCGACCGGCTCCGGGAGGGGCGCGGCGTCGCGCGGGTGCGCCACGACGGGGGCGCCGGTGGCCCGCACCACCTCGCTCAGCGCCATCCAGTGGTCCTCGTGGCGGTGCGTGGTGACGATCCGCGCCAGGGGACCGTCGCCGATCAGCTCCAGCAGCCGGGACGCCTCGTTCGCCGCGTCGATGAGCAGCTGCTCGCCGGTCGCGGTGCAGCACAGGATGTAGGCGTTGTTGTCGTACGGGCCGACCGCCACCTTCGTGACCGTCAGCCCGGGCAGCTCCCGGACGTCCGGGCGTCCGCCCGCCTCGACGTTCCCGGTGTAGGTCATGGGTCCTCCCGTGGGTCGTTCGAAGACCATCTTCCATCATCGGCGCCCGCGATCTCCGGTACCCCGGGTACGTGGCGCGAATGAGTCACCAGACGCAGCCGAACCGTGCGCATACGGACGGACGTTCCCGTCTTGCCAGCGCAGTATGAGAAATGGAAGATCAGGATCGACCCCGTGAGGACGGTGAAGCGTTGGTAACCGCATTCCGTCCCGGACCGGACAGGGAGAAGCCCGAGGACCTCCTCGGGCACGCCTGCACACTGGTCCGGCTGTGCGGCCGGGACTCCGCCATCGCCGCGGTGTTCCTCGCCCTCGTGCTGGTCGGGACCGTCACCCGGCTGGCGGCCGGTCTGCCCGGCCTCGCCGCGCTGGCGCTGCTGCCGGTGCTGGCCGGCTCGTTCGCGATCTCGGCCGGCTACGCGGTCCGGTCGCGCCGGACGCTCGTGGCGGTGCTCGGCGAGGTGCGCGGCCGCACCGGCTCGCCCGTCGACCCGGGCGCGCCGTGGACGCCGTTCGCCTCGTCGGTCGCGCTGGACGACCGGGTCCGCGACGTGGAGCTGCGCCGGCTGCTGTCGGCGGCGCACCGCTGCGGGGAGCTGTCCTGGCAGGCCGTCGCCTGGGCGGTGGCCACCTCGGTGCTGTTCCTGTTCTGGACGCTGGCGGCGGCGATGGCGGGAGGATGACCGGGTGATCGGCGACGTTCGCGGCGGGGGGACGGCCCCGGGGTTCGCCCTGGACGTCCGGCCGGGCAGCTTCTGGGAGCGGCTGGCCCCCACCGACCGGCAGGCCCTGCGCGCCATGGGCCGGCGCACCGACATCCCGCCCGGCGGCATGCTGTGCCACCAGGGATCGGTCGCGCCGGCCGTCTACGTGGTGTTCAAGGCGTCGCCGCGGGCGGCGAGCAACGCGGTGGCCAAGGAGTTCGTGGACTCCAGCGACGGCGACGAGTCGATCATCGACCTGTTCGGGGCCGGGGACCTGGTCGGCGTCCTCGGCCCGTGGGGGCATCCGCAGCGCGGCACGGTCTCCGCGCTGGACCATGTCACGGCGCTGCGCGTGGACCGCGGCAAGTTCCGCAGCCTGCTGGCGGCCAGCCCGCAGGTCGCCGAGGCGATGATGCACGCGATCTCGGAGAGCGTCACCTACGGCGGCCGCCGCCACGCGGTGCGGGCGGCCGACCATCCGCAGCGGCTCGCCTACCACCTGCTGGAGCTCGCCCACCGGTTCGGTGAGCCGCGCCCCGGGCCCGGGACGCAGATCCCGCTGCGGCTCAGCCAGGCGGAACTGGCGAACTGGGCGGGGATCTCCCGCGAGACGCTGGTCCGGTGGTTCCGGATGTGGCGGTCGAAAGGGATCCTCGACCGGCGGGCCCGCCCGCTGACCGTGCTGGACATGGAGCGGCTGCGCCGCGCCGCCAGCCCGTGGGGGGACGAGTGGCCGGCCGCCGAACCCGAGCGGGGACCCGAGGCCGGGCGGGGACCGGAGGGGGACGCGGGGATCGCGGCGCGCGAGCCGGTGCGCCTGGACACCCCGGGCGGGGACACCCCGGGCGGACCGCCCGCGGTGCGCCTGCCCGCCGACAACCCCTACTTCGCGGGCCGGACGGTCAGCCTCGGCAAGCTGGACCTGCTGGTCGGCCAGTCGGTGTGGCCGCGCGCGGTGATCGTCCAGGGGATGGCCGGGGTCGGCAAGACCACCCTGGCGCTGCACTGGGCGCACCGGGTCGTCGACCGTTTCCCGGACGGTGTCCTGTTCGCCGACCTGCGCGGCACGTCCCGCAGCCCCGTCACCCCGGCGGAGGCGATGGGGCAGGTGCTGCGCGCGGCGGGCGTGCCCGGCGACCAGGTCCCGCGGACGGAGGCGGAGCTTGCGGCGCAGTGCCGGTCGCTGCTCGGCGACCGCCGCATGCTGCTGATCCTCGACAACGCCGTCCAGCCCGAGCAGGTCAGGCCGCTGCTGGCCGCCATGGTGTCCGGGCTGGTGGTCGTGACGAGCCGGCGGCGGCTGCCGGCCCTGCTCGAAGGCGCCGACATCCGGACGCTGGAACTGCGGGAGATGGCGACGCAGGAGGCGGTGGACCTCATCTCCAACGTGCTCGGGCCGGGGGACGCCCGCGTCCGGGACGAGCACCGGGCCGCCGTGCGGCTCGCCCGCGAGTGCGGCCACCTGCCGCTGGCGCTCGGCGTCATGGCCGGCCGGCTGGCCGAGAACCCCGGGGTGTCGATCGCCGGGACCGTCCGGGAGCTGGCCGCCCGGGACGTGCGGGACGCCGCGCCGTACGGACCGGGTCTCGCGGGGGCGGGCCTGGGCGACGGCGCGGCGCACGGCGCGTCCGGACCGGGGCTGAGCGCCGTCGTGAACCCGACGTTCGACGTCGCCTACCGGGGCCTGCGCCGCGGGCAGCGCCAGGCGTTCCGCAGGCTCGGCCTCGTCGCGGGTCCCGACTTCACGCCCACCGCCCTCGCCGCACTTCAGGACGGCACGGTGGACGAGGCCCGCGAATGCCTTGAGGGCCTGCGCCAGGCTTACCTGGTCCACGACGTCGGCCCGGACCGCTACCGGATGCACGACCTGCTCCGCGAGTTCTCCCGCGAGCGCGGGCTCCTTGAGGACTCCGACGGGGAGCTCCAGGCGGCGCAGCGGCGGCTCCTCGCCGGCTACCTCGCCGAGGCGCGCGAGGCGGGCGCCGCCCTGGCGGGCCGGCCCCGCCCCGCGACGCACAAGGGCGAGACTCGGGAACGTCCGTCCGGTGCCGAACGCGCGTCCGCGCTCGCCTGGTTCGAGGCCGAGCGGCGCAACCTGGTCGCCGCGGTGCACCAGGCCGCCCGGCTCGGCCTGCACCGGACGTGCTGGGAACTCGCCGACGCGCTCTTCGACTTCCAGGAGTTCCGCCGCTACAGCGAGGACAACATCGCCGTCCACCAGGTGGGCCTGCACGCTGCCCGCACGGAGGAGGACTGGGCTGCGGCGGCCGTCATGCTGCACAACCTGGCGATGGCGCACTTCGAGCTGGGCGGCTCCGTCGAGGCCATCGGGTACGGGGAGGACGCGCGGCGCGGGTTCCGGGCCGTCGACCCGCCCGACCGGTACGGGGAGGCCGCCACCCTGGCCACCCTGGCCGGCGTCCACGTGACGCTGGGCCGGTACCTGACGGCGATCGACCACGCGCGGCGCTCCCTCGACATCCACGAGCAGCTGCGGAACGACGCGGGCGCCGCGAAGAGCCGCAACACGCTCGCCCGCGCCCATCTGGGCCTCGGCGACTATGAGACGGCTCTGGAGCACGCCGCGAAGGCGCTCGGGGTCCGCCGCCGGATCGGAGACCAGGCGGGGGTGGCCGAGACCCTGCTGATCGTGGCCGGCGTCCACCGGCGGCAGGGAAACGTCCACGGTGCGGTGTCGCACGCGCTGGAGGGCCTGTCCATCCGGCAGGAGCTCGCCGACATGCACGGCGCGGCCGAGGCACTGACGGAACTGGCGCGGATGAACGCCACCCTCGGCCTCCGCGACATGGCACAGCAAGACGCCGAACAGGCACTCCGCACCTATCGCGCCCTCGGTGCGCGCCACGGGGAGGCGCGGGCGCTGACCACGCTCGGCATGCTCATGTGCGACGCCACCAGGTTCGCCGAGGCGTTCACCTACTGCGGGCAGGCGCTGCGCCTGCACCGTGACACCAGCGACCGGCACGGCGAGGCCGAGGCGCTCGCGCAGATCGGGATCGTCCACTGGCGCCTCGGACGGTACCGGGAGGCGCGCGAGCACCTGCTGCGCGCGCTGGAGATCCGGCGCGAGATCGGCGACCAGCACGGCGAGGCCAACGACCTGGAGCACCTGTCGGTGGTCATGCGCCGGCTCGGCCGCCACCAGGAGTCGTTCGTCCTCGGCCTGGAGGCCCTCGACCTGTGGCACCAGCTCGGCGCGCAGGGCGGGATGGCCGGGACGCTCGGCAGCCTGGCCCGCACCTACTCGCGGCTCGGCCTCCCCGAGGACGCCGAGCGCGCCGCCCGGCAGGCGCTGAGCATCCGCGAGTCCGGCGGCGACTGGTACGGACTCGGCGTCGGCATGGACACCCTCGCCGCCGTCCTGCGCCGCGCCGGCCGTCCCGAGGAGGCGCTGGAGCGGGAGCTGGAGGCGCTGCGCTTCCTCGGCGAGGTCGGCGACCGGCACAGCGAGGCCACCGGCCTGGTCCACCTCGCCGCCATCCACCTCGATCTCGGCCACGCCGACGAGGCGCTGGAGAACGGGCGGCGGGCGCTCGACCTGGCCGCCGAGCTCGGAGCCACCCGCGAGCAGGCGTACGCGCTGCACACGATGGCCAGCGCGTGCCGGCTGATCGGCAAGCACGCCCGCGCGGTGGAGCACGTGACCGGCGAGATCGTCATCCGCCGCGACATGGACGACCGGCGCGGGCTGCGGCAGGCCCTGGAACTGCTGCGCGACCTGCACCAGGCGCTCGGCGACCAGGCCGCGGCGGCGGACTGCGTCCGGCGCGTCCGCGCCCTCGACAACCTGCTTGAATCCGAAAGATCACTCGACATGTGACAAACGACGTAGTCCATCGGCGCAGCGCCGCGTTCACTGGACCACGGGCACCCGATCATGGGCTGCCGCGGTCCCGGCCCGGGGTCGGGTCCGGTGAGGAGGCGAGATGGAGACGACCCGGTTCTGGGACGCGCTGACCCCGCGCGCCCAGGAGGCGCTGCGGCAGGCGGGCGCCACCGTGGTGATCAGGCCGGGAAGGTTCCTGATGCGCGAGCACACCCGCGCGTCCCAGGTGTTCGTCCTTCGCTCCGGCGCGGTGAAGGTCTGGGTGGACCGGGCGGGCGAGATCGCCATCCTCGACGTCCTCGGGCCGGGCGACCTCGTCGGGGAGCTGGAGGCGGTGGACGGCGGCATCCGGCACGCCAACGTCGAGGCGGCGACCCGCGTCGAGGCCCTGGTGCTGCCCGCCGCACGGTTCCGCAGCGTCCTGGACGCCCACCCCGGCGCGGTGTGGGCCGTCGCCGCCGTCCTCGCCGAACGGCTCCGCGACTCCAACGAGCTGCGCGTCGCCCACTTCCCCGACGACCCCGAACGCCGCCTCGCCGGCCGGCTGCTGCGCCTGGTGGCGCGGTTCGGCTCCCCGGCCAAGGAGGAGCACCCGGACGGCGTGACCGAGGAGGGCGTCCTCGTGCGGGTGCCCGTGTCCCAGCAGGACCTCGGCCGCTGGGCCGGCATGGGCCGCAGGAAGGTCGCGCAGATCCTGGCGGCCGAGCCGGTCCGCGACGGCCTGACCGTCGCCCGGAGCGCGATCATCGTCCGCTCGGCGGACGTCCTGCACCGGCTCGCCGGCGACGACGACTAGAAGCCGGCCGGTTCGTGCGGCCAGGGCGGCGGCGCCGGCAGCGGCCCGTCGGGCCGGACGCCGACGCCCGCGCCGTCCGACCGGCCGCTCAGCCAGCCGAGCAGCGCCCGCGCGGATCCGGACGCCTCCGGGGCCCCGGGCGCCCAGCCGAGATCGGCGGTGTCCCCGGAGTCGGTCGCGGTGATCCGGTATCCGGCCAGCGCGCCCAGCGACTTCTCCGGCAGCGCCGCCATGTCCGCGAGCGTGGCGGCCGACGCCCACCGGACGTACGGCTCCGGCCAGTCGGCCGGTCCGTACCCGGCGGCGAGATCGACATGGTGCGCCTCCACCTCGTGCCAGCGCCGGAACACCGTGTACCAGGCGGGGTGCGGCCAGCCCAGCATCGCCTTCACCGGAGCGTTCCAAACGTCCTCGGGAAGCGTCCGGGCCTGCTCGGAGAACCGCGCCGCCGTGGCCAGGACGTCCTCGATCAGCTCGGGGCCGCTGCGTCCGGCGCCTTCGTCCAGCGCCGCGTTCCGCGCGTCCAGGCTCGCGTACTGAGGGATCTCGACGCCCGTCCGCGCCCCTTCGAGCAGATTCCACAGGGAGTCGGCGTTCCGCGCGATGTGCGTCGCCACATGCCCCCGGCTCCACCCGGGCAGCGCCGACTGCCCCCGCAGATCATCGTCGGTCAGCTTCCCCAGCGTCCCGGCGATGCGCTCCACGCCCGCGTCCACCTCGTCGATCACGTCGCGCCAGTCCATGACCGTTCCTCATCAGTTTTCAGGAGTGAGTCTTGCCCCCACATCCTGGCACTGCGCGCATCCCGAACGGTGCTGGGTGCACTGGTTCCCCGCGTTCTGGTTGTGCCCGTCCGGCGGCGTGCATCGTGTGCACGGTCCGTGACGGGGTGGCGGGGTCCCTCACGTCCTGGGGCACTGCGGCCAGCCTGGATGCTCCGATGCCTGTGCCCATCGCTCTGGTGGGTACGGGGCGGTGGCGTCCGTCGCCGGATCGCATGCCCGAGGGCGCGTCGCCCGATCGCGATGCTCGCCGCATCGTGCCGGGTCACCTTCCTGGTCTTGCCGGTCAGGGGCTCCCGCCAATGCTGGGAGCCCCATTTCGAGGTGTAGGCGGGGTCCACGGCCACGATCGCCACACCGGCCTCGGCGGCCATCGACACCAGCCGGGCCTTGAACTTCCCGGTCGGCATCCCGCAGATCAACTGTCGGAACCGTTTGCGGCGGCCGTGCTTCTCGCGGGTCTTGTCGGCGGTGAAGTCCAGATCCTCGATCGCGATCGCGGCCACCCCGCACTCTGTGGCCCAGTGCAGCAGGCGGGTGATGGCGTGCCGGATCTGGGCGTCGCGGCGGGTGGCCGGGCCGGACAGGTCATAACCGAACCGTCTGGGGTCGCCGATCGGGTTGCCGTGCCGGTCGAGCCGCCAGGCGGCAAGGTGGTCGGCGTTGGTGTCGACCCCGATCATGCCGCGGGCGCGTGCGGCGTGTAGTGGGATCGTCGGGACGGTGGCGCGTTGCCAGGACGCGGTCAGATACCAGCGGTCCCGTCCGGTATCCAGGTGGATGCGGTAGGCGACCGCCCGGTTCGCCTCGACCCGGTCGGCCCACTCGACGCCCCGATGGGCGAAGGCGACCCGGGCCGTCAGCACGTACCGGCCATGCTTGGCATTGGCCAGATGCGCCAGCGGGGCCGGCAACCGGATCGACACCTCCCCCTCGGGAGTGACGCGGATGGTCTCGTTACCGAATCGCTTGCCCGACTCGCCATCGGCCTGCAGGAACCAGCGCCGAGTCTCCCACTGGTCCCGCCATTGGGCTTCGGTGAGCCCGGCAGCCTCCAGATGATGCCGGGTGTTGAGCAATCTGCGGCTACCACGGACCACCCGCACGACTCCGGCGTTCCAGTCGGCGCGCCCGGTGGTGAGGCGGTCCCGCTGGACCCCCAGACGGCGCGACTTGGCGAACCACTCCTTCTTGGAGCGGTAACCGCCCGGCGCCCGCCGGGTGCCTTTTTGCCCGATCGGCAGCGACAGCCTGTGCTCCAGCGTGCGCACCCCAGCCTCAAGGGACTGGATGTGTGCGAGTTCGCCCCGGCGGGCCAGCGCCCACTGATCGTGCGTGTGCTTGGTGATGCTCCCGGCCCACCGCGCCGACGACTCCGCGGTCAGTTCCCGCTTGCGGGCTGCCCAGCGATCGGCGTCGTGGTCCAGGGCATCGGCGCAGCGGGCCCTCAGATCACGACCGGCCAGCGACCCCAGATGCGCGCCGACCAGCCGCAGCACCCGCTCATCCCCGGCCGACAGGCCCTTGAGCCGGTCACGCACCGCCACCCCCGACGGCCCGCCAGCCACGAACGTTGCAGCAACCGGTCTCAGCCGGTCCAGCACGCACCCGGCCACGTCCCTGGGCTTGCTCGCGGCTTGGGCCTCGATCCCGGTGTCGGTCTTGGCTGCGGGTTGGATCGGGGGCGTGTGGTGGTCGCGCGCGCTCGGGAAGGCAGGGCCCTCGGCGGCGCCCATCTCGCCACCGAGAACGGTACGCAACATGTCGGACACTCTACGTCACTTGATTCGAACCGCAATCGATATTGCCGGACGCGCCACCTCGCACCGGCCCGTCCGGTCGCCGCACAATATGATCATGGAGTTTCCGATCTGCGTGACCTGCGGGGTCCAGTACGGCGGTCCACGGGCGGACTGCCCCATCTGCGAGGACGAGCGGCAGTACGTGGGCTGGGACGGTCAGAAGTGGACCACCCTGGAGCGGCTGCGCGCCGATCACCGGGGCCGGGTCGCCGAGGAGGGCCTGGACGTCGTCGGGATCGGTGCCGAGCCGTCCACCGCGATCGGCCAGCGCGCCCTGCTCGTCCGCACGCCGTCCGGCAACGTCCTGTGGGACATGATCACTTACCTGGACGACGACCTGATCCGGCGGGTCGGCGAGCTCGGCGGCGTCTCGGCCATCGCGATCAGCCACCCGCACTTCTACGGCAGCATGATCGAGTGGGCGCACGCGTTCGACGCGCCCGTCTACATCCACGAGGCCGACCGGCGGTGGGTGGCGCGCCCGGACGACGCGGTGACCTTCTGGACGGGCGAGACCCACGAGCTGGCCGACGGTCTCACGCTGATCAACGCGGGCGTCCACTTCGACGGAGGCCAGGTCCTGCACTGGCGGGACGGCCGGGCGCTCTTCTCCGGCGACATCCTGACGGTCGTCAACGACCGCGACTGGGTGAGCTTCATGTACAGCTACCCGAACTTCATCCCGGAACGTCCCCGCACGATCCGCCGCGCCCTCCGCCTCATGGAGCCCTACGACTTCGACCGCGTCTACGGCGCCTGGTGGAAGAAGACCGTCCACACCGACGGCAAGAACGCCGTCCGCCGCTCCGCCGACCGCTACCTGTCCTTCGCCCTCGACGACGAGTAGCTCAGGAGATCGCCGCTTCGATCGCGGCCCGGTCCTGGTACTCGCGCCAGTGCACGATGCGCCCGTCCCGCGCCCGCAGCACCGTGACGAAGTTCGCGGACCCCCTCTTGCCCGTGCCGGGGACCGCTGCCACCAGTTCGTACTCGGCGACGATCACCTCGGGGTCGGCGGTCTCGTGCACCACCACATCGCGGAACTCCTCGAAGACGATCGGCAGCGCCGCGCGCCCCTCACGCAGCCTCGCCGCGATCGCGTCGCGCCCCTCGGAGCGCCGCTCCTGCCCGGCGGGCGCGAACGGCATCTCGATCACGACGTCCTCGGCGAGCATCTCCTCGTCCAGGCCGGCCCGCCCGGCGAGGGCGTTGCGCTGGAAGCGTGCGAACAGATCCTTCGGACTCTGTACGGGCATGGGTCATCCCTTCGAACTAAGATGAGTTGCGACTCACGTTCAGAAAATATGAGTCGCAACTCATCTTGTCAACGGACGGACGAATGACCCCGAGCAAGCCCCTGCGCGCCGACGCCCGGCGCAACCGCGCCCGCATCCTCGCCGCCGCCGAGGAGGTCTTCGCCGAGCGCGGCGCCTCCGCATCCACCGAAGAGGTCGCGGCCCGTGCCGGTGTCGCCATCGGCACGGTCTTCCGCCACTTCCCGGCCAAGCGCGACCTGCTCGCCGCGATCATGAAGGAGCTCCGGCGGCGGCTTGTCGACAGGGCCGAGACGCTCATCGCGGACGGCGACCCCGCCACTGCGTTCTTCGACTACTTCACGTACCTCGTCGAAAGCTCGGCCGAGATCGGCACCGTCGTGAGCCTCCTCGCCGAGGAGGGCACGTCCATCGAACCCGACGACCAGATCATGGCCCTCACACAGGCCTTCGGCAGGCTCCTGGAAGCCGCGCAACAGGCCGGCACCGCTCGCCCGGACGCACGCCTGGACGAGGTCATGGCCCTGGTGACCGCCACCACCCACGGCGCCCTGGCCGGGTCGTGGACCGACGACCTCCGCTGCCGAACCCTCGCCCTCGTCCTGGACGCCCTCCGCCCCCGTTGACGGTGCTCTGGGTGTTGTGGTGGCGGGGGGTGTTCGAACACGTGTACGGTGCGGTGGTGCCGTCCGGACCGGTGGGGACGGGCGGGTAGCGTCATGAAATGCAGCGGTGAGCGCCGCTGTTGAGGAGTCGGGGGATTCTGTCGTACCCCGTGGCTAGCCTTGAATCCGACCTGTATCTCCCTGTCGCCGCGCCCCAGAAGAGGAACCGGAAGAACGCCGTGCATGACCGACTCATCGTGCGTGGAGCACGCGAGCACAACCTGAAGGACGTCTCGCTCGACCTCCCGCGGGACTCCATGATCGTGTTCACCGGTCTGTCGGGTTCCGGGAAGTCGAGCCTGGCCTTCGACACGATCTTCGCCGAGGGCCAGCGCCGGTACGTGGAGTCGCTGTCGGCGTACGCCCGGCAGTTCCTCGGGCAGATGGACAAGCCCGACGTCGACTTCATCGAGGGGCTGTCCCCGGCGGTGTCGATCGACCAGAAGTCGACCAGCAAGAACCCCCGGTCGACGGTCGGGACGATCACCGAGGTGTACGACTACCTGCGGCTGCTCTACGCGCGGATCGGGCATCCGCACTGTCCCGAGTGCGGCCGGCCGATCAGCCGGCAGGCGCCGCAGCAGATCGTCGACCGGGTGCTGGAGCTGGACGAGGGCACCCGGTTCCAGGTGCTCGCGCCCGTCATCCGCGGGCGCAAGGGCGAGTACCTGGAGCTGTTCCGCGAGCTGCAGTCGAAGGGGTACTCGCGGGCGCTCGTCGACGGGCGGATGATCCGGCTGGACGAGCCGCCCAAGCTGAAGAAGCAGGAGAAGCACGACATCTCCGTCGTGGTCGACCGGCTCTCGGTGAAGGACTCCGCGCGGCAGCGGCTCGCCGACTCGGTGGAGACGGCGCTGGGCCTCGCCGGCGGCACGATCGTCCTCGACTTCGTCGACCTGCCCGAGGACGACGAGCACCGCACGCGGATGTACTCCGAGCACCTCTACTGCCCCTACGACGACCTGTCGTTCGAGGAGCTGGAGCCGAGGTCGTTCTCGTTCAACTCGCCGTACGGCGCGTGCCCGGACTGCACCGGTCTCGGGACGCGCATGGAGGTCGACTCCGAGCTCGTCGTCCCCGACGGGGAGCTGTCGCTGGGCGAGGGCGCCATCCAGCCGTGGTCGAACGGGCACGTGAGCGACTACTTCCTGCGCCTGCTGTCGGCCTTGGGCGATGCCATGGGGTTCGACCTGAACACGCCGTGGGACAAGCTGCCCGCCAAGGCGCGCAAGGCGGTCCTGAACGGGCACGAGACGCAGGTCCACGTCCGCTACAAGAACCGCTACGGCCGGACGAGGTCGTACTACACGTCCTACGAAGGCGTGATCCCCTACATCCAGCGGCGGCACGCCGAGTCCGAGAGCGACTCCAGCCGGGAGCGGTTCGAGGGCTACATGCGGGAGATCCCCTGCCCGACGTGCGAGGGCGCCCGGCTCAAGCCGGTCGTGCTGGCGGTCACCATGGGCGGGATGTCGATCGCCGAGGTCGCCTCGATGCCGATCGGCGAGGCGGCGAAGTTCCTCCTCGCGATGGAGCTGAGCGAGCGCGAGACGCACATCGCCGAGCGCGTCCTCAAGGAGATCAACGCCCGGCTCGGATTCCTGCTGGACGTCGGCCTCGACTACCTCACCCTCGACCGGGCGTCCGCGACGCTCGCCGGCGGGGAGGCGCAGCGCATCCGGCTGGCGACGCAGATCGGCTCCGGCCTGGTCGGCGTCCTCTACGTGCTGGACGAGCCGTCCATCGGCCTGCACCAGCGCGACAACCACCGGCTGCTGGAGACCCTGCTCCGGCTCCGCGACATGGGCAACACCCTGATCGTCGTCGAGCACGACGAGGACACCATCGCCGCGGCCGACTGGATCGTCGACATCGGCCCCCGCGCGGGCGAGCACGGCGGCGAGATCGTCGTGTCCGGCACCGTCGAGGACCTGAAGAAGTCCGACCGCTCCCTGACCGGCGCCTACCTCGACGGGCGCCGCGAGATCGCCGTCCCGCAGATCCGGCGGCCCCGCACCAAGGGCCGCGAGGTCACCGTCAAGGGCGCCCAGCAGAACAACCTGCGCGACGTTGACGTCGCGTTCCCGCTCGGCGTCCTCACCGCGGTGACGGGCGTGTCGGGCTCCGGCAAGTCGACGCTGGTCAACGACATCCTGTACAGCTCGCTCGCCAAGAAGCTGAACGGGGCGAAGACCGTTCCCGGCAAGCACAAGCGCGTCAACGGCGTCGACCAGCTCGACAAGGTCGTGCACGTCGACCAGTCGCCGATCGGCCGCACCCCGCGGTCCAACCCGGCGACCTACACCGGGGTGTTCGACCACATCCGCAAGCTGTTCGCGCAGACGACCGAGGCGAAGGTGCGCGGCTACCAGCCGGGCCGGTTCTCCTTCAACGTCAAGGGCGGCCGCTGCGAGAACTGCTCCGGCGACGGCACCATCAAGATCGAGATGAACTTCCTGCCGGACGTCTACGTCCCGTGCGAGGTCTGCCACGGCGCCCGCTACAACCGGGAGACCCTGGAGGTCCACTACAAGGGCAAGACGATCTCCGAGGTGCTCGACATGCCGATCGAGCAGGCCACCGAGTTCTTCGAGCCGATCAAGGCGATCCACCGCCATCTGAACACGCTCAACGACGTCGGCCTCGGCTACGTCCGGCTCGGCCAGCCCGCCCCCACCCTGTCCGGCGGCGAGGCGCAGCGCGTCAAGCTGGCGTCCGAACTGCAGAAGCGCTCCACCGGCCGCACCATCTACGTGCTGGACGAGCCGACCACCGGCCTGCACTTCGAGGACATCCGCAAGCTCCTCGGCGTCCTGAACGGCCTGGTGGACAAGGGCAACACGGTGATCGTCATCGAGCACAACCTGGACGTCATCAAGACCGCCGACTGGATCATCGACATGGGCCCCGAGGGCGGCTCACGCGGCGGCACCGTCGTCGCCTCCGGCACCCCCGAGGACATCGCCAAGGTGGACGCCAGCCACACCGGCCAGTTCCTCCAGAAGATCCTGGACTAGTGGCCGGCGGGACGCTGTGGGAGGACCGGGAGCCCCGGCACTCCTACGACGTCGTGATCGTCGGCGCGGGCGGGCACGGGCTCGCCACCGCCTACTACCTGGCCCGCGACCACGGCATCACCGACGTCGCCGTCCTCGAACGCGGATGGCTCGCGGGCGGCAACATGGCCCGCAACACCACGATCATCCGCTCCAACTACCTCTGGGACGAGAGCGCCGCCATCTACGAGCACTCCCTGCGGCTCTGGGAGGGCCTGGAGGACGACCTCGGCCACGACCTGAAGTTCAGCCCGCGGGGCGTCCTCAACCTCGCGCACAACCTCCCGGACGTGCGCGAGGGCGTCCGGCGCGTCAACGCGAACCGGCTGAACGGGGTCGACGCCGAATGGCTCACCCCCGGGGACATCAAGCAGCTGGTCCCGATCCTGGACACGAGCCCGTCGGTGCGGTTCCCCGTCCTCGGCGGGACGTTCCAGCCGCGCGGCGGCATCGCCCGGCACGACCAGGTCGCCTGGGCGCTGGCGGGGGCGGCGCACGAGCGCGGCGTCCACCTGATCCAGAGCTGCGAGGTGACCGGTTTCTGCCGTACCGCCGGTGGTGCGGTGACCGGGGTGGAGACCTCCCGCGGTCTCATAGCCGCGGGGCGGGTCGCGTTGTGCGCGGCCGGGCACACCTCCGTGCTCGCCGACATGCTCGGCTTCCGGCTGCCGCTGCAAAGCCACCCTCTGCAGGCGCTCGTGTCGGAACTGCTGGAACCGGTCCTCGACACCGTCGTGATGTCGAACGCCGTGCACGTGTACGTCAGCCAGGCTCACAAGGGAGAGCTGGTCATGGGGGCCGGCATCGACGCGTACAACGGCTACGGGCAGCGCGGGTCGTTCCACCTCATCGAGCAGCAGATCGCGGCGGCGGTGGAGCTCTTCCCCCTCTTCGCGCGAGCGCACGTCCTGCGGACTTGGGGCGGCATCGTGGACGTCTCCCCGGACGCCTCACCCATCATCGGGCCGGCACCCGTGCAGAACGTCTTCATCAACTGCGGCTGGGGGACGGGAGGTTTCAAAGCCACGCCCGGGGCCGGACACGTGTACGCCGACACCATCGCCCATGCACGTCCGCACCCTCTCGCGGAGCCGTTCGGGCTGGAACGCTTCACGACCGGCGCGCTCATTGACGAACATGGTGCAGCCGCCGTCGCGCACTAGGGAGGAACCCGTGCTGCTCATCCCTTGCCCATGGTGCGGAGACCGCGACGAGGTGGAGTTCCACTACGGGGGACAGGCGCACGTGGCGTATCCAGCCGACCCCGAAGCATCGGACGATGCCGCCTGGGCCGACTACGTGTTCATGCGCGACAACTCGAAAGGATGGTTCCGCGAGCGGTGGATGCACAGCGCGGGCTGCCGCCGCTGGTTCAATGTGCTCCGCCACACCGTCACGTACGAGATCGCGGGTTCGTACCGTCCCGGAGACGTCCCGCCAGGGGCCGCTTCGTGACCGGACTCTTCCGCGTCGCGTCGGGTGGCTCGCGTATCGACCGTTCACGCACGCTCAGCTTCACCTTCGACGGAAGGTCGTACACCGCGCATCCCGGGGACACCCTGGCGTCCGCGCTGCTCGCCCATGGGGTTCGCATCGTCGCGCACGGCCCGTACACGGGCCGCCCGCGCGGCGTCTACAGCGCGGGTGCCGAGGAGCCGAACGCGTTCGTCCAGGTGGAGTCGGGGCTTGGAGAGCCGATGGTGCGGGCGACGCGCCTGGAGGTCCACGACGGGCTGGAGGTCTCGTCCCTGGCCGGACGCGGGCGGCTCCCGGACGGCCCCGACACCGGCCGCTACGACAAGACGTACGCCCACTGCGATGTGCTGGTGATCGGCGGAGGGGCGTCCGGTCGCGCGGCGGCCAGGGACGCGGCCGAGGCCGGCGACCGGGTCATCATCGCCGACGACCGTCCCGGCATCGGGATCGAGGCGTCCGATGAGCTGACCGTACTGCCCCGCACGACGGTGACCGGCTATTACGACCACGGATTCTTCGTGGCCGTCGAGCGCCGCACCGACCACCTGGGCGAGGCCGCTCCCGCCCGCACGGCCCGGCGGCGGCTCTGGCACATCCGGGCGCGGCGGGCCGTGCTGGCGACCGGCGTCCTGGAACGTCCCCTCCTGTTCCCGGACAACGATCGTCCAGGGATCATGCTCGCCGGGGCCGCGGCCGCCCACGTCCGGCGCTACGGCGTCCTCCCCGGCCGCGCGGCCGTCGTCTTCGCCGCCCACGACGGCGCCCTGCGAGCAGCGCTCGATCTTCTGGACGCCGGCGTGGAGATCGCGTGCGTCGCCGACCTCAGGCCGTCGGCGGGCCCGCTCGGCGAGCGGCTCAGGGCACGCGGCGTCACCGTCCGCGAAGGGCAGGCCGTCACCGGCACGGAGGCCGACGCCGCCGGAGTCCTCACCGCGGCCCGCATAGGGGACGACCTCGTGCCCTGCGGCCTGCTCGCCGTCTCCGGCGGCTGGAACCCGGATCTGCACCTGTACACCCAGGCCGGCGGACGCACCCGCTGGTCCGCAGAGCACGCGGCCTTCGTTCCGGACGAGCCGCCCCGCCCGCGCATGGACGTCGTCGGTTCGGCGGGCGGCATACCGGGCGAGGCGGCGGGCCACGTCCCCGACGGCGCCGACGAGCGGGTCTTCGTCGACCTGCACCGCGACGCCACCCTCGCCGACGTGCGCGGGGCGCTCCACGCCGGCATGACGTCGAACGAGCACGTCAAGCGGTACACGACGATCGGGACGGGCGCCGACCAAGGGCGCACCTCCGGCGTCCCCGCGCCCGAGGCGGTGGCGCGGCTCCTCGGCCGCGCGCCCGGCGAGATCGGCACCACGACGCAGCGCCCGCCCGTCGAGCCGATCCCGTTCGCCGTGCTGGCCGGACGCGACCGCGGCGACCTGCTCGCCCCCGTCCGCCGGACCCCCATGCACGCCTGGCACGAGGAGCACGGCGCCGTCTTCGAGGACGTCGGCGAGTGGAAACGCCCCTGGTACTACCCGCGCCCCGGCGAGCCGGCGGGCGACGCGGTGCTGCGCGAATGCCGGACGGTCCGCTCCCGCGCCGGCGCCCTCGACGCCTCCACCCTCGGGAAGATCGACGTCCAGGGCCCCGACGCCGCCGCGTTCCTCGACCGGATCTACACCGGCCGGATCTCGACGCTCGCGCCCGGCCGCTGCCGCTACGGCGTGATGTGCGGCACCGACGGGATGATCTTCGATGACGGGGTGGTGGCGCGGCTCGGCCCCGACCGGTTCCACCTCACCACCACCACCGGGAACGCCGCCCGCGTCCTGGACTGGCTGGAGGAGTGGCTGCAGACCGAGTGGCCGGACCTGCGCGTCCGGTGCACGTCCGTCACCGACCAGTGGGCCGTCGTCGCACTCGCCGGTCTCCGCTCGCGGGACGTCCTGACCGCCCTCGCCCCCGGGCTCGACGCCGGCGCGTTCCCGTTCATGTCCCTGCGCGAGGCCGATGTCGCGGGCCTCCCCGCCCGCATCTTCCGGATCAGCTACAGCGGGGAGCTCGGCTACGAGATCAACGTCCCGTCCTGGCACGGCCTTGCGCTCTGGGAGGCCGTCATGGCGGCGGGCGAACCGCACGGCATCGCCCCTTACGGTACCGAGACCATGCAAGTCCTGCGCGCCGAGAAGGGCTACATCGTCGCGGGCCAGGACACCGACGGCACCGTCACCCCGCACGACGCCGGCCTCGGCTGGGCCGTGGAGCCCGGCGGCGGCTGGATCGGGCACCGCTCGCTGCGGCGCCCCGACACCGCCCGCGCCGGACGCAAGCGCCTCGTCGGGCTGCGGCCGCACGATCCCGACGTCGTCATCGCCGAGGGCGCGCAGCTGGTCGCCGAGCCGCCGCCCGCCGAGATCACGCGTCCGATCCCGATGCTCGGCCACGTCACCTCGTCCTACCGGGGGACGGTCGGCTCGTTCGCGCTCGCCCTCCTGCGGGACGGCCTGGAGCGGGAGGGCGACACCCTCTACGCCATCGACTCCGGACGCATGGACAGGGTCATCGTGACGCATCCCGTGCACTACGACAGGGAAGGAGCCCGCCGTGACGGCGACGGCTGAGGGACGGGCACCGCGCAGCGCCGTCGCCCACCTGGCGCCGGACTTCCCCGACCGTCCCGGCGGCGCGGTCCGGCTCCGCGAGGTCGCGTTCCCCGCCCAGATCGAACTGCGCCTCGACGACGAGGACGCCGGGTCGTTCGGCCCCCGGGCCGGCCGGCTCCTCCGCTGCGACATTCCCGCTCCAGGTCACGTCACGGGTGGCGGTGACCCCCACGTTCTGTGGCTCGGGCCGGGCTGGTTCCTGGTCATGGTCCGTCCCGGCAGCGCGCACGGCCTCCTCGCCGGACTGGAGGACGCCCTCGGCGCCGACGGCGGCGGCGTCCGCGGCTCGGCGGTGGACGTGTCGGCGGCCCGCACCGTCCTGAACCTGTCCGGCCCGAGCGCGCGTGCGGTGCTGGCCCACGGCTGCCCGCTCGACCTGCACCCGAGCAGGTTCGGGCCCGGCCACTGCGCGCAGACCGTCCTGGCCCAGGCGCAGGTGATCCTGCACCGGACGGACGCCGCCAACTACCGGATTCTCGTCCGGACCTCCTACGCCGACTATCTCGCCCGCTGGCTCCTCGATGCGATGACCGAGTACGTCTAGCGGGCGGGTCGATGCGGGACTGATGGGCCCGTCCACCAAGATGGAGCCATGGGAGAAAACGTGACGCCCGAGGCCGGACGGGGCGCCGGGGACGGCGGGATCGGCCGGCGCGCCGTGCTCTACGGCGGAGCCGGGGCCGTCGGCGCCGCCGCGCTCGCCGGATGCGGGGCGGGGGGCGGCGGGGCCAAGTCCGCCGCGGACCTGAAGGGCAAGGAGATCGCGAAGGTCGCCGACGTCCCGGTCGGCGGCGGCAAGGTCTACGGGGACGAGAAGGTCGTGGTGACGCAGCCTGCCCAGGGCTCGTTCAAGGCGTTCACGGCGGTGTGCCCCCACCAGGGCTGCACGGTGGGCAGTGTGGCCGGCGGACTCATCAAGTGCCCCTGCCACGGCAGCGAGTTCAAGGCCGCGGACGGATCGGTGCAGCGCGGCCCGGCGAAGGAGCCGCTCAAGGAGTACCCGGTGCAGGTCAAGGGCGACGGCATCGTCGTCACCTGATCAACGTTTTGGTTCCGGTTTGAACCAACTCGCTCGCGCATCCGTGCTTCCTGGTGACGTACAGGAACCGAAGGTCACCGGAGGGGCGAGCATGCCACAGAAGTCCGAGACGCAGGCGGACGGGACGGAGCAGAAGCCGGGGGAGACACCGGCCGGAGGCACCCGCAGAGGACTTCTCATCGGGGTCGGGCTCGCGGGCGTGGCCGGGCTGGCGGCGGCCTGCGGCGACTCCGGCGGCGACGACGCGGGCGGCTCCGGCGGCTCGGGCGGGGACTCGGGCGGCTCCGGCGGCGAGGCACTGGCGTCGGCGAGCGAGATCCCGGTCGGCGGCGGCAAGGTCTTCGAGGACGCCAAGGTCGTCGTCTGCCAGCCCCAGCAGGGCCAGTTCACGGCGTTCTCCGCCACCTGCACCCACCGGGGGTGCAGCGTCGGGTCCGTGTCCGGCGGCACGATCAACTGCCCGTGCCACGGCAGCAAGTTCAAGATCACCGACGGGTCGGTGGTGAACCCGCCCGCCGACAAGCCGCTGGAGGAGAAGAAGGTCACCGTCCAGGGCGGCAAGATCACGCTCGCCTGAGCGGCATGCCGTGCGACGGGCCGTCCTCCCGGGGGACGGCCCGTCCGCCGTCCGCGTGCCGTCCCTCCGCGGCGCCGTCCACCGCGACGTCGGAGTCCGGCGCGGGCTCGGCGTCGTCCGCGACCGGGGCGGGGTCGACGCGGAACCGGGGGAGTGCCTCGGGATGGCGGTCGCGGATGTGGGAGACCAGGTGCTCCCGGACGTCGCAGCGCAGGTCCCAGGTGCTCGCCGAGTCGGCGGCGCTCATCAGCGCGCGGAGCTTGACGACGCCGTTCGGCAGGACGTCCACCACCTGCAGCATCCACTCCCGCCGGTCCCACAGCGGGTTCTCCTTCAGTGCCGTGTAGAGCTCGGCGCGCAGCTCCTCGACCGGCACCGTCCAGTCCACGTGCAGCTCCACCGAGCCGAGAAGCCGGCTGGAGTGCCGGGTCCAGTTCTCGAACGGCTGCTCGGTGAAATGCGACACCGGGAAGATCATCCGCCGGTCGTCCCACAGCTGCAGCACCACGTAGGAGAGGGTCAGCTCCTCGACCCGTCCCCAGATGCCGTCCGTGACGACGACGTCGTCCAGCCGCAGCGCGTCGCTGAACGCCAGCTGCAGCCCGGCGAGCAGGTTGCCGAGCGTCGGCCGCGCCGCGATTCCGACGACCAGCCCGGCGACGCCCGCCGAGGCCAGCACCCCGGCGCCGACGGCCCGCACCGCCGGGAACGTGAACAGCGCCGCGCCGACGGCGAGGATCACGATGATCACCGCCGCGATCCGGCGCAGCAGCAGCATCTGCGTGCGGGCCCGCCTGGCCCGCCGGTTGCGTTCCCCCTCGATGCGCATCAGCCGCGCCAGCGGCGGGTCGCTCAGGGCGTAGCCGATCCGCAGCACGAGCCAGGTGGTGGCGCCGATGGCCGCGATCCGCAGCGCGTGCCGGACCGCGCCCTCCGACTGGTCGCCGATCAACTGGTACGGCATCGCGGTGCTCGAACTCGTCACCGTCGCGAACGCGAACGCCGGCGCGGCGCAGCGCCGGGCCACCCGGCCGGCGCCCGGCCAGCGCGCGGACAACCGGCCGGCGAGCAGCCGCCGGCCCCCTTCCACGATGATCACGGATGTGGCGGTGACGACCGCCAGGACGATCCATGCCCAGAACGCGGACACCTGCGCAACGACCCCCTTCCGGCTGTGCCGAACGTCTGCTCGACCTGCGCCTGCCCTTCTCTTTCCGATCAATTTACGGTCATCCAGGCTCAAAGGGGAGATCTACGTCACCTTCGGGCGCGCCGGGCCGCGGGGCGGAACGCGCCCGGCCGCGGGCCGGAACACGCGCGAGCGCACGGCGTGTCGGTGCGGCCCATTAGGCTTTTGAACGTGGCAGATCCGGCGACCTACCGACCCGCACCGGGCTCCATCCCGGATTCCCCCGGGGTGTACCGATTCCGCGACGAGCACGGCCGGGTCATCTACGTGGGCAAGGCCAAGAGCCTGCGCTCGCGGCTGAACTCCTACTTCGCCGACTTCTCCTCGCTGCACCCGCGCACCCAGACGATGGTGCAGACGGCCGCGAGGGTCGACTGGACGGTCGTCGGCACCGAGGTCGAGGCCCTCCAGCTGGAGTACTCCTGGATCAAGGAGTTCGACCCCCGGTTCAACGTCCGTTACCGCGACGACAAGTCGTATCCGTATCTCGCCGTCACCCTGAACGAGGAGTTCCCGAGGGTGATGGTGATGCGGGGCGCCAAGCGGAAGGGCGTGCGCTACTTCGGGCCGTACTCCCACGCGTGGGCGATCCGGGAGACGGTCGACCAGCTGCTGCGCGTGTTCCCCGTCCGGACCTGCAGCGCCGGCGTGTTCAAGCGCCAGCACCAGCTCGACCGGCCGTGCCTGCTCGGCTACATCGGCAAGTGCTCCGCGCCCTGCGTCGGCCGCGTCTCCCCGGAGGAGCACCGCCTGCTCGCCGAGGACTTCTGCGATTTCATGGCGGGCAACACGTCCCGGTTCATCAAGCGTCTCGAACGCGACATGCGGGAGGCCGCCTCGTCCCAGGAGTACGAGCGCGCCGCCCGCCTCCGCGACGACATCCGCGCCCTGGAGCGCGCCCTGGAGAAGCAGGCGGTCGTCCTGCCGGACCGCACCGACTGCGACATGATCGCCTTCGCCGAGGACGAGCTGGAGGCGGCCGTCCAGGTGTTCTACGTGCGCGGCGGCCGCATCCGCGGGCAGCGCGGCTGGGTCGTCGACAAGGTCGAGGACGTCACCACCGCCGACCTGGTCGAGCACTTCCTCATCCAGATCTACAGCGAGAGCGAGTCGGTGCCGCGCGAGGTCTTCGTCCCGGCCCTGCCGCCGGAGGAGGGCGCCATGACCGAGCTGCTGTCGGAGCAGCGCGGCGGGCCCGTCCGGCTGCGCGTCCCGCAGCGGGGCGACAAGAAGGCCCTGCTGGAGACGGTCGCGCGCAACGCCCACGAGGCGCTCAAGCAGCACAAGACGCGCCGCGCGTCCGACCTCACCACCCGCAGCCGCGCCCTGCAGGAGATCCAGGACGCCCTGGAACTGGACGACGCCCCCCTGCGCGTCGAGTGCTACGACGTCTCCAACCTGCAGGGCACCAACGTGGTCGCGTCCATGGTCGTCTTCGAGGACGGGCTGGCCCGCAAGAGCGAGTACCGCCGGTTCACGATCAAGGCCGTGGAGGGGCAGGACGACGTCCGCTCCATCCACGAGGTCATCACCCGCCGGTTCCGCCGCTACCTCGCCGAGAGCGAGAAGACAGGCGAGCTCGACGCGCTCGGCGATCCTTCCGAAGCGGTTGCCGGGGGGTCCGGGGGGTCGTCCCCCCAGAATGAGACGGAGGAGGGTGCGCACCAGCCGATCGACCCGGAGACGGGCCGGCCGCGCAAGTTCGCCTATCCGCCGAACCTGGTGATCGTCGACGGCGGCCCGCCCCAGGTCGCCGCGGCGCAGCGCGCCCTGGACGAGCTGGGCGTCGACGACATCGCGGTCTGCGGGATCGCCAAGCGGCTGGAGGAGATCTGGCTGCCCGGCGAGGACGACCCGGTCATCCTGCCGCGCAACAGCGAGGGCATGTTCCTCGTCCAGCGGGTACGCGACGAGGCGCACCGGTTCGCCATCACCTTCCACCGGCAGCGGCGGTCCAAGTCCATGACGGTCAGCGAACTCGATAACGTTCCGGGTCTGGGCCCGGCGCGGCGCGCGGCGCTGCTGAAACACTTCGGTTCGCTGAAGCGGCTGAAGGACGCGACGCCCGAGCAGGTCGCCGAGGTCCCGGGGATCGGCATGCGCAGCGCCGAGAGCATCGTCGCGGCGCTGCACGGCGGCACCGTCCCGGCAGGCGGCGGTGCGGGCGACGGGGAGCACAGGGGGAGACGGCCATGACCAGCGAGACGAAGATCCCGGACATCGTGATAGTCACCGGCATGTCCGGGGCGGGCCGCAGCACCGCGGCCAAGTCCCTGGAGGACCTCGACTGGTTCGTGGTCGACAACCTGCCGCCTGGGCTGCTGGCCACGATGGCCGACCTCGGCGGACGGGTGAAGAACGCGGTGCCCCGCATCGCCGTCGTCGTGGACGTCCGCAGCCGCGCGTTCACCGAGGACCTGCACTCCTCGATCGCCGAGCTGGAGGCGCGCGGCGTCCACCCCCGGGTGGTGTTCCTGGAGGCGAACGACGCCGACCTGGTGCGCCGGTTCGAGAGCGTCCGGCGCCCCCACCCGCTGCAGGGCGAGGGGCGCCTCGTCGACGGCATCGCCCGCGAGCGCGAACTGGTCCGCGAGGTCCGCGCCGAGGCCGACCTGGTCATCGACACCAGCGGCCTCAACGTGCACGAGCTGCGCAACAAGATCATCGGGTTCTTCGGCAACGACACCGGCGAGTCCAGCCTGCGCGCGACCGTCGTCTCGTTCGGCTACAAGTACGGCCTGCCGGTCGACGCCGACCTCGTCGTCGACTGCCGGTTCCTGCCGAACCCGCACTGGGTCCCGGAGCTGCGCCCGAAGACGGGCCGCGACGCCGCCGTCCGCGACTACGTCCTCGGGCAGCGCGGCGCCAAGGAGTTCCTGGACGCCTACTCCGAGGTCCTGCGGCTCCTCGCCGACGGATACGAACGCGAGGGCAAGCACTACGTGACCCTTGCCGTGGGATGCACTGGCGGAAAACACCGTAGTGTTGCCATGGCGGAACAGATCGCCGCCCGGCTGCGGGACGAGGGCATCGAGGTGCAGGTCGCCCACCGTGACCTCGGCCGCGAGTGACGGCCCGCGCCGGGACCCGGCGGGGGTCCCGGACGAGGAGAGAGACGGCACGGTGAAGCCCCCTGCCTCGAAGGCGGGCCCGAAGGTCGTCGCGCTCGGCGGGGGCCACGGCCTCTACGCCTCGCTGTCGGCGCTGCGCCGCGTCACCGACCGGCTGACCGCGGTCGTCACCGTCGCCGACGACGGCGGCTCCAGCGGCCGGCTCCGCCGCGAGCTCGGCGTGCTGCCGCCCGGCGACCTGCGGATGGCGCTCGCCGCCCTCTGCGGCGACGACGAGTGGGGCCAGACCTGGCGGGACGTCGTCCAGCACCGCTTCCGCAGCCAGGGCGACCTGCAGGACCACGCCGTCGGCAACCTCCTCATCGTCGCGCTGTGGGAGCTGCTCGGCGGCGCCGCCGCGCCCGGCTCCACCGTCGCCGGTCTCGACTGGGTCGGCCGGCTGCTCGGCGCGCACGGCCGGGTGCTGCCGATGGCGGCCGTCCCGCTGGACATCGTCGCCGAGGTGCGCGGCGCCGACCCGTCCCGCCCCGGGGAGATCACCCACGTCAAGGGACAGGTGGCGTGCGCGAAGACGCCCGGAAGCGTGCTCGGCGTGTCGCTCGTGCCCGCCGACCCGCCCGCGTGCCCGGAGGCGCTGGCCGCCGTCGACGAGGCCGACTGGATCGTGTTCGGCCCCGGCTCGTGGTTCACCAGCGTCCTGCCGCACCTCAAGGTGCCGGCGCTGGCCCGCGCCCTCACCACCGCCCGCGCCCGCCGCGTCGTCGCGCTGAACCTCGCGCCGCAGCCCGGCGAGACCGACGACTTCTCCCCGCAGACCCACCTGGAGGTCCTGCAGGCGCACGCACCCGACCTCAGCGTGGACGTCGTCATCGCCGACCGAGGGGTGGTGGACGACCCGGCCGCGCTCGACAAGGCGGTCCAGGACCTCGGCGGACGCCTCGTCCTCGCCGACGTCGCCGCCGACGACGGCTCGCCGCGTCATGAACCCGCCCGGCTGGCCCAAGCCTTCGTACAGATATTCACCGAGTGACGACCGGCCGGGCCGGAATCGGCCACACTGCTGGAAGTCCGATAGGGGGAGGGTTCATCAGATGGCGATGACCGGTGTGGTCAAGGACGAGCTGAGCAGGCTCACGGTGCTGAAGCCGTGCTGCCGCAAGGCCGAGGTCTCGACGCTGCTGCGCTTCGCGGGGGGCCTGCACCTGGTCAGCGGGCGCATCGTGATCGAGGCCGAGATCGACACCGGCGTGGCGGCCCGGCGGCTGATCAAGGACATCGCGGAGGTGTTCGGGCACACCTCCGAGGTCGTGGTGCTCGCGCCGAGCGGCCTTCGCAAGGGCAACCGCTACGTCGTCCGCGTCTTCCGGGACGGCGAGTCGCTCGCCCGGCAGACCGGTCTCATCGACAACAACGGCCGGCCGGTCCGCGGCCTGCCCCGGCACGTGGTCGCGGGGGCGGCCTGCGACGCCGAGTCGGCCTGGCGCGGCGCGTTCCTCGCGCACGGCTCCCTCACCGAACCGGGCCGCTCCATGTCCCTGGAGGTCACCTGCCCCGGCCCGGAGGCCGCGCTCGCCCTCGTCGGCGCCGCCCGCCGCCTCAAGATCCACGCCAAGGCCCGCGAGGTCCGCGGCGTCGACCGCGTCGTGGTCCGCGACGGCGACGCCATCAGCGCCCTGCTCACCCGGCTCGGCGCGCACGACAGCGTCCTCGCCTGGGAGGAACGCCGGATGCGCCGCGAGGTCCGCGCCACCGCCAATCGGCTCGCCAACTTCGACGACGCCAACCTGCGCCGCTCCGCCCGCGCCGCCGTCGCCGCCGGCGCCCGCGTCGCCCGCGCTCTGGAGATCCTCGGCGACGACGCCCCCGAGCACCTCGTCAACGCCGGCCGCCTCCGCCTGGAGCACAAGCAGGCGTCCCTGGAGGAACTCGGCCAGCTCGCCGACCCGCCCCTCACCAAGGACGCCATCGCCGGCCGCATCCGCCGCCTCCTCGCCATGGCCGACAAGCGCGCCGGCGACCAGGGCATCCCCGGCACCGAGGCCAACCTGACGGCCGACATGCTCGCGCAGTGACTCCCCCGGGGGCGACCCCCTGGAACCCCCGTCACGAGCCGTGCCCCGGCTGAGGTTGTTGCGGGTCAGTCGCCTCTGAGGATTCGGTGGATCAGGTCGTCGCGCAGTTGGCCGTAGCCGGTTTCGGCCCAGACGCTCTTGGACGGGTCGGCCTCGTAGTAGGGGACGTCGCGGCCGTCCCGGCGGTCGGTGAGGGCGTCGGGGGTCTGCTTGTCGCGGGCCGCGCGGGCGCAGGCGCGGCAGGTCTGGACGCGGAGGCGTTCGCGGGAGCCGATGGGCCGCCAGTCGAGCCGGTTCGTGGCGTCGCCGTGGAGCGGGTTGAAGAAGCACAGCGGGACCGGCGGGACCTCCGGCCTGCCCTTGGCGACGGCCTGGGCGGAGGAGAGGGCGTCCCGGCCCTGGTCGAGCAGGACGAGGACGCCGGCCAGGTCGGGGACGCCGCCGGCCGCGTCGAGGGTCTTGCCGGCCGCCTGGTAGGCGTCCAGGGCCCTGGCCATCAGCACGCGCGTGCGCTCGTCGGTGGTGGGGACGGTCGTCTCGTCCAGCAGCTCGCCGAACGCGATGACCTCGCGGGACGCCTGCTCGCGGAGCTGGTCCTCGGTGGCGCGGCTCGCCGTGGCGAACACCGTGCGCGGCATCAGGAGGGCGTCGCCCTCGCGGCGGACGGACGCCATCCGGCGCCGCCGCCACAGCAGGAACCCGGCGACGCCGACCACGGCCACCCCGGCTCCGGCGGCGCCGATGGGGAGTGCGAGGCCGCCGTCGTCGTCGGCTTGGGTCGTGCCTTTGGGCTCGGCGCTGTGCCGCGCGTTGTAGCGCTTGTCGATCTCGGCGGAGATCCGGTCGTACTCCTGCTTGCCGGTGCCGGAGATGATCAGGTCGGCGATGCGGGACAGCCTGGCCGCGAGCGGCGCGTCGTCCATGGTGCGGTCCAGGGTGACCGCCCAGGCGGCGTCGCGGGCCTGGTGGTCGCCGCCCCACTCGCGGGCGGTGAGGTCCTCGGTGGCGTCGTCGAAGGTGATGAAGATGCCGTCGCGGCCGAGGCGGTCGTGGACGACGGTCGCGAGCTGGTCGGCGTCCGCCCAGGTGCCGCCCTTGACGATCGGCACCAGGACGACGAAGACCGGTGCCGGCGCCTTCTTCAGCTTGGCGATGAGACTGCGGCGCTCCGCCGTGGGGAGCGCGGACGCCAGGGACGGGTCCACGTGGATCGGGGAGCGGCGGAGGGCGGCGGCCAGCCGTTCGCCGGGGGAGGGGTCAGTCAACACCGAGGTACCTCATCACACGGGGAAGGAAGTTCTTGCCGCGGGCGCCCCACGCCGTGTCCCGCCACACGCCGGGGACGAGGGTGTGCGGCCGGCGGCCGTCCGGGCCCGGGATCTTGAGAAGGCGGGCCTCGGTCAGCCCGTGCCGCTCCTCGGACTCGCCGCAGGTCTGGCAGAGGGGGCACGGCTTGGGCAGGGCGTCGTGTTCATCCAGCCTTGGGAGCCGCTTGCGCACGGTGGACTCGCCGTGCAGCGGGTTGATCAAGCACGGGGCAGGCGGCGACGCCGTGTCCCGGGTCAGCGCGATGCGTCCCTGCCTGGCCAGGACGATCGCCCCCACAAGATCGATCGCCTTCTCCTCGTCCTCCTTGGCGTCGTCGTAGAGGATCTGGGCGGCGTCATAGGCGGAGACGGCATAGGGGCGGCCCTGCTCGGCGTCGGCCGTGGTGAGCCGGCGGCGGAGCCGCTCCAGCTCCTTGGCCGCGTTGCGGCGCAGCCGGCGGGTGCCGGGGGCGGTGGGTGCCCAGGTGTGCTTTTCGATCTTCCGCTCGTCCGGCTCGGCGGTACGGCCTCGACGCAGGACGAGGACGCCGAGGCCCAGCCAGTACAGGACGGCGGCCCCGATGGGCCCTGCGAGAAGGAGGCCCGTCAGGAGCGGCGCCTTGATCTCGGGGTCGCTGGGCGTGAACGCGTCCTCTTTGCCGAACGGGTCCGGGCTGGAGTACAGCGTCGGCATGGTGGGGGACGCCGAGGGCGCGGTGGCGTAGCCGTCCAGCCGCTGCGTGATCCGGCCGGCGAGCCCGGCGAACGGGTGATCGGAGTCGGCGGGCCGGGAACTTCCCGGCTCGTCCTCGTCCAGCGAGGAGTAGTCGTAGCGGCGCGGCACGTTGAACGTCTCGGACTCCAGGGAGCCTCCCGAGTCGGCCATCACGTAGAGCCCGTCGCGACGCGTGCGGTCGTGCAGCATGAACAGGAACGCGTCGTCCCGGCCTTGCGACTCCGAGTCGTTCGGATTCGGGATCACCACGACGTAGACGGGCGTGCCGATCCGCTTGGCGGCCTTGCCGACGGCCGCGCGGAGCCGGGCGCGGTCGGCCGTGCCGAGGGCCTCGCCGACGTCCGGGTCGACGAACAGCGGATCCTTGGCGAGCGCGGCGCCGACCCGGTCCAGCCGGTGGTAGGCGTAGGGCGGCGGCTCGTTCGCGGCGGCGCCGGCCGGCCAGGTGCCGAGCGCGACCAGGACGAGGGTGGCGAGCAATCCCCGGGCGCGGAACCGTGTCATCGGCGCCCCTTCGCCTTCTGCCTGTTCGGAGGTTTCTTCCTGACCGGCTTTTTCCCGGCCGGCCTCCCGGTGGCTTTCGGCCGCGGCTTCGAGCGGCGGACGCGGCGGCGGATCAGCAGGGCGAGGATGGTCCCGCCGCTGAGGGCGGCGCCGCCGCCGAACACGGCCCACTCCACGTAGCCCGCCCGCCGATCCGCCGCGTCGTCGGCGTCCAGCGCCTTGCGCAACTCGGACTTCGGCTCCGGGCGCGGATGATCGCGGCGCTCCCTGGCGTGGCCGGACAGCGCGATCTCCACGAACCGCTCGATCATGTCGGCCGCGCCCGCGTCGTAGGGCATCTCGAAGTCCGCGGCCCACCAGGCGTCGTCGACCGGAAGCCGCCGCGTCCCGCCGAACTGCCGCGCCTCTCCGTGACCTCCGGACGGTGAGATCACGATGTAGATCCCGTCCTTGCGCAGCCGGTCGCGGAGCAGCGCCACGAACGAGTCGCCCGGATTGTCCTCCCCGAGGCCCAGCGTGGGCGTCACGGCCACATAGGTGGGGACGCCGAGCCGGGCGACGGACGCCTTGATCCGCGCGGCGGTGTCGGGAGGCAGTGACCGCGGAGAGTGGTCGGTGACGTACACCGGATCGCGGCGGAGCGCCGCGGCGATGCCGTCGGCCCTCCCCGCGGGCTTGGCACGGTCCACCGGCGCCGCCGCGGCCGGGCAGCCGAGCAGCAGGGCCCCCGCAAGTCCTGCCATCAGGACGAACCACCCGCGCCACATGAACCGGGAGTTTAGTGATGATCGACGGAGGTCGTGACGGGGACGGTGCGCGGCGATCCCCCGGGAGGGGGAACGGGGACTCACCCCGTTTTCCCACGAAACCGGTGGCAAGCTACCCGCGGGTCATTGGATAGGGTCAGTGGCGGGGGAGAAACCCCGGATGGACCGTAGTTAACAGTCCGGCCGGCGCCGGGCGATACGACGTACGAGGAGAGCCGTTCCGTGACCATCCGAGTAGGCATCAACGGGTTCGGCCGGATCGGCCGCAACTTCTACCGCGCGGTGAAGGCGTCCGGGGCCGACATCGAGGTCGTGGCGGTCAACGACCTGACCGACAACACCACGCTCGCCCAGCTGCTCAAGTACGACAGCATTCTCGGCCGTTTCCCCGAGGACGTGCGCGCGACCTCCGACGAGATCGTCGTGGGCGGCAAGGCGATCAAGGCGTTCGAGGAGCGTGACCCCGCCAACCTCAAGTGGAGCGATGTCGGCGCCGACGTCGTCGTGGAGTCCACCGGCTTCTTCACCGACGCCACCAAGGCCAAGGTGCACGCCGACAACGGCGCCAAGAAGGTGATCATCTCCGCGCCGGCCAAGAACGAGGACCTCACCGTCGTCCTCGGCGTCAACGAGGACAAGTACGACCCGGCGAACCACACGGTGATCTCCAACGCGTCCTGCACCACCAACTGCCTGGCCCCGCTGGCGAAGGTGCTGCACGACAACTTCGTCATCGAGAAGGGCCTGATGACGACGATCCACGCCTACACGCAGGACCAGAACCTCCAGGACGCGCCGCACAAGGACCTGCGCCGCGCCCGCGCCGCCGCGCTGAACGTCGTGCCGACCTCCACCGGCGCCGCCAAGGCGATCGGCCTGGTGCTGCCGGAGCTGAACGGCAAGCTGGACGGCTACGCGCTCCGCGTCCCGGTGCCGACCGGCTCGGCCACCGACCTCACCGCCACGCTGTCGCGCGAGGTGACGGCCGAGGAGGTCAACGAGGCGTTCAAGGCCGCCGCCGAGGGTCCGCTGAAGGGCTACCTCACCTACACCGAGGACCCGATCGTCTCCAGCGACATCGTCACCGACCCGGCGTCCTGCATCTTCGACTCCGGGCTGACCAAGGTCATCGGCGACCAGGTCAAGGTCGTCGGCTGGTACGACAACGAGTGGGGCTACTCCAACCGCCTCGTCGACCTCGTCAAGCTCGTCGGCTCGCAGCTGTAACCGAAAACCGTCGCCGCCGTGGCCGCGCGCCGTCCCAGGACGGGGCGCGCGGCCACGGCGCGGCCGTGTACGGAAGGACACCGCATCCCGATGCGCACCATTGACGACCTCGACGTCGCCGGTAAGCGCGTACTCGTCCGCGCGGACTTGAACGTCCCGCTGCAGGACGGCGCCATCACCGACGACGGGCGGATCCGGGCCAGCCTGCCGACGATCGAGACGCTGCGGGCCCGGGGCGCCAAGGTCATCGTCTGCGCCCACCTCGGCCGCCCCAAGGGGCAGGTCAAGCCCGAGTTCTCGCTGGCCCCGGTCGCGAAGCGGCTCGGCGAGCTGCTGGGGACCGACGTGACGTTCGCGGCCGACGTCGTCGGCGACTCGGCCAGGGCCGCCGCGGAGGGCCTCGCGGACGGCGGCGTCGCGCTGCTGGAGAACCTGCGCTTCGAGCCGGGCGAGACCAGCAAGGACGACGCCGAGCGCGGCGCGCTGGCCGACCGGCTCGCCGCACTCGCCGAGATCTACGTCGGGGACGGGTTCGGCGCGGTGCACCGCAAGCACGCGTCCGTCTACGACGTGCCGCAGCGGCTCCCGCACGCCGCCGGAGGTTTGATCGCCGCCGAGGTCGAGGTGCTGAAGAGGCTCACCGAGGACGTCGAACGCCCCTACGCGGTCGCGCTCGGCGGGTCCAAGGTGTCCGACAAGCTCGGGGTGATCGACAACCTGCTCGGCAAGGCCGACCGCATCCTGATCGGCGGCGGCATGGTGTTCACCTTCCTCAAGGCCCAGGGCCACGAGGTCGGCCAGAGCCTGCTGGAAGAAGAGCAGCTCGACACCGTCCGCGAGTACCTGCGGCGCGCCGAGGAGTCGGGCGTGGAGTTCGTCCTGCCCGTAGACATCGTCGCGGCCGCCGCGTTCGCGGCCGACGCCGACCACGACGTGGTCGCGGCCGACGCGATCCCGTCCGACCGGCTCGGCCTGGACATCGGCCCGGAGTCGGGCAAGCTGTTCGCCACGCGTCTCGCCGACGCCAGGACGGTGTTCTGGAACGGCCCGATGGGCGTGTTCGAGATGGAGCCCTACTCGCACGGCACCCGCGCCGTCGCGCAGGGCCTCATCGACTCCGGCGCGTTCACCGTGGTCGGCGGCGGCGACTCGGCCGCGGCCGTCCGGCAGCTCGGCTTCGACGAGGCCGCCTTCTCCCACATCTCGACCGGCGGCGGCGCCAGCCTCGAATACCTCGAAGGCAAGACGCTGCCCGGCCTGCAGGCTCTGGAGGACTGACCGATGGCTCCCGCGACCCCTTCCGGTAAGCAGAGCGGCCGCAAGCCGCTGATGGCCGGCAACTGGAAGATGAACAACACCCACCTTGAGGCGATCGCGCTCATCCAGAAGCTGGCGTTCGCGCTCAAGGACGCCGACTACGACGCGGTCGACGTCGCCGTGCTCCCGCCGTTCACCGCGCTCCGCTCGGCGCAGACGCTGATCGAGGCGGACAAGTACGCGATCCAGTACGGCGCGCAGGACGTCTCCCAGCACGCCTCCGGCGCCTACACCGGCGAGATCTCCGCCGCCATGCTCGCCAAGCTCGGCTGCACCTACGCGGTCGTCGGGCACTCCGAGCGCCGCCAGTACCACGCGGAGGACGACGCGATCGTCAACGCCAAGGCCAAGGCGGCGCTCGCCGCCGACCTCACCCCGATCCTGTGCATCGGCGAGGGCCTGGAGGTCCGCAAGTCCGGCGGGCACGTCGCGCACTGCATCGCGCAGCTCGACGGCGGGCTGGAGAAGATCCCCGCCGACCAGGTGCGGCGCACCGTCATCGCCTACGAGCCCGTCTGGGCGATCGGCACCGGCGAGGTCGCCACCCCGCAGGACGCGCAGGAGGTCTGCGCCGCGATCAGAACGCGGCTCGCCGAGCTCTACGACGGCGGAGTGGCCGACGAGACGCGTATCCTGTACGGGGGTTCGGTGAAGAGCGGCAACGTCGCCAAGCTGATGGCGCAGGACGACGTGGACGGCGCCTTGGTCGGTGGTGCCAGCCTGGACCCGGGAGAGTTCGTCAAGATCTGCCGGTACCGGGATCTCCTCGCCTGATCAAATCTGATCAATTCTGCGTGAACTGGGGGTTCTTGCCGAACCAGCGGGCGCTTCGTCGTACCCTTCGTAGCTGACGGGTAAACGCCCGGCCCGAACCTCCGTCCAGGAACTACAGACAAGGCGCTGAAGAAACGTGATCATCGCATCCTCCATCGTGCTCATCGTCTCGAGCCTCCTGATGGTGGTCCTCGTCCTGATGCACAAGGGCAAGGGCGGCGGACTGTCCGACATGTTCGGCGGCGGCGTCACGTCGTCCCTGGGCGGGTCCTCGGTGGTCGAGCGCAACCTCGACCGGCTGACCATCGGCGTCGGGGTGGTCTGGTTCGCCTCGATCATCGTGCTCGGGCTGCTTTACACGCACAAGGGCGTCGGCTGAGCCGCCCGTTCAACACATGCGAGCGCCGCGCCGTCCTCGGAGGTCACGGGCGGCGGCGGAACACCAAGCGAGGAGTAATCCGTGGGTAGTGGCAACGCGATCCGGGGCAGCCGTGTCGGGGCCGGTCCGATGGGAGAGGCGGAACGCGGCGACGCCGCGCCCCGCGTCTGGGTGACCTTCTACTGCGCCAACCGGCACGAGACCCGCCCCAGCTTCGCGACGGACGTCGCGGTCCCCGACACGTGGGACTGCCCGCGCTGCGGGTTCCCGGCCGGTCAGGACTCGGAGAACCCCCCGGCCCCGCCGAAGACGGAGCCGTACAAGACGCACCTCGCGTACGTGAAGGAGCGGCGCAGCGACGAGGACGGCGAGGCGATCCTCGAGGAGGCGCTCGCCAAGCTCCGCAAGAAGCGCGCCGCCGTCAAGCAGGCCATGGAGGCCGCGGCCCGCTGACACCACCGGCACCGACGTGGCCCGGTCCCCGATCGAGGGGGGCCGGGCCGCGGCCTGTTCAGGGGTCGCCCGCCGTGGTCTCCGACCAGGCGTGATATCTGTTCGCGTATTGAGTTGCGAGCAATATCCATATTGGACGTCGCCAGGGCGTTTCTGGTCTGCTGGGCGCGATCGACCCCACGCCGAAAGCAGGTACGACCGCATGTCCTCGGGACGCTCCGTTCCGTCTCCCCGGGATCCGCTGGTGGGGGCGGTCGCGCCGCCGCCGGCGGGGTGCGGATCGCCTCCGACTTCGGCCGGGCCCCGTCTGTGATCGTCGCCGCTCCCGCACCCACCGAAGCGCCGCCGGCCGCGGACCCGTCCGATCGCCGGGTGATCGTGACGGTGGTCGCGATCCAGTTCGTCGTCTGTATCGGGTTCTTCTCCGTGATGGCGCACCTGGTCGCGCACCTCCGGCACGACCTCGGGCTGCTGGCCGGCACGGTCGGGCTGATCCTCGGCGTGCGGGTCGGCCTGCAGTTCGCGCTCCTGCTGCCGGTGGGGACGCTCACCGACATGATCGGCCCGCGGCTCACCGGGGCGCTCTCGTGCGCCGTGCGCGCCGTGGGCTTCGGCCTGCTCGGGGTCGCCGACGGCCTGGGGGCGCTGCTCGGCGCCGCCGTGCTCGTCGCCGTGGGAGGCGCGCTCTACAACCCCGCGGTCCACACGATCCTGGCCGGCGTCGAGCCCGCCCGCCGGTCCGGCGGCTTCGCCGCCTACGTCACCACCCAGCACCTCGCGACGGTCACGGGCCCGCCCGCGGGGCTCGTCCTGCTCTCCTTCGGGCCGGGGTTCGCGCTCGTCACCGGGACGGCCGCGGCCCTGTGGGCCGTCGCCGGCGTCCTGTTCCTCCTCCTGCCGCGGCGCCGGACGCGGCCGGTGCCGGCGGGCCTCCGCGACGTCGTCAGGGGCGTGCGGGCGGTGCTCGGCGACCGCGCGTTCCTGCTGTTCGCGCTGATGACCGCGCCCACGACGCTGCTGGCGAACAACATCATGACCGCCGTGCCGCTGCTCGGCTTCGGGTCCGGCGCGGCGACCCTCAGCTTCTGCCTGCTGGCCGCCGTCGCCGCGGCCGTGCAGCCCTTCGTGGCCGCCCGGCACCGGGGCGAGCGCCCGTGGGTGCTGCGCCTCGGCCTGCTCTGCTCGGCGGCGGCCTTCTGCGTCCTCGCCGCGCTGGACGGCACGCAGACCGGCCCGCTGATGGTCGCCGCCGTCCTGAACGGGGTGGCGAACGGCCTGGTCCAGCCGTCGATCTTCCAGCGCGCCGCCCGGCACGCCCCGCCGGAGCGCTTCGGCTCGTACTACGGCGTCCTGGCGTTCTGCGCCGGCATGTTCGCCTTCGCCGGGGACCTGGTGATCGGCCGGCTGTTCGATCTCGGCCCGGCGGGCGCGGCGGGGGCGCTGATCGGGGTCGGCGCGTTCGCGTTCGCCGCCGCGATCGGCACCCGGGGCCCGTGACGCGGTCCGTGTCGAATAATCTTCGGGGGACGGGACGTCCGGGCGCGTTTCCCGCGCGGGAGTTCGGCGTCCGGGGAAGACTTCGGGAGGACGCACATGGACGCGGTCGACCAGGCGATCCTGCGGCGCCTGCAGCGCGACGGGCGGCAGACCAACCGGGAGCTGGCCGAGGCGGTGGGCATCGCCCCGTCCACAGCCCTGGAACGGACGCGGGCGCTGCGTTCCCGGGGCGTCATCACCGGATTCCACGCGACCGTCGACCTGGAGCGGCTGGGGCGCGGCGTCCAGGCCCTGATCTCGATCAGGATCCGGCCGCAGTCGCGCGAGGCCATCGAGTCGGCCCGCGACAGCATGGCCTCGATGCCCGAGACGATCGGGGTCTTCGTCGTGACCGGCAACGAGGACCTGCTCGTCCACGTGGCCGTGTCCAGCACCGCCTACCTCCGCGATTTCGTGCTCGACCGGCTGGCCCGCCGCAAGGAGTACGTCGACGTCCGCACCATCGTCGTGTACGACTACGTCCAGCCGGTGGAACAGTCCGAACTTCCCTCGGCCGGGCGACTTGAAAGCCGAACGCCGTACAGCTGACCCATGATTTCCAGGCGCGGAACCGAATGATCGACGGGCAGGACCCCTGTGCCCGAACGAACGACGGCTGTACGAGTGCAGGGCCGCATGTTCTCCTAGCGTCGGTGCCATGGACCGACGAAACACTTCATCCGGTGCATTGCTGGTGCTGGCCGCGGGTGTGCTCTGGGGGACGGTCGGGCCGGCCCAGGTGCTCGCCGGCTCGTCCGCGAGCCCGGTGGCGGTCGGCGGCGCCCGGATCTTCTCCGGCGGGCTGATCCTCGCCGTGCTGGTGCTCGCGACGAACCGGCGTGCGTTCCGCGCGCTGACACGGCGCGCCTGGCCGCCCCTCGCCGCGGCCTCGGCCGCCACGGGCACGTTCCAGGCGACGTTCTTCAGCGCGGTCGACCGGACGGGCGCCGCCGTCGCGACCGCGGTGGTGTTCGGGCTCGCGCCGGTCTCCACCGGCCTCTGCGAACGCCTCGTGCTGGGCACCCGGCTCAGCGGCCGCTGGTGGGCGGGGACGGCCAGCGCGGTCGGCGGCGTCGCGCTGCTGATGGTCCCGGGCTCGGCGGTCCACGCCGACCCGGCCGGGATCGCGCTGAGCCTCGTCGCCGGGACGTGCTTCGGCGTCTACACGGTCTCCGCCAAGGTGCTGACCGGCCGGGACGTGGGCATGGCCGCCGCGGTGTCGGTGACCCTGCTGGTCGGCGGGGCGGCCCTGCTGCCCTGGACGCTGGGCGAGCTGCCCGCCCTGGCCGCGCCCCGGTCGGCGGCGCTGGTGGCCTGGCTGGGGATCGCCGCGACCGCCGCCGCGTACATGTTCTTCGTGACCGGGCTCGGCCGCGTGACGGCCGCGACCGCCGGCACGCTCAGCCTCGCCGAGCCGCTCGTCGCCACCGGGCTCGCCATCGCCGTCCTCGGGGAGCGCATGTCCGTACCGGTCGCCGCCGGGTCGCTCCTCCTTCTCGGCGGCCTGTTCGTCGTCTCGGTTCCGGCGCGGGCGCCGCGCGGACGGGAGGCGGCTCGGTATGATGGCGGCCACGCGACTGGCGCAGTCAAGGTGGAGATGACCACCGGGGAGCGAAAGTAGTCCGCACACCGCGCGCCTGGGTGTACGGGTCCCCATCGCCGGGGCGCCCGAAGCCCCGGCGCGAGCAGCGCGGAGGCTTGTGATGCACGAACCGGCCGTACCCCATCTGCAGGGCCAGGACCCCGAGATCGCGGGGCTGGTGGAGGCCGAGGCCCGCCGCCAGTACGAGAAGATCCGGCTGATCGCGTCGGAGAACTACGTGTCGGCGGCGGTGCTGGAGGCCGCCGGCACCGTCCTGACCAACAAGTACTCCGAGGGCTACGCGGGCAAGCGGTACTACGAGGGCCAGCAGAACATCGACCCGATCGAGCTGCTCGCCATCGACAGGGCGAAAGAGGTGTTCGGCGTCGAGCACGCCAACGTCCAGCCCTACTCCGGTTCGCCCGCGAACCTCGCCGTCTACATGGCGTTCCTGGAGCCCGGCGACCCGGTGATGGGCCTGTCGCTGCCGATGGGCGGGCACCTCACGCACGGCTGGTCGGTCTCGGCCACCGGCAAGTGGTTCCGTCCCGTCCGGTACGACGTGCGCGCCGACACCGGCCGCGTCGACATGGACCAGGTGCGCGACCTCGCCCTCAAGGAGCGGCCGAAGCTCATCTGGTGCGGCGGCACCGCCATCCCGCGGACGATCGACTTCCCGGCCTTCGCCGAGATCGCCCGCGAGGCGGGGGCGGTGCTCGCCGCCGACATCGCGCACATCGCCGGCCTGGTCGCGGGCGGCGCGCACCCCTCGCCGGCCGGGCACGCGGACGTGATCTCCACGACCACGCACAAGACGCTGCGCGGCCCGCGCGGCGCGATGGTCATGTCCACGGCGGAGCACGCGAAGGCGATCGACAAGGCCGTCTTCCCCGGCCTGCAGGGCGGCCCGCACAACCACACCACCGCCGCGATCGCCGTCGCGCTGAAGGAGGCGGCGCGGCCGGACTTCGCGGTGTACGCGCGGCAGGTCGTCGCGAACGCCAAGGTCCTGGCCGCCGCGCTCATGGACCGCGGTTACGACCTGATCTCCGGCGGCACCGACAACCACCTGATCCTGATCGACCTGACGAACAAGGGCGTCGCGGGCAAGCCCGCCGCGCAGGCCCTCGACCGCGCCGGGATCGAGCTGAACTACAACGCGGTCCCGTTCGACCCGCGCAAGCCGTTCGACCCGTCCGGGCTGCGGCTCGGCACCGCCGCCATCACCACCCGGGGTGTCGGCGAGGAGCGGATGCCGCAGGTCGCGGCCTGGATCGACGAGGTCGTGCAGGCCACCGCCAAGCAGGACGAGACCGTCGTCGACCGCGTCGCCGGGCAGGTCCGCGAGCTCCTCGCGTCCTACCCGATGCCCGGCTGGACGTCCGGGTCCTGACGGGCCCCGTCCAGGCGGAGCAATGTGATCATGCGCCAGGCTTCCGGGTCGGTGAGGGCCACCGTGCTCTCGCCGGCCCCGAAGTCGCCGTACTGCGCCACCACGGCCAGGCCGCCGGCCAGCCGGATCGCGGCGTCCAGCTCGGTGGCGCTCCAGAACCGGTAGGGGACGACGTCCCGGATGGTCCGCGTCGCCCCGTCTCCGGTGATGGTCATCGTGACATGGTCGTCGGCGATCTGGGTGACCGGGTCCAGACGGTCGGTCGGCTCGCCCCAGCGCACGCTCGCCCGGACGCCGTTCCGCTCGACCGTCCAGCCCGTGCTGACGCTCGGGTCGCCGCCCAGCCGGTCGCGCGGGTGCGACATCTCCACGATGTAGAGGCCTCCGGGGGCCAGATGCGCGGCGGCGCGGCGCAGATGCGCGACGAACGCGTCCAGTGTCATGAGGTGGGACGTGGAGTCCAGCATGGTCACGACGAGGTCGAACCGGCGGCGCAGATCGAACCGGGTCATGTCGCCTCGGACGACCTCCAGCTCGACGCCGCCGCGATCGGCTTCGCGGGCGGCGTGGGCGCACATCTCCGGGTTCAGGTCGAGCGCCGTCGCGGCGACGCCCCGGCGGGCGAACTCGCGGGCGTGCTCGGCCGGCCCGGCGGCCAGCTCCAGCACCGTCGCGGGCCCCGCGCCGCGCTCGGCGCACCAGCCGAGGAGCACGTCCACCTCGGCGGGCACGTCGCGGAACGAGCACGCCAGCTCGTACGCCCAGGGGTCGTCATAGATGCCGCTCACCCGGCCATCCTGCCAGCGCCTCCGGCCCGGCGGGACGGCCGTCCAGCCTGAGCCTGATCTCCACGACCGAAGCGTCCCCGGTGCGCAGCGTCCGCCCGCCGAACGACGTCAGCAGCCGCCGCATCCGCGCGTTCTCGCTCAGCGCGGTCGCCCGCAACTCCACCAGGCCGCGGTCGCGTGCCAGGGCCAGGAGCAGCCCGGCGAGCCCACGCCCGAGCCCGCGCCCCTGCCAGGCGTCCTCGACCAGGAAAGCCAACTCGGCGACACCCGGATCGAGCACATGGACGAGGTGCGCCAGCGCGAGCAGCGAACCGTCCGGGCCCTCCGCGACCAGGGTCAGGCCGCGCGAGGGGTCGCAGAAGCGCTCGATCACCCGCCGCGGCGGGTACGGTTTCGGGCTGAAGTACCGCATCCTGCGGCTGTCCAGCGAGCAGCGCTCGTGGAGCGCCCGGACGGCGTCGGCGTCGCGCCGTTCGATCGGCCGGACGACGACCTGTGTCCCGTCGCGGAGCGCGATCCGGCGGCGGGCGGGGCGCCGCGGCGCGGCGGGCAGCGCGGCCCGCACCAGCGCGTCCGCCCGCGCCGCCTCGGTCGCGGTGAACGGCAGGCCGGTCCTGCGCAACCGCACGGACCGGCCGCGGACCGGGACGTCGAGGACGCACGCGTCCGGCTCCGGGCGGTCCGGTCCGCCGTTGCCCGGCGCGGTCCATCGCGCCTCGTCCGCGCGGAGCAGGTCGCCGAGGATCTCGGGCGTGGCGTGCGGCTCGGCCCGCAGCCGGGACGCGAGGGCGAGGACGCGGGTCGGCTCGTCCACGAGTTCGTGGGGACGCGCGGGAAGGACGGCGGTGCGGTCACCGCCCGCCGCGCTCAGCGTCTCGGCGAGGGCGCGCGCGCCGGCGCCGCCGGGTGGGACGTCGACGATGAACTCGTCCACCACCCCGCCGCAGTCCAGCTGGACGGACAGGCCGAGGATGTTGGCGCCGCGCCGGCCCAGCGCGGCGGTGAGCAGGGCCAGGCGGCCGGGCCGGTCCTCGATCTCGGTGCGGATGCGGAACAGCGGCATGGGGATGTTCCCTCCGGGGCCCGGACGCCCCGTTCGTGTCCGGTGCGGTCGATGATCAGACTCGCCGAGGTCGGTTACGCGACCGCTACGTCATCGTGTGCCAGGGGTTTCACATTCCGGACGAGGGGTTGAGCCGCCCGCGCCGACCGCCTAGCGTGCGGTGAGTGATCGACCCCGTGAGCGGTGAGCACGTCAACGATCGACCCCGGCCCGCCCAGGCCCCGGCGCGGCTGCCGCTGCTGCTCCCCGGTTCGCTGAGCGACGAGCAGCGCGCCGTCTACGAGGCCGTGACGGGTACGCGCCGCACCCCCGGCCAAACCCCGCCCTTCGGCCTCGTCGACGACATCGGCCGCCTCCAGGGCCCCTTCAACGCCATGCTGTACAGCCCGTCCGTGGGACTGCCCCTCCAGGACCTCGGCGCCGCGGTGCGCTTCCGCACCGGGTTCACCAAGCGCGAGCGTGAGATCGCGACGCTGGTCGTGGCCGCGCACGTCCGGTCCGACTACGAGTGGTACGCGCACGAGCGCATCGGGCGGCGCCACGGGCTCGGCGAGGACGAGATGGAAGCGCTGCGCGAGGGACGCGCCCCGATGCTCGCCGACGTCCGCGAACGCGTCGTGTACGAGGCGGCCCGGCAGCTCGCCGCCGAGGGCGACCTCGCCGACGCCGTGTTCACCGAAGCGGTGGCGACGCTCGGCCGTACCGCCGTCGTCGAGCTGGTCACCCTCGTCGGCTACTACAAGGCGCTCGCGCTGCAGCTGCGCGTGTTCAGGGTCGGCGTCCCGGACGGTGAGAGCGCGCCCGAGTGGCCCCCCGCGGGGGACGAGGATGAGTGAGGTGCTGCGCACGGTGCGGCTCGTCCTGCACCCGGTGTCGATGCGCGACCACCCTGCCCTGCTGACGCACTGGACGGGGCCGCTCGTCCGGCGCCACCTCTTCGACGACCGGGTGGTCACTCCCGTCCAGGTCAGCGAGATCATCGAGGCCAGCGAGCGGGACTTCGCGACCGAGGGCTACGGGCTGTGGGCGCTGCGGCCCGCCCGCTGGTCCACCGGCATCGACGCCCCCGTGCCGGGCGACCCGCTCGTCGGGGTGGCCGGGCTCAGCCATCACGAGGGGCCGCTCGGCCACGGTGTGGACGTCGAGATCCTCTACAGCCTGGAGCCCGACCACTGGGGGCACGGGCTGGCCGCCGAGGCGTCCCGCGCGGTGCTCGACTACGCGTTCGGGGTGGTCGGGGTCCACCGGATCACCGCCGAGATCGACATGGCCAACGCGGTGTCGGCGGAGATCGCCCTGCAACTCGGGATGCGCCGGTGGCGGGACGGCGCCGCCGGTCCCGACGGCGCCGCCTACTATGCGGCCGACCGCTCGCGCTGGATCGGATCCCGTCGAATCGTCGATGCGGTTCCATAGAATCCGTCGTCAATAGTTGCTTTCGATGTGGAATACAGCAGTATGAGCGCATGAGCTCCTCCTCGGGCCGGGCGCCGCTGGCTCCCGGTTTCGTCAACGGCGGCGTGTCCTTCTGGTACCGGGCGGCCGGGCGTCCCGCCCCCGGGCCCGGCCTGCCGGGCCCGCGCAGCGCCGACGTGTGCGTCGTCGGCGCCGGCTACACCGGCCTCTGGACGGCCTACTACCTCAAGCGCGCCCGCCCCGACATGCGGATCGTCGTGCTGGAACGCGAGTTCGCGGGGTTCGGCGCGTCCGGCCGCAACGGCGGCTGGGTGCTGGGGGACATCGCCGGGTCCCGGGAGCGCTACGCGGCCCGGCACGGCCGCGGCGCGGCGATCGCGTTGCAGCGCGCCATGTTCGCGGCGGTGGACGAGGTCGTCCGCGTCGCCGCCGACGAGCGCGTCGACGCCGGCCTCGTCAAGGGCGGCGTCCTGCACGTCGCCCGCAACGCCGCCCAGCGCGCCCGCCTCGCCGCCATGGTCGGCGAGGCCCGCGAGTGGGGCTGGACGGACGACGACCTCGTCCCGCTGCCCGCCGCCGAACGGGACGACCGGCTGCGCGTCGAGGGGGCGACCGGCGCCGCGTGGAGCCCGCACTGCGCCCGCGTCCAGCCGGCCGCGCTCGTCCGCGGCCTCGCCTCGGCGGTGCGGCGCCTCGGCGTGGAGATCTACGAGGGGACGCCGGTCGTCCGGATCATCCCGCGCCGGGCCGGCGGCCCGGCCGCCGCCGTCACCCCGCGCGGAACCGTCACCGCCGACCACGTGCTGCGGGCCACCGAGGGATTCACCGCCGCGCTCCCCGGCCACCACCGCGACTGGCTCCCGATGAACAGCTCGATGATCGTCACGACGCCGCTGCCCGCGCGGACCTGGAAGGCGATCGGGTGGGAGCGCCGGGAGCTGCTCGGCGACATGGCGCACTACTACATGTACGCGCAGCGCACCGCCGACGACCGCATCGCCTTCGGCGGCCGCGGGCGGCCCTACCGGTACGGGTCCCGCATCGACGACGGAGGCCGGACCGAGCCGGCCACGATCGACGCGCTCTGGACGATGCTGACCGCGATGTTCCCCGCCGTCGCCGACGAGGGCCGGATCGACCACGCCTGGTCGGGCGTCCTCGGCGTGCCCCGCGACTGGTGCGCGACGGTCGTCCTCGACCGGGCCACCGGGCTCGGCCATGCCGGCGGCTACACCGGTCACGGCGTCGCCACCGCCAACCTCGCCGGCCGCACCCTCCGCGACCTCGTGCTGCGGGACGACACCGAACTGACCGCGCTGCCCTGGGTGGACCGCCGCGTCCGCCGATGGGAACCCGAGCCGCTGCGCTGGCTCGGCGTCCACGCGATGTACGCCCTCTACCGCGCGGCCGACGCCCGCGAGTCGTCCGCGGGGTCAGGCCGTACGTCGGCCCTGGCCCGCATCGCCGATCGGATCACCGGTCACTGACGAGCCGCTGGACGTCGCCGTACGTGGGCGCGGGGCGCTCCCCGCCGTCGCCGGTGACGGCCAGGGCCGCGACGACCGTGGCCTGCAGCGCCTTGCGGAACAGCAGCGACCCGGTGCTCACCCGGTGCACGCCCAGCCGTGCGAGCCGCGCGTACTCGGTCTTGCCCGGCAGGTACAGGACGTTCAGCGGCAGCCCCGCGGCCTCCAGGACGGCGCGGATGTCGGCGTCGTCCACGATCCCCGGCACGAAGATGCCGTCGGCGCCCGCCTCCGCGAACGCGCGCGCCCGCCGCAGCGTCTCGTCCCGGTCGGGGTCGCCCAGCCAGAACGTGTCGGTGCGGGCGTTGAGGAACACCTGCGGCGCGGCCCGCTTGACGGCGGTGATGACGGTCGTCTGATGGCCGATCGGTGCCAGGGTGCCGTCGGAGCGCCCGTCCTCCAGGTTGATCCCGGCGATCCCGAACGAGGCCAGCTCGGTGACGAGCCCGGCGACGTCGGCGGCCCGGTCGGAGAACCCGCCCTCGATGTCGACGGTGACCGGCACCGGAAGCCGGGACAGCGTCCGGGCGAGGGCGAGCGTCTCCTCGCGGGTGCCGCCGGCGGCGTCCGGCTTCCCGGCCGCCGCCGCGACGCCGAGGCTCGTCGTCCCGATCGCGGGGAACCCCGCCTCGGCCAGTGCCGCGCCGCTCGCGAAGTCCCACGCGTTCGGCAGCACCAGCGGACGATCACCGTGATGCAGCTCCCTGAAGCTCATCGGGCGGCCTCCGTTCCGTGCTCGACGGCCTCGATCACACCGGCGGTCAGCTCCAGCGCGTGACCGGTGCCGGGACACGGCCGCCGGCCCGCGCCGAACGTCAGGTGTGGGCGTTCCCGCCGGCCGGGATCGAAACGGCCAGGGTCCCCGAACACGGCGGGATCCCGGTTGGCAACCCGCAGATCCAGCGTCACAAGGGTGCCCTGGGCGATCGCGCGGCCGTTCACGCGGGCGTCCTCGGTGGCGACACGGCGCATCGCGGGGACGGGCGGGTCGAGCCGCAGCGTCTCGGCGATGACGTCCTCGACGGGCCGGCCGTGCGCCTCAGGTCGGCGGACGTGGCGCAATGTCGCCCGCACGAGCGCGCCGGTCGCCGCGTACGCCTGCATGAGGACGGCGATTCGGCCGGCGACCACTTCGTCCGGGCCGGGCCCAAGGAGCTCGGCGAGTACGGCGACTGCCTCGTCCGCCCCGTCCTGCCCGTGGCCGGTGAGGTAGCCGGATGCCGCGACGGGCACGGCCCGCGCCAGCGCGGCCAGGTCGGCGACCCGCAGGGCCTCGCCGAGCACGAGGCACGCCACCTCGCCCGGGTCGCCGCCGTCCTGCGCGAGCTCGCAGGCGCGGCGGCGCAGGTGCGCGAGGTCCATGGCGTCCAGCGCTTCCCCCACGAGGGCGCGGCGGCGCTCGTGGTCAGTGCCCTCACTGAACCGGCACACCGTCCGCCGGAGCCACGCCAGCGAGGGTGGCGGTCCGTCGCCCGCGGGCGGGGGCGGCGGGACGATGAAACGCGCGTCGGACAGGACGGCGACGACGTCGGCGTACCGGGTGATGACCAGCGCTGTGTTCTCCACGTCCCCGAATCTAGGGACGGGTTGTTTCACCGCCGGTCGAAATGTCGGCCGAGTGCTCGACGACCCCGGAGAGGAGCGCGACGAGCCGGTCGCGGTCGGCGGGCGCGAGCCAGCCGAACAGCCGGGCGCTCACCGCCGCCGCCGTCTCCGCGGACGCCCGTGCGTGCCGCCGTCCCTCGCCGGTCAGCTCGACCGCGTAGGCGCGGCGGTCGTGGGCGTCGCGGTTGCGCACCGCGAGACCGAGCCGCTCCAGCTCGTCCATGATCCGGACGACGGCGGACTTGTCCAGGCCGAGCAGCGCGCCGAGCCGCCGCTGGCTGGTCGGACCGAGCCGGTCGAGCGCGGCCAGCACGGCGAAGTGCCTGGTCTCGATCCCGAGCGGCCGCAGCTCATCGCTCAGCGCACCGCGCGCCGCCTGGTGGGCGGAGGCGAGCAGCATTCCCAGCGCGGCGTCATCGGTGTGCGGGTCACCGAGCGCGGTCGGCTCGGCAGGTTCGGTGTCCACCCTCGGGATTTTAGGGGTCGCCGATATAGTCTTAGTCGAGACATTCTCATATGATCCTACTTGGGCGGCTTCGACGAGTGGTTGGAGGCACATATGCGCGACGAGAACGAGGGCCGCACAGCGGACGGTCCGAGCCGGCGGAGGGTGATGAAGACGGCGGCGCTGGCGACGGCCGCCGCCACCGTCACTGGGCTGGGGCCCGCGGGCACGCCCGCCGCCCGGGCGGCCGGCGGCCCGCGGACGGGGCGGATCGACACCCACCACCACGCGCTCCCGCCCGAGATGAGGCGGTGGGCCGTCGAGCACGGGCTGCTGCCGCCCGAAGGCGGGCCGAACTGGGGCCGGTGGGACCTGAACAAGACCCTCGACACCATGGACGACCTGGGCATCGCCGCGGGCGTCGCGTCGGCGCCCGCGCCGCCCGAGATCTTCCGTGACCGGAAGCTCGCCGTCTCGGGGACGCGCGTCTTCAACGAATCGCTCGCCGGCCTGGTCCAGGACCATCCCACCCGGTTCGGCTTCTTCGCCTATCTGCCGCTGCTCCATGTCGACGTGGCGATCCAGGAGGCGGCCTACGCGCTCGACGAACTCGGCGCCGACGGGGTCCTGCTGATGGCCAACGCCGGCGGACGCTACCTGGGCGATCCCGTGTTCGAACCACTGTTCGCCGAGCTGGACCGGCGCAGCGCGGTCGTGTTCACCCATCCCGCCGGGCTGGCCGACGCGCGTCCCGTGCCCGGGGTCGAGGAGTGGATCGCCGACTTCATGCTCGACACCACCCGCGCCGCCCTCAGCCTCGTCAACGCGGGAACCCTCGACCGGTACAGGCGCCTGTCGGTGATCCTCTCCCACGCGGGCGGCTTCCTGCCCTACCTGGGCGGACGGGTCGAGCACGCGGGCCGCCAAGGTGAGGGGCCGAGCCCGGCGGCGTTCCGGCGGGCGGTGCGGCGGTTCTACTACGACACCGCCATGCCGGCCTCCCCGTACGCGACGCCGACCCTGCTCGCCGCGGTGGGCGCCGGGCGGCTGCTCTTCGGCACCGACTGGCCGCAGGTCGTCCGCCCCGAGGTGGACAGGACGACCGCGCTGCTCGACCGCGACCCGTCGCTGAGCCGGAGGGCGCACGCCGCCGTCAACCGGGAGAACGCACTGCGTCTCCTGCCGACGCTGGCGAGGCGGCTCAGGAAGTAGCGGCGGGGCCGCCGCGCCAGGCGGGAAGAGCGCGGCGGCCCACCGCCACGTCGAAGGCGGCGCGGGCCAGGAGACGGGTCGAGTCGAGCGTGGGCAACGGCGAGACGGCGGGTGTGACCAGGAGCGGGATCTCCGTGCACACCAGCGCGACGGCGTCGCAGCCGCGTTCTGCCAGGCGGCCGATGATCCGGACGTACTCGCGGCGCGAGTCCTCGGTGAAGACCCCGTTGACCAGCTCCTCGAAGATGATCCGGTTGACGGTCTCACGGTCGGCGGCGTCCGGGACCTCGGCGGCGATGCCGCGCGCCTCGAACTCGCGCGGGTAGACCGGGCCGTCCATGGTGTAGCGGGTGCCGAGCACGCCGACGCGCGTCCGGCCGTCGCCGGCGGCCCGGTCCGCGACGACCTGGGCGATGTGCAGGCCGGGCAGCGCCAGATCGCCGCCGGGACGTTCGAGGGCCATGTGCGCGGTGTTGTCCGGGCAGACGAAGAAGTCCGCGCCCGCCGCCGCGAGGCGGCGCACGCTCTCGGCCAGGACGGCCCGGATCGCGTCGTGGTCCCCGGAGTTCCACGCGGGCATGCTGCGCGCCAGCGCGATGAGGTCGAGCGTCACGTCCGGATGGTCGTCGGGGCCCAGCTCGCGGAAGCCCTCCTGGCAGAAGGTGCGGAAGCACAGCGCGGCGCCTTCCGCGCTGTGGGCGAGAATGCCGAGATGCCTCATGCTCAGTTCCTGTTCGATGTGGCGAACAATCGTCCAGTAGGATGAACATACCCGAGATTGTTCGCTGTACTGAACATCTGGACGTCTGGAGCGAACATATGGACCTGATCGCGTCGATCGCCGCGTCGATCCGCCGGGAACGCGAGCGTGCCGGGCTCTCCCAGACCGAACTGGCCAAACGGGCCGGACTGGCCAAGTCGACGCTCTCCCAGCTGGAATCGGGCACGGGCAACCCGGGCGTCGAGACCCTCTGGGCCCTCGGCACGGCCCTGAACGTCCCCTTCAGCCGACTGGTCGACCCGCCGCGCCCCGCCGTCCGGGTGCTGCGCGCGGGGGAGGGCCCGGCGGCGCACTCGCACCGATCCGACTACACCGCCACGCTGCTCGCGTCCTGCCCGCCGAACGCCCGCCGCGACCTCTACCGCGTGACCGCGGAGCCGGGGGAGCCGCGCCGCTCCGACCCGCACCCGCCGGGCACGACCGAGCATGTCGTCCTCAGTGCAGGCCGCGCCCTGGTCGGCCCGCCGGGCGACGCGGTCGAACTGACCCCCGGCGACTACATCACCTACCCGGGCGACGAGCCCCACATCTTCGAGGCCCTGACCTCCGGCACCTCGGCGATCTTCCTCATGGAGCACATCTAGCGTCGGCCCAGCAGGGACGCCAGCCGACCCAGGTCCGCCAGGCCGGCGAGACCGTAGGTCAGTTCGGTGATCTGCTCGGCCTGGGACTCCGGGATCCGGCGGGCGGCGTTGAGGCGGAACTTCGCCGCCAGTTCGTCCGCCGAGAGCGGATTGCCGGGGCCGCCCCTGTTGACGTCCACCCGTTCCTCCAGCAGGGCGCCGTCGCGGGTGCGGACGCGCAGGGCGGCCGGGAACTGGTGCGGGAAGATCTCGTCGCAGCGGGCGTCGGGCACGCAGCGCACCTTCGCGGCCAGCGCCAGCCGGCCGGGGTCCGCGGCGGCCGCGTCGGTGAATTCCTCGTGGAAGACCCCGAGGCCGCCGCCGCCGAGGAGGGCCGCCGCGATGGTGTAGGGGCCGGAGAACGCGGCGTGGTAGCCGGACTTGGGCCGGATCTTGTCCTCGCGCGGCTCCCCGATGGTCCGCAGCACCGGACTCGGCGCACCCAGCTCGATCGACTCGATGCCGGCCGGGTCCAGGCCGCGGGCGCGCAGCCGCAGCGCCGCGTCGATGCCGGCATGGGTGAAGTGGTTGCACGGATACGGTTTGAAGAAGACGCCGGGAAGTTCCCAGTGCTCGCCGAGCCCCGTGGTGAGGGCGTCCAGGTCGACCCGGTCGCCGCAGAACGCCTGGAGCAGCCCGAAACGGCCTTCCAGGACGGTCGGCGGCCCGGTGATCCCGGTCCGTGCGAGGCCGGCGGCGGTGACGGCGGCATGCGCGGCCCATCCGCAGTGGATCCGCTTGACCGTGCCGCCCGTCCGGTTGGCCTCCAGGATGCCCGAGCCCATGCTCGCGGCGATGCCCATGGCGTCCGCGATCCCGGCGCCGTCCAGGCCGGAGAGCATGGCGGCGGACGCGGCGGCGCCGACCGCCCCGCAGATCGCCGTCGCGTGCTGGCCGCGCTCGAAGAACACCGAGTTGCCGAGGTCGCGGTCGTACCCGGCCATGCCGAGCCGGACGGTGATCTCGACGCCGACCCCGACCGCGTCCAGCAGCCGGGACCCGCTCGCGCCCCGCGCCTCCGCCACGGCGAGCGCGGCGGGGACCACCGACGCCGACGGGTGCAGGACGGACGGCAGGTGCGTGTCGTCGAAGTCCAGCGAGTGGGCGAGCGTCCCGTTGAGCAGGGCGGCGCTCGGCTCGGGAAGCCGGGCGCCGGTCCCGATCGCGGTGGCCCGGCCCGCCCCGCCCCATTCGGCGACGAGTTCCCCGACGGCCCGCGCCGGCCGCTCTCCGGTGGCGGCCAGGCTGTTGCCCAGCACGTCGAGAACCCGCCGCGCGGCATCGGCCCTGAGCTCGGCGGGCAGCCCGCGGGAGGCGACGGAGGCCGCCAGATCGGCGAGCCGCTGGACCGGCGTCATGCCGTCACCGCCGCGAGCGGCCGGACGGGCGAGCCGGTGCCGCCCTTGATCCGCAGCGGGGCCAGCACGAACACGAACTCGTGCAGACCGGCCTCGGCGAGGGCTTCCAGGGTGAGGTGTTCCAGGATGAAGATCCCGGACTCGACCAGCAGGATCCGGTGCACGGGCAGGACCGCGTGTCCCGCGCCCTCCGGGATCTGCTCGTAGGCGGTCGTGTCGGCGCCCGTCGCGACGACGCCCCGCTCGGCCAGCCAGTGCGCCGCCGACGGTGTCGCGCCCGGCACGCCCGTTTCCTTGCCCAGGTAGGCGGTCGCGTCGCCGAAGTTACGCGCCCAGCCCGTGCGGATCAGCGCCACGTCGCCCGGGCCGGGTTCCGCCCCGGCGCGCTTGGCCGCGAGGTCCAGGTCCTCGGCGGTGACGCCGTAGCCGGGCGGCAGCGTCGCCACCTCGTGCACGGCGGCCACGTCCAGCAGGACGCCCCGCCGGAGCAGGCCGGGAAGGTTCTCCGCCCCGTGACGGGTGAAGACGCCCCCGCGCTGCGCGTCGGCGGCCGAGATCCCGCCGTGCAGCTCCCCGTCGTGGCTCACGTGCGACAGCGCGTCGATGTGGGTGCCGACGTGGCCGCCGGTCACGATGATCTCGTTCGCCGCGGATCCGCCGTCCGGACGCTCCATGTCGCCGTGCCGCCGGATCAGCGTCATCCGGAACCCGGGATGGTTGGGGGAGCAGGGCATGCCGGTGAAGAACGGCTGGCCCAGCTCGATCAGCCGGACGCCTCCGGTCACAGCGGCGAGCAGCGGATCGGTCATGAGGTATGGCCTTCCTTCACGTTGACGGGGGGATTGTCGGCGGCGAGGTCGAGCAGCCACCTGGCGCGCTCGACGACGGCCTTGTCCACGAACCGGCCGCTGGAGTCGATCCAGGCGGCGTTGTTCTCTGCTGTGCTCTTCAGCCGGCTCATCAGGTCGCGCGCCCAGGCGACGTCGTCCGGGTCGGGGGCGCACGCCTCGTGGACCACGGGGATCTGCGCGGGGTGGATCACCGAGCGGCCGAAGAACCCCGCGCGCCGTCCCGCGACGGTGTCGGCCCGCAGACCGTCCAGGTCGCGGACGGCGGTCCACACGCTCTGCGGAGGGGACGGCAGCCCGGCGGCCCGCGCGGCCACCACGACCCGGGATCGCGGCCACGCGAGCGCGTCGCCGCCGGACACCCGCAGGTCGGCCGCCAGGTCCGCCTCGCCGAGCGAGATCCCGGCGACGAGCGGGTGCGCGGTCGCCAGGGCCAGGGCGTTCTCGACGCCGAGGGCCGACTCCAGTACGGGGAAGACCGGCACACCGAGCGTCTCGGCGACGCGGCGCAGCTCGTCCGGGTCCTCGCACTTGGGGACCCGTACCCCGGCCGGGCCGTCCGGCACGGCCGCGAGTACGGCGATGTCGTCGGCGCCATCCGGGGTGGCGGGCGCGTTGATCCGCACGTGGGAGGTGCGCCCGGAGGCGAGCGTTTCCACGACGTTGCGGCGCGCCTGGTGCTTGGCGGCCGGTGCGACCGCGTCCTCCAGGTCGATGATCACCGCGTCCGCGGCGGAGGCCAGCGCCTTGCCGATCCGGTCAGGGCGGTCGCCCGGCACGTAGAGCCAGGAGCGCGGCGTCACTTGATCACCCCCTTGGCGCGAAGGTCGTCCAGCCCGGCCTCGTCCACGCCGTAGCGGGCGAGGATCTCGGCGGTGTGGGCGCCGAGCGGCGGGCCGGCCGACTCGATCCGCCCCGGCGTCCGGGACAGCCGGAAGAGCACGTTCTGCATCTTCACCGGACCCAGCTCGTCGTCCGGGACGGTCGCGATGCTGCCGAGCGCCTCGAACTGGGGGTCGGTCATGACGTCGGCGGCGGTGTAGATGGGCGCGACCGCGGCCTGCGCCTCCTCGAACGCCTTGACGACCTCGTCGCGGTCGCGCGCGGCGATCCACGATCCGACGGCCTCGTCCAGCACGTCGGCGTGCCCGGCGCGCTCCGCTCCGGTCGCGAACCACGGCTCGTCGATCAGCTCGGGCCGGCCGACCAGCCGCATGACCCGCTCGGCGATCGACTGGGCGCTCGTGGAGATCGCGACCCAGCCGCCGTCCCGGGTCCGGTAGGTGTTGCGCGGCGCGTTGTTGTGCGACCGGTTGCCCGTGCGGGCCTGGAGCTCGCCGAGCTGGTCGTAGGTGATGATCTGCGGACCGAGCAGGGTGAGGATCGGCTCGATGATGGCGAGGTCGACCACCTGCCCCTCACCGGTCGCCTCCCGCGCCCGCAGCGCCGTCATCACCGCGAAGGCGGTGGTCAGCGCGGCGATGCCGTCCGCCAGGCCGAACGGCGGCAGGGTCGGCGGGCCGTCCGGTTCCCCGGTGACGGCCGCGAACCCGCTCATCGCCTCGGCGAGCGTCCCGAACCCGGGCCGTCCGGCGTACGGGCCGGTCTGCCCGAACCCGGTGACCCGCGCGAGGACCAGCCGCGGATTGATCTTCTTCAGCTCGTCGTAGCCGAGGCCCCAGCGCTCCAGCGTCCCCGGCCGGAAGTTCTCGATCACCACGTCGGCGTCGGCGGCCAGGCGCCGGAACAGCTCCTGCCCCTCGGGCGAGCCGAGGTAGAGCGTCATCGCCCTCTTGTTCCGGCCGAGCATCTTCCACCAGAGCCCCACGCCGTCGCGCTGCGCGCCGTGGCCGCGCACCGGGTCGCCCCTCGGATGCTCGATCTTGATGACGTCGGCCCCGTAGTCGCCGAGCAGCGTCGCCGCGAGCGGGCCGGCGAACAGCGTGGCCGCGTCGAGGACCCGGACTCCGGACAGGGCGTCGGTCATGGACGGTACCGCCTTCGAGGATGATCGTTCCTCTAAGAGAAACGCTTGTCGAAATCTCGTCCGGCTCGCTTACGCGACCCGGACTTCTCAAGTTGGCACTGCTTGCTGAGTTACGTCAAGTTTCACCTAGATATTGACCCGATGGCGTGACGGGTGCCACGATGACGCATCAGTGACCTGCTGTTCCTCTAAGCGGAACACCCGTTGCGGGGAACCAGGGCAGATGCGGCAGGAGAGATGTATGTCGGCTCGAAAGCTCGCCGCCGGGCTCGGCGCCTGCGCGGTCCTGCTGGCCGCGGCCGGCTGCGGCGGCTCGGCGCCGTCCGGCGCGGCCGGGGTGGCGGCCGGACGCGACCGGGGCCCGGTCAAGATCGGCGCCCTGCATCCGGTCAGCGGCGCCAACGCGGTCGACGGCCAGCAGATGCGGCGCGGCGCGCAGCTGGCGGTGGAGGCGATCAACGCCGCCGGCGGCATCAGATCCCTCGGCGGACGCAAGGTCGAGCTGGAGACGGGCGACACCCAGGGCAAGGCGGAGGTCGGCCAGAGCGAGGCCCAGCGGCTCATCTCCGAGGGGTCCGTCGGGCTCGTCGGCACGTACCAGAGTGCCGTCAGCACCAACGTCGCCGTCGTCGCCGAACGCAACCGGGTGCCGTTCGTCATGGACGTCACCGCCTCGGACGCGATCTTCGCGAACGGCTACCGGTACTCGTTCCGGGTCCAGCCGGGCAGCGCCGCCATCGCCGGCGCCGCGGCCCGCTACCTCAAGGAGGTGTCGGACCAGGCGGGCAAGCCCGTCAGGAAGGTCGCGTTCCTGCACGAGCAGACCGACTTCGGCAGCGGCGCGGCCGAGGCGTTCACCAAGGCGGCGAAGAAGCTCGGGATCGAGGTCGGCCCGAACATCAGCTACGACGCGCTCACCGTGTCCGACCTCACGGCGCAGGTCACCCAGGTCAAGGCGTCCGGGGCGGACGTGCTGGCGGTCGCCGGCTACTACCGCGACAGCCTGCTCGCCGCCAAGGCGATCGCCGCGGTGAAACCGGACCTGAACGCGGTCTGGGGCGTGTCGAACGGCGCCTACGACCAGCCGAAGTTCGTCACCGACGGCGGCGCCGCCGCGGAGCGGATCTTCAGCACCAACTACCACTTCGACGCCCAGAACCCGCAGACCGTCAAGCTGCGGGCCGAGTACCAGCGGCGCTACGGCGCCCCCATGCGCACGGGCGCGGTCCTCGCCTACGACGCGGTCCAGGTGATCGCGCAGGGCGTGGAACGCGCGGGCACCACCGACGCGGAGAAGGTGCGCGACGCGATCGCGTCCTCGAAGGTCGAGCCCCTCACGGTCGGCACCGGCCCGATCACCTTCGCCCCCAACGGAGACAACGGCAACGCCCTGCCCGTCCTCATGCAGGTCCAGGGCGGCCAGGTCAAGCAGGTCTATCCGCCGGAGAAGGCCGAATCCAAGCCCGACTACTCGGTGACGTGGCGGTCATGAGCAACATCGGAACCAAGACGCAGTCCCCTCCCACCCCCGCCGTCCGGCGCCGCCCGCTCCTCGGCGGTGACGGGACCGGGGCCGTCCTCAAGCGTGCCGCCGTGACCGGCGGCCTCGTCGCGGCCGCCATCGCGGTCGCCCTGATCAAGTCCGGCAGCGGCCTGGTCGTCTGGCAGTCGGTGGTGACCGGCCTGCTGATGGGCGGGCTCTACGGGCTCATCGCGATGGGCCTCACCCTGATCTTCGGCGTGCTGGACATCGTCAACTTCGCGCACGGCGCGCTGCTCGCCATCGCGATGTTCATCGCCTTCGGCGTCGTGCGGGGCACCGGCCTGCACCCCTACCTGACCCTGCTCGTCGCGGTGCCCGCGCTGTTCCTGATCGGCGCGGCCGTGCACCGCGGCCTGCTCGGCGGGACGGGCGGAGCGTCGCTGGAGAACCAGCTGCTCATCACGCTCGGCCTGTCGCTGCTGCTGGAGAACGGGCTGCTGATGTTCTTCGGCGCAGAGCCCAAGACCGTCGCGCTGCCCGCCGACTTCCAGTTCTCCCTGTTCGGCGCGGTCGTCCTGGGCGCCCGGCTGTACGCGTTCGCCGGCGCCGTCCTGATCGGCGCGGCGCTGTTCTGGCTGCTGCGCCGCACCCGGTTCGGGACGGCGATCCGCGCGGTCGCCGCGAACGGGCCGGGCGCCGAGCTGGTGGGGGTGAACGTCCGGCGCGTCCACACGCTCACCTTCGCCATCGGGACGGCCTGCGCCGGCGCCGCGGCGGTCCTCGCCGCGCCGCTGGTCACGGTCACGCCCACCCTTGGCGAGCAGTTCAACATCACCGCGTTCGTCGTCGTGGTGCTCGGCGGCATGGGCAACGTCGCCGGCGCGCTCGCCGGCGGACTGCTCATCGGGCTGGTCGAGCAGCTCACCACGATCTACATGGACGGCCAGAGCTCTCTGCTCGGCGTGTTCGCCGTCTTCCTGATCGTGCTGTTCCTCCGCCCGCAGGGACTGTTCGGGAGGCGCGCATGACCGGCATCACGCTCACCGGCCGCCCGGACGCGGGCGCGGCCCGCCCGGTGAAGGCGCCGCCGCTGCGGCCGCAGAACCGGCAGCTCGCCGTCCTCGCGGTGCTGCTGCTGGTCGCGATCCCGCTGCCGCTGGTGCTGCCGCCCGCGCAGGGCGCCGTCGCCGTCCGCATCCTGATCTTCGCGCTGATGGCCATCGGCTGGAACGTGATGAGCGGGTTCGGCGGGATGTTCAGCTTCGGGCACGCCGCGTTCTTCGGCCTCGGCGCCTACACCAGCGCGTACCTGCTCGTGGAGCACGACGTGTCCCCGTGGATCGGGATGCTCGCCGGGATGGCGGTGGCCGCGGCCGTCGCCGTGGTCATCGGGTTCTTCGCGTTCCGGTACCGGCTGCGGGGCGCCTACTTCGCGCTGGCGACGTTCGCGTTCGCCGAGATGCTCCGCCTCGTCGTCACCACCACGGAGTTCACCAACAAGGCGGTCGGGTTCACCGTCCCGCTGATCCAGGGCTCGTCGTTCCGGAAGATCCAGTTCGCCGCGGACTCGCCCGCCTACTTCTGGATCGCGCTCGGGCTCGCGGGCGTCGCGGCCCTGGTCAGCATCCTGTTCCTGCACTCGCGGACCGGACGCTACGTCACCGCGATACGCGACGACGAACTCGCCGCGGCGTCGCTGGGCGCACCCGTCATGCGGTACAAGCTGGTCACGGTCGCGCTGTCGGCCGCGATCACGGCGGTCGCCGGCGCCTTCTACACGCAGTACTACCTGTTCGTGAACCCGGACCTGGCGTTCGGCTCGTCGGTGTCCATCCAGGCGATCGCGACCGTGGTCATCGGCGGCATCGGCACGATCTGGGGCCCGGTCGTCGGCGCGATCATCCTCGGTGCGCTGACGGACGTCACCGCCACGCTGCTGCGGACCCCGCCCGACTCCCTGGGCTTCCTCCAGGGACGCAGCGGGCTGGACGTCGCCGTCTACGCGGTCCTGCTGATCCTGATCGTCCGGCTGCTGCCCAAGGGCATCGTCGGCACGATCGCCGGGAGGTGGCGCAGATGAGCATCCTGACGGTTTCCGATGTCGGCAAGGGCTTCCGGGGCCTGCGGGCGCTCGCGGAGGTCGGCTTCCAGGTCGGCGAGGGCGAGATCCTCGGCATCATCGGCCCGAACGGCGCCGGCAAGACGACGCTGTTCAACGTCATCTCCGGCGCCCTCGCCCCCGACACGGGGCAGGTCGTGTTCGGCGGCCGGGACATCACCGGCTCCTCGCCCCACCGCATCGCGAGGGCGGGCATGGTCCGGACGTTCCAGCTGATGCGGCCGTTCGGGAGCATGACCGTCCTTGAGAACGTCGGCCTCGCCGCCCAGCACCGCCGCCAGCCGCCCCACCGGCTGCGCAGGCGGTCGCTGGACGTCGTGGAACGCGTCGGCCTCGGGCGGTGGGCGCACTCCAACGCCACCGAACTGCCCACGGCCGGGCTCAAGCGCCTCGAACTCGCGCGGGCGCTCGCGATGCGGCCGAAGGTCCTGCTGCTGGACGAGGTGCTGGCCGGGCTGGTCCCGGCGGAGCGCGAGCCCGTCCTGGACCTGCTCGTCGCGCTCCGCGAGGAGGACGGGACGACGCTGCTGTTCGTCGAGCACATCATGGCGGCGGTGATGCGGCTGTCGGACCGGGTCCTCGTCCTGGACCAGGGCCGGGTCCTGGCCGCGGGCTCGGCCGAGGAGGTCACCTCCGACCCGCGCGTGATCGAGGCGTACCTGGGAGAGGAGCCCGGTGGTGGCGAGGACCGAGATGCTGAGGATTGAGAAGCTCTGCGCCGGCTACGGCCGCATGCGGATCCTGCACGACATCGACCTGCGGCTCGGCGAGGGCGAGATCGTCGCGCTCGTCGGCGCGAACGGCGCGGGCAAGACGACGACGCTGCGGACGGTGTGCGGGCGGCTGCGGCCGGCGTCCGGGACGATCACGTTCTCCGGGGCGTCCACGGCCGGGCGCCGCCCCGACCAGCTCGTCCGGGACGGCCTGGTGCACGTCCCGGAGGACCGGGCGCTGTTCGGCACGCTCACCGTCGAGGAGAACCTGCGCATGGGGGCGTGGACCCGCCCCTCCGGCGAGGTGGACGCCGCCATGCGCGAGGTGTTCGAGCTGTTCCCCGTCCTCGCGGAGCGCCGCACGCAGACCGCGCAGACGTTCAGCGGCGGGCAGCAGCAGATGCTCGCGATCGGCCGCGCGCTGATGGCGCGGCCGAAGCTGCTCATGCTGGACGAGCCGTCCACCGGCCTGTCGCCGAAGCTGACGTGGGCGGTGCTCGACGCGGTCAAGCGGATCCGCGACACCGGCGTGGCGGTGCTGCTCGTCGAGCAGAACGCGAAGCAGGCCCTGGGCATCGCCGACCGCGCCTACGTGATGGAGAGCGGCTCGACCGTCCTGCACGGGACGGGCAGCGAGCTGGCCGGGTCCGCCGAGGTCAGGAAGGCGTACCTGGGGCTGTGACGAACGCGGGGAAGGCCACGGCGCGCCTGGGGGAGTGGGTCGCGCGGCTGGATGTGGCGGAGGTGCCGGGGCCGGTGCTCGACCGGCTGTCGCTCGTGCTGCTCGACGTCATGGGCGTGACCGCGCTCGGCGCCGACCAGCATGAGACGCGCGCCCTGGGCTCGGCCTGGAACGCGCCCGGCGGCCCGGCACCTCTCATCGGCGGCGGGCGGTGCGTGCCGGTCGACGCCGCCGCCTGGCTGAACGCGGTGGCGCTCGTCTGCCTTGAGCTCGATGAGGGCAACAAGTACGCCAAGGGGCATCCGGCGGCGCACGGGTTCCCGGCCGTCCTGGCGCTGGCGAGCGAACTGGACGCCTCCGGGCGCGACACGGCCGCCGCCCTCGTCGCGGCGTACGAGGTCGCGTCCCGGTTCGGGCGCGCGTCCCGGCTGCGGCCGGGCGCGCACCCGCACGGAAGCTGGGGCGTCGCCGGGGCGGCCGCCGGATGCGCGCGGCTGCTCCGCCTCGGCCCGGACGCGGTCGCCGCCGCGATCGACACGGGAGCGGGGCTGCCGGTCGCGGGCCACTTCGCGTCCGCGACGGACGGGAACCCGGTGCGGAACGCCTGGATGGGCGCGTCCAACATGTCCGGTCTGGTCGCCGCCCGGATGGCGTCCGCCGGAGTCGCCCGCAACACCGGGACGGCGGCGCTGTCGCTCGGGACCCTGCTCGGCGAGTTCGACGCGTCCGAGCTGACCGACGGTCTCGGCGACCGGTGGGACGTCACGCGCGGCTACTTCAAGCGGCACGCCTCCTGCTCGTTCACGCATCCGGCCGCCGACGCGGTGCTCGGCCTGCGTGCCGGCCTCGACACGTCCCGGATCACGCGGATCCTCGTCGAGACGCACGCGCTCGGAGCCGGCCTGGCCTCGGCGGAGTGGGTCAACCGGCTGTCGGCGATGTTCTCGACGCCGTTCGCCGTCGCCGCCGCCCTGCTCGACGGCGAGGTCGGGCCGCGCGCGAGCCTCGACGACCCGGCGCTGCGGGCGCTGGCGCGGCGCGTCCGGCTGGCGGAGGCGGGCGACCTGACCGCGCGCCTCCCGGACGAGCGCGCCGCCCGCGTCACCGTCGAACTGGACGACGGGACGGCCCGCACCCGCGAGGTGCCCAACCCGGTCGGCGACGCCGACCACCATCCCCTGGACGAGCGACACGTCCTGGCGATGCTCAAGGGCCGGCTGCCCGGCCGCGAGGACCTGATCGAACGGGCCGCGGCCCTCTCCCGGGAACTGCCCGGCCTGGACCATGTCGGCGAACGCCTCCGCGCCCTCGCCGGCGACGACACCGAGGAGCCGAACTGATGCGCGCCCTGGCCATGACGCCGATCCATCTGCCGCCGGACGAGATCCGGCGCCGGCAGGCCCGCTACGACCGGCTCGCCCCGCCCGGCCTGACGGTCGAGCTGCGCGACGTCGGCCCGGCCGCGCCCGGATCGCTGGACGACGAGGCGGCGGTCCGCGCCTCCGAGCGGGAGGTCGCCGCCGCGCTTGCCCGGGCCGGGGACGGCTGGGACCTCGCCTTCCCCGACTGCGTGCTCGACCCGGCCGTGCCCGACACCGTCGCTGACCAGGGCATTCCGGTCCATGGCCTGCTTAGGCTGACTGGTATGCACCTTGCCGCGATGAATGTTCGGTTCGGTGCGGTGGTGCGGAACGAGGCGATCGGCGCGGAACTGGGCCGCCGGCTCAAGGCCTACGGCCTGGAGCCCTACGTCGCCGGGATCGCGATCCTGGAACTGCCCTTCGACGCCATCGCCGACGCCGGCGCCTGGAACGCCGCCCTCGGCGAGGCCGTGGACGCGCTCGCCGCCGACGGCGCCACCGCGGTGATCAACGGCTGCTCGGCCGTCGACGTCGAGGAGGACCGGTCCGCCTCCCGGGTCGTCGACCCCACGGCCCTCGCCCTGAAGCTGATGACGATCGGGAGGAGCGCATGACGGACGGACCCGACCTCGTCATCGCGGGTGCGGGCGGCGGGCTCGCCGGGGCGCTGCGCGCCGCCGAACTCGGCCTGAGCGTGGTCGTCGTCGAGTCGAGCGAGCACTTCCGGCGTGGCAACAACACGTCGATGTCGACCGCGATGTTCCCCGGTGCGGGCTCCCGCTGGCAGGCGTCCGAGGGCGTCGGCGACTCACCGGACCGGTTCGTCGCCGACATCATGGCCAAGACCCGGGGACGGGCCGACGCCCGCCTCGCCCGGACGCTCGCCGAGGTCAGCGGACCGCTCGTGGAGTGGCTCGCCGACTCGGCCGGGCTGCCGCTGTCCCTGGTGACCGACTTCAACTATCCGGGGCACTCCGTGCCGCGCTGCCACTCGGTCCCGGGGCGGCACGGCTCCAGCGTGATCGACCACCTGGCGCGGCGCGTCCGGGAGCATCCGGACATCGACCTGCTCGTCCCGGCCCGGCTGGTGGACGTGGCGGCCGGCGGGGAAGGAGCCGTGCGGGCCGCCGTCGTCCAGTACCCGGACGGGACGCGGGAGGAGATCCCGACGCGGGCCGTGCTGCTGGCGACCAACGGGTTCGGCGCCGACCGCGCGCTCGTGGAACGCCACCTCCCCGAAATCGCCGGGGCCCTCTACCAGGGCGGCGACCAGTCGCTGGGCGACGCCCTCCGGATCGGCGGCGGTCTCGGCGCCGCGACCGGCTACCTGGACGCCTACCAGGGCCACGGCGCAGTCGCCGCCGGGGCGGGCACCCTCGTCGGCTGGGCCACGATCATCCACGGCGCGATCATGGTGGACCTCGGCGGGCGCCGGTTCGGGAACGAGACCCGCGGCTACTCCGAGTACGCCGCCGAGCTGGCCGCCCGTTCCGGCGGCACCGGCTGGATCGTCCTGGACGAGACGATCTTCGGGCAGTGCGAGCGGTTCAAGGACTTCCGCGACACCGTCGAGTCGGGCGTCCTCGTCTGGGCGGACGACGCCGAGGGCCTCGCCAAGGCCACCGGCCTGCCCGCCGGCGCCCTCGCCGACGAGCTGGCGGGCAGCGCCGCCGCCGCCCGCGGCGAACGTCCCGACGACCACGGCCGCACCAACTGGGAGCGGCCCCTCGCCGCGCCGTACGCCGCCGTCCGCGTCGTCCCGGCCCTGTTCCACACCCAGGGCGGGCTGATCGTCAACGAGGACGCCGCCGTCGTCGACCCGGACGACCGTCCCATCCCCGGCCTGTACGCGGCGGGCGGCGCCGCCGCCGGCATCTCCGGCCACGGCGCCGACGGCTACCTGCCCGGCAACGGCCTGCTGCCCGCCTTCGGGCTCGCCTACCTGGCGGCCGGTGCGGTGGCCGGCCGCATCACCACCCGCGACAACCGAGGAGAGATTCGATGGCGACGACCGAGCTGCTGCTGAAGAACGTGCGGGTGGTCCGCCCCGACGCGCCCGAGGGCACCGAGCCGGAGCTCGCGGACATCGCCGTGAACGACGGCACCATCGTCCGTGTCGCGCCCGGCCTGCCGGACGACGACGCCGCCACCGTGGTCGACGGCCGCGGGCGGCTCGCGTTCCCCGGTGTCGTGGACGCCCACCAGCACTGGGGCATCTACAACGAGCTCGCGACCGACACGCGCACCGAGAGCCGCGCGAGCGCGCAGGGCGGTGTCACCACGTCCCTGACCTACATGCGCACCGGCCAGTACTACCTGAACAAGGGCGGGCCCTACCGCGAGTTCTTCCCCGAGGTGCTGAGCGCCGCGCAGGGCAACGCCTACGTGGACTACGCCTTCCACCTCGCGCCGATGACGGCCGAGCACATCGAGGAGATCCCGTACCTCGTGGAGGAGCACGGCGTCACCTCGTTCAAGATCTTCATGTTCTACGGGGGCCACGGCCTGCACGGACGCTCGTCCGGCCAGAGCGACTTCCTCATGACGCCGCCGGACGAGCGCTACGACATCGCGCACTTCGAGTTCGTCATGCGCGGCGTCCAGCGGGCCCGCGAGCGGCTCGCCGAGTACGCGCCGCACATCTCGCTGTCGCTGCACTGCGAGACCGCCGAGATCATGACCGCCTACACCAGGATGGTCGAGCGGGACGGGGCGCTCACCGGGCTGCGCGCCTACAGCGCGTCCCGCCCGCCGCACTCGGAGGGCCTCGCGGTCACGATCGCGTCCTACCTGGCGCACGAGACGGGCCTGCCCAACATCAACCTGCTGCACCTGTCGTCGGAGAAGGCGCTGTCGGCCGCGCTGACCATGGCGGGCGCGTTCCCGCACATCGACTTCCGCCGCGAGGTCACCATCGGGCACCTCCTCGCCGACGTCGACACCGCGCACGGCCTCGGCGGCAAGGTCAACCCGCCGCTGCGCGACCGCGCCGACGTCGAGGCGCTGTGGCGGCACGTCCTCGCCGGCGAGGTCGACTGGGTCGTCAGCGACCACGCCTGCTGCCGGGACGAGATGAAGTTCGGCGCCGACCGCGACGACGTCTTCCTCGCCAAGTCGGGCTTCGGCGGCGCCGAGTACCTGCTGCCGGGGCTCGTCGGCGAGGGCCTCAAGCGCGGCCTGCCGCTGCAGCGCGTCGCGCAGCTGACGTCATGGAACCCGGCACGCCGCTACGGGCTGCTCGACAAGGGCACCATCGCCGAGGGCTACGACGCCGACATCGCGCTGGTCGACCCGGACGCGTCCTGGACGGTCCGCGCCGCCGAGTCCGAGTCCACGCAGGAGTACACGCCGTTCGAAGGGTTCGCCATGACCGCGCGGGTCACCGACACCTTCGTCCGCGGTCACCACGTGTACGCCGGCGGCGCGATCGCCGGAGACCCGGTCGGCCGCTACATCCACCGCGGCCGCTGAATCCTAGGATCGACGGGTGACCAACCAGACCACCGCCGCCCCGCCCTCGGGGGGAACCGAGGTCGCCGGGCGCGTCGCCGACGTGCTGCTGCTGTTCGCCGGCGGGCCCGAGTACCTCGGCGTCACGGCCATCAGCCGCGAGCTGGGCATCTCCAAGGCCGTCGTGTACCGCATCCTGCAGTCGCTGGTGTCACGGGAGATGCTGGAGGCGGGCCCGTCCGGCTACCGGCTCGGCCCCGCCTCGGTCGCCCTCGGCGTGAGCGCGCTGCGGCGCTTCAACGTCCGCAACGCCGCCGCGCCGGTGCTGCGCCGGCTGCGGGACGAGACCGGCGAGACGACCACGCTGTCCGGGCTGGTCGGCGACGAGCGGGTCTACCTCGACCAGTTCGAGAGCCCCCGCGAGGTCAAGATGACGGTCGAGGTCGGGCGGCGGTTCCCCCTGCACGCGGGCTCCTCGGGCCGGGTGATCCTCGCGTTCCTGCCCGAGGAGCGGCGCGAGTCGATCCTGGCGCGTCCCCTGGCGGCCCTGACCGACCGGACCGTCACCGACGAGGCCGCGCTCCGCGCCCGGCTCGCCGACACGGCCCGGGACGGCGTCGGCGTCTCCCTCGGCGAACGCCAGGCCGACGCCGGCTCGGTGGCCGCGCCGCTCTTCGGCCCGGACGGCGAGGTGCACGGCTCGATCAGCGTGTGCGGCCCCCGGCACCGCTTCACCCCGGAGGCGGTCGAGCGGTACAAGGCACTCGTCCGCGACGCCGCCGAGGAGATCACCCGGACCTGGATCACGCACCGCTAGACGGTGCGGTAGTGCGTCGTCAGGCGGCCGTCGTCGTCCAGGAGATGGAACGCCAAGCCAGGGGGAGCGTCGTAGTCGGCGATGTCGCCCCCCTGCCAGGGCAGACGGAGCGTGGAGACGACGCCCGGCGCGACGAGTAGCGGCCGCCCGGCGAAGGTCGTGACCGCGGCGGTGTGGTTGTGCCCGCACAGGACGGCCTTCACCTGCGGATGCCGTCCGATCACTTCGGCGAGCCGCTCCTCGCCGAACTGCCGGATCCCGTCCACGTACGGAATGCCCTGGGTGACCGGCGGGTGGTGGAAGCAGACGAACGCCGGGGCCTCGGGGTCGCCGGCGAGTTGCCGGTCGAGCCAGCCGATCGTCTCGTCGCCGAGGAAGCCGTGGTCCTTGCCGGGCACCGTCGAGTCGCACATCGCGAACAACGCGCCCGCCACCCTGTGCACCCGGTTGATCGGACCGTCGCCGGGCGGTTCGTCCAGGAGAACCTCCCGGTACGGGGCTCTGACGTCATGGTTGCCGGGGCACATCAGCACGGGGTGCGGCGACTCCAGTACCTTCCGGGCCTGCTCGTACTCGGCGGGCTCGCCGTGGTCGGCGATGTCGCCGGTGACGAGGACGGTGTCGACCCGCAGCCCGTTCAGGTGCTCCATGACCCGCGCCGCGCGTCCGGCCCGTTCGTCCCCGGTGTCGAGATGAGTGTCGCTGAGCTGGGCGAAAACAATCATGTCGATGAATCTAGGTCGCGACCGGACCAGGATTAAGATCCGGTTCCATGCCGAAAAGCTGGTCCGGTTCGGTCGACCTGCATCTGGACATCGACACTTCGGGCGGCCGCCGGGCGGGTCTGGAACGTGCTCTCCGCGCCGCCATCGCGGCGGGACGCCTCGCTCCCGGCGCACCGCTCCCCTCGACGCGCGCCCTCTCCGCGGAACTGGGCCTCTCCCGCGGGACGGTGAGCGCCGCCTATGACCAGCTCATCGCCGAGGGGCACATCATCGCCGTCCCAGGCTCCGGCACTCGCGTCGCGGACATCGCCCACCGGGCGGATCAGGCGCCGGCGTCGGCCCCCTCCACCTGGGCGGGTTCCGCGACCGCGACGGCGGCAGGTCTCTCTCCTGGGGAAGCGCGGCGCGGGGAGAGCCATCGGACGCCGGTACACGATCTGCTGCCGGGAAGGCCCGACCTGAGCACGTTCCCTTCGGCGGCGTGGCTGCGCTCGACCCGGCGCGTCCTGGCGGAGGCGCCGTCCGAGGTGCATGCGCTCAGCGATCCGCGCGGTCGTCCCGAGCTGCGCGCGGCGCTGGCCGACTACCTCGGACGCGCGCGCGGCGTCCACGCCGAGCCTGAGCGGATCGTCGTCACGTCCGGCTACGCCCAATCCCTCGGTCTCCTGGCCTCCGTCCTGCGGGAGGCGGGGACGGCGGCGTTCGCGATGGAGGAGCCGGGGCATCCGTTCCACCGCGCCATCGTCCGGCGGGCCGGGCTCGGCGTCGTCCCGCTGCCGGTGGACGACATGGGCGCACGTGCCGAGCCCCTCGACGGGGTGGGCGCGGCCGTGCTCACCCCGGCGCACCAGTACCCGTCAGGGGCGACCCTCGGCCCGGACCGGCGCCGCGCCTTCGTCGCCTGGGCTCGCGGCGCCGGCGGGCTCCTCGTCGAGGACGACTACGACGGCGAGTTCCGCTACGACCGCCAGCCCGTGGGCGCCCTCCAGGGAACGGCGCCCGACCACGTCGTCTACGGCGGAACCACGTCCAAGACCCTTGCCCCGGCGCTGCGGCTCGGGTGGCTCGTGCTGCCCGCGCATCTGGTCGAGCCCTTCGCCGAGGCCAAACGGCTCGCCGACGCGCACACCCAGTCGCTGGGGCAACTCGTCCTCGCCGACCTCATCGGCACGCACGCCTACGATCGCCACGTCCGCGCGTCCCGCCTCCGCTACCGCCGCCGCAGGGACCTGCTCGTCAAGACGCTCCGTGCCCGCGTCCCCCATATCCGTGTGCTCGGCATCGCCGCGGGACTGCACGCCCTAGTGCTGCTCCCGGACGGCGGCCCGGGCGAGGACGAGGTCATGCGCCGTGCCGCGGCCCATGACCTGGCCCTCATGCCCCTCGGCGGCCACTGGCACCACCCCGCCGGACGGCCGCAGGGCTTCGTCGTCGGCTACAGCACCCCGCTCGGCGCCGCCTACCCGGCCGCCCTGGAAGCCCTGTGCGCCGTACTCACCGCGCGCCCGGCATGATCCGGCCCGGGCCTACGTCCCCGGCCAGAACGGGTCGCGGCCGATGAAACCGATCAACCGGGCCTGGGCGTCCGCGCCGTCCGGAACCTCGACCCGGGGCCCGTACTGTCCGGACGAGCGGAGGACCTCCTCCATCTGCTCCATCCCGTCGAGGAGCCGCGCGCAGAAGTCCGGGTCCAGCCGGTCGTCCTGGCCGGTGGCCCTGGAGAGATCCCAGGTGTGCATGAACACGTCGGCCGTGTAGAACTGGTCGATCGCGGCGTCCAGAGGCAGGCTGCCGATGTGCTGGTTGGTGAGTTTCCGGTGCTCCGTCTCCGGATCCTCCAGCACGGCCTGCACCCCGTCGCAGTGAACCTGCCACGCGGTGACCGGGTCGTCGTCCACCGACGGTCCGCGGGGCAGGTCGATCCCCGCACCGGAGGCGAGGAACCCAGGGAACCAGTCGGTCAGGTGCCGGACGACGTCGCGGGCGGTCCAGCCGGCGACCGGTGCCGGCACGTCCCACGACCGGGTGCCGCGGACCCGGTCGGTGAACAGTCCGGCGACCTGCCGGTGCCGCTCGGCCGGACGGTCAGACAGCGTCATCGGCGATCATCCTCTCCAGCTTGGCGTATCCCTCGTTGACCCCGGCTTCCATGCCGCTTCGCAGCCACGCGTCGCGGCCGTCGAAGGTGTCGACCAGCGACTGCGTCCGCAGCCGTGTGCGGCCGTCGCCCAGGGCCTCGAACCACAACGTCTCCAGCGCCACCCCGTCGGGATCGCCCTCGTACGTGAAGGTCTGCACGATCCGGTCCGGCCGGACCTCGTGGAAGCAGCCGTGGAACCAGTACTCGTCGCCGCCCCGCACCGAGGCGTATCGCCAGCTGCCGCCGGTGCGCGCGTCCCAGTGCTCGATCCGCGTCGTCATGGAGTCGGGACCCACCCACCTGGCGAACAGCGTGGGGTCGGTGTGAGCGCGGAACAACCGCTCGGGGGTCGCCGCGAAGTCACGGGTCATCCGGATGACCGGTAGTCCCGGGTCGGCTTCGATGACCGTCTCCGTGATCTTGTTCATGCTGGTCCGCCTCCATCTCCGCCAGGACGGCGTCAAGGCGCTGGTAGCGCCGCTCGACACGGGCCCGGTGGCGTTCGATCCAGGTGTCCATCAGGTCGAGGGCCTGGACCTCCAGGCGCACTGGCCGGGGTTGCGGCCCTCGCGGCCGGCTGACGAGCCCGGCGTCCTCGAGCACCCGCAGGTGCTTGTAGACGGCCTGCAGCGTCATCCGGTACGGCGCGGCCAGTTCGCTCGCGGTCGCGTCGCCCTCCGAGAGCCGAGCCACCATGTCGCGCCGGGTCGGATCCGCGAGGGCGCCGAACACCCGGGACAGTGCGTCCGCGGTCATCGCCCTCCACTTTCAACTCAACAGTTGAAAGCATCGTAGACCCCAGACCGCCCGGTTGTAAACCATGCGGTTGAAAGTGCTGCTCCATGGGTCGGTAACCTCAAGGTGCGCCGGTCTAGGCCGGGGGGCCGAACCAGCGGGTGAGAGCCTCCCGGAGGTTGCCGCCTCCGGCCCATGCCACGTATCCGTCGGGGCGGACCAGCATGGGTTCGGTGGAGTCGGCCTCGACGGTGTCCACCCGGTCTTCCCAGCCGGGGCATTTCGCGCCGACCAGCAGCGGGCGGGCACGGTGCATGTGCTCGGCGAGTCTGCCGCCGTCCTGGGTCATCACATCGGGTGCCCACCGGCCCACTGGGAGATCGTCGTCGATGCCCATGTCGTAGCGGGTGTCCATGGCGTACACCAGTGCGGCGATGCGGCGGGTCGTCTCGGGGTCGGTGAGCAGTTCGCCCAACAGGTCGCGGAGCGCGCCGACCCGGCCGTCTTCGATGGTCAGCGCGCCCTGGGCCCTGGTGTGCATCATGACGCGGGCGCCCTCGGCGTGCCGCTCGGAGTGGTAGGTGTCCAGGAGGCCTTCGGGAGCGCGGCCCCGGACCTCGGCGGCGAGCTTCCAGCCGAGGTTGGCCGCGTCCTGCAGACCGGTGTTGAGCCCCGGCCCGCCCGCGGGCAGATGGACGTGCGCGGCGTCGCCCGCCAGGAGGACCCGATGGGCGCGGTATCGGTCGGCCTGCCGGGAGGAGTCGGTGAACCGCGACACCCAGCGTGCAGTGCTGATCGGCAAATCGACGCCGACGGTGCGGCGGACGCTGTCGTGCAGCTCGCCGACGGTCATCGGCGCGTCGCGGTCGAGGCCGGGCGGGAACGGCTCATTGGTGATCACCCTGAAGACCCCCTCGCCCAGCGGTACCACCCCTCCCCGGAAGAAGGGGATCCGGCCGCCGCCGGGCAGCGCGAGGTGGTCGTCCTGGGCCACGCCCGCGGGGACGGTGAAGTCGGCCAGACGTAGCACCCTGGTCGGCGGCAGCCCGGGAAAGCCGATCCCGGCCAGCTTGCGGACGGCGCTGGCGCCACCGTCGCAGCCGACGGCGAACCGGCACCGGATCGGTGCCGTGTCACCAGTGTGCAAGGCCACGCCGTCCTCGTCCTGGTCCAGGCCGACGACCTCGACGCGGCCGATGCCCTGGGTGGAGCTGCTCACGGAGGCGGTCCGGCCGGTGAGATCGATGTCCATGAGCCGATCCTTCCCGGCCCGGCGCCGGCAAGCCCGCCTCCGGCGCCGGATTCGGGCCTCTCGAAGACGGGCTCGGCCAAGAACCGCGCGCGACGCTCGTGCGGCGGTCGTCAGGGGCGTTCCAGGGCCGCTTTCGGGAGGCGCCTGGCGAGCGGTGCCGGCAGCCACCAGGCGTGCCTGCCGAGCACCTGCATGACGGCCGGGACGATCAGGCAGCGGATGACGACCGCGTCCAGCAGGACGGCCACGGCGAGGCCGAGCCCGAACTGCCGGAGCATGCGGTCGGGGCTCAGCACGAACGCCGCGAACACGACGATCATGATGGCGGCGGCGGCCGTGATGACCTTGCCCGTGGCGGCCAGGCCCTCCCGCACCGAGCGGGACGGATCTCGCGTGCGCTCCCATTCCTCGTGGATGCGGGACACCAGGAACACCTCGTAGTCCATGGAGAGGCCGAAGACGATCGCGAAGATCATCACCGGGATGAACGCCTCGACGGGGCCGCTCTGCGCGCCGAACCGGCCGTCCTGGAACACCAGGGTGATCGCGCCGAGCGCGGCCGAGATCGACAGCAGGTTGAGCAGCGCGGCCTTGACCGGGATCAGCACCGAGCGGAACACCACCGTCAGCAGCAGGGCGGACAGGCCCACGACGACGGCGACGAACAGCGGCATCCGCGCCGAGACGGCGTCCGAGAAGTCCTGCGCTGCGGCGGTCGGGCCCCCGACCAGGTACCCGGCGCCGGTGCGGGCCGACAGGGAGGGGAGCACGTCGTCGCGCAGTTCGTGGACGAGGCGGGCGGTCGCCTCGTCCTGCGGCGCGGTGGCGGGGTAGGCGATGACGGCGGACACCGCGCCGTCCGCGGACGGTATCGGCGGGGTCGCGGCCGCGATGCCCCTGGTCCGCGTCAGCGCCGCCTGAAGCCCCTCGGCGTCGCCCCGGGCCACCACGATGAGCGGCCCGTTGAACCCGGGGCCGAACCCCTCCGCCAGCAGGTCGTACGCCTGCCTGCCGGTCGTGGACGGGGCGTCGTTGCCGGCGTCGGCGAAGCCGAGGCGCATGTCCAGCGCGGGCGCCGACAGGACCAGCAGCGCGGCGACGGCGACCAGCAGCGCCGGGACGGGACGGCGCTGGACGGCCGCGGCCAGCCGCCGCCAGCCGCCCTCCTCCGGCGGGCCCGGCTTCGCGGCCCGCTTGAGCACGAGCCGCTGGATGCGGCCGCCGAAGACGCCCAGCAGCGCGGGCAGCAGCGTGAGGGACGCCGCCATGGTGACCAGCACGGTCAGGGCGACACCGAGCGCGACTCCCTGGAGCGATCCGAGGCCGAGCGCGATCAGGCCGAGCAGCGCGATGATGACGGTGCAGCCGGCGAAGAAGACCGTCCGCCCGGCCGCGTCCAGCGCCCGGCGGGTGGCCGCGGCGGGATCGGCGCCGTCCCGGAGTTCCCGCCGGTACCGGTAGAAGATCAGCAGGGCGTAGTCGACGCCGACGCCGAGCCCGATCAGCATCATGATCGGCGGGGTGAAGTCGGCCACGGTGAAGACGCGCGAGGCCAGCGCGATCAGCCCGATCGCGCCGCCCACCGCGAACAGGGCGGTGACCAGGGGGAGCGCGGCGGCGACGAGGGAGCCGAACAGCAGCACGAGGATCACCAGGGCCGCCAGCATTCCCGCGCCCTCGGCTCCGCCGCCTCCGCCCTCCTCGGCGCCGCGGACCGGGTCGCCGCCTGGCTCGACGCGCAGGCCGTGCCCGGAGGCGGCCCGGGCGGTGTCGATGATCCTGGTCACCCGCTCCTTCGGGACGTCCTGCGCGGCGGCGTCGAGCGTGACGGTGGAGTAGCCGATGGTGCCGGACCGCGAGATCGTCAGCGGGCCCACCTCGGTGACGGAGGGGAGCCCGCGGACCTCCGCCAGCATGGCGCCGATGTCCTGGCGGTCGGCCGCGAGTCCCTGCGCGTCCTGGACGACGATCTGCACGGTGGCGTCCGCCTGCCGCGACCCGTGCTTCGCCATCAGGTCGGCCGCCGCCTGCGAATCGGTTCCGGGCAGGGAGAAGTCGTTGTGGTAGGTGCTGCCGGCGGCCTGGGAGCCGACCGTGATCGCCGCGACCACGGCGACCCACAGGACGAGCGCGGCCCAGCGGTGCCGCTGCGACCACGCGGCCAGGCGGCCGAACCGGCCTGCCGGGGGAGTGCCGGGGGTGGGCATGTCAACCTCGGTTCCCGAAGCGGGCGCCGGCGACGGCGCCCGACACGGCGGACAGGATCGGCACGACGACGAAGGCGGCGAGCAGGACGGGGGTGCCGTCCACGTCGAGCGCGCGGTCCAGGACGAAGGTGAAGAACGCGCCGACGGTCTCGGTCAGCAGGAAGCCCGCGGCCCCGCCGACGAAGAACCCGATGAAGGCGCCCGTGATGTTCATGCCTGAAGCGTCGGGTCGCGGTGTGCCGCCGGGCATCGGCCCCGGGCGGGCATCCGGGCCACCCCGCGGGTTGCGGGGCGGGCGGGCCGGCTACCTCCCGGGTCGCATCCAGCGGGGGTTGACCATGCCCGACTCGTAGGCCATGACGACCAGCTGGGCGCGGTCGCGCGCGCCGGCCTTCGCCATGATGCGGCTGACGTGCGACTTGACGGTGGCGGAGCTGAGGACGAGCCGTGCGGCGATCTCGTCGTTGCTCAGCCCGCCGGCGACGAGGAGCATGACCTCGCGCTCGCGGTGGGTGAGGGCCTTCAGCCGGGGCCCGGGCTCGGGCGCGTCGACCCGCCCGGCGAACTCGCCGATCAGCCGGCGGGTGACGGACGGGGTGATCAGCGCGTCCCCCCGCGCCGCGACCCGCACGGCGTGGATCAGCTCGGCCGGGTCGGTGTCCTTCAGCAGGAAGCCGGTGGCGCCGGCGCGCAGTGCGCCGTACACGTACTCGTCCAGGTCGAACGTGGTCAGGATGACGACGTGGACGCCGTCCAGCCGCGGGTCGGCGGTGATCCTGCGGGCGGCCTCCAGCCCGTCCATCCGGGGCATCCGGACGTCGAGCAGCGCCACGTCCGGGCGCAGTTCGCGGCAGGCGGCCACGGCCCGCTCGCCGTCGGCGGCCTCGCCGGTCACGGTGATGTCGTCCTCGTCGTCGAGGATGGAGCGGAAACCGGCGCGGACGAGGCCCTGGTCGTCGGCCAGCAGGACCTTGATCATCGGACTACCGCCCCGGTCCGGCCCGGGGCCGGGTACGGCAGCCGGGCCCGGACGAGGAAGCCGCCGCCCGGCCCGGGGCCCGCGGTCAGCTCGCCGCCCAGCGCGCGGGCCCGCTCCCGCATGCCGTCCAGCCCGCTCCCCGGCGCGCCGGGGGAGACGCCCTGGCCGGGGCCGTCGTCGGCGACCTCGATGCGAAGCTCGCCCGGTCCGTGCTCCACGCTGACGGTGACCTCCGCGGCCGAGGCGTGCCGCGACACGTTGGTGAGGGACTCCTGGACGATCCGGTAGGCGGCCAGGCCGACCTCGGTGGGCGCGTCCGCCGCCCCGGCGAGACGGCTGTGCACGGTGAGCCCCGCCGACCGCGCCGACCCGATCAGCTCGCCGATCCGGTCGAGGCCGGGGGCCGGGGCGGTCGGCGCCTCCTCGTCGGCCTGCCGGAGCACCCCGAGCGTGGCGCGGAGGTCGCGCAGCGCCTCCCGGCTCGACTCCTTGATGGCTGTGAGCGCGGCCTCGCCCTGCGCGGGGTCCCGGTGGAAACGGTGCAGTGACGTCCCGGCCTGGACGTTGATGAGCGAGAGGTGGTGCCCGACGACGTCGTGCAGTTCGCGGGCGATGCGGAGCCGCTCCTCGCCGGCGGCGCTGCGCTCGGCCTCCCGCAGGTAGGCCAGGCGGCTGTACCGCACCCAGCCCAGCGCGACCATGGCCACGACCCAGCCGGTCAGCATGAAGAGGGCGACGCCGTTGACGTCCTTGTTCCCGAGCAGCGTGCCGGTGCCGGTGCAGATCACGGTGAGGGCGGCGAGGACGACGGCCGCCTGGAGCCGGCCGGCGGCCGCCACGAGGTAGAGCGCCACGATGACCGCGATCATCAGTCCGCCGTCATGGACGCTGGTGACGTAGTAGACGGCGGTGGTCACGAGGACGAACGCGGCGACGGTCACCGGATACCGGCGGCCGAAGTACAGCGCCCCGCAGGCGAGAAAGATCAGCGTCCAGCTGAACGCCGTGGCCGTCCAGGGCTCCGCCGAGGCGGCGACGAGCGACTTCAGGCTGCTGGCGGGCACCACCAGCAGCGCGCCGCCGGCCAGGGCCGCGTCCCGGACCCGGCCGCGCGGAGCGCGGGGACCACCGCGACCACCCATGTGATCAGCCTAGACGGGCGGGCCCGTCCGGACCGTCCTCCGCGCGGCCCAACGCCCTGGGCCGGACCCGCAACCGGAGGTGTAGGCGGACGGTCCTAACCCGCAACCCGGGGGTGACGCGCGGCCGGTGCCCGCCCGGTCAGGCAGCGGACGCCGGGAGCCGGGCGCACTCCCGGCAGGCACGGGAGGAGGCCGCGACCACGGCGTGCGAGGCGGCCGCGAACCCGCCGGAGAGCACCATGAGCGGCCAGTCGCCGGCCAGCGCGGCGGCGGCGACCAGGGCGAGCGCGGCCACGGCCATGGCCACGGCGGAGGCGGTCCCGGTCCAGGCGACCGTCAGGGGAAGCCGGGACGGCACGGGCAGCCGGCGGGCGATCGGGCCCGTCGCGGCCAGCGTCGCCGCGGCGAGCAGGCCGGCGGTGGCGGCGACGCAGGCGAGGTGGACGCCCAGCAGCCGCATCGGCCAGCCGCGGTCGAGCCCGGACGTCCAGATCAGCAGCCAGCAGCCGGCCAGGAAGGGGACGGTCAGGGCCGCGGCGCGGCCGGTGCGCCGGGTCTGGGCGATCGTCAGCTCCCGCTGGCAGGCCGGGACCAGCTCGTCGGCGGCGCCGAACTCGTGCACGGCCCTGCGGACGGCCTGCTCATAAGGCAGCCCCTGGTCGGTGTGGGCGGCCACGGTGTCCGCGAATCCGTCGCGGATCTCCTCGACCATCCGGGACTTGGCGCGCGCCGGGCCGCGCAGGGCGTCCGCCAGGGCGGCGGCGTACTCCTCGGCCGGGTCGGCCTCGCCGATGCGGGCGCTCATGTCGCCGGGTTCAGGACGGAGCCGATCGCGGCGGTGAACTCCCGCCAGGCCGCGCGCTCGTCGGCCAGGGCCCGCCGCCCCGCGTCGGTCAGCTCGTAGCTGCGCCGCCGCCGCTCGCCGACCGCGTCCCAGGCGCTGCGCAGCAGCCCGAGCCGCTCCAGCCGCTGCAGGGTCGGGTAGATCGTGCCCGTGCGCAGCTCCAGCGCCCCGCCGCTGCGGCGCTGGACCGCGGCGATGATCGCGTAACCGTGCAGGGGCCCCGGCTCCAGCACGGCCAGCAGCAGGCCGTCCAGATGTCCGCGCACCGCGTCCGCCCTCATGAGTAGGCAGCCTACACAAAATTGGTGTAGGCATAGTACCTATTGGCAGCCAATACATAGGGAGGAAGACATGGGAGACGGGTTATGACCAAGGTGCTGCTGTCCGTGCACGTGCTCGCGGCGATCCTGGCGATCGGGCCGATCGCCGTCGCCGCGTCGGTGTTCCCCCGGTACGCGCGCGAGGCGAAGCCGGGCGACGGGACGACCGCGTTCCTGCACCGCGTCTGCCGGGGCTACACGGTCGTCGGTGCCGCAGTCCCCGCCTTCGGGTTCGCGACCGGCGCGAAGATGGGCGTGCTCACCGACGCGTGGCTGATCGCGTCGATCGTGCTGACCGCGATCGCCGCGGGCGTCCTCGCGCTGGCGATCCTGCCCGGGCAGCGGCGGCTGCTCGCCCTTTCGCCGGGGGAGGACGTCCCGGCCGGGGCGGTGGCGCGGCTGGCCGGTCTCACGGGCGTGTTCAACCTGCTGTGGGCGATCGTCGTCGTTCTCATGATCGTCCGTCCCGGCTCGACCACGGGAGCCTGAGCGCGCGCTCCCCGCGGCGGCTCGCCGCCCGGGAGGGTCAGCCCTCGTAGGTGTGGACGAAGCGGGCGAGGAGGCGGGCGAACTCCGCGCGCTCCTCGTCCGTCCAGTCCCGCATGGCCTTGGCGAAGTGCTCCTGCCGCGTCCGGCGGGTGGCGTCGACGACCGCCCGGCCGGCGTCGGTGAGCTCCAGGTGGATGCGGCGGCCGTCCTCCTGGGACGCGACGCGGCGGATGTAGCCGGACTTGACCGCCTCGGCGACGATCCGGCTGCCGCGCGAGGCGTCGACGCCGAGGCGGGCGGCCACCAGCCCCACGCTCATCTCCTCGCCGGGCCGGTCGGGGCCCTCGTCGACGACGTCCACGACGTGCAGGACCTGGACGTCCACGGGGAGGTTGTGGTCCCGGATCGCCGCCTTGCCCAGCCGCTGCCGCGCCATGCCGCGCCGCAGCCTGACCATGCTCCGCTCGACTGTGTCCAGTGCCTCCCGGTTCATGGCGGCAAGTCTAGCTAGCTTGCGCCGCTCATCCGCCTGTGTTTAGCATCTATATGTCTTAAGCATAGGAATGTGAGGTGCACATGGTTGCGACGATGCCGCCGATGAGCCGCCGGCACCGGCTGCTGGTCTTCGCCGGGCTGATGCTCGCCGGGCTGATGTCCTCGCTGGACGCGACGGTCCTCGGCACCGCGCTGCCGGCGATCGTCGGGGACCTCGGCGGGCTCGGCCGGCTCGCCTGGGTGTCGACGGGGTACGTGCTGGCCACCAGCGTCACCGTCCCGCTGTCGGGACGCCTCGGCGACCTGTTCGGGCGGCGCCCGATCCTGCTGATCGGGCTCCTTGGGTTCATGGCCGGGTCGGCGGCGTGCGGGGCGGCGCCCACCATGACCTGGCTGATCGTGTTCCGCGTCGTGCAGGGCGCCGCCGCCGGATGCCTGATGAGCTCGATGTTCGCGCTCACCGGAGACCTGTTCGAGCCCCGCGAGCGCGCGAAGTACCAGGGGTACTCGGCGCTGATCTTCGCGGTGTCCAGCATCGCCGGCCCGCTGGCCGGCGGGTTCCTCACCGACCACGCCTCATGGCGGTGGGTCTTCTACGTCAACCTGCCCCTCGGCCTCGCCGCCACCGCCACGACGGTGCTGTTCCTGCGGCTGCCGAGACCGGACGGCAGGCCGCGGATCGACTACCCGGGCATCGTCCTGCTCGGCGCGGCGGTCACCTGCTTCACGCTGTTCACCAGCTGGGCCGGGACGCGGTACGCGTGGGGCTCGCCCGTCGTCCTCGCGCTGGCGGCGGGGTCGGCGGTGCTCTTCGCGGCATGGGCGCTCGCCGAGCGGACGGCCGCCGAGCCGGTGATCCCGCCGCGCCTCTTCCGCGACCGCTCGTTCGGCGTCGCCTGCGTCATCGCGGCCGTCGGCGGGGCGACGGGATTCGGCCTCGCCACCTACCTGCCGATGTTCTTCCAGGTCGTCGGGGGAGTGGGGGCGACCAGATCGGGCCTGCTGCTCCTGCCGATGATGGCCGCCCTGGTGGCCGCCTCGATGGCCGCCGGACGGTACATCCACCGGACCGGGCGCTACCACCGGCTGCCCGCCGCGAGCATGGCGGTCAGCGCGGCCGGCGTGGCGCTCCTGGCGAGCATGGACGCCGGGACCGGGCTGTTCACCGCCGGCTGCTACATGGCCGTGCTCGGGTTCGGGGCCGGGCTGTCGCAGCAGGTCGTCATGCTGATCGCGCAGAACGCGGCGCCGCGCGCGGACCTGGGGGCGGCCAGCTCGGGCGTGTTCGCGACCCGGATGCTCGGCACGGCGGCCGGGATGGCGGTCTTCGGCGCCATCGTGGCGAACCGGTTCGCCGAGGAGGTCGGGCGGCGCGTCCCGGCCGGGCAGGTCCCCGCGTTCGACGACGCCGTCCGCCCCGAGGTGCTCGACACGCTCCCCGCGCCGGTGCGGGACGGCGTCGCCGAAGCGTTCGCGGACGCGTTCTCCACCCTGTTCCTCGTGGCCCTGCCCGTCCTCGCCGCGGGACTCGCGGCGGCGCTGCTCCTCCGGCACGTCCCTCTCACGTCCGGCGGGCGGGAGGACTAGTCGTCGAGGGCGGCGTCGTGGACGAGCAGCGCGATCTGGACGCGGTTGTTCAGGTCCAGCTTCGTCAGCAGGCGCGACACGTACGCCTTCACGGTGGCGACGCTCAGCGACAGCTCCCGGCCGATCTCGCTGTTGGTCCGGCCGCGTCCGACCAGCGCGGCCACCGCCCGCTCGCCGTCGGTCAGCCGGGCGAGCAGTTCGCGGGCCCGGGCCTGGCGAGGGTCGACGCCGCTGTCGGCCACGTAGGACATCATCTTGCGCAGCACGGCCGGTGACATCATCGGCTCACCGGCCGCGACCTGCCGGATCGCACGGACGATCTCCGGCGGCGGGGTGTGCTTCAGCAGGAAGCCGCTCGCGCCGGCCCGCATGGCGCGAGCGATGTGGTCGTCGGTGTCGAACGTCGTCAGGATGATGATCTCCGGCGGCTCGCGGCGGCCGCGCAGCAGCTCCGTCGCCGCGAGGCCGTCGAGCCGGGGCATCCGGATGTCCATCAGGACGACGTCGGGGCGGTGCTGGTTGACGGCGGCGACGACCTCGGCGCCGTCGGCGACGTCGCCGACAACGTCCAGGTCCTCGGCGCTCGACAGCATCATCGACAGTCCGGCGCGGACGAGCGCGTCGTCGTCCACGATCAGCACGCGCACGGGAGGGGAGTCCATTCCGCAACCCTACGGCCCGCAACCCCCTCGGTCCCGTGCGTCAGGGCCGGTGCAGGCGTCGGCCGGTGACGTCCATCGCCGCCAGCCGGAACCACGCCTCGCGGTCGCCGCCCGGCCACGAGTCGACCTGCGGGACCTTCGCCTTCTCCTCCGCCGACATGTGGTGGGCCCCGCCGCGCAGCAGCACACTCCAGCCCTCGTGGTTCGACTCGTCGAACCGGTCGACCTGGAACGCCGCCCGGACGTCCCCGCCGGCCACGGACGTCAGCAGGCTGCGGTTCAGCCGCCCGGACGAGGACGTCCGGAAGATCACCGAGTCCCCGTCGACGGCGTAGTTCACCGGGATGACCGTGGGGCCCTCGCCGTCGTCGAACGCGATCCGGCCGATGCTGCCGCCGCCGATGAGCCGCAGGCACTCGGCGCGGTCCAGTTCCTCCAGCAGGGGCCGGTCAGAGGAGTTCGCTGCCATGCGTATCACCCTTCCCCGCGGCCCCGGCGCCATGCGCGACCTCCAGCGGGAGCCGGGCGCGCAGCCGGAACCGGCCGTCGCCGGTGCGGCCGTGCTCCAGCGTCCCGCCGAGCAGCGCCACCCGCTCGGCGAGGCCGACGAGCCCGGCCCCGGACCCGGGCAGGGGGCGCGCGGGCGGACCGGGCGGCAGCGCGTTGACGATCTCGATGTCCAGGTCGGCCCCGGCGCCCAGCGACACCAGGACGTGCGCGCCCGGCGCGTGCTTGCGGGCGTTCGTCAGCCCTTCCTGGACGATCCGGTAGGCATGCCGCCCGACACGGGACGGGACCGACGCCGCGTCGGGCACGCCGTTCTCCAGCGTGACCTCGGCGCCGGCGCGCCGCGACTCCCGGACGAGCCCGGCGACGTCGGCGAGCGTCGGCTGCGGACGCTCGGGCTCGGCGCCCGGCGAGTCGTCGCGCAGCACGCCGATCACCTCGCGCAGGTCCTCCATCGCCTCGTAGGCGCTCTGCCGGATGATCCCGGCGGCCTCGCGCTGCTCGGCGGGCGCGTCCGGGCGGAACTCCAGCGCCCCCGCGTGCACGGCCAGCAGCGAGATCCGGTGCGCGAGGACGTCGTGCATCTCGCGGGCGATCCGCTCCCGCTCCAGCAGCCGGGCCTCCTCGACCCGCAGCCGCTGCTCGGTCTCGGCGGCACGGGCGCGCTCCCGCAGCGACGCGATGAGCTGCCGCCGGGACCGGACCAGCATTCCGGTGGACAGGAGCGCCACGTGCAGCAGGCCGAACGCGACGATGCCCTCCCGGAACTCGCGCTCGGAAAGCGGCGCGAGCCAGAACAGCCCGAGGACCGTCAGCGCGGTCGTGGCGGCGACCGGGACGCTCGTCCGCCAGGGCCGGAGCATCGCGACGGAGAACACCGCGGCCATGGCGGTGCCGAGCACGGTCGAGGCCGTCAGCTGGCCCGCGGTCATCACCAGGGCGATGGCGACCGGATACCGGCGCCGCCACAGCAGCATGACGATCCAGGACACCACGCCGATCGCGATGTCGCGGGGGATCGCGGTCTTGGAGTCCTCGGGGAAGTCGTTCAGCGACGCCTGGAGCATCAGCAGGCCGAGCAGCACCGCCGCCGTGGTGACGGCCACGTCGCCGAGCCAGTCGCGCCACGATCGCCTGAGGTTCACCCGCCCAACGGTAGCCATGCGCTCCGGCCGGGAAAGCATCCCGAGGTCGGCGGCGCATCGACTTTGGTAGGCACACCGGAGGGCCGCGCGGTGTGCGCGCGGCCCTCCGGCGGGGTATCTCAGCGGCGGCCGGGCAGGTACCGGACGGACAGCGCGGCGGTGACCAGGATGACGGCGGCTGTGACCAGGACGCCGAGGTCGGCGCCGTGGACGAACGCCTGGGCGGCGCTCTCGCGCAGGGACTGCGCGGCGGGGCCGGGCAGGTGCTGCGCGATCCCGGCGGCGGCGCCGATCGACTCGCCCGCCGGACCCTCCGGCATGCCGCCGGAGTACGTGGTGGCGGCGATGCTGCCGACCACCGCGACGCCGAGGACGGTGCCGAGGTTGCGGGTGGTGTTGCTGACCGCCGACCCGATCCCGGTCTTGGCGGGCGGCAGCGACGACATGACCGACTGGGTGGCGGGGGCCATGGTCAGCCCGATCCCGGCGCACAGCACGATCGAGGCGATCATGTAGTGGACGTAGCCGGTGCCGCCGGACGCGGTCGCGAAGAACCCCAGCCCCGCGGCGGCGGCCAGCAGCCCGGCCGTCATCGCGGTGCGGATCCCGAAGCGGGCGGCGAGCCGGGTGCCGGCCGGCGACGCGACGGTCAGGGCGAGCGCGCCGGGCAGCGACCGGACACCGGCCTCCAGTGGCGAGTAGCCGAGGACGAACTGGTAGATCTGGGTGACCACGAACGTGATCCCGGCGAGCCCGAAGAACAGCGCCGTCACCGACATCGCGGCGGCGGTGAACCGGCCGTCCCGGAACAGGCCCAGGTCGAGCATCGGGTGGTCGCCGCGGACCTGCGACACACCGAAGACCGCCAGCAGGACGATCGCGATCGCGAACCGCAGCAGCGTCCCGGACGAGGTCCAGCCGCTCTCGCCGGCCTGGATGACCGCGTAGGTGAGCGAGCCCAGGCCCGCGGCGGCGAGGACGGCGCCCGCCATGTCGATCCGCGGCCGGTGCGGCGCCGCCGAGGCGGGCACGAAGAACCGGCCGGCGGCCAGCGCGACGAGCACGACCGGCAGGTTCACCGCGAAGATCGCGCTCCACGAGTAGTGCTGGAGCAGCCAGCCGCCGGCGGTCGGGCCGATCGCGACGCCGACACCGCTCACCGCCGACCAGAGGCCGATCGCCCGGGCCCGTTCGCGCGGGTCGGTGAACACGGCGGTCAGCAGCGCCAGCGTGGCGGGCATGATCAGCGCGGCGCCGGCGCCCATGACCGCGCGGGCCGCGATCAGCTGGCCGGCGGTGGCCGACATCGCCGCGCCGAGCGATCCGGCGCCGAAGACGAGCATCCCGGCGGCGAGCGCCCGGTGCCGGCCGAACCGGTCGCCGAGGGTTCCGGCGGGCAGCAGCAGGGCGGCGAAGACGAGGGTGTAGGAGTCGACGATCCAGGCCAGCGCGCCGGCGCTCGCACCGAGCGAGGACGCCAGGGTGGGGATCGCGACATTGACGATCGTCGTGTCGACGACGATCACGAGCAGCGACAGGCAGAGCACGGCCAGCGTGAACCAGCGGCGGGGATGGGAAGCGGTGGCCTGTGCGGCCGCCGATGCGCTCTTCGGCGCGTCAAGGGCGGTGGGGGAGGACATCGGGACTCCTTGTGATTGATAGACCTATAAATAAATGGCCGGAAAAGATCCCGTCCGCGGCCGGACGGGACGGGTCAGGGGGTCATGTGCGTGTACTCGGGCGGAAGCCCGAGCACCGTGCCGAGGTTCAGCAGGTTGCCGGCGGCCATGAACCGGACGACCGTCGCGCGGTCGGCCCCGGTCATCTCCATGACCATGTCGGAGGCCTCCATGAAGCCGCGGCGCATGAACGCGCGGATCTCGGGGTCGGCGGACGCGGCGTGCCCCTGCAACTGGCAGCGCGGAGCGTCGGGGTTGGCGAGGACCTTGTGGTAGTTGCGGCCCAGGGCCATGAGCGACTGCTCGGGTGTGTCGCCGGGCCGCCAGGCCTCGGTGAACGCGTCCCGGATCTGCTCGCGCACGCGCTGCAGGCAGGCGAGGAACAGGGTCTTCTTGTCGTCGAACAGGGCGTAGATGTACGGCTGGGAGATGCCGGCCCGCTTGGCGATGTCGGCGGTCTTCGTGGCGTGGTACCCGAACTCGGCGAACACGCTGATCCCGGCTTCGAGCACCTGCTCGCGGCGCTCCTCCGCGGTGGGCCTGCGCGTACCCCGCTTCGTCGTCCCTCGGCCTGTCGTCATGGCCTAATTATTGATACACCAATCAAAATCTGTCAACCCCCGTCTTCCAGGAGTGTGCGCTCCGGCGAGGAGGTGACGCCCGGAGCGGTCAGCCGGGCTTGGCGACGGTGAGCAGGACGGCGGCGTCCTCCACGGCCTCCAGGCTGTGCCGCGCATCCGGGACGATCAGCAGATCGCCGGACATCCCGTCCCAGGAGTTCTCGCCCGACAGCAGCCGCACCCGCCCGCGCAGCACGAGGACCGTCGCCTCGCCGGGATTCTCGTGCTCGGCCAGCGTCGTCCCCGACGTCAGGGCGATGAGGGTCTGGCGCAGGACGTGCTCATGTCCGCCGTAGACGGTCTCGGCGCTGCGCCCGGTCGAGGCCGCGGCGGCGCGCTTCAGGTGGTCCCGTACCTGTGCGTCCAACGAGAGCTTCTGCATGCGGCCAAGTCTGCCAGTGACGCTCGTGACGGCACGTGAGCCGGGTCACTTGAGGGGCGTGCCCATGACCGGCTTGCCCGTCGCGCTGCCCTTCAGCCAGGCGTCCCACGATTTGGCCCACGGCGTCGGCCCGTTCCCGAACTGCAACTGCCGCGTGGTGCCCGTCACCTTCACGATGTCGCCCCGGTTGGTGAAGTTGTAGAACCACTTGGCGTCCGAAGGGGACGCGTTCACGCACCCGTGGCTGACGTTGTCGTTGCCCTGCGAGTCGGTCGACCACGGGGCCGAGTGGACGAACGTCCCGCTGTAGGTGAGGCGGACGTTCCACTTGGTGGGGATCCGGTACTCGCCGGGGTCGCCGGTCGTGGCGGAGTCCATGATGATGTTCGCCGCCTTCTCCTGGGCGATCATCGTCCCGCTGTAGCTGTCGTGTCCCGGCTTGCCGAGGCTGACCTTCATCGTCCGGACCGTCTTGCCGCCGTCGGTCACCGTCGCACGGTGCTTCTTGGCGTCGATGGTGGTGACGTGCCGTGGCCCCACGGTGAAGCTGACGCTGCGGTCCTTCGTCCCGTACATGCCCTCGCCGGCCTTCAGCCCCGCCAGGTGCGCGACGACCTTCACCTTCTGCCCGGACGGCCAGTACTCGTGGGGCCGGAAGTCCACTTCCTTGTCGCTGATCCAGTACCAGGCGCCCTCGACCGGCTTGGACATGCGAACCTCAAGGGCCTTCTCCACCGCCGCCTTGCCGGCCTTGGTGCTGACGGGCTTGGACAGCAGCAGCTGCACGGGCATGCCGACGCCGACGTTCTCGCCGTCCAGCGGCGACATGCCGCTCTCCAGCTTCTTCTTCGGTGTCAGCGTCGTGAACGTGGACGTCGTGGTGACCGGCTTGCCGCCGTCCCCGGTGCCCTGCGCGGTGACCGTGTACGTCGTGGACGGCCGCAGTGTCCACGACGACTTCCACGACTTCCCGTCCGGAGCGAGAGTGCCCTCCGCCTTGGTGTTCTTCTTGCCGTAGGTGAGGGTCACGCTGGTCAGCTTGCCGTTGTCGGCGGTGACGGTGACGGGCCGGTCAGGGGCGGCCTCCTTGGAGCCGGTCGCGGGGGTGATGGCCAGCTTCACCGCGTCGGCGGCCTTGCCGCCGCCGTCCCCGCCCTTGCCGCCGTCGCCGCCGCCGGACGAGCAGCCCGCGGCGGCGATCGCCACCGCCCCGAGAATCGCCGCACTCGCCGTCCCTGCCCGACCCTTGAGCACCAGAGAACTCCTCACGCTCGACGGGGGTAATCCCTTCGCCAGGGTATGCACGGTTCCCGGCAAAAGACCCAACATGCGCAACATTCCGCCCGTCCGCCAAGCGGACGGACCGGCTCCCATCGCTTCGGGAGCCGGTCCGTACCTCGCGCAGCCCGGAGTCAGCCGGGCGGGAGCTCCGAGGCGGCGGCCCGGTCCAGCAGGAAGAGGGTCCGCCGCCGGCCGCGGGCCCCCGAGCACGGGGCCTGCGTGCGCGGCGTGTCCGGTGACAGCCCCAGCCGGACGGCCTTGGCCTTCGACTCACCCGACGCCAGCACCCACACCTCGTCCGCGGCCCGCAGTGACGGGAACGTCAGCGAGATCCGGGTCGGCGGCGGCTTCGGGGCGCCGTGGACCGCCACCACCGCGCCCTCGTCGTGCAGCGCCGGCATCTCCGGGAACAGCGACGCCACGTGCGCGTCCGGCCCCACGCCCAGCATCAGCACGTCGAATGCCGGCACCGGGCCCGCGTCCGGCGCGGCGGCCCGCAGTTCGGCGGCGTACCGTTCGGCCGCGGCCTCCGGGTCGTCGCCGTCCGGCCCGTCCGTCGCCGGCATCGGATGCACCCGCACCGGGTCGAGCGGTACGTGGTCGAGCAGCGCCGCCCGCGCCCCGGTCTCGTTGCGCTCCGGGTCGCCGGCGGGCAGGAAGCGCTCGTCGCCCCACCACACGTCGAGGCGGCCCCAGTCGATCGCGTCGCGCGCGCCGGTGGCGGCCAGCGCGGCGAGCACCGCGGTGCCGACCCCGCCGCCGGTCAGCACGACCGACGCCGACCCGCGCTCCGCCTGGGCGTCGGCGATCCGCGTCACGAGCCGCGCCGCGACGGCCTGCGCGAGGACGTCCTTGTCGCGGTGCACCAGCACCGCCGGCGGGGGAGTCACGCGTCCCCCGACTTGCCGCGCGGCCGCTTCGCCGGCCCGGACGACGACCGGGACCGGGACGGCTTGGCCGCCTCCTTCTTGGCGGGCGCGGTCTTCGCGGCGCCGGCCGTCGCCGACACCGGCTCGCGCGCCACGCCCGGCTTCTCCGACCCGCCCGCGAGGTCCTTGGCGAACCGCGCGGCGGCCTCGCGGTAGACCTCGTCGGGGTCGAGCCGCCGCAGCTCCTCGGCCAGCAGCTCGGCCATCGGGCGGCGCATCAGCGACACCTGCCGGTCGGGCTGGCCGGGGCGGCACAGCGTCGCGACCCGCCCGTCCGGGCGGTCGATGACGATGTCGCCGCCGGTCGTCGCCAGCCGCACGCCGGTGATGCCGGGTCCCTCGGAGACCGTCCGGTCCACCGGGACGCCGAGCCGGATCGACAGCCATGCCGCCAGCAGCTCCGCGCTCGGGGAGTCCGGTTCGGCCATCACCTCGCCGGCCGTGATCTCGTCGTGGTCCTGGTCGAGCGCGGCGGCCAGCAGCGACCGCCACGAGGTCAGCCGGGTCCAGGTGAAGTCGGTGTCGCCCGGCCGGTATCCCTCGGCGAGCTGGGCGAGGGTGCCGAGCCGGTCGCGGGCGGCGTAGGAGTCGGTGACCCGGCGCTGCGCCAGCCGGCCGAGCGCGTCCTGGGCGGGCACCTTCGGCACCTTGCCGCCCGGCCACCACGTCACCACCGGGGTGTCGGGCATCAGCAGCGGCACGACGACCGAGTCGGCGTGCTCGGCGAGCGGCCCGTACATGCGCAGCAGCACCGTCTCGCCCGGGCCGGTCTCGCCCATCCGGATCTCGGCGTCCAGCCGCGAGGAGCTGCCGCGCGGATCGCGGGAGATGACGGTGAGCACCCGGCAGGGGTGCTCGCGCGCCGCCTCCGTCGCCGCGCGGACCGCGTCGTACTGCGCCGACTCGTCCGTCACGATGATCAGTGTGAGCACCATGCCGACGGCCGGGCCGCCCATCAGATGCCGGGACTGGGTCAGCGCGTCCTGGATCTTGCGGGTGGTCGTGCCGGTCAGATCGATGTTCATCTCTCAGAGCCTCTGTTCATCTAGAGCCGCCGCCAGGTGCGGCCGTCGCGCGCCATCAGCTCGTCGGCGCTGTCGGGTCCGTAGCCGCCGGACTTGTACTGGTCGAGACCGCCGCGGCTCGCCCAGTACTCCTCGATCGGGTCGAGGATCTTCCAGGACAGCTCGACCTCCTCCTGCCGCGGGAACAGCGGCGGGTCGCCGATCAGCACGTCCAGCAGCAGCCGCTCGTAGGCCTCCGGCGAGGCTTCGGTGAACGACTCGCCGTAGGCGAAGTCCATGTTGACGTCGCGGATCTCCATCGAGGTGCCGGGCACCTTCGAGCCGAACCGGACCGTGATGCCCTCGTCCGGCTGCACCCGCATCACCAGCGCGTTCTGCCCGAGCTCCTCGGTGTCGGTGTGCGAGAACGGCAGGTGCGGCGCCTGCTGGAACACCATCGCCACCTCCGTCACCCGGCGGCTGAGCCGCTTGCCGGTGCGCAGGTAGAACGGGACGCCCGCCCAGCGGCGGTTGTCGATCTCCAGCTTGACCGCGGCGTAGGTCTCGGTGCGGGAGTCGGCCGGGATGCCGTCCTCCTCCAGGTAGCCCCGGACGTTCACGCCGCCCTGCCAGCCCGACGCGTACTGGCCCCGCGCGGTGGACTCGGCCAGGTCGCCCGCCACCCGCACCGAGGAGAGGATCTTGGCCTTCTCCGCGCGGACGGCGTCGGCGCGGAACGACGTCGGCTCCTCCATCGCGGTCAGCGCCAGCAGCTGCAGCAGATGGTTCTGGATGACGTCGCGGGCGGCCCCGATGCCGTCGTAGTACCCGGCGCGGCCGCCGATCCCGATGTCCTCGGCCATCGTGATCTGCACGTGGTCGACGAACGAGCGGTTCCAGATCGGCTCGAACATCGTGTTGGCGAACCGCAGCGCCAGGATGTTCTGCACCGTCTCCTTGCCGAGGTAGTGGTCGATCCGGAAGATCGACTCCTCGGGGAAGACGCGGTGCACGGTGTCGTTCAGTTCCAGGGCGGTCTTCAGGTCGCGGCCGAACGGCTTCTCGATGACGACCCGGCGCCAGGAGCCCTCCTTGCGGTCGGCGAGGCCGCTGCGCTGCAGCTGCTCCACCACCTGAGGGAACGCCTTCGGGGGGATCGACAGGTAGAACGCGTAGTTGCCGCCGGTGCCGCGGCTGTCGTCCAGCTCCTTGACCGCCATCGACAGCGCGTCGAACGCGCCCGGGTCGCCGAACTCGCCGGGGACGAAGTGCATGCCCTCCGACAGGTGCGTCCACACGTCCTCGCGGAACGGGGTCCGCGCGTGCGCCTTCACCGCCTCGTAGGCGATCTGGCGGAAGTCCTCGTTCTCCCAGTCGCGCCGGGCGAAGCCCACCAGGGAGAAGCCCGGCGGCAGCAGCCCCCGGTTCGCCAGGTCGTAGATCGCCGGGAGGAGCTTCTTGCGCGACAGGTCCCCGGTGACCCCGAACAGCACGAGCACGCACGGCCCGGCCACCCGCGGCAGGCGCTTGTCCCGCGGGTCGCGGAGCGGATTGGCTGTGTTGGTCACGTGGCCCCCTCTGATCGCACTGCGCCTTCTTCGACTACTGCTGCAAGCATCCTGCCCCAACTCGTATCGCGGGCCCCAACCGGGAGTCGCCCCCTGTCCGGCCACGGTTTCCAGCCCCCGGCGGGGGCGCTCATCTCTCTCCTCTGGCGCAGTCGAGCAGCCGGGTGAGCCCCGCCCAGCGGTTCTGCAGATGCAGCCGCACCACCGGGCGGCCCGCCGCCCGCGCGTCGCGGGCGTCCCCGAGCGCCCGCGCGAGCTGCAGCATGCCGAGCCGGTGGTGGCGGCCCGGCACCGGCACGTCGCGGACGACGTTCCCGGTCACCAACAGGTATACGCCCGCATCCGGATGATCATTCCCGATCGCGGGCGGCGGCGCGCCCCAGCCGAGCTTGACCGGGCGGCCGCAGCGGGCGGCGAGCAGCGCGGCCAGCCGGCGCACCTGCGCGCCCTGGCCGCGCGCCTCGTCGGGGTCCAGGTAGGCGAGGAGCGCGAGGTGCTCGTCCGGGCCGACCCGGGCGGCCAGCGCGTCCAGCAGTTCGGTGAGGCCGGACGTGTCCGCGAGCGCCGGGACCGTCGTGTGCACCTCGACGGCCCGGCCGTGGTCGCCGTCGGCGAACAGCGGCTCGCCCGTCCCGTCGTCCAGGGTCATCGGCGCGGGACGTGCCACCGGGGCCAGCGGATCGGCCTCCAGCAGGTAGGACGCGACGGCGGCGGCGTACTCCCACACGACGAGCTGCGCGGCGAGCGGCCCGGCGACGGTGGCGTCGTCCTGGTGGGGGCGGCCGTCGAACGTCACCAGGAACAGATCGTCGGCGGGAACCAGCGGCAGCCCGCCGTCCTGGACGATCGGCGTCAGCCGGCCGCGGGTCGTCTCGTCGAGCAGCAGCGACACCCAGCGGGCGATGCCCGGCAGCGCCGCCGGGTAGCCGCCGAGCACGGCCGTCCGCCGCCCGGCGCGGACGGCGCCGCCGAGGATGGCGCCGAGGACGAGGCCCGGGTTGTTCTCCGGCCGGGTCAGCGACGGCAGCACCGCGGTGGCCTCGTCCAGCAGCGTCGCCATGTCGGCGCCGGCCAGCGCGGCGGGCACCAGCGCGTAGGGGGACAGCGCGCCGAACGCCGTGGCGGCCGGCGCCTCCACCAGCGGATGCCCCTCCTCCGTCGCCTGCTTGGCGGCCGCCGCGCGCGGCTCGGCGACCGTCACGAACCGCCGTGCGACCCCGGCGGGGGACAGGCCGCGGTCCCGCAGCGCCTCCGCGAACACCCGGCGGAGCGTCTCGGTGCCCGGGTCGTCGCCGGTGACCACGACCATCGTCCGGTCCAGCCGTTCCGGGTCCTCCCGGATGCGCAGCAGCGGCCCCGGCTCCGGGCCGTCCAGGACGAGGAGCGGCGCGCCGTCCCCGTCCGGCGCGGCGGGGCGGTGCGCCCGGGCGATCAGCTCGGCGGCGCAGGCCGGGGCGCCGCCGCCGAGCAGCACGACGTCGGTCAGCCCGTCCTCGCGGGCCTGGGCGCGCAGCTCTTCGGCACGGTCCAGCACCGCGCGGCCGGGACCCGGCTGGCCCGGCCAGCACAGCGGGCGGCCCTCCACCCCGGCGGTGGCTGCCGCCGGCCACAGCGACGCGTCCTCGGAGGCGAGCCGGACCGGCACCTGGTCGATCCACAGCCGGCCGAGGACCCGCTCGGCGTCCTCCTTGAGCGGCCCGCGGGCGGTGATGGCCGTCTCCCCCGAGACGACCGCGGTGAAGCTCACGGTCTGCGCGCCCCCGCCACCGCGCGGACCGCCTCGGTCAGCCGGCCCGCGCCCTCGACCGGGTCGCGCAGGTGCAGCCGGATCACCGGCAGCCTCCGCTCGCGGAGCGCCCGCAGCTCGCCGAGGGCACGCGCGATCTGCAGCTCCGCCAGGCTGTAGGGGCGGCCGGGGACGGGATGCGCCGCGAGCTCGTCCCCCGGCGCCGGATCGCCGGTGATGATCAGGAACGCGCCGTTGCCCGGGCCGTCCTTGTGCACCGGCCCGGTCGCGTGCGGGTAGCCGGGCCCCGGCCCGTAGGCGACGGGGCGCCCCGACGCGCGCGCCAGCGACGGCGCGAGGTAGCGGCCGGAGAAGTCGCCCGACAGGTACGTCATCACCGACAGGTATCCGTCGGACGGCACGGAGGCGACCAGCCCGCCGAGGACGGTCTGCAGCTCGGCGCCGGGCGGCCAGGGGAAGTCGGCGTGCACCTCGATGCCGTCCTCGACGTACACCGGCCGCTCCGCCGTCAGCGGGCCGCCGCCGGCCGTGCGCAGCAGCGTCGCCGCGTCGTCCTCGGCCTCCTGCACGACCGTGCTGCCCGCCTCGAACGGGTTCACGCCGAGCAGCCAGCCGGCCACCGCCGTCGCGTACTCCCACAGCAGGAACTGCGCGCCGAGCGGCGCCCACACGGAGGTGTCGGACTCGTCCTGCGCCGCCGACCGCGGGTTGATCGAGACGCCGTGCACGTCGGGGAAGTCGCCGCGCCCGCCGGGCGGCTCGAACGCCAGCACGCCGCGGCCCCGCTTGCCGGTGCCGACCGCGAGCAGCTGGGAGATCCAGGCGCTCAGCGCGCCCGGTCCGCCCGGCTCCCGCAGCAGGACCTTGTCGCGGGCGAGGCCGCCCGGGCCCTGCTGTGCGCAGCCGCCGAGGACCGCGCCGAGCAGCAGCCCCGGGTTGTCCTCGTCCTTGGCCAGCGACGGCACCAGCGACGCCGCCTCGTCCAGCAGCCGGTCGGCGTCCGCGCCCGCCAGCACGGCCGGGACGAGCCCGTACGCCGACAGGGCGCCGTAGTGGCCGGGCAGGTACGGGTCGGTCAGCCCGATCCGGTAGCCGCACTGCCGGGCGAAGTCGTGCAGCGGGCTGCCGTGGTCGGTGATGACCAGGAACCGGCTCGCGATCTCCCGCTCCGACAGGCCCCGCTCACGGAACGCCGCCGAGAAGATCCGGCGGTAGGCGTCGCCCTCCAGGGACACGCCCGCCTTGCTGGCCAGCACGACCAGCGTACGGTCGAGCCGCTCCATCGCGAACGCGAGCGCCGCGGTGTCGCCGCCGTCCAGCACGGTCAGCTCGCCGGCCGGCCGCTCGGGCCCGGCGGCGCCCGTACCGCCGGCGGCGCCGGCCAGCGCGGGCGTCTGCGCCTCCATCACGGCCTGCGCCGCGAGGCTCTCCGCGCCGACGCCGATCAGCACGATGTGGTCGAGGCCCGAGTACCGGGCCTCCGAGACCAGGCCGCCCAGCTGGTTCAGCAGCCCGCGGGAGGCGAAGGGCAGATCGAGCCAGCCCAGCCGGCTGTGGTCGACCGCCCGCCGCCCCCACAGCCGGGGGTCCTTGGCGGCCAGCGCGCCGGGGACGCCGCAGCTGACGAGGTAGTCCCTCGCCTGCAACGCCGAGTCGAGCACGTCGCCGCGCGTCAGTACGTCGAATCCGGACACCGTTACCCTCCCGCCCCCCATCGTTTCAGGAGAGAAAGGGCATTCGCGACCATCTCCATCGATCTTCTTGGTCGCGTCCCGGATCCGGCCGGTCGCCCTGCGTCGGGATCGGGCGGCCCGGCCGGTCCGGGCACGTGCCGCTCAGCCGAGCGCCGCGGTGAGCTGCGCGAGGCCCTCCGCGCGGTCGCGCAGATGGAGCCGGAAGGCGGGACGGCCGAGCGAACGCAGCACCCGCAGGTCGCCGAACGCCTGGGCGAGCTGCAGTTCGCCCAGGCTGTAGGGCCGTCCGGGCACCGCGACGTCGCCGGCCGCGGCACCGGTGATCTGCAGGAACGCGCCCCTCGCCGGTCCGCCCTTGTGGTACTGGCCGGCCGTGTGCAGGTAGCGCGGCCCCCAGCCGAACGTCACCGGAGCCGGATGCCGGCGGACCTTGGCGCCCCGCGCAGCCAGCAGCGGACGCAGCCCGGCCGCCGAAGCGTCCGCGGACCGGTCCAGGTAGGCGAGAACGGCCAGGTAGCCGCCGTCCTCGACGCCCTCCAGGATCGTCCCCAGCGCCTCGGTCAGCGTCTGCGCCCCGCCCAGCGCGTCCTCCGGGGCGTGCAGCTCGACCGCGCCCTCGACGAGTTCGGGCGGCCGCCGCACGACCGTCGGCGCCGTGCCCTCCTCCGACCGCAGCAGCGCCGCCGTGCTCTCCCGCGACTGGCCGGTGTCCGGCTCGGCGAACGGGTCGACTCCGATCACCCGGCACGCCACCGCGACCGCGTACTCCCACAGCAGGAACTGCGCGCCGAGCGGCCCGGCGACGCTCACCCCGGCCTCGCGCCCGGGACCGGGCTCGTCCGGGCGGCGGCCGAGGATGATCCGCCGCAGGTCGTCGGCCAGCTCGAAGCCGGGGGAGTCGACGCCCTCCACCACGACCGGCAGCATGCCCTTGCCGTCCTTGCCCATCGCCCCGGCGACCAGCTGCTCCGCCCATGCGGCGAAGCCGGCCAGGCCGGAGCCGAGGTCGGCGATCACCAGCTTGTCGCGGGGCCCGAGCGCCGACGAGCCCAGCGCCGCGCCGAACGCCAGCGCCGGGTTGTCGTAGGGCTGGCGCAGCGCCGCCGCGAGCCGGGACGCCTCCTCCAGCAGGACGTCGATGTCCACGCCCGCGAGCGCGGCCGGCACCAGCGCCCGCGCGCCGAGCGCACCGAACCGGTCGTCGACGTCGGGTTCGGCCAGGACGAGATGATGGCCGACCTCGCGGGCCGCCTGGGCGAGCTGGGAGTCTTCCTCAGCGACGACGACGAACCGGCGCGCCAGTTCCGCGCCGCTCAGCCCCGCCTCGGAGAACGCCCGCCCGAAGACGCGGCGCAGCGACTCCCCCTCGACGCCGTCGTCCGCCACGACCACGAGAGTCCGGTCCAGGTCCCCGGCCAGGACGCCGGACACCTCGTGCGGATCGGTCGTGTCGAGGACGACGAGGTCGCACCCGGCCGTCCGGCACATGGCCTCGGCGGCCAGCGCCGTCCCCCCGGAGGCGACGAGCACGATCCGGTCGAGGCCGGCGTCGCGGGCGTCGGCCGCGGGCCCGGCCAGCCGGTCCCGCAGATACCGCGAGGTCTCCGGCAGGCCGAGCCAGCCGAGCCGATGGGCGGCGAGCGGGGCCGCGTCGGGCCCCCACAGCTTGGCGTTCCGGGACGCGAGCGCGCCCGGCACGCCGTCGGAGACGAGACGGTCCAGGACCGTCTCGCTCTCGTCGACGACGACGCCGCGGATGGTGACCGAGATCCCCCCGGCGGTCACCACCGAGGTCACGCGCCGGCCCTCTTCGCCTCCAGCTCGCCGGTGATGGAGTCGAGCATCTCCTTCCAGGAGACCGCGAACTTCTCCACGCCCTCGTCTTCCAGCACCTTGACGACGTCGTCGTAGTCGACGCCCGCCTCCTTCAGCGCCGCCATGTGCGCGCGGGCGTCGTCGTAGGCGCCCCGCACCGTGTCGCCGCGGACCTCGCCGTGGTCGGCGACCGCGTCGAGCGTCGCCTCCGGCATCGTGTTGACGATCCCCGGCGCGACCAGCTCGACGACGTACAGGGTGTCGGGGAGGTCCGGGTCCTTCACACCGGTCGAGGCCCACAGCGGCCGCTGGGGACGGGCCCCGGCGTCCTTCAGCGCCTTCCACCGGTCCGTGCCGAACTTCTCCTCGTACAGCGCGTACGCGAGCCGGGCGTTGGCGAGGCCCGCCTTGGAGCGCAGCGCCTTCGCCTCGTCCGTGCCGATCTTGTCGAGCCGCTTGTCGATCTCGGTGTCCACCCGGCTGACGAAGAAGGACGCGACCGACGCGATCTTCGACACGTCGTGGCCGTTCGCCCGCGCCTGCTCCAGGCCGGCGAAGAACGCGTCGATGACCGCGCCGTAGCGCTCCAGCGAGAAGATCAGCGTCACGTTCACGCTGATGCCCTCCGCGAGCGCCGCCGTGATCGCCGGCAGGCCCTCCTTCGTCGCGGGGATCTTGATGAACAGGTTGGGCCGGTCCACCAGCCACCACAGCGCCCGCGCCTCCGCGATCGTCCTGCGGGTGTCGAGGGCGAGCCGCGGGTCGACCTCGATCGACACGCGGCCGTCCAGACCCTCCGTCCGGTCGTACACCGGGCGCAGTACGTCGCAGCCCCAGCGGATGTCGTAGGTGGTGATGGCGCGGGACGCCTCCTCGACGTCCACGCCGCGCACCGCCAGGTCGCGGACCTGGTCGTCGTAGGCGTTCCCCTTGCTCAGCGCCTTGGCGAAGATCGTCGGGTTGGACGTGACGCCGACGACGTGCCGGTCCTTGACGAGCTGCTCCAGGTTGCCGGTCCGCAGCCGCTCCCTGCTGATGTCGTCCAGCCAGATCGAAACGCCCTCGTCCGAGAGCTTCTTCAGAATGCCGCTCATCGCTTTCTCCTCGTCTTCACCGTTGCACCGGGGGCCGGGGCCGGCGGAGCTCCGGGCGCGCGGGCTCCGCCGGCCGCACGGGCTCGTTGTCAGTTGCCGGTCGTCTCGCCGCGTCCGGCGTGCTTCACGCTCGCCTTGATCAGGCTGGCCTTCGCCGCCGCCACCACCCGCTCGGACGTGATGCCGAACTGCAGGAACAGCGTCTTGTAGTCGGCGGAGGCGCCGAAGTGCTCCAGGCTGACCGACTCGCCGGCGTCGCCGACGTAGGCGCGCCAGCCGAGCGCGATCCCGGCCTCCACCGACACGCGGGCGCGCACCCCCGGCGGGAGGACCTCCTGCCGGTAGGCGTCGGTCTGCTGCTCGAACCACTCCACGCAGGGCATCGACACGACACGGGCCGGGGTGCCCTCGGACTGCAGCGTCTCCCGGGCCTCCAGCGCCAGCTGCACCTCGCTGCCCGTCGCGATGATGATCACGTCGGGCTGCCCGCCCTCGGCGTCCGCCAGCACGTATCCGCCCTTGGCGACGCCCTCCGCGGACGCGAGGTCGCCGCCGCGGTCCAGCGTGGGCAGCTTCTGCCGGGTCAGCGCGAGGCCCGCCGGGCGGTCGGTGTTCCGCAGGACGGTCCGCCACGCGACCGCCGTCTCGTTGGCGTCCGCCGGGCGGACGACGTCCAGGCCCGGGATCGCCCGCAGCGCCCACAGGTGCTCGACGGGCTGGTGCGTCGGGCCGTCCTCGCCGAGGCCGATCGAGTCGTGCGTCCACACGAAGGTGACCGGCAGCTTCATCAGCGCCGCCAGCCGGACCGCCGGGCGCATGTAGTCGCTGAAGATCAGGAACGTGCCGCCGTACGGGCGGGTGCCGCCGTGCAGCGCGATGCCGTTGCAGATCGAGGCCATCGCGTGCTCGCGGACGCCGAAGTGCAGCGTCCGGCCGTAGCGGTGGCCGGGGAACTCCTTGGTCTGGAACTCCTCCGGGATGAAGGACGGCTCGCCCTTCATCGTCGTGTTGTTGCTCTCCGCGAGGTCGGCCGAGCCGCCCCACAGCTCCGGCAGCACCGGCGCCAGCGCCGCCAGCACCTCACCGGACGCCGCGCGGGTCGCGATGTCCTTGCCGGGCTCGAACTCGGGCAGCGCGCCGTCCCAGCCGGCCGGGAGCGTGCGGGACGAGATCCGGTCGAACTCGGCGGCCCGCTCGGGGTTCGCCGCGCGCCACGCCTCGAACGTCTTCTTCCACCCGGAGTGGTCGGCGCGGCCCCGCTCGCAGACCTGCCGGGCGTGGGCCAGCACGTCCTCGGGGACGTGGAAGCTCTCGGCCGGGTCCATGCCGAGGATCCGCTTGGTCGCGGCGACCTCGTCGGCGCCGAGCGCCGATCCGTGGATCTTGCCGGTGTTCTTCTTGTTCGGCGCCGGCCAGCCGATGATGGTCCGCAGCGCGATGAAGGACGGCCGGGACGTCTCCGCCTTCGCCGCCTCGAACGCGGCCCCGAGCGCGGCGACGTTCTCCTCGTAGTCGCCGTTCTCGGTCCAGTCGACGTGGTGGACGTCCCAGCCGTACGCCGCGTAGCGGGCCCGCACGTCCTCCGACAGCGCGATCGCGGTGTCGTCCTCGATCGAGATGTGGTTGTCGTCGTAGAGCAGGACCAGGTTGCCGAGCCGCTGGTGGGCGGCCAGCGCGCTCGCCTCGTGGCTGATGCCCTCCTCGATGTCGCCGTCGGACGCGAACGCCCAGACGGTGTGGTCGAAGGGGGACTCGCCCTGCGGCGCGTCGGGGTCGAAGAGGCCGCGCTCGCGGCGCGCCGCCATCGCCATGCCCACCGCGTTCGCGATGCCCTGCCCGAGCGGCCCGGTGGTCGTCTCCACGCCCGCCGTATGCCCGTGCTCCGGGTGGCCGGGGGTCAGGCTGCCCCACTTGCGCAGCGCCTTCAGGTCTTCGAGCGTCATCGGGTAGCCCGACAGGTACAACTGGATGTACAGGGTCAGGCTGGAGTGTCCGCAGGACAGCACGAACCTGTCCCGTCCGGCCCAGTGCGGGTCCGTCGGGTCGTGCCGCAGGAACCGCTGGAAGAGAAGGTAGGCGGCGGGCGCGAGGCTCATCGCCGTCCCGGGGTGACCGGAGCCGGCCTCCTCGACCGCGTCCATGGCGAGGGCGCGGATCACGTCCACCGCGCGCCGGTCCTGGTCGGACCATTCAAACGTGCTGTTGTCCCTGCTCACGGAACGCCAGGCTCCTCTCGAACCGGTGTGAGAACCACTCTGTGATGTTGTGCGCCGGAGGCCCTGCAGGCGATAACGTCCGGCGGCGTGGCGTCTCTTCCCCCGTGGCCCTGCGGCCGCCCGTCCGCGGCCCGCGAAGATCATGCCGCGCTCATCGCGAGCCTATCGCGCGGGGGGCCGCCGCAGGCGGGAGCGGGGCGCCGGACGCCGCGCTCCGGGGTCCCGGGCGCGTCGCCGCTTCAAGCACCCTTGCCCGAAGGCCCGGCGGGCTAACCCCCTCGCAGGGGTGATCCGGCGGGTGATCCGGGCGGGCCCCCGACACGGTGCGGGACGGGGGCCGCACGCCCTGCACGGCGCGTCCGGCGACCCGGTGCGCGACCTCCGGAGGGGGCGGACTACAGTGATTGCGCGGCTGACGGCAGCGGCCGCGGGCAAGACGACCGAAGCCGAAGTCGAACCACGCCGAGGCCCGCCAGGATCGCGCGGCACCGCCGAGGTGGTACCGATTTCTCATCCCTAGTCAGACGTGGACCCGATTGTGACGGTGCTCAGTAACAAGCGCGGGATCGAGCTCGACGAGCAGGTGCCGGATGTACCGGTGACCCCGCTCGTGCCGGTGCCCGCGGAGCGGGCCGCCCGCTGGACGCTCGGCGCCAGTGTGCGCGCCTACGTGGCGCTGACCAAGCCGCGCGTGATCGAGCTGCTCTTGATCACCACCATCCCGGTGATGTTCCTCGCGGCCGACGGTGTCCCGCCGCTGTCCACCGTGCTGCTGACGCTGGCGTTCGGCACCATGTCCGCCGGCGCCGCCAACGCGATCAACTGTTACATCGACCGCGACATCGACGCCAAGATGCGCCGCACCCGGCGCCGCCCGCTGGCCCGCCACCAGGTCACCCCGGCCCGCGCCCTGATCTTCGGGGTGACGCTCGCGGCGCTGTCCACGGCCGGGTTCCTGCTCACGGTCAACCCCGTCGCCGCGGCCGGCTCGCTCTTCGCGATCCTGTTCTACGTCTTCGTGTACTCGCTGCTGCTCAAGCGGCGCACCTCGCAGAACGTCGTGTGGGGCGGCATCGCCGGGTGCATGCCCGTCCTCATCGGCTGGTCCGCCATCACGGGGGACGTCGCCTGGACTCCGTTCGTCCTGTTCGGCGTCGTCTTCCTCTGGACGCCGCCGCACACGTGGACGCTCGCGATGCGCTACCGGGAGGACTACGCCGTCGCCAAGGTCCCGATGCTGCCGGTCGTCGCCTCCGAGCGTCGCGTCGTCACCGAGAGCCTCGTCTACACCTACGCGACCGTCGCCTGCTCCCTGCTGCTGTGGCCCGTCGCCGGGATGGGCCCGGTGTACGGGGCCGTCGCCATGGTGCTGGGCCTGGTCTTCCTCGCCGAGGGGCACCGGCTGCTGAAGGCGGTGCGCGCCGGGGTGACCGGCGTCCACCTCCGGCCGATGCGGTTCTTCCACCTGTCCAACGTCTACCTGGCGCTGCTGTTCACCGCCGTCGCGGTCGACCCGCTCCTGCACTGATCCCGGCGGGGCGTGCGGGCGGCGGCCTTCCGCGGCGACCGCGCTTTAGCGATCGGCACGACCTGCCGTTACGCTTCGCGCTATGGCGCGAATGGACCCCAAAGCGGTGCTCGAAGGCCGCATTCCCGGCAGGCCCCCGGTCGGCCTGATCCTCGGCATGACGGTGTCCGGGCTGTGCGCCGTGGTCGCGCTCGGCGCGGACGCCGTGCTCGGCGGGGCCGGCTTCTGGGTGGGGCTGGTCCTCGCCATCCTGCCGATCCCGGTGCTGATCGCCCTCGCTCTCACCCTCGACCGGCTGGAGCCCGAGCCGCCGCGCGCCCTCGCGTTCTCGTTCATGTGGGGCGCGGGCGTCGCCGTGCTCGGCGCCCTCGTGCTCAACACGGCCGGGCTGCTGTACGTGACCGTGCCGATCTTCGGTGAGACGGAGGGCCACTTCGTCAGCGCCACCTTCGGCGCGCCCCTCATCGAGGAGACGCTGAAGGGCGCGGTCCTGTTCGGCCTGCTCTGGTTCCGCCGCAACGAGATCGACGGCTTCGCCGACGGCATCATCTACGCCGCCATGGTCGGCCTCGGCTTCGCCATGATGGAGAACGTCACCTACTACATGCGGGCGTTCGAGGACGGCGGCGCCCAGCAGCTCCAGGCGGTCTTCATCCTGCGCGGCCTGATCGCGCCGCTCAGCCACCCGCTGTTCACCTCGATGACCGGGCTCGGCGTCGCCTACGCCGCCACCCACCGGCGCGGCCAGATCATCGCGCCGCTCGCCGGGCTGCTCGGCGCCATGATCCTGCACGGGCTGTGGAACGGCGCCGCGTCGTTCGGGCTCGGCGGCCTCGGCGTCGTCTACCTGCTGGACTTCTGCGTCCTGGTCACACTGATCGTCATCGTGTTCGTCGAGCGCCGGCACACCGTCCGCCGCATCGAGACGTACCTGCCGATGTACGCCGGGACGGGGCTCGTGACGCCGCAGGACGTGCGAATGCTGCGCTCCATCCCGTCCCGCCGGGCCGCCCGCCGCTGGGCCCGCAGGGTCGGCGGCGCGCCCGCCGGCCGCGCCATGGGCGACTACCAGCTCGCCGCGACCGAGCTTGCGCTGCTGCACAAGCGCGCCGACCGGGGCGTCGCCGACCAGCGCTGGTTCGCCGCCCGCCGCGACGCGCTGCTCGGCCTGATGTCGATGGCCCGGCAGGCGTTCCTGCGCACCCCGCCGCGTCCCGGTGCGTACGGGCCGGCCGGCCCGCCGTGGGCGGGGCAGGGCCCGTCCGGATTCCTGCCGCCGCAGCCGCCCGGCCCGTACGGGGGGTAACCGGGGGCCGGGTCACGGCCACCGGGGCCCGCCCATACGATTGATGCCGTGGCAGAGCGACAGTCGTCCAACCTCCTCGTCCGGACCTGGAACGCCGTATGGCGTCCGACCCCCGGATCGCTGCGGCTGCTCGCGCTCCTCGGCGTCATCGGCAACGTGGTGATCGTCGTCAGCGGCGGTGCCGTGCGCGTCACCGAGTCCGGTCTCGGCTGCCCCGAATGGCCGCGCTGCTCCGGCGACAGCCTGGTGCCCACCCACAACCCCGAGCACCACGTGCTCAACATGTCGATCGAGTTCGGCAACCGGCTGATCACCTTCGTGGTGCTCGGCATCGGCGTCCTCGTGTTCGTCGCGGCGCTGCGGCTGCGCCCGCGCCGCCGCAGCCTGGTCCGGTGGGCGCTGGCCCAGCCGATGAGCGTGTTCGCGCAGGCGGTCATCGGCGGCATCGTCGTGCTGACCAAGCTGCACCCGGCCGCCGTCTCGCTGCATTTCCTGGTCTCGCCCGCGCTGCTCGTGTTCTGCGTGGCCCTGTGGATCCGGGCGGGCGAGGGCGACGACGCGCCCCGGTACCTCGCCGGGCCCTGGACGCGCCGGCTCGCGGCCGCCCTCCTGGTCTCCTGCGCCGCCGTCCTCGTCGCGGGCACCGTCGTCACCGGAACGGGTCCGCACGCGGGCGACACCGAGTCCCGCCGCTACGGCTTCGACATCACCGACGTCGCCCGCGTCCACGGCGAGCTGGCATGGCTCACGATCGCGCTGACGTTGATCGCCATCGTCGTCCTGCACCGCACGGGCGCCCCCGCCGCCGCGCGCCGCCGCGCCCACGAGCTGGCCGGCCTCATCGTCGTCCAGGGCGCCATCGGCTACGCCCAGTACTTCCTGGGCGTCCCCGCCGGGCTGGTGCTCCTGCACATGCTCGGCGCGGTGCTCATGTGGATCGCGGCGTTCCGCCTCTTCTTCGCGCTCCGCGACCGCGGCCCCGTTCCCGCCGTGGAACCGGCCCCGGCCGCCCCGCGGGCGGCCGAGGCGCCGCAGCCCGCCTGACCCGCGCCTCAGCCCTTGCGGAGGAACGCGCGCAGGCGGTCCAGCGGCCAGGTGTTGATGACGTCGTCGGGGGTCAGCCAGCCTCGCTGGGCCGTTCCGACGCCGTAGCGGATGTTGCGGTGGTGCCCCACGGAGTGGGCGTCGGTGTCGATGGAGAACTTCACGCCGAGGCGCTTCGCCCGCCGGATCAGGTCGGCGGGCAGGTCCAGGCGGTCGGGGAAGGAGTCGATCTCCATCGCGGTGCCGGTGCGGGCGGCCGCGCGGAACACCTCGTCCCAGTCGGCGTCCACCGGCGGACGGCGGCCGATGCTGCGGGCGGTGGGGTGGCCGATCACATGGACGTGCGGGTTCTCGCACGCGCGGACGAGCCGCCGGGTCATGTCCTCCTCGTCCTGCGTGAAGTGGGAGTGGACGGAGGCCACGCAGATGTCGAAGCCGGAGAGGAAACCGGCGTCCCAGTCGACCTCGCCGTCCGGGTCGATGTTGAGTTCGGTGCCGTGGAGGAGCCTGAGGCCGGGATACCGCTTCTGCAGTTCGGCGACCTGGTCGCGCTGGGCGAGCATCTTCTCGTCGGTCATCCGCTGCATGAACAGGTTCGGCGCGTGGTCGGTGATCGCGTAGTACTCCAGCCCGCGCGCCTGCGCGGCGGCGACCATGTCCTCCAGCGACGCGACGCCGTCGGTCAGGTCGGTGTGGCTGTGCAGATCGCCGCGCAGGTCGTCGACGGTGACGAGGCGGGGAAGCTCGTCCTTGAGGGCCGCCTCGATCTCGCCGCTGTCCTCCCGGAGGGCCGGGTGCACCCAGGGGAGGCCGAGCCGCTCGTACACCTCCTCCTCGGTCTCCGACACGATCAGCTCGTTCGACTCGGCGTCGAACAGCCCGTACTCGGAGAGCTTGAGGCCCGCCTTCACGGCGATCTCGCGGGTGCGGATGTTGTGCGCCTGCGAGCCGGTGAAGTACTGCAGCGCCGCGCCCCACGACTCGGGCGGGACGACCCGCAGGTCGACCTGCAGGCCCTTGGAGGTGCGGATCGAGGTCTTCTTGTCGCCGCCCGCGATGACCTCGGCGACGAACGGGAGCGCGGTGAACGCCTCCATGATCGGGTGGGGGTCGCGGGACGCGGCGAGGACGTCCACGTCGCCGATCGTCTCGCGCATGCGCCGCAGCGAGCCGGCGTGCGCGCAGCGCTCCACCTGCGGCAGCGCGGAGAGGGCCGCGATGATCTCGTCGGCGACGTTCGCGGCGGCGTCGACCAGGACGCGCTCCCCGGAGCTCCGCATCAGCTCGATGCCGCGGAGGATGTTCTCCTCGGTCTTGGCGCCGAAGCCCTTGAGGCCGCGCAGCCGCCCCTCCTTGATCGCCGTGCCCAGCTCGTCCACCGACGAGATACCGAGCTCCTCGTAGACGGCCAGGGCCTTCTTCGGGCCGAGGGTCGGGATGGCGGTGAGGGCGCGCACCCCGGCGGGGATCTGCGTGCGCAGCTCCTCGACCTGCCTGATCGTGCCGGTGGCGGTGTAGTCGAGGACCTTCTTGGCGATCGCCTCGCCCACCGTCGGGATCTTGCGGAGCCCGGCCAGGTCGAGGCCGGCGATGTCGTCGGGGTATCCCGCGATCGCCCGCGCCGCCTTCTCGTACGCCCTGATCTTGAAGGCGTCGCCGCCGGTGATGGACAGCAGGTCCGCCAGTTCCTGGATGAGGGCCGCAGCCTCGTCGTTCGCCCGTGCCATGAGGCGAGTCTAGAAGCCGGGTACGACGTTCCCGAAGATCAGCGGAGCGGCGCGACGGGCCCGCCGGGGTTGTCCATGCGGGCCCGCACGACCTCGTCGGCGATCGCCGACACCTGCTCCTCGGGCAGCCGCCGGTAGCCGTCGTCGGTGACGACCGCGACCGTCGGGTAGATCCGCCGCGTCGGGTCGGGGCCGCCGGTGGCCGTGTCGTCGTCGGCCGCGTCGTAGAGGGCCTGGACGCAGACCGTGGCGGCGTCCTCCAGGGACAGGTCGCGGCGGTAGAGCTTCTTCAGCGCGCCCATCGCGTAGGGGGAGCCGGAGCCGTCCGCGTGGAAGTCGCGGGCCTCCTGCGGGGCGCCGGTGATGTCGTAGGTGTAGATGCGTCCCTCGCCCGAGCCGGGCTCGTACCCGGTGAACAGCGGGACGACCGCGAGCCCCTGCAGCGCCTGCGCGAGGTTGGCCTGGATCACGGCGCCGAGACGGCGGGCCTTGCCCGGCAGCGACAGCGGGACGGTCTCCATCTTCTCGTAGTGCTCCAGCTCGACCTGGAACAGCCGGACCATCTCCAGCGCCAGCCCGACCGTCCCGGCGAACGCGACGGCGGAGTACTCGTCGGCGCGCTGGACCTTGTCCAGTTCCCGGTAGGCGATGCGGTTGCCCTGGGTGGCGCGGCGGTCGCCGGCCATCATCACCCCGCCCGGGAACGTCAGCGCCAGGACGGTCGTGCCGTGCGGCAGCTCGGGCGCGTCGCCCTCGGGCACCCGGTTGACGGGCAGCAGCTCGGGGGAGTGCAGGCGCAGGAAGTCGACGAACGACGCCGACCCCGCCTCGAAGAACTCGGGCGGCATCCCCTGGTCCTCGCTCCGGCCGATCACGGCGGCTCCCTTCCGCATGCTGGACGACCCGTACATCGTGATCCTTCCACGCTGCCACACGAGGCCGCCACTCATGCGATCGATGGTGGGGGGACGACCCCCCACACCCCCCGGTTCGTTCCACTCATGCTTCGGGAGCCTCCGGCGGTTCCTTCTGGCTTCTGGTGGCGCCCGCGCAGGCGACGATGACGCAGCCGATCGCGACCCACTGGCGCCCGGTGAGGATCTCGCCGAGGACCACCACGCCGACCAGCGCGGCCACGGCGGGCTCCAGGCTCATCAGGATCCCGAAGACCCGGGCGGGCACCCGCCGCAGCGCCTCCAGCTCCAGCGAGTACGGGATCACCGACGACAGCAGCCCGACGCCGAGCCCGATCAGCAGCAGCGACGGGTCGAGCAGGGCGCCGCCGCCCGCGGCGGCACCGGCCGCGATGCCGCCGGGCAGCATGACCAGCGTTCCGATGATGCTGGCGAGGGCCAGCCCGGTCGTGCCGGGGAACCTCTGGCCCGTGGCGGCGGTGAGCAGGATGTAGGACGCCCATCCGACCGCGGCGAGCAGCGCGAACACGATGCCGAGCAGGTCCACGTCGCCGCCGCCCCGGGCGAGCATGACCACGCCCGAGCCCGCGAGCACGACCCACACGGCGTCGCGCGGACGGCGGGAGCCCACGATGGCGACCGACAGCGGGCCGAGGAACTCGATCGTCACCGCCACGCCCAGCGGAATCCGGGACAGTGACTGGTAGAACGCGTAGTTCATCCCGGCGAGGGAGACCCCGTAGCCGGCGACGACGGCCAGGTTCCTCCAGGAGTGGTCGCGCAGGACGGTCCGCAACGCCTTGCGGGCCAGGAAGCCCAGCACGAGCGCCGAGGCCAGCAGTCGGATCGACACGACGGAGGTCGGCGGCAGACGCTCGAACAGGTGCTTGGCCAGGCCCGCGCCGACCTGCACGGACAGGATGCCGAGCAGGATCAGGGCGGGCGGCGGCACCGAGCCCAGGGACAGCGCGCGGACGCGTGCCGGCGCGCGGCCCACGTCACCGAACGAACCGGGCGCCTCAGCGAGTGCCACGTGTCACTCCCATCTGAAGAAACGGGCGGCGAGCGCGAGGCCGGCGAGGGCCCACACCGCGAGCACGAGCAGGGGCTTGCCGGGGAGCGCGGCTCCGTGCTGGAGCACGTCCCGCAGGCCCTCGGCCAGCGCGGAGATCGGCAGCAGTTCCAGGACGTCCCGCACCGGGCCGGGGAACTTGTCCAGCGGGAAGACGACCCCGCCGACGGCGAGGAGCAGGATGTAGACGAGATTGGCGGCGGCGAGGGTCGCCTCGGCGCGCAGCGTCCCGGCCATGAGCAGCCCGAACCCGCTGAACGCGGCGGTGCCGAGCAGCAGCAGGACGATCACCGAGCCGGGGTCGCCGTGCGGATGCCAGCCGAGCGCCAGCGCCACCGCGCAGATCACCGCGGCCTGCACCGCCTCGACCGCGACCACGCTCAGCGTCTTGGCGGCGATGAGCCCGCCGCGCGGCAGCGGGGTGGCGCCGAGCCGCTTGAGCACGCCGTAGCGCCGCTCGAAGCCGGTGCCGATCGCCTGGCCGGTGAACGCGGTGGACATCACCGCGAGCGCCAGGATCCCGGGCGTGAGGAAGTCGACCCGGCGGCCCGCGCCGAGGTCGAGCAGGGACGTGGCGCCGAACAGGGTGAGCAGCACCACCGGGATGATCAGCGTGAGCAGCAGCTGCTCGCCGTTGCGCAGCACGGCGCGGAACTCGTAGCCGGCCTGGGAGAGGATCATCCGGTGCAGCGGCACGGCCGCCGGCGCGGGGGACAGGTCCAAGGTCGCGGTCACGAGCGCAGCTCCCGTCCGGTCAGTTCCAGGAAGACGTCCTCCAGGGTGCGGCGCTCGATCCGCAGGTCCTCGGTCATGACGCCGTGCGAGGCGCACCAGGCGGTGACCGTGGCCAGCAGTTCGGGCCGGACGTCGGCCTCGATCAGGTAGTGCCCGGCGGGCGACTCCTTGGCGGCGCTCCCGACGGGCAGCGCCGACAGCAGCTCCTCCAGGCCGAGGCCGGGACGGGCGCGGAACCGCAGCTGCCGCTCGGCGCCGGTCAGCTCCTCCGGGGCGCCCTCGGCCACGACCTTGCCGCGGTCGACGATCACGACGTGGTCGGAGAGGCGCTCGGCCTCCTCCATGTTGTGCGTGGTGAGGACGACCGAGACCCCGGCGGCGCGGAGCTCCCCGATCAGCTCCCAGGTGGCGTGCCTGGCCTGCGGGTCGAGCCCGGTCGTGGGCTCGTCGAGGAAGACGAGCTCGGGCCGTCCGACCACGGCGACGGCCAGCGACAGCCGCTGCTGCTGCCCGCCCGACATCCGCCGGAACGGGGTGCGGGCGTGCTCGGTGAGGCCGAGCCGCTCCAGCAGGACGGACGTGTCGAGCGGTGTGGCGTGGAACGAGGCGACCAGCCGGAGGAACTCGCCGGCCCGGGCCGTGCCCGGCACGCCGCCGGACTGCGGCATCACGCCGACCCTCGGCCTCAGCGCGCGCCCGTCCGCGGCCGGATCCAGGCCGAGGACGCGGACGGTGCCGGAATCGGCCCGCCGGAACCCCTCGCAGATCTCGATCGTGGTGGTCTTGCCGGCGCCGTTCGGGCCGAGCAGCGCGGTGACGGCGCCCCGGGCGGCGCTGAGCGACAGGCCGTCCACGGCCCGTCTTTCACGGCCGGCCGCGCCATAGCGCTTGACGAGCGACCGCAGCTCGACCGCGCCGTCTCCGGGGGGTGTCATGGTGACGAGTTTAGGTCCGGGCGGGGACGGCTCCGCGCCCGGTCCCGGCGGCGGGCCCGGTGAAGGTGCGGCAAAGCCTTCCGGTAAAGGCCCATCCAGTTTCGCCGGCGCGGCGAGGGGGAATTCGCGAGCTGGGGGTGCTCGCGGCGCCCGCGCTGCATGAACTGCCCGCTCGTCCGGGACGCCTGGAAGCAGGCGGGTGAAGGGGGAACTGATGCGCGTGGTCGTCGCGCTCGGGGGGAACGCGCTGGTCAAGCGGGGAGAGACGCCCGACGCCGCACTCCAGCGCCGCAACGTGGACCGCGCCGTGCGGTCGCTGGCGCCGCTCGCCGAGCGGCACGAGCTGATCATCACGCACGGGAACGGCCCGCAGGTCGGGGTGCTGTCGCTGGAGAGCGTGAACGACCCGAACCTCACCCGCCCGTACCCGCTCGACACCATCGGCGCCGAGACCCAGGGAATGATCGGCTACTGGATGCTGCAGGCGCTGCAGAACGCGCTGCCGGGCCGCCAGGTCATGGCGATGATCAACCAGACGCTGGTGTCGGCGGTGGACCCGGCGTTCGAGAACCCCACCAAGTTCGTCGGCCAGGTCTACGACCGGGAGGAGGCGGAGAAGCTCGCCGCCGAGTACGGCTGGACCGTCCGCGAGGACGGGGACCGCTGGCGCCGCGTCGTGCCGTCCCCGCGCCCGCAGCGGGTGATCGAGACCCGGCTGATCAGGGAGCTGGTCCGGCTCGGCACGGTGGTGGTCTGCGCGGGCGGCGGCGGCATCCCGGTGTTCCGCAACGACGTCGGGCGGCTGGAGGGCGCCGAGGCGGTGATCGACAAGGATCTCACCGCGTCCGTCCTCGCCGAGAGCATGGACGCGGACGCGCTGCTGATCCTCACCGACGTGCCCCGCGTGATGCGGAACTTCGGCACGCCCGAGCAGGAGGAGATCACCCACACCACGCCGCACGAGCTGCGGGCCGAGGACTTCCCGGCCGGTTCGATGGGCCCGAAGGCCGAGGCGGCGGCGAGCTTCGTCGAGCGGACGGGGGACATGGCCGCGATCGGGCTGCTCGACCAGTGCGAGCGGATCCTCGAAGGCACCGCCGGCACGATCGTCACCCCGAACGCCACCTGGCCGCTGGCGAGCACCCTCTGACCCCCGGGCCGTCGATATGCTGCCGGGTGAGGGGCTGACCTGCCCGGTCGGGCGATGGCGGGCCGCCGCACGCGCCGCGGGTGAATCCGCAGGTTAGGTAAGGCTTACCTGCGTGAGCTACGACATCGGGATTCCGGTGTTTCGAGGGAAGTAATTACGGCACACTGATGTTGTGAAAAACGTGAGCGAGGATCAGACGAGCGCCCGGGCCGCCTCCGCGCGGCCTTCCGGCGTGCCGTCCGGGCCTGGCCACACCGAGCGTGACACACGCGCCCGGGTGGCCCGGCTGATCCTCGAACACGGCCCGGTCACGGCGTCCACGCTGGGGGAGCGCGTCGGCCTCACGCCGGCCGCGATCCGCCGCCACCTGGACGCGCTGCTGGCCGAGGGCATGATCGAGGTCCGCAAGGCGCGCGTACCGCAGACCCGGCGCGGCCGGGGCCGGCCCGCCAAGTGGTTCGCCATCACCGACGCCGGGCGCAGCGCCTTCGTGCACGCCTACGACGATCTGGCGACCAGCGCACTGCGGTTCCTCGCCGAGACGGCCGGCGACCACGCGGTCGCCGAGTTCGCCAGGCGGCAGATCGCCGACCTGGAGCGGCGGTACCGGCCCGTGGTGCAGGACGCCCCGCCCCAGCAGCGGGTCCGCACGCTCGCCGAGGCGCTGTCGGGAGACGGCTACGCGGCCGCCGCCGCCAAGGCGCCCCAGCCGGGCGGCGGTGAGCAGCTCTGCCAGCACCACTGCCCGGTCGCGCACGTCGCCGCGGAGTTCCCGCAGCTGTGCGAGGCCGAGACCGAGGCGTTCAGCCGCCTGCTGGGCACCCCCGTCCAGCGGCTGGCCACGATCGCCCACGGCGACGGCATCTGCACCACCCACGTCAGCCCCCGCTCGCTGTGCGGGACGGACGAGAGCGTCACCCCCGGAGGGGACGCGGCGGACGCGGGGGCGTCCGCCGAAAAGCATCTGATCATTGACGAGGAGTCCGGAGGGACGTCCCTATGACTACGGCAGCCCACCCTGAGTTGGAAGGGCTCGACAGGTACAAGTTCGGCTGGGCCGACTCCGACGTGGCAGGCGCCTCGGCGCGGCGCGGGCTGAACGAGGACGTCGTCCGCGACATCTCGGGCAAGAAGAACGAGCCCGAATGGATGCTCGACCTGCGCCTCAAGGGGCTGCGGCTGTTCAGCAAGAAGCCGATGCCCACCTGGGGCTCCGACCTGTCGGCCATCGACTTCGACAACATCAAGTACTTCGTGCGCTCCACCGAGCAGCAGGCCGCGTCCTGGGAGGAGCTTCCCGAGGACATCAAGAACACCTACGACAAGCTCGGCATCCCCGAGGCCGAGAAGCAGCGCCTCATCGCCGGCGTCGCCGCGCAGTACGAGTCGGAGGTCGTCTACCACAAGATCCGTGAGGACCTTGAGGAGAAGGGCGTCATCTTCCTCGACACCGACACCGGCCTGCGCGAGCACCCGGAGATCTTCCAGGAGTACTTCGGCTCGGTGATCCCGGTCGGCGACAACAAGTTCGCCGCGCTCAACACCGCGGTGTGGTCGGGCGGCTCGTTCATCTACGTCCCGCCGGGCGTGCACGTGGAGATCCCGCTCCAGGCCTACTTCCGGATCAACACCGAGAACATGGGCCAGTTCGAGCGGACGCTGATCATCGCCGACGAGGGCTCCTACGTCCACTACGTCGAGGGCTGTACCGCCCCGATCTACAAGTCGGACTCGCTGCACTCCGCCGTCGTGGAGATCGTCGTGAAGAAGGACGCCCGCGTCCGCTACACGACCATCCAGAACTGGTCCAACAACGTCTACAACCTGGTGACCAAGCGCGCCGTCGCCTACGAGGGCGCCACCATGGAGTGGGTCGACGGCAACATCGGCTCCAAGGTCACCATGAAGTACCCGGCCGTCTACCTGCTCGGCGAGCGCGCCAAGGGCGAGACCCTGTCGATCGCCTTCGCGGGCGAGGACCAGCACCAGGACGCCGGCGCCAAGATGGTGCACGCCGCGCCGAACACCTCCAGCAGCATCATCTCCAAGTCGGTGGCGCGCGGCGGCGGCCGCACGTCCTACCGGGGGCTGGTGCAGATCCAGGAGGGCGCCGAGCACAGCAAGTCCACGGTCAAGTGCGACGCGCTGCTCGTCGACCAGATCAGCCGGTCCGACACCTACCCCTACGTCGACGTCCGCGAGGACGACGTGGAGATGGGCCACGAGGCCACCGTGTCCAAGGTGTCGGAGCAGCAGCTGTTCTACCTGATGAGCCGCGGCCTCACCGAGGACGAGGCGATGGCGATGATCGTGCGCGGGTTCGTCGAGCCCATCGCGCGCGAGCTGCCGATGGAGTACGCCCTGGAGCTGAACCGGCTCATCGAGCTGCAGATGGAAGGAGCCGTCGGCTGATGGGGCTGGAGCAGAAGCCTCTTTCGACGCTGCACGAGAAGGCGTCCTACGAGGTCGGCGACTTCGACGTGCCGACGGGCCGCGAGGAGGAGTGGCGGTTCACCCCGCTGCGCCGCCTCCGCGGCCTGCACAACGGCACCGCCGAGGAAGGCGGCAAGGTGCTGCTGGAGGCCGAGGCGGCGCCCGGGGTCACCGTCGAGACCGTCGGCCGCGACGACGACCGGATCGGCAAGGCCTACGTGCCCGCCGACCGGGTCAGCGCCCAGGCATGGAACTCCTTCACCCACGCCACCGTCGTGACCGTCCCGAAGGAGACCGTCGCGCCGTCGCCGACCGTCCTGCGGCTGCGCGGCGAGGACGCCTCGGCCGCCGCCTACGGGCACACCACGATCGTCCTGGAGCCGTTCGCCGAGGCCACCGTCGTGCTCACTCACCGCGGCCCGGCTACCTACGCCGACAACGTCGAGTTCGTCGTCGGCGACGGCGCCCGCCTGTCGGTGATCAGCCTCCAGGACTGGGCGGACGGCAGCGTCCACGTCTCCCACCAGCACGCCCGGCTCGGCCGCGACGCCCGGTTCGTCTCGCACAACGTGTCGCTCGGCGGCGACGTCGTGCGGATCTCGCCGTCCGTCGCCTACGACGGGCCCGGCGGCGACGCCGAGCTGTACGGGGTGTACTTCGCCGACGGCGGCCAGCACCTGGAGCACCGCCTCCTCGTCGACCACGCCGTCCCGCACTGCCGCAGCCGCGTCGACTACCGCGGCGCCCTGCAGGACCAGGACGCGCACGCCGTCTGGATCGGCGACGTGATCATCCGCGCGGAGGCCGAGGGCACCGACACCTACGAGCTGAACCGCAACCTCGTCCTGACCGACGGGACGCGGGTCGACTCCGTCCCGAACCTGGAGATCCTCACCGGCGAGGTCGCCGGCGCGGGCCACGCCTCGGCGTCCGGGCGGCTGGACGACGAGCACCTGTTCTACCTGCAGGCGCGCGGCATCACCTTCGACGAGGCTCGCCGCATGGTGGTGCGGGGCTTCCTCGGCCAGCTGGTGGAGCGCATCGAGGTCGCCGAGGTGCGCGAGAAGGTGCGGGAGGCGATCGAGGCGGAGCTCGACCTGGGGGCGGAGAAGTGACCGCCGCCGCGAAGGACGAAGGGACCGGCGCGTCCACCCGGGACGGATACGTGAAGGTGTGCGCGCTGGACGAGGTCCCGGCCGACGGGGCGCTCGCCGTCGAGGTCGACGACACGCCCGTCGCCATCGCGCGCAGCGGCGACGACGTGTTCGCCCTGAACGACATCTGCTCGCACGCCGAGGTCTCCCTCTCCGAGGGCGAGATCTACGACGGCACCATCGAGTGCTGGCTGCACGGGTCCTGCTTCGACCTGCGCAGCGGCAAGCCCACCAACCCGCCGGCCACGCAGCCGGTCGCCACCTACAAGGTCAAGGTCGAGGGCGGCGACGTCTACGTCTCGCTCGCCGCCGACGACTGACCGCACGACGAAGGACTACACGCACTATGGCCACGCTTGAGATCCGCGACCTCCACGTCTCCGTCGGCGACGGCTCCGACGGGGCGAAGGAGATCCTGCGCGGGGTCGACCTGACCGTGAAGGCCGGCGAGACCCACGCGATCATGGGGCCGAACGGCTCCGGCAAGTCCACTCTCGCCTACGCGATCGCCGGCCACCCGAAGTACGAGGTGACGTCCGGAACCGTCACGCTCGACGGCGAGGACGTCCTGGCCATGTCGGTGGACGAGCGCGCCCGCGCCGGGCTGTTCCTGGCGATGCAGTACCCGGTCGAGGTGCCCGGCGTCTCGGTCTCCAACTTCCTGCGCTCGGCCGTCACCGCGGTCCGCGGCGAGGCCCCGAAGCTCCGCGAGTTCTCCAAGGAGATGAAGTCGGCGATGGACGCCCTGTCCATCGACCCGGCGTTCGCGCAGCGCAGCCTGAACGAGGGCTTCTCCGGCGGCGAGAAGAAGCGGCACGAGATCCTCCAGCTGGAGATGCTGAAGCCGAAGGTCGCCGTGCTGGACGAGACCGACTCCGGCCTCGACGTCGACGCGCTCAAGGTCGTGTCCGAGGGCGTCAACCGGTTCGCGGGCGGCGAGACGGGCGTCCTGCTCATCACCCACTACACGCGCATCCTGCGCTATGTGAAGCCCGACTTCGTGCACGTGTTCGCCGCCGGCCGCGTCGTCGCCGAGGGCGGCCCCGAACTGGCCGACGAGCTGGAGAACGAGGGCTACGAGAAGTACGTGAAGGCGGGCGCATCCCTATGAGGCTGCTGCCCGAGGAGCTGAAGAAGGACTTCCCGCTGCTGCAGCGCACGGTGCGCGGCGGTCGCCCTCTGGTGTACCTCGACTCGGGCGCGACGTCGCAGAAGCCCGTCCGGGTGCTGGACGCCGAGCGGGAGTTCTACGAGCGGCACAACGCGGCGCCGCACCGCGGGGCGCACCTGCTCGCCGAGGAGGCGACGGAGGGCTACGAGAACGCCCGCGCGTCGATCGCCCGGTTCATCGGCGCGACGCCGGGCGAGATCGTGTTCACCAAGAACGCCACCGAGGCCATCAACCTGGTCGCGTACGCGATGAGCAACGCGGCCACCGCCGGGCCCGAGGCCGAGCGGTTCGCCGTCGGCCCCGGCGACGAGGTCGTGGTGTCGGAGATGGAGCACCACGCCAACCTCGTCCCGTGGCAGGAGCTCTGCCGGCGGACCGGGGCGACCCTGCGGTGGTTCGGGATCACCGACGAGGGCCGCCTGGACCTGGAGAACCTCGACGACCTCGTCAACGAGCGCACGAAGATCGTCGCGCTGACCCACCAGTCGAACGTGCTCGGCACCGTTCCGCCGGTCCAGCGGATCGTGGACCGTGCCCACGCCGTCGGGGCGCTCGTCCTGCTGGACGCCGCGCAGTCGGTTCCGCACCAGCCGGTGGACGTCACCGCCCTCGGCGCCGACTTCCTGGCGTTCTCCGGGCACAAGATGCTCGGCCCGACCGGCATCGGCGTCCTGTGGGGGCGCGGCGAGCTGCTGGAGGCCATGCCGCCGTTCATCACCGGCGGTTCCATGATCGAGGTCGTCCGCATGGAGGAGACCACGTTCATGCCGCCGCCGCAGCGGTTCGAGGCCGGCGTCCCGATGACCGCCCAGGCGATCGGGCTCGGCGTCGCCTGCGACTACCTCGCCGAGATCGGCATGGACCGCGTCCACGCCCACGAGGAGGCGCTCGTCGGGTACTCCCTCGAACGGCTCGGCGAGATCCCCGGCGTCCGCGTCATCGGCCCCGGCACCACCGAGGCCCGCGGCGGCGCCGTGTCCTTCACCGTCGAGGACATCCACCCGCACGATGTCGGCCAGGTCCTGGACGAGCTGGGCGTCGAGGTCCGCGTCGGCCACCACTGCGCGTGGCCGATCTGCCGCCGCTTCGGCATCCCGGCCACCACCCGCGCGACGTTCTACCTCTACAACACCCTCGGCGACGTGGACGCGCTCGCCGACGGGGTGCGGCAGGCCCAGAAGTTCTTCGGAACAGCCTGAAGGCACGCCCTGTTGTAGCGAGAAAGGCTTGGAAGGGACGACATGCAGCTCGAGGCGATGTACCAGGAGGTCATCCTGGACCATTACCGCAACCCCCTGCACAAGGGTCTGCGGGAGCCGTTCGAGGGCGAGGCGCACCACGTCAATCCCACCTGCGGTGACGAGGTGACGCTGCGCGTCCACCTGGACGGCGAGGGCCAGGACGCCACGGTCGCCGACGTCTCCTACGACGCCATGGGCTGCTCGATCAGCCAGGCCAGCGCCTCGGTGATGTCCGACCTGGTGATCGGCAAGTCCGTCAAGGAGGCGATGGCGGTCGGCGAGGAGTTCCTGGCGCTGATGCAGTCCCGCGGCCAGGACGTCGAGCCGGACGAGGACGTCCTGGAGGACGCCATCGCCTTCGCCGGGGTCTCCAAGTACCCCGCCCGGATCAAATGCGCCCTGCTCGCCTGGATGGCGTGGAAGGACGCGACCGCCCGCGCACTCGGAGAGGCACCATGACCGACACGCCCGCGACCGACACCCCGGCGACCGGCACCCCGGCGACCGACATCTCGGCGACCGCCATGTCGCCCCAGGAGGAAGAGGTCCTGGAGGCGCTCAAGGACGTCGTCGACCCCGAACTCGGCATCAACGTCGTCGACCTGGGCCTGGTGTACGGGGTCGACCTCGCCGACGAGGTCGCCACCCTCGACATGACGCTCACCAGCGCCGCCTGCCCGCTCACCGACGTGATCGAGGACCAGGCCCACAGTGCGCTGGAGGGCCTCGTCAAGGACGTCAAGATCAACTGGGTCTGGCTCCCGCCGTGGGGCCCCGACAAGATCACCGACGAGGGCCGCGACCAGCTCCGCGCCCTCGGCTTCAACGTCTGACCGCTGACCGGTCCGCACCGCGCCATGAGGCCGCGCCCCGCCCGGGGGCGCGGCCTTACGCGTCACCTCGGGTGCGCGTGCTCGGCGGGGGTGGTGTCCGGCGACTTGGGCTTGGGCGGCCAGAGGGTCGTGCTGATCGGCCAGATGGACCAGATCGCCAGGACCACGCCGAGCCGTCCCAGCCAGGCGGTCAGGGCCTCGGTGCGGTCGGCGTCGCCGACCAGGGCGATCATCGCGAGGAGGAGGACGCAGGCGATGGCCGTGGCGAGGGTCGCCTTGCCGAACTCGCGCCACTCGTAGCGGACGCGGGCCCCACCGTGCTTCGGCTTGCCGGACGGTGGCGGGCCGCCGGCGAACCGGTGTGCGAAGCGCTCGTCCGCCCAGCGGACCATGCTGTGGCCGAAAGCGACCGAGTAGCCGAGGTAGGCGGCGGCCAGGCCGTGGCCGGAGCCGGCGGTCGCGCCGCCGCGCAGGTCGATGACCGTGGCGGCCAGCAGCACCACGTCGAGCAGCGGGACGCACAGCAGGAGCGCCGCGCCGGTGCGGCGGAGGCGCAGCGGGTAGCGGGCGGCGAGACCGGCCGCGAGGACGATCCAGAACCCGATCTCGCATCCGGCGATGACCGCGATGAGCACGTTGACATCCCTTCTCGGCGGCGGAATTCCATCGTGTGCCCCGGCGGAGGGGGAGATCGTCCTCTGGTGTGAGGTTTCGCGGGTCGTCCGAAGGATGTACGCGGACTCCTCATCCCGGTGGACGAGGCACGCCGGAGGGGATGTTGAGATGGATCCGTGCACAGGCTCCGACGTCTCACCACGCGCCAGGACGCGCTCATCGCCGCGGCGTCGCTGGCCGGCGGACTGGCGGTGCTCGCGGCGCACGGCTACACGACGTGGTCGAAGGACTGGGACCCGTCGTTCTGGGTTCGTCTCTTTCCGCTGTTCGGGCTGTGCTCGGCGATGCTCCTGAGGCGGACGGCCCCGATCACCGGGCTGCTGCTGGCGGCGCCGTTCAACTTCGCCGACGTCGCGTTCGGGCCGAGCCTCGCCACCGCGATGATCTACGGGGACGCGCTGTACGCGGCGAGCCTGTACGGGCGGCGCCGCACGGCGGAGTGGCTGCTCGGGGTGACGGTCGGGGGGAGCCTCGCGGTGGCGGCCGGGGCCGGGATCGCGCTGCGCGGCGTCGCCGTCGGCGTGGTGGCCGGGTCGGTCGCCGGGGTGGTGTGGGTGGCGCCGGTGCTGACCGCGATGGCGGTCCGGGAGCACCGGTCCCGGGCGGAGGCGGAGCGGCAGCGCGCCGAGCAGGTCGCGCGGCTCGCGGAGATGGACCGGCGCGCCGCGGTGACCGCCGAGCGCGCCCGGATGGCCCGCGAGCTGCACGACGTGATCGCCAACCATCTGAGCGCGGTGGCGCTGCACTCCTCGGCCGTCCTGAAGGTGCCGGACCTCGACCGGGACGGTGTGAACCGGGCCATGGAGGTCATCCGGGAGAACAGCGTGCAGGGCCTGGCCGAGATGCGCCGCATGATCGGGCTGCTGCGGGAGGGCGACGGCGCGGACCCGGCCGCCCGGCCCCGGCTCGCCGAACTGGGGCGGCTCGTCGAGCACACCGGCCGGCCCGACCTGTCCGCCCGGCTGGAGGTCACCGGGGAGCCGCCCGAACTGCCGGCGGCGGTGGAGCTGGCCGCGTACCGGATCGTCCAGGAGTCGCTGACCAACGCGCTGAAGCACGGCGGGCCTGGCCGCGCCGACGTCCGGGTCGCCTACGCCGGGAAGAACGTGGTGATCGACGTGCTCAGCCCGCTCGGCCGGGACGGCTCCCGGCTGCCCGGCACCGGCAGCGGCCTCGTCGGGATGCGGGAGCGTGCCGTGATGCTCGCCGGCAGGTTCGCCGCGGGACCCGACGGCGGGCGGTGGCGCGTGCACGCCGAACTGCCCGTCGAGCTCGTGAACGGGGCGGCATGATCGAGGTGCTGGTCGCCGACGACCAGGCGGCGGTGCGGGCGGGGCTCGTGCTGATCCTCGGTTCGGCGCCGGACGTGCGGGTGGTCGGCGAGGCGGCCGACGGGGCGCGGGCGGTCGAGCTGGCCCGCGAGCTGCGCCCGGACGTGGTGCTCATGGACGTCCGCATGCCCCGCCTGGACGGCATCGGCGCCACCCGGGAGATCGCGGCGTTCACCGACGTGCTGGTTCTGACGACGTTCGACATGGACGAGTACGTGTTCGGCGCGCTGCGGGCGGGCGCCGCCGGGTTCCTGCTGAAGGACGTCGACGCCGACAAGCTGGTGGAGGCGGTGCGGACGGTCGCGGCGGGCGAGGGGATCATCGCGCCGAAGGTCACCCGGCGGCTCATCGGCGCCTTCGCGTCCCGGCCGGCGGCGCCCGCGGAGAAACCCGGGCTGGACGAGCTGACGCCGCGCGAACGCGAGGTGTTCGCCTGCCTCGGGGAGGGCCTGTCGAACGGCCAGATCGCGGCGCGGCTCGACATGGCGGAGACGACCACCAAGACGCACGTCAGCCGGATCCTCGGCAAGCTCGGGCTCACCGGCCGCGTCCAGGCGGCCATCCTCGCCCAGGAAACGGCCGCACGCGGGCTTTCCCGCCTTGATTCACATAAAGGATCATCCGGGGCGGTCTAGGCGCGCAGCGACGATCTCAGCGCGACATCGCCCGGATCAGGTCGGCCACGCGGACGATGCCGAGGCAGCGGCCCACCTCGTCCACCACGACCAGGTCGTCGTACACCCGCTCGTCCTCGGCCCCGGCGGCGCGCAGCGCGGCGATCGCCGGGACGGTCCGCGGCACGGGACGCGGCGGATCGGCCAGCCGCGCGGCGGGCCGGCGCGCGTGCAGCGCGTGCCCGTAGGCGCCTGAGAGCTTGAGCAGGAAACGCGTCCGGTCCACGGTGCGCAGCGGGCGCTGCCGGTCGTCCACCAGGACGACGCTCGTGGCGCCGGTCTCCGCGTTCAGCACGGTGAGCACCTCGTCGGCCGTCGCCGTGTGCGGCAGCGTCACCGCCGGGAGGGTGAACTCCGACACCCGCGGCCCGAGCCCGGCGCCCGGCCGGGCCGGCGGGGCGTGCTCCGCCGCGACCGGGATGCTGACCGGCATCCCCGGGCGCCACTCCGGCGGCGCGAGGGCCGGCCCCTGGACGAGCCGTACGCCGGACTCGCGCATGTGCATCACCTGGTCGCCCGTCGCCATGCCTGGCGCCAGGACGTGCGTCTCCAGCCGGTGCGCCAGCTCGACGAGACTCGCCACGAGCGCCGCCCGGCGCGGCTCGGTGAGCGCGCCGCGGGCCAGTTCGGGATCGAGCTTGACCAGGTAGGAAGTGCCGTCCACCAGCAGGTCGAGCGGCGCGTGCGCGGAGCCCAGGCCGGCGTGCCCGACGAGGTAGCCCGCGCGGCGCAGCGCCGAGAGCGCGGCGGTCAGCGCCGGGCGCCGGGCGGGCGGGAACCCGCCCGTGACGCACAGGATGATCTCGTGCGGGCGCCGGCCGGTCTCGCCGAGCCCGTGGTGCAGCTCGCCCAGCAGATCCTCGCCGGCCGCCAGCGTCTCGGCGCGCAGCCCGATCTGCAGGGGCAGCGGCGTGCCGAGGTCCGCGGCCGCGCGGGCCGCCTCGACCGCGCGCCGCACGTCCTCGGACGCGGGGTCGAACCGCACCGGCCCCCGGGACGGCCCGGCGTGCGCCTCCACGGCGACGACGGCGCCCGTGCCGAGATCGACCACGGGATGGAACACGGCCCGGGCCGGAAGCAGCGCGTCGAGGGTCTCGGTGGCGGACACACGCGAATCATGGCGCCCGAACTCTGGCGAAACCACCCCCGCGGGGAGAAGTTAACCCAGAGTTCTCCCAGGTCGTGGCGCGGATCACCGGCCGGGAGCAGCACCCCGGCGCACCCTCACAGGCCGCGTCCGGCGGCGAGCGCCGACAGCAGGTACGTCACCCCGGCCACGGCCGCCAGCCACGCGTAGGCGATGAAGTCGGCGCCGCGCAGCGTCTGGACGACGAGCCCGCCGACGATCGCGACGGTCAGCACGTCACCGGTCATCGCGGCGGCCCGCAGATGGGCGCGGGCCCGGGTGCCCGACCCGAAGCCCTCACTGAGCGGCACCGCCGGCTCGTTGCGCCGGTAGGCGAGGTAGGCCGCGTATCCGGCCAGTGCGGCGAGCGCGACGAGGGCCGCCCCGGACCGCCCGTCGGCGGCCAGCACGGCCCCGACCACCACACCGGCGCACAGGACGAGCCCTGGCACGGCCCACCGGCTGAGACTGCGGCGTTCGGGAGCGATCCACATGGGTTCATCCTTCCCGATCCGCGCGTGCGGCGGACCGTCAACGCGCCGGGCTGTATCTTCTCGCTTCGTGGCGCAATTTAGGTTGAACGGCTCGAAGATGCTCGCCGTCGACCTCGCCGGCGAGACCATCAGGGCCCTGAACGGCTCCATGGTCGCCTACGAGGGGCAGATGGCGTTCAAGCGGCAGGGCATGACGGGCGGCGAGGGCCTCCGCGGCGCCCTCAAACGCAGGATCGCGGGTGAGGGCATGACCCTCATGGAGATCACCGGGCAGGGGACGGTCTACCTGGCGAGCGAGGCGACGGAGGTGACCCTCGTCCAGCTCACCGGCGACACGCTCTTCGTCGAGTCGGAGAGCCTCCTCTCCCTCGACGGGAACCTGCAGACGGGCGTCCATTTCGTCGGACTGCGGGGCATGGGCACCGGCCAGGGGCTCGCCACCACGAAGGTGGACGGGCACGGGACGGTCGCCATCCTGTCCGCGGGGCCCGCGATCGCGCTGGAGGTGACCCCGCAGGCGCCGCTGTGCGTCGACCCGCACGCCTACGTCTGCCACCACGGGCAGCTCCAGCAGGACGTGGTCACCGACGTCAACTGGCGGACGGTGATCGGCCAGGGATCGGGGGAGAGCGTGCAGTTCCGGTACCAGGGGCACGGGCTGGTGTACGTCCAGCCAGCCGAACGCGGCGGAATTCTGGAGATCTGAATGCCCGGCTACCAGTCGATCAACTCCAAGCTGCTCCAGGTGCCGATCGGGCCGGGGCAGGAGGTCTACAGCAAGCGGGGCGCGATGCTCGGCTACACCGGCCCGGTGTCGTTCGCCCCGTCCACCACGGCGGGGCAGGGCATCGGCGGCGCCGTCGGGCGCGCGGTCGCCGGCGAGCGCAGCGCGATGATGCACGTGACCGGCCAGGGCAGCGTCATGTTCGGCCACGGCGGGCTGCACGTCAGCGTCGTCGACCTGAACGGCGCCGACACCCTGTACGCCGAGGCCGACCGGCTGCTCGTGCACGACGCGACCCTCCAGGTCGGGACGATGTTCATGGGCGAGCAGGGCGGTGTGCGCGGCATCGTCCGCGGCGCGGTCACCGGGCAGGGGCTGTTCACCACGACGCTCACCGGGCACGGCTCGTGCGCGCTGCTGTCGCACGGCGGCGTGATGGAGCTGCCGATCACCCCGCAGCGTCCCGTGCACGTCGACCCGCAGGCGTACGTCGCCCACCGCGGGCAGGTGCAGAACAAGCTCACCACGGCGGTGGGCCTGCGCGACCTGATCGGACGCGGCTCCGGCGAGGGCTTCCAGCTCGAACTGAGCGGCTCCGGCGTCGTCTACGTCCAGGCCAGCGAGAGGAAGATCTGACCCGTGAGCACGTTCGGCACGAAGACCTGGAACGTCACGACGCTTCCGGCCAACGACAACGTCAACCCCTACGCCTTCAGCGTCGACCTCAACGGGCAGTGGTTCGCGCAGAAGGGCAAGATGATCGCCTACTACGGGCAGATCAGGTTCGAGGCGCTGTCGGCGGGCCCGCTGGACTCCCTCGTCGCGCACACCTTCAACTCGCCGCTGTACGCGCAGGACTGGATCGTCGCGGAAGGCCAGGGCAAGCTCGTCCTCGCCGACCGCGGCTTCGACGTCAACTCCTTCGACCTGGAGAACGGCAACCTCACCGTCCGGGCCGGGAACCTGCTGGCGTTCGAGCCCGGCCTGGAGCTCAAGCAGTCGATCATCCCCGGCTTCCTGACGCTGATCGGCACGGGACGGTTCGTCGCCGCGTCCAACGGGCCCGTCCACTTCGTCGAGCCGCCGATCCGGATCGACCCGCAGGCGCTGCTCGGCTGGGCCGACTGCCCGTCGCCCTGTCACCACTACGACCACTCCTACATGCGCGGCGCGTTCGGCGCCGCCCGGATGATCTTCGGGATCGGCGGCTCGTCCGGCGAGGAGCACCAGTTCGACTTCACCGGCCAGGGAACCGTGCTGATGCAGTCGTCCGAGGTCGTTATGAACGAGGACGTCCTGCTGCGCGACCTGGAGGGCCAGATCGGGCTGGTCGGCACGTCCGGCCTCCAGCGCCTCCAGTCGACGATCTCCCAGCGGCTCTCCGCCGAGCGCCAGGGCTGACCCCGGGGCCCGGACCGCTCCGGGCCCCGGGTCACCCGGTCACGACTCCGGCGAGGGCGCCGGCTTCATCACGTGGAACGGGACGCCGAACGGGTCGCGTACGGACGCCGACCGCCCGTACGGGGTGTCCTGCGGCTCGGAGTCGACGGTGCCGCCGCCGGCGCGGACCCTGCGGACCGCCTCGTCGGCGTCGTCGACGGAGAAGTACGTCGTCCACGACGAGACCGGGCCGTCACCGCCGCCGAGGGCGATGTCGGAGCCGCCGAGGATGCCGCCGATGTAGCGGCCGTCCTCCGCGCGCTTCAGCGCGGTGTAGTCCATGCCGCCCGGGATCGGCTCCAGCTCGTAGCCGAACACCGCCTTGTAGAACTCGCCTGCGGCCGCGGAGTCCCGCGTGACCAGCTCGTTCCAGACGAACGAGCCGGGGTCGTTGACGATCCGCGAGCCGGGGTGGGTGCGGCCCTGCCACAGGCCGAACTGCGCGCCCTGCGGGTCCCGGACGATCGCCATGCGGCCCTGGTCCATCACGTCCATGGCCGGGGCGACGACCTCGCCGCCCGCGTCCGTGACGCGCTTGACGAGCCCGTCGCAGTCGTCCGCGGCGAAGTAGACGCTCCACCAGTACACCTCGGGCTGGTCCTCGGGGTTCCGCATCATCCCGGCGACGGGCTCGCCGCGCAGGGTGCACAGGTTGTAGTGGCCTCCCTCGGGCCCCGTGTCCTCGTACTGCCAGCCGAAGAGCGTCCCGTAGAACGTCTTCGCCCGTTCGAGGTCGGGGATGCCGATGTCGAGCCAGTTGGGCGTCCCGTCCGGCGCGTTGCTCGTGACATGGGTCATCCGACTCACACTCCTTTGTGCTGGGACCGTGGCCCCGCTGTCGTCCCGCCGCACGCCCGCCACTTCCCATCCTGGCCCCCAGCGGGGCGTTCACACATCGTTCCCGCCTCATCGGCGTGGCCGGGACCGGCCTGCGGACCGTCCTCCAGCCCCCACCCGCCACCATTCAACGGACGAGCTCCGCTCGACGGTCACGTACACTGATCGAATGGTTCCGCTCCCGAACTGACAGGCCGCCCAGCGCGCCGCCCGGTCCCAGGACCGCGGCGCGCTGTTTCGTGCGCCTGTCCATCGAGCCGTCCGTCAGGGGAGCCCTGTCACTGTGATCATCGCGAAAGACATCGAGCTGCGCGCCGGACCCCGGCTGCTCATCGAGGCCGCCACGTTCCGGGTCAACCCCGGCGACCGGGTCGGCTTCGTCGGGCGCAACGGCGCCGGCAAGACCACCCTCACCAAGGTGCTGGCGGGTGAGGCGCTGCCCGCGCAGGGCGCCGTGACGTCGTCCGGCACCATCGGCTACCTGCCGCAGGACCCGCGCGGCGTCGACCTGGAGGAGCTGGCCCGCGACCGGATCCTGTCCGCCCGCGGGCTGGACGAGGTGATCCGCAAGCTGCGCGCCGCCGAGGAGGCGATGGCGACCGCGGCGGGCCCCGACCGGGACAAGGCCGTCCGCCGCTACGGGCGGCTGGAGGAGCGGCTGCACGTGCTCGGCGGCTACAGCGCGGAGGCCGAGGCCGCCTCGATCGCCTCCAGCCTCGGGCTGCCGGACCGGGTGCTGACCCAGCCCCTCGGGACGCTGTCGGGCGGGCAGCGGCGCCGCGTGGAGCTGGCCCGCATCCTGTTCTCCGGCGCCGACACCCTGCTGCTGGACGAGCCCACCAACCACCTGGACGCCGACTCCATCGTCTGGCTCCGCGACTTCCTGAAGGGCCACCAGGGCGGCCTCGTCGTGATCAGCCACGACGTGGAGCTGCTGGACGCGGTGGTCAACCGGGTGTTCCACCTGGACGCCAACCGCAGCGTGGTCGACATCTACAACGTCGGCTGGAAGAAGTACCTCGACCAGCGGGAGACCGACGAGCGGCGCCGCAAGCGCGAGTCCGCCAACGCGCACCGGCAGGCGTCCGCGCTGCTGTCGCAGGCCGACAAGATGCGCGCGAAGGCCACCAAGGCGAAGGCCGCCCAGCAGATGGACCGGCGCGCGCGGCAGCTCCTCGCCGGCGTCGAGGGCGAGCGGCAGGCCGACAAGGTCGCCAAGATCCGCTTCCCGGACCCCGCCCCGTGCGGCAAGACCCCCCTCACCGCGGAGGGTTTGTCGAAATCGTACGGATCTTTGGAGATTTTCACCGACGTGGACCTGGCCGTCGACCGGGGCAGCCGCGTGGTCATCCTCGGCCTCAACGGCGCCGGGAAGACGACCCTGCTGCGCCTGCTGGCGGGCGTCGACAAGCCCGACACCGGGGCGGTCGTGGCCGGTCACGGCCTGCGGATCGGCTACTACGCCCAGGAGCACGAGACCCTGGACGTCGAGCGGTCCGTCCTGGAGAACATGCAGTCGGCCGCGCCCGGCATGGCGCCGGTCGAGGTCCGCAAGATCCTGGGCTCGTTCCTGTTCTCCGGCGACGACGTCGACAAGCCCGCGGGCGTCCTGTCCGGCGGCGAGAAGACCCGGCTGGCACTGGCGATGCTGGTGGTGTCCAGCGCCAACGTGCTGCTGCTCGACGAGCCCACCAACAACCTCGACCCGGCGAGCCGCGAGGAGATCCTCGGCGCGCTGCGGACGTTCGCCGGCGCCATCGTCCTGGTGACCCACGACGAGGGCGCGGTCGACGCGCTGGCGCCGGAAAGAGTGATTTTGCTCCCGGATGGTGTGGAAGACATCTGGAGTGACGAGTTTGCCGATCTGGTGGCGCTCGCGTGACCTGCACGGTGACTTCCGCAGATCTTTTCTGGCCGAGTGGGTAGCCGAACCGGCGGGAATGACTGATCATGGCGGGGGATAACGCAGCGGTCACCACATCACTACGGGAGGTACTCGTGGCCGAGACCCTTAAGAAGGGCACCCGCGTGACCGGTGCCGAGCGCGACAAGCTCGCGGCGGACCTCAAGAAGAGGTACGACTCCGGCGAGAGCATCCGCGCCCTGGCAGCCGCCACCGGCCGCTCGTACGGTTTCATCCACCGGATTCTGACCGAGTCCGGCGTCAACCTGCGCGGTCGCGGTGGCGCGACCCGGGGCAAGAAGTCCTGAACGGACAACGGCCCCCGGATGAGCGCACCGCCTGACCCGGCGCCGCGACCGGCCGAGTAAGGTTCGGTCGCGGCGGCGGACAGGTTCCGGGTCCCGCCCCGTGGACGGCGGGGCGGGCCCGGTTCGCTCATCGAAAGGAAGACCCATGGGGGACGCGACGGCGGCCGGACGGCCGGAAACGGCCACGGGCCCTGCGGCGGAGTCCGCCCGGCCCGGCCTTGAGCAGGCGGGCCTCCGGCTCGATGTGGACGGCGCGGTCGCGACGGTCACCCTGAACCGGCCCGAGCGGCGCAACGCCATGACGTTCACGACCTGGCGCGGGCTCGCCGAGATCGGGCGCTCCCTGCCCGCGGACGTGCGCGTCGTCGTCCTGCGGGGCGCGGGCCCGTCGTTCTCCGCGGGGATCGACCTCGGCATGTTCTCCGGCGGCGGAGAGGGCTTCGCCGACGGCGCCGACGCCGAGGGCACCGACCGCTTCATCGCCGAGCTGCAGGAGGGCTACACCTGGCTCCGGCGCCCCGACATCGTCACCGTCGCGTCCGTGCACGGCCACGCCATCGGCGCCGGCTTCCAGCTCGCGCTGGCCTGCGACATCCGCGTGATCGCCGACGACGCGAAGTTCTGCATGAAGGAGCCCGCGCTCGGGCTCGTCCCGGACCTGACCGGCACCAAGCCGCTCGTGGAGGTCGTGGGCATCGGGCGCGCCCTGGAGCTGTGCCTCACCGCCCGCACGGTCGGCGCGGACGAGGCGGCCCGGATCGGCCTCGCCGAGACCGTGGTCCCGCGTGACGGCCTCGACGGCGCCGTCCGCGACCTGGTGGACGCCCTGCTCGCGGTGAACCCCGGTGCGGCGGTGGCGACCAAGCGGCTGCTGTGGCAGGCCGCCGACAACACCCTGGACGAGCAGTGCGCCGCCGAGCGCCGCGAGCAGATCGGCCGTCTCCGCGAACTCTTCGGCACGTGACCGGCGCCCGCCCGGGGCGGGGTCCTCGCCCCGGGCGGAGCCGGTTCTACCGGAGGGCCTCCCGGCCGCCGCGGGCCAGCGGCAGCATGACCCTGCTGACGCCCGGCTGCACGGTGACCTCGGTTCCGGCCGGGTAGCGGAGCGTGTAGTCGTAGTCGGTCGACAGCAGGATCACACCGAGCCGGTGGCCGGCCTTCACCACGTAGTCGGCGGGTTCGAGGTTCCACCGGAACCCGTACGTCCGGCCCGGCTCCACCGGTTCGGTGCGGCTGAAGTCGTGCCGGTTCCGCGCGTCCAGCCACCCCCGCGTGATGATCTTGTAGGGGGCGGTCTCGGTCGCGAGCGCCTGCCGGATCGTGCAGCCGGAGTCGGCGGGCACGCTCTCGCCGTAGCAGACCTCCTGGCCGGTGTTGACGCGGGCGCCCGTCGGGCGGGTGTCGGTGCCGTAGTCGACCAGCAGCGCGGTCAGGTACGGCGACCGGCCGTCGAGCGAGGCCCGCAGGGACACCGACGGGACGCCGTCCACCCGGACGGGCTCGCGCAGCGGCTCCGTCAGATAGGCGAGCCGGTTCGGATCGGCCTGGTCCTCGTCGGCGAGGAGCTGCTCGGCGGTGCGGGTCCTTCCGGCGTCGGTGAAGGACTGCGCCGCGCCGTGCCGCGGCCGGAGACCGAGGGTGCCCGGCTGCCCGGACGGGCCCGCGTTCAGGCCGAGCGGGACGGTGCGGGTGCCGGGGACCGGCCAGTCCTTCGCCGTCTCCCACGTCCCGTCGGCGTGCTCGACGTCGACCCGCGGCTCCTTCTCGATCCCGTTGCGGATGCCGTACAGGTACCGGTCGAACCAGTGCAGCGTCTGCCGCAGCCACTCCTCGACCCGCCAGCGGAACGGCGTCGAGTGGTTGCCCTGGTGCAGCCACAGCTTGCGCGGCACACCCGCGTCCTTGAGGGCGTTCCACCACTGCACCGAGTTCTTGATCTTGACGTTCCAGTCGTTGAGCCCGTGCACGACCATGACGGCGGCGCGCACCCTCCGCGCCTGGCCGACGTAGTCGCGGTCGGCCCACACCTTGGAGTAGTCGCCGGTCTCGCGGTCCTGGGCCGCCTCGATGCCGTCGATGACCTTCGCGCAGACCTCCGGGTCCTTCCGGGTCAGCACCGCCTTCGCCAGGACGTCCAGGTCCTCGCCCTGGAAACCGCCGGGCGCGACCACGCCGCCGCCCGCGCGGTAGTAGTCGTACCAGCTGGAGATCCCGGCGATCGGGACGATGGCCTTCAGGCCCTCCACGCCGGTGCCGGCGGCCATGTTCGGCAGCGTCCCGTCGTAGGACTGGCCGATCATGCCGACGTTCCCGGTGGACCAGGTCGCCTTCACCGGCGTGCCGTCCGGCGCCCAGCCGCGGACGCGGCCGTTCAGCCAGTCCACCGCCGCCCTGGCGCCCGCCTGCTCGCTGCGGTCGCCGGAGGTCGGGCAGCCGGTCGAGCCGCCCGTCCCGATGCTGTCGAGGTCGGCGACGGCGTACCCGCGCGGCAGGAAGTAATTGTCGTAGTAGCCGGGGAAGATCTCGGCGAGGTTCCGCTTCGTGCTGGTCAGCGACCGGGCCCGGGCGTCGCCGATGTCGACCGGATGGTTCGGGACGTCCTTGATGCCGGCCCAGTACGGGCTGGGCTCCAGGATCGTCGGCACCTTGAGCCCGGTGGTGCCGGTCTCCTTGGGGCGCATGATCCGCATCTGCACGCGGTCCCGCACGCCGTCGCGGTCGCTGTCGGCCGTCGTCTCGATGTTCACGGTCTGGGTGACGGCGTCGGCGCGGGAGAACACCGGCTGCGTCTCGCCGTTCCTCACCGTGACCCGGTGAGCGCCGGGTGAGCCGGGTTCGGGCCTCGTGGGCCCGGCCGCGGCCGCGGGCAGTGCGGTGGTGGCGACGAGCGCGGCGGTGAGGGTGATCACGCCGGCGCCGCGCGTGCGGCGTCTTCTCATGGGGGCTCCTGGGGGAGGTGAGCCTGGGGGTGATGATCACGGTTACACCCGCCGGGCGGGTTGTCCAGAGGCGTTTACGCCGTGAGCGGAGCCGGGAAGCCCGGCGGCCGGGGACGCGTTGTCCCCGCCGGATACTGAGATGCTTACTTGATTACGTCGACGTTCGGAGGCGCTCGTGGGAATGCCTGGAATGCCGGGCAGCGGCTGGCAGGTGATGGCCTCGTTCCGCAAGGACAGCTCCGTCACCCGGCAGAAGCTCAAGCCCGGCACCGTGGGGCGGATCGCGGGCTACGCCCGTCCCTACGTCCGCGAGCTGGTGCTGTTCCTGGCGCTGAACTCGCTGTCCGCGCTGATCGTCGTCGCCAACCCGCTGCTGCTGAAGGGGATCATCGACCAGGGCATCGTGCCGGGCCGGCAGAACATCGTCATCTGGTTCGCCGCCGCCGTCGCGGGGCTCGCCCTGGTGGAGGCCGTGCTCGGCCTCGTGCAGCGCTGGTACTCGGCCCGCATCGGGGAAGGGCTCATCTACGACCTGCGCAGCCAGGTGTTCGCGCACGTCCAGCGGCAGCCGGTCGCGTTCTTCATGCGGGCGCAGACGGGCTCGCTCGTCAGCCGCCTCAACAACGACGTCATCGGCGCGCAGCGCGCCCTCACCACCACCCTGTCGTCGGTGGTGTCCAACGTGATCAGCCTGATCCTGGTGCTGGTCACGATGCTGATCCTGTCCTGGCAGGTCACGCTGATCGCGCTGCTGCTGCTCCCGATCTTCGTCCTGCCGGCCAAGTGGGTCGGCAGGCGGCTGCAGCGGGTGAGCCGCGAGCAGATGGTGCTGGACGCCGAGATGGGCTCGCTCATGACAGAGCGGTTCAACGTCGCCGGCGCGATGCTCGCCAAGCTGTACGGGCGCCCCGCCGAGGAGGAGGAGAACTTCTCCGGCCGCGCCGCCCGCGTCCGTGACATCGGGGTCGTCGCCGCCATGTACGGGCGCGTCTTCTTCACCGCGCTGACGCTGGTCGCCGCGCTCGCCACCGCCATGGTCTACGGCGTCGGCGGCTACCTGGTCGTGGACGGCACCTTCCAGCTCGGCACGCTCGTCGCGCTCGCCACCCTGCTGACCCGGATGTACGGGCCGCTGACCGCGCTGTCCAACGTCCACGTGGACGTGATGACCGCGCTCGTCAGCTTCGACCGCGTCTTCGAGGTGCTGGACCTCAAGCCGCTGATCCGCGACCGCGAGGACGCCCGGCGGCTGGCCGAGGCCCGGACGCCGTCCGGGAACGGCGCCGGGCCCGCGCTGTCGAAGGCCCCGTCGGTCGAGTTCGACCACGTCCGGTTCGCCTACCCGTCGGCGGAGGAGGTGTCGCTGGCCTCGCTGGAGTCGATCGCGCGCACCGACAACGCGCCCGGCAGGGAGGTCCTGCACGACGTCGACTTCACCGCCCGCCCGGGCCAGCTCGTCGCGCTCGTGGGCCCGTCCGGCGCGGGCAAGTCGACGATCACGCACCTGGTGTCGCGGCTGTACGACGTGTCCGGTGGCGCGGTCCGGATCGGCGGCGCCGACGTCCGCGACGTCACGCTCGAATCGCTGCGCGCCGAGATCGGCGTCGTCAGCCAGGACGCGCACCTTTTCCACGACTCGATCCGCGAGAACATGCGCTACGCCAGCCCCGACGCCTCCGACGAGGAGATCCTGGCGGCGCTGGAGGCCGCGCACATCGGCGACCTCGTCGCCGACATGCCCGCTGGCCTGGACACGGTCGTCGGCGACCGCGGCTACCGGCTGTCGGGCGGCGAGAAGCAGCGGCTCGCGATCGCCCGGCTGCTGCTGAAGGCGCCGTCGGTGGTCGTCCTGGACGAGGCGACCGCCCACCTGGACTCCGAGTCCGAGGCGGCCGTCCAGCGGGCGCTGCGGACCGCCCTCGCCGGGCGGACGTCCCTGGTGATCGCGCACCGGCTGTCGACGATCCGGGAGGCCGACCAGATCCTGGTGATCGAGGGCGGCCGCGTCGCCGAACGCGGCCGGCACGAGGAGCTGCTGCTGGAGGGCGGTCTGTACGCCGAGCTGTACCGCACGCAGTTCTCCCGCCAGCGCGACGAGGACCGGGAGACCGAGCCGCTCGGCGCCGAGTAGCGGCCGCTCAGGCGTCAGAGCCGAGCCGGTAGCCGAGCCTCCGCAGCTCGGTGCCGGCGACCTTCTCGACCTGGGCGGCCTGCCGCGGGGTGAGGCGTTCGCGCCACACCCCGACGCCCGGCTCGCCGGCGTCCCGGTCCCCGGCCCGCACCAGACCCGACAGCGCCGTCTTGGACAGCGGCGCGTCCAGGTACTCCGACAGATCGGCGCCGACGCGCCGCGGCCTGGAGACGAGATCTTCGTAACGGACGGTGAACAGCTGCTCTTCCGGAACCTGCTGGCGCAGCTTGGCGCTGAGCCGCACCGAGCCGCGCCACCGCATCGCGCACTTGACGGCGGGCGCCGCGCGCGGCCACCGGTTGCGGTCGGTGTGGTCCTCGACGCCGAAGAACGGGTTGGGGAAGACCGTGTCGAGGTTGGCGAGGCCGGGCTTGAACCAGGCCAGGCAGCGCTCGTCGTCCAGCATGTCGGCGACGGCGTCCCGGCCGTCCCGGATCAGCTGGACGAGCTGGGCGTCGGGGAAGGCGTCCAGCAGCACGTCGGCGCTGTAGATCAGGTCGGGTGAGGCGTCGGCGAACCGGGCCAGCCCGTTCGGCTCCACGCACGGTTCCCGCAGGTCGGCCTCCTGCGCCGGCCGGTCCGGCGGGCCGGGCGGGCGCGGCGGAAGGCCGCCCAGCTCGCGGCACTCGTCCGGGCACTGCGCGCAGGCCCGCGCCGAGACCTGCCACGCCTCGGCGTAGGCGTCCCGCAGCACCCGCGCGGCGCCCTTCCCGCGCTCGTTCGCGATGGAGGGCTGCCTGGCGAACGCGTAGGTGACCCGCAGGACGCCGTGCCGGCCGGTGGTCAGATGGAAGCCGGGGGAGCGCTTGACCGCACGCGCGAGGAGCTCCGCACCCGAGTGCGGAGCGCCCAGGATGAACACCGGGCGGCGGACCTTGGTGCCGTTGATCACCAGGATGTGCGGCGTCGATCTCATACCGGGCCAAGTTTGTCACCTTTTGAGGCCCGGTCGCTCCGTGACCCTCCGTAAGGGGCCGCCCGATACCCATCCGTTAGCCGCCGAGTACCGGTCCGTCATCCGGGCCGGGGCGGGCCGCCCTGGACCTACCATGTGGAGGGTGGACGCTCCCATGACGCTCGCCGAACTTCTGCCGAAGGCCGAGTCGATCACGGTACTCACCGGCGCCGGGATCTCCACCGACAGCGGGATCCCCGACTTCCGCGGCCCGCAGGGCGTCTGGACGAAGGACCCCTCGGCCGAGGCGATGTCCACGATCGGCGCGTACCTGGCCGACCCGGAGGTGCGCCGCCGGTCCTGGCGGGCCCGCCGCGATCACCCGGTCTGGCGCGCCGAGCCGAACGCCGCGCACGCCGCCCTGGTCGAGCTGGAGCGGGCGGGACGGCTCCGCGCCCTGATCACCCAGAACATCGACGGCCTGCACCAGCGCGCCGGATCGTCGGCGGACGCGGTCATCGAGATCCACGGGACGGTGCGGGAGGCCGTGTGCCTCGCCTGCGAACTGCGCACCCCCATGACCGAGATCCTCGCCCGCGTCGACGCCGGCGAGGACGACCCGCCCTGCGCCGACTGCGGCGGCGTCCAGAAGTCGGCGACGATCTCCTTCGGCCAGGCCCTCGACCGGGACGTCCTGGACGCGGCGGTCGCCGCGGCCCGGTCCTGCGACCTGTTCCTCGCCGTCGGCACGTCGCTGACCGTGCAGCCCGCCGCCGGGCTGTGCCTGGAGGCGGTCGACCACGGCGCCCGCCTGGTGATCATCAACGCGGAGGAGACGCCCTACGATGGGCTGGCCGACGCCGTGCTGCGCCGGCCGATCGGCGAGACGCTGCCGCGCCTCGCCGGGCTCGTCCTCGGCACGGGGCGGTGATCTGTTTGCGGGTCGTGACCGGCCGCCCCTTCCGCTGGCGTCCGGATCCTGACAAGCTCTATCCGTCGCGGTGCGAGGAGGGATCGGGTTGAACAGCGGGGGCGCCCGCGCGGAGGCGGCCGACGGGCCGTCCGACGCGCCCGCCGTCGGCATGCCCGGCGGCGCGGGGCGCGCGCGAAAGGCCCGCAGGTACGGGCGGTTGCGGCCCGGCGATCGTGTCGCGGTGGTCGCGCCCAGCGGCCCCGCCGAGCCCGCCCGGCTGGAGGCGGGCTGCGCCGTGCTGCGCGACCTCGGCCTTGACGTGGTGGTCGGAAAGCACGCTTTGGACCGTGTCAACCTCGGCCCTTCCGGGCCGGTGCGCGCCGACTGGCACCGGCTGGCGGGAGGCGACGCCGACCGCGCCGCCGATCTCCAGGCCGCCTGGTGCGACCCGCGGGTCCGCGCGGTCGTCTGCGCGCGGGGCGGCTACGGCGCCACGCGCGTCCTGGACCGTCTCGACTGGGACGCCCTGCACGCGGCGACGGAGGCGTCGGACGCCTCCCGCGGCGGCCCGAAGATCCTGCACGGCTCCAGCGACATCACCGCCCTGCACACCGCGTTCGGAACGCGCCTGGGCGTCACCACGTCCTTCGGCCCCATGCCGGCCGGCGTGATCGCCGACCTGGACCCGGCCGCGCCGGACGACTCTCTGGACGGCCTCCGCGCGGCCCTGTTCGGCGGTCCGGTGACCCTGTCGGGCACGCACTCCCTGCGGCCCGGACGCGCCGAAGGCCCGCTCACCGGCGGCACCCTCTCGCTGCTGACGGCCGTGCTCGGCACCCCGTACGCGCCGCCGCCCGCCGCCGGCCGCATCGTCTTCCTCGAAGACGTGACCGAGGCGCCCTACCGGATCGACCGGATGCTGGTCCAGCTCCTCCAGGCGGGCTGGCTCGACGGCGCGGCCGGCGTGGCGCTCGGCACCTGGAAGGACTGCGGCGACCCCGCCGAGCTCGACTCGGTGTTCGCCGCGCGGCTCGGCCCGCTCGGCGTCCCGGTCCTGGCGGGCCTCCCCGCCGGGCACGGCCCGCGCCAGCACACCCTGGAACTCGGCGCCCCCGCCGTGCTGCACGCCCCCGACCCCGCAAGCACAGATCCGCACCCCGCCGTGCCGGACCCCGGCGCGCTCACCTTCGAAGCGCCCCCAGGAGGTGCGCGATGAGCGGCCGCCACGCCCGTCCCGAACCATGGGACGACGGGACCCTCGACTCACTGCTCGTCCTCGTCGCCGAGAGCCTCGGCTACACCTGCAGCCGCGCGCCCGGCGAGGTGATGCTGCTGGAGGGCGCCAACCGGCTGCACGTCAGCCTGCGCGACCTGCGGCAGCTCGCCCGGCTCGTGCCGCGCGACGACTGGCCCGCGCTGGTCTCCGACCACGTCACCACGATCGTCACCGCGGTCGAGGAGCCCCTCGACCTCAGCGACTTCGACCTCGCCCAGCATCTGCTGCGCACCCGCATCTACCCGGCGGAGGCCGACAACGGCGTCCTCGCGGCCCGGCCGTTCGCGCCCGGGCTGATCGAGGTCGTGGTGGTCGACACCCCCACCACCGTCCGGACGGTCACCACCGAGGAGATGAACGGCTGGCCGGTGTCCGGCGACGCGCTGTTCATGCTCGGCCGCTCCAACGTCCGCGCCGACGGGCCGCTCCAGCTGGACGAGCAGGACCTCGGCGGCGTCCGCGTCTCGGTCCTGCACGGCTGGACGTTCTACGCCGTCACCCACCTGGCGTGGCTGGAGGAGTACCTGTCGATCGGCCCGTACGGCGCGCTGGTCATCGCCCCCAACCGCAGCCTCATCGTCGCGCACCCGCTCAAGATCGCCGAAGCCTGTCCGCGGGCCCGCTACCGCGAGGCCGTGGCGGCCGCCACTGAACTCCACGCGCAGGCTCACCGCGCGTACGAGGAGGGGCCCGGATCGCTGAGCCCGCACCTTTACTGGTGGCGCGCCGGTGAGCTGACCTACCTCGAAACCCGCTACGAGGGCGACACCCTGGTCCTGCCCGAGGAGTTCGCCTCCGTCCTCGCGACGCTCGCGGCAGAACGATGACGGCGGCCGAGCGATGACCGCGGCGGAGTGCTGATGCGGATCGTCGTCGCGCCCGACTCGTTCAAGGGCAGCCTGTCCGCGGCGGCGGTGTGCGCCGCCGTCGAGGCGGGCGCCCGGCGCGCCGTGCCGGACGCCGAGGTGGTCGCGGTCCCGATGGCCGACGGCGGCGAGGGCACCCTGGACTGCTTCCTCAGCGCCCGGGCGGGCGACGCGATCGAGGTCGCCGCCACCGACCCGCTGGGACGTCCGGTCAAGGCGCGCTACGCCCTGTCCGGCGACGGGCGGTCCGCGGTGGTGGAACTGGCCGCGGCGTCCGGCCTGCCGCTGGTCGAGGACGTTCCGCCCGACCCGATGAACGCCGCCACCACCGGCACCGGCGAGCTGATCGCCGACGCGGTGCGGCGCGGCGCCCGCGACGTCCTCGTCTGCATCGGCGGCAGCGCCAGCACCGACGGCGGCGCCGGGCTGCTGCGCGCGCTCGGCGTCCGCCTCCTGGACGACCGCGGCGCGGAGCTTCCTCCGGGCGGGGCGGCGCTCGCCCGGCTCGCGTCGATCGACGACTCCGGGGTGCCCGGCGAGGTGCGCGCGACCCGGTTCCGGGTCGCCTGTGACGTGACCAACCCCCTGGTCGGGCCGGACGGCGCCGCCGCCGTGTTCGGCCCGCAGAAGGGCGCGTCCCCAGGCCAGGTGGCGGAGCTGGACGCCGCCCTCACCGTCTTCGCCGACGTCGTGGCCGCGCACGGCGGGGTCCGGGTCCACGACCTGCCCGGCGCGGGCGCGGCGGGCGGCACCTGCGGCGGGCTCGCCGGCCTGCTCGGCGCGGAGCCGGCCGGCGGCGCGCTCCTCGTCGCCGAGGCCGTCGGCCTCCCGGTCGCGCTGGCCGGGGCGGACCTGGTCATCACGGGGGAGGGCCGCGTCGACGGGCAGAGCGCCGCCGGCAAGGTCGTCTCCGCCGTCGCGACCTTCGCCCGGGAGCGGGGGACGCCGTGCGTCGCCCTCGCCGGCGGCGTCGCGGGGCCGCTGGACGAACTGCACGCGCTCGGGCTGACCGCCGCCTTCAGTCTCGCCGACGGCCCGCGGACGCTCGCCGAGCTGAAGGCGGACGCCGCGCCCCTGCTCACCGCGCTCGCGGAGCAGGCCGTCCGACTCTTCCGCCGCTAGGCGGCGCAGACGGGCTCGGGTTCCGGCGCGGGCTCAGGGGCACGGGGCTTGATCGTCAGCGCGGGCAGCAGGACGTGGGTGAGCGGCCCGATCGCGACGGCGTACAGGACGGTCCCGACGCCGACGGTGCCGCCCAGCAGCCAGCCCGTGGCGAGCACGGCCAGCTCGATCGCCGTCCGGACCACGCGGATCGAGCGGCCCCGCGCGGCGAGGCCGGTCATCAGCCCGTCCCGCGGCCCGGGGCCGAGGCCCGCGCCGATGTAGCAGCCGGTGGCGAAGCCGCCCACGAGGACGGCGGCGATCAGGTAGGCCCAGCGTGCCGCGAGCGCGCCGGGGTCCGGCAGCAGCCAGAGGAACAGGTCGGCGAACGCGCCGACGAGCACGACGTTGCTGACCGTCCCGATCCCGGGCCGCTGCCGGAGCGGAATCCAGGCGAGCATCACGACCGCGCCGGCGATGATGATCCACATGCCGATCGACAGTCCGAGACGCCGGGAGAGGCCCTGGTGGAAGACGTCCCACGGGTCGTTGCCGAGGCCGGACGACACCTGGAGGGCGATCCCGAGCCCGTACAAGGCCAATCCAACATAGAGCTGCACCAGACGGCGCGCCATCAAGGCCATTATCGTGCTCCAACCCACTAGTGGCCATCGTTCCAGGTCATTCTCCGGACAAGTGGCCTGGCATTTGCAGGGCCAATATGCGAAAGTGGCTTGTATGAGTACGCGTTACGTGAGCGGTCCGCATCTCGCCCGGCTGCTGGGCGACGTGTCACGGGAGCGGCCCGTCTACGCGGCGCTGGCCCGGTCGGTGCGCGGCCTCGTCCTGGACGGCCGGCTCGCGCTGCGGACCCGGCTGCCCGCCGAGCGCGACCTGGCCGCCGCCCTGGGGGTCAGCCGCACCACCGTGACGACCGCCTACGACCGGCTCCGCGACGAGGGCTACATCGAGAGCCGGCAGGGCGCGGGAAGCTGGACGGCGCTGCCCCCGGTCCGCATGTCGGCGGCCGACCCGGCCACCGCGGCCCCGGCCGGCCACCGGTTCGGCAGGGCCCACCCCGCGCCCGACGACCCGTCCTTCATCGACCTCGGCTGCGCCACCCCCGGCGCACCCGCGATCTTCGGCGAGGCCGTCGCCGCGGCCGTCGACGAGCTGCCCCGCTACAGTTCCGGCCCCGGCTACGAACCCGCCGGGCTGGCGAGCCTGCGGCAGGTCATCGCGGACGGCTACGCGGCCCGCGGCGTCCCCACGCGCGCCGACCAGATCGTCGTCACCACCGGCGCGCAGCACGCGTTCACGCTGCTGTCGGAGCTGCTCATCGAGGCGGGCGACGCCGTCATGGTCGAGCGCCCCACCTACCCGCACGCGCTCGGCGCGCTCCGCCGCCGCGGCGCCCGGCTCGTCCCGGTCGGCGTCAACGAGGGCTGGGACGTCGAGCTCGCCGCGGGCGCCATGCGGCAGGCCGCGGTCCGGATGGCGTACACGATCCCCGACTTCCACAACCCGACCGGCCACCTGATGTCCGCGGACGACCGGGCCGCGCTCGTCGACGCCGGGCGGCGCGCCGACGCGTTCCTCGTCTGCGACGAGACGTTCGCCGACCTCGCCCACGACCCCGAGGCGCCGCGCGAGCCGCCGCTCGCGTCCTACGACGCCGGCGGGCGGGTCGTCACGATCGGGTCGGCGTCCAAGCTGCTGTGGGGCGGGCTGCGGATCGGCTGGATCCGCACCACCGCGCCGCTGGCCCGCCGCCTGGTGCTCGCCCGCGAGCCGTTCGACATGGCGAGCCCGGTGCTGGACCAGCTGATCGTCCGGGAGCTGCTGCTGCGGGTGGAGGAGGTCCGCGCCGAGCGTGCCGAGAGCCTGCTGCGCGGCCGTGACGCGCTCGCCGCGGCGCTGCGCGAGCTGCTGCCCGGCTGGGAGTTCCGGCTGCCCGCGGGCGGCATGTCGCTCTGGGCGCGGATCGGCGCGCCCGTCGCGTCGCGGCTCACCGAGGCGTCCGAGCGGCTCGGCGTCCGGGTGGTCGCCGGCCCGGTGTTCGGCGCGGACGGCGTCCTGGAGGACTATCTCCGGCTGCCGTACGTGCTGCCGCCGGACACGCTGCGCCTGGCGGCCGAGCGGCTGGCCCTCGCCTGCCGTGAGGTCGAGGCGGCGCCCGCCGCCCGGCCGCTGCCCGCCTACGTCTGACCGGCGCCGTCCGACCGGTGCTGCGTCCGACCGGGGCTACGGGGCGCGCTGGATGTAGTCGACCAGGTGTTCCCGTTCGCTCTCCAGCTCGTCGATGGCGCTCTTGACGACGTCGCCGATGCTGACGATCCCGGCGAGCCGGCCGTCCGCGACGACGGGCGCGTGCCGGAAGCGGTGCTCGGTCATGACGCGCCGCAGGTCCTCCACCTGGTCGCCGGGGCCGCAGCTGCGGACCTCGGCGGTCATGATGTCGGAGACGGGACGGTCCAGCAGCGCGGCGCCGTGCTCGTGCAGCCGCCGCACCACGTCCCGCTCGGAGACGATGCCGGCGATGGACGTGCCGTCGGGCGAGACCACCACCGCTCCGATGTTGTGCTCCGCCAGGATGGCGAGCAACTGCCGCACGGTGGCCTCGGGCCGCACCGTGGCCACCGCGTCTCCCTTCCTCCGCAGAATGTCGCGAATCCGCATGCCTCACGCTCCGGTGCCGGTTTCGGACCCGTGGGACGACGGCCGCCGGGGGCGGGGCCGGTCGCCGGGCTTGTTCCTGCAAAGGTCGCATGTTCCGGCGTCCGGGGAAACCCCGAGCCGGTAAACGTCGGGGCGGACCGACGCGGAGGCGGTGCGCGTCAGGGGGCGACGAGGCGGGTCAGCGCGTTGAGGGCGGGGGTGAGCAGGCGTCCCGCGGGGCCGGCGTGGGCCAGCGCGGCGCGTGCGGCGTTGGCGCCGCACGCGCCGTGGACGCCGCCGCCGGGATGCGCGGACGCGGAGGCCAGGTAGAGCCCCGCGACCGGGGTCTCGGCGCGCCCGAGACCGGGCACGGGGCGGAACACGAGCTGCTGGTGGATCATCGCCGTGCCGCCGTTGAGCGCGCCGTTCCGCAGGCCGGCGTTGTGCGCCTCGAACGCGGGCGGCGCGACGACGCGGCGGGCGACGACGCGGGACCGGAATCCCGGCGCGTAGCGCTCCACGACGTCCTCGACCCGGTCCGCCATGACCGCCTGTTCGCGCTCGTCCCAGACGCCGGTGATGCCGCCGGGCCCGGCGTCGGCCTTCACCCGCTGGGGGACGTGGGTGTAGGCCCAGGCCGACTCGGTTCCGGCGGGGGACCGGGCGGGGTCGGCCGTCGTCATCTGGCCGAGGAGCGTGAACGGCTCGGACGGGACCCGGCCGGTGGCGAGGTGGCTGCTGTAGCCGGTCAGCTCGTCCAGGCCGGGGGACAGGTGGACGGTCCCGGCACGTCCGGCGCCGGGCGATGTCCAGGGGATCGGGCCCGACAGCGCCCAGTCGACCTTGAAGGTGGCGGGGTCCCAGGTGAAGCGCCGCATGTCCGCGCGGAGCGAGGCGGGCAGGTCGGCCCACGGGACCAGACCGCCGTAGAGGGCGGGAGCCGGGACGTCCGCGAGCACCGCCCTGGCGGCGCGCACCGGCTCACCGGACGCCGTGCGGACGCCGAGCGCGCGCCCGTTCCGGACGACGACCGACGTGACCGGGGTGCCGCAGCGGACACGTCCGCCGCGGGACTCCAGCCGCCGCACCAGCGCCGCCGTCAGTTCGCCCGCGCCGCCCTCGGGGACCGGCCACCCGTACCGCTGGCCGAGCATGGCGAGGAGCCAGCCGAACAGCGACCCGGCCGGCGACTCGGGGGACAGGTCGGTGTGCAGCGCGCACCCGGCGAGCAGCAGCGGGCCGCCGGGTCCGCCGAACTCCTGTTCACCGAGCGTGCGGACCGGCGCCAGCAGCGAGCGCAGGACGCGGAGGCCGCCCGCGCGGCGCGCCGACACCGCCAGCGGAAGCGCGGCCCGGACCGGCGGGAACGGGGTGAACAGGGCGCGCAGGACGTCCTCCCCCAGCTCCTCCCACAGGCCGTACAGCCGCAGCCACGCCTCGCCGTCGCCCTTCCCCAGCGCGTCGAGGCCGGCGGCCGTCGCCTCCGGGTCGCGTTCGAGGACGGCGCAGCGTCCGTCGGGGAGCGGATGGGCGAGGACGGCGGGAGCGTGCCGCCAGCGCAATCCGTGTCGTTCGAGATCCAGCGCCCGCATCGCCGGCGACGCGACGCCGAGCGGGTAGAACGCGCTGCACAGATCGCTGACGTAGTCGGGATGGACGCCCCGGTCGCTGCGGACTGCGCCGCCCGGCTCCGGCTGCGCCTCGAGGACCTCCACGTCCCATCCCGCGTCGGCCAGCACGTTGGCGGCGACGAGCCCGTTCGGTCCCGCGCCGATGACCACCGCGTCGGCCATGTGGCACCGCCTCCCCGGTGATCACCCTACGGGTACCGGGCGGGCGCGGATCAGCCGACGTCGAGCCGGGCCAGCCGGCGCATCACGCCGGGGGCGATTCTGGACGCCAGGTAGCTCAGCCGTGCCTCCGGTGTCACCGGTACCACCGGCCGGTCGTCGCGGACGGCCGCGACGATCCGCTCCGCCACGCGGTCCGGCCCGAAGCCGCGGCGCGCGTAGGCCCGCGCGACCCGCTGCCGGCTCCGCTCCTCCTCGTCCTTCCCCTGGCCGACGAAGCGGGACGTCCGGGTGATGTTGGTGTTGACGATCCCGGGGCAGATGGCGCTGACCCCGATCCCCTGGCCCTTCAGCTCGGCGCGCAGGCACTCCGACAGCATCAGCACCGCCGCCTTGCTCGTCGCGTAGGCGGGCAGCGCGCGGGACGGCGTGAACGCGGCGGCCGAGGACGTGTTCACGATGTGGCCGCCCTGCCCGCGCTCCACCATCTGCTTGGCGAACAGCCGTGAGCCGTGGACGACGCCCCACAGGTTGACGTCCAGGATCTTCTGCCAGTCGTCGGCGGTGTGGTCGAGGAAGGCCCCGGCCATCCCGATCCCGGCGTTGTTGACGACGACGTCCGGCACTCCGTGGTCGTGCAGGACGGACTTGGCGAAGTCCTCCATCGCGGTGGGGTCGGCCACGTCGACCTGGAAGGCGTGGCCGGCCGGGCCGAGGAGACCGGCGAGTTCGGCGGTGCGCTGCGCGGTGGACAGGTCGAGGTCGGCCGCGACCACCTCGGCGCCGCGTTCGGCGAAGGCGAGCGCGGTCGCGCGTCCGATTCCGCTGCCCGCTCCGGTGACGACGACGAGGGAGCCCTCGAACGGGCGCCGGTTCCCGCCGACCCTGGCCCGGGCGAGCGCGCGTGACTCGGCGGCGCTCAGCGGGCCGCCCTGGACACCCGTGACGTGCTCGATGATCCAGCGGGCGACGACGCCGGGGTGGCTGCGCGGCACCCAGTGCCCGGCGGCGATGGGCCGCAGCGACAGGTTCGGGACGCGTCCGGCCAGGCCGCCCACCAGATGCGGCGAGACGAACAGGTCCCGGGTGGGGACGATGACCTGCGTCGGGACGTCCGTGCGCCGGTCACGCGGACGGCGGAGCCGCCGGATCATGTTCGCCCGGTACAGTCCGACGCCCGCGGCGGCGTCGCGGGCCATGGTCCGGGCCGGGTGGCCGTCCCGGACCGGGATGCCCTCGCCCAGCTGCAGCGCCTTGCTGAACGGCCCGGCCATCCCGGCCCGCCACAGCAGCTCCGGCAGGAGCGGCGTCTGGAAGAAGTAGATGTACCAGGACCGGATCGCCTGCCCCGCCGCCCGACGCAGGTTGGCGGGCGTCGGCCGGGCCAGGTTCCGCCGCATCCAGTGTGCGACGTGGTCGAGGCAGGGCCCGGAGATCGAGGTGAACGAGGCGAACCGGTCCGGCATCGTGCAGGCGGCCTCCCACGACTGGATCGACCCCCAGTCGTGGCCGACCAGGTGCACCTTGCGCTCGGGTGCGGTGGCGTCGAGCACGGCCCGCATGTCCGACATCAGGTAGTCGAACGTGTAGCGCCTGCTCCCGAACGGCCGCGAGGAGGCGCCCGCGCCCCGCACGTCGTACCTGACGACGTGGAACCGCCCGGCGAGCCGTCCGGCCACCTCGTCCCAGACGGCGTGGGTGTCGGGATAGCCGTGGACCAGCAGGAGGGTCGGGTTCGACCGGTCGCCCTGCTCATAGACGGCGAGGTCGACACCGTCGCCCCGGACGCGCCTCTTGGTGACGGGTGGAGCGGGGGGTGTCATGGGGTCGTCTCCCGTCGGGCCCACCGGTGCACGTGGGGCAGGTCGTCGTCGAGCCAGTACGCGTCGTCCTCGGTGACCACGAGGATCTCCTCGAACTTCACGCCGACGCCGCGGAACCCGATGTGGGGCTCGACCGCCCACAGCCCGGGCGTCGGGGGGTGCTGGGACTGCGCGGCCCCGTTCCAGAGCGGGGAGCGCCCTTCGAGGCGCTCCTTGACCAGTTCGCGGCCGATGGTCTGGAGGAACCGTACACCGAACGGGAATCCCACGCGTCTGGGGAGGATCCCGCCGATGATCCCGACCTGGTGGCCGATGACGCGCCCCGGGTACTTGCGGTGCCGGCTCTCGTAGCCCTGCCGGTCGATGAGCGCGTCCACCTCGGCGTAGATGCCGGCGAACGTGCGGCGCTCCCGCACCAGATCGAGGATGAGCGTCCGGTAGGCGGCGAGGTCGGCGTCCAGCCGTTCCCAAACGCGGTTCTCCCCGAGGACGCCCCCGTACCCGATGTCGGCGGAGTAGCCGTCCCTCACCGGCGCCATGTCGAGGATGTACGGCATGCCCTCCTCCAGCCGCGTCCCGCCGGGAAGGAACTGCGTGGGCACCTTGAAGCCGCGGAACGCCGACCGGTCGCCGAACCAGGCGAACGGGGTGTGCAGCCAGTCGTCGACGCCCCGCTCCCGCAGCCAGCGGCGCATGCGGCGGCACGCCTCGCGTTCGGTCACGCCCGGTTCGAGCGTGCCGGCGACCTCCTCGGCGCACCGGTAGCACAGCCGCTGGACGGCACGGAATCGCTCGAGCTCCGCCTCGTCGTGCACGCGGGCGAGCGCCACTTTATTGGACACGACGTTAATAAATCGCCGAATCGTCCCCCGGTCAAGAGCCGCCGGCGTGACGCCCGCCACGGCCGGCGGGTCTAGTACGGGTCGTAGCCCGCGGCCTTCGCCGCGGGCGACCGCCTCAGGTACTCCAGGGCGCGCGGCGTCGAGCACACCTTCGACGGGTGGTGGTTCGGCCTGAGGTAGACGGGCGCCTCGCCGAGCAGGAGCCGGAAGACCCCGGGCACGTGGCCGAGCCGGACCGACCGCCGGTACGAGCGGTAGACGCGCAGCGGCGTCACCCGCCGCTTGATCGTCGGGTCCTGCCTGAGCAGATACAGCGAGCCGCCGATCAGCGCCCAGTACAGGAAGAACAGCGACACCACCCAGGCCGCGACGCGGGTGGCGTAGCCGCCGCCCATGGCCTTGAAGACGTCGAAGACCACCGACCGGTGCTCGACCTCCTCGGCGCCGTGCCAGCGCAGCAGGTCCAGCATCGTCGGGTCCACGCCGGCCTCGTCGAGCCGGTCGTTGTCCATGATCCACTGGCCGAGCACGGCGGTGTAGTGCTCGATCGAGGCGACCGCCGCCAGCTCGAACCGCAGCCGGCGCCGCCAGGCCCGCGGGTCGCGCTCCTTCAGCGCCGCCATCTGCGCGGGCCGCTCGGCGTTGCCCCGGCCCGCCGCGTCCGTGATCTTGGAGACGTCGATCCCGGCGCGCTCCAGGATCTGGTCGAGCACGCCCTGGTGGGAGCGGGCGTGCACCATCTCCTGCCCGATGAACCCCTTGATCTCCTCCAGCAGCCGCTCGTCTCTGATATGCGGGCGGGCGTCCTTGACGCACTGGATGAACCACTTCTCGCCCTCGGGCAGGACGATGTGGAACGAGTTGATGATGTGCGTGGCGACCGGGTCGCCCGGCACCCAGTGCAGCGGCGTGTCCGACCAGTCGAAGGAGACGCGCCGCGGCCTGATCGGCGGATGCCGCTCGTCGATGGGCGCCGGACCGCCGTCCGCCAGGGGCCTCGTCATCGGGTCCTCGCCTCCCACGCGTCCTGCCGGACGCGGCGTGCCCCTCGCCGCGCGTCTGCCATTGGCAGAGCAGTCAACCTCCGCCGGGCCCGTGGTTTCTTGAGGACAGCCCAACAAGTTACCGCTTGGTTTTCGGTGCGTCGTGACAAGAGCCGCACGTCACGGCCCGATACGCTGCGCCCCCGCGTAGACGTTCATGGTCTCGCCGCGCAGGAATCCGACGAGCGTCATCCCGGCGTCCTCCGCGAGCTCCACCGCCAGCGAGGACGGCGCCGACACCGCCGCCAGCACCGGGACGCCCGCGGTCATCGCCTTCTGCGTCAGCTCGAACGACGCCCGCCCGCTGACCATCAGGACGGTCCCGGTCAGCGGCAGCCGGTCCTGCCGCAGCGCCCACCCGATCACCTTGTCGACGGCGTTGTGCCGGCCGACGTCCTCGCGCACGGCGAGCAGCCCGCCCGCCGCGTCGAACAGCCCGGCGGCGTGCAGCCCGCCCGTGCGGTCGAACACCCGCTGCGCCTTGCGCAGCCGGCCCGGCATGGCCGCGAGGACGCCCGGGGTGAGCCGGAGCGGGTCGCCCGCCACCTCGTACGGCCGGTCGGCGCGCAGCGCCTCGATGCTCGACTTCCCGCACACCCCGCACGCGCTCGTCGTCGTGAACGCCCTGGTCATCGAGTCGTCCGGCGGCGCCACGCCGGCCGCGAGCACGACGTCCAGCGTGTTCTGCTCCGCCGTGTCCGCGCAGTACCGCATGGTCGCGAGGTCGCCGGCCGCCCCGATCACGCCCTCGGCCGCCAGGAACCCTGCGACCAGGTCGAAGTCGTGCCCGGGCGTGCGCATCGTGATCGTCAGCGGCTTGCCGGCCACGCGGATCTCCAGCGGCTCCTCCACCGCGAGCGTGTCGGGCCTGCGCCCGCGCGACCCGGACGTGCTCAGCCGCAGCACGGGCTTCCGCACGGTGATCCGCCCCATGACCGTGACGGTACCCCGGAAATCCGTCATACACGAAGGCGGCGCGGGGGCTAGTCGGGAACGCCGCGCGGCCGGGGCGCCCGCCACCCGTACCGCAGGGCGAGCACCCGCAGTCCGAACGCCATGGCGGCGGCGCCGGCGGTGACGGCGCCTCCGTGCAGGTCCGCGGCGTCCGCGGCCGCGGTCACTGCGGCGCCCAGCAGCGCCGGCAGCGCGTAGAGCTGCCGGTCGTAGAGCACCGCGGGGATCTGACCGCCCAGCATGTCCCGCAGGATGCCGCCGCCGACCGCCGTCACGATCCCGAGCAGCACCGAATGCACCGGGGACAGTCCGTAGGCGAGTGCCTTCACCGTCCCGGTCGCGCAGAACAGCCCGAGCCCCGCCGCGTCGAAGAGCAGCACCGCCGGCAGCAGCCGCGTCACCTGCGGATGCCAGAAGAACACCAGCGCCGACGCCGCCAGCGGCACCAGCACGTACCCGAGGTCGGTGAACGCCGCCGGGGGCACCGCCCCGATCATCAGGTCCCGGATGATCCCGCCGCCCAGCGCGGTGATCTCCGCCAGCACGACCATCCCGACGACGTCCAGCCGCTGCCGGACGGCCGCCAGCGCCCCGGACACCGCGAACACGAAGATCCCTGCCAGGTCCAGCACCGCCGCGACGTCCGGCCCCGTCACTCCCGGCGGTCCGTCCGGTCGATGCTCCAGTTCGCCACCACCGCCGCGAACGACGGGATCACCAGCGCCACCATGCCCCAACCGTACGCGGCGCCCCGCCGCCGGAACGGGGGTGGCGGAGGCGTACGGGAATCGAACCCGCCGTCCCGAGATGCTCGGGACCGTCGGCTTTGAAGGCCGGGGAGGCCACCAGGCGCTCACACGCCTCCGCGGGCGATCTTAGCCGGTGTAGAGGGCGTCGAGGTCGGCGGAGTACTTGGCGTGGACGACGCGGCGTTTCAGCTTGAGGGTCGGGGTGAGCTCCTCGCTCTCGGCGGTCCACTCGGCGGGGAGCAGGCGCCACTTCTTGACCTGCTGGACGCGGGCGAGGCGGGTGTTGGCGTCCTCGACGGCCTTGGCGACCTCGTCGAGGACGAGGGGGTGGGCGGCGAGGGCGGCCAGGTCGGTGGTGTCGATGCCGCGGGCGGCGGCCCAGACGGGGGCGACCTCGCCGTCGAGGGTGATGAGGGCGACGACGTACGGGCGGCGGTCGCCGAAGGCCAGGGCCTGGCCGACCAGGGGGTGCTCCTTGAGCCGGTTCTCGATCAGGGACGGGGCGATGTTCTCGCCGCCGGCGGTGATGATCAGTTCCTTCTTGCGGTCGACGACGGTGAGGAAGCCGTCGGCGTCGATGCGGCCGACGTCGCCGGTGCGCACCCAGCCGTCCGGGTCGATCAGGTCGGCGGTCGCGTCCGGGCGGTTCAGGTAGCCGGGAGTGCAGGTGGCGCCGCGGACGAGGATCTCGCCGTCGCCGGCCAGCCTCAGTTCCACGCCGGGGAAGGGGCGTCCGACGGTGCCGAGCTTGAAGGAGTCGGCGAGGTTGGCGGTGACGGCGCCGGTCGTCTCGGTCATCCCGTAGGCGTCGAAGATCTTCAGGCCGAGCCCGGCGAAGAAGCGGGCGACCTCGACCGGCAGCGGGGCGGCGGCGCTGGACGCCTGACGCACCCGGTCCAGGCCGAGGAGGGCGCGCATCGGCGTGAGGACCGCCGTGTCGGCCGTCTCGAACGCGGCGGTGATCTCGGGGGTGAGGGTGTTGCCGTACTCCTGTGCCGTCACGTAGGCGCGGCCCGCGTGGAGGGCGGCGGTCACGGCCTGCTTCTTCGCCTCGTCCCGCTCGGCGGACAGGACGGCCTGGATGCCGGCCATGACCTTCTCCCAGACGCGCGGGACGCCGAAGAAGGAGTGCGGCCGCACCTCGGCCAGGATCGTCGTGAGCTGGGAGGGGTCGGGGCAGAAGTGGACGTGGGAGGCCAGCCCCACGGGCAGGTAGTAGCTGAGGACGCGGTCGGCGATGTGCGCGAACGGCAGGTAGGAGATGCCGGACGGATGGTCGGGCAGGACGGAGGTCCGCCGCACCATCTCGGCCTCGTGCAGCACCATCGAGTGCGTGATCAGGACGCCCTTGGGGTCGCCCGTGGTGCCGGAGGTGTACAGGAGGGTGACGGTGTCCTCGGGCTTGACGGCCCGCCAGCGCCGGTCGGCGGCGGACGGGTCGGCGGCGAGCTCGCGGCGGCCGAGCTCGGTGAGGGCGTCCCAGGTGAGGAAGAGGTCGCCGGACGGGCAGGCGTCCGCGTCCACCACGATGATCTTGCGGAGCCCGGGCAGCCGGCCGAGGACCGGCAGCCAGCGGTCGAGCTGGTCCTTGCCGTCCAGGACGGCGTACCTGGCGGAGCAGTGGCCCGCGACGAACGCGACCTGGTCGGGCGCGAGGGTCGCGTACACGGTGGTGGGGACGCCGCCGGCGTGGACGGCCCCGAGGTCGGCGATGACGTGCTCGGAGCGGTTCGGCATCATCAGCGCGACGACGTCGCCGGACTCCAGGCCGAGGGCGGCGAACCCGGCGGCCGTCTCCAGTGCGCGGGTCCGGGTGTCAGCCCAGGTCAGCGTCTTCCATTCGCCGTCGATCCGGTCCGAGTAGGCGGGCCTCGCGCCGTGCCGCCCGGCGGTCTCGGCGAGGGCCGTGCAGATCGTCCGTCCCATGTCGCCCCTTGATGTAAGTGATGACTTGCAGAGCGAATCGCATCATGCCGAACGACGTTCGGACAAGGGTTTCACCGAATCCGGCGCTGGTCGCGGCCGGGATGGGCCCTCGGTGATCGCTCCCGTACTGTCCGTTTGTTGATCATTTGAGATAGTTGTGCGTTAAATCTTGCGGTGACCCGACTCGCCCCCGCCGCCCGCCTGACGCAGTACGCGCACGGCGGCGGCTGCGCCTGCAAGATCCCGCCGGGGGAGCTGGAACGGGTCGTGGCCGGCCTGACCGGCGGGGACGACTCCCTCCTCGTCGGCGGCCCGGACGGCGACGACGCGGCCGTGCTGCGGATCGAGGGGGCGCGGGCCGTGGTGTCCACCGCCGACTTCTTCACGCCGGTCGTCGACGACGCCTACGACTGGGGCCGCATCGCCGCCGCCAACGCGCTCTCCGACGTGTACGCGGTCGGCGGGGAACCGCTGATCGCCCTCAACCTGCTGGGCTGGCCCGCCGACGCGCTGCCCGTGGAGCTGGCCCGCGAGGTGCTGCGCGGCGGACGGGACGTGGCGGCCCTCGCCGGCTGCGCGATCGCGGGCGGGCACAGCATCGACGACCCCGAGCCGAAGTACGGCCTGGCGGTGACCGGCGTCGCCGACCCGGACCGGCTGCTGCGGCTGGACGCCGGCCGCCCCGGCGTCCCGCTGACGCTGACCAAGCCGCTCGGCATCGGCGTCCTCAACGCCCGGCACAAGGCGACCGGGGAGGAGTTCCCGCACGCGGTCGCGACCATGACGGAGCTGAACGCCGACGCCGGGCGGGCCGCCCTCGAACACGGCGCGACCTGCGCCACCGACGTCACCGGGTTCGGGCTGCTCGGCCACCTGTACAAGCTGGCGCGGGCGAGCGGGGTCACGGCCGTCGTGAACGCCTCCGCCGTCCCGTACCTGGACGGCGCGCGCGAGGCGCTCCGGGACGGGTTCGTACCGGGCGGCACCCGGCGCAACCTGTCCTGGGTGTCGCCGCACACCGACTTCCGCCGCATCGCCGAGGAGGAGCGGCTGCTGCTCGCCGACGCCCAGACGTCCGGCGGCCTGCTGGTCGCCGGGGAGATTCCGGGCGCCCCGGTCATCGGCGAACTGGTCGGCCGGGGACGGCACACGCTCGTCATCCGCTAGCCTCCCGCGCTCGTGTCGCCGCCCGGGACGCGGGTAGGGCTCCGACGAGGGCCCGAAGGCGACGGGAGGAGCGTACGGATGACCATCGGGGGGCTGGCCGCGGCCGTCGTCCTGGGCGCGGTCATCGGGGCCCTGGCGCGGCTGATCGTGCCGGGCAGGCCGACCATGCCGGTGTGGCTCCTGATGGGGGCCGGTGTCGTCGCGGCGTTCGCCGGGACGGGCCTGGTCCACGTGTTCGGCCTGGGGGACGGCGGCTGGAGTCCCTGGGAGATCCTGTTCCAGATCGTCCTCGCGGCGGCCGGCGTCTGCCTCGTGGCGGCGTTCTGGCCGGAGCGGACCCGCCGCACCCCCTGACCGAGTACAACCGGCGGCTACGGCGTCCGGCGCAGGACGGGGCGCAGGTCGTCCAGCACGTCCGGGTCCTCGATCGTGGACGGGACCGATACCTCCTGGCCGTCCGCGATTCCCCGCATCACACCGCGCAGGATCTTGCCCGACCGCGTCTTCGGCAGCGCCGGCACGACCGAGATCTCCTTGAGCGCGGCGACGGGCCCGACCTGGTCGCGCACCAGCCTCACCAGCTCCGCGCACACCTCTCCCGGCTCCGCCAGGACCCCGCTCTTCAGCACGACGAGCCCGCGCGGCACCTGCCCCTTGAGCGGGTCCTGGACGCCGATGACCGCGCATTCGGCGACCGCCGGATGGGAGGAGATGACCTCCTCCATCGTCCCGGTTGACAGCCGGTGCCCGGCCACGTTGATCACGTCGTCGGTGCGGCCCATCACCCAGACGTAGCCGTCCTCGTCGATGTGCCCGCCGTCGCCGGTGAGGTAGTGGCCCGGGAACCGCGTCAGGTAGGACTCGACGAACCGCTCGTCGTCCTGCCACAGGGTGGGCAGCGTGCCCGGCGGCAGCGGCAGCCGGATCGCGATGTCGCCGTCCGCGCCGGGCGGGACGGCCGAGCCGTCCGGCGCCAGGACCCGCACGTCGTACCCGGGGACGGGCACCGACGGCGACCCCGCCTTGACCGGCATGGGCTCCAGCCCGCGCAGGTTCGCCACGATCGGCCAGCCGGTCTCGGTCTGCCACCAGTGGTCGATGACCGGGCGGTCCAGGACGCGCGACGCCCACCGGTAGGTGTCCGGGTCGAGCCGCTCGCCGGCGAGGAACAGCGCGTCGAGCGGGGACAGGTCGTGCCCGGCGAGCAGCGCGCCCTCCGGGTCCTCCTTCTTGATCGCGCGGATCGCGGTCGGCGCGGCGAACAGCACCTTCACCCGGTGCTGCGCCGCCACGCGCCAGAACGCGCCCGCGTCCGGCGTCCCGACCGGCTTGCCCTCGTACAGGACGGTCGTGCAGCCGGTGAGCAGCGGCGCGTACACGATGTAGGAGTGCCCGACGACCCAGCCGACGTCGGACGCGGCCCAGAACACGTCGCCGGCGCCGACCCCGAACACGTTCTCCATCGACCAGCGCAGCGCCACCGCGTGCCCGCCGTTGTCGCGGACGACGCCCTTCGGCCGCCCGGTCGTCCCGGACGTGTACAGGATGTAGAGCGGGTCGGTGGCGGCGACGGGCACGCACTCGGCGGGCTCGGCCGTGGCGAGCGCCTCGTCCCAGTCGACGTCCCGCGGCCGGACCAGGTCGGCGTGCAGCTGCTCGCGCTGCCGGATCACGCACCGCTCGACCTTGTGCCGGGCCAGTTCGAGGGCCTGGTCGAGAAGCGGCTTGTAGGGGACGATCCGGCCCGCCTCGATCCCGCAGGACGCCGACACCACCGCCTTGGGGCGGGCGTCGTCGATGCGGACGGCCAGCTCCCGCGCCGCGAACCCGCCGAAGACCACCGAGTGCACCGCGCCGAGCCGCGCGCACGCCAGCATCGCGATCACCGCCTCGGGCACCATCGGCAGGTAGATGACGACGCGGTCGCCGCGGTCGACGCCCTGCGCCCGCAGCGCCCCGGCGAACCGGGCGACGAGGCCGGTCAGCTCCCGGTAGGTGTAGGTGCGCACGGTCCCGGTGACCGGGCTGTCGTAGATCAGCGCCGTCTGGTCGCCGCGGCCCTCCTCGACATGCCGGTCCAGCGCGTTGTCGCACGTGTTGAGCTCACCGCCGGTGAACCAGCGGTAGAACGGCGGCGCCCCGTCGTCCAGGACCCGGTCCGGCGGCACGAGCCAGCGGACGTCCCGCGCGGCCAGCCCCCAGAAGCGGGTCGGGTCGGCGATGCTGCGTTCGTACGCGGCCGCGTAGGCGCCCATGTGGTCCTCCCGGTGACGGGTCCATGGCCCGAGTCTGCGCTGCGGCCTCGATCCGCGATTAGGGCCGCACACCTATAGGGCATGGCGGGGGGCCGGTTCGTCAAGGGCCCGCGCCGCCGGGACGGAGGTCTCGGAGGGGTGGCGCAGGGCGTGCGCGACGGCGATGAGGGCGGCCACGGCCGCGCCCGCGGCGACGATCCAGAAGCACAGCACGTACCCGCCGAGGGTGGGTGTCGCGGTGCCGTCGATCACCCGCCCGGCCAGGATCGACGCGGTGACGGCGCCCGCGACGCTGCCGCCGGTGGTGCGCACGAGCGAGTTGATCCCGCTGGCGATCCCGCTCTGGTCCATCGGGACGTGCTGGACGGCGAGCGTCCCGAGCGCCGCGTACGCGATCCCGAACCCGAGGCCCTGGATGGCGCTGAACGCGAGCATGTCGTACCCGTGCGAGTTCGACACTGCGAGCCAGGCGTAGCACAGCCCGGCGAACGCCGACCCGATCGCGAGCGTCCAGGCGGGGCCGAGGCGGGCCGCGATCCGCCCGGCCATCGCCGAGAAGACCAGCATGGTCACCGTGCTCGGCAGCATGTAGAGGCCCACGTCCAGGACCGAGCCGTCCAGCCCGTATCCGACCTTCGCGGAGGGCGCCTGCACGAACCCGGCGATCAGCGTGAACGCGGCGAACATCGAGAAGCCGAGCAGCGCCGAGACGAGGTTCGCCGACAGCGACCGGGCGCCGACCAGCAGGTTCAGCCGCACCAGCGGTGCCCGGACGCGCAGCTCGATCACGACCCAGACCGCGCAGGCCGCCGCGGCGGCGCCGAACAGGGCGAGGACGCCGCCGGACGTCCAGCCCCACGCGTTGCCCTGGCTGATGCCGAGCAGCAGGCAGACCAGCCAGCCGGCGAGCACCGCCGCGCCGGCGTAGTCGGGCCGTCCCCCGGCCCGGACGCCCACGTCCCGGGCCGCCGCCGCGGCCAGCGCCAGCGCGGCCGCGGCCAGCGCGGCGGCGATCCAGAACACCGGGTGGTGGCTGGAGGTGCGGGTGGCGATCAGCCCGGTCACGATCATGCCGGCGCTGCCGCCGACGCCCATGGTGGCGCTGACGATGCCGATCGCCGTGGTGACCCGGGCGGGCGGGAAGGTGTCCCTGATCATGCCGATCGCGAGCGGGATCAGCGCGGACGAGACGCCCTGCAGCGCGCGCCCGGCGATCAGCACCGGAAGCGAGCCGGACACCGCGCAGACCACCGAGCCGGTCAGCAGCAGCACGAGCGCGAGCAGGATCATCCGCTTCTTGCCGTACATGTCGCCGAACCGCGTCAGCAGCGGGGTGGCCACCGCGCCGGCCAGCAGGGACGCGGTGAACACCCAGGTCACGTCGGTGATGGAGGCGTCGAAGCGGTCCATGAGCTGCGGCAGCAGCGGCAGGACGAGGGTCTGCTGCACCGACACGACCATCCCGGCCGCCGCGAGCGCGAGCAGCGTCGGCCCGGTGGGCCGGGCGCGGCCGCCCGGATGCCCGGACGCCTCGCGCGCCGTGGCCGGGGCGCCGGTCATGCGAACCTCCCGCGTCGGCCGGTCGCCGGGTCCCGGCATCGCGGCATTTTCCTTACTTAGGGTAAGTAAGTGTAGAGGGCGCGATTCACCGCAGGTCGTCCCCCCGGCGAGTGCGGATCTGTCCGCGCGTCTTGGTTTGCGCGGGGCCCCGGCCTCCATAGGCTTGCCTTCCGTGGACCTTCGTCTGCACAACCCCCGTTTTGCCTCTCCCCGCGCGGCTCGTCCCTGTGAGGTCTTCCGCGTTCAGGTCCGGAAAGGACACTGATGCAGGTCGTCACCACCGCCGGCCACGGTGGGCACGGCAAGTCTGCGCTCGTGCGAGCCCTCACCGGCACCGAGCCAGGCGAACCGGGCGCCTGGACGGAGCTGCCCTCGGGGCGGCGCGTGGCGTTCGTGGACGTCCCCGGAGACGAGCGGTCCGTCCCGGCCATGCTGGCCGGCGCGGCGCCCGCGCCGGCCGTCCTGCTCGCCGTCGCCGCCGACGAGGGCTGGATGGCGCAGACGCGCGAGCACCTGGACGCCCTCGGTGCGCTCGGCGTCCGGTCCGGCGTCCTCGCGGTCACCAAGGCCGACGCCGCCGACCCGAAGCTGGCGCTGCGCCTGATCCGCGAGCGGCTCTCCGGCACCGCGCTGCGCGGCGTGGAGGCCGTCGCCGTCAGCGCCGTCACCGGCGCCGGGATGGACGAGCTGGCCGCCGCGCTCGACCGCCTCACCGGCCGGCTGCCCGTCCCCGACCCCGCCGCCCCGGTGCGGCTGTGGGTGGACCGCGCGTTCACCGCCGGGCGGCAGACCGTCGTCACCGGAACCCTCGGTGCCGGGACGATCGCGGTGGGCGACGAGCTGCTCCTGATGCCCGCCGGGGAACACGTCCGCGTCCGCACGATCGGCTGCGCCGGGGAGCCCCGCGAGTCGGTCGGGGGAGTCTCGCGGGTCGTGCTGACCCTGCGCGACGCGGGACGCGTGGGCGCCGGCATGGCCCTGGTGACCCCGGGCGCCTGGACGCACACCACCAGCGTCGACGTCCGCACCCGGTTCGGTGAGGCGTCCGGCAGGCTCGCGCGGCGGCTGACGCTGCACGTCGGCTCGGCCGCCGTCCCGGTCCGGCTCCGGCCCCTCGGCCCGGACACCGCGCGGCTGACGCTGAACACCCGGCTCGCGCTGCACCTCGGCGACACCGGGGTCCTGCGCGACCCGGAGCGGCGGTCGATCGCCGGGGTCAGCGTCCTGGACGTCCGGCCGCCGACCCTCGTCCGGCGCGGCGCCGGCGCGGCCCGCGCGCGGGAGCTGGCGTCCTGGCCGGACCGCCCGGACGGCACGATCGTGCTGCGGCGGCACGGCGTGCTCCGCCGGTCCGAGCTGTCGCTGATGGGCTGCGCGCCGCCGCCGGAGGCCGTCGCGCTGAACGGCGAGTGGGTCGCCGACCCGGCCCACTGGCGGTCGCTGTTCGACCGGCTCGCCGAGGAGACGTCCCGGCACGCCGCCGCGAGCCCGCGCGCCCCGGGCATCCCGCTGGAGACCGTCCGGCTGCGGCTCGGCCTGCCGGCCCGGCAGCTCGTCACCGCGCTCGTCCGGCCGCCGCTGCGGGTGGCCGCGGGACGCGTCTACGGCCCCGTACCGGCCCCGGCCGAAGAATCCGGGCCGGCGGCGGCCCCGCCTCCCACGGCGGTCGCCGCGACGCCCCCACCGCCCCCGCCGCCCTGGGCGGACGGCGTGCGGCGTCTCCAGGCCGACCTCGCCGAAGCCCCTTTCGAACCGCCCACCGCCGAGCGCCTCGAAGAGCTGGGCCTGACGGGCGAGGTCCTCGCCGGCGCGGAACGCGCGGGCGCCGTCCTGCGGATCGCCGACGACGACGGCGACATCGTGCTGCTCCCGGGCGCCGACCGGGAGGCGCTGCGCGTGCTGTCCGGCCTGCCGCAGCCGTTCACGCCCGCCCAGGCCGGCGACGCCCTGGCGGCCGGCCGCCGCGTCGCCGTCGCGCTCCTGCGCCACCTGGACCGGCTCGGCCTGACCGAACGCCGCCCCTCCTGAGACCGCCCTCCTGACGCCGGCGCGGCGAAAACCGGTTGAACCGGGATCGGTGATTCTGGCGTCATAGTTCGCGGTTCGGTTCCGTCGATCAAGGAGAGGGCATGCCGTACCAGACTCTGAAGGGCGGCCGCGTCCCGATCCGGATGTGGACCGACCCCGACACCGTCGAGGACCTGGCCCTCGACCAGCTCCGCAACGTCTCCGCCCTGCCGTGGGTGGAGGGCCTCGCGGTGATGCCCGACGTCCACTACGGCAAGGGCGCCACCGTCGGCTCGGTCATCGCGATGCGGGACGCGGTGTCCCCGGCGGCCGTCGGCGTCGACATCGGCTGCGGGATGACCGCCGTCAAGTCGTCCCTCACCGTCGAGGACATGCCGGACGACCTGTCCGGGCTCCGCAGCCGGCTGGAGAAGGCGATCCCCGTCGGGCGCGGCTCCCACAAGACGGCCGTCGACCCGTCCGGGCTCCCCAGCCTCAAGGAACGCGGCTGGTACGACTTCTGGAAGGGCTTCGACGGCCTGCACCCGGCGGTGCGGGCCCGGCTCGGCCGCGCCCGCGCCCAGATGGGCACGCTCGGCGGCGGCAACCACTTCCTGGAGCTGTGCGCGGACGACGACGGCGCGATCTGGCTCGTCCTGCACTCGGGGTCCCGCAACATCGGCAACGAGCTGGCCGAGCACCACATCGAGGCCGCCCGCAAGCTCCCGCACAACCAGGACCTCCCGGACAACGACCTCGCCGTGTTCCTCACCGGGACCGCGAAGATGGACGCCTACCGGCACGATCTGTTCTGGGCGCAGGAGTACGCACGCCGCAACCGGGCCGTCATGACCGCGCTCGCGCAGGGCGTCGTCACCAAGCGGTTCGGCGAGAAGCGCTGCAAGTGGGGCGAGGTCATCTCCTGCCACCACAACTACGTCGCGGAGGAGGAGTACGGCGGCGTCGAGCTGCTGGTCACCCGCAAGGGCGCGATCCGCGCGGGCCGCGGCGACCTCGGGATCATCCCGGGCTCCATGGCGACCGGCACCTACATCGTCCGCGGCCTCGGCAACGAGACCGCCTACAACTCCGCGTCCCACGGCGCGGGCCGCAGGATGAGCCGCAACAAGGCCCGCAAGCACTTCACCGTGGACGACCTGATCGAGCAGACCAGGGGCGTGGAGTGCCGCAAGGACGGCGGTGTCGTCGACGAGATCCCCGGGGCCTACAAGGACCTGGAGACGGTCATCGCCGCCCAGTCCGACCTCGTCGAGGTCGTCGCGCACCTGCGCCAGCTCATCTGCGTGAAGGGCTGACGGCGATGCGGGCGGTGCAGCGGCCGGCCAACGCCCGGTACACGGGCGACGGCATGAAGCTGCACCGCCGGACGCTGCGGCTCGCCGGCCGCGACCACACGGTCGTCGGGCTGCGGCCGGGCGCGCGGGTCCGGTTCAGCACGAACCTTTTCCACGGCACATGGCACGTGCTGTCCGACCCGCGCGGCGCGAGGGTTCTGGGCCGGCTGCTGTGGGGCCTGTCCTACCAGGCGAGGCCCGGCACGCTGGTGGTCGTCGACCGTCCGTTCCTCGTCCCGACGCCGTTCGACGCGGACCCCGCCGACCCGATCGTCCTCGTCCCCGCCTGGCACACGCCGTTCACCGGAAAGACCGCGCGCGACCTGGCGCGCCGGCTCCCGGTCCGCCGCCCGCCGGACGGAACCGTCCGCTGGCGGACGCACGGGCTGGACGACGCGCTCGCGGACTGGCAGGAATGGTTCCGTGCCGAATGGTGGAAGGACCGCTGCGACGGCCGCGTGAAACGGCTGCACGGCCTGGTCGCCCTCATGCCCCGCACCCCGCTGGAGATGCGCGACTGGGCGGTGCTCGCCGGCGGCATGAACCCGTCCGGGCGCCACGGGATGGACTACGTGTACTTCGGGTCGTGGGGGCACGGCTCCGAGGGGGAGATCCAGGTCTTCCGGGGCTTCCACCGCGACGTGAGCGTGTCCCGGCGGGCGCGTGCCGACGTGCTCGCCTGCCCGGACGCGCCGGCGGACCCCGCCGAGCTGCGGCCGCTGATCTGGGATCGGCACGACCTGATCAAGAGGAGGCGGGCGGCGGCCGCCGCGACCCGCCGCGCCGGTGGCGCGCCCGCGCCGGGCCCCTGAGGGGTCAGCCGAGGACGCGGTCGATGAAGGCGGTGACGTCGGCGAGGACCTCGTCGCGGTTGGTCTCGTTGAAGACCTCGTGGCGGGCGCCCGGGTAGAGGCGCTCGGTGAGGTCGTCGCCGCGGATCGCCTCGATGCCGGCGCGGGTGCCGTCCAGGGGGACGAGTTCGTCGGCGTCGCCGTGCACGTAGAAGGTCGGCAGCGCGCCGAGTGAGCCCTGCTCGTTGATGCGCTTGAGCGCGGTGTCGAGCGCCACGATGGTGGCCTTCTTGAACGGTCCGTGCCAGACGAGCGGGTCCTCGGTGTACGCCTTGCCGACGGCCGGGTCCCGCGACAGCGTCGAGGTGTCGATCGGCTCGTCGGGCATCTCGTCCAGCGGGAGCAGCGCCTCGACCGCGTGCCAGCGGCCGAGGACCGGCCCGGACAGCACCAGCGCGGCGAGGACGCCGCCGTGGAGCCCGGCGTACCGGGCGGCGATCAGCCCGCCCATGGAGTGGCCGATCATGACGACGGGCAGGCCGGGATGGTCGCCGCGCGCCGCCTCCACGACGGTGTGCAGGTCGGCCACGACGTCCTCGTAGTCCTCGATCAGCACGCGGTCGCCGGCCGAGCGGCCGTGGCCCATGTGGTCGGGGCCGCAGACGACGGCGCCGTGCCGGACCAGGACGCCGGCGACGTGGTCGTAGCGGCCGAGGTGCTCGCCGTATCCGTGCACGAGGACCGCGACGTACCGCGGTTCGCCGTCCGCCCAGATCCGGGCGGTGATCGCGCCCCGCGTGCCCGCGAACTCCCACTCCCGCGACGTCGTCACTCCGGCCTCCCTGATGTTCGACGGAACGTAACCGTCTCCCGCGGTGGGACGGATCGTCAACCACCGCAATAGGCTGGAGTGACGACCGCAATCCAGCGGCGGCCCGCGCGCCGGGCCGCCGGACAGCAGGAAGGGGCACCCGTGCTGGTCGACACCTTCGGCCGTACCGCGACGGACCTGCGGGTCTCGCTCACCGACCGGTGCAACCTGCGGTGCTCCTACTGCATGCCGCCCGAGGGGCTGGACTGGCTGCCGAAGCCGGAACTGCTCACCGACGACGAGGTGATCAGGCTGGTCGGCCTCGCCGTGCGCGATCTCGGGATCACCGAGGTCCGCTACACCGGCGGCGAGCCGCTGCTGCGGCGCGGCCTGCCGGACATCGTCCGGCGGACGGCGGAGCTGACGCCGCGCCCGCAGATCTCGCTGACCACCAACGGGATCGGGCTCGACCGGCTGGCGGGTCCGCTCGCCGGGGCCGGGCTCGACCGGGTGAACGTCTCCCTCGACACCCTCGACCGCGACACCTTCAAGCGGCTCGCGCACCGCGACCGGCTGGGCGACGTCCTGAAGGGCCTGGCCGCGGCGCGGGAGGCCGGCCTGGAACCGGTGAAGATCAACGCGGTGCTGATGCGCGGGATCAACGACCACGAGGCCGTCCCGCTGCTGCGGTACTGCCTGGAGCACGGCTACCGGATGCGGTTCATCGAGCAGATGCCGCTGGACGCCCAGCACGGCTGGACCCGGGAGAACATGATCACCGCGGACGAGATCCTGGACCGGCTGTCCGCGGCGTTCGACCTGGCGCCGGACACCGAGCACGACCGCGGCAGCGCCCCCGCCGAGTCGTTCCTGGTCGGCGGCGGCCCCGAGACCGTCGGCGTGATCGGGTCGGTGACCCGGCCGTTCTGCGGCGCCTGCGACCGGGTGCGGCTCACCGCCGACGGGCAGATCCGCAACTGCCTGTTCGCCACCGAGGAGTCCAACCTGCGGGACGCGCTGCGCGCGGGCGCCACCGACACCGAACTGGCCGACCGCTGGCACAAGGCGGTGTGGGCCAAGCGCGCCGGGCACGGCATCGACGACCCGTCGTTCCTGCAGCCCGCCCGGCCCATGTCCGCGATCGGCGGCTGATCCGTGGAGGCCGGGGCGGGGTTCGACGCCGTCCTGCTGGCCGGCGGGCGGGCCCGCCGGTTCGGTGCCGACAAGCCCGCCGCGCCGGCCGGCGGGCGCACGCTGATCGAATGGACGGCCGCCGCGGTGCCGGACGCGTCCCGGCTGATCGTGGTGGGGCCGCGGCGGGACGTCCTGCCGGGCGCCGTCGTCGTCCGGGAGGACCCGCCGGGCGCCGGGCCGGTGCCCGCGCTGCGCGCCGGGCTCGCCGAGGTCCGCGCGCCCCGGCTGGCGCTGCTGGCCGCCGACCTGCCGTTCCTGCGTCCCCGGCACATCGCCGTGCTGCTGGAGGCGGCGGGGGAGCGGGCGGGCGCCGTGCTGGTGGACGGGCAGGGGCGGGAGCAGTGGCTCGCCGGGTGCTGGCACACCGGCGCCCTCCGGACCGCGCTGGCGGGCTACGCGGGCGCGTCCCTGCACGGGCTCCTCGAACCCCTGCGGCCCGCTACGGTCGCGCTGCCGCCCGGTACCCGCCCGGCCTGGTACGACTGTGACACTCCGGAGCAGCTGGCCGCCGCCGACCGGCTGCTTTGAACGTGCGAAAGTGGGCAGACCACCCGAACCATGCGTGAAGGGGGACCCATGTCGGTGCTTGAGGACTGGATCAGCGCGGCCTGCCTCGAACTGGGCCTGGAACGCGGCGACATCGACCAGGGCCTGGTGCTGGACCTCGCCCGCGACGTCGCCCACGGGGTCGCCAGGCCGGGGGCGCCGCTGACGGCGTACCTGCTCGGCCTCGCGGTCGGGCGCGGCGCGCCCGCGCGGGACGCCGCCGCCCGGCTGACCGAGATGGCCGAGGGCTGGCGGGCCGAGGTCCCGGGGCCGGCGGGCGAGCCGGTCCTGGACGCCTAGCCCCGGTCCGGGGGCGCGTCCCGGTCGGCGACCGGCACCACGTCCTTCAGGAAGCCGCGGCGGGACAGGAACGCCGACAGGCTCTCGCGGTGCTCGTCGCAGGCCAGCCAGATCTTCCGCCGGTCCGGGGTGTGGATCTTCGGGTTGTTCCACCGCAGCGCCCACACGGCGTCGGCGCGGCAGCCCTTGGCGGAGCACAGCGGTTCCTCGGGGCCGGTCCCCGGAGCGGAGTCGGTCATCCGGCAACTCTGGCACAGCGCGGCGGCCGGGCCGTACCCGCCCGGCGTTTCGCCCGGTGTTCTCCGGAAAGGACCCTGCCCGTGCAGTCAGAGGCCGCGGACGCGCCGGACCACGGCGACGGGCGGCGGCGCTGGCAGGCGCTCTCGGTCTGCCTGGTCGCGGCGTTCATGACGCTGCTGGACGTCAGCATCGTCAACGTGGCGCTGCCCTCGATCCGGGCGGGCCTGGACGCCTCCGAGGCGGAGCTGCAGTGGATCCTGTCGGGGTACGCGCTGACGTTCGGGCTCGTCCTCGTCCCGGCGGGGCGGCTCGGCGACGCCCGCAGCCGCCGCGCGGTGTTCATGTCGGGGCTCGCGCTGTTCACGGCGGCGAGCGCCGGGGCGGGCGTCGCCCCGACGACCCTGTTCCTCATCCTCGCCAGGCTGGTGCAGGGCATCGCGGGCGGCATCGTCATCCCCCAGGTCGCGGGCCTCATCCAGGAGCTGTTCCGGGGCGCGGACCGGGGACGGGCGTTCGGCGCGCTCGGCGGCGTCATCGGCGTCGCCACCGCCGTGGGCCCGCTGCTCGGCGGGGCGCTGATCGCGCTGGCCGGTCCCGAGGAGGGCTGGCGGTGGGTGTTCTACGTCAATGTCCCGGTCGGGGTGGCGGCGCTGTTCCTGGCGTGGCGGCTGTTGCCCGCGCCGGTCTACGGGGAGCGGCAGGGCCTGGATCCGCTCGGCGTGCTCCTGCTGGGCGCGGGCGTCGTGTGCGTGCTGCTGCCGCTCGTCCAGGAGCAGCAGTGGCACGGCGGCCTGAAATGGCTGCTGGTCCTCGCGGGCGCCGTCCTGATCGCGGTGTTCGCGGCGTGGGAGCGCCGGGCCCGGGCGCCGATGATCGATCTCGCCCTGTTCCGGCTGCGCTCCTACACGCTGGGCACGGCGATCGCGCTGCTGTTCTTCGCCGGGTTCACCGCGATCTTCTTCATCTTCACCCTCTACCTGCAGAACGGCCTCGGCTACAGCGCGCTCGGCGCGGGCCTGGCGATCACGCCGTTCGCGGTCGGGTCGGGGATCGCGTCCGCGGCCGGCGGCCGGGCCGTGTCGCGTTACGGCCGGGTGCTCGTCGCCGCCGGCCTGGGGCTGGTGCTGGCCGGTCTCGGCGCCGCGTGGGTCGCCGTGGAGCTGAACCCGGGCGGCGGTGTCGCCTGGGCGACCGCCGCGCCGCTGGCGCTGGCGGGCGTCGGCACCGGCCTGGTCATCGCGCCGAACCAGACGCTCACGCTGTCGGAGGTGGACTACACCGAGGGCGGCAGCGCGGCGGGCGTCCTGCAGACGGGGCAGCGCGTCGGCAGCGCGACCGGCATCGCCGCCGTCGGGTCGGTGTTCTTCGCAACCCTCGCCGGGACGCGCGGGGACTGGGCGACGGCGTTCCGGCACGGGCTGGTCGTCATCCTGGTGTTCGTGCTGGCGGCGCTGGCCGCGGCCGTCGCCGACCTCGCCGCGGGCCGCCGCGACCGCCGGGCCGCGCTAGCGGCGGCGGAGGGCGCGCAGTCCCAGGCCGGCCGCGGCCGCGGCGCCGAGGACGGCGGCGCCTAGCACCCTGTTCTGCCGCCTGATCCGCGCCGGGATCTCCGCGTACGGCAGCGTCGAGAACGAGACCAGCTCGTAGCGCGAGACGTAGCGTCCGGCGAGGCGCCGCTCCAGCGCGTGCGTCGCGGCCTGCTTCGCCCGGTACACCGGGGACGACACCCGGTCGCGCATCTCGACGAAGTTGTCGAGCGCCATCTCGGCGATCGCGTCGGTGTTGGCCTTGCGCCGCTCCTGGTAGAGGGAGAGCGCGCGGGCCCAGTCACCGCCGGCCTCGGTCAGGCACTGGTCGATCTCGATGCAGTCCTCGAAGGCGCAGTTCGCGCCCTGCCCGAAGAACGGGACGATCGCGTGCGCGGCGTCGCCCAGCAGCGCCACGATCGCGCCGCGCCCGTACCTCGTCCACGGCCAGCAGCGGACGGTGACCAGCGACCCGACCGGGTTCCGCGCGTAGTCGGCGGTCAGGTCCGGCATCAGCCCGGCGACGTCGGGATAGTCCCGCTCGAAGCGGGCGGCGACCTTCTCCGGCGTGTCGAGGGCGGCGAGGTCGTCCTTCGGCCAGAACAGCGTGCAGGTGAACGACCTGTCCAGGTTCGGCAGCGCGATCATCATCGAGGTGCCGCGCGGCCAGATGTGCAGCGCGTCCGGGTCGAGCGCGAACTCGCCGTCCTTCGGCGGGACGGTCAGCTCCTTGTAGCCGTGCTCCAGGAAGTCGGCGTCCTCGTCCAGCTCAAGGGACCCGCGGACCGCGCTGTAGGCGCCGTCCCCGGCCAGCACGACGGTGGCGGGCTCGGCGCTCCCGTCCTCCATCAGGACGGCCCCTGCCTCGGTGTCCACGCCGGTGACGCGCTGGGAGAAGCGCAGCGTCACCCCGGGCGTGGCCTCGGCGGTGTCCAGCAGCGACCGGTTCAGTTCGGCGCGGCTGATGGAGTTGATGGCGCGCTCGCCGTCCGCGCTGTAGGGCTGGAAGTTCTGCGTGCCCCGGAGGGGATGCACCATCCGGCCGTGCATGGGCAGCGCCTGCTTGAGGGACTGGTCCCGCAGGCCCACCTGCTCCAGCGCGGCAAGGCCGCGGGCCGAGATCGCCAGGTTGATGGAGCGTCCGCGCTCGGCGCCCGCGACGCGCGGGTCGGGGCGCCGCTCGTACACCGTCACGGCGATGCCGCGGCGGCCGAGGAGCACCGCGAGCAGGCAGCCCGCCAGTCCCGCGCCGACGATCGCGACCCGCTCGCCGTCAGCCGCCATGGGCGGGGACCTCCTCGGTCTGGGAGCGGACCTCCCACAGGTCGGGGAAGGCGGGCGCGAACAGGGTGCTGCGCAGGTAGTCGGCGCCGGCCGACCCGCCGGTGCCGATCTTCGCGCCGATCGTCCGCTCGACCATCTTCAGGTGCCGGTACCGCCACTCCTGGATGCCCTCGTCCATGTCGACGAGCGCCTCGCAGACCTCGGCGGCCGGTCCGCTCTCGTCCGCGTAGACGGTGAGGAGGACCTTCTGGACGCCGGGGTCCGGCTCCCACGCCCGGGACGTGTCGCGGCCGAGCGCCGCCTCCGGGACGGGGAGCCCGCGGCCGGCGAGGTAGCGCAGCAGCGAGTCGAACACCGAGGGGCGGGAGACGGCGGCCTGGAGCCGCTCGTCGCCGCGCAGGTCGGAGGCGGGGAACGCGCGCCGGCCGAGGACGGCCTCGATCTCGCGGAACTGCTCGCTCTGGAATCCGCTGGAGCTGCCGAGCGCGTCGCGGAACGAGGCGAACTGCCGGGGCGTCATCGTCTCCAGCACGTCCAGCTGCCCGACCACGGTCTTGAGGATCTTGGCGATGCGGCGGGCGGTGTGCAGCGAGCCGGCGCTGTTGCCCTCCTCCAGCCTGCTCTGCAGCAGCTCGGCCTCGTGCAGGATCTGCTTGAACCACAGCTCGTAGACCTGGTGGATGATCACGAAGAGCAGCTCGTCGTGGGCCCGCGTCCTCGGCTCCTGGCAGGACAGGAGATCGTCGAGCTTCAGATAGCCGCCGTACGTCATCGTCGGCGAATCCGCCATCACGCCTCCTTGCGACACAACGGATGTGCCCCGCAGCATAAGCGATCGTTCCGCCCGTCCCGGGGACGGGAGGGCCGCCTCACCACAGCCGCAGGGAGCGCCTGAAGATCTCGGCGACGGACTCCTCGTCCACCGGGCGCGGCGAGGTGGCCAGCAGCCGCTGCTGCTTCATCGTGCCCTCCACCAGCCCGGGGATGTCGCCCTCGGCGTAGCCGACGCCGGCGATCCCGTCCGGGATGCCGATGTCGCGCATCAGGCTCAGCACGGCGAGCGGCAGGTGCTCCGCCGGGTCGTTCGGCCGGTCCAGCCGCGGGTCGAGGAGCTCGGCGGCCCGCACGTGCCGTTCGGGACGCGCCTGGTAGGTGAACCGGAACGCCTCGGGCGCCGTCAGCGACACCGACATCCCGTGCGGGACCATCGCCTCCCCGCCGGGGTAGCCGTCCGGGTGGAAGTCCTTCACCATCCCGGCGATCGGGTAGGCGTTGGCGTGCGGGATGTGGACCCCGGCGTTTCCGAAGCCCAGCCCCGCGAACGTGGCCGCCAGCGCCATGTCGGTGCGGGCCCGCCGGTCGTCCCCGTCCCGGACGGCCTTGCGGAACGACCGGGACAGCAAGGTCAGCGATTTCTCCGCCCACATGTCCGACACCGGGTTGGCGCCGCAGTACGGCACCCGCTGCTCGGGCCGCTTGCGTTCGTACTCGTCGTAGGGGCGGGCGGTATAGCTCTCCAGGGCGTGGCACAGGATGTCCATCCCGGCGGACGCGGTCACGCCGGACGGCTGCGACATCGTCAGCTCCGGATCGACCACCGCGAGCGCCGGCCGCATCCGCGGATGGCTGATGCCCGTCTTGACCCGCAGGTCCAGGACGTCGAGGACGCACACCGTCGTGCTCTCGGCGCCGGTACCGGTCGTCGTCGGGACGGCGACCAGCGGCAGCAAGGGCCGCTCCGGTGCCCGCCCCGCCCCGATCGGCGGGTTCAGGTACTCGGCGAGGTCGCCCTCGTTCGTCGTGAGCAGGTTGACCGCCTTCGCGGTGTCGATGCTCGACCCGCCGCCGACCGCCACGTAGGCGTCGTAGGGCCCGGTCGCCCGCGCGTGCTCGACCGCGACCCGCATGCTCGCGTCCGTCGGCTCGACCCGGACGCCGTCGAAGACCGCCGCCTCGATCCCGTACGCCTTCATCGCGTCGGCGATCCGCTGCGGCCCGCCGGTCGCGGCGACCCCGGGATCGGTCACCACCAGCACCCTGCGCGCCCCGTACTGTGCCAGGTCGAAGCCGATCTCGTCGGCCGCCCCCGTGCCGAACTTCAGCTGCGGCGCCCCGTAGGTGAAGACCGTTTCGTTCGTCATGACCGTCCTCAGGTGTAGAAGGCGTCCGGTGCCTCTTCCCGGCGATTCCCCGGATCTTCACTGTCGACGCGTACCGGCCGCCGAGATCGCCGGCGATCGGCCGGGCACGGACCGCGCTAGTCGAGGTCGCCGGTGGTCAGGCGGACCCGGCGCAGGGCCGTGGTGATCTCGGCCGCCTCGGCCGCGGGGAGGCCGGAGATGCCGAAGCCGGACTCGTTCAGCGCGAGGGTGGCCTCCTCGGCGAGGTCGCGGCCGGCGGGGGTGACGGTGGCGAGGACGACGCGGCGGTCGTCGGGGGAGGGCCGGCGGCCGACGAGTCCGCGCTGTTCCAGGCGTCCGATGACGTTGGTGACCGACGCGGGGTGCACCATGAGGCGGGTGCCCATCTTGCCCATCGGGAGCGTCCCGGTGCGGGTGAAGGCGAGCAGCCGCAGCGCCTCGTAGGCGGCGAACGTCAGGCCGTACGGCTTGAGGACGGCCTCGATCCGGCTCAGCAGCAGCTGCTGGGCCCGCATCACCGAGGTGACGGCCGCCATGTGGTCGGCGTGCTCGGGCCAGCGGGTGCTCCACTGGCGGTGGGCCTCGGCGATCGGGTCGGGGGTGTCGGGCACCGGCCCACCGTACGTGGTCTTGACTGCGTCGCGCACGGAAACTATTTTAACTTCCAAATATTGGATGTCCAAGGTTTGGGGTGGGGACGGTGACGCGGGACCTGCACGCGCCGGTGCACCCGGTGCGGTTCGTGACCGCGGCGGCGCTGTTCGACGGCCATGACGCGGCGATCAACATCATGCGGCGCATCCTGCAGTCCCAGGGCGCCGAGGTGGTGCACCTCGGCCACGACCGCTCGGTCCGCGAGGTCGTCGACGCCGTTCTCGAGGAGGACGCGCAGGGCGTGGCGATCAGCTCCTACCAGGGCGGCCACGTCGAGTACTTCGAGTACCTGTCGCGCAGCCTGAAGGAGGCCGGCGCCGAGCACGTGAAGGTGTTCGGCGGGGGCGGCGGCGTCATCGTCCACGAGGAGATCGCGCGGCTGTCCGGCGCCGGGGTGCGGATCTTCTCCCCGGAGGACGGGCAGCGCCTCGGCCTGCCCGGAATGATCAACGAGCTGGTGCGCGACTGCGACGTCGACCTCGCCGCGGAGCCCGTTCCGGTGGACGAGGTCCTCGCGGGGGAGCGGCGCGCCCTCGCCCGGGCCATCACCTGCCTTCAGGCGGGGAAGCTGCCGGCGGACGACCTGGCACGCCTCGCGGAGGCGGCGGGCGGCCGGCGGGTGCCGGTACTGGGGATCACCGGGACGGGCGGGTCCGGGAAGTCGTCCCTCACCGACGAGCTGGTGCGGCGGCTGCGCGTCGACCAGGATGACCGGCTGCGCGTCGCGGTGCTGGCCGTGGACCCGACGCGGCGGCGCGGCGGCGGTGCGCTGCTGGGCGACCGGATCAGGATGAACTCCCTGGACGGCGACCGCGTGTTCTTCCGCTCGCTGGCCACGCGGGGGGCGCGGGAGCTGCCGGAGAACGTCGGGGACATCGTCACCGCCTGCAAGGCCGCCGGGTACGACCTGGTCGTCCTGGAGACCCCCGGCATCGGGCAGGGCGACGCCGCGATCGTCCCGCTGGTCGACGTCTCGCTGTACGTGATGACGCCGGAGTTCGGCGCCGCGTCCCAGCTGGAGAAGATCGACATGCTCGACTTCGCGGACGTGGTGGCGATCAACAAGTTCGAGCGGCGCGGCGCGGCAGACGCGCTGCGGGACGTGGGCCGCCAGCTCGTCCGGAACCGGGAGGCGTTCGGGCAGAAACCCGATGACATGCCGGTGTTCGGCACCAGCGCGGCGACGTTCAACGACGACGGCGTCACGGCGCTCTACCAGCACCTCGGCGGGCTGCTGGGCGGCCACGGGCTGCGGCTGGAGGACGGCGCCCTGCCCGACGTCACGACGAAGGTGTCGACCGGCGCCGCGACCGTCATCCCGCCGGGCCGGGTGCGGTACCTGTCCGACATCGCCGAGACGGTGCGCGGCTACCACGCCGACACCGCGAAGCAGATCGAGGCGGTGCGGCGCGTCCAGCGGCTCGACGAGGTGCGCGCCGAACTGACGGACGCGGCCGAGGTCGAGGGGCTGCTGGAGAAGGCGCGCCGCGACGTGGCCCCCGGCAACGCCGAGCTGATCGAGGGCTGGCCCGCCGTCGTGGAGTCCTATTCCGGCGACGAGCAGGTCGTGAAGATCCGCGACAAGGAACTGCACACCAGGCTCACGCGGGAGTCGCTGTCGGGCAGCCGGATCCCGCGCGTCGCGCTGCCGCGCTACACCGACCACGGTGAGCTGCTGCGGTTCCTCCGGTCGGAGAACCTGCCCGGCAGCTTCCCCTTCACGGGCGGTGTGTTCCCCTTCAAGCGCGACAACGAAGACCCCGCGCGCATGTTCGCGGGGGAGGGCGACCCGTTCCGCACCAACCGCCGCTTCAAGCTGCTGTCGGAGGGCCAGCCCGCGACGCGGCTGTCGACCGCCTTCGACTCGGTCACGCTCTACGGGCGCGACCCGGACGAGCGTCCCGACGTGTACGGCAAGGTCGGCACGTCCGGGGTGTCGATCGCCACGCTCGACGACATGAAGGCGCTCTACGACGGGTTCGACCTGTCGTCGCCGACCACATCGGTGTCGATGACCATCAACGGGCCCGCGCCCACGATCCTGGCGTTCTTCCTCAACACCGCCATCGACCAGGGCCTGGACGCCTTCCACGAGGAGCACGGGCGCGAGCCGTCGGCGGAGGAGGCCGCGCAGATCCGCGCGCGGGTGCTGTCGACCGTGCGCGGCACCGTGCAGGCCGACATCCTCAAGGAGGACCAGGGGCAGAACACCTGCATCTTCTCCACCGAGTTCTCGCTGCGGATGATGGGCGACATCCAGGAGTGGTTCATCGCCAACAAGGTCCGCAACTTCTACTCGGTGTCGATCTCCGGCTACCACATCGCCGAGGCGGGCGCGAACCCCATCAGCCAGCTCGCGTTCACCCTCGCCAACGGGTTCACCTATGTCGAGTCCTACCTGGCGCGCGGCATGGACATCGACGACTTCGCGCCCAACCTGTCGTTCTTCTTCTCCAACGGCATGGACCCCGAGTACAACGTGCTCGGACGCGTCGCCCGCCGCATCTGGGCCGTGGCCATGCGCGACCGGTACGGGGCCAACGAGCGCAGCCAGAAGCTCAAGTACCACGTGCAGACCTCCGGGCGTTCCCTGCACGCGCAGGAGATGCACTTCAACGACATCCGCACCACGCTGCAGGCCCTGATCGCCATCTACGACAACTGCAACAGCCTGCACACCAACGCCTACGACGAGGCCGTCACCACGCCCACGGCGGAGTCGGTGCGGCGCGCGCTGGCGATCCAGCTCATCATCAACCGCGAGTGGGGCCTCGCGATGAACGAGAACCCGCTGCAGGGGTCGTTCGTCATCGACGAACTCACCGACCTGGTCGAGGAGGCCGTGCTGGCGGAGTTCGACCGCATCAGCGAGCGCGGCGGCGTGCTCGGCGCGATGGAGACCGGCTACCAGCGCGGCCGCATCCAGGACGAGTCGATGCTGTACGAGCAGCGCAAGCACGACGGCTCCCTGCCGATCATCGGCGTCAACACCTTCCGGAGCCCGGACGCCGCGGACGGGACGCCGAAGAAGATCGAACTGGCCCGCGCGACCGAGGAGGAGAAGCGGTCCCAGCTCGACCGCGTCCACGGCTACCAGGACGCGCACGGCGCCGAGGCGTCGGCCGCCCTGGCCGCGCTCAAGGACGCGGCGCAGGCGGGCGAGAACGTCTTCGCGGTGCTGATGGACGCGGCGCGCGTGTGCAGCCTCCAGCAGATCACCGACGCGTTCTTCGAGGTCGGCGGCCAGTACCGCCGCAACGTATGAGGGTGCGCGACGACACCGGCGTCCCGGTCCCTGTACCGGACCGGGTGGGGCGGGTCGTGTCGATCGTCCCGTCGCTGACGGAGACGGTCGCGGTGACCGCCCCTGGGCTGCTCGTCGGCGCGACCGACTGGTGCACCCATCCCGGGGGCCTGGACGTGCCGCGCGTGAGAGGCACGAAGAACCCCGACGTGGCGAAGATCGCGGAGCTGCGGCCGGACGTCGTCGTCGGCAACACCGAGGAGAACCGTCCCGAGGACGTCGAGGCGCTGCGGGCCGCGGGGATCCCGGTGTGGATGACGGAGATCCGCACGGTCGACGAGGCCCTGGCGTCGCTCCGGCGGATGCTCACCGAGGCGTGCCGTGTGCCCGTCCCGTCCTGGCTGGACGAGGCGGCCCGCGTCTGGGCGGACGTGAGACCGGGCCGGACCCGCGCGGCCGTCGTCCCGATCTGGCGGCGGCCATGGATGGTCGTCGGCCGCGACACCTTCACCGGCGACGTCCTGGCCCGCCTCGGGGTGTCCAACGTCTACGCCGGGCACCCCGACCGGTACCCGAAGATCCCGCTGGACGAGCTGAACGCGTCCGGCGCAGACCTCGCCGTCCTGCCGGACGAGCCCTACCGGTTCACGGCGGACGACGGCCCCGAGTCGTTCCCCGGCATGGACGTGGCGCTCGTCAGCGGCCGGTACCTGACCTGGTACGGCCCGTCGCTGGCCGACGCCCCGGCGGTGCTGTCAGGACGGCTCGGCGCGGCGCGGGCGTACTAGCCGGGGGGCCGCCGGGTGAACATCGCCTCCACGCAGCGGGCCATGCGATCGTCCAGTTCCTCCGCGGGCACGTCGATCTCCCGCGCCAGGTGCTCGCGCAGCAGCGTGTACCCGTAGATCGTGGACGCGATCGCCGCCTGGACGGCCGCCACGTCCTCGACCGGCAGGTCGCCCCGCGCGGCCTCCGCCGCGAGGTCCTCCCGGCCCGCGCCACGGTTGAGCAGGACGCGGGGCCGGTCGTCGCCGTCCAGGACCAGCAGGGTCGCCAGCCGGACCGGCTCGGGATTGCGCAGGCTCGTCCAGAACAGCCGCGACAGCCGGCCGCGCAGCGGCAGCCCGGCCGCGTCCACCGCGTCCTCGGCGTTGGGGCGGGCGCGGTGGAACAGCGCCGAGCGCAGCAGTGCCCGCCGCGACCCGAAGTACTGGTAGACGAGCCCGCGGTTGACCCCGGCCTCGTCGGCGACCTGCCGCAGGTTCAGCCCGGCGAGGACGCCGCCGCGGCGCAGCAGCGCGATCGCCGCCGCGCGCAGCGACTCCTCGGTCCCCTCCCGGTCCCGCCCGCGGGCCGCCCCCTCAGGCGCGGGGACCACCCGCCACGTAGATGACCTGGCCGGTCACGAACGAGGCGTCGTCGCTCACGAGGAAGGCGACGGTGCCGGCGATGTCCTCGGGGACGCCGACGCGCCGGACGGGGATCTCCTTGGCGGCGGCGGCCTTGAAGTCCTCGAACCCGACGCCGATCCGGGCGGCGGTCGCGGCCGTCATCTCCGTCGCGATGAACCCGGGGGCGATCGCGTTGGCGGTCACGCCGAACCTGCCCAGCTCGATGGCGAGCGTCTTGGTGAAGCCCTGCAGGCCCGCCTTGGCCGCGGAGTAGTTGGCCTGGCCGCGGTTGCCGAGCGCCGACACCGACGACAGGTTCACGATCCGGCCCCAGCCGGCCTTCGTCATGTGCTCCTGCACGGCGCGGCTCATCAGGAACGAGCCGCGCAGGTGCACCGACATGACGGAGTCCCAGTCGTCGTCGGACATCTTGAACAGCAGGTTGTCGCGGGTGATGCCGGCGTTGTTCACCAGCACGACGGGCGGGCCGAGCTCGGCGGCGACGCGCGCGACGGCGGCGGAGACCGCCGCGGAGTCGGCGACGTCCACGCCGACGGCGAGGGCCGTGCCGCCATCCTTGGCGATCGTCTCCACGGTCCCGGCGCAGGCGGCCTCGTCGAGGTCGCAGACCGCGACGGCGAAGCCCTCCTTCGCGAGCCGGACGGCGGTGGCGGCGCCGATGCCGCGCGCCGCTCCGGTGACCAGGGCGACCCGGGTGTCAGTCATGTGCGCAGCCTCTCCGTCAGACCTGGATGTCCTTGGCGATGATGGTCTTGAGCACCTCGCTGGTGCCGCCGTAGATGCGGGTGACCCGGGCGTCGGCGTACAGGCGCGCGATCGGGTACTCCAGGATGTAGCCGTAGCCGCCGTGCAGCTGGAGGCACTTGTCGACGACGCGGGCCTGGACCTCGGTGCAGAACAGCTTGCAGACGGCGGCGTCGGCGGGGGTGAGCTCGCCGGCGTCCAGCGCCTCGATGCAGCGGTCGACGAGCGACCGGGCGGCCTCGACCTCGGTGGCGCACTCGGCGAGGACGAACTTGGTGTTCTGGAACGACGACACGGTCTTGCCGAAGACGGTCCGGTCCTGCACGTACCTGCGGGCGAACTCGACGGCCGCGGCGGCGGACGCGTAGGAGCTGGTCGCGATGCCGAGGCGCTCCTCGGCCAGGTTGTGGGTCAGGTACTCGAAGCCGCGGCCCTCCTCGCCGAGGAGGTCCTCCACGGGCACCCGGACGTCGGTGAACGACAGCTCGGCGGTGTCGGAGCTGCGCAGCCCGATCTTCTCCAGCTTCCGGCCGACCGCGTAGCCGTCGCTCTTGGTGTCGACGGCGAGGATCGACAGGCCCGCCCGGCGGTTCTCCGGAGTGGCGGGGGAGGTCCGCGCCACGACGAGCACCCGGTCGGCGAGGACGCCGCCGGTGATGAACGTCTTGGCGCCGTTGAGGACGTAGTGGTCGCCGTCCCGCTTCGCGGTGGTCTGCATGCCGGCGAGGTCGGAGCCGGTGCCGGGCTCGGTCATCGCGATCGCGGTCATCATCTCGCCGGACACGAACGGCGGCAGCCAGCGCTTCTTCTGCTCCTCCGACCCGTACTTCAGCAGGTAGGGCAGGACGAGGTTGACGTGCACGCCGTAGCCGCCGAAGCCCACCCCGGCGCGGGCGCACTCCTCGGAGATCACCGCCTGGTACTTGAAGCTGGTCTCGCCCGCGCCGCCGTACTCCTCGGGCACCTGGATGCCGAACACGCCGATCTCGCCGAGCTTGTTGTAGAAGTCGCGCGGCGGGTGGCCCGCGTCCTCCCACGCCTCGTAGACCGGCGCGACCTCGGCCTCGATGAACGCCCGGATCGTGTCCCGGAACGCCTCATGGTCCTCGTTGAAAACGGTGCGGCGCACGCCGTGCCCCTCTCGCTGCGTTAACTAACAGAACGCTAACTTAACCCGAACGTAGTTCTAGAATCAACTACGCAGCTGGTTCCGAGGGGCGCTGGCAGAGGCGGTTCAGCAGTCGGGTTCGCAGACCCGGCGCGAGACGGCCTTGAGGAAGATGCCCTGGATCTGCCCGGGCGTCTCGGCCACGTAGGCGTCGCCGTGCGTCACCTGCGCGATCTGCCGCAGCTCGTTGACGTCCACGCCGGACCCGTAGCCCACCATGTTGACCTGGACGGGACGCTCCGGGTCGTACGCGCGCCGCATGTGGTCGAGGGTCTCTTCCAGGGACGGGCCGTCCGGGTCCTCGTTCTTCCCGTCCGTCCAGAGCAGGACCGAGTTCACGTACTCCGGCTTGTAGGTCCGCTTCATGTGGTCGAACGCGGCCATGACCGTGTCGTACAGGCCGGTGTCGCCGTGCTTCTTCGCCCTGATCCGCGCGAACGCGCTCAATACGAGCTGCCGGCGGGTGGCCGAGCCGAGCCGCTCGTTGAGCGGGCCGACACCGACCAGCTCCCGCCAGTCCTGGTCGCCCTCCAGCTTCGTGGAGAAGATCCACTGGCCGAGCTCGCTGTCGTCCGGCAGCAGCGACAGCCCGCCCTGCGCGGTGCGGACCGTGGACTGCAGCCGTGTCACGCCGGGCGCGACGGTCTCGTCCATGGATCCGGACACGTCGATGATGCTCAGCATCCGGATGCTCAGCGACAGCTGCGCCCACGACTGCATGGTGCGCCGGACGCCGGCCGCCGGCGTCTCCGGGAGCGCCTTCGGCGGGCTCGGGTTCAGGCCGGTCCGCGCGGTGAACGCCGCGGGCGCCGCCCCGCCCGGCGCCCGGAACCCCAGCCGCTGGACGTCCGCGCGGGTGGCCTGGTCCAAGAGTGCCTTCCCGAGCAGCCGTGCCGCGCTCACCTTCGCCGCGTCCTTCGACAGGACGGTGACGGGATGGTCGAGGAAGATCGTGCCCTCCGCCGGGTACACCGCGACCGCCGGCTCGGCCGGGCGCCGCGCGTTGTAGCCGTACACCGCCTGCTCGGGCGCCAGCGCGACCGGGTAGCGGTCGGTGTCGCCCTGGCCGAACGCGATGAACTCCGCCTTGACCGAGGCCGCCACGCCCGCCCGGATCGTCCGGACCACGCCCGCGAACATGGCCTCGCCGCCGGGGTCCTTCGCCAGCAGCGCGTCGGCCAGCATCAGCGAGCCCATGCCGGTGGCGCTGCGGCCGGGGTCTGGCACCTGCAGCCTGAACAGCCGCGGCGGGATCACGCTGCCGTCCGTCCCGGTGGCGGGCCCGTCCTCGGCGTTCGAGGCCGTGCCCGCCGCCGCGAGGAGGTCCTTCCAGGACGGCTGTTCCGGTGCGCCGAGGTTCCGCAGCTGGGTCGCGAGCCCGCGGGGCATCGCCAGCACGATCGGGGAGGAGGCGATCCCGCCCAGCCGGGTGAACTCCCCGGACGTCCCGTTCCCCCCGGAGCCGTCGGCGAGCTTGGTCCACAGCGACGAGTCGGGGATCCAGACGTCCGGTTTCCGCGTGACCCCGGCCACGCCCTTGCCGGACAGCAGCGTCGCGACGGCGGCCGGATCAGTGGCCCGCACCCGCGCGCGGACGCACCGGCCGTCCACCTCGTGCTTCGCGTCGTTGAACCGGCGCGCCGCGCGGATCACCGCCGGCGCGACGTCCGGGGCGGCCGCCACGCCGACGTCGAGCGCGTCGTCGCCGGAGCAGCCGCCGCCCGCCGCGGTGACCGCGTACACGCCGAGGCCGGTGAGCAGGACCAGGCCGATCGCGCCCGCCAGCGGGCCGAGCAGGATGCCGCCGACGCGCCTCGGGGGACGGCCCCCGCCGAAGCCCCGCCGTTTCCCGGCCGGCTTGGCGGCGGCGTGCGCCGGTCCCGGCGGACGGGGCGTGCGGTCCGGTTCGGCGAAGGCGTCGAAAGGCTCGCCGGTTCCCTTTCCGGGCGGTTCGGGCCGCCGGGGGGCGCCGCCGTGCGCCGCCCTCCTGTGGACGCCCTCGTACCCGTCGGGGACGCCGCCCGGGTCGGAGGCGCCGAGGAAGGTGAAGGGCGCCTCGGGGCCGCCGGTCTCCGGCAGGTTCCGGGGTGCCCAGTCGGGCACGTCGTCGTGTCCGCTCATCGCCGATCTCCGTTTCCCGGGCGGGGGGGCCGGGCCGCGTCGCGCCGGGTGCCGACGCCCCGATCATGAGACACATGGACGATGTGTCTCACATAGGCCAGATGTGATGTTGGTCTCATCGGCGTCTTCCGTCAAGTGGTTCGGCGAGTCGGGAATGGGACGCGGCCGGTCAGGAGCGCGGGACGGGCTCCCCGGCCCGCGGCGCGGCCGGCCCGGCGTACGGGGCCTCCCCCTGGCGCGGGGACGGTGCCGGCGCTCAGCAGTACGCAGCGGACCCGGGAACGGATCGGTCCGTGGCCGGGGCGTTCTGACGGAGGGTGCCCGGCCGGAAACGCCGTGCCCGCCGGGGATCCGGGGGCGAGAAGTTCGGCTCGACCGGGTTTCGGGTCATGGCCGGACCAGGCCAGCCGGAGAGCTTGTGCTCCGGCAGAGGCGTGCTAGGCGCCCGGACGGACGGTCAAGGAGCGCTCCCCGGAAGGTCGTCCGCGACCCTCGGAACGTCCAGTGCAGACCCTGGACATTGAAAAGCGGCGCCGGGTGGATACGGGGGCAATCCACCCGGCGCCGCATCATCGGTGTTCCGACGGGGGCCCGGAACACCGGCACGGGCGCCCCGACGGGGGACCAGAGCGCCGGTACAAATCGTACACCGAAACCCCCCGCGGTTAGTCAAGGGAATGTCACGACCGGATTTCCGGACGCTGTCCGGAAACCGGCTTCTGTTCCCTTTGCGAGCGGTCGTCGAAGGCCGCGGAGGCCGTCGGCTCGCGTCCCCCGTTCGCGAAGATCACCGCGACGTAGGGCAGCACGGCGGCCGCGACCACCATGAGCACCGCCAGCCACCACGGCGCGCCCGCCACCGCGGCCACCACCGCCCCCAGGAAGCAGATCGTGCGGACGCCCATGGACATGAGGTAGCGCCGCTGCCGGTAGCCGATGTCCTCGGACATGGGGCGGGGAGCGTCGGTGACCGTGTAGACCGCCGGCTCCCTGTGGTGGCGGGGATTCACCTTCACGATTCCACGGTAAGCCCATGGAGTCCGCCCTGCGACGGCGGGCTGGGCAAAACATGCGGGAGGAACGAGATGACCGATCGCACGTATCGGGTGACGGAGATCGTGGGGACCTCGCCGGAGTCGGTGGAGACCGCGATCCGCAACGGCGTCCGGCGCGCCGCGCAGACGCTGCGCCACCTGGACTGGTTCGAGGTGACCGAGGTCCGCGGCCAGATCGAGGACGGAGAGGTCGCCCACTTCCAGGCCACCATGAAGGTCGGCTTCCGCCTGGAGGACACCTGAGCGGCGCGCAGGGCCCGCCCCGGCCGGGGCGGGCCCTGGAAGACCCCCGGACGCGGGAGGTCAGGACGCCTGCGACACCGTCGACATGTTGAAGTCGGGGATCCGCAGCGCCGGCATCGCGGCCCGGGTGAAGTAGTCCGACCACTCGCGCGGCAGCGTCGGCCGGGTCTCGCCGACCTCGGCGAGCCGCGACAGCAGGTCGACGGGGCTCTCGTTGAACCGGAAGTTGTTCACGGCCCCGACGACCTCGCCGTCCTCGACGAGGTAGACGCCGTCGCGGGTGAGGCCGGTCAGCAGCAGGCTCTGCGGGTCGACCTCCCGGATGTACCACAGGCACGTCAGCAGCAGCCCCCGCTCGGTGCGGGCGACCATCTCCTCCAGGGAGGCGCCGCCGTCCGGCCCCCTCAGGGCCAGGTTGTCGACGGGCGGGGTGAGCGGCAGACCGGTGCGCTCGGCCGAGTGCCGGGTCTGGGCGAGGGACGTGAGCGTCCCGCCGCTGATCCAGTCGGTGGCGCCGAGCGCGAGCCCGTTGTCGAAGACCGACGCCTCGCGGCTGGAGGCGTGCGCGACGACGAACGGGGCGCACTCCATGCCGGGGGCGGCCGGGTCGCTGGACAGCGTGACGGGCAGGTTCGCGAGCTTCTCCCCGACGCGGGTCCCGCCGCCGGGGGCGCTGAACACCGTCCGGCCGTCCTGCGCGTCCTGCGCGCCCGCCGACCAGTACAGGTAGATCATCAGGTCGGCGACGGCGGACGGCGGCAGGACCGTCTCGTACCGCCCGGCGGGCAGGTCCACGCGCCGCTCGCCCCACTCCAGCCGCCGCGCGAGGTCGCCGGTGAGGGCGGGGACGTCGACGTCGGTGAAGTCGCGGGTGCCGGTGCCCGCCCACGCCGAGCCGCCCGCGCCCTTGGCGTTCAGCTCAAGCAGCCCGGTCGGCTGGTCGTGCCGCAGCCGCAGGCCCGCCGAGCTGCCGAGGAACGTCGAGGTGAGGACGTGGTTGGCGAACCCGTACAGGCGCCGGTCGCCGGCCTGCGCGGCGGCGAACGCCTCGCCGAGCGCGGGCGCGAACCCCTCGAAGACGCCGATGCCGGTCTCGGCCGGGTCGTCGTCCCACCCCGCGCCGCCGGACGGCCCCTCGGTGATCAGCGGCCGGGCATCCTCGGCGGCCTCGTTCCCGGCCGCGTCGGCCTCGGCCGCGCGGACCAGGTCCTCGATGCCGTCGGCGCCGACCGCGGACCGCGACACCACGCCGGCCGCGACGCCGCCGGCGGTCTCGCGCAGCGCGATGACGGTGAGGCGGCTGGAGCGCGTGACGCCGTTGGTGGTGAGGGTGTTGCCCGCCCACCGCAGGTTCGCGGTGCTCGCCTCGTCGGCGATGACGATGCAGTCGTCGGTGCGCGACAGCGACAGCGCCCGCTCGACCGCCTCCTGCGGCCTGATCCTGCTCACTGGCCGGCCTCCTTCAGCGCGTTGAGGATGTTGACCCCGCGGAACAGCGCCGACGGGCAGCCGTGGCTGACCGGCGCGACCTGCCCGGGCTGGCCCTTGCCGCAGTTGAACGCGCCGCCGAGCACGTACGTCTGCGGGCCGCCGACGGCCTCCATCGAGTTCCAGAAGTCGGTGGTGGTCGCCTGGTAGGCGACGTCGCGGAGCTGCCCGGCGAGCCGCCCGTTCTCGATCCGGTAGAAGCGCTGCCCCGTGAACTGGAAGTTGTACCGCTGCATGTCGATCGACCAGCTCTTGTCGCCGACGATGTAGATGCCGCGCTCGACGCCGGAGATCAGCTCGTCGGTGGAGGGGCCGTCCTCGGCGGGCTTGAGCGAGACGTTCGCCATCCGCTGGATCGGCATGCTGGACGCGGCGTCGGCGAACGCGCAGCCGTTGGAGCGGTCGGCGCCGGTGAGGCGGGCGATGCGCCGGTCGGTCTGGTATCCGGTGAACAGCCCCTCGGAGACGATGTCGAACGCCTGGGTCCGCACGCCCTCGTCGTCGTAGCCGATGGTGGCCAGGCCGTGCTCGACGGTCCGGTCCCCGGTGATGTTCATGACCTTGGAGCCGTACTGCAGGTTCCCGAGCTTGTCGGGCGTCGCGAACGAGGTGCCGGCGTAGGCGGCCTCGTAGCCGAGCGCCCGGTCCAGCTCGGTGGCGTGCCCGATCGACTCGTGGATCGTCAGCCACAGGTTGGACGGGTCGACGACGACGTCGTACACGCCCGGGTCGACCGACGGCGCCGCGAGCTTCTCGGCGAGCAGCTCGGGGATGCGGGCGAGCTCGCCGTCCCAGTCCCAGTGCTCCCCGGACAGCCACTCCCACCCGTACCCGGCGGGCGGCGCGAGCGTGCGCATCGTGTCGAAGAGGCCGCCGGCGATGCCGACGGCGGTGACGACGGGGTGCAGCCGGACGCGCTGCTGGGTGGTGACCGTCCCGTCGAGGTCGGCGAAGAACTTGTTCTCCTTGACCTGCAGGAGCGTGGCGTCCACGTGGTCGACGCGGTCGTCGCCGAGCAGGCGGCGGCTCCAGCCGGACAGCAGCGCGACCTTGTCGGCGGTCGGCACGTCGAACGGGTCGGTCTCGTAGGCGGAGATCCACGTGCGTTCGCCGTGCACGGGTTCGGGCGCCAGCTCGATGGGCTCGCGGTTGACGGCCTTGGCGACGGCGGCGACGCCGACGGCCTGCTCGGCGACGCGGGCGGCGCCGCCGGGCGTCAGGTCGATGCCGGCGGCGAAGCCCCAGGTGCCGTCCTTGACGACGCGGACCGACAGGCCGACGTCGTCGGCGTCCAGGGCGGTCTCCAGCGCGGCGTCGTGCAGGCGGAGGGTCTGGCTGCGGATGCGCTCCAGGCGGAAGTCGGCGTGCTCGGCGCCCAGCTCGCGGGCGCGGGACAGGGCCGCGTCGGCCAGCGCGCGGAGCGGCAGCGCGGTGAAGGCGGGATCGATGTCATGCACCCTCCGCAACCTACCTCCCGAGCCCGCCGCTCCGGGGCCGCGCGGCGGCGAACAAACCGGGGTGGCGGATCTTGTCGGTTCGGCACATCCGCAGGGGCGCCGCGCGCCCGCTAATGTCGTTCCGCAGCCAGCAAGCAGCACAACGAGAGGGTCGTGATGAGTCGCTCTGTCCTCGTGACCGGCGGTAACCGGGGCATCGGCCTGGCCATCGCCCGCGAGCTCGCCGCGGCGGGCGACACGGTCGCGGTCACCTACCGGTCCGGCGAGCCGCCCGAGGGACTGTTCGGCGTCCGGTGCGACGTGACGAGCGCCGAGGACGTCGACGCGGCCTTCGCGAAGGTCGAGGCGGAGCAGGGCCCGGTCGAGGTGGTCGTCGCCAACGCCGGGATCACCAAGGACACGCTCCTGGCGATCATGAGCGAGGACTCGTTCACGTCCGTCCTCGACACCAACCTGACCGGCTCGTTCCGCGTGGCCAAGCGGGCCGTGAAGGGCATGATGCGCAAGCGGGCGGGGCGGATCGTGCTGGTCTCCTCGGTCGTGGGGCTGATGGGCTCGCCGGGGCAGTCCAACTACGCCGCGTCCAAGGCCGGCATGGTCGGGTTCGCTCGCTCGCTCGCCCGCGAGCTGGGGTCGCGCGGGATCACGGTGAACGTGGTGGCGCCCGGGTTCGTCGACACCGACATGACGGCGGTGCTGAGCGAGGACCAGCAGAAGGCCATCACGGCCGCGATCCCGCTGGGGCGGATCGCGGACCCCGGAGAGATCGCCAAGGCCGTGCGGTTCGTGGCCAGTGAGGACGCCGCCTACATCACCGGGGCCGTGATCCCGGTCGACGGCGGCCTGGGAATGGGGCACTGACGGTCATGGGAATCCTCGAAGGCAAGCGCATCCTGGTCACCGGCGTTCTCACCGACGCCTCCATCGGCTTCCACATCGCGCGGATCGCGCAGGAGCAGGGCGCCGAGGTGGCGCTGACCGCCTACCCGCGGCCGACGCTCACGCAGCGGACCGCCAAGCGGCTCCCGTCCGGCCCGGACTCGCCGCCCCCGGTGATCGAGCTGGACGTGACGAACGCCGAGCAGCTCGACGCGCTCGCGGGGAACCTGCGCGACCACGGCTTCGACCACCTGGACGGCGTCGTCCACGCGATCGCGTTCGCGCCGCAGACCGCGCTCGGCGGCACCTTCCTGGAGACGCCGTGGGAGGACGTGGCGACCGCGGTGCACGCCTCCACGTACTCGCTGAAGTCGCTGACGATGGCGTGCCTGCCGCTGATGAAGGACGGCGGCTCGGTCGTCGGGCTGGACTTCGACGCCAGCAAGGCGTGGCCGGTGTACGACTGGATGGGCGTGGCGAAGGCCGGCCTGGAGTCGTGCGCCCGCTACCTGGCCAAGTACCTGGGCCCGCAGGGCATCCGGGTGAACCTGGTCGCCGCGGGCCCGCTCGCCACGATGGCGGCCAAGAGCATCCCCGGGTTCGAGGGCATGACCGACATGTGGCCGCAGGCGGCGCCGCTCGGCTGGGACATCAAGGACAGCGAGCCCACCGCCCGCGCGTGCGCGGCCCTGCTGTCGGACTTCTTCCCCGCGACGACGGGCGAGATCGTCCACGTCGACGGCGGCCTGCACTCCATCGGCGCCCCGTCGGCGTGAGCGCCGCCTGAACGAGCGCCGCGCCGCTCAGCGGGCGGCGCGGCGGCGGCGCAGGGCGCGGCCCGCGACGCTGATGTTGAGGGAGCCGACCGCTCCGGCGGCGCCCGCCGCGGCGGCGACCAGGAGCATCTGGCCGTCGTCGCGCCCGGAGGCGGCGACGGGGGAGATCAGGCGTGTCTGCGGCATGGCGGCCGTTCCGCCGGCCGGGTACCGGTAGGCGTTCGGGTCCGCGGCGATCTCGGGCAGGACGCCGGGCACCCCGGGCGCCGTGGACGGGGTCTGCCCGGAGTACGGCTCGAACCCTCCGGGCCCCGTCATGGTGGACGGCCCTGACGGGCTCGCCGCCCGGCCGCGGCCCGGCGACGACGACGGCTTGCGCGGAGCCTTGGCGGGCGCCTTGTGGGGCTTCTTGACGGAGGGCTTCTCCGGTTTGGGTTTCGCCGTCTTCGGCGGGGTGGGCTTCGGCGCCGGGCTCTTCGGGGTGAGGGCGTCGCGGAGGTTGCCGAGGTTGCACTTCCAGTTCTCGATGGTGCTCTCGGGGTCGACGCCCTTCTTGCACGTCTCCGCCGCGTCGGCCGCCGGGGCGGCGAGGACGAGGACCAGCGCCCCCGCCGAGACCGCCGCCGACGCCGTTCCGAGCCGCCTGAGCCGCTGGGGCATGTCGCTCCTCCACCCGCACCGATGCCGTCCCTGACCCTGTTGACATCGTGTCCCATACGGGGTGGTCCGTAAACCGCGGCACAAGGGTTTCTTTACCCGTCAGTACGTCACTGGATCACCAGCCGTGCCAGCCTGGTGCGCCGGGCGGGCGCCCCGTTCTCGCGGACGGCCCTGGCCAGCGCGGGTCCGGCGGCCTGGACGACGGACAGATGCCGGCGCGCCAGCCCGAACGCGGTGGCCACCAGCGGCCGCGACAGCCCGTCCGCGGACATGACCGCGACGACGGCGGGGCGCCGCGTCCCGCGCGCCAGCGCGACCGGCACGGCCCAGCCGTGCCGCAGCCGGGACGCGTCCGCCGGGGCGACCACCGCGGCGCCGCCGGGGAACTCGATCTCCAGCCCGTGCGGGCCGCCGCCGGTCACCACGCCGGTCTCGCCGAGCGGAGCGTGCGGGAGCGGCGCGGCGACGACCACCCGGTCGCCGGGGTCCATCCCGCCCAGCTTGCCGGGGCCAGGGTTCAGGCGGGCCTTGAGCGCGGCGTTGAGCGCGGCGGCGCCCGCCTCGCCGCCCGCGGCCGGCGCGACGGCCTGGACGTCCTCGGCCGGGATCCCGAGCGCCCGGGGGATCGAGTCGGTGACGAGCTGGACGGCCCGGTGCACCGCCTCGCCGGGGCTCTCGGCGGGCACGATGACGACCTCGCGCCCGGGCGCGTCGACGGCTTTGAGGTCGCCGCCGCGCACGGCCGCGGTCAGCGCGCCGAGGGGGCCGGACGGCGGCCCGGCGTCCAGTGCCACGACGGGCACGGTCTCCGACGCCTCCAGGTCGTCCAGCGGCCGGCCCGGCCCGGCGGGCGGCGCGGCGCCCGGCTCGGCGCACAGCACCAGGTGGGCGCCGTCCGGGCACGCCTCGGCGAGCACCGCGCACAGTTCGACGTCGAGCGCGGAGCCGTCCGCCACGATGACAAGGTCGAGGTCGAAGGGACGCTGCTCGCCGCGCCGGTAGACCACGGCGCCGGGCGCGTCCGGTGCGTCCTCGTGCGGCTCCAGCAGCCTGTGCAGGCTTGAGACGGTGACGCCGTCCGCGTCCCCGGCGAGACCGGCGGCGAGGTCGGCGGCGGCGCGGTCGGTGGGCGCGGCGACGGCGGTCCGGACGCCCTGCGACGCGGCGGCGGCCGCGATGCCGGTGACCGCGCGCGCCAGGTCGTCCGGCGTCCCCCGCAGGATGCTCACGCCGGTGCGGAGCGCGGCGGTGAGCGCGAGGGACCGGTCCTCGGGCAGCCCGTCGCGCAGGCCCTTCACTGCGGCGTCGTCCAGGAGCGGCGCCGCCGTGAGCGTCAGCCGCTGGAGGCCCTCGGCCGCGGCCTCCTCGGCGAGCGCCCACCGCGCCGGGCCGAGCGTCTCCTCCGGCTCCGGCCGCTCGGCGTCCTCCTCGAAGGACTCCTCGTCGAACGCGGGCTCCTCGGTGAGCGACAGGACCTCCGCCTCGTCCAGCGCCGCCTCGATCGCGCCGCGCGGGTCGGGGAACCGCGCGCGTTCCAGCGCGGACAGCACCTCGGCGGCGGGCGTCACCGTGTGGCCGGCGCGGGCCGCCTCGGTCAGCAGGTGCAGGACGAGCGCGCCGCCGCGCCGGGGGTCGCCGGGCCCGGCGCCGTCGCCGAGGAGGGCGCGGGCGAAGTGGTCTGCCTGGCCGGGCTGGACGCCTGGGACGCGCAGCAGCCGCCACGGGTCGGCGCGCAGCAGCCCGGCGGCGCCGGGTCCGAGCCCACGGGCGGCCCGCGGGGCGAGCGCGGCGGGGACGCCCGTCTCGGTGAAGAGCGCGGTGAGCGCCTCCAGGTTCTCCTGCGGGGTCCGGTCCTCGCCGGGCGGCGGGGCCGGCGCGGGGTCGCGGGCTTCGCCGTCCGGGCGGGGCCGGTCGTCGAGCGCCTGCGCGGCGGCCTCGGCGGCGCGCATGGCCTCCGCGGCGCGCGCCGCCCGCTCGGCGGGGGAGGGGGTCTCGTCAGGGGTGTCGGTCACGGGCTTCCCGTCGCGGCTGATCACGGTTGGCGGTGGACCGTCCCGAGGTTGCCACGGACGGTCCCTGGGGTCACTTGGAACACGGCGTCACTTGGAACACGGCGTCGCCTACTACACCGGGCACTGCGAAGACGCGGTCTCCGATCACAGGTGGGAGGGTGTGTCGGAGAGGTCGGAGACGTCGTCCAGGGCGCGGCGGATCTCGTTCGGCAGCGTGAGGTCCTCGCTCTCCAGGATCGCGCCGAGTTGCGCCGCGGTCCGGGCGCCGACGATCGGCGCGGCGACCCCCGCGCGGTCGCGGACCCACGCGAGCGCGACCGCGAGCGGGGAGCGGCCGAGGCCCTCGGCGGCGGTCACCACCGACTCCACGATGCGGGCGCACTCCTCGTCCAGGTAGGGCTGGACGAACTCGGCGAAGTGGGGTGCCGCGGCGCGCGACCCGGCGGGGATGCCGGTGCGGTACTTGCCGGTGAGGACGCCCCGGCCGAGCGGGGACCACGGCAGCAGGCCCGCCCCGGCGTCCAGCGCGGCGGGTACGACCTCGCGCTCGATGTCGCGGCTCAGCAGCGAGTACTCCAGCTGCGCGGACACGACCGGCGCGCGGCCCGGCCAGGCCCGCTGCCACGCGGCGGCCTTGGAGACCTGCCAGCCCGCGTAGTTGGACACCCCGACGTACCGCGTCCGGCCGGTCACGACCGCCTCGTCCAGCGCCGACAGCGTCTCCTCCAGCGGCGTGGCGGGGTCGTAGACGTGCAGCTGCCACAGGTCCACGTGGTCGAGGTCCATCCGGTCGAGGGAGGCGTCCAGGGCGCGGAGCAGGTGCCTGCGGGAGCCGTCGTAGCGGCCGTTCGGCCTGATCGCGGCCTTGGTCGCGATGACGAGGCCGTCCCGGTCGACGAGTTCGCTCAGCAGCCGGCCGAGGATCCGCTCGCTGTCGCCGTCGTTGTAGACGTCGGCGGTGTCGACCAGGGTGCCCCCGGCCTCCATGAACGCGACGAGCTGCGCCGCCGCCTCGTCCGGGTCGGTGTCCTGCCCCCAGGTCATGGTGCCGAGGCCCAGCCGGGACACCAGCAGCCCGCTCCGCCCGAGGTGACGCTCCTTCATAGGCGGCCAATCTAGCGGTCCGCGCGATCCCGGCGGAAAGTGAGCATCCGTCACGTCCGGCTTCAGCCGTGCCCTTCGATCCTGGTGGGTTCCGCGGGCGCCGGGTGCCGCCGGGCTAGAGTGCGCAGCCATGGCGCCACCCCCGTTCTCGATGTACTCGCCGAAGACCCCGGACGGCGACGGCGGGCCGCCCATGGCGCCGGTGTTCGGCGCGGGCCCCGCCGACGACCCCGGCTACCTCGGCTCGCTGCGCGGCGGGACCGAGCTCGGCCGGATGCGGCTGATGATGCTGGTGCTGCTGGCCGCGCCCGTGCTCATCCTGGCGATCATGCCGCTGATCGTGGAGGACGGCCGCGGGGACGCCCCACCGTGGATCTACGCGCCGCCGGCCGCGGCCGCCCTGCTCGCGCTGCTGGCCGGGCCGCGGGCGCCGCGCCCGATGGCGCCGGGCGCGGAGCCGCCGGCGGCGGCGCTGACCGCGCTGCTGATGTTCCGGCAGGCGGTGCTGCTGCGGTTCGCGCTGGCCGAGGGCGTGATCCTGCTGGGCCTGCCCCTGGCGATGGTCGGGCACAGCGAAACGGTGTTCGTCGCCGGGTTCGTCCTCGGCTACCCGCTGCTGGTCTGGCTGGCGCTGCCCACGCGCGGCATGGTGGAGCGGGTGCGGCGCCGCCTGGAGGCGCGGGACGCCGAGTCCCACCTGTGGGCGGTCCTCCTCGCCGCACCCCCGCCCGCGGGCGCGACGCCGCCCGCCGCGGGCCGGTAGCCCCTGTCCGGTCCCGGGGCCGCGTTACAGACCGGTCACGGCCGCGCGCGTGGCGCCTCTGAGCGCTTGCCTGACGGCGCCGGATTCACACGGTCTCTTCCGGCCCGGGTTTCCCCCGGAGCTGCCCCGCCTCAGGGGCACAACTGAGAATGAAGGGTGGTAGAGCCCTAATGATTCACGCATATAACGGCTTACCGGCGACCGGAGCGCCTCAGGCGTCTCCGTTCGCCGGGTGGCCGGCGACCGTTCCCGTCACTACTGGGCCGCTTCCGAGCTTCCCTTGTGCCGGGTGGCCGGTGACCGCTCCCATCACCACCGGAGCGCCGCCGATCGTCCAGGCGTGCGACAAGCCTGGGCACCTGCAGACGACATGCATGTTCTGCCAGACGTCGTACTGCACGGTATGCGAGAGTCACAGCTGCTAGTCCCGATCGCTCCCATGCCCCGCGTGGCATGGCCGGTCAGCAGCTAATCTACATACCGGCCCCTCGGCGCACGCGCCGAGGGGCCGGTCCTCTCCGGCTCAGAGCCAGCCGCTCTTGCGGAGGCGGCGGAACAGCAGGACGCAGATGACGGCCATCACGGCGATGACCAGCGGGTATCCGACGGCCCAGTGCAGTTCGGGCATGTGGTCGAAGTTCATGCCGTAGATCCCGGCGATCGCGGTCGGCACCGCGATGATCGCGGCCCACGCGGAGATCTTGCGCATGTCCTCGTTCTGCTGCTTGCCGAGCAGCGCCAGGTGCGCGGTCAGCACGCTGTTGAGCAGCTCGTTGTGCGCGTCGACCTGCGAGTCGACGCGCAGCAGGTGGTCCAGGACGTCGCGGAAGTACTCCCGGGTGCTGCCGCACTCGGCGACCCGGCCCTTCACGATCTCCTGCAGGACGGGGATCAGCGGGTCCTCGGCGCCGCGGAACTCCAGCACCTCCCGCTTGAGGTTGTAGATGTCGGCGGTGACGTCCCGCGCGCCCGGGTCGAACACGGCCCGCTCCAGCCCGATGATGTCGACCTCGACCTCGTGGGCGACGAGCCCGTAGCGGTCGACGACCTCGTCGCACACCGCGTAAAGGACGGCGGTGGCGCCGTGCTTGAGCAGCTCCGGGCTGTCCTCCAGCCGCTTGCGGACGAGGCCGAGCGGGTTCCCGGCGCCGTGCCGGACGGTGACGACGAAGTCGCGGCCGAGGAACACCATGATCTCGCCGACCTCGATGTCGGACGTCTCGTCGATGTACGCGAGCGTCTTCAGTACGACGAACAGCGTGTCGTCGTAGCGCTCCATCTTGGGCCGCTGGTGCGCGGTGACCGCGTCCTCGGAGGCGAGCGGATGCAGCATCAGCTCGTCCTTGACCAGCTCGAACTCGTCCTCGTCGGGCTCGAACAGGCCGATCCAGAGGAAGCAGTCGCCGTCCGCGCGGGCGGCGTCGAAGGCGTCGCTGATGTCGCCGTCGATGTCGTGGCGCCTGCCGCCCGCGTAGATGGCCTTGTCGACGATCACAGTGTGCATTGTTCCGCATTCGGACACCTGCCCGTGCCGCCCGGCCGGGATGATCTCCTAGAGTGAGCCGGTGTGACGACGCTTCTCCTGGTCCGGCACGGCCTGACCGCGATGACCGGCCCGGTGCTGGCCGGATGGACGCCCGGCGTCCGCCTGGACGACCGGGGCCGCGCGCAGGTCACCGCCCTCGCCGCCCGCCTGGCGCCGCTTCCGCTGGCCGCCGTCGTGTCCAGCCCCCTGGAACGCTGCGCCGAGACGGCCGAGGCCATCGCCGCCGGGCACGCCGGGCCGGTCGGGAAGATCGAGACGGACGAGCGGTTCGGCGAGGTCCGCTACGGCGACTGGACGGGCCGGCCCCTGAAGGAGCTGGCCGAGGAGCCGCTCTGGCGGGTCGTCCAGGCCCACCCGTCCGCCGCGCGGTTCCCCGGGGAGGCCGGCGAGTCCCTGGCCGGCGCGCAGCACCGCGCCGTCACGGCCGTCCGCGACTGGAACGCGCGGATCGCGGCCGAGCACGGCCCGGACGCCCTCTACCTCGTGTGCAGCCACGGCGACATCATCAAGTCGGTCGTCGCCGACGCCCTCGGCCTGCACCTGGACCAGTTCCAGCGCATCCAGGCCGACCCGGCGTCCCTCACCGTCATCCGGTACACCGAAACGCGCCCGTTCGTCGTCCGGGTCAACGACACCGGAGGCGATGTCGCCGGGCTCGTTCCCGAACCGCGGGAGGAAGGTTCCGGGAAAGACGGACTCGGGCCGGGCGACGCGGTCGTCGGCGGCGGCGCGTAGGGTCGGTGTCATGCCCGTCATCTCCTACGACCTGCCGGAGCGGTTCGTCGCCGGCGCCGTCGGGCGGCCAGGCGACCGCGCCTTCTTCCTGCAGGCGCGCTCGGGCCGCCGCGTCACCAGCGTCGGCCTGGAGAAGTTCCAGGTGACGCTGCTGGCCGAGCGGCTGGAGGAACTGCTGGACGAGGTGCTGCGGCGCGCCGGCGGGGAGTCCGCCGTCCCCGCGGCCGCCCCGTCCGATCTCCAGGACGACGGTCCCCTCGACCAGCCCGTCGAGGAGGAGTTCAAGGTCGGCACGATGGCGCTCGCGTGGGATCCCGACGACGAGCAGGTCGTGATCGAGGCGCAGGAGGTCACCGAGTCCGAGGAGGACACCGAGGTCGGCGAGGACGATCCCGCCATCGCGGTGCTGCGGGTGCGGATCAGCCCGGCGCAGGCCCGCGCCTTCGCCGAGCGCGCGCTGAAGGTCGTCGCGGCCGGGCGCCCCCCGTGCCCGCTGTGCGGCCTGCCCCTCGACAGCGAGGGGCACGTGTGCCCCCGCCAGAACGGATACCTCGGCTGAGATGACATCCCTGCGAACGGACCGCGCCCGGACGCCCGTGTGCCGCCGTCCCGCCGGGCCCCGCGCGGCGGAAACAGGCCCGCCGTGCTGGATCATGGACGACGCGGCCGGGAGAATGAACGCATGACGCAGTCCTCCCGGGACCGGGCACCCGCCGGCGACGTCGCCGGGCGGGGCGGGCCCGCCGGCCCGGTGTCCCCGCGCGACGTCGCCGCCGCCGAGGGGCTGCTGTCGGCGGGGCGCCTCGCCGTGGAGGGCCGCCTCGTCCAGGCGTCCAACGCCACGCTGTACTGCTCGATCGAGCACGACGGGCTGTCGGCCAACTGCGTCTACAAGCCCGTCGCGGGGGAGCGGCCCCTGTGGGACTTCCCCGACGGCACCCTCGCCGAGCGGGAGGTCGCCGCCTACGAGGTCTCCAAGGCGATGGGCTGGGGCACCGTCCCGCCGACCGTGCACCGCGACGGCCCCTACGGGCCCGGCATGGTGCAGCTGTGGGTGGAGCCCGACCCCGACGTCGACCTCGTGTCGCTGTCGCGGTCCGACGACGAGGCGATCCGCCGCATGTCCGTCTTCGACGCCGTCGTCAACAACGCCGACCGCAAGATCGGCCACCTGCTGCCGCCCGGCGACGGCCACGTGTACGGCTGCGACCACGGCGTCTGCTTCTCCGTCGACTACAAGCTGCGCACGGTGCTGTGGCAGTGGCGCGGCAAGCCCCTCACCCCCGAGGCCCTCGACGCCCTCGGCCGGGTCGACGCCGGGCTGCGCGGCGGCGGCCTCGGCGCGCGGCTCGCCGAGCTGCTCACCGCCGACGAGGTCGACGCCACCCGCCGCCGCGTCGAGCTGATGCTGAAGCACCGCATCCACCCCTATCCGCCCGAGGACTGGCCCGCCATCCCCTGGCCGCCGCTGTAGCCCGCCCCGGCCTGTGCGGGATTTTGGGGGAATGCTCCAATTGGGGCATGTGCACTGCGATCATCAGTGTCGATCCCTCCTCCCCGGTCCCGGTCCTGCTCGTGGGCGTCCGGGACGAGTTCGTCGCCCGCGACTGGGAGCCGCCCGGGCGGCACTGGCCGGACCGGCCCGGCCTCGTCGGCGGCCGTGACCTGCGGGCGGGCGGCACGTGGCTGGCGGTGGAGCCGGACGCGCCGCGCGTCGCGGTCGTGCTGAACGGCCGCGGCCGGATGGCGCCCGAGGCGGGCCGCGCGACGCGCGGGGAGCTGCCGCTGCGCGCCGCCGCCGACGGCAAGCTCGGCGACCCGGACCTCGCCGCCTTCGACCCCTTCCACCTCGTCCTCGCCGAACCCGACCGGGTGCGCCTGTGGAGCTGGGACGGCACGGCGCTCGGCGAACGCGGCCTCGGCCCCGGCCTCCACCTCATCGTCAACAGCGGCCTGGAGGGCGAGGGCCAGCTGGAAGGGGAGACCGAGGACGCCTACATGGCGGCGCGGCTCGCGCACTTCCGGCCACGTCTGGCCACGGCGCCCCGCCCCGAGCCCGGCCCGGACGAACCCGTGGAAAAGGCATGGGGCGCGTGGCTGCCGCTGGTGAACGGCGACGGGCTGCCCCGCGCCGACCACCGCGCCCTGCTTCCCCTGCTCGACCTGGGCGACGGCCGCGTCTGGGGCACCACCTCGGTCAGCCTCGTCGCGCTCGGCGGGGCCGGCGTCCGGTACGACTTCTCCGCCGCCCCCGGCGACGGCGCCGCCTGGTCCCGCGTGCGGTAAGGACACGGTGACCCGTCCGGTCGGCGGCTACGCCTGCGATCGATGACCCTGGGTGCTAGTTTGGCTACTTAATGCGATCTTCGTCGGAGGCGGCGCCGAGGAGCCGCCAGGCCGAGACCGGAACCCGGAGGCCGCGGGAGACCGCGGACGGCGCCGCGCCGGTGGAGTGCCGCACCCCGTTCCAGCTCGCGTGCGGCCGGTTCCGCCGCGACCGGCTCGCGGTCGCGGCCCTCGCCGTCCTGGCGCTGATCGTGGCGTTCGCGGCGCTGGCGCCGCTGTGGGCGCAGCTGACCGGCCACCCCTACGACGCGACGTTCCCGCGGACGGGCCTGGACGCCGGCGGGCAGCCCCGCGGGCCGGGCGCCCGGTTCCCGCTCGGCGCCGACCAGCTCGGCCGCGACGTCCTGGTCCGGGCCGCCTACGGCGCGCGGATCTCCCTGGCCGTCGGGGTCCTCGCGGCCCTGCTCGCCGCCGCCGCGGGCACGGCGGCCGGGACGCTCGCCGGGTTCGCGGGCGGCGCCCTGGACACGCTGCTCGCCCGGCTGATGGACACGACGCTCGCGCTGCCGTACCTGCTGGTGGCGATCACGCTGGCGACCGCGTTCCGGATCTCCTCGGTCGCCGCGAGCCTCACCCTGACGATCGTGGTGATCGCGTTCTTCCAGTTCGCGGCGTTCGGCCGGGTCATCCGCGGGCAGGTGGTCGCGCTGAAGCGCCGGGAGTTCATCGACGCGGCCCGGGCGCTCGGCTCCTCCAACGTCCGGATCATGTTCGCCGAGGTACTGCCGAACCTGGTCGCGCAGATCACCGTGCTGACCTCGCTGCTGATCCCGGCGTCGATCGTGTTCGAGGCGACGCTGTCGTTCCTCGGCGCCGGGGTCCGGCCGCCGATGCCGAGCTGGGGGTCGATGCTCGGCGAGGGCGGCGACGTGTTCCAGACCGCCTGGTGGCTGCTCGCCGTCCCGGGCGGCCTGCTGCTGCTGACCACGCTGTCGTTCAACCTGCTCGGCGACGGGATCCGCGACGCCCTGGACCCGGGCGGCGACCGCTCCGCCGGGGGGAGGTGAGCGCCCGTGGCGCGTTTCCTCCTCCGCCGGCTGCTGTACGCGGTCATCGTGCTGTGGCTGGTGTCCACGCTGGTCTTCGCGTTCCTGCACCTGTCGCCCGTCCCGGTGGAGCGGGTCATCGGCGGGCCACGCGCGACCGCCGGCACGCTGGACCAGATCCGCCGCAACCTCGGGCTCGACCTGCCCGTCCCCGTCCAGTACTGGCGGTTCGCCGAGCGGCTGCTGCGCGGCGACCTCGGCGACTCCTACGTCAACGGCACGCCCGTCACCGCCCTGATCGGCGACCGGCTCCCGGCGACGCTGTGGCTGGTGGCCGGCGCCGGTGTCCTGTGCTCCGCCGGCGGCGTCCTGCTCGGCGTGCTCAGCGCGACCAGGGCACGGTCCCTGTGGGACCGGGCCGCGACCGTTTTCGTGCTGGCCGGCCTGTCCACGCCGCCGTTCGTGATGGCGCTGGTGCTGCTCTACGTGTTCGCGACCAGGCTCGGGCAGAGCGGCGTCCACGTGTTCGAGGCGGGGCCGCCGCTGCAGGAGCACTTCCTCCGCCGGATGGTCCTGCCGTGGATCGCGCTCGCGTTCCTCATGATGGCCGCCTACACCCGCCTCACCCGGGGGGCGATGCTGGACGTGCTGGGCGAGGACTACGTGCGGACCGCGCGGGCCAAGGGCCTGCCGGAGCGCCGCGTCGTGTGCGGGCACGGGCTGCGGGCCGCGCTGGCCCCGGTCGTCACCCAGGCCGGCATCGACCTCGGCGCGCTGATCGGCTCCACGATCGTGACCGAGAAGGTGTTCGGGCTGCAGGGCGTGGGGCAGCTCGTCTACCAGTCCATCGCCCTCGGCGACACCCCGGTGATCATCGGGGTGACGCTGCTGGTGACGTTCTTCGTGGTCGCCGCGAACCTGCTGGTCGACATCGGCTACTCGGTCCTGGACCCGCGCGTCCGCCTCGCCTGACGGCCCACCCGGGCGGCCGCCCCCGGCAGATGCCATGATCTCGGATTCATGCCGCGAACTGCGCATGGATAAGCTTTCGGGTATGCGATCGTGGCCCGCCCCCGAAGTCCCCCGCCTGTCCGACGCGGGACTGCCCGCCGCGGCACGGCCGCTGAGCCTGCACGACACGGGGACGGGGGAGACGCGTCCCACGACCCCCGGCGAAACCGCCCGGATGTACGTGTGCGGGATCACCCCCTACGACGCGACCCACCTCGGCCACGCCAACACCTACCTGGCGTTCGACCTCGTCAACCGGGTCTGGCAGGACCTCGGCCACCGGGTGCACTACGTCCAGAACGCCACCGACGTCGACGACCCGCTCCTGGAACGTGCCCAGCAGACCGGGGAGGACTGGCGGGAGCTGGCCGACCGGGAGATCCAGCTGTTCCGCGACGACATGACCGCGCTGCGGGTCCTGCCGCCCGACCAGTACATCGGCGCGGTCGAGGCGATCCCGCTGATCGTGGAGATGATCGAGAAGCTGCGCGGCCGGGACGCCACCTACGAGGTGTCCGGCGACGTCTACTTCCCGATCGCCGCCGACCCGGCGTTCGGGCAGGTCAGCGGGCTGCCGCGGGACGAGATGACGGCGCTGTCGGCCGAGCGCGGCGGCGACCCCGGCCGGCCCGGCAAACGCGACCCGCTGGACGCCCTGCTCTGGATGGCGAAACGCCCCGGCGAGCCCGGCTGGGAGTCCCCGTTCGGGGAGGGCCGCCCCGGCTGGCACGTCGAGTGCTCCGCGATCTCCGTCGAGTACCTCGGCATGGCGTTCGACGTCGAGGGCGGCGGCTCCGACCTGGCGTTCCCGCACCACGAGATGGGCGCCTCCCACGCTCAGGTCGCCACGGGGGAGCGGCCGCACGCACGCGCCTACGTCCACGCCGGCATGGTCGGCCTGGACGGCGAGAAGATGTCGAAGTCGCGCGGCAACCTCGTGTTCGTGTCGAAGCTGCGGCAGAGCGGCACCGACCCGATGGCGATCCGGCTGGCGCTGCTGGCCCACCACTACCGCGCCGACTGGGAGTGGACGCCCGCCGCCCTGGACGAGGCCGCCGCACGCCTCGGCCGCTGGCGCGCCGCCGTGGCCCGCCCGTCCGGGCCGCCCGCCGCACCGCTGGCCGCCGCGGTCCGCGACCACCTGGCCGGCGACCTGGACGCCCCGGCCGCGCTGGCGGCCGTCGACGCCTGGGCCGCCGCCGGCGGCGCCGACGAGGCCGCCCCGGCGCAGGCCCGTGCCATCGCCGACGCCCTCCTCGGCGTCACGCTCTGACCCTCCGCCGGCCGAGCCGGGTCACTCCAGCACGTAGCAGTCCCAGTCGGACGGGGTGCCCGCGTCGCCGTGCAGGCGCGCCTCGGCGTCCGGCCGGTACTGCGACGTGCACACCAGCGTCATCGTGATCTTGGTGTCCACGCCGATGTCGCCGCCGCGGGGGACGCAGTACCAGTCGCCGGAGCGGAACACGGCGTCGCGGTCGCGGGCCGCGCAGTACCTGCCGGGGTCGGGGGACCCGAGCACGACGGGAGTGGGCGGCGGGTCGTCCGACGTCGGCGGGCCGCCGTTCCCGCCGCCCGGCCGCGTCCCCTGGCCCGGCCCGGGACGGCCCGCCGTGCTGGTCGGCCTTCTGGAAGTACGGCCGGTGGTGGGCGACGCCGACGACGGCCCGGACGAGTGCCGCGCCGTCGTCGGAGCCGAGACCGGCCCGCCGCCCTGCGTCCCGGCCGGCCCGGACGGTCCGCCCCGATGCCGGTCCAGCAGCCCGTATCCGGCGCCGCCCGCGACCGCGGCCACGACCACCGCGGCGGCGGCCGCGGCCAGCGGCCGGCCGAGGCGCCGCCGCCCGGGGCGCCCGCCGCCGGGGCGCGGATCGGTGGCCGCGGGCGGCAGCGTGCCGGTGCCGCCCGTACCCTCGGCGGAGCCCGCCCCCGCGGCGTCCGGCACCGCGGCGTCCGGCACCACGGGCGGGGCTTCGGCCGGCGGGGTCTCGCCGGGCGGGGCCGCGGCGGGCGCGGGTTCGAAGGCGTCCTCGTGGCCGACGAGCCGCAAGAGCAGCTGCGCCGCCGTCGGCCGCCGCGCGGGGTCCTTGTCCAGGGCGGCCGCGACCAGCTCGCGCAGCTCGCCGTCCAGGTCTCCGAGGTCGGGCTCGTGGTGCAGGACGCGGTACATCACCGCCGGGATGGAGTCGGACCCGAACGGGGGCCGCCCGGTCGCCGCGAACGTCATCGTCGCGCCCCAGGCGAACACGTCCGCGCCGGCGCCGACGTCCTCCCCGGACACCTGCTCGGGCGCCATGTACGCGGGGGTGCCGACCGCGCGGCTGCTCACCGCGCTGGCGGCGTCCAGGACGCGCGACAGCCCGAAGTCGATCACGCGGGGCCCGTCGGGGCCGAGCAGCACGTTGTGCGGCTTGAGGTCGCGGTGCACGATCCCGGCGCGGTGGATGGCGGTCAGCGCGCTGGCGGTGCTGACGGCGAGCCGGTCCAGCGCGCCGCCGCCCATCGGCCCGTCCCGCGCGACGAGCCGGTTCAGCGCCTCGCCGGGGACGTACTCGCTGACCAGGTAGGGGCTGTCCCCGGCGACCTCGGCGTCCAGGAACTGGGCGGTGCAGAACCGGGCGACCTGCTTGGCGACCTCCGCCTCGCGGACGAACCGGGCCCGCGCGGTGTCGTCGTCGTCGAACTGGACCCGCAGCAGCTTGACCGCGACGCGCTCGCCGTCCGCGCCCTCGCCGAGGTAGACCGTGCCCTGCGCGCCGGACCCGAGCCGCCCGAGCAGCTCGTAGCGGCCGAGACGCACCGGATCATGGGGATGCAGGGGCTGGGCCTCCGGCAAAACCTGCGCTCCCTCACCCGTCCGGTCATCGGTCGCCGCACATCACGGTAGGCCCGCCACCCTATACAGGGCCAGGCCGCCCGAGGCCACGTCCGGGCCGCGGGCCCTTCCCCGCGCGCCGCCGCCGGAGGGGAGGCGGCGCGGTCAGGGGCGACCGGCGCCGGTCACTCCGGATCGCGGCGGCGCAGGTAGCGCTCGAACTCGCGGGCGATGGCGTCGCCGCTCGCCTCGGGCAGCTCGGTGGCGTCCTTCTGCTCCTCCAGCGTGCGGACGTACTCGGCGACCTCGGAGTCCTCCTCGGCGAGCTCGTTGACGCCGTGCTCCCAGGCGCGGGCCTCCTCGGGCAGCTCGCCGAGCGGGACGGTGACGTCCAGGAGGTCCTCGACGCGGCGCAGCAGCGCCAGGGTCGCCTTGGGGGACGGCGGCTGGGCGACGTAGTGGGGGACCGCGGCCCACAGCGAGACGGTGTCGAGGTCGGCCTTGGCGCAGGCGTCCTGGAGCACCCCGAGGATCCCGGTCGGCCCCTCGTAGCGGGCCGGCTCCAGGTGCAGGGTGCTGACGAGCCCGGCCTCGGACGCGGCGCCGGTGACGGGCACCGGGCGGGTGTGGGGGGCGTCGGCGAGCAGCGCGCCGAGCAGGACGACGTTGCGGATCTCCAGCTCCAGCATCAGCCCGACCAGCTCGCGGCAGAACGACCGCCACCGCATGTTCGGCTCGATCCCGTGCAGCAGCACGACGTCCTTGCCGTTCGGGAGCCGCGTCCAGGACACGCGGGTCGTCGGCCAGGTGATGCCGCGGGTCTCGCCGTCGGTCATCTCCACGATCGGGCGGGTGACCTGGAAGTCGTAGTAGTCGTCCGGATCGAGCTCGGCGATGGGCACCGCCTCCCAGGCGGACTCCAGATGCGCGATCACCCCGCTGGCGGCCTCACCGGCGTCGTTCCACCCCTCAAAGGCGGCCACGAGCACCGGATCGACGAGTTCCGGCACGCTTTCCAGCTCGATCACGCGCTGCCTCCTTCCGACGCCCAGGTACAGCGTCACCGACGGGGGCCGTCATTCCCGGGGCGGGGTCCCCGCTCATGATCGGTGGCTGTCAGCCTACGTCCTGACAGTGACGTACCCCACCCCTCAGGAGGCCAGACCCCGCCCTGTACGCCCGCGGCGGAACCCGGGTCACGATCAGGTCACCGGCCGCGGGGGGTAGGGGCCGGAGGACGGCGGGTCACCGGCCGCGGGGGGTGGTGTGCGCGATCAGCACGTCGCAGGGGGAGCGGTGCGACAGGTTCGCGGGCACGGACCCGAGGATGCGGCCCGCGAGGCTGTTGAGGCCGCGGTTGCCGACCACGACGAGGTCCGCGCCGCGCTCCTTGGCGATCCTGCTGATGACGTCGACGGCGTCGCCCTCGGCGGCGACGTGCTCGATGTCGGTGGCGCCGGCCGCGACGGCCCGCTCCCGCGCGGCCCGCAGCGCGTCGTCGGCGGGCGTGGACCCCTGCACCTTGTAGGCCAGGTCGCCGAGCCGGTCGGCGGCGCTCGCCCGCTCGCGCTCGGGCATCGGGCTGTAGGCGGAGGCGAGCAGGAGGGTGGCGCCCGTGGCGGCGGCCAGCTGCGCGGCCCGGTCGACCGCGCGGAACGAGGAGTCTGAACCGTCGGTGCCGACGAGGATGATGCGGTACGCGCTCATGCCGTTCCTTACCCGTTGGTAGTCACTGCTGGCACGGTATCGGCCCGGTGACCCTTCCGTCACCGTCTCTTTGCACACCCCGTCCAAGAGGGGCGGCCCTTCCAGCATGTGGACGGCCCCGGAGCCGCCTCCGGCCGCGCGGATAGGGTGGGTCTCCGCCCCTTCGCCCCGTGAGGAGAGACGTGACCCCTGGCCTCCCGCAAGCCGTGCTGTTCGACATGGACGGCCTGCTCATCGACTCCGAACGCGTCTGGCTGGAGGTCGAGTCGGAGGTCATGGCGTGGCTGGGCGGCGAGTGGAGCACCGCCCACCAGGAGCGCCTGGTCGGCGGCTCCCTCTACGTCGCCGTCGACTACATGCTGGAGCTGACCGGCGCGGACGCCCCCCGCGAGGAGGTCGGCCGGCGGATGCTGGACGGCATGGCCGAGCGGCTCAGCACCTGCGTCCCGATGATGCCGGGCGCCAAGGACCTGCTCGCCGAGGTCCGCGCGGCGGGCGTCGCCGCGGCGCTGGTGTCCTCCAGCCACCGGCGGCTGATCGAGCCGGTGCTGGACGCCGTCGGCCGCGAGCACTTCGCGCTGAGCGTCGCCGGCGACGAGGTGACCCGGACCAAGCCCGACCCCGAGCCGTACCTGACCGCCGCCGCCCGGCTCGGCGCCGACCCGGCCCGCTGCGTGGTGCTGGAGGACTCCCCGAACGGCGTCGCGGCGGCGGAGGCGGCCGGCTGCGTCACCGTCGCGGTCCCCGGCGTCCTGCCGATCCCGCCCGCGCCGGGACGCACGGTGGTCGCCTCGTTGCGCGAGGTGAACCTGGCGATGCTCGCGTCGCTGCCGGGCTGACCCGGCGGCGACCCGGCCGTCGCCGCACCGTTGCCGGGCGGTGACCCGCGGGCTGCCCCTGAGGGTTCGGCCCCTAGGGGGTGGATCACGCCGCAGGAGGAGGACGGCCCGGACGCAAACCGTCCGCCGGGAGGAGCAGGACCGGCGCCCCGCGTGTGACGATGGAGAGAGCACCACCGTACGGAGTGAGGGGCCGGCATGAGCGACGCAGCCATTTTCGCGATCAGTCTCGGGGTGACCCTGGTCGGTCTGGTGATCAGCTGGGGCGCCTACCGCCGCCGGGGAGCCGGCACGGGCATGCGCGGTGCGGCCCTGTCGCTGGTGCCGCTCGCGGCGGCGATGACCGGGGTGACGGAGTTCTTCGTCGACCTGGCGTTCAGCCCGGTGAAGTGGGCCGGCGTCGCGGTGGCGGGTCTGGCCGTCCTTCTTTACATGACGTCCGGGGCGATGCTGAGCCGCCGCGCGGGCACTGAGTCCGGCAAGTCCGGCAAGTCCGGCAAGTCTGCCGAGGGCGGCGGCGGGCGGCGGTCCGCGGGGCGCGCCGGGAAGCCGAAGGGCGCCGTGGAGGGCCCCGCGCAGCGCGGCGGCGACCCCGAGATGGCGGAGATCGAGAAGATCCTGCGCGACCGCGGCATCTCCTGAGCGGCATCTCGCCGGGCGGCGTCTCCTGAGAGCGGCGCGCGGTTCACCGTGTGCGCAGCGTGACGGCGGGCCGGGACGTATCCACCCCGATGGGGACGTCCCGGCCCGCCGTTTCTCCGCTTCCGTGCTCTGACCTGCGGAGAATCGATATCGGAACGGACTCAGTACGGTAAACTTTGCCGGTCTAGACCGGCTTTCGCTTGCCTGGCAGGTGTTACCGGAACGTACTATTCGGGCGATTTGTCCGAAGTGTTGTGTGACCGCGTGTTGCCCAGATGACGACGAGATCACAAGTCAGATACGGGTACTGGCGAAGGTCGCCTCACGGATGGAGAGTCGTGCCCGAAGGACTACGTTTCCCTTCAGCAAACGCGGCGTAACGGGCACGGGGGCAGCGGATGATCTCCGCGGCCGCCGGTCACTCGCCGGCGGCATGGCCGAACCAGTGGCCGGACGGTAGGAGGTATGGAGCGTGGCCGCACCCCTTGAGGTGACCGGGTCCGACGCCGAGGCGCAGCCGGAATCGGTGCTCGCCGGTGTCGACAGGAAGAAGATCCAGGGACGGTCCCTCGGGCAGATCGCCTGGATGCGGCTGAAGCGCGACAAGGTCGCACTCAGCGGCGCCGTCATCGTCATCGTGCTCATCCTGATCGCGATCTTCGGCCCGTTCTTCGTGCAGGACCCGCTGACCTACCACCAGAACCTGATCGACCCGACCTACAACCGGCCGAAGTCCGGGATCTGGCACTCGGGCATCAGCGGCGACCACTTGCTCGGCGTGGAGCCCGGCACCGGCCGCGACATGCTCGCCCGGATCGTGCACGGCGCCCGCATCTCGCTGCTGGTGTCGTTCCTGGCCACCCTGATGTCGGTGGTCATCGGGACGGTCGCGGGCATCATCGCCGGCTACTTCGGCGGCTGGGTCGACTACCTGATCAGCCGTGCGATGGACGCCTTCCTCGCCTTCCCGCTGCTGCTGTTCGCGATCGCTCTGGTCGGCGTCGTGTCGGACGGGGCGTTCGGGCTGAACGGCAACGGGCTGCGGATCTCGGTGCTGGTCGTGGTCATCGGGTTCTTCAACTGGCCCTACATCGGCCGCATCATCCGCGGGCAGACGCTGTCGCTGCGCGAACGCGAGTTCGTGGACGCCGCGCGCAGCATGGGGGCCCGCAGCTCCTACGTGCTGTTCAAAGAGGTCCTGCCGAACCTGGTCGCGCCGATCCTGGTCTACTCGACCCTGCTGATCCCGACGAACATCCTGTTCGAGGCGGCGCTGTCGTTCCTCGGCGTCGGCGTCATCCCGCCGACCCCGTCGTGGGGCGGCATGCTGACGCTCGCGGTGCCGATCTACTCCTCCGACCCCGCCTACATGATCATCCCCGGTATGGCGATCTTCATCACCGTCCTCGCCTTCAACCTCTTCGGTGACGGGCTGCGGGACGCTCTCGACCCTCGGGGCAAGTGACTCGGGTCCAACCGACCCGTCTATTTGAAGGGGTGCGCCTGCACATGAACAAGATGAGACCAATCGCGGTCTTCGCGGCCGGCGTGGTCGCGGCCGCGGGGCTCGCCGCCTGTGGCGGCGGTGACTCGGGCGGGTCCGGGAGCGGCCCCGGCTACAACGCCGGCAACCAGGCCCAGGTCAACAAGTCGGACAAGAAGGGCGGCACGCTCAAGTTCGCCGACTCCGACGACTGGGACTCGCCGGACCCGGGCAACACCTACTACGCGTTCTCCCAGAACTTCGCCCGCCTCTACGGCCGTGGCCTGACCACGTTCAAGGCGGCCGCGGGCAAGGAGAGCCTTGAGATCACGCCCGACCTGGCCACCGACATGGGCCAGTCCAGCGACGGCGGCAAGACCTGGACGTACAAGCTGCGCACCGGCGTCAAGTACGACGACGGCACCACGGTGACGTCCAAGGACGTGAAGTACGCGGTCGAGCGCAGCAACTTCACCAAGGAGCTGCAGCTCGGGCCGAAGTACTTCAAGCAGTACCTCGTCGACAACAAGCCCGCCTACAAGGGCCCGTACGAGGACAAGAGCGACGAGGGCCTGAAGTCGATCGAGACCCCCGACGACCAGACGATCATCTTCCACCTGAACGCGCCGTTCCAGGAGTTCGACTACCTGGTCGCGATGTCGCAGTCGATCCCGGTGCCGAAGGCCAAGGACACCGGCACCAAGTACGAGACCTCGATCGTCTCCAGCGGTCCGTACAAGATCGACAACTACACGCGCGGCAAGTCCATGTCGCTGTCGCGCAACCCGAACTGGAACCAGAGCACCGACCCGCTCCGCAAGGCTCTGCCTGACAAGATCGAAGTTCAGATCAAGCAGAACGCCGACGACATCGACCAGCGGCTGCTCGCCGGTTCGCTGGACATGGACATCGCCGGCGTCGGCGTCCAGGCGGGTACCCAGCCGAAGGTGCTGACCCCCGAGCAGAAGCCGTACGTCGACAACCCGGTCCAGGGCTTCCTGCGGTTCATGTCGCTGAACCAGCACGTCAAGCCGCTGGACAACCAGCACTGCCGCATCGCCGTGCAGTACGCGACCGACAAGGTCGCCGCGCAGACCGCCTACGGAGGCCCGCTCGCCGGCGGCGACATCGCCACCACGATCCTGCCGCCGACGGTGTCCGGGTACACCAAGTTCGACCTGTACCCGCAGAAGCAGGCGGAGGGCGGCGGCCTCGACCAGGCCACCCTGGCCAAGGCCAAGCAGGAGCTGCAGGCGTGCGGCAAGCCGAACGGCTTCTCCACCAAGATCTCGGCGCGGTCGGACCGGCCGAAGGAAGTCGCGATGGCCGAGGCGATCCAGCAGAGCCTCGCCAAGGTCGGCATCAAGGTCAGCATCGTGCAGTTCCCGGCCGGTGACTACTTCAACAAGTACGTCGGCGTGCCGAAGTACGTGCACGACCACGGCATCGGCATGATGATCATGGCGTGGGCGGCGGACTGGCCGACCGGCTACGGCTTCCTCTCGCAGATCATCCACGGTGACGCGATCAAGCCGTCCGGCGGCAACAACCTCGCCGAGATGGACGACCCCGCGGTCAACAAGGGGCTGGACGACGCGATCGCCAACCCGGACGAGGCCGCCCGCCTGAAGGCCTACGGCGAGGTCGACAAGACGGCGATGGGGACGGCCATGGAGGTCCCGCTGATCTACGCCAAGGCCCTGATGTACCGGCCGAAGCGCGTGACCAACGCCGGCATCACCTACGGCTACGGCGGAATGTACGACTACCTGAACATGGGCGTGGAGTGACACTCCGCTTCGTCCGTGCGTCCATCTGAAGGCAGGTGAAGGCGACGCCCGCCGGCCCGGCAGGGACCTACCGGTCCCGCCGGCCGGCGGGTGGGGCCGAGCAATGTGTTCGCATACATCATCCGGCGGCTCATCGGCGCCGTCATCATGTTGCTGCTGGTCAGCCTGGTGACCTTCGGCATCTTCTTCTGGCTGCCGAAGCTGGCGGGGCAGACCACCGACCAGATCGCGGCGTCCTACGTCGGCAAGGCGCCGACCGCCGAGGCCATCCAGGACACCAAGGAGCGGCTCGGCCTGGACAAGCCGGTCGTGGTGCAGTACGGCAACTACCTGAAGGCGATCGCCGTCGGCAAGGACTACAAGGCCGGCCCGGTGACCGACCACTGCCCGGCGCCGTGCCTCGGCTACTCGTTCCGCAGCAGCCAGCCGGTCCTTGAGACCCTGCTCGACCGCGCCCCCGCGACGCTGTCGCTGGCATTCGGCGCCGCGATCCTCTGGCTGGCCGGCGGCATCGCCACCGGCGTGGTGTCGGCGCTGCGAAGAGGCTCGATCTGGGACCGCGCGACGATGATCATCGCGTTGAGCGGTGTGTCGCTGCCGATCTACTTCACCGGCCTGGTCTCGCTCGCCCTGTTCTCCTACAGCCTCAAGATCTTCCCGGGCGGCGGCAGCTACACCTCCTTCACCGACAATCCGGTGAAATGGTTCGAGGCGCTGGTGCTGCCCTGGGTGACGCTCGCGTTTCTCTACGCCGCGATGTACGCGCGGCTCACGAGAGCGGGCATGCTGGAGACGATGAACGAGGACTACATCCGCACCGCCCGGGCCAAGGGGCTGCCGGAGAAGACCGTCGTCACCAGGCACGCGCTGCGCGCCTCGCTGACGCCGATCCTCACCATCTTCGGCCTCGACCTCGGGCTGCTGCTCGGCGGCGCGGTCCTGACCGAGAACACCTTCGGCATCCCGGGGCTGGGCCAGCTCGCGATCAGCTCGATCCGCGGCGGCGACCTGCCCATGGTGCTCGGCGTGACGCTGCTGACCGCGACCTCCATCGTGTTCATCAACCTGATCGTCGACATGCTGTACGCCGTCGTCGACCCGAGAGTGAGGCTTGGCTGATGACCGGCACCGCGCCCGCCGCGGACACCGCGGGCACCGGCGAGGCTCCCACCTCCTTCCTGGAGGTCCGCGACCTCAAGATCCACTTCCCGACGGACGACGGGCTGGTGAAGTCCGTCGACGGGCTGTCGTTCGCCCTGGAACGCGGCCGCACCCTCGGGATCGTGGGCGAGTCCGGCTCCGGCAAGAGCGTGACCAGCCTCGGCATCCTCGGCCTGCACAACCGGCGCAACGCCGACGTGTCCGGGGAGATCTGGCTGGACGGCAAGGAGATCGTCGGCGCCTCGCAGGGCGAGGTGCGCCGCCTCCGCGGCCGCAACATGGCGATGATCTTCCAGGATCCGCTGTCGTCGATGCATCCCTTCTACACGGTCGGCAAGCAGATCATCGAGGCCTACCGGGTGCACAACGACGTGTCCAAGGCGGTGGCCCGCAAGCACGCCATCGACATGCTGGGCAAGGTCGGCATCCCGAAGCCGGACAAGCGGGTGGACGACTACCCGCACCAGTTCTCCGGCGGCATGCGGCAGCGCGCGATGATCGCGATGGCGCTGTCGTGCGACCCGGAGCTGCTGATCGCCGACGAGCCGACGACGGCGCTGGACGTGACGGTGCAGGCGCAGATCCTGGACCTGATCCGCGACCTGCAGCAGGAGTTCAACTCCGCCGTCATCATGATCACCCACGATCTCGGGGTGGTCGCGGAGCTGTCGGACGACATCCTGGTGATGTACGCGGGCCGCGCGGTGGAGTACGCGTCGGTCGACGACGCGTTCCACCGGCCGCTGCACCCCTACACGTGGGGTCTGCTCGGGTCGATGCCGCGGCTGGACCGGGAGCGGTCGGAGCGGCTGCTGCCGATCGAGGGGTCGCCGCCGAGCCTGATCAACGTGCCGTCCGGGTGCGCGTTCCATCCGCGCTGCCCCTACAAGGACCTCAACGGCGACAAGAGCATGACCGAGCGGCCCGAGCTGGTCGAGGTCGAGCCCGGCCACAAGGCGGCGTGCCACCTCCCCCTGGAGAAGAAGCGCGAGATCTGGAACGACGAGATCCGGGCGAAGCTGTGACCAGCGAGGGTGGGAACGAGACTGTGAACACGACCAAGACCCCGGCGGGCGAGACCCGCCCGGCCGAGGAGACCCGCCCCGTACGGGACGGCGAGCCGCTGCTGGAGGTGGACAACCTCGGCAAGCACTTCCCCGTCACCGCGGGGCTGCTGCGCCGGCAGGTCGCGGCGGTGAAGGCCGTCGACGGCGTGTCGTTCTCGGTCCGCAAGGGCGAGACGCTCGGGCTGGTGGGGGAGTCGGGCTGCGGCAAGTCCACCACCGGCCGGATGATCATGCGGCTGCTGGACCCGAGCTTCGGGAAGATCACCTTCGAGGGGCAGGACATCACCACGATGTCGCAGGGCCGGCTCCGGCCGCTCCGCCGCGACCTCCAGATGATCTTCCAGGACCCGTACTCGTCGCTGAACCCCCGCAAGACGGTCGGCGCGATCGTCGGGGCGCCGTTCCGGCTGCAGAACATCGAGGCCAAGCAGGGCGTGAAGAAGGCCGTCCAGGAGATCCTGGAGCTGGTCGGCCTCAACCCCGAGCACTACAACCGGTACCCGCACGAGTTCTCCGGCGGGCAGCGGCAGCGCATCGGGATCGCCCGCACCCTGGCCCTCAAACCGAAGCTGATCGTCGCCGACGAGCCGGTGTCGGCGCTGGACGTGTCGGTGCAGGCGCAGGTCGTCAACCTGCTGGAGGACCTTCAGAACGAGCTCGACCTCACCTACGTGGTGATCGCGCACGACCTGTCGGTGGTCCGGCACATCTCCGACCGCGTCGCCGTCATGTACCTCGGCAAGATCGTCGAGCTGGCGGACCGGGCCGACCTGTACGAGCGGCCCATGCACCCCTACACCAACGCGCTGCTGTCGGCGGTGCCGATCCCGGACCCGAGCGAGCGCGGCGACCGCAAGCGGATCCGGCTGCAGGGCGACGTGCCGAGCCCGCTCGACCCGCCGCCCGCGTGCCGGTTCCACACCCGCTGCTGGAAGGCGCAGGACATCTGCAAGCAGGTCGAGCCGCCGCTGGTGGAGCTCAGTCCGGGCCACCTGGCCGCCTGCCACTTCCCGGAGAACACCACGGTCAGCGCGACCGACGCGGTCGCCAAGGCCGCGGTGGCGCCCGGCGCGACCGGGGCCGACGCGGCCCCGGCCGACGACGCCGAGCCCGCGGAGTAGCCTCCCGGCACGGAACAAGACCCGGCCCCCCGCCTTGGGGGACCGGGTCTTGTTCTTGTCAGCCGCCGGTCCGGGGCGGCCCGTCCGGGGTCACTCGGTGGAGATGGCCTTGAGGACGTCCATGCGTCCCGCCCGCCACGCCGGCCACAGCGCCGCGAGGACGCCGATGACCGCGGCCACCACCAGGTAGACCACCAGCGTCCCGTAGGGGATGGCGAGGACGCCGAGGCCCTGGTCCGCCAGGGCGTTCTGCAGCGCCGCGCCGAACGCGACCCCGATGCCCATGCCGAGCACCGCGCCGAACACCGCGATCACGATCGACTCGACGCGGATCATGCGGCGCAGCTGGCGGCGGCTGATGCCGATGGCGCGCAGCAGCCCGATCTCCCTGGTCCGTTCGATCACCGACAGGGCGAGCGTGTTGACGACGCCCACGGCAGCGATGATGACCGACATGGCCAGCAGGATGGTCAGGAACGTCACGAACCCGTCGACCTGCTTGCGGGCGTCGGCCTTCAGCGACGCCTGGTCGGACACCTTCAGGTTCGGGTAGTCCTTCAGCGTCGACTCCAGCGCCGTCTTCGTCGCCGCCGACGGTGCCGCGTCCACCACGATCGCGTCCACGGACGGTTTCACGGTGTGCCGCAGGTACGCCGGCTGGGAGATGATCGTGTCGCCGATCAGGTTGCTCTTGGCGAACACGCCCGTCAGCGTCAGCCGCTCGGTCCTGCCGTCGGTGAACTGCACGGGCACCACCGCCCCGAGCTTCCAGCCGCGGTCCTTCGCGGTGTCCTCGTTCACCATGAACCCGGCGTCGCCGATCCGGGTGCCGCCGGAGGTGACCTTCAGCTTGGCGGCCTCGGCGATCACCGCGACGTCGCCGGACATGTACGACGCCTTCTTCCCGTCGATCTTGGCGCCGCCCGCGTAGGTGGGGGTCGCGGACGTCACCCCGGGCGTCGACCCGATCTTGCCGGCGACCTCGCCGCCGATGCCGCCCGCACCCTCGGCCTGGACGAGGTAGTCGGCGCCGAACTGCGCGTCGACCTGGGCGTCGACCGACGCCCGCATCGTCGCGCCGAGCACGTTCACCGTGGTGATCAGCGCCAGCCCGATCATCAGCGCGGCCGCCGTCGCGGCGGTGCGGCGCGGGTTGCGCAGCGCGTTCTGCCGCGCCAGGCGACCCGGCGAGCCCATCAGCCGCGCGAACGGCGCGCCGAGCACCTTCACCGCCGGAACACTGATCACCGGGGCCAGCATCGCGACGCCGATGAACACCGTGAACGCGCCCACCCCGACCAGCGCCACCGGGCTCCCGCCGTTCCCGGCGAGCCCGGCGCCGATGAGCCCGGCACCCGCGAGAGTGAGCAGCGACCCGAGCGCGACACGGATCCGCAGCGACCGCTGCGGCAGCGCGACGTCGTCGCGCATCGCCGCGACCGGCGGGATCTTCGCGGCGCGGCGCGCCGGGAAGTACGCCGACACGACCGTCACGACGATGCCCACCGTGTACGCCCAGATCACCGGCGTCTTGGTGAACGTCAGCCCGCCCTGCCCCGCGTCGCCCATCTGCGTCTGCAGCAGCGACGCCAGGCCCGCGCCGGCCGCCAGGCCCAGCGTGGAGCCGACCACGCCGACCGCGACGGCCTCGCCGATCACCGCCCGCGTCACCTGCCCGCGGGCCGCGCCGATCGCGCGCAGCAGCGCCAGCTCCCGGGTCCGCTGCGCGACCAGCATCGAGAACGTGTTGAAGATGATGAACGACCCGACGAAGATCGAGATCAGCGCGAACACCAGAAGGAAGATCCGGAAGAAGTTCATCATCGTCGCGATGTCGCTCTTGGTCTCCTCGCGGAGCTTCTCGCCGGTGACGGCCTCCGTGCCGGACGGCAGGACCCTCGCGACCCGGTCGCGCAGCTCGGCCTGCGACACGCCGGTCGAGCCCATCTCGATGTCGGTGAAGTACCCGGGCTTCAGCATCAGCCGCTGCGCGGTCGGGGTGTCGAACGCGGTGAGCGTCGCGCCCATCAGGTTCCCGGTGTCGGCCAGCCCGACGATCCGCATCCGGGCGGGCGGCCCGGCGGTGACGACCCGGGTGGTGTCGCCGACGGCGAGCTTGCCCTTCTCCGCGGTCTTGGCGTCGATGACGACCTCGCCCGGCCCCTGAGGCGCGCGGCCCGACTTCAGGTCGTAGGACCCGCCCGTCGTCCAGTTCGTGCCGATCTGCGGCGGCCCGTTCTGCGCCGTCCCGACGATCTTCCCGTCCTTGCCGACGACCGCCGCGTACCCGCTGACGTTGCCCTTCGGGTCCTTGACGCCCTCGACGCCCTGCAGGGCCTTCAGCACCGTCGCCGGCACCGGCTGCACCGCCATGCCGTCGTCGTCGCCCTCGACGACCTTCTTGGCGCGCACGTCCACGGCCACGTTGGTGCCGACCCGGCTGAACAGATCGTCGAACTGCTTGTTCATGCTGTCGGTGAAGATCAGCGTGCCGGCCACGAACGCGACACCGAGGATCACCGCGACGGCCGTCAGCACCAGCCTGATCTTGTGCGCCGCGAGATTGCGGAGCGTGACCTTGCCCATCATCGCGCCGACACCCCGGACTCCGGCGTGGTCACGGGGCCGGTGTTGTGGCCGCCGGCGTCGAAGCCCTTCATGCGCTCCAGCACCCGCTCGGCGGTCGGCTCGGCCATCGTGTCGACGATCTGCCCGTCGGACAGGAACAGCACCTGGTCGGCGTAGGCGGCCGCGGACGGGTCGTGCGTGACCATCACGATGGTCTGCCCCATCCGCCGCACCGAGTCCCGCAGGAACCCGAGGACCTCGGCGCCCGACCGCGAGTCCAGGTTCCCGGTCGGCTCGTCCGCGAAGATGATCTCCGGCCGGGACGCCAGGGCGCGGGCGCACGCCACCCGCTGCTGCTGCCCGCCCGACAGCTCGGTCGGGCGGTGCTTCAGCCGCGGCCGCAACCCCACCGTGTCGATCACCGCGTCCAGCCAGTCCTTGTCGGCCTTGCGGCCCGCGATGTCCATCGGCAGCGTGATGTTCTCCAGCGCGGTCAGCGTCGGCACCAGGTTGAACGCCTGGAAGATGAACCCGATCTTGTCGCGGCGCAGCCGGGTGAGCTGCTTGTCCTTCAGCCGCGTCAGCTCGGTGTCGCCGATGTAGACCTGCCCGGAGTCCACCGAGTCCAGCCCCGCCATGCAGTGCATCAGGGTCGACTTCCCCGACCCGGACGGCCCCATGATCGCAGTGAACCGGCCGCGGGGAATGCCGACGGTGACCCCGTCGAGCGCGACGACCTGCGCGTCGCCGCGCCCGTACACCTTCGCGATCTGCTGGGCCCGAGCGGCGAAGTCGCCCGCCCCGGGCGCGGACGCCGCGCCGGCGGTCGATGGGGCGGTGTTCGTCACGTGAAACTCCCGTGTGTGAGTGAGCTGGGACTGGGTCCGGACCGCGCCGTGCCCCCGGCGATCCGACAACCAAAACAGTAGAAGCCCGCCCAACCCCTGTGATGCACCCCAGGAACGGACTTGGCGGTCCACCCACGGCAGGAGAAACCCGCCCCCGCTCGTCCTACCGGAGTAGGCCTCCACCCCCCGAACGCCAGGGGCACCTCAGGGGCCGACCATGAAACCGCCCGGCCCCGCGCGGCGTCCCCCGGGACGGCTCAGCTCTGGCCGGGCCTGCTCAACCCCGTCTCGTACGCGTACACCACGGCCTGCACCCGGTCCCGCAGCCCCAGCTTCGCCAGGACGTTCCCCACGTGCGTCTTCACCGTCGTCTCGCTCACCACCAGCTCCGCCGCGATCTCCGCGTTCGACTGGCCGCGCGCCACATGCGCCAGCACCTCGCGCTCCCGCTGGGTCAGCGTGTCCAGCCCCGGAGGCGGAGCCGCGTCCCGCACGGCCGGCAGCCGGCTGGCGAACTTGTCCAGCAGCCGCCGCGTCACCGACGGCGCCACGATCGCATCGCCCTCAGCCACGATCCGGATCGCCTGCACCAGATCCTCCGGCGGCGAGTCCTTCAGCAGGAACCCGCTCGCACCCGCCCGGACCGCCTCGATCACGTACTCGTCCAGGTCGAACGTCGTCAGGATCAGCACCCGCGGATCATGCGACGCCGCACCCTCCCGGATGATCCGGCGGGTCGCCTCGATCCCGTCCACCCCCGGCATCCGGATGTCCATCAGCACCACGTCCGGCAGCAGCGACCGCGTCAGCTCCACCGCCGCCGCGCCGTCCCCGGCCTCCCCGACCACCGCGATGTCGGCCTCCGCCTCCAGGATGAGCCGGAACCCCGTCCGCAGCAGCGGCTGGTCGTCGACGAGCAGCACCCGCACCGTGGTCATCGGGCCGCCACCGCCGGCCGCCGTCCCGGACCGTTCATCGTCGCGCTCCTCGCCTCACCCGGGGCACCGCGTCCGCGGCACCCTGCCAACCTACGGCCTCGCACCGCTCACGCCTCCAGCGGGAAACGCGCCCGCACACCGAACCCGCCCCCGACCCGCGGCCCGATCTTCAACTCGCCACCGTACAGCGCCACCCGCTCGTACATGCCGACGAGCCCATGCCCCGGATTGTCCCCGTCGTCGGCCATGAACGTCGCCGTGCCCCGCCCGTCGTCCTCGATCTCCACCGTCAGATCATGATCCCCGTAGTACAGCCGCACCCACGCCCGCGCCTGCGGCCCCGCGTGCTTAAGCGTGTTCGTCAGCGCCTCCTGGATCAGCCGGAACGCCGCCACGTCCACCCCCGGCGACGGCGCCCGCGCCTCACCCTCGATCCACAACTGCACCGACAGGCCCGTCTCCCGCACATGATCCAGCAGCTCGCCCAGGTCGCCCAGCCCCGGCTGCGGCGCCAGCTCCCGCCCCGCCCGGTCCTGGTCCCGGTCCGTCCGCAGCACCCCCACGATCCGCCGCATCTCGCTCAGCGCCGTCCGCCCGACCTCCTCGATCGTCGACATCGCCTCACGCGCGCTCCCCGGATCCCGGTCGATGATCCGCCGCGCCGCCCCCGCCTGCACCGTCATCACGCTCACGTGATGCGCCACCACATCGTGCAGCTCCCGGGCGATCCGCGACCGCTCCTCGATCCGCGCCGCCCGCGCGTCGGTGCCGCGCGCCCGCTCCAGCCGCGCCGCCCGGTCCTCCAGCTCCGCGAAGTACGCCCGCCGCAGCCGCAGATTCCGGCCCAGCACCCACACCCCGATGACCAGCGCGCAATCCGTGATCAGCACCACCGGCGACGTCGACACCGGCAGCAGGATCAGGTACACGAGGAAATAGACGAACGCGATCAGCCCGCCGGCCGCACTCTGCGCCAGCCCCCGATGGGCCGCCACCGTGTACACCGCGATCAGGAACGCCACCACGTCCGGCACCGACGGCGGATACCCCGCCACCGCCATCACCAGCTCACCACCGATGATGAACAGCAGCACCGGCATCGGATGACGCTGACGCCACGCCAGCGCCATCGTCACCACGACCACCAGCAGCCCGTCCCACACGTCCGGCGTCCGGAAGTCCTCATAGCCCGCGTTGGTGGGAAGCTCCTCCAGGAACAACTGCGGCAGCCCCACCGCCAGCAGCCCCACCGCCAGCAACGCATCGGACGCCGTCGGACGCGCCTGCAACCAGGCGCGGACGGCACGAAGACCACGGATGCGGGGTGACACGACACTCACCCTAGGAGGTGGCGGCAGGTCCCGACCCCTCCTGGACGCGGATCCGCGGTCCTCCCCAAGGATGACCCGGCCGGACCCGCACCCACCCTAAAGATCGTCGTGCTCCCGGGCCATCCCGCCCGGACGCCCCTCCACCGGCCCCGCACCCTCCAGATCGGCCGGCGACGGCCGGTTCACCGGCACCACCGGCAACGGCGGGGGAGTACCGCCGAACTCCGGGCACCGCTCCTTGTGATCACACCAGTCGCACAACCGGCCCGCCCGCGCCCGCCACTCACCCGTCTCCATCGCCCGCCGGATCGCCTGCCACAGCGCCTCGACCTTCCGCTGCGTCGCCCGCAGATCCGCCTCGTCCGGCTCGTAACGCAGAACCTCGCCGTTCCCCAGATACATCAGCTGCAGCAACCGCGGCACCCGCCCCCGAAGCCGCCACAGCACCAGCGCGTAGAACTTCATCTGGAACAGCGCACGCGCCTCGAAATCCGCCCGCGGCGCCGTCCCCGTCTTGTAGTCCACGATCCGCACATCACCGCTCGGCGCCACATCCACCCGGTCGATGTACCCCCGCAGCTTCAACCCCGAGTCCAGCACCGTCTCCACGAACAGCTCCCGCTCGGCCGGCTCCAGCCGCCGCGGATCCTCCAGCGTGAAGTACCGCTCCACCATCCGCCGCGCATGCGCCAGCCACTCCGCGTGCTCCGCCTCCCCGGCGTCCCCGTCCTCGAACAGCTCCGCGAGACCCGGCTCCGCCTCCAGCAGCCGCTCCCACTCCGGCCCCAGCATCTCCAGCGCCGCCGCCGGAGTCCGCGCCCCCGCGGGCAGGTCGTACAGCCGCTCCAGCACCGCGTGCACCAGCGTCCCGCGGACGGCCGCCGCACTCGGACGCTCCGGAATCCGATCGATCACACGGAACCTGTACAACAACGGACACGTCATGAAATCGCCCGCCCGGGACGGCGACAACGACCCCGAAACCACCACCCCGCCCGCATCCCCCGCCACCGCAGCCGATGCCCCGCTACCCGCCTCGGTCGTCGTCATGGCACAGCACACTAGGCGACACCCCCGACGAAAATCCCGCACCCGCCCCACCCCACCCCGCCGACCCCCAGCGCCCACCCGCAGCCGACCCGCCCCTCCGGGGCCGTAGCATCGATGACGTGACACACAGCGCGCCCCCGACCGAGGGCAGGACACCGGCCGGCGGCACCGGACCCGACGACGACCGCGCCGCACGCCCCGGCCTCCTCATGGGCCGCCTCCTCGGCGTCCCCATCTACGTCTCGCCCAGCTGGTTCCTCGTCGCCGTGCTCGTCACCGTCATGTTCGAAGGCCAAGTCCACGACGTCGTCACACGCCCCCTCAGCTACCTCGTCGCCTTCACCTACGCCGTCCTCCTCTACGGCTCGGTCTTCGTCCACGAACTCAGCCACGCCGTCACCGCACGCGCCTTCGGCCTCCCCGTCCGCTCCGTCACCCTCCACATCCTCGGCGGCGAGACCTCCATCGAACGCGAAGCCCCCACCCCAGGCCGCGAATTCCTCATCGCCTTCGCCGGACCCCTCGTCAACCTCGTCCTCGCCGGACTCGGCCTCCTCCTCCACGCCACCCTCCCCCTCCCCGACGTCGCCCTCCTCCTCATCGAAGCCCTCACCTTCGCCAACCTCCTCGTCGGCGTCTTCAACCTCCTCCCCGGCCTCCCCCTCGACGGCGGCCGCCTCGTCCGCGCCATCGTCTGGAAAGCCACCGGACGCAGCCGCAACGGCGCCATCTTCGCCGGCTGGGTCGGCCGCGCCGTCGCCATCGGCTGCCTCATCGCCGGCGCCTACCTCGCCACCTACAACACCGGCGAAGGCGGCGGCATCGGCTGGCTCGCCCTCCTCTGGTCCGCCCTCGTCGCCTCCTTCATCTGGGTCGGAGCCACCCAGGCCATCCGCGCCGAACGCGTCCGCGACCGCATCCCCCTGCTGTCCGCCCGCCGCCTCGCCCGCCGCGCCACCCTCGTCACCGCCGACGTCCCCCTCGCCGAAGCGATCCGCCGCGCCCAGCAGGACCACGCCGGCGCCATCGTCATCGCCGACCACGACGGCAAACCCCTCGGCCTCGTCAACGAGAAGGCCGTCACCGCCACCCCCGAACACCGCCGCCCCTGGATCAGCGCCGGCGACCTCTCCCGCGGCATCGACGACCACCTCACCCTCCCCGCCGACATCACCGGCGAAGACCTCATCGAAGCGCTCCGCCGCGCCCCCGCCACCGAATACCTCCTCGTCGAACCCGACGGACGCGTCTACGGCGTCCTCGCCGTCACCGACGTCGACCGCGCCTTCGCCGGCGTCTGAACCGCCCGGACCCCCGCCCCTCCGCACCCCGCACGGCACGGCCGGACCGCCCCCCACCCGCCGCTAGCCTTGACCTCCATGAGCGAACCCCAGCCGAACGACCCCACCCACTCACCCGGCCGCATCCCCCACGGCCCCTTCCGCCCCGGCGACCAGGTTCAGCTCACAGACCCCAAAGGCCGCATCAACACCATCACCCTCCAAACCGGCAAGCTCTACCACTCCCACAAAGGCTCAGTCCCCCACGACGACATCATCGGCAGCCCCGAAGGCACCGTCTTCCGCTCCACCGGCGGCACCGAATACCTCGCCTTCCGCCCCCTCCTCGCCGACTTCACCCTCCGCATGCCGCGCGGCGCCGCCGTCGTCTACCCCAAAGACGCCGCCCAGATCATCGCCATGGCCGACATCTTCCCCGGCGCCCGCGTCATCGAAGCCGGCGCCGGATCCGGCGCCCTCACCTGCTTCCTCCTCCGCGCCGTCGGCGAACACGGCCTCGTCTCCTCCTACGAACGCCGCCCCGACTTCGCCGACATCGCCCGCGCCAACGTCGAGAAATTCTTCGGCGCCCCCCACCCCGCCTGGCGCCTCACCGTCGGCTCCCTCGAAGACGCCCTCGCCGAAACCGACGTCGACCGCGTCGTCCTCGACATGCTCGCCCCCTGGGAAACCCTCGACGCCGTCGCCAAGGCACTCATCCCCGGCGGCATGGTGTGCGCCTACATCGCCACCACCACGCAGATGTCCCGCGTCGTCGAAGACCTCCGCGCCAACGGCCGCTTCGCCGAACCCCAAGCCTCCGAGACCATGCTCCGCACCTGGCACGTCGACGGACTCGCCGTCCGCCCCGACCACCGCATGGTCGGCCACACCGGCTTCCTCGTCACCGCCCGCCGGCTCGCCGACGGCGTCACCCCGCCCGCCCGCCGCCGCCGCCCCGCCAAAGGCGCCCACCCCGCCCCCGGCCAGAACAGCCCCGGCCAGGACACGCCCGGCCAGGACACGCCCGGCCGGAACGCCACGCCGGATCGACCCGCCGAGTCCTAGATCACATTCCCGCCACACCCCCCACCGAACTCGGCAAACCTCCCCCCACGACACGCCCGCGCCCACGAACGCCCAGGTCCAGGCCCCGTAACCCCCCACCCCGCCGCACCCCCGCGGCACCCCCGCCAACCCTCCCGGAACACCCCCGCACGACACGAACACCGAATGGGCAGGTTACGGAAGCCCTCCAGATAGGTAGGGTCTCAGTAGGTCGTCGGCTCTCTTCGTGAGGAGGTGACGGGGCGTGGCCGCTCGTGACGATGCTGGGGCGCGCAGGGCGCAGCACGAAAAGGAGGTCAGGGACCTTCAAACGCAGATCTCCTTCCTGGAGGAGGAGATCTCCGTGCTGCGCCGCAAGCTCGCGGAATCCCCGCGCCAAGTACGTGTGCTGGAAGAACGCCTCCATGAGGCACAAGCCAACCTGGCCGCTGTAACCGGCCAGAACGAGCGACTCGTAGCGACCCTCAAAGAGGCTCGCGAACAGATCGTCGCGCTCAAGGAGGAGGTCGACAGGCTCGCACAACCACCCTCCGGATTCGGTGTCTTCCTCGAAGCACGCGACGACGGAACAGTCGACATCTTCACCGGCGGACGCAAGCTACGCGTCAACGTCAGCCCGGCCGTCGACATCGACGAACTCCAGCGCGGCCAAGAGGTCATGCTGAACGAGGCCCTCAACATCGTCGAAGCCCTCAAGTTCGAAGAGCAAGGCGAAGTCGTCATGCTCAAGGAACTCTTCGACGACGGCGAACGCGCCCTCGTCATCGCCCACGCCGACGAAGAACGCGTGGTCAAGCTCGCCGAGCCGCTCCGCGGCGTCCCCCTCCGGGCCGGCGACTCCCTCATGCTCGAATCCCGATCCGGATACGCCTACGAGAAGATCCACAAGGCAGAGGTCGAGGAACTCGTCCTCGAAGAGGTCCCCGACATCTCCTACAACGAGATCGGCGGCCTCGGCTCACAGATCGAAATGATCCGCGACGCCGTCGAACTGCCCTACCTGCACGCCGACCTCTTCCGCGAACACCAGCTCCGCCCCCCCAAGGGCGTGCTGCTCTACGGCCCCCCCGGATGCGGCAAGACCCTCATCGCCAAGGCCGTGGCGAACTCCCTCGCCAAACAGGTCGCGGAGAAGACCGGCCAGGAGGGCAAGAGCTTCTTCCTCAACATCAAGGGCCCCGAACTCCTCAACAAGTACGTCGGCGAGACCGAACGGCACATCCGCCTCGTGTTCCAGCGCGCCCGCGAAAAGGCCTCCGCCGGAACCCCGGTCATCGTCTTCTTCGACGAGATGGACTCCATCTTCCGCACCCGCGGATCCGGAGTCTCCTCCGACGTCGAGAACACCATCGTCCCCCAGCTCCTCAGCGAGATCGACGGCGTCGAGGGCCTGGAGAACGTCATCGTCATCGGCGCCTCCAACCGCGAGGACATGATCGACCCCGCGATCCTGCGCCCCGGCCGCCTCGACGTCAAAATCAAGATCGAACGCCCCGACGCCGAAGCGGCCAAGGACATCTTCTCCAAGTACATCCTCGACGGACTGCCCCTCCACCCCGACGACCTCAAGGAACACGGCGGCTCCACCGACGCCACCGTCGAGGCCATGATCCAGCGCACCGTCGAACGCATGTACACCGAAAGCGAGGAGAACCGCTTCCTGGAGGTCACCTACGCCAACGGAGACAAGGAAGTCCTCTACTTCAAGGACTTCAACTCCGGCGCGATGATCCAGAACATCGTCGACCGCGCCAAGAAAATGGCCATCAAGCAGTTCCTCGACACCGGCCAGAAGGGCCTGCGCGTCGCCCACCTCCTCGCCGCCTGCGTCGACGAGTTCAGCGAGAACGAGGACCTGCCCAACACCACCAACCCCGACGACTGGGCCCGCATCTCCGGCAAGAAGGGCGAACGGATCGTCTACATCCGCACCCTCGTCTCCGGAACCAAGGGCACCGAGGCCGGACGCTCAATCGACACCGTCGCCAACACCGGCCAGTACCTCTAACCCCGAACAGACCGTGACAAAGCGCACGCGGCGGCCCCCAGAACGGAGGCCGCCGCGTACGCACGCCCCGCCACGACCCCCGCGAACAGCGGGCCCCATGGCTCCACCCTCCCGGCCCCGATAGGCTCGACGATATGAGTGTTCGGCGGGTGATGGGCATCGAGACCGAGTACGGCATCTCCGTACCCGGTCAGCCAGGGGCCAACGCGATGGTGACCTCCTCCCAGGTCGTCAACGCCTACCTCGCGGCGTCGGCGGCACGGGCCCGCAGAGCCCGCTGGGACTTCGAAGAGGAGAACCCCCTCCGCGACGCCCGCGGCTTCGACCTCGCCCGCGAGGTCGCCGACCCCACCCAACTCACCGACGAGGACCTCGGCCTCGCCAACGTCATCCTCACCAACGGCGCCCGCCTCTACGTCGACCACGCCCACCCCGAGTACTCCGCGCCCGAATGCACCAACCCCCGCGACGCCGTCATCTGGGACAAAGCCGGAGAACGCGTCATGGCCGACGCCGCCCAGCGCGCCGCCCTCGTCCCCGGCACCCACCCCATCCAGCTCTACAAGAACAACACCGACAACAAGGGCGCCTCCTACGGCTGCCATGAGAACTACCTCATGCGCCGCGAAACCCCCTTCGCCGACATCGTCCGCCACCTCACCCCATTCTTCGTCTCCCGCCAGGTCGTCTGCGGCGCCGGCCGCGTCGGCATCGGCGTCGACGGCCGCGGCGACGGCTTCCAGATCAGCCAGCGCGCCGACTTCTTCGAAGTCGAGGTCGGCCTGGAGACCACCCTCAAACGACCCATCATCAACACCCGCGACGAACCCCACGCCGACCCCGAAAGGTACCGGCGGCTCCACGTCATCATCGGCGACGCCAACATGGCCGAGCTCTCCACCTACCTCAAGCTCGGCACCACCTCCCTCGTCCTCGCCATGATCGAGGACGGCTTCCTCACCGTCGACCTGTCCGTCGACATGCCCGTCGCCGCACTCCGCGCCGTCTCCCACGACCCGTCCTGCAAGCACCTCCTCACGCTCCGCGACGGCCGCAAGATGACCGCCGTCCAACTGCAGATGGAGTACCTCGAACAGTCCCGCAAATACGTCGAGGACCGCTTCGGCGCCGACGTCGACGAGATGACCAGGGACGTCCTCGACCGCTGGGAATCCGTCCTCCACCGCCTCGGCGACGACCCCATGCAACTGTCCCGGGAACTCGACTGGGTCGCCAAGCTCTCCCTCCTCGAGGGCTACCGCAGCCGCGACGGCCTCGACTGGTCCCACCCGCGCCTCCAGCTCGTCGACCTGCAGTACACCGACATCCGGCCCGAAAAGGGCCTCTACAACCGCCTCGTCGACCGCGGCCGCATCGACCGCGTCATCACCGAGCCCGAGGTCCAGGCCGCCGTCGAGGACCCGCCCGAGGACACCCGCGCCTACTTCCGCGGCCGCTGCCTGCGCCAGTACGCCGAATCCGTCGCCGCCGCCTCCTGGGACTCGGTCATCTTCGACGTCCCCGGCCGCGAGTCGCTCCAGCGCGTCCCCACCCTGGAGCCCCTGCGCGGCACCAAGCAGCACGTGGGCGCCCTCCTGGACCGCTGCCGCACCGCCGCCGACCTCGTGGCCACCCTGACCGGCCAGAGCTGACTCAGGAGCCGTTCAAGGCCGGGCAGCGCGCGAGCGCCGTCCGGCCTGTTCGCGCACGCATTGGATAGCGCGACTATCGAGTTCGCCGCACGTCGCTGACCTGCACCAACGGGTGAGGTCTCCGTTTCGTGACCGGTATGACCGTTTCGCTGGCACGCTGACCGGCGATAACCCGAGCAAGTCCCCGGCCCCCGGGGCGGACGCGGCGAAACGGGCCTTCAAGATCCGCTAGCCGCCGAAGATCGGAGATAGGGTCGGAAGGACCGGCAGAGCGGAGGTATCGAATGGCCACGAAGGACACCGGCGGTCAGAAGCAGACCACCCGGCGCACGGAAGAGGTCGAGGAGACCGAGGCCACGACCACCGAGGACGTGCAGGAGCGCCAGGAGAAGATCACGGACGACGTGGACTCAATTCTGGACGAAATAGACGAAGTATTGGAAGAGAACGCAGAAGATTTCGTAAGGGCGTATATCCAAAAAGGGGGGGAATGACCAACTATGTCCGATTTGCAGGGACGGTCATCCTGAGCCGTTGATCGGACGACATAGTCGGGCATTCTCTGCATAACCAAATAGCGGCTGCAAGCGTGTGGGCGAGATGGATAAAGTCTCGCCCATGCGTTCGAAGAAATGCCGCGACTGTGGCGAGATCAAGCCCTCAACCGACTTCTGGAAGCTCAAGTCCTCCAAGGATGGCCTGGCCTACTACTGCAAGGGCTGCTTCGGCCTGCGGAACAGCCGTTCATATCGCAAGAAACGGGCGAACCAGGGCAAGGAAACACGAGCCTATCGCAGGCACTTGGACGTCCCCGAGGGGATGAAGTACTGTCCACAGTGCAAAGAGATCAAATCGGTCGATGAGTTCGGGCGGAATCGCGCCTCGCGTTCGGGACTCACTCACTACTGCCGCCCATGCCACAACAAGGTCATGGCGGAGATCAGGGATCGTAGGCACGGAAGCGCCCGCAACTACCTTCTGAAGCACCGCTATGGGCTGACCGAGGATCAGGTCAACCAGATGATCGCCGACCAGGGCGGCATGTGTGTCATCTGCCTCCGGGCGCCGGCAGAGCACGTGGATCACGATCACGTGACGGGGCTCGTCCGCCGGGTCCTCTGCTTCAAGTGCAACGGAGCGTTGGGTCAGTTCGCGGATGACCCGGAGCGCCTCCGTCTTGCCGCCGAGTATCTGGAGTTCGAGGGCTCGCAGGCGCGGAGGCTGATTCTCGAGCTCGGTGCGCCCGTCTTCGTGGGACGTCGGCACCTGCAGGAGCGCGAGTGGTGGATGAAGGCAAGGCCGGCGAATGGTTCCCGCGAGCAGCACCGGCGCCGAAGGTACGGGATCAACGACGCGGACGCGGAGTGGCTGTTCAAGATGCAGGCAGGTCACTGTGCCGTGTGCTTCGAGTTCCCGGCCGAGCACATCGACCACGACCATGCGACCGGCGCCGTGCGCGGGATCGCGTGCGGCGGCTGCAACTCGGGCATGGGGCAGTTCGGCGATGACCCGATCTCGTTGAGGCGGGCTGCGGACTATCTGCTGCGCGAGCTGGTCAAGGACATCCCTGCGCGAAACCGCCGCACGAGGCTGTCGTTCACAGTGCCCGACGTCGATCCGCGAACGGTGGGGGTGAGCGGCTGGGAGTCGTACCGAGAGGCGGACGGGCGCCATCGCAGGAAGATGTGGGTGGTGGGCGATGACCACGAGGGTCCGACGTGGCTCACTCAGTGCCTGGCGAGGATCCAGGAGTCCTACGCGTCCATGGTTGAAGAACGCATGCGCTGATGAGTCCCGAAAAAGGCTTGGCGCCGAGTGGAGGGCGGGGCGGGTTCGCCGTGGGCTGATCGGGTGGGGTGATCGTGGCATGCGCGTGGGCGACCTTGAACAGTAGGGTCATAGGCGTCCGTGCCGGTGAGGTTGCCGCCAGCCGGTGCCATGGTGGAGGGGAAGGGAGTCGCGTGGCGTCCCACGATTCGCACACCGGACGTCTGCCGGGGTTGTTCGCGAGCCCGGATACGTCGTCGTTCACGGAGTTCCTGGGGGCGTACTCTCCGGAGTTGCTGCCCGGCAGGCGGACGCCGCCGGCGTCGCGGGCGGGCGACGACATCCCGCACGGGACGACGATCGTCGTGGTGGGCTTTCCCGGCGGGGTGGTGATGGCGGGGGACCGGCGGGCGACGGCGGGCAACGTCATCGCGCAGCGTGACATCGAGAAGGTGTTCCGGGCCGACGAGTTCTCGGCGATCGCGATCGCGGGGACGGCCGGGATCGGGATCGAGATGGTGCGGTTGTTCCAGGTGGAGCTGGAGCACTACGAGAAGCGTGAGGGCCGGACGCTGTCGGTGGAGGGCAAGGCGAACCGGCTGGCGACGATGGTGCGGCAGAACCTGGGCATGGCGATGCAGGGCTTGGCGGTGGTGCCGCTGTTCGCGGGCTATGACGAGGAGCGGGACGAGGGGCGGATCTTCTCCTATGATCCGGCGGGCGGCCGGTACGAGGAGCGGGACTTCCATTCGATCGGCTCGGGTTCGGTGTTCGCGCGTGGTGCGCTGAAGAAGCTGTACCGGGCGGACCTGTCGGCGGAGGACGCGGCGCTGGTGTGCGTGCAGTCGCTGTACGACGCGGCCGACGACGATTCGGCGACGGGCGGGCCCGATCTGACGCGCCGGATCTTCCCCGTGGTGGCGTCGGTGACGTCGGACGGGTATCGCCGGCTGGGCGAGGACGAGGTGGGCGCGCTGGCGCAGGCCGTCGTCGACGGACGTTACGACTCGCCGGGCGGTCCGACCGCCCCGCTGCGATAGAAGGGATCCTGACCGGTGTCCATGCCGTTCTATGTGTCGCCCGAACAGCAGATGAAGGACAAGGCGGACTATGCGCGGAAGGGGATCGCGCGTGGCCGCAGTGTCGTGGTGCTGCAGTATGACGACGGCATCCTGTTCGTGGCGGACAATCCGTCGCGGGCGCTGCACAAGATCAGTGAGATTTATGACCGGATCGCGTTCGCGGCGGTGGGGAAGTACAACGAGTTCGAGAATCTGCGGCTCGGCGGTGTGCGGTATGCGGATATCAACGGGTACCAGTACGACCGCCGGGATGTGACGGCGCGGGGGCTGGCGAACGTGTACGCGCAGTCGCTGGGGACGATTTTCACGGAGACGAACAAGCCGTACGAGGTGGAGCTGGTCGTCGCGGAGGTGGGCGATGACGCGGAGACGGATCAGATCTACCGGTTGACGTTCGATGGTTCGGTGGCGGACGAGCACGGTTATGTCGCGATGGGCGGGCAGGCCGAGGCGGTGGCGCAGTCGCTGAAGGACGGGTACCGGGAGGGTTCGGGGCTGGCGGGGGCGTTGCGGACGGCGGTGCGGGCGCTGGAGGCGCAGGATTCGGAGCGGCGGCTGGAGGCGACGTCGCTGGAGGTGGCGGTGCTGGACCGCAACCGTGAGCATCGGCTGTTCAGGCGTTTGTCGGCGGCGCGGATCGGTGATCTGCTGTCGGCGGCGGATGATGCGGGGCCGGGGATCACGTCCGGTGGCGGTGAGGACGCCGGTGGTTCGGGCGAGGGTTCCGGCGATGGTGCGAAGCCGGAGGCCGGGGAGGACGGGGAGGACTGACGCCGGGCCGGTGTGCGGCCGGCCGGAGGGCCCGTCGTGGTGGGGCGATCGGATCGTTCCGCCGCGGCGGGCCTGTGGCGTTGTGGGGAGGGTCGTGTTCCCGGGGAAACGGTGGGCTGGAGAGACTGTCGGGTGGGGGCTGGGCCGCATAGGGTCTTGGTGTGGACAGGCGCATCTTCGGGCTTGAGAACGAGTACGGCGTCACGTGTACGTTCCGCGGGCAGCGGCGGTTGTCACCGGACGAGGTGGCGCGCTATCTGTTCCGGAGGGTGGTGTCGTGGGGTCGTAGCAGCAATGTGTTCCTGCGGAACGGGGCGCGGCTCTATCTGGATGTGGGGAGTCATCCGGAGTATGCGACGCCGGAGTGCGACAGTGTCGTGGATCTGGTGACGCATGACAAGGCGGGCGAGCGGATCCTGGAGGGGCTGCTCGTGGACGCCGAGCGGCGGCTTCGCGAGGAGGGCATCGCCGGCGACATCTACCTGTTCAAGAACAACACGGATTCGGCGGGGAACTCGTACGGCTGCCATGAGAACTATCTGGTGGGGCGGCATGGGGAGTTCGGGCGTCTGGCGGACGTGCTGATTCCGTATCTGGTGACGCGGCAGATCATCTGTGGTGCCGGGAAGGTGCTGCAGACGCCTCGTGGGGCGGTGTACTGCGTGTCGCAGCGGGCGGAGCACATCTGGGAGGGTGTGTCGTCGGCGACGACGCGGTCGCGTCCGATCATCAATACGCGGGATGAGCCGCATGCGGACGCGGAGCGGTTCCGGCGGCTGCATGTGATCGTCGGTGACTCGAACATGAGTGAGACGACGATGCTGCTGAAGGTCGGGGCGACCGACCTGGTGCTGCGGATGATCGAGGCCGGTGTGGTGATGCGTGATCTGACCTTGGAGAACCCGATCCGGGCGATCCGTGAGGTGAGTCATGACATGACGGGGCGCCGGAAGGTGCGGCTGGCGAACGGCCGTGAGGCGAGTTCGCTGGAGATTCAGAAGGAGTACTTCGGCAAGGCGCGTGATTTCGTGGACGCGCGTGGTGGTGACGCGACGGCGAAGCGGGTGCTGGAGCTGTGGGAGCGGACGCTGCGGGCGGTGGAGACGGGCGATCTGGATCTGGTGTCGCGTGAGATCGACTGGGTGACGAAGTACAAGCTGATCGAGCGGTATCGGCGGAAGTACGATCTGCCGTTGTCGTCGCCGCGTGTGGCGCAGCTGGATCTGACGTATCACGATGTGCATCGTGACCGGGGTCTGTACTACCTGCTGGAGAAGCGGGGGTCGGTGGACCGGGTGTCGCGGGATCTGGACATCTTCGAGGCGAAGTCGGTGCCGCCGCAGACGACGCGGGCGCGTTTGCGGGGGGAGTTCATCCGGAAGGCGCAGGAGAAGCGGCGTGATTTCACGGTGGACTGGGTGCATCTGAAGCTGAACGATCAGGCGCAGCGGACGGTGTTGTGCAAGGACCCGTTCCGGTCGGTGGATGAGCGGGTGGACAAGCTGATCGCCGGTATGTGAGGGGGCCGGGGCGCTTTTCGGGTCGGGTGGGGTGACTTGTGGGCAGTGGGACTACTGGCAGGTCACGTGGGCGGTAGGGTGAGCGCGCAGTAGCGCTCGCCACCCCCTGAAGGATCCTGTATGCGTCGTCGTGTTCGGTTCCTGTCCGCGGTCGTTGTGTTCGCGGTGCCGTTCGTGTTGTCCGCCGGGTGTTCGGGTGGCGGTGTGGACGTGAAGGTGAGCGGGGATTTCGGGCGGTTGCCGGAGGTGCGGTTCCCGAAGGGTGCGCCGGGTGATTCTTTCGCGGTGAAGACCGTGAGGGAGGGTAAGGGGACGGCGGCGCGCAAGGGTGACCTGGTGGTGGCCGACTATGTGGGTTACCGGTGGAACAAGGGTGGGCGGAAGCTGCTGGCGAGCAGTTATTCGAAGGGGGAGCCGGGGGCTTTTCCGACGGGGCAGCTGGTGCCGGGGTTGACGAAGGCGTTCGATGGGGCGCGGCCGGGGTCGCGTGTGGTGGCGCGGATTCCTCCGCGGGATGGTTTCGGGGATGAGGGTGACCCGAAGCATCAGGTGGGTGCGGGTGACACGCTCGTGTACGTGCTTGATGTGCGGGCGGTGTATCCGCGGACGGCGGGTCCGCATGGGGCGAGGCAGGCGCCGCTGGATGAGCCGGGGTTGCCGAGGGTGGCGGACGCGCCGGCGGGGCAGGCGCTGGCGGTGACGATGCCGCGTTCGGCGCCGCCGAAGGGGCTGCAGGTCCGGGCGCTGGTCAAGGGGGATGGGCCGGCGGTGCGGAAGGGGCAGTTGCTGGCGTTGCAGTATGCGGGGTATTTCTGGCGCGACGGGAAGGTTTTCAATTCGTCGTGGTCGGAGGGGCATCCGTTCGGGGTGATGATCGGGACCGGTCAGGTGATGAAGGGCTGGGATCAGGGTCTGGTGGGGCAGCGGGTGGGGAGCCGGGTGCTGCTGGTGGTGCCGCCGTCGCTGGGGTACGGGTCGAAGGGGCTGGCGCAGTTCGGGATCAGGGGGAGCGACACGCTGGTGTTCGTCGTGGACCTGCTGGGCGCGCACTGAGCCGGCTCTGAGCCAACCTCGTCTGAGCCGGTTCGTCCGAGCCGGCCGGTCCGTCTAAGCGGAGTCCTCGTTGTTCTTAGAATGGCGGGGTGGAGGACATCGACGCGATCGCGCTGTTGCAGGATCCGGTGCGGCGGCGGCTGTACGAGTTCGTGGTGGCGCAGGGCCGCGAGGTGGGCCGCAATGAGGCCGCGGAGGCGGCGGGTGTGGCGCGGACGCTGGCGGCGTTCCATCTGGACAAGCTGGTCGGTGCGGGGCTGCTGGAGGTGGGCAGCAGGCGGTTGACGGGGCGGTCGGGGCCGGGTGCGGGGCGTCCGGCGAAGGTGTACCGGCGGTCGGCGGTGGAGCGGGGGGTGTCGGTGCCGGCCCGTGATTACGGGACGGCGGCGGGTCTTCTGGCGGAGGCGGCCGAGTCGGCGGGTCTGGACGTCAAGTTGCGGGATGTGGCGCGGCGGCGGGGGCGTGCGCTGCGTGGTGAGGGCGGGTCGTGCGGGGGGCTGGACGATCTGGCGGGGCTGCTGGCGGGTCGTGGTTATGAGCCGGTGCGGGACGGGGATGTGCTGCGGATGCGCAACTGTCCGTTCCATGCGGTGGCGGAGCGGTTTCCGCCGCTTGTGTGCGGGATGAATCTGGCGTTGCTCGAGGGGTTGGTGGAGGGTTCGGCGGTGCGGGTGCGGATGGATCCGCGGCCGGGGTGGTGTTGTGTGGCGGCCGCCCCTTCTAAAAACAATGAAGATTGACATAGAAGCGCGCGCCGTGGTGGGGTGAGCCCATGACCGATGACGCCAGGTACCACCTCGCCCAGTTCAACGTCGCCACGCTCCGCTTCCCGCTCGACGACCCGCGCGCGGCGGACTTCGTCGCGCTGCTGGAGCCGGTCAACGCGCTCGCCGACGGGACGCCCGGTTTCGTGTGGCGGCTGGTGGAGGAGGGCGAGGCCGACGCCACCGGGATGCGTCCCGCCGGCGAGGACGTGATCATCAACTTCTCGGTGTGGGAGTCGGCGGAGGCGCTGTGGGACTTCGTCTACCGCAGCGCCCACCTGGAGACGATGCGGCGCCGCCGGGAGTGGTTCCAGCGGCACGCGGAGGCGCATGCCGTCCTGTGGTGGATCCCGGCGGGCCACGTCCCGTCCGTCGGCGAGGCGTTGGAGCGCCTGGCCCTGATCCGTGCGAACGGCCCGTCGCCGCGAGCGTTCACGTTCAACGCGTCCTACACGGCGGAAGAGGCGGAGAAGGCGGCGGACGCCGGTGAGGCGGAGCCCGCGGTGGCCTGACGCCTCAGCCGAGGAGGGCGGCGGTGTGGCGGCCGGCCGCGGCGGCGGTGAGGAAGTAGGGGAGGTCCTCGTCGAGGCGGCGGCCCATGGTGGACAGCCGGACGCCCCAGTCCTTCTCGGCGGCCCTGAGGGTCTCGTGGAGGCCGTCGACGGGGACGGGGACGAGGCGGTGCCGGTCGCCGAGGGGGGCGGCCTCGGCGGCGACGCGGGCGCCGAAGGCGCCGCCGAGTTCGGGGACGGGGATGTCGGCGGCGGCGAGCGCGACGCGCCCGTAGGCGGTGAGGGAATGGTGGGAGACGCCGATGTGGCGTTCCCGCCTGTCGCCCTCGCTGACCCGCAGCGACCCGACCGGGCGGCCGCCGAGGACGGACGCGGCGTTGACGGCCTCGCCCGCCGAGACCCCGGAGAAGCCCCACCTGGTGCCCGTCCCGAGGTTCCCGGGGCCCTGGGCGAGGACGGCGACGTCGGCGCCGAGGACGAGCCGCGCCGCCAGCAGCCCGGTGTGGACGGTGACGGCCTCCAGGTCGCCGCCGAACGCCTGTCCCACGGTGACGGTGGCGGTGAGCGCGCCGGCGTCCTTCAGCCGGGCGATGGACATGGAGAACCATGACGGCAGCGCCCCGCCGTCCGGCATGACGTAGGCGACGCGCGCGGTCGGGCGTGCCGCGAGGAGGGCCGCGAGCATCGGCGGCAGGGCGGAGTGCAGGTCGGCGACGATGACGGGCATGCCGTCGAGGGAGTCGGCGTCGCGCAGGACGGCGTGGTGGGGGGAGTCCTGCTCGTCCGCGCCGAGGACGGTGGCCTGGAGGGGCGTGTAGCGGGCCTTGACGAGGTGGCCGGGCCCGTCGGGGTCGGGCGGGAGCCGGTCGGGGACGGCGACGACCATGGCGTAGCCGCCGGTGCCGAGACCCATCGCCAAGGCCGTAGTGTTGAGCAGGACGGTGTCGCCTGGTTCGGGCCGCCCCACCAGGGCGGGGTAGGCCAGGGCCCGGTGGGTGCCGTCGCCCCCGATCGAGACGTTCAGCTCGACCGCCCCCGGCCATTCGCGGCGGATGTCCTCGACTGTGCCTTTGCGCCATCGGATCACACCGGGAAACGGTAGCGTCCTGCACGACGGCGCGCGGGGACGATCGGCACGCCGGGCGGGGACCGGGGCTCACGGAGGGAACGAGGTGGTGGCGAAGTGTCGCGGCGCAAGACCGAGCGGCTGCTGAACCTGGTGGTCTGCCTGCTCGCCACCCGGCGTTATCTGACGGCCGAGCAGATCCGCCGGGCGGTGCCCGGCTACCCGGACTCCGACGAGGCGTTCAAGCGGATGTTCGAGCGGGACAAGGAGGAGCTGCGCGAGCTCGGCGTCCCGCTGGAGGTGGGCAGCGACCAGCAGGGCGGCGGCGGTGAGGAGATCGGGTACCGGATCCCGCCGCAGGCCTACGAGCTGCCCGACATCCATCTGACGCCGGACGAGGCGGCGGTGCTCGGCCTGGCGGCGCGGGTGTGGCAGCGGGCCAGCATGGCGGAGGCGGCGTCGGGTGCGCTGCTGAAGCTGCGGGCGGCCGGGGTGGAGACCGATGTGCCGGCCGCGGTGGGGATCGAGCCGCGGGTGAACACCCACGAGCCGGCGTTCGCGGCGCTGTGGGAGGCGGTGCGGGACGGCCGGCCGGTCGCGTTCGACTACCAGGGGATCGGGCGGACGTCGGTGGCGCGGCGGCATCTGGAGCCGTGGGGCGTGGTCAGCCGGCGGGGCCGCTGGTACGTGGTCGGGTTCGACCGGGACCGCGACGAGCAGCGGGTGTTCCGGCTGAGCCGGATCGCCGGTGAGGTCGCGGCGGACGGCCCGGCCGGGTCGGTGACCGTCCCGGACGGGGTGGACGTGCGGCGCATCGCGTTCGACTGGGGCGACCCGGTGAGCGAGCCGCGGCCGGCGACGGTGCGGCTGCGGCGGGGCGCGGCGCAGGGCCCGCGGCGGTGGGCCAGGGACGTCCGGCCGGTCGAGGCGGGCGCGTGGGACGGGGAGTGGGACGAGGCGGTCCTGACGTTCCGGGACGCGGACCGGTTCGCGCCGTATCTGGCGCGGTTCGCCGACGACGTGGTGGTGCTCGACCCGCCGGACCTGCGGGAGGCGGTGATCCAGCATCTGAAGTCGGTGCTGGCGGCGGCCGGGCCGCACCCGGAGGCCGGGCACGGCGAGCGCGGGGAGATGAACGGACGATGACGGCCAAGGCGACGCCGAAGTCGGCGGCGAAGACGGCGGCGACGACGTCCACGGACCGGCTCGGGCGCCTGCTGGCGCTCGTCCCGTACGTGGTGAACCGGGACTCGGTGGCGCTGGAGGAGGCGGCCGCCGCGTTCGGGGTGACCCAGAAGCAGCTGATCGACGACCTGAACCTGCTGTGGTGCGTGGAGCTGCGCGCGCCGGACCCGTACTGCCCGATCGACCTGTCCTACGAGGGCGGGGAGATCACGGTGGCGGAGGCGGAGTCGATCGCGCGGCCGCTGCGGCTGAAGGTCGACGAGGCGTCGGCGCTGCTGGTGGCGCTGCGGATGCTGGCCGGGATCCCGGGGCTGGACGACCGGGACGCGCTCAGCCGCGTGATCGCCAAGCTGGAGAGCGCGGCGGGCACGGCCGCGGCGGTGTCCAGCCAGGTCGCGGTGGAGGTCGACGCCCGCGGCGGGACCGCCGACCCGGCCCGCACCGCGGTCGCGCTGCTGCGGGACGCGATCGCGGCGGGCCGCCGCGTCCACCTCACCTACTACGTGCCGGCGCGGGACGAGAACACCGAACGCGACGTCGACCCGATGCGGCTGCTGGTCGTCGAGGGCAACACCTATCTGGAGGGGTGGTGCCGGCGGGCGGAGGCGGTGCGGCTGTTCAAGCTGGACCGGATCGCCGACCTGGCCGTGCTGGAGGTGGCCGCGCAGGTGCCGGACGAGGCGGAGCCGATCGACGTGGACGCGGGCCTGTTCCGCCCTTCCCCGCAGGACGAGGCGGTGACGCTGGAGCTGTCCCCCCGCGGCCGGTGGGTCGCCGACTACTACCCGTGCGAGAGCGTGGAGGAGCTCGGGGAGGGGCGGCTGCGGGTCGTGCTGCGCACCCCGGACGCCCGCTGGGTGCGGGGGCTGGCGCTGCGGCTCGGCGACCAGGGCCGCGTCGTGGCGCCGGAGCCGGTCGCGGCGGGGGTGCGGCAGGACGCGGCGCGGGCGCTGGCCCGCTACGGCATGAGCTGAGATCGGATACCGTGACGGGTGTGGCGTGGGTGTCGGTGGCGGTGTCGCTCGGATTCGCCGGCCTGGCCGTGCTCGCCTGGTGCGCCTTCAAGGTGTGGCTGGGGGTGCGGCGGTTCGGCCGTGAACTGGAACGCACCAGGCGGCGGCTGGAACCGGAACACTCGGCGCTGCGCGATGAACTGGCCCGCCTCGACGAGGCTCGAACGTCACAACCCCGGGTGAGGGCGTACGATCGTCCTGACAGGGCCCCTGCTGAAGAGGATTGACATGGCTGGACTTGGCACGACCGAGATTCTGATCATTCTGGCGGTCGTCCTGCTGCTGTTCGGATCGGCGAAGCTTCCGCAGCTGGCGCGGTCGCTGGGCAAGTCGGCGCGGATCCTGAAGGCCGAGACCAAGGGCCTGCACGACGAAGACGACGGCAAGTCCGGCAAGTCCGGCGACGCCGGGGACGCGGCGCAGGCCGCGGCGGGCGAGGACGCGCGGGACAAGGCGGCGCGGCTGCGCGAGGAGGCGGCCCGGCTGGAGCGCGAGGCGGCCGGCGACGGCGGTCAGCGTCCCCGCGGCGCGCTGGGCTCGGGCGAGCCGATCCAGGGTGTGCCGGTGTCGGACCCCGGCCGGATCCACAAGGGCTGATCCCGGCCCTCCACCGCCCCCTTCTGCCGCCGAACACCGAGCCTGAATGCCCACGATGAAGCTGAGCAGGCGCGACGCCGCCCCCGACGGCCGCATGCCCCTCATGGAGCACCTCCGTGAGCTGCGGAACCGGTTGATCAAGGCGATCCTCGGCCTGGTCGCCGGCGCGCTCGTCGGCTGGATCTTCTTCCCGCCGATCTGGGACTTCCTCAAGCAGCCCTACACGCGGATCCCGCCGGAGCACTGCCTCAACAACAAGTGCGACCTGGTCGTGCACGGGATCTTCGACGGTTTCTTCATCCACCTGAAGGTCGCGCTGATCGTCGGGGCGATCCTGTCGTCGCCGATCTGGCTGTACCAGATCTGGGCGTTCGTCGCGCCCGGCCTGTACCAGCGGGAGCGCCGCTGGACGTACACGTTCCTGGCCGCGGCGGTGCCGCTGTTCGTGGCCGGCGGCGCGCTGGCGTACCTGACGATGGACAAGGGCCTGAAGATCTTCATCGGGCTCGCGCCGGGCGACACGACCGTGCTGGTCGGCGTCCAGGACTATCTCGGCTACGCGCAGGCGATGCTGTTCATCTTCGGGCTGACGTTCGAGCTGCCGCTGTTCGTCGTGATGCTGAACCTCGTCGGGATCCTCACCCACGACCGGCTCCGCCGCTCCCGGCGGATGCTGATCTTCGGGGTGTTCGTGTTCGCCGCGGTCGCCACCCCCAGCCAGGACCCGTTCACGATGCTGGCGCTGGCGCTGCCGACGATCGTGCTGTTCGAGGTCGCCGAGCTGATCGCGTTCGTCCACGACCGCCGGCTGTCCCGCGAACCCGACCCGTACGAGGGGCTGTCCGATGACGAGGCGTCCCCGCTCGACCTGGAGCGCATCGACGCGGAGCTGGAGAAGGGCGACCGCGCCGTCTGATTGGGTATCGGGCCGGTCGAAACCGTAGGCTCGAAGCATGACCTCCCCCGACACGGCGTCGGCCGAACAGACCCCGGCCCAGCGGTACGCCGCCTACCGCAGGCGCACCGCGGGGCAAGGCCCGGCCCTGCTGGACTTCCGCACCCTGTACGACTTCGAGCTGGACGCGTTCCAGCTCGAGGCGTGCCAGGCGCTGGAGGACGGCAGCGGTGTGCTGGTCGCCGCCCCCACCGGATCCGGGAAGACGGTGGTGGGGGAGTTCGCCGTCCACCTCGCCCTCACCGGCGGCGGCAAGTGCTTCTACACCACGCCGATCAAGGCGCTGTCGAACCAGAAGTACGCCGACCTCGTCCGCCGGTACGGGCCGGAGAAGGTGGGGCTGCTCACCGGAGACAACAGCGTCAACGGGGAGGCCCCGATCGTCGTCATGACGACCGAGGTCCTGCGGAACATGCTGTACGCCGGGTCGCAGACCCTCGCCGGGCTGGCGTTCGTCGTGATGGACGAGGTGCACTACCTCGCCGACCGGTTCCGCGGCGCCGTCTGGGAAGAGGTGATCATCCACGTTCCGGACTCGGTGCGGATCGTGGCGCTGTCGGCCACGGTCAGCAACGCCGAGGAGTTCGGCGAGTGGCTGCAGGAGGTGCGCGGCGACACCGCCGTGATCGTGGACGAGCACCGTCCCGTGCCGCTGTTCCAGCACATGCTGGTCGGCACCCGCCTGTACGACCTGTTCGTCGACACCGGCAAGGGCAGGGACCGGCAGGCCCGGCTGAACCCGCAGCTCACCCGGATGGCGGTGGAGGAGGTCCGGCGCGCCAAGGTCAACCAGGGCCGCCGCACCGGCCGCCGCCGCGCGCCGCGCCCGCAGCGGTTCCGGCCGCCCGCCCGGCCCGACGTGATCGAGCGGCTGGAACGCGCCGGGCTGCTCCCGGCGATCACGTTCATCTTCAGCCGCGCCGGCTGCGACGCCGCCGTCCTGCAGTGCCTGCACGCCGGGATCCGGCTGACCTCCAAGGAGGAGGCCGAGGAGATCCGCGCGCACACCGACCTGCGCACCGCCGACATCGCCCCGGAGGACCTGCGGATCCTCGGCTACGGCGACTTCCTGGACGCCCTGGAGCGCGGCGTCGCCGCCCACCACGCCGGGATGCTGCCGACGTTCAAGGAGATCGTCGAGGAGCTGTTCACCCGCGGGCTGATCAAGGCGGTGTTCGCCACCGAGACGCTCGCGCTCGGCATCAACATGCCCGCCCGCACCGTCGTGATCGAGAAGCTCGACAAGTGGAACGGCGAGGCCCACGTGGACCTCACCCCCGGCGAGTACACGCAGCTGACCGGGCGGGCCGGGCGGCGCGGCATCGACGTCGAGGGGCACGCCGTCGTGGTGTGGGGCCCGAACGTCGAGCCGGCGTCGGTCGCCGGGCTCGCCGGCACCCGCACCTACCCGCTGAACTCCAGCTTCCGGCCGTCCTACAACATGGCCGTCAACCTCGTCGGCGCCGTCGGCCTCGAACGCGCCCGCACCCTGCTGGAGGAGTCGTTCGCGCAGTTCCAGGCCGACCGCGCCGTCGTCGGCCTGGCCCGGCAGGTCCGCAAGAACGAGGAGGCCCTCGACGGGTACGCCGAGGCGGCGCAGTGCCACCTCGGCGACTTCATGGAGTACGCCGCGATGCGGCGGCGGCTGTCGGACCGGGAGTCGGAGCTGTCCCGGGAGCGGGCCGGCGCCCGCCGCGCCGAGGCCGCCCGGTCGCTGGAGCACCTGCGGCCCGGTGATGTGATCCTCGTCCCGTCCGGGCGGCGCTCCGGCCTCGCCGTCGTGCTGGACCCGGGCGTCGGGCGCCGCTCCGACGGCCCGGCGCCGCTCGTGCTGACCGTCAACCGGTCGGTGCAGCGGCTGTCGATCCAGGACTTCCCGCGCGCCGTCGAGCCCGTCGACCGGATCCGCATCCCGAAGTCGTTCAGCCCCCGAAACCCGCAGGACCGCCGCGACCTGGCGTCCACGCTGCGCAACAAGGTCCCCGACGACGTCCGCGAACGCAGGCGCTCGCGCGGCGATTCCGCCGCCCCCGACGACGCCGAGATCACCCGGCTGCGCGCCGACCTGCGCCGCCACCCGGTGCACGGCTGCGACAAGCGCGAGGACCACGCCCGCTGGGCCGAGCGGTACCACCGCCTCGACCGCGAGACCGAGCAGCTGCGCCGCCGCGTCGAGGGCCGCTCCCAGGTGATCGCCCGCACGTTCGACCGTGTCTGCGCCGTCCTGCAGCAGCTCGGCTACCTCGACGGCGACTCCGTCACCGACGAGGGCCGCCGCCTCGGCCGCATCTACAACGAGCTGGACCTGCTCACCGCCGAGAGCCTCCGCGAGGGCCTGTGGGAGAAGCTCGACCACGCCGAGCTGGCCGCGTGCGTGTCGGCGCTCGTGTACGAGTCGCGGCAGCCCGACGACGCCGCCCCGCCCCGCACCCCCACGGGGCGGGCCCAGGACGCGCTGGCCGCCATGGTGCGGCTGTGGGGCGAGCTCGACGCCGTCGAACGCGACAACCGGGTGTCGTTCCTGCGGGAACCCGACCTCGGGTTCGCGTGGACCGCCTACCGGTGGGCCAAGGGCGACGACCTCGACGAGGTGCTGCTGGAGAGCGACCTGACCGCCGGCGACTTCGTCCGCGCCGTCAAGCAGCTCCTGGACCTGCTCGGCCAGGTCACCGACGCCGCACCCCCCAACAGCCATCTCCGCAAGACGGCCCGGCGGGCCATGGACGCCATGCGCCGCGGAGTGGTCGCGTACTCGTCCGTCGCCTAGGCGGCCCGGCGGCGGGCGGCCCGGCGTGCGGACAGGGTGCGGTTCACCCGGGACGTCGCCAGGCGGACCAGGACGGGCTGCGGGGCGCCTCAGGAACCCGGGGGGTGACGCGGCAGGCCGCGGTGGCGGCACCGAGGAGCAGGGCGGCGGGGGCGGCCCCCGGTCCGCTCGATGAGCTGCGAAGACCCAAAGCCGACCAATGATGCGAAACCGTCGCGAGGTACCAGGATCCGATGGCACAATCGGGGCGCCCGGCGACCGTGAGGTCGAGAGTCGGGCTCCCATTGGAACCCGAGAAAGGTCCCGACCGTGGCCATCCGCGACAAGATGAGCGCCAACGCGGCCCACGTCCTGCAGCCGGGCGAGAACATCCAGGCGGTGTTCGGCGCCCAGACCACCAGCCAGTACTTCGCCCTGCTCTCGTACTGGATCATCATCTTCGCCAACGCCTACCGCGTGGTCGTCGTCACCGACCGGCGCATCCTCGTGTGCCGGTCCGGGCGGATGCGCATGACCCCCGTCAACGAGGTCCTTCGCGAGCTTCCGCGCGGCACCCGGATCGGGCCGCCGAGCGGCCTGTGGTGGCGCTGCGAGACGCTCGGCGAGCGCCTGTACGTCCACAAGCGGTTCCACAAGGACGTCAACGCGGCCGACGGCGTCGCCGCCTGACATCCCCGGGACGAGACGCCCTCCCGCCGGGAGGGCGTCTCGCCGTTCCCGGGGTCGGCGCCGGTGCCACAACGCGCCGCCGGCCCCCTACCGAGGTCGTAGACGGATCGGCTTCCAGGAGGATCCGGCGGCCCCGCCGGCCGCGCTACTGTGATCCCGATCACCGACATCTGCACGACGCGAGCCGGGACGAGGCATGATCGAGGCGGAGAACCTCACCAAACGCTACGGCGACAAGACCGCCGTGGACGACCTGTCGTTCACGGTCGTCCCCGGGCGGGTCACCGGGTTCCTCGGCCCGAACGGGGCCGGGAAGTCGACCACCATGCGGCTGCTGCTCGGGCTCGACCGGCCCGACCGCGGCGACGCCCGCATCCACGGCCGGCACTACCGCGACCTGAACGCGCCCATGCGCGTCGTGGGCGCCCTGCTGGAGGCGCGGGCCGTGCACACCGGCCGCAGCGCCTACAACCACCTGCTGTGCCTGGCCCAGACGCAGGGGATCGGCAAGAAGCGCGTCGACGAGGTCGTCGAGCTCGTCGGCCTCACCGGCGTCGCCCGCAAGCGCGCCGGCGGCTTCTCCCTCGGCATGGGGCAGCGGCTCGGCATCGCCGCCGCGCTGCTCGGCGACCCGTCCGTGCTGATCCTGGACGAACCCGTCAACGGCCTCGACCCCGAGGGCATCGTCTGGATCCGCACCCTCATGCAGCGGCTCGCCGCCGAGGGACGCACCGTGTTCGTCTCCAGCCACCTCATGAACGAGATGGCCGTCACCGCCGAGCACCTCATCGTCATCGGCCGCGGCCGGCTGATCGCCGACTGCTCCACCGAGGAGTTCATCGAGCGCAGCACCGAGAAGACGGTGATCGTGCGCAGCCCGGACGCCGGCAGGCTCGCCGGCGTCGTCGCCGCCGAGGGGGGCAAGGCCGCCCCGGGCGGAGACGGGCTCCTCACCGTGACCCACATGGAGGCGCCGCGCGTCGGGGAACTGGCCGCCGCGGAGGGCATCGTCCTGCACGAGCTCACCCCGAGCCGCGGCTCCCTGGAGTCGGCGTTCATGGAGCTGACGCGCGACAGCGTCGAGTACGGCGCCGCCGGCGCGCCCAGTGCCGGAACCGTCCCCGGACCCGTCCCCGGACCCGTCCCCGGGCCCGTCCCGGGCGCGGTCCCCGGCGCCGTCCCGGCCGAGGAGGGGGAGTCCCGATGACCACCGCCACCGCCACGCCCGCCGCGGAGCCCGCCGGCCACGACCGGCCCGGCTTCGGGCGGCTCATGGTCGCCGAATGGACGAAGATCCGCACGGTCCGGTCCACGCTGTGGTCGCTGATCCTGCTGGTCGTCCTCGACCTCGGGTTCACCGCCCTGTTCATCGGCCTCACCGTCGGGCAGTGGGACAACGCCGACGCCGGCGACCGCGCCCAGATCACCGCCGACCCGGTCAGCACCATCCTCGGCAGCGGGTTCTTCCTCAGCCAGCTGACCGTCTGCGTCCTCGGCGTGCTGGTGATCGCCTCCGAGTACTCCACCGGCATGATCCGCGCGAGCCTGCTCGCCGTGCCGCGGCGGCTGCCGATGCTGTGGGCCAAGGCCCTGGTGTTCGCGCTGGTCGTCCTCGTCCTCGGCGTCGCGGTGTCGTTCGCGTCGTTCTTCATCGGCGCGGCGATCCTGGCTGACAAGGTGCAGGTCTCCCTCGGCGACGAGGGCGTGCTGCGCGCCGTCATCGGGGGCGGCCTCTACCTGGCGATGCTCGGGCTGTTCGCGCTCGCCATCGGCGCGATCGTGCGGCACCCCGCCGGCGGCATCACCGGCGTCATCGGGTTCGTCCTCGTGCTGGCGCCGCTCGCCGCGCTGCTGCCCGGCAGCATCGGCGACCACGTCCACGCCTACCTGCCCTCCGAGGCGGGCACGCTGATCGCCAAGGCCCACCAGGGCCCCGACGACCTGCTGACGCCCTGGCAGGGGTACGGGGTCTTCGCCCTCTGGACGGCCGCGCTCCTCGCCCTCGCCGCCGTCCTCCTCAAACGCCGCGACGCCTGACCGCCCGGGGCGCCCCCCTCCCAGTCAGGGGCGGGGGCGCTCCGGCGCCAGCTGCCCGGCCACAACGATCCCGTACAGGACGTGGTCGAGCGCGACGACGGCCCGCCACGCGACGCCGCGCTCGCGGACGTGCCGGACGCCGAGGAGCGGGGCGATCCCCGCCTCGAAGCCCAGCCAAACCGCCAGGCCGTAGGCGGGGCCCGCGGCCGGGTGCCGGCGGAACCCGGCGGGCAGCATCCCGAACACCGCGCCGCCGACCGCGCCGTAGGCCCAGTGCGCCAGCTCGGTCGCGGCCTCCCGGTACGGCTCCGGCAGCCGGCGCACGACCGGCACGTGCCGCTCGACGATCGCCTCCGGCGGGCTCTTCTCGTGCGGGCCGACCGCGGCCGTCACGGTCCGCACCCCCGTCATCGCCATCGCCGCGACCAGCCCCCGCGCGCCCGCCCGCGCGACCGCGGGGCCGCGCGCCTGCGGCCTCCTGCCCCTCATGTGCGCCTCCTCGACGGACCCCCTGGGCACCTGCCCCGCACGCGCCCGCCCATGCCCGCGGCGCCCCGCCCCCGCATCGACTCTTGCATCATGCAATGATTCGCCGTACCCTCCGCTTAAGCGCTTGCTTAAAGCGGGCGACCAAGAGACGGGGGCGTGATGGAGGGCGACCAGGTGCCCACGCGGATACGGCTGCTGGAGGCGGCCGTCGCGGTGATGGCCGAGAGCGGCTGGGCCGCGGTGACCTCGCGGGTGGTGGCGGACAGGGCGCAGGCCAACAACGCGCTCGTGCACTACTACTTCGGGTCGGTGGACGCGCTCCGCAGGGCCGCGGTGATGCACGCCGTGGAGAAGGAGCTGGAGGGCCCGGTCGAGGCGATCCTGCGGTCCGAGGACGCCCTGGACGGCGTCGCCTGCGCGGTCCGCGACCTCGTCGGCCGCGGACCCGGCGCGCCCGGCCAGCGCGTCCTGGTGGAGGCGATGCTGCACGGCCTGCGCGACGAGGAGCTGCGCGAGGAGACCCGGCGGCAGATCCGGATGTTCCGCGACCTGCTGGCCGCCCGGCTCGCGGAGAACCAGGCCGCGGGCCTGCTGCGCGCCGACGCCGACGCCGCCGGCCTGGCGGTCGTGTTCAGCGCGCTCCTGGACGGGCTGCTCATGCACGTGCTGATCGACCCCGACACCGCCGCCGGCGGATCCACGGCCGGGCTTATCGCCCTGCTGCGGCCGTCCGGCGGACTTCCCGGTGCCCCGTCCGGCGCCCCATCCGGCGACGACGAAGGAGACGACGATGACGCGTCACGGCCATGAACCGGCGGCCGTCCGGGACGACACCGTCCGGGATGACACCGCCCGGCACGACACCGGCCCTGAGGGCGGGGCGCCGGCGGCGGTGCTGCTGCGCGGCGCCGGCAAGACCTACGGCAGCGGCCACGCCGAGGTCCGCGCGCTGCGCGACGTGGACCTGGAGGTGCGGCAGGGCGAGTTCGCGGTGCTGCTCGGCCCGTCCGGCTCCGGCAAGACGACCCTGCTCAACCTCATCGGCGGGATCGAGCCCGCCACCGCGGGCGAGGTGATCGCGGGCGGCCGCGACATCTCCGGCCTGGACGAGGACGCCCGCACAGCCTACCGGCGCGACACCGTCGGCTTCGTCTTCCAGTTCTTCAACCTCGTCCCGTCGCTGACGGCGCTGGAGAACGTCCGGCTGGTCGCGGAGCTGACCGGCAGCCGCGACCGGGAGCGGCCGGAGGCGGCGCTGGCCGCGGTCGGGCTCGCCGAGCGCGGCGGGCACTTCCCGGCGCAGCTGTCGGGCGGCGAGCAGCAGCGCGTCGCCATCGCCCGCGCGATCGCCAAGGACCCCGCGCTGCTGCTGTGCGACGAGCCGACCGGCGCGCTGGACCTGGAGACCGGGCGCGGCGTCCTGCGCGTCCTGCAGGACCTCAACCGGGAGGGCCGGACGGTCCTGGTCGTCACCCACAACGCCGCGATCGCCTCCATCGCCCACCGCGTGGTGCGGATGCGCTCCGGCCGCGTCGTCGAGGTGACCGCCACCGCCGCGCCCGCTATCGCCGACGAGGTGGCCTGGTGAGCACGCTCAACGTCAAACTGCGCCGCGACCTGCGCCGCCGCCCCGGGCAGCTGGTGTCGGTGGTGGTGCTGGTGATGCTCGGCGTCGCCCTGTTCGGCGCGTCCTACGACGCCTACAGGAACCTGGACGCCGGCTACCAGGCGCTCTTCCAGAAGTACCGGTTCGCGGACCTGACCCTCTCGGGCGGCGACGCCGCGGCCATCGCCGAGCAGGCCGAGGCCCGCCCCGGCGTGGAGGCGGCCGGCGTCCGGACCGTCGCGGACGTGCCGATGCGCATGCCGGACGGCGCCACACTCGTCGGACGGGTCGTCGGGCTCCCCGCCGGAACCCAGCCCGCCGTCGACCGGGTCAAGGTCCTCAGCGGCCGGTACCTCGACACCGCCGATCCCACGGGCGTCCTCGCCGAGAGGCACATCGCCGGCCACGCCCACCTGAAGCCCGGCGCCGCGGTGTCGGTGTGGGACGGCCGCGCCTGGCGGAGCCTCGGCGTGCGCGGCACCGTGTCCTCACCCGAGTACCTGTGGCCCGCCTCCAGCCGCCAGGACGTGCTTCCCGCGCCCGGATCGTTCGGCGTCCTGTTCGTCCCCGAACCGCTGGCCCGGCAGATCGCCGGAACGGAGAAGCCCGACCAGGTCGACGTCTACTACACCGCGGCGGGACGCGACCACGCCGGCCGGCTGGACGCCGCCCTCACCGCGGCCGCGCGCGGGCACGGCGCCGGCGCGGCCGTCACCCGCGCCGAGCAGCCCAGCAACGCCACCCTCGCCGAGGACATCAAGGGGTTCTCCGAGCTGGCCGTGATGTTCCCGCTGCTGTTCCTCGCCGCCGCCGGCGTCGCCGTCTACGTCGTGCTGACCCGCCGGGTGGCGCGCGACCGCGTCGTCATCGGGACGCTGCGCGCCAGCGGGTTCCGCCGCCGGACCGTCGTGACGCACTACCTGATGACCGGTGTCGCGGTCGGCCTCGCCGGATCCGTCCCCGGCGTCGCCGCCGGGCTGCTGCTCGCCGGATCGGTCACCCGCCTGTACGGCGACGCCATCGGCCTGCCCGAGACGCTGGTGTCGGTCCGCGCGTCCACGGTCGCGGCGGGGCTGGCGTTCGGGGTGGTCGCCGGCGCGCTCGCCGCACTCGCCCCCGCCGTGTCGGCCGCCCGCGTCCCGCCCGCCGAGGCGATGCGCGGCACCGTCCCGTCCACCGGGGGAGGCGGGCCGCTCGCCCGGCTGCAGCGGGCCGTGCCCGCCGCGGGACGGCTCCCCGCGGGCGCGTGGCTGGTGCTGCGCGGCCCCACCCGCCAGTTCCGCCGCACCCTCTACACGATGGCCGGCGTCGTCCTCGCGCTCGTCCTGATCCTCGTCTCCTGGGGGGTGCTGGACTCCTCGCAGGCCACCGTGTCCCGGCAGTTCGACGACATCCAGCGGCAGGACGCCGAGATCACCCTCGGACGCCCCCTCGACGGCGCCACCCTCAAGGCGCTGTCGGCGACGCAGGGGGTGCGGGCCGCCGAGCCGTCCGCGCAGGTCCCCGTCACCATCACCGCGGGGGACAAGGGCTACTCCACCACCGTCGTCGGGCTGCCCGCCGGCACCCGCATGCACCGGTTCCTCACCCCCGGCGGCGGCGAGCGCCCGCTGCCCGCGCACGGCGCGCTGATCGGAGCGGCGCTGCGCGACAGGCTCGGCGTCGGCACCGGCGACCCCGTCGGCCTGCGCCTCGGCGACGGCCGGACGGTCACCACGACCGTCGCCGGGTTCGTCGACGAGCCCCTCGGCACCTTCGCCTACGCCGACCTCGGCCAGGTCGCCGCGTGGGCGCCGGACACCGAACCCGGAAGCGTCCTCGTCCAGTTCGACCCCGGCGCCGACCGCGCCGCCGTCGAGCGCGCCCTGTCGGCCGTGCCCGGCGTCGTCGCCTACACCGACTCCCAGGCGCTGAGGAAGACCATGGGCGACTACATGGACCTGTTCTACGTGTTCGTCGCGGTCATGCTCGTGTTCGGCGGGCTGCTGGCCTTCACCGTCCTGTTCGCCACCCTGTCGGTCAACCTCGCCGAACGCGGCACCGAACTGGCGACCCTGCGCGCCGTCGGGGTCGGGCGGCGCCGGCTGGCCCGGCTCGTCACCGCCGAGAACCTCCTCGTCGTGGCCGCCGGAGCCGTCCCCGGGCTGATCGCCGGGCGGCTCGCCACCGGCGCGTTCCTCGGCGCCTTCAACAGCGACCTGATGGCGTTCCACACCGAGATCCGGCCCGCCACCTTCGCCTGGTCCGCGCTGGCCGTCATCGCCGTCGCCGCCCTGGCGCAGCGCCCCGGCCTGCGCGGCCTCGCCCGCATGGACCTCGCTGCCCTCGTCCGGAAGCGGACGGGCTGACCATCCGGGCGGCGCCCCCGGACACGCGCGGGCGCCGCCCGGATCACCGCGTGCAAGGGCTGCCGCGGCGACTGCCCCGTCAACGGCGACAGGGCCACCTCCAAGGCCGAGTTCCTCGCCCATCACTACAGGGGCCGGATCCGGCCGCCCGCGCACTACACGATGGGCTCGCTGCCGCTGTGGGCCCGGATCGCCGCGCTCGCACCCGGCGCCGCCAACGCCGCGCTGCACATCCCCGTCCTGGAGGCGTCCGGCCACCGCGTCGAGGTCCCGCCGGCCCGTTGGCGCGCCCCGGGCCCCGCATTGTAGAAAGTCGTCATGAGCGAGCAGGGGGACGCCGGCGTCGACGAGGTCACCTCGGCGCTGCTGACCGCGTCCCGGCTGCTGGTCGCGATCTCGGTGCGCTCCCTGTCCGCCGTGGAGGGAGCCGTCACGCTGCCGCAGTTCCGGCTCCTCGTCGTCCTGTCCTCGCAGGGGCCGGCCAAGCTCGTGACGCTCGCCGGGCTGCTGGAGGTCAACCCGTCCACCGCGATGCGGATGGTGGACCGGCTCGCCGCCGCCGGGCTGGTGGACCGGCAGGCCAGCCCGGACAGCGGCCGCGAGATCCGCATCCAGCTCACCGCCGCCGGGCGCGGCATCGTCGACGACGTGACCGCCCGCCGCCGCGCCGACATCGCCGAGGTCGTGTCCCGGATGCCGGCCGGGCAGCGGCACGCCCTCGTCGCCGCCCTGCGCGCCTTCACCGACGCCGGCGGCGAGCCCCCGGTGACCAGCCTGGCGCAGCTCGGCTGGACCTGAGGCCCCCGGCCCGATCCGGTCGGCCGCCCGCCGAACCCCGCCGCGCCGACGCGCGTACTGCTGCACTGAGCCCTTCTCCTCGACCGAAAGGCGGCGGCGGATGCGAGATCCCCGACCTGTCGTCGCGGCGGCGTGCGGCCTGGCCGCGGTGCTGCTGCTCGGCGCATGCACAGCGGTGGGCCGCCAGGCCGCCGACGGCGGCGCGGTGGCGCCGAAGGTGAACGCCGAGAACGCGGCCCAATCCACCGTCGACACTCAGTGGGGCCCGCTCGGCCCCGCCGACCGCAACCTCGTCGTGAAGGTCCGCCAGGCCGGGCTGTGGGAGATCCCCGTCGGCCGGCAGGCCGAGCAGCGCGCCTCCCGCGCCGCGACCCGCCGCAACCTCGGCGAGATCGCCCGCCAGCACGTCCGGCTGGACGAGCTGGACCGCAACGTCGCCGCGAGGCTGAACGTCCCGCTGCCCGACCGGCCCACCGCGGACCAGCAGAGCTGGATGTCGGAGATCACCGGCAAGACCGGCGACAACTACGACCGGACGGCCGTCCTGCGGCTGCGCATGGCGCACGGCCAGATCTACCCGGCGATCGCGGCGGTCCGCGGCAGCACCCGCAACACCCTCGTGCGGCAGTTCGCCGAGGAGTGCGAGAAGTTCGTCCGCACCCACATGAGGCTGCTGGAGGGCACCGGCTTCGTCACCGGCGACACCCTCCCGGACCCGCCGGCGATCACCGACGCGCCCCCGCCCGGGAACCCCGGCCAGCCGCACACCCCCGCCCCGGCCGCGACCTCGCTGCTCGGCGGCGGCGGGCACTGAACCGCCGGCGTCAGGCCGCCAGCTCGCCCAGCAGGGCGCCCAGGGTCGCGCCGAGCGGGGCGTCCAGCGTGACCAGGGCGTGCTCGTCGCCCCTGGTCGCGCCCCGGTTGACGATCGCGACCGGAACGCCGTGCCCGGCGGCGTGCCGGACGAACCGGTACCCCGACAGCACCGTCAGCGACGACCCGAGCACCAGCAGCGCGCCCGCCCGCTCGGTCAGCGCGTAGCAGTCCCGGACGCGGCCCGGCGGCACGTTCTCCCCGAAGAAGATCACATCGGGTTTGAGCGGGCCGCCGCACCGCTCGCAGCCCGCGACCCGGAACGCCTCCACGGCCTCGTCTCCGAGGACCGCGTCACCGTCCGGGTTGATCGCACCGGCGCGGGCCTCCCACCCCGGGTTGGCGTCGCGCAGCCGCTCCTCCAGCCGCCCGCGCGGGGTCCGCTCGCCGCAGGACAGGCACACCACCCGGTCCAGCGCGCCGTGCAGCTCGATCACGCCGTCCGCGCCGGCCGCCTGCTGCAGCCCGTCGACGTTCTGGGTGATGATCCCGGCGAGCAGCCCGCGCCGCTGCAGCTCGGCGACCGCCCGGTGCCCGGCGTTCGGGCGGGCCCGGGCGATGTGCCGCCAGCCGAGATGGCTGCGCGCCCAGTAGCGGCGGCGCGCCGCCTCGCTCCCGGTGAACGCCTGGTACGTCATCGGCTCCGCGCGGCGCCTGCGCCCGGTCTCCCCGCGGTAGTCCGGGATGCCCGACTCGGTCGACAGGCCCGCCCCGCTCAGCACCACCACATCGCCGTCCGAGACGAGGTCGGCCAGCATCCGCAGCCCGGTCCCCGCCTCGTTCCCCGCAACCTCTGCGCTCCCCGCAACCTCCGTCACCCCTCCATGGTGCACGAGGGCGACGGGTGCCGGGCCGCGCGCCGCCCGCCCCGCACCGTCAGCGGCAGCCCGGCCGGCAGAAGCAGCACGCCGGCGCCGCCGGCGGCGAGGGGCCCGACGGTCCGCAGCAGCCGGATCTTCCCGGCGCCGTCGGCGGACCGAGCGGCCAGCGCCCGCCGCGACTCGGGCGTCATCCGCAGGGTCAGGTCCGCGACCACGAGCCGGCCCGGCCCCTCCCTCGGCCGCAGCGTCGACAGCACCCGCTGCCGCTGGTCGACCGGCGCGCCCGTCCGCGGGTCCACCCAGAACGTGGCGTCGGCCCGGTAGTAGCGGTCGACGGGAACGGCCGCGCTCCCCTTGCGGCGCCCGAGCAGCTCGCCCGGCACGGCGGGAAGCTCGCCGGTGACCTTCGTCTCCGGGACGTGCTGGACGAAGCGGTAGGTGAGCACGCCGCCGACGCGTTCCTCCCCGTCGAACGCGACCGGCCAGGTCCGCCGGGTCTCGGGGTCGAACAGCTCCAGTCCCTGCTTGCGCGGGTTCACCGGCCAGAACAGCCCGACCCCCGACATGCGGACCCCCGTGTCGCCCTGCACCGCCGCGCCGCAGCAGTTCCGCAGCTCCCCGGTCCGGCGGTCGAAGGCGTAGCGCTGCTTCTGGATCTCGATCGTGGTGCCCCCCGCGATGTCCTGGACCACGGTGCCGGAGTCCCAGACGGCGACGCCGCCATGGGCCGAGCCGGGATCGCCCCTGACCGTGTTGGTCGCCACGACCGTCGCGCCGGTGCGCGGAACGGCCGCGGCGGCGTCGAAGTACGCGGCGTTCTCGGCCTTCAGCCGCGTCACCTGGTAAACGTCTGCGGGCGCGCCGATCAGCGTCGGGGCGACGTAGAACCGCGTGAGCGCGCCGGCGGCGACCAGGAAGGCGCCCGTTCCGACGAGGGACACTCCGATGATCCGCCACATCGCCTCACCCTCCTGTTCCGATGGTGTCCCGGCCCCGCCCGGCCCCACCTCCGGGACGAGACGGCGGTGAGGGCCAGTTAACGCGTGGGTGACGTCCGGGATCCACACGGGAAATACGGGCCGCCGAGGATCGGGGCTCATGGGAGCCGACAGCAAACCGGACAGACGGCTGGTCGTGGCCGGCCACGGACCGGCCGCGCACCGCCTGGTGGAGGCCCTCCGCGAGCGCGACACCGAAGCCACGTGGACGATCACCGTCATCGGGGAGGAGACCCGGACCGCCTACGACCGGGTGGCGCTGACGACGCACCTGGAAGGCGCCGAGCTGGCCTACCCGGCGCACGGCGGCGAGGTCGCCGTGCACACCGGCGAGCGGGTCACCGCGATCGACCGCGCCGCCCGCACCGTCACCACCTCCGCGGGACGCGCCGTCCCCTACGACGCGCTCGTCCTGGCGACCGGGTCTTCGCCGTTCGTGCCGCCGGTCGAGGGCCGCGACCTGCCCGGCGTGTTCGTGTACCGCACGATCGACGACCTGGACGCCATCCGCGAGTACGCCCGTGACAAGGCGACCGGCGCCGTCGTCGGCGGCGGCCTGCTCGGCCTGGAGGCGGCCCGCGCGATCCAGGGACTCGGGCTGCGCAGCGGCGTCGTCGAGGTCGCGCCGTGGCTGATGCCGCGGCAGCTGGACGAGGGCGGCGGCGCGATGCTGCGGCGCCACATCGAGGCGCTCGGCATGGCCGTGCACGCGGGCACCCCGATGCGCGCCCTGGAAGCGGGCGAGGACGGCTCCGTCCGGCGCGTCGTCCTCGCCGACGGCGAGGCGATCGACGCCGAGGTCGTCGTGTTCTCCGCCGGCATCCGCCCCCGCGACGAACTGGCCCGCGGCTGCGGCCTGCCGGTGGGGGAGCGCGGCGGCATCGTCGTGGACGCCGGCTGCCGCACCGAGGACCCCGCCATCTGGGCGATCGGTGAGTGCGCGCTCGTCGGCGGCGCGGTGTACGGGCTCGTCGGGCCCTGCTTCTCCATGGCCGAGGTGGTCGCCGACCGGCTGCTGTCCGAGACCAGCACGGCCGTGTTCGACGGCGCCGACATGTCCACCAAGCTCAAGCTGATGGGCGTTGACGTCGCCAGCTTCGGCGACCCGTTCGCCGGCCCCGACCAGGGAGCCCTGGGCGTCACCTACACCGACCCCGTCGCCGGGATCTACAAGAGGCTCGTCGTGAGCGACGACGCGCAGACGCTCCTCGGCGGCGTCCTCGTCGGCGACGCCGAGTCGTACGCGACGCTCCGCGCCTACGTCGGCGGAAGCCTGCCGGGCGCGCCCGAGCAGATGCTGTTCGGCGGCACCGAGACCGCCGGCGGCGACCTGCCCGGCGCGACCGTCATCTGCTCCTGCAACAACGTCACCGCCGAGGGCATCCGCTGCGCGATCGCCGAGCACTCCCTCACCGGCGTCCCCGCGGTCAAGGACTGCACCAGGGCGGGGACGAGCTGCGGCAGCTGCGTCCCGCTGGTGAAGAAGATCCTGGACGCCGAGCTGACCGCCGCCGGGATCGAGGTCAGCAAGGCCATCTGCGAGCACTTCGACTACAGCCGCGCCGAGCTGTTCGACATCGTCCGGGCCGGGCAGGTCACCAGCTTCACCCAGCTCGTCGAGGAGCACGGGACGGGCCGCGGCTGCGACATCTGCAAGCCCGCCGTCGCGTCCATCCTGGCCAGCCTCGGCAACGGCCACATCCTGGAGGGCGAGCAGGCGGCGCTGCAGGACACCAACGACCACTTCCTCGCCAACCTGCAGAAGAACGGCACCTACTCGGTCGTCCCGCGCGTCCCCGGCGGGGAGATCACCCCGGAGAAGCTCATCGTGATCGGGGAGGTCGCGCGCGACTTCGGCCTCTACACCAAGATCACCGGCGGGCAGCGGATCGACCTGTTCGGCGCCCGCGTCGAGCAGCTCCCCGAGATCTGGCGGCGGCTCGTGGACGCCGGGTTCGAGTCCGGGCACGCCTACGGCAAGGCGCTGCGGACCGTGAAGTCGTGCGTCGGGTCCACCTGGTGCCGCTACGGCGTCCAGGACTCCGCCGCGATGGCGATCCGCCTCGAACTGCGCTACCGGGGGCTGCGCGCCCCGCACAAGCTGAAGTCGGCCGTCTCCGGCTGCGCCCGCGAGTGCGCCGAGGCGCAGAGCAAGGACTTCGGCGTCATCGCCACGGAGAACGGCTGGAACCTCTACCTCGCCGGCAACGGCGGCATGCGGCCCCGGCACGCCGACCTGTTCGCCACCGACCTCTCCGACGGAGAGCTGATCACCTACATCGACCGGTTCCTGATGTTCTACATCCGCACCGCCGACCGGCTGCAGCGCACCGCGAGCTGGCTGGAGTCCCTCGACGGCGGCCTGGACTACCTCCGCGAGGTGATCGTGGACGACCGGCTCGGCATCTGCGCCGACCTCGACGCCGCCATGGAACGCCACGTCGCCGCCTACTCCGACGAATGGCGCGACACCCTCGACGACCCCGACCGGCTCGGCCGGTTCGTCTCCTTCGTCAACGCCCCGCAGACCCCCGACCCGAGCATCGCGTTCGAGGTCGAGCGCGACCAGATCAAACCCCTTCCGCTGGAGGTGAAACGGTGAACCCCGGACAGGACGCCGGCATCGTCGTCGTCGGGAACGGCATGGCCGGCTCGCGGTTCGTGGGCGAGCTGCGGTCCCGGGACGCCGCGACACCGGTCACGGTGATCGGCGCGGAGACCCAGCGCCCCTACAACCGGGTGCTGCTGTCCAACGTCCTCGCCGGGGTGACGCGGCCCGACCACATCAGCCTGGTCGACGCCGCCTGGTACGCCTCCCACGGCGTCGACGCCCGGCTCGGCGTCGAGGTCACCCGCATCGACCGCGCCGCGAAGACCGTCCACGCCACCGACGGCACCGTCACCCCCTACCGGACGCTCGTCCTCGCGACCGGAAGCACCGCGTTCATCCCGCCGATGCCGGGCCTGGAGGACGGCCTGCCCGAGGGCGCGCTGGTGTTCCGCACCCTGGACGACTGCCGCCGCATCTCCGAACTGGCCGACACGGCCCGCCGCGCCGTCGTCGTCGGCGGCGGACTGCTCGGCATCGAGGCCGCCCGCGGGCTGATGGGCCGCGGCCTGGACGTGACCGTCCTGCACCTGGCCGGGCACCTCATGGAACGCCAGCTCGACCCCGCCGCCGGGAAGGTCCTCGCCCGCACGCTGGCCGCCCTCGGCATCGGCACCCGGCTGCAGGCCAACGTCGCCGGCCTGCGCACCGGCGGCGGCGTGGTCACCGGCGTCGAACTGGCGCTGCCCGGCGGCGGCACCGAGGTCATCGACACCGACCTGGTCATCCTGTCCTGCGGAGTCCGGCCCGAGGTCGCGCTCGCCCGCGACGCCGGCCTGGCCATCGGCCGCGCCGTGATCGTCGACGACGAGCTGCGGTCGGTCACCGACCCGTCCGTCCGCGCCATCGGCGAGTGCTCCGAGCACCGCGACGAGGTGTACGGGCTGGTGGCGCCCGCCTGGGAGCAGGCCGGCGTGCTCGCGGGCCTGCTCGCCGGCACCGACCCCGCGGCGCGGTTCACCGGCGCCCGGCAGATCACCCGCCTCAAGGCCGCCGGGATCGAGCTGGCCTCGATGGGCGAGACCCACTTCGGCGACGATGACGACGACGTGGAGGTCGTCCGGTTCACCGACACCACGCGCGGCACCTACAAGAAGGCGGTGATCCGGGACGGCCGGCTGATCGGCGCGATCCTGCTCGGCGAGACCTCCACCGCCGGCACCCTCACCCAGCTCTACGACCGGGAGGCGCCGCTGCCCGCCGAGCGCCTCGGCCTGCTGTTCCCCGGCGTCGGCGCCGCCACCGAGGCCGAGTCGCCGCTGCGGATGCCCGACGCCGCGACCGTCTGCCAGTGCAACAACGTCAGCAAGGGCCAGATCCGCGCCTGCTGGCAGGCCGGTGCCCGCACCGCCGACGACGTCGCCCGCGAGACCCGCGCCGGCACCGGCTGCGGAAGCTGCCGCTCCGCCGTCGAGGGCATCGTCGCCTGGCTGGACGAGCAGGACTCGGTGGGCGCGCAGGACGCGGTGGACATGCGGGACTCGGTGGACGTCGCCTGAAACGCCGCGGGTAGGCTCCGCCGCATGGCCGTCTACGCGCTGGGAGACCAGGTACCCGACATCCATCCGTCCGCGTACGTCCACCCGGGGGCGACCGTCATCGGGTCGGTGACGCTGGGGGAGGACGCCACCGTCTGGCCCGGCGCCGTCCTGCGCGGCGACTACGGGACGATCATCGTCGGTGCCCGCACCTCCGTCCAGGACGGCACCGTCGTGCACACCACGGCGCGGTGGCCGACCGTCATCGGCGCCGACTGCGTGATCGGCCACAACGCGCACCTGGAGGGCTGCGTCGTCGAGGACCGCTGCCTCGTCGGCTCCGGATCGGTCGTCCTCAACCGCGCCCGCGTCGGCGCCCGCGGCGTCGTCGGCGCCGGCGCCGTCCTGACCGAGGGCGGGACCGTCCCGCCCGGGCACACCGCCCTCGGGATCCCGGCGCGGGCCAGGCCCGGCGGGATCGACGAGGAATGGCACACCGAGGCGGTCGCGATGTACGTCGCGAACGGGCGCCGCTACGCCGCCGAGCTCACCCTCGTCCAGCCCTGACCGGGAGGCGTTCATGCTCGACGGACGTCCGCTGATCGACGCGCACGTGCACACCGCCCGGCTCCCGACCCTGCCGCCCGCCTGGCGGCAGTGGGCCGAGGAGTTCGGCTCGTCCCACCCCTGGCAGGACCTCTACGACGCCGACGGGACCCTCGTCCCCGGACGGGTCGACGCCTACTTCGAGGACGAGGGCGTCGACATCGCCCTCCTGCTCTGCGAGTACAGCCCCAGGACCACCGGCATGCAGCCCATCGAGGACCTGCGCCCCCTCCTCAAGCACAACCCGCGCCGGTTCCGGCCGATCGCCAACGTCAACCCGCACCTGCACTACCCGATCGACGCCGAGGTCGAGCGGCAGCTGGAGTTCGGCGCCGCCGCCCTCAAACTGCACCCGGTGCACGGCGGGTTCAGCGTCGCCGACCCCGAGCTGTACCCCGCCTACCAGGTGTGCCGCGACGCGGGCGTCCCGGTCGTCGTGCACTGCGGGACCAGCTCGTTCCCCGGCTCGGCCAACCGGTACGCCGACCCCACGCCGATCGACGACGTGCTGCGGCTGTTCCCCGGCCTGACGTTCGTCCTCGCCCACGGCGGGCGCGGCTGGTGGTACGACGCCGCGGCGTTCCTCGCGCTGTCCCGCGACACCGTCTGGATCGAGCTGTCCGGGCTCCCGCCCCGCCGGCTCCCCGAGTACTACGCCCGGCACGACCTGCGGCGCCTCGCCCGCAAGTTCATCTTCGGCACCGACTGGCCCGGCGTCCCCGGCATCGCCCGCAACGCCCGCGCCCTCGCCGCGCTCGGCCTGGACGAGGAGACGCTCTCCCTCGTCCTCGGCGGCAACGCCCTCCAGGTCTACAAGGGCCTGTCCCTCCCCGGGGAGGGCCGCTCACCCCGCTGACCGGACGTGATTCACGCCGCGCGGGAGAAGCGGACGTGGCGGCGGGCCGGATCCGCCTCCTCCAGCCGCACCCGGACCTGCTCGCCGAGCGGCAGATCCGCACCCTCGCAGCGGCCGAACACCGGCGGCGCCACCAGCTGGACGCGCCCGCCCGTCCGGTCGCCGTTCACGTCGACCACCACGGCGTCGAACACGTCCCCGACATGGTCGCGCAGCAGCAGCGCCTCGACGAGGTCGACGCACGCGTGGTCGATGTCGGCGCCCCGGCGCAGCGCCCGCTGCATCACCTCGGGCAGCTCCGGCAGCGCCTCCCGCGCCCAGCCCGGCACCGGGCGTCCCGCAGCCAGGGCCAGGCACACCTCCGAGGCGTACCGGTCCGCCAGCCGCCGGATCGGCGCGGTGACGTGCGCGTACGGGGCGGCGACGGCGGCGTGCACGGCCTGCCCCGGCGGCGCCCCGTCGAACGCGGTGTAGCCGGCGCCGCGCATCAGCCCCGCCGCGTCGTGCAGGAACGCGGCGTGCCGGGGCAGCGCCGGATCGAGGGCGCGGACGATGTCCCCGTAGGAGGCGCCGCCCGGCCAGGCGACGCCGAGCGCGCGGGCGGCCAGCCGCAGCCGCCCGACGGCCTCCGCCGGCGCGGGCGGCATGGTGCGCAGCAGCCCGACCCCGCCGTCCAGCATCAGCCGGGCCGCCGCCCGCCCGGTCAGCAGCGAGATCTGCGCGTTCCACGCCTCGGTGGCGAGGTCGCCGCGCAGCTTCAGCGCCCAGCCGCCGTTCGCGTGCACGACCTCCTGCTCGGGCAGCGGCAGGCTCACGCCGCCGCGCGCCGCCTCCGCCGCGATCAGCCGCTCGCCGATCTCGCCGAGCAGCGCGATCCGCGGGTCGCCGCCGTCGTGCCGGGCGGTCGCGTAGTCCAGCCGGTCGTGGCTGCGGACGAGGGCGCGCCGCACGTCCACGTCCGTGATCCGCCCGGCGTCGTCGATGTCGATCGTCCACGCCACGGCGGGGCGCTCCCGGCCGGGCAGCAGGCTCGCGGTGCCCTCCGACAGGCGGCGCGGATGCAGCGGCGCGGTCGCGTCCGGCAGGTAGAGCGTGACGCCGCGGGCCCGGGCCTCGGCGTCCAGGGCGCCGCCCGGCCGGACGAACCCGGCCACGTCGGCGATCGCGTACCGCACCCGGTGCCCGGAGCCGCGCCGCTGCAGGTGCATCGCCTGGTCGAGGTCCAGGGAGCCGGGCGGGTCGAGGGTGAAGAAGGGGACGTCGCGCAGGTCCGCACGGCCGTTGGACGGCGCCGCGGACTCGGCGGCCTCCGCGAGGACGGCGGGCGGGAACGGGCCGGGAACCGAGTACTCGGCGCGGATCCGGTCGAGCCCCGCGCGGACCTCGGCGTCGGCCTCGGCGGTACGCAGTCGCAGCGGTCGGCGCGGCACAGAATCGAGCGTACGGGACGAATCCGCCGATCCATACCGAATCTACAATGTAAAGGAGCCGGCCTGGTCGTCCGGGCTCCGCGCGAACGCGCGCAGCCCCGCCGGGTCCACCACGGTGATCTTGCGCCAGCCGGTGCTGACGAGCCCCTCCCGCCGCAGCGTGGACAGCGCCCGGGCGACGGTCTCCCGGGAGGCGTCCATCCAGCTGCCGAGCTCCTCCTGGGACAGCGGCGGCGCGATCGCGATCGCCCCGCCGGGTCCCGGCGAGGCGTGCCGGGCGGACAGATCGGCCAGCTCCGCCAGCAGGATCGCCAGCCGCCGCGCGCCCTGCGCCGACACGTGCGCCTGCAGCCTGCGGTCCGCGTCGTCGAGCCGGCGCACGAACGTGCCGCTGACCAGCAGCCACACGCGCGGATGGGCGTCCAGGAAGGCGGTGAACCGGGCGGCCGGCACGATCAGCGCGCGGACCCGGTCCAGCGCCTGGACGGTCGCGGAGCGCTCCCGGCGGCCGAGCACCGCGCTCTCGCAGACCAGGTCGCCGGGCCCGCGCACGGCCAGCACCACCGCGCGCCCGTCCTCGCCGGCGTAACTGACCTTCGCCCAGCCGGTCTCGATGATGATGATGTGGTCGGAATCGTCGCCCTGGTAGCACAGGGGCGCCCGCGGCTGGTAGGTCCGGGTCCGCCCGGCGCCCCGGAGCGCCGCGCGCTCCGGTTCGTCCAGCGCGTCCCAGAATCCGCCGCCGGGGTCGGCGGCGACACCGCCGCGTGATCCGGTCCGCTCGCTCACGGCACGTCCGTCTCCGGTCCGGGGTTCGGATGAACCGGCACCCGCGGCAGATGGGGGGAGTGGGGCGGTGAGGCCCAGTGCCGCGGGTACCGGTCGCCTGCATGTGCCAATGAGAACCCCTTACCGTTCCGCATGCTGCACGCTGGAGAACGGGCAGTCTGCGTCATCTGACACTTTTCCCGAAAATTGCAGCGAAAAGCGCCCGGAGTCAGCGTGCGAGGGCGTTCAGGAGGCGGTTGACGGGACCGCCGAGGTTCCAGCGGTCGGCGAGCTCGACGAGCGCCTCGCCGGACCGCGGCCCGGCCGGCAGCCGGTCGTCCAGCTTCGCCAGCTCGGGAGCGTCGATGTCGGTGACGACCCGCACCACCGTCTCGGCCGCGGCCAGGTACTCGCGGGCCGCCTCCATCCGGCGGCGCGCGCCCGCCGGGAACCCCTCGTCGGTGCCGGCGTCGAGCGCGGCGAGGATGCCGCCGACCGACCCGAACCGGGTGACGAGCGCCGCGGCGGTCTTGTCGCCGACGCCGGGGACGCCGGGCAGCCCGTCGCTGGGGTCGCCGCGCAGCGTCGCGTAGTCGCCGTAGCCGCGGCCCGGGATGCCGTACTTGGCCGCGACCTCCTTCTCGCCCATCACCTGCAGGTTCCGGACCCCGCGCGCCGTGTACAGGACGGCGACCGGACCGCGGTCGTCCACCAGCTGGAACAGGTCGCGGTCGCCGGTCACGATGTCGACCGGGCCGTCCGCCGCACCGCGCACCGCGAGCGTCCCGATCACGTCGTCGGCCTCGTAGCCGGGGACGCCCGCGCGCGCCAGCCCGAACGCGTCCAGCACCTGGTCGATCACCGGGAGCTGCGCCTCCAGGGCGTCCGGCGTCTGGTCGCCGCCGTCCGCGGCGACCCGGTGCGCCTTGTAGGAGGGCAGCGCCGCCACCCGGAACGCGGGCCGCCAGTCGGCGTCCATGCAGCACACGAGCCGGTCCGGCCGGCGGTCCTGGACGAGCCGCGCGATCATGTCGATGAGCCCGCGCACCGCGTTCACCGGCGTCCCGTCGGGCGCCGTCACCGACTCGGGCACCCCGAAGAAGGCGCGGAAGTACAACGACGGCGTGTCCAGCAGCATCAGCCCGCTCATGGGGCACATGCTGCCACGCGGGCCGGGGCCGCGGCGCGCGGATGCTCCTGGGATCCTGATACCGGCGACACCGAGAGATTGGAGAGGGTGAGATTGGAGACGGATGTGACAACGGAGTTGTATCCGCGTGAACGCGTCGGGCAGGTGCGGGAGGCGACCGCCGCGGCGGGCCTCGGGGCGGTCCTGCTGACCCCCGGCCCGGACCTGCGCTACGTCACCGGCTATGACGCCAAGCAGCTGGAGCGCCTCACCTGCCTGGCGGTGCCCGCCGAGGGCGAGCCGTTCCTGGTCGTCCCGCGCCTGGAGCTGCCGGCGGCGCGGGAGTCTCCGGCCGGGTCGCTCGGGGTGGAGCTGGTCCCGTGGGACGAGACCGACGACCCGTACGCGCTGACCGCCTCCCGGCTGCCCGCCGGGATCGCGAAGGTCGGGCTCGCCGACCGGATGTGGGCGGTCATGGCGCTGCGGTTCCGCGCCGCGCTGCCCGGTGCCGAGCAGTCCGCCGCCGGGGCGGTGCTGCGGGAGCTGCGGATGCGCAAGTCCGCCGCCGAGGTCGCGGCGCTGCGCGAGGCCGGCGCGGCGATCGACCGCGTGCACCGCCGGGTGCCCGGATTCCTCAAGGCCGGGCGCACCGAGCGGGAGGTCGGCCGCGACATCGCCGACGCGATCATCGCCGAGGGGCACGCCCAGGTCGACTTCGTGATCGTCGGATCCGGACCGAACGGCGCCAACCCGCACGCCGAACTGTCGGACCGGGTGATCGGTCCCGGCGAGCCGGTCGTGGTCGACATCGGCGGGACGATGCCGAGCGGCTACTGCTCGGACTCGACCCGCAACTACTGCGTCGGCCGGCCGCCCGCCGAGTACCGCGCGTACTTCGCGGTGCTGGAGGAGGCGCAGCGGGCGTCGTGCGAGGCCGTCCGGCCGGGGGCGACGCCCGAGGCGGTGGACGCGGCGGGACGCGGCGTCATCGCCGCCGCCGGGCACGGCGAGCACTTCTTCCACCGCACCGGCCACGGCATCGGGCTGGAGTCGCACGAGGACCCCTACATCGTGGCCGGCAACCGCGAGCCGCTGGAGCCGGGGATGGCGTTCTCGATCGAGCCGGGCATCTACCCCGGCCCGCACGGCGCCCGGATCGAGGACATCGTCGTGTGCACCGCGGACGGATACGAGCCGATGAACGTCACCGAGCGCGGTCTGGTGATCGTGGACTGACGCCGCACGGAGCCGGGAGGCCCTCCCGGACGGCCGAGGGCGCGGACGGACTTCCGTCCGTGCCCTCGCGCTGTTTGCGGACGACACGAAATAACCCGGAAACAGGTCGGTAACGATCCTTGTACCAAATCCGTCAGCTCGCATCCTGTCTGTTGCGGTCCGGGCGGTCTGCCCTGTACCTCCTTGTTGCATTGTTGCGGGGGTTAGTGGGGAAGGGGAGACGACGTGGCAGAGGTCGACCTGACCAGCGTCGGGAAGGTGTATCCCGACGGCACGCGGGCCGTGACCGACCTGAGCCTCCACATCGCGGACGGGGAGTTCCTCGTCCTGGTCGGCCCGTCGGGCTGCGGCAAGACGACCGCGCTGCGGATGGTCGCCGGGCTGGAGGACATCTCAGAGGGCGAGGTCACGATCGGCGGCCGGGTCGTCAACCGGGTGCCCGCCCGCGACCGCGACGTCGCGATGGTGTTCCAGAGCTACGCCCTCTACCCGCACCTGTCGGTCCGCGACAACATCGGCTTCGGGCTGTCGCTGCGCAAGCTGCCGAAGGCCGAGATCAAGGAGAAGGTGGACCGCGCCGCGGAGATCCTCGGCCTCACCGAGCACCTGTCGCGCAAGCCCCGCAACCTGTCGGGCGGGCAGCGGCAGCGCGTCGCGATGGGCCGCGCGATCGTCCGCGAGCCGCAGGCGTTCCTCATGGACGAGCCGCTGTCCAACCTCGACGCCAAGCTCCGCGTCCAGATGCGCGCCGAGATCGCCCGCATCCAGCGCGACCTCGGCGTCACCACGATCTACGTCACGCACGACCAGACCGAGGCGATGACCCTCGGCGACCGCGTCGCGGTCATGAAGAAGGGCGAGCTGCAGCAGGTCGCCCCGCCGCAGGAACTGTACGACCGGCCGGCGAACCTGTTCGTCGCCGGCTTCATCGGCTCTCCGGCCATGAACCTGATCCAGGGCACGCTGTCCGGGGACGCGGAGAACCCGCGCCTGGAGATCGGCGGCCAGACCCTGACGCTGCCGGCCGCGGTGCTGACCGAGCGTCCGGCCCTCGCGTCCCACCTCGGGGGCGACGTCGTCGTCGGGATCCGCCCCGAGGACATGGAGGACTCCGAGCTCGTGGACACGCCCGAGGGGTCCGGGCTGGCCTCCACCGCCGACCTCGTGGAGGCGATGGGCTCGGACGTGCTGGTCCACTTCGCGATCGAGGCGGCCCAGGTCGTCACCGAGGACACCAAGGAGCTCGCGCGCGACGCGGGGACCGACGTGCTGGGGCACCTGGAGAACCCCCGCACGGACCTGGTCGCGCGGTTCAGCCCGCGCACCCGCGTGAAGGTGGGCGACCCGGTGACGATCCACGTCGACACCGGCCGCCTGCACTTCTTCGATATCGAGTCCGGCGCGTCGATCTGGGGATCGGACGGCGCCGGTCCGGCCAGGGAGGATGAGGAATGAAGGTCAGCAGGCGTGTGACGGGCGCCGCCGTGGCGGCGGGACTGCTCCTGTCGGCCGCCGCGTGCGGCGGCGACGACAAGGGCGACGGCGATTCGACGCCCGCCGGCGGGGGAGAGCTGAAGGGCACCACCATCGAGGTCGCGGCCAAGTGGACCGGCCCCGAGGAGACGAACTTCCGCAAGGTGCTGCAGGCGTTCGAGAAGAAGACCGGCGCGAAGGTCAACTACGCGTCCACCGGCGAGAACACCGACGCCTACCTCGGCCCGCGCATCGAGGCCAAGAACCCGCCGGACGTGGCGATCCTGCCGCAGCCGGGCCTGATGCAGCAGTACGCCGAGAAGGGCGCGCTCAAGCCGCTCGGCGACGACGTGGTCTCCGAGGTCGGCACCAACTTCGCGCCGTACTGGAAGGAGCTCGGCTCCTCCGGCGGCAAGACCTACGGCGTGATCGTCAAGGCCGCCTACAAGTCGATCCTGTGGTACCGGCCGCAGGCGTTCGACGAGGCCGGCGTGCAGCCGCCCGCCGCGTGGGCCGACCTGGTCAAGACGGCGGGCACGCTGCAGGACGCGGGCACCACCCCGTTCACGCTGGCCGCCGGGCCGCAGGACTCCTGGACGCTGACCGACTGGTTCGAGAACGTCTACCTCTCGCAGGCCGGCCCGGAGAACTACGACAAGCTCGCCAAGCACGAGATCAAGTGGACCGACCCGACGGTCGGCAAGGCGCTGCAGACCCTCGCCGAGATCTGGGGCAAGCCCGACTACCTGAACGGCGGCGTCGCCACCGCGACCAAGACCAAGTTCGACGAGTCGGTCACCCAGGTCTTCGGCCAGCAGAAGGCCGCCATGGTGTACGGCGGCGACTTCGCCGCCGCCAACATCGCCACCACCAAGGCCAAGGTCGGCACGGACGCCAAGGTGTTCGCGTTCCCGAAGGCCGGCGACACCGCCCCGGCGATCCTCGGCGGCGACGTCGCGGTCGCGCTGAAGGACGGCAAGGGCGCGCAGGAGCTGATGAAGTACCTCGCCTCGCCCGAGGCGGGCAAGGTCTGGGCCGGGCTCGGCGGATACCTGACGCCGAACAAGAACGTCAAGCCGGACGCCTACTCCGACCCGATCGCCAAGCAGCTGATCGGCCAGCTGCAGCAGTCGGGCGACGCGGCCCGCTACGACATGTCCGACCTGGCGCCCGCCGCGTTCGGCGCGACGCCCGGCAAGGGCGAGTGGGAGGCGCTGCGCCAGTTCGTGCAGAACCCGACCGACGTCAAGGGCACGCAGGCCAAGCTGGAGTCCGAGGCCGCCAAGGCGTACAAGTAGGGATCCCGGATGAAGGCTCCGAATGAGGAGGTGCCGCCGGCCGTGACGGCCGGCGGCGCCGCCGTGGACGCGCCGGCCGGCCGCCCCGGCGCGGGCCGGGGACGCGAGCGGCTGACCCCGCCGTCGTGGCTCGCCATGACGTTCCTGCTGCCGGCGCTGCTGCTGCTCGGCTTCCTCGTGGTCTACCCGATCGTGTACTCGGTGATCCGCAGCTTCTTCGACGCCTCCGGCGGCTCTTTCGCCGGCGTCGACAACTACACCGGGGTCTTCAAAGGGCACGACAACCTGGTGGCGGTGCGCAACACCGCCATCTGGGTCGTCGTCGCGCCGACCGTGGTGACCATCGTCGGGCTGGTCTTCGCCGTCCTCACCGAGCGGATCCGGTGGGCGACGGTGTTCAAGCTCGTGGTGTTCATGCCGATGGCGATCTCGTTCCTCGCCTCGGGCGTGATCTTCCGGCTGGTGTACCAGCAGGACCCCGACAAGGGCGTCGCGAACGCGGCGATGGTCGCGATCCACGACACCTTCAAACAGGACAAGTCCTACCCGGGGGCGGGCCCCCGCAGCGGCGGCAACGCCCCCGTCCGCACCGACGGCGGGGCCGTGGTCACGGTGAACTCCTTCTCGGCGGGGCAGAGCGCGCTCGTCCCGCTGCTGAAGGTCAAACCGGAGTACCTGCCGAAGGACGCCACCCCGGCCGCGCAGCCTCCCTCGGCCAAGCCCGGGCAGCTGACCGGCACGGTCTGGTTCGACTTCACCCGGGGCGGCGGCGGGCAGCAGAACGCCCCGAACGCGGGCGAGTCCGGGCTGCCGGGGATCAGGGTCGAGGCGGTCAGCGGCGGCAAGGTCGTCGCCAAGGCCACCACCGAGGCCGACGGCACGTTCACGATGACGAAGGTGCCGGACGGGACGTACACGATCCGGCTGCCCAAGGACAACTTCACCGCCGCCTACCAGGGCGCGGAGTGGCTCGGCGGCACGCTGATCACCCCCGCGATCATCGGGTCGTACCTGTGGGTGTGGGCGGGATTCGCGATGGTGCTGATCGCCGCCGGGCTCGCCGCCATCCCGCGCGACGCGCTGGAGGCGGCCCGGGTGGACGGCGCCACCGAGTGGCAGGTGTTCCGCAGGGTGACGATCCCGCTGCTGGCGCCGGTCCTGATCGTCGTGCTGGTCACGCTCGTCATCAACGTCCTGAAGGTCTTCGACCTCGTCTACATCATCGGCGGCGGCGACCCGAACGCGAGCGTGCTGGCCCTGCAGATGTGGACCGAGTCGTTCGGCGGCGGCAACGACCAGGGCGCCGGCAGCGCCATCGCCGTGCTGCTGTTCGTGCTGGTCCTGCCCGCCATGCTGTTCAACATCCGGCGAATTCGGCAGGAGCGCAGATGAGCACCGCGGAGAAGACCGCCGGGGCGCCGTCCCGGGACGGCGCCGGGAACGGCGCGGCGGGCGCCCCCCGGCGCGGCCTGGCGGCCCGGATCGCCGGGCGGCTCGGCGGCGGCGCCGCGCAGGCGCTGCTCGTCCTGATCGCGCTGTTCTGGCTGGTGCCGACCCTCGGGCTGCTGGTCGCCTCGCTGCGGTCCAACGAGGACAACAACGCGGGCGGCTGGTGGCAGGTGTTCACCAAGCCGACGCAGCTGACCGCCGAGTCCTACTCCGCGCTGCTGGACAAGGGCGACTTCGTCGACTCGTTCTGGAACACCGTCCTGATCACCGTCCCGGCGACGCTGCTGGTCGTCGCGATCGCCAGCCTGGCCGCCTACGCGTTCGCGTGGATGGAGTTCCCCGGGCGGGACTGGCTGTTCCTCGGCGTCGTGGCGCTGCTGGTGGTGCCCGTCCAGGTCGCGCTGATCCCGGTCGCCAAGCTCTACGGGCTCATCGAGTTCGGCGGGTTCCACATGTTCGGCTCGATCACCGGCGTGGTGCTCTTCCACGTCGCGTTCGGGCTGCCGTTCGCGATCTTCCTGCTCCGCAACTTCTTCGCGGCGATCCCCCGGGACCTGCTGGAGGCGGCGCGGATGGACGGCGGCTCGGAGTGGACGATCTTCCGCCGGGTGATCTTCCCGCTGGGCGGGCCGGCGATCGCCTCGCTCGGCATCTTCCAGTTCCTGTGGGTGTGGAACGACCTGCTGGTGGCGCTGGTGTTCGCCGACACCGGGTCGCAGCCGATGACCAAGTGGCTGCAGTCGCAGATGCGGCAGTTCACCGGCAACATCGACATCCTCGCGCCCGGCGCGTTCCTGTCGCTGATCGTCCCGCTGATCGTGTTCTTCGCCTTCCAGCGCTACTTCGTCCAGGGCGTCCTCGCCGGCTCGGTGAAGTGAGCGGGGCCGGACGGACAACGGTGCCCGCGGCCTCCTCCGGCCGCGGGCACCGTTTCGTGCAGGCCGGTCAGCCGGACTTGCGCAGGTCCGCCGCGCCGTGGGTCTCGGCGGCGTCGGCGTGCCCGATGGCCAGGCCGCTGGACGGGTCGAAGAAGTGCAGCCGTCGGGTGTCGACGGCGAGGTTCACGTCCTGTCCCGGGCGCACGTGCGAGCGGGAGTTGACGCGGGCCGTCCACAGCGCCTTGTTGTCGATCAGCGGGATCGCCATGTCGCTCTCGCCCTCGGCCGCGTCCTCGGCGAGGTCGGCGGTGTCCTTGTGCTCGACCGGCGGCGCGTCGATGGTGAAGATCACGTTGATCTCGCTGCCGAGCTCCTCGGTGACGCTGCTGCGCACCGCCATCGGCGCCCAGTCGGGCTTGGCGTGCGCGGCGTCCTCGAAGTCCGACGGGCGGATGCCGAGCACGACCTTCTTGCCGAGGTAGTCCCGCAGGCCAGCCTTGGCGTCCACGACCTGGGCCGGCACCGGCAGCGTGAAGCCGGCGAAGGAGACCTCCGCGCCGACGTCGCCGGCGATGAGGTCGGCGAGGACGAAGTTCATCGCGGGCGAGCCGATGAAGCCGGCCACGAACAGGTTGACGGGGTTGTCGAACAGCCGCTGCGGCGTGTCGACCTGCTGGAGCCTGCCCTCGCGCAGCACGCACACCCGCGACCCGAGCGTCATGGCCTCGACCTGGTCGTGGGTGACGTAGACGGTGGTGACGCCGAGCCGCTCGTGCAGCTGGCTCAGCGAGGCCCGCATGGACACGCGGAGCTTGGCGTCCAGGTTCGACAGCGGCTCGTCCATCAGGAACGCCTGCGGCTGCCGGACGATCGCGCGGCCCATCGCGACGCGCTGCCGCTGCCCGCCCGACAGCGCGGCCGGCTTGCGGGCCAGGAACTGCTCCAGGCCGAGCATCTTGGCGGCCTCGCGGACCTTGGCCTTGATCTCCGCCTTCGGCGTGCCGCGCAGCTTGAGGCCGAACGCGAGGTTCTGCTCGACCGTCATGTGCGGGTAGAGGGCGTAGTTCTGGAAGACCATCGCGATGTCGCGGTCCTTCGGCGCGAGGTCGTTGACGACCTGGTCGCCGATGGAGATCTTCCCGCCGCTGATCTCCTCCAGGCCGGCGATCATCCGCAGCGCGGTGGACTTGCCGCAGCCGGACGGGCCGACCAGGACCATGAACTCGCCGTCGCGGATCTCCAGGTCCAGGCCGTCGACGGCCTTGACTCCGCCGCTGTACACCTTGTCGACCCGGTCCAGCACGATCTTGGCCATCCGAACCCCTTTGGAAACGTTTCCACTGCCCCCTGCCGAACAGGGGATTTGTCTCATTGGCTGGAGTAAACATCATGGAAACGTTTCCAGGGGAGATTCCGTCATGAGAAGATGATCGGGGACATCCGGAAAGGGGCGGTCAAGGATGGCGGAGCGGCGGCCGGCGACGATCAAGGACGTGGCCGCGGCGGCCGGTGTCGGCATCGCCACCGTGTCGCGGGTGTTCTCCGGCACCGGCTCGGTCGGCGCCGCCACCCGCGAGCGCGTGCTGGCCGCCGCCCGCGACCTGGACTACCGCCCGAGCGCCCTCGGCCGGGGCCTGAAGCTGCGGCGCAGCGGCGGCATCGGCCTGGTCGTCCCGGACGTCACCGACCCGTTCTGCGCCGAGCTGATCGCGGGCGTGCTCGCCTGCGCCCGCACCCTCGGCGGGCACGTCGTCGTGGACGCCGCGCACGGCGACCCGGCCCGCGAGGCCGAGATCGTCGAGCGGCTCGTCGAGCAGCGGGTCGACGGGATCATCGCGCTGCCCGCCGGGAACGAGGCCGACTGGCGGGCCGCCGCCCGGGTCTGCTCCAGCGTGGTGTTCGCCGACCGGGTGCTGCCCGGGCTGGCCGACGTCCCGTCCGTTCTCGCCGACGACGCCGGCGGCGTCCGTTCCCTCGCCGAGTACCTCGCCGGGCTCGGGCACCGCCGAATCGGGTTCCTCGGCGGCGCGCCGGGCCGCCCCTCCGGCGTGCGGGAGCGGGCGTTCCGCGACACGCTCGCCCAGCTGGGCGTCCCGGTGGAGGAGGACCTGGTCGTCGCCGCCCGCCCTGCCCGCGACGCCGCCTACGCGGCCGCCGCCGGGCTGCTGCAGCGCCGCTCGGACGTCACCGCGGTCCTGGCTGCCGGGCACCTGCTCGGCGAGGCCGCCGTGCTCGTCGCGCGCGAGCTGGACCTGCGGGTGCCCGCCGACGTGTCGATCGCGATGATGGACGACGTCGCGTGGGCCGAGCTGTGCGACCCGCCGCTGACCGCCGTCGCCCGTCCGGGCCACGACATCGGCTACCGCGCCTGCGAGCTCCTGCTGCGCGAACCCGCCCGGCGGGGCAGGGGAGGACCCGTCCTGCTGCCGACCGAGCTGGTCGTGCGCGGCAGCTGCGGGCCGCTGCGCCCGTCGCGCCGCTGACACCGCAGCCGTTCCGGGTCCACGCATCGGCTCCGGCACGCTAGATTTCCCGCGTGGAGGACATCGATCGTCAGATCATGGCGCTGCTGGCCGACGACGGGCGGATGAGTTTCACCGATCTGGCCAAGGAGACCGGGCTGTCGGTGTCGGCGGTGCACCAGCGCGTCCGGCGGCTGCAGAAGCGCGGGGTCATCAAGGGGTTCACCGCCCAGCTGGACAACGGGCAGATCGGGCTGCCGCTGACCGCGTTCGTGTCGATCAAGCCGATCGACCCCGCCGCGCCCGACGACGCCCCCGACCGGCTGGCGCACCTGGACGCGATCGAGGCGTGCCATTCGGTGGCGGGCGACGAGAGCTACATCCTCAAGGTGCGGGTCGCCTCCCCCAACGAGCTGGAGGACCTGCTGCAGAAGATCCGCGCCGCCGCGAACGTCGCGACGCGGACGACCGTCGTCCTCAGCACCCCCTGGGAGGCGCGCCGCCCACCCCTGTAGGGGCCCGGTAGGGGTCAGGTGCCCGGTGCCAGCGCGTCCAGGGCCTCCAGCGCGCGGTCGAGGGAGGCGCGCGGGTCGGCGTCCGGGCCGGTGACCTCCGGGTCGAAGTTGAGATCGGCGAACAGTTCGGTGACGCCCTGCGCGGCGATCGCCTCGAAGTCGCCCCGGATCTCCTCGTAGGAGCCGGTGAGCGGACGGCGCCCCTCCCGGCCCGGGGGCCGGACACGGATCGCGCCCCGGCACACGAACCGCAGCGCCGAGGCGTCCCGCCCGGCTTGTTCCGCGGCCTCCCGCACGACGTCGATGGAGCGGCCGATCCCGGTGAGGTCGGCGCGGCTGGAGCTGACCCAGCCGTCCGCCAGGCGCCCCGCGCGCCGCAGCGCCCCCTCGGAGGCGCCGCCGAGCAGCAGCGGCGGGCCGGGGGACTGCAGCGGCCGGGGATCCATGGTGACCGGCGGGATGTCGTAGAACTCGCCGTGGAACTCCGCCGCGTCTCCAGAGTCGCCGCCCCACAGGGCGCGCAGCGCGGCGATGAACTCCTCCGCGCGGGCGCCGCGCCGCTCCATCGGGGCGCCGACCGCGGCGAACTCCTCGCGCATCCAGCCGATCCCGAGCCCGAGGTCGAGCCGGCCGCCGCTGACGTGGTCGAGGGTGGCGGCCTGCTTGGCGAGGATCGGCGGCGCGTAGAACGGCAGGTTGACGATCGCGACGCCGAGCCGCGCGCGGGCGGTGTGCCCTGCCAGGTAGGCCAGCGTGATCAGTGGATCGGGGACGTTGCGGTAGGTGCGGTCGTCCGAGCCGGCCGGGTTGAGGACGCGCTGCAGCGTCCACAGGGAGTGGTAGCCGAGTTCCTCGGCGCGCCGCGCGACGGTCACCTGGTTGGCGGGGGTGGACCACGCGCCCGACCCCGGGACGGCGAACCCGATCTCCACGCTGTCTCCCTCTCCCGGCCGCACCTTACAACGTCAAGGGCGGCGCCGGTTCAGTGGAAACCGCCCGCCCGTCGTCATGCTAGGTGGCCAGATGCCGCGCGGACGCATCGCACCGGCATGACGAGGGCACCGGCTCGTCGTCCGGCCGCCGGATCGCCTCGGCGGCCATCCCGTCTCAAGATCACCATTTGGCCCGTCCGAGGGCGGGTCAGCGGCGGCGGAAGGCGGCGCGCAGGGTTGCGTGCGCGGCCGGCGGGGCCTGCACGTGGTCGAGGGCCAGCAGCCCGGCGCCGAGCAGCGGGGGATCCTCGGGGATGAGGAGGCGGGCGCGGGGCGCGAGGACGGCGTAGCGGGCGGCGACCGCCTCCGTCAGCCGCGGCCGGCGGGCGGCGAGGACGCCGCCGCCGAGCACGACGTCGGCCGGGGTGTCCAGCAGCCCGAGTCGCCGCAGCGCCAGCGACCCGAGGATCGCGATCTCCTCGGCGAGCCGGGCCGCGACCTCGCGGGCCACGGCGTCGCCGGCCTCGGCGGCGTCGAGGAGGACGGGCGCGAGCTCGGAGAGGCGACCCTCGCCGAACTCGCCGAGGTGGATGCCGAGACCGACGTCGATGGCACGGTCCACGCCGAAGTGGTCGGCGACCGCGGCCGTCAGCGCCGTCTCCGGACCGCGGCCGTCCTCGCCGCGGACGGCGTGCCAGAGCGCCGAGCGCCCGAGCGCACCGCCGCCGCCCCAGTCGCCGGTGTGCGCCCCGAGGGACGGGAACCGGGCGGTGCGGCCGCCGGGCGCGACCCCCGCGCAGTTGATGCCGGCGCCGCAGACGACGGCGACGCCCCAGCCTTCGGCGGCGCCGCTGCGCAGCAGCGCGAAGGTGTCGTTGCCGGCGGTCACGCTCGGCGCGGCGCCCCGGGCGAGCAGGAGTTCCTCCAGACGCCTCTCTTCACCCGGCAGGTCGACGTTGGCCATGTAGGCGGCGAGGTGGACGACGTCCCCGGCCGGGACGCCGGCGTCCCGCAGCGCGTCGGCGATGACCGCGGTCAGCGCGCCGAGGGCGGCGTCGAGCCCGGCGGCCTGCGGGCGGAACCCGTCGCCGCGCGCCGTGGCGAGGAGTTCGCCGCCGGTGGTGGCGACGGCGGCGTCGGTCTTGCTGTTGCCGCCGTCGACGGCGACGAGCACGCCCGCGGCCATCAGGCGGCCCACGGCAGGTGGGCGCGGTTGGCGGCGACCAGGTCGCGGGCGAGACGCTCGGCCACGTCGAACTGGCCGACCAGCGGGTGCGCGAGCAGCGCGGCGGTGACCCGGTCGACGCCGCCGCGCAGCGCCGCGTCCAGGGCCAGCTCCTCGTAGGCCGACACGTGCGCGATCAGCCCGGCGAACAGCGGCTCGACGGGCGGGACGGGCAGCGGCACCGCCCCGGACGCGGTGATCCGCGCCGGCACCTCGATGACCGCGCGGTCGTCCAGGAACGGCAGCGTGCCGCGGTTGCGGACGTTGACGACCTGCACGTCCCCGGTATCCGCCAGTAGGGACGCGGCGAGCTGGACGGCGGCCTCGGAGTAGAAGGCCCCGCCGCGTTCGCCGAGCCGCGCGGGCTTGGTGTCCAGGGCCGGGTCGGCGTACAGGTCCAGGAGGTCGCGTTCGAGCGCGGCGACCTCCTCGGCCCGCGACGGGGCGCCGCGCTGCTCGTCGACAACGCGGTCGTGCGCGTAGAAATAGCGCAGGTAGTAGGACGGGACGGCGCCGAGCCCGCGCAGGAACGGCGCGGGAAGCCCGGAGACGGCGGCCAGGTCGTCCGGATGCCGGTCGAGGAGATCGGGCAGGACGTCGGTTCCGTCCAGCAGCACCGACCGCACCCAGGTGAGGTGGTTGAGCCCGGCGTGGCCGAGGCTCACCCGGCCGGGCGGGACGCCCAGCAGTGCCGCCGCGCGCCGCTGGAACCCGATCGCGACGTTGCAGAGCCCGACCGCGCGGTGCCCGGCGTCCAGCAGCGCCCGGGTCACGATGCCGACCGGGTTCGTGAAGTCGACGATCCACGCGTCCGGAGCGCGGGCGGCGACCCGGGCCGCGATGTCGAGCACGACCGGGACGGTGCGCAGCGCCTTGGCGAGCCCGCCCGCGCCCGTCGTCTCCTGCCCGACGCAGCCGCACGCCAGCGGCAGCGTCTCGTCCAGGTGCCGGGCCGCCTGCCCGCCGACGCGCAGCTGCAGCAGCACGACCGCCGCGCCCGCGACCGCCTCGTCCAGGTCGCCGGTGGTGCCGACTCTGGCGGGGTGGCCGGCGCGGGCGAGCATCCGCGCGGCGAGGCCGCCGACGAGCTCCAGCCGCCCGGCGTCGGGGTCGGCGAGCACCAGCTCCGACACCGGCAGCGCCGCGTGCGCCCGCGCGAGCCCGTCGACCAGTTCCGGGGTGTAGGTCGACCCGCCCCCGATGACCGTCAGCTTCAACCCTTCACTCCCGTCAACGTCACACCCTGGATGAACACGCGCTGGGCGAGGAAGAACACCACCAGCACCGGCAGGATCGTCAGCAGCGTCGCGGCCATGGTGAGGTTCCACTCGACATGGTGGGCGGCGCGGAACGTCGCGACGCCGATGGCGAGCGTGGCGTTCTCCGGCTTGGCGTACACCAGCGGTCCGTAGTAGTCGTTCCAGCAGTAGAAGAACTGGAACAGCGCCACCGCGGCCAGCGCCGGCTTCGCCATCGGCAGGACGACCCGCAGCATCGTGCGCAGCTCGCCGCAGCCGTCCACCCGGGCCGCGTCGGCGTACTCGCGGGGGATCGTCACCAGGAACTGGCGCAGCAGGAAGATCGAGAACGCGTCCCCGAACAGGTTCGGGACGATCAGCGGCCACAGCGTCCCGGTCAGATGGAACCGGGACCACACGATGTAGAGCGGCACCATCGTCACCTGGGGCGGCAGCATCATCGCCGAGATCACCACGACCAGCGCGAGGCCGCGGCCGCGGAACCGGAAGCGGGCCAGCGCGTAGGCGACCGGGACGCTCGACACCAGCATGAACGCCGTGGACAGCGCCGCGTACATGGTGCTGTTGAGCGTCCACCGGACCATGTCGCCGCCGAACACGCGGCGGAAGTTGCCGAAGTGCCACTCCCGCGGCCACAGGTCGGCGCTGAGCGCCTGCCGGTCGCTCATCACCGCGGTGAGGAACATGAACACCAGCGGCGCGAGGAACATCGCCGCCAGCACGATCGCGACGGCGTGCGTCCCGACCCACAGCAGCGTCCGCCGCCCCCGCGCACCCGGGATCATGTCGCTTCCTCGCCGGCGAAGGCGTGGAACCGGCGCAGCAGCACCAGCGTGAACGCCATCGCCATGACGAACATGACCAGCGCGAGCACGCAGGCGTAGCCCATGTTGAACTGCCGGAAGCCCTCGTCGTACAGCCACTGCGGGAACGTCAGCGTCGACCCGTCGGGGTAGCCGGGCGCGAACTGGGTGCCGGGAGTGTCGGCCTGCCCGGCGGCGACCTTCCCGGCGACCATCGCCTGGGTGAAGTACTGCAGCGTCTCGATGACGCCGGTGACGGCGGCGAACGCCAGGACGGGCGAGATGGTCGGCAGCGTGACGTGGCGGAACCGCGCCCAGGGCCCGGCGCCGTCGATGGCGGCCGCCTCGTACAGCGAGGAGGGGACGTTCAGCAGCGCCGCCAGCAGGATGATCATGACGTCGCCGACCGCCCAGAGCCCGAGCAGCCCGAGGCCGGGTTTGGCCCACGCCGCCTCGTTGAAGAAGTCGGGCGGGGTGACGCCGAGGTGGCGGGAGATCGCCGGGACGGGGCCGGTGCCGGGGTTCATGACGAACACGAACGCGACCGTCGCCGACACGGGCGGGATCAGGTACGGCAGGTAGAAGACGGCGCGCAGCAGCGTCCCGCCCCGCCTGATCCTGGTGAGCAGCTGCGCCACGCCGAGCCCGAACAGCACCCGCAGCGGGACGAGCACCGCCACCAGCCACAGCGTGTTCCGCATCGCCTGCCACGCGTCGCCGTCGTGCAGCAGGTAGGTGTAGTTGTCCAGGCCGACGTACTCCAGCGTGAACAGGTTGTAGCGGGTGAAGGAGAAGTACACCGTGGCGGCCAGCGGGTAGGCGAAGAAGAGCCCGAACCCCACCAGCCACGGGGACAGGAAGGCCAGCACCCGGAGCCGGCGGCGGCGCCGCGCCCGCGGCGCCGCCGCTTCGGGCAGGGTCCTACGCAGCGGGAGGCGCAGTGTGCCGGGGGCCACCGGGCTCAGCCTCCGGCCAGCTTCAGCGAGTCGTCGACCTTGGCGTCGAGCTCCTTGAGGGCCGCGTCGAGGTCGCTCACCTTGCCCGGTTCCCACCGGTCCTGGACGAACTGCTGGAATTTCACCACATAGTCGTTGCCGTTCGGGGTCGGCGGCGTCGTGGTGCTGTTCGGGTTCTTGAAGACCGACAGGAACGTCTGGAACTGCGGCGGCAGCTTCAGGTCCGGCGACGACAGCGAAGCGATCGTGGACGGCACGTTGCCGAGCGCGTTGGCGAACGTGACGAGCGCCGTGGTGTCGGTCGTCAGGTACTTCACGAACTCCCACGCCGCCTGGGCGTGCTTCGCGCCGCGCGGGACGCCGATGACGGTGCCCGCGACGAAGCCGCTCCCGTACCGGGCCTCCTGCCCCTCGGGGACGGGTGCGGGCGCGGTGCCGTAGTCGACCTTCGGGGCCTCCTTCTTCATGAAGGTGGTGCGCCACTCGCCGTCGACCGCCATCGCGACCTTCCCCTGCTCGAAGGGGTTGGACGACTCGAACTCCTGGCCCATCGAGCGCAGGAACTTCTTGACGTTGTCGTAGCCGTACCAGTCGATGAGGCTCTTGTTCCACTTCAGGTACGCCTTGACGGCGGGGTCGGCGGCGTAGCCCGCGTGCCCGTCCGGGGTGAGCCACCTGATGCCGAACTGGGTGGCGATGTGCTGCGGGACGTGCTCGTAGTACTGGACGGACGGCATGAACCCGGCGACCTTGATCGTCCCGTCCGGGGCGCGGACGGTGAGCCTCTTGGCCAGCGCGGTCAGCTCGGTGAAGGTCTTCGGGGGTTGCGCGCCCTTCATCAGGGCCTTGTTGTAGTAGAGCCCGTAGGCGTCGGCGAGCAGCGGCATCGCGCACCGGACGCCCTTGTACTGCGTGTACTGCTGGACGGCCTTGGGGAACTGGTCCAGGTCCAGCTTGGACTTCGCGATGTAGGGCGAGAGGTTCTGCCACGCACCGCTGCGGCACCACTGCCCGACGCTGTCGGTGGTGAAGGACGACACCACGTCGGGTGGGTTGCCGCTGCGGATGGCGTTGGAGATGCGGTCGTCGGTCTGGTCCTTGACGAGCTTGACCGTGATGTTCGGGTGGGCCTTGTGGAAGCCGGCGACGGCGTCCTGGAACGCCTTCACCTCGTGCGGGGCGCTCCAACCGTGCCAGACCTCGATGGTCTGCTTCTCGCCGGCCTTCGGGCCGCCGCCGGGGGCGCCGCCGCCCGCGGTGCAGGCGGCCGGGGTGAGGCCGAGCCCGGCGGCGGCGAGGGCGGCCGTCAGCCGGTGCGCGGCGGGCGTGGTCCGGTGCCGTGTCGATGTGCGCACTCCGGGTCTCCTTCGGGGGAGTGGGACGGCGGGGGAGGGTCAGGGGGCGGTGGTGGAGAAGACCGCGTCGCGGGTCTCCCGGAGTGCCTGCTGGAGCGCCCCGGCCAGGACGGGGTTGCCCTGGACGGTGCTGAGCCGTACCTCGGGGCGCGGGATCGTCAGGCTGTGCAGGTGCTGTTCGACGCGCGCGCGGAGCGGTTCCCCTCCGGCGCGCAGGACATCGCCGGTCAGGACGACGAGCGATGGGTCGAGGACGGCCACGACCGTGGCGAGGGTGGCGCCGAGCCGGGTCGCGAGCTCGGTGAGGGCCCGTTCCGCGCGCGCGCCCGCGTCGGCGGCGGCGCGCTCACCGGTGGGTGTGCGACCGCCGGTGGCCTCCGTCTCGGCCGCGGCGCGGCCGAGGGCGGTGCCGGCGTCGCGTCCGCGGAAACCGTGCTCGCGCATCAGCTTCAGGACGGCGGCGCCGCCGGTGAGGCTGTGCACGCCGCCGGTGTGGGTCCGGCGGACGTCCCGCATCAGCGGCGCGCCCACCGCGGGCATGTAGCCGATCTCCCCGGCGCCTCCGGTCGCGCCCCGGTGCAGCGCGCCGTTCAGCACGACGGCCATGCCGACGCCGTCGGCGACCCACAGCAGCACGAAGTCGCGGGCCGCGGCGGCCTGCCCGCCGGCCCGCTCGGCGAGCGCCGCGAGGTTGACGTCGTTCTCGATGGCGACGCGCACGCCGAGCCCGCCGCCCAGCGTGCCGACCAGGTCGGGGATGTGCCAGCCGGGGATGTGCGAGGCGTACCCGAGCCGGCCGGTCGCCGGGTCGACGGCGCCCTGGATGCCGATGACGGCGCGGTCCAGGCGTTTTCTGCCGAGGCCGGCCTCGGCGGCGGCGCCGTCCAGCGCCGCGGCCATCCGGGCCACGACGTCCACGCCGGTGCGTCCCGGGGTCGGCAGGGTGTGCTCGCCCACGACCGTCCCCGCGAGGTCGGCGACGCTGACGCGGATCCGCGCCGGGGTGACGTCGGCGCCCGCGACGTGGGCGGCGGCGCCGTTGATCCGGTACAGCTCGGCGGTGCGCCCGGGCAGGCCCTCCCGGATCCCGTCCCGGACGACCAGCCCGGCCTGCTCCAGCCGGGCGAGCAGCTGCGAGGCGGTCGGCTTGGAGATCCCGGTGAGGCCGGAGATCTGCGGCCGGGTCAGCGGCCCCCGTTCCAGCAGCGCCTCCAGTGCGGCGCGGTCGTTGATGGCCCGCAGCAGGCTGGGGGTCCCCGGGACGGACACGGACACGACGGCGCCTCCGAGTTAAGAAGGTTTCCTAACTTGGAGAGAAAAGTAAGGACTCTTAACGAATACGTCAAGACCCGGACCGGTCACGGCCGTCCGGGAGAGGCGATCAGGTGCGGGTGGTCAGGGCGCGGTGACGATGAAGCTGGAGTTGCCGAAGCCGACCTCGTCGCCGGGCCGCACGCGGGCCGGCCCGGTCAGCCGCCACCCGTTCACCCGGGTGCCGTTCATCGATCCGAGGTCGGAGATCATCCAGCCCTCGTCCGCCCGGTAGATCTCGGCGTGGAACCGGGAGACGGTCAGGTCGGTGAGGATGAACTGGCAGCCGGGGGCGCGGCCCACGACGATCCGGCCGAGCTCGCGCGGCGGCAGCATGAACCGCGGCAGCCGGGGCCCGCGCCACGCGGCCTCGATCCGGGCGGTCACCTGCGACACCGAGGAGATGATGCCGGTCAGGCGGTTGACGACACGGCCCGTCGGCGGCAGATCGTGCACGATCTCGGCCAGCTCGGCCCGGCTGCGCGCCTGCAGCACCTGGTCGACACGGCGCTCGAACGTCTCGTTCGACATGCGGCCCTCGGCCACGCGGTCGCTGAGGACGCGCAGCACCCGGTCCCGTTCCGTGTCGGACGCTCTCACCGGGAATGAGGGCTGTCCGTCCATAGTCGTGAGTATCCAGTCCCCATCGTCGGCTGTCCAGAAAGCCCGCAGGCCCCCGGGGGCGGGCGATCGCCCTCACCCGCCCCCCACCTGTTCGATGCCCGCGGCCGCCCGGAAGTTCGGCGGCGGCGGGTCAGTTCGGCGTCAAGGTGCCGAGGAGTTCCCGGGCCTGCCCGGCGAAGGCCGCGTCCTCCGTCCGGGCGGCTCGCCCGAGGTGCTTCACCGCCCGTTCGGTGTCGCCGTCGGCGGCGGCCATCTCCCCGAGCCGGAAGCACGCCTCGGCGACCAGTTCGGGCAGGTCGGTGACCTTCAGCATCCGCTCGTACCAGTGGCGCGCGCCGTCCCGGTCGCCGACCAGGTAGTGCAGCTCGCCGAGATGCCCGGTCGCGAGCGGGGCGTGCCGGTCGTGGGCGTTCATGGCCCGCTCGTACCAGCGCAGTGCCTCGCCGACGTCCCGCGCGGCCTTGGCCGAGCCGCCGAGCAGCATGGCGGCGTACCCCTCGGCGTGGGCGTGGCCGGCGTCCACCGCCTCCAGCAGGTGGGGCCGCGCGGCCTCGTCGTCGCCGCGTTCGGCCGCCACCCAGCCGAGGCCGAGCAGCGACCACGGTTCGCCGGGCTTGAGGCGGAGGCAGGCCCGGTAGGCGGCCTCGGCCTCGTCGAGGTCGCCGCTGCCGCCCCGGGTGCGGGTCATGTCCGCCACGCGGACGCCTGCGGCGTACCTCAGGTCGAGGTTCCCGCCTCCGTCCTCCAGACTCTCCGCGAGACGGTGGGCGTCGCGTGCCGCGTCCACGGCGCCGTCGAGGTCCCCGCTCCGGTTCAGGAAGCGCGACAGGGAGAGGCCGTCGGACACGGCGTCCGTGGCGGTGCCGTGCTCGATCGCCCGGCGGTAGGCGTCGGCGGCGGCGGCCGGGGGCGTCGCCCAGTCCTCCAGCCGCTTCGCGGTCCTGCGCCAGACACGCGCTTTCGCGGCCGCGTCGTCCGCGCGGTCGGCGAGCATCCCGGTGAGGGTCGTGATGTCCTCGATGTCGTAGGACTTGTCGAGGCGTTCGCACAGGTCCTCCTCGGAGGGCTGCCCGGCCTCCGGCACGGCGACCGGGGCGCCCGGCTCGAACAGGTGTATCTCGCCGCCGTAGCCGTTGTGGTCCTCGATGACGCCGGCGGCGAGCACCCTGCCGTCCGGCGACCAGTCCAGGTGGGAGACGTAGCGGTGGCCCTTCGGCCGGCAGCGCATGAGGAGGGCCTCGTCCTCGGTGCGCCGGAGTTCGATGCGCTGGGGGCGGCCGAAGCCGTCGCTGGCGATCGTGGCGAGATACGCGCCGTCCGGCCGGACGGCATCCTGTGTCCAGGCCTTCGCCGGTTCGCCGGGCGCGTCCGTGAACTCGACGAACCGGCCGGCGTCCACGTCGTATGCGGTCGCGGGCGCCTCGTCGTCTTCGGACTCCGGCGGACGGGCGGTCAGCAGGTGGGTCCCCGGCACCCATTGGACGTCCTGCCCCCAGGGGACGCCGGCCCGCTCGGGGATGCGGGTGTGCTCGGTCCAGCCGGCGGTTCGGTACACGACGAGCTCGCATGCCTGGCTGGTCATGGCGAGGTACTCGCCGTCGCCGGAGAACGTCAGGTCGCTGGGCGTGGCGGCGTCGGTGCCCGTGCCGGGGAACGGGTCGAGCCTGCGTGCCGCTGCGCGCAGATCGACCACGGCCGGCGCATCAGGGTCGGTGACCTGGTCGGCATTGGTGACGTAGACCGTCGTCCCCCAGGAGTCGCCTGGGGTGAGCGACTCCAGCCAGCGCGGGTCGGTGACGTGGACCTCGTAGTCGGCTTGGACGAGCCCGTCCTCGTTCGCCCAGCCGCCGTCGCGCTCGTAGTAGAAGTCGTGCAGGTCCTCCCAGGCGTCGTCCTTGACCGGGTGGTTGCGGGCGGCGACCCGGTCGACGCGGCGCACGTACAGGTGGGAGTTGGTCTCGCCCCAGTCCACGTCCAGGAAGTCGTCCAGGCTCACGGCCTGCAGCGCGTGCCACTGCTTGATCGGCCGGTCGTGCGCGGCCTCCCACAGGATGCGGAAGAAGAAGCCGACGTCGCCGTCCGGCAGTGGCGCGTGACTCCTGTCGTGGACGTCGTAGTACACGACGAAGATGCGGAAGAGCGCGCGCAGTTCGCCGGGGGCGACGTCCAGGACGCGGGCGCCGTACAGGTCGGTGGACATGCGTGGCCTTTCCAGGGGGACCGTCGGAGCTTCATGATCACAGAGGGGTCCGACGGTTCGCCGGGAAACGGCGGGAGTGTCAGCGGGAGAGCAGGTCGCGGGCGATGTGGGTGACCTGGATCTCGTCGGTGCCGGCGTAGATCTGGAACGACTTGGCGTCACGGGCGAGCTGCTCGACGCGGTACTCGCTCATGTAGCCGTTGCCGCCGAACAGCTGGACGGCCTCCTGGGCGGCCTCGCTGGCGGCCTGCGCGGCGTAGAGCTTCATCGCGGACGCCTCGGCGAGGGTCGGGGTGCGGCCGGAGCGCTGCATCTCGATGTGCCGGAACACCAGGTTCTGGACGTTGAGCCGCGCGACCTCCATCTTGGCCAGCTTCAGCTGGATGAGCTGGAAGTCGCCGATGCGCTGCCCCCACAGCTCGCGGGTCTTGGCGTACTCGACCGACAGCCGCAGGCACTCCTCGATGACGCCGAGGGCCATCGCCGCGACGCCGGCGCGCTCGGTGACGAAGTTCTGCCTGGCCGACTCCTTGCCGCCCTGGGAACCGGAGGTGAGGAGCCGGTCGGCGCCGGCGCGGACGTCGTTGAGGAACAGCTCGCCGGTGGGGGAGGAGTGCAGGCCCATCTTGCGCAGGGGTTTGCTCTGCTCCAGGCCCTCCATGCCGCGGTCGAGGACGAAGGTGAGGATCTCCCGGTCGCGGGGATCACGGCCCGCGGGGCCGCGGTCGTCGTCGAGCTTGCAGTAGAAGACGATGGTGTCGGCGTAGGGGCCGTTGGTGATGAAGGTCTTGCTTCCGTTGAGGACGTACTCGTCGCCGGACTTCCTGGCGGTCGCCTGCATGCCGCCGAAGGCGTCCGATCCGGAGTTCGGCTCGGTGATCGCCCAGGCGCCGACCTTCTCCATGGTGAGCAGCGAGAGGGCCCAGCGCTCCTTCTGCTCCGGGGTACCGCGCTTCATGATCGTCCCGGCGGCGAGGCCGAGGCTGACGCCCATCGCCGAGACCAGGCCGGGGGCGACCTTGCACAGCTCGATGATCGGCAGCATGGTCATCGCCACGTTGCCGCCGCCCGGCCGCCCGTCGTCGCCGGAACCGCCCTCGCGCTCCCTGGCGATCCGGGCCTGGAACGACGAGCGGGCCATCTCGTCCAGCCCGAACGTCTTGTACAGGCCGCGGAGCAGGTCGTACGGCGGGAGGTCGCCCGACTCCAGCGCGTCCAGGCTGGGCCTGACCTCCGCGTCGATCCAGCCGCGCACCGCGTCCCGGATCATCAGGTCTTCCTCGGACCACTCGATCATGCTCTGCCCCGCCCTTCGACTCCCGCCGTTGCAGGACCCATCCAAGCAGAGCATGCAAGCGAACGCTTATTCAGGTCCCCTCGCCGAGGTCGATCACGTCGGCGAGGACGCCGCCGTCCGCCGTGAGCCGCCCGGGGGACGGGCTGTCGTAGACCACCAGCACGCGGGTGCCGCGGGCGCCGGGCTCGTCCAGGACGGCGATGCCCTCGGCGTGGTCGTCCCCGTCGCCGTGGGGGAGGTCGCCCAGGACCTCCAGCTCGCCGGCGGTGACGATCTCGGGCGCGTCGGCCCTGGCCGCGTCCCGCCACCGCACGACCCGCACCGGGCCGTCCAGGTCCATGCTCGGCCCGGTGAGGATCAGCAGGTCGTCGCCGTGCGGGCACAGGTCGCGGACGCCCAGACCGCGCAGGTCCAGGAAGTGGGTGCGGTAGAGGTCCTTGCCGTCGCCCAGCGGCAGCGCCCGCAGCCGCCGCGGGTCGCCCGGATGCGTGCCCGGGCGGATCTCCACCAGCACCGCCCAGCCGCGCAGCACCGGTCCGCGCAGGCCGATGTAGAGGCGGTCGCCGTGGGCGGCCACGCCCTCGATGTCGATGCCGTTGTCCTTGCTCGGGATGGACAGGAACGGCGCGAGGTGCGGGTCGTCCTCCAGGAGGTCGGTGATGGAGTCCTTGTCCAGCCCGAGGACGGCCGCGGTGCGGTCCCCGTCCTCGCGGACGACGCGGGGCAGCCCGTCCTCCCCGGTGACCAGGGGCAGCCGGGCGAGGATGTACCGGTTGTCCTCGCGGACGACGGTGGCCAGCCGCTTGCGCGCCTTCGCGGCGCTCTGCCCGGCCTTGATCTTCTTGCGTTTGAGGCTGTGCGAGCCGATCGCCCACAGCCAGCCGTTGGCGCGGGCGAGGCCCTCGATGTCGGCCTCCTCGCCGGGGCCGCCCGGGAGCGGGACGAGGTCGGCGAGCGCGGCCGTCGCCTGGTCGGCGTAGCCGGTGACGCGCCCGTCCTCGTCCACGGTGGCGGTGAGCCGCTCGATGGTGGCCGTCTCGTCGCCCGCGACCCACAGGCAGCGGCCGTCCTGGCGCACGGCGGACAGGTTGGTGTGCGTTCCGGCCTCCCGGCTTTCCAGCCCGAAGCGCAGCTCGACCCGGCGTTCCTCGATCATTGGTGCATGGTCCCACAGCGGCGGGGCCCGAGGGGCCGACCGGGGCGTGCCGGACCGGCCGTCAGGCGTCCCAGCGGACGTGCAGCTCCGGGGGCCTGCGGAACACCAGGCCGCGCGGGCAGGCGGGACGGGACGGGTCTAGCCGCAGCCCGGGCAGCCGCTCCAGCAGCGCGGCGAGCGCGGTGCGGGCCTCCAGCCGGGCCAGGTGGGCGCCGAAGCAGAAGTGCGGGCCGTGCGCGAACGCCAGGTGCTCGGCCACGTTGGCGCGCCGCGGGTCGAACCGGTCCGGGTCGGGGAAGACCGCCGGGTCGCGGTTGGCGCCGGCGATCGACACGCGCACGAGGTCGCCGGCCGGGACGGGCGTCCCGCCGAGGTCGGTGTCGCGGGTGGCGTACCGGTCGACGACCGACGCCGAGGGCTCCAGCCGCAGCGACTCCTCGATCGCGGCGGGCAGCAGGTCCCGGTCGTCCAGCACGAGCCGGAGCTCGCCGGGATGCCCGAGCAGGTGCCGCACCGCGTTGGCGATCATGCCCTCGGTGGTGTCGATGCCGCCGAACATGAGGATCGCCGCGTTCGCGACGACCTCGGCGGTGGTCAGGCCGCCGCGCGCCGCCTCGGCGAGCTGCGACCCGGGCCGGGACGCGCCGATCGCCTCCTCGACCGCCGCGCGCAGCAGCCGGTGCGCCTCGCCGGCGCGTTCCGGAGCCTCGCCGCCCGCGGTGATGGCCGACACCGCCTCGACGAACGCGCCGTACCAGGACCGGACGGTCGAGGCGTCCACGCCGTACAGCCCGAGGGTCTCGGCGACGACCGCGACGGCGAGCGGCCCGGCCAGCTCGCCGCGCAGCTCGGCGCGGCCCGCCGGCGCGAGCCCGCCGACGAGCCGGTCGACCTCGGCCTCGACGAACGCGGTGAACCGCTCCCGGGTCCGCGCCGGGCGGAACGGCCGGGCGAACGCGTCGCGGTGCCGCGTGTGGACGGGGCCGTCCAGCGACAGCATGCTCGGCCCGACGACCCGGGCGGTGGAGAAGCGCGGATCGTCCACGGTGAACGCCGCCGGGTCGCGCATGACCCGCAGGGCCAGGTCGCGGGAGGTCACCAGCCAGCCGCCCAGCGCGGGCAGCCACGAGACGGGCTCGCGCTCCCGGAGCCGCGCCAGGTGCGGATGCGGGTCGTCCTCCAGGTCGGCGGCGGTCACCGAGGCGCCGACCGGGAACCGGGCGATGAGGTCGGAGGTCACCCGTCCGAGCATATTCCGCCGTGCTCCCGATCTACGCCATGTTTCTGATCTACAACGTAAAGGCGCCGGGGCGGGACGCTCAGGCGGCCTCCGACCGCGCCCGCCACCACTCCCGGCCCTCCTCCGGCAGCGTGTAGATCGGGTCGTGGTACTCGTACCGCCTGGTCAGCGCGTCCGGGTCGGACAGTTCCAGGCCGGTGCGGTAGTTCTTCGTCCAGTAGGAGATGCCGCGCTCGCGGTCGTAGCCGGCGAGCTGGTGCACCCACCGCTTGCCGACGTAGGGGACGTCGCAGACGATCCGCGGCGTGGCGAAGCCGGGCAGGTAGCCCATGATGGCGTGCTGCAGCTCCTGCGCCTCCCAGACGGCGAGCCGCCAGTGCTCGCTGTTGGGGATCATGTCGCACATGTACAGGTAGTACGGCATGATCCCGGCCTCGTCGAGCAGCGCGAACGACAGGTCGAGCAGCGCTTCCGGCGTGTCGTTGACGCCGCGCAGCAGGACGCCCTGGTTGCGGACGTCGCGGATGCCCGTGTCGAGCATCGCGCGGGCGGCCTTGGCGACCAGCGGCGTCAGCGACTGGGCGGCGTTGACGTGGGTGTGGATCGCGATCTGCGCGCCGCGCTCCTGCGCCTTCGTGGCGAGGCGTTCCATGCCGGCGCGGACGTCGTCCTGCAGCCAGTGCTGCGGCATCCCCATGAGCGCCTTGGTCGCGAGGCGGATGTCGCGGATGTTGTCGATGTCCAGCAGTGAGTCGACGAACGACTCCAGCCGCGGCCACGGCATGTTGGCGACGTCGCCGCCGGAGACGACCACGTCGCGGACGCCCGGGGTGCGGCGCAGGTAGTCGAGCATGGCGCCGAGCCGGTCCGGCGGCTTGATGGTGAACTTGTGCTTGTCGACGTTCGGCGTGGAGTTGCCGACCAGGTCCATGCGGGTGCAGTGCCCGCAGTACTGCGGGCAGGTCGGCAGGAGCTCGGCCAGCACCTTGGTGGGGTAGCGGTGGGTGAGGCCCTCGACGGCCCACATCTCGGCCTCGTGCAGCGAGTCGCGGGAGGCGTGCGGGTGGGACGGCCAGTCGGTGCGCCGGTCGCTGAGCACCGGGAGCATGTAGCGGCGCACCGGGTCGGCGTAGAAGGCCGCGGTGGACGAGGTGTCCATCGTGTTGAGCATCTGCGGCGGCACGAGCATCGACATCGTGGCGCGCTCGGCCTGGTCGCGCTCCAGGTCGGCGTAGAACGACTCGTCGAGCAGGTCCCCCATGACCTTGCGGAGCTGCCGCAGGTTCTTCACGCAGTGGGCGCGCTGCCACTGCGCCGACTCCCATTCGGCCTGCGTGACGTCCCGCCACCCGGGCAGTCGCCGCCAGTCGGGCTCCTCCAGGGGCCGCCGCCGGTAGACGTACGGCTGGCGTGCGGCCTCGTCGGACGGTACGGCGTCCGGGTGCAGGGCAGTGGTCATTCTCGACCGCCTCCTCGCCTCACATTGATCGCATAAAAGTCTTGTGTACCGCCGACATTACGGGAAGACTTTCGATGAAACCAGTGGTGTTCTGGATATCTTGCGCCACATCAGGGGAAATCGGGAGAGAGGCGGGACGGCGATGACCGAAGGCGGGACCGGGACGGCGGTGGGGCTGCACCGGGTACTGGAACCCGCGGGAGTGCTGCCGCAGGCCGCGCACCGGCTGGACCCCGACCCGCGGATCCGGCCCGACGAGGTGCGGATCTCCGTCGAGCGCCTCAACCTGGACGCCGCGTCCTACCGGCAGCTGCACACCGCGCACGGCGGCGACCCGGACGCGATCCGCGCCGAGGTGCTGCGGATCATCGGCGAGCGCGGCAAGATGCACAACCCGGTCACCGGCTCGGGCGGCATGCTCGTCGGCGTCGTGGACGAGGCCGGGCCGGAGTCGCCGCTCGGCCTGGCGCCCGGCGACCGCGTCGCCACCCTGGTGTCCCTCACCCTCACCCCGCTGGCGATCACCGACGGCCTGGCCGGATGGGACGGACGGTCGGAGCAGGTGCCCGCGCGCGGGCACGCGATCCTGTTCGCCCGCTCCATCGCCGCCGTGCTGCCCGGCGACCTGCCGGTGCCGCTGGCCCTCGCGGTCATGGACGTGTGCGGCGCGCCCGCCCTGACCCACCGCGTCGTCGCGGCGCAGAAGGGAGCTCCCTCGGTCCTGGTGCTGGGCGCCGCCGGCAAGAGCGGATGCCTGGCGCTCGCCGCCGCCCGCCGCGCCGGCGCCTCGCGCGTGATCGGGCTGGTGCCCACGGCCGAGGAGGAGGAGCGGCTGGCCGCCACCGGTCTCGCCGACGCCGTCGTCCGCGCCGACGCCCGCGACCCCGTGGCCGTGGCGGCGGTCGTCGGGGAGCCCGCCGACGTCACCGTGGTGTGCGTGGACGTGCCGGGCTGCGAGCACGGCGCGATCCTGGCCACCGCACCGGGCGGCACCGTCGTGTTCTTCTCGATGGCGACCTCGTTCCCGGCGGCCGCGCTCGGCGCCGAGGGGCTGGCCGCCGACGTCACGATGCTCATCGGGAACGGCTACGTCCCCGGGCACGCCGAGACGGCGCTGGAACTGGTCCGGTCGGAACCCGCCGTGCGCGCGCTGTTCACCTCCCGGACGGGTGCGGATTCGGCAGAATGACCGGGAACGCCCCACGGCCGCGGCGGGCGGGCGGCGGCGGGGTCACCCGATCATCGAGGGAGAGAGCATGGCGAGCATCACCGAGGAGCTGCGCGGGCGGGACCCGAAGGAGCGCCGGGCGCAGATCGTCGACGTCCTGGTCGACGCGTTCTCGGACCTGGTGGAGCGCAGCCCCGCCGAGTTCCGCCGCCGCTTCCGCAAGATGGCCTCCGACCCGTTCGCGTTCTACCGGGGCAGTGCCTGCCTGTTCTACGCCGACATCGTGCACGACGACGACCCGTGGGCCGACGAGCGCACGTCCCGCGTGTGGATCCAGGGGGACCTGCACGCGCAGAACTTCGGCACCTACATGAACGACGACGGCGTGTTCGTCTTCGACGTCAACGACTACGACGAGGCGTACGTCGGCCACTTCACCTGGGACGTCAAGCGGCTCGTCGCGAGCCTGGCGCTGCTGGCCTGGCAGAAGGCGATCTCCGACGCCGACATCCGCCGGCTCATCGAGACCTACGTGCGCGGCTACGTCGACCAGGTCCGGCACTTCGCCGCGCACGAGGGCGACGAGAAGTTCGCGCTGACGCTCGCCACCACCGACGGCTACGTCCGGGACGTGCTGGTGGCCGCGATGGGCGGCACCCGGATCGCGCTGCTGCAGGGCATGACGGTCGTGGACGGGCCGGACCGCCGGTTCCGCGACCGGCCCGGCGTCCGCCGCCTGGACGAGGCCGAGCGCGCCAAGGTCGAGGCCGCCTACCAGGAGTACCTGACGACCATCCCGTCGGAGAAGCGGTTCGGCAGCCTCACCTACGAGGTCAAGGACATCGTCGGCGCGTCCGGTTTCGGGATCGGGTCGGCCGGTTTGTCGGCCTACAACATCCTGGTGGAGGGCAACACCCAGGCTCTGGAGAACGACGTCATCCTGTCGATGAAGCAGGGCAACGTCGCCGCGGCCAGCCGTGTCGTCGACGATCCGCGCATCCGCGAGTACTTCCAGCACCACGGGCACCGCACCGCGGTGTCGCGGCGGGCGCTGCAGGCCAACAGCGACCCGTGGCTCGGACACACCCAGATCGACGGCGTCGGCTACGTCGTCCAGGAGCTGTCGCCCTACGAGGAGGACCTGGACTGGGGCGGCCTCACCGAGCCCGAGGACATGCTGTCGGTGCTGGACGACCTGGGCCGCGCCACCGCCAAGGTGCACTGCGTGTCCGACACCGACTCCGACCACACCCTGGTCGGGTTCCAGGTCGAGGACGCCATCAACGCGGCGATCGGCCCGGACGAGTCCGCGTTCGTCGAGGCGATGGTCGCGTTCGGCACCGAGTACGCCGAGATCGTCCGGGACGACCACGAGTACTTCGTGGACGCGTTCCGCAACCACGAGATCCCGGGCCTGTAGCGGCCCCGCCGCCGGTCACGGGCCGGACGGGCGGACCAGGAGCAGGGCTATGTCGTCGTGGCCCTGCTGGTCGGCGAGGAGGGTGAGGACGCCGTCGGCGGTGTCCTCCAGCGTGCCGTCCTGCGAGGCGACCAGGGCCGACGCGAGGCGGGCGATGCCCTCGTCCAGGTTGCGCATGCGGCTCTCCACCAGGCCGTCGGTGTAGAGGGCGAGGGTGGCGCCCGCCGGGATCGCCGCCGGCACCTGGGCGTACTCGGCGGGATGCGCGGCGTCGGACACCCCGAGCGGCAGCCCGTCGGGGACGGCGAAGTGCCGCGCCGTCCCGCCGGGAAGGGCGAGCAGCGGCGGGGGGTGTCCGGCGCTCGCCACCTCGCAGCGCAGCGTCCGCGGGTCGCAGACCAGGCACAGGCAGGTGGCGAACTGGGCGGCGTCCAGGTCCTGCGCGATCGCGTCGAGCCGCCGCAGCACCTCGCCCGGCGGGAACTCGCAGCTGACCAGGGTGTGCGCGGCGACCCGGAGCTGCCCCATCGCGGCGGCGGCGGTGACGCCGTGCCCGACCGAGTCGCCGATCACCACCGCGATCTTGTCGTCGGGGAGCGGGACCACGTCGTACCAGTCGCCGCCGACGCCGCTGCGGGCCGGCAGGTAGCGGTGCGCGATCTCCAGCCCCGGCGGCGCGGCGACATCGGCGGGCAGGAGCCCGGCCTTCAGCGCCGTCGCGGTGCGGTGCTCGCGCCGGTACTGGAAGGCGTTGTCGACGCATGTCGCGGCGCGGCCGGCCAGCTCGGAGGCCAGCGCTGCGTCGGCGGCGCCGAACGGCAGCCGGCCGCGCTTGCGGCTGAACACCGCGAACCCGAGCGCCCGGCCGCGCGCGACCAGCGGCACCGCCAGCAGCGAGACGTGCTCCAGGAGGCCGTCGATGAGGCGGCCGGTGCGGTGCGCGAGGGTGTCCTGGACGGCGTCGCCGCCGAACTCGACCATGTGGCCGGTGCGGAGGCAGCGGGCGTAGGGGGTGGACGGCGGGTAGACGATGACCTCGTTGACGGGGAACTCGCGGGCCCAGCCCTTCGGGTCGTCCTCGGCGAACTCGACCGCGAGGCGCCGCACGACCGCCGAGCCGTCGGCCTCGGCGGCGGGCTGGTCGTCGTCGGCGAGCAGCCGCTCCAGCACGTAGATCGCGCCCGCGTCGGCGAACCGGGGCACCGTGACGGCGACGATCTCCCGTGCGGTCCGGTGCAGGTCGAGGGTGGAGCCGATGCGGCGGCCGGCCTCGTTCAGCAGCTGCAGCCCGCCCGTCCAGGGCGGGGAGACGGTCAGCAGCACCTGGACGCGGCCGTCCGGGCCCGTCATCGGCTCGCAGGTGACCGACAGGCCGTCCCCCGACAGCGGCAGCACCCCGCACCAGGCGCGGCCGGACCCGGCCAGCTTCAGCGCCACCAGCAGCGGCTCGGCCGCGGCGGGCCGGCCGAGCAGGTCGGGCAGCACGGCCCCTGCCGCCGCGGCGGCGTCGCGGCCGAACAGCCGCGCCGCGCCCTCGCTCCACCCGGTGACCAGGCCGTCCGGGGTGAGCAGGACGGTCACAGGTCCCGGCCCTGCGGGGGGTTCGGACATCGGTCCTCACTGTCCCGTATGCGCGGGCCGCCCGCGGTGGCGCGCGTTACGCTGAGGTCCGCGCGGACGGCACCCTTCGGTTGAAAAAGGGAGACGATGCATGGACTCCGAGTGGATCCCACCCGAAGTCGACAGTCAGAGGCCTAGCGTCGCACGGGTGTATGACTTTCTGCTCGGCGGAGCCCACAATTTCGCGTCCGACCGCGATCTGGCGACGGGGCTGCTGCGGGTCGAGCCGCAGGCTCGGGAACTGGCGCAGGCGAACCGGGCGTTCCTGCGCCGGGCGGTCCGCACGCTCGCGGAGGCAGGCATCGGCCAGTTCGTCGACATCGGGTCGGGCATCCCGACGCAGGGCAACGTGCACGAGGTCGCGCAGAGCGTGAATCCGGCCGCGCGCGTGGTGTACGTCGACAACGACGACGTCGCGGTCGCGCACAGCCGCAGCATCCTGGCGGGCAACGACCGCGCCACGGTGATCCAGGCCGACATGCGCGACCCCGGGAGCATTCTCGCCGACCCCGGCCTGAAAGGGCTGATCGACCCCGCCGAGCCGGTGGCGTTCCTGCTCGTCGCGGCACTGCACCTGATCAAGCACGAGGAGGACCCGGCCGGCATCGTCGCGGCGCTGCGCGACGCGGCCGCGCCCGGCAGCGCCCTGGTGGTCTCCCATCTCACCCATGAGGCGCAGCCGGGCAAGACCGCGGCGATCGGCAAGCTGTACGACCGCGCCACGTCCCCTGCGGTGTCCCGGTCGCACACCGAGATCCTGCGGTTCTTCGACGGCTGGGACATGCTCGACCCCGGCCTGGTGTACGTGCCGCTGTGGCGTCCGGACGAGGGGGAGACCGTCGACGATCCCGAGCGGTTCCTGGTGTTCGGCGGGGTCGGCCGGCTGCCCTGACGTGCCGCTCAGCGTGCGAAGGCGATGGCGGTGCCGGCGCTGACGACGACCGCGACGACCACCAGCACCAGCGGGGTGCTCAGCGGGTCGCGGCGCCGGGGCGGCGCCTTCACCGCGCGCGGCGCCTCGTGCGCCGGCGCGGGGGAGGACTTCGCCGGGGGCGGGCGCTCGGCGGGAGGTGTGGGCTCGGGCCGCGTCCGCGGCGGCGGGCTGGGCGCCCGCCGCGCGATCGCCGCGGGCCGCGGGCTCGGTGCGGCCGGGACCTCCGCCTCGGGCCGTGGCGGCTCGGCCGGTTTCTCCGGGAGGTCGGGCGTCTCCGGCGGGGGTTCCTCCGCATGCGGCGGCGGCACGGGCGACGGCGGCGGCGGGGTGTCCGGCGGTGGTTCGCAGCCGGGCGGGGCGTCGACGCCGATGTGGACGTCGATGCACACCTGGATCAGGGGCGTCGGGTCGGGGCCGGCGAGCGCGCAGGCCGGGAACGCCAGGGTGGCCGCGGCCGCCGCGGGCAGCACCGCGATGCGGGGAACGAGGCGGCGCCGTCTCACGTGCCGGGGGCGCATCAGCCGCCTCCCGCGACGCGCCGGAGGTCGGCGTGCAGGCCGGTGAACGCGTCCGGGCCGACGGCGAGGGCGCCGGCGAACACGTGCGAGATGTCGACGGTCAGGTAGATCCCGGCCGCGAGCAGCGCCGCCATCAGCGTCAGCGGCACCAGCGTCGCCCCGCGCGGGCGGGCGCCGGTCAGGAAAGGCAGCAGCACGACCACGATCCCGGTGAGGGCGGTGGTGGCGATCAGGCCGGGCGGAGGCGTCACCCGGGCGTCCATGGCGCGCTGCCGCCGGGCCGCGGAGATCTCGCCGATGTGGTCGAGGACGGCGTTGCGGGCGTCCTTGAGCTCGTCGGTGCCGGCCTTGATCGCGATGACGTCGCGGCGCAGCCGGTCCAGGTCGGCCCAGCCGCGGGCGGTGAGCCGCCCGTGCCGCATGGCCCGCCACTCGGGGCCGCGGACGAGGTCGACGTAGGAGATCAGGCCCTGCTGGACGCGCCGGGCGTCGGGGGCGTCCAGGCGCTGGGCGGCCCAGTACGCCTCGGCGACCGCCTGGCTCTCGGCGTAGGTGTTGGAGCGGGCGGCGTCCGCCGACGTCCACGGCACGACGATGGCGATGGCGAACGCCAGCAGGAACAGCGCCGAGAGCATCGCCCCGGTGTGGGCGGCGGTGGGCCCGTCCGGATCGGGGTCCTCCACCCCCGCGCGCGCCTTCCGCACCAGCCGGCTCGCCACCAGCACCACTCCGGCCGCGCAGGCCGCGGCCACGATGTAAACGATCATGCCCCTCCCGGTCAAGAGATCCGCGATGACTTCGGGTGAGCGTATCTTCACGGAACGTGGCTACCGGCAAGTTCGCCGATGGCCGTCACCTGAAGGTGAGATGTCCGCCACGGAAGGGAGGATGGGTGTGCCGCAGGCGGGAAGGTCGCGATGATCTGCCGGTAGTTCTTGTGAAATACCGTGTTGATACCGGAAGATCTCCCGTAGAGAACTCGGTATGAAGGATGATTGTTCGGACCGGCCTGAGAGGGGCGGCTGCGTGAGGGGAGACGCCGATGGCGCCGCAGGGAAAGCTGGACCTCGATCCGGAGGTGGTGCGCACCGCCCGGCGGCTCGCCGCCCGGGCCGCGGAACCGATCATCGCGATGGCGCGCTCCCACACGACCGTCTCGGTCGAGCGGGCGCTGCTGCGGCTCGCGGGCCTCACCGGCGCCGACGATGAGGGGCGCCCCTGGGCCAACCATCTCGCCGACACCGTCCGCGACCAGGTCGGCCTGGAGCACGGGCTCGCCCTCCCGGTCTGGGACGCGCTGCTGACCGGGCCGCACGGCTCACTCGGCGACCTCGCCCAGGCCGCCGCCCGGGGCCGGGTGTCGTTCCGGCTGCCGTCCGGGACCGACGCCGAGCACGCCCGCAAGGCAGCCGGCGAGGCCGCCCGCGGCGGGATGGCGCGCGTCGACCGGCGCCGCGCCGAACGGGACCGGCTGCTGGCCGAGCTGCCCACCCCCGACATGGCGGACCCGCCGCGGCCGCTGGTGTACCTGATCGTGGCGACCGGCGACATCTACGAGGACATCCCGCAGGCGCAGGCCGCCGCGCGCGAGGGCGCCGACGTCGTCGCGGTGATCCGCTCCACGGGGCAGTCGCTGCTGGACTTCGTCCCCGAGGGCGCCACCCGCGAGGGCTACGCCGGCACCTACGCCACCCGGGAGAACTTCCGGCTGATGCGCTCCGCGCTCGACGACGTCTCCCGCGAGCTCGGCCGGTACGTGCGGCTGACGAACTACGCGTCCGGGCTGTGCATGCCGGAGATCGCCACGCTCGCCGGGCTGGAGCGCCTGGACATGATGCTGAACGACTGCATGTACGGCATCATCTTCCGCGACATCAACCCCCGCCGCACGTTCATCGACCAGCGGTTCTCCCGGCAGATCCACGCCCGCGCCGGCATCGTCATCAACACCGGCGAGGACAACTACCTCACCACCGCCGACGCGGTCGACGCCGCGCACACGGTGATCGTCAGCCAGCTGCTGAACGAGCGGTTCGGGCACGAGGCCGGCCTCACCGACGCCCAGCTCGGCCTCGGCCACGCCTTCGAGATCAACCCGGCGATCCCCGAGTCGTTCCGGCTGGAGCTCGCGCACGCCCAGCTCGTCCGGGAGCTGTTCCCCGGCGCGCCGCTGAAGTACATGCCGCCGACCAAGCACATGACCGGCAACATCTTCGCCGGGTACCTGCTGGACGCGTTCTTCAACCTCGCCGGCGTCATGACCGGGCAGTCGATCATCCTGATCGGCATGATGACCGAGGGCATCCACACCCCGTGGCTGTCGGATCGCGACCTCGCGCTGGAGAACGTCCGCTACGTCCGCGACGCCTGCGGGAACCTCGCCGAGGACTTCATGCCGCGCCCGGACGGGATGCTCGTCCAGCGCGCCAAGCAGGTCCTGTCGGAGTCGGTCGACCTGCTCGGACGCGTCGCCGACGACGGGCTCCTCACCGCCATCGCCGAAGGCACGTTCGGCATCACCCGCCGCCCGCCCGACGGAGGCAAGGGCCTGGACGGGGTCGTCCCCCGCGCCGACGGGTACTTCAACCCCGCGATCGAGATCCTCGACAACGAGGACCCGCACGCGGCCGCCCGCAACGCCGCCGACCAGGAGGTGCCCGCATGACGGTCGAGACCCCCGGAACCGGAACCGGAACCCGGTCCCCGGCCGAGCCCGCCGACACCCGGCAGGTGATCCGGCCCTACGGCGACACCACCGGCGACGGCATGGTGCAGATGTCGTTCACGCTGCCCGTCCCCGCGGGCAAACGGGCCGACGCCGCCGCTCTGCAGCTCGCCGGGAAGATGGGGCTGGACCCCGCCAGCGTCGTCCACGCCAAGCCGATGGGCCCCCACTTCACCTTCTTCATCGTGTACGGCAAGGTCCGGCACCTCATCGACTACGCGTCCATCCCCGTGCCGGAGGAGCGCGCCTACCCGCTGCTGACCTCGCAGGAGGTGAACCAGGCGATCCGCGGCTCGCTGAACCGGCGGCTCGTCGTCGTCGGCGCCTGCATCGGCACCGACGCCCACACCGTCGGCATCGACGCGATCCTCAACGTCAAGGGGTTCGCGGGCGAGAAGGGCCTGGAGTACTACCGCGAGATCCAGGTCGTGAACATGGGCGCCCAGGTCACGGTGGAGGAGCTGGTGGAGCGCGCCAAGGCCGAGAACGCCGACGCGGTCCTGGTCTCGCAGGTCGTCACCCAGCGCAACGCGCACCTGCACAACACCAAGCAGATGGCCGGCGCGTTCCACGCCGAGTACCCGACCGCCGTCGCCGGGGGCATGGGACGGCCCCTGCTGGTCGTCGGCGGCCCCCGGTTCGACACCGTCACCGAGGCCGACCTCGGCGTCGACCGCATCTTCGGCAAGGGCACCACCCCCGCGGAGGTCGCCAGCTACCTCGTCCACGCCCTGCTGCCCGCCCAGAACGACGGAGCGACCGACGGAGTGACCGACGATGAGTGATCCGCGCGAGGGGCTGACCGTCACCCACCGCCGCTACATCCCCTACTCGCACGCCCACTACGCCGGCGACCTGGTCGACGGCGCGTACGTGCTCGGGCTGTTCGGGGACGTGGCGACGGAGCTGTGCATCCGCACCGACGGCGACGAGGGCCTGTTCGCCTCCTACTCCGACGTGCAGTTCCGCGCGCCCGTCCGGGCCGGGGACGTCCTGGAGACCACGGCCGTCCTGACCCGCGCCGGCACCCGCAGCCGCGTGATGGAGTTCGAGGCCCGCGTGGTGTGCCGGGGCCGCCCCGACAAGGGCGAGTCGGCCGCCGAGGTACTGCCCGACCCGGTCGTGGCGGTCACCGCGTCCGGGACCGTCGTGGTCTCCGCGCCCGGCGGCTGAGCCCCCGAAACCATGATCGGCGGCGTCCGGCGGGCAATTCGCCGGACGCCCTGATCATGGTGCTGAACTGGGAGAACGTGGAGTCGCCGCAGAACATGCGGCGGTTGACAAGGGGGCGGAAGGCGGTAGTTTTGCTGCAGTCCAGCACGGGACTCACCGATCGGCCGCCCGAGGCGCCGCCGGGCACCGCGCCGCGACGGGGACGGGGATCACGCGAGTGATCGGCATCGTGCCCGCCCGAGCCAGCGCGGTGGGCCGGGGCCGTGCCCGGGCGGAGCCGCCCGATCGCGCGGGGGGTTGGACCCGGGAAGGGCCCGGACATCCAGTAGAAAACGGAGCCTCGTTCTCACCGCCTGTGGGACGACTCCGGCCCGACGGATGTCGCGGGCCCTCTTCCGTGTCCGGAGCCCGCCGCGGACCCCCGCGGCGCCCCCGCATGGACCGTCCCCCTCAATCCGCGCGGGCCCGTGGTCGCCGTGGTCGTCCCTTGCCGGTAGCGTTCCGGCAAGGGACCGAGTGAACGAGGTGGGACGTGGCCCAGGAGATCCTCCCGGACCGGTCGCCGGCCAAGGGCGACGCCGAAGCGCCGGCCGTCGTCGCGGCGCCGCGGGGACGGTTGAGCCGGCTGCGCCGCGGCCTGGCAGGCGGCGGCCGCGCCGGCTGGCCCCGGACGCTGCTGGCCGTCGCCGCCGGCCTGCTCATGTGGCCGGCGTTCCCGCCCATCGGCCTCACCCCGCTCGCCCCGGTCGGCGTCGCGCTGCTCACCCTCGCGCTGCGCGGCCAGGCCGCCCGCACCGCCGCCTGGCTCGCCTTCGCCGCCGGCGCCGCGTTCTTCATCCCCGTCCTGGAGGGCATCTCCAGGATCGGCCCGGACGGGTGGATCATCCTCAGCCTCGTCCAGGCCGCCTACTTCCTCCCGCTCGGCGCCGGGATCGCGATGGTCTCCCGGCTGCCGGGCTGGCCGGTCTGGACGGCCGCGCTGTGGGTCGGTGAGGAACTGCTCCGCGGCCGCGTCCCGTTCGGCGGGTTCCCCTGGGCGCGGCTGGCGTTCAGCCAGACCGCCACGCCCCTGACCCCGTACGCGTCCTACGGCGGCGCGCCCCTGGTCACGTTCCTGACGGCCCTGGTGGGCGGCCTGCTCGCCTGCGCAGCCGTGGCCGCCCACCGCGCCTACCGCGCCCGACGGGCCCGCGCCTCCGGCCCGGAGACCGGTGCGGGGACGGCGCCCGGGACGTGGCGCGTGCTCGTGCCCGCCGCGGCCTGCCTCGCCGCCGTCGCCGCCGTGGTGGGCGGCGGGACGCTGATCCCCACCCCCGCGTCCGGCCGCCCGGTCACCGTCGCGGTGGTCCAGGGCAACGTGCCGCGCCTCGGCCTGGACTTCCTCGGCCAGCGCAAGGCCGTCCTGGACAACCACGTGAAGGCCACCCACGAGCTGGCCGCGCAGGTCCGCGCCGGCAAGGTCGCCAAGCCCCAGCTGGTGGTGTGGCCGGAGAACGCCAGCGACCTGGACCCCTACGCCGAGCCCGACGCCTACAACGCCATCGACGGCGCCGTGAAGGACGTCGGCGTCCCCGTCCTCGTCGGCGCCCTCACCGACACCCCCGACGGCGAGAAGGTCGAGAACCGCGGCATCGTCTGGGACCCGCAGACCGGTCCCGGCGACTACTACGTCAAGCGGCACCCGGTCCCGTTCGGGGAGTACCTGCCGTTCCGCGACGTCCTCACCAAGCTGATCACCCGGTTCCAGCGGATCCCGCGCGACTTCGCCAAGGGCACCCGATCCGGCGTGATGCGGCTCGGCCCGGTGAACATCGGCGACGTGATCTGCTTCGAAGTGGCCTACGACAAGGAGGTCCGCGACGTCGCGCGCGGGAACGTCCTGGTCGTGCAGACCAACAACGCCACCTACGGCAAGACCAGCCTGCCGCCCCAGCAGATCGCCATGTCGCGGCTGCGGGCGGTCGAACATGGCCGTACGATCTTGGTTGCCGCGACGAGCGGGATCAGCGCGATCGTCGCGCCCGACGGCCGGATGATCGACCGGTCCCGGGAGTTCGTCCCCGACATCCAGGTCGCGAGCGTCCCGGCGCGGACGTCGCGGACGCTGTCGGACCGGCTGGGGGAGGCGCCCGAGTGGACGCTCGCGCTGCTCGGGCTCGGCGCGCTCTGCGCGGCGGCATGGACGGCCCGGAAGACGGCACCGGAGAACGAGGGGAATTGACACCGATGGAGATCCCAGCCGACCTCGGCCGGGTGCTCGTGATCATCCCGACGTACAACGAGCGGGACAACATCGAGCGCGTCGCCGGCCGGGTGCGCGAGGCCGCCCCGTCGGTGGACGTCCTGGTCGTGGACGACGCGAGCCCCGACGGCACCGGCGAGGTCGCCGACGCGATGGCCGCGGAGGACGAGCAGATCAAGGTCCTGCACCGGCAGGGCAAGGACGGCCTCGGCCCCGCCTACATCGCCGGGTTCCGCTGGGCCGCCGAACACGGCTACGACGTCATGGTCGAGATGGACGCCGACGGCTCCCACCAGCCCGAGGAGCTGCCGCGGCTGCTGTCGGCGCTGGAGGACGCCGACCTGGTCATCGGCGCCCGCTGGGTCCCCGGCGGCGAGGTCCGGAACTGGCCGAAGCGGCGGGAGGCGCTGTCGCGCGGCGCCAACACCTACGCCCGGCTGATGCTCGGCATCCCCCTGCACGACGCCACCGCCGGGTACCGCGCGTTCCGCGCCGCGACCCTGGACAAGATCGGCCTGGACGAGGTCGACTCGCGCGGCTACTGCTTCCAGATCGACCTGGCGCTGCGGGCCCTGCGGCAGGGGCTGCGCGTGGTGGAGGTGCCGATCACGTTCGTCGAACGCGAGCACGGCACCAGCAAGATGAGCCGGGACGTGATGGCCGAGGCGGCGCTGCGCATCACCCAGTGGGGCATGTCCGACCGCGTCGGCAAGCGCCGCCCTCCCCGCTGAGCGCTCCCCGGGGAAACGTTCGGGGCCGTCCCGGCGTTGTACGGGGTGAGTCTTTTCGACGACCCCGAAGATGGAGCCATGCTGCCGCTGCTGATCGTCCTGGCGTTCCTGCTGGTGCCGGTCCTGGAGATCTTCGTGCTGATCCAGGTCGGCGAGGTGATCGGCGCCTGGCCCACGGTCGGGCTGCTGATCGCCGAGACCGTCCTCGGCGGGTGGCTCGTCCGCCGGGAGGGCCGCCGCGCCTGGCGGGCCCTGCAGGACACCGTCCAGCGCGGGGTGCTGCCCGACCGGGAGCTCGCGGACGCGGCGCTGGTCATGGCCGGCGGCGTGCTCCTGCTGTTCCCCGGGTTCGTCACCGACGCGCTCGGGCTGCTGGTCGTGCTGCCGTTCACCCGCCCGCTCGTCCGGCGGGTCCTGTCGGCGTTCGCGGCGCGGCGGATCCGGGCGGCCGAGGAGCGCGCCGCGACGGTGTTCCCGCCGGGCCTCGGCGGCACCGGGTTCGACCCGTTCGGCCGCGGGCCGGGTCCCGAACGCGTCGAGACCCCGCCGGGACCGGTGGTCCGCGGCGAGGTCGTCCACGAGGACGACGACACGTCGTCCCGCACCTGACCGCTCAGGCGTCGCGGCGGGCGAACACGGCACCGCCCGCCAGCAGCGCCGCGGCCGCGTAGCAGGCGAGCACGCCGAGGCCCTGCCACGGGCCGATCGGCAGCCGGTCCAGGTCCCGGGTCGCCTGGACCGCGAGCCCCGCCGGCATCGGCGCGGCCCTCTCCAGCCGCTCCTCCCATTTCGGATCCGCGGCCAGCCGGGCGACGACCGGGACGATCCACAGCAGCGCCAGCACCGCCGTGATCGCGACCGCCTGCTCCCGCAGCACCGTCCCGACGCCGAGCGCCAGGAGCGCGACCAGCACCAGGTACAGGACGGTCCCGGACGCGGCACGGGCCGTCGGCCCGTCCGTGAGCGTCAGCGGGGGATAGCCGTTGGCGGAGGTGTACCCGTTGCCGGGCAGGATGCCGCGCGCCGCCGCCAGCGCCGCCAGCACCCCGGCCGTCCCGGCGGCGGCCACGACGCCCGCGACCACGGCGGCCTTGGCGGCCAGCACCGTGACCCGGCCCGGGACGGCCGCCAGCGTCGCCGCGATCGTTCCGGTGGCGTACTCGCCGCCGACCGCGAGGACCCCGAGGACGATCGCCGCGACCTGCCCCAGCTGGACGCCCGACAGCGCGAGCTTCGGCGTGTCCTCCATGCACCCGGCGGGCGTGGGGCAGTGCGAGGTGTCCACCGACCCGGTCACCGCGGCGCCGACCGCCGCGACCAGCGCGGCCAGCGCCGGCACGAGCCAGGCGGTGCTCGGCACCGTCCGCAGCTTCGTCCACTCGGCGCGCAGTGCCCACAGCCCCCTCATGCGTGTGCTCTGCGGGGGGACGACCCCCCGCGCCCCCCGGTTCGCTGCGCTCATGCGTCGCGCCGCCTGACCAGCCACATGGCCGAGGCCAGCGCGGCGGCCGCATAGGCGCACAGCACCCCGAAGCCCGCCCAGGGGCCGATGGCCCGGTCGAACCGCGTGACGGTCTGCTGGATCGCGAATCCGGCCGCCGGGGTGAGGCGCTCCAGCCACCGCGCCGCCGACAGCGGCAGCCCGGTCGCCACGATCTGCGGGACGAGCAGGAGCAGCAGCACGATCGAGATCGCCGGTGCGCTGCGCCGCACGATCACCGCGACCGCCATCGAGAACACCGCGATCACGGCGAGCAGCGCCGCCGTGCCGATGACGGCGCGCAGCACGGCGCCGTCCGACAGCGGCGGGACGTTCATTCCGTGCGAGCGCTGCAGCGGCCCGGCCAGCAGCATCGCCCCGAACGTCGCGACCAGCCCCGCCGCCAGCGACGCCAGCCCCACCACGACCGCCTTGGCGGCCAGCACCCGGCCGCGCCGGGGGGAGGCCGCGAACGTCGTGCGCAGCATGCCGCGCCGGTACTCGGCCGTCACGAACAGCACCGCGAGCGTCACGATCGCCGCCTGCCCGATCAGCATGCCGGTGAGGGTCAGCTCGGTGATGTCCTCGGCGAACTCGTTGGGGCCGATGTCCTCCATTCCCTTGAGCGTGAAGGTGCCGCCGGACTCGGTGCGGCCGTCCAGGTCGGCGCCCGGCCCGGCCGGCCCGCCCGGACCGCCGCGGTCGCGCCACGACGCGCCCGGCTGCGCGGGGGACACCGACACGTTGTCGAACGTGGCGGTGGTGCCGATCGGGTGCCCGGAGACGCTCTCGCCGCCGAACTGCCGTCGCACCTGGATCTCGGCGGGGACGGCCACGACCATGCCCGCCGGGGCCACGCGCGCCAGGCCCTTCAGCCGGACCGATCCGACGCGGGTCCAGCCGCGTCCGTCCGGCGACTGGTAGCCCGTGACGGTCGCGCCGGAGCGGGTCAGCTTGAGCCAACGCGGCACGGTGCCCGTCCCGCCCCCGGCGCCGCCGCTCTCGTAGCCGGTCTGGAGGCGCACGCCGTGTCCCGGTGTCACCACCAGCGCCGCGTAGGGGGCTCCCCGCTCGATACTGCTCCGGATCATGAGCCCGGCCTTGGCCCACGCGTCGGGGCGGTCCTGGGCGGTGACACGGGCGACGATCGCGCCGTCCCCGGCCAGGGGCTGGTAGGTGAAGTGGCCCGCGTCGGCGATCTGCAGCAGGGCCGGGTCGGACGGCCGGTCGCCGCCGCCGCCGGTGGACTGGCTCCCCGCCGCGACCAGCAGCGCAACCAGCACCGTCAGGACGACCGACGCGAGCAGGGCCAGCATCCAGCGCGGGACGGTCCGGAGCTTGGTCCACTCGGCCATCAGCAGCCGGCCGAACCCGTCGCCGGCCTCCGCCTCGACGCTGCTGCGGTAGGAGGTCGCGGTGCTCACCGGGCCTCCCGCCCGGTCACGGCCTGGAACTCCACCGCGTCCCTCGTCAGCTCCATGTACGCCTCCTCCAGCGACGCCCGATGCTCGGAGACGCCGGTGAACGTGACCGCCGCGTCGTTGAGCAGGGCGATGATCCGCTCGGACGCCAGTCCCGCCACGGTCACCGCGTCCGGCGCGTTCGCCGTCACCGTGGCCCCCGCCCGCGCCAGGACGGTCATGGCCTCCTGCCTCCGCGCGGTGCGCAGTTCGACCCTGCCGCCGGACGCGGCGTGCAGCAGATCCGCGACGCTGGTGTCGGCGATCAGCCGGCCCCGCCCGATCACGACCAGGTGGTCGGCGCCGCCCTCCAGCTCGCTCATCAGATGGCTGGACACGAGCACGGCCCGCCCCTCGGCGGCCAGCGACCGCAGCAGCGCCCGGATCCAGGCGATCCCCTCGGGGTCCAGCCCGTTGACCGGCTCGTCGAACATCAGCACCGGCGGGTCGCCGAGGAGCGCGGCGGCGATCCCGAGCCGCTGCCGCATGCCGAGCGAGAACCCGCCGGCCCGCCGCCGGGCCGCGCTCGCCAGCCCGGTCAGCTCGATCACCTCGTCCACCCGCCGCGCCGGCAGGCCGCCGGCGTGCGCTAGCCACAGCAGATGATCGCGGGCCCGCCGCGCCGGATGCACCGCCGCCGCGTCCAGCATCGCCCCGAGCCGGCACAGCGGTGTCCGCAGCGACCGGTAGGGTCGGCCGCCGACCAGCGCGGCCCCGCCGTCGGGCCGGTCCAGACCCATGATCATCCGCATCGTGGTGGACTTGCCGGCGCCGTTCGGGCCGACGAACCCGGTGACCTGCCCGGGCCCGACCGTGAACGACAGGTCGTCCACGGCGACGGTCGGCCCGTACCGCTTGCGCAGGCCCCGCACTTCGATGGTTGCCTCCATGCCCAGGGAGGCTACGGACCGCGGCGGCGTCCGGTCATCACGCCGGGGAGGCGTCTTGGCGGGCTTGGGCCGGGGGAGCGGGCGTCCCTCGCGGGAGGGACGCCGCCGGGGCTCCGGCCACGTCACAATGGCGTGCGTGGGGGAGAGCGACGAGAACGCCCGGCGGCCGTTGTGGCCGGTGGCGGGAGGCTGCCTGGCCCTGGCCGCAGTCGCCGAGGCCGTCTACCGCACCCACGACTCCGAGGTGATCCTCCCCCTGGCGATCGTCGTGGACGTGTGCGCGACGCTGCCGCTCGCCCTCGTCCGCGACCGGGGCACCGCCGCGGCCGTGACGATCACCGTCGCGGCCGCCGCGGCGTGCGCCCTGCACCGCGGCGTCGCCGTCGCCGGCGTGGCCGCGTTCCTGACCGCCTGGGCCGTGCTCGTACGGCGGCGGATCCTGCGAAGGCGCGCCGAGGCCGCCGCGCGGGACGCGTCGAGGCGCGCCTTCGAGGACACGCTGCTGGAGCACACCGCGCGCGGCGAGCGGGCCCGCATCGCCCGCGAACTCCACGACGTCGTCGCCCACCACATCTCCATGATCTCCGTCCAGGCCGAGACCGCCCGCCTCGCCGTCCCCGGCATGCCGGAGGACGGCGCCAAGAGGCTGCTGGCCATCGGCGACACCGCCCGCACCGCGCTCACCGAGATGCGGCGGCTGCTCGGCGTGCTGCGCGAGGACGCCGGCGCCGAGCCGACCCGCCGCCCCCAGCCGGGCCTGCAGCAGCTCCTCGACCTGACCGACGAGACCCGCGCGTCGGGCGCCGCGGGCGTCCGGCTGATCGTCCGCGGGGACGTCGCCGCCCTCGACCCGGGGCTGGAACTGGCCGCGTACCGGATCGTCCAGGAGGCCCTGACCAACGCGCGCAGGCACGCGCCGGGCGCCGCCGTCGACGTGGAGATCGACTACGCGCCGGACGCGCTGCGGGTCAGCGTCCGCGACAACGGCCCCGGCCCCGGCGGCGGGCCCGCCGGGCACGGGCTGCTCGGCATGCGCGAGCGCGCCACCGCCGCCGGCGGCGACCTGCGCACCGGTCCCGGGCCCGCCGGCGGGTTCCTGGTGGAGGCGACGCTGCCGCTGGAGGAGGACTCGTGACCGTCCGCGTCGTGGTGGCCGACGACCAGGAGGTCGTCCGCGCCGGGTTCGGCGCCCTGCTCGGCACCCAGCCCGACCTCGCCGTCGTCGCCACGGCCGGCGACGGCGCCGGCGCGGTCCGCGTCTGCCAGGAGCACCGGCCCGACGTGGTGCTGATGGACGTGCGCATGCCCGTCATGGACGGCATCGAGGCCACCCGCCGCATCACCGCCGACCCCGACCCGCCGCGCGTCCTCATGCTGACGACCTTCGACCTCGACGAGCACGTCTACGACGCCCTGGTCGCGGGTGCCAGCGGGTTCCTGCTCAAGGACGTGACCGCCGAGCGGCTGTTCGACGCCGTCCGGATCGTCGCCGCGGGGGAGGCGCTGCTGGCCCCGGCCGTCACCCGGCGCCTCATCCGGGAGTTCGCCCGGCTGCGGCCCCGCCCGCCCGCGCCGCACGTCCTGGACGCGCTGACCCCGCGCGAGACCGACGTGCTGCGGCTGGTCGCGGCGGGCCTGTCCAACGCCGAGATCGCCGGGCACCTGGTCGTCGGGGAGGAGACGGTCAAGACCCACGTCAGCCGGATCCTGCGCAAGCTCGGGCTCCGCGACCGCGTCCAGGCCGTCGTCGCCGCCTACGAAAGCGGACTGGTCCTGCCCCGGTCGGGCCGCTGACCCCGGACACGAGAACGACCCCGGACACGAGGACGGGCCCGTACCGCCACACCGGTACGGGCCCGTCCCGCGAATCCTGTCAGCCGCTCACGCGGACCTTCGGCGCCCCGCCCGGAGGATCTCCAGGCGTTCGGCCAGAACCTCCTCAAGGTCTTCGACGGTCCTGCGCTCCATGAGCATGTCCCAGTGGGTGCGCGGCGGCTTTCCCTTCTTGGCTTGCGGCAGTTCCCCGTCGACCCGCAGGGCCGCGGCGCCGCAGTTGCGGCAATCCCAGGTCATCGGCACCTCGGCCTCGGCTGCGAGCGTCACGGTGAACCGGTGGCCCTTCGTGCAGGTGTAGTCCACCTCTTGCCGAGGAGCCAGATCGGTGTTGCGATCGTTCTCGTAGCTCGTCGCTCCGAGTCGTGTGCCGCGAAGTGCGCGCTCGGCCATCTTTACGTGCCTCCCGGACGGCTTGCGGTCTTGCCCTGACCAACGCTGAACACCGTGACAAGATTCCCGCGCCCGGCGTGATCCAACCCTGCCGTTTCCGGCCGCTCCGGGGGCGCCGCCCGGAGGCGTCCGGCTGGGGCGCTAGTGACGGGACGTGAGCACCGCGTCGATCAGCCCGTAGTCCTTGGCCTCGTCGGCGGTGAAGTAGCGCTCGCGGTCCAGGTCGCGGCGGACGGTCTCGGGGTCCCGGCCGGTCGCCTCCGCCAGGATCGCCTCGGTCTGCGCGCGCAGCCGCAGCACCTCCGCCGCCTGGATGGCCAGGTCGGTGGTGTAGCCGCGGGACACCTCGATCGCCGGCTCGTGCAGCAGGATCCGCGCGCCGCGCAGCGCCTGCCGCCGCCCGGGCGAGCCCGCCGCCAGCAGGATCGCCGCCGCCGACCCGGCCTGCCCGACGCAGGTCGTCTCGACCTCGGGCCGGACGTAGCGCATCGTGTCGCAGATCGCCAGCATCGAGGTCAGCGATCCGCCCGGCGAGTTGATGTAGAGGGCGATGGGCCGGTCGGGGTCCATCCCCTCCAGCGCCAGCATCTGCGCGGTGACGTCGTTGGCGCTGATGTCGTCCACCGGCGCCCCGAGGAAGACGATCCGTTCCTCGAACAGCTTGCTGTAGGGGTCGGTGTCCTTGCGCCCGTAACTCGTCCGCTCCTCGAACTCGGGGACGAGGGAGCGCCTCTCCGCTCGTGTCATGTGCCCACCCGGTCGGTGCTGTCGATGACGTGGTCGACGAAACCGTAGTCGCGGGCCTCCTCGGCGGTGAACCAGGCGTCCCGGTCGCCGTCGGCCTCGATCTGCTCCAGCGGCTGCCCGGTGTGGAACGCCGTCCGCTCCGCCAGGGTCCGCTTGAGGTAGAGCGACTGCTCCGCCTGGATCTTGATGTCGGACGCGGTGCCGCCGATACCGCCGTGCGGCTGGTGCATCATCACCCGCGCGTGCCGCAGCGCGTACCGCTTGCCGCGGGTGCCCGCGCACAGCAGTGTCTGTCCCATGGACGCCGCCATGCCCATCGCGACCGTGGATATGTCGTTCGGGACGAACTGCATCATGTCGTAGATCGCCATCCCGGCGTCCACGACCCCGCCGGGGGAGTTGATGTAGATGGTGATGTCGCGCTGCGCGTCGTTCGCCGCGAGCAGCAGCAGTTGCGCGTTGACCCGGTTGGCCACCTGGTCGTCGATCTCGCTGCCGAGGAACACGATCCGCTGCGCGAGCAGCCGCTCGAACAGCTGCGCGTCCGCCAGGAGCGGCACCTCGGTCACCGAGGCCCGCGACCTGCCCGCGTAGGTCTCCGCTCGCCGCCCGCCGTCCTGCCGCCTGGGTTCGCCGCTCACGTGCCCTCCTCGATCATCTGTACATTTCGTACACTACGTACACATGGAGGCTAATGCGCGGGGACCCGGACGGCCAGGGGACAGTCCGGCGTTTCGCTATACGATGAATCACGTGGATGTTCCGGTTACCGAAGCACGGGCCCAGTTCGCGGATCTGGTGAACCGGGTCGCCTACACCGGCGAGCCCGTCAAGCTCACGCGCCGGGGCAGGGTGATGGCCGCCCTGGTCTCTCCGGAAGATCTGGAGCTCCTGGAGATGGTCCGCTCCCAGCGCGCCGACCTGCAGGTCGGCGGCGCGGTCCCGCCGGGGCAGCCCGCCCTGCCGGCCGAGCGGCCGCAGCCCTCCCAGCCGATGCGCGTCGCGGCCGAGTACCGCCCGCCCGGCTTCAGGCGCTGACGCCCGACTCGCGGCCGGCCGCCGGGCGGGCGGTGACGCCCGGCCGCGGGCGCACGAGGCCCGCCGCCGAAGCGGCCGCGGCGCACAGCGCCACGGGCAGGAAGAACGTGAGGCCGAGCGGCATGACCTGGGTCAGCGGGCCGATCACGGCCGGACCGGCGAGCATCCCGAGGTAGCCGAGCCCGGCCACGCGGGAGACGTTGGCGCCCGCGGCGTCCCGGTCGTGGTGGCCCGCGGCGCTGAAGAGCTGCGGGACGCAGCCCGACAGCCCGGCTCCGAAGACGGCCCAGCCGATCAGGGCCGGCGCGGCCCACGGGGACAGCGCCGCGCCCGCCAGCCCGAGCGCGGCCAGGGCGGCGCCGTTGCGGAGCACGACCACCGGGCCGGTGCGCGCGGCGACCCGGTCGGCCAGCAGCCGCCCGGCCGTCATGGCGGCGGAGAAGGCC